>CAWAHD010000004.1:0-898098 GCA_963781785.1 uncultured Isosphaeraceae bacterium | reverse complement strand
TAGTAGGTCTGATCATCGATCAGCCCGGCGAGCGTGGTCCCGAGCATGCTGTGATAGACCAGGGCTGGGAACGACGGCGGCGTCACGCCCGGTCCGCTAGAATACGCTGGCGTCAGGCCAATGTTGAAGCCCAAATCGAAGGCGTTATCGCCGGGGAGCGGCGACGCGGTTGGGTCGAAAACCAGGTTGACACTCGTAGTGGACGAAGTGATCGGCAGAGCGATGGTGTTTTCCCCACTGGCCAGCGAATCGGCCAATTGGAAGCTGTCGCCGGTCGTGTCGTTGGCGTTGGGGATGACCCAGTAAGTGGCGCCATCGGTCAACCCATTGATCCCGCTCCCCTCGTAGATGAAGCTGTCGCCGACCTGGAAGCCGGTCGTGAAGCCGAGGCTCAGCATGTTGGTGTTTGAGTCGAGCGTTGCCGGCAGGCTCTCCTCGAGGCCGTCGAATTCCGTGTTGAGGTTCAAGGGGATGGCGGCGTGCCCGGGCGAGCTCGCGAGCCGGATGGAGGTGGGGTCGCCCGCGACCGGGATCACATAATAGGTTTGGCCATCAACCAGGTTGCCGATCGCCAGGCCGGCGACCGCGTGATAGGTCAAGGCTTCGCCCGCGGTCAAACCGGCGCCGAAGCCCAGTGGGATCGTATCGGTGGTCGTATCGACCTGGGTGATGGGCAGATAAGTCGGTTCGCTGCCCGCGGTGGTCAAGACGGGGTAGGCATTGAACGTGATGGGGATGCCGGCCGTGGCGTTGGCGGCGCTGTGCGAGCTGGATCGTATCGGGGTTGACGACGATCACGTAATAGGTCGCGCCGGCGGTCAAGCCACCGATCTGATTGCCGTTGCCAGGGTTG
Organism: uncultured Isosphaeraceae bacterium; assembly: GCA_963781785.1. Classification (GTDB taxonomy): domain Bacteria; phylum Planctomycetota; class Planctomycetia; order Isosphaerales; family Isosphaeraceae; genus CAWAHD01. The sequence goes on along the minus strand of CAWAHD010000004.1, from coordinate 897,245 downwards.
TAAACCAGTGGTTCACCGGTCGTGAGGCCATCGGGCGCGCCGAAGTTAATCTTGCTGTTGGTCTGGCCGTAGTCGATTTGGGTGAATGGGTTGATGGGCGGCAGCACTGGCGCCGCGGCTCCGCTGGCGTTCAAGGTCCCGTCTACTGTCGACTGGATGTTGGTCATCGTTTGGGTGAAGCCGAACGAGAAGCCGGCCGCGCCCGAGCCGTAAACGGCGGACGTCACGCTCTGCTCATTGGTATTGACGCCGTTAGCGGCCACTTCGATGTTGCCGCCGGCATCGATGGTGGCGCCCTGGTCGACCGTCGCCAGGGAGGTGATGTTGGAGAGGCCGATGGCGCCGGACGCCTCGATCTGACCGGCCGACGGCGGTTTGTAGAAATCGGCCAACAGGCTGGGCAGGTTTGCAGGGTTGAGCGCCCGTCGGCTTGTTGCGACTTGGCCGTGCCGTTGGCCGTTGAGCGTCCCTCAGTCGTGATAGAGACGTTGCCCCCCGCCGTGACCTGGGCTCCTTGGTCGATCGTCGTCTCGGCATCGCTGGTAGCATCGGTGAAAACAAGGCTGACACCAAAGGCACCGTTGTAGGTATAGGCCGCGTCGCCTGTGGCATCAGCGGCGGCATTGGAGTCGACGACGACGTTGTCGCTGGCCGTGATGGCAGCTCCCTGGCCGACGGTCACGTCCGCGGTCCCTTGCTTGTAGATGACCGATATCGGCAAGTTGAGGGTCGGGAGGTTCTTGGCCAAGTCTTGGAGGACCCCCGCGACCACGGCGCCGACGGTCGGCCCGGCTGCCTCGCCGATCGCGTTGGCCAGGGCGACATCGCCGGCGGTTCCTTCCAGCGTGACGTCGCTTCCCTCGATGATCGCGTCGGTGCCCACCGTGATGCTGGCCTGGCGGGCAACGGCCGCCAGATCGGTGAAAAAGAGCGTGTCCGGGGAGTAATTGGTGTTCGACGCCTCGATCGTCACGCTCCCGGGGGCCCAGGTCGAGCCACCGCTGTTGACGGCTTGGGCCAGGACCTGAGCTCCCGTGCCGATCGTCACGTTCGGGCTATTGAAGTTGACGTTCAACAGCGGGTTCAGGACGTCGGGGTTCTCGGCCGTGATCGTGATGTTCCCCGAGTTGCCGGTCGACGCGGAGTTGACTTCGTCCGTACCCGACATGTTCCGGGCAGAGACCGTCACGCCCGAAGCCACGTCGACCCCCTCCATGTTAAGGATCGACAGGCTGCCCCCCTGCGTATCGAGGTTGCCGTTGATATTGACCTGAGTGGCCATCAGATTGCCTGCCTCACCGCTCGGAGCACCCAGGGCCTGGATGGTCAGGCTCTGGCCGTCGGTGGCAACGCCCTCCAGGTCGACCGTTCCCACGCTCGCCGTGATCGTGGTCGCGGCTTGCGAGAGGTTGAGGGTCTGTGGCGCGCCGGCCGAGTCGATGTCGGTCGTGAAGTTCGTGCCGTCGGAGCTCCACTCCAAAAGGCCCGACGAATCGGTTTTCAGGTAGAGGGTGTCGGTGACAACGCCGAGGAACCCCACGCCGGACGCGCCCGGCACCGCTGATATTGTCAAGAGCGTCCGGTGCTCGAGCAGATCGAAGCCAAGGGGCTGCCGATCGCGGTTTCTCGTCGCTGAGCCTGGGCGGCGGTGGGTGGATTTCCGGGGCCGTTTGCCATGCAACCAATTGAAGTGAGTCATCGGGGTCATTCCTCGAGTCGGGCTCGGCGCCTAAGGGCTTCGCGGATCATCAGGTCTCGGCTGTTTGATCGACAACGCGTGCTCTCACGGGGTCGTGCAAGTTTGGGCTCGGCGCGCCGGCGCGCACCGGTGCCGCTGCGTTCACGGTCTCATCCGGTCCCACCCCATCGCTCGCGGACACACCGCGGACGACTCAACCGGTTGGGTGGCCGGTCATTCGGTTGCGTGGGTGCCGAGCTCTCGCATGAGGCTCGAGTGTTTCCCGCGCCACGGTGGTCGGCGGCAAGGGCACAAGTTTCCGGGGGGCGGAGCAGTGGTTCGGCGGCAAGCTCTCGTTGGGTGCGGTGCCGGAAAACCGGCCCTCGGTGCCGGTCACGGCTCGCTACGCCCTGACCGGCCGCCTTGGGTGCTCGAAGGGGAATACAAGCCCAGGGAGTCGCTTCTAAGGGCGGCTGGCGAGATTCCCCGAAAAAACTGTCGGCTGGCCGCTGAGAAATGGCAATGACCATTTGCAGAATAGCGCCGCGCCAAAAAAGGTCGTCCCGCGCCTTAGATCGGGGCTTCTCGTCTTGTAATCACTGATGAGGTTTTCGGGCGACCAGACAACGCGAGCAAAATTGTTGTGCCGGTTGGTTCGGTCGGGCGTCGCCGAAGTTCCGGGAGCGGCACCACGACCGGCATGGGAACCGGCACATTTGATATTGAGATCGTGTTCACGGGGGGAACCGGGTTGTTTGCGGGGGCCACGGGGCAAGAAACCGTGACCGGAACGATCGACAGCACCAGTCCGACGACGGGCGCGATCACCGGATCCTATGTCGGGACGCTCTCCGTCCCCGAACCCGTCGCTCTCGCCCTGCTCGCTCCCGCAGTCACCTTGGGAGCCTGTGGGATCGTGCGCGAGCGACGGCGCGGGGCAAGAGTCTGTTGACCCGCGATCAGCCCGCACCTCAATCAAAGGCCCGTTCTCACGTCCCCGGAGGCGCCGAGGATCTGGAGGGCGATCCCCTCGTGGGCTCGTCGAGTGAGAATGGTGCGCCTTGGTAGCGAGTACGCGTCGAGCGGACCGCCAACCCACGCCGCGATTGGGTGAACCGCGCCTCGGGGATTACGTGCCCAGCGGCGCTGCTCCAAGGCCGGAAGAAGTTTTCCAAAAAAGGCTGTCTGAGCGTCCGGTGGATTCGCCAATGACAATTAATATGGTAAGGGCTGTGCGCAAAAAGTGTTGCCGTGCGCCCTCAGATCCGGACCACTGGGCAGGTAATTGCAATTGGGTTACGTATGCGACCGCACCACGCGAGCTAGCTTGCTCTGCCGCTTGTACCGTTCGGCGCCGCCGACGAAGAGGCGTGGCGCGACTTCGTCGACCATTACGGCCGCCGGATCTACAAATGGTGCCGACATTGGCAGCTCCAGGACGCCGACGCGGAGGAAGTCACCCAGCAGGTGCTGGTCCTGCTTGTGTCCAAGATGAAAGAATTTGTCTACGATCCCTCGCGGAGCTTCCGTTCGTGGTTGAAGACCGTCACTCATCATACCTGGCGCAATCTGGCCGTGAGCCGGGGTTTTGTGCCCGCCGGCCGCGGAGGGAGCGGGGAGTGGGAGCTGCTCCTTTCCGTCGCAGCCCGCGACGACTTGGTTCAGCGCCTGGAACGGGAATTCGACCGCGAGCTCTTGGAGCAGGCGATGATCGAAGTACGGCTGCGAGTCGCTCCCCACAACTGGGAGGCATTCCGGCTCACTGCCATTGTCGGCGAAGAGCCCGCCCAAGTCGGCCGGCGGCTGGAGATGAAGATCGCGAATGTGTACGCCGCTCGGAGCAACATCCAGCGGCTCTTGCGGGATGAGATCGAGAAACGTCAAGGGCGCGATTGATGACTCAGCAACCGTGAAGACGTCAGGTGCAAAATTGGAGCAATGATGGCCGGTTGTGTCGGGCGGCGCTTGCTGGAGCGATTTCTCGGTGGCGAATTGAGCCTTGCCGAGAGCGAGAGCGTCGTGAATCACGTCGAGGTTTGCGCCGCGTGCCAGTCGTTGCTGGATCAATTGGCCCATCTCGAGTCCGTGCCCCCGCTGGACGCCTGGCTCGACGACCCGGAGCGTTGGGACGCCGAGCCGGCGGACGACTTTCTGGACCGGCTGCGCCGCGCTCTGCCGGAGGAGTCCCCGCCGCCCGACGTGCTGCTCAAGTGGGCTCGTGCCCGCGCTGGCGGCGAGGATGAGCCGCCCGCCGCGAGTCGCGCCGGCAGAGCCGCGGCCCACCCCGCGGTGCCAGGTTACGAGATCTTAAGCGAGCTGAGCCGCGGCGGCATGGGCGTGGTCTTTCGAGCACGACAAGTCGGTTTGAACCGCGTTGTAGCACTGAAGATGGTATTAGCCGGCGGGTGCGCGCGAGCGATCGACCGCGCCCGCTTCCATACCGAAGCTGAGGCCGTGGGACGGTTGCACCACCCGAATATCGTGCAGATCTACGACATCGGCGAATCCGACGGCTGCCCTTATTTCAGTATGGAGATGGTCGGCGGCCCGACCTTGGCCATGGCCACCGAGGGCCGGCCGCAGCCGGCGCGAGTTGCCGCAGCGCTCACCGAGACCATCGCGCGGCGCTATCCACTACGCTCACGAGCGCGGGATCCTGCACCGCGACTTGAAGCCGGCCAACGTGCTGCTCGAGCCTTTGGGTATCGGCAATGGTCGGGCTGGATGGGGCGCTGACAAGCCCAATGCGCTTGCACCGGACCAGCTCTTGACCTCCTTCTGGGCGCCGAAGCTCGCCGACTTCGGCTTGGCCAAGCGCCTGGACGACCTGACGTCGACCCGGCACGGCCAGATCGTGGGCACGCCCAGCTACATGGCACCCGAGCAGGTCGACGCCAAGGGCCAGGCGCTGTCGGCCGCGGTCGACGTCTACTCGCTAGGCGCGATTCTTTACGAGCTTTTGACGGGCCGGCCGCCGCTTGTGGCCGGTTCGATCGAATCAGCCCTGGCCATTCTGGCAAGTGATGATCCGATCCCGCCGCGCCGGCTCCAGCCGAACGTGCCGCGCGATCTCGAGACGATTTGCCTGAAGTGCCTGGAGAAGCAACCGGGCCGGCGTTATGCCAGTGCCGCGGAGTTGGCGGACGACCTTGCGCGCTTCCTCGCAGGCGAGCCGGTACTAGCGCGTCCCCTCTCGGCCCTTGACCGCTGGGGGAAGCTGGCCCGGCGCCATCGGGCGTTCGTGGTGGGGCAGTCGCGGTGATGGCGGCGCTGGCACTGGGGATCGCGGCTGCCGGCGTCATGGCCGTGCGCGAGACCCGCGCGCGGCGATTGGCCGACCAGAACGTGCGCCAAGCGGTGACCGAGCAGACGAAAGCCCTAAGTGAAGCCTACCAAGCGCGGCTGGCGGCGACGACGGCGGCGATGGGTAACCACGACATCCGGGAGGCGGCGCGTCAGCTCGCGTTGGCCCCATCGCCCTTGGCGGGTGGGAGTGGCGGCACCTCCAAGCTCGGCTCGACCAGAGCCTCGCCGTGGTCGCCGGGCCGTCTGGCTTCGGAGAGGTCACCTTTTGCCCCCCCGGCGAACGGATCGCCGTCGCCGACGGCCGCGGATACGCGATTCTCGACGCCGTCAGCGGACGGCGCCTGGTCGTCCGCACGACCGATGCTCCCTGCCACCGAGTCTTCTCCTCCTCGACGCGGTCGGGGCTACGATTCGCCCTCGATCACTCGGCCGAGACGTTCGCGCTCGACCTGACCGATGGTGACGGCATCCCGATCAGCCGGATCGCGACGCCCACCGCCGATCCACCGTGGCAGACCCGACAGCACCTCGTCGTGGCGTTCAGCGGCGACGGGCGCGGGTCGCGCTCCAGACCGCGCGGCGTGGGTACGCACCGCGGATCGAGCTGTTCGACACCAGCACCGGGCAGACGACGGCGACCTGCGACAGCCCCGGCGCCGTTCTCCTGTCGCTCGCTTTCAGCCCCGACGGCTCACGGCTCGCGACGGCCCTCGAAAGTTCCCAGTTGTTCTGCTTCGACTCCGCGACGGGCAACCGGGTAGCGACCCTCTCAGGGCATGTCGGATCGCTCCGCGCCGTAGCCTACAGTCCAGACGGTCGGCACCTCGCCTCCTGTGGGGACGACCAGACGATCCGGGTCTGGGACGCGGAGACGGGGACGATGCGCCGCACAATCCGCGGCCACGCCGGTCGCGTCAACAGCGTCGCATTCAGCCCGGACAGCCGCCGGTTGGTCACCGGGGGCGACGACGGCACCGTGCGGCTCTGGACTGCGGATGATGGGGAAGGCCGGCTCGTCCTGCACGGTCACACGGCCGCGGTGAACCGCGTGGCCTTCAGCGATGATGGCCGCACGATCGCCTCCGCCTCCTCTGACGGCACCGCGAATCTGGGATGCGACGGCGCCAGAGGACGCTTGCATCCTTCGCCACCGCGGACACGTCTACCCCGTTGCTTTTAGCTCCGATGGGCGGCGGATCGCTTCCGGATCGTGGGACGGCAAGGTCCGCCTCTGGGATGCAGTTAGCGCCAGCCTGATCCGCTCGCTGGAGACGCATCACCAGACGATCGGCGCGCTGGCGTTCAGCCCCGATGGAGCCCTCCTGGCGTCCTGGGGCGAGGACCGGACGATCCGCGTCTGGGACGCCGCGACCGGCCACGCGATCCACATCCTCAGACACGAAAACATGCCGATGCGCGACTCGGTCTATAGCCTGGTCGTCAGCGCGGACGGCCGACGGCTCGGAGCGGCTTCGGAACATGGGGTCGGTTTTTGGGACTTGGTAACCGGCGCCGAACTTGCGACACTGCACCCCCCACTCGCGGGCGTCCGCGTCGTGGCGTTCAGCCCCGATGGCGGCCGATTGGCGGCCGCGGGTAATGACGACCCGAAGGTCGTGGTCGTCGACGCGGCCACGGGCGAGTTGATCGCGGAGCTGACCGGCTTCTCGGGCCGCATCCAATCGATCGCCTTTAGCCCGGACGGCCGCACCGTCCTGACGGCCGGCCAGGATCCAACGCTCCGCCTCTGGGACGCAGCCACCGGACGGCTTTTGCGGACCTTCGCCGGTCACGGACTGGAGGTCCTCGCGGCGGTCTTCCATCCCGACGGGACGCGGATTGCCTCCGGCGGCCACGACCGGAGCATCCGCATCTGGGACACCGCCATCGGCGAAGAGCTGGTGCGACTCCCGGGTCATTCTTCATACGTCTTCTCGCTGGCCTTCAGCCCGGATGGAGAGACATTGGTCTCGGGCTCGGGCGACTATACGGTGCGGCTCTGGGACACCTTTCCGGTCGCACGCCGCCTCCAAGCTCGGCGCGTAGCGGGGAACCCCCTTCCTCCGTCGTGGCTCCCCGATAGCCCGGATCCGTCTGCTGCCCGCTGACGCCGGCAGCCCGTTCGGTGCAACCGGCGCGCTCGCGGCCGATCATTCCGGGGACCGATCATTTTGGGGACACCACACCTAATTCGATCCGATCATTCCGGGGACAGGATACCTAACTCGGGCTTGGTTGCCGATGCATGTCCGGGAATGGAGGGTCCTCGGCAGTGCAACTCGGGGCTGGCGGAAAGTCGAGCTAGCCGGACGAAACTGAGCTCTCTTCGGCTTCTCGCCATCAAGAATCGGCCGTCGTCGGACATTGGCCGGGAGTTCGGTGGCGATGCCCGTGAATTGGGACGGTCGTCGAATCAGCGCCGTCCTGAGAATATCGACCCAAATTGTTTCGAGCGAGTCGCTTACGATCAGCATAGGCAGCTTGAGGTTCTCAAGGGTCGCGGGTTACTTACCCGCGTCCCCTTTGTACGCAAGCCGTTTCAACATAACAAGTTGCAGTTCAAGAATTGGAGGCGGCGGGAATTGCACCCGCGTCCCGAAATTCGTCCGCGACGGCCTCTAAGGGCGCAGCGAATGTCTTGCTTGTCGCCCTCAGCCGCTCAATCGGCCACGACCCATCCGGATTGACCGAACCGATGACCCCAGTGACTTGACCGTCCCGGATCGCGCCAAGAATAGCATTCGCCAGGGCGAGGCGCTTCTGGCCGCTGCGGCGGCGGGTCTCGCGTTCCGTTCACCGGAGGGCCGGTATTACGTCCAGGTACCCGCCCGCCAGCGGCACGACGTCATGCCGCTGCGGTCCAGGGCGTTTCGAAACTGGCTGGTCGACTGCCACCGCGCGGCATATCACCACGTCCCCGCCGCATGGGTCGTCGCCCAGGTGACCGGGTCGATCGAAGCCCAAGCCCGATCGGATGAACAGACCCAGCCGGTGTTCGTGCGCGTCGGCCGCGACCGCAAGGCGGACGGCGGCGCTGACGCCTGGGATTACTACCTTGACCTCGGCAGTCCCAGCGGCCAGCCCGTCAAGATCACCCCGGAAGGATGGTCGATCGTCGACCGCCCGCCCGTCAATTTCTACCGTCCCGATGGAATGCTGCCGCTTCCCACACCCCTGGCCACCGGGTCAATCCGTCTCTTGCGACAAACCGAGATTATCGGGGAGCTTTCCCACGAGGTGTCGGCGAAGGAGAGAGCCTCGTTGCGCTGGACTCATTCGCCGCAGATCTTCTCCGACGAGTTCGAGCGCATCGCTCCGCTGCTTCGAACCCGCGCCGTCGAGCGGAAACATCACGGCCCGGGCCATGCTGCTGATTCAGAGTAGGGTTTTCACGATTCTGCCCGATGAGCGGATCGCACGGAGGCACAAGGACCGTCGACTCCCCAAAGTGCCGGCTCGGGTGACGACATGCTCTGCGGGTGACGAGCCCGTCTCGTCACCCACTGCTGGCCGCGCGTGCGGGTCGCGCGGATTTTGCGGCCCACTAAAGCGCCGCTCGTGAGCATCCTGCGGATTGTCACATCGCGGGTGACGAGGTGACGAGGGTGACGAGGCTTTTTGCAGCAAGGAGGTAGGACACAGTAGCAGCGCCCGCGGCGCTGCTGGAAGGATGAAGGATGAAGGATGAAGGATGAAGGATGAAGGATGAAGGAAAACCGGAAGGCGGAAGGATGAAGGATGAGAAAAGCAACACAAACGCTCACCACGGACAACTTCGTATGAGTTTTCAGATTTCAGTGTTCAGTTTTCAGCCACCACCCTCCAACCGGCAACCGTCAACTGAAAACGGAAACACCCTTCCCTCAACGACTGACCGACAACCGTCAGTTGAACACTGAAAACTGAAGAATCCCTGGCGCCGGGGCGCTGCGGCGCGCGATTTCCGGCGGCTATGGAGCGTGCCCCACCCTGGCACGGACCTTGCAGGCTGTGGTGCGCGGTCAAGAGTGCCGCGCGCGGTGCGCGGTCGGAGACCCGCTCCAGCGATCAGCCGCCACGGCCCCCACTGAGCCAACCGGTCAGGGCTCAAGACCAGGTACCAAGGACTGCTGACCAAGGACTAATGACTCATGACTGATCCAGAAGTTTGACCCCCCATTGCGGCAGGTTTATAATCAGTTGGTCACCGACACGATTTGATTCGGTCCGCGCGCTCTCGGATGGCGAACGGGTGGGATCGACTTCTGATGGGGAATTCATTGGAAGCGGGCGGCTCTGCACTCGAAATCGTCATGCCGCGAACAGAGACCTAGAGGGGCGCGTTCGACTCTCGGAGGGAGTCCTGCTGCCATGATCCGCCCACCTGCTGCTCTTCCCCTTGAGCGGATACTGCCGCTCCTGGCGATTCTGCTCGGTCTGTCCGGGCTCGACGTCCGAGCCCAGCAATTCTCGGATGCTCCGCCGACGTCGCCCGGCCAGTTCTTTCCGATTGCCGAACCGGTTACCCACGAAACGATTGCGCGGATCTGCGCGGCGGCCTTGCAGTTGGTGCACCAGGGCGCATCCGGAGAGCTCGAGCGCCCGCCGATCCTGGTGTTCGAGTTCCTGCCGGGCGACTCGGCCCCGGGAAAGAGCGAGTTCGGGGCATGTTACGACCTGGCCAAGCTCATTTCCCGAGAGCTCGCCGGCGCCAAGCTGACGGTCGCCTACGTGCCGCAGCCGCTCAAGGGTTACGTTGTGCTGCCGGCTCTGGCCTGCACCGAGATCGTCATGGGATCGTCGGCTTCGCTGGGCCCGATCACGCCCGAGGGCGAGACCGTCGATGCGGCCCTGCGCGAGCCCGTGCGGTTCCTGGCCATCCGGAAAACGCGTGACCCCGACCTCCTGCTGGGCATGCTCGATCGCGATCTTGACCTGCGGCGGGTGCGCACGGCCGACAAGAGTGTCCGTTACATGCTCGCCGAGAACTTGAAGACCTACGAAAAGACCCACCAGGTGATCGAGAATCAGCCTGCCTGGGATGCCGGGCAGCGCGGAGTTTACACGGCGCGGCGGGCACACGAGGAGGGCTTCTGCAAGCGGACTGCCGAGAGCCCGGCGGAGCTCAGGACCCTGTACCAGCTTGACGGGCGATCGGCCGTCGATGACCCGACCCTGGGCCAGGACATCCAGCCAGCCTGGATCAAGCTCACCGGCCTGCTCGACAACACTTCAGTCGCGTACCTGTCGCGAAAAATCGAGCTGGCTCGCCAGCAGAAAGACAACCTGCTGATCCTCGAGATCGACAGTCAGGGAGGGATGGAGGACGTGGGCGACCGGATCGCCGACCTGCTGTCGGCGGTCAAGGACATGAAGACGGTCGCCTTTATCGATGATCGGGCGACGGGCGTCGCGGCGTTTCTGCCCTTGGCCTGCCGTGACATCGTCTTCAAGAAGGGCTCGCGGATGGGCGATGTGCGGCATACCGTCTCCGGCGGAAGCGGGCGGCTCCACGACCTGAGCCCCGTGCTCCGGGCGAGCCTGGCCGAGAAGGCGGCGTTCCTTGCCAGGGAGAAAGGCCACCCCGAGGCCATCGCCGTGGCGATGGTCGACCCTGCGGCCGAAGTCGTCGAAGCGCGCGACTCTCAGACCGGGGCCAGCCGGCTGTTGCTTCGGTCCCAGGCGGATGCCGACCGCGCCCGCTACCAGATCATCCAGACCCGCAAGGAACCGGGGTCAGTCCTGACCGTCCAGGCCGAAGATGCCGCGTCGTACGGGCTGGGACAGGTCGTGAACGACAGCGAGGAGCTCAAGAATCTGTACGGCCTGCGCGGCCGCTCGATCCGCGTCGACGGGCCGGGCTGGGTCGATTCGCTGGTGGCGATCCTCACCGACCCCTATGTGAGCTGGCTGCTCTTGTTCATCGGCGTGTTCATGATGGTCGTCGAGCTTAAGCTGCCGGGCGTCGGCCTGCCGGCAATCATTTCGGCCGTCGCGTTCGTTCTCTTCTTCTGGAGCAAGAACCTGAGCGGCACTGCCGACCAGCTCGAGATCATCCTGTTCCTGATCGGGCTGGTCTGCGTGGCCGTCGAGCTGTTCGTCTTGCCAGGCTTCGGCGTGTTTGGCATGAGCGGCATCCTGCTCATGCTGTGCAGCATCGTGCTGGCGAGCCATTCGTTCGTGTGGCCGACCCAGGATTACGAGTACCAGGAGCTCGGGCACACGCTCTTGCAGCTCACCGGCATGCTCGCGGCGGTCGGCGGTTGCGTGATCGCTCTGGCACGCTACCTGCCGTCCCTGCCTTTGCTCAACCGGCTGGTCCTGAGACCCGAGCCCTGGACCATCGTCGAGCCCGAGGACGCGATGGGCCGGCCGGCATCCGAGGGCTTCGAATCGCTGGCGTTCCTGATCGGTGAGACCGGGCGGACGACGTCGCCCTTGCGCCCGGCCGGCAAGGCGCGGTTCGGAACCCATCTGATCGATGTGACGGCCGCCGGAACATTCGTCGAGCCCGACAGCCTGGTCGAGGTTGTTGACGTCCAGGGAACTCGCGTGATTGTCAAGCAAGTCGGGAGCTGACCAGCCACTGGGGGTTGGCGGGCCGCCGTGTGGTTCGATTAGACTAAGAGGTTGAGCCGCGATCCCGAGAGCGGGGCCTCCGCCCTGTCCGCGGTCGGGCTCGTTTGAGGGGCTTGTCTCCCCCGAGCGGTGCGCCGGCTCGAATCGCCGGGAGACCCGCCCACCCCGAACTGGATCAGGCTCGAGGATACACCATGAGTGCGGTCTTGCTCGCTGATGCGGCTGCGAACCCCTGGAAGCTCTACGTCTGGCTGATCATGAGTGCGATCGGGCTCTTCGCGCTGATCGCCAGCATGTTTCTGGCCAAGTATTTCAACCTGTGGATCCAGGCGAGAATGACGCTGGCCAACGTCACGATCTGGGAGCTCGTCGGGATGTCATTCCGGAAGGTCAATCCCAACATCATGGTCCGCTCGAAGATCATGGCTTATCAGGCTGGTCTGTCGGAGAAGGACGGAATGACCACGCGCGCCCTGGAGGCGCACTATCTGGCCGGGGGCAATGTACCCAACGTGGTACGGGCGTTGATCGCGGCGAATCGCGCTGACATCCCGCTGTCGTACAAGCGGGCAGCCGCCATCGACCTCGCCGGCCGCAACGTGCTCGAGGCCGTCCAGACCAGCGTCAATCCCAAGGTCATCCCGTGCCCCGATCCCGCGTCGGGCCGGCAGACGATCGACGGCGTCGCCAAGAACGGCATCCAGCTCAAGGTGAAGGCGAAGGTCACCGTCCGCACCAACCTCGACCGGCTGGTTGGCGGCGCCACCGACGAGACGATCATCGCGCGGGTGGGTGAAGGTATCGTGAACGCGATCGGCTCGTCCGAGACCCACCTGCACGTCCTCGAAAAGCCGGACACGATCTCGAAGCGCGTGCTGGAAAAGGGGCTTGACGCCGGCACCGCCTACGAGATCCTGTCGATCGACATCGCCGACATCGACGTCGGCGATAACATCGGCGCCAATTTGCAGGCGCTCCAGGCCGAGGCCGATACCCGGGTTGCCCGCGAAAGCCGAAGAGCGCCGCGCCTTCGCCGTGGCCAAGGAGCAGGAGATGCAGGCGGCCGTTCAGGAAAACCGGGCCAAGGTCGTGCAGGCCGAGGCCGAGATCCCGATGGCCATTGCGGAGGCCTTCCGTCGGGGGCACCTGGGGATCATGGACTATTACAACCTTCGCAACGTCCAGGCCGACACCGAGATGCGCAACTCGATCGCGGGCACCGGCAATGCCCGCCGCGAAACGGCCCCGGTTCCATCTTGACCCACGATCTGGCTCGAGGCAGGGCTCATCCATGGTTCAGTTCGTCGTTCTGTTGTCGATCATGGCCATCTGGGCACTGACCTCGCTCTTGAGCCGGGAGGCTCAGCCTTTGCCGCCGCGGCCGACTCGCGGGCCAGCTCCGGACGGGCCGCGGCCCAACTTGGTTGGCCGCAGTGAGCTCGGCGGCGCCGCCCGCGACGCCGGGGGCGGCGCACCGCACCGCGGACGGTTTGCCGGACCGCAGGCCGCCTGCTCGCTGGTCTGAGCCGTCACCGCCCTCGCGGTCGACGCCGGGACGGGCGACTCTGGCCGACGACGGGATCGTCGTTCTCGATTCCGACGTCCGTGGCTCGCGGTCTGCGACCGGCTCGTTCAGCTCGCCGGCTTCCGCGGCCGGCTCGCGCACCCCGCGCGCAGCCAGGCCCGGCGCGGCGGTCGCGCGCACGAACCTCGGCGACCCCGGGTCCGAGCAAGACGGCCGAGCCGGGACGCCCGCGAGCGCTCACCAGCCAGGTCACGGAGTCGATGGCCCAGAGAAAAAATCGGCCACTGGAGATCACTCCACTCTCGAGTCCGCTTTCTCTGAGCGATTCTCCGCTCACCAGGTTATCGACCCGGCAGCCCTCCGACAGGCACTCCTTTTCCGACGCCGCACCCTCGATGACCGCCGAGACAGTCCGCATCATGCTCGCCAGCCCTGGTAAGCTTCGCGAGATTGCTCTCTTGAGCGAACTGTTGCAGCCGCCGGTGTCCCTGCGCAAAGGCCGCCGGCCGCACTGAGTCGATCCACCTGAACGTGAGCGACTGGGGAGTTTCTGGGGGCGATTCGCTCCCTCGAGTCAGCTCATAGCAGGAACTCGCTCGCGGTACCGTGCGTCCGCGCTGTTGGCGGCGCTGTCTTCGCCTGGCCGTGCTGATAAGATGGGTCAGCGCCAACTGGGGCCGCAGAAATGCGTTTGCTGTAGGTCAGGCTTTCCAGCCTGACGTCTGGTGTAGGTCAGGCTTTCCGGCCTGACGTCTGGTGTAGGTCAGGCTTTCCAGCCTGACGTCTGGTGTAGGTCAGGCTTTCCAGCCTGACCTACGCCGCGCTCCGCAGAGCGAGCCCACTCACGACTCTCGGTAGTTACCCGGTGAGAAACGACGCGAGGAGGATCGACGACATGAGCAAAGTGATGACTGACGAAGGTCTGGACCTGATCTTCCGCGAAGCCCGCACGCACAACGTCTGGCTGGATCAGCCGGTCGACGACGCGCTCCTGGAACAGGTCTACGACCTGGCGAAGATGGGTCCGACCTCAGCCAACATGTGCCCGATGCGGATCGTCTTTGTGAAGTCGCTTGAAGCGAAGGAGAAGCTCAAGCCCGCCCTCGACAAAGGCAACATGGAAAAGACCATGAAGGCTCCCGTCACCGCCATTATCGGCATGGACGTCCGGTTCTATGAGCTCTTGCCCAAGCTGTTCCCGCATGCCGACGCGAAGGCGTGGTTCAAGGACTTGCCGGAGCCGGTACTGGAGTACATGGCGCTCAGAAACTCGTCCTTGCAGGGCGCGTACTTCATGCTGGCAGCGCGGGCGCTGGGGCTGGACTGCGGGCCGATGTCGGGATTCGACAACGCCAAGGTCGACGCGGCGTTCTTCGCCGGGACGAGCGTCAAGTCCAACTTTCTCTGCAGCCTCGGTCACGGCGACGCGAGCAAGCTCTTCCCCCGCTCGCCGCGGTTCAGCTTCGAGGAGGCATGCCAGATTGTGTGACCGTGAGGTCAGCGGTCGATATTCACGCCCTCCACTCAGATCATACCGCAGAGTCGAGCATTAGCGTTTGTAAGCAGAAGAACCACGCCGGCCGCCGCGTCCGATCCGTCCGATCCGTCCGATCCGATGCGGCGGTCTGCCTGCGCAGCTTCTCGGCGGGACCACTTTAGACCGACATTGCCGTAGGTCAGGTTTTCCAGCCTGACATGGGAAGAGTCAGGCTGGAAAGCCTGACATCGGGAAGAGTCAGGCTGGAAAGCCCGACATCGGGAAGAGTCAGGCTGGAAAGCTCGACATCGGGAAGAGTCAGGCTGGAAAGCCTGACATCGGGAAGAGTCAGGCTGGAAAGCCTGACATCGGGAAGAGTCAGGCTGGAAAGCCTGACATCGGGAAGAGTCAGGCTGGAAAGCCTGACATCGGGAAGAGTCAGGCTGGAAAGCCTGACCTACGAAAACATTCGGTTGCCTAACTGGTCGTGTCAATCATGCTCTGCGGATCCCGCCGATTGTAGGACGAGATCGCATCATAAGGGCGCGCACCGGGATGACACAGAACCGCCGCTCAAGCCACACTCACCCGGTGGCCGATGTGTGGTCGTGCAACCTTGGTCGTCCTCGCGAGCGCCAATCCTTTGGCCTCTTCGTACGACCCCGGGTGGCATCTCCACGGACGGAGCGCGCGGTCCCTCGCCGCGTCCCTTCGATCGGGACAACACGCGTCCTTCGTCGTTGCCGGAGATGCTCGATGATCCCGCACCTCACGCATAGCCGCCGGGCTCTGCCCGGCGTTTCACTGGCTCTTGCCATTCTCAGCACGCTTCCGGGACAACTTGCGGCCCAGAATCCCGAACCGGACGCCATAGCCTGGCAAGACGAGTACGTTCAGGCGCTCGAAGATGCTCAAGCCGCGAACCGGCTCCTCTGGATCCAGTTCACTGGCCCCTGGTGCCCCAATTGCACGCGGATGGAGCAGGAGTCGTTTCCCCATCCATCGATCGTCGACCACGCACGGCGCTCTTTTGTGCCTTTGAAGCTTCGATCAGACACGAACGAACAACTGGCTGTGGCGTTCGGCCTGACCGCGATTCCGGCCACGATTATCGTGGCGCCGAATCGCGATATCATCGCAATGCGTCAGGGATATCTCGGCCCGGCCGAGCTCGACGCTTTCCTGAGTGACGCACTGGCTCGGTCTCCGCGAAAAACGGCCGCGGCCAAGCCCGCCGTGGTCCCGATGATGGCGGTCGCCGGACCTGCGCTGGCGCTGCCGGTCATCACGCGATCGACCACGAAGAACGACGACGATCCCCGTGCCGAAAAACCGCTCGCCCTACGCGGCTTCTGCCCAGTGAGTCTGGTCGGCGACCGCAAGCTTGTCGCGGGTCGTCCCGAGCACTCGGTCACTCACCAAGGTCGCATCTATAGATTCTGCAATTCATCGATGAGCGACCGATTTCAAAAAGAGCCACAACGGTTTGTGCCGGCGAACGGCGGCTTCTGTCCTGTGATTCAGCTCGAACGTGGCCTTCTCTGGCCGGGTGACCCGAGATTTGGCGTGATTTTTGGCGGTCACCTGTATCTGTGCGCTTCGGCTGAAGACAGACGACGCTTCCTGGAAGATCCTGCGCAGTTCGAACGAGTCTCCACAGAGTTGTCGAGATTTCTTGAAGTTCTTGGTACGCTTTCGGTACCGTAATTCGAAGATCATGCCGGCGATAACCAGGACGGCACCGCCGGCGATCCTGCTGCGCTCGTCTCACGAACCCGTGTGCAAAGGACGCGTCGCGGCCGTCCAAGGTGAGCGCGGAGCGGATTCGTCCTGACAAATCGATTTTTCCGTCAGTACCTACTTGGCGCAATGAAAGCACCCATTGTATGATGGTTGCAATCACCCGTTGGGTACTTCACGAGGCATCGAGTGGAGTCAACGCAAAGGACCGTGAATCCGTCAACGTCGCTACGTTGTCGGCCAATCGTTGCGTATCCTTCTTGATTTTAACGAATCTAGAGCGCAGACTGCGTAGGTTGCGTATTTTGCGCCGATTAGCCTTGTGAACGGGGTCAGGATCGTTCCACGGAATAGGTGAGAGGGGTCGGAGGAGCTGAGCCTTCTTGAAACGTCGCCAAAGGTTTCGGGCGGGAAGACCACGTACCGGTGTGACAGGGTCTTGGAAGTGGTCGTGAAATCGCGCATCGTGACAATATCTTCGCACTCATTGACGTCGTTGAAACCAGAGAGCTGACCGGATCACCGTGTGATCCCTCGCCGCGCAATATGTCCCTGCAACGAGGAAGAACGAGCTATGTCCTCTCGCAAGCGAACTCTCCGCACGATCCCACCCCGGCGGCAGCGGCGGGCTCTGCCTCCGCTTCTCGAAAACCTCGAGGCCAGGATTGTCCTGTCTCAGATCAACATTGCTCCAACTGCGCCGCTTCAGCCGGTTGGGTCGGGTACGCCGCCGAACTTGTGGACTGCGCCCGATGTTCCGGGGCGTGCGTCGCCGACTTACCAGCTCGCGATGCACGCAACGCCGGACGGGGGAGTCACCCCGGACCAATCGACGGCTCCGACGGGCTATACGCCGCAGCAGCTTCAAGACGCCTATGGGGTAAACCTGATCAATTTCGGATCGGTTCCTGCGGACGGCGCCGGCATCACGATCGCCGTGATCGACACCGGTAACAACCCGGCGTTCGAGCCCACCGGCCCCCAGTTCGCGGGCAGTGCGCTCCAGGTGTTCGACGCGACGTTTGGCTTACCCGATCCGCCCAGCTTCAAGATGTACAACCAGACGGGCGGGACGACGCTTCCCTCGCCGGTTCCCGGTTGGGGGCCAGAGATCTCGCTGGACATCGAATGGTCGCATGCGATCGCGCCCAAGGCCAATATCGAAATCGTCGAGGCCGACAACAGCAGTCTCCCCAACTTGATGGAAGCGGCCAAGACCGCAGTGACCACTCTCGGTGCGTCGGTGGTCTCGATGAGCTACGGCGAGGATTTTGAATTCTTCCATGATGGTGCCGTTGAGCCCGCGCTCGATGCCGTGGACCTCCAGGCTGCGCTCAATGTCAACCCCAACGTGACATTCCTGGCGTCGACGGGAGATTCCGGCGGCGATCCCGGCGATGCGCCGAATTATCCGTCGGTGTCGCCCTTGGTGGTGGCGGTCGGCGGCACGACCCTGAACCTGACTTCGACCAACCAGTGGGCAAGCGAAACCGGCTGGAGCTACGGCAGCGACTCATATAACCCCATCGGCGCCGGCGGCGGCGGCATCAGCTCTCAGTATACCGAGCCCTCATATCAAGGCACCGCTTCTCCGCCCTCGGGAGCTCAAAGCAGCGGTCACCGCGAGGTTCCGGATGTCTCATCGGACGCCGACCCGAATACCGGAGTCTCGGTATACGACCCGTACGATTTCACGGTCAAAACGCCGTGGATCACTGTCGGAGGCACGAGTCTTTCCTCGCCGACGTGGGCCGGCATCATCGCCATCGCAGACCAGGGCCGTGCATTACAGGGATACGCCCCGCTGGGCGGCCCCTCTCAGACACTTCCGGCTCTGTACGGCATCTACTCGAGCGCGACGGAATACGCCAACGACTTCCACGACATCACCCTCGGCAACAACGGCTTCGCGGCCGGCAAAGGTTACGACCTGGTCACGGGCATTGGCTCTCCGATCACAAACCATCTGGTTCCCGACCTGGTCGGCTATGGCCAGGCTGCCGGTGCGGAGGTCCTGTACGAGCCCCCATCCGACGTGATCGCGGGCGGCATTTTTGGGACGGTCGTCGAAGTGTACAACTCGGCGGGTGATGCGGCGGAAGGCTTCACGGGCACCGCCACGATGGCGCTCACCAGTGGTCCCGGCACCTTCACGATCGTGAAGGCTGAGATCAACAACGGCATTGGCGTGATTGACGGGCTCTCGCTCTCCACGGTGTCGACCCCCACCACCCCGTATGTGTTCAAGATCACCGTGAGCACCTCGACGTCGATCTTCGCGACGCTGGCGACCACGCCGGTCTACGTGACCGAAGCAGCCACCCAGGGAACCGGCGTGTTCTACCCGCTGCCGGTTGACATCAGCCTGCGCGATGACGTCAATCTCGCCGGATTCAATAATGACGGTATTGAAAATCTCTACATGGTCTATCCCGACGTCTACGATGTCGCCGCGCAGGATATCGCGATCGGCGATACCGCACCCGGCGGGATCCAGAAATCGATCGTCTTCATGGGCCAGGGCGCGGCCAATACGATCATCAGCGGGCAGAACTCGACTCGTGTCTTCTTCATCGGTGGCCCCAACTCGAACCTGCTGTCCGTGGTATTTCAGGGCCTGACGATCGAGGGAGGACTGGCGACCGACGCCGGCGGGCTCGCTCTGCCGACAGGCACGGCGGTTGGGGGTGCCCTGTTGATCGACGGTGGAGCGGTGGCTCTTTCGAACGTCAAGCTGAACGACAATGCGGCGGATGGCACCACGGGCTCCAAGGGTTTTCAGGGTGCATCACGCACCGGTGGGCCGGGCGGGCACGGCGGTGCCGGCTATAACGGCGAAGGCGGCGCGATTTACGTCGCAGGCGGCAGCCTGACTCTCAAAAACGACTCGATCACCGGAAACGCAGCCAAGGGCGGCAAGGGTGGCATAGGCGGCAGCGGTGGCCTGGGCGGCACCGGCACGATGTTCGGAAGATTCTATTTCCCCAGGCGGGAATCCGGCGGCCCGGGCGGCACGGGAGGGATTGGAGGCTCCGGCCAGGGGGGCGGGCTCTACATCAACGGCGGCAACGTCACTATCTCAGGCGGGTCGATTTCAGGGAACCAGGCCGTCGGCGGCCCGGGCGGCAATGGCGGAATGGGTGGCCAGGGCGGCACGGTCGCCTGGCTGGGCGGACACGGTGGCCTGGGTGGTGCCGGCGGCCAGGGCGCCGGGGCCGGGCTCTACCTGTTTGCCGGCTCGCTCACTCTCAAATCGGCTAACGTCGCGGGCGAATCGGCCCAGGGCGGTCAGGGCGGACACGGCGGCACCGGCGGGTTCGGCGGCAGGGAGATCACGACTGCCGGCTCGACTCTCACCGGCGTGGCCGGCGACGGCGGCGACGGCGGTAAAGGCGGCATCGGGTCCGGCGGCGGCATCTATGTCGTCAACGGCTCCATCGACTGGACGAGCAGCACCGTGAGCTCCGATCAAGCCAGCGGAGGTCTGGGAGGCGTGCCCGGTGCCCCCGGCGTCGGTGCCAAAGGCGCCGTCAAGGGCACCGGCGGTCCGGGCGGATCCGGGGCCGGCGGAGGCATCTTCGACGACGAAGCGCTCTCGCTCTCGGGCGGCTCGATCACCAACAATACGGCCACCATCGGTGGTGGCATCGACATCAAGGCCGTGTTGAATCTCACCAACACCACGATCAGCTCCAACGTGGCCACTGCCGGAGGCGGAATCGATATCAGCGGGGCCCTCACGATCACCGGCGGATCGATCACCGACAACTCGGCCGCCGACGGCGGCGGAATCGACAGCTCGGGCAGCATCACGATCAACGGTGCAACCTTTACCGGCAACACCGCCACTCTCCTGGGCGGCGCCATCGACTCTTCCGGCAAGGGAACCATTTCCAACACGACGTTCGGCGGCGCCATGGCCGCCGATGCCAACTCGGCCGCAGACGGTGGTGCCATCTACAGCGGCAAGAACACGACCCTGACGATTAACAGCGGCTCGACATTCACCGGTAATACGGCCCACGACGGCGGTGCGATCGAGACCCAGGGCACGCTGTCGATCACAGGGGGCAGCTTCTCGGGCAACTCGGCGACCGGTGGCACGGACCTGGGCGGCGCGATTTACAACAACCAGGGCAAGGTCACCATCAGCGACGTCGCGTTCACGACCAACTCGGCAGCCTCCGGCGGCGCGATTGACTCAAACGGCACGCTCACGATCAGTGGCGGTAGCCCGTTCACGACCAATACGGCCACCAACAGCGGCGGCGCGATCAACAGCCTGGGAACCTTGACGCTCACCGGCGGCAGCTTCTCCGGCAACGTGGCCATGAGCGGCAGTGGAGGTGCGATCGCGAATACGGGGCTGCTCACGCTCACGACAGTCGCTTTGACGAGCAACTCCGCGACCTTGGGCAACGGCGGCGCCGTCTTCAACGCGGGACCGCTCTCCGCCACTGGCTCGACCATTACCGGCAATCGCGCACAGGCTGGAGGCGGCGTCTACGTCGAAGGGAACTTCACTCTCAAGAACTCCACCGTCTCCAGCAACACGGCTGCCCAGACCGGCGGCGGCGTGTATGAAAGCAACGGCTCGGTTTCGGCGTCAGGTGTCACGATCGCGAGTGACAAGGCGGGCGCAGGCGGCGGCGGCATCTTCATCAGTAACGGTGCCTTGACGATCGGCAGCGCCAGCACGGTCACGCAGAACACGGCCGTCGGCCAGGGCGGGGGAATCGACGACCTGTACGCCGCGCTGACTCTCAACACGGTCACCCTCTCCCAGAACACCGCGGGAACCGTCGGCGGCGGCGTCTTCAGCAGCGGTCCCCTGAATATTTCCATCGTGACGTTCGGCACCAACTCCGCCGTGGATGGCGGCGGTCTCTACTTCGGATCGACAGGGACCGGCACGATCATCGAGACCACGTTCGATCAGAACAAGGCCACCACCGGAGACGGCGGCGCCATCGAGAACGCGGGCACGCTCGGTTTGACGAACACCACCATCGCCGACAATTCGGCCGTGCTCGGAGCCGGTCTCTATAACAACAACGGGACCTTCTCGGCCGTCAATGCCACGATCGCCTTGAACAGCGTCTCGGGCGCCGGACACGGCGGCGGCATCGACAACTTCTCGGGCACGGTCACGCTTTATAATACGATCGTCGCCTCCAACCTCAGGGGCCTCACCTCGCCTGACGACATCTATCCGCTGGTCGCGGGAACTGTCTCCTCGAGCAGTTCCTACAACTTGATCGGCGCAGGCGGCATTGGCGTTCTGCACAACGGCACCAACGGCAACCAGGTCGGCTTCGGCGCCGCGCATCTGAGCGCTCTGGGCGATAACGGCGGGCCTCTCTTGACCGTCGCGCTCCTGACCGGCAGCCCGGCCATCGATGGCGGCAGCAACTCGATCCCCGGCGTGGTCGTCCCGACCTACGACGAGCGTGGCGCCGAGCGCGGGCCCGGCGGCATCAACGCCGGCCCCAACGTCGATATCGGCGCCTACGAAGCGAGCTCGTCGTACCTGGTCACCACCACGGTCGACGAGGTCGGTTACGGGACCATGCGCTCGGCCGTCGAATGGGCGAATGTGAGCTTCAACGACAACCCGGCCAACCTCGCGCCGAACACCCCCGCCCCCAACACGGTCACCTTCAACACCGCCGGCGTTTTCTCGAGCCCGAGCACCGTCACCCTTGTTGGTCCGACGCTCGATTTTACCAACACCACCACCCCCGAGGAGATCCTGGGCACCGGCTCCAGTAACTTCACGATCTCGGGCGGCGGTACGACCCAGTTGTTCACGATCAATCCCAGCGTGAACGTCACACTGAGCAGCATGACCATCACCGCAGGCCAGGCGGCTTCAGGAGGTGCGATCGACAACTCCGGGACCCTCATGCTCGCGCACGACGTCGTGTCCAATAACACGGCAACCGTCGGCGGTGGTGCGATCTCGAACGAATCGCAGTCCACGCTGGCGGTGGTCAATACGACGATCACCCAGAACACGGCAGCCACGCAAGGAGGGGCGATCGCCAACGCCGGCACCCTGTCGCTCACGAATTCGACGATTCTCGAACAACTCGGCCGCGTCCGGCGGTGCCGTGACCAACTCCGGCCAGCTCACAATCCTCGGTTCGACCTTGGCAAACAACAGCGCGACCACCGGCTCGGGCGGCGGCATCGTCAGTTCGGGAACCCTGTCCGTGACGGCCTCGACATTCTCGGGCGATTCCGCGGCGGGCGGCTCCGGCCAGGGCGGCGCCATCAGTAACACGGGCGCGCTCACGGTCACGACCGGCGTCTTCTCGAACGACTCGACCAGCGGATCGGGCGGGGGCATTTACAACGACTCGCCCGTCGCTGTCCGGATCACCGACAGCACATTTTCGACGGACTCGGCCGTCGCCGGCGGCGGCATCGAGAATGCGTCCGCGGCCGCGATCATGGGCACGAACCTGTCAGGGAACTCCGCGACCTCCGGCGGCGGCATTGATAACACGGGCACCTTGACAGCCACCAACTCGACGCTGTCGGGAAACTCGGCCGCCTCCGGCGGCGGGCTCTTCAACATGGGCGCTCACCCTGGTCAACGCCACCGTCGCCTACAACAGCGTGTCGAGCGCCGGCGGAGGCATCGAGGCGGCCGGCGGAACGACCAACTTGTACAACACGATCGTGGCACTGAACACGCTGGGAACCGCTCCCACGCAGACTCCCAGCGATATCGACGGCACAGTCGATCCCTCCAGTGCTAACAATCTGGTCGACGACACAGGTTCCTCCGGCGGGCTCGTGACTGGCACCGGCGGCAACCTCGTGGGCGTTCTTCCCGGGATTGCCGCGACGTTGGCGAATAACGGCGGCCCCACCCAGACCATCGCACTCCAGGCGGGCAGCCCGGCCATCGACGCCGGCGCCAATTCGATCAACGGCGTCACGGTCCCCTCGATCGACCAGCGCGGCGCCCTGCGTGGGCCCTCCGGGCTCAACGCCGGCAGCGCCGTCGACATCGGCGCGTACGAGGCCAGCTCGTCGTACGCGGTGTCGACCACCGCCGATACGAGCGACGTCGGCACCTTGCGGACAGCCGTCGGGTGGTCCGATGTGAGCTCCAATGCCAACCCGGCCAATATCCTCAATCCTGCGCCCGACACCGTGGTCTTCAGCACGACGGGCACGATCAACCTGACGGGGGGCACGCTGGCTCTGTCCAATGCCGGGACCGCGCCGGTCGCCAAGTCCATCGTCGGGCCCGGCGCAGGCGTCCTCACCGTGAACGGCGACGGCGCTTTCGGCGTGTTCTCGGTGGCCGGTGGAGTGACCGCCTCGATGAGCGGGCTCACGATCACCGGCGGCCTGGCCTCAGGCTCCGGCGGCGGCATCGACAATACGGGCTCGCTCACACTGACCAATATCGCCGTCTCGGGTAACGCTGCCACCACCGGGGCAGGAATCGCGAACGAGAGCGGCGGTACTCTGGCCGTCTCGTACTCCAGCTTTGCCAACAATGTCGCGACCGGCAGCGGAGGTGCCCTGAGCAACCGGAGCACGCTCACGCTCTCTGCCGATACCTTCACCGGCAACCAGGCAGCGACTGGCGCGGCCATCGACAATCTCCTGTTCGGCACCTTGACCGCGACCGAGAGCACGCTCAGTTCCAACACGGCCACCGGATCGGGCGGGGCCATCGACAACTCCGGCACCTTGACACTGACTGACTCGGCAGTCACCTCCAACACGGCGACTTCCGGCGGCGGCATCCATCAAGAGTCGAACGGGAAGCTCACGGTCACTAACAGCACGCTCGCATTCAACTCGGCCGCCGCGGGCGGCGGCGTCGCCGCCGCGGGCCCGATCACCCTGGTCAACGTGACGATCGCCGACAACCTCGGGCTGATCGTGAGCGGCGCGAATGCCCCCGGCGCCGGGCTCTACGTCACGCCCGGCGGTACTGCGGCGATCTACGATACGATCATCGCCCAGAACACGACCGGCAGCGGACAGTTCGCGCCTGCCAACGACATCGCCACGAGCGGCACGGGTAGCGTCTCCCCCGCCAGCGCCAACAATCTGATCGGGACGGGCGGCTCGGGAGGGCTCGTGGCCGGCGGCAACACCAACAACCTCGTCGGCGTGACCGCCGCGCTGCTCGACCCGAATGGGCTCGCGAACAACGGTGGCCCCACCCAGACCATCGCCCTCCTGGCGGGCAGCCCAGCGATCGACGCGGGCACATCCGCGATCCCTGGAATCGCGATCCCGGCGACCGATCAGCGAGGTGCACTCCGCGGTCTGGCGGGCCTCGATGCCGGCTCGGCCCCCGACATCGGGGCCTACGAGGCCAGTTCCTCCTACCTCGTGACCACCACGGCGGATTCTGTGGATATCGGCACGATCGGGACGGCCGTGGGCTGGGCCAATGTGAGCAAGAACGTCAACCCGGCCAATGCCAGCGGCCTGGCGCCCAACACGGTCGTCTTCAATTCGACCGGCCTGTTCTCCACTCCGCAGACCATCGACCTGACCGGCGGCACGCTCAAGCTGACCAATACCACGACGCCCGAGGCGATCGCCGCGGCAGGGTCGGGCCTCTTGACCCTGAGTGGTGGCGGGGCGGTCGGCGTTCTGTCGGTCGCAAGCGGCGTGACGGCCACCTTCACCGGGCTGACGATCTCGGGCGGTTCGGCATCCACGGGCGGTGCGCTCGACAATGCAGGAACTGTGAAGCTAAACGACGACACGCTCTCCGGGAACACGGCGGGCTCCGGCGGAGCCGTCGCCAATCTACCGACCGGCACCTTGACGGTCACGAACACGACCTTCTCGAATAATTCGGCCACCGTGGCCGGCGGTGCAATCGACAACGCCGGCGGCCTGGCAACCGTGACCAACACGACCATCGCCGGCAATACCGCACCGCTGGGTGCCGGCATCGAAAACACCGGTGGGCTCACGCTCGTCAATGACACCATCGCCTACAATAACGCCACGGGCTCCAGCGGCGGGCTCGACTCCGCCGGCGGCTCGGCCGCACTCTATAACACGATCGTCGCGCAGAATACGAGCGGCGGCACCACTCTTGACGACATCAGCGGCGCCACCCCCGTCACCGGCTCGAACAACATCGTTGACGACGCCGGCTCCTCGGGCGGGCTGGTGAACGCGACTGACGGCAACCAGGTGGGGGTTGCTCCCGGAATCGCTGCCAGCTCGGTCACGACTCCCGACGGGCTGGCGAATAACGGCGGCCCAACCCAGACCATCGAGTTGACGCCCGGCAGTGCCGCTCTCAACACCGGGCTGGCCACGATTCCCGGCACGAGTGTCCCGACCACCGATCAGCGCGGTGCCGTCCGCAATCCCGGCAAGCTCAATAACGGCACGACGATCGACGTGGGCGCCTACGAGGCCAGCTCGTCGTACCTGGTCACGACTGCGGCTGACAACACGCTTTCGGGAACGCTCCGAGCGGCCATCGCATGGGCCAACTCGAACCCGGCCAGCTCGATTGTGGGCGGACCCAACACCATCCTCTTCGACCCGACGGTCTTCGACACGCCCCAGACCATCAACCTGTCGACGACCCTCGGTACGCTCGCATTGACCAACACCGCCACGCCCGAGCAGATCCAGGGCCCGGGCTCCGCACTGTTAACGATCAATGGCGGCGGCGGTATTGGGATCTTCTCCGTCGCCACCGGAGTGACGGCCACGCTCACCGGTATGACGATCACCGATGGTGTCGCCGAGAGCGGCGGCGGCATCTTGAACCAGGGCACCCTCACGGTCAGCGATTCCGTCCTGTCCAACGACTCCGCGGTTTACTCGACCATCGTCACGGTGCCGGTCGGTTACGGCGGTGCCATTTACAACTTTGGCGGCACGCTGACCGTCACCGGCACAACGTTCTCGAACAACAACGCGACCTACGGGCTGGGCGCCGCGATCGACAACTCCGGGACGGCTACCGTGTCGGACAGCACCTTCACCGGGGGCGTGGCCTTCGAAGGAGGGGCGATCGACAACAAGGCGGGAACGCTCTCGGTCACCGACAGCACCTTTGACAGCAACACCGGCGTTCAGGGCGGTGCGATTTACAACAACGCCATGGCCACGATCACCGGCAGCACCCTCTCCAACAATACGGCCTTCCAGGGCGGTGCGATCGCCAACGATCTGAATGCCAACCTCACGCTCCTGAACAGCACGATCGCCGACAACTCCGCCGGGCAGAATGGCGGCGGAATCAACCAGGCGGGCACATTGGTGGCCTTGAGCACGACGATCGCCGACAACGTCGTCGCCAGTGGCGGCGCGGGCGGGGGCATCGATGCGTCCTCAGGAACGACCACGCTCTATAACACGCTGGTCGCACTCAACACGGCCGGAACCGGCACGTCCGCCACACTCAGCGACGTCGGCGGCACTCTAGCGGCCGCCAGCTCGAACAATCTGATCGCCAGCGGAACCGGAGGGTTGACCAACGACGTGAGCGGAAACCTGGTCGGCGTGCCCAAGCCGGATCTCGGACCGCTGGCCGACAACGGCGGGCCGACCGAGACCGTCGCCCTGCTCGCCGGCAGCCCAGCCATCGACGCAGGCGCATCGAGTTTCTCGATCACCAACGGCTTCATTACAGCGCCCACGACCGACCAGCGCGGCGCGCTCCGCGGTTCGGCCGGACTCAATGCCGGCACAGCCGTCGATATCGGGGCCTACGAGGCCAGCTCGTCTTACGAGGTCACGTCCGCGGGCGATTCCGGTGACGTCGGCACCCTCAGGGCGGCAATCGGCTGGGCCGATGCCAGCTCAAACGCGAACCCAGCCAACGTGACCACGCCTGCGCCCAACACGATCGATTTCGGCACGGTGCCGACAATTGCCTTGCAGAGCGGCACGCTCGCCTTGACCAACACCACGACGCCGACCGCGATCGTCGGCCCAGGTGCCACCGCTCTCTCGATCACCGCCGGAGATCTTTCGGGCGTGCTCTCGATCGCGTCCGGGGTCACGGCTTCGATTTCGGGCCTGACGATCTTCGGGGGCGCGGCAACGGGCGCCCAGGGAACAGGCGGGTCCGGCGGCGCCATCGACAACCTGGGAACGCTCACCCTCTCAGCCGTCGCCCTCACCGGCAACTCGGCCATCGACGGCGGAGCGGTCTCCAACGAGACGGGTGGCACACTGGTCCTCACCGACTCGACCTTGTCCGGCAACTCGGCGACCGTCGGCGGGGCGATCTATAACGCGGGCACCCTCACGGTCACAGACAGCACCATCGCCGAGAACCAGGCATCGGAGGCGGGCGGAGGCATCTTCAACGTCGGTACCTTCAAGGCGGTGAGCACCACCATCGCCGACAACACGGTCGGTTCGGGTGGCCCCGGAGGCGGTATCGACATCGCCGCCGGCACCGCGACCTTCTACGATACGATCGTCGCAGCCAATACCAGTGCCACGAGCCCAATCTCTTTCAGTGACATCGCCGGCACTGTGGCTGCTTCGAGCGCGAGCAACGTGGTGGGAAGCGCGGGTAGCGGCGGGCTCACGACCGGCACGAGCGGCAATCAGGTCATCAACGATGCGAATGCCGACCTTGGCCCGCTGGCGTACAACGGCGGCCCGACCCAGACGATCGCCCTGTTCGCGGGAAGCCCGGCACTCGGCACGGGGACCTCGTCGATTACCGGAGTCACCGTACCGACCATCGACCAGCGCGGCAGTACTCGACCCACGAGCGGACCGATCGATATCGGGGCCTACCAGTCAAGCGGCGCGGTTCCCTTGATCACGATCACGCAGCCGGCCCCCACCGTTCCGGCCTCCAGTGGTGGGTCTTCGAGTAACACAAGCACGACGACCCAACCGGCTGTCGCGACGGTGACTGTCCCGATCGTGAGCCCGGCGTCTGTCAGTGCGGTCTCCCCACCAGCGGTGACCGTGACCAAGACGACGAAGAAGACGGCTTCCAAGAAAGCGCACCCGAACGGCGGGTCCACCTCCAAGTTCCACAAAGTGGTCCACGCGCCCAAGGCCGCGACCCACAAGCCGGCCGCCAAGCTGCACACGGCTGCCGCCAAGCCACACACCGCGACTGCCAGGCCGAGTGTGGTCCGCCACCTGCCGAAAAAGTGAGGCGAGGGAGCCAGTATCTGGCGGCCCCATTGCTCTCACGCCGGCACCGCCCGTACTTGTCGTGGCTCTGACCGCGAGAGGTCACCGGGCACTCCGGCTAATCAACTCCACGACCGGCTTCGGATCCTTGGGTCCGAGCGGGTAATGCCCATCGCCTTCCTTGACAATCACGGTGATCCTCCCGCCAAGCTCCTTGTACCGTTTCTCAACAGCGCGGGTCTGGCTTTCGAGCCACGGGTCGAGGCTCCCGCAAACGTGGATGAGCGGCACGCCGGCTTTCGCCAGGGTGGCCAGATTTTCGAGTAGCGGTGTTTTCGTCATGTTGCTGCGCAAGACCGGGTTCTCGCCGTAGACGCAGGAGACCTTGTCCGGGTTCAGGATGGACCAAGCATAGACTTCGCCCGCCCCGCCCCCGGCGCCTTCCAGCACAGGCTTCGCGGCAAAGCCATGGCCGGTCAGATGCTTGTAGACAGCGTTCCACTGCTCGAGCACGGGGCCATTGGTGTCGGTAGGGACCGGTCCGACGACGATGTGAAAACCTTCGGCCAGGAGGGCGAGATCGACTGTCGCGTCGGGAGTGGCGACGCCCGCCCGGAATACCCAAGGCTTCCCCGGGGCCGCCGTGTTCGGCACGATGACGGTGATTGACCCTCTGATGCCGGCGAGCCGGAAATCGTAGCGGTCATAAGAGTCCGCGAACCATGGTCCACGGCAGGTGACGTACGTCTTTTCCGACGGGAGGTCGCGATACGAGTACTCGACGCCGTAATACACGGATTTCGTCGACCTTCCGCCCGCGAAGGCGGGCGGGCTGCCGGCTTTCTTCTGGAGGCTCGCGACGATGAAGTCAGCGATTGGCTTGGGATCGCGCAGGCTATGCGGATGATGAGCGACACCCTCCTTGATCATCACGGAGATCCGACCGCCCAGGTTTCGATAGATGTTCTCGATGATGAGCGTATGGTTTCCCAGTATGGGATCGAGACTGCCGCACACGTGGAGCAGGGGGACGTCGTTGCTGGCCAGGTCGCCGAGCTTCATCAGACTGTCCCGACTGATCGCGGGATTATCGGCGTAGATGCAGGAAACCTTGTCGGGATTGGCCGTTGCCCAGGTGAAAGCAGTGAATCCGCCCCGGCTCATGCCGACGAATGCCGGCTTCTTCGCCAGTCCTTTTTTTTCCGTGAGGAAGGTATACCAGGCGTCCCACGGCTTGCCGGGGTCTGGCGCGATGAAGGCGACATGAAAGCCGCGCTTCAGCAGTTCGATCTCGGTCTGAGGCTCGTGGTCGAAGTAGCAGCCTCGCCAGGACCAGGGTTTCCCAGCGGCCGCCTCTTTGGGAACGACCAGGACGCACCGCCGCTGGCCTCTCACCTGGCCCCTGATCCCGTTTCCCTCGTCAGCGTCCGCCTTGATCGGCTTCACGGTCAGGGCCGCTTCATCCATCAGAAAGTCGTAGCGGTCGAAGCCATGCCATGACGTCTTCTCGCCTGCGGAGGTCGTGGGTTCTTCCCGGGCGATCGCCTCTTTCGCGGGCGTAGGAATCGCGGTGAGATCGGCTGCCCAGATGCCGCGAATCGTCTCCTCGTCCCCCAGGCCCTCAGGGACCGCTGGGCTGGGGTTGTTGACGTAGTACCATCGCTTGTGGTCCAGCGGCGATCTCATCGTGCGGCTGCCGGGCATCTGAAGATGGCCGTTCGAGTCCGTCCGCGCGACCCAATCCCAGGCGTAGCGCAGCCAGTCGCTGCGATAGGCCCTGGTCTGGTGTGCAAACCAGGTGATCTCGTCGTAGCCCCAGACCCAGATGCCTCCCATCCGCGCCTGTCCCGGTTCCCTGCTGACGCCCCAGTTGTCGATCTCCACGAGGTAGGGGAGATGCTCGCAATTCCAGCCGCTGAAAGTCAGACCACCCCGACTCCGCCCGTAGAGGCCGTCGGAAAAACCCAGCTTCAGGATCGCTTCCTGTGGCCGGTCGGGAACCTCCATGATCCTGAGCGGGAACGAATGGAGATCCAGCAGCAGCCGTCCGTCGCGCACAAAGCCGCCGCGCGGCACGTGGGCATCGCAGAGCACCATATGCCGGCGGGCGTGCTCAGCCGCATGAGACCTGATCAAGCTCAAGACCTGCGAATAATGCTCGAGATCGCGGTCGTTGCCGTTCATCAGCTCGACTTGCCCGAAGTGGATCGCTTCGATGCCCAGGTCGATGAACGATGCCCCGAGAAAAAAGAACCACAGCTTGGTCTCCGGCCGGCTCACATCCGGTACCGAGCCATTCCTTCCCCATTGGTTTCGCCGCCGTCCATCGGGATAAAGCATATCGGCGTAACGGAAGTTCCTCTTTTCCACGGGCTGACGAAGTGCGACGAATGCCCAGTCCGGTACGGGAACCTGCTCCACCTGGGAGGTCACGATCTCGAAGATGCAGGCTTGCAGGATCATTTCCGGATCGGCGTCGTGAACCTTGGGCACCTGCTGCTTGGCCTGCTCGAGGTTCCGTACCAGGTTGCCCTCGTTCCCCCACAGGCAGAGGCTTCGCCCGATGAACTTGGCACCGGTGCTCTTGAGCATTCGAATGTTGTCATCCAGGTCGCCTCTGCCATTCAAGAGCCCTTCCATCGAGATCGAGCGAGAGAGATAGTTTTCGAGCACCTCGCGGGAGATCGTGCGGTCAAAGCGATAGTTGCGCGGTTTGGCGGCCGCCCATGCAGGCGGCGGTTGCGGGGGTGTCACCTTGGGCTGCGGTGATTCGATGCTCGCTCGCGGAGCAGGTAATTCCTCGGGGATTTTCTCGGAGAACGGGGCGTCACCGCGGATCATGCGGGTCGCGGCGCCGGTCAGCTTCAAATACCAGTCCGACGGCAGCCCCTCATAAGTCACGAAGTGCTTTCCCGCGGGGATTTCGCTGGCCACCTTGTAGATCGCGGTGCCCTCATTGACCTCGTCAAACATGCCGACAAAGACAGTCCGGATTCCCAGGGCTTTGAAGATAGCGAATTGCCGCCAATAGAATTCTCCCTTGCGGCGCGCGATGTTCGTCGCCCCCGGCTTGGCCCGGCGAGCGTTGTCCCACGAGAAGCCCGGAAACGCGGTGGGCATGTAACCGATCCCTGCGGTTTTCAGCTCGGCCAGGTCGGGTTCCCAGACTGTCTTGCGCAGCTTGTCCATACCGGCGTCGTCCCGATACCGTCCGGCGTCCCAGGGGCTGATGGCGTCGAACATCCGGTACACCTTCGTCCAGCCAGCATCGGTCCGTGACTGGCCGCGGAGGGTCCGCCAGTGCGGGTCGACCCCGCCGATCAGATAGACGCCACCGTACTGGGGATCTTTCTTGAAGAAGTTCACCAGTTCCTCGCCTTGCTGCGGCGTCCAGGGACGGTCCCTGAACCCCAGCCCCCACAAGAGCACCACCGGCTTTCCCTGGTGGTGGAGGTAACGAGAATCCTCGCGCACCTTGACCTGATCGCACAAGAATTTCCAGTCCTTGATGACGGTCTCGGTCCTCGCCCTGCGCCCCATCGACAGGTCGAGCATCATCGCCCAGACTCGGCCCTCGCGGTGACAGCCCTCGCGCACGCTGGCAAGCACCGTGTTGACGTGGCGAGCGCGTGTGGGACTGGTCGTCTCGCCAACGAAGCGGCTGAGGAAGACGCCGTCGATGCCGTACTCCCGCATCCATCGGCAGTGCAAGAGCACCGGCCCCTTCTTGAACGCGCTGTAGAGTCGGGCCGGAGAGCCGTCTGGCATCTTGACACCGGGAACTTCAGACAAATCCGCCAGGTCGTAATCCGAAGTGTCGGGCCACATGTCGACCACGAATCGCCCGCCGCCTGGGCGATCCAACCCTTGCCCCCAGTGCCCGAATCGGAAGTTTGTGCCGTCGCCGGGCGTGTTGAACCAGCCCTGATAACCGCAGAGAACCTTGCCGTCCAGCGTCGTCGCGTCAATATCTGCGCGAGTGGGCCCGGAATACGGGCCCAGCCACGGCTCGTCGGGTTTCGGCTCGTCAACGTTGGCGTGCAGACTGTCGGCAGCGCGCGCGACGTCCCGAGGCGTCGCCAGCAGGACCGCGCAGAAAACGGCCGCGTGGAGGCCCCATCGACCTGCCGCAGGCTGCTGTCCGGTTTGAGTCATCGGCCTGCTCCTCCCTTTTCCGCTACCCGTTTCGCGTACCGCATGGAAATGTCGTGGTCTTGCTTGCGCGAGTAGCAAGCGCTGACGCGACGACCCGGATGCCGGCTATTATCCACGGGCGGCCAGGGGTGTTCCAGGCGCGGCTCCCAGGACGAACCAAAAGCGCGAGAGCACAGCAGGAACGCAGTAACAACGCGTGTCCGTCAGTCTCCGGTGACCATGCGTGTCCTTCGAATCGTATCACCGAGCGACGGGTTATTGGTATACAAGGACAAAGAGATCTGGCCGACGATTACGAGCAATTCTGGAGACGTTTGATCGATTCACCTAAACGGAAGGCGTTTCTCAAAAACCTGCCCAACCACTGGTATTACCAAAAACCGCTGGAAACCCATCCGAGTCTGCTCCGGCCCCATCCGCAGGTCCCATAGGATGCCTCACGTCAGAACGTCCATTCGCGAGCTGATCGCGGTCATTGCGGCTTCGTGCATGGCGATGGGCGGCTTTCGTCTGCATCCGGCGCTGGGTGCGTATGTTCTCGGCGTCTTCGGCATCGCCTGGGTCAGAGTATGTCAGATAGGAGAACTCAGACGCGTTCCGAGCTGGCCCCAGGAAAGCGTCCGCGGAGATCATTTCGGTGATCACAGCCGTTTCAACGGCGGGCGTCATCTTGTTCGTGTCAGCCATACCCGCTCTTTTTCTGGAAGTGATCTTGAGCACCCCGCATGTTTCACACTATTCGAGAACATCTGTTGAGCCCAGCGATTTCGTGATTATCCCGATGAGCGCATTGATAGGAATTCCGGTTTGCTGGCTGTTGAGGAAAGCCTTCAAATGGCGCGCGCCGGAGAAGGTCAGGCGGCAAGTCCGTCTCGCTCCGGCCCGAAGAGCGTGCGTGGTTCGACAAGGTTCAGCGATTAGTTTGCGCAGCACGAAAACCCGAGCGTAGACGTCAACTCGGCGCGTCCCAGTTTCCGTCCTGCGTCTGTCTCCTCGGGCCGGTACACCCAGCGAACCACACCTTCGCCGTCAACGAGGATGGCTGTCGGTGCGTTGCCGTTGCCTTGAACGACTTGCACAGCCTCCGACAACTTTTTCTCGAAGTCGGCGACGACGACCAAACGCGGAAACTTCGCCTGGGTCGACGTTCGCCATTGCGGTCTCCATGCTGTCCTTCGGACAGAGGCGATCTGTCAGTTGTCCTTGACACACTCCCCATTCCGAGAACAATGTGGGTATGAGCACCGCCGAAACCGATCCCGCGGGCATTGACGTGCAAGTCCTGGCGGACCTGCACGCCGCGATGAGGCGGATTATCGACGGCACCCCGGTTGATCCCGAAACATCCCGCCGGATCGAGGAGCGTGCCGACCGGATCACGGAGCAAATCCGCCGTACCCGAGGCGTCATGGACGATGCCCGGTTCCAGGCGTTGCTTCACGACGATGACGACGCATGAAGTACGTCGTTGACGCCTCCGTCGCGATCTGCTGGGTCATTCCCCACCCGCTCATGCCGAAAGCCGTCCGGCTGCGCGATGAATACCAGCGGCAAATCCATGAACTCCTCGCTCCCGCCGTCTTCATCGATGAAGTGGCCGGCGCCCTGACAAAGGCCGAGCGGCAAAAAGACATAGCCGTCGGCCAGGCGGCCCCGCTCTACGCCAAGGTGATGAACAGTCCCCCCGTTCTGATCGCGCATGGGCCGCTGATCGCCCGGGCCATCGACATCTCCTCACGAACCCGGAGCGGCTACTACGAGTGCCTCTACGTGGCTCTGGCTGAGCGCGAGGGGTGTCCGCTGATCACGGCCGACCAGAAGTCGGTCAATAATCTCGCGCCCCACTTCCCGTTCGTCGTGGCCCTGGCAACGCTGCCTTGAAACGAAAGACAGCCATCGTTGGAGGGAAGAGACAGAGCGGCATCCCGCGCGTGGCCGATTGCGCAACGTTTGCGCTTCCATCGAGTTGGGGCCGTTCATTCGACGGACGCCTCAGCGTCGTTCGCTCGACAAAGACGTGGCAACAGCCCGCCGTCGCGGCCGCCGGATGAGTCGCAATCCGCCTCCGGCGATCCACACGATGCACGCCAGCGCCCCGACTCCGTAGGCTCCCCGTGATCGGCGGACAGAGCCCCCTCCGACAGGAAACGGAAATCGGCGGGCAGAGCCGCCTCCTCGACCCGCGTCCACGCATGCAATCGCAATCCGTTGAAATCGCGCTTGATGTCCAGCCAGGTAATCCCTATCCTCTGGGCTGCCTGATGCCGGGATCAATACGGCAATGGAATGCGACCTCTTTGAGGTATCAGGGCAAATGGCTTTGCCCCTCCCGAATTTGAGCCTCCTCAGTCCGGCCGCGACATCGGTTCGTCGGGCCACTGGTGCATCCCAGGCCGGGTTCAATCGTGCGCCTGTTTGGGTAGCGCTCTTCGGACGCGTCCCGACGATCACACCAGCCCGACGCGCAAGCGAGGGTTCGCCTTACCCTCGCTTGCGCGTCGAGCTCTTCTATCCGGAGTATTACCCCGCGTTGAATCATGCCTTCGTTCCGCGCCGGTCCGTGCGGGGACGGGAAAGGTTCACAGCGCACTTCGATTCCACCGCCTTGCGCTTCGACGTATCGAGCCAAAGGAGTATCGACCGATGAGCGTTCGCTGGAAACCGTTGCTGATTCTGTCCGGGCTGTTTCTGGCCGTGGCCCTGGTCGGGGTGTTCGCGATCGTCTGGACGCTCGTGCCCCCCTCATCGCAGGCTTTCTTGAAGCGTGCACGAGCGGCCCGCGAGGCCAATCGCTTCGAACCCGCAGAAATCGACTACAAGCAGGTGCTTCAGATTGAACCCAAGAACGCCGCGATTCACGAAGAGCTTGCCGAGATGTACCGAGATTGGGCCCGATCGGCTCCAGAGGCCAAGAAATCAGCCCTTCGGGCCGAGCGGCTCAAAAACCTCGTCGGTGCCGTAAAGCTCGACAAGGCGGCCAAGGGGCCGCGGCGAGAGCTGCTCACCGATGCGATGGATGAGGATCTCGAAGCCGACTCGGTCTACTGGGCCAATGAAGTGCTCAAGGTCGATCCCGAGAATTGCGACGCCCACTTCGTGCTCGCGGCCCAGGCTCTGGAAGACCGCACGCCGAATGTTCCCGAGGCGCAACGCCATCAAAAAGTCCTCGACGAGAAACAATCGCCTGAGATTCGCCGGCTCTGGATTCGCGCCAAGCTTGCCAGTGTCTCCGGCGATGATCGCGCGCTCGCAGAAGCCTTCGCCCAGGCGGCGAAGATCATCCCGGCCGCCGACTCCGCGCCCGTCGACCGCATCTCGTGGCTGCGGATCGCCGGGCTCCGGATTCGATCCGAGGGAGATCCGGCTCGACAAAGCGCACTCGTCCGCGGCATCCTCGAGCAAGCCAGAGAGCTGTGCCGGGCAGACCAGCTCGCCCCCGCACGCGTATCCCGGCTGCGCGTCTTGCTGGAACAGACCCAGCAATCGTTGATCGAACGCTCGTCGAGCGTGGCCGGCACCGATCGAAAGGCCGTCGACCGCCTGGTCGAAGAGATTGAAGTCGAGATCGAGTCGATCTTCAAGCTTGCCCTTTCCTCAGCGTCCGAGCCCGACCTGCAAACGTACCTGACTTATGCCAACCACCTGCGGTTCCGCCGCCAGCGCAACCGTTGCCTGGAGGTGGTCGACCGGGCGCTCAAATTGCCGCAGGCAACGCGCCGCGATTCGTCTCACGCGGTCATGGGATTGCATACGGTTGCCGTCGATATGGCTCTGGTCCAGACCGCGGACCCGGGGCGATTCGACAAGGCCGCGCCTCATATCAAGGCCTTGATCGAGTCAGCCGATTCCCGGGCGCAGGGCCTGGGACACCTGTTTGCCGGATCGATCGACCTCGATCAATCAGGACTGGCCAGGGACGTCTCCGGTGACGCGGCTGCGCCAGCCGCAAAACCGCCCGGACAGATCCGGTTGCGTACCAGCGCGCTCAACCATTTGAAGATCGCCGCGGCGAAATTGCCGGATATCGCAGAAGCCCAGGCTCGATTCGGAGTGGCGCTCGTCCTGGCGGGCGAGCAGAACCTGGGCCGCCAGTATCTTCAGACCGCGCTCCGACTGGGCAGCCTGGATGCTCAGTACCAGCTTGTGGCGGCGGGGACAATCCTCCAGGCAGGCTATCCCGAGGAAGCCGAGCCGATCGTGACCCGGCTCATGCAAGAGCTGAGCGCGGGGACCGCGCCAAGGAGCTTGCGGGGCCCATCCATCTCCTGTGCGGTGAGGTCTACCAGGCACGGCGAACCCCGGACGACTTGAATCGAGCGGCCGCCGAGTTTGACAGGGCCCTGGCCGCAGGGCAGGAATCGAGCGCCGCGGTGGTGGTGAGGCTGGCCCAGATCGACGTGCAGCTCGGCCGGTACGACAACGCCCTCAAGCGGGTCGACGCCCTGCGGGCTCACGGTAAGGGAAACCCGACGACGGAGCGGCTCGCGGTTCTTACCCTGCTCGAACAGGGGAAGAAACCGCTGGCGCAGGCGCGGCTCGGTGCCGCCCGCCAGCAGTATCCGAAGAGCCCCGAGCTGGCAGGCCTCGAGGCGGCACTGCTCGCCAAGGACGGCAAGGCGGCCGAAGCCGACCAGGCGCTCGACCAGTTCCTTAAAGGCCAGCCCGACAACACGACACTCGTGATGATGAGGGCCCAGATTCAGGCCGAGTCGCTCAATAACCCCGAGAAGGCCAGGGTTCTGCTCGAGGACATCGCCGCCCGCAGCGAGACGTCCGCGCCGCTGGTTCAGCTCGCGGATCTCGAGCTGAAACGAAATCGACTCGACGCCGCCGCGGCCGTGATCGCCCAGATCCGCGGGCGCTGGAAAGAAGCTGCCACGAGCGATGTCCTCGAGGCGCAGCTCGCCCTCAAGCGGGGCCAGACCTCCCTGGCGATCGAGCACTTCGACGCGGCTTTGAAGAAAGACCCCGACAACAAGATCGTCCAGTACTGGAAGGCCCAGCTCGACGGTCAGACCGGATCGGTGGCAGAGGCTGCGAAATCTCTCGAAGCCATCGTGCGCGACCGGCCGGTCAAGGAGCTCGACGAGGGCATGACCCTCCTGTCGGCCGCACGGTCGGCCCTGGCCAATCTCTCGCTGCGCACCGGCGCGCTTGATGACGCCATCCGCCGCTTCGAAGAGCTCAAGCACGGCGACCAGGTCGGAACGCTCTCCAGGGATGATCGCTGGCAACTGGTCACTGCATACGTCGCCCGGGGACAATGGCCGTCGGCGAAGCGCGAAATCGCGCTACTCTTGAACGATGCCAAGCGCCGCCCAGCGACGACGAGC
This sequence comes from uncultured Isosphaeraceae bacterium, assembly GCA_963781785.1. GTDB lineage: Bacteria > Planctomycetota > Planctomycetia > Isosphaerales > Isosphaeraceae > CAWAHD01. The sequence goes on along the minus strand of CAWAHD010000004.1, from coordinate 859,347 downwards.
GCATGCGCGGGGCCAATTTCTACCGCCAGCAAGGAGAAGATGCGGCCGCCCAGGCCCAGCTCGACTATGTGCTCAAGATCAATCCCACCCACCCCACGGCGGTCGTCACCCGGTCATACATCCTGCTCAAGGCCAAGCAGTTCGACCAGGCCGCGGCCATCTTGACGAAAGCCATGGAGCTGACCGCCACCAAGCAGAAGGTTCCGGTGATCTTCCACTTGATGCTGGCCGCCGTCGAGATCGAGAGGCCGGGTAAGAGCGCTCGTGAGCGAGCCATCGCGATCCTTGATCAGGGACTCGACAAGACGCCCGATGCGTTCGAGCTGGTTCAGGCGAAGTACACCGCCATGCGCACCGCCGGCCAGGTTGGGCCCGCCCTCGCGTTCGTCGAGGCAAAAGCCAAGGAATTCCCCAAAGGGCCATTCCGCCGCGAGCTGGTCTCGATCTATCGCGACCTCAGAGATTACGACCGCGCCGCCGCGCTTCGCGCGAGCTCCTGGTCGAGTCTCCCGACGACGCGAACCTGGCTGCCGCACTCGTCCAGATCGTCTCGTTCCAGGCGTTCGATGCCAAAATGCGCAATCATCCCGACCGCGAGCGCGAGCTCAACGAGGCAGCCGCAACCATGCTCAAGGAGTACCGGGCTCGGTTCAAGAATAACCTGGTGTTCCTCCAGGCCGAGTGCGACCTGGTCCAGCGCCGCGGCGATTTCACGCGAGCCATCGAATTGACGCGGGAAATCGACGCGATCTCGAAAACATCCGCGATGGGCCCGCTGTTGCGGGCTCGCCTCTATGCCTCGGTGGGAAACATGCGCGAGCTCGCCGACGCCTACAAAGATGCGCTCGATCGCGAGCCTCGCCAGCTTGACCTGCGGATCTTGCTGGGGCAGGCCCAGTTGTTGCTTCACGAGCCAGACGAGGCGCTTCGCCAGGCCGGCCTGGTGCTCGCCGCCGAAAAGAACCGGCCCGACGCGGTCTTGCTGGAGGCTCGTGCGCTCGCACAAGCGGGAGACAAGAGCGCGAGCGGCAGGCCAACCAGAAATCAGCGATCGAGCGGCTCGAGGCCGCCGTCACGGCGAATCCCCAGTTCGGCGAAGCGTTTCGGACGCTGGCCGAGATCCACACTCGGCGCAACGATCGAGCGGCTGCCGCGGCGGTCCTCAAGCGCGAGCTCGCGGCCAGTCCGCAGGACGCCGCGGCGGCGGCCCGGCTGGTCGAGCTGCTCGCGGGACCGCTCCCGAACAACTCCAATCCCGGCCAGGCCGATCTCGACGAGGCCAAGCGCATGGCGCAGGAAATCGCCGCGCGCGATCAGAAGGGGTCCATGATCTTGGCCATCGCCATCGGATTTCACCGGGTGCGACGGCTCGACCTGGCATTGCCGTACGCCGAGGCCGCCGCGGCCAAGCTCGACACCCCGACCGCGCACTTGAACCTGGGCGATGTCCTGCTCTCGATCGCCGAGAGCCAGCCCAGCTCCAGCCAGGCGAGGGCCTCATTCTCCCGCGCCGTCGAGCAATACGACATCGTCCTCAAGGCCCAGCCCAACTCGGTCGAGGCCGTCAACAACAAGGCATGGATCCTTCACACTCACCTCAACAAGACGCCCCAAGCCCTGGAACTGGCCGTCGCCTTGCAGAAACGCGTGGCTGCCACCGCCCTGCCGGGTGAGTTCTATGACACCCTCGGCGCAATTCAGGAGGCACTCGGCCAGACCAAGAGCGCCGAAGAGGCCTATCTCGATGGGCTCAAGAAGAGCCCCGATCATCCAATGCTCAATTTCCACTACGGCAAGATGATCGCCTCCGACCGCAGGCGATCAGAGAGTGCGCGGTCTTACTTGAAGAAGGCCATCGCGTCCTCGGATCGGATCAACCCGGAGATGGCGCGTGAGGCGGTCAAGCTGCTCAAGGTCCTGGAAAACGAAACCGGCAGCCGGTCACCGACCTGAAAGATGACGATCGGCCCACTGCGCAAGATCAAGCGCGTACCGCGACGGGTCCGGCTCGAATTCCAGGGTGTGATGGCATTCGGGATATTCGATGACGAGAGTGTCCGTCGAGGCAAGCCTGCGAAAGAAGGCGAGCGTTCGACGATTATCGACGATCCGATCCTGGCCGGCGAGCATCAAGAGCGCCGGCTGGGTGACCCTGGCCGGTGCGAGCGCAACCATCCGGTCGATGACCACGCTGGCGGCGAGCAAGCCGGCGGTCGCCTCCCGGAGACTCAAGGCATCGGCGGCGATGAAAGCCTGGCCCTCCGGGCTGGCGGTGAAGAGTGCGGGGTCTGACAGCGGAATCGGGAACGTTTTCTGTCGATTGAAGAGCAGGGCCCAGGCGATTGCCAGCCGCTCATTCCAGGTAACCCCCACGCGCGGATGAAGACCGGGACCGATGAGCGCGATGGCATCCACGAGCTGCCGATGGCGGGCGGCCAGGATCACGGCGAGCTTTGCTCCCCAACTGATGCCGGCGACGGCCGTCGGCAGCCCGGGCTGCTCGCGGCGCAGGTTTTCGAGCCACTCGACCAGGTCGAGGATCAGCCGCCGCGACGAACGGGTATGCCCTCGTTCCCGGGTGTTGGCTCCGGACCCGCGCCGATCGGGCAGGGACGCCAGATAGCCGGCACCGGCCAGGGTGCGCCCCAGCCCGGTGTACCACCCGGAATGGCTCTGAACGCCGTGCAGCACCACGATCTGGCCCTTCGGGGGCCCGGTCGGTCGCCACACCGCGACATGGAACGGATATCCATCAGACGCCGTGAAGGTGCGGGCCAGAGGGCCTGGCTCAGTCATAGCGGATCTCTCGGCTGACAACCGCCAGGGCCTCAAGCAAGGCCGGATCGACCAGGACGCCCAGGCCCAGCCCTCCCAGCGGGCGGGCCCGCCCGCCAAATCCAAACGTGAGATCGTGGCGCGTGACGTTGGCCGCCAGGATGTGGCGGTCGTACGATCCCTCGACGTACCGCAGCCCGGCGACCCGGCTGGCTACATGCCGGCCTGCGGCGGACAGAAGCGACGTTTCGCCGGGATGGCAGCCGAGCTGCACGCCCAGACCGGATCGCTTTGCCAGGGCAATGATCCGCAGCGAGGGCAAGATGCCCCCACACTTGGAAAGACGGACGTTGAGCAGATCGGCTGTCCCGCGCGCCACGGCTGCCTGGGCGTCCGGGAATCCGCAGAGCGACTCGTCCAGCATGACTGGAACCCCCAGTCTCGGGCGCAGCTCCGACAGACGGTCGACCTCGGCGTGAGCGACGGGCTGTTCCAGGGCCGTTGGTCGAAACGGCAGGAGCGGGCGCACGCGATCGATCACCTCGCCCGCGCTCCAAGCTTCGTTGGCATCGAGCCGGATGTCCATGCGCCGGCCCAGAATCCTCCGCAGCCATTTGAGCCGGACCGGGTCATCCTGGCCCCGCACACCCACCTTGATCTTCACCTGATGAAAGCCGTAAACCCGCATCTTCACCGCCGACACCCGCTCACCCCGGCTCGATTCGGCGGTAATCGCCCCACTGTACCGGACGGCGTGCGGCTCGAAAGACCGCTCGAGCCCTTCGATCCTGGCCAGTTCGACCGCACGTTGAGCGCTCTCACCGAACTGCCGGCCATACGCGTCGAGAATCGCCAGCTCCAGCGCACAGCGAGCCGCGTTTCCGGCCATGCCGCGCGGGTCTGACTCGATCTCCGGCAGCGTCAAGCACTCCATCCGCTCGACCACCTGCTCAAACCGGGACGGGTTGCCCACCCAACGCGCCCAATCCTGCCGCTCCAGTGCCGCGAAGCAAGATTCCAGCGTCTCACCCGTCACGTACGAACGCGGAACGCCTTCGCCGTAGCCGGTGGTGCCATCGCCCAGCGTCACCTTGACGATCAGGTTGTCGCTTTCCGACCGCTCTTTCGACGCATGCCGGACAACCTTCTTGAGCGGCACCGCCACCTGGAACAGCGTGATCCGGGAAATCGACATCGACTCAGTTATAAAACTTCTCGATCGCCCTGTGCACCACGTAGATCACGACATGCTTGCTGACGGGCTTGGCCAGCACGCAGAACGCGTGCTCGGAAAGGGCTCGCCGCATCAGGTCGTCGTCCTGGTCGGCCGTGATCAAGATCGCCGGGATGACGCCTTTCATCTGGCGGACGATCGCCATCGTTTCCAGCCCGGACAGCCGCGGCAAATGCATGTCCATGAGGGCGAGGTGAACCTCGTGCTGCCGGATCAACTCGATCGCCTCTTCCCCGCTCTCGGCCATCAGGGTGTGATAGCCCTGCGGTGCGACAATCTCGCGCAATGTCTCCCGTGCCGCCGGATCGTCGTCGGTGATCAAGATCGAGTACGGTAGACACGAAGTCATGGAAGACGCATCCCAGATCGGCTCTGAGCAACATAGAGCCAGTTGCTCCACTCAGCATGCACGCCCTGCGCCGCGGCCCAAACATCGTCCCTTCACCATCTGACTTCAATATAGCAAATCATTTCAAGGTCAATGGTTACATTTTTCGAGAATCAGCCCTCGCGATGGTGATTCGGAGCCACGGAAGCCGCTTTTTGCGTCACTTTTGGCAGTCAACGCTTGGTTGAGTCGTTGGCAGTTGGCACGTTCGAGCCGGCCGCGGTCCGGGCAAGGCGCGAGAAAAGTGCGTTCGGCTTGCCCCAGCATCATCGGGCTCGAATGCACCTGCGGCCAAGAGCTCGGTCGGATTCTCGCGGATCGCTTGATAGTCGTATCGTTCGAGCAACTGCCCCTGGTCGTCCAGGGCGACGACGAGCCGCGGGAGCATCGACTTGGAATCGAGGTAGACGTTCCATGTCTCGCCGCGATCGGAGTGACGGACGAAATGGTGGCACGGCCGGTCAACGCCGGTCGGTGTTTCAACGCCCTTGTACACAAGATTTCCGGGATCGGACTGATGCTCTTGGGCGGCTTTTCGAGAGTGACGAACATTTTCGAGCAGCGAGTCGAAACCGGCCTCGGCGATCGAGTGCCGGCTGTTTTTCATCACGAGCGGGCTGTCGACGGGAATCTTCATCGACGGCAGGACAACGGCCGCGGCCGGCTGGTGCACGAAGATCACCCCCGGGTCGAGGCGGGATGAGTAAATGACTTCGCGGCCCTTGTTGGCACCCTCGGTCCACTCAAGCCGGACGGCCTTGGGCTCACGGCGAATCGAAAGGACGATCTTCTCCTCCGGTTGCACCTGGCCGCCGACGCGCTCGCGCCGGCTCATCTTGACCTGATAGGATTTCAAGGCGTCCAGCTTTGCCTCGGCCTGGGCGAGCAGGGTCGCGGCATCGGACCTCGGTGCTCGGTTCGCGGCGTCGGCGACAATGGTGGGAGCCTCCGTCATCGCCAGCTCTAGGTCGGCGGGCCCGGAGATCGCCGGGCCGTCGGCGAGCTTTTCGTTCGTCCGGTCGGCTTTCCACGGAGTGGAAGCGCTCTGGGCAGCCAGCTTGCGCCGCGATTCCTCGAGCACGACTCCAGGGAGCGGCTCCGGTGGGCCCAGGGTGACCGCCAGCCGTTCATCCCCCTCACCCTGCCGCACCCGGGCCAACCGCGCGGCGGTTCGCGGTGCCTGCTCCTTCGAGCTGCTGTCCTGACCGAGAGGCGAGTCCGGCTGGCTGCCCTCCTCAGCGGGCTTGGCCGCCGGGTCGGCGGACTTGGCGTCCTTGGAGTCCTTCGGAGACCCCGGACGCACCGCGTGCATCGCCTGAGCGTACGAGTCGTTCTCGGGCGTGGGCGAACCCGGGCCCGTCGTCCGGTTCCAGAACCCCAGCAACGACGGCCCCGGCCCGATCGATCGCAATCCACTGAGCGTCGTACATCCCGTCTCGAGCGAAAAGGCGCAGACCGCCAACCAGACCGCAAGCCGCCGAGTCCGCCGGCGGCCTCCATCCTTCGCGTGGCTCATCGTACCGCTCCCCTCCGTGGGGACTGTCAACCCACTTGCCTCGATGGTGGTTTCCGAGTTTCAAAGACGGCGTACCACACTTTCGAAACTCGATCAAGGCGAGAACCCGTCAGCTCACGGGCTCAAGCCGGCGAAAGTGGGAAACCGCGTCGAGATCCGGGACCAGGTGAGGCTGTTTATACTGTTCGACCGTCCCGCCGCTCTTGACCAGTCGTCGCTTCTGGAATTCCACCCACGACCCTTCTGGAATCCGGAGAATGCGGACTGGGCCAAGACGGAGGCTATCGCGCTTGGACTGGTACTCAACGTTTTGCCGGCGAAGCTCCCGCTCGACAGCTCCTTCAAGCCGCGCAAGGGTCGCGGCCGAGGGCAGGTCTCCCTCTTCGACCAGAAGCGTATAGTACGGTGGATCATCCCACGTCGGAGCAAGCAGATACGACTTCATTCGCAGACCGGCCAACCGCTGCGCCGCCTCGACCGCGGCGACGACTTGATGTTCGGAAAGCTTCTCCCCAGTGAGACTTGAGTAATGCGCCCCCTTGTTCAAGAACTCGATCATCGGAGCCTTGCCGTGATAGCCTGCACACCGGACCAGGTCGGAGATGTTGTAGCGATACAGCCCTCCCGCAGTCGTCAGAACGATGAAGTAGTTCCTGCCTTCGATCAGTTCGGTCGCGGTCACCGTCTCGGGCTCGGTTTTGTCTCCCTCGTCTTCAGGGATAAACTCAAAATACTGATGCCGGATGTCAAGGATGCCCGCGGGAGTCCCATCCTCGATGGGAATGGTCATGCGCCCCTCGGACGCGATCAGCCCCACGTCGCGAACCGGGGTCTCTCCAAAGTACTCGGGATACCCCCGGAGATACGCCCTCATGGTGCCCCCCATCCAGTTCGACAGGAACTGGAGGTTCGGCCAGTAATCTTTGGGGAGAAGGCGGCCTGTCCGGGCCACGATCTGCTCCAGTTCGCGAGCCTTCTGCTTGTGGCGGCGGCGCGTCTGCCCGCGCAGCTCGCGGCGGATTTCGTCGGCAATCTGCCAGCGCGAGTCGATCGTGCCGTCGGCCAGGTCACGGATCAAGGCTTCCCGGGCTCGATCACCCAGCTTGACCATCGCCAGGATGGTGCTCGGATTGGCGGCGATGATCGTGCCGAGATCGGAATGGATCGAAAACCGCAGCGCAACGTAGTACTTCGACTCGATGTCCTTGATCCGCGAGCCGACTGCCGGCATGCAGTAGCTCGTACGCACGAATCGGTTCTGCATGTGCGCGGTCAGCCCGGTGATGGCTCCACAGGGAATCCCAGCCGGCGACAGGCGTTCACGCCAATCGCTGGCGACCTGGAGGATCGGCTTCAGGCCGTCACGGAGCATCTCCTCATGGGCGTCGAACGCGGTGATTCCCCAGATCGTCCAGCCTTCGCGATAGTCCGCGAGCGACTCGGCGGTGACCGGGATCATTTTGGGCCGGTCGGTCGTTCCCGAGGTCATCGCAAACATGAGCACCTTGGTTCCCCGGCCGAACAGGGCCCCCACGTCGCCCTGGCTGGCTCGCTGGATGTAGGGCTCATGCCGGTCGTACCCGCTCACGGGAACCCGGCGCCGAAAGTCTTCCGGGGTCCGGATCTCGCCGAAGAAATGGTCGCGGCCGAACTGGCTGTCGGCGTTCTTGGCGATCCGGTTTAGCAGCAAATCGCGCTGGACCTGGCCGGCCACGGCCGTCTGAGCGAGGAACGCCTGTGCCAGGCGGCGCCCCCGATTGGCGACTCGCCCGCCGATCAACCGCGTCAAGAGCTTGAACATCGCTCGAGGAGGCCCCGACTGATTGGTCAACCCGAAATGGGCGACGCGACTTCTCTGGTTAGCTCGGCCGAAGCCAAGGGGATGGCGAACTGGCCGGAGACCGCCTCGCGGGCCAAGGCTGGCATCGCCTCGGTGAGGATCGGCCGCCGCGGAGCAAAACGCTCGAGAAATGACATGACGCGAGCGCTGTACCCGTCCGGGTCCGTCTCACGGCAACGGTTATGACGGGCCTCCGGCACCAGCCACAGCTCTTTGAAGCTTCGACCGTGATGGAACAGATCGCGCGCGATCTCGGGGCTGATATAAGAATCGCTCTGGCCGTGGATCAAAAACCAGGGCCGTGGCGCCAGTCGCGACGCCGCTCGCTCCACACTGGGGAAACGGCACTTGAGCGCCTTTTCGGTCTGTCGCCGTGCACAGTTCGCCAGGACGACATAGACCCACGTCGGGACCACGCGCCTGAGGAACTCGCTTTTCACGTAGATCTCGGCCCACTTGATGATATAGGTGACCATCGTTCCGCGGGTGGGGAACGCTCCGTCGGTGACGACGGCCCAGATATCGGGCTCAAGCGCGCCGGCGACCAGGGCCGTCGTGCCACCCCGGCTGACGCCGAACAGCCCGAATCCGGCCGGATCGTGATCGGGCCGCGATCGCAAATGTGCCAGGACGCCGCGCAGGTCGCGGACCTCGCGGTCCGACGTCCATTGCATGGGCGTGTACCCTGCCTCGCGGTCGCTTTCCCCGTGGTTTCGAAAATCGAACGCGAACACGTCGAATCCGAGATCGCGCAGCCGATCGACGTAGGGGTGGTAGCTCCACCGATCGCTCAAGTACTCGTGGCAGTACACGATCAAACCCGCCTGCTCGGAGGTCCTCGCGCGGAACATGCTCCCGCGCAGCCGCAGGCCGTCGCTCACCGGGATGTCGATCGCTTCACCAGACTCTTTGGGAGCAAGTCGGAGCGGCAGGAACGGCGGCTGGGTCTGAAAAATCCGGCTGATCACCGGCGTGTACTTGACCGCCAGATAGAGCACGAAGACGACCCAGATGAAACTCAAAACCGACAGCCCCAAGAGGAGCCAGGTGAACGAATCTTGTAGGCCAATCACGGATCTCACTCCTGATCGTGCCGTCCAGCTCGGGCCCCGGGGCGCTCCAGACAAGCGACCCCCGATGACAGGGCCAGAAAGGGGCCCCGACCCGGCAAAAGGGCGGCCACGATCAACTAATCAGAGAAGCGTCTCAAGATGAGCGTAATATTCTGTCCGCCGAAACCAAAACTGTTCGAAAGAGCCACGTCGACGTTTGTGCGCCGTGCTGCGTTGGGAACGTAATCGAGATCGCAATCGGGATCGGGATTCTCGAGGTTGATGGTGGGGGGAAGCACCCCGTCCCGGAAGGTCAGGAGGCAAACAATCGCCTCGACGCTGCCGGCGGCCGCAATCAGATGGCCCATCATGCTCTTGGTGCTGGAGATCGGGACGGAATAGGCCGCCTGGCCGAAGGTGCGCTTGATGGCCAGCGTCTCGATCGAATCGTTGACCGAGGTGCTCGTGCCGTGGGCGTTGATATAGTCGATTTCGCTCGGGTCCAGGCGTGCGCCCTCGAGTGCCTCTTTCATGCAGGCGATCGCACCGCGGCCCTCGTCGTGGCTGTCCGTGATCCGGAACGCGTCGGAGCTGGACCCGTAGCCGATGATTTCTCCGTGAATCTTCGCCCCTCGGGCCCTGGCATGGTCGAGCTCTTCGAGGACGAGCATCCCCGCTCCCTCTCCCAGGATGAATCCGTCGCGATCCCGGTCGAATGGCCGGCTCGCTCGTTCCGGCTCGTCGTTGCGGGTCGACAGCGCTGTCAGCAGGATGAACCCCGTCACGCCGAAAGGATGGATCATGCTGTGCGTGCCGCCGGACAGGATCACGTCGGCGTTGCCCCGGCGAATCAGCTCGTAGGCTTCGCCGATCGCTTGCGAGCTGGCGGCGCAGGCCGTCAGGCAGTTGGCGTTGGGCCCTTTGGCCTGGAACAAGCCCGCCAGATGGCCGGACGGCGTCCCCGGCTCCTGTTCCGATTCGCGAATCGGGTGCAGCTCCTGGACCCCTAATCGAGTGAAGTCCCCGGTGTTGACGTGCGCATCGTGTGTACACCGCGAAACCAGGCTCACGAACCGCGGAAAGTCCTGCTGGCCTTCGCCCGACCCCAGGTAAACTCCGAACCGCGCCCTATCGACCTCGGGCGAAGACTCCAGAAGCCCCGAATCCTTCACCGCCATCGAACCGGCGGCCAGGGCGAACTTGCTGTTCCGCGAGTGCTCGGACCAGCGAGCGGAGCTCTCAAGGTAATCGCCCAGCCGAAAATCGGCAACCTCGGCCGCGATCCGGGTCGGAAACGTACGCGCATCAAACAGGGAGATCTCGCCCACACCGCTCTTGCCGGCGAGCAAGGCCGACCAGGTCGTCTCCAGGTCGCGACCCACGGGGGTCACCATTCCCATACCCGTCACGACGACTCGCCGCATCAACAACGACCCTCGCCTCACGCCCTGGCACACCCGGGCGACCACCGTTTCTCTCGACAAATCACAAACGACCGACAAGGAGCGACGGAAATTTCTATTTCTCCGATCCGGGACCACCGGCTTCACCGGGGCAGCCGCGAACCACCAGGGCCGCGGCCTGGCCGTTGGGCGTCAGGTTGGTGTTCACGAACACCGGGCTGCGCGTGGCGCGCGGCGATTTCAGCACCAGGTCCAGCTCCATTTCCGGTTCCGGTTGATCGCAGTTCAGGACTGCGGGAATCCGCCCGCGATTCGCGGCGATCAAGCTGCCGATCAGCTCCACCGATCCGCAGCCGGAGACCAGGTTGCCCATGTACCCTTTGAACGCCGTGACCGGCACGCCCATCGGTCCGAAAACCCGGCGCAAGGCCCGAGCTTCGGCCAGGTCGGAAACGATGGTCGCCGATCCGTGGGCGTTGACGTGGCCGATGTCGGCCGGGCAGAGGCCGGCTTCATCGAGGGCCGCCGTCACTGCGACAACCGTGCCGCTGCCGTCGGGATCCAGGCCGCCCTTGGGCATGGCGTCGGAGCCGGAGCCGCCGCCCAGGATCTCTCCGTGGATTCGAGCGCCGCGCCGCAGGGCGTGGCTTCGTTCCTCGAGCACCAGAATGCCCGCACCTTCCCCTGGCACCCAGCCGCTGCGCCGCCGGTCGAACGGCCGGCACGACTGGCCCGGCTCCCCGCTCCACCGCGACATGTTGTCGAGCAGTGCCATCCGCACCACGCTCAGAGGATGGATCTTCGAAATCGGCCCCGCCCGTGATCATCACGTCGGCCCGCCCCCGCGCGATGATCCGCGCGGCTTCTGCGATCGCCAGGTTCGAAGAAGCGTCGGCCTCGGTGATCGTGTTGCTCGGACCCTGGCAGTCCACCAGGATTGAAATGTGGCAGGCCAGCATGTTCGGCAGGTACTTGAGCAGCCAGATGGGTTCGATCATCCCGATCGATTCGCGGCCCCAGAGCTGGAAGTCGAACGGCTTGCCATTCGGCGTCGCATGACTGATCGCCGGCGCAGCTCGTCGAGCTCGCTCGAAATCAGACCGGCCCCCAGGTCGATTCCGATCCGGGAGGGATCGACGCCCCCCTCGGTCAAGCCCGCGTCGTGCACGGCCAAAAGCGCCCCGGCCACCGCGAGCTGGATGTCGCGGGCCATGTACTTCCGACTCTTGCGCAAAGCCTTGCGGTACTTCGGCAGGGCGTAGGTCTCGAGGTCGAAATCGAGAATCTCGGCCCCCGCATCGTTGGGAAGGCCGGCAATCTTGAACGACTCGAGCGGGCGCACCATCCCCCGGCCTTCCGACAGGGCCGCCCAGACTCGCTCCGGACGATCGCCCAGGGGAGTCACCACGCCCAGACCGGTTATGACCACACGGCGTTCGAACCCAAACATGAATCACTCGTCGGATTTCGGCGTGGCAGGTCACGATCGTCGTCAAGCCCGGTCCAACCCATCCTCTCGGCACACGGACGTCTTGCCCGTCGGCCGGCCACTCTGGACCGTTTGTCCTCGAAGCCTGGACAGACTAACCCCTCCCATCGCTTCAGTTCGTCTCACTATTATGACTTCGAAGGCCGATCAGGGCGGCATAAACTTGATGCAACGCTCAAATTTTTCGTAAACATCCTGGAAAGCCGTCCCGACCGGCACAAGAGGCCGGCTGGTCGGGCCGCTCGAGTGGCATCAGGGAACCGATCGCGGGTCGTGCGGTTGACCATTGGACTCGGACGGCTCGACCAGCGTCTCATCTGCCAGCCTCGCCCGCTCCCGGGCTTTTGCCAGGTCGAGCACTCCCAGCAATTGTTGAGTGAAGACAAAGTTCTTGGGACCGAAGATTTGATTGGCTCGGGAATTGTCAAGGTGGGCAAAAACGATCTCGGCCTCCGCCAGCAACTCGCCGTCCAGGAACGCCTTTCCTGAAACGACGGCTCCTTCACTGCGCAGGTCCGTCAGCGTCACTTCGTAAATGAGCTGGTCGCCCGCGCACGCGACTCCGTGGAACTCTTCGCGAGGAATCTTGGCGAGTACCACCTTCTCAGCGAAACCTCCCGCCTCGCCGACCAGGATCCCCCGGTCTGTGCCAATCCTTCGATAATCAGTGAGGCCGGCATCACCGGATAGCCCGGAAAGTGATCGTGCAGATGCTCTTCGGCCAAGGTCAGGTTCTTGATCGCCCGGGCGAACTGACCGCTTCGGAACTCGAGAAACTTGTCGATCCAGATCCATCGCATTGCGTGGAATACCCGCCGAAAAAACCAGACTCGCGCACGGCCGGCTGCTCAGGCTCTTCCGGCCGTACAAGCCGATTTCCAAACCGCTCCCGCCGGCGGAGCTCTCCGCATCATCCGTTGCCAAACCGCCGGCTCTGTCCAAACGCAAATGCAGGCGAGCATTCACGCATGACTCAGGCCGCGAGCTTGCTCTGAACATATTGAACCAACATCTCGACCGTGTAAAGGTCCCCGATCCGGTCGAGCGGGATTATCGGCAATCTTGCTCAGGTCAGCGAACGGCAGGCGCGCCTTGAGCTCGCCGACGCCCTTGGGAGTCAGCTTGCCGTCGGCGATCCATTCCGGATCCGCCATGAGGTTCTCCGGGAAGAGTTCCCCACGCGGAATCTTGATTCCGAAATTGCGCTCCAGCCGGAACACGATATCCAGGAAATCAATCGACTCGGCGCCCAGGTCTCCCTGAAGCGTGGCCTCGCGCGTCACGTCTTCCTCGTCCACGCCCAGCGCATCCACCAATGTGGCCTGGACCTTCCCATAAATCTCGTCGTAGGTAGGCATTGTGTCCTCAAGAACAAGATGGGATTGCCCGTCCAATCCCGGACCGGAAACGGGGAAACACGCGCCTCTGTTCGATTCGCTTCCCTTAATCGTCGGCGAGATCGCATGTCCAACTTCAGAGGGGCGAAACAAGGGAGGGTAGAGTGCGCAGCCGTAATCTTCCGGCACGGGCTGCCAGACCCGCCGCCGTCGGAATTTCGGACGTATCATGAGCAAAACGTCGAATCGTTGCAACACCATCAGAATCGGCAAACCGCTTACGCCGGGGCCGGCAACTCCGAGATCCCGGGGCGGCGCGCGATTGCTCGGGCGCCGACCGAGCCTTTTCGCAGGGTCGAGTAGAGGTCGCGCTGACCCGCGACGATTGAAGAATCCGTCGCATGCAGCTCGGCGTCTTTCTCCCGCAGGTTGTATCGCTTGAGCGTGAACCGCCCCTTCACCATCTCCTGGCCGTCGATCACACCCACGCCCTTGAACAAACAGTCATGAGGGTCGTATGACATCATCTCGACCCGGAGCTCAAGCTGACGGCCCGGCTCCACGAAACTTCCGTATTTGATCGTCTTGGCTTGCTTCAAAATGATGATGCTGTGCGAGAAGTCTTCCATTTCGCGGATCAGCCAGCCACCGGCCTGCGCCAGCGCTTCCAGCATCAACACGCCCGGCATCACCGGGAACCCGGGAAAGTGATCGCTCAGGTACTCCTCCGCCAGCGATAGATTCTTGACGGCCACCAGAGACGGGTACGGACTCGAAAACGAGTCAGTGCCGTTCAGACGGCGACGACCCGTCTCCACGCCCACAATCCGATCGATCAACACGAAACGCATGGCGATTCCCGACGTGAGTTCGATTGATAACTCAGGAAGCAACACAGCTCGGCCTGAGCAAAAACGTATTCACTCCGCCTCACTGATGACCTATTTTTGATCCAACACTCTAGCAACATATCCAACGCCGATTCAAGAGGCACCTGGACCGGATCGTCGCCAAATCGTGACAGAACTCTTTATCCACAAAAGACTAAAGTCGCAACGATACGCAAATGCCCCCACCGCGAATTATTTCCGCGAAACTCGAAAACCGCCAAGCATCCAATGCCAAACGACACGCATGCACGCATGGATCCATAGCAAGTCCCGAAACACATATTAATATGATCCGAGTCTCACGCGATGAAAATGCGCTGAGAATGTTCCGGCGCTTCGATCTGGTTGAAGAGCCCGATGGCCCGGCGTGAAGACGGTTTCTGGTTGATTGACTCCTGTTGAGTTGAGCTGTGTTTATTTGTGTGGATTTGTGGCATTTGTGCTCGCCTTTTGGAGTTCATTCTGGTTCTCGGTGGCTGTTAATTCTCTTCTTAGTGGCTATGATTCTCTGTGCCGCACTACAATCCCCAGAGACTTTGTTTCCACAGGACAATGGCGTTGAGTGAAGCCCGGTCGAAGCTCGTGATTCTCGGGATTGGCGACGACGGGCTTGCCGGTTTGACCGAGCCCGCGCGGCGGCTTGTCATGTCGGCCGATCTGATTCTGGGCGCGGCGTCCACATTGACGCTCGTCGCAAGCGCGCCGGGGCCCAAGGTGGTGCTTGAGGCCGAGATGAGCGTGGCACTCAAACAGGTGCGCGAGGCCCTCTCCAGGCGCAGCCCGGTCCTGGTCAGCAGTGGCGACCCGCTGTTCTACGGGGTGGCCCGCTACCTTTGCGACCGGCTGGGAAAAGACCTGTTCGAGGTCGTGCCGCACGTCAGCAGCATGCAGCTTGCCTTCGCGCGGATCAAGGAGAGCTGGGAAGACGCCTACCTGGCCAACCTCGCGGGCCGGCCGATCGAGGCTCTGATCGACCGGATCCGCACCGCCGAAAAGATCGGGCTCTTCTCGAGCGAAGAGTGTCCCCCGGGGCGGCTGGCCGCCGAGCTATTGGAGCGGGGCATCGACTACTTCCGGGCGTACGTCTGCGAGAACCTCGGCTCGCCGGACGAGCGCGTCACCCAGGCCGAGCTCTCCCAACTGCCCGGCATGGAGTTCAACCCGCTCAACGTCTTCATCTTGATTCGCAAGCCCAACCGGCCCGACCGCGCCGGCAAAGGCGGCCGGCGACGGTTGTTCGGAAACCCGGACGACGCGTTCGCCCAGGCGCTGCCCAAGCGGGCGTTGATCACCTATGCGGAGGTCCGGGCAATCGCGCTGGCGCAGCTCGACATCCGAGCGACCAGCGTGGTGTGGGACATCGGCGCCGGCTCGGGCTCCGTGGCGATCGAGGCCGCCCAGCTCGCTCATCAGGGCGTCGTGTACGCGATCGAGCCCGAGCCAGCCGACATCGCGCTCATCCAGGCCAATGCCGAGTCGTTCGGGGTGCCGAACGTGCGGACGGTTGCCGGGCGAGCACCCGAAAGCCTGGCGAGCCTGCCCGAGCCCGAGGCGATCTTCGTGGGAGGCACCGGACGCCAGGTTGACCCCGTATTGAGCACGGCCTTTTCCAGGCTATGCCAGGGCGGAAGCATGGCGGTCAACGTGGCGACCATCGAGGGGCTGGCGGCCGCCTACCATATCCTCAAGACCCTCGCCGGTGAGGTGAGGGTCTGGAACGTGTCGATCGCCCGGGGGATCGAGCAAATGGAGAGGCTGCGGTTCGAAGCCATCGCGCCGACGTTCCTCCTGGCCGTCACCAAGCGCGAACAATCGGCGGATTGACTCATCCTTCATCCTTCATCCTTTGTTGAGGTGGTCTCTTCCACTAGAAGACCGGAATGGGAAGAATGGTGGCCTGGAAATTGTGCTGGATCGACGGCTGATCCGTTCGGCGTGTCTAGGAGATGAGCAATCGCATGGCCGCGTCGCCGGAGTCCGAGCTCGACCTGATCGCCGTGGGTGCCCACCCGGACGACGTCGAAATTGCCTGCGGGGGAACCCTGGCTCGACTGGCGCGTAAAGGTTACGCTATCGGTATCATCGATTTGACCGATGGCGAGCCGACACCCCACTCTCCGGGGCCAGAGGTCCGGCTGGCGGAGGCCGAACGTGCCGCCCAGATCCTGGGTGTCGACCGGCGGATCAACCTGAACATGCCCAACCGCCGGCTCTTCGATTCCTTCGAATCGCGGATCGCGCTTGCCAAGGTTTTTCGCCGCCTGAAGCCCAAGGTCGTCCTTGGGTTTGGAGGCAAGACCGTGCTCGCCTCTCCCGACCATTACCAGGCAATGCTGATCACCGACGCCGCCGTCTTCTATAGCCGGTTGACCAAGTGGGATGAATACTTCGACGGCACGCTCCCCCACGTGGTTACGAACCAGCTCAGCTTCCCGATCGCTTTGCACGGGTTGGACTTGCCCGAGGCATCCGGGTACATTGTTGCCGACATCGGTTCGACACTTGAGGTCAAGCTCGAGGCCATTCGCGCGTATCAGACCCAGTTTCCGGCCAGCAAGGCCGGCATCTTCCGTGGCGTCGAAGCCATGAATCGATACCAGGGCCTGACGGCGGGATTCGAAGCGGGAGAAGTATTCATGACTTATCGCTCCGTGGGCGTGGATGATCTGATGAGATGGGCCAGCCCTGCCCATGCGCGGACTTGATTGATGAACGAGATTCGCCGTGGTCGCCTGTCACGCGCTTGTTCTCGTCTGCGTTCATCAGGATAGGGGAGTTCGAGGGAATCGCCTATGCCGATCGATCGGACAATTGAGGATGCAACATGAAGGCGGCCAGGCGGAGGAAATTCGCGTGCGACTTTGAACGGCCTATTCGCAGAATCGATCGCATCATCGAGCCATTGACGTGAGCACCCAAGCGGAACCAAGAAGCGAGAACCAAGGCCTTCTTTACGAGAAGGGTGCGCCTGACTTGAGGTGGGTTTCGCGAGTCATTCGCTGGATCAAGAGTCTTTTTCGCTGGGGCCAATCTGGCGACGTCGACCCGGCGACCGAGGAATACGCCACGATGTCTTCGTTCACGCTGCTGCCAGGCCAGCTCAAGCTGAAGGTCGGCGTCGTGTCGGTGCGGGGCAATTACCGGGAGCACAACGAAGACAACTACTTCGTTCCGGGCCGCCGCTCGGTCCGGCACGACGCCACGTCTGACTCCAACAGCGAGATGGAAGCTTTGACACTCGAGTCCTCGAATCTCTTCATCGTGGCCGACGGCATGGGCGGCCAGCAAGCGGGCGAGCAGGCGAGCTTGATGGCGATCGAGCTGATCCCCCGTGCGATCGCGCGGCGGCTCACGGCTGACGAGTCGGAGCCGGGCCGGATCAAGGACGCGATCCGGGACGCCGTCAGCGAGGTCAACCAGGAGATCCTGGGCAGCTCCGGCGCGGTGACCGAGTTCTCGAACATGGGTACGACGGTGGTGATGGCACTGTTCCGGTTCGACCGCGTCTTCGTCGCCGGAATCGGCGATTCGCGCGCTTACCGGCTGCGCGACGGCAAGCTCGAGCAGCTCACCAAGGACCACTCGCTGGCGGACGCCCTCCTGGACGCCGGCACGATCACCGCCGAAGAGCTCCCGACCCACAAGTTCAAGAACGTCTTGTATCTGTACCTTGGCAGCAAGGATGCCCGCGGCGGACCGGAAGACGTCCGGGTGCTCGACGTTCGGCCCGGCGACCGGCTCCTTCTGGCCAGCGACGGCCTCACCGGCGTGGTCTCCGACAAGGACCTGGCCCGCGTTCTGGGTACCGTCGACGACCCGCAAAAGGCCGCGATCACCCTGAAAAACATGGCCCTGGACAACGATTCCAAGGATAATGTCACCTGCCTGGTCGTCCACGCCTCGAAAGTTGACCTGCCGCCGCCTGCATCCGATGCTCCGGCCGGCGGATGAGCGAGACCAAACCGGACGGGGATGGATGATCGGCCCCCACGGCGCATGGCGAGAGCCCGCGCGGGGTTTTTCCGTCAGGCGTCTCACTCATTCATGATGTGGGGTCCATGATCCCGCTGGAAGACTTCATAGCCCATGTCGCCGCGTCGGGCCTGGTTGCTCCCGGTGTGGTCGCCCGAGCGCAGGCTCAGCTCCAGCCGGAGCCGCAGGGCGACGCGTCGGTTCGCCTGGCTCGCCGGCTCATCGACGACGGCCGGCTGACCGTCTACCAGGCCAAGAAGCTTCTCTCCGGCGCCACCCGCGGCTTTTTCCTGGGCGGTTATCGCCTGCTGCGCCCTCTGGGCGAGGGCGGCATGGGAAAGGTGTACCTGGCCATCAACGACCAGCAGGAGCAGGCCGCCATCAAGGTCCTGCCGCCGCGCAAGGCTCTAGAGGAAGAGAACGCCCTGCGGCGGTTTCACCGCGAGATGAAGCTCTCGCAGCGCTGCTTTCACCCCAACCTGGCGCGCACGATCGCGGTGGGCGCAGAGGGCGACGTGCACTTCATGGTGATGGAGTACATCCCGGGAAAGAGTCTGTTCGACCACGTCAAGAACGAAGGGGCCGGGCCGTTGCGCGTCCCGGACGCGGCCCGGCTGTTCCTGAAGCTGATCGACGGCCTGGAGGCGGCCCATCGGTGCTCGCTCGTGCATCGCGACATCAAGCCGTCCAATATCATGATCACGCCGGACGGCAACGTGAAGCTTTTGGACATGGGGCTGGCCCGTGCTCTGGACGACGAGACGGGCCTCACGCGCGCCAACACGGTCCTCGGCACTCTGGACTACGCCAGCCCCGAGCAGCTTCGCGACGCCGCCAAGGCCGACGTCCGCAGCGATCTGTACAGCGTGGGCTGCACGATGTATTTCGCCGTCGCCGGCACCGCCCCGTTCGAGGGGGGCGACATGATCAACAAGATCTTCAAGCAGCGCATGGAGGATCCTCCGCCGCTTGAGGACCGGTGCGCGGGGTGCCCGCCGCGTTTGCGGCGGTTGTCCGGAAGTTGATGAGCAAGAACCCCGACGAGCGGTATCAGAATTGTGCGGAGCTGCGCAACGACCTGATGCGCTGGACAGACCCATCTCTGGTGCGTGCGATCCTGGGCGCCGAGGCCGATGCCGCGCGGAGCTTCCGGCCGCCGCCGCCGGAGCTGGCCGAGGAGGACCTCCGGCTGCTCGCCGACGACGCCTCGGTCAGTCGCGACAGCGTCTCACTCCGAGACCTGGGCGCCGCCGAGCCCTCCTTCGCCCCGCGCCACCAGGTACCTGCGCCGCCGATGCCGGTCAAAGTGCGATCGCGGGCGCCCGTGGAATCGGTGCATTCCCCCGTGCGGAGTACTGGAGACGATGACACGCGCTGGCTCTTTCATTTCGCGATTGTCGCTGGCGTGGCCGGCCTCCTCGCGATCGTGCTCATCGCGATCTTCTTGCGGTCGTGAAAGGAACAACGACCGGCCGCATGGCCAGAAAACCGGGGCTTTCTCGATCAACCCGTCCAGCCTGACGGTTTGCGTAGGTCAGGCTTTCCAGCCTGACGGTTTTCGTAGGTCAGGCTTTCCAGCCTGACGGTTTGCGTAGGTCAGGCTTTCCAGCCTGACGGTTTTCGTAGGTCAGGCTTTCCAGCCTGACGGTTTGCGTAGGTCAGGCTTTCCAGCCTGACGGTTTTCGTAGGTCAGGCTTTCCAGCCTGACGGTTTGCGTAGGTCAGGCTTTCCAGCCTGACGGTTTTCGTAGGTCAGGCTTTCCAGCCTGACACTCCGGGACGTCAGGCTGGAAAGCCTGACCGACGCTGCGCACCCACGAGCGGGTGCACGACCGGGATTGTAGCCCACGGCGTTCAGCCTGTACGTCGATAATACCGGCGCCCCGATGCTGCTTCTTGCCTGTCTTCCCAGAATGTCTTGAGGGGCTCTGTCTCACTCAGATGATCGGCGCGTAATTGCAAGATCGCTTCGGCACCCTTCTCCGACCAGAATTTCTCCGTTCCCTTGACGCGTCGGTTGAACATCTTCACCGTCGATTCCATGTGACTTGACGTGATCGGTAATCCGGCCGTTCGATACTGATCGTAACGCATCCTATCCTTGTTGTTACGCAGATAGCTCAAAGCGTCGGCGACGACGCGGCGAGGGGTGGTTTCACCGTCTGCTTCTTCGGGGGTTCCCAACTCCGATTGTCGAATCTCGAGCGCCGAGATTACCTCTTCAACACGACCGCTCCAAACCTGCTGAATCAAGGCCGTATACACTTCCCAGCCTGCTCGAAATCCCCGGCCCGCGATGGCTGCCGCGAACACATACGACAGCGCATGGATGAAATCCAGAATCGGAATATAGTCGCTGAACCATTGCTTCTGGATCGTCCAATTGGCCGTCGCACCGTCGGCGACGAATGCCTTCCGAGCCGCGACCGCGAAGCCTCGCGCCCACGCGGCCCAGGCCAAGATTTCTCCAAATCGCTGGGCTCGCTCCCGCGTCGCGACCATCGTGCGCACCCGTGGCTTGGGTCTTGCGGTCTCCGCGTCCTGGTGCTGTTCCTCCTCGGCCGCCGAGTTGGTTTCCGGCGCGAGCGACTCGGCTGATTCATCCTTGGCTCCTCCGACGTGCCCCTTGATCTCGCGCGTGAGCTTGAGTATCCGCGTCGGATCGACGAAATTCTCCGGGATTTCCGGGCACGGATCGCTGACTGAGACCTTGCTGGTCATCGTCATCAGCAAACCGATCTTATCCTCACGCCAGTGCCCATTCCGATCGCATGGATCGTCATCGGCGGTCGCGGTCTGATCAGTATCACACTTGCTGCGATCGAGGATTTGTAGGCGACCACCGTCCATCATCACGGTCGCCACAGTCGATGGGGGCGGGGGATTTGCGACCGGTGATTTGCAGCGGTCCATCAGCGGTAACGCTAAAAACTCATCAACGGCCTGATCACGCTGTTCAACACGTTCCCACCCAATTTTTTCCGTGATCCGTTCCACTTGCTTGGTGGCGACGCTCAACCCGCCCAACGCATTGAGCGCGCCACTGCCCTGGGCGAACGACGTGAACTGCGTACCCGCGTAAACGATCGCCTTCAACACCTCGGGACTGTAATTCCCCTGATCAATCCCGAGCGCGCGGGACTGAGGGAAAAAAAGCTGCCCGGCATTTGCGGCAGTAACGTTTGGGCTCGTTCCATTGGGCCGTGCCGACTCGGGTCTGCACGCCCCTGGGTTCGTAAGCATCGGCCGGTTCAACCGAGCCGCCGCACCCACTGCAACTTTCGGCCTCGGGAGGAACGTCCTCTGCTTGCCGACCGACTGCCTGTTCGATCATCTCCCGGGAAATCTCCTGACCGATCTGGACGGCGAGTTCCTCGATGTCGGCGAATTTAGTACCCCACGGGACGCCACCGTCGCCGTAGACGCGCCGATTCAACTCTTTGGCGAGGCCACCCAACAGGTTTTCCAGTTCATCCTTGACGACCGCCGGTTCCTTGACGCGTGCCATCCCTGGCTCCTTCCAGTAGTTGCGACTCCAGACGAAACGGCATTCCCGACCGCATCATAACGAAAACCACTTTGCTGCGCAAAGACCGTCGTGCACCCCCCACGAGCCCTGGAGGCCGACTCGTCTTGACTGTTCCCAGGAATCTGGTAGGAGCGCCGTGTGAACATCCTACGGCATGGAGGCCTCGATGGAACCGAAGAATGGCTTGGCTCGAGCGTACCGGTTCTTGGCGCGAAGCGCAACGCCGGCCGCCGCGTCCGATCCGTCCGATCCGCCCGATCGGATGTGCCGTCCGGCCTGCGCTGCGTTCTCGGCGGCCCCACTGAGCATCTCGAGTTCCGCCGCAAGCCATCACCGTCGATTGATGCCCCTTATCTTCGCGGCGCTCATCACGTTCATCGCCGCAAGCGGCCACCGCTCGCTTGCCCAGAGTGGCCAGAGCTGGCTAGGCCAGCAGGTCGTCCTGAGATTGGGCGTCGTCCTGCATGTTGACCGGCAACTCTCCAACAATGAGACGCCCGAACGCCTTGGACGCGAGCGTTCGAGAACCGTCGGTTTCAACTACCGCGTCGAGCAAGTCGACGCGAACTGGCTCCGGCTCTCCGACGAGGATCGCTGCTCCCAGGGCTGGGTAATGTCCGACTCGGTGATTCTCGCTGATCAGGCCGCCAACTATTTCACGAACGAGATCCGCGCCAATCCCAGAAACATCGCCGCGTATGTTGGCCGCGGCCGTTTCTGGTTCGACAAATCCGAGTACGACAAGGCGTTCGCCGACTACGAAGAGGCAATCCGGATTAACCCGGATGACGCAGTCCCCTACATTGGACGCGGCAGCGTGCGGCGCGCCAAGCACGACTTCGCGGCCGCGATGTCCGACTTCACTTCGGCCATCCAGGTCGATCCCAAGAACCCTGACGGCTACATCTGGCGCGGGCACACCTGGCTCGTCAAAGGGGACTACCGCATGGCCAGCGGTGCGTACGGAAGGGCCATCCAAGCGGATCCAAACGACCCACAAGCATACAACTTTCGCGGCTTGGTCCAACTCGCGCAGAGGAACCTCGACAGGGCCTTCGCCGACTTTGACCAGGTCATCCGAATCGACCCCAATTTCTCGATGGGCTACAACAACAGAGGCTTGGTGCGGCTCGCCAGGCAGGAATTTGATCGAGCGATCGTCGATTTCGACGCAGCCATTCGAATCGACACCAAGAATGCACTTGCCTTCAACAACCGCGCATCCGCCTGGCTCTTCAAGGAACAGTGGGACAAGGCGCTTGCCGACTTCGGCGAGGCCATTCGACTCGACCCCAAAGCCGCAGAGCCCCATAATATGCGCGGCTATCTCTGGTTCGTCAGGAAGGATTACGAAAAAGCACTCGCCGGATTCAACGAAGCCATCCGGCTCGACTCCCAGACCGCGCGGTACTTCAGCAATCGAGCGGCCCTCTGGTACGCAATGAAAGAGTCCGACAAGGCACTCGCCGACCTGGACGAGGCGATTCGAATCGACCCGAACTACGCAAACGCCTACAGGGGACGCGGCACGGTTTGGTACGCCAGGAAGGGCTACGCCGAGGCGATCGCTGAGTACGACAAGGCCATTCGAATCGACCCAACGGACGCCCGCGGCTTTGAACTCCGCGCCGCAGCCCGGTACGCCCAGCACGACTACCCCAAGGCGAGCGCTGACTTTGGCGAGGCCATCCGCCTCGACCCCAAAAACGCAGACGCTTACACCGGCCGCGGTTTGGCTCGGTACGCCAGAAAGGACTACCGCAGGGCGATCGCCGATGACGCCGAGGCGATCCGGCTCAACCCCAAGGACGCGGAGGCCCACGTCAACCGCGGCGATGTCTGGCTCGCCAGATCCGATCACGCCAAGGCCCTCGCCGACTACGCCGAGGCCATTCAGCTCGATGGCAAGGACTCGCGCGCCATTTCCATCGCGCAATCGCCCAGATGATCACGCGCGCCGGCGACGCCGTCGCCGGATTCAAGACGGCCGTCGATCTCCCGATCCGCCAGGACGACCAGCCGTCAGGCGACCGCGTTGACTACCAAGCCTACGCTTTGATCTTCGGCCACCTCGCTGCGCGATTGGGCGGAAACTTGGCCGAAGCGGGGGCGTTTCTCCGTCATGGGTCCGGCAAGCCGAACGCGGATGCCTGGCCTGGTCCGATCGTGCGTTATCTTCGCGGAGAAATCGACGAACGAGCGCTTCTGGCCGCGGCGATCGATGACGACAAGCGCACCGACGTAGAAACTGTCCTTGGCCTGGAAGGCGCGCTCAAGGGCCGCACGGACCAGGCCCTCGCCCACTTCCGCTGGGTGCGGGACCACGGTAATCCCGCATTTCCCGAGTACACGCTCGCGCTCAACGAGCTCAAGCGGCTGGAGCCGCGCTGGTTCACGGGGCTCTGGCCCGGAGGCTTCTGATGGTGAATTCGTGGTTGCGCAGCCGAGTCGCGCCGACGGTAGGGCCTGCCTCGGTGGACCACAAAGTGCCCCCGAGCGTGACCCGGAGACGCGCTCGACGGAGCTGTGTTTGCTGCGCCGGATTCAACTCCGGCGCGGGCCACCATCCCTTTCCCCCCCTTGCGAAGGGGGGGCCAGGGGGGGTGATCCCGGCGCTATCAGCGAGCAACGCTCAATGCAAAGAAGCAGCCAGGCGGGTTGGTACCGAATTCTGGGACCTCGAAAAACAAGGACACTGCAACGAACTTGTGACTGGCGGCGCCGCGACCACCCCCCCTGGCCCCCCCTTCGCAAGGGAGAGAAAAACGCGCAACCAAATCGACGGGAGCACGCGGCTCATGGAATGCCGACGTTTCATCAGCCCGTGGTTGGCCTGGTTGCTTCTGGCGCTCGCGGTCCCGGCAAACGCTCAGGAGTCCCCGACGCACAACTCCCAGGACTGGCTCGGCAAGCGCGTCATCACCAAGTTCGGCGCCGTTCTGCGAGTCGGCAAAGAAGTCGTCGACAATGAGAACGTCGAAACGACTGCGCTCGGGCGAAAGAGAAGAGTCTGCCGCGTTTACCGGGTCGAGCACGTCCACGACCGCTGGCTTTGGCTCCAGGCTGAACAGACAGGCGCGGCGGGCTGGATGACGACGGACTGGGTCATCCCGTACGACCAGGCGATTGAGTACTTCACGAGCGAGATCCGCATCAACCCGAACCGCGCGATGGCCTACATCCGCCGGGGGCATCTCTGGCGGTACGAGAAGGAACTCGACAAGGCGATCGCCGACTACGAACAGGCCATTCGACTCACGCCGGCCGACGAGATCTGCTGGTGCAGCCGCGGCATGGCCTGGTATGGAAAGAAAGAATACGACAAGGCGATCGCCGACTACGACGAGGCGATCCGGCTCGACCCCAAATACCCACTCGCCTACAGCAACCGCGGCAATGCCTGGTACAAGAAGAAAGAATACGACAGGGCAATCGCCGACTTCGGCGACGCCATCCGGCTCGACCCGAAGGACGCGGTCAGTCACCGCAACCGCGGCCTCGCGTGGTACGACAAACAGGAATACGACAAGGCGATCGTGGACCTGGACGAGGCGATCCGACTCGACTCCAGGTTCGCGATGGCCTATAACAGCCGAGGAGCCGTCCGGCTCGCCAAAAAAGAGTACGACAAGGCGATCCCCGACCTGAACGCGGCGATCCGGCTCAACCCGAAGGACGCGCTCGCCTACAACAACCGTGGCATAGCCTGGTCCGGGAAGAAGGAATATGACAATGCCATCACCGACCACAGCGAGGCCATCCGACGGGATCCCACTTATTCCTACGCCTACCGCGAACGCGCCTGGGCGTGGTACCGCAGGAAGGAATACAACAAGGCGATCGCCGATTGTACCGAGGCCATCCGGCTCGATCCCGAATACGCCTTGGCGTTCGCCCTCCGCGGCAACGCCTTCGATTCGAGCAAGCAATTCGAAAAGGCCATGGCCGACTACGACCACGCCATCCGACTGGATCCCACGTCTGCATACATCTACAACGAACGTGGCATCGCCTGGTACGGCCACAAGGATTACGACAAGGCCATCGCCGACCACAGTGAGGCGATTCGACTCGACCCCACCTGCGCATGGCCCTACAGCGACCGGGGCCGCGCGTGGCTGGCCAAGAAAGAGTACGACAAGGCGTTCGCCGATTACAACCAGGCCATCAAACTGGACCCCAAGGATGCATACGGCTTTGATAACCGCTCCGTCGCCCAGATGACGCTACGTCGTGGCGGGGCCGTCGCCGGTTTCCACACTGTCCTTGAACTCGAGGGCGGCAAAGGCGAGCTATCGACTTTCGCCGACATCCTGGGCCACCTGGCGGCGCGTCTGGCGGGGGACGAGGTGCAAGCCAAGGCATTTCTCGAGCGTGCGCCGGGCAAGCTCGACGTTGGTGCGTGGCCCTATCCGATCGTCAAGTTCCTGCGCGGCGAGATCGACGAGCCGGCCCTCCTGGCCGCTGCGATCGATGACGACAAGCGGACCGAGGCGCGATGCTTTCTTGGCCTCGACCATTTGCTCAAGGGGCACAAGGATCAGGCCCTCGCCCACTTCCGCTGGGTGCGAGACCACGGCAATCCCGCTTTCCATGAATACACGATCGCCCTGGCGGAGCTCGAGCGTCTGGAGAAGCGCCGGGTGAGCTCGGCTCCCGACGGGAATTGACGGGCCGGACGGCAGGTCGACGGTTCGGCGCGGGTCTCCGTTGTTCGGCGCGGGCCGCAGACCCGCGCCCAACAGAGTAACTCTTCCCACCGGATCAGCGCCGTCCCGGGTCCCGGCCTCGAATCGGTATCGGCACTCCGCCAAAATGAAATGACGACGATCGCGGGTCGATCCGGCTGCCCCTGAGATTCCCAACCCCGCGCAGTTTTCTCTTTCGCCCCGTCCGGTTTTGCCCCCGATGGATCTTATCTCAATGGAGGCATCGAGCGAAGCGGCTCGATCTGACTGAGCGCGCACTGTCTCACTTCATCAAAAAAGGCGCTTCCTTCGTGCCCGCCGGCATGGTCGATCGACGGTCGCAAACCGTGCGATATTATCGACCTGCGCGCCCCCGGCCACCAATGATCACGCTTGGCGGCCGCACCCGCCGAATTCCAGCCGCATGTGATCGTCCGAGCAAAAAACGCCGAAAGATATGGGCAGAATAACCATGATTCTATTCGGTCGATCCATTGGACCGAATTTGAGGAGTCCTCGCCATGTCGCTTCGTCAAGGCCACTCCAGCCTGCGCAGACCCTTGGAGCTCTCCCAGCCGCACCCGCCGGCCCGCGACCGGCGTAGAGCGCGTCGCCGGCGCCATCTCGGTCTGATCGTGACGCGCCTCGAAGAACGGGCCTTGTTGACGATTCCGACGATCACGACCCTGGTCGACTCGGCTGCCTCGTTGACCTACGGCCAGACCGAGGTATTCACCGCCACGGTGACCACCGACCCGCACACGAGCAATACCCCAACCGGCGGCACCGTGACCTTCCTGGATGGCACCATAGCGCTGGGCACGAGCCCCTTGACCGACGGCACGGCCCAGCTCACCGTCCCGGCGCTCGGGGTCGGCAGCCACGAGGTGACGGCTGTCTTCAGCGGCACCAGCCTGTTCGGAGGTAGCCGTACGCCGGTGACACCGTCGCCCACGATCACCACGGTCGCGGGCGGGGGCAACCCCGCCGTCCAGCCCGCCTTGTATAACGCGCTGACCCCGATGAGCTCCCTTGATGGCACCGCGGTGGACGGCTCGGGCGACCTCTTCATCGCCGACAGCGGCGCCAATGTGGTGCGCGAGATCAACCATTCCACACGTGTAGTCTCCACGATCGCGGGCAACGGCACCGCGGGTTACTCGGGCGACGCGGGCCCGGCAACGGCCGCCGAATTGGCCGGTCCGGACGATCTCGCGCTGGATGGCTCGGGCGATCTTTATATCGCCGACAGCAACAACAACGTCGTGCGCGAGGTCAACCTCAAGACCGGGATCATCACCACCGTCGGCGGCACCGGCACAGCAGGTTACAGCGGCGACGGCGGCCCGGCGACGGCGGCTTCGTTGTCCGATCCCGATGGGATCGCCCTCAACGGATCCGGAAACCTCTTCATCGCCGACACCAATAACAATGCGGTGCGCGAGGTGAACCTCAAGACCGGGACCATCACGACGGTCGCCGGCACCGGGGCGCAAGGCGACTCAGGCGACGGCGGACCGGCGATCTCCGCCGAGGTAAACGCCCCGGAGGGGATCGCGGTCGACGGCTCGGGCAACCTGTTCATCGCCGACACCGGCAACAACGTGGTGCGCGAGGTCAACCTCGCAACCGGGATCATCACGACCGTCGCCGGCAACGGCACCGGAGCCGACCAGGGCGATGGCGGTCCGGCCGCCGCCGCTGAGCTCAACTCTCCTGAGGGCGTGGCGGTCAGTGCTTCAGGTGAGCTCTACATCGCCGACTCCGGCAATAGCGCCGTCCGCGCAGTCAACCTCAAGACCGGGATCATCACCACCGTCGCCGGGAACGGGAATGAAGGCTACTGGGGCGACGGCGGTCCGGCGACACTTGCCGAGCTGGCGTCTCCCGTGGGCCTGGCGCTGGACGGCTCAGGCGATCTCTTCATTGCCGACAATGCGAGTAATACGCTCCGCGAGGTCAACCTCGGCACGGGGATCATCACCACCGCGGCCGGTGGCGACGCGCAGGGCTACAGCGGAGACGGCGGTCCGGCCACCGTCGCCGAGCTGGGCTTTCCGAATGATGTGGCGCTGGACGCCTCGGGCGACCTGTTCATCGCCGACACCGCCAACAACGTGGTGCGCGAGGTCAATGGCCAGACCGGCGACATCACCACGATCGCGGGCAACGGCACGGCGGGCTACCTGGGCGACGGTGGCCCAGCCAAAGCCGCCGAGCTTTCCGACCCCACCGGCGTCGCGGTGGATAGCTCAGGCGACTTGTTCATCGCCGACTGCGGCAATAATGTGGTCCGCGAGGTCAATCTCAAGACCGGCATCATCACCACGATCGCCGGCAACGGCACCGACGGCTACAGCGGAGACGGCGGACCGGCCACGGCCGCGGAGCTTGCCGGGCCCACCTCCGTCGCCCTGGGCGGCTCGAGCGACCTCTTCATCAGCGACACGGGCAACAGCGTGGTCCGCGAGGTCAATCTCGCCACGGGCATCATCACCACGGTGGCCGGCGACGCGATCAGCGGGTACAGCGGCGACGGCGGACCTGCCACGCAAGCCCAGCTCGCCAGCCCGATTGGTCTCGCGGTGGACGCCGCGGGCGATCTCTTCATCGCCGACACCGTCGACGACGTGATCCGCGAGGTCAACGCCCAGACTGGCGACATCAGCACGATCGCCGGGAACGGCAACACCGGTTATAGCGGGGACGGTGAACCGGCCACGGCTGCCGAGCTGAGCTCGCCCGAGGGGGTTGCGGTTGACGCCGCGGGTCACCTGTACATTGCCGACACGCTCAACGACGTGATCCGCGAGGTCAACCTCAAGTCCGGCACGATCACGACGGTGGCGGGGACTGCTGGCAGCACCGGCTACAACGGCGACGGTGGCCCTGCGGCCGCCGCCGTTCTCGGACCACCCGCCGGCATCGCGGTCGACTCCACGGGGAACCTCTACATCAGCGACACGATGGACAACGTCATTCGCGAGGTTTCGACGCCGACGAACCTGGGTAAGACGATCTCCGTCGCCAAGGCGCCGCCGGTAACTCCGGCACCTGCGGCGTCGGTAACCCCTGTGAAGGTGTTAGCGGTGACTATTGCGCCGGCACCCGTCCCGGGCGGCTCGATTCACAAGACGGCAAGGTCCAGGCACAAGGCATCGCGCGTGATCGTGGTGCAGCTCAGTGGAGCGGTGCGCGGATCGGCTGCGCAAAGCCTGAGCGACTACACCTTGACCACGCTCCCCAGGGGGAGGAAGAAGGCACAGCCGGTGGCTCTGGCGGAGGCGACATACAACTCGGCCACGCTCACGGTGACGCTCGTCACGCGCAAAAAACTGACCACCAGCGTGCCCTTGCAACTCACGATTAATGCCGCGGCTCTGGGCCTGCCGGGGAGCGGAGATATCGTGGCCGCTCTCGGCAAGTAAGGGAACAACTCCCGCGCAGAGCGGTGAGCGCGATGGTGCGATGACCGATGTCGCCCCCGTTGGGGGCTGTCACTAATCAATTGTCGGCGTACACCTGGGGCTTACGCCCCCAGGCTTTACGATTCCGCCCCGCTTCGGGGGCTCTCAGACAACGTCGACGCCCAGATCAAAGATGCAACGTATTCCCAGCCGCGAAGCGGCGACATCGTACAGCCTGGCGGCGTGAGCCCCAGGTTGCCCGACCGCGATGGATTGGGTTCCCAGCGGCAACGCGGCGGCATCATATAGCCTGGTGGCGTGAGCCCCAGGTTGACCGCCCGCGACGGATTGGGTTCCCAGCCGCGAAGCGGCGACATCATACAGCCTGGCGGCGTGAGCCCCAGGTTGCCCGGCCGCGATGGATTGGGTTCCCAGCCGCGAAGCGGCGGCATCATACAGCCTGGCGGCGTGAGCCCCAGGTTGACCGCCCGCGACGGATTGGGTTCCCAGCCGCGAAGCGGCGGCATCGTACAGCCTGGTGGCGTGAGCCCCAGGTTGCCCGGCCGCGACCGATGTTCTTCCCAGCCGCGAAGCGGCGACATCGTACAGCCTGGTGGCGTGAGCCCCAGGTTGCCCGGCCGCGACCGATTGGGTTCCCAGCCGCGAAGCGGCGGCATCGTATAGCCTGATGGCGTGAGCCGCAGGTTGCCCGGGACCGGGAGGTTGTTTCGCCCACGCTCCTGCGCGCCCCGTTGATTCTGTGCCGCTCAAATGGATCAGGGCGTGAGCCACCAATCCCCCGTTTCTCACGGGTTTACCGGAGAGGTTGGCGTGACTAAGATGCCATGCAGGTGCCCAGAACGTTTGGCCCTCCATTCTCCACAAGCGTGTGAGTTACTAAGAATCGACTGTCTCGGACGTTAATCGTCATGGTGAAGCAGCGTTTTTGGCCGATTCATCGGCGGATGGGCTGCCGTATCAGCCGACGACAAGGAGATAGCGATGAAACCAAAGTCCGATCTCGACCCCGATTTCGCCACCGCGCAGCGGTTCAGAAGAACCCGGGGCCGGACTCGATGGCTGCTGGCGGTGGCGGCGGTCGCCGCGGTTCTCGCCCTGATTCTCGCAAGGCAAACCGGGTCGCAACCAGCCTCCGTCCCGAGTGCCACGCCCGTGCTCACGGGTGAGCACGCGAGGGTCCTGCAACCGGCGCCGGATCAGCCAGAACCGGGGACCAGGCCGCAGGCACCCGATCACTTCATCGTCATGGCCAGCCCGAGCATCGACCCCGGGATGGTCCAGCGGGCGCCCAGCGGGCTCGACGACGCGATGGTAGTCCCGACTCCCGAAGCACTGGCGACGCCTCCGTTCGTCGTCGTGCCGCAACCGGGTCCACCCGTTTATCCGCCGGTTCCGATTCCACCGAATCCGGGAACCCCGCAAGAGAAGGTGGCACCCAACGCCTCGCAGCGAGTGCCCGTGCCCGCGCCTGCCGAGCCGCGGTAAGAACCATCCGGACCGTGAGGCACAGCCGGAGTTCATGCGCATAACAAGAACGATGGCAGAACGGGCAGTTGGTCCAGGTGTCACCGGATCGGCCGCGGGAAATCGCAATGCACGCTGCGTTCGCACCGAAAATGAGCCTGGTCGCGATGGCGCTCTTGCTCGTCCTTGGGCCGGGCTGGGCGTGGACCCGAGACGACGAAGCCGCAACCAAGGACAGGTTTCTGAAGACCTATCCCGCGGCTCTCAAGGCTCTCCAGGCCCGTTTCGCCAAGGCATTCGGATCCGTAACGGGAACCCAAGAGCACGGGATCGGAGGTCCGAATCACATTCGAATCGACAGTCGGTTCTCGTTTGCGGCAAGAATGCCGGATCTCGCCTTCATCAAAGACCAGATGACGACCGGGTTGTACTCATACCTGCACGCCCCGTTTTCGCTCGGTGGGCCGTCAATGAGCTCGCTCATTGCCAACGGTGGCGCGGTTATCCAGCGTGTGGCGTCGGTGCGCCGCGGTGACCAGACGCTGATGAAGATCGAGTTTGACTTCAAGAAGGGTGCGAACAAGCGTCTGCGAAAACTTGCAGGTTGGGTACTGGTCGCGCCCGATCAGAAATGGGTGCTGCACGAATACGAGTTCACAGATACCACCAACGTGTGGGGCGGGCACGTCGAGTACGCTCAGCCGCAGGACGGATTCCCGGTCCCGAAGCGCGTTGTTGCCACGCGGTCAGCTCCAGGCCAGCGGCAACCGACCGATATCGATAGCTATGAGTTCAACGAGATTTACTTCGGCGATGTGCCCGACGGGGAATTTGAGCTCGCCGCATTCGGCCTTCCCGACGCTCGCCGCGCGCCGTGACGCGGGCTGGCGTCACCGTGCCATTTTCGTGAAACCACCGCTTCAGGTCGGCAAGCCTGGATTTTCGTATCAGGTCCAAACCGCTTCACTCGAGCACATACCGTGTCTGACAGCCATACAACGCAAATTCAGCGCTTTCAGAACCGCCGCTTCAGCGTCTCCGACACGATGGTCCTGATCGCGGCCATTGCGCTGGCGATCTGGGGCGGGAGCCGTGTCGCTGGGATCATGGCCGAGCAGTTCATGGAAATGTGCCGCACAGTCCTGGCCCATGACAGCCTTTTTTACGCGAAACGGCCGCAGGTCTGGAGCGAGCATGTCGCCAACTACTGGGGAAGCGTGTTGTGGTACGGCCTTCAAGTGATCGAAGTGCTGGTCTTGAGCATGACGCCCGCATTCCTGCTTGTGCGGCTGAGAAAGCCCCGACCGTCCCTTCCAGCTCTCTTACGGCAGCCGGGAAGCGTGGCGGGCCTGGCGGTGACGATCGGGTACCTCTGGGTCTTCGGCTGGCTGGACCGCCTCTTCCCCGGCACGTTCCACTTCCGAATTGGCACCGCCGTCGCCGTCGGCGGGACGGTGGCCGTCGCGTGGGCCCTCCTGGCTCTGAGCCGGAGCTGGCAGGCGGAGCCAAGCTGGGTCGACCGCATGGGGCGGCTGATCGGCGCCGCCGCGATCGCGGTTGCCGTACTGGTGATCATGCTGTTTGGGACCTGACGGATGTGCTGTCCAGCGCCCACAACCGCGGCCGTCACGCCGCGGAAATGGCGCCGGGCTTCGGCTTGAAACAAAAGCCAGCCAGATGCAAGTTGGGCGGAACTGTCGCGAGCACTTGCCCGTCCAGCACTTGCGCTATATCATATGCATATGTATCAACCAGTCGGGAGGGAGGATGGTCATGGCTGTTGCAAAAGTGTTCCGGACGGGTCGCAGCCAGGCGATTCGGCTGCCGAAAGAGTTTCGTGTGGAGACGGATACGGTGCATCTCAAGCGCACGGGCGAAGGGTTTCTCGTGATCACCAGGGAGCCCTGGGATATTTTCTTCGAGGGCGTCGAGCAGCTTTCCGACAAATTCTTGGGCGGCGAGCGTGTGCAACCAAAACTGGAATCACGGGGTTGATCGCCGTGCTTTATGTGCTGGACACGGACATGGTCATCTGTCCTGTTTGTGACTCCCTGAACGGCCGGAGATGGCTCCGATGAACGCGCTTCCCGAGCTTTCAAAATGGGACTGCCTCGCCGAAAGAGAGCGAGAGCGGATCAGCAAGGAAATCGCGCGCATTTATCCTGCGTTTCGGTTCTGCGGAGTTCACACGTACTCACAGGGGACTCAGAGCCATCACGTCGCCCAGTTCAGTCATCGAGACGACGACTTCGCGCTGATACCCGGCGGCCGGGCGACCTTGGGTTACGACCGTCACCATCCGTGGACGCCAAGCGACGAGGAACGTGCGATCTGGCAACGGTCGATCTACGACAGCGATGAAGCCGACGCTGAGCTCGAGGAATAGATCATTCGCTTTCTGACTTCCTTGCGCGAAGTGTCGATCCAGCCGTTCCTGCTGGAAGTCTCCCCAAAGCGGCTTGGGGTGCGCGTTGTGGGTCCCGACGATCCGCGATTCGAGCCGGAGCTTGCCGAACACCTCCTTCCCGGGTTCGGAGGAGTGTTCCGTGCCGTTCAGAACTTCCATTATCCGCGCGACGAGAACAACATCGTGCACGCGGTCGAGATCACGAAGGTGAGCCACGCAGAAACGTTGAGCGAGATCTCCCAGGACTGGTTTCGTTTTCCGACGTCCGACGAGTGGGATTACGCGTGCGCCGCTGGCTCCAGGACGCTGTTCCGCTGGGGAGACCACGCGCCGCGTGGGGCGTTTCAAGACTCGCGGCCAAATCCCCTTGGCGGCCTGGAATGATCTGCGTTGTGGACGGACCCGTCGTTGCTGGAGGCGATTCATCAATGGACGTCGGAGAATCCGCTGTACAACCCCGGATTGAATCCGGCCTTGTTGCCGAACGCCTTCGGGTGTTATTTCGCAGCGGATCCCAACGTGAACGACGCGGAATATTGCATGGAGCGTAGTATTCTTCGGATCGGAGACATCGCTGGTGCGATGCTCGACAGGGATGAATTCACGGGCGGTTGGCTGCCCCACGCCTCCTCATACGTCGTTCGACTGAGCGCTGACGAAGTGGGAAGGCCGCGATCACATATATCTCTCCGGCGACTGTTTCCGCTGCAAGGGCTATCGCCGGCGTAGCGGCGCACAAACAAACGAACAAACGAACAAACGCCAGGACACGCATCGCAGTTGTCGTAGACCTCAGCTAGACGAGACAACTGGTCACCCCTTTGTTTCGACCTGACGACAACGTCGTGGCTGACCAATTTTTGTGCAACGACGCGTCACATGGCTAGACAGCCGAGTCTTTTGGAGGTCAGGCTTTCCAGCCAGACTCCTTGGAATGTCAGGCTGGAAAGCCTGACCTACGGCAATGCGAGCCCGGACCCTGTGCGGCAACAGTTCTAGCCATCTGTCGGGTCATTGTTTTTTCCGAATGAGTTGTCGAACCGGAGCCCCCGCTCAAACGAAACGAGGAGGGCAGGAGGGCAGGAATAGCCCCAGGACGGAATGGCCCAGTGGAAGCCTCACCGAAATCTTCGTTTCCGGATTCTCTCGCCTCCTGCCTTCCTGGGTTCCTTATCCAATCCTTCCGGAGGGTCGATTCGCGCATCAAAACTGGTGGAGAGCCAGAAGTAACGTAGGGCTTTTTGCCTGCGTCACCCGTAAGCCCTTTGCCTGAAACGGGGGACGCACGTGACGCACGTGACGCGGCTGCAAGCACCCCATCTCGGCGTGCCTGCTTGCATATCCCCACGGCATCGATGAAGATCCAGCCTGATGGCGGTCGCATGCGAAGCGCCCCATTCGCGTCGTCCGCCCGGATCCGCTCGATCATTCCCTGCCATCCTTTGGCTACCGTTCGAGATGACGCCATGATTTCGCCCAGATCCAGCATCGCGATGCGTCCCAGCCTCGCCGCGATGTGGGTTGTCCTCGCTACGGTGGGGGCCATCGTCCATGCCGACGATTTCGCGACGCCCCTTTCCACTGGGGTGAAGGCCGTCTGGGACCGGGACAAGGCATACCGCGAAACGACCCCGACCCGCGAGCGAATCTGCATCAATGGTCTCTGGCGATGGCAGCCGGCCGAGCGGCAGGCCGATCGACCGCCGACGGGGCAGTGGGGCTACTTCAAGGTTCCCGGGTGCTGGCCCGGAATCACCGACTACCTCCAGAAGGATTCCCAGACCGTCTACGCGCATCCCGGTTGGAAACCCACCCGGCTGGCGGGCATCACCGCGGCGTGGTACGAGCGGGACATCGACATTCCCCAGAACTGGAGCGCCCGCCGCATCGCACTTTCGGTCGAGCTCGTCAATTCGTATGCACTCGTGTTTGTGGACGGCAAGCAAGCCGGCGAGCTGCACTTCCCCGGGGGCGAGATCGAGCTCACTCCAGCGTGCCGTCCCGGCACAAAGCAACGTCTCAGCATCCTCGTCGTCGCGATGCCGCTCAAGGGTGTCATGCTGTCGTACAACGACACCAACTCGGCACGCCAGGTCAAAGGCGACGTTCGGCGTCGTGGGCTGTGCGGCGACGTTTACATGGTGAGTACTCCTGCAAGTGCGCGGATTGCCGACTGGAGGGTCGACACCTCGCTTCGCAACGGGCAGGTCTCATTCGACACCGCCCTGGCGGGACTCGCCACCGATCGATCTTATTCGCTCGCCGCGCGAGTCATGCGCGAGGGCCATGAGGTGGTCACGCTCCGAAGCAAGGACTTCACCGCGGCCGACATCCAAAGCGGCCGCATCCGCTTCACCGAGAACTGGAAGCCCGAGCGGCTCTGGGATCTGCACACGCCCGGAAATACGTACTCCGTGAGCCTCTCATTGCACGACGCGACCGGGCCGATGATTGACACGGCGTTTGACGAGCGGGTCGGGTTCCGCGAGTTCTGGATCGACGGGCGCGATTTTTACCTGAACGGCAGCCGGATCTTCCTGTCGTCCGTCCCGTTCGACAACGCCGAGGTGGGCGCCGCACAAGCCACCTACGAGGCCGCTCGCGAGAGCCTGGAACGGCTCAAGAGCTTCGGCATCAACATGGTTTACACGCACAATTACGGCTGCCAGCCCGGTTCCCATCTGAGCTTCGCGGAAGCGCTGCGGGCCGCGGATGACGTCGGAATGCTCGTCTCGTTCTCTCAGCCGCATTTCGCCCACTACGAGTGGCGACAGCAGGACGCTGACTCGACCAACGGCTATCGACGACATGCCGAGCACTACGTGCACATGGCCCGGAATCATCCGTCGGTCGTCTTCTATTCGATGAGCCACAATGCCACCGGATACGAGGAGGACATGAACCCCGACATGATCGACGGCGTTCACGATCCGCGCGAATCCTGGGCCCAGAGCAACTCCAGGCTCGCCCTGCGAGCCGAAGCGATTGTCCACAGCCTGGACCCCAGTCGTGTCGTCTATCATCATTCCTCGGGCAACCTGGGCTCGATGCACACGAGCAACTTCTATCCCAACTTCGCCCCGATCCAGGAGCTTTCCGACTGGTTCGAGCACTGGGCGACCCACGGCGTCAAGCCGGTCTTCACGTGCGAATATGGCGCTCCGTTCACCTGGGACTGGTCCCTGTACAGAGGGTGGTACAAAGGCCAACGGAATTTCGGCAGCGCCCGGGTCCCGTGGGAGTTCTGCTTCGCCGAATGGAATTCGCAGTTCCTCGGCGATCGGGCCTTCCGCTTGAGCGAGATGGAGAAAGCCAACCTCCGGTGGGAGGCGAAGCAGTTCCGTGCAGGCAATCTCTGGCATCGGTGGGATTACCCTCACCAGCTCGGATCACCGCGGTTCGATGACCGGCATACGGTGATCGGCATGTACCTCGCCGACAACCTGCGAGCGTTCCGGACGTGGGGCGTCTCGGCAACAACGCCCTGGGAGTACGGACACTTCTGGAGTCTCAAGGACGGCGTCGACCGGCGCCGCAAGACGTACGCCGTTGACTGGGAGAAACTCCAGCGACCGGGTTTCAGCCCCGATTTCGTCGATCAGCAATTCGAACGGATGGACCAGGCTTTCGAGCGATCGGACTGGATCGCGACGGCAGACGGGCTGGCACTCTTGCGCAACAATCGGCCGCTCCTGGCCTTTATCGGTGGCCCGCAGAACCAGTTCACCAGCAAGGACCACAACTTTCGCCGTGGCGAGACAATCGCGAAAGCGATCATCATCATCAATAATTCCCGCGAACACGTGTCGTGCGATTGCTCGTGGTCGGCCGGCTTCACCGCGGGTCGCAAGAAAGTTACTGTCGCGACCGGCCGGATCGCGCGCGTTCCCATCACGATCGATTTGCCAGCGACGCCCGGCAAGCACGTACTGAATGCGAGCGTCACGTTCAGCACGGGTGAGACCCAGCGCGATACTTTCGAGATTCACGTACTTCCCGAGACGTCCTCGTCCTCGACCACGAGCAGAAGGTTTGCTCTGTTCGACCCCAAGGGCGAGACTGGAGCGATGCTCAAGGCGCTGAGAATGCCGTTTCAGCCTGTCGATGCGACCGCCGAGCTCGCGGCTGACGACGTGCTCGTCGTGGGGAAGGGGGCCCTCACCGTGAACGGGCCGGCGCCCCAGATCGACCGCGTGCGCGACGGCCTCAAGGTGATCATCTTCGAGCAGACCTCGCAGGTACTGGAGAAACGGCTCGGCTTCCGTGTCGTGGAGTATGGCTTGAGGCAAGTGTTTAGACGAGTGCCCGATCATCGGCTGTTGACGGGGATCACGGCGGAGCACCTGCGCGACTGGCGAGGCGCAGCCACGATCACGTCACCGCGGCTGAAATACGAGAGTCGGCCCCGCTACGGCCCCACGGTGAAGTGGTGCGACATCCCCGTGACCCGCGTGTGGCGGTGCGGCAATCGGGGCAACGTGGCATCCGTCCTTTTCGAGAAGCCGGCGCGCGGCGACTTCCTGCCGATCCTCGACGGCGGCTTCAGCCTCCAGTACAGCCCACTCCTGGAGTATCGTGAGGGCCAGGGCATGATCCTCTTCTGCCAGCTCGACGTGACCGGACGCACCGAGACCGATCCCGTGGCGGAGAACCTGACGCGGAACGTTTTCGACTACGTCTCGACCTGGAAGCCCGCTCCCCGTCGCACGCTCGTTTACTCCGGTGATCGAGCAGGGCTCGCCCATCTCGAGTCCGCGGGCATCAGGGCAATTGCCTTGGACACGGCCAAGCTATCGCGCGACCAGGTCCTGGTGGTCGGCCCCGGCGGTGGGCACACGCTGGCCTCCAGTGCGCCGGCCATCGCCCTTTGGTTGAAGGCAGGCGGCAACCTGCTGGCGATCGGGCTTGACGAGCAGGAGGCCAGCGCGTTTCTCCCCTTTACAATCCACACCAAAGCGGCCGAACATATCTCGGCTCACGTCGATCACCACGAGCCGCCGTCGCCCTGGGATGGAGTCGGGCCGGCCGATTTGCACAACCGCGACCCCAGGAACGTGCCCAGGATCACCGCGGGAGCCACGGTCAATGGCGACGGCGTCCTGGCGGCGGCGGAGGGCATGAACGTTGTCTTCTGTCAACTCGTTCCGTGGCAGTGGAAGAGCGACGCGCCGCCCAACGTCAAGCGCACGTACCGCCGGGTGTCGTTCCTCGTGTCGCGATTGCTCGCAAACATGGGAGCGAGCGGCGACACGCCGATCATCCGCCGGTTTGCGACCCCCGTCACAGACATTGAGGCAGCGCCGCGCTGGCGGACCGGATTCTACCTCGACCAGCCCGAGGAGTCGGATGACCCGTACCGGTTTTTCCGCTGGTGAGCGCGCTCGCTGGGCATTTGACACCCTGGGAAGACCTGCTTTATGCGGTCGATTGCCGCAACACCGCCGCTGGAAGCGAGCGACTCGTTGTTTCTCGATGCTCCGGTCTTGTGTATCTCCGTTGCATCCCGGCAACGCCCAGCCGATTTCGAAAAAATTTGTTTTGAACGTCGAGCGCGGATTCGAGTAGTCTGGTGCCGCGAACGGATTCGCCTGATCCCGGGTGCGGATCTGAAGCGTCTTTCCCGGGTCCCTTCCTGGTCGTGATTCTCCGCCAGAATAGACTCATAGACTCCTTACTCCCGAGGATGCACCATGACTCGAAAGCTCAGGCGAGCGGCGGTCGCGCACCGCCTCGAAGGCCTTGAAGACAAGACACTCTTGAGCGCCGCTGGCTGGCCAGGTTATGCCCAGAATGCCCAGCACACCGCCATCTCGCCGGTCGCTTCGAATTCGCTCCAAGGGATCCTGTGGCAAACCCCGGTCGACCTCGATCCGCAGTACAGTGGCAACGACCTGTTGATCCACTACGGCTCACCAGTGATCACTGCCGCCAACACGGTTCTCGTCCCGGTCAAGACCGGCGCGACTGGGGGATTTCGAAGTCCAGGCGTACTCTGGGTCCAACGGGGCCTTGCGCTATACGTTGCCCACCGATTACACCCTCATGCCAAAAAGCGGCATCAACGGCTACGACTGGACGCCGAGCTATGCGGCCACGCTCACTCCGCAGAATGTGCTCTACTACCCCGGCGACGGCGGTACGGTCTACTACACCGATTCCCCCGATGCCACCGGCCCGTCGGCTCCGGCGACCGGCCAGCTTGCCTTCTATGGCCTGTCCAATTACCTCGCCAATCCCTCCGGCTATAATTCCTCGATCTTCATCAACACGCCGATCACCTCGGACGCCGCCGGCGACATCTTTTTCGGCTACATCGTGACCGGGTCGAGCCCGCCGTCGGGCTTCACCAGCGGCGTCGGCGGCGTCGCGCGGATCAGCGCCAGTGGCACTGCCACCTACGTCCCCGTGCTCTCGGGGATGTCGCAGGTCGCAACCAATTCGGCCCCTGCGTTGAGCAACGACGGCAACACGCTTTACGTCCTCGAGAGCACGGGGAATGACGGGAGCGGAAAACTACTCGCGCTCAACAGCCAGACGCTGGCACTCACCGGCAACTCGGGCACCCTCTGGGACCCGCTCAACCCAAAGAACCCCGAGGTCATCATCAACGACGCCACCGCCTCGCCAACCGTCGGGCCGGATGGCAGCGTCTACATCGGCGTGCTGGAAAATCCGTTCGCATCGAACCACGACCGCGGCTGGCTCTTGCAGTTCAACTCCACCTTGACCAAGGAGGGGACTCCGGGAGATTTCGGCTGGGACGATACTCCCTCGATCGTGCCCGCCTCGATGGTGCCGTCGTACACGGGAACTTCCACGTATCTGCTGATGACCAAGTACAACAATTATGCGGGCTACGGCGGCAAAGGCGCCAACAAGGTCGCGATCCTCGATCCGAATGCGACCGAGGTTGACCCGTCGACGGGTGTCACGGTGATGAAGGAGATCCTCACGATCCTGGGACCCACGCCGGACCCGGCGTACGACCAGACCTATCCCGGGGCCGTGAAGGAATGGTGCATCAACTCGGCGGCGGTCGACCCGGCCACGGACAGCGTCCTCGTCACGAGCGAGGACGGCAATATCTATCGCTGGAACCTCTCCACCAATACCTTCACGCAGCAGGTGACGCTCACGAACGGGCTCGGGGAGGCCTACACGCCAACCTTGATCGGGCCCGACGGAACGGTCTACGCGATCAGCAACGCGACCCTGTTCGCGATCGGCGGTCCCTCGATGACCTCGGCCTCGTTCGTGGGCAATAACACCACAACCCAGGGCAACTGGAGTGGTGTTTACGGCTCCCAGGGCTACAATATCATCAACAACTCCGTCAATTACCCCAGCTATGCCACCGTCACGGCCACCGGCGAATCGACTTACACCTGGGCGGCCGCCACGACTGACCCCCGTGCGCTCGAAATGGCCCCCGGCACCGGCACCAGCCGTATCGCCGCCACCTGGTTTGCAGGCACCAGCTTCTCCGTCAACGTGTCTCTGAACGACGGACTGACGCACGACGTCTCCCTCTACCTGCTCGATTGGGACAGCAAGGGACGCTCGGAAAAGATCCAGATCACGAACGCCACCACCGGGGCGGTGCTCAGCACCGAGACTGTCTCCTCGTTCTCTGGGGGGACCTACCTGACGTGGACGCTCAGCGGTGACATCGTGATCAAATTCACCACTCTGGGCGGGCCAAACGCCGTCGTCAGCGGCCTGTTCTTCGACCCGCCGCCGCCGCCGGGCACAGGGACCGCGACCTTCGTCGGTAAGGACGCCAGCACCCAGGGCAACTGGTCCGGGGTCTACGGCACCCAGGGCTACAATATCATCAACAACTCCGTCAGCTACCCGAGCTATGCCACCGTCACCGCCACCGGCGAGTCGACTTACACCTGGGCGGCCACCACGACCGACCCCCGCGCGCTCGAAATGGCCCCCGGCACCGGCACCAGCCGCATCGCCGCCACCTGGTTTGCAAGCACCAGCTTCTCGGTCAGCGTGTCTCTGAACGATGGTCTGACGCACGACCTCTCCCTCTACCTGCTCGATTGGGACAGCAAAGGACGCTCTGAAAAGATCCAGATCACGAGCGCCGGCACGGGGACACTGCTCGACACCGAGACAGTCTCGTCGTTCTCCGGGGGGGTTTACCTGACGTGGGCGATCAACGGTGACATCGTGATTAAATTCACCAGTCTCGCCGGGCCAAATGCCGTCGTCAGCGGCCTGTTTTTCGACCCGGGATCAAGTCCCCCGGCTGCAGCGGTCACCTCGCTGGTCACGCTCGCTACCGCAGCCCAAGCCAACCCGGTCGACACCGGCACCGTCCCGGCATTCACCGAGATCGGCACTTTGGATTTCGGCAGCACCGACGCGACGGCGATCTTGCCTCCGGCGGGTCCGACCAAGCCGGGCGACAATCTTGTCCACGACGTTGCGCTCGAGAACGTCGCGCTGGATCAAAGGCGGCTCCTGCCGATATCCGCGTAGGAGAAGCTGCCAGAGACAGCTTCGGCCGGGCCCAGCGCGAGCCCACGGCCGCTCTCACGACGGCACGATCTTCTTTCCGCCGGGCTTGATCGTGAACACCGTGGTCCCGCCGAGCACGCTGCCCGAGTCGCCGGTCACGCCCGGCAGGACCGAGATCTGGCCGCCGCTCGGGAACGAGTGGGTGCCGGCGAGCTTGAGCGTCACCGAATCGCTCGCAGGCGTGTACGTCACGGTGAAGCTCTTGATCGAATGCAGGACGCGATCGGGACCTTTCTTGACCTTCTTGAGCGTGACGGTGTCCAGCTCGTAGTTCCCCGGATCCAATACGGCTGCGGCGCTCAACGACGTGTTGAAGTCGAGCGTGAATCCGGTCAGGACGGCCTTGCCCTTTTTGGGTTTGCGCCCAAACACAGGCTGTTCGCCGATGATCATCGCCACGGGCGGAGCCGGTGTCGACTGCGGTACGATATTGATCGACACGGAGGACGTGACGGTCTTGAAATCCGTGCTGTCGGTCGGCGCGAAGGTCACCGCAAGGGTCTGGTCATCGCCCTCAGGAAGCACGGTTCCAGCCGGAGAAGCATAGGTCAACACTCCCGGCAGCGTCTGCTCGTCGAACGAGGCAGTCGCATCGAGCTGGGCGGCGCCCAGGGCCGTACCGACGGTCATGTTCGCGGGATCGGCCCAGGTGAGCGTCGGCGTCGCCTGGCCGATGACCAGAGTCCCCGTCGCGGGGGGCGCCGTGTCGTTCGGGTTATCGAGCGTGGCCGTGACGATGTAGTCCCCCACGTCGGTCGGGTTGGGCACGGGCATGCCATTCTGGGTATAGGTGACCTTGACGAGCGATAGCCCCCCGGGGCTGGTCGTAACGAGGGCGGCCTGGGGTGAGCCATCGTAGGTGAGGCTCAAGTCGCTCAGACTCAGCGTCGCCGCGGCCTGGCCAACCGTCAGGGCATATGCACCGCTGCTCGGTTGGTCATTCGCGTCGCCGCCGTAGGTGATCGTGATCGTGAGGACGCCGGCGGCCGACGGTGTCATCGAGAATTCGGCAACCCCGCCCATGAGCGTTGCCGCACCGAGAGTGGTGGATCCTTCCTCGAAGGTCACGCTTCCGGTCGGCACGCCGGTCCCCGGGCTGACGACGCTGACCTTGGCGTCGAGCGTCACCTTCTCGCCGAAGACCGGCGCAACCGGCGACGCGGTCACGTCGACCTTGGTTGCGGTCGAGCCCGCCGTGACGGTGATCGAGCTGGTTGTCAGAGAGCCTGCGATGTCGCTGTCGGTTACCGTCAAGGTATAGGTGCCGGGCTGGCTCAGCGTCAGGCCGGAGAAGGTGGCGAGGCCGCTCGTGACCGGCGCCGTCAGGGTGCCGCCCAGGGTCGCGTCGCCTGTGCTCTTGGTCAGAGCGACTGTGACGGTGCTCCCGCTCACGGCGTTCCCCAAGCTGTCCTCGACCTGAACGGTCAGGCCGAACGCACCCCCGACCGAGACGCTCGACTGGGGCTGGGTCTTGATCGCCATCTGGCTGGGAAGCTCGTAACCAGCGAGGGCGGGCACCAGGAGGTTGGCAACCGGCGTGCCCAGCCCGGTGGCCAAGTCGTAGCCGGGCCCGGCGTCATAGCCGTTGCTGCCGTGAAGGATATCGTGAAAATCGCCGGACGGCAGCGCGTAGAGTGCGGGCAGGGTCTGGGTGTAGCCGGTCAACGGCGCGCCGCCCTCGAGCGCACGGCCCTGGTCGGCGATCGCGATCAGGCCGGCCCAGATGGGACTGGCGGCGCTCGTGCCCGCGTCTCCCAGCCAGCCGACTGCCGACGTCGAGTCGGAAGACGCACCGAGTGTGCTCGTGAAGACGTCGTATTCCTG
The DNA here is from genome assembly GCA_963781785.1 of uncultured Isosphaeraceae bacterium. Classification (GTDB taxonomy): domain Bacteria; phylum Planctomycetota; class Planctomycetia; order Isosphaerales; family Isosphaeraceae; genus CAWAHD01. Next base: position 815,577 of record CAWAHD010000004.1, on the reverse strand, counting down.
CGCTGCCCCTGAGTCCATGGAGACGTCGGGAACAGCTCGAGCGTCGACGGAATCGATGCTGGCGGGGACGGCGGCGGTCTGCCACGCCGGCTCGTGCTCGAGAGCGCTCAGGCCGCCTCCACCCCCCTGGAACCCTTTCTGCGTCTCCACGCCCCAGGCGACTTCGCCCGAGGCGCCGGTGCCCGGGTAGTCGCCGGCCGAGTCGATCACGATCGACGTACCGCCGACGGAAACAACATTGGGCGACGCGGTCGGATATTCCACACTGATAATGTTACCGCCGCCGCCGTAGGCTCCCGTATCGCCCGAGGCGGCGAGGAAGGTAACGCCCGGAGTGGTGAAGTACGCGTCGTACGTTTGCAATTGCGCCGCGGTAAAGTCGTACTCGGGCGCGATATAACTCAGCGTGACGACCGAGACGCCCTGCACCGTCGAGGCTTGCTTCATCGCTTCCATCAAGTCGGCAAACGTCGAGCCCGCGTTGTAAACGACGATCGACGCACCGGGCGCGACCGCATGCGCCCACTCGACGTCGAGCGAGGCCTCGGCGACGATGTTCAGGTTCGTCGCGGCTCCGGTCTGGTCGATGATCTCGAAGTTCGGGGGAGCCGGAATTCCGTAGAACTGATCGAACGTGGTCAGATCGGCTTCCAGCGTCGGGTCGATTCCCTGCTCGACGATGGCGATCGTCTGACCAGAGCCGTCGCCGGTTACCGTGGTCCCGTCGGGCGACGTGAAGGTGATCTGGTTGATCCCGTACGCGCTCCGAAGCTGCGCGGGACTGACCTGCCCGCTAAACAGCGGCAGTTCCCCCGTATAAGTATACGTACCCGCGTCCGGGTCGGTATACGGATCAGAATTCCCGTCGGTAAAGGCAAGTTCATTCGTTCCGCCGACGTTCTGATAGGCGATTCCGGCGGGAATAAATGCAGTGTCGGCGAGAGGATCGGCGAGGAATGCGGTGAGCGCGGAGTTGATGTGCACAACCCCGGGAACGTCGCCGTAGAGCGACGAACTCGTCGCGACCAGGATAAAGTTGTTCTGCGAGTCAACCGCGATCCCGCTGCTCGTGATACTGGGCACGGTCGTCAGACCAAGCGCCGGGACAACCGGGGTGGGGCTGCCTCCGGTGTCGTAGAACAGGCTGAACCCGACAGGGACGTTGATCGCCGTGGTGGATCCGGCCGGGACGAAAGGCAGTGTGGTGAGGACCGTTCCCTGCGAGTCGACGGCCACTCCCTGGGGTGAGGCCGAGACCCCGTCGCTCAAGGGCGACGCCGCCAGGACCGTGGCAACCCCGCCTGATGATCCGTAGGTCAGCCGGACCACAAAGTCCCAGTTGTTCGAATCGGCCGAGAAGACGAGCGAGTTGTCGTACACGCCGAAATCGCCGAACGTCGCCGTCGCAAGACTGAACTTGCCGCTGAGATCGGCCATGCCGCCCGACTGCACGTCGTAAACGCCCGACGCATTCGCGGTGTAGCTCGCCAGATTGTCGTACTGGGAGGAGGTTCCGCTCTCCGAGTTGAAGAGGAAGAGCTGTCCGTCGGGCTGGAGCTCGAGGATGTCCCCGGAGCTGGCGGGCGAGGGCAGCGCGGCCGACGACGTGACCATGGTGAGCGCACCGGGATCCGCCGATGCGGCGGGCGTGCCGATCACGCTGGTACGGATCAGCTCGCCGGAGGGCCCTACGATCTCGGCGATCGACTCCTCCTGGCCCGACGACGCCGTGGTGCTATTGTAGCTGACGAAGACGTCGCCGGTCGGGTCGATCGTCACTCCGGTCATGCCCGCAAGGCTCGGAACCACTCGTGGTTCGAGTGGCAGGAGGGTCGGACGAAGCTGCCGGTCGCGTCGATGGCCGCGCGGCCTGGGCGCGCGGTGGTGTGAAGCCATGGCTCTCAAACTCCTCTGCTCACAATACCATGGTATCAGTCGTGTTTATCGTCAAAAAGGCGACAGGGCCGAACTTGTTTTGTCGCAGACCCCATCAGGCCGTAGGGCTTCGAAGGAACGTTCAAACAAAGTCATGCCGCGTATTCCTTATAGGTCTCCGCCAAGACAAAAAACGAAAACGCATCACCGACCTGGCTCGAACCAGCCGGCTGGGTTGCCCTTCAACAAATCGTTCACGCGCTGCATACTAGGTTCGAGCACACAATTTCCTGACATTTCCGTGGGAGCTTTAGTGATGGATCGACGCAAGTTCCTCAAGCGATCGTGCTTGGCTGTCGCAGGCTCGACGACGGCTGGCCTCGGGATCTATCCCTTTCTCGAGGCCAAGTGGTGCCGGGTACTACGGCAAACGATCCGTGTGCCCAACTTGCCCCCCGCGTTCCGGGGAATGACCGCGGCTCTCCTGGCCGATGTCCATCATGGACCGTTCGTTCCGCTGGCCTACGTAAGGCACATTGTGTCCATGACCAATGCCCTGAAGCCCGACGTCATATTCCTGGCCGGTGATTACGTGCACCACCACGAGTCGTACGTGGCGCCCGGGGTCGAAGAATTGGGTCAGCTCGATGCCCCGCTCGGGCGGTATGCGGTGCGAGGCAATCACGACAACGTGAGCTACCGAGACAACCGGGATCTCCGAAATCTCTCGATCGCAGCTCTGGCCGAGGCAGGATTCACCGAGCTCAATAACACAGGCATCTGGCTCGACTTGGGTGCAAGAAGGCTGCGGATATGCGGCGTCGGTGACCTCTGGACCGACTGCCAGGATATTGACCTAGCCCTGGGCGACGCCACCGACCGCGATGCCGTCATCCTCCTCTCGCACAACCCTGACTTCGTCGAGACCCTTCCTGACCGCCGCGTCGGCCTGGTGTTGAGCGGCCATACCCACGGCGGGCAGGTTGTGCTCCCCGGCTTCGGTGCGCCGATCGTCCCGTCAAAGTATGGACAGAAATATCTTCACGGTCTGGTCCAGGGGCCGTGCTGCCAGGTCTTCGTCACGCGAGGCGTCGGAACCGTCACTCCGCCCGTCCGATTTCTGTGCCGCCCGGAAATCGTCCTGATCACTCTAGTCTGAATGCCCCGGTTGACCGGCTCAGCGGCCCGCGCGGGCTGGCTTACAGGAACGACTTCCCCCACGCGAGCTGAAACGCGATGCGGGCGCGTAAGAGAACAGGGGAATCGCCCGCCCCGACGGTGAAACGGCGGATTTCCCGAGGGTCCAGGGCGGTCTGCCGGTTCACGCCCTCCCGCGATGAGAATGCCAAACGATAGCCGGCCTGAGCCGCGAGTTCCTTGGTGCGGGCCGTGTAGCTACCCGGCCACCCATAGGGATATGCCAGCGCAGCCACCTCACGTTCGAGACGCGCTTCCAGGATCTGCTTCGACCCCTCTAATTCGTGCCGCTCCTCGGCCTCATCAAGCATGGCCAGCTTGCGATGATCATGTCCGTGCGAGCCGATCGTCAGGCCAATGCCTGAATCGGCCAAAGTGCGCAGGCCTGCGCCCAGTTCATGAAGAGTGCCTGGCCCAGCCGCTCGTGCTCCAGGCTAACCCTGGCCCGCTCGCAGAGCTGATCGAGAAACGTGCGCTCATCGCCGACGGTGTCGTCGAGGAATGCACGGATGATCGTGGCGATCGCTGCGGCTCTCGTCGTGCGCTCGAGGTCGATTGCCAGGGCGGGGATCTGCCCCGTGCGATCTCGGTCGAGCGTCAGCCGTGGCACTTGCGTTTTTTTGATCACGTAGGAGACGGCGTCCCACCAGGGAACCCTCGGCGATTCGAGAAACGCCGTGGGGATGAAGAACGTCGCGGGTGCTAGGAACTCGCGCAGGATCGGCACGGCCACGTCAAAGTTGTCGCGGTACGCATCGTCAAAGGTCAAGAGCAAGGCCGGCTCGCGCCAGGGTGACCCGTTCTGGATCTGGGCATCCAGCTCGTCGAGCGACAAGAGGCGCACGTGGCTCTTGAGCCACTTGACCTGGGCGCGAAAGGATTCGGGGTTCGCCGAGATCACTGGCTCGTAAAACAGGTCAGTGGCCGGATTCGCGATCCGGTGATAGGTCAAGACGATCAGGCAGGGCCGCGCCCGGAGTGCGATCTGTTCCAGCACCCTGAGCACCCCCGCTCCTGCCAGGACGCGGGCCACGTGCTCTCGCTTGTTGGGAATACCGCTTAACACCGTCGTCCTTCGTCAAGACACCGAGGTCCAGCGCGCCACTGCCGGATGAACGCTGATTCTCGCATTTCCTGCGTTCAGGTATAGGCGTAATCTCCTTCCAGCGACGTGAGGTGAAACGTCGCTCCGCGCGGAATCAGCGCCTGCCGATCCCGAATGTGGAACTTGACGGCGAACCGCGAGGCATACCCGCACTGCTCCAGGGCCTCAGCCGTCCACGGGGTGGCGGCGTACGCCTGCGCCAGGTCTGCCCCCTGTCGCGTGAGCTCCCCGGTCAGGGCAAGCATCGCGGCTTGCCACTGTTGCGTATCGACGTTGTCGAGCAGGCAGTCAACAATTTTACCAATTCGGGTCCGTCCCTGATCGTGGGGAACGAGGTTGAGCATCGCAAATCCGCGCAGCCGCCCCGTCTCGTCGAGCAGGTGCCAGCCCGACATCGCCTGGCGCGGAAACCGCAGGAATCGATTGAGCCGCTTCGCGTCGCGCCGCGTCAGGATGACGTGGGCCTTCGCTCTCTCAACCACGAGGTCGATCTCGGTACCAAAAGCGGAAACGCGCGCGGGCACGATGATGGTTTGTGGAGCAACGGGCCGGCGCACGGCGCGGCTCGCGGCGTCCCGGGCCAGACGCAGCCCACGCGTGACGAGACTCGACCCTCCGGCGCGAAGCCAGTACCCGGCGCGGAGGACGCGGCTGTAGACCGGCACAAGGCTTCTCAGCTCGTAACCGGCTCGCTCTCCGACGACAAGGGCCGCCTGGCTGACCCCGAGACCAAACTGAGTTAGAACGCCGTGATGGGCGCGCCGCATCAGGCTCATCCCGACCGCGCGATGTTCGGGCGAACCGAGCCAGTCAATGATGTGGATTGTCGCCGCCTCCCCGGCTGAAGCCGCGATCGCTTGCCCCTCGAAGGCTGTCCGGCAGAGTCCCAGGTGGCCGATGATCCGCCCCGCATCATCCCGGGCAAGGTAACTCAGCGCACCCTCCGTGCCGGCATCCGGGCTGGCCGCGACACCCGCCTGCTCGGCCGAGGCACTCCCGTTTTCGGTCTCCGCCGTCTGACTCGCGCAATCGAGGTACTTCCAGCGCAACACGTCGGGCGCTGCGAAATCGGCCTCCGGTGGTGCATGAAATCCCCCGGCCAGGAACTCGCTCAGTTCCGGGATGTCGGCCAAGGCCAGCGGTCGGATGTTGCGTGCCATCGTCGTTGGCTGTGACTCGAAAGCCGCCTTGGTCCCGAGCGATCAGTACGTGAGCCTCCGTACATTATTCCAGGAACTTGCGGCGTTATCGAGTCTATTTCTAAAATTCGACTTCGAGCACGCAGACCAGGTCGTGGCGACGGACCAGACGGGCGCTGTAGGATGAGGCGAGCTGTCGGTCTGGCCTGCTTCCTCTATTCTTTCGATGAGGCCCGAGCCATGAGGCACGATGATTCCGCGTCAATTCCTTCCTCCACGACGCGCCGCCAGTACCTGAAGCGGACCGCCGGCGCCATGGCTTCGCTCGCCCTGATGCCAGGTTCACACGCCCTGGCAGCCACGGACGCGCAGCCATCCCATCCCGGGTCCTCGATCCCATTTCACCTCGGTCTGGCGAGCTACACACTGCGGAATTTCGACCTCGATCGCGCGCTGGCGATGACTCACCGGGTCGGGCTCGATCGGATCTGCCTCAAGTCGATGCATCTGCCGCTCGATTCCAAACCGGCGGCAATCGACGCGGCCACCGAAAAAATCAAGCGGGCGGGGATCGTTCTTTACGGCGGCGGTGTCATTTCGATGAAGAATGAGCGCGATATCGCGAGCGCGCTCGAATACGCGAAGGCCGCCGGAATGCAGACGATCACCGCAGCGCCGGTTCCCGATGTCTTGCCCCTTTTGAACGAGCACGTCAAGAAATACGACATCACCGTCGCGATCCACAACCACGGCCCGGGCGACCGCAACTTCCCGACTCCACAAAGCGTGTACGACGCGGTCAAATCGCTCGACCACCGGATCGGCCTGTGCATCGACATCGGACACACGGTTCGTATCGGAGCCGACCTGCTGGGGTCTGTCCGCAATTGCGGCGACCGGCTGTTCGACCTGCACATCAAGGACGTGACCGCGGCGACTCCTCAGGGAAAAGGGACTCCCCTGGGCCGGGGAATCATCGACATTCCCGGCCTCGTGCGCGCGCTCATCGCCGTCAATTTCAAAGGCGTCGCGGCGTTCGAATACGAGGAACAACCTGATGATCCACTCCCCGGTCTCGCGGAGTCGGTGGGGTACATGAGGGGCGTTCTGGCATCGATCTGAGAGAAGCCTGAGTGACGGCGACGAAGAGCTGCGGGCCTCTATTGCATTCCCGGTAAGTTCCGCTTCGGCACGACCACCGCCCCCTCCTTCATAACGAAGACCACGCGCTCGGTTGCGGTGATGTCGGCGACCGGGTCGCCGGGCACGGCCACAAGGTCGGCGAGCTTGCCCGTCTCCAGCGTGCCGATCAACTTTGCCAGTCCGAGTAGCTCGGCGTCGACCGAAGTTGCGGCTTTGAGTGCCGCGATCGGCGACATCCCGTGCTTGACCATCAGCCGGAACTCGCGCGCGTTTTCGCCGTGTTTCGACACGCCGGAATCGGTGCCGAAACCCACCTTCACGCCCAGCCTGACCGCCTCGGCGAATGTCTTCGAAATCGACTCGTTGGCCGCGACGGCCTTGGCGGCGATCTCGGGCGGAAACTTGGCCAGGTTCGGCATCAACGAGTCCGGCGCCATCAAGGTCGGAATGAGGTACGTCCCGCGCTCCTTCATCAGCTTCAGCGTATCGCCCGACAGGAACGACCCGTGTTCGATCGAGTTGACGCCGGCGAGCACCGCGTCGCGCGCGGCCTGATCGCCGTGACTGTGGCAGGCGACCTTCTTTCGCAGCCGGTGGGCCTCATCGCAGAGCGCGGTCATCTCATCGAGAGTGAGCTGCGGAGTGTCGACCTCGTCGGCCAGCGACAGGACACCGCCCGAGGCACAGAATTTGATCACGTCGGCCCCGTACTTGACCTGGAAGCGAACCGCCGCGCGAAGGCCGTCCGGCCCGCTGGCGATTCCATCGGCCTCATTCCGCTGTCGAAGCAAGTCGTGCCGGAGCCCGTTCCGATCGGAATGGCCCCCGATGGCGCCGAGTGCGTGGACGGCGACGAGTATCCTCGGCCCGGGGACGACCCCCTTGGCGATCGAGTTCCGCAGTCCGACGTCGAGAAAATCGTCCGAGCCAACGTCGCGCACGGTCGTGAAGCCCGCATCGATCGTGCGCCGGGCGTAGACGGTCGACCGGATCGCCAGCTCCGCGACCTCCCTCCGCATCCCGTCGACAAACCCTTGGTTAAAGTCGGCCGTCCGCTCGTGCGTCAGGTGGGTATGAGCGTCGATGAAGCCCGGACAGAGTGTCGAATCGCCCAGGTCGATCACCGTGGAGCCGTCGGGAATCGAGAGCCCCGTGCCGACGGCCTTGATGATCTTGCCCTCGACCACCACCATCCCGTTCGCCAGCAGGGTGTCGGACCTGCCGTCGAACAAGCGGGCGGCCTTGAGCACGATCGGCTTCGGCGGCGCGGCAGCCCCAGCGCCGGCAGGTTGGAGAAACAGGAACACGGTGAACAGGCTGATCGAGCTTAACACGCGGGTCGCTCCAAAGGTGGGTCGCTGGTGATTCGCCACGACGATCCTAACAGGAAATACTCCGTCGATCACCGTTTCCAGCCAGCTTCGAGCGCACGAAGTGCGGGGAATCCGCATCAAATTGCTCTCTCGGGCAGCGCATCCGCCGAGGTTCGCCAGATGATGCACGCGCAATCGCGCGGCGACTTCAATAGTCGCCTTTCGCTCCGCGAAAGTACGTGCTTGCGAACGCTCAGCAAGAATCGGCGCAGCAGCCGGCCACCCCTGCGATTCTCCAGCGAGGCCTGCCAGCCTTCGGCCCTCCAAGCTCGCCTCGGTCCGCCCCGGAATTCAAGTGTGTCAAAGCACGAGATTTGCCGGCTGGCTAATACTCGCCCGCGTCCGGTCCGGACATTTCGGTAGGAGCCGGGGTGTTCCAGTAAACCTCAACATTCCCGATATTCCGACGGAATATGTTGCGGCAGCGTGCCCAACCGTGGCGAACGACTCCGCGCGAGTCCTCTGCCGAAATCCGGTAAAGTCGCTCGCCCGGCATAAAAAATTGCCACGGGCAACCAGGCCGTAGGAAACCTGCCTGCGGCTCACAACCGAGGAGGCGAGCGCCCTGGCATTTAGCCCACTCTTCGAGGACCGGCTTATCCTGAGACTTCTGGTAAGTCACGTTCACCCGGTGAATCGTGAAGACTACGATCACATACGGGGCGGCTATCACAATTGTGAGGAGTATCAATACGGCTGTCATTGCTGAAGGCAGTCCCCGTTTGGGAGTCGCTAGCAGGATAACTGCATATGATACCGACGTTCTCAGAGCTTCGCGAGGGGCTCGGAGGACGCCGAACAACGCACCGACGCGATTCCCCGGATCGCGCTCCCGTTCCCGGCGTTGACCCGCTGGGCTTTACGATTCCGCCCCGCAGGTGGGCTCAGACATTGCGCGGTAGCGCTCGATCGCTCAGTTTGCTCGGCCCCAGTACAATGTGCGTACCATTTTCTCAATCCCAAGCGAGGACCGCGATGGACGCAACGAACGCGCGATCTTGTGCGACCGCCGATAGTAACAAATGGCATTTCTTCATCACGATTGTCGACCCGGAGGTATGCTCGGCATCAAGCTTCGGGCGCCTTGTGACCCGAGCGCTCAAGTATGTCCCGTGCCCTTTCGTGACGATGACTGGATTACAAGTCATCCCTGGCGTACCGGCCGAGATGCAGGCGGCTTCAGGGCGCTGGCCGCTATTGACGATCGACGCGCTCCATGCGGTCTTGCCGTCGCTTGTGCAGTTCGTCGAGGGGGAATTCTTCTTCCTTTCGAGGCCCGAGTTGACCCAGGATGAGGATAAGCTGGTATCCCTCCTGGAGATGAGAGACCGATCGGAGCTCTCTATCAGCATTCATGACAACACTTGCTTTGGCGTCGTCACGCGTTCGCCGGAGGTCGCCTGCGATCTTCTCAAGGGCGAGCGGCCGATGCTCATCGAAAAGAGAGTAGGGTGGTCACTCTCCGCTTGACGGGGAGAACGCGGGGGAGACCTGCGGTCGCGCCGAGGGCGGAATCGCAAGAACATGCATTGCATTGGTGCCGAGGCGTGCAGACCGAGCAAAGGGCACCGGCCCATTGCGAGCGCGACGTGCCGCTGTGGTCACAATCGGCTGACGTCCGCACACGCGATCATCGAAGGAATGAATGCGCGGTGTCGATCGGTCGGTTCGACCGAATTCGGGGCAGGCAATCTCCGGAGCCAGCGATTCATCGAAATCAGCGCGGTCACCGTGCCACGACCTGCAGTAAAGCAAGTTGCTTCCACGAGGCATGCTGCCGCCTTGAAACAATCACCCCTTCTCGAGTTCGACGGCAAGCCACGCGCGGGCATACGCCCACCACGTGTCGGCGGTGCGGGCCGAGACGCCCAGGACTTCGGCGCTCTGCGCCAGCGTCAGTCCGCCGAAGTGCTTGAGCTGTACGAGCTCGGCCACGCGGGGATTCTGTTTTGCCAGCCGAGTCAAGGCTTCGTCGAGCCCTTCCACGTCGGTGTCTGCCGGCGTGACGGCCAGGTGGGCTGTGTCGAGTTCGACCCGCTTTCCTCCGCAGCGCTTGGCGGCGTTGCGGGCGCGGGCGTGATCGACCAGAATCCGCCGCATCGCCTGGGCAGCCGCTTTCAGGTAGTCGGCGTTCGTCGCGAACGACCGCTCGCCACCCAGCTTAAGGAACGCCTCGTGCACGAGCGCCGTGGCATCAAGCGAGTGTCCCGCCTTCTCGCCGGCAAGCTTCACGGCCGCGAGCTTGCGCAGCTCATCGTACACCAGAGGCAACAGCTCGGCGGGGTTCATTTCCGGTCTGCCGGCTTGGTTTCGGGGTATTTCGCTCGTCGTTCCCGGTATTTCTTCGCCTCTTCGGGTTTGCCGGTCGCGGTGTACAGCGCGATCAGCCGGTCCAGGGCTTTGGGCAAGCGCAGCTCGCCACCTCCGGACGGCGGGATCGTCTTCTCGCGGGCTTTCATCCCCTCGTAGCCCTTCACCAGCAACGGCTCGGCCCCGGCATAATTCTTCTCAGCCAGAAGCGCGGCACCGAGCATGGATTGCGTGTTGAAAGTGCTCCAGTCGTCGGGTTGCGTCTTTTCGCGGATCGCCAGGCACTCGCGCAAGAGCGGAACAGCCGCGGCGTACTCGCCGCGGTCGATCAATTCTCTCGACACCCGCGCCAGGAGTGTTGCGAACTGCTGCCTGTCCTTGGGCGCCCGCTTCCGGTTGCCGTCCACGAACGCGATGCACAGTGCTGCGGCCTTCGCGAATTGCTGGGCTTTGACGTACGCATTGCCGAGGCTGGTCATGGTGGCGAGCGTCCTGGGGTCATCGGGGCCGAGCTTGGTTTTCGCCTTCTTCAGCGTCTCTTCCAGGAGCGGCAGGGCTTTGGCGAGCTGGCCGCTTTTGAGGTAGCACACGGCCAGGTTGTTCATCGCGGCGAGCGTATCGGGGTGGTCGGGGCCGAGTTTGGCTCTCCTCTTCTCCAGCGTCTCTTCGAGTAGCCGCACGGCCTTGGCAAGTTGGCCACTGGCCTGGAACGCCGTGGCGAGGTTGTACATGGTGTCGAGCGTTCCGGGGTGATCGGTTCCGAGCTTGACTTGCTGCTTCTCCAGCGTTTCTTCGAAGAGCCGCACGGCCTTGGAGAGTTGGCCGCTGGACTCGTGCGCGAGGGCCAGGTAGTTCATGGTGCGGAGCGTATCGGGGTGGTCGGGCCCGAGCTTGGCTTTCTGCTTTTCCAGGGTCTCCTCCAGGAGCGGCAAGGCCTTCGCGAGTTGTCCGCTATCCCGGTACATCTCGGCCAGGCGTCCCATTCCCAGGAGTGTATGGGGGTGGTCGTCGCCGAGCTTCGTTTTCAAATTCCGCAGCGCCTCTTCAAGCAGCCACACCGCCTTGGCGGGTTGGCCGCTCTTGGCGTATGCATCGGCCAGGTTGATCATGGTGATGAGTGTGTCGGGATGGTCGGGACCGAGCTTGGCTTTCTGCGTCTGAAGCGCCGCTTCGTAGAGCCCGACGACCTTTCCAGGTTGGCCGCTGGCCTGGTACGCGCCGGCCAGGTTATTCATGGTGACGAGTGTGTGGGGGTGCTCGGAGCCGAGCTTGGCTTTCGCGGTCTCCGCCGTCTGTTCGTAAAGCACGACGGCCTTTCCAAGTTGGCCGGTGGCCCCGTACGCCTCGGCCAGGTTGTTCATGGAGGCGAGCGTGTCGGGATGGTCGGGGCCCAGCTTCGCTTTCCTCTTCTCGAGCGTCTTTTCAAGCAGCGGGAGGGCCCTGGCGAGTTGGCCGCTGGCCCGATACACGTTGGCCAGGTTGTTCATGGTGAAGAACGTCTGCGGATGGTCGGGGCCGAGCTCGGCTTTCTGCTTCTGGAGCGTCTCCTCAAGGAGCGGCAGCGCCTTGGCCCCTTGCCCGCTACGCACGTACGCCGTTGCCAGGTTGTTCGTGGCGAGCAGTGTGTGCGGGTGATCGGGCCCGAGCGTCGCTTTCCTCTTCTGGACCGTCTCTTCCAGTAGCGACACCGCCTTGGCGAGTTGGCCGCTTTTGAAGTAGGCCCCGGCCAGGTTCTGCATGGCGTCGAGCATCTCGGGATGGTCGGGGCCAAACTTCGCTTTCCGCCTCTGGAGCGTCTCTTCTTTGAGTCGCAGGGATTCGGCGAGCCGGCCGCTTGCCTCGTACGCCTCGGCGAGGTTGCCCGTGCTGGTGAGTGTAACGGGGTGGTCGGGGCCTAACCGGGCCTTGTGGGTGTCCAGGGCCTTCTGGAACACCTCTACGGCCAGGGCCGCTTCCCCTAAACCCATAAGCGACTGGCCCAGGGTGTCTTGCATTGCCGCCACTTCCAGCGGATCGCCAACGGCCGAACCCTCCAGCTCTTTCACAGCCGTGGTGAGATTCTGACGCAGCACGTCCTGGAGCGGCCGGCCCGACTCGGCGATCTTCTTCGGATCCAGACCCGCGAACACCGAGCCCAGGATCTCATTCCCCTTCTTGGCGAAGGTCAGGTTGCGCTCCGCTTCCTGTCGCTTCCTGAGCGCTTCCAGCTTCGCCTTGCGCTCCTCCGCGGCTGCCACCAAGGCCCGCTGCTTCTCCTCGTGGGCTTCCGATTCCTTGCGCCGCGCGAACTCCGCCTGACGGTGCGCTTCCAGGAGGCCGAGCGTCGTCCCCACCACGCCGGCCGCCAGAGCCAATAGCACCAAGCTCGCCGCGATCACCGGCACGCGATTGCGGCGAACAAACTTCCTCAATTTGTACGACGCTCTCGGCGGCCCGGCGGCAACCGCCTCGTGATTCAGGAACCGCTCGATATCGGCGCAAACCCGCTGGCCGTCTCGTAGCGCCGGTCCCGCTCCTTGCACAGCGCTTTCATCACGATCCAGTCGAGCTCACCCTTCACTAACCGGCTCAGCTTCTGCGGCTCCATCTGCCGATTCGCGGCGATGCTCGGCATCGAGTCAATCGTACTCAGCCGGCTCGACGGTGTTGGAGCGTCCTGCTCCCGGATCAGCTTGAGCATCTCATCGAGCTCCGCCTTCTTCATCGACTCCCGAGTGATCGGCGTCGTCCCCGTCAACAGCTCGAACAGGATCACCCCAAGTGCGTACACGTCGGCCCGCGTATCCACGTCCACCGCGTTGAAATTCGCCTGCTCCGGCGCCATGTACAGCGGCGTCCCGATCACGCTTCCGAATGCCGTGAACAGGGTGTGCTCGCTCAGTTGCAGCCCCGTCGTGGCCTTGGCCAGGCCGAAGTCGATCACCTTCGGCACGGCCTTGCCATCGTGGCTTTCCACCAGGATGTTCGACGGCTTCAGGTCCCGGTGGATCACCCCCTTCTGGTGCGCGTGCTGAACGGCCGAGCAAACTTGCATGAACAGTTGAAGCCGGTCGCCGATGCTCAATTTGTGAGTGTCGCAATACTCATTGAGCGGGATTCCCTTCACCAGCTCCATCACAAAAAAGGGCGACCCCTCAGCCGTCGATCCGGCGTCCAAGAGCCTGGCGATATGTGGGTGGTCCATGAGCGCGATCGCCTGCCGCTCGGCCTCGAACCGAGACAGGATCATCCGCGACTGCCCGCGTTCCACGCGGATCAGCTTGACTGCGACCCGGCGCTTGACGGGCTCGGTCTGGTCGGCCATCCAGACACTCCCCATGCCCCCTTCGCCGATTTGCTGGAGCAGCTTGTACCGCCCGGCGACGACCGCTCCCACGGCCTCCGTGGCGGTCCGAACGGCTTCGGTCGCGGAGCCCGGGCCATCCAGGGTGTCCGTGTGCTCCGCCCCGGCTTGGTCGAGCGCGGGGTTGGGCTTGAAGTGCGCATCGAGAAGCTGGTCGATTCGCTTTCTCAGCTCGGGTCGTCCGGCGCATTCCCGCTCCAGCAGGGCAGCGCGCTCACCCGGATCGGCAATGTCAACGGCCGCCGCAAAGAGGTCGAGCTCGTTCATCGGAATGGTCCTCCGAGCCACTCAACGTAATCCGCGGGCGAAAAGCGCAGTCGAATACCGAAAAAGTCCCGATCCGTGGCCGGACGCCGCCAGCCCGAGGCGCAACCCGAACCTCTTGAGGGGCGAACACGTCGCCATTGTATCGCAGACGTCGGAGCAAAATGATCACGCCCGAGGATAACAAATGTGCTGCAAATCGGGTATCAGGACACGCATTGATTGCTGCCGGGCCACTGAGCCGCAGCGGAATCGATGATGCCTGTTCCCCACGTGCGCCCCGATCACCGTCGACCTGCGCCCTGAGTCATTGAGAAGTTACAAATGCTGCGCCACTCCCGGCGGGGGAAACTACTCGTTGGTCGTCAGAAAGTCGATCGAAATCTTGCCATGAGGCAAGCCGTTCCCCTTCGACGGGATCATCTCAAACGTCAAATCTCCTGCGCCGGTCGTGCCCTCAAACTGGCCGGTGCCGACTTTGATCGAGTACGACTCGGTTGCAAAATGGTTCCCACTCGCGGCGCTGAGGTCCGCCTTAATCTTCCCGTGCTTCGTCTCAACGGTCATCGTACCCGACCCATTTTGGACGCCGTAAGTCCAGAACCCCGTAACAGTCGATTTGCCGCCCGGCGAGAGGGTGCCCTTGACGGAGAACACCAGTTTGGGCGACGCGGAGTCCACCTCATGGAACGTCCCCTCGAGCTTGCCGAAAAGCGGCGAACTCATGTCCTTCTCAACGGGCGCCACGAGCGCGGCCGCTGCCGGGTGGTGCACCGCCGAAACTCCCGACATCAACAACTTCGACTCCATTGCCTCCAGCTCGGGGCGCCGACGGAAATATTTGCGGATCATTGGTTTTAGCTCCTGATTGCGACCGTGAAAGTCCCGACTTCGCCAGAACGGATTTCGAAAACCGGTTCCTTGACTCGAGATGACCCGATCGATTCGGCGATGTAAATGGACGCCGCGAACAGGTCGAGCTCGTTCATCGGAATGGTCCTCCGAGCCACTCAGCGTAATCCGCGGGCAAAAAGCGCAGTCGCATACCGAAAAAGTTTCGATCCGTCGCCGGACGGGGCGAACCAGAGGCACAACCCGAACGTCTTAATCGGTGGCAACCTCAACTTCTCTTTTCCAGGAACTTGCCCATGGCAAGGCGTGACAGCCTCGATGCGACCGCGCCGGTCGCTCCCATGCTCTCCGTCACTTTTCGACACGGGTCCCGTTGCCGTCGCGCACGATCGCGAGGCGCGTCACTGCGATGAGCCTTTGCCGCTCAAACGCTCGTAGCGATTGGCGCTCGTGAAGAATAGGCCCACCTCGTGGACTGGCTCTCCCACGATCGTCCGCCACGCCTCGGCGTAGCTCTCGACCTGGGGGCGATAGTGCTCGACCAGTTCCGATATCGATCGTCGATCGAACGTGTCGGTCTTGTAATCGACGATGACCCAGCCCTCTGGCTCGCGAAATGCCAGATCGATCACCCCGCGCCGCACCGTCGATCGGCCTGCCACCGATTCGGCCGGTGGGGACACCATCATGAGCGGAACTTCGGCCAGCACGCGCTCGCTCGCGTGGGCGCGGTTCCAGATTGCCGACTGCCGGACGGCACGGACCGTGGCCAGGAGCGCGGTCACTCGCTCGTCGCCGAGCTCCCGGTCGCGAGTCAGCGAACGCGCCAGACTCTCGATGTCGGCATCCGGCTTCCGCATCGCGGCCTCGAGCAGCGCGTGCACGTCTTCGCCCCACTCGACTCCATGTTCGCCGGCCGCGGTCGGGTCTGCCACCGCCCCATCTTCGTCGCTGCGCGCGAAGGGCGGCGCGCTTGCGTCTCGATCGCCGGGCATCCGCGAGCGCCGTAGCGATACCTCCTTCATCCGTTCGGTCTCGTAAGTCGCACCACGCACCACGGCAAAGCGCTCGTCAATCGCTGTCTTCGCTGCGTCCACGTCGGCCGCGGTCACCGTCACTCTCGGGCGCACAGGCGGCGGTTGCGGACCGGGGTCCTGGTGGGTCCCCTGATCCGACAAAGCTTCGCACAGCGGTTGCCAGGGATTCGTCGCGACCTTTTTCTCCCGGCGGCTCACGATCAGGCACGTGCCGGCGCGGGTGGCCGCCACGTAGAGGAGCCGCTCGTTTTCCGCTTGCTGAAACTCCTCCTCTCGCGCAGCAAGCTGACTCCATTCCAGTGGGCACGCCAGGAGGGCAGCCGGCTTGTAACCGACCTCCGGTCTTGGCTCGTAAACCGCCATGTAGCCCCGCGCAACCTCGCCGCTACGGTCAATATGCACGTCGACGGGATGCTCGAACTTTCCGGTGGGATCGCTCAGGAAAACGGTCCGAGCTTCGAGTCCCTTCACCTTGTGCAGGTTCATCAGCCTGACCACCGCCGTCCCGGGCGGCCGCACGGCAATCCCGTCGTGCCTGTGCTTGTCGTCGGGCTCGACCAGCCGTTCGAGATACGCCACGAGGTCCAGCGCCGAGAGCTGCTCGGTTTGAACCGAGCCGCACCAGCTCGACGACTTTCGCCAGGCTTCCCGCGCGGACGTCGCCGCCAGGCCCGGCAACGGCCCGCCCGAAGAGTCCCAGGTGCGCTGCGATCTTCTCGACACTCGCTGCCGGTGGGAGCAAGCCGAGCCACCGGTAATACAATTGCAATCGATCGAAGGCGTCCTTGATCGCCTCGCGATCGTCCCGGGACACGCCATCCTCGGGAATCTTGGAATGAAACGAGAACCGTCCCCCGGAGCGCTTGAACGCGTACAAGGCCGCGTCGCTGATTCCAAAGAGCGCGCTGCGCAAGGCCGCCACCAGCGCGACCGGATCGTCCGGCCGCGCTGATGCGCGCAGGCAGGTGCACAGGAGTCGAAGCTCCTCCAGCTCGTTGAGCGACGTGCCGCCGGTCACTTGATGAGGCACTCCCAGTGCCTCGAGCTCTCGAGCATAACGGCTCAGGTTCTTGGTGTTGCGGGTCACGATCAGGAAGTCGCTCGCCCGCGCGACTTCAGGCATGTCACTCTCGCGGCGGGATCGCAAAGCGGTGCGCTCTGCGCTCAGGGCGTGGCGGATCGTGCGCGCCACCACGGCGCATTCGTGACCGAGGATCTCTTCCCGGTTCGTCCCCGCGGCATCGAGCAGGTAAAGACCGGCGAAATCGCCCGGCTTGTCGTCCACGCGGCCAGCCAGAAACGGCGCGTGAGCCGGGGCGACTTCGGTCGCCTCGGCAGGAAAACGCTTGGCGAAGGTCTCGTTGAGCCACTCCAAGAGCGGCGCGGTCGTCCGGAAGTTCGCCGTGAGCGAGACGACCACGCCCCCGGTGGCCGCGATCTTGTGCTTGACCTCGTTGTACGTGACGATATCGGCGCGGCGGAACCGGTAGATCGACTGCTTGGGGTCGCCAACGACAAAGAGCGAGCCGCTGACCGGCTTGCATCGTCTCCAGTTCCTCTCGTGCGCGTCATCGGCCGTCAAGAGGAGCATCACCTCGGCCTGGATCGGATCGGTATCCTGAAACTCGTCGACCAGGAGATGCGTGAACCGGCCGCGGAAATATCGGCGAATCGGAGGATTGTCGCGCAGCATCCGTGCCGCCAGCAGCAAGAGATCCTGGAAGTTGAGCCCACCGGCTTCGCGCCGGAGCCGGTCGTAGACCTTGACGGCCGGCCGAAGCGCAGCCAGAACGTGCTTGTAACGGAAAGCGCGCGAGGCTTCGATGTACCCAATCGCGTGGGTCTGAGCGAACTGATTCCAGGCGTCCTGCTCGGCTTTCGCTTGCGCCTTGCCACCAGGCCAGTTCTTTTGCACCACGCTCGGTGTTGATTTCACAAACGGCTCCAGGAGCGCGTATAGGTCGCCCGGCCGGGAAAGATCGGCCTGGCGGACGAGCCGGGGAACACGTCGATAGTACGGCATGAGCTTGTCGTTGCCGAAGTCGTCGGGCAGTGCCGGCGCCAGCGCCTCCATGTGCCTGGCATACTCGCGCACTGCGCCGATCAAGGGCGCCGCCTCGGGGAGATCGATCTTGTCGACCGGCCATAGAGCGACGTCAGGGAAGTCGGCAAAACGCTCGAACGTCGAGAGCAGCGTGAGGATGTCCACGCCAAGATCTTCCAGTGTCGCGACGAGCGGATCGCCTTCGTCGATCAGGCGGGCAACGTGCTCCGACCAGGCGCGGCGGCGGAGCTCGGCGTCCTGCTCATCGTCGAGCTCGATGAATTCGGGATCCACGCCGGCCTCCACCGGCCGCTCGCGCAACAGCCGCCCGCAAAACGAGTGGATCGTTCCGAGAAACGCACTCTCGATGTGATCGACGGCCCGGGTCAGGCGCTCCTGTTCGGTTCCAGTCGCCTGCCGCGCAGCGTTTTCGAGCGCGAGTTGAAAACGGCCCCGCAGCTCGGCCGCCGCCTTGCGCGTGAACGTGACCGCCGCCAGCTTGTCGATCTTGCATCGGCCTTCCCGGATCAGGCTGATCATGCGGCCGACCAGGCTCGTGGTCTTGCCGGTTCCCGCGGCGGCTTCGACGAGCAGATTCCGATCCAGGTCGCGCGTGATCAGGTCGCGCGCGGCCTGGTCGGGCGGTGTCGGGGTCGCCGCCTGTCCCTCAGGCTCCGGCCTCTTCGACGCCTTGGTCATGGCGCAGCTCCCGGTAAGGCTCCAGTATCGTGTTCGCGCGTGCGCTCAGCTTGTGCTGGCTCGCGCCGGCCAATCGCACCACGTCGCCGCAAATCTTGTTGTAATCGCAAAAGTGGCAATCTTCGGATCGGGTTGTTGCCAGGAAAGCGCCGCCGGCGGCGATTCGGGCGAGCTGTGCCAGCACTTCCGATCCCCCGTCAAGCTGTTTCGGCGTGAACGCGATCCGTTCACCGGTTCCCTTTTCGCTGGGAAAGAAGAAGCCGATCTCGCCGACTTTCGCACCCGGAAACTCCTTACCCACGGCTCGGAGGCGGGCGCTCAATAACAAGAGGTAGAGATAGTGCTGGACCACCCGCCCGTCCCAGAACGGTTGGGGTTCCTGGGTGTATTTCCACGTACTGCCGGTCTTGTAGTCCCAGATCGCAAACGCGTTCCTCTGCGCTCCGCCGACCTTGTCCACGCGGTCGATCCGGCCGCGAACGCGGAGCGAGGTCCCGTCGCCAAGACCGACCTGAACGGGTTCCGGGGTATCGAGGAGAGTCTGCGGCCGGTCACTGCGCAAACCGATCGAAACCTCGAGGAACAGCGGCCGATTGCCGGTTCGGCAGCAGTATTCTTCTTCACCATGCAAGAAGATCTGGGCCGTGCGCCGGAGCTGCCGCACCTCGCGCTGGAACACGGCTTCACCCGGCGGCGGGATCCTCTCGCGATAGATCTGGATCTCCGCTTCGAGAATGGCCAGAAGGCGCTCTTCGTCCCGGGCGGTGCTGGGTATTTCTCCGCGCTCGATCAACTCCCTGAGGAATTGCTCGAACACCGCGTGCAAGAGCGATCCGCGCGCCGCGGGTCGAGCCAGACGCCTTCCTCGATCGCAAATTCATCGGGCGGCTCGATGTCCAGCACGTAACGGAAAAAGTAGCGCAGCGGGCACTGGCCGAGCGTTTCTAGTTGACTTGCCGAGACCACCGGCCCGCCGGGCACGGTCGGGTTGATCTCGGCGCCGGGGTCGGGTATCCAGCCGTCGAAGATGGTGAAGCGGTCCGATGCCCGCTCCTCTGCGAGGGTGAATCCGCGAGCGAGATGCGGAAACCGCGCGGCCACCAGGTCGCGCGGCTCGACGACATCTTCGGGCCCGCTCATCCTCCAGAGCCACCACTGGCTTTCCGTGAGAGCCTTTTGCGGTGAATCCGGGGCGAACGACTCGGCCGGAGCGAGCCAGCGGTTCAGGGCCGCCTGGTCGCCGTCGTGCTGCCCGGACAGGATGCGAAACGCGGCCAGAACCACGGGGCTGGGAAAGATTTCACGATCGTCCGCGAGGTCGTAGCACGAATATGACAGGGTCACGCGGCCTCGCAGCCGCGACAGCAAAAGCGCCATGTGCTTGAACTTCTTCGACAGTTCCTGACCCGAGGTCATGAGGTCCCGGGACAGACCCTGCCGTTCGTCGTCGAGCAGAATCGGATCCTGCAATCCTGCGCCGGGGAATCGGCCATCGTCGAGGCCGACGATGAACGTGTTCGGCCGGCCGCTGTGGCCGCCGGCCAGGACGTGTGCGACATGAAGACAGCCGCCGCGCGGCCCGAGGCCGCCGACCCAGGCATCCTCCGGCAGCGCGGCCAGCCATCCAGTCGCGTGGATGTAGGACGCGTCCTCGTCCTGATCCAGGCAATCGCACATCTCCTTGATCCGGTCGATCAGGATCCCCCTGGCGTAGTTGTCGAGCTGGCTATCGCCCCGCGTGCGCTCCTCGAGAAATCGCTGAGCCAGCTCGAGTACGCGCCGTGTGGTGTCACCGGGGCGTGCGGACAGGTCGAGGAGGGACTCAATCAGGCCGCGCAGCAATCGAACCGCCGCCAATCGCTGGTCGAGCGGACCATCCGCTGGCTCGATCACTTCGCCATCCTCGTCGCAGAGCGGCTGCGGGTCGCGGCGGCGGAGATCGAGCGCCTGCTCGTATCTCGCGAGCGCGTCCAGGTAACGCTCGCGCCCGAATCCGATGCCGATGCCGCGGAGGATCGCCGCGAGCCGGCTGAAGCTGATGACGCCGGGATCGTGGTCCGGAATAGAGACCAGCCGCTCCTGGATCATCTGGATGAGTCCCTGCTGCGGGAAGTCGCTCTGGGTCCAGTCGAGCCAGGCAATGAGCGCGCGCCCCGGCCGGAGCTTGCGGGCGGGAATCCCTTCCTGAAACGTCACCGGGATGTCGTCAAGGCTCGCTTGATCGGGCAAGAGCGCTGCGAACGTCTCATAGATGAGCGGAACGTAGGTGGCGACGTCGGTACAAAGGACCTCGACCTGGTCGAGCGGAATCCCGTCAGCCAGAAGGCGGCGCAGCACGCCGCGAACCTCGTTCGCTGCGCCGACGGCCCGGAAGATGCCGGCGGACCCGTCGCTGCAAGGAGCAGGGGCTTCCGCGGGCGCGGTAATAGAGCGCAGGAGGCGGGCGTCGGTTGATGGCTCTTCGCCCACGGCGGCCGGCGCGGGCGCCGGCTGGTCGACCGGCAGCGGCACTCGGTGTTTTTCAGGCAACAGGTCGAGTAATCGCCGCTCCAGTCCCTTTGCGTCCAGATCACCCGGAATGACCACAAGGACGCCCTCTGGCAGTGCGCCCGAGCTTGACGTGAGCCGGTCGATCGCTGCTTTCAGGACTCCGGCACGATCGATCCAGTTTCGCCGCCCTAGCTCCGCGGTGTACTCGCGGAGGATGTCCTGAAGTTCGCGGCCCTTGACATCGACCTCGAAACATTTGATCTTCACATCATCCGAAGCCAGCCCGGCACATCGCAGTGCGTCGATTGCGGCGCAGACCGTCTCGGCCAGGCGGACGCCGGGCGACAACTGCCAGAGATACCCACCGTCGGGGTTTCTGAGCCGCTCCATGACGCGACCGACCAATAGCGCGCCTTGCCGTGCCGAGATGAACTTGAGCTGCTGCTGGACCATCGCCGGCCCGGCCAGATCCAGGGCCAGCCTGGTGAGCGTGGTGACATGCCCGTTCACGACGGGCTGGCCGGCTCGAGCGACGGCCTCGAGCCACTGGTGCCCCGCTCGCCGAGACGGTGCGAGGATCCACTTCTCGGCGAGAAGATGGTCCCGGCAGGTCTGGCTGAGTCCCCTGATCAGGACGTTCACCGGCGTGGGCCTCAACTGAATCCTCGGTGCAGTTCCCGTGGTATTCATCAAATCACCTCGGAACTTCCTCTGGGCGTGACCGGCGAAGCGTGGTGACCGTCCGCTCTTCGGCATCTTCAATGCCGCGAGGAGGCTCGTCAATAACACGGCGGCGGTTGAGCTCCTGGGGAATCTTACGATTCTGCCCCCACGAGGGAGATCGAGCAATGCCCCGATACGGCTGTACCGCGAGAGAAAGACCGCGAATGACGGGCGTAACTGGTCGAGCCGCTTGCGAGACCCGGGAAGGTTTGAATAGGCTAGTGTCAGCAATGTTCCCGTGCCGGTCACCGAACAAGATCAAGCCCATGCCGCCGCCCCAACGGCAGGAACCACCGCCGTCACTTTCCAACGGCGGAAAGCGCGCCCACTGACTTCGCGAAGCAAGCACCACACGAGTTGCAAGTTGAGGCCAGGCGGCTCGCCTGAAGCGGGACTTGCTCTCCGCATCGCACGGGGCAGTGGGCTAGAGAGGGGCCCAGCAGTATGGCGAGCTTAAGAATGTTCAAGGTTTGTCTGCTCCTCTCCTTTGTCTGGTCCGCACAGCCGCGCGACGATTCCCAGGAGCAAGCGGAAGGCGTCGCTCGCGCCGCTTCGTTCATCAAGGACCGCGGAGGCATCGTAGTTTTTCAGAACAAGGATGACCCGAGAAGCAGCGTGACACTCCAATTGAAAGGCGAGCGGTTCGACGACACATGTATCAAATCACTTAATGCTTTCAAGAACATAAATAATCTCTTCTTGGTGGATACCCGAATAACCGAGCGCGGTCTACTCAATCTCAGGTCTGAGAACCTGGGTCGGCTCCAGGAATTAGACATATCAGTGATGTCGCTTTCGAACGCAGCCGTGCGCAGGATCAGTACGCTGAAAAGTCTTCGAACGCTATGGCTTCACTCCACGGGCTTGGGAGACGAGGACGTCAAGGAATTGGCGAACCTGCGTTCGCTTGAGTTTCTCTCACTCCGAAACAACGACATTTCCGACGACGGGGCGTCGAGCCTCGCGGCGATGGCGAATCTCACGCGACTCGAGTTATCGCACACGAAAATCTCGGATCGAACACTCAGGTTCATTCGCCGATCATGGCCGTCCCTGCAGGCACTGTGGCTGGCCGGCACCGCCGTCACGGACGAGGGCATACGGGCTCTGCAGTCGCTGTCCCAGCTTTCTGATCTCGACATCCAGGGGACACGGATATCGGACCAGTCGTATAGCAGCCTCGTGAGAATGAAGAATCTGAGTACCATCGAGGCGAGTGACACGGCCGTAACCGACAAGTGGCTTGCTCTGATCTCGGAGAAACAGAACCTGTCGGCGCTCTATCTCGGCGGAACGAAGATCACGGGGGCCGGTCTCGCCTGCCTAGAAGGCCAGGTGAGTTTATCCGTTCTGACTCTGAACTCGATTCAGCTCACGGACGCGGATCTCGCCATTCTGTCGAGCCTGGCGGGCTTGGAGTTGCTCATCCTGGATAACACTGCGGTGACAGACGCCGGTCTACGGCATTTAGAGGGTTTGAGTCGTCTGAAGTATCTGGCGGTGCAAAATACCAAGGTGAGGCGGGTCGGGGCCGAGGCCTTTTGCAAAAGATGGACGAAGAGCAATGCTGGCAAAGAACCTCCGCTCGTCATCATTTCCAGCAATTAACGCGATCGAAACGAATCGGGGGGAAACTGGAGGTCGAGCACAATCGCCTCGATCATGGGGTCCCTGCGGATCACGGACATCACCGATTTGCTGAGCGGCTGACCGCTGCCATCATGGAGCCGCGACAGACGTGACAGGAGCTCGCCGAGCCCGATGTTCTCGGGCAGCGGTGCGACTTCGCCTTTCGGCCGCAACCCGTTGTACGCGATGAGCAGATGAGATTGAGCTTCGTCAAACTTCTTCTGCGCGAGCAGACAGACCCCATACGTGAGTTCGGTGAAGTAGCGCTCGGAGCGACCGGGGCCCGTTGTCGTCCAGTACGTCAAGAAATTGCGGATGTACGGCTCGGCCCGCGAGTATTCACGCAGCATGAAAAAGCACGTTCCGGCGGACTGGTTGGCGGCGGCGGTTGTGCCGTCCTCTAGACCCCGCCGGTGACTCAGGAGCTCGGCTGCCTCACTCAACACAACACCCAGCGCCTTCAGGTCCTTCCTGAACACGTAGACGACCGCCAGACCGCCCAGCGCGGCGATAATCGTCTCGTGATTGCGATCGAGCGCCTTGCGAGAGCCTAAGAGCGCCTCGTTCAAGAGAGGTTCGGCCTTCTGGAAGCTGTGCTCTTCCGTGTAAAGCATGCCCAGTTTAACGATCGAGCGCAACGTGTCGGGATGTTGGCGGCCCAGCGCTTTCGACTGGCCATCGACCGCCTCGATCGCGAGGCGAATTGCCTCGTCTCGCTTGCCCAGTCGCGAATAGACGTCGGATAAGTTCTGCTTGACCTGAAGCGCGAGCGGATGGAGGGCACCGTGGGTCTTGACAAATCTGTTCCAGACGTCAGTCAATGTGTCTCTCGCCAGTTCCGGCTTGTTTTGCTCGAGGTAGATGAGTCCCAGGCTGTTCGTCACGTTGAGCGTGTTGACATCATCGGGACCGAGCGTGCGCAGATCGGCGTCGCGTACCTGAGAGAGGAGACGCTCGGCTTCCACGTGCTTGCCGAGACCATAATCAAGATTCGCCACGAGAATCATCGCATCAAGCAGGTCAGGGTCATCGGACCGCTGCCGTGATTGCAGTCCCTCCATGGCCCCGACAAGAAGGGGCTGGGCCTCGGAGAACCGCTCGTCGGCCAGGTACACGCCTCCCAGCGATCTCATCGCCAGCAGCGTGTCTTTATCATCATTACCGAGGATGCCCCGGCGCAGCTCGAGGGCTCGCTTGAGATACGGAACCGCCTCCCGATAGAGCCCAAGCTGATAGTACGTCTCGCCAACCGTCTGGCGAATCGACGCCTCCACGAGCGGCTGACCTCTGAAGCGCTGGCCGATCCTCTGGGCCGCGCGATCGAGCGCCGTCCGTACCTTCAGGTCGGGATCTGGCGGCGCGCGATGCGGGATCTGGTTATAGGCGCTGGCCTGCGCGAGCATGTCTTGCTGCACAAATTCGCGGACTGCCTTGGAAATCGCCGCCTCGGCCTCAGCGCGGTCCCGCTCTTTGGCGGTTGCGGCTTCGGCGGCGCGCGCGCGAACTGCCTCGCTCTCGGCCCGGTTGAGGGCCGTGATCGTCGCGTTTGCCGCAAGCCGGGCGCTGCGCTCGGCCCGGGTCGCCCGGACCGCTTGCCAGAGGCTCACCATGCTCCCCGCGACCAGGAGCGTAATCGATAGAGCGGGCCAGGGATTCCTGCGGCACCAGCGTATGGTGCGCTCGGAACGAGAAACCCGCCTGGCCTTGATGGGTAGATCCTTCAGGAACCGGTCGAGATCCTCGCCCATTTCCTGGGCGGAACGATAACGTCGTCCGGGCTCCGCCGCGATCGCCGTGTGGATGATGGTCTCAAGATCCTGGGGCACTCGCGGTTCGAGCTTCTTGAGCCGCGCCGGCTCTTCGCGGCGAATCCGTTCGATCAGCTCCTCACGCTCCGACGCTTCAAACGCTGGTCGCAGCGCAACGAGCTCGAACAGCGTCAGACCCAGGCTGTAAAGGTCGGAGCGAGCGTCACACTGGCCCTGAAATCGCTCCGGGGCCATGTATCGGATCGTCCCCACGAGCTGACCCGACCTCGTGATGTCGTCGATCTCTGTGATCTTGGCCAGCCCGAAGTCCACAACCCAGACGTTCCCCTGGGAATCCAGCAGCAAGTTCGAGGGCTTGATGTCCCGGTGCAAGATCCCTTGCCGATGGGCGTAGTCGAGGGCATGGGCGACCTGGGAGCCGATCCTGGCGACCGCTTCGAAGTAGGACCGGTTCGGTTCGGAGCGGGTCGAGAGGTCCGTGGATCCGGGCAACACCGGAAATCGTGGATCGAGGTCGATCGGCTCGTTGGAGACAATGGGCGGCGGGAATTCGGCTGTGTCGACTGCGCTGGCTCCGGCACCGGGGTGCTGATCGTGAGGGCCTGCGCCCGCCGCGAACGTTCCCGAGACCAGCGATCGGGCCACCGCCCTAGCATCGATCCGCGGCGGTACTCCCGCGACGGTTCCCACGCTCGCGGCGCTCTCGCCGGATCTGTCCGGAGGCGACTTGGCCTCGACGCGGCCTGGAGGTCTTGCGGAGCGGCGGAGTCGCCTGAGTTCGCCGAGAACGCGATCGAGGCCAGAGCCCTCGATGTACTGCATGACGAAATAGGGATCCTCGTTCTGCCGGCTGACACCGAACACGGGCACGATGTTGGTATGGTGTAAACGCGCCGCGGCCTGAGCCTCGCGCTCAAACCGACGAACCTGGCTCTCGTCGCTGAGCGCCGTGCCAGGGAGGATCTTGAGCGCAACCCGCCGGCTCAGTTTTTCCTCCTCGGCTTCGTACACCACACCCATGCCGCCGCGACCGATCTCGCGCACGATCTGGTAACCCTCGATTCGCGGCCATCGCGGGCGCGGATCTGGAACGTTCAAGAGCGCCGCTTCGATCGGCGAGGACATTCCGAAACCGTTAGCCTGCACTCTCATCTCCTGGAGATGTCGCCGGCACCGGTCGCAGGCCGCCAGGTGACAGCTCAGACCCTCATGTTCTGCGCGAGACAACTCGTTCCTGATGAATCGAGTGAGCTGTATTTCGTCCGCGCAGGCATGCATCCGGCACCTCGCTGATCAGAGGACGATGGTCAATTCGACTCCTGGATGAGAGTCCCGGACTCTCGCTCATAGCCGCCCAACCGGAGCCAACGGAGGAACTTGCTATCGCGTCGTGAACCGCGCGGGAGAATCAGCCGTTGGGTTGACCGCCACGGCACGTGCATGATACGGGCGAGCAGCAGGACCGAACGCGCGTGCTCTCCAGAGCAGAGGAATTGGCTATCCAGAACACGTTGGGCAAGTCCGAATTGCCACGAGCCCCGCTCTGGCTTCGTCGACGTTGAGATACGTTCTTCCTGCCGGCTTGAATCTCGGCGGTGTCGAGCGGATCAAAAACAAGAGGGCAAGTTTTCAGCGTACGGCGATTTGATTCGCACCCATCGAACGAGCGTCCAGTCGCTGCGGCTCAGGGCTTAGTATCCCCGATGCCGCCAACGCGAGCAACCGGTCGAGGCAGAAATGGCAAGTGGACTGGCCGAGCGCGCTGAACTGCAAATGCGCGCATCGCGCTCACCTGAGTAGCACCAACGCCTGAACGCGACCAGCGTCAGGCACGCTTAACACGCCGGTGCAGCCAAATGCCGCCGACCTGGCCTCACACAGTCAATCCCATCGTGCGCGCTCGTCATCGGCCAGTGACGCGCGGCGTCGCCTTTCGCTCCCGCAAAAGTTCTCATCGTCGCCTTTCGCTCCCGCGAAAGTTCTCTTCTTTGCTCATCGAAACCGCACACTTTCGCAGGAGCGAAAGGCGACTCTATGACGATCTCACGACGGCGCCTGCTCGGAACGTCATGCTCGCCCCTTCGTCGCCTTTCGCTCCCTGTCGTTGAAAGAACGGTCGACACAGTTGAGAATCAAAGAGGCTGGGACCTCGATCGTCGCTTCTCCTGGATCTTGGATTTCCGATCCAGCCGATTCACGTGTGGGAACGTCCGATGCAAGAGAGCGTGCCGCCCTCAGACGGCGAACGACCGGTTGTGAATCCCTATGCCCCGCCAGCAGCGCTTGATGGCCCACCGGCTACGACTTTGGAATCGAGCCCGGCTCGGAGGCAGCGCCAGCAGCACTTGCGTCGGGAATCATGTATCCGTGCCACAGGATTGCTCTGCTTGATCGCGGGTGTCATCGTTCTCGGGAGTTTCGGACTGGGTCTGTTTGCAGAATTACGGAAACTCTCATCGGCGCCGGAAGTTGACCGTTGGGTTTATCGGCGCTGGATTGCCCGTATGGCAACGGTCGACTCACTCGCGTTCATCGCCACGGTCACAAGCTGGGGCTTGTTTCAACTGCGGAACTGGGGGAGATGGGCTGTCACAATCATTGCGGTGATCCCTGTTCCGATTCTGCTTTGTAGCTGGCTCGTGCAGCGAAGCGCGGGAAATCCATCGATTCAAGAGAGCTTCGATTCCTTCGGCTCAATCGCATTATCCGTGGTGGCCGGACTGTCTTCTGCACCTCAACTTTTCCTCCTGTGGTCTCCAAAGGGCAAGACCGTATTCTCGACCCGATACCAAGAGATCATCCAGCAAACACCGGACCTGCGTGGCGGATGCTTGGGATCCTTGCAAGCCTTGCTCATTTTCCCTGCTTCATGTGCATCTTACCTCGTCCTCATGATGACAACGCTGAATACATTGGTGATCTTTGGGCTAATCCGCTCGTTTTGAGCCTGGTACCGAGGTAGAGCGCTCGACGGAGCAAAAAACGACTCGACCGAGGCGAAGGGGCTGTTCCGCGGGAACACCCGCATGGGCCGGGCTCACAGCCGGTCTTGCCGGAGCTGTCAGGGCGGCGGGCTACCGCGGAATCAATGCTTCCGCCTCGCGGCGCAGGACGTGCGCTTCCAGCCAGTTGTGGTAGTGCAACCCTAACTCCGCTTCGGCCCGGGCCGGCATTCCGTCACGGTACTGGTCGAGCCACGCCTGGGCCTTCTTCAGCCAGTGCCGCGCCTCCTCGGCCTTCCCGAGGCGCTCTTTGGCCAGGACCAGCCAGAGCCGGTTGAGCACCGCACTGCCCGACCTGGGGTCGGCCTGGAGGCTTTGCTCGAAGAAGGGGACCGCCTGCTGGAACCGTCCGGCCCGGTACGCCAGGGCCCCTTGCTCGGTCAGTGACCAGAATTCTCGGGCGGAGGCCCGGAGTTCCTCGTCGGCGAGGCGGCCGGGCAGCGACATGTCCGCGACGGCTTGGGGGGCCAGGGTACAGGCGCGGGCCACGAGGTACGACCGCGGCCCCTTGTCGTTGCCACACCGGTCCACCAGGTGGGCGCACGCCTTCACGTAGCCCGGGCGATCGCCGGACAAAAGCAGCAGGGCGGCGTACTCGAACCAGCGGTGGCCGTCGTCCGTCGGGCCGGGCATCAGGCCTCGCGCGTAACAGTCGGCGGCCTGGGCCCACTCCCGGCGGGCGGCATGCGCCCGGCCCTGCTCCAGGGGATCCGCGGCAACCTGTGCCGCCACCTCCGCCCAGAGGTGCTGCCACTCTTCACGCTCCGCCGGAGGCAACTTCGCCAGCCCTGCCGGGTCACGCACACTGGCCAGGGCGGAGTCCGTTTGCCAGCCGGCCGGGGACCAGCCCGCTCGCTCGCCGCTGTCGTGGAGCCGGATCGCAAGCTCAAGGTAGGCTCGCAGCCAGCCCAGGGCCTTTTGGCGCAGCCGCGTTCGCACGGACTCGTCCAGCCGGCCCTTCTCAGAGTCATGGCCGGCGGCGGCCCGTAGGGCGGTGCGGGTGGCATTCGATATCGTGGCGCTCAAGCCGGCCTCGGGAACAGCCAATCTGGGGTCGAGTCGCAAGGCTTGCTGAAAGTGGTCGATGGCCGCCTCCAGCCGGCCTTTGGTGCGCAGAGCAATGCCGAGGCTGAGGTGGGCCGCGATGGACTCGGGGTCGAGTCGCAGGGCTTCGTTGAAGTGGCCGATGGCCTCCTCCGGCCGGTTCGTGGCGAACAGGGCTTCGCCGAGGTTGTTTTGCGCCGCGCTCACCTCGGGGCGGACCGCTACTGCCGCACGGAAGTAGCCGAGGGCTTCGTCCCACCGCCGCGCCATGCCCAACGTCGCACCGAGCCCGAAGTTGATCCAGAAGTCCTGTGGGTAGCGTGCCTGCACCGCGGTCAGGAGCGGTATCACGTCCCCGCCAGACTGGTGCGCAGCTCGATCCAGGGCGATCGCTAACTGCGGCGACACAAAAGCACCGCTCGGCTCCTGGGCGATCCGGGTCAAGCGGGCACCGTCTCGCCACAGCTCCGGCTGGCGCAGGCGGTTTCGCGCCGGGTTCTGGTCGGCGTCGCGGGCCACCGCCAAGAGCCATTCCCGCCGCCTTCGGTCGGCCGTGATACTCGCCCAGTCGTCCAGGGCGGCGATGAGTTGGGCACTCAGCGCCGAGTCTCGCACCCGCGCCGACACCGTCTTGCTGTCGTCCCCTTCTCGACCGAGCCCCGCCTCCGCGAATGCCGACACGTACAGCGGCTCGGCCACTGCCAGGCCGTCTTTCCCTCCCGCGAGCGTCGCTGCCTTGATCCGGGCGGTGTCCAGGCGCTCGGCCAAGTTCAGGTCGGCCTCAGCGTGTTCCACCTGCCGGCGCAGGTCATCCGGCCCCGCTGGCTCCAGCCGCTGCCGGACCTGCTTGAGCGATTCCCCCGCCTCGCGGAAGTGGAACCCGTTGCGGAGACGCTCGGCCTGGTCCACGGCCGTGCCGACGTCGTTGCGCATCTGGGCGTCGTGCCGGGCTCGTTGCTGCACGAGCCACACCCCGCCGCCGCTGGCCAGCCCAACCAAAGCCAGCGCCGTGGCCAGGAGCGCCGCGGCCGTCGGGTTGCGCCGGCCCCAGCGCCAGGAACGCTCTCCCCAGCTCACGGGGCGGGCCTCTATCGGCCGTCCCTGCCCGAACCGTCTCAGATCATCGGCCAGCGCCGCGGCAGTGGGGTAGCGATGCCGCGGCTCTTTGGACAGGCACTTCAGGCAGATCGTCTCGAGGTCGCGCGGAACCTTCGTATTCAGACGCGAGGGAGGGACTGGCTCGTCATGGACCACGTGATGCTCCGTCTCGGCCGCCGTCTCGCCCCGGAACGGTGTCCGCCCGGTGACCATCTCGTACAGCACAGCACCCAGCGCGTAGATGTCCGCCGCCGGCCCGACCGTGCCCGCCTTCCCGATCACCTGCTCCGGGGCCATGTAGCTGGGAGTCCCCATCCGAGTCCCGCTCAGGGTCAGGGCCGGCCCTTGGTCGAAGTGCCGCGCCAGCCCGAAATCAGCGATCTTGGGCGTGCCGTCGGCGGTGAGCAGGATGTTGGCCGGCTTCAGATCGCGGTGCACGATCCCGCCCTGGTGCGCCACCCGCACGGCCTCGGCCAGCGTGGCCAAGGTCGCGGCCGACTGGCGGGCCGGCTGCGGCGTGCCCGCCAGGGCCTGAGCCAGGCTGCCCCCCTCGAGCAGCTCCATCGTGAAATAGGGCCACCCCTCGTGGTCGCCAACGTCGTGGACCTGAACGATGTTGGCGTGCCGCAGGCTCGCCACCGCCTCCGCTTCCTGCTGGAACCGCGCCCGCTCGTGCGCCGCGGCATACGAGCCGGTAATCAGCATCTTGAGGGCGACGAAGCGGTTGAGTCGGAGGTGCCGGGCCTTGTAGACCAGACCCATGCCCCCGCGCCCGAGGAGGGCCTCGACCTCATAGCCCGGAATCTGCGGCAACTCGGCACTCATATCGTAGCGAGCGGGGATATCGTCGCCCGGGGCGGGGTCGGGCCCGGGCGCCGGAAACAGCTCATCGAGCTCCGCGTTGACGGCGCACACCCGCAACCAGCGCCGGCGCACCTCGAGCAGCAGTTCGGGGCAAAGCGCGCAGACCTCCTCGGGAGTACACCCGGAGTCGCCGAGCTCCTCGAGCAGCTCTTGCACCCGCAAATCGACAGCCATGACTGAGCACCTCGAGGCGGCTGCGCGCAGGACTCCGACACCAAGAGAACCCACTCCCTGCCGGTCTCCACGTGGATCGCGTCCGGCGGCTTCTCGCCCGGGCGGAGGTCGGCCAGTTGCTCGGTAAGGAGCCACAGGCCACGGCTCAACCGCCCCTAAAACGTCACTGCCCTGACGCCGAGCACCTGGGCGGCCTCTGCCTGCGTCATCCCCAGGATCCCCACCAGGTCGAAGACCTCCCGCTCGTCCTCCGGCAGCTCGCCGATCGCCGGGAGCATGCGGTCGCCGTCCGGGCTGAGCCCGGAGACGCTGCTTGCCGGCGCGGGCACGAGGCCTTCGCACAGTTCCACGGCGGCGGGCTATCTATCTAAGCGTGGGGCCAGGTCATTGGAGGGGATCAGACGCTCTGCCTCTTCCGATCCGTCACGAATTGCCACGCTTGGAATTGTGTTCTGAACGATCTAGTCTCGTCACTCACTCGTGATACACAAAACTGGTTGTCACCCAGAAATCGCGTTCTGTGATGCACAAAGTGAGTTGCGACTCTCCAGTTGTCGGTCGCCGTTCGGAGACCTGAGGTCGTCACGAGGGGGAGCGAAAGGAGAGCACAGGGAAATGCATTGCGGCCCGATGTTTCAATCGTGCGGCTCTTGGGCTAACACCTTCCGGACTCGGCCCGCCTGTCACACCAGCCCGAAGCGCTCGTTCGAAGTTGCGCTGTTTTGAATTCTCGCCGCAAGGGCGCCCGAACGAACCAGCCCGGGGGCAACGCCCGGGGGATCGGCGGTGGGCCTTGTGCGCAGCCCTGTCAGGGCCGCATCGTAAAGCCCGGCGTGTCAACGCCGGGACTGGTTCGGCCCAGAGCCGGGGTTTCGTTTTTGGTGATTCTCAGAGCCCCGCGAGAGCCGCCATCGTATAAGGCCGGCGTGTAAACGCCGGGAATATCGGCACGTTACGGCGACATTCATCAGATGCCCTCGAGCCATTGTCATCAGCGCAGCCTCCTGATGCTTTCTCGCCTAGATAATCGCCTGAAAAAACCGAATAGCCTACCCTGCCAATCCGCCTCGCCGTCGGCAATCCGTGTCCCTTTTCTCAAACAAAGGTCGACAATCACGGTGAGCGCCGAATGTCAAGACCGATCAGTGTCCACTACAATCGACTCTGGTTGGGAGTCGCTCGGTTCATTCCCGACGGAGGTGCACGTCGTGGACTTCAATCGTTTTGACGTTTCGGCCAAGGAGCTGGTCTGGGACGACCCAACCGCATGGCTGGATCGGCTGGGCATCGGACCGACCGGCCCGGTCACGGTCATCGACTCGGACATCACCGCGGTGACGGCCGCCGCCGACAAGGTGATCCGCGTCGACGCACCACAGCCCTACCTGGTCAACCTCGAGCTTCAGTCAAGCCACCAGACCGACCTGATCGAGACCACCTGGTTTCGCCAGGCGGCTCTTTTTCATCGCCACCGACTACCGGTGCTTACCGTCCTGGTGCTCCTGCGCCCAGACGCCAATTCCCCGATGTTGACGGGATGCTTCCAGATCCACATGCCGGACGGCGGGCTTACTAATTCTGTATAATTACCGGGTGGTCCGGCTGTGGCAGGAAGATCCTGAACCCTACTTGACCGCCGGGGTCAACTTGGTGCCTTTGGCCCCTCTGGCCAATGTCCCGGAAACGGAAGACGCCTTGCGCGGCCTGGTGCAGCGCATGGCTGATCGGATTAACGCCGAGCCCGAGGCGAGGGCGGCAAAGCTCTGGACGGCCACGTGTTTGCTCATGGGGTTGCGTTTCTCGGATGCACTGGTCGCACAGTTGTTGGAAGGAGTACAGAACATGAAGGAATCGACCACCTACCAGGCCATCTTGAAGGAGGGCCGCGAAGAGGGCCGAGTGAGCAAGGCCCAGCGGATGCTGCTGATGCTAGGGGAGGCTCGATTCCGCGACCCGGACGAGACAACCCGAGGTGCCGTCGAGGCGATTATGGATGTCGAGCGCTTGGAGAGGATGACCAAGCGGGTACTTGACGCGAGCGTCCACGACTGGCCTGGCCTCTTGGGCACTCCGTGATTCCCGATAACACAACGACACGCAATGTAGCGTCCTGGCAAAGGTCGACCGAATGAACGATGCCAGCTCGATGCGCCGGCAACGCGTCGTCACAGTCACAATCGGCTAACCTGGGCACGCGCGGTCGTGCAAAGGAACGTTGGGCGGAGTCGATGGGCCGATCACAAGCGCGCGACGATGGCCGTCGATCGGGGCCGGCGACGCGGCGTCGGATCTACGGGCCGGGAAGCGAATCGCCATCACTGCGTTTGAGCTATCGCGCGGGGCATCCGCCCAGATTGGCGAGGTGGTGCACACCCAAACGTCCGGCGAACTCAATAGTCGCCTTTCGCTCCGCGAAAGTACGTGGTTGCAACTGCGCGACAAAAATCGGCCCAACAATCGACCGCCCTTCAGTTTCTCTAGCCGAGCCCGGCAGTCCCCACGTTCGTGCCCAGCCGAGCCAGAATTCCCCCGAGTTAGGCCGAGATCGCCGCCTTGCTTTCGCGGAGCAGCCGACCCGTGTAATCGACGAGCAGCAGATCGCTGCCCAGCGAAAAAACTCTTCCACCATGCCCTCGCACGACGAATCCAGCTTCCGCCGATCTTCGATCGGGCAGCGCCAGACGGCTTCCTCCAATCCGGCCGCCGCATCGGAGCCCACACACACTCCCGTGCTCGGCCCTGAGATGGGCCCTCGTTTCTGGGAATTCCCAGAGCCCCGCGGCGGGCGGCATCGTAAAGCCCGGCGTGTGAACGACGGGATTATCAGCGCGTTACGGCGACATCGACCAGAGGCCATCGAGGAATCGTCATCAGCGTGGCCTCCTGATGCGTACTCGCCAACGCATTCGCCTGAAAAGACGAAATTAGCCCGCCCTAACAATCCACTTCCCCTTCGCAATGCATGTCCTCCTTCTCCACCCTGCACCCTGGGTTCGCGTCGAGTCCGAAACGCGTTCACGAAGCCCAGTTCTCGACACTCAACCCAGTCACGATGGACAGGTCGGCATCGGCGGTCACGACGGTGCAATTGCCAGGATTCAGGGCGGTGGCAGCGAACTGAATGTCAATCTGCTGGATCATGCGACCTTTGCGGTAAAGCGCCGCGAAGATCCGGCCGTATTCCTGAGTGGCCTGCACGTCGAACGGCCAGACCCTCACGCGGGAAAAAGGCACGACGCACTCGCTCAAGATTTCGCTCCCGCGTCGCGCTCAGCTCGACGCCAGCCCACAACTCGCCCAACACGGGCATACAAATGCCAACGATGTCGCCGTGTATCGTTGCGTCGCATACCCGAACGTCCACCCCCCGACGACGCGCAATCAAATCCCCGGCGGAACCGGTGTCGAGGAGGTAGCGCCTCATCGAAACAGGCCCTCGATTCGCCGCGCGCTTGTCGAACTTGGCGATTTCAATAGACTTCGGACAACCGGCTAACCGGTAGGTCAGAGGTTCCTCGTCGGCGAAGCACTCGCCTCCCAGCGCAATGCAGGGCCATCCAAGACGAGCCGAAGGTGGTTCAAGACATCGCGACCTCATACGCCGACTGCGGCGTCGAGCAGCAGATCGCGCCCGCGGAATCTGCCGTTCAGGAATACGAGATCGACGTGCGCCGCTTCCGACTTGGTGGTCGTGCCATCAAACGCCATCAACGAATATCGCTCGCCTGTGCCTGCTATGCCGAGCGACGCCACGGCCGATCTGGGCAGCAGCGTCGCGTCCGCACCACTGTCGATCAACATCGGGACGTCGGCGATGCTCTCCTCGCGGTCAGGATGGCGGAGGCCGACTCTTGCGACCGGAGCAGGTGGCGCAAAAAGCTTGTCATCGTAGGCTGGCATCTCCGGGATCCTTGATGACCTCTTTCATGAAATCAGCCGCTTGCTCCGGCTTCGCCAGGTGGGGACTCCAGATGTGAATTACCGACGTCTCCTCCACACCGGGAAGGATGACGTAGACCTTCGCGTGCTCCGGAAGATGCACACCTTCCGAAAGCTTGATCTGACCGTTCTCGACGGTGCCCTCATACGTACTGACTTTCATCGCCGCGCATCCTCCACCGCTTAGCAGTGCCACCCACTCGGCTGAAGACTCGTTCCCGCACCTTGTTTGTGACGCCACCGAACTCCTACTATCGTAGCGTACCGACCCTTAGCGCGGGAGGGGAGGACACCCCCACAACGGCGACAACCGTGCGACTCGCTCGCGATCAGCCTGGTGCCACCCGCCGGGGACGATTCGGTCAACACCATGCCGGACGCGTCTTTCAACAACTACGATTTTGACACCGGCATCGAGAACTCGGCCACACCCTACACCAGGTTGGCGACCATGGTGGACATCGTCGGCGAGGTGACCAAACCCCTCCTGCCGGACGGCGCCGGCGTTGTGGTCCGACTGCACCAACCAGCCCCGGTCAGCCGACCTTCGCGAATGTCACCCAACAATTCTCCAAAAAACGCCACAACCGCCAATTAGCCAAACGCTTGGGAGCGAGTGTCGTACGTTCTACCGAGCGGTAGGCAGGTCGAATTTTCGACGACGAATTATATCGTGTATCCGGGGGTGGAGAGTGCGCGCAGGCGATGAGCGCTGGTCAACCCGCGTTCTGTCGCCGGACGAGATTGTAGTGCGCTGCCCGCCGCGCCGTCGCGTCCTTAAACGGTCACATGACGAACCCGGGAAAGCAGGAGGGCAGAAAATCCGGAAGTTGGGTAACACTTCGGGCGTTTTCCGTGATCGCCTTGGGGGTCGAGGCTTGCAGGCCATTGAACTTCGGGATCGAACCCGGCCGTTTGCCAGACGCCGGCTGACAGAGAAACACACCCCTGACGACATCTCATCCCTCAGAACCCGCAAATCCCTCCACTCTGTCGCGCAGGCCAGCCGGAATTCACGTCGATTTTGCTCCCGGATCGCAACTTAGGATCCGGCGGAGACAAGCGTTCCTTTCATTAATCGGCCAGGCGTCTGAATCCGCTCTGCCGTCAGAAGTGCCCGTCTTTTCTGTCCGCATCTTCGAGGCGACACCCAATGCCCGCGGGAATTGAGACCAAGGACCAAGCGCTCATGAGCACTCAAGAGACACAGAAACCCGTCGGCGCCCTGCTGCGTCTGGCGTTGGCGGCGCGGCTGCATCGTTCATCCGATGGCCGCTTGCATGCCTGGGTTTCGATCAGCGATCGATCCGAAACAGTCCCCCTGGACTCCGCGGAATTCCGCCGGTGGCTTCTCAGTGGCTATTGTACCGAATCGCGCGAACCGCCGGGCATCGGCACAATTCAGCGGGTCATTTCCTTGCTGGAGGCCCGGGCCTGGCTGGATGCCGGCACTCCCTGCGTCTCGGTTCGCGTCGGCCGCGATCCCGGCGGCGATGACTCGGCTTCCCTCATCGACCTGGCCGATTCCCAGGGTCGGGCCGTCTCGGTCTGCGGTGCAGGTTGGCGCATGATCGATCGGCCGGCGAGCCGCTTCTGGCGCCCGGCGGGCCTGTTGCCTCTACCGGTGCCAAGGACCGGGGCCTCGATCGACCTCTTACGGCAGTATGTCAATCTCACCGACGCCGATTTTCGACTCCTGGTCGCCTGGATCACGGCTGCCCTTCGACCGTGCGGCCCCTATCCCATCCTCGTGCTCTACGGCCCGCAAGGCTCCGCCAAGACCACCCTCGCCAAGATCCTCCGGCTGTTGATTGACCCCCAAGCCTGCCCGCTCTTGGCGCTGCCCTCGACCACCCGCGATCTGATGGTCACCGCCGTCAACGGATGGCTCCTCAGCTATGACAACATCTCCGTGAAGGGAACCTGATCAAGTTTGCGTATGTCGAGCCCCCGGACGAATACGACGATCTCGAGGCCGTCGAGCATTCTCCTTAGAAAGGAACCGCCTTTGCCGGATTCGCCGGTTGGACCACCCGTTCCGAAAATGCAAAAAACATGCGCAACTTCCAACGCGACAATGAGATATAGCGACCGCGAGCTTCCTGCCTGGAGTTCCGATTATTCCAAAAGCATGCGCAACCAAAGTCGCTGTAAAGACATGTGGCAACGCTGTGCCGCGTGGCCCCCAAGTTCCGATTGTTCCGACGCCAGGCGCAACCGCAAATCCCGTATTGAGATGCGCAGAACGCCGCGTCCCAGGTCCGTTTATTCCGATTATTCAAAAAACATGCGCAACCCTGGCGCTGGTCGACTGTTACGTCGCGAGATAGGCACCTTTTCCGATTATTCCAAAGACATGCGCAACTCCATACCATGAAAGGAGTTCCGAAACGACATGCCAGTTTTTCCGTTGCGCGCTCGCATCTTTCCTTCTCGCTGCGGCTTCTCGATCACGAAGCCTGAACCCATTCCTGGGGTGCTCACGATTCCCTGTTTTTTCAGGCTGCACCCGCCACACGTGCCCTGCACTCTAAACGTTTGTTCAAAAAACCTTGCGGGAAACCGATCAGTCAGCGAAAATCGCATGCGGTCTTCAGGCGCTTTCGTTCCACCGCCGCGAGCCGAACGCGACCTTCATGGACAAAGAACCGGATCGTCTCCCCGACATCCTGGGCAGCTTCCATCCCGCCGTGTCGGCGTGGTTTCGGGCTGAGCTTGGCGAGCCGACCCTGGCGCAGTCGATGGGCTGGCCGGTCATCGGGTCGGGGAAGAATGCCTTGATCGTCGCTCCGACCGGTTCGGGGAAGACGCTGGCGGCTTTTCTGGCGGCCCTCGACCACCTCTGGCGAGTGCCACCGGCCAAGCCCGGTGTGCGTATCCTCTACATTTCTCCCCTCAAGGCGCTGAATCAGGATATCTCGAAGAATCTCCACGCTCCCCTTGAGGGGATTCTGGCCGTGTCTCAAGCGATGGGCACTCCGCTCTCCCGGCTCCGGGTGGCTGTTCGCAGTGGAGATACCCCCAGCCACGAACGGGTGGCGATGGTCAAGAAGCCGCCCGACATCTTGATCACCACCCCGGAATCGCTTCACCTCCTGCTCACGAGCCGGGCGCGGGAGATCCTGCGCGGGATTTCTCATGTGATCGTCGACGAGATCCACGCGGTCTGCGGCAACAAGCGCGGCGTGTTCCTGGCGCTCTTGCTGGAACGGCTGGAGGCGATCAATCCCGGGAGTTTCATCCGGATCGGGCTGTCGGCCACGCAGCGGCCGCTCGACGAAGTCGCGCGGTATCTGGGCGGAATCCGCCGATCGGCGCCGGGGCCGGGCGAGGGGCGGGCCGAGCCGCGGCCCGTCACGATCGTCGACGCT
Organism: uncultured Isosphaeraceae bacterium; assembly: GCA_963781785.1. Lineage (GTDB taxonomy): Bacteria > Planctomycetota > Planctomycetia > Isosphaerales > Isosphaeraceae > CAWAHD01. The sequence continues at coordinate 777,093 of CAWAHD010000004.1, read as the reverse complement.
GGCTGGCGGCGCAACCTGGACCTCGAGGTGGTCTGGCCGCGAGATGTCGAGGGCGTCTACACGGCGGGCTCGGTCTGGCCGGCAATCCATCACCACCTGAAGACGATGGTCGATCAGCACGACTCGACGATCGTCTTCGCCAACAACCGCAGGACCGTCGAAAAGCTAACCGCCCGGCTCAACGAGGCAGCCGCCGGCGATGGGGACCTGGATGGTCCAGACGAAATCGCCGAAAACGGCGATTCCGCGTCTTCCCGCCCGTTTCGTGCTCATCATGGCAGCCTGAGCCTGGAGGAGCGCCGCGGCACCGAGGAAGCATTGAAGCGAGGCGAGCTCGCCGCGGTGGTGGCAACCGCATCCCTCGAGCTGGGCATCGACATGGGAGCGGTCGATCTGGTCTGCCAGGTGGAATCGCCCGGGAGCGTGGCGCGGGGACTTCAGCGGGTGGGCAGGGCGGGGCACGTGGTGAGGGGCGTCAGCAAGGGTCGGTTGATCGCCAAGACGATGGCTGACCTGCTGGAAACGGCTGCGCTTTGCCGGGCCATGCTGCGCGGTGAGATCGAGCCATTATGCGTACCGCAAAACTGCCTCGACGTGCTGGCTCAGCAGGTGATCGCGTGCGTGGCGGTGGATCCCTGGGACGTGCCGGCGCTTTTTGACCTGGTCAAGGGCGCGTATCCCTTTCATCAGCTTTCCGCCGAAACCTTCGAGAACGTGCTGCGGCTGGTCTCCGGACGATTTCCGTCTCCCGGGCTGCGCGATCTGCGAGCGCGGGTCGTCTGGGATCGGATTCACAACCGGCTGGCGGCGCTTCCGGGAACAGCGCGGCTGGCGCTCACGAGCGGCGGAACGATTCCGGACACGGGTCAGTTTCCCGTGTACCTGGGTGAGGGGGGTCCGCGGCTGGGCGAGCTGGACGAAGAGTTCGTGTACGAGCGCCGGGTCGGCGAGACATTCGCACTGGGTGATTCCCGGTGGCGGATCGAAATCATCGACCCCCATCGGGTGGTCGTCGCCAAGGCCGAGGGTAGGTCGGCGGTCATGCCGTTCTGGCACGGCGAGAGCGCGGCGCGCTCGGCCGAACTGGGAGAGGCGGTCGGCATCTTGTCTCGCGAGATCGTCGAGCGATTGGGTGACGCGGATCTGCCGGACTGGCTCTCGCGCGAATGCCGGTTGACGCGGCCCGCGGCCCGAGCGCTTCGAAATCACGTCTCGCGCCAGCACCGGCTGGCCGGAACCGTTCCGGACGATCGCACGATCCTGATTGAGTCGTTCGTCGATCAAACCGGCGAGCTGTCGCTGGCGGTGCTCGCTCCGCTGGGCGGCAAGCTGCACCACGCCTTGAAGCTGGCGCTTGCCGGGAGGATTCGCGATCGATTCGGCCTGAACCCGGCGTGCCTGCACGCCGACGATGGCCTGCTGTTTCGGCTGCCAATGATGGACGATCCGCCGCTGGACCTTTTTGACGGACTGACGTCCGCGGCGGCCGAGGAGCTGATCCGTGCTGAGCTGGCGGAGACGGCTCTCTTCGGGCTGCGATTTCGCCAGAGCGCGGCCCGGGCGCTGTTGATGCCCCGACCCGACCCCGGCAAGCGGACGCCGCTCTGGCTCCAGCGTCTCCGCGCCAAGGACCTGCTCCAGGTCGCACGGCAGTTTCCCGACTTTCCGATCGTGCTCGAGACGGTGCGCGAGTGCCTGGACGACGACCTGGACCTGCCGCGGCTGAGATCACTCCTTGACCGCATCCAGGCGGGCGAAGTCCGCGTCGTGTCCCGGCGCGGCGAGATTCCGTCGCCGTTTGCATCCGAGCTGATCTTCGGGTTCACCGCGGCTCATATTTACGAGTGGGACGACCCCAAGCGCAGCGACCGAAAGTCGCTGGGCTCGGTGGTTGACGAAGACCTGCTCGAGCCCTTGCTGCGCGGTGAGAAACCGGAAGAGTGGCTCGATCGCGATGCGATCGGGCGGGTGGAGAATCGGCTGCGGCACGTGGGCCGGCCTCCGCGGACCGTGGAGGAGATGGCCGAGCGGCTGCGTCTTCTGGGTGATCTGACGGCGTCGGAAATCAGCGGGCCGATGAATGGGTTCCTGGCCGAGCTCGAGGCCCTCGACCGAGCCGTGTTGATCGAGTTGCCCGGGACCGCCGAGCGATCGCGCTATATCGCCGCCGAGGAGGAACCACTCTATCGCCGGGCGTTCCTCGATCGAGCCGATGAGGACGAGACCGCGACCGAGTCGATCGTCCGCCGATTCCTCCAGACCCATGCGCTCATCGGACTCACCGACCTGACGGCGCGCTACCCGATTGCCGCGCCCCTGGCGGCCGAGTTGCTCGAGCGCTGGTGTGAAGAAGGCAAGGTGGTGAAGGTAGCCGGCGATGGTGAAGGTCAAGAGCCGCGGTGGGCGGAGCGCGAGAATCTTGCCGAGATTCGCCGGGCGACCGTCGCTTCCCGGCGGGGCGAGAGCCTTGCGGTCATCCCGGAAGTGTTCGCCGATTTTCTGGTGCGCAGGCAATTCGTACACCCGTCGACCCTGGTCGAGGGCCCGCAGGGAGTCGAGCGAGTCCTGGAGCAGCTCCAGGGCTTCGCGGCGCCGGCTTCCCTGTGGGAGAACGAGATCCTGCCCCGGCGAGTGAAGAATTACCAGCCGCCGTGGCTCGACCGGGTGCTGGGCAACGGTGACTGGCTCTGGCGGGCCCAAGGCACCGGCCGCGACGAGCCGCGGGTCGCTTTCTTCGGGCAGGACTTTCCCGTCGGGTCGCTGGTGGAACCGCATTCCGCCCTTCTGTCTCTGTCGGTCACCGAGCAGACCGTTCTCGATCTCTTGACGCAGCACGGTGCCTCGTTCGCGACCGACCTGGCGCGGCATGCGGGTGCCGAGCCCTCGGCGGTGCGCCGAGCTTTGAACGGGCTCATGGTCCGCGGGCTGGTCAGCAATGATCGGTTCGACCCCTTGCGTCCCGGATCGGAGGCGACCCTGGACGCACTTTCCGAGGCCTCGCAATCGCGCCGCGCTGGCCTCCGGCCGCGGCCTCGCCCGCGGCGGCACTCAGGCGCGCAGGCCGAGGGTCGGTGGTGGCGGATCGCACCGGCTGAGTGCGACGCCGAGAGCCGGCTTCTGGCCTGGGCGGGGGTCCTGCTCGAGCGCTACGGCGTATTGGCGCGGGAAGTCCTGGCGCTTGAGCCGGCGGCGCCGCCCTGGGGCGAGATCGCGCCGTTTCTGTCGCGCCGAGTGGCGCGGCGAGCTGCGGCGGGGGTACTTCGTGGAAGGGCTAACGGGCGTCCAGTATGCCGCTCTTGACGCCGCCCCGGAGCTTGCGCGCCTGGCGGCCGCCGTGGGCGGTCATGCGGCCTCGAACGTCGCGAGCCACCCCCCGGATCGGTGCGGCTCGCACGATGCCGCGCTCTCCATTGCTGGAGATTCCGGCCGCCGCGATCGTGCGGCGACTGGCCTCGTTTTGGTCTGCGCTGCGGACCCGGCCAACATTTACGGAAGTGGCGCACCCCTGGACATTGATCTCCTGGGCGATCAAATCGCGCGGTTCCCGCGCAACGCCGGCAATTATCTTGTTCTGCGCGACGGGAGTCCGGTCCTGATCATCGAATCGCATGGGAAGCGGGTCACTGCGCTGCCCTGGGCGTCGGAATTCGACACGGATTCTGCCCTCAATCTACTCACGAGCTTCTCGGGACCTGCGCGGCGGATTCTCAAGGTGGAAACGTATAATGGTGAGCCAGCAGCCCTGAGCGCGGCGGCCAGCCGGCTCGCCGAGCTGGGGTTTGTGCGGGACTATCCCGGCATGACGTTCTATGCCGGCTGGCCCGCGACGACGGTTCGCTCGTGAAAAACGTCCGCCAGCCAGAGTGCAGGAAGAGTTTGACTCTTTTTTCTCGCGTTCTGAAGAATGGACACCCCCCGGAGCCGCGATATGGATGTCTCAAGCCTGCCTGAGCCGGCTTACGGCTCGCATTTCGATTGCATCGTGATCAGCGATCTCCATCTGGGGAGCGCCGTCTGCCAGGCGAAGCTGCTCGAGGAGTTTCTCACTTGGGCGGTCGAGCACTGCGACCGGCTGGTGATCAACGGTGACGTCTTCGACGACCTGAACTTCAAGCGGCTGACAAAGCGCCATTTCGCATGCTTGAAGATCATTCGCAAGAATACAGATCGTACGGATGTTCGGATCGTGTGGGTTCGCGGCAACCACGACGGCCCGATTGACATCATCAGCCACATCGTCGGTGTCGAGATCCTTGATGAATACGTGTACGACAACGGCCTCATCCGGCTTTTGATTCTTCATGGCGATCAGTTCGATGCGTTTGCGACCGGGTATCCCTGGATGACCGAGATTGCGTGTGGAATCTTCTACTACATTCAGAAATGGATGCCGCACGCCGCCGCACGCTGGATCCGGCGGATCTCAAAGAAATGGCAGCGGAACAGCCAGCTCATCGAGCGTCGGGCCGTGGACTACGCGCGGGGCCGGGGCTTTCATTTCGTGACGTGCGGGCATACCCATCTCCCCCTGTTCGCCCGGCACCACGACGTGCTCTATCTGAACAGCGGAACATGGATCGAGTCTCCGCCGTGCCCGTTCGTGGCGGTCAAGGGGCAGACCATCGAGCTGCAGTACTGGCCGCCGGCCTTGGCCCCCGCTCTGGCCGAACCGCACTCGGCAGCGGATGAGGCTGACGCGGGCGTGGCTGCCGAGCAACCCGCAGGTGCGGAAGCGTCGTGATCTTGTTAAGATGAGATGTCGTAATCGAGTCGGAAACGAGGCACTGGAGCTTTTGGGGACCAAGTTTCGGATCGCCCGCCGGCAGCCGGACGGTTTTTCGAGCCGCGATGTCGAGGGAGAGCGAGAGTGCGGCGCGCCGATCGGAGATGACAAGAAATGACCAAGCATGCTGACGTCTCGCTGGAATCCGACGATCTCGATGGGGATCTCGAGAAGGAGGCTCCGCCGCCGCCGGTCATGGTGGTCCAATACAAGAAGCGGGGGATTCCCGCGTGGATCGCCTTCCCTTTGATCATGAGCGTCCCGATCATTTCGATCTTGATCTATCATCGCCTGGTCGTTGAGCCATACCGGTCACGGGCCGCCGAGGCGGAGCGCGTGCTCGACGAGTGGACCAGAACAGCACGTCCCGGTATGTCCGCGGCCGGGCAAGGCTCGACGGTCGGCGGTACAGCAAGCGCCGGTCTGGTCACGCCCGCGGCGAGCGTACCCGGCGGACCGGTCGGGAATCCGCCCGCGGTTGCCGCGGGCGCCGCGCCGGCTCAACCGGCGTTGGCTGTCGCGCCAGCCAGTGCGATTCCGGGTGCTCAGCCGTCGTCGCCTGCGCCGGGGGCGAGCGCGCCGGCTCCTTCTGTGGCGCAAGCATCTCCGAATCCTGCTCCGTCGCCCGCGTCGAGCGTCGCGGCCAGCCCGGGCGAGTCGATCGCGCGAGAACCCGTCCCGCCGGCTTTCGGGCCCGAGACGGGGTCACCGGCCAAGACCGGTGCTCAGTCGGTCGATTCCGCAAAGCGCCTGGCGTCTGCGGCCGGCGATCAGAAGGACGGCGCGCCCGCTCTGAAAGCGAATCCCCAGTCCCCGGCGGCAGCCCAGGAGCTGGCGAAGCGGGAGCCGGCGCGACCTCCCGCGTCTGAGCCACCACTCGCATTGCCTGCGGACATGACGACGGATCGATCGCCCGACGATGTCGCACCCCGGCCAAAGGGCGGAGTCCATACGCGAGGTCTAGGCCCCATCGACGCCGCGTCGATCGATCGGCCCACCGAGAACGACCGACAAAATGGCGCCCTAGAACCAGTCTCGGAGCAGGGGGCGGCGCGGTCCGCCACGGGTCTGCCGCCACTCCCGACCAGGGAAGAGTCCTTGCGCAATCGCCGACGAAGCCGCGCGGAAGCAGGCCGAGCTCGTCGAGAGCCGCACCAACAAGCAAGCCGAAATCCGTTCACTGCGATACGACGACCGGGTGAAGTTCCGGCAAGAGCTGCGCGAGATCCTCCGCGTTCATGGCAACAACGCCGGTGACGAGATCGACCGGCTTTCGAGGCGGTACGGCTACGAGGCCGGTTCCGACGCCTACGCCCGGGCTGACCGCATCTGGCGATTCAGCCGGGGGGTGTCTCAGCAGGCAAAGTTTCAGAAGATCCGCTCGCTCGACCTTCCCGAGTCTGTCATCCTTGACTTCCTGTCCGACGACCTCCACGGCAAGGTCAAGGCGCGCGGCGGTCCGCGCAACGAAAAGGAAGTCCGGATTCGCGCGGCCAAGCAGCTTCTGGCATACGAGCTCCCGCCCTATTCCGAAACGCCTCCTGCGGCGCTGCCCGCTGGGCGGGCCAGCGGCTCGCCCCGCGCCAGGCCGTCCGCCGCGCCCGTAGCCCGAAATGGTCCTCCCCGCTGATGGAACGGTATTCCCCCGCTCGGCTCTAAGAGCCCGAGCCAGTCCCCGAGCTACCAGGAAACGCTCATGCGCCTGATTTCGATAGCGACGATCCTTACCCTTTCTCTCGTCTGGCTGCTCGGCCCGGCACGAGGCGACGATCCGGCCGTCAAGGCGGAGAAAAAGCTGCTCGAGAAGGGCGATCGGCTGCCTGGAGCGAACCGAGGCGCCGATCCGGCCATCAAGGCGGGAATCAGCCTGCTCGAGGAGGGCGATCGGCTTGCCGACCAAGGTCAATACACCGAAGCCGTCGTGCGCTACAAGCGCGGGATGGAGCAGCTTCTGCCCAAGCTCAGGAGAATCCCGTTCAAGCACGAGGTCAAGCGCGACGTCACCAAGCGCGAAAACATGAAAGCGATGATTCTCAAGGAACTTGATGAAGACATGACTCCTGGTGAGTTTCGGGCCAACGAGCTGGCGATGAAGGCGTTCGGGCTGTTGCCACGGGATTTCAACCTGCGGGAAGTCCTGGCGCAGGTTTATTCCGAGGAGGTCGCCGCGTTTTACGACCCCAAGACCAAGACGATGCATCTGATTGAAGAAACCAAGAAAGCTTCCAAGAAACCGCCGGGCCTCCTCGAGCGAATCTTCGGCAAGAAAGACGACTTCGACAAGGACGAGAACAAGACCGTCATCGCCCACGAGCTCACGCATGCCCTGGCCGACCAGCATTATGACCTCGACGCCATGGACAAGGCCGTCAAGAGTGACGACGACCGGTCGCTGGCGCTCACGGCGCTGATCGAAGGCGAAGCCACGCTCGCCATGTTCGGCGCCGGAATGGACGACTGGGAAGGCGAGGAAATCGCCAAGATACCTGCCGAAACACTCGAATGGTCGCTCAATCTGATGTCCACGTTCCTGCCGTTTCTGGGATCGGGGCAAGCGCTCAAGAATTCACCATCGATCATCAGCGAATCGATGATCTTCCCTTACTTCAAGGGAATGGTTTTCTGTGCCAAATTGACCAACAACGGCGGGTGGAAAGCAATCGACGAAGCCTACAAGAATCCGCCGCTGTCGACCGAGCAGATCCTTCATCCTGACAAGTACCGAGGCGAGCCTGACCTGCCGATGTCGATCGATCTGGGCGCGCTCAAGGCCGGGGGAGGCTGGAAGGAAGTCGGCCGCAACGTGCTGGGTGAGATGCAGCTCGGGGTCATGCTCAAGAAGCACGGGGGAAAGGCAGCGGCCGCGGGCTGGGACGGCGATCGCTATGCCGTCTTCGAGGGCGCCAAGGACCGGCTGGGGCTCGTCTGGCTCACCACCTGGGATAGCGAAGACGACGCCAGCGAATTCCTGGCGAGCTACGCGGGCTTCCAGACCGCGAAAGTTCGTGGTCTCGGCAAGCCACCCAAGCCGATGCCCGATTCCGTTTGGAGGAACGATGGCGACCAGCTCTACGTGATCGAGAGGCGAGGTAAAGACGTCGCCGTCATCGAGGGGTTCGCCCCCCAGGTGACGTGCACTCTTCTCGACGCCGTCTTCCTGGCCAGGAAGACCGAGCTCAAGCCGGCCGGTCGCCCGGAAGAGCCGGCGGAAACGAAGAAAGAACCTGTGAATCCCGAGAAAGAACCTAAAAATCCCCAGAAAAAACCTGTGAAACCCACCTGAAACCAAGGTCGGGCCGGATCGCATCCGGACCCGAGAAAGGCAGGCATCCCATGTCGCACATGCGGTCGATGGCACGGGCACTCCTGGCGGCTGCGATTTCATTCTTCATCCTCGCCGCCACGGCGGCCAGCGGTCAGGAGGCCGCCGGCGGCTCCAACCCGGGCGAGAGCTCGCCCAAGGACGGCGGCCTTGACAAGACCAAGGTGGCTGCCGATCGAGCGCCCGAGGCCAGCGAGAAGAACAAGTCCGAAGCCCGAACCAAGAAAGAGGTCGAGCCGGAGTTTGTCAGGAAGTCCGACGCCGAGTGGCGCAGGATCTTGACCCGATACCAGTATGCCGTCACGCGCCAGAAGGCGACCGAGCCGGCGTATTCCGGCAAGTATGCGACCGGTCACTACCGGGGCACATTCGTGTGCGTCTGCTGCGGCGCGACCCTGTTCAGCGCCCAGACCAAGTTCGAGTCAGGCACGGGCTGGCCCAGCTTTTTCCGCGCAGCGAGCGCCAAGGCGATTCAAACCGCATGGGATTACGATGGGGCTGAGCCCCGGGTCGAAGTGACGTGCCGGCGGTGCGGAGCTCATCTCGGCCACGTTTTCGACGACGGCCCGGCACCGACCGGTCTGCGGTTTTGCATCAATTCGATCGCCATCAAGAACGTCCCACCGGCGGGAGAATCGCCCGCGGGGCAGAGCACGCGTGTCGCGAAGACCAGAACGGCGGCCAGGTCGAGAACGGCGGCAAAGGCCAAGACGAAAATGACGTCGAGCTCGAAGGCCAGATCGAAATCGACGGCCGCCAAGACGACCGGCTCGTCCGCGACCGCAAAGTCGACGGCCGCTACGACCACACCGTCGACCGCCGGAAGCGAATCGACCCCGGCCACCCAACCGCCTCGTGCCTCCGACAATTGATCGTTGATGCATCGACATCTTCTCGAAGATTGTGTTAAAGTTTGTGCTCGTTTTCGAACGGTGGGAGCCTCGCTCGACGCTCGCACCACCACGTGTCGCGGACACCCGTAACGGGAATCCGTCTTACGAGATTTCCGATTGCACCTTTCCTTGCAAGGAGCCTTCACACGCCATGGCGTCAGGACCAAGCGTTCGCACCAAGAAGAGCGTGATCGGGATTGGTCTGGGGTTGAGCGTCTGTCTCGCCATTCACGCGGCCTCGGCCCAGACCGACGACAAACACCCGATCGTCATCATCGAGACATCGATGGGAGCGATCACGATCGAGCTCGACGCCGACAAAGCACCGATCACGGTCGAGAACTTCCTGAAGTACGTCGACGGCAAGTTTTACGATAAACTCATCTTCCACCGTGTGATCAAAGACTTCATGATCCAGGGAGGAGGTCTGGACGAAGACTTGCACGAAAAGACAGAGGGCCAGAAGGGGACGATCAAGAACGAGTCGAACAATGGGCTGAGCAACGTCAAGGGCACGATTGCGATGGCTCGCAAGAGCGACCCCGATTCGGCTACGAACCAGTTTTTCATCAACGTCGAAGACAACAGTCGCCTCGACCATTACAAGGGCGGCTATACCGTCTTCGGCAAGGTGACCGACGGCATGGATGTCGTGGACAAGATTCGCATCGTCCGGACGAAGGACATCAGCGACGAAGTGAGAGACGTTCCCGTCGAACCCGTTTTCATCAAGAGCGTTCGCCGCAAGGAAAAAGACAAGAAGTAGCGGCGATTCGCGAATGCCGGCATCCTCTATGCGGAACACTTGACCCGCCCGTCGTCGATTTCTAAGATGGCTGACATCGAGTCCCGCCACGCCTCGAACGGGCGTGGCCTTGGGACTCGCCAGCCTGACAGCCCTAACTGACCCCCGACACACACAAGGAGTCGCGAATGGCTCACATCGTCGCTGAGCCCTGTTTCGATTGCAAATACACCGACTGCGTGGTCGTCTGCCCGGTCGATTGCTTCTACGAAGGGGCGCAGATGCTCTACATCCACCCCGAGGAATGCATCGACTGTGAAGCCTGCGTTCCCGAATGCCCGGTCGAGGCAATCTTTCACGAAGACAACCTGCCCGACGAATGGAAAGAGTTCACGGCGCTGAACGCCGAGGAATGTCCCAAGTGCCCGGTCATCACCGAGAAGAAGGACGCCCTGGAAGCCGAATCGTGCGACAAGAGCCGGAAGCGAAAATGAGCGAGTCGAGGGCCTCGGGTCGACACCTGGTCCGTCCAATGCATCGCCGTCTTTAACTTGCTCAGCGGGAACCCGGCCCGGAGCCCGGCTTCGCCGAATGACCCCCATCGACCGTGGGGGTTTTTGTTGCGCCCGCAGACGGGCACACCTGCTCAACCAGGGTGCCCGGTTCCACGGGGTCAAATGCTCTTTATCGCCGGCCGCCCGGTCGATCACTTTACCTTTTTCTTGTGCGTCTCGTGCACGATCTTGGGTTTGGGCGCGACGTGCTTGGGTTTGGGTGCGACGTGCTTGACCGGCTTCACCGGGTGGTGCACCACGTGAGTCTTCTTGAGGTGGTGGAGCGGGCCCTTCGGTGACGGCGCCGGGGACGGCGCCGGAGCGGGCGACGGCGACGGCGTTCCTGGACTCGGCGAAACCGGGGTGGGCGAAACCGGGGTGGGCGAAACCGGCGCGGGATTGGTGACTGGCGGCGTGATCGCGCCGATATCAAGAACCACGCTGTCGGCATAGCCGAGGTTGCTCGTCCCGATCGCGCTCTGGATGGTGTCGGCGGCGAGCGCGACGTCGAGCGTACCCGTCGGGTTGAGATTGCCGGTGAGATTGAACTGGACCGTATAGGCGTCGATCCAGGTCAGGCTCGTGGGCGTTGCGGGATCAAGCACGTCGAGGGCTGTTCCGGAGAGGACCAGGTCGGTCGCGTAGATGCCGCTGGTATTGACATCGCGAGAGAAGGTCACGGTGACCGTGGTCGGCGCCGCGGACAGGCTGAGGAGAGACCCGCCGGCGTGGGTTTCACCGCCGATCGGCACCAGGCTGGTGGTGACGACCCGGAACGCGCCGCCCACCGGGTCGCCGCCTGTTCCGCCGTACTCGAAGGCTCCGATGTCGCGCGGTCCGTAGCCCGGCAATCCCAGGCCGCCGTTGATCTCGACCTGGCTGTTGCCGAGGAAGTCGGTCGGAATCGCGGTGGCTTCCCAGGCGTTGTCGATCGCCGCCGAGGCAGACGTCAATTGGAAGTCGGCGTCGAGGAAGAAATTGGCAGGTCCGTCCGAGCCCGGCCGGGGGTCGATCGGGAAACACGAAGGCCGGGTTGCCGACAAAGTTACCCTCGTCGTTCGTGGCCGCCGCGGCCGTCGTGCCCAGAAGCAGCGAGCTGAATCCGTTGCCCAGGTTGTTGGTCGCGGCGGTCTGCGACGTATCGCTCGAGCCGTTGCCGTAGAACAGGTTGTTTCTGCAGGTTCACCTTGTTGGGTATCGTCGAGCACGATCGCATAGCCGTTTCGTGCGAGCGTCTGGTCGTGGTTCTCCCAGAAGATGTTGCTGGCGACGTAGGCCTGGACCGGCGTGGATGCCGAATTCACCAGGTCGAGCCCGATGGTGTTGAAGGCGAAGTCGTCGTTGATCAGATTGGCGGGGCTGGTGTTCGAGCCGGTGCCGCCCGTGTCGTCGATGACGACGCCGTAGGTATTGCCGATGATGCCGTCGTTGTAGATCGTAGGCGCCAGCGCCGTGGCCCCGGAGGTTGTGACCAGGATTCCGATCCCCGCCATCGACCACGTAATCCTTGTCGACGACGATGTCGGAATTCGTCACCAGACAGGCCGACGGCCTGGGGATTGATGGAGCCGTTGGCGGGGTCGCCGATCAGCGGGCTGGCGATCGTGAAGCCGGCGATCTCGGTCGAGAGACCCGAGAAGCTCTCGAGCCCCGTGGCCGTGATCGTCGCGTAGGTTCCGGCCGGGGCCGTGGCGACGAACGGGGCCCGGATGATCGTCGAGAGCGCGTCGCCGGTGCTGGTGGTGAAGACCGGCTGTCGGTACTCGACGACGCGGCCGAGAGCAGCCGCACGAACTGCTTCATCGTGACCTGCTCGGTATACACGCCGGGGAGTACCGCCACGACGTCGCCCGGGGCCGCGGCCGTCATGGCCGCGCTGATGGTCGGGTAGGGGTTCTCGCGGCTGCCGAGCGTAGCTCCCGCGTTGGTGACGTACGACTCTGGCCCCGACGAACAGGTTCTGCTGCGAGTGCCGGCACGTCAACCGCGAACTGGTCGGTGACCGGGCTGGCCGTGACGTTGCCGGCGATGTCGCGCACGGCATCGGCGCCGGTGTTGAGCAGCGTGATCTGATACAGGTTGTTGGTGAGGGTGCCCGAGGTTGAGAACGAGATCTGCTCGGCCCCGTTGCCCCCGATTCCCTTGTCGAGCAGCGTCATCGTGATCGATGTGGGATCGATCGGGATCGTCACGTCGTCGGCGGTGCCGAGGACGCCGTCCGGGCCCGCGTTCACGACCTGGATCGAGGCGGCCGTGAAATGGGTCATGTCGATGTTCTTGTTCGTCGATGATCGTGAACGTGATCTGGCCGCTGCTATTCAGGCTGGTGATCACCTGGCCGGGGGTCGGGCGCGTGAATGCGAACGTGGGAGGCGTGGTATCGACGACGAACGGCGCCTGAGCGTTGGGATCGTTGGGATTGGACTGATTGCCGCTCTGGTCGATCAAGCGGACGCGAGCCACGTAGTAGCCGCTGTCGTCGCCGGGCAGCGGCGACAGGAGGCCGTCCAAGCCGACGTTGTACTGCCGAACAGGCCGGGCAGGGGCTGGGTGCTGGTGACAAGCCCGGTATTGGCCGCGTCGATCCCCGTGGTCACCGCGAAGGCTCCCCCGGTCGTCGAGATGGCCGTGCCCGCGTTGGGCCGGATGTACTGCGCCAGGTTACTCAGGCTCGCCGGAAGCTGCGTCGGGTCGAAATAGGTGGTCTCGACTCCGTTGACCAGGACCGAGATGCCGACGTCGAGGATCGCGGTCTGGCCGGCGACGGGCACCAGTTGCGGGTTGGGCTCGCTGACGGTGCCGTCGAAGGTGGGCAAAGTCGAGTCGGTGATGTTGTCGCCGACGATGTTGGTATCGCTGGCCGGATCGAGCTTGAGCGATCCGGCCAGCACGGCGGGCGGGGTCGTGTTGATGATGAAGCTATCGAAGAAATTCCCGCCCGGGTAGCCGTTGCCGGAGGGCAGGGCGAGCTGGGAGCCGGTCGCGGTGTCGCCAACCGTGTTTTCACCGTCCAGGGCCACGCCCTGGGGGTTGGTGATCACCGGCGAGCCGCTGCCGAAGAGCGTGATCTGGTAGGCGTCGGTCCCCAGCGTGAGGCCGGCTGGCACCCAGGCTGATGATCAAGGTGTCGGTGGAGCTGTCATAAGAGAGCTTGCCGGCCAGGTTGATCTGCTGGTCGAGCGGCTGAGCCGGGTTGCTGCCCAGATCGACGAGGTTGACCGTGTTGGCGTTGATCGTGCTGGGAGCGATCGGGCCATTGAACGTGATGTTGATCGTCCAGGGCGTCGTGTTGGTTCCGGAGATGCCGCCGACGTTGTAGAAGTTGACCGGCGTGGCACCTTGCCGTCGGGGTCTCGGTGACGCCCGTGACCTCGGGCGGGTGCAGGTTGACGTACTGATACGCCCCGATGTCGATGAACGGATTGCTCCCGTAGCCGATCCCGGGGCTCCCGGCCTGCGGCGCCCGGATATAACCCAGGATATCGCGCTGGCCGGAGATGGGAGCGTAGTTGTACGTGCCGGTGACCGCGTCGGGAGCCGCATAGCCGGTCGGGTCGCTGGTGAGTACGGGTTGCCATTCGTCGGGGAAGCTGAAGAAGCCCGATCCCGGCAGGGTTACGATCTGGCGAGGATCGCTGATGGTTTGCTCGTAGCCGAACGGGATCTCGCGTCCTGGCAGGTCGGGAAAGTTCACGGTGGTCGGGTCAGTGCGGGTCAAGGTGGCGATGCCGGCGACCAGCGACAGGGTGGCGGCGGGGTAGATGGCGTTCCCCTCCGGCAACGGACCAATTTCGCTTCGCGACCGCGTTGATCGCCGGCGAATTGGGCTCCAGCTCGAAGTTCTGGGCACTGGCGTCCCCTGAGCCCACCGGCCCAACGAAGTCGGGATTGCCGTAGACAGCGCCGACGTTGCCGTAAAGTCTGCCGACATCGTGTTGATCACCGTGGTTGAGCGCGTTGTTGTAGAACAGGTTGTACTGGAGCTGGCTGAAGCCGGCCTGCCCCTGAATGTTGACGGCTATCCGTCGTCGACCCGTCGAAGATGTTGTTCATCGCCAGCAATTGAGTGGCGGCGAGGTCGTTGGGCGAGCTGTTGAACTGCGGAGCGATCGTCTGGATGGCGATCGCGTCGTTGTAGAACGTGTTGTTGAGCAGGACGGCCTCGTACGGGGTCTCCCCGGTGGTGTCGGCGCCCTTGCTCCGAGTTGATGTGCACACCTTGGTTCGAGTTGGAGATCGTGTCGTTGTACATGTAGAGGTACGACCGGCTCGCCAGCCAGACTGCCTCGGGCCGGGAAGGGCGCGACGGTGGCGACTTGTTGCCCCGTGTAATCGACGTACAGCGAGTTGACCGAGTCGGGATGGACGAACACGGCGGCATCGGAGAAGTCCGACAGGTTCGAGTCGTCGATGGTGAACATCATCGCCGAGTTGAACTGGTTCACCGGTGAGAGATAGCCGGTAAGCTGATCGTACCAGTCGTCGGCGAGGGTCGGTGCGCCGGGGGTTCCGCCGGGAATGAACGAATCGATGATCCCGCCGCCCTGGATCTCGATCCGGGTCATGTAGCTGATGTCGGCGTTGTCGATGATGCTCCCCTCGAGCGGGTCGGTCGGGTCGTACTCGGTGAGCGAGTTGCCGCCGATATAGATATAGCCGCCGTCGCCGGCTGCCGGCGTGGTCAGGTTGAGCGTCGTGCCGTCCGGCACGTAGATCCTGCACCGGTGCGGCGTTCCAGATGTTGTCCATCGCGACGCCGCGGACCGTGGTGCCGACCGTGTCGTCCCGCAGCGACGTGATGATCACGGGGACTCGCTGCTGGCCCGTCGTCTGATTGCCCGGAATGCCCAGGATCCGCAGTTCGAGAGTACGCACCCGGATCGACGAGCGGGTCAGGCGGGCTCGACGGGGGATCGACGCCGTCGTCGACGCCGACGACGAACCCGGCTCCGGCGTTTTCCGAGGCGCTGACGCCGGCTGACCCGTGATCGGTGACGCCAGGTTGCTCGGCCCGGTCATTGGGGGTGTCGTCGTTGTAGCAGCTTGACGATCACCGACTGGCCCGGGCTGGGGATGGTCTCGCCGTTGGCCAGCAGCGTGCCGGGCAAGGCGGCCTGGATCGTCAGCGAAACGACCGGCGAGGGGACGGCCGTATATCAGTCAGATCCGGCACCGGGGCGGGATGATGTTGAAACCGCCTGGGCCGCCGAGATTGTTCAAGTTGAACGAGTAGGCACCCGCGATGATCAGCGTTCCCTCGCAGGACATACGTCATGTCGGTCGATCCCAGACCGAGTTGACCGACAGGTTGAAGTAGCCTCCCGGTCCGATGGCCTCCTCGCGGGCCGACGTACGCGTCGTAGTTCGTGGTTGAACAGGTAGACTCCGGTTGGTGGTGACCATCAGGCCGTCGATGCCGTTGCCCGGCATCACGTTGCCGCGGAAGAACGGATGGCCCGACTGAAGCGGCGTGAGCGGGTTGCCGGCCATGAGCCCGTTGGGCTCGATCTGCATCGCCGCGTCGAAGTTGTTGTAGAAGTTGTTGTTGGTGATGTAAACGTGCGAGCCCAGGTCGAGTCGCGGCCGTATCCGGCAGGTTGAAAACGGTGTAGTCGGTGATGAACGCCAGCACCGACTGCGAGGGAATCGTGAAGTCCTGGGTGTTGATCCCACCGCCGCCATACTGGAACGTGGCCGCGTTGATCACGGCGATGGCGCCGCTCTGGATGCCGACGCTGCCCCACATCGCCGGGCCGCAACGCAGGCATCGTGCGTCTCGCCGGTCACGTTGATCGGCGTTGGCACCAGCGTGGTGGTCGCCGTGTCGTCGTGGATCGACGTGAAGAGCACCTGCGGGTCGGAGGCCGACTCCTCCACGAAGTTCGGCGAGCTTCGGGCTGTAGCCATTGTCCTGGTCGTAGCCGTTGATGTACGACCGCGAGCCGACGTTCAAGCTGGCAGCCGGATTGAGCACGTCGAGTGCGCTGCCGCTGTTGAACTTCGATCATCACGCCCGGCTGGATGTAGAGCCGGTCGGCGACCACTCCGTCTCGCCGCCGGTATTCTCGAGCAAGCTCCTGGCCGACGACGAGCTGGGCCAGCACGATGAACGGCAGCGGCTCGAAGAAGGTGTAGTTGCTGCGATCCCGCCCAGAGTCGACGGGTTGGTGGGGTACGGCATGGCAGTTGGTCGGCTCGATGAATCCGTTGCTCTCGGACATCAGCCAGAGGCCGTTCAAGCTGTTGTGCGAGACCGGTCACCTGGCGGATCAGGGGACCGCGGGCCGTGTCGTCTTCGCGGAACGAGTCCATGTCGGCGCCGATGGCCGCCTCGGTTCCGCCCGTGCCGCCGGTGTCAGCGATGATGTCGCTGTTGGTGATCGTCGGCCGCGAGTTGTACAGCGTGATGGCGCTGTAGAAGTTGCTCGAGCCCTGCGGGACCGCACCGCCGGCATAGCGGATGTTGGCGTTGTTGATGATCGACATCACGTCGAGGCGCCGGAGACGGCCGCCGCACCGTTCGGCCCGACCAGCATGCCGTCGACCGGGAACTTCACCTGCTGAGCGGCAATCTGCTCGTCGTAGTTGCGGAAGACGATTCCGCCCCAGTCGCCGGCATACGGGTGCGTGTCGGGGTTGTTGTTGGTGGCGCCGCCGATCGAGGCGTCGTTGTAGGACGTGAAGGTGACCGGATTGGTCGGGGTGCCCAGCGACTGAAGGGCACTGCCCTGGTTCTGGACGAACAGCGACGCGTTCTGCAGCTTGAGCGTCGAGCCCGCCGCGAAGACCAGCGTCGTGTCGAACGGCACCGATGCGCTGCCGTTGGTGACGCCGCTGTTGTTGCCGGCCGGAGCTTGAAGCACGAAGGTCGCCTGCGTGATCAGCTCCGGTGACCGGGTTGCGCTGCGGAATGCCCGGCAAGGCCACCACCACGACCGGCCCGCCAGCTGAGTAGGCCGAGCGAGCTGAGCTGCGAGGCCGCGTACAGAGCCGACTGCTCGAACATGCCGTCGCCGCTGAAATCGTAGGCCGCGTTGAAGTTGTCCGGGCTGATAGAAGAACGTGCTGTTCAAGCCGCCGTTGGGATCGTGAGTGTTGGATTCGCTGGCGCCGTGCTCGGGTTGCCCTCAGGTGCCAGCACCGGGTACGGATTGGCCAGGCTGCCGTTGGAGAGCGTGCTCGGCAAGAGCGGGTTCTCGACGTAGTCGGGCCGTGCATAGACGACGTTGCCGTAGTTGACCACCGTGAACCCGGCCATGAACGCGCCGCCGGCCACGCCGTCGCCGCTCATGTCATTCTGGCGATAGGTGCCGTCGGATTGGAGGTCTTCGTAGTTGGGCAAGACGTGGGGAATGTCGAAGTCTGGGCTCGCTGCGAAGTCTGGTTGCCGAGGTTCTCGCCGTCGAGCTGGTTGCCGTAGATGTCGAAGATGCGGGTGTCGACGCTGCGTTGGCCGCGGTGCTCGACCTGGTTGGGGAGATAGACGCGGTAATCGTCGGCGGAGAGCGTGGCTCCCGGATCGAGCTGCAACACCAGCCGGTTGCCCGACCCGCCCGGCACCGACCAGCGATGAGGTCTGTGTGACCGTGTTGTAGTTGTACAGGGTGACCGTGTAGTCGCTCAGGATAGTGAAGCCCGCTGCCGGTGCTCCCCAGGCCCCCTTCGCCCAGGTTGCCGAAATCGCCGTCGGCGGGCGAAGCAGGACGCGTTGGCCGACCCGATCAACTGCACGTCGATTAGTGATAGTTGCCGTACGGCAGCGGATTGGAGAAGTCGATGACGACCGCCGTGGGCGGGGCCGACCACGTTGTCGCGTGTGTTCGTGCCGCCACTGGGCGGAAGCTCGAAGATACGACTGCTCGGTGCCGATGACCGTCGAGCCATTCGAGCGTGTAGCGTGCTCTCGAGTGCCATGCTCGTGATGTAGACCGGCTGCGGCTGCACGTCGAAATTGATGACGAAATCCTTGGTTCCCTCGCCGGGCACGTTGGTATCGTCGAGCGGGTTGCCGGCCGCGTCGGTCAGGCCCGGGTATTGCAGCTCGGTCGTGTGAGCGATGAACTTGTACACGCCCGCGGGCAGGCCAGGCAGGAACGTCAGGTTGATCTGGCCGTTGTAGGCCAGAATGTAATTGCCGGTGCTGGTCGAGCGTGGGGCGAGTGCTGACGAAGGTGGCCGTGGCGATGTATTGCGACTCGTCCTGGTCGTTGTTGGCTGGTGTTGATCAGCGAGTAGTTGCTGATGTTCTGCAGCAGTGGCCGGGTTGAGCGCGTGGAAGAGCACCGTAGCTGGCGTGTCGAGTGCCGGCGAATGCCTGATTGACCGGGTCAATCGACGTTGAGCGACAGGGTCGTCAAGGTCGGGACATCCGTGATGTTGGGCTGAGGTCCATTGGGCAGCGGCAAGGTCGCACCGCCCGGCGTGAACGATGCGCCGGTGATCTGGGGCGCGGTCTTGTCGATGCGGAACGCGTCTGTGGCGCGACGAGGCGTAGCCGGGCAGGGGCGGCGGTCGGCCTGACCCACCACCACCGCCTGCGACGCTGCTGGAAGCCTTCCGGCAAGACGGGCGCGGTGACGGTGAAACTACCGTTGGCGTTCGTCGTCACGACCTCGTCGTAGAGTTCCGGTATAGCCGCGGCCGCCCCCGCCGACCGCCAGCGTGATGTCGCCGCCGTGCAGCCCGCTGAACTCGACGTAAACCTGCAGGCCGGCGACGGTCCCCGGGAACGCAGCGTAGACCTGGCCGATGAATTGCGGCTGGGTGACGTTGGTGTTCTGGTCGCCGACGATGCCCGTGTCGTTCGTGGCGGTCGGGGTTCATCTCGAACGTCGTGATCACCGGCGCGGTCAACGCCAGGAAGCCCAGGTTCTGGATGAAGTCCTGCGGCCAGGCCGTTGGCACCGGACGGGAAGGCGCCGGTGAAATTGCCGTCGAGCGAGTTGCCGACGATGTCGGTGACGCCGGGTTTCGCGCCGTTCTGGCTCAGGACGACGATCGCGTAGTTGTCGGAAGGCAGCTCGGTCTGGGGCAGTGCGCTGTAATTGAGCGTCACCGTGTAAGTGGGCAGCCCGGTGCTGGGATTGATTCCCGTCGTGTAGCTGATCGTGGCCCGCGGATCGTTGTTGAGGTTGATGTAGCTGGAAAGATTCGCCGCGTCGGCGGCCAGCGTCGCGGCGGTTCCCTGGCGGATCACGAAGATGTTCGACAGCGTGACCGTCGACGGATCGAGGGCCTTGCTGAACTGGATCGAGACGCTGCGGCCGCTGTTGCCGTGGTGGTGATCACGACCGGCGCGGTGATGTCGGCAAGCGTGAACTTGATCGGGCCGCTGGCGACCAGGTCCTTGCCGTCCTCGGAGACCACCGACTGCGGTAGGCGGGACTCTGGATCGAGAACGCGTAGGCTCCGTTGGCCAGGGTGCCGACGGGCTTCGTGAAGCTGAACGGGAACTGGACGATCGTCGGGTCGGTGGCGATTGTCGACGGCGATCGGCGCGCCGACGTTGACGGTGACG
The DNA here is from genome assembly GCA_963781785.1 of uncultured Isosphaeraceae bacterium. Classification (GTDB taxonomy): domain Bacteria; phylum Planctomycetota; class Planctomycetia; order Isosphaerales; family Isosphaeraceae; genus CAWAHD01. The sequence continues at coordinate 757,279 of CAWAHD010000004.1, read as the reverse complement.
CCCGTGGGCATCGCCGTGAACGTCAGGTCGGCCGCCGACATGGTCGAGAAGTTGACCGCCTTGTTGAAGGTCACCGTGATGGCGCTGGGCGTGACGGTGACCGTCGCACCGCTGGCCGGGTTGGTCGACGACACCCGCAAGAGGTCGACGGCGTTGATCGCGTTGATGGCGTTGACCAGGCCGTAGCCGTCCGCCGCAACCCACGTGCCCGGGGTCTGACCGTTCATCGGCGTCGCCGTGTCCTCGAGCCCCGTGCGGATCTGAGCGGGTGTGAGCTCGGGGACCTTCTCGAGCATCAAGGCGGCGACCGCCGCGGCATTGGGCGCGGCCGACGAAGTGCCGAAGAAGACCGGCAGGGCCTGCTGGTTTGCCGGCACGAGGTTGGACGAGCTCGCGGGCTCGCCGGGGAACGGCGGGTTGCTGGTGTCGAGCGTGAAGCCGGGCTCGAAGAACGAGGTATTGCCGCCGTCGGGCGCCGTGACCGATCGGGTTCTGGTCCACGAGCGGAGTGCTCAAGGGCACGCCGTTGGTATCGAAGACGGTGAGCCCTGGACCGGACGAGCTGAACGGCTCGTTGGCCAGCGGATTCTGGCCCAGGTAGGGGGCCGGGGCCCACCACGGAGTGGCGCCGACGCCGATCGTGTTGGCGGCGGCGGAGTGCCCGTAGGTGCTCGGGTATGACGTCCCACCGGCCGATCCGTATTGCTCGCTGACGGTGAAGGCGCCATTGGTGTCATTGAATCCGACAAACTCGACATGCCCCGGGTTCGGCCCGGAAACGACCTGAATGGCGATGGAATAGGTCCCTGCGGCCGGGATCGTCACGGCGTCCCAGGGCTCCTGGATGGCGACGTTGTTGTTGGTGCCTGAGGCAACCACTGCGCCAGAGGAATTGATGACGTAGATATTCACCTGGGACGTCACGACTCCGGGCGACCCGGCTGGCTCCTGGGTCTGGAACGGCTGATCGAACTCAAAAATGAAGTTGGCATTAGCGATGCCCGTCGTGATCGGCAAGGTCAGGCTCGCTGCACCGCTGGGATTGAAGTTCATGAAGGTGCCCGAGCCGACACCCGTGACCGTGCCGCTGGCGGACCGGAAGCTCGACAAGTACCCGCTGTCGGGGCCTTCATTGCCTGCGGCACTGAAGTAGGTCGCCCCCTTGGACACGACCGCGTCGACGCCTTGGGCGATCAGGCCATCCTGGAAGAAGGGCTCGTCCGAATAGCCGATGTCGTCGATGATGATCTGCGACCCGGCCGCCTGGAGAGCCTCGATATTGGTTGCCGAACCCGAGATCGCCGCCAACGATGCCCGTGGCAAACTGCAAGTCTCGCTCCCGGCGCGATGTCGTGGATGTTCTCGAGCATCGCCCGGCCTTCGTCGCTGCTGCCGGCGGGGCCGTCGGCGATCACTTTGACCGGCGTATTGGGATTCAAGTCCCCGGTGCCGTACGATGACGCGAGACCGCCGCCGTATTGATTGACGCTCGTCGATAGCACCCCCTCCGTGACGCCGGTGCCGTCGACGTTGAACTCGGTGCGGGCGACGTCCGCAAAGAGCGACGTTTCCGCTTCGTTGTACGCTTCACCCTGGTATTCACTGGCCACTTGCGGGTAATCGTTCGCCTGCCCGGCTTCGGTCTGAGCCAGCTCCGCAATCGACGGCAGTTCGTTGATCGGCGCCCAACCTTCCACCAACCCGTAATAGGCGCTCGAGATCGTGATATTCATCCCCACGTCCTGGAGCTGCGTGAGGAACTGGCTGAAGTCGCCGCCCAAGCTCTTCACCTGCATCCCGACCAGGCCGTTCTGGAATTCGACCAACGGGAATTCGGCGGGTGAGCTGGCTGGTGTGACCGCCACTCTGGACGTAGGACTGATAAATCCCGACGAGGGCCGTTCCCAGGTTGGCCATGGGTCCGTTCTGCGCGTCGAACAGATTCGTGTCCGTCGGCTGCCACAACGGCGCAGGAATGCTTGTAGAACCGCCGTTGCCCCCTGACAATAGCGTTCGGGTCTCGAGAAACTCGATCGCCGGACGGTCATGCCGCTTCGGATTTTTCTGGCCCCGCCGACGCGCGGACCTCTCTGGCCGACCGTATCCCTTGAAGCTCCCCATCGACAGACTCCCCGCTTAGCTTGTGAGCTGCAACTCGGCAGAAATCGTTCCGTCAGAAGTGCCTGCACTGGTGCTCGTACCACCATGCACGCAATCAATCATTACTCCATTGAGTCCGTTCGTCAAGACCCGATCGGGAAGAATTCGATAAGATGTGGATCGGAGGTGGGGGCAGCCGGCGAATTCCGTGGCCCGCGTAAAACGCGGAGATTGGGTCAGTAGGAGTCTGTCCTCTGGAACGCAGAAGTCAAACCTGGCGCACAGTCTGGAGTTTTTTTGGATGGGTATCACGGCGCACGATCTTGAGGGTCGGTTGATTCCCGCTGTGCCGGTGCCGCTCGGGAGGGCGGGCGACCTCCACGCGGCTGCACTCAATTCTTATGTGGACTGGATGGCGGGCCAGCCGATCGGCGGCGTGGCCGTCTGGGCTCACACGGGGCGGGGACTTCGGATCGGGGACTCAATGCGCAAGCAGGTGCTCGCCGCCTGGCGTCGTGTCCTTCCGGCGGGTTCCCTGCTGATCGCCGCCGCGGGGGCCGCCCCGAACGGGCAATCCGCCGCCGACACGATCGCGTCGGCATCCGCCATGGCCCGCCAGGCAGCCGACCTCGGTGCTGATGCCATTCTGGTTCACCCTCCCTCGGCGTTTCGCGACCTGCCCGACCGTGATGCGCTGATCCTCGATTACCACTCTCGAATTGCCGGGGCCGGGCTGCCGCTCGTCTTATTCTACCTCTATGAAGCCGCTGGCGGCATTGCCTATCCCCCCCGCCTGCTGGCCGAACTGCTCGACTCGCCGGAAGTCCTCGGCATCAAGATCGCCACTCTCGACAGCGTGATGACATTTCAGGACATCGCCAGGCTGGTGAGGACCGGCGCTCCCGGAAAGCTGGTCATCACCGGCGAGGACCGATTCCTCGGCTACAGCCTGATGTGTGGCGCGACGACCGCCCTGATCGGGATGGCAGCCGCCTGTACTGGCCTGCAAGCCGAGCTGCTCACCAGCTATCGCGACGGCCACGCGGACCGCTTTCTCGCCCTGAGTGCGGCGGTTGATGACCTGGCCCAGCACACGTTCCGGGCTCCCATGGAAGGTTATATTCAGCGCATGCTCTGGTGCCTGGTGCACAAAGCGATCATTCCGGCGGAGGCCGCGTTTGACCCGTGGGGGCCCGGGCTCGACCCTGCCGAATTCGACCAGATCGGGGACTGCCTGGACCGGTTGAAACACACCTGCTGATCGTAGATCCCGATGCGGAATCACCCACGCCCTCACCTCCTGCCGCGCGATCCCGACGTTCCGGGCAGCTTGGTGCACCAGGTGAGCCGCGATCACGCGCGCTTCGCGCGTCAGGGACTGCCCGCCAACCTCGACGGCTATCTTCTCGATGCTTACGGCCTCGACATGGCGGCATCCTACGCGGGAATGCCTGTGCGAAATCCGTGGGGAAAAGCATCCGGCCAGCTCTCGCTCAATCGCGCCCAGATCGAGGAAGCGGCCGCTGCCGGGCTGGGGCTCGTCGTCCTCAAGACCGTGATCGCCCAGGACCTGGCCGGCACGCAGTCGATGGCGGCGTGGGCGATCAAGGAATCCCGGATGACCGTCGAGCCCATTCGAAGCAGCACCACCGGTGCGGCCGGCTGGACCGTCACCTGGAAGGGACGGGGCTGGTGGCAGTCGTTTGCCGACTACATCGAGCTGGTGCGTGAGGCATCCGCGATCGGTCGCACCCGCGGTGTCGTCATCGCTCCCTCGGTCAAGTACCACCTCCTTGCCCAGGGCGAGACCGACTGGCGCACCGAGGAGTACGAGGCAACGACCCGCGCGATCCTGGCGGCGCATCGGGATGCGGGATGCCTCGGACCGCTGGCGATCGAGAAGGACTTCTCACCCACGCTCGCCGGCGCTGACCGTGCCAGCCAGCGGGCGACTGTGCTCCAGTGGCTCCGGCGTGTCCCCGGCCTGATCCGTGCCTCGGTGCCTCAACCCGAGCAGATCAGGGTCGGGCTCAAGCTCTTCAACAGCCTCGAAGACGACGCGTTTCAGCTTCAGATGCTCCTCACTCTTCAGGAAGAAGGTGAGCGGCCCGACTTCGTGGTGTATGCCAACCGTCTCTTCGACCCGAACCGAATGGTCGACGGCACACGGGGTGCAGCATACGGCGGACCCGACCTGAGCGACCGAAATCTGCGCGTCCTCTCCGCCTGGCGATCCGCCCAAGAGCAGGGCGAGCCGCTGGGCCCGCCCTTGGAAGTCAGCGGTACGGGCGATATCAGCTCGGGCCGGATCGCCGTCGAATACGCGCTCCGCGGCTGCACGAGCTTTCAGATTCACACATTCTTTCAACTCCCCGCCCGCGAGTACAAGGCGCGGCGCGGGTCGAAAGTCGAACGGGCCTTGGTCGAGCTGTACTTCGACCCACACGACGGCTTCATCGTCTGGGCAAGACATGCAGCGCATCGATTGGGGATCGAAAGAGCAGGGGGTCTCGTCCGGTTCCTCGACCTCGCGCACCGAGGAGCCGAGTCATCTCACGACGTTACCCTCGACTGAACCGACACCAATCACGGTCATCGTTTCGCGGCCAGGGCGTCAGTCACGTCCACGCTGAAGTCCGGCAGCAGTCTGGAGGTCGCCCGGTCGCCACGGGTGAACACACAGTGCACGCGGTATGCGGTGCCATCAAGTGTCAGGACGGTGATTTGCCCGTCCTCGGGGTCGACAATCCAGTACTCGGGGATGCCGGCCCTGGCATACGCCTCCCGCTTCTCCACCAGATCGCGATGGCGGTCGCTGGGGCTGCCGCTGACGACTTCCATCACCAGGTCGGCGCCGGCGGAATAATCCTCGCTCATCCACGACGCGTGCTCAGAGGAGACAAAAAGGACGTCGGGCAGACGATACTTCTCCTCCCAGACGCGAACCTTGTACCCTGCGGCGAGAACAGTGCCGAGCCCCCTGCTCACGACGTAGGATTCCAGCAGCCGGTAGAGGAACAGCGCGATGAGCTCATGACTGAGCGTCGGCACTGGTAGGAACTCGACGTAACCGTGGGAAAACTCAATGCGATGATTGGTGTTGAGGTCCAGGTATTCGCGCTCGCTCCAGCACCCCTGAGCGGGGTAAAGCTGAGCGATGCCCCACACCGGCTCGCCGTACGTCAAACCGGGCGGCGGCTCGATCTTCTCGGGTTGCGTGGCCATCCTGCGATCCTCCAGTCTCTCCCCTCCACTCTGCCTTCGCCCTGTGATCGATCGATTTTATCAAATCCCCTGCCGCGACCAAATCCCCGGTCGATGAATTCCTGGCGGTCGCCCCAAGCTTTGAACCGTTCAGGGACAGGGAAATGGTGTCAGAAACGGTTCCCGACACCTTTTCACGGCTTGGATCGCTTGAGCTCGATTGTGCCGAGATCCAGTGGCATGTCGGACCGGCCGCCGGGAATCTCGGGCACGGCGATCTCGGTGTTGATGCTCGCGAGCTCCGGCCCGTAGTAACCGGGCACGCCATTACCCGGCTCATGCACCTCGGCATGGAGCCGGTACTTGCCTGCGGGCACGTCTTCGATGCGGAAGCTGCCGTCGGGACGCACGTTCGTATCGAAAACCTGCTCGGAGCTGGCATACGCCTCACCCTGGGCGGTCGCCAGCCATTCGGCGAGCCACCCTTCGCGCTCTTTAACGCTCAGGATCGCGGGATATGGCGGCTCCGGACGGATCCGCTCCAGGGTTTGATTGTAGTAGGGGAAGATCGCTCCGGCCTTGATTCCCGTCGGCAGAATAAAGCGGCCGACCACCGGCCGGCCGGTGCCGCCGAGATCCACCCAGGTCGTTTTGTCCGGTTTGACCGTCACGGTCCGGGGATAGCCGGTGCCGGTGTGAAAGGTCGACCGCTCGAGCCGAAAGAGCCGACTCACGGAGAGCCTCGCCGGGATAACGCGCTCGAACACGTAGCGGCCCCGGGCGTCGGCGATTTGCTCCTGGCCCTGCGTGATCGGCATGGCCTCATCCGGGGCCCAGCGATTGTCCGTCTCGGAGAGACGGATCGGCGCTCCAGAAGCAGGACTCTTACCGACTTGCACCGTCCCCTCGACGCGCCCCCAGGGCCGAATGGTGAGATCCGATCGTGCCGCGAACATTTTCTCGTCGGCCTCGGCAAAGCCGGTTGGGTGATCGACGAACACGCGAAATGGTTCGGTCTGGGGTGGGAAGCTGAACCGGCCGTCGGCGCCGGTGCGTACCTCGGGGTAGGCCCTCTCGTGAAACTTGCCGTTGTAGAGCTGGGCCCGCAACGATTTCGTGGACAGGATCACCGCGGCGCCCGCGATTGGCTGGCCGTGAAGCCCGCGCACCACCCCGAATGGGCCGACCCCCGGCTCGAGCCGGGCATCGAACGCGGCATCCCCGGCCTCCATCTTGAAGGGCGCAGACGTAGCCGGCTTGTAACCGTTGGCCTGGACCCGCACGGCCACGGCCAATACGCCAGGGTGTGAGTGCTCGACCTCGTATGTCCCGTCGGTGAATTCTGTCCCCGGCCCGGTGCCCTCCCAGTTGACGTTCTGAAGTGCTCCGTCCTGGTTCGCGTGTCGATAGTAATTGCCATGCACCACCTTGAATTGCTCGATCGGTCGCCCCGTCCTCGCATCCGTGACTTTGCCCCGAACGCGCAGCGGCGGATACATCGTGACGCTCGTTTCGCCCTTGCCGGCCTGGAACTCTCTCTGACCAACCATCGTGAAACCGGGTTTGGTCAATGTCAGCAGCACCGGTTCGGCCGGGGCCGAATCCCAGGTGAAACGGCCCTCGCCGTCAGTCTTCGTCATCCAGTCAAGTGAGGAATGCCCCTTCCAGTTCATGGCCTCGACGGTCACGCCCTCGAGCGGTTTGCCCTGCGGGTTGACGACCCGTCCGCGGATCACCTGGCCGGGATCCAGCCGGAGCTCGATGGGTTTCATTCCGGGCGCGACGACCACGTCAGCCAGCTCCGGTGCCCGGCCGGGCGACTGGGCGGTGACGGTGTGCGTGCCGGAAGTCACGTGACCGAACCGGAAGCGGCCCTCGGCATCCGTCAGCGCACTGGGGAAGTCGCTTTGCCTGAATCGGCGATCGGCTCCCAGCGCGATCTTCGCACCGGCGAGCGGCCGGCCCTTGTCGTCGACCACCCTGCCCGCCAGCGCGAGCCCTTCATCCAGGACCATCTCGGCCTTCCTCGCCTTGAGCAATAGGTCGCTCGGCGTCGGGACATCGCGCTCCATGAATGTGGGGACGTAATCGGGATGGGCAACCCTGGTGTACAAATTGCGCCAGCCCGAGGGCATTTCGCTGAAGAGCCAGCGCCCCTCTTTGTCGGTCGTCACCTTCACATTTGGCACGTAGGTCCAATCGGGCGAGCTGTCGGCTCCTGCCCTTGCCATGATGACCACCGTGGCGCCCGCGACCGCCTTGCCGCCCTTTGTCTTCACGAACCCGCCGATTGTGAGTCCACGCTCCATCCCGATCGTGTGGCTGCCTGGAATCGCGGGCCCTCCCGGCTCAAAAAGAGGCCCGTATGCCCGGTTGGCGTAACCGGCCTTCCTGGCCGTGATGTAGATCTCTTTGGGCAAGACTCGCGGGAACTCGATCGTGCACCGTCCGTCAGTGTCGGTTGCCAGCCGCTTCATCACCTCAGGGTCTCCCCCAAGGCCCGCCCGCGCGCCCGAATCGATCTCCACGGTCACCTCGGCCCCTTCGATGGGCACCCTGGAATCGCGATTGACGACCGTCAGAACGAGGGTGCGGTTATTCCGGTCTATTTTGGGCTGGGCCGCCGCCCTGGGCTCGCTGGCTTGCGACGGAGCAGGGACGGGATCGGTATGGAACCGAGCGCGGGCGACCGCGACGACAAGGACGGCAAGGCCCGCCGTCAGGACTGCGCCGGCGAAAAGCCTCGGCACGAGAACCCCAGCCTGAAGGGTTGACCGGGCCAGGGAGATCGTCGCGGCCGAGACGCCGGCTGTGGCAAGAGGGGCCTGGCCGGCAGCGAAGGCCCGTGCCGCCAAGGCCGTGCTTTTCACCCACGCCGCCGACGGGGGCAGCGAACTCGTCAGCGGAGGAAGAACCGCGGGCAAGCCGCCCCCCCGCCGCGCGAGGCGGTCGCGGAGCCGTTCTTTTCCGCGCAGGAGCCGGCTCTGGAGCGTTCTCAGCGGACAACCCAGCCGGCTCGCGGCCTGCTCGTGTGATAGCGCTTCAAGGTAACAAAGTACCACGGCGGACCGATAGATTTCCGGCAGTCTGTCAATCTCCTCGTAGACTCCCGGGCCGGCGTCGGAGACAACCGGTGTCTCTCTCTGATTTGCTGCCATTTCGGCTTTCCTCCGCTCATGCTTCTTGCGGCGGGCGTCGTCGCGACGGGCTCGCGCCGCGACCCGGCGGGCAACGCCATAGAGCCAGCTTGCCGCCGAGTCGCGACGGCGCAACGATCGGGCGCGACGGGCCAGGACGAGGAACACGGCCTGCGAGGCGTCCTCAGCGTCGTGAGTGGTGCCCAGCGCGCTATTGCACACTCGCATCACCATGGGCCCGTGCCGTTCGACCAGAATCGCAAACGCTGCCTCGGCCGACGGAGCGTCCCCGCTCAGGAATCGAGCCAGCAATTCGCCATCGGTCAAGCTGCCCAGCACTCCGTGGTTGAACAGTGTTTCGAGCTGGGTGTAGGCGTGCGTGAGTGTCTCGGTCGCCATCGGGTCGTCTCCCGGGGGCCTCGGTTCATCTCCCTGTAGTTTCCCGTCGAGCGGCCAATTGCTGCAACTTTTTTCGTTAATACCGGCGGTGCTGCCGCTTTTGCTCCGGCGAGATCACCGGTTCGAGGCATGAGTTTTGCTTGCGATATTGCCGGGAAATGACCGGCCTGCCGGTCGCCCCAGCAAACCCTCAAAGCAAGCTCATGCCGGCATGGGTCCCCGCTTCCGCGCTGGGGAGATTCTCTGCGTCCGTACCGGGCCGGACATGCAGACGAACCAGACCCGCGAGTCGGGGCGACGATCGAGGTGCAAAAAACGCGCGAGCGAATTGTCGTCTTTGCGCGCTCCCAGTGATGTCGATGCGCCCGGACGTGCTCGTCTTACCTTGCGTTCAGCCTCTCGCACCAGGAGTCCACCGATGACATTGTTCTTCATCAGACGATCGAAGACTCGTGCGCGCTGTACCGGCCGTAAGGCGCGGTGGGCGCGGACTCTGTTCGTTCCCGTCGCATCGGAGTTGGAGAGCCGCACGCTCCTGAGCACGCTGACCGTCGTGAACGGCCAGGACAGCGGGCCGGGCTCGCTGCCCCGGGAGGTTGCCCTTGCCAGGAGCGGCGACACGATCAGCTTCTCGCCCAGCCTGGCCGGCCAGACCATCCACCTCACGACGCCGCTCAATTTTAGCGGGAATCTGAGCTTCGATGGGTCGCGAGCGGGGGGCCTCAGAATCGTCGACACCTCCGGCGTCGCCGTCAATGACGCGGGCGGCAATGTGGTCATCAAGGACATGTCGATCGTGGGCGCAATCCACGTCGCCGGCGGCAACCTGGAGGTCCACGACAGCACGATCTCCGGAGGCCATGCCTTCCAGGGCGGCGGCATCGAGGTGGTGAGCGGCAACCTCGAGATCAATCACAGTACGATCGCCGGCAACACGGCGGTCCAGGGTGGCGGCATCTACGCCGCAGGCGGCAACGTCGAGATCAACCACTCGATCATCGCGAACAACACGGCCGTCGGGGCCTCGGGCGGCGCGGGGGGAACCGGCGGCGATGCGATGGGCGGCGGCATGTTCTTCGCCGGTTTCAACATGGAGATTAACCATACAACCTTCTGGAGCAACACGGCCATCGGCGGCCAGGGCGGCCACGGGGCGGCCAGCACGTCGAGCACGGTCGCCGGCCAGCGCGGCGGGAACGGCGGCAACGGCCTGGGCGGCGGAATGTACATTGCGTCGGCCCACGTGATCAACCTTGACCAGAATCAATTCGGCAACAACGTCGCCCAGGGTGGCGCCGGTGGTATTGGTGGTGCCGGAGCCACGGGCATGACCGGCTCCGCCGGGATCAATGGCGCGAGTGGTACCAGTGGCGGACCGGTGGGCGGTCCCGGTGGTGGCGGCACCGACGGCGGCAACGGCGCCGTCGGGGGCGTCGGCGGCATCGGTGGCAACGGCGGTTATGGCGAAGGGGGCGCGCTCTTCATCACTTCCGGCACGGTCCACGTCAACCACGACACGTTCGCTGTTAACGTGGCTCAGGGCGGCGCCGGCGGCGCCGGCGGAATCGGTGGAATCGGCCGGGCGGGCGGGGCCGGCGGCAATGGCGGCAATGGCGGCGACGGAGCAACTGACCTACCCGGCGGCAGCGTCGGCGGCCACGGCGGGAATGCTGGTAACGGGGGCAATGGCGGCGCGGGGGGCGCCGGCGGCCATGGCGGCAACGGGGGGCAGGGCCTGGGCGGCGGTATCTACAACGCCGGCTCGCTGGACATCAACAAGGCGACCTTCAGCGCCAACGCGGCAATGGGTGGCGCAGACTGGCTCCGGCGGCCGCGGCGGTGCCGGCGGTGCCGGCGGAGCCCCGGGATCGCCGGGCATCGGAGGGACCGGCGTTAGCAGCACCGGCGTCACCACCACCGCTCCCTCGGGCCTGGCCGGAGTGAAAGGGGCTAGCGGAGCAACCGGTGCCGCTGGCGCCAGCGGCGCCAGCGGCGCCGGACTCGGCGGCGGCATCTACAACTCCCCCGGCGGCGTTCTGGGCGTGAAGAACAGCGGCTTCAGCCAGAACCGTGCCAACCTCGGCAGCGATATCGACAATGCCTCTAGCATCCCGGTCCAGATCAAGCACACGGGCATCTCAGACGTGTACGGCGCCGTCGACTACGGCCACGGCGGGGGGAGCAACACGGGCCATGGCAAGGGAGGCGGCAACGGCGGCGCCAGCAACGCGGGTCACGGCAAAGGAGGTGGCAACGGCGGCGGCAAGGGGAACAACTCCGGCCACGACAAGGGCAACGGCGGTGGCAAGGGGAACAACCCCGGCCACGACAAGGGTAACGGCGGTGGCAAGGGGAGCAACCCCGGCCACGGCAAGGGCAATGCGGGCGGCAACGGCGGCGAGAACAACGCGGGCCAAGGCAATGGCGGCGGAAATAGCGGCGGGAGCAATCCCGGACACGACAAGGGCAATGGCGGCGGCAACGGCGGGGGAAGCAACCCTGGGCAGGGCAAGGGCAACGGCGGCGGAAATAGCGGCGGGAGCAACCCCGGCCACGACAAGGGCAATGGCGGGGGCAACAGCTCCGGCCAGGGCAACGGCAATGGCGGGGGGAACGACTCCGGCCACGGGAATGGGGGCGGCAACGGAAAGGGGAACGGCCATGGCTAAAGCGTCGAACTTGACGGGATCGCGTGTGACTTCGACCGAAACACCCGTGCGCCACCACGACGCGTCAAGATGAACGACGGCGGTCGAGCAGCCTGGCTGGCTGGCAAGGCCATGTTTCCGAGCAATCAAGCGTGAGGCCATTTTCGACCGACGGCGTTTTCCGTTCGTCCGCGTTTTGGGACGACGCCGTCGGGCCCAATATTTGCGAGCCCCATTCACGGGGCTCGCAGTTCGTATCGTCGTGCTCTTCCGTCGAGACACTTCCCGTATGAAAGGAGATCGAGATGAACGAGGGCAAGAAAAAAGGAAACGAATCATCACTAATGGGCATTGCCGCTTCGGAACGAGCCTCCGGCCGTTCTGGCGGGCAAGGAGAGACGTTTCCGCAAGAGGGCATGGCCGTACCGGGCTCGCGCGGCGATGAGCCGATGCCCGGACTGCCCCCAGACGATGATCCGACCGAGTTTCGGGTTGCCCTGGACCAGGCGGAGCACGGCAAATTACTTGCCTTGCTCGAGCGCGAGCGACGTGACACGCGCGTGGAGGCGCGGCGCACGGAGTCACCCGATTTCCAGGACGAGGTCCACGAGCAGCAGGCGATCCTTGAGAGCCTGATCGAAAAGCTCCGTCGGCGCTGAAAGAAAAACAGCCCGCATCCCGCAAGGGCTCAGCGAAACGAGGCAGCGATGACAGGCGAGTTCCTGGTTGCAGACGCGATCGTGGAGATTCCCCGCGGTAGCCGGAACAAGTACGAGTTCGATCCGAATTCCGAGTCGATTCGTCTCGATCGCGTGCTTTATTCGTCGGTGCACTATCCCGGCGATTATGGATTCATCGTCGGGACCCGCTGCGGCGACGGCGACCCGCTGGACGTACTGATCCTGGTCGAGGAACCGACGTTTCCGGGCTGCCGTATCCGTGTCCGTCCGATCGGCGTCTTGCTCATGGAAGATGAAGGCGGCGAGGACGAAAAGATCCTCGGCGTCCCGGAGCGCGATCCTCGATTCGCCGAGGTATTCGATCTCAAGGACCTACCGCACCATTGGCTGGCTGAGGTCGAGAACTTCTTCGCGACCTACAAAGTTCTGGAAGGTAAGGCGGCCTCGACGAGCGGGTGGAAAGGTGCCAAGGATGCCTGCCTGGTCCTGGCGAGACGATGGTGCCGCGAAGGAATCGAGGGCAAACCTCAGCTTTCGATCGTTCAATCAGAATGACGGTGTGAGAAGGAACTGCCGCGAGCAGGTGAGGTCTTGCAGCCCGCCTCCTCCTGGCGACGTCAGGCCGAAAGCCTGACCGACTTCACCCTAAAACGCAATGTTTCCCTCGCCCGGCGGGACCTCGACTCCAAAGCTCCTGAGCGCCGCCAGGAGGGCCGGTGTGTCGACGTATTGCACCGCCTTCAGGCCCCCGCGCCGGGCTCCTTCCACGTTCTCGATCATGTCGTCCACGAAGATGCACGACGCGGCGGGGACGCCCGCGGCCGCGACGCATGCATCGTAAAAGCCCCGCTCCGGCTTGAACGACCGGACCTCGTAGGAAAGCACCAGAGCGTCGAACCGATCCAGAGTTTCGGCGAACTTGCGCCGATAGTAGGTGGCGTGCAGGACGTTTGTGTTCGAGCCCAGGACCAGCGTGTAACCGCTTTCGTCGAGCCATTCGATCAATCGCGCGACCGGATCATTGAGCCAGAAGATGTCTTCCCACGCGCGGACGAATTCGTCGTACGGCAGGGAAAGCCCCGCCGACGCCATCAGTTTCGCCGCGAACGCTTCGGCTTCGACCCGGCCGCTTTCGAATTCCACGTGTTGCGCGGGGAATCCTCCGTTAACCAACCGCCGGCGGAGTTCCGGCGCAGGAACGCCCAGAAGCGCTCCCAGGCGTTCAAACGCTCGGCCATAGTCAAAAAACGCCACGACGTTGCCAAAGTCAAAGATCAAGGCGGGCAAACGCATCGGCAGTTCCCGATCAAAACGAGGATGAGGATCCCCAATCGGCGAGTTCTATTCGGTGCTCTCGGGGGGACCAATCCGGGCAAGCTCTTTCCACACCTTCAGATCGATGGACGGACGGGTGATCGACACGCTTCCATCGAGCAACAGCAGGTTGACTCCCCGTACGTGACCGCTGGAGGCGCCCAGATACGCGGCCTTACCGTCCTCGCTAACGCAGGAAGGTTGTCCGCCGGGCGGCAGGGCATGATTGTACAGGGTCGACCGGTAATTCGCGCTGAACCACGAGGAGCCGGCGTCACCGCGCCATCCGGATGGATCGGAGCCGGGCGGGCACGCCAGCGAACCGAGGGTAGGACTCACTAGTCGGTAATTGAATGCCGCGATGTGCTCTTCCTGGTTGTCTCCCACCAGGCGTTCGGAGAAGGCGGCCGTATAACTTCTGCCGTCCCCGGCGTCGACCTGCGCCAGCCTGAGCGCGCTGCCGGGTGCGAACGATCCGTTGGTCCCGGACGGGTCATCGCCGGTGGTACCGCGATAGCTCACCGGTGCCGGAAACCGGCCCGCCGCCGCATTGGGGTCGCTCGAGGAAATAAACCCCGGGACCGGCATCTCGCCGGGGACCTCGCCCGGTCTCGGCTCTGGCCTCGTTTTCCCGTCTTTAATCTCTCGCAGGTCGGGAATCTGCAAGGTCTCCAGCAGGGTCCGTAGTGGGCTCGGCGGCTGGCTGCCACGGGGGGCTTCCGGGTCGGTGAGCGCGCCGACTGCCGGTAGGGCCGCGTCCGATTGCTCGTAGAGAGCGAGAGCCTTGCCGATTTGGGACATGTTCAACTGACACGACGCCAGCCGGGCGTTCTCGCGACCTCGAGGAAGGGCCATGAGCACCAGAAGGACGACCAGGACCACGACCACCGAGACGACCACAACCTCGACCAGGGTCAAGCCGCTTCGGCGGTTTTGAGGCTTCTCCCTCAACTTGATCAACCGGCCCCTCACCCCAGCCCTCTCCCAAGGGGAGAGGGAGCCAGTATCTGGCGGCGCCACGGCTGTCACGCTGGCCGCGATCTCTTGAGGCGAGTCACCCTTCATCCTTCGCTTCCATCATTCCTTGACATCCAGAAGCGCGTCTCCGCTGCCAACGTTTCCCGCCGAGTCGGTGACGCGGACCATCAGCAAGTGCACGCCCGGCTTCAAGTCCGGGAGGTGCAAGGTGATCTTCTCGTGCAGCGTGTCAAACAGGCCGTCGTCGGGGAAGATCGGTGTCCAGGCACCGCCGTCCAGCGCGTAGTCTGACTTGACCAGCCGCGTGCGCTGGTCATCGAGCGAGATCTCGGCGCCCTTCCCCTTCGGTGTGACGACGGCTGAAGGCGCGTCGTGGTCGACCAGGAAGACCGCGGTCTCCCGCTCGCGGCTGAGGGCGTCGTCGGGACTGTTGGATGGGCGATCGCTCGCGATCAGCTTCAGCCGGTAGGATCCCGAGGGAAACGCCGTCGTGTCCCAGGCGAACGTCTTCTCGGTGATCGGATCTTCGTGCAGCGAGATCCAATCGGGCCAACCCTCCTTTCGCACCTTGAGGATATAACTGAGCTCGTCGTCGTTGGGGTCGCTCGTATCCCAACGGATGTTGAGCCGGGTCTGTTTAGCCGCACCGTCGGCCGCGCTCAGGTCGGGAACGTCGATGCGGGCGATCTCGGGTGCCAGGTTCGCGGTGCGATAGCTCAGGGAAACGGTGCGTAACTCGGGCGTATGCCGTGGATCGGTCGTCGAGAACTTGACGCGGTACTGGACGAACCGTCCCGCCGGAGATGCGATCGAGGCGCTCAGCGAATCCCTTTGCTCGGCCGACCAGGGCGACCAGGTTTCGTCCGGCTCGGCGACGTTGCCGGAACGCGCCTGGAACGTGAGAGCCGTGCCCGGTGGGCGTTCGGCGCTCCAGGAGATCGCGCCAAACCGGCTCACGAGCTTGGTGTCGTGGACCTCGGAGACCAGACGGCCGATCGCAGCATAGCCCGGCGAAAAGCCGCACGATCGAGCCCGGGTCGCCGGCACCAATGATGACCGTGCCGTCGGGCTCGGTCAATAGCGACAGAATCTGCCCGGAGTCGAGCTTGGCCACCGGAGCGGTTTCGTGACCGCGGTCGCGAACTTCGAAGAGCTGGCCTTCCGGGCCGGTGCCCACGAGGAGCCGGTCGTCAACCCAGGCGAGTGCGTGGACGAGGGCCTTGACCCGTAAGACTTCGCGCGGGACGCCGTCTGAGTCCAGGCGGTAGACCGCATTGTCGCCCGGCGAGATTGGGCGAGGAGACGCCGAGCCGCCTCCAGGACTGCGCGGCGACGATGGCCGCCCCGCCCCGCCTCGGCCGCCCGGCTGAGGCTGGTACGCCGCCTTGGCCAGCTCGTCGTCTCGCCCTGGAAACGTTGGTGCACCCCCGCCGTCCGGTTGCGGAGCAGCATCCAGAAGCTGCGGCGCTCCCGACTGCGTCAAGAACAATGAACTGCGCGTCGTGTTGCCCCCGCCCGACTCGGCCGCGGTCCCTGCATACAAAGCACCGTCGCCGCCCCACAACAGACATCGGATCTCCGGCTGCGGCGCATCGAACAGAATCGACGTCTTGCCGTCCGGCGCCACCCGATAGACCAGGCCCTCACCGTCGCTGCCGGCGTATACCGAGCCGTCCGGACCGATCGCCACCGACAACAGATGCGAGGCCTTGCTGTCGTACACCAGAGACCACTTGCCGTCGTGGGCGCGCTTCCAGAGCTGCCCGTCGGGCCCGGTGGCCGCATAAATGTTGTTCTTCGAGTCGCAGGCCAGGTCCCAGATGTACTGAACCTTGCCGTCCGGCCGCGACGCGGGATGGTTGGGGTCGGTCACATTCACGACCTGGCCGGTCGGTCCCGTTCCCGCGAACACGGTTCCATCTGGGCAGACGACCAGCGATAACGCCTGGGAGTCCTTGGAATCGTAGACGAGGTTCCAGACTGCGTCGCCTTCCGGCTTTCGACTGAAGATCTTGCCGGCGTCGCCGGTTGCGGCAAACACAGTTCCTCCTGGCGTGCGGGCCAGATCCCACACCCGGTCGGCGGCCAGCGAATTCAACGGCGCGAGGGCATGGCCCAGCCGGACCCGCCCGTTGTCCGACACGACCACTCCTTCGCGACGGGCCTTGGCAAAAGCCGTCGGCCCTTCCTGGCGCCAGGTTTCGACCTTGGCCGACGCCACGATCGTCCCCAGCGCGGTGACGACCAGGGCGCCCAGGAGAACTCCGGCAACCTGCCGGTTGCGATCAACCCGAGCGCGCTCGTTCGATGGCTCATTTCGTTCCTCGCTGTCATTGAGGCGGGAGAATCAAGATTCCGCTCAACGATACAACGATAACGACAGCCCTGCATCTTTGGCCACGGTGAACCGGAGCGAGTGCGAGCCCTCGACGACCCATTCCGCCGGCAGCACGCTGACAATGTCGTTGCGGATGAAGGGCGCCGGCGTCTCTCGCTTCGAGGTAAAAACGGCCCGCACGCTGCCTGGTAAATTCGGCAGGGGCTGCCCCTTGACCGTCAGGCCGCGCTCCGGCGAGAGGATGTGAACGTACACCGCCGTCCGCTTGGGCTCGGTCTGGATCCGCAGCGTGTGGATCACGCCAGCCAGGTCGTGCGGATCGAGAAGTGCGGGGTCGTTGCGAAAACTGCGGCGGATGCTGTTCATCGCATCGCACACCACGACCTCCGATTGGCCCTCCGGGAAGTCGCTGGGAATCGGGATCGATACCGGAATCGTCACTCGGTCGCCCTTGTGGGGCTTGAGCGTGACAAAAGCCTTGAGATCCTGGCCCGGCTCGATCGTCTCGGAGAGCAGCCGCACGTGCTCGATTGTCGCGACCTTTCGCCCGGGGTCGATCTGCACGTCGCAGTCGACCGATTCGATGCGGATCGGACCCATGTTGTTTCTCAGAAGAATGTTGACCATGGAAGCCAGGGGGCTGAACAGGAGCGCGGCCCCCATCTGGCCGGTGTACCGCGGACCGCTGAACGTGTCGCGAACGCGGATCGGCTCGAAGCCCTTGAGCTTGATCGACGCGCTCAACTGGGCGGTCAGCTCTTCCGGAAGGTTTCCCTCAGTGTCGATCGCGTTGGTCAAGACGGCCATGATCAAGGAAGGCAGAAGCATCGGCTCGCGGACGATCTGCACGTTGTAGGAGTGGGCGTCGGCGAACTGGCCGGTCTTGACCCGAACGCTCACGGGAAGCATGTCGGGCTTGGGGCCGATCCGGCCTGCGACGCTCGTGCTTACGTCGGTGTCGATCACGCCCACGACCTTGAGCGGCGACCCCATTTTCATGCTGACGCTCGCCCGCGGATAGACCGTGTGAATATACCCGGTCATCATCGGCAGGTCGCACGAGCCCAGGCTGAGCATGGGATGGCCGAATCCATAGACGCGATTCCCCTCCACGTGGGTGACGGTGCCGATGCCCGAGAGGTCGAAGTCACCGGTCACAAGCGCAATGGACAGCGGCGAACCGGCCACGAGCGGACGATCGCCGTACTCGCGGATGATCTGGTCTGAGGCCGCCCCGCCGGCCATCGGAGCCATGCCCAGTGGCCGCAGCCGGTCAGAAAGAACGCTCAAGGCCCTGGGGCCGAAACCCGACGACGCGAGCGGAGTCACGATCGGAGTCATCCCGGCGAGGCCGCCCCCGGAAATGGGAATCGCCGTATTTGACGGCTCCAGAGCGTCGCCGGCACGATCGGAAAGCCCATCGATCACCGGAAGAATCGACCGCCGCGCCGCGTGAAACGCATCGCGGGGCAGGTCGCCCGCTTCGGCCGCAATCCGGCGGTCGTTCGAGCGAACGTACTGGATCATCTGCTGGAACGGTGTGATGCCGGCGATCGGGTCCTTGGCAAACTCCCAGGCAAACGCCACGGCCCCCAGCAGCTTTCCCTCAATGTAAATCGGGCTCCCGCTCATTCCCTGAATGATGCCCGCGTGCTCGAGGTTGCAGCCTTTCAGCCGGCAAAGGACCATGTCGCGGCCCGGGCTCACGTCGCGCATCACCCCCAGAACCTCGGCCTGGAACTCTTCCAATTTGGTGCCGGTCATCACGGTCTTGCCGACCCCTTTCATACCCGGCCGGATCTGGTTGACGTCCCAGTACGACTTCGGGTCAGGCTCGCTCGCGCCTGCCCGGCCGATCGAGATCGCCGAGATCAGGAGCAAGAAGGGCAGGGATCGTGTTCGACAGGTTTCCATCAGAAATGAAGGTCGCATTGGGCGGTCTCTCTTCCGGGAGGCGTGGCGTGACGTCGCGTCGCGGCTGGCCCTGGCTCAATCGAGGCCGAGGTTGGAACGAAGGCAGGAGATCGCACCTCAGGGTAAGGCAACCGCCGGCTTCCCGCAAAGGCCGCATCACCCGGCGAGAACGCAAAGTTCACCGAAAGTCCAATTCTCGCGTCAGGCTCAATTCCGTCCTGGATCACCTCAACTAATACTATAGCTCGTTTAACATCGAGTCAACGAATAATTCACAGAGTGCGCACACATCATTCACGACAGATTCGTCAAGCACGGCGCCTTTGTTGGAATTGTGACGGACCGTTACGCGTGATCAACCGTCATTGCGGACCCTGGTCGTCTTCCATCGAAGGATCGGGATTGGCTCGCGACTCGCGGATCGCGTCGCGAATCAATCGGACGTGTTCGCGCGCCATCGACCGGCGTTGCCGCCGTGCGTACCGGCCGGTCGCCAGTAAATCGACGAGCGCCAGGGTCAACAAGACCACCAGGAGCGTGCCGATTCCGGTCCACAGTTCGAGAAACGCCGGGTTCGGTTGGCCCTGGTTCTTGAATGGAATCCGGGAGCCGATCGACAGCCCGGCTGCAATGGCCACGATGAGCGCGACCCCGAGCGCGCGCCTCAGGTCCTGGCGACGAAAGTAGACTTGGTCGTCCTTGGGAAGATTGGGGTCGCGACCCCGCCATTCGTACCATTGCCTGAGGCCGAGAAACACCGCGATCAAGCCGATGCCGCACGAGATCAACAGGCTGTCTGAGGCCAGGTCGCCAGGCGGCGGCATCGGCCGTGCTCCGTCAATACTGGTCCATGCTGGTGAGCTGTTTTTCGACGTAATCGGCCCTGCGGGCGATTTCCAGGAGTGCATCGCGCACGTCTTCGGGCCGCACCGTGTCGCGGAGAAACGTGCGCGACATCACGAACATGCGGCTTCCCAGGACATCGTGGATCGAAATGCTGCCGAAAGTCAAATGGGCATTCAAGGTGAGGGCGTAGGCGAAGTACTCGGGCTCGGCCGGTCCGCACACCGAGAACACCGAAAGGTAGCGTTCGTTGTTCTTGCCCTCGGTTGCCTCGATGACCACCTCCTGAAGCCGGTCGCCGGGCAGGCGAACGATCACCCGGAATGTATCGCGGGCCCCCTGGATGAAGCAGTCCAGGCCCTGGGCACTCTCGCGCACCAGGCTTTCGGTGTCGCGCAGGCGATGGACCGCAAGCTGGAAGGCATCGCTGAGCTCGCCGGCCGTGGCGAACCGGTCCGATGGCGACCTCGCCATGCAGCGATGGAGAATCTCGACGAGGACATCGGGGACCGGGGCGAGCTCGCGGATGTCGGGAACCGGCTGATTCTGGTGCAGATGGATCAGCTCGCCGACGGTATCCGCCACGAACGGCAACCGCCCGCTGAGCGTGTGGAACAAGAGCACGCCCAGGGCATAGATATCCGACTGCGGGCTGGCCGGAGTGCCTCGAAAGAGCTCCGGCGCCATGAACGTGGGTGTTCCCGCCAGGGGGGCACTCCCCTGCGCGAGGTCGTCGAGCCGCCGGACCAGGCCGAAATCGGCCAGCTTCGCTCTTCCGTCGGGGGTGAGCAGGACGTTGGCCGGCTTGACATCGCGATGGACCAGCCCCGCCTCGTGAGCGGCGCCCAGAGCCAGGACAACCTGGCGCACCAGCCTGGCGGCGCGGGACGGCTCGAATGGCCCCTCGCGGATCAAAGATTCCCGGAGGGTCTGCCCACCCGGAATGTATTCCATCTCGATGAAGTGGAAACCTTCGATCTTCCCGAGGTTGTGAATCGTGACGACGTGCGGGTGCAGCAGGTTGGCCACCGCGCGGGCCTCGGCCCAGAACTGGCGCTGTATCGCCGGCTCCTCGATATGGCAGCCCGGATTCATGATCTTGAGCGCACAGGGCCGGCGCAGCCCCAGGTGTGTCGCCTTGAACACGCAGGCCATCGTCCCGCGCCCCAGCACCGACTCGATCCGATACTGGCCCACCTTGCGGCCCAGGAGTGCATCGACGTCGGCCAGGTTGGGCCGCTTCGGGTCGGTCCGCCGGCCGCCGGGCCGGGCATGGATCAAGGTCTCTTCCATCGCCGGCGTCGAAGCTCGCCCGGTCCGCAAATGTCGCGCGGCTCGCCGCGACCGTGATCGGCCGCCGCCCCGTCCCCCTCCGATTCACCCGCGTGGACCCCGTCTCGAGCCATCACCGTATCCGATCGAGCTGTCTTGGCGTATCTCATGCGATCCGTTCTTCAAGCCGCTCGAGGCCCTGTGATAGCCCGAGCCAAAAGTGCCGGAGGAACGATCCCTCCGGCCAGTCGTGTGCACATAGTATTCGCGTGAGTCGCGCGAAAATCGACCCACATTCTGGTGGAGTTTCCCCAAGTGTTCTTCAAGAAACTGGTTACGGATTTCGAAAGCCCCGAGGCGATCCATGCACCGATTGCGGATTTCGAAAGCCCCGAACGGGGCGACATCGTAAAGCTCGGGGCGTCAGCCCCGAGGCCGAGTACACAAGCAAAGGGTCTCCGAATTCTCCTCTCCGAAAGCTTCGGCAACGAGACCAAACCCGAGACGGCGTCTCGGGTTTGGTCTCGTTGCCGAGGCTTCATCTGGAATAGGTCTTGGCGTCCGATTGTCTCCCAGGGCTCACGCCCTGGGATTTACGATGCCGCCGCATTCGCGGCTAATGCCCCTTCGGTACTGGCTCCTCATCGACCGGCGACTCGGGGTTCGATCACACGTTATACGACGAAGACGCGGTCGTGCCGCCGCGGCCGGTCCAGTTTGTGTGGAAAAACTGGCCGCCGGGACGATCGACCCGTTCGTAGGTGTGCGCCCCGAAATAGTCGCGCTGGGCTTGAAGAAGATTGGCCGGGAGCTGTTCGCTGCGATAGCCGTCGTAGTAGCACAGCGCCGAAGTCATGGCGGGCACCGGAATTCCGTGCGCGATCGCGGCGGCACAGGCTCGCCGCCACCCGTGCTGGCATCGGTCGACCTCGCCACGAAAATAGGGGTCTAGCAACAGGTTTGTCAGGTTGGGATCGCGGTCGAAGGCATCTTTGATCTTGCCGAGGAACGCGCTACGGATGATGCAGCCACCCCGCCACATCAGGGCCACGGCCCCCTTGTTGATCTGCCATTTCGACTCATCGGCCATCGAATCCATGAGCACAAAGCCCTGGGCGTAGGAGATGATCTTGCTGGCATAGAGCGCGTGCTCGATGGCATCGACGTACGATTCTGCGTGCAGGTCGAAAGAGAGCGATGGGCCCTTGAGGATCTTGGACGCGGCGACTCGCTCATCTTTCTGAGCGGACAAGCATCGAGCGAAGACGGCCTCGGCGATCAAGGTCAGCGGCACGCCCAGGTCGCACGCCGAGTTCACGGTCCATTTGCCCGTGCCTTTCTGCCCAGCCCGATCGAGGATCAAGTCGATCATGGGCCGGCCAGTCTCCTGATCGGTGATGCCGAGGATGTCGCGGGTGATCTCGATCAGGTAGCTGTCGAGCGGCCCGGCGTTCCAGCGATCGAATACGTCGTGGATCGCCGGAGGCTCGAGCCGGAGCAGCTTCCGCAGCAGGAAATACGCTTCGCAGATGAGCTGCATGTCGCCGTACTCGATGCCGTTGTGCACCATCTTGACGAAATGGCCGGCGCCCTCGGGCCCGACCCAGTCGCAGCACGGCGTACCCCTCATCGACCTTGGCGGCGATCGCCTGGAAAATGGGCTTCACGTGCGGCCAGGCCGCCTGATCGCCGCCGGGCATGATCGACGGGCCCTTGAGGGCCCCTTCCTCGCCGCCGGAGACTCCCGTGCCGACGAACAGAATGCCCCGCGACTTCAGGTCCCGCGTGCGGCGGGTGGTGTCGGGAAAATGGGAATTGCCGCCGTCGATCAGGATATCCCCCGGCTCAAGCAGGGGCACAAGCGCGGCGATCACGTCGTCCACCGGCTTGCCGGCCTGGACCATGATCATGATCTTCTTCGGCGACTTGAGCGCACGCCACGAGCTCTGCGAGCGAGTGGGTTCCGATGATCCTCTTGCCGGACGCTCGCCCGGCGAGAAACGCGTCGACCTTCGCGGTCGTCCGGTTAAAGACCGCGACCGCAAAGCCGTGGCTCTCCATGTTCAGGACGAGGTTTTCCCCCATCACGGCCAGGCCGATCAGGCCGATGTCTGCACTTGTCGCGTTTGACGCCATGTTCGGGGCCTCACAATTTCGCGTTCCGGGGCACTCTTCCTGCGAGTCCAGATTGTACCACGCGACTGGACCCGGTTCGGCACTCTCGACCTGGGAAACACGATCTTAACCGGAAACCGGTGCCTGTTTCCACGGCGGCCGTTCCGGCAAGAGCGCCTCGAAGCGGGCGAGCTGTGCGTTCATGTAATCGCCGGCGAACCTGCCGGCGAAGAATCGCGGAAGTCCTTCCTCGAAGAACCGCTGCCACGACTCGTCCTCATTTCCCGGGTCGATCGGGAAAAACAGGACGTTGTTGGCCCTGGCCGCATTCCAGTCGCCCGGCGCATCGCCCACCATCAAGATCTTGTCGGAATCATAGCGGCCGGTCGCGGCCAGCCGCAGGTGCTCTTCCTTGCTGCCCAGTTCCTGCCCGGCGAGCAATGCGACCAGAGGTCGCAGTCCGTGTTCGTTCCATTCCCGTTCCAGGGCCGCGCTCGGCGTTGCCGACACGACCATCACATCGGCCTTGCCCTGCACGCTCTCGAGCGATTCTCGCACAAGCGGAAAGGGCGGCACGTTCTTGACGATCTCGGCGATCGACCGGTTCACGGCTTCGCTCCACTCAAGCGCCATGGCAAGATCGGGATCGCTGGTGGCCTCGAGTTGGGCCTTGAGCGCCGGGTTGGAGAGCCGGGTCTCCCGGGCGACCCAGTCGCGCAGGCCCAACAGGGCCGGCAGCTTCGGCCGCCGCTTCATCACCTCGACTCGCTCTCCCAGGAGGTCCATCGTCAAGTACAAGCCCGGAAATCGGTTCACGCCGCGCCACTTCGAGTAAAGATTGAGAAACTCGGCGGCTTCCCGGGCATAGCTTGCGAAACCGAGGCCAGCCCGTAATATTTGACGATGTTCGGTATGAAGCACTCCTTGTGCTTCACTTCCATCGTGTCAAAGGCACAGCCGTCGCTGTCGATGCCAATGAAAAAATCGTGCGACCTGACGAAATGTTCCCAGGGCGGGCGCGTCTCGGCTGGCTCGGTCATGGATGACTCCTAACGACTAAAGACTAAGGACTAAGGAGTATTGGATGATTGAGCGAACTTCGCTTGGTCTGGTAAGGTCGATGGTCACGACGGCAGGCACGACTCGTAGAAAATCCATTTGCGATCCCGGTGCGACACCGCGAGTTGAGCAATCGGGCCCCATCACAAGGGAGTCTGCCAGCGTGCCGTCGACAGCCAGAGGGTCGGGAGTCCGCGGGTTGATGCCCAGCTTCGAGAAGTCGAAGTCAGCGGAGGGGGTTCCTCTCGATTTGCTGCCTGTGATCAAGAGCTCGGGCATTCTGGGGGAACGTCAGCTCGCCGAGATCAAGACCAAGTCTTCCAAGGCGACTATCCGCTGGACTCGACGGAGCTCGCGGGCAGGCTGGTCAAAGACAAGGTGTCTGACCACGTTTCAGGCCAGGCGGTTTCTCGCCAATCGTCCGCACGGCCTGGTCGTCGGGCGGTACATCATTCTCGACCGGATCGGGTCGGGGTCGATGGGCCGGGTCTACAAGGCCCATCATGCGATGATGGATCGCGTGGTCGCGCTCAAGATCATCGCGCCGGAGATCGCCAGCGAACGAGCGCGTGGTGGCCCGGTTTCAGCGCGAGATGAAGCTGGTCGGCCGGCTCGATCACCCGAACGTGGTGCGGGCCTTCGACGCCGATCAGATCCACAAGGTCCTGTACATCGTCATGGAGTACGTGCACGGGCAAAGCCTCGCTGAGCTGCTCAAGAAGAAACCGATTTCCCCGCCCGAGATGGTCGATTACGCCGCCCAGTCGGCCCTCGGCCTGGCGCACGCCCACGCCCAGGGGATCGTCCACCGCGACATCAAGCCATCGAACATCCTGCTCACCGACGACCGCAAGATCAAGATCCTCGACCTGGGCCTGGGCGTGCTGATGGAGGCGGATAGTCACGCTACGTTCGCGACGGCCGATGGCATCGCCGTCGGCACGGTCGACTACATGTCGCCGGAGCAGGCTTGCGGCCGGGAGGTCGACGGCCGCAGCGACCTGTACGGACTCGGCTGCGCGATGTATCACCTGATGACCGGAAAGCTGCCTTTTCCGGGCGATTCGCCGATCGAGCGCCTGGGCAAGCGGATCAGCGGCCGGCACGTGCCGATCACCGAGTATCTTCCCGACCTTCCAGCCAATTTCGTGCGAGTCCTCGACAAGCTGATGGCGCACAAGCCGCACGAGCGGTACGCCACGGCCGACGAGGCGGCCGACGCCCTTCAGTCCCTGATCCGGGGCAAGTCTCGCACGAGCGCGGCCCCCGTCGCGGCCCCGCGTGCCCCGGCGCCGTCACTGCCGCCGGAGGCTAAGCCCGCCCCCGAGTCCAAGAACCCGCCGGAGGCTCCCCAGGGGCCGATGGTTGTGAAGGTCAGGCCCCGGTATCCCCGTTGGTTCGAGCCCGCGGCGCGAATCGGCCGAACATCGCCCCGGCGGTGCGCTCGCCACCGCGCTCGCCGCCCTCGGCGTTACCTTCGGCGCAGGCGTCTTGCTCGGCTGGTTCCTTCGCTGAGCCGGATGTCAGGCTGGAAAGCCTGACCTACTTCTGCGCTCAATGATGTGACCCGCGCCCGGGGCGTGCGCATGCACAAGGGGCTCGGCCGCGGGCCGGACCGGGGTGGTCAGCTCGCGCAGCGCATCGGCAAGCTGCGGATATTTGAAGGAATACCCGAGTGCGAGCGCCTTCGCCGGCACGACCCGCTGGCCGGTGGCGATCACACCGGCGACGTCGCCGAGCAACAGCCGGAGCATCGCGTCCGGCGGCCCCACCGGTAGAAATGCCCGCCAGGGCGTGAATCTTGTGCGCAGCACGCTGGAAAACGTTCGCGCAAATTCGGCGTTGCGCACGGGCTCGGCGCAGTCCCGTTCATGGGCCCGGCGGCAGCCGCGTTGTCGACGGCCAGGATGAAGATGCCCACGATGTCGTCGAGGTGGATCCAGCTCATCCATTGCTTTCCCTGGGCGACGAAGCCGCCGGAGCTGCCAATGGGCACGCCGGGCCCCAGCTTGAAGATCGGGGTCATGATCCGTCGAGCGCACCCTCGTTGCGGGCAAGCACGATGCCGGTGCGGACGGCCACTCGCCGGACGCCCGCCGCCTCGACCGGCAGCGTGGCCTCTTCGGTTTCGCGACACACGACCGCAAGAAAATCGGTACCGGACGAGCCCGATTCGTCGATCTGCTCGTCGCCCCCGACGCCGTAGAAGCCAACGGCCGACCCCTGAACGAGCACCTTGGGACGCGCGTAGCCTGCCGGATTGCCGCCGTCACTTGCTCGGCGCTGTAGACTCGGCTGTCGCGAATCTTCCGCTTGACCTCGGTGTTCCATCGGCCGGCAAAGATATTGTGACCAGCCACGTTGACGACTGCGTCGCAGCCGTCAACCTCCTCCTGCCAGCGGCCCGGGGCCGTCGGGTCGCCGCCGATGATCTGAAACGGCCACATCTCGCGCTGGCGGCGGACGGCGTCGGCATTCCTGGAAAGAATGACCACCTCGTCTCCCCGATCCCGCAATTCATGAGCGAGACGCCGCCCGATCAGGCCCGATCCTCCGATGATGAACACGCGCATGATTTGTCGCCTCGTTAGAAAAAGCTGCTCCACATCTTGAGCCGACGAGGGCCGGTCGTCAAGCAGGAGCCATCTCCACGCTTGAATGGAAAGAACCTGTGGCCACGAAGTGAAGTCCCGATGAAGTTCGTCCTGAACGATTGGCCGGCGGAGGCGGCCTTGTTAACATTTCAACAAATCCGTTCAGGCTGCCGGACGTGATGCGAGTCGAGTCGAGTCAGTTCGAGTCGGGTCCTGTCTTTTCGTGTCGTGCTCAGGCCAGATCCCACTGCTGCCGAGTCTGAAACCACAGGGAGGTCGCATGCCAATGTCTACGAGCGTACGCAGATGGTTTGACTTGCCTCAGCTTCTGCACACTTACAAGCGGCAGATTCCGCTCGTCCTGGTCAACGGGCTTGCCGAGCAGCCCGAAAGCTGGTTTGCCAATCGATCGTTCCTGTCGGAGCGGTTCGACCTCAAGGTTCCGGAGATCCTCGTCTACGACGGAGACGCGCTGCACACCCGGATCGATTCCGGCGGCGAGGTCTCGATCGACTACCTGGCCAGTCGGCTGGCTTATTTCCTCGACGAATACGTCCAGCGCCCGCCGTACCACCTCGTGGGCTCGAGCCTGGGCTGCCAGGTGATCCTGACCCTCGCAGCCCGAGACCCCGAAAAGGTTGCGAAGCTGGTCTTGATCTGCCCGTCGGGTTTGCATGGCACCGAGAACTTGCCCGTGGTCGAGGGAGTGAAGCGCAGCGATTACGAAGGCCTGGTCCGCTCGGTCTTTCACCGCGACCTGTTCGCCACCGAGGATCTCGCGCACGCGCTTTCCCGCAAGTTCCAAGACCGGAAATGGAAGGGCGGGGTGATCCGGACGCTCCGGGGGACCATGGATCATTCGGTGGCTCAGCTCCTGCCCGTGATTGCTCAGCCGACCTTGGTGATCTGGGGAGCGAACGACCGGATCCTCTCCGACGTGCCCGGGTCGGTGCGGGCGGCCGAGCAGATCCGGAGAGTCCGCCAAGTGGTGATCCCCCGGTGCGGGCACGCGCCCCAGATCGAGAAGTCCGGGCTGGTCAATCAACTGATCTCCCGCTATGTTCGCGACCGCCTCCGGACGATCCCGGCGCATCTGGACGCGGCCCGATTTTTGAGTCAGGCCCGTCACCCGCTGGCGGCGCGGGGAAGTTTCCCGGGGGGAGCCCGGCCAGGGCACGAGCTCGCTAGCCGATGAACGATTTCCGCTTGTTTCTGGGCAAATTCCTCCGGCACGGCACCGCGATAGCCAGCGTGGCGCCCTCCAGCCGCTGGCTGTCTCGCCTGACGGTCCGGAACATCGACTGGAGTCAGGCCACTGCTTTGGTCGAGCTCGGCGGCGGCACCGGACCGATCACTCGGGTCATCGCCCAGAACGCCCGTCCGGGCTGCCGCGTCGTCGTCGTCGAGCGCGACCCCGATTTTGCCCGATTGCTCCGCGAGCGATTCGCTCAGCTTCCGAATTTCGACATCGTCCAGGGGGACGTCGGCGACCTGGGCTCGATCCTCGCCCAGCGGGGAATGTCCTCGGTGGACTACGTCGTCTCCGGGTTGCCCGTGCCATCCCTGGGCAGCGCTCTGCAAGCCGAGCTCTTCCGCGCCGTGGCCGCCGTCCTCAAACCAGAGGGGTCGTTCAACCAGATCACGGAGATTCCCTGGATTTACTGGGGGTTTTACCGGCGGTTCTTCGAGGACGTGCAATTCGTCTTCGAACCTCTCAACATTCCGCCCGGAGGCGTTTATTTTTGCCGTCGGCCCCGAGCCAGAGCGGGAGACCCCTCGGCCCAGCCCACGGCGGCGACCCTTCGGGTGCCCGCGGGCCCAGGGCCGGAGGCCGGGGAGTCGCGCCGAACCGTCGGAACCAAGGATCGGTGCTAGGGACTGATGACTCACGTGATGCGGGCGATCGTGAATCTCGGATTTCAGCTCGATGGTCGTCGTCGCTGCCGTCAGCTTGATCGGGCCAAACCCGTCCGCGCTCAGGAGCAGGTGCTCGAATACCTGGTACGGCGGGGCCGCGATACGCGGTTTGGCCGTGATCATCAGTTCGACCAGATTCGTTCCGTGGCCGATTATCAGCGCCAGGTTCCCATCCGGACCTATGAAGCATTCTGGAATGACTACCTGCGAGCGAGTTTTCCGGTATTCGACAACCTCGCGTGGCCGGGCCGGATTCCCTTTCTGGCGCTCACCAGCGGGACCACCCAGGGACCAACCAAGTACATCCCCGTCTCGGCCGAGATGATTGCGTGCAACCGCAAGGCTGCCCGGACCATGCTGGCGATTGCACTCAGATCCCGGACCGGCTCCCGGCTCTTTCACGGCCGGCTCTGCGTTCTGGGGGGCTGTGCGGCCCTCGAGGAACTCGCCCCCGGCATCTTCGCAGGCGATCTGAGCGGAATTGCCGCCACGACGCTGCCGCCACTGCTTTCGCGCTTCACATTCCCGCCCCTGGATATTGCGCTCGAGCCCGACTGGGACCGCAAACTCTCCCGCCTCGCCGACCTAGGCCGCTCGGAGCGGATCACCCTGGTCAGCGGAGTTCCGAGCTGGCTGCTCCAGTTCTTCCAGAGGCTTCTTGAACTCACCGGCAAGTCGACGGTGGCCGAAGTCTGGCCCGATCTCGAGCTGGTCGTGCACGGAGGCGTCAAGTTCGAACCTTACCGCGCGTCATTTCGGACGATCCTGGGCTCGCCTCGTGTGCAGCTCCAGGAGGTCTATCCGTGCTCGGAGGGCTTCGTCGCCTGCGGCGACCCCGCGACCGGGCTCTTGCGCTCTTGTGCGATCACGGGCTGTTCTACGAGTTTGTTCCGGCCGATGAGATCGATTCGCAATGTCCCACTCGTCACTGGCTGCAAACGGCCGAGATCGGAGTGAACTATGCGATTGTCGTGTCGACGTGCGCAGGCCTCTGGTCCCACGTGATCGGCGATACGATTCGATTGGCGTCGCTCGACCCACCCCTCCTGACGTTCACGGGAAGGACCCATTCGACGCTCTCAGCCTTCGGAGAGCACCTGATCAACGAAGAGGTCGAGGCGGCGATCGCCGACGCCATGGCGGCGACCGGGGCGACGGTGCGCGACTGGCACGCCGGCCCGGTGTTCTCGGGCCGGCTGGGTCATCATCAATTCATCGTCGAATTCCTCGACGAGCCCGCCGATTTCGAGACGTTCCGGCAGGCTCTCGATGCGAGCCTGGCTCACCGTAATGCCGATTACCGGGCACACCGGACACCCGTTGTGGGGCTGCCCTTGCCCGCACTGGCGGCTGCGCGGCCCGGGAGCTTCGACGCCTGGATGCGGCGCCGCGGCAAGCTCGGCGGCCAGAACAAGGTGCCGCGCATGGACAGTTCCGGCGCGCTCACCAGCGAGATTCTGGCGTTTCTCCGCGAGAACGCCCGCCTGGCGCGGGTCGTCGAGCCCGGGAATTGAGAAGAATCACGCTGCCCGTCGCTTCTCCGCGACCAGAGCGGCGATCAGGTTGATCGAATCAAGATTCTCGACGCCCGCCTCGTACGCCTCGACTCGGATGCCGAAGTGCTCTTCGAGAAAAACGACCAGCTTGAGGGTG
Organism: uncultured Isosphaeraceae bacterium; assembly: GCA_963781785.1. Classification (GTDB taxonomy): domain Bacteria; phylum Planctomycetota; class Planctomycetia; order Isosphaerales; family Isosphaeraceae; genus CAWAHD01. Next base: position 727,114 of record CAWAHD010000004.1, on the reverse strand, counting down.
CTGATCGAGTCGAGGATCCCCTCCCGTGATCAGCGGCGTTCGATCGGTGAGCTCGCTTGGATCCTCACCCGGCAGGAACTCCGTCAAGATGAACTGATGAATGACCTTGGCAATATCTTCCATGACGTCCTCGGGTCACTCGTTTTCGCGGCACGAATTTCTCTCGATCCGACCGAGCCATCACCGGCTGGGCAGACGGGCAGATTCCTGCGGCTGGAAACTCAAGAACGGCAAGTTACCCGGTTGTCTGCATCCGGTCAATCTCGAGTTTTTGTTGAAGTCATCGCAGAGATCCTGCCGAAACAAGAATCGATGCACCTTCTGCATCCCTACCTCGAAAAACCAGCCGAACTCCTTGATTCAGAATTGTTTAGGTTGACAGTTCGGCGTCGATCGAGTACACAGCCAGGAGTTGGGTATCCGATTTGGTTTTGTCTCCATGGATCCGGGATGGATCGTTGGGGCTAGAGCGCGACAGGGCGAGCCTGGCAAATTCGAGGTAGACGTTGATGATCGCAAGGATGGTGCCTTCACCGTGCCGTTCGACACGCGTCGCCGCGGCCGGTTTGATCCTGGTGCTGGCGGCGGGTTGTCACGACCTGGCCCGCAAGCACGAGGTGAACGCCATTCCGCAGTATGGCGCCATCGATCCCGATCAGCCCGCCGAGCTGCGGAAAGTCGCGCAGACGCCCTACATCATCGAGCCGCCGGACGAGCTCGAAATCTCGTCGCAACCTGCGTTTCCCGGCTCGGCCGTCTCGGCCTATACGGTCCAGGGCGACGGGTTCGTCGACCTCGGCTTCCCGGGCGAGGTTTATGTTTACGGACTGACCCTGGTCGAGGCCGAAGAGCGAATCGCCGCCCAGCTCAATGACCATGCAAGGTCTGAGGGAGGGACTGGCAAGGAGCGATACCGCGTTTCCGTGAAGCTGGCCAACGCTCAGAGCAAGTATTACTACGTGCTGGGCACGGTGGCGAGCCCGGGCCGATTCAAGGCCGGCGCCAACGACACCGTTCTGGACGCGATCCTTCAGGCGGGCCTCAAATCGAACAGCTTGCCCGAGAAGGCATACCTGGTGCGGCCGCACGGACTCGGCGGGCACGACCAGGTCTACAAGGTCGATTGGTTTGGCATCAAGGACCGCGGCGACACCCTGACCAATTATCAGTTGTTCCCCGGCGACCGGGTGGTCGTGCCAGGAACCAAGCCGCCGGGGCTGATCAAGAGTTTGCTGGGGAATTGAAGCGCATCCCCCTGGTCTGCGCAACCACCTGCCGATACCCCCTGGAAAAGACCCTGCCGCTGGGCGGGGAAATGAGCACGTACAGCACGACGGCCACGAAGAGCGCGGCCGCCAACAGGGCGACGAAGACCCAGGGTGGGGCCGAGAACGAGATCGAGTAGCCCACCAGGAACACAAACAAGACGGTCAAAACCAGGCCAACCATGGTCCAGCGCGCCCACGTTCGCAAGCCGCGCAAGCCAAACAAAAGGGCCAGGTAAAGAACGAAGCAAACCGAGTGGAACACCGTCGCAAAGAGCAGCCCCCACCCCTGAAGGTGCGCGGGAGGCTCGGTGAATCCGCGCAGTTCGAAGCCAAACCCTTTGAGGCCTACCACCGCCAGCATGAACAGCGATACGCCGACGACGGGCAGCCAGATCATCGCGAAGACCAAATTGATCCATGCGACCCGTTTGATCGCTCGCTCGCGACCGATGAATGTGCGCCGGATCGCGATCACTTCGGGGTCGACCGCTTGGCTCGCGCCGACAGACGGCTCCCTGAGATCGGCCGACGGGGGAGCATAGGGATTGAACGCGGCTTGAGATTCATCGACCGGCGGGTCAGCGGGCATCGTGATCGCCCTCCGCATGTTTCCGCGAGGGATCGCGCCGACGCACGTCGTGCTACTTCGGCTCGGCGAACGTGTTTTCATCGACCTTGTCGAGGACCTTGAACTCGGTGATGACCTGGGAAAACCCTGAGCCGAAGCCAATCGACTTGACCTCGATCCGGGTCGCCTTCTTGATCCCGCCGAACTCCTTGTAGTCGGAGAAGGTCGTCTCCGCGGTGGCCTCGCGACCTCCAGGGACGGCGACTTTGGCCACTTCCTTGACGGGCAACCCCGTCTCCTTGTCGAAGAAGAGCGTGAAATCGTTGCCGTCCCGCGAGGTGATCTTGAGAGCAAGGGCCGGTTTGTCGCCGACCTTCCCTTCTCCGGCGGCCTCGTAGGTGAAGTCGTTGCGCTTGAGCGGCAACAGGATGACGGGGATCACTTGCAGGTAGATCGATCGCTTTTCGCCGGCAATCGACTCGGCCGACAATTCCTGCAGGGTGTCTCTAACCTTTCGCCAACCCTTGTCACCGGCGAGAACGACCAGATTGACGCCGTAGGCTCTGCGCATGTGATCGAGGCCGTTGAAGACGACGTCGGCATCCATCTCTCGGCCAGCCTGGCCGCCACGATTGTAGGTCACCTTGGCCTTCCAGGAAAATGCCTCGATCTTCGCGAGCTTCTCTTCGCCTCCCAGGGCCTTGACGGCCTTATCGAGAATCGCCTTGGCTTTCGGATCGTCCGCCCGGGCCGCTGTGCATGCGACGAACAACGTGGAAATCGCGATCATCGCTCGGTAGCGCCGTGTCATCAAAGCACCTCTCGTTGTTGTGAGGGAAGTAAGGCTGCGTGAATTCTCCGATCTTCCAGCGCCGCTCGATCGACTTCAACCGATCACTGACAGCTACTCGCACTCTCCACACGCCCGGCGGGCGTTGCGCTCGAACCAGTTGTCTCGATAGTAATGTCGGCCCTGGCGCCACGCGATCAAGCTGGCGATGAGATATGCCGGGATGAACGCGATCCCCCAGCGCTCGACCTGGCGGACGTGGGCTTGCTCGTGGTCGCGGCACAGGGCGAGGCTCCAGAGGTCGTGCCCGATGATCACGTGGCCCAAGGTCATCGCCGAGAATCCCACCCGCCGGGCAAACCAGCGGGCAAACCCGCCGTGAAACTCGAGCGCACTGCGCTGGATCTGCACTCTTCCTCCCGTACAGAGGGTCAGCATGCCCGCGGCAAGCCCCACAGCCGTGGTCGGTGCGGCCCAGGCGTATCGAACCACGCGCGGTACCGACGATCGATGGGGCGCGGCACGGAAACAGCTCCCTGGCGGCAGTGCCGTTCGGACTGGTGGTCGATGCGAGCGGGGCTGTCTCGCGGGAAACTGCCCACTGGCATTGTCGAGACCGCTCGGTTATCTACAAACAATTCTTTCCCGGATTCCCGCTTCTCTCAATCGTGCAGGGGGCGCCTCGTTCGCCCCGGAGTACTCGTGCATGAATACGCGTCGCCTGTTCGTGGCAAGCTGTATCGCCCTGGTGGCCTCTGCCTTTTCGTTCGTGGTCCGTGGCGATATCCTGCCCGCGCTCGGCTCGACGTTCGGGTTGAATCAGCAAACCCTGGGGACGATTTCGGGAGCCGCGTTCATGGGTATGGCGGTCTCGATGTTCATCGGAGCGCCGATCTGCGACGCGCTCGGCCTCAAGCGAATGCTGGGCCTGGCCTTTCTCTGCCACGTGGTCGGCAGTGTGCTGACGGTCGGTGCGCCGTATATCATTCCAGCCGGTAACACATCGACTGCCTCTTACGTGTTGTGGGCGGCCATGTTCCTCGTGGGTTCGGCCAACGGGTTGGTCGAGATCGGCATCAACCCGCTCACGACGACGATCTATTCCAAAGAGAAGACCCATATGCTCAACGTCCTCCACGCGTGGTGGCCGGGAGGACTGTTCATCGGAGGGGCTCTGGCCGCACTCGTGATCAACAACGTCATGGGATTGCCGGATGACGGTATCGCTCTCTTGGGCGGGGCAGACGGTGCCGGGGCAGTCGACCACAAGTGGACCCAGCTCGGCTGGCAGATCAAAGCCGGACTGGTATTCGTGCCCACCTTGATCTACGGAGCTCTTTTCCTGTTCGAGCAATTCCCGGTGACCGAGCGGGTCAAGGCGGGTGTTTCCTCCTCGGCCATGTACTCCGAGGTCTTTCGTCCCATGTTTATCTTGTGGGCGATCTGCATGCTCATGACAGCCTCGGTCGAGCTGGGGCCCCAGCAGTGGCAAAACTCGGTGATCACCAAGACCTCAAACATCAGCGGAACATGGATCTTGATGTACACGAGCTTTATCATGTTCGTACTCCGCCACTTTGCCGGGCCGATCGCCCACCGGCTCTCTCCCGTCGGGATGTTGACCGGCTCGGCCATTTTGACGGGTATCGGGCTTTACCTCTTGAGCTTCGCCGACAGCACGTTCACGGCTTTCGCCTACGCGACGATCTATGGGCTGGGAATCGTCTATTTCTGGCCGACCATGCTGGGCGTGACGGCGGAACGGTTTCCCAGGGGAGGCGCATTCCTTTTGGGTCTGATGGGGTGCGTGGGAAACCTCGCGATTGCGGCGATCTTGCCGATCATGGGCGGCATTTATGACACCGGCACCCTGGCCGCATTGCCGAACGATCTCAGGCCGCAAGTGGTCACAAGCGCCCAGAAGCTCGACGCGGACAAGCTCGCTGCTCTCGAGAAATCGGAACCCCAGGCGGTAAAGGTCGCGGTGATCGCGGGAGCGCGCCAGGCATTCCGTAAGGTCGCCGTGATTCCAATCGTTCTTTGTGTCATCTTTGGTGCCATCGCGATCTCGGACCGGCTCAAGGGCGGGTACAAGCCCGAGAAGCTGACGGGCGACGAGTTCGCGCCCTCCGAGCTGGCGTCGGATTTCTGACGGCCACGGAGCTGGCCGTACTGCGCTCGAAAACAAGGCCGTGTCCGGCGCAGCGGCGCTCTGACCCCTACCGATCGACCGGCCGAACCCTTGACGACCCATTCCCTTGTCAGACCTAGACGGACCGACCGCACACCCGGGTGTTTCGCTGCCTCCGATCCTGGCGGACGAGCTGGCCGCACCGCGCACCCGACCGCTGCCCTGGTACTGGGGCATCGGACCGGCCTGTCTGGGAATCGTCGTCTGGGCGCCGTTCTTCGACCAGCTCTGGGTGAGCGAGTTCGGGCTGCGCCCGCTTCTCTGGCTGGCTTTGGCCGCGATCATTGCATTAGCTGGCTGTTATGCGTTATTCCACCTGGCAGCTTCGTGGGGTTACCGCTCGGGCCAGCCGCTTTCCATCGTGGCTGCCTCGACCTTCGGCACCGCGGGCTCCGAGTGGATCATCGGACTCGCCATGGCGGGCGCCCAGGTTGTCTGGTACGCGGTCGCCCTCGATTTCGCAATCGACTCGACATTCCTCGGCCTACGCGCTTGCGGCCTGCTGCCGGCTGCCAGCGTGGCCGGCTTTGACCTGGGCGAGCTCTCCATCAAGAGCCGGGTTTATCTCGGCACGGCCCTCTTCTGGATCTTCATCACACGCAAGGCTATCTCGATGCGGCTGCCCGGGGTGGTCGTCGCCCTCATGAGAATCTACGCACCGGTTGCGCTCTTGCTGTTGTCACTGACTGGGCTCTGGGCCGTGCCGTGGCTCTTCGCGCCCGCACCCGGTGAGGGAGCCGCCGCCGTCGCCTCGACCGAATTGCCGCTGAACGTGCGGGGGAACAGCTCGGCCGTGGCGATGATTCTGGGATTCTTCGCGGTGCCGTGCCTCGCAGGGGTCGATTGGGGCAGGGCGCTGGCGCGGCGCCGCGACATCGTGCTGGGAGGGTTGCCCACGATCGTCGGCGTCGGCTCGTGGACTGCCGTGATGTCGCTCTTGATCGTGGCGGCGACGGCCAACCGACTCGGTCCCGGCGTCGGCTCAAGCGCGGCGGCCCCGGGCGAGCCGCTCCGGTATTCGTTCCGGTGGGCGGTCTTTCAGGGCAGTGCCTTTTATCCGCGGGGAGTGGCCGCGGCGATCTTGATCCTGTTTGGCCTGGCGGCGCTCGCGCCCGCAGTCGCTTCGATGAACGGCTTCGCCCAGAAGCTCGCGACGCACTGGCCGCGAATCGGGCTCAAGGGGGCGACACTGCTGGGCAGTGCGATGGCACTGGTCATGATGGCCACCGGCTGCACCGAGCGGCTGGGGCCGATCTTCGCCGCGATGGGGGTTGTGTTCGCCCCCGTGCTGGGCGCGATGGCCGGCGACCGGCTGCGCTCCATGAGCCGCCCGGATGAGCTTCGGCAGGGGATCAACCCGGCGGGCATCCTCGCGTGGGGAGTCGGTGTCCTGATCGCCGCGGCGATCGAGATCGAGACCAACGTGCACCTGGGGATGCCCAGTTGGCTTGGTCAGACGTCGATTTTCGGATTCCTGGTTGCTGCTCTTCTCTATTGGCTCTGGACGCGGGTGGGGCTCGAGCGGCCTCGCCCGCCAGTGGGGGAGCTCGAGGAAAGGGGATTGCACAAACGTAGGTCTGGCTTTCCAGCCTGACGTCCCCGTAGGTCAGGCTTTCCGGCCCGACGTTCCCCGTAGGTCAGGCTTTCCAGCCTGACATCTTCTGCTTTTGGGGCTTCCAGCCCAATGTCAGGCTGAAAAGCCTGACCGACGCGTCGCTGAGCGATCCTGCGAACCATCTGCGATTTCCGAGTGTCCCTGGCGTTTAGTAGAATCGTTCGGACATCGACCGCGTGAATCCGAGGCTCCGAGGGATCGCGATGCCCGACACCGCACCGCCTTCACGTTCTTTTCATACTGTCCGCTCGCCGACCTTTGCCGCTCTCGAGAACCCCGGTTTTCGCCGCTATTACCTGGGACAGGGAATCAGCCTCACCGGAAGCTGGTTGCAGTTGGCGGCCGTGCTCTGGCTGGTTTATGAGCAATCGCAGTCCGAGCGCGATCTCGGCATCGTTCAGATGGCATCGGTTCTGCCGGGATTGTTCGTCGGGCTGTTCGCCGGCGCGATGGCTGACCGGATCACGCCCCGCCGCATGATCATCTTGATGGAATGCGCGCAGATGGCGCTGGCGTTTCTTCTGGCCGCCCTCGTCGGGCTACGAGTCGTGCAAATGTGGCAGATGGCAACGATTCTGGCCATTGCGCGGGTCTGCGTGACGTTCGAGCTGCCGAGCCGGCAGGTCTTCTTCTACGAGCTGGTGGGCCCGGAGGTCCTCTCCAACGCGATCGCCCTCAATTCCGGGTTGTTCAACGCCACGCGGGTGCTGGGGCCGGCGCTGGCGGGGGTCGCGCTCGGGCTTGTGGGCGCGACCGGATGCTTCGCCTTGAACGGGGCCAGCTTCATTGCCGCGATCGCGGCAGTGCTGTCGATCCGGCACGTCTCCCGACCGCGCTCACTCGGCAAGAGCGTGTTCCGGCCCGAGGTGATTTTTGGCGGGCTAGGGTACCTGCGATCCGACCGGAGGATCCTGACGCAGTTCACGCTCGTGGCGTTCTTCGGGTTTATCGCGATGGGGTACGAAGCGATGGTACCGGCCTACGCGACTCGGATCGTCCGGACGAACGTCGGCGGTTACAGCTTGCTCATGGCTTGCAGCGGAATTGGGGCCACGGTGGGAGCCCTCGTTGTCGCGTCGTTGGGAGGAATGCGCCGCAAGGAACGGCTGTCGCTTCTGGGGATGGTGATCTTCGGCATCGCCCTGGCGTCGGCGGCATTCGTACCGACTTGGTTCCTCACGCACGCGAGCGAGTGGATTCGGGTTGCCGCTGGTGCCGCGTGCCTGCTGGCCGCGGGCTTCGGCGCCGTGCTGTTCTACTCCTCGTCGATGACGCTCATCCAGCTTGAAGTGCCGGACCAGCTCCGCGGCCGGATCATGGGTATCTGGATGATCGTTTTCTCCGGCTCGGTTCCGCTGGGAGCCCTCTGGACCGGGATCGTCGCCGAAAAGCAGGGAGTCGGCTTCGTGATGGGCCTGTCGGCTTCGATCTGCGTCGTGACGGCGTTTCTTATCATGATCTCGGGCGTGTTATCCACGCCGCACACCCCGCGGGCGGTTCAGCCTGAGGGGCGCTTCACGGCCCTGGAACCGGACGATTTTGAGGATGAAGCTCTCGAATCCGCCGAGCCAGGGAGCCGATGATCGCTTCTTTTACACCGGAGCTGCCAGCGTGGTGATCAACTGAATGATCGGCAGGAAAACGGCCAAAATGATGAACAGGACGATCGCCCCCAGGATCAGGATCAAGAGGGGTTGCAGAAGGTGCGACAGGCTCGCGACCAGCACCGATACCTGCTCGTCGTAATCGTCGGCCAGGTGAGCCAGGCTTTCGGGCAGCTTGCCGGTTTCCTCTCCGGAAGCGATGACCGCGATGACGTCGGGGGAGAACTGGCGGGTGCGGTCCAGCGTGCGGCTGAGCTCACTGCCGCCGATGATCTCCTCGCGTGCCGAGCGGACCGCCTGCCGGATCGGATTCATCCGCAGCACATCGGCGGTCAGGTCGATCGAGCTGCCGATGTCGACGCCCGAGTCGAGCAACACCGATAAGGTGCGAGCAAACCGGGTCGTGTCGAGCATCCGGCAGAGCGTGCCCAAGACCGGGATCCTGAGCGCGATCCGGTCCATCATCCACTTGCCGGCCTCGGTCTTGTACCAGTAGATGAGCAGAAACGGAGTCGCGATCATCACCACGGGAATCAGCCACCACCCCATCGACCGGACGAACGCGCTGATGCCCATCAAAGCCCGGCTGGCAAGCGGCAAATCGCTCTTCCCAGCGATGCTCTGGAGAATCTCCGCGAATTTGGGCAGGAGGAAAATCGTGATGAGCGCAACCACGGCCGACGCGATGATCAACACGATCACCGGGTAGATCAAGGCCGCACGTGCCTGGCGGATCAGGCGCAGCCGCGATTCGTAATGATGGGACAGCATTCTCAAGGTTTCCGGGACGCCACCGCGGGTCTCGGCGACCTTGATCATGCTGAGAAACATCGGCCCGAACGCCCCGGGCTCGGCGGCCATGGCCTCCTCGAGCGTCGAGCCGCGGCGAATCGCCGTCTGAACGCGGTTGAGTATCGGACCCAGCGCCGTTCCGCTAAACTGCCGCTCCAGGCTCGAAGATCGCCTTCACAAAGTCGACACCCGCGGCAAGATACGTACCAAACTGGCGGCAGAACTGGGCGAGCTGACCGGTGCTCACGCGGCCGAACAGAATTCGCTCCCACAAGGTCGGACCACTCGCCGGCGTCTCGAAATTCTTGGCAAAACCCTCCAGGGAGCTGCCCCCGCCCAGCCGGCCGCCCGACCGCTTGGCCGCTGGTTTGCCGCTTCCGGCTCGCCCGCCGGGGGCCGAGCCCACGGGATTGGGCCGGAATGTCGAGGCCCCCTCACCCGTGTCATCCTTGTCGCGCCGGCCTGATGGGCCGCCCGCACGTGGTGGGTTCGGTGGATCGATATAGTCCGGCTCTCGACTCATCGCCTCGTTCCTGCCGGGTTACCCCGGTTGCGCGGGGTGTCGGTGCGCCGTGACGGCACAAATTGCTCACTGACTTTCGTCTTCTATCGTCTCGTTTGCCGCGCTGGCGGTCAATAAGGCGGGATCGACAATTGTCTGAGCAAGGCGCCTCCCCCCATCGCGCGGCGCCGGCATCCACTCGTCGCCCTCGCCCCATTGGGGACGGGGTTGGGGTGAGGGCTGTTTACGCGTCACCGGCGCCCACCGCCCCCTCACCCGGCCTCCGGCCACCCTCTCCCCAACGGGGCGAGGGCAAGGAAGCGGCGTCTCTCCCCATCCCGAGCGTCGTGTTCCTCACGTCGGCTTCCAGGTCAGGACGGGGACCTTGGCCGCCTTGACTTCGTCGGGCCTGCTGACGGGGGTCGAGTGGGGCGCATGATGCAGAAAATCCGGGTCTTCGCCGGCGATCAGCCGCATGACGCGCGCGAACTCCTCGAGCGTCTCGCGGCTCTCGGTCTCGGTCGGCTCGATCATGAGTGCCTCGGAGACGATCAGCGGGAAGTACACGGTGGGGGCATGAAAATTGAAGTCGATCAGCCGCTTGGCCACGTCCATGGCGCGGATCCGCGCTCCTTGGCGAGGCTTCTCGCTGACGCGACGAACTCGTGCATACAGTGGTCGCCCAGCGGCACCGGATAGACGTCGCGGATAAGCGACATCAGATAATTCGCATTGAGCACGGCGTGCTGGGCAATCTGTTTCAAGCCGGCGGGCCCATGGCTGAGGATGTAGCAATAAGCTCGGAACAGGATTCCGGTATTTCCGAAGAACGACCGCACGCGCCCGATCGACTTGGGCCGGTCGTGATCGAGAGCATACGATCCATCCTGGTGTCGAATCACGATCGGGCCCGGAAGGAACGGCGCCAGGTGGTGCCGGACTGCGATCGGCCCAGCCCCTGGGCCGCCTCCCCCGTGGGGGCCCGAGAAGGTCTTGTGGGCGTTGTAGTGCATCAGATCCACGCCCATGTCACCCGGGCGCACCACGCCCAGGATCGCGTTCATGTTGGCACCGTCGAGGTAAAGTAGGGCCCCGCGATCGTGCAAGAGCCGGGCGATCTCGCCGATCTGAGGGTCGAAGAGCCCGACTGTGTTCGGGTTCGTGATCATGAACACGGCCGTGTCGTCGTCGAGCTTGGCTTTGAAATCTTCCAGGTCGACGATCCCGCGCGCGCCTGCTCTTGATGGTGACGGCCTCGAAACCCGCGAGATGCGCCGAAGCCGGATTCGTGCCATGGGCACTGTCCGGAATCAAGACCCGCGACCGCGGCCTGCCCGAATCGCGGAAATACGCCGCCGCCACGAACAGGGCCGTCAACTCTCCCTGTGCGCCCGCCGCGGGCTGCAAGCTCACCGCGTGCAGACCGGCAATCTCGGCGAGGATTTCCTGGAGCTCATACAGGATTCTGAGCAATCCCTGAAGCGTGCTGGCATCCTGGTAAGGATGCTGCGCCAAAAATCCCGGTAGCGCAGCCAGCCGCTCGTTCCGCTTGGGGTTGTACTTCATCGTGCACGAGCCAAGCGGATAGAAATTCGAGTCGATCGACATGTTGAGCACCGACAGGTTCGTATAGTGGCGAACCACGTCGAGCTCGCTCAGCTCTGGCAACGGAGGCGGCTCTTGCGCCGATGCTCGTCGGGGATCAAAAGGGAAAGGGGCTGCTCGGGCACGTCAGAACCCGGCAGGATTGCCGTCGAGCGGCCGCGCCGGCTCGACTCAAAGAGCAACGCAGTTTGGTCGAGCTTGTACATGAAGGTCCTTGCTTCTTGCCATCAGAATTCCGAAGAAACCCGGCCAATCGCTTGCTCGTATGCCTTTGCCAGGCCGTCGATTTCCTCTTTGGTTCGCTTCTCGGTGACGGCGATCAGGATACAGCCCTCGAGGCCGGGATAAAACTGGCCCAGGTCAATGCCGCCGTGATAACCCAGGCGTCCGACCTCGGCGAGGACCGCCTTGACCGGCTTCTTGACGCGGACCACGAACTCCTTGAAGAAATGGCCCGGGAAGGCAAGCGAGACGCCGGGCACCGCGGCCAGGCGCTCGGCCGCGTAATGAGCCTTCCGAGTCGACAGCTCGGCCGCCTGCCGCAGACCCGAAGGCCCCATGACGGCCAGGTAGATGCTCGCCCGCAAGGCGAGCAGGCCCTGGTTGGTGCAGATATTCGATGTCGCCTTCTCGCGCCGGATGTGCTGCTCGCGGGTTTGCAGCGTGAGCACCCAGCACCGCCGGCCATTCCGGTCGGTCGTCTCGCCGACGATCCGGCCCGGCATCTTGCGGACGTATTGCTCGCGGCAGACCATGATCCCCAGGTACGGGCCGCCGTACGACAGCGGAATCCCCAGCGATTGCCCTTCGGCTACCACGATGTCGGCCCCGTAGTCGGCCGGCCGATTGAGCAGGCCGAGGCTGATCGGGTCGACAACCACGATTGCCAGCGCCCCGCGGGCGTGAGCGGCGGCCACGATCCCCCGCACATCTTCGAGCTGACCGAAAAAGTTGGGGTACTGCACAATGACGGCGGCCGTCTGGTCGGTCACATGCGCTGCCACCTGAAGGGCGGTCACACGTCCTTTCTCGGCGGCCACCGTCACCAGCTTCGGCTCGAGGTGCGCCAGAAACGTTCCCAGGATCTGCCGGTACTCGGGATGAACGGTCTCGGCGACGGCGATTTCGCCGAACCGCCGCGTGACGGCCAGCGCCATCAGCATCGCCTCGGCCGTCGCCGATCCACCGTCATAAAGACTGGCATTGGAGACGTCCAGACCGGTGAGCTGTGCCATCATCGTCTGGTATTCGAACGTCGCTTGCAGGGTTCCCTGGCTGGCCTCGGCCTGGTACGGCGTGTAGGCGGTGTAAAACTCGCCGCGCCCGGCCAGGTTGTCGACGACCGCGGGGATGAAATGATCGTACGCGCCGCCGCCCAGGAAACAGACCTTCCGGTCGGCACCGTCATTTTGTGCCAGCGCTCTGCTGACTGCCTCAGTCAGCTCGAGCTCGGAGTAGGCCGGCGGGACGTCCAGCGGACGGCCGAGGCGATATTCCGGGGGGATCTTCGAGAAGAGCTGTTCGAGCGAGTCGAGCCCGATTGCGCCCAACATCACGCGAAGGTCGTCTGGTGTGTTCGCGACATACGCCATACTGTTAATGACCGTCCTCGGCGACCTTGTGCTCGTATTGGTCCAGGTCAAGGAGATCCGACGGAAGAGCCGGCTCCTGGACCTTGACCTTGATCAGCCAGCCTTTGTCGTAGGGGTCTTCCGCCAGAAGCTGGACGTTGGCGGAGACGTCGGCATTGACCTCGACCACCGTGCCGCCCAGCGGTGCATACAAGTCGCTGACCGCCTTCACGCTCTCGATCTCACCGAAGGCCTTGCCGGCGGTGATTCTGGTGCCGACAGCGGGAAGCTCGATCATGATCAGGTCAGTGAGTTGATCCACGGCGAACCTGGTGATGCCGATCGTGGCGACGTCACCCTGGAGCAGCACCCATTCGTGAGTCGAAGAGTATCTTAGCGATTTGAGATCCATGAATCGAAGTCCTGTTGAGAATTCGCCACCCGGATGATTTCGGAAATGGTCAGCGACGCATCATTCGGTATTGATCAGCCGACAGGGGAAGTGGCCGTTTGGGCGCGTTTGTAAAACGGCAGCTTGACGATCCGCGCGGGTTCCCGGTGCCCCCGCACGTCGACGGCAAGCGGACTTTTGCCGGTGGCCGCTTCAGGATCGACCAGGGCCATCGCGAGGCTCACTTGAAGCGTGGGCGAGAACGTGCCCGAGGTCACCAGGCCGGCCTCGCGCTCTCCCTGGAACACGCGTGCCCCCTGCCGCGCGATCCGCTTTCCCTCGAGTGCGAGCCCGACCCGCACCCGGTGCGGTTTCTCCTTGATCGCCTCGAGCGCCTTGCGCCCGGCGAAATCGCCCTTCTGAAGCTTGACCGCCCAGCCCAGACCGGCGGAGTACGGGTCGATCTCGTCGCTGAGCTCATGGCCGTAAAGCGGCATCGCCGCCTCGAGCCGGAGCGTGTCGCGCGCACCCAATCCGCATGCCTGGATCCCGCCGGGCTTGCCGGCTTCCATCAGAGCTTCCCACACCAGGCGGGCACTCCCCTTGCCCACGATCAGCTCGAAGCCGTCCTCGCCGGTGTAGCCAGTGCGGCTGACCACCGCGGGCCGGTTGCTCATGAACTGCCCCATTGCCAGGTGGTAATATGACAGCGAAGCCAGGGGCTGGTCGAAAAGCGGCTGGAGAATATCGAGCGCCCGGGGACCCTGCACCGCAATCATGGCAGTGTCCAGCGTCCGATCCAGGAAGTTGCCCTCGGCGCCCGACCGAAGGCTTTCGAGCCGGCTCTTCACGCGAGCGCGATTGGAGGCGTTGCAAACCATCAGGTAGGCAAACGGCTGGCGATACACCAGCACGTCGTCGATCACACCGCCCTGATCGTTTGCAATCAGGCTGTATTGAATCTGGTGCTCCGCGAGCCGGGCAACGTGATTGGTCGTGGCTCGCTCCAGCCAGTCGGCTACCCCGGCGCCGTCGAAGGTCAGCCGCCCCATGTGGCTGACGTCGAAAAGCCCAGCGCGCTGCCGGACGGCCTGGTGCTCTTCAGAAATGGTGGTGTACTGAACCGGCATCGACCAGCCGCCAAAGTCGACCAGCCGGGCACCGTGTTCGCGGTGCCAGCCGTGGAGTGGAGTCTCTAGAAGCGCAAGGTCGGTCGGCACGTGAGCCTCGCGAGTCGTCGATCAAGTCGGATTGCAATTGGCCCGAAGAATCTGAATGATTCTAGCCCGAGGATGGTGGACACGACAAGCGAATCGAAGGATGAAGGATGAAGGATGAAGGATGAAGGGGGAAAAAACCGCGGATCTCGGAACGATCGAAAAAGGGGGCGAGGTCTTGGCGATAGGGGAACAACTCGCGGATCGTCAGGTCCGTGGCGACGATATCGGCACGGTCTATCGGCGGCGGCTCGATGATCGCAATCGCAGCCTCGAGCTCTGGACCGCCCGGGACCGGCGGGTCGCCGACCTTCGCCTCGCGGTCTTCGTGGTCCTCTTGGCGCTTGGCTTCTGGGCTTATCGGGCAGGGAGTTTCAGCCTCTGGTGGCTGGCCGCGCCGGGTACCGTCTTCGTTGCACTTGTGCTCTGTCATGAGCCGATCAGGCGGGCAGGGGGCCGCGCACGCCGTTCGGTGCAGTTCTACGCAAACGGACTCGCCCGGCTTGAAGGCAAGTGGGCGGGAACCGGCGCAAGCGGTCTCGAATTCCTCGACCTGGCCCATCCGTATGCGGCGGACCTCGACCTTTTCGGCGTAGGCTCGCTCTTCGAGCGGCTGTGCACCGCTCGCACGCGCGCCGGCGAGGCGGCCCTGGCGTCGTGGCTCCTGGCCCCGGCGAGCCCGGAGGCGATCCGCCAGCGGCACACGGCGATTGTCGAGCTTCGTCCCCGGCTCGACCTGCGCGAGGACCTCGAAATCCTGGGAGTCGAGGTCCGCGAAGGGATCGATCCGTCCGCCCTGGCCGCCTGGGGAACCGCCAGCAGAGCCTTTCCGGGTTCCGTTGTGCCAGTCACGGCGGGGGCGCTGGCGGTGATCGCCACGACGGCACTTTGCGGCTGGGCGTTCTCCAACTGGGGGCTACTTCCTCTTCTCGTAGTGATTCTGGTAGAGCTCGCGTTCGTCCGGGCCGTCTCGTCCCGTGTGCGCCGGGTCTTGAGCGCAGTTCAAAAGCGGACGCATGACCTGGTCCTGCTCTCGGAGCTGTTGCGTCGCCTCGAGACCGAGCCGTTCGAGGCACCTTTGCTCAAGCGGCTCGCCGGTGCACTCGCGACCGGCGGGCTGCCTGCCTCCCGGCAGATCGCAAGGCTGGCACGGCTCTTGAACCTGCTCGATTACCAGCGAAACCAGCTCTTCATGCTTCTGGCCGCCATCTGGCTCTGGACGACGCAGCTTTCGATCCGGATCGATGCCTGGCGAACCATCTCGGGGCGGGAGATCGCCGGATGGCTATCGGCGATCGGCGAGTTCGAAGCACTGTGTGCCCTGGCGTCGTATGCTGCGGAATGCCCGGCGGATCCCTTTCCCGAGCTGGCGACAGGCCCGGCGTGCTTCGAGGCCCGGGACCTCGGGCACCCTTTGCTGCGGCCACGCGCGTTCGTCCGCAACGACGTCGCCCTGTGCGGGGAGACGCGCGTATTGATCGTGAGCGGATCGAACATGTCGGGCAAGAGCACGCTGTTGCGAACTGTGGGCACGGCGGCCGTACTGGCCTTCGCCGGTGCGCCGGTCTGCGCCAGCCGGCTCACGCTCACGCCGCTTTCGCTGGGGGCCACGCTCCGCATCCAGGATTCGCTCCAGGACGGGCGATCCCGTTTCTACGCCGAGATCACCAGGGTCCGCCAGCTTGTCGAGCTGGCCAAGGGACCGCTTCCACTTCTCTTCTTGTTTGACGAGCTTTTTCACGGCACCAACTCGCACGATCGGTGCGTCGGCGCCCGCTCGGTCGTGCAGGGCCTGATCAAGAAAGGGGCCGTCGGTCTGGTCACCACGCACGACCTGGCGCTGGCCGAGATCGCCGACGACGAGGGGCGTGGGATCCTTAATGTGCACTTCGCCGACCGGCTGGTGGATGGCAAGATGCTGTTTGATTACCGCATGCGCCCCGGGATCGTCAAACATAGTAATGCGCTGGCGCTGATGTGCGCGATCGGGCTGGAGATTGAGGACGAAAAACACCAGTTCCAGAGCCCAGATCAAGACTGATTCGAGCACCATTGTCGCCTTCCGCTCCGCGAAAGTTTCCCGTCAAAATCGGTGATTTGGCCTTCCGGATCGAAGGATTTACCGAGCATCGGCGTGGTTTTTTGTAGAGCGAATACACAACTTTCGCAGAGCGAAAGGCGACTATATTTTGACCACGACGTGGGTACCCGTATTCGTCTGCGTTCGTGGCGTCCGCCGGCACGGGAACGAACGACACGCAATGCATGCGGTTGCGCTGGGTGGCACCAACTGAGTCAACGAGCCTGCCCGAGCGCGAAGGCGATCTGCTCCCAGAATCGCAATCGGTTGAATCGGGCGCGCGGAGCGAACAAAAACAATGGGTGGGTACGGCTTCGTGCGTTGCAAGACTCGAGGGGCTGGGAGTGTGTCGTTGGCCTTTTCGACGCGGCTTCGGATCCGCGACGAAACGGGACCCTGCATCAATTCGCTCATCGCTCGGGGCATCCGCCCAGACTGACCAGGTGGTGCACACGCAAGCGAATGGTGAGCTCAATCCTCGCCTCGGGCGTTTGCGCGAAGGAGTTGAGGAGCCCTAAGCTGCGCCCCGCACCGGACTACACGCGCTCTCCGACCCTGCTGACCGCTCGCAGATCACGGCTCGCCCACCACTCTGACCACCGATCCGTATCGCTTCCACAGCACGCGCCCGAGATCGATTCGAGCGCCCACGTGGCTGTCGGTGTTAATCGTTCGTCGCGTTCCTCGAGCACCTCGATCAGGGCATCACTGCCCAGGACGTATCCCGCGTTTCCCAGCGCCCGCATCGCCTGGATCCGATCCTGAGCCTTTTTGTTTCGATCCCGGATCGCAGGGACCAGCCGATCGAGGATCGCCGTGCGAGCATCCGGCGGGGGAGTCGGATCGACACATACGCGTTGCTGATCCACCCACACGCGCCATTGCTCCAGCAACGCGTCGAACCCGTGCCCGAAGTGGTGCTGGAACACCGCTTGCTGCGAGCTCCTTCTTGTCAGCTCGGCCAGGAACGACCGGAATCTGCCCAGACGCTCAGGTGGTGCTCCGTCACCGGCGAGATATTCGAGAATCGACCATGACTGGCCCCGAAGCTGCGTTAGCTTGATGAAACTGTCGTGGTCGGCTTGTGTGCGCAGGAGCCTGACCAGGAGTTTCCCGGATTTCGGCGCGAACAGTTCGGCCGCGCTGAGCGTCGTACCTTTGGCCAGTGACACCTTCATTCGACGGTTGAGCTGCGTGCGACCGTCGCTTCCGGGATCAAACGACACGGCACCACTGATCCCGAACTGAAGCCACAACGGTGGGAGGAACTGCTTGTAGGCTTCGAGAAGGTAGAGAACAAACACCGACCGGATCGACCGTGCCGGATCTTGCAGCCGAAGGCGAGCAACCTCCGTTGAGAAGGTCACCGAGCGCACGGGGATGCCCGAGTACAGGCAATCAATCTGGCTCATGTCGCCGAGCACGTTGCGGTGATACGCGACAATGCCGGTTCGCGCGTCGAAGACAAGCAAGCGCAGCGCCGGGGCCGCGACCGGTTCGTCGACCAGTTGTTCGAATCGCGTACGCGCGATCCCCAGTTGCTGAAGCGCCATCGGAACTGGATTTTGCGGCCCGCACCACCAGATCGTGAGCGGACCGAATCGCTCGATCGTCCCTTCCTGGCGAGCGCACTTGCGTGCCCACGCCAGCGCGGGTTTCTCGTAGCGCATACGCCAGTTGCGAACCACGGCGATGACGGCCAGCGCGAGGACGAGGGTAACCAGTAGTCCGAGAGTCGCACCCAACGCGAGGAGAGGATACACGAGCCAGGCGAATCCACCCACCCGCGCGCTCAGGGAATTCCAGAATGGAAGACCGATCAAGCCCATGATTATCGTCATGGCGAACAGGACTGCCAGCCATGAGATGGTCTGTTCCCGGCGCGACTGTGCCCGCGGCAGCGACGTCGGGCGGCATCGAGCGCACAATGTTGAGTTCGCCAGGATGCCTTCCGCAAGGAATCGGCGTCCGCATTCCTGGCACACCGGGCCGGTCCGCTTGGCACGAACCAGCCGCCACACGGCGAACCAGCCGCCGAACAAGACACACAGGAAGATAACCGGGCCGTCGGAGTCGCCATCACGCCGATAGGGGATATGCATCAACTCGCGCACAAGCGCGAAGGCGATGCCGGCCAAAATGACCAACATCACGAGATCGAACAAGCCGAACTGGGGGCGGCTGCGGGCCATGGGCGTGGATCAACCTCACGCAGTTTGCCGGCGTATGCGGGCGAGCATACACCCGCGATGATCGGGGTGCAATGTCACGGGAGCGGTGAGTTGTTTGTTATCAGCCAATGAAACGGAAGCACACGCAACGTACGAACGTGGGGGCTTGCGATCCCGTCACAGTGCGTTCTAATAGGTTGGCGCAGGTCGATCGATCGGCCCGACCGAGGAGGAGAGGCGACGATCGACTCCGATGTTTTGTTATCCCGGGGACGGTGATTCAGCGACTGGAGGAAAGCCTCTCGACCAGGGGATCGGATCGATAAGCAATACCCAGAACGTTCCTGCGAATGCGAGTTCTTCGGGCGCCCGAGCGCCCTACCAAACGCCGGGCAGAAAGCAAACTGCGCCACCGGTGAGGACAACAGGCGGACCTCCTCCAGTATCCAGGGTTCCCCCAGACAAACGGACCGGTGCGAGATTCGAACTCTCTTTGCCGAGTTGCCGTCACGCCTGGCCCGCTTTCACTCCACGACGTGCTTTGCTCGTCGGGAGTGCGCTCAGATCCCTGTTTTGTCTTCTTGACGTGGAGTCATTCTCATGTGGCGCTTCGTGACGCTGTCTGGCAAGCGGGCCCCGGCCCGTCGCGCCCCGGTTCGTCGCCCTCGGCGGCAAGAGCCCAACTGCACGCCACTGGAGGATCGCTGCCTTCTGTCCGTCTCCCTCACCGAGACCGCCCCGGCTGTCGCTTACGTCGGAGCGCCGGTGATCTGGACGGCTAGGTCCCGCGGCCTCGGGAAACAGCCCGTCTACCAGTTCAAGGTCGAGCTGCCGGACGGTGCCGTCCAGGTCGTGCGCGACTTCGGCCTCAGCAACAGCTTCACCTGGAACCCCACGGAGCAGGGGACGTACGAGATCCGGGTAGACGTCAAGTCCGGTTTCGGCGCCCGCAGGGGTGAATTCGCCACCGCGACGTACACGGCAGAGACGCGTGTGGTGGGGGACAGCGCCGTGGTCAGCCCCATGGCCAACCCCCTGGTCGCCCTGTACAGCGCGCCCCCTTCCCCGGGCGCATCGATGTACGTCCAGTTCGCCCAGCAGGGTACCACCCTGTCCTGGCAGGATACTTCCCCGCTGCCCATCGTCCCCGGTGACAGCACCAACTTCATCGTGGCCGGCATGCTGCCCGACACAACCTATCTCATGCGGAACGTCCTGGATGATGGGACGGTCTCCGCCCCGATGGCGTTCGCCACCGGAAGCCTTCCCGCATACATCCGGTTTCCCGCGTTCACCGTGGTGCAGCCGCCAGCCGCCGGGACCGACCTGAGCCAAAATGAGATCGTCCATTTCGGGCTCCCCTCAGGCAATTCCGTCGTCGACACTCTGGCGACCGACTTGAACGGCAACGTGATCTGGTACTATGACCCGGTGTCCAACGCCTTCCCCGGCTACTCGCAGAACATCGAGCCGGGCGGCACGGTGATGATGCTCGGCGGCAACGCCGTCGGCGTCTCCGGGGGCTATAATATGTTGCGGCAGGTCGACATGGCCGGCGACACCTTGCGCCAGACCAACATCAATGCCGTCAACGCCGAACTGGCCGCGCGCCACCAGCCGCGAATCCTCGACTTCGACCACGAGGCCAAGCTCCTCCCCAATGGTGACACGGTCGTCATAGGGGCCACGCCGAAGACCGTGAACTACAAGGGGAGGCCCACCAAGTTCATCGGAGCCCTGGTCATCGTCCTGAATCAGAACTTCCAGGTGACATGGGTCTGGAACTCCTTCCGCTGGCTCAACACCAACCGCCTCGGCACAGATCACCCGGTCCCGACCGACTGGCTGCACGCCAACTCCGTGAGCTGGTCGCCCGAAGACGACGACCTGGTGGTCTCCCTGCGCACTCAGGACTGGGCCATCAAGATCGATTACGCCAACGGGACCGGCAATGGGCACATCGTCTGGAAGCTGGGGGCGGGCGGTAATTTCACGGCGATCGCCAGCACCCCCCAGCCGTGGTTCTCCCACCAGCACGACGTGCGTCTCATCAACGACAATACCCTCCTGGTCTTCGACGACGGCAACACCCGCGAGGAGTTTGACCCAAACGCGCATAGCCGCGGGCAGGAATGGATCCTCAACGAGCAGAACATGACGGCATCGCTGGTGGTGAATGCCGACATGGGCAACTACTCGGACTTCCTCGGGAGCTCGGAGCTGCTCACTAACGGCAACCTGGCATTCACGTCCGGGGGTCTTTCGACCAGCAAGACGCCCGACGGGCAGTCGATCGAGGTGCTCCCGAATGGCACCATCATTTATGTGCAGCAGATGAATGAATTTGAGTATCGCTCCTTCTTCGAGAGCAGCCTCTACAGCGCCGACCTGCTCGACTAGCAGGTTGAAAGAAGGACAAGCAATGAACAGGATTGGGATGGGTGGGGCCGACCGAGTCCACGAGCCTGGCCCTATGCCGTCAAAATCGGTGAACTGGCCGTCTGGATCGAAGGATTCATCGAACATCGGCGGCGATTGTCGCCTTTCGCTCCGCGAAAGTATTCTCTCCCAATAAGCGAAATGTGGCTTTATTCCGACATCGGCGCTTGTGATTGACCGATTCGTCGCTTGGATGGAAGGATTTACCGAGCACCGGCGTGGTTCTTATTGGACCGAAAGCATAGTTTCGCGGAGCGAAAGGCGACTTTGTTCTGACCACGACGTTGTGACCCGTATTCGACTGCGTTACTGGCGTCCGCTCGAACAAATGCGCAACTTTCGCGGAGCGAAAGGCGACTTTATTCTGACCACGACGTTGTGACCTGTATTCATCTGGGTTACTGGCGTCCTGCGCGGACAAGACTCTCCGTGCCCACAGGTCCAGCATTCCGGCTCCTACCGACCGTTGGTGCCTGACTGGATCTTCGCCTTATGGCTTTCGGCTGTTTTCCGCTCTCGCCTTTCCACTCGATTTTTCCGTGTCGATCAGTGGCTTCCGTGGTTGAAGCGCCTTGATCATCTTTGAGTTCACCAGTGTGCATCTGTCGCTTCCAATCTCGGGGTTCGTCTGTCGTCACGTCCAAGATTCCGTGGGGAGTAGGGAGCGGGGCGGGCAAGCTGATGCCGGTCCCAAATGGCACGAAGTGAGCGCAATCGAGAACGGCATCTGTCGGTTGAGCGATCGCTCGGTTCCGGCCTGACGACATCGTCGCGGCCGGCGGACTTTCTTGCTCTACCGAGGTGATCGCATCCCTCATGCCGGACGGCGCCCTCGTTCTGGTCTGACTGCACCAACCACTACGGCACGGACGACCTTAGGCTAATGTCGCCGAACAATATTCGGGAAAACATCAAAACCGCCAACTAGCCAGACGCTTGGGAGTGCGTCTTGTACGTTATACCGTGCGGTAGGTCCGCCCCGATTTTCGACAACCTCGTATAATGATTGTACGCGCGCGAAGAGAGCGTGTGCGCCCGACGAACTGGTGTCAATTTCGTGTTCTGTCACCTGACGAGGTTTCAGAGCGCCGTCCGTCGCGGCCGTCGCATCCTCGCGTGTGCTTTGACGCACTCATCGGGTTCAAATCTCATTGCCATTGAGTGCCAATTAGTGCCACTCCTGGAGCACATCGCGCCGCGACGAAAGCCCAAATCTTCCTTGAGGTTGCGCAGGGGACTGCCGTCGCCATATGGGGGTGCGTCAACGAAGGCCAATTGTGCCACTTTTCCGTGGCGATCCTTCCGTGTCCAGACGTTCAAAAAAAATGGGCTTTGGTACTTCGGCGGGAGCGCATTACTGGTCGGCGCATCGAAGCCGGTCGGACCCGCAGTACATTGCCGGGGTCGAGGGAAGGTTGCCGTGGAGAAGTGCCCAGGAGGGAGGGCGGAAGAATGAAGAAAAACGGCGAGAGGAACGACCAGCGGGATCGAGTCAAGCAGTCCGTCCGGCACAACCTGCAAAAAGCGGACTTTATGGCGCTGTCGGACAGAAGCCCCGCTCAAACAGGCGAGATGTCTGATCCATCCTTAATCCTTGGTCAATACCCACCCCTACCCCTCTTCGAATTCGCAGAGGCGGGGGGGGCCAGGCCAGTACTGTCTCAGCACTCTCCGACCCACGAATACTGTTTCGGAGATATGTCGCGATGCCGAGAGCCATCGCCGAAGCACACACTTTCCCAATTCTACCACACGGCTGGCGGGGGGGACGGGCATCTTGCCCGTCAGAATCCGGGGCAGCGATTCGTGGGTGGTTGGTGGTGTCAGGCGGCGCAAAAAAACGCCCCTGACGACATTTCATCCGGCACAATCGGCAAGATCTTCCCGACGGCGCGGGACACAGCCCGAATTCGCGCCGGTTTTGCAAAGGGATCGCAACGAGGAATCTGGCGGATCTCGGCGTTCCATCAATCGGCCAGGCATGTGATTCCGCCCGGTCTCTTCCCGCCTGAAGCGCCGGTCGTTTCTTTTCATCTCGCGCTGCGTGCCGGCCGGGTCCTATCCGTCCGATCCGTCCGATCTGCCCGATCCAAACCGTCGGCCCTCATTATACCGAGGCCCTCACCGGCAAAGTGTGACGAACGATCGTCACGGTTTTTTGCTGCGTCACACGTAAGTCCAATCCCCGCAAAGCTGTGACTCTGTGACGATCAGGGGAGGGGGGTCTCATCTTTTCTTGGGCTCGCCCGCGTGGGCGAGCCGCCGGCGATCGGATCGAGCTGGTACTTCGCCGTCATGGCGGCGCGGATCGCCCGGAAGCTGGCGCCGGCGTTCGCAAGAGGGGAAAAGGGCCGACTGTTGAAAACCTGAGTCTTCAATTCTAGGCCCCTCGCTCCCGATGATTTCCACCCGCTGCTCGGGGCGGCGCATCGTACGACTTTTCATCAACGAGCGGCGAGCCAAGCCGCTCGTTGATCTGTCTTTTGAGCGCCGCCCGGCGGTCGTTGGTCGTGTAGATCGAGCGTGCCAGGGCGATGAAATCTGCGCCGAAGTCTGCGGTCCGCTCGCAAGAGCGGATCGCCTCCTCGGCATCCCACAACAATTCGTTGACCAATCGCAATTCCATCGTCAACCCAGCCAGGTTGGCATCCGCCGGGATCGACCGATCCCGAGCCTCCGTGAGCATGTCGAGCTCGATCTGGACGTTCCGCCGCTTTCCGGGGTCACCAATCCGCCGCGCCTTGATCTGGAGGATGCTGATCCTGTCGAGCAGCTCGCCAGGCGCGATCGGGACGGTGATCGACCCGCTCCAAGCACCGGTCTTCCCGAGAGATTCGAGATGGTCGTCCATGCCGGCAGGTCCATTCGAAAGCGCCGTTAGTGCAGCCTCAACGATCGGGAACTTTCCTGCAGATTCACGGCCGGCCGGCGGCCGATCACCCTTCGAGCTTCATGAGCTTGCCCGTACTATCGCCCAGACGATCGAGCGAGGCGCCCATCCGGTCCAGGAGCGAGAGGTAAAGATTGTTAAGCGGCTGGGGCTCGACCTTGAGATGCCGCCCGGGCTTGATCGTGCCGCCCCCCTTGCCACAAACCAGAATGGGCAAATCGTCGTGGTTGTGCCGGTCGCCGTCGCTGATCCCACTGCCGTAAATGAGCATCACATTGTCCAGCAGCGAGCCCGGCCCTTCCTTGATCGACTTGAGCTTGCCGAGAAAATAAGCAAGCTGATCGATGTGGAACCGGTTGATGATCTTGAGCTTCTCGTGCTTCTTGGGATCACCCGCGTGGTGAGAGAGGTCGTGGTGTCCTTCGGTGACCTTGATGGAGGTGTAATTGCGATTGCTCCCTTCATTGGCGTACATGAATGTGGAGATTCTGGTCACGTCGCACTGAAACGCGAGCGCCATGAGGTCGAACATCAACCGGATGTGCTCGCCGATGTCTTCGGGCGTTCCCCTGGGTCGCGATACGCCGGTCGCCGGCATGACCCTGGCCGCGTTTTCGGTTTGAGTGATCCGCAGCTCGAGCTCGCGGACGGCCGTCAGATATTCGTCGATCTTGCGCCGATCGTTCAAGCCGAGCCGCCTGAGAAGCTGCTGGGCGTCGCCCTGGACATGGTCGAGGATGCTCTTCTGATAAAGCTCGTGCTTGGCCCGATCGCCCGACGACACAGGACGCGTCACCGGCGCGAACAGGCGGTCAAAGACCAGCTTTGGGTTGACCTCCTTGGCCATCGGCGTACTGGCCGACCTCCAGGAAATATTCGAGGAATAGGCACAGCTATAGCCCGAGTCACAATTGCCGGACTGCGCCCCCCGCTCGATCCCCAGCTCCAAAGATGGCAGGCGGGTCTGCCGGCCAACCTTCTGGGCCGCGACCTGGTCGACCGAGATGCCCACGCGGATGCCGGCCCCGTCGGTCTTCAAGGGGTGCGTGCCGGTCAGAAAGGTGGCCAGCGATCGGGCATGGTCGCCAGGTCCATCACCCAGGGCTTCCGCGTTATGCTGAGCCAGGCCGGTCAAGACGAGCAGATCGTCTCGAAACGGCGCGAGAGCCTGAAGCGTCGGGCTCAGCGTGAAAGCGGCGCCCGTGTCCTTTGGCCTCCAGTCCTGCATGTGGATGCCGTTGGGGACGTAGAGAAACGCCATCCGCCGGGGAGCGCCGCCGGGTGCCCCCGAACCGCCGGCCAGCGCGGCCGCCGGGCCCATCGCCTCGAGCCAGGGGAGAGCAATGGCCGCACCCATCCCTCGCAAGACATGCCGCCTCGATATTGACCACCGTCGCTCCATGATTCGGCCGCCTCTCGTAGGTCAGGCTTTCCAGCCTGACGTCTACTTCAATCACGTCAGGCTCGAAAGCCTGACCTACGTCAATCACGTCAGGCTGGAAAGCCTGACCTACGTCTGCGCGATCCCCTCTCTTTTGCACGTGGATGATCAATCATGATCCCGCCGCCTCTGGAATGGATCACTCCTGGCGATCGCCAGCACGAGGGCAGAGAACTTGTAGCGTTTGGCCGCCAGGCCCTTGACGATCTGGTCCACGGCACAGTGGTCGTAGTCCTCGAGTCCCCGGCCGAGCGCGTAGGTCAGCATCTTCTCGGTCAAGCAGCGCGTAAATTCCGCGGACCGAGCTTTGAGGATCGCCTTGAGCTCGGCGGGCCCCCGGAACGACTCGCCGGAGGGAAGCGTCCCCGAGGAATCAACCGCAGTGCCGGCGTCCTGGTTGCGCCAGGCGCCGACGGCGTCGAAATTCTCGAGCCCAAAGCCCAGCGGGTCGAGCTTGTTGTGGCACACCGCACAGCTTGCCTTGGCCCGATGCTGCTCCATCCGCAACCGGAGCGTCGCAGCCGTGAGCGCTTTCTGGTCCTCCTTGAGCGTGGGGACGTTGGGCGGCGGCGGCGGTGGCGGCGTTCCCAGCAGTTGCTCCAGCACCCAACGACCCCGTTTGACCGGCGAGGTGCGCGTTGGGTTGGAGGTAACCGTCAGGATGCTCGCCTGAGTGATCAGCCCGCCCCGGTCGCGACCCTTGAGCTTGACCCGCCGGAATTGCTCGCCCTTCACTCCCGGGATCCCGTAATGCTGCGCCAGCCGTTCGTTGAGATACGTGAAGTCGGCATCGAGAAAGTCGAGGATCGAGAAATCGTTACGCATCACCGACCCGAAAAACAGCTCGGTCTCACGGATCATCGCCCGCCTCAAGGGCTCGTCGAAACTGGGAAATCGGCCGCGATCCGGGTTGACCGATCTCAGATTGCGAAGCTGGAGCCACTGCGACGCGAAGTTGTCCACCAAGGCCTGGGCCTTGGGGTCGTGGAGCATTCGGCGCACTTGCTTGTCGAGGACATCGCCCGAGCGGAGCGACTGGCTCACCGCCGCATGCCAGAGCTCGTCATCGGGCATGCTGCTCCAGAGGAAGTACGACAACCGGCTGGCCAGCTCGTAGTCGTCGATCAACTGGCCGCCGGCGGCCACGCCGGCCCTGGGCTTCACCGCGGTGCCGCGCGAGTCAAGCTCGACCCGAAACAAGAAATCGGGCGAGACCAGGATCGCCTGCATGGCCAGTTGAATCCCGCGCTCGTAACGGTCGCCGTGGTCGATCGCCAGCTCGACGAGCTTCACGAGGCTCGCCACCTCGCGCTCGGAGACGGGCCGGCGAAAAGCCCTGCTGGCAAACCGCTCGATCACCGCGCCGGCCGCCGCCGGAATATCGGATCTGGTCTTCGGAGTCCGGAAGACGATCCTGCGGTGCGACTCCGGCAGTGGCTCTCCGGCGGTGTGCAATGGGCCTTCGACGGCAATCGACTCGACGATCAGGTTGCGGTCCCGCTTCTTGGGATCCGGGTCATTGGGCTGATAATAGTCGTTGAGGAACGCAACCGAGAGCCGCCGCTGGCCGCCCTTGAGATTTTGCTCGAACTGGAAATCCTGAAATGTCCCAGCCTGCGCGGTGACCGGGAACATCCTCAAATCCTTACCGTCGATCCTCACTGCCATCTTGACCGGCTCGGGGCCAGCCTGATCTCCGGAGGCTCGAACGTGGATCAGGTAATGCCCGGTCCTGGGGAACGGGTGGCTCACCGCGATTTCTGCCACCGAAGTGAGCACGAGACTGCCGTCATCGCGCGGCGAGCCCCCCGCGCCCGGGCCGAGCGTCGCGCTGTCATAAGTCTTGACCTGACCTTTGCTCGATGCCTCCACAACAATCGCCTCTTCGGCGATCGCCTCGGCCGCGGCCAGATATTTCTCCATCAGGATCGGCGGCATGCTCAGCACGTCGCCGATGTTATCGAACCCATAGCCGACGTCGTCGGAAGGGAAGTCGTCCGCTGGACGGAAGTCGATGCCCACCAGATCGCGGATCGTATTGTTATACTCGGCGCGGTTGAGCCGGCGGATCGTCACGCGGCCGGGGTCGACGGTGCGGCCGCATTCGTCAGACGCGAGTGCCGATTTGATCCAGCGGGTGAACGCGGCAACCTCGTCGCGGTCGGGCTGGGGCCGATCCTCGGGCGGCATCAAGCCGCCCTCGACGTACTCACGAGCGCGTGCCCAGATCTTCGTGCGCGTTTTCGCCGAACGCTCGTCCGTGAAAGCCGCCAGGTTGAGGCTTCCCTTGGGCTTGGCCCCTCCGTGACAGCTCGTGCAATGCTTGGCCAGGAAGGGGCGAACGGTGGCCTCGAATAGCCCGGAGGTCGTGGCGTTCGCGACCGTCGCCGATCGTTTCGGTGACTCCTGCCCGAATCCGCGGCGTTCAGAAACTGGTATCGAAAGCGACAGCAGGTAGACTGTCGCCAAAAAAACCGTCTTCGCTCGCATGAAGCCCTCAAGGTTCAGGCGCTCAGTGGGAGCTTGCACACAATCCATTCTACGCAAGATCGGCGTCTGAGTCGACGGCCGGTGACCTTCCGCCCGTTTTCCGGACGCCAATCCCCGAGGTCGTCGTCGACGAGATCGTACGTGGTTCCCGACAGCGCTCGTTTTGGTCCGTCCGCGTTGGCTTTTTACATCCCATTGCGCTAGAATAAGGGTGAGAATGCACGTGTTTTTGGAACGAATTGTGCAAGCACGCTGTTCACGGGTCGAAGAGCGTCCAGAGCCTATCTCCGAGCCTGAGACTTCTGCTGAGCCTTGGTATCGATCTCGGAACGATCGAGGTTGGTGTTCTCCACGGAAAGGTTACGACTTTGATGGCGGGCACGATGTCCATCGGTCGTGATGCAGGTGGAAACCCGTTCCATGAGCGAAAGTCAATCCATCCCGCGAATCGCAGTGACCTGCCCGGGCTGCCAAGCCGTGTTGCACGTGCGCCGCGCTTATATTGGCCGAGGTGTCCGTTGCAATCGTTGCGACGAGACCTTCGAGGTGACCGATCCGGAGGCAACGGAACCAAAGGCGGCTCGCAGCGAACCGGAAGTGATCTCGGTTACGACGTTGCCGCCTCTGCCAAATGAGGCCGATCCCGATCGATTACGCGCTCAACAACAGCAGCTTCGAGCTCAACACAAAGAACTGAAGGTCAACCACGAGCGGCTTCAGGTCATGTACAACCTCCTCGAAGCGGAGCGAACGCAGCTCACGACCGAACGCGACCAGAAGAGCGCAGACCTCGAGCGGGTCACGATCGAGCTCGACTCTGTTCATAGAGCCTTGGGTGAGATAGCGCCGGAGGAAGTTTACGCTCTGGCGGAGGAACGGAATTCGCTTTCCGCCCAAGTCGCCCGCCTTGAAGACGAGATCAGCGGACTGCGCGGAGCAAGACTTGCGCGACCGGCAGGTCGCTGAGCTGGAGGAGCGCAATCACGAGCTGACCGCCGCGCACCATCGACAGGTCGCCGAGCTGGAAGAGCAGAACCAAGAGCTGGCCGCCACGCACGATCGACAGCTCGCCGAGCTGGAAGAGCGGAATCAAGAGCTGGTCGTCGAGCGTGCCGATCGCGAATCGCTCATCCGTGAGCTCGCGAAATGCCACGACGAGCTCAGCCAAGTTCGAGCCGTCCAGGAGCGCCTGGCGGTCGATGAACGGGCCGCCCGGGACGAAACCCAGCGGCTGCGGGCATCGCTCGACCAGCGCGAGCAGGTGCTGGTACAGGAGCGAGATACGCTCCGCGAGCAGGTCGCGTCGCTGCAAGCCGCCGTGGAGCGCGGGCAGTTGGCTTCGAGTGATCACGAACAGACCGCCGGTGCAAACGGGACCACAGCCTGCGCCGACGAGCCAGGATGCGGCACCCGCGATCCGGCTGGGGCGCAATTCAGCGATGCCGCGCTCGAGGCGGCCCGCGCACTGACGGAGGACTTGAGAAGACGCATCCAGCAGTTGGAGCGATCGAACCAGGAGATGTCGGAGGCACTGTGGGGTATTGGAATTCAGAACCTGGCCCCACCGAGATGAGGCGATGCAGAGCTGCGGAGCCCGCCCCCGGGTCGCGGCGCGAGAACCGGCCGGTCCCCTTCTTACCGGACTAATCAGCTTTGCGCAGCTTGTGCGCCTGAGCAAGCTCAAGCTCTGCCGGCTCGGCCAGGTAGCCGCTGACTGCCAGTGTTCCCCGACCGCTGCCGTCGCCCTCGAGGATCAGCGTGCGGATCTCGACCAGTACCGGGTGAAATATCCGGAAGGTTTTCGAATCGACCGGATTGAGCTCTCCATAACCAGGCCAGACCGGCCTTCCCGATCGTCGATCGATCGTCGCGGGACTGGCGAACTTCAAGATCATCGGCTCGTTCGGTGAGATTTCGCTCCAGATCGAGCAGAATGCGGCGTGACTGGCAAGGATGTCGCGCCGATCCCGTTGCGCAGCCTGCACGGCCGCTCTGAACCCGGAGGAATACTGTATGATATCACTCCACATCGGATGTCGACCATCGTCGTTCTGTTCCTTGGCAGATTCGCGGAACCCATGGAGACTCAGATAGCCCTTCGTGAGACCGAGCCCCGCAAGGATGAACAACAACCAGATCACCAGGTGCGACACCGCGCCAGGACGTTGGTCGCGCCGGGCCTGGCTGCTAGGAAAACTCGCGAAAAACCAGAAGGAAATCGACATGGTGAAGCTCCTCAGTCTGGCGCAGCACGTCGATATTGCAGCGCGCCATACACTTCTAACCGCGCGACCTGCCCCTCACGGGACAATGAGAATGACAGATCGTTCGGGTACGATGAGTGACGAAACGACAAAAAAGATCCTTTTTCCTGTCCCGCTGTCGACTTCTTGCGCGGTTTATTCTTTGTGAGAGCGCGCGCACGAAGAGGCCGCCGGCCCCCTTTGCGCGGGCCGAAGCTTGCGGGACGAGCCGATCGGGGCATAGCGTTTTTTATGACCGGCAACTCGAGTGAAACCAACCAGTTGCTAGAGCAAGCGGCCCGGGGGGATCCCGAGGGTCTGGGGACGCTCCTGGCACGGCACGGAGATCGGCTCCGCCGGATGGTTGCGCTGCGGCTGGATCGGCGGCTGCAAGGGCGCATCGACCCCTCAGACGTCATTCAGGAAACGTATCCTGGAAGCATCGGCTCGACTGGCCGAATACCTGCGCAATCCGTCGATGCCGTTCTTCTTGTGGCTCCGTTTCCTCACTGGCCAGAAGCTGGTGACGTTGCACCGGCATCATCTGGGCGTCCAGATGCGCGGCGCCGGACAGGAGGTGGCTTTCTGCCGGGGACCGTTGCCCGAAGCGTCCTCGGCTGCGCTGGCCGCCCAGCTCCTGGGGCGTGACACCCATCCCAGCGAGGCGGCGATCCGCGCCGAGGTGAAGATCCGGGTCCAGGAGGCGCTCGACAGTATGGATCCCGCTCGATCGCGAGGTGCTGGCCTTGCGCCACTTCGAGCAATTGAGCCGCGCGGAGATTTCCCAGGTGCTCGCGATCTCGGAAGCAGCCGCCGGCAAGCGGTACATCCGGGCTCTGGAACGGCTGAAAGGAGTCCTGGGACGCTCGCCCGGTGGACTGGGAGGGCTAAGGCCATGAACGAGCCGTCAACCGGATTCGACCCCGTCGAAGAGCTGGTCGACGCCTTCCTGGAGCGGTACCGCCGTGGCGAGCGGCCATCGCTTGACCGAGTACACCGCGCAAGCATCCCGAGCTGGCCGAGCGGATCCGCGCCTGTTCCCCGCCCTGATGGTCATCGAAGAGCTTGGCTCGCGGGGTGGGCCGGCGAGCGAGCCCCAGGCCGCCTTGGCCGG
The DNA here is from genome assembly GCA_963781785.1 of uncultured Isosphaeraceae bacterium. Classification (GTDB taxonomy): domain Bacteria; phylum Planctomycetota; class Planctomycetia; order Isosphaerales; family Isosphaeraceae; genus CAWAHD01. Next base: position 696,132 of record CAWAHD010000004.1, on the reverse strand, counting down.
CACAGCCGCGCCGATGCCGCAGCGCCTGGGCGAATACCTGTTGCTAAGGCCCATCGGCTCGGGCGGCATGGGGATGGTCTACGAGGCGATCCAGGAATCGCTGGGGCGGCACGTGGCCCTGAAAACGCTTCCCTTCCATCATCTCGGCGACACCACCCGGCTGGAACGGTTCCGCCGCGAGGCCCGCGCAGCAGCCCGGCTGCACCACACCCACATCGTGCCGGTCTTCGGCATCGGCGACCATGAGGGCCTTCACTACTACACCATGCAGTTCATCCGCGGGCACGGGCTGGACGCCATCCTCCAGGAGGTCAAGCGGCTGCGGCACGATCCGGGCGCGTCGGCCGCCGCCCATGCGCCGCCCGGCCAGCAGTTATCGACTGCCCTGGCGCTCGGCCTTCAGTCAGGTCGACTCCCGATTGACGAGATGGGAACACAACGATCGACCGGCGCCGTCGTCACGCAGTCTCATCCTGGCCCTAGGCCGGAGCCTCCTGCGACGACGTCGCTCTTGTCTGGATCGGGCGATCGATCGGAGCTGTCCGACCAGCCCGAAGCCCAGTATCTTCGCAGCGTGGCGCGGATCGGCGTCCAGGTCGCCGAGGCCCTGGAGTATGCCCACCAGCAGGGCATCCTCCACCGCGACATCAAGCCCTCAAACCTCTTGCTCGACGCCCAGGGCGAAGTCTGGGTCACCGACTTCGGCCTGGCCAAGGCCACTGACAGCGACGAGCTGACGCGCACCGGCGACATCGTCGGCACGCTGCGGTACATGGCGCCGGAGCGGTTCAACGGCTGGTCGGACCCGCGGAGCGATGTCTACGCCCTGGGGGCGACCTTGTACGAGTTGTTGACGTTGCGGCCCGCGTTCGAAGAGTCGGACCGGGTCAAGTTGATCGAGCGCGTGCTCCACGAAAGCCCGACGCCGCTTCGCCAGCTCGACCGGCGGATTCCGCGGGACCTGGAGACGATTGTGCTCAAGGCCCTGGCCAAGGAGCCGGGCGAGCGCTACGCGACGGCCGGGCAGTTGGCCGAGGACCTGCAGCGGTTCGTCGCGGGCAAGCCGATCCTGGCCCGCCGGTCGAGCGCGATCGAGCGGCTATGGCGCTGGAGCAAGCGCAACCCGGTGTTGGCCCTCGCGGCCGGCGCCGTGGCGGCGGCGCTTTTGGTCACCACGGTGATCGCCGTGCTTTACGCTGAAGGGCAGCATCACTTCGCAACCGAGCAAGCAAAGGCGAACACGGAAATCACCCGCCTCAATGCAGACCTCGGCAAGGAACGCGGAAGTCTCACGGCATCGCTGGCGGTATCGAACCGTCTCCTGGCGATCCGCAACTTCGACCGCGGTCAGGCGGCCTTCGAGAAAGGGGAGATCGGCCCGGGCCTGCTCTGGATGGTCGAGAGCTGGCGGTCGGCGGTCGCAGCCCGCGATCCAGCCTGGCAGCACGCTGCGCGGGCCAACCTGGCCGCGTGGCGGCCTCATCACGCCCGACTCAAGGCGGTCCTTTCCCACGACAGTCCCGTCGATGCCGCGGCCTTCAGCCCGGACGGCAAGACCGTTCTCACGGGCGGCGACGACGGTACGGCGCGGCTCTGGGAAGCCGCCACGGGTCGGCCCATCGGCCAGCCGATCCGGCACGCGGGCGTCGTCACGATCGTGGCGTTTAGCCCCGACGGCAGGACCCTTCTCACCGGCAGCAAGGACAAGACGGCGCGGCTCTGGGACGCCGCCACCGGCCAGCCGGTCGGATCGCCCCTCCCGCATGGCGCCGACGTCATGGCCGTGGCGTTCGGTCCCGACGGCAGGACCATGGTCACCGGGACGAGCGACAAGATGGCGCGACTTTGGGACGCCGCCACCCATCGTCCCATCGGTCAACCCTTCGTCCATCAGGACGGTGTGGAATCGGTGGCCTTCAGCCCTGACGGCAAGACCCTTCTCACCGGGAGCGATGACGGAACGGCGCGGCTCTGGAACATCGCCACGGGCCAGCCCATCGGCTCGCCCCTGCGACATCGCAATATGGTCCGTGCCGTGGCCATCAGCCCCGATAGCAAGTCCGTGCTGACTGGGTGCAACGACAGCACGGCGCAGTGGTGGAACGCGACGACCGGGAAGCCCGTCGGCGAGCCCATCCGGCATCGAGAAAAAGTCCGCGCCGTGGCCATCAGCCCCGATGGCAGGACCATGCTGACCGGCAGCGAGGACAGGACGGCGCGGCTCTGGGACGCGGTGACCAACCAGCCCATCGGACGACCCCTGGTGCATCAGGGTCCGGTCGTGGCCGTGGCCTTCAGCCCTGACGGCAAGTTCTTTCTCACGGCCAGCAGCGACAACACGGTGCGGTTGTGGGATGCCGACCCCGGCCAACCTTTCGGCCTGATTCGCGATCATCAAGACGGAGGCCAAAGGGTGACGTTCAGCCCCGATGGCAAGTCGATCGTAAGCGGAACGGGCAGCGGCACTGTGACGCGTTGGGACGCGGCAACCGGCGAGATCATCGGACAGACCATACACCATCAAAACGGGGTCACGGCTGTGGCCGTCAGCCACGACGGCACACGGCTCCTCACCGGCAGCGCCGACAAAACGGCGCGACTCTGGGACGCGGCAACCGGCAAGCCCATCGGGCCCGCGCTAGAGCACGAGAACAGCCTCAACGTGGTGGCATTCAGTCCCGATGGTAAGACGGTCATGACCGGTAGCGAGGATTGGACGGTACGGCTCTGGAACGCATCGACCGGGGCACCTCTGGGCCAACCCATTCGACAGAACGAGTCGGTCGATGCCGGGGCGATCAGCCGCGACGGCAGAACCTTTGCAGCCGGCACAGCCGGTGGCTTGGCCCAGTTGTGGGACCTGGATACCCGGACGCCGCTCGGCCAGCCGCTGCCGCATCCCGGCTGTATCAGTGCGATGGCGTTCAGCCCGGATGGAAAGACCCTCCTCACCGGATGCGAGGATGGCGGGGCTCGGCTCTGGGACGTGGAGACACGCAAACTTCGCGTGGCTCCCTTGCTCCATCAATTATGGATCTTTTCCGTGGCCTTCAGCCCTGACGGAACGACGATTCTCACCGGCAGCAAGGACATGACGGCGATGCTCTGGGACACCGCGACCGGGATGCCGCTCGGTCCAACCATCCCGCATCCGGCCCCGGTCCTGTCGGTGGCCATCAGCCCCGACGGCATGTCCTTCCTGACGGGAAGCAGAGACAATACGATGCGGCTCTTCCGGAACGTCCCCGAGCTGCCCGACGACCTCGAGCGGGTCGCCACCTGGGTCGAGGTCCTCACCGGGTTGACGCTTGATGCCGGGCAGGGCACGATCCAGGTGCTCGACAATACGGCTTGGCGGGAACGCCGTCAGCAACTTGAGGAGCGGGGTGGTCCGCCGGAAACGGGGGGCGGACCGAGGCTCGACCCTTTCCCGCTCGAGACCGACCCGATGGCCCGGAGTCGTGTTTTGATCGAGCGGGGGCGGTTTGCCGACGCCGAGGCCGCGCTCGACGACTTGGTGCGCGCGCGGTCGTACAACGCTTCGAGCTGGATCGCGCGCGGTCGATTTCACTTCACCCGCGGCCAGCCCGAGCGAGCCGCCGCCGACTTCGCCGTGGCGATCCGGCTCCAGCCGGAGAATGTCCCGTTTCGCTGCTGTCATGCCTTGTTGCTCTTGGCCCACGGCGACCAAGCCGGCCTGCGCCAAGCGTGCTCGGACATGCTGGATCATTTTGGCTCCACGAACAATCACCACATTGCCAACGCCGTCGCCTGGTATACTGTGCTCGGGCCCGACGCGGTTACCGACCGCCAGGCACCCGTGCGCCTGGCTGAGCTCGCGGTGAATGACGCGCCGGACGCCGAGAAGCACATGTTCCTGAATACCCTGGGCGCTGCACTCTACCGCGCCGGTCGCTTCGACGAGGCGATTCACCGTCTTGAGGAAGGCATTCGGAAGCGACGCAACACAAGCCTCCCCCAGGATTGGGCCTTTCTGGCGCTGGCTCATCATCGACTCGGGCATGGCGCGGAAGCCCGGCGCTGGCTCGATCGGTTCCGGACGTACCGGGCGAACGAGAACCCCAATGCCTTCTGGGCCGAGTTGGAGATCCATCTGGTGCGCCGCGAAGCCGAGACATTGATCCTCGACGACCCGATCTTCCCGGCCGATCCATTTGCCCGATGAGCCACTTCAAAAGGTGTCAGGAAGTTTCCTGACACCTTTGAGTCTCCTGTGACGCCGATATTCTCGAATCATCATGAAAGGCAGTGCTCAGCTTGTCGGTTAGACGCCGAAGATGTTCTTGTTGCTGGTCGACGCAGAATTGAGAACGACTTCGCTCGTGCTGAGCTCAACGACGGCGCCAGCGTCGATGTACAGCCCGCCGCCCACTCCCTCTCCGCTCGAGCCGCCCCAGCCGGGAAAGCCACCGAGCGCGGCGTTCGCGGCGATCAGCGTGGAATCGAACGACGCGGTGGTGGTGCCGAGCACGTAGACCCCGCCGCCCAAGCCGTTGCCGCCGCTGTTCCCGGCCCCACCGGCGCCACCCTGGGCCACGTTGAACATCAGCGTACTGTGGGCGAAGGCCACGCTCGACGTGTCAGTACCGAGACCGAGGAAAACCACCTCGAATGCGCCGGCGCCGCCGCCATTGGCGCTGGCGCCGCCAGCGCCGACACCGCCCGCAGCGCCCTGCCCGCCAGAACCACCCTCGGCGCGGTTACCAGTGAAGAGGGCGTCGGAGACTGTTGCGGTCGAGTCAACCCCATTGTAGAAGCCGCCGCCCAACCCGCTGCCGCCCGTGCCCGGATATCCGGGGCTGCTGCTGCCACCGCTGCCGCCAATCGCCTGGTTGCCCAGGAAGCTCACGTTGGTGAGAGTCGTGTCAGCAAAGATTTCCGCGGCGAGGCCGCCGCCCGCGGCCGGAGCTCCCGGGCCGGTGGCGGAGTTGCCGCCGATGGCCTGGTTGCCGCTGAAGACGGTGTTGGTTATCGAGAGCACGCTGGCAAAGTTGACCAGGCCGCCGCCCCAGGCCTCGCCGACGACGGGGTCGGGGTCAATGCCGCCGACGTTGTCGCCCTGGTCGCCGCCCTTGGCCAGATTGTCGGTAAACGTGCTGAAGGCGATGGTGAGCGGGCCAGCATTGGCCATGGCGCTGCCCAGGGCCTCACCGCCGAACGGCGCAGTCGAGTTATTGGTGCCGTTGGCCCCGACAGCCTCGTTGCCGGTGAATGTGCAGTTGCTGATGGCCAGCGATGGCGCGGCGAAGGTTTCGTTCTCGCCCGTGCTGATGGCGCCGCCGTTGGTGAGGCGGCCGAGCGCCTCATCACCGGTGAACGTGGAGTTGGAGATGGTCCCGGGCGAGCTGCTGTTGATGGCGCCACCATTGCCTTCACCGGTCCCTGTCGCGAGGCCGACCGCCTGGTTGCTGAAGAACGCACAGTTCGTCACCGTCAGGGAAGGCCCTTCGCTGTCGACGGCGCCGCCGGTAGAGCCTTCGGTGATAGTGCCGGTGATGGGGGCAGCGTATTCGCCGCCGGAGGCCAGGTTCAGACCTCCTGATCTGCGAACAGAGTAGCTTGTGGGGTGTGGAGCTTATGTGCTAGCAGGGATGAGGTTTGTGGGATCCTTGTTTGAGCAGACAAGGATGAGGTGGCGGGAAATAGAAATGGTACCTTCCGTGATTGCTGAGATCACCTGGCACTCACCAGGAGGAAGGTACCATTCCCCAAGCATTATTGCCGCTTATCCCTGACGGTGCCACGCGCATCAGCGACTCAATCAGTGTCGTGCGCGAAAATGGCCAGTGGACATACTTCTGCGGCGTGTATCCGGTATTTCAACACGCCGAAAACGACCGCCGTGCTTTCCGGATGTTTACCGCCCAACTGATCTGCCAAGGCGCCTGCCGTCAGGTGGACATTGTGCGGGCCTTTGGCGTGTCGAAGAACAGCGTCATTCGTGGCGTTGACGCCTACCACGCCGGCGGGGTGGGAGCGTTCTACGCGCCGCGCAAGTCGCGGGGCCTCGGTGTTGACGCCCGAGGTCACGGCCCAGGCACAACAGCTACTGGAAGCGGGTTTGAGCCCAAGAGAGGTCGCCGATCACCTAGGCCTCAAGTGCGACACACTCCGCAAGGCGATCCAGCAGGGCCGGCTGACCAAGCTCGCTTTACCTCAGTTCGGAGAGACGACACCCGAAAATCCACCGGCTCCGCAGTCGCCAGCCCCCACCGACAAGTCCACACGCGCCGCCCTTGACGCCACGGCGGAAATGGGCACGGCCTGCACCAGGCCCGACGAACGCGTCTTGGCAGCATTCGGTTTCTTGAATGGGGCGTCGACCCGCTTTGAAGCCTGCCGTGACGTCTCCTTCGGTGGCGTGCTATGCGCTCTACCGGCTCTGGCGGAGAACGGCCTCTTTCGACACATCGACGCTTGCCTGCGACAATTGCGCGGTTATTACAGCACTCTGCACGTAATCGTCCTGTTGGCCCACATGGCGCTGTGTCGGATCAAGGCCGTCGAGCAGTTGCAGTACCAGCCCCCAGGCGAGCTCGGCAAGTTGTTGGGGCTGGACCGCGTCCCCGAGGTACGTTGTCTGCGGTATAAGCTGGCCGCCCTGAGCAGCGACGACGGCCCGGAAAAATGGGCTGGGCTGCTATCGCGAGATTGGCTGGAGGCCGCGCCGGAACTGGCTGGCGCGCTCTACGTCGACGGTCACGTTCGCCTCTATCACGGCGGCCTGACCGCGCTGCCCAAACGCTATATCGCCCGGCAGCGGTTGTGCCTGCGAGGGACCACCGACTACTGGGTCAATGACATCCTGGGCCAGCCGTTCTTCGCCGTCGAACGGCCGATCGACCACGGGCTTCTCGAAGCACTCAGGAGCGACATCGTGCCGCGTCTTCTTCAGGAGGTCCCCGGCCAGCCCAGTGCAGCCGAGCTCGAGACAGACCGCTATCGCGCTCGTTTCGTGATCCTCTTCGACCGCGAGGGGTACAGCCCGGAGTACTTCAAGGAGATGTGGCGAACGCACCGCATTGCCTGCATCACCTACCACAAATACCCCAAGGACGATTGGCCGACCACCGAGTTCGAGGAGATCGAAACGACGCTGCCGAGCGGGGAGCAGGTCTCACTGAAACTGGCCGAGCGAGGGACGTGGATCGGCGACAAGAGGAGCGGGCTCTGGGTGCGGGAGACCCGCAAGCTGACCACCAGCGGGCACCAGGTAAGCCTGATCAGCACGGCTTACAGCGAGTCGGCGCGGGAGGATTCTGTCCGGTTGTTCAGTCGATGGTCCCAGGAAAACTTCTTCCATTACATGATGCAACACTTTGCCATTGATCTGCTTAACGAGTACGGAACGGAGGAGATTCTTGAGACCAAGCGGCCGGTCGTTAACCCGCGGTGGAGGGAGCTGGACCGCCGGAAGCGCTCGGTCAAGTCAAAGCTAAACCATCGTCAAGCTCGCTTTGCGGCCCTGACGTTGCACCCGGAATCCGACGAATCCGCACAGGCGAAGTGGGAAAAGCGGAAAGCCGAATTGCTTGAGGAGATCGAGCAGCTCGAACACGAACTGACGGGCATCGACAGCCAGTTGAAGGCGACGCCCAGCCACTTGGATTGGGACAAGCTGCCCGAGAACGAAAAGTTCCAGCGCCTGGCACCCAGCCGCAAGCAACTGGTCGATACGGTGAAAATGATCGCCTATCGCGCCGAGACGGCGCTGGCATCAATCATGCGCGAGGAGCTCGCCCGGACTGACGACGCTCGCAGCCTGCTGCGTGATCTGTTTTGCTCAGAGGCCGACCTCACCCCTGATCTCGCCCAAGGGGTGCTGAAGGTGCAAGTCCACCCGATGTCGAACCCCCGGGCCAACCGTGCGATCACTCATCTGCTGGAACATCTGAATGCGGCCGAGTTCAAATATCCGGGCACCAACTTGCAACTGGCCTACTCGATCGCCGGCTTGGTACAAACCCCGGAACTGGCTCCAAATCAAATTCCCGCAGATCAGGAGGTCTGAGGTTGTTCTTGAAGGTGGAGTCCGTGACGGTGAGGCTGCCGTCATTCTCGATGGCGCCGCCGCTGCCGTAGTTTCCCAGGGAGTCGGCGTAGGCGGTGTTGTTCGTGAGGTCGACGTGGTCGAGGCTCAGAGTCCCGCCAGCATCGACGAGAATGCCGCCGCCGTTATTCGCGACGGCTTTGCCGCTCGCGATCGCCAGGTTGTTGATCGTCACGGTCGCAGACGCGCCGATCTCGAAGACCCGGTACGCCTCATTGCCGCTCACGGAGAGCTGGTTTTCCCCAAGGCCGTCGATCGTCAAGCTCGTCGTGATGTCCAGCTCGCCGCTGGTGAGCGTGATGGTCTCGCCTTTGAGACTGCTGGCGAAGTCGATGGTGTCGCCGTTCTTGGCGATGGCGATGTCGGCGCGCAGCGAGTTCGGGCCGCTGTCGTGGTTGTTCATGACCGTCAACGTGCTGAGCAGGGCGCGGTCCTCCATCCGGTCGAGCCGGGGCAGGAATCGCGTCCTCGAGCCGCGGGCGGCTCCGCGACGAGAGCGCGGTCCGATCTCGATCTGCCGCATTGCGACCTTTGACCATTCCAGATGCGCCACGGATGTTCTCTCCTGTGAAGATGATGTGCAGTCGTTCCCGTCACCGAGAGGTGCGGTCGAGCTCCTCGACGAGTTCTCTATCAGCCATTACTTCGGGTCCGCAAAAACCTAAGCCGATCTGAATTGTTTTTCTTTGTTTGCGTCTTGGGTTATGCTTTCCTTGAGCAAGCTTGCATTCAGTTAATCCGGCCAGCGATCTGGACGTGGGAACGGGCCGAAATGAAACTTTGTCCGGACCGCGAACAGCTCGAGCTCCTTCTGGACAACCGCCTTGTCGACACCGCGCGTGCTGAGGTGGAGCGGCACGTGGAAGGCTGTGCCGACTGCCAGCAGACGCTTGAAGAGTTGACCGGTGCCAGGGAGTGCGGCCCGGTGCGCCGGACCGAGGTCCTGAACCCGTTCGCGGGCACTCCGTCAACGTCCATGAGCGGACGTGTTGGGGCAATCAAAGAGCACCAGACCCCGCCTGAAACGCAAGTCCGGAGAACCTCGGTTGCAGACACCGACATTTCGTTCCTGTTCGGCGTCGGGTCAGAGATCGGGCGCTACCGAGTGATCCGACTACTGGACCAAGGCGGGTTCGGCCAGGTCTATCCGGCTCACGACAACGACCTCGACCGCACCGTGGCGATCAAGGTCACGAGCCCGGACCGGATCGCCGGTCCCGAGGCCGCCCTGGCGTACCTTGGCGAGGCCCGGGCCCTCGCCAGGCTCGACCATCCCCACATCGTTCCCATCCACGACGTCGGCCGTACCGACCACGGCCTCTGCTACATCGTCTCCAAGTACATCGAGGGTACCGACCTGAGGGACCGGCTGAGGCACGCCCGTCCCACTCTCCGCGAATCGATTGAGCTGGTCGCGGTTATCGCCGAAGCGCTCCACCACGCCCATTCGCGGGACCTGGTCCACCGGGACATCAAGCCCGCCAACATCCTGATCGACTCAAGCGGCAAGCCGTGGCTGGCCGATTTCGGACTGGCGCTCAAGGACGAGGATTACGGCAAGGGCCCGAGCGTTGTCGGCACGCCGATCTACATGAGCCCCGAGCAGGCCCGGGGCGAGGGCCACCGGGTCGACGGCCGATCGGACATCTTCAGCCTGGGCGTCGTGTTCTACGAACTGCTCACCGGCCGCAGGCCGTTCCGCGGGGATTCGCACCGCGAGATCCTCGAACGGATCGTCGCTGCCGAGCCCCGCCCACCCCGGCAGGTCGACGACACGATTCCTCGAGAGCTGGAACGAATCTGCCAGAAAGCGATTTCCAAGCGCGCCTCGGAACGATACAACACCGCGGGCGACATGGCCGAAGACCTCCGATCATTTCTCGAAGCTGAGGCAGCCAACGTCTCAGGCGCCGCGAACCTCGCGCCGCGCTCTGCGCCGCCAGGATCAAACCACCAAACCGCGCCGCTCGCCGCCGCTTCCGGAGCATCCGACTCGAATCTAACTCCGATCAGGATTATCCCCAAAGGTCTTCGTTCGTTCGACCAGCACGACGCCGACTTCTTCCTCGCGCTGTTGCCCGGTGCTCGCGACCGGAATGGGCTGCCCGAGAGCATCCGGTTCTGGAAAACGCGGATCGAGACAACCGGCACAGAAGGAATCGGTTTGGCGTTCCTCGAAGAGACCTTCAGCGCCTCGACCGCACCTCCCGAGCATCGCTTTCATCAGAAAGCAGCACAGGCGGTTCTCAAAGCTCTGCTGCCCGAGACAGGTACCGACATCAAAGGGCAGATGAGATCGCGCCAGGAATTGCTCGAAGCTTCGGGGTATGCGAACCGCCCCAGGGACTTCGACGACCTGATCCACATTCTTGACCCTGAGCTTCGCCTGATCACGCCCACCGACCCGGAAGGTTCCTCAGGTGAAGGTCAAACCACGACGCATCCCGAAGAGCGTTATTATCAATTCACCCACGACTACCTGGTCCACTCCCTGCGGGACTGGCTGACACGCAAACAAAGAGAAACCCGCCGTGGACGTGCGGAACTTCGGCTGGCGGAACGTTCCTCGCTCTGGAAGGCCAAGCCCGAGAACCGACGTCTGCCCTCGGTGCTGGAGTGGGCGAACATCCGTCTGCTGACGAAAAGGCGGGACTGGACCGAGCATGAGCGGCGAATGATGCGCAAAGCCGGGTGGATCCACGGGAGCCGGATGGTTGGCGCCGTGTTCCTCGTGGGCTTGCTCGGTTGGGGAAGCATCGAGGGCTATGGCTCACTGCGGGCGTCGAGCTTGGTGGAAGCGCTACGAACCGCCAGCACGACCGATGTCCCCGTGCTCGTCCGGCAACTCGATGCTTATCGCCGCTGGGCGAATCCTCGCCTCAAGACACTCGTTCAGAACGCCGACTTTAGCAGCCGGGAGAAACTCCACGGCAGCCTCGCCCTGCTCCCCGTGGATGCCTCCCAGGTTGATTACCTCTACAGCCGCCTTATCGAAGCCGATCCAGGCGATCTTCCGGTACTGCGTGATGCCCTGAAAATCCACCGAGCCACCCTGACTCCGAGGCTCTGGACCGTGCTGGAGTCGGCGAATCCGGGTGATTTGAGCCTACTCCTTGCGGCGAGTGCTCTTGCGGACTATGACGCCGCCAGCCCCCGCTGGGAGTCGTTGGGTGGCAAGGTGATGCAAGCCCTGATCAGAGTCAATCCGGTCTTTCTTGGCCCCTGGCTCGACGCTCTCCGCCCCGCGCGGACGCCCATCACGACATCCGTTGCGGCAATCTTTCGGAACGCTGCAAACCTGCTCATGGACGCCGACCCCAAGGCGTACTCGGCGTGCCTGGCCGTCGCCCAGTACCACGAAGAGGTGACCGTGCCGCACTTCCAGGCGGAAATCGCCAGGACACTCGCGCACGTGGAATGATCCTCCCCTCGATCCCTCCTGGACCACGCCAGGCCCCTCCCTGATTGCCAGGATCGAATCCGCTCAGGGGATCCTTACCGAGCGCTTCGGCTTTTGTCAAACGACGCCGCTGGACGAGTTCGTAAGGGTCGCAGAGGCTCTCCGCAAATCGGGATACCGCCCCGTCCGCTTCCGTCCCTACGGCGAGGACAAAACCCTCCGGGTGGCCGCGGTTTGGAGCCGTGATGGGCGACCGTGGAGAATGGCTCACGATCGGTCCATTGAGGAGATTCGTCAGACCGATGAGCAAAACCGGAAGAATGGATACCTTCCGGTCGATGTCGCCGGATACTTGGCAGCAAGTCGGGAGGCGGGTACGTTCACCTCCCGCTTCGCCGCCCTGTGGGCGCAGAGGACGGGACCAGACGACGACGCCCGTGCGGTCCTGGCGTCATCAGCCGCCGAACTCACGAAGGTGCATGTTCGACTCAACAAAGTCGGACTTGTTCCCCTGGTGATGCATGCCTGGCGGCAATCGGATGACAAGCTAGGTTACTCGGGGGTCTGGCACAAGACTGCCAGGGGAACCTCCGACACGCCTGACTTTGAAATTGGTCTCTCGGAAGCGCAAATCCCCGGTGCGTTCGCTCAGCGGTCCGGCTCCCTGATCGATTTCGATCTCACTGCGGCACCTCCGCTGACCTCCAAGGAGCTTGCCGCCTTGGCTCTACAAGCGGCAGAAGCCGCTATCAAGGCGGACCCGGATGATCTCCACGGCTCGGATCGCACAGGCGTCGGCTCACTTACGGCTCGGCGAGAGCCAGAAGGTGATTGACGAGCTTGATGCCGTCATCAAGAAGTCCCCGGAACAGACCCAGGCTTATCAATACCGCGCCATCGCCCACGCCCGGCTGGGTCGCAAGGATCAGGCAAGGACGGATCTGGAGAGGTTTAGGATAGGAAACCAGAGCGAGAGTCAGAAACTCTACCTGGCGGTCGTCGTGGCAACGGAACTGGATGAGGGGAGCGACGCGGCGTTCGAGAGGCTGGACGCCACCCTCAAAATGACGCCGGGGGATTCCGGGCTCCAATACGATGCCGCCTGTGTCTACGCCGTGGCATCTCAGGTTGTTGCCCGGAAGGACCAGGCGAGGAGTAAGCCGCTGTCAGAGCGAGCCCTCAGCCTGCTCCGCTCGGCGATCGAGAACGGCTACACCGATTACGGGCACATGCAGGAGGACGCCGATTTCGATCCCATCCGAGACCTGCCAGCGTTCGCCGAGATCATGAAGCCACTGCATCCGGACCGCTCCTACGCGGCCGTCTGGACGGGCGATGTTCCATTCGAGGCGATCCCACTGTTCGGGGTTGATCCGACCACGCACGTCCAGCGTTGCCGGGAACTTGTGGCGCAGGGCTATCGCATGGTCGCCCTCTCAGTCGCCCGGACTTCGCCCGAGGGACCACCGATCACCGCTTCCGTCTGGGATCGCCCGGTGATCAAAGAGGAGACCAGGGACCGACTGGCCGAACGTCAAGCTCGGGCGGCGATCGCTCTCTTGCCTGGGGAAGGGGGGTGAGATCATGCCCTTGCTAAGCCACAGTGCCGACCCCCGGCTCCGCAGCTTCATCGTCAACTGGCTGAATCCCCTGGGCGCCGATCCGAAGCTGATCGCCGCCGAGCTCGACCGACTAGATTCTCCCGCAACCAGCCACGCGCCACCCGTCACCGGAAATATGGACACAATCCTCTTCCACCCCGAGACCTCGCAGCGGCGAGCGTTGATCCTGACGCTCGGGACATACGGTATGGAAGGAATGTTCCCCGGCGAAAGGGAACCGCTGGCCGGCAAGCTGTATGTCCTCTACCGGGATGATCCCGACAGCGGCATCCACGGCGGCGCGGAATGGACCCTGCGGCAATGGAAGCAACACGAGAAGCTCAAGGAAATGGACGCCGAGCTGAGGAAAGTCGAAGACTGGGGCCAGCGGCGATGGTACGTCAACGGGCAGGGGCAGACGTTTGCGGTGATCGAGGGACCGGTCGAGTTCGACATGGGTTCACGGCCTGGTGAGCCGCGCAGCGGCGACGAAATTCTCCACCGTGTCCAGATCCCCCGCCGTTTCGCCATTGCCACCAAGGAGGTGACGGTCGAGCAATACCATCGGTTTGTCAAAGAGATCCCAGAGGACGATCATGCCGAGAACAATAGGTACAACCCCGACCGCGAAGGCCCGATCAATTACGTGAGTTGGTATCACGCCGCCGCTTACTGCAACTGGCTCAGCCGGAAAGAGAACCTACCCGAATGCTACGAGCCGAACGAACATGGCAAGTACGCGGCGGGCATGCGGATCAAGGCCGATGCCTTGAAACTGCCGGGCTATCGGCTGCCGACCGAGGCGGAATGGGAGTATGCGTGCCGTTCCGGGGCAGCCACCAGCCGCTACTACGGTTCGAGCATCGACCTGTTGGGTCGGTATGCTCAATACAATAACGGACACGATCTTCGGGTGTTGCCGTGCGGGAGCTTGCAGCCCAACGACCTGGGCTTGTCGGACATGCTGGGGAACGCGCGGGAGTGGTGTCAGGACCGGTACTCGACGTACAGCACCGGACTTATTACATTGCTTGCTATAAATATAATAGAATATGTAACTGACTTACTACCACGTATCCTTCGGAGCGGGTCGTTCAACTATCTACCGGCGGTCGTCCGCTCGGCGAACCGTAACTACTTCGCCCCGGCGTACCGTAACAACCTCAACGGCTTCCGCCCCTCCAGGACTTACCACTGATCAATGCCCGCCGCGCGCCTGAGCGTAGAGACAACGTCCCACATCCGCACAACCGCATCGCGGCCTCGTGAGGCGAAGAAACAACCGTCGGGCGAAAACGCCAGGCAATACACGCCCGGTTCTGCCATCGCGGTCGCGTTCAGTCGTCGGGCGGCGACATCCGAGCAATGGAGTGTCTTGACGCGGAAATCACTTTCGACCCTTGAACGACTCCCACGTCGAGCGGCGAGCGGTCAGACATATGGCCGGGTCGTTGGGGGCTTTCAATAATGGATTGTCGGCATATTCCTGGCGCGCACGCCCCCCGCCTTTACGATTCCGCCCAGCTTCAGGGGCCATGCGTGTTCTCTCCTGTTGGATGATGCGCGATCGCCACTGGCGCCGGCACCGTGCGGTGCGGTCGAGACGTCCGACGAGTTCTCTAATCGGCAGTACTGCCGGCTCTCAAAAACCTAATCCGATTTCTCAACTTTTCGGTTTTTGTCCGGACCGCCTAGCGCGGCGATCCATCGGCTGGGAGACCCGGAGCGAGGCCCAGTTTCTGCCGCCACTGTGCGGCTTCCGCGGTGCGGCCCCACATGTCGTAGAGCTTGACAACCCGCAACCCGGCTTCAGCCGCCCACGGCTTTGCCGTTTTGGGATTTTGGCCTCTCGGGCTCTCATTCCTGCGTAGCCTGAGAGCAACAGGGGCTCGGCCTCGGCGTGCTTGTGCATACCAAGCGAACTGGCGCCGAGAAGCGACCGGGTATTGAACGACGTCCAGTGGTCGGGCCGTGTTGCCTCATGGATTTTCAGGCCGTCGCGCAGGATCGGCTCGGCCTCGGCCCAGCTCTCGAGCTTGAGCAGGTCAAGTCCCAGCCCCACCAGATCGGCAGCCAGGTCGGCACTGGCGGGGCTTGGCAGCTTTCGCTCGATCGCGACCAGCTCGCGACGTAGTGGAATTGCGGTTGCCCAGCGGCCCAGCGCTTCGTGGGATGTGGCAAGATTGAAAAGTACCGTGCGGGTCCTCTCATCCCCATTGCCGAACGTCTTCCGCGCTCGGGGCAAGAGCACTTCCCAGGTGGTGATGGCTTCGCCTGTTCGCCCCGCAGTCCGGTAAGCCGTGGCGAGGTTGTGCTGGCCCAGGAGCGCGTCGGGATGATCGGGGCTGAACTTCGACTGGAGCAGCTCGAGTAATTCCTTGCGCACCAGGATTCCATCGTCCGTCCGCCCGGCAGCCTCATAGGCGATTGCGAGGTTGTTCCGGCTTTCCAGCGTCAGGGCGTTGTCGGGGCCGAGCGTGGAGATCCTTTGCTCAACGGCCTTCTTGAGGAGCGTAATGGCAAGGTCGGTGCGCTTCGCGGTGACGTAAGCAGCGCCCAGGTTGTTGCGAATGGTCACGATATCGGGGTGGTCGGGGTGGAGCTGCGCAAAACTCAGCTTGAGCGTCCCCTCGTAGAGAGGAATGGCCTTCGCGGAAAGTCCCGCACGCCAGTACGCCTCGGCAAGGTTGTTCCGGCTGTGAATCGTGCCGAGGTCGTCGGGGCCGAGCGTCGCAGTTTTCCGCGTGAGAGTGTCCTCAAGAATCGGGATCGCGTCGGCCGGTCGCCCCGCAGACTGGTAGGCCACGCCGGGGTTGTTGCGGCTGTTGAGCGTGTCGATGTGGTCGGGGCCGAGCAAGCGAGTCAGGCCTTGGGCAGCCTCCTTCGCCTGTGCGACGAGCTTCTCGTCGAGCTGGCCCCGATGCCTGAGAACGTGAGCGAGCTCGCTCTGCGCCCTGGAACGCCTCGACGGAGTCGGGGTTGCGCCGCCTGGCGGCCGCAAGCACGGCACGCCACTGGGCCTCGGCCCGCTCCCACGAAGCCAGACCGTGATAGGTCCAGGCGATCGAGCTTCGCAGCGCGATTTCGACATCCGGCTGGTTGGTAAACCGCTCGCCCACCTTGTCGGCGGCGCGGTCGAGCACCTCCCGCAAGGTCACCTTGTCCTCCACCGCGTGATTCGCCGGCTCGGCCTGCGAAAGCAAGTCGCGGGTGAGAAACTCGTTAATTGTGGTGGCCTTGTCGGCCTCGCTGCGGGCGGTCTTCTCCGCGGCAAGGGCGCGGCCGCGCTCGAGGGCCTCGGCGTTCCGTGCGTTAATCGCTTCGTCGCGCTGGCTCTCGGCCACTTGCTCGGCCCGGGTGGCCCGGAATGCCAGCCAGGTCGAGAGTACGGTGGCACCAATGAGCAGGCCCGCAAACCCAGCCGCAGTTGCCAGTGCGCCCCGATGCTTTCGCGCGAACTTCCCCAAGCGATAGACCGCCGTCGGCGGGCCAGCCTCCACGGGGTCGCCGGCAAGATCGCGCTCGACGTCGCGGGCCAGCGCGCTCGCCGTTTCGTACCGCCGCGACCGGTACTTGTCGAGCGCCTTCATCACGATCCAGTCGAGCTCGCGACGCACCGCCCTGACGAGTCGCAACGGCTCCGTTCCCCTGCTCGCCGCGATCGAACCCAGACGCTCGCCGGAGCCGTTCAAACGACTGCTCGGCGAGATAGACAACGCCCATCCCGCCTTCGCCGATCTTTTCGGCGAGCTTGTACCGGCCGATCGACGAGCCGGACCCGTTGGCAATCGGGGACGATCGGGCACGGCCACCGTCGTTGCACTCGTTCCGGTCGAGATCCAGCGCAGGCCCGGCCGCCGCGATCGACCCATCGAGCGCGCATGCTCGCCACGACCCGAGCTCGGTTCCGTCGGTCAGCGCCTCCAGCGTCTCCTGGCAGGCGGCGCAGGTCTCCACGTGGCGTTCGAGCTCATCGCGGTCGGTGCCTTTCAGACCGTTTTCGAGGAAACTCTCGAGGTGATCGCGGCCAGGGCACTGCGTCATTCGACACCTTCGAGCTTGCGGATCTCTTCCCGGATCATTTTCTTGACTTCGCTCTTGGCGACGTACACTGTGGCGACTTTCATCTCGAGCCGGGCGGCGGCGGCGGCGCCTGTGCAACCCTCCAGGGCCGTCAGCCGGAAGGCCTCCCAGGTCCGGGCGCGACCCGCGGCCGCACTCGCAGCATAGCCTGGTCCATCAGCTCGCGGCGGAATTCCTGGTCGAGACGCTCGACCAGGTCGGTGCCGGCGTCGAGGCTGGCGAAAAACTCTCCCATCCGGCTGTCGCCGGTGCCGGCGCCCACTCTTTTCCGGTCGGTCACCAGGTCACGCCAGGCGTGATGGGCGATCGTCTTCAACCAGCCGCGGAAGCTCCGCGACGGATCATAGGCGAACGTCTTCATCAGGCTGTTGAGCTTGAGGAGCACAGCCTGGGTCACGTCCTGCGCGTCGGATTCCTGGAGCCGCCAGCCGTGACACCACTCAAGTATCTTGGGCCGATACCTCGCAACGAAATCGCGCCAGGCCTCCTCGTCCTTGGGGTCCAGGCGGAGACGGCCCAGCAAGGTGACGCTGGTCACGAGCGAATCGTCGGCTGGCAAGCGGTTTGGCTCCTTCAAAAATCCAGCTCGCCGCGAGCGAGCTCTTCCTCCCACTCGTCCATGAGGGGCCAATCGACGGCGCACGTACCGAAATCGGCCAGGTGCGTGTAGGACTCCAGTCGCGCGATCGTCGCGTCGATCAAGGCATCGTCCTTGCGGAAGATCGGACCATGTGACGGCAGCAGAAAGTCGACGTCCGCGCCGCGGATCCGCTTCAAGCTGGCGATAAAATCGAGCAGGTTCGAGCCATGATGCGCGTCGATCACCCCGACGGATCCATCCCGGAAAATGTTATCGCCGGAGAACAGCAGTCTTCCCATCCGGAATGCGAGCTGGCCGGCCGTGTGCCCAGGCGTGCTCCACACATCCAGCGCCTTGTCGCCGATTTTCAGGACATCCCCCTCGTCGATCGCGAGGTCGACCTTGCACCGGCTGATCGGCAGCCGGATCCCCTGAGCGTCAATCCGCGCGTAGCTCAGGATCTCGTCCCCTTCCTCGATTGCCGTCACGCTCTTGGGGTGGGCGGCCACCTGGCACTTGAGCACCTCGCGGGCACGCGCAAGTCCCTGTGTGTGATCGACGTCGGCGTGGGTCGCGACGATCAACCTGCACGCAGAAAGACTGAAATCCATCTGGCGGATCAGCTCGAGTACATCGGGCAGCTCATCGAGAAAGCCGACATCGATCAGAGCAAACTCCGTGCCGCCGTCAACCAGGTAGATATTGACGCCCATCCGCCGCCGCGCCTGGTAGTTCATCTCCAGCACGCCCGGAAACACGTAACGCCGCTCGATCATGAGAAGCCCGATTTGAGACCCCGAGAAGACCCGCGGGAGTCCGCGCCCTTCGGATCGGCTCTCATTCTACGGTCTGGCCCGCTCGCCCTCAACGACTGCCAAAAGAATCGGTGGATTTTGGGAACGGATTCATCGGCAAAGCATCAAAAAAGAAGACGGGCACGGTCCGTTCGGGATCGGCCGGCGGGCCGACCGCTGGCCGCGAGCCCGCCTGCTGGCTCATCGCTTCCGATCGATCAATCGCACCTGGCTCGCCAGGATCACCCGGACAGCGGCCATTCACTTGACAGCACGCAAAACGCGGGTTAACTTGAACTAGTGTGCCGTCGATGGAAGTGTAAGAATCGTCGTGAGATGAGTTGATTTTGGGTTCTATGGGCAGCGTGTTTTCATCGGAGGCGGCGGGAATGGCTGGGCGCTCGGTCCGGAATCGAAAATCGACGATCGAATACCAAGAATCGTCCCGTCCTGGTTTTCCGTGGGTCTGGCACGGTACGGTCGCGTGCCTCGGCGTCACGCTCTGGCTTGCGGCGGTCATGCCGGCCGAGGCGCGCCAGGGCAACAGGAAAGACACGCCGGCCAAAACCAACCCCGCCGATTCCGGGGACGATGAGGACGATAAGCCCAAGTCCAAGCGCAGAGCCCCCCGCCGGCAAGCCCGGTGAGGACGCCGACGGCGACGATTCCGCCCCGAGCCACAAGGTCGTCCTCAACGAGATATTCAGAGACCCCAGAGCCGAGAAGCTACTCGACGTCGACGAGTTCAAACCGGTCATCGGGCCCAGTGTTACCGATGGCGAAGTCCTGCAATTCAAAGCGATCGCCGAGGGGGTAGACCCGAACGTCGACAAAGCCTTGATCGACAAGGTAGTCCACGCGATGGCCGCGAAACTCACCGACCACGCGAACATCATGGCGCTGATCAACGCCAACACCAAGAGTAGTCCCAACTCGAAGACGGCCCGCGCCATCCAGGACGCCACCACGAACTTGATCGTGCCGCTATTCAGCGCCAGGAGTCATAACACGCAGGCATTCCTCGCTGTGTACAACCGGGTTTTGCTGTTGCGTCTTGTTCCGCTCCTCAAGAACCATCTGATCCCCCGCATTCAGGCCATGATCGTCCTCGGCGAAAGCGGCAGCACCGAGATGCTGCCCACCTACGAAGCCCAGATCAAAGACCGGGACCAGACCGTCTGGGTGAAATTATGGGCGCTGGAAGGGATGTCGAACATCATCGAAAACGGGCGACGATTGGGCGGCACGGATCAGGTCAATGCCGCCAAGGTTGTCGCTGATTTTCTCGAAAATGAAGAGGAGATTCCCTGGCCCGTCCAGCTTCGCGCCCTGGAAGTCTTCGAGCGCCATGCGCGAAGGGTTCGAGCCGAATCGACCGAAGCCGGCCGCGATGGCCAGCGCGGCGATGCGATTGCTGTCCGATAGCGACGCCAAGCCCGAGGTTCGCTCGGAAGCCGCGCGGGCCCTGGGCTTGATGAAGATCAATGCATCCGTCCCCAAGTACAACTATGCCCTGGTCGCGCATTGGGTCGGCTCCCTCGCGGCCGACCTCGCGACCGAGATTGCTTCCTTGCTGCCGGACAGTCCCAAGAAGGCGACAGCCAAGACGGCCAGGGCGCCGGATGAGGCTCGGAAAAAGGCTCCGGCCAAGGCGGGACCCGCCGGCACCAAGGTAACCAAGGGCATCGCGATCCCCAAGCCGCTTGGCTCGCCGGCCGAACCAGAGCACCCGAGGTCGATCAATCCCGCCAAGGCGAAATACCTCACCGCACTCCTGGTGGGACCGGTTTATCAGGCGTTCAGCGGAGTGTCCGGCCAGGGCGATTCCGGGCTGCTGCGTGCGAACACCGGTGAGAACAGCGACTTTGTCCGGAAGGTCTTCGACCTTGTGACCCCGGTCGCCAAGAGCGCCGTCGACAACCTGTACTCAGGCTCGAGACAGCGGGATGAGAACAAGGAAGAATTGAGGGGAAAAGTCGCCGCCCTCCGCGACTTTCTTGTCCAGAACAAGCCGGCCGATCGCCACCTGGTCCAGGATGGCAACACCTACCCGCTGGCCGACGCCGCCGGCGATCAAGCGGTAGAGGATGATGCGGCCAAGTCCAAGCCGGCAGCCGCCGCGGCGCCCCGCAAAGGCGGCAGGAGACCACGGTAAGAGACAGCAATCCTTTCCAGCGCCCATCAAGACCGATGATTGTCGATCGCCGGACAGTCGCCTGGCTCTGCCCCCTGACATTGTCGTGCCTGGTCGGCTCGAGCGGCTGTACTGCCTCGCTTGTGCCGGAGCGAATGCCGGTAACCTCCGTTCGCGGCAAGGTCACTGAGAACGGGCACCCCGTCCAGGGCGGCTGGATCGAGTTCGTTCCCGTGGACGGCACCGTCGGCAAGCTTCGGTCGGCTCGCCTGCACGCCGACGGCACCTTTCTAGCAGACAGGGTGCCGGTCGGGCTCGATCTGATTCGACTGGTGAACGTCGACATCGGCGACAAAAACGCCAAGTGGCTCTTCGGAGCCTTCCACTCGCCAATCCGCCGCGTGATACCCGCTCAGCAGGGCGCCCCCCTGGCCATCGATCTCGTCGATGAGTGGAACCTCTTCCGGAAAGAGTACTACCGCCAGCGGGGCTCCCAGCCGCCGATGCAGGACGCTTCGCGATGAGCGAGCCCGGCGTTTCCGCCCCGCACATGACCGATTCGCCCGTCGCCCGTCCGGTCATTCATCTCTCCTACCGCGACGGCCACGGCACCTTCCACGAAGACTTCCCCATTACTCGAGTCGAAGAGGCCATCGCCGACCGCGCCGGCCTCCTCTGGGTCGATATCCTGGGGTCGGAGAAAGACGAGAATCGCGAGCTCGCCGACTGGCTGGGCGGGCTGTTTCATTTTCACCCCCTTGCCGTCGAGGACGCACTTCAAGAATGCCACGTCGCCAAGGTCGACGACTGGGGCGACTATCTCTACATCGTCTTTCAGGTGGTCGGCATCAAACCCGAGGCAAACTCCGTCGAGCTGGACGAGCTGGATATTTTCCTGGGGAAGAATTACGTCCTCACTTACCATACCGAGGTGATGCCCATCCTCGACCGCGACCGCGCCAGTATCGCCCGCGAGCCGCGAGACCGGCTGCGCCAGGGATCCGACCATCTTCTCTACCGGTTTCTCGAGCTGGCGATCGACCAATCACTCGAAGCCATCCAGTTTCTGGACGATCAGGTTGACGAGATCCAGAACGCGGTGATCGCCAACCCGACTCCCAAGTGCCTCCAGACCATCTTCCGGCTCAAGCGCGCGGCGATCCGCCTGCACAAGACCCTGTCGCCTCAGCGCGAAGTGCTCAATCGCCTGGCGCGCGATCCTTACCAGCCGGTCCAGGCCAAGCACCGGGTTTACTTTCGTGACCTCTACGACCACGTCGTGCGCATTCACGACATCTCCGAAAGCCTGCGCGACCTGATCTCGGGCGCCATCGAGACGTATTTGTCGGTCGTTTCCAACCGAACGAACGACATCATGAAAACGCTGACGATCGTCACGGTGATGTTCATGCCGATGTCGTTCCTCGTCGGTTTTTTCGGCATGAACTTCTTCGGCGAGGCGCTGGCGTTCAATCAGGCGCTCCCGAAAGACTTGTTGTTCTGGGGAACGAACGCGATCATGGCGATGTCCCCGTGCTTTATCTGGATTTACGCCAAGCGGAAGAAGTGGATTTAACCGAGCGCCAGGGCACCCACTTTGCGCTCCGCGAGACAAGGCCGCCGATGCATGCAAGCTGGAGTCTGAAACCGCATGACCAGGGGCGGATTTTGAACCTGAGCCGCGAGGCCGGCATTTCCGCGCTCGTGGCCCAGCTTCTGATCAACCGGGGAATCGAAGACCCCGCCGTGGCGTTGGCGTTTCTGGAAGCCCGCATGGGCAGCCTGCACGACCCGGCCCTCCTGCCGGGAGCGGCGCCGGCCGCTCTCTCGATCGTCGAGGCAATCCGCCAGGGCCGCAAGATCGTCGTTTACGGCGATTACGACGTGGATGGCGTCTGCGCGACGAGCATCCTTTGGGGATGCCTGCGCCTGGCTGGCGCCACCCGGCTGGAATATTACATTCCGCATCGTGTTGACGAAGGCTATGGGCTTTCCGCCGAGGCCCTCACGCGATTGGCGCGACAGTCCGAGGCTTCACTGATCGTGACGGTCGACTGTGGGATCTCCGCGGTGGCCGAGGCCGAGCTGCGCGCGAGCTTGGCGTCGAGCTCATCGTAACCGACCACCATACAATTGGTCCGAAGCTGCCGGCGGCCTCGGTGATTGTTCATCCTCGCCTGCCAGGCGGCTCGTATCCGTGCGGCGACCTGTGCGGGGCCGGGGTCGCGTTCAAGCTTGCCTGGCAGGTCTGCAAGTCATTCGGCGATGGCAAGCGGGCGTCGCCTCACCTGAGAGATTATCTGGTGAAGGCCCTGGGATACGTCGCGGTCGCGACGATCGCCGACATGGTTCCACTTCGGGACGAGAATCGAATCATGGTGCGGCACGGCCTGGCGAGTATCGCCGACGGGCCTGGTGTCGGGCTCAAGGCCCTCCTGGAGGTAAGCGGTGCCTCCGACGGCAAGCGGCTGACCTCCGACACGGTCGGCTTCGGGCTCGCGCCGAGGATCAACGCGGCAGGTCGACTCGAGCGTGCCATGCTCGCCGTTGACCTGCTCACGACCACAGACCACGAGAAGGCACGCGAGATCGCCGCCGTGCTGGACGACTGCAATCTGCGACGCCAGCATGTCGAACGCCAGATTCTGGACGAAGCCAGGGAGATGCTCAAGGCCGAGGGAGGTCTCGGCGACCGCAAATCGATTGTTCTCGGGCGCAAAGGCTGGCACCCCGGCGTGATCGGGATCGTCGCCGGCCGGCTGGCCGAGATGTTCCACCGACCGTCGATCCTGGTCGCTCTCGGGCCGGAAATCTCGCAAGGCTCGGCACGGTCGATTCCGGGGTTCGACCTCTACGAGGCGATCCTGGAATCCTCGCATACCCTGGCCGGATTCGGCGGACACCCTGCCGCGGCCGGCCTGAGGGTGACCGGGGATCAGTTTCCGGAGTTCGCCCGACTGTTCGAGGAAACGTGCCGCCGCTTACTCTCAGCAGAACATCTCGAGCGCGTCTTGAATGTCGACGCCGAGGTCCTCCTGGCCGAGCTGAATCTCGGCGTCGTGGCCGAGATCGGCAATATCGAGCCGTTTGGAATTGGCAACCCGCGGCCGCTCCTTCTGGCCGCTGGCCTGGAGGTCGCCGGCGTTCCCCGTGCGGTCGGACAGCAGAAAAACCACCTTCAGCTTCGGCTCAGGCAGGGATCGACCGAATACAAAGCCATCGGCTGGAACCTCGCCGAGAGAGCACAGTCGCTGACTGCCGGCTCTCGCTGCTCCATCGTCTTCCATCCCTCGATCAACGAGTGGAACAACCGCCGCGAAGTGCAGCTCGAGATCAAGGACTTCAAGCTCGACAACGGCACCTGATTTTCGATTGAAAATGGAACACGGAAAACCGATCCCCGCGGCACCGCCGCATTGCTTGGGTCGAGGGTCAGGGTTTCCAGCCGGAAGAATCACGCCGGCCTCTGAATCTGATCGGACGGATCGGACGCGGCGGCCGGTCGGCACAACTTCTTCGGCAAGCCCACTCAGGTTTTCTGCGTCCGCGCGCATCCGGCCGCACCGATGAAGCCGGCCTCGCTCCCGAGCCGAGCGTACTCGACGCGGGTTCGCTCAGCGGGCACTGGAAAGGCCATGGCACGGATCCGCGATCGGATGTCTTCGAGGAAAGCATCTCCCGCCGCGATCATGCCGCCGCCAAAGAGGATGAGGTCCGGGTCAATCGTGTGCATGAGAGTTACGGCTCCGACCGCCAGGTAATGGGCCGTCTCGTGCAACAGGCCAACGGCGAGCGGATCGCCGGCGGCCGCGGCCTCGGCGACCGCGCGACTGGATAGCTCTCGGGGATCGATCTCCCGCAGCCGGCTAGGCTCCTTGCTGCCAGTAAGGGCCTCTCTGGCCCTGTGAACGACGGCAGTGGCCGAGGCGTAACCCTCGAGATGCCCGAAAGCTCCGCACGAACAGCGGCGACCGTGATCAGCCACGATGACGATGTGTCCGCACTCGCCGCCGTGGCTGTGCCGGCCCTCGATGATCTGGCCTCCGACAACGATTCCACCGCCGATTCCCGTGCCGAGGGTGAACATCACCAGGCTGTGGGTGCCCTTGCCGGCGCCAGCCCAGTATTCCCCGTAGGCCGCCGCATTCCCGTCGTTCTGGAGAACGACCGGCTTCTTCAGCCGGTCGGCGAGCAGCTTCCGGATCGGCAGGTTGTCCCAGCCGGGAAGATTTGGCGGCTCCAGCAGCATCCCCGCCCGGAGGTCCATGGTCCCCGGCGAGCCGAGCCCGACGGCAGAAATCCGTTCCCACCCCAGGCCGCTCTTTTGCACGGCCCGGTTTCCCGCCGCGACGAGGTTGTCCAGGCCCACCTCGGGGCCCCGGTCTGCCTCCGTCTTCAAACTGACCGAAGACAACGCACAACCGTCGTCGTCGACGACGCCGCTCTTGATGTTCGTGCCGCCCAGGTCAATCCCGAGGAAGTACGGTGACGAATTCCTGGCGGCACCCATCAAGATCGCACCTGGCGACGCGGCGAAAAGGGAGCGGAGCAGCGTTCTTGTCGGTCTCGTCAATCTACGAAGTCGGCGAGCCTTGGTCAACTGACGGACGGCGCCGGCGTCGCCCCTTGCCTGGGAAGAGCCGGGGGCGGTCACGCCACCGGGCCCACGCCGAAGAGAACCGCGGAATATCCTCCTCCTTGACCCACTGAACCCCCATTTGCTTCACAATTGGCAGGTCGTGAAGCCGAGACAGGAACACCAGCGCCTGGGGGTAGGCCTTGAGCTGGGTTGCGAGCCGATCAATCGAGATGTGTGATCGAAAGCGTACGTTCGCCACGGCAAGTTATTCCGTTGGGGCAAAATAGGATGTTGGTTCTTACCTCAGAACATACGACGTGAGGCTGTTTAAGGCGACTGAGAATTGAGGGCTCCCAATCACGTTATCTCCTACAAACCCTCATGAAACGGTGCTCGTCTCCGTCGGCTGCCGGTCAAGAGACGAGCGGAGCCTGCGCGCTCTGCACAACTCCTCCAACCGGAACCCCGGATCGATAGGAATCGTCTGGCCGACGGTGTCAGATCGGCAATTGCTGCGATTCGCTCGCGACGATGGCGCTCCGGCTGGTCCGCGTGTTTGTGTACGAATCTTCACCGTTGGCTTTGATTCGGTCGCGGCCGGGCCTCTTCTTGCGTGCCAGGACGAAGATCGTGTGCGGGTCGGGAAGTGGCGACAGCAAGACCGCGATCACCTTGAGCAAGGGAAACAAGAGAACCGTCAAAGGGTCGATCCACGACCGAAAAAGCCGATGCTGAATCTGCGTGACCAGAGTCGAGCCGAGCGAGCCGAACCTTGCTCGATCGATGGGTTCAAACCCCGACTCGTCAAGCAGCTTTTCGAGCTGGTCGAATGTGTAGCCGTTGCGAACGTGCCAGCCATCCTCGAATCGTGTCACCCGGATCCCGTCGGCATTGCCCTGCCAGTCGCGGTTGGGCGTGGTAATGTACAGGAGCCCATCTTCGGCGGTCAATGAATGAATCTGCCGCAAGGCCTTGGGCGCGTCCAAGATATGCTCGATGACGTCCAGGAGCAGTACCTGATCGAACCCGCCGCGTTCGTCCGGATCCGCAGCGATCGACGCCAGGTTGGTCAGGCGAAATTCCAGCTGATCGCCAGGGATGCCCAGAAACGCTCTCATCTCTTCGCACCGATGCTTCTCCCAATCGTGAATCGTGATTCCCGTGCACTGCGATCCCCGGCGGACTGCCTGGTAGGAGAAATACGCATTGCCACAACCGCAGTCGAGCGTCCGGACCGGTCGGGCGGCAGTTCCGTGCAGGAACATCCGGACGACTTTCGACTTTTCCCGGCTGATCCAGTTGGTCCCGGGAAACATCGCATATTTGAGGAGCAGGCGGGCTCGCTTTGCAAACGACAGGTTCTGCGCGTCGACTCGAAGCATGATGCGATCCTCCGTGATTCGCGCTGCTGCCCTCGGAGCCAGCATTCCAGGCTGATTGCCACATCCCGGCTCGGCGATAAGCTATTCGGATCTGGGCCGGTTCTCAAGAGCAATTTCGCCCCGATTATCGCCCTATCGTGATCAATCCCCGCGGTGAAGCGCAGTCGCCTCCGGTTTCTCCAGACGTTCGAGTTCGGCCACGGCGATCCAGTATTCGACGAACCCAGGATTGCCGTGGTCGCGGACCCAGCGGAAGTGGTCGAGGGCCTGCTCCTTGTCGTCCTTGAGTTCGTGCGCAAGGCCCAGGTAACATCGGGCTCCGGTCCTCAAGTCGTCGTCGGTCGCCGCGGCCAGGAGCGCGGGCTCGTCGATCTCGCCGCGGAACAGCTCCACCACCGGATAAGGCCATGAATCCGCGTCGACCTTGCCGCGTGCTCGTTCCAGAAACGCCCTGGCTTCCGTCGCGTCGTGGGCCAGTCGCGCGGCGAGGTGGCCGAGGATGACCGCGTACGGGGAAAGCTCGCCGTTGCCGCCTTCGAGCTTGATCACCGTCTTGAAACCCGCCATGGCGTCGCCCTGACGCAGGATCATCTGCGCGGCCGAGCGGTTGATGTAAGCGAATACGTCCTTGTGGTCGAGGCGGATGGCCTGGTCGAAGTCGGCGATGGCCTTGTCGAATTCCTTCTTGACGAGCCAGGCGAAGCCGCGGTTGTTGTAGGCCAGCGTGTACCTGCGGTCGAGCCGGATGGCCGCACCGTAGTCGGCGATCGCCTTGTCGTACTCCCTTTTCTCGAACCATGCGATGCCGCGGTTGTAGTAAGCCGGTGCGTACCTGCGGTCCAGGCGGATGGCCGTGCCAAAATCCGCAAGCGCTCGGTCGAATTCCTTTTTGCCGATCCAGGCGAGGCCGCGGCTGCACCAGCCAACCTCGTTGGCCGGGTCGAGTCGAATCGCCTCGCTGTAGTCGGCAATCGCCAGGTCATACTCCTTCTTGTCCCGCCAGATGTGGCCGCGACTGTTATAGGCCGCCGGGTTGTACGGGCTGACTGCGATCTCGTCAGTGAAGTACTCGATGGCCTGGTCATAGGGAATGACCCATTCGGTCGACACCCAGCCCGCGGCGCCGCTCTTTTCGTCCTGGATCCAGAGCCAGTGGCCGCTCACTTGCTTGATGACGTAGATGCGGCTGAGATTCCTCAAGCCACCGCTTGCAGTATTCTCGATTCTCTCGTCGTCGACGATGCGTCTGCCGACGCGCAGAACGGCGCCAAACTTGGTGACGACGCGCTCGCCAACCCAGTTCTGGCCATTCTGCGCCAGCGATCGCCGGCCGTTCGTCAAAACGACGAGCGCCAGTACAGAACAAGCCACGATGCCGGTCCACTCACGACGACCAGCGGGCGCTGGACTCGCCATGACAACCTCTGGAAAGGATGAAGGATGAAGAAAAACACCAACGATCCCGCAGGACTTTGATTCACCGCTCATTCTCCGCCCTCCACGCTATTCCAGGTCAGGTGCGAAATCCAGACCAAAAGCGTCGGAGCCGTCGGCGATCAAGCACGGTGAAATGCGACTCCCCTTTTCGGGCCCGTCAGGAATTGTTTTAGGCCGCGCTCGCCTCCCGCGGCGGGACAATTTGCTCGGCGACTCCCAATCGCTGCGGTACAATGAATCAACAAGAGCCGCTTTTGGATGCGTGTGCGGTCTTGCAATCGGTAGGCTTGGAGGAGAGCCATCACGATGTTTCATCCCAATCCGAAATGCGAGCAATTCGAGCGACCGCCGCATCCGGCCGGTTTTTCTCGGCGCACGTGGCTTGCGAGCGTACTGGCCGGAATCGCCGGCGCGGGTCCATCCTGTGGTGGCCAGGACAGCAGCCGGCTCAGGCGAGCAGAGCGACGCCGATGAGATCGCCAAGGTCAAGGCCACGGCGGCCAAAAAGGGACTCACATTTTCGTCACTGAGCCAAACGAAGCACTTCCTGTGCATGGGAGATGCGCCCGAAGTGCATTGCCAGGAGGCGCTCAACATCTGTGAAGCCCTCGCGGAGGTGTTCGTGCCTCATTTCCGCGGGAAGGGGTTCAAGGTCGAGCTGCCCGCGCGGCGGATGACTGTCATCGCCCTCAAGGACGCCGATTCCTATCACGCTTACTACGGCGACGACCCGGGTGCCAGCGTCGGCGGCCATTTCGACCGGGACACGAGTCGGCTGGTGGTTTTCGATTTTCGACCCCAAGAAGCCAAGCTGGTTGCGAACGCACCCCGGGTCAACCTGCTCACGCTGGTTCACGAGACGGCGCACCAGCTCTCGTTCAACACCGGCCTTCTCGACCGAAACTCCAATGTGCCCACCTGCATTTGCGAGGGAATCGCCACGTATGTGGAGATGTGGGTGCCCAGGAACTTGAATGGGGCCGGCCGCGGCAGATCCAGGGGTGCTCTGGGCAACACAAATGTCCCCAGGCTCCAGGTTTTCATCACCTCGCGCCAGGCCGGAGAGTCGTGGATTCCGCTGGCGGAGCTGATTGCCGACGATGAGTTGTTCGAGAAACCCCAGACCGAGCAGCTCGCGAACGCCGAAGCCTGGCTGCTCGTTCATTTCCTGCTCACATCCGAGACCCGGCGCCCAAGTTCCGCAGCTATCTCAGCAAAATTGCCGCGGCGGGAGGCAATGGCGCCCCAGTCGCACTGGCCGAGAAAGAGCTGGGCCCGCTCCAGGCGCTCGATCGAGATCTGCTCAATCACGCCAAACGGTTGACCCGCTAGGACGGAAACGGGGACGCGATGAGTTGTTTTCCAAATCCGGCGGTATAAAGTTATCGCGTCCGGGTTTCATTCCCAGCGATCCGATTCATCCTTCATCCTTCGTTGACGCCACCCGCTGCATTCGACGCATCCCAGCATTGTGTCTGGGCATCGAGCACAGGGGCCACTCACCCGAGCACGGGGTTGAGGCCCATGTTCTTGCGCATCTCGGCGCGCTGTTTCTCATAGTGCATCAGCAGCTTGCGGTCGCGGTAATGCTGGCGTTCCTTCTTCCGCTGGGCGACCACGAAGAACCGGCGCATCGTGAGGCTCGTGAGCTCGCCGCTGGCACGCAAGCGTTTGCGGATTCGAGCGGCCCTCTTCTCGCCGTACGCCTCGACGATCTCGTCGTCGAGCGAGATGAAGAACTGGGCCATGCCCGGGTCTCCCTGGCGGGCGCAGCGTCCAGAGAGCTGGCGGTCGATGCGGCGGGCTTCGTGCCGCTCGGTGCCGATCACGTGCAAGCCGCCCAGTTCAGCGACTCCGTCGCCCAGCTTGATGTCGGTGCCGCGGCCCGCCATGTTGGTGGCGACGGTGACCCTCCCCTTCTGGCCCGCCTGGGCCACGATCTGGGCCTCGATCTCGTGATTCTTGGCGTTCAAGATCTGGTGCTCGATCCCCTGGGCTTCGAGCAAGGCGCTCGAGCGCTCGGATTTCTCGATCGAGCGAGTCCCCACCAGCACCGGCACGCCGCGCTTGTTCCACTCGACGATCTGGTCGGCGACGGCCTGAAACCCTTCCTCGGACGTCGAAAACACCCGATCGGGAAGCCACACCCGACAGCACGGGCGATTGGTCGGCACGCGGAAGACGCCCACCTTGTAGATGCGGCGCAGCTCCGTGGCATCCGACGAGGCCGTCCCAGTCATGCCGGCGAGCTTGTTGTAACGCTTGAAGTAGTCCTGCACCGTCACGCGAGCCGCGGTGATCGTCTCCAGGGTGATCTCCAGCTTTTCCTTGGCCTGGATGGCCTGGTGCAGGCCATCCTGCCACTGCCGGCCCGGCATCATGCGGCCCGTGAACTCGTCGACGATGATGATCTCGCCGTCGACGGCAACGTAGTCGCGGTCTTTGAGGTACGCGATCTGACCTCGAAGGGCACGTTCGACATACTCGTACAGCCCGTCGACCGTGAGCGTGACGAACGCCGAATTGGCGGCGACCGCCTGAACCTTGCGCCGGCCGGTGGCCGTGAGCTCGGCCTTCCGCTCCAGCGGGTCGTATTTGTAGTCCTTGACTCGAACCAACGTCGCGGCAATCTGGTCGGCGCCGTAATAGGCTGCGGCTTCTTCCTGAGTCGGCTGGTTGTTTGCCCCGATGATGAGCGGAGTACGGGCCTCGTCGATCAGGATGCTGTCGGCCTCGTCGACAATCGCATAATTATGGGTGCGCTGAACGGGCATCTGCGATTCGGCCGTACCACCCTTGCCCAGGTAGACCTGCTCGAACGTCTTGCGGTGCGCATCGCCACCAAGCTGAAGCCTCTTGAGCTCGTCTCGAAGAAAGTCGAATCCCAGCTCCTTGGCTGTCCCGTAGGTGATGTCGCAGGCATAGGATGCTCGGCGGACGCCGTCGCTCTGCCCGGTCTGGATGCAGCCGACCGTCAGTCCAAGCATCTGGTAGATCGGCGACATCCATTCGGCATCCCGCTTCGCGAGATAGTCGTTCACCGTGACAATGTGCAACCCTTTACCAGTCAACGCATTCAGGAACGCTGGCATGGTGGCGACCAGTGTCTTGCCTTCACCGGTCTCCAGCTCGGCAATGCACCCTTGATGGATGGCGATTCCGCCCAGGATCTGGACGTCGAACTGGCGCTGGCCAATTCCCCGTTTCGAGGCCTCGCGCACCAGCGCGAACGACTCGACCAGCAAGCTGTTGAGCGAATCACCCTGCCTGGCTCTGAGTCGGAGCGCATGAGCTTTCGATTTCAGCTCGTCAGGGGTGCAGACCTCCAGTGCCGGCTCGAGCGCATTCACTCGATCCACGAGTACGGCGTATCGCCCGAGCCGGCCTGCGTGGGTCGGACCAGCCAACTGCTGCATTCGATTCAACCAGGTTGGTCCAAGGCGGCTGGCCATGGTCAGTCAACCCTCCGTCGATGTTCGATTGTTGACCTGCGCGAAATCTCCCGTCTATTCCCAACTGGACACGATCGGGCCACTTTCTCCCGAGGCATCCTTCATCCTTTCTTTGGCAGGTGCGGAGACTGCGGATGCGGGCACACCTTCCGGAGCGACTTCCGGGAGAACTGCCAGTAGTCCCCTTCGGGCAGCGATCGCAAAGGCTCCGTGTCGCGCCATTCTTCGAGCATGCGCCACTTTTCCTCGGCGGTCGGTTTCCCGGGGCTCTCGGCGCCGGGGGCCTCTCCCCAGCGAATCTCCGCTCCCTCGTCATTCATCACGAAAAGGCCGGCCCGTGAAAAGTCGCTCGGGCTCGTCACGATGATCTCAAAAATTCGTAAAGCCGGCGAGGCCTGGGCTTCGCGCATGCGATCGGGGTTTCGAAGAAACCGGGCGAGCCTCGCGGCTGCCACGACCCGAGAGTCGACTTCGTCCACGCCACCCCCTGAGCCCTTCGTCTTCCAGACCAGTCCTGGCCGAGCCTCCTCGGGAGCGGCCAGTTCTTGGCCCGTGATCTTGATCGCCCGGCCCAGGGGCTCGATATCCACGTCGTCGGCAGCCAGGATCCGCCCGTCGCCATCCACGAGCTGCTGCTGGCCATGAGGTAGCTTGACCCAGGCAACCGGCTCACGGTATTCCAGAGCGACCGATATCCGACCCGCGGTGTATGCAACCCGCACGACCTTTTCGACCCACGGATTGAGCTTGAATGCTCGTGCGAGCCGATCGGGGGCCTCCTCGAGTAACGAGATCTGTTCCGGTTCGCCAGCGCTCCGCCGAACATGCTCCAGAAAGGCGGCCGAGCCACCGCGATAACATGCCGGCGGCTTGCTGAGTAGCTTGATCTCACCAAACGCAACGTGATACTGGGGTTGATGATGCAGCCAGTTGACCGCCGTGCGCGCCGCCTGGAAGCCGAGGTATGCGATCACCGCGGCGATCACCGCGGCGATCGCCAGGCCGACGAAAACGAGCAGGCCGGCGCGGCGCCATGGAGTCTCGGGCCGATCGCCGGCTGGGTTAAACGCGCGCAGCCGGAAACTCCGCTCTGAGTTCTCCACCGTCCCGCCAAGCCGGTGGTCGCCTGCGACCAATCGAGGAGGTTCTCGGTGTTCCGTCACCTGGATTCCTCCTGGCTACTTCAGTTCACCAGACCTGAATCTGAAGTTCCAGCTCGTAACCGAACTGCTGCCAAACACGTTGGCGAATTCGATCAATGAGCTGCAACACGTCGGCGGCTTTGGCACCGGGATGAGCGACGATGAAGTTGGCGTGCCGGTCCGAGACCTCGGCAGCGCCATAACGCGTCCCCTTGAGTCCAGCTTGATCGATCAAGGTGCCTGCTGCAACATCGGGTGAAGGGTTCTTGAAGATGCACCCGGAAAGCTGGTGGCCGTAGGGCTGATTCTCCTTCTTGATGATCCAGATGCGCCGCATTCGCCGGACCACCGACTCGGGATCTTCGGGCATCAGCTCGAATTCGGCCGACAGGATCACCGGTTCATCGAGGTTCGAGTCGCGGTCGGCAAAACTCAGGTCGTCGCGTTCGCGCACCTGAATCAGGTCGGATGGGTCCAGCACGGTGGCGCGGCGGACGAATTGGCCGATCGCTCCTTGTCGACCGCCGGCATTGCCCCGGAGAGCACCCCCGACCGTTCCCGGGATGCCCGTCAAGATCTCCAGACCTGCCAGGCCGGCCCTGGCAGATTGGGAAATGAGCGCTGTGAGCGGAACGGCCGCGCCCGCTTCGACCACGTTGTCCCGTACCTTGACGTCGGAGAAGAATGGGCTCTCCAGGTGGATGACCAGCGCGTCGATACCTTCGTCGCGCACCAGCAGGTTGGAGCCCCCAGCCAGGATCTTGAACACGACCTCCGCCTCGCGGCATCGCTTCAAGAGCGCGATCAATTCGTCGAGGTGCCTGGGCCGCGCGAAGTAGGCCGCCGGACCTCCCAGGCGAAACCACACAAGAGGAGCCAGAGGCTCGGCAGTCTTGACGGTGTCCCGAAAGTCGTCGAATGCATGCATCGGCTTCGGCCCAACCCCCTCCTGAAAGGATGAAGGATGACGGATGAAGGATGAATCACGCTTTAAGACCTCATCCTCTCCTTCAAGGATGAAGGCGGAACGATGAAGGCTGAATCCGACTTTTCGCGGTCGCCCTTTCGTCGAAGGATGAATGGCGCATCAGAAAGAGACCGGCGTTCCGAGTCTTCGTTCTCCGTTCATCCTTCATCCTTCATCCTTCATCCTTTCCGAGGCGACCAGCCCTTAGCGTGCGAAATGAACGATCGGCCTGGAGCTAACATGTCGACCTAAAGCCATAGACTGCAACATGGTAGCCTCAACTCGCCGGGTCGTCAAGCGATGTACTGCCGGCAACGCGCCCGAAAACCCGAAAGCCTGCCGTGGCCAGTGCAAAACGACTCGAGCGCGGCGTTTCTTGAGATCGGCGCGCACGCCGGGAACGTTTGGGACGGGCGGCGTGCGAGTACCGCCATTGATCAGCCGGCTCTCACCGAGCATTCGGTCACGGGGTGCCCTGCAAGCTCCGCTTGCCGTCGAAACGCCAGTTCCCGAACGCGTCTTTCACCCAGTAGGTATGAAGCTCGAGCATTGTCTTGCCGCCCGGCCTCGGCCTCGTCTCAAAAATATCGTCACTGATTCCCGCGCCGTGAAGCCGCGTCCCTACCGAGGATAACTGCGTGGCGACCACTGCCAGACCGTTCTTACCCTCATCCAGCACATTGACCCTGATGCCGGCGTCTTGGCCCCCTAGCGCCAGCTTGAGATCCATATATTGCTTGTAAGTATCGTTGTACCACATGATCGTTTCCATCTCCGTGCCGGGTACGCAGAAGTCCAGGATCGTTGTCATATCGGTCGTCATGAGGGCGCGGATCATGGCTTCGTTGCGCTTGTCGAGCGACTGCCTGGCGAGGATCAAGTACCCGAGCCCCATCACCGCGGCGACCCCAACCACGATGGCGATGGTCCTGGGGGAGACCCGCGGCATCTTGAGCGTGGCCAGGCGGTCGAGAAGGGCGTCGACCGGTCCGCGCAGCTCGAAGCCGGGTTCGCGAACAGCCTTTTCCTTGGGAGCATCTTTGGGCGGCGGGGGCTCGCCCATGACCGCTTGCCCGGTCGGGGTCAGATGAAAGACCCGCAGGCATTTCTTGCAAACGAGCCGGAGATTCATCTTGTCGCGCGGAAACGCGCCCGCCCGCCCCGCAGGCGGGACAACTGATATCAGGCATCGTCAGGGCTCCTCCGCTCTTTATTGGGAAATCGTGTCGCGAGCATGCCAAGGTTCCGGCACTCGCAGCCTGCCATCCCGCGACCACCTCATGCGCTCGTCTTCAGCACGCGAATGACATCGAGCGCAAAATAACCCATGTTCAAGCTAACCCTCCGTCGTCGGATTGGCAACGGCAATGAGCCGAGCACCGCGCTCTCAAGGATGGCCCCACAGGCCGACAACGAATTCGTGACTCCGGCTGGATTCTGCGGCTGCCTCGAGCAGCCGCACGACCTCGCGCGCCTGTTCCGCGGTGACCAGAAGCGGTGCCCGCCCCTGGATCGCGTCGGCAATATTGCGATAGAACGAATCCCAGTGGCCGCGGACCGCCGTAACGCTGGTTTCGATCACGGCGCCGCCCTGTTCGTGCCGGCGCAGGATACCGTGATGCTCAACGGGTTCGGCGGCGCTGTCAATATTGCCCGCGCGGAGAGCGTCCTCCTGCGGATCGATTCCGCGCTTGGTAAAGCCCCCGTCGGTTCCAACGATCCACCAGCGGGGGCGTTCGACTCGGGAGATGCGACTGACTTCGATCGAGAAGAGGACCTGGTCGAACTCGAGCACGATACGCCCATGCCCGCCCGAGTCGACCCCTTCCCAGGGAGCAGGCACCAGCCATGCGGCGAGCCGGTGGCACGGGCCCAGGCCAAGCTCGAGCGCCTGGTCGACCAGGTGCGCTCCCCAGTCGTGGAGGATCGTACCGGCAGCGTTTCTGTGCCCGCGCCAACCTCGCGGCGGAGCGTACCGGCAGACGGCGCTCTCGAAGACCAGAGGCCGGCCGATCTGTCCGCGCGCGAGCAGGTCCCGCACAGTCAGGTAGTCCCAATCCCAGCGGCGATTATGAAAGACCGACAGTAAGCAGCCCGATCGGTCTCGGGCGGCGATCATCCGGTCGGTCTCGGCCGTGCTGAGCGCCATCACCTTGTCGACCACGCAGTTCCGGCCTGCTTCGAGAGTACGCACGGCCAGCTCCGCATGGCTGTCGTGCGGCGTCGCGATCACCACCAGTTGGACCAAAGGATCGGCGAGGGCCTCGTCCAGGCCGGCATAACCGATCACTCCGCCTTCCCACTCCGCGACGGCAGCGGCGCGCACGCCGGGGTCGCGGGCGACGATTCCATACAATTTCAACTCAGGCTGCCGGCGAATGAGCGGGCAGTGAAATGCTCGCCCTGCCAGCCCATGACCGACCACCACGGTCGCAATCATCGCATCGTTCCATTTCGGGGGTATGTGCCGGAACACCAGGCCATCTGTCTCGGCCATGATAATCGGCTGCACGGCTCTGAGGATATCGGTTTGACCGAATCGCAAAAACGCCTAAAATGATACTATTCCAAGACGGACGGTCGAACCCGGCGAATGGTCGCCATGGAGCACACGGAATGATTCCACTCTATCGTGACGAGCCCAGGATCAATGGACCGCTCCCCGGACCGCTGAGCGCCGTCTGGCTGAAGCGCGACCAGCAGGTGATGTCGCCGTCGTACACGAGGGCGTATCCGCTGGTGGTGCGCCGCGCCAAGGGGGCGATGGTCGAAGACATGGACGGCAATCGTTTTCTGGACTACACGGCGGGGATCGCCGTGACCAGTGCCGGCCATTCGCATCCTCGGGTCGTGGCGGCGATCCGCAGGCAGTGCCGGCGGTTGATTCACATGTCGGGTACCGACTTCTATTACACGCCGCAGGTGAAGCTGGCTGAACGGCTGGCGGCCCTGGCACCGGGCGGTGAGCCGAAGCGGGTCTTTTTCACGAATAGCGGCGCCGAGGCGATCGAGGCCGCGCTCAAGCTGGCACGGCGGCACACCGGCCGCAACCGGGCACTGGCCTTCATGAACGCCTTCCACGGCCGGACCTACGGCGCCATGTCGCTCTCCGGTTCCAAGCCGATGCAACGCCGGGGCTTCTCGCCGTTGGTTCCCGATATTCATCATGTGCGGTACGGCGACCTGGAAAGCGTGAGCGCTTGCTTGCGCACGATCTGCCCGCCGGACGAGCTCGCGGCGATTTTCGTCGAGCCGATCCAGGGTGAGGGCGGCTACATCGTGCCCCCGCCTGATTTTCTGCCGGGACTGCGCGAGCTGTGCGACCGGCACGGCGTCCTGCTGGTCTTTGACGAGGTTCAGTGCGGCATCGGCCGGACCGGAAAAATGTTTGCCTCGGAGCACTGGGGCGTCGCCGGAGACATCGTTTGCCTGGCCAAAGGGATCGCCAACGGTCTTCCGCTCGGGGCCATCGTGGCGCGGGCCTCGGTGATGGACTGGCCCAGCGGCAGCCACGCCTCGACGTTTGGCGGCAATCCGGTTGCCTGCGCTGCGTCGCTGGCGACATTGCGACTCGTGGAAGGCCGCTACATGAAGAACGCGCACTGGAGGGGCAAACAGCTCTGCGAGGGCTTGAATGCGCTGGCCGGCCGCTTTGCCTGCATCCGCGAGGTGCGAGGAATGGGCCTGATGATCGGGGTCGAGATCCAGTCGGAGACCGGCGAGCCGGCCCCCGGCCTGCGGGACTGGCTGATCGACGTGGCATTTCATCGTGGACTACTCCTCTTGCCTTGCGGAGCCAGCACCATCCGGATCTGCCCTCCCTTGTGCTTGACGCAGCGGCAAGTGGAGATCGGGCTCGAATTGATCGAAGCCACCTTGTCAGCGGGCCTCGGGGAGACCGAACGGGCGAAATCGACCGCGGTCGGACTAGCGAGCGAGCTCGAGCAGGTTACTCCGGGGCCGGCCTGATTCGGTCGACGCGAAATGACCCGGGCGAGGGCAACGGGGCCGGCCTCATTGTCTCACTCAAACGAAGGGAGAACCCTCATGCCGCCGATCATGGAAGCCGCCCCGCCCCAGACGTTCGAGTGGAGGCGATGGCCGCAGTGCGATGCCTTCGTCGACGAGGTCGTTGCCGAAGCGCTGGCAGGGAACAGGTTCGCCGACCAACTGGCAAACCGGATGGAGCGCGAGACCGGCACCCGCTTCAAGGTCTGGGTCGACCACCTGATCGTCCGAGGCGGCCGCCGCCTTGTCGAGCGGCTCAGGGCGCTGGGATTCGTCCGCGAGCCAGCGGTGTACGCTGTGGGAGTGCCGGTATTCGGTCATGCAGGAGGTATGTTTCCCCGGATTGCCGTGGGACCTGAGGACCCTCTAGCGACCGCGCGGCCAGATTTCTCGGTGGTCGAAGTCGCCATCAAGGTTGAACGGGCAGCCGCGTTCTCCCGGGCCCACGACCTCGGTCTGGACGTGGCCGGATATGCGATGGGCCCGTATCGGGTCGGGCGAATCGCCGGCCAGTCGACGTCCCTGGCCGTGGTAGAGCGGCGCGGCTACCTGGGCTTCGAGCCGTTTCCGGGAGAGCTGGCCCGCCAGGGCCGAATGAAACCGCACGCCGCACGCGACGCGCTGGCCGCCCTCGAATTGTGGGAAGGCCGGCGCCGCCGATTCGACGACGACGCGGAGGGTATCACCGCCACCGAGCAAACTCTCGAGCGAGTGATCGAGCTGGCTGGCTCGACCGACCTCGCCTGTCATCTGGTCTTCCAGGCCGAGCGCGACTACTGGCAGTCGCGCAACACGGCCGCCCGCACCCAGAAGGCTCGCCAGGATCGCCTCGGGCTGGGCTGGGCCAACCACGATCACCACACCTTCCGGTGCTCCCGGCGGTTTTTCCCGCGAATCATCGCGATGTTCACGCGCCTCGGCTTCACGCTCCGGGAGCGGTTTCACGCAGGCGCCCATGCCGGATGGGGCGCGCAGGTCCTGGAGCACGCGGCAACGGGAATTGTGATCTTTGCCGACCTCGACCTGGCGCCCGAAGAGGCCACGGAAGACTTCGCCCACCAGGCCCTGCCGGAGCTGCCCCGCCCAGGGACCGTCGGGCTCTGGGTCGCGTTGCACGGAGAGTCAATCCTGGAAGCCGGCATGCATCACCTCGAGGCGCAATTTGACTTTGATGCCCTGCGCGACGGCCTCAAGGCCGAAGCCGGAATCGAGACCATGCCCCCGTTCTCGAATTTCCCGTTCCTCAGGCAGGCATTCACCGCCGGCGAGCGCTGGCCGGTCTCGAAGCACCGGGCCGACCGGGCCCTGGCTCTGGGCTGGATCGACAGCGAGCAGCACCAGAAGTTTCTCCGTGATGGAACGATCGGCAGCCACCTGGAAAACCTCGAGCGCCGCGAGGGTTACAAAGGTTTCAACCAACAGGCCGTGAGCGCGATCATCGCGGCGACCGACCCTCGGCTGCACTGAATCGCGCAGGCTTTCCAACCTGACCCTTCGGGACGTCAGGCTGGAAAGCCTGACCTACGCCAGATCCGTCAGGCTGGAAAGCCTGACCTATGTGGGCTCGAATCACGCCCACCGCCGCTGTTGGGCGCGGGTCTCCGCCGCGAAAACCGCAAACAAATCGACCGCAGATCCTCAACTTTCATCGCAGGACCGACTTTCCCGTGACACCACCGCAGGCACCCTCCCGGACCGCCAAGCCCCACGACCCCGATCTCCGCGGGATGAGCTCCGCGTTCTCGGCCATCGAGGCCACTGTCAAGCTAGGCGGCGCTGCCCCGGCGATCGGCGCCAGCACGCCAAAGGACGGAAGACCGCGCGCGAGCGACTCGAGATCCTATTTGACGAGGGCTCTGTCCAGCTCGAGCTGGGCTTGTGGGCCGCTTATCAGATGTATGAGGAATGGGGCGGAGCGCCCGGGGCCGGCGTCGTCACAGCGATAGGAACGGTTGCGGGGCGGCGCGTCATGGCCGTCGCCAACGACGCGACGGTCAAGGCCGGTGCCTGCTTCCCGATGACGATCAAGAAGATTCTGCGTGCCCAGACGATCGCCGGCCAGAACCGGCTGCCGCTCGTTTACCTAGTCGATTCGTCGGGAGTCTTCCTGCCGATGCAGGAGGACGTCTTCCCGGACGAAGACGATTTCGGGCGGATCTTCCGTAACAACGCCGTTCTGTCGGCCCACGGAATTCCGCAATATGCGGCGATCATGGGCAACTGCGTCGCCGGCGGGGCGTACCTCCCCGTTCTTTGCGACACGGTCCTCATGACCGAGGGCTCGGGGCTCTACCTGGCCGGTCCGGCCCTGGTCAAGGCGGCCATTGGTCAGGAGATCTCGCACGACGAGCTCGGGGGAGCTCACGTGCACGCGGCACTGAGCGGCACCGTCGATTACCACGAGCCCGACGACGACGCTTGCCTGGCACGGCTTCGTCGGCTGATCGCGCTCTTGCCGCCCGACCCGGCTGACCACGCCAGCCGGGCCCCGGTCGAGCCGACCAGCCGGGCCGCCCAGGAACTCTACACCCTGGTCCAGTCCGATCCATCGGCGCAATACGACGTGCGCCAGTTGCTTGAAGCGATCCTGGATGGCGGCCGGCTCGACGAATATCGAAAGGACTACGGTCGAACATTGGTCTGCGGGTTCGGGCGCCTGGGCGGCCTCGCGCTGGCCATCGTGGCAAGCCAGCGGCTCCGGTTCCGGCCCGAGGGCGGCGGCCCGATCCAGTTCGGCGGTGTGATCTACGCCGACAGTGCCGACAAGGCCGCACGGTTCGTGCTCGAGTGCAATCAAAGCCGCCTGCCGATCTTGTTCATTCAGGATGTCAACGGCTTCGACGTTGGCCGCGACGCCGAGCGCACCGGAATCATCCGCCGCGGAGCCAAGCTGGTGAGCGCGGTCTCCAACAGCACCGTTCCCAAGATCACCTTGATCGTGGGCCACTCGTTTGGAGCCGGGCACTATGCACTCTGTGGCAAGGCGTTTGACCCTCGGTTCATCTTTGCATGGCCGGGCGCGCGCTATGCCGTGATGGGGGCTGCTCAAGCCGCACGCACCATGCTCGACGTCAATATCGGTACCCTGAAGCGCCAGGGAAAACACGTCGACGACGCGGAGCTCAGCGCGATGGCCGAAGAGCTGCGGAAGCGTTACGATCGCGAGACCGACATACGGTACGCCGCCGCGCGGCTCTGGATCGACGCCATCATCGACCCGGCAAAGACACGTGAGGTGCTGGCCACCGCGCTCGACGTCGCAGTGCGACAGCGAGACGTGGTTCCCATCTCGACCGGCGTGTTTCAGGTTTGATTCGTCTGTGAGATCTCGCGCAGCGGATCAGCGAAAGGACGGGCCAATGCACCCGGACAAAGCCGATCATGACGACAACATCCTCGCAGTCGGCAACGGCGCCGGCTTCTGGGGAGACAATCTCGACGCGCCCTATCTCCTCGCACGAAACGGCCGGATCGACGTCTTGACTCTCGAATACCTCGCCGAGCTGACCATGGCGATCCTGAGCCATCTCCGCTTGAAGGATCA
Source organism: uncultured Isosphaeraceae bacterium (assembly GCA_963781785.1). Taxonomy (GTDB): domain Bacteria; phylum Planctomycetota; class Planctomycetia; order Isosphaerales; family Isosphaeraceae; genus CAWAHD01. The sequence goes on along the minus strand of CAWAHD010000004.1, from coordinate 654,958 downwards.
CCGCGCCGGCTACGTGACTGACTTTCCCGAGCTGGTCGAGCGCCTGGTCCCGGTCTTGTCTGAAAAAGAATCACTGTCGATCGTGACCAACGCAGGAGGTCTCAATCCTGAGTCGTGCGCTGAACACTGCGCCGGATCCTGGACAAGGCAGGGCAGCGCCATGTTCCCATCGGAGTCGTCTCGGGAGATGACGTGCTCGACAAGATCCCCGACTGGATCCTGGAGGGCCTCGTCCTCTCTCACCTCGAGACCGGCGCCCCGATCTCAATTGTGGCGGACAGGCTGGTCGCCGCTAACGTCTATTTGGGTGCCCGACCGATCGCGACCGCACTCCACGGGGGCTCGCGGATCGTGGTGACGGGCCGGGTGGCCGATGCCTCGTTGACTCTCGGCCCGGCGGCCGCACGTTTTGGCTGGAGCTGGGACGATTGGAACAGGCTCGCAGGAGGCTCGGCTGCCGGTCATCTGATCGAATGCGGCGCCCAGGCAACGGGAGGGCTTTGGAAGGGGTGGGATGAGCTGCCGGACACCGCAGGAATCGGCTACCCGATCGCCCGGATCGCCGGCGACGGCTCCTGCGTGATGACGAAGCCCGAAGGCACCGGCGGGCGAGTGAGCGTGGAAACCGTCACCGAGCAGATCCTCTACGAAATCGACGACCCGGCGCATTACCGTACTCCCGACGTCGACGTCGACTTCACGCAGATCCGGCTCTCCCAGATCGGTCCCGACCAGGTGCAGGTGACCGGAGCGGCCGGGCATCCGCCCTCGGACTGGCTCAAGCTGGTGGCGGTCTACCGCGACGGGTGGACAGCCAGCGGAATGCTGGCCGTGGTGGGGCGCAATGCCGAGGCGAAGGCACGATCGGCTGGGGCTCTGATCCTGGAACGGGTGCGCCGCGCCGGCGTTTCCCTGGCCGACTCGCTGGTCGAATGCCTCGGTGCCGGAGACGTGGCACCGGGGGTCGTCCGGCCGGCTGCACCACCGTTCGAGGTCGTCCTCCGTGTCACCGTGCGCGACCCAGAGCGAGCTTCCGTCGAGCGGTTCTGCCGCGAGCTTGCCCCGCTGGTCACAGCGGGACCACCGGGTATTGCCGGCTACGCTACCGGGCGCCCGTCGCCCCGGCCGGCGTTTGGTTACTGGCCCGCTCTGATCCCGCGCAGCCTGGCCGAGGTGCACACCCAGGTCGACGTGCGCACGGCCGCGGATTGGACGAGGGCATTGCCGGAACCCACCGTTTCGTGAACAATTCGCCGATTGAGCGACCACCCGAGGGACAGCCATGCCGGAACCGACTCGTCGCATTCGCCTGGGAGACCTCGCTCACACACGGAGCGGCGACAAGGGTGATCGGTCCAACATCGGCGTCGTTGCCAACGACAGCGCGGGCTATTCCTGGCTCGAGCTTCACCTGACCGAGCAGGCCGTCGCTGATTTCTTGCGCCCCCTCGGTATCGCCGGCGTGACGCGCTACTCGCTCCCGAACCTGCATGCATTCAACTTCGTGATCGATCATGCGCTGGGCGGCGGCGCCAGCCGGTCGCTCCGGCTCGACACTCAAGGCAAGGCGCTGGGAACCGTACTCCTGGAGCTGACGCTGCCGGCGCCGTCGTCGTAGCACGGAATTCATTCCGTTCTTTCGAAGCATTTCGCCGGCTGAAGCCGCATCGCCCCGGAGTCAGGTTGTTCGTCTTGAGAAGGAGTTTCAATCGATGACTGCTCCTCTCATCATTCGCGAGCTCGACGGACCAGTCGCCCGGCTCACCTTGAACCGCCCCGAGAAGCGCAACGCACTCTCGCGGGCGCTCCTGGCCGAGCTGAGCGGAGCACTCGACGAGCTTGCCGGCATGACAGAGGTCCGATCGCTCGTGCTGTCGGGCGCGGGCGCGGCTTTCTGTGCGGGAATGGACCTGAAGGAAGCTGCCGCCAGCGACGAGACCCTTGGCGTTGATCCGGTAGCCGACATGGTGTTGCGGGAATTTGCCAGCTTGCTGGATCGGCTGCACACGTTCCCGAAACCAACGATCGCGGCCGTCCACGGCGATGTTCTGGCAGGTGGCGCTGGACTGATGGCGGCTTGCGACCTCGCCGTCGCCACCGTCACGGCCCGGTTTGGCTATCCGGAAGTCCGCCGCGGGCTCGTCCCCGCGATCGTGATGCACAGCCTCTCGCGCAGATCGGCGACCGCCGGGCGCGGCAACTGCTCTTGAGCGGCACCCCGATCACGAGCACAATTGCCTGTTCCTGGGGGCTAGTCAACCTGGTCGTCCCCGACGACCGATTGCCAGAGGAAGCGATTGGCATCGCGAAGACTTTCGTGGAATGCGCCCGGAAGCCTTGGCGATGACCAAGAGCATGCTGGACGAAGTTTACGGCCGGCCCAAGGATCCGGGCCGTGCGGCCGAGTTGAGCGCAGCGATCCGCCGGTCGGAGGAAGCGAGGGAAGGCATCCGCGCGTTCCTTGAAAAGCGGCCGCCCGCGTGGGTCACGGTGAGAGCCGATTCTGGAGAATAGCCCCCCGTCGATGGAATCAGGAACGGGAGCGGGTTCCGCTCGATTCACGGACCCTCCGCAGTTCAGCTTGGGGAGCACGAACCGCCATGATCGACGACGCCCCGTCTCCACTTCCCTGGGTGTGGGATCACACGGTCGGCAGCGTACTGGCGCGGACTGCCGAGCGATACCCGGATCAGGATGCGGTCGTATTCCCGCAGTTGAAGCTCCGCTGGTCGTGGCGCGAGCTGGACCGGCGGGTCGACCGAGCAGCGTCGTGGCTGCTTTCACTGGGAGTCGAGCCGGGCGAGCACGTGGGCATCTGGTCGATGAACGTCCCGGAATGGATCCTCACGCAGTTTGCAACCGGACGCATCGGTGCCGTCCTGGTGAACGTCAACCCGGCTTATCGCGCCCACGAACTCTCCGACGCCTTGCGCATGGCCGATGTGGCAACCTTGATTGCCGGCAGCCCGTTCAAGGGGTCCAACTTTGTGTCGATGGTCGAGTCTCTCTGTCCCGAAGCTGCCGCGGCCTCCTCGCTCGATTGGACGTGCCCCCGGTTCCCCCGTTTGAAACGATTGGTCTCGTTGGGCGATCGCCCTGGGCCCGGCTGGCACACCTGGAGCAACATCCAGGACTGTGAAGGTGCGGCCCATTCCGGCCTCGAGACCTGTAAAGCCGCAGTCCGCGCGACCGACGTGCACAACATTCAGTTCACGTCGGGAACGACCGGACTCCCCAAGGGGGCGATGCTCACACACCGCAATGTGCTCACAAACGCGTTCTACACCGGCGACCGCTTACGTTACACCGCGGCCGACAGGGTTTGCGTGCCGGTGCCGTTTTACCATTGTTTCGGCTGCGTGCTCGGCACGATGGTCTGCGCCGTGTATGGTTCCGCCATCGTCGTGCCTGCTCCAGCGTTCGACGCAGGGGCCGCCCTGGCGGCGATCGAGATCGAGCGCTGCACGTCGGTGTACGGCGTGCCCACGATGTACGTCGCGCAGCTCGGACATCCTGATTTTGCGCGTTACGACTTGACGAGCCTGCGCACGGGCATCATGTCGGGGGCTCCATGCCCGCTTCCGCTCATGGAGAAGGTCGTCAAGATCATGGGCATCCGTGAGATCTGCATCGGGTACGGCCAGACGGAGGCCTCGCCGATCATCACCTTCACCTCGGTTGACGACCCCATCGAAATTCGTGTCGGGACGGTGGGGCATCCGATACCGGGATTGGAGGTGAAGCTCCTCGACCCTGCGACAGGCGAGGAGAAGGCCACCGGCGAGAACGGAGAGCTCTGCGTGCGCGGGCATTGCGTGATGGCCGGCTATTACAACAACTCCGAGGCGACTGCCCGGGCGATCCGCTCTGGCGGCTGGTTGCACACAGGCGACCTGGCGCGGCGCCGGGACGACGGCAACTACCGGATCGTCGGCCGCAGCAAGGAGCTGATCATCCGCGGCGGCGAGAACATCTATCCGGCCGAAGTGGAAGAGTTCCTGCACAGTCATCCGGCAATCGCCGAGGTGGCCGTCGCCGGCGTGCCCGACGTCAAGTACGGCGAGTCCGTCGCCGCCTGGATCGTCGCCAGGACGGGCATGCTCCTGACCGCCGAGGAGGTCCGGCTCTTCTGCCGGGACCAGATCGCCCATTTCAAGATTCCGCAGTACGTCATGATCGTCGACAGCCTGCCGCGGACCGTGACGGGGAAGATCCGCAAGCACGTGCTCCGAGACCAAGCGATCAGCGAATGGGGACTGCACGAAGCCGCACAGGTCGAAACGGCGTGAGCGGGCTGGCAATTGTTCCAGGGTCAATCATTTCGCGCCAGAAGCGTGCGCAAACTCTGCGAGGTGCCAAAAACGCCGCCGCGGCCGCCGCGGCCTTACAGGCATTGGACTTTCGCGTGTCGCCTGAATAATCGGAAGGGATCGTCCCAAATCGGAAGATTGCAGGTTGACACTTTTTACGTCAAGCCGCGACAGCGTTTTCTTTGGCTTTTGCCTTAGCCCAACCTTCGCAGGAGAGAATTAAGAGATAGCCGATTTTCGGCTGTGCACCTACTTATTCTTAAGCGTTCTTTCACTCATTCGGCCGTTATAGTGACTAAAAGTGGCGAAGCTTCCCTTGATTTTTTGGGGAGACCAGGTACTCATAGTGGCTATGTACGTCCGCAAGACTACCCGCCGGTACAAGGACAAGACCTATACCAACTATCTGTTGGTCGAGTCCGTCCACACGCCCAAAGGACCGCGGCAAAAGGTCATCTGTTCGCTGGGCGACCTCTCTCCTCGGCCTGCCGAGGACTGGCTTCGGCTGGCCCACAAGGTCGAGGAAGCGCTGGTCGGTCAGCGCGATCTCTTCTCAAACTCCGATCCAGAAGTAGAGCAGATCGTCCGCCGGGTTCGTGTTCGCGGGGCTCGTTCGTCTCCTGAGCCCATCGAGCCTACCCGTGATTCGGATCGGTCCGGCGATCTCGTCACCGTGCGTGTAGACGGGGTCACTGCCACGCAGCACCGCACGGCTGGCCCAGTCCATGTTGGCTTCCAGTTCTGGAAGCGGTTGGGATTCGACGCGATCCTCAAGCGAAGGGGTTTCTCCATCAAGGCCATCCAACTCACTTGCGCCATGACCTTGAACCGGCTGATTCATCCCGACAGCGAGCACGCCATGCCGGATTGGATCCGTTCCACAGCGCTGGGAGACATTCTCGGTGTGGATTTCACAACCTTGGTTGACGATTCCCTTTATCGCAACCTCGATCGGCTCCATCCCAACCGCGCCACCATCGAGTCGGACTTAGTCGAGCAAGAGCGGCGTTTGTTCCAGCTCGACACCACGATCTACCTCTATGACCTGACCAGCACCTATTTCGAGGGCCAAGCCAAGCGAAATCCCAAGGCCAAACGCGGCTATTCGCGTGACAAACGCCCCGACTGCAAGCAGGTCGTGGTGGGCTTGGTGATCGGTCGGGAAGGATTTCCCATCGCACATGAAATCTTCGAAGGCAATGCCCAGGATCGCAACACGTTGGGGCGCATTCTCGATCTCCTCAAAGAGCGCGTCGGCATGCCCGAGGGGTCCACGGTCGTTGTCGACCGCGGCATGGCCTTTGCCGAGAATCTCACCGAGATCCAACAACGCAAGCACCACTATGTGGTGGCAGCTCGGCAGCCCGAGAGAGACAAGTGGCTGGACCAGTTCGAGGAGCCGGAAGGCTTTGAACTGGTTCCCCGTGAACCATCGCCCTTGAATCCGTGCCAGAAGAAGTCCGTAGTCCGAGTTAAATCGGTCCGCCAGGGAGCGGAGTTAGTCGTGCTGTGTCACAGTGAAGAACGAGTGGCCAAAGACCGCGCGATTCGCGAGAAGCAAGAACAACGCTTCCTCGCTGATCTTGACCGGTTACAGCAGCGGATCGAGAAGGGTCGGCTCAAACGCGAGATCGCCATTGGAGAGGCAATCGGGCGACTTAAAGAACGTTATCCCCGCGTTGGCCGTTATCACACGATCACCTGGGATGCGACCAGCGGGAAGCTGACTCACGAGCCCAACGCCGACAAGAAAGCCAACGCCGAATTGCTCGATGGCGGTTACTTGCTACGCACCGATCGCATCGACCTTTCCGCCCGCGAGGCGTGGTTGATGTATATGACGCTGACTCGGGCCGAGAATGCCTTCCGGATGATCAAAACGCCGTTGGCGGAACGGCCGATCTTCCATCACCTGGAACATCGAGTGGAGACTCATATTTTCTTGTGCGTGCTCGCCTATCACTTGCTGGTCGCGATCGAGACCACGTTGTTGAATCAGGGAGTTCACACCTCCTGGGCAACGGTACGCCAGACTCTGGCGACACACCAAGTGGCGACGATCGTCCTGCCATCGGACGGCGGAAAGCTCCTTCGCATCCGCAAAGGGATGACACCCGAACCGGAGCATCTGGAACTCTACCGGCTGCTGGGTGTCCCACTGGAAATAATGCAACCAATCAAGACCTGGAGCTGATTGATCCTGTTCGATTATAGTGACTGAAAACGACGTTCGCCCCTACAAAATAAGGGGTGATCTCATCTCGGGTGCGAAAGTTGGGTTAGCTCTCGCGAGGGCGGGCATCATCTCTGCTCGGAGCAAGCGCCAAAAGTCATAACTGGGCAGCTTGAGGCCCAAATGCTCATACGGACAGCGGCCTTTTCGCTTCCCCCCGACAAACACGCGAGTATTCCAGTACAGCCGTTTCAGGTCCAACATCGGTTGCGTCAGCGTTCGATGCCGCGACTGATGCATCCGCAAGACGCTGTTCATACACTCCACCGCGCTGCTGGCACGCACCGTCTGACGCAGGACCGCCGCGACCCGACGGTACGATTCCCGCCAGTTCGGGTCCAACTTCTCGCAGAGGATCTGCTGTACCACTGGAGCCACATGGCGATAACCTGCGACCGCCGTGTCGGCCGATTTCCTCGGCCGTTGCCGGCGCAGCCACCACAGGTGGACCAAGGCGTCGCGCGACGTCTCCGGTAGCGACAGTCGACCCAACTGGTCGTGCAACCGGTCCAAGAACGTGAATGACTCCTTGTTCTGAAGGAAACCACGCACCTTGGCCCATACCGAGCCCACGAGCCGGGACAAAGCCCACTTGACTTGCTCTTGCGCCCAAGCCCGATCGTTGAGTCGACCATCGGGACGAAAGACATTCAGGGCCAGCTCGGCTCGTTGCCAAGCCTTCTCTCTCTTCTCATACAGTTCAAAGACACGTGATGCTTTCTCCCATTTCACGCGGACCTTGTGAGTCAATCCCCACAGGCCGCGCCCCTGCCGGCTCCTCTGGTCGAGGGCTCGGTCGGCGGCCTCGGCTTGCTCCCAGCACCGCTCCACCCGAGCCCACAGCATGCCCAAGACCCGCCGGGCTTCCCGCTTGGTGTGGAACACGTCCAGCCCCTTCTCCAGAGGGACTCGGTTGGTCGCGCGTTGGTACCGTTGCAACTGGGCCAGTCCCACCCGCAATCCTGCGCCTGCGTCGGAGGTCACATAGCGCAACCAGATCCAAGGCTGCAATTCCTTGAACCAGGTCGATCCTTGATAATTGTCGGCTTTCTTCCCCAGGAACCACATCATGCTGCGAGGTTCGACCCCCACCAGCACCGGTCGTCCGTGGAAGAAGATCTCATCGAGACAGCCCTCCAGCACCAACTCCCCGCAGGAATGATCCAGTCGCTCGAGGACCACACCGGCGGCGTCACCGGCGGCTTGGGCCCAGCGATGGATCGTCGAGCGACCGGGTGCCGCCTGTGCACCCAGGACGATTCTCAGTAAGCCGAGGTTTTGGTTGAGGCTCAGCCCCATGGCCAGGGCCGTGACCGTGAACTCCTGTTGCTTGACCTCGGGAAACTCAACGGTTTGGAACAGCCAGTCCCACAGTTGCGCGTTTTCTCGGCGGAGAGCTTCATTCTCCCGGACCAACTCCTCTCGGGTTGGTCCGCCACTGTGCTGGGCCTCGAGGGCGGCGACGACCTGGTAAGTATGCACGTAGACAGTCTGGCGGCTACAGCCGCTCAGATGGGCCTGATCGGTGACGGCGCCATAGACGCCCGTCAAACCGGCAGCCGCGTTGGTAATCCAGCAACCAAAGGGTAGGGTATGCATGGGGGTGGTTCCTGTTGTGTGTCGGAGTGGTTTACAACCGCACACATCAGGTCCGCCCCCGCAAAAATCAAGGGCCTGCTGGTAAAAGCTTGCCAACTGTCAACCCGCACGACGCCCGATTCGCCCTTTTTGGGACGATGCCAATCGGTACCCCGAATTTCGGATGTAATGATTTATCACGAATGATGTTAGACCGCGGCGGCTGAATAATCGGAACCGTGTCGAGACGAGAGCGTGATCATTCGTGATTTGTCGTTTCTGCCGAATGTGATGCCGATTCCGAGCTCCACAGCACACTGGCGCAATAGTGTCCGGGATTCGTCTTCACCAAATCTTCTCTTGCGCTATTTGGGGGGGGTTGGCCAAGCTGTCCCTTAATGGCGGCCAAGAAGCGATCCCCACAACCGGCTACACCTTCCCGAAATCGCAAGCGACTCGAGTCGGAGTTGTCGCGTCTGCCGATCTGGCCCGAGCAGGTCGTCGGGGCCAAGCACGTCCACTCCCTCGAACGGCTCATCGACCAACTGCGGGAACAAGATCCCCACGGCAATCGCGACCTTTTCCTCGACGATGTCTTTGTCGCCTACCTCCTTGCCTTTTTCAACCCCGCGCTGCGAACCCTCAGAACCATGGAGGATTTCAGCCAGACGCGACAAGCTCAGAAACACCTTACCATCAGGAAACTCTGCAAAAGCACCCTCTCCGACTTCAACAAGTTGGCCGACCCGACCCGATTGCAGCCGATCCTCGATCACCTCCGGCGAGAAGTCCTCAAACCGGGGCAGGCCAAAGCCGCCGAGCCGCTCTGCGCGCTGCACCGTCAGATCTTGGCCGTGGACGGCACCTTCCTCAAAGCCGCCGCCGCCGTCACATGGGCGATCCGCCGACGGGGCAGTAAAACCGGGGCCCGACTCGATTTCCACGTTGATGTCGAGACCTGGCTCCCGGAGTTGATCGTCATCCCCGAGCACGGCGAAGGCGAGGCGAAAACCGCCCTGGATACGATCACTTGCAATGCGATTCACATCTACGATCGAGGGATTTTCAGCTTCGAGTTGATCGAGGCCCACCCCCCCAAGGCCGCTGATTTCGTGATGCGGATTCGGGAGCCGGGACCGCGCTGTCCCAAGCTCGAAACCGTTGAGATCCGTGAACTGACTCAAGACGCCCGCGACGCCAACGTCATCAGTGACCGCCTCGTACGTTTGGTTGGTTCGGCTCATCGCAAGGCGCCGAACATGGTTCTCCGCGAGGTGGTGATCGTCTCCCCGGACGACCCCGGGAATCCGGTCTATCTGCTGACAACCTTGCTCGACCTCGACGCGTCGGTCATTGGAATCTTGTACCGGAATCGGTGGCAAATCGAGCTGTTTTTCCGCTGGGTGAAATCGTACGCCAGGTTCGACCACCTGATCAGCCACAGCCGCGAGGGGGTGTTGCTGAACTTCTACGTAGCCGTGATCGGTGTTACGTTGCTTTACCTCCATACGGGCCATCGTCCCAGCAAGTACCTGTTCACGATGATGGGAATGGTGGCCAACGGATCGGCGAGCTTGGACGAGATCATGCCAATCCTTCGGGAGCGGGAACGACAATGCCAGATGCAGCGCAACCGAGTCGCGCGGCAGCGTGCCGAAAAAACCAAATAAGTGATTCGGGCCAGTCCGCGCCCGCGGCCGAGGTCGGCGCCGCCGCATGCGCGGTGATCGCCCTCGATTTGTCACCGAGCCAACGAGAGCAAAGCTGAGAGGCAAAGATGCAGTGAATTTGCTCATAAGAACGTCTTTGCATGCGGAATCCCGGACACTATTGCACTGGCGGCCGGCGGATTGTTCCGGCTCCCTCTCCCGAGGGAGAGGGCTGGGGTGAGCACCAAGCCCACCGCACACTGGCGGCGGATGGGTTTTCTGGCTCCCTCTCCTGAGGGAGAGGGCTGGGGTGAGGGCCGAGCCCCACAGCACACTGCCGGCGGATGGGTTTGACGGGCTCCCTCTCCCGTGGGAAAGGGCTGCGGTCGGGGCCAAGCCCCACCGTGAGCCTTCTCAGGTTGCATGGCCGGATGCGCAACCTGGCTGATCGTGATCATCCGGACCCTCACCCCAGCCCTCTCCCAAAAGGAGAGGGTGCCAGTATCTGGCGGCGCCACCGCGCTGACCATGGCCGCGGTCGTTCACGGCCGCCGCCCCGTTTTTTTTATCCTTCATCCTTTGATTCATGGCGGCAACGGCAGAGCATTCGCCAATATCTCACTGAGCGAGGTGCACCCCGCCTTCAGTGGGTCTTCCACCATCTTCTCCACCGCCGGTCTCTTCTCTTGGCGTCCTGACTGCCTCTCCTCCCGCTCCAAGAACCTCGCGGGCACGGTTGCGCCACCCGCTCGATCGCTCGATTTTCAGGAAGAGGACAGGCACTTTTGGCGCGGGCACACGCAGCGGAATCACGAGCGTAGTTGATCATGCAAAGCCCCCCCTGTCTTTGAGTTGCGACCGGTTGGAATCGCGGTGGTCTCTCGGCGGGATCGATGCGATGCGTGTCCTTGTTATTCGGCCGCCGAACCGCAAGCGGTTTTTGGTCAGGGACGGCCGCGACGGTTGCGCCCCTAACCTCGTCGGCGACCCAGATGACTTCAGTCGCCAGTCTGGTATGATGAGCAGCGGAGACGTTCGACAACCGGCCCTTATCAGGAACATCCGCGATGTCACGCGCCCGAAGCTTTTGCGTCGCGATCGCGTTCGCGACAATCTCGTGTCTTTCGATTGTTGGCTTGGCCCACGACGGTTTGGGGCCCCACACCCACAAAGCGCCAGCCGCCAAGGTAGCCCGCGAGATGGCGGCGGCCGCCAAGAACCTGTGGGCGTCGCTCACGCCCGATCAAAAGCTCAAGATCGGCTTCGATTTCAAAGACGCGCTCCGCTACGACTGGCACTTCATTCCGAGGCCCCGCAAGGGCTTGCCCTTCAAGGAGATGTCCGGCGAGCAGAAGGCCCTGGCACACGCCCTGCTCGCCAGCGGCTTGAGTCAGAGCGGCTACATCAAGGCCGAGACAATCATCAGCCTCGAGCAGATTCTGGCGTCGATCGAGAAAGGAAAAGGCCCGGTCCGGGACCCTGAGCTGTACTACTTCAACATCTTCGGCGACCCGAACTCACCGGGTTCCAAGGAGCCATGGGGCTGGCGCCTCGAAGGCCACCACCTGGCGCTCAATTTCACGATCGTCGGAGACAAGGGCGTGGCCGGCGGACCGACGTTCATGGGCACCAACCCCGCCGAGGTCAAAACCGGGCCTCGCCAGGGACTTCGCGTGCTTGGCGAAGAAGAGGATCTGCGCGCAAGCTCGTCAAATCCCTGGAAGAAGGCCAGCGCACGAAGGCGGTCGTTCAGCAAGAGGCCCCCAAGGAGATCCTTTCCCTCGCAGCCCGCAAGGCCACGCCGCTTGAGCCGGCCGGGATCATGATGCCGGATCTGAGCGCCGACCAGAAGGCCCTCCTGAACTCGATCATCGTCCTGTACGCGGAACGGCTTCGCCCGGAGCTGGCCGGTAACGACCTGGGCAAGATCCTCAAGGCGGGCGTCGACAAGATCGGCTTCGCATGGGCCGGAAGCCTGGAGCGCGGAGAGCGGCACTACTACCGCATCCAGGGGCCGACATTCCTGATCGAATACGACAACACCCAGAACAACGCCAACCACGTACACAGCGTCTGGCGAGACTTCGACAACGATTTCGGCGACGACTTGCTCAAGAAGCATTACGAGTCGGCAACCCCCGAGCATGGCCACTCGCACTGACGGTCAGTACACCGATTGTAGCGCGGTCGGCAGAGTGGTCGCTTGGGTTAGTTTGTGCGATCCTGTGTCTCCTTCCACCGAGCTATCAGGCCAGGATGTCGTCGACAGCGATCTGGCCGCACTGCCGGCCGTCGATCACCAGGGGAACCCGCTGACCGGACGGGAAGTCCATCCGGGACGCATAACCGGCCGGCCCCGGATCGGTGTAGACCTCGACCTGGCGGTCGACCAGATTGACGATCCAGTAGACGGGCACGCCGCTGCGCCCGTAGAGGTTTCCCTGCTGGCGATCGGCGCTCACGTTCGTCGCCGACACCTCGACCAACAGCGAGATTTCGTTCACCTCGGGGATCCGATGCCTGTAGTCAGCGTCGGAGCCCCGGACGATCGTGATGTCTGGTTCTGGCTCGTCATACACGGGGATCCGCACTGGCGCTTCCTTCCGCCATGTCCAACCCGGCGGTAGGCTCCGATCCAACGCCTTGAGGACTTCCTTGATGGAGAAGCCGTGCTCCGCACTCTTGGCCATCTTGGTCACCATATAACCGTCGATCAGCTCGACCTTCTTGGGCTCGTTCAACGACCCTGATGCGATGATCCGTTCGTACTCATCGACGGTGTTGCGGTACGGCGTCAACGGAGCCAAGGTCGGCGGAGGCGACACCAGCGGTTGTGTCGGTGTGACTGTAGACATGCTTATGAGCCTTTCGCCCCCAATTGTACCATCGGGGGGAACACGATGCATCCACGATGGAAGACCCAGGGGGCAGAACGAACCGGACGAAGGTCCGAGCCATGCCGTGCTCCGAGTCACGGCTGCTCGGCGAGGCGGCTTTGGGCTCGCCCCCCTTCGCCCAAGATTCTGGCCGATGAGAACATGTGTCCTTCGCCGGCAGCGCGTTGCGTGGAAAACCTTCTCCGTCTTTCCGCTTGGTGCCGGATTATTGGTCCTGGCTTTGCCAGCGTCGCACGATTGGTTCGCCGGTCGTGGTCCGCGGCGGCCAATCCCAAAGGCACACCCTGCCATCGAAGCCGCCCGACGCCAAGGTCCCTCCATCGGGTGCAAAGGCAAGCGTCTGGATCCCGGAGTGGATCAAACGGGCTCGCCCAAGCTGAAGGGTCGGGAGATGCCAGGAATAAATCACGCCATGGAAATCACCTGCGGCCAACGTGCGACCGTCCGGGCTGATCGCCACGGCCAGGACATCACTTTCTGGTCCATCCAGTATTGCGCGAACATGGCCCGTGGCTACGTCCCGAAGCTGAAGGACAGGGCTTCGCTGGTTGCCCAGAACCAAGACCTGGCTGTCGCGAGAGAATGCGACGGAAACAGACATGCCCTCCGGACCGGGGATCGCGAAACGAGGCTGGCCAGTCGCCACGTCCCAGAGCCGTACCGTCCAGTCCCCGCCAAACGAAACCAATGAGCGACCGTCAGGAGCGTAGACGAGCGAGCAAACGAACTCGCCGTGCCCTGCGAGCATCGACTGCTCCAGCCGCGTGACAGTGTTCCAGAGCGTGATCCGCCCATCTTTCTGTCCGACGGCCAGGGTGCGGCCGTCGGGAGCAAAGGCGAGGCATTTCGCACCAACCGTTTCGGTTGACGGATCGAGCAGGGCCGACGTCTTGTTCATCTCCAGGTCGCGGAGCGCAAACGGCCTGCGTCGGGCTGCCGGCCGCCAGAAGCTTGCCGTCGGGACTGAACGCCACACAACGATGCTGACCCGGGCCCACCGGCGACAACAGGTCATACTCGAGTGTGACCACATTCCACAGCACGATCGACCCATTCCGTCCCACCGAGGATAGCACGGCCCCGTCGGGACGAAAGGAAACCGCGGCAACCGAGCCCTCGTGCCCTGTCAACGTGCTGCGCGGCCTCGGTTGGGTCTTCGAGCAAGGCTTGGCCGCAAAACAGGCCACTGCGGTCAGCGACGCCAGGAATACCACAAACGGCTGCCATGCCCCCAGCAACAGCCAAGGCGAACGACCCCCGATAGGGCGCCGTGCCTTGCGGCTGGCGACTCGATCAACCCGCTCGTCTTGTGCGCACAGCGATTCGCTGGACATGAGCTTAGCCTCCCCGGGGGGCGCGAGATGATTGACACCCGATGGGTGCTCAGTGAACCGGAGTAATCCATTCCGCCCATGGTCAGGCCGGAAAGCCTGACTTGCCGCATTCGTTCTGCTGCGGTGCCACTGCGCCTTCCTCTATCGTAGGTTTCGTGAATCCGGTGCCATTATTGAGGGACAGACAAATCGGCGGGAGCGAGGGTTCGCGCGGTCGCGTACAATCCCGCGGCAACCCGGATCAGACGTAATCACACATAATCAATTCCACGTAATCATCGCCATGAATTCCATCGGTTCGATGCAGCAGCCGCTCTCCTGGAACAGATACGCACAGATTGGCTTCACGACCTATATATTAGCGAGTGCTCGCTTATTGTCAAGGGGGATTGGAATTGAGCTGGGATCCAGGTCTGGGGCAAAGAGGAGGACGGGCACTTTTTTTATCTCGGTCTCGTGCCGCCTGGAATTCGTTCACGGCGTTGGGTTCGCCGGCTCCAGGACCTCACGGAAGCGGCGCGGCACGCCGCGCCGCGCGGCCCGGTACGTCGCTTCCAGCGGAACATTCACGTACCAGCCCGGAGCAAGAAACAGAGGCATGTCGATGAGCTTATCGCCGATGCCAACCGGTTCGACATACGCCGTCGTGGGCGGACCAGCGTCGTACGCGACGAGACTGAGCGGCTTGTTGGGCGGGGCCGGTTTTGGCTTGCCCCCGAACTCGTCCCAGATCACAGAATGGATCCCGTCCGGATCGCGCGGAGTTCTTGGTTGGAGGTCGAAAAGTAACAAATGGTGGCCAAGCTCCAGAGCGTTCAGAGCCTTTGTCACAAATGTCCGGAATTCCTGCTTGCTCGATTTGTTGCTGGAAGAGAGGATTTCGATCAGAGCGACAATCCGGTCATCGCTGGCGTGGTGGATCACGACACTCTTCTGGCGGCGTGCGAAGATGTCTTGGTCGATGCTCTCGTGGTCCCGAACCCGGGGCGGAGCGATCGCGACCGCAGTTGCGCCGGAGATCGGCTCACCGGACCATTCGGCGCTCGAGCCGTTCGTGGTTTGCAAGGTGAGTACGTCCGCCACGGTCGGTCGAGCGACTTGCTCGACCAGGGCGTAATAATCGGGAGGTAGTACGCCACCGTTAAGCGTGCTTCGGAGCTCAGCGATCCAGGCCAGGTGGAAATCGTGGAAAGCCCGATCAAACACGCGTGACCAATCGTGAATTGGCATGCGAGCCTCCCGCAGAACACGGCGATCGGTCGATCCGCGGAATCGCGGATGGCGCCGATGATTTGATTCTAGCGTGGCGAGCCTGGCTGAGCGAGCAGACTCACCTCGGCGAATTTGCGTGCGCGGCCGAGGCGAGGCCGCCTTTGGCCGGACTGGGGCGCTTCAATTCGACGGCGAGGGCGTCGAGCTCGGCCTTGAGCGCCTGCACCTTCGCCGCCGCGATGTCCAGGGGAGCCTTCTTTTCAGCCAGGGCCTTCTCGGCCCCGGCTTTGGCCGCGCTGGCCTGGGCATGGTCTTTCTTGACGGCAGTCACCACGGTCGTTGCCTGCTGGAGTGCGGCGCGGGCGTCAACCAGCGCCTTCTCGACGGCGACCTTCTCTCCGCTAGCCCGGCCCGAGAGGTCGCGGGCCGACAGGAGCGCCAGCCCGGCGGCCTTGGCCGACGAGCGGGCCGCTAGAAGGGCGCCCGGAGCTGCGTTCTTGGCCGCAGTGGCCTGAACCAGAGTATCCGATGCGGCCTTCTGCCGCGTTCCGGCGGCCGCGAGCTCTTTGACCAGAGCGAGTGATCGCTCCGCCTGCGCGAGCAGCTCGGCGGTGGCCTTTGCGGTGGCCTCCGGAGTCGCGGCGGCAGCCAAAGCCGCGGCTGCGGCGGCCAGCGCCGGATCATTGGAGGTCTTGTCCGACTGGGCCTTCTGCGTTGCCTTCTTCGCGGCCGCGAGCGCCTGGGTCGCGGATTTTTCGGCCTCCACAGTCTTGCCGATCGCCTGCTCCGCGGTCACCTGGTTGGCGGCGAGCTGACCCGCCAGGCCCTCGGCCGCTTTCAAGGTCAGTTGCGCGTCGTCGGTGACGGCCGCCTTCGCCTTCTGGGCTTGCTCGAGGTGCTGCACGAGCGCCGCCTTCTGCGCTGCCGCCTGCTCCGCAACCGTCAGCTTGGTCTGTACCTGGGCCAGTGCCGCGTTCGCCGGAGCAATCGCATTCTGGAACGAGACGAGCTGCTTCGACAGCGATTCGACCTCGGCCTGCGCCGCGGCGAGGGCGTGTTTGGTGTGTTCGATCCGGGTCGCGATCGGAGCAGGATTGACGGCCAGATTCGCAAGCCGGCGCCCATCCGCCACACTCCAAACCCGGATTTCGCCAGTCCAATCGGCGGCGAACACGCGCGACTCGTCGTGGCTCATGACAGCCTCGAGCGCCAGGTCGCCGAACGGCTCGAATTCACGTTGCTTGCCGCCATTCTGGTCCCAGATCCGCACCACCCGGTCACGGCCCGCCGTCACCAGCCTTCCGTCCTTGGCAAAGCGTACCGAGGCGACTCCCGGTCCGTGCGCACCGATCGATCGAATGTTGCCGCCGTTTTCCATCTCCCACAGTTTCACCGTGGTGTCCTCGCTGGCCGAGGCAAGCACGTTCGAATCCAAGCGCCAGCTCACGTCAGTGATGGCCGCCTGGTGGCCCCGCAAATCGAAGAACTCCCGTCCGGTCTGTGCTTCCCAGACAATCAGCCCATTGTTGCGGTCGCCGGTCGCGAGCAAGACTCCATCGGGACTGAACTCTGCGGCCGTGATCCATTCCGTGTGTTTGCGCATCTCCTGCGCGAGCGAGCCGTCGGATGTGTTGTAGATCCGGACGACCCTGCTGGGGCCGCCCAGAACGACCTGGGAGTGGTCCGGGCTGATGTCGGCGGCCAGCACGATGTCGTATTCCTTGCCGATCTCGAACACCCTGGTCCCCTTCTTGACGTCCCACGCCACGGCGATTCCCGACTGGCCGCCACGGCCGCCTCCTGCGAGCAGGAGGTCGCCATTGCGGCTGAACTTGAGGACGTAGATCGCCCCCTCCGGGAACGGCAAGACTCCCATCAGATGAAAGTCGGTCGTGCGATACAGCAACACCTGCTTGTGCCCGGCGATCGCCACGAGCGGTGCCCAGGGGCTGGCCGCCATCGCCACAATCGCGCTCGGCTTCGCCTCGGGCACGAACGGCTCGGTCGACAGGTTCTCGGGCATCGCCGGCGTGCCGGCAGGCTTTCCCAGGGAAGCCGGGTCGAGCTTGAACTCAAACTTGGGCTTGGTCTTGACGGCCGCTTTGCTCCCGGAATTCTCGAGAGCGCCCCTTCGATCCACTTCTTGATCAGCTCGATCTCGGGGTCGGGGATCTTGGGCGAGTTGGGCGGCATATTCGGCTGCTCGCGGTGCGATACCACCAGAAAGAGCGTGCTGCTCTCGGCATCGCCCGGCTCGATCACCTTGCCGCTGCCGCCGCCGCGCATGGCCGAGCCGTAATTATCCAGGTTGAGCCCCCCCTTCTGCTTGTCGGGGTTGTGGCACGAGCCGCACCGGGTCCGGAACACGGCCGCCACGTTTTGCTCGTATGTGATCTTCTCCTTTTCCTTGGGAGAGTCGGCCGCCCGGCCGACAGCAACAGCCCCAAGGATTGAGGAGATGAACGCCGAGAATACGGCAACGGTAAGCTTCGATCGCATGGTGTCTGGTCTCGAGGGCCGTATCAATGGTTGAACAAGAACTCGCGGCTGTTCAGGAGCGCCCAGAAGAGGTCCTCGATGGCCTGGGCCTGGTCCTTGCTCTGGGCCAACATCGGCACCAGACGAGCGAGCTCATCCTTGTCGGGTTTGCGCGAGAAACAGCGGATATAGAGCTCGGTGATACGCTCTTCCGGAAACTTCCTGGCCAGGAGCTTCTGCACCAGCCCGCCCTGGCGCATCTTCTGGTTTACTGTATCGCCATTGAGCAAGTGGAGAGCCTGCGAGAGGGTGGGCTCCATCTTGACCTCGCACGAGCACGGAGTTGCGCGGGTCGCCCGGCCGAAGGTCGTGAGGAAATAGGTCGAGCTGGTTCCATCGGCGATCTGGACCGCACGCGCGCCGACGGGCAAGCCGGCGAACTTGTCCTTGGTGTCGGTGACCGCACTGATCGTGTCGAGGAGGCTCTCGGCCTTGATCCGGCGGACCAGGGCGTGGGCCGAATTCCGCTCGTCGCCCGCGTTGCTCTCATTGCGGCGCGTCGTCCGTTGATAGGTGCGCGAATTGCAGATGTCGCGCACGAGCGCCTTCAAGTTGTACTTCGTGTCGGTGAAGTGCTTGCCGAGAGCCTCGAGCAGCTCGGGGTTCGATGCGGGGTTGCTCACCCGGAAGTCATCCACGGGCTCGACGATCCCGACGCCCTGGAAGTGGGCCCAGACCCGGTTGGCGAACGAGGTGGCAAACCACGGATTCTGAGACGAAGCCAGCCACTTGGCCAGGATCACGCGCCGATCCTTGCCGGCGACGTTGGGCGTCTCGCCTCCGAGGAACTTGGGCGGCATGACCCGCCCGCCCACCGGGTGAGTGACTTCGCCGCCGCCCGAATTGAAGATGATCGTCTCGCGGTAATCTTCGCCTTGCTTGCGGCCGATCTGGGCGAAGAAGGCCGCGAAGCTGTAGTAATCGTTCTGGGTCCAGCGGTCGAACGGATGGTTGTGGCACTGGGCGCACTGAACCCGGATCCCCATGAACACCTGTGCGACGTTCTCGGTCAGAGGCAGCGTCTCGTTGGTGATCTGGTAGAAGTTGGTCGCGGCGTTCTTGAACGTGCCGCCGCTGGCACCCAGGAGCTCCTGGACCATCTCGTCCATCGGCATGTTCTTGGAGAGCTTGTCGACGAGCCAGTTGTAGTACAGAAACATGGCCTTCTGGCTGACGTTGCGGGTGTAATCGGTGCGGACCTGGAGCAGCTCAGCCCACTTCGAAACCCAGATCTCGGAAAACTCCTTGCGCTCGAGCAGCTCGTCGACCCATTTCGACCGTTTCGCGGGATCGTTCGAATTCATGAACCGGTCGTATTCCTCGACCGTCGGCGGCAAGCCGACGATGTCGATCGAGGCCCGGCGCAGGAACGTCTCATCGTCGCACTGGCCTGAGGGGGCAATCCTCAGTTTCTTGAGCTTGTCGTTGACGAGCTTGTCGACGTAATTGGCCTCGGGCTCATCGGGGAAGGTGAACGAGAGCCCCTTGGGAAGCACGATGAACTGCGAGCCGACGGTGTGGGTTTCGAATCGGGCCATCACGAACGCCTCGCCCCGGTCGCCGGCGGTGACCAGTCCGTCGGGTGTCACAGGGGCGGCAACGTCGTTATTGGTCAGGAATACGGCCAGCCGGGTGACGTCGCGATCGGTGCCGTCGGAGTAGCGTGCCCGCACCGTCAACTGCTGGGTCGCGCCCTTACCGTCCAGGACCGCCTGCTTGGGATAAAGATCGACACCGACGACCGTGGGGAGCTTCGAGGCATCGTCCTTCAAGGCGCCGGCTTTGATCCACTCGTGGAGGGTGTTATAACGCTCGCTCTTGGGCTCGAACCGTTTGCCCCCGGTGTGGGGGACGGCGCCGGTCGCCTTTTCGAGGAGTGTGCTATCGGCCGGGACGGCCAGGTTGATCCGGCGGCCGACCATCTCGCGAGTCAAACGGAAGTGGTCCCCGTCGGGGTCGAATCCGAAAAGGGAGATGCGGAACCCGTCCTTACCGCGTGCGGCTCCGTGGCAGCTACCCGTGTTGCAGCCGGACCTCATGAAGACGGGCATGACGTCAAGCCGGAAGCTGAGCGGAGTCGAAACCGCGGCCTGAGCGACCTTGACCGGCACGGCGACCGACTGGCCGCCGTAGGCGACTGTCAGCGTGGTGGCACCGTCGGCGGCCGGATAAAAGACGGCTCCTTCGCGCCGCGCTAGCTTGGGATCGGCGAGGCTCATCGTGGCTTCCCTGGTCACGTCGCGCGAGATCCCATCGGCAAAAGTCGCCTGCACGACGAGCGACTGGCGGTCGCGCGCGGTCGTGAGCTCTATCTCGCTCGGGAAGACGGCGACCTTCGCGAGCGGGGCCATCCTGGAGAGCGCGAACACCTGTGCCGGAAGCTCGGGCCGCTTGCCATCGGCCGCCATCGAGAGGCCGGTTGCGCCGAGTGAGACCAGGCAAGAGAGACCACGGCGGAAGATCGTTTTCGAGGCGAAAGTCATGGGGACGTCATCCTTTTTCTGAAAGTGTTCACTTCCCTGCGCCCTTGGCCTGCTTGCTTTCCAGCCGCAGCTTCTCCAGCCGCGAGAGCGGCTTGGCGGCCGGGGCCGCCGGCGCAGCCGGCTTGGCAGCCACGGCGACCGGTGCACTGGGCTTCGGGGGCAGAGGAACATCGATCCTGAGCGTGCCCGTGCCGATGTTGTGGACGATCGGCTCGCCATCCTTCATGATCACGACCTGACAGAACAGACTCGCGTGATTGCCCGCGGGCGAGACCTTGTCGGTCTTGATGTGATACACCAGGTCGGTCGTGTCCTTGGTGATCTTCTTGACGTCGGTCGTGACCTTGTTGGGCAGCCCGTACAAGGTCACCGCGGCCTCGCCGGGGAAATCCACCGCCTTGGCAACCTTGATCGCCATGTCGACCTCCTTGCCTTGATCGACGCTGGCGGATTGAAAGGTCAGGCCCAGAAACGGCTCGGCGATGGTGAGCTTGGCAAGCTGAGACGAGACCATGATCGGCCCGGAGGCGACGCCCGAGGCGCCGTTGACCACGATTTTCCAGGTGCGCAGCTCGGCTCCGCCATCGGCATTCATGGGAATGACGGCTTCATTCTGCTTTTCCGGAATCACGATCCCGCCGCCGGAGCCGACGCCGGGCGGATTGTAGGGGAGATCAGACCGAGATCGGGGCGGTGAACCCGGGCTTGCGCTGAGCCCGCACCTTGAGCCCCATCGATCCACTACGCACGAGCGGCACCTTGGGCTCGACGATCTCGATCGTGTACGGGCACTCGTCGGTGACGCCCACGGCCAGCCGGTCAACGGTGCGCGACCAGACGTTGACGTTGTTCTGCCCCAAGACCAGCACAGACATCTGCTCGAATCGCGAGGGGACGCTCAGCTTGGGGTCGGCCGGCTTGCCGGAAAGCTCGGCCAGCGTCGCGGCCAATGGCGCATCGGGCTTGGCCGAGAACAGCACCGGCACGACCACCTGGCTGGCGAAGATCGTCGGGGCCTCGAAGGTGACGCCCGCCGGCAGAGCTCCGGCACTGAGGTTGAGATCGCCGCCGAAGTCGGACCGATTGCCGTACATCAAGATCGCCTGGCGGTTGCCCTTGGGAACGGCGATCGACATGATGCCCGTTCCCAGCGGGATCTGCTCGGCGTTTGTGGTCACTTGAAGCTGGGGCACGACGGCGGAGACTTCGATCCGGTAGAAATAATCGGGGCCTCCCTTGCCAAGCTGGTCGACCAGCCAGATCACGTACTCGGCCGTCTCGGGGGCCTGGAACCGGAAGTAGCTATCCGGGCCGAACGAGTCGTCCGCGCCCAGCATGGCGCCGGCACCCTTCTTGCCAAGGTACATGACCGAATCGAGCGGCGAGCGGATCCGCCGGGCGTAGCAGTGAACGTCGAAGACCTGTCCCTTCTCGGCCTTGAAGACAAATTGGTCGACGTCGCCTGGCTTCTCGATGATTCCATTGACGGCCATCGGGGCTGTGAACGGAGTCGCATGCGCCGCATCGTCGTTGGGCTCTTTCTCGATCACGTTTCCGAGCGGGGTCAACCGGAACAGGTTGGGATACGGGGAATACCCCTTCTCATCCTGGCGCTGAATGCCGTATTCGCGCTCGAGGTGAGGCGGCAGCTTCACGGTCGTCGTGACCTCGCCCTTGGGGTCGCCGATCCAGCGGACCTGGACCGTCTCGCCGGGCTTGGCCCCCGAGGGCATGATGGCAGTCGCGCGGGGGAAATCGCCAACATGAAGCCGGTAGATGCACGCGCCGTTGCCGGCATAGGCGCTCTCGCGCACCTGGATGATGTACTTGCCATCCTCGGGTGCCAGGATCGAAGTGCAGCCGTCCCGCCAGACGAGAGCGGCGTCATCGCTGACTCCCAGCTCGAACCTCTTGGAATTCATGATGGCGACGCACGGGTCGAACTCGGTGATGCCCAGCCTCAGGCCCTCGACCTCGGCCGAGATCCGCTGGCCCTTTTTGGCCTCGACGACGAAGTAATCGACGTCTTCGTTGTCGGCCACGCCGGTGACCGTCACGTTCATGGCAATCGGCTGCGGAGCGGCGAAGTCGTTGTTGGGCTCTTTCTCACTGATCTCTTTCAAGGCGCCGACGCTGAAGGTCCGCAGCTCGGAGAGCCCGGTCGCCGTCCTCACGCGCAGGTCATGCAATCCCAGCGCGCAATCGGGGGCGATCTTGATCCGGGCCTTGACGTTGTTGTCGTCAACCTTTTTGAGCGAAAGCGTGGTGATGCCAGGCTGGTAGTAGATGATCTCGAGCGCGTCACCCAGCCTGGCGCCGGAGAGGGTGAGGTCGATCTCGGTGCCGCGCTGGCCGCCGACCGGGCGGATCGCCCCCAGGGAGGGTGTCGCCGCGCCGGCGGCCTTGGGAAACAGAAGGAGCAAGCTGCACACCAGAAGGCGTAATCGCATGGAGGTACCTCGACGACAAACTCATTGCGAGCGGATCAAGCGAGCAGGTCCTTGACGACCTTGCCGCCGTCGACGATCTCGATCGGCCGGTTGCCGGGAGCCATCAGCTCCTTGTCGGCGACGATTCCGAGCAGGTGATAGACGGTCGTGGCGAGGTCTTCCGGACCGATCGGGTCTTTCTCCGGCTCGCTGGCCGTGGCGTTGGACATCCCGTAGATCGAGCCTCGCTTGATGCCTCCACCGGCAAGCACGACGCTGAAGACCTTGGGCCAGTGGTCGCGGCCGGCGTCTTTATTGATCTTGGGTGTTCGGCCAAACTCGCTGGAGACCATCACGACGGTCTTGTTGAGCAGCCCGGTGCGGTCGAGGTCGCGAATCAAGGCGGCGAACGCCTGGTCGAACGGGGGCATCTGGCCCTTCATGCCCGCGACGATCTGGGTGTGCATGTCCCACCCGCCGTAGTCGATGGTGACGAAACGGACGCCGGCGGCGACCAGGCGGCGGGCCATCAGGAAGCGCTGGCCGGCCGCGTTGCGGCCGTATTCGTCGCGGACCTTGGCTGGCTCGGCCGCGATATTGAACGCCTCGCGGGCCTTCTGCGAGCTGACCAGGCTGTAAGCTCGCTGGTAGAAGGTATCCATTGCGGCGATGTTGTCGCTCTTCTCGCGCTCTGCGAAGTGGGCGTTGACGGCTTCCAGGACCGTCCGCCGGGTCGTGAACCGCGACTCGTTGATTCCGCCGGGGAGGTTCAAGTCCTGCACCTGGAACCCCGGATCGGCCGGATCCCGGCCCAGAGAAAACGGCGAGAACGACGAGCTCAAGTACCCCGTCCCCGCGTAAATATTCGGCTGATTGGGAATACACACGTACGGCGGGAGATTGTTCCGCGGTCCATACTCGTGGGAGACCACGCTGCCCATGCTGGGATACTGGAGAGCCGGGCTGGGCCGGTAGCCCGTGAACATGTTGTGCGTGCCGCGCTCATGGGCGGCCTCGCCATGGGTCATCGAGCGAATCACCGTCAGCTTGTCGGCGAGCTGTGCCGTCTGCGGAAGCGTCTCGCTGAACTTCTCGCCGTCGATCTTGGTCGCGATCGAGCCCATGTCGCCCCGATACTCGATCGGAGCAAACGGCTTGGGATCAAACGTTTCCTGGTGGGCAATCCCCCCCGGCAAGAAGATGTGAATGACCGAGTCTGCCTTGGCCGCGATTGCCGCGTAGCTCTTTTGATCGGCCCGCGCCTGGAGCCTGAGCAGATCGGCCAGAGTCAGACCACCCAGGCCGATCGAGCCCACCGTCAAGAAACCCCGGCGGCTCATCGAGTTCACAAAACGACCGGTTGCCATCGAGACGACTCCTTTGCTCCGTTGGACCCGCGATCCGGAAACAAGCGTCAAGTGCTGTCGCACTGGAGCCCATACTCCGCTTGCGGGCTGTAGTTAATCTGGACTTCCGGACATCTGATCAGGCTCTCACTCCCCGGGGAAACGCGTCGTCAGGCCCGGGTACTCCTCCTTCCAGGTGCTCTCTACGATTGTGTGCAGAACCCCCGGAAGACTCTTAAAGTTGGCTGCTGGATGATCGATCGAGGTTGAACCGTCATCATAAGCGGTGAGAGAGACCGATTTTAGGTGGGATTCCCGGAGCGTGGTCGATTGCGGAAACCGACCGGCGATCTCGGGAAGCATGGCGAAGCAGGTGCTGGATAATACGGTTTCCAAGCGCGGAATACTGGAGCTATTTTCGGTACGGGATCGAGAATCGGGAGAAGGAAGTCGAGAATCGGCCACTGCAAGTCACTCGAGAACCACCACGCCTGGTCGCCGCGCGGGCACTGCCCGACGGAGCGATTTTCTGGTCCCATCTTGCGATGGTCCACTCATGCATGTCGGAGTAGTATATCGAATCGCCGGGAGAATTGCGAGCGTTTTTCGTGCCAAAGTGCTCCCCGCATTCTCGGCTCTACGCTGGAGGCCGACTCCCGATCTCGGCTTTGCGTTCCCGATTGCCGGCGGCGGATTCGGCGCTGCCCACTCCCCGCTGTTGACGAGACGTGCTAGCATCATGCGGCCAACCATCGAAACGCTCCGGGATGGGGGACGATCTGATGACG
Organism: uncultured Isosphaeraceae bacterium; assembly: GCA_963781785.1. Classification (GTDB taxonomy): domain Bacteria; phylum Planctomycetota; class Planctomycetia; order Isosphaerales; family Isosphaeraceae; genus CAWAHD01. Next base: position 630,161 of record CAWAHD010000004.1, on the reverse strand, counting down.
ACCGAGACGAGCTTGCTCGCGGGCGCATTGGGTTCGCTGCTGGTTTGGGTGTGGGCGGCGGAGCCCTGCCTTGGAACGGGGGGACAGACCGGCCTTGCGGCAGCGGCCGCCACGACACCGGCCGATCCGCATTCCTTCAGCAATCCGCACCAGATCCTCGTGCAGCAGATCGAGCTCGATCTGACGGTCGACTTCGAGCACCGTCAGATTCAAGGGATCGCGATCCTCGACGTCCAGCGACGGGAAGGGTGTCCGCCGGATGCTCCGCTCGTTCTCGATACCCGCGGGCTGACCATCGAGGAGGTGAGCCAGCGACGGCTGATCCCCTTCAGGCCTGAACGATTCAAACCGACGCGCTACACGCTTGGCCCGGCCGATCCAATCCTGGGATCGAAGTTGACAATCGACATCGAGCCCAGGTCGATGCAAGTTTGGATCCGGTACCGGACGTCACCGGAAGCGACCGGGCTAGGGTGGCTGGAACCGGCACGCACGGCGGGGAAGGTGAAGCCGTTTCTGTACACGCAGTCGCAGGCGATCCATGCGCGGTCGTGGATTCCGCTCCAGGACTCACCGGGGGTCCGCGTGACATACACGGCGTGGATCCATGTGCCTCCAGGACTGACGGCCGTGATGGCGGCCGAGCCGCGCAAGAACCCCAATGACGCGAAGAAGGGCCTCTTTCAGTACCGGATGCCTCAGGCGATTCCTCCTTACTTGATTGCGCTTGCCGTCGGAGACCTGACTTTTCAATCGGTGGGCCTGCGCACGGGTATCTGGGCCGAACCCAGTGTGATCAAGTCGGCCGCCAGCGAATTTGCCGACGTCGAAGCCATGATCGCCGCGTGCGAGAAAGACTTCGGGCCCTATCGATGGGGACGTTACGACATCGTGGTGATGCCGCCCGGCTTTCCGTTCGGCGGGATGGAGAACCCGCGGCTCACGTTTGCCACGCCCACGATCATCGCCGGCGATCGGTCGCTGGTCTCGCTGATCGCTCATGAGCTGGCCCACTCGTGGTCCGGCAACCTGGTAACCAATACGACCTGGAGCGATTTCTGGCTCAACGAAGGGTTCACGACCTACATCGAGCGGCGGATCATCGAGAGCCTGTTCGGCCGCGACCGGGCCGAGATGGAGGCCGTCCTCGGACTGGCCGAGCTGCGTGAGGAATTGAGCCGGCTGCCCCAGAAAGACCAGGTACTCCATGTCGATCTGACGGGACGCGACCCGGACGAAGGCATGACGCGGGTGCCGTACGAGAAAGGTGCACTGCTCATGCGCTCGATCGAACAGGCGTTTGGCCGCGAGCGATTCGACGCTTTCTTGCGTGATTACTTCGACAGCCACCGGTTCCAGTCCGTGACCACGAAGCAGTTCGAGTCGTTCCTGCGAGACCGGCTCCTGGGCAACGATCCTGAGTCTTCAAAGACGATCGATCTGACGGCCTGGCTGGAGCGGCCGGGCCTTCCTAAGCCTCTGGCCGAGCCCCAGTCGAGCCGACTGGACGCGATCGACCATTCCGCGACCTGGTGGCGCGACGGCTCGATTTCCACCGACAGGCTGGGCGCAGGCTGGTCGACCCAGGAATGGCTCCGCTTCCTCGAGCGGTTGCCGAAGTCACTTTCGCTCGAGCGGATGACCGAGCTGGACCGAGCCTTCAAGCTGACTGATCGCGGCAACGCGGAGATCGCAGAGCGGTGGCTCCTGCTGGCGATCCGCAGCCACTATGCTCCAGCCGATGCGCGGCTCGAGTCCGTATCTGACCACGATCGGCCGCCGCAAACTGGTTTTACCGCTCTACAGCGCCCTGGCGGAGACTCCGGACGGACGGCGGCGGGCCCTGGCGATCTATGCCAAGGCTCGCCCGTGTTACCACCCGATCACGGTCGATTCGATCGACCGCATCTTGAAGCCGAACTCCCAACCTGCGGCGAAGCCGTGACGTGTGCGGGAAGGAGGCACAATGGTCGCCAGTGTGCTGTGGCGCTCGCCCCTCACCCCAGCCCTCTCCCCAAGTAGAGGGAGCCAGAAACGATCCATCGGCCGCCCTTGTGTTGTGGCGGGGCCGATGGCCCCCGTGCCAGCGGTCGGTCTGATCCGTGTCTGGCGACCGACATGATGATCGCGTCGACGAGCGCTTTACGCAGGCGGGGGTTCAATCGGGTCGACGGGAAATGGTTCGTCAGGTCCGTGTGCCCGGCGTCGAGGACCGCCAGGACGGTTCCCAGCCCGGGCAAAGACTGGTCTTTGAGGGCGACGATGCCGTCGTTTGGCCCCAGGTAGCCCAGGTACCACGCGATCGCCTGCTGGAAGAATCGGAGCCGCTTCGGCCCCGTGCGGGTCGTCACGTAGAACGTCCTCGGACTGACGATCCCGATCGCCTCTTCGTGCTCCTTGAGCGCCCGCTCCCAGAATTCCTGTGAGTAGCGCGTCGTGAGCGCCAGCAGCCCGCCGTGCTTGCCGCGGTCGAGCAGATAGCCCTCCAGACGTCCGAGGAGGTGGGCGACGACCCTGTGCCGCCAGGGTATCGCGCTGTCGATCGGCGGACCCTCGCCAGCGAGGTAGTCCGCGATCCCAGTGCCCCCGAACACACCCTGGACCAGGAACAAGGCCTCGATGTGATCTGCGACGAACTCCGGATTCTCCAGAGCAAACGCCAGGGCGTCGCAGGCACCGCGACTGTGGCCGATCACCACCAGCTTCTCTGGGCCCTTGCGGGCGATTTGTCGGATCTGCGAGCAAACGGCTTCGGCGTTGCCCTCGACCGTCTCGTGAGAGCTGGGATAAATGAAGTGGATCGACCGCCGGGGCACGCCCCTGGGCGCAGCTCCCTGGCGTTCTGCCCGAAGTAGCCCGGCATTCGCTCATTATGGAAGCCAGCAATGAAGACGTAACGAAAACGCCGCGCGGCATGAGCCACCTCCGGCGGGAACGAAAGTCGACCCCGGAGCGCCGCGTCGAAACATGCTCGGAACTCGGTCGGGGAGACGACCGGTGGGCCTGCCTGTTGATCGGGCGGCGCGAGAGCCGCCAGGACGAGAGTCAAAACTCCGATCACGGTGAGCTCCTTCACGGTGGAAATCGGAATGGCCGGCCGGCGCGGTCGCGCCGAGGTGCGCGGTCGCACGCACTACCTCGACGTTACCGCAATTCCAGCGCCCCGGCAACGCCCGGGCGGTCACGAATGAGGAGGCTACGAGAGTTCGGATTCCGGATGGAACTCGAACCAGAGCCGGACCATCGACACGATGGCCCGAACCGGCGTCAGCCGCTCGGCGGCGTTCGGTCTGCGCACGCCCTGCCGCGTGATCGGGTCTCGGACGGAGTGCGTCCGATCGTCAAACAGGTCAGCTCCGGCGCGGCGAAACGAAGGACCAAATCATCGCCTCGCGGAACGGCGGACCGAGGTGCGTGCGTCGTCGGGAAGCTCGATGACCTGGCCGACGATGAGCTGAGATGGGTCGGCGATCAGGTCGCGGTTGAGGTCGAGGATCTCGCCGGAGCGGCGCGAGTCCCCCAGCGTATCGCGTGCGATGGACCGCAGCGTGTCGTACGGCCGCACCTTGTAGACGGGCCGGGTGGGGGCGGCTGCTGCCGTGCCCCGGGGGCGGGCGACGGTCCGAATCTCGGTGCGCTGTCGTCCTCCTGGTCATCGGATGAGCCACGGTCAAGCCGGCGGCTAGCCCCGCGAGAGGGCAGGCGTCCATGCGAAGGGGTCGGGGGTGCCGGCAGGTCGAGATCAGGGTCGGTCTGGCGCACAGCGCCAGGCGAAATCCCATCGGATGAGCCGGGGGCGCGATTCGGCCGCGCGCCCTCGGCACCCGGGGCCGGGCTGCGGGCGGCAAGGAACAATGTCCGGTCGAGCTCCCTGATGTCCGGTACCATGATCACGTCGCCAACGTGAAGAACGTTGATGTCGGGATATTTCGCTGCGTTGCTCTTCCAGAGCGCGCGGTAGTACCGGCCGGAGTTGTAGTAGAGCCGGGAGATCGTCCAGAAGTTTTCGTTGCGCTCGACGATGTGGGGCGTGGGCTCGATTCGCTCGCCGGTTTCCTCGGGAAGGGCGGTGGAGCGCCGCGCGAGCCCGGATCTGATCCGGCCAACGCGCGGGAAGCCTCGCCAGTCTCAGGCGTCCGTGGCTCCGGATGGGACGACGCCATCTCGAAGCTTACATTCTTGGCAGCATGGGCGCGCGGGTCGCGCATGGACAACCCGCTGGCGCCGGCGTCGTCACCGGCGGCACCGGGGACGGCGTCGGGCTCCTCGCTGCCGTCGACCGGGATCTTGCCGCTGTTCGGAATCGGAATCCAACGAGCGCCGTCCTGGTCCACGGTCGCCGCGGGAGACCTTCGGTCCGGCGACAGCGCGGGCTCGGGAGACCCGTGCCCAATAGCAGCGGCAGACATTGCGGGGCCGCCGGACGCGTGCCCCGCAGCGCCGGATGACACCGCTTGGTCGGGAGACGTGTGCTCAGCAGCAACGGCCGGTGGCGCGGCGCCGGCGGATCCGTGGCCGCCAGCGCCGGCGGAAAGAGCGGCGGCGTCGCGGGTGCCCGGAGACTCGCTCCGGGCAGCCCCGACGGGGGCCGGCGACGGATTCTCGTCGCCCCCGGATTGCGCCAAGCTTTGCGTGGAACCCAGGATGGCCGCGCCGGCAACGGGGCTAGCCGGGGATGGCCCTTCTGCTCGGGACGACAGGATTCCCCGGCTTTCACCGGAGTCTGCGCCGGCTCCCGCCCGCGCGGTTGAAGATTGGCCGGAGTGCGAATCGGGATCGGTCCCCAAACCCGGGACTGCGGTTGCATTGGCAGGTGGCAGGAGCACAGGCTTCGGCTCAACCGCCGGCTGATCCTTGGTGGACTGCCCGGAACCCTGCGGAGCCGGGTTGTCCGACTTCGTGGATTCTGGCGCGTCGAGTGGCGATTGTGCGTGGTCCGAGGCACTCGTTTCATGCTTCGTGGATGAGGGGTCGGGCGAAGCGACAGGATCGAGCTTCGAATCGCCGCCGGGTGGCTGGCTCGGCACGAGAGCTGGCGGCGGCGGCTCACTGGCCGGACCGGGCGCCGCGCAGTCCCTCCCGTTTTTCCGGAGGCGAAGACGCGGTATTCGAGCTGCCGCCTTCGCGCGTTTGTGCTTTCGCCACAGCCTCCGTTGCTCCAGCGGACTTTGACGCATCATCGCCTGGTAGGGGTGCGGCCAGCGACGACGCCGAGGTGGATGTCGACGCCGGGGGCAGGTTATCAAAAACGGCGTCCGCTTTCGCTTTCGAAGGATCGGCATGGCCGCTGCCGGATGGCGCGACGGAGGTCGCCGCAGCGGGGCTCGATCCGGGCAAGAGCGTGGCGGTCGCGACATCGTTGACGCGCGCCGGCGCCGGAGGCGCAACGGGCGCGGGTATCACCTCGCTTGTACCAGTTCCCGGATCAGGCGTTGATCCGGGCGGCGTCTCAGGCTTCGGTGCTTTCGCCACGATGGGCGCGGGTATGAGCGCGTCGTCGTCGCCAGACGGCTTGGGTGCCGCAAGCGGCAGTCCGGCGGTCGTTTCGGTCTGCGTGGTCGTCGCGTCCGGGGTGTTCTCGCTGGAGTTGGCTGCGGTAGCTGTGTTTGCTTTGCCGGCTGGGCTGGATGCTGCGACGCTCGAAGGGACCGGCGCCACCTTATCGCCCGAGACTCGAGCTCCGGCCGATTCCGCGGCGGGGGGCACTTGCGTGGAGGCAGAATCACCGGTTGCCTTCTTTTCTCCGGCAGGGGAGCCTGTGAGCTTGCCGCCGATTGCGTTGGCGGGCGGCGTGTGCTTGCCATTGCCCGGCAGTAACTGGGTGTACCAGATGCTGCCCAGGATCAAGATTGAGGCTCCCGCTGCGAGAGAGTGGCGCGGATACCGGCGGATCACAGCCACGAGGGCAATCGCCAGCCACTTGGCGGCCCGGCCGAGGATGCGGGCGGCGGCAATTATGATGCGCCGTGCGCGGGATGGACCCGCCGGCGCGTGCGGTCGTGGCGACTCGGCGGGGGCGTTCTCCGCTGCGGTTCCGGCCGGCGCCGGGACGGGTCCACCTGGTCCGTTCGCCGGCCCGATGATCACGACGGGTTCGGGCATCGTTCCACCACCCTCAGTTTCGCGCTCTGCGCTCGCGGGTTCACGGCCAGCTCACGGGCCGTCGCGGTCACGGGCTTCTTGGTCAACACAATAAGCCTGGGATCGGTCTTGAACGCCCATTTAACGCGGCGATCTTCCAGCGAATGGAAGCTGACGATCGCCGCGCGTCCACCGGGCTCCAACAGGTCGGGGATCGCCCGGAGAGCTTGATCGAGCTGGCCCAGCTCGTCATTGACGGCGATCCGCAAGGCCTGAAACACGCGTGTCGCCGGGTCGATCGATCCCGGCCGCCGCCTGCCTGGCATAGAGCGGCGGACCAGTCCGGCCAGCTCGGTCGTGGTTTCGATCGGCCCACGCTTGCGTTCCTCCACAATCCGCCGGGCAATCCGCCGGCTGAATCGTTCTTCCCCCAGCTCAAAGAACAAATTCGCCAGTTCTTGCTCGCCCAGCCGGTTCACCAGGTCCGCCGCGGTGGGGCACGCCTCGCCCGGGTCAAACCGCATATCCAGCGGCCCGTCTGCGGAAAAGCTGAATCCCCTGTCATCCTGGGCAAGCTGGTCGGACGACAGGCCCAGGTCGAGCAGAATGCCCCGAACCCGGTCGATTCCCAGGTCATCGAGCACCTGGGGCAACTGCTGATACGCCGCATGCACCCAGGTGGCCGCCGCCAAGACGCCCGATTCTCGGACCGCCAGTTCGGCCCGGGCGAGCATCTGCGGGTCGCGATCCAGCGCGATCAGCCGGCCGTGCGGACCAAGCCGGCGCAACGCGCCAGCGCGTGGCCGCCGCCGCCGGCGGTTCCATCGACGAAGACCCCGCTGGCACCTTCCTCAGGCGCGAGCCAGCCGATGACTTCGTCGATCAGAACCGGTTGATGGCGCGACCCCATGGCGGCTTTCGTGGGCACAAGGTGGGCGCTCGGTGGCACCAGCCGCGAACGGGAACGGAAATGGACCGCATAACTCTAGCCCAAGCACCGATCGTGTCAAGGGGAAGTGATCGGTGCCAAGGCCTGGCGGCCTGGGGCCTGCAAGCCTTCCTGAACAGGGCGGGGGCATCTGAGGCGTCGAAGAGTTTTGTGTGCGGTACTGCCGGCTCTCCACCGTCTCACCCCTTTTCTATTTGGCAGGTCTATGTGTCACATGTGTCACCGTGTCACCCGCGATGGCAGAATCTGCATCATGCTCACGAGCGGCGCGTGCAGTGGGCCGCAAAATCCGCGCGACCGGCACGCGCGACCAGCCGCGGGTGACACGACCTGGTGTCAGCACCGCAGAGCATGTGTCACCCCGATACGGCACTCTGGGGAGTCGACGAGCCTTGTGCCGTCGTGTAATCCGCTCATCCGGCAGGATCGTGAAAGTCCGACTGCGGATCAGCAGCGTGGCGCGGGCCGTGACGTTTCCGCTCGACGGCGCCGGATCGGCTCAATCTGCGGGATCGAGCGGGCCTGCCGCTCCCGCGGATTGGCGCGACGAGAACGGAAGGCGGAATCATTCGGGATGCCAGAGGGATGCCAGACACCCAAGAATTCGCGGGGTGGCCTGCGGATTCGCGGCAAGCGTATTTCGTTAGCTGGCTGGATGTTGGGTGACTCAGAGTACACATTTACCGCGAAACGTTGCATGGGTGGATGGTCGATAGGTGAGCGTCTTACCGCCTGCACGCACACACGGCCGAAAGGTGGGTGTCTGGCTTCCTGCACGCACACACGGCCGAAAGGTGGGTGTCTGGCTTCCCCGGCCGAAAGGTGGGTGTCTGGCTTCCCCACACGGCCGAAAGGTGGGTGTCTGGCTTCCCCGGCCGAAAGGTGGGTGTCTGGCTTCCCCACACGGCCGAAAGGTGGGTGTCTGGCTTCCTGCACGCACACACGGCCGAAAGGTGGGTGTCTGGCTTCCCCACACGGCCGAAAGGTGGGTGTCTGGCTTCCCCGGCCGGCCGAAAGGTGGGTGTCTGGCTTCCCCGGCCGAAAGGTGGGTGTCTGGCTTCCCCGCACCGGCCGAAAGGTGGGTGTCTGGCTTCCCCTTATCTCTTGAATCGAATCGAGTCGCCGACTGACGCTCATGACACGGAATGCGCGCGAATTCGGTCGAGTCCCGTGTCTCGTCATCGCTGATCGGACCACGCGTGACCAGAGGCCGAAATCATTTTGCCGCCGCACCTTTCGGTGTCCTTTGCGGCTCGGGAGCCGGGAGAATTCGTCGGCTCGCAAAGGGAGGAAAACCGATGCCAGTGTTGATCGAGACGGCCATATGCACCGTCTCGATCGTCTCGGGCACGGTGAGCCGGACGGTGCAGGTCTCGACTTTCTTCGCCAGAAAGTAGTGCGTCATCTGAAGCGACCCACTAGACCCGGCGCCGCTGCCGCGCGCTGGGATTTCCTGGCCATCCGGCCCGATGAAGTCGACCTTCCTGATTTCGCCGAGGGGCTGGTGATGGAAGAGTGTCACCTGCGTACCGTCCCTCTGCATCATCCCCTGGCCGGCTCCGCCCTCGCTCATCACGAGCAAGGGGATCGGGCTCACGGTGAGCTTGTCCACCTTCAGGTTGACGTTCTTCTGCTCGAGAGTCTTCTCTCCCCGGCCATACTTCACGACCAGGACAGCCTCGAGGATGAGCCGATTCGCCCCGCCGGCCGGAACCCGCGGCGAATGGACGGTGATCGTCGCGCGATGGCCGGTGGGATCCACCTCTGCCGATAGGGGGCCTTGGTCCTGGCCAAATCGAGGAGCGACGATCATCTCGGCCGCCGCGGGTTCGATCCTGTCCGGGGCCAGGTCGGTGTCCTTGTCGTCGCGGAACCTGGTGATCTTGCAGTCCTTGGCCTCCAGGCCGAGGATCAACTGATCCGGCTCGTCGAACGTGAAAGTGAGCGAGGTCCCTTCGCGAGGCGCGGCCTCGAACCCGAACCGATTCCGGCGCGGTAAGCCGGCGGGCCCATCCGGCTGCCCCGGATCCGGCTTGACGACCTGGAGCCGGAGGAGCGAGACCCGCGGCACGCCCCGATCCTCAGCGGGCGCCTTCGCCGCGGCTCGGCGCCGGGACGGGACTTCTCGACCTGGGCCCGGACGAGCGACGGTGGCGAGCCGAGCCAGACACCGATACCGACCAGACCCAGCAAACGGCCGAGGCGGATGGAGTGTGGCATCGCTGTTCCTCTCTCGCCGGGCATCTCCGGATCAACAATGTGGAGAACAACTAATCGCGTCCCGGTTTCCGTCCCAACTAATCGCGTCCCGGTTTCCGTCCGCGCGTCCCGGATTCCGTCTCGAAGACGCAGGGTTCGAGACGGAAATAGGCTCTCGAGCCCCTTGAGGCGATGATCACCGCTCTTCGGGAGTGACGCCCAGGCCGCGCAACTGGGCGGCGAGCCGTTCCGCGCGATCGCGTTCGTGGTCGGCGCGATCGCGTTCCTGGTCGGCGCGATCGCGTTCCTCGCCGGCGCGTTCGGCTCCGGTTGCAATGACTCGTCCCTGGCGATCGCACCAACGCAGCCAGTCTGTTTCCCAATTCTCGAACGGCCCCCGCCAGAGCGTCAGCCCCAATCCCAGGACCGGCAGCCATTCAGGAGAACACGGCGCGTAACTTTTCTCGCGCAGCACAAAGACTCTCAAAGGCTCGGACTGCACCGCCCCGGCGGGGTCGTAAATGGCATAGTAAACGATGCCGATCTGGGCATACTTGAGCATTTTGTCCGTCGTTTCGCCCCCCTGTGTGTTCGACACGATTTCCACGACGGCCTCCGGTGCCTTGCCGAACTCCCAGAGAAAATACGACCGGTGCTCCTTGGCCAACCAATCTCCCGAAACCTCGACGTCCAGGCTCAAAAGGACATCCGGCACCAAAGGTGGCTGGCGGATGGCGTAAAACAATCCCACGTTGGCCATCGCCATGAACGGTCGGCCGGCATCCCAGGAGCTGTACAGCGGCTCGGTCAGCAGCCTTTGCTGTTTCTCTGAGAACACGTTGTCCACGGGGGTGTCATCCTCGGTGACGATCGAGTCCAAGCAGGGTCGCAAGGGCGGCGCCGGGGCGGACGCAACGGCCTCACCGGCATCAATCGAGGGAATCGTCGCCATCGGCAACCCTCCGGTCCCATGGGTGCGGAATGACAGAAACCGAATCCATTATAACCTGGCTGTTCTTCAGATTCACAGAGAACGAAAGGATGCCAGACACCCAAGAATTCGCCGGGGTGGCCTGCGGATTCGCGACAAGCGTATTTCGTTAGCTGGCTGGATGTTGGGTGACTCTGCGTGCACATTTACCGCGAAACGTCGCATGGGTGGATGATCGACAGGTGAGCGTCTTACCGCCTGCACGCACACACGGCCGAGTCGTGGGTGTCTAGCTTCCTTACCTTTGGTGACCCTTGGGTGTCTGCAATCCCTCCGGTTTCCGGGTGCTCGTGCGGCCGCCGGCTCTCGCCGCTGAACATCGGATTTGGGCCCGGAACAGGACTCCGAAGACGCAGGGTTCGAGACCGAAAAAGGCTCTCGGGCCCCTTGAGGCGATGTTCACCGCTCTTCGGGAGTGACGCCCAGGCCGCGCAACTGGGCGGCGAGCCGTTCCGCGCGATCGCGTTCCTCGCCGGCGCGTTCGGCTCCGGTTGCAATGACTCGTCCCTGGCGATCGCACCAACGCAGCCAGTCTGTTTCCCAATTCTCGAACGGCCCCCGCCAGAGCGTCAGCCCCAATCCCAGGACCGGCAGCCATTCAGGAGAACACGGCGCGTAACTTTTCTCGCGCAGCACAAAGACTCTCAAAGGCTCGGACTGCACCGCCCCGGCGGGGTCGTAAATGGCATAGTAAACGATGCCGATCTGGGCATACTTGAGCATTTTGTCCGTCGTTTCGCCCCCCTGTGTGTTCGACACGATTTCCACGACGGCCTCCGGTGCCTTGCCGAACTCCCAGAGAAAATACGACCGGTGCTCCTTGGCCAACCAATCTCCCGAAACCTCGACGTCCAGGCTCAAAAGGACATCCGGCACCAAAGGTGGCTGGCGGATGGCGTAAAACAATCCCACGTTGGCCATCGCCATGAACGGTTGGCCGGCATCCCAGGAGCTGTACAGCGGCTCGGTCAGCAGCCTTTGCTGTTTCTCTGAGAACACGTTGTCCACGGGGGTGTCATCCTCGGTGACGATCGAGTCCAAGCAGGGTCGCAAGGGCGGCGCCGGGGCGGACGCAACGGCCTCACCGGCATCAATCGAGGGAATCGTCGCCATCGGCAACCCTCCGGTCCCATGGGTGCGGAATGACAGAAACCGAATCCATTATAACCTGGCTGTTCTTCAGATTCACAGAGAACGAGCACGCAAGGTATTGGGCTTTGCTCACGGCGTGCGCGCGTCCGTCAACTGAATGTCATCGTCGCTTGCCCGGAGATGTAGTAGGGCACGCTCATTGTCGGGCTCTGAGTAATCGTGAGCGTTCCGATGTCTCCGCGATCAGCGCTGTCGATTCCACCGGCGCGGCCGACTATGTAGGTATCCGTGCCCGAAACGGCCGTCTGGAAGACCCTGATGATCATCGAGCCGCCGTCGTTGTGCAGCGCGAGTTTGCCGGCGAACCGGCCCGCACGAGAAGTCGCGCCGCGCACGAACAGCGAGCCGCGCAGTCGGGTCGACCCGACGCCGGTCAACGTCCCTGAGGTCGCGTAATTCAGCAGATAGCCGGCGAAGGGAATATGGATGTTGCTATAGAGCCCTGTCAGTGTACCGCTGAACGGGGCCGGTGCCTGGTCGATGATCCGGGCGGACCGCAGATCGGGTGCAATGTGGTGCATTCCGGTTCCCGTCGAGAGCAGCGCCTTCCCTTCGAGCGATTCGACCCGTAGTTCCGTACGTCGACGATTCTGGTTGAAACTTGGCATGGTGCGGGATCGCTTTCGCTAAAAACAACTCGCCGCCGGCTCGCGGCGCCACGTCCGCGAGCGGATTCACTGTGACACGGGCGCCACGACCCCCGGAAACCTCTGTCAAACATCCCGGCAAGAATCATGCCGATACTGGCTCAGGATCCGGTTGCTGCGGAGCAATCCGAAGTGGCCGAGCGAGCAAATGGGCGCAGCGAGCCGGGGTCGGCGGACGGGGCTCGGCATGTGTGGCACTTCGCGAACGGTGAAAGTGCGACAGATGTGAGAGAAACTGAGGCCCAATCTTCGAGCGGCGGCTCCGGAGCGTTGGAGTTTTCGATGAAGAAGCGCTGTTCACGATTTGCGCTGACATCGATCTCAACCCGGTGGCCGCGGGAATCGAGGTGGTTCCGGAGGCCAGTCCGCACACTTCGGTGACCGCACCAAGCTGACAGGACATGCAGTGCAAACCATGGGGATCCGGTCCCCGTCCCAGGCTCGCCGCCCTTTCCCTGGGAGCAAGAGGCCGAACAATCGCTTGACGTCGCCCTATTCGTGGATGATGATTGTAGTCGCGCGACTTGCTCTGTAACCCGAACGAATTCGGTGGGACACGGCCGCTCAGTGGAAGCGCAGAAGTCTCTGTGTAGCAGGTCAGGCTTTCCGGGCTAACGTTGTCAGCCCGGAAAGCCTGACCTCCATCCGGGCAGTTCCTGCCGGGGGAGCACCGACAACCGGTCCGAGGAGTGCCGCGATGAATCTGGTCATCGTTCTTCCCTTGCTTCTTGCCCTGCCCGGTGCGGACGACCCGGAAAGTGCGAAGGCCCTCCGCGAGCGGCTTTTGAAGCTTCATCAGGGCGATGCGCTCGAATTCACCATGTACCGTGGCGCAACCCGGAAGGAACCGATCGAGTTCCGCAAAGACCCGGTTTACGTCTGGACGAACCCCGTCCGCTTGTCGCAGCAGGGAGCGGTGTTCGTCTGGACGAGCCGGGGACGGCCCGAAGCGATTGCGACGATCTTTTCATCGGGCGGCGGCGGAATGCGCGGGATCGCTCACGAATTCCATTCGCTGTCGCTCAGAGAGCTCAAAGTCGAGCGTCAGGGAGAACACAAGCATTACTGGCGACCCAGGGGACCGGGGATCGAGCTGGTGCCGATCGACGGGGCGCCTGCACCGGCAGGCTCGCCGGCGCAGCGGCTGGGGCAGATGCGCGCGCTGGCCCGCGCGTTCTCAGCCAGCACCCGCGATCGCAACAACAACCGCTACGAGCTACGCGTGCTGCCGCAGCCGCTTTATCGTTACGAAAGCACCGACCCTGATGTTGTCGACGGGGCGTTGTTCGCCTTGGTGACCTCGGCCGGAACCGACCCGGAGGTACTGCTCGTGATTGAAGCGCGAAGCCTTCGAGGAGGCGGGCCCCCGATCTGGCAGCGCGGGCTCGCCCGCTTCACGGACATGGGTTTTTCGGTGCAGCACAAGGGCAGCGTGATCTATCGCTCACCCAGCATCGAGGGGCAAGATTCGCTGGTGATGTATCCGCGCGAGGAGTACCGGATCTACGTGGATCGCATCATTCACGACGGACCGGCGCCTGCGGCCGGAGGCACCAAACCGTGAACCCCGAGCGCGAGCAAGAGGATCGGCAGACCGCGTCGCCGGCGGCTTCGTCGTGGCGGACAAGGGCGCTCGCGCTTCTGTGGTGCGCGGGTGTGTTCGCCGTCTACCTCAGCAATGGCCGGGAGATTGAAGGGGGCGACTCGGTTCCTGCGAAATTCCTCGTCTATGCGCTCCTGCGTGGCGACGGGTTTTATCTTGATCGGTACCGCGATGGCTTGTTCAAGCACTGGCATTACCCGCAACTCCCGTACTACCTGCGGATGCTCGATAACCATTATGTGTCGGCCTATCCGGTTGGGCCGGCCATCGTGGCGATGCCGTTGGCGATTCCGCAGATCCTTGTGCTCGATTGGACCGATCCGGGCTGGGAGAAAAGTCATCCGGAGTGGTTCGAAACGATTACCAAGCGTTCGTCTGCCGCGGTTGTGGCCCTGGCGGACCTCGCTCTCCTGGCCGTGCTCTTGCGGCTGGGGCTGAGGCGCGCGGCATGGGTGGCCGCGACGGCCGCTGCACTGGGCTCGACACTCTGGGCGATCGCCAGCCAGACCCTCTGGCAGCACGGTCCGGCCGCGCTCATGCTGGCGCTCACGGTGCTCTTGCTCATGGCGGAATCGCCGTCACGGCTGCGGTTGTTGACGGCAGGGCTCACGGCCGCGCTCCTGGTCTCCTCGCGACCGATTGACCTGGTGTTCGCGGTTGTGACGGCGGTCTGGGTTGCGCTGCGGCATCCGCGCAGGCTTCTCTGGTTCATGGCGGCCCCACTCGTGATCGGCGCGGCACTCATCAGTTACAACCGCTCGTATCTGGGCACCGCGGCGGGCTTTTACTCTCAATTCGAAGCCGCGCAGTTTGCGACCCCGTGGCAAGTTGGGCTCAAGGGGACTTTGCTGAGCCCGAGCCGGGGGCTCTTCGTCTTCACTCCGTGGACATTGGTTGCGTTTGCCTATCTCCCGTTTGCGTTCTTCCGCCTGCGCCCGTCGGGATTGCTTCCCTGGCTGCTTGCCGCCTTGGTGGCTCATGCGCTCCTGATCTCGACCTTCTCGGTCTGGTGGGCCGGTTTCAGTTACGGGCCGCGCTACTGGACCGAGGTGATCCCGCTCTTGGCGGTCGTCCTGGGCCTGGCACTCGACTGGGCGAGCGCACGTTGCAGACCGGTCCTCTGGATTTCGCTCGCCTTGATTGCCCTCTCGATCGGCGTCCAGTTCCTCGGGGCCGAAGTGTACCCGAGTGGCTGGGAAGTGATTCCCAATAACGTCGACCAGAACCGGGAGCGGCTCTGGGACTGGACGGACAGCGAGATGACACGGTGTCTGTTCCGGAGCAAGGCCTACCGCTGGGTGACTGGCCGGTCGGAGGAATACCGGATACCACCAGGTCTGGACGGTAACGATGCCGTTCCGGGATCGAACAGTGCCGCCATGGCGGCGACCGGACCGACGATGGAGGGCTTCCTGGAACGGGTCCGGCCCAAGAAAATCGAAGGCTGGGCCTGGGACCCGCGGCGGCCTGACACGCCGATTATGGTGGAGTTGTACGACGGTGAGCGCTTCCTGATGATGGTCGTCGCCGATCGGCCGCGCTCCGATCTCGTCGAGGCCGGCAAGGGCAACGGCCGGCACGTCTTTCTCATCCCGCCCCCCCCATCGCTGAAGGATGGCAAGACCCACCTCATTCACGCGAAGATCGCCGGATCGGGCATCGAGCTGAAGTGGTCGCCGCAAGAGCTTGTCATCATCACTCCGCAATCGCCTTGACGGGCGCCTCACGGGCATCGTTATCGAAAACAACTGTCACCTTGGTCTCCGGGTTGCCCGACAGGTCGAGGAACGAAACGCGGACGCGATGAGTGTGTACCGCCGGATCGGGAAGACAACTCATCGCGTCCCTGTTTTCGTCCATCGCGTCCCTGTTTCCATCCCATTCCCATCGTGAAGGGGTGGATCACGCCAAACGGCCGTGACCTCCGCTCTTGCGTCCTGCCAGGATTTCGCTCATGCTGACGATGCCGGAGGCCAGCAGTTGATCAACGGCCGGAGCTGAAACACCGCTCTCGCGCAGCACCTGGGCGGGTGAATGTCTCGCTCGCGCAGCCAATGTCTCCGCTCGAGTCGCGAGATGTTTCTGTGCCCCGGCAGACCTGTGAGCATCCACTCTCAGGCGTCGCTCAAGCGCGACGAGCTCCCTCTCTGCCGCTCGATATTTCTTCGGATCCGCGCGGAGCATCTCGGGTGCCGGGCCTGCCAGGATATCCCCCGAGAACGTCGTGACATAGTTCGTGCCGGCCGTTCCGTTGCCTGCGCCGTCGAGCGCAACGCCGGTGGAGCTCGTCAACCCATTCGGAGGCACGCCGATCACCGTGAGCTGATAAGATTGGTCAAGACTCAGGAGCTGCGACGGAACGAGCGTCACAGTGAGCGCCGAGGCGTCATACACGGCGGAGTTCACGGGGATGGCGACGCCTTGCGAATTCAGGATCTGGTAGTTGTTGACATTTTGAGCCGGCGTGGGATTGAGCGCCGTGCTGAAGGTCAGGACAAGGGACGTCGGTTCCATGTGGAATCCGAATCGCACCAGAGACACGATCGACGGCGCTGCGGTCGTGTACGTGAACTGAGCGGCGTTCGAGACCGGCGATGTGCCCGCGGGCGTGGTCACGGTCACACCCGCCACGCCGGTACCAGCCGGGCTGTCTGCCGTGATCGTGGTATCATTGACCACGGTGACATCCGTTGCCGCCGTGGTGCCGAAGTCGACCGCCGTCGCGCCGGTGAAACTGGTTCCCGTGATCGTGACGAGAGTGCCGCCAGTCGCGGGACCGCTCGTCGGGCTCAATCCAGTGACCGAGGGCGCTGCCGCCACGACATAAGTGAACTGGTCGGCGGGAGACGTGGCCGACATGCCCGAAGGCGTTGTCACCGTCACATCGACCGTGCCGGTGCCTGCCGGGCTGTCCGCCGTGATCGTGGTGTCATTGACCACGGTGACATTCGTCGCGGCCGACGCACCGAAGTTGACCGCCGTCGCGCCGGTGAAACTGGTTCCGGTGATTGTGACCAGGCTCCCGCCGAACGCCGGACCCGTTGTTGGACTCACGCCTGTGACCGTCGGTGCGAAAGCCACGGTGTAGGTGAACTCATCGGCGGGTGAAACGGCCGACGTACCCGCCGGGGTCGTCACGGTCACGTTGACAACGCCCGTTCCCGCCGGGCTGTCGGCCGTGAGCGTGGTGTCGCTCACCACAGTGAGGTTCGTCGCCGGCGTCGTCCCGAAGTCAACCGCCGTGGCACCGGTAAATCCCGTTCCCGTGATCGTGACCAGAGTGCCACCACCTGTCAGCCCGCTGGCTGGGCTCAACCCGGTGACCGTCGGCGCCGCCGACACCGTATACGTGAATTGATCGGCCGGCGAGGTGGCCGAAATGCCCTCAGGAGTTGTGACGGTCACGTCGACCGTCCCGGTACCTGCCGGGCTGTCGGCCGTGATCATGGTGTCATTCACCACCGTGACATTCGTCGCCGCGTTCGTTCCGAAGTCGACTGCCGTCGCGCCGGTGAAGCTCGTTCCCGTGATTGTGACCAATGTGCCACCGGTCGAAAGACCGTTGGTGGGGCTCAGGCCGGTGACGGCCGGAGCAGAGGGTAATGTATACGCGAACTCATCCGCAGGCGTAACGGCCGACGTGCCCCCTGGCGTCGTGACGGTCACGTTGACGACGCCCGTTCCGGCCGGGCTGTCCGCAGTGATCGTGGTGTCGTTCATGACGGTGAGATTCGTCGCCGGGAGAATCCCGAAGTCGACCGCCGTGGCACCGGTGAATCCGGTTCCCGTGATCGTGACCAGCGTGCCGCCGGCCACCGGGCCGTTCATCGGGCTCAGGGCCGTGACGGTTGGTGCCGCGACCACCGCGTACGTGAATCGATCGGCCGAGGATGTGGCCGACGTTCCGGCGGGAGTCGTCACGGTCACGTCCACCGTGCCAGTCCCCGCGGGGCTGTCCGCGGTGACCATGGTGTCACTCACGACCGTGACATTCGTCGCCGCCACGGTTCCGAAGTCGACCGCCGTCGCGCCGGTCAAGCTCATTCCCGTGATCGTGACCAGAGTTCCACCGGTCGTTGGGCCGCTCGTCGGGCTCAGGCCCGTGACCATCGGCACAGCCGCCGTTACATAGGTAAACTGGTCTGCTGGCGACGTGGCCGAGGTGCCCGCGGGCGTCATCACGGTGACGTCGACCGTGCCCGTCCCCGCAGGGCTGTCCGCCGTGATCGTGGTGTCATTGACCACAGTGACGTTCGTCGCCGCCGTCGTGCCGAAGTCGACGGCCGTGGTTCCCGTGAAGCTCGTACCCGTGATCGTCACCAGAGTACCACCGGACTGCGAGCCGGTATTCGGGCTCAGAGCCGTGACCGCCGGCGATGCGGCAGTGCTATAGGTGAACTGATCGGCGGGGGACGTCGCCGAAGTGGCGACGGGCGTCGTGACGGTCACGTCGACGGTGCCGGTTCCCGCCGGACTGACGCTCATGATCTCGGTGTCATTGACGACGGTGAAACTCGTCGCGGCTGTCGTCCCGAAGACGACGGCTGTCGCGCCGCTCAATCCGGTGCCGGTGATCGTGACCGGAGTCCCGCCGGCGGTCGAGCCGCCGGTCGGGCTCAGACTCGTGACCGTCGGCGCCAGAGCGGCCGTATAGGTGAACATATCGGCGGGAACGATCGCCGACGTGCCGCCGAGGGTCGTCACCGTGACAGCGACCGTTCCTGTACCTGCGGGGCTATCCGCCGTGATCGTGGTGTCGCTCACCACGGTGACATTCGTCGCCGCCGTCGTCCCGAAGTCGACCGCTGTGGCACCGGTGAAGGCGCTCCCGGTGATCGTCACTGAAGTCCCGCCCGCCGCCGTGCCGCTGTTGGGGCTAAGGCCCATCACCATGGGCGCCGCGACGTACGTGAATTGATCGGCGGGAGATGTGGGCGAAGCGCCGACGGGCGTCGTCACGGTCACGTCGACCATGCCAGTACCTGCGGGGCTGTCCGCGGTGATCGTGGTGTCATTCACCACGGTGACATTCGTCGCTGCCATCGTTCCGAAGTCAACCGCCGTGGCGCCGGTGAAACTTGTTCCCGTGATCGTGACCAGAGTACCACCGGCCGCCGGACCAGTGGTCGGGCTCAGGCCCGTGACCGCGGGCGCAGCGGGTGCCGCGTATGTGAACTCATCGGCAGGTGTGACGGCCGACGTGCCCGCCGGGGACGTCACGGTCACATTCACGACGCCAGTTCCCGCCGGGCTGTCGGCTGTGAGCGTGGTGTCGTTCACGACTGTGAGATTCGTCGCCGCCGTCGTCCCAAAGTCGACCGCCGTGGCACCGGTAAATCCGGTTCCGGTAACCGTAACCAGAGTACCGCCGGCCGCCATACCGCTGGTCGGGCTCAGTCCTGTTACCGTCGGTGTCGCAGAGGCCGTGTACGTGAACTGATCGGCTGGTGACGTGGCCGACGGCGCCGACCGGTGTCGTCACGGTCACAGCGACCGTGCCGGTACCCGCTGGGCTGTCCGCCGTGAGCGTGGTGTCGTTCACCACGGTGAGATTGGTCGCCGCGGTCGTTCCGAAGTCAACGGTCGTCGCGCCTGTGAAACTCGTTCCTGTGATTGTGACTAGTGTGCCACCGGTCGTCAGACCGTTCGTGGGGCTCAGCCCCGTGACCGTGGGCGCGGACGGCACGGTGTACGTGAATTCATCCGCCGGCGTGGCGGCCGACGTGCCCCCAGGCGCCGTGACGGTCACGTTCACGACGCCGGTGCCGGCCGGGCTGTCGGCCGTGAGCGTCGTGTCGTTGACGAGACTGAGATTCGTCGCAGCCGTCGTCCCGAAGTCGACCACGGTCGCGCCGGTAAAGCTCGTGCCGCTGATTGTCACGAGCGTGCCGCCGGCCTCGAGCCCGCTGGTCGGGCTCAGACCCGTGACCGTGGGCGGAGACAACACAATTCTCGGCTCTACCCGTTCGATTCCAGGCCGACATGCTCTTGAGCGCTTCCCCGTATTGTTCCGTCGCAAATCCAGCGGGCGCAGGACCATGGTGATGCCTCCAATCAGTGGCGAGTCGACCGAGGGAGAAATACTGAGACGTCATTCGCCCGGCGGCACCGGGACCGATCCGCAGGACCGTTCTTCGCACAAGCTCGTGAACTCTCAGGTTTTGCTTGAACAGCGCGGACTCTGGCATCCGAGCCAAGGGGCTGACCCTGGGATGGGCCGTGCGATTGGGCTGAATTTACCCAGCAAGACCCGTGCCACACGCAGGGAGATCAATCCCAAAATGTCGCAACATTTCGATATGTTCGTGAACCTTCCTGAAATAGAAAGAATTGGATCGAGCACCGATTGCAAGAGCTTGCCGATGTCTTTGCCGTATCGGACAAGACGCGCGGCGCGTTTTTCGAGCAGCGGTTCACGAGCGTTTGCGTGCTGGTCGATTACACAGGCTGGCTGTTGCGCGAGGGCTAGACGGCGATCTCCGCCGAACGGGCGGGAATTCTCGCTCGGCCAGGCACAAGCTAGGGTGGCTGGAAGACCCGGCTGGAGAAGCGGAAGGGTCGCCGGCTGCTGGGCCGTTTCTGCGCGGCCAGTGGAGAGCGGCTGCGCGAGGTCGCCGCGCAATTGCGCGCTCAGTTCTCGGAAAGTGCATTTGGAACGACTCGCGAGTGAAATCAAGCCTGGATGGGAATCCAGATCTCGACTCCACCCAAGCCCGTGACGGGATTGAATTCCGGACCGTATCGCTCGAGCGTCGGGGCGGCGGCGGGCTTGTGGGCGGATTCCGGGAGCCATTTGCTCCAGATCGCCGCGTACGTTGCGCGAATGCCCGCAATGTGACCCTTGTGAGTGAAGACGGCGTATCTTTGCGCCGGCACATTCAGAGTGGCGATGCCCTTGGGGAGATCCGGTGAACCGGCCAATTCGACTCCGCACATGTACTCGAAATTGCTCTCGCCGTCGAAGTTATAGCTCGCCCCGTAAGCCACCTTGCCCACCTGTCCGGGAAGAGCTCCGAGGTACGCGCCGAACCGCTGCCATTGGTCCGGAATTCCGGCCGGCGACTCGCAGGGGTAACGATCGACGAGTCCAGCAAGGACCATCGGTTTGGACGTCTCGAACCGGGGCGGGTCCAGGTCAGGAAAAGGCGCGGAATTCATGGCGATCTCCTCCACGAGTTTGATGTTGTCGAGATGGCCCTGGGAACGCACTTGTTCGGGCGTGAGCGCGATCGGTTCGCGCGAGTGGCTTTCCACGTACCAAAGCGCCTTTTGCACTGGATCCACTGCCCCCGCTCCCATGGTGTGTAGCGAGTTTACGCGCAGCCGCGTGGCACCGCTTGATCATTCTTGCTGTCTTCAAAGTTATAATACGGAAAGGAGTTTCCCAGTTGGGTCACTACGGGCTCAGATTTCAACAAGAGAATCTCAATCCTTATCAACCATACACTCAACCTTGACGAGGCTCGATTCTCCACGAAGGGATGGCTGAAATGCGGAGGGAGCTGCCCGGTGCGACTGAAACGCTCACGACTGCAATTTCACTTGCGATCCCTCGCGACCGCGGTCGCGTTCGTGGGGATTGCTTGGTGGATTGGTGAGAGGCACTACCGATTTCGGCGGCTGGCTAATGAGATCCGGTCCTCAGGTGGTGCTGCGGCTAGATCGGCGCCGACATTGACGGTGTTCGCGCTTCCATGGGCCGATCGCTTGATATGAGTGGGCCACCGGCGGTTCGAGCCCGGATGGTTGACGCTCGCCATCGCTGCGATGACACTGTTCTGCTGGCTCGCGCTGCGACGCTGGCGATTTCAGCGTCTGGCGGCCTATCACGAGTGCTGCTACAGAGTGGCCTTGGTTGGCGAGGCGATGTCTGAATTTGGTCAGGGAGGGATCCCCGCTGAGGGATGGGATTCCATGCGCCACTCATCAGCGCCAGGAAAGCTGCGCGAAGAGCGAACAGATACGGAATGAATTCCGTTCTACGAAGCGTTCCGTAGCCCGACGCGTTTCGTCGCGCGGTCACGCAACTCGATTTAGAAAAGGTCCCGGCAGTTTTCGATCGAATTCTGCATGTCCTGGCTGAACAGCGCCAGCTCGTCCGTTGTGAGCAGATCCAGAGAAACGATTGCCATGAGCTTGCGGAATGCAGTCGACCGGCGCTGATCGTTGAACGCAATCGCCAGGCTTTCGTCACGCTCTCGGGTCAGCCTGTAGATCGCGAGATACCGCTCGTGGCTGCTCTTGTTTGTGTCGGACGCGATGCGCTCGATGTCATCGAGCACGCACTGGCAGAACCGCTCCAGGGCGACTTTGCTGAGCTGCCGGAAGATCTTCCAGTCAGACTCCTTGATATCGTGCGCCATGGAGGGTAAATCCCGTTCGTTGCCTCGAGAAGCGCCCTCGCTACTTCGATTTCGCCGGTTTGGCCGGGCTGGCCTTCGCCATTCCTTTGTACTGCCGGTACACCGGCCGGGCCAGCAGCTTGTTCTGAATCACGTGAATGGCCGTCGCGACTTCCTGGCGGTCCATCGGATGGAGCTCGGGAAGCCCAAAATACTTACCCGCCGCGTCCGCCACGGTTTCCCAGCATTCGGCCTCGTCCGGCGTCATGCCACACGCGATGACGCGGTCCAGATCGGCTTGTCGTTCCGCGGGATCGCGTCCCTTTGGCGTATCGCCGGCAGCGCTGGTGACAAAGCCCACTCCCAACCCCACTCCGGCTGAACGCAACATGGCACCGCGCCGAGTCACTCCGCGCATGGCAGAACTCCTGAGTCGTTGTGAAAAAGCAAGCCTCCCCAGCCCAGCGAATTGCTGTTCCGAGTATAATTGTCGCTCGTTCGACCGGAAAGCGCCGCGATGTGCCCCGAACGACCTGGGTCAGGGCCGAGTTCCTTGAGCGATCCGCGATTGATCCTTTGCCTCGCCGCCGGGCTGATCTCGGCCGTGTTGTTCGTTCAGTTCCTGGGCGCGCTCAAGCGAACGCTCTGGACCAGCCCACCGGTGGAACCCGATTTGGTCCGGGGGACCAAGATCTCGGTCATCATTCCGGCGCGGAACGAACAGCAGGATCTTGGCCGATCGCTCGACTCGCTGCGGGACCAGGAAGAGGTTGAGTTCGAGGCGATCATCGTCAACGACCATTCCACCGACCAAACGGGCCCGATCGCAGACGCCGCTGCGCAACAGGATGCGCGGATCCGCGTCATCCACAATCCCGAGCTGCCCCCGGGCTGGCTGGGGAAATGCAACGCCATGGAACAGGCCGCCCGCGTCGCGAGCGGTGATTTGTTGCTCTTCACCGACGCCGACATCATGTTCGAGCCCACCTGTTTGGCCAAGGCGGTGGCCGAGCTGAAGCGCCGCGAGGTCGATCTGCTGAGCTTTTTCCCCCGAATGGACTGCATCTCGCTCTGGGAGAATATCCTCGTTCCCACGCTGGTGGGGGGTCTGTCTGTTCTGGCAACTCCCGGGATCAACGATCCCAAATCACCGGACGCGCTGGCTGCGGCGCGCTCGTCTTGATCCGGCGCCGGTGTTTCGTGCCATCGGGGGCTTCGCGGCGATCCAGGGCGAAATCGCCGACGACATCGCGATGGCGAGGCGAGTGAAGGCGAGTGGCTATCGCGCTTTGCTGCGGGCCACTCCCGAACTCTTGCACGTGCAGCTCTACAAAGGGAATCGCCACGCCTTCTGGGCGATGACCAAGAACATCCTCGTCGGTATTCACGGCCGCTTCTGGCTGGCGCCGGCGGTGGTTCTGCTGAACGTCTTCGTTTTCTGGATGCCTCTTGACTGCGCGCTCGCCGGGGCGGCTGAAGGGAATGCCACTCTGGCCCTCGCTGGCGCGGTCGTTTACGCCCTTCAATACGCAATGCTTTTCGCGGGACGCCGCCTCTTCCGATTCCGCCCGATCCCGGCGCTCTTGTTTCCGCTGGTGGTCATTCCGGTCGCCTGTTGCATGACCCGCGCCTGGTACCTCTACAAGTACCGAGGCGCGGTCGAGTGGAGGGGACGGACGATCCGGGTGCGCCAGAATTGAGGTAAGTCAGGCTGGAAAGCTTGACCTACGAGTGGATCGGGATCGATTCAGCCCAGGGGTCCATTCGCCGATTGGTCTTCGTACAAGGCACGCTGCCGCGCCGCGGCGAGAGCGGTCAAACCGCCCATACCCATCGCTTCGACGGCCGTGCTCGGGACCACCATCAGGGAACCCTTCTCCTTCAGACCTTCATAGAGGATGTTCATCGCCCGCAACTGCATGGCGGTGGGGTTGTGGACGTAGGATTCGGCGGCCTGCGCGAAGAGATGGGCGATCTCGACCTCCGCCTGGCCGAGGATGATGCGTGCCTCCTTTTCGCGCGCTGCCTGGGCCTCGCGCGACATCGCGTCCTGCAAGGACTCGGGGATCACAACGTCCCGCATCTCCACGGACTGCACCGTCACGCCCCAGGGATTCGACCGGTCGTCAATCAGTTTCTGAAGCTGGGCTTCGATCTGCTCTCGCCCGCGCAAGAGCACCGTCAGCGGCGTGCGTCCGATGATGTCGCGGAGGGCGGTCTGGGCGGCCCAGCTCACCGCCAGCTTGTAATCCTGAACCTCGAGCGCGGCCCTCTCCGGGTCGAAGACCATCCAGAACAAAACCGCGTCGACGTTCACCGGGACCGTGTCGGATGTCAACGTCTGCTCGGCCGCAAAGCTGGTCGTGATTGTGCGCTGATCGATCCACATGGTCACCTGGTCGATCCCGGGAATGATCCAGAACAGACCCGGTCCGCGCATCCCGGCATAACGGCCCAGCCGCAGCACGACGGCCCGCTCCCATTGCTGGGCCACCTTCGGCGCAAAGGCCAGGAACACGCCGGCCATCACGCCCACGCCGAGCCAGAGCTCGTTCGACAAGAAGTAGCCCGCGACGGCACCGGCGAGGGAGCCGGCCACGACCGCGAGCGCAGAAATCACGTTGATGCGCGGCGGCTCGATGCCCACGCGACGAGCCTTCGTCGAGTCACTGTCGGTCTTTGCCGATTCTTTCTCGGTCTTCGAGCTAGCCTGTGAGTTTTTCACGTTTTCTGTCCTTGCATCGAGTTGTCAAGAAGGCGAGGGCATCCTGGGCCGAATAGCCCAGGGCCGCCGCGCCCGTGATGAAACTGTCGGTCAAAGCCGCCAGATGTTGCTCGCGCTCAGGGCTCGAGGCCGCCAAGCTCCCGGCGTTGTGGACGAACGTCCCGATACCCCGGTGAGTTTCCAGGACCTTCGCCCGCTCGAGCTCGCCATAGACCTTCGCGACCGTGTTGGCGTTGATCCGCAATTCCACCGCGAGCTGCCGCACCGTCGGCAGCTTGTCACCCTTTTGCAGACGCCCGGTCGCGATCGCCACGCGAATCGCGCGCTCGAGCTGAGCGTAAATCGGCGTTGGGTCCGACGCATCGATCGCGAACATCACGTACTTGTCCTCTTGTTCTAGAAGAATAGTACAAGTCAGGCAAAAGCAAGTCAAGGGGGTGCCGCGCAAATCGTCAGGCATGAAGCCCTTTGATGGGCGAGGGGCGCGCGCGGAAAACGTCAGGCTGGAAAGCCTGACCTACGACGTGATTGCCTGGGCGGCTCTGCCGCGCTACGATGAGCGAGAATCGGGTCGCGAGAGGAGGACGTCCTTCTTGGAGGCGCAGCAAAACTCATTGCCATGGGGAGCGATCGACCATGAAGACGCTGAAGAACTCGGTGTGGGTGACGGTGGTTCTGGTGCTCTGCGCCTGTTCGGCGCAAGCGGGCGACGGCGACGAAGCGAAGACCAGCCAGCAAGCGCAGTCGTTTGACAAAGAGATCACGATCAGGGTGAAGCTGAACTACCTCTTGTACCTGCCCGAAGGCTACGAGAGTTTCGAACCGCGAGTGGCCGCTCGTCCTATTCCTTCACGGCGCGGGCGAGTCGGGAGAAAACATTGACAAGGTGAGGGGCGCCGGGCTGCCCAAGGTTCTTGAGAAAAAGCGCGACTTTCCGTTCGTCGTGGTGTCGCCGCAGTCGCGCCGTGGCGGCTGGAACACCGATGCTCTGAACGCGCTGCTTGACGACGTGATCACGCACTACAAGATCGACCAGGAGCGGGTGTATCTCACGGGCTTGAGCATGGGCGGGTCCGGCACCTGGAACCTGGGTTGCACGCATCCGGAGCGGTTTGCCGCGATCGCGCCGATTTGCGGCAGCGGCAGTCCCTCGTTCGCGAAGGATCTCAAGAGTGTGGCCGTCTGGGCATTTCACGGCGCCAAGGACCGGGTTGTCCCGGTGGCGCGCACCGAGGCCATGATCAAGGCGCTCAAGGAAGCCGGCTGCGATCCCAAGCTGACAATTTACCCGGAGGCCGGTCACGACGCGTGGACCGAGACTTACAATAACCCGGAGCTTTACACGTGGTTCCTGGAGCACACGCGGCTCAAGCCCGAGCCGGACAAGAGTTGATATAGGCGAGCGCGCAACGCCGTCCGGCAGCGGGCAAGTTTTGGCGGTTCATCGCCACCCCAGGGCTCGCGCCCTGCGCTTCATGATCGCGCCCCGTCGAGGATGTTCAAGACAGCCTCTTCCGTTCTCATGGCGTCTTGGCAACCTTGAGAACGCTGTTGTGGTAGCCTCCCGTCTGGAGGCGGTTGCCCGGGTCCTGGCGCCACTGTTTGCCCTCGATCACGTATTTATATTCATAGTTACCGGCGTCCAGGACCATCTTCTTCTCGAATCGGCCCGACTTGTCGGGGCCTTCCATCTCGAGCACGTCGGGCTTCCAGTCGTTGAACGTGCCGGCGAGAAACACGGTCTTGGTGCCGGCCGGGGGCTTGTAGCGGAAGGTGACCTCGCGGCGGCCGTCGGGGAGCTTCTGCACCAACGGCCCGCCCAGGGCGAGGTCCTGGTCGGCGAGGGCGACTTCGACGTAACCGACGAGCATCTCGTCGCGGGTCTGCTCGCCCCATGTGACCGTCTTCGTCGGGTCTGGATTCGACAGGTTTTCGTCCGAGTTATCGTACCGGGCCAGGCAACGCAGGATTGTACCCTCGGGCATCAGCTTCGGCTCCGAGAGCACGTAGACGTTTTGCCATTCGAATTCATAGCGAGGGACATCGAGCAGAACTTCGCGGCGGCCGCCGGGGTAGACGGCCTCGAACCGAAACGACTTGCCGCGCAGGTGCATGTGGGGAAGCAGCGAGTAAAGCAGGGTGTCCCTGTCGAAGCGATGATCGGCCTCCGCGGGGAAATCGGCGTTACCGGCGGGGATCTTGAGCCCCATGTTGATGGCGGCGATGGCCGTCATCTCCTTGCGGATCGAGTGCGGATCGGCGAAGGCCAAGCCGATCTCGCTGCGGTCGGTCTGGGGAGTGCCGCGCGGAGTGTAATGAACCTGAAACATCAGCCGGGAGCCGGCGGGGACAAGCTTGGCGGCTCCTTCAGGCAAGACACGCGGCGGCATGCCGGGAGCGTAGGCTGCCAGGAAGTCGATCTTGGGGCCTTCATCCTTGCGGTCGGGGGGGATCACGAAGACCACCAGGTGATGGACGACCGACGGGTTCCCGGGACGCACCTGCGATGCCCACACCCACACGTCTTTCTTGAGCTTCGGATCGATCAGAAAGTTCTGGTAGGGCATCGTGCCATCGGCAGGGATCTTGACGGTTTCGGGCAGGGCGATCCTCAGGTCCGGGGCGGGGATCCGCCAGCCCTCGGCGTAATGCGCGGGCTCGGGCAGGTCATGAGGGTTTCCCTCCGGAGCGCCGGCCGCGACCCAGGCAGCGATCGTTTGCTTTTCCTGTTGGCTGAGCCGGGCGTCGTTGGAGAAGTGACCATAGTCCGGGCTGGCGTGCCAGGGAGGCATTCGGCCGCCCTGCACGACTTCATCGATCATGCTGGCCCAGCCGGCGGCTTGCTTGTACGAAGAGAGGGCGAACGGGGCGATCTCGCCCTCGCGGTGGCAGGCCACGCAACGGTCGCGAAGGATGCGGGCGACCTGCTTGGAATAGGTGATCGACTGCTCGCCGCTCGCTTTGGGAAGGCGGCTGATCCGGCAGCCGGCGGGCTCGGTCCTGGCGACGGCCACCGCGCGGTTTGCCAGGAGGTCGTCGAGCGCGGTGGCCAGGTCGCGCCGAGTCGGTGCCGGCCGGTGAACCCCCAGGCCAAACTGGTCATCCACCCGCCCGCGATAACGCACAGCCCGGTCGCCGTTCAGCACGAAGACCTCGGGCGTCCGCTCGATGCTCAACTGATCCGCCAGTTCATTGCCGACATCCTTCAAGAACGGAAACGCCATGCCTTGCTCGGACGCAAACCGCGCCATCGCGGAGGGCGCATCCTGGGGATCGCAGTCGACGCCGAAGAACGCGACCCCTTTCTTTTCGTACGTCTTGGCCAGCTCGGCCAGCCGCGGGGCGTACAGGCCGGCAAGAGGGCATTCCGTCCTCAAGAAGGCAAGGACCACCAGCTTGCTGTCGTGAACCTCGTCGAGACGATGCCACCCGCCCCGGTAGTCTTGAAGCTTGAAGTCGACCGACCGGCGCTCGGTGGCGTCGGCCCCGGGCAGAACCGAGAGAACGGCCGTCGCAAGAATTGATGAGAATAAGCAAATCGGCATCGATAGGGCCTCGCTCGAAATCGTCGAAAGGATTCAACCTGTTCCGGGGCTTTCCAGTCTAGCAGTCTATCCTAGCACACTCGTCGGAGATACCCAAGCCGGTGCCGGGACCGCCGCTGGGTCGAGGGCCTTTTTCTGGCTGCCCCGGCATTGTACGCTTGTCAGAGACTCAGCGTAAGAGCACCCGAGCGGAGCAGGGCAGTGACAGCAGTTGGTGACACACCGGAAAGTCCGAGGCCCCGGCGCGGCCGCTGGCAGGCGAGCCTGTCGGGCTTGATCGTGCTGGTGCTGGTGGCGGCAGTGGCCACGGCGGTGACGCGCAGAGCGCGCGACGTGTGGGGACAGCGGATCGTCACCGGGGCCAGCGCGGCGGGAACTGCCGCGTCAAGGCCCGCGCCGGTGCCGATCGAGCGAACGGCGGGGCTTTTGCTGGAGATTGCCGCCATTTTCCTGATCATGATCCTGGCCCGCTCCATTCTGGGTCTGGTCCGGCGCTTGCCGGCAGACCCTTCGATCGGTGGGAACGTCCGGGCCTGGGCGATCGTCTGGCGCGCGCTGGCGATCGGTTTTGCGGTCTGGTTTATCATCAACGAATCCGAGGTACTGCGGATCGATCTTCCGCTTGAGATGAAGCGTGCCAGAGCGGTTACTGATTGGGGCGGGCGATATCGCGTGGCGCAGAATCTTTTTCCGGTCTGCGCGATCATGGCGATGATCGGGCTCTTGCTCGGCGCGGGGGCCGGCCGCTTCCTTGATGAGCCGCTGCCCCCGCGGCGGCGGCCCGCCACGTTCTTCGCCATTTTGGCCGGGCTGGCGGGCGTCCTGATCATGGCCGCGCCGGGTTTTGACTGGATCATCGCTTACCTGGTCTTGATTTCGATCGAGGTCATGACCAACGCGATGTATCATCGTCTGGTGCTCGGCCCGAGCTTGGCGGCACGACTGCTGGGTGCTGGAATCCATGCAGGGATTGCGTGGTTGGCGTGCGTCGCCCTGGCCGTCGTGCTAGACCGCGATTTCGAGCGCGCTCGCCGTGTCGAGCCATGGGCGCGGACGACGCGGGCATGTTTTCTTCGACTGGGATTGCTGACGACGGCGGTCGTCCTGGGACTTCATGTCGCCCTGGTGACGATCCCGGCGATTAGTGGCTATCTTGCCGAAGGTTTTCAGCGCAACCTGGGCGGCACGGAAGTTGGCATGATCCTGTGCGGAGTTGGTCTGTTTGCGGCCGGGATGGCGGCCCGGACGCTTTTCCCCCGACCGGACGAGGAAAAGCCGGTCTGGCTGGCGCGGGTCTCGGCCGGAATCCGGTGGATGATTCTGGGTTTGGGCGTCCTCTGGTTCCTGGT
Organism: uncultured Isosphaeraceae bacterium; assembly: GCA_963781785.1. GTDB lineage: Bacteria > Planctomycetota > Planctomycetia > Isosphaerales > Isosphaeraceae > CAWAHD01. Next base: position 600,578 of record CAWAHD010000004.1, on the reverse strand, counting down.
CAACGCCACCGGCTCGCCCACGCTCGATCCGGACACGCCTCGCGCGATCAGGTGGGTTTACGCCGTCTCCGATTCGATCACGCGGATGTGGGGCTTACTTCCCGACGCATTCGTCGCGGGCCTGTTCAGCGTGTTTACTGTGTCGAACGTTCTCTGGATCATGCTCGGACTGGGCGTGGTCTTGCTCCTGGTCGAGCTGGCGATCGCGCGCTCTGGATCGGAAGTTTCGCCATTCGACCGGCTCGCCATCGAGCCGGCTCTCGTGCCGCGGTTCCTCTGGCTGGTGATCGGGCTGGTCGTGGTCTGTCTGGCCGGGCTGCCCATTTTGTTCGTCGCCGGCCAGTCGCTTTTGAACCTGCGGTTTTTTGGAGGAGATTGGTGGAACGGCCGCTGGCCGCGCTGAGCAGTGGGACAGGGCACCCGGAAGAGGGCGGAGGGGGCCGGCCTGATCATCAGGTCGCGACCCACGTCGAGCGCAGCCGGTGGATTGCCAGCAGGGTAAACAGCGCGGCCAGCGCACTCTCCAGAATGGGGGCCACCACGAGAAGAAAAAGGTCGGCGGAGGTCGCGGTCACGCGAATATAGCCGGGTGGCCTCACGGGATCCCAGATGTGGTTCAGGTCATGGTAGGAGACAAGCGACAGCCAGAGCATCCAGGGTGATTGGCCGATCACGAGGAAGGCCGCGAGGAAGACGAAGGTGAACGCCAGCGCCCTGGTTGAATTCTTGGCAATGGACGAGAGGCCGATCCCGGCCGCTGCAGTGAGCCAGCCGGTCGAGGCCACGATCGCGGCGGCGGCGAGCACGCCCACGGGGTGGATCGCTCCCAGGAGCAAGCCCGCCCCCCAGCAAATGACGAGCCCCAGCCCGACCCAGTGGGCACTCCAGAGAGCCCCGAACTGCTTGGCGCGGATGATCTCGCCGGGACTGAGAAGGGTGGTCGCCAGGCTGATCCAGGTATCCTGTTCACGCTCGCCCGTCAGGCCGGTCGCCGACGCGGCCGCGACGGCCAGCATCCCGAAGAGAAGCAGGCCCACGCTGGCTGCGCGGAGCGCGTCGTTCATGGCCAGCCAGGATCGTTGCGACCACTTTCCCAGGATCAGGTCGCCGACGACCGGATATCCGACGTCAAACAGATAGCAGCCCAGAAGCACGCTGAAGAACAGGGCAACCGGCCGGCTGGAGAGCCAGCGCAAGCCGCCGCCCAACCGCGTGTAGCGCTCCTTCCAGAACATCGGGTTTTCGCCGCAGGCCGGACGATCGGCGCGTGTCGCCAGCAGCTCGTTTCGCGTGACCGCCCGCGCAGCGCGGGCGTCGGCAGCGGAGCGTAGCCGCGTCCGCAGCTTGGTCCACCAGCCCGCCCTCGGCTCGGAGCCGGGCCACGAATTCCCCCTCAGTCGGCGCAGACCGGCGATCGCCAGACCCAGAAAGAGCAGACCAACGCCCAGTTGAATGGCCGCCATCACGCCGAACGCCCATTCCAAGCGCCCTCCGCCCGACCACCACGTAGACGCCATCGCCAAGACTCTCGGGTTTCTCGCAAACCGCATCCTTGTGGAAGACCAACTTGTCGCCTCGTACCACAACATGATCGGATTGCTCGCAAGCACGATGTTATTAACCGGCCCGACCCAACCGAGCGGCCAGTCAATGTGCTCGGCGTAGGGAATGATCCAGATCGGAACAAACAACCAGAGAACTCCCAGGGCGTATGACGACAGAATCGCCTCACGCGGCCGCCGGGCCAGGATCGAGATGAAGATGGCAATCCCGGTCACAAAGATCGTGACGGAGAACGTGCCCGCGTAGACGTAGAAGATGTTCCACGGGTTGATGCCGCCGTAGAGCATGAGCAAGCTGACGATCGGCAGCCCCAGCGCCACGAAACTTCCGACATGCACCAAGCGTGCGCCCAATTTTCCCAGAATGATCTCGGCGCTCGACAGCCGGCTGGCCAGCAGGTAATGCAACGTCTTGCGCTGGTGCTCGTCGGCGATCACGCCGGAAACCAGAGCGGGAATCAAGACCAGGAGAGCAATTCCCTGCAAGCCGGCGAACTGAAGAAAGGCATCCTCGGCGAACGCCTGGATCTCGTCGAACGAGCCGCCCCCCTGGTGCAACGCCCCCCACTGGGTAAACAAGTTTGCGAGCTGAGCCAGCAGGCAAAGACCGTAGACGACGCGTACCACGTAGAACCGGCCGCGACGGGCCGTCGTGATCAGCTCATATCGAACAACCGGCCCAAGGCTGAAGATCATGAGCGGCGTCTCGAGCCCATCGAAAAAGATCGGACGTTTGTCAAAGTCATCCCGGGCATCTTAATCCGTCGAGAGGCCTGGGGCAAGCGGAGTTCGATTTTCAGATTGATGCGGCCGTCCATTCCCGGCGATAATGAACATGGTTTGTCCCTGCCCCGTTGTTCCTGCCCCCAGCCACGGACCGCGATTGCGCATGCAACAGCAACCCCTCACCGCTCGGACGGATCCTCCTTTCCATGATGTCACACGAATTTGCCGGCGTTATTGCCGGGTGCTGACGGTTGCCGCGTGGTGGCTGATTCCCTCTGCCGCCACGGCCGGCGAATCCGCGAAGGTCGACTTCCGCCGGGACGTGCTGCCGATCCTCTCGGAGAACTGTTTTGCGTGCCACGGGCCGGATGCGAAGACGCGGAAGGCCGACCTGCGGCTGGACATGAGGGATAGCGCCCTGCGCACCAAGGACCCGGTCATCGTGCCCGGAAAGAGCGGCGAAAGCGAGCTTGTGACCCGCGTCCAGAGCCGCGACCCCGAAGAGGTCATGCCCCCGCCCAAATCCGGCAAGAAGCTCACCGCCCTCCAGGTCGAGACATTGACCCGATGGATCGACCAGGGAGCGGCCTGGCACAAGCACTGGGCGTTCGAGCCGATCGGGCATCCCGTGGTTCCCACGGTCCGCGACGCGGCCTGGGCCCGTAACCCGATCGATCGGTTCATCCTGGCGCGGCTCGAGCGGGAAGGGCTGGCCCCTTCGCTCGCGGCCGGCGGGGCGACCCTGATCCGCCGCCTGGCTCTCGACCTGGCCGGTCTGCCTCCGGAGCCCGGCGAGGTCGACGCGTTCCTGCTGGACGGGCCCGCAGCCTACGATGCGCTCGTCGACCGCCTGCTGGCCTCGCCGCTTTATGGAGAACGCATGGCGATGGATTGGCTCGATGGTGCCCGCTACGCCGATACCAATGGTTATCAAAACGACTTCGCCCGCACCATGTGGCCCTGGCGCGACTGGGTGATCAGCGCGTACAACCGCAACCTGCCGTTCGACCGGTTCGCGGTCGAGCAGCTTGCCGGCGACCTGCTGCCCAGTGCGGGACTCGAGCAAAAGATCGCCACCGGGTTCAACCGCAACAACCGGACCGTAACCGAGGCCGGGTCGATCGAAGAAGAGTGGCGCATCGAAAACGCGGTCGACCGCGTCGAGACGACCGCCACGGTGTTCCTGGGTTTGACGGTGGGCTGCGCCCGGTGTCACGACCACAAGTTCGACCCGATCTCCCAGGCCGATTTCTACCGATTCCTCGGCTTCTTCAACAGCGTCAACGAGAAAGGGGTTTATACCGAGACTCGCGGCAATGTGCCGCCCCTGGTGAAGCTCCCTACCGCCGCCCAGGTCAATCGGATGCATGAGCTCGACGTGGCCGTCGCCACGGCCAAGAAGCGGAACGACAAGAAAGAAGTCGAGAAGCTGGGCAAGGAGAGGCAAGCCGTCGAAGGCGGGATCACCAGCGTGATGGTGATGGAAGACTCGGCCAAGCCGCGGCCGACCTTTGTGCTCAAAAGGGGCCGCTATGACATGCCCGACACGACCCGTAAGGTCGAGCCGGCCGTGCCGGCCTCGCTGCCTCCGATGCCCGAGGGCGCAGCAGGCAATCGACTCGGCCTGGCGAAATGGCTGACCATGCCCGAGAACCCGCTCCTGGCCCGGGTCGTTGCGAACCGGGTCTGGCAGCACCACTTCGGCACCGGCCTGGTGAAGACGGCGGAAAACTTCGGCATCCAGGGCGAGCCTCCCTCACACCCGGAGCTGCTCGACTGGCTGGCCGGAGAGCTGATCCGAAGCGGGTGGGACCTGAAGGCGCTGCACCGGCTGATCGTCACGAGCGCGACCTACCGACAGCGCTCGAGTGCGACGCCCTTGCTCCTGGCGCGCGATCCGGAGAACCGGCTCCTGGCGCGGGGACCGCGGTTTCGCCTGGCGGCCGAGGTCGTGCGCGACAATGCCCTGGCGATCGCCGGACTGCTGGTTCGCCGGATCGGAGGACCGTCGGTCAAGCCGTACCAGCCGGCGGGCCTGTGGGAAGAGCTCGCCGGAGGCGCGGGCGAGCCTCCCTACGTGCAAGACAAAGGTCCCAAGCTCTATCGTCGCAGCCTGTACGTTTATCGCAAGCGCACGGTCCCGCACCCGGTGATGGCCACGTTTGACGCCCCGAGCCGTGAGGTCTGCCAGGTCAAGCGGCCCAGGACCAACACACCCTTGCAGGCACTCGAGCTCCTGAACGACGTGACTTACGTGGAAGCCGCCCGGCAGCTCGCGCAGCTTGCGCTGGAACAAGGCGGATCGAGCCCCGACGAGCGGCTGAGCTTCGCGTTCCGGCGCGCTCTGGGCCGGGCGCCCGCCGCCTTGGAGCTAGACGTCTTGCGCCGCGGGCTGGAGCGCTACCTGGCAGCGTATCGCAGCGACAAGGCCGCCGCAGAGCGGCTCATCCAGCTCGGCGAAAGCCCGCGCGACAAGCAGCTCGACCCGATCACCCTGGCGGCCTATACCGCGGCGGCCGGGGTGATCCTCAACCTTGACGAGACGATCACGCTCGAATGAGCGGACGAGGTCCACTATGAACGGGATTAAGTACGTACAACAATTCAACCGTCGTCTGTTCCTGGGACGATCCGGCGTCGGTCTGGGTGCGATGGCACTTGGGTCACTGCTGGGTCGCGACCTGACCGCGGCGGACTCGGGCGCCGGCAAGCCAAGAGCCGGATCGAGCGGCGTCGCCGGTTTGCCGCACTTCCCACCCAAGGTCAAGCGGGTCATCTACCTCTTCCAGTCCGGAGCTCCCTCGCAGCTCGACCTGTTCGACTTCAAGCCGGCGCTCGACAGCCGGCGAGGAATCGAGCTGCCGGATTCGGTGCGGATGGGGCAGCGGATCACGACGATGACCTCCGGGCAGAAGAGCTTCCCGGTCGCGCCGTCGATCTTCAAGTTCGCCCGGCACGGCCAGTCCGGTACCCTTCTGAGCGAGCTCTTGCCGCACACAGCCAAGATCGTTGACGACATCTGCGTGATCCGGTCGATGCAGACCGAGGCGATCAACCACGACCCGGCGGTCACGTTCGTGCAGACTGGCTCGCAGCTCGCGGGGCGGCCGAGCATGGGCTCGTGGGTCGCATACGGGCTCGGAAGCGAGAATCAAGATCTGCCGGCGTTTGTCGTCCTTTTGTCACGCGGACGGACCGATCAGCCGCTGTACGATCGGTTGTGGGGAAGCGGCTTCTTGCCCACCCGGTACCAGGGGGTGAAGCTCCGCGGCGGCAAGGATCCCGTCCTTTATCTCGCGAATCCGGCCGGCTGCGCGCGGCCGACGCGGCGGGCGATGCTCGACGACATCGCCGCGCTCGACGAGCTGCACCACGCCGAGACGGGCGATCCCGAGATCGTCACCCGGGTCGCGCAGTACGAACTGGCCTACCGGATGCAAGCGTCGGTACCCGAGCTGACGGACCTCTCGCGCGAGCCGCAGTCTGTCCTCGACCTGTACGGTCCCGACGTGCACAAGCCGGGCAGCTACGCCGGCAACTGCCTGCTGGCTCGCCGGCTGGCCGAGCGCGGCGTCCGGTTCATCCAGCTCTATCACATGGGCTGGGACCAGCACGGCGACTTGCCTGCCCAGATCAAGAGCCAGTGCCGCGACACCGATCAGCCATCGGCGGCCCTGGTCATGGACCTGAAGGAGCGCGGTCTACTGGACGACACACTGATCATCTGGGGAGGCGAGTTCGGCCGCACTGTGTATTCGCAGGGCCAGCTCACCGCCACCAACTACGGCCGCGATCATCATCCCCGCTGCTTCACGATCTGGCTCGCCGGCGGAGGCATCAAGCCGGGCATGACCCTCGGCGAGACCGACGACTTCTCGTACAACATCGTCAAAGATCCGGTGGAAGTCTTCGACCTGAATGCAACGATCCTGCATTTGCTGGGGATCGACCACACCCGGCTGACTTACCGGTTCCAGGGCCGTGATTTCCGGCTCACCGACGTGAGCGGAAAGGTCGTCAAGGCGATCCTGGCGTGATCACGGCGATCCTTGTCGTTGACCGGGGCTCAGCGCTCGAAGATCGGGCCGCTCTGCCGGCTGGTCGTCGCACGAGCGGGCTCGGGGGCGCCGTCGAGCTCGATGCTTCGGGGCGTGATGACAACCAACCGCTCCGTTGTCACGCTCCGGGGCTCGACGTGGGGAACACCGACCGTCTCAAGGAGCCGGCCCGCGGCCTGTAAAGGGCGAGACTGCGGGGCGCGGCGGTCGCCCAGTCCGACGCTGATCAACAGGCTCGACTCGCTGGGAAGCTCGCACGATGTGCGACAGCTCTGCACGATCCGGGAGGGAACCTGATACGTGGTGCGCCAATGCTTCGCAGCGACTCGTTCCTCATGCTGCAAGGTGCGCATGGCCAGGAGCGAGCAATCTTGCAGCTCGACGGAAAGCCGCGTGCCAGCCGGCAAGAGCGCCCCAACCATGGTGAGCTCGTAGCCGATTTCAATCGATCGGACCACCGGCAACAACTGTAGGTCGCTGGGATTCGCTGTCTTCTGCCGCTTCACATCGGAAACGTAAGACAGGTTGAGACGATTCTTGATCGTGACGCCGTTGCGCTCGAAGGCCGTCGCCTTGGGCGCCTGTAGCACGTTCGAGCTCGCGTCTGCCAGTGCTATTGCCAGGAGTTCGCGAACTGCTTTCGCGTCGATGATCCACGCGCTCATATCCCCTTCCTGCTTGATGAGTTCGAATTGATCGCGAAAGTGATCTCTCCAGGGTTCCGCGTCCAGAGACAGGAATCGCACTTCATAAGAGATTTGCCGCTTCATCGCCTCCGGAGGCCGCGGCCCGGCGGTAACCGTCACGCTCATTCGTGCCTCCGGCGCCGGTGGTTGATTCGCTGCGGCTGCCGCGGTCTTTCCGACCGCTGATCCCGCCGCAGTGAACGGCCGATCCTGGGCCGCGGCGGTCGATGTGACGATGAGCGCCATGAGGCCGGCGGCGGGAAGCGCGAGCCAGGGCCACAACTGGAAACGGGGCAGGGACGGCGTCATGCCGAGCAACTCCTCTATACGGGCCAAAAGAGACGTGGACTCACCACCGAGCGACATGCCGCGCTCAAGCCGCGAGTGAGAGATGAGACGTACCCTGGCGACCGACTCCAGGGCTCGCGCGAGAGCGAGCGGATCACCCGTCAAGCGCACAGCCAATCGATCGGTGCAGAATTCGCGCTGGCGGCGCAGCGAGCGCGACATCCAGTGGACGGCTGGATGGAAGAAGAAAACGGCTTCCACCACGCGCTGAAAGACGTTGGCGACGTGGTCGAGTCGCCGCGCGTGCGCCAGCTCATGCGCCAGGATCGGCTCCAGAAGCTCGAACGCGGAAGAGGCAAGCCAACGCTCCGGCAACAGGATAGCCGGTCGAAACAGGCCGCAGAGACAGGGTTCTAACATGCGATTGTGGGCCAGGATCGCGGGAGAGTTTCTCAGTCGCAGTCGCCGCGCGAGCGCCAGGGCGATCTGCTGGACCGGCAGAGGCGCAGGCGCGGCCTCGCGGCGCAAGCGCCTGACGGCTCCTGCGCTCAAAAGCAGGAATCCACCGCTCAGTGCGGCTCCCACGAGCCACGCCGTCACGATCAAGGTCCGCATGCGCGATAGACCAAGGGCGACGACCGAAATCCAGCCCACACATAACTCGATCGGCCAAGATCGGGGCGCAATCGAAGGCCGGCTCGTGACAGCCGGCGTTACCGTCGGAGTCGGCGCTAAACGCCCGACATCGCTCGAGCTCGATCCCGCCGCAGTCGCAAGCGGGGCCATTGTTTCTGCCCCCGGCCGCTTCGTCGCCGAGGAGTACAGCGCCACGATGCCGGGACTTGCCACGGCCACGACCAGACCGGACGACAATGCCAAGTGCCGAGCCCCGTGCGACAGTCGCGGCCTGATCTGAAATGCCAGCGCGACCAAACACGCGGCGAGCACGCCGATCCAAAGGCTATTGAGAAGCGCCGGCCAGACCAGGCTCTCACTCAAACCTTGGATCGCCTGGACCGCGATGGTTTGCACCGGCGCCCTCCTTTCTGCGGAGCGTCCAGCCGGCGGTGCTGATAGTCGTCCAGGAGCGAGCGAATCTGTTTCAGCTCGTCGCCAGAGGGATGGGACTGATCCAGGAGATGGGCGACAAGCAAGCTGGCCGAGCCGTTATAGACCCGCTTGAGCGTCTCGGCGAGCATCGACCGGAGCGTCTCTTCGCGCGGCGATGCCGGCCTGTAGAGAAACGCACGCCCGTGAGGCGCACGGCGCACCAATCCCTTGTCGGTCATGACATTCAGCAGGCTCATGACCGAGGTATATGCCCGTGGCGGATCGGCGTCTTGATTGACGATTTCGAAGACGTCTCGCACGGATAGAGGGCGGTCGCGGCTCCAGAGAATCTTGAGGATCTCGAGCTCCGCGGGAGTCGGTTGCTCGTGACGAGGGCGCGCCATGGAAAATGGACCTCCGTGTCCCCGATCTATGGTTCCAAACCACGTGGGAGGATCATACTGGTTTCACCGTAGACGTCAACGGCAAAAACCCTAAATCGCGGCGAAAAATGTCAAACACGACCAATCCGCACGGACCCGTCACCAGGCAGATCGCCGCACGCACGGATCGAACGGGGACATACCAAACCGATCGAGATAACCTCAAACGCACCCGAGGCGTCTGAGATGGAACTCATGATAACGATTGCGCGTGATTGATCAGCGCGGAATCAGTCAACGGGCGGGCCGTACCTGAGAACGGTGAGCGAGAGCGGTGGGAACCGATAATCAAACTTCGGCGCGGGCGGGGTGATCGTCGATCGGCGTGAGATGATCCGCTCGGGCTCGGCGAAACTGTTGATCACATCGGGCTCGCCGGCATCTCGGGCGTCGGCCAAGGACCAAACCTGAACGGATCGCGGTGGAGTCTTGCCGTCACCGGCAAACGCCGAGAAATCCAGCGGCCGAGAGATCGCCTCCAGGCCGTCGTTGACGGCGAACAGGATCACGGCATCGCCCTTGGGCGAGAGAGTGGCACTCAGATCCAGGCCAACCGAGGCGGGCAGGGGAGAGTCAATCCGGAGCGGCCGGTCGCCGGCCAGCGTGGCGTAAAGCTGCTGGGCGTAATACACCGGCGTCTTAAACAGGCGATGGTTGTCGGTCTGAATACAGCCCGAGCAAAAGCTGTTAACCAGGTTGGAACGGCAGGCGATCTGCACCAGGTCGCAGTGCCGATGCATCAGATTGTGATAGCGTGAACACGCGAGTGCATTTTCCAGGGTCCAGAGCTTGGCCCGGCCCGGGCCCCAGTCGCCGGCAGTCGTGTTCCATTCGGTAATTGCCGCCTTGATCGGCCGCCCTTGGGCATGCTGCTCAATCATCTGGCGGACCGCGATCAAGTCGGATTCCTCGCCCGCCAGGTTTTCACATTCGTAATGGTGCGGAGCAACGAAATCGAGCCACGCTCCGGCACGATCGAGGACTCCGGGCGTGGGGTAGGACGACAGGATCTCGATCGAGGGGTCGGCCTCTTTCATCGCCTGACAGAACGCCGCGAGCCGCGTTTCGTAGTCGGTGCCCCTGCGCTCGTTGCCCACCTGCCAGTACCGCACCCGATATGGCTCGGGATGCCCGTTTCTGGCCCGTAGCTCACCCATCGGCGTCGTGGTGCTGCCATTCATGTACTGCACTTGAAGGGCGGCGTCCCGGGGTTCGCGCCCTCGAAACCGCACGCAGATGAGCGGCTCGGCCTTGACGAGGCGGCAAAACTGGACGAACTCTTCCAGGCCGGCTCCGGCGGGCTGAAGGCCGCCCCAGGCGCGGAACGGCCGGCGCAGGGACGAGTCTCCGATTGTATCCCGCCACTCGAACTCGCCCAGGTTGGGGTCGTCGAGCGTGCTGCCGCCGAACCGGATGATCCCCGGCTTCAGGTCCGCAACGGCCGCAACGACATCCGCTCGCCAGCCCATCCTGGCGTTTTCCGGCAAGAGCGATGCGCTGTCGATCCACAACGTTCCCGGCCCACGAAACGAGATCGTCAGCGTCGTATTCGCGTCGCTCGCCGAAGGTAAGAGCCGCGCCGTGTGCTGAGCCCACTCCGGGCCGGGCTCGAGCTCGCAGGACGCGTACACCGATCCCTCGCGGTGCAGGCTGACCTTGACCGGGAGCTTGATGCCGCTCTGCTTGAAATACGCGGTGAAATCGCAGGCGATGCCGCGGTCGACGGCGATTCCGTCCTGAGCGATCGCCACCGTGCACGGAGCACCCTCACGCGCCGCGATCCTGTAGCACTGGTCTCCGCTCTTTTTCGTGGATCGGTCGTGCTCGAAGACCGCGCGGTTGGTTGCGCCGGCGGGATACCAGGGACGCTCGCGAAAATCGGTCTCCTTGAGATAGGCAACCTTGTACGCGCTCAGACCTTCGAAACTGCCGTCGAACAGCTTTTCGGCCCACATCGACGGCACCAGCATGCACAGGTATTCGACGAACTGCCCGTATTGGAACGGGTTGATCCGTGCCGGGCTCAGCAGGTCGCGGGTGAGGACGACCGGGGCACCCTCCGGGTCGAGCGGCTCGATGGCCATGTCGTCAAACCAGGCGGTGCCGCGTCCCTTGCCGTAACCGATGAGAAACGGGGCGACCCGCACCCGGCCGTCCGGGGCGCGCGGAAGACCAGCTCGACCTTGGTCCAGGGTGTGTCACCGGCGTGGCTTCTACCACCGGCGATCACGCTGCGTCCGGCCGCTCGCTGAACCTGAAACGTGCCGCAGACCGGCGCGTCCAAGGGGTCGAGCGCCCGGGTCTTTACCCAGCCGCTGAATCGGTACCACCGGGCGGGCACGAGCGCGAGATCCTGGCCCAGGGCCGTGTCGGAAGGGAGAGCGGCCGAAACCCGAACCGAGAAAGTCCCCTCGTGCACCTCGGCTTCGTCGCGCGCAACCGCCGCGGCGGGGCCGTATGTGACGACCTGCCAGCCCTCGAGCGGCTTTGCCGATTCGAAGCCGGGATTCAAAAGCGCGCCTCGATCGGCGACGCGGCTGCCCGAGCTAGCCAATCCCAGGAATGAGACCGCGATCAGAATGGTTCGTGTCATTGTGGTTAAAACTTTGAAAGGTCCGCCCCGAAAAATCCGACGTCGTGCCCGTTCTCCCTGAGGATCTTCGTCGCCTTCCGGTTCACCAGGAACAAGAGAATCAGCCCGAGACACGGCACCATGGTCAGGATCCCGACGAGGAGTCCCTGGCCAATCGTGTAAACCTTCATCGCCATCACGAATACCGACACCGTCGAGACCAGTCCGAGGGCAAGAATGCTCATAAAGACGTAAAATTGATATAGAGCAGGAACGAAGGGAGTCGCAGCAAGCAAACAGAAATAGAGCAGGATACAAACGATGATTGACTTCTGGGCTGCCGCGACCGTCTTCAATTCTTCGTGGCGGCCGCTCCTGATTCCCAGTGCGCGATCGCTGGCCGTGGGCGGAGCGTAAGGATTATCTTCCGTCGCCATGGAGTGGCTCCATTCGCATCTTCGCTGCCGGAATGCGACCTGCTGGAGCGGAGCGCGCACGAGCGGAAAAGCAGCGCATTTATAGATCCCGGCGTGCCCCGAGTCAACCGCCTGCCGGCGGCAAGCCGGTCTGCCGGAATCGGCATCGGCCATCACCCGGTTCGTGATCGGGACCAAGGAACCGAGCAAAAAGTTGAAGAGCCGGGCACGACTCGCTGATCAGCTCGGTGGTGCAGATGGAGCGGGGGAATGAGGCGATTGAGGATAAGGGGGCGAAATCCGGTGCGATCGCAAGAAACCCGGTGTCTCCCCCTTTCCAATCGCCGCGAATCGGACCAGAATACCAGGAAGTGCTCGGCCGAACGCCTGCAGTGGTGGCGGTTGGGCGGCGACTGGCTCGAACGACCGGCCGAGCCCCGGAGGCGATCACGCTATGGCCGATCTCTTGATACCCGCCACGGTCATCGGAAGCTGGTCGTTCCCCGGCTGGTACGAAAAGTTCATCGCTGACGTCAAGGACCATCCCGGGCTGTTCGGTCCGGGCGACCGCGATGAGGCCGTTCGCGACGCGGTTCGACTGGCAATCGACGATCAGGTCCGCGCCGGACTCGACCGGATCACCGACGGGGAAATGCAACGCGTTGATTTCAACCTGGGCTTTTACGGGTACCTGCGCGGGCTGGAGCCGATCGAGCGGAATCGGCGGTGGGGTGCTCCTGCCCACGACCAGCGCAACCGTTACAAGGCGATCGCGCCCATCTCGGCACCGGACGGACTGGGGATCGTCGCCGAATATCGCCGGCTGCGCGAGCACACCGATCGACCGGTCAAGGTGCCGGTGCCCGGTCCGTTCACGCTCGCCGGGTGCATTGATGGGCCGCCCTTCTACGCGGGCCGCGACGCCGTGACGGCTGCGCTCATACCCGTCGTCAACGCCGAGCTGCGGTCACTGGTCGCCGCCGGCGTCGACTTCATCCAGCTCGATGAGCCCAGCTTCGCCTGCCACAAGAGCGACCCCGAGACCTTTCTCGACGTGATCGCACGCACGGTCAACGGCGTCCATGCCTATATCAGCATGCACATGTGCTTCGGGAACTTCCGAGCTCGGGCCGTGGGAGATCGTTCGTACAAGCCGCTGTTTCCGCACCTGGGACGGGCCCGGGTCAATCAGCTCGCCCTGGAATTTGCCAGTCGCGAGCTCGCCGAGCTCGAGCTCCTGGCACAGTTGCCCGACACGATGGACGTCGCCGTGGGGTTGGTCGACGTCAAGAACACCTGGATCGAGCCCGCGGCGCTGGTCGCCGAGCGGCTGCGCGCGGTGCTCAAATACGTCGATCCAGCGCGGGTCTCGGTCACTCCTGACTGTGGATTTTCCCAGACCGCCCGCCATGTGGCGATAGCCAAGGCGAAGGCGCTCGTTGAGGGAGCCCGTCTGGTGCGCAAAGAGATCAACCGATGATCGAGCCAGTTCGTCACGGCCGGGAGCTGCTCGAGGAGATTGCCGGGACGGCGCCGCCCGCCGGAGCGATGTTCGTCTGGTGGCTCGGGCAGAGCGGCTTCCTGTTCAAGACGCGCCGGGGGATGCTGGCCATCGATCTGTACCTCTCCGAGCACTTGACCCGGAAGTACGAGGCAACCAGCCGGCCGCACATCCGCATGACCCGTGCACCGATCTGTGGCCATGATCTGGTGGGGCTGGATGTGGTGCTCGCAAGCCACAAGCACTCCGATCACTTCGACCCGGGCACTCTACCCGGCGTGCTTGCTCATTCGCGCGCGGTGCTCGTCTTGCCGGAGTCGATCCGCGACCACGCGCTCGAGTCCGGGCTCCCGGCCGAGCGGCTCATCGGCGTCGATCAAGGCGACTCGGTCGAGCGGGCCGGCTTTCGCATTCGCGCCATTCCCTCGGCACACGAGGGGCTCGACACCGACCCGGCCGGCCGTCATCTTTACCTGGGCTACGTGATCGAGTCGGAAGGCATCAGGCTCTATCATAGCGGAGATAGCCTGGCTTACCCGGGTCTGGCCGAAACGCTGTCGGCCGATCCGCTGGACGTACTGTTCCTGCCGATCAACGGCCGGGACCCGGCGCGGGGCGTGCCGGGAAACATGACCGCTTCCGAGGCCGCCCAACTGGCGGCCCGGGTTCGCCCGCGGTTCGTGGTACCGCACCATTACGACATGTTTACATTTAACACGGTTCCCGCCGCGGTGTTTCTGGCCGAGGCTCGCCGCTTGCCCGAGGGGGTACAGCCGCGAGTTCTGTCGTGCGGCGAGCGCTGGGAGGTGACGAAGTGAGCATCACCCTGGGTATCGATATCGGGACGTCCGCGACCAAGACCCTGGCGATCGACGAGACCGGTGCGATTCTGGCCTCGGCTTCCCAGGAGTATCCCTGCGACCATCCCCGTCCGGGGTGGTCCGAGCAGAATCCCGAGCTGTGGTGGGAGGCGACCAGGAAGACGCTCGCAGAGGTCTTGAGCTCGGGGCAGTTCCGGGCCGAGGACGTCGCCGGAATCGGCCTGAGCGGCCAGATGCACGGCTCGGTGTTTCTGGACGCTGCCGGCCGGGTGATTCGCCCCGCGTTGCTCTGGAACGACCAGCGCACGGCGGCAGAGTGCGCCGAGATCGAGCACAAAGCCGGTGGCCGCGAGGCCTTGATCAAGCTGGTCGCCAACCCGGCCTTGACCGGGTTCACCGCGCCCAAGCTGCTGTGGGTGAGGAAGCACGAGCCGAAGCACTGGGACCACGTCGCACAGGTGCTCTTGCCCAAGGATTACGTGCGCTACCGCTTGACGGGCACGTACGCGACCGAGGTGAGCGACGCGTCGGGAACGCTGCTTCTGGACGTGGCGAACCGCTCGTGGAGCCGCGAGCTTCTGAGCAAGCTTGCGATCGATCCGGCGCTTCTACCGCCGTGCTACGAGAGCCCGGAGGTGTCCGGCGAGGTCTGCGAGTCGGCGTCGTGGGAGACGGGTGTACCGGCGGGAACGCCGGTGGTCGGTGGGGGCGGCGACCAGCCCGCCGGGGCCGTCGGCAACGGCATTGTCCGTCAGGGAGTCGTGTCGGCCACGATGGGGACCTCGGGCGTTGTATTTGCACACACCGACGCCTTGGGCTTTGACCCCCTCGGCAGGCTTCAACGCGGCTGCCACGCGGTGCCGGGCGCCTGGCACGTCATGGGCGTCGTGCTCGCGGCCGGGGGAAGCTTCCAGTGGTTTCGCAACGAACTGGGCAAGGCCGAGGTCGCCCTCGCCAAGCAGAAGGGCGAAGACCCATACTTTCTGCTTACCGACGAGGCCGCGCTTGCCGGCCCGGGGGCCGAGGGATTGTTCTTTCTGCCGTATCTCACGGGCGAGCGGACCCCCCACTTCGACCCCGACGCCAAGGGGGCCTGGGTCGGATTGACCGTGCGCCACGGGCGGGCCCACCTGATCCGCAGCGTGCTCGAAGGGGCGACCTTCGCGATGCGGGACAGCCTCGATCTGATCCGCGAGATGGGCGTCTCGATCGAGCAGGTGTTTGCCTCCGGAGGCGGGGCGCACAATGCTTTGTGGCGGCAGATCCAGGCTGATATCTACGGCTGCGACGTCCACACGCTCAACTCGACCGAGGGCCCGGCGTTTGGAGTCGCTCTTCTGGCACAGGTCGGCACCGGGGGTTTCTCTTCGGTCCCCGAAGCCTGCGACGCCACGATCCGTGCCGTCCAATCCACCCGGGTCGATCACAAGGCCAAGGCCTTCTACGACCGCGCCCACGCCATCTATCGCCAGCTCTACCTCGACTTGAAAGACTCGTTCAAGACCATCAGCGCGCTCGTCGCTGAGTCGTGAAAAGTCAAAGGAGAGGCTGGTTGTCACGCAAAACGAAGCGACCGAAATCACGCAAGACGCATGCGACCAAGCCGGAGCAGCCGCCCGAGGCGACGACTTTGGCGCCGCCCTTTTCAACCATTCCTCTTCCGGCGATTGACTCCGCCGGGCGCCGCGGCATTCGTGCCGGGATCGCCACGAGCGTGGCCGTCGCTTCATTGTTATCTCTGCACTACTTTCTGGCCGCACGCAGCCTGGTCGCGGAAAACCCAACCGTCGACGAGGTTGTGCATCTGCCGGCTGGCGTGACCTACTGGCAGAAGGGTACTTTTCGCCTTTATCACCACAACCCGCCGCTGGTGAAGCTGGTGGCTGCCCTGCCGGTCGTGTGCGCGGGAGTTGTGACCGAGCCCCTGTACACGACCGGAAGCTGGCGGTTATCGGACCCGTCGCCGACCACGTTTTCGCAGTGGTTTGCCTATTTCAATGCAGCTCGCTACTTCGAGCTATTTCGGCTCGCGCGACTCACGATGCCTCTGTTTTCGGTCGTCGGAGGGCTCGTCGTCTTCGCCTGGTCGCGCCGGCTCTACGGAGTCTGGGGGGGGCTCCTGAGCCTCTCGCTCTGGGTGTTCTGCCCGAACGTACTGGCTCACGGGCGGTTGATCACTTCGGACGCCGGCGCGGCCGCGATGGGGGTCATGGCGACGTACGTATTCTGGCGTTATCTCCGGAATCCGCTCAGGCGGTGGGCGATCGCCGCGGGAATCGCACTCGGACTCGCTCAGTTGACCAAGTACAGCTTGCTTCTGCTGTTCGCCGTTTGGCCGTTCCTCTGGCTGGTCAGGCTCGTGCTCGTGGAACCCCGATCCAAGTGGCTGTCCCGGATCCCGATCAGTGCAGCCCACGGGCTCGTGATCGTCGCCTTGAGCGCGATCACGATCGACATCGGCTATCTCTTCGAGGGAGTCGGAATTCCTCTGGGGAAGTTTGAGTTTGGCTCGCGCAGCTTGACCCGGCCGGTTCCACCGGGGATGGACCGGCCGACGAGCCGCAACGAGCTCTTCGCCTTGACGTGGCCGTTCCGGGTGAATCGTTTCAGGGGAACCTGGCTCGCGAACATCCCCTGTGCCTTGCCCGAACACTACATGCTCGGCTTCGACGAGCAGAAAATCGAAACCGAGGGAATCCCCATGCGGTTCATCGCGACTCTGAAGGCGGCGAACGCGGCTCTTCAGAGGGCGCAATCGCCGAAGCCCAGCGAGTCGTCGCCGAAGCCCAGCGCATCCCGGAAACATCAGCCGACGAGACCACGGGCTATCCGGTGTACTTGAACGGCGCGCTCCGCCGCAATGGATGGTGGTATTACTACCTGGCAGCCCTGGCGTTTAAAGTCCCGGAAGGAACCTGGCTCCTGGTTCTGCTGTCGATCCCAGTCACAGTCACCACAGTACGGTCGCGGCAGGCGCTCGCCGATGAGACTGCGGTGTGGACGGTCCCGATCGTGATCCTTTTTTCGATGTCGTTCTTGACCGACATCAATCTCGGACTGCGTTACGTGCTGCCGATCGCGCCGTACGTGTTCGTCGCCACGGGAAAAGTGGTTCCGTTCGTCATGGCCATGACCGGACTCCGCAGGACCATCCTGGCGTCCGTCACCGCCGGCGCTCTGGCTCTCTCGATCGTCGCGAGCGCGCTGATTTACCCGCACTACCTGACCTATTTCAACTGGGCATCGGGCGGTCCCGAGCGCGTGCCGGCGCGGCTGATCGACAGCAATCTCGACTGGGGCCAGGACCTGGTTGGCCTGCAAAAATGGTGGCAAGAGACGATTCCCGACCAACCGATCGGCCTGGCGTACTTTGGCCAGATCAACCCGTCGCTCTTTGCGCTGCGGGGCGAGCCGTTTCGCTGGTTCCTGGCACCGGCGCGGCCGGGAACAGTCCGGCCGCTTGCGCCGGTTCCCGACCCGCTCCATCCTGGCAAGTCGATCGCCGATCCGGCGCTCGTTGGCCCGGCACGCCGACTGGAACCGGGCTATTACGCCGTCAGCGCCAGCGTGCTCTATGGCTTGCCGTTCCGACTTTACGACCCCGCCCCGCTGACCCGATTCCCGCAGGCCATTTCACCAGCCTGGAACGCGACCGAGCCCGAGGTCAAACGTGACGGCCCCGACCCGGGGTATGCGTTCAGCTATTTCCGACAATTCGAGCCGATCAAATCGATCGGGCATTCGATTTTTATTTATCGATTGAGCAAGGAACAAGCGGCCAGCGTCAAGCTGGACAGCGACTGAGATCACCAGGTAGCGACCGGCGAATCCGGTTGCGCTAATCCGGGGCCGGCTTCTTGCGGCAGACGTACACCTGCGACACGTCATCGTCGCGCGTCGGGCCGAAGGTGACGTCGGCCTCGAAGCCCGCGCGCTTGAGTAACTCCGGCAGATCAGCGCCGAATTCGGTGAAGACGGGATAGCCCCAGTCACCGCCGGGATGGCAGATGCGCGGGGCCCGGTCTTCGACCGAGCCGTCGGCGAGCACGACCGAGCGAGCGAAGGTTTCGGGAATGCCCGGCAAGAGCGGAATCGTGAAGATGTGCCGGCCGCCGGGCACGAGCACGCGATGAATCTCGCGCAATGCCGGCTCAAGCGCTGGCGCGTGCTCGAGCGTCTCGGAGGTCAAGATGACGTCGAACGATTCGTCGCCGTACGTCAAGTTTGTCAGATCTTCAGAACGGACGCCCGTGCTCGTGAGGCCCCCAATCGCGCCGGGATCGTATTCCGAGAACGACAGATGAGGCAAGCCGGCGAGCTGCTCGTGGAGCCCGTCGATGCGGTTGATCTCGGCGACCCGGAGCGCACGGATACCGGGCTGCTTCACCCACGCTGCGATCGAGCGAGCAGGAGACGGCGGAGAGCCGACCGGGTAAAGTTCAAGCAGCACCTGCGCCAGCCGCCGGCCGCGGAGTCTCGACCCGCAATGGGCGCAGTCGCAAGACTCCTTTCTTGCGAACGCCGCGGCCAGTTCGGGCGAGAGCCCCCACAGCTCTTCAAGCCGCGCCGGAATGATCCTGCGCCGGTACAGCATGGGCCGAAGTCGGCCGCAGACATTGCAGCGCTCGAAGCGGCCCGACCCGATGGCGCCCAGGTAGTCTCGCGCGAGCCAACCGGCGTGGTGCGCCGCGTTCCAGCACGGAACGAGGACGGGTTTCACCCAGGCTTTGAGCGAGTTCGAGACCGGCATGGGAATGGAGCTCTATCCTTCCGCCGCCATGATACCACAAGGTCTCGCCGGCTGAGCCTGGCCGCCTTGACCCGTTGCTCGTCTTCGATTACGATAGACTCATACGTCGAGCGCAAGTGAAAGGCGCACAACTGGTTGATTCATGGGGGTTTCAGGAAGGTAACCGATGGCCTACGCGACGACAGTCAAGCGGCACAAGACACGTGAAGTGGGTGTGGGCGACCACATTGTTGGCGGCGATCACCCGATCTGGGTGCAGTCGATGACGACCACCAACACGTTTGAGGCCGAAGCCACCCTGGCCCAGATTCGGCGCCTCGAGGAGGCCGGCTGCGAGATCGCCCGCGTGACCATCCCCAAGAAGGAAGACGTCGAAGCGGTCAAGCTGATCCGCGATCGCATGAAGATCCCGCTCATCGCCGATATCCATTTCGATTACCGGATGGCGCTGGCCTGTCTGGACGCGGAGACTCCCTCGGGCCGGCCGGCTGTCGACAAGATCCGGATCAACCCCGGGAATATCGGCGGGGAAGAGCGGTTCAAAGAGGTCGTGCGCAAGGCCCGTGACAAGGGAATCCCGATGCGCGTCGGGGTCAATTCGGGCAGCCTTGAGAAAGACCTGATCGACAAGTACGGCTTCCCGTGTCCGGAGGCGATGGTTGAGAGCGCACTTCGCCACATCGAGACGGCCGAACGGCTGGGCTATCACTTGATGATCGTGAGCCTGAAGGCCAGCCACGTGCCGACGGCCGTCGAGTGTTACACACAGTACGCTCGTCAATGCGATTATCCCACGCATGTCGGCATCACCGAGGCGGGATCGCGGGAGTACGGCACACTCAAGAGCTCCGCGGGAATCGGCGCGATCGTGCTGCGGGGTATCGGCGACACGATTCGCGTGTCGCTCCTGGGCGACCCCGTCCCGGAGATCGCGGCGGGCTTCGACATTCTGCGCGCCTGCGACCGGCGCGTGACCAAGCCCGAGGTCGTTGCCTGTCCGACCTGCGGCCGGCTCGACATCGATCTCGAGCGAATCGTCGCCGAAGTCGAAGACAAGATGAAAACGATGAAGAACCCCCTGCGGATCAGCATTCTCGGCTGCCTGGTCAACGGCTTCGGCGAGGCCAAGGAAGCCGATCTCGGGATCGCCGCCGGCGCGGGCAAGGGAATCATTTTCAAGCGCGGGGTTCCCATCCGGCACGTCAAGGAAGCGGAAATGGTCGAGGCGCTCTTGGAGGAAGTCGAGCGGTTTGGGGAAGAGACCCGGCCGCTCGACTCTTATCTCGAGAAAGAAAAGCAGAAACAGCAGAAGCTGGCGCTGACGGTTCTTAACTGAGGGGACGAGAGGCTCTCGGACAAAGAGCAAGACTAAGACTAAGACCAAGATTAAGAGTAAGATTATGATTAAGATTAGGAGCACCATTAACAACAAGACCAAGATTCTGACCGGCGTTCGGCACGCGGAGGGATGACATCCTGCTCTTGGTCTTCTTCCTAATCTTAATCTTGCTCTTAATCTTAATCTTGTTCCGAGACCTCGATTTTGCCCGCCCGCCGTGGGGGACTCACCCCTGTCGCAAGCCAATCGACACGCACTTCGTTTCCAGGTAAGCGTCGAGCCCCTCGATGCCCAGCTCGCGGCCCATGCCGGATTCCTTCATGCCGCCGAATGGGCATTGCGGCGTAGCCGGCACCGGGTCGTTGATCCCGATGATGCCCGCCTCGAGGCCCTCGGCCATTCTCGTCGCGACCGTGAGGTCGTTCGTGAACACATAGGCCGCCAGGCCGTAGGGCGTGTCGTTGGCCGCGGCAATGACCTCGTCGAGCCTGGAGAAATCGAGCAGCGGCATCACGGGTGCAAACGGTTCCTCGGTCATGAGCCGCATCGAGCCGTTGACCTCGCGGACGACCGTGGGCTCGAACCAGAAACCCTTGGAAAAGCGCAGTCGACCGCGCACCGCCCGTGAGGACCTTGGCCCCCTTCTTGCGGGCATCTTCCACGAGCTCGGCGGTTTTGGTGAGGGCACTCGCCTCGAACATCGGCCCGACTTGCACGCCCGGCTCGAGACCATTGCCCACGTTCAACTTGCGAGTGAGCTCGACGGCCGCCTCCGTGAAGCCACTGGCGATCTTCTCGTGGACATAGAACCGCGAGGGTGCGATGCAAACCTGGCCGTTGTTGCGAAACTTGCCGATGACGGCGGCCTGTGCAACCTGCTCGATGTCGGCGTCCGGGAAGACGATCAAGGGGGCGTGCCCGCCCAGCTCGAGGCTGAGTCGCTTGACCTGGCCGGCCGAGCGGCGAATCAGCTCCTTGCCGACCTCCGTTGAGCCGGTGAAGCTGATCTTCCGCACCGCCGGGTGCTCAAAGAACCGGTCGGCGAGCGCCCGAGACGGACCGATGACCAGGTTCGCCACGCCGGGGGGAACGCCAGCGTCGGCCAGGCACTCGAAAATCTGGATCAACGTGAGCGGCGTCTGGTCGGCCGGCCGGCTCACGACCGTGCAACCGACAGCCAGGGCCGGGGCAATCTTGCGGCAGGGCAGGGCCGCCGGAAAGTTCCAGGGCGTGATCGTCGCCACCACGCCCACCGGATGCTTGATCGCGTAATACCGCTTGGCAACATTGGCCGGCGGGATGATGCGGCCGTAGGCTCGCTTTCCTTCCTCGGCAAACCATTCAAAGGTGTCGGCCGAGTGCAAGACCTCGGTTCTGGCCTCCACGAGCGGCTTGCCTTGCTCGAGCGTGAGGATCCGCGCGATCCTGTCCGCGCGGTCACGCATGAGATCGGCCGTCTTTTTCAAGATCTTGGCACGGTCATAGACCGAGATCGCACGCCATTCCGGAAACGCGTGCGCAGCAGCCTCGATCGCGCGGGTGGCTTCCAGAGCACTCCCATAGGCCACTTCGGCGACCACCGACTCGTCCGCCGGATTGATGACGGACAGGGTCTTGCCGCTGTCCGAGCCGCACCACTTGCCGTCTATGTACAACTTCGTCTGGAATTCGCTCGCAACCACGGTCGCCATCGGCTTTCACTCCCAGTTCCCACAGGCGGGATTGAAGAACTCATCAAAAAGCCAGGATGACCGGGTTGCCGACCAAAAACAAGGTCCGGGGGCAAAAGGATGAAGGATGAAGGATGAAGGATGAGTTAGAGAACCGCTGGATCGAAGGCGGCTTCAGGTCTGATTCATCCTTCATCTTTTGGTTCGATATCACGCATTATCGCGTGATATCTTGCCGCCGAAGTTTGTGCAAACGACTCCGTTTGAAAGTCCCGCCGTAGACAAAACCGGAGCCCTCTGCATAATCCGCTCAATCGTCGAGAGGTGACACGCCGATAACTCAATGTTAAGGATTCTATACGGGGCGCGAGCGATTCGGCGGGCGTGGGTGCGGGACTCGCCTATTTTGGGTGTGGGTGGCGCATGAATGGATTCACGCGTAAGCCGGCGCGAATCGTGAGGTCACGTTGGTTCTGGTGCGGGTTTTTGGTGGCGAGTGCCACCCTCATGGGATCGTGGTCTGCTCAAGCGGGCCCGATCCACCGAGATGCCCAAGAAAGGGAGGCCGAGCGCATCAGGGCGATGGCGGCCTCCGGGGCGTTCCGATCCTGGCCGGATTACTTGATCGGCGGGCCGAGTGTGTGGTCGAAGGTCGCTCATCCGCCGGTCACTCCCGGCGTCGAATCCAGCATCTGGAAGGCGATCCGGACCGATCCGGGCGAAACCAGCCCATGGATCCAGTTCATGCTTTACAAGCAAAGCGTCGATCCGACCCGGTTTGCTTTCTATCATCCCAAGGTCTCGGTGGCGCTCAACCGGCTGTCGGCGGAAACGACGCAATCCCAGTTCGTGAGCCCGCCGGCGACCACGCCGAGCAGCGGCACGTCCTCGCCACCCACTCAGGCGCAAAGCATCACACCGATTCCGGAGCCAGGAACGCTGCTCTTGGCGGTCGGGCTGCTGGGGTGGGGCGCGTGGCGATTCCGGCGGCCGCGAAGCGGGACTGGGGATTCCGACTGACGCGGCGATGGCGTCCCCTCGACTGTCCAGAGGGCGTGGTACGCCTGAGTACAATCGAGTACAATGCAGTGCAGTCGATTGCGCCGTTGCGTAAACCCCAGGGGCAACGTCCATGCCTCCGACGATCAAAGATGTCGACGAACGCTACGCGCTCGCGGTCGATAACATCAACCAAAGTTTGGAAAGAGCCGAGCGATTCCAGCTTGATACCACAGCGCGCCTCGCGGCTGTCGATAATAGCCTGGCATGGATCACGAAAATTGGTGCTTTCATGGGGTCGGCGTTGCTCGCGGTGATCTTTTTGTCTTCACATTGAGCAAACAGTCTGGCCATCTGGAGGAGGCGGTTTCGACGCTTCAAGCAGACACCAAGAAAGTGCAAGAAGCGGTTTCGTCGCTTCAAGCTGACAGCAAGAGAGTGGATTCAGCGATCTCATCGCTTCAAGGCGAGAGCAAAAAAGTACAAGAAGCTGTCTCGTCGCTTCAAGGATCGGTCTCATCGGTTCAAGCTGACAGCCGGAGAGTGGAGGGATCGGTCTCATTGCTTCAAGCTGATAGCAAGAGACAAGAGGCCCAGCTCGCGAAGGTGCTCGCGATCGTGGCTAGCATCGACAAGCGGACAGCGAGCGACAGCTCACGCGGGGATCAGCGGAAGGTGCAATAGGGAATGTCCGGCAACCCTCTCTCAACGGTCCACACCGGCCAGTGACCTCGATTCTCAATCAGAACCGTGCCGCTTGACCGGGCGGATCCGGTTGGACCGCGCGAGCTTATGGTAGATTGTACCGGTTCCGGTAAAGCAGTCCGGGCCGCAAGAGCGCGTGAACCATCGGTCAGCGGGAGTTGTCCCTCCCGATAGGATGAACGACGAGTAGGAACCCCCTCGCAGACTTGTGGCTGGTTGCGCCGGGACCACCCCCCCTGACCCCCCCTTCGCAAGGGGGGGAAAGGAACCTTCGGACCAAGGGCAAAGGACCAAGACGTGGCTGCGCGATTCTTTATCACGACCGCGATCGATTACCCCAATAGCCGCCCACACATCGGCACCGCGTTCGAGAAGATCGGGGCCGACGTCCAGGCACGCTTCCGCCGGATGGAAGGCGCGGAAGTCCATTTCCTCCTGGGGAACGACGAGAACACCATCAAGGTACCCCAGCGCGCTCGCGAGCTCGGCGTCGAGCCCCAAACATACGTCAATGATATGGCACGCCAGTTTCAGGAGGTCTGGCGCGCGCTCGATATTTCCTATGACGATTTCATCCAGACGAGCGAGGAGCGGCATCATGCGGGCTGCCGCAAGTTCATCCAGGCGGTCTTCGACGCCGGTGACATTTATAAAAGCATTTACTCCGGTCATTACTGTAACGGATGCGAGTCATTCAAAACCGACAAGGAGGTCGAAGAGGGGGGCGGGCGGTGCCCCAACCATCCGGGCACGCCGCTCCATTACCTCGAGGAGGAGAATTATTTCTTCCGTCTCTCGGCCTATCGCGACCGGCTGCTGGCCCATTACGCGGCCAACCCGCAATTCATCCAGCCCGAGAGCCGGCGGAATGAGATCGTGAACCTGGTGGAGACCGAGCTCCGAGATATCGCCATCACGCGCAAGGGATTCACCTGGGGCATCAAGGTGCCGTTCGATCCCGCCCAGACGATCTATGTCTGGTTTGACGCACTCCTCAACTACATCACCGGAATCGGCTATGGAACCGATCAAGACCGCTTCGAGCGGTTGTGGCCGGCGAGCGTGCACGTCATTGGCAAGGACATCACGCGATTTCACTGCGCTTTATGGCCGGCCATGCTGATGTCGGCCGGAGTACCGCTCCCGTTGCAGGTGTTCGGGCATGGCTTTGTGTATCGCAAGAACGAGGCAACGGGCGAGGTCGAGAAGCTGAGCAAGAGCCTCGGCAACGTCGTCGAGCCGATGGAGCTGATCGATAAGTTCTCGGCCGAGGCCTTCCGCTATTACTTCATGAGCCAGTGCCCATTCGGCGGCGACGGCGAGTTCTCGTTCGAGCGGTTCGCCGATGCCTACAACAGCGGCCTGGCCAACAACCTGGGGAATCTCTACAGCCGCATCCTGACCATGTGCCTCAAGTACTTCGACGGCCGGCTGGATGCACCCGGACCGGTTGATCTCACCGAATGGCGGCGGGGGCTCGATATGGCCGATTTCGTCGCGACCGCCGGCGACGAGATTCGCTCGTTCGACTACGCTGCCGCCTTGCAACGGATCTGGCGGTCGATCGTCGAGCCGGCCAATCGCTACATCCAGGAGACCGAGCCGTTCAAGCTCGCCAAGACCGACCCGGACCGCTGCCGCGCGGTCCTCTTGAACCTGGCGGAATGGCTGCGCGTCGCGGCGATCTTGATCAAGCCGTTCCTGCCCAAAACGGCGGAAACGTTCTACCGGTCGTTCAATTTCGAGGAATTCCAGGCGTGGAAAACGGTCAGCTTTGGCGACGCGATTGCTCCTTGCAGCGGATTCAGCCTGCAGGTGACGGCGCCGGTCAGCGGTGGCAAACCGGCTCCGCTCTTTCCCAAGATCGAGCTGCGCTAGCCCGGCGGAACCGAATGCTGAGCGAATGTAAACGGTTGCGAGCGCCGGGTTCGATCCACGCCTTCCGTTGAGCGCGGCGAATTTCCCGTTAAGAATTATGAAACGCGGCGTTTCTCAAGTATTCACGAACAGCGAGGACGATATGATTCTATAGCGTCTTCTGCCATCCTCGGCGTGGATGAATACATGGTTACTATCGTGCTGACCGATGCCTGAGGAGGGCCAGCGGGCTTTTGAAGATCTCGCGCTCCTCACACGGCTCTTCCCGACGAGTTGAACCATGGCAAGGTGCGTTGTCAGGGGCAAACGGCGGACGGCAGGCTGGCGCTCGGATGCGAGTCGAACCGGCGAGATCCGGAAAGGTTCAAGGGCATGGAGGATCGCGAACGGACGCTGGTCGTGCTGCTGTCCATGCATCGCTCTGGCTCGAGCGTGACAACATCCATCCTCGAGCGACTGGGAATGTCACTGGGTCCATTCGACCTGATTGACGCCAACTCCAGCAATCCCTATGGACATTTCGAGGCGATTCCGTTCTACCGCTTGAACCGTCAGATTCAGGGTCTTGCCTACGGGTTCATGGATGATTTACCGGAATCACCGCAGATCTTGGCTCGTTTCTGCGAAACGCGCGGTGAGTGGAACGAAGACATCCACATTCCGCAGGAGTTCTTCGACGAAGGCCGGTCGCTGGTCCGCGCCCTAC
Source organism: uncultured Isosphaeraceae bacterium (assembly GCA_963781785.1). Lineage (GTDB taxonomy): Bacteria > Planctomycetota > Planctomycetia > Isosphaerales > Isosphaeraceae > CAWAHD01. The sequence goes on along the minus strand of CAWAHD010000004.1, from coordinate 574,408 downwards.
TCGATTCCGGTCAAGTCTCCGGCTTCAAGGATCCCCGCACGGTCTTGACCTGGCCATTCTGGCAGCAGATCCTGGCTGGATTTCCCGAGGTCCGCGTGGTCCCACTGGTGCTCCTGCGATCGCCGCATGAGATTGCAATGAGCCTGGTCACTCGGCGTGCCGGCTGGATCGGGTACTGGGATTCTCTCGACGTCGCCGCCGTTCATCTGCGGCGGCAGAAGCTCATCCTGGAGAGCGCCGTCACGCCGGTTCCCTGTCTCTGCTTCGGCAGCCTCGATTATCTGAAATCGCTGGAGCTCACCGTCGGGCAGTGCGGACTCAACTGGAACGCGGCCGCGGCTCTGGAAATCTTCGATCGCTCGGCCGTGCACGAACAGCCAGCGGCCGTCCTTCATGAAGCCCAGGACCTGTTTGATTCAATGTGCGGCGAAAACGCCGCATACCGTGATTTCGAGGCCAATCGAGTCCGGCAAGAGCGAGACGCTCGATTTCTCGAGAACCTCCGGCTCGATCAATGGCGATCTCACGCACAGTGCGAGTCGCAACTCCGGGAAGAGTTGCAGAGGGTCTCGGAATGTGCTGCTCGCGTGGAACACGAACTCCGCGATGCGCAGACCCGCCTCGCTGATACGCAGGGCCGCCTCGTCGAGTCGCAGAGAGCGACCTTGTCGCTCCAATCGCAGTTGATCGACGTCGCCAGCAAGCTCGTCGCAGTGCAGGAACGAGAAATCGCCGCCTGGCAGCGCAATGACTCGCTGCGCGACCGGCTCGACCGATTCGAGTCGCATCCGGTGCTCGGCGCTGCACTGCGGGGAAGGCGGCGGCTCCGGCGGCTGATTCATTCGGTCTCGGCCGGCCGGCACTCAAACGGACTCACATCGGATCACAACGGCATTGACGGCTGAATTGTGCTCTTTCAAGGACACGTGAACTCGCTCCGCGTGGTTGTCATGCAGGCGGGCATGAATCGAAAGATGTCTTCGCCCGCGTCGAAGTCGTGATTCAAACGACCGTTCCGTCCCCGATCAGCGCGCCAGGCTCTCACGGAGGAACCCCATGACACTTGGGCATGGAAGCCAGACAGCCACTGCTCGATCGAGACACCGGGCGGCGATCGGAAGAGTCGATGCGACCGCCCCGCTCGACACCCGGTCGTATCATCCACGAAGATCAGGTGAGCTGATCCTGGCGACGAGCGTCTTCCTCGGGTTCCTGGTGGTGTTTCTCGGCAAGGCTCCGGGGCTGGGGTCCTACCTCACCAGCCAGGACCATGCCTATCAGCTCAGCATCGGAACGCAGGTTCTCCTGGGCAGGGTCCCGGGCGTCGACGTCATCATTGCCTACGGTCCGCTGGTGATGTATACAAGCGCGTTCGGACTATGGCTTACCCATTCCCTGATCGGCGAAACGATCCTGTGCGCGACGGGGTACGCCTTCTCCCTGTTTCTGATCTATCATCTCGTGTCGCGGTATGCTTCCACCCGCGTGGGCCTCGTCGCCGCCGGGTTTGGATTCTTGCTGCAAGCCCGGTTCTACAAGTGGTACGTCTGGCTCATCCCCTTGGTAATCCTCTTCGTCTGGGACCGCTACCTGAATTGCCCGGCCCGAGGGCGGTGGCGCTGGGTCGTTGCGGGCGGCTTCTTGCTCGGCATCTGCTGGCTGTACCGGCCCGATTTTGGGACCAGCGAACTGCTGGCGAGCCTGGTCTTCCTCGGCCTATTCGAGGCCGCCGCGCCCCGGCGAAGTGCCGCTCGGCTCCTGCAAGCGGGTGGGATGCTCGTCGGATGTTTTGCAGTCGCTCCGCTTTTGTGGCTTGGTTATCTTGCCGTGGCGCAGGCGCAGTTGCGCCGCTAAACTATCTGGAGACGACGATCGAGGCAACGCTCGCAGTTTCCACAGGACTGTCGCACCCACCTCCTTCGATCCGCAGTGTCATGCTGGCGTACGGGTTGATTCCCGCCTCGTACTTGTTCGCCTTTGCCGCCGTCGCGCGGCGCATCCGGACGGACGGGCCAGACACGCGGTCCTGGTTCCTGCTGGCGGCAGCCTTGATGGGAATGGGCTGCCTGCACCAGTCTCTGCACCGGATGGACCCCGGTCATCTGCTCCAGGTCATCCCTCCGGCAATCATTTGCGGCTCTCTGATCGCGTCATGGCTGATTCGCGGCGAAAACCATCTGGGTCTCACCGGGAGTGCCAAAGGGTGGGGGCGCCTGGCGGGCGTGGTCTACGCAACCCTCCTGGTCTTGATCGGCTTCAAGCTGTCGCGGTGGGGTCAGTCTGACCTGGAGCCGTTCTCCCCGTGGCCCGTTGCGCGGTACAACAGCCTGGCCCACGCCCTCGAGAATTCGGGCCACGACGCAACAGCGGCGGTCTTATCGAGCGTGATCGAGCAGACCGAGCCCTGGGAGTCGATCCTGGCATTTCCGCTCGACTCCCAGTTCTACGCGCTCGCGCGGCGACGGATCAGCGGCAGGCTCCACGCGTATTACCCGGGCGTCTTCGACTCGCCGCAGGCGGGGGCGGCCAATCTTGCGGCGATCCAGAGGGACATGCCCAAGCTGGTGCTCGTGCCGTCTGATTTTGACACGGAGCCCGACGCGATCGTCGATCCCCTGGTCGGCGAGAGCCGGCGCAGACACGCGTACCTCGAGCGATTCATCCGGCATCACTACAGGCGAGTCGTCTTGTCGGGCGGGGGGATCATGGTGCTGGCCAGATGAGCCTTGCCCAAAGCTGAATGTCCGGCGTGACCGGAATCCACCCGGTCCGAGGTCCGTCTGGCCGCAGCACCGCTCGTACGCCCTCTCACGATGGCCCTCATGGTGTACTGGGGCTGGCGGTTGACGTTGAGATGGAGCCGTCCCAGGTATTCTCCGGCGATGCCCAGCGCCAGCAGTTGCGTTCCGCCCACGACAAGGATCGCGATGATCAACGAGGCGTACCCCGCGACGACAATCTGTGATCGAAGCGACTGGATGAGGTAGAAAACCGCAAGCAAGAAACCGACGCCGGAAAGCGCCAGGCCGAACCATGACACGATCTGGAGAGGCAAGAGGGAAAAGTTTGTGATGAGATTGAGAGCGAGCACGACGAGCTTCCTGAGATTGTATCCCGAGCGCCCGAGCGCGCGGGGGTGATGCTCGACTTCGACCTGACCGATCCGCTGGGTATTCCAGGCGAGCAGCCCGTCGACAAACGTGAAGTTCAGGTCGTACGGAAAGATGCTCTCCAGGAGCGGCCGGTGAATGGCGCGGAAGGACGAGATCGTGGCCTCGCTCTTGAAGACGAACCGGTAAAAGGCGTTCACGAAGGTTGACCCGGCGTTCCTGAAGCGGCTGTGCTCCTTCGTGGAATACATCCCGTACACCAGGTCGTACTCTCCGGTCCGGATCAGGTCGAGGAGCTTGGGAATCTCCTCAGGAGGGTTTTGCAGGTCGTCATCGAGCGTGACGATGAAATCTCCCCGCGCGTGGCGGAAGCCGCACATGAGCGCATTGTGCTGGCCGTAGTTGCGCATCAGTTGAATGACGACGATGCGATCGGGGTTGGTCGCCTGCAAGTCACGAAGGACCTTCCAGGACCCGTCCTGGCCACCGTCCTCCACGAGGACAACTTCGTGGTCGAGTCCGGTCTGTTCCAGTACGCGCAAGAGTCGCGCGACCAGCGGACGAAGGGTGGATTCCGACCGGTATACCGGTACGACCACCGAAACGTGAATGCCAGCCATGAGAGCCCCCCGAGATCAAGCAATCGAGGCCGGCGGGCCAGAGTGGCGCGGGCCTCGGGCCTCATTGCGGCCAGAAGTGATAGAAATGCTCCAGATGAGCCTGTCGATAGCCGCATCTTTCGTACAGCGCGCATGCCGCTTTGTTGTCGAGCTGCGTCACCACCAGGGCGCGGTCTGCCCCATGCCCGGCCAGCCAACGGTGCGCGGCGTGGATCAGGTGCTTGCCGATACCCCGCCCCCTCACGGATTCATCGACGGAGATCAGGCCGATCGAGCCCTGGCCGTGCGCCAGCGACACAGTAATCAATCCCACCGGATCGGCAAGGGCGGATTCTCCGCCCGCAACCAGGACGAGATCGGCCAGCTCGCCGTGGATGCTGCGAATGAGCCAGAGCTCAAAGAGGCGCCGGAACGATTCCCGGGGGATTCCGGGATCGCGGCGAAACCGCGAGCAGGCTCCCGCCGCGACAGCCAGCCGGAGCAATGCGAAACCGGGCTCGCTGCCGGAATACTGGGTGATGCGCCGGGAAATCGGGTCATCGCGCTCGAGATCGAGACTCAGCAGGGATTTCTGGAAGGTGGCCTTGCGATCGACGAGAAGGCCGCCGAACTCGTCGAGGAGGGACCCCGGAATGTCCCGGTCGGCAGAGCCCGCCCAGTAAACCAGCCTGACTCCCCGTCGTCGCGCGACATGCAGGCTTTCCCGCAACTCGAGCTCGGCGAGCTCCGGTCCCTTGATCCGGGCGACCGGGAAACCGAAATGCTGAGAATCCCAAGGGAGTGATTCCAGTCGAGCCAGTAGGCGAAAGGGCGTGGTTCGCATCGGCTTCAGCGGCCCTTCTGTTGGGTGATGGCCACATGGCTCCGCGCGACCGCTCGCGTCGAACCGGTCGCCCGCTTCAGGCCGCGGCAAAACGAGTCGAGCTCTCACGCAGATAGCCGCTCATTTGATCGACCACCCGGTTTTGCTCGTCGTCGGTGATCTCGTGATAGAGCGGAAGTCGCACAAGGCGGCGACTCAAATCTTCCGTGACGGGAAGATCGCCTTCGCGATAACCATAGGTTTTCCCCATCGGCGAAGAATGGAGCGGCACATAATGGAATACGGCGAGAATATTGTGCCGCCGCAAGTGGTCGATCAAGCCATCGCGAGCCGCCGGGTGCGGGAGAATGATGTAAAAAAGATGGTAATTGCTGCGGCACCCGGGCGGAATCCGCGGTAACCGCAGGAGTCCCTCCGCCTCCAGAGGTCCGAGCTGCTCCTGGTAATACTCAAAACGGCGGCGGCGAACTGTCGTGATCTCGTCCATCATCTCGAGCTGGCCGTACAGGAACGCCGCGCAAATCTCGCTGGGAACGTAGCTCGACCCGATGTCGACCCACGTGTACTTGTCGACCTGACCGCGGAAGAACTGTCTGCGGTTGGTTCCTTTGTCCCGCAGGATCTCCGCACGCGCCAGGAGTGCAGGATCATTGACGCACAGGGCTCCCCCCTCGCCACAGATGAAGTTCTTGGTCTCGTGGAAGCTGAATGCCCCCAGGTCGCCGATCGATCCCAGCGCGCGGCCGTCGCGGAAAGCGTTGACTCCCTGGGCGGCGTCCTCAATGATCTTCAGGCCGTATTTGCGAGCGATTTCCAGGATCGGGCCCATTGTGCATCCGACACCGCCGTAGTGCACCGGGAGAATGGCCTTGGTCCGTTTGGTGATCGCCCGCTCGATTCGGGTCTCATCGATGTTGAGCGTCTCGGGGCAGATGTCGACGAAGACCGGACGGGCTCCCAACCGCGCGACCGCGCTCGCCGTCGAAACGAACGTGAACGAGGGAAGGATCGCTTCATCGGCCGGACCCAGACCAGCAAGGACCGCGGCCATTTCGAGCGCGGCGGTGCACGAAGGAGTCAACAGGACATGGCCAATCTGGAATCTTTCCTCGAGGAGCCGGCTACAAGCCTTGGTGAAATGTCCATCTCCCGCTATGTTCCCGTTGGTCACCGCCTGAGCGATGTAGAAAAGCTCTTTGCCCGCGATGAAGGGTTTGTTGAAAGGGATCGCGCCGGAGGCCAGAGCGCCACGACCAAGTGTGCGCTCGACAAACGTATCTTGAGCGTCCATGGCATGCGCCCTTCCATGCTTGGAGTCACACAGCGGCAGTCGTTTCCTTCTTGCGAGCGAATGGGGGGAATTCGTTTCCGTTCCGGACCGAGCGGACCTGTCCGGCGCAAGATCCCCGCCGCTCAATCGCTCCGATCGACCGGGCGGGGGCGTCATTCTAGGAAGGGGGCCAAAAACCGTCAAGCCGCGTCCTTGCCCATGGAGAGCAGGCCAAAACGAGCGCGACGGGTTGGTATTTCCTGAGAGCGTGGAGACGAATCCTTCAAGGTTGCATTCCCATGGGATAGGATCACTCACCAGACGCGCGGACGTCTCAGGCAGGGGGCTCGAGGACCGCTCGTGGTTTGGATCCGGTTCGGGCGAAGGCAGCCCGGACGCGCTTTTTCACGAGTGCAATACCCATGGACACGTCGGAATCGCGATCGGCGGTCGTACTGGAGCTTGCCGAGGAATTCCTGGAGCGCTATCGCAAGGGAGAACGGCCCGCGCTCAGGGATTACATCGACCGGCATCCCGAGCTGGCCGGCGAGATCCGGGAAGTCTTCCCGGCGATGGCGATGATGGAGAACATCGCCATCCGCGACGACTCGCTGGCCGTGGAAGAGACCGACGCGACGGCCGGGATCGAGGCCAGGAGCGGCCTGTTGCCGGCGCAGCTCGACGACTACCGGATCATCCGCGAAATCGCCCACGGCGGAATGGGTGTCGTCTACGAGGCCGAACAGGTCTCGCTCGGCCGGCACGTGGCGCTCAAACTCCTGCCCCCGAACATGGTCCGCGACCGCAAGCAGCACCAACGGTTCGAGCGCGAGGCCCGCGCCGCGGCCAGGCTGCACCACACCAACATCGTCCCGGTGTTCGGCGTCGGTGAACACGACGGCACCGCCTACTATGTGATGCAATATATCCAGGGCCAGAGCCTCGACGCCGTCATCGACGAGCTCAAACTGATGCGGGTGAGCCGATCGGGCAACCCGGCGGACGACGGTGCGCAGCGCAATCATCCCCAGGCTCGCGACGAGACTGCCGCCGCTCTGGCGTGTTCGCTCGTGACCGGGCGGTTCGAGACCCAGACCGAGCCATGTGATGCGGCAACGGGAGGTCAGTTCCCGCGGTCAGCGGGCGGTGGGACGGTGAGCGGCGACGTCGCGGGGCGGGGCGCGACCTCGAGCGCCGGGTGAGGCGATGGCCGCGACCGTGGCCGAGAGACACTCCGGAGAGGTAACGTCCGCTAAAGAGGCCGATCCGGTCGAGTTTCCGCCCAGCGCACCGGCCGAACGGTCCGCCGACCCCTCCGGCCACTCGTCGTCTTCGATTTCGCTTCCCGGCACGAGCGGGGACGGTCGCTCGAAGCGGTCGCGTTCCGTCACATACTGGCAGAGCGTCGCGCAGATTGGCTTCCAGGTGGCCGATGCGCTCGAATACGCGCACAAACAAGGTATTTTGCACCGCGACATCAAGCCGTCGAACCTGCTCCTGGATTCCCGCGGTACGGTCTGGGTGACCGACTTCGGCCTGGCCAAGGCCGACGACCAGCAGGACCTAACGCACACCGGCGACATCCTGGGCACGATCCGCTACATGCCCCCGGAGGCATTCGAAGGGAAGTACGACGCCCGGGGCGATGTCTACTCGCTGGGCCTGACGCTTTACGAGCTCCTGGCCTTCCGTCCCGCGTTCAACCAGAAGGACCGCGGCAGCTTGATCCGCCAGGTGACTCACGAAGAGCCGCCGCGGCTGTCAAAGCTGCGCAGCGATGTGCCGCGCGACCTGGAGACGATCGTGCACAAGGCGATCGAGCGCGATCCCAGCCATCGCTACGCCTCGGCGGACCTACTGGCCAGCGACCTTCAGAGATTCCTCGACGACGAGCCGATCCATGCCCGGCGCCTCTCCTCGATCGAGAGGCTTGATCGCTGGCAGCGGAAGAACCGCGGGCTGGCGGCGGCGCTCTTGATCGCGGCGCTCTCGCTTGTTTGCGGAACGGTCGTCTCGAGCGTGCTGGCAATCCGTGCGAACCACTTTGCGGACCAGGCCGAACGCTCGGCCAGCCTCGCCACCACGGCCGCAAACGAGGCAATCCGCAGCGCGGCTGCCGAGGCCAAGGCCGCAGTCGATGCACGCAAAAGCGCCGCCGCCGAAACGAGCGCCTGCGCAGAGCGCCCGCGCTGAATCCGCTCGCCAAGCGGCGGCGCACGGACTCAGCCTGATCGACCACAAGGACTCCGCCCGCGGCATGCTCTGGCTGGTCCGCGCCCTGGAGCTCGACCCCGAAGACGCCTCGGGCATTCATCACGCCGTGCGGGTCAATCTCCGGCAAACCGCGCTCGAAGAGCTCGCTCTTCCCCGGCTCACACTCCGCCCGGCCGGTCTCAAACCGACCCAACCGGGCGAGGCCTCGGACGAGCAGGTGGTGCAAGCGGTCTTCAGCCCGGACGGCAAGACCCTCGCGACCGCGCACAATTCGGGCCGGGTGCGGCTCTGGAACCTCGCGGACGGGCACGAGCAGGTTTTCACGCTGGAGCGTGTCCGTTGGATCTCGTCCCTGGCGTTTAGCCCCGATGGAAGTCAGCTCTGGGTGGGTGCTGCATTTCAACTGTGGACCTGGGACGTGCGCTCGGGTCGCGCGGTCGGCAAACCCGTCAACTTTCGGGGTTTTATCTCGGCATTCCGGCCCGACGGTCAAGCGATCGCAATTCATGCCGCCTGGAACACGGTGCAAGTTCTTGACCGCTTGACGCAGAAGCCGCTAGGCCCGCCGCTGATCGACCCGAACTGGAAAAGCAGAGGCAATAGTCCTGTCGCCTTCAGCCCGGACGGGAAAAGCCTGGCCGCCGGTCAATCGAGCGACTACCAACCTGGCGTGAGCCGTGCGGCGGTCTTCTGGGACATCGCAACGGGGAAAGAACGGTTCCAGACCGGGAAACATGACGGCTATCACATCTATACCGTTGCTTGGAGCCCGGACGGAACAACGATTGCAACCGGCGGACACGATCACAAGCTGCGGTTGTGGGATAGCAAGAGCGGGGCGCTCAAGGGCCTGCCGCGCGCGTTTTCGCGCCAGGTCGCGATGATCAACTACAGCCCTGATGGCCGGTCCATCGCCGTCGCGCAGGGGGGCCGGACCAGTAATTACCACTCACCCGCAGCCGTCCGCATACTGGACAGCCGCACCGGTGAGCCGGTCGGGCCCGAATGGACGTTTGACACGGGCGTGTGGGCTCTGGCGTTCAGCCCCGTTGGCGACAGCGTGGCTGTTGGGTTAAGCGACGGCAGCACGCAGGTTCGCACGTTGCCCCAAGCAAACCCCCTGGGCAAGCCGCTCGATCTCACCACGAATTGCACTGCCTTCGATTCCACCGGCGACGGCCGTGTTATCTTCGCGATGGGAAGCTTCTGCGCGGAGATCCGCAGCGCCGATCCCAAAACCGGCCGCGTCCAGAACCGGACCAGGATCCCCCGCGCCGTCTGGGGCATGGTCGTTGCTCCGGACGGCAAGAGGCTCGCGATCGGCACGGGGTTTTCATTCTCGACAAATGAAGGGCCGCCGGATGCCGAGGTGTTGATTTATGACGTGGAGCGCAACGAGCAGACATGTCCACCGATCCGCGTGGGCGAGAGCCGAGCAATCCCATTGCAGTTCAGTCGGGACGGCAAGATCGTCTACACCAAGAGCATCGATCGCAAGACGTTGCGGCTCTGGGACACCAAGACGGGCGAAAATCTGGGGCACGATCTGGTCGGAGGCGCCGATGTCACGGACGTCGCCGTGAGCCTGGACGACCGGATTGCTCTCCTGAGCGACGGGCAGGGGTGCGTCAGGCGATGGAATTTGGGCGCTGGTGCGCTCGCCGGCGAACCATGGTCGTTGCAGCCGCAGGGGATTGAGCGAGTCGTCGTGAATCCCGATGGCCGCTCATTCTTGACCAGGTCGGCCGACCAGATGGTGCGACTGTGGGACATCGAAACGGGCCGGCCGCTGGGACCGCCCATCGAGCACGACTCCATGTGCCGCGTGCACGCGATGAGCCCGGACGGCCGGACTCTGGCGACAGGGACGATGAATGGAATCATCCAGTTCTGGGACGCGCTCACCGGACTGCCACTCGGGCCACCCCGGGAGCACCAAAGTGATGCCATTTCCAAGCTCCTGTTTCTCTCAGGTGGCAGCCTCCTGGCCGTCGGATCCGATAACCACGGCTTCCGTGTGCTCGAGACGCCCAGCGAAGTCGCCGGGGCAGCCGCCGAGGTTCGGCGCTGGACCGAGGCTCGCGCCGGCTGGACACTCGATCGCGCGGGCTCGGTCGCGCGATTGACTAGAGCGCAGTGGGAGAAGCGCCGCCAAGAACTGCCCTATGGCACCGAGCCGCTCCCCTCCCTTGCGAAAGCGGAAGCCGACGCACGGGATCTGCATCTATCCATCGCCGATCGCTGTGTCAAAGACGATCCGTACGCGGCGATCTGGCACCTGGATCGCGTGCGCGGCGACAGCTCGAGTACCGAAGCGATTTACCTGCTTCGCGCCGACGCAAATGCTCGAATGAGCAACTCCGAGCTCGCGCTGGAAAACCTGCAGAGAGTGCTCGCGCTGGATCCCAAAACGGGCACCGTCTGGAGTTGGCTGGTCGAGATTCTCCTCTTGCTGCCGGAGACTGACCGCGTTGGAACGTTCGAAGACCGTGCGTTGTCGCACTGTTTGGCGGGCAACAATAGCCAGTCTGAAGTCACCACTGACCAAGCCGTTACGATGGCAGAGCGATGCGGCGCTCGCGGCCGCTGGGACCTCGCCGCCGCAATGTTATCCATATTGATCGATGAGGATTCTGACGTGGGGCAGTTCGACCGGGACCGGTTGACCGAAAAATACGCCGTTGCCCTGATCCGGGGGGGCAACCTGGCTGCGTTTCGGTCCTTCTCCCGACCCCGGTACGCGCTTTTTGAGGCCCGTAAGCTCCGCGTCTTTTTTCTCAATTTCCTGTGGACCTGCCTTTTGACTGCGCGGTGTTCCCGACGATCCTGAGGCGCTCATTCGGTACACGGAGAATCTCACCAAGAACGGTGGCAATTCGTACGTCAAGGCCCAGGGCATGCGTTTGCTGGCGGCTGCGTATTATCGAGCGGATCGGCTCGACGAGTGCATCTCGAGATTCGAGGAGAGCATCCGAATGCGCAATGGTCAGAGCGAAGCCCGCGACTGGGCGTTTCTGGCCATGGCGCATGCCCGGAAAGGCCGCCTCGACGAGGCGAAGAAATGGCTCGAACGGCTGGCCGCGTTCAAGGTGCCCGATTCGCCGGACAAGTTCTGGGAGGAACAAGCCCTGACGCGCCTTGCGCGACGAGGCCGCGACCGTGATCCGATACGACACGGTCTTTCCGGCCAATCCCTTCACGCATTGATTGGCGATGTTGGGATTTCCGGCCGTGACCTGAAAAAAAGATGGAGACGATTCGCGGCGATTCGCATTAAACAGGGTAGGGCCCCGTACCGCGTGAGCATTACAGACTCCGCCACGAACGAGTTCATGACCGACGCAACGAGTGATCAGCCCGACGAGGAAACCAGCCTCCTGCACCGCGCCGCGGCGGGGGACCAGGAGGCGCTGCGCGCGGTCTTCACGCGGTACCGCGACCGGCTCAAACGGATGGTCCAACTGCGTCTGAGCCGCCGGCTCACGGGGCGGGTTGACGACTCCGACGTCGTCCAGGAGTCGTTCCTCGACGTCTCGAGGCGGCTGGATGAGTACCTTGCCAACCCGTCGACCTCGTTTTTCCTCTGGCTGCGCAACATGACGGCGCTCAAGATGGCGGAAGTGCACAGGCGCCATCTGGGCACGCAGCTTCGCGACGCCGGCCGCGAGGTCACGCTGCACCGCGGCGGCCTGCCGATGGCCGACAGCGTGTCGCTGGCGGCGCAGCTCCTGGGAAAGCTGACCGCTCCCTCGCAGGCCGCTATCAAGGCCGAGACCCGGCTCCTGGTGCAAGAAGCATTGAACAGCATGGACCCGATCGACCGCGAGGTCCTGGCGCTCAAGCACTTCGAACAGCTCAGCACGACCGAGATCGCCGAAGTCCTGGGCCTCTCCAAGGCCGGGGCCGGAAGCCGCTACTTGCGTGCGATCAAGCGGTTGCGGGAGATTCTTCAGCGAATCCCCGGGTTCGATCAACTTTGAGCAAGGTCGCGCGGCGATTCCGTGTGCTGCTCGACCGCCCTTACTCTTGCATTTCGCCCAACTCACGTTCGAAATAGATCCGCGATTCCCGAACACATCCGACTCGAGGAGACAACCTGATGGGTCCCGATCCGAGCGGTATGATCCTGAGCACCACGCTCGTGTCCACATTTTTTTTGATTCTGGCGATCATCGTGATCCTGGCCCGGGCACAAACAGCCGAGATGAAGCTGATTCTGATCGGTGTCTTCCTGGCAATCGCCGCGGCCGCACAGTCGAACGTATCGGCCCTCAGCCCCAATGCCGCGCAGGTCGCCTTGACAGCCGGGCTTGGCTCGGTGACCCTCATGAAGATCGCCGTGATCCTGACGCTCGCCGGCGTGGGCATGCTGTTTCTGCCGCGCGTGGCTCCACCCGCAACAGCGCGGACCGAAGCGGAGCATCCCCATGTCAACTGAACGCAGACCGTGGTACGTTCTGGCGGGCGTCGTCTTCGCTTATTTCGTCATATTCCCCGCTGACCTCTCGGCCGTCGTCGCCCCGATCAAAGGAGTGCTGGAACTCACCAACGCGATTTCGCCGTGGGTCTATGCTCTGCTCGCGGCCGGCATCATCGCGTGGGTAATTGTCCGCTGTTTTGGACGGCCGCGCGAGGATCGAGAGCTTGACCGCGGGGTTCATCGGACCAGTGAAACCCGATGACGGGACGCGATCATGAGTGCCGCATCTGACAAGCTCACGTGCAGCCACTGCTCCAAGCGACTCACGCCAGGGCGCGGAGAGTTTTACCTTGTCCAGATCGAGGCGATCGCTGATCCCAGCACGTTGGAGATCGGCGCTCTGAATTCTGCCGAGACCGGGAAACAGATCGATGCTCTTTTGAAGCGGCTGAGACACACAAGCGAGGAAGAGGCGATCACTCAGGTTTTTCGCCGGATGGTGATCTATCTGTGCTATCCCTGCTATCGGCGGTGGATCGAGAACCCCACGAGCGCGAGAGCCGAGGGTCTGGGCTAAGTGGGGCCGCAGCCGTTCGTATTCGTAGCGGTTCATCAAGTCGGCGACGGCGGGCAAATCGAACTCGATCAATGACTCCGTCGCGCACACAACGAGCCTCAGCAAAAAACCACCGCGTTGCCCAACCCCTTACGCAAGTTGGATTTCCGCTAGGGTTTGGAATAATCGGAAAAACGTCGGCTTATTTCCTAACCTTTGACACGAGTTGCAGTTCCGCAAGGGTTTGGAGTAATCGCTATATCCGGACGAAAATCGGGCGCATTGCCGCATCTCAATACAGCAATTGGCGTTGTGAATTCCCATGGAATAATCGGAGCTCAAGGGCGAAAATGGGGGGTGTCGGCACATATCCTTACCGGGATTGGCCTTGTGAATGGGTTTGGAATAATCGGAACTCGACAGTGAAAGCGCACTGATGTACTATCTCGTTCGAGGACTTTGGGTTGCGGATGAGTTTGGAATGATCGGAACGGGGCATCGAACCCGCGCATCCGACGAATCGCATTCAATTGGGATGATCATGTCGGTCAATCGATCGAGAATAATTGGCTCGACGGGGTCCCAGCTCGATCCGTGCGAGAACCGATGCCAAGGCAGGCCGCCGCCGGTTTCACGGCCTGGGGGTGACCTACCTCGTGGGCCTGGCACACCTGGTTATGGGCGGCGCGATCGCTACGGGAGCGATCGTCGGGCTCTTGACCTTCCCGCTGTTCCTCTCGGGCATCGCGCTGATCGGGTTGGCGATCGACCGTCTGGAAGGCCCGGCGACCGTGGCGGGCTGGCGGCTACTGGGCTGGCTTCTGCTGATCATCGGCCTGTTGGGGACAATCCCGCTCGCCTTCATCAGCGGTGCGATCGCGGGCAGACCGCGAGTCGAGCAAATGGCCCCGCCGTGGATCGAATTCCTGGTACTCGTCGCGGCCTGGGCCGCCTGGCCGGGCCTCATCTGCGCGGCGCCTGGCTGCGCCGGCGACCGGCCTGGCAGACCGTCCGCTTCCTTTGGCTGAGCCTCAGTGCCACTTACCCGGCAATCGCGGCCCTCAGTTGGGCGATGCGTCCCTTCTTGCCGCGGAGCCTCTGAAGATGTTGCCCAGCGCATCCTCGGGCAAGAGTATTGCCGCGACGTCGGCGGGGGCAGGCTCCCGGTGATCGCGGCCGTGTTGCCCGCGCCCGTTGATCACGCCGACGCGGCTGCTACCGCGAACAAGAGCCACGCCACGAAGAGTGCGATCGCACAGACAATCACGCCAGTGAAGGAAGTCGTCGCCTTGGCATGCCGCCATCGGCGGCGACTGAGATGAATGCCGAGCCCAGCCGAACACATCGCCGCGGATAATATCCCCAGAAGCTGCATGGAAGGAAGTATGTGGCCGGACGGCCTCGTGCCAATGAGACGTCCCATCTGGTCGACTGATTTGTTCGGGATCGTCTCCACACTGTACAAGTCCGCCGAGCCGATCGGGCAGCCAAGCATGTAAGACAATAGCAGCACGATTGTTCCCAGGCCAATGCCGACGGCCGGCGCGCCGCAGAAGACCGAGACCAAGGGTTCGCGTCCGGGTTGCCTCGACTCGTTCATCGGCAGCAGTCTCGGCATCGGCATTCACCATCAGGTGATTAACGGTCGGATTGACTGCTCAATATCTTGTCAATGATAATCGAACGTGCAAGGGAAAGGGATAGATCGCATCGTTACTGAGCAGAACTGAGGGGAAAGACGAAGTGGTGAGTCACCGGATCGATGATTCGGCCGGCGTCGTCCTGGTCAGGATAGCTCGGTCGGTCAAGGCTCGCCGCCGTTCGATCGACTGAGCGGCAGATTCACATGGCCATCGGCAAATTGAAAAGCGAGTCGAGGAACGTGCTCTTCATCGGCAACAGCTTCACCGCGCGCAACGACCTGCCGGGCCTGATCGCGCAACTGGCGGCGGCGCGGGGCAAGCCCATCGAGCACCGCCTGATCAGCAAGGGCGGTGCGTCGCTCCGCACTCACTGGAACGCCGGCGAGGCGCTGAAAGAGATCCAGGACGGCCGATACGACTTTGTCGTGCTCCAGGAGCAGAGCACGCTGCCGGTCAAGAACGCGATTCGGATGCATGAGAACGTTCGACTCTTTGACGAAGCGATACGGCGCGCGGACTCAAAAACGGTTCTTTATATGAACTGGGCACGGCGGAACGCGCCGGAGTCTCAGCAGGCAATAACCGACGCGTACAACGCCATCGGCCGCGAGCTGCGCGCGACAGTCGTTCCAGTCGGCGTGGTCTGGCAGCGATTTCTCCGCGAGCATGATCAACCGGTCTTGCACGACCGCGACCAGAGCCATCCCACTCTCGCCGGGTCGTACCTTGCCGCTTGCGTTTTCCTTGCGGTACTGTTCAAGCAGAACCCCGTCGGCATTGACGTCGAAGTCGTTGGCGTTGACCAGAACGACCGCACACTGTTGCAGAAGACCGCATGGCAGACGTGCAAATCGATCAACCCAACTGTTGTTTGCCCGTGAAACCGCTGGGAAACGAGCGTGCGTCAGGCTTTCCAGCCTGACGTCCCAAAAAGTCAGGCTGGAAAGCCTGACCTACGTGCACGCGACCGAGTGCTTCGGTTCATTTAGCCCCAGGGCCACTTTTTCTTGGGAGGTTGATCGTGATCGTGAAAACCGTGCTCGCTCTCTTTGCCGCTTCGATCGTGTTCCTGGCGCCCATCGCTCGCTGCGACGACGACAAGGAGGACAAGAAGACGATGGAAGGGACCTGGCTGCCCTCGTCGGCTGAGCTCGCTGGCGAGAAATTCGACGATAAGGTCTTGAAGACCATCAAGCTGGTGCTCAAGGACGACAAGTATACAGTGACCGTCGGCGAGGTCACCGACAAGGGCACAGCCACGCTCGACCCGTCCAAAGACCCGAAAACGATGGACATCACGGGCACGGACGGCCCCAACAAGGGGAAGACGTTCCTGTGTATCTACGAGCTCAAGGAAGACAGCCTGAAGGTCTGCTACGACCTGAGCGGCAAGAAGCGACCCACGGAGTTCGCGACCAAGCCGGACTCGTCGCTTTATCTCGTTACCTATAAACGGGAGAAGAGCTGATCGTCGGATTCGCGTCATGAGCTGAACCGTGCCAAGAGCAACCCGGATCGGTGTACGACGACTTAGGCGCCGCGAAGAAATAAATTGAGCAGTGGACCGTGCTCGGTCACCGTCTCGCACGACGCATCCGGACGAAAATTGCTCAATTTATTTTTTCGCCCTGCCTTAGTGCGCGATTGCCGACTTCGCGGCGTCTCGCGTAACAAGCAATGTGCGATTGCTGGGGTCCTTGGGATCGTCCTTCCTCGGATAATCACGCCAGAGCCACCGGAGCATCTCCGGCATGATCGCACCGCCCTGCTTGTTGGAATGCGTGCCGATGCCCCAGACGTAGTTCACGTCGTATTTCTTCTCGGTGAGCGCCTCGACCATCAAGATGTTCTGCGCATGCCAGTCCCATTTCGGGCCGTAGCGACCGCCACGACGCATGCCCCGGTTGTCATTGACGCCGTCCTGAAGGAAGACGCGGATCGGTTTGTGCTCGGCCTGCTTGATCAGGTCGGGAAAGACGTGACCGCTCCGGATTTTGGTGAAGCTGCCGATCGGGCCGATGACCTTGCCTTGCGGCACGCCGTCGTGCGGCTCGGAGTCCGGGCTGAGATGGTAGGCATCATCGGGCCCGCGGCGAAGGCGCCCACAGCGGCCAGCATAACGGCAAGCGATCAGATAAAAGTGATCCTCATGGTGAATCTCCGGATGGGGCCGCACGATACGAACCTTTCGTCGAACTTCCGTTGGAGACGTCTTGCCGCCGCGGCGGCGCCATCCCGTCTCCCAGGTAAAAGCCGGTCTGCGTCGGCTGGTTGTATCCCACATTCTGGTAGGCCACGCTCAGCCTGTAAATCGGGTCGTGCATCAACGTCGCGAGCCGGTGTTCCGTCGGAATCGTCGTGGTGTAAATCCGCAGCTCCTTGCCGTCGGTCGTCCTCCAGATGACCTCCTCCCTCCAGTCGCCGAGGATGTCGGCGCAGAGGCAAGAGGTCGACTTGGTCGAATTGTTGGCGGCGCAGTCCTGCGCCGTCACCAGGTTTGTCTCTGTGCCTTCTTTCCAGTTCCATTTGGTGATCCGATTTGCGTTCAGGATTTCACGGAGCAGGTCACCGTCCCACCAGACCCCGAAGTTGCACGACCGCGGCTTGCGCTCGGAAATCTGTTCGCCCTTGACGTTCCAGAGACCCGTCAACCCCGGGCCCGAGGCCCACATCTCATACCCGCGATGCCGGGGGTCGATGTCCAGCGCAACGCCTCGGCCGACGTCCGGCGAGGGTTTTCCCCAGATCAAAGCACCGGTCCTCGCGTCGCGGAATTCCGCGCCATTCTGGTGGCGAGGGCGCTCGTGGATGTCAAAAACTTCCAGGCCCGGCCGGTCCGGATCCATGTCGGAAAGATGGATGGCGTCGCCGTGCCCCAGGCCCGTCGAGTAGAGCCCCTTGCCGTTGTCGTCGATCACACAGGCGCCGTAGACGATTTCATCCTTGCCGTCGCCATCAATGTCGCCGACGCGCAGGTTGTGGTTCCCCTGGCCGCGATACGACTGGTTGCCCGGCGTACCGTCGTCGCTGTCGAAAGTCCAGACGTTCGAGAGCGACCCGTCCCGCCAGTTCCACGCGGCGAGCACCGTTCTGGTGTAGTAGCCGCGGCACATGATCACGCTCGGGCGCGATCCATCAAGGTACGCGACGGCCGCGAGGAAACGGTCGACCCGGTTGCCGCGGTTGTCGCCCCACGACGCGGCGTCTCCCCGGGGTGGGATGTAGCTGGTTGTGAAGAGCGCCTTGCCGGTCGTGCCTTCGAAGACGGTGAGGAATTCCGGCCCCTCCAGGATGAAGCCCGCGGCGTTGCGGTGATCCGCGCCGGGATTGCCGATCGGTGTTCCTGTGCCGTCGATCGTGCCATCGGCTGTTTTGCAAACGACCTCGGCTTTGCCATCGCCATCAAGGTCGTAGACCATGAACTGGGTGTAATGAGCGCCTTCCCGGATGTTCTTGCCGAGATTGATCCGCCAGAGGAAGCGGCCGCCCAGCGTGTAGGCTTCGAGCTTCGATTCCCCCGTCGTCCCGGCTTGCGAGTTGTCCCGCCCCCGCATTTCCTGTTTCAGGACGATCTCGTATTCGCCGTCGCCGTCCAGGTCGCCGACCGATGCGTCATTGGGGGTATGGCCAGGAAGCGTGTTGAGCGGGATCGAAATGTAGGGCCGTGCCGGCGCGCCGGCCGGAAGGCGAAACGGTGCGCTCGATTCCAGCTCCCGGCCATCTCGAACCGGCTTGACCAGGTAGGATACAGCTTCCTTCGGATTCGCGCCGCCGTCGATGAAATTCGTCGCGTTCCGAAGCGGCTCCGAGTTTAATTTCACGGGCGCTTGACCGCCGTTTTTGCGATAAACGTTGAAGGCGATGTCGTCGGGATCGGTTCCGAGCAGGCGCCACCCCACGAACACCTTGCCGCTGTCCTGGGGGATCGCCACCACACCTCGGCCGAGCGCCTCCATCTGCCTGTCTGCGAATACCAGGGAAGCAGGAACGCCGACCAAGCAGGCGCCGGCGACCACGACCATCTTGATTCGGAGTGCTGTCATCGCCCTTTGCCTTCCGAGAAGGGAACGGGACATCGAAGCCAGTGTACACCATGCGGCGATACGGGGAAATGAGCGCGACGGTCGGGTTCGGGCTAACCGCCGTGCTTGCGTTCTCGGCTGCGCGGATGGAAGATTGGGTGCGGTGGGTCCGAAACTTCACGGCCAGTCGCGTGACAATTCAGACAGGCACCTCGCCCCTGTTCAATAGGGGAATCAAGCTGATGGTTCGTGCGAGTGAAACGCCTGAAGACCTGCTGGGGCGAGCACGTGCTGGCGACCGGGAGGCGTTTGGTGCGCTTCTGGAGCACTACCACAGCTACATCCGGCTGCTGGCGCAGACTGTGATCGGCACCACCCTGCGCTTGCGGCTGGACCCGTCCGACCTGGTGCAGGAGGCGTTCCTGGAGGCTCACCGCGACTTCCCGCAGTTCACCGGCTCGACCGAGCGCGAGCTGCTGGCGTGGCTGCGCAGAATTTTGGTCCGCAACCTGGTCGATAACGCTCGCCATCAGAAGGCCCGGATCCGCAATCACCACCGCCAGGTGTCTTTGGAAGCGCTCCTGGAGCAGTCAAATATGGCGGTGCACGAGGCACTCGCGGGCACGGCCACTTCGCCCAGCGCTGCCGCGGTGCGAGGCGAGCGGGCCGTTCTTTTGGCCAAGGCGCTCGAGTCGCTCCCGGCCGACTATCGCGAGGTGATCATCCTGCGGAATCTGGAAGGCCTCAAGTTCAACGAAGTCGCGGCCCGCATGAGCCGCTCGCCTGGCGCGGTCAGGATGCTCTGGGCTCGCGCGCTGGAACGGCTCAGCCAGGAGGTGGAGGAGCGCCATGAGCTTGATTGATCGGCTGTCCGTCAACGGGTCCGGCACGCGGTCGGATGAAGACGAGCTGGCGCAAGTGCTTGACGATTACCTGGCCGAGGTGGAAGCGGGCCGGCCGGTCGACCTGGAGCAATGGGTCAAGCGGCATCCGGCAATCGCCGACCGGCTGCGCGCCTGCTTGAAGGGTCTCCACCTGGTCGAGGAGGTGGCCGGGGCCATCGGGCCCATGACGACCGCGAGAGCGGCGAGCCAGAACGGGACCGAGCTGGGTGATTTCGAGATTTTGCGCACGCTGGGCCGCGGCGGCATGGGTGTCGTCTTTGAGGCGCTCGAGCACTCGCTGGGCCGCCACGTGGCGCTCAAGGTCCTGCCCTTCGGCGCGGCGTTCGACCCTCGCCAGCTCGCGCGGTTCCGGGTCGAGTCGCAAGCGGCGGCGCAATTGCACCACAACCACATCGTCCCGGTGTACTCGGTCGGCTGCGAGCGCGGAGTCCACTATTACGCCATGCAGTTGATCGACGGACCAACCCTGGCCGAATGGATCGCCGATCTTCGTCGCATCCAGAGCCTTGAAGCAGCGGCGACTCCGTCTCCCCGCGCCCACACGCCGGCCCGGTCGCGTCCCTCTGGTGGAAGCCAAGGTCACGATGGCCACCGCGCTTTGCCTGAGGGCGCCCCATCGGGCGCCGCTGCCAGGGGATGGACAGGCCTGAGCTCGACCTCGACTGCGCACGGGTGCGTTTTTCCGGGAAGTGGCTAGCCTGGGACTCCACGCCGCCCAGGCCCTGGAACACGCGCACTCAAACGGAGTGCTGCACCGCGACGTCAAGCCCTCCAACTTGATGGTTGACAGCCGGGGCCACTTGTGGGTTACCGATTTCGGATTGGCGCGGTTTCAGGGTGAAGGCAGCTTGACCGAGACCGGCGACCTCCTGGGCACGTTGCGCTACATGAGCCCCGAACAGACACTTGGGAATTCGTCGGTGGTCGACCAGCGCACCGACGTTTACTCCCTGGGTGCAACCCTCTACGAGCTCCTGACCCTTGAGCCGGTGTTTGAAGGCCCGGATCGTCAGGACCTGCTTCGGCGCATTGCGCAGGAAGACCCGCGCCGGCCCCGCGTGCTCAATCGGGCGATTCCCGCCGACCTGGAAACGATTGTCCTCAAGGCCCTGGCCAAGGATCCGGTGAGCCGCTACGCCACCGCAGGAGCAGTGGCGGAAGATCTCGAGAGATTCCTCGACGACCAGCCGATTCTGGCCCGGCGCCCCGGTCCGGTCGAACGGTTGGCCCGACAGGCGCGCAGGCACATGAAGGTCGTCATGACCGTCCTGCCCCTCTTGGTCGTGATGGTCATCGGCTTGACCTTCGGCATCGTACTGGTGCTGGCCAAGCAAGCCGAGATTCAGAGCAAGAAGAACGAGATCGAGCGTTCCCGCGCCGAGGTCAAGCGGCAGCGTGATGACGCCCGCCAGGCCGTCGATGATATGTACACCCGCGTTGCCCAGAGGTGGCTGCGCCGGCAGACGAACCTTCAGCCCCTGGAGCGCGAATTCCTGCTGAAAGCCCTGGCCTACTACGAGCGGTCTGCTCGTGAACAGGACGCTGATCCGGAAATCCGCTCCCTGGCCGGCGTGGCTTCGCTGCGCGTGGGCGAGATCCAGCGCGTTCTGGGGCAGCTCGATCTTGCTGAACAGGCCTACCGCCGGGCCCTGGCGATCTTCGAGACCGGCGACCAGCGTATCGAGCAGGACAGCCGAACGCTCGATTCGCTGGTCAGGATCTACATCGGCCTGGGTGACGTACTCATCAACACCGGACGGGCGGAGGAGGGCCGGCAAGCGATCCAGAGTGCCGAGGAGCTGACGCGATCGTTCATCGAAAAGACTGCCCAGACGCCGGCGACGCTTCCCATTTTGGCTTTTCATCACGAGCAGCTTGGCGATCTGCTCCGCTCGGTCGGCCGGATGAAGGAGGCCGAGGCGGCCTACCGGAAGGCGATCGACCTGGGAAAGGCGATCGGCCGGATCCGGCTGACCGACGCCGTGTCGACGTCTAACCTCGCCGTCGTCGTCGAACATACCGGCCGGCTCGCCGAGGCCGAGCAACTGTACCGGCACGCCGTGGAGCTGTACGAGTCGCTGGTCAAGCGCGACCCCGGCATGACGCTGTACCGGCAGGACCTCGCGACGACGCTGTCCGGACTGGCCACGCTGCTTTCGAAATCTTCCGGCAAGGAGCCGGAGATGGAACGAGCGTTCCGGCGCGCTTCGGGGCTGTATGAGCGGCTGGCGGCCGACGCTCCCGACGTTCCGGTCTTTCGCCGAGAGCTGGCGATCACGCTCATGAACCTGGGGAAGCTGCTCTTCAAGCTCGGCCATCTGCCCGAGGCCGAGGAAGTCCTGCGCCGGCCCCCGATGATCTGTGAGAGCCTGGTCGCCGAGTCGCCCAAGGTCCCGGTCTTTCGCGAGGACCTGGCGGCCAGCCTGTCGAATCTGGCATCGGTACAGCGCGAAACCGGGCAGACGGCACTGGCCCTTGCGAGTGCTCGCCGCGCCCAGGCACTTTTTGAAGACCTTCAGTCTGAAAACCCGGAGGTCCGGCGGAACATGGCCAAGAACCTGGGCTGCCTGGCACTGCTTCTGGAGGTCACCGCACGGCACGGCCAGGCCCAGCCGCTTTGCCAGCGCGCCATCGCGATCACCGAGAGGCTCGTCACCGAGTTCCCCGACGATCCGGGCATTCGCTCCGATCTGGCGACTTATCTCCATCAGATGGCCTGGCAGTGCTACCGTATCGGCGAGTCCGCCGCAGCCGACCGGGCCTATCGCCGCTCGCTCGATCTCTTCGAGAACCTCGTGACGGAAGCCCCCGAACGCTCCGATGACCGGTATAACCTCGCCCGCGTCGCGATGAACCTGGGCGGTTTCTGTTTCCAGCATGGCCGGCCCGAGGAGGCCGAGCAGTTCTCGCGGCGCGCTCTGGAGGCCTACGATCATTTGATTGCCGACAATTTTCGGCGCGTGGAGATCCTCCGTGGAGCCGCGAGTTGCCTGGGCAACCTGGCGGTGGCCCAGATCGCCAGGAACCACCGCAAGGACGGGGAGCGCTCCTATCGCCGGGCCCTCGAGCTTCTCGATTCCCTGCCTGCCACGGCGAGTCTTCAGCTCGAGGCCCGCGAGAGCCGGGCCAATGTCCTCCATAACCTGGGGGTACTGCTTCAGAATGACCGCCGTCTGGGCGAGGCGGAGGCATGCTTTCGTCAGGCCCAGGAGATCCAGGAGGGCCTGGCTGCCCAGGCGCCGGAGCACGCCGAGTATCGGGCTGAGCTCGCGCTGAACCGGTCTCAACTGGGCTCGCTCCTGGCCGACCGAGGCGAAACCGCCGAGGCTCGACGCCTCCTCAAAAACGCCGTCGAGATCCAGGAGGAGGCTCTGCGCCACAATCCTCGCGACCCCATCCGCCGGGCGCATCTCCGGGGCGAGCGGAAGACCCTGGCCTCGTTCCTGATCAAAGAGCGCGCACACGCCGAGGCTGCGTCGGTGGCCGAAGATCTGGTGCGCGATTCCGGCGCCGACAGCCCAGATATCCCGGCTATCGCCGCGACCTACTGGACCGTGTGCACCGCCTTGGCCTGGCAAGACGACACGCTTCCCCCGGAGCGCCGCGAGGCGGCGGCCCGGTCCTACGCGCGCCGTGCCCGCGACGTGCTGCGCCGACTGGTCGACGCCGGCAACGACGAAAACGCCGTGGCCAACCTCTGCTGGTTCCTGGTCGTCTGTCCCGCCCCCGAGCTCCGCGAGCCGGCGCGGTCCGTGCAACTTGCCCGGCAACTGATCGAGGAGTCTCCGAACGATCCCAAGCCGGAATTCCTGCTGGGCGCTGCCCTTTGCCGCACGGGCGACTGGCAGGGCGCACTAGACGCACTGAAAAAGGGAGGCGACCTGAATGGCGGCGAATTCGAGTTCTGGGGCTTCGTCCGGGCCGTGGCCCACTGGCGGCTTGACCACAAGGACCTCGCTCGCGAATCGTTCCATTGCGCGGAAAGCTGGCTGGCAGCGAATCGCGCCGAGGCAGACGTTCGGCTCCTTCGCACCGAGGCGGCCGCAGTGCTTGGTCTACTCGAACGCGGGCCTCCGGTCACCGAGCGTCAGACTCTAGAAACAAAAATAGACTGATGTCATGACGTGAATGCGTCTCATGGCATGCGGGACCGCGCGAGCGTTTTCTTCTTGCCCCGATCGTGGTGCGCGCGGCGGTTTGCCCGCTGGTTGATGTGTGCTCGTTTCTGAACGTGTTTTCACCAAGATCCGCAACAAGGGAAGGAATGCCTCTCATGACAGTACCCTCATTCCGCGACCGCCCTGACGCCTCGCGATCGGTTTCCGCACACACGCGCACTCGGGCCAGGCGCCGGGCCGGATGCGGTTTGCGCCGAGTCTGGACCCGCTCGAGGGCCGGACCCTGCTCAGCAATGTCGTGACCAACGTCAATGACAGCGGCGCGGGGTCGCTGCGTCAGGCGATCCTGAACGCTCCGAGCGGCAGCACGATCACCTTCGCTCACGACCTTAAAGGCCAGACCATTGACCTGACCAGCGGCGTCCTGTCGATCGGCGAGAACCTCACCATCGACGGTCTCGGTGCCAATGAGCTCGCGGTCAGCGGCACTGGAGCGAGCGAAGTCTTCAGCGTCGCCAGTGGGGCGGCGGTGACGATCTCGGGGCTCACGATCACCGATGGGACGTCGGACAACTACGACGCCGGTGGCGGAATCGCCAATTCCGGCGCGCTGAACCTCGACAACTGCGTCGTCTCGGGCAACCAGGCCACGCTCTTCGGCGATGGTGGCGGAATCACAAACGCCGGCACGCTGACCCTCGAAAACAGCACGGTAACCGGCAACCAGGCGGTGGCCTCTTTTGCCGAGGGAGGCGGGATCTATAACACGGGCAACCTGACTCTCGACCATTCCGCGGTGACCGACAACGAGGCCAACGGCACCTTCAGCTTGGGAGGCGCCGGTGGGATCGAGAACGTGACCGGTGGAACCGTGACCGTGAAGAACAGCACCGTTTCCAATAATCTGGCGGTCTCGCCCAGCTTTTCAGAGGGCGGCGGGATCGACAACCAGTACGGCGCGGCGTTGTCGATTTCCGGCAGCACGTTCTCGGGCAACCAGGCGATCGGACTTCCCAGCGCTTTCGGCACGTTCTGCCAAGGCGGCGGAATCTCCGACGAGGGGGCAATCACCGTCACCGGCAGCGACTTCTTGGACAACGAGGCTGTCGCCGGCTCGAGCAGCTTCGTTGGCGGGCCTGGCCTGGGCGGTGCGATCTACATGTCAGGCGTCACGGTGAACGGCGTGTACGAGCCCGCGTCCCTGACGATGACGGGCAGCACCGTGAGCGGAAATCAAGCCGTCGCCGGAGCGGCCGCAGCCGGGGGATTCGAGGGAGGCTTCGCGAGCGGAGGAGGCATCGACGACAACGACTCGGTCGTGACGATCACCGGCAGCATCTTGAGCGGCAACCAGGCGGTCGGCGGCGCCGGCGGCGCCGGCGGCGCCCAGGGCGGCGGTATCTCCAGCTCGAGCAGCACGGTCTCGATCAGCGCTTCCACCTTGGCGGGGAATCTGGCCCAGGGTGGCGCGGGCGCGCCTAGCCCCAACTTCGCCGTGTTCGGCGGCGACTCCTACGGTGGCGCGATCAATAGCTCTAATGACCAATTGACCATCACGAACACCGTGTTCAAGGCGAATCAGGCGGTGGGCGGGGAGGCCGGCGTGGGAGGCGGTTACGACGCCGAGGGAGGCGTCGCGACCGGCGGCGCGATCTTCGCCAGCTCGGTGACCGTGACCGGATCGACCTTCATCGGCAATCAGGCGATCGGTGGGATCGGGCAGGGGGGCGGCGGCGGCTACACCGACGGCGGCGCGATCTGCCTGGAATCCAACCTGCCTTCCACGATCTCGCAGAGCACCTTTACACACAACCAGGCAATTGGTGCGACTGACGACACCGGTGCGCAGGGCGGCCAGTCCAACGGCGGTGCCATTTTCAGCTCGGCCGAGCCCCTGGCAATCTCTTCGAGTACCCTGAGCGACAACCAGGCCATTGGCGGCAATGGAACGCTCGGGGGCGACGGAGGCCCCGCATTCGGCGGCGGACTGGTTCTCGACCTTGCCAGTGCCACGCTGAACAACACGGTGCTCTCTGGCAACCAGGCAATTGGCGGCGCGGGGGCAAGCGGGAGCACCGGTGGTGATGGAGGCGACGCTCAGGGCGGCGGTCTCTTTAACGTCGCGACCAGTGTAACTCTCACGAACACCCAGTTCACCAGTAACCAGGTGATCGGCGGCGCCGGTGGCGACGCCACTTCGGCCGGTGGCAGTGGCGGCGCGGGGGGTTATGTTCAGGGAGGCGGAATTTACAGCGTCGGCTCGATCAGCTACGACTTCAGCACGGGGACGGAAAGTCCGGCGCCGGCGACCATCACCGGCACGAATGTCACTTTGCTGGGCAACCTGGCTCAGGGCGGAGCCGGCGGCGCCGGAGATGGCTCCGGAACGGGCGGTGCCGGTGGAGACGGATCGGGCGGCGGCGTCTACAACGACGCCGGCAGTACCCTCGACGTCTCCGGCGGGCTGGTGACCCTGAACCTGGCCCAGGGCGGCTCGGGCGGGGGAAGCGGCTCCGGTGGTGTCGGCGGCGTCGGTGGCGACGGCCAGGGAGGGGGCATCATGAGTGGGAGCCCTGACACGTACCTCGGACTACCGGGCGGAATTCTTTCACTCGGTGACACGATCGTGATCGCAAACGCGGCCATCGGCGGCTCAGGTGCCGACGGCGGGAGCTCCGGCCAGGGTCAAGGAGGCGGCCTTTACCTGGCAACCGGGAGCACCACGACGCTGACCCAGACGCTCGTCGTGCTCAACGTCGCCTCGACGAGCGATGATAATATCTTCCAGGGCTGAGAGTGCTGGCGCTTCATACTGCAACTCGCGACCGCCCTCCCGCCCCCAAGAATCGTCGCACGATCGATACGATTCGCCGCGACGCGTGGCCATCTCCGTAGGGACTCATGCCTCGAGCCATCGATCGATGTGCCGCGGGGTCGTCCAGGAGCCGCGTCGCTTCTTCAACAATCGTCCGCGGGTCGTGGCCCACCAGCCTGGCCACGCCCGCCTCGATCGCTTCCGGACGCTCACTCTCATTGCGCAGCACCAAGACGGGCGTTCCCAATGCCGGTGCTTCCTCCTGAACGCCGCCCGAATCGGTCAGGATGAGCGCGGCCCGGTTCATTGCCGACACAAATGATCCATACGAGAGCGGCTCGCAGAGCCGCACCCGCGGGTGATCTTTCAGAATCTCCTCCACCACCGGCCTCACCGCCGGGTTGGGATGCACCGGCCACAGGCACTCCACGTCGGCTCGCTCGTCGACGAGCTGCCGGATCGCAGCACATATCTGCTTGAGAGGTGCACCGAAACAATCGCGGCGGTGCGCCGTCACCAGGATCAGACGCCGCGTCGCATCGAGCTCAACCCCGATCGGATCGTTCCTTCGAGCCGTCGCCAGCAAGGCGTCGATGACTGTGTTGCCCGTGACGTGGATGGCAGCCGGGTTGATTCCTTCTCGCTCCAGGTTCTCGCGCGCCGTCCAGGTCGGCGCGAAGTGAATGGTAGCGAGATGAGAAGCCACGACGCGATTGGCTTCCTCGGGAAACGGAGCAAACAGCCGATGCGTGCGCAAACCGGCTTCCACGTGGCCAAACGGGATGCGACGGCGAAAGCTGGCGATCGCCGCGGCCACGACGCTCGAGGTGTCGCCCTGCGCCATCACGAAGCTGGGACGCTCGCCGGCCAGGACTCTGGCAATCGCCCGCACCATGTGGGCGGCGAGCCGATCAAACGGCAAACTCAGCCGCATCGTTTCGAGGTCGATATCCGGCTTGATCCCCGCGGCATCCAGCACCTCGGTCACGAGCTCGCGGTGCTGGCCGGTGAGCAAGACCCGGCACCGCGCCCAGGACGTCGCCCGAAACGCCTTGATCAAAGGCGACATCTTGATCGCCTCGGGCCGAGTGCCAATCGTGCAGACGACTGTCGCTTTCATGCCCAGATCCATCGGGCGACCGATCCTCGGGAAAGCCGGGCTCAGAGTCGTCAGGCCGATCAGCCGGTCCTCGACCACCGCCGCCAGGCAGAACGCGCTGTCCGCGCCAGCCGGATCGCCGGCTTCGGCGCCCTGTCCTTGATCAGCGTGTAGAGCGGACTGACCTCCGGTTTCGTTCCGTGCCTGTGATACCAGCGGAGAAAGGATCGCGCCGGATCACTGGTGTCGAATGGATCAGGATAGGCACGGCTCATATCCTCCCGCCGCCGGTACACCAGGCGGTGCTCATCGAGGATCTTCTGGCCGTCGCTATAGGAATTGTGCACGCAGTCGACCTTGCCCAGGGTCGATTGGCCCAGCTCTGCGCAACGGGCGATGTACCAATCGCGCAGGTCGTAGAGCACCGGGCTCAGGGCGCCGTACCGCTCGAGCATGCGCATCTGGGCGCCGCTGTCAAAGCCCGAGAAATGATAGAAAACCAGCGGCCGGCCATTGATCTGGATCGAATATGGCGCCTGCCCGGTGGCCCGGCGGTGAGTCAGATTCCAGGTCGCGACGTTGTACTCGGGCTCGCGCACGATGGCGATGTCGTCGAAGAACGCAACGGCCAGGTCGACCCAGCGCTGATCGGTGAACAGACCCATCGCGACCTCGTCGTAGCAGAAGCCCTTGAGCCGGTCGGCCCACCAATCGATGAATTGCCGGCCTTGCCCGGCCATGCGCACGGCCAGGAACCCCAGGTTGTAGACCCCGTGTCTCAAGCAGCAGAGCTCGTTATCGAGGATCGCTTGATGCAAGGTCTCGGGGACGAACATGTGGGGAGTCAAGAGCACGCTGTGCCGGGTGAGCATTTCCTCGAG
This sequence comes from uncultured Isosphaeraceae bacterium, assembly GCA_963781785.1. GTDB lineage: Bacteria > Planctomycetota > Planctomycetia > Isosphaerales > Isosphaeraceae > CAWAHD01. The sequence continues at coordinate 545,912 of CAWAHD010000004.1, read as the reverse complement.
GCGGTCGAGCCGCCCGAAGACCACGATGTCGGGGTCGAAATAGTAGATCCGCTCGGCTCCAAATCGAGCAGCGATATACTGAAACGCCATTCCCTTGACCGCCGTGCACAGCTCGACCACCCGGTGCTTGAAGATCCAGGAAGGAAGGCCTTCGATCGGCAGGTCTTCGATCGGGATGATCGTGTCGAACGCCGCGGTGATCGCGGGCGAACATGCCGGCATCCTGTCAGACAGCACCAGGTGAAAGATGGCTTCGGGGTGAGCCCGCTTGACCGAGTGGGCGAGGGCCGCCGCCTTGGGCAAGTAATTGGCCGTTATGCTAGTGAATATGTGCATCATCTTTTCTCCGCACGCCGTGAAGGTGGTGTACCGCATGCTCGACGTGCCAGGTGACGGCTTTACCGAAACGGTCGAGCTCCTGTGGGGTGAATCCGTAATAGGATTTGAGGAGCCCGGGATAAGCCGCCCTACGAGGGGCCGGTGGAGGAGCCGCCGCGGTCGCGGCCCGCCGCGCGGCTCGCAGCAAGGCATCGTTGACCTCACCCGGCTCGAGGTCGTAGGCCAGCACGTCTCCCCAGCCCCAGGCACGCACACGCTCGGCCTGGGCCCCGATGTCAAAGCAAACAACAAAAAGCCGGGCCGCCATCGCGGTCGACAGGGTGTACATGTAGGATTCGGGGCAGACCGACGGCAGGAAGGCCAGGTGGGGGCGCGCTCTACCCAGGTGTTCGTAAACATCCTCTTCCCGGTAGCGGCCCGTCACGTGGACGTTGCCCGCCCGGGCGAGTGCCGCGCTCGAGTCGGTCGCGCCAATCACGTGGAACTCCAGCGGCAGCCGTCGGCGCCGCGCATCCCATGCACAGGCAAGAAGCCGGTCTGACCCCTTCACCGCCACGATCGTGCCGATCACCGCAACGCGCGCGGTCTCACCTTCGACCAGCGAGACCGCCTGGCTCACGTGCTCTCGCACCGGCTCGGGATGAGGCCGCACGTGAATGCTCAAGTCGGGGAAATAGCGCTTGATCCGCTGGAACACATCCTGGGACGGTGCAAAGACGCGCCGTGCCCCGCGCAGCCAGCGGTCCGACCGGTCGCGCCAGCCCGAGATCGAGTGCGTCACCGGCCGGCCCTGGTCGTCGCCAAGCCGGGCCAGGCAGCGGTTGCAGCCCGCCGGATCAGGCTCGCCACAGTACGCTCCCCGCTCGCCGATCAGATTGACGCGAGGACAGATGGTGTAGTAATCGTGGATCGTCAAGTCATAAGGCACGCCACGCTTCACCAGGAGGCTCAGCAGGGCCTCCGGGATGCCCATCATGTGGTGGACGTGAGCATGCGCCGGGTGCACGAGGTGGAGCATCGCTTCCATCGAGGCAAGCTCAGCGCCTGATTGCCGGCACCAGATGATCCGTCCGCCGCGGTCGCTTTCTTCCCAGAGCATGCGGCCCGGGGAGCTCGGGCGAACGAGCACCGGCCGAACGCCCTCGTCCCGAAGTGCGGCGGTGAGATCTCGTACGTGCCGCTCGGTGCCGCCACCCGAGCGATGGCTGATCAGCAGGAACACCGGGCGGCCGTCAGCAGTCCAGGGTCTTTGTGCCAGGCGCCAGATCCGCAGGCGTTCGACGATCCGAGCCGCCGCCCGCGAGGCTTTCCGCCGAGCGGGCGCAGGATGCCCTCGCGTGAGAGAACCGCAATCAGCCGGGACATCGCGCCATCGGCGAACACAGGCTTGACCGGGTTCGTTCGGCTCGGTGTCATCTCGCCCAACCATCCGTGGCCCGGGACCTCCTGGCGCGAACATCGCCCGCCGGCGCGCCGCGCCTTTTATTAAGAAGAAGGGGGTTTTAACCGGGTTCGACAGGGATGTCAATTGAAGCCGGCCCGAGTGCATCCGCCGAAGAAGGTCTGCGGCCTCCTCGATGGGGCTCGGGACGGGCCGGCCGCCGCGTCCGATCTGTCCGATCCGTCCGATCTGTCCGATCTCGATTGCGGCGGCGGGCGTGGTCCTTGAGGCGAGAAACCTCAACCGTCGACCCCAGCAATTCTGGGTTCCCACCGAGAAACCCGGCCACCTCGCCTTGATCATCCGCGGGCCGAAGCGTTATAGTCCCCGGCGCATCTTGCCTGGCAGCTCAGATTTGGGATCCGAGCCGCATTTCCCCGGAAGGCTGATCCGCGAGGCTCGACAAGGAGGTGGAGTTGCTCCCGGCATATCGACCCGACGTCGTGATTCCGCCGGACGCCGACCCGGCACGGATGCTGCGCTGTGCGCTGTGCGTGCTGGATCACGCCACTCCCGTCTTGGGCCGGCTGGTCGTCTACGACGCGTCCCGTCGAGCGTCGAGCCTGCTGGAAAGCCTGCAAGGCCACCCCCACCGGGATGAGCGCATCATTTGGGTCGAGATCGACCCTGATCGGAGCCGCGTCGAGGCGTGCCGTGAGGCGCTCACGGCTTGCTGTGGTGACCTGGTACTTTTGAATAGTCGCTGCCGGCCGAGGAGCGGTTGGCTCGAAGAGCTCGCCGCCGTGGCCCACGCCGAGGAGCGGACCGCGTGCGTCTCTCCTCTGATCGATGATTCGAGGGCGTGGCTTCTCACGCTGACCACCAGTCGAGGGAGGCGCGCGGAATCTCTCGAGTCGATCGTCCGTTTTGCCTGCGCCCGACTTCCTCGGTCGACCGCTACGAGCGTCGTTTCCCCGAGCTGCGTGTATCTGCGGCGCGAGGCGATCGAGGCCGTCGGCCTGCTCGATCCGGCTTTTCCGGGCACAGACGCCGCCCTCGACGACTGGGTGAAGAGAGCCCGGAGCCTCGGTTTCGTCGCCAAAACGGCCAATCACGTCTACGTGCCATGCGCGGGCGGCCTGTCGCGGGACGACGCGCTCCGGCCGTTGGAGCGCCGCGAACTGGATTCCGTCCAGGAGCGGGAATGGCATTCCGAGCGGCGGCTCCGCGACTGTGAGCATACTCTGGACGCTCAGCTTACCGGTCACGCGGTACGGATTACATCTGCCGGCAGGGTTTCCGTCGCACTCGACATCCGCCACATTCCCCCCGAACAGGTCGGCACCCGAACCTATGCCGTGAACCTGGCTCAGGCCCTCAAAGCGCTGCCGGAAATCGACCTGACACTGCTGGTGCGCGATCCGGCCCAGGCACGCGGAATCGAAGGACGCGTGGTCACGCCCGAGCGCTTTGGCGATGACGTGGCATTGATCCACAAGCCGGCGCAGGTCATCGATCCTTCCGAGCTCGAGCTGCTGTTCGAATCATCGGCCCATGTCGTGATCACCTATCAAGACCTGATCGCCTACCGGATTCCCACGTGTTTTCCCAGCGCAGGCCGGCATGCGGCGTACTGCGCGACGAGCAGACTGTCACTCCTGGCCGTGCAGCGGATCATCGCCTATTCCCGAAGTTCTCAAGCCGAAATCGCGGCGGAGTTCGGCATCGACGTGGCGGAGATTCCGGTGGTGCCGCTGGGGGTCGAGCCCGAGTTGTTCCGCGAGCGGCTGCCGCTCGATCCGGTGATCCGCAGGGCCCTGCGGCTGCCGAAACAATACTTTTTCAGTGTGGCCAGCGATTATCCCCACAAGAACCTGCCAAGCCTGCTGGAGGCCTATGCCCTGTTCAGGAGCCGCTGGGAAGGCGGCGAGCCACCGTCCTTGGTGCTCGCCGGGTACTCCTCCGGCGCGCGATCAGGGCTCTATCCCCGACTCGAATCGGAGGCGCTCGCCCGGGGGCTCGTCTTCCTGGGGCCAGTGTCCCAGCAAGGCCTCAAGGTCCTGTACCAGAACGCTCTGGCACTCGTCTTTTCCTCGCTTTACGAGGGGTTCGGGCTGCCTCCACTGGAAGCCATGGCGGCCGGAACCCCGGTCATCGCCATGCCAATCTCGGCGGTCCCTGAAGTCGGGGGCGGGTGTGTTCTCTATCCTGACGGATTGTCGTCGACAGCCCTGACACGAGCCATGGAGCTCATCGCAAAAGACAAGGAGCTGCGGGCCGAACTGAGCGAGAAGGGACGCATCCGGGTCGATGAGCTCACGTGGGAAAAAACCGCGCGGAATACCCTCGAAGTCTATCGTTCCACCATTCTCCAGCCGTCGGAGCGATCGCTCCGCATGCGCAGGCTGTTGCGGGATGCAATCGTGCATTGGTCGGGTAATCGCTCGCTGCGATCGAGCGCATCGAATTCGGGCAACAGCGCAGCCGGGTTGCCCGCGCCGATCGGCGTTCGACAAGCATATCGTGCGCTCGAGGCCGCGGTGCGCACACGGTTCACGCGCGAGATCCGCCGATTCCGGCGGATCACGGCACGCAGAACGGCTTGAAAGGATCGGCCAGACCCACAACCGGGATCTCAACGTTGGATTGCCAACTTCGGTCCGGCTCGCTATAAATCCTGGTCTTGCATTTGGTGGAACCAAATAGCGCGCAAGCCTGCTCGTCCCGGGCCGGGAATCATGGATGTGAATGAGCTGGTCTCGCGATCTTCATTCTGGGCTCCTCGCTACCTGAAGCACAGTTCTCCCTGGGCCGAGCACATGCCCTTCGCCTTCTGGCTGGTCGAGACCGCCCTCCCCGGGGTCATCGTCCAACTGGGAGCGCAGCCCGGCCACGCGTTCTTCGCTTTCTGCCAGGCCGTCAGCGAGCTCAAGCTCGCGACCCGCTGCGTCGCCGTCGACACGCGGGCAGACAACCCCTCATTCATGGCAGTCAGCGAGCAGGTCGATCGGTGCATGTTTGAGAACCTCAACGCGGAATATCAGGGATTTTCGCAGCTCCTGACGGCGACGTCCGGCGAAAGTCACCACGCCTTCACCGACGGCACCATCGACCTTCTCCACTTTCACGGCCCGAACGAGCCACACGAGTTGTTGCTCCGATTTGATCAATGGCTGCCCAAAATGTCGGATCAGGGCCTGGTCCTGGTCGACCGCGTCGCACTCGGCGACGGTGAGTCCGGGATGGAAGGAGTCTTTTGCGACCTGGGATCGCGGTACCCGTCGTTCGCGTTTCCGCACGGAGAAGGCCTGGGATTGATCGCGGTGGGCGCCTCCGTCGACGCCAAGGTCCGGGCACTATTGACCTCGGCTCCAGACGATCCGATCCGCGACCAGGTGCGAGCGGTCTACGCGAGACTCGGCGAGGGACTTCTCAGCAGCCAGCTTCGCGACGAGCTCGATCAGATCCGCCGCGCCTGCGATCCTGGCGAGGAACAGTCCCAGGCCCGGCTGGACCTTGCCGGGGCGACGCTGGCGGCGGCGGTGCAGGCTGAACGCGTCCAGCTCCGGGCTCGAGAAAGAACTCGAGACCACCAGGAACGAGCTCTTGATCCTGGTCCAGCAAAACCGTGCTCTGGAAAGCGAAAGGGCCTGCGCTCAAAGAGCGATCAACCGAGCTCGAGACGCACTGGAGCGAAATCGAGCGCAGCCTGGGGTGGCTCGCCCTTCAGCAGGTGCGGAAGCTGCGAAAGAGCGTTCTCCGTGACGGCACACTGGCCGGACGCTGGTGGTCGTTGGCATCTCGGTTCATCAAGACGGCCCGGAGATCGGGCATCCGCTCGGCCCTCAAGAAGACGCGGAAAAAGGTCCTTGAATCGATCGATCGCCGCCTGCCGGGCCGTCGCGGCGGCGGTGGCGGCTTGCGATCGCGGGGCAGGTCGCGCGGTGTCCCGCACGATCGATTTCGCGAGCTTCCCTGGAAATACCTGGCGCGGCCCCGCGCGAGACCGGCGGCAAAAGCGGGCATCTCAAGATCCTGCTCGTGTCGCACTCGGCCTGTCGAACCGGTGCTCCGTTATGCCTGTTGAGGGTGGCTCGCGAGCTCGCTGTTCGCCCCGATGTCGAATGCTGGATCGTCCTCAAGCAGGGAGGCGATCTCCTCGAAGCGTTTTCCGCGATTGCTCCGGTCCTGGAAGTCGACGACTTGATCGCACAAGGGATCAGCCCGCTCGATGCGCCTCGGGTGATCGCGGCTTCCTTTCATGAATTCTCGAGCCGCGGCGTCGCCATCTGCAACACCATCGCCGTCAGCAATTTTCACGACGCATTCGCCGAGTCAAACGTCCCGGTTCTCTCCTGGATCCATGAGCTGCCGACCTTCATCGACACGCTCGGCGGACGAGATGCCATCGAGACCATCAAGGCGGCCTCGCGCACGATCATGGTACCTTCCGACGCCGTTTCTACGGCTCTTTCTTCCCATTTTCATGTCGACGCTGGCCGCATCCGGACGGTTTATAACGGCCAAGATCCCGTGACCCTTGGCATGGTTCGGGAAACGATGCGGGCCCGGGTGCGGCACGAGCTCGCGATTCCCGGTGATGCGCTCATCGTGCTCGGTTGCGGCACAATCGACCTGCGAAAAGGGGCCGACCTCTTCGTGAACCTGGCACGGAAGGTCATGACCGACCCCCTCCACAAGAGTCTCGCCCGCAGGACCTGGTTTGTGTGGGCCGGTCATGGCAGCGATGAGAGCCTGGTGCGCTGGCTACGCCACGACGTCTCGGTCGGCGAGATGAGCGACCGGATCCGGTTTATCGGCACGAAGTCCAGCATGGCCCCGTACTACATGGCTGCCGACGTGCTCGCCTTGACTTCGCGGGAGGATCCGTGCCCGCTCGTCAACATGGAGGCCATGGAGAGCGGCCTCCCAGTGGTCACGTTCCTCGACGCCGGCGGGGCACCCGAAGTGCTCGCCGACGCGGGAGTCTGCGTTCCCTACATCGACCTGGCCGCCATGGCCCTGTCCGTCTGCGAGCTGCTCAACGATCCCGCGGCCCGCTCCGAGCTGGGCCGGCGCGGCCAGGCGAGGATTCGTCAGCGCTTCACCTGGTCGCGGTTCATGGACGATCTGGGCGAGATTCTTCGTGCCGATTTTGACCATCTGCCGGCCCGAAGCTTGCGGGTGTCGGTTATCGTCCCCAACTATCGTCACGCCCGGTTTCTGCCGGAGCGGCTCCAGAGCGTTTTCAGCCAAACTCTCAAACCGCACGAGATCATCTTCCTGGACGACGCCTCGCCGGACGCGAGCGTCCAGGTGGTGCGCCGGCTGGCGCGGTTCGCACCGGTACCGATGCAGATCGTCGTCAACGAAGAAAACAGCGGCAGCACGTTCCGCCAGTGGATGAAAGGGCTCGCACTGGCGACCGGCGACCTGGTCTGGATCGCCGAATCGGACGACTCGGCCAACCCCTTGTTCCTGGAACGGCTGGTGCCCGAGTTTTTCGACCCCGAGGTCGTCCTGGCCTACTGCCAGTCGGCTTTGATCGGGCCCGACGGTGAGCCTCTAGCCGACGACTTCCTCGCTCATACCGATGATATATCCCTCACTCGGTGGCGCACCCGCTACTCCGTCGAGGCAGCACTTGAAGCCGAGCAAGCCTTGAGCCAGAAGAACACCATCCCCAACGCGAGTGCCGTCCTCTTCCGCCGGCCGGAACACCTCGATTTCGCGGCCGAGCTCGAAGAACTGAGGTTCGCCGGGGATTGGCTCTTTTACGCCCGGCTCATCCGCGACGGCAAGATCAGCTTTCTGCCCGAGATCCTCAATTTTTATCGCCGCCACGACGCCACCGTCTCGCACAATTGCATTCGCGAGGATACCCAGGCGAGTGAATCGCTGTCTGTGAAAGCATCGGTGCTCGAAAGCTACCCCGTATCGGCCCGCGCGATCGCTGCCAGCCTGGCAAGAAGCGTCTTCGAATACGTCGAGCTGACCGAGGTCATGAAACTGAATAGGCCCGGCTTCATCGCAAATCCCAGCTTGAGCGGACCTCTCTCCCGAATCCGAACCAGCCTGGACCGGCAGCTCCATTCGCCAACTGCGCTCAAAATTCTGCTCGCGGTGAGTGAGACAGACACGGCCGGAAAATCCGCGGAATTCATCCGCCTGGCCGGCGTGCTGGCCGGCGAACACACCGTCTTTATCTTGAGCACCCGGCCGATCGACGGCCACGCCGAATTGCTCACTCGGCTCGATGAGCGAATCATCTTCCTCGAAGGAGCGTTGGGCCCGACCCCTTGGTCGGATTCTGGCCAGGAGTGGGACCGGACGGCAAGCCGGCCGGCCAACCGCCGCGCCGAGATCCTGAGAGAGTTGATCCGGTTTCATCGCATCGATGTGATCCACACATTCTCCTCGCGGGCCGATCGGCTGATTCTCTCGATCATCGATCTCCTCGATGTGCCCTGGCTGATTCACTCCAGCAGCGTGCTTGACGCTCTGTCACGGCAGGCTGACGACGAGCCCGAATTGAGCCGGCAGGCCACCGCGATCATTCGCACTGCAGCAGGCGTCTTCTATGATCGCGACGACGACTTCGCGCGGCTCGAACAGCGGGCGACGCAAGTCCCCGCTGATAAAGCTCGCTGGCTGATCGACCGGGAATCATCGATCGATCGAATTGGCGCGACGTGTGCCGGTGCCTACGTCGAGGTCAGCAAGCTGTTGAGCTTTTCGCGCGACGAGGGCGTCGCGCAGCCGGCTATTTGCGAGACGCGGCCGGTCCCGGCACGGCGGCTCGCCTGAGCCTGAATCATTCGGCGCCGCTCATGCGGAAGCCTTGCATCGCGTGACAACGTTGCAATCGGTGCGCGACTGTCGCCTTTCGCGATCGCAACCAAATCACGAAGTCTCTTCAGACGACCCAGATTTCCAAGCTCTCCTTTCGAGAAAAATCCCGATAACACGTGATGCTTCTCGTCGATATGAGATCTGCGCGGTCCAGTCGAAGTGGTGTGGACGCGCTCTTCGCGCTCTGAGCCGAGCGAATGGAACGGCGGGACGTGGTCCGGACGGCCGCCCTGGTGTTTTCGGGTTGGCAGACAGTCATCAACTGCCCGATCACGACGGGTGCGTGACCGAAGGGCGCGTGCGCCCCCCAGTGGGATCCTGGAATATGAAGACCGCGCTGGATCGCAAAAGAACAACAGTCAAGAGTTTTTACCGCCAAATCGCCGGAATTCTGGACGGATTCCATCCACAGAAGGTGGTGAAGCGACTCACAGCGGAGGCATTGAAGATTGCGTCGCCGGTCGACGACCCGGCGGATGGGCGACCGGCCGCGCCGGTCTTGCATATCGATTCACCCGGGAAAAAGCCGGTCGAGCCAGGGCTGGCCGCGATCTCGGGGTGGGCTTGCACAACCGAGAATCGGTTACCGGAGGGGCTCGTCGAGGTTGCGCTCGACAAGGAGGATGAGTGGGTGGAGCTGCCGATCCGGACGCCACTCGGCGCCTCGGACCCGGCCCCGGAATGGTCCCAGCGATGCCGTTTCCACGGCGGCCTGAACACCTTCCTGCTTGGCAATGGAGTCCACCGGCTCCGGTTGCGCGTGAGGACCGAATCGGGCCGCGTCGCGGCAACGAATGAAGTCAGGTTTCGGGTCAATCACGTCGGCCCGCTCGCGGAGGCGACGTCGCGACTGCTGAAAGGATATCCCAAGGCCAAGAGGATCTGGTCAGGCCCGATTGACTCGGACGATTTTCCATACGACGAGGCCCGACACGTCGCCTGGTTCGAGCGTGTCGACGCGCTGGATCGCATTGCCGAGATCGTCGCGCGACACAAGCTCGACCCGTCGTACGAGGGCCATCTTCGCCACTTTGTACGGGAAGGTTACATCGTCCTCGATCAGTTTATTCCGGCGGAACACTGCGAGCGGATCAACCGCGACCTGGAAACCCTGATCGGTTCGGGGGCGCTCAAGTACAAGTTCAAGGGACAGCGGATCGAGAGACTGTTCGATTTCAGCCGGAGCACCCGGGAGCTGTGGGCGCATCCCAGAATCCTGAAGATCCTTTCGGCCGTCTTCGATGACGTCGCTCTTCCCTGTCAAACACTGAATTTCATCCATGGCAGCCAGCAAGACGTGCACCAGGACATGATCCACTTGACGCCGTTTCCCGCTGGAATGATGTGCGGTGCCTGGGTTGCGCTCGAGGACATTCACCCGGATGCCGGACCTCTGGTCGTTTACCCGGGCAGCCACCGGCTGCCGCGGCTCTACACGCGCACCGCCGGCGTGGCGAAAGTGCTGAAAGGCGACTGGGATCGATTTGCGAGCGAGTATACGCCGAAGATTAAGGAGCTCGTCGACAACTCCGGTCTGAAACCGTCCTACTACACCCCGAAGGCCGGGTCGGTCCTGATCTGGCACGAGAACCTGGCTCACGGAGGCTCGCACCGCAATAACGACGCCCTGACACGCAAGTCGATGGTGAGCCATTACTTTGCCCAGGGCGGCATGGCCTACTACGACAGCCAGGGCACGCCCGCCTGGACCGAGCCATTCCCCGACTGATCGATCGCCGGGGCGAATCGTGAGCGACTGCCGAAGGTGCCCAGGCTCCAGTGGGTCGACGGCTGGTGGCCCGCGAAACTTAACGTAACTTTGCGATTACGGACCGCGCAAGTGGCTGAGCAAACACGATGTTCTCTCAGATGCGATTCGTGTTGCTCCGCATTGCCAAAAGAGGTATACCCTGACCGTTATTCGGGGAGAGCCGGTACGGTTTCTCCTTGAGGCAGGGACGAACCATGTGTTCGCGCCCTGAACGGAGGGGTGGGCATGCCGCCAGGGAAGGCCGATGTCATCGTCGCTGTCGCGCACGTCACTCCACCCTTGACCGCGTGCCTCCAGCGCGTGCTGAGCTTCAGCAGCGAGGCACTGGATCGGTTAATCGTTGTCGCCGGCTCAAGCGGCGAGAGCGAGTCGGCACGATTGACGGCCCTCGATCCACGCGTCCTGGTCCTGGTGCGATCCGATTGCGCAAACGATGTGGACCGGTTCAACGCAGGCCTGAGCCAGCGCGCGGCCGACGCGATCTTGCTGTCACCCGACACGAGCGTCACGGAGGGCTGGCTTTCCGAGCTGGCGGCCGTCGCCCACTCCGAGGAACGAACCGCCTGCTCGTCGCCGCTTTCGAATGACACACGCGCGTCTGCGCCCGCGTACGGACGGCAAATGACAGATTTGGGCGCGCTCGACGAAGCCGCCGCCAGGGCTGCTTTCTCGGGTCTTCCTCGCTGGACGGCCGCCGCCACGCTCGACGCGGGCTGCGTCTATCTGCGCCACGAACTGATCGATGCGGTCGGGTTGCTCGACACCAGTTTCTTAACAACCGAGACGGCGGTTGCCGACTGGATCATGCGTGCCCAGTGCCTGGGCTTCGTAGCTCGGTGGGCGAACCATGCCTACGTCACTCGGACGACTGCACCAGAAAGTACGGCAAGCGGCAAGGTGGCGATCGACCACTCTCGAGCCCGGCTGGAAGACCGGCATCCCCACCTGGCAAGCCAGGTCGACGCGCACGACAAGTCACTCGACGGCCGGCTCGCGGCGCACGCGTTCTCTCTGGCGGTCACCGGAAAGATTGCCGTCGGCTACGACCTCCGCCATCTTCCTCCCGAGAACGTCGGCACGCGCATCTACGCGGTCAACCTGGCCAGAGCCCTCGCGGAGCTTCCGGAAGTCGACCTGACCTTGATCGTGCGAACCCCGCTCCAGGCCGACGGGCTCAAGGGCAGGGTCGTCACCGAGGACCAGTGGCGCGACGACGTCGCCGTGATCCACAAGCCGGCGCAGGTCTTCAACCCGGAGGAGCTGGCCCTCTTGTTCGGCTCGACGGCTCACGTGGTTATTACCTATCAAGACTTGATTGCATATCGTGTTCCCGTCGTTTTCTCGAGCGACCCCGAGTACGAGGCATACCGCGCCACCAGCGGCCTGACCATGCAGGCCGCCCAGCGAATCCTGGCATATTCGGCAAGCGCGGCTCAGGAGATCTCGTCGGAGTTCGGCATCCCGCGCGACGAGCTGACGATCGTGCCGCTGGGGGTCGAGGCCGAGTTGTTTGCGTGCCGGATTCCGGCGGCAGCCGAGGTAGCTCGCGAGCTGAAGCTGCCCCGGCGCTACTTCTTCAGCCTGGCCACGGACTATCCCCACAAGAACCTGCAAGGTCTTCTCGACGCATACGCGCTTTTGCGGAGCCGGTGGGCTGGCAACGATCCGCCCGGTCTGGTGCTCGCGGGCTATTCTTTCGGGACCCGCGCGCGGCTCTACGACGACATGGAACCGGACCGCGCCGACAATGGCCTCAAATTCGTGGGGCCGGTCTCGGCCGAGGCACTGCGAGTCTTGTACCATCGCGCCATGGCGCTCGTGTACCCCTCGCTCTACGAGGGGTTCGGCCTGCCGCCCCTGGAAGCCATGGCCGCGGGCACACCGGTCGTCGCGATGCCGTTCTCCTCGGTACCCGAGGTCGGCGGCGACGCCGTCCTTTACTCCGAGGGCCTTTCCTCCGTCGACCTGGCGCTGCGCGATGGAACGGATCGCCATCAGCGAATCGCTCCGTGCCGACCTCCGCGATCGAGGCCTGAAACGCGCCCATGATTTTCGCTGGGAGCAGGTCGCGCGCGAGGTTGTCGAGGTCTATCGGTTGGCCGTGCTGTCGCCTCAATTGCGTTCGCTGCACATGCGCAGGATGTTGCGCGAGGCGATCCTGCGCTGGGCCGAGCCGTCCGCGGGCTCGGCACTCCAGAACGGCCGGCTCGACGATCCCCTGGGGCGGACGGAGCCCCTCGGCGTGCGGAATGCATGGAAAGCACTCAACGTGGCCGTGCATACCAGGCTGCGGCGCGAATTGCGGCGGTTCCGCCCGGCGGTGGACCAAAAGTCGGCATAGCTGGGCGCGCAAGCGAGGTTGGCCGGCGGGGGCCAGTGCTCACCACCCTGTTGATCTGCTCGCTGGCAAGTCGAGTCAGTCTGTCCGGGACGGTTGTCGAAAGGATTTCACGATGCCCGCGTCAGCCGAATTGCAGGTCGATCCCAGGATCTCGCCCAGCGACGGTATGTTCGAGGGCAATGAGCGGCACTACTTCTCGGTGGGCCGCTCGGCACTACTGAACATCAAGCGAGCCCTGGACGCCGCCGGCGACGATCCGCCCCAGCCGGCGCGGATTCTCGACTTTCCCTGCGGCCATGGCAGAGTCCTGCGGTATCTGCGGGCCGCGTTTCCGCAAGCCGAGATCACGGCCTGCGACCTCTCGCGCGACGGCGTTGACTTCTGCGCCTCGATCTTTGGCGCCATTCCGGTCTATTCCGATGTGGATCCCGCGCGGATCAAGCTGCCGCGAAATGCCTTCGACCTGATCTGGGTCGGATCGCTGTTCACGCACTTTGACGCCAGCGAGTGGAAGTCGTTTCTCGGGCTCTTTCGCGACTTGCTGAATTCGAATGGGGTCGTCGTCTTCTCAACTCAGGGGAGGTACGCACACAGTCAGCTCGTGACCAATGTTTCTCTGTACGATCTCGGATTGACCAGGCGCGGCCGTCTGCTCGAGGATTTTGAATCGAGCGGCTTCGGCTACGTCGATTATGCCGGCAGCCCCAGCTATGGGATTTCCCTGGCCGAGCCTGCCTGGGTGTGCCGCATGATCACGAGCGTCCGGGATCTCCGCTTGATTCACGTGATCGAGAAATCATGGGACAACCATCACGACGTTTACGCCTGTATGCGCGACGTCGCCTGGACGGCTGCCTGCACACACGCACCTGATCCTCAAATGTTCAAGGATCCCTCGGTCCCGCTGGTTTGCGCGGAAGGTCGCTTCTCCCCTGGAAGCGGTGGTGGAACCGGTCGGCTTGAGAAGATGGCAGTCCGACACCGGCTGGCGGTCGAGCCGGAGAGGGCCAGCACGGGCGTGGTCGTAGGTCAGGCTTTCCAGCCTGACGCACCTAAATGTCAGGCTGGAAAGCCTGACCTACGGAAGACCGTCGCTGAGCAATGTCTGGGTTGGTTGGAATGCCCCACGCGGAGGGTTGTTCGGTGAATCAACCGGAATCGGAAAAAAACTTGCGTTCGGGCCGCTTGGGCCCGCTTCTGGCGTGCGCCGGCACTTCGCTGGCATTCACGCTGGTAGCGATCTGGCCGGTCATCCGGCGTCTGCGACATCCGACCTTTTTTGGCGACGACGTCACACGGCTGGTCGACCTGATCAAACTGCCCTTTCGCGAATTGATGTTCTTGCCGTTCGCGGAACACGTCGCTCCGCTGTTTCAGCTTGTGTCGTGGCTCATGTGGCACTCGATCGGGCGACATCCGGCTGGCTCCGCTGGGCTTCACGGTCGCGTCCGTACTTCCCTGGCTCTTGTGTCTGGCTCTCCTGGCGGTCTGGCTCGTGCGCGAAACTCGCTCGCGGACGGCGTCGTTGATTGTCGTTGCGCTCGTGGCTCAATCTCCCCTTGCCCTGGAATCGGCCTGGTGGTACTCGGCGAGCAGTTTCCTCTGGGCGATCGCCGGAATTCTGACAGCAATCCTGGCGCGAGCTGGCTCGCACTGAAGCCGATGCGGCGCTGGCGCTGGTCGCAATCGGCGCGGCGATCGCGCCGGCAGGCACTTCGATCGGGCTCCTGGCCGCGCCGCTGGCGATCCTTCGAGGCCTGTTCGAGCCGGGCACTCGCCGCCGCACGAAAGTCATGCTGGTCGTGGTGGCCGTCGCCGGAGTACTCGCCTATGACCGGTTCTGCACGCTGGGGCGGACCGACCTGATCCGAGCGGCCCGTGTGCAGAACCTCGACAAGCTGGACTTGCCGCTCGGATTGAGCTACGCCTTCTCGGTGCCGGGGCGCCTGCTCTGGCCCGTCGCCTTTGGCGTGCCGATTCAATGGGCAGGAGGCGCCCAGCCGGGATGGTACACTTGGGGCGCCGGCAGCCTGGCGCTGCTCGGCGTGGCCGCGCTTGCGGCCTGGCCCCGTGCGCGGTGGAGTCGCCGCGCGGTGATCGCGGGTGCGGCGATGATCTACCTCAATTATGCACTCATTTATCCTCCGCGCGTCTGCCTGCTGGTCATGGGCCGTTGGACCGAACGTCAGCTCCTTTACGAATTCACCGGCCGCTATCATACCCTGCCTCTCTTGGGCCTGGCGGCGATCCTGGCCGCCGTGCTGGCTTCGTGGCCGCGGTTGCGACGATGCGACGACCTGCCTTACTTACCGGCCTTGGCCGGGGCCTTGATGGGCTTGTTCATGATCGCCGTTCAATATCATCAGCGAACCCCCTGGGATTGCATGCTCGGCCAACCGGGCCAGAAGGAAACCCTGGCCGTACTGTGTCACCTCGGAAACGTCGCTCGCGACGAGGGGATTAGCCGGCCGCAGCTCGAGCGAATCATTGCTCCGGCGTTCCGGTGCTGGAATCAGAACGTCGTGTACGACCGGCCGGCCGCATTCTCGCTCATGAATCTGGTCACGCTGGCCCCGGAGCGGGTCGCCCGGCCGCTCGGCGACGACGAGGCGCGGCGCCCGCCTGAAGGCGCGCTTGACTCTACGCCAGCGGCTGGCGCTGGGTGCGGAATGCTGTGCTTCCCTCAGCCCGGCAACCTTGGATCCCCATGCCCGAATCATGGCGATCGCCCGGCCGGAAGGCATGTTTCAGGCCAGTGAGCGAGAGCCCGGTCATTATCGGGCGGAGGGCCCGTCGGCCAGTGTCCGCTTTGACTTCGACCCCGCCCCCCATGCCCGCTACCTGGTCCTGCCCGGTTTCGATGCTGACCAGGATGTCGTGATCTGCTGGTGCGATGACGCAGGCCGCTGGCGTTCCGGCCAAAGCATTCGCTGGCTCAAATCGAAGCAACCCCATGACGCGGCTGTCGTCGACCTGGATAGCCTGATCCACGAGCCGGATTACCCGCTGTCGCGCATCGCGATCCAGTTCACCGGACCGGGCAAGGTCGTTCTCGCGGGAATGCCGCGTCTGTTCCGATGATCGACCAGTCGAGGGCCGGCCGCTAACGGGACCTGGAGAGCACGCGGCCGAGGTCGCGCCGCACCCGGGCGTGCACGGCCTGGTTCAAGTCCCTCCAGGCGGTGCGTATTCCATGGCTCGCGGGCAGCGGAGACACCTCACTAGAAGGTGTCTCTGCGGGAACGGACACTTCGCAACAAGGGGTTTCCGGCGGGACAGACACCTCGCAAGCCGTCTCTGCGCTGGTCGGCCCGGTGGCGCCAAGGTTCGCCCAGGCCAGAATGACGTCGTGAAGTTGCCGTCGAGCTCGCAGAGACCGTTCGGATGGCCGCAGGATAGCCGACCGGTAAGCGGCGACCGTCAGCCGCGCCGTCTCTTCCCAGCGGAACGTTCGTGCCCCGCTCGCACCACGAGCCCGCAGATCGGGAAGCTGGTCACTGGCATCGTGCAGATGGTCGGCGAACCGGTCATGATCGACGCCGAGCGGCGTGACGGCGATCTCGGGGGACGGCAGCCCGAATTCGGCCACGATTTCCTGCCGGGCGTCCTCCGAGATGGCGATGACGGATTGGACGGCCGGCAGGATGAGCGCACTCGTGGCCCGATAGCGGTTGGCCTCGGCCTGGGACGGGAAGACACCTTGAGCGCGATGGGCGATCAAGTCGAGATGAGTGATCGCCACATGCACAGGCGATTGAAACAGGAGACAGAGATCGGCGGGATCGAAGACCTGCGCCGGCCTGTGGATGATCTCCACATCCTCCAGGCGGGTATGTTCGAAGACTAACCGTGCCGGGATCCCCATCGCCTGATTCTCGTGCCGAACGATGAGCGACAACTCGATCTCCGGCATTTCCGCCAGGGCCCGTGCCAGGCTGCTCGCATACGTTTCGGTACCGACCGGATCGGGCGGGAGATGGCGCAGATCCAGGGCGACGCGGATCGCGCCGTTCGATTCCACGCGCACGGCCTGCGCCGCAACTCGACTATCGAGCAAGAAATGAAATCGGTCAACCTGCGCACGATAATGCGGGTGTCGCTCCGCCAGGAGGCGGCCGTTCCGCTCTTCGAGGGCGATTTTTTCCGGGCCGAACGACTGGCTGCCGAGGTGATAGACGAACGCGTGATTGGCACGCTTGGCGGTGAAGCCCATAGCCTGGGCCCGCATCACCCAGTCGTTTTCCTCGTTGTAGCCCGGGCTGAAGAGAACGTCGAGGGGGCCGACGAGGTCGAGCACGCTGCCTCGGAGATAGATGCAAAACCCGTGAGCGGTGGGGATCTCGGTCCATCTCGGCAGGCCCGAAGACACACGTCGAACGGCCTCCTCATCGATCAGGTCGGCCGCGGTCTCCTCGCCGAACGCGGGCACGGAACAGATCGACGCGTGATTCGAGAGCGGCGATGCACAGGCTGTGTGCGGATCCGAGTGCGCCACGTCGGCGAGTTCGTCGAGCCAGCCCGGGGTCACGATCGTATCACTGTTCAAGAGAACCGCGTCGCCCCCCCGCTCAGCGAGGCCGCGGTTGCACGCGGCCACGTATCCGAGGTTGGTGTGATTTTGAATGACCTGCATCCTCGAATCCGACAGCGCCAGCCGCGCCAGCGCCTCTTGCATGCCGGGTTCGGGCGATCGGTCGTCGACGGCGATGAGGGATCGGAGCGTCGCGCCGCTATGGGCCAGAACGCTTTCGAGACTACGGAGTGTCATCCCCGTGTCGCGATAGACCGGGACAATGACGTCGGCCTTCCTGGCTGTTGACATGACTACCTCCGTGTCGTTCGCGCGCGGACGTCGGCGGTTTAAACCCTGAACGGATTGTTCGATCCGTCTGGGGGTTGATGTTCCCTGCTTTTGAACATCGGGCCAAGGCGGATCCGCGACGACTTTGTTGATGTCGCCGTACGCAATTAATAACTCTGGACAGATCGCGGGATTCCTGGTGACAACCGCGTACGGCGGGTACGAGTTCCACCCAGCTCTCTACCAAAATGGCCAAATGACGGATTTACTCCCAAAGATTACGAGCAGTCAGTCGTACGATAGCCGGGCAGTTGCGATCAACCAGAACGGGGACGTGCTGATCACCGTCCAGCCGATCGGCGGTGCGGCGCAGTCCTACCTTTGAAATCAAGTAGAAATCCTGATGATTCCAGAAACCGCGCCGCGTCCGCGAGTAGAGTGGCCGGCCAGTCGCTTTCTCGATCTGCTCGCGAACGAGCGCTGCGTTGACCAAGGAAGTTCCATACTCGGTCCAGTCGAGGTCGCCCGGGTCATGCACCGAAAGCCGGCCGCGAACGCCAGGCAGCGAGCAAAAGCCGACGAGAAGGAAATTGCCTGATGAAGGTGCGCTGAGATACATGGAGGAAACTTGGGCGGAGGATAGGGCAACGCGGGGACGCGTCCCAGCGCCGACCCAGGGGCCAAGACCGGAGAGGCGGCACGAAGCCGCCCCATGGCCTTCCGGAATTGGCCCAAAAGCAATAAATCCATTCACAGTTCTTGTTTCCAGCAACTAGCTCAACGAGAAGGGCCTCCTGTCCCATTCACCCTGAACCAATACACTAACTTTCAAGCAGAAAACGGCTTATGCTTGCTGCACCTCGCGGTGGCGTTTATCGAGAAGTGTCTATTAATTTCGTCCGAGATCCCACACGCCAAACCATCCGAGCGGTCTGGAGCAAGTAAGTCCAGCGTCGCGACCCGTCTGGCGCCAGCCGCTTCCGAACGCGCCAAAGCAGGCGAACGAACCGCCAGGCGCGGCTGTTCGTGAGCTGATCCAGTTGGGCGAGAGCCTGCGTAGCGCGATCGGCATCGGCGAGCGAGTGAATCGTCGACCGGAACTGGTTGGTCGCAATGTGGCGAACCAGCGAGCAGCGCCCGAGGGGCACGAGTGACTCGATCGTTGCGCGGATCTGATCAGCCTGGTCGTCCCACGTCGGCCAGGACTCGGCAGTCGTCAGGGCATTCTTCTGAAGGGAAACGACCAGCTCGGGGTCGCTGGCCAGCTCGCGTACGGCCTCGACAAATTGGGGCCAGGAGTTCATCGGCACGAGCCGTGAGTTGTACCGATCGGCCATGTACTCCTCGGCGCCCTGAACGTTCCACGCGGCGGCAGTGCCTCCGGTGGCGAACATCTCGAGCGGCGGCCCAAACATCCCCTCGGAGTTCGACGCCTTGACCAACACATCGGCCGACCCGTAGATCTGAGGCATTCGCTGATACGGGACCTGTTCCTCGACTCCACTGCAGTTCGGGCCAGTCAGCGAGCGGTCGACAGTGGCGCCGACCCACGTATAGCACAGACCGAGCTCTTCCAGCAACCGGACGGTCCGCGCCACGTTCTTGCGGCGGTCGGTCACCGGGCCCTCGATGAGGAAGCGGACCGGCCGTCCGCCAGGTCGCAGTGGCTCGCGCGGCACCGATCTCCAGAGTGTCTTATCAAGGCCGCTGATCACACAGAAGGTCTGCTTCGGCTCGAAATTGTAGTGCCGCAGGATGTGTTGCTCGAGCCAGTGCGCGGTTGTGATGACGTTTATCTGGCTGGCGACGAGCTCATCAAAGTCAGCCTGGGCCGACGAGTTGTGATCGAGGAACTGGCTCTCATACGCCTGCATGAACCAGGCGTAATGGTCGGCATTGAGCTCGGCCAAGAGCGCGATGCCCGTCCAGTATGTCGCGATCACGGCATGGTAGCGACGGTGCCGCGCTTCGCGCTCGCTGGTCAGTTCGAGTCGCTGGCTGTCCGCCGCGGAGAGGAATGGTACCTCCGACGGAGTTGCGGATGACGGCAGGATCATCTCGACGTGATAGCCGGATTTGACCAGGACCACGCCCCAGTTGAGCACGACGTTGATGCCGCCGACGATTCGGAGCTCCGGCAGCAGGAAGCCGATGCGTTTCACAGCCATTGGGTCAGCTCCTGGCTTCGGGCCAGCTCGCTCGCCGTCTCCAGCCGGCTCTTCTCGCCGACCAACAGCTCGTTGTTTCCGCGGTGGAGCGAGATGTTGACCCGTCCGTCCAACTCCTGAGCGCGACCGCCGGCCAAGGCGCACCGCCACCAGAGATAAAGATCCTCGCCGTAGATGAGCCGGTGATCGATGCCTCCGGCTCGCTCGAAGAGGTCGCGGGCGAAGCAGACGCCCGAGTTGCTCACGAAGTTGCCAAAACCCTGTAAAGCCGCGGCCAGTTCCCGGGATTCAAGGGTCCCCAGCCCCGAAATCGTCTCCCCGAATGGAAAGCTTTTTTCCATCGCGCGACCGTGGTCGTGGTACAGCCGCTTCGGGTAGTAGAGCGTATCGCTGCGCCAGGACGCGCCCTGGAGGAACGCGAAGAAGCCAGGGTCGAGCCAATCATCGGAATCGAGCACGCAGATCATTTCACCACTGCTGGCCCGGATGCCCAGGTCCCGCGGGAACGTCGCTGTACCATATGCTTGCACTAACTCGATGATGCGGACGCGGAACCGCCGTCTCATCAAGTAGTTCTCGGCGGTCCGGATCGCGTGGATTGTCTCGGGGGGGCTGCCGTTGGCGACGAGGACCACCTCGATCCACGGGTAGTCCTGCTGGTAGATCGAGTGGGCCAGTCGGATGATCTCGGCCGCACGGTCATAGATCGGGACGACGATGCTGACCAGCGGCTCGACCGCTGAAGCATGGTTGAGCGTAGCAAGTCGAGGCCGTTTGAGGCCGCGCTCGCCGAACCACGAATCGAGCAATCGATGGGCATTCGATTCCTCACCACGGAACAGGTAGAAGTCCGATCGGTGGGGCGGGCTCTCGCCCACGCGCCAGAATTCGCCTTGGCGGAAAAGATAGCGCGTCAACGCCGATTTCGGCTGCGTCAAGAGGGCGATCAAGTCGTTGCTGATCTGAAAATCGGCCAGGCTTGCCAACCCGCAAGGCTCGGGATCGCGGATCTCAACCCGTGGATCAGTCTCGAAGGCCGCGTGGATTCGCCGGGCGAAATCCTCGTCGGCACGCGACGAGAGAGTCAGGCGCAGGGGCAGGCCCCCCACTCGCAGCCGCCGAAGCGCCTCCAAGAACGATGGCACCTCGTCATCCTCGTCGAGTAGCACCGACACACAACCACGGGCGTTTCGAGCGATTTCGCAGTCTGGGGTCCGCGCGAAGGGAAGCTCGACACCGCCGGCCTCAAAAACGATCCGCCTCTTGTTGACGCGAAACGCGCACGGGTCGGCCCCAACGCGCCGGCTCGGCCGAATCGCGCCGACCAGGGCGTTGAGCCGGCGCGACACGATCGCGATCACCCCTTGGCTCGCGGAGATGGCATCCTGCGAGTAAGGCACGACCCCGCGGAACAGACGAGCCGCGTCCGGGCTGTCGCTCACGACGTTGACGTTGTACTGGTCCATGACCGGGGCGAGCACCTCGAGTGCCGCCGTCAGGTCGCGCAGGTGGGTTGGGCGCTCCGTCGAGAACTCCTCGGGCAGCACCAAGGCCAGACGGGGCTTCCAGCGGCAGCCAGCGTGCCTCACCGCATAACGCTCGTAACGCTCCGCGGCGCTGCGATCGAGGAATCTGCCGAGGAGCTCCCGCAAGCGATCGAGCGTTCCGGTAACTTCGCGAGCGATCGCGCCGTGGCTCAGGGCCTCGATTGCTGGCGCTCTTGCGTCATGCAGTCGCAGAACGGTTGCCTGGGAACCCGCCGAAACGCCCTGCGCGGCCCGTGATGCCATTGTGTCTGAACTCATACGTCAGGATCCTGCAGCTCGCGGAAGATGCCGGTCGCCCCTGAACTTCGTTCAATGAGTTAGGTCGGTAACGGGCGAACAGAATCCGCCAGAGGTTCTCTACAGCGACAAGGCCGGCGGGTCACGCCGCGGTCGATTTCGCCGCCTCGGGTTCGCGCGTCGAGCTGGAAGCCGGCGGCGTAACGCATCTGGTCCGCCTGGGGGATGTTGAGCCACCGGACCAGATCGGCTGCTCATTTCTCGCCGGCGCGGCTGGCGAGCGAGCATCTGCGTTTAATCAAGAAGCCCTGGCCGGTTGGACGGCGGCAATGTATCGATCGGAGTGGAAGTCGTCAACGTGGATTTCTTCGGGTTTGCCGGTTCCGTCGGGAGCGCGTGAGCCTCACGCTGCGCATCACCGGAGAAGCGCGGCTTCACAGCGTCAGCCCCGAATGCCTGCGATCGATGGTTGTCCCCGCCGCCCTTCGGCTGCCCGGGTCAGTGTCCCCTGAGCGGTCCACGCGCAGGCATCATTGGTTTTCAGGCGGAGCGCTTCCACCAGCCCTTCCACCGGGCTTGGGTCTTCCCCGCTAAACTGTCAGCGCCGTTGTGACCGCGCGTGCTTCGCACATCAGGAGCGGGCGTGCATTTAACTTGCCAATCGGGGTCGCGCACACAGGCGAAGACGTCGTGATGATCGTCCCACGACTTTTCGCTGACATTGATGAGGCGGAGTTCAGGAATGCTGGTGATCAGGCGGCAGACCCAATGGGGCTCCGACAACGAAATGCCCCAGCCGTCCTGCCCAGGATGGTCGGCGTAACCGAAACCGATCCTCTCATATTCGCGGAGAATCATGTTCCGCCTGCGCTCGTCGAGTCCATACAGGCAGTCGTCGTTTGCAATACGCGCGTGCGCTTGCCGCCCGTGCGTCGAGAAGACCAGCAGTCCATCTCGCTTGAGGAGATCCCGGAAAAACGCGAGGAAAAGGCTAAAGCCTTGAGCGTCCAGATGCGTCACGAGCGAGCCGACCCAGACGAGATCGAACGCATCCCGAGCGAGTGGGATCCGGGAAGGATCCGGATCGGAATAGACGGGGATGGCTCCGAACTGTGAGGCGCAGAAGTCGACGCCATCGGTGAGGAGGTCGCATGCGGTAATTTCGGCGTGCGGAAACTCGGTCTTCAGATATCTCAAAACGCGTCCGTGGCCGCAGGGAAGGTCGAGAATGCGCGCGACCGAGTCGGGATTCCGCCCGGCAGCGCCCAGCGCGCGCTTGATGTTCGTCACGGCGCCGGCACCGACTCCAAAATAATGCGCTTCGTTGCCTTGGAACATGCCTTCGTTCGCCGAAATTGTGCGATCGACGGGACGCGGAGGGGTTTCGAACATCAGAGTGGATCTCCGAGAAACCTTCTGGATTTTTACCCGGAACCTGCGGAGAGGTGTTCGAGGACACGGAGCGAAGCAATGTAACGATCGACCCTTTTTTGGTCAACGCGGGACGAAAAGTTCTTTTGGTCGCAGACCGTTCCATTGCCACTCAGGGTTCATTCCGATCGATGAATCAATCGATTCGGGGACATTGCGAGGTACTGATTAAATAGATTGACGCGCCCCTTGCGCTCATTCGCCTCGGGGAAGTCAACCCGCGCGGCATGCCGGCGTCTACGAGATCCAGGAAGGACGACTTCCGTGGTCCGAAAGCGGACCTCGACGCGCGGTCGCGCCGGCGGAGAACACTCAAATGTGGGAGAGTCCGGCGAGAGGAAGGGATGAAAGTATATGTCGCATTGCGCCAGCGCTTCCCTGTGCAAGGCGCCAGTAACCTCAGATCGTTCTTGGAGGGCTTGCGAGGACCGTCGGGATCGGCGTGATCCAGCAGAAGAGCATTTGCGTCGAAGAGAACTTTCTTGCTCGCCGCGCGGGCTCTGAGACAAAGGTCGACGTCGTGCAAATCGTCGAGAAAGCGATCGTCGAATCCGCCGAGATCGTGAAAAAGCTCGCCGTCCACCAACAGGCACCGGCCCGTGACCGCCGCGACGTCTCGAGTGCAGAGAATCTCGCCGTTCCTGCCGTAGCTGCGTTTGTGCTCATCTGTCCATAAGTCGGCGCCGAGGTACGCATGTCGCACCGATCCCGCCACGCCGACGAGCACGCCCGCATGGCGAATCCGGCAGGAGGGATCGAAGAGCAGAGGGCCCACGATCCCAACGTCCCCGCGCATCACGAAACCCAGCATATGCTCAAGCCATCCATCACTGACCGGCTCGATATCCGCGTCGAGAAAAAGATAGTGCGTGAAGCTTGAGTCGAGGCGACGAACAGCTTGATTCAAAAGCGCGGCGGTGCCTCCCAGAGAGCGCCCAGCCGGCAGTCCGCGGCCGCCGGTGCGGGCCGGCGCGGGGGTAAGGGCGCGACCGTGGTTTTGCCCGTCGACCACGATGGTCTCGGCCAAGTTCCTGGGAACGGTCCTGGCGATGCCTTCGATGCGGAGTTCCGCTATTCGCCGGCCCCCGAATGAGGTCAGGAGGATCGCGACCTTGGGGGCGCCTGTCGGGTGAAAGCGAATATCGGAGAAATTGACGCGCGTTTTATCGTCAACCGTCGCGATGAGCCCCACTCTCGAAAGGTGTCGCTCCAGGGCCCCTCGCGTTGCGTTCTGGATGCGGTCGTATTGCTGGTGCGAGAGACTTGTCTCATGCCACCGCCACCGGTACAAGACCTCGGGGACGTGAGTGATCGTCCCGCAACGCTCGATCATCCTGAATCCGAGATCAACATCCTGGGAGACCGGCATCGTCTCGTCGACCCCTCCCACCCGGCGCAGAGTGGACGCCTTGACTGCAATGAGGTGAACATAATAGGGATGGCACAAGTAATAGTCGTAAGAAAACGCCGTACGCAACGGTATCCCGAGAATATCGTCGATTTCCTCGGAGGTGAAGGCCTCGTCGCTGTAGATCAGATCCGCGCCGTCGGCCAGCACCGCCTGGGCGAATCGATGGAGGGCGTGGGGCTCGAGGACATCGTCGTGGTCCATGAAGGCGACGTAGTCCCCCTCGGCGCGTTCCAGGCCGAGATTCGTCGCCTTGCCGACGCCCCCGCGCGACGCCAGGTGGATGACCTTCACGCGCGGGTCGCCTGCCGCGAGCTCGTCGAGTGTGGGCTTGATATGCGGCGACGAGGAGGCGTCATTGATGAGAATCAATTGCCAATTTGGATACGTTTGGGCGAGGACGGAAGCTACTGCGGCGCGAAGCCAGTCCTCGCGGACGTTGTAGACGGGAGTAAGAATCGTGAACTTTGGTGCCCCGGCGGGCCATTTCGCTCGCCGGAAGCGCGACAGCAAGGCCGCGCTCGGCCGAGCGATCTTGAACCAGTCGGACGCGGAGCCTGTCGGGGCGATTCCCAAGAGGAGTTGCGCTTGATCCTTGAGCGCGTTTGCTCCGCCGTCCCGCCATGCCTGGAGCAAGGATGATACATCGCCGGGCCGTTCTGCCAACTTCCTGGTCAGTTCCCAAAGCCGGGCGGTTCTTCTCTTGGCGAAACGCAGTTTTCGCACACCATGCCGCACCGTCGGACCGACAAACGGTATCGGGTGAATGGTCGAACGCGCGGCATTCAAGATCCAACGCCGCAACCCCGGTGAATCCGCGGCCGTTCTCCCGGCGCCTTGATGAACTCCCTTCATCGCCATGCCCCTTCTCCTTGCGTCTCGCCGCTGTCCCGGCGGCTGTCTCGCCAGCGCGGCCGCGGCCAATTCTCGAAGTCGGCATTTCAACCTGCGACCTTCGTTCTGCCAAGCCCAAAGCGAGAACTGTCGGGCAACTTATGAATGATCGGAAGGTTAACGTATGGGAGACAAACTTCTCTGGAAAAAGGCTCGATTTTCTTCGCTCTCCGCCGGCCCGTTTCTGAGCTGCTAAGTCTTTGCCTCGCCGGAGTTTGTGCCAGTCGACCAGATCAAGACCAGCGCAGCAAAAAACGAAAAGGCGATGTGCGATGTCGGCGATCGCACGTTCATTTCGTCTAACGTGTTTGGCTTTGCCAAGTGGAGCATGGAATGCAGGGAGGCTCCCATGATCCGACGGGCGATTCAGGCGATGGCCCGTACGATTCCGACGCGACGCTGGGCCAGTGCACACGGGCGATCTGTGCCGAGGCGGCCGAGTTTGAATGATGTGTGGCATGACAGGGTCCCGGGATCGAGGAGAAACCCGCCGTTTGCCCAGCTTTCGGCTTGAGTCCAACCTGGGTTGCTCGATTCTCGAACTTTGTCTAATGTCGTTACCCCATGCTGGGTAACTCGGTCCGGTTCACCTTTGGCCGAAAGAGTCCGCGGAGCCATGAATCGATCGGAACGAACGCTTATCGTTCTTCTGTCCATGCATCGTAGCGGCTCGAGCTTCACGACCAGTGTCTTGCATGCGATGGGGATGTCGCTCGGCCCCTTCGAGCTGCTGGGTGCCCAGCCGTCCAATGCTCACGGCCACTTCGAGGCGATGCCGATCCTCGAGCTGAGCCGTGCGGTGCAGGTGAGAGTCTATGGATTCCAAGACGAGCTTCCCGAAACGCCCGAGACGATGTCCCGGTTCATCGAATCACGGGGGACATGGGAAGAGACCATCGAGATCCCCGATGAACTCATAGATCGAGGACGTTTGTTACTCGGCACCCTGATCGACTCCGGCGAGGTCTCGGGTTTCAAGGATCCGCGGACTGTGTTGCTCTGGCCCTTCTGGCGTCGCGTTCTCGAGGCATTCCCCGAGGTTCGCGTCGCGCCGATTGCGCTGCTCCGCTCGCCGCACGAGATCGCGATGAGCGTGTTCACCCGCCGCGGAGGGGCGGCCGGATACCGCTTGAGTCTCGACCTCGCCGCAGTTCACTTCCTCCGGCTCCGAGCGATCCTGGAAGGATGGCCCGTCGCGATACCCAAGCTCTGTTTCGGCAGCAACTGGTATCTGGACGACCTGGCCCAAGCCGTCCGATCTTGCGGGCTGGCCTGGGACCCTTCCAGGGTGCAACGGCTTTTCGATGGTTCGTGCGTTCACCATGTCCCGGCCGTCCTGGTTCATGAAGCCCAAGATGTCTTCGACTCGCTGTTGGAAGTGGCGGCTCGCTCCGTCGACGAATCGGCGAACCAGGCGAGACTCCAAGCCGACGCCATGGCGAGGGAGGATCTCTTGCAGCAGCAGTTCGACCGCAGCCGGAGCGATGCAGGCTACCTGGATTGGCAGCTCACCGAGACCTCCAAGCAGAAGTTGGAATCCGAGCGGTTGCTCCAAGAATCCCGAGACGAACTACGGCGGAGCGAGGAACAATCCGAGCGGTTGCTACAGGAATCCGAGCGGTTGCTACAGAAATCCGAGCGGTTGCTACAGGAATCCGAGGACAAGTTGCGGCGGAAGGCGGAACGACTGCAGCGGTCCGAGCGAGAGGTGCTCGAATCAATCGGTGCCCATGCGCGAACGCGAGATGAGCTCACCCATGCTCTCGCACGACTCGCGGAGTTGCGAGCCCGCCTGGATCGACTCGAAGGCCATCGGGTCATCGCGGTGGCCCTGAGGGTCCGGCGTCTTCTCAAGAGGCGGCTCCAGTCCCTGCGGACAGGGACCGTCCAATGGGATCTCCATCGTCAATAAGCCGTGCGGTCATGCGGCGGCCGCTGTTGGAATTCGCATTCTCCTTTCAGAACAGCACCTGGCTCTGGCCGACGATGTCGAGGATCACGAGCCACCCGTTATCCTTGAGACCACTATGCACGGCCGCGAAAAGGTGCTCCAGATTCAAAACATGGTGGGTCGACGCGACAGCGAAGAGCACGTCGAACGAGGCAGGCTGGATATCGTGGCGATTTCGTTGCAAAAGGTACGTCTCACCAATGTCAGAACATGCGGGATTTCGTGAGCACGCGACTAACGTCACGTCGCACGCGCGTGTGGACGGCGCGGTTCAGGTGCCAGAGCGCATTGCGGATTCCGTTGCTCTCCGGAGGCGCCTGGGCCGCCTTCAGCTCCGCGAGGCCATGATGAGACCACGACATGATGATCTCGCCGAGCTGCTGGCGCGCCCGCAGCGACCGCTCGCTGGGTCGCAGGATCGCAGCTTTGTAAGCAGCTACGGTGAGCTTCGCCGTTTCTTCCCAGCGGAAGCTCCTTGCGCGGGCAGGACCGCGCACTTTCAGTTCGTGCGCAGGTCGGGGTCGCCGGCGACCCGCTCGATGGCGATGGCGAGATCGAGCGGTGACGTTCCCTCGGCGTACACGACCGCGTCTCCGCCGACTTCCGGCACAGATGAGATCGGCAGGGCGACGACGGGCGTGCCTGCAGCCATCGCCTCGAGAATGGGCAGCCCGAAGCCTTCGTACACCGACGGAAAGACGAGGGCATCGGCATATCGGTAGAGGCCCCGCAAGCGGTCGTCCTCGACCGCGCCCAGGTAGTGAATGCCCGCCGCGGGCTCGGCCGGGAGCTCGCGATAGAGTCCGGCCCGGATCGATGCCGCACTCCCGACGAGGATGAGGTCCGGCGGATTGCCCTCGAATTTCCACCGCTCGCGGAGCCGTGCATAGGCGGCGATGAGATTCTTAACGTTCTGGTGCGGAAAGCCGGTCGCGACGGACAACAAAAAACGGCCGGCCGGAACGAGATCCGCGGACCGCGAGCTGTCGTCTTCCGCGTATTGGGCGATCCGGTCGAAATCGACCCCCAGCGGCGTGACGGCGATCTCCTCGGGCGGCAGACCGAATTCCGTCGCGATCTCGTGCCGGGTGTCTTCAGAGAGGACAAGGATCGCCTGCGCGGCTCGGAGCGCTGATGCGCTGGTGGCGCGATAGCGATCGGCGTCTTCCTGAGAGGGAAAGATCCCCTGGCGCGGTGCGCGATCAGGTCGAGGTGAGTGATCACACAATGTGCGGGCGTCTCGAACAAGAGCCGCAACTCGGAACGGTCGAAGACCTGGGCGGGCTTGTGGATGATTTCCACGTCTTCCATGATCATGTCGGCGGTCACGGCGCGCCCGGGAATCCCTGCGGCCTGCGACGGCTCGCGTACGATGAGTGTGAGCTCGAGTTCGGGCAGGGCCGCCAGGTAATGTGCCAGACACGTCGCATAAGTGCTCGCACCGACGGGGATCACGGGAAGATGACGCAGGTCGAGCGCGATGCGCAAGCTACCACCCGATTCGATGCGCACCGCGTGCGGCGGGAGCCGCCAGTCGAGCGTATAGCGATGGCGGTCGATCTGCGGGCGATAGTGCGGGTGGCGCTCGGCCATCAAGCGATCGTTGCGCTCCTGAAGGGCGATGCGGGCGGCGCCGAAGGACTGGCTGCCCAGATGATAGACGAGCGCGTGATTGGCACGCTTGGCGACGAAGCCGAGTGCCTGGGCGCGCATCACCCAGTCGTTCTCTTCGTTGTAGCCCGGGCTAAACGTCTCATCGAGCGCGCCGATCAGGTCGAGAACCATGGCCTTGAGGTAGATGCAAAACCCGTGGCAAGTGGGTACGTTCGTCCAGCGCGGGAGGCCCGCGCAGGCTTTCTTGACAGTCTCACAATCGACCAGGTTGGCCGGTGTTTCTTCGTTGAAGACCGGCACGGAGAAGATCGACGCGAAGTTTGAGAGGGGCGACGCGCACGCGGCCCGCGCATCGGCGTGTGCGACATCAGCGAGCTCCTGGAGCCAGCCCGGCGTGACGATCGTGTCGTTGTTGAGCAGCACGGCGTCGCCTTGTCGCTCGGCGAGTCCGCGGTTGCAGGTTGCGACGAATCCGAGATTGGTCTTGTTGCGGAACAGGCGCACCCGCGGATCCGACAACGCGAGCCGCGCGAGCGTCTCGTACATGTGTCGTTCGGGCGACCTGTCGTCGACGACGATCAGCGACCGAAGTGCCGGGCCGCTGTGCGTCAGAACGCTTTCGAGACAGCGGAGCGTCATTCCCGTGTCGCGATAGACCGGAACGATGACGTCGGCCATCCTGGCCGTTGACATGGCGACCTCCGTGTCTGAAGTGAGCCAAGCCGATCATCTCATTCATCGGCTCGCGGAGGCGGCGGCTTTTGCCAATTATCCCGATCACGTCGAGTTTACGGCTTGATTCCTCGCACAACTGCGCGGACACCGTCGATCCGGATCGAGCCATTCTCGAGAAGATGAGGGCAAAAACCTCGGACGGCCGGCCCCGCCAGCAGCCGGGCGCGTACGGACTCCTTGGTATCCCCCGGCGTTCCCCGGTCAAACCACTCGTCGAAGTCGAGCGTGAACGGTTCCTCGACCAGGCGAATGTCGGTGAGGCCGGCGCGCGCGATCGAGATCCACGAGCTCGCCACCGGTCAGGTTGCGGGTGTGCGTCCGGTCGCGTGCGACTTCGAGCGCCCCGTGATAGGCCGCCCGGTCCGGGTGCGGGTCGGTGAGGTGATCGCTCACGACGAGGATTCCCCCGGGCCGCAGCAGCTCGATCTGCCGCGCCAGGAAGTCGGCCGGGGCGACGACATGATGAAGCACGTAGCGCGAGATCGCTCCGTCGAACGGGCCGAGCGGTTCGAGCGAGCCATCGAACACCGACACCTGGAGAAATGTCGCGCGGCCGGCGAACTGCGAACACCGTCGTCGAGCACGCTCGACCATCTCACGCGACAGGTCGACGCCGACCAGCCGGTAGCCGGCGTCCAGAAACGCTTCGGCAACCAGGCCCGGGCCGCAGCCGGCGTCGAGGATCAGCCCCCCCGTCGGAAAGGCGGCCTCGCGTACCAGCCACCGGAGCGCAGCCGGGTCGCTTTGCACCGGCGCACGCTCGAACTTTGGCGCCTGGGCGTCGAACCCGCGGGCGAGCTCTGCGTCGTGGTCGTTCATCACGGTGCCTCCCGAAATCAACCACTGATGGACTTGATACGATACGACCCTTCGACGGAACGAGGCGTGGTCAGTAGTATATACTTCACGCGGCCATGAGTGAGAGATGCGTGCAATCCCAGAATGTCTTGTCCGCAAGGGGAGTCCCATTGACGGTTCTCTACGACTTTTTGATTGTTTCCGTGAGAATCCGTGTTTTCCGTGGTTAAATGTATTTTCTCCGGAAGTCATGTATCGTCGTTCCGGCCAATGCCACGGTGGTGCGCCCGCCGGGGCGAGCGGCCGCCCGAGAAAAAGTGAGTTTTCACCATGAAGATCCAGGTTGGAGCGTTGTTCATACTTCTGTGTTCGATCGCATGGCCGACCACCTCGGTGGCGGCACAGGAGCCGCCCAAACCGATCCGCGCCCTGCTGGTCATCGGTGGTTGCTGCCACGACTATGCCAACCAGAAAGACATCCTCACCAGAGGCATTGCCCAGCGAACTCACATCGAGTGGACGATTGCCTATGACCGCGACGACACGACCAGGCACAAGAACCCGGTTTACGACAACCCTGACTGGGCCAAGGGCTTCGACGTCATCGTGCACGACGAATGTTCCTCTGACGTCAAGGACAAGGCCGTCATTGACACGCATCCTCAAGCCCCACAAGGAAGGACTTCCCGGCGTCGTCCTCCACTGCGCGATGCACTGTTATCGCACCGAGGGCTGGAACCGAAGAATGGCCACTCCCTGGATGCAGTTCACCGGCCTGATCTCCACCGGGCACGGTCCGCAGCAGCCGATCGCTGTGTCGTTCGTCGACCGCGAGAGCCCGATCACGAAGCCGCTGGGCGACTGGACGACGGTCAACGAAGAGCTCTACAACAACGCCGCCGGCAAGCTCGAGCCCACCGCCCACGCACTGGCCCGCGGCAAACAGGGCCGCGCCGATTCCATCGTTGCCTGGACCAACACCTATAACGGCAAGACCAGGGTCTTCGGCACGACCCTGGGCCACAACAACGCCACCGTCGCCGACCCTCGCTACCTCGACCTCGTCACCCGCGGCCTGCTCTGGGCCGTCGACAAGCTCGACGAGCGCTATCTGAAAGCCGCGACTGCGTGGTTCCCCGAAGATCTATCGAGGGACAGGCCGGCGATGGCATCGTCCACGCAGAGCCCCGATCACGGACCGGGCGCCGCCGTGGACGGCAACCCCGACACCCGCTGGTGCGCGAGCGGTGAATCCAGCCCGCAGTGGTGGCAGGTCGACCTGGGAAAGCCCGAAGACTTGACCGGCATCCGCATCCTCTGGGAACAGGACGGCGTCCTGTACCGGTACAAGGTCGAAGGCTCGGAAGACGGCACGACTTGGACGGATGCTCTCCGACCAGACGAAGAGCGACGTGCGGACGCACGACCGCACGCACGAGTTCGCTCGCCAGGGGCATTCGTCACGTGCGGATCACGGTGACTGGTTTGGCCTACGGATGCATGGGCCAGCATCTTTGAGGTGCAGGTCCACGGCGCGCAAAGAGTGCCAGCGGCGACCACGGCGGACGCCCGGCGCCGGAAGCAGGCCCGAAATGCCGGCGCTGCTCTCGGAGATTCAGGCGCCGCCCGGCTTCGAGGTCACAATGTTCGCCCAGCCGCCCGACATCCGCTACCCGACCTGCCTGGCGGCGGCACCCACCGGCGAGCTTTTTGTCGGCGTCGACGAGAACGGCTCGCTCGACGCCCGGCCCGGGCCGCGGCCGGGTCGTCCGCTGCATCGACCTCGATGGCGACGGCAAGGCCGACAAGTTCAACGTCTTCGCCACGATGGATAGCCCGCGCGGCATCGTCGTCGATGCGGACACGCTCTACGTGCTGCATCCGCCCGACCTCACCGCCTACCACGACGACAACGGCGACGGCGTCGCCGACCGCTCCGAGAACCTGGTCAAGGGGATCGGCTTCGACTCTGAAGTTCCGCGGCGCCGACCACACCACCAACGGCATCCGCCTCGGGATCGATGGATTATATCTACGTCGCCGTCGGCGACTACGGATTCATCAAGGCCGTGGGCAAGGATGGCACGGCCTTGCAATTCCGCGGCGGCGGCGTGGTCCGCGTGCGCACCGACGGCACCGGATTGGAGATCGTCTCGCGCGGCCAGCGCAACATCTACGACGTCGCCATCGACCCCTACATGAACCTATTCACGCGCGACAACACCAACGACGGCGACGGCTGGGACGTGCGGCTCAGCCACGTTGTCCCGACCGGGCACCTGCGGCTATCCGTCGCTGTTCAAGAACTTCGCCGACGAGATCGTCCAGCCGCTGGCCGACTACGGCGGCGGCTCGCCGACGGGTTCGCTCTATCTCCAGGAGCCCGGGCTGCCCGAAGCCTTACGGCGATGCACTCTACACCTGCGAGTGGGGCCGCGAAGGCGTGTTCCGCCATCCGCTCGACGGCCAAAGGCGCAGGATTCACGGCCGGCCAGGAGCCATTCGTCAAGCTGCCGCGGCCGACCGACATCGACGTCGATGGCAATGTCGCGGATCTTCATCTCCTCGTGGCGCGGCGCGACTTTACCTACGTCGGCCCGAACGTCGGCTACGTCATCCGCGTGACGCATCGAGGCACGAAGCCCCCGGCGTTTCCCAACCTCAAAGCGATGGACGACACCCAGCTCGTTCAGGAGCTCGCATCCGACAGCCAGGTCCTTCGCCTGGCGGCCCAGCGCGAGATCCTCCGGCGAGGCAACAATTCCGGTTTCGCCCCAAGCCTGGAGGCGATTGCCCGCTCGAGCAGCCCGCTGGCGCCGCGGGTCGCGGCGATCTTACACGCTCGAACTGCTGCTCGGCCAGGAGTCCATTGAGACGCTGGTGAAGCTGACGTCTGACCGCTCGATCCGCGAGTTTGCCTTGCGCGCCTTGGCCGACCGAAAAGAAGATGCGGCGCACATTCCGGCAGCGCCTTTCGTCAGAAGCCCTTGCCGATGCGAATCCGCGGGTGCGGCTCCAGGCGGTTGTCGGCCTTGGCCGGCTCGCCAAGGTCGAGAAGGCGAGGGCGATCGTCGCGCGGACGGCCGACTCGGATCCGCTCGTCGCTCACGTTGCGATCAAGGCTCTGGTGGCGCTCGAGTGCCAACGATGCCTGCCTGGCGGCACTCGACGCCGCGACACCGAACCTCGCCCCCGGGGCAGCCCGCGCCCTCCAGGCGATGTACACTTCGCAGGCCGCGGTCGGGCTGATCAAGAAACTGGAAGAGGTCCGCGACCCGGCCATTCGCCGGCTGGCGTTTCAGGCGCTATGCCGGCTCGACCATCGCGAGGCCGAATACAAAGGAGACTGGTGGACCACGCGGCCCGGACACGAGCGGCCCTTATTACAAGCCCGTCGCCGTGGGAGATGACCGGTCCGATCGAGCAGGCGCTGGCCAGCGCTCTGGATAAGGCCGACACGCCGTCGGCCGGCGCGCTTCCTGGTCGAACTGGTCCGCAACAAAGTCGAGCTCGACAAGGCGGCGGGCATCGATGTCGACCTGGCCGGCCTCGATCCGGCAGCACGGGCCACGATGGTCGGCATTCTGAGCACGCGCAAATCGCTGACCGAACGGACCATTCGCTTCCTCGAGGGGATCGCGTCGTCGCAACAGGAGACGCCGGCGCTACGCGCCAGGGCTCTCGCAGCACTGATCGGCCATCGCCAGCGGTCAGCCATCACTCTGCTTGCGGCGATCGGGCAGGAGGAGACGCCGGCGCCGGAATTGCTCGAAGTCTGGCGAAACTATGTGCACGACGGCGGTCAGGCGCGGCGGATCGAGCGAGATCCGCAGGCTGGCCGAGGACCAAGACGCCGCGCGGCGCGAGCTGGCTTATGCCGTGCTGCTGGCGGTGGACGGAAATCCCAAAGCGCCGGTGCGGGCGAAGACCCAGGCAGAAAATGCGATCGAGGCGGCGTGGAAAGAGCCGAGACTTGCGGCCACCTTGCTCAGGGCGATCGGGCGCACCGATTCGGTGAAGTACGCTTTCCAGGTCCGGAACCACATGAAGGATCAACATGCCGATGTAAAGAAGGCAGCGGCGCATCGCGGCCGCTCGTCTCGATCTCGACCGTGAAACTGCCGGCGGCAATCGCGGCCCGAGGCTCGCATCAATCCCGTTTGAATCGGTGCTCGCGAGTGCGGCCAAGGAAAGAGGCGATGCCAGGCTCGGCGAGCGGCTCTTTCAGCGGCAGGGCTGCATCGCATGCCACACCGTGGCGCCGGGCGAAACCCCCAAGGGCCCTTCGCTTCTGGGCATCGCAGCCCGCTACAGCCGCGCCGAGCTGACCGAGTCGATCTTGAAGCCGAGTGCCAAGATCGCGCAGGGCTTCGAGCCGCAGAAGTTCGCCACGGTCGACGGCCGAACGTATGAAGGATTTGTTGTCCGCGAGTCGAGCAATGAAGTCGAGCTGCGGGACGCCCAGGGAACGGCGACCATTCTGGCGAAGAAGGACATCGACGCCCGCGCCAAGGGAGCCGTGTCGATCATGCCGGCCGGACTGGCTGATCCCTTGACGGTTGAAGACTTCGCATCGCTCCTCGCGTATCTGGAATCGCTCAAATCGAAGTGAACGGCGAACCGTCGGGCCAGTACGGCGAGCCACAATTCTTCAACACCCGGGGCGCACACCGCGCGAGCGGTAGCGCCGCAAGAGAATCGGAGCAACAACAACTGCCACGCCCAGCATCACCAGGCTCGAAGGCTCGGGGATAGGCGAAAGTAAGTCGGGCGTGTAGGCCAGCGTGATCCCTCCGGCCTGGGTCGTAGCGAATCCCAGGTCGATGTTGTACTGCGCGCAACGGGCACCGTGCCCTGATCAAGCACGATATACCCGGGCTCGATTTCGCCGTTGGCCAAGCAACGTGGATTATTGATAACGCCGTTGACGAAGTACTGCGGATCATCGAAGCCGATGGTGTCGGGCACGGTGCCAGGCGGGCCGGCCACCTCCCAAATGAGGCTCGTCCACGGCAGATGCGTGTTGTTCGCAATTCCGCCCGTGACTCCATTCGTGTGGATGAGATATTCCCCGGCGCCATCGACGCCGAGGTGGATGAGGAGCGTGTCCGGCGTCGTGAAATTGAGGCTCACATCCGCGGCGGAGGGAGTCTCGGGGTCGATCATCGCCGTGCCCGTGTTCCCCGGACTAAAGTACCTGTCAATCTCAATAAAGGTGATGCTCCCAGCCGTGGCCCCTCGCGACACCCCCAACAGCAAGACCACCGCCAGTGCACTCCACATAAACTTATTTAACACGGTATTACGCTCTGAAATGATAGTGTTTGCCAAGCCGAACGTGGTCGGCGGCGGCGACCGATCTCGGCCGTTCGAAGCACTCCGGCCCAACCGCGACGCGGCGAACCCGGGCACTGACGGCCGTTCGGGCCTCGGAAAGTTCCCGGCAGACACCCACCTCAGCCTGAGTCCACGATCCGCAGGCGTTGTCTCAAACGTATTGCCTTTTCACCGTTCGCTTTCCGTTCAGTCCCCGGAGCATTCCGCCAGGATCTTCTTGTAAGCCTCACGGGCGAAATCATAAGCCTTTTTGGCCTTTTCCTTCTCCGTTGCGCGGATGGCCGGCTCCTTCTTGGACCAGCACTGATCGACCGACTTCAAGCACCATTCGGCTGACTTTTTCGAGGCGCGGATGGGCTTGCCGCCGACCGAGATGAACACGGGGTTGGTGTGCGACGAGGGATAGATTCGCAGGGCGACCCAGCTTGATTTCTTGATCGGCACGTCGAAAGAGATTCCCTGGATGCTGCCGTCGGCCGAGACTTCGGCCTGGGCGACCGACACGCCGTTGACGACGACTTCGACGGGTACCTTGCGCGTTTCGCCAATTCGCGCGCCGCTCGAGGTCCCAGTACGGCTTCTGATCGAGCGGACGGGCGTGAATCTTCCGCGCTTCGGCGAGATCACCGGCTCGAGATAGGCCGCGACCTGGGCTGTCACCTTGACCGTCTCGGGCCCATCCAGCTTGAGGTCGCCCGCCGGGTCTCCGGGCTCCTTGTCGTTTACGTGGAAATCGATCAGGTGGCTGTGGCCGTCGGAGACGTATGACCGGCCCTGCTTGATCCCTTCGCACCAGCGATCGAAGTCGAGCTGGCCGTCGGGCAGCTTGACGTACACGCGCCCCAGTCCGACGCGCTCGCCGTAGATGCACGGAAAATCGGTCTCGCCAGAAATCCTGGCCCGATAGCCGCAGTTGAGCGTGTGATACCAGATGTTGAGCTCCCACGGGGCCGGCGTGTCGACGGTCGAGATGAAGTCGACCGCATCGTGTACCACATCGACGATGTACTCATTGGCACCGATTCCGTCGAAGGGCGGGATCTCGTAAGACGGAAGCTTGTCGTCGGAAAGCTTCAGGCCCCACCCGGAATGGGAGAAGCCCACCACGGCCCCTTGCGCCTTGCCCCATTTGAGCACCGGCAGATCCCAGCTCGGCCACTCTTCGATCCGCGTGGTTCCCTCGTAGTCGTCTTCCTTGAGCCGCAGCAAGCAAAGATGCCCGGCGTGTGATGAGGGAAACCCCGACACCTCCACGTCATAGCGCATCAGGTACTCGGACGTCGACAGCGGGTGGATCTTGCCGTTGAAGAATTGCTTCTGGGCATACCAGCAAGGTCCCCACGACAATACGCAGCCCACATCGAGGTCTTCGCCCAGGATGTGGCGCCACATGTCTTCCGGCTTCACTCCCTCCGTCGGGCTGTCGTAGTGAGCACAGCCCGCCGCATGAACATGATGATCGCCCGAATACCAGTTGAGCTTGGCGAGGTGAATCCATCGTTTGAGGCGGAACGATTGGCGAACGCTTTTTGTGTTCCTGGAATCGGGGACAGTGATCGATCCGGTCTGCACGAGATATTCGGGTCCTCGCGCGACCTCGACCTGGTAGTTTCCGGGCGGCAGCAGCACGGACTCGCCGCTCTGGCGATAGACCTGGGGATGAAAGAAGAAGTCCGGGGCGAGGCGGCGGCTGGGGGAGGGATAAACCCGGCCCATGCGGTCGCGGAAAACGAACGAGGCGATCGTCGGTCGTCCATCCTCGTCCCGGATATCGAGGACGACCGCCACGGCCGGCGCACACGTGAAGAGAATGTCGACGTCGCTGCGGAAGCCGAGATCCTGGGTCCCCTGGCCGACGTCCAAGACGAAGCGCGCCTCGCGCTTGCCCGCGTCCCGGCTGTAAATCTGCACGATCCGGTATTCCAGGCTCAGACCGGAGAGAGACTTCTTGAGCGGCCGATCGTTGAACATCGCCACCTCGGCCCAGCGCTGGAGCACGTCGGCGGGCCGTATGGATTGCGGCGGATCGGGGAGATTGGTCGCGTGTCGATAGACCGGGCCGGCGTTCGGGCTTTGAGCGGCAAGCGCAGCCGTGACTCCCGCCTGGTTGTTGACCTTCACCAGGAAGACGGACCACCCGTGCTGGAGCAGCCGGGCCGCGGCCGGGCCCTGCGTCGCCTTGACCCGGCTCTCCGCGTTGATCTCGATTCCGATCAAACAATGGCTGTCCAGGACAGTCTGAATCGTACGGATGGCCTGCTCGCCACCGACCGAATCGATGGCCCCATCGACGCGAGCCCGCTCATCCCGCCCCAAGGGCTGCCCCAGCAGGTCGAGGGCTTCCACGACACGCCTCACCTGCGCTGACAGCGGCTGAAACTCGACGTCGCGCACCACGGGGAGGTCCTCGCCCCGGACCATCGTGCTGCCGCCCAGTACCACTGCCGCCGCGATAGACCAGAACCGCCTGCAGCCGACTCGCATGACAATGCCCCCCGCCACACAAACAATCACGGCAATGAATCGGTCGATCAAAAGCCCGCCGTCGCCCGCTCGCACTTTATCCTACTTGTCCGCGATCCTTGTGTCTCCGAGTTTTCGATTTTTGATTTCCTCTTTCATTGCGCTTGCCAGTTTTGCGGCCTTGCGGTATGGTCCGGGGCGCTGCGCCTTGAGAATCCTTCAGCGTAGAATCTCTGCGCATGCCGCCCGTCTTGGGGAATTGCCGAATCCCGATGGGGACCGAGGAGGGTTCAGGAGTCGAAATAACGCGACCAGTCTGGTCGGAGACCACAAGAGGGAAGGGATTCCCATGACATCGCGCCGGATTCGATGGTATGCGCTGTTGCTTGCCGCGATCATCCTTGCTCCGCCGCTCCTCTGGCTGGCGGTTGTCCTCGTCGCACCGACGGACTGGGCCAGGAGGCATGTCGTCGCGGCCATCGAGGCGCGAAGCGGGCGAAAAGTGAGCCTGGAACGCCTGTCGGTCCCGCTCCTGGGCGGCGTCCAGCTCCGGGGCCTGGCAATCGGATCGCCGCAAAACACGGACGACCCCTGGCTCAAAATCGCAAGCCTGCAACTCGACATCAATGTCTACCAGCTCTGCCTCGGCAGGCTCGAGCCCACCGTGGTTGAGGTGGAGGGGGGGGTTCTGCGGGTTCTCCGACGCGCCGACGGAACTCTCGAGCTGGCTGATCTGATGGAGCCGCGAGCCAAGGATGATCGTTCCGGCGGCACGCTCCATCGCACTCCGGGACCGGTTGTCGTCAAGATCCGGAACGCGACGGTCACCCTGATCGATGAAGCGTCGCAGAACCGACTGCATCTCGAGAACGTCGACAGCGAAGCGCTGCGCGACGGCGAACGAATCGTGATCGAGAACCTGCGCGGCCAGTTGAACGGCGGCCCCATTCAGTTCGCGGGGCAGCTCGACCGTTCAGGCAATGTCCCGGTCGTCGAGGGGCGGTTTCGTACCGAAGACGTCGTACTGGACGACGGCATGAGGGTTCTGCGCTACGCGGTGCCCGTTCTGGCGGGCGCATCGCTCAACCTCAAGGGGCACCTCAACTCGGAGATCTATCTGAAGGGGCAGGGCAGGACCTGGGACGCGGTGAGCCGGACGCTTTCGGGCCAGGGAGCGATCACCATCAAGCCGGTCGACCTGAACGGGGCACCACTGGTCGTCGAGCTATCAAAAATCGCCGAGCTTTCGAGGCAGGGACGGATGGCGTCGATCCGCTCCGACTTCACGATCGGCAACCGACGGATCACGACCGATCATTTCGTGCTTAACATCGGCCGGGTGCCGATGGGACTCTCGGGCTGGACCGACTTCGACGGGCGCGTCGACTACCGGGTTAATTTGGGCCCACTCAGTGATCGCCTGCCGGACCAGGCCAGGCGGATCCTGGGCGAGCTGAACGTCGACGTGCAGTCACTGCGGGTGCTGACCGTGAAAGGGACGGTCAACAAGATGGTGGTCGGAGTGAACGGCATTCCGCTGGACCGGGATTTGCTGCGCGAGGCGGGCCTGAAACGGGAGGACCGTGAAAAGCTGCGCGTCCTGGGCCGAAAGCTGCTCGACAAGATCAACCGTTGAAAACTCCCAACCGCCCGCGCCTCCTTTTACTCCTTCGAACAGGGGGGATCGAGCGCGGCGCTACGGGCGGACCAGGTTTTCACCAGCCAATGCCTGGGGCGGGGCAGCTTGATTCACGAGGGAGCGTGGTCTACAATCCTCAGTGGGTAGACGTACTGGACGCTTGACCGCTCGTGTGCGGGGAGGGATGGAGCATGCCACGGCGGTTCCGGATCGTCGCACTCTCATTCTGGCCCGGGCTGGCGCAGAGTCTGGTCGGGCCAGGAAGTTCTGGGGCTGCTTCTGGGTTTGTTCTTTGCGTCTGCACTGAACCTGGCGATCGTGTCGCGGTGGATCTGGAGCGAGGCATTCGCCCCCGGTTGGCCCGATTTTTTCGCGACGCTCGCGCTGGTCTCCTGGGTGACGAGTCTGGGATATTCGTTGTGGTGGGTTGGTCTTTGTCATCCCGACCGGCACCGTCAGGAGATCGAGCGGCTGTTTCGCGAGGCACAAGAAGCGTACCTGCAAGGGCGGTGGACCGACTCGAGACAACGGCTCGAGCGGATCCTGGCCCGGGACGAAACCGACGCCGACGCACTCATGCAGTTGGGGTCAATTTATCTGCGAACCGATCAAGCCGCCCTGGCTCGCCAGGCGTTCCATCAGTGCTTGGAATTGCAAGGAGGCGCAAGTGGCGCTGGGAAATCCAGCAAGCGCTGTCCCGAGCCGGCAAAGAACTATAGAATTGGAAACGAAGTGCGAGACCGCCTCCGGAAGGGGAAGAGTCGTCGGATCGGAGTAGACCCTGCATGTTTGAACGCTTCACCGATCGTGCTCGCAAGGTGATGCAGCTTGCCAACCAAGAGGCGCAGCGATTCAACCACGAGTACGTCGGAACCGAGCACGTGTTACTCGGCCTGATCAAGGAGGGGAGCGGCGTCGCCGCCAACGTCCTGCGAAATCTGGATGTTGACCTGCGGAAGATTCGCAACGAGGTCGAGAAGATCGTTCAGGCCGGCCCCGAAATGGTTACGATGGGCAAGCTGCCCCAGACTCCTCGAGCCAAGAAGGTCATCGAGTATGCGATCGAGGAAGCCCGCAACCTGAATCACAATTACGTGGGAACCGAACACCTCTTGCTCGGCTTGTTGCGCGAGCAGGAGGGGGTGGCCGCCCAGGTGCTGATGAACCTGAATCTCAAGCTGGAAGAAGTGCGCGAGGAGGTGCTGAACTTGCTCGGTCATGGGATGGACGCTGGCGGCGAAAGCGAACGCGGTGCCACGTCAAAAGGCAACAAGTCCAAGACCCCGGCCTTGGACTCATTCGGGCGCGACCTGACCGATCTGGCGCGGCAAGGCAAGCTTGACCCGGTCATCGGCCGCCAAAACGAAATCGAGCGTGTGATCCAGGTTCTGTCGCGGCGCACCAAGAACAACCCTGTTCTCCTGGGCGAGGCTGGCGTGGGCAAGACGGCGATCGTCGAAGGGCCTGGCCCAGATGATCGTCGACGGCAACGTGCCCGAGCTGTTGCGCGACCGGCGGATCGTCGTCCTCGATCTGGCGATGATGGTCGCCGGCACGAAGTATCGCGGTCAGTTCGAAGAGCGGATCAAGGCCGTCATGAACGAGGTGCGCCGGGCCAAGAACACGATCCTGTTCATCGACGAGCTGCAC
Organism: uncultured Isosphaeraceae bacterium; assembly: GCA_963781785.1. Taxonomy (GTDB): domain Bacteria; phylum Planctomycetota; class Planctomycetia; order Isosphaerales; family Isosphaeraceae; genus CAWAHD01. Next base: position 504,555 of record CAWAHD010000004.1, on the reverse strand, counting down.
ACCCTGGTCGGCGCCGGCGGCGCCGAGGGGGCGATCGACGCCTCCAACGTCCTCAAGCCGGCCCTGGCCCGCGGCGAGGTGCAGTGCATCGGCGCCACCACGCTCGACGAGTATCGCAAGTACATCGAGAAAGACGGCGCGCTCGAGCGGCGGTTCCAGACGATCGTCGTCGAGCCCCCCAGCAAGAACGAAGCCCTGGAGATCCTCCGCGGCCTGCGCGACCGGTACGAGGCTCATCACCGCGTCCAGATCACCGACGAGGCCCTCGAAGCCTCCGTCGAGCTGTCGGATCGCTACATCACCGGCCGCTGCCTGCCCGACAAGGCGATCGACGTCGTCGACGAGGCCGGTGGCACGCGTGCGGCTCAAGGCCATGACCCGGCCGCCCGACCTGAAAGAGCTCGACGAGCAGATCGAACGCTTGAACCAGGACAAGGAAGAAGCCGTCGCCAATCAAGACTTCGAGCGAGCCGCTTCGCTGCGCGATCCAGGCCGACAAGCTCAAGAAGAAGAAGGAAACCATCACCCGCGAATGGCGCGAGCGCTCCAAGGAAATCGACGGCACGGTCGACGAAGAGGTCGTCGCCGAGGTCGTCAGCAAGATGACCGGCATCCCGCTCACCCGGCTCGAAACCGAGGAGACCACCCGGCTCTTGCGGATGGAAGAGGACATCCAGAAGAAGGTGATCTCCCAGAGCGAGGCGATCAAGCGGATCAGCGAGGCCGTTCGCCGCAGCCGGGCCGGCCTCAAAGATCCCAAGCGGCCCATCGGCAGCTTCATCTTCGCCGGACCGACCGGCGTCGGCAAAACCCTGCTCGCCAAGGCACTCGCCGAGTTCATGTTCGGCGACTCCGACGCTCTGATCCAGATCGATATGTCCGAATACATGGAGAAGCACAACGTCTCGCGGTTGATCGGCGCTCCTCCCGGCTACGTCGGCTACGAGGAAGGGGGCCAGCTCACCGAGAAGATCCGCCGCCGGCCCTATGCCGTCGTCCTCCTGGACGAGATCGAGAAAGCCCACCCCGACGTCTACAACACCCTGCTCCAGATCATGGAAGAGGGGCGGCTGACCGACAGCTTCGGCCGCAACGTCGATTTCAAGAACACGATCATCATCATGACCACCAACGCCGGTGCCGAGGTCACCTCGTACTCCAACATCTTCGGGTTCGACCGGGGACGCGACGAGGCCGGCAGCTACGAGCAAATGAAAGAACGGCTCAAGGTCGCCATCGAGAAGTACTTCCGGCCTGAGTTCCTGAACCGCCTCGATGACGTGATCGTCTTCCATGCCCTCAACAAGGAAGACCTGAAGCGCATCGTCGACATCGAGCTCGCCAAGATCCGCGCCCGCATGAGCGACCGCGGCATGGAGCTGGTCTTGAACGACGAAGCCAAGGACTTCTTGATCGCGAAGGGCTATAACCCGGACTACGGTGCCCGGCCGCTCCGTCGCGCCATCGAAAACCTGATCGAAAATCCCTTGAGCGAAGAGATCCTGCGCAACTCGTTCAAGGGCAAGGACGTCGTCGATGTCGAGGTTGTCGGTGAAGGCGAGCACAGGAAGCTCAAGTTCACCGCCCTGACTCGCCAAGCCGACAAGAAGAGGCCGCCGCCGTCGGGGCCGCCGCCGGCGGACACGCCCGCACCCGAACGGCAAAGAGGATTGACCCCGAACCTGACTCTGCTGCCTCATCCGATTCAGGAGACCTCGGCCCGCGTCGAACAGAGCGGCTCCCGTCCTGCTGCCGCGACGCAGGTCCGCGGCGCCCGTTGCGGATTCGTTCCCACAGGACGACGAACGCCGGCACCAGGATCGGCCGCACCAGGAACGTGTCGAGCAAGACGCCCAGCCCGAGAGCAAAACCCAGCTCGCGAAGCGAGGTCAGGCTGCCCGTCAGCATCGACCCGAACGTGCCGGCCATGATCAGCCCGCACGAGCTGATGATGCCGCCGGTGTGCGCGACGGCCCGACGCGTTCCCTCGATCGTGCCGTGCACGCGCCTCCTCCTCGATGACCCGGGCCATGAGCAGGATATTGTAGTCTTCGCCCACGGCCACCAGGATGACGAACAGGAAGAACGCGACCGTCCAGTCGAGCCCCGCCCAAGGGCCCGTCCCGTTGTAAAGTGCTCGAAAGAGCAAGTCGGTCACGCCGAGCGAGGCCAGATACCCGAGAACCACGGTCGCAATCAAGTAAAGACAGATTCCCGGCCGTCGTAACAGCACGACCAGGACGGCGTAGACGCCCAAGGTTACCAGGACATACATCCTGCGCTGGTCGCTGGACGTGACGGTCTTCAAGTCGTGGACGCATCGAGGTCGAGCCCGCGATGCCGATCTACGCCGTCCCGGCCAGCGTGTCTTTTCGGCGCGGCGGCGGCCTTGACGACGTCGTGAACCTCTTCAAGCGTCTGCGAGCTCGTTTCCGAGAACGGATCGGTTTTGAAGACGACGTCGAACCGCGTGATGTGGTTGCGGTCGGCCGGATCCTGGGGCAACGTGCTCACATAGCGCGACTCGACGGCCGCGTTCACAACCTGGCCAGCCAGGCGGTTGAAGTATCCTTGGTCTCTGCGGGCGCCGCGGTGCTTTGCCCAGGGGCTGAGTGAGCGAGCGAACCTCGGCGACATTCTCGATCGATAGCAATCGGCGTGTGACCTCGCTCGACGGCTTGCCGGCCCTCGGGCGAGCGGAAATCGAGTGCTGGGTTATGGATCAAGACGAGCGCCGGGCTCAGCTCGCCCACGGCAAAGTAACGCTTGACCGCGGCGGCTCCGATCTTGCTGGGCCGATCGGGATCGAGGTCGCTCAGTTGATTGTGGTTCGATTTGGTTCTCGCGCCGACGACGGCCAGAGGCAAGAGCACGATCAGGCACACCGCCAGGATCGGCAGCGGATAATCGACCACGAGGTCTACTGACTCGCCCCCAGAAGCCATCCAGGCCCGGGTCGTCCGGTCGGGCCAAGCTCGATTCCTCATGATTGCGCTCCTGGGGCGCCCGGAATGGCCAGAAGATCGCCCCGCGCAATAATGCCAGCATCGCGGGCGCCAGGGTCAGCGCGGCCAGAAGCGCGACCGCGAGCGAAAGCGCGATCGTCGGCCCGGTGAACTTGACCTTGGCGAAACTGGAGAAATAAAGCATTCCCAGCCCGACGATCACCGTGCCGGCGCTGGCGACGAGAGCCGCCCCGACCTGACGAATCGCTTGCCGAAGCGCATCCGGCCTCGACTCTGCCGCGCTTCAGCTCCTCGGTATAACGCGCGATCAGGAACAGGCAGTAATCGGTCCCCGCGCCGAACAGGACCACGACGACGAAAACCTGAGTGATATTGATGACCTTGAAGCCAAGGCTGGGAATCAGGGTGAGCATCGCGATCAGCCTGAGCGAGACAAATACCGAAAGCGCGATCGTGACCAGCGGAATCATCGCCAGGAGCGGCGAGCGGTAAACGACGAGCAAGATCACGACCACCAGCGCGATCGTGCTGTCCGTCGTGTTCTTGATGCTCTCATTCGCGGCGGCGTTGGTGTCGTGCCCCACAACGGCCGACCCGGTCAACGCCAGCTCGAGCCCCCGCGGGAGGCCAGCCTGCTCGCTCTTGACCCACTTGAGAATCTCGTCGACCGCGACCCGCGTTTTCCTCGACAGATAGGTTCCGTCGAACCGGACAATCGCCAGCACCGCCTGGCCCGTGCCATCGGCGCTCGTACCGATCAGCCGGGGCCCGATCACCGGGGTGCGCGGTGTGTCGGGCCGTTTGTCGATTCCGAACTCTGAATGCGAGTCGGCAAACTGGAAAAATCGGGACGCGGCATCTTCGATATGCTGGAAGTCTTCGGGCGTCACACGTCCGCTCTTCCGTTCGTACACGAGAACGAGCTGAGAGCTCGAAGCATCGCTGGGAAAACCCCGCTCAAGCAGGTCTTGGCCGATCACGCTCAGGGATTCGGCAGGGAAGAAGCGGACGTCGTCGTCTTTTGTCACCTGGTCCCAGCGCGGTCCGAGCCAAAACAGGGCGCCCGCCAGAACCAGCCACGACAATAGGACAAGCCAGGGCCGGTGGATGACGACGCCTGAAAGCGAGGAAAACATGAGACGTTAGGCTTCCGAGCTTCGGCTGTTTTTGACGCGGGGAGGACATCCGGTATCGGCCCGGGACGGCCTTCGGGCTGGGATTGCCCGGCAATCCAGTCAAACGACCGAACATAGTCGATCGGGGCAGATCATGTCAAAGAGAAATGTCGATTCTCCGGCCGCCGGGGCTCCAGATCTTCGATGACGGGATTTTCGATGGCTCGCTTGGAAATCTCGCCTGAAAGAACGGCTCTGGAGCCCAAATCCGACACCGAGGACTTGTCCGCCGCCCCGTGATGACCTACGAATTACATAGAGCGACCTGCGTCGCGTAACCTATCCGGGGCTCGAGAGGTTCAAGAAGTCCGTGTCCGAATCATTGATCAGCCATCTGGCTCGTCACTGGGCAGGCAAGCTCGCCCATTACGGTCTGCACAGAAATGACGAGCACCGAGCTGCCCTGTTCGACGAGGCGGTCCGTTACGCGGGCCTGCATCTCGAGAACGACCTGGCCTGTTCTGACTACTGGTCGACGACGCCCTTGCACCATCGAGCAGTCGTGCTGCTGTTCCTGGTCGACCGCGGGCTGGTCGAGCGTACCGTGCGCCGCGGACGCCGGGTCTTCGAGCCGCTCCCTCACGCCGAGACCTGGATCGCAAACCAGCCGTCCTTGGAGCCGTATCGCAAAGCGACGCTCGAGCTCCTGACCGCGCTGCGCCACGAGCTCATCCGTCGAGTCCATTCCCCGCACGCGTGAGCACTGGCCCCGTCGCTCTGGGGGCGGCCGTTCCGGCGACTGAAGTCTTATCATCACTCCCCCGCCAGCGTGCCGCAGGCGGCGGCGATGTCCGCCCCTCCCGAGTACCGGCGCACCACGGGCTGAGGCAGCCGGCGCAAGCGCGTCGCGGAATTGGCGGAATTCGCCCGCTCCCGGCGGGGCGAATCGGCCCGTGGGATCGGTGACATCGATCAAATCGAGACGCACCGGCGTATCGCCGATCAAGTCGGCGAGCGCCTGCGCATCGGACTCCTCGGAATTGACTCCGCCGATCAAGACGTAAACGAGCATGACTCGGTCACGCCGTGCGTGGGCGTGGCGGCGGGCGGCGGCCATCACCTCGGAGACCGGGATCTTGCCTGCCACCGGCACCAGCCAGGATCGTTTCGCATCCGTCGCTGCGCCCAGGCTGATCGCCAGGCGAAACCGCCGCCCCTCGTCGGTGAACCGGTCGATCTCGTTGACGAGCCCGACCGTACTGATCGTGATCGCCCGCGCTGCGACCGAGCCCCGAAGGGACACCGCAAGAGGTCGGCGGCCGCCAGCACGCGGTCATAGTTCAAAAACGGCTCCCCCATGCCCATGAAGACCGCCCCGGTTACCCGGCGGCCCTGGGAACGGACCACCTCCCTGGCCTGGATGAACTGGTCAACGATTTCCCACGTCTCGAGGCTGCGCCGCGCCCTTATTCGAGCCGTCGCGCAAAAGACACAACCCATGGCGCAGCCGACCTGCGACGAGAGACAGACACTCACCGCTCCCCGCTTGTGAAGTGGAATCAAGACCGCCTCGACCGCCAGACCGTCCCCGGTTCGAAAGAGCAGCTTCTGAAAACCGTCGACCGCCGACGTGACGGAACGCTCGATCCCGAGCCGAGGCAGCGGATCGACAATCAGGTCGCGCAGCCGGCGGGGAATCTGATGATCTCGCCCCCAGGTCCAGGGATCGAGAATTCCCCTTCCGATCACAGCCGCCATCAGCCGGCGGATCGACGCGTCGGAGGCACCGGTTTCCCGAGCCCGCGCTGCAAATTCTTCCGGAGCCAGGTTGCGGGGGTCGAGCACGACGAGCCTCGCGAGACGATTGAGATCAACCGGACGATCCGTCGTCATCTTACTCGAATTGTGATCCGCGAGCCGGTCGTCGACGGGACATTTCCGGATCGACCGGCCGCTGGCCCCGCATGGCCCGCCTGGTCATTCCGTCTGGAATCATCACCCGCGCTCACGTATCATATCCGCAAGTTGGGTCTCCGCGCCGGACGTGCTGATGACCGGCCGCGTTACGCCCCGGCGGTGTGCCGCTTCGCACCCGTTCCCGCCCACATATCGTCCCCTCGCCTGGGGCCACCCGGGCAGAGCAATCATGGATGAAAGACGGAGATCCGGATTCGACCCAACCTTCTGAATATCTCGAGCGTAGCAAAGAAGTACATAATGAGTGTTCAGTGTTCCACGCTTAGCTGAGGAGACGCAAGAACGTATGAAACGCAATCCAGTCGCATGGGCGGCCTTGATCGTTGCAACAGGCGCACTCTTGAATTCAACAAACTTCCTGCGGCCAATTCCCGCAGCTCCCAAGGTTACCCCGGAAAGTCAGCGCACCGCAAACGCCCTCTCGGAGGGATTCGGCGCGGTGGCCGAGTTTGCAAAACCCTCGGTCGTCCAGATCAGCGTTCAGAAGAAAGCGCCCAAGGGTCTCGGACTTCCCAACATGCGGCGATTCGGCACGCCCGCCCCGCGCGGTAACAACCCCAACGATCCAGGTCGTGACCTCGAAGAGATGCTCCGGAGGTTCTTCAATCCGGAGGGAGCCCCGCAGAGACAGCAGTTTGACTTCCGGACCAGAGGCGTCGGATCGGGCTTCGTTTTTGACAATAAGGGTCACATCCTGACCAACAACCACGTCGTCGAGGACGCGGACCATATCACGGTGCTCTTCTCTGACGGAGTCGAGGCCAAGGCGACCGTCGTCGGCACCGACAAACACTCCGACGTCGCCGTGATCAAGGTCGACAATTCGACCTATCCCCCGTTGCCCAAGGGCGACAGCAGCAAGCTCAAAGTGGGCGAGCTCGTCATGGCGATCGGCTCACCGTTCGGCTTCAGCCAGAGTGTCACCACCGGCATCATCTCGGCTCTCGAGCGTAACGCCGTTGGAATCAACGACTACGAGTCGTTCATCCAGACCGACGCGGCGATCAATCGGGGGAACTCGGGTGGTCCGCTCGTCGACATGGATGGAAACGTGATCGGAGTGAATTCCGCGATCGTTTCCGGCAGCACCGGCAATGACGGGATCGGCTTTGCGATCCCGATCAATCTGGCCACAAACGTGGCAAACGCGCTGATCAAGGATGGCAAGGTCAGTTACGCCCGGATTGGAATCGCGATGGACACGCTGACGCCCGCGCTCGGGCGGTCCCTCGGGCTCGCGGAAGGTTCGAAGGGCGTGCTCGTGAACAGCGTGGTTGCGGGTAGCCCCGCCGCAAAAGCCGGGCTCAAGGCGGGAGACGTGATCATCGGCTTTGCCGGCGAAAAGGTGACCGACCCGGCAGCTCTCAAAGGCAAGGTCGTGACCAGCGAGGTCTCCAAGCCTTACGAGGTCGTATTCATCCGCGACGGCAAGGAGCAGAAAGCAACGGTCATCCCCGCGCCTTTCGAGAAAGTGCGGCACCCATCGGAGCTAGGGGAGGCGGAATCGCCCGAATCGTACGAACCCGCCCACACCGCGATCCCCGACTTCGGACTCGAAGTTCAAGGCGCTGACCCCGGAGCTCGCCAAGCCCCTGGGCCTGCCGGAAGACCAGAAGGGACTCGTTGTCTCATCCGTCAAGGAAGGCAGCTCCGCTGAAGCCGAAGGCATCAAGGAAGGCGACGTGATCACCAAGGTCATCCGCGACCGCAAGGTTCAGCCGGTGAGCGGAGTCAAGGACTTCAAAGACTTTGCGTCCAAGAACAGCGACCTGTCGCTGTACGTCCAGTCCGGTACCAATTCCCGGTTTGTCCATCTGTCCAAGCCCGCGAAATAATCGCGAGCGACTTGCCGGTCGCCCGGCCCCTGCCTGCACCCTCAAGCCGGCCGGGCCTGGAGAGCGGCACGAAAAAAACAAAAGGAGCGGCCCGGACATGCCGGGCCGCTCCTTTTCGTTCTATGATAATCCAGACAGACCCTTCCTTCCAGTGGGCCGATCAAGAAGAAGTGCATTCAAGCCGGAGGGCCGCCTTGGTGGTACCTCGAATATCGACCGGCCCAGGCCCAAAAGTTGCGTCAAATCGATTGGGGCGGGTATCGTCACCCTTACAATCGATACATCCTTCAGTCACGCGTGCGAGGGGCGTCCTTGCGCTGGCGCCGAGGTATCCTGGTGAGGCCCGCCGGCCGTACCGGGCGGCGGCTTGACCGGCTGCGTGGAGTCGATGCGGCCGAAAATCATCCGCCCGGCGCTCGTCTGAAGCACGCTGGTGACCGTCAGCTTGAGGGTCTCGCCCAGGTGGTAGGCACCCTGCTCGGCGACGACCATCGTCCCGTCGTCCAGGTAGCCGATGCCTTGACCTTGCTCCTCGCCGCGCTTGAGCAGCTTGACGGTGAGTCCCTCGCCTGGCAGCACGATCGGCTTCATGGCATTAGCCAGATCGTTCAAGTTGATGACTTCGACCCCCTGGAGACGGGCGATCTTGTTGAGGTTGTAGTCGTTGGTGACGACCTTGCCTCCCAGGTGTTTTGCCAGGACCACCAGCTTGGTGTCGACCTCCTTGATCCCGGCGAGCTCGGGGATCTCGGCGTCGTGAATTCGGACCTCGACCCCTGGTGACTTCTGAAGACGATTGAGAATGTCGAGCCCGCGGCGGCCGCGGTTGCGCCTCAGCTTGTCGGAGCTGTCGGCAATGCTCTGCAACTCCTGGAGCACGAACCGCGGGATGATCATCTCCTGGTCAATGACGCGGGTCTCGGAAACGTCGGCGATCCGGCCGTCAATGATGACCGAGGTGTCGAGCACCAGCGGACGCGCACCTTTGACTTCCTTGGCGAATTCGACATACGGAATGATGAACCGAAAGTCATCCTTGGTCTGGAGCAAGGTCGAGATGCACAAGAAGCAGATAAACGTCGTCACGATGCTCAAGGCCCAGCGGTGAACTCTCGGGTCGAAATAGAGTGTCAGGGTGGGGTCGATCGCATTGCGTAAGAGGTCCGACAGGACCAGTCCCACGATCAAACCGATATACACGGCGGAAATCGTCTGGATCCGCTTGCGAGGAGTCAAGATATCGGCGACCACGGCGGCCAGCGCAAAGGCCATGACTCCGCAGAAAATGAGGACCGAGATGTACGGATTGGCAAGCCGAAGCTCCGAAACGGTGTACATCGTGCGCACCGCGAAGCCGGCGACCACCACCACAAAGATGACCCGGATAATGATTAGTAACATGACAAATCACCCCATTTTATCTCTATTCGATCGCTCCAGCGCGGGTTCCCGACGAGCCCGTCGAGGCCGCCGGTAGAACATCTTGCCGGGCTCCGTTCCCAAGGGCGCCGTCACCACGGCTCACATTCCAGCTCGGCCTTCATCCGCTCGTGAAACTCGCGCAAGCTCTCGTTGATCACTTTCGGGCCAGCCAAAATAGGCATGAAATTCGTGTCTCCATCCCACCGCGGAACGATATGCCAGTGAAGGTGCCCCGGTACTCCCGCACCGGCCGCTCTGCCCTGGTTGAGGCCGATGTTGTAACCCTGTGGCTGAATCATTCGATCGAGGATCGCCATCATTCTCTGAATCGTGTCGATGGGCTCCAGGAGGCCGGGCCCGGACAGGTCTCCGAGCGTGGCTCGGTGGTCGCACGGAGCAACCAGCAGATGCCCATTGTTATAGGGGTAACGATTCAAGATGACGAACGAATTCGCACGACGCAAGACGACCAGGTTGTCCCGGTCGTCGCCTACCAAGCCGCGGCACAAGAAGCACTCGTGACTCACATCCGGGGAAGATGACGCCTCCTGAATATATCGCGCGCCACGGTGCCCAGATCCGATCTTGCACGACGCTTCACTCCCTCGGCCATCCAACCTGCACTTCTTGCTTGGTTGCTCACACGCTTCCGGATCACGAGGTGCGAAAACCTCGGAACCGCCCTGCTGATCCAGGAGGTCACTCACCCGGATCATCATAGCAGCAACAGGTCTCGTTGTCGCGACCCCGCTGTTTTTTGGCGACGAGTCATTAGTCGTTATCGGACTGATAGCTAGAGCAGCCGGCGATCCAGTACGGGATAGAACTGGGCCCACGCCCTGCCGAGAACGGCATTGCGAGAGACGAGGACAACGGGCCAGAGCGGGGGAGTCGAAACTCCGTCGTCCTCGGGCTCGACGAGTAACTGGTTGGCAGGAACGGTGAACCGGCAAGTCTGAGGCCAAATCTTGAGGCGTCCAAGGGAATGAAGCCACCGCACTTCGCCGTTGATCTTCCAGTTCTGGCCGGTCCATTCCACTTCCTGCCCAGCGACAGCCAGGACGAGGGCGGCCCTGGGCTCGCTCACGAACGGCGGACGCATCCAGACCCATTGACCTTGGGCAGGCAAGGCGGTCTGGTATGCACAGCGGTTGACCAGGAACCCGACGTTCGACCCGGGAGCCTGAAATCCGGGCCACGCGACCAGCGACAACACGAGCAGAGCCGGAAGATAAAAGAGCAAAGCGAGCGACCCCGTCACGAAAACGAGGGCCGTCCGGCTCGGATAAACCGGAAACGAGCCCTGCCTGAGCACGTCGCACGCCGAAGCGACATGGACGGCAAAGGCGTACGCGAGAAAGCCCCAGCCGATCCAGGTTCCCCAGGTCCAGAGCGCGGCCAACACGGCCGCGACGAATGATCCCAGGAGCGCCCGGCCTCGCTGCACCTGGCCCCAGCGGAAGTGGGGCCAACCCGGAACCAGGACTCTCAGCCCGATTGGAGACGCGAACGGCCGGCCATCGAAAAACCGACCCGAAGCGACATTGCTTCCTGCCGGGGCCCAGTCCATCGCTCGCTCCTTAGAAGGTTGGAAGCACAGGTGCAAGCCGCCTGACCCGGCCGCGATCTCGCGGCGCCGAGCGCAACTCGATCTGTTTCGAGTATTCGCACACGACAGACAATCCTTGTATGGTAACCTAACTTCCCATCATTCAACCAGAGCGCAACGACCCCATTTCGGTCGCTCCCATCCGCAAATCGTTCAACCGAAAAAGCGCTCACTGGCGATCATGGGACGAGTCGAAACGGCTCCCTCGTCTTGCCGGCGGGCTTGACCGGCCAAGCTTTTTTGATAAGATACTACGCTCGCATTCATCACCTTTACCCGGACTCTTCTCATGCCCCACACCAAAATTGGTTAATATCGACCCTTGACTTGGTTTTGGTGTGCCTCCGACTTTTCTTCGGCATGCCCCTTCGACCCGTCACTAAGGAACGGCGGGTTGATTCCAACCGGGCTCATTACTGGCAACGACCGGCTTCTGGCCCGAACGAAGGGTGTTCCTCCCTTCGGGCGGAGCGTGAGTGCATCTCGATCATGGACAATCTCGGCAGAGTACGAAATATCGGCATCTCGGCGCATATCGACTCGGGGAAAACCACCCTGACCGAACGAGTCTTGTATTACGCGGGCCGAACCCACGTGATCAAGGAAGTCAAGGGCGAAGGCGCCGTGATGGACCACATGGAGCTCGAGCGCGAGCGCGGGATCACGATCACCTCGGCCGCGACGACCGTCGAGTGGGACGATTACAAGATCAACATCATCGACACCCCGGGCCACGTTGACTTCACCGTCGAGGTCGAACGATCGCTGCGCGTCCTGGACGGGGCGGTGCTGGTCTTGTGCGCGGTCGCGGGCGTCCAGTCGCAATCGATCACCGTTGACCGGCAGATGAAGCGGTACTCGGTCCCGCGCATCGCGTTCATCAACAAGATGGATCGCACCGGTGCCAACCCGTCGAGCGTGATCCAGCAGCTCGAGACCAAGCTCGGTCTGACGGCGATTCCGCTCCAGCTCCCGATTGGAATCGACTCGAGCTTCCAGGGGGTGATCGACCTGATCGACCGGGCGGCGCTCTACTTCGATGGCGAGAACGGCGAAACCGTCCGCCGCGAGCCCGTCCCCTCCGACATGACCGAAGCCGTCGAAGCGCGCCCGCCAGGGGATGCTCGAAGCCCTCTCGATGATCTCCGACCAGATCATGGAGCTGTTGCTCGAGGAGGCTGAAGTTCCGATCGACTTGATCCACAAGACGATTCGTGAGGGAACGATCGCCCAGCAGCTCTGCCCGGTCCTGGTCGGGTCGGCCTACCGCAACAAGGGTGTTCAGCCGCTCCTGGACGCCGTCACCCGCTATCTTCCCAGCCCCCTGGACCGCGAGATCTTCGCCAAGGACCACTCCAACCAGAGCGCCGAAGTACCGCTGGCCCCCGATCCCGACGGAGACCTCGTGGCGATGGCGTTCAAGCTGGTCGAGGAGCCGTTCGGCCAGGTCACGTTCGTGCGCATCTACCAGGGCACGCTGTCGAAGGGTTGCTTCTATTTCAACTCCCGGCAGAGGAAGCGCGCGCGGATCAGCCGCATCTTGCGAATCCATGCCGACCAGAAGGAAGACATCGACTCGGCTTCCGCCGGCGACATCGTCGCCGTGATGGGAATCGAATGCGCCACCGGAGACACCTACTGCTCCGAGGGAACCGACCTGTCGCTCGAGAGCATCTACGCGGCCGAGCCCGTCATCGATCTGTCGATTCAGCCGGTGAAGCGGGCCGATTATGACAAGCTCGCCAAGGCGCTCAACCGGTTCATGCGCGAGGACCCCACGTTCCGGGTGCACGTCGACCGCGAGACCAGCGAGACCATCATCTCGGGAATGGGCGAGCTGCATCTGGAGATCTACGTCGAACGGATCCGCCGCGAATACAAGGTCGACTGCACGGTCGGAGCCCCCAAGGTCAGCTACCGCGAGGCCCCGACTCGGGAAACGCCGTTCAACTACAAGCACAAGAAGCAGACCGGCGGCGCCGGCCAGTATGCCCACATCGTCGGCAAGATGATCCCGCTCGATCCGATGTCGCCTGAGCCGTTCGTGTTCGAGAACAAGGTCACCGGGGGGCGCATTCCCACCGAGTATATCCCTTCCGTTGAAAAGGGCTTTCGGGAATCGCTCCACAAGGGCCCCGTCGCCGGCTACGAGGTGATGGGCGTGCAGATGCGTCTGGAGGACGGCTCGTACCACGACGTCGATTCCTCGACCATGGCATTCGAGATCTGCGCCCGCGACTGCTTCCGCGAGACGTTTCGCAAAGCCGACCCGATCCTCCTGGAGCCGATCATGAAGGTCGAGGTCGAGATCCCGACCGAGTTCCAGGGGCCGGTCACCGGCGCCCTGTCGGCAAAGCGCGGCGTCATCCTGGGCACCGAGTCGCGCAGCGGCTACACGGTCATCACCGCGGAGGTTCCCCTGGCCGAGATGTTCGGCTATTCGAACGACCTCAGGGGCTCGACCCAGGGCAAGGGAAGCTTCAGCATGGAATTCCTCAAGTATCAAAAGCTCCCCTCACGCTTTCAGGAAGAGATCGTCAAGAAAGCGCAAATCCTCACGAAGGCGACCGCCAAGGCGTGACGCGGGCTGGTCAAGAACAGGAATTGCGCCGGTCGGGACTTGACGCCAGCGCAATCTTGTCTTAAGAATCCTCTGTTGCCGCGCAATCTATCCGAGTACGTGCACCTTCCCACGAGGGAGGCCGCTCTGATGGTTGATCTGGCGTCAGATGATCGCATTGAACCCCTGGACCGATCGGCTCCACGCGAGCAAAACCCGGCGACCCGACGGGTCGTGCGTGCGGCAATCGCGGCCGTTCTCGTTTCAGTGAGCGTGTTCTTCCTCTTCCAGGTCGGCGCGATCTGGCGAGAATTCCGGATGCTCCGGTTCGAGGTGCGAGAGGCCCAGCAGCACGCGGTGGTTGGTTATCGGAACATCGCGCCGGTCTCGAGCTTCGCCGCATCACCGCAACAGTGGTATCGCATCGACGGCGGCCACTTGCTGCTCTGGTCAGGTTGGGAAAAAGTCGACGGCAGCCACCGCTGGCTGCGGTTCCCTTCGGGAGAGATTGACCCGACCCGCCTGGCCCGGCCGACCGCGGTCTTCGTTGCGCCGCCGATTGATTATCCCCTGGTCCAGGTCGGACGCGGTGACATCTGGGAACGGGTCCCCTCGGACTCGGTCGTCGTGGGATCCACGATCCACGGCCAGAAATGCGCCTACCCGGTCGCCGTCCTGGGCAAGGTCATGGTCATCAACGACCTGGTCGACGACCACCCCTACCTGGTCGTGCTCAATCCGTTCGCGACTCAGGCGCTGGCGTTCTCGATCTTCGAGGCCGAGCTCGACGGGCACCGCATCACCATGGCCCCGACAAGTTATTTTCTGGACCGCAAGCCGGTGCTCTTTGACCGCGGTACCCAGAGCCTCTGGGTGGAGCGAGATGGATTTCTGACCGCCATCGCCGGCAAGCACAACCGAAAACACCTGAATGGGCATTCCCACCCCACGCCCGTCGCCTGGGGCGAGTGGCTCGCCATGAACAGCGACAGCCGCCTCTTGGTCGGCGCCGATCGCTCTCGTGCAATCCCCACCGAGTGATGGGACCTCCACCTCAGTTCGCCTCCGATTGCTCTGGTCCGATCTCCGCGGAGTGACCGGGCCACCACCCGATTGGGCCGCCGCTCTCGCTCGTGCCATCCCCGCGTCGTGACACGGCGGTGCTGCGCCGACTTGATCCATCTCCATGACCTCGCTCGACTTGCCCATTCGCTACTCGGCCGCCCATCGACTCGATCCTTGACGGCGAGTACCAGAAACGATAACGTTCGATATTCCATGAGATTACGAGTGAAGATCTCGTCCTGCCGGGCCGCGCGCTGAAGGTTTTCCCCCCTTTGTGTTTTTCACGGACCCCCGGCTTCAACCAGAATGCACCTGGAGCGTAGAGACCGATGGCCAACACACCAAAATACGTTTATTCATTTGGCGGAGGCTCGGCCGAGGGCCGAGCCGACATGAAAGACTTGCTCGGCGGCAAGGGGGCCAACCTCGCCGAGATGAGCGCAATCGGTATTCCGGTTCCACCTGGCTTCACGATCACGACTCTGGTGTGCGCGAATTACTTCGAGAGCGATCGCAAGCTTCCCCAGGAGGTCAGGCCCCAGGTCGAGGAAGCGCTCCTGCGGATGGAACAGGCCGCGGGCAAGAAGTTCGGCAATCCCGCTGACCCGCTCCTGGTCAGTGTGCGATCGGGCGCGGCACTGTCGATGCCCGGCATGATGAATACAATCTTGAATCTGGGTTTGACTGATGTGTCGGTCGCCGGTCTGGCGCGGAAGACCGATAATCCTCGGTTTGCCTTCGATGGCTATCGCCGGTTGATCGACATGTTCGGCTCGACCGCGATGGGGGTTGATCATGACGACTTCGAGCACGAGCTGTCGGCCTTGAAGAAACAGCGCGGCGTCAAGCTCGACACGGAGCTGGGCGCTTCGGACCTCGAGGAGCTGGTCCGGCGTTACAAGGGCGTCTACCAGAAGCACGTCGGGGAGCCGTTTCCCCAGGACCCCATGGATCAGCTCTGGAAGTCGATCATGGCGGTGTTCAACAGTTGGATGGGCAAGAAGGCGGTCGAATACCGGCGGATCGAGCGGATCACCGAGCTCAAAGGCACAGCGGTCAGCGTGCAGGCCATGGTGTTCGGCAATACGGGTACGACCTCGGGCACCGGCGTCGCGTTCACCCGCGACCCGAACACGGGGGAAAACGACTTCTTCGGCGATTACTTGATCAACGCCCAGGGTGAAGACGTCGTCGCCGGCATCCGGACGCCCGAGCCCATCACGCGCTTGAGGGAGGAGATGCCCCGGGTGTACGACCAGCTCCTCTCGATCCGCAGCAAGCTCGAGAAGCACTACAAGGAAATGCAGGACATCGAGTTCACGGTGCAGGACGGCACTCTCTACATGCTTCAGACACGGACCGGCAAGCGCACGGGGACCGCGGCGGTCCGGATTGCCGTCGAGTTGGTCAAGGAAGGGCTGATCGACGAGACGACGGCGATCAAGCGGGTCAGCCCGGAGAGCCTCAACCATCTGCTCTTGCCCCAGCTCGACCCGAAGGCCAAACGGAAGGCCATCGCCAGAGGCACCGCCGCCAGCCCCGGTGCCGCCTGCGGCAAGGTGATCCTCTCAGCGGAGGCAGTGGTCGCCCATCACGACGAGCATCCCGGGGAACCCATCCTGCTCGTGCGCAAGGAGACCAGCCCGGAAGACGTCGCCGGCATGCACCTGGCCAAGGGCATCTTGACGGCCACCGGCGGCAAGGCCAGTCACGCGGCGGTCGTGGCCCGAGGTTGGGGAAAGCCGTGCGTGGTCGGGTGCCACGAGCTGGCAATCGACGAAGCCGCCGGCGTTGTCCAGATAGGCGATGTGCGCGTCCAAGCGGGTGAGTACCTGACGATCGACGGCACCTCCGGCGATGTCATGCTCGGCCAGGTGCCGACCATCGATCCCACGATCTCGGGCGACTTCGCGATCTTGATGTCGTGGGCTGATCGCGTGCGGACCTTGAAGGTCCGCGCCAACACCGACACCCCCAGGGACTCAATCCTTGCCCGGTCGTACGGGGCCGAAGGAATCGGGCTGTGCCGCACCGAGCACATGTTCTTCGGCGACCAGCGGATCGTCGCCATGCGTAAGATGATCCTGGCCGACGACGCGGCCGGCCGCGAGGCCGCGCTGGCCGAGCTCGAGCCGTTCCAGAAGCAAGATTTTATCGGAATCTTCGAGGCGATGGACGGCCTGCCGGTGACGATTCGCCTGCTCGACCCGCCGCTCCACGAGTTCTTGCCCAAAGACGACAACCCGTCTGGCCAGGCCGAGGTCGCCCGCCAGCTCGGGATCTCCGTCGAGAAAGTTCGCCGCCGGGTCGAGCAGCTCCACGAGCAGAACCCGATGCTTGGCCTGCGGGGCTGCCGCCTGCCCATCAAGTTTCCCGAGATCGGCGACATGCAGATCCGCGCCATCATCGAAGCCGCCATCGCCGTTCAAAAGCAGGGCAAGACCGTTCTTCCCGAGATCATGATCCCCCTGGTCGGAACTGTCGAGGAACTGTCATTTCTCAAGAAGCGGACGGTCGCGATCGCCGGCGAGTTGCAAAAGAAGGCCGGGGTCAAGATCGAGTACTTGATCGGCACGATGATCGAGATCCCGCGCGCCGCCTTGACGGCCGATCGGATCGCCGAAGAGGCCGAGTTCTTCTCGTTCGGCACCAACGACCTCACCCAGATGACCTTCGGCTTCTCGCGCGACGATATCGCCTCGTTCATGCCCGCCTACATCGAGCAGAAGATCCTGGCCGTCGACCCGTTCCATACTCTCGACATAAAGGGAGTGGGCCAGCTCGTCGAGATCGGCGTCACCAAGGGCCGCCAGGCGCGCCGGGAAAAGCACAACGAGCACCTCAAGATCGGGATCTGCGGCGAGCACGGCGGAGACCCCGACAGCGTCGCCTTCTGCCACCGCGTGGGCATGGACTACGTCTCGTGTTCGCCCTTCCGCGTGCCGATCGCCCGCCTGGCCGCCGCCCAGGCCGCCCTGGCTGACGGCAAGGCAATCAGCCGCGACAAATGAGCGAAAGAGATTAGCCCGCGAGCTTCACATGCTCGAGAACTTGAGCACGCTCTCAATGGCCTTGCGCCAGCGGCGGCGGGCAGTCTGCCGCCAGTTGGGCAAGCCGGCCGGTGCAAAAGTCCGGGCGCCCGCCTGCACATGCTCGATCGTGGCGGCCGGGCTGGGCCAGAAGCCGGCGCCGATGCCGGCCAGCAGGGCGGCGCCCAGAGCCGTCGACTCACTCTGGGGGCTGCGCTGAATCGGCAGATCCAGCAAGTCGGCCTGGAATTGGAGGAAGAGGTCGGATCGGGCCATGCCGCCATCGACGCGGATGTCGGAGAGCGGAGCGCCGAGGTCGGCGTTCATGGCGTCGATCAAGTCGGCGACCTGGAACGCGACCCCTTCCAGGGTCGCGCGGGCGAGATCGGCGACGCTCGTGCCACGAGTCATCCCAAAAATGGCACCGCGGGCCGATGGCTCCCAGTACGGCGCGCCCAGGCCGGTGAGCGCCGGGACGAACACGATCTCGTTCTCCGGGTCCGCGCCAGCGCCAGTGGGTTGATCTCCGGCGAGGCGCCGATGGCCTTGAGACCGTCGCGAAACCACTGCACGGCCGCACCCGCCACGAAAACACTCCCCTCAAGCGCGTACTGGGGCGGACCACCATCGAGGGTGGCGGCGAGGGTCGTGATCAGCCCTCGCTGGGATGGCACGATCCGCCCGCCGGTGTGGGCGAGCAGGAACGCTCCGGTGCCGTAGGTGCACTTCGCCTGGCCGGGCAAGACACATCCCTGGCCGATCAGCGACGCTTGCTGGTCGCCGGCCACGCCCGTGATCGGGATTCCATCCGGGAGGTAGTCCAGGCCCTCAGTGCGTCCGAACTCGCCGGCACTGGGACGGATTTCCGGCAATATTCGGCTTGGTACACCGAATAGCAGGCATAGGTCGTCAGCCCAGTTGAGGGCTCGAAGATCCATCAAGAGCGTCCGGGAGGCATTGGTGGCGTCGGTGACGAACCGGCGGCCGCTCGTCAAATGCCAGATCAAGAAGCTATCGACCGTTCCGGCAGCCAGCTCACCGGCCTGGGCGCGGGCTCGTGCTTGCGGCACATGGTCGAGGATCCAGGCAATCTTGGTCGCCGAAAAATAAGGGTCGATCACCAGGCCGGTCCGCGCGGCAACTTCGGGTTGGTGGGCTTTGAGGGCGGCGCAGGTCTCGGCCGTCCGGCGGTCCTGCCAGACCAGGGCCGGGGCGATGGGCCGTCCCGTGTCGCGTTCCCAGACAATCGTCGTTTCGCGCTGATTGGTGAGCCCGATTGCCAGGATTCGCTCCGCCCCGACGCACGCGTCCCGCAGGGCACCCGCAACCTGAGAGCCGACCGAGTCGACGATCGCGCCCGGATCGTGTTCCACCCAGCCCGACCGCGGATACCTGGGCGGCACCTCGAGCTGGCTCTGGCCGACCGGTTTCAGTTGATCGTCGTACACGACCGCCCGGGTGCTGGTCGTTCCCTGGTCGATCACGAGTAGATGGTCGCGCGCCATTGGAATCCTCCTGGTCTGCCGAGCTCGAACGACTGCTTGATCGACGTGAGCCGACACCTTACCATGCACGATGATCCGCAAGCGAGGGAGTCGCGCACCACCCACTCACTGCCGTCGAAAACGATCGAGAAGGAGAACGTTGATGAGAGACGCGGAAGTCATCGCTCTGCTGGCGGGCGGCGTCGCACTTCTGTTCGGGCTGTGCGTCCTGCCGATTGTCCTCTCGTTCCGATCGGACAGGCGAAAGCGCGAGCTGGATCACCTCGAGCGCATGAAGGCCCTCGAGATGGGTCGGCCGATCCCCGGGGAGGAATGGAAAACCGGGTGGCCCGTGCCCTATCAGATCGCCGCGTCGATCGGGGCCGGAGTCCCGTCGGTCGCATTCGTATCGGCCTTCTTGGCGACCCTGTTGACTGGCTTTCATGACGGGGCGTGGATCGCCGCGCTGATCACCGGGCTCGGTGGGGTGATCTGCGGCATGATTCTCGGCATGGCGGCACTCGAGAAGCTGGGGACCGACGGCGAGCCATCGCCACAGGGATTCTCCGGAAACGGCAAGCCGTCGATCGTCGAGGACGCCTACGACGTCGTCAGCTCCCGCGGCTGAAACGAACAAAAAGGGGAAATGACCGCCATGCACGAACTTGACCCGTTAGTCATTCCGATCATTGCGATCTTGATGCCGCTGGTGCTCGTCCCCACGGTCATCGTTCTCAAGCACCGCCACCGGCGCCGCGAATGGGAGCACAAGGAGCGTATGAAGGCGATGGAGATCCGGCTTCCGGTATCGGCATCCGAGTCGTCCGGCATGGGCCGTGCGATCGCCGGGATTGGCGCGGGCGTTCCCATCGTCTCGGTTCTGGCCGCATTCGTGACAACACTCACCTGGGATTCAACCACCGGCGGCGATGTCCCCATCCCCGCCGTCGCCTGGGGTTGTGCGTCACTGATCAGTGCTCTCGCCCTCGGGAGCAGCCTGATCCTCGCGTACATGCACCCCCGAACGCCGAGCGCCGTCGAAACGGCTCATGAAATGAACAACGCGAAGCCGGCCTTCGACCCCGACGCCTTCGACGTGGTATCCAGTCGCGCTTGAGCGCGTCGAGTGCCGACTTCTGGCGGCGGCCCGCTCGACGATCATCGCCAGCCCGGCCGCTCCCCACACGGCAAGAATCGGCTCAAGCGGGATATGAAACCGCGCCGACACAATCGTCAAAGTGTGAAAGATCACGATCGCGGTCGCCGTCACGATGGTAGGCGTCAAGCGCCTCCTCAGCCGGGATCCGGCCAGGATCAGCCCGAGACCACCGAAAATGGTCAAGCCGACGTGAGGAATTCGGTAGGCCAGAACCCGCGACTTGGGATTCGTCTCGTCGAACAGCAGGAAATATCGCAGCCGCCGCAGGCAGAGCCAGCCGTACCGGAACGGCTCCGCCCGCAGGTCCTTGAGTGCTCGGCGGAATAAAACCCGCGACCGTTCGGGCTCCGAGAGCGAGCCGAGAAGGCGGTAGTCGTCCTTCGTGAGTGCCACGTCGTCGATGTAGCCGGCTTCGTGACGGGCCGCCCAGAGCGTCCGATTCAAGCCTTTCCAATCGCCGGGGCTTTGGTGCTGGCCCAGAATGCGATCAACCGAGCTTCGTACGACCTTGTCGGTTCCCGCGCTGAGTGCACAATTGCCTTGCCAGAATGCATAGCCGAACGTGCTCTTGACGGCGACGAATTCGCCATGGACCAGGTAGTTCCGCACGAGCCATGGCGAGACGCCGGCCAGCGCCACGACCGCGATGACCGCGAGGATCGGCACCGGACCGCACGCGCGAGCCGTTGCCTGGGCCGATGGAACGTTGGTGTGAGCCGTCCCGGCGGGACGGGCTTGAGGGCGGCGTTTCTGTTGCGGTCGATCGAACGACGCCGCGAGCCACCGATCCCTTTCCCCCCCTTGCGAAGGGGGGGCCAGGGGGGCTGGGTTCGGAGCCTCGGACAGCGCAACACAAAGAGAGAGCGACGGCCCTGTGGCTGGCGGTGCCGCGACCACCCCCCCTAACCCCCCCTTCGCAAGGGGGGGAAAAAGGCGCAACGAATACCGCGGGAACGCGCGGCTAGCGAAAGACCGACGTATCAGCAGCCCAGCCCCCGGCCGTTTCCCTTCCTTCCACACGATTGCCCAGGCGACGCCCAGCGACGCCAGTGCGAGAATCGGGTCGGTCACGGTGAGCAGGGCAATCAGGAGGCCGGTATACACTGCGTCTCGCAACTGCCGGGTCGATCCGGCCTGATAGGCCAGCGCGAGGGTCCATACGAGCAGAGTGGCTCCGAGCGAAGCGACCTGGACGTGAGTCGCGGCGTAGATCAAGGTGGGGTGGAGGGCGACGACCAGGGCCGCGGTCCAGGCGAGCCAAGGGAGTTCCGGGACAATGGCTCGTGCAAGCCGCAAGACTCCCAGAACAAGCAGACCGCCCAGGATCGCTTGACCCAACTCCAAGGCAAGCAGTGCCTGTGGTGAATCGACCCCGAAAATGGCGTAGGCGAGTGAAACAAACGCAGGGTACACGGGCGCTTGCTGCGAGGTCGGCCCGTCCGCCCCCAGGAATCGCATCGAAAAGCCGCGGCCGGCCAGCAAGTTGGCCGCGATCTCGCCGTGTTCGTAAGTACTACGGGGGACCAGGTGGCTCTGGAGCACGAGAACCGCGGCGGCCCGGCATGCGATCGCCAGGGCGATCAGTATCGCGTCGAAGGTGCGGCTCATCCTGGCCATGCAAGCGATTCCATCCGCTGTCACGATGCGATTTAATCTCGACTCGTCGAGGAAGCTGCGAAGGCCGCGCGCCGCGTCCGATCTGTCCGATCCGCCCGATAGACTGCGGCGGCCGTCGTGGTTCTTCAGGCTGAAAACCCACGCCCGCGCCCAAGCGCTTCCGCGAACGCGCCAGTTACCCGGCTGCCGAATTCTGGCCGACACGCTCGCTGCGGTCAATATCACGCGAGAGGCAGCGTCAATCGCCGACGGTCACGAGGATCACGAATGAAACAGCTTGCCGATGACCTCTACGTGCTCGAAGGTTTCCCCCCTACGCGATCAACGCGTACCTGCTGGGAACGGTGCTGGTCGACGCAGCGACGCGATTCGACGCTGGCCGGATCCTCCGCCGACTTCGCGGCCACGAGGTTTCATTGCATGCTCTGACGCATGCACACCCCGACCACCAAGGCGCCAGCCACGCGGTGTGCGAAGCCTTGAGCATTCCACTCTGGTGCGGAGACGCCGATGCCACCGCCATGGAGACCCCGGGTGAAATCATGGCTCGGATGCCGCGACACTGGCTTTCGCGGGCCATGGGTCCCATCTGGCTCGGCCCGCCGCATCCCGTCGCGCGGCGGTTGCACGAGGGCGACCAGGTCGGCAAGTTCACCGTGATCGAAACGCCCGGCCACACCGAGGGGCATATCTCGTTCTGGCGAGAGGCTGACCGCATCCTGGTCGTGGGCGATGTTCTCTGTAACCTGAACATCTGGAACGGCCGCGTGATGCTCCGCGAACCGGAGCGCATTTTCACGCTGGACCCGGGTCGGAATCGACGGTCGGCCCGACGGCTCAAGGAGTTGCAACCGAGCCTGGTGTGCTTTGGCCACGGGCCGCCTCTGCGTGATATGCGGAGATTTGCCGACTTTATCGATCGACTGCCCGAACGTTGATCTGTGGGGAGTCAGTTATCGACCGACCATCTTGGGGTTGCCACAACCCCGCCTCAGACTAGAATCCCCGGTCGGGTGAGTCTTTTGAGGCGAGACGAACGTCCATTCTGAGGCGGGAGGCGAGTGAGACGGCCGAAACGATTTCGGATCGGTTTGGGTGCCTTTGTCGTGCTTGCGATCGTCGTGGGCATCGCGTCCGGGGTCGCCAAAAGCTGGGAGCACGGCGATGGCAAACGTGTCCACGTGGTCGAGCCCGGCCGGCTGATTCGGGCAGCCTGGCAAGATCCCGCGACTTTGCGCAAGCTCATCGCCCGCTTTCAGATCAGAACGATCGTGACCTTGACGGCGATCAATCGCGACGATTCGAAGTATGTCGGACAGTCTAGGGTCGTTTCCGAGACGGGAGTGCGCTGGATCATTGTGCCGATGCGCGGGTCGCGCGCGACCTTGGACCAAATGGCCCGGGCGGCCAACCTGCTGGCGGACCGCGATTTGCAGCCGGTGCTGTTTCATTGCGTGGCAGGCCATCATCGCACCAGCCTGGCCCATGCGGCATACTTGATCCGTCACCGGCAGTGGGAGCCTGATGCAGCGTGGAAAGCTATGGCCAGCTTGCCCTGGGCCCGACCGGGCGCACCCGCAGACCGGAACGACCATGCGCTCATCGAAGCGTTCGCCCGGATAGAGCGATCCCTTCCGTCCCGGAACGGCCAGGCCGCTCATGAGGCCAAGGATGACGACCAAAACTCGCTCCCGCCGGATCACCGCATGGGCGTTCAGCCTGGTCGCGGCCACCGCGATCCCCGTGGTGCTCTATCTGGCGTGGGACCAGGCCACTTATAATTTCGGCACCGTGCAGCCGGGCCGGATCTACCGCTCCGGTCAAATGCCTGCGGCCGCCCTGGCTCATACCATCCGCGCCAACCGGATCAAGACCGTCTTGAACCTGAGAGGCTCGAACGAACGCGACGCCTGGTATCGTGACGAGGTGGCGGCGACCAATGGCGCGCTGGCAACCCAGTTCGACGTGGCCATGTCGTCGTGTGTCTGGATGTCGCGTGCTCAGTTGCGCGGTTTGATCCACGTGCTCCAGACGGCTGAATATCCCATGCTCATCCACTGTGCCTGGGGATCGGAGCGAACCGGGCTGGTGTCGGCCTTCGCCGAGCTCCTCAGGCCCGGCAGCACGATCGAAACCGCCCGCGCGCAGTTCTCCATCGCCTACCTGTTCGTGCGTGCTGGGGCCGGCAAGGTCATGGCTGAACATCTCGAGCAGTACGAGACTTGGCTGAAGATCAACGGCCTGAGCCACGAGCCGGCGGTCTTCCTGCGGTGGGTGAACGAAGGCTTCCAGCCGGGAGTGCCGAGCCGGGAACAGTGGCAGTACGACCCCTATCCACTGGTTGTGATCACCCGGCCGCGGACGGCCGCGGGAGCCATACGTCGATGACTGCAAGCCACGAGATCTCGATCCGCGTCCGTTATGCCGAGACGGATCGTATGGGACTCCTGCACCATGCGAACTACTTCGTGTATTTCGAGCTCGCCCGGACCGAGATGCTCCGCCAGCGCGGGATCTCGTATCGCGAAATCGAAGACTCGGGACATTTCCTGGTGGTCATCGAGATCGGCTGCAAGTTCAAGCGGCCGGCGCATTATGACGACGTCTTGACCGTGCGCACCACGGTGGCGCGGGTCACCCACGTCAAGATCGTGCATCACTACGAGGTGGTGCGCGATGGCGTCGTGCTGGCCGAGGGTCATTCGACACTGGCGTGCGTCGACCGCGAAGGACGCCCCCAAGCCTTGCCGGAGATTCTCCGGTAATCGACCCGAGTTCACTGGCGGTCGCGGTTCTTGTCGGAGCGGATCATGTCAAAATGATCGTAGACGGCCCGGGCGATCTCGGCGCAGAGGCGGTTGCCGGCGTTATCACGAACCCATCGCTTGTCTTCGTTTTCGTTCGACATCACGCAGAGGGCGACTGGCCCTCCGGGCCACTCGATGATTCCGGCGGCTGTCCGGGTCTCGGCCAAGCTGCCGGTCTTGAATGCGACCTTGGTCCCGGGCGGCAGGAGGCGGGGAAACTTGTCCTTATCGTCGCAAGCGCGCAGATGGTCGAGCATCTCCTCGCAGGCCTTCGGGCCCACAAGCTGTTTCTTGTGCAAGGCTTCGCAGAGACGGACCATCTCGGCGGCCGTCGTGCTGCCCAGGCCAAACTGCTTGCTGCGCTCCGGAAAGACCGACGTCTCCCGGCGAAAGACCTTGGAATGAATCTTGGTGTGAGGATATCCCAGTCTTTCCATGGTCGCGGCCGTGGCTCCGATGCCGACCGAGTCGAGGACGAGGTTGGTGGCCGTGTTGTCCGAGAAGACGATCATGAGCCTGATCGCGTCGCGGAGCGTGAATGTCGCACCGGCGGTGAAATGGCTGGTGAGGATTCCCGACCCGGCCACCTTGTCTTCTTGGCGGAGCACCACGATGGCCTTCAGGTCGACCTTGCCGGCGGCAGCCTGGCGGTACGCCTCAACCATCACCGGAAACTTGATCAAGCTTGCCGTGGACATCACGTCGGCTTCGTGATAGCCAAATGACTCGCCCGTGCCCAGATGCTTGACTGCCACCGCGACCTTTCCCTTATGGGCGCGGATCAGCGGCAACAGCCGCGACTCGAGAGTTTGCAAGCCATCCGGCGCCGGTTCACCCGCCAAGACGTGGCCGGGGCCATCGCGGTACAAGCCGCAGCAAAGCGCCAAAAGTCCGGCCGCGACCGCCGACGCTCTCCGGGTTCGGGGAGACGCAGCACGGGTTACGCATTCAGGCATGATCGTTGACTCGCCGGTTCGATATCTTGGCCGTTCGCGTGGATTTCCTCGATTTGGCCTACCAGTCTTCCTCCGGACCAATTCCGCGACTCTGGATCGAAGTTATCGGTGGATTGTTGATCGCAAATTCGCGAAGATCAATGGGATGTCGAAATTGATCTGAATTCCTTCGTGCTTGGGTATCGTAGATTGGCGCGATCATTCATGGTACCACGCGTACGGGTTTTGTTCAGGCTGTTGGTCGTGGTGTTGTTCTGTGTGGTGACGGCCGGCGGTGCGGTCGCGGCGTTATTATGGTCGGTGGGGTCGGACGGCAACGCATCCCGGCGGCAGCGCTCACATCTCGGTACACGCGTGGGTGGGGGTCGCGCGACCGCCGCGACGGGAGAAGACGTGGCCGCGGTCGAGCGCCTCCGGCGGACCCGACATCGATCCCGACCGGTTCGAGGACGGCGGTTTCGGTATGGCCGTTCATTTCACCGGTCCGATCAAGGACTCGAGCTCGCTCAAAGAGCTGCGCGAGGCCATCCGCGCGGGCGCCCCGCGGGTTAGCAGCCTTACGTGCGGAGCTGGACCGAACACCGGCGTTGCCCGGGGCATCGCTCGAGCAGGCGGGTTACCGCGCAGCTTGCTCATAGCCTGGGCCTGCTCTACTTGTATGCAGGACAGTTTGCTGAGGCCACCGCCGCTTTCGACGAGGCGGCCCGGATCGGGAGCGAGCTCGGTGTTGCCCCCGACGATCGGCGGAGAATGATCGCGCTGGCCGGCATCGCGGCCCTGCGACGCGGCGAGATTGACAACTGCGTGAATTGCCTGGGCTCATCGAGCTGTATTTTCCCGATCGCGCCTGAGGCCGTCCACACTCGCCAGTCGGGCTCGCGACAAGCGATCGACCGGTTCACCCGCTATCTGGCCGAACGCCCCGGCGACCTCCGGATCCATTGGCTTCTGAACATCGCCGCGATGACGCTGGGCGAATATCCGGGCGGCGTTCCGCCCGCGTACCTGATCCCGCTCGACGGCTTCCGCTCGAAGATCGACGTGGGCCGGTTCGTCAATGTCGCGAGTTCCGCAGGGCTCACCTCTCGAGGCACAAACCAGGCTGGTGGCAGTATCTTCGACGACTTCACCGGCGACGGCCTGCCCGACATTTTCACCACTTCGCTTGATGCCGAGCTGGGCGCCTCGCTCTTCGTCAATCGCGGCGACGGAACCTTTGAAGACCGCAGTCGCGCGGCCGGACTTCTCGACCAGGTCTACGCCTTGAACGCCTCGCATGCCGACTTCGACAACGACGGCGACCTGGACGTCGTCCTGCTCCGAGGCGCGTGGGAGAGCCCCTACCGGATGTCGCTCTTGCGCAATCGGGGCGACGGCACCTTCGACGATGTCACGCTGGCAGCCGGCCTCGGGGTCACGATTTCGTCGATCGCGGCGGCATGGGGCGATTACGACAACGATGGGTTCGTCGATCTTTACGTCGGTGGCGAGTACCTTCCCCCGTTCGCCGGCGCCGGCTTCGGCACGGAGGCGGGATTCAGCTCGGACCCGCGCAACCGTTCGCGGCTGTACCACAACCGCCGCAACGGCACCTTCCAAGACATCGCCGATTCAGCCGGCGTCGCCAACGAGCGCTGTGCCAAGGGAGCGGCCTGGGGCGATTACGACTCCGACGGCCGTCTTGACCTGTTCGTCTCGAATATGGGGCAGCCCTGCCGGCTCTATCGAAACGAAGGCGGAGGCAAGTTTCGCGACGTCGCCCCGGAACTGGGTGTCGCCGTGGAACAGGCCAGCTTTGCGTGCTGGTTCTGGGACTTCGATAACGACGGCAAGCTCGATATCTACGTGAATGACAATCGCACAACTCTGGCTGGCACCGCGGCCGCGGCTCTGGGAATCTCGGTCGAGGGCGCAAGCCGCCCGTCGCTCTTCCGCAACGTCGGGCCGTCTGGCTTCGTCGAAGTCGCCCACGAGGCCAGGCTCGATCGCCCCATGGCCCCGATGGGCTGTAACTTCGGCGACATCGACAATGACGGCTATCTCGATCTCTATCTCGGAACCGGCTGGCTCTCGACGTCGAGCCTGGTCCCGAACCTCCTGTTCAAGAACGTCGAAGGCCGTTATTTTGAAGACGTCACCTTGTCCTCCGGCACTGGCCACCTTCAGAAGGGGCATGGTGTCTCGTTTGCCGACAGCGACGCCGACGGCGACCTTGACTTCTTCGTACAGACCGGTGGACCATCTCCCGGCGACGGTGCTTTTAACCTCTTGTTTCAGAACCCGGGACACGGCCGCCACTGGCTGAACGTGAAGCTCCTGGGCACCAAGACCAACAGCGCAGCACTCGGCGCCCGGATCGAGGCGACCGTGGTCGAGCCGGGCAAGACCGGCCGCTCGATCTTTCGCACGGTGGGCAATAACTCGAGCTTCGGCGGCAACACGTTCGTGCAATCGATCGGCCTGGGTGACGCGAGCGAAGTGTTCGAGCTGAACGTCTTCTGGCCGGTCAGCGAGACAATCCAGCGGTTCTACCACATCCCCGCCGGCCAGACGATCGTCATCACGGAGGGGTCCGAGACCTGGGAATCGCTCGACCGGCCATCGGCCAGGCGGGTTACTGATGAAACGATCTCTCCTCCTGATTCTCGCTCTGGCCGCCGCGGCCGGTCCGGATGAGCCGCCGGTCAAGATCGGTGAGAAGCTCGGGCGCCGCGGTGATGAGATCATGGTGTGCGGGCAGCTTTACCACACCACCACCCGCGTGGTTCTCTGGACCGACCCCGGCGGCTATGATGCGTATCGGGTGGAACCTCGGTTTCCCCCCGCCCCCAAAACCGCCCCCAATCGTCCCGTTCGGTATGGAGTACGCACCAAGGGATTGTCGGGCGCGGAGGTTGAAAAGACACGCGGTGGCGGGTGGGACCTTCCGCTGCTCGCGCGGGTCGTCGATCAGTTCGTGATCCATTTCGACGCACGCGGAACCAGCCGGCGCTGCTTCCAGGTGCTCCAGGATCAGCGCGGGCTGAGCGTTCACTTCATGCTCGATCTCGACGGGACCATCTACCAGACGCTCGACGTCAAGGAGTCGGCCTGGCACGCGACGATCGCCAATGAACGTTCGATCGGCGTGGAAGTCGCCAATATCGGGGCATACCCCGAACCCGGCCCGGACCCCCTGGCACGCTGGTATCGACCCGGGACCGCCGGTCGGATCGAGCTGGTCGACCCGGACCTGCCAGGAGCGCCCGGTCCTCTGGCCGGCGGCGCGGTTTTGCGACCAATGCGCGGCGAGCTGATCGTCGGCACGATCCAGGGACAGCGGCTGAAGCAGTACGACTTCACCCCCCAGCAGTACGAGGCCCTGTCACGACTGGCGGCCACCCTCTGCCGGCTGTTCCCCTTGATCCGCTGCGATTATCCCAGAGGGAAGGAGGGCGCCCTCATCCCGCACAAGCTGCCCACAGGCGACTACGCGCGCTATCAGGGATTCCTCGGGCACTATCACGTGCAGTCAAACAAGGTCGACCCCGGCCCGGCTTTCCAGTGGGACCTGCTGCTGGACAGGACGCGGTCGCTGCTCCGGTGACCGGCGGATTCAGCGCGTCAGGTCGGCCACGCTCGTCGGGGCGCGGCGAACGGGCTCGCGGGCGGGAGCGGGCAGTTTTCGCGGGGAAGCCACGACGCGGTCGCCGGCCTCCAGACCGCTGGTGACTTCGGCGTAGCGGGTGTCGGTCATGCCCAGGCGGATTGGCCGCCAGACGAACGATTCCTTGCTCTCCTTGAGCGCCGCGGGGTCGATCACGGCCGCGTATCCTTGTTCGCCGATCCACCGGATCGATTCCAGCGGGATCCGCGTCACGTCGTGGCGCGAATCGACCAGAAAGTTGACCTCGGCACTGAGCCCGGGACGAAGGTCGTCGAAGCCGGCTTCGATTTCGACGTTTGCATAATAGACTCGCACGTCGGACGAATTGAGCGGTACGTTGATCGGCGTGATTTCCGCCACACGGCCATGGAGAGGCCGATCGGGAAAAGCGTCGACCACGATCCGTGCCCGCTGGCCAGTGTGGACCAGAGACAGTTTCGATTCATTGATCCGCGCCCGGACTGCGCATGTGCAGGGGATCGGGCAAATTGATGATGGGTTGATCCTGGCGGACGGTCACGCCCTGATCGATCGGTGTGGTCACCCGCCCGGTCCAATCGGCCACGTTGACGTAGACGGCGATGCCGTCGCTGGGCGCAACCAGCGTACAGTTCTTGATGTTCCTCTGGAGCCGCTCCAGCCGCTGCGTCTCGAGACTGAGCGCCGCATCTTGCGTAAACTTGTCCGCCTTGGTGGCTTCGACGTTGGCTTCGAGAGCCGTGCGAATCTTGGGCCCGGTTTGTTTCACAAGTCGTGCGAGCATGTTCTCGGCTTCGCCGAGGGCGATCTTGGCCTGCTCGTACGCCAGTTCGTCGCCCTTGACTTGAAACTTGGTACGGTAGCCGATCTTGCCCATATCCCGCGACCATATGGCGGTGCGCTCCAGCCGCTCTTTTTCCAGTGTGCAGGTCTTGATGTATTGCCGCACGAGCTGGAGGTCCTGGGGGTAGATGCCGTCGCGGTATTCCCGCAGGGTGATCTGGTTCACCTCGAGGATGGCGTTGGCCTGCTGGACGTACGACAGGGCCTTGATGTGCCGGATTTTCTGGGCTTGCTCTTCGTCTTGAAACGCGGAGGCGTCGAGCCGGCAGATCACTTCGCCCTTCTTGACCCGTTTCCCTTCCGGGACGATCTCGACGATGGTGGTCGCGCCGGGCTTTTCATCCTCCATACCACCGCCGCCGCCTTTCCGGCGGCCTTTACCACGGCCTCCACCACCGCCGCCCTGCTGCTGCGCCAGTTGCTGCTGTGCTTTCTTCTGGGCCGCCGGGTCAACCGGCTTGGTGGCAGGCCGCAACGCAACGTATTTGGGAACGGCGTAGGTGAAACTGCGGATCACGGGCTTCTTCCCCGCCGTGGACGATGTCGTCGATGTCGAACTGGACGTGGACGTGGTGCTCGACGTGGTTGTGCTGCTGGAAGCGGTGCTCGTGCCGCTCGTGGCTCCCCCGGTCGCGGTGCTGCCCGCGGCCGCTGTCGAACCGCCGGCCTTGGTTGCCGTCTTGGCCTTCGTTGGGGTGGCCTGACTCGCGTCCGATGCGCCACCGGACGCACCGCCTCCCGACGAACCCTGCGCACCACCGGCACCACCACCGCCTCCGGTACCCCCCGGGGTCTTGCCCGTCCCCTGGCTGCCACCAACCTGGCCAAGCAACGCCTCGACGGTGCAGCGAATCGTTCGGTTGTTCGAGCTCTCGACCGTCCCCATCTCGGTCACGATCAGGTTGATGTCCCCGCGACCGATCTCGATGAGCTTGAACGCCGGCGCCTCATCCCTCCCCAGAAATGGCGGACGATACCCGGCCGACCAGGCCCAGCCCGCCCCTCCAATGGCAACGAGCGCCGCGGCGATCTTCACCAACCCCCAATACCCTCGCCGAATCTTGGGGATCTCGATCGGGGTAAAATCAATCTTCTGGATTTCAGTCATCGTGGGCCCCGCGCCTGCGTCGTGACTCGAGCCTGCGACCCAACCCGGCCGCCCTTCGAGCCTCAGATTCCACCGATCACACGAAAAAGGATGAACCCCAATACCACTGCGCCATGAATCGCCCGGGGACCGCGAGCCGATCGACCGGCCGGATCTCGCTCGGGCGCCTCAAGATGCCGTCGCCATTGACTCCTTCATTATCGGCAAAAGCATCGGCCGGTCAATTCTCTGATCAACTTCAAACCGCCGCGCCACGGAACCCGCCCCCATCGCGCGAGCGTCGCACCTCATCTATCTCGGCGACAAATCGTCGCCCGTCGGACAAGAAATGCCGTCATCATCGCTGGAGATTGCGGCAATCGTCGCGCTCAATCCGCTGGGAGCAGAGAGCGGAGATCGGCTGGCCCTCCGAGATGCAATCGATCGGAGGCCCCCAACAGTCGGTATATCGAACGGCAGAAACCGAACGCTTCCGCCAAGCGCTCGCCCGTCGCCAGCCCGCCTTCCGGCTCGATCGCACGCGTGATCACCAGAGGCCGCGGTGCCGCCAGAGATGCAAGCCGGCCAATATCTCCCACGTCCAGCAGGTTCGGCACGATGAGGCCCATCGGCACTCCCGACCACGGCTTCGCGTGCCGGGCGACCAGACTGACCAGGCATCCTTCACACGATATCCCGGCCACTCTCGGGTCAAGCGCGGCGGCTAGAATCGCGGGGATGCTCATCGCGCCAATCCCGATCAACGCATACGGCCGCCGAAGATTTGCCCCGACGTCCGAACGTGCCGCACGCCCTCGCCATTCATCCAGAAAATCAAGCCAGCGAACGATGTCCCATATCCATTGCCCCAAAAGAGACCTGTCTATCCAGAGCCCCCATTCCGCCTGTGTGTGATCGGCGACACCTGCAATGGGGGGCACCTGCGCCAGGACGGCAGGGGTCAGACGCGCGTCGCCGATGCGCAGCGTGACGAACCCGGCGTCGTTCCACGACCGGGCGATTTCCGTAAGCCGAGCCTCATGGCCGCCTGGCTCGCCTGGTGTCCGGAGCGAGGGAACAATGATCAGGGCGATTCCGCGCGCGGGTTCCTTGGGCTCTGACAGCTCGCCACGGGCCCTGATTCCCCGCTCCGTGGTGATCCGGCATTCCGTGCCCTGTTGGCTGCGGCGCACTTCAACATCGAGTGGGCTGCGTCGCGGAAACCCGCCGAGGATCTGGTCGCGAAGGTGCGTCCGCATCCTCCGCGATTCGGCGTCCCAGCGCTCCGGGTGGTCGGGGGCCGCCGGGAGGGCCGCCAGCTTAGCCCGCCCCTCCCGCAACGCAAATTCGGGAATCGTGACGATGGTCCCCGGGCGCGATGGGCCATCGGGGTAGCAGCGTAACGCGGCGATCTCTTCGAGCGTGAGGCCAGGCTCCGGGACCGGTCCGCCATCACCCCGGCCGCCCAACCATTTTTCAACCCATCCATACATGGTTTCACGCATTGGCTGATTGTAGTCGTGACCGGAGTCGATGGTGATGTGACGGATCTTGTCGTCATGTCCCAGCAGTCGGAACCGCTGGCGTGCGTGTGCGACGCTCTTGGCTGCCTCTGGGGCGCTGAACTGGAAGGCGTCACGGCTCGCACTGATTACCAAGAGAGCACGGGGCGCGACGCACGCGAGCAGGTCGCCCGTGGTCGCATAGGTGACCCCTCCGGCATTCACCTCGCACACACAGCACGCCGTGGATAGGTATGCCTCGTACGTCCCGATTCCGCACACCGGGATGACGGCTGTGAGGCGGTCGTCAGTTGCTCCGGCATAGAGCGTCTGGTTGCCCCCGCCTGAGGCACCGGTGATCGCTAATCGCGCGGGATCGACTTCCCGCCGCGAGACCAGGTAATCGACGGCTCGGCGGTTGTCATAAACCTGCAAGCCGATCAAAGGAGTTCCGACGGGCCACAGTGATGCGCCCTCCAGGGCTCCGTGGTAGGTGCCCGGCCCGGGCGAGACGGCTCGTTCGCCCGCCCCGAACGCATCCACGCAGAGGACGACATAACCGAGATTGGCCAGTGCGACGCACCTCGGCTGAACGTGGGGATCCATCCGTGCCCATGGCCAGTGTCCGTGAACCGACAGCACGGCCGGATAACGCTGGCGCGCCGGTTCGGGGCGGTACAGGTTGGCGGTAACCCGAACCTGGGGCCGGGTCTGAAACGTGAGCCGCTCGATCGCGTACCCCTGGCGCGGCAAGATCCCCAGGATTTCCGGCTCGAGCGGGCAGGGGGGCTCCGGCACCCGGCCGAACGAGCGCGCGAGTCCGGCCCGCACACGCGCCAGCCGCTCGTCCCAGGCGCGCACGGACGCAGGCACGACGTCCACTCGTATGTGCGCTTTTGCCTGGAGACGCACGAACGCCGAGTACGAGTCGCCCGCAGAATGTTCTTCTGTCTTGGAGCGTCTCATCGGACGGTCTCCGAATGGGCAGCGCCTGGTGGTTCAGGTCTGCGACACGGCCGGTTGCACGGGCGGCGGCACGCGCAAAAGCGACTTCGCCGTGAACTGGCGCACAAGAGGTAGGGCCCGGGCGTGGGGTGATGACGGACACGCTTCACCACACCATCCTGGCGGTCGCGACCTTCTGGAACCACGGGCCGCCGGTGTGGTAGGGTGGCAATCCGAGAATTCTTGCCGCGGCTTGGCATGCTTGATGAATGCACAAGACTGCGCCTGGGCATCCAGGCACGGCGGCGTCTTGCGACCAATTCACCACTCCCGAGGACGATGTCATGGCCGAATTTACTTTGCCTCCCTTGCCTTATGACTATGGTGCGCTCGAGCCGCACATCGACGCCAAGACGATGGAGATCCACTATACCAAGCACCACCAGGCCTATGTCACCAACCTCAACAACGCGCTCAAGGACCAACCCCAGCTCCAGGACAAGCCGCTCGAGCAATTGATCGCGAAGCTTGACGCGGTCCCCGACGCGATCCGAACGGCCGTCCGAAACAATGGTGGCGGCCACGCCAATCACTCGATGTTCTGGCAGATCATGAAGCCAGGCGGGGGTGGCGAGCCGTCGGGCGCCTTGGGCCAGGCCATCACCGCGGACCTCGGAGGTTTTGCAGCGTTCAAGGATGCGCTCGGCAAGGCCGCCATGGGCCGCTTCGGCTCGGGGTGGGGATGGCTCATCGTGGGCAAGGACGGCAAGCTCGCCGTCATCTCTTCGCCAAACCAGGATAACCCCATCATGGACGGCTTGACCCCGATCATGGGAATCGACGTGTGGGAGCACGCCTATTATCTCAAGTACCAGAATCGGCGCGCCGACTACGTTGCCGCGTGGTGGAATACCTTGAACTGGGATGAGATTGCCCGGCGATTCGCGGCGGCCAAGAAGTAGTCTTGGAACCAGGCCGTTCCCAGTATCTCCGGTGCCTCGGCCCGCTGTGGGCGGGCCGAGGCCCATGCTCGCCCTTCGCCAATCTCGCGGTATTGTTTTTTCATCCTTCACCCTTCATCCTTTTCTTCCGCGTTTCCGCTTGACCTCTCCCGACCAGCCGGTATGATTCCCGCGCCTGGGGCGGGACTCCACGTCTCCATAGGCGGCATCCGCTGGCCGATTTCGCCACGATGCACTCACTTCGAATCGGCTTTCGTCTGTCACGTCGGAAATTAAGTTCCTTGAGCGGCGCCTTGGTCGTCGCTCTTATCCGAACGAGCCTGGCTCATTTTCGCCTTGAAGCCGCGCGATCTCGGGCGTCAAGGATCGAGGAGGTCAAGTCGATGGATCGACTGAGTCGCGTAATTGCCGCCGGAGCGTCCGTCCTGGTCCTGGGAACGGTCGTCTTCTCCGCCGGCTGCCGGAGCATGCGGAACGACGTTCCGCCCAGCAAGCCTTATTCCACGACCGGTGGCGGGCCGCCCCCTTTCACCTCGGACCCCCATCCCAATAACTCATTGGGCGGCGGCATGTATCCGAACGCCATGCCTGGCTCGCCGGGGGATGTCAACGCGGGATTGGGCGGTGCCAATTCGCCCGCGCAACTGGGCACCCCGGCTCCCAATGCCGGCCCCTACCTCGGGCCCAATGCCAGCCCCTACAGCCGAGGTGGTGTTGGCGGAGCCAACCAGTGATCCCGGCCAGGTCTTGAAAGCGGCCCGTCGTTCGTGCGATCGTGAACCGCACGAACTCGGGCCTGCTCGCAATCAAGTAGGGCGCGGCGCCCAGACCAACGCGTGAACCGGCACCTGGCCATTCTCTTCGAAGATCATCATTGCCTGGCGCTCGCCAAGCCCGCGGGGCAGTTCGCGCAGGGAGAATGGGCGCCCCCCGGTGAAATGTCGCTCGAAACCGCCGTCCGGGCGTATCTTGATCCTGCTGCACCCCACTCGGTCTACCTGGGAATCGTGCACCGGCTTGACCGGCCGACCTCGGGAGTGCTGATCTGGGCCAAGACGATCAAAGCGGCCCGGCGGCTGTCGATGCAGTTCCAGGAGCGCCGGGTCGCCAAGGAGTATTGGGCCATCGTCCGGTTGCCGGCGCAGAGCGCGACCGCCAGCGCCAACGCGATCGAATTTCCCAACCCGGCCCCGAGCTCGCCGATCGAATGTGATCTCTGGATCGACTGGCTGTTCGCGCCGGCTCCAAGGGCGTCGCCAGTGTGGTTGATTCCAGTACGCCGGGCGCCCGCGAGGCCGTCACGCGAGCGGTTTTCGCGTCACCTCGGTCTGTGCCGCCGGGATGCGCCTGGCTGAGGCTCTGGCCCCAAACGGGCAGGACGCATCAACTGCGACTCCAGGCCGCGCGGCGCGGGCTCCCGATCCTGGGCGATTCAACCTACGGATCAACTCTGCCGTTCCCGGAGCCGGAGGGCATCGCGCTTCACGCCCGATCACTCTCGGTTCGCCACCCGATCACCGGCGCCCTACTTCAGTTGGTGGCGCCCCTTCCCAGCGCGTGGGCCGCGGCGGGAATCGTCCTGCCCGATACCCCATAGGCCAGGCTGGAAAGCCTGACCTACGGCATTCGTCAGGCTGGAAAGCCTGACCTACGGCATTCGTCAGGCTGGAAAGCCTGAGCTACACCGAAGCGGGCCATTCGTCCGCTCCGCTCAGGCCACACCGATTCCCACGATCTTGAGCTTCAGGACCCCGCGGGGAATCTGCACCTCCACCTGTTCGCCGATCTGTTTGCCGACCAAGCCCTGCCCGATCGGGCTGCTCAAGAGAATCTTGTTCTGGTCGTAATCTTCCTCGCCCGGCCCGACGAGGATGAAATCCTCCTCCTCGTTGAGATCGAGGTCGAGGACGCGGACCTTCGAGCCGTAGACGACCCGGTCGGTGGGGATGGTGGACTTGTCAACGATGTAAGCCTGACTCAGCTTGTACTGCAGGTCGTTGATCCTTGCCTGGAGCATCCCCTGGGCCTCGACCGCCGCATCGAACTCGGCGTTCTCCGAGAGGTCGCCGAACGCTCGCGCCTGGGCAATCTGCTCGGCGATCCTCGGCATCTCGTCGTTCTTCATCCGGTCCAACTGGGCCTTGAGTTTTTCGTAACCTTCCTTGGATATCGGGATTCGGTCTGTTGACATCCTGGTCTGCTCCCAATAGAAAAACCGCGGCCCCGGAGACCCGGTAGCCGCGGTCAATCTCACCTTGTGATTTCACCAGCCTAGCCGCGCCCGGTCCGCGACGCAAGCCCAAGTCAAACCGACCACTCCGTAAATGGCTACTCGTGCCGCAGGGCTTCGATCGGGTCCATGTAGGCGGCCCGAAGAGCCGGGTAGATGCCGGCCGCGATGCCGATGAAGACCGAGATGCAAAACGCCCCTACGACCGACTGCGGCGTGACGATCGCGCGCTGGTCGCGAATGAAGAAAACCATGACGAGCGGGATGGCGAATCCCAGGGCAACTCCGAGCAGGCCCCCGGTACCCGCCAGGACGACCGTCTCGATCAGGAACTGCCAGGTGATGTCGCGGCGCTCGGCGCCCAGGGCTCGCCGAATCCCGATCTCGCGGGTCCTTTCGGTCACTGTCGCCAGCATGATGTTCATGATGCCGATGCCACCGACCAGGAGCGAGATCGCCGCGATCGTCCCCAGGATGATCGCAAACTGCCGCGCCTGTTTCTGGGCCTGAATCAGCAAGTCGTACGGAACGGTCTTCTCGACGTCATTGTTGGGGTGATAGCTCTCGTAGCAGGCATCGATCAGGGGCACGGTCGGGAGCACTTCTTCCATCGACCGTACCTGGATGGTGATCTGGCTGAGCTGGGTTTCCTCGAACTTTGCCGCGCCCGACGCACGTCGATGATCCGCTCGCCGAACCGGAGCCGGCAGGTGTTGAGCGGGATATACACGTCGTTGTTGAAGTCTTGAGCAGCCAGGCTGCCACCGATTCCGGCCGTGCTCGCGCGCTTCTCGATCACGCCCACCACCGTATAGTAGTCGCTGCCGAGCTTGATCGACTGGCCGATCGGGTCTTCATAGGGAAACAGCCGCCGCGCCGTTTCATGCGCGAGCACCGCGAAATTCTCGTACTTGTCGTTGTCGCGGGCCGTCAAGAACCGGCCCCGCGCGATGTGCAGCAAATTGAACTCGGCGTAGTCCTGGGTGGTCGCCACCAACCGGCCGTCGAGGACATAGCCCTCGCGGCGTACTTGCTTGCGGAAATCCCGAACCGGTAGGACCTTGCGGATCGTCGGCACCGTGTCGACGATCCGCTGGTAGTCGTCGTACTTGAGCCCGTAGTTCAGGATCAGCGTTTGCCGCTGGCCCCCCGAGTTCTGGGACTCCTCGCTGGGCTTGATCGAGCGGAGGATGATATTCGTCGCCCCGAGGGAGCGGATCTGTTCCCGCGCCACGCTGCTGGTACCTTCGGCGATCGCCAGCATCGAGATCACCGCCGCCACGCCAAAGACGATGCCCAGCACGGTCAACCCGGACCGCATCTTGTGCAAGAGCAGGCTCTTCATTCCCATCTTGAGCGACCGCCAGAGGCGTGCCATTCGCAACCTATTCGTGCCGGAGGGCTTCGATCGGGTCCATGTAGGCGGCCCGAAGAGCCGGGTAGATGCCGGCCGCGATGCCGATGAAGACCGAGATGCAGAACGCCGCCACGACCGACTGCGGTGTGACGATCGCGCTTCTGGTCGCGAATGAAGTAAACGATGATCAGCGGGATGGCGAACCCCACGGCCACGCCCAGCAAGCCACCCGTACCGGCCAGGACGACGGTCTCGATCAGGAACTGCCAGGTGATGTCGCGGCGCTTGGCGCCCAGGGCCCGCCGAATCCCGATCTCGCGGGTCCTTTCTGTCACCGTCGCCAGCATGATGTTCATGATACCGATGCCGCCGACCAAGAGCGAGATCGCCGCGATCGTCCCCAGGATGATCGCAAACTGCCGCGCCTGCTTCTGCGCCTGAATGAGCAAGTCGTACGGAACGGTCTTCTCGACGTCCTTCTTGGGATGATAGCTCTCGTAGCACGCTTCGATCAGGGGCACGGTCGGGAGCACTTCTTCCATCGAACCGACCTGGACCGTGATCTGGGTGAGCTGGGTTTCCTCGGCCTGCCGCGAGCCCGAGCGGTTGTCGATGATCCGCTCGCCGAACCGGAGCCGGCAGGTGTTGAGCGGGATATACACGTCGCTGTTGAAGTCTTGAGCGGCCAGGCTGCCACCGATTCCCGCCGAGGTCTCGCGCTTCTCGGTCACGCCCACCACCGTGTAGTAGTCGGTGCCGAGCTTGATCGACTGTTCGATCGGGTCTTCGTAGGGAAAAAGCCGCCGGGCGGTCTCGTGGGCGAGCACCGCGAAATTCTCGTATTTTTCGTTGTCGGTGGCCGTCAGGAACCGGCCGTGCGCGATGTGCAGCAGGTTGAATTCGGCATAGTCTTCGGTGGTGCCGACCACGCGGCCGTCGAGCGAATAGCTTTCACGGCGTACCTGCTTGCGGATTTCGCGAATCGGCAGCACCTTCTTGATCGTCGGCATCGTGTCCACGATCCGCTGGTAATCGTCATATTTGAGCCCGTAGTTCAGGATCTGCGTCATCCGGCTGCCCCCGGATGACTGGGCCTCCTCGCTGGGCTTCACTGAGCGGATGATGATATTGGTCGCCCCCAGGGCGCGGATCTGTTCGCGCGCCACACTGCTGGTGCCTTCGGCGATCGCGAGCATCGAGATCACCGCCGCCACGCCGAAGACGATGCCCAGGACGGTCAGACCCGAGCGCAACTTGTGCAGAAGCAGGCTCTTCATTCCCAGCTTGAGCGACCGCCAGAGGCGTCCCATTCGCGAACCTCGTGTCAGTTGTCAGTCAATTGTCGGTTGTCAGTGAGTCAATTGTCAGTCGTCAATGGGTGAATTCTTTGTTGTTCGGGCTGGATTCGATCTCGTCCGGACCATAATCGGCTTCCCAGGCCCCGCCCGCGCCGTCCAGTCGCGCCGTTGGGGCCACGGTGGCGGCCTGGAGACGTTTCATGCGTGCCGTGGGACCGTCCTCGATGATCAAGCCGTCACGCATCTTGATCACGCGCTTGGCGTGAGCCGCGATGTCTTCTTCGTGCGTCACCATGATGATCGTCTTGCCGCCATCGTTGAGCCGCTCGAGTACGTCCATGATCTCTTCGCTGGTCCTGGTATCGAGGTTACCGGTGGCCTCGTCGGCCAGGATGATGTACGGGTCGTTGATCAGCGATCGCGCGATCGCGACGCGCTGTTGCTGACCGCCGGAAAGCTGCGACGGCCGGTGGTCGAGGCGATCCGCCAGACCCACCAGCCCCGCCACCTCGACGGATCGTTCCTGGGCCTCCGCGCTGATCTCGCCGGTGCCCTGATAGGTCAGGGGAAGCTGGATGTTCTCGAGCACCGTGTATTGCTGGATCAGGTTATACGACTGGAAGATGAAGCCGAGGTACCGGCTGCGGATCTCGGAGAGCTCGTCGTCGTCCAGGCCAGCCACGTCGCGGCCCCCCAGCAGATACTCGCCGCTGGTGGGGCGGTCCAGGCATCCCAGCAGGTTGAGCATGGTGCTCTTGCCCGATCCGGAGGCACCCATGATCGCGATGTATTCGCCCGGATGGAAGTCGACCGAAACGCCCCGGAGAGCATGCACGGTGACCGTCGTCACGTTGGAGTGCGGCGGCTGAGCAGCCCGCCGCCCCCCGACGAGTGGCCCATGACGTAAATCTTGGTCACGTCGACCAGCCTGACGATCGGCTTGGTGGCCGGCTTCACTTGGCCGAGATCTTCGCTCACTGGTCCGATCCTCCCTCGCCACCACCACCGCCGCCGCCGGCCGCCACCAAAGCCGCCGCCGCCAAAGCCGCCACCACCGCCCGGGCCGCCTCGTCCGCCGCCCATGTTGCGACGCATCTGTGCCATCGTTTCAATCTCTTCGTCGGTGAGCCCGGCTTTTTTCATGAGCGCCTCGCGATCCTCGGGGCTGGCCCCCCTCATCGAGGCCATCTCTTCCGGAGTGAGATTCTTCTGCATCTTCTGGAAGATGGGGTTATTCATGAACCCTCCTCCGCCTGCTCGCTTGCCCTTGGCCGCCCCCGCGCCCTTGGCAAACTGGCCGCCCCCCTTGCCGGCGGGACCGCCGCTGCGGGCAGCGAGGCCACCCCCCTTGCCGGCGGCGCCGCCGCCTTTGGCCGCCCCCGCGGCTGCCTTGGCATCGGCGCCGGCTGCCGCCGCGACCGCTGCGGCGTCCGTGGCTTCCTCAGCCGACGTCCGCTTCGCCCAGTCTCGCTTCGTGGCCTTGCCGGAGGAGCCGAAGGCATTGCGCTTGGCTTCATCGCTCATGAGTGCGACCGGGTCCATCGCGATCACGTCGTGTTCGTTCAGCCCCTTCGTGACTTCGACGTACGTCTCGTTCGAGATCCCCAGATCGACCACGCTCCTGCACGAAGCGGTCGTCCACCTTGCTGAGTCACGTGATCCTTGCCGTCGAATTGAAGGACCGCCAGGACCGGAACCGTGAGAACCTTGTCTTTCTGGTCGACCATGATCTTCACCTCCGCGTTCATGCCGGGCCGCAGCCCCGGCAGCGGATTGATCGATCCTGACCTTGGTCGTGTAGACCTTGATGTCCGAGCTGAAGAAGTTGGCCGAGTCGGGCAAGGCCGCCACGTCCGTCACCTGCCGTTCAAGCGGCTCGCCCGAGAACGCGTCGACCCGGATCGTCGCCTTCATGCCCGGGCTTGACCTGGTTGACATGCGATTCGTGGACCTTCGTGTTCACCTGCATCCTGCTGATATCCGGCAGGCTGAAGATCTTCTGTCGCTCGCGGACGGTCGCCCCTTCCTCGATCTGAGGCTGGTTGCTGCCGAACGACCGGCTGGGATCGTTGGCGTAAACCACCAGGCCGTCGCTCGGGGCCTTGATCTCGCAGGCGTCGATCTGCCGCTCGAGCTTCTTCTCCTTGCGTGTTTTCCAGGTCCCAGGTCGCCTTCTTCGCGAGCTCGTCGGAGTGGGCCTTCTCGACCTCGCTCTTCAGCTCCTTGATCGTCTTCCCCTTGGTGTACTCGCTCCAGAACGTTCTTCTTGCTCTCGGCCTGCTCCAGGGCGAACCGGGCTCTTCTTGAGCGTCAGCTCTTCGGAGTTCTTCGCCGCCAGCGAGACGTACCCCTTCTTGTACATCCGCCGCGCCCAGTCGAGGCGGTCCTCGGCCCGGGACAGGTCGGACTCGGCCAGCTTGATCTCGCCCTCGAACGGTCGCAAGATCCTGCTTGTAGATACCTTCGATGTACTCGACCACCGCGATCTCGGCCACCTCGCGGGTCAGCGTGGCGTTGTTCCAGGCAGCCTTGGCGCTCTTGGTCGTGATCTTCTGGTTGAGCAAGCTGTCCTTCAGCGCGGCCGAGTCCAGCACGCAGACGATCTCTCCCTTCTTGACGGGCGTCCCTTCGGGCTTGATCATGATGATCGTCGTCTGCCCCTCGACCATGCAGAAGGCATCCTGGTTCTTGGAGCTCTCGAGGCTGCCCTTCTCGATCACCGTGATCGGCAACGGGCCCAGTCGGACCATCGGTCACGATGACGTCGCTGGCGGTGCCGGTGAACATCCTCTTGATCGGCTTGCTCATGCCCGGGACGCTGGTGAACAACAACCCCGGCGACCCACCACCGCCACGATCGCACCGCC
This sequence comes from uncultured Isosphaeraceae bacterium, assembly GCA_963781785.1. Classification (GTDB taxonomy): domain Bacteria; phylum Planctomycetota; class Planctomycetia; order Isosphaerales; family Isosphaeraceae; genus CAWAHD01. The sequence goes on along the minus strand of CAWAHD010000004.1, from coordinate 462,238 downwards.
ACCCAGCACCTTACCGGGACTCAGGCGTCGCCGTACGGGCCTCTGGAGGCGGGGTAAATCCTGCGCCGCCGGCGGGAGCATGGCCGATGATGGGCCCGTGGTACTGTGCAGGGAAAAGTTCACTGAAGGCCTCCCATTCGTCGTAAGGCAAGATGCCGATGTCGCGGTAAACGATCAGTCGATTCGTCTGGTACATCTGCCATCCATTGGTCAAGGCGAGCATGGCCCCGATCAAGGTTTGCCCTGGAAATTCAGCAGGTTCGTCGTCTGGGCTGCGGCGTTGGCCGACTGGGCCAGTGCCTGCGCGCCTCCGGCAGGCGGGGCGATCGATCTGCTCGAACGCCTGGTCCTTGAGCCGCACGTTGAGCTCGAAATTCCGCTTGGCAATCTCGTAATTGATGTACTGGGTGTGCACTTGACGCAAGTCATTTCGCAACTGGATCTTCAGGTTGTCTTCCGCGGTTTGCAGCGATCGCCGCAGCCGCTGATAGTTGATGAGCTGGCTGCGGAAGTTGTTCCGCTCGCTGACCCGGACAAGGGGAAGCTCGGCGTTCAGGGTGAGACCAAACTGCTTGGCCTGGCTGAGGAAGGCAAACGGGTTGGGGCTGGCTACGGGGGCGTAAACGTTGTTGGTGAGGGCGAGGTTCAAGATTCCTTTCAAGGCATTGGCCGTGACGCGGATCTGCCGCCAGGCGTCGTAGAGCGGCGGCCCGGTTATTCATCAGGTCCATGCGGTATTCCAGCGCGATCCGCACCGCGGCTTGCGAGCACGTCTTCCAGGCCTTCTTCATTCTCCGGGATGAACTCCTTGAGCGTGCTGCGATAGTTGCGGTAGGGCGCCAGCACCGACCGCCCCTCGACGTCGATGTCTTCGAGCTCGGGGATCTGGGCGATGATCCCGGGAAGCTCTTCGAGCGTCCGGTTGGCCCGGCGCTGCCAGTTGTCGACCGCGTTGAAGACATCGTAAAAGGGCTGGGCGAGGCTCATGTCCACGATCAAGCGGAGTATCGGGCGGCAATGCTCATCTGCATCTTGAATTCATCGAGCTGCATGCGGTAGGTGATCTTGTCGGTCCAACAGCGACTGCCGCCCGGCGATCACGCGCTGCATCACCTGGTCGACCTGAAGCCGCGACAAGCCCGACGCCTCGCCCTGAATCAACTCTTGATATAGTTTAGCAAGACTCTCCAGAAAAACCAGGTTCCTGTCGGTCGACCTCGATTTCCACCAGGTTGAACACCACCGGAATGAAGCCGATGGTCGGGTCGCTGTTGCCCGCCGTGGAGAAGCCGGCCAGGTTGAAACCTTGGCCGAAGTTCTGGATCGTGCCGCCGGTCAAGGTCACGACGAAAAACTGCTGGCGGAACAGGGCGAAGGAGCGGACCGCGTACAGCAGGTTGCGCTCGGCCTGGGTCAGGGGCTCGAGGATGACGGCCCGGCCGCCGCCGCGCAACAGCGGCTGCACAAAGCTGATCGGCAAGGCCGAGATCACGGTCGGCTGAGCCGGGTTCTTGCTCAGGAAGTTGAATGCGACCTCGTTGGCAAATCCCATCAAGAGCTGGCCGCCGGAACTGAAGAGCTTGCCGAACCCGGCGACCGTTCCCAGGTTCAAGGTGGAGAGCTGCCCACTGGGCCCATACCGGGTCGCGTAGTTGAACGACACGCCCGACCCCGCGCTCACACCCGGCGTGGGCGGAAAGCTTCCGCCGCCGCCGCTGCCGTTCTGCGGGACTCCCGTGACTTGCCCGAGGCCGGCGTAAAACTGCGGCTCGAACGCAAACCTCTGCAGCGTAACGGGCAGGGCCATCAAGTACACCTGCTCGAGGTTATACTGGTAAAACCGCGCGTTCATGAGCGCCATCATCATGGCTTGCTGCATGTTGATCTTGTAGACGCGACTGCCCTTGGGGTAGCCGTAGCCCCGCTGGTCGGTCTGAAGGACCACCTGCGGCACCAACACGTTGGCAAGCTCGGCGGCCTCGGTCTGGGTCATCTCGCCGGCCCGCCGGACTTGGTCTGGACTGACCATCGGCTGTTCGTTGGCGATGTTGCGGTCGAGGATCGTGCTCGGCGAAGCCGGGGGACCCGGCTGGACCGGGGGCTGACCCGGCTGAAGCGGGCCGGTCTGAGTCGGCTGCACCGGCCCGGGCTGACCCGGCGGCTCTGGCCCGATGGCACCCGGTGCCGGCTGAGGTTGGCCGGCGCTTCCGGCTGGTTGCCCCGGAGCAGGGGGGCTGGAGCCGGCTGGCCTAGCCCGGGCGTTGCCATCTCAAGAATCTCGGTCCGCATGCCTGATCCCGCCGTTGTGGCCGGCCGGGGCGGTGCCTCACCCTGCCGATAGGAGGCCCGCTCGAGCGAGCGGTCCGTTCCCTGTCTGGACTGACCCGCGCGCACCGTACTGAAACTGGCCCCGGATCGCGGCGGCGGGATCTTTGACTGCGGGGCGTTCCTGGTCGCTCCCGATACTGGAATGGGCGTCGAGCGGCGGTCCTTCGTCCCGGAATTCGCGGCCGCACTCTGATTTCGCTCGGACCGCCGCGGTGGATTCCGTCGAGCGGTCGTGGTCTCGTCGGAGCTCTGGAGCCGAACGACTTGCACCGAGGAGCTGTCACCAGGCTGCGGCGCCCGCCGTTGATTGCGGGTTTGGGGGAGCGTCGGGGTGTTGCCCGCCGGGTTTCCTCCCGGGACCGAAGGGGTGTTGCCCGCCGGGTTTCCTCCCGGGACCGTGGGCGTCGTGCCGGCCGGCGCCAGGCCCGGCCCGGGAAACGCGCCGCCACCGCCGGGCGCCCTGCCCCCCATGCCCCTGGGAAACCCGCCGCCCGGGGCTCCTCTGCCGGTGCCACCGCCGAGGGGCGGCACCGGTGGGGGAACCGAGAACGGAGACGGCGTCCCTGGCGGACCGGCGGGCGACGTCGGGGGCTGCCCAGGCCCCCCGGACTGCCCCGCGTAGCCCGAGACGTAGCGGAGAGCGTTGGGGCTCTCCCAGAACTCGGGCTCGTTCGCCTGGAGCGGATAGCCCGCCGCGCTACTGCCGCCAATCGCGAAAAGGCCGCGCCTGGCCTGCGCCATGGCGTCTCGCCTCCAGTATTCGAGCAAGTCGAGGTAGCCGGTCCCTTCCACGGGAACCAACATCCGGTTGTCCGGCCACTGCGGGACCGGCGAGAGCGCTTCGGTGGCCGGGTCGTCCGGCGGAGCCGGCGGTACGTCCTGATCGTAGGGATCGGCAAACCGCGACAGCATCGGCGGCTCGACCGAGAAGAGATCGATCCGCCAGCGCGGATCCCGGCTCTTCTCGAAGACCGCCTCCGAGACGTCCTGGTTGGCCCATTCGCGATAGAACTCGCGCGTGCAGCCGAAGGGCGCCCCGACCGCCAGGGAGGCGAGTATCGCCGCCAATCCAAGCTGACGAGCGGCGTCGCGGGATCTCCGATTCCTCGAATCTCTCATGAGTTTCGCCTCGACAGTATGGTCTCTCCGAACAGCGCCCGCCCGACGGCGGCCGTCGCCCGGCTGTTTTGACTTCGCCGCCTTCGCTTGACGGCCTGAGGATCGGCTTCCGGAATCGCCGTCGGCCCACGCGGTACCCGCGGCGCCGCAGACGGGAGGATCCGCCTCAGCGAAATATATCGGGTGTGAAGGTTGAAGGAGTTGAGCCTGAGGAACGGGAGATGCGAGTCATGCGGGATCTACAAGTTCTGGTTTGGGTGGAGTCGAGTGCCTTCGCTGACCGAAACTCCAGTGGTGAGTGGATACCCCAGGGCGGCGCTCGTTTCACCGAGCCGATTCGATGGTAAAGCCGGCCGATCCGGCCTCGCCTCGACCGGCCGTGACCGACGGAAAACTGCCCGAGTGCGGGTTGGTTGGCGGCAGGATTCCATCGCGCCACGGCGGCCTTGAGCCTGTGAGGAGGGAGTCTCCGATGCGTTTCGTCGATAGCCGGCCCCGGAAGACGCCTGGGCTGAAGCGCGGCAACGTGAGTTTCCGGCCCAGTGCAGACATACTCGAAGACAAAGTCCTGCTGGCCATCGACTTGGGCGGCACCCTGCCGACCTTGTCACCCAACATCGCGACGGTCCCTTACGGGATGGATTTTCCCGGGGCGACGGCATCGCAGGGAACCGGTTACAGCGTCGCCGACGTGGGGAGCGTCAACGGCACCGGCTACGACGATTTCGTGTTCGGTGCCCCCACCGTCACGAGCAACCCCTCAACGATCGGATCTGGCGTCGGCGCCGCCGTATACCTGATCTTCGGCAGCCAGACGGTCGGCGTGTCGACCGTCACCGATTGGATCGGCAAGAACGGGTCGGGCGTATTCAACTACACGCCCAACGACCGGGTCGGCGACCTGGGCCAGATCACCAACACCAACCCCGCCATCCAGACCAACCCGATCACCGGCGATCAGCTCGACTTCCCGTTCCCCGGCATCAAGTTCGTCAGCCTCGTTAACCTTCAGTCGATGCTCGGCGCCTCGGTCACCGGGATCACGCTCTCGGGCGGTCAACGCGCCATCTTGATCGGTGCCCCGGGCTCCTTGGACGGCAATCAGCTCAACTCCGGCACCGGACGTGCCTATCTCATCTGGGGCAGTTTCAATAACTTCATCGGCCAGACGATCAATCTCGACGGAACACCCCCCAGCGGCCTGAACGTCGTCACGTTCGTGAATACCGCGAGCGCCGGGGGCCAGCTCGGCCGCTCGGTCGCGGCCGGATTCAACATCTTCGGCGACGGATCAAGCGACATCATCCTCGGCGCACCCAACGCCACGGTGGCTCCGTCGACGACGACCACCCCGGTTCCGGCCAACACCGGCGTCGTTTACATCATGTCGACGGCACTCTTGTCGGGCTCATCGCAGACCATCAATGTGTCGAGCCTCGGGCAGAGCGGAACCACCAGCCTGGTCATCTCGGGCGCTGCTTCCGGCGACAAGGCCGGCTTCTCCGTGGCCGATGCCGGAGACGTCAACGGCGTCACCTCCGGCGGCAACAATATCGACGACCTCTTGATCGGTGCTCCCACGGCCGCCTCAAGCGCCGGAGCAGCGTACCTGATCTACGGCGGCTCGAATCTCACCAGTCTGGCCACCACGACCAACGGCGTCCGCTACATCAACCTGGCCAATGTCGGGCAGACCGGCACGAGCAGCGTTCCGGGGGCCACGATCACCGGCCCCGCAGGCAACAGCGAGACCGGCTACGCGGTCAGCGGAGCCGGCGATTTCAACGGCGACGGATTCGGCGATTTCATGGTCGGCACCCCTGACTACAGCAGCAGCAGCACGGTGACGGATCAGGGTGCGGTGACGATGTTCTACGGGGCCGCGTCCACTTCCAGCGGGTTCGTCAACGGCAATATCCCCCTCTCCAACATCCCGAGCGCCATCCAGTCGCTCTCGTTCACCGGGGCCAACGCCGGCGACATGGCCGGCTACGCATTGTCTCTCGTCGGATTCATCAACGCCGGGCAACCCAACTTGATCTTGATCGGCGCGCCCGGCTACAACTCCGACGCCGGCACCGCCTACCTGATCCCCGGCCGCGCGGGCTTCACCGGAGTTCAATCTCTGTCGAATGCCGGTGCCGCCCCGATCGACGCCGTCCAGTTCGTGCTCACCACCCCCCAGTCGCCTTCCACCTCGCCCAACTTCTTCGGAGCCTCGGTGTCCAGCCGGTTCCAGGATACCGCGGTCACCGCCGACGGCGATTCCTTTGCCGACTTCGTGATCGGCGCTCCGGGCTACGACGTCACCCAAAACGTCACCCGCAACCTGGCCGGCGGTGCCCTGGTCGTCGAGGGCGGCCTGATCACCGTCCCCATCCCCTCGGTCAATACAGTGACCGTCCCGATCGGGATCGGTCAGGCACGCGGGCCGTTCAATATCAACGCGAAAACGCCGGCCAATCTGCCGATCTACGTCTTCGGCTCGACCGGCCCGCCCCTCTTCATGCCGGTCACCGACATCGACCCCACGACCGTGACCGTCGACGGCATTCTCTTCCAGAATGCCACCATCCAGCAGGATCCGAATACCGGCGACTATGTCACCCCTGACAATCCCACCGCCATCATCACGATCAACCCCCGCGCGGCGCTGGGACTGACCAACGGCGTGCACGTGATCACCGTGACCGGCAAGACGCTCGCCAGCTCGCCCTTGCCCAACTACACCTGGACGGGCACAGCCACCGTGACCGTCAGCGGCGGTAGCGTGACTCCGGTTGTCACGCCCGTCGCCAGCCTGGCCCGCGGGCCTTCGACCGAGACCACCTTCACGTCGGTTTATGGTCCCAATCAGTACACGCCGTCGATCACCGCGCTGTCGGCGCTCAATTACACGCCGATCCCGCTGACGGTCGCGCTGGCCCAGTTCTTGCCGCCGCAAGGATTCCGGCAGCGGATTTACTCGTACAACCATCCCGGGAAGACGCTCGGCAGCTTGAACCGCGGCCAGACTCACACCAGGGCTACCGGCGTGTACACCCTCCCCAGCCGCGTGTTCAATCGCAGCCGGTTCCACGCTCAGAAGGTCTACACATGGACCCACAAGCCGCCCAAGTCGGGAGGAGTCCTCACGGGAGTGATTCCAACCCAGGTCAAGACCCAGAGATTCGACGATAACCTGGCGCATTAACTCAAGGATGAAGGATGAAGGATGAAGGATGAAGGATGAAGGATGAAGGATGAACCGGACTGTGCCGTCTTGATTCATCCTTCATCCTTCATCCTTCATCGTTTGGTCATACCAAACGAGACAGCCGCTGGGTCAGGCGGTCGAGTGCCGGGCTGCGGTCCAGCGGATCCAGGTGCACGTTGAGCAGGCTGAAGCCGTCGACGTTGGCCAGGGCCTTCTTGAGCCCGGCTTCGAGCTCACCCACGGTGCGGATTTCCAGGCCCAGGCCGGCTCCCACGACCTCGGGCACCTTGTGGTAGGCCCAGGCCTGGATGTCGTTGAAGGTCCCGTCCAGCAAGAACCGCTCGGTCGTGTACCCCGCGTTGTTCAGGACCACGATGATCGGGTTCAGCCCGAGCCGGGCGAGCGTCGAACACTCCATACCGGTCATCTGGAACGCCCCGTCTCCCACGATCACCAGGATGCGGGCGTCGGGATTGGCCATGCTGGCCCCGACCGCGGCCGGAACACCGAAGCCCATCGACGTATAGTACGCTGGGCTCAAGAACTCGGTGTGCCGGTGCATCTCCAGATCGGCTGCACCGAAGAGCGAATCGCCGATATCGGCGATCACCGTCATGTTGGTGCACTCGGCCAGCATTTGATTAAGGCGTCCGAAGAGCACGGCCGAGGTCATCTTATCTCCGGGGGCGGCCGTGAGGGTCGCAGCGAAAGCCGGCGATCGCGCGGGGATGGGCGTCCGCGCCACCACGAGCCCGCGGTCGAGAAGGCCGCGGATGAAATCGTCCAGCCGGACGTCGTTATAATGATGGTGCTTGATCCGCAGGTCCTCGCTGGTCGCATCGATGCACCGTGAGGGATCGAGCTTGGCAGTCCAGATCCCCATGTTGATGTCGGTGAGGAAGCACCCCAACATCAGCACGCAGTCGGCTGATTCCACGAGCTCCGTGACCTCGGCCCTGCCCATCGCCCCCTCGTAAACTCCGGCGAACAGCGGGTGGGCCTCGGAAATCACGCTTTTGCCCAGGATCGTCGTGGCGATCGGGATGCCGGTTGATTCGGCCAGCTCCAGGAGCAGGGGCTGGAGGCCGAACCGATGGATCTCCACGTCGGCCAGGATCACCGGCCGCCGTGCCGCGGTGAGCAGGGCAACCGCCTCTTCGATGGCTTCGCGCAGCGCATTGGGGTCGCTCTCGCGCAGCCCCTCCGGCCGGCGGTGCGGCGCGACCTGCCGGGCGGACACCTGATCACGCGGCAGCTCGATATAGACCGGCCGCTTGTACCGCACAGCCGCGTCCAGAACCCGGTCGATCTCGCTGAAGGCCGTATCCGGCCTGTCCAGAACCGTCCAGGCGGCCGTGATCTGCTGGAAGACTTCAAGCTGAGTCTCGAAGCCCTTGACCTTGTGGTGCAAGAGCGGATTGTGCGCCCGCTCCGATACGCCCGGAGAGCCGGCCAGCACGATCACCGGCGACTTCTCGGCGTATGCCCCGGCAATGCTGTTGCACGTGCTGAGCCCCCCCACGCAGTACGTGACGCAGATGCATCCCAGGCCGTTGATCCGAGCATAGGCATCGGCCGCGAACCCGGCATTGTCTTCCCGGGTCACCCCCACCAGGGTGATCGGGCTCTCCTCGATCAGCTTGTACAGGCTGAGGATGTAATCCCCCGGAATGCCGAAGACGTGCTTCACCCCCAGCGCCGCCAGCCGCTCGATCAGGTAGCTTCCGATTGTCACTTCGCCGTTGGGCCCGGGAGCCGCCAAGGCCGGTCCATTGCTCGCGGCCGGCACCGATCGTTCGGGCCGGACGGCCGGCGTTTTTCTTCGGGACATCGCGGTCTCCTTGAGCAAAAACAATAGGTCAGATTCGATCCGTCTGCAAGGTAGGGCGCCACTGCGACAACGGGTTGCCGCTACTATTACTATAGCGAATACTCCCCCGGCAACCGGAAACTTGTGCGCCGATCTACTCCGATCGCCGGGACGCTTCCGAAAAGTATTGCCCAAACAGACGCACGACTGAACCCGGCCCCGGACGGCGGCGATTCCACGACCTAAACTCGAGAGAGCCGATGGGATCGGAGTGCACTTGATAGGGCGGTGCATCGCGGTGTTGTGCGCCATGACCAACCCCAGAGCACCGCGCGATTGTCCCGCGCCATGAACGATGCGCTCGCATGAGGTGATTGTGCGGTGCAAAGGTGGCCCAGCTTCACATCACAGGTCCGCCTCTCGGTGCTGTGGTCAATCCTCGGACTCTGGAGCTGGGCCTATTTTGGTCCGATATGGGTCGCGGCGCTTCGACCAGCAACGGGTCGCCTCAACGATTTCTATCAAGATTGGGGCAGGCGCGGAATTGGATGACCCGACTGCCGGTTTATACCTCGCACGCAATCAGCGTCTCGCGGCACCTGGGTCTGTCATCCAATCCGATTCCCAGCATCGAATTCAACGCTCATCCGCCCACTTCGGTCCTCCTGGCGCTGCCGTTGGCCGGGCTTGACTATCCCGATGCCGTTCTTGCCTGGAATGTCGTTTCTCTGGCAGCGCTGGCCTCCGCCTTGTGGCTTGTCGCCAGGGAACTGGCTCTCCCGACGACAATGCTGGCACCGACCCTGGCTTTGCTCGCGCTGTGTCATCCCGTGTACGGAAACGTGTACCAGGGACAACTCACGCTGGTTCTGGTCCTCTTCGTCACCGCACTCTGGATGTTGGAGCGGTCGGGGCGATTGCACCTGGCCGGGATCATCCTTGCCCTGGCGACCTCGCTCAAGCTGTTTCCCGCCTACCTGGCCGTGTACTACCTGGCCCGTGGGCGGTTCCGGGTACTGATCGCAGCAGCCCTTTCCCTGCTCATGCTGACCATCACGACAGCCCTGGTCCTGGGTCCGGATGCTTACGCCGATTATGTCCGCATTGTTTTACCCGATCAGGCCAGGTTCCGCAGTTTTAGCTACAACCTCTCGCTGGCTGGGTTGTGGCACAAGCTGTTCAGCCCGGTATCCGAGACCGGGCCGGTCGTCCCGTTGTGGTTCTGCCCCGCTCTGGCCCGCTGGGGCACGGTTTTCTCGGACCTCGCGGTCACAGCCATCGTGGCCGCCGTTGCCTGGCGGGCCCGGACCCGGGCCCAGGAGGAGACGGCGTTTGCTCTCACGGTCACGGGAATGCTCCTGGTCTCACCGGTGACCTGGGATTTCTCGCTTCCCTTGCTCCTGGTCCCGACCGTGGTGATCGTGCGCGGCCAGCAAATGGCACGATCGCGCCGGATGCTCGCGGCGTTGATCTTGATCGCATTGATCGTATGGATCCCGCAAAACATGCTGACGGAGCTGGCCCAGGCCGGTCGCACGTTCACGGTTTATTCCTGGACCTTCATGCTGGGCGCTCCGTCGCTCAAGTTCTACGCCCTCGTGGCGATGTTTGTGCTGGGGCTGATCACATTTCGGGCCGACCAGAACGCAAGGACGTGGAATTGCGGCAGACCATCCGGTGCCCGTGCGCTCACCCCCGGCGATTGATCATTCTTCCCAGGTCATGCATCAGCGAGCTAAGGATCAAAGGCAAGTACAACCGCCGGGAGACATGGTAGTCCGCCGTGATGCATCGTTCGGCGGCGGCGAGCACTTGATCGGGCTCGAGGCGTCTGGCCAGGGCGGCGGCGGCCCGGCGGTCGTCGGGATTGGGGCAGGGGGCCGCGAGCCCAGAAGTCTGCCAGAGGACGCCGCGGAAGAACCGGGCAAGCTCACCGAAAAGCAGGCTGGCGCGGCGGCGCTGCTCGACGCTCTCCTTGCCCGCCAGGCGCACCTGGCCGAGCAGCCGCTGGGCGAGCCCCGGCGGCTCGAAGCCATTCTCGGCGGCCAGCTCGTCGATCAGGGACCGGCGGAACTGCTCCAGCTCGGGATCGGCCAGGCCGATTGCGCGGCTGACGCTCCCTTCGGCGACGGCGGCCAGCCGCGCAGCGTCCGCCTCGTCGTGCGCCGCCTTTTTTTCGAGCAAGACCGCGGCGATCTCGGCTTCCGGAAGCGGATCGAACCGCACCACCTGGCACCGCGAGACGATCGTCTCGAGCTGAAGCTCGGCCGACGTGCCGATCAAGATCAGCACGGCCCCCGGCGGGGGCTCCTCGAGCGTCTTCAAGAACGCGTTGGACGCCTCCTCGTTGAGATCATCGGCGTCGTCGACGATCGCCACCTTGTAGGTCCCGCGCAGGCTTGTATGCAAACTGGCTGCACAGCTCGCGAATCACGGCGATCGGCAGCTCTTGCCTGTCTTCCGGGCGCCCGGTCTCGATGAAGTCCGGATGAGTGCCCCCCTCGACTTGAAGACAGCCGGCGCAGGACCCGCACGGCTCGAGCGTCAAGTCGGCCCGGGTCTCGCAGAGCAGCCCTTGCGCCACTTTCCGGGCCAGGGCCCGCTTGCCGATTCCCTCCGGGCCCACGAAAAGCAGAGCGTGCGGAAACCGTCCGATCCGGAACCGATTCTCCAGCGACCGGACGATCTGATCGTGCCCGCGCACCCCTTGCCACGACACGTTCAGCCTCCCTTGAGCTGATCCCGGACAGGATCGTCGCCCACCCGTGCCCCCCTGGGATCAAGCCCGAACCGCCGTGTGACTTCTGCCTGGATCCGCGCGAACACGGTCTCGGAATCGAGCGAGGCATCGACCACCACAATCGGCGCCGGATAACACGTGCTTTCGTCCGCTTGACTCCCGTTTGCCGCCTGCGGGGCCTGGGCGACTCCGAGATAGCCCGCGCGAACCCGTTCGTGGTAGAAGGTGGGGCGTTCTTCGATCCGGTCGCGCGCAGGCCCGACGCGAGCACGTGCAGCCTCGGGCGTGATATCCAGAACGATCGTCAAGTCCGGCATCAGACCAGCCGTCGCCACCATGCCAACCAGGGCAATCTCCTCCTCGAGCAGTCCGCCGGCACTCCCTTGATAGACGATGTTTGCCAGCAGGTACCGGTCGGAGACCACGACTCGGCCCGCGGCCAAGGCTGGCGCGATCACCTCGTCGACGAGCTGGGCCCGGGCGGCCATGAACAGGAACATCTCCGCGCGCATCGAGACCGCCACCGAGCCACGCTCCAGAAGCAGGCTCCGCAACCGGTCTCCGAGCGGCGTGCCGCCCGGGTCGCGGCAGGTAACGACTTCCCGCCCCAGGCCGCGCAGCCACTCGGCCAACCGGGCCGCCTGGGTGGTCTTGCCGCCGCCGTCGGGACCATCCAGCACCAGGAATAACCCCGGGTGTGCATGCGAGCGCTCGCTATCCATCAAGTTGGTCTTTCATCCCAGGAATCGATGACGGCTGTGGGACGGCATGATTCATCCTTCATCCTTCATCCTTCATCCTTCATCCTTCATCCTTGTTTGGTGAGCCAGGCGTCGGCTTCCGCGAAAACCTGGCGAATCTTGGTGTGATACAAAAGCTGGCTGATCTCTTCAAACGTCCCCCAGCGATGCCAGTGACCCGTGGGATCCTCATCGTGTTCGGGCGAGCGCGCAAGTGCTGTCGGATCACGGACTTCGACGAGATAGTACGTCACGGTCTTGACGACCTTGCGGCCACGGCGGATGTACGTATAGGAGAGTGTTCGCTCGAATCCCTCGCGAAATTTCCAGTCCGAGAGCGACGTTTCCTCTTGAAATTCGCGGGCGGCGGCTTGCCGCGTCGATTCGCCGGACTCGACGCCTCCCTTGGGAAACTCCCATTTGGCGCGCGGGTTCCTCACTGTCGCCGAGTGGAGAATCAGGTACTTTGGCCCCTGATTGCCCTCGGTACAGTAGGGAATCGCACCGGCGGATCGCTCGTGAAGCGTGGTCATGTCGCGGGGCGACGTGACGGCGGTTCCTCACCGCACCGGCCGCTCTGGCAATCGAGCCCGTGATCGCGCACGTCTTCCTCAGACGTCGCCACCATGCCGAGCACCGAACCCGCAACGACGCGATCATCTTCCAGGCCACGGATCTCGGCTAAACGTCCGGAAGCCGGAGAGGATACGTCGAAGGTGGCAGGCCCCACGAGCACCTCCACCAACCGATCGCCCTCCCACACCCGGTCTCCCCTCGCCGCAAACCAGTGACTGACGATGATCGGTACGTCGGGACCGGTCCCCAGGTCGGGCAGGACCACTGCCGCCAAACGCATGGAAATCCCCGTCTCGTCTACTCTTTTGACCATCGGTCTCGATCAAGGTCGGGCGCGTCCAGAAAGACGCGACAAACACGCCTCGATCACTTCAACCCTAGCTTATCTGGACCCTCGGATTTTGGCCAGATCGATGCCGCAGGATCAAAGTCGCACGCGTCAGGTCGATCACACTAGCCCGAAACGCAAGCGAGGGTTCGGCTTACCCTCGCTTGCGAGTCGGGCCAGACTGCCCGGAGTGTGACCACGCGTTGAAGCATGCCCATTTTTCTGAGAGAATGAATTTGTGGTTGATCCATGAGACGCCCGTGAGGCACGTGCGGTCATGAGTAGCGCCGTCACTTCATCAGAGCGGTCCGAGATCCAATACCCCGACAGCGATGGACAGCCCATGTCGGACAATACACTTCAGTTCAAGTGGATTGTCACCATCAAGGAGGGCCTGGAAGCCCAGTTTCGCAACGACGCCGACGTCTTCGTGGCCGGCGATCTTTTGTGGTACCCGGAGCTAGGCAAACCGAAGATCCGGACCGCGCCCGACGCGCTGGTCGCGTTCGGGCGCCCCAAGGGCTATCGGGGGTCTTACAAGCAGTGGGAGGAAGACGGCATCGCGCCTCAGGTTGTCTTCGAGGTTCTCTCGCCAGGCAACCGGCAGGTCGACTTGATCCGCAAGTTCCGGTTCTACGAGCGGTACGGCGTGGAAGAGTATTACATCTACGACCCGGATAACGGCGACCTCGCGGGCTGGCAACGCGGGGAATCCGGCCTGGAAGAGATCGCCGATATGAACGGCTACACCAGCCCGCGGCTGGGCGTCCGATTCGAGCCGGGGGAGGGGCCAGATAACTTGAAGATTATCGGGCCTGACGGCACGCCCTTCGCCACGTACGTCGAGCTCTTCGAGGACCGCGAGGCCCAACGGCAGCGCGCCGACGCCGAGCGCCAGCGCGCCGAAGCCGAACGCCAGCGCGGAGAGCGGTTGGCGGCACAACTCCGCGAGCTGGGAATCGAGCCGGAATGACCGACCTGTCCCGGCGCAGCCGATGATGACCCCGCGCGCAAGATTCTGTATCGACCGGGCGGGGCGTGGGAATAACCTCTACGGGCGGGCAGTTGTTCCCCGCCGGGAGGCGTGCTGATGGCGAGCATCAAGGCGGCGGCGATCGGGCAGGACCTGCGGCGGTTGTTCGATGGAGGGGGTGTGACGGGCCTCACCGAGGCCCAGCTCGTCGATCGGATCGCTCGCCGCGACGGCACTTGCGAGGCGGCATTCGAGGCGATCGTGGCACGTCACGGACCGGCCGTGCTCGCCTGCTGCCGCCGCGTGCTCGGAGACCACGCCGCCGCCGAAGACGCGTTCCAGGCCACGTTCCTCGTCCTGTTCCAGCGGGCCGGATCGATCCGGGTTGCGGAATCGATCGCGCCTTGGCTGCTCCACGTGGCCCGGCTCGCGGCCCTGAAGGCGCGACTGAGCGAGCTCCGTCGCCGGGCGCGCGAACATCGGGCTGCGCGGCCAGAGACGGATATGCCTGACGCGGTGACGTCTGACCTCCGCTTGTTGGTGCGCGCCGAGGTCGATCGTCTGCCCGCGAAGTACCGTGATCCGGTCCGACTCTGTTACTTCGAAGGTCAGACCCATGACGTCGCGGCGGCGGCCCTCGGCTGGCCGGTGGGCACGGTCCGTGGCCGGCTGTCGCGGGCGCGGGACATGCTCCGCAAGCGGTTGATGCGCCGGGGCGTCGACATCACACCGGTGGCCCTGGCGGCGACGCTGACGCCAGCGGGCGATGTTCGAGCCGACATCCCGCAAGCTCTCCGAGAGGCAACGCTCTCGGCCACGTCTTGTGGCGCGGCCGTCAGGGCCGGCGTGGTCGCACTGGCGGCGGCCGTCAGCCGCGGCCTGGCGATGGCGACAGCGGTCAGGACGGTCGCTGCCGTACTGGCTGTCTTGACGTTGATCTCCGCGGGCACCGGCATCGCCGTTCTTGCTGGCCGCAACCCCAGGCCCAGGCAGGAGCCGGCTCCGAAGAAAGGCGTGGCCGGCGCAACCGATCCCGCCGTAGATCGCTATGGCGACCCGCTCCCCAAGGGAGCGATCGCGCGGCTCGGGACAACCCGGTTCCGCCACTCTGGCTCAAACTTCAATGGCGACCGCGCCTTCCTCACGCCGGACGGCAAGACACTGGTCACCGCCAGTGCCGATGGACAGGCCCGCACCTGGGACCTGAAGACAGGGCGACTCATGCAGTCGATCGACGCCGACGAGGCCGCGGTTGCACCAGACGGCACGACGCTATTCGCGGCCAGGCCGGGCGTGCTCCGGGCCGTCGGTCTCTTTGATGGCCGCGAGCTGCGCCGGGTCGAGACCGAGCCGAACCTACGGCCGCAGCAACTCGTCGTCTCCCCCGACGGCAAGAGCCTGGCCTACCTCTCGCAGCGCCAATCCGCCGTCATGGTTTACGACACCGCCACGCTTGCCCAGCGGTGGCGGCTCGACAAGGATGCTCGGCTTGCACGCGATGTCGCGTTCTCGCGCGACGGCGCCTGCTCGCGCTGGCGGGCGACGATCGGGAGGAAGCCCGCGGTTTGAGTGAACCCAAGGCTGCGTCCATTCGTCTCTACGATGTCGCCGGCGGGGCGGAAGTGCGGCGGATTGCGGTCGAGGGGTTCGGCGTCGGGTCCGTGGCTTTCGCTCCGGACGGCAAGACACTGGCCGCGGGAGTCGGCGACCGGACAATTCGCCTCTACGACGTGGACACCGGCCAGGAGCGGCTTCCGCGGCTCGGGCGCGAGGGCGCGATGCCGCCGCGCAAGCCAGGGGAAATCTTACAAAAGAGATACGATCAAGCGTGCGCGCCAGCCGTGCTGGCGTTCTCGCCCGATGGCTCGCTCCTGGCCTCCGGCGTGGAAGGCATCGGCTGGTTCAACCGCATGTCCGACGTCCCGCCGATCACGCTTTGGGATGTGGCGACAGCAAAGATGGTCCGCCAATTCGCCGGCCACCCGATCGGTGCCATTTCGCTGGCGTTCACGCCCGATGGCAAGACGCTGGTCTCCTCGGGCTATGAGCCGGTGGCCCGGCTCTGGGACGTGGCGACCGGCCAAGAGATCGATCACCGCCCGGGACACTCCACCAACATCGTCGGTCTGGCCGTTTCACCGGCCGACGGAACGGTCTTCACCTTCAGTCTGGGCGATGGGACCATTCTCCACTGGAACCCGTCCGACGGCCGCTTGCTGGACACCGTCGGCGTGTATTCCAACGTGGTCAACAATCTGGCGATCTCGCCGGACGGCCGGACTCTCCTCCTCGTCGATTCCCAGCACGCACCGGTACTCTGGGACGTGGCGGGACGGAAGGAGCTGCGGCCGCTCGTCACCGACCCGGGCAGCCGGTGCGGTCAGGCCGCATTTTCTCCGGACGGCCGCACCGTCACCGGCAACCATCGCGTCTGGGATGTCGCAACCGGCCGGCGGCTCGTCGCTTTCACGAGCAAAAACGACTCGTGCTTATCCTCGTATCAGCGCCGACAGCCGACGGGTCATCACTTTTGAGCTGGACGGGGTCAACATCTGGGAAATTGCCAAGGGCGCCCTGGTGCGCCGGCCGATCCCGGAGATCCGCATCGCGCACAACGCGGCGATCTCGCCCGATGGCCGGCTCTTCGCCGTCGGGCAAACTCGCCAGGCCGACAATGCAATGGGCGCGCGATTCGGCCAAGCACCAAACGCTGCCGGTCACCGGATCGACCCGATTCGAATCTGGGAAATGGCGTCCGGTAAAGAGGTCGCGGCTCTGTTCGGAAGTACGGATGTCTCATCCGAGATGGCTTTCTCCCCCGACGGCCGGATGCTCGCGTCGGTGAGCGGCGGGTGGGAGAACCTGGCGGATCCGGGGCTGCGGATCTGGGACGTCGCCTCCGGCCGGCCGTTGCGGCATTTCATCATCGGCCCCGGCGGCGGCCTGCGAATCGCTTACCTACCGGATGGCCGCTCGATCGTCACCGCCGGCAAGGACGGCACCGCGCTCGTGTGGGACGTCGCCGACCTCGCCGATCGCCCCCGAGAGGAGCCGCCCGTTCCGAAGGCTCTTGAAGCCTTCTGGCTGGACCTTGCGTCAGACGACGCCCCGCGGGCCCACCGCGCATCGTGGGCGTTGAGTGCTGCGGGTGCTGTGCCATTCCTCCGCGATCGGGTCCACCCCGCGACACCCAAGGACCCCACCACGGGACCGCAAGTATTGCGATCGGTCCGCGCGATCGCTGCGCTCGAGCGCATCGGCAATCCGCCGGCGCGGCAGGTCCTGGAGAATCTCGCAAGGGGCGAACCCGCCGCCCTCGCAACGCAGAACGCCGTGGCCGCGCTGCTCCGCCTCTCACGCGTCAAAACCCACCCGCCAGCCGGTGCGACGACGAGATGACGGGATCAGATTACGGGGTTTGGCAATCCCTGTGCCCAGAAAGCGGGGACAGGTCCGATATTGCGAAATCAAGCAAACGGTTCACGTGGTGGCAGAGCCCAGAGCTACGGGTTCTTGCCGCTTGCCCCAGAGTCGAATGGTCACGCTCGTAACCACGCCACCACTCAGAGCGATCAATAGCTGCGGAAGAAACGAGACAAAATCATACATGAAGTGCGACGTAAAAGTATTATCGGGCATGAGGAACGCCGTTCTCACTCTCGATCGGAGATACGGGTCGGGTATCAACAAGCAGATCCTCTCGAGCAGAGTGAACGTGGAGAAGAGATACTGATCCATCGCATCAAACAGCTCCGAATCGTCGGAGCTGAAAAAGTCGATGTAGACCGAGGTGATGAACGCCGCCAGACCGAACGATACGAACCCCCACCAGAAGGTGCGATACCCGGTCCGTCGACTGCGGATCAAAGAGAAAAGTCCGACCTGCAAGGCGATACTCATCAGGACCCGCCCCGTGAACAGGGACGGTTCTGATGAGGGTGACCAGAATCGGACGGCGGCGAGGTTGAGGGCCGCGACTCCTACGATGACCATGAGCTTGGCGATCGAGAATCGAAGCACTTGCACGGCATCCCTCCCGTGGACGGCGGTGATTTCCTCGATCGTCGAATCGTAGCAAAAACCGAAGGCGATGCAATCCCTGAATCGCTCGCGGGCCAGATCACCACGGTGTTCGTCGGGGAGACGCACACGCCGCAGCGAGACCTCACCCGTGGCCAGTCGCTGATCGACCAGATGATCGGCGATCCGAGCGCCCGCGGATTGATCGTGCTCGAGCGGGGGATGACGTACATGACGCAGGGGTTCGGGAGCACCGTCGCACTCGAGACCAACCTGACCGACTCGTCGGCCCAGCCGAATCTGGGGTTCGGGCTGACGGCCAAAAAGCGCAGCCTCGTGGTGGCCGGATACGTGTTCCTGTGCGTCGCCGGTGGCAACCAGATCGCCCACGACCGCGTCCTCCTGCTCTGCGGCGAGAACCACTCCGACATTGTCAAGGGCTTCGAGTACTTCGTCACCCACACCACGCTCACCTGGATGGCCAAACGTCCGCGCTCCCACCACATCATTGACTCGCAGGAGAAATGAGCGTTGGGAAGAGCAACATCCGACGATGGAAAGGCTCCATGCGGACCAACCTCAACCGTGGAAGCGAGGTTGAACCCACCTCCGGCTGCCTCTCACTGAAAGGCCTCGTAGTCCTTCCCCAGCACGGCCGCGGCGATCTTGAGGATCAAGATCTCGTCGGTCCCCTCGTAGAGCCGAGCCACACGGGTGTCCTGGAAGTGGCGGCCGGGCCGGAAGGCTTCGAGGAAGCCGCGGCCGCCGAAGACCTGCACGGCCCGATCGGCGGCGTCGCAGGCGGCCCGCGCGGCGTGTAGCTTGGCCTGGGCCGCGAGCCGGTCGGCGCGGCAACGAAGCGCCGAGTCGCCGGGGGCGGCCAGGCTCGCGTCCTTGGCCTGGGCCGCAAGGAAGACGAGGGCCTCGGTCGTGATCCGGTGCATCTCGATCGCCGTGATGTGCTCTTGCACGAGCTGGTGCCGCGCGATCGGCTTGCCGTGCTGGTGCCGCCACTTCGCAAACGAGACGACCTCGGCCAGGCAGTCCTCGATCACCCCCAGGCAGCCGGCCGCGACACTCAGCCGGCCGCCGACCAGGGCATCCATCGCGATTGCCAGGCCTTCTCCCTCGGAACCAAGCAAGTTCGCCGCGGGGATCGCGTAATCGTGGAGCGCGAACCGGACCGTGTCGGCCGTCACGTTGCCGACCTTGGGCTCGAGCGACTTACTCGAAAAACCGGGACCCCCGGTCTCGACGAGGAACGCGCTGATCCGCCCCGTGCGGCCCTCGGGATAGGCAAACGTGACGATCACCCCGGCAATCCCGCCGTTGGAAATCAGGTACTTCTCGCCGTCGAGCACGAACTCGTCGCCGCGCCGGCGGTAGGTCATCGCCATCTCGCGCGGGTTGCTGCCGGCCCCGGCCTCGGTCAGGCCGAACGCGCAAACGATCTCGCCGCGGGCAGAGCGGGGCAGGAACCGGCGCTTCTGCTCGTCGTTGCCCCACGCGATGATCGGTCCCTGGCCGATCGACGAGTGACCCGAAAAGATCGTGCGCACGCCGGTCCCCTCCTGGCCGATCCGCGCGAGCGCTTTCGCATACGTCACCATGTCGGCCCCCCGGCCATCGTGAACGACCGGCACCGGCATACCCAACAACCCATGCTCACGCGCCAGAGGCACGATCCGGTCGTTGAACCGCCGCTCGAGATAACAATGCTCTTCGATCGGCCGCAACGCCCGGCAGAAAGCCTCAACGTCCGCTAGCAACCGGTCTCGTTCCGTGCGCTCCATGGGTTGACTCCACACGATTGTCTTGCGACGGTCTGAAGGGACGATCCAATTGCCGGAGGCGACGAGTTGACATCGTCAGGCGCCGGCTCTACGCCGGACAGGACGCGATTCAGTTCGTCGTTCTGGCGCCCTTCGAAGATGCTCAACTGAGAATAGCGTGTTTCGCGTCGCCGGTCCTCTGCCAGGACACAGAATCCTGAAATGATCAGTTGACTTCATGCCCACGGATAAAGTGAAGGACACGCAATGGGGCGCCCTGGGAAAGGTCGACCGCATGAACGACGACGGCCGGATCCACCGGCCGCGGGTCGGCACAATAACAATCAGCTAGCCAGGGCACGTGCGATCGTGCGAAGGACGTTGGGCGGAGTCGATGGGCCGGTCACCAGCGCACGACGACGGCCGGCGATCGGCGCCCCCACCCGGCGTCGGGTTGACGGGCCGGCAAGCGAATCGGCATCACTCCGCTTTGAGCTATCGTGCCGGGCATCCGCCCAGGTTCGCCAGGTGGCGCACACCCAAACGTGTGGCCACCTCAATAGTCGCCTTTCGCTCCGCGAAAGTACATGCTTGCAACTGCCCGGCAAGAATCGTCCCAGCAGCCGGCCACCACCCAGCTTTTCGAGCCGGGCCTGCCAGCCTTCCGCTCGTGCCGAACCGAGCCAGAATTCCCGCCAGGTCGGCCGAAATCGCGGTCTTGCCCTCGCGGAAAAGCCACCCCGGGTAATCGACCACCGACAGATAGCTGCCCAGCGAAAGACCTTCCACCATTCCATCACGCGACGAATCCAGCCGGCGCCGATTTTCGATCGGGCAAAGCCAGATCGTCTCCTTCAGGCCAGCCGACGCAGCCGATCCCGCCATGTCGTGAGGTTGTCGAACGGCCACGCTGCCGCGCTCCGCGGCTTTCAAGTCGCCCATTCGGCCCTGGGCCTTCACGCGCTCTACTCGCGTGGTCACCGAGGTGTGCGGACTGGCCTCCGGAACCTCCACGATGCCGGCGGCAACAGGATTCAAATCGATGTAAGCGCAAATTGCGAGCAGCGCTTCTTCATCGAGGACTCCAACGCTCTTGAACCGCTGCTCGAAAAACGCACCCCGCGCGGTGGGCTGGCGGTTGGTTGACCGAGACAGTGGCTGGTTCAGATTCTGAATCCGTCAGAACTCCGCGCCGAGCGCGCATCTGTTCGGATTTGAGATTTAGGATTTCGTGCTTGGTTGCGGCTCTACCGCATCACGCATTTCATGAACCAGCTCAGGCTTCGCAACCGCGCGGGTCTTCGCCACCCATTCGGCGTGCTTGAGCCGCGATCGAACCCAATCGTTGGACGCCGGCAGAGTTTGCCGGGACTGATCGCGAGGTGGAAAGGGTCGTCCCCACCGCCTGACGACTTCCTCATCCGACCACCCGTTGGCGACTTCGGAGCCCAGGCATACAACCGTTTGCATCTGGTTGTCCAGGACCGCAGCGCGCTGCTTCGCCCCAATCGAGCCCCGTTTGTGGGACGGCATCGTATAGCCCGGCGTGTGAACGCCGGGGATATCACCGCGTAACGGAAACATCGACCAGTTGTGCGCGTGCGATCGTCATGTGTGGCATCCCCCAGGCGTTGTCCGACTCTGGCGAAGTTGCCGCCCGGACCTCAATAGGCAATGCCTGTCGTTTTTCCTAACGGTACCAGGCGCGCCAAGGATGGTTCGGCCGAGCGCTCACAGCTCAAGGTTCGATCAGGCTTCCTGCCCGATCGGAGACGCGCAACGGGGCCGCCGTCAACCGCGGGTTTTACCACGCCATGTTTTCCGAGAACCCGCTGATTCCAGGCGCAAGGACCGGCCTCGACCTCGACCGCCTCGGAGTCATGGCAGGTTCGGTGTTTTCTTCGGTGTTATGCACCGAAACACCTCATCCCCAGATCCGCCGCGCCACCACGCCGTGGCCCCTCGGGCATACAGTTACGATACAGTTTCTGTGTATGGCCCGTCCGTCCGCGCGGCGAGCCCCAGCATAGCACAAGCGCCGCGGATGTTTGCGGTTCGCTACAGGTACAGGGTGGCGATTATTCCCAATTGATAGCTCCAAGCTCTGCGATCGCGTCCCGGAGCGCGATTTTGCCTTCCTCCTCCGCGATCCGCCGTTTCTCGTTCACCATGACGGAGTAACTGATACTGCCCCGCCGTTTCACACCGACAACCGAAGTTGCTGGGAACATAGGGCCGGCCTCCGTCGCGGATACGCCCAAAGCATCCCATACGAAACTCGGCGTAGCCCCGGCGGCCACCGGCAGCCCGGAATCCTTCTCCGTCAGCCAAATGTGCAGCGTCGCGAGGCCAGCCACGCGCACCGTGATATGGGGTTTCGTTGTCCGCTGGTGAATACCCTTGCCGATAATCGCGTCCGCAGGCCTCGACGAGGTTGCATAGTTCAATAGTTCGATCAGCAATCGATCCCGGCTGTCCTTCACTTCCTTGGCTTTCCCCACGAACTTGGCGACACCGTCCCTGACGAGCCTGAGCACCTCCGCCTGATCCATCTTGCTGTCGTGGTTCTTGTTGAACGTGACCTTGTTGCTCGGGCCCCCAGTGCTATGGTCTCGGGATTTCCCGTTCCAGCCATCTTCACGGCGATTAGTCGCGGTCCCTTTACTGAATTTGTACACCAAGGGCATGGCAACCTCGGAGTGAAGAGGCGTGCGCAAAAGCCAAATCGTACGCGTCAGAGCGTTTTATCATAACACAGCGGTACTGTCCAATTCCCGCATGCCGGGTTCGGGGGACACCATACCGAATTACTGGGTCTGAGTTGTTATGGTGTCCCCGGAATCCCGTCACCTGCCAGCGGCGCAAGGCCACGAGGCATCGATCAGCACGCAGCGCAGCCCTGCGCGCGAAGTCGCTTGGACGGCTGAATCGAGTGTCTCCGGTGCCAGCAGGTTGCCGATCAACTCAGCAAGAGGGCCCGGCACTTCCATCTTCGTGACCGCCTTGGTGTTGGCGATCAGCTCACCTGACGGCAGGCCGTCGAACGAATGTCGGGTGCGATAATCGCGATCGATCCCGCGCTGCCGCGCGGTCAGTTCGGCAGGCGTCGTCCGAGCATTGAGGCTTCGCGGCGAACCTGAGCTGCGCCGCGAACCGCCACAACACGATGCACCCGCTCGTTCACCGGGGAACGGTTTCGCGAGAAGCTCCACTCGCACCGAAATCCGTCCGCCGCCCGTTTGGGAGTTGGACGAACTCCATCGTGCCGTCGTCGACGGCGCTGAACCTGAGGTCGAGCATATCCATGACGTAGTTCTGATGAAACTTCCACGGCCTCTCGGACCCCTGTTTGGGAAGAAGCTCGATCCCGCGGCGGATATAGCCCGAATTCAGGTTGAGCGCCGGCGTATCCGAGATGGCTGGCTCTCGTCCAACCGGGGTGGCGTAATCATAACCGTGCACGCTCATGTGATTTAGCAAGCGGCAGACGTATTCGGCCACGAGATTGCACTTGAGCGTCCACGAGGCGTTGGAGTAGCCGAGGGTGAACGAGAGGTTCGGGACGCCGCGAAACATCGTTCCTTTGTAGGTTAATCCCCCCGCCGTTTTGATCGCAGTACCGTCGACCGACACCTGCAACCCGCCCAGACATTTCAGCTTCAGACCCGTGGCGGTCACGATGATTTCCGCTGGCAGCAGATCGCCCGACTCAAGCTGTATTCCTCCTTCGGTAAACGTCTCGATTTCGTCGGTGACGACCGACGCCTTGCCCGACCGGATCGCGACGAATAAGTCGGCATCCGGAACCAGGCAAAGGCGCTGATCCCACGGGTTGTAACGAGGCGTGAAGTGCTTTTCGACATCGTAATCGGGGCCGAGCTGTTCGCGCACGAGACGGAGGATCTCGTGTTTGACCCGGTCCGGCTTTCGCCGCGCGAGGTTAAAGAAATACATCCCCAGAAGTACGTTCTTCCAGCGGATCACCCGGAGTGCAAGCGGCTCGGGGAGTAACCGGCGTATCCAGTCGGCGGCCGCATCCTCCGACGGGCGTGCGACGATGTAAGTCGGCGAACGCTGGAGCATGGTGACGTGCGCGGCGGCCTTGGCCAGTGCCGGAACGAGGGTTACCGCTGTCGCGCCGCTGCCGATCACGACGACCCGCTTGCCTGTGTAGTCGAGATCCTCGGGCCAGCTCTGCGGGTGCACGATGCGGCCCTGGTATCGGTCCATCCCCGGCCAGCCTGGCATGTAACCTTCCGCGTAGTCGTAGTAGCCGCTGCACAGAGAGAGGAAGTTGCAGGCGAACCGCACGGTTTTCCCTTCGGGTCCCGTCGCGTCAACCGTCCACGCGGCATCGCGCGACGACCATGACGCACGCGTGGCCTGATGGCCAAACCGGATCCTGCGGTCGATCCCATATTCCTGTGCCGTCTCCACGATGTATTTGCGGATGCTCTCTCCGTCGGCGATCGCCTTTCTGTCGCGCCACGGACGAAATGGATAGCCCAGCGTATGCATGTCGGAATCGGAACGTACACCGGGGTAGCGAAAGAGGTCCCAGGTTCCCCCGATCGCGCGTCTGCCGTCCAGAATTGCGTAAGTTTTGGCCGGACATTTCGTCTGGAGGTGATAGGCCGCGCCGATTCCGGAAAGCCCCGCGCCCACGATCAGCACGTCGAAGTATTCCACGGGTCCCGGATCTTGGAGATTCAGGGTCGCGCGAGAAGCAGCTTCCGACGTTTCGGCCATTTTGTGCCACCTTCCATTAGGCGATGGATCGCCCGGCACACCTCGTTGAATAGGACATCGAACAACGTGGCGTGAAACGCAGCGCGACGGCAATCGGGTCGTGCGAATCGAGACTTGTGGCTTTCGATGTACAGCTCGAATCGTCCTCAATTCTTGAGCGAAGGTCAGTGGCAATTCAAGGAGAAGTCACCATGGTCAAGCGAACGAGCTTGACTGGGAACGCGGGACGACCGAGTCGCCTACAGTTTCGGTTTCCGTCCCCCGCCATTCTTGTTGGCGAAACCACGCCCTGAACGGGCGAGCTTTGAATCCACACGTTTCCTGATGCGCTGCACCAAGTGCTTTGCGTCGGCGAGTGGGAAATCTAACCCCTTTCGGCGAAAAAACTCGGATCCGAGCTCGCTCGCGATTTCAAGGCTTTCGAGCAAAAACTCCGTCAGGGCCGGACTGTCGAGTAGCTCCGAGGGCACCGCCACCTGAACCATCAACAGTTGACGCCTCCGGGAGAACCTTCCATCTCGGAGCCCCTCCCAATCGAGGGATAGCAGACTGCCAGGTACATAAAAGACAACATCGAGCGCTGGACCAGTTATGCAGCTTTCACCTCCGGTGCATTCCTCGGCTGCACACATGACAGTCGTGATTAGACGGTCGGTGAACGACCCCTCCAGTTCCGGACCACCCTCCACACAACCGACGTACATCATGGTTTCAGGTTCCCCCTCCACGGCTCTTTATTGAACGGTCCCGGCCTCGTCTGAACAAGTTTGCGATCCCGCGCCAAGGTTTTACTCCGGATCCCCTGGACGGGCGGGGAAGCGAATCGGCGTCACTCCGCTTGAGCTATCGTGCCGGTATCCGCCCAGGTTGGCCAGGTGGCGCACGCCCAAACGTGCGGCCACCTCCATCGTCGCCTTTCGCTCCGCGAAAGTGTGCTGTTTGTCGCCTTTCGCTCCGCGAAGGTACGTGCTTGCGACTGCCCGGCAGGAGTCGGACCAGCAGTCGCCCTCCTATGAGCTTCTCCAGCGGATCCCGCCAGCCTTCCGCGCTCGTGCCCAACCGACTGAGAATTCCCGCGAGTTCGGCGGAAACTGCGCTCTGCCTTTCGCGGAACAGCCGGCCCGTGTATCCGACCAGAACCACGTCGCTTCAGACCGGACGACCTTCCACCATTCCTTCGCGTGACGAATCCAACTTGCGCGATCTTGGATCGGCGAAGGCTAGCTGGTATCCGCCAGGCCGGCCGGACCACCCGACCCCGCTACACTGACAAGATCAGCCTCTGGTCGGACACGATCGCCACCGCGGCGACCGGCGCATCACGCCGTGAGCTTTTTGCGAAAGGACGCAAGGCTCCGGCACGTCACGGCATGCTCGATCATGTCCTTCAACCGCGCGTCATCGCCGGTCGCCCTCATCTCGGTCTCCAGCGCTTCGGCAGCGGCGCCAAACCGCCGTACCAAGAGCGTCATCAGGGCTTTGATCTCCCCTTCGCGCATTCCCTCCTCGGTCCACTCTTTTCTGAGCTCCTGCATCAGCGGTGATTCGATCATGGCTTTTCGCCCTCCCAGGATCTCGAACAACGCTTCATCATTTGCCATATTCGTGCATGGCGGTGGTAACCGGGTTGCGGACAGTCGCCCGTATTCATTGACGGTCGTCAACTGGCCCATTCTTCAGCGTTTCGAGCCCGACCGCAACAGAGTCGGACAAAAAACCTGCGTCTGGTACACCGCACCAACCCGTTGCCCGATTGGACGGCTCTGCGCAAGGGCGACTGCCAAAACCGACCGGTTCGTTCATAATCTACAATGCGTGTCTGTCGATTCTGCGAGCCTAGTGAAGGCGGGCGGCCGGTTTCGGTTCGATGGGATCAGTCGATCGTTCCACGAGACGCGCGGGGAGCGTTGGAGCGACCTGTCGCCCCCTCTTCCCACGCCGCGACGGAGACGATCCCGCGGCGCCTGCAACTCGAGGCATGACCTTGGTGTGCGGCAGAGCCTGCGTGAGCACTTCCATTCCCGCATCAGTAACCTTCGTGTCGCGGAGGTCAAGGTCCGAGAGGCTAGTCAGCCTCTTCAGATGCGCGAGCCCTGAATCGGTGACCTGCGTGCCGCTGAGGTCAAGAACGCAGAGTTTGGTCAGCCTCGTCAGATGCGCAGGCCGGCGTCGGTTACCCGCGTGCGTCGAAGTTCCAGGCGAGCAAGCCTGTTCAGCCCCTTGAGATGGACCAGTCCGCTGTCGGTTACGGCAGTGTCGGAGAGGTAGAGCTGCGACAGCTTGGTCAGACCTTCGAGGTGGATCAGACCGGCGCCGGAAATCCGAGTGCCGACGAGGCTGAGGTTGTTGAGGTTGCGCAGTTTCTTCACGTGCACCAGCCCGGCGTCGGTAACCTGCGTGCGCTCCAGCCACAGCGCCTCGAGCCGCGGCAGCTCCTTGAGGTGCACAAAGCCGGCGTCGGATATCCGAGTGTCATTGACGAAAAGCAACCAGAGGTCGGGCAGCCCCTTCAGTTGGGTCAGCCCCGCGTCGCTTACGGAGGATCGATCCAGATCAAGCGCTTGTAGTTGAGCGAGACGCCCGACATGTGCGATCGCCGCATCCGCGTCCGTCGAGCCCCGGTTAAGCCAGACTTGCGTGACGTGACCGAAATAGTCGAGGCCAATGGCTTCCACGAGCCCTTTTTGGGCAAGGCCCGCTCGGTCGACGAACCCATCTCCGGTCTTCCATCCTCCCGAGGTGTATATCACCTGGCCGCCGTCTCTTGTGATCGCTGCCACCGCCTCGCGCTGGATTCGGGCGATCCGCACAACCCAGCCCAACCCTGCGCCGATCACGAGTACAAGCACGATCAGCCCGCGCAAGCTGAATCTCAGATAGCGGTGCCATCGACGCGATAGGGGTCCGGCTGGCATGGTCGTTATTCTCCGGGATCGGGGACCTTGCGGAGGCGATCGAATCCGACGACCCAGATCATACCGAGAACCCGCTCGTTTCGTGTCCTCGGAACGGGCGCCATGCGCCGCATTCATGGCTTGGAGATCGGGGTGAACGACGCCCCGCTCAATTTGTGAGTGCGGATTGCATGATATAGTTCGCGAGTGACCACTATTTCGTTGAATGCCTCGCCGCCGCTTCCAAAACTCTCCTGTGTTCGCGAGATGTAACCCGACGGCGCAAGCGAGAAGGCAGGGAAAAAGCCATGTGTTATCGGGAAATACTTCGTCTGTCCACAGACTTCGCAAATCGCAGAATCGTATTCGCGGATGCCCGGGATTGGACTGGCGACGTCCTTGATCTCAAGCTGGACCACTGTGCGCAATTCTTTTCCGGTGCGATGCTCAAGAACAGGTAGTGACGCAATTCCCATCGGTTTAAAAACCTCGTCCCAGACTTCAGGAAGGACGAAGAATTCATCAAAGACCCAGTTGAGCTGTAGAATTTGCCGCTTGCCCCAAGTTGGTTCGCGCTTCATGCGCAACGGCGCATGTTGGCGTTTGCCGATATCACATTCTGCACAGTTCTCACTCAGATCGTACGTCTTCTTCAAGTAGCCGAAATCGTCCTCCGGCTGTGGGTATCCGTGATGCCAGGTCGGCTCCATCACCAAGTTCTCTGCGGCCGCGCGCTCTGCCGCCGTGAACTCGGTCGTCACGAAGTCCACCGGACCCCAGGGGGCAATCAATTGTTTGATTTGCGGCCAATCGGGGTGCGACTCGTCGACGACAAAGGTGCACAGCCCGCGGCTGACTTCGACACCCAGGCGGTGAAGGGTCCGTTGAATCTCACCGTCTACATTCTTCGTAATTCGATGAAGTATTCTCACGGCGACAACCCCAGCGCTCCTAGGAACGTTGCGACCACAGGGTGAGACACTCAGGTAACATGGATGCTGCCTCGCGTCCGAGGAACCCTCGCCCACTCGCCAAAACCGGCGAACGCTGATGGGTGTTATCGCTCGAGTTCAATTCACAATGGGCACCGCGAACGGGAGAGCGCTCCACAATCTGGCAGGATAGCAGGTACAATTGAGTTAGTGCGGTAACGACGCGCGAATACTCGGCGCGGGGGCAAACGCAATGGCGCCTACAGAACAGCGGATCCAGGAAGGGCGACACAGCGGGACACGGTCGGGCCGCGCACCGGTCAAGCCTGCCGATGCGACGCGTTACGATGCTCTTCTTGGTCCAATCCGCCTGCTGGCCGCGCCCCCGGAGGTCGAGAAGGCGGTGGAGCGGGAGCTTGAAAACATGGCTGCCCAATGGCGGCCCGTCGTCGGAGAAGCACGGGAACGGCTCCTTGAGTGCTTCAAGCTTCAGTATTACTTCGGCGGGCAACCCTTCGCGTACCGAGAGACGGATCAGGGCAAAGATGTTCTGGCTGTTGGCTTCAAGAATATGCGCCGGCTCCGCGGGGTACTGACCCCCGAGGAAAACGAGGCTGTTGTCAGTGGCTTCGCGGAACCATGGTAGACGCCCGTAGCGTACACGTTCCACTCGAAGCGAAACTCGGCGGCCGGCGTCGGTGCCGGTCCGATGAGGTCCTTGAGAACCATCGCACTGCTGGCCGACGCGCTCGAGGCGCCGGTGGGTGGGGAACGCGGACTCCCTCAGCGAGATGGGACGGCCTTCGGACGGTTGCCGACGAATGCCGCCAGGTGTTCGCCGGTCAGCGTCGACCTCGCCGCCACCAGGTCGGCCGGGGTGCCTTCGAACACGATCCGCCCGCCGTCGTGGCCCGCACCCGGCCCGAGGTCGATGATCCAGTCGGCGTGCGCCATCACAGCCTGGTGGTGCTCGATCACAATCACCGACTTCCCGCAGTCGACCAGCCGGTCCAGCAGCCCCAGCAACTGATCGAGGTCGGCCAGGTGCAGCCCGGTAGTCGGCTCGTCGAGCACGTAGACGCCGCCGTCGGCGCCGATGTGCGTCGCGAGCTTGAGCCGCTGTCGCTCGCCACCCGACAGCGTGGTGAGCGGTTGGCCGAGCCGCAGGTAGCCGAGTCCCACGTCGGCCATCCGCCGCAGGATCGCGTGCGCGGCCGGCGTACGCGCCTCGCCCGTGCCGAAGAAGCCGACCGCATCTTTGACCGACAGGTCGAGCACCTCGGCGATGTTGAGCCCGCCGAGGCGGTAGTCCAGGACCGATGCCTGGAACCGCCGGCCCTCGCACTCCTCGCAGACCGTGGTGACGCCGGCCATCATCGCCAGGTCGGTGTAGATCACCCCGGCGCCGTTGCAGGTCGGACGGGCGCCCTCGGAGTTGGCGCTGAACAGGGCCGGCTTCACGCCATTGGCCTTCGCGAACGCCTTGCGGATCGGCTCCAGCAGGTCGGTGTACGTCGCCGGGTTGCTCCGCCGCGAGCCGCGGATCGGGGCCTGGTCGACCGACACCACCCCATCCCGGCCGGAGACCGAGCCGTGGATGAGGGAGCTCTTGCCCGACCCGGCCACGCCGGTCACCACGACGAGCACGCCGAGCGGGATGTCGACGTCGACGTCCTGCAGGTTGTGGGTGCGGGCGCCGCGCACCTCCAGCACACCCGACGGCGTCCGCACCGACGGCTTCAGGGGGGCCCGGTCACTCAGGTGACGCCCGGTGAGCGTGCAGCTCGCCCGCAGCCCGTCGACGGTGCCCTCGAAGACCACCTCGCCGCCCGCGGTGCCGGCGCCGGGGCCGAGGTCGACGACGTGGTCGGCGATCGCGATCGTCTCCGGCTTGTGCTCCACCACGAGGACGGTGTTGCCCTTGTCGCGCAGCCGCAGCAGCAGGTCGTTCATCCGCTGGATGTCGTGGGCGTGCAGCCCGATCGTCGGCTCGTCGAAGATGTAGGTCACGTCGGTGAGCGACGACCCGAGGCGACGTTGAAGGAGAAGGCCTGGGACGAGCCGATGTGCGGCTTGCCGAGGCGGCTGAACAGCACCCGCAGCATCGGGTTGGCGTCGGTCGCCGTGCCGACCGTCGAACGGGCGCTCGCGCCCATCCGCTCCTGGTCGACGATGATCGCGGTCGTCAGGCCTTCGAGGACGTCGACCTCGGGCCGGGCCAAGATCGGCATGAATCCCTGCACGAAAGCGCTGTACGTCTCGTTGATCAGCCGCTGCGAGTCCGCCGCGATGGTGCCGAACACCAGCGACGACTTGCCCGACCCCGAGACGCCGGTGAACACCGTCAGCCGCCGCTTGGGGATTGCGACGCTGACGTCCTTCAGGTTGTTCACCCGGGCGCCCTGGACGCGGATCAGGTCGTGGCTGTCTGCGCGGTGCCGGCTGGAGGAGGCCATGTTCGCGATCATCTCATCGAGTATCGACGGATGGTGAAGAGTCGGTCCGTCGCCCGCTGCGCCACTTGGCGGCATACGGCAGCACGAACAAGTACAGACCGGTGAACAGGAGCAAGGCGAGCGGGAGCAGCGGCGAGTAGGTCACCCAGGGCGGAGGCATCCCGCCCCCCCGTGCCAGGGCGACGAAGTTCGCGATGACGGCCACCGTGAAGGCGATGGACACCCAGCGGTGGATCTGCCGGATCCAGTAGTTCCACTTCAATGGGACCTCCCCTGAAGACGAACCCGAAGCGAATTGGGCACACTCGGCCGCCTCATCCGAGCCCCGCGAGCAGGTCGACGAGCTTCCCGCCCATCATCCTCCAGCCGTAGCGCGCGCCACCGAAGTTCTGCGATGGGGCGGTTTTGTCGCTGGGATTCATTCGCCCATTCTCTCCAGCACTTTTTCGAGGCGATCGAATCGGTCGCGCCAGAAGACGGCATGGTGTTTGACCCAATCGATCAACGGGGCCAATCCTTCCCGGTCAGCTCTGTAGAAGGTTTGGCGTCCTTCCGGTCGGTCGCGAATCAGCTTGGCCTGCTTCAGCACAACCAGATGCTTCGAAACCGCAGGCTGCGACACCCCCGCGCGATCCGTCAGCGCCGCACGGTCTGCTCGCCGTCGCTGACCAAGTGCTCGTAGATCGCGCGACGCGTCGGGTCGGCGAGAGCCTTGAAAAGATCGTCGGGAGCCGCTCGCATGGCGGAATCATAGCCATCTGGTTATGAATTGTCAAGCGGCCTGCTTGTCTGCGACTGGTGATAACCGGATTCGAGGGCTCGATGAGTCTTGTCCTCCCAACCAAAATGCTTGCTGCGTAATTGGGAGAATTGACCGGAGCAATCGACGTCTCCTCCCAGCCGCGGCAATGCCGCAGAGGCGAGGAGCAAATGTGGAACGAGTGGAATCGGTGGTGGAGTGGTCGAGGCGCGCCTGGCGAACGGCCGCCTGAAGAATTGGTCCGGCCGACATCCGATTTAAAGAATGATCCGGCGGCGGAAGGTGAACCGGACGCGGTCGATTCCCAGATTGACCTCATCACATTTCCGGAAGCAATCGACACGAAATCGGAGAATGCGGACGCCTCGATTGCCGAGACGGTCCATCCCGATGAACGTACACCCGAGCCGCCGGGCCTGCCCGATCGTGGGGATGAGACCGCTCCGGAGTTTGGAGACGCCCCGCAGTCGCCTGCCCGGGACGACCTCGGTGTGGAGGCGGACGAGCCCTCCGGGGTTCCGACCAACGAATTCGACAGCCCGCCGGCCCAGTTCGACCCGGTCGCTGAGCTCAGGCGGCAAGGGCTCGGGCTGCCGACCGGCAAAAGACGCACGCAACGCGGCCGGCGGCTGGCTCGACCCGAGGAGGTGAAGCCGGCGGCGTACAATCCCCAGCAGCGACTCATGATCCTCGACTGCTGGCAGCGCAGCGGCTTGCCCGCCAAGGATTTCGCAACATTGGTGGGCGTCTCCAAGCATACGCTCTATGCCTGGAAACAGCGGTTCACCCACCAGGGACCGGCCGGCTTGCTCGAACAGCCTCGAGGCGCCCGCGAAGGAAGCCGCTTGCCCGACCTGACCAAACGCACCATCCTCTTGCTCAAGCAGGCGCATCCCGACTGGGGATGCGAGCGAATCAGCCAGATGCTGGTGCGCGGCCCGGCACTGCCGGCCAGCCCGCCAGCGGTCGCCCGTGTGCTTCATGAGGCGGGCTACCAGTTGCAGGAAACCCCCACACGACCTCATCCCGACAAGGTCCGCTTCTTCGAGCGGGCCAGGCCCAGCCAGCTCTGGCAAACCGACCTGTTCACCTTCGTGCTCAAGCGGCAGAACCGGCGGGTCTACCTGGTTGCCTTCCTCGACGACCACAGTCGGTTCATCGTCAGCTTCGGTCTGCACGCCAGCCAGTCGACGGCCCTGGTGCTGGAGGTTCTCCGTGCGGGCATCGCGGCCTACGGAGTCCCCGAGGAAATCCTCACCGACAATGGCGCTCAGTACGTGACCTGGCGGGGCGAGAGCGCTTTCCAGAAGGAGCTCAAAGGGCGCGGCATCCGCCAGATCGTGGCCGCGCCGCGCCATCCTCAGACCTTGGGCAAGATCGAGCGGTTCTGGGGAACGCTCTGGCGCGAGTGCGTGGAGACGGCTGTGTTCCTCGATCTGGCCGACGCCCGCGCGGATCGGCCACTTCATCGACTGGTATAACTTCCAGCGCACCCACAGCGGGATCGACGGCCTGGTGCCGGCGGACCGGTTTTTCGGGGCGGCTCCCGAGGTCCTGCTGGCCCTCAAAGATCGGGTCGCCGCCAACGCACTGGAGCTGGCTCGCAACGGCTTGCCCAAGCCCCCGTTCTACGTGACAGGCCAACTGGGCGGCAAGAATTTCAGCCTGCATGCCGAAGGCGAGCGCGTGTTCCTGACGCGCGAAGGGGGCGTTCGGCAAGAAGTGGATCTGGTGCCGCCAGCCGCTTTCGCGGACTCAGCCGCGATGCCCAAGGCCATCTGCCCAGATGGCTCTCCGGCCGCCGGACCGCTTGGCGATGTGCCGGCACAGACGCACGATGAGCTGCCGCCGCAAGGGTCCCCGCCGGCGACGCCGGACGAGACAGCGAACGAGGAAGGAGGCAAGCCATGACGGCGAACCCTGCCTCGGCCCGGCCGCACGGCCGGGCGCCTCGACAAAAGGAAGCCGCGGCGCAGCGATCGCGCGGAACCTACCGGCGGCAACTGACGGCGGATTGTCCCGAAGCCCCGCACATCGGCCCTGAAGCCAGACGCGCCGCGGCTCTGGTCCTCGAAGTGCTGGCCGGAGTGCGGACTCCCGCTGGTGCCGCGACGGCGCTGGGAATCCGGTTGCCGCGCTGACTATCTCCTGGAGCAGCGAGCCATTCGAGGGCTGATCTGGGCGTGTGAGCCCCGTCCGGTTGGGCGCACGGTCTCGACCGACCGGCGGCTGGCTCGCCTGGAGCCGCGAGCTGTCTGTCAGTCGGCGTGAGCTAGCTCGCCATCAGGCGCTAGCCCGAACCACTCAACGCGCGTTGGGGCTGGCGCCGGCGGCCAGCAAAACGCAGGAAGCGTCCAGCGGAACCAAACGGCGGCGGCGGAAACCGTGCGTGCGAGCACTCCGTGCCGCGCGGTTGCTGCAAACCGCGGATTCACCTGGCAAGGAAGGGCCGGCTGCGGTACAAGGACCCGTTGGGAAACCCCCTGCGGCGGGGCCCGCTGGCGATGGGAATCGACCAGCGGCGTTGGAGACGATCCGCTCCGAAGCGCAGGGCGATCACGGAGGGTCTATCCATGCCGGCCGGCCGAAATCCATTGAGCATCGCTGACCAAGTCGACCGTCTGGCAGGATCACCCGTAGCCAAGACCCGGCTGCGGGTGATCCTGGCCAATCTCGCAGGGGAGATCAACGTCGCCGACGCGTGCGCCGATCTGGGAATCGAGGAGTCTTGGTTCTTCGATCTCAAGCACGAGAGCCTGGAGCGCTGGGTGAAAACCCTGGAACCGGGATCACCCGGCCGGCGTCCCTCGGCGGAGAAAACGCCCGAGCAACAACAGATCGCGAATCTGGAACAAAAAGTTGAGCGGTTGGAGCTGGAGCTGAGAGGGGCCCAGTTACGGGCGGAGCTGGCGCGCCAAGGTCTGTCTCGGCCCAAGCCGCAGCTCAAGCAAGCCGCAAAAAAAGCGAGTCGGTGAGGGATCCAGTTGAAGATGCAAGCAGCGCCCCTCACCGAGACCATGAGGCCAGGAAAGCCTCCACGAATTCCGATCTGTTCCGGGACGCCGTAGCCGGAGACGCTCGGGACGACACCGACTTCGAGTTCGAACTTGAGAGCCAAACTGCGGCGGTCGTGGTCGACGAGACCAGCGATCCGGCACGTCGTCACGACCGCAGCATCGCGAGCGCGTGGGTCGGCAACGATGGTGCCGCGCTCTTGTCGATCGCGACCGCCATGCCGGGCTGGACGATGACCACCGCGGGAGACCCCCTTGGCCATTCAGCCGGCACGCCGCCGTGTGCGCGTGGTGAGGCGCGGGCCGGTCAGGCGGCGGTCGAGGGATGTCGCCGAGACTCGCTGCCACTGGATGATCGCGCCAGTCAGGCCGAACGTGTGCCAACGCCCGACAACCGTGAGGTACCGCGCCGCGGTTGGGATCGCCAATCCAAGCGCCGATGGAGCGAGCGCGATCTGCGAAAACGGTCGGTTGCGTTTCGCCGTTACGCGCGTGGCCACGGCTGGTCGACGGAGGAGACGGCCCAGGCTCTTGGTCTCTCACCACGCACCATGTGGCATTGGGATCGGGGTTGGGGCGCAGATCGGCTGGCGCCGCGCCCACGGGGGCGGCCGCCGCAAATTGCCCCGGTCGAGCGCCAAGCCGAGGTCACCGGCTTTCTGGAACTGCACGGCCCGAGCATCAGCCTATCGAGTCTCCAGGCCGAGTATCCCGATGTCGCGCGCGCCGAACTGGCTGAGCTCAAAGCGGAATATCGTGCCGAGTGGCTCCAAGAGCATGTCGAGGAACGGTGTCGGCTGGAGTGGCTCTGCGGAGGCAGCGCGTGGGCGATGGATTTCACTCATCCCCTCTACCTGATCGACGGCGTCTTGCCTGCGATCCTGAACGTGCGCGACCTGGCGAGTCGACAGCAGTTGCTCTGGCTGGCGGTGGCGCGTGAGGACGCGGCGACCGTGGTGGAAGCACTGGCCGATTTGTTTGAGGAGCACGGTGCGCCGCTGGTCATGAAATGTGACAACGGTCCGGCGTTCCGCGCCGACCTGACGAAGCGCTTCTTGCTCGGCCGGGAGGTTTTCACTTTGTACTCGCCGCCGTACTGTGCCCAGTACAATGGCGGCTGTGAGCGTGCCAACCGCACGCTCAAGGAGTTGACCGCGCACGTTGCCGATCAAGCGGGTCGCCGCGACTTCTGGACGAGCGACGATCTCCTGACCGCGCGTCTTCGCGCCAACCGACTGAGTCGGCCGTGGGGACCGACGGGACTGACTCCGGAAGAAACCTGGGCGGTGCGCGCCGTTTTGTCACTGGACAGACGCAAAAACATGTGGCAACATTTAAGGAGCGAGATCGCGACTGTCCTGGAACAGCGCATGATCGACCCAGCAGCCGCGCTCTCGCATTACCCCCAAGCCGAGATCGAGCGGATCGCGGCGCAACCCGTCCTCGAGCAGCTCGGTCTCCTTCATGTCACGAGGAGACGAATTACTCCGGCATTTTGACGCCCAATCGCTGCACGAATAATGGTGGGCTCACCCGCAAATCGCGCAGCTTCAGAAACTCGAGGTTTTTCATGGTTGCTACAAGTGCGAGTCCTTCGTCCGAAATCAGCACGCCATCGAGAGTCAGTCGAGTCAGATTGGACAGATGTGAGATCGTTCGTATGCCAGCGTCCGTAACGCGGACGTCGTGAAGTTCCAAGGTGCGCAGTTGGAACAACTCACGGACGACCCTCATTGTTTTGTCGGTCACCTTCGGCCCGCTGAGGTTGGCCTCGATCACTGGTCGGTCGGGACGGCTTTCGTCAACCGCGACGACTCCCAACGCTCCGAGCGAGGCTACCCCAGTCTGCACCGAGCGCGCACCCGCATCGTCAAGGGAGTCGCAGCCGGGCACAAGCGCGAAAACTATCGGAATCCACCACAAGCAAGAGGCCGACAAGAGCAAAGCGGTGCTCAACGAATGTTTGCATTCCATCGAAAAATCTCCGCTACATACCGTAGAACATCGAACGCAGCTCTGGAGATTTCACGTATGCTCAGAATTCGGCAAACAAACGTCGGCGCGGAGGCACGACAGGCGCGAACATCGCAGACCGCGTTCCGGTCCTGGACCGGGAACACCATGGCGTTTTGGGCCGGATCGAAGTCCCGTCCAGCGCTCCTCCGCAAACCGAATACCGGAACGAATCGGACCACTTGGTTCCGCGACCAGCGCGGCTCCTAAGCGAGTCCCCACAGAGGAAGAAGAATCGCAGCTATCCAATAGGCTCCAAGAAGCCGACCCACCCGATCAATCCAGGACGCTTCCGAGCGCCATCGTCCGACCAGCCGCAACGTCACCCAGGAGCTCAGCACCGCGGACCCCGGCAAAGATGGAAGGAAGATGAAGCAAAGAGCCAGGCCTCTCTGCCATTCTGGCGAGTCGAAGGAGATGTCGAATGCGAAATATGAACTCGCAAGGAGGCAGATTGAACCAAGCAACGCAGGAAGGAGGAAGATCGCCGCGGAGTAGCATGCGACTGTGCCGGGCTGTCGTAACAGCCGGCGCATGCTGGGACGCGGCCGACGCACTCGCAACGCAAGGATGGCTATCGTCCAGGACGCACAGAACGGGAACGACACCTCAACTATCAGACCATACCAAGTGACAATGGTCCACACCCATCTCGGCCAGTTATGCGGCACCGGTCCCGAAAAATCAAGCGACTCTTTCACCTGCTCACGAATCACGCCGAGCCCGCCGACGGAGAACCCCAGTAATGCCAAGCCCAATGCCGTGGCGGCAATCAGCACCATGGCGTCCAGAATGTTCAGTTGGCGACCTTCTCCGGAGCGTGTGCCCAACCCGATACCCCCCATTCAGGCCTAGCCCGAACACTCAACAGGCCCCTCACCGGACCCCCGCAAGCCAGTACGAGCATGATGGCGGACGCTACGGAGCCGCTTGTTACGGTCGGTTGCCTACTTCACTGCAGAGCCCGGCGGAAAGCTCGCGAAGATCGCCGCTTTCGGTTGGCTCACTCCCCACAGAGACGACCGTCCGCGCGGTGGTCTCCAATACTTCATAGGGCACTCGAAAGAGCCACCGGTAAGGTGAGTCGCTCCGCAGTTGGCCAACGCCGGTCGCACACTGTGCGTAACTCGAGCCGCGACTTCGAATTTGAGCTATCGCGCCGGGCGTCCGGCCAGGTTCGCCAAGTGGGACACCCCCCAACGTGCGGCGACCGCTCGCAGCCGCTCTCGACTCGCGGCGAAGAACCCGCCCAGCAGCCGGCCGACCCTAGGCTTCTCCAGCCGAGCCCGCCAACCTTCCACGCTGGTGCCGATCCGAGCGAGGATCACCGCCAGCCCGGCCGAGATCGCCGTCTCGCCCTCGCGGAACAGGCGCCCCGTGTAATCGACCAGCAGCAGATATCTGCCCAGCGACAGACGTTCCACCATTCCTTCGCGTGACGAATCCAACTTGCGCCGATCTTGGATCGGGCAAGGCTAGCTGGTATGCTCCAGACCGGCCGACCCAGCCAACCCTGCTTCACTGACAAGATCAGCCTGTGGTTGGACACGATCGCCTCCATGGCGACGGCCGCATCACGCCGTGAGCTTTTTGCGAAAGGACGCGAGGCTCCGGCACGTCGCGGCATGCTCGATCATGTCCTTCAAACGCGCGTCATCGCCGGTCGCCCTGATCTCGGTCTCCAGCGCTTCGGCCGCGGCGCCAAACCGCCGTACCAAGACCGTCATCAGGGCTTTGATTTCCCCTTCGCGCATCCCCTCCTCGGTCCACTCTTTCCTGAGCTCCTGCATCAGCGGTGATTCGATCATGGCTTTTCGCCCTCCCAGGATCTCGAACAACGCTTCATCATTATACCGCAACCGCGCCAGGTACTGAGTGACCGCGAGCAGATTCTCCTTGTCAACGGGCGAGCCGGCCTTGTCGATGCGGGCCCGGCATTCGCGGATGATCGGCTCAGGCGGCCCCTCGAATCGCGCCAACGGGACCCACGGAACAACACCGACGTCGCCGGTCGCCAGCAGGTCCTCAGCCGGCACTTCCCACAGCTTGACGATGCGCCATGACGCATCCCAGGTGGTACAGCCCTGGCGGCTGTTCAACGTGATGGATTCGACGGGCACCACATTTCCCCTGGGATAGAGGAAGAGGACCACGACCTCCGGGTACGTGCCGGCTGAGCCAGGAGAGCGCGATGTCGTCCATGACTTGGCTGGCGACGCGGGCGTCGGGGTAGGTAGAGATTTCCAGTAGGTACGTGTCGGGCTGGACTTCGCCCAAGTGCAGCACTTCGAGGAGACCATCGGGAAGCCGCCGGTGCTGGACGAGGTCGGTCTGCACGGGCTTCCACGACACGATGGCCGGCGCGCGAGTCATGCGCAGGATCGAGTCGCCGTGGTGCTGAATCTGGTATTTGCCGCACTTGTCATATTCGTGCATGGCGGTGGTAACCGGCTTGAGGACAGTCGCCCATAGTGACTGGCGGTCGTCAATCGGCCCATCCTTCAGCGTTTCGAGCCCGACCGCAACAGGGTCGGACACAAAACCCGGAGTTCCAGACACCCTTGCGCCAGAGAGAAAAGCACCCATGCTCGGCGCACCAGTCCTTAGACCGGCACGCTCCAGCTAGGTCTTGATGGTAAAGAGGCTCCAGATGCAATGCTCCGGCCACCCCCTTCGGTGACTGATGGGTGTGTGCAATCCCTTCCGGTCTATCCATCGATTTCAAGCGGACGAGCGAGGGACGCCAGATCTTCTTCAACTATGCGGAGCTCCCAGGCCAAGAATGCGAAGAGGAGCGGCAGCTTCATGCCGCGTTTGAATATGTGAAGAAGTCGAAAGGTTATTCATGACGATCATACCTTTTCGATTTTTCTGGATTCATAACGATTCCCTTTGGCATCAGATGGATCGACTGCGCCGGTCGGACCTCCTTTCCTGATCATGCCACCGACATGGTGTAAGTGACAACCTCGTAATGAGTTGAGGCCGGAAACCCCGGTTTTCGAGCCTCAAGCTTCGACTATGCATCCGACATGCACTAACCGATTTCTGGATAAAGACTTGTGGCACCGAGTACCGAAGACTCCGAATGTTCAAGCGACATGCGATAACCGATTGCCAGACACGGATTTGCGGTAAATGGTTCCGAATTTTCCGGTTATTCACGTGACATGCGCAATCTCGATCTGCGTCAAGGTTTAGGGCGCCGCGTCGGTTCCGGTTATTCATGCGACATGCGCAACTCCAGTCGCTGAAAAGACTTGAGAAAAACGGTGGTTTTTGGTCCGTTCGCGCTTTTGTGTGTGAGGCGTCGAGACGCGAATCGACCGATTGATCGAGGGCCCGATAACGCGCTGCGATTGTCGCGCCAGAGCGACTTCGAGTAGGTCAGGCTTTCCAGCCTGACGGCAGGAAACGTCAGGCTGGAAAGCCTGACCTACTTCAACTCATCGCCGGAAACGTCAGGCTGGAAAGCCTGACCTACTTCAACTCATCGCCGGAAACGTCAGGCTGGAAAGCCTGACCTACTTCAACTCATCGCCGGAAACGTCAGGCTGGAAAGCCTGACTTACTTCAACTCATCGCCCGCCTGCTCGATTCCGAATTATTCCCTGCGCCGCGGATCACGCAGCCCTGGCGGCCCTTGGTGTGACGAATGTGACGAAGGGCTTTTTGGCTGCGTCACCTGTAAGTCCTTTGCCTGAAACGGGGTGACGAAGGTGACGAAGGTGACGCATACTTTCGTAGCGTAATGAATCGTTTTGAACCCGGACCACTTTCTCTACCGAACCAGGGGATTGGAACTTGCGGAACGCACCACCCGCTCCCGATCGGCCCCGTCCGGCACCAGGTCGACAACGGCGTACTGCTCTCGCAGCCACAGTTCACCGGGCTTGCCGGGGTTCACTGTGAAGACAGCGGGCGGGCTGATCCGGTACGCCGAGCCCAGCCGGGCCAGCCATTCATTGAACAGTGCGTCGTCACGCGGGAGATCGTCGAAGAAAACCAGACGGAGCGGCCGCTCGGCGTCTCGCCGGAGTGCGGAAAACGTCAAGGCGCCAAGACCTTCGCGGTTCAGGTACATGCCTCGGTGAAACAGATAGACCGCGCTCATGCCGCTCGACCAGAGCTTCGGCTGGAACGCCAACCCAAGATCGGACTTCACGCAGACGAGCTGTCGATCGCGCCCGTCCTCGCCCCAGAATCGCCGGGCGAATTGGCGGGACTGCTCGTCCTCCCAGACCCGGTAAGGCAGCACGAGGTCGCGGCCGATCACGAATAGCCCAAGCGCTGCCAGCAAACCCACCGCGAGTCGGAAGGCCCGCCGCCGCAGGTTCCTGGGCAGGCGGCCAAGGACCAGCGCGGCGCCCAGCCCGGTCAGAAGGCAGATCGACGGTGCCAGGTACTGGGTGATCCGCGGCGCCCCGCCGTACGGATATTGCCCCAGGCATGCTGCCATAAGACCCATCACGCAGGGGGCGAGCAATAGCCAGACAGGGCTCCGTACCCGCTTGCGCAAGAACGCGACACCGACCAGGAGGGCGATCAGAGTTAACGTGCTGGCCCCTCGCTCGCCACCGACTGGGTAAGCGAGCGTGGTGCCGGTGTGCACCCCGATCAGCCACGCCGGAATCTTCCAAGGTTGCTCCAGCGGCGGAAACGAATCACGCCAGTATCCCCACCGGTAAAACAACCGGAGCGCTGTGCTCTGGATCTGCGTGCACCCGAAATAAAGGCTGAGGAACGCCGCCACCAGAACGGCGTTGTAGATCAGGTAGGCCAGCCGCACCGGGCGTCGTTTCTGCCGCAGCACCTCCGGCCCGAGCGCCAGGCTCACGCCAGCCGCCACAAAGACTGCGGGATAAGAGAGCGCGAGCAACACCGGCACGACGGCTGTCAGCAGCCACCAGGCGCGGCTTCGCTCGGGCCGCCGCCACCACGATACCGCCAGGGCCAGAAGAATCAGCGCCGCCACCAGGTCCGATGCATACGGCTTCACTTCGGCACTGTGGCGGATCGGGTAGAACGCCGTTGCGAAGATCCCCACCGCCAAGAGCAGAGCAATCCCGCGCAACAGCCGGGCAGCGATGTGCCGGAACAAGAAGACGCTCGCAACGCCGCATACCGCCGGAAACAACCGGAGCGACCACTCCGAAAAGCCCAGCAGCCGGACCGAAGTCAACTCGATCCACAAGAACAGGATCGGCGCGACCTGGGAATAATCGAGCGGCCGTAAGAGATCGAGATAACCGCGACCCAGAAAATTGACCGCAAGAAACGCTTCGTCGTGCCAGATCGGGTAGACAACGAGGTACCGAACCAGACGCGCCAGCACGCCTAACCCGACAAACGCCCAGGTCGCTCGCGCTAACGCCTCACCGCCTCCGTCGCGTACCATGAAGTGACTGCTCGCCAAAAGCTTCAACCCAGATCACCCAGTCGTGGGGATCCGCTTCACCCAGACAACCCTAAATCTCCATCGCTCTCAGTCTCCCCAGACTGCTAATCTATCGACGTTTCGGCTTTGCGAGTTTGAGTCCGTCGCTGACGGGTCGGGCCGGTACGGAGACGACCGTGGCTCCGGTCGTTCATTTCCTGCGGATCGGCTTGTCGGCTCGTTGGTCAGGACGCACGATTCCCGAGTCCCGGCTCTTGACTCCGTGCCTCCATGATTGGTGTTCTCGGCTCTTGTTGTGAGGGTTGGCCGCGCTATACGATTGAACCGGAAGCCGGATAGGATTTGTGGAGGGGGTTTAATCTCGAGGAGATAGCATGTCCCGATCTTCGGAATTGCACCGCTTGATGATTCTCTCCGTGATTGGCGGGCTAGCGCTCTCATTCTTTTGGGGCACTCGAGCGGGGGCCGCTGAGCCGGATCCTCGTTCCGGGCTGCCGATCGACCGCGGTCTCATGCAGCGATTGTCGAATTTCACGCTCAACGACGTGACCTCAGGCCGCACGTTTACTCTCTACGGCTTCCAGGGCCGCAAAAGCATCGTCCTCGTCTTCCTGGGCACCGATTGCCCGGTCGGGAACCTGTACGTGCCCCGGCTGATCGAGATCAACCATGAATTCGCCAAGAAGGGCGTCGTGATGCTCGGCATCAACTCCAACGCCCACGAAACCGTCGACGACGTGGCTCGCTACGTGAAGGAGACGAAGATCGACTTCCCGGTCTTGAAAGACCCCGGGAACCTCGTCGCCGACGCGGCCCTGATCGAGCGCACGTGTGAGACCATCGTCCTGGACGGCTTCGCCCGGATTCGCTATCGCGGCGCGATCGACGACCAGTATCAGCAGGGCAAGGGCAAGGACGCCGCCGACCATCCGTATCTTCGCGACGCCCTCACAGCGCTCGTCTCCGATAAGGAGATCAAGGTCCGTGCCACCAAGGTCGCCGGCTGCCTGATCGATCGGGTCACGCCCAAGCCAACCGACGCGGCCAAGGCGCCGCGGCTCCGAGCGGCCGCGCCCGAGATTACCAAAGTTCTCTCCGGCCGCGAAAAGGAGCACCCGGTTTCGATCGGCAAGGTGTCTTATGCCGGGGAAGTCGCCGGCCTCATCCAGACGAAATGCCAGGCTTGCCATCGGCCCGGTCAGGTCGCGCCCTTCTCGCTGTTGACCTATGACGACGCCCGCAAGCATGCGGCGATGATCCGCGAAGTCCTGGAAGACCGGCGCATGCCGCCGTGGCATGCCGACCCGCGCTACGGCCACTTCGCCAACGACCGCAGCTTGTCTGCCCAGGAGCGCGCGACACTCCTGAGTTGGGTCGATCAGGGGACCCCGCTCGGCGATATCAAGGACCTGCCGGCCCCGCGGGTGTTCCCCGAAGGCTGGACGATCGGCAAGCCCGATGTCGTCTTCGAGATCCCCGAGCCGTACTACGTGCCCGCCCAGGGGGTTGTCTCCTACGTCTACTTCCGGGTGCCCACGAATTTCAAGGAAGATCGCTGGATCCAGGCGGCCGAGGCGGCCCCGGGCGACCGGTCGGTCGTTCACCACATCATCGTGTACGTGATGGACAACTCGGCATCGGGCGAGGGCCGGCGGCAGCCGAATCACTTCTGCGGATACGTGCCCGGCGATGCGCCGTCGGTTTTCCCACCGGGAACAGCCAAGAGGATCCCCGCCGGTGCCGATCTGTTGTTCCAGGTGCACTATACACCGATCGGGCGGGTCCGCACCGATCGCTCCAAGGTGGGCCTGGTGTTCGCCAAGACCAAGCCCACGCGCGAAGCCTTCACGATCGGCATCGCCAACCCCGACCTGCTGATCCCCCCCAAGGCCGACCATGTTCCCGTGGCTTCCTCGCTGGTCGTCCCTCGTGAGGTGCGCGTCTTGAGCTTCATGCCGCACATGCACCTGCGTGGCAAGTCGTTCCGGTATACCTTTACCAAGCCGGGCGAGAGCCCCGAGGTCGTCCTGTCGGTACCCGGTTTTGACTTCGCCTGGCAAACCTACTACGTGCTCGAAAAGCCCATGGTGCTACCGAAGGGAACCCGCATCGACTGCCACGCCGAATTCGATAACTCGGAAGGCAACCCCTACAATCCTGACCCGAAAGAGATGGTGCAGTGGGGCGAGCAAACGTTTGAAGAAATGATGATCGGCTATCTCGACATGGACGTGCCGGTGGACACGCCGATCATTGCCGGGTCGGACTTCACTCCGACCAGGCAGAAGGCGACGATGACGGCGATCCAGGCCTTGCGCCGCTTGAAGGGTGGCGGTCAGGCCGGTACCAAGAACCAGCGGCGGCCGCTGCCGCCCAATTGAGAAAAGGCCACTGCTATGAACCGCCTGGCTCTGACCGCCGTCTTGGCCGGCTCGCTCGTCGGGGCGGCGAGTCTCGTTTCGCCGGCCGCTCTACCAGCCGACGACGCCGAGACTCGCGACATTCCCCCGGCATTCTGCGCCATTCGAATACCTGCTGGGCAAGTGGACGGGTGCGGCAGCCAGAAAGACGACCCGGCGCAGAAATTCCGCGGCTGGAACGAGACGCATAGCTGGGCGTGGATCTTTGCCAAGGGGAAGCCCGCCGGGCTGACGCTCACGATCGATGGCGGCAAGTTCCTGTCCACGGGAAAGCTGACCTATGATCCGGCCGTCAAGCGTTATCGTTTCGAGGGAACCGGGCCCAAGCCTGCGCGAGACCGCGATCGTGTTCGAGGGGACACTCGACCGCACGGGAAAACACTTGGTCCTCGATCGCGTCAAGGCAGCCCGCGATTCGACCAAAGACTCTGGGGACATGCGGATTCTCGTTGCGGCCCAACGCCAATTTCGTGCGTTACACGATGAATGAAGACATCAAGGAACCGGGCTCGATTCAGTTCAAGCACGTGATCGAGATCGGACTGACCCGGGAAGGCGAGTCGCTCGCCAGCGGCGCGACCTCCTCGGAACGCCCCAAATGCATCGTCACAGGGGGTGCGGCCTCGATGACTCTCGTGCATGGCGGCAAGAGCTATCCCATCTGCTGCACGGGCTGCCGGGAAGAATTCA
Organism: uncultured Isosphaeraceae bacterium; assembly: GCA_963781785.1. Classification (GTDB taxonomy): domain Bacteria; phylum Planctomycetota; class Planctomycetia; order Isosphaerales; family Isosphaeraceae; genus CAWAHD01. The sequence continues at coordinate 417,310 of CAWAHD010000004.1, read as the reverse complement.
ACGAGAACCCCGAGAAGTACATCAAGAAAGCCGCGCTTCTGAATAGCTCTCAATCCGGCAAGTCGAAGGCGGGTCAGCCCGCTGTCTCGCGCGTCAGCCGTTTTGAAGACGCATTCGCCGGCGACGTCGCCGACTCTCCCGAGGCCCCGTCCGCCAAAGCCAAGGGCGCGAAGGAGTCAGCGCCCAAGGCCAAGAAGACCGACAAGGCAAAAACCGTCGAGGAGACCAAGACCGACGACGAGACGGCCTCGGCCGACGAAAAGCCAGCGGCCAAGCCCTCCTCCAAAGAAAAAGGCAAGTCTGCACCCGCCGCAAAGGCGGCCGCACGGGCGGCCACGTTGCTTCGGCTGGGCCGTTCGTCGGAGAAGAACGGCAACCCGACGGCGGCCCTCAGCTACTACCGCCAGATCGTCAAGGACTTCGCCAAGACCCTCTCGGCCAAGGCGGCCGCCGAACGCATCAAGGCGATTGAGAAGGACTGACCCGATTCCCATTGGCTAGCCGTGGCGGAAGGCCGGACATTCGCTGAGGGCCAGCCCGGCGTCGCGCGAGTGATCGCGGTCGGCTCGTCCCCTGGAATCGCCCGAGCTGCGCCGCGCCTGGAAGGAATCTCGATTGAGTCGCTTAGCCATCCGTGGGAATGGCTGATGACCGCGCCAAAATCGCGAACCTCGCGACGCCCCCGGCTGTCCGTTCGAATGGACCCACGGCCAGCCCGTGCGACCAAAAGCTCAACGAGCACCATACCGTTGTCGCCAAACCGGCGAGAGGCGAAGGATCTGATGTTTGATCTGAATATTGACCCTGATGACGACCCCCAATTCACCGACCTCGCCTTTCGCCTGATCGCCGGCGCCACGCGAGTGCATGCCCCCGCCGACGTACGTGTAGTCAAGATCGACAACTGGTTCGGTCACGCTTGGCTGGGTTTCTCAGGCAAGGCTCTGGGTCAGCTCGGAGTGTGGAAAGAGTCTCTGACGATTCCTCCATTTGTTGCGAACCGCGTCGTGCGCCAGTGGCATTTCGAGCGCGATTACGAGCAGGGCGGTTACCACCTGGAGGGTCCCGGCCGGAACGTTCACTACCAGGGGCCGTCGCGCGAAAACCTGTACCGTCGCGTTCGTCATCTCGTGCCGTCGTCAGCGCTGTTCTGGTTCAGTGGGAACACCCTGGCGACCGGACGAGGCAGTCTCATGGGATACATTCCACTCGATCAGGACCACTGGGGATGGTTCCTGTCGTTCGGTCGTGAGCACGGATGGAGAGCCATCCGCGGCAAGAACATTGACGACCAAGACGTCTGCCGCTTCGAGGTCAGCGGGGCCGCAGAGCAATGTGTGCGGTAGGTCAGGCTGGAAAGCCCGACTTACGGGAAGGTGCGATCCGGATATCCAGTCCGATCGACGTCGTCCAGATCTCCCAGTTGTTGCGGTCCCAACCCAGGATGATTCCGGAGGCCTCGAGCCGGTCGAACATCTGTTCGACGTAGGCTGGCACGCGATCCTCGTATTCAGCGACCAGGTCGAGCTTGCGGCCGATCAGGCTCAGTATCCCGCGGATTGTCGACGGCCCCTTCTCGGCGATCCGCTGCTGGCCTTCGGGCGAGGCCGGGTCCGGTCCTTCCAGGGTCAGTTGCAACGACCGGATCAGCCGGCCGAACTGGCCGAACCAGTTGTCGCCGAAGCCGAAGTATTCCCGGTGGATGATGTGGACCTCGTCGCGCCGCACAATCGCCGCCTGGTACACCGACTCGAGATAGTTTTCGCCGTAGTCCGTTTGAAACGCAATATTCACGGCCTTGGCCAGATGTTGAAGGGCGGCCTTGACTCCGACTTTCTGCGGATTGACCTCCAGGGCCATGTCGCGCAGGCCCCCCGCCTTGCGGGCGGTCACCGTGCTGCCGTCACTGGCGCTTGCTTGTACGGCGATGCCCACTGGGACGTCGCTGCCAGCACCCGATTGAGGCGAGCCTGCCGGCTGGCCTAGCACCGACGTCACGGCCGCAGGCGGGCCAATCGGCGCCCGCCTCGCCGGCGAAGGTTTCGTCTTCGAGCCCGATCTCGTGGATGATGGTGGCGTCGGCACGGGCGGACTCCGGGTTACACCAATCCAGGTGGAAGTGCCGAAGTCTCACCGGCTGCTTGGTACGAGGTCACGCGCACGTGTGCCCGGCCTCGGCAAGCATTTATCTTAACGGCTCAGGCTGTCGCGTCGTAGATCCTTCTCATTCTCGCCTCCGATCGCCCGTTCGCTCAGGGAAATTCCGTGATTGAGCCGAGGGCGATGACACGCGCGGCCGCCAGCCGGCCCTCGGCCGTACCGGAGGCATCCCGAGCGACGTCGCGATAGTAGGAGAGAGCGCCTGAGAACCTGCCACTTCTTTCGAGGGCCTCGGCGCTTCGGATCTGCATGCGAGCCGCCGGGATACGTCCTGGAGACGCTGGTCTTCGCGCAGTTGCCGTTCGTCGCCAGCCACCGCGCGTCCTTCTCGCGCCGCACCAAAATCTCGGGCCATCTCGGCTCCTCGGCCTTGAAATCCGACTCCATGTCGGCAGCAAGGATGGCCGCCGGCGCGGAGTCTGACGGCGGTGCAACGAGCGATTTCAGGAATGACTCGATCTGGGCGCGCTCTGCGCGGAGAGCGTGAAGAACGCGTGGGCCGACTTCTTGCTCTGTCCATCATGGAGCGCGACCGCCTCCTCGAGGTTCTGGGCTCGACCGTCATGCATGTAGGGGCCGGAATCGCGGAAGCCCCAGAGCGGCGGGGTGCGCCATTCACGGGGAGTCGCTTCGTTGGGCGAAGGAGAGCCGTTCATCCCGTAGCCACTCGCGGAATCGCTCAAGCTCTGGCCCATGTCATGCAGCAAGAGGTCGCTATACATCCCGCGGACTTCGCCCAGGACCGGCATGTGGCAGGACGTGCAGCGCACGTCGGCGAAGTGCCGGCGACCCTCCCGGATATCCTCGGTGCCGTCAGGCCCGGACGGATCGACGGCGATGGGTGCGGGCAGCGCTCGGACATAGGCCACCAACGCGTCGCACTCCTGTTCGTTCATGTCGAGACCACTTGCCCTGTTCTGGGGCGCCAGGGGCGACTTCGCTTGCAAATGCCCTGGTACCTCGAGGCCGATCTCGTTGGCGCATGCACCGCGGACGAACCCGTGCAGGGTCGCCATCTGTGCCTTCCAGCCGAACCGGCCGATCCGGCCTTCCTTGGTGCGGCTAACCCGGCCTCGGATGGGCGAGTTTTGGCGCGCGGCCGCTGCCACGAGCACCTCGGACGGGATCTCGTCGATCAGACCGACGCCGAACAAGGCGGGAGTATTCCGTTCGGTGAGGCTGAGAGCCACCCCTTTCACAGACAGCCCGGCGGGGGATCGCTCATGCAGCCGGCGATCCAGACGGGTCTGCTCCTTGAGAGCCCGGATCCGCGCGTTCACGAGACTCTCGCTGCGTTTGGAAGCCGAGTTTGGCTGTTCGTTGCCCGTGGCATTGAGGAATCGGCGCCGCCAGGAGGCATACGCCGGATCGGTCCCGAAGCGATGCAGGACCGCGCTGCGCGAGCTGCCGAAACCGGGATGGATCTGGTCCAGGGACTGGCCCGGACCACAGCTATTGTTGCTCGCCGTCATGATCACGACATTCTTGTTGTCTGGCCCGGCGCCGCCGGGACCGCCCAGGCCATGGCAGGACACGCACGAAGTCTCGTTGTATACCGGCCCCAGCCCGTCGCCGCGACTCATCGAGTCGTAAGGAGCCCATTCCTTCGCGAATAGCATCTTTCCCCACACCAGCTCGCCCTGGGACGCTCGTTCCGCCCTGGCCAGGCTAATTCTCTGTGTCATCACGACCCGGCCCGGCGACCCCTTGACGAACTCCTCCTCCAAGACGCGACCCACGCTGAAAAGTCCACCCGATACGATGGCAGCCAGATCGGGCGAGTTTCCGATTGCGGGACTCACGATCGCGCGACCGGCAAAGGCCGTCGCAAGAAGATTGGACGGGACCAGGGCCTCGTGCCTGGGGTGGACCTTCGCTGGCTCCGGTAGGACGGGATTCGCCGGCGGCCGCGACTCGCGCGCCGGCTCGGACTTCTCATGCACCGCCGGGGCATTGACCACCGGTCGCGGTGCCTCCTGCCTCGGAATCGACTTCCCCAGCGCCATCGACGCGGGAACCCTCGCGTGCCGGGAGACGCCGATCCAACCGGAAGTCGCCGCGATCCCGACGGCGATCGCAATGCCGATCCCCAGCTTCAATCGGCCGAGCGTCATCGTCTTGAGAACGCTCTCCGACAGGGCCACCACCGAAGTCGAGACCAGCCCCGTCGTAAGAGCCGTGCTCGCCGCGAAGCCAAGTGCGGCCTGAGCCGTGGAATCGACGAGCGCTGCCGGCACGTGTGCCGATGCGACATTCGCACCGAGAAACGCGCCGATGAGACCAGCCGTGGGGGCCAGGCCGCGATGAGTCAATCGCACCCGAAGCCGCTGCCGCGCCCGCTTCAGCCGTACGCCGATCGTGCCCACCGGGCAGCGCAGCCGATCCGCTGCCTCTTGATAGGTCAGCCCTTCGAGGTCGCAAAGCACGACCGGTACGCGATACCGCTCAGGCAGTCGCGACACTTCCTCGTGGAGCGCCTCGAATTCCTCGCGGCAGGCCAACTTCAGTTCGGGCCGCTCCGTTTCGTCGGTCGGCTCTGCCAGGTTCCCGTTCACCCCCAGCGCCTCACGCTGCCTCCTGCGATGATCGCGCATTCTCGCCTCCCGCGCTGTCCGCAGGGCCACACCATGGAGCCAGTGTCCCAGAAGTTCCGGCTGGTGGATCGAGCCGGCCCGCCGGGCCAGGACCAGAAACGTGGCCTGGAAAGCGTCCTCGGCGGTGTGCCGATCGCCGAGGATTTGCTGACAGACACGCAACACCATCGGCCCGTGCCGGCGGACCAGAGCCGCGAAGGCGGTCTCGGCCAGCGCGTCGCGATCGGCGGTGAACCGCGCGAGCAGCTCACCGTCGCTGAACCCCGCAACCGTCCTCGCGTCCAGGAGTCCCTGGGGCCGTAAGAGGACAGCTTCCGATTGCCCAATCGCCATGATCACGTCCTCCCTAAAGCGTCTGGCCGGTCCTCTATACTACTGGGAGCGACACGTCGGTTTATTTCAACGAAAAGATTGGCGCAGAGATGAATTCAGCGGTCGCACTAGACCCAGAGCCGGCGGTCCGCGTGCCGCAATACCGCCCCGTCCGGAACTCTCCAATCAGCCTCTCACAGCGATCTCATGCCGTCAATGAGCCGCGCCGCCAGCTTCAGCCTGCGCCGGAGGCAAGGGCGACACGCACCGGAGGATCGCCGATCCCACGATCACCACCACGCAGCCAAGCAGCATCACGGTTAGACCGATATTCAGCCACCCGCGCACCACAAGATTCTTCTGGATCATCGTCCAGAACTTGCCTGTGATCTCGTAGTAGGCCGTCGTCGTGGTGGTCGTCGCCACGAACATGAGAGGTAAGACGGTCACCGGGGCATATCGCCCGCGGCCAGAGCGCACCATCGCCGTCGTGACCACCGCGAGCGCGATCACCGCCAGGAGCTGGTTGGCCATGCCGAACATCGGCCAGATCGTCTCGACGGAGCCGGTGTAGATGAAGTAGCCCCACGAGAAAACTACGAGCCCAGTTGAGAGCAATGCCGAAGGCCACCAGTTCAAATCGCCCAGCGGCTTCCAGATCCTGCCCAGGAATTCCTGCACCAGGAACCGCGCAATCCGGGTGCCGGCATCGATCGTGGTCAGGATGAAGAGCGCCTCGAACATGATCGCGAAGTGGTACCAGTACGGCAAAAGCCAGCTCATGCGCGGCAGGGCTTCCGAGAAGATCCGCGCCATCCCGACCGCCAGCGTGACGGCTCCTCCCGTGCGGCCATGCAGCGATTCCTGAATGTCTTTCTCCATCGCCACGAGGTCGCTGCCAGTGCCTTCGGGCGCGACTTGGCCGCCGTGCAGCCCGGCCTCGCCGGCTTCCAGAAAGCGGCTGAACTCGGGGTTCCTGGCCAGGAAATCGGGGCGCCGCTCCAGGTCGATGTTGATGTCGTAGTACATCGAGTTGGGCAAGGCCGCTGCCGCGATCAAGGCGACGATTCCCACAAGCCCTTCCATCAGCATCGCACCGTAGCCGATCATCCGCACGTCGCTCTCGCGACTCACCATCTTGGGAGTCGTGCCGGAAGCGACCAGAGCGTGGAAACCCGAGATCGCCCCACACATAATGCAAATGAATACGTATGGGAATATCGGCCCGTCGAGATTGGGGCCGCCGCCGGCGGCAAAGAACGGGCTGACTGCCGGCGCTTGCAGCTTGGGGTTGACGATCACGACTCCGGCGACCAGAAGCAGAATGGTCCCGATCTTGAGGAAAGTCGAGAGATAGTCGCGTGGGCACAGGAGCAGCCATACCGGCAGAACGGCCGCCACGAAGCCGTAGCCGGCAAGTGCAAACACCGTCATCTCGCGCGACAGCGAAAAGTACGGGGCCAGCGCCGACCCTGGAATCAACACGCCCCCGGCCGTGGCCGCCAGAACCAGGGCCGCCCCGATTAGGGATGCTTCCAGAATCTTCCCTTTCCGCAGGCGGTACATGTACCAGCCCACGAAGAGCGCGATCGGGATCGTACAGGCGATCGTGAAGGTGCCCCACGAGCTTCCCGGTACCAGTCGCCGGGCGTTTTCGGGCAAGACAAACCCCGTTCCCGTCGAGTCGCTGCCGTATTGCCACCGGGCCGGCACCGACAGGTCAAACGACTCGTGGAACACCATCTGCTGGTTCTTGCCATCGCCGAAGCGGTACGTCGACCCGGCAGGCACCTTGAGGATGCTCGGCTGATTGCCGTAATACTCGCGGGTCACCCCGGCATCCCCCGGGTAAACCAAGACGGTGCCAGCCTTCATGGGCACCTGCTCTCCTCCCAGGGCCTTGACCACCACGATTCCCAGGCCCGCAAGCGCGATGATCACTATGTACAGGATGGCGATCGCCGCCGCCAGGCCGGCTGGGTGGCCGATCTCGCTGCGCGCCAGTCCCGCCAGGCTCAAGCCGTCGCGGCGGGTCGACAGGGCCAGGACGAGCATGTCCTGCACGGCGCCCGCCAGGCAGACGCCCACGACCAGCCACACCAGCCCAGGGAGGTACCCGAACTGGACCGCCAGCACGGGGCCGATCAGGGGACCTGCCCCGGAGATCGCCGCGAAATGGTGCCCGAACAGGACCCACCGGTTCGTGGGGTCAAAGTTCTGGCCGTCATTCATGCGGTGAGCCGGCGTCGTCCGCGCGTCATCGAGCGCAGCCACCTTGGCCGCGAGAAACGCGCTGTAGTAGCGATAAGCGACCGCCAGGATCGCCAGCACCAAGAGCATCACCGGCATGGCGTGAATCGTCATCGCCCGTGGTCCTTTATGCTTGGTCCAGGAGCCGAGGATTACAGCGTCTTGTCAGGCTCCGATTGTCCGGCTCCCTTGCGCCAGATGGCAAGCTGCGGCTGATGATATTCCAGGAACCAGATCTCTTCTTCCACCCCAAGCTCCTCGGCGAGGCGGTGGGCCACCAGGTAGTTGACGACTTCGAGCGAGGCTGCCAGGAAATCGGTGCGGGAATCGGCCGGCTCGGTGGGGTTGTGAAAGATGAATCGAATTACCAGGACACGTTCATCGACCGGCCCCTCGGGCGAGAGATAGCGGCCATCCATCTCGTAGATCGAATAGCCGCGCGAGGCCTGGCAGATCGTCTTGATCCACGCGTCGTCGTCAAACTCGGCTGACTGGCGCCGCCGGCGGGCGATCGATTCCTGGATGAACGGGATCGCGCGGATCGCCTGCTCGTCGAACAGATCTTCGAGCACCTCCTGCACCTTGCCGAAATAGCCGAGCTTCTTGGGCAGGATCACTTCGTACATCCGTGCCGCCATCGGGCCGACCAACCGGTAGTCGGCGCGGGGTTGCGGGACCGTGCCGGCGGGTTTGCGAGCTGGCTTAGGCATCGGCTTCGCGCGGACCTCCTTCGGGCAGCAGCGTCTCGAAGGGGCATCCCTCGCAAAGGGGAGCTGCTGCGCGGCAGTGAACCCGCCCGAGCCGCTCCATGCCGTGGGCGAGGCCCTTGAGCACATCCGTGGTGGTGAGCCCACGCCGGGCGGCGAACTCGGAAGCGTGATCGACGACCGTGCCGCGGGCCTCATCATACGCAGCCGACGGGTCCAGCCAGCCATGACGCGCCAGCACGCGGTAGCTCGCGCGATCGACGGGATATGACGAGCGGTCGAGGGCAAAAAGTAGCACAGCGTCGGCAGTCGGCGCGCTCACGCCACCGATCGCGCTCAGCTCGTCGCGCAACGCGGCCAGCGAGAGCGACGACTCCAGGAGCAAGTCGGCGTCGCCATCATGGTCGGAAACGAGCCAGCGCGCGAGGCGAGGGAGCACGGCCAGACGCTGAGCGCTCACATCGAGACCGGCTTCGCGCAGCACATCGGCGATCTGGAACACCTCGGCTTCCTGGAGTTCGTACGAACTGAGGAACCCCGCTTTGTCGAGGGCGGACATCGCCAGATCGAGGTGAGCGCCGGCTCCGTTGCGCTCGAGCACCACACCGACCATGGCCGCAAACGGATCGAGCCCCGCAAAGCGGTTGGTGGGCTCATTGAACCGTTGCAAGAGTGCCTCGCGCACCTGAGAAAAGGCTTCGTCGAGGGTCGGCATGTGAGCGATTGGTCGGAGTTGCGGCAGGCGCAATCGCGGGCAGCGGAAAAAGGCAGCTCGCAACGGGCAGAACTCACGCCTGTTTGGCCTTGGCCTGAGCCGCGTTGAATGCACGGGCCAGCTTGCTCTTGCGCCTCGCGGCAGTGTTGGGATGGAGGACCCGGCGTGCGCCGGCCTTGTCGATCTTGGACGACGCCGCTTTGATGTCGCTTAAAGCCTTGTCGAAGTCTTTCTCATCGAGCGACTTCATCGTACGCTTGGAAAGGGTCTTGATGACCTTCTTGGTGACGCGATTGTGCAGCCGTCGTTTGACGCTCTGGCGCATCCGCTTGCTGGCAGACGGTGAGTTTGGCATGGCTCCCCGGTCGGATCGTGATGAAAGTTTCCAATCGATCGAAACGGCCAGCGGCGCTTCCGTATTCGCGCGATCCGCGGCCGGATAGAACATACCATTTTGCACGCGGTCAGTTCAAGCGTTTCAGACGCTCGGCAACGTCGAGATAACCGTAGTCGATGGCGGCGACTTCGTTGTAATGCTCTTCGGCGGCTTCGGTGTTCGACAGCCCCTCCGAGACCCGGCCCAGGCGGTAATGCAGTGAGAGGAACATCTCACGGTCTTCGGGCTCGACAGCCTTCAGGGCCTCTTTGTAGCTGCGATCCGCCAGCTTGAGGGCGCCGTTAGCCTCGAATGAGAGACCCGCCTGATACAGGGCCTTGAGCTTGTAAACCGGGCTGGAGCGGGCTTGCTGGAACTCGGCGATGGCGTCGTCGTGGGCGCCCGTGCGGGCGAGCACCAGCCCCAGCTCGAAATGCATCTTGGGATCTTCCGGATGCACGTGCACCCGCCGCCTGAACGCCTCGACCTCGTACTTGTTAAACATCTCGTTGAGCTGGTCGAGCTTGGCCTTGGCACCGGTGTCCTCGGGGTGCTGGAGCACCCGTTGAGCCTGGCTTTCGATGGCCCGCTTCAGGCGATGGATCTGCGTGTCTTCGTGGGCTGCGCAGCGCCTGGTCGTCCGGATTCGCTTTGAGACCTTTGGCCAGGATCTTCTCGGCCTTGTCGAAATCGCTGCGATGCCGGTAGAGATCGGCGAGATCGAGGTAGGCATGAATCGCCTTGGGGTCGCCCAGAATTTCCTTGACCATCCTCTGCTCGGGTGTGAGCTGCTCTGTTTTGAGCCGCTCGAGCTTCGCATCCATCGACTCGGATGGCTCACCGATCTTGGCGGCCTCGGCGTGTTTATCGAGGGCCTCGTCCAGGCCGGCGTGACTGATCGTCGAACTCGCCATGAGCGCGTTGATCTGGCGGTTGGCATCCTGGTCGTTGGGGTGGAGCTTCTTGACTTGCTCCCAGCAGGCAATGGCTTTTTTCCAGCTCTCGTTGCGTTCATGGACCCCCGCGGCATACTTGAGGAAGTCAACGTCCTTCGTGATCGTCTCCACTGACTCGACGAACCATTCGGCGAGGACGAGGAACCCGAGCCCTTCGGCCGCTTCGGCCGCCAGCCGGGCCGCCCCGACGTCCCACGGGTTGTTCACGAACGCATCTTCACAATGCTCCAACACCTGCCGGAACTGGCTCTTCGCCCGGGCCGCCCGGGCCCGCAGCAGGATCGGTTGATTCTTGGCCCCGACCAGCATCCCCACCTTGCCCGGCTCGTTATTGAACTTGCGCCGCTCGATTCCACGTAGGGCCTGGCGGTAGACCAGATTGTCGGGCACAATCTTGCAGGCCTGCTTGTACATATCGATGGCGTAGTCGAAATTCGACTTGTGGGCCGCCTCGGTACCATACTGGAAGAATGTCGCGGCTTTTTGCAGATCGGGCGGATCCGACTCCGAAGGCATCGGCGGCGCTCCTCAGGAAAGCAAAGCCTGAGCCTCGTCGAGCCGCTGGCCAGAGCCGCGGCGGCTCAAGATTTGCTATACGGGAACAAAGGTCGGCCCGGCCTGGAGAATTCGCTCTCACTCAGAACGAATCCTGTCCGCGGACGGCTTCCTCAACCGGGTGCTCGGGCCAGGTCTGATTTATTCTAAACCATCGCGGCGCCAATCACCACTCTAGCGCGGAAGGATGAACGCGAAAGAGCATCCTCTGCGACGATCCTTGATCCTTTAGCTCGGGATTCGGTCCGACTTCTAGTTGGTCCTTCATCATTCATCCGTCGATTCGGGGAGTTCCGTGATGACAGCGATCCTCAGGGACGCGGGACTGGGCGAGTTGGTTGAGTCGACCGAGCCCGAACGTCTGGCCGGCGGATTCGAGTTCACCGAAGGGCCACTCTGGTTTCCCGACGGTACGTTGCTTTTCCAGGACATCAAGGCCGAACGAACGTACCGGCTCGCGCCGGACCGTTCCGTGCATCTGGTGCGCGAGAGGACGGAAGCTGCCAACGGCCAGACCTTCGCGCCCGGCGGCGGCGTGGTTTTCTGCGAGCAGAATGGGCGGCGGGTGTCCCGGATGGCCAGTGACGGCACCGCGGTCGAGCCGCTCGTCGAGAACTGGGCCCAGGCGCGGCTCAACAGTCCCAACGACATCGTCTGCCGATCCGATCGATTGATCTATTTCACCGATCCCCCCTACGGTGTCGAGCCGCGGCGCCGCGCGCTCCATTTTCAAGGTGTTTTCGCCCTCGACGTCGGCCGAAAAGGTGCCGCGGCCCTGCGGCTCGTGGCGGATGACTTCGAGAAGCCGAACGGGCTCGCTTTCTCACCCGATGAGCGCACGCTTTACGTCTGCGACACGGCTCGATATCACGTCCGGTCGTTCGACGTGGAAGCGGGGGGAGAACTCCGCGTGGGGTCGAGCCGGGTCTTCGCCATGCTCGACCCGGGCCGGCCCGGCGGTCCGGACGGCATCAAAGTCGATCGGGACGGCCGCGTATACGTCGCGGTCGCCCTGGGGATCTGGGTCTTTGAACCGGATGGCCGGCTGCTTGGGATTCTTCCCTTGCCGGCCCGTCCCTCCAACCTGGCCTGGTGCGACGCGGATTTCCGGGGACTGGCGATCACAGCGGTCGACGCCGTCTATCACGTGCGGCTACGCGTACAAGGCGTCGCGCCGCCCTTCTTCGCTTGAATTCTTTCGTCGTGTCCGCTGTTCAACGGACAACGGTTTGATTATCCTGGAGCGGTTTTGAGCTGCGGAGGTCTCACGCGCCTTGAAAATGGGCCCTTTCACGGGCCATCGCCGGCAGAGGCTTGGCCCGAGCCCCGGGGTGATTGACAGGCGCGGTAGACCGATCGCGTAACCGATTGATCGCAATCATTCCGGCCAGCCCGTGGCCCGCGCTGACCGTAACAGGAGATTTGTGTGGCCAAAGAGGAACCGATTCGAACCGAGGGGCGCATCGTCGAGGCGCTCCCCAACACCCAATTCATGGTCGAGCTGGAAAACGGACACCGCATCCTGGCTCATATTGCGGGCAAAATGCGGAAGAACTTCATCCGGATCGTCCCCGGCGACCAGGTTACTGTGGAAATCACACCCTACGACCTCACCAAAGGTCGAATTGTTTATCGCGAACGCTGAGCCATTCGGTGTTCTCGCGACGCACCTGCTGAATGCGAACAGCGCTACTTGGTCCTCCACCAGAGCGCCTGATCGTGGTTAAGCGCGGCGGCGGCCGCTTCGATCGCCGCCTTGAACCGCATTGCGTCCTCCGGGTAGCCTGCCGTGGGACGCAGCCCAGGCACCCGGGCGAGCCAGAAGGCATTGAAGGCATCCATCCAGAGCTCTCGAATCGTCTTGCTGACGATCGAGGCGAGCGCCACCAGTCCGTCGTTCTTGTCGGCGCGGGGCATCAGGCTGAGCTCGAGCCGGCGTCGCCTGTCTCGAAGGGTGTAGCGGCTCAGCTTCGCGCCCTCGGGCCCGCGGTCAATCCAAACGTCCGGAAACGACTGGGAAAGCTCCGGTAAGTAATAGTGCCGCCCGCCATGCTTGTCCCCCAGCACCTGAGTGAGCGCCCCGTCGCCGGCCCGCTCCCAGACCATGCGCAGAAGCTGCTCGAATGCCGTGTAATGCACCGCCGACTTTAGTCCGTGATCGGCCAGCCCTCGATTGAACCGCGCCGGGCCGACAACCACCGACCGAATCGCCGCCACGCGCCATGAGGCCCGATCCGGGCTCAAGGGCTCCCGAGCCAGGAACTGTTCCAGTTGGGCCCGCGGGGCCATCCACACAGGAGCGACGCCGGCCCGCGCGCCGTCGATCCATAACGAGACCTCGGCGTCTTCGAGCGATCCCGCACCCAGCAATTGCAGCAACTCTTCCAGGCAGCCCGGCAACACATTCTCTGCGGCATGAACCGCCGCCAGACAGGTCGTCTCGAGCCGCTCTCGGCCCTTGCCGCCACAGTAAACTGCCTTCGAATCGTCGACCCAGAGCCGGCCGGCGTCGCCGCCGGCGCGGTCGACGGTTGCTGCGAGGTCCGACCAAAAATCGAGGACGCGGCCCCCCGAGCCATCATCTTCAGACCGAGCCGGCGACTCTGCGATGACCGCCGTCATCACCAGAGGGCCAAGGTTCGGTCCATACCCGGCCTCGTCGATCCCCACCCACCGCAAAGTCAGCTCTCCTTCGTCTTGATTGATGGCCGGCCCACCCGTGTCCTATAGATATCTTGGCGGCATCGTCGCATGATACGGAAGGTCTGTCTGGCAATCAGGGCCGAGAATCACGCGACCACCTCCGCCCCAGGAGAACCAGTCGCATGCCTCGCACGACGCTGACGAACCGTCGGGAATTCCGTTTCGAAACACTCGAAGACCGGGCGCTTCTGTGCACCATCGGCCTCTCAAGCAATGCCACGCGAGCCGTAGAGCTCGCCAGAATGCATGAGCTTCAAAGCCTTTCGGGCGAGCAAGCCATCCTGACAGCCATCGATGGCGGTGCGGGCAGCGAATTCATCAAACTGATCCGGAAGGAAGTTCGCAACCCCCTTTCGATCATCGCCCGCTTCTCCGGCCCGAATCCGACCCAGTACACGGTCCCCGGGCTTGTGGCCAAGACACCCAATTTGCAGAGCCAGTACACGGGGAACGTCCATGACGGAGCCGCCGCCACGGTGGCCGGTGCGATCCTGCTCAAGGGCAACGTTCTCGAGCTGGGCGCGATCATGCGCGGGCCCATTACCGGCTACTCGAGCACGAACTACTTCGACTTCGCGATCAACCGAGGCGCAGGCGCGCGACTCGGCCCCTACTTCGCGGCCCGGCCGGGAATCACCCCGGACGCTGTGGTGACCGTGACTGTCGGTCCTTACGCGCAGTCGAACTCGGCAACAGTCACCGACCTCACGACCGGGGCCGTTCAATCGATCAGTCCCCATAACATCCAGGTCGCCGGGCCGGTCGTGCGCGTCTACGTCAATATCAGCCAGCTTCCATCGGAAGGGTTCCCGATCAAGCATTATCAATTTGCCATGTGGACCCAGGACGCCCTCGGCCGGGACATCACCACGGTCGGCAGCTTCGTCCCCGAGTATTCGATGATCCCCATCGGCATTTTGACCAACGTGAAGCCGAGTGCATGAGGGCCGCAAGCTGAACGATCAGGAATGAACGGTCGCAACAGCAAGAAAGGCATCCAGAAACCGAGCCGGTTTCAGTTCCTGACACCTGTTCCCTTTCCTTTTCGCGAAGATCAGTCGCTTCGCTCCGGTTCGACGCTCGCTGGCCGCACAGCCTTTGTTCGCGCGACCCGGCGAGCGACGGCGAAGAGCGACGTCCCGTCGCGGAGCTTGCCGGCCAGCGCGGGGCTCTTCAATCACGTACGCAGCCTTCATCACGAGCGGGACTGGCCAGGGGGGGAGCGAGAGATAACGGCAGTAGGCCTCCGCGGTCGACTCGCCGGCCGCCGCCTTCGGGTGGCGCCGCGACCGGCGGAGAAGGGGCACCATCCAGGCGCCCCACCAGAAGGTTCGCGTGAGTTCCAGGTCGGCGACCTGGAATGCACTCTCCAGGGTGTCCGGCAGGTATCGGCGGCGATGCCCCTGGATGGTATCAAACTCACTGAACAGGTCGGGACGGGCCGGAACGCTCACCACGACGTATCCGCCCGGGCTCGCCAGCTCGCCGAGCCGGCCGACCGCCGCCCGGTCATCGTCGAGATGCTCGATCACGTCGAGGGCAAGCACGGCGTCGTACTCGCCGACCCCTTCAGGCAAAGGTTTCGTGAGGTCCACCTCGACCAGCTCCCTGCCCGGCCGATCCAGTCGCTCGAGGGCCTTCCGCGAGATATCGGCCCCGGTGGCGCGGTATCCCGCCCGCTCCAGAGCCTCCAGCGTGGTACCCCAGCCGCAACCCACATCGAGCACCCGCGCCGGCGGCTCGACGCCCAGGCGTCCAAGGAGCCCCTGCGTCAGCTTCGCCCGTGCTCGCCACCATGGGTGGCGGTTGATGAGCGAGCTAAGCTCGACGAGGATGTCCTCCGGCATGTTGTCAGCGGCCACGCCCTCGGACCAGCGCTGGATCATGTCTCGAGGGCCCGGTATCACGCGGCCGAGATCGTATCGGACTTCGACTTCGGCTCGTCGGCGGGCGTGTCCGGGGAGTTCAGCCAGATGTCCGCAGCGGCGAGCCCTTGCACCTCCGCCGCCAGCGACGCATAGTCTTCGGCGCCCCGGCTGGTGGGAGCATACTGGAAGATCGATTGGCCGAAGCTGGGGCACTCCGCCAGGCGGATGTTGCGGCGGATCCGCGTCTGAAACACCTTGGCCTGCGCCCACGGCGCCTCGGCCGAGCGACGGCCCTCGAAGAACGACTGAAGGTCTTCGATGACCTCGGTGCCGTGCCGCGTTCCGGCATCGTACAAGCACAAGACGATTCCGCCCACTTTGAGCTCGCGATTGACCCGCTTCGAGACCAGGTGCACCGTCTCGAGAAGCTTCGAGAGCCCATGCAGAGCCAGGAAATGAGCCTGCAATGGGATGAGCACTTCCGTGGCCGCACACAAGGCGTTCAATGTTAACACGCTCAAGGACGGAGGGCAGTCCATCAACACGAAATCGACGGGCTCGGTGTCGGCGTCGAGCTGATCGCGGAGAATCACCTCGCGGCCGACTGTCCCCAGCAGCTCGAGCTCGGCGCCGGCCAGGTCGATGTGGCTGCCGCAGATCGACAGATTAGGCCCCGCCGTGCGGCGAACCTCCGCCAGCGGGAGGCCGTCGGTCAAGACCTCGTAGAGCGACGGACCCGACCGGCCCGGAAGTAATCCCAGATGCAACGTCGCGTGTGCCTGGGGATCGAGATCCAGCACCAGTGTCTTGTGGCCAGCCAGCGCCAGCGCCGCTGCCAGATTCACAGCCGTCGTCGTCTTGCCGACCCCACCCTTCTGATTCAATACAGCGATCCGTCGCATCTGGAATTCCTCCCTGGACTTACACCGATCCGGCTCGCAGGTTCACCCCTTGAGATGAAGGAGCGGCTCTGGGCGGAAGTGTAGCGACTTTCCGGAGATGCGTGAAGGCGAAAGAAAGCGCGATCTCGCGTGACAGGATGACCGTGATTCCGATCGCACTCTCGACGATGTGCCAGCCGGTATGTTCGCCTCGCATGGTGTTGCCCCAATCCCGATACGATCCTCGTTTTGCTTCTTTAGGAACCGGATGTCCGTCGAGGCGAGTGGAAGCCGGAGCTTTACTTCACCGCCATCCCTTTGTACATCGTCGCGTGAGTCTTTGGCATTTTGGCCATCACGAACCGCTCGACTCTTGCTTCGCCGAACGGCTGCTCGCGCACGACCGCCTCGACGTCCAGATCCAGGCGGCAGCCGTCTGCGATCAATCTCTGGAGCGGGTTCAGCCTCCGCTGCCATCCTTGGACCATGGGCTCGTCGCTCTTCCCGTGCTCCAGGAAGATGAACCGGCCTCCCGGCTTCAACACCCGGTAAATCTCGCGCAATGCCCGAGCCGGGTCCGGGATGCTGCAAAGCGTCCACGTGCTGACCGCGCAATCGAACGACTCGCCGGCAAAGGGCAGCTCCTCCCCGCCGACCAACCGCTGGTCGACCGCGATCTTGCTGGCTGCAATCTTTCTGCGAGCGAGCCTTCCCATGCCGGGATTGGGATCGACCGTTGTGATCCGGCGCACCGTGTCCGGGTAGTGCGGCAGGTTCAGCCCCGAGCCGAAGCCGATCTCCAGGATCTCGCCGCCCACGGTGGCAAGGGCCTCGCCGCGGAGAACCGCCATCCGGGGGTCGCGCATGGCCCACTCGCAAATCTGCGGGAAGATCACCCGGGAATAGAAGCCCATCCTGCCCCTCGAACGGATCTCGACTCGGCACGACTCACCTGGACGGCTATCATAGCAAAGATCGCCTGCGCCTAAGAAATGTGCGCGGATCGTAGACAAGGAAGGAACGACCTCTCGTGTGGTTCGATGGGGACGCGACCATGGAATCCCTGAACATCCTGAATAACCTTCGGATCGCATCGCCATGCCGGGCGTCGTGGGCGACCATGAAGGGCGATGACCGTGTTCGCTTCTGCGACGCGTGCGCAAAACATGTCTACAATGTCTCGAATCTCAAGGCCGACGAGGCTTCCGCCTTGATCCAGGAGTCGGAAGGGCGCCTGTGCGTTCGCCTTTACCGCAGGAACGACGGAACCGTCCTGACAGCCGACTGCCCGGTCGGCCTTCGCGTCGCCATCCGCCGGCGACTGATCCGGATGGCCGCTGCGGCTGTCGTCTTGCTCGCGGCGCTCCGTTCGGGGATCTGGCTGTTCGCGAACTCGGACGTTTCAATCGCGGCCCCACCGTTGCCGAACGGTCCCAGCGTGACGTTTTCCGACTGGGGTGACTGGGCCCTCGCGGTGCTGGGATTCAAGACGCCGGCAATCCCGCCGGGCCCGGTCACCATGGGCAAGATCTGCCCTGTGCCGCAGTCGACGAGTAATGGCCCGGTCGACGGCGCCGCGGCTCCGCCCGACGCGGCGCAGCTCTGAGCCACCCCTCCGCGTTCCGGAACGATCAACACCGCGTTCCCCCCCAAGGCTTCTGCGGAAGACTCACTTCTCCAGGTTCGCCGGCCCAAAGGCTTGCGGCAGCAGCTCGCTCAGCCGACTCTTGAGAACCTCCGGCCCATCGCAGACGGAGAAGATCAAGGCGTCCGGCCCGAATTCGTTGAGCACCTGCCGGCAGGCGCCGCACGGGGCAGTCGGCGACGGCGTCGACGTGTACACGACCACCGCCCGAATCACCAGGAAACCCTGGCTTCGGACGACCGCCTGGAAGACCGCGTTGCGCTCGGCGCAGATGGTCAGCCCAAACGACGCATTCTCGACATTGCAGCCGGTGAAGATCTCGCCGCTGCCGGAGAGCACGGCAGCCCCCACCGGAAACCGGCTGTACGGGCAATAAGCACGCGACGCCGCCACGCGCGCGGCCAAGACCAGCTCGGTGAAAAGAGGCTCGGAGCTTTCCATGAATGCGTCTCAAAAGCCGCGCGGTGGTTCAACCGACCGGGTCGAGCGCGGCAGATGACGCCCTGGCCAGCTCCTCCACCCCGATTCGATCGCAGAAATCGCCGAAGGATTCACCGTCCATCCGCTCGGACTGGAAGCGCTGGAAGACGGGCAGAAGCTCGGGAACGATCCGGTCGAACGGGACGTAGTCCTTGAATTCGATATTGAGGCGGTCGCCC
This sequence comes from uncultured Isosphaeraceae bacterium, assembly GCA_963781785.1. Taxonomy (GTDB): domain Bacteria; phylum Planctomycetota; class Planctomycetia; order Isosphaerales; family Isosphaeraceae; genus CAWAHD01. The sequence goes on along the minus strand of CAWAHD010000004.1, from coordinate 398,929 downwards.
GCGGTTCGCCCACCCAAAAAGATGGTGTATGTTCCCGGACCTGGCGTTCCATCCGGGCGGATATGGGCCGATCTCCCGACCAGCCCGATGTCCGAGTTGTACGGCCGGGCACAGCCGTTGGGGCAGCCGGTCATGCGGACCGTGAACCGCTCGTCGCCCAGGCCGAGCCGCGATAACTCGACTTCCAGCCGGTCAAGAATCTCGGGCAAGGCGCGCTCGGCCTCGGTCACGGCAAGCCCGCAGGTCGGAAGGGCAGGGCAGGCCATGGCCCACCGCCGCACAGTCGAAGTCCGTTCGACGGTGGCGATCCCGTACGATTCGAGCCAGCTCTCGACCTCGCGGCGCCGCGCCGGCTCGATATCGGCCAGCAAGATCGACTGCTGGCAGGTCAGCCGCCCCGGCGTCTGGTATCTCTCGAAGTACTGCGCAGGCCACTCGCGAGCCGGCGGCTTCCTTCGTCTTTGATCCGGCCGTTCTCGACCGGAATCCCCAGGAACAGCCTTCCATCTCCCTGTTCGTGCCAGCCGAGATGGTCCAGGACGTCGGCGACGGCCACCGGCGCGGGGTCAGCTAGCGGACGACCCAGGTATTCTTCGACCTTCGTGCGGAAGGCCGCGATCCCCCAATCGTGAATGATGTACTTGAGCCGCGCCCGCTTGCGATCGGACCGGTTGCCGAAATCGCGGAAGACCTTGACGATCGCCTCGCCAATCTCGATCACCCTCTCGCGGTCGACGTGGCAGAGCGGCACGGCCAGGAACGGGAACGTCTTCTGCGCGCTCGGAGTCGTGCCGAGCCCACCTCCGACCAGCACGTTGTACCCGGTGAGCCGGCCGTTCTTGACGACCGCCAGGAACCCGAGGTCGTTGGCATGGATGTCGGTGCAATTGTCTTCGGGGAGGCCGAAGGCGGTCTTGAACTTCCGGGGAAGATAAGTCTTGCCGTACAGCGGCTCGACCGGATCGTCACCGGCGGTCGCCACCAGGGGCGGCCCCGCTTCGGGAAGGGTCTCGATCTTCTCGCCGTCTAGCCACATCTCCCAGTAACTTGTCGATCGCGGCGCGCAGTGTGACGCCCACGCGACGGCGTCGGCGCTCAACTGGTCGAGGACCGGGCACCTTATCGGGGCCGGGCAGCAGAGCACGTTGCGCTCGACGTCGCCACACGCCGCCAGGGTCGACAGCAAGGCTTCGTTGATCTGGCGGATCGTCGTCTGCAAATCGTGCCTGAGTACCCCGTGAAGCTGAAACTCCTGGCGCGTGGTGATCCGCAAGCTGCCGTTACCGACCGTCTGGGCCAGGCGGTCACAGGCGAGGTACTGCCCGGCGGTCAAGCGGCCGCCCACGATGCGCACCCTCACCATGAATTGATAGGCTTTCTCTTTTCCCTCTTTCTTGAGCGCTCTGCGCACGTCACGGTCGTCCTGCTGGTAGGAGCCGTGAAACTTGAGGATCGTTGCGGTGTCCTCGGTGAAGTGCGACTTGCCGTTGGGCAGCTCGTCGGCCAGGAAGTGCTTCAGGTACTGGCTGGCCAGCTTGGTCGCTTCAACCTTGCTCGGCTTCGCGGCACCCGGTGTGGGGTCCATCTGCGCCCGCTGCCCTTCTCTCGTCAGGAACACGGCGTGTCGTCGTGCAATAGCAACTCGGAAATCAGGAATGGATCGTTCGAACGGTCGAACGATCGATCACCCCTGCGGCTTGGTGGCGCGGGGGTCGTTGGCGGGACTTCGAGGGGTTGATCGAGGACCGGCCCGTCCTTGGCCGCTGCGTCCCGCTTCTTTTTCTCGGCAACGGCCTCGAGCGCTCGATCGAGCAGTTTCAACGTGGCTTCCGTGCCGTCGTCGATCGTGGCATTTGCCGGGACCGAGAACGCGAACTCGTCAGACCGGATCACCGCGTTCAATTTGACGTCGCTGTAGGTCAAAGTGATGATCGTCTGAGGGATCTTCTCGATCGAGCTCTTGGGCCCTCGCGGGCGGCCGTCCGGGCCCAGCGGCCGGAAGTCGGCCAGCGCCGACGCCTCCCGCCCCTGAAGCTTGAGCTGGTATGGCCAGTAGTCCTCCATGCCCAGATAGAGCACAACATCCATCGGGATGTAGGGCGGCAGCGGGCCCGAGGGATTGACCGGTCGTGAATCGGGACCGATCAGTCCCTGCCGGTTCTTCCACTTCCCATGCAGTTTCCAGACCTTCCTGCCATCGAGGACGGCTTCCTCTTTGATGTCGAACGCGATTGTCTTGCGCAGCTCGACCAGAAGAGTCTCCGGCCCGGCCAGCCCCATCTGCGTGATCGCCTTGGTCCGGACCTCGGGGTCCAGATCGGGCGAGTGAAGACGCTCAAGAATCGGCTGGATGGCCAGCTTGCGATAAAACGGAGCATCGAGGATGAGCTGATACTCCCAAAGCGTCTCCCCATCACAGACCTGGAGAAACGTGCCCGCCGACTCAGGGAGCCCGGAGACGATCAGATTGAGATAAACGCGGTTCTTCGGGGCTTTGAGATAGTTTCCGGTGAGCTTGAATTTGAGATGAAGCATTTCGACGGTCTGCTCCATCTTGGCCGCGACCGACTGGAGCTTGGCGATTTTTGCGATCGCAAGGTCAACCGTGCGCTCCGCATCGGTGACCGGCTCCGCATTCCCAGGACTGGCCGCGCTCCCTGCACCCGACCCGGCAATGCCGGCTCCCTGACCGACCGGTACGGTCGGCTGCTGGGTGGGAACCTCTCCGATGCCCGTAGCGGCCTTGTCGGACGAACCCTTGGGAACCTGAGCCGGCAATCTCCTGAACAAACCGACCGTAACGATCGCGGCCACGACGGCCACCATCATCCACAAGCGTTTGGAGCGGATGGAGTGGATGGAGTTGATCCGATTATTTGGCATGATTGGGATGTACAGCAATTCCTCAAGGGTTTGGGAAGGAATGCCCGATCATAATCGCTAGGCGTCATGAGAGGCAAGTCAGTTAATCGGTTCGGAGATGGCGAGGACCGCATCGTTCCGGCCGAAGTCCATACAATCGCAGGAAGCAATCAATCTCCCTGATCGGCGGATCGGGCGCACGGGGCCTTGGGCCGGCCGGCTTCGTCCGAGGGAGCTGGAGGATTCTATGCACGCGTTCGGAATGCTGCTGCTGGCGGCAGCCGCCGCCGGCGACGGATTCGGGTACACTCAACCGGGTGTCGGCCTCAAGAAGTGGCTTCGCCCTCATGCCGTGGTCTCCAGCGACGCCACCGGCACACCCCCCTATAACGCCGCCTCGATGGGCGCCGCACGCAACGCAGCGGGCGGCCGGCGGTTCATCAGCACCAAGAGCCAGGTCTACTTCCTCGACCCCGACGGAATGCAGATCGGCTGGCAGACGGCCGCCTCCAACGGCGAACGCGTCTATCCGCCCGCCCAGCTCGTCGTGCCGGCTCGCTACAACTTCAACCAGGGCTATATTTACCGGTTGAAGCTCACCAAGATTCCCGGCCGCAAGCCGGATATCTCCCTCTATCCCACGATCGAGGTGGCACCCACCACGCCGGGCACCGACGCCTACCTGGCGCACAACGCGATCCCGATCCAGTTCACGACCGAAGATTTCGACCAGGTCATTGACGGTGGAAACTTTGTGACCAAGGTCATCTACCTTCCCGATCCCAAGTATCAGGAACTCGCCGTCTCCGGCGTCGAGACGCTGGTCTCGACCCGGCTGGAGCCGGGTGTTGATCCGATCATCGAGGCCGACAAGCGGGGAACGGTCCTCTTGATCCTGAGACTCGGTGCCATCGACCTGGAGATGCCGGGGCAACCGGGCATGGGTGGTGGATCACCGATCCAGGGCATGACGGTGCGCCCGCCGGAGCATCGATCGTGACCGACCTGCCGCCAGGCACGTTGCCCGCGGGCGTCGCCCCCAGCACGGGAAACGTCATTCTCGATCCCACGACTCCGCCGGCTCCGGCCGTTCCCAGCGCGACCACTCCGCCGGCGGCGCCGGCTCCGGCCACACCCAAGATCAACTCACCCGAATCGGCCTCCGCCTCGAGCCCCGTGACCATTCCCCTGACCGCTCTGGCACCTTCGCCGGAAGCACCTCCGATCCAGGCTCCTGCACCCTCTGGTAACTGAGCTGACAGTCGAGGGCGACCGGCCGGCACGAGGTAAACGACCCCCGCCGCGGTCGCGCCCATCCCAACCAGCCCGACGCGCCAGCGAGGGGCGCTGGCCTTGGCCAGCGCGGAATGCCCACCGGGCCCGCTCGCTGGCGCGTCGGGTTCGTCTGTCCGGTCCGCCCAGTATCGATGCGGTCGTCCGCAACGGATCGATCCTTGGGTGAATACTCCGAATCAGGAAGCCAGACGATGAGCCGCCAACGAACCAGAAGCGCCGCGCCGGTTTTCGGTCGTCCGATCGAGTGGTTCCCGCAACGCGATTGGTCGTGGGGATCGCCGTGTGGGCATCGCTGGCCCCGGCCGTCCGCGGCCAGAACCAGCCGCCTCCGGCTAGCCCAGCGGGCGCTCAACCGGCTCCGGCTGCGCCCATCATTCGCGGACCTCAGGCCCCACCCGGAACGGCAGTCGTCGGCCCCGGCGCTTTGGAGGCCGCCCCGGCCGCGGCTCCTCGACTCGAGCCCGACGTCCAGATCGTTCGGTTCCAGGGACCGCCCGGCCTGGTCGTCGAGGTCCTCGCACCCACGCCCGAGGCCGCCCCGACCGGCGATGGCGGCGGCATCGCCACCGTCGGACTGAAGCGCGGCGTGGGCTACCGTCTGCGGCTGACCAACATCCCGTTCCGGCCCGGCGTCGAACTTTACCCCGTCATCGAAGTCGTCGGCCACCTCCATCGGCCGCAAGGCATCGACCCGGCCAAATACCCGATTCGCGTCGTCTTCAACCAGGACGACCTTGACGACACCACCGACCACAAGCGACTGGTCACGAAGGTGATCTATCTCGAGGACCCGGAACAGGCGATTCCGTTCCGGACGGCCAAGGACCAGGTGTCTGTGCTCACGCTCAACCCGACGGAGCCCCCGCTCCGGATCGCGTCGGCCCTGGGACGACCGGTCGCAATCGTGCGGATGGGTGTCCGCAAGCCAACCGTCGAGGAGATTCAGGCGGGCGCCGCCGGAGACGCCGGCCTGGACTACGCTGCCAGCATCGGCCAGGGCCCCTGTCCGTTCCTGACGCACGCAGGTGCGCCCTGCACGCTGCCCTGCGGGCCGCCGTGCACCCCCGCGCCGCCACCCGCGAAACCGTCTCTACCGCGCGACGAATACCTTTGCGACGGCGGGGACCACGGCGTTCCAGCCGCCGCCGGAGGAGGACGCGCCCATCTCGGAGGCATCGAACCGCGCGACACCGTCGTCGGCTTCGACATCGGACTCACAGCCGTCTCGCGGCCCCGGGTCCTGCCCACGAATGTCGTTTGCGTCTATGCGCCTCGATTCGCCGAAGTGCGCGTCGTCACCGGGCCAAATCAAAACGTCGATATCCAGAGCGTCAAGACCGAGAAATGGCGGTCCAAGCTGGCTCAGACCAGCGGAGAAGCAGCGGCCAAGCGGCTGGTCCAGAACCAGGCTGCCGAGCTGGCCCGGGCGCGGTCGCGGGCGACAGCGTACAAGGGTCGCGTTCAGGTTGGTGAAGACTCGAACAACCGCGCGGCCGCCGGGTTCCAGGCCCCAACCTTGCTCATCACCAACCTCCAGAAACAAACTCCCGAACTGAGTCGCAACCGCCAGAAGCCAGGGCAGCTCAATCTGCGGCTGCGCCTGGACGGGATCAAGTCGGCCGAGTCGACGGTGGTCACCGCGCTCACACAGGGAACGAGCCAGGCAGTCAAGGTCTGGGGCCCTCATGACATGACCGGCGTGGAAACCCCGCCCGATCGACCCGGACTGGCCGTCATCAAGCGCGTCAGTGCCGTCGAAGCCGAGCCGGGTGACAGCCTTACCTATGTGATCCTCTACCGGAACATGGGCAATACCCCGATCCGATCGGTCTCGATCGTCGACAGCCTGTTGCCACGGCTGGAATACGTCAAGGGGACCTCCCGTGGTCCCGAAGGGACCCGATTCACGACCGCGATGAATCGCGTCGGCTCGACCGAGCTGCACTGGGAGTTGCCCGGAATCCTCGCCCCGGGCGCCACCGGTTACGTGTCGTTCCAGGTGATCGTCCGATGATTTGTTGAATCATTCTCAAATCACGGTTAAACTACCCTCGTCGACCTGCGAGCGTGATCGACCTCGCGGTGAGGAGGGACGTGGCGATGCTTCGTGTCCTGGGCGGGCCGAAACGACTGTGCGACGGCATGACGCGGCGCGAGCTGCTCCAGGTCGGGTCGCTCGGTCTGGCGGGTCTGTCTCTGCCCGATTGGCCATCATTCTCCGCGGCGGCCGCGACGGCCGGCCCGGCGGGGAAACTGCCGGGGTTCGGCAAGGCCAAGGCGTGCATTCTCCTGTTCATGTACGGCTCTCCGAGCCAGATCGAGACATTCGACCCCAAGCCCGGCGCCCCTCTGGAAGTCAGGGGCGAGCTGGGCTCCATTGCTTCGAGCGTGGCCGGCCTGGATGTTTGCGAGCGTCTGCCCTTGCTTGCGCAGGTCATGGACAAGGTCAGCGTGATCCGCTCGGTCTCTCATCCGTACCCGATCCACGGAGTCGCCTATGCGACCACGGGAATTCCGCGGATCGAGATTCCGATGGAGCTCAATCCGCGCGACCCCGGCCACTGGCCGTTCATCGGCTCGGTGGTCGATCACCTGGACGGCCAGGCCCGCTCGGGGCCAACCGGCAGGCAGGCGGCAGTCCCGCGCAACCTGGTGCTTCCCTGGTCATTCAGCAGCCGGCGCACCGGCGAAGTCGCCCGGGCTGGCCCGTACGGCGGGTTTCTCGGTCAGGCGTTTGACCCGGTGTGCACCGAGTTTGCCGGCAAAGCCACCCGGACCGCCCGCAAGACCTTGACGGGCCAGGTGTGGGAGGATCTCGAGCCGTATCGCGGGATCACCCCGGAAAGCCGGTTTCAGTTGAGCGACGTGACCCATCTCGCCCCCGACTTGACGCTCGACCGCCTCGACCGGCGGCTGAGCCTGCTGGACCAGATCGAGCAGTTTCGCCGCGAGGCCGACAGGGTCGCTTCACGCTCGGGCATCGACCGGCACCGCCGGGCAGCGTATGACCTCTTGAGCTCCCCACGCTTGCGGCAGGCGTTCGACCTGGGTGAGGAAGCCGGATCCACCCGCGACCTCTACGGCATGACGCTGTTCGGCCAGGCCGCCCTCACCGCGCGCCGGCTGGTCGAAGCCGGGGGCCGGTTCATCACGGTGTTCTGGGACGAGTTCGGGCTGGCGGGCACCGGCTGGGATACCCACTGGGACCACTTCCCGCGCATGAAAGACGAGCTCCTGCCCGGCCTGGACAGGACTCTCGCGGGACTCTTGCTTGACCTGGACCGCCGGGGCCTCCTCGACGAGACCCTGGTCGTCCTCCTGAGCGAGCACGGGCGCACTCCCAAGCTGGCCTCCGTCGAGGGGGGAGGCCGCGACCACTGGTCGCGGTGCTATTCGGTCGTCATGGCCGGTGGCGGCGTGGCGCGCGGCCGCGTCGTGGGGCGTTCCGACAAGATCGCCAGCGATCCGGTCGAGCGCCGTGTTTCTCCCAAGGACATTCTGGCCACGATCTATCACTTACTCGGCATCGACCCCGCCACCACCCTCACCGATCTCCAGGGCAGGCCGATGCCTCTGGTCCCGGACGCCGAAGTGATCCCCGAGCTGCTCGCTTGAGCGCGCCTGGCGCAACTCGAGGCGAGGCCATCGCGGAACGGTCGAGCTCGCACCACGAGGCTGTTGGATGGAACCCTACATCGACGGCCATTCGCACATCTGGACACCCGACGTCGGCCACTACCCGCTGGCCGCGGGCTTCACAGTCGCCGACATGCAGCCGCGGTCGTTCACGGCCGAGCAGCTCCTCGCCCAGTGCCGGCCGGCGGGCGTGGGACGAGTGAACTTGATCCAGATGAGCTACTATGAATTCGATAATCGGTACATGCTCGACATGATCAAGCTCTACCCTGATCGGTTCGTCGGCACGGCGATTGTCGATCCGCTGGCTCCAGATCCCGGCCGGAAGATGCGCGAGCTCAAGCCGCTTGGCGTGCGCGCTTTCCGCATCCAGCCGAAATACGGCAAGCAGCCGCCGGCGCTGGCTCGCGCCGGACGGTTACTCGGCGATGTTTGCGACGGCCGCAGAAACGGGGCAGGCTCTTTCGTGCTTGATCGACCCGGATGGCTTCCCCGAAATCGACCGGATGTGCCGCCGCTTCCCGAACACGACCGTGATCATCGACCACCTCGGCCGCATCGGCGCCGGCAAGGACGGAGCGATCCGGGACATCGACGTGAAGGCCCTTTGCGCGCTGGCAAAGCATCCCAAGGTGTACATCAAGGTGGGCGCCTTCTACGCGCTCGGCAAAAAGAAGCCACCGTACGCCGACCTGGCCCCGTTGATTCAGAGCGTGGTTAAGGCGTTTGGAGCCCGCCGGTGCTTGTGGGAGAGCGACTGCCCGTTCCAGCTCGTGAAAGACCGGTACGTCGACAGCCTCGCACTGATTCGCGACGGCTGCCCCTTCCTCTCACGGGACGATCGCGACTGGCTCCTCTTTCGCACCTCCGAACAGATCCTCTTCCGGTAAAGAAAAGGGCTTTCGAGTCCGAAACGGAGGGCTCCCTCCGTTCGTCAAGTTGTGCGTCATGTGCATCATTGCGTCATGGCGCGACGCTGACCGCGGCGCTGACGTTGACGCGCGGGACGGTCGGTTTGGTGCCACGCCCGCAGGATGGGCGATTGAGTAACTGCCTGAAGCTGGAGGGCTGCTGGGCGTCGAGATCGGGGAATGACGAAATCGCCGGCTTGCTCGAGACGGGACTCGGGCGACAGTGACGTGCCCGAGTTGAGCATCGTGTCTCGAGAACCCCGGAACTCAAAGCGCGGGCCCTGGTGCAGGTGCGTCTCACCCCAGCGAGAGGCCAGTTCCCAGTCTCTGCCCCTTCGATCTTGTGGCCAAAGTCAGGTCGAATGCGGTGACGGCGCCGCCGCCGGTGACGTCGGCATTCAGCGGCGTCCAGCCGGCGGGCGCCGACTGACCGACTGCGGCGGCGATCTCATTCAGGTCGTTCTCGTCGACGACCCCGTCGCCGCTCACGTCCCCCAGCAGCCGGTAGAAGTGGTGTACTGAGGTCTGTCCGTTCGGCAGCAGGATGTCCAGCTCGTAGTAGCCATCGGCGGCCGATGTGTCAGGACTGCCCCCGATTCCCCCGCTACCGAAGTCAATCTCGATCGCGTGGTCGATGACCTCGAGGATCGTCGGCGACTTGAGCGAGACCGCGACCTTGCTGGAGGCGTCGCCCTGGAGGTCGTACTTGAAGAGATGGATATCAGGGCTGGCAGAGGCCGCCGACGCGGCGATCTGGCTGAGCAGACCGCTGGACTGACTATTCGACTCATTGAAGTCGATGTCGATGTAGCGGACGTACGACCGCTCGACGGCGCCGTGCTCGACGGTCAGGCCGGTCACCTGAAGCGCCGCCGGCTGGGCGAACGTCTCCGAGAGAGTGACGTTGGGTGTCGTGGGCGACGCCTCGACATTGCCGGCGCCGTCCAAGCCAATGCTGAAGAACTGATAGGTGTGAGTCGCGCCGTCGGTGAGGCCCGGATAGCTCACCGTGGCGACCGTTTTCCCCCCCTGGTTGGGCGGGCCGGCCGGAATGGCCGTGCCGATCTGCTGGGGCGGCTGCGCGTCGATCGCGACGAAGACTTCGAAGTAGGCCAGCCCGCTGCCACCCGTGTCGGATCCGGTGACCTCAAGCGTGAAGGTGCCGGTGCTCGGGTTGACCGTAGTGGGGTTGGCCCCGGTCGTGCCGTCCACCGCGGTGACCGGCGGAGTCAGGTCCGGCACGTAGGTGCTAGCCTCTATGAGCGGCTTCTTCACTTCCGTGTTGCCGGCGAAGTCTTGGGCGATGCTGTAGAAGCTGTAGGTCGTGTTGCTCTGCCCGGTGAAGGTGGCCATGGGGTTGGCCGCGGTCACGGTCGTCCATGGTGTCCAGGTCTTGCCGTCGGTGGAGACGTAGACTTCGTATGAGTCAACGCCCGAGGAAGTGGCGCCCGGATCGGTGCCGGTGACGGAGACGGAGAAGCTGAGGCTGGCCTCGCGCGGGGGCAGCGGCTTGACCTTGCTCGTCGGCGTCGTCGTGTCCATGAGCCAGGAGATCGAAAGCGAACCTCGGCCGGCGTAGCCGCGTAAGTCGGTGATGGCAGCGGCGTTCACGGTAAGCGTGTAATTGCCTTCGGCAGTGGTCAGCCCGGCCAGCCCGCTCACCTGGTAAGTCGAGCCCGAGACCAGGCTGATGGACACCGCACCGGTAATCAGATTCGGGCCGCCGTTGTCGGTCAACGTGAGAGCTTGATCGTTGAACGTGCCCGGCTCGTTCAAGGTGACCTGGATGTCCGAAACCGGCGTGTTCCGCGGGTCGGGTGCGACAGCGGCGATCGACGTGATGCCAACTGCGGCCTGGTAGACGGCCGAGACTTGAGCCGTGCTGCCGTCCTTGTCGGTGATCGTTATCGTGGCCGTGTAAGGGCCGGCACCTTGGTAGACGTGGTCCAGGGTGATGGTGCCGACCGGGTTGGATGCCGTCGGCTCGATAATGAAGGGGACCAGCGCGGACTGGGTGTTCTCAAACATCGACGTATCGTTGAACGTGCTTGTATCCGCGTCGCCCCAGTTGACCGTGACGATGTCGTGGTCGTCGATACCCGGCTCGGTGAAGTTCTCTTCGATCGCGAGCGGCTGGCCCTGGACATAGACCCCGCTCGCGAGCGGGCTCAAGGTGGGCCCCACGTCCTTGACGGTTGCCATGAACGAACCCTGGCCAGCCCCGCCACCGTCGTCGCCGGCCAGGACCGTTACCGTGTACACACCCTGATCGGCATAGATATGGCTGCCGGAGATGGAGCCCGTGGTCGCAGCGCCGGGACCGCCCGGCGTGATCGTGACAGCGCCAGTCGAGGTGGTGCCGTCGCCCCATTCGATCGTGCCGGTGTAACTCGCGGCCGTCGCGCCGGCCTCGTAGCCCGGGTCCCTGAAGGTCGCGGCGACGTCGACGGGGCGGCCCTGGTTGACGGTCTGATTGGAACCGGCCGCGACCGACGGCGGAATGTCGTGGACGGTCAGCGTGCCAGTGCCTTGCTGGCCCAGGCTGTCCGTGACCGTCACGGTCACCGTGTCGGTGCCGTGGACGGCGTAGGTGTGAGTACCGGAGACGGTGCCCATGGTCGGCACGCCGGGGCTGCCGGGTGTGACCGCGACAATGCCGGGGGACGACTTGCCATCGCCCCATGAAATGGTGGCTGAGTAAGTCAGACCGACTGGGCCCGACGGGAATGCCGGGTCAAGGAAGGTCGAATCGAGGGAAACGGGAACGCCTGGCGACTGGGCGAGGTCGGGTCCGGCCATGACAGTCGGTGCCACGTCGGTCACGTCTACCTGGAAGCTCCCGCTGTCGGAGGCCTGGAAGCGATCCGTAACGGCAACGGTCACCGTGTGGACACCGGGCATGCCGTAAATGTGGCTGCCGGCGACCGTGCCGGGATCGCTGGCCGTTGCGGGCTCGATCAGGCTCGAGGCCGGAACGGTCTGGACCGGCGAGCCGTCGCCCCAGTTGATCGTCGCCGTGTCGGCGTCGGGCGCCGCAGTGTCGGTGAACGTCGTCTGGGAAAGGCTGAACGTCGACCCGGCGGGGATGCTCTGGTCCGGCCCGGCGGCGACCGTCACTGCCGGCGAGCCAACCGTCACCTTGAACGAGCCGCAACCCCGCTCGCCGTCCTGGTCGAATACCGTGACCGTCACGGCGTAGGTCTGGCCCGGCTGATAGAGATGGTATCCCGAAACAGTGCCCGTGGTGAGCACGCCCGCGGAACCCTGAGTTACCGAGAGCGCCGCCGGGCTGGTCACGCCGTCGCCCCAGGCGATCGTGGCCGAGAAATCCCAGTTTGCGGCCGGCGTGCTGTAGCCGGGGTCGCTGAAGGTGACGCCGCTGAGCGAGAACGGCGTGCCGGCGGCGATGGTCTGTTTCGGCTCGGCCGACACTGTCGGGGCTACGTCAGCCACCTTGATCGTGGTCTGATCGTCGGTGAACTGGCCGTCATGGGCCGAGATCTGCCCGTCGACGACGAACGAGCCGGGCTGGGCCAGCAGATCGGCCGGCACCGCTGCGCAGGGATTCGGACTTCCGACGATACTGGAGCCGTCGGGGAAACTGAAGCTGTAGGTGAATCCGGCCTTCGTCTCGGCCGCCGATGGGTCGAAACGGTTGGTGAACGAGACCTTGCTGGTCCCGCCGAGCACGGCGTTCGTTGCGGTCAACGCTGCGGTGGGCGCGGTCAGATCCACCGTCAGGCTGGTCGGCGCCGAAGTCGCCGAGACGTTGTCGGCGTAGGTCACCTGGACGCTCACATCGCTGTACGTCCCCTCGTCGATCCCCAGTGTCTGAAGCTGCGCCCACGTCAAAGTGACCTGGCTGGTGGTCTGGCCGCCCGATGAGCTGATTGTCTGACCGGAGAAGTCGGTGAACTGGCCCGATCCGAGCAGGTCCCACGCGAACGAAACCGGAGAGCCGGGGCGCTGGCGGTCAGAACCAGGCTCTGGCCGGCGTCGATCGTGTAGGGCCCGCCCGAGCTGATCGACGCTGTGCCCACATTGACGGTGATTGATTGGGATGAGGTCGTCGCGGGGACGTAAGGATCTGCGACCGACACCGAGAGGGTGGGGTTCCCGGGCGTCGTGAACGTGTGGCTTGCCGAGGTCGCATCGCTGGGAAGCGTGGTGACGTCGGGATTACTCGGCGTGCCGTCGCCCCAGTTGATCGTCCAGCCGGTGACGGAATAACTCACTCCCGGTGCCTCGGTGCCCGAGAAGGTAATCGTGTACGGTACCCCGACCGTGGCGGTGCTCGGCGCGTCGAGGTTCACCCCTGGGGCGGCCGCGTTGATGGTAAGAGTGGTGTAGGCCGTCACCGCGAGGGACGTGCTGTAGACCCGCAAGGCGATCGGGTAGGTACCCGGCTCGTTCAGGCCCAGCGAAACCAGCTGGGCCCAGGTCAATGAAGGACACAGGCCGACGGCGCCGTCGAAGTCGCCGTCGCCCTCAAGGTCCCACGCCTCGCCCAAAATGGTCGAGTTGGTGGCCGGCGTGGCTGTGCCCAACAGCGTGACGGCTTGATTCTGGTGGATCGTGTACGGACCGCCGGCTGAGACCGTCGCACCTGTGAAACCCGGGATCTCGGCGATGCCTGTATAAGCCACTTCGGCGTATCCAGCGACCTGAATCCCTCCAGCGGGGGTTTCCGGAACGCTGTCGTCGATCAACTTTCCCTGGTTATAGGCCAGAATCGGTTTGCCCTGGGAATCGAAGAGCAGAGTGTCGATCCCCGTACCGCCGTTGACTTTCACGGTCGAATTCGATGATAGTGCGGTCCCTTCGACCTGGGCGGTGCTGTTGCCGTTGCCCAGGTTGATCGTGATCTTGTCGCCGATCTGAGCCGCGTCGAGCTCGACGAAGTCGTTGCCGCCGTCATCGATCGTCAACGACGCGTTCGTGTCGGCCGCGCCGGGATGCGCTGTCACCTGGTTCGAGCCAGTTCCGGTCGTTACCGTGGTTGTGCCGCCGATGTCGAGCAGCTCGATCGTGCTGCTACCGCTGCCGGTCTGGATGTTGAGGTTGCTCGCGGTGGCATGGTTGGGCTCGCTGATGGTGTTGGCGCCATCTCCCACCTGAACGTCGAGCGTTTGCATGTTGCTGTAGCTGACCGCGAAGGGGATCGACTGCGGGGACGCTGCTGGCGTGAAGGAGGCCAGTCCGCCGCCACTGGAGCCCAACCCCACCTGCGACGCGACGTAAACCTCGCCGCCCAGCGGGGCCACGGCCAATCCCGCGGGCTGGCCCAATCCGAGCGAGCCGGTCAAAACCTGGTCGAGCGCCAGCGTGCCGTCGGATTGGGTTCCATAGACGGCCAGTGTGCCTTGTGGAGGACTGGTGACGTACACGTATTTTCCGTCACTCGAGCCCGCGAAGTTCGTCGCGCCGGTCAGGCCGCGAATGCCGCTCACGCCGTCCTGGAGCGTCTGGTCCCAGGTCAGGAGATTGGTGGCTAGGTTGCGCTCAAAGACGGTGAGCGTTCCGCTTGTCGCACCGATCACGTAGATCGACTGGTCGTTCTCGCTGACGGCGACGACACTCGCGCCATCGAGGGTATCGGCAGGGACATCGGCGCTCGTCGCCTTCACCGACGCGTACGTCTCGGTCGCGATCACGTTCAGGTTGCCGGCATCAAGGACGTAGAGGGCATTGGCGGCGGAGCTGACGGCATAGAGCAAAGTGCCGTCGCGGCTCGCAGCCAGGCCGCTGATCGATGTCACGGTCGCTCCCGTGTTTTGTGCCTGGAGAGTGAGCGTGCTCGCGTTTGTGTCGCCCTGGAGCTCGACCACTCCCGCGCTGCCCCCGACGAACACGGCGTCGGAGCTGCTGTCCGCTGAGCCGGAGACTGCGAGGCCCGATGGCGTGCCGATCCCGGAGATCGAGACGACGCTCTCGAAGGTGAGCTCGCCGGTCGTCAGGTTGCGCGAGAAGATCGCGACGTCAGCCTCATTGTTCTCGGACCCGAGCACATAGACGTCGTTGCCATCGGGGCTCACGGCGACCGCAATCGGAGCAGCCAACCCGGAGACCTGGTTAACGCCGTTCTGGAAGCTCTGAAGCTGGTTCATACTGGCAGCGCTTGCGACGATCAAGAGATTCTGCTGAGTATTGACCGCGTAGAGCGTCTGGCTGTCGGGACTGACGGCGACGGCCTGGAAACCTGGGATGGCGGCACCAGCGGACGGCTGCGGTTGCGGCGCCGTGATGTAGGCGGCATCCACGCCGATTCCGTCGCTCAGGACCTGGTCTGCGATCCCGGTCGCCGGCCCGCCGATCGTGGCGTTGACATAGATGGGCGTCGAATTGTTCGCGGGCACGAGCGTGACCCAGACCGCGCCGGCAGGCAGGCTCGAGAGGGTCGTGTATTGTTGCGTGCCGCTCAAGTAACCATTGAGTGAGATATCACTGAACATCAAGTTGGTCGTGACCCCGGCAGAGAGGTTCTTCAAGCCGAGCTCAAGGGCTGGTGAGGGAAGGTTCGAGTTGGTCAGGTTCACGACGAGAACGTAATCGAAGTTCGTCAGATCGGCGAAGTAGCCGACGAAACCGCTGGGCACGCTCTCCCGGACGACAGCAACCAGCGCGTCGGCCGGCGCGTTGGCGATGGCATTCTTGACGGCGGAGTCTGAGTCTTGCACGAGTGTCGAGACGCCACCGCTGACAAGCCCGAACGCGGCGGATCCCCCAGCCAGGTCGGCGATCAGGGGAGTCTCAGGGCCGCCGGCCGTGTATTGATTCGTTGCTTGCGGACCGGCGAACGAGTTGACCACAGATCCGGACGACGTAGGCGTGCCGCCCACGGTATTCGTGCCGATGATGAGGCGCCCGTCGCCGCCCGCCAGTGCGGGCGCCTTGGCCGTTCCACCGGCCGTGTCGACCGTGGCTCCGGCACCCTCGACATTGGTTCCATCAAGCTTGATCGTACCTCCCGCGCCTCCGCCGCCGGTACCGCCTGTTCCGCCTGTTCCGCCGGTCCCGCCGGTCCCACCCATGCCGCCGCCGGCACCACCGCCACCGCCACCGCCGAAGTTGCTCCCGTTATAACCGCCTGTTCCGCCGTCACCGCCGGTCGCGGCACCGCCGGCAGTACCGGCGGCACCACTGCCACCACCCGTGCCGGCGACCCCAGGGCCGCCGTCTGCGGACAAAGCGGAGCCGGTCTGGAGATTGATCGTGCCTTCCGCGATGATTTCAAAGGCAGCGCCCCCTGTGCCGCCCGCGCCGCCAAGGCCGCCCGCGCCGCCGGTCCCACCCATGCCACCAGCCGCGCCGGCAGCACCCGATCCGCCATCGCTCCCACCGGTGAACAGGCCGCCGCCGCCGCCACCACCGCCGCCGCCGCCGCCGCCGCCACCGCCGCCCCCCCCGGCTTCGCCACCGCCGCCGCCGCCGCCGGCCCCGCCACCACCACCGCCAGAGATGTTCATGCTGGACCCAACATTCTGGCCGCCGGCACCAGGGCTGCCAGGGATGCCATTGCCGGGAACGGTGATCACACCGTTGATGACGGTGCCTGGGCGTTGTGGGGTGATGCCAGTCCCACCGACAAGGCCCCCATAGCCGCCGCCACCACCGCCGTTCTGTCCGCCTCCTCCGACACCGCCAGTGCCGGACGCACCACCGCCGCCGCCCGGATCGCCGCTGCCACCGTTGCCGCCAGCGCCGCCGCTGCCACCCAAACCTCCGTTCAGCCCATTGCCGCCCGTACCGCCCGTGGCACCGGCGCTGCCGGGCAAACCGGTCGTGCCGCTGGACCCAACAGCTCCGTTACCGCCGTTGTCCCCATTGTTAAGAATAGAGCCGCCTGCGCCGCCGCTGCCGGCTGCACCGCCGGCACCGCCGTTTTGAGTCTCGGCGCCTCCCGCGCGGGGCTCGAAGAACGGACGCCGCCGGTGCCACCCCCGAGCTCACCCGGACTGAACGTGAACGTCACGTTTGCCGCGATGACGTCGTTGGACGCGAACAGCGAGAGCGCGTTTTGACCCATCGCTATAACGGTCGACCCTGCGGGGAACACCAGGTTTCCGTCGAACTCAAATTGCGTCACGCTACCTTTCGCGTCGGGTGTGCCGTCGGGGTCGACAGACTGAATCGCGACCCGGGCGCCGTTGAAATTAGCTCCGTCGTTAATGATCGCCACACGTCCCGTGACCGTGTCTTTCACGGAAATGAACGGTATCACGCCTGGGCTGCCCGTGGTGAATTCGACCGAAAGCGGATCGCCGGGCGACCCGATCGGGTCGGTGGCGGTGGTCCACGGCCCGGGAACGGATGTCGGAAGCGGACCGGCAGTCAGGGCCTCGAGCTGTTCGGTCGCGACGATGTTGGTTGCGAGCGTGTTCCCGGGGTTCCACGAAACGCTTGTCAAGGCGGTGAAGTAAGAGGGGAAGCGGAAGATCTCGAAACCTGAGGTCGAGACCCCCGGCAAAAGTGCGGAGACCGTGTTGCCGTTAGCCGTGGTACCCGTAAACGTCACGGGCGCGCTTGTGCCGCCGGCGCTGGAAAGCGAGATTTCCGAAAGGGCGAAGATCCCGCCGTCGGCGGCCGTCAGCGTGAATAGAACGCCGGTCGAGGAACTGGCGCCGACGGCGCCCGGGTAGGTTGCGCTGGGCTCGAGCATTCCGCCCGAGCTGGTCAAAGTGAAGCCGGGGGTGAAGCCCCCGCTCGGCGTCAGGTAGTCGGTATAGGAGGTCGCGCCGCCGGAGGGCACGCCGCCAAATGTGACCAGGGCACTGGTATCACTGTCATTATAATACGTATCGTAATTTGTTTGCTGAAGTACCTCTTGACCCGAAACCAGCGTGACGTTGTCGCCGTCGATCGTGCCTTGCGCGGAGCCGGAGAGGCTCTGGACCGAGAGCGTGTTCGTACACGTTCCGCCGACGATCATGACGGACGCGGCACCGTCGATCCCCAGCAGCTTGACAGGAGCGCCGCCCGTGGCGGGCACCTCGGCCGACAGATAGCCATTCGCCACAATCCAGCCAACCCCGGTCGAGCTGGTCGCGTTCTTGACCGTCAGGGTGGCCACGCTGGTGAGATCCAGCTCGGTAAGATAATCGGGCCCCTGCGGGATCGGCGAGCCCGGAATGACGACGGTGACCAAGTCTTGACCGCTGCCGCCGTTGATCTGGTCGACTGCGCCGCTCACTTTGGAATACCCGATCTGATCGATGGTGATGAAATCGTCGCCCTGATTCTTCGAGTCGTCGGCGATGACGCCGCCAGTGGGGCTCATGACTTGCTGGTCAGTGTTCACCGAAAGATTGAGGATGTCGAGGTTGATCGTCAGCGTATTGAGGTTCTGTCCCAGATTGAGATTCGCCTGCCCAAATCCGGTGAATTCCACTGTGTCGATTGGTCCAAACCCGGTGAGAGCGGCATAACCGGGGTACGCCGTCGCGGTGCTATCCGCGAGTGCGGCGTCGGTCATGGGCTGAGTGTCGGACGCGGCGTCGAAGGTGATCGTGTTCTCTCCCGAGGTCGCTTTGCTGCCATCGATAACCAGGGGCGAAGAGGATGACTGGACGAGGACGGTCGCCAGTCCGGTCCCGGTGTCGATCGTGATGGGTCCGGGTCCGGCGAACGTGTCCTGCACCGTGAATAGCCCGCCGCCAGAGCCCAGGTCCACGGTCATCGCGCCGATTCCCGTAAAAGGAACGGTGTTCACCCCCTCGGAAGGGATGCCGAGGAGAGACGTCGGGGTGAGGAGCAGGTCGTACTGGCTTGTGTCGAGCGAGTCATCGATTGCCAGTGTCGTCTTCGTCGAGCCCCCGGCGATTGTGATTGGCTGCTTGAAGTCGCCGAAAGTCTCCTCGGCCGGGACCGTCAACGTCGAATTCGCAGGATCGAAGCTCGCGCCAATCTCCTGGGTGATCGTTTGGGTGACCATCGCGACCGACGACAGAGCCGACTCGTCCAGAATCGGAATCGCGGGCCCCACCAGAACGCCCGGGCCGTACCCGCCGAGACTGACGAGGTCGGCTCCCGCACCGGTCTGCACGGTCGTGTCAAAGAGCGTGCCCAGCACATAGATGTCGCTCAAGCCGCCGCCTGAGCTGAATATGACTCCGACCGAAGTCGCCGTGGCGCCGAGGAGAGTCGCGGGCGCACTGTACTGGCACTGGAGCCCATCGCCAACCAGGGCCGAGGTGAGCCGCCCGTTCGCGTCCCCCGCGCCCGCGAGGACGATCGCATTGTCGCCCGCAGCCGGCCCGAACACGTTGATCGAAACCGCTCCTGCGCCGCCTTGGAACGTGACCGGGGCGTTCAGCGCCGGTGAGCCAAGGGAGTCGGTGCTCGCATAGAGATTGACGACGGCGGCGCCGGGGCCGGCGTCGAGCGTCGTGGCCGCGGTCGTGCTGAGCACATCGAACGTGTCGTTGTCGCCCTGGGTGAACGCCGCGTCGTTGACGGTCAACAACTGAACGCCCACGTAGTTGATCGTCTCGGAGAGGTTTCCGGACTGCACGACCACTGCGGTGCCCGTGATCGTGAAGACGTCGTTCCCGGAGATACTGCTGAGATTGAGCGCGGTGTCGCCGCCACCCTCGACGAAAATGGGAAGGCCGATCGGCATATGTTCGATGTCGACGACGTCGTCGCCGTTACCGGTCGTGACGCTCAAGGAACTGGCCTGAATCGAGCCCGTCAGGTCGCTCGTGCTCGCCGAAGGACTCATCGCTTCAAGGGACAACGTCGTGGCCGCGGCAAGATCGCTCTGCCCAGGGACCGTGATGTTCCCGTGCTCGGAATCGAGCGTGTCGTTTCCGCTGGAGCTCGAGACCAGTACGTGTGGGGCGACCGTGATGTCGCCGCCGGCGATCAGGGTAATATCGCCTCCCGCCGAGATGTTTTCATCGACGCTGAGATTCCCCGAGGTCGAGACGTTGACCACACCCAGAGCCGACACGCCCAATACCGGGGCCGTGCCGCCAATCGTCAAGTCGCCCGTGTTGTTGATCCAGAGCGCGGCCTTGCCAGCGGCGGCGGCAAGGCTGCTGATTTCAGTCTGGAGGGGATCGGCGAGCGTGCCGATGCCGGAACCAGCGACCAGGACGGCCCCGACTGAGGTGCTCAAGGCGATTGTCGACGCCGCATCGCCATCGACGATTGCGCCGGAGGCAGTCAAGCTCACGAGCCCGCCTGAGTCGATCATGCCCACGTTCAAGTTTCCAGCCGTCTGATCCAGGGTGATGCCCTGCGAGGCCGACGCGTTCACCAATCCGGGGCCAGAATATGCCGACTCGATCTCGAAGGGGTCCGCGGCCGAGCCGATCGCGCCGCCGGCATCGAGGGTGATCGTGGCGCCCTTCACGTTCGTCTGGGTGTCACCGGTCGTGTCGGCAATCGAGCCGCCGGCTGTCAGCGTGACGTTCCCCTTGGGCGAGGTGATGGTGCCGATATCCAAGTCGCCGGGTCCCGTGATCGAGAGTGCGATCGCCGTCCTTGTCCCGGCGCGGACGTCAAGCTGCGATGCCGCCACGCCGGCGAGGTCGTACGAGCTGCCCTCTGGCACCGCGGCCTGCCCTGCTGGCTGTGAGATCCCGTCCGCAATTTGCAGGTTCACGAATCGCCCCGTCAGCGCGGCGCTCGTTACCGCCAGCGCGGCAGTCGTCTGATTGAGCGTTGACAGGTCAAGATAGACGTCGCCCTGGGGCGCTGTCGCCTGGAAGGACGGCGATCCGGGGGACGATTCGACGAGCTGGGCATTGAGCGGCGCACTGCTCGACCCGATGCTGCCGGTTGCGCTCGCGAGCGTGAGCTCGCCCGTTTGGATCGACTGGTCGTCGCCCGACGCGACGATGCTGCCGCCCTTGGTCTGGGAGGCGTTGGCATCAGAAATCGTGGACGTGCCCACCGGGTTGTCAATATCGCCGGTCAATAACGTACGCGATCCGCCGGTGTTGCTGATGTTGATCTGGGTGGCGTAGGGTCCCACGATGCTCGTGCTGTAAGTAAAGTCCTGGGCGCCGGTGGAGTCAACTTGCACGGTGGGCTTGCTCGGGTTCTGATTGATGACCTGAATGCCGGGGATCACCAGGTCCTCCGGGGATTCGTTGATGATGTCGACGGCGGCGACTGACGGCGACGCCGCGAAACTTGCGTGCCCGGAGATATTCTGGAACACACCGGTCGTTGTCAGCTCCACCACGCCCGTGGAAATGTTGTTGATCGGCTTGAGCTGCACCTGCGTGGACGACGGCACGAGACTGATGCCGGACTGGTTGATGACGCTGCCGTCCGGGGCGATCTGGAGCACGTCGCCGGCGCCGAGCAGGGTGACGTTCGAGTTAAAGTCGATCTGGCTCGAGGGCACAACGAGCGGCAACTGGTTCGCCGAGCCAGTATCGACCAGCGCGGCGACCCGGTTCGCTGCCGTGAAACCCAGGGGGGCGGATAGATCCGCAGCCACGGACAGCGTGCCGGCCTCGATTGTCGAGCCGGCCGCAGTCGTCACCAAGACGCGCTCGTTCAGCAGGCTGCTTGCGCTGGAGTCGGTATCGCCGCCGGCGGCGTAGGAATAGCCGCCGGCGACCGAGAAGACTGAGACATCGCCAGAGGCGGACGCGAGGCGCACGAGGTCGGCGCCGAAGATGTCGGCACCGGTTGCGATCGAGACGGTGGAGTTGTAGGTCGCCGTGACGGCCGTCGTGGCCGACGTACTGACACCCAGGGCTGAGGATGACGCGTCGGCGTTGGCCTGTACGGACCGCACTGCACCGCCTGTCGCCTCGATCGTGACGTTCAGCCCGTGCAGAGCGGCGCCCTGATCGATGTCGGTCTCCGCGTTCGAAGTCACCGTGGTGTTTGCCGTCGCGGTGCTGTTGACGCCCAGGCCGCCGCCCGATGCGCTGGCGCTGGCGCTCGCGCCGGTTCCGGTCTGGGAGAGAACCAGGAGCGTCCCCAGGTTCGCCGTGATGGTCGATCCTGCGCCGACGGTCGCGGTGGCGGGGTCGGTCAGCGTCGTGGTCGCGGTGGCCGTCGCGGACTTGACGGCTCCGCCGCCCGAGGCGTCGGCGTCGGCCTCGACTCCGTCGTCCTGGGAAATGGCCTCGAGGGTGAAGTTCCCCTGAGTGGCCATTGCGGTGACATTCTGTCCCAGCGAAGCATTGCTCTGATCGTTGTCGATCGTGCTGCTCGTTGGGTTGCCGGCGGCGATGAAGCCGTTGCTGCTGTTGGTGCTGAAGCCGAAATCGTTGATCGTGTTGTTGGTGGACGAGATTGTAATGTTCTGCCCGGCGGTCAACGACGCATTGTCGCCGACGCTGGCCGACACCGAATTCTGCACCGTCGCGGTGGAGGTGGTTTTGCCGCCGGCGCCGAAGCCTCCCGCCGTTCCGTTCGAGGAGGTCGTGACCAACTGCTTCGAGCCTGCCGTCAGCAACAGGTTTCCCGCCGTGGCCGTTAGCGCCGCGCCCGCGGCGACCGAAGTCGACGTGCTCCCCCCGACGGTGCCCTCGGCGCTCGTGGTTCCGACGGCAAGCGGGCCGCCGGCATCTCCGGAGATCGCTGAGCTGGCGCTCGTTGCCGAGGACGCCGTAATGCTGAAGTCGTTCGCGGCCGTCAGCGATGCCCCGGCACCCGCAAACGCCTGCACGGTCGGACTCACGTTGACGGACGAGTCACCTGTCACGTCGGAGCCGCCGACGATGGTGATAGCCCAGCTCGTGACGTTGTTGTTCGCCGTCCCTGTATCGGTCGTCGTTGCGCTGATGGTGATATTGCTCGCGTTCACGACCGCGCCGCCGATGTCCGCGGTGATCGCGCTATCATCCGTGGCCTGGGCCGAGGAGTAGCCGACCGAACCGCCAGACAGACCGGCCACGATCGCCTCGGCGTTGTTCTCTGCGTCGATCGATGTCGTCTGCGACGCCGTGACGGTGACGTTCCCTGCCGCGGTGATCGCGCTATTGGTTCCCTGGATATCGGCCTGGATCGTGTTGCCGACCATGTTCGTCGACGTCACGCCGCCGCCGCCGAAGCTTAATCCGGCGAGAGAGATCGCGACGGAGAGCGTCGCCGCGCTCGAGTCAGCCGTGACTGTCGAATTCCCCATCGCTTTGATGTCGATATCGCCGGCTGACGTGATGGCCGACCCGCTGCTGTAGGCTTCGACCAGATCGTCGACGGTGTTATTGGCAGTCGCCGCGCCGACGGAGATCGAGCCGCCGGTGAAACTGGCCTCGATCGACAGGCTGGCCCCGGTGGCCTGGACATTGATGTCAGCAGCGTCGGACGCCGTGAGGCTCACGTTTCCGCTCGACTGGGTCGTGACCGTGCTACCGTCGGTGATGTAGGCTTCGACCGTGTTGCCAATCGTGTTGGTCGAACTGGCGCCGGCTCCAGCGCCGTCCGCCGCCACACCGCCCACGGCGAGCGCCACCGCGCCGCCAACGCTTAGCGACTGAATCGTTGCGTTCTCGATGGCCGAAAAGGCGATGTTCGCGCCGACTGCCGTGATGTCGGAATCGGCGCCATAGGCCAGGACCAGGTTGTTGACCTGGTTCTGGGCGGTGGCGAAGCCGACGGCCAGCGCGGCGCCGACAATGCCGCCTCCCACGCCGATCCCTAGCCCACCGCTGTTGGCGGTGATGCTCGATCCGTCAGTCGCGACGATGGTGACCGATCCGCCGCTGGCGGTGATGTTGCTGCCGGCGACATAGGCTTCGACTTGATTGGCAATGGTATTGACCGTCACGGAACCCGCCACGCTCAAGGATATGCCAACCACGCCGCCGCCCAGCGCGACGCCGCCGCCGATACTCAGAGTCTGAATGTTCGCCGTCTCCGTGGCCGAGAGCGAAATGGCACCCGCGGCGATGACGGTCGAACCGGTAATGAGCGCCTCGACCGTGTCTTCCACCTGGTTGCTGGCATACGCCACGCCGAGCGAGACGCCGACGCCAACGCCCCCCCCGACGCCGACGGCGATCCCCACGCCGCCGCCGTTGGCGGTGATCGATGGGTTATCGGTCGCGGTCAGGGACACGCTCGCCGCCGCGGCCGTGGTGACGGACGCGTTGTCTTGAATGACGGACTCGACGGTGTCCGCGATGGTGTTGCTCGATCCCGCGCCCGCCAGACCGACGCCGACTCCGGCGCCGCCGCCACCGCCCACGGCAAGGGCGCCACCGATCGACAGCGCCTGGATGTTCGCCGTTTCCTGTGTCGAAAGGCTCACGCTGCCCGTGGCGCTCGCCGTGGAGCCGTCAATTTCCGCGTAGATTATGTTCTGGATTTTATTGGTCGCGGCCGAGATCCCGAGTGTCACGCCGACGCCGGCCCCGCCACCGCCGCCGACGCTGATCCCGACGCCGCCGCCGTTGGCGACGATCATCGAGTTGTCGGTGGCCGACATCGTGATGCCACCTCCATGAGAGGTGACGGTGCTGCCGCCCGTGACGTCGGCCTCAACGTCGTTTGCAATGGTGTTGGTGGAGTACGCACCCGCTCCGACGACTCCGACTCCGGCACCGCCGCCCCCACCGACGCCGATGGCGCCGCCGATCGTCAAAGCTTGGATACTGGCAGTCTCGCTGGCCGAAAGCGAAACGGCGCCCGCGGCGCTCGCCGTCGAACCGCTGATGAACGCCTCGACCGGATCTTCGACCTGGTTGCTGGCATACGCTACGCCGAGCGTGACGGCGACCCCAGCGCCCCCCCACCGCCGACGGCGAACCCCACGCCGCCGCCGTTGGCGGTGATCGACGGGTTATCGGCCGCGGTCAGGGTCACGTTCGCCGCCGCGGTCGTGGTGACGGACGCGTTGTCTTCTATGAAGGACTCGACGGTGTCCGTGATGGTGTTGGCCGATCCCGCGCCCGCCAGACCGACGCCGACTCCGGCGCCGCCGCCACCGCCCACGGCAAGGGCGCCACCGATCGACAGCGCCTGGATGTTCGCCGCTTCCTGTGTCGAAAGGCTCACGTTACCCGTGGCGGTCGCCTTGGAGCCGTCGATGTCCGCGTAGATTGTGTTCTGGATGTTGTTGATTGCGACCGAGATCCCAAGTGTCACGCCGACGCCGGCCCCGCCACCACCGCCGACGCTGATCCCGACGCCGCCGCTGTTGGCGACGATCATCGAGTTATCGGTGGCCGCCATCGTGATGCCACCTCCAAGAACGGTGACGGTGCTGCCGCCCTTGATGCCGGCCTCAACGTCGTTTGCGATGGTGTTGCTCGCGTATGCACCGGCCCCGACGACGCCCACGCCCGTGCCTCCGCCGCCGCCGACGCCGATCGAGCCGCCGATTGTCAAAGCTTGGATACTGGCAGCCTCACTGGCCGAAAGTGAAACGGCGCCCGCGGCGCTGACTGTCGAACCGCTGATGAATGCCTCGACCGCGTCTTCGACCTGGTTGCTGGCAAAGGCCACGCCGAGCGAGACGCCGACACCAGCCCCCGCTCCGCCGCCGACGGCGATCCCGACGCCGCCGCCGTTGGCGACGATCATCGGTGAATCGACGGCCTCAAGAGTCACGTTGCCGTTTGAGGTGGTGGTGACCGACGAGCCGTCCTGGATGTACGCCTCGACCGTGTTCGCGATCGTATTGCCCGAGCCTGCGCCAGCCAGACCGACGCCAATGCCATCGCCTCCACCGCCACCGACCCCCACGGCACCGCCGATGGTCAACGCGGAGATGCTTGAGGTCTCGCTCGTGATCAACGTGATGGCGCCTGGGCGCTCACCGTCGAGCTGTCGATGTAGGCCAGAACCTGGTTGGTCATTTCGTTCGTGCCAGCCGAAATTCCGATCGTCGCACCCACGGCGCTTGCGCCGGAGCCGCCGACGGCGATCCCCACGCCGCCGGCGTTGGCGACGATCATCGAGTTGTCGGTGGCCGAGATCGAAATGCCGCCTCCCTGGGCGGTGACGTCGCTGCCGCCCGTGATGCCGGCTTCGATATCGTCCGTGATGGTATTGCCGGAGCCGGCCCCGGCGGCAGCTACGCCGACACTGCTGCCCCCACCGCCGGCGACTCCGATAGCGCCGCCGATGGTCAAGGCCTGGATGTTGGCGGTCTCGCTGGCCGAGAGGCTCACGGTCCCCGCGGCGCTCACGGTCGAGCCGCTGATGAATGCCTTCACGGGGTCCGCGACGCTGTTGATCGCGACAGCGACACCGAGCGACACGCTCACTCCGCTCTCGCTCGCGGCGCCGCCGGCGATCCCCACGCCGCCGGCGTTGGCGGTGATTGTGGGTTCGTCGAGCGCGGACAGGTTTACATTACCGCCGGCCGAGGTGGTTACTGAAGAGCCGTCCTGAATGGAGGCTTCGACCGTGTCCGCAATCGTGTTGCCCGACCCGGCCCCCGCCGCGCCGACCCCGGCTCCGTCGCCGCCGCCACTGGCGCCCACGCTGATGGCGCCGCCAATCGAGAGGGCCTGGATGTTCGCCTTCTCGGTTGCGCTCAAGTCGACGTTCCCGGCGGCGCTTACCCGCGAGCTGGCGATATAGGCGAGCACCTGGTTCGTCACTTTGTTGGTGGCGGCCGAGATTCCGATCGTGACCGCAAGGCCGCTGTCGCTCGGTGCCGCGCCCACCGCGATCCCCACGCCGCCGCCATTGGCGGTCGCCGACGTGTTGTCGACGCTCGAGATCGAGACGCCGCCCGCCTGAGACGTGACATCGGGGCTACTCGCGATGTAGGCTTCGACGTCGTTTGCGACGGTATTGCCCGAGCCGGCTCCCGCGCCGGCGACCGCGGTACTGCTGCCGCTACCGGCGGCGACCGCAACGGCGCCGCCGATGGTCAGCGCCTGGATCGTGGCCGTCTCATTCGCCCCGAGCGAGACACCTGCCGCGGCCGTGACGCTCGAGCCGTCGATGAAAGCCTCGACGGTATTGGTGATCTCGTTGATCGCAGCGGCGGCCCCCACCGAGATTCCCGTGCCACCACCCCCGCCGGCTCCCACGGCGATCCCCAAGCCGCCGCCGTCGGCGGTGACCGTGGTGGTGTCGGTGGCCGCGAGCGAGACGCTTCCCCCGGTGGTGCTGACCGAGGCGCCGTCTTCGATGTCGGCTTGCACCGTGTCGTCGACCGTAACTCCTGAACCCGCTCCCGCGCCGCCGATCCCGGTGCCGCCGGCGCCGCCGCCGGTGGCGCTCACGGTCACTGCCCCGCCGAGCGCCAGCGCGAACACGGTGACCATCGCCACGGCTTCGACGGCGACTCCGTCAGCCGCGTCCACTGTCGCGCCGGCGATGTAGGCCAGGACATCCCCTGTGATCGTCGTGACGGAGACCCCGATCCCGACTGATCCGGCGGTGCCTCCGCCGTTCTGCCCGACCGAGATCGCCGCGGCGAGCGCGCCGCCAATGCTCAGCACGTTGACCGTCTCGCCGGCATCGATCTGCACCGATTGTACCGGGGCGAGGTCCGCGATGCCGGAGTTGACGGTCGTTCCCTGGCCGATGTATGCCTCGGTGTCGTTATCGATCGTGTTCACCGCGACGGAGGCAGCGATCCCCACCTTTTGCCCCCCCGCGCCTCCTGCGCCGACAGTCGAAAGAGACTCCGAGCCGAAGGCGCTGATCAGCAGTCCGTTGCCGGTGACGGCGCCGGGCAAGCCGCTGAGCGGCTGATTGCCATAGCCCTCGGCAACGATGGTGTCGTCCGAGCCGATGTAGGCCTTGACCGTCTCATCGACGTTGACATTGCCCACCGCGGCGCCGAAGCCCTGCTTGTCGCCGATGCCGATGCCGCCGCCGATCGTGATGTCGGTCACGTTGTCATTGGCGGCGATGAGAATGCTGTCGGGTGTCTCGACGGTTGCGTTGTCGTCAACATACGCTTCGACGTCGGGTGAGATGTTCTCGCTCGTCCCGGCCCCGACAATTCCGAGCTGCTGCGTGCCGATCGCGAAGCTGACGCCGACCGAGATGACGTACTCGGTCCCCGCCGCCGCGATCGCGATGTTGCCCGTGGGATCGATGTCGGCGAACGCGCCGATGTCGGCGACGACCGTGTTGTGGATGATGCCGACATCGACCCCGGCGCCGATACCCGCCTTGCCGGAGACGGCGACACCACCGGCCGCCGATACGAGGAACAAAGTGCTGCTGGCATTGATGATGACGGTCTGCGGCGTGATCGCTTGGGTTGCGACCAGGGATGTGCCTGAGCCGAGGAACGCCCGCGTGTCGAAGTCGAGCTCGTCCAGGTCGGCCGAGCCGAGGATCCCGGCCGTGGTCGCTTCTTTGTCCTTCGGCGTCGAGGTGCCGGCGCCGCCGGCGGCAAAGCTCCAGAGGTGCATGGTGTTGTCGGCTTCGACGTCGGTCAACTGAGCGTGCAGGGTGACACCCTGGGTATACGCCTCGGTTTCCCGCTCGTTACCGCTCGAATCTTTCTGCAGATCGTTCCAGACGAACGCGCCCGCGATCGCGGCGCCGCCGGCGGAGTCTTCACCCTCCTCGGGAGTCTGCTGGGTCTGCGCGGAGATCGCCCCTGCGACCGAGGCCGCCAGGAGTGTGCTCGACGCGTGGACAGTCAGCGCCCCGGGCGCGTTCACCGTGGTGCCTCCGGTGATGTACGCCTCGGTGTCGTCGTTGTGCAGGTCGTTGATCGTGATCGCGCCCGAGATGGCAAAACCGGCGTGCTGCGATTCTTCGTCCTCGCCGTCGCCCGAGCCCACGTCGGTGGCGGCGTTCTCGCCGTCATCCACGAGGTTGTCGCCCTCCGAGCCCGCGTCCCCCTCGGCGTCGGCGTCGCTTCCTGCCTCTTCGCCCTCCCCATCGCCAGTGCCTTCACCCTCATCCTCATGTTCGCCGCCGCCACTTGAGATCGACCCCGCGAGCGAAAACGAGAAGACCTCCTCCTTGGTGATCGCCTCGACCGTGACATTGTCGCCGGCGGTAACCGTTCCCGCGGGCCCGTCGGCCAAAGCTGGGTCGGGATTGCCGATGAACGCCCGCGTGTCGTTCTGGAACTGGTTCCACGCGACCGACGCGCCGACCCCTATCGGGCGCCTGGCTGTCGGCGCCGGTAATCATGAGAGCGAACAGCGTGTTGTCGGCGTGGACCGTGACGTTGCCCGCCGCCTGGACCGTGGCCGACGCGTCGATGTAGGCCAGGCTCTGGTTGTCGAGCGACGTGTACGCCACGCCCCCCTCGATGCCGTACTTGTGCCCGGCCCCGCCTTGCTTCGTCAGGTTCACCAGGAAGTTGTTCGTGTGCGACTCGACATCGACGTCCCCCGCCGAGTCGACCATCGCGCCGGCCCCGATGTACGCGTTGGCCGTGTTTGTGAAGTGCAGGTCGACAAACGTGCCGCCGACCGAAGTCGAGCCGTGCTCGGTTGAGATGACGATCGTCGGCAAGGCGGTGAACCCGCCGGCGTCGATCGCGTTGGTTGTTGCGCTGGCATCGACGTCGACGCTCTGCCCGGGCAGGGCGTAGGCGCTGTCCAGGTTGATCCTCGCCCCGTCGCTGATACCGGCTTTCGCCGTGTTGACCATCGTGAGCAGGTTGACACTCCCCGAGACCGAGAGACGACTCGGGGTCTGTGTCTCCTTATCTGAATCGCCCGACTGGGATGCCGCGCCGACATACGTCGTCGTGACGGTCGCCGGCGCATTACCCGTCGGGCTGATATAGGACGGGAGGTCGCTCAGGAGCGCCTCCCCGAGCTGGAGCCGCGTCAGATAGCTGTCGACCTCGTCGAAGGTCTGACCGTTCAGCCCCGTATTGTCGACCTGCGGGATTACTCCCGGCAGCGAGGACGAAATGTCGTTGGCATAAGCGTCGTCGAGCAGCATCCGGTTCAGTAGCTCGAGCTGCTCGCCGGTCGGATTGCTGTTGAGCAGATTGAGGGTCGCCTGCGAGAGCGTCACCCCGGCAAACCGGGTGGCGGTGTAGATCGAGCTGCCGCTCGTCAAGATCGCATCGAGGTCCGCGTCCAGGGTCGATTCTTGCTGCTCGGGAGTCGACGACGTGCTCAAGAGCGTCTGCTGATCGGTCGCGGGGATCTGGCTCCAGATGTAGTCCGAGACCGGGTCATTCTGCGCCGACAAGGTGGAAATGAGGCCCGAGACGCTCGTGATCGAGCCCGGCTCGAACAGCGGCGTGCCGCTGCTTGTCTCGTTCTCGAAGAACTGCTTGAGCTGGTCGTACTGCTCGACGGGAATCAAGACCAAGGGCAGCGTGGCTTCGGCCGTCACCGCAAGCGCGCCTGAGGCATTGACGCCGGCGGTGCTGTCGATCGAGGCGAAGGCCTGGTTCGACTCATGGGCGTCCGACACGGCACCGCCGATTGCGAACTCCGAGAGGGAAAGCGCGGCCCCGATCGCCGAGGCGCGGAACGTATCCATCGCCTGGGCGTTCACGGTCAGGTTGCCCATCGTCGAGACCGCGCCGGTCGCCCCGATGTGCGCGTCGGCCTGGTTCGTGCTGTTGGCGACCGATACGCCGGCCGCGACGCCCAGCTTCCCCGTCTTCTGGCGAACCCCGCTCGATGACGTGTTGACGTCGAGCCCAACCTTTTTCAGGACGCCGCCGCCGTAGTCCTCGAGGATCGGTTTGTTGCGGACTACCGTCTCGGAGATCGTGTTATTGGTATTGTTGAGCGACTCGGCGGTGGCCGAAACGGCGCCGGTCGCAACGATGCTGCCATCGACCTCGGTGCTGCTCGTTGACGACACGCTGCTGATCGCGACCGCGTGCGCCACTCCCCTGGTTGTTCCCGGTCCCCCCCTGCGACTTGGGGTTGTAGATTCCGGGCGCGATCACCGAGCTGTCGGCCACGGCCTGGAAGCTGTTGTTGTTTTGCGAGTCAATCGTCACCGCCGCGGCCTGGACCGAGGCGCCTGAGGCAAGCAGCGTGTACGAAATCGAGTCGGCCGTGCCATAGGCCACCGAGATGGACGGACCCGGGATTTTCAGGGCCGCCGTGTTTTCGACGGGGCTCCCCCCATTGCCGAGGAGCGTGGCTACCGGCTGGACCAGGCCCGACGAAACCTCGACCTGGGCCGCCATGGTATTCGTCACCAGCGACTTGAGGGTGAAATTCCCCGCGGCCTTGATCTGCACGCCCTCGCCGATCGTTGTCGTCGCGTAACCATCCGAGCTGGCGTACGCGCCGCCCAGGATGAACGAAGGGGTATCGACTTCGGCGTCCGAGGTGCTCGACGTCTCGATGTCCACGTTCCCCGATGCGATGATCGCCGCCGAGCTCAAGATCTGGATGGCCGTCGTCGCTGACGACGTCACCCCCTCGAAGACAGGGAAGTACCCGTCGAGGTCGACCTGCTGGTACAGTCCGGTCAGCGCATCGACAGGACGCGCGAGCTGGCTCACCGGAATGCTCGAGTCCACCGGGTTGCCGTTTTGATCGAGCGTCTCGACGGGCAGGTTTTGCGGTAGCACCGACGAGAGCAGCTCTTTCACGGTGGCCGTGCCGTCGTCCGTCTCGGGGGTCAGGAAGTCGGTTGGCACCAGCGTGATGACTTCCGGGCTGACGCTCGCGATCGTGTACGTGACGTTGTCGTTGTAGGCCGTGCCGACGGTGATGATCTCCTGCCCGACCTGGAACCCGTCGGAGATCCAGCTCCCCTGGCTGCGCGTGATCGTCGCGCCGGCGGTTGCGGTCCGATCGGCGAACGTGAGCGTGGTGTCGGTCGGGTCGCTCGTGTTGCCCGTGGTCTGACCGGCGATGTAGCTCGTCAGGCCGCCATCGAAGACATCGTAGCCGGCGAACCGGTTGGTCGTGGCGTCGGAGAAGATCGAGACGTCGCCGCCATCGATCGTCGCGCCCGCGACCTGCACAGTGGCCGCGGTCTGCCGAACTTTCCACGGCGAGGCGAGCGTCGTGGCGACCGAGAGCGGGTCGTAGTCGAGCTCTAGCGCGGAGTTGGCCGAGAACAGAATGTCGCCCGCCTGGAAGCCCGCGTTCGCCGAGGCGAGCACCTGCGTGCCCGGTCCAATCGTGATCTGGGTGCGCCCAAGGTGAGTGTGCCCGAGTTGCCGGTCGAAAACGCCGAGACTGGGTCCGCACCCTGGGCGATCTCGCGCGTCGAGATCACCGGCGCCTGGCCGCCGGCCACCTGCACGCTCAAGGGGTCGCCGACGCCGTCCGGCGGATCGAAGAACACGGTGTCGCCGCTAACATAGCCCGTACCCGCACGGACGAGCGTCGCCACCGGGTTCCCGCCGGCATCCACCGTTATGTTCACGACCATACCGATCCCGAAGCCGCTCGTCGAGTTCGGGGATACGTTGTCATAGATCTGCCCCGGAGACCAGGGAGCGCCCGGCAATTGCGTGACCGTTCCCACGCTGGCCACGACGGCACTGATCGGCGCGGCGCCCGTGTTCGGCTCGTTGAACGTCACGCTGTCGCCGACCTGGTAGCCGGTGCCGGACGTGTCGAGCGTCAGCGTGGGGTCCCCGAGGTCGTCGGTCACGATGTTGACGGTCATCCCCGTGCCGCTTCCGGTCGTCGAGCTGGGCGCGACCGCCGTATACATCATGTTCGGCGTCCAGCCGTCGTTCAGGACCTGCGTACCGACCGTCCCCGACAGGGTCACGGTGATCGGGTCTCCGACGCCGTCCGGTGGGTAGAACGTGACCGTGTCGCCGACCAGGTAGCCCGGGCTGCTGCTTGGAATCGCCGTCACGGTCGTGCCGGTGATCGTGACCGACACCGCGTCGCCGACACCGTCGGGCGCGTCGAACGTCACCGTGTCGCCCGCCTGGTACCCGGAGCCCGCGTCGAGCAGCGTCAGCGTCGGGTCGCCCGCGATATTGACCGTGACGGAGACGTTCATCCCCGTGCCGCTGCCCGAGGTGCTCGCGGCCGCGACGCTGGCATACGTCTGGTTGGGCGTCCATGCCGCGAAGCTGCTCGAGAGCGCGTTCTGGCTCAGGACCGGCTGCACCTGGAACATGACCGGCGTGCCGATCGTGTCGGCCGGGTTAAACGTCACCTGATCGCCAATCTGGTAGCCCGATCCGGGATTGTCGATGGTCGCGGTGGGGTCGCCCGCGGCATTGACCGTGATGTTTGCGGTCATCCCCGTCCCCGCGCCGGTCGTTGAGGCCTGGGCAACATTCGTGAAGGTCGCGCTGGACGTCCACGGATCGGGGATCGTCACGCCGATGTCGTGGACCGTCGCGGTGGGGTCGCCGTTCTTGTCCACCGTAATGTACGCGCTCATCCCCGTGCCGATGCCCGACGTGGCCGACTGCGGCACGGTCGTCCAGACCAGGTTCGGCGTCCAGGTCTGGAATGACGACGACGGGGTGGGGTTGGTGAAGACGGGCTGGACCTGCGCGGTCACCGGCGTACCGACTCCATCAGGCGGATCGAAGGCGACCGTGTCGCCGATGCGGGCTCCAACCCCTTGGTTGACGACCGTGACCGTAGGATCGCCGTTCTGATCGATTGTGATGTCCGCCAGCATCCCGGTCCCGGAGCCGGTCGTCGAGACCTGGGGCAGGTCGGTGTACGACTGGTTCGGCGTCCACAGATCAAAGGCCGATGGCTGGCTCACCTGCTGGACGACCGGCGTGGTATTCACTTCGAGCGTGATCGGCGCGCCCCTGCCGTTGGGCGGATCGAAGGTCACCCTGTCGTTCGGGTCGTAACCGCTGCCAAAGTTGACCAGCGTCGCGACGGGCTCACCGCTCGGGCCGACGTTGACTGAGACGACCATCCCCGTGCCGGACCCCGTCGTCGAGGCCTGGTCCAGAAGGGGATAGCTTCGGTTCGGGGTCCAGTTGGAGAGTTCGGAGATTGGCACCTGCTGCTGGTCGCCGATGGCGGGCCCGGCCGTGATGCTCGTGGCGGCAGTCACGGTCAGGCCGGCGGGCGAACGGATGTTGAGCAGTGTGATCTGGTCGGGAGCGTTCACCACGACCGGGGCCTGAAAGCTGGACTCGAGAGGGTCGATCGCGAGCGTGGCATCTCCCGAGGTTGATGAGCTGTTGCCGCCCCCTGGATTGAGGTCGAGCGCCGTCAAGCCGGCGTTCTCGAATGCGACGCTGGGGAACTGGGTGGATGAAGAGTCGCTCTTCACCACCGATAACCCCAGGCCCTGGTCCTCAATGTGGATGTGGTCGCTCGCGGTGGGCGTGTTGATGGTCAGCGTGCGGGTCGTCGAGCCCGGGGCCTTTTCCGACTTGTCCACGATTGACGGCACGCCGCTATAACTGACGATCGACTGCCCGTCGAAAGTCACCTGCCCGCTGGTGGGCCCCGTCTCCGTGAAGGTCTCGGTCGCGGCGATTCTGCCCGATAGGGAGACCTGGCTGGAGGACTCGAATTCGCTGGTGAGCGTTCCGCTGAGCGTGCCCCCCGCCTGGAACGTGAAGTTGTTCGTACCGCCCGAAACGCCCGTCAGGTTCGGCACGCTCTGGAAGTAGATCGCGCCGTCCAGGACTCCGCTGTTGGCACCGCTGATCGTCCACTGGTTAGTCGCGGCCGGCCCAAGGAGCGTGTCGCTGGTGCCGGACGGGTCGTCGAGCAAGGCCGCCCCGCTGAGAGCCGCAAGCGCCGACTGAAGCGAAGCGTCGATCGTGAGCGTGTTGACCCCCGTTCCCAGATTGACGTCGATCATAGTCGACCGGTCGATCGTGAGGGACTGGACGCCAGGTATATTCAGGTTGAGGTCAGCGGAAAACGTCGCCCCGCCGTCATCGCTGTACTCAAGCGTCCCGGCGTTGACGGCCAGCACCAGGTCGTTCCCGGTGTTGTCTCCCTGGAACGCGACCTGATCACCCAGAAGGGTCGGTATGACCGACAGCAGCGTTCGCTCTTCGAGCTGCTCGAGTCCCGAGCCCAAGAGCCGTTTCCACGGTGGCGACTTCAAAGCGCGTCGGCGCCGTCTCGACTGACTTGCCAGAAAGCCGGGCGCGGCGCCGAACGCGTCCACCACCAAACGCGGGGTGCGAAACATGGGGACTCTCCGGGGAGTTGGCGCCAGCCCCGTCTGCCGGCCCGATTGCGGCGGAAGGGGAGACGGCGGGAAAGCGCGGAGCGAAATCCGGAACAGGCCGGTTCCGTTCGGTTCACGTACTCAATTGATGAAGTGAGGCAAGAGATTGCCCCCTACCGTGAACACTGACGCGAGGCGACAAGTTCGGGACAAAAGAAATGGCGGTTTTTCCCGATAGCCCGAGTGAATCCGTGAAATCGAGCGCGAATTGTTTCTCGACGGGACTGTCACCGCGCGAATGGGTGGGCAGGGAAGATCGGGTCGAGGTAGATCCGTGCAAAGGCGCGGGCGCGGCTGATTCCCTCAATCTCGGCGTTCGCCTCCACGACCAAAGCGCGGAGGGTGCCGCCGGCCGGGTTCCGCTGGAGCCAGTCGATCCCGGTCCGGAGGTAGCGCCGCGCCTCGTCGTGCCGGTCGAGGTGATGGAGGGCCAGCGCCAGCAGGAACTTGTCGGTGCCGGTAGCCTGCGGCCGATCCGCGGCGATCCGGAGCGCGGCCGCGGCGGCCGGCCAGTCCTCTTGCAGGTAATAGACGACGCCCAGGCGCGTCCGGCCGTTCCACTCCGGCTCGGTCAGGGCCTTGTGCAAGGCCGACTCGAAAAGCGTTACTGGCCCGCTCCTGACCGACAACCGGAAGCGGCCGAGTGTGGCTTGTTTCGCCATGGCCGCAGTGTCTTGAAAATCGAGCCGGACGACCCACGTCGACCCGGCCGGCGCGTCCAAGGGCGCGGCCGTCGCAAAGGCAATCGCGTCGCGACAACCCCGTGTACGGCAAATTGTCCAGCTCGAAGGCGTTGCACGGTTGCCGTGCATCGGCACCAGCGGACTTGCGGACGCGTCTCGTGTCGGAAGACTCGTCGCGACGGCCTCCGTGAAAACGATCGCCCGAGTCCTCGACCGGTCACCGCCAGGCGCGACCTCTGCGCTCACCGCTGTGAGGTGCACCTCGCCGTATTCGGGCTGGCGCCCGGGACCGTTTGTGGGCAAGCTCGGGTCCGGAAACACTTCGAGCCGGAATCCGGTGATCCCGCCGAGCTCGGTTTGCGCAACGAATGTCAAGCAGTCGCAATTGGGGTTTTCGCCACTGGCCAGGATCGAGCCATCCGCAAGTCGCGTCAGAGTGGCCCCGCCCGCTGAGGTCATCTTCGTGGGTACGAGGACGGCCCATTTCCCGTCCGAGAGCGCGGTCATTTCGTCCTTCAAGAGGTCCGCCAGGGCCCAGGCCGCAGGCTCGTCGTCGGGCGCGACGGAAAGTCGTTTTTCCGCGAACACTCGCGCTTTCTTCCGGGCGATCATTGCCTCAGTCTTCCGGGCGGAACGCTCGAGCTCGCGGCGCAGACGAGCCATCGTAACGGATCGTCGCACGGGGCCGTAAAGGCCTTGGCGAAAGCCATTGCCGCCTGCTGGAGCTCGATGCCCTCAGCCAGGCCATGCCGGATCCACGGTTCCGGAAACTCGGTCGGAATCGCGAAAGCTCGTTCGAATGCGGCCAGGGCCCGCGTGCCGTCTCCCTGGGTGGCGAAGGTCCGGCTGAGGCGCAGCCAGCCCGCAACGTCGTCTGGCTTCGGCTCGACCGGTGGATCGAGCTGCCGCCCAACTTCCCAGAGGTTGAGAAACCGGGCCCGGTGGGCGGCGATGCGCGAGCCATCGGCACTGAAGGCCATGCGTGGAGTCCAGCCCGCCGAGCCGGGAGGTGGGCCGAGGCTCCGGAGCACCAGCACCGTTTCGCCGGTCCGGGGGTCGGCCAGGTGGACGCTGCCGTCGTAGCCCAGCGATGCCATCCGACGGCCGTCCGGCGTGAACGACACGCAACTGACCTTTAATGGTCCCGGGCGGGTAATCAGCGTTCCCGCCACGATGTCCCAGAGATGCACGTTCTCGTTCTCAAAGTCCGCGATGGCCAGTAACGTCCCGTCCGGGTGGAATGAAACGTACTTGACCAGTCCGATTCGGTCTTGAGCCGCGAGGATGTCGCCGGTCTGCGCGTCCCAGACGGTGACCCAGCCCGAGCCTCCGCCCGTAATCGCGCCCCCACCCGCCGCGATCTTGTCGCCATCACGGGCAAACGCAATCGACTCGGTTTGGCGCGGGCCGAGATCGAAGGTCCGGACGACCCGGATCGAAGACAGGTCCCAGATCGTCAGCGCGTTCGTCTTCATCGACCCACCATTCGCCCCGATCGCCATTCGCTTCCCGTCGCGGCTGAAGGCGACGGCCGTGACCGCTGTCGAGTCCACGTGGATCGTCGCCTCCAGCCGGCCGAGAGCCACGTCCCAGATCCCGACGACACCCGGGTCTCGTTTCAAGGGCGCGGCCAGCCGCCGGCCGTCGGCAGTGAAGGCGAAGTCCCCGCGCGGCCAGCCGGCGGTGGTGGTCACTGGAAAGTCCCGTTCATACCGCATCCGGCCCGCGGAGAAGTCGGGCGAAGCCAGATGACCTCCCTGCCAACCGATCCCATGGAGACGCTGGCTCTCACCGACAAACGCCAGGGCACCGAGTTGTTCGAGCCAGGGCGTAACCCCGCGGCCGCGGGGGTCGCGGTCCGAATCGAAGATCTTGACCCCGCCCATACCCCTGCCGGCGGCGAACACTCGGCGTCCGTCACGGTCAAACGCCAGGCCGATCACGTTCTCGCAGCCGGTGAACAGCGCGGCGCGCTCTCGACCTGATCCGGCATCGTACAGACGGATGATCCCTGCCGTGCCGCCCGTCGCCAGACGCTTTCCGTCCGGGCTGAAGGCCATCGCCCTCATCTCGCCGAGTTGCTTGACCGTCCACTGCACCTGACCGCTGGCCGTGTCCCACACTGTCATCCAGCCATCGTTCCCGATGCCGGCCAGGCGCCGGCCATCCGGAGCCCAGCAGATTCCGTACTCCCCGCCGAGGCTGAGGACCGGCCCGCTCGGCTCTTGGTCCGCGGCCGCCCAGATGCGAGCCGGCGTGCTGGGACCCGCAGTGGCGATCCGCGTCCCATCGGGGCTCCATGCCACCTGCTCGGCCGAGCAGCGAATCCGGGCCGTTTGGTCGCCGGTCTCGGGATCCCAGATCTGGACCATTCCATCCCGATCCGCGCTGGCGATCCGCTGACCGTCCGGGCTCCAACGAAGGCAAAGAACCCGCTTAGCAAACCTTCTCAGGTGCCGCAGGCTCTGCCCGGTGTCGCTGTCCCAGACCTTGATCCCCTCATCACCCGCGGTCGCAAAGCGCTTCCCGTCCGGTCGGAACCCCACCGCCAGGACCCATCCCCCATGCCCGGCCAGTTCGTGTCGAACCTTGCCATCCTTGAGGTCGATCACGTAGATCGAAGGATACGGGTGCCCATCCGAGCGATTGGAATCAAAGGGCTTACAGCCGACCAGGAGGAAGCGGCCGTCGGGGCTCAGAGCGAGGGCATGCGTCTCCATACTCGCAGACACTTTCAGTTTGCGCAGCTCGGGCGTGCACCATTGATCAAGGTAGAACCACTCCCAGCCACGTCGGTCCAGGCCCCCCGACTCGGGTATGCACTGGTCCAGTAGCGCGCGAGCCGTCGCCGAGTCGTACAGGCGGAGCGAGCTCTCGGCCTGGCCGATCCGGGCGATGTAGAGGTTGCGTTCGGCCCGCTCGCGTTGCGACTCGGCGTCGCGATGGTTGGCTTCCGCATTCTTGAGCGCCGCCCGGGCCCTCACGTTGGCATCGCGCTCACTCTTGGCAGTACGCTCGTTCGTCTCGGCCAGGGAGGCCATCCGCCGGGCGACGACCAGCGACGCCCCCGCAGCCAGCACAAGCGCCATCGTGACCACCGCGCCCGTGCTCGCGATTCCCGGGTGCCGGCGGGCCCAGCGCATGTCGCGCTCGAGGTACGATTGGCGGCGTGCGAGGATCGGCTCGTCATCGAGGAACCGCCGCAGGTCTTCAGCCAATGCATCGGCCGTCGGGTACCGCCGCTTGGCATCCTTGTCGATCGCCGTCAAGATGATCGTCTCCAGGTCGCGCGGGACCCGGCGGTCGAGCAGCCGCGGCGCGATCGGGTCCTCCGCCTTGACCTGCTCGATCAGGCGCAGCCGGTCGCAGGCTCCGAAAGCCGGCTCGACGGTCAAGAGCTCGTAAAGGGTGAGTCCCAGGGCGTAGATGTCCGACCGGACGTCGGCTTCCCCGCGGAAACGCTCGGGCGCCATGTACCGCAGCGTGCCCAGGATGTCACCGGTCTGTGTCAAGCGGTCGCCGTCGGATTTGGCCAGGCCGAAGTCGGTGATCCAGACGACGCCTTCGGTGTCGAGTAAAAGGTTCGACGGCTTGATGTCGCGGTGCACCACGCCCCTCGCGTGGGCGTAAGCCAGCCCAAGCGCCGCCTGGAGACCGATCCGGGCGACGCTCCGGGCGTACTTGAATCCCCGCGATCCCACTGACGAGATCTGCGTCCCACCTGGCAGCACGGCCGACGTGAGCGCAGAGCTCGGAAGCGACTGATCCGCGTTCGCCGAAGGCGATGGGCTCAGGTGCGGGCTCGGTGCAAGTTCGCCGACCGCGCTGGTGGCGCCGGACTCGACAGACAGCGACTCAGCCGCAATCGAGTCGTGCTCGGTCGGGTGCAGCTCGACGTGCGCCGCGACCTCCGCCGCGGGCGCAGCGCCAGGGTCGAACCGGCCGGTCAAGAGCGAATGGACCACCTGGCCGATCCCGGCTCGATCCGTGAGCCCGTCGAGCGCAACTCCGGCCGGGCTCGCGGCCGCGGCGTGGACTCGCATGCGCGACATCCTGATCACTTCTGACCGCGTCGATCCCTCGTCCGGGTCTCGGCCCCGCAGCCTGCGGATTTCGTCGTAGACCAGGTCGAGCCCCTGGCCCTGAATGAACTGCATGGCGTAGTAGCAGATATCTCCGTCGCGGCCGACGTCGAACACCGGCACGATGTTCGTGTGATGCAGCCGTGCTGCGGCGCGGGCCTCGCGGCGGAATCGCTCGAGCATCCTGGGCTCACGGGCGATATTCGGGGACAGCATCTTGAGCGCCACCCGGCGGCCCAGTGACACCTGCTCGGCCTCGTACACGACGCCCATACCGCCATGGCCGATCTCCCGGAGGATCCGGTAGTCGCCGACATTGGACTGGGGTGGATTCGTCGTCCGGGCATCCCCGCTCTCCTCCTCGCCCGGCGGCAATGCCTTGGCCCGCTCGACCTTGACCACCGCCGGGAAAAGCTCGCGGATCTCGTCGGCCAGTTCCGGGTAGCGGTCGGTGTATTCCTTGAGCGCGGGGTGCTCGCCGCGCCGGAAGCGGGCGGCGAATTCCTCGGCCAGTTGATCGAGAAGGTCATAGTGCTCGAATTCCGGGATCGACATCGTTCAGAATCCTTCGAGCCCTCCGGGCATCGCGGCCATGATCGTCCTGAGTTTCTTCAGTGCCCTGATGTAACGCTTGGCTCCGGCCTCCTCGGAAATGCCGAGCACCACCGCGGTCTCGGCTCGCGTCAGGTTCTCGAAATGGCGCAGCGCCACCACTTCGCGATCGATGGGATCAAGCGAATTGACCGCATCCTGAACCTGGAGGAGCTGCTCGGCCCGGATCGCCGCGTTCGACGGCGATGTCAGACGACCCAGGAGCATCGAGGCCAGTGCCGCCGAGCTGGTCTGGGGCAACGGATCGCGATAGAGCGAGACCTCGCGGCCGGCGTCCCGCATTCCCGTCCCCAGGTGGCGGCGGTGGTACATCGCCAGTCGATCGCTGACAACCATCCGCAGCCAGAGGAACACCGGCAGCCTGGGTTCGCGGAGGTAGCTTTCCAACTGCTTCGCCAGGTCGAGGAATCCGTCCTGGAGCACGTCGGAGGCGTCGATTCTGCCACGTAGCCTCGGGTCCATACGCAGCTCGACCATCGTCCGCAACCGGTCGCGGTGTATCTGGAACAGGTCGGCGAGCGCCCGGCGATCCCCGGTTTGGAGCGACTCGCGCAGGCGGAGCGATTCACTCGATGCGTCCTTCATCATGGTGCCCCTACCTATATCACTGGCGGCAGGTCACGGGACCGGGACATTAGAATTTGGATTTTCCCAGACTATAGCACCACCGCCCGGGTTATTCTGCACCCCGAAAAGTTAGGGCCTGGTTGGCAACAACATTGGCAACAAGATTGGTTGTGTCAACCCAACGCCGCTCGAATGCATGTTCGTGCAGAGTGAATCGTAAACACCTGCAATTCACGGTTGACCAGCGTCAACCGGCGGCTACGGAGCCAGGTTCGGGCTCATTCGCGACGGCTGCCCCTTCCTCTCACGGGATGATCGCGACTGGCTCCTGTTTCGCACGTCCCAAGAGATCCTTTTCAAGTAAAGGCGTTTCCATTCCCTGCGAAGGGACTCCCTCCGTTTGCAAATCCTGCGTCATGTGCGTCATGCGTCATGGGGTGGCCACAGAACCCGCATGATGCTTACAACCGGCGCTCGAATTACCGGAGCAACTCTTCGTTTCGGCATGACCGCGTTTTCCGGGCCCCGCAGCATCCCCACGACCCGCACGCGCGACACTCAGGCCATGACGCAGGACCTGCGTCACGAGGAGGCCGCAAGATCCGCATAAGGCGCAGCCGTGTACCCCGCTGGGATCGGCGATCCCAGGCTAAACCGCGACGCCGGCCGCCGCGTCTCATCGGACTGATCGGACTGATCGGTCGAATCGGACAGATCGGACGCGGCGGCCGGATCGCGCAGCCCGAGTGAAGGGCCGGATCACTCCGCGAGCTTGAGCGCTTCGGTGTAATGCGGCCCGACGGAATGATCGAAGCCGGGATCGGCATTGATCTTGATCAGCCGCGCGTGCATGGTTCGGGTGAATGTGACGGATATCCCGCGCGTTCGGAGCAAGGGCGCGATCCGTCTGAGCTCGTCGCTGAACATCCGCGGCGTCTGGGGCCACCGTGACGACGACCTGTCCCTGGGCGCGACCTCGCCTTCAAGCTCCTCGAGCATCTCGGTCGCGGACCTGGTCCAGTTCCTGAGCCCGCCAATGCTGGCCGAATCGAGCAAAGCTCGGGCGAGAACGGAGTCTTCCAGGGAATGGATGGCAGCGACCTGGCGATTCTCGGCGTAGGCGTTCAGGAACGTTCCGGCCGGCCAGCCCAGCGCCTGAGCGAC
The DNA here is from genome assembly GCA_963781785.1 of uncultured Isosphaeraceae bacterium. Lineage (GTDB taxonomy): Bacteria > Planctomycetota > Planctomycetia > Isosphaerales > Isosphaeraceae > CAWAHD01. The sequence continues at coordinate 357,139 of CAWAHD010000004.1, read as the reverse complement.
GGCCTCGCCCAACCGGACGAAGTCGGCCATGCGGGGCAGCCCGGCCAGCTCCATCGAGGGGAGCAAGTACAGTCCACCCACAAACGCATTGAGCAACCCGCCGAGGATCGCGGCGTAATCGGCCTCGAACGACCGCCAGAACTCCGCTTCGCAGCGCCGGGCGCTGGCGGCGATCATCGGCGGATTCAAACTCGCGCAGCGGTCATTCACGTCCGCCCGGTTCACGAACTCGTCGATTCCATTCAATAGGCTCGCAAGAGATCGAGCGAGCCGTTGCGAAGCGGGGTCGGCAGTGCAGAGGGGTCGCAGACACCCGTCAATCACCGAACGGAATGGCCGGAGCGTTGCATCTGGAACCGCTTTACCAACAAGACCTTGCTGGAGCGTACCGGTCTAGGGACGGGTGCGCCGACTATGGGTCGCAGACACCCGTCAATCACCGAACGGAATGGCCGGAGCGTTGCATCTGGAACCTCTTTACCAACAAGACCTTGCTGGAGCGTACCGGTCTAGGGACGGGTGCGCCGACTATGGGTGCATTTCTCTCTGGCGCATGGGTGTCTGGAACTCTTCGCCCCTGGCCAGGCGCCGGCTGAACGCTGCTGAGAGGAGAGCACCGTCAACCAGGACAAAGCCGACGCGACCGGTCGGGTTCCCAATGAAAGGTTGGGGAGACGATGGGGCTGTTCGGTTCGACTTCGGGATGGTCGATGGCTTCGGTGGTGGTCGATGTAGGTCAGGCTTTCCAGCCTGGCGTTGCCGGTCGTGAGTTGAAGTAGGTCAGGCTTTCCAGCCTGACGTTTCCGGTCGTGAGTCGATGTAGGTCAGGCTTTCCAGCCTGACGTTTCCGGTTGTGAGTTGAAGTAGGTCAGGCTTTCCAGCCTGACGTTTCCGGCGATGAGTTGAAGTAGGTCAGGCTTTCCAGCCTGACGTTTCCGGCCGTCAGGCTGGAAAGCCTGACCTACGCGAAGTCGCTGTGGCGCGACAATCGCAGCGCATTACCGGGCCCGCGATCAATCCGTCGATTCGCGTCTCGACGCCTCACACACAAAAGCGGAACGGACCAAAAATCACCACTTTGCTCAAGTCTTTTCAACGACTGGAGTTGCGCATGTCGCGTGAATAACCGGAACCGATTTGTCGCCCTAAGCCTTGATGCAGCCTGGTCTTGCGCATGTCACATGAATAACCGGAACCTTCGGAACCATTTCTCGCAAGTCACTGTCTGGAAAACGGTTATCGCATGTCACATGCAAAATCGGAGTCTTCGGTACTCGGTGCCACAAGTCTTCACGCAGCAACCGGTTAGTGCATGTCACGTGCATAATCGGAACTTGAGGCTCGAAAACGGGGGTCTCCTGTCTCAACTCATTACGGACCTGTCACTTACACCATGTCGGAGGCATGATCAGGAAAGGAGGTCCGACCAGCGCAGTCGATCCACCTGATGCCAAAGGGAATCGTCATGAATCCAGAAAAATCGAAAAGGTATGACCGTCATGAATAACCTTTCGACTCCTTCACATATTCAACGTGGCGTGAAGCTGTCGCTCCTCTTCGCATTCTTGGCCTGGGAGTTCCGCATAGTTGAAGAAGTTCCGGCGCCCCTCGCTCATCCGCTTGAAATCGATGGACAGACCGGAAGGGATTGCAGACACCCATCAGTCACCGAAGGGATTGCAGACACCCATCAGTCACTGAAGGGGATGGCCGGAGCATTGCATCTGGAACCTCTTTAACAATCAAGACCTGAGCTGGAGCATGCCGGTCTAAGGACGGGTGCGTCGAGCATGGGTGGATTTCTGTATGGCGCATGGGTGTCTGGAACTCTTCGCGGGGCCTGGCGAGTGGCGCGCGCCGATGCAGCCTGCCCGTCGGGCTGAGGTTCATTCGCGCGCGTTCGTGCGGTCGCAAGGACGGCGAGTCTTACCAGGAATTCGGCGCCCTTTGTGGTTTCGGGGTGGGGGCTGATCGAGATGACACGGCCGGCGCCGAATGTGGCCGCGAAGATTGCGGGGGTGCCGATCATCGTCCCGCGCTGGGGGGTGTAGTTGGCGAGCTCGGTGCGATAGTGCGCCAGCGCGATGCACGGCGGGAGGTCGTCGCGCATCGGGCCGGGAAAGACCGGACCACCGGAAAACGAGATATCGAGTGGCCCCGATCGGTCGCCGAAGATAGACCGGCCCTCGGGTGTCAGCTCGATCTGGACCGAGCCGGGGCCGCGGTCGGCCATCGACCGAATTCCGATGCCGGGCATCTCTCGATCGCCGTGCAACGTGCGTGTGTTCACGAAGCCGAGACTCCACTCGTACTGGGCCGAGGCGAGGAACGCGCCGCGCAGATTCCCACGTAGCCGCCGCCGGAGCGGATGAAGTCCTTAACGGCCCGGCGGCCTTCCTCGCCCAAGGCATCAGCTTGCTTGTGGGCACGGCCGCCTGGGAAGATGAGCACGTCGAAACGCGACAGGGTATCGGAGCTGGACCGCACGTCTTCGGGGCTGAGGATCTCCCAGGTGCACGAAGGGATCGAACCCAGTATGTGAATGAGCGGCTCGGGCTCATCGCAACAAGACTTCTGGTTAAAGATGCCGGCGCGGATAGGGCGTACGACAGCGGCGGATTTCTCGAGCGCGTCGATCAGCTTGCGCTGCTCGGCTGCGGGGGCCGGCCAGCGTGCCTTGGCGGCGAGACTGAGCTCATGCGACTCGACTGCGGTAAGGGGCTCGACGGGCGGCGGCTTGGGCGGCCGGGCCACATGGGACGGCTGGCTCAGCGCCCGTCGTGGCGATGAATCGACCGCTTCCTGGTGCCACGAGCGATACGACGCGGCGAGCGCGGCAAACACGCAAACCACCGCAAGCGCGATCGTCGCTCGGGCCGATCGGCGGCTACGGCGAAGACGCATCCAAGCTGATCCCACGCCACCCTCGTCCACGTCCACGGCCTCCTCATCGTTCAATCCTGATGAGGCTGAACGCGGGCGCCTAGGACCAAATCCACTGAGCGGTCAGCGCTCGAGTTGTCGCGGAGCATGACGATCCTGGACGTGGCCCGCCACTTGAACGTCGGGTTCCGCGGACACCATACCTGATTATTGTCGTGAATTATGTATGGTGTTCCCTGGACCGCGCAGAAAACTGCGCTCGCCGCGAGGCCGGTGGCTAGCATCGACGATCAAAACTCGACAAAATGTGCCGCCAGGCCGCTGTGACTTGAGGGTGCTGTCCAGCAGCCTGCGATTCGATCCCGGCCCCGTTGGCGGGATGCGAGAACGGCCGCGGCGCTCGAGCGGTCCGACGTGAAACGAGGCCGGCGGTGCCGATGGATCGGCACCAACAGCGAACCCGGCTTGGCTCGAAGTTCGGTGAGAACCTTGACTGCGTGGCTGCACCAGCAGTCGATTGACTCATGATCTTGTTTTCGTTTTCAACAGGAATCACCTCGCCTGTTCGATTGGATTGATTGGAGGGGAGGCGCCATGAACGCAAGATGGATCGTGGGTACGTTCGCCGTCCTGGCGCTGGCCGCGCAGGCAGGGTGCGGGTCGACAGAATCGCCTGGAGAGGCCCCTCGGACCGAGGTTCAACTGGTGCCGCTCCCACTGCACCGGCCGGAACGCGGCGATCGGACGGCGCTCCCCCGTGTGGTGCGCGCCAGCAATTCCTTTGCCCTCGACCTTTATCACGCACTGCGAACCGAGCCGGGAAACCTTCTGGTCTCCCCCGGATGTCTGACGGCCGGGCTGGAGCTACTCCGCGCCGGCGCACACGGTGAGACTGCCGCCGAGATCGACCGCGTGCTGCACCGGCCTGGCGGGGTCACCGACCGCAACCTGGCCGCGTTCATCCAGGATCTCAACGCGGATGGCCGGGCCGAATGCTTCCAGATTCGCGTGGCCAACGCGGTGTGGATCCCGCAGGGTTATACGGTGCTGGAAGAGTACAGGAGAGCGCTCCACGACGTGTTCGCGCTGGGAACAACCACCTCGGTCGATTTCACCGGTGATTCTGCCGAGGCCGCGCGCACGGTGAGCGGCTGGGTTTCCGACCGAACCGGGGGCAAGATCACGCAGGCTTTGCCAGCGGCGGCCATGGCGGCCCCGACCAAGCTGGCCCTGACCGCGGCCATCTACTTCCGCGGCAACTGGCTGGAGGGCTTTTACCGGCCGGTGACCAAGCACGAGGCATTCCACACGGACCTGAAGCGATCGGTCACCGTGCCGATGATGCACATGACCGCGCTCGCGAACGTCCATGGCTACCTTGACGGCGGCACGTTCGAATTGCTGTCGCTCGTCTGCGGCGAGGGGGCGTTTGCGATGGACGTGTTCTTGCCCAAGACGGTTGACGGATTGGGCGACCTGGAAGCGATGCTCACGCCCGACATGCTGGCCGACCTCTGGCGCAGGCTCGTGAGGCCACCCGAGATCATCGTCAGCCTTCCAAGGTTCCGCGTTAGCACGTCACGACCGCTCGAGCCCGTGCTGAAACAACTGGGCCTCTCTCGGGCCTTCGACCCGAAGAAGGCGGACTTCTCAAAGATCTCCGGCAAATCGGCAGATCTGTATTTGAGCGCCGCATCCCACGAGACCTTTCTCGACGTCAACGAGGAAGGGATCGAGGCCGCGGCCTTCATGGGTATGCTGACCACGGATTCCGACCGGGAAACCCAGTCGCCGGTCATCCGAGCGGATCACCCGTTCCTGTACCTGGTGCGAGACAGCCGGACCAACTGCATCGTCTTCCTGGGGCGAGTTATCGATCCCAAGAGTCCGTAGGTAGACGCCGCCAGGGGCCTTTCCGGATCGTTGATGGCCGCTCCCTGTCGGTCTCGGTACCGGGGTAAAAAGACAGGCGTTGCGTATCGACGTCCGCGCGGCAACCGGGGTCGCGTCGGACAACGCCTGGAGGACGCCACACAAGCCGTGGGTGCGAATCCCACAATCTCCGCTTGAACAGCGGTCAATTAGCGGGTGCATGACGCGCTCCGAGTCCCGCTTTGATTCTGGCTTCTGGCGCTTCAATCGGGCTTGCTCGCGGTTGAACTCTCCGTTCTCGGGTCGAAGTCAGTTGCCTCGAAGTTGTTGCGAATCGACTCGCAACACGGTGTAAGGCGAAAGCGCCAGCGCGAACACATCTCCGTTTCTTGCCTGGCAAACGCCAAGGATCACGTGGCGGGTCGTTACTGTGCCGCCGGCAAGCTTGATTAACCCGCTTGGATACGGCAGCGGCTTACCGGAACGAACGGCTGAGACCGCGTACTCCGGATTGCGAATGGCCACGGTGCCGTGGTCTCGAGGGTTCTTGCTTCCCTTCTGGTAGCTGACCAGGTGGAGCAGATTGCCGACGTCTTTATCCGACTCGGTGATGGCGGCCCAGACCGTGCCCGTCGGGCCGACGCACATCGCCCGGCAATCGGTAGCGCTGGCGCCCTTGATCAGTGTGCCCAGGCTGCGGCCCGGCAGCGTGTCGCTGCTTGCAAAGAGGTCGTAAGCAAAAAGCTCGTTCGTGCTCATGGGAAGCGAGTAGAGAGTCTTCCCATCGGGGGAAATGTCCCAGTTGATGGGATGACCGTCCGGATCGGCCAGATGCGTTCCCGGGGCGGGCGGTTTCCCGTCGATCGTCTGCTTGAGGCGTTCCAGCCGGTTAGACCGCGGATCATAGCGAAACACATCGCCGCCGAGCATCGGATGATAAGCTCGATGCAACGAATCGACCACGATGAATGCATAAATATGGTGCGTGTCGATCAGGTCCCGGTACGTCCCTTTCTCGAGATCCATCACCAGGAAGTGTGCGTTTTCTCGCGGCCCGGGGCGGTGGTCAGAACAGGTCGAGAGATACGCGACGCCAAGCTCTTCGTCCGGCGTGATGCTGCTGATCCCTTCGTGTGCAATCGGTATCGCGTAAACCCGGGTGCGGCCGGTTCCCGGATCGTAGACCATCGGGTAGCCGCCGGGATAGTCCTCACGCTTTTCACCCTGCGCGGGATACCCTTGCTTGGTGCCGAAGTAAATCTTGCCGCCTTTTCCGACATTGTTGCGGGTATGGATCTTGGCCTGCGAGCCGAAACCTTTCAGGTCGATACCAATCGCCTTGTGAGCGTCGACCACCACCTTCATTCGACCGAGCCGGGGGCTGAACTCGACGAGCCACGAGTTGACGCCGTTGGCGTGGGTGCCGATATAGAGACACTCGTTGTGCCCCTCCACGATCGAAAAATACCCTTCCCCCTCCGGTGCAGTCTGGCGCGGTACTGCGAACGCAGTAGCCTGGAGCCACCGCACGCCGGACCCGGGATTTGCTGGCTCGCTGGCATTTCCCCCCGCCGGATAGACGCCGACGGCGAGGAGTGAGCACCAGATCGCCGCCCCCAAGCGAACCACCGGGTTTCGATGCCGCCGATCGTTTATCATGATGGGGTTCCCCGATGTGAGTATTCGTTTGCGACAACTCGCGCGCTCAAGGAAAGGGCCTGCACCAAGCGAAGACCGCTGTAACTCAGTTTCAGCCCGCCGCCCCGGCCGGCCGGCGATCCGACTCGACCCCTCCGCGGCGTCACGGCCCGTCGAGCGGCCGATCTGGTGGCGGAGGCGGCGGCTGGGACCACCGCCAGCTCGATTGATAAGACAGTCGCAGCTCGGGGGTCTCGAGCGACCGTCCCGCGTCCTTGCGGGAAATCAGCAGGCGATCGAGCACACCGCTCGTCAGCAGGGTTCGCTCAACGGGCCACGCCGGTTTCCCGGTGAGAAAGAACGTCTCGATTCCGCGCAGCAGGTACGTGAAGTGCATGAAGGGGCGTGCTTCCTGGGTGTAGACCAGGCTGGCGTGCACCGTGGAGTCGCCTGAATAGCGCCAGGCTGCTGACCACTCGCCCACGGCGCCGTTTAATGTCAGGACCTGCACGGCCAGGCCGTCGCGGTATGTCACCTGAAAGAGAGTCGGCTCCTTGACGAGGTCTGGCAGAGACCGGTCTTGAGGAGGCTTGTTGCGCAGCACGGCGCTGGCGTGATTGAGCAAGTCAGGCTCGACGTCGCGATTTTTGAGCCGTTCCCACACCTCCGCCCCCTGCACACAACGGACCCGGACGACGCCGGATTCGCCCCCGATTCGCGCCTCGGCGAGCGCTTGCGCAATCTCGAGTGCATGGAAGCCGTAGCCATCAAGCGTATGATACGAGAGCACCACGATCTCTTTCAGCCGGCGCTCCTTATAGACATCATCGGCGGGATAACGCCAGGTGACGGGAAGGGATGAGCCGGCCATGAGCGGAATCTCAAGTGCTCGCGCTCGATCGTAGATCCAGGATGCGTCGGCCCAGTTGTCGGCGAGATGCTTGTCGATGAAGACCGGCACAACCTGCCCCGTTTGGCGGAAGACAGCCACGATCTGCTCGAACAGGCGGCGCTTGGGATAGACCGTCTGCCCGGTATCGGAACCAGGGTAAGCGCCATGCTCGGCGATGAGGAGCACGGCATCGACTGCCAGGTGATCTGTCCCGAGCGTGAGTGCGTCGGCCACCAAGGGGCAGATTTTGAAGCCATACGCTTTTGCGAGAGCGTGGCCCTTCTCGCCCTGCGGCGTCTGGTCCATGTACAGCGAGACCAGCTTGAGCCGCCGCTGCGGTCCCTTCCCATCGAGCGTGTCGGTCTGGAACAGGCGGCTGACGATCAGATCGGCGTGCGAGTTGTGACGGTACTCGGTCACGATCGCGGCGACCCGCTTGACATCCTCGCCAGAACATTTTTCGACACCGGGCCAAAGGTGCATCAGGGCGAGCAAGATCAGCGTAATGGCGTGCTTCATCGACCGAACCCCTGGTGCACGGACTCGCGCTTTCCCGTCCCAGGCGAGTTTGGCACGCGCGAGGCGGGTTTGCAATTGAGTGGCGACAGCCCGGCTGGCTGCGCGGGCTACAGCCTGTGAAGGGCGTCGTCAGCCCGGAACAAGAAGTTAGATTAGACGGAGAACTGGCGAACCCGCCGACCGGGCGCTACTGGAAATTCCGTGTACAGGTTAGAATGCACGATGGGTTCGGATCTCGCCCTCGTCGCTCTCGCGCCATCTTGGCGTTGGCACGGGCCGGCCTTGTCGATTTTCTCAAACTTGCGGAGCGAGTGATGCGCTGCTGGAACTGCGGCCATAAGGTGCCCAGAAAAGCGCGGGTCTGTGGGCACTGCGAAGCGGACTTGTCGGAAGCGCCCACCGCCGAGGAAGAGGCGGTTGTGATGGAGCTCCTTGAGCAAATGCCGGCGGACATTCTCGCCGAGCTGGGCAAGGCAATGAGTGAGAGCTCAACCGCCGAGGGATTTGCCGATCGCATCATGGTCGGCCCATGCCCGAGCTGCGGGAGTGACCAGACCGGTGACTGCGACGCCGATGCCGAAATCAACCAGCTTCTCGTCGGCCGCTGCTATGAGTGTGGTCAGCTCTGGTGTACCGAATGCGGCAACCCGCTCACGGAGAAGAATCTGCACTGCGATTGCTGGGACGAACCGCTGTAGTCATGCCTTCCGCGCACCCGTGGGTTGGAATCCCACCCTCTCCGCCTGCAGGCGGGCTTTACGATGCTGCCCTCACGTCCGAGCTCGGGCAATGCCCCAATTTGGCTGTTCCGCGGGGGGAAGACCGCGATGTCGGCCGAGCTGGCGGGTATCCTGGCCCGGCCGGGGACCAGCGTCCTAGGGAGCCGTCAATCTTCGACTGACTGGTGGGAAGCGCGGAGACCTTCGGTCTTGCGAGCGGCGGGGACCGTTCGGGTGCCGGAGACCCGCGCCGATCAACGCGCCAATCGAAGTTTGGCAGACCACTAGGCTGGCAGGCTCGGCAGGAAAACTCAACGGAGGGCGGCTGCTGGGCCGGTTTTTGCCGGGCAGTCGCAAGCACGTACTTTCGCGGAGCGAAAGGCCACGATTGAGCTCGCCGCGCGTCTGCGCGTGCACCACCTGGCGAACCTCGGCGGTTGGCCGGCGCGGTAGCTCAGTCGAATTCGCGCTTGTCGATCGGCGTTCCTTGCCTTGTCGAATTCGACTCCCCGCCGCATGCGACGGTGCACGACGGCGGTCGTGCGCAGACCAACCCGATGAGGGCCCCGCAGCGATCCTTCGACGATGATCGCGCACATCGGCGTCAGTTGAATTGCGACTTCTCGGCGGCTCGTTGCCTGCGCGTCAGAGGCAACGGGCTTACCCATCAATCTGGCCGTCCATTAACAATGGATGTCGTTTTAATGCGGAACGTGCCGCCGCCGAACCGCTTATGGTACCACTGATCCAACGCGCTGGCGGGTTGGAACCGCAACCAACTCGAGGCGAACTTGACCATGATCCACCGGACCAACGCATTGCCGGCCTTGCTGATGCCCTGCTCGACGTTGGTGTCGCCGCGGTGGTAAGTCGTCGGCGTCAGCCCCGCCAAAGCAGCGACCTGACGACGATTGTCACGCTTCCGCCAGCCGAAGAACTCGGACACCAGGATTGACGCCGTGGTTTGTCCTCCGCCCTTGAGCCCCATCACTGTGCGAACCTTCTCGACATGGCGGGTCTGATCGTCGCAGATCTGCCGGGCCTGCCGACCTCCATGGCTTGGATCGGGTGCTCCGGCAGTTCCATGCGCTCGAACTCATGCACCAGTCGCCGCTTGAGGCCCTCAGGCACTGGCTGACCGTTCCACTGCCTCAGTTCTTCAAGGCCGGCGGTCGAGAACAGTTTGCGGCTGATCTTGACGCCGATGGCCGCCAGCAGACCGCGGACGCGATTGCCGTGAGCGGTGCGTTCGCGCCGAAGTTGATCCAGCTCCCGGTGCACGTGCCGTTGATCCTCATCCTCGGGTCCTGGCACGCTGACCGGGCTCCATACCTCAGTCTCGCCACCGTAGACCGGTTACAAGTTCCCCAACTGGATCAATGAGAAGCTTTCGCGCGGCTACACATTGACCGGCTTTGATTGGGGCACGCCGCGAGATCAGCCTTGGGCCGAAATCGGACCTTGGTGGAACTTGCGGGCCAACGGCGGCATTCTCTCGACCGTCGGAGACCTATTCAAGTGGCAGCGAGCCTTGAAAGGCGAAGCCGTGCTTTCGGGCACGGCGAAAACCAAACTCCTTCACCCTCATGTCCGCGAAGAACCCGGCAGCGATTCATTCAACGGTTGCGGCTGGACCATCAGTCAGAGTCGACTCGGGACGAAAGTCATCGCGCACAATGGTAGCAACGCCATCTTTTATGCTGATTTTCGGTGGTATGTCGATGAGGATGTTCTCTTCGTAATCGCGTCCAATCAGACAGCGCACATGGCGTTATTTCATCAGAGCGAAATTCTGGAGGCACTGCTCGGCGCACGAGAGTAGCCTCCAACCGCACTCAGTTTCCATTTAATCGTAGCGGGCTCCTCCGAGAGTTATGCAGGTACCGGGTGCCTAATCGTGTTTGTGGCAATCACGGACCACTGACGCAAGATCATTCTGAGGATTGCTTTCCGTCCTCTAGCCGCCGTAGCAAGTCGAAGTCTCACCCCGCAACGCCCTCGAGAAAAAGTTCTCACCGTGTCCAGTCGCCCCGATTTGAAAACAGAACAGAGCGCGATCAACACATCGCGGAGACCGGTTTTTCGCTTAGCAATCACCAATCGAGCGCGGTATTGAAAGCGGCTTCAATCTTCGCCAAGGCGAACAGCCTTGAGCATCGACGACGCCGAGTCCCGACGGAATCGTTTCTGCAATCTCCGAACGACCGGGTACCCAAACCGGGTTAAGAAGTGGTTCGGGCGGGAAAACGCAGCGATGGCGAACCAGAGGGTGTGATCGCACCGGTTCCACTCGATTAAGAATCGTTCCTCACCGCTCTCGACGCGGCGCGGCAACGCGCCGTAGGCGAAGCCGAAATTCGAAAGTGGCCCCGCCTCGTTTACGATGTATACGATCCGGCAGGCGTTTAGCCACCACACGCCGATTGCCCGCCCTATCACCGCCACGACCTCGCCGGGCTGGATCGGCGTATCCGGCGACCACGCCTCGATCCAGCCGAGGCGGAACTGATCCCACCGCCGTAATGCAGTTATGGCCGACCGGAACACCGGCTCGCCTTCGCCCAGCTTCGTGCGGGTTCGATCCACGACATAACCAGCGGGTGGCGTGTCGGCGGTTGCTCTTACTGCCTCGTAGGTGCAGGGGAGCTTCGCCTGCGCCGCCATGAAACGGCGCAGGGTATCAACAGACGGCTTTCGCAACGACAACATCCTCACGTTCGATTTCGTCTGTAGCCGTGCCTGTGCTGCGATTCAACAAACGGTAAAATGCCCCCGTACCATACGATCCACAACACGACGTACTTCCCAACCGGGAGTCTGACCGAGCACGATGTTGCAGCCGGAGCGGGAGAACCCTGACGTGGCGAGTGCTCCCGTCGTGCTTTTGACGGGGGCAACCGGTTATGTTGGTGGGCGGTTGATCCCTCTGCTCGAACGCGAGCCGGTCACCCTTCGGTGTTTGGCCCGAGACCCGCACAAACTGCGGCCGCTTGTCGAGGAACGCACGCAGATCGTCCGGGGCGATGTTCTTGACCCTACTTCGCTCGACGAAGCGTTGCATAGCGTCACCACTGCGTACTACCTCGTCCACCTGATGTCCGGCTCGAAGGATTTTGAGAAGGAGGATCGGCGAGCGGCAACCAACTTCGCTCAGGCCGCAAAGAAGGCCGGAGTACGGCGGATCATCTACCTGGGTGGCCTGGGCGACGACGATCAGAAACTCTCGCCGCACCTACGTAGTCGTCACGAGGTCGGACAAATCCTGCAAGATTCGGGCGTCGAAACCGTCGAGTTCCGTGCGTCCGTGGTGATTGGAACCGGCAGTTTGTCGTTTGAACTGGTCAAGTCGCTGACCGACCGCCTGCCGGTCATGCTCTGTCCTCGCTGGCTCACGACGGCGACCCAGCCGATCGCCGTCGACGACTTGCTGGCCTACCTCTTGGCGGCGAGAGATTTGCCCCCAGGCAAAAGCCGCATCTTCGAAATCGGCGGCGCGGAAGTCACGTCCTATGGCGATATGCTTCGTGAATATGCTCGGCAGAAGGGGTTGCCGCGCTGGTTGATTTCCGTGCCAGTATTGACTCCGTACCTGTCGAGCCTGTGGCTGGCCCTTGTCACACCGACGGCGTTCGAGATCGGGCGGCACTTGATCGAAGGGCTGAAGAACCCCACTGTGGTTCGGGACAAGACAGCCCTAGAGGTTTTTTCAATCAGGCCGATGGGAACTCGGGAGGCAATCGAGAAAGCCCTCGCCAGCTCGAACGTGTAATCTGCTCGGTCAAGCTCGGTTGCGAATCTTCATTGGGCGTGCGCCGCCGATCGAGGCGCTTGTTGAGTTTTTTCGGCATCGGCGCGGCTTCATCCGACTATTCGTCGTTCTCGCTAACGGGGCTGGCGTCCAGTAGGGGTCTAACGATGTCATGTCGCCCGGACGAATTGCTATCGGACCAAAACGGGCCAGCGCGCGTCGCTCCAACTTCGGTGAGCCCGGAGAACGTCGGCCCGGGGGGCGGAGTGAGAACGGATTGCTGCACGTCCGTATTGACCGATGGACGCTCGATCCGGCCATTCAGCGCGGCACCGGCCGCCGAACGTGTTCCCGACCCAGGAGGCCGTGTATCGTAGGGGGGTGACCTTCGGCGGATTCCCGGCGCGAGCGAGTACGCCGGCAACGACGACCTGCTCTGCAAGCTGGCCCGCCCGCCCCTCTCCAGCGCGGCACTCCCGGGCGAGCGGATCGGTTTCAAAGCGCCCTGGGGCGTGGCGTGGGCGAGGAAATCCGCCGGGGCCGCATGGAGCGGGCCAGGGCCCTTCTATCGGACACGGACCTGCCGATGGCCCAGGTCGCCACGAACTCGGGCTTCTCGGAGGCGAAGCACCTCTCGACGGTCTTCCGGCGGGAAACGGGCTTGACCCCACGCGAATTCCGCAGCCGTTCCCGAGCCCGGTGAGCGTAGAGCAGATCGGCCCGGCGACGGCCGTTCTTGCCGCAGCGGCGCCGCAAGCGTGGTGATCAAGGCCACGAACCCGAAGCCCAGGTGAGTCAGACCACCAGGCCCCCATGGCCGAAGCTCTCGCGATGTTCCTGCAAGGGGGGCCGACGCCCAGCATCGTGAACCAATGTGCTTGCACCCCGAAGCCTGATTTTTCGCGAGGTCTGGAGCGATCACCTCACCTGACCCAGCTTTTCAGCTTCGGCGCGACGGTAGACGCCCAGATCTCGTACCCGTGATCGATCGGGTGGAGGTTGTCGCTTTGGCGGAAGCCAATCAGGCCGCCCTTTTCATCCAGGAACCTCGAGTTGATGTTGACGAAGAAGACATGCTTCTGATCGTCAAGCTTGGCGATGATATTGTTGGCCTCTTCAATCTTGACGCGGTTAGGATCGGCGGGGCTGCTGCCTCGAGGGAAGATGGCCAGCAGCATGATCTTGGCGTCGGGAAAGTCTTTACGCAATTCCAGGACGTCCGCACCGATCCCTTCGGCGATTTCCGGGCCGCTGGCGCCGCCGGCATTGTTCGTGCCGATCATGAGCATGATGGCCTTGGGTTTGTGGCCCTGGCCCTCGCCGTTCTGCAGGCCCCAGAGAATGCCCTGTGTGGTGTCGCCTGAGACACCGAAATTGGCGACCTTCATGTCGCCGAAGTACTTGTTGAAGACTCGCTTGCCCCCTGGATTGCCGGCCCGATCGTGCTCCACGTTCCAAAGGTCGGTGATCGAGTCGCCCAGGAACAGGATGTCGAAATCACCGCTCTTGGCGGTTTCGACAAAGCGAGCATGCCGCGTGCCGCGGATGCCGGGCACGGGACGGATGCAGGGATTCTCGCGCGGCATCCTGAGCAGGATGAGCGACTCGTACTTCTTGAGCAGGGCCTTCTCGGGCGCGGTGTTGCTCTCGATAAACTGCTTGAGGCTGCCATTGATCCTGACGAGTTCCTCGGGCGTGGGCCTGGGCATAACGACTTGCGAAGGCACCGGAGCCGGAGGTCCCGGCCGGACGAACACACCCGGGCGACCCCCACCGAGCCCCCCAGGAACGCGTCCGGCGTCGCCGGGGTTGCGCTGAGCGGCCGCGCCGGGCGCCCCTCCGTTCGGCGATGACGGACCCGTTTGCGCGTGCAGCGACGCGGTGGAGACGCACAGGACGACGATCGGGAACAGCGCGAAGACAGACTTGTCGCTCATACTCATGTTCCTTCGATGGGCAGGGCACTGCCTACACCCTGAGCTGCCACGGCTCACGGCGTGGCCGGGACAGCATCTGGTTGGCAGCCGCGTCGTCGAATTGATGCGCGACTGGGTCCCATCTCAGCTTCTTGCCGGTACAGAGTGCGATCACGCCGATGTGGCAGACGATCACCGAGCCGCCGCCAACCGTGGCGTTGCAAATCGGGGGCTTGCGGCTTTTGACGCAATCAACGAAGTTCTGCATGTGGTTGGTCGGCCGACCATCGTATATCTTTGTGTCTTGCTTGAGCGGCTCCGAAAGGATCTTGGAGTCGCTCGCCAGGAGCGTGCCGCGGCTGACGAAGATCGTGCCGTTCTCGCCCTGGATCAGCACACCATTCGCATTGGAACCGACGGGGCGGCTCGGCGCCTTGCCATCCTTGTTGACCAGGCCCTTGGCATCGGTGCCGCCACCGTCCATGGCGATGACCTTGGCGCCATTGTCGTAGGTGTACTGGACACGAAAGTGGGCATGGCCATTGTAGCCATCGCCGCCTTTGTAGGGCGCATCCGCCTTCAGCACTTCGACCGCCACCGGCCCGCTGCCGTCCTTGCCCAGGGCCCATTGCGCGATGTCCAGGTGGTGCGCTCCCCAGTCGGTCATCTTGCCACCGGAGTAATCGTACCACCAGCGGAACTCGTAGTGGCAGTTGGACTGCTTGCCCTTCTTGCGATAGGGCACCTTCGCCGTCGGGCCGAGCCAGAAGTCCCAGTCAAGGCCCTCGGGCACGGGCGTTTCCGGGATCGGGCCGCTCGTCGGATTGGCGCCGACACGGCACTCAATGGTCTTGACTTTGCCAAGGCGGCCGGCGCGCACCAACTCGACCGCCAGGCGGAACAGGCCGCGATAAACGGTGCGCTGCTGACTGCCGGTTTGCAGGATGCGGCCGGTGTCCTTGACCACCTTTTGGAGCGCCAACGACTCTTCGACAGTCAACGTCAGCGGCTTCTCGCAGTAGACGTCCTTGCCGGCCCTGAGTGCCTCGATGGCCACCTGGGCATGCCAGTGGTCGGGCGTCGTGATGAGCAGACAATCGAGAGACTTATTGTTGACGAGGTCGCGGAAGTCCTTCGTGTTGGCCTCGAAGTCCTGGAACCCTCGCTGGCGCATCACTTCCGTGGCGCGCTTGCGATGAGCGGCATCGACGTCGCAGCCGAGCGCGAAGGTCAACTGTCCCGATTGAACGCAGGGGCGCGATTCACCGACGACCTGCAAGCTGCGGCTCTGTGGGCTGCCGACGCCGACGATGCCCATGACCAGGCGATCGCTGGCGGACGTCGCCTTGAGCGGGCCTTCCTCCTGGGCGGCCAGGAGTTGCCGGGCATACCAGGCCGGCAGCCCTGCCGCCGCCAGTGCTCCCAAGGAGCGCTCCAAGAAACCACGCCGCGACAAAATCCCCTTTTCCACGTTCACATCTCCCTTGATGATTTCGCACAGGCTTTCAGCGGAATATGCGCTGGGAGAAGAGATACAGGTTGTTCCTCCACTCCGTTGGGTCGTGCGCGTTGCCGTCCACGTGCCAGACGTGCGGGACGTCTTTGGCTTTGAGGTAGGCATGCACGGCCTGGCTGATGCGGATCAGGCCATCCCTCTTGCCGCAGGCGATCCAGAGTAGTTTCAGCTTGTCCTTGGCGCTCGCCGGATCGGGCACCAGCTGCGCCGCTGGCTTCGTATTGGGGGCCGAGGAGAAACCGCCGACCCACGCGAAGGTATCGAGGTGCGCCAGCCCGAAGTTGAGCGACTGGCCGCCGCCCATGGACAGACCGGCCAGCGCCCGGTGTTCGCGGTCCGCCTGCACCGAGTAGCGTGCTTCGATCGCGGGGATCACGTCCTTGAGTAGATCCTGCTCGAACGCCGCGAACGCTGGTGCAGTACTGAAGACGTTCCCCTGGGCCCGGTCGTTCTTCTGCGCGCGGCCGTTGGGCATGACCACGATCATGGGCATGATCTTCCCCTCGGCCAGCAGGTTATCAAGGAGAATGTTGGGCCTGGCGAAGCGCTGCCATTCCGTTTCGTCGCCGCCGATGCCGTGCAATAGATACAGCACCGGATACTTCTTCTCTTTGGAGTAGCCCGGCGGCGTATACACCTGCATCTTGCGGGTCGTGCCGACCGACTTGGATTCGTAGGTAATCATTTCCAACTGACCGTGCGGCGCGTCGGTGCGCTCTTTGTCGAAGCCGGCGGGCGGGTCCGGAAACGCGGGCACGTCGTCGGGGTTCAGCACGATGGCTCGCCGCTGCCCCATGCCGGTCCGGCCGGCAGCGGACGCGTTCACGAACAGGAGCGGGGCGAACTCGTGCAGGCTGCGCCGCCATGTGAGCCACTCGTGCGACGTGCCGGGCGATTCGTAGTACACATGCTTGATCCCGGCTTTCTCCAGCGCCTCGTGATAGCTCTTGACGCTGTCGTACATCCGCTTCGGCTCGGCCGTGCCGATGCCGAGCCAGAGGACACGCACCCTCTTGTTGAACTCGCTCGCGTCCGCCATGACGCCATTGTGGGCCGTCTTCGGGTCGAAGGGGACGCCGCCGAAGCCGCCGCCCCCGCCGCTGAAGCCGCCGAGGGAGGCGAACAGATCGAGATGCTTGAGCGTGATCTGGAACGTCTGCATGCCGCCCATGGAGAGCCCGGCCATCGCGCGGCTGTCGCGGTCAGGGATCGTCCGATAGTTCGCGTCGATCATCGGGATCAGGTCCTTGACCATCACCTCCTCGAACGCGCTGAACATCCGGCTGAAGTCGGGGCGCGGGGGGCGATTCTGTCCGGGCGCGGCGGGGGGCGACGGCGGGCGGAACGAGGGCGGCGCCTCGCCGGGCCGACGCGCATAGCCCCGCTCCATGACCACGATCATCGGCCTCGCCTTCCGCTCGGCGAGCAGGTTGTCCATGATGAAAGCGACGTTCCCCTGTCTCGGCCAGCCCGTCTCGTCCTCGCCGCCGCCGTGCTGCAGGTACAGGACCGGGTATCGCGTGTCGCGATCGTTGTCGTAACGGGGCGGGGTGTAGACGAAGGCGCGACGCCACGCCTGGGTCGTCTTGGAGAAGTACGCGCGCTCCCGGACCTCGCCGTGGGGCACGTCCTTGGGGAGGTAGAAGTCGACGCCCTTCTCCGGGATCTCGATGCCGCTGGCATCCTTGCCGGTCCCATAGAACGTGTGGCTCCCGGGGTCGTTGACCTCCGCGCCGTCGATGAACACCCTGTAGTAATGGAACCCCGGCACCTCCGGTTCCGTGGTCGCGATCCAGAAGCCATCCTCGCCCTTCTTCGCCGGGTACCGTTGGCTATCGAAGAACCCGAAGACGACCTTCTGAGCGTCCGGCGCCTTGATCCGGAACGTCACGCGCAGGTCGGGATGGATCCGGGGATACTCCGCGCCCTGGACGTTGGTGGGCGCGGGGATGGTGTCGGCGGGCTTCGAATCCTGAGCCTGACCGGCGGGCGCGGCCAGGAGGAGGGACAGCAGCCCAGCGGGCCAGATGCGGTTCATCGTTGGACCTCCCATGCTGATCAGATCGGACCTCGGTAAAAAATGCCGCTTCACGACACCAGAGCCGCGTTCCGGAATGGACGATCAGTCGAAGGCCTCGACGGTCGCGGCCAGGACGATCGGGGCGGTCCGGTCGGGCCCTTTCACTAGCTCGATGCTGGCGATCGAATCCTTCCTCTTCGGTGTGACGGTCAGGTAGCGAACCTGCTGGCCGCGGAGCTTGAACGCCAGCTTCGAGCCCGGGACCTCCTGCGCCCGTTGACGTCGGCGAAGTGCACGCCGTTCTTCAGCTCGTGATCCTCGGTCGCGCCGTCCTCATACCGGATGCGGACGATCATCGCGACGGTCCCCTCTCGGCCGACCGGGTATCCCAAGCCGGCCACCCCGCTCAGCAGGTGGATCGCCCTGGCCGAGGCGTTTACCGGCAGGGTGACAGACCTGGGCATCTTGGGCGCGAGCCTCCCGCCCGGGCCGCTCAGCATGATCGCATTCGGCTGGCGGTCCCCCTGTGGATCGACCAGCGCGAACGGCACCCCGTCGACGATCTTCGGGCCCCAGTCCTCGAAGATCAGCCGCCCGACGGAGCCCCTGGGCCCGAAAGGCACCCCCTCGGTCGTGGTGAGTGTGGCAACCTTGCGGAGGTCAAGCGGCAGGTACTTGCCCTTCTGCGTGAGGAACTGGAGCAGGTCGGCCAGGCCCTCCGGCGGGACCGACTTCTCGAATCCCTCGGGCATGACCGACTTCTTCGACGCGGCGAGCTCCTCGATGTCCTCGCGGAGGATCGTTTGCTTCTTCCCCTCGGCGTCGAGCAGGTCGATCGAAGTCCTCGTCTCGCCGGCCAGCAGGCCGTTGAGCACCCGACCCTCGACGGTCGAGACGGTGTACTGGAGGAAGTTTCCCTCGACCGAGCGGCTCGGATCGAGGATGTGAACGATCAGCTCGCTCCTGGGATGCGCGGCCATGCCGGTGAGGTCCGGGCCGATCTTGCCCCCCTCGCCCGAGTGGGTGTGGCACTTGGCGCACTTGCGCTTGAAGATCTCCTTCCCGCGCGAGGCGTCGCCGCCCTTCAGGACGATCGGCGCCAGCGCCTGGATTACTTTCTCGCGATCCGGGTCGGGCAGCCCGCCCCCCCTGGCCAGCAGGGCCTTGGCTCGCTCGGCGATCTTGCTATCCGGGTGAGCCGCCAATGCCTGCGACTGGTCGAGCGAGAGGAGGGACATCGCCACCTTCTCTTTCTCGATCCCGGTCACCAGCGCATTCGTCCAGTCGGTCTTGGCGAGCAACGCGAGGACGCTCGCCTTGCGGGCCGCCGGGGTCATCGGCCCGATCGCGTCCACCAGCGCCGCGCCGACCTCGGGCGAGTCGCTCCGCGCCACGGCGCCGATCAGGCCGCTCGCCAGGTCGGGCGGGGCCTTCGCCGTGACGAGGGCGATGACGTCGCGCGCGGCCCGCGGGTCGGTCTTGCGGAGGTCGATCAACTGCCTGGCGGCGTCGATGCGGGCCGCTTCGGGCTTCGACGCGTCGGAGGCCGCGGCAAGGAAATCGCTGGCGAGCCCGGAGACGAATGCGTCGAGCCCCTTGACGCCCCAGCGCGAGGCGAGCCCAAGCATCCGGCCGCGGGCCTCGGGCGAGAGCGTCGGCAGGAGCGTGGCTATGGCCCGCTCCGCGTCGGCGTCGAGGGTCGGCCTCTTGTCGCGCGGCCATCCGTTCGCGAGGCCGCCGATGAGGGCGTCGCGCACCGTGGGCTTGATGTCGCCCTGGAGAGTCAGGATCGAGGCGATCGAGTCGACCGGCCCGCCCCGCGCGTAGTGCTCGGCGACCCGCGCCGTGACCGGGATCAGCAGCCGTCCCTCCGGCCCGCCGAGCCCGCGGCGCACAGCGCCTTGAAGTACTCCGGGGCGTGCGCCGCGGCGGCGATCGTCAAGCCGTCGCCCATCCAGCGATCCTGTTGATTCCGCGGGTCGAGCAGTGCCGACAAGATCCGGGCGGCGCCGTCCCCGTCCTCCGTGCGGGGCATCTCGGACATCGCCAGGCAGGCCGCCAGGCGGACCTGCGGGTCGGGGTCTTCGAACACGCCGGCGAGCGACAGGCCCGACGCCACGCCGGAATGCCGCGGTAAGGCCAGGATCGCGGCGCGGCGCACGGCGGGCGACGGGTGTTTTAACCCTTTCACGACGGCGGCGACCGCGTCATCTCCGCGGGGGACGGCACCGGCCGGTTCGGCGGGGCGCAATACGCCTAGCCCATGCAACGCCCAGATCGCATGGACCCCCGCGGCGTTCAGGCCGGTGGAGTCGACCGGCCCGTCGATCAGACCGGCGAGGTCGCGTGCGACGGACGTGTCGCCCCGCTCGACGAGCAGCCTCTGGGCGTGCAGCCGCCAGAACATGTTGTCGTTCTTCAGCGCCGCGACGAGTCCCTTCGGGTTGTCGCTGGACAGCATCGGCCGGTCGCTCGGCTTGCCGTCCTTCGCAACGATGCGATAGATCCGCCCATGCGTCTTGTCGCGCAGCGGAGTCTCGTACGCCGCGCCCTTGCCGGTCTTGTACCCCTTGGGCGTCGGGTTGTGCTGCACGATGAAGTTGTACCAGTCGATCACCCAGACCTGCCCGTCCGGGCCGACCTCGGCCAGGATCGGCGAGGTCCACTCGTCGTCGCTCGCCACGAGGTTCCAGGCATTGTGCGAGTGGAAGTCGGTGCCGTCCGGGTGGAGCGTAA
Organism: uncultured Isosphaeraceae bacterium; assembly: GCA_963781785.1. Classification (GTDB taxonomy): domain Bacteria; phylum Planctomycetota; class Planctomycetia; order Isosphaerales; family Isosphaeraceae; genus CAWAHD01. Next base: position 336,680 of record CAWAHD010000004.1, on the reverse strand, counting down.
ACGTCGCGACGAGGTGCCCGGTCGGCTCGGCGACGAGCGCCGTCTTGTTCCAGTAGTGTTTCGGGTAGGTGTGCGCCGTGTAGAGCGCCGACCCGGCCCCGGCCGTGAACCCGCCGTGCCAGTCGACCTGGCGGACGTTTCCGGTGATCGGAAAGAAGCGGTTCGAGTCGGCGATGTTCTGCAGGACCGACGGCGCCATGCCGCGGACCGACTCGTAGTATCGGTTCGCGATCGGCATGTAGACGCTCGGGCAGCCGTTGGCGGTCGAGCCGAAGAGGAGGCCTTCCTCGCTGATGCCGACGCCCCACGAGTTGTTGTTCGTGCTGCGCAGGAACTCCAGCTTCGAGCCGTCCGGCTTGAACCGGAAGAACCCCTGGCGGAAGCTGTGCTGCTCGCCGCCGACCTCGCCGCTGAAGCCCGAGTAGCCGATGATCGCATAGATCCAGTTGTCGAGCCCGTAGCGCAGATTCGACGGGCCGGCGTGGGTGTCGTACGTGCGGAAGCCGGTGAAGAGGACTTTGCGCTCGTCGGCCTTGCCGTCTCCGTCGGCGTCCTTGAGGAAGAGCATGTCGGGCGCCTGCGCCACGATCAGGCCGCCGTTGACGTAGCAGAGGCTCGTCGGGATGCTCAGGTCGTCCGCGAAGAGAGAGATCTTGTCGGCCTTGCCGTCTCCGTCGGTGTCCTCGACGATCGAGATCCGGTCGCGTCCGTTGCCCCTCGGCTGAAGCCCGTTCGGATAGTCCACCGTCTCGGCGACATAGAGGCGACCGCGGTGGTCCCAGGTCATGGTGATCGGCTTGAAGATCTGCGGCTCGGCGACGAACAGATTCGCCTCGAACCCGGCCGACAGGGCGAGGTGCTGCTGCGACTCTTCCGGTGAGAGAGGCTTCTGCATCCTGCGGATCGGCTCGCCGAGCGTGCCCCACCTGGCGCCGGGAGTATACAGCGGGATCTCGGCGGGCTCGTACTCGAACGGCTTCAGGCCCTTCGCCACGCGCGGCCGGGAGTCGTAGACTTCTCCCTTGTTCGCGGCCCAGCGGATGCCTCGCTCGACGAGGTCATGGAAGCCGGGGTAGCCCCACGTGCGGGCGTCGTGGCCATACGCAGTGTAGAAGACGCGTCCCTTGCCGTGCGTGCGGGTCCAGGTCCAGGGCTCGGAGCCGGCCTGGTCGTCGCGGGTCTGGAGGACGTGGCGATTCTTCGTGTTGTGCCTGGCGTGGACGTAGGTCTCGTCCCAGGTGCGGAACGGCTCCAGTTGCTTGGTGATCGGATGGTCGGGGTCGACGACCGTCGTCTCGAACTCGCCGGCGCCATGCTTCTGGAACTGGGCACCGACCAGCGCGATGTACTCGGGGGAGTTCAGGAAGCAGAACGAGGCGCAGTGCAGGGGGACGAAGCCGCCGCCGCCCGCGACGTAGTCGAGCAGCGCCTTCTCCTGGTCCTTGCCGATCCTGGTCGTATTGGCGTAGATCAACAGCGCGTCATACTTGCTGAGCATGTCGGGGTTCAGGTCCGACATCTTCTCGGTGTAGGCGACCTCGATCCCGCGTCCCGTGAGTACCGGGGCGAGCTGGGCATAGCGATCGGCAGGTCGATGAGGCCCCTTGTCTCCGAGGAAAAGAACGGTTAGCGGCTTCCCCTTCGGCGCGGGCGAATCAGCCGCACGGGTGACGAGACCGGAAATCTCGAAGAGACAGAGGGCCAGAGCGGCCAGGCGGCTTCGGAGCCTCATCGTGCGGAGTCCCTCTCATAGCGAACGGTGTGGGCAGGCCGGTCGAGCCGAGGGCCAGCGGGTCGCCCGGCGCGGTCGCGGCGAACGACGGAACACTGGCCCGCTCTCAAACAGGGTCATTTTCTTTGTGCTGATGACCGAGCCGGAGCGACGCGCCGTCTCTCGGTGTCGCCGACCGGAAAACCGCGGGAGCCGCCCCACGACCTCAAGGGCTCGCAGCCTCTTTCAATATAGTTAGGGAAACACGCCCGGAAGTTACAGCCGGCCTCAGGTTTTTTTATCGAAGTCGGATCCCGGGGCGTCGGGAGCCGTCTTCTTGGTACGCAGAGCCTCGACGCGCCCCCAGAATTCTTGGAGAGAACGGCGCTCGGGTTCGGGGATTTCCGCCAGCTCCGGCTCATCGCGAATTCCGGCAAGAGCCGGGTCGACCTGCCATCGCCCGAGCCGTTTCGAGACCGCCGCTTGCTGTTGGGAGGTCCCCGCCTTGAGGAGCGCGGCGGAGGCGCTGAGGTCGGCGCTCAACCAGTCGAGGGCTTGCTTCCGCCAGTGTGCTCGCGACTCAGACTCTGAAGGGGAATCCCCGCGTCCGCGTTCGGTCCCGGCCAGCGCCGCGGCGCGCGCGGCCTGGAACCGATTCGCCGCGGTCAGGTCGGCGGCAAGTTCTGGCGACGCCGTGAAGGACTCGGTCCACAGGATAGTCGCCGCGACATACGCGCGTCGAGCGAAGGCCATCCGGGCGAACGACACGCCCTCCTCGGGGTCGGCCGGAAGTTCATCACCTTCGACGACCGCCGGAAGCCGTGCTTCCAGAGCCATCAGATCCCTGCGCGCGAAGCGAGATCGCCGGCGCTCAGAAAGGGGTCCGCCGGCGGCGGGCCCGGGTCGACACGGGCCATGGCATCGAGCGCCTCCTGATAATCGCCCGTCTCAATGAGTGCACGTCCCAGGAAAAGGTACGCTGCGGAGAAACGGGGATCGAGGCGGACGGCCTCGCGGAATTCAGCGATCGCGTCCTCGATGCGACCGGCCGATTGCAGTGCGTGCGCGAGCGCTTTATGGGCGACCGGGGATCGGGGGAACCGGCGTGCCGCCTCACTTTGTTCCTGAACCGCTGCGGTCCAATCGCCACAGTCGGAATAGGCAAGGCCGATCTGGTCGCGGACCATCCAGTCGTCCGGCTTCAGCCGCTTCGCCTCGGCGAATTCGGCGGTCGCTTCGTGCGGCTCTCTCAACGAGAGCAGTGCCGAACCCAGGGCGACATGAGAGAGTGCGTCATCGGGCCGGAGTCGCATCAGCTCGCGGAAGACGTCCGCGGCTTCCGCGGGCTGGCCGCTCATCAGAAGTGCCTTCCCGAGGCCGCCCACGGCGACTCCACTCTTGGGCCGGATGCCCGCGGCGACAGCGAAGAACCGGACTGCCTCGTCGGGGCGGCTGGAGGCCATCAGTTCCCGTCCGAGATCGGCATTGACCCAGAAGTCGTCGCGATGCGACGCCTGGGAACGCCGGAGGAGCGTGATCGCCGTTTCTCTCCGGCCGAGAAACGCCAGCGAGGTGGCCAGACGGGTGACGCTCGCGACCGGCAGGTGTTCGACGTCCGCGGTTGCGGAGAGGCGTTCGAGGTTCTCGAGCCGACGCGCGGGGCCGCCCCCCATTTGGCCCAGCGAGTCGCGCAACCGATTCCTCCAAGGATCGGGGTCGGCGGTCTTCGCCGCCGCGATTAGCCGGTTCGCGCCCTGAGGGTCGTGTAACGTTCGTCCTCGCCTCAGGAACGCCCATCGATCCAGGGCGCTCGCCAGGTCCGCGGCCGCCGAGCCGGCGGCGAGCACGCGGCCGGCCTCCTTCGGATCGAGCTTATCCAGGTCGACGCCATAGGCGCGGAAGGCGGAGGCGTATTCGGCATCGGCTTTTGCCTCGTCGTTGTGGACCCCGAAATCGTTGTGGATGGCGGCAAGCCGCTCGACGACGTGACGGTCCTTCTCGACGGCTTCGGCCGCGTCTCGCTCGCGAACGAGGTCGGCCAGGAACGCCTGCACCCGCTCTCGCTGTTCGGAGCCTGCCTCGCCACCTCCGAGGAGCGAGTCGCCCCGGCGGGCCGCCTCGATCGCTTCGACCCAGGGAACCGGGTCGGCGCCTGCGGCTCGGGCACGCTCGCGTTTCTTGGAGGCGTCGGCGAGGGCCGCATCGACTGCCGAGCGTTGCGCCCCTCGCGCCGCCGTCGCTCGCGGTCCATCCAAGCCCATCCGGCCGCGCCGACGAGCGCGGTCGCGAGCACCGACGCCGCCAAGGCCAGCGTCAACAGCCGGCGTCTGCGCTCGCCAGCAGCCCGGGTCTGGGCCCTCGCCTGGGCCAAATCGGCCTCGCGGAGCCGCCCCTCGACGCTGCGGAGGTAGGCCGTCAGCCCGGCCACGATTATCCCCGCATCTCGCGGCCGATGCTTCGGCGCGGCAGCGAGGCACGATCGCGCCAGGGCCACCAGCTCCGCGTCAGCGTCGCACGCGTCGAGGCGTGCAAGCGCATCCGAAAGGTCGGCCATCTCCGCCTTGCGGTACAACTCCGCACCGCCTTTGCCCACGAACGTCGGCTGACCGGTCAGGATTTCGCAGAGGATCGAGCCAAGGGCGAAGACATCCGCCCGTTCATCGAGTGTGTCGAGCGCACCCCGTGCCTGCTCGGGTGCCATGTACGACGGCGTGCCGAGCACCGAGCCCGGGCGCGACTCCATCGCCGTCGATCCGCTGCGCAGGGTCCAGACGGCGGACGCGTCGCCGCTGGCAAGGATCGCCTTCTCCTCGTCGGCCACACCACCCTGGTCGAGCACTTTGGCCAAACCCCAGTCCATGACCTGCACCTCGCCGAAACTGCCGACCATGATGTTCGACGGCTTCAGGTCCCGGTGGATCACGCCCCGAGCATGGGCGTAGGCCATTGTTTGACAGACCTGCTCGAAGACTGAGAGAAAGCGCATCCGGTCCTCATCGGGACCTCGGCGCGTCGCGAGCAACGCCGCCAGAGTACGGCCCCGGACCAGCTTCATCGCGATGAACAGCCGGCCATCGGGGAGGCGCCCGAGTTCGTGGACCGGGATGATCCCGGGATGCTGAAGCTGGCCACCGATCTGGGCCTCCTCCACGAAGCGGCGGACCATCTCGGGGTGATCGCGGTGCTCCTCCCGAATCACTTTGACGGCGAGATCCCGGCCCAGGTCGAGGTCGCGCCCCTGGAAGATCGCGCCCATCCCACCCCGCGCCAGTTCGCCAATCAGTTGGTAACGCGACCGCTGGCCCGCGAGCTTGGGCGTCTCGGGTGACGTGGGCCGGATCAGGCGAGTGTCCTCTGATGTTGTGTCTCGGAGATGAACTCGTGGGATTGCACCGCTTGCGCAGTCCTGACTCAGAACATCCGTCGGCGGCCAGGCGGGACCGATTTTCTTGTCCGGGTCTTCACGGACTCGGTTCGCCTCAGGGTTCCCATGCCCCGCATCGAGATCGACCGCGAGGGCGGCCCCCAGGCGCAACAGACAACGCGGGCATAGGCCCGCCGGCGAGTTCACGGGCAGGCGGGCTGAGCAGTCAGGGCAAATTCCGACCGAGGACATCCCCGGCTCCATCGATTCAGTCCGATCAGACAAAGGGCCCTGTTCTTGGTTGGGAGAAAAGCGGCGAATGTTACAGAGCGATACCGAGATTCAGCCCTCAAGGGCGGCGAAGAGCGTTTGGATCTCGTCTTCGACCTCCGCCGCGTCGCCGACGGTTGCGGCGATCTCCTCGCGCAGCAGCAGGCCGTAGCGGCGCCGGAGGCGGTGGACGGCGACGCGAACGTTCCCTTCGGTTGTGCCGAGCCGCGCGGCGATCTCCGAGTAGGTTCCCGTCGCGGGATCCCGAGTGAGCAGGGTGATCAACTCATCAAACCTGGCCGACCGGCCCGCATCGTCGTATTCGCTGCGAAGCCGTTCGACGACCCGATCGAGGAGGGTCAAAGCCCAGGTCCTGTCGAAGATGCGCTCCGGGGTCAATTCGTGGGCAGGTTCAAGCGTGTACCGGCGTTCGGCGTCAAGGGGGTCGATCGAGACAAAAGACCGGCCTCCGCCCCTCTTGGCCGCATTCTCGTGCTCCCGTCGGGCCGCGAGTTGGCGCACGCAAACCCTACGAAGGAACGCGCGGAAGCGTCCCTTGGCCGGGTCGGCCTTGGCGAACAGGTTCGCGCTCCAGGACATAGGCGAAGTAATCCTGGGCCAGGTCGCGCGCCTGCTCCGGCGCGTATCCGTGGTGTCTGATGTAGGCGTAGATGGGATACCAGTAAGCCTGGCAGAGGCTCGACAGCGCCTCTCGGGCCTCCAATGCATCGCGACTGGCAGCCGTGATTACGCGACTCCAATGCGTTGTGGGAAACCGACCCGGTACGTGATCGTCGAGTTGGAGTTGCGGCATTGTCTCCCTCGCCGGGGGCCGAACTGGTGGGGCTGATGCTGCGGAGGACCGGCTCCATTATGGCGTCCCAAGGCGGCGGTGACGAGAGTCACCGGTCCGCCCCCTCGCTCCATCCTGGTCCGAGATGGCTCGGCTCGACAGCGAGATGGCGCGGCGCATGCGCGCCTTCGACTGGTCTCGGACTGAGTTCGGCCAGCCGGCGGGCTGGCCCGAGAACCTGCGCGCTGCGGTGAGGCTCGGCCTCACCTCGCGCTTCCCCATCCTGCTCTGGTGGGGACCGAACCTGCCCGTCCTGTACAGCCCCTTACCGGTTGCCTATTCCGTCAGAATGTCTTAGGCTAGCCCCAATCGCCGCGAACATGTCGTCCGGTTCCGTGTTCGCGCGAAAGCCTCCAATCGAGCATCTCCGCAACGATGATGCATCCGTTGCTGATTGCCGTCGCCGTTGCCCTGGCCCAATCGGAGTCCACGAAGCCGAAACTCGAGTCGGGAGCCGATAAGGCTCAATTCGAGCGGTGGCAGAAGTACTATCGGCGCGTGGCGGCAGAGTACGACATGGAGCAGGGGAAGGATCAGCCGACGCGGCTGACGTTGCGGCCCGAGCCGGTGCTCAGCTATACAAATCCCGCGGGTCGCGGCCGGGGTCATGGAGCGATTTTCGTCTGGACGCGGGACGGGCGTCCTGAAATCCTGGCGCGATCTGGTCGAGGCAGCCAGGCGAAGAGCGCTACGTCATCCATGAAATACATTCGCTCTCTCTGGAGCCAATGACGGCGACCCGCAACGGCAAGCTTTTCTGGTCGCCCAGGGGACCGGGGATCGAACCCTTGCCAATTCCCGGTGCGCCGGAGCCGGCAATGACCGCCGCCTTACGTATGGTGCAGATGCGAAGCCTGCGCGCGAGTTTACCGCCTCGACAGTTCGCGTGACCGTCGAGCGCCCGTTGCAATTCCGGCCCCAGCCGGTCTTCCGATTCGAGAAGCCGAGCGCCGAGCGCGACGGCGCCGTCTTCGTCGGCTTCGAGGATTGGGACCCGGAGCTGCTCATGCTGATCGAGGTCCGCGCGACGGCAAACGGCCCACGCTGGCACGCGGGGTTTGCACGGTTCACGAATCTCCCGGTCTCGGCGCGACACCAGGGCGTCGAAGTCTGGAGTTTCAAGGAGAGTCCCGCGGAAGGCCCCATGGGAGGCTTCGACAAGCGTTTCTACGCCGTGCACGGCGTCGACGTGCTGCCGATTACCGGCCCGGACTGAACCGGGCCTGCGAGCTGCGCTGGCGCGGCATCGATCTCGTCGCCCGCGTGCAGGCGGAGCGGGTGGGCACCCAGGACTGTTGAGGGCGGCCCGGACGGCGATATCATCGTCTGGCAGCGCCCCAACAAGCCGCGCGGCACGACTCGGCAGCAGCACCGCAGGTAACCAAAAAGCCTGACGATGCGAGAGGTGTCCGTCGATGCCCGCGGCAGCGACAACTGCGGCGAGCGATCCAAGGTCGTCACCACCCCGCGGGCGCGTCAGCGAAGGCCGAAGCTTTGCAAGCGCCTGTAAAAAGGCAATGCCAGGAAGGGAGCTGTGTCGTGAACCAAACGGAAATGCTTCACCAAATGTGCCATGAGGTCCTGGCCGAAGCCGACGTCAGGGCCATTTGCAAGAACCGCGGACTGCCGAACCGGGCTGCGTCTTCACGTTCGATGCTCGAAGCCCTGTTCCTCTCGGATGCGGGCGTGGCGGTCGCGATGCGTAGGCTCGATCGTACGGAAATCGCTCTGCTGCACCTGCTCAGGAGCCAGGACAAGCCCGTGGACGTTGCCTTTTTTAGCCGCCTTGATCCGCCCCGCAAAGAGCGGTGGTTTGATGGCACGTTTTCGCAGCGCTTTCAGGGGGTGTTCGCCAGGGTGAAAGACCGGCTGGTGCGCGGGGGGATCCTCCTTCTCGCGCTCGGCCCGGAATCGTTGGCGAGGAAGACGAAAATGGAAAGGTGGCAGTTTGGCCTGGCGGTTGCCGAGGTTAAACGCCTCGTGGCCCAAATGGGACACGTCGTCAAGGAGCTGGCCAATCGTGAACCTTGAGTCCATCGACGTTGCCTCTCTGGACGTTGCCACGGCGTTGCCGGACTTGCGGCGAGACCTTCACGTCTTTGCCGATTTCGTCCGTGCTCGCGAGATAAAACGCTCGCACCGGGGGAACGCGCTGAGCAAGGCCGATGCGAAACGAGTTGCCAGGCTCTTGTCGGACCCGGACGCGGTGCGGGAATTGGACGAAGAGGGCTCTTCGGCGTGGATCGACTTCGTGGATAAAGTTGCTCTTGGGCTCGGTTTTATCCAGTACGATACGCAGGGCCAATACGCGGGCCACACCAGCCAGGAGCGGTCGTTTCCGGATAACTACATCGAGTTCCGGGCGAAGCCCTACGAGCAGTTCCTCGCGGCGAAGGCCGCGAAGCAAGAATCGACGCTCCTGGAATTGCTGATCCGCCAGGGACAGGGTTCGGCCAGCGAGTTCTATCGCCGGAACGTGCTGGGGCGGTTGAACGGGTTCAACTATTGGGGATCGGCTGTCGGCGTCATGCCCACGCTCGATTTCCCCCCGGTCCGCCGCTTCCTGCTGGGGCTCTTGGCCGAGTGCCCCAGCGACCAGTGGCTGAGCACGTCCGCGATGGTCGAACATCTGAAAAAGCACCATCGTTATTTTCTCATTCCCGCGAAACCACGGTTCAAGAACGAGCACGATGCCAGGTCCGGCCGCTACGGCAATTTCCACGAGAGCAAGCACGAGTGGGGGCACGAGATCGACATCCGCGAGAGCGATCCGGACGGGTTCGAACGGGTCGAAGGCCGATATATCGAGCGGTTCCTGGAGGGTATTCCGCTGGTGCTCCGCTATGTGGACGTGGCCTATGCGCGGAAGCCCCCAAGGCCCATTTATCCCTCGCTGGGCTATTTACAGGCCTTCCGCGTCAGCGATCGGTTGCGCCGCGCCCTCGCGGGGCGCGTCGTCGAACCACGGGTCACCGTGTCTCCCAACTTTGACGTCCATGTCATTGCGGAAGCGTACCCGGCGGCCGTCCTCGCCCAGCTTGCGCCGCTCTGCGAAATGGTGTCGCAAGGCACGTCCATCGTCTTGAAGCTGACAAAACAGAAGGTCGCGGCTGCCCGGGCCGCTTCTCCCGACCTGGACGCCGCGGGCGTGTTGCGGGCTCTGGTCGGCGGCGAGTTGCCGGCAAACATTGTCCACGAACTATCCGCCTGGACGGAGCACGGTGAGAAATTCGTCTTGTACATGAACTGTTCCGTGCTGGAGACGGACCAGGACCTGCCAGCGGCCGATCCTTTCACGGTCGAGCGCGTTGCTGCGGGGATCCGCCTGGTCCGCTCCCCCGACAAGCTGTTCGACGAACTGGAACGCCGAGAACTGATGCCCGTGACGATCAAGCACGGCGACCAAGCCTTTGCGCCGGTGCCCAAAAGCGCGTCGAGCCGATTTCCGAAAGGATCGGCTGGCCGGGCGAATCCGCGTGAGCCCAAACCACGCGTAACGCTGACCCGTATGACGCGGGTGCAACTGGTGTGTCCGGATCGAGCGTTGCTGGACAGGCTCCACGGCCTGCTTCTGGAGTGCCAGTGCCCGACCGAGATCGATCGCCTGAACCTGACCCTTACCTACTCCAAACACTGTGAATCCGCCGTCGCCGACGCGATCCGGCAATTGAAGACCGAGTATCGGCTCGAGATCGAGGACGTTTCTTCCTGATGGAACGGAAACGGGGACGCGAGTCGTTATTTTCCAAATTCGGCGGTACGACCTCGCTCCCCTTCGCGACCGCGTACTCCGGGGGATTGCCGGTTGACCGCCCATTGGGAGCCAAGAAATGCGTCAATGTCGACTCTGGGGAGAATTCGCGTTTGTTGCGGCGCTCACTCTGACGGCTCCGGGACCGATGGTGACGGTCGACGTCGCCACGCCGGAGACTCCCCCGTCGTGGGCCTTGCTGGAGCGCGAGCTGATCAAGGCCAGCGCAGCGCTCATGCGAGCTGTTCTTCAGGAAGTACTTCGACGAACAAGGTCGGCTCGAGTGCGTCGAGCGCTGGGGAGGCGACGATGGGCCCGACGACGCAATCGAAAACTTGACCAACTGGCCGATCCTCTATGCCCTGGGAGCACCTGAGGAGGTCCGCCGGCTTTACACGAAAGGATGGGAGGGTCATCTCCGCCAGTACACCCAGGCGAGGACCGTTCAGGTTCCGATGGCGCGGGACGGGATGTACTTCAAGGAGTTCCCCGTTATGTTCGATTGGCTGCACAACGGCGAAGGACTGACCGTCTTCAACCTCATGGGGCTCGGAGATCCGAACGACCGTAAGTTTCAGGTTCGCGTGCGACGTTACGCCGGTTTCTACATGAACGAGGATCCGGGCGCCCCGAACTACGATCCCAGCCACAAGATCATCCGGAGCCTGTTGAGCGGCAGCAAAGGTCCGCTCTTGCGCCCCGCCACGGGACTCGACTGGGCGGGAGATCCCATCGAAGTCGAAAACCGGTTCCGGCTCGGGCACGGCGAGAAGACCTATGAGCAGATGGTCCAGCACTTCCAGGGCTACAACGACATCGTTGGAGATCACCCCTCGAATCTGAGCGCAACCACGCTCGCATTGAATGCTTATATGCTGTCCCACGAGGAGAAGTACAAGACATGGCTTCTGGATTATGTCGAAGCATGGCGGCAGCGAACGATCGCGAATGGCGGGATCATCCCCTCGAAGGTTGGGCTTCTTGGCAAGATCGGGGGAAAGTCGGGGAAGTGGTACGGCGGCGTGTACGGCTGGGATTTTGGTTACAAGCACCCCGTCACGGGCCAGCTCGTACGGCGAAACACGACCCACCTGGCCTTGATCGGGTTCAGCAACGCGTACCTGCTGACTGGCGACGATCGGTTTCTGGACGTCTGGCGCAAGCAGATCGCCACCATCAACGCCCGGGCCAAGACGGTTGATAATCGCAAGCTCTACCCGCGCATGTACGGCGAACAGGGCTGGCACGATTTCCAGCCGGCGCCCTATAGCGACGGGGCCGATCAACTCTGGTACTGGTCCATGCGCGAAGAGGACCGGCGCATCGCACCGCGCACACAGTGGCAAGCGTTCCTGCGAGGAGAAGCGCCCGACTACCCGGAACATGCTTTCCGGGCCGAGTTTCGCCGGTTGAGGGAAAAGATCGCCGGGATGGAAAACGACACGACCAGCCCCGACACCCGGCTTGCGGACGATCCTCTGGGCTACAATCCGGCCGTTGTCGATGAGCTCGTCCACCTGGTGCTGGGTGGGATTCCCCCCGGCAATCGTGGAACCGTCTTGCATTGCCGCGTTCGCTATTTCGACCCGGAAGCCAGGAGGGCAGGGCTGCCGCCAGAGGTGGCTGCTCTTGTTGAGAAGCTCTCGGCCGACGAGACGGTGTTGCGCCTCGTGAACCTGGACCAGACCCGGAGCCGCTGGGTACTCGTGCAGTCCGGTGGCTACGCCGAGCATTCCTGCGATTCGGTCGAGTACGGCGGCCGCACGATTGCGGTCGGATCGCCGGTCCTTCGCGTCCGCCTCGCGCCGGGGTGCGGGGGCACACTCGCCTTGCGAGTCCGCCGGTATGTGAATCCACCGACCTTGAGCCTGCCCTGGGACCGTTAGCGGCGCGACAAAGTCGAGGCAGGCCAAGTTGTTCCCGGAGGGAAGCGGGCTGACTCGAGGGAGGGAAACAGGTACGCGATGAGTTAGTCTGCAGGCGCGCACCCGGCGAGCACCGCCTGCGAACATTATTCCGAGCTTGCTTCACGACTCTTCGAAAACACCTTGGCCCCCATTGACTGTCTACCATCTAGTAGGTAGTATTGAGTGAGCGGGTGCAGAGAAATGACAGATGACGAGGTTTTTCAGGATTGGCTCCGGGCGGTCCTGAGCGCCTCCGATTCTTTGCCGATCGGAATCGAGCGATGAGCGATCGCGATACGCGCAGAGAGTTGCTGGATCTGGCCGAGACGTTGGTGCGGACGCGGGGCTACAACGGTTTCAGCTATCGCGATCTGGCCGAGCAGATAGGGATCAAGACGGCGAGCATCCACTATTATTTCCCTACCAAGGGCGACCTGGGCGAAGCCTTGATCGAGAATGAAAGGGACGTGTTCGCCAGGAACCTCGCTCAACTCGACGCCGCGGAGAAGGACCCACGGCGCCGGCTGGAGCGATTCATCCAGCTCTTTCAGTCCACCACGATCGGTTGTCACAACCGGATGTGCCTGGGGGCCATGCTTGCAGTCGAGCAGGAGACCTTGCCGGACGCCCTGGGACAAGCGGTCCGGCGGCTCTTCGCGGCCAACGAGAAATGGCTTGCGAAGTTGCTGGAAGAAGGGCGAAAGACGCGGCGACTCCGGTTCAAAGGGTCCGCGGATGCGGCCGCCCGGTTCTTGTTCTCGGCGCTCGAAGGGGCGTTGTTGACAGCCAGGGCCTTTCGCGATATCGGCCGGTTCGAGGCCACAACCCAATGGATCCTTGAGACCCTGATTGCCTGACATTTTTGTCGACAATATGAATCGGACATTGCCGACTCCCTGGAAACCCACCAAAGCCCAGCTCCTCGCCGCGCGCAACAAGGTCGTCCCGGATCTCGCCGCCAAAAACCTCATTGTCCTCTTCGCCGGCATCAACCCCGGCCTCTACACCGCCGCGATCGGCCGCCACTTCGGCCGTCCCGGCAACCGCTTCTGGCCCGCCCTCCACGGCGGCGGCTTCACCCCGCGCCTCTTCTCACCCTTTGAAGAATCCCTCCTTCTCGACCTCAAATTCGGCATCACCAACATCGTCGCACGCGCCACCGCCCGCGCTGATGAACTTACCGACGACGAACTTTGCGTCGGCGGCCAGCGCCTCGAAGCCAAAGTCAAACGCTGGCGCCCCACCGTCGTCGCCTTCGTCGGCATCGGCCCCTACCGCATTGTCTCCGGCATCAAAGACGCCCGCGTCGGCCTCCAAAAGACCCCCTTCGGCGGCAGCCACGCCTGGGTACTCCCCAACCCCAGCGGCTTGAACGCCCACTACCAGCCCGCCGCCCTCGCACAACTCTTCGGAGACCTCCGCCTCTGGGCCATTGCACAGCACGGGCGCCGATGAATAAACCCAAACAGGAAATAGGAGGTAGGGGTCCATATGGCACGGTTATTGTCAGTCAACGTGGGTCTTCCCCGCGAGATCACGTGGCGCGGCAAGACTGTCTACACGTCCGTGTGGAAGGAGCCAGTGCAGGGACGGCGCCTGGTTCGGCGGCTCAACATCGATGGTGACGCACAGGGTGATCTAGCCGGTCACGGTGGAGAACACCGGGCTGTGTTTGTCTACCAGATTGATTCCTATCACTATTGGCAGCGTGAACTGAAGCGAGCCGATTTGACATTCGGGCAATTCGCAGAGAACTTCACGGTGGAAGGCCTCGCCGACAGCGAGGTCTGCGTCGGCGATCGCTATCGCATCGGCGGCGCTGTGTTCGAAGTTACGCAGCCGCGTGTCACCTGCTACCGTGTTGGCATACGAATGGATGAGCCCAGGATGGCGGCTTTGCTGGTCGCGCATCACCGCCCGGGGTTCTATTTTCGCGTGCTAGAAGAGGGTGAGGTGGGCGCTGGCGATGAAATCGTCAAAGTTGCCGAGGGCCCTGAACGCTTCACGGTCGCCGCGATCGACGCGCTTCTCTATCTTCCCGGACCCGCCAAAGATGAACTTGAGCGGGCTCTGCGCATCCCGGCCCTGAGCCCGGGCTGGAAGTCTTCCTTCGAGGCTCTTCTCCGGCAGATGACGCAGCCGGGTTCGCGCACAGGAAATGCCGGACTGACGTCACCAGAACAGATCATCACGGCTGCTCCTGGATTCCGGCCTCTGAAAATGGCCAGAATGGATCGCGAGAGCAGCAGTGTGGTCTCACTGGTGCTCGAGCCAGTGGATGGTCGTCCTCTGACTGTCCCTCTGCCCGGGCAGTTCGTGGTGTTGCGATTGTTTCCTGAAGCTGACGCTCCTCCGGTCTTGCGCAGTTACTCGCTGTCCGATCTGCCGGACGCTGGTCGTTATCGCATCAGCATCAAGGAGGAACCGCACGGAATCGCCAGCACTTACTTGAGCACGCAGCTTCGTACAGGCGATGTCCTGGATGTCAGCGCGCCCCGCGGCGCCTTCATCCTGCAGCGCGGCGAGCTTCCTGTGGTGCTGTTGAGCGCCGGCGTGGGTGTGACCCCGGTGATGGCCATGCTCCACGCGCTGGCAGCACACGCGTCGCCGCGGCCGGTCTGGTGGATCTATGGAGCGCGCAACCGCCTGGATCATCCATTTGCCCGAGAAACACGCGATTTGCTGGCCAAGCTGCCCCATGCCCGGAGCCACGTCCAGTACAGCCGGCCCGACGCGGCTGACCAGGTGGGCGTTGACTTCGATGCTGCCGGACGGCTGACCGCCACGGTCCTCGAAAAGCTGGGCGTACCCCGCGAATCCGATTTTTATCTGTGCGGCCCTCCCGCCTTCCTTGAGGACTTCACCGCCGGACTCGACGGTTGGGGCGTGGCCCGTGATCGCGTCCACACGGAGATTTTCGGTTCAGGCAAGTCCCTCACGCCGGGTGTGAAGGAGGCGCCGCGCCGGCTACCGCACGCACCTGCCGGGTCGCCCGGCAAGGGTCCAAGTATTTCATTTGCTCGCGCCGGCCTCACGGTCTCCTGGGATCCCAAGTTCCAGAGCCTGCTGGAGCTCGCGGAAGCCTGCGACGTCCCGGTGCGCTGGTCTTGCCGGACTGGAGTTTGCCATACCTGCGAGTGCGGGTTGATTTCCGGGTCGGTGAAGTATGATCCCGAGCCGCTCGAACCTCCGGCGGCAGGGAACCTATTGATTTGTTGCTCGCTCCCCCGGGAAGATCTGGCAATCGACATCTAGAGCTGGTCCGCGACAGTCGCGGGCTCTAGTCCACCTGGGAAATATCGGAGGAGTGAAACAATGGTCGAACCCGACAACCTTCGCTATACGAAGATAGCGCTCAACCACGGATCCGGCGCGATGCCCGCGCTCGGATTTGGCACATTGATTCCCGACCCTGTGGCAACCAGAACCGCGACCAAGGCGGCGCTGGAGGCAGGATTTCGTCAGCTCGACGCTGCGGAACGCTACCGAAATGAAAAGGAGGTCGGCGAAGCGATGCAGGAGGTGTTCAAGGCGGGGAAGATCAAGCGGGAGGAAGTGTTTATCGCCACGAAGCTCTGGAATAACAATCATCGTCCTGAACGCGTCAAACCCGCCTTCGAGGCCAGTCTCAAGAAACTCCAACTCGACTACGTCGATCTCTATCTCATCCACACCCCCTTTGCCTTCCAACCTGGAGACGAGCAAGACCCGAGGGATGCGAACGGCAATGTGATCTATGATAAAGGGGTTACGTTGCTGGATACATGGAGGGCGTTGGAGGGCCTGGTGGACGAGGGCAAGTGCAAGGCCATCGGATTATCCGACGTCAGCCTGGAACAGACGAGAGAAATCTTCGAAGTCGCGAGGATCAAGCCTGCAGTTGTTCACGTCGAGTCCCATCCGTATCTCCCGCAATGGGACCTTTTGGACTATTGCAGAAAGAATGGCATCGTGCTGCAAGCTTTCGCGGCGCTAGGGCACAGTAGCGAGCCCAAGTTGCTGGAAGATCCTGTCATCACCGCGATCGCCAAGCGAGTCAACAAGACCCCCGCGCAAGTCTTGCTCGCCTGGGCCATCCAGCGCGGGACGGCCCTCCTGACCACCTCGAAGACCCCCAGCCGGATCAAGGAGAACTTTGAAGTCTCCACCCTTCCTCAAGACGCCATGCGAGAGATTAGCGAAGGAATCAAGTCGCGGGTCAGGTTTAATGCCGTTGTAGAGACCGGCGTTCCCGGGTTCATTCCGAGAGGAAAGGGAGGTTGAGACGGCAATCACTCGAACAAGTGAGCGTTCAAGATTTATCGATCGGGCTGGATCTTCTCCGCCACCTGAGGGTTTCCGTGGTGGCGCGTCGTGATTAATCAGCATACGCAGCTATTATATTCGATCGCAAGCGTATACGGGCAATTTCGCTCGGTTTTCTCTGATCCGCGCGTGCGAAAGGGGATGAGATCATGCCACTCGTTCGAATTGACTTGCGCAACGGCAACGACCCGACCTACCGCCAGGAAATCGGCCGCGTCGTCGATGTCAGGAGGGAGAGCTGATCCATTGGCAAGGGCGAAGCCCAGTACGCGTCTTGAGAAGGAGCGGCCGGTCAGCGGGGTGGAGAGAGCTGCGAAAAATCCACCATGCCAAATGTTAACAGATTATAAGTACTCGATTCAATTGTTTCGTCTATAAGCCATGCGTAGCAGGCGGGCCGGGGGTCAATCGAGCCAGACCGCTCCGGGCCGGCCATTTTTTCTTTGCATACGAGCACCCGTCACTGTCTAATGCGCGTTCGGGGGCCCCCGGGCGAGGCCCCGGATAACCTGGTCGACGCTCATCCGGCGAATCACGACGGAGAGAGAGCACGCTAGACGAGGAGGAACCACATGGAGCCGCGACGACTCGGCAAGCAGGGTTTGACCGTCTCCGCGATGGGACTCGGCTGCATGGGTATGAGCGATGCGTACGGGCCGGCCGACGATGCCGAATCCATCGCGACCATCCACCGGGCCCTGGAACTGGGGGTTAATCTTCTCGACACGTCGGACGCCTACGGCCCGTTCTCCAACGAGGAGTTGATCGGCAAGGCGATCCGCGACCGGCGTGACGCAGTGAGGGTGGCCACGAAGTTTGGCTTCGTGCGCGACTCGGCCAAGAGCTGGCAGGGCATCGACGGCCGGCCGGAGCACGTGCGCGAGGCCTGCGACGGCTCGCTTCGGCGGTTGGGCCTTGATCACATCGACATCTACTACCAGCACCGCGTCGATCCCAAGGTCCCCATCGAAGAGACCGTCGGCGCGATGGCGGAGCTGGTGCGGCACGGGAAGGTGCGTTACCTCGGCCTGTGCGAGGCGGCGCCCGCGACCATCCGCCGGGCGCATGCCGTACACCCGATCTCCGCCCTCCAGACCGAGTATTCGCTCTGGAGCCGCGACCCAGAGGACGAACTCATCCCTACCGTCCGGGAATTGGGTATCGGCTTCGTCGCGTACAGCCCGCTCGGCCGCGGCTTCCTCACCGGCCAGTTGCGACGCTTCGAGGATCTGCCACAGGACGACTGGCGTCGCCACAGGCCGCGGTTCCAGGGAGAGAACTTCCAGAAGAACCTGGAACTCGTGGACCGGGTGAAGGAGATCGCCGCCACGAAGCAGGTGACGCCGGCCCAGTTGGCCCTCGCGTGGCTCCTGGCCCAGGGGGAGGGCCTCGTTCCCATCCCTGGCACCAAGCGCCGCAAAAACCTGGAGGAGAACGTGGCCGCGCTCGGAATCACCCTTACGCGCGAGGACCTAGAGCGGATCGATGAGGCAGCACCCAAAGGCGCGGCCAGCGGGGAGCGCTACGAGGACATGGGCGCGGTGAACCGCTGAACCGACGACCCGCTGTCCTCATTTCCGTAATGCGGCCGGCGGCCCCGCGTGACCTTGGTCACTGACGCGACGGCAGCCTTCTCCCAGGAGATGATGCACGCCTCGCTAAGCTGAATCCTGGGGGTCAGACTAGTTCCAAGTTCATTCGGCGATATGCACGGCGGTCAACGGTCACCGGGCCGCTGCAACCACTTGCGAGTCTGGGGGATCGCTTGGGAACCACGACGTGAATCGCCGAGTCAGATTCGGCTTCACGCCGCGTTCGTGTAAGTCGTGGTTTCGGCCTTTCCAAGGATCAACGTCGATCCGGGCCCAAAGCCAACAATTCGAGGATCGGCTGCACACGAGCGGACGGTCGCTCACCGTTCCCGGGCGCGGGTGCAGTTCCTACCCGCCGTTCCGGCCCGGATTGGCGGGCCGGCTTCTTGGACCTACTCCTACTGGGTAGGCGGGAGGCCGAACTCGAATGATTCCCTTCACTTTGGCGCAGCGCCAATCGGTCACATCGGCCGAAGCGTCGGACGGCCGGAAAGAACGCGCCAACCACAGCAGCTCGCCACGCGATTACCGCCGGCAGGAGTCCGCGACGACCACTGGTCACGACAACGGAGCCCCGTGCAAAATGCGCCGGGCCAGCTCGGCGATGAGCCAGCGGACCGACCAAAGTGTGCCCAGTGAGAGCACGATCGCCGCCGGAATTGCGACGAGGTAGCCGACCGAGTGGGTTCCCCCGTTCGTGAAGCGGGCTGGACTCTTGTTGGAATTCCTGACGCCGCGCAGATTCCTGGGCTTGTGAGGTTTCGGATTTCAGATTTGGGGTTTCGAGCTGCGTTGTGGCCGACAGCCGCGCCGTGATCGTCTCGGCTGCGCCACGACGCTCGGCTCTCAGGAAGCGGACAAGCAGGAAAGCGATGGTCGCGTGGCCGAATCCCGAGATGAACTTCGTCAGGTAATAGGCGATGTTCATCGATGCAACAATAGGGGCCACGTCCAACACGTCCAGGGCCTCCGTAATCAAGACGACGTCGCCGAGTGTCAGGACGAGCGCCCAGGAAGCGACGAGGGCGGAGAGGATCGTCTGGACGAGGATCGCCCGGCCTTGCATCCGGGACAAGCCTCGGGCGAGCCAGAGATGGAGGGCGATCAAGAGCGGCAGCGCGAGCCCGCGCTCGATAACCCAGATCTGAAAGGGCCGATTCCCGGCGTTGCGCGGATCCCCTGGATTCCCAGGTGCGAAAGAAACCAGAGCGATCCGACGGCGAGCAAGATCAAGAAAGCGGCCCCGAACCGATTCGTCAAGCCAAGCCACCGGATGACTCGATGGGTCCGGGTGACCGATTTCGGCTGCAATTCGATTCGATCGTCTCGCGAGGCATCTGCCGCTGCCCCCACGCGATACGGATTGTCCTCGGGATCCTCGCTCCGACGTAGGGGTGCTTCGACCGGCACAGCCGCCGCTTTGTCCGTCGCTTGACCGCAAGCGGGGCACTCCCCACTGGTCTTGGGGATGACCCTCGTGTGACAGTGCGGACACGCGATCAACTCCATGGTCGCCTCCACCCCCGTTCACACCTCCGTCGGAGCGATGCCGCCCCGCACGGGGCCGGGACAATGCCCAGATCGAAATTCGGAAATCCCCATTCCCGCGCCCGCGTCGAAAGTGTAAGATTCATCAGGGGTTGAGAATAGAGCAAACGAAGCGAGGCCCGCCACTCCCGTCATGGCCGGTGCGGAGCCCATACATTGAGGTCAGCAGGATGAAGAAGCCGCCGACGCGTCGTCGATCGAGCACGCCGTTGTCCGTCCCTGTCCGCCACCAATTCGACCACGCGGTACCGACCGTCATTCATCATCCTGAAGAGAAGATGACGGCGCTGGCTCGATGGGCTCATCGCGTCGTCATGGACCCCAAGAAATACCTGACGTGGACGCTTGCGACACTCGCGGGAGCATTCGTACTGTATGGCGTTTGGAAGTGGACGACCGCAGACGGGTCACCCGCGTCCGACGTCTGGGTCCAGCTCAAGGAAGCCAAGACGCCCGAAGATCGGCTGGAAATCGCTCGGAAGCATCCCGAATCTCCAGCCGCAATGTGGACGATGTTGCAGGTCGCGTCCGAGCAATACAACAGCGGCCTTGCCGACATGCCTCACAACCGTGACGTGGCCCTGCAGGCGTTCAAGAAGGCACAAGCCTTGTACGACGAACTGGTTGAAAAGGCCCCCAAGGACCCGAAGGACCCGAGCTACTACGTGGCGCGTGCCGCGCTGATGGGCAAGGCGCGTACACTCGAGGCGCGCAACGAGCGTGCCGAAGCCATCAAACAGTACGAGCAGGTGGTCGCGAATTGGCCGGATTCTCCCGAAGCAGCCCAGGCGGCCGAGTATGCAGCCGCTCTAGGCAAGCCGGAGGCCGCCGCGTTCTATAAAGAGCTGTATGCGTACGCGCCGACGAAGGTCACTCTGCCGGCTCTGGGGACGGGTCTCATCAATTCTCCGATCAAAGGCGGCCCAAATACCGGCGCGAAGACGGGCTCCGGGGCCGACACATTGCCCGATCTGCCGCTGGTCTTTCCCCCCTCGATCGAGGAAGCCAAGAACGCCGCATCCGCTAAGCCGGAAGGCAAGCTTCCCGACCTACCCGCCGACGTGTTCTCCTCGAAGAAGCCGGCACCGGCCAAGGAAAAGGGCCCGCGCTAAGGAACGGGCCGGTGATCACTTCCCGGAATCCTCCAGGCCAAAGTCCAGGTTGTGGCGGGGTCTCCTGGCCGATAACTTCGTTGCGCGGTGTAGCGTCCTGCTCCCGTGTATTCCGCGCGTAGACAGACCTTCTTCGCGCGGCATTCTCCCGGGTACAATCACACTCGCCTGGATTCTCTGCCGTGAAGTCTGTTCTCGCGAAGAAATATGGTCCACGATGTGGCCGCCACCGCTATCGGAAACACCTCTGGAATTCGAGGTCAAGCCTCGCACGGAAGGGAAGCGGATCGACGCTTACCTGGCCAGCCGGTTCACGGACTATTCGCGCCAGGCACTTCAAAAAGTCATTGATGCCGACGGCGTCAAAGTGAATGGCCGGCTGGTGAAGGCTTCTTATCATATCCGCCCGGGCGATGTGGTGAGCATCCGCCTCCCTGAATTACCGGACCCCACTCCGCAGCCGGAAGATATTCCGATCGACGTCGTCTATGACGACGAATTCTTGACGGTCGTGAACAAGCCGCCGGGTATGGTGACGCATCCCGCCAAGGGAAACTGGCGCGGAACGCTGGTGAACGCCCTTCAGTTCCGGTTCGACTCCCTGTCGACTCTGGCGGGTGAGAATCGGCCCGGCATCGTGCATCGTCTCGATCGAGATACGACGGGTCTCCTCGTCGTGGTCAAGGACGAGCAGGTTCATCGCAAGCTCGCTCTTCAGTTCGAGCTTCGGGAAGTTCACAAAGACTATCTGGCGCTGGTCTACGGCGAGCCCGAACGCGACAGCGACTATATCGAGCAACCGATCGGGTTTCACCCGCGGTCTCGCGAGAAGATGGCGATCCGGACCCTTGTCGACGGCGGCAAGGAAGCGTCGACGTTTTACCGGGTCGAGGAGCGGCTTCGCGGCTTCGCGCTGGTCCGGTGCCAGCCCAGGACGGGGCGGACGCATCAGATCCGGGTCCATCTCACACACATTGGCCACCCGATCGTCGCCGACAAGCTTTACTCGGGGCGGGACCGGTTGACAACCGCCGACATTGCCTGTGGCGGCCGTCTCAGGGAGCAGGCGCCCGGCGAGGCAGCGGAGCTGCTCTTCGAGCGTCAAGCTCTGCATGCACAGCGGCTGCGATTTCGACACCCGGCGACCGGCCAGGACCTGACCTTGACGGCACCACTGCCGCCAGATTTTGCGAAGGCTCTGGAAGTACTACGCAAACCGCAGGCGATCTGAGAATGACCGGATGATGAATTTCACGCTCACTTCGACGTATCGGCTTGGGGCACTCGTCATACTCATCTGCGCCGGTACATACGAATGTCGCGCCGCCCGGGCGGCCGGAGACGAGCAAATACCCGATCCCCCTCAGCAGCACGCCGCCTGGGCGCCGCCCGAGACGAAGCTACCAAGTGCTTTGGTGTCGGCAACCGCCATGCTTTTCGAACAGGGCATGGCCGACCCGCGGGGATGCGAATACCGCGAAATCGAGCTGAATGACAGCGGGATCCGCAAGACCACGGGGTTCGTCCTCCCCGAGCGACCAGGCCAGTCGGGCCGCTTTGTCGTTGGTTGGGACGGCTTGGTCCATCGCGCAGCGTCCGTCGGAGCGGTGGCCGACCTGGCAAAGGATATTCGAGCGCTGGCCGACGTGATGAACCGCGACGGCCAGTCGGCTGCGGCCAAGAATCTGGTCCGCCGCGGAACGTCGGGCGGCGGAATCGTGGCCGATCTTCGCCGCAGCGCTCGCGATCGCAGCGAGCCAACCAGCCTTGACGCGCTTTCGCCCCTGAAGATCTGCCTTCTCCTGCGCCTGGGCCGGGCCGACCTGGCCGAGGCGATCTCGAGCGTCAGAACGACCTGGTCCGTCGACGCTCTGGGCCGGCGTGTCGCCGGCTCCCGCATCAGCTACTTGACGCTGGCAACGGACTGGGCTGCCCAGGGTTTCGTCAAACTGCTGAACGCCCACTCGCGCGGCGACGATGCGATCGCACTCGACGCCGCCCGGCGGCTCTCCGCATTCGCCAGGGCGGTCGAGACCACGGCCACCGCGATGGGACTTGAGCAAAGCCGCGTGCACTATCGCGACGAGCCTCCGTCGTATCTCCCGTTCCTGCGCCAGCTCCCCGAATTGCTGGCCGATCAAGAGCGGAGGGCCAGAGAGTCCGCACGGGGGCCGATTCCCAAGCGTGGCGGCGACCCACAGGCGCGGATCGCCGCCTTGATCCGCGAGCTTGACCAGATCGATGAGCCACAAATGCTCTGGGCCGGCGGGGTCAATCCCGGAGGCTCGCTCCTGGTGGATGCCCTGATTGCCGAGGGCGATCCTGCCGTCGAACCGCTCGTGAGCGTGCTCGAATCCGACATGCGGCTGACCCGGTCGGTGTCGGCCTCACGTCGGAATTCGTTCGACCGCGTCGTCCTTCCCGTCTACAACGCCGCCCTCGGCGCCCTGGTGGGTATCCTCCAGTCGTCTGAATTCCGCGACGCGCTTCCGCCACCCCGCCAAGACGGTCTCGCCCGCCGGCAGGAACTTGCGCGATGGATCCGAGAATACTGGGAAAAAAACCGCGCGATTCCGCTGGCCGAGCGCTGGTATCGCACGCTGCGCGACGACACAGCAGGCCTTTATCGCTGGCTCGATGCCACCAGGGAGATCATCAAACCCGGAGAGAGCACCGGCACGCTCGACATCGTGGGCTTGAACGCCGCCGCCCGGCCCCCCAAGCCACCTCCGTCGCCGATCCAGGGGGAGGAGCTGCGATCCCGGCGCGATCCCAGCGTCTCCGACCTTCTGGCCCGCCGCATCGCCGAGATCGCCGGGTCCGGCAATCCGCTCCAGCACCCCAACATCGAGCTTCACCGCGCCTGCGAGCTGGCACTATTGCTCGACCACTGGGACAAGATGGCTGTGCTTCCTTCCGCCCGGGAATTGATGGCGCAGTGCCGCGCGGAGTTTGAGCTGAGGCGCGAAAAGAACGTCCAGGCCGACGACGGGCTGACGCCCTTTGTGTCCCAGTTCACGATGATCCGCGCCAGAGCCGGCGGCCGGGAAGCCCTCGGCGAGTACGCCCTGTGGCTCCGCAAGACCACCCCGAACGAGCTGGCACACCAGAGCATCACCTGCTTCGAGCCGATGTGGACCTATCCCCGCGACTCGGCGATCGCCCCGACGGCCCGGTGGATGTGGAATGACGAGCAATCGCCGTGGCGGCCGGTGCTCCGCGCTCCGGGAGGCCGCGAGCTGTCCCTGTTCTTCGATGGAATCGTCTACTCGTCGCCACTTTTGCGGGTGCCGGGTTTCCGGGAGGGCCTGCTCGCGGGACTCGATGGCAAGACCCAGATGGGTACGGTCAGACGCACCGCCACGGGCTCGTTCCAGTACGCGCTCTTCGACGGAGGCAACGGAGGCATGAGCACGTTCAAGGTCGATCTGGAAGAGGTCGCGCTGGGAGTCGCCCTGCCGTTCCGCGTCTGCGACTACCTCGCCTGGCAGGTCTCGTCGATCGAAGGCGCCCCCGAGTGCGAGCTGTACTGGCCGGAGGACCGCCGCGACCGGGCTGTTCAGTACTGCGTAGCCTTTCTCAAGCAGTACGGCGATCATTTCACGGCCGAAGCGCCGGACGGCGAGCCTGATTTCCCGGGAAAGCGGGCGCACCTGGCGTTCCCCCCGCTGGGCCGGCCCGCGACCATAGATGATGTTCAGAGCGCCCGGGCGGTTTTCTCGCTCGAAGCGCAGGGAAACACGCGACTGGCGCAAGTGCCGGAATTGCCGATCAAGGCGCGGTGGGTCGCGCTCAAGGATTCCCCCTACGATCGCCCGCGCAGCGATGGCACCGTCCACCGCGACTACGATCAGGACGGCTGGATCTGGCAGGCCGAGGAGGTCCGCGAGGGAGCCCGCTGGGAGCGGTTTTACGGCTTTGTCGGCCAGCACAAGATCGCTCGTGTCAGAGCATCCGAGATCGAGCTCAGAGGCGAACGGTCCCGGTACGTGTGGGGGCCTCTCCCCGGCGGACTGGACGCTCGAATCGAGCCGGTCGAGCCACCCAATGCTGGCTACGAGCCGGGCCGGCCGATCAAGGTCGCCCTGCGGTTCCGCAATCGCCGCGGGGTCGAGCAAACGGTGCCGGCGGAATTCCTTCACGAAGCCACGGGCGGCCGTCCAGCGCTCTTGCGCGGGGTCACGCTCGCGGCCGTTTACTCACCTCCCAAACTCTTTCGGGCCAGCCAGCGGCAGGGCCGTGCTGCAGAAGAGCTGAAGCCGAAGCGGACGGATCGGTTCGACCCGGGCGGCGCCGTCCGACAACTGGCGGCGTTCGAAGGATTCGAGGCCGCCCGGCTCGACCTCACCGACTGGTTCGACCTGACGAGACCGGGCGGCTACCGCGTTCACGTCGCGTTCGCAGCCAGCTCGGGCGTCGGCGCGGGCACGTCCAACGAATGGACGTTCATGGTCGGCGACCCCGGCGACTTCATTCCGTGAGCGGCAACCCGAGCGTTCAAGGGTCCGATCGGACCGTCCGCTGCCAGGCCATCCGCGGGGCTCACTGGTATCATAATTTGGCGTCAATCAGCTCCGCGCTTTTCTGCTTCTTCTCCGCTCCCAGGACGCTGTGCCACGCACCGTAGACGAAATAGATCACCAGCCCGAGGATCATCCAGATCACCAGCCGCGCCCATGTCTCCAGCGGAAGGAAGACCATGAGGATCAGAGCCGTGATCACCCCCATCGGCGCCGTCACCCAGATGAACGGGGCCTTGAACGGACGCTCGATGTCCGGCTGGGTGATTCGCAGATAAAGAACTCCGGCGGACACGACCGCGAAGGCAAACAGAGTGCCGATCGACGTCAGCTCGCCGGCCACGGACAAGGGGACCAGCCCAGCCGCCGTCATCACGATCAATCCGGTGATGATCGTGGTGATATACGGGGTGTGAAACTTGGGATGAATCTTGGCGACAATCGGCGGCAACAGCCCGTCTTTCGACATGGAGTAGAAGATGCGCGGCTGGCTCATGAGCATGACCAGGATCACCGAGCTGAGCCCGGCGATCGCCCCGATCTTGACGTAAAACGACAGCCACGGCATGCGCATCGCGTCGGTGGCGACGGCGACAGGGTCGGGGACGTGAAGCTGCTTGAAATTGACCACTCCGGTCAGGACGATCGACCCCAGGCAGTACAGGATCGTGCAGATGATGAGCGAGCCGATGATGCCGATTGGCATGTCGCGCTGCGGGTTCTTGGCCTCCTGTGCCGTGGTCGATACCGCATCGAAGCCGATGTAGGCGAAGAACACGACGCCGGCCGCGCGGAAGATGCCGCTCCAGCCGTAATGAAACCATCCATCGGACGCAGGAATGAACGGGCCGCCCCAGCTCGCCTTGCTGACAAGCGGCAGCCCAAGGGCGATCAACAGGACCAGGATCGATACCTTGACGAACACGATCACGTTGTTGACCCGGGCCGACTCTTTGACGCCGATGACGAGCAGGATGGTCACGAGTGCGACGACGATCATCGCCGGCACGTTGATGATGGCCGAAACCGTCGGGTAGCCGAAATCGAACGACGAGTTGCTCAGACGCTCCTTCGCCGATTCCAGCATCGACGCCCCGGTAATCGTGCCATAAAGAGGCTGCACACGTTCGATCAGTCGGTCCTTCACCGAATCCAGCATCGACCAGCCATGCCTCAGATGCAGCTCGCTGGCGATTGCATCGGGCACCTGGACCATGACGGTCGCCGGCGAGGCCAAAATCCGCGGCGGCAAGTCGATCCCTCGGTCGTGCAGAAAACTGGAAACGTAACCGGACCAGTTGATGGCCACCGTAGTGGCCCCGACCATGTACTCCAGGATCAGGTCCCACCCGATCAACCAGGCGATGAATTCACCCATAGTTGCATAAGCATAAGTATAGGCCGAGCCGGCGACGGGAACCGTCGAGGCCATCTCGGCATAACACAGGCCGGCAAAGGCGCAGACGATCCCGCCCAGGACGAACGACAGCGGGATCGCTGGTCCGGCAAACTTGGCGGCGGCTTCACCGGTGAGCCCGAAGAAGCCGGCCCCGATGATCGCGCCGATTCCGAGCAAGACCAGGTTCGTACCCGAAAGCGTTCGCTTGAGGCCGTGTTCCGACGTCTCTGCGGCCTCGGCCTTGAGGTCGGCAATCGACTTTTTTACCCAGAGATTGGCCATGATTCCTCTCGTTAGGGTCCTGGTGCCGGCTGCGTCTTCCCTGGCTGTGCGAATCTCAGTCGTCTGAATCTCGGCCGCTACTTGCCGTTCAGCTCCTTCACCTCGATCTTGCGGATCTGAACCTTGCTGCCGGGATCGTGCTGCTGAAATGCGAAATAGCCCTTCTCCCAGGCTTTCGAGGTCTCGTGCAGCTCGAACAAGAGCTCGCTGTTGATCCAGACCCTGATGTGCGGAACGACCTTCCCTCGCCAGTTCTTGTCGATGCACTCGACCTCGTACGTAAACCAGGTGTCGGGAGGAACGATCTGCTTGTAGATGTGCAGGAAGCCGTAGATCGAGCCGGTGCGGATGATGTCGCGGTGGGTGCTGTCGATCTGCGCTTCGTAGCCCTTGGAAAAATCTCCGTCAGCCGTCGGGCTGCGGAAATACATGCCCGAGTTCCCGTGATCGTTGATCTGGACCTCGGCCCTGAACCGGAAGTTCTTGTAGTCGCCCTTCGGGCTGTAGAGCATTGATGAGTTGCCGGTCCCCACGATCGCGCCGTCGACGACTTCCCATTTGCTGTCTTCCTTGCCGGCTTTCGTCCAGCCCGAGAGCGTCTTGCCGTCAAAGAGTGAGACCCAGCCCTCGTCCTCCTGGGCAGAAACGGGTAAGAGCCCGACAACAAGAAACCCCACGACCCCCAGCACGCCGCGCTTTTGAAGTCGATTCATGGCTCGTCACTCCTCGAATTTCGCCCAAGGTGGAGCAGGGAAACCCATGTCAAAGACATTGGACCGGTTCGACAAATCGGCAGCCCGCATTGAGACGCGCATCGATCGTCCAGCCGCCCCACGACGCCGGCTTGTTTTTGGCGGTCGGGCACTCGTCTACCGCGGACTCGTTCCACGCGTCGAAGCAGCAAGTTTAAGCAAACGGAGAGGCTATCGCCAGAGGCCAGTAAGAAAGGATGAAGGATGAAGGATGAAGGATGAACGCGGAAAGGCGACCGATGGCGGAGAAATCCTGATTCATCCTTCATCCTTCATCCTTTATGATGGTGCTCTTGGGAGGATCAATGTTGATGAACCACGACGAAGGACCAACGACGACGGCGCTTCTCAAGTCAGTCTTCGGCCACGACGCGTTTCGGCCCGGGCAGGAAGAATTGATCGATGCGCTGCGATCGGGCCGCGATCTGCTCGGGGTCATGGCGACTGGGAGCGGCAAATCCCTGTGCTACCAGTTCCCCGCCGTGGAGAGCGAAAAACGGTGCCTGGTCGTGTCTCCCTTGATCAGCTTGATGAACGACCAGGTCAAGAAATTGGAGCTGGCCGGCATCGGGGCGGCCGGATTGCACAGCCATGTCTCCGCTCGCGAGCGCTACCAGGCGCTGGCTCACTGGGAGGCCAAGCGCCTGCGTTTCCTGTACGTCGCGCCGGAACGGTTTTCCGATGAGGGGTTCATCACCACGCTGGCCGCCAGCCGGCCGGATTATGTGGTGATTGATGAAGCCCACTGCATTTCGCACTGGGGGCACGATTTCCGGCCCGAATACGGGAGCCTGGGCCGGCTCAAGGAGGTCTTCGACATCCCGGTCGCGGCATTCACGGCCACGGCGACGCCGCGAGTTCAGCAAGAGATCATTGCCAATCTGAAGCTGCGCCGGCCGCTGGTGCGGGTCCACGGATTCTATCGGCCGAATCTTTCGTTCCGGGCGGTGATGGAAGGCAACGAACGCCGGCGCACGGCAAACATCCTGGAGGAGACAGACGTCGAAGGCGCGTCCATCGTCTATTGCTCTTCCCGGAAGCGGGTCGATGAGCTGACCGAAGAACTCCGGCGCGAGGGACGCCCCGCTTATGCCTATCATGCGGGCCTGGATGCGGATGTTCGCGAAACGGCTCACGCCCATTTTCGAGACGACGCGCGAGTCGCCATCGTGGGCACCAATGCCTTCGGCATGGGCGTGGACCGGCCGGATGTACGCGCGGTCATCCACGCCCAGATGCCGGGAACCGTGGAGGCCTATTATCAAGAGGCTGGCCGCGCCGGCCGGGACGGGCTGGCCGCCACATGCCTCTTGCTCTATGGTCCCGGAGATGTCGCCATCCATGAATTCTTCAATCAGAAGTCCGTCGAGTCGGTGCCGCCGGAACAGCGTGATGAGTGGGAAAGGCACCGGCAGGACCAGTTGGACCTCATGCGGCGCTATGCCTACGGGGCCGGCTGCCGGCAGCAGGCGATCATGGATTACTTTGGTGACGCCGAGACCCTGCCACAGGGCTGTGGTCATTGCGATAATTGCCAGACCCCGGAAGCGGCTTTGGTCGACGGCAAGACCCAGGAAATCGTCCGCATCCTGCTGTCGGGGGCCGCACGCCTGGGTGGCCGGTTCGGCGGCAGCCAGCTTGCCGACCTGGTCACCGGCAGCGACACGGCCCAGATCCGGCGATACCAACATGAGCAACTGCCGACTTACGGCCGCCTCCGCTCGATGACCAAGCGGCAGGTTCAGGCGCTCATCCAGGCGCTGGTTCGTCAGGGATACCTCCGCCAGGACGGATTACGCTATCCGGTCCTGGCCATCACCGAGGCCGGCCGCCAGGTCATGCACAATCGTGCCCAGGCGCAATTGGGGTCCTGGGAGCCCGCCCCCAGGACGAGATCTCGCCGCGATGCCCAGGTGCGCCCAGCCCCTGTGACGATTACAACGTCCGAAGAACATGCCGGGCTGCGGCAGGCGCTGCGCGACTGGCGGTACCGCAAAGCCCGGGAGCTGGGAATCCCGCCCTATGCGCTCTTCTGGGACCGCACGCTCGACGAGCTCTGCGTGCGCCGCCCGTCCACCCCGGAAGACCTGGTGAATATCTGGGGCATCGGCGAACAGAAGCGCCTCAATTTTGGAGCAGAGATTCTCGCGGTGATCGCTGCCAACGCAACCTGACCGGGCGCCGAGTGCGGTCGCACAGTGATCACGTCCATCACGACCGGCTGGATCGGTCGGCGTGCGTCCTGTACATTGACGTCTTCGAGGGTCGGCCATCCTTCCTTCCCCGCCATCAAAATCCTCCGTGGGAAGCCTCTCATGTTGACCACTCACCGAGAATCGAGACGTGCCGCATTCCGCCTGGCCGCCGTGCTCGGCCTGCTCGCAGCCGGCGTGGCGGCCTGCGCAGGGTCCCGCAACCGTCGTTCCCAAGCCCCGGCCAGGCGCCTGGCTGGCCAGGCACAAGGAACTCCAAAACCGGGCCAAAGAGGGCAAGATCGACCTGCTTTTCCTGGGCGACTCGATCACGCAGGGCTGGAACGACAACGAGATCTGGCGCCGCCATTATGCACCCCGTAAGGCCGCCAACTTCGGCATCGGCGGCGACCGCACCGAGCACGTCCTCTGGCGGATCCAGAACGGCGAGGTCGACGGCATCGCACCCAAGGTGACCGTGCTCTTGATCGGCACGAACAATGCCGATGCGAACACACCCGACGAGATCGCCCAGGGGATCACTGCGATCGTCACAGAGCTGCGCAAGCGGCTGCCCACAACCCAGATCCTGCTGCTCGGCATTTTCCCCCGCGACCCGCAGCCCACCGCCAAACGCGAAGCTTTGAAGGCGGTCAACGAAAAGATCGCCAAGCTCGACGACGGGTCCCACGTACGATTCCTCGACATCGGCGCCGTGTTCCTGAACGAAGATGGCACGATCTCGCGCGAGATCATGCCGGACTACATTCATCTGACCAGCCAGGGATACCGCAAATGGGCCGACGCGATGGAGCCAAGCTTGTGGTCGATGCTGGATGAGCCGCTCAAAAAATAAGGATGATGGATGATGGATGATGGATGAAACGGGAAACAACCCGAAACGCGAAATCCGACAACTGACTAGGGTCGGTCCCGATCGTCCCACATCGCTGGTTCGTCGGCGTACGGATGGGCAGGCGGTCGACACGTGGGCTTTTCCAGAAGCGGAAGAATCGCCTCGGCGAGCTTGAGGTCGGCCAAGGTGGTGATCTTGATGTTGAGCGCCGTGCTCTCGACCAGAGCGCACGGGTGCCCCAGGGCTTCGACGAGCTGACAGTCGTCGGTCACTAGCCCTTCCACCCGCGACCGCTCGGCATACGCCTTGCAGAGCAGCGTGCGCTCGAATACCTGCGGAGTCTGGGCCAGATACAGGCCGTCGCGCGGAATCGTGGCACTCGTCAGGTGATCTTCGCCGGCTCGTTTGATCGTATCGGAAACGGGCACCGCCAGCAGAGCGGCGCCGTGCATGACGGCCGCCGCGAAAACCGCGTCGACCAGTTCCTTGCTCAGGCACGGCCGCGCCGCGTCGTGAACGGCGATGTGGTCGCACTTGGGGTCGACCCGCTCGAGCGCTCGGGCCACCGTCTCGGACCGCTCCGGCCCCCCCTCGATCACGGTGATGTTCATGACGGCGGCGGTGGAGTGGTAGCGGCGCTCGAAGACCTCGCGATCCTCGGCCGCGATTGCGATGATGATCTGGGCGACATCGTCGCGATTGATGAACGGCCATACCGCCCGCAGCCAGACCGCCCGCCCGCAGAGATCGGCGTAGATCTTCTTCTCTTTGGGGTCGCCAAACCGCGACGATCGGCCAGCGGCCGGCAGAATCACGGCAAACTGCCCCATGGCACTGGCTCCTCCTCCGCAATGGATGTGAGCGATCAATCAGCGCCGATTTTGATCGGGCCACCCTCGACGTGTCAACGTACCGAAGGAATCTCGCCTGCTCACCCGGATCCGGGTTGTGGAAACAATCTCGCCCGGGCATGCTTTAGCAGGTTGATTTCAAGGACGTTTTCCAGGGAGAGCGACCCTGATGGACTGCCTGGGACCAGAATGCGCCGCCATGGTTCTCGACTGGATCAAGTCGCACGCCGCTGCAGCCCAGAGCGGCGCGGCCCCGGCCCTGCGCCAGGGCCAGCTCTTCACGGTCGTTCCCTATCAGGAAGACGCGCCGGCAATCACAAGTCCGGAAGAGCTCGCTGGCGCCATCGAGCACCTCCAGTACGCCGTGTTCCGACGCTATCACAACCAGTTGACGCGTGCCGAACGGTCGCGGCTCGACAACACGATCGATAACGCGCTCTTCAAGATCGATCGGTATCAAGAGCGAACCGGCGGCGCCGAGGGCAGCCGCTCGGAAACGGAGATCCGCGATCTGCGCGAGGCGATCCGCGACGCTCGCGAACAGGTCGACCAGCGGATTCGCCTGGCGCGCCGGGCCGATCTCAAGCTGGCTCAGCTCGCGTCGCTCACGGCCGAGTCGTTCGAGGAGTTCGTCGCCGAGCTGTTCGAGATGCTGGATTTCGAGGTCGAGCGCGTCGGCGGCTCCGGAGACGAAGGGGCCGACCTGCGGCTGTGCCGCAAGGACGGCCTGCGGGCCGTCGTCCAGTGCAAGTATCACAAGCAAACGGTCGTCGGCTCGCCCGCGCTCCAGAAATTCCTGGGCACGATTCACCACACGAAGTGCCACAAGGGTTACTTCGTCACCACCAGCACCTTCTCGCTGTCCGCCGAGAAGTTCGCCGCTGAGAACCCCATCGAGCTCCTGGACGGCCCGCGCCTGGTCGAGCTGATTCACAATGCGCTCGGCCCCAAAGCCCGCGCCGCCGAACCAGCATGGTTCTGAAATCACGACCCGCTGGAGCGCCGTTAGAGCCCATCCCTTGACAGGGGTCGTATGATAAATTCGTGATAACGACTTGACTGAGGGTTGGAAACCGGGTTAGCTTCTCACGCATTGCCCGGAACGGATCGGTCATTCCGCCTTACCCTTGGCCAAGGAGGGTTTTTCTTATGTCGACTCGAACACGAGATGACACATTACAAACTCTACAGCTTCCCGACGCCTTCGAGGACCTGACCGGACTCATCGGATCCGATCTCAAGGTGATCGCGACAGCGCTGGCACAGCGCGCCCAGGAACGGATGCTGCTGCCGCCACGCCAGACTCAACAGCTCAGGCGCACTCTCCTGAACAACCTGACCCAGGCCATCAACGAGACAATGGAATCGCTCACCATCGAGCGCCATTGACGACTCGCCGTCAAGAAGCCTCCTCGCTTTAACCCGGGTTCTTCCCATGGCGCGGCTCATCCTGGGCGTGACCGGCTCGGTCGCCGCCATCCGGGCGCCGGCGCTCTACCGTGATTTCACCGCGTCGGGGCACGACGTGCGCGTCGTGGCCACGCGCCCTGCGTTGTACTTCTTCGACCCTTCCGAGCTGCGGCCGGCCGAGGCACCGCCCGAGCAAGCGGCCCGGCGCCTGAGCCGGACGTCGCATCGGTCCCCCGCGGCCCGCTTCTGGTCGATCAAGATGAATGGCCCGGAAACCGCCACCAGCGCGACGATCCGGTCCTGCACATCGAGCTGCGCAAGTGGGCCGACCTCTTGATCGTCGCTCCCCTCGATGCCAACACACTCGCCAAGTTCGCACTGGGCGTCTCCGACAACTTGCTGACGTGTCTCGTTCGCGCCTGGGACTTTTCCAGACCGGTCATCCTGGCACCGGCCATGAATACCTTGATGTGGGAGAGCCCGGTCACGCTGCGGCACTTGCGGCTTCTGCTGGAAGACCACTCGGCCGTTCCCGTCCCGGCCGGCTTTGACCTCGACCAAGCTCCGGCGATCTTCGCCCGGCTCCTCCCCGGCATCGTTCTGGTGCCGCCCCAGGCCAAGCGCCTGGCCTGCGGCGACTTCGGCGCCGGGGCCATGGCTGAGGTCGCCGAAATCGCCGAGGTCGTCCGCGCTTGGTCCAGCGAGCGCAAAGACGCCGGCGAGTGATGGCAAGCGTCGCGCTCAGGGGCGAATCAGCCCGCCGCCCCGGTCGAGCCTTCTGCGTTGCACGGGCGCGCGGATTGGCCCTGGCGCCCCGCCGCCCCTCGATTGGGACGAACCGGCCGAGAGCTCGTCGACCTTTGTCTCGAGCTGTTCCAGGCGACGCTCAATCGCAGACCTTGAGTCTCCAGTCTCGTCCTCGTCGAGCGAGTTCGTTGATCCCGATTCGCGCGATCTTGGATTTCAGCAAGGCAATCCGCTCTCGCGTCTTGACGTAGCGATCCTTCATCCTCGCGAGTTTTTCGGCTTCCCTCTTCAAGAGTTCATTACGATTCCTCTCCACCTTTTCCCTCGCTTCCGGACTCATTGCGCTTTCGTTCAGAGAGCCGCGCTCGGACCAGGCGTCGATTCGAGACATCGACTGCTTGATTGCGGCTCGAAAGTACTCGTTCTCGAGCTCGAGCAGATCGAGCTCGCCTCGCATCTGTCCCACAACATGCGCAACAGTCTCTTCGTGAGATTGCGCCGGTCCCGAATCGCGGGTCACGTCCCGGCCAGGAAGTCTCCCCTGTCCGGCTTCCCGTGCGATCTTGGACTTCACGGTCGCGATCTGCTCTCGCGTGTGCAGATACTCCTTCTTCAGCTTTTCAATACTGGCGGCGGAGCTTCGCACGTTGGACAGCGAAACTTCTGCCGATTTCTTCGTGCTCGGGTTGGATGCCGGATCGTTCATCTCGCTCTCGAGCTTCTCGACATCGGCGCCGACGATAAAATCCTTGGTCGACTTGATGGCGTCCCGGTAGATTGTGCTCTCGAGCTCGAGCAGCTCGAGCTCACCTTGCAGCCTCGCCGCGCTTTGTACGACGCTTTCCTCGTCCGCTTTCTGCTGGGCGGGCGGCTCGTTCCTGGCCAGGTCCGGGCGCGTTCGACGAGCTGATTTGATATCAGCCTTCTTTGTGTCAGCCTGCGCGAGGCTCGACTTGCTCGTTCGGCTCGAGGTCGGCGCCACTTGCGCGCCCAGCCCTGCTGACGGCGGCTGGAACGCCACCAGAAAGGTCATCGTGGAAACCACGCTGAGCGTGGCGATACTGACCATGCCGAGTGTTGTCGTCTTCTCGAATAACATGGCGGAAAGAACTCCTGCAACCAGAGACTGGAGACGATGCGGAAGGGTTCCCCTGAGGAGTTTGAGCGTGGCCAGCAGCAGGTCTTCCGGCACCACGGCTCTGGGCGCGTCAAGTAAATGTAAGCCGAATGCGACACTCGAGGGGGCCAGGTGCTTGTGCCGGCTCAAGCGATCGCGAAGCATGTCCCGGGCGCGCGACAGCCGACCGTGAACCGTTCCGACCGGCCACCCGAGCCGCCGCGCCGCTTCTTCGCCGCTCTGCTCCTCGAGACAGCAAAGCACGACCGGCAGCCGGTATTTCTCCGGCAGCCGCTCGATCTCGTCATGAAGCGCCGCGAGCTGTTCCTGCTGCTCCAGCACATCCTCGCTCGATCGGCTCTCCAGATCGTCGGGGATTGACCACCCCCGCCGGCGCGTGCGGGCCCGGTGTGCCACCCGAAAAGCGACGCCATGAAGCCACGGACCCAGCCGCTCGGGCCGCCGCAGACGCCTTGCCTTCTCGATCAAGATCGCAAACGTCGCCTGAAACGCGTCATCCACGTCGTTGGCGTCGGCGAGCATCACCCGGCAAAGGGACAGGACCATCGGGCCGTGTCGCGACACGATCGCCTCGAAGGCAACCGGATCCCGCCGGTCGACGAATCGAGCCACCAGCTCGCTTTCGGTCAGCCCCGCGACGGTGCCGGGATCGATCAGCCGCTCGAGCTCCCGGAACAGCCCCGCGCCCCTCAGCCTTCTCATTCGTGCCCTCCCCGATCAATGCCCCCTCTCTATTAAGTACTGCACGGACTCAGCATTCGCATACAACTCTTTTCCGAAATCACGCTTTATAGGCTTTCGCGGCGTAGTTGGGATCGGTCTGGCTTTCGTACCCGGTTTTTTCCTTGATGAACGCTCTCATCTTCTTGATGTCGGCGTGTGCCAGAGACTCGGGGGAGAACCGGAAGGCCGGCGTCGGCTGATTCGTGTAGATGAACCACTCCTCCTTCGGACTGTAATTCTGGACGACCTTCGTGATGGCATCCCAGCGGAATCCGTAGGACTGTTTCTGCGTTCCGATGGCGATCTCATCGTCACCGAGCTCGAGCCATTCGATGCTGAGGTTCTTGTGCTGCATATAGGCCCAGACGCCGGCGAGGACCGCGCCGAGCACGCCGGCCCCGATCATCCACTGGATCGACGAGATCTTCCCCGTCGCGTACATGGCCAGCGGGAGGCCGACCCCGCCGACAAGCACGGCAAAGATGCCCATGACGATGTTGCCGACACGGTCGGCCTTGAAGTGCAATGGAGCCATTTGGGGTGTTCCTGGTCTTGCAGAAGTACGGCAGGGAATCTCCGATTTATAGCCAGGAAAGTCCTGGCGGCGTATTATGATACGCTCTGGGGATGGAGGGCCGCCAGGAGGTCTCCGTGGCGCTCGACCTGTGGCCCGTTCCACCCGACCAAAGGTCCCCTTTCGAGCAAGGTTGCAACGATGGATAAGGACTTCAAGCGGTTAACAAACTACCTGGTGGGAATCGGCATCGAGCAGATCCCTCACACACACAAATCCTACCTGGCACACCTGATCGCCGTGTACCGGCTTCTGGAATCGCAGGGCTGCCCAGAGGACGTCTGCTGCGCGGGGATGTTCCACTCGATCTACGGCACCGAGAAATTCCAGGGCTTCACTTTGCCGCTGGATCGGCGCGACGAGGTCCGTGCGCTGATCGGCGATCGGGCGGAGCGCCTCGCTTACCTGAACTGCGCGATGGATCGTGCGTCCTTCGACCGCGCGGTTGTCCAGTTGGCTGAGCCCTATCCAATAGTCGACCGGATCACCGGCGAGGAGACCGATCTCGGGCAGCGCGACTTCGACGACCTCTGCCGCGTGCACCTGTTCGATTGGCTGGAGCAGGTGCCCCGCTCGCGCGAGTGGGACTATCGGCGGGCGGCCTATCGCACGATGGCCGAACGATTGGGCCGGTCAGCTCAAGAGGACTTCGAGCGAACCTACGCCCAGGAGAAAGCCGAGGCGGGACACGAGCGCAACCCGGGGTAGAGGTCTGGCCCTTGGGCGCGCTTCAGGAGACGAAATCTTGCGATCAAAAAGCGATGAGCGACTCTGGAAGTGCCCCGTTTGCGGGCGTGGCTTCGCGAATCGCAACCAATCCCACTTCTGCGGCAGCTATAGCCTCGATTCGCACTTCCAGGGCAAAAGCGCTCTGGCCCGGGAAATCTTCCAGGCTTTGGTCGTACTATTGCGCGGATGCGGGCCGATCACGGTGCTACCTGAGAAGACGCGGATTGCCTTTCAGGTTCGGATGTCGTTCGCGGCCGTATCGGTCCGGCGCACGTATCTGGTCGGCCATTTCGTGCTGGCCCGCCGGTTGGAGCACCCCCGGTTCCGACGAATCGACACGATCTCACCTCGGAACCACGTCCACCAGTTCCGCCTCGACCGGATCGAAGAGCTCGACGAAGAGTTTGCTGCGTGGGCGCGTGAAGCGTACCAGGTCGGTGAACAGCAGCACCTGTCGAGCGGCGCGAGTTCAACAGTCAGTCGCACGCGGCAGGCGAAGGGAACCGCGGATCGTTGATCGCACCACCCAGGTCGGTTTCCCAGCCGGTTGGGCAGATTCCGAGCGAACTCGCGTGTTTCTTCATTCCGACGGGTTTGGGGTTTCCGTCAGTCGTTCTCCGGCGGATTCAGAGTCGGCGGTGCATCGAACGGGGTAATGCGAGCCGCCGGCAAGGTGTTGTCGTGGACCAGCACGCCGGCCAGTCCGACGAAGAAACTGCGTTTTCTTGCCACGTCGAGGTTGTAGACCGGGACCACGTCGCCGGGCTCGATCGAGGCGACTTTCACCTGTCCGCCCAGCACGCGCAGCGTCTCCCCGGGCTTCAGCTCCCGGGCCAGCGTCCAGCCCAGACCCGATCGCCAGAATCGGTGATAAACGCTCGACACCAAGGTCTCATCATTCGTCAGCGTGATCCGGAGGGTCTTGCTCGGTTTGTTGTGATGAACAACCACGGCGGGCTGATAGTCGAGGGCACCGGTCGCCACATCCTGACTGAGGACCAGGTCGCCGGCATGGATTTGCTCGATCGGCCGCGAGCCCTCCGGCGTGTGAACCAGCGTGCCGGCCGCGAAGCAGGTGTAAATGCGAGGGCCGGCGTACTGCGGCGCGACGTTCTGGGCGAGCGTGACCCGAGGCGCGGGCTCGTACTGGTAGCCGAGCTGGTCGTACCACCAGACGTTCAAGGCGTCCTTCCCCTCCTTGCCATCGGGCAAGCCGGCGGCGGTCTGGAGAACCGGCAAGATCCTCTGGTTCACGAGGGCGCACTTGCTGTTGAAGCGTTCGATCGCGCTCACATCGGCGACGAGTTGCTGCTCTGCGACCAGCGCCGCTGTGCGCAACATGACTTGTGTGGCGGCCTCTAGCCTCATGATATGGACCGCCTGGAGCTGCGGGGCTTCACGTTTCAGCCGATCCAGCTCCTTCCCAGGCGCCACGATCGGCATGCCATTGTCATCGTAGCCGACATAGCCGCGAAACGTGTCTGCCAGGGTGAAGGCGGGCGGTACGTCGTAGGTACGATCGAGGTGGAACCGTGGTGTATCGATGGAAAGCACTCCCGTCGAACCGGGTCCCTGGGCGGGCTTGACCCGGTACGTGACCGGCGACTGGACCATCTCGATCAGCGAGCCGACATAATCGCGGAGCACGTGGCCCTTGAGTGCGGCCATCGCGGCTCGACGGACGGGCTCGGAGTCATGGAACACGGCCAGCCGGGCGAGTTCCTTCGATGCCGCGGGGCTGTCGATCCGCCCGAGCATCGAGACCTCGACCAACTGCTGGTCGGTGGGGCCAGACGCGAATACGGTTTTGATCGAGTGGACCGCAGCCAGCTCGACAACGGTCGCCAGCAGTTCCTCGGCCTCAGCCCGCCGGGCCTTTTCTCCGAGCCAGCCTTTCCACTTTCGGAGCAAGGGCTCCCAGTGCTTGTCAGCCTGCCGCTGGGCGTCGGCTTCTTGCTCCAGGGCGGCGATCTGGTCACGGCTCATCCAGCGCCCGCGCCGCTTGAGATAGCCCAGGTGTTTCCAGGCGCTTTCATGGTAGGGGTCGAGCTGAACGGCCATGGTGAAGTGTGCGAGTGCCTCGTCCTTGAGCCCCTGTTCTTCGCACCACACTCCCAGTTTTTCGTGTGCCTGTGAGGATTTGCGGGGATCGGTGGCGCCGCGTTTGGGTTGCTGGAGCGATCCCTCGAGTGCGGCTCGCCTGGCGTGGTATTGCTCCAGCTTTTTGAGGAGCACGGGATCCGATTTCCGGCGGTCGCCAACCTGTTCGGGCGAGAGCCAGCGGCCGCCGATATCGATCAGCCCCAGGAGACCACGCGCCGTGACCTGTTTGGGGTCGATCGCGATGGCCTTGGCGAGATGGCGCACGCGCTCGGCGCTCAGCCCATGTGCCTCGCACCAGAGGGCGAGCTTGACGTGGGCCGCCGGGTCGCGGCCGGCCTTGGGGCGGACGGCTTCGTACGTCTTGAGGTCCGAGGCGGACGGAAGCGTGGGTTCCTGAGGGGCGAGCCCGATCAAGCCGGCAGCAACGAGAATCAAGTGGACCATGATGGGGCTCCCTGGAATGTACGCTGCAACTGATCAACACTTCATCGTACCTTGGGATTTGCCGAGAGGCAATGCCGAGTGAGCGCGCCAGGGGAGCGGAGTTGACGAGGCGCGCGCGAACACCGCCGAAGGCCAGACATCCACTTTTCTCCCCCGAAAATCCAGACACCCATTTTCTGAGCGGCGTGAAGAACCGACGGCCAGACATCCACTTTTCTCGCCCGAAAATCAAGACACCCATTTTCTGAGCCGCGTGAAAGACCGAGACACCGAATCACCTCACGGGAATCGCTCGCGACCCATCCGTCCGCGTTTGCTGACGAGGACACCGCGGGATCAAGCGGGGAGTTCGCTTTGGCATGCGTGCGCCGCAAAGCGCTCGAGATCTTCCTCGACCCGATCAATCAATCGGCGCGATTTGCGGTGCGGCGGGCGCGGACGCGCAAAGCACGAGGTGCACCGCATCATCGTATGCCGTCGCTCACCATCGAGCGACGACTACCGGAAAGCCATCCGCGCGGCACGCTGGCCCTGGAACCACTGGCGCCCGGAGCGTACTGCCGCGGCCGCCAGAGAATTGCCACGGCCCACCGCTCGCTTGAACCAGCGGCCAAACTGTCTCACGGTCTCGACCCAACCCTCGCCACTGATTCCCAATCGCTCCAAGATCGGCGAAAGGTCACCTGGAATCGTCCCTCGATTGCCAGCCCCGAGCTGACGTCCCGTCCAATCCAGGAGCGAAAGATACGTCTCGAGCCGGATCGGAAGGTAGCCTTGATTCGAGGCCCTGGCAGCAAGTTTTGCCCGTGCTCGACGTGAGCCGCGGATCGGCTTTCCCGTCGCCGGATCCGCCAAACCCGTCCGCGACCTGGTCGCTCGCCTCAGTCGCGCTCGGTTGCTGGCTCGGACCCTCCTCCAGGGTCAACTCGCAGAGCCACGCATCCGGTCGTTCCTCCCCTTCGGGCGAAACGCGATGGGGCGACTCGTCCTCCGCAGGGTCCGCGACAAGCAATGTGCCGGCCACCGCCGAACCGGAGTCGACAGTCGCCGCCCGCTGCGATCGGATGCGGTCAAAGGCTGATGTGAACTCGGATTCCTCGGGAGTCTGCGCAACTCCGGCGCGAATCGGATTGAGGTCGACGTAGACGCTGCATGCCAGGATCGCCGCTTCATCAAGCAACGCCTGCGACTTGAAACGGCCTTCCCAGAACCGGCCCGTGCACTTGTCTTCCCGGTTGGCAGCCCGTGCGATCGGCTCATTCAAGCAACGCATGAACCAGGAAAGACTTGCGAGCCGATCACGCAGTTCTGAGACCCGCGCCGGGACCGACATGATCATGGCCAGGTCGTGCTCGCCTGGCTCGACGGCCAGGCCGGTCGCCTGATCGCGACTCGGATAAAGTCGTCGCCATCGTAACGCGATCTCCTCATCAGTCCACGCATGGACGAGATCCGGACGAACGCGCAACACGACGTGCAAATGGTTGCTCATCACGGCATAGCCGCACACATCGATTGCGAAGACCGATGCGAGGTGCTCCAGCCGCTCGCGAATCCAATTCTTGCGGTGATCGTGGTCCTTTCCCGAAGTGGGATCGATGCCGCACAGAAAGGCTCTGCGCACACATCGGGTGATGCAGTGATAGACGCCGACCTCGTCATGGGCCACGATCTCGCGGCGCGGGTAAGCGGGCATGGGGATGTCTCGTGAACCGAGCTTCAGAATGAGGCAACAACATGAACGCCGTTCCAGTAATGTACAACAGTAGCGAAGTCACGCCGCCTGTCAAGACCCCAGTTTCGCCCCGTGAACATGGATACTTGAAATCACGTCGAAACGCTGGCGCGCTCTTCGAGAAAGTTGGGTGTCTACAGCAAGTGACTATCCTTCGTGGCTTTCAATAGTGGGTGTCTGACAATATTGCGAGTACCTTGCCAGGCACAATGAATGGGTGTACGAGATCACTAGACCGCAGGCCGTAGCCTCCAATTGAATTGTGCGTGTCTGAGAGAGGAAAAAAGACACCCACCTACGAATAGAGAGGAAAAAAGACACCCACCTACGAATAGTGGGTGCCTGTTTTTCCCGTGTGCAGTTTCTCCCGGCCGCGGACGGCGGCCCCATCGCGAATAGTGAGTGTCTGAGATCGGGCGCTCGCTCACACGACATCCGGTGGCCACACACCTCGGGCGGCCCGACACTCATCCAGGACCGCGTAATCCTTGAAGTTGCTCATCATCTCGGAAACCGGTGTCATTCCGCCCCTCGGCTTGTCGGCGCTCGAAAGTTCAGCCACATCCCGGAAATGTCGCTGTGGATCAATCCCAGCCCGTTCCGCCGCCACCCAGATCCCGGCCAAGGCCACGAGTCCGTCTCGAAAATCCACGGCACAATTCTCGATCGATGCAGCCGCTAAACCGAGACGCAGATGATCGATGTCTGTTGTGGACTTGACGCGCTTCGCTGCGGAGTGCACGTAGCCCAGGAGAGCACTGAGAACGGCTTTTCGATCCCCCACGACGCAGCGGCATCGCTCACGCTCGTGCGGCGTCGCCCTCAGGTATTCCGAGCACATGCGTTCGAGTATTTCCTCGATTTCGGGTTGAGGATCATACTTCGCCCGCTGTTGGGCCACGATCGCCTCATGGTCCCGCTGGAAGTCGCCAAAGGAATATCCGTCTCGGTTGACCTTGAGTAAAGCGGTCTGGATGAACTGATCAATGGGCTCGGCCCATTCCTTGTAACGAGCCTCCCATCGACCAAGCTCATCTTCAAATGACTGGATTCTCATGCGGACCCGTTCGTTGATAGGCGGTGGCCCGAAGTGTCGGGCCTTTGATCCAGGGGCGTGCGTCTGCTATCAATCACTTGGTTTGCCCGGAATTAACCGGGTCTTGGCCCCCAAGAGGGCCTCATCCGTCTCAGGATGAGGTTCGACGCCGTGACAACCCGCCGGTTGGGCACAATGTCCTGATAACAACGCGCTCGCGGCGGGCGCTCGCGGTGCGCCGATCGTCTGGTACAATCCCCATGTGTGCTCAGCAAGCTGTTGGGGCAAGGTCATGCGCTTTCACATCAAAGACCGCTCTTTTGAGGTACATCTCCATGATCCCCGTTGGCCAGCCATACAGTCCGGCCGGTACGCTCGACGCCAAGTCGATTCTGATCACGTGCATCCTGGGCACGACGGCGGCGGTCATTGGTGCGGCGCTCGTCTGGGTCTGGGAATGGAGCCCGATCCCCACGCTGGTTTTTGTCACGCCACTCTTGCAGGGGCTGGCTGTCGGCTTGGTGATGGCCTTCGCTGTCGGCCGGCTGCGGATGCGCAATCCTCGCATCGTCGGGCTGGTCGGGTTCGCCTGCGGATTGCTGAGCAGCGTGCTGGTGCACTATGGCCATTACCTCTATCTGGTCTCGGCGACCGCCGGCGCAATGCGGAGCGAGATCACCCAGGACAAGTCGATCCCCGAGGCCCAGCGTCAGTCGCTCCTAAAGCAGCTCGACACCGACCCGAGCCGGGTCGTCGACGCAATGCTCGCCCAGGAGACGCAGCACTCGGGGTTCGTCGGGTCGTTGCTCTTGCGGAACGCGCAGGGGGTCAAGCTCCGGAGCGACGTGGTTTCCGGGACCTTGCTCTGGATCCTCTGGGGCGGCGAGGCGTTGCTGGTTGGAGTGATCGCCTCGGTGATCCCCGCGGGGCGCACCGCCGCGCCGTTCTGCGAGGACTGCGGCTACTGGTGCGACGAGCACACCGATTTGTTTGCCCTTCCGGGTGACTCGGCCGCGCCACTGGTTGAAGCCGTGCGCGACAATAACCCCTCGCGGATCGCGGCGCTGCGTGCCGGCCCCCTGGCTGACAACGGCTCTGGCCATGTCAGCGCGACACTCCATGCCTGCCCCGGCTGCGACCAGAGCTTCGCCGATATTTCGCACCGGATCAAGAAGGGCAAAGAGATGAAGATCAACGTCCTGCTGAAGAAGCACCGTGTCTCGCCCGAAGTCGTCGCGGCGATCCGGACCGCGCTGAGCCAGCCGAGACGGTGAAAGCGGACGTTCCTGACGCGGACGAATCTGGACTGGTGTAGCGGGAGCCGCCTTGTTCACTTCAAACGAAAGCGCGGAGTAGCC
The DNA here is from genome assembly GCA_963781785.1 of uncultured Isosphaeraceae bacterium. Taxonomy (GTDB): domain Bacteria; phylum Planctomycetota; class Planctomycetia; order Isosphaerales; family Isosphaeraceae; genus CAWAHD01. Next base: position 293,418 of record CAWAHD010000004.1, on the reverse strand, counting down.
CGAGCACGAACAGACCGATCCAGCCGATGCCCAGGATCCGTCCGGCCCAACCGACCCAACTCGTCTCGGGTCGCCAGCGCGCAAAGCGCCAGGGATAACCAGGAACCGCCGACCATCAGGCCGGCGTAGTTCGAATACGCTCCCGGGATCCGCCAGACGGCACTCGAATTCAGCATCAGTCTGCCCATCGCGGCTTGGGTCAAGCACACTCCGACATACAGAGCCACACCGGTTGTCGCAGCAGCGCAGGCGTTAAAACCCGGCATTCGAGCGAGCCGGCGAAACGACGGCGCCCGCCCCCGCAGGCTGAGGATGATGAGAGCCAGGCTCCAAGGCGCAGGAGAGTCGAGGCGTAGGTCGTCGCCATGGTGATGTAGCTTGCCGTCGCGGCTCCGGCCCGCCTTGATAGAATCTGCGCCCCAAACCCTCGGATGCAGACGCGCAAGATGGCAAGACCAACCGCGGTCGCGGCAATGAGGATCAGAAGATCGAGCAGGGTGATCCTGCGGCGGGATGAAGTGGGCATCTTTGACACCTCGACCTCTGTCGCGACCTCGGACGATTCTGTGAACTTCCAATGCCGCTTACGAGGTCCTGACCGCGGTGCCGAAGTCCTCGGACCGAGCGCCGCGATCGGCGGCCGTGGCGCTGCGCACCGCGGCGATGAGCCGGGTCAGGTCGATCGGCTTCGTGAGGTGCTCGATGAACCCCGCCGCCAGGCTGGCACGGACGTCTTCCTCTGACCCGTACCCGCTCATCGCGATCGCGGGCAGCCCCCTGCCGCGCAGGTGCTGCATCAATTCCAACCCCGTCCCGTCGGGCAACTCGACGTCGCTGATCAAGAGGTCCAGAGCCTGTTCGTCCGCCGCCAGAAGCGCTTCCGAAAGCCGCTCGGCCAGCGTGACCGTGTGACCCCGCGCACCGAGCACCATGGCGATGTATTTGAGCGCGTCCTTGTTGTCCTCCACGACGAGGATTCTCAGCCCTGGCGACCGACCCTGCGGTAGAGGGGCCGAGCCCGTCGGCGGCTTGAGGGCGCTCGGCCTGGTGATCGTGGGCAGCTCCAGCAGAAAGGAGCTGCCCCGTCCGGGCCCCGGGCTCGCTGCGGTCAGCCGGCCCCCATGAGCTTCAGCCAGCGATCGGCCGATCGCCAGGCCCAACCCCAATCCGCTACGGTGGTGCGACGAAACCTCGACCTGCTCGAATGGCTCGAAGATTCGGGTCAGGTCCTCCGCCTCGATCCCGGCTCCGTCGTCGGCGACCTCGATCACCAGCCGCGGCCGGCTGTCGGGCCTCGAGGGCTGAGCGTTCCTGGAGCGGACTGCGATGGACCCACCCGGAGGCGTGAACTTCGTGGCATTCTTGATCAGGTTCCAGATGATCTGCTGGAGCCTTGCCGGATCGGCCTCCACGAAGTGCTCGGAGGCGCTCAGGTCCGACGAGAGCTCGATCCGGCCCTGTTCGATCTCGCCTGCGCAGATGTGGACGGCCTGGCGGATGGCGTCGTGGGCGTCGGCGGTGCGGAGTTCCAGGTGCAGGGTGCCGCGGCCAATCCGGGTGACGTCCAGCAGGTCATCGATCAGCCGGGCTTCCAGCTCGACGTTGCGGCGGATCATTTGCAGCGTTGGGCGCAGACCGAGCCATCTGATCTCCGTCGAGCAGCGCCGAGACGGCCATCAGCACAGGGGACAGCGGGTTCCGCAGTTCGTGGCTGAGGACGGCCAGGAACCGCCCTTTGGCGCGGTCGGCCGCCTCGGCCGCCTGCCGCGCCTGCCCGGCCTCGCGGTACAGCCGGGCGTTGTCCACGGCCAGCGCGGCGCGGCGGGCCAATTCCTCGGCCAGCGCCAGGTCGGCCGCGTCGTAGCCGCGATGCCCGTGCGTGCCGATCAGCGTAAAGACGCCCAGCGCCTCGGCCTCGTGCCGTCAGAGGCATGCAAAGATACGACGAATAACCCAACTGCCGGACAACCTCCAGGTGTGCGGAATTTCGCGCATTGGCCGCCAGCGACGCGTCATCGACCGGGTCGGTGATCTCCGCTCTGCCACTCCTCAGGGCCCGCATCGCCGGGTGCGAACTTCCCAGGAGGGGTGGATAGCGCCGCAGCTCGTCGGCCAGGGGCTGCTTGGCCGGGTCGGCGTGGGCAACCGCCGCCCGGAGGACCTGTCCGTCGTCCTGAACCATGTCGATCACGCAGAGGTCGGCCAGGCGCGGCACGGCCAGGCGGGACAAGGCATCGAGCGTGGCCCCAGCGTCGAGCGACGACGACAGCACCGCGCCCGCCTCGGCCAGGAGCCGCTGGGCCTCATCTGCCCGCTTTCGGCCCGTGATGTCGCGGAAGTTGCAGACCAATCCGCCGACGGCCGGGTCGGCCAGCAGGTTGGTGACGGTGCCCTCGAGCCACCGCCAGGTGCACTGCTTGTCCCGGACGCGGTATTCGACGCCCCGGCTAGCACCAGGCTCGACCCGGAGCTCGCCGAGCAGTCGACCCACCCGCTCCCGGTCGTCCGGGTGGATCAGCTCGAGTGCGGCGCGGCCGACGAAGTCTTCAGGGGCGTGCCCCAGTGTGTGCGCGACGTTTGGGCTTGCGTATTGCACAACCCCGTCAGCAGAGACGACGGAGATGACGTCCCAACCCTTCTCGACCAACGCACGGAGTCGCTGCTCGTTCCGCTCGGCCCGCCGCCGGGCGGCGTGCAGCACCTCGGCCAGTGCACTGATCGAGACACCGCTCGCGATTCCCAGGCCCAGCCGCACGATCCGCCAGTACGGGAACGTTGTGTGGGAGGTCGCCAGCACGATCACCGCGGTAGTAAAGAGCCCAGGCCCGAGGCCGCCGTACCAGGACGAGAGCAGGACGACGAAGAAGTAAACGAGGATCGGGGTCCCCGCTCCGTCCCGGATCTCCGGGATGGCCATCACGGCTGCCCCCACGGCGAGAGTCAACACGGCGAAGCCGTAACGCCGCAGCCGGTCCTGGTGAGTGCTCATGGGTCAGCCACCTCGTGGCCGCCCGGGCCGTTATTGCCACGCTGGCGCCGGGTTCGGATGGAATCTCGCACAGCAAAGACGAGCACTGACAGGCGCGAATGATACCGAGATGGTGCTCGGCTCCCGTCGCGCCCTACCGGCGAATTCCGAGCACCGCTCAGCATAAGCGAAATGACGCAGGGATTCATCCCCCAACGCAGTTTCTGCTCTCCAAGCGTCTTTCCTCGGCCGCTCGAAGTTCGCCGTCGGTCCCGGTCCCCTCGCGGGCGAAATGGGGTGCGGTTATACTCGCGCTCTCCACACGTCGCGAACCAAGAGTAGGACGACGTGCCGGTACCCGCTGCCGAGAGGAGAGCGACAATGGCGAGCGATCAGACAGATGGCTCGGGGAGAAGTGGACGTCGATGAGACGAGCTGGCGAACGGTTTGCCTTGGTGAACGGCGCGGCTCCTGAGGAGCTGCCTCTACGAATCCGGACGCCCGCGGAATGGGCCGCGCTGTCGATGGGCGACTGCCTCGCACTCTTGAACGATCACGCTTACCTTGAGAAGAAGGCGGCGTCGAATGCGCTCGAGCTGTTGAACCGGTGGGCCGAGCCAGCGTGCCCTGCGGAATGGACGCAGACGCTGGCGGCCATTGCCAGCGACGAAGCTTCGCACCTGACTGGGGTCATTCGGTTGCTCTTGGCCCGTGGCGGGCGCCTGGAGCGCACCCATCGGAACGACTACGCTCATCGACTGCGGCTCAATGTCCGCAAGGGCGCCGGGAACCAGGAGCTACTCGATCGCTTGCTGATCGCAGCGCTCATCGAGCTGCGGTCGTGCGAGCGGTTCGACTTGCTCGCGCTACTGCCGTGGACTGGATGCCGAGCTGTCGCGGTTTTACGGCCGCTTATGGTCATCGGAACGCGGGCATTACCAGGTGTTCCTGCGCCTCGCGGGCTCGACCATGCCGGTGCCGACAGTGGAAGAGCGCTGGCACGAGCTCCTGGAGATCGAGGCAGTGGCGATTCTCGCGCAGCCGCCGGGCTCTCGAATTCACAGCGGCTGGCGCGAAGCGCAGCCGAGTAACGCAGGTGAGCGAACTTTGGGATGCCCGGTCCACGGCGATGACAAAGCGTTCGAGGCGTCGCTCACGTCAGAGCAGCAAGAACCCCATCACATAGGCGCCGTCCCCTCACCACAGCCCTGGGGTGACGAAAAGTGGCTGGCACTGGTGATCATTCTTGGGTGCCACTGGTCGTACCCGACCAGTGGTCTTGGCGGGAGGACCGACGGCCTCCGGTCCTTGCCGGAGGCCGATGCCCAGCCTGTGCATCTTCGTCGCAGGAATGAAGACACTGGTCGGGTACGACCAGTGGCACACAGAAATACTCACCAGTGCACACACCGTGGCAACGTGGAATCGCACTGGTCGGGTACGACCAGTGCCACCCAGAAATACTCACCAGTGCACACACCGTGGCAACGTGGAATCGCAACTCCTCGCCTCTGGCGGGTGCGAGGAAAACCCGTCCACCCGAGCCGGATTTCCCTCCCCGGGAACAGCGGTTTGTCACGGGGTGTCGTCGTCGTCGTCTTGATCGCCGCTCTTTTCCAGCGCCTTGACCTCATCCATGAGTTTCTTGATCTGAGCTTCGAGCTCCCTGATGCGGCGCACCCGGCGATCGTTGACGATCTTGAACTTCGGCTTGGACTTCACGTCACCACGTGCCGAATCCGACGGCTGCGAGGAACGCTTTTCCGACGTGCTGGCGCCACCGGCCGCCGCGGCTTTTTCCTTGAGCTTCTTGGCGAACTCGGAGTCGGGGCCGAACTTTTCTCCCAGCTCCTCGCCGAGACTTTTCATTTTCTCCGCAAATTCGGAGTCGGGGCCGAACTTTTCTCCCAGCTCCTTGCCCAGGGCTTCCATCTTTTCCGCGAATTCGGAGTCGGGCCCTAGCTTGGCTTCGATCTCCTTGCCCAGGGCTTCCATCTTCTTTTCAAATTCGGGACCAAACTTGGCTTCAATATCCTTGCCCAGAGCTTCCATCTTCTTGTCGAACTCAGGGCCGAACTTCGATTGAATCTGCTCGCCCAAGGCCTCCATCTTCTTCTCGAACTCGGGGCCGAACTTGGATTCAATCTCCTTGCCCAGAGCTTCCATGGCCTTTTCGAATTCGGGGCCGAGTTTAACATCGAAGTCGAAATCCTCCTCCAGTTCCTTGGCCTTGGCTTTGACCTTCGGAGCCTTGGCTTTTGAGGCATCAGCCTTGGCTTTTTCGGCATTCGCTCGGGCCTTGGCGGCCTCGAGGTTGGCTTTCGCCGCCTCGAGATTGGCTTTCGCCGCCTCGACCTGGGCCTCGGCCTTGGCGCGCGCGGCGGCCTTGTCGTCATCGTCATCGTCGTCGTCGTCAGCGTCGTTCGCATCGTCGTCGTCATCGTTGCGGTTCTTGTCGCGTTTCGCAGCCTTTTGATCGTCGTCGTCATCCCCGGTTGAGGCGCCGGGGCTTTGGTAGAACGCCGGGGCCGTCGATAGGACGGCGGTCTCCTCTGCTGCGGCGGGAATCGACGGTTTGGCTACCAGCCACGACGGCAAAGCAAATAGCGCAAGCAGAGCTGCGCCCACGAGGGCCAGGGGGGAGAGACGGCAACGGACGTGGTCGTGCAAGATCATGGTCAACCTCCGCTCAAAGAATCGACCCGAGCCGGCAACACCCAACGTGGGTAATGCCGGTCTGGCCTGGGACAGCGTTGCGCAGATATCGAAGAGCACCTCGGCATAGGTCAGACGATCCTTGGGCAGAGTCGAGACCACCCAGGCGTCGCAGGCGAGCTCGGCCTCGGAGTCGAGCCGGGCGCGCGTCAGCCAGTAGAGAGGGTTCCACCACCAGAAGAGGCCGGCAGCCAGCTCGATCCGGCTCACCCAGTGGTCGCCACGGCGCAGATGCGCCAGCTCGTGGGTCAAGATTCCCCGCCATCGGTCCACAGGAAGAGTCTTGACCAGCGGCTCCGGCAACAGCAAGAGCGGCCTGCCCAGACACCAGAGCATGGGCGTACCCAGTTCCGGGACGACCCGCATTTTCGGAACCGACACACCCAGTTGCCAGCCGATCTGGAGCGCTTCCGCAACGAGGTCCGCCGGCGCTTGCTGTGCCTGCCGCAGCCGGCGGCGAAATCGGATGATCCGGATCGCTTGTCCGATCCCGAGCACCACCGACATAGCCAGCCAGATCGAGAACAACGAGCGCTCGACGGCCGCACGTGTGGGCAACGAGGCCCACAGCGTCCACGATCCGCGCGTTGTTTCGCTGCCCGCGACCGCCGGTGCCGGCTCGACCGGCGTGACCTCGCTCGAGGCGGCGACGAGCGCCGGCTCGGTCTCGTCGCCAGCGCAATCGCTATCGCGATCGCTATCGCGCCGCACGAAGGCGGTCTCGTTGATGTCCGCATCGAGCGGCTCAGGGTCGACTGCCGGCGGCACCTGAAGAGATTGTTCGCCAGGAACGTCAGCGGCGACGGATCGAGGCGGCGCCTCTGGCCAGGGGAATTCCGAGATCCGGACAGCCCAGGGCCACGCAACAAGCGGGGGAGTGATCAGCTTGATGAGGACCACGAGCCAGAGAGCATGCCGGATCGATGGACTTGAAGGCCGGATCCGGCACCCCACAATTGCCACAACGGCCAGAAGCGCCGCCACGATCGTCGTCTCCGCGAACCATCCCAGCATTGGTGTGCTCCCCTCAGCGTGGACCGCGATCGCCTTATCTTTTGCACAGTTCCGCGATGTGTGTCAGGGTTTCGACTTGGCAGACGACGGCGGACTACCGGCCGCTTCATCGAGCAGCCGGCGCAGCCTGGTCAACTCGTCGGCGGAGAAGCGGTTGCCCTGGACCAGTGCCAGGACCAGCGGCGCCGCCCTGCCGTCGCAGAGCTCTTCGGCAGCATCTTTCAGGCGGTGCTTGAGGAGCTCATCGCGACTGACCAGTGCGCGAAAAACACGAGGTGCCGCGGAAGGTAGGGCGGCAGCGTACCGCTTGACCCCCAGGCGTTGAAGCAGAGTCGCCACGGTCGTATAGGCCCACTGCCGGCCCCCAGCCTTCAAGACCTCATTAATCTCCCGGATGGTCGCCGGACCATGCTCCCAGAGCACTCCGAGGACTTCTCGCTCCGCGACGCTCAGCCTCTTCTGGTTTGCCATCGTTGGCTCCTCCCTCACTCCCAGTCCTTCGCCGCCCCTCGGCGATGGACGAGTTCTACAATATGTAGTAGCACTTTACTACAGGCTGTAGAAGGACGCAAGAGTAGTTCGTCCGGATTCCGGAGAGATTTTTGTCACGGCGTTTTTGCGAGCGGATGGCGCCGCGGCTTTGCATCGGACCAGGCGCGTTCAATCCGTCGGCGCGCTGGATCCGGAAGTGCGATGCTGTCCTTTTTCCTTGCTTGAGTCATCATTAAAGGAGACTACAGAAATCCGCTTAGGCTGTTGTCGATTCTATCACTCAGTGGTAGAATTGGTTCTGGAGTCGAGTCACGATCCGGGAGGTGCAGGAGCACGGAGTGGGTCCGTTCGACCCGGAGAAGTGGCCGAGATTCGTTTGGTTCCCCGCGTTCCTACGCGATTGGGAGCGACTCGGCCTCGATGACGACGACCTTCGGTCTCTCGAACTCGAGATCCTCAGCGACCCGACTCGAGCGCCCGTTATCAAAGGGACAGGAGGGCTGCGGAAGCTTCGGTTTTCCGGGCGGAAATCGGCCCGAGGAAAAAGTGGGGCAAACCGAATTTGCTACGTCCATTTCCCGGAATTCGGGACGATCGTCCTGGCCGTCGTCTTTGGCAAGAACGAGCGGGATGACTTATCTCCGGCTGATCGTCACGCGATCGCAGCGATCGTCCGGGCATACCGACTAGAACTCGAGACGGAGTTCCGCCACAGGCGGCCGCGCACTTGAGACAAGTAACAAGGGAGAGTCGATGGATAATCGAGTGCACCGGAAACCTGGCGGGAGAGGAAAACGGCCAGCCAGACCCCGCACTTCTCGTCCCCAGGTGCTGTCCCCTGCTGGTGCGAAGATCGTTTCCGCCTTCCAAGAGGCGATCGATTTGGTGCGGTCCGGCGAGCCATTGCCCGGAAGGCTCACGGCTCGAACGTATCAGGTCGAATTTGTCCGCCCCGCGTATGGCCCCGAGGAAGTGCGCCGCGTGCGCGACCTCCTGGGCATGAGCCAGGTCGTGTTCGCGAGGTTTCTCGGGGTCGACCCGAACACGGTTCGCTCATGGGAGCAAGGTACGCGCCCTCCAAGTTCGATCGCGCGACGGTTCATGGGGGAGATCGAATCCGATCCCGAACATTGGCGCCAACGGGTTTCACGGAAGAATGTAAACTGAGTCCGAAAAACCACCGGTCCAGCGCAAATGTTGGTACGACACCCACGTTTTACAGCCTCGTAAAGTGGGTGTCTGGCGTAACTCGACCGGATTTATGACGAATCAGGCTACGAAGACTTCCTGTACCTCCGCGACCCCGACCCACCACTCACCCAAGATGACGCGGCCTGGGCAAGGCAGTTTCTGCCCACCGAAAGCCGATAGCCGACAACTGGCGACTGAATCGCCGATCACGAGGTGGGCCTCCGAGCCTAATCGCCGCGTCTGAAAATATCCCAGATCGCGGCGACGGGGATCCCGATGAATAGGATGTTCAGAACGATCCAGCCAACCACTGCCTCCCACAAGAGATACTCGTGATGGGACTTAACCAGGTCCGCCGCGTGTCGGAAGAAGAGTGGCTCCAGCACCAGGAGAACGGCGACGAGCGCGACGGCGATCATCGCCGACCGTATGGTGAACCGCACTTTCCTGACGCCCATCGAATAGTCATCCTCGCTCGGCCTGAGGATTCTGGACTCGGGTCCACCCATTCCAGCTTTCAACATCGTGCCGCGCCCGAGCGTCCGCGGCACAGGGACGTCGCGCCGATCCAAATCTGGCGAGTCTCGCGCGATCGGGAACCAGGCGGACCGTGCGACGCCTACGTGATCATCTGCGTTTTCCCGGTTCCGGCGGCGCAAGGCGATTCAATTCATCCACTGGGAGCCAAGGCGGCTTGAGTTCGGGAATGGACCTTGATGCCCTTCGAGTGGATCTCCCCGACTCCTTGGCCTCGTCGTCGATCCGGACACAAGACTTACTATTGTCCCATACGATGTAAGGCCGGTTTTCTTTGAACCATTTGTCGAGTTCCGGGAATCGACCTCGCCAGTTCTTCGTGGTGGCTTTGTCCACGAGATCCAGGCGATCACATACACCGCACAGCAATTGCCAGATCTGAAGCAGATCCACCTCCATTTCTTCGGCTGTCACCAGCACCTTGTTCTCCTGGGAAATAATAGCCTTCGCTGGCCGGGCCGTGTTTTTTCTGAGCACCTCGATGAAGGTCTCCACGAGATCGTCCGCATCGGCAGCGTACGAAAAGAATGGAAACGTGTTTATCGTTGCCGCACCTCCGATATCTACTCTGGTCCGAAGATAGGTTTCGTAACGGTCAGCGCGGATGACCCGACGAATCAACTCAGGCTTCGTGGAAGTCGACTCGACCAGGATTCGGTGCCATGCCTTATGATCTTTCCAGGCGACGCGGGCACGAGAACCCCAGTTTCCGTCGAAGAGGATGTAGACCGATCGCTCATCCAGAACCACCGACGTCGAGAAAGCAGCGCGAATCCTGGATTCGTCGGAAATCAACGATGAAAGGATCAAACCCGCCCCGTCAAGATCGGACTCCTTTGACGCGCGTTCAAAAACTGTCGCCAGGCTATCGCGCGGACCTTGAGGCGTTCTTTCACCAGCGGCCTGAATGAACGAGAGGACGCACAAGAGTAAGGCCGTGCACATTGAGCGGGACCTCGTCGCACTTGGTTGTAAACCTTTTTCTTCGGGCTGCCCGTTCCCTGTTTTCTCATCGTCCCGCGCCCGAGCGCCGGCGGCAATCAAGGTTCGCCCTATTCCACGTTCACCTGGCGGGCCGCGTCCAATTCGTTCTTCCGTGTGGTCACCGTCGCGACGTGGACTTACAATGCGGACAATTGACGGAGTCTTGACCATGTTCACGATCACCAGGGCGCAGTCGTTGCCATCGCCGGCGCCTGTCGTCGCCGTACCGGTCGACGCGCGGTTCGCGACCGAAGATGCCAACTGACATGAAGTCGCCGTTTCCCGGCATGGATCCCTACATCGAGGCTCGCGGGCTGTGGGGTGATTTCCATCACGAGCTCATTTCGGAGATCAAACACGCCCTGGCTCGGGCTGCTCCAGAGCGTTACCTCGTGCGTGCCGGGGAACGATCCTATGTCGTTCTGGTAGAGCAAGAAGGCAAGACCAGCCATCCGTTCGTTCCCGACCTGCGTGCCACGGCAAAGCGGCGCAAGAAGCCGGCAAGGAATCAATCCGGGACTGCCGTGGCGAAGCCCGTGGTCAACGGCGGGCCGATCCTGATGCGCGCTTTTGTTGAGGAAGAGCATCGCGAGGCCTTCGTCGAAATCTACGAGGCCACGCCAGAGACCCGGCTGGTCACGAGTATCGAGGTCCTTTCACCTTCCAACAAGCGCCCGCACACGCCCGGTTGGGACCTGTACGTTCGCAAGCGCCAAAGCCTGCTGCTGGGAGATGTCAACCTGGTCGAGATCGACCTCTTGCGCGGTGGCCAGCGCATGCCCATGCTCGATCCGTGGCCCGACAGTCCGTACACGATTTTGGTAGCCCGTGCCAAGAAATACGACCTGTGTCAGGTCTGGCCGGTCTCATTCCAGATTCCGTCGCCCTCGATTCCCGTACCCCTGGCGAAGCCGGATCCGGACATCCCGTTGGACCTTCAGCCGATGATCGACGCCATCTACGAGCGCTCTCGCTATGAGCGAAGCATCAATTACAGCAAACCGCTCAGCCCGCCGCTTCATGCGGCGGAAACCGGCTGGCTGAAGCAACAATTGCAGGCAATGCGTAGCCACTAATAACTGCCAGGACGAAGCAAGACTCCGACGGAAGACGATGAGGACTCGAACATGAACCATCATTCGCCGATCTGGTCGTGCCGCCGGAGCCTCGCACGGTATACCGGTCTTCGGTAAGCTATCGGCACCTTTGACATATCAAAGTCCAGCGGACGCCCCGAGCCGCAGCAACTGAGGCCGATCCCATGGCCGACGCGAACCACGCGACTTGCCCGCAATGCGGTGCACCATTCTCGGACGGCGACGCGGCGGGCCTCTGCCCACGCTGCCGCCCCGCTGACGCGCCAGCTCGCCAGAGCGAGGAGCACCCGGTTTCCCCGTCCTCTCGAACCGGGGCGCGCCGCACGCTGACCCTGGTTTTGGCAGTCGCGGCCCTCGGGGCGGCCCTGTTGGGGGGCCTCTGGTTCGTGTGTACGCGGATGGAGCAGGGCACCTCCATGTACCACGAAAGACTCGGGATCGCGCTGGTAGAGCAAGGGAAGCTAGAGGAGGCGGTCGCGGAATTCCGCACCGCGATCCGGCTGGAGCCTGACGACGCCTGGCCCCACTACAACCTCGGCTGCGCGCTCAAAGCCCAGGGGAAGCGCGACGAGGCGGTCGCGGAATGGTGGGAGGCGATCCGCCTCCATCCTCCAATCGCCTATTCCCTTTTGAATGAGAACCTCGGAAATGCGCCGGGTGACCGGGTGAAGAAAGAAGAGCCGATCGCCCCGCCGCCGGAGGCGATCCAGCCCAAGGGCGACAACGCAGCGGCTGACTAACATCTGGGCGTCGCCATTGCAGGCGACACGTTCGCGATGGGTAGCCATCCGCGAGCGTCCGCTTGGATGAGCATGGGCGATCGTACGATCAAGATCTCTCGCATCAAATCTGGATTGCATACGGTCGAAGCCGACCTGCCGTCGCGGGAAGCTGACACCGTTCGAGGACCGCAAGGTATTCGGCGGCGGTCTTTGGGGGCTTCTTCAATCCCGCTCGCTGAAGCCGCACCGCGCCAAGCACATCCGAGGGATAGTCATCCCACAGGCGGACGACAAACTCGTCGGGGTGAATGGCTTCGATGTCAAACTGTTCCAGAACCGACCCCGGGAAATCGCCCAGATTGAATGTGATGATGAAACCCGCCCCACCGTGAATCGCAGCCGCCAGCACGTGACAGTCATCGGGGTCAGGAAGAGTCAACATCGGGATCAGGGCCTCGTACTCGGTGACGAGGCAATCGGGGACGTGCTCATCCATGAGCTGCCGACATCGGGCTAAACTCGCGGGCGAGATATCGGGCCGATTGGCCGCAACGTTCCGCGTCCACTCATCATGGATTCGGTTCGTCCAGCGAGCCTGAAATCGGCCCGTCAGAGCCAGCCGCATGAGTAAATCGCGCAGCGGCGCCGCGTACAGGACGCACGCATCGTAGAGAACGGTTTGAGCCACAGTTCAGTAGCCCATGTCCAGGTCTTGACTTAACGCTTGGAGCTCATCTAGCGCAGCATGGCGCCGGGCTTCGAAGTCACGCTTGTAGGCAAGTACGTCCTCAAGCTGCACCCGTCGATGACTCCCGACCTTCCAACTCGGGATCGCGCCCTCATCGAGCAGCTTGACCAAGTGGGGGCGTGAGACGTTAAGCAGGTCGGCTGCTTGCTGAGTTGTCAATTCGGCACGAATCGGCGTCAGAGTGACCGCGTTGCCCTGCCCCATCTCAGTCAGTACGCGGACGAGCAATCGCAACGCCGACGGCGGCAGAACAAGCTCCTCGCTCGTGGTTTCAGTCGTTACTTCCAATCGAAGCCCGCTCGACTGCCCAAGGTGAGCCGCCAGTCGGCGACTCGACTCTTTGGCGACTGCCGAATCGGCATCAGTCGGTGTGAACACTTCATTCCCGTTAAGTAGTTGCGCCATCTCGCGCGCTCCTCATCATTTTCATCGCACAAGCTTGTCGATCCTCCAGCAGTATACCACGGACGCTCCATAATCGCAACAAACGAAATGAGGACGTTGGTACGACCCGATGCCTCGGTCACGCTTTCCCCATCTCGACATCGTCCCGCGCCCTGACTGTCCGCGCGGATTATCAAGAAAAGTCGATTTGCGCCGTTCATCGCTTCTGAGGACCCGCATTAAAATGCACCGCTCGGCCATCGTCGATGGTCAACAGCGATCGGACTGTATCTGGGGAGACGCCATCCGGCAGGTACCCTACTCCGTCGTTGGCCGTGACGACATGTGGCCCAGGGTACGACCCGACTCGATGCTCACTGGAGATGCTCGGCCGGGATCGGTCGTTGACGCGAAAGCTCATGGTATCCCAATCCAGGTCGCGGGGCTCCATCCAGTGGACGCCGGCGCTCTCCGACTCGACCAACATGAGCGTACTCTGCGGGTCATCACGGATCTCCGTGAGTTTCCTGCTCTTGCCAGTGCTTGGGAAAAGAGTCCTCGGTCCGACAACGGCGACGTAGCTTGTGAAACCGTTCTCGGCACTCTCCGGGTGGCTCGGGCAGAACAGGCTGGGAGGCCGCATGTCGCGGAGCCGGCGGTTGTTCGGTCCATCCCATGCCTCATCAAATCGGAATGCCTTCGAGAGCGGACGGTCGTCCCAGTTTTCTTCCCTCTCAAGGTAGGCCATCAAGACCACGCGCCAGCTATACAACGGCTTGCCGTGGGCATCGGCGACGTATGCGGGCGGGAGGCACCCGTAGGCCGACTCGTAATTGAGCAGGGCGAGACCAAGCTGTTTGAGATGGCCGGTACATTGGCAGGAGTGCGCATCCTCCCGCGCACGACCGACGGCGACGATGAGCCAGGCGAGGAAGGCGAATGAGCAACCAGCAACGGACCCATACGCCAGTCGTCTGCGGATTGTCATCCAGGACCGTCGCATCGCCCGGTCCTTTCGAAGGGCTTGACTCCGGAATCCCCGACGAACGCTATTCGCCTCAACGCGGCGACCTCCCGTTCAAACGCCGACCGATCAGGGATTCCGAGGATCTCGGACACGGGACGCAAACGCAGACGCGACGGAAACGTGGGGCCTGGCGAGCTGCCTGTGGTCCAATGGGTTCGACTGGAAAAAGTCATCTGTGAACCATCGTTTCTACTCCAGACTTTGCACCGCGAATCTGACATAGATGATCACTCGATGTCTCGGATTTCGATGATGCGATGGGGACATTCACGCTTTACAGATCGAGCACTTGCCAGCCAGCCTATCTGGCGATTGCCAGACGTTCACAGCTTGGACGACGGCTGGTCTTCGAACGATACCGCGCCGCGCGGACCATTGCACACTGCAATGATTTCATGACGTACCGAGGGACATGGGAGCCGCGCCAAGATGCGGGAGACTCTCTCGCACGCCTCAAAAAGCAGCGGCGACCGCGAGATCACCGCGAGGGCCTGCACATCGACCCGGACTCCCCGCTCGCAGGCACGTAAACGCAGCGGCGACCGCGTCAATTCCGAAGCGTTCTCTGACACCCAGCGCAGCCACGAAGTACGGCTGAGGCGACGCGCCACGTACAGGTCGACGAAGCATCTCGGGCAGAAATAGCACCGATAGGTCGCGGGCTTCCGGAATTCGACGGGGCCACAGTCGATCCAGGCTCGGAGCCCATCCCATTCGTGACTGCAATCGATGCAAGAACCGCGAAACCGAGACGGCACCGAATCACCTGCTCGGCCAGATCCCATGGTCACTTCGCCTGCGCCTTTGGCAATTCTCGGGTCTGGAACCGTTGGCGCATTACTGCCGCGCCAAGGCCAGAGTGTCAAGCCTCAGGAAGGAATCAGCCAGGGTGGCTACAGAAATCCGCTATGTCTCTGGATCTGCTGGCCCCTTGGCCACACCCCAGATCCGAGCGGTTCCGTCCCACCAGACCGAGGCAGCCGGCTTCCCGTCGGGCGAAAGGGAGAGGCATTCGGGTTTTCGATCGACACAAGCGATTGCCAATAACCCAGGCGTTCCACTGGGTCGGCCGCGTCAGTCGAAATAACCGATCGACCGCTCGATGATTTCCCACCGTCCTGCGACTTTCTTCAGCAGGTAGAATCCGACGGCCCCGTGTGCAGTCGGACCGAATGAGAAAGACACGAGAGCGGTCAGGCCGTCTCGGGAATAACCGGGAAGGCGGGTTTCGACGTATCCTCGGGCCTTCGGGAACTGGAAAGAGAATCCGAGATCCATGTCGACCCGGCTCAATGTTCGCACGAGAATGTTCGGGTTCGATGGGTAATACCGGGCCAACGAGTAGCGCCTCCCGTTGGGATTTCGAGCCAACAAATCATCAAGAACGTCACGGGAAATCTTCTTTTCCCGAATCCAAGAGTCCAGGTTCACTCCGGCGTTGCTAGACCCGCGTGCGGTTGTATCGCCCAGGACGATCTCCGATTTCGCCACGCGACGACCGCCTACAGCCGGGTCGAACTCTTCGTTATCGAGCAAGTCGGCGACCACGATGTCGAAAATGTCGTGGTCGACACTCGCCGACAGCGGTTGGGGAGCCAGTTCCACGAGCTCAACGGAGGGGCCATACAACCATCGATAGCCGGCGATGGCCAAGGCAATCGAGGCGACTGCGATCATCATCCCCCCGATCGAGAACCGCAGTCGTGGTCGCTGCATCGCCAGTTCCAGCCCTATCGCGGTGCCGACAAACGACGGCAAGCCATCGGCAATACTCGAGCCGCGACGTGTTTCTCGGTGTCCTGCCCTTTCGGCATGATGCGCAACTACTCCATATCGGCAGCCAATATCAGTGAGTTTGCGAAACCCTCTCGAAGAATGGTAGGGCATACTCGATAATGCGATCGATGGCATCATCAACGCTGGCCGGCGCGTGTCTTATTCCTTCTGCAATCCGTTTCGTTTCGCCATCCTCGCCGAACGCGTCGATCATTTCCTCCGGGCTCATGCCGTCGAGCGCTGGAAGGGTGGTTAACTCCCAGTAATGGAAGCAATTCTGGGCGTTCGAGAGTTTACCGAGATTGAAGCGTTCGCCTTCCTCGCCGTTCAAATCTGGGTAGACGCTCGGAACGAAGCCGTCCCGGCTCCAAGCCAGTGAGATCCAGAAACGATCCGGCTCCTTGGTCTGGATTTCGAGCAAGACGAAAACGTACCTATCCGGAGCATTTTCCCATCGATAGACCTGGATGCCAGGTTTGATTTGTCGATTGCCCTTGTCTCTGAACAAGAGGAATTGAGGGAGTTTCCGCTTCATGCCGGCGTCGAATAGGTTCCTCACGGCGAAGGCGATTTCTTTTCGCATTTGATTGTCCGGCAGACGCCTCGCGGCCCAGTCAGGTGCCAAGTCTCGTTTCCGGTCCGCAAGTTCCACGTTCACTCATCGTCCCACGCCCGAGTTTCCGCGCCAACGATGGTTCACCGTTTCCACGCTCGCCGGGCGGGCCGAGTCCATTGTGGCGCGGATCGCGGCGGGGTAGCAAAGGACGAAATGGAGGACGAGCAGCTCGGCCAGCTCCACGAGGTGGAAAACAGGATGGCGATCAATCCCGATCCGCCGCATCGCTTCAATTTCGGTCAGGAACTGGAGACGCTCGTGTCCGCAAGTGACGGACAAGAAAAAGATGCGTCCACACTTTCGGCCGCTCGTTGTGCCATTTTGCATCTGTCAGTCAGGCTATCCAGCCGGGCGTCAGGCTGGAAAGCCTGACCTACGAAATACTTTCGTCCGCGGTCGCACTCAGGTATGCCCCACGCCTCCCTCGTAATGGTGGTGCTCCAGATATGCCGAGCTGAACCGCTGGATGAAGGGCGCTTCCTCCTGGTATGGGTGGTTCGGCACGAAATAGCCACTGGCAATGACCCAGTCGTACACGGGAACGTCCAACGGGTATTTCGTCAGACAGCCGGTCAGTCGATGCTGGGCGATCCACGACTCGGCCCTCTCTCGCGTCGAAAAGACAGCCGAGGGGAACCTGCCGCCATCACCGTTGAACACCCAGACTGCATCCACGCGTGCTCACTCCGGACCCCGTTCCAGGACTACTACCGATGCGACCATTATGCCACCGCTCGTGATGCCCCGGTGCGTCACCACCGTCGGCGCTTTGCTGCTGCGTCAACGACCGACTGCCACGTCTCCAGAATGCGCCCTGCCTTCGCATTGATTGCTGGTCACAGGCTCAACTCACCCGATGACCAACCCGCGACCATGCCCGCGATCGTGGGAGCTACGAATTCGAACTCGTCATCAATGGGATAATAAGCCCACAGGCCCGCAAGTCCCTTTCGATACCCGAGCTCGGTTCCATCGCAGCCAGTCCGACCAATCACAAGAAATGCGAGATCGTGACGCACCTTTGCCTCTGGAGCGGGAACGACGAACATCAACTGGGAGGATTCGTCCCAAAAGCCGTGAGACGACCAATCCGAGGCGAGATAATCTTCGCACGGGTAACCATTCCAGGCGAAGCCAGAGGGCCGCGTGACTCGGAGTACCTCGTATCGCTGCCGCACAAGCCGCCCGGCATCCTCGGGGTCGCCCCCGATTTCCTCCCGGACGTGTCGGTACGCCGTCAGAGCATCGCAGGCCAGAATGGCCTCGTCGATGGTGGACCACTGCTCATCGGTGATGTTCCAATCCTGAATCATCGGAAAGTTAGTGTCGCCCAACTTTCTTTTGGAAAACAGCGCATCCCCAATATTGCCACGCCCCTCGTGGCGCCAACAGTCCATTCTACCGTACGGTAGGGTTCGCGCGTTTCTGAGCGCTGTTGCATAATGTATGTACGGGATGGCTCGTCAATCGGCCGGGACCATTGCGCGGCGAGCGCGCATCGCGATCGTCGACCGGCCGGTAGGGCGAGCGACGGCGAAGGTCGTTGTGACGCAAGAACGCGTCGCGCGCGATGCGGCGCTGAGGGCGGACTTCATGACGTTCGACAACAGCCACAGATCAATCCTGCGCCTGGAGACTGACCACGATTAGAATCCCTTCGATCCGCAACCTGCCTATTGGCAACCCATCACCGACCACTCGGACAACCCGCAAGCTGAGAACTGGCCAGCCGCAACGCGCAACCACGACAATCCCATCGATCCGCAAGCTGAGAACGGACTAGCGGCAACCGACCGCATCTTAGTCGGTCCGCGATTTTTACCGACCGAAGCCAACGAGCCTTGCGAAGTCGCACAAAACCACCCCGCCCCGGGCGCCCCCAGTATCAAACGGAACGATCGCGAGGCGGTCGATCGCGAAGTTGAACGGAAGGAGTTGAAGGTGGCCGGTTGCGAAAGTGCCCTGTTGCGGAGGCACCCCGGCGTGTCGGGGCTGATCTTGTCCACGGTTTTCCTGCTCTTGGAAAAGCCGACCGATTGAACCATGCCCCAAAACCTGCCACCCAGTGCCACTTTACTGCCACTCCCAAAGCACCTCGATCTCGCACGGAAGCCCTTTTTGGGTTTGGGGATACCAGGAGGAGTCACAGCACAAAAACGACATGCGCACTGGACGTCGAATATGCGCACCGCTTTCCAGTGGGCAAATGAAGCGCGGTTGCAGGACCATCGCAAACTTAGCCCTTGACTTCGCGCGGCCATCCTGTACTATTAGAAACTCAAATGTTA
Source organism: uncultured Isosphaeraceae bacterium (assembly GCA_963781785.1). Classification (GTDB taxonomy): domain Bacteria; phylum Planctomycetota; class Planctomycetia; order Isosphaerales; family Isosphaeraceae; genus CAWAHD01. The sequence goes on along the minus strand of CAWAHD010000004.1, from coordinate 274,859 downwards.
CCGACTTGGCAGTATTAGAGGATTCACCGTCCGGGATTGTAACAGGATGCAGCTCGAATCGTTGAAAATTTTCTGCGACGTGGTTCGCTCGGCCAGCTTTTCGCGGGGCGCCACGGAGAACGGGATCTCGCAATCTTCCGCGAGCCAGGCCGTCCACCATCTGGAAGAGCGGCTGGGCAAGAAGCTGATCGACCGCTCCAAGCGCCCGCTGGTGCTCACGCCGCCGGGGAAGCTCTACTTCGAGGGGTGCCGGGAGCTTGTCGAGCGATATCTCGAACTCGAAAACCGCGTCAAGGCGTTTGATGACAAAGACACCGTCGCCGGTACCGTCGGGGTCGCGGCGATCTATTCGGGCCTCCACTGCATGACCCAGTACGTCAAGACGTTTCAGGAGCGATACATCCGGGCCAGCGTCCGGCTCGAGTACCTGCATCCGAAACGCGTCATCGAGCGCGTCACCAGCGGAGAGGCCGAGCTCGGCCTCTTGTCCTTCCCCAAGAAATGGCCCGACCTTTCCGTCCAGACCTGGCGAGAAGAAGCCATGGTCCTGGCCGTCCACCCGTCCCATCGGTTCGCGACGCGCTCCAAGGTCTCGGTGTCCGAGCTCGACGGCGAGCCGTTCATCGCATTCGATACTGACCTCTCAATCCGCCGAGCCATCGACAAATTTTTGCGCAAAAATTCTGTACAAGTGGATGTTGTGCTCGCATTTGACAATATTGAAAATATCAAGCGGGCGATCGAGGTGCCGACCGGTGTGTCGATCCTGCCGGAGCCGTCGCTCTTGAACGAGGTCCAGGCGGGCACGCTGGTCGCCGTCGGGATTGAGGGGCGGGATTCCAGCGACCGCCTCACGCGTCCCCTGGCGATCATTCACCGGCGGCAGGCTTGTCTGGAGCCGGCGGCTTCAAGGTTCCTGGAGCTCCTGATCAGCCAGGAGGTCGCGTGCAGCCGGCCAAATGGGGCCGAGACCCGCCCGGAGGTTGCGGCGGCCGGGGCGTAACGACCGGCCGCGCCGACCCCGGAATCAGACACAGGGCACCGAGCCCGCCGCTCCCAAGAACAAAGTCCGGCGCAGCCGGCAGCCTTCCCGAACTTGCGAGGACTCCCACCCAAACCCACCCGAGTGCTCTCACCAGGGCCCCAGGCAGGCCGTGAAACGTGGCGCGAGACGGGTTTGCAGGAGACGCCAATCATGACCTCAGGTCCACCGCCATCCCAGGGACTGTACGATCCCTCGAACGAGCACGACGCGTGCGCTGTGGGCTTCATCGCCGACATGAAAGGGAGGAAATCGCACCAGTTGGTGCGCGACGGCTTGACGGCACTCGTGAACATGAGCCACCGGGGAGCGTGCGGCTGCGAAGGCAATACGGGCGATGGCGCAGGCCTGTTGGTTCAGATCCCCCATGAGTTCCTGGTGTCTCGATGCCGGCCCCTGGGGATCGAGCTGCCGGTGCCCGGGCACTATGGTGTCGGGGCCTTCTTCACGCCGCCCGATCCAGAGCAGCAGCAACTCGGCAAGACGATCTTCGAGAAGATCGTCGCCGAGGAAGGCCAGATCTTCCTGGGCTGGCGGCCGATCGCGACTTACGGATCTTCACTCGGCGCCAGCGCCCGGGCCGTCGAGCCGCTCATGTGGCACGCGCTTCTCGGCCGCGATCCGGCGATCGGCGACGCCGATCGCTTCGAGCGCAAGCTCTACGTCGTCCGCAAGCGATTCGAACAGGAAATCAGCAAGTCGGGACTCGACGATCACAAGTACTTCTATTTTTCCAGCCTCTCGTGCCGCACTCTCGTCTACAAGGGGATGTTCACGTCCGCCCAGCTCGGGCTCTACTTCGCCGACGATCTCGAAGACCCGCAGTTCACAAGTGCGCTCTGCATGGTCCACTCGCGATTCAGCACCAACACGTTCCCGAGCTGGCAGCTCGCCCATCCTTACCGGATGGTCTCGCATAATGGCGAGATCAACACGCTGCGAGGCAATATCAACTGGATGAAGGCGCGCGAGGCACTCATCGAATCCGACCTTTACGATCCGGGCGACATTGCCAAGATCAAGCCGATCATTCGCGAAGGCCTGAGCGACTCGGCCTGCCTCGACAACGCGGTCGAGCTACTCGTCCGCTCCGGATACAGCTTGGCCCATGCGATGGTGATGCTCATCCCCGAGGCGTGGGAGAGTAACGAATCCATGCCGCAGATCAAGAAAGATTTCTACAAGTTCCATAGCTGCCTGATGGAGCCGTGGGACGGGCCGGCGTCGGTGGCCTTTACCGACGGCCGGTCGATCGGGGCGGTCCTCGACCGCAACGGTTTGCGACCCAGCCGCTACGTCGTCACCGACGATGACCGCGTGATCATGGCGTCCGAGGTGGGAGCGCTTCGAGATTCCCGCCGAAAGGATCGTTGCCAAGGGACGCCTCGAGCCCGGCAAGATGTTCCTGGTCGATCTCGAACAAGGGCGGATTGTCGGCGACGACGAGCTCAAGCGCGACCTTGCGTCGGCGCTTCCATACGGCGAGTGGCTCAAGGAGAACATGGTCTCGCTCGCCGACCTGCCCGACTGCCCCGAGGTTCCCGGTCCGGACCACGATACGCTGCTCACTCGGCAGATCGCCTTCGGCTACACCCTCGAAGACCTCAAGTACATCCTCGGTCCGATGGGCTCGGCGGGCGAGGAAGCGGTCGGGTCGATGGGAACCGACACGCCGCTGGCCGTCCTTTCCGACCAGGCCCAGCCGATCTTCAACTATTTCAAGCAGCTCTTCGCCCAGGTGACCAATCCTCCGCTCGACGCCATCCGGGAAGAGCTCGTCACATCCGTGTTCACCGGCGCGGGTGCCGAAAGAAACCTGCTCGTGCCCGAGCCGCAAAGCTGCCGTCAGATCGCACTCGACACGCCGATCCTCGACAACGACGAGCTGGCCCGGCTCAAGCAGCTCGACAACTGGCGCGGGTTCACCGTGGCGACCGTCCCCATGTTGTTCCCGGTGGCCGACGGAGCCAGCGGCCTCGAAGCGGCACTCACGGCCTTGATCGATCAAGCCTGCGCGGCGATCGAGGGGGGGGCCAGCGTCATCGTCCTGACCGACCGGGGTGTCGATGCCGAGAGAGCGCCCATCCCCTCTTTGCTCGCTTGCTCGGGTCTCCATCACGAGATGGTCCGGAGAGGACTGCGCTCCCGCGCGGGCCTGGTGGTCGAGTGCGGCGATGCCCGCGAAACCCACCATTTCGCCCTGCTTCTCGGTTACGGTGCCGGCACGATCAACCCGTACCTCGCGTTCGAGACCCTGGACGACATGATCCGCCAGGGTCAGATCACTTCGATCGACCACGTTCACGCCGTCACCCGCTATCGCAAGGCGATCAAGAAGGGCGTCGTCAAGGTCATGTCCAAGATGGGCATCAGCACGATCCAGAGCTATCGCGGCGCCCAGATCTTCGAAGCGCTCGGGCTCAACAAAGAATTCGTGCGGCGCTGATTTCGACAAGACGGCCTCGCGCATCGGCGGCATCGGCTTGGCGGAGATCGCCCGGGAAACGCTGTACCATCACCACCGCGCTTTTTGCAGTCGGGACGCGATCCCAGCGTGGCTGCTCGAGGGCGGGCAATATCAGTGGCGCCGCGATGGAGAGTATCACCTGTTCAACCCCGAAACGGTGTTTCGCCTCCAGCACGCCACTCAGGCGGGCCGGTACGACATCTTCAAGAAGTACACCAAGCTGGTTGACGCCCAGAACGAGCGGCTGTGCACCCTGCGCGGGCTATTCGAGTTCCGGTTCGGCCAGGTCACGCCGGTGCCCATCGAAGAGGTTGAGCCCGTCGAAACGATCGTCAAGCGGTTTGCCACCGGCGCCATGAGTTACGGCTCGATCTCGGCGGAGGCACACCAGACATTAGCGATCGCGATGAACCGGATCGGCGGCAAGTCCAATACCGGTGAGGGTGGCGAGGATCCCGAGCGGTTTAAGCCCGGCCCGAATGGCGACAGCCGCCGCAGTGCGATCAAGCAGGTGGCATCGGGGCGGTTCGGCGTCACCAGCGAATACCTGGTCTCGGCCGACGAGCTTCAAATCAAGATGGCCCAGGGCGCCAAGCCCGGCGAAGGAGGTCAGCTTCCCGGCCACAAGGTCTGGCCCTGGATTGCCAAGGTGCGGCATTCGACGCCCGGCGTGGGACTGATCAGCCCGCCGCCGCACCACGATATCTACTCGATCGAAGACCTCGCCCAGTTGATCTACGACCTGAAGAACAGCAACCCGAAGGCGCGGATCAGCGTCAAGCTGGTCGCCGAGGTGGGGGTAGGGACCGTTGCGGCCGGCGTCGCCAAGGCCCATGGCGATGTCGTCTTGATCAGCGGACACGACGGCGGCACCGGAGCGAGCCCCCTGACCGCGCTCAAGCACGCCGGCATCCCGTGGGAGCTAGGCCTGGCCGAGACCCAGCAAACGCTGGTGCTCAACCGGCTGCGCGACCGGATCATCGTCCAGACCGACGGCCAGTTGAAGACCGGGCGCGACGTCGTGATCGCCGCCCTACTGGGCGCCGAGGAGTACGGCTTCGCGACCGCCCCCCTGGTCGTCATGGGCTGCGTCATGATGCGCGTGTGCCACCTCGACACGTGCCCGGTCGGAATCGCCACCCAGAACCCGGCGCTCCGCGAGAAATTCCAGGGTCAAGCCGAGCACGTGATCCGCTTTTTCCAGTACGTCGCCCAGGAGATCCGCGAGCTGATGGCCGCGCTCGGGTTCCGCAGAATCGAGGAAATGATCGGCCGCAGCGACCTGTTGGATATGCGCAGGGCCATCGATCATTACAAGGCCCGCGGGCTTGATTTCAGCAACATCTTCCGCCGGCCTGCCGTGCCGGGGGCGGCTGTTCGCAAGGTCCGCGAGCAGGAGCACGGGATCGAATCGTCGCTCGACTGCCAGAAGCTGATACCCGCCTGCATGCCGGCTCTGGTTCGCGGCGCGGCGGTGGTCCTCGAGCTGCCGATCCGCAACACGAACCGCACGGTCGGCACAATCCTGGGAAGCGAGCTGACGCGCCGCCACGGCGCCGAAGGGCTCCCCGACGAAACCATCCGGCTCAAGTTCAACGGCTCGGCCGGCCAGAGCTTTGGCGCGTTCCTGCCGCGCGGCATCACGCTCACCCTCGAGGGCGATTCGAACGACTACATCGGCAAGGGCCTCTCGGGCGGCAAGATCATCGTCTATCCCCCCAAGAACGTGCGCTTCATCGCCGAGGACAACGTGCTGATCGGCAACGTGGCGCTCTATGGCGCGACGGCCGGACGGGCCTTTTTCCGGGGCCGGGCCGGCGAGCGGTTCGCCGTGCGGAATAGCGGCGCCCTGGCCGTCATCGAAGGAACCGGCGACCATTGCTGTGAATACATGACCGCCGGCGCCGTCATCGTCATCGGCCCCACCGGCCGTAATTTCGCCGCCGGAATGAGCGGTGGCCGAGCTTTCGTGCTCGATCAAGACCATGATTTCCCCAGACGATGCAACCTGGAGATGGTCGACCTCGAGCCGCTTGCCAGCCAGGAGGATCTCGGGCTGGTGCGCGACCTCTTGACCCAGCACGCCGCCTGCACCGGCAGCCCGGTGGCCATGCGGCTCTTGAAGGACTGGAAGCGGACCGTGGAGACATTCGTGAAAGTCATGCCGCTCGATGAGCGGCGGGTGCTCTCGCAGCAGAATCCCGCGGCGGTACATCCCAACGGTTTGGTCTCGAATGAAGAGTGGTGGCTCGAGCGATATCCGGGCCATCTGCGGGCGGGCCAGGCTCACCCCGAGCCCGCGCGGATGATCGCCGTGGAGGTCGCCCGTGGGTAAGCCGACTGGTTTTCTCGAGTTTCCCCGTGAGCTGCCCTCCCGGCGGCCGATTCCCGACCGGCTCGATGACTGGCTGGAAGTGTATAACCCATTCCCTGAGGATAAGCTCCGCGCCGAGGGTGCCCGGTGCATGGACTGCGGTGTTCCCTTCTGCCATCAGGGCTGCCCGCTGGGAAACCTGATCCCCGACTGGAACGATCTCGTCTACAAGAACCAGTGGAAAGCCGCGATCGAGCGGCTTCATGCCACCAACAATTTTCCCGAGTTCACGGGCAAGCTTTGCCCGGCGCCTTGTGAGGCTTCGTGCGTCTTGGGGATCAACAGCGATCCGGTGACGATCAAGCAGATCGAGGCGAGTATCGTCGAGCGAGCGTGGAACGAAGGCTGGATCCGTCCTGAGCCCCCGAGGGTCAAGACCGGCAAGACGGTGGCCATCGTCGGATCGGGACCCGCCGGGCTGGCCTGCGCCCAGCAGCTTGCGCGCGCCGGCCATTCGGTCACCGTGTTCGAGCGTGCCAATCGCATCGGAGGGCTGCTCCGCTTTGGAATCCCCGACTTCAAGATGGAAAAGCGCCACCTGGACCGGCGGCTGGTCCAGATGGAAGAGGAAGGGGTCGTCTTTTCGCCAAATACTCACATCGGTGTCGACCGGGAAGCCCAGCGCCTGCTCGAAGAATTCGACGCCATCTGCCTGTGCGGCGGAGCGACAGCGCCCCGCGACCTGCCCATCGAGGGCCGCTCATTGGACGGCATCCATTTCGCCATGCAGTTCCTGACCGGGCAGAACCGCCGAGGCGCGGGCGACTCGCTGGGTGAGAATGAATTTATATCTGCTCACGACAAGGATGTGATCATCATCGGCGGGGGCGATACCGGGGCCGATTGTTTGGGGACGGTCCACCGGCATCGCTGCAAGAGCGTTCATCAAATCGAGATTGTGCCGCGGCCGCCGGACGGCCGGGCTGCCACCAATCCCTGGCCCCAGTGGTCCAATGTCTTCCGTGTCTCCTCGGCCCACGAAGAAGGAGGGGTCCGCGAGTATTCGCTCAAGACGACGAGGTTCCTCGGTGAGGATGGCCGCGTCCGGGCATCGAGACGGTCGAGGTCGAGATGAAAGCGGAGAACGGCCGGCCGGTCTTCCAGGACATCGAGGGCAGCGAGAGGGTCTATCCGGCCGACCTCGTCCTCCTGGCCATGGGATTCACAGGGCCCGAGCGATCGGGGATGCTCGAACAGTTCGGAGTCGAGCTTGACCCGATGGGGAACGTCAAGTCCGACGCAGCCAGGCGCACCAGCGTCCCCAAGGTTTTCACGGCCGGAGACATGGCCCGCGGCCAGAGCCTGATCGTCTGGGCCATCGCCGAGGGGAGGCACGCCGCCCACGCGATCGATGAATTCCTGATGGGGTCGTCCGACCTGCCGCAACCGCTGGAGTTCGGCAATAGTGCGCGACCGTTTGTTTGAACCGCGGGCCACGCGTAGGTCAGGCTTTCCAGCCTGACGTCTTCTCACGCAGATTTAGCTTTGCAACCGGACGTCAGGCTGGAAAGCCAGACTTAGTCCACACGTCAGGCTGGAAAGCCTGACCTACTCCACACGTCAGGCTGGAAAGCCTGACCTACTCCACACGTCAGGCTGGAAAGCCTGACCTACTCCACACGTCAGGCTGGAAAGCCTGACCTACTCCATACGTCAGGCTGGAAAGCCTGACCTACTCCACACGTCAGGCTGGAAAGCCTGACCTACTCCACACGTCAGGCTGGAAAGCCTGACCTACGTCAGATCACAGTCGATTCGGCTCGGTGCTGGTGAGCGACGTGCGGATGAATCCGGAGTCGGCCGGCGGTTGGTAATCGATCGCGGCCAGGTCGGGCGTCTCGATCCGGCGATGTCCGCGGACCCGGCTCTCCAGAGCGGCATCGAGCGCACCGCCCGTCAACAAGGTTCGCTCGACAGGGTAGGGGGGTCGGCCAGTGTTGAAAAAGTCCTCGATTCGCAGGACGAGCGGATCGAAGAAACACGCTCCCGGTGGCGCGGGCAGGTACATCAAGGTCGAGACGATGGTTTCCTCTTCCGTGGGGCCGGAGAGCCGTGCAGCGATTGTCGTATCGTCGACATGTCCATTCAAGATCAACACGGTCGCTCGCAGGCCGTCGACGTACTCGAGAAGAAATGCGACGGGATGCTTGAACTTGGTGAGCTGGTCCCGCCCCGGGGCGGGTGGTGGCATGAAGTCGCGCGTATTCTGCTTGATATCGCCCGGGTTTCTGGTATGGCTCCGGCCCAGCGCATTTTCGAGCAGCGTCCACGACCAGATGCCCCGGTCGCCGGCGGTCCAGACATCGTCGCCTTCCAGGCAGGTCACGGCAGAGATCCCCTGGGCTTTACCAGCGCGACCGCGCCGTTCGACCATGCACTGAAGAGTCTCCAGAGCATGAAAGCCGAAGATCTCCAGGTCACCCCGCGACGCAACCACCACGTCCTTGAACGGACGTCCCAACGGAATCTCCAAGGGCGGCTGCCGCCAGGTGACCGGCAAGCTCGAGCCGGCCATGAGCCGGATGCCTACTTGCCTCGCGTGCGCGGCCATTTCGGCGGCTTCGGCCCGGTCATACGACAGGTGCTTATCGATGAATACCGGCACGGGCCAACCGGAGGCGCGGCAGACGTTCAACACCTCGCCGAAGAATCGGCCGCGGGGATAAAGCTTCTCGAGCTTCTGGTTAAAGGGATAATCGCCGTGCTCGGCGATCAACAAGACCGCATCGACCGCGAGCTTGCCAGTGCCCAGGGTGAGAGCGTCAGCGATCGTCGGGCTCTGGCGGATGCGATGCCGAGCCGCCATGGCCCGGCCGAGATCGGTCGTGGCAGGTGTCTGCTCGACGAACAAGCTAGCGATCTCGAACGGGGGCTTGTGCAGGCCTTTGCCGTTGTGAACCACGAACCCATCCACGAATCGTCCCACGATGTGATAGGCATGGGAGAGATAGTGATAGACCGTGGCGAGCACGGCGATCTTGGGTTGCGCCGGTGCCCCGGATTGCAGCGATACCTGTTCCGACCGGATGACGTGCTCCCGCGAAACGCCGGGGCGGGCGATGCCGGCAGCGACGCTGCTCCCTTGGAGAAAGCGCCGACGAGTCGAACCGGACGTCATGGTTGAGGCTCCTCTAGGTCCCGTGCTCGCGGACCGCCTGCTGTTATACTGGTGTGCGGCTCATTGAATCCAACGGGTGAACTTGGCGCGGGGATGTCCCCCATGAGAGACGTTCTGCGGGCAGCCGTCCAGATGCACCAGGCGGGGAATCTTCCTCAAGCTGCCGCGTTCTATCAGAACGTTCTGGACAGCGAGCCAAACAACCCCGATGCCTTGCATTTTCTGGGGGTGCTTTGCCACCAGCAAGGCGATCATGCGCGAGCCATCGAGTTGATCGGACGGGCGGTGGCCCTCAAACCGAACACTGCGGAGTTCCACGCCAACCTGGCCGAGGCGTATCGTGCCCGCGGGCAGTTTGATCGGGCAGCAGGGTGTTGTCAGACGGCCTTGAGCCTCAAGCCTGATTTTCCCGAGGCCCTGGCCAATCTCGGGCTGGCGCTCGAGGCGATGGGCCGACCCCGAGAGGCCGCCGAACAATTCCGCAGTGCGCTTCGGCTCCGGCCCAATTTCGCCCTGGCCCACAACAACCTGGGAAAGGCGCTCCGCGTAATCGGCCGGCTGGGCGAAGCACGCACACACTTTGAGCGAGCCGTCGAGCTCGACCCATCCGACGCGCTGGCTCGTACCAACCTGGGCCAGATTCTGCTCGAAAGCGGCAAGGCGGCCGAGGCTCTGCCGCATTCTCAGCATGCGGTGCGCCTTCAGCCGGGTGCGGCGGCACTCCACCATAACCTCGGGAATGTGCTCCGGGATCTCCAGCGAATCAAAGAGGCCAAGGCCGCCTACAGCGAAGCCCTTCGCCTGGACCCGAGCCTGCCGAAGGCTCATGCATTCCTCGGGCTGTGTCTCCGCCGCGAGGGCCAGTTGAGCGAAGCCGCCGAGCGGTTCAAGCGCGCCATCGAGCTCGATGGAGCGGATCCGATCTTTCCGCAATTCCTGGGCGATCTCTACCTGGAACGGCAGCAGTTTACCGAGGCGATCTCTGCGTACGAACATTCTCTTGCCCTGGGATCGCTGGACAGGCCCGTTCTTCATCTCGCCCTGGGGTGGGCACTGCAGGAAGACGGACGCATCGAGGAGGCTGGCGAGCACTACAGAATTGCGCTCAAGCTTCAACCTCGGTCGCCCATCGTGGAGAACTACCTTGGCGGGTACCACGAAGAGCGTGGTGAGATTGTCGAGGCCGAGGCGGCCTATCGCCGGGCCATCGCGTTCCAGCCGAGTTTCGCGCTACCCCTCGCTCGCCTGGGCATTCTGCTGCGAGACAGACTGCCCGACGCCGACGTGGCCGAGCTGCAAAGGCACCTGGCCGACCCCGCGCTGGGACCGGAACCGCGCGGCAGGCTCGCGTTCGCACTGGCGCATGTGCTCGATGCGCGGGGTGACTACAAACAAGCTGCGCGGTATCTGGTCGACGCCAACAAGTGCACGCTTCAATCAAAACGGGGACGCAACGAGTTTATCGCCGCCGAACACGAGCGTTTCGTGGATCACGTCGTGAGGCTGTTCGACGCAACTTTCTTCACCCGGACCGCACGGATGGGTCACGAGTCGTGCAAGCCTGTTTTCATTTTCGGCCTGCCGCGATCGGGAACGACCCTGATCGAGCAGGTGCTTGCCAGCCATTCGCGCGTTCATGGAGCAGGCGAGCTGCGGCTCGGCCGCCAGTCGTTCGAGGCCATTCCGCGCGTTTTGAACCGCGATGCTCACCCGATGGACTGCGTTCCTGACCTGGGCGCGCAATCGATCTTGCAACTGGCCGAAGCGCACCTCGACAAGCTGCAAGCCCTCGCCGGAGAGACGGCCGAACGCGTCACCGACAAGATGCCCGACAATTACATGTATCTGGGTCTCCTGGCCACGCTGTTCCCCAGGGCCGTTTTCATCCACTGCCGGCGCGATCTTCGCGACGTGGCACTTTCCTGCTGGATGACCGACTTCCACAGCATGACCTGGCCCAGTGACCAGGCCAGTATCGCCGCCCGCTTCCGGCAGTACCGCCGGTTGATCGACCACTGGAACACGGTATTGCCCGTAACAATGCATGAATTTGACTACGAACAAACCGTGAGCAACATCGAAGGGACGGCGCGGAAACTGGTAGCGGCGTGCGGCTTGGCGTGGGAACCGGCCTGTCTGAACTTTCATCGCACCCGGCGCCCGATCCGGACAGCCAGCCTGATCCAGGTTCGCAAGCCGGTTTACCAGAGTTCGGTCGGGCGCTGGAAGAATTACGAGACGGAGCTGGCCGGGTTATTCGGGAGTCTACCGATGTGACGTAGGTCAGGCTGAAAAGCCGGACCTACGCCAATGCCGTCAGGCTGAAAGCCGGACCCACGCAGGCCATCAGCTTGGATCCCTCGGCTCCTTAGTGCCAGGCGGCTCGCCTGGTGGCTGGGCCGCTTGATCGAGGCGCCACGGCTGGGCAAATCTCCGGATCAAACCGCGAAACGCGGCTTCCGCCGCGATCGGAAAGTGCAAGGGCTCATCGGGCTTTGCCGGACTGGCCCGTTCCAGGCCAAACCACGTCAGCCGAACCGGCCACTGGTTGAGTTCAGCCGAACGATTGAACCGCTCCAAGACGCGCAATGCCCAGACGACCCCCCAGCAGTCGCGAAACCAGAACCAGATTCGCTCGCCACCCGCGCACCGCCGGAGCGCGGCCCGCGCTGTAACGAGCGATCCAGATGCTCGTGGCCATCATCCAGGCGATCCACAGGCAGAGGATGGCTCGACGATTGGGCGGCGCCCCGCCTCCGGTCAGTGCGAGGAATTCCAGGGTGAAAACGACAGCCAGCCCGACCGCGGCAAAACCGAAGCGGGTCGGAAGGTAATTGGTCACCCCGACCACGCCGAGTAGAACGTAGAAGATCGTCCACGGGGCGTCGAGGTGAACCGGAGTCACCCCCGCTGCGCGGCGAAGCCTCGTCTGATCTTCGAGCCACGGGACCAGGAATACCACGACAAGCAGGACCATCAGCATGGCCCACACCTTGCCGCCGGGGGAGCGGGCGTTGAGCACAGAAGTCAGTGCGGCCAGGCTCGCGAGCACTGCGAGATACGTCACCCGCCCTGTGACCGGCCGCCCTTCCATGACCGGCTCCGTCCAGGCGACGGCCTGTGCGAGGGCAGCCAGCGCGATCGCCAGCAGAGCCCAGACCAGGGCCGGCCGCAGCGCGGTCCCTCGAGCCGAATTCCATGCAGACAGCCAGGGAACCACGGCCGTGCAAAGTACGACAACCAGAGCGAGCGGTGCGTGCATGGGATCGACCGCGATCGCGAGAGCCGAGAACGCCAGCACAAGGCCAATCACGTCACCCTTGTCCCCGGCGGTTGAGACTTCCCGTATGGCGGGACCAGAAACCAGGCCCTACGAATGAGTGACATGCTCGTCGGAGGCTCCGATCTCGCCGATTCGCGCTGCATCGACCGGCTCCGAAGCAACGGCGACCGGCCGCGGGCCGGTGATGGCGATGAACGCAAGCGTCGCCACCATCACTGTGAATGCGCTGAGCGTCACGATGTTGAGCCACTTGCCTGGGACCAGCGACGAGAAGTCGATCTTTGCCTGCAGTGTCGGAAGGACGATGAGAAAGGCCAGGATGATGCCAGCGAGCGAGCCGCCGGCGATAAGGCCCGTGGACATGAGCGTGCCGGCGCTGGTCTCGGCCTCCTCGGCGGTGAAACCTCGGGCGCGATCGACCAGCCCGCGGACCGCGCCGCCGACAAAAATCGGCAGAGTTGTCGACAGCGGCAAATAGACGCCCACGGCGAATGCCAGCGCGGAGACACCGCAAAGCTGCATCACGACGGCCAGAACCGCTCCCAGGATGACCAATCCCCAGGGAAGCTTCTGCGCCATGATCCCTTCAATCAGCACGGCAAAGAGCCGCGGCTGTGCGGGGTCGAACTTCTTCTGGATGGGTTTCCCAGAATCATCCCTGGTCATCACGCCGCCGATGCCGGGATCGATCAACTCCCGAGCGTGAAGCGTGTCATCGACCAGGTACTTGCCGGGCTGCACCCCCCGGCTCGTGTCCACGACCCACCAGACGCGGTAGGTCTTCCCGTCCGTACCGGTCTCGCTCCCCTTCAGCTCAGACTCAAGTGCCTGGATCTTCGGTAAGACGGCGGGGTCGGTGTGCCGGGTCGTGTAAGCCTGATTCAAGCCGTAGAGCGTGTAGCCCATGACGAGCGCCGATATCAGAGCGCCGATCAGGATCGCCACTTGCTGTTTCCATGGCGTCGCGCCCACGAGGAATCCCGTTTTGAGATCCTGCGAGGTTGTGCCGCCGTTCGAGGATGCGATGCACACGACTCCGGCGATCGACAGAGCCGTGAGACGGTATTCGGGGCCGACCCAGCCCAACACGACGAAGATCAGGCAGACCAGAAGCAAAGTGGCGATCGTCATGCCCGAAATCGGGTTGGACGACGAGCCGATCACCCCAGTGATCCGCGAGCTGACCGTCACGAACAAGAACCCGAACAACACCACCATGACGGCGCCGATGAGCCGGCCGATCAGGTCCGTTGGGATCAGGTTCGAGAGGGCGATCAAGAGCACCAGGCCGAGCGAGCCGAGCACCACGAACGACATCGGCAGGTCGCGCTCGGTGCGAGCGGTGCCGCGCGGTTCGCCTTGCCTGGGCGAGCGCACATCCCGCATGGCGCTGGCCGCCGACGCCAGAATGAGAGGGAGCGCATTCATCATGCTCATGATGCCGCCGGCGGCGACAGCGCCGGCACCGATGTAACGGGCATACGTCACCGAGAGATCGTGGGAGTCCATGTCGGCGATCCGCCGTTCGGTGACCGGGAGCAGCGCTCCGGGCAGGCCTTCACCGAAGTAGGCGATCATCGGCACAATCAGTAGCGCCGTCATGATGCCGCCGGCAACCATCACCGACGCGATGCGCGGCCCGATAATGTAACCGACCCCCAAGAGAGCCGGCGACGGCTCGAGCGACACCACGGCCTTCTCGTACCCCTTGATCCCGCCGATCAGCTTCGACCAGCCTTCCGACCAGAACTTGCACCCGACCATCAAGAGCTGGTAGATGAATCCGAAGCCGGCACCCAGGAAGACCGTCCGCGCGTTGGAGCCACCCTGCTCGCCCACGATCAGCACCTTGGCGCAGGCCGTGCCCTCGGGGTAGGGGAGCACACCATGTTGCTTGACCACGAACGCACGCCGTAGCGGAATCATCATCAAGATTCCCAGGAGCCCCCCCAGCACGGCGACGAGCATGACCCGCAAGAGATCCAACTCGTAACCCAGAAGCATGAGTGCCGGCATCGCGGCGCCCACACCGAAGGCGATCGACTCGCCGGCCGAGCCCGCGGTCTGGACCACGTTGTTCTCCAGGATCGTCGCCCGCCGAAGACCGAAGGCGCGCGACAGTCCTCGGAAGATCGTGATCGCCAGTACGGCCACCGGAATCGAAGCGGAAACCGTGATCGAAGCCTTGAGGAACAAGTACAACGATGAAGCGCCGAACACGATGCCCAGCACCGAGCCGAGAATGACGGCCCCCACGGTCAACTCGGGCAGCCGAGCAGCGTCCGGGACGTACGGCTGAAAACCGGATTGACTGCGCTCGCCCGGCTGACGATCGGTAACGGCAACAGTTGATTGAGGCGTCGCCATGTCCCTTGCTTGCTCCCTCGACCTGGAAAAGAGTGCTCTTCCGAGTCTCCCGCCGCGGCTCACGGCTTCTTGATCTGCGCCAGACGGTTGGCGATCGAGCACAGTACATCGATCATCCGCTTGCCGGCATCGACGTCGTAGATCAGCTCCGTCGGGTAGAAGCTCAGCGTCTTGAAGGTCTCGTCATAATACGTCTCGAGCCGGCGGTGAATCACCTCGTCGCTCATGTCGTCGAGCCGGTTTTCGCGCAACGCCCGCGCCCGCAGCCGCTCCATGGCCTTGGTCGTGTCGTTGATCTTCAAGTGAAAGATCTGCATCACATCGATGAAGTCCTGGATCCGTTCCGCCTGGGCATAATTGCGAGGAAGCCCGTCCAGAATCAGAATGTGCTGTTCGGGGATCACCAGCTCCTGCATCTCGAGAATATTGAGGTGCCGTTCGAAGATCCTCACGGTCAAATCGTCGGGGACCATCAATCCTTGCGACGTGTACCCCTCGATCTCCCTTCCAAAGCGACCGTGCCGGGGGATCTTGCGCAAGATCTCGCCCATGGAGATATGGACCCAGTCGGGCAGTTGGCCGAGCACGGCGCCCTGAGTGCCCTTGCCGCTGCCGGGCATACCAAACAGGATAATCGAACGGTAGCGGTGACGTTCTTCCGGGATCTTATTCTCGAGAAACATCGGTGCGATCCTTATGCGACTCGCAGAACCACGCTCCGGCGTCAGCCTCCTGACAGGACGCCCGGGCGCGAGTGAGCGGCCGCCGGTTACGATGAGTCGTTGCCCGGCGAGGCGCGCCGGCCAACCCGAAACTGGACCAGTTACTCCACCATCTTCTGACTAGAAGGGCAAGGAGAAACCCATCGAAGCCATTCGATTGGCATTGGTGCTCCACGTCGAGACCGCCCTGAGAGGAGCGGATCCATCGGACGCTATCCGACGCCGGATCGAGTATTTTCCGAACCGGGCAGTCGGAGCTGCGTGCCCGTTCACCGGCGCCGGATTACATAGCCCAGTCGCGCGTTTCTCAGCTCGGCCACGCCGGCATCTGTCACGCTCGTATTCACGAAGAGATTGTCGTCGTTCGCTTGCTGCCCGACGAAAGCGACCGCAGGCAAGCACGGAGGCCTCCGCACGCCCACAGTCCCGATCAGGCCGCGGCGCCGCCCTCGCCATCGGGCTCTCCGCCGTTCTTGAGCGCTTCCCATTCTTCCCAGGTGTAGAGCACCTCGCGCGCCGAGCCGCTCTTGAATTCGCCGACGATTCCGTCCTCAGCCATGAAGTCGATGAGCCGGGCCGCCCGTCCGTAGCCGATCCCCAGAGCGCGTTGCAAGAGCGAGCACGAGCCGCGTCCTTCCCGGACGACGATTTCGATCGCGGGCTCATAAAGCTCGTCGCGCTCCTTGAGCGCCGCACCACGCTCCTTGCCACCGGGCCCGCCGCTGACTTGAATCTGCATGAGCTCGCGGCTGAACTCCACGGGGTATCGCTCCAGATACTGACAGATCCGGTTGACTTCCACGTCCGAGACAAAAGTCCCTTGGGCGCGGATAATGTGCGACGTGCCCGGGATCAGAAACAGCATGTCGCCGTTGCCCAGCAGCCGCTCTGCCCCCATCTCGTCGAGCACGACCCTCGAATCACTGCGGTTGGTCACCTGGAAGGCGATCCGGGCCGGCAAGTTGCCCTTGATCAAGCCCGTGACGACGTCAACCACCGGCTTTTGCGTCGCCAGGATCAGGTGCACGCCGACCGCGCGGGCGAGTTGCGCCAGCCGCACGATGTGCTGCTCGACCTCCTTCTCGGCCGTCATCATGATCTCGGCCAGCTCATCAGCGACGATCACGATATACGGCATGTAGGTCGGGATCCGCTTGCGCTCTTCGTCGTCCTCGGGCGCCAGCCGCGCGTAGATTTCCTCGGCCCCCAGCCGGTTGTATGCCGCGATGTTTCGAACCTCCGCCCGGCGCAGGAACTCGTATCGCTCGTCCATCTTGTCGCACGCCCAGGCCAGGATCGATTCGGCCCGCTTCATGTCGATCACGACCGGGTGCATCAGATGAGGAATCCGCTTGTACTGCGACAACTCGACCTTCTTGGGGTCGATCAAGATCAGCTTGACCTCATCGGGTCGCTTGGTCATCAAGATCGAGAGTATCATCGCGTTCAGGCACACCGACTTGCCGGTACCGGTACGGCCGGCCATGAGGAGATGAGGCATATCGGCCAGGTCGAAGACCAGTGGCTGGCCTTTCACATCCTTGCCCAGAAACAAAGGGATGCGACATTCGCGCGATTGATCGGCGACGCCGGCGATCACCTCGCCCAGGCGGACGACGTTCCGATAGTCGTTGGGGACCTCGACGCCTACGGTGGTCTTGCCGGGAATCGGTGCGACGATCCTTACGCTCGGAACCGCCAGCGCAATCGCGAGGTCGTCGGCGAGGCTCATGATCCGCGAAACCCGTAGACCCGCTTCGAGCTCGATTTCGAATTGCGTGATCACCGGGCCGGTATCGATCTGAACGACCCGTACCTGGTTGCCGAAATCTTGCAAGGTGCGCTCCAGCAGCATGGCCCGAGCATTGACCTTGGCCTCGTGCTCGTGGATTGCGGCTTGGACCGCCGGCTCCAGGATCTCGAAGGGAGGAAGTTCGAACGGCGCTCCAGGCAAGGCCGGAGGCAGAACGGCCAGATCGCTCCCGGGCGCAAGGGGACGCTGCCCGGGTGCGGTCGACGACGATCGCGGAAAACCCGTTTCGCTCGCCGGTGCGGATGGAAGTGCCCCAGAAGCACGCGCCGCTCGGGGCGGCGATGCCGCCCGATCCTCGCTGGCAATGTCGATCATGCCGGGCTCGGAGCGCACCATCACCGCCGTGCTGTGCGGAAGCCCGGCCGCCACGACGCTCGCCCGCCGCCCCCATCGATGGCGAGCCCAGGCGCGAAGCTCCTGGATCGGCCAGAGGATCAGCACGTCGTGGCAAAGCGCCAGCCCGAAGAGGCCGGCTGCCGACAGAATGAGGATCATGCCGGCGAGTCCGAAGTGAACTTCAAGAAAAATCGCGGCGATCGCGCCCAGATAGCCTCCGCTCCCGACGGCAGGACTTCGCTCTAAACCTGGTGCAGTCTTGTGGATGAAACCCGCCGTCACCACCAGGACGAGTGCGAAGCCGATCGCCGGCCCAAGTCGTTCGGGGACGGGCCGGCGGGAGATCCGGAGAAGGCTCAGAACTGCGAGGCCGAGCAACAGCACCCAGGACGACCAACCGAGGCTGATGAATAGAATGTGCGCGAAAAACGCCCCGACCGGACCGCACGGGTTAGCCGGGGGCTGATTCGCGGGAGAAGCCCCCCAACCCGGTGAATCGCCGGGGTCGTAGCCACCCAGGCTGAGACCGAGGAACGCGATCGCCAGCGCGAAGGTGATGAGCGGAGCCGACCGCAACACTCGCTGGCGTAGGGACATGAAACCCCCTCACGGCGCCCTTTTCACCGGTGTCCACGCAACGCTGGTCCGAACCGAGAGAGGGTTCGGTCGTGCGCGCTCGCCACCTCCATGATCGGCGCGGCATCGGGGGGGTCTTGCGACTCAAATTCGCAATCAGGCCAGAGAGCTGACTGGCTCTATTCAATCTCCCGGTTGGGTAAGATCCACGGTCTCGCCGTTGTTCTCCAGCTCTTCGGTCGGCTCGACGGTCTGAAGCTTGCCGGAGAGGTCCAGGTAGATCTTCTCCTGGACGATCTCCTGGATCACGATGGTCATCCGGTCTACTCCGCGCCATCGACCAGAGCCCGGGCTCCCTGGTTTAGAGCGATCATTCGCTTCTGAATCAAAGTCGAGAGCTTGAAGCGGCCTCCGACCTTGTTGACAATCTCTTCTTCCTTCAGTTCATCGATCATGGTTGTTCCTCGTTCCACACCCGTTTCGTATCAAGATCGACACGAGCTCCTCGACCGCTCGGTCGAGCTCGTCGTTGACCACACGGACTTCGTAGCGCTCGGCCAGTTCGAGCTCCCGGCGGGCGGTCACCAGCCGCCGATTGATCGTGGCCTCGTCATCAGTACCCCGTTCACGCAGCCGCTTTTCCAGAATCTCCAACCGCGGAGGCTCGATGAAGATCAACACGGCCCCCGGCACTTTCTGTTTGACCTGAAAACCTCCCTGGACGTCGATCACCAGGAGCACGCA
Organism: uncultured Isosphaeraceae bacterium; assembly: GCA_963781785.1. Lineage (GTDB taxonomy): Bacteria > Planctomycetota > Planctomycetia > Isosphaerales > Isosphaeraceae > CAWAHD01. Next base: position 256,017 of record CAWAHD010000004.1, on the reverse strand, counting down.
CATCCCCTGCGACATCGCCTGGCGCACCGGCTCTCCCGGCGTGCCGTAGTGGTGGCCATGGACCAGCGCCTGTTCGAGCAGCCCGCTTTCTCTCCGCGCGAACTCCTCGGGGCTTACGAAAAGGTAATCGCGGCCATCCTCTTCGCCGGCGCGTGGCGGCCGAGTCGTGGCCGAGATCGACTTCTTGATACGAAGGTCGGGGCGATCCAGTAGCCGCGACACCAGCGTGCTCTTCCCCGAGCCGGAAGGGCCCGAAATCACCACCAATCGCCCCGGAAGTTTTTTCCACTCGTTGTCGTCATTCCACATTTTGAACCAGCTCGCGAATCTTCTCCAGAAGCGACTTGACCTCGACCACCTGCCGGCTGATCTCGACGTCCCCGGCCTTCGACCCGATCGTATTGACCTCGCGTCCCATCTCCTGCGTCACGAACTCGAGCTTCCGCCCCGAGCTTTCCGGCTCATCGATGATCGCGTTGAACTGCACCAGATGGGCGCGAAGCCGCACGATTTCTTCGCTGATGTCGCTACGATCGGCCAGGATCGCCACCTCCCTGGCCAGCGCGGCAGGCTCGACCGTCCCGCCGCCGCCGTGCAAAAGTGCCCGCACCCGCTCGTACAGGCGGTTCTGAATGTTCTTGACGACCTCCGGCCCTCGCTCGGCAATCAGGTCGACCTGCTGATCGATGCCGCGAGCCAGCGCGCTCAGCTCGGCGGCCATGGCGCGGCCTTCCTGCGCACGCGAGGATTCCAACTGCGAGAGTGCCTCGGTGACGACCCCGGCGATCTCGGGCCACTCTTGATCGGGCAACCGATCTTCCGAGCGAGCCTCCTCCACGACGCCGGGCAAGACCAGAAGCCGAGAAAAATCGAACGTCCGTTCATCAAAACCCGGCACTTCCTGAAGCTGATCGCGGTAGCCAGTGAGAGCAACCAAATTCAATCGGTAATCCTCGGGCCGCCGCGGCCGATCGATCCTCAGGTTGACCTGAACCGTCCCCCGCCTGACCCTGGCTCGAATCAACTGCTCAAGTGCCGGTTCCACCATCGCATATGCATCGCTGATCTTGGCACTCAGCTTGAAGTGCCGGTTGTTGACCGACCGAACCTCGACCAGGATCGTCCACCGCTGGTCCCGAAGCCGGGCCTCTCCGAATCCGGTCATGCTCAGGATCAAGGAAACCTCGCAATCAGGCCGGAACGCCGCAGGCTCACCGGCCGCGCGGCTCACGAAGCTCCGGGGTTCGCCAGGCTCGTCCAGGAGCACAGCCATCCCGGAAGACCCCTTACCGGAACAACCGATCCGTCGGACGATCATTTCTTGGGGGGCGGCGCAGATTCACCCGCCGGAGCCGTCGTTTCGGGGAGCACGAAGTCCTTGAACGGATCCGCCTTGGTTTCGTCCGCGGTCTGCAACTTCTCACGATCCTTCGCGCCCGCCTTTCGCGAGCGTGAGGTCGAATCGAGTTCCTTGGACAACGAACTCGGCGCCTCCTTCCAATCGGAAGAATGTTTCCGGTTGTAGAGCCGGACCATCACCATCGAGAGCAAGATCCACGCGATCGCCACGCCGACGGTGACCTTGGTGAAGACGTCTCCCGCCCGAGTTCCGAACGCGCTTGAGCCTCCCATTCCGCCGAACGCGCCGGCGAGGCCTCCGCCCTTGCCGCGCTGGATCAAGATGATGCCGATCAAGAAGACCGTCAAGATGACGATCACCACGTTGAAAAAGCCGAGGAGATAGTCCACAAGTATCCACCCTCTCTCGAGTTCGAGTCATGCGGTCTTATGCGGGGTGACCTCCCGCGCGGCCTGGAAGATCGCCAGGAAGTCAATCGCCTTGAGACTGGCACCGCCCACCAAGGCCCCGTCGATATCCGGACACGCGAGTAGTTCTTTTGCGTTGTCGGGCTTGACGCTCCCTCCGTACTGGACAACCACGCGGGCCGCCGTCGCCGCGCCAAATTGATCAGCGAGCCAGCGGCGAATGAAATGCTGCGCCACCTGGGCCTGTTCCGGGGTTGCGGTCAAGCCGGTTCCGATGGCCCAGACCGGCTCGTAGGCCAGTATCGTTCCGGCCATCTCGTCAGACGTAACACCCGCGAGCGACCCCGCAAGCTGGGCGAGCAGGACTCGCTCGGTCTGGTCGCCGAGCCGCTCGTCTTTCGTCTCACCCAAGCACACGATTGGAATCAGCCGGGCCGCGAGTGCGGCTCGCAGTTTGCAGTTGACCTGGGCGTCAGTCTCGCCCATCCCGTGCCGGCGCTCGCTGTGCCCCAGCACGACGTGCGTGCAGCCGGCGTCGACCAGCATCGTCGCCGAAAGCTCTCCCGTATAGGCACCGCCAGCCTCCCAGTGCATGTTCTGCGCCCCCATCCCGATCGGCGATCCGGCCAGAACCAAGTCGACCTCGCCCAGAAAGACCGCCGGAGGACACAGGACCACGCGCACGCCGGTCACCTGGCCCACGCCCGATTTGACCGCCTGCGCCAGCGCCGCCGCTTCCGCGCGCATGCCGGGGTTCATCTTCCAGTTGCCTGCAATCAACAAGGTGCGCACGCGATTGATTCTCCATGACACACGTCGATCGTTTTGCCAACTAACTCGGCGAGCAGACGGATCTCATCCATCAGCCGGTCAAACTGGTCGGGCACAAGTGCTTGCGGGCCGTCGGATAGTGCGCGCTCGGGACAGGAATGAACCTCGATGTGGATGCCGTCGCAGCCCGAGGCCACGGCGGCTCTCGCCATCGCGGGAATCAAGTCGGGCCGCCCCGTGGCGTGGCTCGGATCGACGAAAATCGGCAGATGGCTTTGCCCCTGAATGTTGGGCACAATCGAGAGGTCGAGCGTGTTGCGAGTCGATTCCTCGAAGGTCCGGATCCCGCGCTCGCAGAGGATCACCTGGCGATTCCCTTCAGAGAGGATATATTCCGCCGACATGAGCAGGTCCTTGACGGTTGCGCTCATGCCGCGTTTGAGCAGGATCGGGATTCGCGTGCGGCCGCATTCCTTGAGCAGATCGAAGTTCTGCATGTTGCGGGCGCCGACCTGGAGGATGTCGGTATACCGTACGACGACGTCGACCTGGCGCGGGTCCATGACCTCAGTCACGACGGGCATGCCGAATCGATCGCCAGCGGCCCTCAAGATCTTGAGGCCGTCGCGGCCCAGTCCCTGGAAGCTGTAGGGGCTCGTTCTAGGCTTGAAGGCTCCGCCTCGAAGGATATTCGCCCCCGCGTCGCGCACCCGGCCGGCGATCTCGAAGAGCAGAGGCTCGCTCTCAATTGCGCACGGGCCCGCGATCACTCCGAGACGGCCACCTCCGACCTTGATCCCCTTCAAGTCAAAGACCGATCCCTCGGGGTGAAACTCGCGGCTGGCGAGCTTGAACGGCTTCAAAATCGGCACAACCTGCTCGACGCCGGCGATCGCCTGGAGGGGCTCGACCTGGAGCTTGGCCTCGTCGCCGATCACGCCAATGATCGTCCGCGCAACCCCCTGGCTGAGATGAGGGGTCAACCCCAGAGCCGTGATCCTTTCGAGCACATGGTCGAGAACCTCCGGTGAGGCGCTGGGCTTGAGCACAATGATCATCAGCAATTCCCGAAAGAACGGCGGGCAACGAACTTCTTGCCGAGGCACGCCTCCCTGCGATGGCCTCGCCCCGGGGCGCACAACGACCCTCTTCGCGGATGAGCTGATCAGTTTAGCGTCTCGGTTTTTTTCTGGGAAGGATTATTTTACGGGTTGAGAAGGCTACTGTCTCATTCCCGCGCCTTTCTTCGAATGCCTCGACACCAGAATCGCGAAACTCGAAATCCGAACGTTTTCGGAATCCTCACGATGCGCGTGGACTGAACGGGCGTGATCTGCTACGAATTCGGTCTGGCATCGTACCCAGTCGAACGGTGCGTGCGACGTGTTCAGGGGGGAGACTCCATGCTGAACGGCGGCGCACGGTTCAACAGGATTCGGGTCGTCGTGGCGGTCATTCCGGCGAAAATGCTCCCGACTGAGATGCTTCCGGAGAACCGTTCCATGACCGCAAAAGAGATCGTTGGAGAACTCAGCAAACTCGGTGCAGAGAGCATCAAGAAGGTTTTGCGCAACCACGCCGTGCAGGAACGGTTCTTCGGCTTGTTGACGACGATCTTGATCACGCTGGGCTGAAGCGACTCCTCCAGCGCGTGCAGGACACGATTCATCAGCAGCCGGATTCCGTTCGCTATGCCATGAACGGCTTTTTGCTCGCATTGGGCAGCTTCGTGCAGGAACTCAGTGACCTTGATATGCACGCAGCCGCGAAAGTCGGCCAGGTTTCCGTCGACATGGGTGACACGGCCTGCAAAGTACCCAACGCGCTCGAGTACATCCAGATGGTTCGAGAGCGGGGAACGGTCGGCAAGAAACGCAAAACAGTGAAATGCTGAACGAAAGAATTCTCGCGAACAGGCTGATCATGTGAATTCATTCTCGAAGCCGCTTCTTGCCGATCTACTTTCTACCGTTTCGACCAGACTGTCGTCGAGCGCGTCATCCGCTCCCTCGCAATGATTGCTGATTCCGATCAAACTGAGGACAGGTGCGTCGACATGGAACGTTACACAACGCGGCGCAAGGTAGCGCCGGGCTGGGATGACCTCGAGGGACGACAACTTCTCGCGAGTGCCGGGCGAGTCATGCTCGGGAGCGATCGCGGCCATCAGCCAGGGTCGAAGGCCGTCGCGGCGGCCCCATCCCTTACCGAGCTGAATCAAGACCTGGGTCGCGCGAAGAAGGATTTCGAGAAGTCGGTGGTCGAATTGCGCCGAATGCAGGACGGCTCAGATGTCACGCGGGCCGAAGTCCTCAAAGTGGCGAGCGACCTGGCTCAATGGCCTCCTCCCGGGGCCAGCATTGCGACCATCCTCAAATTCCCAGACCAGAATCCTGCTTCGTATGATCTTTGATCGACTATAGATTATATGTACATTTATAGCAAGATGAGTCAACAGGTTGGGCCGACATCAAGCAAGGCATGTCGGAAGACCTCACCGCGTTACACTGGTCGGTGCCCGAGTCTGTCATCGATCAGACACTTGCCGACATGGAGGTGGTCGCCAATTCCGGCAATGTGACAAAGCAGGAAGAGACGAAGTACCTCAATGATGGCATCGCCTTGGCTGCCAATCTGGGACCTTCGGACGGCATTCCGCCGGCCATCGACCCAATGGACTACTACAGCACTCATCTCGCGGGATTCGTTCACGGGCGCAGGATCTGACGCGACATCGAGGGGTCGGGTCGGTGAGATGGGCGGCATGAGCGCCGAGACCAACCCGACGCACGGGAATGGTGAAAACGGGGTCTCGCGCGAGCCGCCCGACCTTTTTCCCCATGAACCTGGCCAGGGCCGATTTCCCGGCCAGGCGGCGCAGCGGCAGCTCGGCAGTCCCCAGTGACTTGGCACGCCAGGAATTTCGCGGATAATCAAGGGCGGTTCGTCTGCAAGTCTTTGACGAGATGCCGGAGCCAGGGTCAACACCATCATGCCCTCCTCTTACGTCTGGAAACCGTCGCCGGCTGTCATCGAGCGCTCGAACGTCAATCGGTTCATGAGGCGGCACGGCATCTCTGGGTACCACGAGTTGATCGCGCGATCGACCAGTCAGATCGATTGGTTCTGGGATGCGGTCGTCAAGGACCTGGAAATCAGCTTCTCGCGGCCGTACGACACGATCCTCGACGCGAGCCGCGGCATCGCCTGGACGCGGTGGTTTGTGGGCGGAACCATTAACCTCGCCGATCATTGTCTCGACCGCCACGCACGATCCACCGCACGAGACCGCACGGCCGTGATCGCGGAGACGGAACAGGGGCACGTTCGGCGGCTCTCCTATGCCGCACTCCATGCAGAGACCTGCCGGTTCTCCAATGCCCTCAGGCGGCTTGGGATCTCAGCCGGAGACTCGGTCGGCCTCTTCCTGCCCATGGTGCCGGAGGCGATCGTCACATTCCTGGGGTGCGCCAAGATCGGCGCGGTCGCCGTGCCGATCTTCTCCGGATTCGGCGCCCAGGCCGTCGGTGCCCGGCTGGCCGATGCGAATGCCAGGGCTCTCGTCACCATGGACGCGACGTCCCGGCGGGGCCGGCCGATCCCGCTGGAGCCAGTTGCAGTTGAAGCCGCCCTGGGCTGTCCGAGTCTCAAGCACCTGATCGTTGCTCGCAGAGGTCGGGAACGGGGAACGCGCACGCCGCGTGATGGGAGGGCGCCGGGATCACCCCTCACCCCCCCTTCACGACGGGGGGAAACGGGCGACCGGAGCGCCCTGAGCGACCCGCATGCTGCCGGGACGCTCGATTGGGATGAGCTCGTGGCATCGGAATCCACGGACTGTCCTTCCATGCCACTTGACCCGGAAACTCCGTTGATGATCGCGTATACCTCGGGGACGACTGGTCGTCCCAAGGGGGCCGTCCACGTGCACGGCGGATTCCTGGTCAAGATTGCCCAGGAAGCGGCGTACCAGGTTGACATGCAACAGGACGACCGGCTCTTCTGGGTGACCGACCTGGGCTGGATCATGGGCCCCTGGGAGATTGTCGGCAGCCTGGCCGCGGGGGGAACTGTCGTGCTGGCCGAGGGAGCCCCCGATTACCCCGCTCCCGACCGGCTCTGGTCGATGGTAAGCCGCCATGGTGTGACCATCATGGGCGTCTCTCCGACCTTAATCCGCGGCTCGCGAAGCACGGCGATGATACGATTCGGTCGCACGACCTGGGCAGTCTGCGCATCCTCGCCTCAACCGGCGAGCCATGGGACCCCGAATCGTGGCGATGGTACCTTGAGCGTGCCGGCGGAGGCCGGCTGCCGATCATCAATTTCTCAGGCGGAACCGAGGTAGGCGCATGCTTGCTGTCGCCTTTGCCGATCACTCCACTGAAGCCTTGCTCGCTGGGAGGCCCGGCCCTGGGAATGGCCGTCGACGTGTTCGGCGCTGAGGGCCGCCCGCTGAGAGGGACCCTGGGAGAGCTCGTCTGCACGAAGCCTTGGCCGTCGATGACCCGCGGGATCTGGGGCGACCCCGACCGCTATCTCGCGACGTACTGGTTGCGCTGGCCCGATGTCTGGGTCCACGGTGATTGGGCGTCCGTCGACCAGGACGGAGATTGGTTCCTGCACGGCCGGAGCGATGACACGCTCAACGTGGCCGGCAAGCGGCTCGGGCCTGCCGAAGTCGAGTCGATTCTCGCTGAGCACCCCGCCGTCGCCGAGTCTGCCGCCGTGGGAGTGCCCGACAACGTCAAAGGGGAAGTCATCGTCTGTTTCGTCACCCTCAGGCCCGGACAGGAGCCAAGCAAGGCGCTCCGCGACGATCTCGGCAACCGAGTCGCCGTCGCCCTGGGAAAGTCATTCGCACCCAGGGACGTTCTCATCGTGGCCGAGCTGCCCAAAACCCGAAGCGGCAAGATCGTCAGGCGATTGATCCGCTCGATCGCCATCGGGCAAGACATGGGAGACTGCTCCAGCATCGAGAACATGGGGGCACTGGACGCCATCAGACAGGCGATGTAGCTCTGAGTTACGGGAGCTCCGCAAGTGGCCAGAACTCGACGCACGCTGCGGTTCACACTCGCTCAGCTCATGGTGGGCATTGGCGTGCTGGCCGTGATGTTCGCGTTTCTCCCGATGGGTGCGGCGAGTGCCCTGGCACTCCTGTTCACTTGCGTCGTCTTGCTCGAACGCAGTCAACTGTCTCGTGCACGATCCCGAGCGCAGCGAGAACTGGTGGACTGCGTTTCTTGCGTCCTCGGATTCTTCGTAGGAGCAATTCTCGGCGCGATTTCAGCAGGTGCTCTCGTCGCTCGGCCTGGTTTCTCAGCAATCGCCACGGGGTTTTGGTGCGGCCTGCTCGGAGCGATCGTTGCCGGAATGATCGGCCACTTCATCGCCTTGGCCCTCTTTCAGAGACGGTCGCCCGCGCATGAACTGGGCGAGCTGCATCGTCGCCAGATGCTTGCTGAGATTGAACTGACCGAGGACCTCATGGATAAGGCCGGCACAGCGGGCGACGACGAACTTCGCGTGAAGCTCCGCGAGTACAAGGCGAAACTGGAGTGCGATCTCGGCCTGTGACACCGGGATGGGGGAAGGTTGCGCTCGACGTCATCGGCTGGTAGACCGTTGACCTCAGCCCGTCAGTTGCATACACATCGCACGATGCCGAGCGATGCCAGGCCACGGGCTCGGGAGGGAAGAAGTCGGCAACAGGCCGACGAATCAGGATCACGGGAATGAGAGCGCTATGGAGGATCAAACGACCGATACGGCCCATTACGGCGGAGGCGCGCTGCAAGAGCGCGTCACCCTGGCGCTAAAGCGTGCGGGGCTCGACAGGGACGGCATGAACTGGTCCGAGCTCGCTCCGCTGGACCAGTTCCACGTGTGCGGCCTCGCGGCCACCAAGGAACTCGCAGCGAGGCTCGGCATCAAGACGGACACCATCCTTCTTGATATCGGCTGTGGTCTCGGTGGTCCGGCCCGTTATCTGGCGGCGACCTGCGGCTGTCGCGTGACGGGGATCGATCTCAGTCAGCCATTCATTGACGTTGCCCGCATGTTGACGGATCGCGTTGGGCTATCGGATCGGGTTAGCTTCCAGCAGGCAGACGCTCTGGCCCTGCCGTTTGCCGACGCGGGCTTCGACTACGTCTTGACCCAGCACGTCGCGATGAATAGCGCCGACCGCGTGCCGTTCTACGCGAACATTCACCGCGTCCTCAAGCCAGGCGGCAGCCTGGCGATCTTTGACGTGGTCGCGGGCGATGGCACGCCGTTGCTCTTCCCCGTGCCCTGGGCATGCCAACCGGAAAACAGTGCCCTGACTCATCTGCCGTTGTCCGGGAAATCGTGCATGAAGCGGGCGCTGTAGTTCGTGCCTTCGACCAAGTGCTGGTCTTCGCCGGCCTGGTGGCCGCGAGGACCGGGGAAGTAGCTGTAGAGGATCGGCATCATGTAACGGGTAAGGAACAACGTGCAGAGCATGGCCCCGACGACGACGATGGCCAGGGGCTTTTGCGCCTGCGAGCCGATCGAGTCGGCAATAGCGGCGGGAAACAGGCCCAGGGCGGCCGTCAAGGACGTCATCACGACGGGCCGGACGCGGAGCTCGGGCCCGCGCAGGCACGTCTCGTAGACGGAGTAGCCTCGGGCGCGCATCTGGTTGCAGTAGGTGACCAGGAGCACGCCGTCTTGGACGGCCACGCCGAATACCGACACGAATCCGACCGCTCCCGAGATGCTGAAATGCGTGCCCGTAAAATAGAGAGCAAACACGCCACCCATCGCGGCCTCGAGCACGTTGACCATCACCAGCAAGCAATCCTTGATTGAGGAGAACATCGAATAAAGCAACATCATGATCAAGCCGAGCGAGATCGGGATGATCCAGAGAAGGCGATTGTTGGCTTCCTGCATCTGCTCGAATTCGCCGGACCACTTGAGCTTGTAGCCTGGAGGGCGCGGGACGCCCGTCTTGGGATCGTCCACCCGCCTCATGGCGTCGGCGATAGCCGAGGCCAGGTCGCGGTCTCGGACACTGAACTTGATGGGGATGAACCGGCTGTTGTTCTCGCGGTAGACGTACGACGCGCCCGGCTTGTGCGATACGATGTGGGTCAACTGGGAGAGGGGAATCCGGTAGCCGGGACTATTGTCCGAGCCGCCCGGAACGTCGACCAGGATCCTGCTGATCACTTCGGGATCGTCACGCAGGTCCGGCGGCAGACGCAACGTGATGTCGAAGAGCTTTTCGCCCTCGACCATCTGGGTGAATGCCTCGCCGCCGATCGCCGCCTGCACGACTTGCTCGACGTCAGCCACATTAACGCCGTGCCGGGCGCAGAGCTGGCGGTCGATCTCGATCTCGAGGTTGGGCTGACCTACAATGTGGAACAATCCCACGTTCTCGATTCCCGGGACCCCTTTCAAGATGTTGGCTATGCGCTGCCCGAGGTTTTCGAGCGTCTGGAGATCGCTGCCGAAGATCTTGACCGAGTTGGCGCCCTTGACGCCCGAGAGAGCCTCTTCCACGTTGTCGCGGATGTACTGCGAGAAGTTGAAGTTGACCCCGGGATACTCCTTGAACTTGTCCATCAGCTCCTTTTCGATGTCCTCGCGACTGATCGTCCTGTCCCAGAGTTTGTACCCGAAGAGAGTGACCGGCAGCTTTCGCCACTCTTCCATGGGCTTGAGGGGAGCACCGATCTCGAGATTGAAAAAGCCGGTGACGTCGGTGCCATCGTCGGGGCGGCCCAGGTGCGACACAACCCGGCTGACCTCGTGAACCGAGGCGATCGTCTCACGAAACTTGGGGGCCATCGCGGCGGCGCCCTCCAGTGAAACTGTGCGCGGCAGGATCGCCCGGATCCAGAGATACCCCTCCTCCAGGGGAGGCATGAATTCGCCTCCCAGGTGGGGAATCAGGAACAACGTGTAAACAAACAAAGCGCCCATGACCAAAAGTGTGATCATCCGATGCCTCAGGACCCAGCTCAGGGCTCTCAGGTAACGGAGCTTCATCAGTTTGTCGAGGAACGTGTCGGGCGCCTCCTGCTTGTTGACGAAGAAAAACGAGCACAAGACCGGGGCCAGGGTCACGGCCATCAAGAGGGCGCCACAGATCGCAAAGGCGTAGGTGTTGGCCATCGGGCCGAAGAGTGCGCCTTCGGGGCCCGACATCGAAAAGAGCGGGATAAACGCGCAAACGATGATTGTGGTCGAGAAAAAGAGCGCGCGCTCGATCTCGCTCGACGCCTCGATGATCCGGTCGATCAGCGGGCGGGTGCGGTCAGCGCCCGGGGCCGTGATGTGGCGGTAAATGTTCTCTACGATGATCGTCGAGCTGTCGACGATGATCCCGAAATCGACCGCGCCGATTGACAGCAGGTTCGCCGACTTGCCCTGGATGTAAAGCACGGTGATCGAAAACAAGAGTGCCAGCGGAATCATGATGGCCACGATCCCCGCGCTCGCCAGATCGCCCAGAAAAATGAAGAGGATGGCGGTGACCAGGCCCATTCCGACGAGCAGGTTATGCCGGACGTTGTGCGTTGTGACGTTGACCAGCTCGCCGCGCTCGTTGAAAATCACGATCTTCATTCCCGGAGGCAACAACTTTTCCTCGCCGATCTCCTCGAGCTTCTTCTTGACGGCATCGGATACCTCGCGAGATTTCTCATATTTCCGCATGAGCACGATGCCCTCGATGACGTCGTTCTCCTTTTTCTCAAAGTGGTGCCGGCCGACGATGCCCAGACGAGGCTGGTGCCCTTCCACCACCTTGGCGACGTGGCTCACGAGGATCGGATTGCCCTGATACTGGGTGACCACCACGTTTCGGATGTCATCGAGCTTGTCGTCGATCAGCTTGGCGCGATCGGCGACATGCGTGGGCTCGAGTGCGTCGATTCCCTTCCCCAGGAGGCCGATCCCCCGGACGATGTGCGACTGGCTCCCCAGGGTGAGGATATTTCCCCCCACGTTGGCATTCGACTTCGCGATGGCGTCCTGCACTTGCTGGAGCGTGATGCCGTAATGGTTCAACTGCATCGGCTCGACCAGCACGAGATATTGCTTCACCGTGCCGCCATACCCGGTCACGTCGATGACCCCGGGTACGGTCTTCAAGGTGCGCTGCATTACCCAATCCTGAACCGCCTTGATCTCGTTCAAGGTGTAGCTTGGGCCTTCGAGGATGTACCGGACGATCTCCCCAGTGGGGCTCCATGGCGAAAGGGTGGGATTCACATTCGCGGGCAGATTGCTCAGCGAATTGAGCCGGTTGATCACCTCCTGGCGGGCCCGCCAGTAATCGGTCTGATAGGTGAACTGGCACTTGACGTCAGTCAGTCCGGCGATCGACGTACTGCGAAGGTCATCGAGACCCGGCATCCCATTGAGCGCGATCTCGATCGGTCTGCTGACCAGCCGCTCCATTTCCTCGGGACTGGCACCCGGGTCTTGTGCGATCACCTCGACCAGCGGGGGAGTGGGGTCGGGATAGGCTTCGACATTGAGATTCTGCGCAGAATAAACGCCCGCGACGATCAAGAAGAACGTGCCGAGAAGGACGATCAAGCGGTTGTGCAGACTCCAGGTGATGATCGCACGAACCATGGCTTTTGCCACCTACCTCAGGGCACGTTTGACGCGGACAGTTTGCAAAGTCAGCATAATCCCCTCGAGCCCGCGATCACAAGGGTGCCATCCCTGTCTGACGCCGGAAGTTCGGGGTTCAATCAACATGAACGAAAGAATCAGAGCCCCTTGGGCCCGGGCAGCGACACGTCCCTTTACAGAGGGGCGCCGATCCTCCATAATTATCGTGGCGGCTCGCGTGCCTCGTTCCACTCCTCGTCAACGGACGCGAGTTCTCCGTAACGGGCAACCAGGACCGTGGTCGATCGTCCCATTCTCGCCAAGCTTGTATCGGTGATCCTGGCTGCCACATTGGGCTGGCCGTGGTCGGCTTATCCCTTGTGGGCGGCGGGAAGCTGCGCGATTCCCGTCCCGAGTCCGGTTCCGGTCGGCGCCGGCTTGCTCCATGCATTCGCTGGAGCTCAAAAAATCCGTCCAGCGCCACCATGCCGCTTTCATTCTGGACACCCTCGAGGATGATCCCTCGATCCCCTGCATTGAGCCCGAAGACTGGGTGGAGATCTGTCTCTGCATGGCACCGGGATACGAAACATTTCCGTCTCACGTCGCGTCGATCGCATTGACTACGACGACCGCGCTTTTTGCGGCGCTGCCCGACGCCCGTAGCCCGCGCACGAATCGTCTGTGCCGCTTCCAGTGTTGACGTGCCCGCCACCCTCTGTGCCGGCAGTTTGCCATTTCGCTGGCGAGTTCAATCGTCGCCCTTCCGAATGTACTCGATCAAACGTGTGTGATCGAGAATTGCCATTCTGATCCCGTTCGCGGCAGGCTAGAGCGATGGTTCGCTGCTCTCGGTTCTCGCCTCGCACGAAGGAACAGCACGACCGGAGCCGACTTTCGTCGTCACCGGCAGTCGTCGCAAAAGTGCGGGTATCGATCGAGCCAGACCAGTGTACGGAGACGAGTGTATGACAACTTCGGAGACGAGCGCCACCCCTTGGACGTCGCCGTCGGGCACGGCGACCAACGGCCCACCAGGTGCGGCGACGAACCGCCCGCCGAACCCGGACATCCCGCAAAGGCCGACAGGGCGCAGGGGATCCACGGGCAAGATCGCTTTGTTGCTGATCGTCCTGGCCGGGTTTGCCGCATCATGCTACACGTGGGTGGTCGGCATCGAGAAAGCCCGGCAAGATTCTGGTCGCGTGTTCAGTTACGTCGAGCACTACCTTCCGTCCTCGGGCTCGCACGCCGCCGAGTCGCCGACGACAGACGACGGGCCGACGCCTCCATGGGATGGCTATGTGCGGATCAGGACCGATCAAGCCAAGACCATCGGGCTCCTGGTCGTGACGGTCCGGCCCCAAACCGAACCGATCAAGCTTCCGCTGATGGGACGCACGGATTATGACCCCAATACACAAAGCAAGATCCGGCCCCGGTTCGATACGCTCGTCGAAAGGGTCCTTGCGGAACGAGGCCAGGTAGTCAAGAAGGGAGACCCGCTGGTCGACCTCTATAGCAGTGAGCTCGCGGCTGCCAAGAACGATTTCCAGACGGCCTACGTCCAGTGGCTGCATGACCTCAACCTGCTCAGGATGCGAGAAAACCTGGTCCTCGAGAAGGCCAACTCGTTGCAAGTACTGATCGATGCCCAGAACGACGAACGCAAGAGCCGCCTGACCTACCTGACGGCCCAGGACAAGCTGAGAATCTATGGCGTCCCCGAGGAACAGATCGAGCCGCTGCTCAAGAATCTCGGCAGCGGATACGATGTCCTCTTGGTGCAGGCGCTCACTGCCGTGAGCGGCATGCCCACAGCAGGCAAGAATCTGGTCATCGTAGCCGAAGTCGATCACGTGCTCCACTTCCGCATCTTCGACGGTGACGGCAAGCGGGTCGTGGATACCGCTGAGAACAGGCTGCCGGACAAAGCCAGGCAGATCGAAGACCTCAGGAAGCAACTTGCGACCTTGTGGCCTCCGTACGAGCTGAGCAAGATCGACAAGGACCGGACCACCACGTCGGTCACGTCAATCGTCGGTCACACCCTCGCCGATCTTCCCCTGCCGAAGGAGCGGCACACGATCAGCGACAAAGCCAAGATGACACGCACCTCACCGGTCGCCGGCAGCGTCATCCAGCGGGATGCCGTTCCCGGTAACCTGTACGACAACAACGACGTCCTCATGGTCATCGCTCCTCTGGATCACCTGTTCGTGTGGGTCAACGTCTACGAGGCCGACCAGGCCAAAGTGGCCGTGGGACAAGACCTGGAGATCAAGTTCCCGTATCTCGATCAGACAATCCTCGCCAAGGTCCAGTACGTGGCAAGTGAGGTCTCCAAAGAGACCCGTGCCATCATGCTCAGAGCGTCGATCCCGAACATCGACCGTAAGCTGAAGGCCGACATGCTGGTCAGAGCAGAGCTCAAGATTCCGGCCATTCCCGGCCAGACCGTGATCCCTCGCCAGGCCATGGTGGCGATTAACGGCAATGAGTATGCCTTCGTTCAGAAAGAGCATCGTGACCCGGATGACAAGTACGAACAGTTTGAACGCCGGCGGATCGTCGTGGCCGAGGAACGCGACGAGCACGTCGTCGTCAGGGACGGCCTCAAAGCGGGTGAACACGTCGCTTCCAACGGAGCGTTGGTCCTCGCGCAGCTCTATGAGGACCAACAGATGATCGCGACCGGAATGCCACTGAAATGAATCGAAAATCGTCCGTTTGCGGTGTGCCTCTTTTTCTCGCGATATTCCAGGTGTATAAAATCGGAGTAACCCCAACGACGAAGGTTCCGCAAATCTTCTTTTCCCGAAAGGGGGCCAGCCATGCCTCTGTTCGAGGTTGAGACCACGTCACATATCATGATTGCTTGTGCTGCGGACGAGGAAGCGGCGCGGGCGTTCGCCGCCTCGAATTATCCTGTCGAGGACATCATCAGGGTCGCTCACCGCCCGCGCGACGCCTGGGTGATCTCGAAGAAGCTCCTGGGCATTCAGGTTCACGGCGATCCGTGCTCGATCGCTCGCGATTGTCTGTCGAAGGCCCAAGGCGATAAGCTGCATGCGATGCGGCTCTACATGCAGTCGACCGGGACCGACCTGGATGGCGCGCGAAAAGTGATCGAATCGAACATGGTTCGAGGGTGGTGAACCGAAGGTCGGCTGGTTCCCGGGCAAATCTGTGGAAACACCATCACCTCGCCCCTTGGTGCGCCGTCGTGTACCATAGAGCGAGGTGGCGGATCGTCGAGGGCCGGTCCCGCGGGGCAGGAGCTTGCACCGGCCGCCAGCAGCCATCAATCCGCCCGCAAAGGCGAAGGAGCACTGTGATGCCTCGGGTCATCTCGTTGATCCTGGGCGGCGGTCGCGGAACCCGCTTGTTTCCGCTGACTCAATCGCGCAGCAAACCGGCCGTCCCGATCGCGGGTAAATATCGATTGATTGATATACCCGTGTCCAATTGCATTCATTCAGGGTTGAACCGGATCTTCGTACTGACCCAGTTCAATTCGGTGAGCTTGCACAGGCATATTTACAACACCTACAAGTTTGATCCTTTCAACGGGGGATTTGTCGAGATCCTGGCCGCGCAGCAGACGATGGAGCACGAGAGCTGGTATCAAGGCACGGCTGACGCCGTCCGCCGCAACATCCCTTACTTTTCCGAAAAAGCTTATGACCTGGTCTTGATCCTGTCGGGCGATCAGCTCTACCGGATGGATTTTCAGGAGATGATTCGCACCCACCGTGAGAATAAGGCGGCCGTCACGATCGCGGCCCTTCCGGTCGCAGAGCAGGAGGCGATGTCATGCGGGATCATGAAGATCGACGACGGCGGGCGAGTGCAGGACTTTGAAGAAAAGCCAAAGACACAAGAGAAACTAAGCCGGGTTCGCACCGATCCGCACTGGCTGGAGCGGCTGGGATTGAAGGCGGCAGGCAGGCCGTACCTTGCCAGCATGGGTATCTACCTGTTTAACCGCAATCTTCTGGTCGACCTGCTCGTGTCGAGCGCCGCGACCGATTTCGGGCACGAGCTCTTGCCTCAGACGATCGCCCATCACCGGGTGCAGGCGCACCTTTTCGACGGTTACTGGGAAGACATCGGAACGATCGGGGCGTTCCATCAGGCCAATATCGATCTCACCGGAGAGAACCCTCCGTTTGACTTCGTATCGTCGACCGGGCCGATCTTTACCCGGCCCCGGTTCCTGCCTTGCTCTCGGATCGCCGGAGCGACCCTGAAGAACAGCCTGATTTGCGACGGGACGGTGATCGGCCGCGGCTCGGTCATCGAAGATTCCGTGATCGGCGTGCGGGCTCGCATCAGCGAGAACGTCACGATCAAGAGCTCCTACATCATGGGGATCGACGTGCTCGAGTCCGCGGAGGACAGAGCCGAGGATGATCGGATCGGCCGGCCGCCCCTGGGCGTGGGTGCAAACTCGGTGATCGAGCGAGCCATCATCGACAAGAACGCCCGCATCGGCAGAAACGTCAAGGTCGTCAATGAAAAAGGAATCAGTGAATCCGAAGACCATCCCACACACGTGATCCGCGACGGGGTGGTCGTGATTCCCAAGGCGGCCGTCCTGAGGCCCGGAACCGTGATCTGACCGCGGGCGAGGGAGGCGTTTCGGGCATGGGAGAACCGGCGATTGTCGTCAAGGACCTGCGCAAGGAATACGCAGGACGTAGCGGCGCGGTCCATGCCGTCAATGGAATCGACCTGGAAATCAGGCAGGGAGAGTGCTTCGGACTTCTCGGTCCCAACGGCGCGGGCAAGACGACGACGGTCGAGATTGTCGAGGGCCTCAATCAGCCGACCTCCGGTGCGGTCGCGGTTCTGGGTCTCAACTGGCGCACCGACGCCATCGCGATCCGCGAGCGGATCGGCGTCACCCTTCAGGAGACGCGATTCCCGGAGAAAGAGACGGTCTACGAAATCGTGGCGCTGTTCCGTAGCTTCTACAAGAGCGGCTTCGATCCCGAGGACGTGATCGCTCGAGTGGCACTGGAAAGCAAGTCGAGCTCGTTCATCGAGCATCTCTCCGGCGGACAGCGGCAGCGGTTGGCCGTCGCGCTGGCCCTGGTCGGCGATCCCGAGGTGCTGTTCCTGGACGAGCCGACGACCGGACTGGATCCGCAATCGCGCCGGCAGCTCTGGGACGTGATCCGCGACCTCCGTGACCGAGGCCGAACCATCGTCTTGACCACCCACTACATGGACGAGGCCGAGCGCCTGTGCGACCGGGTGGCGATCATCGATCACGGCAAGATCATCGCTCAGGGGTCGCCCGGGGAGCTGATCGCCCGTCTGGGGGGCGACCACATCATCGAGTTCGCGCTCGAGGCCGCCGCCGGAGAGCCCGCCGCTCAACCCGAACTCTATCTCGGCCTGGACTCCGTGCTGGCAGCGCGGCTCGAGGCCGATGGCGTTGTCTTGACCGTCGCCCAGCCTCATCGGGCAATCCCTGCCCTGCTCGACGCGCTCCAGAAAGAGCAGCGGACGTTGATTCGCCTGACCACCCGGCACGTGAGCCTGGAGGATGTCTTCGTCTCTCTGACCGGGCGCCACCTTCGCGATGATGACGACCAGGACGGCGCATCGAAGACCACCACAGGTAGAAAGGGGCGGTCCCGCCGAGGCGCGTGAGCAATCAAGCCGCCTGCCGCGGCTCTCAAGCTGTTCCCGGGAACTTTTGCAACGACAATGGACATGTTCAAATCTTCTCCGCTGTTCCAGCTTTACCTGGTCCGGCTGCGCGACTTCTATCGGCAGCCGGCGCGGGTCTTCTGGGTTTACGGGTTTCCGACCTTGATGGCGATCGCGCTTGGCCTCGCCTTTCAGAATCGCCCGCCCGGCCCCGTTGATATCGACCTGGTCAAAAGCGAAGGCGCCGCGGGATTGAAGGCCGCGATCGAGGCCCACAACACCGAACTGACGAGCGAGGCACGAGCCGGCAAGCACCGCAGGAATGTCGCCTCCATCGAGATTTACGAAGCCGGCCGCGAGGAAGCGATCACGCGGCTCAAGACCGGCGAAACGCCCCTGGTCATCGAGCCGTCCGGCCCGGAATCGTGGGTCTATCATTATGACCCGACCCGACCCGAGGCCAATACGGCGCGGCAGGTCGTCGACGATGTACTGCAGCGGGCAGCCGGGCGCACTGACCCTTGCTTGACTCAAGACGCGTACGTCAGCGAGCCCGGATCGCGCTACATCGACTTTCTGATTCCCGGTCTGATCGGCTTGAACGCGATGGGAGGCGGACTCTGGGGGATCGGCTTTCTCGTCGTCAACTTCCGGATCGCCAAGCTACTCAAGCGGTTCGTGGCTACACCCATGCCGCGGCGAGATTTCCTGCTGGCGCTCCTGGGCGCCCGGTTGACTTTCATCCTGCCCGACCTGACGGTGCTCCTCTTGCTGGGAAAGCTGATGTTCCAGATGCCGATCCGCGGCAACCTAGCCCTCGTGCTCTTCATCGACCTCCTGGGCGGGCTCGCCTTCGCCGGCATCGGCCTTCTGGTGGGCTGCCGAGCCACGACCACCGAAACCGTCAGCGGCCTCATGAACCTCGTGATGCTGCCCATGTGGCTGCTCTCCGGCGTCTTCTTCATGTCGAATCGATTCCCCGATTTTCTCCAGCCCCTGATCACGATCCTGCCGCTCACGCAGTTGGTCACCGCGCTGCGACAGGTCATTCTCCGCGGAGACACCTTGCCGGACGTTAGCTTCTCGCTCCTGGTCCTGGCCGCCTGGGCCATCGGCACCTTCGCCCTGGCATTGCGGTTCTTTCGCTGGACTTGAGACTCGCTGGAACTGCGGGTGCCCAAGCAGCGTCTTCAGGTCCCACAACCAGCCCGCGAACCACGAGCGACCTGCCAGGGGCGGCACGTCCACTTGATCGATCAGATGGCCGAAAAACGTCGCTTTGGCCAGGATTTCGATGTCCAGGAACGACGACCGCGATTGAAGCGGTATCGCTTCGAGCTTGTCGAGCCGATGGAGCCGGCACGGTGAATGGACGTCCCCGACTGGAACAGCGAACACCCATCGCTGCATCAAGGCACCCAGACGGCCCGTCGTTTCGCCACGTGCGCCAAGCGGTCGCGAGCCGACGGCGTGGTCACTCCCGTCGAGCGCTGTCAAGAGCGGCTCGAGATGGTCTTTGGTCCACGGTTCTCGCGCGGTCGTGATGAGCACGATCGGTAAGCTTGCTCCCTCGAGAGCGCGGGCGAGGGAGCCTGCGAGGCCCGCAGCTTCGGCCGATTCGACGATCCGCTCTTCGACCGGTCGGCCCTGGTCGGTGAGATAATCTACCGCGGGAGCGATCAGAGACCGCGCGGATCCGGCATCTTCATCGGTCAGCATGATGATCCGGACCCCCGCGCCCGGGAGTGGATCGCGGCGGAGCCGGCGTGCGAAAGCATCGTCGCTCTCTTCGCTTGTCGTCATGTGCACTCCAGCGGGTGGTGACAAAGCCCAGGCAGCCGATCCGTCAGACCGGGAAAGTTGCGAGCCAGCGCTCAACCTCGCGGCTGTACGCCGCGCCAAGCTGCTGGCAAACCGGCCCGGGCCGGCCCGAGCCGATCGCCTGGTCGTCGATCCGAGTGACGGGAAAGACCTCGATCGTCGTCCCGACCAGGATCACCTCGTCAGCCGCCGTCAACGAAGGCACGGTGACTTGCGAGCTCTGAAACGGGATCTTGAACGGTTCTAGCAGGCGCAGAATGAATTGCCGGGTCATCCCGGGCAGGATCCCGTGCCCCTCCGGCGTTCCCTCGAGACGGCCGTGCCGGACCCAGAGCAATGAAGAGTGAGTCGCCTCGGTTACAAATCCCGCCGAATCAACCAGGATCGCCTCCTGGCAGCCAGCCCGCCGCGCGGCCTCGATTGCCAGCACGTTGGCCAGAAGGTTGACCGACTTGATGTCGCAGCGCTTCCAGCGCAGGTCGGGGTGGGTAATCGCACGCGCTCCGGACGCCCGCAATCGCGCGGTTGACTCGTCATCGTAGGGGCGAACAACGATCAGCTCGGTGGGCGGCACCGGCGGATCCGGAAACGCGTGCGACCGCGGGGCAACCCCACGGGTAATCTGCACGTAGACCGTGCCCTCCTGGACCTGGCCCGCCGCGATCGTGCGATCCATCCGCTCGGTCAGCCGCTCCAGGTCGCAAGGAGGAAAGAGGAGCTCCTTGAGACTCCTCCGGAGCCGGGCCAGATGCTCGGACTCGAGCCATCGCCGTCCCCGGTACGTCCGGAAAACTTCGTAGACGGAGTCGCCAAACAGGAAACCGCGATCCCAAACCGAAACACGTGCCTCCTCGACAGGCATGATCTCGCCGTTGAGACAAGCCAGGACCTGCATGTACGCGAACCCTTTCGAAACGAAACGGACGGTGATTGATTGCGCTGAGCTGGTGCCAGGATAATCTGCGAAGAACTCCAAGAGCAATGCCCGGGGGAGGTCGACTTTTGATGCGGGTCAGACACTTCAAAACATCGGCGGGTTTTCGGAAATGGCTCGAGGCCAACCACACCACGGCACAAGAGCTCTGGGTGGGCTTTTACAAGAAGGCGTCGGGTATACCGAGCATCACCTGGCCGGAGTCGGTGGATCAAGCGCTTTGCTTCGGCTGGATCGATGGGGTCCGGAAGCGCATCGATGACGCTACCTATATGATCCGCTTCAGCCCGCGCAAGCCCACCAGTGTCTGGAGCGCGGTGAACGCGAAGCGGGCCCAAGAGCTTGCGAAGCAGGGACTGATGCAACCGGCGGGCCTCAAGGCGTTCAGTGCACGAAAGGAGAACCGGTCCGGAATCTACTCGTACGAGAACAGGCCCGCCTCGCTTCCGGACTCGTACGAGCAAATATTCAGAAAGACCAAATCCGCGTGGGCCTTCTTCTTGGCTCAGCCGCCGTCATATCGAAGGACGGCGTGCTGGTGGGTCGTCAGTGCCAAGAAGGAAGACACGAGAGTCAGGCGCCTGAACGCGCTCGTCGAGATGTCGGCACAGGGACGCAGGCTGGATTCGATGAAACCGATGACGCGAGAACAGGAATAAACCGCGGCCTCACGCGCAGCGGCGACGTGGCAGCCAATCGTCGCCCTCTCCCCAACGGCGAGAGACTTGGGGTGAGGGGGTGTTTGTGCGTCAGCCTTGGCTGGTCCGACCCCTCAGCCGGCCTTCGGCCGACCTCTCCCCGACGGGGCGAAGTTTGGAATGCACAGCAACGTGGCCTGTTCCGTGTCAATCACGGTGATCGAGGGCGACTCCCGGCTGTTTGGCCGGGACCATCTTTTCGAGCTGCCGCTCGACCTGGGCCGCGGACCTGAGGCTGCGACTGACGACTTTTCCCTCGGCGTCGACCAGGAACATGGTCGGCATCAGAATGATTCCGTAGTCGACGGCCAAGCGGCTGTCCATGCCCCCGGGCTCGTAGATCTGCGGCCACACGACAGGATTATCCTTCAGGAACGCGTCAAGCTCGGCGCGGTCGTTGTCGAGATTGACGCCGACGATCTGAAGGCCGTGAGCGTGGTACTTGTCGTAGACTTTGATCAGGTCGGGCAAGTCTTGCTTCACCGGTGCGGACCAGCTTGCCCAGAAAACGACAAGCACGGGTTTGCCGCGATATTGAGCGGAATCGACCTTGTCGTTCCGAGTTCCGGGTCCGCTGATCGTCAGAGGCTTGCCGGTCAGGTCAAGCCGGCGCAGGGCCCCGGCAGCTTTCTTGCCGGCATCGGTCGCCGCGTACCGGGTGACGAGCTGGCCGTATTGCTCGCGGGCCTTCTCCTCCTCGGCGTTGAATTCATTGGCGTTGGCGAGGTGAAACAAAACCGTCGACGCCTCGTCGGAGCCAGCGAACTGCTTGAGGAACTCGTCAAGGTCGGCCATCCATTTCTTCTGATTGGCCAGGAAGTTGGCCCCCGGCTCGTCATTCTTGAGGGCGAACTCGGCGTCGATCAAGCTATAAGCCGCGTATGAACCCAGCTTGCCGCCGCTGGCCACGATCGATTCCAAAGGCTTTCGTCCCTGGCTGTACAGACCGGTGCGATAGGCAGCGATCAGACTGTCGACGACCTGTTTGTTGTAGTTCAGTTGCTCCTCCGGGCTCTTCGGCAGCGCCTTGACCAGGTCTCGCAAAAGCTGGATCCGGCCGATGTGGGACCGGGCGATTTGCGCCTTGTCGCCGCTCTGGAGGAGTGGCGCGTTTTTGGTGTCATACTCGGCGAGCGCCTTGAGGGCGACTTCGGTCGCCTCGTCGCGCGGCTCGACGTTGTTTCCCCGGTCGAAGAGCAGCCCGCGCAGCCCGCTGACCACTGCCACGATCGGTTTCTCCGGATCGATGGCGCGCGGCAACTCGATGAACTTCCAGGTCGCGCCGAGCTGGATCATGTCGGTAACCTGCAGGAACGCGAGCTTGGCCGGGCTTTGCTGAGCGGCCGGGGTTCCCGGCACAACCATGGCATTCTCATACAACGTCAGGTCCTTCGCGAGCCCGGTGGCAGGGTCTGCCGGAATCACGTGGGGGAACGTGCCGTCGAACCGGTTCCAGACCGTCTGCTTGTTCCAGCCGACCAGTTGTTTCCGCAAGGCGGCAAACGACTCGGCCCGGGTCTGGGCGGCCGTCGCGATCCGGTCCACGATGTCCTTGGGTACGCCCGCTTGGGCAAGCTCCGCCGGAGTCGCCAGAATCGTCTCAAGCAGCGAAAGGTCGCCGGCAGCCAGCGCATGCACCAGCACCTTCGACGACTCTTCCGCGGAGATCTGCTTCCAGCCCTTGATCTTTCCCCGCTCGACGACCGCGATCCGCGTGCCACCGGCGTTCAGCCACCGGCACTCGTCGAGGCTGAAGTCCCCATCCAGGTCGTCTTCCCGGTAAACTTCGAATCCGTCCTGGTAATAGCTCCACTGGTCCATCCGGTGGCCGCCGTGAGCAATCACGAATCGGCGAAGCATTTTCCCCTGGCCATCGCGCAGCGCAATGCCGATGCTGCGATTCTGGCCATTGACCACATTCTCGATCTTGCAGGCGCTCCTGGCCGCGGCGTCTACCGGCGTGTCGTAGTCGACGTCCGACAAGTGCGGTCGAATATCGAGCACGTCGTTCGCCGTGGGCGGTTCCTTCCGGGCCGTTTGCGCGATCACCGAGGACGATAGAAGCCCGACGAGCACGAGTAGAGTCACCGATCCCCGAGGACCCCACATGGATGTCTCCTCCCTCTTGTTTGATCCGTCAAACCACCGAGAAGCTGCGCGGTCCACCCGCCGCAGCAAGAACGCCCCGTTCGTTTTCATCGGCATTCTGGTCTTTTGTCTCAAATCCTTCAATGTCGAGTGCGCGTGAGTGTTCAGTATTCGGTGTACACCGCTCCCGTTTCGGATCACAATTCACCTCAAGGATTGCCGAACCATGAATCAGAACTTCCTCCGCCAATTTGTCTGCGCCAATCTCGTCCTCGCCGCGTGGCCACCCACGAGCCCGGCCCAGGACGCAAGGCCCGCCCTGCCATCGCGAGCGCCCTCTTACCCCGATCACACCAGGCTGATGGTCGTGCGGAACGGGCGCGGCCGCGAGCTGCCGGTCGAAAGCGCCGCCGATTGGAGCGTTCGGCGCGACCATATCCTGGCTCATTTTCAGGACGTCGCCGGCCCACTGCCCGGCGGGGAGCGCCGGGTTCCTCTCGATGTGCAAGAACATTCGATGACGAGGGAACAAGGCTTCGTTCGCAAGAAGATCTCCTTCGCCACCGAACCCGGCGACCGCGTCCCCGCCTGGCTTTTGATCCCCGACAGGAACGACCAAGCTCCGGGGAAGCGCCCGGCAGTCCTTTGCTTGCACCAGACGATTGCCATCGGCAGGGACGAGCCGGTCGGCCTGGGCTCCAACCGCGAGCTGGCGTACGCTCGAGAGCTCACAGAGCGCGGCTATGTAACGCTCGCGCCCGATTATCCGAACTTCGGAGAATACAAGGTCAACGTCTACGACCTGGGCTATGCCAGCGCCACCATGAAAGCGATCTGGAACAATCTGCGGGCCGTCGATCTCTTGTGCGGCTTGACGGAGGTCGATCCGCAGCGCATCGGCGTCATCGGCCACTCCCTGGGCGGCCACAACGCCATCTTCACCGCCTTGTTTGATGGCCGGATCAAAGCCGTCGTTTCGTCCTGCGGCTACAATGCTTTTCCGCACTATTACAAAGGCGATATTGCCGGCTGGTCGCACGCGGGCTACATGCCCCGGCTGCGTGACCGCTACCACCTCGACCTTCAGAAGATTCCCTTCGACTTCCCGGAGCTGATCGGGGCCCTGGCTCCCCGTGCATTTTTCAGTAACTCGCCCGTGCATGATGCCAATTTCGACGTCGAAGGAGTTCGCGTCTGTGTCTCGGCGGCGGCGCCGGTGTACAAATTGCTGAACGCCACCGACAGACTCGTCGCAGCCTATCCGGACGCGAATCATTCCTTTCCCACCGCGATCCGCCAGGAATCGTACCGATTTCTCGATCAATTCTTGCGCTAAAGTCCTTATATAAAACGAGATGGAATTCTTTGGCGAAGATTCGTCATCGTCCCTCTGATGCATGCTATCGGTTGTCTGAATATGGCCAACTCGCCAAAATGCTTGACAAAAGGGGAAATCGCCGTAGTCTACGAATTGAAAGGCCACTCTTTCTGGGATTGGCGACGCTTGCGGCAGCGGTCTTTCCCGGCCGTTTGAGGATCGACGGCGCAGACCAGGCTCGACACCAGCCGCCTCTACACGGATGAAGGCGCCATGGAACGACGCATCCTCGTGGTCGATGATAGTGAGCTGATCTGTCAACAGCTCTCGCAGCTCCTGGCGTTGCCCGACCGGCGGATCGAGATTGCGACCGACGGAACAGCGGCCCTGGAGTGGCTCGTAGAACACCCATGTTCGCTGGTCCTGACCGACCTTCGGCTCCCGGGAATCAGCGGCCTCGACTTGATTCATCAGATCCGGGACCGTGACTTGCCGGTGACCGTGATCGTGATGACCGGTTTCGCCACGGTCGAGACCGCGGTTGAGGCCATGAAGCTGGGCGCCTACGACTTGATTCAGAAGCCGATCGATTCGATGCGGCTCGAAGTCCTGGTCTACCAGGCTCTCGAGGACCGCCGGCTGATCGACGAAGTGGCCGCCCTGCGTTGCCGGATGCAGCGCAAGCACGCTTATCATAACCTCCTCGGGCGAAGCCCTGGCATGACGGTGGTGTTCGAGCGGGTGGCGCGGGTCGGGTCGTCGAGCTGCACGGTACTGGTCACCGGCGAAACCGGCACAGGCAAGGAACTGGTTGCTCAGGCGATCCACTTCAGCGACGTCACCCGCCAGGGCCCGCTGATCGCCGTCAATTGCGCGGCCTTGCCTGAGCCGCTCCTGGAGAGCGAGCTATTCGGGCACGAGCGAGGCGCGTTCACCGGGGCCGATCGCCAGAAGAAGGGTCGATTCGAGCTCGCCCAGGGCGGAACGCTCTTCCTGGACGAGATCGGCGAGATGCCCCTGGGCATGCAGGCCAAGCTGTTGCGCGTGCTCCAGGACGGCCGATTCGAGCGGGTCGGCGGCACGGAAGCCATCCACACCGACTGCCGCGTCATCGCCGCCACCAACTTGAACCTCGCCCAGGCTGTGGCCGCCGGCCGCTTCCGCGAAGATCTGTTCTACCGCCTCAACGTCTTCTCGATCGAACTGCCGCCGCTCCGCTCGCGGCTGGAGGACGTTCCTCTGCTCGTCAATCACATCCTCGACAAGCTGGCCGAGCGCGGTCTCCCGGTCAAGACGCTATCGCGGCTGACCCTGTCGCGGCTCATGAGCTACGACTGGCCCGGCAACGTGCGCGAGCTCGAGCACGTCCTGGAGCAGGCGACCGTCACCACCCCCGGCCCGTTGATCGAGCCCGAAAACCTGCCGCCCCAGATTGTCGCCAGCCACGACGAGCCGTTCACACTCGACTTCGATCACCGCCGCCCCCTCCCGGAGATCACGGCCGAGCTCACCAGCCGGATCGAACGTGCCTATCTGGAGCGAGTCCTGGAGAAATCGCGCGGCCGGGTCGAGCTCTGCGCGCGTCATTGCGGCCTCTCGCGGCGCAGCATCAGTGAAAAGCTCCGGCGCTACCAGATCGATAAACGCGATTACAAGCCTCATTCCTCCCGGCGCAGGCAACTCGCCATGGCGGGCGAATTCGCCTCGTTGCCGACCGCTTGAAGACCTTCGAGTTTTACCCGCGGGAGCCAGCCTGTGGCGACCGGCTTGTTCATGTGCCTCCTGGGATTGGACTTGCTGACCTCGTCCGGGCCTCTGGTCCAGGCCGGCCAGACCAAAACGGAAACCGCGACCGCCACGCTGCGACGTGAGGCTCAGGCTCTCGAGCGGCTGGTGAACTCGCCATTCGCCAAAGACTTCCTGAGAGCGACCGCGGCGCTTCCCTCCGTCCCGCCGCGCACGCTCTACTTCGATGAGACGAAGAAGGCCTATCTGAACGCCAAAGACTTCGCCGCCCTCGATGAGCCGGGGCGGAAAGGCTTCAAGCCTTTCCCCGTCGATGAGTCGTTCTATTACACAACCAAGTATGGCTCTCCTCTGGCCTATGCGCGGCCGCTGGATCTGCTTGGTCTGCCCAGCCCCGAAAAGGGTGCGAGCCTGAGGATCCTCGACTTCGGCTACGGGACCGCCGGGCACCTCCGCCTGCTCGCATCGCTCGGCGCCCAGGTCACCGGCGTCGACGTCGACCCCCTGTTGCACGCGCTTTATAGCGCGCCCGAGGATCAAGGGACCGTCAAGAACCCACGCGGCCGGCCAGGGATGCTCCGGCTAGTCGACGGTCATTTTCCGGCCAACCGTGAAGTCAGGTCCGCCGTGGGCGGCGGATATGACGTGATCCTGTCGAAGAACACACTGAAACGAGGTTACGTCCATCCCGAACGCCCCGTCGACGCCCGCCGGAGGCTCGATCTGGGAATGGATGATTCCGCCTTCCTCAAGATCTTGAACGAATCACTGACGCCGGGCGGGCACGTCCTGATCTACAACATCTGTCCAGCCCCCAGCCAGCCTGGGCAGCCTTACAAGAACTGGGCCGACGGACGCTGCCCGTTCGCTCGCGAGGACTGGATCAAGGCAGGGTTCCGGATCGTCGCCTTCGACCGCGACGACTCCGATCTGATCCGCCGATTTGCGTATGCCCTCGGCTGGGATCGCGGCGTCGCCAAGATCGACGTCAAGTCCGACGTGTTCGCATCGTACTCGCTCATGGAAAAGCCAAAAGATCCGTGAGGACGGCCCGCCCACCTTGGCTGGTCCGCGTCGCGAGCGTCAAAACCTCTACTCTCCCCGGTCATGGGCACGTTGATCGGCGGCCACAACCTTTCAAACAAAGCCTTGAAAATCGCGGGCCCGTCGGTGATCATCAATAGGGAGTCAATCCTGAGGAGCACCAAACCATGAAACCAGCTACCTTTGTCTTCACTCTGAATGTCGCCCTTCTATCCGCTCTGTCGACCGGAAACGCACAAACGACAACGAGCTCGAAAACGCCATCCACGAGCGCAAACACGACTTCCGCGGGAGTAAGCACGACGTCCACCGGCTTGACCACGAGACCACGTGCGGGAACGTCCGCCATCGGCGGCGGGGCTGCGGCGACATCGACGAGAAGCGTCGCGGCCCAGCCCGGCGCGTCCACTCCGTCCGGCAAGTCAGTTCCGAGCACCCAGGTGACCGGCAAGACCATAAGGAGAAACAAGTCACGGAAGGCGATCCCTCCGCCGCCGCCGATCGTCGGCCACACGACAGGTCACAGGAAATCCCGGTCGAGCACGATGTCAATGGCGGCCCGCGCGACCGGGTCTGACCCGAGCGGGCGAGTGGATATGGCTGGCGCCCGCGTCGGTTTCTACCCGTCGTCGCGATCGGTCACCACCAAGAACAACCAGAAATCGGCGACCAAACCCCCCGGCAAACGCATCACAAAGCCGAAAGGTCAGAATTAGCCAGCGGGTCACCTCATTTCAAGCACCGGCGGCGCGGCCGACCGGCTTGAAGACGAACTCCGATCCGCTGAAGTCGACTTCGACGAGATCGCCTGACTGGACCTTTTGCTCCAGGAGCGAGCTCGCCAGCGGATTCGCGAGTCGTTGCTGGATCACCCGTTTCAAGGGCCGCGCGCCGTAGGCGGGATCGAATCCCTCGTCCGCCAGGCGCGCCCGTGCCTTGTCGGAGACTCGCAACGTCAAGCCCGCCTCAGCAAGCTGCCGGCCCAGCCGCCCGAGCTGGATGCCGACAATATCGGCAAGCTCTTTTCGGCCCAGGGGATGGAAGATGATCGTCTCGTCGATCCGGTTGAGGAACTCCGGCAGAAACGCAGATTTTAAGACGCTCTGAATCTCGTTTCTCATCCGCGTCTCATCACCGGCGAGCTCGGCGATCACGTGGCTGCCCAGGTTGGAGGTCATGATGACGACGGTATTGCGGAAGTCGACGGTGCGCCCTGGCCGTCGGTCAGGCGGCCGTCGTCGAGCACCTGGAGCAACACATTGAAGACGTCGCGGTGGGCTTTTTCGATCTCGTCTAGCAGGATGACCGAGTACGGCCGCCGGCGAATCGCCTCGGTAAGCCGGCCCCCCTCCTCGTAGCCGATGTAACCGGGCGGAGCGCCGATCAATCGTGCGACGTTGTGCCGCTCGCCAAACTCGCTCATGTCGAGACGGACCATGGCGGCCTCGCTGTCGAAGAGGAACTCAGCAAGTGCCTTGGCCAGCTCGGTCTTCCCCACGCCGGTGGGCCCGAGGAAGAGAAACGAGCCGATCGGCCGGTTCGGGTCTTGCAAGCCGGCGCGGCTGCGCCGGACGGCATCCGCCACCGCCCGCACCGCGGCGTCCTGGTCGACCATTCGAAGATGAATCTGGTTTTCGAGCTTGAGCAGTTTTTCACGCTCGGTGGCCAGCATCCGAGACACGGGGATACCCGTCCACTGGCTGACGACCTCGGCGATCTCTTCGGAATCGACCTCCTTCTTGAGCAGGCGCGTGCCTCCCTTGGGCTGGCCGTCCCCCTGCGCCTCGGCCTCCGCGATCCGTTTTTCCAGCGCTTTTCGCTCCATGTCGAGAGCGCCCAGCGCCTGGAATTGCTTCTCCTCGGGGAGCTCGCCCCTCTGCTGCATGTGGCGGATCTCATCCCATGCGCGGTTGTACTCGACCTTCACCTCCTCGAGCCGCTCGCGAACTTTCTGGATGTCACCCAACCCCGATTTCTCGATCTCCCACTGCCGGCGGAGATCCTGAAGCTCCTTCTGAACCGTCGCAATCTCGCCCTGCACTTCGAAAAGACGTTCCTGAGCGTGCTCTTCCTCTTCGCTGCGGAGCATCCGCTCGGCGAGCTGAAGCTGAAGGAGCCTGCGCTGCAGAACGTCGATCTCCGTCGGCACCGACTGGAGCTCCATCGACAGCCGGCTGGCCGCCTCATCGACGAGGTCAATGGCCTTGTCGGGCAGGAAGCGGTCGGTGATGTAGCGAGCCGACAGTTTGGCCGCAGTCACGAGGGCTGAGTCCTTGATCTTGACCTTGTGGTGGACTTCGTAACGCTCCTTGAGCCCGCGCAGGATCGCGATCGTGTCCTCCACCGTCGGCTCGCCCACGAATACCGGCTGAAACCGCCGCTCGAGCGCTGCGTCTTTCTCGATGTGCTCGCGGAATTCGTCGAGCGTGGTCGCGCCGATGCACCGCAGCTCGCCCCGCGCGAGGGCCGGCTTGAGCAAGTTTGCGGCGTCCATCGCCCCTTCGCCCTTGCCCGCACCGACCAGGAGATGAAGCTCGTCGATGAACAGGATGACCCGGCCTTGCGATCCGGTGACCTCTTTCAGGACCGCCTTGAGCCGCTCTTCGAATTCGCCGCGAAACTTCGTGCCTGCGACCAGGGTCCCCAGGTCGAGCGCGATCAGCCGGCGGTTCTGCAAGCTCTCCGGAACGTCGCCCGAAACGATTCGCTGGGCCAGTCCCTCGACGATGGCCGTCTTGCCGACTCCGGGCTCGCCGATCAAGACGGGGTTGTTCTTGGTGCGCCGCGAGAGGACCTGCACGACCCGCCGGATCTCGGCATCGCGGCCGATGACCGGGTCGATCTTGCTGTTTCGCGCCAGCTCGACCAGGTCGCGGCCGTACCGCTCGAGCGCCTGGTACTTCTCTTCCGGAGTCTGGTCGGTGACGCGCTGGCCGCCGCGTACCTTCTGGAGCGCCTGAAGCAGGTCTTTCTCACTGATCCCGAGCGCACCCAGCAGAGTCTGGACGCGGGTCTTGACCTTGAGGAGGGCCAGGAGCAGGTGCTCGACCGAGACGTACTGATCCTTC
Organism: uncultured Isosphaeraceae bacterium; assembly: GCA_963781785.1. Classification (GTDB taxonomy): domain Bacteria; phylum Planctomycetota; class Planctomycetia; order Isosphaerales; family Isosphaeraceae; genus CAWAHD01. Next base: position 225,495 of record CAWAHD010000004.1, on the reverse strand, counting down.
ATCCGCTCGGACTCGGCCTGGGCGGCCTCGAGCACCTGGTTGAGCTCGGGGCTCAAGGTCAACTCGCCCCCGGACGTCTTGGGAAAGATGCTGAGACCTTCCTCGGCCGCTTTCTGAAGCTGCGCCGGGTTAACCCCGAGCTGCGACAAGAGCGACCTGACGACCTGCTGGTCCGGATGCAAGAGCGCAACCAGGAGGTGCATCGGCTCCAGCCGGGGATGGCCACGCTCCTGGGCCAAGGTCTGCGCCTGCTGGACGGCCTCCTGGCTCTTGAGCGTGAGCTGCTCGAAGCGAAAAGCCATCGCGTCTCCTTACACTATTTCTTCTCTTCGAATTCGACGTCGATGACGTCTTCGGGCTTGGGACCGGCGGCAGCACCGTCGGCAGCATGCCCATCCGGCGAAGGCGCGCGCCCCTCGCCGCCGGGCCCCGTTTTGGACCCTGCGTAGAGGTGCTCGGCCATCGCCTGGCTGGCTCGCTGCAGGTCGTCGAGCGCCCGATTGATGGCCGCCGCGTCGTCCTGGTTCTTGACCTCGTTCACCTTGTCGATGGCCGCGCGGACGGCCGCGCGGTCGGACTCGCTGAGCTTGTCCTTGCTTTCCTCCATCAGCTTCTCGAGCTGATACACGCGCTGTTCGGCGTTATTCCGCGCCTCGGCAAGCTCGCGCCGCTTCTTGTCTTCGGCGGCGTGGGACTCGGCGTCGCGCTTCATCCGCTCGATCTCATCCTTGTCGAGCCCTCCGGAGCCCTCGATGCGAATGGTCTGTTCCTTGCCGGTTCCCTGATCGCGGGCCGTTACGTTGAGGATGCCATTGGCATCGATGTTGAAAGATACCTCAATTTTTGGGACGCCCATCCGGGCAGGCGGAATCCCCTCGAGGTTGAATTCCTTCAAGAATCGATTGTCATTGGCCATCGGCCGCTCGCCCTGGTAGACCTTGATGGTCACCATGGTCTGATTGTCGTCGGCCGTCGTGAACGTCTCTTTCTTCTCGGTGGGAATGGTCGTATTCCGCGGCACCAGCACCGTCATCACTCCCCCCTTGGTCTCCAGGCCAAGCGAGAGTGGGGTGACATCCAGGAGCAGCACCTCCTTGACCTCGCCGGTCAAGACGGCCCCCTGAATGGCCGCTCCCACGGCGACGACTTCGTCCGGGTTGACTCCCTTGTGCGGCTCTTTGCCGAAGATCTCCTTGACGATCTGCTGGACCCTGGGCATCCGGGTCGAGCCGCCGACCAGCACGACCTCGTCGATGCCGGCCGCCTTGAGCTTGGCGTCCTCGAGAGCCTTGATGACCGGACCGCGGCACCGCTCGAACAGGGTGTCCGTGAGTTTCTCGAATTGAGCGCGGGTGATCGACATCGCCAGATGCTTGGGCCCCTGGGCATCGGCCGTGATGAACGGCAAGTTGATGTCGGCCTGGGTGTGGAACGACAGGTCTTTCTTGGCCTTCTCGGCTGCCTCTTTGAGCCGCTGAAGCGCCATCTGGTCCTTGCGGAGGTCAATTCCCTGCTCTTTCTTGAACTCACCGGCAATATGATTCATCAAGGCTTCGTCCCAATCGTCGCCGCCCAGGTGCGTATCGCCGTTGGTCGACAGAACCTCAAAGACGCCGTCGGCGACATCGAGGATCGAGATGTCGAACGTGCCGCCGCCCAGATCGAAGACCGCGATCTTTTCGTTCTTCTTCTTTTCAAGGCCGTAGGCCAGCGCCGCTGCCGTGGGCTCGTTGATGATCCGCGCGACCTCAAGGCCGGCGATCTGACCGGCGTCCTTGGTGGCCTGGCGCTGGCTGTCGTTAAAGTAAGCCGGGACGGTGATCACTGCCTTGCGGACCTTGTGGCCCAGGTAGCTCTCGGCCGCCTCCTTGAGCTTGCGGAGAATCATCGCCGAGATTTCTGGAGGCGTGTAGTCTCTCTTGTTGGTATGGACCTTCACGAATTCGCTCGGCCCCCCGATGACCTTATACGGGACCATTTTCTCCTCGGTCTTCACCTCTTCATGCCGCCGCCCCATGAACCGCTTGATCGAGTAGATCGTCTCGGTCGGGTTCGTGATAGCCTGACGCTTGGCCGGGTCGCCCACCAACGTGTCGCCTTTGGGCGAGAACGCGACCACGGATGGGGTGAGACGGCTGCCGTCCTGATTGGGGATGACCGTGACGTCGCCCCCCTCCATGACCGCGACCACGCTGTTCGTTGTTCCCAGGTCGATTCCAATAATCTTTTCACCTTCCGCCACAACGCGTCTCCTTCTTGACCGTTCGCATGGATGAGTCGCCAAGCCCCAGTTCGAGATGGGAGAGACCCGGCCGTGCTCGCTTTGATCCGCACGTCAAACAAGATACTCGATTCAGCCCAGCGAAGTCTCGGGGCCATCCCACCTTTTAACGATTTTCCTCTTGCTTAGCAAGGACCGTGCCAGATCGAATGGCGTCTCGGCATATTTTCCTATCGATCAACGCAAACACGAGTTACGTCAGATACAAAACAACGGTTCCGATCGAGAATGCAATCGTGTCCTGCCAAATCGACAGCCGCGATTCAAACGGCTCTGGCTGGCTGCAAAAATGGCATCCGAGATCTCGAGGCTCTGTCCTGGGAGGAAGGTCCCAGGACATTGGCGGCAGAGCCAGGTCGCGGCGAGGGCATCTAACCCCTTTCTTGGTGGTGAGGTCGCGAAGGATCGGTCAGAATGCGCTTGACATCGACGAATCTTTTCTTTTAATGACTTATTACAGAAAAGTTTGCGTCGGTTTGTCGCGTTCGAGGGCGTTGGTCGCGAGAATTGGACCGGCCCGGCATCGTGTTTGGGTGGGAGTGCGGATAGGCATCGGTGTGACGGTAATCGAGATGAGTCGCCAAATGACCCGCAAGTCTTCTTCACGGCACGTACAAGCCCGGGCCTCCAAAGGCCGGGGTCCCACTCCCAAGCCAGCCGACCCGAAGCGCGCTCCCACGCTGGGGAGCCTGCGAGGCGAGATCGACCGAATGGACCAGGAGCTTGTCAGGCTCTTGAATCATCGGGCGGAAATTGCATCCAAGATCGGGCAGATCAAGCACGACCAAGGGATCGAGGTCTGGTCGGCGTCGCGCGAGGATGACGTGATCGCCCAGGCCATGAACTTGAGCAAAGGGCCGCTCCCCCAGGAGACCCTGCGGATCATTTTCCGCGAGCTGATGAGCGGCTCGCGCGCGCTCCAGCGCTCCATCCGGGTCTCCTGCCTCGGCCCCAAGTACAGCTACAGCCATCTCGCCTCAGTCGCCAAATTTGGCGAAGCGGTGGAGCACGTGCCGGTCTCGTCAATTGCGGCGGTGTTCGAGGAGGTCAACCGCCGCCACGTGGAATTTGGGCTGGTGCCGCTAGAGAATTCGACGGATGGCCGCGTGGCCGACACGCTCGACATGTTCATCAAGCTCCCCAATTTGAAGATTCGAGCGGAGGTGCGCTACGGATCCACCATTGCCTCCTGGGTCGATGTGAATGGAGCGAGGTGCGCCGGGTCTATTCCAAGTCACAAGCATTGTCGCAGTGCCGCAACTGGTTGGGGAAGAACGTCCCACAAGCGGCGAAGGTCGAGGTGGTGTCGACGGCGGCCGCCGCCGAACTCGCGCAGCGCGAGGAATTCGCCGCCGCGGTGGCCAGCCGCGCCGCAGCCAACCCTTATCGCTTGAACATCCTCGCCGAGAATATCGAAGACCAGCCGCACAATATCACGCGGTTTGCCGTGATCGGCGAGAGCGCCGAAGCCCGGACCGGCCGCGACAAGACCACGCTCATGATCCGCATTTCCAACCAGATGGGCTCGCTCGTCAAGGCAATTGCCCCGTTCGAGAAGTTCGGGGTCAACATGACCTGGATCGAGTCGTTTCCAATCCCTGGTCCGGTCGAGAAGGGGGCCGACAACAACCCCGCGTACGTGTTCTTCATCGACGTTGAGGGACATGTCTCCGACGCGCCCATCCAGCAAGCCCTTGACGCCATCAGAAAACGGTGCGAGCGGCTGGACATCATCGGCTCGTACCCGCGCAGCGCCTGCTTCGAGAGTTGACCTGCGCCCCCTACAACCGGGAAAACCGCGCAGCCGGGACGATGCCGCCTGGCTGGGACTGAGCGCCGGCAAGAACCAAGGTGACCGGCCGGAGATGAACGACCCCTGTTCCTGCTTGGGAGTATCACCTGGCTGGGTTGCCACGTTGTCAAGTCCCGAAAATGTGGCGGAATTCGCCGTAATTGGAGCCAGGTCTTGCGCTTCCATGATGCGACCGCGTGCATCGAAATCGGCTTCGCTCGTCGCATTTTCGTTGTTTTCGCCCTTGGGTTGCCGCCGGCCGCCGGATTGGATCGGACACATCGGGCGGATCGGACGGATCGGACGGACAAAGACCCGGCGGCCATTCAGCGCGAGATAAAAACGAAGGACAGGCGCCTCAGGCTCGAAGAGACCGAGCGGAATCACACGCTTGGCCGATTCATGGCACGCTTGTCTCCGCCAGATTCTTAGTTGCGATCCGGGAGCAAAAGCGGCGCGAATTCCGCCTGCGTTCCGCGCCGTCGGGGAGATTTTGCCTGTGCCCCCACCATTATTCGTGCAGCGATTGGGCGTCAAAATGCCGGAGTAATTCGTCTCCTCGTGACATGAAGGAGACCGAGCTGCTCGAGGACGGGTTGCGCCGCGATCCGCTCGATCTCGGCTTGGGGGTAATGCGAGAGCGCGGCTGCTGGGTCGATCATGCGCTGTTCCAGGACAGTCGCGATCTCGCTCCTTAAATGTTGCCACATGTTTTTGCGTCTGTCCAGTGACAAAACGGCGCGCACCGCCCAGGTTTCTTCCGGAGTCAGTCCCGTCGGTCCCCATGGCCGACTCAGTCGGTTGGCGCGAAGACGCGCGGTCAGGAGATCGTCGCTCGTCCAGAAGTCGCGGCGATCCGCTTGATCGGCAACGTGCGCGGTCAACTCCTTGAGCGTGCGGTTGGCACGCTCACAGCCGCCATTGTACTGGGCACAGTACGGCGGCGAGTACAAAGTGAAAACCTCCCGGCCGAGCAAGAAGCGCTTCGTCAGGTGGCGCGGAACGCCGGACCGTTGTCACATTTCATGACCAGCGGCGCACCGTGCTCCTCAAACAAATCGGCCAGTGCTTCCACCACGGTCGCCGCGTCCTCACGCGCCACCGCCAGCCAGAGCAACTGCTGTCGACTCGCCAGGTCGCGCACGTTCAGGATCGCAGGCAAGATGCCGTCGATCAGGTAGGGGGGATGAGTGAAATCCATCGCCCACACGCTGCCTCCACAGAGCCACTCCAGCCGACACCGTTCCTCGACATGCTCTTGGAGCCACTCGGCACGATATCCCGCTTTGAGCTCAGCCAGTTCGGCGCGCGCGACATCGGGATACTCGGCCTGGAGACTCGATAGGCTGATGCTCGGGCCGTGCAGTTCCAGAAAGCCGGTGACCTCGGCTTGGCGCTCGACCGGGGCAATTTGCGGCGGCCGCCCCCGTGGGCGCGGCGCCAGCCGATCTGCGCCCCAACCCCGATCCCAATGCCACATGGTGCGTGGTGAGAGACCAAGAGCCTGGGCCGTCTCCTCCGTCGACCAGCCGTGGCCACGCGCGTAACGGCGAAACGCAACCGACCGTTTTCGCAGATCGCGCTCGCTCCATCGGCGCTTGGATTGGCGATCCCAACCGCGGCGCGGTACCTCACGGTTGTCGGGCGTTGGCACACGTTCGGCCTGACTGGCGCGATCATCCAGTGGCAGCGAGTCTCGGCGACATCCCTCGACCGCCGCCTGACCGGCCCGCGCCTCACCACGCGCACACGGCGGCGTGCCGGCTGAATGGCCAAGGGGGTCTCCCGCGGTGGTCATCGTCCAGCCCGGCATGGCGGTCGCGATCGACAAGAGCGCGGCACCATCGTTGCCGACCCACGCGCTCGCAATGCTGCGGTCGTGACGACGTGCCGGATCGCTGGTCTCGTCGACCACGACCGCCGCAGTTTGGCTCTCAAGTTCGAACTCGAAGTCGGTGTCGTCCCGAGCGTCTCCGGCTACGGCGTCCCGGAACAGATCGGAATTCGTGGAGGCTTTCCTGGCCTCATGGTCTCGGTGAGGGGCGCTGCTTGCATCTTCAACTGGATCCCTCACCGACTCGCTTTTTTTGCGGCTTGCTTGAGCTGCGGCTTGGGCCGAGACAGACCTTGGCGCGCCAGCTCCGCCCGTAACTGGGCCCCTCTCAGCTCCAGCTCCAACCGCTCAACTTTTTGTTCCAGATTCGCGATCTGTTGTTGCTCGGGCGTTTTCTCCGCCGAGGGACGCCGGCCGGGTGATCCCGGTTCCAGGGTTTTCACCCAGCGCTCCAGGCTCTCGTGCTTGAGATCGAAGAACCAAGACTCCTCGATTCCCAGATCGGCGCACGCGTCGGCGACGTTGATCTCCCCCGCGAGATTGGCCAGGATCACCCGCAGCCGGGCCTTGGCTACGGGTGATCCTGCCAGACGGTCGACTTGGTCAGCGATGCTCAATGGCTTTCGGCCGGCCGGCATGGATAGACCCTCCGTGATCGCCCTGCGCTTCGGAGCGGATCGTCTCCAACGCCGCTGGTCGATTCCCATCGCCAGCGGGCCCCGCCGCAGGGGGTTTCCCAACGGGTCCTTGTACCGCAGCCGGCCCTTCCTTGCCAGGTGAATCCGCGGTTTGCAGCAACCGCGCGGCGCGGAGTGCTCGCACGCACGGTTTCCGCCGCCGCCGTTTGGTTCCGCTGGACGCTTCCTGCGTTTTGCTGGCCGCCGGCGCCAGCCCCAACGCGCGTTGAGTGGTTCGGGCTAGCGCCTGATGGCGAGCTAGCTCACGCCGACTGACAGACAGCTCGCGCTCCAGGCGAGCCAGCCGCCGGTCGGTCGAGACGGTGCGCCCAACCGGACGGGGCTCACACGCCCAGATCAGCCCTCGAATGGCTCGCTGCTCCAGGAGATAGTACGCGCGGCAACCGGATTCCCAGCGCCGTCGCGGCACCAGCGGGAGTCCGCACTCCGGCCAGCACTTCGAGGACCAGAGCCGCGGCGCGTCTGGCCTCAGGGCCGATGTGCGGGGCTTGGGGACAATCCGCCGTCAGTTGCCGCCGGTAGGTTCCGCGCGATCGCTGCGCCGCGGCTTCCTTTTGTCGAGGCGCCCGGCCGTGCGGCCGGGCCGAGGCAGGGTTCGCCGTCATGGCTTGCCTCCTTCCTCGTTCGCTGTCTCGTCCGGCGTCGCCAGCGGGGGCCCTTGCGGCGGCAGCTCTTCGTGCGTCTGTGCCGGCACATCGCCGAGCAGTCCGGCGGCCGGAGAGCCATCTGGGCAGATGGCCTTGGGCATCGCGGCTGAGTCCGCGAAAGCGGCTGGCGGCACCAGATCCACTTCTTGCCGAACGCCCCCTTCGCGCGTCAGGAACACGCGCTCGCCTTCGGCATGCAGGCTGAAATTCTTGCCGCCCAGTTGGCCTGTCACGTAGAACGGGGGCTTGGGCAAGCCGTTGCGAGCCAGCTCCAGTGCGTTGGCGGCGACCCGATCTTTGAGGGTCAGGAGGACCTCGGGAGCCGCCCCGAAAAACCGGTCCGCCGGCACCAGGCCGTCGATCCCGCTGTGGGTGCGCTGGAAGTTATACCAGTCGATGAAGTGGCCGATCCGCGCGGGCGTCGGCCAGATCGAGGAACACAGCCGTCTCCACGCACTCGCGCCAGAGCGTTCCCCAGAACCGCTCGATCTTGCCCAAGGTCTGAGGATGGCGCGGCGCGGCCACGATCTGGCGGATGCCGCGCCCTTTGAGCTCCTTCTGGAAAGCGCTCTCGCCCCGCCAGGTCACGTACTGAGCGCCATTGTCGGTGAGGATTTCCTCGGGGACTCCGTAGGCCGCGATGCCCGCACGGAGAACCTCCAGCACCAGGGCCGTCGACTGGCTGGCGTGCAGACCGAAGCTGACGATGAACCGACTGTGGTCGTCGAGGAAGGCAACCAGGTAGACCCGCCGGTTCTGCCGCTTGAGCACGAAGGTGAACAGGTCGGTTTGCCAGAGCTGGCTGGGCCTGGCCCGCTCGAAGAAGCGGACCTTGTCGGGATGAGGTCGTGTGGGGGTTTCCTGCAACTGGTAGCCCGCCTCATGAAGCACACGGGCGACCGCTGGCGGGCTGGCCGGCAGTGCCGGGCCGCGCACCAGCATCTGGCTGATGCGCTCGCATCCCCAGTCGGGATGCGCCTGCTTGAGCAAGAGGATGGTGCGTTTGGTCAGGTCGGGCAAGCGGCTTCCTTCGCGGGCGCCTCGAGGCTGTTCGAGCAAGCCGGCCGGTCCCTGGTGGGTGAACCGCTGTTTCCAGGCATAGAGCGTATGCTTGGAGACGCCCACCAATGTTGCGAAATCCTTGGCGGGCAAGCCGCTGCGCTGCCAGCAGTCGAGGATCATGAGTCGCTGCTGGGGATTGTACGCCGCCGGCTTCACCTCCTCGGGTCGAGCCAGCCGCCGGCCGCGTTGCGTGCGTCTTTTGCCGGTCGGCAGCCCGAGCCCTTGCCGCCTGAGCTCAGCGACCGGGTCGAACTGGGCCGGCGGGCTGTCGAATTCGTTGGTCGGAACCCCGGAGGGCTCGTCCGCCTCCACACCGAGGTCGTCCCGGGCAGGCGACTGCGGGGCGTCTCCAAACTCCGGAGCGGTCTCATCCCCACGATCGGGCAGGCCCGGCGGCTCAGGTGTACGTTCATCAGGATGGACCGTCTCCGCAATGCAGGCGTCCGCATTCTCCGATTTCGTGTCGATCGCGTCCGGAAATGTGATGAGGTCAATCTGGGAATCGACCGCGTCCGGTTCACTTTCCGCCGCCGGATCATTCTTTAAATCGGATGTGGGCAGGACCAATTCTTCAGGCGGCCGTTCGCCAGGCGCGCCTCGACCACTCCACCACCGATTCCACTCGTTCCACATTTGCTCCTCGCCTCTGCGGCATTGCCGCGGCTGGGAGGAGACGTCGATTGCTCCGGTCAATTCTCCAAATTACGCAGCAAGCATTTTGGTTGGGAGGACAATTGAGCTGGTCCGCCGTATTGATGAGGTCTGCCGGCGCTTCGAGGCCGAATGGAGGCAGGGTCGACAGCCGCACATCGCGGATTATCTGGTCGAAATCCCCGACGAGGGTCAATCCGCTCTCCGGGCCGAACTGGAGGCCCTGGAGCGGGAGCTGAATCAAGCCGATGAAACGATCGCGCGGGGAAAATCGACTTCGGTCGCCGAGTCTCCGACCGTGGCGCCGGCAGAGCCGCCGACTTATCCCATCCCAGGGATGGCGCGCCAGTCGGTCCACGAGGACGCCACCGTGGCGCCGGACGATCAGGCCACGCTGGACCACGGAGCCTCCACCACGGTCAACGCAGCAGACCCCTCCCCGGATCGCGTCCGTTACTTCGGCGACTACGAGATCGTCCGCGAGATCGCCCGTGGAGGCATGGGGGTCGTTTTCCAGGCCCGCCAAGTCAGCCTCAATCGGCCCGTCGCTCTGAAAATGATCCTCGCCGGCCAGCTCGCCAACGACACCGATGTCAAACGCTTCTATTCCGAGGCCGAGTCCGCCGCCAACCTGGACCATCCGGCAATCGTGCCGATCTATGAGGTCGGCCAACACGAGGGGCAGCATTATTTCTCGATGGGATTTGTCGAGGGACAGAGCCTTTCCCAGCGCCTGGCCGACGGACCGCTTCCTGCCCGCGAAGCCGCCGAGTTGATGCGCCGCGTCTGCGAGGCCATCGAATATGCCCACCAGCACGGCGTCATTCACCGCGACCTCAAGCCGGCCAACATCCTGCTAGACCAGAACGGTAATCCGCGGGTGACGGACTTCGGTCTGGCCAAGAAGATTCAGGGGGATAGCGGGCTCACCGGCTCGGGCCAGATCATGGGGACGCCCAGCCACATGCCGCGGGAGCAAGCCAGCGGCAAGCGGGGCGAGGTTGGTCCGGCGGCCGACGTGTATGCCTTGGGGGCGACCCTTTACGCTCTGGTCACCGGCAGGCCGCCATTCCAGGCGGCCACGCCGATGGACACAGTCATCCAGTTGATCAGCGACGAACCGGTGCCACCGCGGCGACTGAATGCGTCGATTCCGCACGATCTGGAGACAATCTGCCTGAAGTGCCTGGAGAAGGAGCCGGGGAAGCGCTATGCCTCGGCGGCGGCGCTAAGGGAAGACCTGGAGCGGTACCTGGCGGGCGAGCCGATCACGGCCCGGCCGGTGACAAGAGTCGAGCGAGCGATCAAGTGGGCACGGCGGAGACCGGCGATCGCCGCGCTCTTGGGGCTAGTCACTCTGGTGACGGCGCTCGGACTCGGCGGGGTGCTCTGGCAATGGCGTGCGGCGGTCCGGGCTCGCAACGTTGCCGACCGGGAGCGTCAAAACGCGAAGCAACAAGCCGAACTCGCCGAGGCAAGGCGGGTTGAGGCCGAAAACCGTCGGGAAGAAGCCGAACTAGCCCCAAAACAAGCGTAATATATTAATCAACAATATTACAAATCATTCTATTATATTCTTTAGTAAGAGACGTACCTTCTACATTCGGGAGGCGTGGCTCCCGTTTCTCACCCGCAGCTTGTCTACCTCATGTGTCCCTCCCCTTTCTCTACTCGGCGGCCCAAACGGATCGGGGCATCCGGACCCCGACTTCAAACCTCAATCGCCTCAGCACAACCAGCAACTGTGCAGCCGCTCCACCAGCCGGAGGAACACCCCTTGCCACGGGTTCCACGACAGCAATCGGTAAATCAACCGTCGTCCGCTCCGTACGATCTGACACGGCATTTGGATGAAAGCCGCGCAGAAGGTCGCGAACTCCATCCTCAACAACGTTCGTTTCTCCGTCTCGTGTTTCGCCTGGTGCCGAGGCGATACCGGCACCAGCAGGGCGGTCCAGGCCTTCAGGCTCCACGCCAACGACCCCATCACCATGTACGCCCAGTTGCTCACCAGGTTGTCCACCGGCGCCGTCAACGCATGCACCCCATTCTTGAGCTGGGCGATCAAGTTTTCCTGGTCGCAGCGATCGTTGGCCGAGAACACAACCTCTTCGGCCGTCATCTTGCGGTCATTGGTAATGTAAAAGAAGTAGCGGTATTCCTCGAACAGCCGCATCTGTCCCTCGTCGACTCCCACCCGCTTGCGGACGACGATCATGCGATAGCTGTTCTTGCAGGCGACCGGCTGGTAGTCGAACTCTGCAACCATCTCCTCGAGCAGGTGAATCGTCTCGTAGCCTCGCTCCCGGACAATCTCCGGTTTGACCCGCTCGGGCCTTTCGCGGGGAGCAGTCTTGATCTGGTACCGTGGCGATCGTTCCAGAAAGCTGTACGCGTCGGCTGGGAGCTCGTCGGCTCTGGCCTTGAGGGAGTCGCGGGCCTCGAACCCGAAGATGAAGCGGATATTGCCCGTGGCGTCCCAGCGATCCAGATGCTTGGTCTGAGCGAATTTGGTGTCTCCCCGCAGCAGGATCTTGCGGAAGCCAGCCTGAAGGCAAAGCGTGACAGCCTTGTCCAAAAACACGTCGGCCCGTTCCTGCGAGGGGCGGTTGCCACTGCGATTGAACAGGAACAGTGGTTCGGCGGTATTGGCCAGCGAGATCAAGAGCGGATGGTAACCGTACTGACCGTCGTAGGCAAAGTCTGCCCCTTGCTTACACTCGGCATCGGTCGGCACGATGGTGCCATCGGCATCCAGGGTCGCTTCCTCGAAGAACGCAGGTGGCTGCTGGGCCCAGACTCGCAGGCGGGCTTGATTAATGGCGTCCATCAAGGTCATGACATCGGACTCACGGAAGCGGCGGCAGAAGTCCCCGGCAGTGGTGGGGTCGGGGATGCGCTCGGCTCCCAAGGCGTTGAGATAGACTTCGTCGTTGCGTCGCAGCTCGATGTGCTCGATGCGGTGGCCGCCGGCGCAGGAATTGAAGGCAACGTTCAGAACGTGGTCGGATTCGTGGTAGGGAAGATGCACCTTGAGCAGATGGAGGTTGCGGTCAATCTCGTTGATCAGGTCGATCTTTTGAGCCAAGAGAAGGATGGCGCCGATGCCGCCGGCGCTGAGCCCCTGCACGCGATCGGCCAGTTCGTATTGGATATTGGTCGCGGTCATCATCGGTACAAGCCGCTCGGGTCCAGGCACATTGGCGAGTCGCTTCTTAATTCGTCGTCGCCGTTCCTGGAAGATTCTCTTATTGCGAGCCTCGCGCTTTTTTCGGAGAGTAGCACTCACTCGAAAGCCTCCTTGTCTTGGAATAGTGAGGACGTGTTCTCACCTACATTATTCCAAAAACACGGGAGGTTTTCGAGTTCTTTCTGAACAAAAAGCTGGGGCAAACTAAAATCACGCTTGGTTTGGGACTAGCCCGGGCCAAGGAACGAGTGCAGGCCGAGCTGGCGAAGGAGCAGACCGAGCTGGCCGAGCAACGTCTCTACGACGTGCGAATGACTCTCGTCCAGCATTACTGGGAGGACTATGATGGCGAACTCCTACGGCAAGAGCTTGACGACCAGCTTCCGGCCAACCAGGGCGGCATCGATCGCCGAGGTTTCGAATGGTTCTACTGGCAGCGAAAGATGTCCAGGGGGCATATCACCCTCAACGGGCACACCGACGGTGTCTCGAGCGTGGCGTTCAGCCCGGACGACAAGCGGCTCGCCTCCGCCAGTCGGGATGGTACGGTGAAGGTGTGGGACGCCGCGACCGGGCAGGAAACCCTCACCCTCAAGGGGCACGCCGGCCCTGTCACGAGCGTGGCGTACAGCCCCGACGGGAAGCGGCTCGCCGCCGCCAGTTGGGACGGGACGGTGAAGGTGTGGGACGCCGGTACCGGGCAGGTAATCCTCACCTTCAGGGGTCACACCAACGTGGTCGGGAGCGTGGCGTTCAGCCCCGACGGGAAGCGGCTCGCCGCCGTCGGCGGTCGTGAACATGATAAGCCGGGCGAGGTAAAGGTGTGGGACACCGGGACCGGAGAGGAAACACTCACCCTCAAGGGGCACACCGGCCTGGTCTTGAGCGTGGCGTTCAGCCCGGACAGCAAGCGGCTCGCCTCCGCCAGTTGGGACCGGACAGTGAAGGTGTGGGACGCCGGTACCGGGCAGGTAATCCTCACCTTCAAGGGTCACACCAACGTGGTCGGGAGCGTGGCGTTCAGCCCGGACGGCAAGCGGCTCGCCTCCGCCAGCTCTGACCAGACAGTGAAGGTGTGGGACGCCGGGACCGGGCAAGTAACCCTCACCCTCAAGGGGCAAATCGACCTGGTCTCGAGCGTGGCGTTCAGCCCGGACGGGAAGCGGCTCGCCTCCGCCAACATCGACGGGACAGTGAAGGTGTGGGACGCCGGTACCGGGCAGGAGTTTCTCACCCTCAAGGGGCACAGGAGCGGTGTCAGGCCCGGTGTCTCGAGCGTGGCGTTCAGCCCGGACGGGAAGCGGCTCGTCTCCGCAAGTTGGGATCGGACAGTGAAGGTGTGGGACGCCGGGACCGGGCAGGAAACCCTCACCCTCAAGGGGCACATCGACCTGGTCTCGAGCGTGGCGTTCAGCCCCGACGGCAAGCGGCTCGCCGCCGCCGGCGTGGATCGGACGGTGAAGGTGTGGGACACGGCGACGTGGCAGGAAACCCTCACTCTGAAAGAGGGTGGCGGGCAAGTGGCGTACAGCCCGGATGGCAAGCGGCTCGCCTCCGGCAGTGTAATTGATGGGACGGTGAAAGTGTGGGACGCCGGGACTGGGCAGGCAATCCTCACCTTCAAGGCGGACACTGGCGCGGTCTCGAGCGTGGCGTTCAGCCCAGACGGCAAGCAACTCGCCTCCGCTAACGGCGCGACAGTCACGGTGTGGGACGCCGCGACCGGACACAAAACCCGCACCCTCAAGGGACACACCTGCCCTGTCGACAGAGTGGCATTCAGCCCGGACGGCAAGCGGCTCGCCTCCGCCAGCGCCGAAGTGAAGGTGTGGGACACCGCGACGTGGCAGGAAACCCTCATCCTCAAAGAGGGTGGGGGGCAAGTGGCGTTCAGCCCCGACGGTAAGCGGCTCACTTCCGGCAGTGTCATTGATGGGACGGTGACGGTGTGGGACGCACGGCCGCTGGACGACGATCCAGCGAAGCCCGGTCCAACCTCACGTTGAGCGAGCCTCGCAGCCACCCTCGCTTAGCTCAATTCCCGAATCAGGAGCGCGATGTCACAATTGCACGAGAAATGGACATCTCCATTTAGTCATTCAAATGACTAATGACCAAGGACTAAATGAGATGAGCGACCGACCCAGCCACAACCTCGACGGTCTCGATATTGACCTCGCCCGCCGCATCGATGAAGTCTGCCGGCGATTCCAGGCCGACTGGCGGGGGCGGCGCCAACTGCATATCGAGGACTATCTGGTCGATGTCTCCGACGAGGGCCGGCCCGCACTGCGGGCCGAACTGGAGGCACTGGAGCATGAGCTGAGCCGGTCGGGTGGGGCGACGTCGCGCCCAGGTACTGGCCCGGCGACGGCTGGCGAGGCCCCGCTGCCTCCCAACATGACCGAGGCGCCGACGATCGCTCCGGCTGAGTCGCCCACGGCTCGGAATCCTGGCATACCGCCATCCTCGGTCCACGAGGAGGCTACTGTGCCGCCCGGCAACTCGCAGGGATCTCCCCACGAACAGCCCACCGCCACGGTGCTCGGGCAAGACCCATCGGCCACGCCCGGCGCATCCGAACCCACCCGCATCCGCTACTTCGGCGACTACGAGATCCTCCGCGAGATCGCCCGCGGCGGCATGGGTGTCGTGTTCCAGGCGAGGCAGGTGAGCCTCAATCGGCTCGTCGCGCTCAAGATGATTCTGGCCGGCCAGCTCGCCGATGACACCGACGTCAAACGGTTCTACAACGAGGCCGAGGCGGCGGCCAACCTCGACCATCCAGGGATCGTGCCGATCTATGAGGTCGGGCAGCACGAGGGCCAGCATTATTTCTCCATGGGTTTCGTCGAGGGTCAGAGCCTCTCCCAACGCTTGGCCGACGGGCCGCTGCCTGCCCGAGAAGCCGCCGAGCTGATCCGCCGCGTCAGCGAGGCCATCGAGTATGCCCACCAGCACGGCGTCATTCACCGCGACTTGAAGCCGGCCAATATCCTGCTCGATGCCAGCGGGAACCCCCGCGTCACCGACTTCGGTTTGGCCAAGAGGGTCCAGGGCGATAGCGGGCTCACCGGCTCGGGCCAGATCATGGGGACGCCGAGCTACATGCCGCCGGAGCAAGCCGGCGGCCCACGGGGCGAGGTTGGTCCGGCGGCCGATGTGTATTCGCTGGGGGCAACACTCTATGCCTTGCTCACCGGCCGGCCCCCGTTCCAGGCCGCCAGCGCGATGGACACCGTGCTCCAGGTCGTCAGCGAAGAGCCGGTGCCGCCGCGGCGCTTGAATCCCGCGGTGGATCGCGACCTGGAGACGATCTGTCTGAAGTGCCTCGAGAAGGAGCCCGCGCGGCGGTATGCAACCGCGGCGGCGCTGGGCGAGGACCTGCGCCGGTTTCTCGCGGGCGAGCCAGTTCTGGCGCGGCCGATCGGCGCCCGGCGCGACTCTGGCGGTGGTGCCGGCGCCGACCGGTCGTGGCCGGTCTCGGTGCTGCGGTCGCGGCGCTCATCCTCTTCGTGGCGATCGCAGGACCCCTGGTCGCCCTGAGCCAATCTCGCCTTCGGGGCTTGGCCGAGGACGCAGCGACCCAGGCTCGCACCGCGCAGGGTCTGGCCCAGGACGCCCGGAAGGCCGAAGAGGACCGCCGACTCGAGGCCGAGCAAGCCGGCTACCAGGCCAGCACCAAGGCGCTGGAGGCGGACCAGGCCCTGGTCGAATCCTACCTCAGCCAGGCCGAGAACCTGCGGAATCTCGCACAACCCGGCCGCCAGGGCCGCGCGATCGAGTTGCTGAGGCGCGCCAGCGGCCTGAAGCGCGACACGGACAGCCTCATCGCGAGGCTCGGCGCCGACTCTGCCGGCTTGCGGCCTGCCATGACGCAGTACTGGCGCGAGCAACAGCCCCGGTTACGCAGCGAGGCCGTACGCTGGTTCGGAGAGGTCTCCTTGAAACGCCTCTATGACACGCGATTCCCCGTCCTGACTCGGCCTTATCCGGTGATGACTTCCCGATCCGGCCTCGCGCTCAGCGACGATGGAAAATGGCTGGCCTATTTCCGCTTCGGACTTGACGACACGGCCCCCGGGGCTTTCCCCGCAAAGTTCGTGGAGGTCATCGAAGCCGATACAGGCAGGCTTGTCCGTAGTCTGAAGGCGAGTTCATCCAACCCCCCACCGAGGGACTCACCGGAATTCCAGCGGATGAACGCGCTTGCCTTCGATGGGCCAGATCAGGAGGTGCTCTGGGCGCGGCCAGAGCATACGATTTCCCCAAACCGCCTCGTTTACCTCATCGAGAGATGGTCGCGCATCACGGGGAAGGTCATCGGGACTGTGACCCTGCCGATGACGAACGTCCGCCGGGAGGACCTTATGTACGGCTCCGCGCACGCTGGCCGGCTGGTCTTCAGCGCCGACCGGAAAAAATTGCTGTCGGTCCCCTCCGAACCCGGCAAGGGGGCGACGGTCTGGGACCTCGCCGCGGCCTGGGAACGCTCCGAAACGAAACCGCTGCACGAGTTCGAGAGCGACTTCACACCGGAAGCATTCTTCCCCGATGATCGCCGAATCCTTGGGATGACCGGATCGGACATCGTCGTCCGGGATGTCACGACCGGCGGGACGACCAAACGCTGGCCGATGCCCGATGGTCTCGTCTCGGTCATGGGGAACCGGAGGAACACCCCGATCCCAGATCCACTGGCCGCATCAGAACCAACTAACTTCAGTCTCTACTATCCGGGTTACAGACTTCAGCCCGACGCCCAGAGCCTGTGGGTCAGTCCGGATAGCAGATGGGTGGCGGCTTTCGGCCAGAAGCCCATGGTCCGCTACCACGGTGTCGAGATGCCCACGACGGTCTTCCTCTTCGAAGCCGCATCCGGGCAACTCCGCGCGCGCATCCCGATTCCCGATATCCCGCCCGCTCGTGTTTCTCAGGGTGCTCCCGCTCCACCGCTGGCCTTCGATGCGGAAAGCCACCTGCTGGCTGTGGCCACCACCAAGAGCCTTTGCCTTTTTTCCGTACCTGAAGGCACACCGCTGATTTCCGAGGCGTTGCCGGAGCTCAGCGGCCCGCCCCCTGGTCAACCCGGTGCGATGCGCGGCACTCCGGACTTCACGATGCCCACCAGTTTGTTCTTCGCCCGAGGGACAAACCGGCTGTTCGCCGCGGCTCATCCGTCGGACCTGAACGGTACGCTCATCGGCGGCGATCAATTCTTGCCCTCGGCCGCGAACAAAGTCATCGAGCAGGTCGTCTTCTCCTGGGACGTGGCCGTCCCCAAGACCAGGATCGAAGACCACCGCCATGATGAGATCGTCCGGGCCGTCAAAATCGATCCGCGCGATCGATTCGTCATCGCTGCTGGTGACGATCGCACGATCCGCGTGTGGGACCGAGGAGGGGACCTTCGCTGGTCGGTCGGCTATGCCGGGTCGGGAAGCCTGTTCCCCCATCTCACCCCGCTGCCCGGCGAGAACAAGCTTTGGGAAAGCGGCAGCTTCGATCCGACGGGTGCGGTGATCTCCACGTCGCTTCCTGGTCGGATCGAAGTCTGGGACGCGGCCACCGGAGAGCGCCGGGGGTCATTCGCATCAGTCCTGGCCACGAGTTCCGACAACCGGTATCTGGCCGTCGCAGGAGGGGACGGCACGAACCCGGCGCGCGAGCTCAGGATCCTCGATCTGTCGCGGAATGCCGCAGTGCTCTCCCTCCCCGTCGAACGTGACTCCCCGATCGATTTGTACGGGAGGGGCGGATCCAAGAGCGTGGCGCTTTCCATGCCTCGGGCCAGATTCAGCCCCGACTCGCGGTTCTTCGTCGTGGCTGGGCTCGATAAGGGGAGCTCGAGCCTGTTGATCGCTAACCTGGCCGAGGCGCGTGTCGTCGCCCGGCTCCCGAACGCCCAATGGGCCATCGGGCCCGCTGGCAAGGTGCTTGTCGCCGGCGAGATGGCGGGCGGCGAGATGTCCAAGCTCCGCGCCTATGCACTCGCAACCGGTCGTCAAATCGGCGAGCCCATCAGCGGTGCTCTCACCATGTGGCAGAGTGTGGATCCCTCGTTCATCGCACCTGACGATCGTAAGATGGTCCTGACAACGCCGGAGAAGAGCGGTCCCCAAATTGTCGGGTCGAAGCCCTCGGTCTGGGAGTTCGACACGGCTCGGACGATACCAATCCCCGGGAGCTGGAATTTGCTCGCTGCGTATGAACGATTGACGTACTTCGATGCGAGTGGTACTCGGTTATTGATTTCCGGAAGGCAGGAGCCGGAGCCCGCAAATCCGCGGCAGGGCCCGCCCGCGACGGTCTCCGGTCGTCATGTCATCGAACTCTGGGACCTCGCGGGACCGAGGCGGCTGATGTCGACCGCTGACGAGGCCAGCGAGCTGTCCTTTTACCATTCGCTCCGGTTCGATCCGCGACAGGAGGCGTTCGTAACGTTCCACGATCCACCACAGACCAAAACGGACGGCATCGGAGCCATCGTGTGGGAGACCGCGACCGGGAAGGTCCTGGGCCGGCTGAAGGGTAACCGGTACCGCATCGAGACTTGGGACCGGGGGTACGGGAATGGGGATTACTTCCAACTCAATGACCACAAGGGTGATTCCACTTTCACCTCGATCAAGACGCGTCAGACCCGCGCGATTCCTGGACGCTTCCTGTGCTGTTTCGGGGTTCCCGGACTTTACACGGCCGTTTCCGAGGTAACGAGCCGGTCGCAAGCCGGCCGGACCGTGGGCTCGGAGCACAATCTCACGTTGACGAACCTTGAGACTGGCCGGACGCGAGCCGTTCTTCCCGGTCAAGACGTGTTGCCCGTGCCCGTGGACACGCTCTCAGCCTACGGCCCGCCGTTGCCGGGAGCCTTCACACCAGACGGCAAACGGCTCGCGACGCGGGGCACGCCCGGGTTGAACGTCTGGGGGGTCGAGACCGGCAAGCTCCTCCGGTCCGTCCCCTTAAGCAATGCACCTGCACCGATTGCGGACGTCCATTTCAGCCCCGACGGCCGGCGACTGGTGTTCAACCTCAACGACCGCTTCCGCGTGCTGGATATCGAGAGCGGCCGCCTGATCGCGATCGACCGGCCCGGCCACCGCGCGGCGATCCGCGCGGTGGATGTCAGCCCCGACGGAACCCTCGTCGCCTCGGCGGGCGACGACGCGGCGGTCTGCCTCTGGGAGGCTGGGACGGGGCGGTTCGTGGCGATGCTCGAGGAAGAGACCGAGCCGATCGCGGCCGTGGCCTTCAGCCCGGACGGTCGCAGCCTGGCGGCACGGGCCCTCGCGGGCCGGGTGCGGGTGTGGAAACTCGAACGAGCGCGGGCTGGAGAGCGGATCACGGTCGTCGCGACGCCGGCCTGGGATACGACGTCGCTCGGGTCGGCCGCCGGGGCCGCGGCGACGCCGGGCCCGGTTTTCCTCTCCCAGGGCCGGCTCGTCGCCTTCGGCGCCGGGGATGGGACGATCTCGCTCCGGGACACGGCGACTGGGCGGGTCGAGCGGATCCTCAAGCCCGAATCGGGCCAGGCCGCCGTGACGGCCCTCACCGCCCGGGCCGACGGGACGCGTCTCGCTTCGGGAGACACGCTGGGAATCGTCCGCCTCTGGGACGTGTCGGCCGAGGCTCCGGCCACCCGGCTGGTCACCGACCGGGGGGAGATCCGCACCGTCGCGCTGGCGGGGAACCTGCTCGCAGTCGCCGGTAGCTCTCTCGATCTCTGGGACGTCGAAACCGGCGATCGACTGGTCACCCTGGAGGCGGACGCGCGCGCCATCAATTGCCTCGAGCTCTCCCCGGACGGGCGAATCCTGGCCTCGGGCGATGACAAGAAGGTCACTCTCCGCGATCTTGATGAGCTCCGCCGCCTCATGGCCGAGATCGAGCTGGGATGGTAGGTCCGGACGAATGACCAAGGACCGAGGAATGAACAATAGCGACCGACCCAGCCACAACCTCGACGATCTCGATTCGGAGGAGACCATTGCGCACCCTGAGGCCGTCCCGGCGACGGCTGCCGAGCCCCAGACGGCACCGAATCCTTCCACGATCGCCGAGGCGCCGACCATCGCTCCAGGGACGTCGCCCACTTCCCCGATGCAAGGCGTCGCACGCTCCTCGGTTCACGAGGACGCTACCGTGCCGCCTGGCAACTCGCCGCGATCCCCTCACGAAGAGCCCCCCGCCACGGTGCTCGGGCAAGATCCATCGGCGACACCCGGCGCATCCGAACCCACCCGCATCCGCTACTTCGGCGACTACGAGATCCTCCGCGAGATCGCCCGCGGCGGCATGGGTGTCGTGTTCCGGGCCAGGCAGGTGAGCCTCAACCGCACCGTTGCGCTCAAGATGATTCTGGCGGGTCAGCTTGCCGACGACACTGACGTCAAACGCTTTTATACCGAGGCCGAGGCCGCCGCCAACCTCGACCATCCCGGCATCGTGGGGATTTATGAGCTCGGCGAGCACGAGGGCCAGCATTATTTCTCCATGGGCTTCGTCGAAGGGCAGAGTCTCTCCCAGCGCCTGGCCGACGGACCGCTGTCGTCTCGCGAAGCGGCCGAACTGGTCCGCCGCGTCAGTGAGGCCATGGAATACGCTCACCAGCGCGGCGTGATTCACCGCGACCTCAAGGGATGGCAGACACCCAGGGATGGCAGGGATGGCAGACACCCAGGGATGGCAGACACGAATGGCACGAGGTTATTCGTAACCGCAATCGTCAAAACAGGATAGACAAAAGTCGTCCTCCTTGGGACAAGGATTGGTGATTGACTGATCCAATTCCTATCCGGCAAGGAGGCCGACGATGTTCCAGCCTACACGACGGCGAATTTCAGAGAAGATCAAATCAACCCTCGACTCCGACGCTCTTCCGTTTCACGAGATCCTCGACGCCGATATGGTCGAGTCGGCTTTGACCTCCGAGGGCGTTCAGTTCAAAGATCGCATCTACACCCCGTTTGTAACCCTTTGCCTGTTCCTCTCTCAGGTGCTCGACCAGGATCACTCGTGTCGCGCGGCAGTCATGCGGTTGATCCTCTGGATGGCGCTTAACGGTCGCAAGCCGTGCTCAGCGGAGACCACGAGCTACTGCGAGGCGCGCCGGCGACTTCCGCTGAAAGTCATCGTTCGCCTGGTCCAAGAGACCGCCGAGAGGATCGAGGCTGGCGCCAGCGACGACTGGCTTTGGAAGGGCCGTCACGTCTCGTTGGTCGACGGCACCACCGCCTCGATGCCAGACACGCCGGAGAACCAGCGAGCCTTTCCCCAGGCGAACACTCAAGGCATCGGGCTGGGATTCCCCATAGTCCGGATGGCGGTAATCATCTCGCTTGCCACCGGCGTTGCGCGACATGGCATTGGGGCCGTACAAAGGAAAGGGAACGGGCGAGCCAGCCCTCTTGCGTGCCCTGCTCGACGGTCTGGCAACCGATGAAATCGTGCTCGGAGACCGCTATTTCGGCTCGTTTTTCATGCTTGAGACCCTGATGCATCGAGAGGTCGACGGGCTGTTCCGCATGTACCAAGGCCGCAAGTTCGACTTTCGCCGCGGCCGACGACTGGGGGTGGAAGACCACCTCGTCACTTGGGCCAAGCCGCAGCGTCCCGACTGGATGGACAAGGAAACCTATGCTCAGATTCCTGACGAAATCACGGTACGTGAGCTGCGGTTCAAGGTCGAGCAGCCTGGCTTCCGCGTCGACAATGTGGTGCTGGTCACGACCATGCTCGACGCCACAATGTATACGAAGGATGAACTGGCGGATCTTTACCTTCAGCGCTGGAATGTCGAATTGGATCTGCGCTCGATCAAGGACGTGCTCCAAATGGATGTCTTGCGGTGCAAGTCGCCGGAGATGGTCGAGAAGGAGATCTGGATGCATTTACTAGCTTACAACTTGATCCGAGGTGTGATGGCCCAGGCGGCCGATGCACACGAAAAGCGGCCGCGGCAGCTGAGCTTCAAAGGCACGCTGCAAACGATCACGGCATTCCAAGAGGCAATGCGGCGAGCAGCGCCGGCGGATCGGGAATTCTTGCTGCAAGCGATGCTTCGCGCGATCGCACAACAGGAAGTCGGTGATCGATTTGGTCGGGTGGAACCTCGCGCCAACAAACGCCGTCCCAAGGCGCAGCGATACCTGATGGAACCACGCCCTAATGGCGCAAACGCTTGCGCAAGGCGGCATAACGGCTAACCTCGTGCCATTCATGGCAGACACCCAGGGATGGCAGACACCCAGCAGGGATGGCAGACACCCAGGGATGGCAGAGGATGGCAGACACCCAGGGATGGCAGACACCCAGGGGATGGCAGACACCCAGAGGGGATGGCAGACACCCAGGGAAGGCAGACCCGCACTGTTCGTCTCCTTCGGAAGCCCAGGAAGGCGAGACACCCATTTTTCGTCTTGTCCTGACGTGAACGTGGCCGGGGGATGGCAGAGGATGGCAGACACCCAGGGATGGCAGACCCGCACTGTTCGTCTCCTTCGGAAGCCCAGGAAGGCGAGACACCCATTTTTCGTCTTGTCCCGACGTGAACGTGGCCGCGGCCGTGCAGCGAGGGATGGCAGACACCCAGGAGGGATGGCAGACACCCAGGGAAGGCAGACCCGCACTGTTCGTCTCCTTCGGAAGCCCAGGAAGGCGAGACACCCATTTTTCGTCTTGTCGTGACGTGAACGTGGCCGCGGCCGTGCAGCGAGCGCTCTTGGGACGCGCGTTAGCTCGCGTCGGCGTCTGCGATCGCCCTACACATCGCACCCTGGGCGAAGGTCTCTTACTCCGGATGCTTGACAATCCGGAAGGAAGGCGAGACACCCATTTTTCGTCTTGTCCTGACGTGAAAGGAAGGCGAGACACCCATTTTTCGTCTTGTCCTGACGTGAACGTGGCCGTGTGCAGCGAGCGCTCTTGGGACGCGCGTCAGCTCGCGTCGGCGTCTGCGATCGCCCTGCACATCGCACCCTGGGCGAAGGGTGGAGCCTGTAAGAAATATTGTGTCAACGTAAGGAATCGGTTATCTCACCCTAACCTACTTACCTTACGGAGACTGTCGCATGGACGCGATTTTGACAGGCAAGGCCGAACAGTTGGCACGCGAGATCGCCTCGCAGGCCACGACACTCGCGGAGCTGAACGGCCTCCTCAAGCTCATGATGGGCTCGGCTCTCGAGCGCATGCTCGATACCGAAATGGACGTTCACCTCGGCCGCAAACAGTTGCCTGGGGCCGCTGAGGACCCGTTGGTGCCGGGCGTCGCGGATCCTTTTGCTGACCCGCCGTGTAAACCCCGTGCGAAGAATCGTCGCAATGGTCGTTCCGAAAAGACCGTGCAAGGCGATCTCGGCAAGATCATGATCGCGACTCCGCGCGATCGCGATGGCACTTTCGAGCCCCAGTTGATCCTCAAACATCAACGTCGATTGACCGGGTTCGACGAGAAGATTCTCGCACTCTATGCCAAAGGGATGACCACTCGGGATATTCAGGAAGTCGTGAAAGAACTTTATAGCGTCGATGTGTCGCCGACGCTGGTCTCGGAGATCACCGCCGACCTCGACGCGCAAGTGACCGCGTGGCGCACCCGGCAGCTCGACCCGGTCTGGCCGATCGTCTATCTCGACGGCATCGTGGTGCATGTGCGTGGTGCCAATGGTCGAGTTTCGCCTCAGACAATGTACGTGGTCCTGGGGGTGAATATACAGGGCCGCAAGGAACTTTTGGGCCTCTGGCTCGGCGAAACCGAAGGGGCCAGATTTTGGTTATCATGCTTGACCGATCTGAAGAATCGTGGCCTGAAGGACATCTTCATCGCCTGCATGGACGGCCTCTCAGGTTTCCCCGAGTGCTCTGCGCAGCATACCCGGAAGCCAAGGTGCAACTGTGCATCGTGCATCTGGTGCGAGCTGCGCTGAAGTACGTGGTGGACAAAGACAGCGACCAGGTCATAGTGGACCTGAAAAAGATCTACCAGGCCCCGACGGTCACTGAAGCCGAAGAATCGCTGGACGCTTTTGCTCAAGCTTGGGGTGAGAAATATCCGACCATCGTCAAGCAGTGGCGTTTGAAGTGGCCGGACATCGCGGCTATGTTTGAGTTCCCGCCGGCGATTCGCAGGGCGATCTATACGACCAATGCCATCGAGTCGGTGAACAGCGTGATCCGCAAGTTCACGCGGAACCGCAAGCAGTACCCGAATGAGGAGTCAGCGCTGAAGCTGGTCTACATGGCGATCCACGAGGCGTCCAAGAAGTGGACGCTGCCAATTCCCAAATGGAGAGAAGCGCTGAATCACTTCGCGATCATCTTCGAGGATCGGCTCCCGCCCCTCGCTCGAAACTGACCCACGCAAAAGTCGTTCCCACCTGCGTTGACACAAAAAGATTTACAGGCCCGAAGGGTGCACGACCGGGATTGTAGCCCACGGCGTTCAGCCTGTACGTCGATAATACCGGCGCCCCGATGCTGCTTCTTGCCTGTCTTCCCAGAATGTCTTGAGGGGCTCTGTCTCACTCAGATGATCGGCGCGTAATTGCAAGATCGCTTCGGCACCCTTCTCCGACCAGAATTTCTCCGTTCCCTTGACGTGTCGGTTGAACATCTTCACCGTCGATTCCATGTGACTTGACGTGATCGGTAATCCGGCCGTTCGATACTGATCGTAACGCATCCTATCCTTGTTGTTACGCAGATAGCTCAAAGCGTCGGCGACGACGCGGCGAGGGGTGGTTTCACCGTCTGCTTCTTCGGGGGTTCCCAACTCCGATTGTCGAATCTCGAGCGCCGAGATTACCTCTTCAACACGACCGCTCCAAACCTGCTGAATCAAGGCCGTATACACTTCCCAGCCTGCTCGAAATCCCCGGCCCGCGATGGCTGCCGCGAACACATACGACAGCGCATGGATGAAATCCAGAATCGGAATATAGTCGCTGAACCATTGCTTCTGGATCGTCCAATTGGCCGTCGCACCGTCGGCGACGAATGCCTTCCGAGCCGCGACCGCGAAGCCTCGCGCCCACGCGGCCCAGGCCAAGATTTCTCCAAATCGCTGGGCTCGCTCCCGCGTCGCGACCATCGTGCGCACCCGTGGCTTGGGTCTTGCGGTCTCCGCGTCCTGGTGCTGTTCCTCCTCGGCCGCCGAGTTGGTTTCCGGCGCGAGCGACTCGGCTGATTCATCCTTGGCTCCTCCGACGTGCCCCTTGATCTCGCGCGTGAGCTTGAGTATCCGCGTCGGATCGACGAAATTCTCCGGGATTTCCGGGCACGGATCGCTGACTGAGACCTTGCTGGTCATCGTCATCAGCAAACCGATCTTATCCTCACGCCAGTGCCCATTCCGATCGCATGGATCGTCATCGGCGGTCGCGGTCTGATCAGTATCACACTTGCTGCGATCGAGGATTTGTAGGCGACCACCGTCCATCATCACGGTCGCCACAGTCGATGGGGGCGGGGGATTTGCGACCGGTGATTTGCAGCGGTCCATCAGCGGTAACGCTAAAAACTCATCAACGGCCTGATCACGCTGTTCAACACGTTCCCACCCAATTTTTTCCGTGATCCGTTCCACTTGCTTGGTGGCGACGCTCAACCCGCCCAACGCATTGAGCGCGCCACTGCCCTGGGCGAACGACGTGAACTGCGTACCCGCGTAAACGATCGCCTTCAACACCTCGGGACTGTAATTCCCCTGATCAATCCCGAGGCGCGGGACTGAGGGAAAAAAAGCTGCCCGGCATTTGCGGCAGTAACGTTTGGGCTCGTTCCATTGGGCCGTGCCGACTCGGGTCTGCACGCCCCTGGGTTCGTAAGCATCGGCCGGTTCAACCGAGCCGCCGCACCCACTGCAACTTTCGGCCTCGGGAGGAACGTCCTCTGCTTGCCGACCGACTGCCTGTTCGATCATCTCCCGGGAAATCTCCTGACCGATCTGGACGGCGAGTTCCTCGATGTCGGCGAATTTAGTACCCCACGGGACGCCACCGTCGCCGTAGACGCGCCGATTCAACTCTTTGGCGAGGCCACCCAACAGGTTTTCCAGTTCATCCTTGACGACCGCCGGTTCCTTGACGCGTGCCATCCCTGGCTCCTTCCAGTAGTTGCGACTCCAGACGAAACGGCATTCCCGACCGCATCATAACGAAAACCACTTTGCTGCGCAAAGACCGTCGTGCACCCCTGGGCGAAGGTTTCTTACTCCGGATGCTTGACAATCCGGAAGGTTGTGGTATTCTGTCCACTTCTGTTGATACGAACAGAGCGCTTGTGTCGCGCACCTGCTCACACCCGGAGCCGCCCATGCCTGCCTACGCCCGCCGCGACATCGTCGATGAAGAACGTGTTGGCGTTTACCACTGCATCGCTCGTTGCGTTCGAAGAGCTTTCCTCTGCGGTGCCGACTCGTACACGGGGCAGGATTACAGCCACCGGAAGGACTGGGTTCTCGACCGGCTTCGGCAACTTGCAGGGCTTTTCGGAGTTGAGGTTTGCGATTATGCCGTAATGAGCAACCACTTACACATTGTACTTCGCAATCGACCCGACGTCGCCCGAGAGTGGTCCGATCTTGAGGTCGCGATCCGATGGCGCAAGCTCTTTCCCCAGCGCGACGAGCGGACTGGCGAGCCAAATGAGCCGGACGGCCACGACGTGGCCATGCTCGCCGCTGATGCCGATCGCCTGGCGATTCTGCGGTCGCGGCTCGCGAGCCTTTCCTGGTTCATGCGGTGCTTGTGCGAATGGGTCGCCCGCAAGGCCAATCACGAGGAGGGCTCATTCGGAAGATTCTGGGCCGGGCGGTTCAAATCACAGCCCTTGCTCGATGAGTCTGCACTACTGGCTTGTAGTGTTTACGTCGATCTCAACCCGGTCCGGGCCGGGATCGCGGCCACTCCGGAGGAGTCGCAGTTCACGTCGGGCTTCGACCGCATCCGTAGCCTGGCCGAATATTCGGCCGCTCCGTCATCATCGCGCGCGGAGAGCGGTATCGACACTTGCGGTCCTCCCGAACCCTGGCTTTGCGAGTTGACACTGCAAGAGACGGACGCGGTACCCACAGTGCCGCGCGCCGAGCACTCGCTGTCTTCACCTCAAGAAACGGCTCAAGCAACGGACCCAACAATTCCCAGTCGTCACGAGCCCGAAGTTTGTGCGGCACCTTCCCCTCCCGGCGACCTCATGCCGACTGTCCAGCTCGGCGCTCGATCAGTCGGTGGTCTGCGTGCTCGTGCGTCGGATCAGGGGTTTCTGCCGATCGACACCCAAAAGTACATCATGCTGCTCGATTGGACCGGCCGGGAGATCCGTGAGAACAAATGCGGGGCAATCCCGGACAACCTGGCTCCGATCCTCGACCGGCTGGGTCTCGATCGATCGAATTGGGTGAAGACCGTGTGCGAATTCGGCCGCATGTTCAAGCAAGCGGCCGGTCGCGCCAGTTCGCTCGCGCGGGCCGCGCCGGGTTGCTCGCGACGGTGGTTTCAGGGAAAGGCAGCCGCTCAAGCCGCCTTTGTTTAAGCAAGCGGATTGATGCAGTGCGGCGGCCGATCTGAGTTCAGGGCCGGCTGCGTTTAAGCGTCTCGAAGCATGACCGCGCGCGGGACGCGTGCCAGCGAGCGTGTGGACCGCGACGTACTGCGCTCCGCCGAAACAGGCGAGCAGTGCCGAGAACGCCTGGCTGGTTTTGTTCGCCGGCCTTCGTGGGTCGCGCACTCAATCGACATCCAGTTGCCGCGAGCTGGCTGCGCGAGTGGATGACCCTGTGCTCATCGCGTGGCTCTCTCGATCAGGGAGCCGGCACTGTCTGGGCGTCTGCGACCTCTGGGTATCTACGATCTCTGGGTGCTCACCGCGTGGTTCTCTCTATCATAGAGCCGGCACTGTCTGGGTGTCTGCGATCTTCTTGGGTGTCTGCGATCTCTGGGTGCTCACCGCGTGGTTCTCTCTATCATGGAGCCGGCACTGTCTGGGTGTCTGCGACCTTCTGTCCTGTCTGGGTGTCTGCGACCTTTCTGTCTGGGTGTCTGCGATCTTTGGCCTTACTCTCCAATCGGGCTAGGGGTTTGTGGCGTGTACCAGACGCGGGGTTTTTTGTCCGGCCCTGTTGCGGTCGGGCTCGAAACGCTGAAGGATGGACCAGTTGACGACCGCCAATGATCACGGGCGACTGTCCGCAACCCGGTGACCACCGCCATGCACGAATATGACAAGTGCGGCAAATACCAGATTCAGCACCACGGCGACTCGATCCTGCGCATGGCTCGCGCGCCCGCCATCGTGTCGTGGAAGCCCGTGCAGACCGACCTCGTCCAGCACCGGCGGCTCCCCGATGGTCTCCTCGAAGTGCTGCACTTGGGCGAAGTCCAGCCCGATACGTACCTACTGGAAATCTCTACCTACCCCGACGCCCGCGTCGCCAGCCAGGTTATGGACGACATCGCGCTCTCCTGGCTCAGCCGCCAGGTACTCCCTGAGGTCGTGGTCCTCTTCCTCTATCCCAGGGGAAATGTGGTGCCCGTCGAATCCATCAAGTTGAACAGCCGCCTGGGCTGCACCACCTGGGATGCTTCGTGGCGAATCGTCAAGCTGTGGGAAGTGCCGGCTGAGGACCTGCTAGCGACCGGCGACGTTGGTCTTGTTCCGTGGGTCCCGTTGGCGCGATTCGAGGGGCCACCGGAGCCGATCATTCGGGAATGCCGGGCTCGCATTGACCAGGTCGGCTCGCGCATTGAGCACGAGAATCTGCTCGCCGTCACCCAATTCCTGGCGCGGTTGCGGTATAATGACGATGCGTTATTCGAGATCTTGGGAGGGCGAAAAGCCATGATCGAATCACCGCTGATGCAGGAGCTCAGGAAAGAGTGGACCGACGAGGGGATGCGCGAAGGAATGCGCGAAGGAATGCGCGAAGGGGAAATCAAAGCCCTCATGACAGTCTTGGTACGGCGGTTTGGCGCCGCGGCCGAAGCGCTCGAGACCGAAATCAGGGCGACCGGCGATGACGCGCGTTTGAAGGACATGATCGAGCACGCCGCGACGTGCCGGAGCCTCGCGTCCTTCCGCAAAAAGCTCACGGAGTGATGCGCCTGTCGCCACGGCGGCGATCGTGTCCAAGCATAGGCTGATCAAAGTCGAGGCAGCCACCGAGCCGGATTTGACGGCCTCGGTCGTCGTGGGACGCAACATCATCACCATCGCACGCTCACACCTTCGCGTCCGGGCCCGTCGACCCGATGCCGCGTCTCGGGCGCCGATCGACGGCCGTTGTCGCGCGCTTGTGATCGGCTCATCGACTCGGCCCAACGTCTTATGCAGGATCGCCCGTGCCCAGGTCAGCCGATTGTGACTCTGGGGACGCGGTGCCGCCGCACCGGGTTGGCATCGTTCATTCGGTCGTCCGTTCCCGGGACTTTACATTGCGTGTACTTCCATTTCTATTGGGGGTGTGCGTGGTCCATGCCACATCCTCGACTGGGGTTGAGCAATGATTTATGGATACGAGAGCCAAACATTAAGTGAGTACGGGTTGAAGCGGATGCGTGAAATCAGCCTGTCCGCTTCGCCTGCCATTCTACGTGAACTGGCGGCATTTCTGCTGCAAACCGCTGACGATGCGGAGAAAGCCGCCAGTGATCACTGGCACAGGCATGTATCGAAGACAATTAGCGACGGTTTGGAATGTGATTTCATCGTGCTCAAACAAGTCGCCGAACAATAAAGTATACAGCCACCGATCCCGCCTGCCCTCCACCTCCCGCCCCGGCCACACCCCGGCTTCGGCACGTCCCTCGCCCCTGCGAGGTCCGAATGCAGGAAGCGGGACAGGTCCGATCAAAGACGGTCTCGCCCCGGACAACCGCGCGCCCATCGCGGCGTCATGATCCGCGGGAGTGCGCCTGGTTTCCCAGCGGATTGTGGACCGGTAGCGAATGGCAAAGGCCGAGCAAAGCCCAGGTCGAGCCCCAGAAGCTGCTGAAAGGATGGGGCTTGTCCTTGGTGCCGTTCTTCGTGCCGCTCACGATCCAGGAGCCATCGTCAGTCTGCGTTTCGATCAGGAATTTCCAGGCCTTCTGAATGGCCGCATGCGAACTCGGTACCGCTGCCTGGCTGAGTGCGTAGACCGATATGCCGGTGCCGAACGCGTCGCTCTTGTCCGCGCGAAGCCAGCCCCAGCCGCCGTCGGGCTGCTGCGCCGCAAGAATCTGCTCGCGGATCGCTTCGACCTGTTTCGGATCGCCAAACCTCTTCTCGATCAGCAACCGCGTCGCGTACCACTCGCTGCTTACCGGCTGATTCTGGCCGTCGGGCGGGGTCTTCTTGAGCCACATGAGACCCTTGTCGCGACACGCGATGGCCCTTTGGCTCGGTTGGTCGAGCGAGTCCAGGCCCAGTATGCTCAGCATTGTGCTCACCTGCTTCGTTTCGGAAAGCGGCCGCTTCTGGGCCGGGAGCTGGCCGCCTGGTACCCAGGAACCGTCTTTTTTCTGGCCCTTGATAATCACGTCGCGCATCGCCTCGATTCGCTTGACGGTGTTTTCGCTCAGGTCCGATCGATCGCGGGCGATCAACATCTGCGCCGCGCCTTCGTAGCCGAATCCGTGGACATCCGTCTGGTTGATTGCCCAGTTGGTCGACTCGGCAAGCTTGCCCTTGTCGATGCCAAAGCCGCGCTCGCCGGCATCGCGCAACGACCAGAGCATATAACCGGCATAATGGCACGCCATACAATTTCGCTCGTTGATCCAGGCGGTGCCATACTTTTCGATGTAGGGAATCGCGCGCTCGGCCGCCTGGCGCGCTTGCGCATCCAGTGAAATGTCGGTCCGCACGGAGTGTCTCGACGACGCCGACGCGGGGCCTTTCTCTTGCATCCGCGGCGTTTTTTGGGACAGAGCCGGCGCACACCAACCCACGAGCGCCGCGCCGGCGATGAGCAATCGCAGCAGAGGTTTTCGCAGCAGCAGCATGGTCAGAATTCCTCAGCAAAGTTTCTCGCGACGAGGCAAAGCTCTGTCTGGCACGAGCCGGAACGCCGACTTCCCCTAGACTTATAACGCCGGCGTGTTACAGCACATCGGCCAAGACTGGGCGAGCGATTAAAAGGAAGGCCGGCACTTTTCGAGGCACGAGACCGAGCGGAGTCACATGAGCGCTCCCCTCACCATCGGGCGGTTGGCGAGTTTGACGTCGGGGCCGTGACCGGGTTACCTTGCAGGAAATGCTTGTGCGATCTTGCGCCACTCAGCAAGCATTTCCGCTTGTCGTTGGAGTCATGAAGAAAATGGCACCTTCGCCGATTAGCACGCAAAGCTGGATCCAAAGCCGCCCAGAGGTCTGCGGCGGTGAGCCGTGCGTTCGGAATACGCGGCACACCGTGTCGGGCTTGGTCGCGTGGCGGCGGTTGGGGTTATCCGATGCCCAGATCCGCGAACACCACCCGGATTTGACCCAGGCCGACCTGATGCTGGCCTGGTCATATTACCGCGAGCACGCTGAAGAAATCGACCGAGCGCTCAAGGAAGACGAGGAAGCCTGAAGGATGGCGCAGCTATACAGCGACGAGGACTTCTCATTCCCCGTAGTCGAAGAACTGCGGAAACTTGGGCATGACGTACTCACCGCACAAGACGCCGGGCACAGCAATCAAGGCATATCGGATTCCAGCGTTCTGGCCTTCGCCATCTCGAGCGACCGAGCAGTCCTGACGTTCAACCGCCGTCATTTCATCAAACTGCACCGCCTGTTGTTGACCCACCGCGGCATCGTGGTTTGCACACGAGACAGCGATGTCGCGAACCTGGCCCTGCGCATTCACCAAGCCATCGGTGGCTGCTCCAGCTTGGAGAACCAACTGCTGCGAATTAATCGACCTCAGGCGCCGTGAGCATCGTCGTCCGGACCGACGGGCGAGACAAAAAGCTCGTGAAGCCTTTCCTTTGAAAAAAGAAAGGGCAGGCACGTTTGGAGGCACGAGACCGAGCGGAGCCACAGGCGTGGCAGATTACGCAACTCTCGTTCTTCATTTGAGTTGCGACCGGTGGAAATCGCACGGTGTGCCGCGACGGCGCATCTGTAATTCGTCTCCTTGGCTTTGCTCGTGAGGGACCCCCGCTAAGCGGGGACTACATTGGGTGGGGAGACCAACAACCGAGGAGATCGCCAGGCATGTCGGGCAGCCTATCCGGCCGGGTGCACCGGCTATTCAACATCGGAGCCATCGGGACCATGTCCGATGCGCAGCTCCTCGACCGATTCGTCGCGCGGCGCGACGAAGCCGCGGAGGCGGCCTTCGAAGAGCTGGTGAGCCGGCACGGCCCGATGGTGCTCCGGGTCTGCCGTGGCGTCCTTCACGACGAGCACGATGCGGAGGATGCCTTTCAGGCCGTCTTCCTCGTCCTGGCCAACCGGGCTCGGACCATCTGCCGGACGGCGTCCGTCGCGAGCTGGCTGTTCGGGGTGGCGCACCGAGTGGCCAGTCGCGGTAAACGGAGCGCCGCCCGCCGCCGCGCGCTCAACCAACGCGTCGCGGAAGGAACCTCCGACAGCGATCTCCCGGCGGAGAACGATTCCGATGGGGAAATGCTTCACGAGGAGATCAACGGCTTGCCCGAGCGGTTGCGCGCCCCCATCATCCTCTGCTACCTGCAAGGGTTGACCTACGCCGCGTCGGCGCACCAACTCGGGCTCTCGGAGATGGCCGTCCGGGGTCGGCTGGCCCGGCGCGCGCGCGACTGCGCCGGCGGCTCATCCGCAGAGGCATGACCGTCCCTGCCGGCCTCGTTGTCGCTGGTTCCGCGGGGCACGCGCAGGCGGCCGTCCCCATG
The DNA here is from genome assembly GCA_963781785.1 of uncultured Isosphaeraceae bacterium. Classification (GTDB taxonomy): domain Bacteria; phylum Planctomycetota; class Planctomycetia; order Isosphaerales; family Isosphaeraceae; genus CAWAHD01. Next base: position 192,500 of record CAWAHD010000004.1, on the reverse strand, counting down.
GCGCTCATCCATTCCACCGTCCGGATCGCGCTCGGATTCCTGGCGGGCGACACGCCCGCCATCCTGCGCGGGGCGTCTTGAACTCCATGCTGCTGGACCGGGTCAGGGTCGCGGCGATCCTTCTGGGCCTCGGGCTCGGGGGTAGCTACTGGGCCTGGCATGCATTCGCCTCGACGTTGGACGGGCCAGCCCAGGCCCATCCGGGCCCGGCCGCCGTGCGTGCGCCGGCCCCATCCCCGCGGCCCCGGACCGATGGATACGGCGATCCCTTGCCGCCCGGGGCGGCGCTGCGCCTGGGCACCGTCCGCTTCCGCCAGGCGCCGGACATCAGGCACATCGTCCACTCGCCCGACGGTCAGCTTCTCGTGACTGACAGTGGGCAGTCTCGCCTCCTGGTCTGGGACGCGCGCGATGGGAAGAAGCTGCGCGAGATCGAGTTGGGTATCGAGGGGATTCGCGATCTCGTCTTCTCGCCCGATGGAAGGACGATGGCCGCCGTGGGATTCCAGCTCGAACCGAAGCGAAACGTCGTGCTGAATCACCTGGTATTCATCGACGTGGCCACGGGCCGGCTCGTCCGCCGTGGAGAATGGGACGATCCGCACAACGTCGAGAAGGTCGCCTACGTTCCCGATGGCAAGATCGTCGCGACCATGAGCCTCGACGGGGCGCTCCGGGTCTGGGACGTCGCCACTGCGACAATCCGCCACCATCAGCGACTGGTCGGTGAGCGCATGCTCTCCCCGGAATCGATCGCGTTCTCGCGCTACGGCGCAAACCGCTGGGTCGCGATCGTACAGGACCAAACCATCGACCTCTGGGAAGTCGGCCAACTCCGCCGCAGCCGGACGATCGCTGTCGAGCGAGATGATCGTCCGAATGGTCTCGCATTTTCGCCCGATGGATCGATCCTGGCCGCGGGGGTGGGCTCGCGCGGCGCGGAGATCCGGCTGTGGCACGTCGGCGATGGCACAATGCTCAGGCACTTCGAGAGCCGGAAAAACACCCACGTGAGCCACATGTCCTTCTCTCCCGACGGAAAGGTCCTGGCCGCGATCGGGCGCGGAGGCGCGTTCGTGTCCTTCGACGCCGCGACCGGGACGGAAGTGGATTTGTTATCGAGCATTTCCAGGGCGGGCGGCCCTCTGGCCTTTTCGCCCGACCGAAAGACGCTCGTGACCACCGGAGACAGACAGACCCTCCACTCCTGGGACCTGGCGACGGGTCAAGACCGATTGGCCACTCCCGACGCCCATCAGGGCGACGTCGTGGCCCTCGCCTGCCTCGCCGACCGCAAATCCCTCGTCTCCGGCAGCAGAGACCGGACCGTACGGATCTGGGACCTGGCGACCGGACGACCGACGCGAATGCTTCCCCACGATGGCTGGGTCGAATCGCTCTCGGCTTCCGCCGATGGGTCGCTTCTTGCCACCGGCTCGGCCTACCCCCAACCTGGGAAAATCAATCTCTGGGATATCAAGAGCGGCGAGCGGCTTCACACCTGGTCGGTTGGCCAAGCGATCATCCGGGGTGTGTCGCTCAGTGGGGACGGCTCTACCGTGATCGCAGCACTGGCCGACGGCTCGCTCCGACACTGGGATATCTCGACCGAGAAGGAACGTCCCATCGCCCAGCCGAAGCTGGAGAAGTTCCCCGACACAGGACCAGCGGGAGGCCTGTCCAGTGTCAGCCGGGTTGTATTCTCGCGCGATGGCCAGTCGGCCGCCTTCATCGGCGGGGGCTGGGTACAGGTCGTGGACGTGACCACCGGCGACCGGCGCTTCAAGGAAGCCTTGGGCGGCTTCTGGAAGGTGTGCGCGTTGGCGCCCGACGGCCGGAGCCTGGCGATCGTCAGAGAAGTCCGCAAGCGGTTCCAGGCGGGTAATTGGCGGGGCACCACGATCGCCGCGAGCACGATCGTCTGGCTCGACGGTCAGACGGGTCACCTGCGCCGCGAGATCGAGATCCCCGAGTCCGGCGTGCTCGCCCTGGCGTTCTCTCCCGATGGGCAGGCCGTCGCCGCCGGCACCTTGTTGACTCACCCGGAGCGCGGGATCATCCGCATCTTCCGACTTTCAGACAAGGCGGAGCTCCAGACCATCGAGTCGCCGTGCACCGGAATCGAGGTTCTTTGCTTCACCCCCGATGGCAAGCGGATTGTCGCCGGGCTCAAGGATACGTCGATCGTGATCTGGGATGTACATCCGATGGACGACCGACGGTGAAAGAAGGCGGACATGCATCGACGGCCCCGAAACGACTTCCCACCCCTTGTCCCTCCACGCGGAAAATGCAAGTAGAATGATCAGGAGGCTTGCGGTGACTGCTTGCGGGGGGAGTGGGCGAATTGGAACAGATTGGAATAGACTCCGAACGGCTTGCCCAGGTCCGCTCGGCTGAGCTGCGGCGTTCGGAAGCCGAGTATCGCCGGCTCCTTGCCGAGCAACCCAATCGCCCGGATCTCCTGGGGCGGCTCGCGGCGATTCTCCATCAAACAGGCAGGACCGACGAGGCGATCGCCGCCCTCCGCCGCGCGGTCGAAGTCGAGCCGCGCTGCCCGGATCACCCGTACGCTCTGGGCATGCTCCACTCCGAACGCGGGAAGGCCCGCGAGGCAGCGACCTGGATCGAACAGACTCTGGCACTCGATCCCAGACACGCCGCCGCCTGCTTGCAACTGGGCGACTCTCTGATGGATTTGCACGAATACGACCGCGCCCTCGCGGCGTACCGGCATGCGCTTGCGCTGCGGTTTCCATTCCCCGAAGCCCATAACAATCTCGCGGGAGCTTTGCTGCGGCTTGGCGATGCCCATGCGGCCATCGCCGAGTGCCGGCAGGCCCTGGTCGAGCGCCCCGGCTACGTGCTGGCGCTGAACACTCTGGGAGCCGCTCTGGGCAAAGTCGGTCTGGTCGAGGACGCAATCGCCGTCCTGCGGCAGGCGATCTCCCTGAACCATAGTTATGCCAACGCTCATCACAACCTGGGCAACGTCCTCGATCAAGCCGGCCGCGCTCAGGAAGCCAAGGAAGCCTACCACGCCGCACTGACGATCAACCCCGCACTGGAAGAAGCCCGGTATAACCTGGCGGCCCTGGGCGACATGCCGCCGCCGCCTTCGACACCGTACCCTTATTTGCTGCGGCTGTTTGATTCCTATGCACCCTCGTTCGATCAGCACCTGGTCGAAGCACTCAACTACGTGGTTCCCGAAAAGCTGTATGAGGCGGTCACGGCGGCCAGGCCTCAAGCGGCGGCGCTGGACGTGATCGACTTGGGCTGTGGGACCGGGCTGGTTGGCCAGCATTTTCGCAAGGTCGCCCGTCGACTCACCGGGATTGACATCTCCGCCCGCATGATGGAATGGGCCGAGCACCGCAAGATTTACGATCAGTTGGTCCTGGGCGACTATGTTCACTATCTGAGCACAAGCCAGGAGCCGTGCGACCTGGTGCTGGCGGCCGACGTATTCATCTATGCCGGAGACCTCGTCGCCGTCTTCCAGGCCGTTGCGCGGCTGCTGCGTCTCGGTGGTCTCTTCGCCTTTTCCCTGGAAGCGATCCCGCAAGGCGATTACGTCTTGCAGCCGAATCGACGCTATGCCCATTCCCTCGCCTACATCCATCGACTGGCCCGACGAACCAATCTCCACGAAGTGACGGTTGATCCCGTCAAGCTCAGGCGCCAAGCGGAGGAACACGCCCCCGGCCTGATCGTCGTGCTGGAGAGCGATGGCTATTGCGCGTGACGAGCGTCTCACGCGCCGGGCTCAAACCGCGACCTTGGGATGGCGGCAACGATTTTTTTAGGAGGTCCTTGCGACGGGACGCTCGGGGCACTACCATCATCCGCCAGGGTCGTCGCTGCGCATCTGAGGCAGGCCATCTGCGAGAGCTCGGATTGCACCCGAGCTTCGAAGCTTCCCGGCTTTTTGATCGATCGCTTTGCGCGCTCTGCTTCGGTTCCTCGCGCAGATGTGAGCGGCTAGAACAATTCTCATGCTTTCATTTTCTGGTCCCGACGTGCGAGCGTCGTTCAATCCCGGACAGTCCGCATCTTCGAGTCCAGCGGTGACGGGGAATTCTCTCCATTCCCTCGCGAAATCGTGTCGATCCAGCGCTCAATGAACAACTCGCCGGCGGATCAATTGTGAGGCGCAACAGATGTGGAAATCGAGATGGAGCCGTGCCCGAGAACTCCAGTCCCAGCGCAAAGGGCGGCCTTGTCGGCCGTTGCTGGAGGGACTCGAGGCTCGTCGCCTGCTCGCGACGAATATCACGCAATACCACGTGGATTCCCAGTCGACCGGGGCCAACCTGACCGAGACGCAATTGACGCCGTCGAACGTCAACGCCGCCGATTTCGGCCAGCTCTACAACACCCCACTCGATGGCCAGGTCTATGCCGAGCCGCTGGTTCTGACCAACGTGACCATTGCTGCCGGACCGAACACTGTCGGCGCGCCCGGCACCTACAGCTCGGTTGTTTTTGTCGCCACGGAACATGACTCCCTGTACGCGATCAACGCCGCGAGCGGCGCCATCCTCTGGCAGCGCACGTTCCTGGATACCACCAACCCCAATGACTACCTTCCCGGTGCGACTTCCGTCGCCACCGTTTTGAGCCAGGACGTTAATTCATACGACATCAACCCGGAAATTGGCATCACCGGCACGCCGGTCATCGACCAGTCCACGAACATCCTCTACGTCTCTGTCGCCACGAAGGAACTTGTCGGCTCGACGACTCATTTCGTCCAGCGACTGCACGCCATCAATGTCGGCGATGGCACCGACGCCGCGCCGTCTTTCCTGACAGGCGACACGACTAACGATAACACCAATAACACACCGATCTCCGTGAGCGGCACGGGCGACGGCAATGTCGGGGGCGTGGTTCAGTTCAACGCCTTGCACGAGGCCGACCGCCCAGCTCTGAGCCTGGTGAACGGTATTGTCTATGAAGAATGGGCTTCGCACGGCGACGTCGGCCCTTACCATGGCTGGGTCGTCGCATGGAACGTCACTCACCTGTCAACGCAGGGGATGGTTCTTGCCGGGGTCCTGTGCACCGACCCCAATGGCGGCGACGGCGGCATCTGGGGCGGCGGCGGCGGCCTGACCTTCGACCCCGACGAAGCCTTCAACGGTGAGCCCGCCTTCTACTTTGAAACCGGCAACGGCGACCCGCGCGGCGGCCCGCCGACGCTCGATGCCAACGGGTTCCCCGTTGATGATGACTATTACGAATCCCTGGTGAAGGTCGAGGCCGACCCGACCACCACCGCGACCAACCAGAATTCGAATGGCTGGGGCATGAAAATCGTCGATTACTTCACACCCTACAATGTGAACGCGCTCGACGACGCCGACGAGGATTTCGGCTCCGGGTCTCCGCTGGTGCTGCCCGACTCGGCCGGCATCCCCGGCCACCCGCACCTCATTGTGGCCGCCGGCAAGGAAGGTACGATCTACCTGCTCGACCGCGACAACCTGGGGAAGTTCAACGTCAATGACGACAACGTCCTGAACACCGTCTACAACCCCAGCACCGGCATAACCACCCCTCCGGTCTTGATCAACGGGTCACTGAGCACCCCGGCCTACTACCATGGCACGCTCTACTGGGTCGCTGGCTACAACAGCAATGCGTGGTCCTACATTGTCGCCCCCAACCCGGCGCCGGACCCTCCCACCGTCCCCATCGCGACCCTTGAGCCAACCTCGGAAACAGCCAACAACAACTTCGGCTATCTGCCCGGCTCGGTGATGATTTCGGCCGACGGCAGCGAGGACCCTGCCGGCGGCATTGCCTGGATCATGGACACCAACAACAACGAGCTCCACGCCTACAGCACCTTGTCACTCAGCACCGAATTGTGGAACAGCGGTTCGGGCAGCATCGCAGCGGTCAAGTTCGCGGTGCCAACCGTGGCCAATGGCCAGGTTTTCGTCGGCACGCAAAACAGCCTGCAAGTCTTCGGGCTGACCGGGCCGGGTACGCCGGCCCAGGCGCCGAACGCTCCGGCGAACCTCAGCGCCCAGGCGCTATCGGGTTCGGCCATCGAGCTGAACTGGACCGACAGTACGGTCTCGCCGAACTTCGCCACCAGCTACGCCATTCTAGAATCGACGAATGGGGTGAATTTCACCACGGTGGCCAATGCCGCACAGGAGTCGACAAGCTACACGGTCACCGGCCTGAACCAGAGCACGACCTATTATTTCCAGGTCGTGGGCAGCAATTCGGCTGGTTCCTCCGGCCCCTCCAACACTGCCAGCGCGATGACGACCAATCAGACTGGCCAGACCCCGACTGCCCCGCAGGGCCTGGGGGCCACGCCTGCCAGCGGCTCGGAAGTCTATCTGACCTGGACCAACACGGCGACCAACGAGACCGGCTTTGTCCTCACGCGCGCGACGAACAGCCTGTTCACCCAGAACGTCGTCACCGAGACACTTGCCTCCGCGCCCTATTACTACACGGATGGGGCCGCCGGCCTGAGCCCCGGCAATACGTATTACTACAAGCTGCAAGCCACCAACTCGTCCGGTTTGTCGAGCAGCTCAAACACGGCATCCGTGAACATTCCCAATGTGCCGCCGGCACCGACCAACGCCACGGCCGTTCAAAGCGGTGACACGGTCGTCTTGAGCTGGACCGACCACGCCGGACCTTTTGCTCTCGGTTACCAGATTTCCCGATCTGTCGATGGGGGTCCGTATGCGATCTACGCCGACCGGCCCGAGACCAGCGATTCTCCCCCCTCGACCCAAACTTTCACGGATACCAATGTCCCCGTGGGCCACACCTACAGCTACGAGATCGTCGCGGAAAACGTTTCCGGTTTCAGCGATCCCGCCTACGCCACGGTGAGCGTGCTCGGGCAAGCCATTCTGACCCTCGGTGGCGGCGGCAAACTGACTTTCACCACTTCTCCGGGCGCTCCAGACCGGCTCAGCGTCCAGCTCGCGGCAGGCATCTACACGCTCTCGGACCCCGCGGTGACCATTACCGTGACCGGCGCGGGAGCGGGATTCGCCACCGGGTCCGGTAGCTCCACGGTGACCGTCGCGGCCGCCCATGTGTCGGCCATGACTCTGGACACCTCGGATGGCACGGACACCATCACGATCATTTCCGACGCCGTTCCCATCACCATCACAGCCGATTCCGGTGGCGGCGACCCGACCATCAACCTCGGCGACCCGACCCAGAATGAAACGATCAGCGGCACCATCACCAATGCCAGTAATGGCGCTCTGGTGATCTCCGGCGCCGGCACCACCACAATCACCGGCAAGCTCATCTGCACGGGTGATGCGGGCGTCACTCTGGCTGGCACTGGCACCATCGACATTACCGGCAACATCAATCTGGGCCCGGTGGGCAGCCTCGTTGATTCCGGTTCCGGTCAGGACACGTTGAGCGGTGCGATCAGCGGCACGGCCACCTTTGGATTGGCCCGCGTCCAGGGGCTCGCCGGCACCTATTTCAACCTTCCCGCGGCCCAGAACCTGATCCAGCCCGCTGCCACCACCAATTCCGCCTGGCTGGGAAACCAAACCCCCACCGTGACCGCGCAGCTCGTCGGGCCGATTGACTTCCCGGATATCGCCGACAACGGGTTCGCGGACAGCGTGGGCGACCCTGTCTATTACAATCTCGGGGGCGGCAATAATAACAACGTCGAGGCCCGCTGGTATGGCGCGATCATGATCCCAGGCACCGGAACCGCTCCGGTGCCCATCAACTTCGCGACCACCAGCGACGACGGCAGCATGCTTTACATCGATGGCAGCGCGGTCGTTAACAACAACAACTTCCAGGGGGCTACTCAGGCGACAGGGCTGGCGGACTTGACTCCAGGCTTGCACACGATTGATGTCGAATACTACCAGGGGGGCGGCGCCGCCACCATGGACGCTCAGTGGGATCCCACCGGCGGCACCAACTTCGTGGACATTCCCAACTCCGCGTTTTCCAGCATCCAGGCCGCTAACGGCGTGACAATGGCGGGCACCGGCACGTTGACCCTGTCCCACAACAACAGCTACTCCGGGTCAACGACGATCGATGCCGGCACCCTGATCGTGACGGCCAATGGCGCCATGGGACCGGCCACGGCCGCGGGCATCGTCGTCAAAACCGGCGGGGCCCTGGCCTTTACCGGCGGCCTCCACTACACCACCGCGGAACCGATCTCGATCAGCGGCGCCGGCCCGGCAGGCAATGGCGCCATCGAGAATATCAGCGGCACGAACACCTTTGCCACCCTCATCACCGTGCCCGGGATGGCGGTGATCGGCTCGGTTGCCGGCAGCCTGACGCTCGGCAGCAATCTCATTTGCCAGGGTGCGGGCGTCACTCTGACCGGCGCCGGTGCGATCCACGTCGCCGGCAATATCAACCTGGGCCCGGAGGGCAACCTCAACGATTCCGGTTCCGGCCCGGCCACGATTACCGGTGTGATCAGCGGCACGGCACTCACGGGATTCGTCCAGGGACTCACCGGCACGTACTTCAACCTTACCGCGGCCCAGGACCTGATCCAGCCCGCTGACGCCAGCAATTCCGCCTGGCTGGGCAATCAAACCCCAGCCGTGACCGCGCGACTCGTTGGGCCCATTGACTTCCCGGATATCGCGGATAATGGGTTCGTGGATAGCGTGGGCGACCCTGTCTATTACAATCTCGGCGCCGGCAACAATACCAACGTCGAGGCGCGCTGGTATGGCGATATCATGATCCCCGGCACCGGCACCACCCCAGTACCCATAAACTTCGCGACCACCAGCGACGACGGCAGCATGCTGTATATTGATGGCGTCGCGGTGGTGAGCAACAACAACTTTCAGCCGCCCACCGAGGCAACGGGTATGGTGAATTTGACCCCGGGCCTGCACTCGATTGACGTCGAGTACTACCAGGGGGGCGGCGGCGCCTACCTCGACGTTCAATGGGATCCCACCGGCGGCACCAACTTCGTGGATATTCCCAACTCCGCGTTTGTCGAGCCCGTCAATGGCCTGATCAAGACGGGCACCGGCACGTTGACCCTGTCGAAAACCAACACCTATTCCGGTTCGACCACGGTCAGCGCCGGCACCCTGGTCGTGACGGCCAATGGCGCCATGGGACCGGCGACGGCCACGGGCATATTCGTCAATACCGCCGGCGCCCTCGCCTTTACCGGCGGCCTCCACTACACCACCGCGGAACCGTTCGTGATCAGCGGCTCCGGTCCGGCCGGCAACGGCGCCATCGAGAATATCAGCGGCACGAACAGCTTTGCCATCCCGATCACCCTTTCCGGTGCGGCGACGATTGGCTCCGATCTTGACACCATGACTCTGGGCGGCAATATCTCCGTGGGCCAGAGCACGCTCACGGTGGTCGGAGCCGGCACCACCACGATCAACGGCAACCTGATTTGCGACACCGGCAGCGTAACCCTGGCAGGTAGCGGCACAATCAACATCGCCGGCAATATCAACCTGGGCACTGAAGGCAACCTCATCGATTCCAGTTCCGGCCGGGACAAGATTACCGGCGTGATCAGCGGAACTGCCACATCGGGATTCGACCACGGACTCACCGGCACGTACTTCAATCTGCCCGCGGCCCAGGACCTGATCCAGCCTGCTGCCTCCACCAATTCCGCCTGGCTGGGAAATCAAATCCCCGCCGTGACCGCGCAGCTCGTCGGGCCGATTGACTTCCCGGATATCGCCGACAATGGGTTCGCGGATAGCGTGGGCAACCCCGCCTATTACAACCTTGGCGCCGGCAGCAATACCAACGTTGAGGCCCGCTGGTATGGCGATATCATGATCCCCGGCACCGGCACCGCCCCGGTACCCATTAGCTTCGCCACCACCAGCGACGACGGCAGCATGCTCTATATCGATGGCACCGCGGTCGTGAACAACAACAACTTCCAGGCCGCCGCCCAGGCAACAGGCATGGCGGACTTGACTCCGGGCGTGCACACGATTGACGTCGAATACTATCAGGGCGGCGGCGGCGCCTCCCTGGACGTTCAGTGGGACCCCACCGGCGGCACGAACTTCGTGGATATTCCCAATTCCGCTTTTGGCGAGGCCGTCAATACCCTGACCAAGACCGGGACCGGCACGTTGACCGTGTCGAATACCGATACCTATTTCGGGTCAACCACCATCGACGCGGGCAAACTTGTGGTCAACGGCCGTTTGCTCAATACCGCGGTCACGGTCAATGGCGGCGGTACCCTGGGCGGGGATGGCAAGGTCCCGGCCACAACCGTTCAAAGCGGAGGTGCGCTGTCGCCCGGTGATTCGCCCGGCACCCTCACGGCGGGAAGCTTGGCGCTGGCGACTGGTTCCACTTTCAACGAAGAACTGGGCGGCACAACCGCGGGAACCCAGTACGACCAGACGGTCATACCGGCCGGCGGCACCGTCGCCCTTGACAGCCCCACCCTGAACGTCTCATTTCTGGGCAGCTTCCTGCCGGCGGTCGGCCAGCAGTTCACCATCATCAAGAACCAAAGCGGCAGCACCGTCGTGGGGACATTCAGTCAGGGCAGCACGTATACCTTCGACGGCTACACCTTCGGGATCAACTACGCAGCGGGCGCCAGTCACAATGTGGTTCTGACCGTGCTTTCCCAGAACGTCAGCAGTCAGGTGAGCGCGAGCAAATCGGGGCTGGTCTATAACCGCGCCAGGCAGTTGTTCGGCGGCACCATCACGATCACCAACACGGGCACGACAGACCTGATCGGGTCTCTGCAGTTTGAATTGACGGGCTTGCCGGCTGGTGTCGAGCTGGCCAACGCCAGCGGCATCGCACCGGACGGCAACCCTTACATATCCGTCAACCTGGGAGGCGGCGTACTGGCCCCAGGCCAGTCGATCACCTTTACAGTCCTGTTCAAGAATCCGAAGCTATTGTCGTTCGCGTATGGCATCATCGCCTTTGACGAAGACACCAGCGGTTAGCATGATTCAGGGGGAGGAACTCCTTTGCTCAAGCGCCAAGTTGTCTATGCCGTTGCCGCCCTGTTGTTGGGGTCGAGTGTTCTGGGACGCGGGTCCGCGTACGCCGACCTGGTCTTCAACGTGAGCGTTGATACATCGTCGCTCAACACGCAGAGCGGCTTCCTCGACTTCGAGCTCAACCCCGGCGACAGCAGTGCACTGGCTGCCACCGCCAGCGTGACCCTCTTCCAGAGTGTTGGCGGCATCCTCTCGCAGCCCGCATCGCTCACGGGAGACGCTACAGGATCGTTACCTGGCGCGCTGACGCTCCAGAACGGCACGCCGTTCAACGACGCGTTCCAGGGATTCACGTTCGGCAACAGCTTCAGTTTTACCCTGACGCTGTCTGGCCCGGCGATTGACACCCCTGGCGGGACGAGTGGCTCGGCATTCGCGCTGTCGCTCTACGGCGCAGATGGCGTGACCCCGCAATTGACCACCGACCCCAATGGCAGCGTCGCGACGATCGATCTGAACGCGAACGGGACTGCATCGATCTATACGTTTGCCCAAAGCGCGACGGATAGCACGCCCGTCGCAATCGTCACGGCCGGCAGCGCCGTTCCCGAGCCGCCGGCCCTGGGGCTGGTCGTTTTCGGGGTTGCGTGCGCGGGATTGATCAACTTTTGTCGAAGTAGAAGGGAGATACCCTGAACGGACCGATCGCCGTTAATGCGAATGCGCTCTTTCCGCAGGGCGGATGGTCCGGCTGGTGGGCCGTCAATCGACAATTGACGGAAGACCTTGCTCGGCGGCAACGGAAGCACGCCGTGAGTGACCCGATGGTCAGAAGTTTGACGGATGCATTCTCAATCGTGAGTCTCGCCGAGACGGCTTTCGTCCGTGTGAAGCCTCCGCCAGGTCTCACTGCCTGGCCGTTATTCATTTCACAACCGCCTCGGCAGGGTGACTGGCCAGCAGGAGCCCTTGCAGTGCGTCACAAGCGGCCGCGACTCCGTCCTCGCGCCGTACGCCCTCGCCGATAGCCGATGCCCGGTCGGAGTACTCCGGATTGTCGAGCAGATGCCGCATCTCAAGCGCGACGCGAGTCGGACGGTACCGGCGCCGCGAAATTGCGCGGGCGATCCCGAGTCGGTTCACCCGCGCGGCGTTGTCGAACTGGTCATGGGCGCAGGGCATGACCAGCATGGGACGACCGGAGCGCATCGCCAGGCTCGTCGTCCCGATGCCGCCGGGATGCACAATCGCGGCGGCTCGTGGAAAAAGCGCCGAGAACGGGACGTAGTCGCACGCGAGGGCGCCGGTCGGGAGCGATGCCGGCCGGTTCCCGGGGTCTTGGCCGACGATGAGCACCGCCCTGCGGCCCAGCAGTTGAGCGGCGGCAGCGCTGTGCTCGAAGAACGGCCCGGCGTCCAGGATTGCCGACGAGCCCAGCGTGAACACGATGGGGGGAGGGCCTTCGTCCAGGAACCGAATCAGATCCGGCGACATCTCAGCTTCATCGCCTTGGCGAGCGAACGGAAATCCGCTGACGAGTGTTTGCGGAGGCCAGTCCGGCTGCTTGGCGGCGAAGAGCCTTGAGAACATCGCCAAGACCAGGTCGGGAGAATAGAGGCCCTCGAACAGTGGATTCGCGGATGTGGGCGGCAGGTCAAGCTCAGCGCGCAAGCGGCGCCACGGCTCACCCCAGGAGCGGCAGCTCCATTTCGCCAGCCGGAACAAGGGACGGTGAAAGGCCGGACCGAGAAACCGGAGTTTCGACAGGAACGGGACCTGCGCCAAGACGGGCGGATCGTAGGCAGAGAAGAAGCCCAGGGGCTGGAGAAAAGCGCCAGCCCACGGGATGCCTTTCTTCTCGGCCACCAGCCTGGTGGCGTACATGAGCACATTCGAAACCAGCAGGTCCGCGCCCTGTGCCGCCGCCAGGACGTCTTCGTAGGAATCATTCAGGACCGGCATCAGAAGCTCGCGGACGACGTATTCGATTCCCCTGTACCGATCCATGAAGCGTTGCATCGCGTGCCGGTCGACGTCCAGGTCGGGGCCGTCCGGGCGGACGGGGTGGAAGCCGATCCCCAGTGACTCGATCCGGCGGCGGTAGTGGCGGGTCGTGGCGATGATCGCTTCGTGTCCTCGGGCCTGCAAACCCCGAGCAACGGCGATGAAGGGGTGGAGGTCACCGAGTGAGCCGAACGTCGTGAGGACGATCCGCCGGCCGGCGTGAGACGATTGCCGTTCGCTTGTCCGAAGCGCTGATCCCATAAATGTCCCCGCTCGATCGGCCGAACAGGCATTCGTCCGCCGAACGGCGGTAATCCATTATCGGACCATCGCTGCCGAGTTCCAAGTTGCGTCCCAAGAGTGCGGTGCGCATGCCGCTGTACCCTACGATTCATGCGGGGCGCTTTGAGAGGCTACAGGTGTTCGGCGAGCCTGCGATGAGGGGTTCACGAGCACTCCAGGCCGGCGGCGGTGAATTGTGGCCGGTTTACCCGCTTTCGCTGTGCGGCGTTCCGACCGAGCGACCGGGCCTGAGGCCTCTCGGCCGCGGGTTTTTGAACTGTTTACGCCGAGACCTGAGGAACTATCCAGAGTCACCGTGATCGTGGTCTCGTCGGAAACGGCGCTTTCACCATTCCCCACGAAAGCAGTGACTCGGTACTCGCACGTCTTGTTCGCCTCGGCGCCGGTGTCGACGAAGTCGTGTGCCGACGTGCCGGTTGGTCCAGAGATTTTGATCTCCGAGCCGGAGGCGTCGACACGATAAACGTTGAAGCCGATTCCGGTCGAGCCAGAATCCGGGTAGCCCCAGGTGACGAGCACCTGGTAGGGACCCTTGCTCGTCTTCATCAGACTGGAGAACACATTGATCGGCACGTCCAGGGCCGTGGCGACGAGAACCGTGACCTGGTTGTCGGCCGGGTGGGGGTCGGGCTGATCAGCTCCGACGCTCGCGGTGTCACTGATCGTACCCGCCACGGAAGGAATAGCCACAAGTGTCACCGTCGCGGTTGCGCCGACATCCAGGGTGCCGATGCTGGTCGTCACGAGTCCTCCGACGAAATCGCCCGTTCCCAGGCCAGATTTGACTGAGACGAAACTCACGCCCTCAGGAAGCATATCCGACAGTTTTACATCCGTGGCCGGGCTCGGACCCTTGTTGCTTACGGTGAAGGTGTACGTCAACGCTCTGCCGACTGTTGCGATATCCGGCGCGACCGTGCCGACGACTAAGAGGTCGGCAGTAGCCGGCGGCGGCGGCGCGACAACCTTTTCTATGACAGAGGCGGCGTTATTGGTCTCGTCGGGGTCCGCCTCGTTGGCGGTGACGAAGGCCGTATCGTTGTAGATGCCAGGGCTGGCAGCACGGACGAAGAAACCTACGGTGACACTGGCCCCCGCCGCTAGCCTGGCGAAAGCAACGTTCGTCATGGTGGGTGAGATATTGGTGATCGCGCCGGCCGTCGTGATGGTGTGAAGCGTCGATCCGGCCCCGAGTGCGTCGCTCAGTACGACGCTCGAGGCATCCTGGGGCCCGACGTTGGTGATCGTGACGGAATAGTTGTAGTCTTTGTTTGTCTGCACCGGGTTGGGAGTCGGTGAACTCATCGTGAGCCGGAGGTCGGCAGACGGCGCAACGACCGTGTCTGTGACGGCGGCGGAGTTGTTGGTCTCGTCGGGGTCCGCCTCGTTCGCGGTGACGGAGGCCGCGTCGTTGTAGACGCCAGCGCTGGCAGCACGCACAAAAAGACCTACAGTGACGCTGGCACCGGAGGCGAGGCTGGCGAAAGTAACGTTAGTCAGAGTGGGTGAAAGATTGGTGATCGCGCCGGCCGTGGTGATGGTGTGAAGCGTCGATCCCGCCCCGAGGGCGTTGCTCAGTACGACGTTGGAGGCATCCTGCGGCCCGGCGTTGGTGATCGTAACGGAATAGTTGTAGTCGTTGTTCGTCAGCACTGGGCTCGCGGTCACCGGAGTGACCGAAAGTCGCAGGTCGGGCGCCGGGGCCGTCGACTGCAGGTAGACCGGTGAGAACTCAGACGTATTGCCGCCGGGGTCGGTCGCCGTCGCGCTATACGACCCGCCGAAGTCAAAGTAGTTTTCCGAGAAGGTGGCGTTGCCCTGCGTGTTCGTCGTCACGGAGGCCGTGCCCATGACGACCGCACTTCCGAAGACCCCGGGGCTGACCTCATGAAGGTTTCCAAAGAACTGGAGCACGAACGTCGTGCTGGGGGTGCTGTTCAATGTTCCGCCGAGTGTCACGGTTTCGTCGGCCGACACGGCCGAGTTGATCACCGGGTCGTTTTGCAGGTCATTCGGTCCGGTATGAGGGCCGCCTGGCGTGTTCCGCGTCTGCCCATCGTTGCCGAGGTCGATCCCGAGCTTCGCGTTGGAAAAAACGGAATTCCCGAGGATCGCGTCGCCGGTGGGGGCGAACGTCACTGCCGCGAGGCTCGAGCTGGCGACGGTCACACCGTTCCCGCCGTTATAGGCGATCTCGTTGCCTGCTCCGTCAGCCAGCCCGCCGATGGTGTTGTCATCGGGCCCCTGGTCCTCCGGCGAGTATGACAGGATGGTCACTCCGTCGCCGCCATTGCCCACGTTAATCGGCGACGTGCTCGGCGTGCCCGAGCCAATGTGGTTGCCTTCGATCAGGTTGTCCGATACGTTGACGATCATGACGCCCGATCCCGCGTTGCCGGAAATCACGTTCTGTGCCAGGGCATTGGTCCCGCCGATTGTGTTGTTTGGGCCGCCGAGATCAATGCCATCGCCGGCGTTGGCCAATCTGACGAAGCCCGAAGCGTCGGTGCCGATATCGTTCCCCTCGATCAAGTCACCGGTCGCGGCGTACACGCCGTCGCCGCCGTTGCCGGAAATCACGTTGCGGGCTCCCAGGATCGTACCCCCGAGGGTAACGGAGACTCCTTCGAGCTCAACGCCCGTGCCGCCATTTCCGAGCGGCTTGATCCCGTGAGCGTCGGTTCCGATGAGATTGCCCTCGATCACCGTGCCATCGGCCGCGAAGCTGGCAACGGCCGCGCCGTAATCGGCGTTGCCGGAAATCAGGTTCCGCGCGCCGCGGCGGTGCCGCCGATTGTGTCGCCGGTCCCACTCACGATCGTGACGCCTTCCGAGTTAGACTGGGCCCTCGAGCCGGTCGGATCGGTGCCGAGATAATTGCCTTCTATGAGATCGCCACCGCTCGTGGTGAGCGCGATCCCGTTGCCGCCCGCGGCCCACGCCGTGAATCCGCTGACAACCAGCCCGCGCACCGTGCTGTCGCCCCCCGCGATTTCCAGTCCGTTGACGCCGGCTCCGGCGAGCGTTCCGCTCAGCTCGATGGAAAGGATGGCGTCAGGTGCTTCGCCTGGTGGCAGGGTGTTGGGGAGTGAACCGGGCTGCGTGTAGCCGTCGATGATCACGGGGTTGGTGATGATCGGTAGCGCGGTCAAGGGCGCGATGATCTGCACGCCGCTCCCGGGGATGTCGAAGCTGATCGTGCTGGTCCCCGGCGTCGCGTTGACGTATTCGATGGCGGCTCGCAACGAACCCGGGCCGCTGTCGGCCGTCGTGGTGACGATCAGCGGATTGGCGACGGCTAACGGGAATCCCTGGGAAAACTCAGACGTGTTTCCATTCGGGTCGGTTGCCGTTGCGGTGAAGAACTGGCCGGGATCGACGGGGAAGCGGACGGAGAACGTGAAGCTCGTGTTCCCCGTGGTATCGGTCGTCACGCCCTTCAACTGGCCGAGATAGGTCTCGCCCTGGCCGTAACCGGACGGGTCGGCGACCGGGCTGCTGAAGAACTGGAGTGTAAAGGGAGTGCCGGGTTGGGCATTGAGCGTGCCGCCGATGAACGTGGCGATGGAGTTGGTCGACTCCGAGGTGATCACGGGAAAGTTCTGAAGGTCATTCGGGCCGGTGTGTGGTCCGCCCGGCGTGTTCAGCGTGACGCCGTCGTCATCGAGATCGATGCCCAGGCCCGTATTGGCGAAGATCGAGTTGCCGTCGATCCGGTCGCCGATCGCAGTGCTCTGAGTATTCTCAAACGCGATTCCACCGCCGACCGGGCTGGCCGAAGTGTTGTTGTATGCGATCGTGTTGGCGGCGACCGTATTGTCGTTGGCGCCGAAAGCGAAGATGATCCCGCCGCCGACATTTCCCAGAGGCGAGATGCCGTTGGCGGCCGTGCCGATCAGGTTGCCCTGAATGATATTGTTGTCGGCTGAGCCATCAAGGATGACATTGCCGAGCGTAATGCCCCCGGTCGTCGTCAGAAGGTTGCCCTTGGTACCATTGGCTGCGATCAAGTTGCCATCGCCGGGATCCGGGCCGCCAACCGTGATCCCCGCGGTGCCGATAGAGATGCCGTTGGCCTTGTTGCCGCGGTTCTGTGTGCCGGAGGAATCGGTGCCGATATAGTTGCCCTGGATAAGCCCCGGTCGGGTGCCGGCGCCACCATCCGCGATGCCGTCACCGATGTTGGCAGAGATGACGTTGCGAGCGGCCGCGAGCGAGCCGCCGATCTGCACGAGACCGATCACCTCGACGCCGTTCCCACCATTGCCGAGCGCCGTCAAGCCATCGGCGCCCAAGCCAATGAAGTTGCCCTGAATCACGGTCCCGTCGCCCCCGACACCGATGCCGTCGGCCTTGTTGGCAGCGATCACGTTCCCAGCACCGGAATTGGTTCCACCGACGGTCACGCTGTTGGAGCCAATAATGATTCCCTCGCCGAGATTCGGCAGGGCCGCGTTACCGGTCACATCGACGCCGATGTAATTGCCCTCGACCGAATTGCCGGTTCCGCCTTCTACCGCAATCCCTCCGTCGTTGTTGCCCGAGATGACATTTCGGGCCGTGGCGGTCGTCCCGCCGATCAGATTGTTGAACCCCCCTCCGTCGCTATTCCCGATGTTGATTCCTTGCGCCATGTTGCCAATGGGCAACGTGCCCGAATTGTCTGTACCGATCAGGTTCCCCTGAATCACGTTCCCGAGCGAGGCTGCGCTGCTGTAGTTGATCAAGATGCCAGCGCCGGCATTACCCGAGATCACGTTGCCCGCCCCTGCCTGGTTCCCGCCAATCGTGTTGCCGCCGACACTGATCACAATACCATCGCTTCCGTTGCCCAGCTTGACTGTGCCGGTCGAGTCTGTGCCGATATAGTTCCCTTCGACGAGATTGCCCGCCGTGGTGGTCAAGGCGATCCCATTCGAGCGGTTTCCTGAAATGACATTCCGGACTGCCGCAGTTGTCCCGCCGATCGTGAAGTTGGACGCGCCCTGGTCGTAGATTCCCTGGTTGTCATTACCCAGTTGCACTGTGCCGCTCGCATCGGTGCCCACGTAGCAATTCTGGATCTGGTCGCCCGTGCCTGCCGCGAGCACGATGCCGTAGTAGCCGGAGGCAGAGACGATGGTGCGGTCGGCAGTTGCCGGCCCACCGATGGTAACGTCCGAGGCACTGACCCCGATCGTCACAGCACTGCTGGTCCCGTTCCCTGCGCCGATGGTCCCGGTCGGGTCGGTACCGACGAAGTCGCCCGCGATCTGATCTTGGGCAGGACCCGCGATGGCGAACGCATCACCAGCAAAGTGATTGATCGCCAGTCCGCGAATGGTCGTCCCGCCGGAGTCGACTGCGAAGGCGTTCTGGGCGGTCGAGCTCGGCCCGTTGCCGCTCAGCTCGATCGTGATGTTGGCGTTGTCGCCGACGGCCAGTGTGTTCGGGCTCGATCCGGGCTGCGTGTAGCCATCGATCGTCATCGGGGTGATGATCGCCGGCAAATCGGAGAGCGGATCGATCTTGTGAACCCCTGAGCCCGGAATGTTGAACACGATCTTGATCCCGCCGCTGGCGCTATTGGCGTCGAGCATCGCCTGGCGCAGTGAGCCAGGGCCACTGTCGCTCGTGTTGAGCACCGTGAAGTTCGTCAGCAGTTGGCGGCTCTCGAGCCACTCGAATCGAAGCCCAACTGGTCTGCGACGGGCGCGCGGGCCACGCGAAATAATGCGGCTGAGACGTGTCATGTTGATTAGCCCAGGAAAGAGTTGGTGGCTCGCTCTAGCACGCGGAACAAACCGCATGCGTCGCCGGTCTGAGATCGTCTCCATGACCGGCTCAGAGTTTCGTGACGACGTTGCCCGGACGAAGGGTGCCGGCCTTGATCGTGTCGTTGCCGCTGCTCTTGAAGAACCAGTTGTTTCCTGGTCCGCCCGAGAGAACGTTACGTGCCTTGACGGTCTGGACCGTCGTCGGGTTCAAGCGGGCGTCGCCGTTTGTGCCGTCGCCGCTCAAGAGGTGAGCCAGGCGCGTGACGAAGTCTTCGTCGGTCCTGGCGAATTCCTGCATCAAGGCGTCGAGAGCAGCGGGCTCCAGCTCGTACGAGGTGATGCCCGCGATCAGGATGTTGTCACCCGTTCCTCCGGTCACCTGAGCCGAGCCGCCGCCTCCGATCAACAGATTCCGGCCGGCGCCTCCCCGGAGGCTGTTCGCCTGGCCGTCGCCGACCAAGATGCTGTTCCGCAGGCCCCCGATGACGTTCGAGATGTTGACGACGTGACCGCCGACCGCCGTCGCGGTGCCCATGGCTAGGTTGACAATGATGTCGCGATTCTGGGCCGACATGTCCAGTGTGTTTAGTCCTTTACCGCCGTCCACACCGCCGCTCAAGCTGGCGCCGTCACTCAGCACGAACGTGTCGGCGCGCTTTCCGCCGGTGAGGTTTCCGACCCTCTGGAACGTGACGTTGTTGACGTTGCCCGCGTCGCGGGCGTTGATGGTCCACGTTCGTTTGAGGTTGGGGCCGATCAGCGTGTTGGCGCCCGAGCCACCGTCGATTGTCACGGGTACTCTTGGTTCAGTTCCGACGACGTGGAACGTGTTGCCGCCTGTGCCGCCCATCAAGTGGACGACTGTCACGTCGAGCGCGGGATAGGTGATCTTGGCGGGCGCAAGCCCGCTGATCACTCCAGGAGAGATCGTCACCGACTGCTTGCCGGGCTCGGCAGATCCGTCGACGATCAGCGAGGAGATGGGGCCCGACGGATTCGTGATGTGCAGGGCCCCCTGGACTCGCGACAGCCGGCCCGCGCCATCGCCCACGGTGATGGCACCGTGGAAGTTGATGAGCGACGTGACGACGGAACCGACCGCGCCTTGGTTGGGGGTTCCCCGGATGTCAACTCTGTGGTTATCGGTGCTGACCGTGAGCGCGGTCAGTTCATTCGGGGTGAAGTCGACATCCATCGGTGTCATGCCGCTGACTCGGTTCGAGTCAATGACCACTGGCGGAGGAGGCGGCGGGGGTGGGTCCCTCTTGAGATCGACATGCCCGTTCCGAGAGGCCACGGTCTTGGCAAAAGTCCTCGCAACGTGGGTGGCGCTCACCGCAAGGCGGCGAGCGGCCAGGGTCGTGAGGACTCGCTTTCTGGCAGCGGTCCTCTTGCGACTCTCCACGGTATGGCCGCCATTGCCCTGGACCTGTCCGCCGCCATTGTCGGGCCCACCCGTCGGGGCACTGTTCGCAGTCGCCAGGACGGAAAGAGAGGTCGAATGCCGCGGGCTCTTGATCACCAGCGCCCCGTACCCGCCGAGGTTGCTATTCGGAATCAAGACGTTGACGGCGTCGACGCCGTTGCTCGTCAACGTGGTCACGGGGTCAACCAGCGAAAACGGGGTACCGGTGATGTTGTAGACGCTCCCCTTGAAGGGGGCGGGCCTCGGCTTCCCGCCGGGGCGGTTGGGGGGTATGTCGCGTCTCAAACCCGTGCCGAGTGACCCACTGATATTGAGCGCGGCCAGCGTGCTACCCTGATAACCGATGACGGTGCTCTCGTCCGCGCCGGCTAAGCCGGTGATCTGCGTGGACGAGATCGTGACGTTGCGATGGGCCCTGGTGTCATCCGAATCATCGACGTTCAGCGTGACCAGCGCACCGTCGTTCGCGTCCAGGACCGTGACGTCTCCCCCGATCGCCGCGAGCGAGCCTTGACCGACGTTCACAGTGCCAGGGATGACAATATGCCCCACGAGGTCGAGTGGCCCCCCCGTTGCATTGACGTCTACGACTCCGTTGAAGCTGAGATTGACCGTCGTCGTGCATGCCGCGGGGGTCTGGTCGACGACGAGAGTGGCGCCGTATGCACCCTCTTTGATGGAGAGCGCGTTCAGGTCGTTGTTGAAAACGACCAGCGGCAGCTCGAGATCTTGCACCATCATCAGAGCTGGGTCGTCGGGGTCGACCTCGAGCGTGGCGGTCGCGAAATAGACGTTGCCGATGCTCGACGTCGTGATGGCCAGGTCGTTTCCCGGCGCCGCGATCACGATGGCTGCGATAAAGGAGTAATTGATCGGCACGGAGCCGAGATCGATCGTGCCCGGGCCGACACTGATCTGATCGACGCGGCCTTGTCGCCGCGCATCGTACAGGTCGATCGAGCTGTCACCGGCCGCCGAGCCATTGATCGAGAGCGGCCCGGCGATCAGGCTCAGGTCTTTGACAGTCTGACCGATCGAGACGTGATTGATGCCGGCGGCCGCGTTCAAGGTCGTCGCCGCGCCCGCCTCCGTTCCCTCGATATCGATGAAGTTGGTACCGAGACTCGTATCGAAGGTAACGCTCTTCATGGCGCTGAACGTGACCGATGCGCGATTATATTCCACAGGACTGCTGCCGACGACGAGCGTGCGCCGCGTGAGGCCCGTTGCCGTCGCGACGTAGTGGGTAGGCGCACCGACCGAGAGACTTCCGGAATCGTCCACGACCAGCGTGCCCGTGCCACCGGGGTTTTCGTCGTCGATGATCGTGTGCGTGCTGCGCGGCACGTCCTCGACGGCAGGCAACGTGATCACGAAGTCGTTGTAGGGACCGTTCCCTTCCAGCGTATAGTTGCTGAGCCCGCTGACATGGAACGTGTTGATCGGGCCAATGCTCAGAATAGTGGTCGACCCGCGATTCCGGCTGGCGGTGATCGTATTACTGCCGTATGGCGCCACGACGGTGACGTCGCCCACGTGGCTGTCGAAATCAATGTCCTCGGTTCCTGGATAGGTATAATTGCCGATTCGACCGACATAACTGAGCGTTACGCCACTGTCCGTAACGCCAAGGCTTCCCTCCGTATAAGGGTACGCGTTAATCGTGACCGTGTCGCTGGGATTCGGCCCGCTGTCCTGAATGGATGTGGTATAGAGGTCTGTGGGCGAGGGGTTCACGGTGTAATGGTTCGCGCCGCCCATACCGTCGAGCGTGAGCACGTCGGTCGCCACCCTCATGCCGTCGATCTTGACATCAACATCTTGCGAACCGTTGTTCACGTCGACCAAGGTATAGATATCACCCGTCGAGGTATCGGTCACGGAGCTGGCCGTGAAATAGTCGACGCCCGGGGATCCGTCGATGGTCAGGCTGGAGTGAGCACCGATCGCGAAGTCTTCATTCGTGAGGTCGAAGCCAAGGGTCGCCAGTGACGTGCCGCTCAAGTCGCCGACCGTGACATCGTTGTAACTGAGATTTCCTCCGATCACGACGTTGGCGAACTCGGTGGATTCGACGACGAACGAGGGGATGTTATTGCCGGGGACGGATGTAATCTGGACAGAAGTGCCCTCGGCCGTCACGCTGGTACGGGCGCTCTTGCGGGGAGGCACCACCAGAAGCGTGTTGTCGCCGCTGGGGCCCGCCTGGACGATGTCCTGGGCCGTCACGCCGTCGGGCGGCGCCTGAATCACGACCGTATTCTTGCCCGTGCCGCCGTGGATGAAATTCAGACGGCCGGTGCCGCCCACGAGCTCGTCGCCGCCGTCGCCGCCGTTGAGATAACTCGTGCCCGCGCCGCCGACGAGCCTGCTGCTCAGGTCACCCGCCGTGAGGCTGGCCGTGCCGGTTCCCGAGTAAGTCAGATCGGCGTGCCCATAGCCGCCGGAGAGCGTGGCGCTCGATGTGACGCCGTCCTGCACGTCGATCTTGCGGGTGTCAGTCCCATAGCCGCCACAGGGCGACGCGTAGATCACGCGGACTCCGGAGACCGTCTCGCTGGCACCCAGTGCGTTGTCGGTGATTTCGACCGTCTCGGTCGCCCCCTGCTGGCTGACGTGAGTGATCGTGTAGTCGTCGCTCGACGTGCTGGTCACGTTCGAGTCTGTGATCGGGTTGCCGATCGCGTCGTAGATGCGGCGGCCATCAGCGCCTGGACCCGCCTCGCTGGCGCCGCCGACGTAGAGGATGAGTGTTCCGGCGGGGAAGAACGTGCCGTCGGAGGTCGTAAAGTCGGCGGTCGTCACAAACCCGAGCTGGTTCGTGGGGGGGATCGGCGGGGGATGGTTGGCGTCGTAGTCGAGGTAGAGGAGAACCCGGCTGGCAATATCAAAGGTGTGCGTGTAGCCGATGAAGGTCCCCAGGAAGTCAACGCCTACCGACAACGTAGCCGACAGGCCGGCGGCCAGCTCGCCGTGGGTCGTGATTGTATTCGCGTTGAAGTCCTTGAACCGCACCTTGCCGTCGCTGCCGCCGGCAAGGCCGATCACGATGGCCTGCGATGGGTCGTCGCCGCGGCCGTCCGCACCGGTGCCAATGTTGCCATCCACGGAGAATCCGAGGAACCCGAACTGGAAACCGGCGCTGAGCCCGATGGAACCGGGAGATCGAAAGATGCGACGTGGCGTTGATGTAGAAGCCGTCGGCGACGTCAGCCGCGAGTGTGCCCGCGTCGGTGACGCCGTTGCCGAGATCACGGATCACTTCACGGAGGCCCATGGTGTCGTACGCGAACCGGAAATACCCGTCGACGTTCGCATTCGCGGTCACGCTCACTCCAAAGCCGGCAAACGAAAGGCCAGGGGCTTTCGACGAATCGGCTCCAAAACTGAACGTCGCGGTGAACGATGCGAGATCGGAATTCTTGCCCAGCAAGAGCCCGAAGACCGCCGCGGCGGGGTCGTCCAGGATCGGGAAGTCGAACTTGAGCGTGCCCAGGGGGTTGATTAGCTTGTCCAGGAAGGTGCCGACACTCGCCGGGACGAACGACTCGAGCTGGCTGTGGCTGATACTTGAGGGATCGAGGGTGAAACTGGTCAGGCTCGTAAGATTCAGGTTGTTCACGTCGCCGGCAGCCTGTGCGGTGCGGAGGTCGCCGTCATCCTGGCTCAAATTGAAACCACCCAGCGGGATCGTCACGTTGCCGGCGGACTTGACCTGGCCGACGAGCGGTTCGAGCTGTGAAACCAGATTGACGACCGTATCGATCAAGGTCACGAGCGGGCCATATCCGGCTGAGTCGCCTGCGGCGGATGCGAGCGTCAGCAGGCTGACCGGGCCTTCGTTGAGCAATTCGCTCAGGTCGGAGATGCCCGGCAGTGGCGCGCTGATCAAGTCGATCGGCCCCTTGAGCGGCTTCTCGACGTCTTCGATGCCCGCAAAGATTGGTCCCAGGATGCTGCTCAGGAACCCGCCCAGGTCGAGGCCCACGTTGTCGAAGCTGACCGAGGGCGCGTTGCCCGTGGGATTGTTGCTGTCAAAATGCCAGGCCAGGTGGAAGTCGGCCCCGATCATCGGAAACCCGACACCCTCGCCGAAGCCGCCGCTGAGCCTCATATTGACGTTCGCCTGACCTTCCACGCCAGCAGGAGTGACGGCGCTCAGACCGTCCCACGTGAAGCCGCCGTGGAAGCTCGTGTCCTGGCCCGCGATCGGCGCGAGCATGCCTTGCAGGAACCCGACCGTGGCCTTCGCCGAGAACTGATTCGGGACGAGCGTCGTATCGAGCGCGACCGAGAGCTCGTGGTCGGGACCCGTCCCGCCGAAATCCGTCAATCGGACTGACGGGTCCAGCGTCGTGGTGTTCTGAACGATGTTGTAATCGAAGGCCAATTCGTAGTCGTAACCGACCGAGACACTGAAGCTCGCTTTGGCGTCGAGCGTGATGGGCAGGCTCGGAAGGCCGGTGCTGAAGCCGTTTGTCGCCACGGACTGCTCACCGCCGTGGACCCGCATCTCGACGCTGAATCCGCCGGGCGTGGGCGTGACTCGCACGTCGCCCAATCCCACGGGGTTCGCAGTCAGGGCGACGAGCTGGTTCAAGCCGCCCGTGTTTCCCAGCGCGCTGAAGAACGCATGCTGGATGTCCTGGACGGTCGGGGGGGATGACTGGTTGCCCAGCGACGCGAGCTGCGAATCAATGCTTGAACGCAGATTGTTGATGAATTGTGCGGGGGCAAGGTTGCCGACGTCGTGATTCAGAAACGGGATCGCGGAGGCCGCGTTCAGGGCCAGATCGAGTTGCGTTTGCACCGATCGCAAGTCGCTGTCGAGCTCGTTGGCGATCGAGGTGAAGGGATTTGTTGTCAATAACGGCGCTAACAGCGTACGATCCTCGAGCGTTCTCAGGAGCGGCCGGCACGCGAGGGCCCGCTTCCGCTTCGTGTTCCAGCTCAAGGTCATTCGGTTGTCCGAATGGCGACTTCGCGCAACACCGTGGTTGTTCCGGAGTGTCATGGCTGGGATCTCAAAAGTGGTGTTTCCGTGTGGCGGCAGTCCGATCGAGGCAGGAGCCGATCCTGCCGGCGAAATGGAGCGTCGCACGGGTTGCTCTGGTCGCTTTCTGCTCCGGGAGACTGAACAAGTTTCCCGCCCGAAACGAACAGGAGAAAAAAATATTTTTGTCCGACCCCCCTATCCGCCCGGGCAGAATGTGGCGTATAAGTGGATGAATTGCCATTCTCAACACCCTTCGGTGCGCACGTCTCCGTTTCAGCTTTGGGGGCACAAGAACGCGCTCCGATGGAATCGATCGCACAATTCTCTTCATGCGAGCTGCGCCCTATGCCGCAAGACGACGGATTCGTCGAGCTGATCCGCCGAGTCAGGGCGGGGGATGAACAGGCAAGTGCCGAGCTGGTGCGGCTCTACGAGCCGGCGATCCGGGTCGCTGTTCGCGCCCGGTTGACCGATCCCAGGTTGCGCCGCCTGCTCGACTCGGCCGACGTGTGCCAGTCGGTGCTCGGCAATTTCTTCGGCCGGGCCGCATCGGGCCAGTTCGAGATCAAGGATCCGAAGCAACTGATCGGCCTGCTGGTCACCATGGCCAAGAACCGGATTACCAATCACGCCCTGGCCCAGCAGGCTGCCCGCCGCGATCATCGCCGGCACCGCCTCCTGTGCGACGACCGGAATGAGCCGGTCGACCCCCAGCCAGGCCCTGGCTCGGCGGCCGAGGGTCGCGACTTGCTGGAAGCCGTCCATCACAGGATGTCGCCCGAAGAGCAACAGATCGCCGAGCAGTGGGCCCTGGGCAATACCTGGGCAGACATCGGCGAAAAGGTCGGCGCCCGGCCCGATGCGCTGCGCGTCCGCCTGGGCGCGCGCTCAATCGCGTGCGGAGAGAATTACGCTTCATTAAATAATGTGAATTTCCATATGCCTACTCAAAACAACGCATCGCGGACTTGCCCGTAGAGAAGATTGGAACCATGACCGAGGAACGGCCTCTGGCCGATTTGGTCGGCGAGTTGCGAGCCGAAGAGCGCCGGCGCTGGTTGGCGGGCGATCGGGTTTGTGCGGAGGATCTGCTCGAGCGGAATCCGCGGCTGCTCGCCGACACGGAGCGGGCGCTCGAGCTGGTCTATGGCGAAGTTCTGTTGCGCGAAGAGCTGGGCGAGGCTCCCGAGCTGGAAGAATACGCGCGGCGGTTTCCCGCTTTTGCCGAAGGGCTGGTCGCTCTCTTCGACGTCCACCGAGCGCTCGAGTCGGGGCTGCTCCTGGATCTGACTGCCGCGGATACGCCCGACGGGTCGACGGCCTGGGACGGCGATAGCGCGCTGCCGGGCC
The DNA here is from genome assembly GCA_963781785.1 of uncultured Isosphaeraceae bacterium. GTDB lineage: Bacteria > Planctomycetota > Planctomycetia > Isosphaerales > Isosphaeraceae > CAWAHD01. The sequence continues at coordinate 165,683 of CAWAHD010000004.1, read as the reverse complement.
CTCGTCCGGTCGTGGCCGGCTACGAGATCCTGGGCGAGCTTGGTCGCGGCGGGATGGGCGTGGTCTACAGGGCGAGGCACGTGCGCCTCAATCGCCTGGTCGCGCTCAAGATGATCCTGGCCGGCAGCCACGCCGGACTTGCCCAGGTCGCACGCTTCCGCGCCGAGGCCGAGGCCGTCGCGCGGCTCAAGCATCCCAACATCGTCCAGATCTACGACGTGGGCGAGCAGGAAGGGCGGCCGTTCCTGTCCCTGGAGCTCATTGAAGGCAGCAGCCTTGCACAATGCACTGACGGCATCCCTCAGACACCGGAACGGGCGGCGGGTTGGGTCCGCACACTCGCGGGTGCCGTGGAGGCGGCCCACCGCGCGGGGATCATCCACCGCGACCTGAAGCCTTCCAACATCCTGCTCATGAACGACGGAACGCTCAAGATCACCGATTTCGGCCTGGCCAAGACGTCGGGTGTCGACCTGGGTGTGACGCGCACGGATTCGGTGATGGGCTCGCCGGGCTACATGGCCCCGGAACAGGCTGAGGGCCGGTCCAATCAGGTCGGGCCGGCAGCCGATGTCTACGCCCTGGGGGCGATCCTCTACGACCTGCTGACGGGGCGGCCGCCATTCAAAGCAGCGACGGCCCTTGAGACCTTGCAGCAGGTGAAGGCGATCGAGCCCGTACCGCCCGGCCGGCTGCAACCCGGACTGGCGCGTGACCTGGAGACGATCTGTATCAAGTGCCTGGAGAAGGAGCCCGGAGGGCGCTACGCGACGGCCGGGGCACTGGCCGATGAGCTCGACCGGTTCCTCCGGCATGAGCCGATCCTCGCCCGCCCGATCGGGCGTCTCGAACGGCTGGCGCGGTGGTGCCGGCACAATCCCGCCCTGGCGGGCTGTCTCGGCCTGGTCGCCCTTCTGATCTTGATCCTGACCGGCGGCTCGATCTCGGCCGCGATGGGGCTCAAACAGGCGGCATCGCGGCTTCTGGCCGAGCGCGATATCGCCAACGGTCACGCGGCCCGCGCCGAGCGCGCCGAGACCGACGCGACCGAGAAGCTCTGGGGGGCCGATCTGCGCGTGCACAAGCCGGGCGATGGAGCGGTCGAGTCGGCCGCCGGTTCGATGGACTCGACGCGCTCAAGCAAGCGGCCGCTCTCGACATATTTCCCGAACGCCGCCACGAGCTGCGCGACGAAGCGATCGCCTGCATGCCGCTCGTCGACCTCCGTCCGTCGCCTGAGTGGGAAAGAGGCCAATCCCAGCACGCGGCCGGAGCGCTGGCGCTCGACCCCAAGCACGAGCGGTTCGTGCGGCTTGACCCGGACGGGGTGCTCCGCTTGCGGCGCGCCTCCAACGGGGCCGAAATCCTGGTGCTGTCGATCCCCAAGGCTGTCGAGTACGCACCCAGCTTCAGTCCCGACGGCCGGTACCTTGTGGTGGAATACGACGTTTATGGGGCCAAACCCGCGAATTGCCAGGTCTGGGATCTCGATCGGGGCAAGCGACTCGACGCGCCTCACTTCCTACCTCACCGCGTACGGATTCTCTCCCGATGGCCGGCAGATGGTCGTCGCCCAGATGGGAGGGACGATCTGCTTCTACGATCTGCCTGAGGCCACCCTGGCGGGGCGATGGGAGGCCGGCGCCACCGTGCGCCCACTGGTGTTCCACCCGAACGGGTCGCAACTGGCCGTCGTGGCTCACCACGGCTCGGAGATCCGCATCTGCGACCGGAAAACAGGCCGCGTGCTACGTACTCTGCCCAATCCAGCGGAGGTCAACAACCTGGCATGGCGGCGCGATGGCCGGCTGCTCGCGGCGGCATGCGGGACCAAGGTCCAGGTCTGGGACATGGATTCCGGCACGCTCCTCTCGGTCCTGGATGGGCACCAGAGCGCCGGGATCGGGATTGCCTTCAGCGGCTGCGGTAACCTGCTGGCATCCAGCTCATGGGACGGCACCACAATGATCTGGGACCCGAGGAGCGGTCGTCCGCACATCCGACTACCCGGGGGATTCCTCGGCTGGAGCCCCGACGACCGCAGCCTTCTGATTACGCTGGATTCGGGAGTCATTTCCTACGACGTCGATCGCGGTACGGAATGCCGGACGCTTGCGCACGGCATGGTCGGCAATCGGACACTGCCCTTGCCTAACGGTCCGTGGTCGGTAGACTTCAGCCCCGACGGCAGGCTGCTATGCTCGGCGAGTGTCGACGGCGTGCGAATCTACCGCGGAAATGACGGCGTGGACATCGGTCACCTCGCGATCGGCTTCATCGAGAGCGCGATGTTTGAGGCGGATGGCGGCCTCCTGACCTACAATGAGACGCTCGGTCTGGCCCGCTGGGCTGCCCGGCGCGAGTCCGACGGTGGAGTCGTCTTCGGCCCGCCCGAGGATTTGCCGTTACCGAGCATTCGTGACACGAAGTGCCGGTATCTCGCGAGCGATCGCCACGGGCGGCGGCTCCTCGTCACCGACCGGGGCAACGACCGAGCCGTGCTCATCGCTGGGGGAGGACAGCGCGAGCCGGCTGTGCTCCTCTCCCACGCCGAGATCCTTCATGTTGCGCTCAGCCCGGATGGCCGCTGGGCGGCGACCGGGACGTGGAAGGGTTCGGGCGTCAAGATCTGGGACACAGCCAGCGGCGCCCTGGCGAAGGAATGGCCGTCCGGCGATGCGACGGTAGGTTTCAGCCCGGATGGCCTTTGGTTTGTCGCCTGCCACGATCATGCCTACCGATTCTATCAGGTCGGCTCGTGGCAGCCGGGACCGGTCATCTCGCTGGGTACTGTCCATTTCAGAAGCCAGATGGCCTTCCGACACGACAGCCGGGTCATGGCGATCGTCAAGTCAGTCAGGCACGAGGAGGTGGTCCAGTTGATCGATCCTGAGACGGGCCGGGAGATCGCCATCCTTCAAGCTCCCGAGGCCTTTATCATCAGCCGGCTCTCTTTCAGCCCCGATGGCCGCCAGCTCGCGGCAGCGACGGAGCCGCACCGCATCCAGCTCTGGGACTTGCCCCGGGTTCGCGAACAGCTCGGCAGAATAGGGCTGGGCGAGGGTTTCCCTGCTGACCTGACTTCCCCGCCCGCTGGCGCCGGCGGTCCCCCGATCGCGTCAGTCCGGTTTATCGGTGCCGATGTGGAGTCGATCAACCGACGGCGCGCCGAGCAGAAGACCCGGCGGACGCGGTGATGAACCGCCACCGTCGCCGGTCTTGCGTCGAGCGATCCCGATCCGATTCCTGCTCGCCAGAGAACGGCTCGTGCCGACGCCGCTCCAGCCGCATCCCTCACTCGGGTTTGGTCGTCGCTTTCAACTTGGTAACCGGCTTGCCGTGCGCGTCGAGAAATCGGGCGTCACGAGCCAGTCTTCCTGCTCGTTGACCACCTTCACGACCAGCACGTTCAGGCCCTTTTTGAGCGACAGGCCCGGGATGCTGTCCTCGTCTTTCTCGAACGGACGTGGCTCGTCGCTCGTGTGGATCTGCTTCCCGTTCAAATAAACCTTGGCCTGGTCATCGCTGCCCACCTTGAGCGTGATGTCATCCATGTCGGCGTCGGCGATCAGGTAGGCGACGGCGTATCCGACGCTGTTCTCGGTTTCGTGTCCGAGCAGGCCGTTGAAGTCAAGGACCTGGTCCTTGGCCTGGCACTCCTTCCATGAAAGCGGCTTCTCTGCGACATCGATCTTGTCCCCGACCTTTGGCTTGAGGGCACCCTCATTTTTGACTTGCGCCTCACCGAGGGCCTCGCCTCCGCCCTGACCGTCCTTGAGCGGTATCGGGGCCAGGACAATCCACTTGCAAAGATAGCCTTCGGCATCGATTCCGTCCTTCGACTCGTCGCCACGCGCGAAGATCGCGGGCAACGATGTGAAAAGGACCAGAATGAGCGCGATCGTGCGGTGCCGCAATGGTGAGCTCCTATCAAAGGGTGACTCGGGACACCAGACATTCTCCCGCAAGCATACGACGTTCTAACCGCGATGAACAGCCCGTGTCAATTTGACTCGTCCGGCTGCTCTACGCACAGACAAATGGGCGGCATCCCAGAGCACGCTCCGGCACGCTCTACATCAGGAACACGAATGGTTTGTGCCGCATAAGCGGCACAGCCCGAAGGCGCCCTGTCAGCGCTCCGGCCGGCTAAAGAGGATCGCCCGGTTTTCTCCCCCTGGACCGTCGTTTCGTGCCCAGGAGCTTCGCCTGAGCCGCTCAGAGGCGGTTTCAATTCGTTCACCTCGACGACGAGGCCAATTCTGGTACAACATTGGCGAGTCAAGGTGATCGGCTCGAACCCGAGAATCAATGCAGCGGCCCGGAAGAAACGGAGTTCCCCCATGCAATGCGCGCTGATCCTGCTGGCCCTATCGGCGTTGGCTGCGCCGTCCGTGCGGGATTCCCATGAGAGGCCGGACCGTCTCGAGGAAATCCTATGGTGGCTTCCGTCCGATACACAGACCCTCATCGTGGCCCAGGGTCCCTGGAGGGTCGAGATCCCCGAGGTCGGTCAAGCAGACGCTGGCTTCGAAGGTCATGATCTCGGCCTCGTCGAATCGATCCGATCGATGGTCTCCGGGTTCTCCCGCGAACGTCGTGGAGGGGAATCTCGCATCCCGCCTGTCGCGTTTGCCATGGAAGGAAGCCGTCATTTCCGCAGCCCAAACAAATTGGGAATGATGCTCTACGAAGGCGCTCAGATCGTGGTGTTCCAGCAACCTGTCGGGCCCGCCGCGGAGACGGTCAAACGATCGTTAACGAAACGATTCGACCACCCGTTCTTCGATGGCGACCCCGTCCTCAATCAGGAGAAGATCGGCGGTCACGAGGTCCTCTGGTACGAGCAAAGGGTCAATGGGGACGTTCTGACAAGGTATATCACGCTGCCCAGGCCCGATGTCCTGATCTGTGCGACCAACCGCGGGTACCTCAGCGAACTCCTGGATCGAATGTCGAAGAAGGGGGCAACACGCGCGTTCCCCGACGAACTTCCCGAGTGGAAGTATCTCGATGCCAAGAAGCCGATCTGGGCGATACGTCATTACGACCGGAAGGATGCTGCCTCCGACCCATCCTCGCCGCTTGCAGGAGAGCAGCGAGCCGCGAACGTCCCCGATGATCAGGCGGTTGGTCTTGTCTTTACCCTGGATGCCGGCAAAAGCGAAGTGGCGAACATCACGTATCTTTCGGGGAACACGAACGCCCTCGATGTCGCCCGATCGGTCTGCCAGAATGGAGTCGAGAACGTGCGGGCTGATGTTCGGAACGTGGCGCCGGGTGTCGTGGACATCTCGCTCACGCTCAAGGGGCAGATGGGCCGGGAATCGTCTGGCAGCATGTTCCTGCTCTTGTTGCTCGAGGCACTTGGCCACGGCGTCTACCTCTGAGCTCCGTGCTCACCCGCGAATCCCGGCAGCGGGCGTCTCGTGCGCCGGTGTTGACCGTCTGGCCGGAAGGTATCCTCTTCGGACGGGTCGTCGGTTGGCCCAAATCGTGGTACGGCCGGAGATCGTTACCGACACACCGCGATTGATCAAATCCTGGTTTGTTCGTAGCTTAGGATTGAGAAAGAGGGGCACTTCGCTCAAGACCCAACCAGGAATCCACGATGGTCGGCGAGAGGCTCGGTTCGTTCTGGATTGAGTCGGTCCTCGGCGCCGGCAGCACGGCGGTGGTGTATCGCGGATCAAACGAAAAGACCGGGCGTGCTGCCGCCGTGAAGGCCCTCCGCAGCGAATTGCCCGAGGCCGCCAAGTTTCACGCACGGTTTGAGCGCGAGGCGGCGATACTTCAGCAGCTCCGTCATCCGAACATCGTCCGATTTCAAGCAATGGGTCGCTTTCGCGAAACGTCCTACATCGCGATGGAGTACGTCGAGGGCGCGACCTTGGTGAAGATCCTCGAGGATCGCGGGCGTCTTCCCTGGAAATACGTGGCGGAGCTCGGAATCCAGGTCTGCGATGCGCTTCAGTATGTGCACCAGCACAGCGTGGTCCACCGCGACGTGAAGCCGTCCGATTTGATGCTGACCACCGACGGGCAGATCAAGCTCATCGATTTCGGGATCGCCAAGGATCTCGGTGCCACCGCGCTCTCGGCTGCGGGTCGGACGGTGGGAACGCCGGCTTACATGTCGCCGGAGCAGATCCGCGGCACGCCCGCCGTCAGCCACAAGGCCGACCTTTATGCACTGGGAGGCGTGTTGTACGAGATGCTCGTGGGCAAGCCGCCGTTCGAGGGGAGCACACCCCAGGTTTTGATGCAGTGTCATTTGAACGAGCCACCGCCGCGTGCCAGCGCGGGTCGGCGGGATTCCGGCTGATCTCGACGAGCTGATCTTGTCGCTTTTGGCCAAGTCACCTGCTAACCGGCCGTCGGATGCCGACGTTGTCCGGGACTTGCTCACACAGATTCTCCCAAAGCCGTAAGGAACTTCGCGAAAATAAATGACCGGAACAGTCGCCTTTCGTTCTGCACAAGAGCGTACTTTCGCGGAGCGAAAGACGACAATGATTTTCGCGCAACGCCTGATGTACCGCGTGGTCGAAGCGGAGAACTTGCCATGCGACTGCCAAAGATCAAGATCCAGCGATTTATGGTCGCCGTCGTCTTTCTCGCGATCGGCCTGTGGGCCGGTCGGATCTTGGTCCCGGAGATGGTTGTACGCTGGCAGAATTGCCATAGAGCGGCCCTTATGTACCAGAGGGTCTCCAGCGACCAGTCAAAGGCAGCCAGCTTGTGTTCGAATCCGGCCAGGGTGACATACTACCGGGCAAAGGCGGACCTCTATGCACAGAAGAGCGGGAAGTACCGCCGCGCCCTCTATGTTCCCTGGGAATGCTGGTCACTCGGTGACTCGGCAGGAGCCCAGGAATGGTAGCGGGAGCGACCGTGTTTTCATGCCGCGGGTACACCTATGCCGAGCAAGCCCCCCCTGATGAGATTGTCCCGTGATGAAGAGGTTTTTCTCCGTCACTGGATTTACGACGAATTCCATTATCGAGAAGGCCAGGGCCCGGCCAAGCGACTGCAAATTGAACATCACGCCGTCCCGGCCGATTTGGCGATCCTCATCGCCGCCAGCATGCCCGACCCGGCCGATCAGGAGGCGGCCGGTCTCGGCCCCCGACCCGACGAGGTTCCCACATGGCCCTGGCATGGCGATGCTCTGCATTGCACCTGGCCGATGCTCGGGCCGCGTTGGCCCCTCTGCACGCAGGCCAAGGTACCGAGTCGGACGTCGCACGCTGACTCACCGTCTCATCCATCGAGCCAGCGGTCCCAGAGAGGGTCGATGTGCGGCTCAGCGAACGCCATCGATCGTCCGCGAGTGCCGATCAGCTTGGATTCTTCAATCCCGAGGGGCCCGCTGGACGGGAGCTCCTCGGGCCGGACCGCTTCCACCTCCCATTCGACGCCGCCATTGCCGAACCAGATCCAGCCGCGGCGAGTCTCTCCCCACTGATCGAGCAGTGTGACTCGATAGCACCGCCCCTCCAGTGCCGCTCCCGTGGAGTCCACCGTCCTCGGTTTCAACCGTGATACGCGCATGACGCCACAAGGCCAAGCGCTTTTGATCGACCAGTCTCGGACTAGACGGCGGACATATTCGTTGACCATCTTGCGGTTTCGGAAACCGTCGATCTCGGATGGGTGGGCTGCGACCTCAGCTCGCCACAGGCCGAAGGTGGAAAGTACCGGGTCGAGCAACCGCCAACTGACCGCGGGAGCGGATCGCGTGAATCGATCGTCTTCTGCCAGCTCAAATGCTGCGATGAATCGCTCCGTGGTGCGCAGAATCCCGTAAACCACAACCGAGACGTACGCCAGCACGACCATTTGAGCGGGAGGAGGCATCCCTCGGTCGAGAGTAAAAACCGCAACGATCACCCAGACGAAGGACAGGGAGACGCTGGTGTATCCGGCGGCCAGCCCGTAGCGAAGCCACGTTTGCACGCCGTGCCGTCGCATGGATATGGCCTCCGGGTCGACGACGTATCGCCGGCTCGATGATCCGACGAGCCGCCAAGTATCGGCTTCGTTGATTATACAACTTTCCCGTGCCATTTCCGAGCGAGAAGGCATGGGCGCGGGCACTGAATGCCTCCGCCAATTACGATGTCGCGACGGGTCGTCTCTTCTTCCACTGCCACCGAGCGGTGAAAAGCCCCGCCGCGATCAGCCCCAGCACGAGCGAGCTCGGCTCAGGGACGGCTTGAAGCGACCCGATCAGGCCATTGGTCGCCCCATACAGCCCGGCGTCGAAGTAGAGCGTATTCGTCGAGCCGGCGCCCGCGCCGTTGCCGAAAGTGATGGCCCACAGCTCACCCTCGCTGAAAGGGTGACCCGTCGTCAGCATCAGCGTCCCGACGAAGCTCCCACTGAGCGTGTAGGCGTTGATGAAGCCGTCGACGTCGTTGTTGCCGACCAGCAGGTCGCCACCGAACTTGCCGAAACTCGACGGTGCCACTGCGAGCCCCCATGGTGTGTTCAGATGAGTTCCCGTCGGATCGTCGATCAGCCGCGTGATGTACTTGCCGTCGGTGGTGTATTCATCCACGATGCCGCCGGCGGGATTGTTGGGATTTGCGTAGGTGACGTAAAGGGTGCCCCCGATGTTCTGGACGTTGAATGCGGTGAAGCCGGATGGAAGGCCCTTGGGGTCGGTGAGTGTTCCGACCGATTTCCACGCACTGTTGAAGATGTAGACGTTCGGGCTGTTCTGGTCGGCCGCATAGATCTGGGCGGCACCCGTGGAGGTGTTGCCGATCGCGAGCCCGGTGAACGAGGCACCGGTCACCGACGTCTCGATCACCGCTTGCGACAATCCAAATTTCCAAGCCGAGATCGAGCCGTCCATATTGGCGAAGATGAATGCCGACTTGCCGCCGCTTACCTGAAAATCCGACGAGCCGACGGTAATCCCTGGTGTACCTGTGCTCACCTGGCCGGTCGGACCGTTGAGGTCGCTCGCGGGGCGCTCGACTGGTTCGGAATCCCCACGGTCAAACCGGCAACAGTGGGGGGAGTCGTGTTGAGACTGTAGATCGTCGCGAGCCCCGTTCCCTGGTCGGAGACCCAGAGCGGGCTGGTGGCGGAGTAGGATACGCCCCAAGGGTTGATCAGGTTGGGGTCGGTCTGCTGTGCCTGGACCACGTTTTGGTCATTCGACACAAGATTCGTCTGGAGATAAACGTCCCCAGCCTGCGTGGTACTCGAGCCGATCAGAAGGGCAAACGTGATCGAGGCGAGCCGGCGAAGGTGTGTCTGCATGCGCGTTCTCCTCCTCAAGCACCGGACGTGCACGAACACCCGGCGCGAGAATGGTCGGTTCAGAAATTGGCGGCGGAGCGTGACCCCCGACTCAGATCCGAGGGGCGCGCCGACACGGTGCAGGCCGGCACGGTCAAATCCCCGGTTCCCGCCCGCGGTGTCACGCGTCAACGCTATCCAAGAGGCGATTCACGCAGGGTCGGTTACATCTTTTGGGAGGTCTTTCGCGGAGCGAAAGGCGACTCACACTTTCGCGGAGCGAAGGGCGACACTGATTCTCGCGCAGCGCGTAACGCGGCCTGCGACTCCCTGCCTGCAACGGAAAGAACGACCCGACCGCGGCGCCGTCTGAAATGGTCGCTTCGCCCAAGCCTTGGTTAACTGTGGGATTCGTGCCGTGACTCGGCTACGGCAGCGTGGAATAGATAAGAACATCCACGCCGATCTTGACTGCGTCGTCGTGCATGTATCCCTTGCAGCCCCCGTCGTGCTCGCGGTCGAGGGCGCAGCCGATGCCCAGCTTCGAGTAGATGATCCCCCAGTGGTCGTTGATCGTGACTCCTTCAAGCTGAGGGAGGCCTTTGCTTCCGCCTGCGGCCTTGGTGTACTGCGATTTGGAGAGATCGAGGAGGGTTGGATCGGCGAAAAACGGGTCGTCTCGCGGGATCGCGACGAGGGGCTGCTTGGGATAAAGCTCGGCAACGAGGCGCCGAAACGCCGCGTCGAAGTCCGCGTTGCCGCAGGCCGCGTCGGCGAACAGCGTCCCTCCGCCCGGGTCGAGGTAACGCCTCAGCGCCGCCACATCTTGTGCCGAAAACGCAAAGGCTCCGCGCCCGTGCAAGTAGAGAAGGGGGCAGTAAATGAGCCTCGGGTCGCTGGCACGGAGTGCTATCTCGTTGACCTTGTTCGGTCCCAAGCGTTGACCCAGCGCCTTGCTCACACGCGTAACGGCCAATGAGTTGACGTTCCAGTCGCCGTCGTGCATCAACCGGGCGACAACGAACGCGCCGCGGATTGCCGGAACTCCCACTTCCAGCTTGAACCGAACGGTCACCGTCTGCCCCGCTGGTAGGACTACACGCTTTTGCGGACTCTGCTGGGGATAACCGATGGACTCGGGGATCTTGCCCACCGAATAGACCCGCTCGCCGGGCTCGACGACGGCGCGGAGCCGCCCCTGGGCGTCGGATCGCGGGTTGTCGATGAAGCCCGATCGGCTCTGCACCGCGACGCTCGGACCGGGCTCACCGTCGTCCCGCTCGTGGCGGAATTCCACGCCGGGGACGCCTCGGCCCGTCCAGGCATCGACGACTTCGAGGATCAGGACGCAGCCCGGCTTCACCCGGAATTCGACCGATTGCTCGGCCGGCCGATGGGTCACCTTGAAGGTGGAGAGCCGTGCGGACGATGTCTGCGCCGCCGGGCGTCGCGTCGGCCTGAACATCGTACTCGCCGGGCGGCAGCCGCAGGAGGAGACGGCCGTCGGCATCGGTGGTGCCATGGGCGGCTGATCCGCCGGGTCCCCGGAACGTTGCGACGGCAACCCTCGGCGCCGGCCGGCCGGTGTCGGCAAACACCGTCCGGACGGCGATCCGGCGCGTGGTGCGGAACGTGACGTTCAGTTCCCCCGTTGCAACCGGAGGCCGCGGCTGACTGGGACCGATCGACTGGGCTGGATAATCGAAGGCAGTTGCCGGCCGGCTGGTCGTCGCGGCGTAGAGGACCAGTCCCGCGTAGTCCGGGTGTTCCATGTCGATCGCGAAGCCCGCCTCTCTGGGCAGCCCTTCCAGCCGGAACCGGCCGTCCGCTCCGGACTCGGTCGTCGTGATTGACGCTGGGGCATGATGGATGGCCCAGAACTCCCGGAAGTTGTGCTGCGCGTCCTTGTCTGCGGTGTCGAGGTAGTCGCAGGCGGCGATCCGGATCCGCACGCCGGGAACGGGCCGGCCCGCCTCGTCCACGATCCGCCCGGTGAGCGTTGCGGCCGGCGGAAAGCGCAGGTCCATCACCAGCGGCTGGTCCCCGTAGATGATGTGGTCCTGGCCGGCAAAGTTATAGACGGCGGGACGGCGTCGGGGCTGGTAGAACCGCATGCCGTGCCATGCGAACCCGCAGCCCGGGGCCGTGCCATAGACTTGAAACGTCCCTTGCAGCGGAGCGTCTTCCTGCCAGCGACGGACCGGCAGGCGAGCGTCGCGGAAGAGATACGAACCGTTGGCGCCGGTCGTGGTCATGCCGAGCGGGGCATCGGTCCCGTTGGTCGAAACCAGGAAAATCGAAGCGCCGGCGACTGGCTTTCCGTCGAGATCGGTGGCCCGGCCACGAACCGTGATCGGAGTCGTGATGGGACCGGGCCGGGCCGGCGCCGCAGTCCCGGCTCGCTGGTTTGTGCCGGCGACTGCGTCGCTCTTCCTCGTCGTCGTTTGCATCAGGGCGCCTGGCGTGAGACGCGCAATTGCCAGGGTCAGCCCCGCCGAGAGCCCCAGGAATACCGCCAGTGTCGCGATCCACTTCAGCCGGGCGAGAAGGACGCTACGGTTCACTTCGTTCACGAGCGACTTCACGGCCGGCGGTGCCGCGGCGGACGCGGCTTTGCCGCTCGCCAGTTGCATCGCCGCGTAGGGTCGTGGAGCGGGCCCAGGCAATGGGCACGGCGATCGGCTCAGCCTGAGCGGGAAGCGCGCCCGCACCACTCCGACCGCGGGCATCAAGCCGTGGCGAACGAGTCGCCGGCGGAGGCGCTCCCGGCCACGGTAGAGCCGCGTCTCAAGGGTGCGCGGTGGACACTTGAGTGCGGCTGCGGCCTGGTCGTGCGTCAGCCCTTCCAGGTCGCACAGCACGATCGGTACGCGGTAGCGCTCGGGCAAACGGTCGAGCTCGGCATACAGTTTGGCCCAGTCCCACTCGCGGTCTGCGGTGGCGGCGCCGTTTTCACGCCGTTCGTGAATTGTCCGGGCGTAATGCTCTTCGTGCCGGCGGCGGCGAACCTCGTCCCGCAGCACCCGGGCGGCGACGCGGCGTGCTGTTCCAAACAGCCAGTTGGCGAGTGCTTCGCCGCGGCGAACGGATCCCGCCCTCTGGGCCAGGATGAGGAAGGTGACCTGGGCGGCGTCCTGCGCATGGTGGATGTCGCCGGTGACATCGCGGCAGACGCGGAGGACCATGGGCGCATGGCGCTCGACCAGAGCCGCAAACGCCGCCTCGGCGTGCTGGTCGCGCCGGAGGAATCGCCCCAGTAGCTCGGCATCGTCCAGCGAGGTGACGGTGCCCTCGTCCCAGAGCGTTTGAATCAGCCGGACCACCCTGCCGGTACCAACCGTGCCCATCGGTCAATCTCCGCGCTCGAAGGCGTCTCTCATTCTCTCATAGTAAAGTGCCCGGTCATTGGGCGAACTCCTTCAAAAAAGTTGAGACTCGGCGCTGACTTCCAGCAGGTACTCGACGCAGCGAAAAACTGTCTTCGGCTATGAGCAGTCCCACGGATCCGGATCCAACTTGCGGTATCGCGACTTGAGGGCAAGGAAATCCCTCCGCTGATCAGTCCGCGCCGCGGTGTTCAGATTCGCCAGGCTCGGAAACAAGACGTTCCCGGCGGAGTCCTTGAGAACCGGTGTGACTTTCGAAATTGAACTCTGGCTGCCGACGTCATTGTATCACGGGCTCACATCCCGCTCTTTCGAATCCGCCTGCGATCAGCCAGCGCTGAGCGATCGGCAGGGCTTCTCGGTCATTTGCGTGCGCGACACGATTGACGGCCCGTTCCTACAACCACGCGCACTCGGCTTCCTCGCGGTCTCGAATTACGCATCAATGTCAAAAACGTCACCGCCGTCACACAGGTGGCCCACGTTGCAGTGGTATCGGGATCCGGGTACGCTGGAGAGGAGTGCCGAAATCGGCCGCTCACGAGACTGACCGACCGCGCCGTGATGAGCCCCTTGTCCATGTTGCGTTGGGAGGAAGGCTGCCATGCCGGCTGCACTCGAGCGAATTCCCCGCCGAACCTGGCTGTTCTCGACGAACAAGCGCGTGCGACTCAGGATGATCCTCGCGCCGCGGCTTCGATCCGGCGTACTGCTCGTGCTGGCAATTGGCGGCCTGGACTGGACTGCTTCGGCACCGCTCGGCGCGGTGCCGGCCGATCAAGCGGCGGACATCACGTGCAGTCCCGATGCCGCCTCTAGCGCCGTGGCTCCGCGATCCGAGCCGCCCAGGGTCGATCGCTACGGCGATCCTTTGCCGCCTGGCGCGGCGATGCGTCTGGGTACGGTCCGATTCCGGCAGGGCCGGGACATGAACCACATCGTCTATTCGCCGGATGGTCAGCTCGTCGTGACCGACGGCGCACAGCGTCGCCTCCAGGTCTGGGATGCGCGAGACGGGAAGAAGCTGCGCCAGATCGACCTGGGAATCGAGGAAGTCCGCGACTTCGCCGTTTCGCCCGATTGGAAGCTAATCGCCGCTGTGGGATTCCAGTACGAGCCCGAACGGAACCTCGGGGTTCATTACTTGACCTTCACCAACCTGGCCACGGGCCGGCCGGTCCGACGGCGCGAATGGGACGAGCCAAACGACGTGTGGAGTATCGCCTACGCTCCCCAAGGCAAGGTCGTCGCGACCATGAGCACTGACTCGACCATCCGGCTCTGGGACGTTGGCACCATGAATCTATTGCGGCAGGAACGCCTGGGAAAGTGGTATGTCGCATCGATCGCGTTCTCGCCCGATCGAGCGAGTCACCTGCTGGCGGTCGCCGACGAGCGCACCATCCACCTCTACGACGTCGCACACTTCCGGGACGCCCAGAAGATTCCGATCGATGCCAAGCATCGTCTTTACAGCGTCGCGTTCTCGCCCGATGGAACCAAGCTGGCCGGGGCGATGACCGGGGGTCAGATCTGGCTGTGGAGGGTCAGCGACCGTACCTTGCTCAGGCGATTCGCGAGCCGGAAGAACCCCGACGTGACCGCTGTGTCGTTTTCGCCCGACGGAAAAGCCGTGGCTGCGACGGGGCTCAAACGTCAGCTTGTGCTCTTTGACGTCGCGACCGAAAAGGAACTGGACTCATTGCCGAATGTTCGCCTGGCGTACGGCCCGATGGCGTTTTCGCCCGATGGAGGAACGCTCGCAACCACGGGAGGGCGGCGCGCACTCCATTTATGGGACCTGGCGACGGGCAATGACCGCCTGGCGACCCCCGAAGCCCACCAGGGCTGCGCCACGGCCTTCGCGTTCCTCGACGACGGCAAGACACTCGTCTCCGGCAGCGACGACCGGACTGTCCGGACCTGGGACCTGGCGACGGGGCGCCCGACGAAAATGCTCGCGCACGACGGTTCGGTACGGTCGCTGTCGGTCTCCGATATTGGGTCGCTCCTCGCCACCGGTTCGAACAATGAGTATCAGGCAACGGTCCAGGTGTGGAACCTCAAGACCGGCGAGCGGCTGCACACCTGGTCGGTCGCGGACGCGAAATCGGAGCTGCACCATCGCGGTATGATGCTCCGGGGTGACGGGTCTTCCGTGATCGCCGCCGTGAGCGATGGCTCGCTCCGGCGCTGGGATGTCTCGACGGGCGCGGAACGCCCCGTCGCCGGGCCCGCGCCGGAGAAAGAAGCATCGGTCGATACCCGCAGATGGCACGCCAGAGCCCAGATCCTCCGGTCTTTCTTTGCGCGCGATGGCCGATCGGTCGCCCTGGTCGGCAACGATGGAGTGCACGTCGTGGACGTCGCCAGCGGCGGCCTGCGATTCGAGGAATCGGAGTCGACGATGGCGGGCGAGTTCGCGCCCGACGGCCGGAGCCTGGCGATCGTCAGACAAGGTCACCCCACCAAGATCAAGCTGGCCGATGGGCACACCCGCCACGATTCCTCGACCGCCGCGAGCACGATCGTCTGGCTCGACACCGAGACAGGTCACGTGCGCCGCGAGATCGTGATTCCCGAGTCCCGCGTCGACTGCCTGACGTTCTCCCCGGATGGGCAGACCATCGCCGCCGGGACGTCGTTACAGGGGGACCGCGGGATCATTCGCATCTTCCGGCTGCGAGACAGACACGAGACCGAGACGAACGAGACACCGTGCCCCTCAATCACTGGACTGTCTTTCACGCCCGATGGAAAGCGAATCGTCGCGGGTTTATCGGATACGTCGATCGTGATCTGGGATGTGCGCCACTAAACGAGGTTGGCAGTGCACACCGCCTGGAGGAGGGCCGGCACTGAGGGACCCCTGGGGTTCGAGCACCGGGAATGCGTCTCGGCTGTGCCGATCGCGGCCGGATCACCCCACGAAGAGATGGGTTCACCGCCTGCTTGCCTACAATCCGTCCACCGATCTTCCCGCCAGCCGCCCCGCCTTGATGACTCCGCCCTGGATCACCGCGAGGAATCGCGAGCGATCCTCGAGGATTTCAATGTCTTCGAGCACGTCTCCATCGACGACCAGGATATCGGCCAGCTTGCCCGCTTCGAGCGTGCCGAATTCGCTGTCGCGCTTCATGATCTCGGCGCCGGTCCTGGTCGCGCAGGTGATCGTCTCGAGCGGCGAAAACCCGACGTGGCGCACGAAGAAGGTCAGCTCCTTGGCGTAGTCTCCGTGAGGGTTCCAGGCAAAGCCGTAGTCGCCGCCCATGCCCAGGCGCCCGCCGGCCCGCAAGATCATCCGGGCGCTCTCGGCTCCTCCCTCCAGGGTCTCCTTGTGCCCATCGACGACCGCCTGGGGCATCCCGAAACCTGGTCCCTTTGCGATGCTCGCATATTCAAATTGAAGCGCGGGCACGACCGGTGTATTCCGCTCCAGGAGCAGGTCAAGGGCCTCCGCGTCCATGAAGGTGGCGTGCTCGAGGCAATCGAAATTCGCCCGCAGGGCGTTCTTGATGCCCTGAGTCGCGCGGCAGTGCCCGGTGACCTTGCGGTGATAATTGTGGGCCTCGGAGACCACGGCGGCCATTTCCTCGAAGGTCATGCAGAGCGTGTGATGGTCGGCCGTGTCGGGTGCGGCGGCGTCGCCGGTGGGATAGGTCTTGATCCACTCGACCCCGTCCTTGACCAGCTTGCGCACGGCCGCGCGGGCCTGGTCGGGACCGTTGATCAACAGGATCAGGCCCTCCATCCCCAGCTTGAGATGATCGGGGTTCCAGTCCATCAGGCCGCCCGCTCCGCAAATCTCGCGGCCGCTGGCCGCCAGGCGCGGGCCCGGGATCATGTCGTCCTCGATCGCTTTTTTCAGCCAGACGTCGATGTTGTGCAGGCTGCCGCCACTGCGCAGCCGTGTAGCCGCACTCGAGAGCCAGCCGGGCATTGCAGGACGCCAGGATCGTGATGTACTCGACAGGGTACTTGATGTCGAGATCGGCGAGCTCGGCAACGTCGAAATAGGTCGGATGGAAATGAGCTTCGACCAGCCCGGGCAGGATCGTTCCACCGCGGGCATCCAGACGCCGGGCCTCAGGCGGGACCGGGGGTGCGGATCGCGCCGGGCCTGCGTAGGCGATCTTGCCGTCCTTGGTCACGACGACCGCGTCGTCTACCGGTTTCACGCCGGTTCCGTCCACCAGCCGGCCACCAGAGATTGACAAGATTCCCCGAGCGGTCTTCATGGTCAAACCCTCACTGATATTGACGGCCCATGGTGCGGCCCATACGCTGAATTCTGCCTGCAAGATAGGCGCGCTACCCCGCCCGGGGCAACCCGGCACCCGGTCTCGAAGCTCACGACGACGGCCGCCCCCACACGGACATCCCCTCCACACAACGCTCGATAGAATCTGTGAACCAAAATGCCTATTCCTTCATTTTCTCGCCGCCTTGCACCCGTTTGGCGTGGGAGCTTGCTGGCCGGTTTGTGCCTTGCGGTTTGCTTGCAAACCTGTCCGGCCAGTGCTCAGGCCAGCCGCCCGAGCGCGCCCCCTGCGCGGCCAGGCTCTCCGCCCGACACGATCTCTCTTGCGGCCCGGCGGCTGTTTGCGCGAGAATCTCGTCGCGTGGTGCATCGTACCGTTCGATAGTAAGAAGCGTGGTCCCGAAGAGCGCGCGGCCATGCTCGAGCATCTCGGCTTCCGGCGATTCGCCTACGACTGGCGCGCCGAGCATATCCCCAGCTTCGACGCCGAAATCGATGCACTCAACCGTCACCGAATTCGTCTCGACGCCTTCTGGGTCGCTCCCGGCGAGCTCAATCGCGAATCGCGAATCATTCTCGACCTCTTGAAGCGGCGCAGCCAGAAGGCCGACCTCTGGGTGCTGCTCGACCTGGGCGCCGACAAGGTCGCCGGCGCGGAGCAAAAGCGCCGGATCGCCGCGGCGGCGGCAAAGCTCCGTCCACTCGCCGAGGAGGCCCGAAAGATCGGGTGCTCGCTGGCCCTCTATAACCACGGGGGCTGGTTCGGCGAGCCGGAAAACCAGCTCGCCATCGTCGACCGGCTCAAAACTCAGGGCATCACCAACGTTGGAATCGTTTACAACCTGCACCACGGCCACGACCATCTCGACCGCTTCCCCGCCTTGCTGGCCAAGATCATGCCCTACCTGCGATGCCTGAACGTGAACGGGATGGAGCCGGAGGGTGACCGGCACGGGCGCAAGATCCTGCCGCTGGGGCAGGGGGCGCTCGACCTCGAGCTGCTGCGGGTCATCTGCGCCAGCGGGTATCGGGGGCCGATCGGGATCCTCGGCCACACCATGGACGACGCCGAAGAGCGACTCAAGGACAACCTCGACGGCCTGGACTGGCTAGTGCCGCAATTGCAGGGTGGTGCGCCGGTCCGCGCCCGGTGCCGCGCACGCCGGTGCCGCCGCCGACGAAGCCCACCTCGCCGGCAAAAGCAGCAGCAGTCTCGCCCCCGCCGGCTCCGCTCGGCGCCGCACCCGAAGCACCGTTTGACCCGGCGCGGGTCGATGCCTTGCTGCGCGAGGCGCGCGCGCGGGCGATTCGATGCGAGGCGCCCAGGTGTTCGCGTCGCCGAAATACGCATGCCTTTCCTGCCACCAGGTCTCCGGCCAGGGGGGAATCGCCGGGCCAGACCTTTCGACGGCCGGTTTGTGCATCAAGCCGGAAGAGCTCGTCGAGTCGGTGCTCTGGCCTGGCCGACAGGTCAAAGACGGCTTTTCGGCTGTGACCGTTGCCACGGTGGACGGCAAGGTCCGGCAGGGTTACCAGCTCAAGGAGACCCAGGAAGATCTCGAGCTCCGCGACCCGACGTCGGGCGATCATTTCCGGATCAAGAAGGCCGACATCGAAGAGCTGCGTCCGGGCGGTACGTTGATGCCCGAGGGCCTCGTTGCGGCCATGCCCCCGGCCGAGCAGCGTGACCTCGTGCGTTTCCTGCTGGAGCTTGGCCGCCCGGAAGGAGCCGCGGCGGGCCGGCTCGCCGGTCATGGGCATACGACGGCCACGTTTCCATGGGACCGCGCTCCGCTAAACCCCGAGCAGTGGCCTGGCTGGAAGCTACCGGTCAATCGCGAGCGCGTCTATGATTTTTACGCCAAGGAGGCTGCTTATTTCGCACGGCAGCCGGAGATCGCCATGTTGCTGCCGCCGTTTCCCGGGCTCGACGGCGGCCGGGCGGGCCATTGGGGCAATCAGAACGAAGGCACGTGGGCCGACACCCGCTGGAACCAGACTGATCTGGGCCGGGTCCTCGCCGGCGTGTTCCGGGGCGCGGGCGTGACCGTGCCCAAGGGCGTCTGCGTGCGGCTCGGCGAGAAAGGCGATGAGCTGGCAACCTGCTTCAACCCCCAGACCCTTTGCTACGAGGCTGTCTGGAAAGGAGGCTTCGTCAAATTCTCGGCTGTACGCCATGGCATCATGGACGGGCTGCTCCTCGACGGAACACCGCTACCCAGGCCCGAGGGCAAGCCACCCGAGCGGCCGTTCGACTACCACGGATATTACCGGCACGGCAATCGGGTGATCTTCGCCTACAAGATCGGCGAGACCGAGCTGCTCGATGCGCCCTGGGCCGAAAACGGGAAATTCATCCGGATCGTCGCCGAGCGTGCCAAACATCCCCTGGCTGCCTGGACGCATGGCGGGGCGTCCCTGGGGGGCGAAGTCATCACGACCAGAGGGAAGCTCGGTCGTGAGACTTCGTGGCCTTACGTCGTGGATACGATCGAGCCGCCCTTTGAGAATCCCTGGAAACAACTGCTCTTTTTTGGAGGCCACGATTTCTTCAAAAACGGCACAGCCATGCTGTGCACGATCCAGGGCGACGTGTGGCGCGTCGATGGCCTTGATCAGAATTTGGAGCAGGTGCGGTGGCGACGATTTGCTTCGGGACTGCATCAGGCGCTGGGCCTCGTCATTGCCGAAGACCAGGTTTACGTCCTGGGCCGCGACCAGATCACGCGACTCCATGACCTGGACGGCGACGGCGAGGCCGACTTTTATGAAAACTTCTGCAACAGGTTTCCGACCTCGACCGGGGGCCACGATTTCCTGTGCGGCCTCGAGCGTGACCGAGACGGGCGGTTCTATTCGGCGTCGAGTGCGCTCGGACTCTTGCGCATTGCTGCCGACGGCAAATCGGTCGAAACGCTGGCGACGGGCTTCCGCAATCCCGATGGACTCGGACTTCTGCCGGATGGGACGGTGACGGTTCCCAACTCGGAGGGCGAATGGACGCCCGCCTCGATGATCTGCGAGGTCCGCCCGGGCGGCCACTACGGTTATCTCGGTCCCCGCAATGGGAAGGCCCCGGACCTGCCACTCGTTTATCTGCCACGCGGACTCGACAATTCGAGCGGCGGCCAGGTGGCCGTTCCGCCCGGTCAATTCGGGCCACTCCAGGGCCATCTCCTGCATTTCTCATTTGGAGCGGGATCGCATTTCCTGGTGCTGCGCGAGTCGGTGGGTGGACAGCCCCAGGGCGCGGTCGTTCCTTTGCCGGGCGAGTTCCTGTCGGGCGTTCATCGCGGTCGGTTCAATCCCCATGACCGGCAACTTTATGTCACCGGCATGACCGGATGGGGCAGCTACACGCCCGCCGATGGGTGCTTTCAGCGCGTCCGCTATACCGGAAAGCCTGCGCAGATCCCGACCGCATTCCACGCTCGTGAAAACGGTGTTTTGCTCACATTCTCACTTCCTCTGGATCGTGAGGTGGCCCAGCGCCGACCGTTATTTCGCCCAGGCCTGGAATTACCACTATGCAGCCAACTACGGCTCGCCGGAGCTGTCCCCCAGCCACCCCGGACAGCCCGGGCACGACCCATGGAAAGTTCGCTCGGCCCACGTTCTGCCCGACAACCACACGCTGTTTCTGGAGATCCCTGAGCTTCAGCCGGTCAATCAACTTCAGCTCCACTTGCAGCCGGGGCCGGAGCCGGCGCCGCGCTGGATATCTTTGCGACGGTCCATCGGCTGGGGACTCCGTTCGTCGATTTTCCGGGCTACGTGCCGTCTGCCAAGACGATTGCCGCCCATCCGCTTTTGGCCGACATGGCGGCGCTGGCTCATCCCCCGCCGCCGAACCCGTGGCGCCGCAAGATCCGAAGAGCCCGCGCGATCACGATCGAGGCCGGCAAGAACCTGAGTTTTTCGGTCCGCGAGATTCAGGTCAAGGCCGGTGAGCCGATTTTGTTCACATTCATCAATCCGGATTCGGTGCCGCACAACTGGGCACTCCTCAAGCCCGGGTCGATGGCCCGCGTGGGCGACCTGGTCAACAAGATCATCGCAGAACCCGACGCCGCGGTTCGCCAGTATATTCCCCGTACCGACGACGTCCTTTTTTACACCGACATTGTCGGCCCCCAGGAACAATTCGCGATCTCGTTCCGGGCACCGGCGGTTCCGGGACGTTATCCCTATATCTGTACATTTCCCGGTCACTGGATGGTCATGAATGGCGAGATGATTGTGCGGTGAGGCATGTCTGAGCGGGGACCCAGCAGTGCGCTGGTTTGTCGTAGGTCAGGCTGGAAAGCCTGACCTACTCAAGCGTCAGGCTGGAAAGCCTGACCTACTCAAGCGTCAGGCTGGAAAGCCTGACCTACTCAAACGTCAGGCTGGAAAGCCTGACCTACTCAAACGTCAGGCTGGAAAGCCTGACCTACTCAAGCGTCAGGCTGGAAAGCCTGACCTACTCAAATGTCAGGCTGGAAAGCCTGACCTACTCAAGCGTCAGGCTGGAAAGCCTGACCTACTCAAACGTCAGGCTGGAAAGCCTGACCTACGAAAAACGTCAGGCTGGAAAGCCTGACCTACGAAAAACGTCAGGCTGGAAAGCCTGACCTACGAAAAACGTCAGGCTGGAAAGCCTGACCTACGAAAAACGTCAGGCTGGAAAGCCTGACCTACGCCGCGCCTTGGCATCTCCACTTACCAACTGCGCGACTACAAATCAGGGGAAGAGGGACTTTCGCGGAGCGAAAGGCGACAATTTTTTCGGGACACGTCTCAGGCTCCGGCCGCCAGGTAGACATCGAGCGGCGGCTGCCTGCGATGATCGCCCGTCGCCTGCTGGAAGGCATGCCCTACGGAAAGCAACGTCGTCTCGTCATACAAGCGTCCCGTGAGGACGACCGACCCGGGTCTGGATCTTCCGTCCCGCTCCCGGAACCCCATCGGGAAGACGACGCTGGGATGGCCTGTCAGGTTCGTGATGGCCAGGTCTTGCCCGGAGCTCACGTAGAGGTCGACGGCTTTCATCCGCTCGGCCATCGCCTGCATGAGCTTGGTCCGCACCCGTGCTGCCGCAGGTATTCGACGGCCGGAACAAATTGTCCCTGCCTGAAGGTGTCCGGCCAGCTATTCAATCCTTCGCGTGATATGCTTGCGCGTCAGCTCGTCGAAGGCCGTGGCAGCCTCGGTTCCGAGCATCAAGGTGACGGCCTGGACCGGAATGTCGTCGGGGAGTGTGATCAAAACGAGCTCGAAGCCGAGCTTTTGGAGAATCTTCAGCTCTTCCCGTTCCTCGGTGGGTCGGCGCCGGTCGTCGATGTAGCCGATCCTGATCGTTTCGAGGGCGCGGCGGGGCGGCCACTCGAAAGGCTGGTCAATGGCGGCGGGGTCAAGACTGTCGGCCCCGTGGATGGCGTCGAACACGAGCGCGCAATCCTCGACCGAGCGAGTGATCGGGCCGAGCTTGTCCATCGACCAGGCGAGGGTCATGCAGCCATGCCGGCTGACCCGGCCGAACGTCGGCCGCAAGCCGGTCGCGCCGCAGGCCCGGCAGGGAGAGACGATGCTGCCCAAGGTCTCGCTGCCAATCGCGAAGCCGACCAGTCCGGCCGCGGCCGCCGATGCCGAGCCGGCTGACGATCCGCTCGAGCCGGTCCGGGGGTCCCACGGGCTGCGCGTCCGGCCGCCGTACCAGAGGTCTCCCATGGCCAGTGCCCCCAGCGACAACTTACCCAGGAGCACAGCCCCGGCCTCCTCCAGTCGGGTCGCCACCGTGGCTTTCTGGTCGATCACCCGCCCCTTGAACGGTGTCGCACCCCAGGTCGGTCGGATAACCCGGATAGGCGATCAGGTCCTTGGCTCCCCACGGAATCCCGTGTAACGGGCCGCGGTAATGCCCCGCCATAATTTCCTTGTCAGCCTGGGCCGATTGTTTGAGCGCCAGGTCCTCGGTCAACGTCGCGACGCACTTGAGCAGCGGGTCGAACCGCTTGAGCCGGTCGAGATAAAGCCTCGTCAGCTCGGTCGAGCTGACCTGACGGCTGCGGATCAAGGTCGAAAGCTCGGCGACCGAGAGGAATGCGAGCTGGTCCGGCGAATCGGGCCGGGGGATGGCGCGCGCCTCGGCCGGTCTCGCCTGATTTCGCTTGACGTCGGCGGCCGGCCGCGGAGGGACCGGAAAGAACGTCAGGGCAGGGGGCACGTCGTAGCCGACGTCGACCTTCCGCAGTTCGGCAAATGCGCCGAGACTCCGCTCGACGGATCGCGCCGTGCTTTTGCGCTCGTCGTCGGTGAGCGCAAGCCCTGCGATCCACTCGGACTGCTTGAGCATCTCCGGAGTGACGCCGCCGGCTTGGGCGGCCTGCGCCGCCAGGGCGCGGCGGAACGTCGCGGTGCCCACGCCGAGTGCGGCCAGAGCCTTCAGGATGGTTCGCCTGTTCGATGCGAGAGAGCCCGCGTCTTCGACCTTCTGCACAGCTTATTTCTCCCACCACCAGAGCCGCGGCAGCGGCTTCTTGTCGGGCCAAATCCGATCGAGCGTGTCCCCGTCGTAAAGCTCGCCATTTTTCATCACATAGCGAATCGATGCTGTGTTGTGGATGTCTTTGAGCGGATCGGCTTTCAAGACGACCATGTCGGCGAGCTTGCCGGGTTCGATGCTCCCGAGATCCTGGGCGTAGCCGATGGCCTCGGCGCCGTGCATCGTGGCCGCACGCAGCACTTCCAAGGGCTGCCAGCCGCCGCTGGAGAGCGCCCACATCTCCCAGTGATAGCCGATTCCCTGCATCTCACCGTGGCTGCCGATGCAGACATGGCCGCCTGCGCGGGCGATCTTGGCCGCCGATTCGGCGATCAAGGAAAAGACATGTTCGTCCTTGTGGAACCAGGCCGACCGCCTCACCTTGTGGTCGAGGTCGTCGTGAGGAATGAACCGGCGGACCTTGGCATCGTCATGGATCGACGTTGTCGTGAAAAAGAACGTCTCGCCCCACGGGCCGCCATAGGCCACCAGCAGGGTGGGCGTGTACGAGATCCCCGTATTGGCAAACAGCTTGACCACATCGCCGAAGAGCGGCACCACCGGCAGACTGTGCTCGTTGCCGCTGAATCCATCGAGCGCGTGCGTCAGATTCAGCTTGAGGTCCAGCCCCCCTTCCGTCGTCGGCATGACGTCATTCTTGTGACACGCTTCAATCATCCACTGGCGCTGGCGCCGGTTGCCGATCATGTAAGACTTCACCGTGTTGGTGCGGTAATACTTCTTGTAGCGGGCCACGACCGCTTCGACCTCTTCAGCCGACTGGAAGTCGGTGTCCGAGAAGATCCCCGGCCCGGTGGAGAACGCCCGCGGACCGAACAGCTCGCCGATGTCAACCAGGTCCTGATAGGCAAACATATCGTTGGTGCCCGTCTGTGGATCGCGCCCCGAGGTGACGCCATAGGCGAGGTTTGCGAAGAAGCTCCAGGTCTGCAAGTCGAGCACCGAGTGTTTGACGCGCCAGTGCGCATGGGTGTCGACGAACCCCGGCACGATCGTCAGACCGGCCACGTCGACCACGTGGGCTTTCTCGGGGACCTTGGCGGAGTCTTTGGGTCCGACGTGGGTGATCCGGTTGTCGGTCACCACGATGTCGCCGTCGGGGATGATTTCGTCGGCCCTCATGGTGATGATCTTCGCACCGCGCAGAACGACTGTTCCACTGGGCCGGCTCCTGGGCCGCTCGACCACGACCGCAACTTCCGTGGGCTTGGGCTTCTGCTCCTTCTTGTCGGCGTCGGCCTTCTCCTTGTCGTCGCCCTTTTCACCATCGCCGCTCTTGAGCGGCGGGAAAACGACCGAGTCCAGAGGAAGGCGGAAGAAGCTGGAGCCGATGGCCCAGGCAATCGTCTTGCCGCCGTCGGCCCAGCCGGCGTAGTCGGCGCCGATGTCGGTCAGCTTCTTGAGCGGAACCGACGGCTCGTGCACCGCGATTTTGGGCGGCTCACCGCCGAAATGTGGGAGTGCCAGCACGTAGAGCTGGTCGGTCACTCGCGCCAGCACCCAGCGGCCGTCGGGGCTGATCAGGATCTCGTCGGCGGCAACCGGCTGGTTCGGCGAATAAGCATTCTTGCCGACGATGTTCACATGAGTGCGCCGGTCGGTGCCGTCGAAGCGCATCGAGACCAATCCCGCGGGCGTCGTCAGGTAGATGCGATCGGACTCTTTCGAGAAGTGCGGCCGGCTCGCGCCCCGGGCCGGGCTGATCAAGGTGGCCTCGCCACCTTGAGCCGGCACGGCGATCAGGTCGAGATTCGCCGACGAATCGAAATCGCTTTCGTTCCGCTGGCGCCGCGGCGCACGCAGAGCCACAATCTGCTTGCCGTCGGGTGACCATGCCGGATCCCGATAGAACGCGGGAACCCTGGTCAGACGCTCGGGCTCGCCCTGGCCGTCGCCCGATCGTTTCCAGATCTGCCCGCCATCCGGTGCCCAGCTCACAGAGACGATCCATTTGCCGTCTGGAGACCAGCTCGGGTGGAACTCGCGGTTTTCACCGGTCGAGAGCTGGCGGGGCTTGCCGTCCGGCAAGTCGACAAGGTGCAGCTTCGTGAGCGCCGAGAACGCGAGCCGCTTGCCGTCCGGGGAAAGCTGAGGGGCCTGGATCAGCCGAGCCTGCACCGGGCCGTCGTCCACGCGGATCGGGAAATTCAACCGCGAGCCGACCGGCTGGGAGACGTGCACCGACAAGGGTACCACCGAGTCGGCAAGAGTCTGGACATCGATCCGGTGGATCTTGCCGCCATAGGCGGCGAGCACAGATTTGCCGTCGGGAGTGAATGCGCAGCCGGGGATCAGGTCGCGAGTGAACCGCGACTCCTGCTCGTCGCGCTGCACCGGCAGCTTGAGCCAGCGCTCTTCGCCGGTTGCCACCTCTCGGATCCGGAGGCCGGTCTTGTTGTCCAGGCGAGTGCCGTAAACGAGCTTCGAGCCGTCCGGCGACAGGAGCGGCCGGAAGCCGCTTCCGGGTGCGTCGGTGACGGTGTCTTCATCGCCGGTCGTGCGATCGCGCCGCACGATTTGAGAGAGCGGGAAATTCAGGTTGTTGTAGGCGTTGAAGAGCTTGTTCCGCTTGGTGTAAAAGAGGTGCTTGCCGTCGCGCGTCGCGACGCCGCCGATCGCGTGCACATAGTCGTCGGGCTTCTCATCAGGTTTCGTTTTTCCCTTGGTGATCGCAATCCCTGACCCACCACGGATGTGATACATCCAGAGCTCGAATGAGCTCCACGGATTCTGAGGCTGGCGGGAGACGAGCACGTAGTCTCCGTCGGGCGTCCACGACGGCGAGACGAACAGGCTCTGCTTGTCCTTGGTCAGGGGCCTGGCCTCGGAGCCGTCACTGGCGGCGACCCAAAGGTTCTCGGCGCCATCGCGATCGCTCACGAACGCGATCAATTTGCCGTCGGGGGAGTACCGGGGCGAGCTGTCAAACGGCAGCCCGGTGGTGATCGCCTTGGCCTCGCCGCCGCCAATACCCACGGTATAAAGGTCGCCGAGCAGCTCGAAGAGGATGGTCTTGCCGTCCGGCGACACGTCGAGCGAAACCCACGTCCCTTCGTCGGTCGTGAATTCGATCGTCCGGTTCGGCTTGAGGGGCAAGCCCTGGTCCTTCTTCTTGGGCACGTCTTTCTTGGGAGTCTCTTTCGACTCTTGCTTATCCTTGCCCTGGGGTTCCTGGGCGAAGGCTTTTCGTGCGCCGTGCTCCCCTGGCAAGAGCGACCCGGCTGCGAAGGAAACGACGACCATGAAGCCTGTACACCGCACCGCCGACTGGAAAACGCGCGTCATCGACCTCGAGCCTTCTGGGAGGAAACCTGTGACATCCGTGGGAATTCCGCCGCGGAGCCTCGTCACCCCGGCGGCCTGGGAAAAAGCCATGCTGGCACCAGGGACGCGGTCGCCTTGGCCTATGCCTCGACCACCTCCTTGAGCGCCTTCAACTGCTTCTCGATCATCCCGTGCAAGATCGGTTGCGAGAAATTCGCGAGCAGCTTGAATGCCAGGCTTTTGAAGTGGACGTCGGAGCTGAACTCGACGCGCGTCTTTTTTGAGCGACGTGAGCCGATAATCGACGTTGACCGTCAACCCGCCGTTCGAAACACGGACGCCGAGGTGCTTCGGCTTGTGATAGGCAACCACTTCGCCGTCATAAACATCAAGCTTCTTGCCATTGCGGATCTTCTGGATAAACGTCGAGCCGACCGGATGGTCGGGGTCGTAGCCGGGCTCTCGAATCGTTTCCTCCAACCCCTCGAGCCAGAGTGCGTGCTTGTCTTCGTCATTGAGGACTTCAAAGACCTTGGAGATTGGCGCGTGGATCTCGATCGAGGAGACGATTTTCATGGAGTCGGGTGCCTTCTGTTGTGAGCTCTTCTAGTCGTCGCTTCGATCGTGAACGCGCCGCCCCTCCTTCGTTTCTCCGCGGCGACGCTTGGCGGCCAGCCGCCGCTCTCGCGAGCCGGCCGTCGGCCTGGTGGCCCGGCGCGGCTGGGGTCGCTGGCAGGCGCGCTCGACCAGCTCGACAAGTCGATCGATCGCGTCGCGCCGGTTCGATTCCTGGGTCCGGCACCGCCGCGCATGGATCGAGAGAAAGCCGTCATCGCCCACTTTCTTGCCCGCCAGACGGATCAGACGCTCGCGCACCTCCTCCGGCAGCGAGGCGGTGCCGCGGACGTCGAACCGCAGCCGCACCGCCGTCGACACTTTATTCACGTTCTGGCCGCCGGGCCCCGATGCGCGAATGAAATCGAAATGGACTTCATCCTCGTCGATCGTGACCTGGCGGTTTACACGAATCCCGCTCATGCAAGGTGACGCTCGGCCCGTTCGAGCAGCTTGGCAAAGTCGAGCCGGTTCGGGCAGGCCGCCCGTGCCGCTTCCAGGTCGGCACCCGACCAGTCGCGGGCTTCTTCCGAAAGCTGGGCGTACTCGTGGCGTGCTCGCGCGCGGTCGCCATGATGCTCGTGATAGGTAAGGAACCGCGTGATGTTGCCCAGCTCGGCCCGGGTTCCGGCGGCGAGCGAGCATTGCCCCTCGCAGTTGGCACACATGGTGGGACCATGGTCCAGAAGCGCGTCGCGAAGCTGGTGAATGTCGGCGGTCGTCAACGGCTGGTATCGACGCGCCGCGTCGGCATTCTCGCGCATCTGGTCGGTGTTCTTCATCGAGACGCACGACGCACTGATCCGCTCGTCGGTCCAGATCGCATGCAAGAGCCCTTGAAATGGCGTCAGGTTTCGCTCCTTCAGGGCCGGCACGCGATTGACGACTTCGTCCAGGATGTTTCCCTTGGGCGCGTCTCCAAATCCGTGAGCCGCGATCTGCTTCATCGTGATCAGGCCGATGCCCTTCTTGTGGGCGGAGTCGAGGGCTTTGTTCAGGGCCGAATCCTTGGCGAGCCAGGGGGCATATTGAAGCATGATGGCATCGACGATCCCACCCTCCGCCGCCGCCTGGATGATCTGCGCCCGGCTCCTGTGGTGCGACGAGAAGCCGATGAACTTCGCCTTGCCCGACTTGCGGATCGCGTCGGCGGTCTCCTTGAATTCCTGGCTCTTGACCAGGTTGATGGCGTCATCGAGCTTGTGCGCGTCGCCCAGCCCGTGGATGAAGAAGAGGTCGATGTAATCGGTGCCGCAGGCAGCCAGTCGCCGGTCGAGCATTTTCAACATCTCGCTGGGCCGCCGGGGCATGTCCTTGGTGACCAGGAAGATCTGCTTGCGAATGTCGGGCGATTGCTCGAACCATCTCTTGAATAGGATCTCGGTGCCGTAGAGCTGGGCCGTGTCGAACAGGCGGACACCGTTGGCGAAGGCTTGCCGCAGAATGCGATCGCCGCCGCCGCCCCGCACCGCTCCCTGCTCGAGGATCGTGACTTCGACACCTGTCTTGCCCAGAATTCGGCGGGGGAGCGGAGCCGCCTTGCCGGCGGCGTCCTGCGCCTTCGATCCCGTGGCCAAGCTGAGCGCTCCCGCCGATGCCAGTGCACCGGCCTGGAGGAATTTGCGTCGGTCCGTCCGATTCGTCTCGTCGTGGGCCATCGCTCGTTAACTCCTCAAAGTCCAAAGGTGGATACGCTGATCTCCCTGGGCTCGATCGTCCAAAGAACGCGAAAACGAGATCGCCCACGAGATCGATGACCCCGGGCCACTCCGTTTTGCTGACTTCACACTCTAACCTCTTTGCCGTCCTACGATCAATGGACTGGGCCATTTCCGGCCGGGTGAGGGTGCACGACGGTCTTTGCGCAGCAAAGTGGTTTTCGTTATGATGCGGTCGGGAATGCCGTTTCGTCTGGAGTCGCAACTACTGGAAGGAGCCAGGGATGGCACGCGTCAAGGAACCGGCGGTCGTCAAGGATGAACTGGAAAACCTGTTGGGTGGCCTCGCCAAAGAGTTGAATCGGCGCGTCTACGGCGACGGTGGCGTCCCGTGGGGTACTAAATTCGCCGACATCGAGGAACTCGCCGTCCAGATCGGTCAGGAGATTTCCCGGGAGATGATCGAACAGGCAGTCGGTCGGCAAGCAGAGGACGTTCCTCCCGAGGCCGAAAGTTGCAGTGGGTGCGGCGGCTCGGTTGAACCGGCCGATGCTTACGAACCCAGGGGCGTGCAGACCCGAGTCGGCACGGCCCAATGGAACGAGCCCAAACGTTACTGCCGCAAATGCCGGGCAGCTTTTTTTCCCTCAGTCCCGCGCGCTCGGGATTGATCAGGGGAATTACAGTCCCGAGGTGTTGAAGGCGATCGTTTACGCGGGTACGCAGTTCACGTCGTTCGCCCAGGGCAGTGGCGCGCTCAATGCGTTGGGCGGGTTGAGCGTCGCCACCAAGCAAGTGGAACGGATCACGGAAAAAATTGGGTGGGAACGTGTTGAACAGCGTGATCAGGCCGTTGATGAGTTTTTAGCGTTACCGCTGATGGACCGCTGCAAATCACCGGTCGCAAATCCCCCGCCCCCATCGACTGTGGCGACCGTGATGATGGACGGTGGTCGCCTACAAATCCTCGATCGCAGCAAGTGTGATACTGATCAGACCGCGACCGCCGATGACGATCCATGCGATCGGAATGGGCACTGGCGTGAGGATAAGATCGGTTTGCTGATGACGATGACCAGCAAGGTCTCAGTCAGCGATCCGTGCCCGGAAATCCCGGAGAATTTCGTCGATCCGACGCGGATACTCAAGCTCACGCGCGAGATCAAGGGGCACGTCGGAGGAGCCAAGGATGAATCAGCCGAGTCGCTCGCGCCCGAAACCAACTCGGCGGCCGAGGAGGAACAGCACCAGGACGCGGAGACCGCAAGACCCAAGCCACGGGTGCGCACGATGGTCGCGACGCGGGAGCGAGCCCAGCGATTTGGAGAAATCTTGGCCTGGGCCGCGTGGGCGCGAGGCTTCGCGGTCGCGGCTTGGAAGGCATTCGTCGCCGACGGTGCGACGGCCAATTGGACGATCCAGAAGCAATGGTTCAGCGACTATATTCCGATTCTGGATTTCATCCATGCGCTGTCGTATGTGTTCGCGGCAGCCATCGCGGGCCGGGGATTTCGAGCAGGCTGGGAAGTGTATACGGCCTTGATTCAGCAGGTTTGGAGCGGTCGTGTTGAAGAGGTAATCTCGGCGCTCGAGATTCGACAATCGGAGTTGGGAACCCCCGAAGAAGCAGACGGTGAAACCACCCCTCGCCGCGTCGTCGCCGACGCTTTGAGCTATCTGCGTAACAACAAGGATAGGATGCGTTACGATCAGTATCGAACGGCCGGATTACCGATCACGTCAAGTCACATGGAATCGACGGTGAAGATGTTCAACCGACGCGTCAAGGGAACGGAGAAATTCTGGTCGGAGAAGGGTGCCGAAGCGATCTTGCAATTACGCGCCGATCATCTGAGTGAGACAGAGCCCCTCAAGACATTCTGGGAAGACAGGCAAGAAGCAGCATCGGGGCGCCGGTATTATCGACGTACAGGCTGAACGCCGTGGGCTACAATCCCGGTCGTGCACCCGCCGGGTGAGGTATAGTCAAAGAACCATGGCCCGAATCCCACCGCTTGAGGATGAAGACGCCGATCCGGCCGGCCGCGCCGCGCTCCAGGCGATTGCGGCGGCCCACGGACGGGTCACGAACATGAAGCGCACGCTGGCTCGCGCCCGGTTGCGCTCGACGCTCTGATGACCTGGTACGACCTCCGCGACGTCGTCGTGCCGTTCCTGGGCGAGCGGGCGACCACGCTCTTCGCGCATGCCATCTCGGCCGGGACAGATTGCCTGATCTGCTCGACCTTCTTCCGCCGGATCTTGATCGACCGGGGCGAAGACCCCGACGCGCTCGTCCTGGACGACTGGGAACAGACCATCGTCGCTTACGGCCGGCAACTGGCGCGGGATCCACACGGCGTCTCCGACGAGCTTTTTGCCGGGCTCGCTGCTCGCCTGCGGCCCGAACAGATCGTGGCGCTGACCGCCTTCGGCGGTCTCATGGTCGCCACCAACCTGTTCAACAACGCACTGCGAGTCGACCTCGATCGGTATCTTGAGGGATACCGCAAGCCGGAGAAATGAGCATGGGCTCGTCGGACGACCGTCGTGCCGCGACCGAAAGAGAGCTGGCCGGCCAGGTTGCCCTGATCACGGGGGCAGCGCACGGACAAGGGCGGGCCACGGCCCTGGCCCTGGCCCGAGAAGGGGCCAAGATCGCGGCGCTGGACGTCGCCCGGCCACTGAACTATCCCGGCTACCCGATGGGCTCTGCCGAGGAGCTCGAGACCCTCGCCCAGGAGTGCCGCGACCTGGACGCGGAGTGCCTGACTTTCGCCGCCGACGTCCGCGACGATCTCGCCATTGCCGCGGCCGTAAATGCGACCACCCACGCATTCGGCCGCATTGACATCTTGTTCAACAATGCGGGAATCTGCGGCTATGGCCTGGCGCACGAGCTGACCGAGGCCGCCTGGGACGTCATGCTCGACATCAATCTCAAAGGGGCGTGGCTGGTCGCGCGGCGGGTGATCCCGATCATGATCGAACATCAA
Source organism: uncultured Isosphaeraceae bacterium (assembly GCA_963781785.1). Lineage (GTDB taxonomy): Bacteria > Planctomycetota > Planctomycetia > Isosphaerales > Isosphaeraceae > CAWAHD01. The sequence goes on along the minus strand of CAWAHD010000004.1, from coordinate 133,704 downwards.
AGAGGGGTGATCATCAACAACTCGTCGGTCGCCGGGCTGCGCGGTATGGCGCGGCTGAGTCATTATGCGGCGTCGAAGTGGGGGCTCGTGGGGCTGACGAAGTCGTGGGCCATCGAGTTAGCCCGGTACAACATCCGGGTGATCGCGCTCTGTCCGACCGGCGTCAACACGCCGATGAACGACGGCTTGGCGATGCTCGAAGGGATGACCCCCCGGGAAATCGCCGAGCGGTCCGCGGGCAACCTGCTCCCACTGCCATGGATCGAGCCGGAGGACGTCGCCGCGGCGGTCGTGTTCCTCGCATCTTCCAAAGCCCGGTCGATCACCGGCTCGGAGTTCATTCTCGACGCAGGACTGCTCACACGGTGAACCTGGCGACCAGGACGATCGGTATGCCCGCGCACGATTTGCTCAAGCGCGCGGCCGCGATGTGTTCGGACGACCATACAATTCTAGCGTTTTTGATCGGCTGGGTGAACAACCTTGGCAGAGTGGCCGAGGGCGATGCCGAGCGAAAAAAAAGAATTCTCTTGACAACGGGTTGAGGATGTTCGAGTATGCGCGCGTTTTGATTTTGATGCGACCGTGCGTCACCCCTCTTCGTATCACCCTACGTCTGTTTTCTGAGGGTTATCCCGTTTGCTTAGCTAACCGGGAGTCGCCCGGTGGGATCATGAGCTAGTGCACTGGCTAGCGTCCGCTCGATCATTCTCCCCCATCTACCCGAAGGGTAGGCTGCTCTATGCTCAACGCGAGACGGATTGCACTCATGTTCATCTCGATTGGTGCCTTGGGATGCTCCTGCGAACACGACGGGGGTCACGTAGCCGTGCCCGCTGCTCCCGCAACTCCGAGGCAGCCCAAAATCTCGCTGGCCGTCGAGCCGCCGGTGGATCGGATGGCCGTGAAAGCGGGGGCGGCGCTCGACATTATCTGCACGGTTACAGTCGAGTCGGGCGGCTTCGAGCCGATGATCGTCACGTTTCAGATCTCGGAATTACGTAAGAAGAGCATGGTCTTCAGTTCACATACGGTGAGAGCGGACAAGGTCGCTGACAAGAGCTTTTCCTTCAGGTATCACACGCCGGCGCCGTCGACGCCGGGCGGTTTCGCCGTCGATGCCAAGGTCGTCGGTATAGACCCGACTCTACCCGCGACAACCCCTCCACCGGCGCCGGCGGCTGATGGGACGCACCTCAAGCACGGCGCGCACGGCGAGTTCAGCGCTCCAACTCTTGAAATCGAGGTGAAGAAATGAGTTCGCGAGTGGGATCGCCGCTGGAATGCTCCAGTGGTCGAAGACGGGCTTTCACTCTGATCGAGCTTCTCGCAACGATTGCCATCATCGGACTGCTCGTCGCCCTGGTCCTTCCTGCCGTCCAGATGGCCAGGGAATCGGCCAGGCGTACCCAGTGTTCTACAAACCTCCGCCAGATTGGACTTGCCCTAAACAATTATGCAGCGAGCTTTGGCTCGTTGCCGAATGGCTCCAACGGCGGTGCATACTCGCCCCACAGCATGCTCCTTCCCTACCTCGATGAGCCGGCCGTTTTCAATTCAATCAACTTTGCCGTGCTTGCCTTTGACGTTTCGCCGACGTCGGCGAATCTCACCGCCATGCGAACTTCACCCGGCGGTTTCCTCTGTCCGTCAGACAGCGCCGCAACCAGAGACGGGGTAGGGTGGTCGAGTTACCCCGCGAACCGAGGGGTAAACCTCCGCATCGGTAATTCCGATAACGGAGCGTTTTCGCTCCCCACGTCGGCGGCGTCATCTTCCTTGGCAAGTTTCACGGATGGTTTGAGCACGACGGGTGCAGTATCAGAGTGGGTTCTTGGATCATTTAGCTTGAGGGATAGGGATCCGAACGGCCCTGTGTACGAGACTGCGACTCTCTACATTGGGAAGAACGAATTTGATCAGTTCGCTCAACAATGCCACAACCTCGATCCGCGAACTGCGCGGGTGGATGTTCCCGATAAGGGCGTCTACTGGCATCAGGGCGGCTATATCCACACGAATTACAATCATACGCTCGGTCCCAATGATCATAGCTGCATGACTGGCGGCGGCTGGGTTCAGTCCGGAGTGTTCTCGGCGTCGAGCCGGCATCCCGGAGGGGTTAATCTTCTTTTTGCGGACGGGCACGTCCGTCATGTTTCCGAGCACGTAAACCTTCAGTTGTGGCGGGCGATCGGAACAAGAAACGGTGGTGAGATCGTGGACGACGGCGAGCTTTGAGCGTTTGTCCATTGCTCTCAGACGACGACAACGGACTGATTTCAACGACGACGCGACGATGGGCCGTGGTTTACCCCTGCGCCACGAAAGGACCACCAACATGATGAGCGCTAGAGCGCGATGGTCGACCTGCGTGTTGACGATGATTCTCATTGTTTCCGCCAGCTCGCGAGCCCAAGCCCAGGACACGGTAACCACTACCACGCCGACCGACAATCCGACCTGGATCGCCGGCAACGGCGCATCGGTGGCTGCAACCGTGACCGGCCCCGCTATGGTCTCGACAATGAGGGTCACCATTTACAATCAAATGACGCGTTCAGACGTTTACTATTCGAATACAAGCAACTATACCAACCCATGGTTCATCAACTTTACTTGCCCATCTGCAATCAAGGGCCAGTACGTGAAATGCGACTGCTACGTGGAGGCCATCGCAGCTAACGGGAGGACGATCCTTGGTACATGCACAACGACACTGACTATTTACACACCACCATGATCGTTAGCTTCAGCGGCATCGGCCTTGCAGCGCACCGCGCGGGCGCGTATGCTGATGCGCACATTGGTGCTGCCCGGCCTCGCTGTCGTTCGTGAAATGTTCAGAATGAAGCGATTCACGGAAATTTCCTTCGGAATGCCACCTGCTGTTTCCTGCAACTGAGCCGTTCCTGGGTCAGGATGACGGGTCGACACCGAAAGAGAAACCAAGAAACCAGCCCCAGTTTTGAGCGACATCACGTAGCCACCCGCTGCGGCTGGCCGTGACCGGCGATGTCCGTGGAAACAACGGTCGCGGTCGGAGCGTTATGAAATGCGCCGAGTCAGGTCGAACTCGGCACGTGGCGCGGCAGGGGTGGGGCAGACGGGCCGGACAGGGGTTCGGGTCCGATGAGTCGGGTGTGATGGGCAGAGCACCGCCGATTCAGTCGCCGCGGATGGCCGCGGGCTTGCGGTTTCTTCAACCGCGCCAGCAGTTGGCTACCCAAACCTGCCAAGGGACTCGCAAGATCCACGTCCTTCCCAACAACTTCAACAGCCGCGAGATTGAGCAGGTCGGGTTAACCGTCGCGTTCTTCAAGGGCCGGATCGAGCTCCATTTCCTACCAACCTCTTGCCCGGACCACAATCGAATCGAACGGATGTGGAACCACCTGCATGACGACGCTGTAGGCGATCATCGCGAGAGTAATGGAACAGCTCATGAGCGACGTGCATGGTTACCTTCGGAACCGAAACCAACGCTGAGGCCAAAAATACACACAAGGCAGACTTCGCGTGAGGACGGAGTTCTCTCAGTCGGGAAAGGCTATCCACGTGGACAAGCCGGCATCGGCCGAACGCTTCGCGGAGAATCGCCGTTTGCCCTAACGCAAACTTTAAATCGACCCGGAGGTTTTGTAATCCTGACCGAACCTTTTCGATCCGGACCTCGATTAGAGTGTGAGGATTGGCTTCTGTTTCCAAGCAAGGCAAGCGGTTCTCGAGCGACCCACTCATGGGGAGGGAATGCCATGAAGACGAGCTGGAAGTCAATGGCGCTGGCAGGCATCGGGGCAATCGGGTGCCTGGGCGCGGGAGCTTCTCCGGCACACGCGCAGGGGTTCTCGTTCGGTTTCAGCGGCCCGGGAGTGTCGGTCGGCGTGGGCACGGCCGGATATGGTTATGTGCCTGGCGGATACGCACCGGGCGGTTATTACGGCGGCTATCCTGTCGTCACGCCCGGCTCCGTGTTGATCGCGCCCTTGCCGCCGGTCGCCTATCGCCCGCCTGTCTACTATGGGCCACGACCCTGGGTCGGCCCGCGACCGTACGTCGGCCCCCGGCCGTATTATGGACGGTATCGTTACCGTCGCTGGTGAAACCGGGCCTGGGCTGATGAAAAGTCGGCCTTTCACGAGCCGCGCGTTCCCCCGGATTTCGTTGCGCCCTTTTCCCCCCCTTGCGAAGGGGGGGTTAGGGGGGGTGGTCGCGGCGCCGCCAGTCACAAGGCCGTCGAGCGCTCTTCGTTCTTCGACGTCCAGGGCCCCGGCGCCACCCCCCCCGGCCCCCCCTTCGCAAGGGGGGGAAAGGGATCGGCGGCTCGCGCCGTCGTTCGATCCAGCGCAACAAAAACAACGCCCTCAGGCCCGTTCCGCCGGGACGGCTAACCCCAACTTTTCATCAGCCCGCGGCCGCCCCCAGGGGACCGCCGATGAACGTTCTGGCCCAATCCTGTAAACTGAGCTCTTGGTGGCGCAGCCCTGTCGTCCTTTTAAACAGGTGAGACGTGGCCATGAAGCTCTTGACGTTCGTGATCGGCATCGCGATCCAGGCACCCGCTTGGGCCGATGACTTGCGCGCCGGCGCGGCGTCTGTGTCGATCACCCCGCCGGCCGCCATTCCGATGGCGGGGTACTACGCCGAGCGGCGCGCTCAGGGTGTCCACGACGATCTCCAGGCCAAGGCCATCGTGCTCGAAGAGGGGGGCACCCGGGCCGCTCTGGTGACGCTCGACCTGATTGCCGCGCCCGCCGACCTGGTGCAAGACGCGAGAGCCTTGATCGAAAAGGCGACGCGGCTGCGCGGCGCCGCCGTGATGATCAGTGCCACACATTCCCACACCGGACCGGTGTTCGATACGAAGCATCCCTTCGGCGGTGGCTCGGACGTGGTGAAGTCATACCGCGAGGCATTGCCCGCGAAAATCGCCGACGCTGTACGGCAGGCGGAGTCGCGACTGGCGCCAGTCAAGGTGTTCGCAGCCCACGGCCGCGAAGACTCGATCGCCTTCAACCGCCGGTTCCACATGAAAGACGGCACCGTCGGCTGGAACCCCGGCAAGGGCAACCCGCTCATTCTGAAGCCTGCCGGACCGATCGATCCCGATGTACCCTTTCTGTATTTCGAGAAGGCCGACGGCAAGCCGCTGGCGACCTACGTCAACTATGCCGTCCATCTCGATAACATCGGCGCGCCTTTGATCTCGGCGGACATGCCGGCCACTCTCAGCCGGTGCCTGGCTGAATTCAAAGGTGCGGACATGATTACTGTTTTCTCTGCGGGCTGCTGCGGAGACATCAACCACATCGACGTCCGCTGGAATCACCCGCAGAACGGGTTCGGCAATGCCGCGAGGATGGGCACGATCCTCGCCGCCGAGGTCATGCGCGCCTGGCCTCGGTTGGCTGCGGTCGACCCAGGCCGGCTTCAAATCCGAACCACGACCGTGAGCTTGCCGCTGCCTGCGCTCGATGACGGCGACGTCGAGAAGGCACGCGCGATCATCGCTCGGATGGGTGGCGAGGCATCCCAGCGGCCGGCGTTCCTCGAGACGGTCTGGGCGTTCAAGGTGCTCGACGTGGCGGCGCGAAAGGGGCGGCCGCACGACGTCGAGGTCCAAGCGATCGCGCTGGGCCAACTGGTCGCGTGGATCTCGCTCCCCGGCGAGATCTTCACGGAACTGGGCCTGGCGATCAAGCAGGACTCGCCATTTCCGCACACGATTGTCGCCGAGCTTGCCAATGGCTCGATCGGCTACATCCCATCCAGCCGCGCGTACGCTCAAGGAAACTACGAAGTCGTGAGCGCCCGCTGCGCCCAGGGCTCGGGCAAGCGCCTGGTCGACGCCGCGGTCCGGTCGCTGAAAGTGCTGCATGCGGAAGATGCCGCGTTTCCGCGGGATTGAAAACGGGGTGATTTCCGCCGGCGGGGCTTGGAGGGAGGGTTCTTCTGACACCTGCCCGGGCGGCCATAGGCCTCGCCACACAAGCGACGGCCGATGGACCGTTTCTGGCTCCCTTTCCTTTTGGGAGAGGGCTGGGGTGAGGGCCAGCGCCACCAACAGCCATCTCAATCAGTGCTGGGCGGTCGAGCTCGTGGTGTTCTTCCAAAGCCGGCTCAGGAGAAACCCGAGCGTTCCGCCCAGCGTGTTCAAGATCAGGTCGTCAACGTCCGGCACCCGCCGGCCGGAGACGAGCTGGCCGGTCTCGATCAACAAGCTGATCGCCAGGCTGAACGAGGCGGCCTGCCACAATGCAGTCGGCCGCTTGCGCAAGAGGGGCGGAATCAGTCCCATCGGCACGAAGGCCACGATGTTGCCGACAAAATTCACCACGAACGGCCAACCGCCCGTTTGCCAGTCGCGCACCATCGAACGGAACGGCACCAGGTTCGCGTCAGGATGTTCTGCCGGGAATCGAAACAGCGCGATGTCGAACAAGAAGACCAGATAGCCAACCAGAACAACGGTCAAGATCCTGGGACGCGTCAATGGTCGATTCGTGTCGATCAGTTGTCGTCCTTCGCGGGCGCCGGGGCGTCCTTGGCAGGGGCCGGGGCGACCTTCGTGGGTGCCGGGGCCGCGGTGTCCTTCGCGGGCGCCGGGGCTGGTGTGGCAGCGGGCGCGGGCTTCGATGTGTCGCCGGCCGGTTTCGAGGCGCCTTCTCGCCCTTGGCCGGGCTTGGGGCCGGCTGGTCCTTGGGATTGCCGATCTTGACGGCCGGCTTTTTTGTCGGCGCCCCACTCTTGGCGGGGGCCGCGCCGGGGAAGCCCGGCGGCTTTTCCGCGGCCTCCGGAGCCAGCTTCGCACCCTCGCTCTCGAAGTGATGCAGGTGTGATTCCTTTTCCTTCGTGTAGTATGCGGTCAGCGTGTACGACTTGAGCAATGCCGGCCAGGTGTACGTCTTCTTGGTAAAGTTAAAATTGCCGTCGCTGAAGTCTGTGCCCGGACCGTCGGGCGTCTTGCCGAGCAATCCTTCCGCCTCCTGCACGGTCATCAGGGATGCGGTTTCGTCCTTCGCGCGTGCGTCGAGCTTGGCGACGATCGCGTTGAACGCGAGTAACTGCGAGTACTGGATCCAGCCTACCGCGACCACGGCGATGAGCACGACGATACCGATGATATTTCGCATGGGTGAAATCGGTGTCTTCGGCGAGCTTGTCTTTTCAGGACCTACGGAACCCGGATCGGACATGGCGAATCCCCTTCAGTCGGTGGGCGGACGAGACATGAGTGCGACGCACAAAGCCGGTCAATCGCTGACCGTTCGGCCGAGAAAGTAACGCGACGAAAGGATCTCCGGATCGAACCTCGAACCTGGGTGCTGGCTGCTCACCCAGCGCGTACGATTCCGCAGTCCTTGGCTTCTTGGTCCATAGTAAATCACAACCGAACTCCTCTAGCAACCGGATAGTCATCAGTCCTGCGGACTATGGACGAACACCGCATGAGTGATGAATAATCGGGGCACGTGCCGAACAGGCGGCGAGCGGGGAGCGAAAGCACCGGGTCGACAACCGAGGAACATACGATGGCGCAAGGATCCTGGAATCGGACGGTCATACTGGCAATCACAATGGGGACATCGCTCTTCCCGATCGGAGCCGACGCCCAGGACAGGGCCGACACGCGACTGCTCGCCACGCCGGCGATCACTCAAGGGAAGATTGCATTCGTCTACGGCGACGACATCTGGGTCGCCGGAGCCGATGGCTCCAACCCGAGGAGAGTGACGTCGCATCCGGGCGAGGAGCAGAACCCAAGTTTCTCGCCGGATGGACGGCACATCGCGTTCACGGCCAGCTACGACGGCAACGTGGACGTCTACGTGATTCCCACCGAGGGTGGCGAGCCGACGCGATTGACCTGGCATCCGGGCGATGACATCGTCCGCGGGTTCACGCCGGAGGGCAAGGTGCTGTTCAGCTCGCCCCGGACCGTGTTCTCGCGCCGACACACCCAGTTCTTCACCGTCGACCCCAAAGGCGGCGTGCCGGCTCGGTTGCCGGTCCCGTCCGCCGACAAGGGAGCCCTGTCGCCAACAGGGAAATACCTGGCTTACACGCCGCTTGGTGAAGTGTTTCGCCAATGGAAGAATTACCGCGGCGGCACGGCCTCCCGGATCTGGGTACTCAAGCTGGATGACCTGTCTCACGACGAGATCCCCAAGCCCGCCGAGGGGTGCAATGACACCGGGCCGATGTGGATCGGCGAGACCGTGTACTTCCTGTCAGATCGCGACGGAGAATTCAACCTTTACACGTACGACCGGGGCACAAAGACGGTCGCGCGATGCACGCACCACGACGAGTTCCCGATCGCCAGCGCCAGCTCGGGTGCCGGCAAGGTCATCTACGAGCAAGCCGGCTGGATTCACCTTTTCGATCCGACCGAGCGGCAATCGCAGCGGCTCAAGATCGCGGTGGCCGCTGACCTCGCCGAAACGCGGCCCCGATTCGCCAGCGACACCAAGTTCATTCGCAATTTCGGGATCTCGCCCGGCGGCAAGCGGGCCGTCGTCGAATACCGCGGCGAGATTGTCACGGTCCCGGCCAAGAAGGGAGACCCGCGCAACCTCACCCTGACCCCGGGCGCGCATGACCGGTCGCCCGCCTGGTCGCCCGACGGCAAGTCGATCGCGTACTTCTCCGACCTGACGGGTGAATACCAGTTGGTCGTCCGGCCGCAAGACGGCAACGGAGCCGGCCGGTCCTACCCGCTCAAGGGAGCTGGTTTCTACGATGAGCCGGTGTGGTCTCCCGACAGCAAGAAAATCGCCTTCATCGACAACTCCCGTACGCTTTACTGGATCGACCTGGCTTCGGGCGCCCTCAAGCGGATCGCCGCCGAGCCGATTTACGGACCCAGTCGCGTCTCGCGGACCACGTACACCTGGTCTCCTGACTCGAAGTGGCTGGCCTACTCGCTCACCAACCGAGCCGGGTTCCAGGCGATCTGGCTCTATGACCTTGCCGCGGACAAGTCTCACGCCGTCACCGACGGCCTCGCCGAGGCCGGCGAGCCGGTCTTCGACAGTAACGGCAAGTACCTCTACTTCCTCGCGTCGACCGACGCCGGCCCCGTCAATAACTGGTTCGACCAGTCCAACACCGACATGCAGGCGACTGCCTCGGTCTATCTGGCCACGCTCGCCAAGGCGACGGCAAACCCGCTGCTCAAGGAAACCGACGAAGAGGGGGCCGAGGAACCCGGGAAAGATTCCGAGAGCGCCGTGTCCAAGGACAAGAAACCGGCTGACTCCAAGGACGGAGATTCCGACGAGAAGAAGGCGGCTGAATCCAAGGAGAAGAAAGCCGCCAAGGAGAAGCCGGTCGTGGTCGATCTGGATGGAATCGCCAGCAGGGTCGTCGTGCTGCCGATCGAGGCCGGGCACATCGAGAAACTGGTGGCCGGCGGCAACGGCCAGGTCCTGTTCGTTCGCCGAGTCGGAGTTCGCCCGGGTCAAGGCCCGGCGGCCAGAGGCAAGCCTTCGCTGCGGCGGTTTGACTGGAAGACCCGCGAGGAAGAGACACTCGCCGAGGGAATCGACGAATTCCGGCTTTCCGCTGACCGCAAGAAGATTCTTTATGCCGCCCTGCCGCCGACTGCTCCCGGCGCATCGCCGCCTGGAGCGGTCATCCTGGGGATCGTCGACACGGGCAAGTTCAACAAGGGGGACGGAGCGCTCAAGCTCGACGCGATCTCGGTGCGGGTCGAGCCGCGCGCGGAATGGGCGCAGATCCTGGACGAAGCCTGGCGGATCAACCGCGATTACTTCTACGCGCCGAACATGCACGGAGCTGACTGGAATGCCATCAGGCGGAAGTACGCCGAGCTGTTACCCCACCTGGCCAGCCGGCAAGACCTGAACCGCGTGATCCGGATGATGCTCAGCGAGCTGGCAGTCGGCCACAGCTTTCTGTTCGGCGGCGATCGTCTCTACGAGCCCAAGCCGATCCCGGTCGGCCTCTTCGGCGCCGATTTCGAAGTCGCGGACGGCCGGTTCCGGTTCCAGAGAATCTACGGCGGCGCCTACTGGGATCCCGGGCTCCGCGCCCCCTGGCGGCCCCCGGCGTCGATGTCAAGCCGGGCGATTACCTGCTAGCCTTGAACGGCAAGGACATCAAGGCCGACGCCGAGATCTTTCGATCTTTCGAAGCGACTGCCGGCAAGCGGGTCGAGCTCAAGGTGGGAAAGAAGCCCGACGGCTCTGACTCACGCACCGTCATCGTCGAGCCGATCGCCGACGAGAGCGCCCTGCGCAATCGCGCCTGGGTGGAAGGCAACCTGCACACGGTGCACGAGCGGACGAACGGGCGAGTCGCCTATGTCTACGTGCCCAACACCGCCGGATCCGGATATGAATACTTCAAGCGCTATTTCTTCCCGCAGGCGGGCAAGCAAGCGATCATCGTTGACGAGCGATTCAACGGGGGCGGCCAGGTCGCCGATTATTACATCGAGCTGTTGCGCCGGCCGCTCGTGAGCTACTGGGCGACGCGGCACGGCGAGCCGATCCGCACGCCGAACGCGGCAATCCTCGGCCCCAAGGTGATGATCATCGACGAGACGGCCGGCTCCGGGGGCGACCTGCTGCCGTGGATGTTCCGCAAGTTTGGTCTGGGCAAGCTGGTCGGCAAGCGGACCTGGGGCGGCCTCGTGGGCACCCTCGGCTTCCCGACTTTGATGGACGGCGGCATCGTGACCGCTCCCAACCTGGCGATCTTCACCGACGACGGATGGGTCGTCGAGAACGTGGGCGTGCCGCCGGACGTCGACGTCGAGCAGGACCCGGCCGCCGTGGCCGCCGGCAAGGACCCGCAGCTCGACCGGGCGATCGAAATCGTCCTGTCCGAGCTCGAAAAGAACCCGCCGCCCAAGCCGCCCGCTCGACCGCCGTTTCCGGTCCGCGTCCGCCATCCCGAGCATGGGGCGGCAGCGAATTGATCACGCTGATCGGCAGGAACAGACTCACGAGCGGTCTCGGGCCATACTCGATCGGCACGAAGAGCTGCTGAGGCGTGCCGCGGCGTTCATGGAACGACTGGAGAAGCACCGAGACTCCGGCTGATTGCGTCCGCCCGGCCGGAAGCAAAACCTCAATTCGGCTTCGCCTCGTCGGCGATCAGCCGCAGGAAATCATGCCGCGCAACCATCCCGACGGGCACCCCGTCGCGTACGACGGGGATATGGTCGATGTCGTATCGAAGCATCAATCTCGCCATCTCCTCCAGGGGTGTCTCTTCGGCGCCCGTGATGACCTCCGTGACCATGATCTGTTTGACCCTCGTTTCCCGTGCCTCCTTCCGAAACTGTTCGAGTGCCTCGAGGGGCAGCGACCGGCTGAACTTCTGCAAGAGAGCCTCCATGGAAAAAGGCACTCCATGCTGATCGGGGGAGAAATCTGTCTGGGTGACGATGCCGCACAACTTGCCCTGGAGGTCGACCACGAGGACACAGCCGGCCTTTTGATCGACCATGGCCCTGGCGGTCTCGGCCAGGCTCGAGTCCTGGCGAACCGTCACGACCGGCTGCGTCATCATGTCGCGGGCCCGCATCTGGCGATCCCCCTTCGATGAAGACTGCCCTTGGGAACCAGGCTTGGTTGGCTGGGCTGGGCCGCTGGGGGGCGGGGTCTCTCCGCCCAGGAGGATCCCTGTCGCTGTTGCCATGGCTCACCTCATGATGCTAGGCGGTGGATACCGCGCCCTAGGATCGCCCGCCGGGAGCGATGGGAAATGCTTGCCGGGTGAAACCAAACTCGACAAAAAAACCCCGACCATGCGACATGTCGCACGGCGGGGCCGTCTTAGCCGAGTCGTCGTTGCCCCTCGCGAGCATCGACTCGCCTCACGTTAATCGGATACGCCAGCAGAAGTCAAGATCCAAGAGCCCGATTCGGCACAGGAACCGCCGCGTCCTGGACGACCACCTTGCCGTGATGGAGAGTGAAGGGGAGAATCGGGACGGCCCGTCCTCGTGCGGGTGTTGGTGAAGACCTGGCGGTGTCCGATGCCGCCATGAGGCGGTCGTCGCTCTTCTGCGACTGGGAGCCCATGACTCGAACGACCCTCGGATGTCGACCGATGAGCCCCGAACGGGGATGTCGTCCTTTACGTTCGACGAACACGAACGGAGTGAATTGCAAGCACTCCTGGATGTGGCACTGCGCGATCTGCGCGTCGAAATCCATCGCACCCACACGCCGGATTATCGCGAGCAGCTCGTGCGGCGCGAAGCGCTGCTGAAAAGATTGATCGAGAAATTCGATCAGGGCAAGAGCTGACGAGCCAGACGAGATGAGTGTCGGGGATTCTGGCGATCGGCATGGAACCCGTCCGCCGCGCACCCTCGTCAGTCGGGTTGAGGACGGGCGTTTGCGACCCGTCGCTGCCGGACGGGCGTGCCACGAGGTCCTTGAAGCCGACCGTTGGCCGACCTGACCCCGCGAAAAGGATCGGTGGCAGTTCATGCCCGACCTGATTGAACGCCTGACTGAATCTCTGGAACAGGACCCTGTCGTTCACTACTTCGAGTCGGCCTTGCGGGGTTATCCCGACCTTCTTCTGAAGGACATGACACTGGAAGCCGTCGGTCCGGACAGACAGGCAAAGTTGAACGGCCGATGGGTGGTGAACTTCGGGTCGGACAGCTTCCTCGGGCTGGATCACGACCCAAGGGTTCGGGATGCCGTACGGCGGGGACTGGACCGCTGGGGCACACACAATGGATCGTCGCGGGCGTTCGCCAGCGTGGCCTCGAACGTGGAGGCCGAGCGAAAACTGGCGACGTGGCTCAAGGCCGAGAGCACCCTGATCTATCCGTCCGTGACACTGGCCAACCATGGCGTCCTGCCCGCCCTGGTGACTCGACACGACGCTCTGGTCGTGGACCGAAACGCTCACCACTCCGTTCAAGAGGGAATGAAACTGGTCCGGGCTGGCGGCGGAAGGACGGACGCGTTCTCCCACGACGACCTCTCTGATCTGGACCGGGTGCTCAAGAGGCTGCGTCCGTTTCGCCACGCGGTGGTGGCCGTGGACGGGATCTACAGCATGACGGGAACACTGCCGCCCCTGGCGAAGCTGCGCGGTCGCGGAAGCCAACGATGCGGTCCTGTACGTCGACGACGCCCACGGGACTGGGATCCTCGGCAACCAGGGCCGGGGAACCGTTCTCGACGCCCTCGGAGATTATCGCAATACCTTGGTTGTCGGCTCGCTCTCCAAGGCGTTCTCGTGCTTCGGAGCGTTCATCGCCTGTTCCGAGCGGATGAAGACGCTCCTGAAGATCCGGTCCGGACCGATCGTTTTCGGCGGACCCGTGCCTCCCCCCTACCTGGACGCGGTGTGTGCGGTGGTCGACATCCTGGACTCGCCCGAATATCACGTGCTGAGGTCCAGACTGGCGAAGAACATGGAGCAGTTCCTGGCCGGGACGCGCGGGCTGGGATTGACGCTGCTGGGCGGGGTCGGGGCCATCGCGTCGGTCGTCGTGGGGGATGAGCTCGCCACCCTTCGAGCGGGCCGGGACTTGTTCGAGCAGGGATACTACGTTCAATCCGTCGTGTTCCCGGGCGTGCCGCACCACGGTGGTGTCCTTCGGTTTCAGATTAACGCCAACCACCGACCGGAATCCATCACAGGGCTGGTCGAGACGATTGCGGGTCTTGTGGCCGCTGGTCGGTTGGCAGGCCGCCCAGCGGCTGAATCGGTTCATGTCGCGGGCGCAGAGGACCGGTAATCCACAGCATCGCGCCGGCCGTTTCCGTCAGGACGAGGAGCCTGCCAGCCGCAATTGTCGGAGCAGAGATTGCTTCTTGGTCTGGTGGGCCTGCATTCGCCGCAAGATGTCGTCGAGTACCTCGACCGCGTCCAGGATCCGCGGCCCTTTATTGAGCATCACGCACTCCGCCCGCTGGCCCATCGCCGCGTCGGTAATCTCGGCGCGCGACGGCTGACCGACCTTGGCCAGGCTCTCCAGCACCTGGGTTGCCCAGATCACGGGGAGGTGGGCCGCCTCGCAGATCCAAAGGACCTCCTCCTGCACCTCGGCGAGCCGCTCGTAGCCACACTCGATCGCCAGATCTCCCCGCGCGATCATCACCCCGGCGGAGGGCGCGCGCATCGCCTCCAGCAGCAGGTCGGGGAGAGCCTGGAATGCCTGTTTCGTCTCGATCTTCAGCACCAGCCCGAGAGCCCCGCCGCCCAACTGTTCCAGATGCGATCGAAGCTCGGCGATCCCGGAGGGCGCGCGCACGAAGGAATAGCCGATCAGATCCGCGCTGGCGGCGATGAAAGGCAGGTCGCTCTTGTCCTTGGCCGTCAAGCAGGGCAAAGTCAGGTCGCTGTCGGGCAGGTTGACCCCCTTGTCGGCGCCGAGCTTCGCGCCCCCTGCGCGGGCCTCGGTGATTGTAACACGGATCTCATCGGCAGTCACCGAGCTGATGACCCCACCAATCTTGCCGTCGTCGAGCCAGACCCGCTCGTGCGGGCGTGCCGCGGCGAAGACCTCCGGCAGGGTGCAGCCGATCGTCGCGGGTGTCAAGAGCCGGCCCCGTGCGTCGTAGGCCGCGGGCTTGCCGGCAATCAGTTGCCGCGCGAGGGTGAGAGTGTCCCCTTTGTGCAGACGCAGGGACTGGCTGCGCGGCGGCAAGTCACCGATTCGCGCGCTATCGCGGGACCGGCCAGAGGAGCGCCGGGCGCTGCGAGAACGGCGCAGCCGCAGGCAGATACCCGGCGCAACGTAGGACGTCTGGATCGATTCGGCCCACCAGCAGTCGCCCACGGACATGACGATCTCCAGGCTGCGTGAGGCACCACGCGTATCGGTGAACGCGACGCGGTCCCCAACGTCGAGCCGTGCCAGCCAGCGGCCGGGTACCGGTAGCGATGCATCGGCTTTCGAGGGAGGCGGCTCGGGGTCGTCTCCGGGCGTGAGCCAGATCCGGGCCGGGACGACCACTCGCCCGTAGGCGTCGCGGCGGGGACGCCACTTGACCACCCTGGGACCCGGTTCGATCGGACCGGTGCGCAGCTTCGGGCCGGCGAGGTCCATCAAAATCCGGCAGCTTTTGCCGAGATCCTGCTCGGCGCGGCGCAGGTGGGCGATCATCCGGCCCCAGGCCCTGGCATCGTCGTGGGCGCAATTGATCCGCATGCAGTTCATGCCCCGGTCGAGCAGCTCCCGCACCAGCAAATAGTCTTCGGAAGCTTCGGAGGGCATGGTCACCATGATCCGCACCGCTCGTTCAGCCGGCTCCGCGCCCAGAAGGGCCACGGTGTGCGCGTCAAGCTGGTCGATCCCCTCGTCGAATCCTATGGCGGGACTGGAATCCGGTTGCGGTTGCCAGGCACGGCCGGCGAGGTGATGGAGAACCTTCAAGACGGCATCCACGGTCGCCAGCACGTGACTCTCGGCCCGGCCCAGCGACGAAAGCCCCAATCGGGCCAGCTCCACTTGCAGCGGCCGGATATCGTGACGCCGCAGCGCGAGGTAGTGGAACAGATTGCGGCGCTGGCCCGATGGGGCTCGGGCATCATGTTGATTCGAGCCGATTCGCGCTCTTCGAGATCGATCAGATCGGCGCGGATCGCGCCGAGCTCAACAATGAGCGCATCGAAGCCAGCCTGACCCCGATCCGGGGCACTGCCACCATCATCGATCAAGACGATTGGCTCCCGGCATGCGACGATCCCCCCGGTCGTCCCCGATCGCGAGATCGGGGCAAGCATTGCGATCCAACGGGTCTCCTCGGGCTATCGAGCTTCGGTGCGCAGGAGCCGCTCGGCCTGAAACCAGTTCTCCCGGTCGGTCCCCGCGCGCCACCCGTTGGCCTCCCAGAGTTGATAGGCACGAAGGGCGATCTGCTCGTGCGACGGAGCCGGGCCTGCCGCCACGGTGGACAGAGACACCGGGATCTTCTTGGGAATGGAGGCTCGTTGCGCTGAGCCGCTGGACGGAGCCTTGGGGCTGGGATCATCTGGCTTGTTCGTGGGCGACGTCAGGCCCGCTCGTGCCTTGCTTGGTGCTTGCTTGCTCATCGGGATCTCCTTCTGGTTGAAGATTTTGGTCACGTTCGATCGTCACTCGCTCTCGCACGGGTGCTCAACGGGCGGTCTCCACTCCGATCGTCTCCCGACCCGATGTCTGAGCCGGCTCGCCTCGGGACGACTTCATGACCAGCACGGGGCAGTCGGCCTTGGACAGCACGGACACGGCCGTGTTGCCCATCAAGAGCCGGCCCAGTCCGGTCCGCCCATGGGTCCCCATCACGATCAGGTCGCTCGCGGTCTCTCGAGACACCCGGAGGATCGCCTCGACCTCGAAACCACGCGTAAGCCGGGTCTCGACGGCGTACTTCAGGTCCGGGCCATCGAGTCGCTCGCGAGTCGCGTCCAGGGCCTGGTGGTAGTCGCGTGGGTCCAGCTCGGCCGCCAGCCTTGCTTCGAGGTAGATGTCGACCGGGGCAACATGGAGAACGATGAGCCGGGCTCCCTGGTCCCGGGCGAGCGAGCGGGCCACATCGAGGGCAGCCTCGGAAGCCTTCGAGAAGTCCGTGGGATAGAGGATGACCCTCAGCTTCGCGGCGACCTGCGGGTGGTCGTGAGAGCGCAGCGCCAGGACGGCACAACGGGACCCGCGCAGGACGTCGGTGGCAACGCTTCCGGCCAGCAGCCGGCGCAGCCCAGTTCGCCCGTGCGTGCCCATGGCGATCAGGTCAGCCCCGATCGCGCCGGCCAATCGAAGGATCTCCGTCGCCGCTCTTCCCTCGCTCGTCAGGTACTCGACGTCAAGCGGGTGAATCGGGACATAGAATTCGCACATTCGCCGCTCCAGAAACGCGTGAAGGCTCTCGGTATCGGCGGGCGGGACGGCACCTTCTCCCAGGTAGTCCGGCGGGTACAGAGCCCAGTCAGGCTGGATGACTTGGACGGCGACCAGCCGGGTCTTGTACTCGACGGCGAGCGAGCAGGCCACGCGGAAGGCTGCCTGCGAATTCGTCGAGAAATCGGCGGCGAACAGGATCGTTCGTCTCGGTTGCATGGGAGTTCTCCTCATCGCGGTTCACCGGAGGTCGAGCTCAAGTCCGACCGCGAGGGTTCTCGACGTCTGTCATCAGGGTGCGAGGCCGGTGCATACGGGGTTGGAGCGTTCTGGAAAAGGTCGCCGAGCGACTGTCCGGCATGGAGCCGGCGGATCGCCTCGGCAAGGAGCGGGGCGATCGGGACAACGTTGAGCCGAGGCCAGGATCGATCGGCTGCCACGGAATCGGTGACGTACACCTGCTTGATCGCCTCATGGCTCAGCTCGGCCCGCGCCTCGCCCACGAAGAGCCCGTGGCTGGCGGCGACCACGATCTCCGGGCGGGCGCCGGCCGCGAGCAACGCTTCGGCGGCGCGGGCGATCGTCCCGCCGGTCGAGATCATGTCGTCGATGATCAGGCACGGCCGGCCGCGGACGTCGCCGATCACATGGGTCACGTGAGTCTCGGTGCCGCTGGTTCGCCTCTTGTCCAACACAGCCACCGGAGCGCCCAGGCGGTGTGCGTAGTCGGCGGCCATGGCGACCCGTCCGGTGTCTGGCGACACGACCACCAGCCCGTCAGGCAATCGGCCGCGGAGCGCCTGACAGAATGTCGGCACCGCCGTCAGATTGTCGACGGGAATCTCGAAGAAGCCCTCGATCTGCTCGGCGTGCAGGTCGAGCGCAACGACGTGGTCAATTCCCGCGGTCTGCATCAGCCGGGCGACGAGGCTGGCGGTGATGGGCTGGCGCCGACCGTGCCGTTTGTCGGCACGTGCATAGCCGAAATAGGG
Organism: uncultured Isosphaeraceae bacterium; assembly: GCA_963781785.1. Lineage (GTDB taxonomy): Bacteria > Planctomycetota > Planctomycetia > Isosphaerales > Isosphaeraceae > CAWAHD01. The sequence continues at coordinate 115,884 of CAWAHD010000004.1, read as the reverse complement.
AACGATGGCCGTGATCCGCGAAGCGGCCGACCGCCGGCACGCGTCGGCGAAAGCCAGCAACTCCATCACGTGGTCATTGACCGGTGGAGCAGTCGGCTGGACGAGAAACACTTCGCGGCCGCGCACCGGCTCGTCGATCCGCACGCTGGTCTCGCCGTCAGGGAAGCGGGTCGCGGCAGCGAGGCGCAGCCGCATGCCGAGTTCCGCCGCGACGGCCGTGGCCAGTGTGGGGTTGGCCGTGCCGGAAAAGAGCATGAAGTCCTGGGTCACGACTTTACTCTGGAAGAATCACGAGCAGATCCTGGCACATCGGAGTTTGAGCGCTTCGCTGTCAACACGAGGGCCAGCCCTCGTTGATCGTGAAGGGCGCTCCGATCGTGGAGGTGGTCCGGATTCAGCGCGCCTGAGGCACCCGTCCCGCCGGCGGCGTGCGCAAACGGAATAGCGCGACCCGGTCGCAGGACCGGAAGATGGGTTATCGGGTCGCTCGATACGAGCCGAAACATACCGCACTCTCCGGGGAGCCAAGAGGGACGTGAAGCCCTCTTGAGACCCTTGCGTGCGGCAGTCATTACCGCGGTGCGGGACCGCCCGCTGTGGGATGATTCCGAGTGTCCGATCATCAGACAGGACAGGGCATAAAAAAACCCCACACATGCAGACTCGCATGGCGGGGCCATCTTAGCCGCTGGTCAGGTTGCCCGTCGCGAGCAACCTACGACTTGGAGGATACTGGCCTGACAGTCTCGTGTCAAGAAATTTTTTCGGACGCGGAAGATGGCCGGGAAACAGTGGTGGCGGACCATGGAAGACCCTGTGGAGAAAGATGCGCGAAAAGACCCCACGGGGGCGTGTTTGAACCGAGACGATCTCGATCTGACGATTCGGGCGCGGTTCTGGAACGCGGGAGTCCGGGGGATCCGGTAAAGTGGAACTCAAACCTGATGACGCACGCGGTTGTGTTCGCGGGATCGGTCTCACACGTCATGCAGATCGTTTCCGGAGGTGATGCTATGCGACGGCCAGCGGGGCGTTTCACCCTCAGCCTGCGCGGGATGATGATCCTGGTGCTGGTCTTCGGCGGCGCGAGCGGCGTGCTGGGCTGGAAGGGCCGCCGGGCTGCGATTCAGCGTTCGGCGGTTGCAACAATCAGGCGGGCGGGTGGAGATGTGACCTATGATTACGTGATCGCCGCCAACCCGGGCTGCCTGGATGACCCCCAGCCGTGGGGACCTGTCTGGCTGCGGCGGGCCCTCGGTGACGAGTGGTTCCAGGAGGTCACCGAGGTGTCGCTCCGGGACCATACGATCGGGGGAGCACCCAGGCCGGGCGACGATATCTTGGCCGCGGTCGAGGCCCTCGACCGGGTGGAGACGTTAGACGTCGATATCCGATCAATGAGCGCAACCGGCCTGGCCCACCTGACCCGGATGACCCGGCTCAAGGCATTGACGCTGGCCCTAGACGGTGCCATGGATGCGCCGGTTGCGATTCTGGGAAAGATCCCGTCACTCGAAGCGTTGACCCTGGAGTACGAGGAAGGTCAGCCCACCGTCGCGACCCTGGACAGCATCGCGGAGCTCCGCTCGCTCAAGCATCTCGAGCTGAGAGGAACGTTCCACTCGATTCCACCGACAAACCTGGCCTCGCTCGCGAAGATGACACAGCTCGAATCGCTCACCGTGGATGCTGGCGAGGAAGGAGCCTACCTGGTGCACTTGCGAGGGCTTACCAGGCTCCGGCATTTGTCCCTTGATACCGCGCCGACCGACGCCGAGCGTGCGAATCTGGCCGGTCTGACCCGGCTTGAAACTCTGGCCCTCAACTTCACTCAGGTCACCGACCCTGGACTCGTACACCTTGCCGGCATGAAGTCGCTCACGGAGCTGAGCCTACACACCGGAGGCCGGTTCTCCGATCTGGGCATGGTCCATCTCGCTGGCCTTGTGGCGCTCACCGAGCTTAGCCTTCCAAATTCCAGGCTCACCGATCTGGGCATCTCCCATCTGAGAAGGCTCACCAAGCTCACCCGGCTCGATCTTCGGTCGACCCAGATGACCGACGCCGGCATCGCCCATCTCGCCGGCATGAAATCCCTCACGGAACTTTGCCTGAACACGAGCGGCCCTTTGTCCGACCTCGCGATGACCCACATCGGCGGCATGAGCCAGCTCGAAACCCTGACCCTTTGGGGACCCGGCGCCACCGACCAAGGACTGGCTCACCTGGCGGGCCTGTCCAGGCTCTCGAACCTGGATCTCTCCGGGTCGAGTGTGACCGGTCCCGGTCTCGTTCATCTCGCAAAACTGCCTGCCCTCCTCTATCTGTATCTGGATCTGTCGAGCTCGAAAATCACCGACGCCGGCATGGCTCATCTGGCGCGATGGCCATCGCTGAGCACCCTCGACCTATCGAAGACAGCGGTCACCGACGCAGGTCTGGTGCATCTCGTGCGATCGCCCAGACTCTGGTTGCTTCGTCTCAACAAGACCGCCGTCAGCGACGCCGGCATGGCGATCCTCGCGGGACTTCCGACCCTCCATCATCTGGCGCTCGAGGAGACGTCCATCTCCGACATCGGTTTGACCGAACTCCGAAATGCTCCTGCGCTCCAGTTACTTTGGGTTCGCGGGACGAAGATCTCCCAGCAGGCCAAGGGCGCCTTCCAAGCGGCGAAGCCCGAGGTGGATATCAGACTGGAGCCGAATTGATCGGCCGCCGTTCCCGATTGAGTCGGTCTTCCGCGCAAGCACTCGGAATCTGGCACGGCCCCGATTGATAGCCGTCCTCAAAGCCAATTGACGATCCTCGCCATGGTGTCGTTGGCCAGGTCTACCGGAGGATGGGGTTGCGCCGATCTATGTCAGGCTTTCCTGCCTGACGGTTCCAAGTAGGTCAGGCTGGAAAGCCTGACAGTTCCAAGTAGGTCAGGCTGGAAAGCCTGACCTACGACATACCCCCTTCCGCGGTCCTTCTCGGCTTCGCGCATCAGTGTGGCGAGCCGATCGCCTCGACCTATCGAGCCATGATGATCCCTGTAAAACTCACTTTGAGCTTGGAATTCGCCCGTCGCAGTTCCTGCGCCGCCCAGTCGTCGGCTTTCGTAAAGGTGATGTCCAGCGACCGGAGAGCCGTCAAGCCCTTGAGGCGGACAATTCCGGAGTTACTGACGCGCGTGTCGTGAAGGTCGAGTGACTCAAGCCGGCTCAACCCCGTGAGGTGCACCAGTCCGGCGTCGCTCACGTCCGTATTGCTGAGGTTGAGGTCCCGGAGACCGGTCAAGCCTCTGAGGTGTCCCAGTCCGAGATCGGTCACGTCGGTAGCGCTGAGGTCGAGTTCCTGGAGTCTGGAAAGTCCTTCGAGGTGCATCAATCCGGCGTCGGTCACGCGCGGTCCCCCGGCAGGCATGAACGGCTTGAAGTATTGCAATTGTTCGAGCTCGCGGAAATGCCCAACGATCGCCAGGTCCGAGTCTGATAAGTCATGGAGAAGGAAGACCGCGACGACGTCGTGAAGATAGTCGACGCCGATGCGACGAGCCAGCCATCCCGGACGCCGTCGTCTTCCTGCCGGAATCCGGCTGCCGTTCTTCCATTCCCAGTCATACCGGACGTAACCGCTGGCTTTCTCGATCGCGGAGACGGCCTCGTGCTGGGCAGCAGCCCGGCGGACAATGCGGACAGCCCAGCCAAGGCCGCCTCCAATGAGCAGAACGAGAATCACGAGCGCCCGCATGCTGATTCGGAGCCGACGCCGCCACGATTTTGACGAGGCTTGTTCTGACATCTCACTGCCGTCCTGGTCGCAAGTCTGATCGCGGGTCCCGGCCTTGCCCCGACATTTTGACGTAGGCGGATGGATCTTCGTTCCGGTCGTTCACGGTTTTCAGCAACCGATCACTATTTTCTTGTTTTTCCGGCGTTCTGCACTGTCAACTGCTCCATCTCTGGGGCGATTAACCTGCCGAGTTGGCGGTTGGTGCTAGCCCATGACATGGCCCCGTCTGATGGCCCATGCTAGAATCTGGTATCGATTCCCGCAGGCCGGCGGAGTTCCTCATCATGCATAGCCCGTTTCCGGGAATGGACCCCTACCTGGAACAGTTCTGGGGTGACGTCCATCAAACCATGATCACCCACACGCGCGCCGCGATCCAAAAGCAGTTGCCGGCCGACCTCGTGGCGCGGATCGACGAGCGAGTCTTTGTCGAGCCGTCCGACGGCCCTTCTCGAAAAATCGTCCCCGACGTCCGAATCGTGGAGCGCGGGCGGCGCGAGGAACCCCTCATCCGAGCGACCAGCGGTGTCGCCGTGGCCGAGCCGCTGGTCATCCACATCGAACAGGATGAGCCGGTGCGGGAGGGCTTCATCGAGATCATCGACCTGAAGTCGGGCCGCCGAGTTGTCACCGTGATCGAGGTCCTCAGCCCGTCAAACAAGACCCCTGGTCCCGGGCGCGACCTGTACCTCAGGAAGCAGCAAGAACTCCGGGACGGGAACGTCAGCTTGGTCGAGATCGACTTGCTCAGGCAGGGCAGCCGCGTATTGTCCGCCCCATTCGAGCTGATCCCCGACGGGCACCGGACACCCTATGCGGTCTGCGTGCGCAGGGGCTGGAAGCCGCTTGATTTCGAGTATTATCGACTCCCGCTCCGTGAACGTCTGCCTGCGTTCCTGATCCCACTTCGGCAAGCTGACCATGACATTCCCCTCGACCTCCAGGCCATGATCGATCAGTGCTGGGAGGAGGGGCGTTACGGGGACGACATCGACTACCGCCAAAAGCCCGAGCCGCCGCTTGCTGGCGACGACGCCCAATGGGCTGATTCCTTGCTCCGCGAGCAAGGTCGCCGGTAGGCGATGACGCGCCAGTCTGAGATCGCACGCCGGTTTGACCCGTGCCGAGAATGGCGTTAGGATCAAAAACGCTCCTGAGTCGCTTCCCTGCCACATCATCCCTCGTTTGGCGAGGATAGCCCGATGATCCGAATCGACGCCAAGAAGCCGGTCCATTTTTGCGACGGACTCTCCCGGCGAGATTTCCTGCACGCTGGATCGTTGTCCGTGCTCGGGCTGACTCTGCCCGCGATGGGGGCACTGGCCGCCGCCGGCGCGGCAGGGGACCACGACGTCAACTGCATCTTGCTCTTCCTGGTCGGCGGGCCGTCGCAGCTCGACACGTGGGACCTGAAACCAGACGCTCCCGATGAAATCCGCGGGCCGTTTCAGCCGATTCCAACCAATGTGCCCGGCATCGAAGTCTCCGAAATCTTCCCGCGGCTGGCGACCATGATGAACAAGGTTTCGCTGGTGCGCACGGTTTACCACACGGCGGCGGCGGTGCACGACACCGGGCACCAACTGATGCAGACAGGCCGGTTGTTCGGCGGAGGGATCGAATATCCCCATTTTGGCTCCGTCGTCTCCAATCTCAAAGGCTCGCGCAGCGACACGCCTCCCTACGTCCTCTTGCCACGGCCGATCGGCGCGACCGGCGGCAACCTGCCGCACGGCCAAACCGCCGGCTATCTGGGCGAGGCGTTCGATCCCTTCATCCTCAACGCCGATCCCAACGATCGGGGCTTCAGAGTGCCCGATTTGTTGCCCCGGGATTATCTCACCGCGGTGCGCGAATCCCGCCGGCGTTCGCTGCGGTCGGCAATTGACCGAGCGGTCGGAGACTTCGAGGCCTCATCCGACGCGCGACTGCTCGATCCGAGCTTCGACGGCGCGTTCCGGCAGATGTCGAGCCGGCAGACGCGGGAGGCGTTCGAGATCGGCGCCGAGCCAGCCCCGTTGCGCGACCGCTATGGGCGTACCCGGTTCGGCCAGAGCTGCCTTTTGGCGCGACGATTGGTCGAGCGCGGCGTCCGATTCGTCACCGTGAACATGTTCGAGACCGTCTTCAACGAGATCACCTGGGATATCCACGGGTCGGCCCCGTTCAGCCCCATCGACTGTTACAAGAACGAGGTCGGGCCCAATTTCGACAATGCCTACACGGCCCTGCTGGAAGACCTCCAGCGGCGCGGGATGCTGGAGACGACGCTGGTGCTGGCCTTCGGCGAGTTCGGCCGTACGCCCAGGATCAATCCGGCCGGCGGCCGCGACCATCACCCCGCCTGCTGGACGGTTCTCTTCGCCGGCGGGACCGTCCAGGGAGGGCGCATCGTCGGCGCCTCCGACGAGACCGGTTATGCCCCCAAGGACCGGCCGGTGTCCACGGCCGAGATCGCCGCCACGGTTTATCACGGGCTCGAAATTGATCCGGCGGTCGAGCTGCCCGGCCCGCAAAGCTGCCCGCTCCGGCTCGTCGACCATGGAGTCGAGCCAATCCACGAGCTCTTTTGAGCGGACCGGCGTCCCAGCGAAGGGTGCCGATCGAGATCAAGAACGTGCGACAGGCTGCGCGCGTGCTGACAGGCGATTTGAACTCCGCCGGGCTGAGTCCGTCAGAGACTTCCGTTAGCGACCAGCGTGCGCAACAAGCTGATGATGGCCCAAAAGACAACGCTCGCAACCAGAATGATAGCCATCAGCTTCTTGAGAGAGGTGATGCTGCCGCGCTCGAGAACCGCGATCAGCACGGCGGTGGCCGCTCCCAGCACCGAACCCACGAATCCGCCCACCACGATGGATTTGACCTGGTAGAACGGGTCACCCCCCCAGACCCATACTGGTATCACGCCCCAGACGATCCCGCCCATCATGCCGACAATCGGAAAGATGATCAGCAGCGAGGCATTCCTGGTCAAGCTCGAGCTGGGGCGTTCCATGGAATTTCGCTCTCGCAACGAGTCGGTTGGTGTCGGGCCAAAGCCGGCGAACCGCCGCTAGCTCTGGATTATCCGCCTGCGGGCCGGCGTTCGCAAGCGGACCGCTGGATCCGGGCCGGGCGCGGCTGCTCGAAGCTTGGCGACGACGATACCGGTCGGAAGGAATCGACGCGCGAGTTCTTGTTCCGCGCGATAGAATGACGGAGCGCACGATCGATCGCTGACCCCCCTTCGGAAGGGGGGGCAAAGGGGGGTGGGGCCGGAGCCTCGGACATCGAAAAACAAAGCGCGCGACCGCCTTGAGACTGGCGGTGCCGCGACCACCCCCCTGAACCCCCCTTCGCAAGGGGCGGAAAGATGGCGAGACGAACTTGGAATGAACCCGCGGCTTCCGCACGACGAAACTCTCAACCCCCACCTGACCCCCCCTTCGCAAGGCGGGGCGAACGAGCGCGCCGCTTGTGGATGACCAGTCTTCACCAGCCCAGGCCCTCACGATTTCCGATCGATGGCGCCGCGCTGCCCCGCTCGTCCTGGCGCTGGCCCTGGCCGGCGCGGTCCTGGGCGGGTTGCTTGTCGGCTACGAGCCCGTGGGGGGCGACCCCGACCGGCTGTATCGGCCCGTAAAAAGCGAGCTCAAGCGCAGCCTCGCCGGCGGCCGGTTGCCATTCTGGAGCGAACGCTTCGGGCTGGGCATTCCCCTGGTGGCGGAGAGCCATGTGGCTGCATTTTATCCGCCCAACATTGCGCTTTACGGCCTGCTCGACGTGCCGGCAGCCTACCGGCTTTCCATGTGGCTTCACTACGTGGCGCTCGTTGCCACGATGTATGGCTACGGCCGCTCGCTGGGCCTCTCGAATTGGGGAAGTGCGCTCGCCGGTATGGCATTCACGTTCTGCGGGTTTCAAGCGATCCACTCGAGCCACGAGCCGTTCTATTCGTCGATGCCTTATTTGCCGCTGGCTCTGCTCCTGGTCGAGACATACATGGCCAGCGGCAAGATCCTCTGGCTCGTTTTTCTCGCGCTCGCGCTGGGCGTGCAATGGAGCCTGGGCCATTTTCAGATCCAGACATGGACGGGAATTCTGGTCGTCTGCATGGGTTTCTGGCGTGCGATCGTCGATCGCCGAGGGTGGCTGAGGGCGATCGGCGTGCTGGCCGCGACGGCGTGGGGTGCGGCCCTGGCGGCGGTGCAGCTCGGGCCGAGCTGGCAGCTTGCCGAGCTGGCCGGCCAGACCGCGCGGCCGCTCCGCGAGCTTCTGTACTCTTCGTTCCCGCCGGCGCATTGGTTCGAGCCCGCGCTCCCGCGCCTGATCCGCGAACTGAAGCTGGGACCCGAGGACCCCTACTGGTTCTGGCACCAGACCTGGGGATATGAAGCGGCTCTCTACGTGGGTACGGTGCCGCTGATCCTGGTGTTCGTGGCCCTGGCGGGCCGGCCGCGCAGCCGGTCGACGTTGCCCTGGCGAGTGATTGTCCCTTTGAGCTTCGCACTCGCGACTCTGCCGCGGTGGTGGCCGCAAGCCTATCTCCAGTTGCTGGCGATACCGGGAGTCGGCTTCTTCCGAGTGCCCGCGCGGTACACCCTTTTTGCGAGCCTCGGGCTTGCCCTATTGGCCGGTGAGGGCTTTGATCGGTCGATCGCAACAAGCCGGATCCGGCTGGGAATGATCGCGGCCATTGTCTTCGGCGGCTGCGCGGCGGCCGCGGCCGTGGCCTGGAGTATGCGAGCCGAGGTCCATCTTCGCTCGACCGTGGGCGGAATACCGGACGGTTTTTTTTGGGCAGCCGTCGCCTGGTCGATCGCGCTGGTGACAGTGCTCGCATGGGGCTCCGGCCGCGTCGGGTCGTGGGCGCCCTTGAGCGCCGCGGCCGTCGAGCTGGGGATCTTGTTCTACCTGAGCACGACTCAATGGGGATGGCCCGTGACGATCCCCGTTCAAAGCCCGGTCCTGACCGAACTATTGCATCGGCCGGCGCGGGGACTGGTCGGCGGCGAGACCGAGAACCTGCCGGTCCGCGCCGGTCTGGGCTCGGCGTTTCCTCACATCGGATTCGAGCACACCTATCCCAACAAGCTCCTCGTCTTCTTGCAGGCCCCGCTTGTCGATCAGAATATTCGCCGAAGCATCGAGGAGATCGGTACCGCCGAGACCAAACGATGGCTGAGGCGGTACCGGGTCTCCCACCTCGTTGGCTCGCACGGATCGTTCCTGCCACTCGGAACCGAGCTGGGCCAGTGGCACGACCGCGCGCTCGATCAGATCGTCCATCGCAGCCCGGATGAGCCCACTGTGCGGACGTGGTCGATCATCGAGCTGGATGAACCGTTCGGGGAGGCTAGGGTGGCGCTGCGCGCCCGCACAATCGCCGGACGGCGAGCCATGCTCGGCCGGCTCTCCAAGTCGGACGATCTCGACCTGGCGTGGTTTCTCGCCGAGGATGACATTCCCGATCGCCGGGATGCCAGCTCGGCGCGGCTCCTTTTGTGGGACGGGTCGAGCGCGATCGTGGAGCACGACGGACCATGCGACCTGGTCATCGCCCGCACCTATGACCCCGGGTGGACAGCCCAGATCAATGGCGGGCTCGCTCAGCCGGTCCTGCCGGTCGACGGGGGTTTTCTGGCAGTTCGCCTGGAAGGCTCGCGCAAGGATCGCATCACCCTGCGGTACTTGCCGGCGCGGTTCCGGATGTGGATCGCGATCTCATTGCTCGCCGCCGCGGTCGTTGCGATTGGGCTTTTGGCCGGGCTGGTCTCGTGGATCAAAACGACTGATCCTGCCGGAAGCACCGCCAGCTCGAAAGGATGAAGGATGAAGAAATCCCCCGCTCGGTGTCGCCGGCTGATGGCGCTGGGACCACCCCGCCGGACTCCGTGAGACGGAGGGGTTTTTCTGACACCTGCCAGGGAGGCCATCGGCCCGGCCACAACCCACCGGCGGCCGATGGAGTGTTCTGGCTCTCTCTCCTGAGGGAGAGGGCTGGGGTGAGGGCACAGCGCCACAACACACCGGCCGCCGATGGAGTGTTCTGGCTCCCTCTCCTGAGGGAGAGGGCTGGGGTGAAGGCACAGCGCCACAACACACCGGCCGCCGATGGAGTCTTCTGGCTCCCTCTCCTGAGGGAGAGGGCTGGGGTGAAGGCACAGCGCCACAACACACCGGCCGCCGATCGAGTCTTCTGGCTCCCTCTCCTGAGGGAGAGGGCTGGGGTGAGGGCACAGCGCCAACGACAGCCTTCGCATATTGAATCGCCCGATGCGCATCCCCGCTAAACTTGATCATCCGGACCCTCACCCCAGCCCTCTCCCTCAGGAGAGGGAGCCAGTATCTGGCGAGGCCACGCCCTCTGCCCAAGGCCACGCCCTCTGCCCACGGCCACGGACTCCTCCCAACACCACGGTTCACGGACTGAGCTTTTTCAGCTCCAAGCCCATGGTCTCCATGAGCGGCGCAATGATCTCCTGGCTGAAGTCGAAGCGGATTCCCGCCGTGGCGAAAAGCTCCGGAAGCGGGCGCGAGCCGCCCAGGGCAAGGGCCTTCTTGTAGTCGGCGACGGCGCCCGGGCCATCGCTCAGCGATCGATGCCAGATCTGAAGGGCCCCGAGCTGAGCGATACCATATTCGATGTAATAGAACGGATACAGGAAGATATGGAGCTGGCGATGCCAGGCATGGTCGCGGGCCTCTTCATAGCCGGACCAATCGACAATGCCGCCGAAGCGGACCAGGAGCGATCTCCCAGGCGGCCTTGCGGTCCTGGCGGGTATGGCCGGGATGGCTGTAGATCCAGTGCTGAAAGGCGTCGACCGTGGCGATCCAGGGGAGGATGAAAACGATGCCTTCGAGCAGCTTGCGGTTGGAGCGGTCGGCGTCGGCGGGGGTGTAGAATGGGTCGAGCTTGCGCGAGCCCAAGAGCTCCATCGTCATCGAGGCGACCTCGCAGAACTCGAGAGGGCAATCGCGGTAAGCCGCCAGCGGCTCGCCGCGGCAGGCGAGCGTGTGAAAGGCATGCCCCCCTTCGTGCAGGAGCGTGCGCACGTCGCCGTCCAGTCCAACCGCGTTCATGAAGATGAAGGGGAGCCGCGCATCCTCGAGGGTGGCCTGGTAGCCGCCCGGCGCCTTGCCTTTGCGGTTGGCCAGATCGAGCAGCTCGCGGGACCGGAGGAACGCAAACTGCTCTCCCAGTCCGGAATCGACATCGCGAAAGATGGTCTCGGTCCCCGAGGAGAGCTGCTCCACCTCGTCGAACGGCCGGAGCCGCGGCCTGCCGAGCGGGTCGACCGAGGTGTCCCAGGGCCTCAGCACGTCGATCTTGAGCGCCTGTCGATGTTCCTCCTGGATCTTCCGCAAGAGCGGGACGACCACGCGCTCGACGGCGTCTTGAAACTTGATCGTGTCGGCGATGCCGTAGTCAAATCGTTCGCGAAGCCGGAACGCGTATTCCACGAAGTTGGCAAATCCGGCCTCGTGCGCGATCTCGATCCGAAGCTGCATCATCCGGTCGAACAGGTCGTCGAGAGTCTCGCGAGCCTCGAGCCGGCGATTGGCGGCGAGCTCCCAGGCCTCCTTGCGAATTGCCCGGTCGGTCTCCTCGAGGAACGGGGCCATCTGCGGCAGGGTTCGCTCCTCACCCCCAAAGTTCACGGTCATGGCCCCGATCAGCTTCTGGTACTGCTGCCCGATTTCGGCAAGCTCTGTCTCGCGGGGTATGTTGGCTTCGCGGTACAACGCTCGTCGATTCTCCAGCGCGCGATCGAAGACCTCGTACCGGCGCCGATCGAGATGCACGCGAAACGGAGAATCGAGATACCGATTCCGGATCGCATTCTGGATCGGCTTGAGCTTCGGCTCGATCTCGCGAACAAACGCCAGGTGAGCGGCCTCTCGAATCGGGTCATCGGTCTGGCAGGTCATCGCGATATAGCGCTTGACCCCTTCCTCGTCGACGGCCGCATTCAACTCGCCAGCTTCGACCACCCAGGCTTCGAGATCCTGGGCCGAAGCGATCGGTCGATCCATCAGCCTGCGATACCAGGGCTCAATCTGGTCCCAGGTCTCGAGCTGGGCATCCTGGGGAAGCCAACGGCGGGGGTAGGGTTCAGGGACATAGGCACTCACGGAAAGCCTCCTCGACGCTACCAGACAAACTCGAGTCGGAATCGGGGAAAGTCCGCATCCCGGGCCCGGCCCGTCCTGCTGGACTCAAATCCCGCGCGGCATTCATTGTGCTTCGAATCGGCCGTTCACGGCAAGGATGCGTTCACCAGCCAGGCACCGCCGAACAGCCACGACGACATGATCGTTGTCGCGACGATCAACACAATTGTCGTGGTGGCGACGGCCTCGGCGTGTGCGTACAGGCTCTTGGCTTCCCCGAACGCGCCGATCGTTTGAAACAGGGCCAGAACGGATGTGGTTCCAATGACGACCTCGCCGAGGGCCGTCACGAACACAATCAGCGCGATTCGCCCGACCACGTCGCGCCAGATCGCCATGATCAAGCCGAGCGCGAGAATGACGACGAGCAGATGCCAGAGTCGCATCGGGCCGGGTTCCGTGCACCAAGGGCAGTTGGGTATAACGGGCAAGCCGCGCGGGAGCTGTTCGCGCTGCGCCGAATTCCTATGAATCATGACGAGATTCCCGCTCCCGTGTCAACCGGGCTACTGACCGTCATCGAGACGCTAGGAGATTGAGCCGCCGGTCGCCTTCGGGTATTTCTAGAAACGACAAGCTTCGCCCGTTCGCGCCTTGATGGCCGCATCCGAAAGCCCTGCTGGATTGACCTCTGTTTGGGGAGTCCGACGCGTCATGACCGCCAGCCATTCACCCACGCGCTACCGATTCTCGTTTGGCCCCTGGAATATCAGCACCGGAGCCGATCCGTTCGGGCCGCCGGCCCGCAAGGAGATGGAGTTCGCCCGCAAGCTCAAGACATACAAAGAGCTCGGGTTTGACGCCGTCCAGTTCCACGACGACGACATCGTGCCGGCCGACCTGGATTGGCCGGCCACGAAGAAGGGAATCGCCGAGGCCAAGCGGATCCTGGACGGGGAAGGGTTGTTCGTCGAGATCGTGGCGCCCCGCCTGTGGGAAGACCCGCGGACGATCGACGGAGCATTTACCTCCAACAACCCGGCCGATCGTCAGTACGCCCTCGATCGGTCGCGGCGGTGCGTCGACATCGCCCGCGAGATCGGCTGCAAGAACTACGTGCTCTGGCTGGCCCGCGAGGGAACGTATATCCGCGAAGCCAAGTGCGCCAAAACGGCGATCGCGCGTATCGTCGAAGCCTGGAACGCCATCCTCGAGCATGACAAGGAGATCCGCGTGCTCGGGGAGGCCAAGCCCAATGAGCCGATGGATCAAGCTTACTTGCCCACGGTCGGCCACATGGTGGGCGTCGCCTGCCGGACGATCGATCCATCCCGCTCGGGTGTCTTGATCGAAAGTGCACACTCGATCCTGGCCGGGCTCGATCCCGCCGACGACATGGCGTATGCCCTCTATCACGAAAAGCTCTGGAGCGTGCACTTGAATGATCAGAACGGCCTGAAATACGACCAGGACAAGGTCTTCGGATCAGTCGACCTGCGGAGGGCGTTCAACCAGGTCTGGACGCTCGAGAAGAACGGTTACGGGACGCACGGCGAGTGCGTCGGCCTCGACGTCAAAGCGATGCGATCGACCACGTTCGAAGAGTCGACCTACCACCTCGCCCATTCGAAGACGATGTTCCTCCGCCTGCTGGATGTGGTGCGCGCAGTCGACGACAAAAAGGTCGAGGAGCTGCGGTCCCAGCGGCAGTACGAGCAACTTGAGATGTTGATCCTCAACGTCCTGATGGGAAAGCATTGATCGACGGTCAGACTGGTCGCGGGCCGAATTGAGATTAGGATTAAGATTAGGATTAAGATTAGGACTAAGACTAAGACTAAGACTAAGAAGATGATGTACGAGCGACAATAGGTGGAAGATTAGGGCTCGACTCGCCGCGTCGCCAACGCGTGTATGAGATCGTACGCCTAATCTTGATCATCCTCCTGATCTTAGTCCTAGTCGTAATCTTACTCTTAATCTTAATCCTAATCTTGTCTGGCCGTCTCGAATCTCGCGGGATCAGACACCAGTGGATCGCCTCCAACCGGGACAGTCCCTGCGGAACGGGCTCCAGGCCGTCTCGGGTCTGGGTCAACCGAGCAAATAACCGGTCCAGCAGCTCCTCCTTGACGCGTGCATGACCGGGATCCTCGCTCAAGTTCCTGGTCTCTCCCGGATCGGCCGCCAGGTCGTACAACCGCTCGAACGGGCTGGGAAAAAGGAGCGGTGCCGCCGTGATGTAGCCGTCACGGCGGAGCCGATGGCCCGTGCCGACGATCAGCTTGAAGCGCGCCGATCGCACCATCGCTTCTTCATTTTCGAGGTACTCGCTGAACACGACGTCGTGAGCCTTGGCGCCCTTCTGCCTCGCCAAGAGGGGCTCAAGATCGATCCCCTGCAATCCCGGCGGCGCCGGCAAGTGCAGGAGGTGCAAGAGCGTCGGCAAGACGTCGACCATCTCGACCAGATCGGTCAAGCGGCGGTTACTCTCGATATGGCCAGGCCAGCGCATGATCAGGGGAATCCTCACGGCCGGCTCGTAAAAACAATGCTTTTCGAGGCGCCCATGCTGGCCGAGCATGTACCCGTTGTCACCCGCATAAACCACCAGGGTCCGGCTCGACAACCCCGCGTCGTCGAGCGACTTGATCAACCGGCCAACCTGGTAATCGACGTAGGAAAGCGAGGTGTAGTAGGCGGCCTGGATTCCCCGGATATCCGCATCGGGAAGATGCGCGAAAATGGCGGGTTGCTCGAGTCGGTCCTGATCGGACACCGAAGGGACCGTGAACTGGCCAGGCTGAAAACGGATCTTCCAGTCGTCGGGAAACGAGAACGGGCAGTGCGGCTCGTGAAAACTGACGATCATGGCGAAGGGACGGTCGGAATGCATCCTGAGCTGCTCGATGGCGCCGTCGACAAAGTAAGTGGCTTCCATCGACTCATCCAAGAGCCCCGCCGGAAGGGCGTCGGCGTTCAGCCATTCACGCGCCGGCACATGCAGCGGCAGCCAGGGCCGGCGATGGTCACCCCCGCGCGGCGGATGCGTGCGCAGCTCCGCTTCCCATTCGGGCGTGTCGACCCGCACGGCAAATCCATGCGCAGACGGACCGTTGAAATGCATCTTGCCGATCGCTACGGTCTGATAGCCCAGATCGCGAAACCATTCGCCGAGGGTCCGTTGCTTGTCGGAAAGCCGCGTGACGAGCTGGGTCACGCCGATCGTGTGAGGTAACTTTCCCGTGATCAACGATTGCCGGCTCGGCGTGCACAAGGGCGAATTGCAGAATGCCCGCTCGAAGAGCGCACCCTGCCGGGCCAATAGGTCGAGATTCGGGGTTGCCTGGCGGGGATCGCCCTCGATCCCCATTTTTCCGCCGCCGTGGTCGTCGGCGAGGATCAACAGCAAGTTCGGGCTGGTGGCAGAGGCTCGATGTTCCTGGGCCGATACGGTCGCGGGAAGTGCGAGCGCAAGCGAAAACGCGAGTGCAGAGACCGTCGCGGCTGCTGCGCCGCTCAAGAGTCGGGCCTGCTGTGGCCGAGCCTTCGCGCCGCTTTCGGTGCGCCCTTTATCCTTGTGTTTTCGCTTCATTTTTCGCGAACCCTCGGTCTGAGTACCTGTCCGGTATGGCTCTCTTCGGTCTGCGCAATGGTCAGCGGCGGGCCCATGGCGACGATCTGGCCGCCCAAGTCGCCTGCATCAGGGCCGAGATCGATGACCCAATCTGCCTGCGCGATGACGTCGAGCTGGTGCTCGATCACGACGATCGTGTGCCCGAGTCCAGCCAGGGCTTTGAGGATCTCGAGCAACCGCTCGACGTCGGCGAAATGGAGACCCGTCGTCGGCTCGTCGAGCAGGTACAGGACGCGGCCGAATGACGGACGACCTAGCTCGGCCGCCAGCTTGATGCGCTGGGCCTCGCCACCGGACAGGGTCGTGCTTGATTGGCCCAGTGTCAGATACCCCAATCCGACGTCGCCCAGCACGTCGAGCCCGCTCTTGACCTGGGGAACCGCCTCGAAGATCTCGCGGCATTCATCAACGCGCATCTCCAGGATGTCGCCGATCGACTTTCCCTTAAAGCGCACTTCCAAGGTCTGGCGGTTGAACCGAGTTCCTCCGCATTCCTCGCACGTCACGAACAGACCCGGTAGAAGTTGCACCGGGATCTTGCGATGACCCAGACCCTGGCAGCGCTCGCACCGGCCACCTCGGGCGTTGAAACTGAAACGGCTGGCGCCATACCCGCGGATCCGCGCTTCGCGGGTCTTGGCGAAGACCCTGCGAATCTCGGCAAAGACGCCGGTGGCCGTCGCCGGCGTCGAGCGTGGACTGCGCCCGATCGGGGCCTGGTCGACCTCCACCAGCCGGTCGATCGCCTCGAGCCCGAACACCCCCTCCTGACGTTCGGCCCGCCCGCCAGCGCGGTGCAGGAAGCGGCGGACGGCGGGCGTCAGCACGTCCTGGATCAGCGAGCTTTTCCCCGAGCCGCTCACCCCCGTGACGCACGTGAGTGCCCCAAGCGGAATCCGCGCGTCGACCTGCTTCAGATTATGAACCGACGCGCCGCGAATCTCGATCCATCCCGGGCTGGCGAGCAGACGGGCGGTCGGTTGCGGTTCGACGCACGCCATTTGCCCCAGGTATCGCGCGGTGATCGAGCTCTTGGACCGGGCGAGCGCTTCCACAGTTCCCGCCGCGACCACCGAGCCCCCGTCCGGGCCGGCGCCGGGCCCGAGATCCACCACCCAGTCGGCCGCCTGGATGACGGCCGCATCGTGCTCGACGATCACGATGCTGTTGCCCTGAGCTTTCAGCCGTTCCACACTCGAGATCAAACGCGCCGTATCCCGCGCATGCAGCCCGGCCGTCGGCTCGTCGAGAATCGCGCACACGCCCACAAGTCCCGAGCCGAGCTGCGTGGCGAGCCGTGCGCGCTGGAGCTCGCCGCCGGAGAGCGTGTCGGAGCCTCGGCCCAGCGCGAGGTAATCGAGACCGACCTCCGTCAGGTACTCGAGCCTGCCGACGATCTCGGCGATCACGGGTGCGAGGGCCCTTTCCATACTCGGGTCGACGGGCAGCGACCGGAAAAAAGGAAGGATCGCACGGACGGGACGCGAGTTGACTTCGACGATCGAAAGGCCTTCGAGACGAACCGCCCGGGCCTCCGGGCGGAGCCGCGATCCCCCGCACGCGGTGCAACTGACCTCGTTGCGGTAAGCCTCGAGCTCTTTCCGGAGAGCCGCGTTCTTCGTATCCCGGTAGCACTGGTCAAGGACGGCCTCGAGCCCGGGATATCCGGCCCCGGGCTCTCCCGACCAGAACGAGTCCCACAACCGCGCAGTCCACGACACAATCGAACTGTCGGCGGCCGGGCTGTGACGACCAAGAAAGTCTCGAACGACCGCGAGCGCCGGCTCCAGCGTGCGATCTGCCGAGGTCAGAATCCGCCACGGCGAGACCGCACCGTGTTCCCATGAGAGCGATCGATCCGGAACGACCAGTCCGGGCTCAAACGACCACCGGCTTCCCAGCCCGTCGCAAGCGGGGCAGGCGCCGTGCGGGCTGTTGAAGCTGAAGGTGCGCGGCTCGATCTCGGGCAGGCTGCTGTCGCAGACCGGGCAGATGAGCTGAATGCTCATGGACTGCTCGGCCCAACCCTCTTCGGACTCGAACAGTGCCAGGATTCCCCCACCTGACAGCTTGAGCGCCAGGTCGAGACTTTCCGCCAGGCGGGGGCGAATCCCATCGCGGATCGACAGCCGGTCGACGACCGCCTCGATCGTATGGCTCCGGTTCTTCGCCAGCTTGGGCGGTGCGTCGCTCACCTCGACCATCTCGCCGTCAATCCGCGCGCGAATCAAGCCCGCGCGACGGATCGCCTGAAACACTTCGAGATTCTGTCCCTTCCGGCTGCGAGCCAGCGGGGCCAGGATCTGGACCCTCCGGCCTTCCTTCCGCTTGAGCAACCAGTCAATCATCTGTTCCGGAGTCTGGCGGTTGATGACCGCTCCGCACGCGGGACAATGCGGCTGGCCTGTTCGAGCGAACAGGAGGCGCAGGTAATCGTGAATCTCGGTCACCGTGCCGAGCGTGCTCCGAGGATTGGGCGAACCGGCCCGCTGGTCGATCGCCACGGTCGGCGGCAATCCCTCAATTGCGTCGACGTCGGGCCGCTCGACCTGATCGAGAAACTGACCGGCGAAACTGGACAAGCATTCAAGATACCGTCGCTGACCCTCGGCATGGATGGTATCAAATGCCAGCGAGCTCTTTCCCGACCCGCTGACTCCCGTCAAGACCACGAGCCGATCGCGGGGCAGGTCGACGTCGATGTTCTTGAGGTTGTGCACCCGCGCGCCCGGACGGAGATCGACGGAACAACGAGTGCGGGCTCAGACGCCTGCGCCGGACGAGCCTGCTTCGCGCGGGTTTTTTTCGCTCGTTCTCGCGCCAAGTGCTCTCCCTCGCTGGCCTGAAACGCAATCTCGTCTCTATCCTAACGCAAATCGTGGTGAATCGAGGTGTTTCGGTCTCGCATCGGCTCGAAAATAACCCGAGCGGCGCCAACCGCAAGCCTCCCCGGTCAACGGTGCGCTACTGGACTTCCTGGGACAGCGGGCGAACAATAAAGGGTAGAGGCCGCGCATACCGACGGGCGGGCCAGGCCGTTTGGCACTTCACCTGCGCCGAGATACGGCTATCGCCGGTGGCGCATCTCTCCTCCTCCCCGTTGCGGCGATCTCGAGCGGAGCCGGTCGGGCGTCATGACTCCCATGCGAGTCAGGAGGCTCATCATGAGGAACGACAACCGAAATTCCACCATCAAGCCGGAATGCGTCGACGTCGTCCTGCGAGAGCTTCCCGGCATGTATCGCGCCGGACATTTGGTCCGCAAGGACTTTGTCTACGGGTTGACTTACTACTCCGTACTCGAGGAGCTCAAGCGCGGCGCTTCGGCACCGTCGATTCGGCACCAGAGAACGCAGATTCTGCGAACCATCGATGAGACGGATCATCCGCCGCACGACAAGGAGGTCTTCGCCGCGCTTTTGGCCCGGGCCGTTGACGACGCGCTCGACGGCCGAGACCCTTGCATCCTGCAATAACAGGAGATTTTTATGTGCATTCATGATATTATGAGCGCTCACGTGGAATACGTCAGTCCGGACGACACGCTGGAGGTCGCGGCATCACGCATGCGAGACCTGGGGCTGGGGTCGCTTCCGGTCTGTGAGAACCATGGAGTCGTGGGGATGTTGACCGATCGCGACATCACGATTCGCGCCGTCGCCCTCGGGCTTGAGCCTGGCGCGACCAGGGTGAGCGAAGTCATGTCGGCCCAGCCGTACTGCTGCTACGACGATCAGGACGTGGAGGTCGCGGTTCACCTGATGCAATCGCAGCAGATTCGCCGGGTCCTGGTCCTGGATCGTGACAAGCGTCTGGTCGGAATTGTTTCGCTCGGCGACCTGGCCGTCGAATCCGGCACGCCGGAGCACGCCGGCGAGATCCTCCAGGACCTCTGCGCTTCGGGCGTGCATCGATGCGGAATCACGGAGGAACGTCGCTGAGTGGGACCGCCATAGTAGGTCAGGCTTTCCAGCCTGACGGTTTCGAAGTAGGTCAGGCTGGAAAGCCTGACCTGCACAGGCGCAATCCCTTCTTCGGGTGCACTCCGGGCCGTGAAGATCCTCCCTCAGTCAGAACAGCAGCTCGGAGAGCGTCTCGAACATCACCTGCGGCGGAAACGCCACTCCCAGTAAAGGAATCATCGGGATGAGGGCGGCGGCAACCAGGACCAGCACGGCGTTGCGGTCAAACGGTATCAAGCGCATGCGGTCGATCTCGTCGAAGCCCTGGGAGATATCTGCGAGCGACGACACATCGGGGCTGCCGAGAATCGACTCGCGAGCTTGACCGGGGCTCTTGAGCCACTTCTCGTCGAAAGCACGATCGTGTGCCCGGACAAGCGCCCCGAAATCCAGCAGGCCGCGGAACCGCAGCCGTGCCAACCGGCCGGTCAGGGACAGTAAAGGCAGGTGCAGAATGATGATGGCCGCGGCCACGAACACAAATACGTGATATTTCAGATCGTTGAGCGAGAACCCCCGGTGGAGCATCTGCCGGGCCAGGCCGCCGGAGAACATCGCCGAGACCGCCAGGAGGACGATGGCAAAGCTCGCCATGCCGAAGCCCAGGAAGCCGAGCCCGCCAGCGCGGTCGGGATGGGTCGGTGCCAGTTCCAGGTCCAGGCGGGACACCTGGAAGATGAACAAGGCCCAGAGGACAAAAAGCCACAGCGAGTTGAGCAGGAAATAATAGAGGACCGGCAGACTCACGAGAATGTACCACCAGCCGGCCGGGGTGATCGACGTCCCGAACCGCTCCCACGTCGAATCACTCACGCCATACCGGAGAACCATTCTCGTGACCAGCGAGGCAAGCAAGGCCACGACGGCGATGACCAGCTCCGCCCCGAACGAGCTGCGCAACTTCCTGACCAGGGCTCCCATTGCTTCAAACCGCGGCTGGTCCGCCGGGCGTACCAGCCCCGAAGTCACGAAGTGCCGCCTCTGCACCAAAAGACTTGCCTCGATGACGATTTGAGCAAGCTCCAGAAGCGGGACAACAAAGAGAAACCGGCTGTGAATCACCGGGTCGAGCAGCAAAGGCACCGTCACGCGGTGGCCCATGGCGTGACCGCGGTACGCCGCCAGGAGTACAAGGGGCAGCCACGTCAAAACGACGAGCAACATGGATTTGACGAGCCGCCGCGCCGGCGTCGGCGGCGCAAGGCCCAGGCGCCGAGCCAGCCTCTGGGACACCAGGCTGCCTGGCACAAACGATTCAGCGAATTCGAGAAACTCAGAGCTCATCCCGTTGCCTCGTTGAGTGCCCGCCCTCGCAAAGCTCAGCCTGTGCCGGCTTGCCGGGCTGTTGACATCGATCTATCATTTGTGGTCGGTTCTGTGTTCGGACCATCCAACCCCCGATCGCGACTCGCGGAGCTCCACGACCCACCATGCGGCATTTTTCCCAGGTCGTGGCTCGCGTCACGATCGTGCTGGCCACCGGCCTCTGCGTGCCGCCAGCCCGCTCAGCCGACGACTATGCATTCTATCACGAGAATGTGATGGGAACGTCGCTGGAGCTCATGGTTTGCGCCGACAACATTCAGGCCGCAAAGCTGGCCGAGGAACGTGCGCTCGGCGAGATTGACCGACTCTCGGCGATTTTCAGCGGCTACGATCAAAAGAGCGAGCTCGTCCGATGGCAGTCCGGGCCGCGAGTGGCGATCCCGATTTCCACCGAGCTTCTGGAGGTTCTCGACCTGTCTGCTCGCTGGACCACCCGGAGCAAAGGCGCCTTCGATCCGCGGGTCGAGGCTCTGACTCGCCTCTGGTCACGGTGTGCCGCCCAGAACCGGCTGCCGACGACCGCCGAAGAGCGCCGCGCACTGGACTTGTTGCACGAGCCCGCCTGGATCGTGGACCCGGTCGCCCGAACGGCCACACGCACCTCGGATTGCCCGATCAGCTTGAACGGGATCGCCAAGGGATACATCGTCGGCAGGGCGTGCGCGGCTGCACTCGATAAGAGCAGGGGAGTGAGCAGCGTGCTGCTCAACGTCGGGGGCGACCTCCGCGTTCTGGGGGACGTGGCACGGATTATTTCCATCGCGGCTCCCTGGGCCGACTCGGAATCGAGCGAGCCCCTGGCTTCGATCGAGATCAAGGACCAGTCGGTCGCCACGAGCGGCCGCTCGCAGCGAGGTTTCTCGATTGGCGGCAACTGGTACTCCCATGTCTTCGACCCGCGGTCGGGGCGGCCAGTCGAGCGCGTCTCGAGCGCGACGGTGGTGGCCAGCATCGCAGCCGATGCCGACGCCCTGGCCAAGGTGTTGAGCGTCCTGGAGCCCGAGGACAGCCTGCGCCTCGTCCAATCGTTGCCGGGGGTCGAATGCCTGATCGTTGAGAATAGCGGGCGACTGGTGAAGAGCCGCGGTTGGCAAAAGCTGGAACGGCCCCGGCCGGTAGTCCTGGCGCTGGCCGATGACCCCAAGACCAAGAGCACGCCGGCAAAGCCGGCCGGAACAGAAAAGGCCCCCAAGAAGGCGGCCGCCGACGTACCCTGGAACAAAGACTTCGAGCTGGCCGTCGATTTCGAGATCAACAGCCCACAGTCTTCGAGAGGACGCTACCGGCGCCCTACGTGGCCGTCTGGGTCGAGGATCCCGACGGCTCTCCGGTGCGCACGCTGGCACTCTGGGTCTCGATGGGGGGATCGGGGCCGTTTCAATGGCTGCCCGACCTGAAACGCTGGTACACCAAAGACCAGGACCGCAAGAAGCTCGAGAAGAAAGAGATTTTCTTCACCGTCTCTCGGCCCACCCGGCAGCCCGGCAAGTACAAGGTGATCTGGGACGGCAAGGACAACCACGGCAAGCAGTTGCCGGGTGGCGAATATACCATCACGATCGAAGCCGCCCGCGAGCACGGGACGTATCAGAGCATCCGCAAACAAGTGACTGTTGCCGGCAAGCCGTTCAGCGAGGAGCTCAAGGGTAATGTCGAGATCAAGTCGGCTTCGATCGATTATCGAAAGAAGCCTCCGGCCAAAAAGTGATCCGATCAAGCCCTTGAGAGGTCACTCTCGCTCGTTCGGGCGAACGCTCCAGATCCGGTTTGCCAAGCTGATGCGCTGGCTGCACGTGTATCTGTCGATGATCAGCCTGGCCGTGGTGCTGTTTTTCAGTGTCACGGGCATCACCCTGAATCATCCCAACTGGTTTTATGACGCCGCCCAGAGCCAGCACGATGCCGAGGGCGATCTGGACGTCAAATGGCTGCACCCGGGTCGAGTGCATGCTAGCAGTGGCGCTCAACCGGAGAGTACCGCCGCGCCCTACTCGCCCGGTGAGGCAACCCCGGTGGCCAAGCTCGAAATCGTCGAGCACCTGCGCAGCCCACGCGATCAAGGGCGCGCTCACCGATTTCCGGGTCGAAGAGACGGAATGCCTGGTGTCGTTCAAGGGTCCCGGGTATGCGGCCGACGCGTTCATCGATCGCGAGTCGGGCCACTACCGGATCTCCGAGACGTACCACGGTCTGGTCGCCGTGATCAACGACCTGCACAAGGGCCGCGATACCGGACCGGTCTGGTCGGTCGTGATCGACGTCTCCGCCATCTTGATGACGGTCGTCTCCCTGACCGGGCTGGTCTTGCTCTTCTACCTGAAGCTGAAGCGAGTGACGGGTGTCATCGTCGCCCTGGCCGGTACCGTGATCGTGATCCTGCTGTTGCGCTACGGCGTGCCATGAGTGCCCACACCGGAAGCCGCGGTCGAAGAGGGGATCTGGACCCGCTTTCTTGACGGATAGAGAGTCGGATTGATGGACCACAATCCCACCAGGGAGCGGCGACCGGCGGCCTGGTGTTCGATCTGGGTCACGACCGCCCTGGTCGTGGGCGGCGTGCTCGCTGATCCCTTGGCTTGGGCTTCTGTTTGCAAACGAAGACGTCGAAGCACTCGAGTCGCCACTCGTGCTCGCGGCCGCGCGGCAGTTGACGCATTCCCCGTGGGAGCTTTACGGACCTTACGATCACGGCCATCGCCTGGTATTGATTCACGCTCCGCTCTATTACCGCGCCACGGGACTTCTGGCCTGGCCGCTCTACCGCGCAGGGGTGGACCCGGTTCTGGCGACGCTGGCTGCGGGCAGGGCGCTCTCCGTGGCCGGCCTGCTGGCCACGCTCGCCGCGGTGTTCCGCCTGGGTCGGCTGCGCGGAAGACGGCGCGTTTGCGCGGGCAGTTTTCCCCCCCTTGCGAAGGGGGCGCAAGGGGGGGTGGTCCCGGCGCAACCAGTGAGCAACGCCGTTTGCGAGGAAGAAGCCAGAGGTGGTGGGACCGGAGTTCTGGCAACCGAACAGCCAGGAATGCGCGAAAGCCCGGTAACTGGCGGTGCCACGACCCGCCCGGTGCCGCTCTGTAGCGGAGTGCCTGGCGGTGCCACGACCCGCCCGGTGCCGCTCTGTAGCGGAGTGCCTGGCGGTGCCACGACCCGCCCGGTGCCGCTGTGTAGCGGAGTGCCTGGCGGTGCCACGACCACCCCCCCTAACCCCCCCTTCGCAAGGGGGGGAAAAGGGGGCTGCGATATCGGGGTGAACGCGAGGATTGCGCACGACCAGGTTTTCAACACCCCACCCCTGTCCCTCGCCGGCTGGTGGGCCGTCCTGCTCGCCGCGGCGACACCCATTTACGGCGGCCTGCCGTTTGAGGTCCGGCCCGACCTGGCGGCGGTCGCCTTCCAGACGATCGGAGTGCTGCTCCTCCTGAGCGAGCTTGGCGCCCAAACGCCCCGCAAACGGATGTTGCTCGCCGCATGCGTCTCTTTCGCCATTGCCGTTTGCATCAAGCAGCACTTCATTGCGGTGCCGGCGGTCAGCACGGGCATGCTATTGTTCCAGTGGCGGCAGGGACGACTTCGACTGGGCGTGTTCGTGGGCGTCCTGCTGGCGGCCGTCGGAATCGTGGCATCGTACTATGGATTCGAGGAATGGGCGACCAAGGGTCTCATGTCGCGGTCGGTCTTTCTCGCTGCAGCCAGGGTCGGGCGCGTCCACCCCGCCGGCTGGCTCGCCGCCTTGAACATCGTCCTGGCAATCATCTGGAAGTGCGTGGGCCTGATTCTGCTCCTGGCGGCCGCGGGGCTGATCGCGGCTTCGACCCGGGACGGCGCTCGGAGCAAGCCCTTCGTCGGGGCCGGAGCCGCGCTCGTCGGCGCGGTCGCTCTCCTGGCGGTTTTGCAGTTCCTTCTGCTGAAAATGTGGCTGAGTGTCTCGATCGTCGCCGGCTTGATCCTGATCCTCGCATGGATCATTCCGGTGTACAGCCTGCCCGGCAGGCGGTCCGGGGCGGGCCAAAGTGTCGATCGCGCACTGTGGGCCTATCTGGCCGCCGAGCTGTTGGTCGTGGCAATCCTCAGCAAGCTGAGCACGGGCGCCTGGTTTAACTACGCGATCCAGGCCGTGGTGTTCGCCTCCGTGCTGGTGGCCCGCGCACTGGCCTTTAGCTTGGAAAGAGGGCGCTCCAGGGGACCACTGGTTGCGGCTGCACTCGCGGCCGCGGCTGTTCCGGCGTTTGCTCTGACCGACATCGAGCAGCTACTCTCCAGACGGGTGAGCGAACGACGCTTGACGGACGTGCTGGCGCAGCTTGAAGCGGCCGCCGCCGGAATTCTTCTTCGTGGACCGCCCCGGTGACAACCGGATCCATGGCCGGAGCGGCCTGGTCTACGATTCCTGGCTCTATCCTGTGTTCGAGTCGACCGGGGAGGCTGAGCCGCGACGAGCGTGGCTGGGCCGCGAGCTGAAAAGCGGAGCGGTTCGCGTCGTCGTGGCAACCTCAGCGCGGCCCGGAATCGACGGCATCGGGCAATCGCTTCCCGAACTGGGCTTTTCTGGACCAGTTCGATTCGGGCCCTACTTGGTATGGCTGCGCGACGAGCGATCTTCGGCCGTGGAAAAGCTCCCCAGATGAACTGGTGTCAGCTCATTCTTTCAAAAAATGAGCTGACATCAATTCCCGCAGCCAGTTTCCCTCCAACCCTTTCGGTAGAGCGCTCCACCTGTTACACTCGTGAGACACGACTAATGAATTCGCTCAAGCTAGGTCAGAGAGTCGCACGGGAAGCCGGGAAATCAAGGCTCGGAGGGCCCAACAGCCGGATTCGCCTCGGTCAAGAGGCCTGAACGGCTGGCCGAAAAAACGCCGGTCTTCCCGGCACGGCGCACTCCAGGGAGTTGACACTCTGGTGAAGTCGATTGTTCTACGATCCGAGCGTCTGGTCATCGCGATCCTGGCCGCCTGGCTTTTGATCGGGCGCGATCAGCTTGCGAAGGCCCAGGTCACGACCTCGGAGGAAGAGCGCCTCCAGATCCTGACCGATCCCGAGGGACTCAAGAAAAAACTGCTGAAAGACAAGAACCAACCTCCGTTCGAGTTCTTCCGGTCGCAGATCGCGCCCTTTGATGTGCTGCCGTACGTCAAGGCGAATCACTGGTTCAGTTGCACCTTCGAGCTCAGGGCCAACGAAGACGAATACGACGGCTTCCTGGTCAGCGAGCCCGTGAGGCTCCTGGGAATGCCCCAGGAAGTGTTCTTCCGCCGCGACATCCGTCTGCTCAAGGAGCAGCGCGCCCGCCGCGTGCTTCAAATGATGAAACCAGCCGGCGACGGCCAGATTCCCAAACAGTTCGAGGTCGAGCTCGTTCGCCCGGGCGCATTGAGAGCCGACATGAGCTGGCAGGCCAACCTGTCGACCCTGCCGACACATCAGATGCTGATCGTGGTACTGAGCAAGGACGCGACCACCAAGTTCACGGCGTGGAATCGGATGGCGGCCATCCTGCCGGCTTCGCTGGAACGAGAGGGAGGCGAGATCGACAAGTTCCGCTATTACTGCATGGTCCTGCCGATGGAGCCGGGCATTCCATCCCTGTCGTCCCATCCGCTCACGTGGACCACGATCAGTCACGTCATCTGGGACAATTATCCGACCGACTCGCTTTCGACCGCCCAGCAGCAGGCCATGCTCGACTGGCTTCACTGGGGAGGTCAGTTGATCATCTCCGGCGGCGCCGGATCCTCCTACTCGGTGTACCGCGACAGTTTTCTGGGCCCGTACCTGCCGGCCGACTCATCCGGCGAAACGGTGGCCCTCACACAGAAAGACCTCGATCCGTTATCTCAGTCCTATCCGCCTCCGCGGTACACCACGAGCTTCGAGCCCGACGGCAACCCGGTGCCGCAGAGAACTTCGAATCCGGGCCGGCGCGGCAGCGTGAACTATCAGGCGCCGGTCCCGATCCGACCGGCTTCGAACCGTCCCGTCCATCTCTCGGTGCTCCAGGCCAGGCCCGGCGCGTCGACGATCGCGCTGGGCGAGGCGAGCCCTCATCGGTTGGCGGTGGAAAGCCGCGTGGGCCGAGGTCGGATCACCGTCCTGGCACTCAACCCCAATGAAGAAGCCCTCCTGGCGTGGCCCGGCCTCGATACGCTGGTCAGGCGCGTGATCCTGCGGCGCCCGGAGGAACCGGGCGGCGGCTGGGGCGTGTCGGACGCCGAGCTCGCCGCATCGCCCCTGGCGGGCCGTCTCTTCGGACCGGACTTGACGTGGTACCGGATCACCAGCCGCGACGCCGGCGTGCATGTGATCTCGCCGGCGAGCACCCTGATCAAACCCGTCGAGGAAGCACGGAAGTCCCCCACGACGAGTGCTTCGCTCGCCGATCCGGACAACGTCCTGAGCCTCATGAGCCAGGTGCAGGGCGTGGCCGACTGGCGCGACAGCGCGATGCTGCCCAGGCTCAGCCGTGACCTGCTCGAGGAGGCTTCCGGAATCACGATTCCCGGATCCCTCTTCGTCCTGCGGGTGATCCTTGCCTACCTGATCGTGGTTGTGCCGATCAACTGGCTGGTCTGCCGGTTCATCCTCAGGCGGCCGGAATGGGCCTGGGTCGCCGTTCTGCTGGTGGCGTTCGGGTTCGCCATCGCGGTGGAGCGCGTGGCCGCCCGCGACATGGGTTATGAAACCGCCGTCGACGAGATCGACCTCCTGGAGATCCACGGCGACTACCCGCGTGCCCATTTAACCCGGCTCTTCTCGCTCTACACGTCGGGGCGTTCGCGGTTCTCGATTTCCTACCCCAACAACCCGACCGCCCTGGCATTGCCCCTGGACAACGGCCGGTCGATCCGCGGTGAAGATGTCTCGAAGTCCACTTTTCAGTCATCGCCGGTGCCAGCGCTCATCGATTTCCTGGTGCAACCGCGCAGCCTCGCCATGTTCCGCGCCGAGGAGATGCTGACACTGGCCGGGTCGATCCGCGTGGTCGACGACAAAGGCCGGCGCAAGGTCGTGAACGACACCGAGCTCGAGCTGCGAGACGCGGTTCTGGTCGATCATGCGGGCGGCGATCGCCAAGAGCGCTGGCTGGGCACGATCGCACCGGGCGCCTCGATCGAGATCGACGAACAGAAGAGTGAGCGGCCGCCGGAACGGGTGGCAGCGCCGCCGGGTCCCGATCCGAATCCATTCCTGGAGGCGCTCAAGGGGGCCTGGGAGTCTCGCGAGGAAGAGCAAGGCGAGCTGCGCCTTGTCGCGTGGTTTGCCGCGACGATCAAAGGTCAGGTGATCGAGCCGCCGATCGACCGCGAGCGCGGGTTCACCACGGTGCAGGTCCATCTGCGCAGCGGCCCGCCGCCCAGCCCCGACGGCCGCCGCTACAACCGCCTGGCCCGCCGCGACAGGGCCGCAGCGCCCCCGAGCAAGCCGAAGCCGCCGCCGGCAAAGCCGGCGGCACCGATCTCGCCCTCGGCGGCCAGAAGCCGCTTGGGCAATAGCGCCCCGGACCGCTCACAACCGCCGAACAACGACCGGCCCGCATCAGGATCGGCATTCGCGGAGGCTCTTGATTCATGATCGAGGTGATGCATTTCACCAAGCGGTATGGCGACTTTCTCGCCGTCGACGACCTGAGCTTTTCGATCGGCAAGGGCGAGATCTTCGGCTTCATCGGGCCCAACGGAGCGGGAAAGAGCACGACAATCCGGTTTCTGGCGACCTTGCTGCGCCCGACTGCCGGCGAGGGACGCGTCGCCGGCTTCTCGGTCACCGCCGACCCGATGTCGGTGCGGCGGGTCATCGGATTCATGCCCGATGACTTCGGTGTCTACGATGGCATGAAGGTGTGGGAATTCCTCGACTTTTTCGCCGTCGCCTACGAGATCCCCCGGTCTTTTCGCAAGAAGATCATCGGCGAGGTACTCGACCTGCTCGACCTGGCTCACAAGCGCGAAGACTATGTCAACGGGCTCTCGAAGGGCATGAAGCAGAGACTGTGTCTGGCCAAGACGCTGGTGCACGATCCGCCCGTCCTGATCCTGGACGAGCCGGCGTCCGGCCTCGACCCGCGAGCGCGGCTGGAGATGAAGGCGCTCTTGAACGAGCTCAAGCAGATGGGCAAGACGATCCTCATCTCGAGCCACATCCTCTCCGAGCTCGCTGACTTCTGCACGTCGATCGGCATCATCGAGCGCGGCAAGCTGCTGGCGGCAGGCAGCATCCAGGACATCCAGCAGCAGATCCGGTCGCACCGGGTCATCAAGGTGAAGGTGCTGGATGCCAGTATCGAACGGGCCGCCCTGGTGCTCAAGGACGACCCGTCCGTCCGCATGGTCGAATCGTACGACCACACGCTCACCGCAGAATTCGAAGGCCAGGACCCGGACATGGCCCGGCTCCTGGAGCGGCTGCTCTCCGCCGGAATCGTCGTGCAGTCGTTTGCCGAGGAGCCGCTTTCGCTCGAGGAAGTCTTCATGATGATCACCAAGGGTATCGTGAGCTGAGCTGAGCTGAGCTGCCAGATCGAGGTCACGAGCGATGCTCCTGAGAGATAACCCCGTCCTGATCCGCGAGCTGCTGGTCACGCTGCGGTCGCCCCGCTCGTTCGTACTCCAGTTGCTCTACGTCTGCGTGCTCGGCGCGCTGGTCTTCTTCTACTGGCCCGCCGGGGAGACCGGCGCACGCCAGGTCAGTCCGGGCGTGGCTCGCACGCTGTTCGACCTGTTCTTCCTGGGGCAATTTTTTCTGGTGGCCCTGATGGCGCCGACCTTTGCCGCGGGGAGCATCACCGGCGAGAAGGAACGGAAGACCTACGAGCTGCTCCTGGCCAGCCCGCTCAAGCCATCGACGATCCTGGTAGGCAAGCTCTTGAGCTCGCTCAGCTACCTGGTGATCCTGATCGTCTCCAGCCTCCCGCTGATGATCCTCTGCTACCTGCTGGGCGGCCTGCTCCTGTCGGAGATCACCCGCAGCTACATGGTCTTGATCCTGGCGGCCGGGACGTTCGGGCTGCTCTCGGTCGCCTGCTCGAGCTATTTCCGGCGCACCAGCTCGGCCCTGGTCGTCAGCTACTTGACGATCCTGCCCCTGGCGGTGATGTGCGTCGCACTGACGCGAACCGACAACGTGGTCGCGCGCGACTTCGTCTCGATCGCGATCCTTCCGCCGTGGTGCATGGCCGCCTGGACCGTCCTGGGGATCTTGATCAACCGCCGGCTCCTGCATCCTCCGGATGTGGGCAGCGAGGGCAAGGACGTCGTCGACGAAGAAGAGGAAATGAAATATGCGATCGGCGTGGTGATCGACCGCGACCTGTTTCCGGACAAGCTGTTCGCGCCGGCCAAGCGCACCGACCTGATGCCGGATGGCACCAACCCGGTCCTCGACAAGGAGCTGCGCAGCGAGATCTTCAGCCAGGGAACGTTGATGCTCCGGGTGGTGATCCAGGTGAGCATGCTGTTGTCGATACCGATGATGGCCGTCCTGCTGTTTCTCTGGTCCGAGCGAGCGGCGTACTACGTTGCCTACGTCCTCACGTTCAACCTGCTGGTTGGCCCGGTTTTTTCGGCGGGAAGCATCACCCAGGAGCGCGAGCGACAAACGCTCAGCCTGCTCTTGACGACCTTGCTGCGCCCGGGGCAGATCGTGATTGCCAAGCTGCTGGCGGCCCTGCGCGTCTCGACCGTGCTCACCTTCTTGCTCACCGAGCAGCTTCTCCTGGCCTATACCCTCTTGCCCGAGCTCCGCGATCGGTTCTGGACGCTGCTGGCTTACCTGGCGATCATCGCAATGACCTGCCTGGCGACGTCGACGGTCGGGCTGATGTGCTCGGCCCTGGCGCGGCGGACTTCTGCCGCGATGGTTCTCACATATCTGACCCTGCTTATCTTGTTCGTGGTGCCCCTGGGATTGGAACTTTACCTGCAGGGGATCGGCTCGATTTCCGAGAAGCAGTTGGCGGCGTTCACGGTCACCAGCCCGTTCTCGGCGGCATTCGGCGTGCCGATGCACACGACCCGTAACGAGGTCTGGGGCGACAAGCCACCCGTCATCAAGGAGGCGGTCCTGGTGCCGATCGTGGGGAAGATCGCGATGCCGGTCTGGCTGATCTTCCTGTGCATTTACCCGCCCCTCTGCCTGGTCTTTCTCGGAATCACGTATCTGGCGTTTCGCTGGCGCTGGTGGCGATCGGGAGGGCTGGGATAGGCCGGGGCGACGGATCATCCACCGAGGGGTGCCGGCGCTCGCAGAGCCAGACGAGGTCGAGACTAAGACTAAGACTAAGACTAAGACTAAGACTAAGACTAAGAGTAAGAGTAGGATTAAGATTAAGACTACGACCAAGAAGAAGAACAGCAAGAAAACGAGCAAGACCAGGACCGGATCTGGCTCGTGGCTCTCGTTTTAGTCGCGTGCCGAGTTTCTTTCGAGCAGCCAAGCACCAGCAGTGCTCCGGCGCAGAATGAGATCATACTCTTAATCTTTATCTTACTCTTAATCATCTTCATAGTCTTAGTCTTAGTCTTAGTCCTAGTCATAGTCTTAATACGACAGCGCTACTTGCTGAATTACGGGGGAACGCAGCAGGCCAAATCCGCCAGGAGAATCCCCATTCGCGTGAGCCGCGATAGCCTCGTCTTCGTGTGCGACTTTCGGGCGCGCCGGTTCTGATCCTGAGTTTGGTGAAGATTGTTCGACGCCTTTTCGAGTCGTTCGGTGCGGTGCGCTTCGGCAAAGGCAGCACATCGACTAGCACGTTCGCAGCGGTTCGGACCTGGCACAATGTGATCTCTAGGTTTTTCCCCCCGGAGCCGCTCGGTTTGGCGGGCGAGGAAGAGGTGGCTTACTTGAGTCACACTCAAATGTCTCATGATTGAATGATATTTTCGGACCTCGAAGTGACTCAGTCCGAGTTCGTCCTTCTCGTCCTCCAAGGTACGCTCAACGGGCCACCGCGCAAATGCCACGTGGACGATCGACTCCAGCGGAGTCCCTGGGCTTGCATTGGACAGGAAGTACTTGACCTCGCCGGGGTCCAGCACATTGCGGGCGTATATGAGCCAGTAGGGCCCCAGAATGCGGCCGTCTCGCGAGAGCCAGATCGGAGCGTGCTTGACCTCCCACACCATCGGCCCTTTGTCGGTGTCTTTCACGTAGACCCGCTGCCAGGGCTGCCGCATCATGGGAATGGAAAACGAGCACAAGTTCTCGACCGTGCTCAATTGGGCACGGGGCTTTTGTTGGGGATCGTACAACCAACCTCGGAAACTCTTGCGAACTTCAGCGACGTAACGCTGGTGCCGTGCCTCCAAGCCAGCGAGGAACTCGCCCGGGATCGAATACCATTCATCGAACGTGAGCCAGCCGAAAACCACGTTGTTGCCAAGTGCGCGGTCGAGTAGTTCCAAAGCGATTTGCCACTTGGGCCGGTAGGTCAGCTCGGCCGGGATATCAGCCTCCTTACGACGTGCGGGATCGTCCCAGCCGTTTTCGGGAAGGAATAGTGCGCTATCGAGCATCGTCCGGAACCGAGTATCGTAGGTCGTGTAGGCAAGATGAACAGTGACCACGCAGTTGTCGATTTTGCCGGTGTTGCCACACCATTGCCTCTGGACACACGCCGTTTTGTTGCCTGACTTGGGATGTCCCGAGTCATCCAGGATACCAATGGCATGAGGGTCGGCATGGTCCCGTGCTACGATCATCTGGACGCGGTCGCGCATCAGAGCATGGTCCCAGTCGGACCAACTGAGGAACTCTTGCAAAGTCCGCCGCGGCGTACCGCTGAAATCTGCGATCGGCTGCACGCTCTTACGCGGCAAATCGGCGAGCTGGCCACGCACGTAGCTGGCCAAGTGGCCACGGGGTTCCGAACGTGCAAAACAGTCGTCAAACTCGTCGAGCTGCGACCCCAATGACAGGATCTGTCGTGGAGTCATCCGTAACTCCCTGGATCTGAAGTTCCATCAATGAGTTACGGAGAATAGCCGAGATGCCCGATTTTGCCAAGTAGCGCTGTCGTACTAAGACTAAGACTAAGACTAAGACTAAGAGTAAGAGTAAGAGTAGGATTAAGACTAAGACTACGACCAAGAAGAAGAACAGCAAGAAAACGAGCAAGACCAGGACCGGATCTGGCTCGTGGCTCTCGTTTTAGTCGCGTGCCGAGTTTCTTTCGAGCAGCCAAGCACCAGCAGTGCTCCGGGCGGAATGAGATCATACTCTTAATCTTTATCTTACTCTTAATCATCTTCATAGTCTTAGTCTTAGTCTTAGTCCTAGTCTTAGTCTTAATCTTACTCCTAATCTTAATCCTAATCTCGGTTTGAGTGAGTCGTATCCCTCGGTCCGTCAATCTTTGATTGACGGACCACGCCCCGATCGATCCGCACCGGTCATGGTTCCGTTTTCGAGATACCACATCTTGTCCGGTCCGCGCACCAGAGCAATCTTGAGCGGAATCTTTTGAATCGGCCCTCCCTTACGCTGGCCGCGGACCGAGATGCTGAGGGTGCAATCGGCATCGATTTTTGTCTTGCCTGCACTCTTCTCGGCCTGGAACTCCGTGACTTCGAAGACAAGCGGAGTGAACGATCCGGCATGACCCTCGCGAAGCTGTGCGAGCCGGTCTTTCCAGTAGTTCTTGAATCCTTCGAAGGACCCATAGGCCGACGAAACCCGGCCGGCCTTGCTGAGGAGCAGCCACATCCGGCGAAAATGAGGAAGGTGGTGCGAGAGAGCGCCGTAATAGTCGCGCACGGCTTGTTCGGGCGTGATCCGCACCGGACGTTCCAGTGTGATCAAGATCGGGTAAGAGAGGATGGCGGCCACGCCTCCGCCCAGGATCAGTGCGATGAAAGCGGCCCCGAGTGAGCCCTGTCCCAGAGCGATATAGAGAAAGATCGCCAGGGCGCTCACCCAGCCGCCGACGATCAAGAGGGTCGGGCCCCATTCGCGCGTCCGGGTCCAGACCTCTTCGACCAGGTCGGCCGGGTCGAGCTTGGAGTCAGCCTGCGCCGCCTCGGGCCGGGGCTCACGGGGCGTCCGGGGCTTCTGCTTGGTCGGAGCGCCGCTCGGAATCGGCCGAACCGGTGCGGCGGCCGCCGGCGGAGCTGGCGTGGGATCATCGGCCAGATCGAAGACTTCGCCCGAGCCAGAGCCCGACGTCGCGGGTTTCGCGGAAGGTTGGCCCTGCTGTCTGCGGTTCTCCTCTCGGAAGAGCAGCTCGGCGTCTCCGATTTCAGGCTGCGGATCGCGCCCAGGGCGGTCGCCCCGATCGTCCTTGGCCATCGGAACTCTCCCCTCTCTGCCCGCCCGCCGTGCGACCGCTGCGCCGGTAAGTCCGGTAGGGGGTCGCGATTAACTGGGCAAGCGAAGATAGTGAATTGTAACCGGTGCTGATTCCGCGTGCGACCAGCCCACTATCGATGAGGGGACTTGCCGCCGGAGTCGCCAGTCCCGCATCCGTCGTGCAATAGCGGACGAAATGGGTTGATCGAACGGGTGGCTGTCGAGCACTCGGCTCGATTGCCATTTGCGCCAGCGCATTTGTGATCTTTGAAAAAAAGTCTATTGCGGGATCGCCAACCGACGACTAAATAATTGGGCAACAACTCGTTCGGCATCACAA
This sequence comes from uncultured Isosphaeraceae bacterium, assembly GCA_963781785.1. Lineage (GTDB taxonomy): Bacteria > Planctomycetota > Planctomycetia > Isosphaerales > Isosphaeraceae > CAWAHD01. The sequence continues at coordinate 81,464 of CAWAHD010000004.1, read as the reverse complement.
TAGAATGGCGACACGGTACGGAGAAGCCGAATCGCTGCGGGGCTTTCGACCCGGTTACCCAGCGAAAGACGGACTGGAGCGAAAAATCCATGCCGCGACGGCGAGTGTTTCGTCCCGCGCTCTCGAATGTTCTGGAAGGCCGAATCGCCTTGAGCAGCGCAGCAGCAGCCGTAGGCCATCAGTCCTCCGTCGTCGCCGCGGATACCCAAGCCGCGAGCACAAAAACGACCTCGCCATCATACAAGGAGCTGACGACGACCTACGCCAACGGGGATGCCGGCAACATTGTCGGAATTGGCGCGATCCACGGCACGACCGAGACCGAATATCGCCTGACGGTGCCGACCGGCGAGAGCACGACCACGACCACCGACTCGATCGATCTGCCCGGTACCGCCGGTCACGAAACGGTCGTGAACGTTGCGACCACACAGGGCAACACGACGACCGAAAACGTCACGACGACGCTGCCGGACGGTTCGACAACGACCGAGACCAAGATCCTGAACACCTACGGCCGCAAGACCACCATCGACGCATGGCTCGATACACCTGGCGTAGGCGTTCAGACCACCGTAGGAACCACAGTTCAGAGCGGACCGAAGGCGATCACCACCGAGGTGATTCACACGGCCGCCGGCAAGGTTTATCACGACCACCGAGTCGTGACCCAAATCAGTCCGCTCGAATCGACCGTCAGCACCACGACCACCGGGCCGAGCGGCGCGGTTACCAATCACGTGCGGTCGACTACCACCATTTCACCGCTGCCGTTGCCGACGACGTGAGATGAGACCGACTCCTGACAGCGCGCTCCGCCTCAACTTTGGCTATTAGTGCCCAACCTCTCGAACAGGTAAAACTCGGGTAAGGAGCTGTCCTGGCAGGCATTCGATCTGACGGGCAGCGTCAGTTTTGGTCGAATGCTACGCCGCTGCGCCGCCGGGACTTTTCTACTTTGATGACCCAAAGCGGACCTGACGCCCCGGCGCAATCCGTCGGGCGAGTCGCGCGATTAAGCGGGAACGTACGTCAACCTAATCACGTCCTCGCCAATGAGATCGCTGGTCACGAGGCGGAGCGGCGGCCGAGGGCCGGAGAAGAATGGCTTGCCGCGACCAAGTACGATGGGGTGGAAGTAAAGTCGATACTCATCAATAAGACCAAGGTTGGTTAGGCTTCCTGCCAAGTCTGGTCCGGCAACTTCAATCTCCCCAACTGGCTGAGCCTTCAGCCCACGTATCACCGCCTCGATGTCATCCTCGACAAGTGTGGCGTTGGGTCCGACCGACTTCAACGTGCGCGACACAACCCACTTCGGCTGGCTCCGCCACGCCGCCGCGAAGTCGTGTTCCTCCGCGCCCCAATCCGGGCAGTCTTCGTCCCAATAACGCATTACCTCGTACATGCGGCGACCGTACACACTGCCCGTCAGGTCGCGCACTTGCTCTATGAAGTGACGAAAGAGCGCCGGGCTTGGCCTGAATTCCAGATGGTCGACGTAGCCATCCAAGGACTGGTTCATTCCATAGACGAGCTTTGCCATGGTACAAAATCTCCACCCCAGGTTCTTCAGAATAGCTTGAGCCGACGTTCCGCAGAAATGAGATTGGACACGATCTGCGCGCCGCATTGTCGGTGTGACCAATAACCAGGGGTCCGCTTGTGGCCGGGAGTGAAATCGAACGACTGGTCCGGAGCAAGCATTGCGGTCATTCACAATTTTACCTGATTGGACCATGTTCCGCTGACAGATCAAGTCGTGGCCTTCACAAAGGAGCGGCGGTCACGGTTTCTTTCCTAGCGGCTTTCGATTCTTGCCGCCCTCTACGGGGAGATTCCGCTTCCCTCCGACAAAAGAGTGTGCGATTGCCTTTCACTCGCGCCTCGAATATACGTACGATGGACGGACTCCGCAGGCCCCGAGGGGATCGCCAGAGCCGCGTAGCGAACGTGCGGTTAGTCGTGTTCGATTTGCCGACTCCATACCAATCCAGAAAGGGAGACCAACGATCATGACAAGTCGTTCGACGTTGCGAATGTTGCTCGTCACGGCGTCCGTGTTCGCCATGGCCAGCCCTGTCTGGGGCGATGATCCGAAGGACGAAAAAACGCGCGCCGCGGAATTCCATGTCATCGCGAAGCGGGAGGCCGCGGCCTATAACATTCGCCATCTCGGCAGCGACCGGCCACTCACGCTTAAGCCCGAGCCAATCCTGAAGTGGTCAAATCCCGTGAGGGGGTCGATCTACGGCGACGTCTTCATCTGGACGGAAAACGGGAGGCCGGAAGCCGTAGCTTCGATCTACAAGTGGTACTCGCCGCGTACTCATCGGGCCAACGAGTTCCACTCGCTGGCGCTGGATAAGCTGATCGGGGAGCGAGAGGGAGTCCCCGCCTGGACTCCGTCCCGGCCGGGGCTGGAGCTAAAGCCAATTCCCGGCGCCCCCGTTCCGGCCGACTCCGCGGCCGCGCGGCTCCGCCAGATGCGCACCTTGTCACAGGAATTTACCGGCCGTCAGACAAGTCGCCAGGGGGTCGAGCGCGACATGCGCCTGCTGACTGAGCCCCTTTATCGCTATGAGAACACGAAGGGCGACCTGATCGACGGCGGCTTGTTCGTCTTTGTTGTGGCCACGGACCCCGATGCCTTTCTGTTAATCGAGGCGCACCGGACGAAACGTGGCGCCGCCGAGTGGCGCTTCGCCGCTACTCGGATGTATACCGAGTCAGTGGGAATCGCTCACCGCGGTCGCGAGATTTGGAACGCGCCGGAACTCCCCTGGTCGCAAGTGTGGGATGGCAACGAGCCGTATTGTATCTTCCGCTTCGATTCCGCCCCGGGGGAACCGTAAGGACAACATGGAGGCGGCCAGGCCGTGCGCGAATGAGCATGACGGTCAATTGAATTGGTCGCCTGGTCGCATCTCTACGGGTGATGCCCCAGCAACCGATCAAGCGAAGGGCCGGCAACGAGGTATCGAGGTTTCTTTGTCTCCAACAGCCATGCTGACTTCACGTACTCATTGATCTGGATGCGCGTATCACCCCAGCCTTGTCCGCGGAACATGGGAATCGACTCCCAGTCCCAGTTGATGTAGCAGAAGGCTCGAACATCGTTCCGCTCGATGAAGTCAAAACACGGAGCGAACCAACGACGCCACGACTCTTCGCCATGAGTCACACCGATCCCCCTTGGCGTCGCCTCGGCAATCATCAGTGGCTTATTTCGCCGCCTGGCGAAGTCGGCCACCCTGGTCATGGCGAGCTCGACCTTCCTCTTCGTCTCCGGTTTGTTACCGCCGAAGAACGACACCCCAAACCAGTCCACGTAGTCATCCCCCGGGTACCAGCGCGAGAGATCATCCGTGACGCCGTATCCATAGGAGTGCCATACGTAGGCGACGTTCTCGACTTTCTCCGCCGACAAGAGGTCGTGAATCCTGCGGAAAACCTTCACATAACCGACCGGTTCGAAGTGGTTTTCGGGATAGTCGAACTCATAACCGACCCGCAAGTACACCGGCCTCCTGCTGTTTTTGAGCACACGACCAATCCGTTTGACGTTGGCGTCTCGCTCGCCTCGGTCAATGGCTTCGAGGTCGGCGGCCAAGATGATGAGACCCACCTGGAAAACGGCCTGCGGGTACCGCGCTACGAGCCTCTCGAACTCGGCCAGTCCCATTGGCTCACGAACAGCGATATACGCCATGACACCCGCAAACTGCCTGCCGATCGTATCCGCATAATCGTCGATGTGCTTCTGGTCCTGGCCGATGATCAGAAGGCACCGATCCTTCGGCGGGACGAATTTCGCGGATCTGCTGGCGGCAGGGCTTTCGACCGCACCGGCTGGCAATTTTTCGAGTGGTCTGCTGGAGGATCGCCCTTCCTGAGCCGTAGCCCCCACCGCTCGATCGCGCGGCGGAAACTGCTGCCCAACCACACATATCAACACCCCGAGCAGATTGATTCCCAACGTGGTAAACATGCTCATGAGTCCTTGTTGTGAAGACGCGCCTCAGGCGTCGACGGCGGTCACGGGGTCGTCGGGTCGCAACTCAACGGCTGGTGCCCCAACAACCGGCCGAGGGAACTGCCGGTAATCTGGCGATCGCAAGCGTCAAGAAGACCTGCCCGGCGGCGATCTTTGTAGTCATACGACTTGATTCGTAACCTGTCAATCGATCGCTGTAGGTTCTTCGCGGGTGTCGGGGTTGCAGACACGAATGGCACGACGTTAAGCGGAAGTTCTAATCTTTGAATGAGTTGCGGCAAGAACTCTTGGATCTCTTCCGGCCGAGCTCTCATATCACAGGTCGTCAATGATCGATGCGCCCTGGAAAACAAGGGCTCCACATGAAGCACGCCGACGATCCGCCCGATGAGTCCGAAATCTCGCATTTCACAAGTTCAAATGAACAAGCAGCTTACGAATAACCTCGTGCCATTCGTTGCAGACACCCATCAGTGACCGAAGGGAATGGCCGGAGCACTGCATCTGGAACCTTTTTACCATCAAGACCTTGCTGGAGCGTGCCGGTCTGAGCACGGTTGCGCCAAGCATGGGTGCATTTCTCTCTGGCGTATGGGTGTCTGGAACTCTCTCTTCTAGCTACCGCGGGGCATCCGCCCAGATTGGCTACGTCGTGCACCCTCACGCGGGCGGCGACCTCAATCGTCGCCTTTCGCTCCGCGAAAGTATGTCGTCCCAAATATCTATATGCGATTGTATTCTAATATATAAGTTAATCGATTATCGTTTCGCCCGCGGATCGAAGGATTCACCGAGCATCGGCGTTATCCTTTATGGAGCGAATGCACATCTTTCGCGGAGCGAAAGGCGACTCTCGTGCTCGCGACGTCTTGGCACTAACGTAGACGAAGCGGCATCTCGGTCGAGCATCGCCGAGGTCATTCTTTCGCCTTTCGCTTCAGCGAAAGTCCGTGCTTGCAACTGCCTGCCAAAAACGCACCCCGCGTTTTGTCCTGCCGGTCCGCAAGAACTCGTAGGCCGCGGGCCATCACCTGTTTGCCTCGGACCCCTTCTTGAGGTGCTTGTCAAACCAGTCAGCGAGCTGGGATATGTCTTTCTCGAGCCCGATCCAGCCATGCCCGGCGCCTTTCTTGACGATCAGATTCGACTCAATCTTTGCCTTTTTGAGCTGCTCGATCATCACCTCTGACTGCTGGAGCGGGACCAGCCGGTCCGCGTCTCCGTGAATGATGAGCGTGGGTGGGTCATCGGGAGTGACGTGCGAGATCGGCGAGATCTCTTGCGCGATTTCACGCAGCCGCTTGGGATCGGTGATCGGCACCCACAGCATACTGGACTTGTCCAGCTCCCGGTAATCAAAGGCAGCCCGATAGGGCGGAGCGTGATCCGTGGCGTGGATTTTGGCGTCGCCAGACTTGCCGTAGTTGAGGAAATCCGTTGGTGGGAAGAAGCAAGCCACCGCTTGAACCCGGCTGGATTCCCGGTCCACCGGGTCCGCGGCGTCCGCGTCGCCCTTGGCCCCGGCGGTGCCCAGCATGAGCGACAGGTGACCGCCGGCCGAGGCGCCTGTGACTCCGATCTGATCGGGGTCGATACCGTAGTCTTTGGCATGATAACGGACGAATCTCACGGCCCGGTTCATATCCTGGATGATCTCGGGCACGGTGTACCGCGGTTGACTGCCGTGCAGCACGGCGAAGACCGTGTACCCTCGATCCGTCAGGGGCTTGATAAAAAACGGCAGGATCGCCTCGTGAGAAGAACGGAAACCACCGCTCACGGCCAGGATCACACCGATCCCCTTGGCATTGGCCTTCGGCGTGAAGACATCCATGGTCAGCGCGGTTCCGAATTTACGGCCGTAGATTACATCGTGCTTGCGGTCGAAGGCCGGGTCTGCCCCCGATTGGGCCGAGGAAAACAGGGTCAAGATCATGGCCAGGCCAGAGGCCACTGCCGTCGAGGCTCGATTCATCGCACAGGCTCCGGGAGGTCGAATCGGGTTAAGCGGACAAGCTCAATTCCCAGCTCGCGTCGCATGCTTGTTGCCGGCCGGGACGACTCTTATCATAAGCAATCATCCCGGCGAGATCAGGCCGATCGCAGCCGGGCGATCCGATGCTGCTGAGCGGGACCACGACGGGAGAACCGAAATTCATGGCCGCGACGACCAACTATCTGGCACTGGATTTGGGGGCTGAGAGCGGCCGCGGGCTCCTGGGCCGATTCCACGGCCAGCACCTGACGCTCGAGGAGATCCACCGCTTTCCCAATAACCCGGTGCGAATGGCCGACACCCTGTACTGGGACTTGCCGCGGATCTTCGACGAGGTCAAGACCGCCCTGCGGAAGGCTGCTGGAAAGGGCAGCGAGCTCGACGCCATCGGTGTCGACACGTGGGGAGTCGATTTCGGTCTGATCGGCCGCGGCCAGACCCTCCTGGGCAATCCGGTCTACTATCGCGACGCCCGCACGGATGGCATGCTCGAATTAGCCCTCAACCGCATCCCCCGCGAACGAATCTACGAAATCACCGGCTTGCAATTCTTGCCGTTCAATACCGTGTACCAGCTTCTGGCCCTGGCCCAGTCCAATTCACCCCTGCTGGAAGCTGCCGAGACCTTGCTCCTCATGCCGGATCTCCTGAACTGGCTCTTGACCGGCTACGTTGGCGGCGAGCGCACCAATGCCTCCACGACCCAGTTGCTCGATCCGCGCGCCAGAGCCTGGTCCGATGAACTCTGCCGCGCGCTCAACCTGCCTCGCGCCATTTTGCCGCCACTGATCGAACCTGGGACCATTCTCGGAGCACTTCGCCCGTCGGTTGCCGAGGAAATTGGGCTGACTCAAGCCGTGACCGTGATCGCGCCGGCGACCCACGACACCGCGAGCGCCGTCGCGGCCGTGCCGGCCGCGTCCCGCCACGGGTCAAATCCGCAGTCAAGAGGTGCGCCGGACTGGTGCTATCTCAGCTCGGGGACATGGTCGCTCCTGGGTGTCGAAGTTGCGCAGCCGGTCATCACCGCCGCGACCATGAGCTATAACTTCACCAATGAAGGAGGTGTGGCAGGAACAACCCGTCTGCTCAAGAACATCATGGGCCTGTGGCTGGTCCAGGAGTGCCGCCGGACCTGGGCCCGCGCAGGGAATGAGCTGTCTTATGAGGAGCTGACCGCCCGGGCCGAAGCCGCCACTCCGTTCGCTGCACTCGTTGACCCCGACGATGCGACGTTCCTCGCACCTGGGAACATGCCTGCCCGGCTCTCTGCCTTCTGCACCCGCACGGGTCAGACGCCTCCGGCTGATGAGGGCGCAATGATCCGCTCTTGCCTGGAAAGCCTGGCTCTCAAATATCGCTGGACGATCGAACGGCTCGAATCCATCCTCAATACAACCATCACGACGATCCATGTCGTCGGCGGCGGCGCGAAACACGCGCTGCTCTGTCAGTTCACCGCTGACGCCTGCGGGCGGCCCGTGCAGGCCGGCCCTGTGGAAGCCACGGCGATCGGCAATATTCTGATGCAGGCCATTGGCCGCGGCCGGCTGGGCTCGATCGCCGAGCTGCGCACCGTGGTGGCCCGCTCATTCCCGGTCACGATTTACGAGCCCCGCGACACCGCCCGGTGGGCCGATGCCATCGGACGCTTCGCCGCTCTGGTGCCGGCGTGAGGGCTCGGGCGCAGGTGACACAGGATGAAGCCGTAGGGAATCCGTCTGGAACCACCCAACGCGGCCAAGCCGCAACCAAGCACGAAATCCGAAATCTCAAATCCGAAAAGATGCGCGCACGGCGCGGAGATGTTACGGAGGTAGACTCTACGCTCACGCCGCCTGCTTTACTTTCCCTTTGTCGATGGGGGAATGTCGCTCTTCTCGACGGGCGGGATCGCGAAGACAAGGTCGCGCCACAAGACCTTACCGGCCTGCGTGAAGGCGGCTCTGCCCGGTCCTTTAAGTTCGGGCCCGCCACTGTAGAGAAGCCACGATCCCGCCGCTCGGATGAGGGTGGAGCGCGCTCGCTCGATATCGAAGCGGTCAAGACATCGCGAAGCGGGAGGACAGGCTGTCCTTGCGACTTCACGTAACCGAAGGATCGGCCCGTATACGGATCTCTGGGCAGGCTGGGGAGCTCCGCAGGCACCAGAGCATCGAGGCGATCGGGAAACCGCCCGCCGTGCCTGAGCTGCCAGGCGCGGATCGCGAGCACTTGCACAAATGCCCGCCGCCCGACCTCATTGCGGTCATCGGTTTCGATCGGCATCGCGACCGAGGGGAAGAGAGACAGCTTCGCCAGCGGCGTCGTCCGCAGGGCATACTCAATTTCCGGGTCGTCTTGCTCAAGATTGCCCGTCTTCAGCCTGGGTCTGGCCACCGGTTCATGCATGGCGGTTTCGATCGCCTTTTTCGCGATGAGACGATTGACCCGGCGAGCTCGGGCGCGTTCCCATCGTGTCGTGACCATGTCTATCCCAAGATAGGCCATGACTTTATCTGTGTGAGCTGCTTTAGCCGCGATGTTCGTATCGATCAACCAATCGCGCAGTTCGCTGACGGGCATGTCGAGCGTTTTCTCGACAAGCTTGGCCTCGGCTCGTATTGCATCGGCGACCGGGGTCAGCTTGGGCAGATCGCGATACGCCGCCAAAGCGTCTTCAAGCTGCTCGGATGTCTGTCCCTTGGCGACTGCCCACTCCATGGCCAAGCCGAGCGCTTCCCTCTCCACCGCCACCCGGGCAAGAACGCCTGGGAAATGTCCGCGAAGCTCGCTGAAATGCCGCGCCATCCGGAACATCACCGTGATGTCGTTCCAGGCACCGCCAAGGTCATTGCGGTCTTGACGGTGGCGCACGTCCAGGGCCACCAACCGGCTGAACTCGACATACGGAGGCTCGGAGGAATGATCCCGATCGACCAGGGTCTGCTTTTCCGATTGGTTGAAACGACACTCGGGCCGCGCGCCGCCTGGCAGATCAGATCAAGGATCTGGCGGTTCTGGTTGAGGAATTCTGTGGAATCCGTCAAGTTGACCATCCGGTGTTCCGCCTCGCGATAAAGCTCGGCGGCATTACGGTCGGGGCGGATCGGGCTCAATCCGGCAGCCATTGCGGGTGCCGGTGGGCTGATCGGGCCGACGTCGCGCACGCTCTCGATGCGGAAGGCCACGTATCCCGTCGCGAGCAGCCCGAACCCAGCGCTCAGGAAGAGGCCCAGACGCAGCCATCGACCAGGAGCTGGCCGGTCGAGCATCCAGTCATTGCGCCACGCCCATGAGACAGCCAGGAGCACCAAGGGCACGAACAGGATGCCCTGAGCCGGCAGCATCCGCCCTGCGACCAGGGCGAGGAGGGGAGTCTCTAAACCTGCGGCGATCACAATCGCGATCACGAAGGCGGTGATTCCGCGTGGGATTGCCATCCCGCAGAGTAGCGCCACGGTGAACAGAAGTGGAAACGTCGTCACAACGGGAAGCCACTCGATTCTGATCGTGTCGCGCACCAGCAAGCTAAAGGCAATGACAGCAAGCGGCCCCCAGATCATCGCCAGGGCCGCGCTCCACACCGCCAGCTTCACGAGCCAGACCAAGCCCGGTCGCGCCCCGTGGTAGGCAAGGAATCGCTGGGTCCGTGTCCGGTTCTCTAACTCGAAGACGTTGACCCCCGCGGCCAGGGTGACGCCGATGCTGACGAGCATGAACCAGATCGGATCAAGGTAGGCCAGTTTCCCGAAACTCAGGGTGAAATAAACCACGGCGAGCATCGCCAGCAGGCACCAGCTTTTTATTCCTTCCTTGATCGTCTGCCACGTCAAGTGGCGTACTTCGACGATCCAGGACCGCCCTGGCACCGGATCTGTCGTCGATCTCTCTCGGGTTTCCACCACGGGTAAAAAGAACGGCCGCGGTTCGCGCACAGGCACAGCGGCGCCGGGCGCCTGAAGCGGCACGCGCGGCGAGCCCGTAGGTCGGCTTGGCGTGACGACGACGGGCGACCGAAAATCGAGCCGCAGCCACCTCGGGCGAACGGTTCGAGTAAACGCCAAGTTCGACGCGGCCACGGTCGCCAGGGTCAAGACGATCTCGAGGAATGGGTGCAGCTCGCCAATGCGAAAGTCGAATCCGCCCAGGTAACTGAAACTGAACCCCGTGCACACGATGGCCGTCATCGCAGCGCCCAGCGCGCTGGGGAATACCGACGACCAGAACAGGCTCCATCCCAGCGCCACGAGCACGGCCGGGCCCAAGACGAGGACCCCCCAGACCGAGGCGGAGCTCCGCGAATTCCACTCCTGGACGCCCAGGAGCGCGATGAGCTGAAGCAGCAGGGTCAAAAGAACGGTCGTCACGAGCGCAAACGAGACCTTGCTCCTCCAGACGACCCGCCGATCAACAGGAAGAGCATCGAGCAGCCCCAGCGTTCCCACTTCGCGCTCACCGGCAAACGCTGCGGCTCCCGCCGCCAGCGCGTAAAGAGTTGCCCACATCAGGGCCGAATACCCCAGAAAGAAATAATCTGCCTGGGGGCCCACGAAGGCGATGATCAACCACTCTGTCGCCGCCGCGGCCAGTACCAGAACGCCCCAGATCGGCCAGAACTGCCGCGCATCTTTCCACCATAAACGTGCGAACATGGGCGGCTTACTCCCCCTCGCGCTCACGCGACATGCACGGCCAAGGGCGGCACCAGCTCGGGCCGGCGAGCTCGCATGTAGCCGATGTAGATTTCTTCAAGGCTCGGTGTTTCGATTTCCAGCCCCTCGACCCCGGGCAGAGCGCGCACGACTTCGCATGCCGAACGATCGGCCGCGCGAACCAGCCAGCGGGCCTGACGCGCGGCATCGGATGCATCGATCAGCTCAATGGTCCTTCCCTCTGGCGGTATAGCGGGGTGATCGCGGCTGGAAAACATCACCGAGAGCAGGAACATCCGCGACTTGAGCTCATCCAGCGGCTCGGCCAGCACCAGCTTCCCCCGGTGCAGCAGGGCCACATGACTGGCAACCCGCTCAACTTCCCCGATCTGGTGGCTGGAGAGAACCACGGTCCGCCCCGCACCGGCCAGGTCAACCATGCTTTCGAGGAAGTCTCGCCGGACCAAAACGTCCAGCCCCGAGGTCGGTTCATCGAGAACCAGCAGTGTAGGATCGGAGGCGAGTGCCAGCGCCAGCGATACTTTGGCCCTCATTCCCTTGGAGAGATCCTTGATCTTCTTGCGTGCGGGAAGCTCGAAGCCGCGCGTGAGCTCGGTGTAGCGATACTCGTAGCCGCTCGTGCTTCCGTGCGCGTCGAGATGAAACCCCGCGGCGAACCAGCCAATCTCGGCCACGGTCATCCAGTCATAGAGCACGGGGGCTTCGGGCACGTAACCGGTCCGCCGCCGCACGTTGAGCCCCTGCCGCGTGGGGTCGAGCCCCAGCACGTCGATCCGGCCGGCATCCGGCTTGACCAGGCCGAGCAGCATCTGGATCGTCGTCGTCTTACCCGCGCCATTCTCACCCAGCAGGCCAAAGATCGAGCCCTCCGGCACCGCCAGCGACAGGGCGTCCACGGCCGCCTGGCGCCCGTATCGCTTGGTCAACCCGTCGACTCGGATCACGGCCCCTGCCTGTACGTGAGTCATGCCCTGCCTCCCGTTCCGCTTTTCTCTCGCCGTTTGGCCGTTTGAATCAACTTGCCGCTGCTCCTGCTCCTGCTCCTGAGGCACGTCCATCACCATCGAGCTTGTTGTCATTTTGACTGCTTGCTTTGACCCACTCCTCGCGGAAAATCGCCTCGATCTCGGCGGGCTCCATGTTGCTTCGCCTGGCCTCGTCTATCGCCGTGCGCATCCGCTCCCGGACGATCTCGCGCGCGCAGTCCGGCATCGCTCCCGAGCCCCCTCAACCACCTGAAGGCCCATTCCCCGTACCGATTCCAGGAGGCCCTCGGCCTGCAAATCCCGATAGGCCCGCGCCACGGTGTTCGGGTTCACGAGAAGCTGCTTCGACAACTCCCGGACCGAAGGCACCAGATCGCCCGATCGCAACACTCCGCCGGCAACCGCGAACTTCACGCGGTCCGCAATCTGACCGTAGATCGGCCGATGGTCGTCTGAGCTCAGATCGAGTAACACCATGTGCCTGTCTCGTAGGTCAGGCTTTCCAGCCTGACGTTTTCGTAGGTCAGGCTTTCCAGCCTGACGTTTTCGTAGGTCAGGCTTTCCAGCCTGACGTTTTCGTAGGTCAGGCTTTCCAGCCTGACGTTTTCGTAGGTCAGGCTTTCCAGCCTGACGTTTTCGTAGGTCAGGCTTTCCAGCCTGACGTTTTCGTAGGTCAGGCTTTCCAGCTTGACGTTTTCGTAGGTCAGGCTTTCCAGCCTGACGTTTTCGTAGGTCAGGCTTTCCAGCCTGACGTTTTCGTAGGTCAGGCTTTCCAGCCTGACGTTTTCGTAGGTCAGGCTTTCCAGCCTGACGTTTTCGTAGATCAGGCTTTCCAGCTTGACGTTCTTGTCAATCAGCCTTGCCCGCCTCACGATTTCGTAGTTGCCGAGCGCTTCCGCCCCAGCGGTGTAGAACAAGCAACCCGAAAAATACGTCGTCCGCTGGCCATTTAGTGTGCTATCGAACTAGTACAGTATATCAGTGACCGGGGGCCGGTCAAGATGTAAAAAACCACGAAAGCTAGAAATCGCAAACATCAAAGAAAACGTTGGCGCTTCACGGACGACCATTTCATTGCGGTGGGTGGATCCAGCCGTTAGATTGGCAACCACCGCGATCAACCGGGAATGCATCGAGTCCACCCATTGGGGTCTCTGCCTCAAAGGAGCATTTCATGGATCGGCGCGACGTCTTGTATTGGCTGTCGGCCGGTGCCGCCGCAGGGTGCGCGCCGCTCATTTCGGGGCGGGCTCTTTCTGCTCAAACGGCTCAGGGGAAACCCGAATCGCCGCATGGCCTGCCGCCCCTCAAGATCACCGACATATCGACAATTCTCACGGCTCCCAATCGGATCCGCCTGGTCATTGTCAAAGTGTCGACCAGCGAGCCGGGTCTTTACGGGATCGGCTGTGCAACGTTCACCCAGCGTGCGTATGCCGTTCAGACGGCGGTCGAGAAGTACTTGAAGCCGTTTCTGATCGGCCGGAACGTCGATCAGATCGAGGACATCTGGCAGTCTTCCTATGTCAGCTCGTACTGGCGGAATGGTCCGGTGCTGTTCAACGCCATGAGCGGCGTCGACATGGCTCTGTGGGACATCAAGGGCAAGCGCGCGAACATGCCGGTTTATCAGTTGCTGGGTGGCAAATGCCGGTTCGCGGCGGCGCTTTACGTTCACGTTCGCGGCCGCGACGCCAAGGAAGTCGAGGCAAATGCGCGCCAGGCGATGGCCAAGGGCTACCGCCATATCCGTGTGCAGGTGGCCATCCCGGGGATGGCGACTTACGGAGTCCGCTCGGATACCGCGCGCACCGAGCCCTCCATTCCCGCGGACAATGGGCCAGAGGATCCCAAGCTGGTGTGGGAGCCTGGTCCCTATCTGCGCACCCTTCCCAAGCTCTTCGAGCATCTGCGGTCGACGCTGGGCGACGAAGTCGAGCTGCTCCATGATGTTCACGAGCGAATTTCACCGAGTCAGGCCGTCAACCTTTGCAAGGAGCTCGAGAAATACCGCCTCTTCTTTCTCGAAGATCCGTTGCCGCCGGAAGAGAAAGACCACTTCCGCTTGATTCGCCAGCAGTCGAGTGTCCCGCTCGCAATGGGGGAATTGTTCAATACGCAGCAGGAGTATGTGCCGCTGATTGCGGGGCGGCTGATTGACTTCATCCGTATCCACATGTCGCAGATCGGCGGCTTGAGCATGGCGCGGAAGGTGGCCGCCTTTTGCGAGTTTTTCGGCGTCAAGACAGCCTGGCACGGCCCGGGCGATTGTTCCCCGGTTGCTCATGCAGCCGGCCTGGCGCTCGAGCTGGCCAGCTCCAACTTCGGAATTCACGAGGGTTACATCTTCCCCCCGGAGACCCGAGCGGTCTTCCCTGGCTGTCCCGAGACGAAGGACGGTTACATGTACGCGAACGAGGCTCCCGGCCTGGGCATCGATATCGATGAAAAGCTGGCCGCCAAGTATCCCTTTCCGAGCTCACCGACCTTCGATTATCGGTGGGGAACGACCCGGCGACGAGATGGGACAATCATCCGGCCGTAGATACGAGTGCGCCGGAACACAATCCCGGTGGCTTACGGTTGATCCGGCGGGAACAAGGCATAGCCCGCGACGGCCAAGGGAATCTTGAAGATCGACTTGCCTGACGTCACAAAAAGCGTCTTCCGGCCTGGACCGCCGAATGCCAGATTCGTGCAGAGGTCCTCGGGGATGGGGATCTTGCCCAGGAGCTGGCCCTTTGGTGTGATTACATAGACCCCCGGCGGCACGTCAGTTGTCTCGCCGTTATGGCGCGCGAGGAAAATCCCCGCCGCAACCCACAGATTACCGCGCTCGTCCAGGCGCATGCCGTCGCCGCCACGGCCGCGGCCAAAGTCGAAGACGAGCCGCTGATCGCTCAACCGGCCGTCGTCGGCGACCGTGAACGACCAGATCTTGCGGTTGCCTCCGGGGCGACCATGGCTGTCGATCAAGTAAAGCACCTTGGCGTCGGGTGTGATCGCCAGTCCGTTGGGGCGGTCGATCTGCGGCTGCGATACGACGCGCACGACCGAGCCATCGGGGTCGATCCGATAAACGGCCTCATCCGTCATTTCGAGACTGGCGCGGTCATCGCCGTAATAGGGGTCCGTGAACCAGATGCGACCCTTCGTGTCGACGACGACGTCGTTCGGGCTGTTGTAGCGCTTGCCCTCGAAGCGCTCGGTCAAGACTTCGATCCGACCGCTCTTCAACTCGGTTCGCACAATGCGGCGCCGGCCGCCCGGGCCGAACTCGGCTCCTTCGCAACTGATCAGCATCCCATGGGCATCGAAGGTGTTGCCGTTGGTTCGACCGCTGTCGGCGCGGAATACCGACAGGGCGCCGTCCGGGCTCATCCGGTAAATGCGATTGCCAATGATGTCGCTGAAATAGAGGGTGCCGTCCTTGTCGAAGGCGGGGCCCTCGAGCAGACACGTTCGAGCAGCCGCGGTGACGGCTGCTTGAGGAGCGAGCAGATCGGCGGGAAGCGGTGTTGCGGCCAGTGTGGATTGCGTCGTCATCGCAAGTGACTCCATGGGGCATGAGGAGAACTTGGCTCTTCGGACCTGCGTGTTTTTGGGGGCGTGCGATCAACAAACGACCAGCGCCACCTCCCTGGCTTCCGGCCATGTGCCAGCGGCCCGGCTGGACGATGCTCGCGGCGGGCCGCCGAGGCGATTAACCGAAGCTCGCCGCTCGGGCCATTGCTGCTCTCGACGCGTCCCACACGCGTGCACGGCCATTCCAGCGCAACATCGTATCATATGCCGCCGACCGCCCAGAGAGAGTCAACCAGTCGAAAGAGAGTTTCCCGCGGCTGCCTCGTCGAGCAACCGGCCGCGGTCAATCAGTTCGGGAAGTTCGGCAGCGAGTTTCTCCCGATCCCGCCGCAATGGTTTCAGCAAGTTCGTGGGAACGCTCTTGGTCGTGCCCAAAGCTCACCGTGCGGCGATTCAGCGTCTCGCGGCGGCCAGTTTCTTGCCAAAAGGGGCTCATCGAACGACTTTCGGGCCGCGCTGGCTGATGAGCCGATGGCCCAGCTCCACGAGTGCGCGATGTCGATCGGGAAGTTCTTCGGTTCAGCATACCGCTCGGGCGCCCGGGCACAAGGCGTTGTGATCGTCGACGCACGGAACGGATCGACCGCTGCTGTTCGCCTCGTCAGTTATGTGCGTTCTGCTCGTCGACTGCAATGAATCCTCGACGGCCCCTCCTCCCGTTTCGTTGCGCATCGTAGGCGAGGCGACGTCAACACATTCTCCCTAGAGCCCCAATCCTTGCGCGTCGTCTGTTATGATCGTCCTGTGGAGGCCATGACTTTGTCTCCGGAGAATGGTCGTGGCCGACCGAACGTGCCGCAGTACGGGCTAAATCACCAAGAGACCAATGATGATCAAAGTACTTTTCCTTGCGGCTAACCCGAGTGGAATCAACCCGCTGCAAATCGACGAGGAGATGCGCGACATACAAGCCAAGATCCGCAGCTCAGAATTCCGCGATCGGTTACAGCTGGTTTCGCATTGGGCGGTACGGCTTGACGAGCTATCGGGATTCCTGATGCGGCATCGCCCAGACATCGTGCACTTCAGCGGGCACGGCGACAAATCGGGATGTGTGATCTTGGTCGGCTCCGACGGCAATCCGAAGCCCGTCCCTCCGGAGGCGCTGGGCAGGCTTTTGGCGGTGCTCAAGGAGAATGTACGCGTCGTCGTCTTTAACAACTGCTACTCCGAGCGTCAGGCAGAGGCCGTGACTGCGACGATCGACTGTGCCATAGGCATGGTGCACGCGCTCAAGGATGTGCATGCAATCGCCTTTGCGGCTGAGTTCTACCAGGCCCTCGGTTACGGTAAATCGATCCGCGAAGCATGCGAACTGGGGGTTGCCCGACTCGTCGGCGAAGGTCTTTCCGAGGCGCCTGAGCTGGTCAAGCTTCACCTCAGACAAGGCGTCGACCCCGCCAAGGTCACCCTGCTGGGCGGAGCCCGCGCCGCAAACCCTCAACAGGCGTCGAGGAGCTCCGCGCATACCTCGACGCCCTGGCACTTAGCGCGGCGGTTTTGCCGAAGTACTTCCCGGCGCACTTGCGGCACGGTGAAGATGGGGGGAATCGTTTCGACACGATCCGCCAGATGGTCCAGGTTGTCGATGATCGCACGGCCTGGGACCAGTGGCGGGCCGAGGAGCGCGAGCGGAACCGAGCCGCCGGCCTGGACAACCACCGCGCCTACGTCCCAGGTCGCGCGCGAGCGGAAGATCGACTGAGAGATGAGGACGACCGCGGTGGTCGCCTCGCTCCGCCACCACCGATTGCGTGGGCCGAGCAAACCGCGGCGAGATTCCCGAGGGCCGTGATCCTGGGCGACCCGGGTTTCGGCAAGTCGTGGCTGCTCCGCTACGAGGCCCGCCGTCTGGCCCTCGCGGCGCTCCGGGCCCTCGACGAGGACCCGAGTAATCTGGCCGGACTGACGCTGCCGATCCTTGCCCGACTCTCCGACCTGAACCGAAGTGACGACGCGCTCGAACAGGCCCTGGCTTCCTTGGCCAGCACGGGGCGTTCCGGGGCGTTCCGCCAATTCGTTCTCGAGCGGCTCAAGACGGCCAACGCGGTGGTGCTTCTCGACGCCTGGGACGAGGTCCCTGTCGAGGTGCCGGCGCTCGGGCATTCGGTTGCCTTTCTGGCCCACCACCGCCAACGTCTGGGCCAGCGCGTCGAGGGCTTCGCCACCAGTTTCGAGTGCAGGCTTCTGTTGACTTCGCGGATCGTCGGCTACGACGGCTCGCCCATTCCTGGCGCTTTCGAGCTCGAGCTGTTCGCCTTCGATGCGCCCCAGATCGAGGCTTTCGCCCGCGCCTGGTTCAAAGACGGAAAGCCCTTCCTGGCCCTGCTCGAGCGGAACCCGCAAGTGCAGGGGCTTGCCCGCGTCCCCTTGATGCTCACCCTGATTTGCCGGCTCTTCGCGGAACAGCCCCGGCTCGCAGCCACGCAGGAAGCGCGACCGGCACGGTTCACGCGGCGTGTTGACATTTACGAACAGTGCTTGCGCGGTCTGGTCCTCGATTGGATGAGGGACGACAAGCGGCATTCGGCGCAGAGCGCGGCGCAGGTCGACGCTCTCCTCGAAGTCCTGGCACCCGTCGCCTATGTCCTATTCGCTGAAGGCCGCGAGCAGTTCAACGAGCGCCTGTTGCGCTCCAAGGTCCGTGACGAACTGGCGAAGCTCAAGCCGGATCACGAGTTGCACGGCCTCGACGCGACGACGCTCATCAACGAGCTGAAGCTGACGGGCATCCTCGTGACCTCGGGAGAAGATCCGGACGCCCCACTACTCTTCTTGCACCGGACATTTCACGAGTACCTGGCCTCCCTCGCACTTGCCTGGCGAGTGAGAGCCGAAGGATGGGCGGCAATCGCCGATCTGCTCGATCACAAGGCCTGGCGCCCTGCCTGGCGTGAGGTCGTCGTCCTGCTCGCTGGTCAGCTCGCCGACCCGAAGCCGCTCCTCGCGCTGCTCGCCGACCAGCGCCGTGACGACCTTTTCCGCCATCGCCTCGCGCTGGCGTTGCTCTGCCTATCCGAGCTACCCGACCGCTTCCGCAATTTGCCCCAGGTTTCGGTGATAGCCATCGAGGCGGTCGACGTGATGGTTCGCCATCGAGCCGAAGACCTG
This sequence comes from uncultured Isosphaeraceae bacterium, assembly GCA_963781785.1. Taxonomy (GTDB): domain Bacteria; phylum Planctomycetota; class Planctomycetia; order Isosphaerales; family Isosphaeraceae; genus CAWAHD01. The sequence continues at coordinate 63,134 of CAWAHD010000004.1, read as the reverse complement.
TCTTACACCCTGGGTCCCCTGTTAGATTCCTTCTCGGCCGTAGGGCAGGCCGATCGCCTTCCGGCCGGTGCCCTCGCAAAGATCCTGGAAATGACCCTCGAAGCGGACGATTCTTTGCGAAGCGAGGCCGCCTTGCTCCTTGGTCGCCTTGGCCCCGCTTCGCTGCCGGCGCTCGACCGGCTCGTGGAAATGACGTACGACGGGGAGCGGAATGTGCGGGAATCGGCCGCAAGGGCCTTGGGTGGCCTCGGCTCTGCCGCCTTGCCGGCGCTCGACCGGCTCGTGGAAATGACGTACGACGGGGAGCGGAACGTGCGGGAATCGGCCGCAAGGGCCTTGGGTGGCCTCGGCTCTGCCGCCTTGCCGGCGCTCGACCGGCTGGTGGAATTGACACACGGCGGGGATAGGATCGTGGAGTACGCCGCGGTTCACGTGCTAGCTGACCTTGCTGGCAGCTCAACGCCGGCTATTGACAGGCTCGTGAACATAATAAACCACCACGAGAAGCGTCGGTCGGACGCCGTTTTTTTTCTCTGTCATGGAGCGGCCGCGTCACCGGCTTTTGACCGGCTCGTGGAATTGACACACGACGAGAGGTTGTACGTGCGCGAGGCTGCCGTTAGTGCACTGGTTCACTTTGGCATGCGTGCATCGCCGGCGCTCGACCGGCTCGTGGAATTGACGCACGGCGAGGATGGGACCGTTCGAACACTGGCCACGATGGCTCTGACGGGGCTCGGACCCGCCGCATTGCCAGCGCTCGATCGTCTAGTGGAACTGACACGGGACGAGGATGTGTCCGTCCGGACGCTGGCCACAGAGGCGCTTAAGGGGCTCGGCCCCGGCGCGTTGCCGGCGCTTGACCGGCTCGTGGAAATCACTCACGACGAAAACGTTACCGTTCGGAGGCTCGCCGCGGAGGCGCTTCGAGGGCTCGGCTCCGCCTCGTTGCCAGCGCTCAACCGGTTGATGGAAATGACGGACGACGAGGATGGGACCATTCGGCGGCTCGCCGCTGAGGCGCTTCGCGGGCTTGGTCTCGCTGGGTTGCCAGCGCTCGATACGCTGGTGGAGATGATTGGCAGAAGTGACCAGGGACGGGAAGCGCGGAGGGCGGCCAAAAGAGCGCTGTCTGATCCCAATACCCCCAAGTCGGAGTTCCTTGAATGGTGGTTGCGGAGCCTTGGGTTCGATGACGAGGGAATGAGGGCGCGGAGGGCGGCCGCCGATGCGCTGCGGGATCTCGGCGCCGCAGCGTTGCCGGCGCTCGACCGGCTCGTGGAGATGATCCGAGATCGCGACGAGGACGCGCGGTCGTTTGCCTCCGACGTTCTGCGCGGTCTCGGCCCAGCCGCCCTGCCGGCTCTGGACCGGCTCGTCGAGATGACCCACGACGAGGATGAGCTAATGCGTCACGCGGCCAGTTGGGCGCTCGGTGGTCTTGGCGCAGGTGCGTTGCCGGCGCTCGACTCGATTGCGGGGCTTTGCGAGGACCCTGCGTGGTTCGTGCGGAGGGCGGCCGCCGATGCGCTGGCTGGTCTCGGCGCCGCGGCGTTGCCTGCGCTTGACCGGCTCGTGAAGTTGACCTACGACGAGGAAGGGAATGTACGCGCGGCCGCCGCCCAGGCACTTGGTCGTCTTGGTGGTTCCGCATCGCCGGTGCTCAAACGGCTCTTGGTGATCACTCGCGATCAGGAATGGGAGGTGAGGATTGCGGCCGTCGAGGCTCTGGGTAGCCTCGGCACCATCGCGTTGCCTGCGTCGACCGGCTCGTGGAGATGATGCGCGACCAGGAAGAATCCGTCAGGAGGGCAACTGCCGAAGTGCTGGGTCGCCTTGGCGCTGCCAGCTCGCTCGCCCTCGCCCGACTGGTAGAGGCTTCCCACGACAGCAAAGACTTCGCATTAACTATTGGCGTAAATGTACTGATTCGTCTTCGAGTCGGCGCGTCGCCACGGCTCGATCAACTCCTGGAGCTGACACGCGACGAGAACGAGTATGTCCGCACGGCGGCCGCCGAGGCGCTGGGTGGTCTCGGCACCTCCGCGCGGCCGGCTCTCGGTTGGATCGTGGAAATGACCCACGACGCGTACCCAGACGTGCGGAAGGCGACCGTCGTGCTGCTTGGTCAACTTGGTATCGGCGCACCGACGGCTCTCGACCGGGTCGTGGAGATGATGCAGGACCAGGACGTAGGCGTGAGGAACGCGGCCGCCGAGGCTATTGACCAACTCGGCCTTTCTGCAGCGCCAGTACTCGACCGTCTCGTGGAGATCAGCTACGAAGGGATCGGTGACGTGCGGGAGCACGCCGCCAGAGCCGTACGTTCGATCATGGCCTCCGGACATCGCGTATTCGGAGGGTCTTTAGCTGGCCCGTATGCGGTAGGGAGACTTTGCGTCCGCACACTCGACGAGCTCGACCCACAAGATCCGCCTACGCCATAGATCCCTTCTCACGAAAACACAGGGCGACGGCTTCCCCTGACCAGTTCCGTCCTACCCAACTCATTTCACGATCGAATCCCAGAACCATGGTGTGTCAGAAAAGGGGTTGCAGACGCCCATCAGTCACCGAAGGGATGGCCGGAGCACTGCATCTGGAACCTTTTTACCATCAAGACCTTGCTCGAGCGTGCCGGTCTAAGCACGGCTGCGCCAAGCATGGGTGCATTTCGCTCTGGCATATGGGTGTCTGGAACCCTGGATTTTCACGATTATGCCGGATGAGCGGATTGCACGGCGGCACACGGCCCGTCGATTCCCCAGAGTGCCGGCTCGGGGTGACGAGATGCTTTGAGGGTGACGAGCCCGTGTCGTCACCCCCGGCTGGTCGCGCATGCCGGTCGAGCGGATTTTGCGGCCCTCCGGAGCACGGCTCGTGAGCATCCTGCGGACTGTGACATCGCGGGTGACGAGGTGACGAGGGTGACGAGGCTTTTTGCAGCAAGGAAGTAGCACACAGCAGCGCCAGCGGCGCTGCTGAAAGGATGAAGGATGAGGGATGAAGGATGAAGGATGAAAGACGCAGCACGAACACAACCGCGGACAACCCGCGGCTACTTGCGCTCCTCCAACCAGCGCTTGACCGTGCGATACAGCGGCGAGGCGTAATACGACTTAACAACTTCGCTGTACTTGGCGTACCCCTCATTCTGCTTGCCCTGCTGGAACAGCCCGCGGGCCTCGGCGAAAGCCTTCTTGGCCGGTTCTTCGTGTTTTGCACGAAGCTCGGTAAACGCCGCCATCAGTTCGTGCGCGGCCGGGGAAAACTCGAAATCGTCGCGGTAGGCCAGGAAGCCATCGATCCACGCGCCGTCCTTGGCTTCACGGATCAATGGCAAATACTTCCCGGCTCCGGCCTTGGCCTTGGCCTCAACCGCCCGGCCCAGTTCCTCGGCGCGGTGCTTCTGTGCTTGATCGAGGCTGAGCGTGCCTGCTCGATTGAGAGCGGAAATTGCGTCACGGTATCCTCCTTGCTCCAGCCGCTTGGCGGCGAACTCTAAGAGCACGGCGGGATCGCTCGATGCGCTGGTCTCAAGCCAGCGAATTGCCGGGCCCACCGGCAGCCGGCCAAACATATGCATGGCATTGTCGTCGGTGAAGAACCGAATGGCCTGCCAGTCCGATTCGCCGAACAGGGTCGCCGCATACTGACCCATCGTGAAGCCGACGATCGGGTCAGTCTTGCCATGCACGATCGCCAGCGGCACGGCCCGTTGAGCGCGGCGGAGCGTTTGGTCGGCATAGGCGTCCGGCTCACACTGGAAGATCACGCCGCACGAGACCGGAAACGCACCGGCAATCGCCTCCGGAAAGTTCATCAGAAGGCTGTACGTCAAAAAGCCGCCCTGCGAATGCCCCCCTACCAGGTAGTGCGCAATCGGGTAGACCTTCTTGAGCTCGGCCATCGCCTCGTTCATGAGGGCAGGGCTCTCGCGGTCGGTTCCCGGATAGCCGCCGAACTTGCTGCGCCCGACATAATTAACATATGTGTAGTTAAATCGAGGACTATCACTGGCGTCGGACGCCGTTTCTCCGTTGATGCCCAGCAGGATGAAATCACGGGCGATATCCGGCCATGCCTGGGCGATTGTGCCCACGTAGTCACGGCCGTTCATGTTGGAGCCGTGGAGGACAAGGACGGCCGGCCACTTGCGATTGGATCCGGCTTGATAACCTTCCGGGGCACGAACGCTGTAGGTCAGCATGTTCATTGTGGACCCGTCGACAATCGCTCCCGGGACCAGAGCGGCGTGCCGTGCGAACTGGGGGGCTGACCGCCCTCGCCAGCCGAACCAGCCGGGGAAGCCGTCGGTGTTGGCCGCGCCTGCCAACGATTTTCCGTCGGGCGCAAGGTCAAACCAACCCTTGCCGCCACGAAAGCTCTTGAAGCGGAACTCAAGACGACGTCCCTCAGCCTTGCCTTCGATCGTGGAATTGCCGCGAATCGCGTAGCGACCTGTGACTTTCGAGCCGTCCTGCGCAAGCTCCAGAAGCCCCAGGTCGGTCAGCCAGAGACCGGCAAAGGCGCCGAGCTTGTCGCTCGGCGCCTTCGGGTCCGGCCGCCACCCGTTCCACTCTCCGCGCCGGCCGTTCTCGAGCTGGAACGTACCGGTGAATGCGTTCCCCGATGGATCGAGCGTGTACCGCGCTTTCCCCTTGGCTTGACCCTCCTGGTAATCGAATGTCAATACGCTCCCCTTGACGTTTCCTTTCAAGGTGAACCGGGCTTGTGGCCCGTAGGAGCCGGTGACGGAATCGCCCTCTTGCTTGAGCGTGAGCACGGCGAAGCTGGTGCGCCACTCGCCGTCGAACGAGGCAGTCGAGTCATCGGCAGAGGCCAGCGGTGCGAGCGCAAACACCCCAGGCCAGGATCGCGGCAGTTGGTCGCATGGCAGTGCTCCGTCTCCAGGAGGTTCTCGCTTCAGCCCTGGAAGCCGCCATCGACCGCCAGGACATGACCTGTAATATAGCTCGCCAGGGGCGAGCAAAGAAACAGGATCGCGCTGGCGACCTCGTCGGGCGCCCGAGCCGCTTCATTGCGATCGACCGCTCGAGGTGGTTTCGCGCCTCGTCGGAAACCTGGGCAACCATCGGGGTGTCGATGACGCCCGGGGCAACGGCGTTGACCCGGATCGACCGGCTGGCACATTCGCGAGCAAGCACACGCACAAGCGCCTGCACGCCGGCCTTGGCGGCGGAATAATTGGACTGCCCATGGAAGCCGAGCGAGGCGGCCAGGCTGCCCACGCACACGATGGCCCCGCCGTCTTTCATGATCTCCAGGCCATATTTACAGGAATAGAACACACCGTTCAGGTTCACGTCCAGCACCGAGCGCCATTCCTCGAGCGTCATCTTCTTGATCGAGCGGTCCCGGAGAATCCCCGCATTATTGACCAGAATGTCGAGCCCGCCCCACTCGCCGCGGACTCGTTCCATCATGGCAAGAACGGCCGTGGGATCGCTCACGTCGGCGACATGAACGAGGGCGCTTGCGGGGCGATCTCGCGTCAGCTCTTCGCACAGAACCCGTGCGTCGGTGGCGGTCTTGCCGCTGTCGGGGCCCGGGTGATTGATCACGACCTTGGCGCCCGAACGATGGAAGGCACGCACGATCTCGGCGCCGATTCCCTGCGACGATCCCGTCACGAGCGCCGTCTTATCGGTCAAGTCGATGCAAGTGGACACGCTTGATCGTGCTCGAAGAGCACCCTCTGATTGCGTCATTCAAAAACAAGGCCCTCGTGGCCGATCCGGTAGGGCAGGATGTCGTCGCTGCACGCACTGCCGCGGTGCTTGGGGATCGCCAGTGCCCGGCCCAAGCGACCCTCGTCGCGGGTCCTGCCCATCACGATGATCGTGTTGGCCGTGGCGAAGATCCCCCCCTCGCCAATCGGTGCAGTCAAAAGCTCATCCAGCATCACCTCGCTCGTCGTGTAAAGACACAGGCAGCCGATTGTCCGGTGGTCGTAACGATGCGCAAGCACCCCGTCGCGGTGTGCGCGGAATTGCTCGCGCAGCCATTCCCGAGCGGCCCACTCGTCGTCCTGGCGCAAAACGTGGTGATAGACGTACTCGAAGAACTCGAACTGAATCGATTCGCTGAAGCGGCTCGCGGGCTCGAACCCGTCAAAGACCGCGCGGCGCGCTCCGCGCAAACTGCTGATAGAAGAAACCGGCCGCACCTCGATAAACTCTCGACAGCTCGCTCTTCCATTCGTGCCACTCTTCCGGCTCGAGATCTGCCCTGGTCACCCGCCGGCCGGCCCGGTCGAGAGGATGGAAGTAATCGCCAATCTCGCGGGTCTTGTCCCACGCGTGCTCGAGGTCAGGAGCCAGTGTGTTCGGGTATTCGTGCAGCTCCCAGCCGAACAGCCGCGAGGCATAATTCGCATGATTCTGGGAATCGCCCCGACTCGTCAGATCGCAGAGAAGTCCCCTTTTTCCCTCCGCCTTGAGTCCCGCCTCGGCCCACCGCAGCCCAAGCTGAGTCTTGCCGACCCCGGTCGCCCCGGCCACAACCGTCAGCGTGCCCGGAATCAACCCCCCACCCAGACTTCGGTCGAGCTCCTCTAACCCAAAGGATTGTCGCTCTCTGGACATTCGTGACTCTTGAGGTCGAACTCGGTTCGTGCCGACGTGGCTCGGCTCCCGCCGGCGGCGTCAATTGTCGGATGTGCCCTGGGAGACTCGCAAGTGCCAAGTTGATCACTTTCGTGCACCCGACGTTAAGAGAACACGATCCCGATGCCGATTATGCCATATAACCGGAACAGACCGACAATTCCGTCCGTTCATCACGTTTAGAAAACAGCTTTGTAATCCCATTGGTTCCTCAGGCGACACAAACTCGTAAATCGTTTTTTGGATGACGCTTACGAAAGCAAGAAACAGAGATGACGGCTCGCCGGGACCCCAGTCGCCGCGGGACGTTTTCCTTCTGTGCGAGAGTTGATGCAGGCAAACGTGATCGGCGTGTCGACGCCATGGGCCATGAGAATCGTCCCAATCGAGAAGAGGAACGATGATCCACGGATTGAATACGGTCAAGTGGCACAGAAAGCCATGGATCACGAGCGTCCTCCCGATCATCGTCGGGGCGGTCGCCGTGCTGTCAAGCACGAAGGCGTGTGCGCAGGCGGTGAGCTCCCCGAGCGCGACGGCGCCGCCGCGGTCGGCCGCAGGCACGACCGCGCGGGACATGACCTCGATGATCGCCTTGACTGGCCCATCGAGCCGTTTCACCAGCGGGCAGCCCGGGAATGCGGCGCAGCCGGCGCAAGTCCCGTCACCGCCGGCTCCGGCGCCGGCCGGCGCCATTCCTCGAGTGATCCCGCTTGAGCCCCTCGCGGGTGGGTCCACGATCGACTTGCCCCCGCCCCAGCCACGGATCATTCGTTTTCCGGCCGACAACACCGGGCTAACACCCGACCGGCAGCCGGTGCTGCCCGCGCCGCGCTCGAACAAGGAGGTCATCCAGGATGTGACCAACATGCTCGAGCTGGTCAAGGACCCCGAAGCTGAGATCAGCCTGATCGAGGGGCGCACCAAGATCCTCCAGACGCGCCGCGATCTCAGCCGGATCATCATCGCGAACCCGGCGATCGCCGACGTCGAATTGATCGCCGACCAGCCCGGCTCGCGACTCCTCAACCTCTATGGCAAGATGTTCGGGACAACGACCTTGACGATCTGGGATCAGACGAACCGGCCCGTGTCGTTTCTGGTTCGCGTGTCGCTGGACACGAAAGACCTCGAGACACGAATCCGCCAGGCGTTTCCCGGCGCCGAGATCAAGGTCCGCCAGGTCGGGTACCAGGTCATCTTGGACGGGCAGGCACCCGATTCGAAGACGATGTCGGATATTCTCCAGCTCGTCACCCAGAACCTGATGTTCAGCCAGTCGTTCCGAGGCGGCGGTGGAATGGGGATGGGTGGCGGAATGGGCGGCGGCATGATGACCGGCGGGGCCGGAATGGGCGGTGGCGCCGGCGGCGCCGGCGGCGGGATGGGCGGGGGAATGGCCAGCGGAATGGGCGGTGGGATGGCCGGCGGAATGGCTGGCGGAATGGGTGGTGGGATGGGCGGCATGCGGGGGCTCGTCATCATCAATCGCGTCACGATCCCCGGCCCGCGCCAGGTCTTGCTTCACGTCAAGATCGCCGAAATCAATCGCAGTGCCACACGCTCGATCGGCGTGAGCTGGATCTATGCCCGGGGCCAGTCGATCATCGGCTCGGCGGCGGGAAACAACGCATTGATGACGCTTTCGGCGGACACGGCGATCTCCCAAGCAACCGGTAAAACCGGCTTCGGTCTCGCTCCCCAAGCGACCGTGGGCGCAACCAATGCAGCCACGCCCAGTGGCAGCGTCCCGCTCTTCGGCGTCTTCAACTCCGGCCACTTCTCGCTCTTCATCGACGCGCTACGGACCAACAACCTCGCCAAGATCCTCTCCGAGCCGAACCTGGTCGCGCTCGACGGACAGCCCGCCCGCTTTCTGGTGGGCGGCCTGTTCCCGTTCCCGGTTCCGCAAAGCTCATCGATTCCCGGTGGAACCGCCGTGGTGACGGTGCAGTTTCAACGCTTCGGCACGATCCTCACGTTCTTGCCCGAGATCCTCGAAAACGACGTCATCCGGCTGGACGTCGAGCCCGTCATCAGCCAGCTCAATTTTGCCCAGGGAACGACGGTCGGAACCGGGCAGGTGCCCTCGATCACCGAGCGCAGCGCCCGCACCGTCGTCGAGATGCGGGAAGGCCAGACGCTGGCGATCGCGGGACTCTTGCAGGCGGTCACGAATGCGACGACGACCCGGGTGCCGGGGCTCGGCGACCTGCCGATCGTCGGCTCCTGGTTCAGCGCCAACACGACCGAGATTGTCGAGTACGAGACGATCGTGCTGGTGACTCCCGAGCTGGTCGCTCCGCTTGACCGGAAGGACGTGACCGAGCATCCGGGCGACCGCGTCTTTCAGCCGAATGACGCCGAGTTCTATTTTCTCGGTCGAATCGAAGGCAAGCTGGGCCGCGAGTTCCGCGCGACCAAGGGTGAGCAAGACCCGCTCAACCTGATGAAGCATTTTCAGAGCGAACAGCAGTGGGTGGTCGGCCCACATGGCCATGCCGACTGAGAAGGAGGATGGAAATGAGAGCGATCCGCCCGGTCCTGTTGCTCGGTATCTCGGGCTGGCTGGGACTGACAGCGACTCTGGCCTGTGCCCAGGCGCCGGTCGACCCCGCGGCCCCGCCCGTGTGCAATCGCCGCGGCCGGCTGCACCGGATGTTTCACCACACGGCGCACACGGTTCAGGACAAGTTCATCGGTTATCCCCAAACCTTCGTCGAGCCGCCCCTGGGCTATTATATCAACGAGCAGTTCACGGTGCAGGTGGCGAAGGCCGACATGCACCGATTCACGTTGTATCGCAGCGACTTCCTGCCCGGCACCAACGCGTTCTCACCGATCGGGGCGTCGCGATTCAACATCATGTTCAGTCGGATCCCGGGGTGGCTGGGGCCGATCGCCGTCGAATGGACTCCCGACCAGCCGGCCCTGGCGGAGTCGCGCCGGCAGGCGGTATTGCAGACGCTCCAGAATGCAGGCCAGCCTGTCCTGGCCAGTCGCGTCGTGATCGGGCCGTCGCCGTACCCCGGGGCGAGGGCAGTCGAAGCGGCCAACAACTACACCAATACCCTGGCGCGCACCCAGGCTGCCGGCGGATCCCAATTTCCTCTGTCGCCGACCGAGTCGGCTGCCACGGGAGTCCACTGAGATGTTCCACCGTTCGATTGTTCGTCGGGCGTGCCGGACGAGCCGGCCGGGGCAGTGGCCTCTCCGGTGGGCGGCGATTGGTTGTTGCCTGGCGGTCATCACGTTTCTGGAGGCGGGCTGTGTGGTCACGCCCCGACAGCCGGCGTCTCCGCCCAGTCCTCAGGCGCCCCAGGTGCCCGAGAACGCCGCACCGAGCGGTCAGGTCTATCAAGACCCGACCAAGGGCGCGAACAGCGATTTCCATGCTGAGGCCACGGACGAGCAGCGCTTCCATGTCCACCTCGATTTCGGGCGAGTCTTCGAGTCCCAGGGCAACCTCGATCGGGCGGTGCTCGAATATCAACAGGCCCTCACAGTCGTCGAGACCACGCGGCGCGGCCCGTTCCGGCCCGCCGACGAGGCGCTGGCGCATCGCCGGATGGCAGGCGCGCTCGATCGCCTGGGACGATTCGCTCAGGCCGAGGTGCATTACAAGAAGGCGCTCAAGCTCAGCCCGAAAGACCCGAAGGTCTGGAACGACGCCGGCTACAGCTATTACCTTCAGGGCCGCTGGGCCGACGCGGAGCGGACACTCAAAACGGCGAAGAAGCTCGCTCCCGATGACGAACGGATCAAGCTCAACCTGGGGCTGGCGCTGGCCGCCGCGGGACGACCGGACGAAGCTTTTCCGCTGTTGAGCCTGGCCAATGGCGACGCGGTCGGACACATCAACCTTGGGTATCTGCTGGCATCCACCGGTCAAGTCGACCTGGCCCGCCGCCAGTACGAGACGGCCCTGGCCATGCGGCCCGACCTCGAGCTGGCACGCCGAGCCCTCACGCGCCTCGATCGCCAAGAGCGCGAGATGCGGGATCCCAAAACGCCACCCCAGCCCAACACGGATCGGGCGCTCGCAACGGCGCCTGCCGTCGATCCGAAAGTGCGTCAGACGTCCACGACGCGTGCGACGCTCCCACCACCGCGACATGTGACCGACCCGCCGCCGCTCCCAGTTGATCGTTGACTGCCATGTGCGCAGGATCGACCATCTCACTCGCGTGCGTCCATTGTCGCTCACCCGGCGCCACGTTCACTCGCAAGCGTCTACCCCACGCGGGATGCCTGGCCAAAACCTGCCAACCCGGTCGGCTGCACCTCCCTTGCATTCGCCCGATCGATTTCCTCGCCTCCCACCTTCCCACTATTTCCCAATTTTTCAGTTCTTCTCATGATAAGCCGTGTTGCCCGCGAGAGAGCGAAGAGTCTAGAGAATTCACTGCACCCACGGACTCGCACTCCTTTTGCTCCTTCACGATCATTTCATTTTGCATACGACGTGAGTGGGAAACGGCTTCGGAACTAGCTTCACGGAATGCACACAATATGTACACAGAAAATTAGATTGCATTTCAGCAAGCGGCCGGTACACTTCGATTGCGAAAAACTCTGATCGGATGCTTGGCAGTGACGCCGCTCTCCAACCGCCTCACGAGCCGGCATCGGCAACGATGATGGTGCCGGTCAAGTTCAGTGGTCTATTCGTCGTGTGCCACCGGTTCGCACCGGAAAGTGACTGCCCTCGGAAGTCCGATGCACAAATCGATGCTCGTCCGATCTCATTCACATTGTGGAGTCTGCATCCATGACCTACCGATCGACATCAGGTGAGTCTCGCGGGTTTACACTGATCGAGCTCCTGGTCGTCATCGCGATCATTGCCGTCCTGATCGCCCTCTTGTTGCCGGCGGTCCAGAGCGCGCGCGAGGCCGCGCGCCGTGCGCAGTGCACGAACAACATGAAACAAATCGCTCTTGCCGCCTTGAACTACGAGTCGGCCACCAACGTCATGCCGGGCGGGTCGTACAGCCAGTGGGACCCGGTTCATAAGTACTACAGTGCCAACTTCAGTAGCTTCGTCCACATGCTGCCCTACACCGAGCAGGCTCCAATGTATAATGCCACGAACTTCAACCTGACCCGGTACAACGTGGAAAACATCACGATCGCGGGCGTGCGGCTCGCATTCCTTAACTGTCCGAGCGACCAGACCGACCAGCAGCCCATCCTGCCAAGGCCGCCTTCTGGCGTCTTACCCGGCTGGAACTACGGATACGATGTCTTCCCGACCAATCCTGTTTATACCCAGGCATTCACCAGCTATGGGGGCAACAGCGGCACCTACATCAGCAAGTACTACCTCGGGATTTACTCGACAAATCCGTCCCAGGTGCTCACGCAGATGAACGGCGTCATCTACGACGACAGCGCCGTCAAGATTGCACAGATCACCGACGGAACGAGCAATACCTTCAGCTTCTGCGAGCGATCGAAGTTCCTGCTTTACAAGGTCGATCCCGCGTACGCCGTCTCGGACGGCTCGTGGAACACGGGACAGTACTATGACACCCTGGTATCGACCTTTTACCCGATGAACCTCGCGACCACTTCGCAGGCGATTGCAAGCTTCTACTATTACGCCCCGTCGGCGGCTTCAAGCATGCACCCGGGCGGCGCGAATTTCGCCTTCGCGGACGGGTCGGTTCACTTCATCAAGAGCAGCATCTCGTCGTGGTCGTTCAGCATGCTCAACGCCGATTCCTACGGCGACTCGGTGCCCAATGGAATCTCCTTCGACAGCACCAACTGGCTGTTCGTCAACAACGGCGCCCTGCTCGGCGTGTACCAGCAGCTCTCGACCCGGGCCGGCGGCGAGGTGATGAGCTCGGACCAGTACTAGTCGGCCTCGAGACGTTTTTCGTCCATCCTGCGGGGTTTCTCTCGTTTCAAGAGTGGCCGGGGGCCGGTTGGCCCCCGGTCGTTTGTTTGTATTCATGAACATTGATCGGGGTGAGATCCAATGCGCCCTTTCGTTGCTGGTATCCTCTGTCTGCCGATGTTCGTGGTCGGTGGGTGCGGCGGTGCGAGTACGTCCCATGATTCGCTCCCCTCGCCCCATCATGGCGGAAGCATTGTCGCCCTACCCGGCGACCGCGGATTTGTCGAGCTCAAGACCGAGCGACTGCCCGTGTCGAAAGGCAAATCGGCGACGCCGGCCAAGAGTCGAATTCTGGTCTACTTCTACAAGTCGGATGGCACGACGGAGATGAGCCCGGTCCCGGGCGACGTGAGCCTCAAGCTCGGCACGGCGGAAAGCGGCACGGATATCAAGCTCTCGCCGGAGCCCAAGGAGCCCGGCCTGCTCGCCTCGGCGCCGGCGCGTATCCCGATGAGCTCCGCGGTCAGATCGCGCTCACTCTTGATGGCCAGCCCGTCAAGGCAGATTTCATGATTCGTTGAAAGAGCCGGGCTGATGATGACACCGACGGGGTACGCTTTGCACCGATTGATGAGCTCGGCGAGAAGACTGGCTGTCATTCTTGTGCTCCTGAGCGGATGGTTATGCACGGACAGTCCCTCGTTGGGTCAGGAGACCCGACCTTCCCTCGAGAAGGGTACTCCCGGACCGGAGTCGACGACCGCGACGGTCCACGGACGATCGGCCGAGCAGATCCTCGAGGCGCTTGACCGCATCAAGATTCCCCTGTACGACGTGAGTCAAAAGCATGACCAAGCGTACGTCCGTGCATTCCAGACCAGACTGAAGGAGGCCACGGAGAAGCGGGACGCCTTGATTCTGGAGCTTTACAAGACCGCCCCGACCCACGAGCGAGTGCCGGTGTTGATGGGCGAACGGTGGAGCATCCGCCCCTATGGGCTCGCGGAGCACAAACAACTGACCGAGATCGACGATGTCCTGGCCCGAACCCGGAACCCGAAGCTCAAGACCGAGGCACTCTACGCCCGGACTTACGCCAAGTTATATGATAACCGCCGCAACAAGACTCTCGACCTGCGGGGAGTCGAGGAATACATCACACACTTCCCCCATGATCATCGCGGCGCGGCATTGTTAGACCTCGCCACCAAGTGCACTCGCGACGAGAAGCTTGTCGCCGCTCTCGAAGATCGAATCGTCAAGGAGTTCCCCGATACACTTTTCGCGCAGAAGATCCAAGGCATCCGGCATCAAGCCGTGCGCATCGGTAAGCCGTTCGGCGCTCGAGTTCACCGACGCCCTCAGCGGATCGGCCGTCTCGGTCAGGGGCGCTCAAGGGGAAGGTTGTCGTCATCGACTTCTGGGCCACCTGGTGCGGGCCCTGCCTCGCGGAGATGCCCAAGATGAAGGAACTGTATGCCAGGTATCGGGACAAAGGGGTCGCATTCATCGGCGTCAGCCTCGACCTACCGGAAGAGGAGGGCGGACTGGCGAGCCTCAAGAGGTACGTCAAATCGAACGAGGTCGCGTGGCCGCAGTACTACCAGGGCGACGGCTGGGACAGCCGTTTTTCCAGGTCCTGCGGCATCCATGTCATTCCGACCGTGTTCCTTGTCGACGCCGAAGGCAGCCTCTGGTCGACCGACGCCGGAGACAAGCTTGATGCGATGATCCGTGAACTGCTCGAGAAGACCGCCAAGTCCCGCGACCGAGCCAGGTCTGGCGCCAATTGATCGACAGTTCTTGGAACGCCGCATTCGCGGCTCGTTCATGCGCGCGATGCCCCCGGAATCACGAATCGAAGCCAGGTCGCAATCGTCAGTCGCGTCCGTTGGGGGCAACGATCTGCTGGTAAAAGCGCGGCCGGCGGTCGGCGATCCGGTTAATCTCGTGCCGGCCGGGAACGCGCACGAGGTGCTTGCGCCGGGCCAGTGACGGGTCGATGTCGGCCAGCAGAATCTCTTCCGTAACCGGAGAGGCGTAAGCCAGGCGCCGACCGCTGGGATCGACGATCGAGCTGGCACCGATGAATCGAAAACCGCTCTCCTCGCCCACGCGATTGACCGCCATCACGTACACCGTGTTTTCCATCGCTCGAGTCGGAATCATGTGCTCGGCGGCACATTCGGAAAGCGTGGGCCAGTTGGTGGGGAGAACCAGAAGATCCGCACCCAGAAGCGTGAGCACCCGGGCCGGCTCCGGAAAGGCGCCGTCGTAGCAGATGTGCATACCGATCTTGAGGCCGCCCGCGTCGTGCACGGCAAACGGGCGATCGCCGGGGTCGGCAAACATATCGATCCCCAAGAACGGCAGATGAACCTTGCGATAGCCGCCGACCAGGCCATCGGGACCGGCCAGCAAGCAGGCGTTGAACAATCGAGCGCCGTCGCGTTCCAGCATACCGAAGACGCAATAGCACCGATGACGGCGACAGGCGTCGAGGACGTCTCGCACCGGGGCGCTGTCGGTCGAGACAGCGTGTTTGAGCCCCTCTTCCCGTGATGAAAAGCCGTATCCCGAAAGCGCGCATTCCGGGAACACGACCAGGTGCGCCCCGGCGCCGGCAGCCTCCGCGAGCCGTCGCTGGATCTGCTCGTGGTTGGCCTCGACCTGGCCGAGCTTCGGCTCCATCTGGACAGCGGCGATACGAAAAGTCGTTGGGCTGGTCTCCATTGGATCGTTCACCCGCGAACTAAAGTTGGACTGCCGAACGAGGCATGCCGTAGGTCAGGCTTTCCAGCCTGAGGTCAGGCTGGAAAGCCTGACCTACGCCGAACGTCAGGCTGAAAGCCTCACCCACGGAATGCGGCCACTTAGCCCAGCTTGATGGTGACGGTCTTGAGCTCGGTGTAGTGCTCGAGCGAGGCCTCGCCGTTTTCACGGCCCTGTCCTGACATCTTGAACCCGCCGAATGGAGTGGTCGTATCGACCACGTGGTAGCAGTTGACCCAGACGGTACCCGCCTTCACCTTCTTGGCATAGAGGTGGGCCTTGTTGATATCGCGGGTCCAGATCGCGGCCGCCAGGCCGTAGGTGGTGTCGTTGGCGCGCTCGATGACCTCGTCGACGCCCCGGAACGGCAGAACGCTCACGACCGGGCCGAAGATCTCGTCCTTGGCGATGGCCATGTCGTCCTTGACGTTGTCGAAGATGGTTGGCTGGACAAAAAAGCCCTTCGAGCCGAGCCGTTCGCCGCCGGTCAAGAGGGTTGCACCTTGCTTTTCTCCCAGCTTGACGTAATGGAGAATCTTGTCGAGCTGCTCCTTGGAGACCTGGGGACCTTGCTCGGTCTTGGGGTCGAGCGGATCGCCGACCCTGCGTCCCTTGGCCTTTTCCGCGAGCCGTTCGACGAACTCGTTGTGGATCTTGGATTCCACGAACAGCCGGCTGCCGGCCGTGCAGCATTGACCGCCATGAAAGTAGATGGCGTGGAAAGCACCGTCGACGGCGGCGTCCATGTCGGCGTCGGCGAAGACGACGTTGGGGCTCTTGCCGCCGAGCTCAAAGGTTGTGCGCTTGAGCGTATCGGCGGCCACTTTCTGGATGATCTTGGCGGTGTCGACGTGCCCGGTGAAGGCAATCTTGTCGACGTCGCGGTGAGCGACCAGGGCCGCGCCGGTCGTTTCGCCCAGGCCGTTGACGACGTTCACGACGCCCGCCGGGAATCCGGCTTCCTGTGCCAGCTCGGCCATGCACAGGGCCGTCAGCGGAGTCTGCTCGGCCGGCTTGAGAACCACGGTGTTGCCGCAGGCCAGTGCCGGGCCCCACTTCCAGGCAAGCATCAAGAGCGGGAAGTTCCAGGGGATGATCTGGCCGACGACGCCGACCGGCTGTCGCAGTGTGTACGAAAGAAAGTTGCCGCGGACCGGCACCGTGCGGCCCTCGACCTTGTCGGCCCAGCCGCCGTAGTAACGCAAGGTGTTCGTGACCCCGACCATGTCTCCCTGGGAGTCGCCGATCGTCTTGCCGCAATTGCGCGACTCGAGCTCCGCCAGCTCGCCGGCCTTCTGCTCGACCAGGTCGGCGAGCTTGAACAGCAGGTTGCCCCGCTCGGCCGCGTCCATGGTGCTCCACGGGCCTGAATCGAGGGCCTTCCGTGCGGCCTTGACCGCCTTGTCGATATCGGCCTTGCCGCCGGCGGACACCTTCGCCAGCACCTCCCCGGTCGCTGGATTCAAAGTCTCAAACTCGTCGCCGTCAATCGGGTCGGTCCATTTGTTATTGATGAAGAGCTTGGTATGCCGAACCTTGGGATGGGATGCGACCGCAGCGACTTTGGTGGCCATGGTAGGTCCTCTCACAGATGAAGAGTGATGCCCGCACGCTCGAAAATGATGGTCGTGCGCGGTGCGTCGATGTCAAGTACCCGGGCGGAACAACTCGGGCGGCGAGGCATTGGAACCGTTGGCAACCGGAGGGTCCGCCGCTACAATCGACGAGGGCACCAAGCATTTGAGAGGTGGGCATGAGTATCGGAACGACTTCGGCTCGCGTTCAAGGCCCGGCTGTTGCGACCGCCCCTTTGCCGTTCTCCGTGGCGGAACTGTACCGCATCACCGTGAGCGAGTACGAGCGAATCGTGTCGCTCGGCGCGCTCGACGACTCCAGGATCGAGCTCATCGACGGATTCTTGGTGAGAAAAATGGGAAAAAACCCGCCTCACGTTTGGTCCGTCGATGCGACAGAAATCGGCCTCGAATCGGTGCTTCCGGCGGGTTGGCTGGTTCGCCGAGAAAGCCCGGTTCGCATACCAAGTTTTGATGAGCCGGAACCAGACCTTGCCGTGGTCAGAGGAACTCGCGAAGACTACAAGAAGCGCCACCCCGAGCCGGCCGATGTGGGACTGCTCGTCGAAGTCGCCGAGTCGACCCTCGATCGCGACCGAGGCGAGAAGCGACAAGCGTATGCCCGCAGCGGTATTTCTGTCTATTGGATCATCAATCTGATCGACGAAACGATTGAGGTGTATACCCAGCCCGAAATGACCGGGTTTCGATCCAGATCCGATTACCCGCGAGGCGCCGAGGTGCCGGTGATCCTCGACGGGATCGAGCGCGGCCGCCTGCGAGTCGACGACTTGCTACCGTGAAACCCGCAGCCGATCGGATGCGCACGGAACGCGCGCCAGCGTTCCCTGGAATCGTGTCGAGGCTGAAGGGTCTGGTCTCACCGAATCCATGGGGCGATTTGATGAAGCACGCGCTTTGCGCCGTTCTGATACTTTCGTTGGCCGCGAGTCTCGCGGAATCCCTCGATGCCGGAGAGCTGCGCCTGACCCGTGTTTTCGGCCCCGAAGTGCCCACCGGCCAATATAAACACCCGGCGAGCATGACCGAGCTCTCCAGTGGCGACCTGTACATGGTCTATTACGGCGGATCGGGCGAATACGCGGTCGAGACCGGCGTGTTCGGATCCCGGCTCAAGCGGGGCACAACCGAGTGGACACCTCCCAAGCCAATCGCCCGCGATCCGTTTCGTTCGGTGGGAAACGGGGTCGTGTGGGAGGCGCCCGACGGCGTCGTCTGGCTGTTTTACGTCGTACGTTTCGGCGCGACGTGGTCGACCTCCCGGGTGCAGTTCAAGATTTCTCGCGACGGCGCCCAGACCTGGTCCGACGCATCCGTGCTCAGCCTCGATGAAGGATCGATGGTCCGCAACCGGCCGATCGTCCTCGCAAACGGTCATTACCTCTTGCCCCTCTACCACGAGACCGGGCACGATCCCGAGCGCGTCGGGCCGGACAGCACGTCGCTCTTCCTGCGATACGACCCCGCCGGCCGCGCCTGGACGAACACCGGCTCGATCCGCTCGAAAAAAGGAAATATCCAGCCGGCCGTGGTGCAATTGAACGAGAACAACCTGATCGCCTATTGCCGGCGGGGCGGAGACTACGATCCGGCGACGATCGGCTACATCGTGCGCTCCGAGTCGCACGACGGCGGTGTCACCTGGAGCGAGGGCAAGGATTCGACCTTTCCCAATCCCAACGCGGCGATCGAATTCCTCAAGCTGAGGAGCGGGCGGCTGCTTTTGATCTATAACGACAGCACGAGCAAGAGGACACCGCTCACCGCCGCGCTTTCCTCGGACCAGGATCGCTCGTGGCCGATCAAACGCAACATCCGCGAAGGGGACGGAGACTTCGGGTACCCGAGCGCGTTTCAAGTACGCGACGGCCGCATCCACCTCGTGTACACATCCGACCGCCGCACCGTCGTGAATCATGCCGTCTTCGATGAAGATTGGGTGATTAACGGGCGCTGAAAGCGATCCACCCGGCAAGCCGGCCTGCACCAGGGCGGCCTGCCGCGATTGTCGCGGTGCGCGGGCAGGACCACCACTCGAAAATGAGAAATCCGGCACCGGTCTGCTAATGCCCGGCGTTCTTCTGCGTCTAACTACGAAGAGGCGCCAGACGACCGAATCCTTTAAGTGCGCAATCACGGTTGCGTGGTTTCGCCGATCGCTTCCGGCGTGCACCAAGATAGGGCGTCTGGCCAACACGCGGCATCCAGGCAAGCGACAAGGTTTGAAAGCAGAGCCGGTTCTCGGGTACCAAACGAGCGGGAGGAACGACCATGTGGCGAAATCGCGGATGCTCGATCGGTTTTCTGACGGCCGTGATCGTGGTGCCACAGTTTGCTGCTGTCGCACGGGCGCAGGGGATTATCGTCGACCGGCAGCGATCGGTTTCGGTCGGTCGTTCCTACGAGATTCGCGAAGTGAAGATCGACGGCCGGGTCCGCGACCAGGTCGCAGAGGTGCGCGTTTCGCAGACATTCCACAACCCCAACTCGTTTCCGCTGGAGTCGGAATTCCTGTTTCCGCTGCCCGATGAGGGGGCGATTCAGAATTTCGTGCTGATGGTCGACGGTGCCGAGCTGCCGGGCAGACTGCTCCCCAAGGACGAAGCTCGGCGGATCTACGAGGAAATCGTCCGCACCAAACGCGACCCGGCCCTGCTCGAATACATGGGCCGCGGGCTATACCGCACGAGTGTGTTTCCGATCCCTCCCGGGGCCGACCGCAAGGTGACGATGCGCTATACGCAGCTCTGCAAGCGCGAACGCGACGTCGTGGAATTCTCGTATCCGCTCAGCACCCAGAAATTCACGACCAAGCCAATCGAGCGGCTCTTGATCGAGGTTTCCATCCAGGGCCGTGAGGCGATCAAGTCGGTTTACTGCCCGAGCGATGACGCGCTCATTCAGAGGTCCGGCGATCACGATGTCCGCGTGAATCTCGAGCGCGCGACATCGTGCCCAACCGAGACTTCCGTCTCGTGTACACACTCGCAGACGGTGCGTTCGGGGCTTCGGTCTTGAGCGTGCGTAAGAGCGGTTCGGAGGATGGCTATTTCCTGCTCCTGGCCAGCCCGGAAGTGAAGGCAGCGGACACCCGGCCACTACCCAAGACCGTCGTCTTCGTCATCGATCGGTCGGGCTCCATGGCCGGCAAGAAGATCGAACAAGCCAAGAAGGCCCTCACGTCGGTGCTCAACAACTTGCGCGATGACGATCTCTTCAACATCGTCGTTTACGATGACCGGGCTGAAAGCTTCAAGCCCGAGCTCGAGCGTTACAGTTCAGCGAGCCGGGCGGAAGCCGAGCGATTTGTCGACAATATCCGCGAGGGTGGCAGCACCAATATCCATGCGGCACTCAAAATGGCGCTAAAAATGGTGCGGGACAGCTCGCGGCCGAGCTACGTGCTCTTTCTCACCGACGGTTTGCCGACCGTGGGCGAGACACGGGAGTTGTCGATCGCGGAAAGCAGCCCGCCAGGCCAACGGCCGTCGGGCACGGGTTTTCTGTTTCGGAGTCGGCTACGACGTCAACGCCCGGCTGCTCGATCGAATCAGCGGCGGAAACAGCGGCACCAGCGAATACGTCAAGCCCGACGAAGACATCGAATCCCACGTCGCCGCCTTCTACTCGAAGATGACCCGGCCGGTGCTTGCGGATATCCGTCTCGAATTCGCCGGAATTGACGTCAACCGGACCTACCCGCGCGACCTCCCCGACCTTTTCCAGGGAGGTCAGATCGTGTGGGCCGGGCGGTACCGGCAGTCGGGCCGGACGACGATTCGCATGGCGGGCAAGGTCGGGGGCGAGAGCCGGACTCTCGAGTTCCCCGCCGAGCTGGCCGGACCCGGCGATGGAACCGGGCATGACTTCATCGAGAGCCTGTGGGCCGTCCGGCGGCTCGGAGACCTGATCGACCAGATCGATCTGCACGGTCAAAACCGAGAGCTGACCCAGGAGCTGGTCGCACTCAGCACCAAATACGGCATCCTGACGCCGTATACATCATTCCTGGCCGACGAGCGGATCCAGCTTCACGCCGGGCTGCCCAACATCAACAGAGCAGAGGCGGCGCTGGGCGGTCTCGAACAAGTCGACGGTCAATTCGGAGTCCAGCAGAGAGCAGTCAAGCAAGATTTGATGGAGGCCAAGCGGTCCGAGGCGTTCACCTTCAACACAACGGTGGAGTCCCAACCTCGGACGGCCGCTCCGGCCCCGGTATCGGCAGCGAAGCGAGCGGCCGGCGCAGGGGCGATCCATGGCAACGAGATTCGGAGAGCAGCGCCAGCAAATGAGAGGCAACATGGCCGGAATGGCTGGGATAGGAGCCGCTGCTGGTCCCGCTGCGGGTGAATCCGCCGCACGCGTACGCAAAGTCGGCGCCAAGACCTTCTTCTGGAAGAACGAGCGGTGGTTCGATTCCTCCGTGACGGCCGAGGAGGACGCGAAGGCTACCTCGATCACTCAATTCAGTGACGAGCATTTCCTCCTGGCCCGCACCCAGAAGTCGGAATACAACCAGTATTTGAGCATGGATGAACCGGTCACCGTGAAGCTCGATGGCAAGGTCTATCACATCGATCCATCCAAGGACGAGCGTGCTCCGTGACTTACCATCTTCCTCAGAGCCCCTGAATCCAGCCATGCTGCCTGAACGTGTCAAACCGTGAAAGTTTGTTAAGGTTTCAGGAAATCGGGCTCGGGAATCGCCGGTCTCACGCTATAATCGCGGGGGGGGTTGCCGGGTAGAGGAGAGCTCCGGAGGAGTCGGCCGGGCTGGTGACCCGAACAAGACCGGGTGAATCATCAGGATGATGATCCATCGACCGGATTTCGTCGTGATCGGGGCCATGAAGAGCGCCACGACCACGTTGCACGAACAGTTGGCGCGGCAGCCGGGCGTGTCGATGAGCCGCCCCAAGGAGCCCAACTTTTTCAGTGACGATCCGATCTACGCCCGGGGCTGGGGCTGGTATTCCTCGTTGTTCTGCGGGTCCGCCCCGGCAGACGTTCGAGGCGAATCGAGCACGCACTACACGAAGCTACCGACTCATCCGCGAACCGTCGAGCGGATGGCGCGGCACCTCCCACGCCTCAAGTTGATCTACTTGATGCGGCACCCGATCGACCGGCTCATCTCGCAGTATGTTCACGAGTTGACGGCCGGGCGGGTCCGCGCGGGGATGAACGAGACGCTCGAGCGCCATCCCGAATTGATCGATTACAGCCGGTACGCCATGCAGTTGCAGCCTTACCTGGACGTCTATGGCTTCGAGAACATCTTGCCGGTTTTCTTTCCGAGACTGGTGAGCGAGTCGCAGCGCGTCCTGGAGCGGATCGGCCGGTTCCTGGGGATACGAAGCGTGCTCTCCTGGGATTGGACGCTCAAGCCCCAGAACCAGGGCAAGGACCGGCTGCGCCCGAGCCCCATCCGCGATCGGCTGGTGCAGGCGCCGGTGCTTTCCACGCTTCGGCAGCGGGTCATTCCGAGCGGATGGTCGCAATCGCTCAAGGAGTTGTGGCGAGCGCAGCTCGATCCCCCCACGGTGCCGGCGCACGTCACTGCCCGCCTGCGCGAGGTCTTCGACGCCGACCTGGCCCAGCTCGGGGCGTGGTTGGGGATCACGCTGGACTGTGAAAACTTCCACGAAACGACGCTCGCCAGACCGCTCGATTGGGTCGAGCGGCAACGGAGCCACGAGCTGGCCGAAGAGGCACCGCCCATTTCGTAAGATCCCGCCCGGTCGAACCAGACGCGCGGGCCCGCGCGTTGATCGGAATGCGGAGAAGCAGCCGGTCAAGGAGAGGAGACCGGCGGCGGCGGCCGGAGCGTGAAGACCGTGACCACCTCGGGGCGTATGAGCTTGTCGCCGGCCTGGAATCCTTTCCGCAGCCGCGTCGCAACCCTCTTGTTGAGCGCCGGTTCATCGGTCGCCTGAGTTGAGATTGCCCGTTGCCGGCGCGGATCGAACTCGGTGGCCTCGACCGAAAACGGCTCGACGCCCTGGCGGTACAGGATGTCTTCGATTGCAGTCTGAATCGATTCCAGTACGCTGCGGAAGCCCGTAGGGTCTTCTTCACCTGCGGGTGCGGAAGCTCGCGACGCAATCGTCTTGCCGATGTCGTCATGAAGCTGGATCAGGTCGATGAAGATCGGCCTCTGAATCTTGAGAAGGAGGTCCTGCTTGTATTCCTGAAGCTCCGCGTGCAACCTGTCGATCACGCGTTCACGGGTCGCCTCGGCGCGGAGCTCGCGCTTAAAAATCGACCGCAGCGAATCAAGACGTTTCCCCAGGTCCTCGCCCATCCCTCTCAAAGCGTCTCGCACCGAAGATTCATCAGGGTGCACGGCGCTCGACGCCGAGTCTCCGGGCGAGCTCGCGCAGAGCGCCGAGCCGGCAGCAGGCCGATCCTCCTGGGCCAGCGCCTCGAGGACCTCGAGCCCCGGCTCTTCTTCAAAAGTGAACATGGAACCTCCGGGAACGGCAGCCGGGTTGGCACCGGGGTCTTCCGGCGTCTCGTCGGCTCGTTCGTTGATCTCGGACATCGCGGCACCCCAGCTTGGATTTTCGATTCGTGCATCGCTAAAGTCACCGTTCGGAATCGGCATCGGGCCCTTCGGCGTTCGGGATTTCGCACCTGCTACTCGGTGTTCGCCTTCGGTGGAGTGATGTTAAACTCTTACCGTCCGTGCGGCCACTCCGAGAATGCCAACACCTGATTCGAAGTCGGCGGGCGCCGGGCGTGATTGCAATCGAGAATCTGGAGGGCTCCATGTTGAAGCCGGGATCATTATGCTGGGTGCTCGTCCTGATCACATTGCAGCCTGCGGGCGCCATCTCGGTTCAGACCGACAACAAGCCAGGCGATGCGACGCTCGGCGCAAAGCCACCCGAGGGTGCAGTCGTTTTGTATAGTGGAAACCGACTCCAGGAGTGGGTCAAGCTCGACGGCAAAACGGCCGCTCCCTGGCCGGCTGCCGACGGTGTTTTCACGGTCGGTTCTGGCAATATCATGACCAGGAAGCGATTCGGTAACGTCCAGCTTCACCTGGAATTCAACGTGCCCTACATGCCGGACAAGCACGGCCAGGCGCGGGGAAACAGCGGCGTCTTCCTGGCAGGAATCTATGAGCTCCAGGTTCTCGATTCGTACGGCCTCAAGCTCAAGAACAACGACTGCGGCGCGATCTACAAGCAAATCGTACCGGCCGTGAACGCCTGCAAGCCCCCTCTTCAATGGCAGACGTACGACGTCACTTTTCACAAGGCCGATGTGGAAGAGGGCAAGGTCAAGAAGAAGGCCAGGATCACAGTGATCCAGAACGGTCTCACGATCATCAATAATGCCGAGATTTCGGTCACGGCCGGGGGGATCGATCTTGCCGAAGGGCAAAACGGGCCGATCCTACTCCAGGACCACGGGAACCCGGTCGAGTATCGCAATATCTGGATCAAACCGCTCGATTGAACGAGCAAGCGGGCCCCGGGATTCTCCCGGGGTGCCCGTGAGCGGAGGCGATCGGCGTTCTGAACTGGGCCGGCCGTCTGATCGGCCGGCGCGGCGTTCAGGCTCCCGCGGCTTCCTTGAGGGCCTTGAGTGCCGGCTCGTAATTCGGCTCCTGGGCGATTTCGGGAACGATCTCGGCGTATTGGATCGTATTGTCCCCATCGACCACGAAGACCGCCCGCGCGAGCAGCCCGACCGGCAGGTCCTGAATCAAGACGCCGTAATGTTCACCGAAACTTCGATTGTGGACGTCCGACAGGTTTTTGAGGTTGTCGATCCCCGCCTCGGTGCAGAACCGCGCCTGGGCGAACGGCAAATCGAGGCTGACCGTGTAGGCGGCAACCTTGTCGCCCAGGGCCTTGAGCTCCTCGGCGAATCGCTTGGTCTGCCTGTTGCAGACCGGCGTATCAAGCGACGGGACGACGTTGAAGAGCCGGGGCTTGCCGGCCGTATCACCCAGCGACACCAAGGCCAGACCGGCCGCCACACACTTGAAGTCGGGCGCCTTGTCGCCCGGCTTGAGCTTGGGGCCGACCAGGGTCACCGGGTTTCCCTTGAACGTCACTTCGCCTTTGCGCAACTCAGCCATGGCTGTCTCACCTCGAAAAACCATAAAGTCAACATCGTGAGTCGAATCAATGAGGCTTTCAGGGTATCAACGCCGAGCGGCGGGTGGCTAGAGGCTACCGGGGTGCCACGGTGGGCGACAGACCGAGCACCGAAGAACGCGAAATACCTGCGTAACTGTATCGCGGCACCGATGCCGCCGTTGTCTGCGTGGCAATCGTGGCGAGCGAACAGCAGCCCGGGCGAGCCTTGACGGTTTGCTTTGTTTACTGGATGGGATGTTAGAATGAGCCGCTGCGAAGCCGAGACCGAGGCGTTGCGCACAGAAATCCAATTGGGATCCCCTTCATGCATGCGCCCTACCAGTTCGACGTGATCGTAGTGGGTGCCGGCCATGCCGGGCTGGAGGCAGCGCTGGCGGCCGCCCGGATGGGTCTGCGAACCGCGCTCCTCACCATCAACTGCGACACAGTCGGTCAGATGAGCTGCAACCCGGCGATCGGAGGGATTGCCAAGGGCCAGATCGTGCGCGAGATCGACGCCCTGGGCGGCGCGATGGGCGAGCTGACCGACGCAACCGGACTCCAGTTTCGCCTGCTCAATCGAGGCAAGGGGCCCGCGATGCACAGCCCCCGCGCTCAGTGCGACAAGAAGGCCTATCAAAACCTGGCCAAGCTCACCGTGGAGTCCCAGCCCGGCCTTTCACTGCGGCAGGAGATGGTCGAGTCGATCCTGGTCGAGGGGGACCGCGCGGTCGGGGTCTCGTGCCACGGCGGAGCCCGATACACAGGAGCGGCCGTCGTCGTGACGACTGGCACGTTCCTCCAAGCTCTCATGCACACCGGCGAGGTCAAGACTCCCGGTGGCCGTGGCGGCGACAAGAGCGCGGTGGGACTGTCGCAGAGCCTGCGGTCCCTCGGCTTCGAATTGCAGCGATTCAAGACCGGCACGCCGCCCCGCTTGAACGGCCGCACCATCGATTTCGGACGGCTGGAGCCCCAGCCCGGAGACGCCGAGCCGGTCGCATTCTCGTTTCTGACCGAATCGGTCCCGCAGCCGCAGCTCCTCTGTCATATCACGGCGACCAACGACGCCGTCCACAACCTCATTCGCTCGAATCTGCATCGTGCACCGATGTATTCCGGCCAGATCCAGAGCACTGGTCCGCGGTATTGCCCCTCGATCGAGGATAAGGTCGTGCGGTTCGCAGATCGCGAGAGCCACCAGATCTTTCTTGAGCCCGAAGGCCGCAACACGCTGGAGTATTACTGCAACGGCATCTCCACCAGCCTGCCGCGCGACGTGCAGGAACAAATCATCCCGCTGATCCACGGGCTTGAACGTGCGGAGATCATGCGGTTCGGCTATGCGGTCGAATATGATTTCGCACCCCCGTCGCAGTTATCTGCCACGCTTGAGACCAAACCGATTCGCAACCTGTTCTTCGCCGGACAGATCAACGGTACGACAGGTTATGAAGAAGCCGCCGCCCAGGGATTGTTAGCCGGCATCAACGCAGCCCTGTCGGTCAAGAATCGACCTCCCTTCGTGCTGGACCGCTCGCAGGCGTACATCGGAGTCTTGATCGACGACCTGGTGACGCGGGGCGTCGACGAACCCTATCGCATGTTCACCAGCCGCGCCGAGTATCGCTTGACGCTCCGGCACGACAATGCCGACCTCCGGCTCACGGAACTGGGACGAACCCTGGGATTGGTGGGCGACCTCCGCTGGGCACGTTTTCAATCGCGACGTGACGCGATCACCGAGCTGCGCGGCCGCCTCCAGCAGACTCGGGTCGCGGGTGCGACTCTCTTTCAGGTCTTGAGACGGCCTCAGACAAGCTGGAACGATATCCTCGAGCTGGACCTCACGGTGCAAAACGCCGGGTATTGCGCGGACGTGATCGACCAGGTGACCGTCGAGGCCAAATACGACGGATACATCGGCCGCCAGACCGATCAGATCGAGCGATTTCGTCGTCTGGAGGGCAAACGAATTCCCTCCGATCTCGACTACCGCGCGATCCCCCAGCTTCGGATTGAAGCCCGCGAGAAGCTCGAGCGCATCCGCCCCGGGTCGCTGGGCCAGGCGGGGCGAATCAGCGGAATCAGTCCGTCCGATCTCGCCACCCTGCTCATTCATCTCAAGCGTGCCGATCCCGAAGTGACAACGCAGACGGCCGAGAACTAGGCGTCACTCTGCCCGGCAGTGCCTGCCCCACGCTCCGAGATCCTCTCAGTGCGCGTTGCCCCCCCGAATTGCTTCGTTTGGGCCGCGTGCCGCGGCGCTCAAATTCGACAACCGAGAACGAACGATTTCATCGGATCTTCGCAATCCACTGACAAGCTGTCACTTTCGCGCGTATGCCCAATCGGGTGATGATGCCAATGTCCGCTTCTTCGCGTTTCCTTGTCAGTCCGGCCGAAACTAGCCACCTTGAGGGCGCGGTGCTCGGGACCACTTAACTTTTTTTCCCATTTTTCCTGGCACAAAACCGCTGGAAACGTTAAAACTCACTCAGCCTCGCATCTTTCAAGGAAGGCGGGGTCGCGAGAGGCAGCCAGCAAAGGCAAACGGATTGACAAGGTTGCGTCATATCCTACAATTGGTTAGCTCGGTAAATCTGGTAAGCTTAAAAGACTTCGTAGACTTTAACAGCGGTGAGCAATCGTGGGTTTGGTGTGGTTTACGGAACCGCGGGGAGGGGCAATCGAAGTTGGGCACGCGTCGTGAGAAGGATTAGCACGGAGGCCGATCAGGCGTCGTCTTCCTGCTCCGCACGAGTCCCAATTGACTGGGAGAGGGAGGGCCTTGTCTATGATCTCACAAGATGGGACCTACACAACGATGAAGACGGTTTTCACGACCGGCGAGGCGGCCAAAGTGTGCAAGGTGAGTCAGCAGACGATCATTCGCTGCTTCGACTCGGGTCAACTCAAGGGATTCCGTGTGCCGGGATCGCGGTTCCGGCGGATTCCCCGCGATTCGCTCTTCCGGTTCATGAAGGAAAACGGCATCCCCACCGATGCCTTGGAGAGCGGACGACGCCGGATCCTTATCGTTGACGACGATCAGGCCGTGGTGGATCTGATCGCCGAGGTGTTCGCGGGCGACTCCCGCTTCGAGACCAAGGTCGTCAACAACGGCTTTGGTGCCGGCATGCTCGCCAAGGAGTATCATCCCGACCTGATCATCCTCGACGTGATGCTGCCGGACATCAATGGACAGGCGGTCTGCGAGCTGATCCGGCGTGATCCCACGATGTCCGACATCAAGATCATCTGCATCTCCGGGATGATCGAGGAAGACAAGATCCGAGAACTCAGCGAATCCGGCGCGGACGACTTCTTGCACAAACCGCTGGATATCGATGAACTGATGCGCCGCGTCTGCCGACTCTTGGATATGGAGGCGAGCGTCGTCGGCTGAGCGCTCTTCGTCTCTCAAGGGCGTTCGACCCAACGTAGCTAGCGGGGGCGCAGAGGCACAACTGTCATCTGCGCTTCAACTAACGACTTGGGCGCCCGGCTCGCCAGGAACCCGGACGGGAAGGAGCCCCCCGGTGTATGTCCATTCGCGCCGCGAATCGGCCTCCGCAGAGCCAAGGCGCCGCATCCTGGGGCTGGACCGGCTTCCGCTCCGCCCGCTCACGGCGCGCTCGATCTTGAGCGCACTTCCCAGGGACCCCGATGGCGAACCGGTCCAGGCGCCGAGTCGCCGCAAGCCGAGGTCGATCCTGGACCTCGATCCCGGATGGATGCAGGCCGTTTCGTCGGCTTGTGCGCCGATCGATCCCTTGAGCGTGATCGCGGACACCCCTTGGTGGCGCTTTTCCGACGTCGCGGAGCCCGTCGCGGAGATGATCGACAGGCTCTGGCACCACTCGGTCGCGGTCAGCGTCGCCGCGCGTGCGCTCGCCAGCGACGCGGGTGATCCCGATTCCGAGTCCGTGGCCAGGGCGGGCCTCCTTTGCCGCCTCGGGTGCTGGGCAGTCGCAGCCGTCGACCCCCAGTGGTTGGTTGGATGGTGGCACGCCGAAACCCTGGCCGCCCGTCGACAAACAGAAATCACCGCGCTCGAATTCGACCTGGACGAGCTCGGGCGTCATCTGGCTGAGAAGTGGGGCTGCGAGCCTCTGGTAATCGACGCGGCCTGGCTCCATGGAGAGCACGGTCGTGGGCTTCGCGAAGCGGCCCTCGAACCCGACCGGCTCGCCTTCATCCAGGAGGCGTGCCGCTGGGCCGAACACACACCTTGGTCACTCGGCGTCAAGGCGCCCCGAACATGCGCCGCCCCCCCAGCACCGGCTGAGGATCCTCGTCGCCGAGGTCCAGGCTCGCGCGAGCGCCGCGTTCGCCGCCGCCGACGCGACCCCGCACGAAGAGCGGTTGACGCGCCAGAACGCGCGACTCCTCCTCAGGCTCGCCGCCGAGCGGCAGGCGAGCGAGCGTGCCGACCGTTTTCTTCAAGCCCTCGTTGATTCCCACCCTGCGGATTCGCCCCAGGAGTGGGCATCGCGTGCCGCGCTCGCCTGGTGTGCCGAGCCCGACGTCACAGCCGCGCGCGTGGACTGGGTAGACCCCGAAACGAGCCAGCTCAAGCAAGACACACCGGTGCCCCCGCCGAATGACGACGGCCGATCCGGGCCGGCTGCCGCCCTGGAGCCGGCGCCCACGCTTTTGCTGCCCTTGCAAGTGCGCGGGCGAACCCGAGCTCTCGTCAAGCTTTGGAGCGATTGCGACCCCAGCGAGCTCACGCTGCGGCTGAACTCGAAAGCGACCAGGAGCGCCTGGGAATCGTGGGCGGGCCTCGTATCGGACCGTGCCGTGCTCGCGACCCGGCTGCGGAGCGTGGTGGCGTCGTTTCGGAGGCGGATCGAGACCGAGCAGGCCCGGCTTGAGGAAGGCAAGCTCGACGCACTGAGCGAATTTGCCGCGGGCGCCGGCCACGAACTCAATAACCCGCTCGCGGTGATCGCCGGCCGCGCACAGCTTCTGCTCGCCCGAACCGACGAACCGGAGACAGCGCGTTCCCTGGGTATCATGCTGAACCAGGCGACTCGAGCACACCGGATTCTCCGCGACTTGATCTTCGTGGCGCGGCCACCGGCGCCGCGGCCGCGAGCGTTTCGACCGTCGGAAGTCATCCGAGAAGTTCTGCGGACGTTCCAAGAAGAGTGTGCGACCAAGCAAATCCGCCTGATGAGCGAGATCGACGAGGGTTCGCCCGCGGCGTGGACAGACCCCGAGGGACTGCGGCACCTCGCCGAGATCTTGCTGCGCAATGCGATTGAAGCAACGCCGCCGGGAGGTGCGATCCAGGTCGGGTCGCGCGTGCAATCCGGGGAGCTGTGCTGGTGGTTCAGCGACACCGGCAAGGGTATCACTCCCCTCGACGGCACTCACATCTTCGACCCATTCTACTGCGGCCGACAGGCCGGCCGCGGGCTGGGCCTCGGCTTACCGAGGGCCGCTCGAATCGTCGCCCTGGCCGGCGGCCGGATCGAATGGTCCAGTAACCCAGGGCAGGGCACTCTCTTTCAGGTCCACCTTCCATTGCCTCTTCCTCCGGAGCCGATCCATCAGCCACTCCCGGCGGGAGTGGGGTCGGCCTTGAATGGCGAGAGGACCCCCACCGGGATCCCGACAGACCCCGCGCGTCAGACGCGCGCGCGAGCAAGAGCCTGACGCGTCGCGCCCGAGGAGGCCGACGGGCTGGGGTGCGGGGCGAGCCGTACCGGCGGCCGATGGATCGTTCTGGCTCCCTCTCCTTGGGGAGCGGGCTGGGGTGAGGGGCGAGCCCCACCGGCGGCCGCTGGTCCGTTCTGGCTCCCTCTCCTTGGGGAGCGGGCTGGGGTGAGGGGCGAGCCCCACCGGCGGCCGCTGGTCCGTTCTGGCTCCCTCTCCTTGGGGAGCGGGCTGGGGTGAGGGGCGAGCCCCACCGGCGGCCGCTGGATTGCTTCTGGCTCCCTCTCCTTGGGGAACGGGTTGCCTGAGCTCCAGCTCCCCGCACTTCGCTTTATCGGCCCGGTAGAGCCGCGTGACGACGGTCTCTCGAAATCCCCGAGGCGTCCGCGGAAATCACCACTCCTGTCGAATCCGATCAACATCCATGTCACTTCCCTCAAATCCCACGAATTATCCTTACACACGACCGATGTCTGTGAGCTCGGGGACAAGTCATCGCGGACCGCCCTGGCTGCGTGCAGTCCGCGATTGCGACATCCTGGAGAGACGATGAATAAATATTTGGGTATCGTGATAGCCACTCTCTCTTTGTGCTGGGTGAGCTCGGCGAGCGCCGGGCAAATCACCAACCTGCAGCTCTACGATGGAACGGGCGCGTCGCCCATCGTCACCATCAACTACACGAATTCCGACGGGACCGGCAGCAATTCCGCCGCGATGTACGTCGACCCGCAAGTGAGCTACGGGACCACGGCTCCCCTGTTCTATTGCGCCGATCTCTGGCACGACAACAATCTCGGCTCAACCTACACGATCAATCAAATCTCGAGCATGTCCTTCTCCAATAGCACCTATAGCGATGTTGACAATCGGATCGGGTGGTTGCTCGCCCAGGACCAGAGCTCCGTCCAAGCGCGGGCCGCTGTCCAGCTTGCGATCTGGTACACAACCGACAACAATCCAGGCCCGGGAGCGAGCGCATTCTCGATGAGCTCCAGCGATTCAGTGCTGACGGCCGATTACAACACGCTGATCGCCTTCGCCGGCTACAACCCGTCCATCGTTTACTCGGCCGAATTCTGGCAGGCCACACACGACGAAACCAACACCCTGAATCAGGACCTGGTCTCTCTGCCCTCGGCGGTTCTTAACTTGAGCTCTGTTCCTGAGCCGGCCAGCCTGGTCCAGGCCGCGACCGGCATGCTGGTTCTGGTGGCAGGTGTTCCACTCTTGCGGCGGCGGTCGCGGAGGAATCGCGTGGGTCCGGACACGGCTCGGTGATGACCGACCTCTGGGAAAAGGAGCGCGCTGATCGTTTCGGTCAAGTGCGCAGAAAATGGTCGCGAGCGACGAGGGCCGCCCCGAGTATTCCGGCGTCATCGCCCAGGGCCGCTCGTTCGATCTTGATGATTCCCTGCGGATCGGTGAGGACCTGGGAGCGCGCCGCAATTCGGACAAGCTCGACATAGTGGTCGCCGAGCGCCCAGGTACTCCTCCGCCAACGACGACAATCTCCGGGCCGAAGACGTTGATCAAACTGCCCAGCCCGATGCCGAGGAAGTGGGCAGCTCGCTGGACTTCCTTGAGCGCGACCAGGTCCTTGTCGGCGACCGCGTCGGCCAGGTCCCCGCTCTTGAGCCGGCCTCCCTTCCGGGCGATCTTGTCAGCCAGGACCGTCGGCAGTCCCTTGCGAACAGCCTTGTCGATGCGCCGCGCGATTGCGGTCTTGCTGGCGAGAGCCTCCATGCAGCCCCGAGCGCCGCAGCCGCACCTTGGCCCGCCCGCCTTGATGATCATGTGACCGAGCTCACCCGCGTTGCCGGTCGACCCGGCGATCACTTCGCCGTGTCGAATGAGACACCCACCGATCCCCGTGCCGACAAAGACCGCGATCACATCGCGATATCCTCGCGCCGCACCCAGCCGGAATTCGGCATAGCCTCCGACGCGGACGTCGTTGCGCACCAGGACTGGCCGATCGATGGCTGCGGATAGCTCCCGCCCGATCGCAAAATTCTCGACGTTCAGGTTCGAGCTCCAAAGTATGGTGCCCGAATCGGGGTCGAGCGGTCCCGGGGTTCCGATCGCGGCAGCAGCAATCTCGCCCATGCTGAGCCCGGCTTCATCGAGCGCTTCCTGAACGCCGCGGACCATCGCGGCGACAATCACCGGCCCACCGTCCTTCGCGGGCGTCGGGCACTTGGCGCGACCGAGTATTTCGTTGTCCCCGCCAACGACTCCGACCAGGATTTTGGTTCCGCCCAGATCGATGCCAATCACCGGAGGCAAGTGGCTCCGCGAACTCATGGCGAACGCTCCTCATCGTGAAGTCGCTTGAGCAGGCCGACGCACTCGGAGACGATCATCTCGCCGGTCCCTCGCTCGACGAAGCTGTGCAGCCCGGTCCAGACCTGGTACCCGCCGCGATCGAAGCCCGTCTGATCGGGGATATACCCGATATAGTCGTTAGCCAGCTCGAAGACGAACGTATAGCGGAATGGGGAGCGCCGCTTGATGTCCTCACCCAGCACGGTGAAGAATTCGCCAGGCACCCCGACCAGAGCCACGTCACCGATCAGGAGTGCCTGCACCCACGTCTCTCGTTCCATTCCCTGCCGCGGAGCCAGTTGCGCGCATCGTGCGGAAAACCTCGATCACCTTCTTCGCCCCGGCGGGATCCTTGATCCGTTTCGAGCAATAAAGGGCCACGGCCTCTTGCTCCGCGGCCTCATCAAAATGGCGAACCTTCACGGAGAGCCGTTTCCGCACCGCGCGCACCCGCGCAACCGGGTGCGGTGCGGCTGCCGCGAGGGCATTTTCCACCGCATCCTGGATGCGGTGAGTGGCCTCGGGGGTGGGCACGTCGAGGTTGTGGGTTGAGCCTGACGCGCCTTCAAAGAAGAGGAAACTGCCTCCGTGCTTCTTCTCGAGCGCCTGGGCCGCCAGGCCATAGAACGAAGGCGAGCGGACGCCTGGCCGGTGGGTGCCGATTGTGTGGGTGGAATGGTTGAACAGGACGGCCTCGAATTGGCCGTCGGTCCGGCGGAAGGCCAGGACGGGCAACTCGGGATCAAATGGGCCGGTGGGCCGCACGGCATCATCGCGGCTTCCGACCCAGAAGATCGCGCCGTCACCGAGCAAGAGGCGGCTGTTCTTTCCAACCGACGACTCTTCGCCCAGCCGGAACAGTAAGGTGGCTGGCCCAAGCCGGCTGTCAGCCTTCGTTACGGCTTGAACGATCTTGTCTTCGAGCTGCCGTGTGAAGCCTTCCTCGCGGGTATACCCATGGATGGTGGCCGTGGTCGGCGCGTGGTGGGTGTGGGTTGCGCTCACCAGGATGTGGTCAAATGGGATGCCCGTTGCCTGTTCGATCCGCCGGGCGGCCCGGTCAAGGACATCGCGATCGACCATCAGCACATCGCAAGAAACCAGAGCGACCTTTGCCTGAAAAGGGTCCTGGACAACCACAGCGACCGCCCGGAGCTCGCCTTCCTGACCGGTCGCTTTCCCCGGGCCGATCCCTCCTCCGATCACCATGTCGTCGGTGGCCTTCAAGACTTCGGCGGCAGCACCAACTCTGAGCTCGGCGGCGCCAAGATTCTGATCGGTGACGATGGCGCAGCACAACAGCGCGAGGCAGGTGATCAGACGGTTGATCAGGCGCAGATCTCGACTCGGTAGCACACCAGGTGGGAGTCGTCTCATCGGGTCCTCAGGTCATGGACGGATTGGGTTGACGCGCTCTCCCTGGGGCAGCACCGGCTGAGGACGAGCAAGCGAAAGGTGGGGCAAGGGCGCATGCGCGTCAATGCGACGGGCCTTGGTGAGGTCGATGCGCTCATCCGAAAGCATCACTTCGAATTTGCGGTTTCCCGGAAGCATGAGCGGGATCCGCACGGTGAATGTGCTCCCCTGGCCCGTCTGGCTCTCCAGGTGGACGTCGCCGCCCAGGAGCTTCGTCAGCTCCCGGACGATCGAGAGCCCTAGCCCGGTGCCGTGGTACTCGCGCGTCAATACGGTCTCGCCCTGGCCGGGTAGCTTGGCCTGGCGGAACTTCTCGAAAATGGTTTCTCGATCCTCCTCCGCAATGCCAATGCCGGTGTCCTGCACTTCGATGACCACGAACCGGCCCTCCGCCTGGGCACGCAAGGTCACGCGGCCCCCTTCCGGGGTGAACTTGATCGCATTCGAAAGCAGGTTGTAAATGATCTGCCGGAGCTTGCCAGGGTCCTGCCGCAAGAGCGGAATGGCTTCGTCCAGCCTGCACTCGAGGATAATGTTCTTGCGCTCGGCAACCGGACGAGACAGGTTCGCCAGCCCCTCGCAAACATCCCTGATTGAAAAATCTTCGCTGCGCACTTCCATCTTGCCGCTCTCGATCTTGGCGAGGTCGAGAATGTCGTTGATCATCGACAGCAGCATCTTGCCGGACGACTGGATATTGCCGGCATAGCGACGATGGCGATCGTTCAGCACTTCGCTGGCGGAAAGCACCTCAGAGAACCCGATGATCGAGTTGAGCGGAGTCCGCAGCTCGTGGCTCATCGTCGCCAGAAAATCGCTCTTCAAGCGATTCATCTCGAACAGGGCCAGGTTGGCCTGCGCCAGTTCGTCGACCTTCTTGTCCAGGTCGTTGTTGACGTCGCGCAGCTCCTGCTGCATGGCGACCAGGTTGTGAAGCATTCGATTGAATGCGTACGACAGCTCTTCGAACTCGTCTCCCGTCTGGATGTGGGCGCGGATATTGAGCCGCCCCGCGGCGATGGCGTCGGACACGTCCCGCAGGTGCTTGACCGGCTTGACGATCACGTACCGGACAAAGATGTATGACGACAGCATCGCCAGGATCGCCGTGATCAGCGCTGCCGCGATCAAGAATGCGCGATTCTGGTTGATCGCTTTGGTCGTCTTGTCCATCGGTATCGTGACGAAGACGGCCCCGGCCAGGTCCCCTTCCTTGGGCTGGATCCACGTCTTACCGTCGGGCGCCAATCGGGATAGATGATTGTCGAGATTGGTGCCGTCCTGGCCATGGCACTCCATCAAGCAGCCTGACGTGAAAAAGACCGCCTGGACGTGCTGGAAATCGCGCCGGCCGTTCGTGTGCCGCTGCATCCATTTTGGGGTGCCATCGGCGAACGTCTGGCTGGTTTCTCGAGCGCCGCCTTTCTTGGGCCCGGTGTCGCCGGCGCTTGCAGCCTTGATGAAGCGCTCCATCACCGCTCGCTCGAAGTCGTCGGCCGGCTGCTTGTTGGCGTCCGGCGACTTGTACGGGGGCAGCACCCGGCTCATGTGGTCGGGAAGCTCGTCGGTCGAAGGTTTGAAGCCGCGCGAGAGGACGTTGATGATCGACGCGTAGTTCGAGTCACCGAGGGCCTTGTAATGGTCGCGCAACTGCGCGGCGTTCACGAGCATCTGCGCCTTCTCGGTGCGCTGGCGGATGACCAGGCTCTCGGTCCTCTGGCCGTACCAGAAGAAGCTGGCGGTGACCAAAACGAGGATGCCGAGCCCGAAGATGAAGCGGCACTTCCGCTCCAGGCTGGTTTCACCGAGCAGGTGTTTGAAACTGCGATAGGACACGAGTCCTTACCCTTCAGGCTGGCTCCGCGGTCCGGCAAGCCGCCGCGCGTCGGCTGGCGAACCGGTTGAAACGATCGCGACACGGAGGGATTCGCGCATCGAGGGGTGAGCCATACCGTACCCGAAAACTGCGTCTTTCGCCAGAGAGAGCCCGAGCCACGGTCGCGCCCATATCAGCCCGACGCGCCCGCGAGGGCCAGTCGCCTTGGCCACCCCGGGATGCCCGGCCGGGCCGGGCCGCAATCTCGCGATTGTGAATCTCCTTAACAGGAACTGGACAATCTCATAACAGTTTATCGGCGGGCAGGCATCGCGCGCGCCAGAAGAGCGCCTCTCGCGGCCGCGCTCCAGGAAATCGCGAGAGGACGAGCGATCCGCACGTACGTAATTTGGGCAAGACCAGGCGACTGGAGAAAAGATCGCTGGTATCCGAACGATTTCGGTGCTTGCGAACTGACTTCAACCCGGGACGGAACCGGAAAACGAATCGGGGATGGAAAACTTGTCCTCCCAACCAAAATGCTTGCTGCGTAATTTGGAGAATTGACCGGAGCAATCGACGTCTCCTCCCAGCCGCGGCAATGCCGCAGAGGCGAGGAGCAAATGTGGAACGAGTGGAATCGGTGGTGGAGTGGTCGAGGCGCGCCTGGCGAACGGCCGCCTGAAGAATTGGTCCTGCCCACATCCGATTTAAAGAATGATCCGGCGGCGGAAAGTGAACCGGACGCGGTCGATTCCCAGATTGACCTCATCACATTTCCGGACGCGATCGACACGAAATCGGAGAATGCGGACGCCTGCATTGCGGAGACGGTCCATCCTGATGAACGTACACCCGAGCCGCCGGGCCTGCCCGATCGTGGGGATGAGACCGCTCCGGAGTTTGGAGACGCCCCGCAGTCGCCTGCCCGGGACGACCTCGGTGTGGAGGCGGACGAGCCCTCCGGGGTTCCGACCAACGAATTCGACAGCCCGCCGGCCCAGTTCGACCCGGTCGCTGAGCTCAGGCGGCAAGGGCTCGGGCTGCCGACCGGCAAAAGACGCACGCAACGCGGCCGGCGGCTGGCTCGACCCGAGGAGGTGAAGCCGGCGGCGTACAATCCCCAGCAGCGACTCATGATCCTCGACTGCTGGCAGCGCAGCGGCTTGCCCGCCAAGGATTTCGCAACATTGGTGGGCGTCTCCAAGCATACGCTCTATGCCTGGAAACAGCGGTTCACCCAACAGGGACCGGCCGGCTTGCTCGAACAGCCTCGAGGCGCCCGCGAAGGAAGCCGCTTGCCCGACCTGACCAAACGCACCATCCTCTTGCTCAAGCAGGCGCATCCCGACTGGGGATGCGAGCGAATCAGCCAGATGCTGGTGCGCGGCCCGGCACTGCCGGCCAGCCCGCCAGCGGTCGCCCGTGTGCTTCATGAGGCGGGCTACCAGTTGCAGGAAACCCCCACACGACCTCATCCCGACAAGGTCCGCTTCTTCGAGCGGGCCAGGCCCAGCCAGCTCTGGCAAACCGACCTGTTCACCTTCGTGCTCAAGCGGCAGAACCGGCGGGTCTACCTGGTTGCCTTCCTCGACGACCACAGTCGGTTCATCGTCAGCTTCGGTCTGCACGCCAGCCAGTCGACGGCCCTGGTGCTGGAGGTTCTCCGTGCGGGCATCGCGGCCTACGGAGTCCCCGAGGAAATCCTCACCGACAATGGCGCTCAGTACGTGACCTGGCGGGGCGAGAGCGCTTTCCAGAAGGAGCTCAAAGGGCGCGGCATCCGCCAGATCGTGGCCTGCGCCGCGCCATCCTCAGACCTTGGGCAAGATCGAGCGGTTCTGGGGAACGCTCTGGCGCGAGTGCGTGGAGACGGCTGTGTTCCTCGATCTGGCCGACGCCCTGCGCGGATCGGCCACTTCATCGACTGGTATAACTTCCAGCGCACCCACAGCGGGATCGACGGCCTGGTGCCGGCGGACCGGTTTTTCGGGGCGGCTCCCGAGGTCCTGCTGGCCCTCAAAGATCGGGTCGCCGCCAACGCACTGGAGCTGGCTCGCAACGGCTTGCCCAAGCCCCCGTTCTACGTGACAGGCCAACTGGGCGGCAAGAATTTCAGCCTGCATGCCGAAGGCGAGCGCGTGTTCCTGACGCGCGAAGGGGGCGTTCGGCAAGAAGTGGATCTGGTGCCGCCAGCCGCTTTCGCGGACTCAGCCGCGATGCCCAAGGCCATCTGCCCAGATGGCTCTCCGGCCGCCGGACCGCTTGGCGATGTGCCGGCACAGACGCACGATGAGCTGCCGCCGCAAGGGTCCCCGCCGGCGACGCCGGACGAGACAGCGAACGAGGAAGGAGGCAAGCCATGACGGCGAACCCTGCCTCGGCCCGGCCGCACGGCCGGGCGCCTCGACAAAAGGAAGCCGCGGCGCAGCGATCGCGCGGAACCTACCGGCGGCAACTGACGGCGGATTGTCCCGAAGCCCCGCACATCGGCCCTGAAGCCAGACGCGCCGCGGCTCTGGTCCTCGAAGTGCTGGCCGGAGTGCGGACTCCCGCTGGTGCCGCGACGGCGCTGGGAATCCGGTTGCCGCGCTACTATCTCCTGGAGCAGCGAGCCATTCGAGGGCTGATCTGGGCGTGTGAGCCCCGTCCGGTTGGGCGCACCGTCTCGACCGACCGGCGGCTGGCTCGCCTGGAGCGCGAGCTGTCTGTCAGTCGGCGTGAGCTAGCTCGCCATCAGGCGCTAGCCCGAACCACTCAACGCGCGTTGGGGCTGGCGCCGGCGGCCAGCAAAACGCAGGAAGCGTCCAGCGGAACCAAACGGCGGCGGCGGAAACCGTGCGTGCGAGCACTCCGCGCCGCGCGGTTGCTGCAAACCGCGGATTCACCTGGCAAGGAAGGGCCGGCTGCGGTACAAGGACCCGTTGGGAAACCCCCTGCGGCGGGGCCCGCTGGCGATGGGAATCGACCAGCGGCGTTGGAGACGATCCGCTCCGAAGGGCAGGGCGATCACGGAGGGTCTATCCATGCCGGCCGGCCGAAAGCCATTGAGCATCGCTGACCAAGTCGACCGTCTGGCAGGATCACCCGTAGCCAAGG
This sequence comes from uncultured Isosphaeraceae bacterium, assembly GCA_963781785.1. Taxonomy (GTDB): domain Bacteria; phylum Planctomycetota; class Planctomycetia; order Isosphaerales; family Isosphaeraceae; genus CAWAHD01. The sequence continues at coordinate 23,871 of CAWAHD010000004.1, read as the reverse complement.
CCCGGCTGCGGGTGATCCTGGCCAATCTCGCGGGGGAGATCAACATCGCCGACGCGTGCGCCGATCTGGGAATCGAGGAGTCTTGGTTCTTCGATCTCAAGCACGAGAGCCTGGAGCGCTGGGTGAAAACCCTGGAACCGGGATCACCTGGCCGGCGTCCCTCGGCGGAGAAAACGCCCGAGCAACAGCAGATCGCGAATCTGGAACAAAAAGTTGAGCGGTTGGAGCTGGAGCTGAAAGGGGCCCAGTTACGGGCGGAGCTGTGCGCGCCAAGGTCTGTCTCGGCCCAAGCCGCAGCTCAAGCAAGCCGCAAAAAAAGCGAGTCGGTGAGGGATCCAGTTGAAGATGCAAGCAGCGCCCCTCACCGAGACCATGAGGCCAGGAAAGCCTCCACGAATTCCGATCTGTTCCGGGACGCCGTAGCCGGAGACGCTCGGGACGACACCGACTTCGAGTTCGAACTTGAGAGCCAAACTGCGGCGGTCGTGGTCGACGAGACCAGCGATCCGGCACGTCGTCACGACCGCAGCATCGCGAGCACGTGGGTCGGCAACGATGGTGCCGCGCTCTTGTCGATCGCGACCGCCATGCCGGGCTGGACGATGACCACCGCGGGAGACCCCCTTGGCCATTCAGCCGGCACGCCGCCGTGTGCGCGTGGTGAGGCGCGGGCCGGTCAGGCGGCGGTCGAGGGATGTCGCCGAGACTCGCTGCCACTGGACGATCGCGCCGGTCAGGCCGAACGTGTGCCAACGCCCGACAACCGTGAGGTACCGCGCCGCGGTTGGGATCGCCAATCCAAGCGCCGATGGAGCGAGCGCGATCTGCGAAAACGGTCGGTTGCGTTTCGCCGTTACGCGCGTGGCCACGGCTGGTCGACGGAGGAGACGGCCCAAGCTCTTGGTCTCTCACCGCGCACCATGTGGAATTGGGATCGAGGTTGGGGCGCAGATCGGCTGGCGCCGCGCCCACGGGGGCGGCCGCCGCAAATTGCCCCGGTCGAGCGCCAAGCCGAGGTCACCGGCTTTCTGGAACTGCACGGCCCGAGCATCAGCCTATCGAGTCTCCAGGCCGAGTATCCCGATGTCGCGCGCGCCGAACTGGCTGAGCTCAAAGCGGGATATCGTGCCGAGTGGCTTCAAGAGCATGTCGAGGAACGGTGTCGGCTGGAGTGGCTCTGTGGAGGCAGCGTGTGGGCGATGGATTTCACTCATCCCCCCTACCTGATCGACGGCGTCTTGCCTGCGATCCTGAACGTGCGCGACCTGGCGAGTCGACAGCAGTTGCTCTGGCTGGCGGTGGCGCGCGAGGACGCGGCGACCGTGGTGGAAGCGCTGGCCGATTTGTTTGAGGAGCACGGTGCGCCGCTGGTCATGAAATGTGACAACGGTCCGGCGTTCCGCGCCCACCTGACGAAGCGCTTCTTGCACGGCCGGGAGGTTTTCACTTTGTACTCGCCGCCGTACTGTGCCCAGTACAATGGCGGCTGTGAGCGTGCCAACCGCACGCTCAAGGAGTTGACCGCGCACGTTGCCGATCAAGCGGGTCGCCGCGACTTCTGGACGAGCGACGATCTCCTGACCGCGCGTCTTCGCGCCAACCGACTGAGTCGGCCGTGGGGACCGACGGGACTGACTCCGGAAGAAACCTGGGCGGTGCGCGCCGTTTTGTCACTGGACAGACGCAAAAACATGTGGCAACATTTAAGGAGCGAGATCGCGACTGTCCTGGAACAGCGCATGATCGACCCAGCAGCCGCGCTCTCGCATTACCCCCAAGCCGAGATCGAGCGGATCGCGGCGCAACCCGTCCTCGAGCAGCTCGGTCTCCTTCATGTCACGAGGAGACGAATTACTCCGGCATTTTGACGCCCAATCGCTGCACGAATAATGGTGGGGGCACAGGATAAGGGCGTGACCGATCAGACCGTCAAAAGCGCAGCGGAGAGCGTCAACAAAGACAGGCAGGCCGTATGTGACCAGTGCGCTCAGGCAGTCATTTTTTATTGTAAAGAGAACAAGTTCGACGGCCAGATGGAGTGGGTGGCAATCCGTTATACCGCCAAGAGTGGCCACTCAATTGTGGTTGCGCGGCGAGCCGGAAATATCAACGATCCGGGATCGTGGGGGAGCGACTATTTCATCATCGATCTGTGGTATTGGTGTCTCGGAATGCGGAGTCAGGTCATCTGGGAGACCGAAGTGGATCGTGAAAAATATGTCGCTCAAGACATCGAGCGGCACAAGGACAATTTGGTGGTGAATTACTGCGCAGCGGGACGTGCTGGTAGCACGAGCGGGGCCACGCAAACGACACAGAGAGGAAGACGTTGCTACCTCAGCACGGCGGCATGTCAGGCAATGGGCCTGCCGGACGACTGCGATGAATTGCAGCTCCTTCGAGAGTACCGTGACACGGTCTTGTCGCTGGATCCCGTGGGCTCTGGCGACATCGCCAGATACTATGCAACGGCACCCGAACTCTTACGACGCATCCAGGCTCGGTCGGATGCGACCGAAATCCTTCGCCGCCTCTATCGGCGTGCCGTGCAGCCTGCTGCTGCCTCCATCGCCTCTGGGCACTTCGTTGCGGCGCACGCCGTGCTGCGGCGCTTGCTGGATGACTTCGATGGCTTCATTCTGCAAGGCGTCACCGCATGGTCCGAGATGACCTTTTGACGATCGTCTCACAAGTACATTCCCGGACTCATGCCGGCGTATCACTTCACCATGTGCTGTGATCACCGTGCCTTCCTGCCGGGGGGTGATTACCTTCAAGGTTGGCCCGCGATGGTCGCCGGACCGCCCGGCAGGAAAGCCCGATCACGGCTTCCAGGTCCGCGTTGACAATGCCGCTCATCATGTCCGCGCCGCTCTGCGGCGCGGGCCGAATCGATGGACTGCCGGATGGCCAATGCGGACGCACCAGATCTGGGCGTCGGGACAGCGGGCCAGCAAGCGCTGGGATGCAGCCAAGGTATCGTCCGCGACTTCGAAACCGCCGCTGTCCACGTCGAGTGCCACGATCCGCCCGCAGTTGCCGGCCTCGACCTTCGAGCGCACGTGCTGCTCGTAGAGAGCACTCCCGCGGCGGGCGTACTCCTCTTTACTGTAGCGGGGCTGGTGTGTCGTCACGGCTCTTCTCCGATCTCGCGTCGTGGGAACGCCCGCAAGCCGGTTGTACGCCAAGCAGGAGGCACGGGCTACCCGGCCTGTTCGGCCCCTCCCGCGCATGACGCCAAGCCAGGGCGACAAGACTGCTCAAGTTACGGCAAATCGGCGGCGGTACCAGTCGAGAACCGGCAAGTGTCGTGACCGGGCCACGGTGCGATGTGTGACGAGTCGAGAAGATTACATTCAACTGACCATTGATCGTCGTTGCCGCGCACTTTCAAAACCCACCCCTACCCCTCAGCGAATTCGCTTGGGGTGGGCCAGGCCAGAACTGTCTCAGCACTCTCCGAGGTCGAACGCTGTCAGGCGGCCTGGCCGTGTGCAGTCCCTCGCAACGCAGGCGGCAGCTCAGCTTTGGTCCTGAGTCGGAGATATGTCGCGATGAGGAGGGATCGCCAAGTCCCTGACTCGCCCAACTCTACCACATGGCCGGCGGGGGACGGGCATCTTGCCCGTCAGCATCCGGGGCAGCGCGTGGTGGCTGAACGGATGGAAGCTGAAGGATGAAGGATGAAAGATGAATCAATACGGGGACGTGTTTCGGTCGGAGGAGCTGATGAAGATAAACGCCGAACGGAACGGCCTCTGGGATCGAGTCAAGCAGTCCATCCCGCACAACCGGCAAATAGCGAACTCTGTTTCGCTGTCGGACAGAAGCCCGCTCAAACGGCATGACGAAGGCAGGAAAGCAGGAACAGCCCCGGGACTCAATGGCCCAATGCAAGCCGCACCGAAATCTTCGTTTCCTTCGTTTGCTTCTGTTCCAAGATCCGGAATGCACCATGCGCCGGCCATCAACACCACTGCCAATACGCCTTGAACAGAAGCAAACGACGGCAACGAAGAGAAGAGCGAAATAGCAGCCCAACGCGGCAGAGCCGAAAACAAGCACGAAATCCTAAATCTCAAATCCGAAAAGATGAGCGCACGACGCGGCGATGTTACGGAGTCAGAGTCTCGTGCAGCGGCCAGACAAGGCACGCAAGATCAGAATGTCGGCGAGAATGGCCTGCAGGGCCAGACCCTGAAGCGCTCACAGAAAAAGGGCGAGATGTCTGATTCATCCTTCATCCTTCAACCGCGGTTTCTGGCAATGCGGGCAAAAATAGGTGGGCCGCCCGATCAAGCCGGCAATCCGCGTCTTGAAAATCGGCTGCGAACAGGTCCGGCAGGGCTGGCTCTCGCGGCCGTAGACCGCGTTCTGCGCCAGGAATCCTCCCTCAACGCCCAGAACTGTGCGATACTCCGCGTCGAAGCTCGACCCCTCCAGCTCGATCGCCAGCGACAGAATCTCGCCGATCGCGCGATGCAGGCGGCCGATCTCCCGCGACGACAGTCCCGCCGCAGGCCGCTCGGGGTGAATGCGCGCCGCGTGCAGGATCTCGTCGGCATAAATATTGCCGACACCCGCGACAACCTTCTGGTCCATGAGCGCCGGCTTGATGCCGCGTCCAGTGCCAGCCAGCCGCTCCTGAAGCTCCTCGCGGCGCACCTCGAGCGCGTCCGGCCCGTGCGAACGCGCAAACGCCAGACCCGCATCCTCAGCCCGCGGGTACCATCCAATTTTGCCTAGCCGCCGCGTGTCGCAATACCAGACCATCGCCCCTGGATCGTCTACGTGGAATACCAGGCGGATGTGGTCCCGTCGCTCTGGCTCGAGCAGCCAAAAGCCTCCCGTCATCCTGGGCTGAATGACGATAATCCCCCGATGACCGGCCAGCGTCACGACGACCCACTTGCCCCGACGATTCACCTCGGCAACCGTCGCACCCCGGCCGTGTCTCGATAAATCCGCTGCCGAACACCCGTGCACGAGGAACGGGTCGAGAACCTCCAGCCGCGCGATCCGCCGCCCGACCAGCGCCGGCCTCAGCCCGCGTACCATCGTTTCGACTTCGGGCAGCTCCGGCATCCGCTCGACTCCTGTCTTCCGCAGCCAATGCTCGATCGTACCAGACCTCTCCGAAAGTCACCAATAATCGAGCGAAATCCACCATATTCTTCCACTTTCCATCATTATCTCTAAAGTCTCTTGACAACTTGTGCTTGATAGTGAAGAATACTGGCGGGTTGTAAGGTTGATTTCGCGCAAAAGGCCGACATGCTCGCCGAGACGCGCCGCCAAAGACTGCTTGAGATGATCACCCGCCAGGGGTATGCGACTCTGGACGAGCTGGTGCGCGTGCTTTCGGTCTCCGAGAGCACAATCCGGCGCGATCTGGAGGCCCTGGATCTCGCCGGCTCGATCAAGCGGACGCACGGCGGTGCGGTCTACACGGGCGAAGTGAGGTCGATGCCAGCGTTCGACGAGCGCACGGGCACCGCAGCCGCGGAAAAACGTGCCATCGGAATCGCGGCCGCCGCGCTCTTGGAAGACGGAGACACGGTACTCCTGGACGGCGGAACAACCACGCTCGAAGTCGCCCGGGCGCTCTACGGGCGGCGCGTGCAGGTCGTCACCAACAGTTTGCCGATTGCCCAGCTTCTGGCATCAAGCCAGCAAACCGACCTGATTCTGATCGGTGGATACGTCTACCCCCGAACAGGTGTCGCCTTGGGGCCGCTGGCGATTGCCACAATGGAGACGATTCGGGTTCGAACGGCGGTACTCGGTGCCGGCGGGATCGTGCCGGAAGGCATCTACAACTCCAATTCACTGCTGGTTGAAACCGAGCGGCAGATGATGTCCTGCGGCCAGGAAGTCATGATCGTCGCCGACCATACCAAGTTCGGCCGGCTGGCGCTTGCTCGGCTTTGCGGGCTCGACCAGGTGGATCAGGTCGTCGTCGATTCGGGGCTGCCGGCAGAGAGCCGGGCGATGCTCGAAGCTGCGGGCGTTCCCGTCCACGAGGCGCCTGTCGTGGACACCCGCAGTAACGGTGCTCTCGTTGAGTCGCGCACAGACGGTGTGAGGACCCAGGAATGACGACCCTTATTGCACCACGGCGGGACCAGGTCGAATTAGCCGTCCGGATGATACTAGAGAAGCACCGAGCCGGGCTACAGAGCGGCAACGGCCGCGCGGCAAGCTCGACCTTTCGGCCCAACGTCGTGGTCAATATCTCGGCGCGGCACTGCCATCTCACCCAGGCCGACGTCGATGTTCTCTTCGGACCAGGCTACCAGTTGACCGTGATGAAGCGGCTCTACCAGGACACCGATTTTGCCGCCAACGAGACGGTCGCGGTCGTCGGACCACGGCAGCGGATGATCCCGGGTGTGCGGATCCTGGGCCCGTGCCGCAAGTTCAGCCAGGTGGAGCTGGCCTTCACCGACGCGATCAGCCTGGGGATCGACGTGCCGGTGCGGCTCTCCGGCGACGTCCAAGGCACGCCCGGCTGCCTGTTGATCGGCCCCAAGGGGAGCCTGGTCCTCCCGCAGGGAGTCATCCGGGCAGAGCGCCATGTTCATATGGGCCCTCGAGATACCGACTTCTATGGCGTGAAGCACCTGGACCGGATGAACATGCGCGTGATCGGGCCGTGCCCGACGACGCTCGAGGGGCTGCTCGTGCGATCGCATCCCGACTGGAAACTGGAGGTGCACATCGACACCGACGAGGCCAACTGTTGCGACTTGCCGCACGCGAGCGAGGTGATCCTGAGCAGGACCTGAGCTGTGCGCGAAGTGTTCTAATGTTCTTGTGATACTTTCTCCATGCGACGTGAACCGTTTTGAACTCATTCTGGAAGGAGGGCCTAGATGGCCGGGGCATCGATTGAAGCACTGGGAATGATCGAGACCAAGGGTTTTGTGGCCCTGGTCGAGGCCAGCGACGCGATGGTCAAGGCGGCCAACGTGGAGCTCGTCGGCTGGGACAAGATCGGCAGCGGGCTCGTGACGGCATTTGTTGCCGGTGACGTGGCCGCGGTCAAGGCGGCGGTCGACGCCGGAGCGGCGGCAGCCAGTCGGATCGGCGAGGTCGTGAGCGTGCAGGTGATTCCGCGGCCTCACGAAGACCTGAGCGGCGTGCTGACGTTTGCCAAGGCGGCACCGGCCGCTGCGGCTTCTTCATCCAAGAGTCCCAAGAGCGACGGAGCTTGACAACGATGGCCACACTCCAGAGGAGCAGCCAGCGCGTCGGAGGCAACGGCAGCGCGACCAATGGCGAAGCACTGGGCCTGATCGAGACCAAGGGCCTGGTGGGCATGATCGAGGCGACCGACGCCATGCTCAAGGCAGCCAACGTCCACCTGGCCGGCCGCGTGCAAGTTGGCGGCGGCTTCGTGACGACCCTGGTCAAAGGGGACGTCGGCAGCGTGCGAGCGGCCGTCGAGGCCGGGGCCGAGGCCGCCGGCAAGGTCGGCGAGCTGGTGAGCGCCCACGTCATTCCGCGGCCTGACGAAGCGATCACGCGAACATTTCTCGGATCTTGAAGAAAAAAAGAGCCAACAGAACGTGCCACCGGCAGTAAGCCCGTGACGAACTCGGAATCGGGCACGACGCCCGCGGGCAGACGGACAGGGGGAGGCGACGATCCATGAATGGGAATGCCCTGGGCCTGATCGAGACATTGGGCCTGGTCGGGCTGATCAGCGCGGTCGATGCAATGCTCAAGGCGGCGAGCGTCGAGCTCGCAAGCCCGGTTATCAAAGTTGATGGCGGCGTCGTGAGCGTGATGGTGAAGGGCGACGTCAGCAGCGTGCGAGCGGCCGTCGAGGCCGGCGCAGAGGCCGCCGGCCGGGTCGGCGAGCTCCGGGCGGCACACGTCATTCCGCGACCCGACTCGGCCGTCGTCCGCAATTTCGCTGGAGGAAGCGCGCGGTGAAGGTCCTCGTGGCGAACCTGGGCAGCACCAGCTTCAAGTACCGCCTGTTCGACCTGGGCGATCCGGCCGAGCCCGTACTGGCCAGGGGCGCGATCGAGTGCATCGGCACTGCGTCCGCCAAGGCGGTCTTCAAGTCGGTGCGGGGAGAGTATGAGCTCAAGCGTCCGATCGCCGATCACGGCGAGGCCGTTCAACTGTGCCTCGACCAGTTGACCGGCGGCGAGACCGGTGTGCTCAAGGACGCCAGCGAGGTGTCGGCGATCGGCTTCAAGGCCGTGCATGCCCGCAACCTCACCGGCGTCCACCTGGTCGACGAGAAGGTGCTCGAGGCGATGGAAGCATTTGCCGACGTGGCCCCCGCGCACAATCCTCCGTACACCAAAGCCATGCGGATGCTCCGCGCCCGGTTTCCAGACCTTCCCCTGGTCGCGGCTTTCGAAACCGGGTTTCACCGAACGATACCCGAGGCTTTTCAGCGGTACGCGATTCCCGACCAGTGGACGCACGAGCTGGGAATCCGCCGCTGGGGGTTTCACGGGGCCAGCCACCGCTACATCGCGGGCCGAATGCCCGAGCTGCTGGGCCGGAGCGACATCAAGCTGATTTCCTGCCACCTGGGGGGAAGCTCGTCGCTCTGTGCGATCCGCCACGGCCGCTCGATCGCGTGCAGCCTGGGGATGAGCCCGCAATCCGGGCTGCCGCATAACAACCGCGTGGGCGACTTTGATGTTTTTGCGTTGCCGGTGATCCTCCGCGAGACCGGCAAATCCCTCGACGAAGTTCTGGCGATCCTCGCCGGCCAATCCGGGCTGGAGGGGCTGAGCGGGGCAGGGCGGGACCTGCGCGATATCGAGGCCGCCGCCGAGAACGACAGCCGCGCCGGGCTGGCCATCGACGTCTTCGTCGCCTCGATCCGGCAGTACGTGGGAGCCTACTTGCTCGAGCTCAACGGGGCCGATGCCATCGTCTTCACCGGCGGAATCGGCGAGAACTCGGCGACCATCCGGTCGGCAGTGTGTCGCGAGCTGGACTGGTTTGGCATCGAGCTCGACCCCAATCGGAACCGGAGCGGGCCGCCCGAGCGCCTGGTCTCGACCGCCAGTTCCCGCGTCCAGGTGTGGTGCGTTCCCACCAACGAGGAAATCGTGGTCGCCCGGCAGACTCAGAAACTACTCGAGGAAACAGCGCGAGGGTAACCGTTTCATGTTCCTGGCCCGAGTGACCGGCAGCGTGGTCGCGACCCAGAAGGTCGCGTCAATGACGGGGCAAAAGCTCCTGACAGTCGAGCCTTATCGCATCGACGAGAAGTCACGCGAGCGACTCGTGCCCACGGGCCGCACGTTCGTTGCCGTCGACACCCTGGGAGCCGGGATCGATGAAATGGTTTTGATCTGTCAGGGATCAAGCGCGAGGCTCACGCCCGAAACCGAAAAACTGCCGATCGACGCAGTGATCATCGGACTCGTCGACACTGTCGACGTCGGCGGACATGTTGTCTTCCGTACGCACGGAGAAGAGAGATGACGACCTCTGTGCGAAACCAACTCAACAGCCCAGTCTAACGAGCGGTGCCAGCCATGGTTTTGACCGAAGATCTGATTCGCAACGTGGTCCAGGAAGTCCTGTCCCAGATCGGGAACGGGGCTCTCTTGACCAACGGCAAGGCTCACGCCCGATCGGCGGGAAACCTCGGGGTGTTCTCGTCGGTCGATGATGCGGTGAACGCGGCGGCGACCGCGTTCCGGGAATTCCAGGTTCGCCCCGTCGCCGATCGCGCCAAGGCCGTTGAATGCATCCGGGCGATCTGTACGGGCCAGGCCGAAGAGCTCGGGCGGCTCGAGCTCGAAGAGACCAAGATTGGCCGGCTCGACCACAAGATCGACAAGCTCAGGAATGCCATTCCGCGCGTCCCGGGCGTCGAGTCCATGCGCACCGACAACGACTGCGGCGACGACGGCCTGACGCTGACCGACTATGTCCCCTTTGGCGTGATCGGCGCGATCACGCCGGTCACACATAGCCTGCCGACCCTTGCCGGCAACGCCATCAATATGCTGGCCGCCGGCAACACGGTCGTCTTCAACGCCCATCCGTCGGGAGCCCGGATCGCCGCCGAAGGCGTGCGCCGGTTCAACAAGGCGATTCGTGATGCGATCGGAATCGAAAACCTGCTGACGATCATCGACCCCCCGACCCTCGAATCGGCGTCAGCGCTCTTCGACCACAAAGCCGTGCGGATCCTGGTCGTCACGGGTGGACCCGCCGTCGCTCGAGCGGCCCTGGCGAGCAAGAAGCGGGCGATCGTGGCGGGGCCGGGAAATCCGCCCGTCGTCGTCGACTCGACCGCGTGCCTGGAGAACGCGGCCCGATCGATCGTCACCGGAGGGAGCTTCGACAACAACCTGCTCTGCATCGGCGAAAAGCAAGTCTTCGCCGTCGCCCAGATTTTTGACTCGCTGATGGAAGTCATGACGCGGCACGGCGGCCTTCGCCTCACGGCCCAGCAAGTCGAAGCCTTGACCCAGGCCGCCGTTCAAAAGGGTAGCGACGGAGCGCTCCATATCAATAAAGACCTGATCGGCCAGGACCCGAGTGTCCTGGGCCGGCACGCCGGAGTGAACGTTCCGCAAGGAACTCAGCTCCTGTTCGCCGAAACCGGCGCGGAGCACCCGTTTGTCCACCTCGAGCAAATGATGCCATTCGTGCCGTTTGTGCGCGTTTCCAATGTGGAGCGAGCGATCGCGCTGGCCAAGGAGAGCGAGCACGGCTTCGGCCACACGGCCATCCTCCACTCGCGCGACACCTCGGTCATGTCGCGGATGGGCAAGATCATGGACTGCACGATCTTCGTGATCAATGGCCCGTGCACGGCCGGCCTTGGTCTGGGGGGCGAAGGGGTCTTGTCGTTTTCGATCGCCGGACCCACGGGCGAAGGGGTGACCACGCCGTTGACGTTCTGCCGGCAGCGCCGAACCAGCGTGATCGGCAGCATGAGATTTGTCTGATTTGAGATTCTCGATTTTGCAGTTAGGTTGCGGCCTGAGGCCGGTTGAGTGAGAGGGCGTGAACATGCAGCTCGGGCGGGTTGTCGGGACAGCGACAGCGACCGTGAAGCATCCCACCTTTCAGGGGGAACGCCTGCTCGTGGTGCAGCTCGAGACGCCAGCCGGCCGGGCCGACGGCGAGCCGGTCCTGGCCTTCGACCGGCTGGGCGCGGCCCGCGGCGACGTCGTTCTGGTTACCAACGACGGCCGGGCACTTCAGGAGCTATTGGGTCCGACGACGCCCGGGCGCTTTAGCGTGCTCGGGTTGCCCGACCCACGACCCTCGCTAGGGAGGAGCCAGCATGAGGATCGCTGAAATCATCGGACGAGTGACCTTGTCCCGGTCCAACCCTCAGCTTCGCGGCGGACGCCTCTTGATCGCACTTCCCTTGCCACTGGAGGCGCTCACCGAAGCGTCGGCCGCGCGAGGAGAAGACGTCGTGGTGTACGACATCTTGGGCGCCGGGCCCGGGAGCCTGATCGGCATGAGCGAGGGCCGCGAGGCCGCCAACCCGTTCGGCAAGACCAGAACCCCCGTGGATGCCTATTGCGCGTGCCTGATCGACCAACTGGACACGTAGATCAGGCTTTCCAGCCTGACGATTTTCGTAGGTCAGGCTTTCCAGCCTGACGATTTTCGTAGTGGTTGAAATCACACGATCGGAACAATCGCGAGGAAGCCATGATCGCTGGCGGTAACGGATCGATGATGAACGAGTGGAAACTACGCGAGCAGATGTGCGAGATCGGCCGCCGCGTGTACAACAAGGGATTCGCGGCGGCGAACGACGGCAACATCAGCCTCCGGCTCAGCGACGACCGCGTCCTCTGCACGCCGACACGGGTGTCGAAGGGCTTCATGAAGCCCGACGACCTGTGCATCGTCGACATGAATGGCGGGCAAGTGTCCGGCAAGCGGAAGCGATCGAGCGAGATCTTGATGCACCTGACGATCATGAAGGCCAGGGCCGACGTGGCGCTCGGTGGTCCACTGTCACCCGCCCCACGCGACGGCGTTTGCGGTCGCCCGCGAGCCGATACCCAAATGCGTCCTGCCCGAGATCGAGGTGTTCCTGGGCGAGGTCGCCATCTCGCCTTACGAAACGCCGGGCTCGCAGACGTTCGCCGACACGGTGCTGCCGTTCGTCAAGGACACCGATACCATCCTCCTGGCCAACCACGGAACGGTCACCTACGGCAGCGACCTCGAGGACGCCTACTTCAAGACCGAGATCATCGACGCCTATTGCCGGATTCTCATCCTGGCCAGGCAGATCGGCAGGGTGAACTATTACACCGATGAAAAGGCGGCCGAGCTGATCAAACTCAAACCCGGCCTGGGCATCCCCGACCCGCGCCTGGACAGAGGTCTTGAAAACTGCGACCTCTGCGGCAATAGCCTGTTCCGCGAGGGCTACGGCCAGCCCAGCCCCGATCCCAAGATCTTCATCCATCCCAAGATCGCCGGTAGCGTGCCAGAGCCTTCGCCGATCGAGTCGCGGCTAACGCCCCTGGCCGGCGAGATCACCTGGGACAAGGGCGGCGCTAAAGCGTCCAGCCAGGCGCAAAAGGGCGCCAAGCCGTCGGCGAACGGGCAGCCAAGCTCCGGGGCGACGGAAGACGAAGAAGCACTCGTTCAAACCATCACGGACCAGGTCATGCGGGCCCTGAACGGGGCGGTGAAATGAGGTGAGGTAACCATGAAGGTCAGCATCGTCGGTGGCGGCGGACTGGTGGGGTCGTCGGCGGCCTTCGCTCTTCAGTGCGGCGGCATCGTCAGCCACATCAACTTGATCGACCTGAACGCCGACCAGGCCAAAGGGCAAGCCCTCGACCTACTGCACGGCGCCTCGCTGGTCGCCGACCAGCGGATCCGGGCGACGGACTACGAAGCGATTCCCGAAAGCGACATGATCATCATCACCGCCGGCCTGCGCCGCAAGCCGGACGAGCCGCGACTGGCGCTCATCAACCGCAACGTCGAATTGTTCCTCGACATCCTGGGCCAGGTGACCTCGGCTGGTCTCAAGCGAGAAGCCATCGTGCTGGTGGTCTCGAATCCCGTCGATGTCTTGACTTACCTGGCGGTGCGGCGGCTCGAGCTGCCGCCCGCCCAGGTCATCGGGCTGGGCACTCAGCTCGACACCGCCCGGTTCCGAAGCCTGATCGCACAGTCGCTCGATCTTCCTCCCACCCAGGTCTCGGCTTTGATCCTGGGCGAACACGGCGACAGCATGGTCCCGATCTGGTCGGCGGCCCAGGCCGGCGGCCTGCCGCTGGAACGATTTCCCGGCTGGAGTGCCGGTCTGGCCGAGGCGATGTTCAAGCGGACGCGGGGCAGCGGCGCCGAGGTGATCTCGCTCAAGGGGGGCGCAGGTTTCGCTGTCGGGATTTCGATTCGCGAAGTCGTGCATTCGGCGGCGCTCAATCAGAAGCGGATCCTGCCGGTCTCTTCTCTGGTAAACGGTCCCTACGGCCTGCGTGACGTGTGCATCTCGGTTCCGACCGTGGTCGGGCGGTGCGGCGCGGAGATCCAGCACGAAATCGAGCTCTGGCCCAAGGAGACCTCGGCTTTGCAGCATTCGGCCCAGGTCCTCCGAGAAACGATCGAAGCGGTGTTTAAGAGCAATCCCCGCGCAGCCGGGAGCGCGAAGCCCGAGTCAGCAAGCAAAGCGCAGCCGCCCGCCAGGGACCCCGCACGAGGCTCGCGCCCGGTGAAGGTGACGATGGGCGCCGGATCCGGATCCGGCGGCGGGGCCAGCGGAAGCTCCCGAGTCACCGTTTCGGGTCACGCCAACGGGAAACGATAAGATCATGGAGAAATCTCTCGATCGCAAACTGGCCGCGATCCACGCTGACCCGGGCTGCCGCGAGTTCATCATCGCCGACGCCAAGGATGGCGATATGGCCCTGGGAATCGGCGCCACGGGCCAGTCTCCCGAAATGCACTCCGGCGAGCTGCGATATAAGACGCTCGATGAGTACCGCGATCAGATGCGCCAGATCACGCGGTCGGGGCTGGTCGACATCATGCTGATGTCGGCCAGCTCGAACCACGCGCTGACGTTCCGCGAGCGGCTGTTCGACAATTCGCCGGTGACCCCAGCCGTTCGCGCCAACGACACCACCGACATCCACCTTGCCCGCGGTGCCGGCTATCACCTGGAGCCGTCGCGGCCGTTCCGCACCGCGAGTATCGACCACATTCAGTGCGGGCACCTCGACTGTGCCCCGGAAGAGCGCACTCAGGGGGCCAATCTGGGACTCTACAGCGTCACCTTCAACAACAATCTCGATCGCGATCTGGCGACTCTGGAGCGATTCCGCGAGTTCCGCGAAGAAGCGGAGCGCAAAGGCTTCCGGTACTTTCTGGAGGTGTTCGACCCGAACGTCCCGGGAGCGGTGCCCCCCGACGTCTTGCCGGGTTACACGAACGACATGATTGCGCGGATGCTCGCGGGCCTGCCCCCGACCGGCCGGCCCCAGTTCTTGAAGATGGTGTATCACGGGCCCAAAGCGATGGACGAGCTCGTCCGGTTCGACCCGCACCTCGTCGTCGGCATTCTCGGCGGTTCGGCGGGCACCACCCGCGACGCCTTTCAACTGCTCTTCGATGCCCAGAAATACGGGGCCAAAGTCGCCCTCTTCGGCCGCAAAATCAACAATGCCGAAAGTCAGCTCGCGTTCGTCCATTTCCTGCGGTTGATCGTCGAAGGCCAGATTGGCCCCGTTGAAGCCGTGCGGGCCTACCACGCTGTGCTCGGCAAGCTCGGGCTAGCCCCGAAGCGAAAGCTCGATGACGATCTCCTGCTCACCGACCAGGCGATGAGCTACGCGGGGACTGGTCGAGCGTCCGTCGTCGTTCCCAAGGCAAACGTCAAGGCGAGAGAACCGGGCGACCCGACGACGAAACCGGCGCCGGCGGCAGCCTCCGCAAGTGCCAATGGCGCGCCGTGCGGGTGCCACGCACCGCAATCAGTCGATGAGGTTGCCGCCGGCAACGGCGCAGTGGCTCCGTGCGCGTGCACGCGTCCCAAGGTCACCGAGTCCTACAGGGCGGCGTCGCGCCAAGAGCATGTCACGAAGAACGGTTCGCCTGCCGCATCCAACGGCCGCCCGGACTTCACCCGGATGACTCCGGTCGAGCGACTGGCGTATCACCGCGAACGTCTCGGGCTGGGGCGCTGACTCGAACCGCGGCGTCGATTATTCTGGTCACTTCGGAAAGTTCCGCCGCCCTCGATAGGGCCGGGCTCCGACCGAACATTACCCAATACCCAGGAGTACTGAAGATGCTCAGGCGACGACGATTCCGTCTCCTTTCGATCTATGCCGTGGTGGTCGCGCTGGGATCGTTTCGCCCCGATCTGGCTCTGGCTCAGGGTGTCGGGTACGTCAAGGAACACTACACGAAATCCGAGTTTCGCATTCCGATGCGGGACGGAGTACACCTCTTCACCGCGGTCTATGCTCCCAAGGATCAGTCCGTTCGGTACCCGATCATGCTGATGCGCACTCCTTACAGCGTGGCCCCCTACGGCGAGAAGGCGTACCGGGGAGACCTCGGTCCCACGTCGCTCTTCGGCAAGGACGGCTACATCGTGGTCTATCAAGACGTGCGCGGATGCTGGATGTCGGAGGGTGAGTTCGTCAATATGCGGCCGCACCTCGACCACAAGAGCAGCCCCAAGGACATCGATGAAAGCACCGATACGTTTGACACGATCGACTGGCTGATCAAGCAGGTGCCCAATCATAACGGCCGGGTCGGCATGTGGGGCATCTCGTACCCCGGGTTCTACACGGCCGCCGGGATGATCGACGCCCACCCGGCGCTCAAGGCGGCGTCTCCCCAGGCACCCGTGACCGACTGGTTTACCGGCGACGACTTTCATCACAACGGTGCGCTGTTTCTGCCCCACTGTTTCAACTTCCTGGCGTTTTTTGGGCGTCCCCGCCCCGAGCCGACCCAGAGATCTTCCCATCGGTTCGACCACGGTACTCCCGACGGCTACGAGTTCTTTCTCAAGCTGGGACCGCTCGGTAATGCCAACGCCCGCTACTTCAAGGACGACGTCCCGTTCTGGAACGAGATGATGGCGCACGCGACGATGGACGAATTCTGGAAGGCCCGCAACCTCCGACCGCATCTGAAGAACATCAAGCCGGCCGTGATGACCGTGGGCGGCTGGTTCGACGCCGAGAACCTCTACGGGGCCCTCGAGGTGTACAAGAAGGTCGAGGCCAACAGTCCCGGCGCGACCAATGTCCTGGTCATGGGCCCCTGGCGGCACGGCGGCTGGGCCCGAGGTGACGGCGACAAGCTCGGCCCCGTGACCTTCGCTTCCAAGACTTCCGAGTATTTTCGCGAACAGATCGAGTTCCCCTTCTTTCAATACTATTTGAAAGACAAAGGCATGCCGAAGATTCCGGAGGCATGGGTTTTCGAGACGGGCACGAACGAGTGGCGCACCTACAGCACGTGGCCCCCGCGAAACGTGCAGAAGCGATCGGTGTTCGTGCGTGAAAAGGGGGGCCTTGCGTTCGAGCCTGCCAGCGAGGCCGGCAGCTCGTCGTTTGACGAGTATGTGAGCGACCCTGCCCGGCCGGTCGAATACGTCGAGCAGATTTCGATCGGCATGACCGGTGATTACATGGTTCAAGATCAGCGGCCGGCGGCGCATCGGCCGGATGTACTCGTTTACGAGAGCGCACCCTTGCCCAAGGAACTGACGATCGTCGGGCCAATCGATGCTCGCTTCTTCGTGTCGACTTCGGGGACCGATTCCGACTGGGTGATCAAGCTGATCGATGTCTATCCCACCCGCGCACGGCGTCGGATCCGACCCCTCCGCCCGGTAACATGAGGGGATACGAGCAGCTTGTGCGCGGGGACGTGATGCGCGGCAAGTTCCGCAACAGCCTGGAAAAGCCGGAGCCGTTCGTTCCCGGCAAGCCGACGGCCGTGAATTTCACGATGAACGACGTCGCGCACACGTTCAAGGCGGGCCACAAGCTCATGATCCAGGTCCAGAGCTCGTGGTTTCCCCTGGTCGACCGCAACCCTCAGAAATTCGTCGACATCAACAAGGCGAGCGAGTCCGACTTCCAGAAGGCGACACAGCGGGTGTATCACACCGGCGATCTGCCATCGCATCTCGAGTTCCTGGAGCTGACGCACTGAAGAATCTTGTATTCGGGAGGTCATTCTCGTGCACTAGGTTACTGAGCGATCGAGGGACCAAGCCGAGTCGGTCGGATCGGCCACTTGCGAGCTGGTATCGCAAATTCTGGTTTTCCGTTCCGACCGATGTGCGACGCGAGGGCCCGACTTCATGGACAACAGGCGGTCCGAGCCCCCCTTGCATGACATCAGCGCCCTGTTTCGTTTCGGGGTTGTCGCCGGGATGACCGACGAACAGCTCCTCGAGCAATTCGCTGGTCGTTCGGAAACCGAACGCCAGATTGCGTTCGAGGCGATGGTGCGGCGCCATGGACCGATGGTGCTCGGCGTCTGCCGGCGCGTCTTGCGGAACAATCACGACGCCGAGGACGCGTTCCAGGCCACGTTCCTGGTGCTGGCATTGAGGGCAGGCATGGTCCGCAAACGCGAGTCACTCGGGCCCTGGTTGCACGGTGTCGCCGTACGAGTGGCACGCCGGGCGAGTCTCGTGATCCGGCGCCGTCACGAACGGCCGATTCCATCCGAGGACTTGGCCGGACGTGAGGGCCGCGACGCAGCTCTGGCCGACCTCGAGCAGGTCCTTGACGAAGAGATCGGCAGGCTTCCGCACAAGTACCGACTTCCGGTTGTCCTCTGTTGTCTGGAGGGCCGGACTCAGGAGCAGGCCGCTGCCGAGCTCGGGTGGACCAAAGGAACGGTGTCGGGGCGGCTGGCGCGGGCCAAGGGGCTGCTCGAGCACCGGCTCACCCGCCGCGGTCTCGCCCCGTCCGTCGGGCTGCTTGCCTTGACGCTCGCGCCAGAGTCAGCCAGGGCGGGAGTGCATGCGGTGCTCCTGTCATCAACCGTACGGGCCGCGACTGTTGCGAGCTTCGCCGGTGTCAAGAGCGGACTGGTCTCGGCCGAGGTGGCGTCGCTGGTCCTTGCCGTCGTCAAAGCCATGTTTCTGCGGCGAATCGCCACCGCCGCCACGCTGGTCGTTCTCTGCGGAATCGGGGCAACCGCAATCGCGACGCAGAGACTCGATCCGGCTCGACCTGAAGCGCTGGGAAACCCGGGCTCACGCGCCTTGGCTTCCGACGGCTCGATGGCCCCCTTTGGCGGCACGGAGCGGCCGCATAATGCGAACCTGGTCGGAGTAAGCTTCTCGGCAAGCGACAACGCTGTGGTGACCACCGAGGCCGGAGGGATGGTCCGGTTCTGGAGCCCTGCCACCGGCCAGCACATCAGAACAGTCGACCTGATGGAAACCATCCCTCGCCTCGCGTCGATCCGCCGGTTAGCACTCTCTGCCGACGGCAGGTCCATGGCCGCGGCCGGGTTCGTTCACGACGCGGCGAGCTCGGTGAACCGTGTCGGCGCGGCCTGGATCTGGAATGTTTCCAATGCGCGGCTGATGCGCACGATCGCCGCGGATTTCATCGATCTCCACTGCCTGGCCTTTGCGCCGGATGGGTCGACGATCGCCACCGGTGCGTCCGCAGGCGAAGTCAAGCTCTGGGACGTCGCAACCGGTGATTGTCAGAAGACGGCCACGCTGGCGGCGAATCAGTCCGTGTTTTCTCTGACGTTCGCGGCCGACGGCAAAACTCTGGCGACAATCGAACAGGGGAGAGGCATCAAGCTCTGGGACCTGGAGCGAGAAGAAATCACGCTCATCTCCATCCCGCTGATCGGAGGTGGGATCGCGTACTTCTCCGGCGACGGCCGCTATCTGGCGGCGAGTATCTTTGACGAAGCACTGCGCACCTGGGACAACGTCGTGATCTGGGATCGCCAGCGTGGACAAGAGCACCTCACCGCTCGGGGTTCGGCTCAAGGTTTCGTGCCGGACAGCCAGTCCATGGCCGTCCTCGATTCCGACGGAACGCTCGCGATCGTGAGCACCGAGACTGGCGAGCGATTATGGAAGGCCGAGCTCGGGCCCGGCCTCCGGCCGGCGGGCGTGGCTTTCTCGCCGGATGGCAAGACGCTGGTTGTCGGCGGGCACAATGTTCTAAGGTTCTTTGAAGCCGCAACCGGCCGCGAGCGGTTCGCAAGCCGAGGAACACGCGCAGACGAGACGAACCTTACGGATGTTACAATCGGGATGCGGAGTGTCCAAACCTGGAACCGAAGGGAACGGCAATGATTGACTCGATGTTGCTCTATGCGGCAATCGTTGCTGGTCAATTCGCCCAGGTCGAGAAGCCGCCGGCCGCCTCGAGCCTGGACGCGTACAAGGCGGCTTCCGTCCGCGCCGGGCATGATTCCCAAGCCCATGTGCGGCTGGCTCTGTGGTGCGAATCGCACGGCCTCTCCGCCGAGCGGGTCAAGCAACTGGCGCTCGCAATCTTGTACGACCCATCCAATGCCCTGGCGCCGGGCTCCTGGGATCGGTGGCCTACGAGGGCAACTGGCGGAACCCGGAGGAGGTGAGCCGGTCGGTCAACGAGAACCCGGACCAGGTCGCCCGAGTCGAGGAGTACCTCAAGCGGCGCGTGAAGGCGCCCAATCGGGCCGAGGATCAATGGAAATTGGCCCTCTGGTGCGAACAGAACGGCCTGAAGCCACAAGCGACGGCCCACCTGTACGCGGTCGTGCAGCTCGATCCGTCGCGCGATGCCGCATGGAAGCGCCTCGGCTACAAGAAATCCGGTGGCCGCTGGGAAAGGCCCGATCGACTCGCCGCAGCAAGGGCCGAGGCTCAAAAACAACACAAGGCGAATATTCACTGGAAGGCTGTCCTCGAGAAGTTGTGGGTTTCCCTTTCCAGCAAGGACAAGGCCCGGCGCAGAGGCCGAGAAGGCCCTGGCCGAGCTGACGGATCCCCGTGCGGTTCCCATGATCTGGGTGATCCTTGGTCAAGGCGGCGCACCGCGTCAAATCGTCGCAGCCCGGCTGCTCGGCCAGATCGATTCGCCGGGCGCCTCGCGGGCGCTGGCACTGCTCGCCTTGATGAGTCCCTGCGCTCGAGTGCGCGGCGATGCCACGGCGAGTCTCCGGTTGCGCGATCCCCGCGATTTCACGCCCGTCTTGATCGGCCTCTTTCGCGATCCGATCAAGTACAAGGTACGCGCCGTCAATGGTCCGGGCTCACCGGGAGAGCTCGTGATTGAGAATCCGGACGCCTATGTTCGGCGATTCTACTCGCCGCCGCCGCCGCCCACCGTTCCAGTCGAGTTGGGCGATCGGCTTTCCTTCGACGCCGCGGGCCTGCCGGTCCTGATTCGCACCACGAGCGAGACCGTCGACACGCGACGTGTTCCTGGGAATAACATCGCGGCGGCAGCGGCGGTGTTCGGCCTCAATGCCTCGATGTCGATCAGCCAAGCTCCGAATCCCTTGAGCCATCTGGGTCTGCCCGCCGCGGTGAGCCAGAAACTGGGCGCCGCCACGAATTCTGGCGCCCGGCTGCCGATTTTTAATGACGGCGGCCCAAGCGGGGAAACCCTCTGGGCGAGCTTGTTCGTGACCCAGGAGACCAGGATACCGATCGGCCAGATGATGCTCCAAGCTCAGCAGGTCGCCCAGGCCGCACAGCAGCAACTGGCACGCGACGCCCGGACGCTCGACGCTTACAATGCAACCCTCAAGGAGATGAACCGCTGTGTCCGGGAGGTACTCGTCGCGGCGGTCGGTACCGACCGAGGCACAGATCGCACCGCGTGGGAGAAATGGATGGTCGACCTCTTCGGCTATTCTTATGCTGGGCCCCCGAGTTCCGGATACGACAAACCGACCTACTACGAGAATGTACCCCTGGAATATCAGGCGCCGGGCGTACCGATACTGACCACGGCGCCGCGAGTTGCCGCCATCGAGGTGGTCCGCCACTCTTGCTTTGGCGCGGGGACGCCCGTGCAGACGATTAGCGGTCCGCGCAAGATCGAAGAGCTCCGCGCGGGCGATCAGGTTCTGAGTCAAGACACGAAAACCGGCGAGCTGACGTTTAAGTCGCTCGTGGCCGTATACCATAACCCGCCGAATGCCACGCTTCGGATCGAGCTCGATACCGAATCGATCGTCGTGACAGGCATCCACCGCATCTGGAAGGCAGGACGCGGCTGGGTCATGGCGCGCGAGCTCAAACCGGGCGATACGCTCAGAAACCTGGGAGGTACCAGCGTGGTGAAGTCCGTCGCGAAAGAGCGGGTCCAGCCGGTTTTCAACCTTCGCGTGGCCGACGGAGACAGCTTCTTTGTGGGGCAGGTGGGCGTCTTGGCCCACGACAACAGCCTGGTCAATCCGACTCCCAGCCCGTTTGATGCGCCCTCCGGCATCGGCAAAGTCACGACCCAATCCGAATAGATGAAAATCAGGCCAGTTTCGCACCGCATTCCGGACAGAACTTGGCGGGGCCGGTCAGCGGATGGCCGCAGCTCGTGCAAAACTTGCCGCCTGACTGAACGTACGGCGGAACCGCGGAGGAGCCGCCGGGGCCGAGCTTCGTATGCGCAGTCCAGGCTGCGCGCCACGGCGTCGATGGCCTCGTCATCCAAATTCGACTGCCGCACCATCCCCCAGATCTGCGTGACCAGCACCGGCCAGAAGATCAGCATCGAGATTGCCGTGGGGATCGCCTGTTGCCCGAAGATCCCGACGCCGGCCTTGACCTCGGTGCCGGCCCCGGACGGCTCGATCTCGACCGAAAGGGCGCTCTTCAAGCCGAGAACCCCCTTGAAAACTCCCCCCTTGGAGATATCGACGCGCCAGCCGCCCGCGATCGTGCGCTCCTTGTGCACTTCGAACTTCTGGACCTGAAAGTGCCTCTCCAGATCATCCGCCACGGGCGCCAGATCCGCCATGGAGGCGGGAAGGTACCGTGCTGCCTTGAAAACCGCCATGACACAACTCCTTCGAATGGAAGCCGGCGCCCGGGGCACGGCGCCCCTCTACCGTGCGCCCGAGATCTGATGCTGGCGCTCCAGAGCATACAAGACAGCGAGCTCGCAGAATGCGTCGGTGGCCACCGCATGCGCCTCGGCCGAGAGAATCCCGTCCAGCTTCTGCAACAAGGAGAGAACCCGGTGTGCCTGTTCGGCGAGCTCTGCGTCGTCACCACGCCGTCCTCCATCACCTTGCGGTAGGATTCCCGCGAAACGTAATCGTCCAGCAAAAGCGTTCCCGTCTTGGCATCGAACCAGGGTCGATTCATGGTTGGCCTTCCTTCTGGTCCTCGACCGCAGATGCGTTTGGGGCGATCGCTCGCCCGCAACTCTTGCAAAACTTCCAGTTGACCCCAACAGCCGCCCCACAGCTTGCGCACTCTAGTCCGGCCGCTTGGCCCAGACCATCGAGTATGCGTTGAAAATGCTCGCCCTGGCACCAGCGCATGATCTCGCGCGTCGCACCGAAAGAAACGGATGGTCCATATTCATCACGGCAATGCCTTGCAGAAACCTGTCCCAGTGCGATTCCTGGAGCTTGTCGTAGGCCTCGGCTTGCTGGAGATAGAGGTCGAGGCTGACCGTTCCGGTGATCGACTTCGGCCCGCCGGCCAACCGGATCATGGTCTCGACGACGGACGAGCTTCCCTTCATGAACAACGCCGCCGCCCGGTCGGCGGAAAGCTCGCTGCGCCGCGCCCAGTAGAAAAGTGCCAACTGAACTGGCATCGAGAGCGCCGCCAGCGGCCCGAAGATTGCGGGCCCGTACTTGGCCAGCATCTGCGCCATGGTGTGGTAGAGCACGTGCCGGCACGCGATGTGTCCGCACTCATGCGCCAGCACCGCGCGGATCTCATCATCGTCCAGGAGCTCGATCAGGCCGGACGTCACGGTGATCATGATGCGTGTGTCACCCTGGGTGTAGGCGTTGGGCGAAGGATCCATGGCCAGGTAGAGCTCGGGCTCGTCGATCCCCAGCGTCTGGCAGACCCGCGGCAGGTGCTCGTAGATGGCCGGGAGCTGGTTTGGCCCCAGACGGATCTTGTTCGCCATGCTCAGGCCCTGGATCACACGCTCGACCCCGATGTTCATGAAAGACTTCAGACACGGCGCGAACAGCGGAATCGCCTTGAGGTTCTCGAGGGCAGCCAGGTCTTCCGGGTGAATAAAATCCCTGGGAGCGACTTTCATGATCGACTCTTTACGTGTACGGGACGGCAAGCGGTGCTCAGGCGGCGAGGTCGCAACGGCCGGTCCCCGATGATCGTCGACTCGGCACGAAGCGGCAAGCCCCTGCCAGTCCGGATCAAACCTCCGACCGGGCGACCGGCTCGGGAATCGCCGCGCCAGGCTGGAGTGGCGTTCCGCCGACCATCTGACCGAGGTTGTTGACAAGAGCGCGAAACCAAGCGAGCTCCCTGTAGCGACGGATGAAATCCGTTCCTGTCGTATGAGATTCATCAGATGCACCGGTTAAATGCTCTGTTCTGATTCTTCAAAAAACATGCGCAACTTGAACCGGCGCAATGACTTCAGCAACGGCGTGCCGATTTTTTTGCAGCGCGCATGGGTTTTCCCTTCTCGTGCTGTGGAGGCTGGGGCGGGCCCTGGAAGGTCGAAGGCGCAGTGCTCTGTACGAACACGATCGCCTGCAGCCCGGAAGGTTGCCTGCTGGTATTCTTGTGACGATGTTGCCCAAGCCGGCTCAGCTCGAGTACAATGAATCACGGTCGGTGGAAAAAAAGACGTGAAAAGGGCCGCAGCATATAGCCTTTAGCGCGACTTGCGCACCACCGCAATCCCGGGCCGAAGTGGCGGAACTGGCAAGCGCATAGGT
>CAWAHD010000003.1:0-890839 GCA_963781785.1 uncultured Isosphaeraceae bacterium | reverse complement strand
TACCGAAGGTGGGACTTGAACCCACACCCTCTTGCGAGGACCGGATTTTGAGTCCGGTACGTCTGCCATACTCGTGGTATTGGAAACACGTTGCAGTGATGATCAAAAGGCTTGATTTCAAGGCGATTACGATACCGCCTCGATCTATGCATGTTGTAGTCGCATTGGGCTAATATTGCCAGTCCTGTTCCCATTTTGTTCCCAAATCGGGCGGCGGTCCATCCTGCCGCCAAGATCCCCAACGCAACGATGCGACCGTTTCGACGGCCGGCGGGAGGCCCACCGGTAACAGGATTCAGTCGGGCTTCCCCCAATAGGTGTACAAACCTCCAACGGAGGTTACATGAGCCACTACTCGTTGTTACCGCTGCAAGGCAGGGACGGCAGAGTCCAGCTTCGACCCCTGTGAACGTTGCGGTTTCCCCGGCGAGGACACTCGCAGATGGTTGAGTCGGTTCGTGGACTGGGTGCGGCTGCTGTGGCTTGAGCTGCAACACTGAAGCGATCGGCCTTCTGTTCGGCCGTCTCCTTGCCGGATGAAACCGCCAACCCCTTCCAGGTGGGACCGATCTCTGATCCGGCAGCGCTTTCAATCGTTTGGAGGGCACCGCTCGGGGTTCTTGTTGCCAGCACGTCGATGAGACCGTTTTTCTCTCTGTCTTGTTCCCGGGAACACGATCGTTTGAAGGGCGGCGCTGTTGTTCTGCGTCTTGTTCCCAGCGCGGCGATGAGATGAGACCGATCGCGAAATCAGGGCAAGTTTCCATCTTTTGGGGAGCGCCACCAAACAGCGGCTACTTCCTTGGTCTCTTCCCAACCGGATGCGCAAAACCGTCTTCTTCTTTGTCTTGTTCCAACGATGAGCCATGCAGGCATGGACCCTGTTCCTCATTTCGATCGAGCCAGGAACCTCACGCCGGGTTTACCACCGTCGTCCTTGGCTGTGTGACACGAACCAGGTTGGGCGTGCTCCGTTTTGGTTGCTTGCGCGCCTGGCTGTGGCACGCGTCGGTGCCGTCGGACCGTTATGTGGTCGAGCACATAACGGTCCTTATGCGGCCAAGCCAGTTATGTGGCGTTGGCCTGAGCAGCCGCGAATTAGCTGTGATTTGCCGATCGACTCCCTTCTTCACGTTGGTCGCCGCGAGGGACACGTGCTCTGGCTACCGCCGGTCGGCTTGAGTCTGCGAGGCAAGAGTTATGTGGCGTTCCAGATCGAGAAAGGGCTGAAGCTTCGGCATCAACCAGTTGAAGGCCACATAACCAACTTGGCCACATAACGACCGAAGCACGCAAATTTCTTGGTCTATCCAAATCGCGACGAGGTTGACTCTGCGACCGGACGACAGCAAGCATGCACCATCGGGTCGACCTTCGGATGAGGGGTAATTGGCTGTTGAGGGCGCAGGATTGTGCGGATTGGGACGTGGAGCCGCCGGGCACGATGAATGATTACCCGCACGGCGATATAGTCGTACTGACGATCGCAATACGCTTGCAGGAGCGCATGTTTCGGGAGACGGGCGGGCGGTTTGAGGTTAATGCACTCGACCGAACAAGTAGTTAGCCGATTCCCAGAAATGCCGCGAGCTCCTTGACACGGCAAGGGAGTGAGTGTGTAAAGAGGGTTTGAGAGATGCCGTCGACTTATCGGATGCCGTGACCGAAGATCGTCCAAGTGGCGCGTGACTTGCTCTCAGGCAGAGCTCATGTCGACCAGAAGGGGATCGACTCACAGGGACTACAGCCATGACCGGTCCAAGAACGTCAATTTCGGCCCTCATACTGGTTGCGAGTCTTTACATTCTTCTACTGCCCGGCCGAGCCCAGGCAGCCCAACGAGGCAGCGACCCCAATTTGCTACCTAACCCTCACGTGTGGGCGGCGCACCTTGAGTATCAAATTGAGAAAAGCCCGGATCGTCTTCCGATGGCTCCGATAGTCGAGTTCGCTACCAAGTTATACCGTAGCGAGCCAGCATTCGACACGACGACCGCCTTGCAGATCATGAGAAAGGCCGAGGATGGGTACAAGGCAAAGTATGGCAGTTCACAATTGAGCGATCTGGAGGCCCGATCGGCAGTTGCGAATCTGCTCATTGATGTCGCATCCGGGACGCCCAATCTCGGGACAGTCGCCAAGAATGCCGGGCCGCTTCTCCAACTGCCATTCCAGTCCATGGAGGCATTCGAGCAAGGAGCCGCCATGGACGCCGCGGGGGTTCCCAAATTCGTAATGACTTACGACCGACCTTTTCCGGAGTACGGACGGCTCTCAATCTTCGAGCAGGCCGCTACGGAGGCGCAGAGTAATAAGAAACTACAGGCTGTTCTCGACGCCTTCGTGAGGGGAGTTGGTAACCAGGTCAGCGTGACAGATTCGCCTTGGGAGATTCAGCAGAAAAGCCCCGATTTCGGACAGAATGATCGCATAAAGAACGCCCTGTCCGTGCTCGATCAAACCGGGAAGATCAGAGACATCCAAGTCTCGCATTTGCGAGATGATTTGAAGTCCACGAAGGCCGCCCTACTCGACAATAGAAAAGAACTCACCAAACTATTCAATTATCTGGAACACAAGGATGCCCACGCCACATCGGAGGAGATCAATCGACGCATCGAGCGCGAGTTCGGAGACGCAACCGTATCGGTCTACCTAATGTCCAGCTTGGTCGGGCTCTCGGACCGCAAACTCGGCAAACAGCTGGCGACCGTCGGCAATGCTGGGACACAAATTGCAAAAGCTCTCGCGAAGAAAGCCGCTGGAACGATAACGATGGCGGCGCTTACCGGCAACATCTTCGATGCCGCTTCCAGCGTTGCCTCACTCTTCTTCGGCGGGCCCTCTCCGGAACAACTGATCCTCGATCAGATCCGGGAGGTAAGGAATGACATCACTCAACTTCGGGCGGAGATGCACGATCGCTTCGACCGAATTGAGAAGGCTCTTGCGATCATCCAGGAATCATTGAACACAAACTTCTCCTCGGTCTTCCGTGAGCTTGGTTATTTGCGGGGCGACGTTCTTGACGTGAAGGAGTTCCTAGGCCAAGTCAGCTACGACCTTAATGGGCTTGGCTCTGATGTGCGTACATACCAGTTAGATGAATCAAGACGTCCTCTCATCAAGCTCTTTGACATCGCGTTCCGTACGAAGGAGGGTGTCTCGTTCAGCCAGGAAAGGTACGAGGACTATGTGCTGCGATTTGCGTCTTTGGGCGACGACGTTCTCCGCGGAATCGGTGGAGACCGGTTTCTCGGAGGAACTTCAGAGGCGGGATCTGAGCGACGCGTTCGTATTTCAAACTATCCTCACACGATTGCGAACCAGACCGTTGCAGGACAATATCGGATTGCTCGCGGAAATCGCCCAGAAGCTAGGGTTCGAGGGGTTGCCCTCGAACCTTCCGAATCCGACGACATGGGCCGGCTGCGGTAACGCCTACGTCGAGTTAGCGGGGAGACGGTGGTCGTCTGGCGCCCCCGCCGTGATTAGTATCGAGGACACGGAAGCGATCCTCGATCGAGGGGAGCAATTGGAATCCGCGCTGGCTCGCCTAGCAAGCGGTCAGGAAGCCCGTGAATTACTCGTGGGGATGATCGGAGTGTACGAGAGTCGGCTCCGCATCCTGGGGGCGATTGTTAATCAGCGACGCAAGAGGTACCAAGACGATCACACTGGGGGGCTCGACCTCTGGCTTGACTCCGCACAAGACCCGAACCCAGATAAGGAGGAAGGCAAGAAGGCATTTCCCTTGCTGGGGCGACCAATGAAGCCAATCGAAGAACTCACCGATTGGTCCAAGTCGCCCGATTCGCGTGTTCATTGGGCATTCGATCAATCGCATCATTCCCATTTTGTTGGTCCCTTTAATTTTAACCAGCAACTTGAGCCACCGATCGGCGTCAACAAAGTCGTACCGCGACCCTTCCTGAACGCCGAAAGGCTGGGACTTTGCAATCTTGTATTAACATATGATATTGGAAACACAGGGCCTACTTTGGTTCCCGGTCAGAGGAGTACTTACACCGAATCGTGGACGGTGAAGTGTCAATTCATTGCTCCTGCAGGCAATACCGATGTATTCGCGTACAAATGGGATAGCGGGCCCCAGCGGTTTTATTGGACTGTCACCACTAATGATTTAGGTCGCTGGCTCAATCGAAATCAAGCGGCCTTGATCTGGGACTGGAAAGCGAGCGGCGCACGCTCTCCTCATCCATCTTTCAAGGGCCTTGATAGGACGACTTTCCTGCAAACAGCAAAGCCAACGCTCGACAGCGCGGTCGCTGAACGGGGATTGGAAAGTATCGCCAGTCAGGTTGACAAAGAGCTTCGACGACAGAATAAATTGCGGGCCGACGCGCTGGAGCAAGATCTAGCACGCAAAGACGATCTCGAGCTCTTCAGATCTGTCGAGCAGCTCGAGGCAGCTCGTTTGCTGCTCATCGCCTACGTCTCGATGGCATATCCAAAGGCGTTGGCCTCCAATGATCGGCTCCGTTCGTCACTCTTCGGGGCCGAGGCACTACCCGGCGATGTTGAGCTTACCAGGTCCACGATGAACCTGCATGATCCCAAACTTGTGGCGACGATCCGTAGCCAAGTCTCGAAGCTGAGGGACATTCTCGACGAGATCCTAAACGCAAAGGAGCCTCAACAGCGGCATGTCCTGATCGAGGAGACCCTTAGCAGATTGCGCTGGCTGCGACGCGTTCAGCAGGCCACCGCAATCACCGAGGCCGATCGTTGATCTAGGCCGGTTTGTCAGCAGCCACGTCCTCCGGTATCGCTGGCAATTCCTGGTGACTGATGACCCATGCCGCGATGGGGTCACGGTAAGAAATCCGGCACTTTACGCCGAATCGATATGCGTTAGACTGAACATGGGCTATACCCGTCTGAAGGCGCAGCGTGCTCCGGTCGAATCGACCGAAGCCTCGGACGGTCGCCTTCCGCGCGCCGGTCTGATCGACGAATGGCACTTAGATTTTACACAAGCCTTTAAGCATTAGACGTTTGATCTCTTTCCTCGGTCTCGTGAGGCGGTTGTAGTTTTTCGGCCTTCGTTTCGTCATGCGGGGCTCAAAGCGGTTGGGGCGATCGGCGACACGGTGCGTGGCAATTGCGTCTAGCAACTGCTGATAGAGCTCTTGTCGGTGCTGGACACCGCGGTCGGCCTGGTGAGCAATCACAGGCTGGAAAGCCTCGAGAATTTGAATCGTCGCCTTGAAACTGACGGTCCGTGGTGCGATGCCATGTTGGCTCGCTGCCTGAGCCATGATCGTTCGAATCAAGTTGTAGGCCAGGACGTACGTCCAGATCTCCTTGCGGACAAGCTCTGGCGTCTTGCAGCGTAACAGATCCATTTGCATCGTAATTTTGATGGATCTCAGATCGAGCTCCTCGTTCCAGCGAGCCCGATAGGCCTGAGCGAGATCATCCTTGGTGTACTCGTCGGCGTTCAGCAAGGTCGTGGCGATGACGAGGCAGCGAACGCGAAAGCCAGGTCGGTTGATGCGGATGCGGCACTCTCGGACCAGTAGGAACTCGGGGAGTGCGTCGTACGTCTTCCGGTCGATCGAACGCGGTTTCGTCGGTTTCATCCATTTGACAATGTGATCATCTTTGCCGAGACGCATTCCACGGCGAAAATCGGCGGTGCGGTGTGATGTGAGGCGAACAACGCAGTCGACGCCGCGTTGCTGGAGCATTACCATCTCGGTCCAGGCACACATCAAGCGATCCGCCACCAAGACGTCTCCGCGTCGAAACACGCCCCACAACCTGCGCAGCATCCCAAGTTCGCTTTGGCCCTTGCCGGCGTAACGGCAGATGCCCAGCTTGAGGATCGCTCCACACGACAGCGAAATGAGGGCACCAATCCGCGCGACGGGGAATCCCGTCCCCGGCTTCTGATTGTAGGTCAGAGGGTATTCCTTGCGGTTCTCTACGGTGTCGGGCAAGGAGACCGTCGAGCCGTCGAACAGATATAAGCGGCGGCCCTTCCATGTTCGTGACTTTGCGGTGTCAAGCTTTGTTTTTGGTTTTCGGTCGGCTCGAACGCCGTGAGACCTCGGCCCATGTTCAAGCTGAAAAACGAGAAACGAAGCTTGACACCGAGTGCCCAAGCCCACGAATCGCCCAAAGCCTTGGCACCGCGAAGGGCCCATTGTTCCGCCAACGGCTAGGAGCTTAGAATCAAAGGTAGTCGCAAACGGTGACGACATGGGGATTGTGTCGCTTTCGTTCCAGAGACATTGATCGGCACGGGAGGATGACCAATGGCCACGGCGACCGGTAGGATCTTCAAGCAAGCTGATCGTCAGGGCGGTGACGCCTGCGTTCATGGCACGCGCATTCCGGTTTGGGTTCTGGACAACTGTCGCCGTCTGGGTATGCCCGATGCCCAAATCTTGTCGACTTATCCTTCGCTGACGCCCCCCGACCTGGAAGCCGCCTGGGATTACGTCGCAGCCAACCGGGAAGAGATCGAGCAGGCCATCCGCGAAAACGAAGAGGGCGACGACGGCCCCGTGGAGTAACGTCGGATGCTGCTCTACGCGGACGAGGACTTCGCTTTTCCCGCGGTCGAGGAACTTCGAGTACGGGGTCACGACGTGCTAACGGCTCAGGAAGACGGTCAGGCGGCTATGCAGGATGCTGTCATTCTGGCCCGCGCCTCTGCGCTAGGACGTGTCGTTTTGACTCACAACCGACGCCACTACGTACGCCTGCATCATCAAGGGGCGGCGCACGTCGGTATTCTGACCGCATCGCAGGATCCCGATCATCTGGCACTGGCCAGCCGGATCGACGGAAAGCTTGCGAGCCTATCTCCTGGCCGATGGTGCTACCGCGTGAATCGGCGGCCGTGAGTTTGAAGTACCGAAGGTGGGACTTGAACCCACACGGGTGTTACCCCACCGGATTTTGAGTCCGGGACGTCTGCCATATACGTGGTATTGGAAACACGCTGCTGTGATACTGGAAGTCCTTTGGACGAAGGAGAGGGCTTAAACCCTTTCCCTTCTATTCTGCGCAAGAGTGGTGCCGCTGAACCCGCGGAACCCCAACACGGCGAGTTGCCAGAATTGAAGGCGCTCCCCGAGACTCGACCCAAGACCAGCGGACGCCTGTCCTCAAGCGATCTCTGTGAAACATCAGATCAGCGGCGGGCGATTGAGAAAAACGCACGAAACCTGGGAACCTTTTCGACGCACTGCGCCTTTACTGGGAGAGTACTGGAGGGGAGAGTACGGACATGTGGCACGGGGCTGGAGGGCGGTTTCGTGAACTCTCGACGTGACCGGGATGGCGCCCGCGACCTGCGCACCCTGTTCTGCGGGGGCACGCTCACGGGCCTGACCGACGGGCAGTTGCTGGAGCGCTTCGCGACCCGCAACGGCGACGCGTCCGAGCAAGCCTTTGCATTCCTGGTCGAGCGGCATGGCCCGTTGGTCCTGCACACGTGCCAGGCCGTCCTCCGCGACGAGCACGACGCCCGGGACGCCTTCCAGGCGACCTTCCTGATCCTCGCCCGTCGGGGAAAGTCATTATGGGTGCGAGACTCGGTCGGCCCCTGGTTGTACCGTGTCGCCCGTCGCGCGGCGCTGCGGGCGCGTCGGAATGCGGATCGCAGGCGGGTGGTCGAGCGGCGAGCCCTCGGTGCCGCCAGGCCCCCGCGAGAGGCGGGCGAATCAGGGCTCGCAGCCGTTCTCCACGAAGAGATCGACCGCTTGCCGGAACGGTACCGCAGCCCGGTCTTGCTCTGCGACCTTGAGGGCCAGACCTACGCGGAAGCGGCGAGGCAGCTTGGCTGCCCCGTCGGGACGGTCAAGAGCCGGCTGGCACGGGGCCGAGCGCGGCTCCGCGCGAGCCTGACACGTCGCGGCGTCGCGCCCGCGACAGTTGCTCTCGTCGCGGTGCCAGCCGCCTGGGCGAAGGACGCCGTCCGGGCCGCAACGAGCCCCATAATGGCGTCGGCCGTCTCGGCAGCGGTTACCTCCCTCACTCGCGAGGTCGTGAAATCCATGCTCCTGATCCACCTGCGGGTGGCCTCCGGAATCTTGACGATCGGGATGATCACGCTGTCTGCCTTCGTGGTGGCCGCTGGTCCGTCGTCGGGCCCTACGGGTGGGCCGCCTGCACCCGCCGCGCAGACGAAGGGCGTGGCGACCCCCGCCGGACTGTTCGCCCCGCAAGCCTGGCGATCCGAGCCTTACCGACCGCCCGACTTCGCCGGGTTCTTCCCCGATGACCTCGAAGGGGCCAGGGCGCTCGCCGCCCTCTGGGACGAGGTGAAGAGGGAGATGGAGCATCAGGAGGCCACGCCGAACGTTCCTGGGCGAACTCCCTGGTGGTCTGCGAGGAATCGTCGATCCGATGACGAGATTCTCCAGATAGTCCGCCGGGGTCTGCGGCGGGTCGACGGAGAGCGTCGGATGTGGGTCATCCGCTGGATCGGTGCTCGCTACACCCCCCCGAAAGGGCCGCAGAATCCCGCCGCGATTGAGATCCTCTATCACGCGATGGACTACCGCGACGACCGGCACTACGACAACGCGACGAGCCGCTATGCCCAGGTACCCTGCTCGATGTGGGTCGAGCCCAAGACCCAGGCGCTGCTCCGGGCCTTGGTCGAGCTCGGCATGCGAGAGGACAACCCCGACATTCTGAGCAACATCGTCACCGCATCGGCCCAGGCCGGCGGGGCAGCGAGAGCAGAGATGCTTGCTGACCTCGGCCCGTACCTCGCCGCCGCGGATACGGCCGTCCGGGTAAAGGCGCGGGCCCTGGAGCGAATGTTCAAGGGCGAGATCGACTCCTGGGAGTGGGCGGTCGAGCCCGCCCGGAAGCGCGCCCTGGCGAAATTTGGGTCGCAGCTCCCGAGGTTGCGCGAGGCCCTTCGCTCCGGCACGTCAACCGAGCGGCAACAGACCATCGAGTTTCTCGCGGAAGAGCGCATCGACCTGATCCTGGACGCCTCGTTCCTCGACCCGCTCCGGGCCTGCCTCGACGACCAGGAGGAGTACGTCAGAATGGGCGTCTACAACCTTATTACCGAGTCCTGGTTCGCGGGGCTCCGGGAGCGGCCCGAGGGCATCGCCCTCGTGGTCCGGCTGCTGAAGGACCGGTCGCACAGAATTCGCGGCTTCGCCGTGAAGGATACGCTGGGTCGCGAGATCGCATTGCCCGAGCCTGTCGTCCGGGCCCTTGTCGAGGCTGTCATCACGGAGCCGCAGGGGCTAGACATCGACGTCGGGGTGGATGAAATCACGGCGGGCTTGCGTCCGAGTCGGGCAGTGGTGGAGAAGGTCCTCGGCGAATGCCTGCGTGACCCGGCGCTTGCGCGGTCTGCTCGGTTCTGGTACCGGATGATGGTCGAGGCCGGTCCGCCGGCCAACGTCCCGACGGGCGGTCCTTACGCGAAACCGCTGGAATGCCTGTACGACTTCCTCGGCCGCACGTACCCGAACTTCGAGATGAAAGGAATCGACTGGACGGCCGTAGGGCGCGAGCTGCTGCCTCGCGCCTCGTCTGCCAAGACGGAGCGCGAATTCGGCCTGCTCGTCGAGGAGCTGGTGGCGCGGCTTGAGGACAGCCACGCCGCCGTCCTTCCCGGAACCGCCCAGCCGCCGATGCCCGATCTCCCGCAATGGGACCCAGGCCTCGCCTGCTTGATCGACGACCGGGGCAGCCCTGTGGTCTACCACGTCGACCGCGGCTCGCCCGCCGATGGCGCAGGGATCGCGCCGGGGATGGCGATCGTCTCCGTCAACGGCGTGAAGGCAAACGAGGCGATGGACCGCTGGATGCGCCGGCAGGGGACGTATGTCGGCTATTCGAGCGACCGGCTGCTCCGGGCCGAGGCCGCTTGGGGGTTCGTCCGTAGCGAGAAGAAGGGTGACCGACTGGCCCTGGTCCTGGTATTGCCCGACGGGGTGTCGAAATCCGTCGAGGTTACGGCCGACCTCGGCGCGCGTTATCTCCCGAGGCTGCCGGTGCCGAGGCCGGGGATCATCGACGCAGCGGACGTTTCGTGGACGAAGCTCGACGGCCTGATCGGCTACATCTACGTCAGACGGATTCGCCAGGGGCTCGAGCGGTCGCTGGACCGGGCGCTCCACGAGCTGGGCGATATCCGGGGTCTCATCATAGACGTCCGTGGAAATAGTGGCGGCGGGTTCGACACGGCAACGGCCTTCGTCGATTTCGACCCGGCCCAGGCCGCCGCAGGCGGGCGCGTGCGACCCCGCTATGCGGGGCCAATCGCCCTTCTTCTCGATGAACGGACCATCAGCGCCGGCGAAGGCTGGGCGTCCTGGTTCGTGGCGCGGAGGCGGGCCCGATTCTTCGGCTCGGCCTCGGCCGGTGCTTCATCCCGGAAGGTCACGTACGACCTCACCAATGGGCTGTACAAGGTCGTGGTCCCTGTCAAGGCATACACCGGCTCACTCGATCGCCCCATCGAACGCAGGGGCTTGGAGCCGGACGTCGAGGTCAGATGCACGGCCAGTGACCTGTCGCGGGGGAGGGACACCGTCTTGGAGACCGCCGCCCTGTGGCTGCGACAGAACGGCCGTGAGTGATGCCAGTACGGAGCTGAGAGCATTCAGGTTGGAATGATATCAGATCCGGAGCTGAGAGAGCCCGCCGCTCAGTCAAAAAGCCGGAGCTGTTGTCCCTGACCGGGATCGCACGGGCGGCGGAACGCATCGGCCGAGACCGGCCAGGGCCGCTGATTGATGGCGAGCTTTTTGCACTGCACCGTGAAGACGCGGTGGATCAGCTCGGCGATCGGCCCCTCTCCGCTCATTCGCACCCCGAACCGCGAGTCGTTCAGACGGCCGTCGCGCATCGACCGGATGCGCTCCAGGACCTTGTCCTTCCGGCCGGGGAAGTGCTGTTCGAGCCAATCCTGGAAGAGGCCGGAAACCGCCAGCGGCAGTCGGACGATCGTATAGCCTGCCCACCGGGCGCCGGCTTCCGCCGCGGCCTTGAGGATTGCCGGCATCTCGTGCTCGGTCAGTCCCGGAATCACGGGTGCGACCATCACACCGACCGGGATGCCCGCCGACGCCAGGGCCGAGATCGCCTTGAGCCGGCCCGACGGCCGCGTGGTTCGCGGCTCGAGACGCCCGACCAGATCGTCGTCCAGCGACGTGATCGAGACGAACACTCCCGCCGCACGGTACTGCGCCAGCTCTCCGAGCAAATCGATGTCGCGCGCGACCAGCCGGTTCTTGGTGATGATCGCGACCGCCTGGCGAAATTCGGCGAGTACCCCCAGACAGCGCCGGGTCAGCTCGAGCTTCCGCTCCATCGGCTGGTACGCGTCCGTGACTCCGCTCAAGCCCAGAACGCGCGGCCGCCACCGCGGCGAGGAAAGCGCCTTGCGAAGTAACTCGGGCGCGTCGTACTTGACCATGATCTTGGTCTCGAAATCGAGACCGGCCGAAAAGCCCAGATACTCGTGCGTAGGCCTGGCGTAACAATAAATACAGCCGTGTTCGCAGCCGCGGTATGGGTTCAAGCTCACTTCAAAGCCGACATCGGGGCTATCGTTTTGAGCGATGACGCTCCGCGATCGATCGGGCAGAAGCTCCGTTTCCGGCCGGCTCAAACCGTCGAGATAATCGCCGTCGTCCTCGACCTGATCGAGCTCGAGCTCATGGTGTGTCGTTTCGAACCGGTTCGCGGGGTTGGAACAGGCACCGCGGCCGCGAGGCACCGGACCGATTGGACCACTCTTCGAGTGCTGGTCTTGATTCAATGGCCCCAACCCCGCAGAACACCGTCTGGAGGAAGTATTGAACCGTCCATCATCCCTCCCCCTCCACATACTATACATGTGAACCATATCGGCTACAAGGGAGTTCCCGATTGCTCTTGCCTCGACCGCGGGGAGAAAGTGTACTTAAGGACGATCGTTGGCCGTGCGCGGAGCGCGCGCGAACCTGGCATCCCATGCATCGGCAACCGTGAGCTCGATCGAGCCCCGATCAACCGGGGGAAAAGGAGGTCCGTATGGCGAAGAAAACACAGAGACCGCCCAGGCGAATTCTGCGCGCCAAACGCCTATCGTCGCGTGGTGACCGCGAAAATGCCCGTCCCTCATGTGGACTCTGCGGAGCAACCGAGAATCTCACGAAAACCGACTGTTGCGGCCAGTGGATCTGCGATGACGAAGACCAGTACGTGCTCTTCTCTTATGCCCACAACAGTTGCAGTCGCAATCACAGACGGTTCACTCTCTGTGGCCATCATCATGCGGAGGGACACGATGGCACATGGCAAGAGTGCTCGAAATGCCGTGACGACGTTCCCACCGAGACGTACGTCTATCATGGAACGAACGAGTACAATTTTCAGAAGCTCGCCAATCCACCCGCGTTTCAGCCAACGCTCTGCGGCCAGTGCGGCAAGCGGATCAATCTGGGTGAAGGCGGCTACTCCCACGATGGCGGCAAGTACATCTGCATGGATTGCGTCGACCCGAAGGTGAAGGCTGTTCTCAGGCAGATGAGAATGAGCACGTGACAGAGCGACAGCCTGTTCGCGCCGTCTGAGCAGGTGTTGATGATCGAGAAGTCTCCCCGTGTCGCACCGCTTCCGTCACGTCGCTCTCTACAAACCTTATGGTGTTCTCTGCCAGTTCCGCGACACGGCGGGGCGCGCGACGTTGAATACGTTGGTGCCGCTTGCAGGTATCTATCCGGCCGGCCGGCTCGACCGTGACAGCGAAGGGCTGCTGCTCCTGACCGACGACGGACGCCTGGCGCATCGCCTCACCGACCCGCGGTACGAACACCCCAAGACGTACCTGGTCCAGGTCGAGCGCGTCCCCGAGGCTGCCGCGCTGGAAGCCCTGCGTCGTGGCATCTTGCTGAACGATGGTCCCACCCGCCCCGCCGAGGTCGAGCTGCTGAGCGAGTCACCTGTGCTGCACGAGCGCACGGTCCCGATCCGGTTCCGGAAGAACGTTCCGACCGCCTGGCTGCGGCTGACGCTTCGCGAGGGACGCAATCGCCAGGTCCGGCGGATGACGGCGGCCGTCGGCCATCCCACCCTGCGACTTGTGCGCGTCGCCGTCGGCCCGATCTCGCTCGGCGATCTGGCACCCGGCCAGTGGCGCGAGCTTGCCCCGACCGAGCGCACGGCCTTGATCGCCATCGCGCGCAAGTCCTCTCTCGCCGGGCCGTAAACCGAGGTACACTGGAATTGTCCAGGCCGATGGTATTTCCGGCGCGTCGGATCGGTTACAACCTGCTCGGGTTTGGCTAACACGCACTGGCCGAGCCTCGACGACGGCATGACGGCCGATCCCACCACAGTCCGGTCATCCAGAACGAGGTATCCAACGATGGCTAGCCCAGCTCGCACTGCCAAGAGCCTGACCCTGGAAGAGTTCCTCCGGATGCCGGAGATCGACGAGCGTCCTTACCTGGAATACCACCCCGGAAGGATCGAGGCCAAGATGTCTCCGCAGACAAAGCACAGCCGCATCGAGACCATGCTCGGCGCTCGACTCGAGGCTTTCGGAACAGAGCGGAGCTTGGGGAGTGCGTTCGTGGAGCTGCGCTGTACGTTCGCGGGACGCTCCATCGTCCCGGACGTGGTTTTCGTGCTCGAGGAGCACATCGAAACCGACGAAGCTGGCGAGATTCTCGACCCATTCCGACGACCGCCGGACCTGCACGTCGAGATCGTCTCGCCAACCCAATCCGCCCGCAAATGCCGCGAGA
Organism: uncultured Isosphaeraceae bacterium; assembly: GCA_963781785.1. Classification (GTDB taxonomy): domain Bacteria; phylum Planctomycetota; class Planctomycetia; order Isosphaerales; family Isosphaeraceae; genus CAWAHD01. Next base: position 877,091 of record CAWAHD010000003.1, on the reverse strand, counting down.
AACTGGCCTTTTCAACCGCCAACGGCTGCCCGCTGGGCTGGCTGATCGACCCGGCACGAAAGACGGTGCATGTCCATCGGCCGGGCCAGCCGCTTGAACGGCTTCCCGCCGACGGTTTCCTCGAGGGCGACCCCGTCCTACCCGGCTATCGGCTGGCTCTCACCGAGATTTTCGCCTGGCTAACCAGGCGAAAGCCAGCGCCACCGGCACCTCCATCCAATTCCGGATCATCGGCACCGGGAGAATCGACCTGATGACGACAGCCGGCGATCCGACCAATGGCCGGGACCCGGGCGCAGCCTTGCGGCTGGTCTTCGACTCGGGCACCTTGATCGTCGAGGGCCCACTCGAAAAAGACGAGATCAGCCTGCCGGGGGTGAAGTTCGACAATCGCACGCGGCAGTTCCGCGCCGAGGCGATCTGGTATCGCCCGATCGTCGAGCACGTCCGCAAGAACAAGCAACCTTACACGGACACCGCGCGGGCCTACGAGCCGGCTGCGTGGCGGATCCTGGTAGCCAAGGAGGCGTTTCCGCACCAGGTTGAGGGCCTCAAAGCGTGGTGGGACGCCGGCGGCCGCGGCGTCGTGGTGCTTCCCACGGGAACCGGCAAGACCCACCTGGCCAACATGGCCATCGAGAAGGTCGGCCGGCCGACTTTGATCGTTACCCCGACCATCGACCTGATGAATCAATGGTACGACGAGCTTTCGCTCAGCTTCGGCGTCGAAGTCGGGCTCCTGGGCGGCGGCTACTATGACATCCAGCCCCTGACCGTCACGACGTACGATTCGGCCTATCTCAACATGGACCGGCTGGGAAACCGGTTCGGCTTCATCGTCTTCGACGAATGCCACCACCTTCCCGGCCCGACCTATGGCCTGGCCGCCACCTGCTCGATCGCCCCGTTCCGGCTCGGGCTGACCGCCACTCCGGAACGCGCCGACAACGCCCATACCCACCTCGACCAGTTGATCGGACCGGTCGTCTACCGCCGTGAAATCACCGAGCTCAAGGGCCACTACCTCGCCGAGTATCGTGTGATCAAGCTGCACGTGCACTTGAGCCCCGAGGAACGCATTCGCTATGAGCAAGCCCGGGAGGTCTATCGCTCGTTCGTGCAGAGCTCCGGAATCAACATGAGCCAGCCCAACGGCTGGGCCCAGTTTCTGTTCCTGGCCCACCGCTCACCCGAGGGCAGGGAAGCGTTCCACGCCTATCGCGAGCAGCGCACGCTGGCCCTGGCCGCCCCGGCCAAGCTCAACCTGCTGGGGCGGCTGCTCGAGCGCCATGGCGACGACCGTGTCTTGATCTTCACGCACGATAACGCAACCGTCTACACAATCGCCCGCCAGTTCCTGGTGCCCGTCATCACACATCAGACCAAGACCAAGGAGCGCCGGCAGATCCTGCTCCGGTTCAACGCCGGAGATTATCCGATCGTCGCCACGTCGCGTGTCTTGAATGAGGGGGTGAACGTCCCGGAAGCCAACGTCGCCATCGTGCTGTCGGGGTCGGGCTCGGTGCGCGAGCACGTTCAGCGGCTGGGTCGCATCCTCCGCAAATCGGGTGCGAAGGAAGCCGTGCTTTATGAAGTCATCACCCGCGGCACCGTCGAGGAATTCACCTCAACCCGCCGCCGCAAACATGATGCGTACGACCAATGATTCCTGTCCGTTCATTTTTCGTCGAAAAATGAACGGACACCAATATTTGGGCGACGACGAAGGGGGAGAGGGACCACACCGAGCTCATCATGCTTACTGGCGACCTGGTCCGCGTCAAAACCGTGAAGCAGCGGGTGATGCCGATTTATATCAACCGCAACGACCCGCACTGGCTGGAGGCGGCCGAGAGCCTTTTGCTCCTGTTCCGCGAGGGGACCGGCATGACTCGCGGCCAGATCGAGAGTGAGATCGACGAACTGTTCGGCAAGGGCGGCAAGGCGAGCCAGGTCTATCGCGGGCTGGCCAAGGTGCTCGAGGATCGCGCCGAGTTTGAAGTGGTGGCCGACGTGCCACCCGATCAGATCCGCGAAAAGGTCTTCACCGCAGCCGCAATTCACAGGAAGGAGCTGGGAGCCAGGCGCAAGCTGCCGGGGCAGCGGGCCCGCTTCGACCGGGACGCGATCTTGACGGCTGTCGCCGAGGAACTCAAGCTTTCACCGGACGCCGTGGCGTCGTCGCTCTTTGCCGATCTGCACGACGAAAACCGGCTCTTGCGATTCGAGGACATCTCCGCCGAGCGGCTGATCGACCGCTACAACGTTGCCCTCGCGCAGGCCGTGCTGCTTCGCTCGGTGATGGTGCGGGTCGAGGTCAGGAATGAGCGGCCCGCCCGATTCCGCCAGCTCTTCCGCCGGCTCAAGTTCCACCGGCTGCTGTATCGGGTGGAGGGAACGATGGAGGGCGGCTACGTCTTCCACATCGACGGGCCGCTGAGCCTCTTTGCCGCGACCACCAAGTACGGACTTCAGGTTGCAGTATTCGTGCCGGCTCTGCTCCACTGCGATGATTTCCGGCTGGAAGCCGAGCTGCGCTGGGGCCCCCGACGCGAGCCCAGAAGCTTTTACCTTGACCCGCGCGATGGCCTGGTCTCGCACCAGAGCGACACGGGCATGTTCGTTCCGGCCGAGTTGACGGCCTTTGTCGAGCGGTTCCGCCAGGTCGCGCCGGCCTGGGAGCTGAGCGAGGCCACCGACATGATCGAGCTGGGCCGCGAAGGCGTCTGGGTCCCCGACTATCGCGCAGTGCACAAGGCCACGGGCACTGATGTCTTGATCGAAGTTCTGGGTTTCTGGAAGCGCTCGAGCCTGGAGCGGCTGACCCGGCTGTTGCCGCACCACGGCCCGCCACGGTACGTGCTGGCGATCTCCGATCGCCTCAAGGTCGACGAGGAAGCAATCCAGGAGCTGACGGGCCCAATTCTTCGCTTCAAGGAAATCCCCAATGCCACCGAGCTGGCGGCGCTCCTCAATACGTTTCTCAGCACCGATAAGAACGATGCCGGTCCGACGCTTTTTGATTGAGCAAGGTCGTTCGGGGAACCATCGTGAGGGCCAAGGTCTTCGTGGGAACCGGTCTATGGCAGTTCTGGCGGGTGTTCCGACGCTTGACAAGGCGAGATCGATCCTCTAAAGTGACCGAACTCGTTTCATGGCAAGGTGTCTTCGTGCGCTCATCTTTTCGATGCGCGGGCGAGCATTCGCCGCGGTGAGGGTTTCTGGTGATTCTCTGACCGGTCTGCCACATCGTCGCCGCTCTTGTCTCACCTGGTGCCGAGTAGAATCTCCATGGACAACCCGATTCAGGTCGACCTGGGTCGAATTGCGCAAGACCTGCAAATCAAGCGGCTCCAGGTGGAGAGCGTCGTTCATCTCCTGGACGAGGGGAACACGGTTCCGTTCATCACCCGCTACCGCAAGGAGACGACCGGCAACCTGAACGAGGTGGTGATCCGCGAGATCCAGCTTCGCGTGCAAAAGCTGCGCGACCTGGCCGAGCGGAAAGAGACGATCCTCAAGGCGATCGAGTCGCAGGGCAAGCTGATGCCCGATCTGGCGGCGGCGATTCGCGCGGCCGACAATCCCAAGCGGCTTGAAGATCTGTATCTCCCGTTCAAGCCCAAGAAGCGCACCAAGGCCTCCGACGCCCGCGACCGCGGGCTGGAGCCGCTGGCTTTCCGGATCTGGACCCGCGACGAGATCGCTGACCGACCTGGCCGAGGCCGCCCAGGAATTCGTCAACGCCGAAAAGGGAGTCGAATCGGTCGAGAAGGTCCTGGAGGGTGTCGGCCACATCCTCGCCTGAAGCGATCAGCGAGATGGCGGCCGTGCGCGACGCGGTGCGCAGGGTCGTCTGGAAGACGGGCAAGATCGTGACCGCCAAGGCCGAGATCCCCGAGGGCCAAGGACTGGAATACCGCGATTATTTTGACTATTCCGAGCCGGTCGCCCAGATCCCGCCGCATCGCATCCTGGCGATCAACCGCGGCGACAAGGAAGGCCCGCTCAAGGTCCGGCTCGACGTACCCCGGCCCGAGCTCGAAGCGGTGCCTCTTCGGCCAGCTCCCCCTGGAAGGCCATCCCCACGCCGAGTTGTTCCGCGCTGTCGGCAATCGACGCACTGGACCGGCTGATCCTCCCCAGCATGGAACGCGAGGTTCGCCGCGACCTGACCGAGGCCGCCGAGAAACACGCCGTTGAGGTCTTCGCGCAAGAATCTGCGCAGCCTGCTGTTACAGCCGCCGATCCCCAAGCAGGTCGTGCTGGCCATCGACCCCGGGTTCCGCACCGGCTGCAAGCTCGCGGTGCTCGACCCCAGCGGCAAGCTGCTCGAGCAGGCGGTCATCTACCCGCATCCGCCCCAGAACCGGCGGTCCGACGCCAAGATTTTCCTCAAAGACCTTGTCGGCAAATATCAAGGTCGGAGTCGTGGCCATCGGCAACGGGACGGCGTGCCGCGAAACCGAGGAGCTGGTCGCCGAGATCATCGCCGAGGGAGTTCAGTTCAGCCAGGGCGGCGGCGGCGCCGCCGGCCGGCGAGACCGAATTTGCAGTTCCCGAGCTCGAGCCGGGCGATTCGCCGGCACCATCGCCACCCCAGCCCGAGCTGCCCGCCCCGGCGGTAGCCGAAGCCCACGACGAACCAGCCGGAGCCGACCAGACACCCGCGGCGGACGACCCGGGCCAGGTGAACCCCGCGACCGCCGAAGTCATGGTAAGGCCCCGGCCGACCAGTCCCACTCTCCCGGGGCACATGACGGCGACGCGGCTGCGGCGAGCTTCTCCGAATCATCACATACAGATGCGTCGATCTCTTCATTCGGGGCGGAGCACGACGGTGCCAGTGTGGCGGCCTCGCACGCCGCGTCCGACCATCACTCGTCGGGGCCCGCCGAGCCGGCCTTCGAGCTGCCGCCTCTCTCTGGAGGCTCGCCCGATTCCACTTCCAGCGAAACCGACGTCGAGATGTCGGCGGGATCGTCGCGGCCCGAGGATGGCGGTTCCACGGCCCTTCTGGCCGGCAACCATCAAACCGACCACGCGGGCACGGCCCACGCGGCGGCTGAACCGGAATCGACAACCGCCGGTCTGCAGCCGGGAGCCGATGCGCCCGCGGGAGCGTCCGACCCGGAAAGGGCTGACTCCCACGAGGGAGCAGCCGCTCCCGATCACACTCGCAACCATGAGCCGGCGGCGACGGAGAGTCCGGCTGATTCGTCCGCACCGCCGGAGCACGCGGGGGCCGATCTGGCCGCAGTGGCGGTCGAGAATGTTCAACCGGCGGGGGAACCCGTGCCGGCACCTGCTGCCGAGGGCGAAACGCCGGCTGCGAGCACACCGGGGCCAGACGCCGGCCATGAGCCGGGAGTGGTTGCGGCCAAAGCGGCGCCCGAGGGCAAAGAGGGGGGCGGTCCCAAACGCTCGGGAAGGCATTCCGGCCGGGGCAGATCGGATTCGTCACGGTCGCGCGGAGGGCCGCGCATCAAACCGGGGCCGCCGCCGCCGGAGACGCCTCCCAAACCACACCCGGCCGACGTTTTGCTGGCCCAGCTCGCCTATGTGGTCGTCAACGAGGCCGGAGCCAGCGTCTACTCGACGAGCCAGATCGGCCGCGAGGAGTTTCCCGACTCCGACGCCACCTTGCGCAGCGGGGTCTCGATCGGACGCAGGCTCCAGGACCCTCTGGCCGAGCTCGTGAAGATCGAGCCCCAGAATATCGGCGTCGGGCTCTACCAGCACGACGTCAACCCGAAGCACCTCAAAGAGACCCTGGAGTCCGTGATTTCCAGTTGCGTCAACTTCGTCGGCGTCGACCTGAACACGGCAAGCGTTGCCCTGTTGCGGCACGTTTCCGGGTTGAATCAGTTGACCGCGCGGCGGATCGTCGACTACCGCAAGGAACATGGCCCCTTCCCACTTCGGGAAAAGCTCTTGCAAGTGGACGGCATCGGTCCGGCGTCGTATACGCAGGCGGCCGGTTTTCTCAAGATCACCGACGGCGAGCAGCCCCTGGACCGCACGTGGATCCATCCGGAGAGCTACGCGCTGGTTACCGGGCTCCTGGAGAAGTTGGGTTTTTCGGTTGATGTGGTGCGCGACCAGGCGCGGCTCCCCGAGCTCCGCGGCCGGCTGGCCGAGGCCGATTTCGTCGCGCTGGTCTCGCGACCTGGGAGCTGGTGAGTTCACGCTCCGTGACATCATTGAAAGCCTGGGCCGCCCCGAGCGCGATCCGCGCGAAGATCTTCCCAAGCCGATCTTCAAGAAGGGGATCTTGAAGATCGAAGACCTGTCCGCCGGCATGGAGCTGAAGGGGACGGTCCTGAACGTGGTGGATTTTGGGGCATTCGTCGACATTGGTCTCAAGGATTCGGGCCTGGTGCACATCAGCCAGCTTGCCAATCGCTACGTCAAGAGCCCGCATGACGTGGTGAGCGTGGGAGACGTGGTGACGGTCTGGGTGATGGGGGTCGATCAGGAGCGGAAGCGCGTGTCGCTGACGATGGTCAAGCCGGGCACGGAGCGCCAGCGCGGGGGTCCGCCGGGTTCGCGCCGGGGTGGCGGGGGCGAGCGGGAAGGACGCGGCCAGGGCCAAGGGCAGCGCGGGGGAAGTGGACCAGGTCGACCTCCCCGGCCAGCCGCCTCGGCCCTGACCTCGCCGCCGGTGGGAGCGCCCTCGGTTGCGATCCTGCCCGAGTCCGGTCCGCGGCGGAGCGATCGCGATCGGGGCGGCCCGCCGGGCCAGGGCGGCTTCCGAACGGGCGACCCGCGAGGACACGGCGGCACCGAAGCGGGCCAGGGGCCAAGAGAGGGCGGCCCTCCCCGGCATGGGCCTGGCCCCGGCTCGGGCCGCCTCCGGGACGCGGCGGACCGCGCGGGCCCTATCCGGGCCAAGGCCCCGGCCGGCCGCAGCGGACCGATCGCGGTCCTGGCCCGCGGCCCCAGAACCGGCCGTCCCGGCCGGCTCCTCCGCCACCGCCCCTCTCCAAGGACGCTCTTGCCGGTAACATCCCGCTCCGCACATTTGGACAGCTCAAGCAACTGTGGGAAGCGCGAGTCGAAGATTCGCCGGACTCGACCGGTGAGGTGGTCGAGACCTTCCGGCCGTCCAGCGCCGATCCGGCACAACCGCCGGCTTCGAATCAGCCACCGGAGCAGGCCGAGACCGGCTCTCCCGCCACGCCGGACCCCGGCACCGGTCCGCACACTGAATCCAATGAGCCCTGAGCTGTTTCGGCACGACGACCGTAGGTGATCGCTCCCTTTTGATCGATTGAACTGGTTGATTTCGTGTCAAACAGACCGAATGGCGACGACGGTGATTGGTCGCCCCCTGCCTGGAACGGATGATCGATGGGTGTATTCGCATGGCGGAACCTTTTGACCCGCCCCCTACGTACGATCCTGGCGCTTGTCGGTTTATCAATCCCGATTCTGGGTATGCTGGGGCTTCTCTGCCTCTCGAACGGACTGCGGGACCTGGTCGGCACGACGCTGAGCCGGATCGAGGGCCTGATCATCCTGCGCGAAGACGTCCCCAGCCCGGTCTTCAGCCATCTGCCCGCGAGTCTTGCCGATGAGCTGAGGCAAGTTCCGGGAGTGCGCGCGGTCGCGCCGGAGGTGTGGGGGCTCGCTCCCGTGATCGAAGGCCGCGGCATGCTCTTGAACAGCATGCTCAAAGGACAGGGGGTGAGCTCGCTCCTGGACCAGCCGGTGATCGCCGGGCAAGACATCGTCGCGCATCAGAACCTGCACAGTGCGGTGTTTCCGCGGGCCCTCAAGGAGAAAGGCGAGGGGCGGTTCCTGCAACCCGACGACCGGGGAAAGCCGCGGGCTGTGATCAGCCGCAAGATCGCCCGCCAGCATCCCGATGCCGATGGCCTGCCCAAAAAGGTCGGCGATTCCTTGAAGATTGGCGGCAAACCGTTCGAGATCATCGGCATTTACGAGACCGGCTCGATGATCCTGGACGTCGTGATCGTCATGGACATCGAGACGGCACGCGCGGTCCTTAATGAACCCAAAGACTCGGTTTCGTGCATCTACGTGGAAGGCGACGACCCCGGCGCCAACACAGCCCTCTCGGCCAGGATCGAGAAGGCGCATCCGGGCTTCGACGTGCGCAGCATGAACGAGGCCGCGGCCAATTTCGGTGCACTCATGGGACAGGTTGATTCGTTCTTGCTTTTGACCGTGAGCCTGGCTCTCGTGGTCGGGATCGTCGGCATCGTCAACACGATGCTCATGAGCACAACCGAACGGTTCGTCGAGTTCGGTGTGCTTGAGGACCAATGGCTGGTCGCAGACCAATATCTTGACGCTGGTTACGCTCGAGAGTGCGTATTCTCGGGTTGCTCGCGGGATTGATCGGTTGTACCGCAGGGGTGGTCGGCGCAGCCGTGGCCAACCAGTTCCTGTCCGGGGGCATTCAAGTCGGAATGACCCCATCGCTTCTGGGCCTCGGCGTTGGTCTGTCCGTGCTCATGGGTACACTGGGAGGCCTCTACCCGGCCTGGCGTGCCGCCCGGCTCATCCCCATGGAGGCCATCCGACTCGGCTCGCATTGATGAGAGCGATCGGTCCGTCGCCGTTAACCTGCCAGGAAGGGCACAATGCGGGGAATTCCGAGATTGGCACAGAAGTTTCAGTGAAGTTTCAACGAGGTCCAACGATGATCCAGGTGGTCAACTTGCACAAATCGTACCGCAGTGGCAGCCGGACGGTCGAAGCACTTCGTGGTGTGAACTGCCGGATCGACGCGGGCCGGTGTGCGTTTATCGTGGGCCCGAGCGGGTCGGGCAAGAGCACGCTGCTCTACATGATCGGAGCGCTCGACCGCCCGACCTCGGGCCAGATCATCGTTGACGGCCAGGACCTCGGAGGCATGTCCGAGTCGGCGCAGAACGCCTATCGCCGCGACCAGGTCGGGTTCATTTTCCAGTCGTTCAACTTGATCAGCAACCTGACTGCGCTCGGGAACGTGCTGGTTCCCTTCATGCCGCGCGGGGTGACGGCCGAGCTCAAGCAACGGGGGATCGATTTGCTGACGGAGGTCGGCCTGGGCGACCGTCTCGATCATCGCCCGTACCAGCTTTCCGGGGGCGAACAGCAGCGAGTGGCGATCGCCCGGGCGCTCGTGAAGCAACCGATCCTGGTCCTCGCCGACGAGCCCACGGGCGAGCTCGACTCGAAGGCAGGTGACGAGATTTACACGATTCTCCGCCGCCTCCAGGAATCGTCGGGGACGACCTTGGTCGTCGTGACCCACGACCGCCGATTCATCACCCCGGAGGACGTGATTCTCGAAATCCAGGATGGTCAGCTCGCAAACGGAAACGGCAGCCCGACCTGGAAAAGCTCGTCGGCTCTGGTATCGCATTGAGCGCACGCGATGAACCGTCAAGGCATGGCCGAGCCGCCAGGCGAGGGCGATCTGTTTCCCGAGCTGCTCTTGTGGAAGCCCGGGGCGGAATGCGCCCTTCAGTTGGCTGACCAGGTCCACGTCTGGTTGGTGGAGCTGGATGCCGGGCTCGCGACGGAGGCCGACGTCGAAACGGCCGAGCCGGGACCGGAGCGGGCTATCTTGTCGGCCGAGGAACAGGAGCGGGCCGCGCGGTTTGTCCGGGCGCGGGACAGGCGGCGATTTGTGCGCTGCCGCTCGGCGGTGCGGGAAATCCTGGGAAGCGTGCTGGGGCAGCCACCCGCCACCGTCCGGATCCGGGCTGGAGGACAGGGCAAGCCGGAGCTCGATCCCCCTGGTTTCCCAGGCAGACCTCAACAAGGCCAGGACCAGGGCGGCCAGCCGGCAATCCGGTTCAATATCTCGCACTCGGCCGAGCTGGCGCTCGTGGCCGTTTGCCGCGGCCGGGAACTGGGGGTCGACCTCGAGCAGGTGCGGGCGATCGTTGAGGCCGACCGAATCGTCGAGTCGTTCTTCTCGCCGCGAGAGCAGGCCGAGTTCACGGCGGTCGCCGAGGAAGACAAGGCTCTTGCATTCCTGCGGGGCTGGACGCGCAAAGAAGCGATCTTGAAGGGGTTGGGCATCGGCCTTGCCGGGCTGGCGGCGCAGTACGAAACCGGGTTCTCATTGACCCAGCTCACTCCTCGATTCGCGCTGGCGGCGCCTCGCCCGCAGGTCAAGGAGTGGCAGATCTGGGAGGCCGCGCCGCGCCGGGTACGTCGCCACACTGGCCTGCCAGGTGCAATCTTCGTCCGCGCCCGAGCCGTCACCGCCGGATCGTCTTTGACACATCGTTGCCTGTTTCGCCGAAGAGGTCGTAAACTGATCGACTGCGGGCCGATGGAGAGCGGGTGCCGTGTATTGAAGGAGCTGCCACGTTGATGGAGCTCTTGATCCTGGGCGTGGTCGTCCTGGTCATCTATCTCTTGATCCGCTCGCTGGCGAAATTCAGCGCGTGGATGAGCGGTGCCCGGTATCGGGCCTATCGGCAGCTTGCCAAGCAATACCACGGACGTTACGAGACGCGGGGGCTTGCCGATCCACCGACGGTCAGTTTCAGTCACAGGGGGGCGGCGGTCCGAGTGGGACTGGCGCCCGTGGTCGCGGGCCAACCGCATCAGATCGCTCGCACGCGGGTGGTTGCTCGATTCGCCGCCGGTATTCCGTTTCGTCTGGAGCTGGCGCCGCGTGCGCGCCCGGCGCCTCCCCAGGCAGCCAAGGGAACCCGGCTGGTCAAGGTCGATCACCCGCCGTTCGACCGTGAGTTCGTCGTCCAGGCCAACGATGTCGAGATGGCTCGCGACTTTTTGTCCTCGGAAATCCGAGGCACGGTCGCAGGCTTGCACCGGATGGTCCACGCCGGCGGAATGCTCGTCTCGATCAATCCCGAGCGAATGCTGGTGCAGATCGACCGTAACTTGGGCACGAGCGTCGAATCTCTCGCCTGGGCGGTCGGGCAGGCCATCGTGCTCCACGACGGACTGGTCGAGGGCGTCGCGCGGCGGATGCGCCAGGGGGTCGCCATCGTTGACGCTCACGACGCCTGGGACGAGGACCACGGGCCGACAATCTGCAAGGTCTGCGGCGAGCCGATTCTCGAAGGCGAGGTGGTGGTCGTGTGTGCAAGCTGCAACACTCCGCATCACCGGGACTGCTGGGAATACGTGGGCGCCTGCTCGATCTACGGCTGCAACGGCAAGGTCGGCGTCCGGGAATAGGCTGTCGGGAATTTCGATGATTTTGGAAATTTGGAACGAAGACTGTTTCGACTTCGGGGCAAGAGCGTTATCTTGGTGAGAGAGAAAGCGATCGGGGTGAGTTGTGCCCTGGCGGAACGCTGAGAAAGACGGGACTGGTCTCAATATTCGTCCGTGGCGGCCGAATGGGATGCTGAGGAGGTAACCCTACCATGTCATACGGCGGCAATGCGGATCCCACTGGGATCCAGGTGACCTTTCTGGATCAAACCGGGGCCAAGTCGGTCAAGGCAGTCATCGCCTTCAGCGTACCCGTGAGCCGGATCATCCCGAACATCATCACCAAGATGAACTTGCCCGCGAACAGCCCGGACGGGCAGCCGATGAGCTATTCCCTCGACCACAAAGAGGGCGGGCGCCGGCTGCTCGAGAGCTGGACACTCGTTGAGGGGGGAGTTCAGAACGGCGATCATCTGATCGTCTACCCCGAAGTGGTGGCCGGCCAGGGCTGACGGAGTCCGTGCCGGAGCTCCGCAGCCGGTCGTTCACGGCCCAGAGCTTCGCCCGCGCTCCCGGGACGCACCAGGAGGTCCTCGCTCCGATCCAGGGGCACGTGTCGACCATGTACCAATCTCCTCGAATGCGCCGCCTCCGCAACGACCGGGCGGCCCTGGACAGACTCCGCTCCGAGAGCTCGGTCTTCACCTTCTCGGCTCAAGGCGATCTGCCTCAACACTATCGAATCTTGTTACAAGGTAGGAGTTTGTGGCGCGATCGCGGTAAAATCAAAACGCTCGAGACTCACCATCTCGAAATCAAGCTGGGCGCGTCATACCCACGCACAATTCCCGAGATTCGCTGGCTGTCGCCGATCTATCACCCCAATATTTCCGAGATCGGCATGGTGTGCCTGGGTGGGTATGGCACCCACTGGGTTCCCAGCGTGCAGCTCGACGAATTGTGCATCATGCTCTGGGACATGGCGCGGTACCACAATTACGACATCCGGAGCCCGTACAACCGCGATGCGGCATTGTGGGTGGCGAGCCAGACGAAGTATCTCTTCCCGACCGATTCGCGGTCGCTCAGAGACAAACGCGTCTCGCAAGGCCGGCTTGATTCCGAATTGATGCTCGACTCCGCGAGTCAAAAGCCAGCGCCCTCAAACGGAGCCAATGGCCTCGCAAACACTCTGGCCCAGGCCGTGCGCTCGCGCCGGCGCGAGTCCGCGAGTTCATCAATCGATATCGCGGAAATCGCAGCAATGGCTCAGACCCGGCTCCAAACGGCCACGACGCGAGCACACCCGTGGCCCAGCGCGATTCCGAAATCGCTCTTGGTGACGGCGATTCTCCGGCCGCGGTGCCCGTCGAACCGGCGCAACCTGCCCGCGCCGATCTCGAGGAGGTCGTCTTGCTCGAGTCGGTTATCACCCGCGAGCCGGCGCAGGCGCCAGGCGCTCCTGACGATGAGATCATTTTTATCGACTGATCGACTTTGGCGATATCAGTGGACGGAGAGGTGGTATTTTTGCCGTCATGCACCCCTTGCTCGCTCCGGACGTTTTGTTGATCAGAGCCATCGACCACGCCGCGGCGAGGCAGCGCGATGACGGATGAGACACCTTCGGGGCTTGGCGGCCAGGGATCGCCATCGGTTTCGGCTCGGGACGCCAGCGAAGAAGCCGATCCCTCCGAGTTTCTCCTGATCGACGACCTTGATCGCTACGGCCGGCTGCGCCTGATCTCGTGGTGGCGGCAGGACCGGCTCAATCAGGCGCGCGTCTTGGTCGCCGGCGCGGGCGCCCTGGGCAACGAAGTCGTGAAGAACCTGGCCCTGCTGGGGTTGGGGACGATCGTGCTTGTCGACCTGGACACCGTCGAGCCATCAAATCTGTCGCGTTCGGTGCTGTTTCGCGATGCGGACGGCGGCCAGCCCAAGGCCGAGGCCGCCGCGCGGCGAGCGCGCGAGCTCAACCCCGAGCTCACGATTATCCCCGTGTACGGCAATGTCATCACGGATATCGGCCTGGGCGTCTTTGCCGACGTCGACCTGGTCATCGGTTGCCTCGACAACCGCGAAGCCCGGCTCTGGGTCAACCGGCAATGCTGGAAGACCGGCACACCTTGGATCGACGCCGGCATCCAGGAGATCCAGGGAGTGGTCAAGGTCTTCGTCCCCCCGAATTCCGCATGCTACGAATGTGCGATGACCGAACGGGACTATCAGCTCCTGAACCGTCGCTATAGCTGCCCTCTCCTGTCGCGCGACGAGATCCTGGCCGGCAAGGTACCGACCGCACCGACGATCGCCTCGATGATGGCGGCGCTCGAGGTGCAGGAGGCGCTCAAGCTCCTGCACGGTCTGCCGGTGGACGCGGGAACAGCTCTGGTCTACAACGGCGTTGCGAATCAGTTCTATTCGACCAGGTTGCCATTCCGCGATGACTGCTTGAGCCACGAGACCTATCCCGAGCCCTTCGAGCTTGAGCTGGGCCATGCCGGGACGGTGTCGGAACTCTTTGCGCAGGCGCGGACCACCTTGGCCGGGCCGCTGGAGCTGGTGCTGGACCGCGAGCTCGTGGTCTCGGTCGAGTGCCCCCGGTGCTCGTGGCAGACCGAGATCTTGCGGCCGCGGGTAACGGTCAAGCTGGCGGAGGCGATCTGCCCGAACTGCCACGAGCCCGCCCGGCCGATGTTCGCCAGCAGCGTGGATGAATCGTCGCCGCTGGCGGCGTTGCCGCTTTCCAAGGTTGGTATCCCACCCTACGATATCGTGCGGGTTGACGGGGAGGCGGGATCGGGCTTCTTCCTGCTGGCCGCCGACCGGGCCAACGGCAAGGCCGGCTGGGGGTTACGCCCTTGAGCGGCGACGAGATCATCTTCGGTGAAATCCGAGTCCGCCAACCCGAGCGGCTCGTGCGCCCCGACCACGACCGGCGGTTTGTTTGCATGGCCTATCAGGCCCCGGCCGCGGGCGACCTGCCCATCTTCCTCGATCGCAAGGCCGCCGACCTGATCGAGCGCCATGCCCTCAGTGATACCTCGGTCGAGCTGGGAGGCATCCTGCTCGGCAAGGAATGCCTCGATCAGGCGACCGGCGAGCCGTTCGTGTGGATCAGCCATTCGATCGAGGCCAAGCACTACGCCAACACGCAGGCGAGTTTTACGTACACGCACGACTCGTGGGAGGAGATCACCCGCGAGCGCGACCAGCGGTTTCCCGATTTCGACGTCGTCGGCTGGTATCACACGCATCCCAGTTTCGGCATCTTCCTGTCACATCATGATCTGTTCATTCACCAGAATTTTTTTGCTCAGCCCCTGCACGTGGCCTATGTCGTCGATCCGATCAACCAGACTCGTGGGTTCTTCCAGTGGCGTGGCGGCGGAATGGCCCAGGTCGGCGGCTACTATCTGACCGCCGACCGCGGCGATCGGGTCCCGCTGGCACGCCTCGTGAACGACCTGGAAAAACTTCCCAACCCTGAAGGTAGCTCAGGCGGAGGATTCTCCCCCCGCCTCGAGGCGGAGCTGATCAAGATGCTCAATCGACCTGCACAACGGGATGTCTTTTCGCCCGTTGAACGAGCTCAGGCGGCAGCCGTGTTCGGCCTGCTGGGCATGCTTCTGGGCGTGATCGGGGTGGCGGCCCTGCTCTGGCTCTACCAGTTCAGCGTGCGCTTGAACGAGCTGACGGAGTGGGCCCAGGATGCGGCCCGCAAGGCCGAATCGAACTCGAGCCAGCGGCTCAGGGATGACATCCTGCGGGAAAAGATCGGCGGCGACCAGCCGGCCGACTTCATCGCGCGGTATGAGAAGGTCGCCGCGGCGCGCGACGAGGCGCTCCGCAGACTCGACGATCAGCGAGTGATCAGCGAGGAGCTCCAGTCCAAGAAGCTCGCACTGGCGGCCGACCTCGAAGCGGCCAGCAAGAAGGCTTTCAAGTTCGAGAAGGACGCCGAGGAGGCTCCCAAGCTCCGCGAGCAGGTTGCCGACCTTGAGAAAACCAACAAGCGCGTCCAGCAACGGCTCGACGAGCTTGCGCCGCTCGCCGAGACGCCGGAGGGCCAGAAAGCCCTCGACCGCGAGCAAGAGCTCATCCGCACGCGTTACGCCGCCTACTTCGGCTGGGGCTTTAGCGTCTTCCTGGGACTGGCCCTGGCCTATTCTTATTTCCTTCAGAAGCCCCCGGAGGAACCGGTGGCCGACGAGACCGATCGCCCCACGCACCATATTTCCTGATCGGAAAAAACCGCGGCGATTTCAGGATGATCGATGGCTCGTGTCCACGCTAATCACCGCCGATCTTTCGTACCGCTGGTCGCGGGTTTGGTGGCCGTCCTTGCCCTGATCGCGCCCAAGCACGCGCTCGCCGACGCAGCCGGAAACCAAGTCGAAGCGCCACCAGCGCAAGCCGAACCATCATCGCCGGCCGACGAGCGAGAGCCTGTCCCCGTTCCCGAGCCCAGCGAGCTGGCGCTCGAGTTTTACCGCACCAACAACTTGCTGTGGATCTTGAACCGAGTCTGGGCCGTGCTCTTGACCGGAGCCCTGGCGTTTTCCGGCTTCTCGGCCCGGCTGCGCAACCTGGCCCATCGATTGGGGAGAAACTGGTTCTTCACCATCGGCCTGTTTGTGGTCGTGTACCTGGCGATCACTTTCGTACTCGATCTGCCGCTCGCATATTACGAGGGCTTCGTGCGGTTGCACGCCTACGGGCTCTCGAACCAGACCTGGCAAAAATGGCTGGGCGACTCGATCACCAGCCTGGCGATCGAGATGGCCGTTGGGTTTGCCCTGGCGTGGGTTCCCTATCTCTTGCTGGCGAAAAGCCCGCGGCGGTGGTGGCTGTACACGGCCATGCTCTCGGTCCCGTTCTTGTTCCTTGCGATGTTTGTCGAGCCGATCTGGATCGACCCTTTATTCAACAAGTTCGGGCCGATGAAAAACCAGGCGCTCGAGCAAAAGATCCTGGCGCTGGCCAGCCGTGCCGGCATCGAAGGGAGCCGGGTCTTCGAGGTCGAGAAGAGCGTCGATACCAAGGCGATCAATGCCTACGTGACGGGGATTCTCGACACCAAGCGAATCGTCTTGTGGGACACATTGATTGCCAAGCTCGACGACAACGAGCTGCTGGTTGTGATGGGCCACGAAATGGGCCATTACGTGCTGGGCCACGTGGTCCGGTCGATCCTGTTGTCGGTGATCTTGACCCTGGCCGGGCTTTTTCTGGTCGATTGGCTGGGGCGGCGAATCGTCGGCCGATTTTCGAGCCGCCTGGGATTTGACCGTCTGTCCGACGTCGCCTCGCTGCCGCTCTTGTTGATGCTGCTCGAACTGGTAACGCTGGTGCTCAGCCCGGCTGGCCTGTGGTACAGTCGCGTCCAGGAACACGAGGCCGACCGGTTCTCGCTGGAGCTGACGCACGCCAATCATTCGGGCGCACAGGCGTTCGTCAAGATCCAGAAAGAGAACCTGGGCAACCCACGGCCCGGCCCTCTGTACACGATCTTGCGGGCGAGCCACCCGAGCTTGGGCGACCGGATCGACTTCTGCAACACCTATCATCCCTGGCTTGCGAAGACCTCGAGCGGTGATCCCGCGGCCGGCGCCGCCAGGAGTCCGTAGCGGGAACACCAAGGCTCAACGCAAATCACCAGACGGCATTGCGGGCCTTTTTGACCAAGTTGTCTGGCCATTGATCTAAGCGAGGTGAAATCGTGCCGCGACCGGACTCGTCGGAATACGCAGCGCATTACGGAACTTACATCGCGCTGGTCCCGGAGGACGACATCCTGAAAGCAATGTCCACCGGCCTGGCGGAAACGCAATCGTTCCTGGCGCAGGTGCCCGAAGCCGAAGCCTGCGTGTGCCACGCCCCGTACACCTGGACCATCAAGCAGGTCGTCGGCCATTTGACCGACTGCGAGCGGATCTTCGGCTACCGCGCACTCCGGTTCGCTCGCGGCGACTCGACGCCGTTGCCGAGCTTCGACGAGAACCTGTATGCCCGATCGACCGTTTTCGAGCGATTACCGCTCACTGAGCTGGCGCTCGAGTTCGATATTGTCAGGCGTTCACATAACATTCTATTCAAAAACCTTACCGACACCGACTGGGATCGCCGAGGAATCGCCAGTCAAGCCGAGATGTCCGTGCGCGCACTCGCGTACGCGATCGTCGGCCATGAACGGCATCACATGGCGATCCTGCGACGACGAATGGCTTGAAAAGAGCGCAGCGATCAGGGATTCCCGGAACAGGACCGGATAGGGCGACTGAATTGAGGTCGTTTGTTCCGCACGGTCAGGGACGGCGTTTGCGCGATTTCAGCACAGCCGCGGCCCAGTCTGCCTGCTCCGGCCTCAAGCGCGGGACAATCGGGTCCTTGCCGTATTCGACTTCATGTGCGTACGGACCAGCGTCATAGGCTCGCAGAAACATTTCCTGAAGGTCGAGTGGCACGTCCGGATCGCCCGGCAAAAGGGGGATCGCGATCTCGGGGAGCCGGTCCGCGATACCGATCGGATAGACGAGGAAGTCCTTCGGTCGATCGAAGCGATGGATCGAAACGAAGTAATCAAACCGGCCGGCCTTTGTCTCGACCAGCTCCTTGGGAACGGCGGCGGTGTGCGTTCCACCGCGCAGCAGGTCGATCTCGACTAAATGAGTGTCGCTATCGAGGGTCTCACGCTGCTTCTCCAAGAACTTTGCGCGCACGGGGTTGCCGGTCTTCTTATTGGAGGGACTGAGGACCTCGATCGAGGTGACGATCCGGATCTCCTTGCCGCGCCGCCGCCGAATATCCAGGAACGACTCCTTGAAGGGCCCATGTTCGACGGTCTCGACCGTGACGACCAACGGGCCGCCTTGCCCGGATTCGGCGACAACAACTCCGCCCTTGGTCCGCTTGCGAGCCTTCCGCGCGGAATGGACAGTCTCGACGTCGGGCTCGATGTGGCACCGGGAGAACTCCAGCCACACACGCTGATCCGACTGAGCATAGTAGGGCCCGGGCAGGCTGCGCTGAAGCGTCTCTTTGATCAAGATGATCAGGCTGCCATGCAGATCACCGAACCAGTCCGAGCTCTCCAGGTACGGGTCCATGCCCGGGAAAGGGGAAGGCATCGCGCGGCTCCGCGTGGGAATGGTGCTGGCGTCGATTTCATTGTCGCTGGACCCTGGCAGATGGTCAAGAAATCGGTGTTCCCGGCCCCGCCCTCGGGCCCAGCCGAAACGGTGAGCGAACCTCACCCTCAAGATTCGCCTTCGCCTCGTTCAGGTCGATCACTTTCATGGGCGGAATACTCCTCGCCTCGCACGATGAGTCGGTTGCCGACTCTTTCCCCGCGGTTATGTTCTCGAAGCAACGCGATGCCTCCGCTCCCCGAACCCAGTACGTCGTACGATCACTCCTTCATAGGACACCGCAATCTTCGAGGCGTTGAAACGGGGACCGGCGCGGCAAGCGCGGGCTCGCGGGTTCCTACGGAAGTGACACGCGAAGAAAGGGGGCACTCCGCCGTCGTCCGCCCTCTGGACTGGATAGCCTCGCGATTCCAACGAGCATCTTCGGCCGCCCGATGCCGACCCCGAGGCATCCTGAGATGATGCAACCGCCTCGGGTTTTGTCTTCGCTGGACTGCCGAACCTACCAGAACGGGTGGCCCGATGCAAGATGCGCATTGACTGTCCTTTCCATTTCACATGGCTATCCTGCGACGGCGGGTGTCTCGTTTTAACATTCGAGAGCATTAACGATTGCGTCGGCCCATCGCTTGTCTTCGTCAGGAAGAACGGGCGGCGGCACTTGATAATTGATCCGGCGGCGAAAGCGTCCTCGTTCGTAGGCCGTGGCAAAAACCGGGCCGAGATCGATCACGATGTCTGGGTCCGGGTCACGTAGGGGGACCGGGAGACTCGGCAGAGGCTGCCTGAGAGTCCAGGAAAAAACTTGACAGTCCGGGCGGTGCTCTCCGCGGGCGACGAAGTAGTAGTAGTTGGCGGGCGGTAACGGTCGTTGCATGGGCAAGCGATGGCCGCCCAAGAGCAGGTCCAGCTCCGCCAGGTGTACGTTTTGATGGAGGAGCGCCATCCGCTTGGCGAGGTATTCTGTACGACCGGGATACTCTTTGTTGGCCGGCGACAACAACTCCAGCACAGCCACGAGGGATCGATCAGGATGATACAGAATCTCGATGTAGGACTCGCGCGGCCCCTCCAGAAACATCAAGGGGATGGTGACGGGTTCCAGCGTGGCTCGTCCGGCTGCCGAAGGCGCGGCGCCCGACAGAACGTGCTCGCCCTGGGTAACCGCCACATCGGGGTACCCCAGCCTGCGGGCCTCCGGGTCGTGCTCGATCAGGTAAACCCGCTCGCCAAGACTGGCTTCATAATGCGGGGGCAACGCATCCGCGACGGCCTCGCACCAGCAGTTGACGAACCGCGAGTGGAAGTCCAGCCAGTAGGCGGGGTGTTCCAGGTAAGGGTCCATCCCAGGAAATGGTGAGGTCACAATCAATTCCTTTCGTTTTCTGGCCCTTTCGCTCTAGCCTACCGCCTCGGCGGCGATGCGTAACAGAGTTTCATCAGAATTCTTCTACTAAAGCGAAGTGAATGGACACGGCTGCGGTGCTGACGTGCCTGGACCTGTTCATCACGTCGGAGACGGTGGTGGCCCGTCTGGCTGGGATAAGGATCGACTAATCCGAGCTGCCTTGCGTGGCGGCATCGTAGGGCCCGGCGTGGCAACGCCGGGAACTGATCGCCGTCGGGCGTTACCCGAGCCCCCTCGCGGGGCGGTATCGTATAGCCCGGCGTGCCAACGCCGGGACTGCGAGGCGTGATCACCACACGACAGAGGTGGCCTCTTTTCCTTCATGATGTTCGCCCGATCAGTAAACAGAACGCCGCTATCCTGTGGCGTCAGGGGGTACGTACGTAGAGTCGACCTCTATAACATCTCTGCGCCCTATGTGCATCCTTTAGGATTTGAGATTTCGGATTTCGTGCTTGGTTGCGGCTCTGCCGCAATAGGCATTTCATGAACCAGCCCAGGTTTTGCAATCGCACGCGGATCTTCGCCACCCACTCGGCGTCCTTTCGAGTCTTGCCTCGTTCTGATTTTGCGAATATCATGAATTCTCTGGCAGTGCCGTCCTGATGCGTTGAGCAGGTCCATGCGCGTCATTGCTCTCAAAGCTCTCAAGGCATTCTGGGACGACCATCCTGACGCGGAGACGCCGCTCCGAGGATGGTATAAAACGGTCCGGAAAGGCGCATGGGTCGACTTTGCCTCGATACGTGAGACGTTTGGAAGCGCCGATCTGGTGGGCAAATGCGCCGTGTTCAACATCGGCGGGAACACGTATCGTTTAGTCGCAGCCGTTCACTATCAGAAACACGACCGGGACGGGAAGGTTGTCGAAGGGCGTGTGTACATCCGCGACGTGCTAACTCATCGGGACTACGACAAGGGCGCCTGGAAACACGGTTGCGCTTGTTAAATCGACTCAAACGCCCATCCGGGAGGCGGCATCGTGAGCATTGCTGCGGGCCGATCACAGGGAACTCGTATGCCTCGGGGAGTCGCTCTGTACCTGGAGCTGGTCGCGCGGTTCCCCCTCCGTCCGCTCCGTTCCGAGCGGGACCTCGACCGTGCCACCAAAATCGTCAACGAAATGGCGGTCCGTGGCGATCTGGCGCGAGGGGAGCAAGACTATCTCGACGTCCTGACAGACTTGATCGCGGCGTACGAGCGGGCCCATTATCCGATTCCGGACCTCTACGGACCGGAGATGCTACGGCATCTGCTCGACGAACGGGGCGTGTCCCAGGTCGAGGCCGCTCGGGAGATGGGTATCTCTCCCTCGACGGTTTCCGACATCCTCCGCGGCAAACGCGGCATCGGACGCAAGCACCTCGACGCGTTTGCCCGCTACTTTCACGTGTCGCCGGCAGTCTTCCTGCCCGAGCCGTGATCGACGCAGAAGGCGGAGCAGCAAGGACAGACCGGAACGGCAGCATATCGAAAGTGAACGGACAGGCATCGCGCTGGAAAGGTCAGCCCCGACGGGCGATCGATAGCAGCCTCAAGCAGGCCCAACGCGCTGGCGCAGTCAGAAGTGGCCGCCCTGGCCGTGGACCGTCACTCCGCACGCGGTGCGCGCTGCGGATCGGCCAGTTACGCGCGTCATTCGCGCTCGATCACCGACCCCGACGCGACGTCGATTTGTCAGGCGAAGGCGGCAAGGAAGCTGTGAGAATTTGTTGGCGCTATTGCGCCGGGCATCCACCGAGGTTCGCCAGATGGTGCACGCGCAGTTGCGCGGCGACCTCAATAGTCGCCTTTCGCTCCCGCGAAAGTAGCGATTGCAACTGCCCGCCAAGAATCGGCCCAGCATCCGGCCGCCCTTGAGCTTCGCCAGCCGAGCCTGCCAGCCCCGCGCTCGTGCCCAGCCGAGCGAGAATCCCCGCCAGCTCGGCCGAGATCGTGTTCTTTCCCTCGCGGAATGGCCGTATCTCGGCACGGCTCGAGCCCCGTGCGGGGCGGCATCGTATAACCCGGCGTGGCAGCGCCGGGAGTGCGAGGCCTGATCACCACATGACAGAGGCGGCCGCTTGTCCGAACGGTCTAAGCGCCGATCAGCGAATGAGGCACCACTATCCTGTAGCGTCAGGCGGTACGTGCTTGAAGTCTACCTCCGTGACATCTCTGCGCCGTATGTGCATCCTTTAGGATTTGAGATTTAGGATTTCGTGCTTGGTCGCGGCTTAGCCGCGTTGGGATCTCGTGCTTGGTTGCGGCTTGGCCGCGTTGAGTTTTTGAACCCCCGTCCTGGCAACTCCCGCCTGGCTGTCCTTTGCGGGGATCATGCTCACAACGGGATCACCCGAGAGCAAGCATCATCTACAAGAACGACAGAACGCGGCTCAACAAGCATGAGCTGTGCACGCCGGGCCCGTGTGGCTGCATTGCTTGGTTAGGCATCGTCGTAGACATCTTGAACCGTCACCAACAGATAGTTGTCGTCCAGGCTGTCATCGAACCAGAAATCGAGCTCATCCTCCGAGTAATCGAAACGCAGGTCCCTTGTAATTTCGCGCTCAAGGTGTCGAATGTCCTTCTTTGTCAGCTTGCTGTCGTCCGAACGGGAAATCCACAGTTGATGAAACCCAACTATCTTGTAGTCCTCCCAAGGGCTGCCGTAGAGATCTGCCAAATCGAGCACCGGATCTTTGCCGGTGACAAGAACCCGAGCGAATGCTCTGCCGAAAAGATCAAAAGTGAAAAAGTAACGAGCGTTAGTCGCGTGGGAAGCATCGTACTGTTGCATGTCGAGGAAATGCTGAAGCGCCTCGCCGCGGCCGTCGACGCTGAGATAGGCGCAACACATGCGTACAAGGCGGATTGTGCCCTCAAGCAGCAGCCGAGGTTTCGATGGCAGCCCCAGTCGGCACATATGTCTGCGCAAAGTGCCGTACCGG
The DNA here is from genome assembly GCA_963781785.1 of uncultured Isosphaeraceae bacterium. Classification (GTDB taxonomy): domain Bacteria; phylum Planctomycetota; class Planctomycetia; order Isosphaerales; family Isosphaeraceae; genus CAWAHD01. Next base: position 854,445 of record CAWAHD010000003.1, on the reverse strand, counting down.
TTGGCGCGCGCAGCCGCTCGGAACCGTTGTTCCCAGTCGTCTAACAAGCCCTTTTCGCTCATAGCGGCGCCCGGAACGGGACTTTTTCAGTAGGTCAGCACGGCCGCCGCCACAGTTACCTGCGGTCAGTGGTTTCCGTATGTACCAGCTCCAGGCGGCATCCAGATCGATCATTCGAGCAAGGCCTTGAAGGCCTCCTCGAATGCACCTCGGTCGAAGTCCCTCATGCGGAAGCCGTCCTGCTCAATAATGCTCCACCGGTCTTCAGGGTCTTTTTCGACCCTGAAGATCATGAATTTTTCCAAGCCGTCCGTCAGATCCACCCGTCCGTACGCTCGACTCACGTGAATGACACCGGTCGACGAGAGTGGACCCACGACGTTTCGCGCGATCGGCTCCACGCGGAGCTCCCGCCGTCCCGCGCTGATGATGAGACCACGAGCCTCGTAACTACCGATTCCCTCCTCCCGAAGCTGGCACGGAACTTCGCTCACGGCCAGGATTTTATGTTCAGGGTCAGCATCCGTCAGCCATGCTTTGATCCGCCCGTTCAGGCGGTCGACGGCGCCGACCCATTCATCGCGCCTGTGGCCCGCCTGAGACTCTTCGATTCGGAGCTTTTGAGCCTGCGATGCGATATAATCCTTGAGTGAATCCACGAGCGCTCTCCCGTACAAATCGTCGACTGCCAGCCCTTGCATCTGATTGTAGTCATGACGTGGGTCTGCTGCCATCAGGCTCCATGTGAAGTGCAAGGACACGCATCGCGCTGGCGTGGTAGCACCGACGCCTGAACGGTACCAGCCGCAGGCAAGCGCAACACGCCGGTGCAGTCAAGAGCCGCTCACCTGGCCCTCCGCCGTCAATCCCACCGTGCACGCCCGTCATCGGCCAGCTACGTGCGACATCGATACCCGATCACCGAACGCGACGCATCGCGTCGCGACGTCGAGTTCGCCCCGGGAAGGCAAGCAAAACGATGAGAATTCCCTCTGGAGCTATCGCGCCGGGCATCCACCGAGGTTCGCCAGATGGTGCACGCGCAGTCGCGCGGTCACCGAACTGTGTGGGCTCTCCTCCGGAACCTCCACGATGCCAGCAGCAACAGGATTCAAATCGAGGTGCGCCGGTGTGGATGCAGTCTTGTGGTGCGTGCGGTCAGTAAGGGCCGTTTTCGCCTTGGTCGTTGATTCCGAGCACGACGACACGTGTGCGGAAAACTCCTCTACGGTATACTGAAGGCGCCTACCCCGGTTGCGCAAACCGGGCGCCGGGAGCGGTATGCCGGTGCTGGATTGACACGAGCTTTGGCCGACGCGCACTGCGCCGGTTGCTTCCAATCGCGGTCGAATTGCCAGTCCGAGACTACCTTCGCAAACACGCCTTCGGTCCTGCCCGGCTGCGGTGGTACAAGAGATTCCGTCGGGGCGGGCGGGAGATTTCACGATGCCTCTGCACGATTGGGCCCGTGTCGACGCCGGTATCTTTCACGCTTTTCACGTGGCCTGGCTTCCGGAACTTCAGAAAGCCCTCAACAGTGGTTTACTCCCGGAGGGTTACTATGCCTTGGCCGAACAGCACGCCGGCCGCGCGATCGCGGACGTGCTGACGCTGCACGCGAGCCCGGCCCCGCAGCAAGCGGTGCCGGTGCGCTTGCCCTTGACTCCTCTTACAGGTGGAGTGGCCCTCGCCGATGCGCCCCCCGGACCCGGCGGAGGCATACAGTCGAGCCGGCGGCCCTGGCGCGCAGCCGCTCACGACTCGCGGCGCAGAATCGGCCCAGCAGCCGGCCGCCCTTGAGCTTCCCCAGCCGAGCGTGCCGGCCCAGGGCGCTGGTGCCCAGCCGAACGAGCATAGCCGTCAGCTCGGCCGAGATCGTGTTCTTTCCTTTCCCTCGCGGAACGGCCGTATCTCGGCATGGCTCGAGCCCCTGCGGGGCGGCATCGTATAACCCGGCGTGGCAGCGCCGGGAGTGCGAGACGTGATCACCACACGACAGAGGTGGCCTCTTGTCCGAACGGTCTACGCGCCGATCAGTAAACGAGACACCACTATCCTGTGGAGTCAGGGGCTACGTACTTCAAGTCCACCTCCGTAACATCTCTGCGCCGTGCGTGCATCCTTTCGGATTTGAGATTTAGGATTTCGTGCTTGGTTGCGGCTGAGCCGCGTTGGGATTTCGTGCTTGGTTGCGGCTCAGCCGCACTGGGATTTCGTGCTTGGTTGCGGCTTAGCCGCACTGGGATTTCGTGCTTGGTTGCGGCTTAGCCGCGTTGGGTTTTTGAACCCCCGTCCCGCCAACTCCCACCTGGCTGTCTTGCGATTGCGAGTCGGCCTTCAGCCCGCCGATTAGCCGCGCGCCCGTTTCGGCCGACGCTTGGGACGTCCAGTCGTTCCTGGCGATTCCGATGGGATTCCCAATCGCTGTCGTACCTCCTCACTGGAGAGTCCCCCCTCCGACTCCAACCTGCGTCGCGACCGCTCCAAGATCGCGCCAAACGTGGGATTGATACTCAGGAGCATGCTTTGCGCATCGTCCTCGTCTGCGGGGACGATCGTCGCAACCACGCGTCCATGATCAGTAAGCAGCACCGGCTCAGAACAACCCGGCTTCACGTGCGGGGCCAAGGCGGAAACCTCAGAGATTTCAATAGCTTTCATAGGTCGATCCTCTCTTTTCCGATCCACAACTCATTATGCCGTTTGAGACCGATGGCTGCTACGGCGACTCGATGTTTTGGCTTTAGCTCGACCGCGTAGAAGACGCGGAGATCGCCCAATCGAAGCTCCCACGGCGCGATGGGATTGGGACGCAGCACCTTTCGTTTCCGCGACTCTAGCGCCGGGTCGTGCGCGAGTTGCCTCTCGACTTCATCCAAGACCAGCTTTTGGGAAGCCTTCGGGAGCGCCGCCAAGTGGTCAACTGCTTCCGGGGAGTAGACGATCGAGAAAGCCATGACCAACCCGACGCGTATCCAGATCGCGCACCAATGCCGAGAGTGGTTCACGAGCCATTGTATCCGGGTCGTGCGATACCGTCATCGGAGTACAGCCGTTTGACGCTCACGAAGCTGAGCGGTACTGCGAGTTTTCGAGGAATCGCGGAAAGGACCCTGGCCCCCTGCGCTGCAATTAATCCGAGCCGCCTTGCGTGGCGGCATCGTAAAACCCGGCGTGGCAACGCCGGGAACTGATCGCCGTCGGGCGTTACCCGAGCCCCCTCGCCGGCCGGGATCGTATCGCCCGGCGTGCCAACACCGGGACTGCGAGGCGTGATCAGCACACGACAGAGGTGGCCTCTTGGCCAAATGGTCTACGCGCTGATCAGTAAACGAGACACCACTATCCTGTGGCGTCAGGGGGTACGTAGTTAGAGTCGACCTCTATAACGTCTCTGCGCCGTGTGTGCATCTTTTCGGATTTGAGATTTAGGGTTTCGTGCTTGGTTGCGGCTTAGCCGCGTTGGGTTTTTGAACCCCCGACCCGCCAACTCCCACCTGGCTGTGTTTCTATTCTTTCTATTTTTTGCCTTTGTTCACTTGCTCCGACCGACAGCATCAAGGGAAGCTGATCTCACGTAGCATCGATCGACAACAAGGGGCCGAGCAACGCCGTGCGTGTCCAGCCCGGTCACTCAGGGCCATCCACCGATCACCCTGGCCCTCGCTGCCGTCTTGGCGTTCACGATCGCCATGTGGGCAGGTGGAACGAAGCCGGAGCGCCCTCGGACGTCGTTCGCGGTAATCGAGACGATCCAGGTGCAGAGAACGGCCGCTTCCTTGGTCAACCCTGTCTTCGGGTGTCTCCCTGGTGGATGCTTGTAGGGCAACTTCACGTAATCCGCCGTGAGCGGGTTCGGTAATGTGCCGGTCACCCCAGCCACCACGATCGGGAATCCAGCCGCCAGCTCAGTGTCTGGCGTGAGAACCACAACTCGACGCGTCTTCGGGTTCTGCCCGTTCGGGTCAAGAACTTCCGCAAAGATAATGTCGGCAAACCGGATCGGGAATTGGGCCGAAGCCGTTCCCCCGCTACTCATCCTCGTCGATCCATGACCGAGGCGGTAGATACGGATAAGGATGCGGGAACGATTCGTCGACGAGCTTGCCGCTTCCTTGGATCTCCGCGAGTTGTCTGGCTTCATCCTCGGTCTTTACAGGCAGTCCGTTCAGCCAATTCTCCACCGCTTGGACGATGTTCTCCTTGAGTGCCTCGATCGTTTCGGCCTGGGCGACGCAACCAGGAAGGCGCGGCACCTCCGCCCAGTAGCCGCCACCTTCGATTTCGTGAACCTCGGCAACAATCTGCAGAGGGACGCTCACGGTGCACGTCATGAGAACTCTCCTCAGCACTTGGGAAATATGGCGTGATTGGCATCGATGAGGTTCATTCGGGTCATTCTAGCACGGCCCGCTCGTTGGCGGCAGATCCTTCGAGTTTCGCTCGCCTTCAGCCGGCCTGGCGGTAGCATTCCTTCCGTCCAGGTGAAGCCCCCGATCGATCACGTTACGCTTCAGGATCAAGCATGAGCGAAAGCGAAGGACACACATCGCGTCTGCCGCGTGAACGAGCCGACAGCAGCGACCGCCGGCCGCAACTCAAGTGAAGCACGGTCGTTGCCTAATCGGCCATGCCGATCATTGCGCGCTGTCCTTCCCTGCATAATTCCCGCTCATCGCTTTCGTCCTTCCATGCATGGACACGGCTGCGGTGCTGACGTGCCTGGACCGGTTCATCACGTCGGACACGGCGATGGCCCGTCTGGCTGGGATAAGGATCGACTAATCCGAGCTGCCTTGCGTGGCGGCATCGTAGGGCCCGGCGTGTCAGAGCCGGGAACTGATCGCCGTCGGGCGTTAGCCGAGCCCCCTCGCGGGGCGGCATCGTATAGCCCGGCGTGCCAACGCCCGGGACTGCGAGGCGTGACAACCACACGAAAGAAGCGGCCTCTTGTCCAAACGGTCTACGCGCCGATCAGTAAACGAGACACCACTATCCTGCTGCGTCAGGGCGTACCGACTTACAGTCTACTTCCGTAACTTCTCTGCACGGATGTGCATTCTTTAGGATTTGAGATTTAGGATTTCGTGCTTGGTTGCGGCGCGGCCGCGTTGGGATTTCGTGCTTGGTTGCGGCTGAGCCGCGTTGGGATTTCGTGCTTGGTTGCGGCTGAGCCGCGTTGGGATTTCGTGCTTGGTTGCGGCTGAGCCGCGTTGGGTTTTTGAACCCCGGTCCCGCCAACTCCCACGTGGCTGTCTTTCCATTTCCAGAAGCGGTCGATAAACCGCACTGAGGATTCAGTTGAGCCGTCCAAATCCACTTGGACGTCTCATCTGATCCTGCTATACGAGGGTATGGCGAAGAGATGCAGCCCTTCCACTACGTTACCGGCCGGTACCAATGAGGATCACATGAGCAAGGCCCGCCCGCCCGCACCAGCCGGTTACGCGCACCTGCTGAAGGAGATCAAGGCGCGGATTCAGCAGGCGCAAACGCGCGCGGTCTTCTCGGTCAACGAGGAGCTCATTCGTCTCTATTGGGACATTGGCCGAATGATCGACGACCGGCAGCAACACGAGGGCTGGGGAGCCGCCGTTATTCCCCGATTGGCCCGAGAGCTTCGCAACGAACTGCCCGAGGAAAAGGGATTCTCAGAACGAAATATTGGTCGCATGATCGCGTTTTACAGGTCATATTCGACTCCCGCTGACTTTTTGCCACAGGCTGTGGCAAAATTGCCGGATACCGCGAAACTGCCACAGCCTGTGGCAAAAAGTGACGCAACCAACGCATCGGTCCTTTGGTTGATCCCGTGGGGCCACCACGCGTTGCTTATGGAGAAGGTGGACGACCTCTCCATCCGCCGATGGTACATGGAGCAGACACTTGCCAACGGCTGGAGCCGCAACGTCCTTTCGCTGATGGTTAAATCGGATACCCACCGGCGGCAGGGACAGGCGGTTACAAACTTCGGCCAACTCCTTCCCGCTCCCCAGTCCGACTTGGTACGCCAGAGTCTAAAAGATCCCTACGTATTCGATTTCCTGACGCTCGAAGAACCCTTCCACGAACGCGAGCTCGAAACCGGGCTCATCCGTCATCTTGAGAAATTCCTGCCTCGAGCTGGGCCAAGGCTTTGCCTTTGTCGCCCGGCAATACCGGGTCGACGTCGACGGCTCGGACTTCTACATCGACTTGCTGTTCTATCACCTGCGACTCAGGGCGTTCGTCGTGATTGACCTCAAGACCGGCCCCTTCAAACCGGAATATGCCGGCAAGCTCAACTTCTATTGCAATGTCGTGAATGACAAACTCCGTCACTCGACTGACCAGCCGACCATTGGCTTGATACTCTGCCAAGGCAAGGATCGTGTGCTGGCCGAATACGCCCTCTCCGGAATCGACAAGCCCATCGGCGTGTCAAGCTACGAACTAACCCGTGCCTTGCCCCGAAGCCTTCGATCGGCATTACCTACGGTCGAGCAGATCGAAGCGGAACTCGGCGCACCGGTTGCGGACCTACCGTCTTCCGAAGAAACGCGCAAACGCCGCACGAACCAGCAGACGACCGCGAAGCGAAAACTGACCAGGAAGAAGCAGGAGAAGCATGGGTGAAAACACTGAATGAATCGCGCCCGAACGAAGCGTTCATGAGAACCACGCCTCATCACGATACCTGTGGTGAGATTTCGGCGAGGATGCTTTCACGACTGTGCGTCTGGTCGGCGATGACATCACCATTGCAATGCCTGTCCTTTCTCCTCCCTCCACCTCCCTACTCGCTCCCACCGTCGCCGTCTTCGTGACTTCGGCACACCGCCGGCATTGGGAATCTGCCAACCTGATCGATCGCTCTTCATGGTCACTTGCCTTCGCTCCTTTTCAGGGTGACGCAGCGGTTAGGTCGCGGAGGCGATCCGGTCGGGGATCTCCAGCCTCATGGTGGACAGCCCGACTCTCAGCTCTTCGAGGTTGTCGTAGTTGAATTGCTGCGCGCCGAAGCGCGCCAGAGGATGTAACGCTCCTTTTGTTGGAAGTCGATGTACGTGATCGCGATGCTTGCGTCCTGGTAGAGCCAGATGGCGATCACGGTCCGAGAGGCGGAGCTTCTCGCGAGGGCCGAAGGGGTGAAGAGCTCGATCTCCTTTCCCCGCTGCTGCATGCCCTGCAATACCGCCCGAATGGCCGACCCCGCGCGAACGGCTGACCGGGCGCCCCCCGTCGGAATGACCGCGAGCTGGTACGGCCCGACTGGGATGGTCCGATGTGGCGCTCGCAGCCGTGCGGAATGGTCTTGCGTGTCGATGGCCTCTTCCCACAGTTCGCGCAGCGTATCCTGGGTGAACAGGAAAGGCTCGGCCGGGGAGAGAGGGACCATCGGCCTGACGCGAGGATCGTCGTCGTCGCTCGGCGGATCATCTCGCGGGATCGTGCTTCCCACCCAGAAGGGGCGCCGCTCGGAAGTGCTTTGGGGCTCGGGAGGGCTGGTCTCGTCCTCGTCCTCGTCTTCGTCGAAGTGGGGCTCCTTGACAAAAGTGGAGAGGTCCTCGTCGAGCTGCTCAGCGACGTCCAGCGGGATGGCAATGATCATCATCCGGTCGAGCCGGACGCCTGCCACCGGAACTTTGAGCAGCTTGCCGACCACGTAGTCCCAGACTGCCTCGAGCCGGGGTCGAAACGTGCGCTGCCAATGGGCATGCTCGATCAAAGGGTAGACGACCTCGGGCCAGAGGTCGGCGCTGACCGCGTCAAGGTCTTCGGAACGCGTGGCGTAGTTGAGGACCGACCGGCGGAACTCCCCCTCCTGGCGCCAGACCTCAGCGACGCGGTTCCATAGCGACACACGGTGGGCGTCCAGCGTGTCGCAGTGCGGGGCGATGATCGCCAGGTCGTCGAGGGTCCGAGGCATGAGGCCGGGATTGAGCACGCCTTTGGCGTCGAGCATCGCTTGGCCCGCGTACGCACTGGCGTCCCTGAGCTGCCTGCGAACCTCGCGAAACCGCCTGCGCTTGCCGAACGTATCTCGGCCGGCGAGGAACTTCATCACGACGGTCGGGCTGAGTCCGCCTCGCACTTCGGGGCGCTCATCGAGCAGAGTGCCTGCGCGCTCGATCGCTTCCTGAGTCGGCTCGACGCACGACAGCCAGGTCATCGCCAGTAGGAGTCGCGCGCGGTCCGCGTTCCTCGCGTCGAGCGGTCGTCGCAGGAAGATCCCCCGCCGCCGCGAGCCGCCCAGGAGGTACGCCAGGTAGTGACCGCAGAGATAGCGTTCCTCCGGCGTGATCATGATTGGCGTGGCGCAGATCGTCGTGAGCATCTCGTGGGCGACGGGGTGGCCGTACGCCCCCGAAACCGCCTCGCGATTGGTCCCGGACGAAGTGGCGTGGTCGTTGGGAGGAGATGGCGGAGGCCAGCTCGCGTCCGCGTGTGCGGAACGCGCCGAGAGGGATGGCTCCATCGCTGACATCGCTAAGGGGCCCGAGTCGTCCTGCCCCATCCGGTTCGCCGAGGTCGGCTCGACTCTCCGAACGCACGTGCTCATTGCGCGCGACGGTGACGGGCCGATCGGGTTCAGCACATCCGAGCGCCTGAGTCCGGGGTTGATTCGCTCAAGCGCACGCGCGCGCTCGGCTTCCTCGAAGACCGCGAGCGCCACCACGTTGGCCGGAGCGAGCCGTTTGGCAGGGCGCTTTCTCAGGAGCGAGAGGATCAGGTTCTCCAGCGTCGACCAGATCTCGGGGTTCCTCGACCGGGGAGATGTCAGAGCTGCGTGGATATGCTGGTCGATCATGCTCAGCGCGTTGCCGACGAACGGAGCATCGCCAGTCGCGCATTCGTAGAGCATCACACCCAGCGAATACAGGTCCGTCCGATAGTCGATCGGTTTTCCCTGGGCCTGCTCCGGGCTCATGTATCGAGGGGTGCCCCGGATGGTCCAGGTGGGGTCCCCCGCGTCCTCGCTGAGGAGCGACAAACCGAAGTCCGAGAGCTTCGCCTCGTCGTTCGGTGTGAGCAAGACATTGCCCGGCTTGACGTCGCGGTGGATCACCCCCTGCGCATGCGCGTAATCGAGCGCCTCGGCCACCTGTCCGCAGATCCGCAGGCGATCGGCCAGGAGCAGGTCTCGCCACCGATTGACAAAGCTCGGGCCGTTCACCTCCTCCATAGCCAAGAAGTACGCCCCTTCCGACTGACCGAGGTCGTACAGTCGCACGATCCCGTCGTGAACCAGCCTCGCGAGAATCTGGGCCTCGAGCCGGATCTGCTCGGCGTCCCCGGCGGTGCGCGACTCCTTCAGCAGCTTGATGGCCACTTTCCGCCTGAGCAACTGGTCCGTCGCGCCGTAGACCGTGCCCATGCCTCCCTGGCCGAGCTCTTTGTCCAGGGTGAACCGCTCGTTGAGTATCGCGCCGACCTTGACCATCGGATCTGCCCCTCGAGAGCAGAGAAGGCGTCATACAACTATATGAAAATGATATGAAACTCTTTAGACACAACGCGCGGCGTCGTGGTCTCCTCAAGCGAGTGTGATGCCCTTCGCCCCGGGCTGGATGGTGAACTTGGCGTAGTTGGGATCGAGCCCGACGCCCGCTGCACTGGAAACCCCATTCGGCGGAGAATAGACGACGGTGATCTCGCCCCCCTTGGCGAACGTTGTCTTGCTCTTGAGGTTCAACGTGACCGTGTTGGTCACCGCGTTGTAGGAGGTCGTGAAGTCGACCGGCTTGTAGCTTTTCTTCTTGTTGATCCGCGTCGTGATAGGCGCCAGGACCTGATAATCGGCCTTCGAACCGGCCGCTGAATTCATCGGCGTGCTGTATGTAAGCTGGAAACCGCCGAAGACCGACTTGCCGACGGGTCTGCCCTTCGTGTTGGTCTTCCGGTACGTCACCACCTGCTCGCCGGTGATCGTCGGCCGGGGATTCACCGTGATGGGAGAACTGGCGACCGGCGACAGACCGCCTGCGGTCGCCTCGATCGAAACGCCCTGGGACCCGGCGCCCAACGAGAGTCCCACGAAGCTCGCAACGCCGTTCTTCGCGGCCACCATCGTGGTGAAGCTCGGGTCCCCAGCCACGGAGAGCGTCACATTACCGTCGAAGCTGGTTGCCACGTTATCGAACGGGTCCTCGGCCGCGACGACCACGATGAACGGTTGGCCGGCGATCACCGGGCTGGGCGGCAGGGTCGTCAGCGCGAGCCTGGTCGCTTTCGCGGGCGACACCGTGATCAAGCGAGAAATCGCCGGGATCAGCGTGCCGCTCGCGAACTCGAGCGTGAGGGGCCCGGCAGTGTCGACCTCGAGGTTGGTGAGGGTGGCCACGCCGCCCTGCACGGTGACAGGGCTGGCTCCCTTGAGTGAGCCGTTGCCGCTATTGAGGCTTGCCGTCACGACCGTCGAGTTATCGCTGCTCACGAGGTTACCGTATTTGTCCTCCACGTCGATCGCGATGGGACCGCTGAATGCATTGCCGGCCGTCACCGTCGCACCCGGTTGCTGCTTGATTGCCAGTTGAGTCGCCGGGCCGGGACTGATCACGATCTGGTCGGACGGCCCGACCTTGAACCCGCCGCCCGAGAAAAGCAGAGCGATGGTGCCGATCGACGTACCGGAGACGCTGGTGAAGGTGGCGACGCCGGCTGACAACGTGACCGTGGCGGAGCCGTCGAGCGGTCCGTTGCCGAAGTCCACTGACGCCGTGATCGGCGTGCTGCTGTCGGTCGTCTCGACATTACCGTACAGATCCAGCTCTTCGATGACCGGCTGCGTCGCAAATGGCACACCTGCTGTTGCCGTGGGGGACGGCTGAGTCTCGATCTTCAGGCGGAAGGGGGTTGCCGGCAGGACATCGATGGACGCTTTCTGCGACGAGATCATTCCGGCGGCAGAGAACTGGAGCGTGATCGTCTCGGCGGTGTTATCGAAGAGACCACTGAAGCTCGCAATCCCGCCCACAGCGGTCACCGACAGCGACTTCCCCTGGAGCGGGCCCATCCCACTGGCCAGAGAGACCGTGATCACCGAACTGTTGTCGCTCGTGTCGAGGTTGCCGCTCGAATCCTCGACGTAAACAACCGGTTGAATCGCGAACGGCTTGCCGGCCGTGGCTTTTGCCGACGGCCGGGTGTGGATTACCAACATGTTCGGCGCGGACACGCTCACGGTCACAGCCTGCGTGAACTCGCGGACCACGCTGTTGGTCACGTCGCTCATGAACACGTCGCCGGCGGAATCGACGGCAAGGCCGAACGGAAAGTCCAGTTCCGCGGCCGTCGCGAGCCCGCCATCGCCGGTATAGCCCGTCTTGCCGTCGCCGGCGACGGTCACGATGTCGCCGGTCGCGTTCTCGACCTCGCGGACCACGTCGCCTCCGTATTCGGCGATCAACAGGTCGCCAACCGAATCGAAGGCGAGGCCCACCGGCTGGTCCAGTTTGGCAGCCGTAGCGAGTCCGCCGTCACCCTGTTCACCGGCGGTGCCGTTGCCGGCGACGGCGATGATGTTGCCCGTCGCCTTGACGACCTCCCGGACCATGTTGTTCTTCCAGTCGGCGATCAAGAGGTCGCCCGCGGAATCAAGCGCGATGCCTTCGGGGTGGTCTAGCATGGCATCGGTCGCAAGCCCGCCGTTCCCGCTGTCACCGGCGACGCCGGTGCCGGCGAAAGTGATGATGTCGCCGGTCTCCTTGACCACCTCGCGGATCACGCTGTTGCCCCAATCGGCAATGAACAGGTCGCCGGCCCGGTCGACGGCGACGGCGTAGGGATTGTCCAGCTCGGCGTCGGTCGCAAGCTGGCCGTCGCCCTGGTAGCCGGCCATGCCGTTGCCGGCGACAGTGAAGATGTCGCCGGTCGCCTCGACGACTTCGCGGACCATGTTGTTCACGGTGTCGGCAATGAACACGTCGCCCGCCGAGTCGACGGCGACCCCCTCTGGGAAATCCAGCTCGGCATTGGTGGCGAGCAAGCCGTCGCCCTTGTAGCCGGCCATGCCGTTGCCGGCGACCGCGATCACGTCGCCGGTGGCCTTGACGACTTCCTGAACCACGTTGTCGGCGGCGTCGGCGATGAACAGGTCGCCCTCGGAGTCGCCCGCCAGGCCGCAGGGCTCGTTGAGGTCGCCTGCGTACGTGGCGGCGCCGCTGCCGACCGCCGTCACGATTCTCCCGGTGGCGCTCGGGGCAAAGCTCGCGCTGCCGGCATAAAACGCCGTAACGGTATCCGTGCCCACTGCCAGTGTCGAGGTCGTGTACGTCGCCACGCCGTCGACCAGCGTTTCGCGGTCGAGTACCCCGTTCTGGTCGCTGAAGGTGACCGTCCCGCCATTCGGAGACGCCCCGCCCGGAGAGAGGTCGCTGACGGTTGCGGTGAGCGTGACTGACTGTCCCGGGGCCGCGGTTGCGGTCGAGGTGCTCAGCGCCGTCATGGTGGGCAGGCGGCTCGGGGCAATCCTGAGCACGCCAATGCTGTCGGTCCACGGGTCCGTGAACCAGATATTACCGTCCGGCCCGCTCGTGATGGCCAGCGGCTGAGGACCGCTTGCACCTGGCACGGTCTGGACCGTGGTCGACACGGGAGTGCTCGTGACAACGCCGCTGGTGGTGATCTCGCCGATGTAGCCGGTCTGCGCCGTGAAGTACAGGTTGTTATCCGAGCCGACCGTGATATCCGCAAGCGACCCGAGGCCGTTGCCAATCGGATCCTCGTCGAGCATCGTGCCTGCTGTCGACATCACATCGATCGTGTTCGTGCCATACGCCACGAACCAGAGATTGCCATCCGGGCCGCTTGTGATTCCGTAAGGGTCGGTGCCGCCCGAGAGGGGGAACTCGGTGACGCTGCCGGCCGGAGTCATCTTGCCGATGAAGTCGCCGAATGGGCCCCAGTTGGTGAACCAGATGTTGCCGTCGGATCCGACGGTGATGCCCTTCATGCTCGGGCCGATGATGCCTCCACTGTAAGCGTTGGGGACGGCGTACTGGTTGAATACTCCTGCTCGCGTCAGCTCGCCGATCGCGTTGGACCCATCCTCGGTCCACCACAGCGTCCCGTCGCTGGCGGTCGTGATCTGGTCGGGTCCCTGGCCCGTCAGCGAACCCGATGACCCGATGGGATACTGACTGTACGATCCGGTCGTCGTGATTTTGCCGAGCGCGCCCTGAGTCGACTCGGTGAACACCAGCTCGTCGTCGGAGCCGAGCGCGATGCCATCGAGCCCATTCTTGAAGAATCCCCCGCCGCCGCCGGGGGCGTTGGGAAACTCATGGATGTTTCCCGATGGATCGATCTGGCCGATCGCGTTGTCCTCTGTGTCGGTGAAGTAGACGTTGCCGTCCGGGCCGCCCGTAATCCCGAAGAGGCCGTTGCCCAGGGATGTGGTGCCGCCCGGAATCGGGTACTCCGTGATGCTCGCCAGAAGGGCCCTGGCTTCCATGAACTCGATGCGCGGATTCCAGTTCCGCCGGGCTGCTCTTCCTGCGTTTCTCACGTCGATACTCCAGTGCATCCAGTTCAGATGTGACGACTGCGCCGACGCATGCGACTGGCTCAGTTCCCCGTTCTGACGCATTAGCGTTTAACCTTCAGGCCCCCGACCAGAGTGCCCTGGCTGGAGGCGAAATCGATATCGCCTGGCGTGTAGAGCACCGTGACCACGTGTGTGCCGAAGGGCAGTTTGACTTTGGCGTACACGGCTTTCCCGCGTGCCGAAAGCTTCATGGGCCGCCCGTGCGCGCGGCCATCGACTTCAAATACGACCGTACCCGCGGGAACGCCGCCCGACGGCGTGCTCGCGTTGGACACCACCGCCGTGAGGGTCACTGCCTTGCCCTTCTTGACGCGGTTGGCCGAAGAGCTCACGCTGATAGCCGTTTGATCGCCACTGACGGTCTGAAGAAGGGGCGTCGAGGTGACGCCGTTAATGTCAGCAGACTCCGCGGGCGCCGGTGTATACACCGCGTAGATCGCATGCCCGGCGGCGGAGACCGTCAGCGCGCTGGTCGTGATGCTCGCACTGCCTCCCGAGACGGCTTGCGATCCGATCTTCGAGCCACCGGCGCTCGGGTTACCGTCGTAGAACGTGATGGTTCCCGCCGGCGTAATGGAGCCGCCGGCGCCAAGCCCGACTGTGGCGTCGAACGTGACACTCTGGCCAAAGAACGAGGGATTCATTGACGAGGCGGCTCGGGTGACGGAGATCACCGGCGTGACCGGAGCGACCGTCAGCGTACCTCTCGCAAAGTCGGCTGCGGGGAAGTCGTAATTGGCCGCCGCCAAAGTCCCGGCGTCGGTCACCGAGATGGGGTATTGGCCCGCTGCGCTGCCCGACGTCGCCGGCGTCGCCAGGTCGGGCGCGCCGGTGATGCCGGCTGACTTGGCATTCTCACCATTGACAAAACCGCTGAGCGTGTAGGCCAGGACGGGATTGGGCCAGTCCACCGCCCGGCTGATGTTATTTGGCACGATGCTGAGTGCGGCCGGGCTAACAAACTGAGTGTAACTGCCCGTGTCGGCCGCGTAGTTGGGGTCGCCCGAATACTCGGCCACCACCATGCGGCTACCCGCGGAAAGGAGCGTCGTGCTCGGGCTAGTCGCGCTTCCGCCCGACAATGTGATCGCGCCACCCAAATCACTCCCGTCAACCACGAACTGCACGGTCCCTGAGGGCGCCGGACCGCTGCCCGTAACGGTGACCGTGAAGCTCACTGATTGACCATATGTCGAACTCCGCAGCGACGGTGACACTCCCACCGTCACGGCGCCTTGCTTCACGGTCAGTGTGCCGGTCTCAAAGTCGGCCGCGGGGAAGTCGTAATTGGCCGCTGCTAATGTTCCGGCGTCGGTCACCGTGATCGGGTACTGCCCCGCAGGGCTGTCCGTCGACGCCGGCGTCGCCAGGTCGGGCGCGCCGGTGATGCCGGCTGACGCGGCATTCTCACCATTGACAAGACCGCTGAGCGTATACGTCAACGTCGGGTTCGGCTGCCCCGGTGTGCGGCTCAGGTTATTAGGTAGGATGCTAACCGAGGCCGGGTTAACGACCTGCGTGTAGTTGCCCGTATTTCCCATGTAGTTGGGATCGCCCGAATAAACGGCTGCCACCATGTGGCTACCCGCGGAAAGAAGCGTCGTGCTCGGGCTGGTCGAACTTCCGCCCGCCAATGTGATCGCGCCACCCAAATCACTCCCGTCAACCACGAACTGCACGGTCCCTGAGGGCGCAGGACCGCCGCCCGTGACGGTTACCGTGAAGCTCACTGATTGACCATACGTCGAACTCCGCAGCGACGATGACACTCCCACCGTCACGGTGCCTTGCGTCACGGTCAGTGTGCCGGTCTCATAGTCGGCCGCGGGGAAGTCGTAATTGGCCGCCGCTAAAGTTCCGGCGTCGGTCACCGTGATCGGATACCGCCCCGCAGGGCTGTCCGTCGACGCTGGCGTCGCGAGGTCGGGCGCGCCGGTGATGCCCGCTGACGCGGCATTCTCACCATTGACAAAACCGCTGAGCGTATACGTCAAGGTCGGGTTCGTTTGCCCCAGTGTGCGGCTCAGGTTATTCGGTACGATGCTGACTGGGTCCGGGTTAACGACCTGCGTGTCGTTGCCCGTATTTGCCATGTAGTTGGTATCGCCCGAATACTCGGCCACCACCATGTGGCTACCCGCGGAAAGAAGCGTCGCGCTCGGGCTAGTCGCGCTTCCGCCCGACAATGTGATCGCGCCACCCAAATCACTCCCGTCAACCACGAACTGCACGGTCCCTGTCGGCGCCGGACCGCCGCCCGTGACGGTCACCGTGAAGCTCACTGATTGACCATACGTCGAACTCCGCAGCGACGATGACACTGCCACCGTCACGGCGCCTTGCGTCACGGTCAGTGTGCCCGTCTCGAAGTCGGCCGCGGGGAAGTCGTAATTGGCCGCCGCTAAAGTTCCGGCGTCGGTCACCGTGATCGGATACGGCCCCGCAGGGGCGCCCGCCAACGGGGGCGTCGCCAAGTCGGGCGCGCCGGTGATGCCGGCTGACGCGGCATTCTCGCCATTGACAAAACCGCTCAGCGTGTAGGCCAGGACCGGATTGGGCCGGCCCACCGCCCGGCTGAGGTTATCTGGCACGATGCTGAGTGCGGCCGGGCTAACAAACTGAGTGTAACTGCCCGTGTCGGCCGCGTAGTTGGGATCGCCCGGATACTCGGCCACCACCATGTGGCTACCCGCGGAAAGAAGCGTCGTGCTCGGGCTAGTCGCGCTTCCGCCCGACAATGTGATCGCGCCACCCAAGTCACTCCCGTCAACCACGAACCGCACGGTCCCTGAGGGCGCCGGACCGCCGCCCGTGACGGTGACCGTGAAGCTCACTGATTGACCATACGTCGAACTCTGCAGCGACGATGACACTCCTACTGCCACGGTGCCTTGCGTCACGGTCAGCGTGCCGGTCTCGAAGTCGGCCGCGGGGAAGTCGTAATTGGCCGCCGCTAAGGTTCCGGCGTCGGTCACCGTGATCGGATACTGCCCCGCAGGGCTGTCCGCGAGCGCCGGCGTCGCCAGGTCGGGCGCGCCGGTGATGCCGGCTGACGTGGCATTCTCACCGTTGACAAGACCGCTGAGCGTATACGTCAAGGTCGGGTTCGGCTGCCCCAGTGTGCGGCTCAGGTTATTCGGTACGATGCTGACTGGGGCTGGGTTAACGACCTGCGTGTAGTTGCCCGTATTTGCCATGTAGTTGGTATCGCCCGAATACTCGGCCACCACCATGTGGCTACCCGCGGAAAGGAGCGCCGTGCTCGGGCTAGTCGCGCTTCCGCCCGACAATGTGATCGCGCCACCCAGATCACTCCCGTCAACCACGAACTGCACGGTCCCTGTCGGCGCCGGACCGCCGCCGCTCACTGTGACGGTAAAACTGGCTGATTGACCATACGTCGAGTTCGGCAGCGAAGACGACACCCCAATCGCCGCAACGCCGGCGCCAGTCACGATAAAGCTTACGGTCGCCGCAGGGGTCAGGTCGCCGCTTGAAGCGACGATCGTATAGTCACCCGGGACACTCAAAGTCAGCCCGGCAAAAGTCGCGACCCCATTGGCCGCCCCCACCGCAACGCTTCCTCCGAGCGCACTGCCGGCCGGGTGGCTACCGAGCGTCAGGGTCATCGGCCCGTTGTAGGTGGTATCCACATTGCCCTGGCCATCGACCGCGGAGACGGTGAGGCCGAAGCTCGTTTCCGCACCGACGCTGGCCGGCGGCTGCGTCGTCACCTGTAGCGACGTGGCGCCGAGCGTGACGTTGAAGGCGTCCGTCGTCGCCGATGTCAATCCTGTCGCCGTTGCCTGGATGGTGTAACCCACAGCGGCATTTCGGAGAGTTAGCCCGCGGAAGACGGCCACGCCGCGGCTAACCGGCGCCGTCAGGGTGCCCCCGAGCGTGTCGCCGCCGGGGTTGCTCGCCAGCGTGATCGTCACGCTCCCGGTATAGTCCGGGTCGAGATCACCCGCGGCGTTCTCCACCGAGATCACCAGGCCAAACCCGTTGGCGGCGGTGACGGCGGCGGGGGGTTGCGTCATTACCGCGAGCTGGGTCGGGATTGTGGCGGGCGTCAGCGTCACTACACCGATGACGTTGGGATGTCCGGCGGTTCCGGCGGCGGTGAACCAGAGATTGCCGTCCGCCGTTCGTGTGATCACCGACGGAATGGCGTTGGGAACCGGATAATAATTAAGCACGCCGGCGGTGGTGATCGTGTCGATTCGGCCGCTGCCGTCGGTAAACCAGAGGTTCTGATCGGGACCGACCGTGATCGCGGTCAAGTTAACGCCGCCCACCACAGGGTATTGAGCGAGCACCGTGTCAGTCGCGGGACTGAACTTGGCAACCTTCCACACGGAGCTCACATTCTCGGTAAACCAAATGTTGCCGTCAGGACCGGCGACGATGCCGCCGCCATCGCCGGGGACGTTGTACTCGTTGATGACGCTGGGGTCGTTCGGGGAGAGCTCGGCGATCTTCTTGACGCTCGGCTCGAGGAACCAGACGTTCCCGGCGGCGTCGACCGTGATGGCCTCAGGATAGGCATTCGGGGTCGGAAGTGAAAACTCCGACACCGATTTGGTGGTAGGATTAATCCTGCCGACCTTGTTGGCGATCGGGGCCCACTCGGTGAACCAGAGATTACCGTCCACCGGATCGTACACGATGTCGTAAGGCTGGGCATCGGGCGTCAAGACGCTCGTCTCGGTGATCTTACCGGTGGCCGAGTCAATCATCCCGATCTTGTCTCCGGCGGCGCCGTCGCCGAACTCGGTGAACCAGACGCTCGAGCCGGGGCCTTGCGCGACCTCGAGCGGGCCGGCTTCATAGGTCGGCACAACCTCCTCTGTGCTGACATCGGTCGCGGGGTCGAACACCCCGACCTGGTCATCACTTTGCTGGGCGAACCAGAGATTCCCCTGGGAGTCGGGCGCGATCCCGAACGGGGCATCGGTCTTCGTGACCGTGTAAGGATAAGACGTGGATGCGCCGGATTTGTATTCTTCGATCCCGACGTGATTGGACTCGACGTACCAGACGCCGCCATCCGCCCCCGAAGTGATACCGATGGGCGTGGAGTTGGTTCCATATGCTGCGGCTTCGCTCACCACGCCTGTCGTGCTGATCACAGCGATCTGATCGGCTCCCGACTCGGTGAACCACATGGCTCCCTTCGCGGGTCCAATCGCGATCGCATCGGGCTTCGCATTGGCGGTCGGGACGGAATACTCGGCGACCATCGCGCCCTTCGTCGGATTCATCACGCCGATCTTGTCGGTGCCCGTCAACGTGAACCAAAGGTTCAAATCCGGACCAACGGCGATGCCCTCGGCCTGGTCGGTGCCCGAGGAGTCGATGGGGTACTCCTGCATGACGTGCGTCGTTGGGTTGATCATTCCAACCTTGTTCACCCCGGACTCGGTGAACCATATGTTGCCGTCGGGACCTTCCACGATCCCGTAGGGTTCCGCTCCGGGGGTTATCACCGGGAATTCGGTGATTTGATCGTTGGCCGTGTCGATCATTCCGACCTTGTCTGCGTTGTACTCCGTGAACCAGACCGTTCCGTTCGGCCCGGTGGTGATCCCGTCGACCTGCGGGTCCGCCGTCGTCAGCAGGGGGATCTCCGTAATGTGACCGGTGGTCGGATTGATGACCCCGAACTGATCGGCTGTCTCCTCGAAGAACCAGTAGTTGCCGTCCGGCCCGGGCGCGATCGGACCTGGTCCGGAGCCGTCAGTCGGGATTGGGTACTGCGTGACCCCCGCGCTGGTGTCGTTGGGGTTGATCATCCCGATATTGCCGCCATTGGCGCTCAAGGTGAACCAGATGTTCTGGTCCGCCCCAGCCCCCGTCGCTATCCCCTCGGGGTAGGTTCCCTCGCCGCGCAGCGGGAACGTGGCGATGTTGACGGAGAGCAAGCGGCGCGATTCCAGGAGCTCGAGTGCTGGCATCCGGTGCCTCCACCGGCCCGCTCGCTGTCGACGTCGCCGCCTTCCTGAATCTGGCTCCCTCCCGGTCCTGGGAGCCCACCACGGTGGGATGTCGCTCATCATGGTCGTGCTCCTGTGCGGCCCAACGGTCGTTTCCGCACCCGCTTGCCCAGCTCGCGCCGCCAATCGATCACTCGGACCCCGCTGATCGGTACGAATCGAAAGGATGGCGATGCCGGCATTCCAGCGTGTTCAACAGGCACCGTTCGTCTCCGCTGCGGAGGCTTAGAGAGTTCGACACCCGCTTTGCAGACGCTCTCCGGGCCCCAAACTTGCGCGGCGGCCTGGAAGAAAAACCAATACGGTACAGAAAGAGCCGTTTTCGTCGCTCGTATCGGGTGGCAGGATCGCTGGCATGGCGGCATCTTGACGTCCCATCTGCCTGTTCGTCGGATCTGTGCCTTCAATCGGTGGCGGCCGGCTCGTTTGGGGTTTCCCGTGGTCCGCGATCGCCGGAACGCTGAGAGCCCCTTGTCTGGCGAAGTCACTGGCGACTGACCACTGTGATCGACGCGGGTTAACTCGATCGCCATGTCCGCACGTCCCGGACGGTTGCGATGAATGCAATTAAGATGAAATGTTATTTACATGTATATATCTTATGGTGGCACTTCTCCCGTCGTACCTGAATGCGACCATTGCGATCTAATCCCTGAGCCGATTTTTGAACCCATCGTGTGCGAGCAGATGAATGGGCGCCGATGAGCGGGGTGATGCGACCGCCGTGCTCATCGAGCTTCGCATGGCCGTCCGGACGATCCGAGGCACCTTGACATGCTCAACGATGAATTTGGTGCAGCCGAGGAATCCGGTGCTCGGCGTATATACGGCCTCGATTTTGTTCGCGCCCGTGTGCAGGATTGTGGTCGTGACGATCGCCGTGCCGCGGCTAAGAGCGACTGTTCCCAGGTTCGCCATGCCGTCGAAGAACGTGACAAACCCGCCAGGCGTCCCACCGTGCCGGGTGCGATTCTGAACGGTCGCAGCCAATCTGACTGGCCGCGCGAAGGGTGCGGGACTGGGCTGTGCTCGCAACACCATTTGCGTGCGACGAGGCGTCCCGACGGGACCCACTGGGGTTTTGGTCACAACCACCGTTGTCGCGCCTGATGTGCTCGCGCTGAAATCCGAGGTGCCGCCGTAGGAGGCCGTGATCGTATTCGTGCCGGCCGGGAGGCTCGAGGTTATGAGCACAGCTACGCCGTCGACGAGCGTCGCGCTGCCGAGCGCTCCGTACTCGTCGTTGAAAGTCACCGTTCCGCCGTTGGGAGTTGCCCCGCCGGTGGACAAGTCGCTGACGGTCGTCGTCAATGTGACCGGCTGTCCGAGGGGCACGGAAGTGACAGAGGTCGTGAGTGCCGTCTGCGTCGGCAGAGGAGACGCTGCTTCGACATCGACCGTGAGCGTACCGCCATTGTCGCCGTAATAGCCCGGCGGTCGACTCGGATAAGCGAACTGGTAGTTCTCGGCAAATCCCAGAAATAGGCTGGTCGCACCGGCGGGCACAACAAACTTCTGTAGGGCATAAGCGCTCGTGTGGCCGTCCCCTATGAAGAACTGCTGGCCGACGAGCGGTGAAAACGATTCCACGCTGTTCGCGCTGGTGACATTCAGAGTCGGGGGTGGGCTCGCGGGTTGGCCGTCGGGCCCAAGGAAGACACCGACCAGAAACATGGTCGCCTTGTCGTCCTCGATGCCGGAGATGCCCCCATGGGCCGGTACGTTCGTCACGCCGCCCCAATAGCCGCCGCCATCCGGACCGTTGTATCCCCCGGCAGCCGCCCAGCCGCTGACCGTGCCGGTGACAGTCGGAAAGTCCACCATTCGCGGGCTACCGAGAGCGGACAGGTTGATCTTCACCGGCAAAATGCCGCCGCCACCGCCACCAGGATCGGGGGGGACCGTGAGGCCCGCTCCGTAAATGTTGGCCTGCCCGGAAACGGAGACCGTGGATAACAACTCCCGTCGCTCCAAACCATCCACAAGCGGCCGCCGCTTGTGGATCTCCCTGCGCCTTGCCCCGAGGCGCTGCCATTGGCGCGAGTATCGTTTCAGACGGCGCAACACCACGTTTCCCTCCCATTGCGAAACTCCACCGCGAATGATCTATCTACCTCCACGATGCCCGAGCATGCCGGTGGATCCGCCGGCCGAAATCGACGCGGAACTCGCTCAGCACCGTTTTTGCCGATGGCTAGCCTCAACCGTTTTCCCGCGGGCGGCTGATCGCTGGCGCCGCGTTTGCACGCCGAGGTAGCCGAGGCCAGCGGCCGCCGAAATGCCGAGCAGAGTGAGGCTAGCGGGCTCGGGGACGCTGGCCGTAAAGCTAATCGGGTTCAGCGCAAACCCGTCCGTTCCGCCGTTGCCTTCCACATAGAATTCGATCACGTTGATCCCAGGTACAAAGCCGCTGGAAATGTCCACCGTCGGACCAAAGCCGTAAGTATTCCCGCCCGGCCACGTACCGGTCACCAGACTGCCGCCGTTCAGGCTGTATTTCGGTACCCAAGTTCCACGGTCGGCAAAACCTTGACCAGAATCGTCAGCGGCCCATTGAAACTGCAGGTTAGCGGTGTTCGGATCGTAGCCCGTCAGGTCGAATGTCTCCCGGAAAACGAAGAAGGTCCAGTCTCCCGGCACGTTCGTTCCGGTCGAATTGTTGGCGATCCACTGGGTCGTCCCCGTGAACCTCCCGGTAACCGCAGTCGCCGTGACGAAACCCGTGGTGGGAAACGACGAAAATAAACCGTCTGTGCCGCCCACTTTCGTAGCGACCTCCCATTCCGAGGCATGGGATGTCGAGTAGAAAACGGGGCCGCAATAGCCCTCCGTGGCTCCCAGGGTCAGGCAGAGAACAACGGTGCTGATCACCCGCAAAGTCATCAGGCTCGAGCGCTTCATCGATCGGTCCTCCCGGTTGTGAGCAGACCGAACGCGGCGAGAGCCGCGCCAGCAGCTCGGGATCTTCATCGAAGGTAATGCAAGGGTGAGAACGGTTTCTTGACTCCGACGTAGTTTTCGCGCGGCATTCGAGCCGGCCGGCGATCGACGGGACCTCTCCGATCCCAGCGACCAGCATGGAAGTCGGCGACGGGATGCATGTCTCGAGCAGCCTCCATTCGTCTCCGCCGCGAGGACGAGCCTCGCCGATTTCGATGCCCACTTTGCAGACGCTCTCCGGGCCCCAAACTTGCGCGATGGTCGCAAAGAATAATTAAAAGAATTGAGAAGAGCTGTTTTCACTCGCCGGCTTTTCACTGCTCGTCCACCCCGATCGGCAACAGCGGACCCGTTACTTCCGTTGCCGGGCCCGGCAGCGGCCGCGACGTCTCAATGCCTGCGCTGCTCGATGAAGTCCAGGGTGCCGTCTTGTGCGAGGGTCAGAGTGTCCGCGAAATTCACAACGAGGCCGCATGTGCTGATTGCAATCGGCGACAGCAACCCCGCGCTGTCATTCGCCACGATCTCGACCGGCTGGCCCTGCCCGACGACGTCAACGGCTTCGCGCTCGAAGGCGTACCGGAAACTTGACGTCCGGCCTGGCTGCTCCTAGGATGGATTCCCTCGAGCAATCCGATCGCGATTCGCGGCGACGGCAAGATCGGGGTCGGGTTTAATCTCCTGGAGGCCGGTCAGACGGCGACGCTCCCACACTGTGCGGTCACGCAGCAACTGTGACGGCGCGTGCCCGTCACTTGAACCCTCGATTCCGAGCTCGCAGCCAGGCTGGCGCCTCGAGCCAAGGTGTTGTCCTCTATCTGATTTACAAATCGTTTCGACACGCTTTACGAAAAAAAACGAGACGCGCGCAGCAATTCTTTAGCCAGCAATCCCTTGCACCGACGGAGCCCGAGCGATGAAGCCGGTCGATGTCAATGACGGATCCACGAGCCCGACACTGTTGAGTAAGGTCACCGGCTCGGAAAACCACCCCGGCTGGGTCCGGTTCTGGGGCACCTACGACCCGCGCGTGCGGCGCTGGTGCCGCGGCTATGGGCTGCGCGAGGAGGCGATCGACGAAATCTGTGCTCGCGTCTGGTGCGAGCTGGCCGTGCGGATGCGGACGTTCGAGTATGACCCGAGCGGTTCGTTCCGCGGCTGGTTGCGACAGATTTGCGAGTGGCGCGTGCTCAATTACTTGCACGAGCAGCGGGCTCACGCGCACTTCAGTCTGGACGATCCCGACGGCATGCCCGTGGCCGATCGCGGGAAAATCGCCGGTGCGCATCGCGACACTGATGACGCTGAAGAGCCAACCGATCCGGCCGTGCGCCTGCTGCTGGATGCGGGTGCGGAGATCCAGGCGGAGGTGAGGGCGCGAGTCAAGCCCCACAACTGGGAAGCGTTCTGGCTTGTCGCCGTGTACCAGTGGGGCGTTGAGCAGACGGCGCAGACCCTGGGCATGAAAAAGGCGGCCGTCTACGCGGCAGTGAAGAGGGTGCGCGTCCTGCTCCGCGACGAGGGGCGGCGCGTGTCGGAGGAGTGGGCGAAGGGCGCCTGAGCGCCGGCCGATCCGATCAACGGGAGGGTTCATGACCATGTCGTCCTGCCCCGGGGAGGATCTCTTGCGGTTGCTCGGCACGGATGCGCTCGACGAGCCGACCTACGACGCTATGGAGGAGCACGTTGAGGAGTGCTCCGTTTGCACTGCTGCTCTCGAGCGGCACGCGCTAAGGCGCCCCGGCCTTCGGCTCGTGCTGCCGGTACCGGAGCGATCGCCGTGCGTCCCGGGCTTCTCGATCGAGCGCGAGCTGCACCGCGGCCGGATGGGCGTGGTTTACCAGGCCGTGCGGACGGGCGGTCTGGGCCGCTCCGTTGTGATCAAGGTCCTCCCCTCGGCGTCGGGCGGCGAGAGTCCCGCAGCCCGCCGCCGCTGGCTGCGCAAAGCGCGGGCGGTGTCCACTGTCCGGCACCCGAACGTCGTCACCCTCCACGATTGCGGCGAGGCGGACGGCTGGTACTACCTCGTGCTTGAGTACGTCTCCGGCGGCGACCTCAAAGAGCGGCTGGCGCGGACCGGGCCCCTGCCGCCGCGGTCGGCTGCGGGAATGGTCGAGATGATCGCCGGCGCGGTCGGCTGCTTTCACGGCCGGGGGCTGCACCATCTCGACCTCAAGCCGTCCAACATCCTCCTGGACGGCGAGGACGACGCACGCTGGGACCGGGTGATCGCCAAGGTCTCCGATTTCGGCCTGGCCCGATGCGACGACGACGATCCCGGCTTATCCGAGCCGAGTCTGGGCGGCTTCCGCGGCACTCCAGCTTACATGGCGCCCGAGCAGGCCGCCGGGTTGCGCAGCCAGCTCGGTGCGCCCACCGACATCCACGCACTCGGGGCCATCTTCTACGAGCTGCTGACCGGCCGACCGCCGTTCGAGGGAGCTTCGACACTGGAGACGCTCGACCAGGTGCGTCACCAGAATCCCGTGCCGCCCAGGCGTCTGAACCCGAAGATTCCCCGCGACCTGGAAACCATCGCTTTCAAGTGCCTGGAGAAGCAGCCGTCTCGGCGATACGCCTCGGCCCAGGCATTGGCCGGCGAACTGCGCCGTTGGCTCGACGGCAAGCCGATTTCCGCACGTCCCGTGTCCCCGATCGAGCACACCTGGCGCTGGTGTCGCCGTCGCCCGGCAGTCGCCGCGCTTGTGGGCGCCTTGATGATGACGATTTCCGTAGGCTTCCTCGCGATTGTCCTGCTGTGGAGGCAAGCCGATGTCGAGCGCAACCTCGCCGAACGCGAGCGCGGCCGTGCCGAAGCCGGCCACAAGGCCGCGCGATCTGCCCTTTCTGAGGTACTCGACTTGGGAGGTATGGGCCTCTTTACGGGGCTATCAAGCGACATTGTCATCGAACGCGTTCAGGTTGCGCGAAGCCTCATCCTCGATCTGGCCAAGTTACAGCCGCACGATCCCCAGACCTGGAGGCTCTTGGCCACCGCCAGCCTTGTCCTCGGGATAGACCTTGACGCCCACGGGAAAGTGGCTGAAGCCCGTCCTCTTTACACCGAGTCCCTGTTGTACTGGGAAAAGATTCTCCGGGAAGACCCCAATGACCAGTTCGCGCGACACAATCGGCGTGAGAGCGCCTTTAGATTGAGGCTGGGTGAGATCCTTGGGTGGTTCTCGGACCGAGAAATCGACCGTCTCACGGCGGCGGACTGGGTGGATCGCGTGCTGAGGTTCCTGTCCTCGACCCCCGGCACCGACAGCCTGGCTTCCTACAAGGAAGCGGAGGACTGCTATCGGTTGATAGAACTAGTCGCAGAGAGGGCCGCGACCCAACGCCGCAACGCGAAGCTCGATGAGGCCCATCGGACTGTCGACCGGATTCACGCACTCGGCAAAACCATGGTCGCTCGGTATCCGGACCAGGCAACCGCACACCTATGCCTGGGCGTAGCGTTCGTGCAGCGGGCCAAGAACGCCTGGCGCTTCGATGACCGTAGCACCGTCGAACGCAATTGGAAGCTGGCGATCGGCGAAGCCCGCCAGACGCTACGGCTCGATCCCCGCGACGCTCGGGCCGAACGCCTTGTGACCGTGCTTCAGGGACGCCTCGATGATCTCCTCGCTCCACGGAGAGAGACAGAGGCCCAAGGTCGCGCGATCCCGTCGGCCTTGAAGACTGGATTGTGATCATACGGCGGGAGAATGCGCCGAGTCGGGAATGATACTCGTTTCTTAATGAGGCCGCTTCCACGATTGATCTCTGATCGCTGAACAAAACCTTCCGCGCAGGTCGGTGGCTGACAGGACCGTGATCGTATCCCATAAAGCGCGTTATGACCTCCGGTCAGGGCAAAGCACTCCCTTGGACAAGCATGCCGTGCTATACCTGGGGCATGGCGAAGAGGACCACCCCATCCAGGAATGCACAGATCAAGCCTGCCGGGAGACGTCCCAAGGCCAGCCCCCCGAAACCGGTCGAGCGTTCGCTCTAGGCCCTCTAACTAAGCAGGGACAAGGCCGGGGTGGTGGCATTGGCCCAGAAGGGACACGAAATCAGTCGACGTTCGACCTCGTCAACGATCCGCTGGTAGTCGAATTCGCAGGGCGCCGCCAGGACGAGCGATTCCGCGAGTCCGACTTGGAACAGGCCCTGATTTCCAATCACGAAAGCACCCAAGTTGGCCGAGTCATTCCCCCTCTCGCTCTCATCGCGCAAACCCGCGAGAGCGGCAATTCGGAGAAATCCTGCGGATCGAGCCGATCCGTGTCGGTGTCCAAGCGGGGCGCCACCGGCTCGGTCCGCTTGCGCAGGTCGAGTGATTCTCACGATTCTGGCGGATGAGCGGGCTGCGCGGCCGCACCAGGCCCGTCAACTCCCGATCGTGCCGCCTCGGGGTGACGACACGCTCTGCGGGTGACGACCCCGTGTCGTCACCCGCGGCTGGCCGCGCGTGCCGGTCGCGCGGATCTTGCGGCCCTCCGGAGCGCCGCTCGCGAGCATTGTGCGGAATGTGACAACGCGGGTGACGAGGTGACGAGGGTGACGACACTTTCTGCAAAAAGGAAGTAGACACACACCAGCAGCGCCAGCGGCGCTGCCAGAGAGTAAAACAACGGAAAGTGGAGCAGTTGCCCACAGTACCGCCAGCGGCACTGCGAGAGAGAAGTACCGAAGTCGAAGGACACACATCGCGCTGGCGTGGGTAGTAACGACGCCCGAACGTTACGAGCCTCAGGCACGTGCAACACGCCGGGTGATGCAACGATACCAACGCGTTACGGCTGGATCGACCAGTTGCGAACGCGCGACCGTCATGATGCAACCCCCGCGGATCGCGTCCTCGCTGGATTACCGAACCTACCAAATCAGATGGCCCGATGCGTTGCCTGTCTTTCCACTCATGGCAGGAGCCACCTGCCGCGAGCAACGTCGAGCGGAGTCCGCGGGCTCACAACACGCGGCCGGCGGTCGAGCGATCCAGATCGAGAGGAGCACTCAATCGAGTTGCGTGACTCCGGGACCAGACGCGTCGGGCGGCAAAATGCTTCGTAGAACGGAATTCATTCCGTTTCTGATTGCTTTGGGCACACGCATCGAATTTGGCCGGACAACGGAATGAATTCCGTTCTACGACAGATTCTCGTCGAGCGGCAACGTCACGGCTCGGCCCAGGCTGCTGATTCAGGGTAGGATTTTCACGATTCTGGCGGATAAACGGAATGCCCGGCACCACGTGGTCCGTACTCGCCCGATCTCGCCCCCTGCGCGTGACGAAGTGCTCCGCCGTGACGAATCTGCTTCGTCACGCGCGGCGGGTCGCGCGTGCCGGTCGCGCGGATTTTGCGGGCCACTGGAGCGCCGCTTCTGAGCATTCTGCCGATTCTGCCACCGCGCGTGACGATGTATGAATGTGACGAAGCAAATTGCGAAAGGGAGGTAGACACACGGCAGCGCCGGGCGGGCTGATCGACAAGATCACGATTCTGTTTGAATCCGCCGACGATCCCCGCCGGCGGCCGGCGCTGCGAAGCGGAGTTCTGGCGGTCGTTCGACACCCATTATCCCGCGATCAATGCCGATCGCGACGTCGATCATTCCGTCGGGCCGCATGACAGCGATGCGCTCAACCTCGCGGAGTAACGCGGCCGTTCACTCAGGCTGCCAAGTCCGATGGCCCGATGCGTTGCCTGCCCTTTCCACTCGTTGAGCGGAAACGTCACGGCCCGGCCCAGCCCAGGCTGCTGATTGAGAGTAGGATTTTCGCGATTCTGCCGGATGAGCGGATCGCACGGAGCCACCCGGCCCGTCAACTCCCGATCGTGCCGCCTCGGGGTGACACATGCTCTGCGATGCTGACACCATGTCGTGTCACCCGCGGCTGGTCGCGCGCATTTTGCGGCCCACTGAAGCGCCGCTCGCGAGCATTATGCAGATTCTGCCATCGCGGGTGACGCGGTGACACATGTGACACAGAGATCTGCCAAATAGCGAAATAGCGAAGGACATACATTGCGGAGACCGCGTGAAGGAGCCGACCGTTGCTACCGACGGCCGCAACTCAAGTGGAGCACTGGCGCTGGCCGTTCGGGCGGGAGGACAACCCGTGGTATCCGACGATGCGGATCTTCCGGCAGCAGATTTGACAGCGGGAAGCAACCCGTCGAGTGAGACGGTGGAGAGTCGGCAGTATTTCGCACGAGAAAAACGAAGGACACGCATCGCGTTTGCCGCGCGAAAACGAAGGACACGCATCGCGTTTGCCGCGTGAAAGAGCCGGCCGCAGCTACGGCCGGCCACAACCCAAGTGCAGCGAGTGGGTTGCGTAATCAGCCATACCGAGAGGCGTGATCACCACACGACAGACGTGGCCTCGTGTCCGAACGGTCTACGAGCCGATCAGTAAACAAAACGCCGCGTGCCCCGTGGCGTCCGGTCTCCGTTCGTCCCGAGGTCCTTGAAATCCCGTCCCGCCAACTCCCACCTGGCTGTCTTCCCACTCATTGAGCGGCAACGTCACGGCTCGGCCCAGGCTGCTGATTGAGACAAGGATTATCGCGATTCTGCCGGATGAGCGGATTGTACGGAGCCACCGGGCCCGTCAACTCCCGATCGTGCCGCCTCAGGGTGACGAAGTGCACTGCGGTGACGAACCCGCTTCGTCACCCGCGGCTGGTAGCCCGTGCCGGTCGCGCGGATTTTAGGGCCCACTGGAGCGCCGCTCGTGAGCAATCTGCGGATTGTGACATCGCGGGTGACGAAGGTGACGAAGGTGACGAAGCAAATTGCGAAAGGGAGGTAGACACACAGCAGCGCCAGCGGCGCTAATCGACAAGATCACGATTCTGTTTGAATCCGCCGACGATCGCCGCCAGCCGCCGGCGCTGCGAAGCGGAGTTCTGGCGGTCGTTCGCGGCCGATGATCCCGCGATCAATGCCGATCGCGACTTCGATCATTCCGTCGGGCCGCATGACAGCGATGCGCTCAAGCTCGCGGAGTGATGCGGCCCTTCACTCAGGCTGCGCCATCCGGCCGCCGCGTCCGATCTGTCCGATCCGACCGATCAGTCCGATCAGTCCGATGAGACGCGGCGGCCGGCGTCGCGGTTCAGCCTGGGATCGCCGATCCCAGCGGGGTACACGGCTGCGCGTAATGCGGATCCTGCCGCCTCCTCGTGACGCAAGGTACACGCGCATGACGCAGCGGGTGCGTCACGCGCCGAGTGTCGCGCGTGCGAGTCGTGCGGATGCTGCGGAGTTCGGACAACGCCCCAGGTGAGCTGCGCTCGACATGGCTTCACCGTATTGCACACGAAACCCTTCGACGTCTCAGATGCCCCCACCAGTGTCCCGCACGCTTGCTGGCGTCCCGACATATTGTTCTTGATCTGCGACAAGAATCCCCTATAGTGATTGATGCGAGGAAAAACCGGTCAGGCTACTTAAATTGCCCACCTTACGCAGAGCCCGGGGTGTTCACGCTGACC
This sequence comes from uncultured Isosphaeraceae bacterium, assembly GCA_963781785.1. Lineage (GTDB taxonomy): Bacteria > Planctomycetota > Planctomycetia > Isosphaerales > Isosphaeraceae > CAWAHD01. The sequence continues at coordinate 824,488 of CAWAHD010000003.1, read as the reverse complement.
GTCGATCCGGGCATTTTGATGGATGAATTCGCTGGCTTTCACCGAGCCAGGGCAACGATCACAAATACGCTGGCTACTCGATGAGTGGGGCGCGCTCGTTCTGTTGGCGTTGATAGCTCGGGCTTCCGCGAGCGTAAGGAGCTGCGGCTGGGCTCGAGAGTTCTCCCAGGAGTGCGGTTGAAATGCGGTTGGATGGACCGGGGTTGTTCGTGAGTCGCAGGCCGGGCTGGATTGTGGTGACCTGGCTGGCGATTGCGGCGGGAGTCGGCTTTTTTTCCCCCGATTTGACGAAACTGGCGGCCGAGGGTCAGGCGAAGATGCTGGCCTCGGACGCGGAGAGCCTGCGGGCAGCCGACCTGGTCAAACAGTCGTGGCCCGATCAGGCGTACGACGCGATGGCGGTGGCAGTCCTCTATCGGGCCGGCGGGTTGACCGAGGCGGATCGTCAGTTCGCGCTCAGGTTATCGCGAAGGTTCGAGGAGGCAGGGCGGCCGCCGGAGATGGCCCAGGTGCTGGGCCCCGGGTCGCAGCCCGAGGTCGCCGCGCGGCTGGAGAGCCCGGACAAGACGGTCTCGCTGGTCGCCGTCATGCTTTCGTCGTCGTTTGTGGCGCCCGTATCGCACGATGCTGTGGCCTGGATGGAACGCCAGGCGAACAGCAGCCAGCTCGGATTGCCGGCCGGGCTAGAACTGCGATGGACGGGCGACGCGGTGATCGGCCGCGATTACATGGCCAACGTTCAGACCTCGCTCAACCGCGCCGCCGTGGCGACGGTCGTCTTGCTCTTGATCGTGCTCCTGTTTGTCTATCGATCGATCTGGCTGGCTCTTGTGCCCCTGGCGACGATCGGGGTCAGTCTGATCATTTCCCGCGGGGTTCTGGCCTGGATGATGCTCGCGGGATGGGAGCTCTCGCCTCTGGTTGAGCTCTTCTTGATCGCGATCCTGTTCGGCACGGGCACGGATTTCTGCTTGTTCCTGTCGTGGCGGTTCGCGGAGCATCTCAATCCCAGTAATCCGGCCGGCTCGATGCGCGTGACCTTGTCGCGGTCGATGACTCCGCTGGTCACAAGCGCAGGCACCATCATCATCGGGCTGCTCTTGATGGGTACGACCAAGTTCAAGCTGTTTTCGAGCACCGGGCCGTCTGTCGCCTTGAGCCTGGCACTTGCACTCGTGGCCACGCTGACCTTGACCCCGGCGCTTCTGGTCGTTCTGGCGCGAGTCTATCCCCGCGCGTTCGATGGGCTGGCCGGGACGTCGCGCGAGTTCTGGGACCGGCTGGGGCGAGCGGCCATGGCCCGTCCCCTGCGAAGCTGGCTGTTCACGGTGCTGGCCATGGTTCCCCTGTCGATCATCGGCCTCAAGACCCACTTCATCCAGGACCTGATGACCGAGCTTCCTCGCGATGCCACCTCGGCCCGAGACTTCCGGCTGGTGGCTTCGAAGTTCGATCCGGGCATGCTGGCACCTTTGACTGTGGTTCTCGAGTCCGACACCGACTTGCACAGGTCGGAGGGTCTGGCACTGATCGACGACGTCAGCCGCTTGCTTTCGCATCAGCGCCGGCTTACTGAAGTCCGATCGGCGACTCAGCCGCTGGGAAGCCCCCAACTGCTGGAACGCGCCCGGCTGGCGTCGCGGCTCGCGGAGGTCAACGCCGGGTTTCATCAGCTCGCCGACGGAGCCGGCCAGCTTCAAAAAGGCCTGACGGAAGGGGCAGCCAAGCTCCGCGCGGCGATCTGGCTCGAGGAGAAAACCGGCTTGACCTTGACGGGGAGCCCGGTCGATCGGGGTGCGCCCAAGTCCGACGCCACGGTGACCCGCGTCCATCGGCGCGATGCGCTGACATCGAGTCTCAAGCAGGCCTCGGCCGTGCTGCAATGGAGCCCCGGAGTGCCCCCCGCGTGGAACCTGCCCGCTCTGGGCCAGGCTTTCGAGGTGATGGGGCAGGCGAACAAGACCGCCCCGCAGCGTGCCCCGGCCGACAAGGCATTGGCAAATCACACCCAGGCCGGCAAGACCGCGATCAAGAGCGGTGCGGCAAACGCCAAGCCGAGTATCGAGAAACCGCAGGAAGTGCTGCTCCGCGAGCTCACGCGTGCTGCCGACGGAGCCGCCCAGATCGCCGGCGGTGCCTCCAGGGCAAACCGCGAAGTTTCCGCCATTCTCAACGACCCGGTCGGCCGCCGCGCTCTCGATCACCTGCTCATCAACGACGAGACGGTGCACGACAACCCGGATCTCTTGCGCAGCTTTGCCGCCTACATCACCGCCGACGGCCACCGTGCTCGCATCGACTTGACCCAGGCGGATCGCATGTTTTCCCACGCCGCCATGGATCAGGTTTTGACCCTGCGGCGCCGCCTGAACGATTATCTGGGCGAGTACCAGGGCATCCAGGTAACGGCCAAGGTGGCCGGAGCCAACGCCGAATCAGCCGACATTCGCGGCCTCACCTACAACGACCAGGTTCAGAGCTGGTTCATCGTGCCGATCGGGGTCTTCCTGGTTTTGATCGTGGCTCTGCGTGATCCATTGGCCTGCATCAACCTGGTGGCGACCATGGTCCTGACCTATGCCTTCGCCCTCGGGGCAACGCACCTGGTGTTCGTCACCTGCCTGGGCGCCGAGGGGCTCGACTGGAAGGTTCCCTATTTTCTGTTCGTGCTCTTGATTGCGGTCGGTGTCGACTACAACGTGTTCCTGATGAGCCGGTTGAACGAGGAGTCTCAAAGGCGAGGACTGCGCGACGGGATCATCCGGGCGATCGGCCAGACCGGCGGGTTGATCACGTCGGCTGCGGCCATCACGGCGAGCAGCTTCGCCTCGTTTCTCTTCAGCCCGCTGGGCTCGCTCCGCCAGCTCGGCTTTGCCCTGGTCGTCGGCATTCTGATCGACGCGGTGCTCGTCCGGCCGCTGCTCGTTCCCTGCGGCCACTGGCTGTTGCGGAGAACGCGCGAGGTCCTTTCGCCCCGGGTGGTCATTCGCAGGCGCTCGCCCCAGTTCGCCGTCGTGCCGGATTGAGCCGGCGGATGCTTCGATATCCGGAGTCAGAGCATCGTCGGAATGAGGTATTAGCCGCGAACGCGGCGGCATCGTAAAGCCCGGGGCGCCAGCCCGGGGACACTGACAAAAATCGAGTCCTATTCCGGTCAAAGCCCGGGCGACGCAACCAAACCCGAGACAGTGTCTCGGGTTTGGTTGCGTCGCCCGGGCTTGTAAAGAGATCAATCCACGCCGTCGCTGGGAACCCAGGGCTTTACGATGCCCCACCCTAACGGGGCTTTCCAGATAGCAACTCAGGGGTTTTCCTTCCGCTCGGTGAGATCGGCCCTTGGCTTCCCCTCGATCGCGGCGAGGGCGGCCGCGGCGGCTGCCTTGATGTTGGCCGAGGGTGCCGGGTCGTTTCGTTCGATGTCGCGCAGTTTGGGCTTGGCGCTCGCGGCCTCTTCACCAAACTTCCCCAACGCCTCGATGGCTCCGGACCGGATCGACCAATCCTTTGAATCCAGCGCGCGGATCAAGATCGCCACGGCGCGAGGGGCCGACGCCGAATGCGGCGCAATCCGGGCGATGGCACGGGATATCTCGATCTGGCCGATCGGATGGCGCTGGGAAGTCAGCCCTTTATCGTAAACCGCGATGAGGGCGGGTACGGCATCAATGGCCCGCGTTCCCAGGGTACAGAGCCCAGCGGCGGCACAGCTCCGGCGCTCGGGACTGTCCGACGAGAGCATTTCGATCAGGCCGGCGATGACTGGCTGGCTTGCGCTGATCTGGCCCAACGACTGGGCGGCTTTGCAGGCGGGATCCCATTCCCAGGCAGCGACGTGCGTCTTCTCGCTTTCCGTCAGATCGAAGGGCTCCTTCAGAACGGCGAGCAGGGCCGGGACGGCCGATTCGGCCGCTGGCCCGACTCGACCCAGGAGTATCGCTGCCTGATATCGGACCTCCCGGTCGGGACTCTCCAGGGCCTTCATCAGGCTGGGAACGACACCAATCGTGAGCTGGGCCGCGCGGAGGGCCGTGGCAGCCGCACTGCGAACGGAGCTTGACTCATCACCGAGCGCGGCGATCATTTTTGGCGGCAGATCGAGCGGGAGCATCTTCCCTAGTAGCCCCAGTTCCCAAACGGCTGACGTGCGAACCGTCGGTTCGGGGTCGGCGAGCGCTCTGGTGAATGCACGCACGGCGAGGGCCACCCGCTCGTGGTTCTTGCTCTTTTCGGCGGGCGTGGCCGCGGGGCGGCGCAGTGCCTCACACACAGCTCCGCTCAACGAGTCCGCCGCCACGGAGCGCACAATGGCATCCGTATCCTCCATGGCGGCGATCAAGGCGGTCATCACCCTGTCAATGTCCGCGCTCTCGGTGACTTGCCCGAGATCGAGCGCAGCCGTCCGCCGCTCGGCGACCGTGCCACGGTCGATCAGGCGCAGAGGGTCGTTCTTCGTCCCGGCTTGGCGGACCAAGAACACGGTCCACCCGACGAAGAAGCAAATCGCGACCACGAACAAAGGACGCCAGACACCGAGCTGACGGCACCCTTCACCTGCGCGGCGTTCCGGCGCGACGTGGCTCATCGGTCGACCTCTGCGGAGAGGGCCGCCAATTGGTGGAGAATATCGTGCGAGCCGCTCGGCTCTCGAGTCTCCCGGGTGGAAGGTCCCGACACAAGAGGGCCGCGTCGGGCTAGGGACGATCTGGCCGTGGCTTCCCGTCGATCGCCGCCAGAGTGGCTGCGGCGGCCGCTTTGATGCTTCCGCGCGCTTCCGGCGTGTCGTCTCGTTCAAGCTCGTGAAGCTTCGGCCTGGCGCCCGCTGCATCCCTGCCAAAATGCCGCAGTGCCTCGGCGGCTGCCAACCGGGTCATCCAGCTTCTCGAGTCAAGCCCCCGTATCAGGATTGCGACAGCGCTACGGGCCGATGCCGAATGGGCCGTAAGCCGACTGATGGCTCGAGATATTTCCCATTGGCTGATTGGATAGTGCTCGGTAGAGAGCGCTCTGTCATACGCTGCGATCAGGGCGGGAACGGCCTCGACGGCCTTCGGCTCCAGGGTGCCCAAACCTTCGGCGGCACAACTGACTCGCTCATCGACGTCGGACGACAGCGCCTCGATCAGCCCCGCGATGACTTGGTTGCTCGAGCTGATCTGGACGAGCGATCTGGCCGCGCTGCAGGCAGGGTCCCAATCCCAGGCGACAGCGTGAGTTTTCTCGCGTTCCTGCCGGTCGAATGGCTCTTTCAGAATTGCGAGCAAGGCCGGGACGGCCGGCACGGCCGCTGGTCCGAGTTGTCCCAGGAGATGCCCTGCGTCGTATCGGACATCCCGGGCGGGACTTTCGAGGGCCTTCATCAGGCCGGGAACAAGACCGATCATGAACCGGCCCTCATATAGAGCCCTGAGAGCCGCATGGCGAACCAACCTCGACTCATCGCCGAGCGCGGCAATCAACTCGGGCGGCAGATCCAGATGGACCAAATTCCCTAGCAGGCCGAATCCAAAGACCGCTGACTTGCGAACCTTGGGATCGCGGTCTGTGAGTGCCTTGGTCAATGTCCGCACGGCGAGCGCTACACGCGCGTCGTATTTGGCCTGCTCCTCAGGCGTGGATGCGGGGTGCCGCAGCATCTCACGTACAACCCCGCTCAAGGAGTCCGCCGCAACGGTGCGGACGGCAGCATCCCGATCCTCCGTAGCGCGGACCAGGGAGGCGATTACGCTGTCGATGTCCCTTCCCTCGGCAATTTCCCCGAGATCCATCGCAGCCTTATGCCGCTCGACAGGCGTTCCACGTTGGATTAACCGTAGAGGGTCGTTGTTCGTCCAGATCTGCCGGCCCAAAAGCACGCTGCCAGCAACGAAGAAAAAAACGCCAACCACGAATAGGGGACGTCTGACGCCGAGCCATCGGCGCTCGACCCCGCTCTTGGCTTCCGGCGACACGTGGCCCATGGGTCGACCTCGTCGGGAAAGACGACGCGACTTGTGGAGAACGTTGTTCGACTGGGTTGGCTCTCGAGTCTCCGGGACGGCGCGTGCCGAAACAAGACGGCCGCCTCGACGGAGCCCGTGGGGCTCCTCCGGCTGATCTCCGAGTCCTCGTCACCCCGCCCGGCCGAGGTATTCACCCGTCCGCGTATCGACCCGCACGATCGCACCTTGATCGAGATGCTCGGGCACCTGGACGACGAAGCCCGTCGACAGCGTGGCCGGCTTGGTCCGGCCGGTCGCCGAGTTTCCGCGCACGCCCGGTGTCGTCTCCACGATCGGCAGCTCGACGGTATCCGGCAGCTCGATCGCGATCACCTCGTCGTCGACCACCAGGGCCTCCACCCCCTCCATGTTCTCCGTCATGTACGGCGCCTGGTCGCGGAGATCGTCGAAGGTCAGCGAAAACTGATTGAACGACGACGAATCCATGAAGTGAAGTTCTTCGGCGTCCCGGTACAGGTACTGGACCGGCCGCCGCTCGAAGCTCGATTCGTTGAGCGCATCGGTGCCGCGATAACTCTTGTCGACCCGGCTCTTCGTCTTGAGGTTGCGCGCCTTGATCTTGTAGAGGGTGGCGGCGCCCCGGGCCGACGGCGTTTGAACCTGAATCTGCTCGATCATGTGCGGGGCGCCGTCGATCTCCACGACCATCCGGCGCTTGAAATCCTTGGCGGGAACCACGGCCGGCCTTCCTCCTTTGTTCTAGGCTTCGCTCGAAAAGGGCCTCTTCGACCTGCGAGGATCGCGACTATCCCGTATGCCATCGATCTTACCGGCCTCCCCCGCAATCGGTCAAAAGCCCCACCTGGGGACCTGCCGGAGAACGCGCCCGGCCAACCCGCGAATTCCCGAGATTCTCCTCTTGATACACGCGTACGTGTGTGCTAGGGTAACCCACTCGCGTATTCGAGACCGGGACTGGGCATCAAGAGGAGGCGAACAGGTGGCGAGCATGGAGCGCGATCGATTGGGCCGGCGGAGAAGTCCGGAGCAGGAGCGGGGGCTTCGTCCCCTCCATCCACTCTTGCCGGAAGAATGGGTCAGCAAGGCGTTGCGCGTCGCGATGTCGGAATCCGACTGGTCCGAATTCGAGCGGCTGGTGGCCCGCTGCGCCACCATGGCGCCGACCCAGGCTCGTGCCCACGGGATGGCGCTATCAGGCCTCTTGCACGCGGCTTCCCGGCCGGCGCCAGAGCCCGGTCCGCTCGATTGGATGGACTGGGAGCGTCGCAAGACGTTGCACTTACTGTTAGCCCGCAGCTCTTGAGCCGCCCTTCCAGAAGGGGGCTCCTGTGCGAGTACGAGTGGTTTCTGTCTTCTACCATGTTAAGGAGTCCATGCTTTGGCAACCGCGACTGCTGCCCCCGTCAAGGGGGATGTGAAAGACTTATCGCTGGCTGACGCCGGCCGGAAACGGGTGAACTGGGCCGAGCGCGACATGCCCGTCTTGCGGGCGATCCGCGAGCGGTTCGAGAAAGAAAAGCCGCTGGCCGGAATGAGGATGTCGGCCTGCCTGCACATCACCGCCGAGACGGCCAACCTCGCCAAGACGCTCAAGGCCGGCGGGGCCGACCTGCTCTTGTGCGCATCGAATCCCCTCTCCACCCAGGACGACGTCGCCGCCGCCTGGTGAAGGACGGCATCCCCGTCTACGCGATCAAGGGAGAAGACGAGCACAGCTATTACCGGCACATCGCGGCCGCCCTGCAGCACCTGCCGCACGTGACGATGGACGACGGCGCCGACCTGGTCAGCGCGATGATCTTCATCGCACTGGGCCGGCTCGACGACGTGCACACCGAGGTTCGGAAGTGGGCCGCCACCTTGAGTGCCCAGGAGCGCAGCGAGCTGGTGGCCAACGTGGTTGCCAGCATGGAAGAGACGACGACGGGCGTGATCCGGCTCCGCGCCATGGAAAAAGACGGCGTGCTCAAGCTGCCGGTCATCGCCGTCAACGACGCCCAGACCAAGCATTTCTTCGACAACCGTTACGGTACCGGCCAGAGCACGATCGACGGCATTATCCGGGCGACGGATACTCTCCTCGCCGGCCGGCAGGTCGTCGTCTGCGGCTATGGCTGGTGCGGCAAGGGCGTGTCGTTGCGAGCCCGCGGCATGGGTGCACATGTGATCGTCACCGAGATCAACCCGATTCGCGCTCTCGAGGCTGCCATGGACGGGTTCCAGGTCAAGACGATTGCCGAGGCGGCCACGGTCGGCGACCTGTTCATCACGGTCACGGGCGACATCCACGTGATCCGGTCCGAGCATTTCGCCGTGATGAAAGACGGTGCGATGATCTGCAATTCCGGTCACTTCAACGTCGAGCTCGCCCTCGACGACCTGGCCAAGCTTGCGGTCAAGACCAACAAAGGCGTCCGCGAGTTTGTCGACGAGTACGTGCTCAAGAACGGCCACCGGCTCTATATTCTGGGCGAGGGCCGTCTGATCAACCTGGCCGCCGCCCATGGCCACCCGGCCAGCGTGATGGACATGAGCTTCGCCGCTCAGGCTCTTGCGACCGAATGGTCTGTCAAGAAGAAGGGCTCGCTCGGCCACAAGGTCCACCAGGTGCCCACGGAAGTCGACGAGTTCGTCGCCAAGCTCAAGCTGGAGACCATGGGACTCTCGATCGACACCCTGACCGCCGAACAGAAGAAGTACCTCGAGAGCTGGGAAATGGGCACGTGAACAGGGGATGATCCGCGATGCCCGATGTCAGTCCATTTCGCGGGGTCCGCTACGACGTCGCACGCGTGGGAACGCTGTCCGACGTCGTCGCCCCGCCGTATGACGTGATCGACCCCGCCCTGCAAGACCGGCTCTACGAGGCCAGCCCTTATAACGTCATCCGGCTGGAGCTCAACCGGGATGAGCCCGGCGACACCCTGGCCGGGGAGCGCTACACGCGAGCGGCCCGGCTTCTCAAGGACTGGCTTCGCGAGGGCATCCTCCGCGAGGACGACCACCCCGCCCTTTATGTCTACCACCAGACGTTTGAAATCGACGGCAAGATCCATACCCGCAAGGGATTCCTTGCGCGAGTTCGGCTTGGAGCCGATCGGCCAGGGGAAGATCTATCCCCACGAGCAGACGCTCGCCGGCCCCAAGGCCGACCGCCTGGCCCTCTATCACGCGACCGGCTTCAATTTGAGCCCGGTTTTCGGGCTCTATCCCGACCCTGACGGGAATGTGCACCGCACGGTCGAGGCCGGTCTGCGCGATCGCACTCCCCTGGTGGCGACCGACCACCTCGGCGTCGAAAACCGGCTCTGGGTCGTCGACCGACCAGGAAACCCACACGGCCATCGGCGGCCTGATGGCGGCCAAGCCCGTCTTCATCGCCGACGGCCACCACCGCTACGAGACGGCCCTCAAGTATCGCGAAGATCGCGGCGAAGCCGGTGCAATCACCAGGGCCACGACGATCCTCCCAACTTCTGCCTGATGATGCTCGTGGGCATGAGCGATCCGGGGCTGTTGATTCTGCCGACGCACCGGCTGGTCTCGAGATATCCCGGGCTACCAGTCCGGACGAGCTCGCGGCCCGGCTCGAGCCGGAGTTCGACGTCAAGCAGGCGGGTATCGGACGAAGCCGGCTGCAGGGCCGCCTGGGAGGCCATCGAGCAGTCCGGCGACCAGGACCTGCTCGGCTTTGGCACGGTCGCCGACGGCAGATGGCTCTTGGCCAGGCTTCGTTCCGACGTCGCCATGGATCGGCTGGCTCCCGAGCACAGCGCCGATTGGCGAAGCCTCGGTGTCAGTGTGCTGCACGTTCTGGTGCTTTCCGAGCAACTCGTCAAGTTCGGCAAGGCCGAGTGCCGCTACGTCCACTCGATCGGTGAGGTCCTGGCCGACGTCGCCGCCACGCGGCTGCGACCTCGCCTGCCTCGTCCCGCCCGCGCGGATGAACCACGTCGAGAGCATCGCGTCCAACCTCGAAACCATGCCCCCCAAGAGTACGTACTTCTATCCCAAGCTCCTCACCGGGCTTGTGCTCAACCCGATCCGCCCCATCGAAGGATCTTGAGGAACCGTGGTCCGGACGGGTCGAACGGCGATGATCGCGGCCCGGGCCATCGCTGTGCAGACGAATTGGATAACGCGGCCAAGAGCGCGGTCCTCGCTGCGCTACTACGCACCGGTGTTCTCGAGTTTCCGGGACGTTCTGCCGATATCGAAGACACGGGATACTTGACCCGGCCGGACGCGACGCCGCGACCTTGAGCTTCGCGACCGGGCACTCGTTTTCGGGAAGGCGCTCGAGTGCACCTTCCTGCTGAACTAGCGCGAAGGTCACACCTTCCATGTCACGGTTGGCAGCACGATCCAGGGCCGGACTCGCTTCTCGCCCCTCGGCGAATGACACGGGCCACGCGAGCGCTGATCCATTTGCTCGCGCGGCGATCGCGGTGATTCTGACCGTCTTGATCGCCCAGGTGGTCTTTCTCGTCTGCGGCTGCGACTGGGATCTCTGCAACGACGAGGCGGAGTACTGGGCGTGGTCTCGCCGGCTGGCGCTGAGCTACTTCTCCCGGGGGCCGTTGATCGCCTGGCTGATTCGAGTGGCCACCGAGGTATTCGGCACGCTCAGCCTGAAGCTGACAGGCTCGCTGATGTTCGCGGTTCGGTTCCCGTGCGTGCTCATGGGAGGATTGACCGCCTGGGCGATCTACCGGCTGGCGTCGCTCGCAACGGGCGCCCGGCGAGCCGGGCTCATCGCCGTGGTGCTCTTGCCGGTGATTCCTGTCCTGGCGATCGGCGGAGTCGTGATCACGAGCGACACCCCTCTGGTTTGCTGCTGGGCCTGGGCCGCAGTGTGGGCCTACCGGGGCATCCTTCGCGACCAAACGCGACCCTGGGTTTTCGCCGGTCTGATCGGGGCCCTAGGGGTTCTGGCCAAGTACTCGTTTCTGGCGTTCCCGGCTTCGGTCGGCGTGTTCCTCATGCTCAGCCCGGCCCACCGTCGCCAGCTTGCGCGACCCGGATTCTGGGCGATGTCGCTCCTATCGAGCGTGATCGGGCTGGCACCGATCCTGGCCTGGAATTCTCTGCACGGATGGGCCGGGGCCAACCAGCTCGCCGATCGCGTCGGACTCTCGGCCAGGGCGAGCTGGGCCGGTCTGGGGCCGGTGCTCAGCTTCTTCGGCGGCGATGCGGCCGCCCTGGGCGGGATCTGGTGGGTGGTCGGTCTGCTCGCCATTTTTGGCGCGCTCCGCAAGCTGGCACGCACGCAGGACGCCCATGGAAGCGGCGATGCGCAGCGGGGCGGCCCCGGTATTGCCGGCGACCGCACTGGCCTGCTCTATCTGGTGTGCCTCTGGGGGGTCATCTGGTGCGCTTGCCTGGCGGCCAGTCTGCTGGGCGAGACCGAGGCCAACTGGATGGTCCCCGGATACATCACGCTCGTGGCCTTGATCGGCCTGCGAGTCGATCAGGCCCTGGCAGGCGGCGGCCTGCGGGCGGGAGCCTGCGTTGCCGCCTGGTGTCTTTCCCTTGCCGGCGTGGTCGCCATCCATCACACCGAATGGTTCTATCCCCTGGTTGCACGATCGCGCCCCCGGCTCCACGCATCGATGGCCGGCGCCATTCCGGCTGGTCGACCCGACGGCTCGGATGCGCGGGCATCAGGTGCTGGCTCGTGCCGTCGCCGATCGACTGGCGACCCTCCGGGCACAGGGCTCCTCACCAGTTGTGCTCACGCCCACTTACGGGCTGACCTCGACGCTTTCCTTCTACTTGCCCGGCCAGCCCGACACGTATTGCCTGAGCTGGAATTATGGCATGACCCCTCAGCCGGTGAACCAGCATGACCTGTGGCATCCCAACCCGCGACACGATCCTGATGCGTTCAAGAACCGGCCGGTCATCGTGGTCGAAGACGGCAACATGCCGCCTAACTATGCCAAGCTCTTGGTCAAGAAGGGTGTCTTCGGCCGGTTGGAGTCGCTCGACCGCATCTTTGTGCGAGAGCGCGGCATCATCATCGGGTCGTGGGATATCTCGATCTGCCACGACTACCGGGGCCTGAACGCGTTCCAGCAGAACCTCGCACGGCGTTAACCTGGTCCGTACCTCACCGGTTCTGCGGCCCCGTGACGGGCGTTGGAGGCGGAGGCGGTTGCGACGCGGCGGGCTCGGATTGACCCTGCCAGGGCGCGGTGTCTGACCGCGGGGCCTCGGGTGGGGGTGCGCTCGCCTGAGGCTGTTCCCGGAATGGCGAAGACGCCTGCGGCTCCGGGGGCATGGGCGCAATGCCCGGCCGGCCGACCTGCGATGAGAAGGGAGGAGCTGCCTTGGCCTTGGCATTCAGGCGATTGAGCGCAGTCGCCGCGGCCTTCTTCACCTCGTCTCGTCGATCGTAGATCGACGCCCGCTCCAGCCCGATGGCGGCTTCGGGCCCGCCGATCTCGCCCAGCGCGATCGCCGAAGCGATTCGCACATCCTTTGAGGAATCATATTTCAGAACATGAACCAGGGATGGCACGGCCCGCGGATCGCCGAGCTGGCCCAAGGTATAGGCGGCCTCCTTGCGGTTGTTCCAGTAGAAACTTTGCAGCCGCTGAGTCATCAAGGCGACCTGGTCAGGCGGGGGCGGGGGCCCTGCCCCGGGCCCTCCTGGACCCATCCCGCCGGGCGGAGGTCCGCCCATCATCCCACCGCCGCCACCCATCATTCCGCCGCCGCCACCGCCGCCGAACGAGAAATTCAGCGCCGGCACCGCAAGAAGCCCGAAGCCGAAAGCCGGCACAGGCTGGCCGATCACCACCGGTCGCGGAAACCAAGCAGGCCGCGGCCACGGACCGGCGATCAAAGGTCCCCGGCGAACGGGCCCCAAGGCCGGTGATCGTTGAATCTGCGTTTGCCGCGTGAACGTCCCCCCCGGACGCGTGACCTGAACCTGCCGATCGATCGACCCGGGCCCCCGCTGAATCTCAGTCTTACGCTCGATCGATCGACCCCGCGGACCAGTGATCGTCGTATCACGCTCCACTGTCTGAGCCGCGAGTGACACCCACGAGCCACACCACACAATCCCCATCACTCCGACCGCGAATCCATACCTCTTCCAGTCCATCGGATGGCCTCCGTTCGATCCGTATTCATCCTGACTTCGCTGAGTGCATTCATGCGTTTAGTTCGGCCGAGGCGGCTGTATCCCGGGGGGAGGGCGATTGTGGTCTGCCCGCCCAATTCTGTGAAGCTCAGATCCCGCTCAGTTCACACGAGAAATCGGCATTCCAGGTAAAAGCTGCCACTCCATCTTTGACGGTTGCATGAATTGTCCGAACCATCCCTTCATTTTTTTTCCGTTTTCTCGGATTGCAGGATTGGATGAGACGAATATGATATTTAAGGCAACGAACCGCCTAACTAGAGAACACTGCGGTTCTCGCGCCATGATGTGCAGGATGCTCATTGTTCGAGTCTTGTTGCTGAGGAAAGCAGGGAGGTATCCGTGCCACCTTCCCGTCTCGGGCCGACGGTGCCCAATCGCATGACCTTCGAATTGGTTGCGCGTGCCATCACAACGAATCCTGGAGGCAATTCACTGTGCTGTCCCGATTGCCAGCTTCCACTGGACCTTCACCAGCCCGATGAAGAAGAGCCAACGCAGCTCCTCGGAACGTGCGACGGCTGTTCCAAGTGGTTCTTCATGGTGGAGTTCGAGAGGGACTGGAACGGGACCCTATTGTTCGAGCTGCCGTGCGTCGATTCGATTCGCACGATGCTCACCGCCAACTGTGCTGTCTGATCAAAGAAGTCGGGTCGGCCGATCGAGTTCCAGGGGGCGCGCCATGGTTTCCACCTTCGCGCGTCACCTGGAGCTCGGTGTCCGATTCCAGAAAGGGGTCAGCGCCTTTTCTTCTTGCCGGGCCTTCTGGCTTTGGCGTTTCGTTTTTTCTTCTGGGAGCCAGGCTGGCCTTTGCCGGCTCCGGGCCGTTTGGATGCGGCTGTTTCGATCGGGTCATTCCGGCCGGGCTGATCCAAGGCGCCGCGCCTCGCGGGGTGGTGACTCGCCCTGGAGGAGCTTGATTTCCGAAGAGCGCCCTGACCTCGCGCGTCGGAATGCGCCGTTTCCGCCAGCACCAGATCGAGCTCGCGGCGGTCACTATCGACGGCGCGATCCGGACTTGCTCGCGGTCGCCAAGCCGGTGGCGACGACCGGAACGGCGCCCGACCAGGGTGTGGGTTCCGGGCTCGAGATAGTAGTAGTCATCCGCCAGGCTGGTAACGTGGATCAACCCGTCGACCGGCAGCTCCACGAGCCGGCAGAACAGACCGAAATCCTCGACACCGGTAATGACGGCGTGAAAGACCTGGCCGATGTGGTCTTCCAGGTACAAAAGCAGTTTCATGCGGATCAGCTCGCGCTCGGCGGCCTCGGCCCGGCGCTCCGTGCGGGTGCAGTGCTGGGCGAGGGCAATGAGCTCGTCAGAGCGGCTGTGTGGCTTGTGCCCTTCCAGCCAGGCAATCAACTGGCGATGGACCTGCAAGTCGGGGTACCGGCGAATGGGCGATGTGAAATGGCAGTAGTTGTCGCTGGCCAGTGCATAGTGCCCCTGCGGCTCCGGCGTGTAAACAGCCTGCTTCAGGCTGCGGAGCAAGCCGTAGTGGACCGCGTATTCCTCGGGCCGGCCGATGGTCTCCTTGAGGATCCGCTGCAGCTCGAACCGGCTTTGAGGCTGCTCGATCACGAGGCCCAGGCTGCGGACGAATTCGGCGAACTCGTCGAGCTTGAATGACTCGGGATTGGGGTGCGCCCTCCGCAGGATCTCGATCTCGTGCTCGGTGAGCGCGGTCGCGACGGCCTCATTCGCCGCCAGCATGAATTCCTCGATCACCTGGTGGCTCTGGTCGTGGCTGGAAAGATGCGCTCCGGTGACCTCGCCGTGCTCGCCCAGCTCGATCATGATCTCGGGCAACGACAGTTCGAGCGCCCCGCTTCTGCCTTCGACCGCGGAGAATCATTGCCAGCTCGAGCATTTGCCCCACCATCAGGGCGACTTCGGGGGCAACGCCCTCGTGGGCCTTGCCGGGCTGTTTCATGACCTCGAAGGCCTGCTCGTAAGTGAAGCGATGGTCGACCCGGATCGCCGTCCGTGCGAACCGCTTGGCGGTCAAGATTCCGTCGGGCGTGAAGTCCAGGAGTGCGCTCACGGTATAGCGGGTGCGGCCGGCCTGGAGACTCGCCAGGCTGTTCGAGAGGATCTCCGGAAGCATCGGGATCACGCGATCGGGCAAGTAGACGCTCGTGCCGCGAGTCCGGGCTGCGTGGTCCAGTGGCGATCCCGAGCGCACGAAGTGCGCCACATCGGCGATGTGGACCGCCAGGCTCCAGTGGCCGTTGTCGTCGCGAGAGAGCGAAATGGCGTCATCGAAATCGCGGGCGGTTGCCGGGTCGATCGTGACCGTGACAACGTTGCGCAGATCGCGCCGCGTCCCGATATTGTCCTCGTCGAACAGTCTGGCCTGCTCGCGGGCCTGTTCCAGGGGGGCCGGCTCGAAGGTATCGGGGATGTTGAATGCGCGGATGACCGTCAAGGTGTCGACGCCCGGCGCCCGCGCTGGCCAAGGATCTCGGCGATGACCCCCTCCCCCTGGCGAAACGGGCTGGGGTAGCGCACGATCTCGATGGCGACTTTGTCGCCGGGTCTGGCACCCTTGGCGCCGGATCTCCCAGGGAAATCGGCTCGCGGAACGTCGTGCCGTCGATCTGCACGAAGCCCGAGTCCCCGGACTCGAAGTACGTACCGACAAATATTCCGGCGGCCCGCGACAGGACCTTGACGATCCGCCCCTCCGGGTTGACCCCGCGCGGCGCGACGGCCTGGTGATCTCGATGGCGACCTCGTCGCCGCTCGAGCTATCCTTCGTCGCCTCGATCGGGATGTAGACCTGGTCGATCTTTCCCCGGGGAACCTGGAGACGGACAAACCCAAAGCCCTTGGCCGATCGCCGAAACGTGCCGACGATCATTCCCGCCCGGTCAGGCAGGCTCAGGGTCTTGTCTCTGGCCAGGTGCAGTTTGCCGTCCTGGATCAGTTTCTTGACGGTCGCGCGGAACGCGGCGTAGTCGTCCGCCGGCACCTCGAGCCGGCGCGACATCGCCTTCAGGGTGATGGGCCGGTAATCGGGCTGCGACGCCAGGTTGGTCACGATTACGGCGAAATCGGCCATCGCGTGACGTCCCCAGGATCAGGGCGCGCGCGCCGTCTTCGCCGCCGGAACCATCGGCCGGCACGGTCCCCTTGTAGAGCCGGCGCCCAGGCTCTGCTGAAACGGAGTCCAGCTCGAGTCGCGGCTCGGGTCGTCGCGGATCTCACGGCTGAACAGGTGGATCTTGGCGTCAAGGTTGTCAAGATAATGCAGCGCCACCGCTTCCAGCGTCATGGGCAGCTTGGGGCTGCCGAACTCGTACGAGCCGTGATGGCTGACGATCATGTGCTTGAGCCGCAGCAAGAGCTCTGGCGGAAACGGCTCGCCCATGAGCTTCTCGAACTCTTCCGCCTTGTCGCCGAGCATCTCCACTCCGATCACCAGGTGCCCGACGAGCTGGCCCGAGTCGGTATACGCGAAGGCGCGGTCGTACGTGAGCTCCTCGACCTTGCCGATGTCGTGGAGGAAGATGCCGGTCAAGAGCAGGTCGCGGTCGATCTCGGGGTAAAGGTCGCTGATGCGGTCGGCCACGTTCAAGAGCGCCACCACGTGCTCCAGCAAACCACCCTGATAGGCGTGATGATTCTTGATGCCTGCCGGCGCGGCCGTGAACCGGGCAACGAACGCGTCGTCCATCAAGAAGCACTCGACCAGGGCACGGAGGTGCGGGTTGTGCATCGCCAGGAGCAGCTCTCTCAGCCGGGCCATCAGCTTGCCGACGTTCTGCGCTCTGGGGCAGGAACTCCTCCGGCTCGATCCGAGAAGGGTCGACGACTTCGAGATGATTGAGGATGATCTGCAGCGATCCTTGAAAGACCTGGGTCTTTCCCCGCACGTGCAGAAAATCACCGGGCTCGAACAGGCGAGCCAGGTTCTCGGTGGCGTTCCAGAGCCGGGCTCCCACGGTGCCCGTCTTGTCCCGCAGCTCCAGGTGCAGGTAGAGATTGCCTTGCCGGTTGGCCCGAAGCTGCTTGTCCGCGACCAGAAACGCCTCGTCGACCGAGTCGCCATTCACCAGTTGGTTGACATAGCGGCGGGTCATGAAGGCGCGTTGACTCGGTGTTCTAACCAGAGAAGGACGCTCAGGCGCCCGGGAGATTGTCCAGGGCGCGATCGATTGTAGGGGCCAGCCGCCGCCGGGGTCAAGGGAGGCCCCTTCTGTCACTGAATGCCGATGGGAACACCGCTGGGCGGGCTCGGGAACGACTCCGAAGGCGTCGTGCTCACGACGCCCGCGGGCGGTAGACCGTCGGGCGGTCCCACGACATGGATCAGCTCGAAGTTGTTCTTCGGCAGACTGAGCTGGTTGATCTTCCCAGCGGGATCGATCACGATGCCCAGGTAGTACTTCTGCGGGCTGGTCGGCAGCGTGACCGCGGCGCCCGTGATCGAGACGACGTTGGGCGGCGGGTTCACGATCATCCGGGCAAACGTCTTGAAGTTCCCCCTGGTCGGGCGCCTGCGACACACCGGGGATGCTGGTGATCGAGTACGACGCGATGATCGAGCTGCCCAGGGTGAAGCTGCGCGTGACCGAGGCAACGAGGTCCACGGTGACCGGTCCCTGCACGTCCGGATCCGCCGTGCCGAGATTCTCGATCTGGAGCTGCGGAATGATGGTGTCTCCCGGCTCGAGGCTGGAGGGGAGCGCCAGCGCGAGCGCCCGCAACTCGGGCAAGGGCTGCGGCGTGATCATGATCGGCACGGGCTTGCTCAGGTTGTTCGTCGTGCTTGCCTCAGGGAATGTGCTGCTCGAATTGGCCTCGAACCAGAGATAGACTTTCCCGCCGCCTCCCGGGAATCCTGCCGGCCGGGTCGGAAGTGTGAGCGACTCGGCCATCTGTTCCACGCTGTTCTGGGAGATCGGCGGCGCCGCGAAAATTCCTGCCAGGATCGCGCCTTTGAGCGACTTCGGGGATTTGGAAATGTACACGGCGACCGTCGAGTCGGGCGCATCGGCTGTGCTGGTATTGCCGTACGTCGAGCCGGCGATCGGCGCCTGGCTCGAAGGCGCCTGCGACCAAGGCTCGGTGGTTGTGCTGGCTCCGGTGTTCTGGATATACACCGACACGTCAAGAACGCCTCCCCACGCGGCCCGCGGCCCCGCCTCGCCGGTGATCGATAGGTCGGGAAGCGAGAATCCGAGCTGGGAAAACGCCAGGAGCGCCCGCGTTTCGAGTGGCTCCACGGCGGTCAGATCGGTTCGGCGTCCTGCACGTCGCTGCCTGCGCGTCTGTCGGGATTCCCTGGCCAACACCGAACACCTCCCTGTAGCCGAGTGAGCTTCTGTCAGTCCCTGCTGTAAATGTCGTCCCGGTTGCCGGCGAAGTTGGCCGCAAATCGGCCTTTCCGACGATTCCAGGTCTTGTCATGAACGGCGTGCGTGACGGATCGAACATCGCGTTTACCCCGCCTGTACCGGTTACAGCACGCATGTGAATCATACGGGCGTCAGCGACCCTCCAGCAAGCGCACCGGACCGTTTGAATACGAGCACGCCGGGAACCCGGTCGACCGTCCCCTTCCCGGGAGGCCCCCGTGTCTTTGTCGCAAGGAATCTGTCATGCTGGGTAAAGGGCAACCGCCCGGCGTCATGTCTCATTCGAGACACGAGCGCGTTCCTCGCCAAAGCCATCGGGAGAGATTGCTGGTGAACATCGTCGGCTTCTTGCTGAACCGAATCGCTCTATTGGGACTGGTGGCCGCACTGGTCGCGTCCTGCCCGGGGGTTGCGAGCGCCCAGTACGGATACCCGTCCGGCTACGGCGGCTATGGCTGGGGCGGCTGGGGATCGACCCCGCAGAGCAGCATCGCGCGGGGCCTGGGCTACTTCAATATGGGGCGAGGCGTTTTCAATGAAGACACCGCCGTCGCCCGCTCGATCAACACCGATACGGTCATGCGCTGGAATCAATACACCTATCTCTCGCAACAGGAGGCCGCATCGCGGTACGGGGCCCGGCTCAGGGCCTTGCACGCCCGCATCGACCGGGAACGGGGCAAAATCCAGGATCGGCTCCGAAATCATCCCACCAATCGCGACATCACCGACAGCGACGCGCTCAATGTGCTGGTCGACGAGCTGGAAGATCCCGCCGTGGCGGGCTCATCGTTGAGCACGATCAACACGCCGCTCGAATCCCGGCTCATACAAGAGATCCCGTTCAAGGTGGCCTCGGAGGGGATGACCATCTGCCTGGATGAGATGACGATGAACGAGCAGTGGCCGCTCGCTCTGCGGGTCGAGGCGTTCCGGCCGGAGCGTGAGGCCGTGCGCAAGGCCGTTCAGACGGCCCTCGAGGAAGACAAGAATGGGGACCTCGAGCCCAAAACGATCGAGGCGCTCCAGGCCGCCATCGATCGTTTCCGCTTCAAATTTCAGGAGCTTGTCCCCCCGAGCAGCCCCGACTACGTTCCCGCCCACGACACCATCAAGGCGATGGCCGGGATCACCAAGATGCTGTACAGCCCGCGGGTCGACGAAATCCTGGCCGAGCTGGAAAAGTACCGGGGATCGACGCTCGGTGAGCTGTTGACCTTCATGCGAGCGTTCAATCTCCGGTTCGCCGCGGCCAATTCGTTCCACCAGCGGCGGATCTACCTGAAGCTCTACCCCCTGCTGCTTGACCAGGTGAATCGAGTCCAGGGCGGAGCGGCCGTGGCGGATGCCGGCCGCAAAGTGGAGGATGACGCCGGTAAGGCCGCTCGGGCAGTGGATGGAGCCGGCCGCCAGGCCGTCGACGCCGCCGAAAACGTAGGCAAGAAGGCCATCGACGGGCTGAAGTCGGCCGCCACTGATTTCTTCAAGGACATGGACTGGAAGCACCTCACTGGCCCGTCCAAGCCAAGGGCACAATGACCTGGGCGAAAGGGGGGGCTGATGAAAAATCGGTCTTTCGCAAGCCGCGGATCCCCCCGGATTTCGTCGCGCCCTTTTCCCCCCCTTGTGAAGGGGGGGTTAGGGGGGGTGGTCGCGGCACCGCCAGCCACAAGGCCGTCGCGCGCTCCTGATTTTTCGATGTCCGAGGCCCCAGCGCCACCCCCTCTGGCCCCCTCACAGGGAGGGGTTTTTCGGACACCTGCGACGGAGGCCATCGGCCCCGCCACAACGCACCGGCGGGCGGTGGATTGTATCTGGCGGCGCCACGGCTCCCGCGCTGGCCACGGTTTCTTGTGGCCGGTCGTGCGAGTCGAGCGGCCGTGTTGCTGCAATCGACCCCTCAACCTACTCTCATGACCTACGCCCCGCTCATCCGTCCTGACGAGATCGCGATCCAGGCAAACCCGTTTGCGCGGTCGCCGGCGATCAACAGCCTGTTGAACCGCTGCTACGGCTCGGACATTCTCCCGAGCCGGTCGCAGTTTCCCCGCGGCTTCCGCCACGGCGACGTCTTCGCCAACCTCTACCTCTCCGAGCGGCAGTGGGTCGACGAGGTCGACTATGCATCCCCCGCCACGCCCGACCGCCACGAAGCCTATCTCGACGAGCTCTTCTGGGACCGCCACCCGCAAACCCCGATTATCTGTGTGCTCGGGCCCGTGGGCTCGGGCAAGTCGACGCTGGTCGACTACTACCTGAGGTGCTACTGCCACACCAAGGGGGGTTTTCGAGCGGAATTTGACAAGATGCTCATCGTCCACTTCGATTCGAAAGTGATCCAGGACAATACCGACTTTTATCACGACTTCTTTCTGTTTGCCCAGTCGTCGATCCGGTTTCAGTGCAAGGAGAAGGGGTTTGACGTCGACCTGGCGATCAAGCGGCGGGCGACTCAGCCGAACAACGTTCGCGAATGGGTCTGGGCTGCGCTCGAGGAGCTGACGCGGATCAGCGATCGGAGTGATCCGGCTGCTCCGTTTCACCACATCGTGCTGGTGGTCGACAATCTCGATCAAACCCCTCCCGCGGTGCAGATCCGCGATCACCGAAGTCGAGCAATGGCTCTTGACGCCGGCGATCAAGCTCTGGAGGGTCTTCTTGCCCCTGTGGCCGAGCACTTATAACTCGCTGCGCAATCATCGCTTCAACCTGCTGCGGGGCGCCTCCGTTTTCCGCGTGGGGTCGATCGATCACGAGACCTTGATCGATAACTACGACCGGGCGACGATCGGTCACTTGAAATCGTCGAGTTCGCCCCTGGACACCCAGGCCGTCGAGTATCTTTCCGAGATCACGCACATCGCGCGCGACCGGATTCTCCCCCGGATCGACCGCCTCGCGCATGGGAGCCTGCGGCTCTTGCTCTCGCTCTGGGACGGTTTTCTGCGCAGCGAAGGGGCGTATAACATCTGGCGCCAGGCAGCGTCTGCACCCGGGTCGCGGCGCGGCTACGAGTATGAATTGCTCGACGCCCTCCTGGTCGGACCCTTCTCGGCCTTGAACCACAGTTTTCACCGCGTCGCCAACGTGTTCGCGATGGGACATGCGCACGCCAGACCGCGCGACATCCTGATCGGGCCGCACATCCTCCACTTGATGCACCACGGGGTCAAGACCCAGCGCGCACTCTTCGACTCGCTGGAAGCACTCGGCTATTCCAGCCAGAACATCGAACACGCGGTCGCCGGCCTGGGCACGTTCAACGTCCTGCACCAGGTGCCGGCGCGCGGCGGACTCGTCGAGTACGAGCTGCACGCGTCGGTCATCGCCGAGTATCTTCAGCTCCTGGCCGAGCCGGCCTATTTGGACGACGTCGCGACCACAACCCCGGTCGAGCGCAGCTTCCGAGACGCAATGCGCCGGACGCGCGGCGACAGGCCCGAAGACTTCACCGCCCGGGTGGAAAGCTCGATCGCGTTCCTGCGATTCCTGCGCGATTGTGAAGACCGGTTCCGCGACCCGGCCCAGCTCCGCCCCGGGGTTGATCCGCAGTCGTTCCGCGAGGCCCTCACCAAGAGTCCCCTGCCCTCAGTGTGGCGCCGGATGGCGCAGCCGTACCGGCAGCGGCTCTTGGGGCTGCGCCATAGCGGCTATCTGAAAACTGTCGATCCCACCTGGTGGAACAAGCCGCTATCCGATCCCATTCTCGGCGAAGCGGACGCCGCGCCGGATGCCCTGGCGCCGATTTGAAACCGCCACGCGTCATGGAGAGGCAATCATCCGGGTCACGCATCCGGGGTCTCCATGATGTGCTCCCATCGGGCCGCGCTGAAACCGGCACGAATTCCCGCGCGCCAGCGGGCAACGCTGGACGGCTTTGCGGCTTGTGCCGGATCACAAGCCATTCGCGCGCTTTTTCGCCCGGGTGCGCGGTGTTTCTCCTTCATTCTTCCGCCTTCCGTTTTCGGTTTTCCTTCATCCTTCATCCTTCCAGCAGCGCCGTTGGCGCTGCTGCTGCTGTGTGTCTACCTCCCTTTGGCGATTTGCTTCGTCACATTCGTCACATCGTCACGCGCGGTGGCAGAATCGGCAGAATGCTCACGAGCGGCACTCGAGCGGGCCCTAAAGTCCGCGCGACCGGCACGCGCCACCCGCCGCGCGTGACGAAGCCGATTCGTCACGGCGGAGCACTTCGTCACGCGCAGGGGGCGGGATCGGGAGCCGACGGGCCTGGAGCCGCCGTGCAATTTGATCATCCGGCAGAATCGTGAAAACCCTACCCTGAATCAGCAGCCTGGCCCGGGCGGTGACGTTTCCGCTCGGCGGCGACGGATCGACTCCATCTGGAGGACCAGTCGGAGTCTGGTCGCGGTGTTTGTCGCCTGATGTGCACACATTCCTGCTTTCGCCGCACCGGGCGCACTCGCCAGGATGATTGTTTCGAAGCGCTCCTATCGTCCCCCCTTCGTCACTTCGTCACTTCGTCACCACGCGGCCGCATGACCCGCATAACGACGACAACCGGAGCGCGATACGACGTCGACACCGTTCGCCACACCATGGCTCGCTCACGGTGGCACGCTGCGATCCGCATGGGTGATACAACCCGGCCTCAATCGGGGGCTGCGCGGCTCTTTGACTTCGTCACTTCGTCACGCTGCGTCACAGACGAGCGTCAGGCTGGAAAGCCTGACCTACGGGGACGTCAGGCTGGAAAGCCTGACCTACGTGAGCGTCAGGCAAGAGAGCGTGCGAAGCGAGATCGCCGGCGGGAGCCGGCTCCTACAGGCACACCGAATCGTGGAACGGCCGATGCGAGCCGGCTCCTCGGTGCGCTCGCATGACGACGCCTTACGTAGGAGGGGGCTCTGTTCCCCGATCTTCGTTTCCTGCGGACCAAGCCCGCCGAACCAGGTGCGCTCCCGATGAGCTGCGCGGGCGGAATCACTCCCGCATCAACACCTACCGGAAGCCCCTGGGATCCGATCGCTTCCAGCGGTCGTTCCGGCAACCGCCGGATGTCAGGCGGCTCGATGGTTTCTTCCTCGATGCGGACGTGGTCGTCGTCGCGGTCTTGGATTTCCGTCCCGCGATGCTCGGCTCCGGAGATTGGGGCACCTGCCGCGGCTTTGCCTCTGGCGGCGGCCGGTAGCGAGGCGCGTTCCTTCCTGCGAGGCTCGATGAGCTCGTCCAGAGCCGACATGAAGGCATTGAAGTGTTTCTGTTCGAGCCGCCGGAGTCTTTCACCCTCGGGACTGAAGTCAAACGACAGCAGGGCAAGCTTCTGCGGGGCTTCCTGCTCCTCCCGCGCCTCGGCCTCGGCCAACTTTGCCTGGAGCCCCGTGACAGCCCGGTCGACCAGCGACAGGAGCACGGCCCGTGCGTCGTCCGGGTCGTACGGCCCCAAACGGTTTCTCCATGACAATCGGATCGTCCTGACGACGCGCTGGTAGGCTGCTGGGCCATGCTCGCTGGCGAATTCAAAGAAGGGATTGTCGCGCTTGGGGTAGAGCGACCAGCTCGCAACGAAGATATCCAGAACACCGCTGTGATGCTCAATTTCCCACGGCTGGCGGCCCAGCAGGCGAACGGCCTTGAGCTTGTGGTGCGGCTGCCACACGCCGCCATCCTCGAGAAGAGCACGCAGCTCTGCCCACTCCTTGATCATCACCTTGAGCCCGGCGGAGCTCCGCTCGAGTTGAAAGACCAGCAAGTCGGGATCATCGCGAACGTCGGCGCGTCTCCAATAGGCCCGCCAACGTTTCGGCGAATTCCCGAGGCTTCCAAATTGTTCGATGGGGCCTCCAGGGTAATGGAATAGCCGCTCCAGGAGCTGCTCGGCCTCTTCGGCTTCGCGCAGCGGGGCGTTTTCGATATTCGCCGTGATCCGCTGGTTTTGCGTACGGAGAGTTTCGGTCTGCGCGACCAACGATTGCGCTGCCTGCTCGATCAGTGCTCGTTCCACGTCGCTCTGCGGCGGCAAGGTTTTGGTGAAAGCCTGGACATACTCGTCGCAAGTTGGCGAGTCGTCGCCGGGCACTGCGGTCGTTTCCCAAAGCGCGAGATGCATCCTAGTTGTTCCTCGGGGAGAGGCAAGAGTGCAGACCATGCGGGCTCCTTACCCAATATGATCCACAAATGACGGAGTTTTGTTGCTAAAATCCGCGCCGCGGGGGTGGGTATTTTCGCGAGCACTTCAGGTTGGCGGGATTGTCCGGGTTTTCCGGCCTCGCAGTGCGGGTTGTGATATGAAGAACGAAGCCACTCAGGGGCGGATCCGGCACCGGCGGGGGCCTGATGTCGCTCCAGAAGCCGCTCGACGCGGTCGGCGACGCGGAGATCTTCGCGGGAACGCGCTCGCGCGTGGCACGCATGAGGTGAGGGTTTCATGTCCCCGATCCTCCATCGCCGAATGCGAGTCGCGTTGAGCCACTGATGCACGCCGATCCACGCGGATAGAAGAATCGCGCCAGAGCCAGGTGAGCAAGCGATTCACACGGAGCAGTCCCGAGTCGGCTCATGGCCGTCCATCCAGGTAAGGAAGTGATCAATGCGGCAGCGGAGTTCCTCAGCTCGATCGAGACGAGGAACGAACTCCATTCCTGCATGACTCTTCAGCGGCCCGAGACAACGGACGAAACGCCTATACAATGCCGCGTCGGACGGAAACGCCGAGAATCAATCGAGTCTCCTCGCTGAATACCACCAGGTCGAAGCGGAAGGGCAACACTAACCCGAAGCGTCAGCGAGGGATGCCGCAAGTTCCTTGCGGCGCCACGCCAGCGCCCTCGCTCACGCTTCGGGTTGGTATTTGGCACCAGTCACGCTGTGGACAGGGATCCGCGCCTGCCGAATTCCTGGGTGGTGTTCAGCGAGAAGTGTCAATCAATCGGCCACAATTCTGGCGGCTCGGTTCAAACGATCGAGATCGGCCCTGATTTGGCGATCGGCGCTAAAGTCACACCAGAGTTGCCCAAGCCCGGATTACAGCGAGGCCGAGCGGCTGACCGATCCGTACAACGCCAAGAAGCTCGCCGAGGATCTCCTGAATCTTCCCGGATTACCCGTTGAGTACAACCGCCAGGGCTACCTATCCCTCGCCGATCCAACCAAGACGCTGCACGAGTTGATCATGGGCCGCAAGCTCCGGCATGCTGGGCACCCGATCCTCCGCTGGCACGCGAGCAACGCGGCCGTGCAAAAGGACCCGGCCGGCAACATCAAGCTCGACAAGGAGAAGTCGAGGCGAAAGATCGACGGTGTGGCAGCGCTCGTCAATGCCGTTCGGGCGGCCATCAACAACCCCGAGGAGCCACCGAGCGTGTACCAAACACGCGGGATCCTCGTGCTGTAGCAGGAGCGTTGGATGAACAGTCGACTGGAGCCAAAGAGCGAGCTCATCGCCGATGAGGCATGCCGTTTGTTCGGCTGGCCATCCGCTGCTGTTCGTCGAAGAATCCTCCGTGGCTTCCCGATCGTCGCATTCCTCGGCATCGGCACGGCCTACGCTCGACGGCTCCGCTCCCTGCTCATTCCTGGTCTGCGGCCACGCGGAACCCGACGTCGCTGAACCGATAGTCCGGCGCGTGCCCGCTGCGGAACGCCGGGCGGCAGCGGCCGGGGAAGAAGCGCCAGCTACCGCCCCGGAAGACCCGGTGTGAGGCCCCGAGAGCACCCGGCGGGTCAGCAGGTGGCGACGACGCGTAATATTTCTCGTCGTACCCGTCAGCACACCATTCCCAAACGTTCCCCGGCATATCATGCAGGCCCCACGCATTCGGTAACTTCTGACCGACAGGGTGGGTCTTGAAGTCCGCGTTGCTCGCGTACCACGCATGATCGCCCAGCTTGTCCGGATTATCGCCGAACGAATACAGGGTCGTGCTCTTCGCCCGGCAGGCGTATTCCCACTCCGCCTCTGTCGGAAGCCGATAGCCGTCACCACCCACGACGGTGACCTCGGTCCCAGCGATCCGATAGAACGGCGTCCGCTTCTCTCGCTCGCTCAGCTTGTTGCAGAACTCGACCGCGTCCAGCCAGGACACCGTCTCCACCGGCAGGTCGTCCGATCCCTTGAAGTGGCTCGGGTTATCTCCCATGACCACCCGGTAGTGGCCCTGTGTGACCTCGTGAATTCCCAGGTAAAACGGCCGTGAGATCTTGCCAGAATGCTGAGGTTGCTCGTCGTCGAACCATTCCCGCTGGGAACCGGGAAACTGTCGCATCAACTCATCCACCTGGTCGTTGGTGGTACCCATCAGGAACGAGCCGGGCTCGATGCGGACGAACTTCATGCCGATCGAGTTAGTCCACTCTCGCCCCGGCTGAGTTGGGGGCTGCGTCGGAGCCCATTTACGCGCCTTGAAGGTGAGTCGAGACGGTCGGTTGCGGTTGAATTCTTGGAGCCGGAACTGGCCTGCGCGAACGCGCCGCCTCGATCACCTCGGCAGGCATTGCGTGGGCTCTTGGTTTCAGGCCGCTAGCGTCCTGCGGCTTGGCGTCCGAATGCGTCCCTGGATCGGAATTGCTAGGGGGGCTGCTCGCTATCGGGGTCGGTGGTACCGAGTCAGCATCGCTCTCAATCAAGGCGCCTTTCTTCTGGAACGGATGAGCCGATGCCTCGTCAGCGCGTAACTCTGGCAGTAGCGCCAGGATGACCCGGGCTAGGGTTTCAAGGTGGCGCTCCAACGGGGGAGTCAGGGCATCGAGCCAGTGCAGCGAGCCGACGAGATACTCCATTGAGCCTGACAGCGATACATCCTCGATCCGGAGTGGGACAACCGGAATCTCGCAGTTGATAGCGCGCTCCACCTCCCTCATCACGTGCTTGGAGATGTTCGACCTCGTGGACAGGATCAGGACGAGAACGCGGGATCCGCGGATGCCCTCCATGATTGATTGAGGATACGGGATTCCGGGTTGCACATCGCGCGGAGCGATCCAGCAGCGGACGCGTCGCGATTCCAGGATGGCGCATGCGCCATCGGCTACCGTTTTGTCGTCTGTCGAATAGCTGATGAAGACATCGTGCGCCATACGGCATTCCAAGCAGTTGCCAGGATGAACAGTCCATTAATGACCGCGCAGGGTTCGATCTGCAAGGACGCAGAGCGGTTGTTTGCGCTTCGATGGCATCACGACGTTGGTGACGCTGAAGGGGCGGCAGTCCTCATCCGATCAGCGCTGGGGAGGAGGCCCGGGACCCCGGCACCACAGACGTGCAGGCGCCAGACCGCTCGGCCGCCCTTGGACCGGTTGATCGCTGACGCGATCCGGATCGGCAGTGGATCGCCTTGCCTCTGTCCTCCCAACCAAAATGCTTGCTGCGTAATTGGGAGAATTGACCGGAGCAATCGACGTCTCCTCCCAGCCGCGGCAATGCCGCAGAGGCGAGGAGCAAATGTGGAACGAGTGGAATCGGTGGTGGAGTGGTCGAGGCGCGCCTGGCGAACGGCCGCCTGAAGAATTGGTCCGGCCGACATCCGATTTAAAGAATGATCCGGCGGCGGAAGGTGAACCGGACGCGGTCGATTCCCAGATTGACCTCATCACATTTCCGGAAGCAATCGACACGAAATCGGAGAATGCGGACGCCTCGATTGCCGAGACGGTCCATCCCGATGAACGTACACCCGAGCCGCCGGGCCTGCCCGATCGTGGGGATGAGACCGCTCCGGAGTTTGGAGACGCCCCGCAGTCGCCTGCCCGGGACGACCTCGGTGTGGAGGCGGACGAGCCCTCCGGGGTTCCGACCAACGAATTCGACAGCCCGCCGGCCCAGTTCGACCCGGTCGCTGAGCTCAGGCGGCAAGGGCTCGGGCTGCCGACCGGCAAAAGACGCACGCAACGCGGCCGGCGGCTGGCTCGACCCGAGGAGGTGAAGCCGGCGGCGTACAATCCCCAGCAGCGACTCATGATCCTCGACTGCTGGCAGCGCAGCGGCTTGCCCGCCAAGGATTTCGCAACATTGGTGGGCGTCTCCAAGCATACGCTCTATGCCTGGAAACAGCGGTTCACCCAACAGGGACCGGCCGGCTTGCTCGAACAGCCTCGAGGCGCCCGCGAAGGAAGCCGCTTGCCCGACCTGACCAAACGCACCATCCTCTTGCTCAAGCAGGCGCATCCCGACTGGGGATGCGAGCGAATCAGCCAGATGCTGGTGCGCGGCCCGGCACTGCCGGCCAGCCCGCCAGCGGTCGCCCGTGTGCTTCATGAGGCGGGCTACCAGTTGCAGGAAACCCCCACACGACCTCATCCCGACAAGGTCCGCTTCTTCGAGCGGGCCAGGCCCAGCCAGCTCTGGCAAACCGACCTGTTCACCTTCGTGCTCAAGCGGCAGAACCGGCGGGTCTACCTGGTTGCCTTCCTCGACGACCACAGTCGGTTCATCGTCAGCTTCGGTCTGCACGCCAGCCAGTCGACGGCCCTGGTGCTGGAGGTTCTCCGTGCGGGCATCGCGGCCTACGGAGTCCCCGAGGAAATCCTCACCGACAATGGCGCTCAGTACGTGACCTGGCGGGGCGAGAGCGCTTTCCAGAAGGAGCTCAAAGGGCGCGGCATCCGCCAGATCGTGGCCGCGCCGCGCCATCCTCAGACCTTGGGCAAGATCGAGCGGTTCTGGGGAACGCTCTGGCGCGAGTGCGTGGAGACGGCTGTGTTCCTCGATCTGGCCGACGCCCGCGCGGATCGGCCACTTCATCGACTGGTATAACTTCCAGCGCACCCACAGCGGGATCGACGGCCTGGTGCCGGCGGACCGGTTTTTCGGGGCGGCTCCCGAGGTCCTGCTGGCCCTCAAAGATCGGGTCGCCGCCAACGCACTGGAGCTGGCTCGCAACGGCTTGCCCAAGCCCCCGTTCTACGTGACAGGCCAACTGGGCGGCAAGAATTTCAGCCTGCATGCCGAAGGCGAGCGCGTGTTCCTGACGCGCGAAGGGGGCGTTCGGCAAGAAGTGGATCTGGTGCCGCCAGCCGCTTTCGCGGACTCAGCCGCGATGCCCAAGGCCATCTGCCCAGATGGCTCTCCGGCCGCCGGACCGCTCGGCGATGTGCCGGCACAGACGCACGAAGAGCTGCCGCCGCAAGGGTCCCCGCCGGCGACGCCGGACGAGACAGCGAACGAGGAAGGAGGCAAGCCATGACGGCGAACCCTGCCTCGGCCCGGCCGCACGGCCGGGCGCCTCGACAAAAGGAAGCCGCGGCGCAGCGATCGCGCGGAACCTACCGGCGGCAACTGACGGCGGATTGTCCCGAAGCCCCGCACATCGGCCCTGAAGCCAGACGCGCCGCGGCTCTGGTCCTCGAAGTGCTGGCCGGAGTGCGGACTCCCGCTGGTGCCGCGACGGCGCTGGGAATCCGGTTGCCGCGCTACTATCTCCTGGAGCAGCGAGCCATTCGAGGGCTGATCTGGGCGTGTGAGCCCCGTCCGGTTGGGCGCACCGTCTCGACCGACCGGCGGCTGGCTCGCCTGGAGCGCGAGCTGTCTGTCAGTCGGCGTGAGCTCGCTCGCCATCAGGCGCTAGCCCGAACCACTCAACGCGCGTTGGGGCTGGCGCCGGCGGCCAGCAAAACGCAGGAAGCGTCAAGCGGAACCAAACGGCGGCGGCGGAAACCGTGCGTGCGAGCACTCCGCGCCGCGCGGTTGCTGCAAACCGCGGATTCACCTGGCAAGGAAGGGCCGGCTGCGGTACAAGGACCCGTTGGGAAACCCCCTGCGGCGGGGCCCGCTGGCGATGGGAATCGACCAGCGGCGTTGGAGACGATCCGCTCCGAAGGGCAGGGCGATCACGGAGGGTCTATCCATGCCGGCCGGCCGAAAGCCATTGAGCATCGCTGACCAAGTCGACCGTCTGGCAGGATCACCCGTAGCCAAGGCCCGGCTGCGGGTGATCCTGGCCAATCTCGCGGGGGAGATCAACATCGCCGACGCGTGCGCCGATCTGGGAATCGAGGAGTCTTGGTTCTTCGATCTCAAGCACGAGAGCCTGGAGCGCTGGGTGAAAACCCTGGAACCGGGATCACCTGGCCGGCGTCCCTCGGCGGAGAAAACGCCCGAGCAACAACAGATCGCGAATCTGGAACAAAAAGTTGAGCGGTTGGAGCTGGAGCTGAAAGGGGCCCAGTTACGGGCGGAGCTGGCGCGCCAAGGTCTGTCTCGGCCCAAGCCGCAGCTCAAGCAAGCCGCAAAAAAAGCGAGTCGGTGAGGGATCAAGTTGAAGATGCAGGCAGCGTCCCTCACCGAGACCATGAGACCAGGAAAGCCTCCACGAATTCCGATCTGTTCCGGGACGCCGTAGCCGGAGACGCTCGGGACGACACCGACTTCGAGTTCGAACTTGAGAGCCAAACTGCGGCGGTCGTGGTCGACGAGACCAGCGATCCGGCACGTCGTCACGACCGCAGCATCGCGAGCGCGTGGGTCGGCAACGATGGTGCCGCGCTCTTGTCGATCGCGACCGCCATGCCGGGCTGGACGATGACCACCGCGGGAGACCCCCTTGGCCATTCAGCCGGCACGCCGCCGTGTGCGCGTGGTGAGGCGCGGGCCGGTCAGGCGGCGGTCGAGGGATGTCGCCGAGACTCGCTGCCACTGGATGATCGCGCCAGTCAGGCCGAACGTGTGCCAACGCCCGACAATCGCGAGCGACGGCGCCGCGGTTGGGATCGCCAATCATGGCGCCGATGGAGCGAGCGCGATCTGCGAAAACGGTCGGTTGCGTTTCGCCGTTACGCGCGTGGCCACGGCTGGTCGACGGAGGAGACGGCCGGTGCTCTTGGTCTCTCACCGCGCACCATGTGGAATTGGGATCGAGGTTGGGGCGCAGATCGGCTGGCGCCGCGTCCGCGGGGGCGGCCGCCGCAGATCGCCCCGGTCGAGCGCCAAGCCGAGGTCACCGGCTTTTTGGAACTGCACGGCCCGAGCATCAGCCTATCGAGTCTCCAGGCCGAGTATCCCGATGTCGCGCGCGCCGAACTGGCTGAGCTCAAAGCGGGATATCGTGCCGAGTGGCTTCAAGAGCATGTCGAGGAACGGTGTCGGCTGGAGTGGCTCTGCGGAGGCAGCGCGTGGGCGATGGATTTCACTCATCCCCTCTACCTGATCGACGGCGTCTTGCCTGCGATCCTGAACGTGCGCGACCTGGCGAGTCGACAGCAGTTGCTCTGGCTGGCGGTGGCGCGTGAGGACGCGGCGACCGTGGTGGAAGCACTGGCCGATTTGTTTGAGGAGCACGGTGCGCCGCTGGTCATGAAATGTGACAACGGTCCGGCGTTCCGCGCCACCTGACGAAGCGCTTCTTGCTCGGCCGGGAGGTTTTCACTTTGTACTCGCCGCCGTACTGTGCCCAGTACAATGGCGGCTGTGAGCGTGCCAACCGCACGCTCAAGGAGTTGACCGCGCACGTTGCCGATCAAGCGGATCGCCGCGACTTCTGGACGAGCGACGATCTCCTGACCGCGCGTCTTCGCGCCAACCGACTGAGTCGGCCATGGGGACCGACGGGACTGACTCCGGAAGAAACCTGGGCGGTGCGCGCCGTTTTGTCACTGGACAGACGCAAAAACATGTGGCAACATTTAAGGAGCGAGATCGCGACTGTCCTGGAACAGCGCATGATCGACCCAGCAGCCGCGCTCTCGCATTACCCCCAAGCCGAGATCGAGCGGATCGCGGCGCAACCCGTCCTCGAACAGCTCGGTCTCCTTCACGTCACGAGGAGACGAATTACTCCGGCATTTTGACGCCCAATCGCTGCACGATTAATGGTGGGGGCACACGCGTCATTGGGCCGACATGCGGCGAGCCCATGTATCCTCGATGGTTGGTCGATCGTCTCGGTGTCGACTACTTTGGCAACGTCTCCTACGTTCACTTCAGACAGAACACTCAGGCCAGTGATACGGAAGTCGCTGAGCTGAGAGTGCTGAACAGGCTGGAACAACTCTATCTTCTCGACACCAAGATCACCGACAACGGTTCTGTGGCCGCTCTCGTTTGGCCTGGCGTGATCGCATAACATACTCACGTCCCTATATTACCGCTAGATCCGGGGCGGCAACGACCTCGGCAGACTCCCTCCGAAATATCGCGGCGTGGTCGAGGCGCACGTTCACCGTCGTGGCCGCTGCTCCGCGGCATTGGCCGGCATGCGCTCGTTCGCGCTGGTCGAAAACTTTGGCGGCAAGTGAGCGTTGCTGACCCCGTGGCCGAGACGAGCACGGCGAGGGATTGAGCTCGCAAGCACTGCGGTCCCGTGCATGCATGAATTGACCGCTGAGCAGGTTGATGTCTATCCTAGAATTTCTAATGAGCGAACGCCTTCGCGCGACGACCAGTGATAAAGGTTGGCGCCGATCGTCTGCGGTTCCCCCTTGACCCGCTCCTGACCGGCCTGTAGCCTCAACGCACTTGTACCGCCCTGGCGGTGCGCGTAAGCCTAATTGACCAAAGTGATTGCGGATTATCAATGTCGAAGACCCTGGTCGGCTCGAACATCATAATCGTCGCTCAGCACTTTAATCCATCCGTCCTTAGCCAGCTTTGGCTTGTCCGGCACGGTTTGGTGGCCGAGGACGGATTCGAGCCGAATTGTCTCTTCAGCGACGGGTTAGTTCAGGTGCTGACGAAGAGGTTTCAACTCACTGTTCTTCCCAATCAGCTCCAGTTCATCCTGATCGGCGAACAGCCTGATGACCAGCGTCTCGTCGAGGACAAAATCGGCGGCATCGTGAAGACTCTGCCGCACACTCCGTTTCGAGGCGTGGGGCTCAACTTTTTCTGGCACCAAGCTCCAGAGGTCGAATCCCTCGGTGATCTCACCCGGCGGCTTTTCTATCGGGATGACATCCGGCTTTTCGACCGCTTCCGTTCGGAAGACTCGCACTTTGGCGCGTATGCGAGCAAGGACATCTTCGGATGCCGTCTAGGAGTAGACGTCAAACCAATAAAGGTCATGGAGTTGAAGGAAACCCGGCTTCAATTCGCATTCAATTATCACCGCGAACTATCGACGAATGACGATCCTGGAGGAACGATCCTGGAGATGATCGGGCGTTGGGATGAAGCGAAAGAGGAGTGCGGGCGGATCTTGTCTTCCATCTAGATCGGTGAACGTGATGCAAACGGCAAGTTTATCTGAAACCAGCAGCCGTCAGGTGCCGACATATCTCATGTCCGCGCCTCCGCCACTGCCCACGTCCGTCTCTACGGAGCCGGGGGGTTGTAGCATTCGTTTCGGACAATCCGAAATTGATGCATGGATCGCTGATCTGCAAAGGCAGGCCAAGGGCCCGCGGAGGGTTGCGGGCCTGTGTTTGATCGATGTCAATCTTTGGATCTATTGGTTCAAGAAGGGCGATACATACATTTCTGGTTACAGGTGCAAGAAATCAGACTTGGCGAGTCAATTGGTTACTGCGGAAGGGGACACGTCGCGGCAATTTCAAATTGATGATGTTGTGGTCGCGCAAGTTGACGAGTTCTTGGAAGAAGTCTACAGGCTTGCTTCGGCGGGAGAAGATCGATCAACGACCAACAGGGTTTTTGATCACATCGAAAACCTGCTCTACCACGGTTCTTTCCGCGCATGCGATCTCGTCCTCGAGCGCAGTCGATTTGAGCCGGCTCAGTACGGCAGTGATGCGGTCCTTTTTGACGATTACTTTCGTCGCCAAGGACAAGTTGCCGGCGAGAGGACCGCTGTTCTCGCGCATTCAGACTGAGATGATCAGGGCCAGAGGTCCGGAGATCGCAGCTAAACTCCTCTGCAAGCTCGCCTGAACATCCTATGCGAGTCGATCACCTCAGACACACGAGCAGCGACGTAGCTGAGCTGGCTATCCTTATCATGCTGACCCCTGGAGGGACGCACATCGGTCTGCTCTACCGCTCTGGGGGCAGATTATTTGTTCTCGACCAAATGTGGCACGAGCAATTCAGGGTAGCGGTGTGCGACCGAGAGTACGCTTGCGTTGTTCCATGCTTCTTGCGAGAGGAATTGAACGACGCCGCTGAAATGTGCGAACTGTTTGTCAAGCGGTTGTTCCGGGCCGGCACTCCGCAACGGGTGCCGTTAGGGTTTTCGCAGCCGAGCAATCCTCAGATAGGCATCGACGGCGAGATCATCTGGGGAGGAGGAGCGGGGCTGACCTGCTCGACTTTTGTGCTCGCAGTTTTCGATGCAGCACGTATCCCGTACATTGATATATCGGGTTGGGTCAGGCGGGATGACGATGACGAGCGCCATAATCGATTGCTCGAACAAATGATAGAAGGAATTCCGGGCAGGATTCCACCCGCAGATCCCGCTCACGTAAGCAAGGTGCGTTCGGAATTGCCGTGCATTCGGGTGCGCCCGGAAGAGACGGCCGCTGCCGGATTGTTCGAGGATCGGCCCGCGCGATTCGCGCAGGTTGAACCCGCGGGCCAGTGGATCTTGGAACAGTTAAGGCTCGGGAATCCGCATCCGGCTGGCCCGCCATAAGGAAACTGGATGGCTCCATGTCATTTTGATCGAGCGGTTGCTCGACGCGCCAGCGCGGAGCGTAGGGGCTTGGAAATGGGGCGGCGCGATCCGTGTTGAGGCTACCGCATCGCGCCGAAACATCCCCTCACCATGTGTGGCAATAGGTTCCCCGCTAACGGACCGCGAACGCGATCGAGCGCTGCCCTGAACCGAACCGACAGCCGGTTAAGAGCGATTGGATCGTGATGGAATCGCTCTCGTTCCGGCAACCGGACTGACTTGATTTGAAGTGACCAGCATTTTTTCTTGCGCCATCGCTTTCGGATGGACCGCGCTGGAGTACCGATGTCCGCAGCCCGTAGAAATCCGGACGCGAATGGAGTACTGCCAGTTGTTCTCACGCTCAACACGCCTTGGTGCAGGTCGCTCACTGGCCAACGAGGAGACGGTTCTTGGTATGATCTGAGTCGAGGGAGTGAAACACCTCCAGATGGTCCCCAATCCCGGAGAGTGGCCACCATGCCGGCCGAATCCGCCTCGCGTTCCTGGCGTCGCTATCTGCGCTTCAGCGTGCGCGGGTTGATCGCCCTTGTGCTTGTGATTGGCGCCGGGATGGGATGGCTCGTCCGCAGCGCGCGGATCCAGCGTGATGCCGTGGCGGCGATCGAGCGGGCCGGCGGTCATGTCGCCTACGAGTTGCCGCTTGGAAATGGCCAGTACATTCGCGCCTACGCGCCGTTCTGGCCGAGACTGATGGTGGATGCTCTCGGGATCGAATACGTGGGCCAAATCGTCAGAGTGCGCTTGCCTCGTGAGGCTTCCGATGAGGGGATGGTGCACGTTGCGCGTCTCTCAGGGCCATTTGAACTGCTGCTCTCGGCGACTGAAGTCACGGACGCCGGGCTCGTCCACCTCGACGGTCTGAAGAACCTCACGAACCTCTACCTCGCCAATACTCATGTCACGGATGCCGGGCTGGTGCATCTGAAGGGGCAATCCAATCTTCGACTCCTGGTCCTGTCAAGTTCGACGATCAGCGACGCTGGACTGGTTCACTTGAAGGGTCTTGCTAGCCTCTCGGACGTCAACCTCTCCAGCACTCAGGTCACCGACGCTGGACTCGTTCATCTGACGAGACTGACCAACCTCTCTGTCCTCGCGCTCCGCGGCACTCAGGTCACCGATGGGGGTGCGAGACAGCTACAGAGAGCTTTGCCGAGCCTGAAGATTATCCGCTGATTTGGCACCCATCCAGCCGGCCCGGAATCGTCCCTGTCGCATCGCCAGGAGTCGGGTCAGCAATCGATCGGCCGTTCGTCAAATCGCGTTGTGCGGGCCGGTATAATGAGCCCAGCAAATAGACCCTCCGGTCGCAGGAGGCCGGCATGACCGAACAGGTCAAACCCGTGTCGCGTTCTTCGCGTCGATACCTGCGCTTCAGTGTGCGGGGGCTGATTGTCCTGGTGCTCGTGATCGGGGCCGGAATGGGGTGGATTGTCCGCGAGGCACATATCCAGCGTGACGCGGTCGCTGCGATCAAGAACGCCGGAGGCGTCGTCTCTTACGACTGGGAGTGGAGCAATGGGAAGAGTATTTTGGGGGGAAAGCCTCGGGCGCCAAAGTGGCTCGTGGATCTCATTGGAGTCGACTATCTCAGTCACGTGACCACGGTCCGGCTCAACACGTCATCAGCATCACCCGATGCAGCGATCGCGCACGTCGGGCGTCTCACTCGGCTACAGAGTTTAGATTTCGACGGGTCGTCCATCGGTGACGCCGGGCTGGCGCATCTGAAGGGGCTGAGCAAGCTTTCGGTACTGCGACTCAGCGGTACTCAAGTCATCGATGCCGGGCTGGCCCATCTGAGCTGCCTGACCAACCTGTCGGAACTTTACCTCGGCGACACTCAGGTTTCCGACACCGGACTGGCGCATCTCAAGGGCCTGACCCAACTCTCGATCTTTCTCCTGTATAGCACTCGGGTCACTGACGCCGGGCTGGCGCATCTGAACGGGATGACCAACGTTTCGGTGCTGGGCCTCCAAGACACGCGGATCAGCGACGCCGGGCTGGCACATCTGAGGAGGCTGACCAAACTCACCGACCTCGACCTCGGGGCTACTCAGGTCACCCGCGCTGGCATGGATGAACTGAGGCACGCCCTGCCGGACCTGTTCATTTACAAGTGACGGAACGCTCATTCGGTCGGCCCTGGAATCGTACCCGTCGCATCGACAGGGATCGGGACGTGCGATCGAACGACTCGGTTTCTTGGTATGATCCCAGTCGAGGCAGTGATTCGTCCCGAAGGGTCGCCAATTCCAGCGAGTCGCCACCATGCCGGCCGGCCCCGTCTCCCGTTCCTGGCGAAGATACCTGCGGTTCAGCGTGCGGGGGCTGATCGCCCTCGTGCTGGTTATCGGCCTCGGCCTGGGTTGGATCGTACGCAGTGCCCGAATCCAGCGTGAGGCGGTCGCGTCGATCACAAGAGCCGGGGGCTCGCTCGAATACGAATGGCAGTGGGACAACCGGCGAAATGCACCGCAGGAAGTGCCCAGGACGCCAAGATGGCTCGCGGATCTCACTGGAGTCGAATTGTTCGATTACGTTGTCACGGCTCGCGTGAAGCAAGCGGACGCCGACGCCCAGATTGCGCACGTCGGACGACTCTCAGCGCTCGTAG
The DNA here is from genome assembly GCA_963781785.1 of uncultured Isosphaeraceae bacterium. Taxonomy (GTDB): domain Bacteria; phylum Planctomycetota; class Planctomycetia; order Isosphaerales; family Isosphaeraceae; genus CAWAHD01. The sequence continues at coordinate 786,865 of CAWAHD010000003.1, read as the reverse complement.
AACTGCACCTTTCGGGAACGAATGCCAGCGACTCCGGAATCTCCCATCTCGCGGGTCTGACCGACCTCAAGATTCTCAGGCTGAATCAAACCAGGATCACCGATGTTGGGCTGGCGCATCTCAGCAGACTCAGGAACCTCGAATGGCTCGACCTTGGCGGCACGCGGGTCAGCGATGCCGGTCTCGTCCACCTGGCAGCGCTTTCGAACCTCAAGTGGCTCGACCTCAGCGGCACTCGGGTCGCCGGTGCCGGTCTCGTCCATCTGTCGGCGCTTTCGAACCTCACGCGGCTCAACCTGGACGACACACAGGTCACCGATGCCGGATTGGTGCATCTGAAAATGCTGGCCAATCACCCGAAGCCTTGACCTCCGCGGCACACAGGTGACCGACGCTGGTCTGAAGCATCTGAAAGAGATGAGCAATCTCGGCAACCTCGACGTCCGCGGCACACAAGTCACCGATGCCGGAGTAAAAGAACTTCAGCAAGCTTGGCCGAAATTGACGATCCTACGTTGAGAAGCATCTGAAAGGGCTGAGAGCGCTCAACTACCTCGGCCTCAACTCGACTCCGATCACCGATCGCGGATTAGTCCATCTGAAGGGGCTCTCCGATCTCGCATACCTCAACATCCACGGCACTCAAATCACCGACGCCGGGCTGGCGCATCTGAAAGGGCTGACCAAGCTTCGCTTCATCGGCCTCGCCGGCACTCAGGTCACCGACGCTGGAATGAAAGACCTCAAGCGAGCTTTGCCGGACCTGACGATCGAACGTTGACTTAACGCCCTGAGGCGGTCGTGCCGCGCGGGCGGCTGAGCCACATCTGGGGATCGCGCGGTGTCGTCGTCCCTGCGAGGACATCGACCGCCCAAACCACCGTCTTGTCCAGCCGCGCCTCCAGGGCGGTGGAAGTTGCTCGGGCGAAGGCATACTGCCAGCGCGGACTCCCGTCTGGGTGAACCGCTTCCAGCAAGAGGATGGCCTCCGGGTCGGTCCCCTGGACAAAGGCGAACACTCCTCCGTCGATCCAGCCGGAACCTCGTCCGGGCGCCTCGCTCGGCTCATAACGGTAGAGCGGTCGAGGAAGCAGGCGCAGTTCTTCGCGGTCCGATTTGTCGGCCTTCCAGCCGGTAATCGCGATCTTGAACCGGTCGGCGAGGCCCTTCATTTGCTTGAGCCGCGCAGCCGGGTTGTCGGCGGGTGCGGGAGCTCCGGGGATATCCTTGAACGCGATTCCGGGCGTGGCGGGCGACCAGATCACGCGGCCCGCGTCGCGCGCCACCAGGTTCGCGCCGCGCGACATTGACACGAATTCGTGGTGGATTGAGCCCTCATACGGGAAGATGCTTGCCGAAGCCTCGGGACGCCCCTTGTGGACCCACAAGACGAACACGCCGTCCGATTCTTGAGTCCCGCGTGTTCCGTTCTGCCAGCGCAAAACGCGCGTGCGGCGCCATCGCCTCGAGGGCGCTCGCGTCGCTGAACACCTGGTACCAGCTAACCGTCTCCTCGACAATCGCTTTGATGGCCTTGCTGTCCTCCTGAGCCTTGCCGGCGACTTCGGCGCGCAGTCGCGCATGACCGGAAAAAATCATCACGCCCGCGAGGGAGAAAATCCAGCCGGTTCGATTTCTCATGATGACGGCCTCCCACAGGGACACCCGTGTTACGCATTGCCCAAACGCAAGACGCGAACGGTCCTCCCAACCCGCATCGTAACCCGCCGGACGGACGGTGCATACCCGCGAAGCGAGATCACCTCGATGCTCGGTCCCCAGAGCCCGGGCAGGCGGGCGCGGCCACCCCCTGGGCTTCCCGGACGCCTACGTCGAAACACAGGTCTATTCGACGTGATGGAATCGCTCTCGTTCCGGCAACCGCACTGACTTGATTGGAAGTGACCATCATTTTTTCTTTCGCCATTGCTTTCGGATGGACCGCGCTGGTTGAGGTTGGTCGTTCGCAACAGCGCCGCGACGCTCGTGGGGCTAGTTCGTGTGAGATGCCGTGGCTCCGGGTCTCTTTAGCGGATAGAATTGCCTTGGAGGAGGGCTTTCATGTCAACCGTTGAAACTCCATCGACAATTCCGCCGGAGCTCATGGCGGAGATGCGACTGCGTGCTGAGCGCGCCGCTCAGGGCGTCATCGATCCGGAGGCGCGGATGAAGGCTCGCGAACGAATGGATCGGATGCGCGAGGAATTCCGCCGGAGGCACGGCGAAGTCAACTTGGCCGTTGAATTGATCCGTGAGGCCCGCGATGACGCATGACTGCCTCTACGTCGCATTGGCCGAGCGGGAGGGATGTGAGTTGCTCACTTCCGATTCCCGGTTAATGAATAGTCTGCGACCGGCTTACACATTCATCACGTCCCTCGCGTCGCTGCCGTGATTTGGCCCCGACAACGTCAGCTATCCGGAAATGGAAAGGACTGGCTATGGCCTTGACCGTCGAAGCAACTTTCGAGAACGGAGTATTTGTACCCGTGCAGCGGCCAGCTCTGCAGGAACATGAGCGCGTCCGGCTCACCATCGAGCCCATGGCCGTCAATACTTCCGGGCTTGAGGACATCCGCCGCAGGCGCGGACGACGAATCCGTCTCGATGCCGAGCTCGCGCACCAAATTGCATCTTCACCGGAGTTCGACCCCGACGCAAACTGATGGAGCGAGTGAATGCCGTCGGAACCGCCCACCGGGGACACATTCTTCGTCGATGCCAACATCCTGATGAATCTCCGGTTGCTTCCGGCCGACACCACATTGATTGAAGAGGCGGCTCAGCTTTCCGCGCAGCTCGGATTGCTCACGAACGATGCAATCGTTGTCGCTTTGATGAGACGTCATGAGCTGCACAACCTCGCGAGTAATGACGATGACTTCGACAACATCGCCAACGTTACAGTTTGGAAGCCGCGGTAGCCGTTGAGTCTTTACGCTCGATGATTCCGCTATCGCGGAAAGCGTTTACGATGTGGCTGTCTGGAGTCGGATGGGCTCACGTCTTGAGTCGTCGCGCGGTCAAACACCTGGCGCGTTCCCGGGACAAACCACGGAAGGGAGGCCAACGGCGTGATCAATGAAAATGGCAGTTGCAGGCTGTTCACCAGCCGGGAATCGCCTCGCACGCCGATGAGCGCCGGCTCGTCTTAGAGAGGACTCGACTGCCGGCGCGTTACCGACCCGGGCAGGATGACAAGATCGACAGGCTGGGCAATCGACTTCGCGCTCTATCTCTCGGCCGGTGGGTTCGGTCCACGCCTGGACAATCCGGCCGAGTCCATTGCAGTAAGGACACCGAACACCCATCCGTCGTCGAGTCCTCGTCAGCTGGCGTAAGAGGGCGCATTCGTGTATCGTCGCACGATATTCGCGCGGGCTTCTGCCCAAACATCTCCCAGTCGGTCCTGGGCCCCTCACCTCGACCCCTTCAGAGATTCTTGGCGATGCGCAGGTTCACGCTCGGATCCGGGACAGATTGCAAGATCGTTGTCGTCGAGCTCGATGGCACACGGATGAGCGTCGTCCAGATGACGCCGGATTGTACCACGAAGCGGTCGGAAAAGGACTTCGGCAGCGAGGCCAAGGCTCGATCGGCGAGCGACCAGATGGCCCGAGAACTGATCTCGCGAGGTTACGCCGAGGAGGTTGCGCGGTCTCAAACCGGCCAACACAGGGGCAGCCGCGCCGAAGCCCGCCGCCAGGGCGCGGGAACACGAGGCGGTCGGGCCCAACCCTGTGTTCGACGACGTCGAGGCGCCCGCTGCCACCGCGGCTCCCGTGCTGCCGCGGCTCGCCTCCGCGCCGAGCGTGAAGTCGTCTGCTGACGATGCGCAAAAAAAAGAAGAAGGCGGGCGGGAAGAAGAAAAAGAAGCAGGGACAAAGCGGTGACGCACTCGACAAGCGTGTCCTGGCCGGCATTGGGGCGGTGGGGGTCGTGTTCATCGGCGTCATCACCTTTATCGTGTACGACTTCTTCATTAAACCACCCACGATCGTGGGCGTGTGGCGGGGAGGGATGATCGAGCATGAGATCAGCCGCAGCCTCACACGCACCGACTACGACCTCGTTCTCGACGACAAGCGGCGAGCCTCGTTGGCGCTTCAGGCGGCGGGTGAGCGGTCGCCGACCGCCCTGGTTGGCACGTATGTTGTGAAGGGCGATCGCCTCCAGCTCGCCCTCAAAGACGAGGATGGCAATCCGAGCGACCGCGAGTTCAAGATCGTGCTTGCACGCGTGACCCTGGAACTTTACGACCTCGAAAGCGGCAAGCTGCTGGTGCAGTTGCTCCGGTTCCGCGAGACGCCGGTCGTCCGAGCACAGGCGCCGCGCCGCTCGAAGCCGGTGGAACCCGCCGCCGGCGACACGGAAAAGGTCGACGTGCCCGACGAATAGCGCATGGCTTCTGCACGCCTGATGCCCAAGCTCAGCGGAACAGCGCCGACCATCTCATCCAGCCGAGGGCACAGCGGGATATTCAGCTTGGAGAGTCGCAGACATCCACCAGGTCCGTGGCCGCTCTTCAACGTGAACCGGCGGCGATGATCGCGCGCGACCATTCGGCGTCATCGTCACACAGGGGTGGCACGGCAGGTTTCGTGTAGTCCAGCGACAGGTCGAACCGCGCCCGATCGTACAACGCGTGCACGACTGCGTTGAGATCGATTGTGGGCTCGGGATCCTTGGGCAAGAGGGGGATCGGGATCACCGGGATTGGCTGCCGCATTCCGAAGGCATAGAGCTTGGCCTTGGGCCGCGCCTCGCCACGGCTGATCAGGATGCGATAATCGCTTTCCACGGGCTGTGCGACTGCGATCGGCATCGGCCGGCCGCTTCGCAGTAAGTCAATTTCAACCAGACTCGTGCTGCTCTCGAGGATGCGGTTTCGCTTCCTGCCGTACTGCTTCCTTCCCTCTTTGTTTGACTTGTTGGTCGGCGAGAGGATCTCGATGACCGTGACGAGCTTGCGAGTCCCGACCTGACGGACGTCGAGATACCACTCTTCGACACGGTCTCGCACCGGCACTTGCACGTCGAGCTCGACCACGCCCACTCCGCCTGACGTCTTCTGCCCGGCCAGCCTCGGAACCGGCTTTCGTGATTTCGTCCGACTGACGAGCACGTCCGGCCGGCCAATGACAATCTCCTTGTCGAACGACACGAGGTAGGCACTCTGTTCCACGCTGACAAAATACCTGGGCGCCACCTTGGGAACGATCTCGTCGGCGATCGCCGTGATCAGGCGATTGTGCACACCCGGCCACAGATCCGGGTGTTCTAGCCATGGATCCATGCCTGGGAAGGAGGGACGCATTTGGAAGATCTTCCTCTTGGTGTTGAAACGGCGAAGAGCCGCTCTCTGGCCGCTTGGTGCATCGGTGCCGTGTTCATTCTCCCTCGTCAGGTTCACGGAGGTCAACTTGACTGACTTTCCTTGAGTGGTTTGGTGCCGCAGGCACGGGCATCTCCGTTGGCGTGCGCAAGCGCTCGAACCAAGCCTATCGCTTGAGATCCTCGATGACTTGCACGGATTCGATCGGTTTCCCGCTTCGCTGAGCAAGAAACTCGATCAACTGCGGCATTTCCGCTGAGTTGAAGCGGATGCCGCCGCGGATGCGCTCGCGCCGATCACCCGTCCGGAGTGTCGATGATCTGCTTCAATCGATCGGCCAATTCCGGCGGCAACTTCGTCAGCCACGTTGAATCAATCAGTCCGACGTCGATCAAGTCCTGAACGTGAACCTGATCTTTCCGCCGGTTCGACATCAGCTTCATCACAATCAGGGACTCGAGAGCGATCACGGAAAAGTCGGTTGGATCGTTGACGGTCTGGATCTCGGGCGCCGGGAGGAGATGATCGGGGCGAATCCTCTCCCCAGCGAACACGAGGTGGACGGCCTCGCTCGGCTTGCCCTCCGCCCCGTCGCGGAACATGACGACGTCGAGCAGCTCGTCGCGCACGAAGCCGGCCTGCTCCATCGCGGCGGTAATCGCGGGCAGATCGTTGCGGCGGACCAATAAGTCGATGTCACGCGTGTTGCGGACTGCGCCCGCATCGATGGTCGCCACCCACGAGGCCACGGCGTTTCCGCCGACCACCGCGTACGGAACGCTTGCCTGGTTGAGCGCCGACGTTGCTCGCAATAATCGCTCGCGCACGTTCGCCACGGCACGCTCCATTCGGTCCAGAATCTCCCAGTCCATGCCGGCGGTCTGGACAGTCCAGCGAGACGCACCATCCAGCGGGGGTTTTATCGGCGCAGTCATTCTGATCATGCTATCAGATTGCCTCGTTTCGCGATAATGGTCTGTCTCGGTGAGGCTTTCGATTAAAATTGGTATCGGCGCGGCGCGGCGATTGAAAGAATTTTGGGGCGATCGGCGGCCGCAGCGGACACTAACCATCATGCGAGGCGCGCACGGCGACCCGACGGGGGAGGCTGGGTCTTGGCAAGCGAATCCTCTGCAACCGTTCTCAGGCACGTTGCCGTCCTGTTCCGTACCGGGACGGCGACGGGGCTGACCGATGGTTCCTTGCTGGACCGGTTTCGGAACGGCCCGGTCGAGGAGGCCGAGGCGGCATTCGCCGTGCTGGTTGAGCGGCACGGGCCCATGGTGCTCTACGTCTGCCGGCGAATCCTGGGCGATCGTCACGACGCCGAGGATGCCTCGCAGGCCGTGTTCCTGGTGCTGGCGCGGCAGGCGCGTTCGATCCGGCGGACCGATTCGGTCGCGAGCTGGCTGTATGGGGTCGCCGCGCGGATCGCCGCACGGGCGCGGCTCGATGCGGCCCGGCGGCGGCTGCGCGAACGGCGCGGGGCGGAGGCAAAAATGGCGATCCAGAACGGCGAGAACGGCGACCGGGACGGCGACGAGACCTGGCCGGAGCTTCACCAGGAGCTGGGCCGGCTCCCGGACCGGTTCCGGCTGCCGATCCTCCTCTGCTACCTGGAAGGTTTGACTTACGAAGAGGCCGCAGAGCGCCTCGGCTGCCCGATCCGGACGATCCAATCACGGCTGGCTCGGCGCGGGAGCGGCTGCGCCACCGGCTGGCCCGCCGCGGCGTGGCGCCGGCGGTTGCAGCCCTGAGCGCAGCACTGACGCCCGACGCAAGAAGGACGGCCTGCTGCTCCGAGAGTTGGAAGGCAGCGGCCGTGGCGGCCGCGGTCCGTTATCAAGCGACCGGGAACGTGGCCACGCTGATCCCGAGAGCGGTCATCACATTGGCCGAAGGAGCGATGAGAACGATGAACTTGCATCGTCTTTTGAAATGGGCGGCGGCCCTGCTCTTGATCGGTGCCCTGGCCGGCGGCGCGGCGCTGGGGACGCTGGCACGTTCGGCGCCGCCGGAGCCCGAGCGGCGCACGGAAGCTGTCGCGGACGAAAACCAATACCGCACATCGTTCAAGAACGGCGCGACGATCGAGGTGGTCGGCATCTCCACGGTTCCCAGCGGCCCGCACACGTGGTGGAAGCCCGATGGCTCGCCGCTCACCGAGGCCCCGGTCGATCCGATCGCGCGCCGGACGAGCCTGCGCGAGAGTGAAGAGGCGCGGGTGATCCTGGTGCGCGTGTCCGGTGTGACGAAGAACGACAATTTCCGTTGGCATCCGACCCACGCCACTTCGTCCTGGGGCGGCCGGCCCAAGACGAACGGTCAGAACGCGCCCGAGCTGGAATACTACGAAGCCAGGTTCGGCCGCGACCGGGGCAACTGCGAGGTTCAGGGGAGGCTCGCCGCCGGCGGCTGGAAAACGGAGGTGTCGAACGACGGGCGCGGGGGCGTCGGCATGTTTGTGAACGGCCACAAGTACGCCTTCGGCAAGGCTCGAGCCTATTCGTCGCGCGGCCAATCGATGACGGTTTTCGCGGTCGCGCACAACTTCTTCGAGCAAGACAGGCGCATCGTCGCGGTCGACCGCGATGGCACGGAGCACCCCGCCGTGAGCTACTCGGCGGGCTCGGACGGAGACAAGAGATGGGTGATCGACCTGATCGACGGCGAGTTCCCGCTCGCGCCGGAACAGATCAAGGAATACCTCGTCCAGTTCCGCCCGTTTGAGGTCGCCGAGATCAAAGGCATTGCCCTCAACCCCGGATCGACCGCCAAACCGGCCACAAAGGCTGACAGCCCGCATTCGAAGACCGGGCCGTCGATCGCGTCGTCCTCTATTGATCCGAATTCCGATACCGACGGTGACGGACTGCCCGACTTTCAGGAGATCCACAAGTACCGCACCGACCCGCGGAAGTTCAGCACCGCGGGCGACCGGGTCTCCGACGGCGATCCAGAGCGCCGGCGGGAGTATACCTACTCGATCCGGTCGGTCGTGAAGGTGATGCCGCCGGTCAATCTCGAATGCTTGAACGACGACTACCAGGACGCCCGGGTCCTCTCGCGCGGCGATCACTTTGTCGAGCTGGAGGTGATCCATTACCCGTTGAACACCAACGCCCAGGCGATTCGGAGCAACCCGGACTGGCGGCGCGACGCCCGGTCCAAAGAGGAATACGTCCGTCCCGGCATCACGACCAACTGGGACGACGCGATGCGCCGCGACCTGGTCGCTGCACTCGATTCTGATGGGATTGACCCGGAACGGCTTGATGACAGGGAGCTTGTCAGCCGGGTGTCCGCCTGGCTGCTTGCGAACTCGAAATATGTCAGCATGTTTTGCACGCATTCGATCCACTATCCGGAGGGGCGCCCGGCGATCTATCCGGGGCTCGAGGCCCAGTTCGAGCGCGAAAAGGGAGATCGCGCGTGGAGCGTAGCGGAGCAGTTCGATCACGAGCTGTTCGGCCGCGCGATGTTTGCTCATCGCACCCACGGATCGTGCACGTCGACGGCCGTATTCCTGACGACGGCCCTGCGAGCCCTGGGAATCCCGACCCGCATGGTGCTGGCCATCCCGATGGTCGACGGCAATGACAAGGCACAGTTGGCGATGGTCCAGCAGGGCATCCATCATCATCGGGTGCGCCGCACGCTGCTCCAGGGTCTTTCCGCCGCCAAGGGATATGCCAACCACACGTTCAACGAAGTCTGGGTCGGCGGCCGCTGGGTGCGATTAAACTACAAGGCGCTCGGCCAGAATACCTTGGACGGCAACCTGATGGGCCTGCTGACGCATGTCAACACGTTCAGCGACCTGAGCGAGGTGCCGCTGGCCGCAACCTGGGGAAAGCGGTATGCCAGCGGGGAGCGTGACGCGGTGTTCCGCTTTGGCAATCCCTATCGCTGCGAGGAGATCTCGGACCACTTCGGCAAGTTTGCGAAGATCGACAACCCCGAGGTGCGCGAGCACCGCTTGATCACGATCAGCCGGGCCTACTGGGCCGACGATCCCAATGCCCATGAGACGATCAAATCAACGAAATGGTTGTTCCACGCCGACGGTTCCCGGAGCCTCTTGCTCCACGGCGAGGAGTGGCTCAGCGACGGACCGGGGCCGCAGTACCGGCCGTTCCTGGAGGCGGCCGGGAAGGACTTCGTGTTCAAGGCCGGCGGCCGCCCGGATGTTCACGGCCGCATCACGACGTCGTCGATCACCTGGCAGTCACGCGACCTCCATGAAATCGAGGTCCTGATTCCGCGGGAGCAGTACGTCAAGATGGAGCCCGATGTCGAATACACGGTGACACCACCCAACGACGTGGCCGGGTACCAGTGGAAGATCAAGGGGCCGGTTACGATCACGAAGAAGCCGTGATGGGCCGGGTTGGAACTGTTCTGAACGACCCCGGACGAAATCGTGCAGTCCAGCGTGCGTGATCGCGATCTTTTTGCAGCTATCACGCCCGTGAGAAGCCGGTAGAATGTGAGCTGGAGGAACGTGTCGTGCCGCTCCGCGATCACTTTCGACCGCCACTGGACTTGATCACCTCGTGGGATGGCTTCCACGGTCAATGGCCGGCGGTCATCGTCCAGCACTTGCGCAAGCAACTTCCAGCCGGCTATGTTGCCGAGCCACGCGTCCATTCTGGGTCGCAGGTCGAGATCGATATCGCGGCGTTCGAGAAAGACGAGGCTCCGCCGTTGTCCACGAAGACCGAGGGGAATGGAGGGGTGCCGACCGCCGGATGGGTTCCAGCGCAGCCCAGCGTGGCCGTGGAAACGACTCTACCCGATTACGACGCGTACGAGGTCCGAATCTTCGATACAAGGCGCGGGCGGCGCCTGGTGGCGGCCATCGAGATCGTCAGTCCGGCGAACAAGGATCGACCGGAACATCGGGCTGTCTTTGTGGCCAAGTGCGCAGTGCTGGTCCAGAAAGGCGTGGCGGTTAGCATCGTCGATCTGGTGACTATCAAGCAATTCAACCTTTACTTCGAGCTGTTGGCTCTGATCGGCCAGTCCGACCCGACGTTGGGTCTTCCGCCTCCGCACCTCTACGCTGCCTCGTGTCGTTGGACCAGGCAAGGGAAACGAACGCTCCTGGAAGCGTGGTCTCACGGTTTGAACCTGCAAGAACCGCTCCCGACGTTGCCGCTCTGGTTAAGCAAAGACCTCGTGGTCCCGCTCGATCTGGAACAGAGCTACGAGCAAGCCTGCCGCGACGTGTGGATTGCGTGAACAACGGATCCGCGGCTCTTTGCGCGGCACGATTGGACGGACCGGAACACGCAAGGCCAGCTTTGCCAATTGATCGAGGATGCCTGCCTCTCGTGGGCTGGAGTCACGCCGAACCAATGGCATTGCGTGTCCTTCTTCTAGTAGGACAAGATGGCCAACCATCACGGCCAGAGAGAGCCATTCTATGCGACAGGTTGGGCGATACCTATCACGAGCCCGGACGCCGCTCCTCGTCCTGGCCATCGCGGTCCTCGGATGGTCGATCGCCCTCCAAGCCTCTGATCGGGAATCGCTCCATTACCGTGCCGTGGAGCACGAGGTAGCGGAGTTGCATTTTCGTAAGGTTGCTGAATCGCCCATTGAAAATCACGTTACGCAATGGGCGCTGGGAATCGATCGAGTCTGCACGCGAACTGATCGTCCGCTGAGCGAATTCGAATCCATGGAAGTGAGGCACCGGCGTGAGAGAGCCGCGCGTCGTGCGGAGTATCATCGCGCGCTCAAGCAAAAATACGAGCGGGCCGCCTGGTTCCCGTGGCTTGCGCCCACAACGGACCCTGCCGAGCCTGAATAAGCGGCGTGAATCTCATCTCGACGCGCCGCACAAGACGCGTGAGCCCCAATTCCTCACGACCCGCTGACAACGATCGTCCTCGCCAGTCGGAATCCGAAGTAATAGAGCGGCGCTTCAGTCGGAATGAACGGGATCCTCGCTGCGCACCGGAGCGACTGTGGGTCCGAGTTCCAGCAGCCTCCCCTCAAGACGCACTCGGATCCCGAGGCCGGGCCGCCGCGGTCGTCCTCGCCATCGGATCGCTGCCGGTAAAAATCGCGGGCATACCAGTCCCAGCACCATTCCCACACGTTGCCGAGCATGTCGAAGAGACCAAACCCATTGGGCTCCTTGAGGCCGACTTCGTGCGTGCGGTTCTCCGAGTTTTCGGCGAACCAGGCAAACCGGCCCAAGTCCGCCGGGTCGTCGGTTACTCCAAAACGGCCCAGCCCGCCGCCGCGCGCTGCAAATTCCCACTCGGCCTCGGTCAGGAGACGGAAGCCCGACCCACCCTCGATTCGCACCCGCTCACCCTGGATCCGGTAGTACGGCTCGAGCTCGTCGTGGGCGCTCAAGAGGTTGCAGAAGATGACCGCATCGAGCCACGACACCGAATCGACCGGACGCCGGTCTTCGCCGGCAAACAGGCTTCCGGGCAAGGTACCCACGACCGCCCGGTACTCCGCCTGGGTCACCGGGTGGACTCCCGCGAAGAACGGTGCCGCAATCCGCACGCGGCGCGGCGGCCGTTCATCTTCCGCTTCGTTCGAGCCCATGACGAACTCCGCGTCCGCAATCCGGGCCATCGTGATGCCGAGCCGGCCGTCACGGATCACCTGGGGGCCCGATGGTTCGGCCACAACTAGCTCAGTCGGCGGCGGGGGCTGGCCGGCCTGCCCCGCGTAGGCCGCCAGGACGCCCGCCAGCCGATGCATCGACTCATACCGGTCGCCGATCAACCGCTCCATCGCTTTCAAGCAGATCGGATCGAGCTCGCGGGGAACGCTCTGACGAAGCTGGGAAGGGCGGGCCGGCTTGCCAGCAAGGATCTTGTCCTCGAGCGCACGCCCCTGCCCCCGGTACGGCCGACGGCCTGTCAACAACTGATAGAAGATGACGCCGAGCGAATAGATATCGCTCGCAGGTCCGTGCCACCCCGGAAGGCCGCGAAGCTGCTCGGGAGGCATGTAATGCACGGTTCCCAGGCGGTCGCCAACCGGGGTGATCCGGGTGGCGTCGGGGTCGTCGGTGAGCAGCGCCAGCCCGAAATCGGTAACACATAACCGGCCGGCGCCATCAAATATCAAGTTCGCCGGCTTCAGGTCACGATGAACCACTCCCATGCTGTGCGCATAGTCCATCGCCCGAGCGACCGTCAGCACCCAGTCCACCGCTTGCTCCGGGCTCACCGGCTGGCCCCCGGCGAGCCGGTTGGCCAGCGTTCCGCCTTCGAGAAACGGCATCGTGTAATAGAGCACGCCCTCCCACTTCGAGCTGTCGTAGATGCGACAGATACTGGGATGATTCAGGCGCTTGAAGGCCCTGATCTCGGTCTTGAACCGCTCTTCGACACGGTGCGTGAGAACAATTCCGGGGATCTTGAGGGCGACGTCGCGGCCCAGGGAGAGGTCGCGCGCGGCCAGGACGATTCCCATGCCCCCTTCGCCGAGGTAGCGCTTGAGGAGATATCCGCTCTCGGGGCCGAAGGGAATATCGACCGGCTCAAACTCCCCGCCGCACAGCTCGCACGGCCCATTCCGGCCGATCCGGTCCGGCGCGACGTCGACCTGCCGGTGACAGTGCGGACACGGTGCCGAAAGCTTCATGAGGTTCTCTTTGAGCCAAAGTGCACACGCTCATCATTGATGTTCTGGGCCCCTCATTCAAGAGGGAGGCGCTCAATCCACGATCCATCGCGGCCGGACTTCTCGCACGGCCGCACCGGTGCTTCGTCGGGGAGTCAGAGGCACAGCCTGCACGCTCGCTCACTCTCCGCGTGCAACCAGAGCCATCGTTCTTGACAGTGGATTCCGTGTATGATCGGCGCTCGGGGTACGTCTCCTCCCGGACAACGTCTTGGTCATGACGGTCGTTGAACGCCGCGATAATCCCTTGGTCGCCCTGTTGCGAAATCGGTTCCGGCGGGTATCGTCGCGTTGCTGATGTCGACTCCGATTGTCGCGCCAACTTCTCAATCGTCCCTTGACTGCTCGGGTTCCACTGAAAAACTTCAACGACCCGACAGATGGCTACAGTTCTCGCCGCATCTGCGTTGCCGTAGGTCAGGCTTTCCAGCCTGACATCCCGAAGAGTCAGGCTGGAAAGCCTGACCTACGAAAAGGCCCGGTTACCTAGCCATGTGTCGGGTCGTTGAAAATCTTCGTGAGGGATTGCTGGCCCGCGGGTACTATCCCCTGGAAACCAAGAACCAAGGAGATCGGGGGAATGGCGGGCAGCGCATCGGACCGGGTGCTAGGGCAGGTGCACCGGCTGTTCAACTTCGGCGCGGTCGGGACCATGTCTGATGGGCAGCTCCTGGCCCGATTTGTCTCGCGGCGCGACCAGGCGGCGGAAGCCGCCTTCGAAGAGCTGGTGATCCGGCACGGCCCGATGGTATTCCAGGTCTGCCGCAACGTTCTTCACGACGCGCACGATGCCGAGGATGCCTTTCAGGCCGTCTTTCTCGTACTCGCCAACCGGGCCTGGTCGATCCGTCAGAACGCGTCGGTCGCAAGCTGGCTGTTCGGCGTCGCCGAGCGCGTGGCGATTCGCGGCCGGCGCACGGCCGCGCGGCGGCGGGCGCTTGAAGGGCGCGTTGCCCGGCGGAATTCCGCAAGCGAGCTGCCGGCGGAGAACGATCCCGACTGCGAGATCCTCCATGATGAAATCAAGGGCTTGCCCGAGCGGCTGCGCGCACCGATTGTGCTTTGCTACCTGCAAGGACTGACCTACGACAGGGCGGCGCATCAGCTCGGACTCACAGAGGTCGCAATCCGGGGCCGGCTGGCCCGGGCGCGCGAGCGGTTGCGCCATCGGCTCACTCGGCGCGGCGTGACCGTCCCGGCTGGTCTATTCTCCGCCGGTGCAGCCGGTCAGCTCCAGGCGGCCGTGCCCGCGACGTTGATCGAGGAGACCGTTCGTGTCGCGTTGGGATTCGGGGCGGGCAACACGGCCGCCATACTAGCGCGGGGAGTCGTAAATTCGATGTTGCTCAACCGGGTGAAGGTCTTGGCCGTGCTCCTGTTGATCGGTATCGGCAGCAGTTACTGGGCGTGGCATACACTTGCTGCTTTTGCGGATGCCAAGGGGCGCGAGAATTCGGAACCAGTCGTCACGGAGCAGCCTGATCCGCCGGCGGCTGTTGTGCAGAAGCCACAGTCGACTCAACCCAAAGCGACGTATCGGCTGATCGGCTCGGTGCGCGTTGACGGCACGGGCGAGCCGGTCCCGGGAGGACGGTTCACGGTCACGCTGAGCGATGCAGCCGGGGCAAGTAACCCGGATGAGTCTCGCATCGTCACTTCGGGCCCAGACGGCCAGTTCAGCGTGGATCTGCCTGCGGGCCAGGCGATGGCGTGGACGTTTCAAGCGCCTGTCGGTTACTGGGCGCTCGGCAACCGCAACTCGCCGGACACGTTCGTCCTGTCGCGCTGGCACCCGATCCACAGAAAAGATTACGTCGTGCGCCGCGGCAACGTGTGGCGCTTCCTCCTTACGCGCGCGAACTGGAGGCCGAAACCCGGCGGTGCCGTCGACACCCCGGTCCGCGGCCAGGTCCGAGCTGCCACTGCCGGTGCGATCTTTGTGCCTGAAGCCGACAAGGCGGGACGAGTCAGCCTGACGCTGCCGACCGGACAGGGCGCGGTGACGGCAACGGCCGCGATGCACGACTCGCTTCTGAGCTTTGCGTCGGTTCCGCTGGCGATCCCACTCGAATGGGCCGCGGATTTTCGTCCCGAAGCGGTCAAGTCGATCGATCGGTTGAGTGGCGGCTACCGCGTGACCGATGACGAGGGGAGGTGGGCGACGATCGGCCAGCCGGTGCCGGAGTTCCCTTCCGGAACCGGCGGGTTGGTTACGCTGGCTGAGCCTGGCCGAGTGGAACCCAGCTTGGTGGACGGAAAGCTCATCATCCGCGTGGTCTTCACTGACGCCGGTCGCGCGTGGCCCGGAAATCTGTCGGGCCGGGTCGTCGATCAGGCAGGCACGCCGATTGACGGGGCGCTGGTTGCGCTGGCGTTCCACTTTCGGGAAGGCCATTCCGGTGGTGGGCTTTTCCCGGATGGCGCCGAATATCGAGCGACCACGGATGATCGGGGTCAATTTGTGCTCCACGCGATTCCGCGCGGCAGGGCAGTCGGCCGGTCCACGAGCCTCTCGCTGATCGTGCACAAAGACGGCTTTGCCAACTTGCAAACGCCTGTGTTCGCGTTCCGGCCTGGGCTTGGCGAATTGCCGCACATGCTTGACCCGATCCGGATGGAGCCTGGGGTCTTGCTGAGCGGGACCGTTGTGGATCCCGATGGTCAGCCAGCAGAAGGGGTCTGGGTTCCAGCCCGTGGGCGGCTTCGCGACGCGTAGCCAGTTCACCCGAACCGACGCGGCGGGCAAGTTCACGATCGGCAACCTGCCCAAGGGCATGGTTGAAATCGGCTTCGCGTACGGTTCGCTGTCCGCGCGCGGCAAGTACCTCGCCGATGGCAAGGACAACGGCCTCAAGATCCAGCTCCGAACGAGTGCATCCGTCTTCGCCAAACCGGCCGGCTAAGGTCGTTACCGATCGCCGTCAGGGCGATGCGCCAATCAGTTTTTCGGTTTGCCGCCCGCGATCTGCTCAAGAAACCCAGCCAGCGGCGGAAAGCAAACCTCGACGCTATATTTCTCCTCGATCGTTCGCCGCGCGGCACGCCCCAGCGGGGCGAATGCGGCCGGGTCATCGAGCACTTGCAGGGCTCGCTCGCTTAGACGATCCACGTCAAAGAGCGGCTCGATCAGACCGTTCTCTTCTGGCTCGATCACCTCGCGCACCGGCGGCACGTCCGAGGCGAGTACCACGCAGCCGCTGGCCATGGCGTCGAGCACCGACCACGAGAGCACAAAAGGCGCGGTCAGATACACGTGCAGATCGCTGATCCGAAAAATGTCCGCCAGCCGTTCCGGCAGGATCCGCCCGGTGAACACAAAGCGATCGAGATCGAATTTCTGCTGGCTCAAGACCCACTGCTTGAAGCTGGGGGCCCCGGTGTGCAGCTTGTCCCAGCCGTAGTGGATCTCCTCGCCGCCGGCGATCACGAACATCACGTCCGAACGCGCCTTGGCGATGCGGTCCGCGACCTTCATGAAGATGTCAAACCCGCGGATCGACTCCAGTCCGCGCGAGACAAACGTGACGATCCGCGTCCCCGCCGGGATCGACTTCTCGCCGATCTTCCGGGGTGCTTGCCCAGGGCGATAGAACTCTGCGTCGATGCCGTCGAAATGCACGCGGATCTTGGGGTGGAATCGCGCGGGAAACGACTGCTTCTGCCAGTGGGTCGCCGAGTAGCCGGCGTCGCAATCGACCAGCGTCGCCAGGGTCGGCGCGTTGATGCACCGCGGGAAGAACGACGCCGGCTCGGCCGGCGGCAGGTCGATCCGGTACGAGATGTCGCGATGGCTGTTTGCGAAATAATATTCGCAATAAATGATGATCGGGCAATCGAGCACTTCCCGGAGGAACAAGCTCGGGGCACCCCGGCCGCCGTGCGCGACGACCAGGTCGGGGCGGAGCTGAGGCCGGGCGCGGATGGCATCGTGGATCGTCCGGCACTGTTCCAGGTAATGCCCGTAAATCTGGGGCCAGGGGATGCCGTCGGCGCTCTTGTGTTCATCTGCCAGCGGAACCTGGTGGATCTCGACAGTCTGAAGCATCTCGAGCGAGGGGGTCGGGCAGCTCGAGAGGCTCTGCACCAGGAAGCTGCACTTCCAGCCGAGCCGCCGCGTTAGATCGAGCGCGAGCTGTCCGAACTGAGCGGGGAACGCATCGTGAATGAACAGAACGTTCACGGGCGTGGTCTCCCGGTGAGGGCCAGCGCGGCGAACGATTCGGCGAGCCGGGGCAGGCAGACGTCCTGGGAGTACTGGTCGAGGGCCATCCGCGACGCCGCGTCGCCTAGCGGCCGGTGGAGGGCCGGGTCGCTCAAGACAGCCAGGGCCTGGCGTGCCAGCTCGGCATCGTCGTTCTCGGCGACCAGAAGGGCCGTTCGCCCTGCGGCCAAGGCTTCGCGGTGCGGCTGGGTGTCGGAAGCCAGGACGACACAGCCAGAGGCCATCGCCTCCAGCAGCGATCTGGCGATCGGGTACGGCCGGCTCGGGGCAACGTGCAGGTTGCTCAAGGCCAGCGCCTCGGCGACAACCGAGGGAGCCGAAAGCCCCACGAACCAGAGGCGGCCGGGATCGTGCACGGGCTCTTCGGCCATGAGATGCGCCGCGTAATCCCGGTTATGAAACACCACATCCAGCCCGCGGCGGACGATCCGGTCCCCGACGACGACGCAGATGACATCGGCCCGGGCTCGAAGCAAGGTATTCGCGAGGCGGAAGAACCGGTCGAACCCCCGAACCCGGTCCAGCGAGCGGGCCACGAAGCTCACGACGCGGGTCGAGGCGGGAATCATCCGGCCGGCGATCGACCGCACCGAAGTGCCCTTGGCCTGCCGGGACGAAGGGTGGAACCGGTGGCTGTCGATGCCGTCAAATTGCACCAGGAACGCATCGCGATACTCGGCGGGATACAACTGGCGCTGCCACTCGGTGGGAGTCCAGCCCAGGGTGGCCGATTCCAGGTCCAGAAGATCGATGGCCGTCATCGACCGCCGCCAGTGAAAGTACGCCCGCGGAGTATCCGCCCCTGCCTCGCCGGCCAGGTCGTGGCGGTGTGCGTGATAATAGTAGTCGAGGAAGTTGACCACCGGTGCCGCCGGCCAGTACACCGGGGCGAAGAGGCTCGAGCCCAGCCCCATCGACCGTCCCACGATCAGGTCGATCGGTCGCGGCCGCTGCTTGTCCAGGACCTCCCAGCAGCCGTAGGAATAGCAAAGGCTGCGCTCCAGGGCTCGCGACCAGCTCACCGCTTGTTCGCGCGCGATCCCGCCGACCCCAAAGCTCTGGATGCTCAGCCCCTTGCCCACCGAGGCCGGCCAGGAAGCGCGCGGGTCGGCCGTGTGGCAATAGAATGTCGATCGGTAGCCCCGCTTGCTCACCAGCCAGTCGGCCACCGCGCCCAGCCGGCCGGGAAAGTGAGGCTCGACCCAGAGCACATTGAGCGGCTCTTGCGCCATCGAACCTGGGATTCTAGCGGACGTCGGTCGCCCCGTCACCTATTCCCCGTCGGGCCGGTCGGCTGGTCGGTCGGTCTACCAGGCGAAGTGGGCAAACGCCTTGTTGGCGTCGGCCATGCGGTGGACGTTTTCGCGGCGGGTGACGGCCGCGCCTTCGCGGTTATATGCGGCGACGAACTCGTCGGCCAGCTTGACGGCCATCGGCCGCCCCTTCTTTTCGCGTGCTGCCATCAATAGCCAGCGAATCGACAGGGTCTGCTGGCGGTTCTTGTTCACTTGCATCGGAACCTGGTAGGTCGCTCCGCCGACGCGTTTGGAACGAACCTCGATCAGCGGCTTGACGTTCTCGACGGCGCGCGTGAAGACGTCGATCGGGCTTTCATTGGGCAGCCGTTTGTGAACCATCTCGAGCGCATCATAGAAAATCCGCTGTGCCACGCTCTTCTTGCCGTTGTGCATGACGCAGTTGATGAACTTGCCGGCCAGCTTGGAGCCAAACCGCGGGTCAGGTCGAAGGTGTGTCTTGCTGGCGGTGAACTTCCGAGACATATCGAACAGCCCTGGAGAAAAAAGGATGAAGGATGAAGGATGAAATCAAGACGGCGCGGTCATTTCTTCTTGGCGGCGCCGGGCGCGGCGGCCTTCTTGCGCTGGGCACCGTACTTGGAGCGGGCCTGCTTGCGCTCGGCGACACCCTGGCAGTCGAGCACGCCGCGCACGATGTGATACCGCACGCCTGGCAGGTCGCGGACGCGGCCGCCCCGCACCAAGACAATCGAGTGTTCCTGGAGATTGTGCCCCTCACCACCGATATAGGCGGTGATCTCCTTGCCGTTGGAGAGACGGACCCGCGCCACTTTTCGCAGCGCCGAGTTGGGCTTCTTGGGCGTCATCGTCTTGACCTGGAGGCACACCCCGCGTTTAAACGGCGAGGACTCGAGAACGGGTGCCTTGGTCTTGTACTTCACCGGTCGCCGAGGCTTGCGGACAAGCTGATTGATCGTTGGCATAAGTTCGTCGTTCCACTCACGAGACCCGAGGCCGGGTGCGATATTTCCATTTCGATGCGATGCGATCCGAGACAACGACCCGACCCATGGCGAGATCACCGGGTCTTATCGTACGTCAGGCTTTCAGCCTGACTCTGCGGTAGGTCAGGCTTTCCAGCCTGACTTTTCAGTAGGTCACGAGGGAAGGCCTGACCTACAGTAGCGAACGTCAGGCTGGAAAGCCTGACCTACGAAAGCGGACGTCAGGCTGGAAAGCCTGACCTACAGTGGCCCCCGCGCGATGATCCAGCCAGGCATGGAGCCCCCCAGGCAAGACACCCGAATCGGGCTGCACCCTTGACTCCGGCACGGCGCACAGAGAGCACGGACACACAAAGTGCCGAAGGGTTTAGGATACAGCACCTTGCGGGAATGTCAAGCCTTTCGCCGATGGATGCAAGCGCGCCGCTCTCGGCACTACTTCTTGCGGCTGCCGGCCGCGCGGCGGTTCTCCGCCGCGACAGCGGCGACTTCTTCCTCCCAGTACGACGGCAGGCGGTCCCACGGGTTGGCTCCGGAGTCATCGGTGATGTACACGCAACCCGTGCGCTTCCGTACCATTTCCCGGAGTGCGCGCTTCATCGCGGAGGCGGTAGGGACGTCGTAAAGGACGACCGCCATCTGGCCGGGGCGGAACTTCGTCCGCCAGGGCGGCGGCCGGTAGGCATCGATCCCCGTCTTGTTCTCGAACAGGCAGATCGTGGGAGCGCCGGCGATCGTGAGGTATTCGGGCGCGCACATGGCCCCGGGGTTGGAGACGATCCTGGCGTTCTTGATCCGGCTGCGCACGTAGGCGGCGCATTCGGCGACATACCCCACGCCCTCCGGGCCGCTCGGCTGCTCATCGAACATGATACCGCTGAGCACTCCGGGGTACAGCGACAGCCAGCCGTCGACGTCGGCCTTGACGTCGGCAACGGTCCGCCGGGCGTACTTCAAGGGCACGTAACCAACCATCGTGAGCTTCGACCGCCGGGCGGCGCGCTCGAGCACGGCGAGAAGGTTCTTGTCCACTTGCTTGCCCGGCCCACTGTCCTTGTTGACGATCGCGACGATCGGTACCCGGTCGGCCGCCGCGATCAGGCGGTTCCAATCCTTGAGCTGTTCCCCGGCCGGCCAGATGTATGCCGGCACAAGCAGGCTGAGCGTGGGCTCTTCGGCCCGGGCGCCAGGCGCAGCACCACACAGCACCAGCCCGAGACCGAAGCCCAACATAAGGGCCATGAGCGATCTTGCCATGCTGCACCTCCACGCGAGGTTTTCCCGGACGGCCCTTTTTCCATACCATCAATCTCACACGTCGGGTCGATCAGGCTTTCCAGCCTGCCAGCGGGACGTCGAGCTGCGAAAGCGCCGACAGGATCATGACCAAGAGCGCGTACTGGGCGAGAATCGGCGCGTCGGGCTCGTCGTTAGGTTTGTCGGTGACCGTATGAAGCACGGCAACGACGAGCAAAAGGACCAGGAGCCCCTGGTCAGTCAAAGCCCAGGCCGCCGCGATCGACGCGACGGCCAGCCACCGCTGAGATCGATTGAGACTGCGGAACGCCCGCGCACCGTCAAGCTGCCAGAACGGCAGCAGGTTGAACAGGTTGATGACCGCCCCGAGCTTGGTCAGAGCCGCCCAGATCGGCTGGTTCGTCAGTGCGTAGACAGCCCCGCAGAAAAGCGCGGCTCCCAGCCCCCAGATCGGTCCGGCCAGGCCCACCCGGGCATCTTGTTTCGGGTCGAAGAGCGGCTGGTTGAGCCGGATGAACGCCCCGACGCCCGGGATGAACAAGGGCGCGGTCGCGCGCATGCCGTAGCGCATCAAGACGACCACGTGACCCATCTCGTGAATATAGATCGACAGGACCAGGCCCAGCGCCAGCCAGGGGCCGAAGACTGTCCAGTAAACTCCCAGCGTGGCAAACATCGATAGGAATGTGCTGGCCTTGGTCAGCCCGAGCAGGACGATCTTTCCCTTGGTGAGGAGCATCACCGCCAGGAACTTGAATTTCCAAGCGGCGAGTGCCAGGGTGCCGATGATCCCCGTGGCGGCACCGCCGGACCAGCGCGATGTCTGGTCGCTCGCGCTGGAATTGGCCTTTGTTCCCGCCGCCTTGCCCGGAGGCGCAGGAGCGGCCTCCGCCTGGCGGCCCAGTCGGGCGATCCGGCCAGTGATCAATGTGTACTGGCGGCTCTCGTGCGGCAGCAGGCCCGCCGCATCGCGCCACGAGGCCAGGGCTTTTGCCAGGTCGCCCTCGCCTTCCGCGGCCTCCGCCTCACCGGCAAGCTCCTTGAGTCGAACGCCATGCACCAGCCAGTGACAAGATGGGCAAGAGAGCAAGCTGGGCGCGATCTGACTGCCGCACGCTGGGCAAGATTGTGCCACCAGCGGGAACGAAGACACGGGATCATTCGTCATCGTCGACGACCTCTGGTTTCACGGTAGCCGGGCCCTCCGGGTTCACCCGGAACGGTCCGGTGAAGACGAGCCGCGCGGCTTTATTGATCCTCCAAGCCTCCCAGAGAGCAAAGCAATAAATCAAGCCCGAAACGAGGTCGCCGCTGCTCACCAGGACCGGCAGGGCATAGAAAAAACCGACCGCCACGACCAGAAGGAAAAGCAAAGCACCGAGGAATGCCAGAAAGTTCGGTTTCCCGGGCGCTGGAGCGCCGTCTCCGAGCTCTTCGGTTTTGAGTTCCTCCTTCGGAGCGGCCACCGCCTTTTCCGCCGGATCCTGTTTCGCCTGGTGCGGCTGAGCCTTGGCGGTTGGTGGCTGGGCCTTGGCGTCTGCCAGAGCCTTGGCGTTCGCCGGGGCCTTCGCGTTTCCTCGGGCCTGGGCGTTGTTCGCCGGGGCCTTCGCGGCGGCATCGGCAGCACCACCGCCGGCCTGACCTTTCTGCTGCGCTTGCTTGATGAATGCCTCGACCGCGAACGGCGCGAGCATTGCCGCGATCGCGGAATAGGTCAAGAACAAGGCGAGAAACTGATAGAACCGCCCGCCACGGTTTCCCGAGCCCCTTCGGACCGCGCCGCCGACCATGAAGCCGACGAGAACGGAGACCAGCCCGATATTCCAGTTGGTCACCCGGACAATCGTGTAGTAGAGAACAGCTCCGGCAATGGCACCGACGGTTCCCAGCGAGAACGCCTTCAACACGCGGACCAATCGCGAGCCGCCGCGGAAGCTGGCTTCGATCTGGTGCCGGCAAGTCGGGCAGATGATCTTGCCGTTGATCTCGTAGTAGTCGTCGATGATCGGTTGGTTGCAGCCGCCACAAATCGGACCGGCCGGAGTGGTGGCGTATTCGGCCTGGTCGAACTGAAGCTCTTCGCCTTCGGCCGAATCGACGTCGTCATCCCCCCGAGCCGCCGCCTCATTCTGATCCGACATGGTTCAGCCTCGACTGACGGCGCAGCAAAGTAGAGACTCGATTCAAGGCCGAACCATTCTATCAGAAGACAAAGAGCCGGCGTGCGCTTCGGTGCCCATGAGAACGGTCGCGTCAACCTTACGCTCTGCTCAGCCCCCCACGAACCCGGCGACGACCAGGGCGGTGCCCGCGCACAAGAGCAAGCCCGCCCAGAAGTACTGAGCGTGCCGGGCATAGCTGTTACGGGTCACGCCGTCGACGGTGATCGACTTCAGCTCCAGGTACGGCACCGGGGCCCGGCGAAACCAGCCCACGGCCTCGACGGCCTTGCCGGTGAAGTCGCCGGCGCGGAACAAGCCGAATAGCCATTCCCAGATCCTGAGCGGCTGGCGGTAGTCCAAAAACAGGATTCCCGTGCCGTCGCGCATCACGAAGTCTTCCGACCAGATCAGGCCGGGAACGCCCTTGCCGATGATCGTGCCGCGCATCCGGGCCGGAACCGGGCGGACGTTCGAGACCTTGACCTTGTGCAAGAGACCCGTGACCGACAGGGCGCGAAGTATTTGCCCCGGTAAACCATCAGTGTCTTCACCAGGCAACCGATCCCCAGACCCAGGATGGGCAGGCCGAACAGGACCATGACGCCGCTCCGGCCCAGGTTGCCGGCGTTGGGCAGAACACCGAAAGCCGCCCCTGCCCCGAGACCGAACGCCAGGGCAAGGCCCAACAACAGGAGCAGAACCGGCAGGAACATCACCAGGACGTCGACCGCGAATTCGTCCCAGTAGGACTCGGGCTTCTTGCGATCGAAGACGATGTACGGCTCCTGGCCCATCGACGCGGCCTGGTCGCTCAGATACTGGAGGCGGTGAGCGACCAGCGGGTGGGTCGAATTCAGCTCGTAGAACATCCCCCAGGGGTTCCACAGGTCCCACTGCATGGCACTCTTCAAGTTTTCCTTGCTTACCGATGAAGCGATCGTCGTCGTCCCGCCGCCAGAGCCACCAGACGCGAGCCCCACCGATGCCGAGCTGGCAACCATCGCGACGGCCGACTTGCGGTCGAAGATCCCCAAGGCTCCGATCGCGTCGAGTGTCAGCGCAGGCTCGGTCTTCTTCTTTTTCTTCTTCTTATCGGTGGCTTCGCCTTCGGACTCGTCTTGGCCGGCGGGTGATTTGCCGCGGGCCGCCAGGCCGTAGCCGATCTTGACCAGAGCCGACGCCAGAGCACTGGGATTGCCCGTCACGTTGCCGGCGAACCGGTCGGCGTAATACTCGCGGCACCGGCTGAACCAGAGCACGATGTATTCGCTGGCCACGTACAGGACATAGGCGCCGACGGCGACCGCGATCCGGTAACCGTTATCCTTGCCGCGGCCGCCGGCGTTCAAGGCCGTGCGATAGAGGAAATAAAGCAACAGCGGCACGAGCTGCACGACGGTCATCAGCAGCATGTCCCAGTTCTTGCCGTGGCCGATCTCATGCGCGACGACCCCCTCGACCTCCTCGGGCTCGAGCAGGTCGAGAATCCCCTGGGTGATCACGACCCGCATGTTGTTGGGGTGATGCCCGTAGGTGAATGCGTTGGGCGCGCCGTCGTGGATCAGGCCGAACGAGGGGACTTTCATGTTCTGCTCGCCGGCCACCCGCGTGACAAACTCGCCCAGGTGGGGTGGCAACTGGTCGATGGGCACCCACGAGAACTTGTAGATCCAGCGGAGGGAGAGATCCATCAGCCACGGTCCGAGCACGAATTGCAGGATGATGATCAAAGCGCCGATGGCGACCGCCAGCCCGACCGAGATCAAGCCGAACTCGGCCAGCGCGATCAGGATCAAGCCCAGGAAGCCGTAGAGCAAGACGATCATCCCGGCCGAGCGAATCCAGAGGTTCGGCAAGGGAAGCATTCCCGAAGCCAGGTCGCGGACCCGCAGGTGCGCGTTCTCGTCGCGCTCCGATTCGAGCGGGTCGATGGCAGCCGCGGCCATGGGGTGGTCGTCGAACCCTGCGGAATCGTCGCCGGTTTCGAGCTGAAAGTATTGCCGGTCGTGCTCCATCGCCTTGTTGAGCTCGCCGGCGTCGAACCAGTAGCCCTCGCAGTCGGGACAGCGGTCGACCAAGAGGTCGGGCCGCAAGAACGGCACCTCCGTCAGGTGGACGTGGCACCGCGGACACTGGCGGCTCGATGGCTCGGTGGTCGTGGTCTCGGAAGCCAGCAGCCCCTCGAGCTCCATGGGCTTTCTGCTGAACAAGAAGACCTCGCCGCGATCGAGCCAGACGCCCTTGCAGGTCTTGCACACGTCGACGAGCACGCCCGCCTTTGTCATCGTCTCGACCAGTGACGGCCCGCCACAATGAGGACAGTTCATTGCCCTGGACCTCCTCGATTTCCCACTTGCACCCGGAAACTCTGCCACCGCGGCCACCGCGCCGCGCTCCCCTGGCCTTCATCATCTTAGCAAGAGATTCGCCGAAAAGCGTCAAGTATTGTTGCCGGACCAAGGCTGGATGACGGCGAGCACCCCGGCAAGCTGATCCTCTCCCATCCCGGCCAATCCTCCCTCACCAAAAAACCTCCGCTTGACATCGATCGCCGCGTCAGTACTATGGACCGAAGTACTACTCACCGTAGTACGACTTCTGTCACAGAGAACTCAGCGTGCTGGGAGGCGTGGCCGATGGCCCGTGCGTCGATCGACAAGCTGGGCAGCTTGCAGACGGCCGTGATGGAGGCCGTCTGGGACCTGGGCGAGGCGACGGTGCTCCAGGTGCGCGACCGGCTCGACCGCGAGCCGATGCCGGCTTACACCACGGTTCTCTCGGTTTTGCAAAAGCTCGAAAAGGCGGGTTGGCTCACTCACCGCGCCCTGGGCCGAAGCTACATCTATGTGCCGGCCAAGAGCCGCCAGGAGGCCGGCGAGACCTCGGTTCGTACCTTCATCGAGCGGGTCTTCCGCGGCGACCGGCTCAAGCTGTTCCAGCACCTGCTCGAAGACCAAAATCTGAGCGATGAAGACTTGAGAACATTGAAGACGATGATCGACCGCCGGCGCAAAGACAGGGGAAAGGAGAAGCACGATGGCTGAATTCTGGTCGTTCGAGCCGGGAGCGCAGTTTCTCCTCGACGTGGTCTGGCAGTCCACTCTCCTCGTCGGCGCAGGCCTGGCGGCGAGCGGTCTTTTGGCTCGCCGGCCCGCCCGGGCGCACCGGAGCTTGCTGCTGGCTGTCATTGCCGCGATGATCACGCCAATCGTGGCGCAGGGTGCGCGACTTGGCGGCTGGGGAATCTTGACGACCGCGGCAGAACCGCGCCTCGCCGCGAGCGACCCTGGGGCGCTCGCAAAAGCCCGCGCCGCCGCGGCTGGCGAGCAATCGCCGCTGCGATCGTCGATCTTCGATACCCGGGTGTTTCGCGGCGGCGCCAGCGAGCGCCGCGCACCCGGCCCGCTCTTGCCTGCCGCGGCGACTGCCCCTGCCCCTGTCATCTCGATTCCATCCCAGCCAACCAGCCATTCCCGACCGCACCCATCGATTGACTGGCGCTCCTTGGCTCTGGGCTTCTGGCTGATCCTCACCGGCATCGCCGTGTTCAGGATGGCGGCCGGGTTCATGCTCGGGCTGACTCTTGTGCGGCAAGCACGGCCTTTCGTGGATCGGGCCATCGTGATCGCAGCCCACCGGGCGGCAGAGAGACTGGGCCTGGGCGTCGCGCCTGACGTGCGCAGTTCTCGCCAGGTGCGCTGCCCAGCCGTCTGGTGCTGGGGCCCCCGCCCGGTGATTGTGCTGCCGGAGGCGCTGGAACCGCCGGTCACGGTCGACTGGGCCGGCATCTTTTGCCACGAGCTGGCGCACTGGGTTCGCCGCGATCAGTGGTCGGGCCTCGTTGCCGACTTGCTCGTGTGCGTCCTGCCGTGGCACCCGCTCGCCTGGTGGGCCAGGGACCGGCTGAAACAGCAGAGCGAGCTGGCCTGCGACGATTGGGTGCTCTCGACGGGATTGCCCGCACCGGAATATGCCGAGTCGCTCCTGGAGCTGGTCGCCAGCGGGCGCGGCGTGCTGGCGCTTGCGGCCGTGACCAGCCGGCGCGGGCTGTTCAGCCGCGTCCGGCACATTCTCGACGAGCGGCGCACGAACCCGGCCATCGGCACGTGGTGGACGGGCGCGAGCACGATGGTCATGGTGCTGGCCGTCTCGTCGCTTGCGCTGGCTCAAAGCCGTCCGGCGAGTTCAAAGGCAGAGGGTCCTGCGCCCAAGGCCGGCGCCACGAGCGGGAATACATCCGAGAGCCCTCAAGCGATCGAGAAGACGGCGGCGAACCACACGATCAAGGGTCAAGTGCTGGGCGCGGCTGGAAAGCCGGTCTCGGGGGCGACCGTGTTCTTGATCGGCACGCGGAAGCCGCCGGTTTTCGGTTCGGCTCTTCCCCGAGAGCAGCAGGCCAATCGATCCGATTCCAGGGTCATTCTGGCCCAGGTGAACACCGATGCAAAGGGCGCGTTTTCCCTCACGTCTCTTCACGATCCGGATCGTTATCAGCGTACGGAAACCTCGGATGCCGTGCTCCTGGCCAGGGCGCCGGGGGAAGGAATGGTTTCTGAGATGGTCAAGCTGGGAACGACCGGAGTCACGCTCCGCCTCGACCCCGAGGTCGTGGTCCGCGGCCGGTTGCTCACCCCGGACGGCAGGCCGGCGGCCGGTGCGATCGTCACCCTCGACGGGTTCTCGAGATTTCACGGTGGCCAGGCCACACCGGGCATGTATCTCAGACTTCCCCAGCCCGGCGAAATGGTTCCGGCATTCTGGCCGGCGCCTCGCAAGACAGATGGCGATGGGCGATTTTTATTCGACGGCTTACCCCGAGAGGCGTTTGCAACTCTCGCCTTCTACCACCCGGACTACGCCGTGGACGAGGTCACCGTCAACTTGACGAAGGGCGGTGCGGTCCCCGACCGCATCCGATCGTCCGAGGTCTTGCCGGTTTCGCCAACCTTCACTCACGCGCTCGAGCCGGCCCGGCCGGTCCAGGGGCGAGTGACCGATCGAGCCTCCGGCAAGCCACTCTCCGGCATGCTCGTCCAGGTAACCCCCATGAGACGGCGCGGCGGCTGGTCCTTTTACACCCGGACCGATGCCGACGGGCGCTACCGGGTCTCCGGCCATCAAGCGGAGCACTTCTACGTCACGGTTTTCCCGCGGGCCGATTCCGGCTCCCTGGCGTGGGTCACCCACCGGCAGAACTGGCCCGCCGGCGCGAAATATCTCGAAGTGAACTACGCCCTCGACAAGGGGCGGATCGTCCGCGGACAGGTGATCGATGCCGGCACCAAACAGCCGGTCGCCAATGCGGCCGTCGTCTATCAACCGAAGCGGGGCAACCCCAAGAACAGCAGAGATTATGACTTTCGCAACACGGTCCTGACCGATCAGGACGGCAAGTTTGCCATCACGGCCTTGCCGGGCCAAGGGGCGCTGGCCGCTGAGACGCCGGATGAAAATTACATGCGCGTCGTCCTCAAGGACAGTTCTCGAGGAACGGTTTTTCCTCAAGGAGTGGCGCCCATCGACGTGCCCACGGAAGGCGAGCCAAGCCCGGCGGTAATCGAAGTGCGCAAAGGCGTCACCCTGGAGGCCAAGGCGATCGGCCCGGACGGCCAGGTCGTCAAAGAGATCATGGGCTTCTGCAAGGGGATCGACGCCAAGCTGATCGATTTCTGGGACAAGGGCCAGCCATTTTCCGACGGCGTATTCCGGCTCAAGGGCGCTGATCCGAACAAGACCTACCGCGTTTACTTCCTCCAGTACAAACGGCGTCTGGGCGCCGTGGCGAGTCTGAAATACGATCCGACAGCCCGGAAGCCCATCGAGGTTCGGCTCGAACCGACGGCGCGGGTCCACGGAGTCATCAATAGCCCCACAGGCTCGCCCGCCTTTGGCGGGCAGGTGCTGCCGTACTTGCTACTCGATGAGCAGCAGACCGACCTGAAGGCAAACGACGTTCACAACCACGAGCTTGCCGTGATCACCGTGCAGCTTTTCCCCGACGAAGGCTGGGAGGGGTTCTTCGACAAATGCCGCGTCCAAGGCACGTACCGGTTCGACCACCTGATCGCGGGGGCGCGGTACGGGATCGGCGTCGGGGCCGGCATTCTTCAGGGTGCGGCCGCCGTACCTCTGCTGAAACCGGGCGAGGACCGCGACCTGGGAACGATCACGCTCAAGGAGCGGCGGCCATGACGACGAGAGAAGCGGAAAACACGCTCTTTGATGATCCCGGCCGCGCCTGGGAGCCGTTTGTGCCGGATTCGCGATCGCCCTGGGATAAAGCCCGGGCGGCTCACCTGCACCGGCGTGCCGGGCTGGGAGCGACCTGGGACCAGGTTGAGCGCGACGTGCGCGACGGGTACAAGCCGTCGATGCGCCGCGTGCTGGAGGGCGAGTCGCATGGCCCGGGGGGCCAGCCGGCCGCCGAGTTTGACGCCACCGTCGCAGTCATGGAGGAATCGGCGCGGCGCAGGCCTTCCATCGAACGGGCCCAGATGCTCTGGCTCTACCGGCTGGTCTTCACGCCGTTTCCCCTGGCCGAGGTCATGACCCTCGCCTGGCACGGCCACTATGCGACCAGCCAGACCAAGGTCAACTCGCCCGAGCTGATGCTCGAGCAGAACCGCGCCCAGCGCGAGCTGTGGCGGGCGCCGATTGTCAAGCTGCATTGCCGGATGCTCGGCGACGGCGCCATGCTGCGCTGGCTCGACGGGCTGTCCAGCACCAGGGCAAATCCCAACGAGAACCTGGCACGCGAGTTTCTCGAGCTGTTCGCCCTGGGCGAGGGGAATTACACCGAGCGCGACGTGCGCGAAACGGCCCGGGCGCTCACGGGCTGGCGCGAGATCGACCCCTTCGATCACCTCGCTCAGCTTGTTCCCGGCGACTTCGATCAATCCCCCAAAACGATTCTGGGTGCGACCGGTAACTGGGGGCTGGACGACGTGGTGCGGATCGCGTGCCTCCAGCCCGCGGCCGCGACGCACATCGCCCGCCGGCTGTATCGCACGTTCATTTCCAACACCGATCTGCCATCCCCGGAATTAATCGCGCCCCTGGCAGCCGCGATGCGCGTCGAGAGTGACGTCGTTGTGTCCCGGGGAATCGAGCTCTTGCTGCGCTCGCGGCTGTTCCATTCGCCGGAATGTCGCACCCGCCGCGTGAAAAGTCCGGTCGAGCTGGCCGTGGGCGCGATCCGCGGCGCAGAGCTGTTTGATCCGCCTCCACACTTTGTCGACCTGGAGATTCACCTGATGAAGATGGGCCAGCGCCTGTTCTATCCGGCGAGCGTCGCCGGATGGCCCGCCGGGCTGGCCTGGCTGGGGGGACAGGCGGTGATCGCCCGCGCCAACTTTGCAGCCTGGATCACCGAGGGAAGGGCCCAGGGCGGCGCCCTACATCCCCGCCGTCTGGCCGAAAAATATCACTTGAATGCGCCGGCGGCCTGGTTGGACGCGCTCGCAACTCTCTGGCTGGGGGCACCTCTCTCGCCAGCAGGCCGCTCGCTGTGCGAGCGCCGATATCCGGACCACGTGGAAGTCATGCGGCAACTGCTGTCGCTCTCAGAGGCCCAGATCGGATGAACCGGAGCCATACCATGTTATCACGTCGCGATCTTTTGATTCGTTCAGGAGGCTTGGGGCTCCTGTCCCTGGGAGCCAGGGCGCCCTTCTTGTGGCAGCGAGCGGCGCAAGCGGCCGAGCCGCATGCCGGCTTGCCGATCCTGGTATTGATCGAGCTTTCCGGCGGCAACGACGGGTTGAACACGGTCGTCCCGTTCGCCGCCGACATCTACCACAAGAGCCGGCCGACGTTGCGGATCGAGCCGGCCCAGGTTCTGAAGCTCGACGACCAGGTGGGCTTGCATCCTGCCCTCAAAGAGCTGCACGAGGTCTGGGATTCGGGCGACCTAGCGGTCGTTCAAGGGGTTGGCTATCCCAACCCGAACCGGTCGCACTCCCGCTCGATGGAAATCTGGCAGACCGGCGTGCTCGGGCCCGCGCCCGTCGCGGGCTGGCTGGGCCGGGCAACCGATGCGAACCCGGCGCTCGGGCTCTGTCACGTGTCGAGTCAGCCGCTGCCCCTGGCCCTGCGCGGCAGGAGGGCACTTCCCCAGGAGCTGTCCAGCCTGGCGGATTACCGGCTCGCGCCGGGAGCCTCGCTCGCCGAACTTTCCACTGGATCGGGATGGGATGATGCCATTTTGACCCAGGCGCGACGGCAGTTCGCCGCGGCCCGGGAGCTCTCCGGCCGCTTGCCGGCGATCGAGGCGCGTCGAGCTTTGCCGGCGTCGGCGGCCGACACCACGGATTCCACGACCCATACCCTGGAGAGCCGGCTGGAAACGATCCGCGGCCTGATCGAGGCCGACCTCCCGTTCCGCGTCTACTACACCGCCCAGGACGGCTTCGACACCCACGCCACCCAGCGGTTCACCCACTCAAACTTGCTCGGCCAGGTCTCGCGCGGATTGGCGGGGTTCTTGAAAGGTCTGAAGACGAGCCGGCTCGACGAACGGGTGGTCGTCCTGGTCTTCTCGGAGTTTGGCCGGCGGCTCAAGGAGAATGCCTCGGGCGGAACCGACCACGGCGCCGCCGCACCCGTGTTCCTGGCCGGCAAGCCGGTCAAGGGCGGCTTGCTTGGCCCGGCGCCGGACTTCACGAAACTTGATGACAGCGGCGACCCGCATTTTGCAACCGACTTCCGCGACGTCTACGCAACCGTGCTATGGCGCTGGCTGGACGTCGACCCCGAGCCGATCCTGGGAAAGCGCAATGAAGGTCTCGCGCTGTTCGAGAGGGCTTGAACGCCGCGAGACCGCTTCCGGTGCAGCATGGGGCACGCTCTTCGCTTTCGTGCTCACGCCATGAGCGAACCTGTCAAGCTGGGCGCGCGGCCGGTAGAATGATTGGGAATGAAGGCCGATTGCTCAGGACTTTGACCGGCACGAGGAGTCCGGCATGTTCAGCTCCTGGATCCTGGCGCTCGTCTTTGCAATGACGGATGGACCGGCCAGCCGCCTGGCCGACATCAGGCCAGCGCCCGGCACGGTGCTGGTTGACTCCGGCGGCAAGGCGTTCGACCTGGCGAGGTTGAAGGGCAAGGTCGTGCTGGTGTCCTTCGTGTACACAACCTGTAACGGCACGTGCCCGCTCACGACCGCGGCACTCAGTCGCGTCCAGAAAGAACTCGACACTGCCAAGCTCTGGAAGTCATCGGTCGAATTCGTCTCGATCTCGCTCGACCCCAAGCGGGACACGCCCGAGGTCTTGCGCCGCTATGCCCGGTCGTTCGCGGCCGATCCGGCTGCCTGGCATTTCCTGACGGGTGCTCCCCGGGAGGTCGACGCGGTGTTGAAGGGCTGGGACATGTGGGTGAAGAGCGACCCGGCTGGTGTCCTTGATCACCCCTCGCGGATCTTCCTGATCGATCGTCGCGGGCACGAGCGCGAGATTTATAACCTCGAGTTCCTGACACCCGAGACCGTCGTCGACGACGTCAAGGAGCTGCTTGGCGAAAGAGCCGGCGTTCTATGAGAGCGCGATGGCCGTGTGACGGGTGCTGCCATGGCCACGCCCCTCCTGACCCTCAGAGGGAGGGGTCTTCGTCACCAGTAGCTCCCTCTGCTCCGAGAGAGGGTTGTGGCGTGCCGTCAATCGCAGCAACACTGCCTTCGAATCGAATGACTCGCCGCAAGAGACCTTGGCCTGCTTGAGAGCCGTGGCGCCGCCAGATACTGGCTCCCTCTCCCTCTGGGAGAGGGCTGGGGTGAGGGTCCGGATGACCAAGTGAAGCGAGGATGCGTATCGGGCGATTCAACTTGCGAAGGCTCTCGGTGGTGCTCGCCCCTCACCCCAGCCCTCTCCCCAAGGAGAGGGAGCCAGAAACTATCCGTGGGCCGGCGGTGTGTTGTGGCGGGTAGACCGGGCGGCTGGTAGGTGTCAGAAAAGCCCCTCCCTGTGAGCCCCTAACCCCCCTTCGCAAGGGGGCGAAAGAGCGCAACGAAATCGCGGAAACGCACCGCTCGTGCAACACCCGCATTGCAACAAACCCAGCCCTCCGGTGATTTTCAGCAGAACGGCTTGAGGGCGTGCCGCATCGATGTCGCGTCCGGAAAGCGGACCTTGGGGTCGCGGGCCAGGCATTTTTCGATGACGTCAGCCAATGCCGGCGCGACGTCGGCCCGACGCTTGCGCACGGGGACCGACGGCTCTTCCAGGAGCATTCGAATCAAGTCGCCGCCACCGTCGGGCTCGTCGTAGACATACTGACATGTCAGCAAGTAATAGAGGGTCGCGGCCGTCGCGTACAGGTCGGCCAGAGGCGTGACCGTCTTGAAATCAAGCATCTGCTCGGGGGGCATGAACGGGACCGTTCCGCGCATCTCGCCCGAGAAGGTCAGCCCGGAGAGCCCCACGCCGCGGAAGCTCTTGGCGAGCCCGAAATCGGAAATCTTCACCAGCGGCCCCTCGGCGCCCTGCGCGACCAGGATGTTCTCGGGCTTGATGTCGCGATGGACGAAGCCCAGTTGATGGGCCTGCTCCAGCCCTTTGAGCATCTGGCAAGCCAGGCGGCAAGCTTGCTTGATGGGATAGCGGCCAGGATCTGCCTTGGCGAGAGTCTCCAGGTTGGTGCCCGCGACATACTCCATCGCAAACCAGAACTGCCCGCGGGTCATCCCTTGCTCGTACCACTCGACGATGTTGGGGTGACGGAGCTGGCTGATCACCGACATTTCCCGCTGAAAGCGGTCGATCGCGGCCCGGGTCGTGGCCGTCTCGGGCATGATCAACTTGAGTGCGACCATCTGGCTGGTCAAGTTGTGCCGTGCCTGGTACACGACCCCCATGGCGCCGCGGCCCAGCTCCCGCAGAGTCGTATAGTACGGAACCGGCTGAGGTAACGATGCCGCCTCCGAACGGCACAGGGCGCACCACCACTCGACCGCCTCGCCGGGTGCGCCGGCCACCGGGCCGGCTATCGTGAGATTCTGAGGCGCCAGCGCCCGCAGCCCGCGCAGCGAACTTGCTGGTGCGCGGCCGACCTGTTCGTGTTGTCTCGGTCGACCATCTCGTCGCCGGACGACAGTTCATGCACCGCTTCGACGACCACCCGGAAGACACTTTGCCCGGCCGCGATCATGTCGCCGGACGACAGCTTGACCCGATTCACACGCTCATTATTCACGAATGTCCCATTGGTGCTCCCCAGATCCCGCAGCTCGCATTGCGGCGGATTGATCTCGATCAGGAAATGGTCGCGTGACAAAGCCCGGTCCTCCGGCATCGGGCAATGCACGAACCGCGACCGCCCCACGATAAACGTGTCATGACGCTCGAACACAAAAGAACGCCCCTTTTGCGGGCCTTCCAGAACATCCAGAATCACACGCATCGTCTCGTTCCGTCCGTCATGCTGGAACTCTCGACCGCTCCTCCGCGACGATCACACCTGTCAGTGCGGCGCCGTGATGACGTGGTTGTTACGAATTCTACGGATCAGATGCGAAATTTGTCGCGCGCAGCCCAAAATTCGTGAAAATAGACCCGATATGACTCGCACAACCAACCATCCTGCAAGCGATCAACGAATCATCTCGACGAGCGACCAATGACGGTCCGTACCATCGAAGAATGCGGAGGTAGGGCGACGTCAGCAGGACTCATCCTTGCTAGAAGAGTTGCTTCAAAAAGCGGCTCGATGAGCGATTTGGATCATGAAAAGCGATGAGCACGCGAGAAACCGCACTCACGAATAGCGTCATCCAACCGGATCTTATACACCCCTGGTCGAGATATTGTTTCGCTTGAGTTTGAACCCAGAAATCATCACGATTCCACTGGCAACTCCGCCCATTCATCCACTGGCGAAGGTCCACCTGATTCCTGTTAAGAATACGCCCACTGGCAAGTCCTCATGCCGTGCTTGCTCGCATCGATCCGTTTCCGCTCGAGCCGCACGCGGAGCCAGGATCCCGCGGACCGAGCAGTTTGTCGCTCACTGCGACGGGGTCGGAGCCGATGTTGGGGGAGCGGGAGTGGCGCCGAACGTCGTTCCGTCGCACCAATCTGAAAGCTCTTGATCACGGATTCGACCTGGTTTCGATATCCGACATGGTCCTCCCGCTCCGTCCATGAGGAAAACGCGACGGACCTGGCGGGATTGAGGACGACGAGGTAATCATCGACATAGATACGCCGACCGTCGGGATTGTTGACGGCGGATTCGATTCGGTAGACCCTGCGCCTGGAAGCCGCCGGCTCCTCCTGGCGGAGCCAGCCCGCTGGTCCGCGCGTGGCCTCGACCTTGAGCTTCGCCCACCGCTCCTCGATGATGCGTTTGAGCTGTTCGGGATCACGGAACGCTTCATTGGCGGTGGAATCCTGGCCTCTGGGCTTGAGCGTGATCGTGAGCACATCATGGCCGCCCTGCGACGCCGAATTGACCAGCTCGACGTCGGCTACGTCCGGAGGCTTCATCTCAAGCTGTTGCGGGTGGCGGAAACGAAAGCGCCCCGCCGGGTCTTCGAACGATAACCATGAGTTCGCTTCGCTCGCCACGGGGAGAGGGCTGGGAACTTCCACGGGGGCGACGTCGTTGCCGGTGGCCTTGAGCGCGTCAGCCATCGCGAGCCGGTGCACGTCCAGCTCGCGCGTCGTCGTTTGCTTCAGGCGGCTGTTGCGAACATCGATCAGCCTGACGAGCACCTGCGACATGACCGCTCGCGAAATCCAGCCTCGGGCTTCGACGACTCCCTTCTCGGTCCGGGCCCGAGCCGAGCCCGCCCGGCTGCCGGCATCCTTCGATTTCTCCGTCGTCCCTCCGGCCGGCGCGCCGGCATCTGGAAGCGCAAAGGTGAATGATATCTCGGAGTTGAACGCGCTCGGGCTGTCCGCCACCCAGAATTGTCCCTGGATGCCGATCACGGCGGTCAGCAAGTGCCCCGAGGCTGCCTTCGTGACCCTGAGGAGTGAACCGGTCAGCTCGTATTCCTTGGAATCGTCCAGCTCGCTCCATAACGACCGGGCCACATCGCGCGGGATGGGCCAGACGTCGTCCACCCGCACGGCTGTCCGCGGAAGCAAATCCCCCAACTGGGGCAGGAACACCTCCTGACAGATCATCGCGTACTCGGCTTCGCGCAACGGGCGACTGTCGACCAAGCTCAAGACCTCGGGCTTCTGCCTCGGCCGGCGGCCGTAGAGGATTTGCAGTCCCTCCAGAAACGGCGGTTTCACCTCGGACGCACGCGCGGTGTTTCCCCCCTTGACTTTGTCGTACCGCCGAACGGTGCTCATGGCGCCGCCGAGCCGATTGACCTGGGCCACACGCTCCGTGTAGAAGGTCAGCAGTGTTCTCTCCGACCGATCGGGCGTGCCTTGCAGCTTGTCCTGCATGACCTTCAGCGTGTCGCGGGTCCCCACCCGGTACTGATTCACCAGCTCGGGGTGAGCGGGATCGGGGGCCAAGCTGTATCGCTCGACGAATCGATACCGCACGCTCAAAGCTTCCACTTCATCCGCTGCCTCTTCCTGGGCACCACCTGGACCGGGTGCGGCCTTCTTCTGTACATCGGAGGGCGCCCCGGTAGCTCCTCTCGGTGCATCCAAGGGCGGCGCCGGGGTCTCCTCCTTCGGGGTATCGGCCGGAGCCAAGGGCGGCGCCGGCCGCTCTCCTTTGGGGGTGTCCGCGGGAGCCACAGGCGGCGCCGGCCGCTCTTGCTCTTCGTTCTTGGGAACCGGATTCTCGGCCTCGGCAAGCGTGGTCAGGATCAGTCCCGCGCTGAGGACGGCCAGGAAGCCGAACAGCACGGCTGCCAGACGGCCGTTCCGCTCGGGTTTCCGGAGCGGCCGGTGCCCAAGACACCGGATCACCCTGCGCTTCTTATCCACCACGCGACTTATCCGGAAGCTTCGCCTCGCGCCCATTTTGCACCGCCCTCGACGCTCGGTTCTCTCTTCGGCCTGACTTGAGTTTGATCGATCGGATCGGATCGACCGTCTTCTCTCATGACTTGCATGAATTCAAACCGCGACTCGCACCGGATATTAAACCATACCGGGCTGCCGTTTCGGTATGGCGGATTCGACGGTCCTCGATTTTCGGGACGATTCTCGCCGTCTGTTTCACATGGATTGTTGGCTGGACCATGTCGACCGAGGCTTTTCGCCGCGCGCATGCCGACCCCGGACCGCTCACTGCTTGGGCGCGGGCTGGGCCGCCGGGAGCCACCGTAACGAGCCAATCACGTCAAGGTCCTGGCCGCCGAATATCTTGACGTGATCCTCGAGCAAGGTAAAGGTTGCCAGAAGCTGATCGCCGGCTGGGCTCGCGATCAAGTAGTAATACCAGACGACGCCGAGATCCCGTTCACGGCCCTGAACGCCGACCTTGTACCGAAACCCGCCGGCCGGGTCGCCGCCGATTTCGCCGGCACCCAAAAACTGCACGAACCGGTCTTTCAGACCGCGGCGGATGTCGTCGCGGAACTGGCCGAGGTCCTGGTGCCGGCCCGCGCCGGCGGGCGTCGCGACCATGAGGTTGCATTGAGCAATGACCTGCCCCCCCTCGAGGCGCTTGAGGACCATCAGCTTGGGATCACTCCAGAACTGGTGCCAGTGCCGGTCGTGGAGCAGTGTCGAGCCTCCTCCCGGGCCGGTCATGATGAGCAGCTCGCGCTGCGGATTGATCTGCACGGAGAGGTTCGCCAGTGCCTTATCGGACAGCACGGCCGACGGCTCGGTCGCCGCGCGGCTCACGGTCAGGGTGCTCTTCAAGTCCAGCCCGGCCTCGACTGGACCCGCCTGGCGGGTCTCGACGCGATTGAGCTCAAGCTGGTCGATCCGCGCCTTTTCAAGGTCAAACGTCAAGAACCCGTCGCAGATGATGATTCCGGGGCCCCCGAATGCCTTGCCCTCGATCTTCCCCTTGAGACGGATCCGCGCTTTGGTCCCGGCCACCGATTCCAGCGTGGCTGCGAGGTCGTTCAACGTGATCTCGTCATAGCCGCTGACGGCCTGGGCAGCGGCTTTGGCGACGTTCCACCGCTCGCCGACGGCGACGGATTGTGACGGAAGTAAACCGGGTAGAGCCAGGGGATCCCCGATACCCTGCACCAGCTCGAGCTCGGGCCAGGTCAAAGGACCGGATGGGCTGACCACGACGACGGGCCCTTCGCGATCTCTTGCTTCGGCCACCAGAAGCGACATCTCTGGCCGGATCAGCGCCGCCGTGGGCCGCACCTCGCCGTTGATCGCCGCAGCCGCCTGGAGGACCTGTCGAACTGCCTTCCACGAGCGGGCGCGCGCGCTCGGCTCGGCCCCCGAGCCCGGCAGTTGGCGGCTTGACGCCAGGTAAACCTTTCCATCCAGGCCGGCCTCGACAATCCGCTCATCAAAAACAAGCCGCGTCTCGATCTGGATCGCCCGCGGCTTGGGCATTTTCTTCTCGGTTGCCGCACCTCCCGGCGGCAAGCCGGGCCGGTACAACCCCTGGGCCTTCAGTTCGATCCGCACCCGGATTGTCGCGCCAGCGTCCATGCGCTCCGTCAGCACGACCCTCGCTGGCGGTTCATCCCCAGCACTGTGGACAGCCGTCACGGTCGAGAGGCTGAGAACCAATCCCGATACCAGACTCCGGCCGAGTTTTCGTTGCCAGCCTTCCATGCTCGCCATCCTGCGCTCTCCCAAGGCTGCCCCCCCCAAAGACCGGGAAAGAACGGCGGATCATTCGACGAAAGGCCTTTTTTGTCAAGATGTTTCCGTATGCCAGCCACCCGCGCCGACAAGTCCCCCTGGATCGACATCCCGTGCGCCGCCTTAACGCTTATAAGGAATAGAGCGAACAAAATGTGGCAATGAAACGTCTGTTTAAAACAGGTGTTCCAATCGGACGCATTGGCGGTGCCGGCTGGACCCGAACGATGGGTCCCAGCGAATGAGTCGGAGGAATCACGGGCTGCGGTTCAAGAGTTGCATGGCGGTCTTTCCCAGCGAATAGTATTCAAGTAGGCGCACCAGTCGGCCACGAATGAGGCGTGCCGACAAGTTCTCAGGGGAACCTCGATCGACCGGCGCGCCTCCAAGGGAGGGAACGATCACCGCGAATCCAAGAAAAATCCATGCTGGCATCCAAACAATCGTCACAAAGCGTGCCGACCCAACGTTGGAGATACGACGTAATACAGGCACGGAAGGCAAGCGATCAAAAACAACGTCAGGGAGCCGGCAATCGGTCGCGCGAGCTCAGGCGGTGTGATTGGCGGAAAAACAGACAATAAAACAACTTGAGCCGCGAAAACATTGAGGCGGCCGAATCGGCCGCCTGCTCAAACGAAATATGTCCGAATTACTTCGTCGCGGGAGACATTGAGACTTCGAGCGTTGAATGAGAGGTCACGATGATTGACAGGAGCACCGAGTGTCCGCGACCGGAAGACGGGGTATCTGGGTTGTTTTAATGGGATAACCAGGATGGGCAAGGCGTACCGGCATCCCGCGATGAAGCAATTGAGAGATCAGCAGACGCGGTACGCGCCTCGGGAACGGCGGCTAGAGCAGGTGCAGCGAGCCGAGCTTTTGCTGGGCGAGATTGAAGGGGCGAGACGGTACCCGTATGAGTACCTTTGTTTCAGGATCACCGGGTTTCGCCCGGACGGGTGGCCGGCTCTCTTGCTCGATGGCGGGGATGTCCAACATGACTTGCGGCTGTTCGTCGAAGATCTGTCGGCGACAGCGCGCCAGGCTGTCGAGCACGTGGATGAGCCGGTCTTGACGGTCGACGAAGTGAGCCGCCGGTACAACGTGTCGACTCGCACGGTGACGCGATGGCGGCGACAGGGGTTGGTGGCACGCCGATTTGTGATTGATGGACGTACGAAGGTGGGTTTTTTGGAGTCAAGCCTGGAGCGATTTGTCACGGCCCATCGCTCGCAGGTCGAACGAGGCTCACGGTTTCGGCAATTGACTGAGGCAGAGCGAGAGGAAATCATCCGTCGCGCTCGCCGCATGGCGCTGGTTCGCCCAGGGCAGGCCGGCCTGGTTGAGATCGCGCGGAGGATTGCACGTAAAATGTCACGCTCCACAGAAACTGTCAGATTGACCTTGCGGGCTTATGACCGCGATCACCCCGATCGTGCGATCTTCCCCGGTTCGGTCCCTTCGCTGGACGATGAATCCAAGGCCCAGATTTACCTG
Organism: uncultured Isosphaeraceae bacterium; assembly: GCA_963781785.1. GTDB lineage: Bacteria > Planctomycetota > Planctomycetia > Isosphaerales > Isosphaeraceae > CAWAHD01. Next base: position 746,769 of record CAWAHD010000003.1, on the reverse strand, counting down.
CGCTTCCGCATGGGAACCTCGGCCGAAGTGCTGGCGCGGCAGTATGGCCGCACGCGGTCGAGCATCTATCGCGTGATCAACGAGATGCGCGCCGGGCGAATCCTGGCGACCAAGCTCGAGTTGATCGACCACGCGAGCTTTGCGATGCCCGGGGCCGGCGCGGCGATCCTGGCACCGATGCCCGAGCCGGCCGACGGCAAACCGCCCCGGCGGCCCAAGGCGCCCAAGGGGCTTCCACCGTACCTGTCGAGCCTCTACGAAGTGCCGCTTCTGGATCGCGACCAGGAAATGCATCTGTTCCGGAAGATGAATTATCTCAAGAAACTGGCCCAGGACCGCCGCGCCAAGGTCGAGCCGACCCGGGCCAAAACGTCAGACCTCGACGAGATTGAACGGCTCCAGGAAGAGGCGCTGGCCGTCAAGAACCAGATCATCCGGTCCAACCTTCGCCTCGTCGTGTCGATCGCCAAGCGCCACGTCGGCCCATCCAACAACTTCTTCGAGCTGGTCTCCGACGGCAACATGTCGCTGATCCGCGCCGTCGAGAAGTTTGACTTCTCCCGCGGCAACAAGTTCAGCACCTATGCCTCGTGGGCCATCATGAAGAACTTCGCGCGGACGATCCCCGAGGAAAACTACCGGCGCGACCGCTTCGTCACCGGTCACGAAGAAATGTTCGAGGCCGCCGCCGACAACCGGACCGACGAACACGAATACGAAAGCGCCCTCAAGCGCATGCAAGAAGCCGTCAAGGGAATGCTCGGCCGGCTCGATGAGCGCGAGCGCAAGATCATCATCAGCCGCTTTGGCCTGGGCGGCGCCAGCGAGCAAACTCTGGAGCAACTTGGCCGAGAGCTCGGCATCACCAAGGAGCGCGTCCGCCAGATCGAGTCGCGAGCCCAGGATAAGCTCCGCAAGATCGCCGGCGAAGAAAAGCTCGATCTGCCCATGCTCTGACAGATTGGTGTCCGTTCATTTTTTGAAAAGAATGAACGGACACCAATTGTTCCCTGCCCCGTCATCGGTCGGCCAGCCGCCCGCCAGACTCCTCGACAGACTCCCACTTCTTGCCGCGCGTGTCCGCGCGCTGTATGGTCGGCGGTGCGCTCTTGGGAAACGCCAACCACCGGAGCTCTCCCGAGCGCCGGGCAGGCTCTCCCTGTCGCTGAAAACGCGCTCACACTCACCGTTTCACGGGATGGACCGATCCATGAAACGACGCATCCTTGCCGGCCGAGCGGCTTCGCGATTCTCTCTCTGGCTCGTCGGTGCGTTTCTCTTCATATCGGCGGCGCCGACCTCGGCGGCCCAGGAGGATGGGGCCGCTCTCCCGGGCACAAAGCCGCTGCACACAACCGGCGACGTGGCTAGCGAGCTGGTCGCGGGTGTCGACCGTTTCCTGCTCGACCAGATCGAAGAATCGACGGCCAAACGGGCGGGCTACTGGAAGCGCGATCTTTCCAGTCCGGCCGCCTATGCGGCCTCGGTCGAGCCCAACCGCAACCGGCTCGCCCACATCCTGGGCGTGCGTGACCAGCGAGTGAAGTCCATCTCGATCCGGCGTCTCAGGGATCATCCATTCGCGCTCGCCCCGACGGACCCAAACATCCATCCGGCTTTCCGCGTTGACGTCGTGAGCTGGCCGGCCTTCGGCGACGTGACTGGTGAAGGGCTGGAGCTGACTCCGCCCAATTCAAAAATCGGCGACGTCATCGTGATCCCCGATGCCGACCAGACGCCGGAGCAGCTCGCCGGGCTGGTCGTGGGCGTATCCGAGGAATTGCAGGTGGCGCGGCGGCTGGCGGAGAGCGGCTTCCGGGTGATTGTGCCTGTGCTCATCGATCGCACCGTTGTCCTACGTAATGGCCGCGCACGGCTCACTAACCGCGAGTTTGCATATCGCTCGGCATTCGAGCTGGGCCGGCACTTGATCGGCTATGAAGTCCAGAAAGTGCTCGCGCTCTGTGATGCCTTGAACCAAGAACACCCTGCGGATTTCCCGCTGCCGCTCGGAGTTTTCGGATTTGGCGAGGGGGGAATGGTCGCGTTCTACGCGGCTGCACTTGACCCGCGAATCCGGGCGGTCTGCGTCAGCGGATATTTCGGCGACCGAAGTGATGTCTGGCGGCAGCCGGTCGACCGCAATGTCTTCGGGTTGCTCGAGCAGTTCGGCGACGCCGAGGTCGCCAGCCTGATCGCGCCTCGGACCCTCCTGATCGAAGCGGCCAAAGGACCGGAGCTCGTCATCCCGCCGGGTACCGGCGGGGCTCCGGGCCGTCTGACCACGCCCCCGCTCGCGACGGTCAAGACCGAAGTCGAGAAGGCGCGCCACCTGGTGGAGGGATTGAATCCCTCGCCCAAGATCGAGCTGGTCGCCAGTGGACCGGATGGCACCGGCCCGTTCGGCACAGAGCAGGCGATCGCGCTCTTGGCCTCGGCCATCAAACCCGGATCCTCGCTCGTGACGACGACGACGCGCCGACCCGTCTTTGCTGCCGACCAGCTCGCGCCCTTCATCCGAGACCGTCAAGACCGCCAGCTCCACGAGATCGACCGCCACAACCAACTCCTTCTGGTTGAAAGCGCCGACGTGCGCCGCGAGTTCATGAAGAAGCTCGACGTCTCCTCGCTCGAGCACTTCACCAAGACGGTCGAGCCGTATCGCGAATTCTTCGCCAATGAAGTCATCGGCCGGTTTGACCAGGCACTCTTACCCCCCAACGTTCGCTCTCGGCGGATCTTCGACGAGCCCAAGCTCACCGGTTACGAGGTCATGCTCGACGTCTTCCCGCACGTGTTCGCCTACGGCATTCTGATCGTGCCCAAGGGGATCAAGGAGGGGGAAAAGCGCCCGGTTGTGGTTTGCCAGCACGGTCTGGAGGGCCGCCCGCGCGATGTCGCCGACCCCAACCGCGAAAACCCCTCTTATCACCGCTTTGCCGTCCGCCTGGCGGAAGAGGGGTTCATCACTTTCGCTCCTCAGAATCTCTATATCTTCCAGGATCGATTCCGGACGCTCCAGCGCAAGGCCAACCCGCTCAAGAGGACGCTGTTCTCGGTGATCATCCCGCAGCACCAGCAGATCACCGACTGGCTCAAGAGCTTGCCATATGTCGACCCCGCGCGGATCGCCTTTTACGGGCTCTCGTACGGGGGAAAGTCGGCGATGCGCATCCCGCCCCTGGTGAAGAATTACTGCTTGTCGATCTGCTCGGCCGACTTCAACGAATGGGTGTGGAAGAATGCCTCGACCAAGAGCCCGTATAGCTACGTCTGGACGCCCGAGTACGAGATCTTTGAATTCGACCTGGGGAGCACCTTCAATTATGCCGAGATGGCGGCTTTGATCGCCCCGCGGCCGTTCATGGTCGAGCGCGGCCATTTTGACGGCGTGGCCCCCGATGAGGCGGTCGCCTACGAATTCGCCAAGGTGTTTCACCTGTATGACGCCAAGCTCGGCATCGGCGACCGCTGCGAAATCGAGTTTTTCGTGGGCCCGCATACGATCAACGGCAAGGGGACCTTTGCATTTTTGAGGAAGCACCTGAAATAGCCGCGTGCAGCCGCACGCGGCGATCTATCGCTCGCGACCGCTGTTTCACTGATCTGCCGCAGGTTCGATCCGTCCCGGTTGCCGACATTGACCGATTCCCGGCTCACAGCACTCTCCAGAGTGCCAGAGTTTGTTCACTGGGTGCACGACCGGGATTGTAGCCCACGGCGTTCAGCCTGTACGTCGATAATACCGGCGCCCCGATGCTGCTTCTTGCCTGTCTTCCCAGAATCTCTTGAGGGGCTCTGTCTCACTCAGATGATCGGCGCGTAATTGCAGGATCGCTTCGGCACCCTTCTCCGACCAGAATTTCTCCGTTCCCTTGACGCGTCGGTTGAACATCTTCACCGTCGATTCCATGTGACTTGACGTGATCGGTAATCCGGCCGTTCGATACTGATCGTAACGCATCCTATCCTTGTTGTTACGCAGATAGCTCAAAGCGTCGGCGACGACGCGGCGAGGGGTGGTTTCACCGTCTGCTTCTTCGGGGGTTCCCAACTCCGATTGTCGAATCTCGAGCGCCGAGATTACCTCTTCAACACGACCGCTCCAAACCTGCTGAATCAAGGCCGTATACACTTCCCAGCCTGCTCGAAATCCCCGGCCCGCGATGGCTGCCGCGAACACATACGACAGCGCATGGATGAAATCCAGAATCGGAATATAGTCGCTGAACCATTGCTTCTGGATCGTCCAATTGGCCGTCGCACCGTCGGCGACGAATGCCTTCCGAGCCGCGACCGCGAAGCCTCGCGCCCACGCGGCCCAGGCCAAGATTTCTCCAAATCGCTGGGCTCGCTCCCGCGTCGCGACCATCGTGCGCACCCGTGGCTTGGGTCTTGCGGTCTCCGCGTCCTGGTGCTGTTCCTCTTCGGCCGCCGAGTTGGTTTCGGGCGCGAGCGGCTCGGCTGATTCATCCTTGGCTCCTCCGACGTGCCCCTTGATCTCGCGCGTGAGCTTGAGTATCCGCGTCGGATCGACGAAATTCTCCGGGATTTCCGGGCACGGATCGCTGATTGAGACCTTGCTGGTCATCGTCATCAGCAAACCGATCTTATCCTCACGCCAGTGCCCATTCCGATCGCATGGATCGTCATCGGAGGTCGCGGTCTGATCAGTATCACACTTGCTGCGATCGAGGATTTGTAGGCGACCACCGTCCATCATCACGGTCGCCACAGTCGATGGGGGCGGGGGATTTGCGACCGGTGATTTGCAGCGGTCCATCAGCGGTAACGCTAAAAACTCGTCAACGGCCTGATCACGCTGTTCAACACGTTCCCACCCAATTTTTTCCGTGATCCGTTCCACTTGCTTGATGGCGACGCTCAACCCGCCCAACGCATTGAGCGCGCCACTGCCCTGGGCGAACGACGTGAACTGCGTACCCGCGTAAACGATCGCCTTCAACACCTCGGGACTGTAATTCCCCTGATCAATCCCGAGCGCGCGGGACTGAGGGAAAAAAAGCTGCCCGGCATTTGCGGCAGTAACGTTTGGGCTCGTTCCATTGGGCCGTGCCGACTCGGGTCTGCACGCCCCTGGGTTCGTAAGCGTCGGCCGGTTCAACCGAGCCGCCGCACCCACTGCAACTTTCGGCCTCGGGAGGAACGTCCTCTGCTTGCCGACCGACTGCCTGTTCGATCATCTCCCGGGAAATCTCCTGACCGATCTGGACGGCGAGTTCCTCGATGTCGGCGAATTTAGTACCCCACGGGACGCCACCGTCGCCGTAGACGCGCCGATTCAACTCTTTGGCGAGGCCACCCAACAGGTTTTCCAGTTCATCCTTGACGACCGCCGGTTCCTTGACGCGTGCCATCCCTGGCTCCTTCCAGTAGTTGCGACTCCAGACGAAACGGGATTCCCGACCGCATCATAACGAAAACCACTTTGCTGCGCAAAGACCGTCGTGCACCCTTGTTCACTCTCCTGTTGACACACCGGTGGTAAGACAGTATCTTACCACGCATGAAGACGGTGATCTCAAGCAAGGGCCAGATCGTTTTGCCCGCCGAATTCCGGCGACAGGACGGCATTAACGCAGGCCAGGAGTTTGAGGTAGAGCGCATCGATGAAGGCGAGTATCTTCTGAAAAGATCAAAACGACCGCGCAACCAGGGCTTGGTTGAACTTCTGCTTGCCTGTCCCGTCAAAGGCTGGTTCCAAGCCGCGGATCGGATCGAAACGACCGATGACATCTCTGTGCCCGAATTGGGATGAGCTATCTGGTTGACGCGAACATCCTGAGCGAGCCCACCAAGCCGAGACCCGATTCGAAAGTGGTCAACTGGTTGAGAGCGCACGAAGGCGACTTGGTTGTCGACGCTGTGATTCTCGGCGAGCTTGCCCTCGGGATTTTCGGCCTGTCTCGTGGCCGCAAGCGGGCGCAGCTCGAGCGGTGGTTCGAGGAGCTCGAGGATCGAATTGATTGTTTGCCGTGGGATAGAGCCACCAGCCGGCGGTGGGCTCAACTGGTCGCGGACTTGAAGAGAAAGGGACGCATCATCCCCGTGCTGGACAGCATGATTGCCGCGACGGCCCTGACGCACGGACTCACCGTTGCGACTCATAACGTCCGCGATTTCCAGAAGGCTGGCGTGCCCGTGCTCGATCCATTTGTCTGATCCGCCATGCGATGAACGCGGTCTGGCAGCGAGACGCAATCGAGGCTCGCCGGATCGTACGGCGGCACGGCCTGGCTTCAGCGGTGCCCACATGGAACAAGGCAATTGATCAGCATGTCGATTCCGCGCCGGGCCGGTGGGAGACGTGTTGACGTCGATACTGAAGAATGGGTTGACTTTCATGGGGTCGATCATGGGAACGGTCGCAAAGCCGCGTCCCACCGGGCGATGTGCTTCTCGATTCGCTTCGCATCGCAGATGAGACACGACATTCGCGTCCCTTTGCCGGTGAGCAGGACGCGCGGCTGCGCGCACTTCGGGCAAGGGAAATGGGCTTCCCCTGGGGCACAAAATCTCGGCTTGGTCAGGATCGGGTTCAGGCAATCGACACAAGTCCCTCGCGTATTCGGCAAGCTGGCCGCCAACCGGGCGTATTCCTCGACCTCGTACGCTTTGCCCGGAACAAACAGAATCTCCAGATCTTGCAGGATCGCCAGCGGCGCCAGCGAGCCGTCAAGGGCTGCCACGTTCCTCAGCTCGAGACTCCGCAATCCCTTGAGGCGTGCCAAGGGCGCCAGACTCGGCACCTTCACGCCCTGGTGAAAGCCCCCGTCGAATACGAATTTTTGCAATGAAGGCACCGGAGGCAGGCTCGCGAAATCGAGTCTCGGAATGGCGTGGAGATGAAGTGCGCGCAGTCGGGTCAGACCCGCGAGGAACCCGAGGTCCGTGAGCGTCGGCGCATCGAACAGCGCAAGGTGCTCGAGCTTTCTGCAACCCGCGAGCGGAAAAAGGTCGCTGTCGCCAAGCTTGAGCGTGATGAGAAAGGCCAGACGAAGCTCCGGGAGGTATGACAGTTCGTTCACGATCTCGGGCGTCGTCGACGAGGTTCTGATCGCGACAATCTGATCGGCATGTCGCAATCGCTCGACGTTCGTCGGGGCCTTGCCGACGCCGATGAATCTCGTGGCTTTGGGTACACTCTCGAAGTCGTCCACGAAGGGAAAACGAACGCCCCACGCCGCCTCCAACATCTCCGTGATATCGCCCACCAGAGCTCTGGTTAGTTGATCGGGTAAATCGAACTCGGACTGGGACATCGTGCGCTCGCTTGATCACGGGGGAATCTCGGAGAGCGACGTTGCAAGTCGTTTCCACATCGGTGAAAACCGGTGCCCAGATTGAGATCGTACACCACGCGGCTGGCCAGAGACCACGCCGGATCGGACCAACAACGAACCGCCAGGCTGCCTCGGCAGGAGGCGTGCTCGAAGCAGAGTCGCCTGGCGACACGCCGCGTCGGCGAGACCGGCTTCGCTTCACCTGGGTCCCAAAGGAGACTCCTTGACCCAGGCCCCAAGCGTTTCCGCCCCGCGTCGTCGTTGAACGACTTGGACTTCAGTCGTCCAGGTGGAGGTCCTCAAGGGTTTGCGCCTTGAGAACATCGAGCTGGAGTTGGGCGAGCGCTTCCGGCGACAACGCCTCAACCTGGTGCTTGACTTTGGGAGACAACGGGCCGAACTTGGCTTCTATTTGCCGAAGGGCCGACCGTCGCTCGCCCTGCTCAATGCCGCGTTCGTAGGTGGTCTTCATGAGGGGTTCGACCTCGCGATACGCCTCGGCGTGCAGCAACGCTTGCAGCCGCTCCTTCTGGGCCTCGTCCAGCTCCGCGTAAGCCTCCAGGCATTCGACCAAGAGGAACCGCCGATAGTCATTTTCTCCCGAACCGGCAATCCGTTTCAACCCCTCGGCATACAACTCAGCCCGCCGGTCCGCCGGTAGCCGCATCAGGGCGCTCAGCGCCACTCCCAGCAGGTTCTCGCCCGTCGCGTACGGCTCCCCATCCAGGGCCGGCAGACCGACGTAGGCGTACTCGAAACGGACAATCCGCTGTTCCCAGAAGTGTTCCTCGTAGGCGTCCCAGCCGTTCCGGAACGAGACGACACGCCATGCTACCAGGAAACTCTGTTCCCGGCAGCTTGGTTTCGCTCCGTGGTTTCGTCGTCAAGGCCATCGGCAAGGCCACGAGGGGGGACTGCGAACCGAACGGACAGCCCGGCTGCCATCGTGTCTGTGTCCTCACGGTGGTCCAAGACGCTGTGTCTGCTCTCATGGTCCGCTTTCCCGACCCTGCGCGATGCTTCCGCCACCCACACCCCCGAGAGTTCCTGCCGCGTGTTTTCGGCGAACGACTTGGGCTTCAGTCGTCCAGGCGGAGTTCCTCAAGGACTTCCGCCTTCAAAAGATCGAGCTGGAGTTGGGCCAGCGGCTCCGGCGACAGGATGCTCTCCAGCCGTCCGCTTGGTATCGATCATTGAGCAGTGTGAAAGGTCTAGACCCGTACCCGGTTGTGGTCGCGCCTCCGTTCTGGTAGGGTCCTTGAATCCACGGGCGCGACGTTGCGTAGCGCTCTCTCGTCTGTCTCTGTGAGCGGCTTGGCCCGAGCCTCGCGATGTTGGGGGTGCCATGCGCGAAGAATCGAGTCGGACTCACGAGGTCTTCCTGAGCTACTCCTCCGAGGACAAGACCTGAGCTGACGCGGCCTGCGCCGTGCTCGAGCGGCATCGCGTTCGTTGCTGGATCGCGCCCCGGGACATCACCCACGGCGACGAGTGGGCTGCCTCGATCATCAAGGGGCTCAATGACAGCCGGATGATGGTGCTGATCTTCTCCGGTCATGCCAACGCCTCGGGGCACGTCCGTCGCGAAGTCGATTTGGCGATTGGCCAGGGGATGATCATCCTGCCGGTTCGCGTCGAGGACGTCCCACCCAAAGGGGCGATGAAGTTTGCTCTGAGCAACAGACACTGGCTCGATGCCTTCACGCCGCCGGTCGAGCGACAGTTGGAGTTGCTCGCCCAGTCGGTCAAGAAGCACCTGGGCCATGACCCGGAGCCGCCGCCCGGCGACGAGCCCCCGATAACGGACGCGATTCCTGAGACGTCACGGCCTCCCTGGGTGTGGATGTCGGTGGTTGCCGGTATGTTGATGCTCGGGCTCCTCGCCGCGTGGCTGGGCAGTATGTTTCAGGCGAAGGCGCCGGACAGCGTGATCGCGCGGGAGAAGGCCCCCTCGGAAACCTCACTGGAGGCGGCCGAGGGTGATACTAATGGCTTGCCCACCAGAGCTGCTGCAAGCTCAGCGCGGCTACCGGTGGACGAGCGACCAATATCATCCACCGCCAAAACAGTCGAAGCCCCGACTGGGAGAGCAGTAGACAAACCGGGAGTGTCGACCGAAGGAGCGTGGACTCTTTTGTTCAATGGCAAGAACCTCTCCGGCTGGACGTTCCCGCTGGGGAGCCACTCGGATTGGTCAGTAGAGGGAGGTGTACTGACGAGTTCTGCGCAGGGTGAGTCCGCCCTGATCGCAACATCTCGAAGGGATTTCGCAGACTTCCATCTTCGAGTCGAAGTTCAAGCTCTGAACGAACGAGGAAAGGTAATTGGATTTAGATCGTCTTTCGATCCCCAGAAAAATCCAAACCAATTCCGTAGTTATAATTTTAATACCGGTGGGCTGAAAGTTGGCGACAACACCGTTGCACGACTCCCAAGTTACAGTTTCAAGCGAAAAAGTTTTGTCAGAGATGCTAAGTATCTCACGAAGGAAAATCTTCATGAGCTGACTCCTCCAACTCTGGCACCCCTGAAGCAGCAAGCTTGGTACAAGGTCGAGATCATCGCGGTCGGGCACACGTTCCCCATGCTCGTCGACGATCGAGAGGTTTCCGCCTTCCAGGACACCCAGTCGAGACTTAGGGCAGGACGGATCACCTTTAACCCCTTCGGCGGTCTCAGGATTCGCAAGATCGAGATCAAGGAGCTCTAAGTCGGGGAGCCGGTCGTGTCGGAGTAAGCATTGCGATGGATACCCTGATGGAAACAAGAAAGTCCACTTCAATTCACCCACGTCTGGTCATCGGTTATACTGAACACTGTCTCCCGGGCATTGCCCGGGAGCAGCCGACCGATTGTCAGCACGGCACGAACGACGAACAAGATCGGGCGATTGCGAAGGTTCGCCGAGGTGACCGCGTTCCGCGGCCGCGTGACAAAGACCGTCGGTCGTTCGGTCGCGTCCAGCCTGGTCCCGAACTGCCACTCGGGTCGCCGCGTGCTCGTGCCATGCGGCTATGCTGGCCGGGTCAACCAGTCCAGGAGGGTTCAAGCGGTGGCTACTGCACCGACGCCTGTTTCGCCCTATCGCTCCGTCGATATCCATGGCCGGGCGCTTCCGATGACGAAAGAGGAGATCCTCGAACGAAATGCCGAGGCGATCCGGGCACTCGATCAGGTCGCCGAGATGGGCGACGAAGAGGAGCAACGCGCAACCCTTCTGGCGCTCATGATCGCCATCGATGAGGAACCTCTCTCCGCCCGCAGGCGGTTCCGCTGATGCGGCTGGTCTTCCTCGACACCGAGACGCTGGGGATGGTCGCCAACCCGCGTGGCACTCCCCGGGCGGTCCAGTGCCAGCAGTGGGTCAGGGACCGGCTGGCGGCGGGTGTCCGTGCCAGAGATCTGAGTGGTCGATGTGATCGTGATAGACAAGCGCGTCGCATGCTGTAATCCAGGACAGCGGCCTTTCAAATGCGCAGCGCCGGGGAAGGAGCGATTGGGGTTCAGAAGGCCCTCGAGATCGTCCCCGCGGAGCTCGGCGTCGAAATACTTCAGAAATCCTGCATAGCCGATCAGGGCATACCGCAATCGGGTGGGAACAAAACCCACGACGGCACTCCACTCGTACGTCTCCACGAGACCGTCGGTGATCCGCAGTTGAACACGGGCATACTTGCAGCGGACCGGCTGTGGTCGCCCTACGATTCCGAGATGCGCGGAAGAAGGCGCCCCCGCCCAGGACCACTTCATCGGGGAATGGGACGGAACTGAGAACAATCTCGGACGAGTCGTATCCCAGGTCCTCGACTGCTGCGGCGACCTTCGCTAGATCGTCGTCACTGGCGAGGATCCGTGTACCGTCAGGGCTCCAGGCGATGTACTTGCCCGCGTACTTGGCCAGCTCGGTGGATGGGAACTGCTGGCGATTCATCAGGCACTGTTGCATGTCCACAAACGTGCTCCTGCCAGGGATCCCGACTCGACCTGACGGAGGCCAGATCGGAGACTTGCCTCTCTTCAAGGTTATTCCGCCAGGCGGCAGATCTCAAGCCGGACGGCCGTTCTCTCTACTTGAACCGACACGCGGAAAACCCGTCGTCTCAGTTGATCAACATATCATGCCCCCGCGCCGGTCCGGTCGGGAACTTGTTCAGATCGATGTTGAAGAACGGGTCCACCTTCATGCCGTCCGGGCCGACATGGACCAACCGCACGAAGAACCGTCCCGAGTGGTCGAGCGTCGAGAGCAGCGAGTTCGAGACGTACATCCGCTTGCCGTCGCCGGTCACGTGCATCATGTTCGGCTGGACGCAGGGTGAGACCGTGCCCGCGAGCCGGAGATGCTCCGGGTCGCTCACGTCCCACTGCTCGATCAGGTTGTCGCCAAAGCAGCTCACATAAAGATATTTATCGTCCGGGCTCTGGCGCAAGTCGGCCGGCAGCGCCCCGGTGTCGGCGACTTTCTTGAACGTGTAACTTCCCTCGCCGTTGCCCTTGAACAGCCAGATCGAATTGTCCAGAGCGCAGTTCGTAAAGCCGTAGTTGTTCTCTGGCTTCAAGCTCCAGCGCACCTCGAGCGGCGCCAGGCCCGTCTTGCCCACCTGGATTGGTTTGCGGCTCTTGTAATCCCACACCACCAGCTCGCGGCCGAAGTCCTTCAGGTCCATCTTCGCCAGCGGCTTCTCGTAGTTGCGCAGCGGCGTGAAGCTGCTGGTGACCATCCGGTTGAACCCGGGCTTGACCGCCACGTCGTAGGCATACGGAGCATCCTCGGGCTGTTCAATCCGCCGGATGAACTGGCCGTCGTTGGTGAACTCGGCCATCCCGGCCGGCAGGCCGCCGCTGGCCGACCCCAGAAACGTGATGAGCATCCGGCCCGGCAGCGCATAGTAACTGTGCGGGCCCGATAAACCGGCCGTCCTGGGAATGTCTTCGAGCACCTTCTCGATCCGCGGCCGGGCCGGGTCGGTCATGACGTCCAGGATCCAGATCCGGCTCGAAAACAATCCGCCGGCCCAGATCCGGCTGCGGTCGTCGGTGTACCCGAAGTGATGCGTTTCATTACCCTTTGTGCCCAGGTCCACCGTGTTCAGGATCGTGCCATAGGTCGAGCTGTCGGGGTTCACGTCGATGACCGCCAGGAAGTCGTTGCTCTGGGCGTCGGCGTCGACGCAAAACAGGTAGAGATACTTCTCGCGCCCGGCCAGCCGCTTCACAAACGGTGACAAGCAGGTTTCACCGGGTGCCGCTGGTGATAAGACCAACGTCGCCGGGATCGCGGCCACAACGATCAGCGTCCAGATCCATGCGCGTTTCGGCGAGAACTCCGTCATCGATTTCCTCCTCGATTGGATGGCAACGCTCAACTGCTCGAACCTGACGGCAGGCCGCCTGGCGATTGACCTCCTCGCCGCGGGGGTGCCAGCACGAATGCGGCCAGCACCGCCAGGCCGAATGTCACGTGCAGGACCGTGAGTACCCACGGTTTGAAGTCGTAGAAGATCAACCGGTGCGCCCAGTAGCCGACGAAGTCGCCGGCATAGGTCGCCTGCCCGGCCATCACCCTGAATTGTTTCTCCCAGGTCGTCAGCGGGCAGCGAATGCCGGCCAGGGCTTCGCCGACCACGATCCCGATCGCGACCAGATGGATCGTGCGGAACCAGAAGTTCCGCACCCAGCCCCAGCGAAAAACGACCCCCAGCAGAATGGCCGCCAGGCCAAAGACGATGAAGTTGAAATAAGCCAGATGAAGAACGAAGATCAGGTCCGCGAGGACGCGAGGCCACAGCATGGTTGGTCACTCCGGCGCTCACCAGGGATGGAATATTCCAGCCCTCATCATACCGAATCACGCCCCGGCTGGCACAAGGTCGCGGCCGAAGGCCCCGGCCGCGGCATGGCAGATGTGAACCTTGGGAATTGTTCCAGTCCGCGCGGCGTAGGCGTCGCTCACCGTTTCGGAAAACGCCTGGGCGTCCTCGGCACGGACGAGGTTGACCGTGCAGCCGGCCCAGCCGGCCCCCGAGAGCTTGCCGCCCAGAAAGCCCGGCGCCTCCTGGGCGATCTCGATCAAAGCGTCGAGCGCGGGCGAGCTATTCTCGAAGTCGTCGCGGCTGGAACGCTGCGAGGCCGACATCAAGCGGCCAAATGCGGCGGGGTCGCCGGCCTTCAAGAATGCGGCTCCCTGCCGCACCCTCTCGTTCTCGGTCAGGACGTGGCGGGCTCGCTTGCGCCCGATCACGTCAAGCCGCTCCCAGTCGGTCTCAAGCTGCGCAAGCGGCACATCGGACAGCAGAAACTCGCCCTGGTGGGAAATCCGGTCGCGAAACGCACTTGAGACCCGATCGCACTCGGCGCGCCTCTGGTCGTACATCCCGTCGGCAAGGCGGCGCGAGGTTTGCGAATCGCAGACCACGATCGCGGGCGCGGGCGTTCCCAGCGGCAGCCGCTGGTGTTCCAGACTGCGGCAATCGAGAAACAGGGCGGCTCCCGCACTCCCGAACAGGCTGGAGAACTGGTCGAGCAGGCCCGACCCCACGCCGACGAATTCGTTCTCCGACCGCCTGAGCACCTGGGCCAGCTCCATGCGCCGCGTGTCTCCGTTTTCCCCGTCGAACTCATGCCTCGACCGGCCCGGAACCACACCGAGCTGGATCAGAAACCAGGCCATCGATGCCTGGAGACTCGCGGAGCTGGAGAGACCGGCGCCGAGCGGGATATCTCCCGCGATCGCAGCCTCGAAGCCTGAAGTCAACGGTCCCGACCACTGCGACACGGCCCAGCAAACACCACGGACATACCGGGCCCACGCTCCCTGCGCACCTCGTGGAATGTCATCGAGCGCGTAACGATCGGACTCGCCGAAATGCACCGAGTGGACCGTGGCGCCGCGCCCGGGTGCTCGCCGTCCGACGACCACAGTCGTTCGATCGATGGCTGCCGAGACCACCAGGCCGCCGTTGTAGTCGGTGTGGTTGCCCAGGAGCTCGACCCGCCCGGGCACGGCAGCCATCACGGCCGGCTCGCCGCCGAACTCGGCGGCAAACGCGCCGCATGCCTGCTCCAGGAGCGGTTCCAACGAATCGGATTTGAGACTCAGGATTTCGTGCTCGGTCTCGGCTATGCCGCGTTGGGCTCGTATCTCGGTCTTCCCTTCGTTTCCTTCGTTTGCTTCTGTTCCAAGATCTGAGTTGCACCATGCGCCGGCCATCGGCAGCGTTGCCAATACACCTTGAACAGAACCAACCGAAGGAAACGAAGATTTCGGTGCGGCTTCCAATCGGCCGTAGCATCTTGGGCCTATTCCTGCCTTCCTGCCTTCGTTATCCCGTTTGAGCGGGGGCTTCTGTCCGACGGCGCAAAAGGTTCCGCCAGTACGCGCAATCCCAGAATCTCGGCTCCGCCCGGTTTTCATCAGCCCGAGGCCATGGGGGTGGTCCCGGCGCGACCAGTTAGCGACGCATCTTCTTTGTGTCCTGATCCGCAACCGGCCGAACCGTTCCTCAGGCGATATTCGAAGGGGCGAAGGTGTTGGCCGCCTCGCGCAGCAGGTCGGCCTTTTCGGTCCTCTCCCAGGTGAATTCAGGCTCCGACCGCCCAAAGTGGCCGCCGCTCGCTGTCTTGCGATAGATCGGCCGCCGCAGGTCGAGGTGCTTGATGATCCCGGCCGGGTTGAGCCGGAAGTGCCGCTTGACCAGCCCGGCGATGATTGCGTCGGGCAAGGTCCCGGTCCCCTGGGTATCGACGTGGATGCTCACCGGCTCGGACACCCCAATCGCGTAAGCAAGCTGGATCTCGCAGCGTTCGGCCAGCCCCGCGGCCACGATGTTCTTGGCCACATAGCGTGCCATGTACGCGGCCGACCGGTCGACCTTGGTGGGGTCCTTGCCGCTGAACGCACCGCCGCCGTGCCGGCCCATCCCGCCATAGGTATCCACGATGATCTTGCGGCCGGTCACCCCGGAATCACCGTGCGGGCCGCCGATCACGAACTTGCCGGTCGGGTTGATGTGGTACGTGATCGAGCCGTCCACCAGCTCGCGCGGCAAGATCGGCTCGATCACCTGCTTCTTGACGGTCTCCACGATCTCGCCGTGGGTTACATGCGGGTCGTGCTGCGTCGAAACAACCACGGTGTCGATCCGGACCGGCGTGTAGCCGTCGTACTCGACGGTGACCTGGCTCTTGGCATCGGGCCGGAGCCACTTGATCGTGCCGTCCTGGCGCAACTCGGTGATTCGGTTGATGATCCGGTGAGCCAATGCGATTGGCATCGGCATCAGTTCCGGCGTATCGTTGCAGGCGAAGCCAAACATCATGCCCTGGTCGCCGGCCCCGATGTCTTTTCCTCGCTCGTTGTCTTCGTCGACCCCCATCGCGATATCGGGCGACTGTTTGCCCAGGGCGACCATGACGGCGCAGGTCGTGGCGTCGAAACCCATGGCACTGGAGGTGTATCCGATTTCCCGGACGACCTGACGGACGATGGCCGGATAATCGACCATGGCCTTGGTCGTGATCTCGCCCGCCAGGCAGACGAGCCCTGTCGTCAGCAAGCTTTCGCAGGCGACGCGCGCGTGGGGATCTTGCTCGAGGATAGCGTCAAGGATGCCGTCGGAAATCTGGTCGGCCATCTTATCGGGGTGGCCCATCGAGACGGATTCGCTCGTGAACAGGTAGCGGTCGTTATAAGACACGGAACAGGATCTCCCAGCGGTCGAGGATATTGGTCATTTCATTTCGCGGGGCGCCCGTGGGGCGGACAGACAGACAGAGGACGCCTTGAGGTGTGTCGTTTGCCTCGGCACGGCTGCTTTGGCGACGATGAAGTCTAACAAATCGCTGCGCCGATGAAAAGAATGGCTCTGTCGGTGTTGCGGAAGTGCCTCGTTTCGACCCGGGGGTATCCGCCCAGACTGGCCAAGCGGTGCGCCGCCAAATGTGCGGCAACCTCGATCGTCGCCTTTCGCTCTGCGAAAGTACGTGCTTGTGACTGCCCGCCAAGAATCGGCCCAGCAGGTGGCCGTGCCTCAGCTTCTCCAGGTGGGCCCGAAAGTTCTCCGCATGACAATCCGCCCAAATCGTGCTTTTTCGCAAGATTCTCCGACCGGTCCATTGGAACCGGAATCTGCGTTTCCAGCTTTCGAATGAGATGGAGCTCACCGGCGCGTTCGAGCCTGGTCTTTCTTGCCGCGATAGCTGCGTTTCCATGCTCTCGGCATAGGCCTGCGGCTCCCGGGATGGAAGCTTGAGCGCGAGGTCTTTCGCGCCGGGTTGTTTCGATGCTCGTGGCGTGGGCAATGCCGCGCGTGGACAGCTCGTTCCCGGGCGCGACTCCCCAGCCGCTCGGCGTGGGTGCACGTTCCCGCTACCGCGCCACGTGCCTGCGGTTTCAATTCATCCTTCAGTCTTTCCCGCTCCGCGTAAAGCCCTCGGTGTGGGAGATGCCGCGCACGGCGTTTCGTCAAGGTCATGACGGCGGAGGATCGTGATGTTTCAAAGCCCTCGGTGTGGGCGATGCCGCGCGCGGCCCGTGACAAATGAGTTGCTCCGTTACTTGCTGACCAGTTTCAAAGCCCTCGGTGTGGGCGATGCCGCGCACGGCGTCCCGCGCCATGGAGCTGTACAACCAGCTCTATTATGGGTTTCAAAGCCCTCGGTGTGGGCGATGCCGCGCGGCGCGGACGAGTCGTGGAGATCTACGACAACCGT
The DNA here is from genome assembly GCA_963781785.1 of uncultured Isosphaeraceae bacterium. Taxonomy (GTDB): domain Bacteria; phylum Planctomycetota; class Planctomycetia; order Isosphaerales; family Isosphaeraceae; genus CAWAHD01. The sequence continues at coordinate 729,754 of CAWAHD010000003.1, read as the reverse complement.
CGGCGTTTCAAAGCCCTCGGTGTGGGCGATGCCGCGCGCGGCTGCCATCGGCAGGTTTATCCGAACATTGCTGCAAGCGTTTCAAAGCCCTCGGTGTGGGCGATGCCGCGCGCGGCGCTGGCCTGCGTGGACGAGTAATTGTCCCACGGGACGTTTCAAAGCCCTCGGTGTGGGCGATGCCGCGCGCGGCGTGCGGGCTCCGGGCCGCCTGGCGTACTGCGTCAGTGTTTCAAAGCCCTCGGTGTGGGCGATGCCGCGCGCGGCCTGCGGGACGCTAGCTCAACCAGAATCCTGGTAATCGTTTCAAAGCCCTCGGTGTGGGCGATGCCGCGCGCGGCTCAATCTAAGCGGGTCAAGGACCTCCACATCGAATGTTTCAAAGCCCTCGGTGTGGGCGATGCCGCGCACGGCAATCCTGCTCCCTAATGGTTCTGAACTATACATCTTGTTTCAAAGCCCTCGGTGTGGGCGATGCCGCGCGCGGCGTGGCACGTTCACGCCTCCCAGCCGAAGGAGAATGTGTTTCAAAGCCCTCGGTGTGGGCGATGCCGCGCGCGGCTCCTTGCAAATCGGCGTTCATCTTCCCACCACAACGTTTCAAAGCCCTCGGTGTGGGCGATGCCGCGCGCGGCAGGGCCTTTCCAGGGCTTCCGCTCGAATGATCGATCGTTTCAAAGCCCTCGGTGTGGGCGATGCCGCGCACGGCAGGCCTCAAGTTTTGCTGAGGAAGATGAAGATTGACGTTTCAAATCCCTCGGTGTGGGAGATGCCGCGCGCGGCTCGGGTAAAACCAGCCTTGCCCCGGGAGCACTACTCGTTTCAAATCCCTCGGTGTGGGAGATGCCGCGCGCGGCAGCCCTAACGGTGCTGTTCTGGCAGCGCGTTGCCGGTTTCAAATCCCTCGGTGTGGGAGATGCCGCGCGCGGCTGTGGGGAGCTAGACGACTACTGGATGAAGGACATGGTTTCAAATCCCTCGGTGTGGGAGATGCCGCGCGCGGCTGGTGGGATCTGGCCAACAATAGCCGGTACCCCGGTGGTTTCAATTCCCTCGGTGTGGGAGATGCCGCGCACGGCCAGGAACTGAATCACCGTGAGTTCGATGATCAAGGTGTTTCAATTCCCTCGGTGTGGGAGATGCCGCGCGCGGCCTGCCGTTCGGCGAAGCCCCGGCTACAATCTACGGCGTTTCAATTCCCTCGGTGTGGGAGATGCCGCGCACGGCGCGGGTTGAAGTTACTCCGCGACAAGAAGCGGCGGCGTTTCAATTCCCTCGGTGTGGGAGATGCCGCGCACGGCTTGGGCAGGATCAAAGCCGCATTCCTGCCACTCTGCGTTTCAATTCCCTCGGTGTGGGAGATGCCGCGCGCGGCGCGGTTGCATTCGGGATCTTGGGTCGAGCAACGGAACGTTTCAATTCCCTCGGTGTGGGAGATGCCGCGCGGCCAGGGGGACTTAGCGTCCTACTTACCAATCCACGACTGGTTTCAATTCCCTCGGTGTGGGAGATGCCGCGCGCGGCGGAGGCCAAGGAGCTCAAGGATCGACCAGCAGCAGAGTTTCAATTCCCTCGGTGTGGGAGATGCCGCGCGCGGCCCGGCCCGGCCTTCACGATGAATGGCGGTTCGTTGAGTTTCAATTCCCTCGGTGTGGGAGATGCCGCCGCGGCCCGGGCACCCGGTTGCCACGAGGATCACGGTCAACGGTTTCAATTCCCTCGGTGTGGGAGATGCCGCGCGCGGCCCGAGGGACATTGTGCCCATATCGGAGGCAACTGGAACGTTTCAATTCCCTCGGTTTGGGAGATGCCGCGCGCGGCCTGGTTGATCTTGCCTTTGCGGTTGAGCATGGTCTGGTTTCAATTCCCTCGGTGTGGGAGATGCCGCGCGCGGCAGTGGGGGCAGCCATTCGTCCTCCAAGTCGCCGGAAAGGTTTCAATTCCCTCGGTGTGGGAGATGCCGCGCGCGGCTTGGTCGCCATCGTGGTATGGGCCGGGGTGAATCTGGTTTCAATTCCCTCGGTGTGGGAGATGCCGCGCACGGCGCGACGCAAGGAATGCCGCGGTGGCGACAGCAGCTGTGTTTCAATTCCCTCGGTGTGGGAGATGCCGCGCGCAGGCTGGGAAACAAACCAGTTGATCTCGCCAAGCGAGTGCGTTTCAATTCCCTCGGTGTGGGAGATGCCGCGCGCGGCGGGCGCATGAGGGTGTGATGCCCCAACCGTCAATCCGTTTCAATTCCCTCGGTGTGGGAGATGCCGCGCACGGCAAGGAAGTTGATCGAGCAGGGCTACCTGCAGGATCGCGTTTCAATTCCCTCGGTGTGGGAGATGCCGCGCGCGGCTTGATACGGACAATTTGACTAGTGGGCCGATCACTTGTTTCAATTCCCTCGGTGTGGGAGATGCCGCGCGCGGCGGTGGACAAGAAAGTTCTACATGGGGTGACCAGTCTCGTTTCAATTCCCTCGGTGTGGGAGATGCCGCGCACGGCGCGGGAAACAACTACCTGTACGACAATGGTGGCGGAGTTTCAATTCCCTCGGTGTGGGAGATGCCGCGCGCGGCATGTCCATTTAGAGCACCACGGACAACTTGGCCCGAGTTTCAATTCCCTCGGTGTGGGAGATGCCGCGCACGGCTCGCAGCGTCCTCAACTATCATGTGCGACGTTCCCTGTTTCAATTCCCTCGGTGTGGGAGATGCCGCGCGCGGCTTGGTCCCGAGGAGGGAAAGGGAGATCGTGTTCACGTTTCAATTCCCTCGGTGTGGGAGATGCCGCGCGCGGCTTGGTCCCGAGGAGGGAAAGGGAGATCGTGTTCACGTTTCAATTCCCTCGGTGTGGGAGATGCCGCGCACGGCGTGCCACTTGCTACGGTCGGGGGGATGGTCCAGACCGTTTCAATTCCCTCGGTGTGGGAGATGCCGCGCGCGGCAAACATATTCCACCTCCACACGACTGTGCGGGGTGAGTTTCAATTCCCTCGGTGTGGGAGATGCCGCGCGCGGCGTGTTCAAGGTCAATGCAAGGAACCTGGAACCTTTCGAGTTTCAATTCCCTCGGTGTGGGAGATGCCGCGCGCGGCGTGGAGACAGCCGCGTACCACACCGACATACGCACGTTTCAATTCCCTCGGTGTGGGAGATGCCGCGCACGGCGGTCGGCGGCATCACCAAGTGATCGTCCAACCAGTCGTTTCAATTCCCTCGGTGTGGGAGATGCCGCGCGCGGCCCGCACGGCGAGCCTCGCAGGCACATGAACGAAAACGTTTCAATTCCCTCGGTGTGGGAGATGCCGCGCGCGGCTGGACACCGACCGTCTCTTTCGCCTATTGCGCCCACGTTTCAATTCCCTCGGTGTGGGAGATGCCGCGCGCGGCCTGCAGTCCAACCGGCTCTGCCGGTCGAGCCGACTATGTTTCAATTCCCTCGGTGTGGGAGATGCCGCGCGCGGCCTGGCAAATGGAAGCCGCCAACTTGCGCAGGACGCTCGTTTCAATTCCCTCGGTGTGGGAGATGCCGCGCGCGGCCGGACTCGATAACTTTGCTAAGCTCGTAGGCGGCGAGTTTCAATTCCCTCGGTGTGGGAGATGCCGCGCGCGGCCTAACGCCGAACTCTCTGTCCAATTCGATGAACAGGTTTCAATTCCCTCGGTGTGGGAGATGCCGCGCGCGGCGCGGACAGGGATCCCCTCGCTGTGGCCGCCTACGGGTTTCAATTCCCTCGGTGTGGGAGATGCCGCGCACGGCGGGTGCCAGAATTTTGGCAAAACAGCAGGCCCCAGTGTTTCAATTCCCTCGGTGTGGGAGATGCCGCGCGCGGCTGTTGGCAGAATCGTCGAGTACTTCCCTGTGCCAAGTTTCAATTCCCTCGGTGTGGGAGATGCCGCGCACGGCCGGGCGGCGGAGGCGAGGAACGATTGGCCATCAGAACGTTTCAATTCCCTCGGTGTGGGAGATGCCGCGCGCGGCACGGATGGAGGAAACTATCTGTACAACAATGGCGGAGTTTCAATTCCCTCGGTGTGGGAGATGCCGCGCGCGGCGCGGACGAAAGCGATCCAACGGTGCAAGAACCGTTGCGTTTCAATTCCCTCGGTGTGGGAGATGCCGCGCGCGGCCCGGCAAGGCGCGGCTTTTTAGCCAGCCGCGCACTGGTTTCAATTCCCTCGGTGTGGGAGATGCCGCGCACGGCTTGGGGGCGCGTTTTATATCCAGCACAGCGGCCCCTCGTTTCAATTCCCTCGGTGTGGGAGATGCCGCGCGCGGCGCGACTCCACCGGCGACTCGTTCAGTATGACCAACGTTTCAATTCCCTCGGTGTGGGAGATGCCGCGCGCGGCGCGATGCGACTGCGGCGCATCGCGACTGCGATCAACTAGTTTCAATTCCCTCGGTGTGGGAGATGCCGCGCGCGGCGGGGTGTCGGCCACGCGACCGGAGGTCGGCTTTCCACGTTTCAATTCCCTCGGTGTGGGAGATGCCGCGCGCGGCGATTAGACCGAAGTCTACATCGGAGGAAGTCATGCGAGTTTCAATTCCCTCGGTGTGGGAGATGCCGCGCGCGGCGCAGGACAAACTGACCGAGACGGTCGCTGACCTTCGAGTTTCAATTCCCTCGGTGTGGGAGATGCCGCGCGCGGCTTTTTTAATCACCACCGACAATGTCCTAAAGGAAGTGTTTCAATTCCCTCGGTGTGGGAGATGCCGCGCGCGGCCTGGACGAGCTGCGAGCACGCGCGGGTGGCAAGCAGCGTTTCAATTCCCTCGGTGTGGGAGATGCCGCGCGCGGCCCGACCAGCTTTAGTCAAGCAGCCCAGCAATATCGCGTTTCAATTCCCTCGGTGTGGGAGATGCCGCGCGCGGCGGGGTGGTTCGCCGTCTGCGGGGCCTCCCCCTTCTCGCGTTTCAATTCCCTCGGTGTGGGAGATGCCGCGCGCGGCAGCGCTCTTTATAACACCATGCTTCGGAGCCGTTTGCAACGAGTAAATGCCGAGGTACTCCGGAATCAGTGGGGATTTATCCGTTCCGCGACCGGTCGGCCGCGGGACAGCGGACCGCAACCCGTTGATCGCTCGCGTCATACGACTCACGCCGAGATGTACCCCGTGGGAGGCCGTTTTGGGGCCAAAGAGGGAGCAAAATCTTAGCGGTTTTCGGCGTTCGCTGGTGTACATTTCAGTCGCCGTCGCGCATTCCGCCAAAGCCACCGTTCGTGTCGCCATTGCCGTCCTCGGGACCGCCGGCCGGGCCGGGAAATCGCCCGGTCCAGGGCGGCAGCTCGTCAACCAGCTCGCGCACCCGCTCGACGATCAGCACCTGCAAGCTGGGCCGGTCTTCGCTGGCAGCGTGAAAGTGCATTTCAAGATCCGTCAGCCAGCGCTTCAACGCTTCTTCGACCAACCGAACCGAATAATCGCGCTCATCGTGGATGAAGTCCATTTCATGATAACGATCCCGCGGCAGCATGCTAAGCACCAACCGATCAACGGCCGCGACGCGAAACGGCTCGACCAGGTCGCACGCCAGGGACGGGCGACCCGGCCGGTATTCATGAAAGAAGCCAATAGCGGGGTCGAGCCCCCACGCCTGGCAGGCTGCGCGCACGCGGTGAAGCAGCAAGGTGTACCCGAGCGACAAGAGCGCGTTCACCGGGTCGGTTGGCGGCCTCCTGCGCCGGCCCGGCATGGTCCAGCCAGTCGGCAACAGGCTATCGAAGACTTCGAACCAGCGCCGAGTGGCCGTGCCTTCCAGCCCGAGCAGCGTCGGCCGGTCGGGCGCTCGCTCGACCGATTCGGCAATGCGCGGCAGGTCCCGGAGCAGGTCTGCCGCGCGCCTGTCGGCGCGGCCCTGGCGCCGGGCGTACTCGAGCGCTCCTTCGAAGCTCTTGAGCCTCTCAGCAACCAACCGCCGCGCCTGGCGAAGCACCCACACCGGATCCTGCACCGCCAGGAATTGGCGGTAGCGCCGTCCTCTCCAAGCATCGGATGCCGGCTGGAGGATGCCATTGGTTTTGAGCCCGCTCGACGACAGGTACACAACTGCCGCACCGGCGTCGGTGATCAGCCTGACCGCGCTGGGCGTAACCTGCACAGAGCCGTAAATGCACACGAGGATCAGGCCCCGCAGCGGTACCTTGATCCTGCGCCCGCCGGCAGACTCGCTTCCCTTGAACTCGAGCATGTGGTTCGAGGCTTGCAACCGTCCCGGCCCGAAGGCGTGCAACACGCCCAGTTGGTACGTCGGAGTAGGCCGGCGCTCGATCCAGGTTTGACGCTTCTTACGAGGCATGGTCGGGGCCCTCCGAGGTGGCAAGGTTCATGGGATGCGTTTGCCCGTTGCCGGCCGCGCTCGGCTCCGATGGCCTTCTGTCCCATCTGTCGGCCGTCACGGCGTGGGGTGGCAGATTGTCCCCGCCGTGGTCACGCCGAACCGGCTCCGGTGCGGCCTGCTCGAGCAATGCGACGATCACAGGATCTGCGGGTTCTTGACCGAGGGTTGGCGCCGCGAGCCCGAGCTTCGTGCGGCTGCCGGCGAAGCCGGCGTCGCGTTCCCGAGCCTGGCGACGACCGTCGTCCCAGGGCAACGTCGTCTCGCTGGGACGGTAGCGCCGGCGCGGCAGCGAGCTCAGCACGACGAGCGGCACCCCGTCAGACTGCCACGTCTCCCGTCCGTCTTTGAGTCGGTGGTAATGGTTTTGGCGCAACGCGGCGACCGTGCAGTCCCGCAGGAGTTTGAGCCGCCGGCGCAATGCCGCGAAGAGGTGGCGATCAAGGGCCTCGAAGGCTTGCGGAGCGTCGTAGGCGAATTGGTACGATTCGAACCAGCCGCGGAGTCGCTGGTTGAGTTGATCGAACTGAACGCCAAGGGGCCGTGTCGAATCCAGCTCCTCCACCCAGCGGTCGATCTCGGCAACGAGTTCTTGGAACCTCACCAGATCGGTGAAGATCTGGATGTCGTCTCGGTTCAAGAACGGGTCACGGTGCCGCTTGAGCACCAGGCCCAAAAGCGGCAATCCCTCGTCAATCGTGCGGATCTGGGTCTTTGCGGGCGCGAGCGCCAGGTGATTGGTCTGGCGGAGGCAGTTGGCGGCCTGCCGGCGGAGCCGCGCGGCACTCGCCAGGTCGGGAGCCAGAATCAGCAGATCATCGGCATAGCGAAAGAGCGGTGCGCGGTCGCCGTGGCGCTGGCGCCAGGCTCGGTCGAACCGCGCCAGGTTCCAGTTTGCGAGAAGCGGAGACAGCGGGCTTCCCTGCAAGACGCCCACTCGGCGGCGGCGTAGCCAGCCGGCATGGCCGTTGCCCACCTGCTCCAGTACCAATTCGCAGAGTTGGATGACGCGCGCGTCAGACACAAGGCTGCGGACGTCGTCAAGAACAAGCCGGTGGTCAAGCTCATCGAAGCAGGACGCGATGTCGGCCGAGACGGCAGCGCCGTACTGTTCGGGGTGGGCCAGCAACAGCCGCCGGACGGCCTGAAGCTCGTCATAGCGGTTGCGGTTGGGCCGGAACCCGAAGCTGCGATCGCCCAAGTGGGCTTCGATCATGGACTCCAAGACGATCTTGATCGCCGCGTGGACGACTCGATCTTCCAGGGTCAGGATGGCGATCGGGCGCGTCTTACCCGGCTGCCCGGGCTTGGCGATCTCGAATCGCAGCACCTGGCCGGGCACGTATGTTCCGGACTGGAGCCGGTCGGCCAGGTTCTGGAGGAATGTGGTGACAGAGGCGGGGTCGGCCGCCAGGTCGCTGACCGCGAGCCGGTCGGCGCCGGGCGTGTTTGCGCCGCGGGCGGCACGGACGGTGCGCCAGGCCTCGTTGATGACGACCCAGTCGGTGATGAAGCGCATCACGTGCTCGATCGGCCGCGTCGGCTGACGACGGGCGCGCTCGTGCAAATGACGCTGGATTCGGCGGACATCATGGCTCATGGGGGATGCTCCTTGAATGGAAAGGATGAAGGATGAAGGATGAAGGATGAACACCGATGACAAGCTGCCGACGCGGCTCGGGCCGCGGCTCGCCCTCGCCCGGTCAGCCGTTCAGAGCACGAGCCAATCGCGTTCGACGACAGCTCGCGGGCTGCCGCGATGCACGATGCGGGCCGGGCCGTTTTCGACCATCGGCCAGGCGGTGAGGGCGTCGTGATCGGGCTCGATCAGCTCGAGAAGCTCGTCGAGCAGGGTGCCGATGTCGGCGGGCGAGGCTTCGCCCTCAAACACCGATTTCTGCCGGCGGAATCCCATTTGCTCGAGCCGCTTGGCAACCTTGCGGCGGCCTCTGTTCTTGCGTACATCGTATGCAATCACCCACTTCATTTCGCGGTGGCTCCGCCGCCGTCGCGGTCGGGACCGCGAACGGTTCGGTGAGATCAGGTCGCTGCCATCATGTGCGACAGCGCCGGCGACCCGCGGTCGCGCGACCGCGGACCATGGCCGCCGAAAGATATGGCGCCCAGGCGGCGATCAATGGGTTTTTCGCGAAGTGGAATTCAGGCCCAGGGGCCAGTAGGAGACACGAACCGGCCGTCGAGAGCCACGTGCTGCGGACGCACCGAGAGCGATCGGAAGCCGCGGTCCCCTGGCGGCGAGGGCGGGTAGGTTGAGGTCGTCCGATTGCTGGTTCAGCCCGGTCCGCTTCCGCGTTCGAGCTGTTCTCGGAGCCGTTTGATCATGGCTATGTAGCCTGGGGGGAGCAGCGCGGCTGCCTGATCAATCCGCTTGGCCCAGTACTCGCCGCCATACGCGAAAACCAGCCACTGCAGGTTGCGCAGGAGCTCTGGCTGGCCCAGCAAGCCTTCGAGGGTTTCGTCCGCTGCCCGCGCTAGACCATGTTCGAGGATTTCCTGGCGGTGGCTTCCCAGAACTTCGGCGATCGACAGGGACGGACCTGGTTGGCCAGGTTGGTCCTTTGACAAGCGGCTGATCAGTTCATCAAGGTCGGACAAGCCGACGAGGTGCTGTTCAATCTGATCCCATCCAATCGCAGATTTCTTGCCGTTCGAACGTCCGTGCTCGGTATTCATGATTGATCATATTCCCTTTTCGAGCTCCAAAAAGTAGTTCAAGAGCCACGAGATCATCTTGGGCAGTATTTTGTCGAGGATCTTGCGCGCGTCTGGGATTTGGTCGGCCGGCCGCGGCGGGGCCGGGCGGGCAGCGTCCCGGCTGGGTGAACGCCAGGTCGCTCTCGCAGCAGAAGTTGTAGCTCGGCGAGAGCGCGCTTGAGGCGCACGAGCCCGCGGCGAAAGCGGTCGCGCCAGGCATTGGCCTCGGCGTCCTGCCGCGCGGTCAGCTCGCGTTCCGCGATCTCCGCGCCGAGCTGGTCTGGCACGACGGCACGATGATCGGTAATGAGGGCGGGGTCGCGGAGGCCGACGGGCAGCCGTGCCGTCTTGCGGAGGTGCGAGTAGACGGCTCGGCGCAAGGTCCGGTACAGGTAGCGGCGGGGATTGCGGATGCGTTTGTGCTTGCGTGCCTGATCAAGGGCGAGCCAGCCATCCTGGAGGATGTCCTCGGCATCGGCGTCGTTGAGCCTGCCGGGCCGAACAAATGAGCGAACATAGTGAAATGTGGGGAGGGCGAGCTGGTCGTAGAGGGCGAGGAAAGCGTCGTCGGTCAGTCCCGGAAAGGGTTGGCCATTTCCCGTGTCGCACGGGTGACCGGGCTGGTTGTCGACTTCGTCGTCAGACTGCCTGGGACTAGAGGGACCGGGTTCGTCACCCATGGCGGTGGTACTCCCGTACAACAAGTAACATGCTGAAGGAACCGTCGCCGCAAATGAGGGTTGATTTCGCAGTCAAGAACGGACGTCACTACCCACCTCCACGGGAAAGAACGCGAGCGATCGGGGCGCCGGACCTGAGTCGAGCGGAGGATGCAGGGCATCGGTCAACATCGGCTGGTCGCCGGCCCACGGATGAGATTCCGACCGTGAGAATTCAGTGTAGCAGGTCAGCCTGCAACAAATTGTAAATCTTTAGCGAACATTTGTTGAACAATTTGTGGCGGTTGGCAGCAGCTTACGCGAGCGGGGCGATCGGTGTCTCTTCGGTGCCGGGTTGTGGCTGGTTCGCTGGCCGACGGACGTGACTGGGTGTCTCCCGTCCTTCAGCGTGGGGCGGGTGGCAATGTTGAGCGTCGATTGAGCGAAGGTATCCCTTCCTTCCGGCGCAGGCGGGCTGCGCTCACGGCGTCGCGTTCCCGCAATCCCTATTCATCCTTCATCCTTCGTCCTTCATCCTTTCCCGTGTGGGGGACGGTGTGCGCGGGAGGGCGTCCGGCGGCCACGGATTTGGAATTCATGCGGGCGTTTCACACCCCTCGGAGTGGGGGACGGCGCGCGCTCGACGGGTACGGGCACGGGTACCGGGACTGGGACGTTTCAAACCCCTCGGAGTGGGGGACGGTGCGCGCTGTGGATGAACCACCCGGACGACTTCACTGTGCGACCGAAGGTATCCGGTACTTCACCACGCGCTCGTCATGTGTGCCGCGTCGCGTCTCCGTGGTCCTCATTCATCCTTCATCCTTCAACCTTAATCCTTTCCTGTGTGGGGGACGGTGCGCGCACCTCGGTGCAGGAATCGACGCGGACGATTGGAGATCAGATGTTTCAAACCCCTCGGAGCGGGGGGACGGTGCGCGATCGACGCGGTGACATCAATGGTCGCCGATGGCTACAGCGTTTCAAACCCCTCGGAGTGGGGGTCGGTGCGCGCTCGATCAGCCGGGACCGTCGGGTGTTCAAAGTCGCGTTGTTTCAAACCCCTCGGAGTGGGGGTCGGTGCGCGCACCGAGGTGGTGAAGGCGCTTCTTGCCTAACCCACCAAAGTGTTTCAAACCCCTCGGAGTGGGGGTCGGTGCGCGCACCGACGGTAAATGCGGACAGGAAGAGCTACATCCGGGTGTTTCAAACCCCTCGGAGTGGGGGTCGGTGTGCGCACCGACGAGTTCGAAGTCCTGACGGTTTATTCCGGACGTGTTTCAAACCCCTCGGAGTGGGGGTCGGTGCGCGCACCTGTCGCTGATCCGCGCGAACGCCGAGGATGCGCACGTTTCAAACCCCTCGGAGTGGGGGTCGGTGCGCGCACCAATCCACGGGCGTTCCAGCGAGCCGAAGAGTACGTCGTTTCAAACCCCTCGGAGTGGGGGTCGGTGCGCGCACCGGGTGGTGAAGGCCATACCGGACGACGAGGATCGCGGTTTCAAACCCCTCGGAGTGGGGGTCGGTGCGCGCACCGATCAAACGATTCTGCTTCCATGTGCGGCGCTGAGAGTTTCAAACCCCTCGGAGTGGGGGTCGGTGCGCGCACCGCGTGCCGGTCGGAGGTCCTGGAGGTCGATCTGCGGGTTTCAAACCCCTCGGAGTGGGGGTCGGTGCGCGCACCGCCTGACGGGTTTCAGCCTCAATAGCAACACGCGTCCGTTTCAAACCCCTCGGAGTGGGGGTCGGTGCGCGCACCTGGCTGCGTCGCAGCCAACGGACGGTCGTGCTCGTGTTTCAAACCCCTCGGAGTGGGGGTCGGTGCGCGCACGACCACTCTGGCATCAGGCGTAATGATCTCGTGCGTTTCAAACCCCTCGGAGTGGGGGTCGGTGCGCGCACTGGTTTAGGCTATCTCGTGCGCAGTAGCTGCGAGTGTTTCAAACCCCTCGGAGTGGGGGTCGGTGCGCGCACATGCCGCGTATGCCCTTAGTCTGTCGTTACTGGACTTGTTTCAAACCCCTCGGAGTGGGGGTCGGTGCGCGCACGTTCGGTGTGGACGAAGATCCTGAATCTGTCGACTCGTTTCAAACCCCTCGGAGTGGGGGTCGGTGGCGCACACTCAGCGACTTCCTCCTTCTTGTCACCTGCCCATGTTTCAAACCCCTCGGAGTGGGGGTCGGTGCGCGCACACACGGCAAATGAATACCGAATACGGTGACCTGACAGTTTCAAACCCCTCGGAGTGGGGGTCGGTGCGCGCACCGAGTTGCGATTGCTACATGAAAGACACAAAGCCACGTTTCAAACCCCTCGGAGTGGGGGACGGTGCGCGCACCGTGCGTGTTTACTTTACCCGAGGAGCAAACCCGTGTTTCAAACCCCTCGGAGTGGGGGACGGTGCGCGCACCGCGCCAAGCGGGCGCCACACCAGAAGCACCCAAGGCGTTTCAAACCCCTCGGAGTGGGGGACGGTGCGCGCACCCCTACTATGCTGGCGCGACTAGCCGAAGCAAGTAAGTTTCAAACCCCTCGGAGTGGGGGACGGTGCGCGCACCCTTCGGCTAGGTTGATCCCCAGTTGATTGGCCGCGGGTTTCAAACCCCTCGGAGTGGGGGACGGTGCGCGCACCGTGCGGCAACTTCTTCATTCCTCAGGAGCGTCCGTGTTTCAAACCCCTCGGAGTGGGGGACGGTGCGCGCACCCAGTCCCAGACGACCATCCTGGCCGCCGCCCTGGCCGTTTCAAACCCCTCGGAGTGGGGGACGGTGCGCACACCACCCTGGGAAAGGACCAATCCAAGACGTCGACCAATGTTTCAAACCCCTCGGAGTGGGGGACGGTGCGCGCACCGCCAAAGAAAGTTGGCCAAGCAACTATCCCCCGATAAGTTTCAAACCCCTCGGAGTGGGGGACGGTGCGCGCACCCCAGACGGCGCCAGTCCATACGCCGGAATCGATCGCAGTTTCAAACCCCTCGGAGTGGGGGACGGTGCGCGCACCGCATACCAGAGAGGTCGAATACATCGAGCTCGATTTGTTTCAAACCCCTCGGAGTGGGGGACGGTGCGCGCACCGTTCGTGTTGGCGACAGTGGTGGTCGTCGCATATCAGTTTCAAACCCCTCGGAGTGGGGGACGGTGCGCGCACCGTCGGCGGCATCACCAAGTGATCGTCCAACCAGTCGTTTCAAACCCCTCGGAGTGGGGGACGGTGCGCGCACCCGGTCCGAGCTTTCCGGACCGGACATATGTTAATTTGTTTCAAACCCCTCGGAGTGGGGGACGGTGCGCGCACCGAGCTTCGGGACGATGTGCCTGAGGGCACCACCGCGTTTCAAACCCCTCGGAGTGGGGGACGGTGCGCACACCGTGATGGATAACACGGAGGAGAGCACAAACCCGTTGTTTCAAACCCCTCGGAGTGGGGGACGGTGCGCGCACCAGAAAAAGAAGTGAGAGCCCTGCCGCTCTACAAACTGTTTCAAACCCCTCGGAGTGGGGGACGGTGCGCGCACCGCATGGATAAAAGAGGTGCTGAGGAGACCCCTTGGCCGTTTCAAACCCCTCGGAGTGGGGGACGGTGCGCGCACCGAGAAAAGATCGACTGGAAGGGAAAACAATTGCGTGTTTCAAACCCCTCGGAGTGGGGGACGGTGCGCGCACCCCGGCGCTGGCTGGGAGAACTCACCGAACAGGTGTCGTTTCAAACCCCTCGGAGTGGGGGACGGTGCGCGCACCGATCCGACGGTTGTGGTGCTGGCCAGCTACAGCAAGGTTTCAAACCCCTCGGAGTGGGGGACGGTGCGCGCACCAGGTCGCTACTGGATCTCGCAAACTGGCACGCAAATGTTTCAAACCCCTCGGAGTGGGGGACGGTGCGCGCACCGGGCAGGAAGTCTCCGGCTGGGTCAACATCCAGGAAGTTTCAAACCCCTCGGAGTGGGGGACGGTGCGCGCACCGGCCATTAAGCAAACCGTCGGACTGGGTTTGGATCAGTTTCAAACCCCTCGGAGTGGGGGACGGTGCGCACACCGGGGAAAATGTATTACAAGGTTCAATATAACGAGCGCGTTTCAAACCCCTCGGAGTGGGGGACGGTGCGCGCACCGGGAATTGGCCAAACGGGTCATGGGAGCTTCTTTAGTTTCAAACCCCTCGGAGTGGGGGACGGTGCGCGCACCGTTCGCAGTGATGGCGTCCCATGAGAAGGAGGAAGCGTTTCAAACCCCTCGGAGTGGGGGACGGTGCGCGCACCAGTCCGCCTCATAACACCATGACTTGCAGTGGCTTGCAAGCACCAAATGCAGAGATGGTCTGATGTGGAGCACATTTTATGGGTTTTCGGCCGGGCCTGCGGGCTGGTGCGCGAACGTAAGTCATTGGACACCAGGTTGTTATCGCGGACGCAGAGAAGGTACATGAAAAACGGGTTTTTGACCCCTCCAAGGGGATTTGCGTTAACCGTTTCGCGCCAAGATTTACGGCGAGAATACCTGCTTCGAGCGCTCTCGCCGCTGACAACCGTAGGACCCCGGTCACGAGCATTTCCTGATCAAGGTGGTCCAGGTTCCGAGCCCACCAAACACAGGGTTGGCCGCGCGTGGTTCGCGGGGCTCCCTGGATAAGGAGCGCCACGGGCTCGGATCCGAGTCACGGAGAGTGGTTTCCCCGGTGCGACCATCGGTTTGGCCGGGTTGTGGATCTTGTGGGATCTGGTCGAATCGCCGGAGGTTCGGGGCGCCTCCGGTCGCGCGGTAGGCGGCGCTGGGTGACCCTAGCCCAACATCGTAAGACTCACCCCCAACACCGACTGTTTGCTCTACGGCGAGGTTTGTGGCGGCGAGACGTCGATGACTTGACCTTCGCGGAACTCGGGCTTGTGCGACGCGACGACGACGGCCCCCAGGCGCGGGTCATAGACCGCGACGGCGCCGGCCGGCGAACCGTGCAGGCGATGAAAGGCAATCCCGTACCGCCAGATCGGAGCGCGGCCCTCGACGACGACGAGCGCGCCCCTGGGAATGGGCGGCGACGGCGGCAGGGGCTCGCTCGGCGTGATCGGCTTCGTTACGCCAATGTTGTAAAAAACGACCTCGGCCATGGGCGTCGCCTCCTATTGCTATGGGGTGGCCTGCCTGGGGCCGAAGAGCGTTGCCTTGATCAGATCAAACTCGTCGGCACGCTGGGCCAGGCTGCGGATTGTTTCCGCGGTGAGCACCCGGCAGTTGTAGACATCAGCACGGGTGCGGATATTCCTCTTGAGCGACCGGCCCTCGAGGATGCTGGGGGCCATCGTTGCCAGGTACGATTGGACGCGCAGAGCGCGGAACTGAAGTGCGACTGCCGCGACCTTGTACAGAATATCCCCCCTGCGGTCGTGCGCCTGCGACCCGGACTTGCATTCGATCATCGAGAGCCGGTGCTCGTGCAGGAACGCGACGTCGAGCTCGTTGCCCGACGCTTCTCCCGTGCGCTCAACTTCGAGGCCGGTGCGGACGTCCCAGCAGCCCAGTTTTCCGGCGTGCCGGTCGAGCAGTCCCCAGAAGAACGTTTCGAGCCAGCCGCCGGTGAGGAAGTCGGCCGCCCAGCGCGAGAGTTTGCCCGAGAGGTCATCAGGATCGAGGGAGAAGGTGGCGGCGATCTGGCGGCGCACGGACGCATCAGGGTGGTGCACCTGGCCCGGCGCGAGGGTCAGTCCGTTTTTGCGAGCGTGCTCGCGATCGTCGTCGGAGAGCGGCAGCAGGCTGCGCGGTTTTGCCTGTGCGGCGATCGCGCGGCGCAGTCGAACCACCGCCGGGCGCGTTCTTCGGCGTCGGCGAGCGTACCGTCGCGCCGGTGGCATTCGAAGCCGTAACCCGCGAGGAATTCGGGGATGGATGGTCGATAGTCGCAGGATTCCTTGGTCTCGGCGTCGACGTCGATGATCTCGGCGGGCCGGAAGACGTTGGTATAGACGAGGCGCGCTCTTCGTTCCTTGAAGAAGACGTAGGTGGCGAGGCTCATGGGCTTGGTGCCGCCGGTGATATTGGCGATCCAGCGGTCGGCGGGATGCTTGGCGTACGCCGTGGTCAGCGTGCGCCGCACAGCTTGCAAGCTGTCTTCGGCGTCGAGCGGGGCGATGTGGCACCGCCCGGCGTAGTCGAGGCCGCCCAGGCTGAGGGCTTTGAGAAAGTGGCTGGCAACCTGTTTTCGTTTCATCTCGCCGCTCTCGACCAGGACCAATCGGTCGGGGCGATAGTGATGCACCGAGAGCAGGTTGGGCACGTGCTGGTCGGACAGTAGGCAGAGGAGGATGGTCATGGTGGGGGTGGAGGCGGGAAAGAGAATCAGAACGGGCGGTGATGCTCGCTCGGTTCGCATGTCGCCGCGGGCTGGTTCTGGCGGAGCACCTTGCAGTATTCCCGATGTCCCGAGTCGGCGCCGTTGCAAGCGGCCAGCTCTTCGCTCATCCCCTTTTGGTACGTCGCGAAGTCGATCGCCAGGTTGAGTGCAGATTGGCCGTTCGCCCGGGGTGATGATTATTTTACACTCGGATTAGGTCATTCATAAACCTCGGATTTGGGTTAGAATTGGATGAGACTGCCGAGCGTCGGTCGAAAGCGTCCAACCAGGGGGGATTTGGGGGAGAGCGTGTGGATCGACTTTCGTTCGGTCTTGGATCGGAATTCGCCCGGTTGCCGACGGATCGCGTTGGCAGCGATCGATGCCGCAATGCGGAGACGTTTAGCCACTGAACAGGAGACATCCCATGGGCAGCCTTACACGATTTCAAATGGACCTGAGCGACTCCGAGCTCGACTCGATCGCGCGCTGGAGCGAGTTTGCCGGTTTCCGGACGAAGCGGGAGTTCTTCTTGAATGCGTTCACCTTGTTTCAATGGGCCGCCAAGCAAGCGATCCTTGGCCGGAGCATTTGCTCGGTGAACGAAGCGACGGGCGAGCTTCGACATCTTGAGATGCCGGCCTTGGCGAAGATTGCCGAGCACGGTCCGCCGACGTTTTTGACACCCGAGGAAGTCCGTCAACGGCTGGCCGAGCCGAGCCGGCCGCTCGCTGAGATCCTGGCCGAGCTGAAGGAGACCGTCGGTGAAGAATCGCTACACGGTGACCATGACCAAAACAGCGGAAAACAAGCTGATCCGGCTTATTACTGAAGACCCGGGCCGCGGCGTCGGGAGGGCGGCGATCTTCCTCAGCCAGCGAGGAATTCGGGGATGGATGGTCGATAGTCACAGGAATCCTTGGTCTCGGCGTCAACGTCGATGATCTCGGCGGGCCGGAAGACGTTGGTATAGACGAGGCGCGCTCTTCGTTCCTTGAAGAAGACGTAGGTGGCGAGGCTCATGGGCTTGGTGCCGCCGGTGATATTGGCGATCCAGCGGACGGCGGGATGCCTGGCGTAGGCCTCGGTCAGCGTGCGCCGCACAGCTTGCAAGCTGTCTTCGGCGTCGAGTGGGGCGATGTGGCACCGCCCGGCGTAGTCGAGGCCGCCCAGGCTGAGGGCTTTGGGAAAGTGGCTGGCGACCTGTTTTCGTTTCATCTCACTGCTCTCGACCAGCACCAATCGGTCGGGGCGATAGTGATCGACCGAGAGCAGGTTGGGGACGTGCTGGTTGGCGAGGAGGCAATGCAACACATTCATGACTGGGGTACCTGAGCGATGCTCAGAGCTCGCGGACGATCGGCGCCTTGCTCGCGGCCGGGCCCCAACCCGCGACGGCGTTGCCGTCGGTCACGAAGACCGCAACCTCGACTGCTGCCCAGCGGCCGGCGTCGGGATTGACCTTGGAAATCCAGGCGCAAAGAGGAACGCCCTTGTCGAGCAGAGTGGCGATGGTTCGATTGCGCCGACGCGGAATATAGCCGTGGTGAGAGCTCCCGAGATGAAAGGCGACGGCCTGCGGGTCGTCGGGGTTGTCTTTTTCGTGGATGAGCAGCAACTCCGCCCCCCACCTGGAGAAGTTCGATGGGCTGTGGGCCGTCGTGGTACTGAAATCCTGCGATGTAGAACCGCTCGAGCTCGTAGTCGGCGGAGGACCTGACTGGCTCGCGCCTCCAGAGGAGCTCGCTAACGAGAACTCGAACGCGAAGAGCCTGCGAGCTGAGAACTCCATCCCGGCACGCTGGATTTCAGAGAGTCCGCGTTCGGTCCGGGTGTCGACCGGCCGCCTCGTATGCGGGCGCCGATCTGGATGGACGAATCGATTGTAGCAGATCGGGGGGTAAACGTGGGTGGCAAAGGCACTTCTCGCGTGAGCCAAATTCGCGAGAGGACGCCCGGCGCGGGTCAGCGCTCGTATTTCGCGCCAGAGAGACAATCAGTAAGCTTATCAGGATGGACTCCAAGAACGCGAGAATTCCAATCGCGACCCAGTATGGTCCAGGCGCCATTGGCTGCGAAGCAGATCGCACTGTCGCTTCGGCTTTCAGAGCTCGATAAAAGGCCTCTGAGAGGAATTCCGATAGCGGAATCCCCTGTCTCCACGCGACAACGCAAGTGACTAGAATCATGGCGCACAAATCCATCCCCATCCAGAACGCCACCCAACCCCAACTCGTCCCGTGTTGCCAGACTCCCCTGCTGACCAGCGCCAGCGATTTCCGTATCCGTTGAGAACCGATTAGCCGGCGAGCGGCTCTCCCGGCGAGATCTTCCGCCTTGGAGAGGAGGCTAGGCGTCAGATCCGCTGCCGCGTCCTTCTGCATGCAGTAAAACTCATCGGCATCGTCGAGCCTTCGCTTGCGCAGTAGGCTTCGCTGAAATAAGTCCGCAACCTGCTCCAACTCGTTCGGATGCGACGCATCGTCCTCACGTCTCCGAGAACTAGATTGCAAAGCGTGCAGCGCCTCGTAAGAGGCGCGCATCGACCCGAAATCTAGGTCCAGGCTCTCCACCGAAGAACTCCGGAGATCGACGACCAGATCCCGCCTGACTTTTTCTAATTCGAGGGTGCGCGGACTCTCACGCTCCATGAGGAATGGCAGGAGCCACTGCCGCCACTGCGCACGTGTTTCGGTCGACCTTCGCACTGCGGCAGCCTTGTCCCGCGCGTCGGTGACATAGGGGGATGAGAGACTGAGCAGGCCACGTACGCTGGCGCCACGGAAGGAGACGTCGATCTCCTCTTCGCGAGCGATCTTGGGCCAAGCTGCTACTGTGATCACCGGCCAGGAAGCGCCGTCGATTCTCACGGTGCCCTCGAGGATGGAACCCTGGAAGTCCAGCCCGGCCTTGAAGATGGCCCCACGCAGATCAACGACGCCGCGTACGATCGCGTCGTTGAAGACGGTCCGCCCACCACAGAGTTCCTCGTAACGATAGTAGAACCAGGCCCGTTGCATCGATAAGTTCCCGCGAACGCGAATCGCTCGGAAGTTGGGTGGGAAATGAAACTCGGCGTCATCGAAGCACACATCGCACTCGAATGCCGCAAAGGAAAAGTCGGCTATGTCGTAGAAAACAGCCTCGCGGAAGTTGACGAGCTCGTGCAGAATAACATCGCTGGGCTCCTCGCGCCGCTGGCCATCGCCGGCCGATCGGCGTCCTCTGTCGGCCCTAGGCCCTTCCGCGACGCGAATTGCGCTGAAAAAGTGGCTTCGATCGAATGACAAGCCACCTGTGCAACATGACGTCTGGATGTCGAATTCGCCCCCCAGCCGAGCCATCCGCCCCTCGAACGGTCCGTTGATCTGACTGTGAATGAGGCGGAATGAGCCAAAGAGCATTGAGTGAGTCAGGACGAGATCGCCGAACAGAGCCAGACTGGCAAGCCGAACCGGTCCCTTGACTGTGATGCCGCTCCAGTCCATTTTTCCAGCGATGACAACATCCTCAAGGTCAATTCTTCCGTACGGGTCAGCATGAGGCTGAAGTTGGAAATTGAGTCCCAGCCTCACATGCTTCATCGAAATGGAGACGCCCCGTCGTGCGATGAGAGACCGAGCGAGGCCGAGCGAGTTCTCGAAGTGAACTTCCGCGGGTCGCAGGTCGATCGGCTGCGCCGTGAGCACGGAGATCTCCTTCCGGCCTAAAACGCGCGACTCACCTGGACGATCCGTGGCTTCTTCAGAGGCCGCCTGTTTGGGATCCGCGAGCGTGATATCCTCCCGACACTGAAACCCATCCGTAAACCTCACGGGGCCCGCACCGGGTTCCATCGTCACGTTCACACGGGCGCACACAGTGTGACTGACCTCCAGTTTCGCCCGAGAGTCGAGGCGAACCTCCCAACACCCGTCGACAGTCATATCGGTGATCTGAAATTCTCCGGGGGCCCTTGTCCTGAGGTGAAATTCGTCCCGGATACGCAGGTTTTCAAGCCTCCCGCGTTGAACGTTCTCGAGCCTCACGCTCTGGGCGACCACGGAGGACATCTCGATCGGGCCACCCAAGAGCCACACATTGCTGATTTTGATCGCACCATCAACGACTGTCTGCAGGATCTGCAACGCAGTGTCGTCCATCGACCCTTTTTCGTCTCGTCGGAAGACGCAGTTGTCGATGTAGATCGCGCCGGCGTGGGTTCCATCGATGATCATGCCGCGTTTGAAAACACAGTCGCGGACGATGAAATCGATCGGCTCGCGGTCGTGCGCCAGAACGTGACATCCGGCAAACGTGACCGGACCGGCGAACGACATCTGTTCGAGAATCGTCGCCGGCCTCCCATTCTCTACCTCAACGCGCAGTTCGCATCGCTCCAAGCGCACGCAGTCCTGTCGAACCCGCAACAGCGCGCGGCTCACGAGATCACGCATTGTCAATCGCCGATCGCCTTGCGACAGGTGACCAACGGGACGGGAACGATTCGCGATCACAAGACGGCACCCTTTCCGTGTCACCTCCTTTTCGTCGTGACGGCGAGTAATCTCGTGGCCGTCAGCCTCGGCGGGTGTCGACTCGCGCCACCACGTCCAGATGTCGAAGTTGATCCGCCTCTTCTTGGCGAGGCATTTGAACCGGACCCAAGACCCGCCGGCCTCGGTCGCCTGCGCCGGATCCGGCCACTCGCCCAGGGCAAACCAGATCCCGAGCGCACGCGTCCAGTCCGGCAGTGAGTACGGCACCGCCTCGGGCATTCGCCTGCGCGGGTCAGGGTGAAGATTGAGCATCTCAACCGGAGCAAGCGGCCAGTGCGTTCGGCCCAGCAACAATTCCAGGCGCGGTCCCGCTCGAGGCGCGCCAGCCGAGGGCGAATCCACGCTAAGGAGCACCCCGTCGCACAGGAACCCCATTCCACGGGGAACCGTCAACTGCGAGCGCTCGTATCTGCGGACGATCTCAGCAAACACATGGAGAGTCGTCTCATACGATGCCTCACCTAAAACGGCTTGCTCGCGATGGCTCGCGAGCGTTATCCATTGGTCGCGGACCGGCCGCTCGAACCAGTAGCCCACCAGCCACGGCAGGGTACTCGCCGGCGCTCGGCGTGGAAGCCGGAGACGGAAGATTTGGTACGGCTTCGGGCGGCCTGGCATCGGTCCGTCTATTGGAGTGAACCAAGGCCACTCTCGCTCCGCTCGGTCACGGTCCGCGGCCGAAAGGGCCGGGACGACCAGCGGATCGAACAGCGCCACGGTTGGCACGCCTCGGCCCCTAGCTGCGCGGAGTAGCTCGAAGTAGCGGATACGGTCTTCGTGCTCTGAGTACAGCCTCGGCGTGCCAGCCTGGCTCGGCTCGGTATACCACGCCTTCCAGGGAGCCCAGGCGGCGCAGGGGCCGAGCTCGCGCGACAGCATCTGCTCCCAAAAGCTCACATCCAGCCACATCCGCCGACTCGCATCGGGGATTGGGGGAATGAGCCCGGCCGACCAAGCATCGAAGTCCAACCGGCCGTTGGAGCTGTCGCGAACCGCTAGCGCCAGCGACCGCAACATGGCGGGAGCATCGCGCCGCCAGCACGCCAGTTCCTCGACCAGGAAGCCCCGGACCCGCGCATCAATATCTTCAACTCCCAGATCGCGCGCCATGGAGAGCGGATCGAATTGGCGCCGGAGAAACCGCGAGAGCTGTAACTCCGCCTTGCGCGTTGACGGCTTGCCCTGATAGTGATCGAGCATGCCCTGGCGCTGAAGATCGTGCGCGACCGCAACCGATGCCTTCCGCTCTGTGAACAACAAGAGGGGCGGACGTCGGAGGCCCAGCTCCCCATCCAGTCGCTTGGCAATGAGAAAGCCTTGTCGATCACGATGGAGCTCCGGCTCCACGGCTTCTTTAGAATCACCGGAAATTAGTCGACACCTCGGATTCTTGAAGTACTCGTCGAGGAGGATTACGTCCAGATCGCGGTGGTGCAGGTAATGCACCGATTCGGGGTAGTCATAAGCGAAGATCAGCTCAACGTCCGCATTCGCAGGCGGACCGAGATCGTGCGCGTTCGCGTAAGTCCGCTCGACGCGCGGCGGAAACCGGCGTTTCGCGGATGTGAACAACCGTGCCACGACGCGCTCCAGCAGCGTGTCAAGGCCCTCAAGTTTGTAATCGTCGTCAATCACGAGGACTGTGAATAGCCTGCGGACACGTCGCGACGGCGTCGCGACCAGGCGACGCGGGCGCCGAACTGCCGGGCGCTGACCCCACCGGCGCCTGCTTCAAGTGCAGCCGCTCGCGTCAATTCGCGGGGCGTTCCGTGCAGCACGTGTTGCGATCGACTTCGGCTTGCCGCTCCAAGCTGGTCGCCGATCGCCTTGCGTGTCTGCGGCCAAACGGTCGCCTGCTGCTCCTCCGGCAGGCGGCACCAAATCTCCAGCATCCTGCGAACGTATTCAATCCGGCCGACGTCGTCCTTCGAGCGGTCGCCGCCAGACCGCACGATACCTTCGAGCAGCCAGAGGTTATCCCCGAGAATGCTGATATTAGCCCGCAGCCCTCCGCCGCGTTCAGCGCCCGCAATTCGGCTTTCCAGGTAGAGCCGTAATCCGACCGAGTGATGATCCCCCTCGAACCCTTCCCACACGGCGGTACCGTCGCGCCACCGTTCGGGCAGCTTCAATTCGAGGATCTCCCGGCAGGCCCGATCCCGCCACGTCCCAAATGGCTGTGAAAGAAGGGCCAGATCGATTGTGTCAGGCCGCAACAAGTGACCCAGCCATGCGACGGGCCGGGCGTCTCCCAAGATGTGGGTCTCGAAGGGCATCGCCGTCAGGCGGCTCCCCCAGTGTCTCCCAAATGTGATGTTGCGCTCGGATCTAAACAGGACACTGTCTCGAGAGCATTCACCCCAGCTTCGCAGATTGCTCCCGTATAAGACAATGTGACGCGGTGAAACAGGTCGGCCGCCCTGGCGGTGGGCGTCCAGCCACTCGGCGAGCGCCAGATCATCGGCTTCGCACGCGTCGTCGAAGTCCCCCTCGTGCAGCAACACAGTTGCAGGCGCGGTATCGGGACAATCCCAAAGCTCGTCTCGAAACGAGTCCAAGTCCGGGCACGGTCGATAGCCGCCCCGTAGCCAGACTCGCCAAGGAGCCAGGATAAGCGGGGATTCTGCCTCGCGTGCGCGCAACCGGCCGGCGCCGGTATCAAAATGCACGATTCGCAAACCATTGTCGGCGGGTTCACACTCCATCGGGCCGGGCTCCTGCGCTGACCATCGCGAAGCTCACCTCGACCACGAAGTCAAACCAGCCTTCCGCGTGTCGCGCAAGCCGTGGGATTCCCACCTCGACGGTGCCGTCGGATAGCCGGGCTATCTCCGCGATAGTGAACAGGCCAAGTCCCGTCGCACTCTGTTCGCCACCGATGACTGTCTTCTCTATTTGGAACCGGTAGAACGGTTTAAGGAGCAAGCTGAGATGCGACCGGCTCGACAGCTCCTGAAGCCACGGCAGTCTTTCCGAGGGCACCCGGTTACGCACCAACAAGTGGAGCCGGTCGGTCTCGCGCCTGACCTCCAGTAGGCCGTCCGGCCCCTCCGGAATGTCGGCGCCTTGACCGTGGTCCCGGATGTTTGCGATAAGGTTGCGAAGGATCACAAGCAGGACTTTGCGGTTGATTCTCAAGCTCAGGTCAGTGACTTGCGTCAGTCCACCGAGCACGACACGAATCACACCTGGCTCGAGCCACTCGGGCGGCGCCTGGCTCGCGAGCGGGACCCGCTTTCCGACGGCTAAGACCAGCGCGTCGCCGCATAGCTGTACAAGATCTTTCTTCCGAGCAGCGGCGTCCATCACCGGCACTCGACCAGCCTTCCTGACGAACGTCCGATCAGTCACTTGGGCGAGCCCGTCAAGGTAGTCGTCGAGGACCCCCAACTCCGATTGCGTCGTGGCCTCGCTGTCCCTGGGGTGAGATTCGGTGGCTGGATTGCTCGCCAGACGACTGACCAGACGCCTCAGGTCGTGCCTCAGGAAACTCGCCCCGATGCCGCACGCCAACACATTTCTTGCGAACGCCTGCGAGTCGGCAGCGATCAGATCGAGGCCCTCCTCGAGCCCCTCGTATTTGCCGCCGGAGCCGTAAATCGAATCAACGACGATAGGCGGCCCGAGTCGCGGGCCAGCCGCCGGGCGCCACGCGTCCGACAGAGGGAACGAATCAACACACAATCGGACGTTCGGTCTCTGGGAGGCCCAGAGCTCGTGCAGCCAGTATTTCCACCCAGAGGGGGCGACGCTCAGACTTACGGGGTGCAAGTCACGGCGCTGGAGGCGAACATCCTCAAGAGTGTCCGGCAGCGAATCGTCGCCGGCGTAGTTCAAGTGCAAAACATGGTCGGCTTCAAAGAAAAGGGCAGCTTGCTGCATGGCGGCAGACATGGTCTTGCGACCGCCAGAGACGGCCGCCGAAAATATCCTACCTTGTCCGGCGTCCCGCCACTCGTCGGCCTGGAGAGCCAACCGGAAGATCGCCTCGGCCATCGTGCGGTGGTCCCTGTCGGTCAGGATGTCATCCACCCCCCGGATGACCAGAATGCGACAGTCGAGCGGACCGAATGCAGGGTCGCCGAGCGGCTTGACCACTCCGTCGTCCAGATTTGCCACGATACTCTTCAGTGACGTGGTGACCAGCCAGAGATGTGTAATCCTGCTTATACTTGCTAGTTGGGCGCTGAGAACGGACGGCCAAGCCGCTCGGTTGTTTAGCCAGTCGACCAGGCCGAGCACCACTCCCGGCGATTCGCCCAGCGTGACTAGCAGCAAGTGTTCCGGCGCATTCGAGTCCACGGGTCACTCCGCTCCGGAGGCTCCGGTCGTTACGAGGTCCCGCCTGCGGCTATGCGCCCGCCTTGAGGCTTGCCCGGATCGTAGAAATCATGAATGAACGCGACCACCGCCGACCAGTCCGGTGGTTCGAAGGTCTCCGATCGCCGGCCGCGAGCCCGCACGATCCGGTCACCCCGAGCGAGGAAGTGGCTCTTGAACCAAAACGCGTACGGCACAAACCGGGCCTGCGGCTTGGACCTCGCCCTGGCGATGTGGATGAGCACCGGCGAGGCCCGCCGACTGCGCCCGGGAGGCCCCTGAAATTCCTCCTTCTTGGTCTCCCGTCCAGGTTCCCGACTAAAGAAGTAGTTGTGAGGCAGACCGAACGCGGCGCGGTACGGTGCGGTGCTCATCGGCGTCTGCGGCGGATACAGCAGGTCGTATACCCGATCGTGATCATCCACACGGAAGAGGTCCCTGGGTTGCCGAGGGCGCCCTTTCAGATTGCTACGAATCTCCAGAAACGCCAGCCCTGCGTCAGCAAGTGCCGATTCCCAATTGGCAAGCGACTTGGTCGTTTTGCGCACGATCGCGCAACATGAACCCAGGTGAGAGAATGGTGTCTCCGCCTCCCTCCTATGTGCGACGCCGGACTCTGGATCGGTCTCGGCGCTGGTGAAGGCGCAAGGAGGTTGACAGAGACCACCGTGGCGCCCCAAACTTCCCGGTTCGTCACCACCGGGGTGTTCGCGCCCGGTGAACGCGAGGTCCAACACACGGCAAAGGATGCGCTGCCTGGCCGTCTCGTCCTGCTCATCTGGGTCTTCGCCCGGCGTTTCTGGGAGTTCAGTGAACCAGCGATGCCACTGCGCGCGCTCCTCGACATCGAAGATCACATCGTCCAGCCCCCCAACACCAACGATTTGCATGCTTCCCCAGCCGCGTCGGGACCGTGCGCCCAGGCCGCCAAAAGTCTGCCAGAGCCAGAGCGCGTGACGGAAGTCGCGCCAGAGCGCGCCGGCCTCTTGTACATTCACGCGGGGCGCCGCCACTTCTACGTCGAACGTCTGGCCCGCCGCAATCGCGGGCCGCTCGAGTCCCCGGCTGAAGTGATACAAACCCTGGCCGAGCAGATAGACCAGCGGGTCAATCGCGGTCCGCCCCTGCTCGAACATCAAGTATCCGCGACGGGCGAGGTCGTGGATCTTCGCGCCGCGACGGACGACTTTCAGCTTGGTCGAGGCGCCCGGGCGAACCCAAATCTTCCCCTGGCTGCCGCCGTCATGGGGACTACCGAAGAGGCAATCTTCGCGGCGGCGCCAGTTCGGGTATTGCTTGCCGGTGCCCAAGCACGCCCGCAGCCAGAACCGCCATTGCCCGATCAAGCTCGCGGTGCGCAGTCCCTCGTCGGATAGGAGCGCCTCATCCGATTTGAGGGCTTCGTCGGCCTGATAGGCTCCCGCCAGGAAGCAGGGCGTGACCGTCTCGATTTTGAAAGTCAACCAGGGCACGGCTGGGGCCCTCCTCGGTACAATAGCTGCGCTCAGACCTTCATGAAGTATCCGTAACCTTTAGCTGTCTTGCCGCCTACGCCCAGGTCGGCCAGGGCTTCGGAACAACATTCGGCGGCAAACCGGACCCAGTCGCGGGGTGAGCTCGCGCGAGTGGGCGCAACGATCACCTGGTAGTGACCCTTGGATACGACCAGAAACGGCACGGGAATCGGATCCTCAACTTCGAGGGGAGCGTCATTCTCATGATTGGCGTAGTAAGACGGGAAATGCGGGGTCATCACGTCGACGGCTAGCTCTGGACTCTGACCCGGCCTCGCCAGAGGAACCGCTCCGAGGATTACGACATGGCCCGCGGCGGTGTCGTCCCCAAACAGGGCCTTGATCGCGCGCTCCCGCGGCGGCTGATCATCGTCGCTCTCGATCGAGCGCCCAATCAATTCCAGATTCACCGGCGCCGGGCTCGAACCCTTTGGCTTTGACTCGATCCCTGCCTCCAGCATCGATCGGGTGAGACCCTTGAGCGCAGAGCCGGGAAGATAAGGAACGCCGTAGGTGTGGTGAAGGGTGATTCCCGTTTCGAGGACCGACTCGTTTCCGAGGCCCACGATCCAGCGCCACCGAGGACGGACCACGAACGAGATGGCTCCTGACCCACACCAGTCCGCAGCCATCGCCTCGAAACGGCTGGCCCACCGCCTCCATGGGGCATCTGCTTTCGCGTAGGCGAGATTGGCCTCGACGGCGAATTCCTTCAGCCAGCGCCCCTTCTTCTGCGCGTCGAACTCCCAGAACCGCCAAAGGCCCGGTCTCTGGGTCGGGCGAATTGGCTCATAGACGAAAGGTAGGTAGCGATCAAGCGCCAGCCCGGGATGCGAGCGCACCACCTCCATCTTGATGGCGAACCGCTCGTGGTCGGGAATGATCTCGTTAGCCAGCTTTCCTGCGACCGGAATTCGGATCGGCATCGTCAGGGGTCCTCCCGTACGGTGTTTGTCGACTCGGAACCGACGCTTGCCGGCTGCCGTTTCTTCGTCCTCTCAAGCTGCGACTCGGCGAATCGCCGCGCCCACCGCAGGAATGCGAGCGCCTCGGCTGTCGCGTGAATCGACTGCTCAATTGTTGTCTCGGAGTCGATGAGCATATCCAGGGGGTCCAAGGAGCGCCCGGCGCCAGGCATGATCCTGTCCGCCGCGGGAATGATGGTTTGCAGCCCGAGCGCTTTGACGATCCAACGGCCCAGGTGTTGATACAGTAATCCGTCGGCGCAATCTTCCGCCTTTTCCGTGAGTTTGCCTCCCTCGAACCCGGCCGACGCCAGGAAGGCGAGGCACTGGCCCAGTCCGTTGCGCTGAATCATCGCCGGCGCCTGCGCACCCTCGCGCGATAACGGCCCTGGGTCTTGACGGAGCGTTTCTTCACCTGCCTCACCGAGTCCCAAGCTTCCGTTGCTCTTTGCTTATCAAGCATCAAGACGGGCATGTCTTCAACCTCCTCCGCCGTTGGACAAACCAGCGCCAAGGGCGACCGGCCCCAGCCAGTGCGCTTGGCAAATCCCGTATCCAACCGTTTCGTTGCCGCCGATCTGAAATCGGCCCGAGGTTGCGTTTTTCAACTCGACGAGCATGTCCAGCCCGAGACGCTTCTCGCCAGCTCGCCCCTTCCGATCGTCTGAGCAGAGGACAAGTGCCGTGAGCACGCTCTCTGCGGGCAGAAGCTCCTCCGTCCACAAATTGCCATCAACAACCGTCTTCGTCTCGTCCGCCAGTTGCACGCGAGTGACCACCTCGGTACAGAACGTCGTGAAATCCTGAAACCGCTGGTCACTGGCCAGAACGAGTCGTTCGGTGAGCTCCGAATCTGGGTCCGGCAAGACACCTCCGAGGTGCTTGGCCAGCGGGTCGAGGCTTTCCGCAGAGACGTCCAAGCCGAAGTCCTCCAGGACGACCACCGACTGCGCCTGCGATCCCGGTTTTCGCAGAGAAACGCCCGACCCCTTGCACACAGTGACATGCGCTGAGCTGGGCAGCTTCGGGACTTCGCTGAGCTTGTCGGGGATCAAGGCGTCGATGCCCGTGTCGACCAGGTTCCGGCGGAGTCGGCGAACGACCAGCGGGCACGTCAACCACGCGAACGTGCCGCGCAGGCTTCGCATGGGGAAGAGCAGTAGGTTTGCATCGCCGACGCAGACCGCGCCACCGAATTCCGAGGCTTGCTGCGTCTCCGGTCCGAACAGCGCCTCAAGCAGGTCCTTTTGCGGAGAATCATCCCACTCGCCCTGGCCAGCGGCCTGCCATTTTTCCTGGGCGGATTGGCGCAGTGCGCCTTTGAGCGAGCTCCCGCGCACGACCGGGTAATTCGTCACACGCTCGCGCTGAATCGGCAGGTCGACCGTGCCCAGTTCCTGACCTGAGCCCGCATGTATGCCAGTGTACGCCCGCAACACCAATAACGCAGCGGCGCGCCCCATCAAGAGTCTCCTTGGGCACTCCAGGCCCCGACAAATGCCAGACCATAGCCCGCATGACCGTCCAGATCAGCGATGCACGTCGCTTGAAGGCGGTTGACCGCTGCCAGCACTTCGTCACTCGTGGACTGCTGATCAGAGAGGGTAAAGAACCAGGTCGTTCCGGTCGGCAGATGCCGGCGCAGCGGCTTTGGTCGTCCCCTGGTTTTGCCACGCTGCCCCCCGGCGAGGTCCCAACCGCTTTGCGGGTAGGGAGCTTCCGCCACCATTCCTACCAGAGCACCGCAATCGAGCTCGCCCGATGGATCACCGGGGAGTCGAGCCCTCCAGGCGCCATTCTCATCGGGACGGGCCCAGCGAGGGTGCCAGCCGCCGCGGAATGCGGCCGGTGACGCCAGAGCGAGCCACCAGCCCTTCATATGCCGAATGGCGTCGGCAACCTGGTCGCACGCTTCGGACGTCAGCCAGCTCTCGGCGCGATCGCTCGCGCTACACCAAGCCATGCGGCCTTCGCCGCCTAGTCGCAATGGCACCGTGTGACGCCCGAATTCGGCAGCGGAGACACCGTCGACGAGTGCGCGGAGTCCATAAGCCACACGGCCATGGCCGATCCGAGACCGCCAGCGATGCATCTCGATCGTATAGAGGTAGCTGCGCTTGGCCGTCCGTTTGCTAATCTCTCGCGCGATACCTATCCTGCGTTCGATTTCGGCCAGATCGTCGACCGGGACAGGCTTGCCTGCTGAGAGGCGAAAGCTGTCCGGTCCTTTGCCCGTGAGCAAGTGCATCCATTCGACTCGACGCACAAACAGGCGGCGTGTCTCACCAACGAAGTCCGGCTCCCCTCGCGGAGGAAGCACCGGCAATAGTGGCAGCGCCGATTCGCCGCAACCGATGGCACCACCCTCGATCACGCGTGGGCGGGCCAAGCGCAGGTCAGAGGGCGCGACCCGTCCGCCAGCTCCCTTGTCGACCAGCACGAAGGCCGGCAGCGGGAACAAGATCTGCTCGGCCGCGTCTACCGGTTGATCGTCGTCGTCGAGCTTTAACTCCACCGGCAACACACCCAGCATGCGAATACCCGACGGCCATCGCTCGTTGGGCTGGGGCGGGCCTAACCTCTCGTACAGCCCAGTGACACGGGGATCGCGCGATGCCGGCCACGTCCCGTGCTCCTTGTAGTAGTCCCAATCGTCGCGATACCCAGCCCAGTTTATGCCGTCCATTGATTCACCCACTGCGGCGCGCATCGCACCGTAGACGGTCGACGGCGGCGGCAGCACCTCTGATTCGCCGTCCGAGGCAGCCGCCTGCGTGGCGCCGAACGGTCTCGACGTACGAAAGAACCAGACGTCATGCGCTTGCAAAGTGATGTGTGCCGGCATCACCTCAGCTCCCTCGTCGCCAGTGCCCGAATCGCAAGAAGCAGGCCGCGGACTGCCAGTCCACGGGGTCTCGACCGTCGGAAATCCTCGCTCGATCGTCCCGGAAAGTAACACGGCACCCACTCGTTCGGTGAGAGCGCCTGCCAGCCTCTGTTTAAGATCGTCGCGAAAATCCCTGCGAGCCGCTCGCGACCAATCGAATCCAGGACCACACAGCGTGTCGACCCAAGCTCGAGCCTCCTTGTGCGCCTGGGCCGTGCGACCGACATGTTTTTCGAGCGCAATATGACGTAGGGTCATCCGGCGGAACTCTGCCAGCGCGATGCCATCACCGCCGTCGCTTTGCAGAAAACTCTTCGGCAGTGCGGAGCGTCCGGGTTCCGCTTCCGTGGAATCGTCGCCCGGCTCGAATTCCTCGATCCACTCAGTGAGCAATTTCGGCGAAATCGCGATGCCGCAGCCGGCCGGAAGCGCGAAAGCGTCGGCCAAGGGGATCAGAACGTCAGCCAGCGTATTCCAGACTCCCCGGTGCGACCCGTCGGGTCCAGTACGGGCGACCTGCAGTCCGATCACCCCGCGCTTGATGTTCCCCGATCCGGGAATGACCGCAAGTCCCAACGCGAAACGCCCATATTTCGCCGAACGCGCCTCGCGATCGAACTGGTGGACTGGAAAAGCGGGGTCCGGGCGCTTGAGGGACTTTGCCGAATCGAGAAGCCGTCCCAGTTCCTCGATCGAACCGCGCAACGGGCGGTGCGCTGCCACCACCACAACGGCGACCGTGCAGCTCAGCTCGGGGAAGCCGCTTCCCTTAGCCCCGTCTCGGAAGGCGCAGACCACCGCCTCCGCCGCTCTGAGGCCGTGCGACGCCGGCAGGAGCGCGAGGAGCTCGTCGCCCCCGGCAAAAAGGACACGGCCGCGGCACGCGCCCTCGATTGCGCTCGTCGCCTTGGAGAGCACGTCTTGCCAGAGGATTTGGCTCAGTTCCGTTGCCTTCGCAAGCCCACCGCTCCTTATTGCGGTTCCTTGGAGCTTTCCGAGCTGGTCTGCGTCGGCCCGCAGGATCGCCAGCGGCGGGGTTCGACCGAGGCGCACTCTTGCCTGCGGCGTCACATCGTCCAGAAGTTTTTGGAGCTCGGATCGCCTCGAGCGAATTGTGCGGCGCAGATCTTCGTCGTGTTTTCTTGAAGTTCGGACCGTATCTTCCTCCTCGTCTCCGTCTTCTTCGTCATCCGAGAGCCATGAGCCGTCGAGCTCGATCAGCGTTCGAACCGACGCGTGGAGATTCGTCGGGACGGCGCCAAGAATTGCCGGGTAACTGGGAAGCCGGTGCCACCCCTCGGGTACGTCGGGGTTTCGGTCGCAGTAAGTCTTCACCGCTCCAGTGAAGGCCTCGATCGTTGCCTTGAAACGATCCCAGCTTGCCGGCACTGACGTGACTGCCTGCGCAAGACGTTCTTTCTGGCTGCTCCAGGCGATCGATGTGGTCGACGGGTATGCGGAATAATGCCGGCCATCCACAAGCGTGAGCCCTTGGAGCTCCCGCCAGCGCTTTTGCTCATCCGCACTCCCGGGGAACAGGAGCTCATGGAAGACGAGGATTGGTGCGAGTCTCTTCGTGAGGCAGACGGCGCAAAGCCGCTCACGCCCCCGCTCACCCAGCCGCGCGCGGATCGCGCCGCGCACGTCGAGATCAAGCTCTTCAACACGGCGTGGAATCGTCCGCGACCAGAACTTTTCGTCGTCCACCGGCCCCATCTGCTCCCATTGCCCGCAGAGCGTGCACTTGGGCCGGGCGTCCCCGACATACTCGACGAGTGACCGTGCTCGCTTCGCGGCGCCCAGGAGCTCATGCAGATCGCGGACGGCAGCGGCGTTCTCCGCCGGGACGGCCGATTGACCGTACGGGAGCAACGCCCAGGCGACCACGAATTGCTGCTCTACCTGCTCCGTCCACAGCGCGAGATCCCCATCATCGAACAGTCCGATCTCGGTCAGCTCGAGCCGGATGTCTCTCGCCAGGCGAGACCAAAGTCCGCTCGCCTTGGAGACCAACGCGTGAGCTCGCTCCGCACCACCGCGAATGGCAATCGTCGCCTCGTTTGTAATGCCGGGTTGAGAAAGTGCCAGTGCGTCAACCTGCGGATTGATGTGTGGGGATATCACCTGCTCGGGGGGCTCGACAGCTACGAGCACAGCCCGCGCCATATGGGAGAGGATCAAGCTTCCGCTCCAAACATCCTGGGCTTTGCGAGCCTCCCGGATGAATCGCTGGACTGGGCTGATCGCGAAAGCCAAGAGGTGCGCGGTCATATGCTGGTTCTCCGCGGCGGCTCGGCACGCCGGTCGTCCTTGCGGATTTCAGACGCTGTCCCGGCGACAATCGGTCCGTCGATCGCGGACATCCTTGATGGGAGATTGGGCGTCGCCGCCCAAGCTCGATATCCTGCAACGCCGGACCTCTATAGTCAATGAACTAGATTTCGAAAGTTCCGAGTACCAGGTCGCTCGTTTTTTTCACCCGCTCGTTGCGGTACACCTCGGATCATGCGCAGACTGGTTCATTTCTCATGTGGACGCGTGCTGAACTACGGCGATGGATGCCGCGGCTGAAAACCCGATTCCGATCGGAGCTGCGCGATGTGGCAACACCTGAGCCTCACCGTCCTCCAAGCCGAATACCGCACCGAGCGGGCGTGCGAGCTGCCCGAATATCTGGGGTCAACCTTTCGCGGCGCATTCGGACGCGAGCTCCACGACGTCTGCTGCATCGAGCCCAACGGCCCCTGCTCGACCTGCCGGCGGCCCGATCGGTGCGCGGCCGGGGCGCTGTTCGACACGATTTCGCCCAGCTTGCCCGTGCTCGGCGCCGCGCCGCGACAGACCGACAGGAACGGCTCCGATGCCACCAGCAACAGCACCAGCCAGCACCCGGCCACAATCGGGCCGACGGGGTTTGACCAGCCCAGGCCCTATGTCCTGATTCCGCCGACAAGCCAGCGCGGCAAGTATGCCGCCGGCGAACAGATCCGGTTCGGACTCACGCTCGTCGGCCGCGCACAGGCTTGGTACCCCTGGATCATCGCCACCATGGCCCGGCTCGGACAGCGCGGGATCGGCGTCGAACGACAGAAACTCACGCTGGTGCGCATCTTCGCCGACCTGGCCGATGGCTCGCACGTCGAGATCGATCCCGCCACTCGCGGCGTCGGCACACGCGTGCCCGAAATCACGGGACTCGATATCGTCGCCCAGGCGCCGCAGCCCGCGCCGGAAGCCATTATCGGATTTGTCACGCCGGCCCACCTCAAGCAGCACCGCCAGCGGATCGACCGGCTCGATGGACCGACGCTCTTCAAACGACTCATCCGCCGCGTCGGCACGCTCGCCGAAAGCTATTGCACCATTCCCGACCGCACACCCCCATGCGATTATCAAGCCATGGCCGCGATGGCCGAACAGGTCGTCGTGAAGGAACAAGATGTGCGCGCTGCGCGAGTGGGAGCGATTGAGCAGCCGACGGGGGATCAAGCACCCGCTTTCCGGTTTGACCGGATGCGCCCTCGTGGCCAATATCGCCCAGCCGCTCTGGCCGTATCTCATCGTCGGCCAGTGGGTGCACGTCGGCAAGGCTGCCAGCTTCGGACAGGGGCGGTACAGGGTCTTTCCCCAACCCGCTGCCGGGGCGAGTGGACCGGTGACGGACCAGACGACGGACCGCTGCGTCCCAACAGCCGGAGCCGTCCTACCTGCGAAAGGGTAAATGCAGTTCAGGCCATGAACTGATTGTGAGTGTGGCCGCCTCGAGCTGCCCAGAGAGAACCGCAGTCGGGCAACCACGGGCCGCCGACAGATACCTGACGTGCGCCATCAGACCGTCACGACGACCTTGCCGATCTGCTGGTTGGACTCGAGGTATCGGTGCGCTTCGACGATCTGTTCGAGTGGGAACGTCTTGGCGATGATCGGCTTCAAGGTACCGTCGGCGAGCCCGCCGTTGATGAACGTCTTGGCGCGTTCGAGCCGTGCTGGATCGCTCGTGATTTCCATCATCACGTAGCCGCGGATCGTCGTCCACCGGGCGAGGACGTCGAACAGTGGCAGCGGCGTCGGCTCAGGGCTCAGGGCGCCGTAGAGAAACAGGATGCCCAGCTTGGACGTTGCCTGCACGAGCTTCGTGACGGTCGGGCCGCCGACGGGGTCGAACACGACGCGGGCCCCTTTACCGCCCGTGAGCTTGAGGATCTCCTTGACCAGGTCCTGTTCGTCCGTCGCGATCACGTGGGCAGCGCCCTTGTCCAGCAGGGCCTGCCGCTTCGAGCTGCCGCGCGTGAGCGCAATCGGAACCGCCCCGACCTTGTTGGCGATCTGGATGGCCGCGAGACCCACGCTGCTCGAGGCCGCCGGAACCACGAGCTTGTCGCCTTGACGCAGATTGGCGATGTCGATCACGGCTCCGTAGGCGGTCAGGTACTGCATCCATACGGCGGCCGCGGCCGGCCACGAGAGCGACGCCGGATGATGGGTCACGGCGTGGACCGGGGCGTTGGCCAGTTCGCCGTAGAGCCCATAAGCGTTCAGCGAGAAGCTCGGGATGGTGCTGACCGCATCACCCACCTTGAACCCGCTCACTCCCGGCCCGATCGCGGCGACGGTGCCCGCAGCCTCGTATCCCAGACGCGCGGGCAGCTTGGGATCTTCCAGGTACTGACCGCGGCGAAACATCGATTCGGCTCGGTTGAGGCCCAACGCATGGATGCGAATCTGGACTTCGCCCTTGCCAGGCGGCGAGACATCCAGCTCCTCGATCTTCAGGACTTCAGGGTCCCCGGTCTCGTGAAATCGCACGACTTTGGCCATGGCATTCTCCTCGTGCAAGCGGTCCGACTGGAGATGGACTGCCGCCATTCTGACGGAGCGGGCAACGAACGCATCCCGCGCACATGCCGCCTTTGTCGGACATGGTCTCGGCCAGGTCAAGCTGGTAGAGGAGGACGGCCCGATATTGGGTCACCAACTTCCGATTTGTGCGATTGTCTCGCCGGGCTCTCCCGCATGTCGTGGAACTTGACATTTCCTAGTATACTGAGCTTGGGAATGAAAGCCCTTTTCCGGGGACCGCCATGGCGACTGTGCCCGAGCTCGCGACCACGCTTCCGCCTGCCCAGGAATGGAAGGATCTGCTCGAGGAACTCCTTCCGCCCCAGGGGCAATGGAGCGACGAGGAGTATCTCGTCTTGACCGACTGCCGGAGCCGGCTGGTCGAGTTCACAGACGGCTTTCTGGAAGCGCTGCCAATGCCTACCGACAAGCACCAGAGCGTCCTCCAGTTCTTGTTTCTTGCTTTGTTCAACTTTGTGCAGCCCCAGGGCGGCAAAGTCCATTTTGCTCCACTCCGGCTGCGAATCCGGGAGGGCAAATTCCGTGAACCCGATGTTCTGTTGCTGCTCAAAGCCGCCGATCCGCGCCGGCAGAACCGTTTCTGGCTGGGCGCCGACCTCGCCCTGGAAGTCGTGAGCGAAGAGAAGCCGGAACGAGATCTGGTGGACAAGCGGGGCGACTATGCCGAGGGCCGCGTCCCGGAATACTGGATCGTCAACCCGCAGACCGAAACCATCACGATTCTCCGTCTGAGCGGGGAGGCTTACGAGGAAGCCGGAGTCTACCGGCGCGGGGATACGGCGGCATCGGTGTTGTTGGCAGGATTCTCGGTCGCCGTGAGCGCGGTTTTCGACGCGGACTGAAACAACGAATGCGAACCGCGCGGTCTATCAGCGTCGCCGGCGGCCAAAAGGCCGCCGACAGGCGATCAACGGGCTGCGAACGGGAACAATTTCGTAACCGACGACGGACAAGCCCTCGAACGCCGGTTGAATGGCCTGTTCCGATTATTCCAACGACATGCGCTATCTCACGATTTGGTAAGGAGATGTGGCAGAAACACCCGATTTTCGCTATCAAGTTCCGATTATTCCAACGACATGCGCCAAGTGATTTCTTAGTAAGGAGATGTGGCAACGAACCCGAGATTTCCGATTATTCCAACGACATGTGCAAGTGTAATCCAGCTCAAGAGTTATAACGGGCCTTCATGTTCCGATTATTCCAACGACATGGCGCAACTGCAATTATCATAGGTAGTTAAGGCAACGAGGCAGTTTTTGGCGCTTTCGGTGGTTCGCGCGACTTTGCGCGCTTTCGAACCTCGCGTTTCCGAACAATGGCCCGAGAGGTGGCTAGAACTGTTGCCGGGCCCGGGCCCCCATTCGATTCCCGTAGGTCAGGCTTTCCAGCCTGACATCCCAAAGAGTCAGGCCCGAAAGCCTGACCTACTCTCGAACCGTCAGGCTGGAAAGCCTGACCTACTCTCGAACCGTCAGGCTCGAAAGCCTGACCTACTCTCGAACCGTCAGGCTGGAAAGCCTGACCTACCCTCGAACCGTCAGGCTGGAAAGCCTGACCTACCCTCGAACCGTCAGGCTCGAAAGCCTGACCTACTCTCGAACCGTCAGGCTGGAAAGCCTGACCTACTCTCGAACCGTCAGGCTCGAAAGCCTGACCTACAAAAGACCCGGCTGTCTAGCCGTGTGTCGCGTCGTTGTTTCCAACTGCGACGTGAATCGACCGATTCCGATTAATCGTCACAATGCCCACCGCGCCGACGGCGCCGACCGAATCCAACTGCCAGAATGGCGCGCTTCCTGACGCGATCGGGGTACCAAAAATTGCGAAACGAACCCAACTGCCAAAATGGCACTTGCCAGGCAAGAAACTCTAACCGGCGACACGGCCAGTGCGACCATCTCGGCGCCGCCGCGATGCCAGGCGGCCGAGGTGTTTGCCCGAAAAATGTCGGTTCGACACCTTGCCCGATTCCCGATTCCGCGTTCCGGACTTAGAATCTCCCATCGTGGATCCGAGCCGTCCGCTTTTCGACGATTCGGCTTCCGGATCTCGGATCGGTGCCACAAGCGCGAGTTCTGTTCATGCAGGCGGGGAGGATCATCTCTTGAGTGCGCAAGAACCTGCCGCGATGAGCCTGCCCGCCCGATATTACATCGACGACCGTCATTACCACGCCGAGCTCGATTCATTCTTCCGTGGCGCGTGGTTTCATGCCGGCCGGGCCGACGAGATCCCTGGTCCCGGCGACTTCGTTGTGCGCGAGATCGCCGGCGAGAGCCTGATCGTCGTCCGCGACAATTCTGGCAGTATCCGAGCGTATTGCAACGTTTGCCGCCACCGGGGAACCCGGCTGGTCGCCCAGCGATCGGGACGGTTCGCGGCGACCATTCAATGTCCTTACCACGCGTGGACCTACAACCTGGGCGGCTGCCTGGTGGCTGCCCCGCAGATGGAGGGCGTCGCCAATTTTCGGCTCGAGGATTACCCGCTCCAGGCGGTCGCCGCCAGTATCTGGGACGGGAATTTGTTCCTCAACCTGGCGGAGAAACCTGCGCCGCTCTCACGGCAGCTCAACGGCATGGACGAGCGGTTCCGCGCCTGGGGAATGGACGGGCTCAAGCTCGGCAAGCGCGTCGCTTACGACGTCGCCGCCAACTGGAAGCTGATCATCCACAATTATTCCGAGTGTCTGCATTGCCCGGGAGTTCACCCGCAGCTCCAGAAGCTATCGCACTACCTGAGCGGCGTGAATGAGCCCGCCGAATCGAGCTATCTCGGGGGCCGAATGCTTTTGCGTGAAGGGATTGACACCATGTCGTCTGACGGCCGGCTGCGCCGCTGTTGCTTGCCGGGACTGACCGCTCAAGATTGCCGCTACGTTTACTTCTACGCGTTCCTGCCGAATTTGCTGCTCAGCCTGCATCCGGATTATGTGCTGACTCACAGCCTCTGGCCGCGTGCAGTCGACCGTACCGAGATTGTGTGCGAATGGCTGTTTCACCCCGACGCGATCGCCGCGTCCGATTTCGACCCCGACGACGCGGTGACGTTCTGGGACTTGACGAATCGTCAAGACTGGTACGTCTGCGAACAGATGCAGCTTGGCCTTTCTTCGTGCGCCTATCGATCCGGGCCCTATTCGCCCCGCGAAATGCTCCTCCATGGCTTTGACCGGCTCATTCTCGAGCGCGAGCGAAACGGAGGCGGCCCTGATGCTGCCGGGGCATAGATCGTGGAGTCGAGCCCGGTGCGATCGTCCCTGTTCACACCTGGCTCTCGGGGGGGAGGCGACGTCGCCTCAGCCCCCTTCGAGCCAGTACCCATCAATCAGGCTTCTGGCTTCACTCTGTTCACGCCGCGGCCCTTCGGGCTGTCTCGGCGTGATCACACGGCCGCGGCTTCGGCTAGTCTTCGATGAGACCGTGCCAGCGGCGAATTTCGAAGCTTGCTGATTGCGCGAGCCTGGATCTGGCGAATTCGCTCCTTGGAAACACCCAGCGTCCGACTGACCTGGACGAGGGTATGAGGTGTCGCGCCGGCCAGGCCAAACCGCAGCTTGAGCACGTACTGCTCGCGAGGATTGAGCATCTTGATCATGTCTCCCACGCACTCGCCCATGTCTTCTTGGGGTGGCTCGTCGTCGTTGTGGGCCTGGAAGTAGTCGACGAGCGACCGGCTGCCGTTCCAGCCTCGGGGTGCATCGAGGGAAAGTGTGGGCCGCGTGGCCATGAGCAGACGCTCGTAGGTTTGCGAACACATCCCGCCCGGTTGATCGACCCGTGCTCTGGTCATGGGCACAGACGGGCTGTCCGCTCCGTCCGGCTCATTCTGGGCTCTCGCCAACTGGTGAAGCTGCCTGGGGTTCAATCGAACCGGATACGCTCCGTTGGCAATGGCGCGCTGAATGCCCTGGCGGATCCACCAGATCGCGTAGGTGGCCAGACGGGTATCGTTCATGAGATCGAATCGGTCGATCGCCGAGAGCAGGCCGCAGACTCCTTCATGGATCAGGTCGCCGGGCGGGATCCCCCGGCCGTGGTATCGCTTGGCGACGTGGGCGACCAGGCGCACATTGGCCATCGCCAGTTTGGTCCTGAGCTCCTGATACCGACGTGCCACGGGTACAGCCGCGGCGCAGGCGGGATCGAGGGGGGTGATCGGGCTGGCCAGCTCGCGCACTCGTTGCTGAAATTCCAGTTCCCCGCCCGGAGTGCCCCAATCCTGCTCACTGGTCTGGCCCAGACAGGCGAAAAGCTGGGTGCGGTGATCGATCAGCTCGATCAACAGCTCGCGTTCCTCCGTCGCGTCCAGAACTCGGGCCTCCGGGCGATTGAGCAGTGCGTGCCAGGCGACTTCAGTCTTCGGCATTTCGTCGATGGGCATGGGAGTGTATGACCGCATAAGACAAGGAAAAGTACCGTTCATGACCAGCCTCGATAACGGGATCCGTCTCTTGGCTTCCGCTAGGGTCGCTGGTCCGGCTTCACCGAACTCGCCGCGGCCCGCTGTCTTTCAACCATTCCGCTCTCTCATACGGGCAAGTGGGGCGCCTGTCTTGCGCGACCCCAGCGATTTTTTTGGGCTTCGTGCTTTTGCAAGCCCTTGATCGCCACGTGTAAAATGACAGGTGCCGGCTGGCTCGAACTCGGATCTCGACCGAACTCCTCTCCCGTGGAAACCCTTCGGTGCCGGAGCGTGAATCGTGGAACACGTCGAATCGGAACCGTTGCTCAGCGACTTGTCGACTCACTGGACCATGGTGTTCGAGGCCCATTCTGGTAAGCCGGGCAAGATGAACGTTGCGGTCTCCGAGCTGATGTGCCGTTATTCCGGAGCCGTCCATCGCTACTTGCTCAAGGCGCTCAAAGATCCTGATGCCGCTGCCGAGCTTGACCAGGAATTCGCGGTGCGGTTCCTCCAGGGCAGCTTTCGTCATGCCGACCCCAAGCGAGGCCGCTTTCGCGACTACGTGAAGCGTGCCGTCCAGAATCTGATCAATGACTATCACCGGCGCAAGCGATCAGACCGGTTGAGAAACTCGGGGGGCACAGAGCCCGGCGTCGATGACGACGGGCCCGCGCAATTCGAGCGGCAGTTTCTCGAGAGCTGGCGGACCGACCTTTTGGATCGTGCCTGGAGTTCGCTGTCGGCTCTCGAGAAGAGCACCGGCCAGCCTTATAACACGGTGCTCCGATTCCGGGTCGACCATCCCGAGCTGTCCTCCGGCCAGCTTGCCGAGCGACTGGCCGTCACGCTCGGCCGGCCCCTCTCTCCCGGAGCCGTGCGGCAGGCCCTCCAGCGATCGAGACGCAAATATGTTAACTTTTTACTAGCAGAAGTGCTGGCCAGCCTGAGCTGCCCCACTCAGAACGATCTCGAGGAAGAATTGAGCGACTTGAGTCTTCTGAATTATTGCCGTCCGTTCATGAGGCAGCGTACGGACCCGCCGTGACTCCGGTGAGGGTCGGTCCCGGCTGTTGAACCCAATTCGTGGAGGGATCGCGCGTCGGTCCGAAGTCGCGAATGCACGTTTGTCGACGAACGGGGACTCCGGGCCAGATTGACAGACCTGGGCGTTCAGGATAGAGTTCGCCGGCTCGTCGCGACAGTCTTGCGGCGGCGCGGCTGGACGCGACACCTCGACCTTCTCGCGGCGATTATTCGCCCCGTTTTGCCGCAATGCTGT
The DNA here is from genome assembly GCA_963781785.1 of uncultured Isosphaeraceae bacterium. GTDB lineage: Bacteria > Planctomycetota > Planctomycetia > Isosphaerales > Isosphaeraceae > CAWAHD01. Next base: position 688,956 of record CAWAHD010000003.1, on the reverse strand, counting down.
ATCGGTGCGCGTTTGGGCGATCCCACGGATGGAGGCGCATTCCGGCGCGTGTCGAGAATTGACGGGCGAGGGTCAATCATGGACGACGTCCCCGCCGGTCCGGCGAGCCCGGCGCTGCGGAGGCCGTCGCTCTCGGTCGTGGTCCCCGTGCGAAACGGTGGCCGCGACTTCGAGCGCTGCCTCCAGCGGCTTCGCGCTTCGCTCCTCTCCGATTTCGAGCTGATCGTCGTTGATGACGGCTCGACCGACGACTCGGGATCTCTGGCGCTCCAGGCGGGGGCCGTCGTGGTCCGGGTTCCGACGCCGCGAGGTCCAGCGGCTGCCCGCAATCTGGGCGCCCGGGCTGCCGCATCACCGTTGATCTTCTTCCTCGATGCCGACGTGGCCGTGCACCCGGAAACTCTGGGGCTTGCCCTGGCCCGGTTCGAGGCCGAGCCGGCGCTCACCGCTTTGTTCGGGTCGTACGACGATTACCCAGCCGCCCCGGGAGTTGTCAGCCAGTACCGGAATCTGCTCCATCACTTCGTCCACCAGCAGGGGACGTTCCACGGCGGAATCCGACCTGCCCATACTTTCTGGACCGGCTGTGGAATCATCCGCCGCGAGGCGTTTCTCGAATTTGGCGGGTTCGACCCTCGGTTATATCCCCGTCCTGCCATCGAGGATATCGAGCTGGGCTACCGCCTGACCCGCGCCGGCCACCAAATTGTCCTGGGCGCGACGTTCTGGCGACCCACCTCAAGCGGTGGACCCTGTTCGAGATGGTGCGCACCGACGTCTTTCGCCGTGGTGTTCCCTGGATGCTCCTGATCAAGCGAACCGGCACGCTGGAATCCGACCTCAACGTCAGCCGCCGCCAGAAAGCGTGCGTGGCTGTGACCGGCCTGACACTGCTGGCTGGCCTTTGCTCCCCGCTCTTGCCACTCGCCTCGATCGGCGTGCCCGCCGGCCTGGCGGCAATCGTCGGCTTGAACTTTGATCTCTTTCGACTCTTCGCCCGCCGCGGAGGCTTTGCGTTGACAGTCGCCGCCGTACCTCTCCACTGTCTCTACTACTGCTGCTGCGGGTTGTCGGTGTTGATCGCCCAGTTTTACTGGCTCGCACAGAAGCGCCCCACGGACACGATTCGAAGTGCCTCGCGCGAACGAACGGACAAGGGCGCCCGATCGATCCCCAAGCCGGCGGCCGCGAGGCGGCCGCTCGGGCTGGCACGCTGGAGAGCTAAAGCGCGATAGTCTGTGAGTCCGTCGCACGATCAATACGGCCCGCACGAGAGCCCGGTCATGAGAATAGGAATCGACGGAAGCTGTCTGTCGAATCGCCGCGGGTTTGGTCGCTTTGCTCGACTGCTGCTCGAAGCGCTTTCGCATCAGCCGGCCAGTCATCGTTTCACTGTCTTCATCGATCGTCCCTCCGCGGCCGATGTCTCCATCCCGGCGGCGTTCAGCCGGGTCGTGGTCGACGTCCGGGAAGCGCCAGCCAGGCGGCGTCGGCCAGCGGCCGGCGGGGATGGCGCGACTTGCTCGCGATGAGTTTTGCAGTCGCTCGGTCCGGGATCGACCTCATGTACTTTCCGGCGACTTACAGCTACTTCCCCGTCTGGAACGTCGCCAAGGTCGTCGTGACCATGCACGACACGCTGCCCTTCACTCATCCCGATCTCGTCTTTCCGACGCTTGCAGGCCGGCTTGCGTGGCGGCTCAAGGAAGGAGCCGCGGTTCGCCGGGCCGACCGGCTCGTGACCGTCTCCCAAGCGTCCCGCCGCGCCATCTCGGCATGGTCAGGCTGGCCCGATCGGAAGATTGCCGTGATCACGGAAGGACCCGATCCGATCTTTCAGCCCCGGGGCGACGATTTCCGCGCCGGCGCTGTACTCGATCGCCTGGCCATCCCGCAAGACGCGCCTTTCCTGCTGTACGTCGGCGGCTTGAGCCCGCATAAAAACCTGCTCCGGCTGGTCGATGCGTTTGCCCAATCGGCACCGGCAGAGACAAGGCTCGTGCTCACGGGCGACATTCATGACGTATTCCATACCCACGTGCCGCAGATCCGCTCGGCGATCGCAAGGCATCACTTGAACGACCGCGTGATCATGACGGGATTTGTGCCGGACGAAGATCTCGTCTTCCTCTATAGCCGTGCAAGTGCTCTGGTGCTGCCTTCGCTCCTGGAAGGATTCGGACTGCCGGCGGTCGAGGCAATGGCCTGCGGCACGCCGGTCCTCTCGAGCCTGGCCGGTTCGTTGCCCGAAGTTGTGGGCCGTGCCGGCGTCTACTTCGACCCCAACGACATCGGCTCGATCGCGCAGGCCATTCGTTCATTCATGGGTGATCCGGCCCTTCGTCACGAGCTGGCCGGCTTGGCCCGAGAGCAGTCGAGCTTGTTCTCCTGGGACCGTTCGGCGCGCGCCTTGCTTGATTGTTTCGACGAGCTTGCCGGCGAACTGCACAAGAAGGACATGACCGCAAGGACCGCTTGACTGGTAGGATCGGCTCGAACCGGGCTGGGGCCACCGAGCCGATTGCACGCAGTGGATCGTTGCTCGGGCGGCCGGCGCGAGATAACGTAAGTAATCGGGTGGCGGGGCGGGTGGCTTCGTCCGACGATCGATTGGCGGCTCCGGGACCTGGTCATCATGAAGAGACACCGATCAGAACGCAGATTGCCTGGCTGTGCGGCATTCGCCGCCTTGACCCTTGGCGCGTGGCTTGGCCTTGGAGTTCAGCAAGCGACGGCCCAGGTGAAAACCGAGCTGCCCACCCTCGGCACGATCGAGCGGATCGAGCCGCGCTTCGACCGGCTCGTCCCCAAGGATGCGCGGGTCGAACGCATCGCCGATGGGTTCGACTGGTCCGAAGGACCCGTCTGGGACCGGGCAAATCATTTTCTGTTGTTTTCGGACGTTCCGCTTAACACGGTCTTCAAGTGGGAGGAAGGCAAGGGAGCCAGCGTTTTCCTCAAGCCCAGTGGCTACACCGGCTCGGTCCCGCGCGGTGGCGAGCCTGGCTCGAATGGTCTGCTCATGGACCGGCAGGGCCGCTTGGTGCTGTGCCAGCATGGAGACCGCCGAGTCGCTCGCCTCGAGTCTGACGGGAAGTTCACGACCCTGGCCAGCGAGTACATGGGAAAGCGGCTCAACAGCCCCAACGACGGCGTCTTCAAGTCCAACGGCGACCTCTATTTCACCGATCCGCCTTATGGTCTCATCAAGAACAATCAGGATCGGGCCAAGGAGCTTGATTTCAATGGCGTGTACCGGCTCTCCGCGGCCGACGGTACTCTGACTTTGCTTACCAGGGAGCTCACTTTCCCCAACGGGATCGCGTTTTCGCCTGATGAGAAAACTCTGTACGTGGCAAACTCAGACCCCAAGCGAGCGATCTGGATGGCCTTCCCGGTCAAAGGTGACGGCATGCTCGGCGAGGGGCGTGTGTTCGCCGATACGACCAGCGAAACCTCGACGAAGAAAGGGTTGCCCGACGGCATGAAAGTCGATGTCGCCGGTAACCTGTTCGCGACTGGGCCTGGCGGCGTCCTGGTGTTCGCACCGGACGGGACCCATCTCGGCACCTTCAGCACGGGCCAGGCGACGGCCAACTGCGGCTGGGGTGGCGACGGGTCGGTTCTCTATATCACGGCCGACATGTACATCGGCCGCGTTCGCCTCTCGACCAAGGGTCTCGGCTTCTGAAGGAGGCTGACCATGTCCGAGGGTAAGATGAAGGTGTACGGCGACGAGGAAGTGACAGCCCGGCTTCAGGCCGACGGGCTCGACGCCTGGTCGTTGGAAGACGGCTGGCTGCGTCGAAAATACAATACCGACGGCTGGCCGACGACACTGATGCTCGTGAATGCTGTTGGCTACCTGTGTGAAGCCGCCTGGCATCACGCCGATCTGTCTGTGACCTGGGGCAAGGTCTGGGTCAAGCTCAAGACCCATTCCGAGGGAGGAATCACCGACAAGGATTTTGCCCTGGCCCGGAAGATCGAGGAAACCGTTCTCTGGCGTCCTGAGCCGGGAGGTCCGCTCGAGGGCACCCCGAACAAGTTTGTTCAAGCCAAGAAGTGATCGGTTCGCCCCGCGAAATGGTGTTCGTCAACTTTTGTCTCGATAGTTCACTGGCCGTTCGAGCACATCCCAGACCGAGCCTCTGGCGGACCTGATCTCGAGCGCTTCGGCGACCGGGGCGAATCGGCCACCGGCGAGGGCATCCGCCAGGACGGCTGAACCCTGCGCAGCATGCTTGACCCAAGCCCCAGGAAGTATCGGCAAGGTGGTGACCCGGCCAAAACGCCCAAGTGCCTCGCGCCAGCCGAGCGATCTCGGGCTGCTCGAGTCCCCTCCCGGAAAGGTAGATCCGTTCGAACGGCGTGACGGATCGTAAGCCGGCGGCGTGCTTGACGAGGGATTCGCGAAATGCGTCGGCAGCCACGGATCCCAGGTCTGGAAAGCCTCCTCGAAACAGGTCTTCCTTGGTGAGTGGGCCGCGCCAGTAGGCGACTTCGCCGTCCCAGCTACCTCCGGAACGTAGTCCGATCGGGCCGCGGGTTCCGGCGGAGGCGTCGACCAAGCGCCCCAGCTCAATGACCAGGATTGCCGTGAAAGCCGACCCGATCTCGGCCACGGCGAACGTCGAGTGGCCACAGCCGCCCGACTCGAGCGCATCGAACCAGAGGGCGAGCGCCGCCACGGCTACCTTGTCGGCTGTTCCGATGTCGACGCTGTTTACCTTGCGATGGGCGGGAATCGTTGGAAGGTGCAGCCCTCCGGGCAGGAATACGACCGGCACCCCGGAGCGCAGAAAGGCGCGAATCCAGGCTCGAAACCCGATGACGCCGCTTGGGCGTCCACGTTCGTCCGGCCTGATCAGACACATCTGATCGAGGTGGTCTTCCGTGAAGGCTTCGCCCCGCACGAGCGGAAGTCCATGTCCCGACGGAGCGGCGACCAGATCGATCGGCGCCCAGTTTTCGAGCAAGCGATCGAGGAGCGCGGAATCACGCACGAGATCGTCGGGAAAGTGACGCGCTTGATCCACGACGATGCCGTTTTCCAGCAGGAGCAGGTCGAGGCTGGTGGTTCCGGGATCGCTGCCGATCACACGGACCATGCGTCACCTCGGTTCTCGCGACTTCCAGCGGGTAGCAGCCGGTTTCCCGACAGACCGATATTCGGAGGGAGCGTTAATTTTGGCAGGTCAGGCGACGCCGCTCAGGTCAAGGAGCGACCTAACTCGAGCACCTGCTCGGCGTCAAAGATCCGGTCGTTGGATACGAACAACTCCTGGATGGCCTTCTTGTGGATCTTCATCTTGGTCCCGCCGACGCCGAGCGCGCCCAGCAGTGCACCGATCCTCGCTGGGTGTTCTTGTCGGTGGGCTCGACTCCCTCGATGCCCGCGGGTGGCACGGCGTTCAAGTCGATGAGGATCTCGAGGGCCGGCAGGCTTCGCCAGGTTGAGGCGGCCAGGAGCGTCACGCCCGCCGCCCCGGCGCTGAAGATGAGCCGGGTGTCCTGGAGGGCGGCGGCCAGGTCGTTCGTTCCCGGCGGGGGTAAGGGTACCGCCGTGCTCCCCGTTTCCTGGCGGAGACTTTCCGCGAGGGCACGGGCACGATCGGAGCTGCGCGATCCCACAGCGACATTGGCTTTCAGCCGGCAGAGCAACCGGGCAACCCGCTGTCCGACCGGGCCGGTCGCGGCCAGCACGGCTGCGGATACTCCCTCGAGCGAGTTTCCCAGGCTCCGAAGGGCGGCCAGCACACCGGCCGCCGCGGTCGTGTTCGCACCGCTCGCGTCAAACAGGATCGAAACCCGGAACGGCCCGAAGAAGGTTTCTTTCACAGCCGCCAGAACCGCCTCGCCCGCTTTCACGTCAGAGCCGCCGATGAAGATGGCGGTCGCGCTGAGCTCGGCGGGACCGCGCGTGAATAAGGCTCCGTGAACGAGCTCGCGCACGTTGCCTGCTGTCACACCGCCGTGGCGAAACACGTGCTCGACACCCGAATCCACCGCCACGACCGCGTCGAAGACACTCGGCTGCGGATCCGCGTCGAGCTGGATCAGTATCTTTGGTTTCGTGCTGCTCATGGGTCGCGATCCGCGGCCTGAATGCAGGTCGCACGCCAAGTCAGAATCCGAGCGTGCTCGGCCAATCGACGAAGCTTCGACCGGCTCTCAACCGGCGAAGGGATGCTTGACGGTATCCTTCTGCGAGCTGATTTCGGTGGGCGTGGGAAGATTCTTCATGGCGCGAACGATCGCGAGCTTGACCGCCTCGTAGTTGTACTTGAGGATCTTGGCGTTGTCTTCGGCCGCGGGGTGGATGAATACTCCGCAGACGATGACCAGGTCGTCGGCCTGGCTGGCCGGAATCGTCCCGTCCGCCACGCAGTCGGCGACCGCCTTTGCTACGGCGTACTGCGCCGGCCCGAACATCTGGACCACCTGTTTCATCCCCTTGATCGTCACTTTCGTGATCAGGACCGTTGCCGGCTTGGCGAGCAAGTTGGGCGTGAGAACAGCCATGAGATTGGTGTGGCCAGCCGACTGATTGGCCAGTGCGTTCGCAAAGGCGGTCCCGACCGGTCCGGTCTTGTCGCCGATGAGCAAATCGATGTGCGCAACTTCATTCCCTTCGCCAACCAGTGCTTCACCGATGTTCATGACGATGCTGCTGGCCATGACGTTGCTCTCCGTGGTGGATAGATCGTGGGTGACAGATTGACTTCGCCGATTCCGACCCGTTGATGCAAACCCGGGTGCCGGCCTGGGCGTTCGCGCCGGCACGAGTCGAACTGAACGCAGTATTTAGACCCGAATCATAGACGCCGCCGAGTCGGCTAGCAACCCCCAGGCGCGACGGTCTCCGGTGTCTGTAACCAACGAAATTCATTCAGCATTCTCGCTCGTCACTCCAGGAAACCTGGGTAACGACGGGGACATCAGACTCGGTTGGAAGCAGAAGTGCACCGTGAATCCGAAGAGAGTGGTTGTCACAGACCGGCGAAGGTGTTTCAATGTGTTCAACAGGTGCGGCCCGTGCGCCACACCCGAGGTATCGAGTCGATGGATTGGGTTCTGATCACTTTTTTGGGAGATCGGCAATGCGAAAGCTGTTGATGGTCGGGGCCGTGGGCGTGCTCTTCTCATGCTTGGGCGTTCTCAAGGCCGATGATGACAAGAAAGTCACCATCGAGGGCGACGGCCTTTGTGCCAAGTGTGCCTTGAAGGAGACCACGAAGTGCCAGAACGCCGTCATCGTGACCAAGGACGGCAAGAAGACGACCTACTACCTGGTCGCCAATCAGGTTGCCAAAGACGCACATCAAGAGATTGGGTTCTGCAGGGCCACCAAGGACAGTCCGGTCAAAGTGAAGGTCACCGGCACGGTCGAGGTGAAAGACGACAAGCACGAGATGACCGCCGAGAAGATCGAGAAGGTCGAGAAAGAATAATCGTCGTCACACGCCCTTCGGAGACCGGCGTTCACCACCACTGAGTGGCGAACGCGGCTTTCGGCTTTTCTCCCACCTCGGCGAGCTGCACAAACTCGCCGAGGTCGGTCTTTTTGCTTGGTGCCTCACGACCTTCTGATCCTTGGCGCGAGTTGCCGGTCTGCCGCATTCTCGGCGTTGCGAGCCGGCCTTCGTCCTATTTGCGCCGATTACTTCGCCGATCGCGATCTCGCGGCCGTGTGCCCTGTCGAGCGCATCGACCCAAATCACGCAGACCAGCAATTCATCGCGCTGGCCGCGTCTCTTCCCCCTTCGTCCTGGATCTACACGGGCGGCTTCGAAAACCACCCCGAGTGGGTCGAGCAGATCGCTCGTAAACATCGTCTTTGGGGAATCGATGCGGATACCCTTCGGGCCGTGCGCGATCCGATCCGGGTCTCCGAGAGCCTGAAACGACTTGGACTTCCCAGCCCTAATGTGACGCTTGATCGCCGGACGCTGCCGCGCGACGGAAGCTGGCTGGTCAAGCCCCTCCGCTCGGCGGGGGGCCGGGGTGTCAAATCACTGACGCTCGAAAACGACCAGGACGCCGCGTGCTGTTACTTCCAGGAGCGGATTCGCGGGCCAAGCTTCTCGGCCCTGTATATCGGCATGAATCGCCAGGTGCGATTGGTGGGCGTAACGCGCCAGCTCATCGGTATCGCAGGCTCGCCGTTTGCGTACCGAGGAAGCATCGGACCGCTGGAAACCTCTAGCATACTCACTACGAAGCTGGTTACGCTGGGAAACGCGATCGCCTCCGCGTTCGAGCTAGTGGGCTGGTTCGGGATCGATTACATCCAGCACGGTGGCGATCCCTGGCCGGTCGAGATCAACCCTCGCTATCCTGCTTCGCTGGAAATCCACGAGCTGGCCTCGGGCCAAGCCCTGCTCGCCGAGCATCACCGCGCCTGCCACGGGACTGCCGGCGACAGCACGCTGCAAAGCCGACCCGATCGGCCGCTCCCGCGTGTTGTTGGCAAGTTGATCCTCCATGCGCCTCGACGCCTGGTTGCTCCGGAAGTCGCTTCTGACGACGGCGACAGGGCAGACCTCTTTGTCGTGCCGACAGTCGCCGACGTTCCGTGGCCGGGAACCCGCTTCAACCGGCACGAGCCCGTGATGACGATCATGGCCGTCGGAGAAAGCTTTGCGGAATGCCGGTCGCGCCTGGTCAGGCAAGAGCGAGAATGGCTGTCGCGCCTGGAAGCCGCCTGCGACAACCAAATGCCGGGCTCGACCGATCGCCGGGCGTCGGGGGAAGAAAAATGATGCTTGTGCTCGACTTCTTCCTCTACGCGCTTCCCGGACTCTTGTTGTCGATCTGGGCACAGGTCGCGATCTGGCGTGCGCGGACCGCCGCCTCGCGCGTTCCATGCGCCTCGGGCTGCTCCGGTGCCGATGCAGCCGTGATCGTGATGACCGCCGCCGGAGTTTCCGGCGTCCAGATCGAGCCGGCCGCCGCCGAGCCAGGCGATCACTACGACCCACAACTCAAGGTCCTGTACCTCTCGGAAGGAGCTTATGCCGGTCGCTCGCTCGCCGCCGCCGCGATTGCCGCACACGAGGCCGGCCACGCCATCCAGGATCGGATGCATCATCCTGGATTGATCGTTCGCAATCTCGTGGTGCCGCTGGCGCCTATTGGGTCGATCGGCTTGTGGATCCTGGTCCTGTCCGGTTTCTTGATCGGCATGACGCGGTTCGTCATGGCTGGAGTGTTGGTCCTTTCGCTCACCCTTGTTTTGCAGCTCATCAACCTACCGATCGAAGTCGACGCCAGCCGCCGCGGCCGGGAGTTTCTCCAGGCCGCCGGCGTGACGAACCCCGCCGAAGACGAAGTCGTCGCGAAGATGTTGACTGCGGCGGCCTGGACTCACGTCGCCAGGACCTTGACCGGCTTCTTTGCGGCTAATTACTCGCTCTGGATCATTCCGTTCAAAGGCTCTTGAGATAAGCGATCAAGTCATCGAGCTCTTGCGCGCTCAGCTCGCCTTGGCCCGTGACGCTGTCGGCGCTGTGGGGTCCGGCAAGAGCCTCGCGTAGGCTCTTGGCGCGGCCGTCATGGAGGTAGGGATCCTTGTCGTAGACACCGCGGAGGGACGGGGGATTGTAGCCGCGATAAGCGTCGTCGGGCTCTTCGAGCCCAACTTCGTGGATTTTTCCGTCGGTCAGCTCTGGGCCGCCGTGGCAGGTATTGCAGGCCGCTTTCGCCGAGCGGTATACCTTGCGACCTCGTTCGGCGGCGTCTTTCAGACCATTGTCGGCGGTGCGGAAAGGGTTCTTGGGATAATCCAGCGTGTCCAGATAGGCCACCAGAGCTTTGACGTCCTGCGGCTTTGGCTTCGAGCCCTGCATGCTCTTGGTAAACGACTCGAACACCGAATCTTCGAGACTTTTCTGCCAGCCATGCCAGGTCCAGGGCTGGGTCCTGGTGACGCGACGGAGGCTGGGAACCTTCTTGCGACTGCGCACGTGGAACGTGCTCAAGTCCTGCCGGCCGTCATTGAGGGTGTCGAAATCCATCCCGCTCGTGTGCCCATCGCTGTGGCAGGTGTTGCAGCTATACCACTGGTTGAAGGAATGCACGGCGTCGTGGAAGACGATCTCGCCGAGGCGAGCTGGTGACAGGGTTTTCGGGCTGCCCAGGGCGATCGTCCTGACGAGTTTGGCCGCCTTCACGTTAATGACCTGAATGGCATCGGCCAGGTAGTTTGCTACGTACAGGCTTTCGCCATCCGGTCCGAATGCGAGCTCGGTGGGGCGCCCGCCGACGAACACCCGCCGGTGTCGGCCGTCCTTCCTGAGGAGCTCGGGTGCGATCAAGTCTCGCGAGCCGTCCGGCCGCCACGGCAAAGGTTTGAGATCCGTCTGGAAGATCATGACCTCGTGCGTGCCGCCGCAACTGACGGCCACGTACTTCTGGTCCCGGCTGATGGCCACGCCGTGGGCATCGCTCGATGCTTTTCCTTGCGTGTCGAGCGAGAGTGTGGCATATGACGTGGAGCCGCTCAGCGGGACGCGCGTCAGCCGCTGGCCCAATACCCAGCCCAAGTCGATGTTGTTTTTGGTGGTCGGGAATCGCCGATTCCGCATGTTGGCGACGTAGCCCATCTTCCCATCCGCACTGATAGCAACTTGACGCAAGTTGTCACCGTCGATCGGGATCGTCTGGATGACGGTCAATGCTCGGGCATCGACGACGGAAACGCTCTGCGATCGCGCGTTGCCTACCAGAAGCCGCGACTCGTCGGGTGAGAGAGCGATACCGCGCGGCTCTCGGCCGACGCCCAGCCTCCCACTGATCTTCCGGGCGTTGCAATCGACGCGCACCACCTCGTTACTGACACCCACCGCCACGAACGCAATCGTCCCATCGGCTGTCATTGCGACGCCTCGCGGCTCCGGCCCGACCCCAACGCGGCCGACCAACATGATCTTGTCGTCCTTCACCTCGAGCAGAGCCACGTCGTAGCCATACCAATGAGCGACAGCCCCGCGACGGCCGTCTCGCGACAAGGCCACTCCGGCGGGCTTGTCGCCGGTATTGAGTTCATGGAGGACACGCGCGCCGATCACATCCACGAGTGACACCGAGCCTGACGTCTGGTTGGCCACCAAAAGTCGTGTGCCGTCGCCGGCGAGAGCCAGTGCGATCGGTGAACGATGCGGGTCACCAGCGGAGGCTGGTTTCGGCTCAGACCCCGTCGCGCGATCGCTACGGGCCACCCCTCGAGGGCAGAACGCCAAAACGACGATCCCCAGGATAATTCCCAGCGAGACGGCTGCCTGGGTTGATTCTGTTCGATTTCCCATGGAATGCGTCCTCGGCAAGTCGATCAGTCTCCGGCTCGTCTGGCCGCCGGTCTTATCCGTACCTGGCCGTCCCCCCAACCTACATTCGTTCCACGATATCGATTCCAAGAAGATGCAGCCCTTTTTTCAAGGTCCTTCCGGTCACGTCGCACAGCGCCAGCCGGCTGTCGCGACGCCCGGCCGGTTCGGCTTTCAGCACCGGACACTCCTCGAAGAACGTGCTGAACGCATTGGCCAGGTCAAACAAATAGTCCGTCAAAATGTTTGGCTTGAGTTCGGAGGCGGCCAGATCGAGCACTTCCGGCAGACGGAGCAGCCGCACTCCCAGGCCGCGCTCGGCGGGATGGTCAAGCGCGATCGTGGGCCGCTGGCGCCGGATTTCTTCGGGTGCGACCCCTCCCTTTCGAAAGATGCTCTGGGTTCGCGCGTAGGCATATTGAAGGTAAGTCGCGGTATTGCCGTTCATCGCCATCATCTTCCGCCAGTCGAACACATAGTCGCTTGTCCGATTCTGGCAGAGGTCGGCATACTTGATCGCGCCCAGTCCGACCACCTCGGCAACCTGCTGTTTTTCCTCGGGTTCAAGATCCCGGCTGTTCTCGTCGACGATGTGCCGCGCATGGATCGTCGCTTCGTCCAGCAGCGATTCCAGGCCGATAACGTCACCTTCGCGGGTCTTGAACGGGCGGCGATCAGCACCCAAGATCGTCCCGAAGGTCACGTGCTCGAGATCGACCGAGTCGTAGCCCCACTTGCGAGCCACCTCGAAAAGCTGCTTGAAATGATCCCCCTGCCGATGATCGACCACATACAGAATCTGATCCGGATGCCAGGTCTCGACGCGATAACGAATGGTCGCCAGGTCAGTCGTTGCGTAAGTGTAGGCCCCGTCACTCTTGCGAATGATGAAGGGTGCTTCGGTCGTCTCGACGAACACGACGACGGCCCCCTCGCTCCGGGTGGCGATCCCCCTTTCCTCAAGATCAGCTACGATCGAGCCGAGCCTGGCGTCGTAGAAGCTCTCGCCAAGCTGGACGTCGAACCGGACGCCCAGGCGATCGTAGATCGCTTGAAGCGCGCTCAGACAGTACGGGATAAACCGGCTCCAGAGAGCCCGGTTCTCGGGATCACCCGCGTGTAGCCGGGCTGTCTCCAGCCGCGCGGCATCTTCGACCGACGCGTCCCCTTCCTTGATGCGATCCTGGGCAAGTCGGTACAGCCGAGCCAGCTCGCCGACGGGATCTGCGGCAAACCGCGATTCGTCGCCGGCGTGCTTCCAACCCCACAGAATCATGCCAAATTGCGAGCCCCAATCACCCAGGTGGTTGTCGCGGACTACCCGATGCCCCAGTGCGGCAAAGATCCGCGCCAGGCTGTCTCCGATTACCGTAGAGCGAAGATGCCCCACGTGCATCGGCTTGGCCACGTTGGGTGAAGAGAAATCGATGACAATCGACCGCGCGCGTGTCGGTGCCTCCAGACCCAGCGAGTCGTCCTGCAGAAGCGCCCGCAAGGTCGCGGCGACCCACGAATCGTTCAGCCTAACATTGAGAAACCCGGGGCCCGCCACCTCAGGTGCTTCGGCTATCGGCGAGAGGTCGATGGCATGCGCGATCGCCTGCGCCAGGTCACGCGGTCTCCGCCCCATTACGCCCGCCAGTGCCATGCAGCCGTTAGCTTGATAATCACCAAACTTGGAATCCGTCGCTGGACGTACCGCCTTCGCAAAGGCCGCCCGATCCAGTCCCTCAGGCAGTGCCGAGCCCAATATCAATCGCAATCGCTCGAGCACGTTCATCAGCTTGGAGTCTCTTGCCAGTCGAGCTGAGGTGCGTCGCCCCAGATTTCTTCCAGGGCGTAAAAGGCCCTGCCTTCGGGCGAAAAAATGTGGACGACAAAGTCGCCGTAATCGATTAACGTCCAGCGGCCTTCCTCAGATCCCTCGAGCCCCAGCTTCAGCTCTCCCCGTCTCTTCATCGCCTGGTCGATCTCGCTGGCGGTGGCGCGGCTTTGCCGACGGGAGACTGTAGTCGCAATCACGAAGAAATCAACCAGGGGAGTCGTTTGCCGAAGGTCGAGCAGCAGGATGTCCTTGGCTCGATTGTCGTCGGCGATTCGGGCGCAGGCTTGGGCGTGCGGAGCGCCCTCAGCATGCGACGCGGATCGCGGCGCTCGGTCGCGTGGTACGGCACTTCGTCCTGCGCCGTGCGCATCGCACGGGAACGACGACTCCGCTTGGAAAGGTTAGGTGCAGGTTCGGAGACGGGTGAGCTGTCAGCAGTATGTTGGTTGGCCATTCCATTCGTCCGCGTGAGCGGAGGTCAGTCCCCGACAAGTTGCAGTTCGGCGACCGGAAGCCGGCAGCCGAAACTGTGACCTCCGGCCAGGCAAGACACGAGCGAATGCCGGCCGGTTCGACTCCCATCTTAACCGCAAGTGGGTGCCCTGCCTACCGGGTCGCATGGCGTGTGTAGGACAGATCATCGCACCCGGAAGCACCCCCACGGGGACTCGAACCCCGGTCCCTTGGCTGAGAACCAAGTATCCTAGGCCGCTAGACGATGGGGGCTTGTAACCATTGCTATCATAATTGGCACGGGCTGTCAGTCAAGGGATCGGAAGGGTGCGCCAATTGATTCTGGCGGTCAGTTTCGAGACGCGCAATAAGGATCCCAATGGTCGCTGTAGGTCAAACAACATAACTCGGCCATTCGGTTGACGTTGTCGAGCTGCCACCGAGCTCCCGTTTGTTTGAGTCGGCGGCCGACCAAATTCTTGGCCGCGCCTTCGACCATTCCACTGCCGATTGACTGCCCCGTATACAAGCGGTGGCAGTAGTTGAGGCGCTCGGTATGCACGGCGAAATAGCTCATCAATTCGTCCAGTGGGGCGCGGTCGTCTGGTCCATCACCCGGTGTCAGCGTCTGGCCTAATTGGTCGCAGAGGCCAGCCCAGCCATCGGACAACAGTAACCCGCGGCCCCGGTTCAGCCATTCTGTCGCGGCCGCCGTTCCCTCGCCGTACTTTTTTCGCGCCGCGTCGGCGATGTGCTCGGCGGCGTGGTAGATATCGAGAACTTGAGTACAGCCAGGGAACTGTCGCGACGAGGCGTTCCAGATCCATTCGGCACCGTCTCCCAAGACGGTGATCGTGCTCCGATCCTCGATCCCCAACCGGATCGCCCATTCACCCCAACGGGGCGCGAAATCGTCGATCGTCTCGATCGCAGCGAACGCGAACCGCGTCGTTGGGGCGGGTAGATGCCGCTTGTCCCAATCCGAAGGCGTAGATGGTTCGCCACGCTCCCGGCGGGCGAAGATGCCAATCTTCATGTCCCGCCAACCTTCGGGCGTGTTGACCTTGGCAGCGTCGGTCTGGAATTCGATATCCCCGGGGGCATCAGCGAATGCCTTGGCCACGACCGGCGAATTGGCCCGGAAGTCGGCAATCCGAGTGGACTCTGCCTGGCAAGCTTGCCGAATCCGTTCATCGCTGATCGTCCAGCCACAGCACTCGGACAGTAGCCGCCCAGATGCCTCGAAGGAATTCTGGCCTCCAAGCAGACAGATCAGCCGGCTCGCCTGTCGCGTGAGGAACCCTTCCAGGCCCAAGAAACGATCAGCCGCGTAGCCCCCTAAATCACAGGATGCGCAGGAGAAATAGGTACGTCGAAGCACAATCGCCCCGAGTGCGGTCATCACCGTTTTAGGCGCACCGCCTTTGTGACGTCCCGTAGCTCCACACGGGCAGATTCGAGCGGCGCCCCCTTTTTTTCCAGGGTTTCTGCTCGGCTTTGCAGGGTTGACTCCAATGCCTTCTTCAAGAAGGCACGGCCGTTGCCCAGCAAGAACGATTCGCAATGGTCGAGTACCTGTCCGTAAGGGGCAGCGTCGGCGGCTGCCTCGAGTTCTTGGGCCATAACAACAGCCTGTTCGACGATGAGTCTTTGTAGCGGAGTGAGGCGATCAAGATCAGAGGGGAGCATGAGTGCATCATCCTTGAGCGGTGTTCCATCCTTAGGTAACGCCAACTACCGCTTTATACCCATCTCCCGACCAAACTGCCAGAATCTGTTGGCGCACCCGGATCGGAAACGGCCGTTATCTCGAAGGTCACTTCCGGCGGATTCTATCAATTGGGCGAATTATGCCGAGAATAACGAGTTTACGTTGTCCTGGCAAAATCCGATTAATCCGGGTTTTGAGTTGAGCCGATAAGATCGCTAGAGGGAGCGCATAACGGAGCGAGATGCCTTCGATCGTTCAGTCAACAGGCGATACAAGGATCGGTGACTGGCAGGAGAGGGGGAGGAATGCGGGATCGTCGGTTTGTGGAAGGGCTGATCCTCGCCTGGATGGTGGTTGCATGCTCGCTTCCGGGAGTGAGCCGGGCTCAGGCGCCGACGATCGAACAGCAGGGGATCGTCGCAGGCGGTTCACTTGCGACCAAGCCGGGTTCGATGGATTCACTGCTAGGGCCAATGCCTGGAGCGAGTGGAGTGAGTATGGGGATGCAACCGGGCCGAGATGACATGCTGCTAGGCCGGATCGGCACGTCGGCGCCGCGAGTTCCCACGTCGATCACAACGCCCGGGGGAGTGTACCAGGGCCCGCCATCGGGGCGCGGGACTCCCACGGCCCAACCGCTTCCGGTGCCGAGGGCTCCCCTGTATGGCACGCTGGAATTACCGAAAGACGCGGACGACGGGCCGCCCGATGGCTTGACGCTCGACCAGGCCATCGAGCTACTCAAGCGGCAAAACCTCGACCTTCGAGCCAAGGCGTACGAGATCCCACAGGCCCGCGCCGACGTCTTGACCGCCGGTCTGCGCCAACCCGATCTTTTACGCCGACAGCCAGCTCGTTCCGTATGGCTCGGATTCGGTCAAACGTCCCGGAGGACCCACTCAATACGACGTGAATTTCTCCCATCCGATTGATTACTCGCACAAGCGGCGGGCTCGAATGGCGTACGCGACTCGCGCACTGGAGGTGATGGAGGCCCAGTATCAGAACGAAGTCCGAGTGGCGATCCAGAACCTTTACAATGCGTATGTCGACGTGCTGCTGGCGCGCGAAACGGTGCGCGCCATGCGAGAGAGCATCAAGGGGCTCGACGAGGTGTTGAGAGCCAATCGAGAATTGTACAAGCTGTACAAAGCCACGAGTGCCGACGTCGACCAGGCAATCGCGGACCGGCAGACCGCGATCGCCGGGGTCGCGAGCGCAAACGGGGACTTGCTGCTGCGGAAGCAGGCGGTGGGAGAGATCCTGAACCTGCCCCCCGACCAGGCCGAACGGCTCGAGCTGCGGGGAACGATCGCAGACCTTGGACCATCCCCTCCTCGCCAGGAAGAGCTGATCCAGATGGCGCTAGCCTGCCGCCCCGATGTCACGGCCTTTCACCGCGGGATTGCCGCCGCGGAGGCAAACTTCCAGCTCCAGCGGGCGAATCGTTTCGCCGATGCTTATCTGCTCTTTCAGCCGTACACGTTTCAGAACAATGCCCCGTATGGCACCCAGAGCGCTACATCGTGGGCTGTCGGGATTACGGTTCCATTTCCGATTTACAACCGCAACCAGGGGAACATCCTCCGCGCGCGGTTCAACGTAGAGCAGTCTCAAGTCCAGTTGAACCAGTACGAGCGCCGAGTCGTCACCGAGATTCAGCAAGCGGTTAACGAATATCAAGTGAGCGGTCAAGTGGCGCGGCAGCTCCGCACCCAGGTGATCCCTCCACTCGGGCGTGCCCGGGAAGCCCGGTTCAAACTCTTCGTGGAGGGTGAAGTCACCATATTCGTCTACCTGGACACCCAGCGCCGCTACAACGATATGGTGAAGGCATATCTCGATTCAGCCGCACGGCATCGTCGCAGCATGCTGATGCTCAACACGGTGACCGGTCAGCGCATCCTGCCGTAATTGACCCGGGGGGACAAGAAGGTCCGGGCGACCACTCCTGGCTGCCCGGACCGTCCGAAAAGCGCCAATGGACACGTTTGTGGCCTTGGGGCGACTATCAGAGCGTGTTCATGCTTGTCACATCGAATGACAAAACATCCATGTATGCGCTCAGGCGATAAGGTGCTTGACGACGCGCGCCAGATCGGTGCCGGTGTCGGTCAGGCTGTAGAAGTTGTTCTTGCCTTGCCGGCGCGGCGCGATGATTCCGCCGTGGCGGAGCAACGCCAGATGATGGCTGACGGCGGGTTGGCTCTGGCTGAGCTGAGCACACAGGGCCCCCACGTGCCGCTCACCATCGGCAAGAATCAAAATGACCTGCAGGCGTGTCGGGTCGCTGACGTGTTTGAGCAAGATCGACGCGCGGCGAGCCTGATGATATCTCTGTTCGGCTCCACGGAAAGCCTTGGGCTTGGTCGCCGAGGCTCTCGAAGCGGAGCTCTTGACGCTGGTTTTCGCTACTGCCATGAATCTGTCCTCCTCAACGTGGTTGGTGCCAATGCGCGCTAGAATCGGCCGCTCCCGCTCCGTCCGCGGGGCTCGCGGTCACGTCGAAACAGTGAAGCGAGGGACATCATCCCCCTCGAATCACCCACTATCGATCCACGAATGGCGGCTGCGCATCGAGGGCCTGACCCGAAACCAAACTTCCGGCACGGGCCTCCAAGCTGCCCGCGGTATGGAGACGGTTAGCCCTAAGTCAAGCCGGCACAACCACCAACGGCCACGTCGATTGATCCACACGTAACCGGCACCAATTCGACAACGATGCCATCACGATCTTGCGCGAACGTATCTCAACGTGGGTGGTTGTCGACATCTTAGTGCTTTTCTAACAACTGTCAACGGTAATCTGCAATCTTTTCGCGCTTTGATTCGTCACATTTGTTCGAGCGATCCCTTCCACGTCGTGAACACGACGAACCAGCAGACCCCCGGAGGTCCGCTAACCTCAAGTAACTGCGTGAGTGCACCTTGCAGCCAAGGGCCAAACACCGCTCGTGCACAATGGGCAGTTGAGGTGTCAGTTCTGTGCAGCAGGGATCAGCGAGTCAATTGTTTTGAGAATGTCGGCTGTTGTCCATTTATTGTGGGCTGTCCCCACTTCGAGGCGAGCAAGCTTCCCGTGCCGATCAATGACGACCGTGCAGAGATTATGCGCGATTTCCTTCTTACCGGGCGCATAGAACAATCCCAGCGGCGGACCGATCTTCGCCAGCTCGTCGTGAGACGCAACCGCGTAAGTCCACAACGGGGGCCTAGCCCCGTGTATCTGTGCATGCCTCGACAGCACTTCGGGAGTATCGTGGTCTGGATCGAAAGAAAGAGAGATTAGCCGAACTGAGCGGGCGTGTGCCGCAGATGCCTGTATCCGTTGCGCAAGGTCGCTGAACTTTTTGTCCATGAGCGGGCAGAAATCGGGTAGCGGACATCTTGTATAAATAAACGTAAGTACAACGACATTTCCCTGCAAACTGGACAGCTTCAGTGCTTTTCCGTCCTGAAGGGTCATGGTGAAGTCTGGGACCGAATCGAGAGGGGTTAGCCGCTTGGGCGCCTCACGGACCTGAACTTTTCCTCTGGACGTGTCCAGTACCATCCGCGGCGGGGGCGCCGGTTCGGTGACCGTCAGCCCCAGCAGTGCATAATCGGTCACGACGCCGTTCTCCTTGAAGACCCTGAGCGTCCCGGAGACGCGGTCGCCCGGGCGGAGCGTTTCCAGCGCCGTCTTGTCCGGATAGGGGAAGCGCATCTCCATTGCATCCATGAAACCCGGGATCGCCTCGTGAGCGATTCTCACATGCTCGAATTCTTTCTCGACCCTCTTCACCACCCCCTCGATCGGGTAATTCGTCACGGTACGGCCCGGCGCGGCGCGGTTGCTTTCGCGGCGAGGCTGGTTCGGCCCAGCCGCCGGGGAGGCCGCCGGCTCGCCAGAGTTCGGCTGACCACATCCACTCGCCATGGCGAACAGGACTAGCAGACCAAAGCATCGGACGTGAAATCGCAAAACGTATAGAATCAATACACTGCGCTCAGCATTCATGCGATTCTCCCTGGCATCGCGCTGGGCCAATCAAAAAGGAAAGGCGTCGTCCAGCGGGCTTGCGGCCAGATCTCTCAAGAACCCGCCGATTCGCTCTGCGACCAGCTTGGTAAGGGCTTCGCCCTTGGCGGCGGTGGCAGCTCGGGGGTCGCCGGCCCCCGAGTTCGTCGTTAGTAGGTGCCAGGGCCGGGTGATCTCGACCCAGCCCCGATTGACCGCCTCGAACCGGCTGGGTCGCACTGTACCGTGGTCGGCGCGTTCGAGCATGACCAGCCCCGGAAAGTGAGCCAGCCCCATGCTCGTCTCCATCTCGCCGGCGTGGTCGTCCTTTTCCTGGAATATCGTCGAATACACGTCTGAAGCGACCTTATACCAATTGCATAAGAAAACATGAACTGTCGTGGAACGATGCAACTCCCGCAAGACCCATTTCAAATCGTTGCCCCCGTGCCCGTTCAAGAGCAGGCACCGCCTGATTCCATGCACTTCTAGCGACTCCACCAGGTCGCCGATCACCCGCGCCACGGTCGTCGGATTCAGGTTCATGGCAAGCGGAAACTTCATCTGGTTGGTCTCGGTCCCATAGGGCAATGTCGGCATGAGGAGTACGCGGGCTCCCTGTTCGCTGGCCAGCGAGCATGCCCGCCGGGCGATGACCTCCACCTGAAACGTGTCTGTACCGTACGGGAGGTGAAGGTTATGCGGCTCGGTCGCTCCCAGGGGAAGCACCGCAACCTCATAGACGGCATCGGTCTTGACTTGTCCATAGGTGATCTCATCCAGCCGCCAGCGTTGCATCGGAGCTCGTCCTTCCCGTCGGGGCCTGCAAGTGGATGACTGCTTGATTTAGTGCATGTCTCACGTCGGTGGTATTGCGGACTCCGCTGCGGCTGTTCTCGTTCGCCGCGGGTGGCCCTCAATCGGCTCGAGGGCACGTCCTGCATCCCCCCAGGGCCATTGCCTGTCGCGGGGTCAGTCCGTTACGATCTGAGCGCGAGGACCGGGCCAGTCGGCTTGGTTAGAATCCAGTTTATGCAGGGAACGTCGCTCCGATGCAAGCCTTTGAGGCGACCAACTACTACTTCCGGCAGGCGGCCAACTGCCTCGACCTGTCGGAAAACGTCCGCACGCTCATGATCACGCCCGATCGTGAGGTGCGAGTCGAAGTCGTGATCGAACTCGATTCGGGGACCATCGGCAACTTCATCGGATACCGAGTGCAGCACGACAATGCCCGGGGGCCTTTCAAGGGGGGGTTGCGCTACCACCCGACGGTCGACCAGGATGAAGCCCGATCGCTGGCCAGCCTGATGACCTGGAAGACGGCGCTAGTCGACCTTCCGTTCGGCGGCGCAAAGGGCGGGATCAACTGTGATCCCACCAAACTGTCGCGCGGGGAGCTAGAGCGTCTGACACGGAAGTTCATCGAGAAGATCCACGACATGATCGGGCCGCATAAGGACATTCCTGCGCCCGACATGGGGACCGACGCCCAAGTCATGGCCTGGATCATGAACGAATACGGCAAGTACGAGGGGTTTCAGCCGGCCTGCGTCACCGGCAAGCCGGTCGAATTTCATGGCTCCGCCGGCCGCGAGGCGGCGACTGGGTTCGGTGTGGCCCTCGTCACCCGCGAGCTCCTCGCGCGAATGAAGCGCGCCATCGCCGGCGCTACATTCGCCATCCAGGGATATGGAAATGTCGGCAGTCACACCGCCAGGTGCCTCGATCAGATGGGAGGGAAGATTGTCAGCGTTTCCGATGCCTACGGCGCGGTTGTCAATCCCGAAGGGCTCAGCATCGCCGAGCTCGACAAGCATGTCGCTCGAGCACGCAAGATTGTCGGGTTCGCTGGAGGCGATGCCATCACCAACGAACAGCTCCTCACGATGCCGGTCGATGTATTAATTCCCGCCGCACTTGGGGGAGTCTTTGACCGAGAGCTCGCCAAGGCGGTCGCTGCGAAGGTGGTCGTCGAGGCCGCCAATTCCCCGACTTGGCCCGAAGCCGACGAAATCTTCAAAGCCCGCGGAATCGCCGTCGTTCCCGACGTACTCGCAAATTCGGGCGGAGTGATCGTGAGTTATTTCGAATGGGTTCAGAACCTTCAGCACTTTCGTTGGCCGCTCGAACAGATCCAGCGCGAGGAAGAGCACAGGCTCGTCGAGGCGTTTCGTGAGGTCTACGAACTCGCGCAGCGCCGCGATGTTACCCTCCGTACCGCCGCCTTTATGAGAGCGATTTCACGCGTCGGCCGCGCCCGGATCCTCGGCGGCATGTAGAGGCTGGAAGCACCAAGGTGCAATAACGAGCAGGCGCCCATTCCAGCCCGGCCCCGAATCATCTCTGCAGCCGCTAAGAGATGCCGCCCGCCCTCAAAGGCCGCGCCCACCTAAGTGCTTAGCTTTACGTGGATTGCGCTTTCCACGGATCTTGGGGCGCCGGCACTTGGCGACCGGTGAGCTGTCGCACCGTTTGCGCCATTTGTAGCTTTTGCGATGTCGTGTCTTGACCTTCATAAGCCGGGCGGGCTCCTTCACTCGGGTCGGTGAATCTGCTGGGGCAGGCCCATAGCCCACCGTCGGTGAGGACCATTATTGCGACCGTCGGCCCCTCGGTACAAGGGAACCTGGGCGGCTGGCAGATTGGATTGCGGCCGCGCGGAGCGTTTCGAGAATGCGCCGTTCATTTGGAATGGTGTTTCCTCGGCACGAACTTGATGAGGAAGGGCCTGCTGACCCTGCTGATATGGCCCACGGAGTCGACCGCCTGCAACCTGAACTCGTGTACGCCCAAGGTCTGGGGCGTCGAGATCGGGACATGGAAGTTGTTATTCTTGAGGACATTGATCGATCCCACGACGATGCCCGCGGGGGTGATGACCTGGATGTAGGTGTGGAAATGATAGGTGCCGACCAGGATGGGCCGTGCCAGGGGAGTTTTCATATGCTGGGCGTCGGCCTGAATGCCCTGGTTTTTTTTGATTCGCGGGAGGGATGGGGGCGGCATGGGCCGTCCGATGGCCAGTGCGGTTTCGAGCACGAGCGTGTAGTCGTTGGTCCCCAGGTAGACCGGCAGCACGCTCGCCGTATCGACTTGCGAAACGAGAGAAAAAAGGGCCGAACGCAGTCCGCTGACTGAGCCGGCGGGCGTCTTCGCGGCTTTGAGGGTCGCAGCGAAGGAATAGTCGAGGCGATGAATGTCGGTTGCCGTGAGCGATTGCTTCGAGACCACGTGGCGGAGCTGGTAGTTGTAGTTGTTGAGCGCCTGTGGCGGCGGTCTATGGATGGCGTCGACCATCTCGAAAAGGGAATCCTTGATTTGCTGGATCTCGGTCTTGGGAAGAAATCGTCCGTTGGGCGCGATCTTATCGAGGTAATAAGGGAGGCGCTCAATCCGAAGCGACTTTTGCTGCCAGGTAATCGGTATATTGAGGTTGGAATTGATCTGGAGCCCGAACAACGTGTTCAGGTTGGTGGAGGCTAGCAGCGTACGGCCCTCCAGTCCTTCGCGGGAAGGGATAAACCGGCGGCGGTCCATCGCGCGGATCTCCTTGTGAAGGAACACGCTCAAGTCGTGCGGACAGTGCGTTTCGTGGATCGCAGAGTCGCCGTGACCGACTACTGCGGCGACGCCAATGACATCAAGAATAAGCCCGGACCGAATCCACCAGGCCAATTCGACGATGGGTTTGCAGTGGTCGACGTAGGCCCGAGCGGGCGCTCGACAGGCGAAGTGACGGCAACATCCCGTCCGTGGAAGCGTGCCGTTCTTAACATAATCGACGAACTGTGGCTAGCCAGTTTGCGTACGAGGGCCGCCACCCGCGCCGGGGTCGGCAGGAAGGCCGCCCGGGCTGGACGCGAGGCCGAGCCGGGCCGAGAGCCGCGATTCAAGTGCCATCCGAAGATACGATCTAGGCTCGATTTCGGTCAGCCCCAATTCATTGGCGACTGCCAGGACTGCCATCTGGGCCGCGGGGAGGTCGTCAAGAGCGGCCGCGAGTGTCTCGATTTCCGCGAATTGCCCTAGGCCCTCGGTTTGGTCGACCACGACTTCGATCGCGCGACCTTCGACGTTGAGCTGAAATGGCGTCCGACTCTTACGGATGGTGTGGACCGGCCGGAATCCCAGGTTCTCGAGGAGACGCAAAAGCTGACGGCGCGCTTCGTCCCCATCGACGAAGCGGATCTCGATCTCCTCGCGGGTCTTGGTGGGCCCACTCTGTCGCGGGCCCTTGTAGGTAATCCGGTTCTCTTCTCTGGCCCGGCGGATCCGGAACGCCTCCTGGGTGACGGCGAAATCGCGAGCGGGATGTGACAGATACGTGTCTTCTTGGTGGATTTCCGAACTCTGCGCTGCACCGCGCTTCCTCAGCCGCTGGACGAGGTCGTCGGAATCAGCCAACCGGTATTTGACCTCCACCTCGAAGCCCATGACCTACAAGGTAGACGCGCAGTGCGTGGCGGTCAATCGCCCGCATGGCGGCGACGGGCGCTTCGGTCTCTCGATGAAATGAGCAAGGCTGTCCATCAGCAGCGATCATCAATGCGTGCACACAGAGGTCGATTCGGGAATCGGGGGCCTGTTTTGAGTTGGTGCAAGATGACAGTGATGTGAAAGCGCGATTTACCTCAATAATCCGTGTTGCCGACGAATAACCGTCACCTGGGGAGGTTGAACCAATCTCCGGGCACCCGACTGATCGGGTAATCTGTAAGGGTGTGTCTCACCTCGGGGTGTTCCGTCGTGAGCAGGCCCTTCGCGTTCGTTCAATGAGGAGTTTCGCTGTGGGCTCGCCGCTTGTTGAGCACGTGGCATCTCTGTTTTCGACATCGAGTGCGTTAACCTCGCCGGCCTTGTTCGCTGCGCTGGGGGATTTTGGGGGCGGACTGGTCTGGATTGTTGGACTGGTCTTGCTGGTCGTTCTGGGGTCCGAACTTGCCGGCTTGCGCTACATTGCAAACAACCGGGTCGGGGTCGTGGAAAAGCTGTGGTCGATGAAGGGGTCGATACCCGAGGGGCGGATCATCTCGCTCGATGGCGAAGCGGGATTTCAGGCCGAGGTTCTCCGTGGCGGCATCCATTTCGGCTTGTGGCGGTGGCAGTATCGGATCCACCGGTTGCCACTCGTGTCGGTGCCGCAAGGCAAGATCGGATATATCTACGCTCGAGACGGCGAGGCTCTGGCGCCGAGCCAAACGCTGGGCCAGATCATTCCATGCAACAACTTCCAGGATGCCCGCCGCTTCCTGGGTGGTGAACCGACGAGCCCTGAGCACCAGCCCGTGGTTGGCCAGCGGGGGCGGCAGCGGGCGATTCTGCGCGAGGGCGTTTACGCGATCAACCTGGCATTGTTCACGGTCATGACCGAGGACACGGTCTACCGTCTGGAAGCCGGAGGTTCCAAGGAACTCAAGGCGCTGGTCGGCTGGCAGACCGAGCTGTCGGAGATCGAGGGATTCAGCCCCGTGATCATCGGCGGCCCGATCCAGGCCCCCGATCCGCTCAATCCCGACAAAAACCTTGTGATCGACAGCATCGGCATTGTGACGGTGCACGACGGTCCGTCGCTGCCTCCGGGAGAGATCATCGCGCCGGCGGTTGGCGTCGATCGCAACGATAAAGACTTTCACAACAACTTCCAGGACATCGAAGCTTTCCTGCGGGCGGGCGGGCGCCGCGGCTTGCAGTATGTACCGCTCACCGATGGCACCTACTTCATCAATCGCTGGTTTGCATCGATCGAATCGATCCCCAAGACGCTTGTGCCGATCGGCTACGTGGGCGTGGTAGTCAGCTATTATGGCCGGAGCGGACACGACGTTTCCGGTCAAGCCTTCCGCCACGGCGAGCGGGTCGCCGAAGGCGAACGGGGCGTCCAGGAGAAACCGCTCGGGCCAGGCAAGTATGCGTTCAACACCTATGCCGGCAATATCGTCATGGTGCCGACGACCAATTTCGTTCTGCACTGGGTGACCGGCCGGACCGAGACCCACCGTTACGACGAGAGCCTCCGCTCGATCGACCTGGTCACGAGAGACGCCTACGAGCCGACTTTGCCGCTTTCGGTCGTTGTCCACATCGACTACGAGAAGGCACCCAACGTGATCCAGCGGTTCGGCGATGTCAAGAAATTGATCACCCAGACTCTTGACCCGATGCTTAGCGCTTATTTCCGCGACGTCGCGCACAGCGCACCATGCTCGAGCTGCTGCAGGACCGCGATTCGATTCAGCGCGAATCGAGCGGCGAGTTGGGCCGTAAGTTTCACAACTTCGACATCGAATGCGTCGACGTTTTGATCGGCAAGCCGGATACCGAGCAAGCCGGGGGCAAAATCGAGACCCTTCTCGAACAATTGCGGCTGCGGCAGCTTTCCCTCGAGCAGGTGGAGACCTATACGAAGCAAGTGGCTGCGGCTCAAACTCTGCGTACGCTCAACGAAGCGCAGGCCCAGGCCCAGATGCAGACCCAGCTTTCGAACTCGCTCGTACAGATCCGCATCACCGAGAACGAGGCCGAGGCACAGCTTGTCAAGGCTCGCAAGCAGGCTGAGCAGGTGGTGGTCACGGCCGAGGCCGAAAGCCAGGAACGGATCCTGGCGGGGCGCGGCGAGGGCGCGCGAATCTTGCAGGAAGGGTTCTCGGAAGCTTCGGTGCTGCTCCGGAAGATCCAGTCGTTCTCCGACCCGCGGCTCTATGCCCTTTCGATCGTGGCGCAGGGACTGAGCAAGTGCAACCAGCCACTGGTTCCCGAGCGCGTCTTTATTTCCGGTGGCTCAGGTGCGAGCGCCCTGGCGCCGACGGTCAGTCCGCTGTCGGATCGCTCGCGAGTAACGGCGTCTTCGGCTTGCTGCTCAACATGCTGGTCGCCGAGAAATCGGGCTTCCAGCTCATCGACCAACCCGCAGGGTCTGACCTGCACGAGTTTACCGAGAAGATCGCGAAACAGGCCCTGGAAGCGATCCAGCAGGCTGTCACAACCCACCGCGACGTCGGCGTGCACCAGGGAAACGGCGCGGGACCCCCGGCGACCGCCGCGATCCTACCAACCTCGTCCCGGACGCTCACCGAGGCGAAACCGACCCGGAAGGATGGTGCTTGATCGGCCATTGACTTCGACACGGGCGCGCAGTCTGATGGGCTCAGAGCAGAGAACCCGAGGTCGGCCACCACGCGGTGCTGACCTCGGCGGGTCTTGGCAGCGAAAGGGGGGCCCATCATGTCCGCGGCGATCAACCGTCGTACCTTTTCCCAGACTGCAATGACTGCCGCGGCCACGGCCGCGAGTCTCGCACCCGGCCAAGTGCTAGGAGCCAACGACCAGGTTCGCCTTGGTTTCGTCGGCGTTGGCAATCGAGGCTGCCAGCTCTTGAAGGGTTTCCTGGCCCATCCGGACGCCAGGGTCGTAGCCCTGTGTGACGTTTATGAGCCTTATCTCACGGGCGCGCTCGATCGGCTCGATCCTCGATTCGCCGGCTTGGGCAAGCGCATCGCGCAGATGCCCAAGCTCGAAAGCGACGTCGCCCGCGTCAAGGACTTTCGTACGATTCTGGATCGCAAGGACATCGACGCGGTCGTCATCGCCACGCCCGACCACTGGCATGCGATCCAGATGATCGCGGCTTGCAAGGCGGGCAAGGACGTGTACGTTGAAAAACCGCTGTCGATGACGATCGTGGAAGGCCGCGCGATGGTAGACGCAGCGCGTCGTTACGACCGCGTCGCTCAGGTCGGTACTCACCGCCGCTCGTCCGGGATGTTCGCGCAGCTTGCCGGGGTGGTTCGCTCGGGGGCGATCGGCAAGGTAACCGTGGCTCGCGCCGCCTTCTGCAACAATATGAGCCCCGGTGGGATCGGCCACGCACCCCAATCCGAGCCGCCCGCCGGCCTGGATTGGGACCTGTGGCTGGGCCCCCGGCCGGCTCGGCCGTTCCAGGCGACAATTCTGCCGTACAAGTTCCGCTGGTGGAATCTTTACTCATCGCAGATGGCCAACTGGGGTGTGCACTATTTCGACGCGATCCGCTGGCTCACAGGGGAACTGGCTCCGGCGTCCGTCTCGGCGCATGGAGGTCGGTACGCCGTCGACGACGATCGCACCATCCCGGATACAACCGAGGCGATCTTCGAGCACGCGTCGCGGATGCTGACCGTCTTCAGCGTCCACGAGGCGAATGGTCAGCCCGTGCTGGGCCACAACGCCGAGCTGGAGTTGCAAGGCACGCTTGGGACGGTTTACGCGAGGACGGACCGCTACGAAATCGTTCCGGAGCGTGGTGGTGCGTTCCAGGACCCTGCACCGCGACGCAAGGGAGAGCTCGTCAAGTCGTCCGACGGCGATCTCGACCAGCTTGCCGCCCGCGACTTCCTCGATTGCGTGAAGAGCCGCAAGCGGCCGAATGCCGACGTCGAGGAGGGGCACCGCTCAACCACGTTTGCCCACCTGGCCAATATCGCGCTGGCGACGCGCCAGCGACTGGAGTGGGACCCGGAGGCCGAGCGGTTCACCAACTGCGAACAGGCCAATCAGCTCCTGCACTACGAGTATCGCAAGCCCTGGAGCCTGGTGTGAGCCTGTTGATCGAACGCCTCCGCGCGCGCAATGAATGGAGATTCTTCGAGATCCTGCCGCAAGCTGACCGCACCCTCGCGTCGGCGTGGTGGATGGTGCTCGTCTTGCGCGGGATCTTGCCGGCCGTGTTCGCCATCTTGATCGGCGCGCTCGTGGGTGCGGTGCAAAGGGGCGATGACCTCGCGCTGCCTCTGGTGCTGGTGGGGACGGTGTTCTTGCCGCTCCAGTTGCTACCACCCTTGCATCGGGCAATTGGCGCCAATCTCGGCAGCCGGACCGCGTCATGGCTGTACGACCGGCTCGCCGTCGCGTGTGTGCGGCCGCCGGGGATGGGCCACCTCGAAAACCCGACGCTCGCAAGCGACCTCACGATGGCGCGGGATTTCGATCTGGGCATCACTGGGCCGCCCATGTCGATCGCGATGGATTTCATCAGCTCGGGCCTGGTAGAAATGGTGGCGGGCCTTGCCTCCGCCGCTGTGCTCGCCGGCTACGCCTGGTGGGCGCCGCTCTTGCTCGCCGGCGCGTGGCTTGCCACGCACTGGCTGTTGCGCGAAGCCGCCGTGTGGCGTGACCGGAACACCGAGGAAGTTCGCGAAGCGCAGCGCCACGCCGACTATGCCTACCGCATTGCGGTCGAACCACCCGCCGCCAAGGAGCTTCGGCTGTTCGGGCTTGCCGATTGGACTGTGGATCACTTCCGCTTGCGGCGCCTCCGCCTGCTCGAATTGCGGTGGCACGCCACCCGGCTGCGCGAGCGACCCGTGGCGTGGAGCCTGCTCCTGGTGCTTGCCGCCAATATCGTGGTGTTCTGGTCGATGGCCAGCGCTGCGGCCGACGGCGTACTGGAACTCGATCGTCTGGTGACGTACGCAAGCGCCGCGGTGACGACCAGCTTGATCGCCTTCGGCGGGTTGTCGTGGGCGCTCGACGGTGCCGCGGCACCAGCCGCGGCGACGCTTCGCCTCAAAGAGGCCATGGATCCCGCCGGCGCACTCAAATGCGGCACCCAGGTGGCGTCCGGCATGCCGGCGCGAGATATCCGCTTTCGCAACGTGACCTTCGGCTACCCGGGCGCGAAAGAGCCGGTGCTCACCGGTGTTGATCTCACGATCCCGGCCGGGTCGTCGCTCGCCATCGTCGGTCAGAACGGCGCCGGCAAGACGACGCTCGCCAAGCTTCTCTGCAGGCTCTACGACCTCCAGGACGGCGCCATCCTGGTCGACGGCGTTGACCTCCGCGATTTCGACCTCAACGCCTGGCGATCGCGACTGGCCGCGGTGTTTCAGGATTTCATCCGATTCGAGCTGCCGCTCCGCGACAACGTGGCACCCGCCGGCGCGCCGGACGACGTCATCCGTGATGCCCTGGACGAGGCAGGCGCGGCGGGGCTCGCTGATCTCGATACCGTGCTCGCGCGCGGCTACGAGGGCGGTAGAGAGCTTTCCGGCGGACAGTGGCAGCGCGTGGCCCTCGCGCGCGTGTTATGTGCGGTGCGGCTCGGCGCGGGAGTCGTGCTGCTCGATGAGCCGACCGCGCAGCTTGACGTCCGCGGCGAGGCCGAGATCTTCGATCGTATTCTCACCGCGACCCGCCACACCACGACAATCCTGATCTCGCACCGGTTCTCGACCGTGCGTCACGCCGACCGGATATGCGTGCTCGAGCGTGGCCAGGTGGTCGAGCTCGGTACGCACGCGGAGTTGATGGCCGCCGGAGGCCGCTACCGCACCATGTTTGACCTCCAAGCATCACGGTTCGCTTCCGCCGACGCTCTGGAGGAAGGGATGGACTACGATGTCCTCGCATGACGATATGCCGCCCGCGCTGCCGGCAATGTGGCGGGCGCTCAAGCGCGGCTACGAGGCTGAGCCATCGATGCTCGTGGTGGCGTTCTCCCTGTCGCTCTTGGCGGCGTTGCCTGATGCGCTCCTGGCGCTTTGGCTCAAGCTGCTTGCCGACGGCGTGCAGGCGCACAACCGCGGGCTCGCGGTGGCCGCGGCCGTGGGCCTTGGGCTCTCAGCCACGGCAACGTGGTTCCTCCGCGTGGTCAGCGATCGGACCCAACGGCGGTTTCGTGAACGAGTGACCGTCGCGCTCGAATCGCACGTGGCGAGATTGCAGGCGTCGGTGGCCACCATCGAGCATCATGAGCGGCCTGAGTACGTGAACCGGCTCGCGATGCTCCGCGACCAGGTGTTTGTGCTCGACCACATGTACATGTCGCTGTTCTCCACGTGCGGATGGATCCTGCGACTGGGCGTGACCGTGGCGCTTCTGGTATCGATCCACCCCGCGCTCGCCTTGCTCGCGGTGTTTGCGCTGCCGACCGTCCTTACTGCCGCGTGGCGGCCGGGCGTGGAGCGCGCCGCCCAGGAACGTGCCGTACCGGACTATCGGCTGGCGCGCCACCTCTTCGTGACGGCCACCACGGCCCCGCCCGGTAAAGAGGTGCGCGTGACCGGGATCGGCGAACGCCTGGTCAGCGAGCGCCGCGCCGCGTGGGCTCGCTGGTACGCGCTGGTTGCCAGGTCTCGGTGGGAGAGTGCCGTGTGGCATGCGCTGGCGTGGGCGTTTTTTGGCGCCGGATTCATCGCAGCCGTAGCGTTCGTCTCGGTTGTGCTCCATGCAACCGCGGGCAAAGTGCTGCTGGTGCTGGCGGCCGGCTCGCGGTTGTCGGCGTATATCGGTGCCACGGTGGGAGAGATCGGATTCCTGCGCGGGATCTGGCTCGACGGCTCGAGGCGAATGGCGTGGCTCGAGGACTACGCAGCCGCTTTGGTTGAGCACGCCGATGCGCCGGTGCCCGAGCGACTGACGGGCGGAATTCGCTTCGAGCACGTGTCCTTCACCTATCCGGGCACCGAGCGCGGCGTGCTCGATGATGTTTGCCTGGACCTCCGGCCCGGCTCCGTGGTGGCCATTGTGGGCGAAAACGGTGCTGGCAAGACCACGCTCGTGAAGCTCTTGTGCCGGCTCTACCTGCCGACGAGCGGGCGCATCCTCGTGGACGGATTGGACCTGGCGCGGATGCGCGCTGATCTCTGGCGGTTGCGGCTCGCCGGCGCGTTTCAGGATTTTTTCCGGTTCGAGCTGCGGGCGCGCCAGACCGTGGGCCTTGGGGATGTTCCTCGTCTCGACGACGAGCCCGCCGTCGTTGCGGCCGTCGACCGCGCGGGCGCGAGCGACGTCGTTGCCCGTCTGGCGGCGGGACTGGAGACCCAGCTCGGCCCGACCTGGCCCGATGGCGTGGAGGTCAGTTTCGGACAATGGCAGAAGCTCGCTTTGGCACGCGGGTTCATGCGGGATCATCCCCTGGTTTTGGTGCTGGATGAGCCAACCGCGGCGCTCGACGCCGAGACCGAGCACGCGCTTTTCGAGCGCTTTGCGGCGGCCGCACGGGACGGCAAGTCGAACGGCGCACCCGACCGAATCGACGGCCGGATCACGATCCTGGTGTCGCATCGCTTCAGCACTGTACGGATGGCCGATCTGATCGTCGTGCTCGACGGCTCGCGCGTCGTCGAGGTTGGTTCCCACGAAGAGCTTGTCGCCAAGGGTGGTCAGTACGCCGAGCTCTACGCAATCCAGGCTGCGGCGTATTGTTAGACGGCGTCTCTTAGCCGCACGTCGATGGCTGTTGCCAATGACAAGAGCCTTCCCAAGGGCGGTGCCGGCACCGCTGGATATGCAGTAGCCGCGGCCGATTTCCCGAACGCAGTGCCTCCGCTCAAATTGTTTGGCAAGCCACCCAATGTTTCGAGGCGCTCGCCGAATAGAATTCGGGGACACCACATGGACGACCGAAACCTGCTCACATCGGGCACTTTATAAAGTGTTGCACTAATATGACACGCAAGAGATCCTTGGTTGTGGCGGCCTTTGCGACCCTCGCCGTCACGGCGACGATATTTGCCTTGCGGGCGTCGAGGTCCAGGCCGGGCGTTACGCACGAGGACTTCGAGCGGCTCAGAGCGGGCATGACGCAAGCGGAAGTCGAAGAGACGCTCTTCGGACCGCCGCGAAACGATCTCAGGTACGCAGCGATCGTCTGGGCTCCCCGCGCGAGTGGCCCACCGGTTTCGGCCGAGATCGCACCTGCGGCACCGGCCATCGAGTGGTTTGCGAAGGAGGACAAACCGGCGAACGTTCGTCGAGGCGTGTTGGTTGCTTCAGCGATTAATTTCTTCCCGCGCGAAACGTCCACGAGTGGTCGTCAAGCGGTATGGGTCACCAGAACGGGGCTTGTCGCCGTCTACTTTGGGGACGATGGTCGTTTAGTGCACAGATACAGTAGCAAGGTCTATGAGACTACCGCGCCCTCCGTGTTCGACCGGTTCGCATCTCGGCCGCGGACGAAGCGGTGATCACGACGTGCGCTCGGTGAGCGCCTTCTCGATACCCTCCAGTCCGACGACGGGCTCGCGGCATCGGAAGTTCTCGCAGATATAGATGGTCGTTCGCCCGTCCTTGAGCGGGCGATCGGCCAAGAGCGGCATCTTTGGCGAGAGCGCAGTCGCATCCGCGTGCGTGGCCGGGGCAACCACCTTGTGCGGTGCGAATCGTTGAGCGATGACTTCCAGGACGGCGCGATACTCGGCACGATCGGGGCCGGCGATGACGGCAAATTCCTGGATTGGCGCCAGGAGGAAGTCGAGCGCGATCAGGCTCTGGCCTGCGGCAGCGGCTTCGCGTTCAAGCACCTGCCCGATGGACTCCAATGCAGACCGTCCGCTCGCGGTCAGGTCGTCGCGGCCGGTCAAAGCGCCCAGCCGGACCAAGGCCGTGGCGGCCATGCCGCTTCCCGAAGGCGTCGCGTTGTCGTGAACGTCCTTCTGCCGCGCGATCAGGGCCTCGTGGTGCCGGCCCGTGAAGTAAAAGCCCCCGCGCTCGGTGTCGGCGAACTCGGCGATCAAGATCCCGGCCAGGTCCAGGGCCGCCTCGATCCAGCGAGGCTCGCCGCATGCCTCGTACAATCGCGTCAGGCCATCGATGAAGCTGGCATAATCGTCAAGATAAGCGTCGAGCTTGGCCTGGCCATCCTTGTAGGTATGGAGCAAGCGCCCGTCGTCGCGGCGCATCCGATCAAGAATGAAGCCTGCCGACCGGCGGGCTGCCTCGATGTAGCGCTGGTCACCGAGAATGCGCCCACCCTCGGCCAGGGAGGCGATCATCAGGCCGTTCCACGAAACCAGGACCTTGGTATCCTTGCCCGGCGGGACCCGCTTGGCTCTGGCAACAAGGAGCACCGCACGGTCGGCAGCCAGCTCGGCGCGAAGCTCGTCCGGATCGCGGCCCAGCAGTTGGGACGCCTGGCCAATCGTCCGCGGCAAATTAAGGATGTTGTGGTCCTCCCAGTTGCCTTGATCCGTAACGTCATAAACGTAGCAAAATGTTTTGGCTCGCTCAGGCCCGAGCAGTCCGGTGATCTCACCCGGCGACCAGACGTAGTACTTGCCCTCCACTCCCTCGCTGTCGGCGTCCTCGGTCGAATAGAACCCTCCTTCGGGCCCGGTCATTCGGCCCAGGACATAATCAATCGTTTCCCGGGCGACGCGCGCGAGCTCGGCGTCGCGCGTTAACTGGTAGGCCTCGAGGTAAGCCGACGCGAGTAGCGCGTTGTCGTATAGCATCTTCTCGAAGTGAGGAACCAGCCAGCGGTCGTCGGTCGAGTAGCGAGCGAATCCACCGCCCAGGTGGTCGTAGATGCCGCCTCTGGCCATCTTGCCGAGAGTGTGGAGGACAGCCTCAAGCGCCTGGGGCTCGCCGGTCCGAGCGTGGTGACGCAGAAGCACTTTGAGGTCCATCGGGTGGGGAAACTTGGGCGCACGGCCAAAGCCCCCGTGGACCGAATCATAGTTCCGCATGATCGTACGCGCTGCCTGGTCGAGGAGCTTGAGTTCCAGCGATTGAGAGCCCTGGGAAATGGCGCCGAACGCGCGGAGCTGCTCGGCCATCCCGGCCGCCGATTGATTGATCTCGTCCCGTCGCTCCTCCCAGGCACGGTGTACCCCGAGAAGGACGCGAGGGAAGCCGGCCATGCCACGGGAGTCGACGGGTGGAAAGTACGTGCCACCGAAGAACGGCTCGCACTCGGGCGTCAGGAACACCGACATCGGCCAGCCCCCGTGCCCGGTCATCGCCATCACGGCCGACATGTAGATCTGGTCGAGGTCGGGACGCTCTTCGCGGTCGACCTTGATGTTCACGAAATGCTCGTTCATCATGGCGGCGATCTCGGGTTTCTCGAAGCTCTCGTGCTCCATCACGTGGCACCAGTGGCAGGCCGAGTAACCGATCGACAGGAAGATCGGCTTGCTCTCGGACTTCGCCCGACCTAGCGCCTCCGGTCCCCAGGGATACCAATCAACCGGGTTGGTCGCGTGCTGGAGCAAGTACGGGCTGGTCTCGCCGGCCAGGCGATTGGTGTTCTTGCCCCGAGCGGACGCGGATTCGGACGAGTTAGCAGTCATCGGCGAAATTCTCCCGGTCATCGCGACGGTTGCTCGGGCAGTGAAACTGAACTCTTGTTCTCACGCGAGAGCGACTTCCCGAACAGCGCCTCATGCATTCCGGGCTCGGGACGACCCGCCCGTTCATTCCAGTAACGAAAGCCAGCCTTCCAGTCCCAGGCGGCCCAGCCCATGCCGACTCGCTCGGCGGTTTCCCGGACGGCCCGGTAGTAGTGAGCTCGCGACTCGGTGTCAGCCGTCATGTAACAGCCGAATTCTCCCAGGTGAACCGGCCGGCCGTAATGTTCTGACCACTCGCGGGCCTGTTCGAGCGCCGCGCCAAATGCGATCGGGCTGCTCGGATTGCTCGCGGTTGGCAGGGTGTTGTACGACTTGATCCAGTTCAGGACCCAGAAATTCAGGTTCGAGGCTGGTTTGGGAACCAGTGGTTCTGCCGGAGGACCGGGGAACTGGATACCGGTCACTTTTGTGTCGGGGCCGGACCACGGCGCCCCCTGGTGTGTGAAGTAATACGGTTCATAGTTGTGCACGGTCACGATCAGGTTGTCGTCATCGTCGGGAAGCCACAGCAAGGGAAGCTCGGCAACGCTGTTCCACATCCCCGGCCCGACAAAGATCGTCCGTGCGGGGTTGGTCCGGCGAATTTCCTTGATCGTCCCGGCGAAGATGGGGCTGATCACGCCAGTCTTGGCCGCGTCCTTCGGCTCGTTCAGTAGTTCGAAGGCAAGCTCCTCGGACGATTGCGCGTAGTGGGCGGCAACCTGGCTCCAGATCGCATTAAACCGAGCTGTCTGTTGCTTGGGGTGCGACGTGAAATCTTCGAAATGTTGAATGTTGATGATGACCCCAAGCCCCTCGTTCAATCCCGCGTGCACCAGAGCGTCGACGCGCGCGAAGATCTCTGGCTTGATGCGGTATTCCGGACCCGGTCCGGTGTAATGATGCCAGCCAACCGGGATTCGAACGTGGTCAAAGCCCTGGGTGCGAATCAGGTGAAGGTCCTTGGGCGTATGGCGGGCGCCCCAGTTCTGCCCGGGAGGCGCTTCCAGGTCATTAGCCAGGTTGACCCCGCGGAGAAACCGGCGGGCCGCGATGTGAGCGGGGGTAACTCGGCCCGCGATTCGCTTCATCTCGCGGAGGTTGTCGGGACGCACCGGCCGAGCATTCACGCGAATTGTCACGGGCCTGCCCGCCGTGACCTCGATCGCCGTAAACAGCTTGCCGTTGTGCCAGGTTCGAGCATACCGCGCCCCTTCGACGACCGGGACGCCGGCAGCTTGCCGCACGACCCGGCCGCCGCTGCTTTGCCAGCCGCGGCCGAGCTCACCGGACGGTGACTCGAGTCCGCCGACGTTCAGCCGCGCACCCTCGGCTCGCGGGTCATCCCAGAGGATCTCCTGCCGGTAGATCACTCCCTTGGACGCTTCGTCATACGGACCCATGAGCGTCACCGTCACGGCGCCGCTCCGGGTCGGAGTGAACCGGACCGCGATCGAACGCCAGCCAATGAGCGTGACCGGGAAGGAAACCGTGTATCCGCGCCTGCTCGGCTTCGGGCACCCAAGTCATCCGAGCGATGGTCCCATTTCCGGCGACCACCTGTCCGTCGTTGAGTACGCCCGTGTCTGCGTCTGCCGAGATGTCAAACCGGGCCATCGCGGCCAGCTTGACCGGCTCATCGTCCGCTCGGCCGAAGGCCGGCGCGAGTGCACAAGCGATGCTGAAAACAGCCGCGCGTGTGAAGAATGGAGATTCCACGATTGACAGCATCCTTGATCGAAAGCAAGCCGCGAAGAGATCGGGCATCTTACTCGGAATTCAGTGTCGCCGGGAGCCGGGTCTGAAGCAAGAGATCGACCTGAAAGGATGAAGGATGAATAAGAGCAAGAGAATAGGCGACCGCGATGAAGCAGCCGGGGCGGGCTGTTATAGTGTAGAATGAATCCCAGGGACTCGGCTGTTCGAATCGGTGTCAACAGGGCTGGGAACTCGCCGGGCGGCCTTTTCCAACGGTGATTCCGTCCACGCAGAAAGGACCAAGAACGATGGCCGCAGATTCCTCTCGCCGCCGGTTCCTCGGGCAAAGTGCAAAGACCCTCGGTTTGCTGGGCTGGGCGGGTTACGGGCCGGTGCACGCACAAGAGCCGAGTGACAAACCCAAGGGCGGGCCGCCGAGCGCCGTCTCGGCCAGCACGTTGACGGAGCGCGGGGTTGCATTCCTGCGGCCGCGCCAGGATGCCAAGGGAGGATGGTCGACAGCGCGCGAGCCGGGGGTCACGGCCCTGGTCGTGACGGCTCTCTTGCGGTCCGGCCATGTTGCTCCCGCTGATCCTGCCGTTACAAAGGCCCTCGCCTATCTCGAAGGCTTTATCGGACCCAAGGGAGGTTTGTCCGAGGCGCCGCACGCGAACTACTCGACTTCGATCGCGATCCTCGCTTTCCAGCAAGCCAACAAGAACGGCCGGTACGACCGGACAATCAAGGCGGGCCAGACTTTCTTGAAGACGATGCAGTGGGACGAAGGCGAAGGCAAGACGCGCGACGACGCTTTCTACGGCGGCGCAGGCTATGGCGGCAGCAACAGCCGGCCCGACCTGTCGAACACGGCCTTCTTCATGGAAGCGTTGCGCGAGACGGGCCTGCCAGCCGATGATCCTGATTTGAAGAAGGCTCTCATCTTCGTTTCGCGGTGCCAGAATCTGAAGAGCGAATTCAACGACCAGGCCTGGGCGAGCAAGGTAAACGACGGCGGATTTATTTATACGGCTGCGAACGGCGGGCAGAGCATGGCGCCCAAGCTGGCCGACGGCGGCCTGCGCTCGTATGCAAGCATGACTTACGCCGGTCTCAAGAGCATGATCTACGCGGGACTGGACCGCGAGGACCCTCGCGTCAAGGCCGCATTGACCTATATCAGCCAGCATTACACACTCGACGAAAACCCGGGCCTGGGGCAGCAAGGGCTGTACTATTATTATCATACCTTCGCCAAGACCATGGGTGTCCTGGGCCAGCCGGTCCTGATCGACGCCAAGGGCGTCTCCCACGACTGGAGGGCGGACCTCACCCTCGCTCTGGCCAAACGTCAGCAGCCCGAGGGAGGCTGGGTCAACCCGGCCGATCGATTCATGGAGGGCGACCCCAACCTGGTGACCGCGTATGCCCTCTTAGCTTTGGCCTATACGCGGCCCAAGGACAAGCCATGAAAGCGAATCCCAACACGTCCAAGCCGCACCCAAGCACGAAATCCTAAATCTCAAATCCGAAAATTGAACAAGTGATGATCCGTGCTCTCAAAGGGCTGACCAAGCTGTTCGATCCTCCCCGCGCGCGACATCAACTCTCGGTCCGGCCCTGGAGGTCGAGCTCGCGCTCGATGCGGAATTGCATCTGGTTGAGCTCGTCGCCGGAATAGGACTGATGGGGCCAGGGCCAGTTGACCGGATCGTCATGGAAGCGGGGAATCAAGTGCCAGTGAGCATGATCGATCGTCTGGCCGGCGGCGGCGCCGTTGTTGACGATCACGTTGAGCCCGTCAGCCCCGGTGGCGGCAGCGACCGCTCGAGAGAGTCGGGGTAACAGCGCCCCGATTGCGGCAGCGATCGGTTCGGGCAGCTCGCTCAGTTGGGCGTGGTGCGCCTTCGGGACCAAGAGCGTGTGCCCCTGATTGACCGGGTTGATGTCGAGAAAGGCGACGGCCTGATCGGTATCCAGGACGCGGGCCGAGGGGATCTCGCCGCCGACGATCTTGCAGAAGACGCAATCCGGAGCGCGTTTTTGTTGGGACATCACGAGCTTCTCCAGCTTTGCGCGGATCCGAATTCCGCTCCGAGCCGGCCGGAAGCCTCCTGCTTGTGAATACTGCGTCAGGCCGATTTGCCTCCGGCTATCGGCCGGTGGATTGCCGTCACGTGCCGCGTGTCGAGCCGACGACCGCCGGCTTGGCCGGGGCCTTGATGGTTTCGTTTGCACCCAATAGCGCGATCACGGCCATGGGGGCGGCGTCTCCCTGCCGGACCTTCGCCAGCTTGAAGATCCGCGTGTAACCGCCGGAGCGATCCTTGTAGCGCGGACCGATCTCGTGGAAGAGCTGGTAAGCAACCTTCTTGCTGGTCAAGACCGCCAGGCAGCGCCGGAAGTGATCGAGATTCCAACCATCCTTGGCGAGGGTGATCAGCTTCTCGGTGAATGGCTGGACTTCCTTGGCCTTGGCCAGGGTTGTCTGGATCCTGCCGTGCTCCAGCAGTGCGGTAGCCAGGTTGCGCAGGAGCATCCGGCGATGCGAGGGCGACCGCTTGAATTTCCGGCCGGCTTTTTGGTGTCGCATGGTTCAGGGCGGTCTGGTTAGTGGAAGTTGGTGGTGGAATCGGAGGGCCGCGCCGGAGCGACCTTCTCGGGTGCTCCGGGCTGGGGCGTGCAGCCCGTGCTTGAGTCACCCGCCGGCCTTCATCGGAACGTTCATGCCGAGATCCAGCCCGATCTCGTGCAGCTTGGCCCGGACTTCCTTGAGTGTGGTCTCACCGAAGTTGCGGACGTTCAAGAGCTGGTCTTCGTTGCGGGTGACCAGGTGGCGGACCGTCGTGATCCCTTCGCTCTCGAGGCAGTTGGTGGCGCGGACGGACAGCTCGAGCTCGGCCAGGCTCATGTCGAGCTTGCGTTCCAGCTCGGCGTCGATCGGCATATGTTGAGAGCCGTCGCCCCCGAGCGCTTCCGACGGCAGGCCCGGGCCGGGCTCGTTGTACTGGACGAAAGGATTGAGGTGCTTGCGTAGAATCTTGGCCGCTTCGACCAAGGCCATCTCGGGGCCGAGAACGCCGGTGGTCCAGATCCGCAGGATCAGCTTGTCGTAGTTGGTGCGCTGGCCGACGCGGGTGTTCTCGACGTGGTATTCGACCCGATGGACCGGGCTGAAGCTGGCATCGACCGGGATCACGCCGATTTCCAGGTCGTCGGTGTGCCCTTCGGCCGCCGTGCGGTAGGCGCGGCCGTTTTCAACAGTCATTTCCAGGTGGAACGCCACATCGTCGGTCAGGGTGCAGAGGATGTGATCGGGATTGATGATCTCGACGGACTCGTCGTGCAGGATGTCGGCGGCGGTGACGACGCCTCGGCGGTCGCGGTCGATCCGGATCGTGCGCGAGCTCTCGGAGTGGTTCTTGACCACCAGCAGCTTGACGTTCAGCACCAGGTCGGTGATGTCGTCGACCATGCCGGGAATCGACGAGAACTCGTGCTGGACCCCCAGGATCTTGATCTTGGTGATCGCGCTGCCCTCGAGGCTCGACAGCAGAATTCGCCGCAGGCTGTTGCCGACGGTATGGCCAAAGCCGCGTTCGAATGGCTCGACGTGGAACTCGCCGAAGGTGTCGGTCAGGGTTTCGCGGTTGCAAATGACCCGGCTGGGTAGTTCAAGGCCACGCCAACGGATTCGCATTGTGATCGTCTCCCCATCCCAGAAAGCAATTGACCGTGGGCTTGTCAGCGGCTCAACAACTCGATGATCAACTGGGGTGTCACGGGCAGGCCGACGTCCTGCGCCGACGGCAACCGGCTGACGCGCCCCTCCGGCGGGTCGGTACTCATGCGGTCCAGCCACTCCGGAACCGGAGGGCTGATGCCGGTGGCCAGGTTTTCGGTGGCCATCTTGCGCGAATGTTCGCGGTTCTTGATCTGGATCTGGTCGCCCGGGCGGACCAGGTAGCTGGGGATATCGAGCTTCCGCCCGTTGACCGTGATATGCCCGTGGGTGATCATCTGCCGGGCCTGGGGGCGACTCGAAGCGAACCCGAGCCGGGTGACCACATTGTCGAGCCGCCGCTCCAGAAGCGACATCAGGGCATCGCCCGTGTTGCCCGGCCGGCGAGTGGCCTCTTCGTAGTACTTGCGGAACTGGCGCTCGATAAACTCCGTAGTACCGCTTCACTTTTTGTTTCTCGCGCAGCCGGATCGCGTATTCACTGGGCTTGCCGCGGCGGAATTGATGCATGCCGGGCATGCCGTCGCGATGGTCAATGGCGCACTTGGGCGTGTCGCACCGCGTTCCCTTCAGGAAAAGCTTGGCCCCTTCGCGGCGGCAAAGTCGACAAACCGGTCCAGTATGACGTCCCATGGCGGAATAACGGCCCCTCGGTCGAAATTAGAGTCGTGAAAAAAGTTGTCGTTCGTGGTCGCCCTCAGGGAACCGCTCCCCCTTGGGGTGGGGCTCCCTGGCTTTTTTTCCATTCAATGGCACTGTTCGCGTCGATTCGTCTCAAGCCTTAGCCTGGCCGGGTGCGTCTTGCCCGGCCAAGGCCGCTCTTGGATTCTCTGAGGCAGGCGGACGTGCCGCTCGCCCGCTAGCCGGCGACCGATCACGACTCGAGCCTGAGCTAGTCGTGTCACGCTAGACCCGGCGCTTCTTGGGAGGGCGGCAGCCGTTGTGAGGCAACGGCGTGACGTCTTCGATGGCTTTGATCAACAGGCCCGAGGCCTGGATGGCTGTGATGGCGCTTTCCCGGCCCGACCCGGGGCCCTTGACTTTGACTTCGACCTCCTTGACGCCGTACTTTGTGGCCGTGGCCGCACACGTCTCGGCGGCGCGCTGGGCGGCGAACGGCGTGCTCTTGCGGCTTCCCTTGAACCCGACGGTGCCGGACGAGGCCCAGCAGAGCGCGTCTCCGTTGGGGTCGGTGATCGTGACCGTCGTGTTGTTGAACGTCGCCTTGATGTGCACGACCGCCCGGCTGACGTTGCGTCGTGTCTTCCGCTTCTTGGCCTTCGCCACGGTTGCGCGTCTCCTGGTCTTCTGAATCAATCGATTTTCTTACCGCAGCTCCTTGACGCCCTTCTTGCCGGCGACCGTCTTCCGCGGTCCCTTCCGAGTCCGGGCGTTGGTGCGCGTGCGCTGGCCGCGAACCGGCAGCCCCTTGCGGTGCCGCAGGCCACGGTAACAGCCGATGTCGCGCAGCCGGGCGATGCTCTGTTGCACCTGGCGGCGAAGCTGGCCCTCGACCGTGTATTCGTTGTCCAACAGCGAGGCCAGCTTGGCCAGGTCGTCATCCGACAGGTCCCGCGCGCCGGTTCGGGTCGATCCCCGTGCGCTGGCACAGCTCGCCCGCCAGATGCGCGCCGACGCCGTAGATGTACTGGAGCGAGATCAGCGTGTGCTTATCGTTAGGAATATCGACACCGAGAATGCGCGGCATCCGTCCTGTCTCCGAGGGTTTTCTTCTCAACCGATCGAGCTTGACCGGGCACG
The DNA here is from genome assembly GCA_963781785.1 of uncultured Isosphaeraceae bacterium. GTDB lineage: Bacteria > Planctomycetota > Planctomycetia > Isosphaerales > Isosphaeraceae > CAWAHD01. Next base: position 647,353 of record CAWAHD010000003.1, on the reverse strand, counting down.
ATGGACCGGCATCGGCCTTTTTTATCTATCCCTGCCGTTGCTTGTGACGCGGATTGGTGCAGATCACATACACCTTTCCCTGGCGGCGCACAATCTTGCAGTTCTCGCAAATCCGCTTCACGCTCGATCGCACTTTCATGATGATTCAATCACTTCGCTCGGCTCTCGGCTCCAATTTAACAGCCGAAAAGTCAGCATGATCCCGAAAACAATATCGTCACGGCCCCGGCCGAATTAACCAATATAGTCGGTGCATCGCCATTCCGCAAGAGCGGAGATCACCCGTTCAGCCGAATGCGATGTGTTCAGACGAACATGTCCAGATTGCCGGAGCCTGGATCATTTCCGCGGCGAGCCGGCAGGGGACGGTTTCAACGGCCCGAGTGCCTTCTCGATCGCCCTTCGCGTCTGTTCACCCTTGAGATCACGGGCGAGGACGCGACCGTCGGGACCGATCAAGAAGGTCGCCGGGATGGCGGTGGCGCCGTAAGCGGCCGCCACGGGCGAGTCCGGGCCGAGATAGCCTTGCAGCCACGCGAGCTTCTCGGCCTTCACGAACCTTCGAACGTCGTCCGGCTTCTCATCGACGCTCAAGGCAACCATCACGAACTGGGGGGTCGTGCCCAGCGCCTCGTGGACGGCCTTGAGGTTTGACAGCTCGGCGACGCAGGGGCGCACCAGGTCGCCCAGAAGTCGAGCAGGACCAGCTTACCCTTGAGCTCGGCCAGACTGAGGTCCCTGCCGTCCAGTGTTTTCACCGTGAAAGACGGGGCGTCGTCGCCGATCTTCAAGGGCTGGCCTCCGATCTCGACCGGTTCCAGGCTGCCAAGGTCGAAGAGACCTCCCTTCACGACGCCAGGGACCTTGAACATGTGGGAAAACCCAGCGATCAGCCGGCCCCAGCCACATTCGTCTGCCGGCGGCGGCTCGTGGATCTTGATCAATAGCCTGTATTCGCCAGGCTCCAGATCCTCAGCGCGGAAACGGCCGTCTTCGAACACCTGCACACCGCGCACTCTTAACGGGTCCCCCGCGCCGCTCGGCTCGATCGAGGCTCGCCTGACCATCCACCCGGTCGATGTCGGCAGCACGAGCCGTCCGGTCACGGAGCGCCCGCCGCTGCCGATATTCAGGTTGATCGTCTGGCCGCTCTCGGCGTCGAATGTGGCCATCCTGATGAACCACCGACGATTGGGAGCCCCGTTCGGCACGGAGTGGCCCAGCGAGTGGCGCCCAGGCATGACCCGGGTGAACTCGAATCGTCCGGCTGAGTCCGTCTCCTGGTAGAGCCGGTGATTTACGCGGGGCGCGCCCTCGACCCACGGTTCCAGGTCCTCGGGGCTATCGGACAGCCAGACGCCGGCGGCCGGCTTGCCATCGATCTTCACACTGCCGGCCACGCGCGCCCATGGCCGGAGCTGGAGAGAGTCATTGCCATGGAGATCGCGACGACGAGCCGTGACAATGCCGGCGTCGCTCAAGGCCACGAGCTGGTAGTCGTTGCGCTGGGGGGGAAGCGAAAAGCCGCCATCCACCGCGGTTTTTCCCTGGATCGAACCCCGCCGGTACGACTCACGAACGTCGCCATTCTCGATATTAAGCTGCTCTCCGGCGGGAACCAGGTAAACGATCACGTCACGCGCGGGAGTTTCCTCCGCATTGATGATCCTGCCGGCGACCGGACGAGCCCTGGTCAGGCGGAATGTGAGCTCGCGCGTCGAGCCATCGGGCACAAACGGCTCCGATTCCGCCGGCAGATGATTGTCGCTCTCGACGCGCACGACGAGCTGTTCCGCCGCGCGGTCAAAGGTATACTCGAATGATCCCGGCGCTTTCCGGGCATCCCGGTCCATCCCCGAGATCCGCTGCGAGATCAGGCCCTCGCCGGGATTCCAGACGGCGCTGTACGTGAGCGTGAACAGCGGGACGATCTGGCCGGTCTCTTTGTCGAATACGGTGCCTTTGATCTTGGTTGCGGCTGTCAGGACGATTTCGTTCTGGAGCCCGATCGACAACCGTACGGCCCGCCCCAAGTAGCCAGCGGCATAAACTTCCGCGTGAACCCCATCGCCGGGCGCGTCGTTCCACGCGAATCGGCCGTCCGCGTCGGTCGTCAACTCGCGCGAGATTGCTTCGGACCCTCGCCCCGAGGTCTCGCGCCTGACCGGCGACCATCCCACGGTGAGGCTTGCTTTGGCGACCGGCTTGCCGGCGCGATCGACGACCCGACCACCGATCTTCTGGGCTGGGTGAAGCGTGAGAGTGAGCTGTTGGGTTTCCGTGCCGACCCGGATGGCCTGACCCGCTGGACCAAATCCGGCACATTGAGCCGTGAGGCTCGTCACCGTGCCGGGCTTGATCCCGACCGTGAACCGGCCGCGAGCGTCGGCTTTCATGGAGGGTACGGAGTTGCCGAACCTCCGCCCTTCTCCGTAGAAGATTTCGGCGTTGGGCACCGGCCGATGATCGGGCCCGACGACTGTCCCCTCGATGCGCGTGCCGCGCTCGAGGCGGAGAACCGCAGAGCCATCTCGAAGTGCGGCAAGAGGCGTGAATTCCTTCTCCTGGAACGACGCAAGTTCGGACAGGCAAAGCGGGTGATGAGCCGCCAGACTGACGGCATCCGGCCGCTCGGGTACGCCCGAGTAAGACCAGCGGCCCCGCGCGTCCGTCGAAGCCTGCTCATACCCGACGGCAACCCATTGTTCAGACCTGGGATAGCGCTTGCTCGCACTGATGAAGACGGTGGCGCCCGCCAGCGGATTGTTGTCCTGATCGAGGACGCGGCCGGTGATGGTCGTTGCTTTTTCCATCTGAAAGAGCCAGTGGCCGGGCGGCGCGACCGAGCCCGGGTCGTTGTAAGACCACATGATGCCAAGAGGAACGAAACCCTCGCGGGTGGCAAAAGCTTTCATCCACTTGATACCCGCCGCGCCGGCAAGAGAGAAACGGGCGGTGCCCGACTTGTCGGTGGTCGCTTTCGGGTTCGAGAGCGTGGTTGACGGCACGTTGAGCATAAGCTGCACGTCCGGGATGGGCTTGTCGGTAAAGAGGTCGCGCGCTTCGATCGTGATCTCGAGCGGCTGGTTTCCGGGGAGCGCGGCAACTGCCGGAGGTCGCTCGGCTTTTCCAGGCTGGGAGGTGTCTTGCGGTTTAACTGTGGGCTGATCGGACCGGTTCACCACGGCCGTGGCCCCGTCGCTGGTTCTCACTGTGCCGATCCCGGTCGCGATCGCGGCAGCGATGGCCACCGCCAGCGCGGCGCCGACCCCGGCGATCACCTTCAAACTGAAGAAAGACATGGCTCGAACGACTCCTGCCGCAAGGGATGCCACCGCATAGGGCGGCGCGGCTCCGGCGCGTCCCATCCCCAGAGTCGCCTCGGTCAAGCGAGCCGACGGTGCCGACCAGGCAGTATCGGCCGCGAGGTCGAGGGTCAAGACTCCGCCGGTCAGGGCGAATCCGCGTCGGGTCAGCCTCGATCGAAGCGTTTCGCGCGCCGAGCCAACCGGCCGCGGACACCGTCTGGCGTTGTCCGGAGCCGTACAGCCGCTTCCGGCTGGCTCAGACCCTCGACGTGGCAAAGCACGACCGGTAGCCGCAACGTTTCCGGCAGTCGATTGATCTCCTGATCGAGGACGGCTCGCAACTCATTCTGCTCGGCGGATCGACCGGCCCGCCCAGTATCTTCCACGTCGGCTGGCTCCGTATTGACCGCGATCCGGTCGCGCTCGACTCTGCGGGCAGCGATTTTCTGCGCTCGCCGCGCCACCCGATCGGCGACTCCATACAGCCAGGGCCCCAGCAGATGCGGCTTCTGGATCGAGCCGGCTTTGCGGATCAAGACCAGGAAGGTCGCCTGGAAGGCATCCTCCGCATCGCGCGGGTCGCGCAGCCGCCGGCGACAGACGCTCAACACCATCGGCCCGTGACGCGTGACCAGTGCCGCGAATGCAGCCTCGTCCCGCCGCGCGGCGAATTGGCCGACCAGGTCCTCGTCGCCAAGCCCGACGACGGTGCCCGCGCCGAACAACTGGTGGATTTCTCGGAGAAATGCCCCTTGCTGTCCGCTCGCCATGAATCAAGCCCCCAAAGACCGCCGGCCACAACCGTGCCCCTCATTATCACTACTGCACGGTCTGCCTCTAACCCGCATGAGAATTTTCTGGATTCCGCCGTTCCGGGTGTGCTGTTCCTTTTTGCTTCATGCTCCTGAACCTGAGCTGCGGCTGGGTGTTGTGGCTCATCGGCAGCGACGCGCGCGGGCTTCGCCCGGCGTGGGATGGCCGGGCCATCGCGTGACTCGAGAGCAACGCGTTCATGGCTGGCAGCCGCGCGGCCAGCGACGGCCGCCCAGAGAGCCGCGGCGAACACCAAGATCAGGGAGACGAGTAGCTTTGTGGCGGATGAAACCCGTCGGCGCGGGTCCTTTTCAGTTCCAGCCGTGTTCGTGTCATTCCGTTCGATTTCGCAATCGACCGCGCCGCGATCGTGTGGTTTGATATCGACTGCGCATTGGTCGGGGGTGTCTGGTGCGGCTTGGTGAGGCTCATTGGCTTCGGTTCGCAAAAATCGAGGAGCGATTGAGATGTTGTCCGTCGCCGATTCTCGGTTCTCACTTTGCGGATCGATGGAACTGGAGGGGTTGTCCGTTGCCGGTCGATCGTCATCCGTTTGCGGATTGTTCGAGTCGTCCGCCGTGGGTTGTAAATCCGCAGTTTGCGGTAGGGTGGGATTGTGGCAATTGTCAGGCTCCGGATCGCAGACCTCTGGAGCGGCTGACGTGTCGCCTTGATCGCCAATCTCGCCGGCTTCCAGGAACTCCTCGCACCCATTTTCCTCGGCGGCGCGGCGAAACTTAAAGAATTCATTGATGGACCGGGTGAACTTACGATGATTGCTCGTTTCGTACCGCCTCTGGAGCTCTCCCTCGTGGCTGTCGTCGAACGACAGACAGTCGGCCCGGCGTGCCTCGTCGCGCGCGGCCCGCTCCTGGGCTAAAGCGCGGTGCGCCTGCACTCGTTCGATCGCCCGATCGACGATCCCGATGAGCACTCGCCGCGCGTTCTCGTGGTCCATCGCATTGATCATATCTGTCCATGTGCCCCGCACCCGCCGCGTGTAGTGCTTGTACTCGGTCGCCCCCAGGTCGCTACGGATCTCGGAGTACGCGTTGCCGCGCAAGGAATTGAGCGACCAGGCCGCGACGTAGAGGGTCGAAATCTCCCTGGATTTCCAACAGTCGATGGGCTGGTGACCCAGTAGTCTCACTGCCATGAATTTATGGTTGCCCTGCCAGGCCCCTCCTTGCTCAAGGAGCGCCCTCAGAGCCGACCACTCTTTCAGCATCCAATCGCAGCCGTGAACGGTGGTGGAGAGCTTCCGCACGATCCGCGCGGGATCGTCCGGGTCAATCGCGGCTCCCGAGTGGGAGGTCCGCGGCCCGACATGATTCCAGGGGATCGCGCCCGAGATCGCGGTGGGAACTCTTCGATCGTGGAACAGCCGGGCGCCCAGGTTGTAGACCTCCTCGAGTGCAACATCAGCGGCCCCTTCGATCGCCGACGTGAGCCGCGCGGTTTGGGCACGCACGACGCGGTCGTGCATCCACGATGCGTGCGCGATTTGAGCCGTCAAAATCGTTTCAATCCGGTTTCTCGGCACAAGCGTACCGGAAACGTCCGCCAGGAGCTGGTGATACTCCGCGGGATCCTCGCTGGGAATCACCACGGTCTTGGCCGTCAGGCCATGTTTCAGGCCGTTGAGACGTGATACGGAACGGCCGTTCACTGTCCTGGCCCCGGTCGACTTGAGGCAGTTGCGTCGATTCGCATCTAAGCGGCGTTGCGATGTCGCCATTGCCGGATGTTCCTCGTTGTTAAGTTTCCGTGTTCATGCAGTGGAGTCGTACATGAGTTGATCCCGAGCGGGAGCGGGGGACAAAGGATGCAGTGCGTCAGGCTGGAAAGCCTGACCGACGTTGGGCCGTCAGGCTGGAAAGCCTGACCTGCGTTGGGCCGTCAGGCTGGAAAGCCTGACCTACGCTCGGCCGTCAGGCTGGAAAGCCTGTCCTACGAGCACACAGTCGCCTGGATCGGGGTGCATTGACAGGTCGGTTGGACCGACCGGATGTGCGCAACAGAAAGAGACGGCCTCGACCTGGCCGTCGCACGAATTGTTTGATACTTCAATTATGCAACGTGGTGCGCGGAACTCCCCATGCTACCGTACGGTAGGTTTCGATCAGTAGGGGCGCAAGGGGCTCTCAACATGGGAGATGCCTCATTTCCCAGAAGAAAGTTAGGCGACGCTAAGACGGCCCCGGTCGCATCCATAGTGATGGACATCTGTTACCCATCCCAGCGGACTGGCTCCCGGTGGCCGCGTACGGCCGTTCGTCGACGACTGGGTTCCCGCTAAGCCGCGCACTTCTGACTGCCACGGTCCCCGGCGCCCCGGGGCGAGGCATCCTGGGGCGAGCTTCGCGACCGAGCGTTTTTGTTACGCAACGAGCAGGCAGCGAGTCGGGAAGAAAGCCCCGGGGAGATCTTACAGATCCGAAGCGGTGTGAACGCCTCATTTCAAGACCGACTCGGGTAGCGGGGGTGCGCGGCGGGTGACGGATGGGGAGTATCGCGATGGCGCCGGGCACCAACCAAGGCGCAGGCCCGAGGACGGAAATAATTGCATGTCGGACTCGACGAGGCTGTTAGAATGAGAGTGGGCCGGGAGTTGCGGAATGGGCTTCGCGATACGATACTCAAATGAGGCTGTCGAGCGACTCAAGAAGTTGAAAGGCTTCGACCGAAGCACCATCCTCGATCAAATTGAGCAGATACTGAGTGTGAACCCGACATTGACAAGCAAGTCGCGAATCAAGCGGCTCCGTGAGCCCTCGCCAACCCAGTACCGCCTTCGTGTCGGCGAATTCTGCGTGTTCTACGATATCCAAGAAGAAGCCGTCGTCATCGTCGAGATCCTCACCAAGCAGGATTCCATTGATTACCTCGGAGGATCGCCATGAGTGTACAGCCTGTCGACGACCCGAATACACCGATCGGCGAGATCCTCAAGGCCGCAGGCACCGATGGCATCGTAGTGGAATCCCAGGGTCAGGGGCGTTACGCCGTGATCCCCCTCGATGACGACCTCATCGATTTCCTCGTTGAGAGGAGTCCCAAGTTCCGCGCCCATTGTCGTGAGATCCGCGGTCGAATCGATGCCGGTCAGTTCCAAACTCATGAGCAGGTTCGGAGGCAATTCGTCGGGGAATGACCGGCCTCAGGCCCACGGAGCACTGCTTCTCTACCCCTGGTAGGAAGTGAAATGATGATCGTCAACAGAATTCGATCGCGCGTCCAAGTGTATTGGGATGGCTATTCGTTGGCGCGCTCGAGCCAGCCGATTGAGGTTCTGCGGTCGCCTCCGCGACGGACCGTTTGCCGGCGCGGATCGACGCGTCAACACAGGTTGCCAGCATCCGAGCGAGGGACTCGTCGCGGGGGAGAACCTGCTCGCTCCGGACCCAGCCCGCCTTCATGACGTCGCTTACAACCAGCAAGACCCGCTCGCCATCGATCTTCTCGATCCAGGTCCTGAGATTGTCCTTGATCGAGATGGCCTTGCCGTTGTCGTCGAGCGGAGTGTCGGACGTCTTCAGAACGACCTGAATCCCGACCTTCAGCGCGGGTTTTGCTTGTGGCTGAGCCGCGCGTTTGGCAATTCCATCGTGAGCACGACAGAGCGGAGGGAAGACCAGAAAGAAAATGAGCGCGAGCATCGGCGAAGAGTGCGGCTCAAGCCGCTGGAAGGATGTGTTGGTTCGCATGGGACTGCCCTCGCTCAACGGCTCGATAACGACCGTGGAACCGGCGCAAGGCATCGGCCAATTCGCGAGCGATGTGCCGCACGCCGGACGCACGGTCACCGCTGTGGCGCCGCTTGGCAAGGAGGCGCCGCTGCGGAGTTCGCAGCGTATTCTCGGAAGATACCCGCCGTTTCGTACCGAGATCAACGCCTGACCGTCCCGGCCGAAGGCTCGTTTCGGGAACGGCCAACAGCCTTCTCCGGGCCAGAACGTCGTATTGTTTTGCCCGTCGAAGCCTTCATCTCCTCGTTCCTTACTTGCTATGGCTGCGCGGCCGATCGGATGGTGCTCATGGGAAGGAACAGCCGCATCTCGTCGTCCGTCAAAGGCAAGAATCCGAGTTGCCCGAGGGCTTGCCGCAGCCGTAGCTGTGCCGCATATGCCCGTGGTCGAGTTGCTCGATCCGCCACTCATCCACGTTTCTTGGCCTTCCCTGCTATCAGGCGAGAGAGTGCGGCGTTCGGCTTGGGCGGATGATCGAGCGCTTGCAAGAACCGCTCACGCTCCCGATCCGACAGTACGATCGGCGCTGCTTCCGAGAAACGGATTTCGTCCACCGGGATCACACATGCTTTGCGAATGCGCAGCTCGTTCTCGTTCAACTGCTCGATGACGACCGTTGCATTGGCGAACGCTTTGGGCAGGCTGACACGGCCCTTCGCGTCCGTCGACCTCGTTTCCAGGCTCATTTTTGTCCTCTTCATAAACGCCCCATGACCAGGTATTCGGCCGTGGCAGATCCTGACCGGCGGTCGAAGGAAGTCGCGTGCTTTGGATAAGCCTTCCATTTTGAAATCAGAGTTCACTTTCGTCAAAAAAGTCGTTGGAGACTTCCTTCAGTTCGTAGGTCTTGGTCCTGGTGACGCCAAGGTTGTGCTCGATCATCAGCTCTGCAATTGTAGAACAACGATTGCGGGCCGCTTGGTAAATGTTCCTGGCGCTCTTCCTCGGTTAGCTTGAACCCCAGCGCCAATTGTTCCGTCAGTTCCCGCATCGTACGTTCCTTGCCATCCTGCAAAGTCTCCAGGAAGGGCAACATCACGGATTGAAAATCGGGTACGGCCACGGGAGTTATCCTCGATCAGGTTTCCTGAATTGGGCCGACGTCGCCCGCTGCCTGAGCCGCCATTAGGGTGGTTTCCCACCCCTCGACCTCAGCGCACGAGCTTACCATGACTCGCTTGCGGCAGCGAATGATCGACGACATGACCATGGATGGGTTTTCTCAGTCGCATTCGCGTCCCAGCCAGGATAAATCCGTTCTGAAACCGGTGGTCCCGATCATCACCACTGTTCTGGAGTCCCTCACATCGTCTCGCGAGTTTCGGACTGATCAAGGGCGACCAGGTCGACGGCTTCTACGAGTCTCGAGACGAGGCTCTCGACGCAGGTTACTCGCGGTTCGGAATCGGGCCTCTTTTCGTGAAGCAAGTCTCGCCCTCCTAGCCGGTGCATCACATCCCGAGCGCGGTCATCTGATGCCACGAGTGGCGTTCGGCGGGGCCATAGTCTCGCCAGTGACTGGTTCCTGGGTCGGAATTGAATCCGCGGCTGTCGTTCCCGCCGACCCAGGCGTTCTGGCGCTGATCGGTCGGGACATGCTCGCGCACTGCCAGTTCGTCTACGACGGACTGAAAGGTGAATTGCTCTTGGTCTCTTGAAGCTCTGCCCCTGATTCCCAGGCGCAGTCACGCGGCTTCCGGGTCGCTTCGACGAGAGCCGGACCGGACTTCGTCGAAGTCATTTTCTGGCTGTGTGCATCCTTTGCTCCGGAATTCGATCGGCCCTGCACCGATCCGGCCCGGGCAGATGTTGTGGCCGATCAACTCGCGGATGGCATCGAGTGCTCTCGTCTTCAGGGCTTTCGCTAACACCTCGTGCGCCCAAGCTGGGCAGCACCGAGATCAACGCCGTGCCGGCTGCCTGCCCGCTCACCCCGCGTTCGGCCGACCATTGCCAACGGAGAGACGTCAAGAAATCCGGCAGCTCACCGATTCTCCCCGCGTTCGTCCATCCGCGGCAGGGAATCCGCTGGCAGCGAAAGCTTGATTCGGACATCGAACGCAATCAGTCCCAGGCAAATGATCGCGCTCATCAATGCGAGAAGGACGGCGAACGAACCCCCGCCGCCCGCCACCATGAGCGAGTAGCCGATCAGCACGGTGGCTACGACGCCCCCTGCCGATAACAAGACTCCCGGCCAGAGGATTACTGGTTTTCCGCCTCGCGCCGACCCGAGTGAGCCTGTTCATCTCGCCGATCTCCCCAATTCTGCACCATCGCCACCATCGATGATCAAGAGGAGGCCCCCGCGCTTCAGGGCTTGGCGTGCGCGTGATTGCAGGATCGCGAGCAGGTCAGCCACGCGAATGAACTCGTCCAGTTTGGCGCGCTCCGCGGGCGTGAGTGATCCCGCCTGCGCCTTCTGCGACAGTGCATCGACCTGCTGCTGGTGTGACCGGGAGAACAAGAGATCCAGGAAATGGCGCGCCGTCTGGGGCGAAATGCTCTTGGCATCGAGGCCAGCGATTTGCTCAACCATCGCTGTACCTACCGGCTCCGGTTTTGCCGTGACTGTCTTGTGTGCCATAAGATATGGAATCGTCGGGCGTTGAACCGAAGCCAAAAGCCATCGTAACACTCGCCAAGATCGGCAGCAATCCGGCTCGGCCTACCGACGATCGCGGCGAGGAATCAGCCGACCGGAACCGGCGAAAATCCTCAAGAAAATTTGCGGGACGGCCCGCGCCGGGCTCTCATTAACGAATAGAGCACGAGGACGAGGGGACTCCGAAACATGGCCGGCGAGACACTGGGCGCTGCCCTGCGACAGATCGACCGCTTGTTCGCCGAGGGCGTGGCCGCTGGGCTCTCCGACGCCCAGCTCCTGGAGCGTTTCCTCAGCCGGGGTGACGGCGGCGCCTTCGAAGCGCTGGTGGGGCGGCACGGACCCATGGTCCTGAGCGTCTGCCGGGGGATCCTGCGCGACCCGCACGATGCCGAGGACGCCTTCCAGGCAACCTTTCTGGTCCTGGTCAAGAAGGGCGGCACAATCCGGGGACGAGACACCTTGGCGGGTTGGCTGCACCAGGTCGCGCATCGCGTCGCGATCCAGGCCAATAACGCCCTCGCCCGGCGGCGCACGCTCGAAAGGCAGGTGGGAGAGATGGCTGTCGCGACGGGTGCAAACGGGCCGCCAGCCTCGGATGATTTGCTGCCCGCGCTTCATGAGGAGATCGCGCGGCTGCCCGAGAAGTACCGTCTCGCGGTCGTCCACTGCGACCTGGAAGGCATGACCCAGGCGGAGGCCGCCCGGCAATTGCACTGGAGCGAACGGACGATCCACCAGCGGCTGGGCGAGGGGCGAGCGCGATCGAGCGCCGATTGGCCCGGTGCGGGCTGGCACCCGACAGCGCAGCTCTCGGCGCAGTATTCCTGCGCGAAGCGCGCGCCGCCGTGCCGCCGGCCTGGAGCGAAGCGACCGTTCGTGCCGCGGTCGCGACACTGAATTCCACAATCACCGCCCTTGGGGTCTCGGCGGCGGCTCAGCAGTTGGCTCAGGAGGTGTTCAAGGTCATGTTGCTCCAAAAGATCAAATTGGCATCAGCCACGCTGCTGGCCGCCGGCCTCATCGGCTGGGGGGCGTCGGCCGCCCTCGTTTCGCTCGGACAGACGGCGCCGAAGGGGACGCCCGCGCCCGCGGCACCGGCCGGCCGCCCCGCGGCCAATACCGCTCTGCCGCAGCCGAAACCGGCCTCAGCCGACACGGAAGGCATGTTCCCCGTGCGCGGCCGGGTGCTCGACCCCGATGGCAAGCCGGTCGCCGGCGCTCAAGTCCACGTGCGCCCCTACGCCGAACCGGTTGAGCCCCCGATGGACCCGACGGCCGGGCCGCAAAAGGCGCCTTCGGCGGTAACTGATGCCGACGGGCGGTTCCAGTTCGAGTTAGACAAGACTTCGGGCGGCGTCCTGTCCGATGGCGGGCCCGGCTGGCACAAGTCCCAGATCGTGGCCGCCGCTCGCGGATTCGCACCGGCCTGGGTGGAGGCTGGCGACCTCGCGAAGGGAGGCGAGGCGATCTTGCACCTGGTCCGCGACGACGTGCCGGTCCGCGGGCGTGTCCTGGATTCGCAAGGCCGGCCCGTTGCGGGGGTCGTCGTCCGGCTCCGAGTGATCGGCACCCTCAAAGACGGGGTCGACCTGGACGCGATGCTGGCCTCGGGACAGATGGCGGAACGTCGGATCACAAGCTGGTATGGGCTCGACCTCCTGGGCCCACCCCGGGAGGCGGAGATCGCACCAGTCTGGACAGGCGGCCCGGACGCGTGGATCACCGGCGCCGACGGTGGCTTCGAAATCCAAGGCATCGGCCGCGACCGCGTCGCCCGATTGAACTTCCACGGCGGCGGCGTGGCAGACGGCACGCTCGACGTGATCGCCCGCGCCCCGAAGACCCCGCCCAAGGCGCGGCCGGCTACGCAGTCCGAGTCGCTGATGTTCGGCCGGGATGGCGCGTTCATCGGCGTCTACCCCCAGCGGGTGCAGCTCGTCGGCGCGACCTTCGACTACATCGCCAGCCCGTCCAAGCCATTCATGGGCGTTGTCCGTTTGAAGGGGTCCGGCAAACCGGTCGCAGGCGCCCTCGTGCGGGTCGCCGACGCGGCGACCCATACCATCGTCACCGTCCGGACCGATGACGCCGGCCGCTTCCGCCTCAATGGTGTGCCCAAGGGGGAGTTCTACCAACTGAGCTTTAACCCGAGGACGGGAATCGACCGGTTCCTCCGCCACACCGTCATTGTCGATGACACCGAAGGGCTCAAGCCGATCGAGCAGACAATCGAGCTGTGCCCGGGGGTAATCGTGACCGGGCGGCTGGTTGACTCGGCGACGGGACGTGCAGTCCCACCAGCATATATCAGCTATTTCAAGACGCCTGATAACGTGAACCCCGGGGAAGCGCCCCGGGGTTCTCCAGGCTGGCCGGCGCGAGGTTCGGTGTGACGATCCCGCCCGGCCACGCGATGATCGCCGCAATTGCAGCCGTCAGCACCAAGGACGACCCGTACGTCCGCGCCCACCTGAAGACCGCGGACCGGGGCAAAGGCATCGGCGGTTTTGGTGATGGCGAGACCTTCACCACTGCGCTCAGCGGCTCGCATACCTACCAGTTCATCAACATCCCGCCCGGCACCGAGTCGCTCGCGGTGGAGCTGGAGTTGACCCGCGGTGAGACGCGTAAAGGAAGGTTGATCGGTCCAACCGGCAAGCCGGTGACCGGAGCGCGCGTTTATGGCCAGGCCAGCCGGTGGGGAGATGTCCGGACTCTCGAGGCCGACGCGTTTGAAGTCCATGGGCTGATGCCTGGTCTGACTCGTCTGGTCGTCTTCGCACACCAGGATCTTCACCTGGTGGGCTCGGTCGTCCTCAAAGACGACGACATCAAAAGTGACGCACCGCTGGTCGTGCGCATGGAGCGCGCGGGCTCGGTCAAGGGCCGCCTGGTCGATGAAGACGGCCAGCCTCTCGCGAGTGCCCAGCTTGAGGCCACGACTTTTGAGGCCGACCACGCGAATCTGCCCGGGGGCCCGGATGGTCTCTGGCCGGACAACGAAACCGTCATGGCCGGTTCCGACGGCCGTTTTCAGGTGGATGGTCTGAAGAGGGACGTCAAGACAATCATCAGCGTGAGGGACAGCAAGCGGCCGTTCGTTCGCTATCGCACCGGCGAGGTCCTGAAGAACCTGACCGCAGAGCCCGGCGAGGTTCGTGACCTGGGCGACGTGAAGGTGACGGCCGAATAGGCCGGTTTCAGGAGCTTGCCGATGCGACCACGTTCGTCAGACACGGACCCGGGCGGCCCGTGGGCGCCTTACGTACCGGATTCCCAGGCGCCCTGGGACCTGCGGCGCGTTGTGCACCTGCACCGCCGGGCCGGCTTCGCCGCCACCTGGGACGAGATCCAGCGCGACCTCAAGGATGGCTCCGAGGCGTCGATCAACCGGGTGCTGGAAGGGAAGTCCCGATCCTGCGGCGTTCCCGATGGCTTCGCCGCCTTCGCCGACCGCCTGGCCGAGCGAGCCCTCGCGGTACCCGAGCCCAACCGCTTGAAGGGCTGGTGGGTCTACCGCATGCTCTTCGGGCCGGACGTGCTGACCGAGCGCCTGACCCTCATGTGGCATGACCACTTCGCCACCAGCAACTTGAAGGTCAACGACCTGGCGCTGATGCGGCGGCAGAACGAGACCCTGCGCTCGCTGTGTTGCGCCCCGTTCGGCCGGCTGCTGCACGCGATGCTCCGCGACCCGGCGCTTCTGATCTGGCTCGACGCGCCGGAGAACAGCAAGCGGCACCCCAACGAGAACCTGGCCCGCGAGCTGCTGGAGCTGTTCACGCTGGGGATCGGCCATTATTCCGAGGACGACGTCAAGGAGGCCGCCCGCGCCCTGACCGGCTGGAAGCTCGTGCACGACCAGGCGCGATTCGTTCCAGTGCGACACGACGCAGCCACCAAGACCATCCTCGGCACGAAGCGTGCGTTCGACGCGGACGGGCTGGCCGCGCTGCATCCTCGATCATCCCGCCACGTCAGGCCGCCTGGCCTGGCGGCTCTGTCATGAGTTCTTCGGAGAGGGGGCGGTCGACGAGGGGGCGATTGGCGCGCTGGCCGTTGGATTGCGGGCCCACGACCTGGACATCGGCTGGGGCGTCAGCTTGGTGCTGCGGTCGCGCCTGTTCTTTGGCGCCGCCAATCTCGGCCGGCGGATCGCCAGCCCGATCGATTTTATCCTGGGTGCGGTGCGGGCCCTCGAGATGCTCGACCCGGCGCCGAGCACTCCGGTCCTGGCCGACTGGTGCGGCCGGCTCGGCCAGGACCTGTTCTATCCGCCCAATGTCGGCGGGTGGACCGGCGGGCGCAACTGGATCACCACCCGCTCGGCCCTCGGGCGAGCGAACTTCGCCGCGGCCCTGGTGGGTGTCGATTCGGCCGGCCTGGGAACGTCGTTCGACCCGATCGCGCTGGCCGCCCGCCACGGCCAGGGAGGAAACCCGTCTTTCTTCGCGCAGCTCTTGCTCGGTGCCGATAGCCCCAAGGTCCCTCTCGAACGGCCGGGAACGGCCCGGCATGCTCTGGTACGACTGCTGGCTTCCGCCGAGGCGCAGCGGATTTGACCCATTTTCTCTTCCCAGGAGGTGAGATCATGATCACGCGCCGAGACTTCTTCGCCCGCGGCCTACGGGAGTCGACGCTGATCGCGCTGGCGCCCACGTTGCCCGGCTTCCTGGCGCGCACGGCGCACGCCGCCGGCCCCGAGAAGGACGGCCGCATCCTGGTCGTCGTGCAGCTCAACGGCGGCAACGACGGCATCAACACGGTCGTTCCGTTCAAGGATGAGGGCTACGCCAGGTACCGCAAAGCGATCCGGCTGCCGGAGAAGCGGCTGATCAAGGTCAGCGGGGAGGTCGGTCTGCACCCGGCAATGGGCGATGCGGGCAAGCTGCTCGAATCGGGCCGGCTGGCGATCATTCCGGGCGTCGGGTATCCGAACCCGAGCCGCTCGCACTTCCGCAGCATGGCGATCTGGCAATCCGCCCGGCTGGATGCGCACGACCACACCGAGTTAGGCTGGGTCGGCCGCGGCCTGGACGAGGGAGGGACGACGCGTGACGGGGCCCCGGCTGCGCTCTTGATCGGGTGCGACGACCCGCCGCCGGCCATTCGGGGCCGGCGCTCCGTCAGTGCGGCGCTCGACCGGCTCGACGATTTTGCCTTGAGCGACAAGGAGGCCGAGGCCAAGCCGGTCGGCTCTTCCACGGCCGGCGACGATCTGGAGCAGTTCTTGCGCCGCAGCCTGCTGGACGCGTATACCACGGCGGACCGCCTGGCGGCCGTCGCCGGGGCCAAGGGCGGTCAAGCGTCCTATCCCGAGTACGAGCTGGCCCGGCGGCTGGGACTGACGGCGCGGTTGATCAAGGCCGGGTTGGGCACGCGCGTGTACTATCTCGAGCAGGGAGGATACGACACCCACGGCCAGCAGCTTCCGCGGCACGCGCCGCTTCTGGAGGAGCTTTCCGTGTCAGTCAAAGCGTTTCTCGACGATCTGGCGGCGTCGGGTCTGGCTGACCGGGTTCTTATCTTGATCTTCAGCGAGTTCGGCCGCCGCGTTGCGGAGAACGGTTCGAACGGGACTGACCACGGGACGGCCGCGCCAGTGCTCCTGGCCGGGCCGAATGTCCGGCCGGGTATGCACGGGGCGTACCCGAGGCTCACAGACCTGGACGACGGCGACTTGAAGATGACGGTGGACTTCCGCCACGTTTACGCCGGCGTCCTGGAGGGCTGGCTCGGCCTGCCGTCGAAGCGGGCGCTCGGCGGCACCTTCGCGCCCCTGTCGGTGTTGCGAAGCTGAGGCGAGAGTCCATGTCAAGAGCGCGCCCGAAGGGCCGCGCGCTGGTCTCGGTATGGAGCGGGCTGCGGTGAGGGCCCAGCGCCACAGTACGCCGGCGGCTGATGCATTTGACTGGCTCCCTCTCGGGGGGAGAGGGCTCGGGTGAGGGCCCAGCGCCACCGAGAGTGTTCTCAAGTTGAATCACCGGATGCTCATCCTCACTCAACTCGATCAACCGGACCCACGCTTCTTGGCCTCCCTGCCCTCGTTTCCAGGCCAATTTGTGTCGCTTTCGATCTCATGCAATCTATCCATAGCATGCACCATGACGGGACTGCGGTCGCGTGGGAACCTCCCGCAAGCGGGATCCATGCTGTTGGCTGAGGGGGGATCAGGAGACAGAGGGCGGGAACTTCCGACGCGCGGGGTCATCTCCTCAAAATCGATTAACGTCCCGTGAGAAATCCCGTGATCCGCCAGTGGAGAACGGCACCACGCCAAGGCGGGGCTGTCCATGCGCGCCGTGAATCGGCGGACCTTCAGGCTTGGTGACGGCGCTCATCGCCAGGACTTGCAGGATCATCTCTTGCTGGAACCGGCGGCGGCGCTTTCCTGTCAGACACTTCCGCGATCCGATGCGAATCATGACACTCTCCCTATACTCGGGGCCGAAACTCATGCGGTCTCCTTGGCGAATCGAAAACGCCCTTCGCAAGAACGGCTTGCGAAGGGCGGCGCATCTACTGGCTCAGATGACGTACGAGTAGGCGGACGCCGGGCCGGCACGAAGCAAATGATTGTTCAGGGGTGCGCCGTCCATCAGGAGGCACTTTGCCAACTTCGCGTGAGTGGGCAAATCCCTGAGGGGGAGCGCGGTCAACTCCGGCTCAAGTCGTAGGTCTCCGTTGACCTCGGCCTTCTTCCACGCCCAGCCATAGCCACCGCGAATCGCACCTGTCGATTGCAACAGGATCCCGTCCGAATCGGGCTTTTCGATCGTGTAGACCGGGTTCTTGGCGCCGAAGAGGCGGTTCGGCATGCCAGTCTCTCGCAGGACGTGGACGCTGTTGAGATACGCGATGTCCGGCGTGCTGCGCGGATTCGTGATTTGAGCGTCGGCCCTCCAGTCCAGTACGGGTTGCTTCACGGTGAAAGCAAGTTGCCCGCCGCTCACGGTCAAACTCGTCAGCACGGCCATCGCACTCAGTATTGCATTGAACATGACCATCACATCATCTCCTTTTCTGATCAACCTATCATGGGTGCCGACCTCGACGAGGCCGGCTGAAAGCCCGGTCGACCCTGCGTCATCGACGCATGAAACGGACGTCCGAGCACATTCGGCCAGGGTTTCGGGTTGTGTCGGAAAGCAGCCGCTCGCGGCCGCTCTCGACATCGCTCCAGTCCTGCCGTCGCATTGTTCTACGCGGAGCCGTTGCGGGAATCGGGTCGCTCAGGCGAGGTCGCCCGCAGCGTTGGCCTGGCGTCGATGAGGCCTGGGTCGGGGCGTCGCCGCCGGCTCAGCACGGGCTCCGAGGGACGGCGCCCGCAGCGTTCGTCGACGTGCCGGGGGGGTGGCGGGGGATAGGGAAGGCGACCACGGGGTCTCCGAGGATGACGAGGCTCTGCAGGTCATGCCAGGCGAGCCAGCATTGGAGTGCGGCTTCGCCGTTCGACCGGATCCGTCCGTCGTGGAACAGCATCGGCAGGTTGGCCAGGTCTTCGAAGCACTTGCGCAGGGCCCAGCCAAGCGGTAATCGTCGGCGCCCGCGTGCGTCTTCCTCGAAGAGCATGTAGAGCGCGTCGTCCTGCTTGGTCACATGCTGGCCGGTCGTGGAATTGCGGAGCGTCAGGTCGAAAGTCGGATCGACTGGCGCAACGAATCGCGGAGGGGCGATTTGGCTGCGAGCAGGGCCTTGGGCAGCGGAGCGACGGCCGGAGGCAGCTTCCCGATGGAGGTCAATGTTCGGGCTGCGCGGCTGTCCGGGGTCAAGACACCTTCGTAACGGTTCCCCCCGAAACATCCTGCGCCGCAGCAGGCGTGGGAGTACCAGATGGCGCCGCCGGGCTGCCAGCGCTCTAATATCCGCTCCGGCGTTACCTCTCGGCCAAGGCCATCGATCGGCAGACCCAGTCCCCGGGCGAGGATTTCCGGTCCGCCCGCCGTTTCAGTCTGGCCGTGACTGGTCGTAACGATCAAACCCGGCTGTTCCGTGGCCAATGCGTCCGCGAGGGCATCGGCCGTTGCGTTTTCCCCCTCGGCGTGCTTTACGCGGAAGCTTCGGTCGTCATCATTTGAAAACTTCTCGACCACCTTCCGCCCGATGGCGTGGCGCATCAGGTCGCCCATCGGGTCGCCCACCTTCTGGAACGCCGACCAGACCAACACGCGATCGTCTTGAGCGGGCTGGTTGGACCAGTCGGAGAGGAGCGCGTTGACATAATTTTCAAGTCCGTCATCGTCGAGGTCGAGGCGGCCCACGCAGCGCGTCGCGTTGAGGGCGAATTGGAGCGACCACGAGAGCCCGGCGGGATCCGGAGGGCCGACCAAAAGAAGGTAACGCGGGATCCGATCGACGCCGAGCCCATACTTCGATCGGATGTGCAACGGCTTCCCGGTCCGGTGATTCACCAGAAACGCGGTCGAGGTTCTCCGGTCGGCGTCCTTGGGCACCTTTGGGCAGTAGGATCGTAGGACGGGTATCGTGGCGTGTTTTCCGACCTCGGTCTGGCGGGCGGCCAGCAGTCGACGGACCGGTTCGGGGGCGTCATGGGCCCACGCCAGATCCGCTGGGTGGAGATCCGGGTTATGCGGCAGCACCAAGCCCCACCCGACGTCCAGGTCGCGCCAGTCGGAGAGATCTCGTCGTTTCGGGAACAGGGTCCGGCCAGCCTCCGGCACTGGCCGGTCCATAATCGTACGCACTACACCGTCGCCTGGCGGGCCGCAGACAGGCGCGCCGCCGTCCCAGGCGTCAAGGAACAGCATCGACGGAAGCGCACTCATCGAGCCTCCGACTTCGAGCGTCGATGAGCTCGCGGATCGCTCGTCTCCGGGGTATACTCCGAGGTCACGAGTTGGTTGTAGAGGGCCCAGTAGACGGACTCGTTGCAGATCTTGCCATGTCCGCCGATCCGGGTCGAGGCGTCGATTGACCAGACCCGTTTTGCTCCCAGGTCGAGGCCGTAGCGGTTCATGGGATCGAGAACGGATGTACGACCGCATTGTGGGTTGCCGGCGGCGCCGACGAAGCCGAGTGCGGCGTAGGGGTCGGGGGCCGGCTCGTCCGCCACCTCAGGCGCCGACTCGCCCGGGTCGTGGTCGCGTCGCAGGGCGATCGGCAAAGCCCGTAGCGCGTGGTCTCTCCTACTGTAGGTCAGCATGATCGGCTGGCGAACTCGCTCGAGTGCGGGCAGAAAACCCCCGGACCACGGGCGGTGCGGCACCCTTTCGGCGAAGCACCAGCACGAGACGGCCGGCTGGAGCAGGAGCAGGGAATCGACGGGTTGGTCGAACCGTCGCGCGGAGATTGCTGAGAGCAGCACCTTACACCCGAACGAGTGGCCGATCCCATGGATGCGGATCGCGTGGCCGGCATCGAGGAGTCCGGACAGGAGCGGGGCCACGCCCTCCACGCCGATCGATCGCGCGCGATCCTTCATTGTCCAGACGGTCAACAGTCGGAGCAGGTCGCGCACGCTGTAGGGCCGCGTGGTGCGGCCACCGGCCAGTTCAGGCGGTGGAGACGCCCGGACGCGTATCACTTCGCCCTCGGCATCCTTGGGTCCGAAGAGGGACTCGAGGTCGAAGTGCCCCGCCGGGTCGAGGCGGGGTTGCTCGCCGCCGATGTGAGACCAAGCGGCGGCCAGGCGGTTGGCGTCCAGCG
The DNA here is from genome assembly GCA_963781785.1 of uncultured Isosphaeraceae bacterium. Classification (GTDB taxonomy): domain Bacteria; phylum Planctomycetota; class Planctomycetia; order Isosphaerales; family Isosphaeraceae; genus CAWAHD01. Next base: position 627,209 of record CAWAHD010000003.1, on the reverse strand, counting down.
CAGGTACGCCGGCGAGCTCGTCGTCGGGGGCTTCGGTCAGCGGGCCGAGCAGAGCCGCGAGCTCTGCGAGATCGGCATCGTTCAGGCCATCATTGCGGCCCGCGAAGTCGTAGAGTCGTCTGACGTCCCCGGCGTTGATCCGCTCGGCCAGGGCCACCAGGGCCAGGTCGAGACCTCCGTCGCTCGCGGATTCCGCCGCCGGCGAACTCCGGCTCGAGCCGCTCCTCGGAGAAAACCAGCTCGACGCTTGGCCAGGTGACACCAACGAGCAAGGGGCAGAATTCCCGGCCGTGATCGATCGCGCGCCGCTCGATCATCGCGCGGTAGCCGGCGATGAAGCCGTGATATAGCTCGGTGGCGTCTTTCCAATCGTTGTTCCACCCATGTGAGAAGACAAAGGCGTCGGTAAACTTGCCGGACGACGCTTCGGCCAGCAGGTGGGCGAGGGTCTTCGGCCCGCGCACGCCGCCACGCTCGTCAAAAGCCACGATGTAAAACGGCGCCTCGCCACCCCCCGAGAGCGGGAGCGTGCGGTAGCGGCCGGAGATCGGTTGCATCGGCACGGGTGGTTCTCCAGCATCGAGTGCCGTGCGGGGACGTCCCGGGCCCGGAGAGTCCGGGACATCCCTTACGTTTTGATCCAATTGCGCTTATGCGTACTCATACATGGGGATGAGCTGGCGATCTTCATCATCGATATCGATATTTTCCAGCGGGTCGTCGTCGACTTTGAGTTCGCCGGCGCTCTTTCGGATCCTGTAGAGATAGATGTCGTTGATGGCCTTCACGCAGGCCAACGCGGCCGCCTCCACGGAATCGGTCGAGACCGCGCGACTCCTGAAGATACGATTATCCTCGAGGAGGTCGAGGATGACCTGGATCTGAGCGTCGCCACCCTCGGTGATGCTGGCCGTAACACAACGATCGACGACCACCGGGATGGACGTCGCCTCGGCGATCGCCTTGAAGACGGCGCCGATCGCACCGTCGCCGCTGGCCATTGCTTCGACGGTCCGACCCGCCGGCTCGCGGATGCTGACGCGGGCTGTCCGTGGGGGGGAAGAGCTCGAAGTGGCCTGATAGCTCAGCAAAGCCCAGGCGCCGCGCTGCGGCTGGGGCCGGCTCTGCTCGAACATCAGCGCGACCAGATCGCGGTCGTAGACCCTCGCCTTTCTCTGGGCTAGCGACTTATAGGCCGCGTGGATGCGGTCGATGTGGTCGTCTTCGAGCGTGTAACCCAGGCTCTCGAGCCGCTTGCGGACCTGCGGCCGACTCATCCCGCTGTCCAGAGCCGTGTCGACCGTCTGCTCGCCGACCTTTTCCCGGATCAGGTTGGGGACGATACTGGTTGGGTTGGGCTTGAGGGCGTCGACGCCGACGATCGGCTTGCGCCGGTCCAGGTACAGGCCGGTGCCCGCCGCGACCATCTGACTGAGCCGCTGGAGGTGCGTGGCGTCGACATCGGTCTTGAGGCGGTAATGGTCACGGTGGAGGTCGAAGTTCATGACGATCTCCTCGAGCGCGGCATTGCCGGCTCGCGGACCGATTCCGTTGACCGTGCACTCGATCTGCCTGGCACCGGCGAGGCAACCCGCCAGGGAATTAGCCACGGCCAAGCCGAGGTCGTTATGACAGTGGACGCTCAGGATGGCACCGCCGGGGATGCCCAGCTTGAGGCGGCGGCGAAGCCTGTCGATCCTCCGCCCGTAGTCGATCGGCGTCGCGACGCCGTAAGTGTCGGGCAAGTTCAGGACCGTTGCTCCGGCGGCGATTGCCACCTGGAATGCCCTGAGCAGGAAGTGGAAGCGGATTCGGCTGGCATCCTCGATGCTGAACTCGACCTCGACTCCTTCCTCCCGCAATAACAGGATGTTCTGCTGAACGACTTCGAGGACCCGCGCCCGGCCCTCCGGCGTCCGGATCTGGCGGCGGAACTTCTCCCCGATCAGCCCGAGATTCACCCGTCGGCGCTGTGCTCCATCCAGGGCGAGCACGGCGCGCCGGACGTCGTCAAGATCCGGCGTGCACCGAGCCATCGCGCAGACGACGGCCCGCGACACCACGGCGGCGACCGCCTGCACGGCCTTGAACGCCCGCGGGGAATGGGCCGGGAAGCCGGCTTCGATCACGTCGATGCCGGCGTTTTCGATCGCGACGGCCAGCCGCACACGTTCGGGAATGGGGATGCACGATTCCGTGAGCCATTGCAGGCCGTCACGCAGGGTCGTGTCCACGACATCGACCTTGGTGGCCGGGCGCGTCCGGGCCTCACGAGAATCGCAGTCCCTTATCCTGCTCCGCGCCCGTCGGTTTGTTCTGTTCCGCGGCGATCGGCATGAGACTCTCGAACCGCACCGTCGGGATGTCCGGGCCCACGATGGACGAGACGATCTTGTCCGTCAGCGCCGGGTCTGGTTCCTCAGGCTTCATGTTGTCGAGCAGCTCCGCGAGCTCGTCGTCGGTACCGTCGGTGAATAACGAAGCGTCATCGAACGCTCCCGGGTCAGTGTCTTCGATGACGACGCCCCCGGGCATCACAAGCTTGGGGTTGAGCTGAGAGATCATCTCCCTGAACCACCTCTGTTCTTCCGGGGTCTGTTCGTCGTGCGACATCGAAGAATTCGCTCCGTATTGAGTTCCAACGGTTTCGAAAAAAGATGGCCCACCCCCGGCGGGAGGGTGGGATTCAGTCAACGTCTGCTTCCGAGATCGATCGGTCATCGTGCACCTCCTTGCTCGCGACGAGCCATTCCTTTCTTCAGCTTCTGCAATGCCCGGGAGAACCGGCTGCGCAACGTGCTGCGTTTGATCCCCATCAATTTGGAGTATTGGTATTGCCAGTCGTCGCCCTTGTAGGTGGCGAAGAACTGGAGCATTTCCTGATATTCACGCCGCAACCCTGTGAGAACCTCACGCAGGATCGCGAGTTGCCGTGGGTCCCCTGGTTCGGCAGGAGATGACGAACCTGCGGACACCGCCGGACTGACGTCACGATACTCGCGAACCCGTTCTGCACTCGCCTCGTCGATCGCGTCGTAAGAGACAGTCGAGACCTCGCGCCTTGACCTGCGTAGGACATCATTGGCGCAGTTGATCACGATCCGGTAAAACCAGACATCGAATCGCGCGACCTCCGGGTCGTAGTGGTGGCGGAACTGGTACGCCCGCTTCCATGCGTCCTGGAGGACGTCGTCGATCTTGTGCGCGTATAGCCCTCCCCGCAACTTCTTCCTGAGCATGCGGCGGAACTTCCTGTTGGAGTGGGAGACCAGGGCCGCGACGGCGTCCGGTTCTCCCTTTCTGAAACCATCGATGTACTCTCTGACCTGAGCTTCGGTTAAGTACGGATCAGGTTGCGGTAGAGTCGACATTCCATTCACTCCCTCATTCCAGATCGCTGTCTCAAAGAAGCCTGCTGCCTGTTCCGGGCGTCGATTCCATCTCCCTTGTAAATGGCGTTGTCGCGATGCTTGGGGCGCCGGGTGGGGAGCCCGGCGCGGGATCAGCAATCTTGTCTCCCCGTAAGAAACATACGCTCGACCGTTGCAGTCGGCGCCGGCGCGGCTTGACCAATTACTGCAACTCATTCAATTTCATCACCTTGCGATAAGATACCCAGATCGGCGAAATGCTCCGACATTCGTGACGTTCTGCCTGGAGCTCTACCAAGTTGTTTGCGGGGAGCAGTCCCACGGTACGCCGCTCGAAGAGGCAGCCGCCCGGTCCCAGGTGGCAGGCAGCTTCAATGCAACGGCCGCACGTAGAGCAAGGTGAGGGCCGATACGCAGTGGAACTACGAGCGTTGTCCCTGAGCCACCGTCTCCGGAGGCCGGGATCGGGGAGCCGGTCATCGTCCGAAGTGGCGGTCATCCTGGTTCGGCCGGCAGACATCCCCGTAAAGGTGCGGATGTCGATCATGCGTCGAAAACAGATCATGAGACTGGGGATTATGATGGGCGATCAACTTCGAGTGGCTGTGATGTTTGTCCAATTGAAACAGATCAGTAAATCTATGTATATCGAATCGATGACTGCCGTGGGCGCTTCTCGCGGCGAACTCGCCCACACGAACGGCCTCTTGAGCCGCACTCCCCCACCGCACAGGGGCCCCAGGGGACCAACGGCAGCCTCGTTCCTCCGGGCTGTAGGCTGGCTTGCAGCCTGACAGTCTGTCGCGGTGGCGCCGGATCTTCAGGGGTGCCGGCTGAACGAGACGCTCTATGGGAATCGTCCAAATTCATTTACCCGCAGCAATCGTTGACGAAAGGAGTGACCAACATGTTGACCTTCACCACGACGGGCGAATATTCTGCCGTTGAGGCGGCCGCCGAGCCGAACGCTGCCGGGGAGCCCTTGCGGGGCTGTGGCGCGAATCTGACGGGCCAGTCCGGAAGGTCGATTTCCCTTACGGGCCGCAAGACCAGCCCCGGACTTGGTGTCGCGCCAGCAGAGTGTCGCTCTAGGTCACCGCGTGAGGGCTTCCTGAGGTTCTTCCCGAAACTCACGCTCTTCGGCTAAGACAGATCCGGTTCGGAACGTCTCGTCTGGTAGATCGTAGCATACCGATCTGGGATAGAGTATACATCGCCATGACGGTCGTTCCGGATTGCGACCTGGGACAGCGCAAATGACCATGCATCCCTTGGAGTTCAGACCCGCGATCGGGGAACCTCGGATCGCCGAGCTTATCATGGATTTCCGGGGTGGGGACCACACGGCTTTCAGGGCCTTGGTCTCCCACTTCACGGGGAAGTTGACCGCCTCGCTCCGGAAGAAGCTGTCGAAAGGACCGATCGCGCACCGTGTCGACGACATCCTGGAAGAGGCCTGGGGCAAGGCCTTTCGCGATCGCGACGCATACAATCCGAACGTCGCGCGATTCGACGTGTGGCTCTACCGAATTGCGCTCGAATTGCGCCAACGACGTCCTCCGCAGATCGCGTCGTGCGATCTCGACGGTGAGCTATGAGGTAACGATCGAACCCGAGCGGGATCGAGACGAGGGCGTCCCGATCGAATCAGTACCTGCCAGTTCCGCTGAGCAGAATTGGATCTTTCCCAAGGTTCAGCTCACCGAGATCCTCAAGCGGTTGCCGTCCGATTATCAGAAGATGCTCCAGTTCTTCGCCACCTACAAGGGCGACGACTGGCAGCGGGAATATGCCAAGCTGATGCGGATCAACCGCAACACCCTGCGGAACCAATTCTCCCGGGCATTGACGCACGTCGAGCGCGAGATGACAAACCAGATCCGCCAGGTGGAGGCCCAGGCTCCCGACGCAGCCCCGTCTGACCGGCGGGTTCGCGTCTGGTTTGAAGGAGTGATGGACAGGTTCTGGGTCCATGACACGTACCGGATGGGAGTCGTGATCGTGGGCTCCTCGGGCGCTGAGGCCCGGGGAACCGTAGCGCCACCGGGCTGGGGAGATGTGCAACGGGCCGAACTGCTCATCACCGTATCGGGGCACGATATCACGGCGACACCCGATACGCTCCGCGCGACACTGCCGGCGGTCGGCGACATGGAGCCGATCCGTTTCGACCTGCGCCTCGACCGCGGCGGCCGGATCGCCTTCTTCATCACCGTGTGGACCGGCCGAAGCCTGAAGCTGATGCAGAAACTGAGAGTCGTGCTTCCCGTGGTCAAATACAGGGACGACCTGTGATATGAGCGGGACCGAACGGGGTCTCCGGCCCAGGCTGCTGGTGGACAACTCGCACCGGTTCAACGTACTGCCCGAAGGCCTGCTCGAGCGGACCGGAGGGCTCTATTTCGAGCACGACTGCCCCTGCTACACACTCAGCGACGACTGCGAATGTGGCTCCAACTTTTTTATCGTCCATCGACGAGGATCGATCTGTCGTGATAGCGGCCAGGCGTCGTGCGTGAAGGCCGTGATCGGCCGCCAGAGACTGCTCGGCAAGATCCAAGCTTGCCGGCATGTTTGGACCAGGGAAGTGCTCAACTGGGAGCAGGGGGAACGGCAGCCGTTCCGCACCATGTTTGACCTCAAGCCGGTTTTGACTCCGCAGGGATTCCGGGAGATCGGCGCTCGGCTTGCGTTAGCCGGGCGCGATCTTTTTCGTTTCCTCTTCTTCGAGGGCAATCGCAACCCCGAATTGCAGGCGATTGGGCGGTGTATCGAGGAACGGTCGCGGGAAGTTGAGATGGTCCTCGAAATGACCTCCAACAAGCTCTCGGTCCCGTGGCCGATGCTCTACACCCATCTCGACCCCGAGGGCCTCAAGGAGGACGGCTCCAATTTTACCTGGGACGGGTTCTGGGGCTATCGCCACGTCCTTCAACACGAGATTGAAGAACGACCGTGTGACCCTGCCCAATCGCAACCTTTCCGACTCGTGCCGGTCGAAAGCGGCAAGATCGTCGCGAGTATCAATGCCGATGAGCGGATCGACGAATACTCGGGGATTCCGTACGTCAGGCGACAGGTCGAGTTCTTCCAGGGCTTGGACGGACTTGTCTGCACGATACGCCGGTTCCGTGGCGAACTCGAACATGCTGTGCGGTCGCGCCTCATGGCCGAAGTGATTGTTTACATACTTTCTCATCATAGAGGCGCTGGCGACTTGTGGGATCCGAATCTTCACCCGCCGAGTTTTACCCTCTCGGATAACGATCCGATCACCGTTCACGACGTTCAGAGTTGGTTCAATGGACGCGACTTTTCGACGCGACCGTTCGTCTTCTTCATCGGCTGTGAAAGCGGACACCTGGAGACACTGTTCCACGTGCGGACGATTCCGTATGAGTTCCTGAGGCGCGGGGCGTTGGGCCTGATCGGGGCGCAAATCGAGGTCCCGCTTGATTTCGCCGACGAGTACGCGCAGCGATTCTTCCGGGCGCTCATCCCGCAGAACGGCGCGGAGCCAAAACGGGTCGGCATAATCGTCCGCGACCTGGCCCGACAATTTATCGAGGAAGACCGAAACCCGCTCGGCCTGGTCATGTCCCTCTACCGGGGGCTCGACTGTTTCGTCGATCTGGACCGCAGAACCGCTTGAATCCCCGCCGTTGGGTACTGCCGACATCGCTGAAGATGATGCCCTGCGTCACATTGCCGCCCGCTCGCGTCTCACCCAGTTCCTCCAGCAACGGGTGAACGACATCCAGTGCCAGCTCCTTGGTTGGATTTCGGGCAAGGCGGACACGAGCCAGAAGTTTTTTCGCGGCTTTCGGAAAGGGCTCAGTATTGCACCCTCCCCGTCGCCGCTCGGAGCGAACCATCGCGCAGGTCGGCCGTTAGACGGACGTCAGGCTAAAAGCCTGACCTACGACTGGGTGAGCCATGAACGGTTGCGTGGCGGGGTCAATCATCAGACCCCGACGTCGGCAGGAATGTGGCGGCAGGGAAACCCGCTGCACTTCGGATCCGAACAGTCTCCGGCTGAGGCGACTACCGCACATTACTTTGCGGCGGATGGCGCATTGCCGGGTTCACCTCGACCATCGTGCTCAAGGGCCTGCTGGAGCGCGCTGACGGTCTCCGGTGAGCCGACGAATGTGTCATCCGGAAAGCGGTAATACGCAAGGATGCTGGAGCGGATCCGCTCGCCCATGTCGGAGTTCAACCACATGCCGGCCAGGTACTGGAGCCGGAGGTTGCGGTCGGTGTTGATCTGGGCGCCCCGCGACCACTCCTTCAAAAAGGGCGCCTGCCCGAGGTAGGTGGCGAGCAGGTCGATCCCCTCCTCCACCTCCCCAACCTCCCCCGGATTGACCTCCTTGATCTCGCCGAACCCGACCTCGCGGAGGGACTGGGTCACGAGGCGGTGGTCTGCGCGGTCCAGCCGCTCTTCCAGTTCGTCGACGTCGATCACCGTCGGCTCGACCTGGCCGAACAGCACGGCGTCGTAACCCTGGCCCTCGCGCTCGTTGCTCCACAGGATTCCGTGGGGGAAGACCTCGAAGAAGGTCGCGATCACGCTCTTGGCCGTGTCCAGGTTGCTCTCGTAGAGAGGGATCCAGAGGCACACGATCCCGCCCGGATTCAGGTGATCGCGGCACATCCGATAATACTCCACCGTATTCATCGCGGCGCAGCCCTTGACCCACGGGTCGATCGGGTCGGAGGTGATGATGTCGAACCTTTCCTGGGTGGTGCGCAGGAAGTGGCGGCCGTCGTCGTAGACCACCTCGACCTGCTTGCCATTCACCGTGTGGGGGTTCTCGCGGGCGATGCCGTCGACCACGTGGTAATTCTCGTTGCCGAACATCGGCGTCACGACGGTCGGCACGAGCGGTTCGATATCGCAGATGACTACGCGCTTGACGTCGGGGTGCAGGACGAAGGTGCCGGCGGTGATGCCCGCGCCGCAGGCCACCACCAGCACCGACTCGGGCTTCTTGTGCAACAAGGCCGGGATGTGTCCCAGCATGCGCTGCAGCCGCATGTCAGTGGGATCAGTCGACGCCTGGACCTTGCCGGCGCCGTGAAAGTTGCGCACACCCTCCCGTGTCACGGTCACGGCAACCGAGACGTTGGTCCCCTCGCCGATGTAGGTGCAGAAGAAGTCCGGGAGGCCGGACCCGCTGGGGGCGTCGTTGACGATGCCGGGGGCCGCGTGCGCGAGCCAGCTTGCCGTGTTCCGGCCGAACGCCACGATCACCCATGGTACCGGCGTCACGTTCCACGCGAGCCAGCCGGCTACTCCCAGCGAGGCCAAGAGCGCCGCCGCGCCGCCCAGGCGCGCCTTCGGCGCGCCGGCTGCAAGAGGGGCAAGAAGGCGACGAGCGCGGCCGCCGCGGCGAGTCCGATCAGCATGCGTTCGGCGCCGGCGGTGCCGATCAAGGGGACCAGGAGCAGGCTGAACGCCAGGGCGCCCGCGATGGCGCCGACCGTGTTGGCCGCATAGACCCCTCCGACCAGCCGCCCCGGGTCCTGGCCTCGGGACGCGACAGCCACGAGCGCCAGCGGGAAGCTCGCTCCCCACAGGCACGCTGGCGGCAGGACGGCCCAGAGGCAGCGCACCAGGTCGACCTGAAAGGTGAACCAGGGGCTCGGCGACAGTCTGGGGGCGATCGGCCAGTAGGGAAGCGACTCCGAGATCATCATGGCGGTCCAGGCGATGGCCGCGGTCAGGAGCAACTGGCAGGCGCCCAGGGCCAGCCGCGCCGACCTGGCCCGCCGCGCCAGGAATGCTCCGACGCTGCTGCCGATCCCCAGGCCGATCAGGAACACGGCCAGGATCAACGAGAAGGTGTAGACGGTGCCGCCCAAGACCAGCGAGAGCAGACGGGTCCAGACCACCTCGGCGCCCAGCGCCGACATCCCGGAGAGAGCGATTGCCAGATGTACGGCCGAGGCGCCCGCCCCGCGCCGAGCCTGCCGCCCTCGCGATGGCGATGGGCACCACGCGCCCCGCCGGGACGGCCGCCAGGGCCAGAGCGATCGCAGCGACGGTGATATTGAGGGCGAAAGCGACGTAGGTGGCCGTGGCCATGTCATACACGCGCAGCAAATAAAAGCCGGCCAGCAGGCAGCCGAACACGGCCCCGGCGATGTTGCCGCCGTAGAAGAAGCCCAGCCACGACACCCCCTCCGGGCCGGTCTCGACCCAGCGCGCGATCGCCGGCAAGGTCGCGCCCAGGAGCAGCGTGGGCGGCAGCAGGCACACACCCGCCACGGCCCCGCGCAGCAAGATGCCCAGCGGGCCGTGGCCGGCGTAACGCGTGTAGACAAGTTCGACATACGGCATACCGAACAGCACGGCGAGCCCGATCGAGCCGATGCCCACCTCGAGCGCGGCGTAGACCCGCAAGGGGTGCCGCCCTGCCGAGACGAGGCGAGGCAAGAGCAGGCTGCCCAGGCACATGCCACCCATGAACGTTCCCAAGAGCACGCCCAGCGAGACGGCAGTCGAGCCGATCACCAGTTGCAGGAGCTGGAGCCAGACGACCTCATAGATCAGGGCCGCGCAGCCGCTGCCGAGGAACAGCATGAGCAGTATGGGCAGAAACCGGGGCGGCGCGGCCACGCGAGCCGGTGGGGTCAGGTCGTGTGGGGCCATCGCGCGGTTGTCTCCCGGAAAGGTGGGCGCTATCGGCATGAGCTATGAGCGCGACGGACCGAGCTCGACCTTGCAGAGGGAATCGGGATCGAGATGCTTCCTGGCGGCGTCGCGCACCTGGCGGGGAGTGATCGCTCTGATGCGATCGGGCCAGTGCCGCGGCTCGTCGAGGTCAAGCCCCCATCGCTCGAGCTCCAGAAGCTTTTCGGCACGTTGTTCGACGGTCTGGAAGTCGAAGGCCCAGGCTCCTGCAAGGTAGCGGCGGGCGCGGTCGACCTCCAGCTCGGAGAAGGCTCCGGCGTGCATGGCGCGAATTTGCTCGGTGATCGTGGCGACAACCCGATCGGCCGCGCCGGGCATTGTGGCGGCGTAGACCCGGAACAGACCCGGCACCACGTCGGCGGAGTCCGTGATACCGCCACTGATCGCATACGCCAGGCCCAGCTCGTCGCGAACGATGCGGCCCAGGCGATCGCAGAATCCGGGTCCGCTGCCGAATATGCAATCGAGCACGGCCAGGGCGTCGTAATCGGGATGGTTCCTCGGGATGCCCAGGTGGCCGACCATGATGTGAACCTGGTCGCCGGCATGGCGAATGCGGCGGAAGCGGGGGCGCGAGGGCGGGCGGATCGGCGAGGGTGGTGGGAGCGACCGGGCTTGTGTCGCCCACTGTCCGAAGCAGCGTTTGACCAGGCTTTTCAGGCGGCGGGAGTCGAAATCGCCGACCACGACCAGGATGGCGTTGGCGGGTGTGAAGTGCCGCCGGTGGTGGGCTTCTGCGTCCGCGCAGGTGAGCCGTTTGAGCTCGGCCACACCCCCGCGGGGATCCCGCGATAAGGGATGGGAGCCATAGACCAAGGCACGGAACGCAAGCTCGGTGCGGAAGGCCGGGTCTTCGAGGTCGGCGCGAAGCTCGGCGGTCATTCGCCTGGAAATCCAACCGAACGCGTCCGCGGGGAAGGCCGGCCGCAGAACCACGTCGGCAAGGAGCTCCAGCCCCAGCGCCATATCCTCGCAACAGACGCGCAGCGAGCCTCCGGTCGAGCCGACTTCGAGCGAGCCACCCACATCCTCGATTTCCTGGGAAAGCTCTTGCGCGGTTCGGGTCGTCGTCCCCTCCTCGAGCAGCCGGCCGGTCAATGAGGCAAGGCCGGGCTTGGCCTCGCGCAGCAGTCCGGCGTCGGCGAACAGCTCGACGGCGACGACGCCGGTGCCCGGCCGGCGGTCGAAGACCAGCCGCAATCCGTTGTCCAGGACGGTCCGGCGCGGGCGGTAGTCGATCAGGCGAGGAACCCCTGCGGGCACAATCAGCGAGTCGGGCAGAGCAACGGCTGCCGCTGCCGTAGGGACGGCGGGAAGGTCGGCGGGCGATTTCGAGATTGGCGGGGATGCCTGGCGCGCCAGAGCGCGGCCGGGAAGGACCCGGCCGGCCGGTTTTTCCGCCGACCGGGCGCGACGGTTGCGCGCTCGTGGAATTGACCAGCCAGCGGTCAGATTGTCGTCGCAGAGATACTTCCGGACGACATCGCGGATCTGGTGCGGCAGGACGGTCAAGGCGGCGCGGTGTTCGGCCTGCCAGGCGCGCCAGTCCCCCCACAGCGCGGCGGTTCCGAGCCCGGCGGCCAGGCTGGCCAGGTCTTCCTGTTCCCATCGCCAGGCCGAACGAAGCCGGCGCCTGGCCCGGTCCAGCTCGTCGGGGGACGGTCCGTCAAGAGCGAGCCGGTGCAGCTCGCCGGCGATCTGCCGCTCGATGGCCTCCCTATCCACTCCCCGGGCTGCTTCGAGCTGAATGAAGAACTGGCCCGCGCGGTAGGCGGCGTGGTAGCCGCAGTCGACCCAGACGGCCATCTTGGCGGTCTCGACCAGCGCGTGCCAGAGCCGCGAGCGCCGGCCGCAGCACAAGAGGTCAGCAAGCACCTCCAGGGCCGGCGAGTCGCGATGCCAGCGCGGCGCAGCGCGCCAGCCAAGAAGCCCGCGCGCGCTGGATTCCCGCTCGGAGAGGGCGAAGTCGCGCCGGCCGATCTGGTCCGGCTCGGCGAGCACCGGCCCCCGCTCTACTGGAGGACCCATCGGGACGCCTTCGAAGTGGCTGGCAACGAGGTCAAGAGCGGGCTGGGGCTCGACGTCGCCGGCCACGACCAGGATCGCGCCCTCGGGCCGATAGTGCGCCCCGTAAAAACTCTGGAGCGTCTCGGCGTCGATCCGCGCGAGGTCTTCGGGCCAACCCACGATCGGGTTGCGATACGGATGCCGGAGATAGCTAACGGCCAGATGCGTCTCTTCGAGGCGGCCCAGCGGTGTGTTCAGCTCGCGCGCCCGTTCTTCGCCGATAACCTGGCGCTCGATCTCCACTTCGTGCGGATCGAACCGGGCACCGCTCATCCGGTCGGCCTCGATCGCCAGAGCGAGCTCCCAGCGGTCGGAAGGAAGAGTGAACCAGTAATGCGTGCTGTCTTCACCGGTCTCGGCGTTGGACTGGCCGGCTGCCACGAGCACCAGGCGATCGATCTCCCCCTTGGGAAAGCGGTCGGTTCCCTTGAAGAGCATGTGCTCGACGAAGTGGGCCATCCCCGTCAAACCCGGCGGCTCGTCAAAGGAGCCGACCGGATAGTAGAGGTCGCAGACCACGATCGGGGCGTGGCGCCGAGGCAAGACCACGGCTCGCAAGCCATTGGGCAGCGTTCGCTCGGCAACCGGGAGGTCGATCTCCAGGCCACGCCAGGAGCCCGGGATCGGACGTCGGGCCATGACTGCCCCCTTCGCTGTCAGCGAAACGACCGGTTCAGTATACCACGCTTCCGGCTTGCCCTTGAACCCGGTGGTTCGATGCTTGAGAATAGAAGGGTTACCGGCTCGTCCGTCAAGCGCGGGGGTCGGGGTGAGCCGGGGGGGACCCGGGCAATGGGGGCTTGTGAACCTGGTCAGGGCGGGAACGCAGCAGCCATAAACAACACCTTCATGTGCCTGGGAGAACCTCCCCGGCTCTCCCCGACCTCTGCAAGCGGTTCGAGTTTGCCAGCGGTTTGACCGTCCTTCCGAATTCTTGCGAAGAGGAGCGGGTGCCCGAGCCGAAGCGAAAGTGAGCCGGCCGGGGTCAGGTTGGATTTCCCTTTCGTCATGCTCCGGCACGACGGAGCGCGCCCAATTGGCACGTCGCAAATCGACAAAAAAGCCCGATGAACCCATCCCGGCGCCGACGGTGGTGAGCAGCGACGGCGTGGCAATCGCTCCGGCGCGCGAATCGTCCGCGCCCGCTGACGCCGCGAGCCTGGCAATTGCGGGGACGATCGAGCCCGCTGGCGAGCAAGACGCGCTCCCTGCCGCCTGGAGCCCGGCTTCCAGCACCGCGACAGAACTCGCCGGCGAGCAAGTTGCACACCCCGCGGCCGAGATCCCGGCGCCCGATGCCCCGACAGATCCCGCCGGCGAGCAAGGCGCACGGATTCGCGAAGCGGCGCCGCGGGAGCGACGACGGACAGCCCCGGCGTATACGGTGGTCGCCCGAAGGTATCGCCCGCAGCGTCTGGAGGACGTGGTCGGCCAGGATCATGTCGTGCGCTCGCTGCGCAACGCGATCAAGCTGAACCGGATCGCTCAGGCGTACTTGTTTTGCGGGACGCGCGGGGTTGGCAAGACGTCGATGGCCCGCATCTTTGCCAAGTGTCTCAATTGTGTGCAAGGCCCGACCGACCAGCCGTGCCAGACCTGCGACATCTGTGAGTCGATTGCCGAGGGGCAAGATGTCGACGTCATCGAGATCGACGGTGCCAGCAACAACGGGGTCGAGCAGGTGCGCGAGCTGCGTCAAAACGCGGCACTTCGGCCCAGCAGGGCGCGGTACAAGATCTACTATATCGACGAAGTTCACATGCTCTCGACGGGTGCGTTCAACGCGTTATTGAAGACCCTGGAAGAGCCTCCGCCGCATGTGAAGTTCTTGTTTGCCACCACGGAACCGAACAAGATTCCGATCACGGTGCTGTCGCGGTGTCAGCGGTACGACTTCGCGGGGATCACTCCGGAGCTGATCGCCGCGACTCTGGGAGAGATCTGCGCTCGCGAGCACGTGGAAGCCGAGCCCGAGGCGCTTGCAGGCGGTCGCCCGCCGGGTCGGGGGGTCGCTGCGGGACGCGCAGTCCCTCCTGGACCGGCTGCTGGCCTCCGGCAGCGAGCGGCTGACCGTGGAGGTCGTCCATTCCCTGCTGGGCATCGCGAGTGATGAGCGGCTGCTGAAAATGTTCGAGGCCCTGGCGAATCACGACCCGGCGGCGGCGCTTTGCCTCTTGGAGGAGAGTTCCGGGGCCGGGGTTCAGCCGGGCGATCTCCTGACGGGTTTGATCGACTTTGTGCGCGACGCCATGGTACTGGCCACCGGTGCCGAGTCGGTGCTCTTGGCGGTCTCTCCGCGGCATCGGCCGCAGCTCAAGAAGATCGTCGAGAGCTGCTCGGTAGACTCGATTCTGGCGGCGTTGCAAATCCTGTCGGAGTGCCGGGCCCGGATGCGCGGCAGCGCGCACGGGCGCCTGCTCGTGGAACTGGCGCTTGTCCGGGTGGCACGGCTCGAGGACCTGGCGGCTCTGGGGACGCTGGTGGAACGGCTCACCGTGCTGGAGTCGGGGGGGCCGATGCCCCGGGGCGGAAGGGCGGAGAGCGGAGGGCGGCGGTCCGAAGAAGCGTCGCCAATCGAGCAGCCAGTGGCTGCGGCCGCTAAAAGGACCGATGCCGGGGCACGGAAGGAACCGGGAATCGGCAGTCCGGCGGTGGAGCTCGCGACGGAACAAGGACGGTTGGCGGAGGGCACGTCCGCGCGGGAACAAGCCGCGCCCAGGGCCGGTGGTGCCGGGCCGGGTACTGCTCTCGTACCGGAATCGCCCCTGACGGCCCGGATTCCGACTCCCACAGCCGTGCTGCCAACACCAGAGGAACCGCCGGACCACGAGCTGGACCGCGCCGGGCGACTGTGCACGGGGCGCGCGACGATGAGCCGCCGCTGGATCTCGAGATGGTACGCAAAGTCTGGCCGGATCTCGTCAAGAAGGTCGGCCACCAGCTCGGATGGCGCTTGAGCCAGGTCGAGCCCGTTGCCCTTCAGGGCTCGGACGTCCTGGTCATTGCACCCCTTGCGGGATATAATTCTGCGTTCGACGAATGTGGTAGTCCCGAGGCCCTCGCGAAGATCGGGCAAACTTTGGAACGGCTGGTCCGGCGGCCGGTGAAAGTGAAGTACGAGCGGCCCACCGAGAGTGAGAAGGGAGCGGCCGATCAGCGGCAATCCGATCTCCGTCGAGCCGATTCGGTCGCATCGGACCCGATGGTCCAGCGGATCGTCGAGCTTTTCGAGGCGCGGCCATTGCAGTTGGACTACGACGATCAAGAACCGGCCGGGGCGGATTCCAGACTTTGATCGCAAGCCACACGGGGCTGGCGGAGAACCGTCTCTGGCGAGTCGGGTGAAGTACCTGACTAAAACTCCGGCGCCTGAAGAAGGAAAAAGGAAAACGTGCTCAATCAACTGGGAATGCTGGCGGATTTGATGCGCAACGCAGGCAAGCTGCGCGAGTCGTTTCAATCGCTGGGCGAGCTCGAAGTGGAAGGCCAATCGGGCGGCGGCTCGGTTGCGGTCAAGGTGAACGGCCGATTCGAGGTGACCTCGGTCCGGATCGATCCCAAACTGGTGGCCGATGGCGATGCCGAGCTTCTCGAAGACATGGTCGCCGCCGCCGTGAATGCGGCTCTGGCAAAGGCTCGAGACGCCGCGGCGCGATCGCTGTCGACGGCGGCCGGCGGTCTCCCGTTCAACCTGTTTCCCGACATGGGAAACGCGCCTGGCTCCGGCGACGAGGGCTCTTGACCATGGCGGCCTCGGGCTATGCGGCGGCCGTCGATCGCCTGATCGCCGCCCTGGGACGCTTGCCCGGCATCGGAGCCAAATCGGCCGAAAGGCTCGCTCATCACCTTCTGCGCATCCAGCGACGACGAGGCTCTCGAGCTGGCCGAGTCGATCCGAGCGGCCAAACAGCAGATCCGGCATTGCCAGGTGTGCTTCCACCTGACGGAGGCGGAAGAGCCCCTGTGCGCCATCTGCCGCGACCCCCGCCGCGACCAGGCGACCGTTTGCGTCGTCGAACAGTCGCGCGACCTGATGGCCCTGGAAAAGGCGGGCACATTCCACGGCGTCTACCACGTGCTCCTGGGCCGCCTTTCACCGCTATCCGGGCAGGGAGCCGAGCAGTTGACCGTCGACGCACTCGTTTCCCGGGTCCGTTCCGGCACGATCCAGGAATTGATCCTGGCCACCAACCCCAACCTCGAAGGGGACGGCACTTCGCTCCTGATCGCCAACCGGCTGAGCGACGCCGGAATCCGGATCACCCGGCTGGCTCGCGGCCTGGCTTCCGGCAGCACACTCGAATTTGCCAATCGCGAAATGCTCGCCGATGCGTTCGCCGGACGCCAGCCTTTTTGATCCCATTTCCATATTGCCCTTCTTGTCGCCGGCCCACTTGTGGCATAATATTTGCTTGAGACAGGGTTCTGAAATGGCGAGCACGATCGCAGGTACGGCGATTGCTGGCAGGTTCGCCGCTTTTGGGAAACAGAACGGAAGTCCGGATTATGCGGCTTGATACGACTCAGCAGATGCGTACGGAGATGCGCCTTCGGATGGCGCCTCGCATGATCCAGTCCATGGAAATCTTGCAATTGCCGATCATGGCGTTGCAGGAGCGCATCGAGCAGGAGCTCGGTGAAAATCCCATGCTGGAGGACCTGAGGGATTCGGCGCGGACCGAGACCGACGAAGAGCCGGCGGAGGCTCCGGCGGCCACCGAATCGGCGCCGGAGTCCGAGCCCGACGAGTTCGACAGCTTGATCTCGCTCGACGAGAACTGGAGCGAGATCTACGACGAGGGGCCGCGGCGCAGCCGGGCCTCGCTCAGCGAAGAGTCCGATCGCAAACAGGAAGCGATGCAGAACATGGCGTCGCGTCCCCGTTCATTTCACGATGACCTCGCCGATCAGCTCAGCTTCTTCGACTGCGAGCCGATCGTGCGGGAGGTCGCCGAGTACATCATCCACAACCTCGACGAGAGGGGATTATTCCTGCTCGACCTGCACGATGTGGTTCGCGACTTCAACGGCCGAGCGACCTGGGAGCAGGCGGAGGAGGCGCTCCGGATCGTTCAGCGCCTCGATCCACCGGGTGTGGGCGCGCGCGACCTCCGCGAGTGCTTGCTCTTGCAACTCACGGCCGAGACCCCCTGCCACGACGTGCTCCATGTGCTGATCTCGCAGCATTTCGACGACCTCGAGCACAACCGCCTGCCGGTGATCGAGAAGAAGACCGGCATCCCCATCGACAAGATCAAAGAGGCACTGGAGCACCTGCGGCGGCTCAACCTGCGCCCGGGGGCCTCGTTCGAGATGGATAACCCTCACTACGTCATTCCCGACCTGATCGTCGAATACGAAGATCAAGGGAGCTACCAGGTCCGACTGGCCGATGAGAACGCGCCTCAGCTCGCCATCTCGCGCGATTATCTCAAGCAGCTTCGAAACAAAGACACCGACCCGGCGACTCGCGAATACATCCAGAAAAAAATTCAGTCCGCTCGGTGGTTGATCGAATCGATCGAGCAGCGGCGGAACACGCTCCTGCGAGTGGCCCGTGCCATCATCGAGCACCAGAAAGACTTGCTCGACAAGGGTCCCGAGTTTATCGAGCCGCTCAAGATGCAGCAGATTGCCGATCGAGTGGGCGTGCACGTCACGACCGTGAGCCGGGCGGTCGATGACAAGTGGGTGCAGACTCCGCGGGGAATCTTTCCGCTCAAGCGGTTTTTCGGCGGTGGAACCACCACGGCCGCCGGCGATGAGATCGCCTGGGACACCATCAAGCAAAAGCTTCTGGAAGTGATCGCCAAGGAAGACAAGCAGAGCCCGCTCTCCGACGAGGAAATCGTCGATAAGATGGGCGAGCAGGGGCTTAAAGTCGCCCGCCGAACCGTCACCAAGTATCGCCAGAACCTGCTGATCCCATCGAGCCGCCAGCGCAGGCAATTCTGAAGCTGAAGGATGAAGGATGAAGGATGAACAAGACCACGGCCGGTTCCGCAGGTCTGTTCGGCTGCAAAGGCCTTCCGGGTTACCAGTCCGGGGCGCTCCGTTCACGCTGTCGCGGAGGTGGGGCGGGGAGGCACCGACACAGCCACGGCCGCCGGGTTGACGACCGGTCGGATGTCGGGAGGCTCCTTGTCGATCTCGATGATCGGCTTGCCACCGACGAGCCGGGTCATCGCGACCTCGTATCCCAGAAACCGGATGTTTTCCAGAATCGTCAAAACTTCGCCGAAGCCGATTTTCTGAACAATCGCGAGGATTTTGCGTTCCTCGGGGGAAAGATTGTCGGCGGGATGGGGAGGCTCGGCGTCAAGGTTGTCGTCGGCGAGGTAATCGAGGGTGACACCCACCGACTGGGCGATCCGAAAGGCATTATCGAGACCGGGGCGGGATTTCCCCTGGAGAATCCGCGAGATTTCCGAGTCGCTCACCTGCGAGCTCCGAGCGAGCCTTTGCCCGTTCAATCCGTGCCGGGCCATCAGCATCTGGAGCTTGTCTTTGAGTATCATGTCTCGACCAGACGATGTCTCCCCGGGGCCGGGGCGCTGCCGAATTATTAAAAACGCAAGAATATCCCACGCAAGAAACCGAATCGCCCGCCACCGCAATTGCACCGGTAACGGGAGTCGATCCGTGGTCGATGGTTGAGCGGTCGATCGCTGGTCGACGTTTCTGCATGATAACGGATCAGCAGCCAGATTCAATTTCAGATTCGAAAAACACAAACTCGACGCGCCCGGAAGGGGATGGGTCTTCGTCAAACCGGAATGCCGCGCTCGTCCGCTGGCTGGCGAGTCGGCTTGGTTGGTATGGACAGGTCGCCCTTTCAGGCTGGGCGACGGATCACGTAATGCGCCAGGGTGCGCAGCACGGACTTGGCCTCGGAATCGGCCAGACAGTCGAGCATGTCGACGGCCTGCTTGACGTAGTGTCTGGCGCGTTGCCATGCATAATCGAGGGCCCCGCTCTGTTCCAGAGCGGGACGCAGCCGCCGGCGGGCTTCGGTGGTGGCCTGGGCAAGGAGGCTGCGCACGGACACCGCGGCAGCGGGCTCGGCCAGGCTCAGAAGGCGAATGACCGGCAGCGTCAGTTTCTGTTTCTCGAAATCGGTGCCGAGGCTCTTGCCGGTGACCCGTTCTTCTCCCCAGATATCCAGCACGTCGTCGGCGATCTGAAAGGCGACTCCCAGGCTTCGGCCATACCGGTCGAGCGCGGCCACGGTCGATTCCGGGGCACCGGCGTAATAGGCACCCAGCCGGCAGGCAACGGCGGTCAGCTCGGCTGTCTTGCCCTCGATGATCTCCAGGTAATCGCGCTCGTCGAGGTCGAAGTTGCCGCGATGGTGGATTTGCTGCATCTCACCCTCGCAAACCTTGTTGGTTGCATGGCCGATCCAGCGGCAGGCGCGGGTCGAGTCAAGGGAGGCAGCCAGGTGAAAGGCATGCGTGAACAGGAAGTCGCCCAGGAGCACGGCCGTCTCATTACCCCACTCGGCGTTGACAGTGGCGGCGTGACGGCGGATCACCGCATCATCGAGCACGTCGTCGTGCACCAGAGTGGCTGTATGAATCATCTCGACGACGGCTGCCAGGATGGTGTGCTCCTGGGAAATGCCGCCGCAGGCCCGTCCACACAACAGCACGAGCGACGGCCGCAGTCGCTTGCCTTGAAAGTCGGCACAGTGATCGACAAGCTGTTGCACAAACGGGAATCGGCTACCCAGCTCGGCTTGAAAGATCTGCTCGGCCGCAGCCAGCTCGGTCGCGATCGGGGCGTAGAGCGACGACAAAGTGCTCCGGTTTTCCCCGGCTTCGAGCAGATGTTGAGTCGTCATGCCGTTTCTCCCTGCGCGGCTCACGACCGAGCCGGCTCACTCTATTCCCAGGGCGCACGCCCGCTGTTCGAGGGTGACGCGGGTGTCGCGTCGGATCGCTGATATGGCCCGCGCCGGCCGCCTTCCTTTTCCTCAAGCTGGATTTGCATGATCGTCATGCCGCGGTCGACCGACTTGCACATGTCGTAGACCGTCAGTGCAGCCACGCTGACGGCTGTCAGCGCTTCCATCTCCACGCCGGTGCGGCCAACAACCTTGACGACCGCTTCGATCTCGACCGTATCGGGCTCATCTGCCCTCAGGGAGAGCTCGACAGAGTCCAGCCCCAGGGGATGGCAGAGCGGGATCAACTCGCCGGTACGCTTTGCCGCCATGATCCCGGCCAGCCGCGCTACTTCCAGCACGTCCCCCTTGGCCAACCGGCGATCTTTGATCAGGGTGAGGGTCGCAGGCAACATCCGCACCCGTCCGCTGGCGCGAGCCGTCCGCAACGTCACGTCTTTCCCCGAGACGTCCACCATCCGGCTCGCCCCGCTTTCGTCGAAATGCGTCAACTCGGCCATGATCGAGCCCCGCGTTTCGTTCAATTTATTCTGAAAACATTCTACGGACTGGCGGCGCGGTGGCTAGGGGGAAGGGGAAAAGAATCACAAGTTGTTTGTGGGAAGTGTGTTGAGTGGAGATGGCGATCGGTGATGGGGCAGCCGACCACCCGACTTGTGTTCTCTCAAGGGTTCTGCCGCGGGCTGAAGATGAGTGGCGTGGGGATCGAACCGTCCGCCACCGGGCCGGAGGGTGGGCGACTCCCGGGCGCTGGAAAGCGCCATAACGCTGACAGCCAGACGCCCTGCCGAGCGCGAGTGGCGATCCTTTCTCCTCCTCCGCGGTCGAGCCGATCCCGGATCTGGGGCCGCCAGTAGGCCGTGCGCCGAGAAAGCACAATCCACGCCGCGCGGCCGGCTTCCTGTTCGTCCGCCAGGATGATCCGGCGTCGGTACAGTGCGAGGTTGGTGGTCCGGACCCCCTGCCCCGGATACAGCGTGGGCACCAAAGCGGCCGAGGCTTCGGGTCCGGCCGTCCGGCCCAATGCTCGCCCATCAGGTCGAGCCTGAGTACCCGCTCATCGCTGGATCTCCGGGTCGTCTCGCTCGTTCTCCCGCTTTTTCTTGGTGCGGCGCTTGGGCTGCTTTGGCTTCGCCCGGCGGGTTTGCTCGTGTTGCCTGACGCGATCCCGGACGGATTGATAGAGCGTCTCGCTCGCTCGGAACGTGGTCCCCTTGAGGTCCTTGATCTTTTGCTCGATGTCGATGAGCCCGCGTTTCGCGGCTTCCTCAAGGACGCCGAGCGTGCCAACCACTTCTAAACCCCGCACTTTGGCGGCTTCACGGGCATCCCGATCATCAAGAAGCGTCGTATCGGCACCGATTTCTTTCGCCAGAGAGATGGCCTCGGCTTCCCCCCTACCAAGCTTCGCCGGCAACGTCTTATCGATCTCGGCCGGCTCCTGCACGGTGAGCCATTTCGGCGGAGAATTCGCCCAGCGACGGACGGGCTCTAGCTCCTGTCCCCTCGACCTCTTGAGCTCTGCCACAACGCCCGGCGGCGCGTAGACCTGCCCGAACATGGCGGGGAGCACATGGGCCGAACCGATCAGGATCAGGTAGTTGAGAGGCGTCGTGTCCGAGACGACGATCATGCGGGTCTCGCTTCGCGGAGCGAAGCCGCCTGAGCGGCCAAATCTTCAGAAGTCATCTCAAGCCACACCTCATGCTTCTTGAGCACGCCGTCTGCCTCGACGCGGCTCAACCCAAGGGCCTCGGCGAGCTGATGCTGGGAAATCCTGTGCCGGCGGTACAGCTCGACGAGGCATGCTTCCTTCGCCTCTCGGTTGAGATCCGCTCCGTTGGTGCGAAGTTCCTGCTCGATGCTCTGCGGTAACTCAAAGTTGATGGTCATATTGTGCTCCTCTTTGCTGTTCAGGTTTCTCCCGGCCCCCTCATTGTATCCCTCATTCCCTGCTCGTGTCCCTTCAGTGTGCACACTGATACGCGAACAGAAAACACTGAAAACGCCCGCCCTTCCGGCTCCCGCTCCTATGGGTGACGGATCGGTGCCGGGATCGAGCCGCTCGGCACCGGGCTGGAGGGCGGGAGACTTTGGGGGGGCGCTGGAAAGTGCCATAACGCCGACAGCCAGACGCCTTGCCGCGAGCGGGTGGCGATCCTCTCTCCTCCTCCGCGGTCGAGCCGATCCCGGATCTGGGGCCGCCAGTAGGCGGTTCGGCGCGAAAGCACAATCCACTCCGCGCGGCCGGCTTCCTGCTCGTCCGCCAGGATGATCCGGCGTCGGAAGAGCGCGAGGTTGGTCGTCCGGACCCCCTGCCCCGGATACAGCGTGGGCACCAAGGCGGCAGACGCGTCGGGCCGGGCGGCCTGCGCAAGTTGATCCAGCAGCACCTGGTCGACCGGGTCGCTCCAGAACGTCAGTTCCAGCCCCAACCGCTCTGTCCCCGGCAGGCCGCTGACCAGAGCGTTGTAGAAGCTGAGCCCGAACGGATGCAGGGCGACCGCCGGAAACATGGCGAGCAGTGACCGCGCAGCTCAAGTACTCGACAATGATTGTCGGGCGCCCCACTCGGATGCCCCAGTAGGCCTGCCGCGCTCCATGACCGCCCCTTGCACTGGCTGGCTTCAATAGTCGTCGGCTGAAACAATCTCGTTGCCGGCGCGCGTCGCCAGATGCTGCCAGACACCAGGCGTGGGCAGATTCTCCCACCAGCCACCCGGATTGATCGTGGCGCCGGCGGGTCGCAATCGAAGCAGGTCGAATTGCCACGACTGGATGGAGCTTTTGATGAATCGTGCGGATGCGTCACACATCAAGACGTTGAGACCTCCTGGGTGGAAACTCGAGGCTGATCCGGGAACGGGCTGTCCACTCCCGGCCGCATCGAAAAGGTTGGGAGGATCAAGTGCAGTGAAAAGAGTGTCCCCCAGATTCCCGGTCACGTACCACCCGTATTTGTCGAACTGATCGATGAAGTTCGTTCGCTCTGCACCGCAAATAGTTTGACACAAACCATCGGTGACCGAGGCAAACCTGATTGGCGAGCGGTCGTTGAAACAGCCATCGTTTTGCGCAATTTTCTGTGATGCAACAAAGCAATTGGTGCTTTCGGTGGGTAAAGCGCGCGTGTTGAGCGAGCCGAAGCAACCTGCATAGCTGGTGTAAACCATGAGATACCGGTCACCCGCGAGGCCGGGTATGCCAGAAGTTGGCAAATACGCGGGGTTGAGTACATGGGCGCACCCGCGGCGACATCGCTGGGACATGCAAAGGCCGAAATGGATACCGACCACACCGTTGTGTTTTCCGGGCCAAGAATTGCCAGGTTCTGGTTGATGGCGTTGAAGAGCGGCAAATTGTCGATGTATGGAAGTATCTGAACAAGGAAGCTCTTGTCGACTGAGGTTGCGCTGCATGGCGGGTTTGGACCGGTGTACCGCGGGTCGTAGAGCTGGTATCGGCCGGGCGGCAACGAACCAACCGCCTCATGATAACCGTGCAGCGCGAGTCCGATTTGTCGCAGGTTATTCAAGCACCGGCCCCTGCGCGGCCTCGCGGGCGAACTGGACAGCCGGAAGGAGGGTCGCGCAAAGGATGGAGATCACGGCCAGGACGACCAGGAGCTCAATTAGAGTCATTCCGTCGCGACTTTTCCCTGGGGGAGCGCAGAGCATCATTTGATTTTCCTCCGCGGACAGCCGCTGGTCGGCGCGGCTCTACGGATCGTAGCTGATGTAGACCGGAATCGTTATTTCGGTTCCTCTTGAATTCCTCAGCACGATCTCGTCCTCCCGCGACCCGGTAGGCGGGGAAGACAACACGCGTGCGGTCATAGTGGTTTCCAGAGTCGGGCTCTGGGCTCTTGCCAGGTTGATGTCGAGATAGAGCGGCCTCCGGAGGACTTCGAGCCGACCGCCATCCTTCGTGTCGGAATAGATGATCGTCTTGCGTTTGATCCTCTTAAGACCATCAAGGCGACTCGCGCTGAACAGAAGACGATCGGGCTTGGCGCGGAGGCCTTGTTGGACGTCGACGGCGATCGTCAGAGGAAGCCTGTAGTCGACTCCGCGCTGACGCACGTTCACGGTGCATGTCGTCGCCGGCGACTCCTTCGGGGAAACGCTCTTAAGCCTGAGGATGGCCTTACCGACAACCAGATATGGGGCTTCCTTGGGCGATACGCCCAGACCGGGGATCGCGCGGATTGCGTTGGGTTCCTCGGAAACCAGCTCTAGGGTCAACCCGTCCGGCAGATCTGATGCGCCCAGAAATGTCAAATGTCCCCCGGACACACCGCCGGGATAGCAGATCTCGATCTCCCGAACCGCGGTTTCCGCCGGTGCGCTGCGAGATGTTCAGCGACGATGGCACCAGCTTGGGTGTTGATTTTCCGAACCAAGCGAGACGGACGACATGCTCCTTATCCGGATCGTTGCTGGCGATGAAAAGCTGAGCCGACCCCGGTCCCGAACCGACGTTTACATTTCCGCGAAGCAGTGCTTTTCCGCCTGGCGCCAGTGCGCTGGGAACCGTAGCAACCGTGCAGGCGCAACTGCTGGTGACTTTCTCGATATTCAGCACCATATCTCCCCGGTTTTCGATGGCCAGGGAGAACTCGTGACTCCCTCGGTCGAGGACACCGAGGTCGATCGATGCCATCTGGACGTAAAACCGCGGCGGAGTATTCCGATTCATGCACCCGCCAAGGTACATGTTCGATGCGATCGCCAACCAGAGTGTAATCGTCCCGAGAGAGGACGGACCGATAGACGGATGGCGGGTCGGCATCAACCTGCGTTCAGGACGCATCCGCTGCTCCTTTTGAGTGGCTTTCTCGATCAGGCCTTTTCAGTGCCCGAACGGACTACTGATGCGCGGCAGAAGTGTCGCCGGATTGGTTCGTCGCGTGAGGACGCTCCGGTAACTGAGGAGGGAAGCAAGGACCCCGAGAACGGCAACGATTGACCCGCGAATCGCCCAGGCGGTCCACGAGGGGGAATTCCCAATCCGAGCGACAAAGGCTCGCTTTTCGTTTTCGTCTCGCGGAATAGCAATGACAACCCCGGTCCAATCCTTTCGAAATTCGTCATACGGGTGGACCGTTCCGGGAGAAGGCGCGTCCAGGAGGATGACGCCTTCGCTATGGAGCCCCATCAAGAGGACATAATGACCGCCCGTCGCATAGCGCGTAGGGCTGCGCAATTGAACGATGCATGGAAAAGGGACGTGGCGTAACGTGTTCCAGTCGACGCTGGCGCAGATTGGATCAAGCCCAACCGCCCGCGCCGCCCGCTCGATTTGGGCCACCGAACAGTCGCCGTTATCGCGAGGCCGGAGGATCTCTTCGAACGATTTGACGCGAACGTGGACACCGTGCCAATGAGCGATGACCGTGAGGCAATTCAGACCGCAGCACCAGTATGGTTCGCGTCGTCCCTCGGTCAGTCGGTCTGCCCCGCTTGCGACGCTCAATTGTTGCAGCGGGCTCAGGCACGCCATTACGACGATACTCAGCACCCGCGCCGAAGCAAGAGTAGGCTCGAAGTGCATCCCGCTCACGAGCTAGCCCACTTCTGCGCGCCTGCGCCGTACAAGGTAGATCGCGACGAATGCAGCCGCCGCCGCGGTTCCGATCAGTACCGAAACGGCCCAGCGCGGCGATTCGTTCCCCGGAATGAACACGGTGGCCGGCGATGTTCGCTGAGTAAGCCGGTTAAGCTTCGCCTTCTCATCGCGCGAGCTGAGCGAGGTACTTGCCAGGATCGCTGCTGCCGTAAGTGTAGACGGCATTGCGGTTCCGGTCGATGACGGTCATACCGTTGGGGATTTTAGGCTCGAATAACGCATCGGGAACGTCGCCATTGAATTTTGACTGATTTTCGATCACCTTTAGTTCACACACGTACCCGCACTTTCCGAAAATCTTAGATTTTTCATCCTTGTGGAACAGACGCCTAGTCGACCGAACTGGCGCCCAAACCCCCGGAGCGACCTCGCTCAACTCGTTTTCGACCCCTGCGCTGAGCATCTCGCGCCTGTTCTTCACAATCCACTGCGTCAATCGGACAGGCAGGAAATTTCGGTCAGGATCGAGCCAGACCCGCCAGCGTACATTGTTAAAATCACCCAAGGGGGACGCCGGAACGTCGACGACGTAGAGGTTACCTTCGCGCGGCAGCAGCCTCGACTTTCGCGCTTTGGAAAGCGCGATCCGGTCGATTGTACCCATAACCATGCGGTACCCGGCCTCGTAATCCTCACTCTCCTCACCTCCAAAGGCTAGAATATAATGTGCGATCACCACGGACAGGTCGGGCTGAAAATTGTAGGCGGTTTTCCCGTCCCAGATGATCGGGGGAGGGTAATGGCCGTGCTCGTCGCGCGCAAATTCTCCGCGCCGCTTGCCGGCTTTGCGATAGATTCGGGAATAAGTTGGCGGGGATGGGGAGACGTTCTTCTCAGCAAGCAATCGCTCGATTCCTTTTTCCTTGTCGACGAGGATCTTCCCTGTGAACTTGAGGCTCAGATCGTACGACTCGATAAGGTCGGCCCCGGCCTCCCAGCGGTCGAGAACTTCGCCAACAGTGAGGTAGTTCTGAGCGGAGCGGGTTTGGGCTTGCGCTTGGGCAAGAATCGAAGCCGCGATAATCAGGTAGTGCATTCGGAGATATCTCCGGGGTCCCTGGAAGAGGGGACCGTCCATGGGAAGTCTTGACAAACATTTCTAAGGGTTTCGCGGTGAAGCAGGGTACGGCGCCTGGATACGCCCGCTGCCGCTTGTGGATGAGTAAGCGTGGATCGCTAGCAACCGGTCCGGCTGGCACGGTTGGTGCGAATCGCCACGGCGTGGGATTGTTGACGCGCGCTGTGAACTGAAGACATCAGTACACGGCGTCGCCGCGTTACCCGGCCGGCGGACACGCCGGAGGCAATGGATTCGGCTGTGTGTTGGCGAAACTGCACTTGGTTTTTGTGTTGATGCCATTGATGCATGTGCAGGCCTTATCGACTCCCGCACAACCCCCGCCTGTTGTTTGGAAGCCGCAGGAAGCCATCGGCATTTGCTGGAAGTTGGGACAACTGTTGTAACCAGCGTTGGCGATGGACTGACATGCCCAACTGTCGACTTTGGTGTTCGAGCAAGCGGACCCGCAGTCCCCCGTGCAATTCGGGAAGGACTGTTGTCCGCAGACAGTCACACCCTCGGAGTCGTTAAGAGAAGTGCAATCGTAGCTGTTGATCAAGAAGCACGCTGGCGCCACATTCCCATCGGCGGCAAGAATGGACGCTTTCTCCCGCGCGTTGAGCAGGTGATTCTCCACGTCAGCACCGGCGGCAAGAACGACAACCGCCGCCACAAGCAGGACGACCGACACACGTGGCTTCCACGACAAGACGGTCTGTGTCGTTGGCATCGTTTGACTCCACTCAGTTTGTAGAAGGCTCGGGCTGAAAAGCAAACGTCACTGCTGGTTTTCCAGGCAATCCCCTGATTCACCCAGGACGGCCGCGGCCGTCGGGCAGACCAGTTTTTTCGGGACCAGAGCAGTTTGGGCGGTGGTCACGGGCGCTCCCCGATTGGTGCAAGGGCCACGTTCGCGTGCTCGTTGTCGGCGGCCTCTCCGGATCTGCGCCGCACCTCCAGATCGACGCGCATACGAAAGACGGTGTTACCTGCGGCACTATACCCCTCCACGCTGACCGACAGGCAACCACGAAAACCAGGATCGTGCGTGGGGTCGAACGTCAATGTCAGTGCGGCCGATTCCCCTGGTCCAACGAGCACGCGTCCCGGCCGCACGCGTAAGCAAGGACAACTGGTCTCGATCCGCACCACCGCCGCGGAATCGGACCCTGTGTTGCGCAACGGGATCTCGGCTTTCGCCGATTGTCCCGGAGTCAGTATTCCCAGTGATACTGGGTCAGGGCTGATCTCGAGCGGAAAAGGCAAACGCCCCGGACTTGTCGAAGGGGGGGGGGGCTTCGAAGGTGGAAACAGGACGATCCGGCGTCCTTGAGCCGAGAACCACGACCATGGTGGGAACGAGCACGACCACAGCCGCAGATGCAGCACAGAAGAGCGAACGTGGGCCAGAAAGAGCGTGCCAGGATGCGCGCATCGGCAACACCCTCGGTCGAAAGTGGAATGAACTGCTGGAACGAATCTACGCACGCGGTCCGTCGGGATTCAAGTCCCCCCTCTCCTTGTGACGGGCCGATAACCAGCTAGAAATCATGAAAAGGCTATCAATAAAGCTTCGCCGGGCGCAAATATTTTTTACAGATTTTTATTTTTTAGGCACACGGATGCGAGCCTGTGGTCGAATCTCGGTCGCGTCGAGTAAGTCAGTCGGTTATCGCTAGTCCCTGTCAAGTCGGTTGCCGGGGTCTTCGCTCCACGGAGCGGACCCTCCGGGTGCGGAGCTTGCGCCGGGAACCGGCCGGGTGACGTGCCGGGGCCCAGCACTGGGAGCGTGAACTCCCCGAACAGCATTCGACGGAGGTGCGTGGCCCAGCTAGGGTTCCTTCCGGGACCGGATCGGTGCCGGGATCGAATCGCGCGCCACCGGGCTGGAGGGCGCGCGACTCTGGGGTGCTGGAAAGTGCCATAACGCCGACAACCAGACTCCCTGCCGCGAGCGGATGGCGATCCTCTCTCCTCCTCCGCGCTCGAGCCGATCCCGGACCTGGGGCCGCCAGTAAGCAGTTCGGCGCGAAAGGACAATCCACTCGGCACGGCTGGCTTCCTGCTCATCCGCCAGGATGATCCGGCGTCGGAAAAGTGCGAGGTTGGTCGTCCGGACCCCCTGCCCCGGATACAGCGTGGGCACCAGAGCGGCCGAGGCCTCTGGCCGGGCGGCCTGCGCAAGCTGATCGAGCAGCACCTGGTCGACCGGGTCGCTCCAGTAAGTCAGTTCCAGCCCCAGCCGCTCGGCCCCCGGCAGGCCGCCGACCAGAGCGCTGTAGAAGCTGAGCCCGAACGGATGCAAGGCAACGACGCCATAGCCTTGAACGAGCAGAAGTGCTGTCAAGACGATGCGGAGCGGCCGGGCGGCGAACCGGCTCCAGAGCCAGCCGAAACCGAGGCCGATCAAGAGCGACCAGGCCGGAAAGACATGCAAAAACAGACGCTCGCCGTCGTAGACCGGCACATTGGTGCTGAAGAGCACCAGAAACGCCACGATCGTTGCGGCCAGGAGCAAGGGAAGCGAATCGGACCGGCGGTTCTTCCAACCCTGGACGAGTCCGACAGCTCCCAGGAGATGCAAGCCGACGGGAACTGTGACCGCGAAGTAGAACCACGGGTAATGCCAGGGCACGTCGCGATCGGCGAGCACGCGGCCGAAATACTGGACCCAGATCGTCGGACGGTCCACACCCGTGCCAAAGTAGCCTTGCAGCTTCGCGAGTGGAGAGTACCAGAGCCAGGGCCAGCCCGCCCAGAACAAGGTGATTCCGACGGTGATCCAGATGGCCATCGCCGCCAGGGCTCGACGCGGCGGCAGCCGCCAGAGCGAGTAGACAGTGAGGATCGGCAGCAGAAACCAGGCGTGGATCTTGATCAAGAGGGCGAGCGACCAGACCGCACCGGCCGCGGCCATTGCGCCCAGGGGACGTCTCGACCGGAGCGCTCGTTCGCCGGCGAGCAATGCCAGGGTCCAGAACAAGCTCAGGAAGGTGTCGAGCGCTGCCAGATGGGCATGCGCGAAGACTCGAGGCATCGCCACCAAGGCAAATCCAGCCGCGAGACCCGAGGGGAGCCCCCAGCGACGGCCCGCGACCTGAGAGACCACTCCCATGAGTGCGGCGAATGCCAGCGCCGGGGCGAGCCGGCCGGCCAACACGTACTGCCCGGTGGGGTCGGGGCCCTTCCAGAGCACGGCAAATGGCTCGCCCAGGGTCGAGGCGATTCCGAGCAGCCACCGGCCCAGGGGAGGATGCTCGGCGTTGTCCCGGAAAACCCGATCGACGACCTTGGAATCGAAAAACTTCCACCCCTGGTCGCGAAGAACTGTGAGATAGGTGCGCCCGGGCGCCACGTCGAGCGGCTCGTCGATCGTCAGCCCGGGGCCATCCAGGGTTAGAATGACTGAAAAGCCGGCGCAGACGGCCATCGCCACCGCCAGCCGACCGATTAATCGACCCTCGGCTCGCGGTCTTCCCGACCCCGACCCAACCTTTGTTTGCATGACCGGATCGATTTCGACGGCTGGTACGATCGTTCCTGAGCCAAGGATGCATGGACCAGCTTATGAGTTCGCTCAGCCACGGGCCATACCCGGGTCTCGATCGGACCAGGACCGTCGGGCAAGACGCGGGGCGCCCGAGCGCACCCATGAACCTGAAACGCTCCGGCACCGGCAGGAGGGTCTGTCGCTACCGCCTTGCCATTGTGGTAATTATGAATTCTTGGTTCTTCGGGGCGTTGATCCGATCCCTCGGCGGCCGGAAGTGCCGTCCATGATTCGCACGCAGGCCCGGCGGACAGCACGCAGGAGGTTTTTTGCCGCATGTGGATTTTCGAGCTCTCCGACCTCCCGCTGGTCCTCGGCTACGTGCTCGTGCTCGTCTTCATCGAGGGTCTGCTGAGCGCCGACAACGCCCTGGTGCTCGCCTTGATGGTGCGGCATCTCCCACGGCACGACCAGCGCCGCGTCCTGCGTTGGGGGATCTGGGGTGCCATCGGATTTCGCGTTATTGCCGTGCTATTAGCGACCAAACTGCAGCAGTACTGGATTTTCAAGGTCATCGGCGGCCTTTATTTGCTGTACCTCGCGGTCTCGCATTTCGTGACGCACCGCGGATCCGAAGGGACCGAGGGTGCCGACCAGAGTGCAAAACCACAGGGGTGGTGGAAGGGATTCTGGGGGACCGTTCTCTCGATCACGCTGGCCGACATCGCTTTCTCGATCGACTCGATTCTGGCCGCCGTCACCATGTCCGATGACTTCCCGGAACGCTTCGGGGACGGGGGGAAAAAGTTCATCCTCCTGACTGGTGGGATTCTCGGCATCATCACGATGCGGTTCGCCGTGCGCTACTTCGTGTGGCTGCTCGATCGATTTCCGGGATTGGTCGAGGGAGCGTACTACCTGGTCGCGTGGATCGGCCTCAAGCTTTTGATCAGCGGGTTCCACTCCGGCGAATACCTGCCCTTCCATATCAATGAATGGGTTTTCTGGTCGGGGATGCTCCTGATCGCGGTCGTCAGCATGGTGGTCAAGCCCAGGAAGAGACCTCCCGAATCGGAAGATGCGGAGGGAAGTCTCAATCTCCTTGATGACCCGGGCACCCAGGGCGATAGCTCGGACGAGAATCAAGGCCCCCGGAACGGACCGTCGAGCGAAACTGAAGGTTCGCAGGACGGACGGGTAAGCGATGACCAGGGCCGTCCGGGTGGAAAGCCCACCTCCAACCCAGTCCCACATGACAAGAGGCGCGCGGGAGTTCGTGACTCGTGTCGGCCGCTGCCGTATTGCTTGCCCAGGAGGGCCTCCGATCCATGTTACCCAACAGCATGAGAATGGCGCTGTTGGCCTTACTGGTCTTCGGGCCGTGGGATGAAGCGTCGGATTCGAAGCAAGTGACGTTGGCGCTCCAACCAGCGCAGATCATCACCGGCCGCGTTACGTATGCCGACACCGGCAAGCCAGTTCCTCATGCCGAGCTCAGTGTCAGGGCTGATCGGGATGGCGTGGGCACCAGCACCGAATTTCAGGCAGACGCGGACGGGCGGTTTCGCATGAATCCCTCGCCAGGCGATCACTTTGTCGTGAGAGCGTATCCTCCCAAAGGGCAGCCCTACTTGATCGCCTTGCGAAGCTTTGATTGGCCGACAGGAACTGTTGAATACTCCGTCGATCTGGCCCTGTCGCGTGGCGTGTTGATTCGCGGTAAGGTCACCGAGCGGGGGTCCAGGGAACCGGTGCCGGGAGCGACGGTGTTGTTCAATTCCCCGTCCAGGCAAGGTGCCGGAGCTGGGAATATGAGCACACAGGTGAAGACGGCAGTGGATGGATCGTTTCAACTTGCGGCCCAGCCCATCCGGGGACATCTTGCGATCAAGGGACCCGGCGCGGATTACGTGTTGGAGGCGATCGGTGAAGGTTTGTTTTTTATGGGCCAGCCCGGCGGCCGGCGATTGTATTCCAATGCCTTCATCACCTGCGATCCGAAACCGGGCCAGGCTGAGCCGCAAGTCAACGTCGAGCTTCGCCGGGGCGTCACTATCAAGGGTCAAGTGATCGGCCCCGATGGTCAGCCGGTGCCGGATACGTGGATGATCAGCCGCGTCATGCTGGGCCCGTCGGGTGCGGTACGACAGGCCTGGCGGGGGGACGTGCACGGCGAGGCACGCGATGGCCGCTTTGAGTTGCACGGGCTCGACCCCGACACCGAGACGCCCATTTATTTCCTCGAGCCCAACCGTAAACTCGGCGCAACGGTCTCCTTTTCGGCCAAGGTGGCATTAACTGGGCCGGTGACTGTCCGGCTCGAGCCGTGTGGCACGGCCCATGCGAGGCTTGTCGACCCGGGTGGAAACGCTCGCGCAGGCTTCTCCAAATCGTGGCTGATCTCCATGGTTGTCACGCCTGGCCCATCTGCCAGCATCGCGGTGCGCAACGCGGGGCTCCTGCTCGCCGACGAGGCCCGATTGCCTGCGGTTGACCCGATCAACTATGGGCATGATCCGGTGGCCGATGCCGACGGCCGAATCACGTTCCCCGCGCTGATCCCGGGCGCAATGTACCGCATCATCGACCGCACGACATTTCGTGACCCAGCCGGTCCCCAGTTACGCCAGGACTTCACCGTAAAGCCCGGCGAGACTCTCCATCTGGGCGATATCGTGATCGAGAAGCCCGGAGCATGATGGTTCCTGTGTCTCCACCTGGCGTCCATTTTGGACGGCGAAATCTCGAGAGCGGACTTCGGGCGAGGATTGGCGAGACATAAGGCCGCGAGTAGAATAGGGCCAGTGTCTGTGGCTCGAAAACGTACGCTACGGAGATTTCAACTTGCCGGCGCTCTCGAAGACTGAAGCGATTGAAAAACTTGCCAAGGGCGTAGAGAAGGCCAAGCCGAGCGACTTGGTCGAAATCTACTGCGAACTCTTCCCGGAGAGACCTTCTCCGGCACATCCGGTTGCGAGCGAAATCGCCAGGCACGTCCGCGGCGAACTCGAGGCTGAAGAGATCGTGGACTTATGGAACGTCGTGTTCCCAGATGATCGGAACGTCTGGTACGACGAAGAAGCAACGGCAATCCACTACAACGAAGAAGTAGTCGGATCCGTGGATTGACGACGCGCGTTGCTTGATCACTTCGTCCGGAGCCTCGCGTGCCCGCCACCGCCCTCCAACACTTCCAGGAAGACATAGCACGGGCTAGAGCGATCGTCGCTCATGCCGATCCGTTGTCTCGCACGAATGACGCTGCGCGATTGCTCCGCTCGGATTTGTTGCGAAGCGCCTGGATGTTGGCGGTCGGTGCCTTGGACGCCTACGACTGCGACGCTTACACGGATATGGTCGCAGCCACGGCCAATTCAAAGAGTCGCCAGCCTGGCATCACGCTACCAGAATGGGTCTACGACATCAAATTGCCGCTCAGGGCTATTCTGGAAGAGTATGATAATCCGAATTGGCGATGGAGAATGGCGGCTCGCAAAATGATGGAGCGTGAAAACGTCATCAAGTTTCCGGCTATTCAATCGCTCTTCAATAAGTTTTTCCGAAGAGGCTATAAGTTCTTCCGCGATCTCCTCGATGCCTGGATCTCCAGGCCGGATGCAAGAATTCGCCTGTTCGGTGTTTGGTGCCCCCTTACGCCCTCTTCGGGCCGGCGGCGCTAGGATTCCGGCATCTCACTCCTTGGTCTTCTTGGCATCGGGAATCGGCGAGAGGTACGAGTCGAAGACGCGCACCGTCGCCAGGCTGGCCAGGTTTTCTGCGATGAATTTCAGGTGCCGCGGGTGCTCCTGATACTTGTCCTGTGCCTCCTTGCTCTTGAAAACAAGAAGCAGCGACACGTCGAAGTCGCGATCGTTGAACTCTTTTTTCACATCGCCGGCGAGCCAGCCGGTTCCGAAGTAGACAGTCCCTTCATGGCCCGAGAGATAGAATTTGCAAGCGGCGATCAGCTTGGCGCGATTGGCAT
Source organism: uncultured Isosphaeraceae bacterium (assembly GCA_963781785.1). GTDB lineage: Bacteria > Planctomycetota > Planctomycetia > Isosphaerales > Isosphaeraceae > CAWAHD01. The sequence continues at coordinate 593,002 of CAWAHD010000003.1, read as the reverse complement.
CCGTGTGATCTTTGAGCTTGAAGTAAACCATGTGGGCGAGCTGGGGCTCGGCGGCCTTCTGGGTTGCTCCGATGCCCAGCGAGCCCGCAATCGCGACGGCCGCCAAAGCCATCAGGCCAGTCACGATCAATCGATTGGATGTTTTGAACATGTGGGTTCCTTGATAGCCGTGAAAATGGAATCACCCGCGCAGGCGGGAGGCGAAAACCGGGAGCCCGAGACGGTTTGCCATCTTGGCCCTTTTCGAGCGTGATGGCAAGGGTTAGCCTTCTTGCCAGCCAGCGGCCTCATACAATCCGGCCCGGATCTGCCGGTTGGCCCGCCCAGCAATCAGCCGGCTCGGACTTCTTTGCGCAGGAGCGGCAGGGGCACGTAGAAAGTCAAGTAGCGCTTGCCGTCGGCGTAGAGCACGCCGCGCGAGTCTTCCACGAGTACGGTCGCGCGGCGGGTGATCCGGTTCACCCGGCCGAAGTGGCGCTCGCCGTCGCGCTCGAAGGTGACCGGGTCGCCGATGCGGATGTCGAATGCCGAGCGCGCCTGTTCCCGTGGGGTGATCAGGTCGTGGAAGTGCCTTCGTGGGCAAAGATGCGCCGGGAGAGAGCGTGGAAATTGTCGGCGCGGCAATTGGAACGGCCCCAGGCCAGAAACTCGGCCAGGTGCAACAGCTCGTGCTCGAAAATTCGCTGCAAGGCCTCGAGCCGATCGCGGCAGACCAGGCCGCCGACCGTCACGTTGCGCTCGACATCCTGAAACGTGTTAAAAAGCAGGGTCGCCGACACGGTGATCTCGTAGTCCACCTTGGCGGCCGGCTTGCCGCCGCGGTCGATCCGGCGCACCTGCCGGACCGTCTGCCCAGCCGCACTCACGAGCCGGCGCGACAATCGAAATGTCATCGGGTGTGCCTCGTCTTCCAGGAGCATTTCGGCGAGCCGGCCCCGAAAATACTCGCTGTCGTACCAGGCGAAAAGGCGCTGGAGGTCGTCGGTGCCGATCAGCCGGAAATTGCCATCGCGGATCTGGGGAGATTGCGCCAGGGTCGCTTCATAGATCCGCCGCGCCCGTTTCTCGACTTCCGAGGCCGAGTAGAGCAAGACGAACAGCCTCGCCTGGCGCTCGATGTTCGGTCCCGGTGCGTCGAGGAAAAATGATGAATCGTTCATCAGGGCTTGGGAATCATCTTGATGCAGACCGGTTTGGGCACGCTCACGGTCTGGCCAGTTGCCCGGAGAGCCCCGGTCCGGGGATTGATGTGGAAGACGACGACCGTGTTGGAATCCATATTCTCCGCGAGCAGGTAGCCTCCGGTGGGATCGATGGCGAAGTTGCGGGGGTTCTTCCCCTCGGTCGGCTCGAAGCCCGCGTGGTCAAGCTTGCCGGTTTTGAGGTCGATCGTGAAAATCGCGATGCTGTCGTGACCACGGTTCGATCCGTAGAGAAACTTGCCGGAAGGGTGAACCTGCACCTCGGCGGTGTAGCTTTTTCCCTTGAACGAATCAGGCAGGGTCGAAATCGTCTGGATTTCGCGAAGGGTTCCCGCTTTGGCGTCGTAGGCGAATGCGGTCACGGTGTTGGCCATCTCATTGATCACGTAACCGAACCGACCTTCGGGATGGAAGGCAAAATGGCGCGGCCCGGAGCCCGCCTTGACGTTGGTGAATGGCGGGTCGTGGGGCTCCAGCTTGCCCTGGGCCGGGTCGAACTGGTTGACGAACACTCTATCCAGACCCAGGTCGGCGACGACCGCAAAGTGCCCCGCGGCGTCGAGATTGATCGAGTGCGCGTGCGGGCCCTCCTGCCGCCCTGGGTCGGTGCCGGAGCCACGGTGCTGAATGAACGAAGCACTTTCCCGGAGCCGGCCATCCGCGTCGATCGGCAGGCACGCCACGCTTCCACTGCCGTAATTGGCCACCAGCACGTTCTTGCCGGTCGGGTCGACGCTGAGGTGGCACGGACCCGAGCCGCGTGACGACTGCTGATTGAGTGCTGTCAGCTTTCCGGTCGAGGGATCAATGTCAAACGCAAGCACAGCGCCGCCGGGCCGCCCGTCGACTTCGCTGCGCTCGCTCACCGCATACAGGAACTTGCGGCTCGGGTGCACTGCCAGAAACGATGGGTCGATCGCTTCGGCGGCCAGTTCTGGCGCCCCGAGCGTCCCGGAGCGCAGATCGAGCTCCATGAGATAGATGCCCTTGCTACCCTTCTCGCCGCCGCCGCTCGTATACGTTCCGACATAAGCCCGAAACACCTCCGGCTCGGCCCTAGCATTTCCGGAGTTGAGATCATCCCCGGCGACCGACAGGGCCGGCGCCGACAGGAGCGCGGCGAAGAAGCCGAGGATTGCCAGGCTGACCGACGCGTCGAGACCGAGTATCTGCCAAATCATGTGCGTGCGAGGCTCCCGCTGGAAACAGGTGGTAAGGAACCGCGATGCAATCGCTTGATCCCATCAGCCGGGCCGTGGAGCTGGAGCTGAGAGAGCCGACGGCGGCTATCCCGCGCTCGAGAATTCGCTCAACTTATACCGTCGCGGCGCGTCATCGTCAAACAGGTGTTTTGATGTGACGGGGATGCACGAGGTGGTTTGCGAGGCCAAGCGTTCGCTGGGAGGCCAAGGGTGATTCAGTCGGGTCGTTCGAGGAGGCGCGATTTGAGGAAGAACGATATAACTTGTTATTCATCTGCGTTCGTGGCGTCCGACGGCACAAATGCACAACTTTCGCGGAGCGAAAGGCGACACTCAGGTTGGCGCAGCGCCTTACCGCTCGTTGGCGGCGAGCTCAATTCATCTCGTGGTCGGCGAGCGCTTTGCGCAGTTTCTGAAGGACGCGGGATTTCTCGTTGCTGACCGTCTTCGGCGCAACGCCCCACTGCATCGCGATCTCGGCCGGAGTCTTGCCGGAGAGAGTGTCTTGAATCAACGCGGCCTCGCGTGGATTCAGCGTCTGTGCGATGGCCTCCTCGAGAGCTTGCCGCCGCACCGCGCCTTTTGCCTGGTCGCTCGACGTGCTGGCCACGTCGACCTGGTCGAGAGATTGGTGAACACGCTCGCGCTGCGCCCGCTTCTTGATCATGTCGACGGCCCGGAAGAACGCGAGTCCGTCGGGCGTCTGGGCATTGAAGACATCCTGGATACCCGAATGGCCCACGTCGGCGATCAACGAATCGAAACGCTGCCGGCCCAGATGCTGAAGCAACGTGGCATAGACCGCCTGTGAACTGTCGTCGTGGAGCTGTGCGGAGATCCCCGCGCGATACCAGGCACGGCTCAGGTACTTGTTCATTTGCGACAGCCCCGAGGCGATGGCGCGCGACTCGGCCTGGGGAGTCGTCGCCGGAGCGGTCGACGACACCGGCGAGGTTGCCAGGGCCGGGGAGCCAGACCCTGGATTCAGGATCTGGGCCAGCTCGGTTTCCACGAGCGCCGCATCCCACGTCGCGCTCGAGACGGCCGATCCCTCACCTCCCAGCGTCGCAGCGTGGCCGGAAGGATCGGCCAGGAGATCGTGCTCGACGGCCACTCCGGCGAACGGGTGCGCTGCGCCGCGCCAGAAAGAAGACGAACCGCCTCGAGCCCCTCAAGCGTGGGCCGATAGTGCCTTTTCGTTCGCGTCTTCTTCCCAGCTCGATCCGCCAAGCCCCTACCCCCCCGCGTATCGCCGGCTAAAGTTCCCGGCGTTCGACCCTTTTCGAATCCCTCTCTATCTTAGAACCATTTACTTTACTAATGACCAAGACAGATCAGATCAGACACGTTTTGCAAGAATATGACGATCGCCCAGTGCCTCTATGATCACTGCGATTCCGCGCGCGGGCGCCCCATCTGCTCTTGTACGGTCGACATCAACCGACCGGATTCCAAAAAACACGGCATCCCATCTGCGCAAACTTAATCGAAATCCAGCGTACCCTCGAGTGCAATTCATAGGCCGAATACTATGCATTGTATTACCCATGCATGCACTCGTCCATGGTTGCTTTCTGAATTGAGCGGATTGACGACGCAACTCATTTAATTCAACGCACTTGAGGCGATCTCGTGGTGTCTATTGCAGTCGCCCCCGTGCCAGCAGATCCCACACAGCCTCGACCCGGCCCAGGCGATGGCCGAGTACGCGATCGTGGAGCACGAAAGTAAAATCGCTATAACCGGGAATCACGTGCACCTTTTCTCCGATTTGTATTTGGTCTGCTGAATCAACGGCGATGGTGGCGTGCTCGGCGGAAAGCCCGATGACTCGACAGTTTGCGTAGTCGCGGAGAACTGGAGGAGTCTGGTACTGGCTGATCGATTTCTGGCCGATGTCGAGGATGGCCCGATCGGCGGCGGGACGGCTGACGACGGTGGCCAGCACGGTCAGAGCGGGCTCATGGCCGATGACCTTGCAGATCTGCGTGTAGTACCGGCAGGCGAAAATGCCGCCGCCCGCCTGGATTTCGGTGATTCCGGGGATGTCGGCGGTGTACTGGTAGGAGCCGGAGCCGCCTGCCGAGATGATGCGGCATTTCATGCCGGCGGCCTCGACCCGGTCGCGGGCCTCCAGCAGCCTCGCAAGGGCACTCGACACGGCCGCGCGCTTCTCGGCCGGGTCGGGGATCATGAGGGTATGCCCCTCATATCCCATCAGCCCGTCGAAGCGCAGGCCCGAGTTGGTCGAAACTTGCCGGGAGAGTTTGACGGCCGCGTGGGCGTCAGCGACACCGGTTCGTTTCATGCCGAGGTCGACGTCGACGAGCACGCCGATCGTCGTGTCCGCGGCCCTGGCCGCCTCACTGAGCGGACCAACCTGGTCGGAATGGTCGACCGTCACCTTGACGTCGGCTTGCCGCTGTAGCGCCGCCAGCCGCGCGACCTTGCTCGGGCCGACCACCAGATGGGCGATCAGGATATCTTCGATCCCACCTGCGGCCATGACCTCGGCCTCGGACACCTTGGCGACTGTCACCCCGATCGCACCCGAGCGGCGCAGCCGGTGTGCAATCGCCGGGCATTTGAACGCCTTGGCGTGCGGCCGCCAGCCGATACCGCGATCACGAAAGTGGCTCGACATCCGGTGGATGTTATGCTCGAGCGCTTCCAGATCGATCAGCAGCGCCGGAGTATCCAGTTCGTTCAGCGGCAGACCGATCGGACTGAGCTGCATGGGACCATTCCCCGGCTTGAGGATCGCGTACCGCCCGCGAAAAAACAAAGGATGGCACGCTGTCGAGCGTGACGACGAGTCTTGTCTCTCAAACCTGCGCGGGCATTGCGAACCGGCTGCTGTACTCGCGCGAGAGCAGCGCATCAGCCGCGGCGTCGTGGAACGATTCCGTCGCGGCGTCGAAGGCGAGCTTCTTGCCGGTGCGATAGGCGATATTGCCGAGATGGCAAAGGCGGGTGCTCAGATGGCCGATTTCGATCTCGGCGTTTGGCTTCTCACGGCTCTTGACGCATTCGAGGAAGTTCTTGACGTGCTCCGCCTGGCCTTCGGCGGTGCGTTTGGCCTCGAGGCCGTTGCCCTCTTCGATCCGCCAGCCGTGGTCGTCGATGATCATGGTCCCCTTGTCGCCGTAAAAGGCGACGCCGAACCCGCTTTTTTCGGTCGGGTGCTTGGACCACATCCGGTGCTCCCAGGCGAGGCAGGCACCCGGGAACTCCCAGGTGACCGTCTGCGTGTCGGGCACTTCCTGGTCGTCGTCGAACACATACTTGCCGCCGCCGGAGCTGACGGTGATGGGTGCATCGGCACCGAGGCCCCAGCGGGCGATATCGACGCCGTGCACGCCGTTATTCCCCAGCTCGCCGGTGCCCCAATGCCAGAACCAGTGCCAGTTGTAATGGAACCGGTTGGGATAAAATGGGCGGTCGGGCGCGGGCCCTTGCCACATCGCGTAATCGATGCCGGCGGGCACGGATCCCGGCTGGCCATGGCCGATATTCTTGCGGGCTTGATGGATCCAGGCACGGGCCATGCCGACCTTGCCGATCTCTCCGCCACGGACCCGCGCGACCGCGTCGCCGACATGGGGGGTGCTCCGCCACTGGGTCCCCAGTTGGACGATCCGCTTGTACTTCCGGGCGGCCTCGACCATGCGCCGCCCCTCGACCATGTTGTGGCTGGCCGGCTTCTCGACGTAGACATCCTTGCCGGCCTGGCAAGCCAGAACGGTCAACAGCGCGTGCCAGTGGTCCGGGCGTGGCGATGGTGACAACGTCGATGGATTTGTCGTCGAGCAGCCGCCGGAAATCTTTCTCGGTGCGGGGCGGCGAGCTGGCGATCTCCTGAACGGCCTTGACGGGCTTTTCGAACATCGCGTCGTCCACGTCGCAGACGGCCACGACCTCGGCAGCCGGGTTGGCAGCGAAGAGCCGCGCATGGTCAGTTCCGCGGCTGCGCAGCCCGATCACGGCGACCCGGACTCGCTCGCTGGGCGCGGCCCGGCTGGAGCGGCCGGGAAGAACAAGGAATCCCGCAGCCGCAGCGCCCAGAAACACCCGACGATCAAACTGTGTGTTCATTGGTGAATTCCTGGAGTCGGGTTGAGTGGATTGTTCAATAGAAATCTTCCTCGCCGCGGAGAGCGGATGCAAGGGATTGGCGGTGCTGTTGTAGCGCGCGGCTCACTAGGGCGGCACCGGGTTCGATCGCGCCCGATCGATGGCGAAGTCAACGAGTTCCCGACAGCGGAAGAATCCCTCCCAGAAGTTGTGCCCCTGGCCGGGGACCACGATCAACTTGACCGCGACAGCCGCATCCGCGGCTTGATAGCGTGCTGCGAACTCAGCCGAGTTAGCCTTGAGCGGCACGACCTTGTCGTCGGCTCCGTGGATGAGGAAAACCGGGATGCGATGCTTTGCGAGAACGCCGATGCGCTCGATGGGATTCAGCTCGAGCAATCGGCGCTCAAGCTGAGTGCGGGTCATGTCATAGGCCGGGGCCGCCTTCTCCAGCCCGGGGTAGGTCCGCAGATCGAATACGGGATAGATGCCTGCGATTCCGGCCACCTTGTCCGGGTTCTCGACGGCCCAGCTCGTGACCCAGAGGCCGCCTCGGCTCCGCCCCAGCAGGCACGGCCGCGGTGCAAAGCCCCGCCTCTCGGTCAACTCGCGATAGAACTCGGTAAAAAGGCGGCGGCCCTGCGTGCCGCCGTAGGCCTCGCCGACGTCAATCCCCGCCACGGCAACGCCGGCCGCGAGAAACTGCTCGTGCATCCATTTCTCGTGCGAGTCGGGATACGGCGGCAAGGTCGGTGCATAAAAGATCCACGGCTGCGGAGTGCGTCGCTTCTCGGCCGCTGGCGTGAAAATGAAGGCTGGCCGGCCGTGGACGAGAAAGGATTCCCCGGGAAGGATCAGCTCCTTGACCGGCTTGTCCGTGCCGGACGCCTGACCGATTTTCCGGTCGGCACGCGCCAGTGCAACGAACTCGTCGCGGTGCTTTTGCCAGCGCCCGGCCAGCTCGCTGACCTTCGCCGGGTGCTCTACCGCGCGATTGCGCGTCTCGGTGCGGTCGGTGGCGAGGTCGTACAGCTCCCAGGGCCCTTCCCGGCCGGCGGCGACGAGCTTCCAGTCGCCCACGCGAATCGCCCGGTTGCCCTCGTGCGCCCACCAGAGGTCGTCGTGCCGTACGGCTCGGTCGCGCGTGAAGGCCGGCACGAGGCTTTTCCCTGGGGACGCGGGAATGGCCTGGCCGTCCTGGGTTTCGGCGAGGCGTGCTCCGGTCACTTCGCGAATGGTCGGCAAGATGTCGATCACATGGCCGGGGTCGTGGCGGAGCCCGCCCGTGGCGGTCAGGCCTCTCGGCCAGTGGACGATCAACGGCGTCGCGATGCCTCCTTCGTGGACCCAGGTCTTGTGGCGGCGGAACGGCGTGTTCGCCACGGTGGACCAGCCCGGCCCCAGGCAGAGGTGCGAGGCGGCCGAGCCGGGGGCGGCCGCCCGATCGTGACCGTCGTCACGGACCATGATCTCTGCGCTCGCGCCGTTGTCGGACAGGAAGAGAATCAATGTATTCTCGAACGCACCCATCTTCCGGAGCTGATCCAGCACCCGACCGATCTCCTGATCCATGCGGTCGACCACCGCGGCGTGAATGGCCATTTTCACAGCCTGGAAATCGCGCTGCTCTAGCGTGAGCGCTCCCCAGGGCAACGGCCGGTTGACCTCGCCGGGGCCAAGGGCTCGCAGGGCATCCGGGAAGTCGTACGGCGGACCAACCTCGCGCTCCACGTCCGAGAGGCGGCCGCTGACCAATCCCAAGGCCTGAATCCGCTTCCAGCGGTCCGCGCGGATGGCCTCCCAACCTTCGCGGTACCGCCCGCGGTACCGGGCAATGTCGTCCGGCGGCGCTTGCAGAGGGAAATGGGGCGCATTGAAGGCGAGATAGAGGAAGAACGACTGGCCTCCATAGACGCCCCATGTTCCGAGAGGTATTTGATGCCGTGGTCCGCGATGGCGGTCGTTGCATAGTAGCCTGAGCCGAGCTCGGCCGGCGGCAGTTTCTGGTCGTCTTCGAAGTGGACGCGCGGACGGAAGTAGCGGCCGACGTCCTCGAGGAGGTACGAGCGGTCGAACCCGTTGGCCAGTGGTTTGCCGTCGATGTGCCACTTGCCCGAGTGGTAGGACCGATAGCCGAGCGGACGGAGCAGCTCGGGAAGCAACTTCGCCCATCCGGGGCGAATGCCTCTGCCGCCGCTGGGTATTCCTGGCACCGTGTCGCGGCGGACCTGCTGAGCATAGTAGCCTGTGAGCAGAGCGGCCCGCGTGGGCCAGCACCGCGCAGTGTTGTAGAACTGCGTGAACCGCAGCCCGCGCGCAGCCAGCCCATCCAGGTTGGGCGTCCGGATTTCCCCGCCGTAGCAACCCAGGTCGGAAAAGCCGAGGTCGTCGGCAAGGATGATCACGATGTTGGGACGCGCCGGCGGTTTGCCGGCTGGCTGGACGCCCGTTAAGAGTGTTGTCAGGATGCTGATCACGGCCGTAGCTGTCATCATGAGACTCCGGAGGTCACGAAGGAGCTGTTGGGACCTAAGTCCTCGAACCTCGCGCAGACGACGCGGGTGCTAGGGAGCCCGGCGAAGCGATCCCGGAAAGCGTCGCACATCGACTTGCCGGCGTGATTTAGCCAGAGGGTTTCGAGCATCGTCGTCCGCCTTGATCGACGATCTCCTCAAAAATACCGCGCCCCCAAGTTCGTTGCACGCCTCGACGTGGACTTCTCACAAAAGCCGCGCTACCATGGGTGGCAAGTAACGAAGAACGCCGTACCGAAGGGAGCTTGCCGATGAGAGCTGCCTCGTCTCCGCGAAACGGCCTCGTGGCCGTGCTGGTTGCGATCGCAACGCCGCAGCTTCTGGTTGGCGGTGGCGTGTCGAGGGTCCTGGCTCAACCGCCCACGGTGAGATCGCGGCCGGCGGAGTTTGACGTGGCCGTCGAGAAGAACGTCATGGTCCCGACGCGGGATGGGGTGCGGCTGGCGGCCGACCTCTACCGGCCCGCCCGCGGCGGCCAGCCAGCTCCCGGGCGGTTTCCGGCGCTCTTGACTCGCACTCCGTATGACAAGAATGGGGTTGGCGGCGAAGGGCGGTATTATGCCGAGCGAGGCTATGTCGTCGTGGCCAACGACGTCCGCGGCCGTTATGCCAGCGAGGGGACGTGGCGGTTGATCGACGACGACCCCCAGGATGGCTTCGACGTCGTCGAATGGATCGCCCGCCAGGACTGGTCCGACGGCAAGGTCGGCACCTTCGGAACCAGTTATCCCGGGGGCACGCAGCATGCCCTGGCCGAGATGAACCCTCCCCACCTGACCACAATGGTACCCATCGATGCCGTGTCGAACTGCGGCGTCAGCGGAATGCGGCATGGCGGCGCATTCGAGCTTCGATTCATGAACTGGATCTTCCAGATCGGAGCTCCCAACGCCAAGGCTGCGCTTGCCAATCCCGCGCTGCGGCAGGCTCTCGTCGAGAGCGGGCGCCGGATTCGACAGCATGCCGACAGCCTGCCGATCCGCCCGGGGCTGACGCCGCTGAAGGTGGTGCCCGAATATGAGGCGTGGCTTGTCGAGGCGATGCACAGCGGACCGGAATCTCCGTTCTGGCACAAGAAAGGCATGTCGGTCGTGGACCACGTCAGCGATTACGCCGACGTGCCCGTGCTCCACATCACCGGCTGGTACGATTCCTGGGCGCGCCAGGTGACCATGAACTACGATGCACTCAGCCGCGCCAAGAAATCACCCCAGCGGCTAGTGATGGGCCCGTGGGTTCACGGCGGGCAGAATTCACACGTTGCGGGTGAGGTCGAGTTCACACCCGAGGCCGGGATCAATCTGCTGGCGTTCCGGCTGCGCTGGTATGACCGCTGGCTGCGGGGCGACAAGAACGGAGTCGACGACGATCCACCCGTCTTGCTTTACATCATGGGAACGGGCGACGACCGGCGGTCGCCAGCCGGCCGTCTCCGGCACGGAGGCTTATCGCGCGCCGAGCGCGAATGGCCCTTGACCCGAACACGGCCGACGGCTTTCTATTTGACGGCCGACCTGGTGCTCTCAACCGAAGCCACGTCGAGCGGCCCGAGCCGTACGACCTACACCTTCGACCCGAAGCACCCGGTGCCCACGATTGGCGGCAATATCTCATCGAACCAGGGCTTGATGCAGAGCGGCGGCTACGACCAGCGCCCTCGCGCCGATACGCACGCCTCGGTTAACGAACTGCCGCTTTCCGAGCGCCGGGATGTGCTGGTCTTCCGCACGCCGCCCCTCGAGGCCGACCTGGAGGTCACGGGAACGACCCTGGTCAAGCTCTGGGTCGCTTCGACCACACCCGACACCGACTTCACCGCCAAGCTGATCGACGAGATCCCCCCTAACCCGGATTATCCCCTGGGCTTCGACCTCAACCTGGGCGACTCGATATTCCGCGTCCGCTACCGAGACGGGCTCGACCACCAGGCACCGCCCTTGGTGCCGAGCGACGTCGTGCCGGTCACGATCACGCTGTATCCCAACGCCAACGTCTTCAAGAAAGGGCATCGGATTCGGGTCGACATCTCCAGCAGCAATTATCCGCGGTTCGACGTCAACCCGAACACGGGCGATCCACTGGGAGAATACCGCCGGATGGTCGCCGCCGACAACACGATCTACCATGACGCGGCGCACCCGTCGCAAGTGATTCTCCCGGTGATCCCGGCCGCTGCCGGCGCACCCTGATCTTCATTGGCCGATTTGTCGCTGTTCTCAAGGACTGACCGGCTTGACGGGCACGGAGACGGCGTGGACGATGCTCTGATCGCCGTCGTCCTGGACGAAGGCAACGACCGCGAGGTCGTCGAGCTTGATGTCCGGCAGCGGGTTGGGGAACCCGGTCGACTTCGCAAATTCGCTCAGATACGATTCCAGGTCGTGCCTGAGCTCGCCGAGATTGAGCGTGACGTCGACCTTGCCCGCGCCGCCTTTGAGCTCCTTGCCTTTCACGCCTCCGGGCAGAGCCCGGACCACATGGTGGTGGAACCGCAGCTTGTTGCCGCCGACATAGCGAATCGCTGACTCGGTCAAGGCCAGGCGCAGAAACTGCCGGGCATGGTCGTTCCCCTTCTCCTGCCCGTTTGCGCCGGACTTGGCGCTACTTTCGGGCACCTGGGCCGAGGCAACGATCTTGATCTGATCGCCGGTGCGAGTGGCGGACAGATCGATCTGGGCTGCGGTCGCGGATTCCAGGGTCCCGTCGATGATGTTGCGGTATTCTTTGTACTTACCCTCGGAGCCTGCCATGGGCCCGCCGCCGCCGGCCTCACTTCGTCCGTTGAAGAAGGTCGAGGGTGTGCCCCGGACCTTGTCGCCATAGTATTTCTGCCGCGCCATCGAATCGTGATTGGTAAGGGGATCGGGGCCGGGAATATGGAGGTGGTACTGGAGTCCGATGAACTCGGCCGGCTTGTAGGATTGCAGCAGGCCGTCAAAGGCGACGTCGGCGGCAACGCAAGGGGGGCATTGCGCCGGTGAAAAGCTCCATCAAGACCACGCGGTTGCCCTGCGTGTTCTTGCGGCCGGCGTAAGGAGTCGGTTTGAACGGGGGAACCTTGTGGTGGTATTCGGCATCGAGCTTGGCGTCGAGCTTGGCCCGCCGGGCGTCGGCTTCCGCGGCCAGATCCTTCATGCCGGCGAGCCGGGACGCCCTGGCCAGAAACTCAACCACCGCCGCCTTCTTCTCGGTTGCCTCTTCGTCGATCGCCTTGTCAAGGTCCTGGGCCAATTCGACGCTCAGCTTGGCATAGCTCTTGCTCGATCCGATCGCCTTGAGGGCCTTCAATCGGACCTCTGTCAACCAGATGTCCCCGTACGGTCTGGCCTCGTCAGTCCATTGCTTGATCTTGTCGCCGACCTTCTGGGCATCGAGACCCGCTTTCTCAGCCGCGTCGAGCACGGCGCTGTAGAGCAAGTGGTTGCTTGGGGCGCTGTGATTCCCCTGGATCAAATCCTCTATCTTCTTGATCTTGGAGTTCGGATCCGAATCGTTCATTGCGGCGTAGAACTTGCCAAGCAACGGACTTTGCTTGAGCTCGGCGACCTTCGCGTCGGTTGTCTTCTCCAGCCGCGCAGGATAGGTTTCCCCCCGGAAGTGATAAACCCCGAGGATCTTGCCCGCGCCTTGACCCTCGTGGGCGAGCTTGCCTTCAAAAGTCGTGTCGCCGGCGGTACCGCTCAAGGTGATCTTGAAGTCGTCGCCCTTTTGCTCGGTTTGCTTGACCTGGGGGCGCCCGAGCAGCCGTTGCTGGGCGTCGACGACCTTGGCAGTGGTTTTGCCGTCCTGGGTGCTCAGATTCACGAGAGCGAATTCATCCTCTCCGAACGGCAGCACAAGAAGCTTCCAGGTCCCGTCCAGCTTGGCGTCGTCGGCCCTGGCAGGCCGTAAGGCGCCCATGCTCGCGACCACAATCACGACCACGACCGCCACGGCGAGCGCCGGCAATTTGAAACGTCGAATTCGCATGAGCCTTCCTCGAAGCATTTTCAGGGTAAAGGACGACGCCGGATCGGCATACGCAATGGTCTATGAGAGCCGATTGGCGGCGACAAGGGAAGATAGTGGTCAAGAAGCGGCCGATTATTCCTCGACGGCGTTAGCCGTGAACAATCGCTCATCTGTGGCATCCAGCTCAGCCGTCCTCACCCAGAAATCGTCCCCCGTCCACGCGAAACGACGCACCCGTGACAAAGTTCGTCCCTTCGAGCAGGTAGAGAATCAACCCGTTGACGTCGGACGGCGAGCCGAAGCGGAAAAGCGGTGTATGAGCCAGGACAGCCTCCTTCTCGACATCGGAGAACTCGGGCGGCGGTTCGATCATCGCGGGCTGAATGAGTGCCACAGGGATATGCGGGGCGAGTTCTCTGGCCAGCCCGAGGGTGAGCGTCGTCAAGGCTCCCTTGGCGACGAGGTACGGCAGATAATCCCTGTACGGGCGATCGGTGGCCCAATCGCCGATCAAGACGATCTTTCCCTTGATGCCGCCGGAGCCCTGCTGGGTGAGCATGTGCCGGGCGGCAGCCAGGGCCGAGTGATAGGGAGCGGCCAGGTTGGCGGCGATCATTTCATCAAAGTCGCGCGGTAAGAGCTCCAGGAGCGGCGTGCGGCGATAAGCGCTCGCCATGCTCACGAACGCGTCGAGCCGTCCAAACCGTGCGACGACCTGATTCACCGCGGCACTGGCCTGATCGGCCCGGGACAGATCGGCGGCGACGGCCAGCCCTTGGGAACCCTGGGACTCGACTTCCCGGATCGTTCGCTCGATCAAGTCCCGGCTGGTCCGGAAGGTCATGGCGACCCTGGCGCCGCGCGCCGCGAGCGTGAGGGCCAGAGCGCTGCCGACGCGCCGCCCGCCGGTGATCATCACGACTTTTTCGCGAAGATCGCCTGCGGGTTCTGCGGTCGTCGCCGGGCTCGTCATGGTCTGATCCCTTTCCAGACGGTGTCCTGGGTCCCGGCACGCCGATTCACGACGCGTGCCAGCACGAAGATGAGGTCGCTCAGGCGATTCAAATAGACCAGAAGGGGCCGGGGGACGTCTTCACCCGGGGAGTGTGCGAGGCTCACGACCAGGCGCTCGGCGCGCCGGCACACCGTTCGCGCCAAGTGCAGCGCCGCGGCTGGCGGCGTACCTCCGGGCAGGATGAACTGGACCAGCGGCTCGAGCTCGGTCTCGAGGCCGTCGATCATCGTCTCCAGCCGCGCCACCTGGTCGTCGGTGATGGCATGGTGAAACCGGCCTTCTGGTGATGGGTCGGCCAGCGCGGAGCCGACGGCGAATAACTCATCCTGAAGCTCGCCGACCAGCCGGTCGGCACGGCCGTCCAACCCGGAAGCACGGGCCATCCCGAGGACGGCATTGAGCTCGTCAATCGTGCCGTAAGCCTCGATGCGGACGTCGTCCTTGGGCACGCGCCCCTTGCCCAGGAGCCCGGTCAGCCCCTCGTCGCCGGTTTTCGTGTAAATCTTCACGGTGGGCCCTCGAGCTTTCTTTGACCATTGGCGAACTGTCTCGGCTCGCCTTATACTAGGCACGTCTGCGATTGATGACCACTGGGATCGGGCCCGCACCTGGTGCCTTTTCCGTTCAAGACCTCGATTCGGCTCGTGCGAGCTGTCGGAGTGTGCGTGATGTCCGTTCTGTCTGTACTCGTGATGACGGCAGCCCTGGCCGGCCAGCATCCCTCGGCCGGGTCGAATCCACCTGCGGCCCTTCCGGCTGAAGAGGTTGCCCGCCTGGAAGCACGCCATCTGACCAATATCCGCCAGGTCACGTTCGGGCTCGCTCGTGCAGGGGAGGGATACTTCAGCCCCAACGGCCGCGCGATCATTTTCCAGGCAGTTCCTCACGTGCTGCCCACGGTCTTCCATCACCCCAAGCCCGACGAGGATGGGTATCAGATCTTCATGGCGGCACTCGGAGAAGACGCTCCGATCCGGATGGTCAGTACGGGTAAGGGTCGGTGCACATGTCCGTTTTTTCACCCGGACGGCAGGTCGATCCTGTTTGCGTCGACCCACTTGAGCCCGAGCACCGAGGTCGAGCAACCGCCGAAGGGCCCGGCTTACAGCCGGACGGCGCGGTACCGCTGGGAGTTCCCTGACTCGATGGACATCTTCACTGCCGATCTCGAAGGGAAAAACTTGAAGCGGCTGACGGATGCGCCGGGCTACGACGCGGAGGCGAGCTATTCGCCGGATGGAAAGCATATCGTCTTCACGTCGCGTCGCGACGGCGACGGTGAGATCTACATCATGGATTCCGACGGCACGAATCCGCGGCGGATTACTCACGCACCGGGCTATGACGGGGGCCCGTTCTTCTCTCCCGACGGCAAGCGGATCGTCTATCGCAGCGACCGCAAGGGGAATGACCTCTTGCAGGTGTTCGTCAACAACACCGAAGGGACGGCCGAGCGCGCCCTGACCAGTAACGAGTTCGTCAACTGGGGGCCGTACTGGCACCCCGATGGGCGTCACATCATCTATGCCACGAGCAAGCACGGCCATTCCAACTACGAGCTCTACATGATGGACGTGGATTCGGGCGGCGAAGAGCGGATCACGTATCATGAAGGCTTCGACGGCCTGCCGGTGTTCAGCCCTGACGGCAAGCGGCTCATGTGGACTTCCAGCGGCCGGCCCGCCGACAAGAAGAGTCAGCTCTTCATCGCGGATTTCACCCTGGAGCCAGGGGCTGCGGGCTCCGCTCGGGCAGCACGCTAGCAGCACGCATTCGACCGTGACAACGACGATTCCCACTTTTTCCACTCGGAGCACCAGACCACCATGGGTCCCAAGGACGTCATCGCGAAGACGCTCGACATGAGCGAAATGGTCATCGGGAAATACCTGGCAGACCTGTCGGACGCCGACCTCAAGCTCGAGCCGATCGAAGGGATGAATCCGATCGCGCTCCAGCTTGGCCATCTGATCGCATCGGAGCGGAGAATGGTGGAAATGGTCAAGCCAGGCTTGTCGCCGGCGTTGCCTGAAGGCTTCGCAGAGAAACACGACCTCAAGAAACCGTCGAGTGATCTCTCGCGGTTCTCGAGCAAGGAAGAATACCTCAAGCTCTGGGACGCTCAGCGTGCCGCGACCAAGAAAGCTCTCGACAGCGTGGACGACGCCGAGCTCGACGACACCAGGGACGGAAAACTTCCCGAATTCATACCGACCGTGGCGGCCGTGCTGAACATGGCCGGTCTTCACGCCTTCAACCATTCGGGCCAGTTCGTCGCGGTGCGGCGCTTTCTCAAGAAGCCGATCGCGTTCTGAGACGTGGCAAGATGAAATGCGCGTCTTCGCGCACAGCAGGAAGACAAGAAACACTCATCGCCCGCGCCTCAACGGGGAGAGGGATGGGGCGAGGGGCTCCCACGCCTCATCGGCGCCGCCCCCTCACCCGGCCCGCGGCCGACCTCTCCCCAACGGGGCGAGGTTTTGATGAAATGCGCGGCTTCCTGCGCACCAGGACATTTGCCTCGACCGAGATGTTAGCCCCCGGCCGGTCGATTCCGGCTCTCGGCTTCGAGCAGACGCTCAAGTAAGGCCGGGTTGACCACACCGCGGAAGCGAACCTTGCCATCGACCGCAACGACCGGGACTTCGGTGTCGTATTTCGCCACCAGGTCCGGGTCGTTGTCGATATCCACTTCCTCGATCGCAAACCCATAGCGGCGCTGGGCTTCTTTGAGCAAGACCATCGCCTTGGTACAACAGCCGCACTGGGCACGCGAGTAGACGATGAAGGTCAGGTCCTCGGCGCGAGGCTGATGAGAGCGGCGCAGCAGGCGGCTCAAAAGCGAGGTCATGGTATCTTCCGGGCTAGCAGTTCGGCAGGCTGAAGTCGTGGTCGTAAAACTCAAGCCGCCCGCAGTTCTCGCAGCGATAGAGGTCGAGCGGCTTGACCGTTTCTCCCAGGTCGGCCAGCTCGCCGAGGAAGAAGTGCCAGCCGGGGTTCGCGCCGCCAACGCGGATGGGTAACTGCCCCAGAGCGCGAAGACCGATCTTGCAGTTGGGACAGGTTGGCGTTTCGTCGGGGTCCATGGTGTCGATTCTCCGTGAACGCAGTTCACTTGAACTCGGTGCCGCTGTCGACGATCACGATCAGATGGTCCGTTCGTCGGCGTGGATCATAGACACGCAGGAATCTACGAATCATCGCCGCTTCGCCCATTTTCCAGGCCGTGGCAGGGGTTCGCCGGAGTTATGTTTCTCAAGCGGGGAGGCAGTGAACACGAATTCGACGAGTCTCTGCTCGTAGTCGTCGAGTTTCTCCAGGATCTTTCCCCAGACAAGATCCTGCCGGATCTCCTCCGGAATGTCCGTGAATGACGCCGACGTCACCTCAGCGACAAACCGGCCTCCGCCACTTGGTTCCACTTCCACGTTCACTTCGTTGAGCTGTCCGTCCTTCTCGAGCTCCTTCAAGACATCTTTCAGTTTCTCTGGAAAACCCATGCCAGCCTCCTGGGTGGTTCGACGGGGATCAAATCTTGGAGAGCAGTTCGATCCCAAACCTTTCCACCGTTGTGGTCCAGTGGGTGACCGTTGCACTCGAGAGCGACAAAACCGCATGCTGACCTGGTCCCCGGAGTCGATTGCGATCCGCTCGATGCGCGATCCAATGCCTTCGAGACATCATCGAGGCCAGGGGTCGTACGTATGTGTTTGGAATACCCGGATCGAGTCCTATCGTTTCGAGCACTGCCTTGATATCACCAGGGTGGTTAAAGCTCGATTTCTCGAGAAACTCGTGGACCGACCGGGTAATGACCTCATCCACGGTTTGCCCGCGAAACCCGGCGAGTTCCTGCAAGCCGAACCTGGTCTTTCCTCGCGTTCCCACTAACGGGACCTCCGAAAAGACTTCCGGGTTCGCGGACGGCATTTTCCATTCGCACAGACTTCTCAAGAGATCCTCGAGGCTTGCATGCAGAAAGACAACGGCCGCACGGAGGATGTCGGTCTGTTTAACGGAACGCCGTCCTCCTTTGCCCTTCCCAACACTCGATTCATAGGTTTCAACTATCCGCTGCACGCGATCGAGATTGTCCAGAAAGCGGTCACGAATCTCGTCTCGAATGGCCATTACATCTTTCCAAATCAGAGCTCCGCGCTCGATGCCCGCACTTCCACGAGATTATCAAAAAACGTCGCGCCGCCTCCCATATCGGTCAATGCCGAGGACGTCGTGCTGTTGGCATTCGAGCCTCCCGGTGTGAGCTTGTTCCAGTAGATGCCGGTGGCGACGGCCACTCCGGGCCGGACGCTGCCGGTCAAGGCGACGCGGGCCTGGAATCGGCCACGATCGTTATAGACTTCGGCCCACTGGCCGTCAGCCAGCCCGCGCTTCTGGGCGTCTTCGGCAGCGAGCTCGATCGTAGGGTCACCAGCCCCGCGACGATGGTGTGGCGAGTTGGCGAACGTCGAGTTGAGAAACTGGGGCCGAGGCGGGCTGAGGAGCTGAAGCGGATACCGTGACGCCAGATCGAGGCGCGTCTGCGGGTCCTCAAGCGGCGGAATGTAAGCCGGCAGCGGGTCGAGTCCGTCGGCTTTCATGCGCTCGGAGTAAAGCTCGCACTTGCCCGACGGCGTGGGAAAAACTCCCGCAGCGAACGGGGTGAAGTTCTCGGCGATATTGAGCCGGACTGCTCCCTGATCCTTGAGCCGCTCGAGGGTGATTCCGTCCAGGCTCGGACCACCGTTCAAGACCTCGCGAATCAAGGTTTCGTCATCGGGAAACAGCTCCGGCTCGAAGCCGAGCCGCCGCGCCAGCTCGCGGAAGACGTCGTTGTTTGCACGGCACTGGCCGCGGGGTGCGATCGCCGGCGGGTTGTACATCACGTCGTGGTGGCCGTAAGAGCCGTGAATGTCCGCGTGCTCGATCTGCGACGTCGCGGGCAGGACGATATCGGCAAAATCGACCGTGTCCGTCGCGAACAGCTCATGCACGACGACGAACAGATCATCGCGGCGCAGTCCCTCGATCACTTTCTGCTGATTGGGGGCGACCGCGACGGGATTGCAGTTGTAGACGTACAGGGCCTTTACGGGAGGCCCAGGAAGCTCGCCCGCGAGCGCCTCGCCAAGCTGGTTCATGTTGACGATGCGCGTGCCCGGAGGCGAGAGGTCGGGGCGCGTCAGCCGGTCCATGGCAAAATCGTAGGTGCCGCTGGTCGTCAAGAGCACTCCGCCGCCGTGGTGCCGCCACGAGCCGATGACCGCGGGGATGCACGCGATCGTGCGCACGGCCATCCCTCCGCCGTGGTGCCGCTGCAAGCCGTAGTTGAGCCGGATCAATGACGGTTGTTCGCGAGCCAGGCGATGAGCCAGTTTTTCGATCGTGGCGACGTCGACGCCGGTTATCAGCGCGACCGATTCCGGGGCGTACTCATGGAACACGCGATCGCGAAGTTGGTCGGCACCGACGGTCGCGCGCTGGAGGTAATCGTCGTCCTCGAGTCCGTCGCGCCACACGACATGAAGTACTCCCAGGGCCAGTGCAGCGTCGGTACCGGGGCGCGGCTGGATATGCCAGTCGGAGCGCCGGGCGGTCGGGCTCCGGTACGGGTCGATCGTGACGATCGTCGCGCCGGCTTTGCGCGCCTGGATCATCAAGCTCCAGAGATGGCTGTTGGTATTGGCGGTATTCGACCCCCAGTTGACGATGAACTTGCACCGGGGCACGGCCAGTGGATCGGCCCCGAGGCGGCCGCGGCCCAAGGTGTATTCGTAACCGGCCACGCCGGCCGATGCGCAGATCGAGCGGTCGAGCAGGGACGCCCCGAGCCGGTGGAAGAACCGCCGGTCCAGGCTGCTCGATTGGAGCTTGCCCATGGTGCCGCAGTAACTATAGGGGAGGATCGCCTGGGGCCCGTCGGCGGATCGAGCGATGGCGGCGAAACGCTCGGCGATCTCGCCCAGGGCGTCATCCCAGGTGGTCGGCTCGAACCGGCCCTCACCCTTCTTCCCGACTCGCCTGAGTGGCTCAAGCAGGCGATCAGGGCTGTAGACCCGGTCCAGGTAGCCGGCCATCTTCTGGCACAAGAAGCCGCGGGTGAACCGGTGGTCGGGGTCGCCGCGAAGCGCGATCGCCTCGCCGTCCCGAACTGTCACGAGCATGCTGCACGTGTCGGGGCAGTCGAGCGGGCAGACGTTTTTGACGACGGTCAGTTCAGGCATGAGTAGTCAGTAGGCAGCAGGCAGTAGGCAGTGGCGTGAGGTCCGATCAGACGGGACTGACCGACAAACGGCGGCTGTACTCAAGGGGCTGTAAAGGAAACGTCAGGCTGGAAAGCCTGACCTACGTTGCAGTTTGTCGCCTTTCGCTCCGCGAAAGTGTGCGGACCTTCGCGGAGCGAAGGGCGACTTTTGTCAGGCTGGAAAGCCTGACCTACGTGTTCACATCGGCGCCGTCCGCGGAGTTCGGTTCTTCCACTTCCTCGACGTCGATCCAGAGCTCGGCGACGGTCGTGACGAAGCCGGGCAAGACCTGAGTACCGATGACCTGCTGGTCGCGGAAGACCGCCTCGTCCCAGTTGTCGCCTTGCCGGCTCAGAACGGTAACCTGGCGCTTGAGCGGGTCGACGATCCAGTACTCGAGCAGTCCATAGGCGAGGTATTCCACGCGCTTGGTTTCGTAATCGCGACGCTCGCTAGTTCGCGAAACGACTTCGGCGGCGAGCGCGGGGACGCTCCGGCCGCGCCAGTCCTTGGGAGCGCCACGGAGGACGACTCCCAGGTCCGGATTCCGGCCGGACACCACGGTCGGAATGACAAACTGAAACTCGGCGCCCCCGCCGAACCTCAAGACAAAGCCCGGATGGGTCCGGTAGTAGTTGGCGATTGCCAGGTAGAGGTTCGTCACCACCTGCCCATGCGGATCCTTGGGAACTTGAGTCACTTCGAGTACTCCTCGGCCGAGCTCGTAGCGGAAACCTTCCTCGACGTCGGCGTCCAGGAAATCTTCGAGGGTCATCGTACGACCGTTGTCGGCAGGGCCGATGCGGAGGGGAGTGGTGATCGTGCCCATGAGCGTCGGGTCCTCTCGATCGATGGGATCAGTCGACTCGTCACAATCGATGGTAACCGAAGCATTCCTTTACCGAAATGCTGATTCGCACGGTACGTGCCGCGCCGGCTGGTCGACACGTCAGGATTACAAGCGTTGATCTTCTGCCGAGATTCGCGGTCGAACGGGCGGGGATCGGGTGAGCGACGAATCTGTTCGGGACACAGCCTTGGGCCCGAGTGCCCCGCTTCGGTCGTAGACAGACGGATCTGGTGAGGTGTTCAGGCCGGCTTATGGTGGTCCGCCAACCGCTCCAGAAGCCACGCGGCGTCGGAGCGGCAAAGTGGCGGTTGGAGCGGCCGGCGATAGTCGATGTCGCGATCATAATGCGAACGAGCATAGACCGCCTCGACGAGCGGCTGAAGAGCCAGGCTGATATCCGGGTCGGGCGCTGCCAGGGGAATGGAAAGGACTGGCAGCGGGCGCAGAAAATGGGCCGGCCAGACGGTGCAACGCGGCGCCTCCTGTTTGCGGCATACGAGCAGGTAATATGGGCTGTCCGGCCAGCGGCCGGCCATGGGCATGCGGCGACCTCGGCGCAGCAGGTCGAGTTCCACGAAGTGCGCCAGGCCGCGGAGGTAGACGTGACGTTTGCGATGATAGAGCCGCCAACCCTTTGTGCCGCGGCGCTTGTTCGACGGCGACAGCAGCTCGATGCCGGTGACCAGCCGTCGATCAGGATCGGTCTGATGAATTTCCAGGAAGATTTCACGGTATTCGGCCTGGAACAGGGCCTGCATGAGCACTGGAGCCGCGTCTGGGTCGCCGGCCTCCGGGTCTGCCGCAGCGGTTGGGCCACCCGCCTCCGGCCCGCGCGCTGAGGCCAGCGCAACATCCGGCAGAAACTCGTGGCCTTCCTCCCCGCTGGGACCACCAATGGCCACGTACGCACGCTCACCCGTGCGCACCACATATCGATCCGGAACCAGGCTCGACAAGCTCCGTTCCATCTCGCCGATCAACTTGCTGTGGAAATCTTCCCACAGGCCGAACGACTCGATGAACGGGTCCATCCCCGGAAACGGCGAGCGCATGCTGGGAACCCTCACGTGAGGGAAGAAAACGGAGGTCATGGGTCCACGCGCATTCTTTGATTATATCGCACGCCGCCAGTGCCTGAGGGGAATATAACGTTGTCGGAAGACCGAATTACCGGCACAATGATGGCTGATCCCACGTACCCGGGAATGCCCCAATGAGCATCGCCACGCTCGCCCCCGCGACCGTCGAGACTGTCGCCGACTTGCTTGAGTCCCTCGGCGACATCCCGCCCGAGCGGATCCGGATGCGCCCACCGCCAGGGACTGCCACGGAAGACGATGTCCTTACCGTCCATGCCAGCGAAAAACGGCTGTGCGAGCTGGTCGACGGGGTGCTCGTGGAGAAACCGATGGGCTATGACGAGTCGCGGCTGGCCGCGGAGCTGATCTACGCGCTGGTCGATTATCTGCGCAGCAACGATCTTGGCACCGCGGCCGGGGCAGACGGAATGATGCGTCTCTTGACCGGGCTCGTCCGCATCCCCGACGTTTCGTTTGTGAGCTGGGACCACTTGCCCGAATCGTACGGGCCGATCCCTCCGATCGCGCCCGATCTGGCCGTCGAAATTCTCAGCGAGTCGAACACGCCCAGGGAAATGGAGCGCAAGCTCCGCGAGTACTTCGAGGCCGGAACCCAGCTTGTGTGGTACCTTGATCCTCGGTCGCGGACGGCGACGGTTTACACCGCTCCTGATCGGTTCACCGTCCTGGACGAGTCGCAGACGCTCGACGGCGGCAACGTTCTCCCCGGGCTGAAGATTCCTCTTCGGGAACTCTTCGAGCGCGCCAGTCGGCGCCGCGGCCCAGGAGCATGATTTCGACTTCGAAACCAGAAAATCACATTTCGCCGATTTTGCGCGTGCGTTTTGGCAGATCGCTGCGTCTTATGTGATATGCCGTTGTGAAAGCATCGTGAGCGCAGGGTCGAGCCAGCAGGGTCTGGTCCGAGGAGGGACCGCCCATGGGCGATGGTGACGCGGTCATCGGTCGACTGATTGACGAAGCAAGGCGCCAGGCCCCCGGCGTTCTGGACCGCTTGCTGGAATCGTATCGCAACTACCTGCGGCTTCTGGCTCGGACCGGCATCGACGCCTCGCTCCGGGGCAAGGCGGACCCATCCGACCTGGTCCAGGAAACGCTGCTCAAGGCGCACCAGCATTTCGACCAGTTCGAGGGTCGAACCGAGGCGGAGCTGATCGCGTGGCTGCGACGGATCCTGACCCGGAACCTGGCCGACCTGGTCGCGCCGGTTCGGAGCCGCCGGTGCGCGGGCGGTCCGCCGTGAGCAGTCCTTGGACGACCCCTTCGGCGCCACGTCGCGTGCCATCCTGCAACTGGTGTCGTCCAACGGGCATTCGCCCAGCCAGTCGGCGCAGCGGCGTGAGCTGAGTATCATCCTGGCGGACGCCCTGGCCGAGCTGGCCTCCGACCACAGGGAAGTGGTTGTGCTGCGAACCCTTGAGGGCCGGGACTGGGACGAGGTTGCCCGCGCGATGGGCCGCAGCGCAGGCGCCGTTCGCCTGCTGTGGGCGCGGGCCCTCAAGAAGCTGCGTCCCCTGATCGAGGCACGATTATGAGCAGCACGCGCAGGCTTGTTGAGAGCAAGAGCAAATCGCCGAGCGAGGTCCGGCTGGTCGAAGTACTGGACGCCTACCTGGCCGCCGCCCAGGAAGGCCAGGCCCCCTCGCGGGGCGAGCTGCTGGCCGAATATCCCGAGCTTGCCGAGGACCTGGAGGCGTGCCTGGCCAGCCTCGAATTCATCCGCCAGGCGTCACTGACCGCAGCGCCGCTGATCACCGATGCGAATGCGGGCGAGGCCATTGAAGGCGAGACGGGGATCGGAGACCTGGGTGACTTTCGGCTCGTCGCCGAGATCGGTCGTGGCGGCATGGGCGTGGTCTACGAGGCGGTCCAGCGATCGCTCAACCGCCGGGTGGCGCTCAAGGTGCTCCCGTTCGCGTCGGCGATGGACCCGACCCAGCTCCGCCGGTTCCAGACCGAGGCCCTGGCCGCCGCCCAGCTCCACCACACGCACATTGTCCCGGTTTATTCGGTCGGCTGCGAGCGCGGCGTCCACTACTACGCCATGCAGTTCATCGAGGGTCAGACCCTGGCCCAGGCGATTGCCGAACGAAGGCGCATCGAGGAACCGCCGCAGCCACCCGCTCGCCGCGGGTCTCCGGGCACCGGAAGGAGCGCCGCCGAAGCCACCGACCCCGTTCGGCGCGACTCCCCAGCCTCCGGCCGTGGGCCCGCTGACCCTGCCGGGATGCCCGACCGAAGGTCTCCATTGCCCTCCGTTCGGCCCGGGCTACCGGGCACCGTAAGCGACTCGACGGGTATCCCCGCTGAAACTACTGACCGCAGGCCTCCGGTTTCCCACACTTCATTCGAACCGCCGCCGGCTCAGGCCGTTCGCTCCACGACCCCAAGCCCATCCTCCCGTACCCGCGAGTACTTCCGAATCGCCGCTACGCTGGGCATCCAGGCAGCCGAGGCGCTCGACCACGCGCACAAAGTCGGCATCGTGCACCGCGACATCAAGCCGGCCAACCTCTTGCTGGATGTCCAGGGCAACCTCTGGATCACGGATTTCGGCCTGGCCCGGCTCCAGGACGATGCCGGGCTGACGATCACCGGCGAACTGTTGGGCACGCTCCGCTACATGAGCCCCGAGCAGGCACTGGCGAAGCGGGGCTACCTGGACCATCGGACCGACATCTACTCGCTCGGCGCGACGCTCTACGAGTTGGTGACGCTGCGGCCGGCCATCGATGGACAGGACCGGCAGGAAGTCCTGCGCAAGATTGCCCAGGACGAGCCGGCCCCGCCGCGACGGCTTAGTCCGTCGATCCCGCGCGAGCTGGAGACAATCCTGCTCAAGGCGATGAGCAAAGAGCCGGAGTCGCGCTACGCTACGGCTCAGGACCTGGCCGACGACCTGCGGCGGTTCCTTGATGACAAGCCGGTCAGGGCGAAGCGGCCGAGTTTGGTGGAGCGCGCCACGAAGTGGGCGAGGCGGCACACGGTGATCGTTGAGGCCGCGCTCGCGATTCTCGCCGTCACCGTCCTGGCACTCCTGGCCCATTCGATCCTGTTGGGACAAGAACAGCAAAGAACGGTCGCGGCCCGGAAACTGGCCGAGTCGCGATCGCGGCAAGCCCGCAAAGCGGTGGACAGCATGTATACACGCGTGGCAGAAAAATGGCTCATCGATCAGCCGGGTCTCCGACCCCTCCAGCGCGAGTTTCTCCAAGAGGCCCTGGCGTTTTATCAGGAGTTCGCCCGCCAGCAAGGTGATGACCCCGAAGCGCAAATCGAGCAAGCCGTGGCGATGCGGCGAGTCGGCGAGATCCAGGATGCTTTGAACAACGACGAAGAGACCGAGCGGATTTACCTCCAGGTGATCAACCTCCTCAATGACATCGTCGACCGTCCTCTCGACAATCCCCGGCGCCGTGAGGAGTTGGCCACCGTGCAGCTCACGCTCGCACGGCTCTACCACATTGACGGGCGAAACCCGGACGCGGCCGACCGCTTCACTCAGGCCCTGCAAATATACCAATCATTGGCGGTATCGCATCCCGAAATAATCGAGTACCAAGTTGGACAAGCGCGGAGTTTGTCGGGGTTGGGGGGGACACGTTGGAAGACGGGCAGGCTAGACGAAGCCGAACGTCTCTATGCGCGCACACGCCAAATCTACGAATCCTTGGCGATGCGACCGGAGGTTCGAGCTCAACTCACCCAAGGTCTGAGGAGTGTTAATCATAATCTGGGCATCTCCACCAGGCCGCCGGCCGGGTCTCGGAAGCCGAAGACTGTTGGACGAGAGCGATCGACTTATCGGCGCAGATCCTCATGGCCTCTCCAACGTCTTCACAACTAAGACATGACCATGCAAGCGATATAGGAGGACTGGCGAGTGCCTTGGAGGACCAGGGAAAGTGGCTCGAGGCCGAGAAAACGCTCCGAGAAGCCATTCGGATCCAGGAGCCCTTGGCAGCCGAATTTCCTGAGACAACCGAATTCCGGGAAGACCTCGCCCTGTCTCTTTGCAAGCTTGCCGACGCGCTGCATCATCTGGGTCAATCCGCCCAGGAGGCGGAGGAAGTGCTCCGCCGATCGATCGGGATCTCGAGAGAACTCGTCAACGCGACGCCTAAACTCATCTTTCGCCGCGTAATCATCAGCGGAGCTTTGATGGCCCTGGCGACCCTCGAGCGAGATCGGGGGCATTTCGACGCCTCCGAGCGCACCTTTGACGATGCGCGTTCACACATCCGAATCGGTCTGGAGATCAATCCGCTCGATCCGGACCTGAACAAGCTGAACCGGGAGATCAAGTCCCTGGCGAAAGGAAAGGTTACAACGAAGACCACCGTCGTGCGGCCTTGAGCTCCCCATGCGATTCAATGCTCGCCGACAAGGTGACGGCCTTGCCGGATGTGGTCGATGAGCCGGCGACAACCTTTAAAAGGAGGAAAGCGTCACACGAGGATCGAATCCTTGAAACCGAGGCTCACTGCCGAGCCAGGCCTGTGAAAACTCGAGCCGGCACCGTGGTTTGAACGTGCGAGGTCGCCGGCCAATCTGACAGTGGACTGTTTTCTTAAGCAAAGGATCCCGAAGGGTCCGAGCGCTCGGAATGCGCACCGTGGCCGGGGATCGCGCTACCGCTGTCGTGAGTCTCGTCGTCTTGAACTTTTCCAAGAGTTATTGAGTTTCAACGACCCAACAAATGACCAGAACCGCCGCCGGTCGCAACTGGATCTGGCGCCGCCGTAGGTCAGGCTTTCCAGCCTGACACGTCGAACTGTCAGGCTGGAAAGCCTGACCTACATCAAAGCCCCTCGGCTCTAGCCGCCTGTAGGGCAATTCATGAGTTTCGATCCATTATGGAGCTGCACCCATGTCCCTTCGCCTCTCCTCCGTGCGCCGTTCGACCAGTCGAGCTCAACAACATGCCCGCGCCCGGCGCAGCCGGCGGCTCTGGGTGCCGGAGGGGCTGGAGGACCGGGTGCTGCTCTCGGGCAATCCCACGTACTACACGGTCAACCTGACGAGCGACACCGGGGCCCCCTCGGGCACCGACGCCACCACCGGCACTCCGTCGGGCGACCTGCTCTGGGCCGTCACCCAGGCCAACGCCAACACCAACACGGCCGGCAGTGTTATTGAGTTCGACCCGACGGTCTTCGCCGCGTCACAGACGATCACGCTCGCCAGCACGTTGGCGCTGAGTGAATCGGCCGGGCCGGAAGTGATCGAAGGCCCGAGCGCGGGAGTCGTGATCAACGGCGACGGTACCGTCGGCGTTTTCCAGGTCGGTGGCGACGTGACGGCCACCTTCGCGGGCCTGACCATTTCGGGAGGCTCAGCCACTTACGGCGGAGGCATCGACAACTCGGGTACGCTCACGGTCACGGACAGCACCATCACGAACAACTACGCCGGCAACGGCGGCGGCGGTATCGAAAACACCGGCATGCTGACGCTTACGAACTCCACCGTCGCCTTCAGCAGCACGAACGGCAGGAACGGCGGCGGCATCGACAACCTTGGCACCCTGACAGCCGTCAACGCGACGATCGCCTATAACACCGGTGGGGGCGGGTTGTATGATGAAGCGGGCAGCACGACCACTCTCGATAATACGATCGTCGCTCTCAACCTCAACGCCTACTCGTACGGATACGCAGGACCCCGGGACATCACCGGCGGATCGGTCTCCGCGGCCAGCGCGTACAACCTGATCGGCTCCGGCGGCTCCGGCGGCCTGACCAGCGGAATCAACGGCAACTTGGTTGGCGTCGCTGACCCGCGGCTCGCCATGGAATTGGCCAATAACGGCGGCCTGACTCAGACCATCGCCCTCTTGCCCGGGAGCCCGGCCATCGACCGGGGAAGCAACGCGCTGGCCGATGAGTATTCCCTGACCACCGACCAGCGCGGAGCAGGCTTCCCGCGGGTCGTCAACGGAACCGTCGACATCGGGGCTTTCGAGAGCCCCGTGTTTGGGAACCCGACGGTTTATACGGTCAACCTGACAAGCGACACCGGTGCCTTCAACGGCACCAACGCGGCGACAGCCGCTTCGGGCGACCTGCTCTGGGCCATCACCCAGTCGAACGCCAACACCAACCCCGCCGGCAGCGTGATCACGTTTGCCCCAGCGGTCTTCAACGCGTCCTCACCGCAGACCATCACACTGACCAGCACGCTGGAGCTGAGCGAAGCACCGTGGCCGGAAGTGCTCCAGGGCTCTGGGGCCAACGCTGTAACGATCAGCGGCAACAACGCCGTTCAGGTGGTCGAGGTCGGTAGCGCTACGACGGCTACAATCTCCGGCCTGACCATCTCGGGGGGTTTCGCTACCGACAACCCGGGCGGCGGCATCGGCAACCGCGGTATGGTCACGGTCACCGACTGCACCATTGAAAGCAACACGGTAAGCGGTGTGCTCGTCGGCGGCGGCGGCATCTACAACTCCGGTACGCTTACGGTCACCGACTCCACGATTGAGGACAACTCATCCCCTCGGGATGGCGGTGGCGTTTTCAACTCGAGCGCGTGGCCCGCGATGCTCAGCGACTGCACGATCAACGGCAACTCAGCCGGGCGAGGCGGTGGCGTCGCGAGCTACGGATACTTGACAGCATCCAACTGCACCGTCGCGGGCAACTCGGCCGTCGTTGGCGGCGGTGTCTACCTCGACGGCGGCACAATGATCCTCACGAACTCCACCATCACGGAAAACTCAGCCAGTGCCGGTGGCGGCGGCGCCTTTGCTCGGGGCAGCGGCGCCTCCTACTCCGCCACCTCCTTGAGGGTCATCAACTCCACCGTCGCGGACAACTCGGGCGGCGGCATCTATGTCGCGGGGAGTGCGGTCACGCTCACGATCGACAACTCCATCGTCGCACTCAACACCAGCGGCGGAGCCGCCGACGTCGGGTTGAACAGCCCGTCAGTCGCGGTGGTCGCGTACAACAACCTGGTCGGCGTCGACGGGACTGGCACCCTGACCAATGGAGTCAACGGCAACATCGTCGGCGTCAACCCGCACCTGGGTCCCTTGGCCAACAACGGCGGCCCGACCGAGACGATGGCCCTTTTGCCCGGCAGCCCGGCCATCGGCGCCGGAAGCGTCGCCCTGGCCGTCGATGCGAATGGCAACCCGCTGACCACCGACCAGCGCGGTCCCGGCTACCCGCGGGTCGTCAATCGGACCGTGGACATCGGGGCCTACGAGGCCGGCACTGCCAGCGTCTACACCGTCGATCTCACCAGCGACAGCGGCACGGGCTCCGGCAACGCGGGAGACCTGAGCTACTGCATCGCACAGGCCAACGCCAACCAAAACCCCTCCGGCAGCGTCATCGAGTTTGACCCGACGGTCTTCAACGCGTCACAGACGATCACGCTCTCTAGCACGCTCGTGCTGGGCGAATCGGCCGGGCCGGAGGTGATCGATGGTTCCAGCGCGGGAGTCGTGATCAGCGGCAACAACACCGTCGGCGTATTCCAGGTCTCCGGCGGCACGACGGCCACCC
The DNA here is from genome assembly GCA_963781785.1 of uncultured Isosphaeraceae bacterium. Taxonomy (GTDB): domain Bacteria; phylum Planctomycetota; class Planctomycetia; order Isosphaerales; family Isosphaeraceae; genus CAWAHD01. The sequence continues at coordinate 563,315 of CAWAHD010000003.1, read as the reverse complement.
TCTCGGGCCTCACCATCTCGGGGGGCTCGGCCCCCGCCGACGATCCTTTCGGCAGCGCCATCGACAACTCGGGTACACTCGCGGTCACCGGCTGCACGATCGAGGACAACACGGGCGAGGGCACGATTTTCAATCAAGGTGGGCTCACGGTCAGCGACTCCACAATTGAGGACAACTCAGGCGGCGATGGTGGCGTCTACAACACGAGCAATTGGCCCGTGATGCTCACCGACTGCACGATCAAGGGCAACTCAGGATATGGCGTGTTGAGCGTTGGCTATTTGACGGCCGACAACTGCACCATCGCCGACAACTCGAGGGGTATCCGGCTCTTTGGCGGCTCTCTGACACTCACGAACTCCACCGTCACGGGAAACTCCAGCATCGGCGTCGAAGATAAGGGCACTGGCGGCTCCGGCTCGCTGTCCAGCGGCACGTTGACGGTCACCAACTGCACCATCGCCGACAACTCGGGCGGCGGCATCTACGTCCTTCTCGGTGCACTCACACTGGAAAACTCCATCGTCGCACTCAACACCAGCAGCGGCGCCGCCGACCTCCAGGCCAGTCAGTCCGCCACACTCGTCGCGAACAACAACCTGGTCGGCGTCGACGGGACTGGCACCCTGACCAATGGAGTCAACGGCAACATCGTCGGCGTCAACCCGCTCCTGGGTCCGTTGGCCAATAACGGCGGCCCGACCGAGACGATGGCCCTCTTGCCCGGCAGCCCGGCCATCGGCGCCGGAAGCGTCGCCCTGGCCGTCGATGCGAATGGCAACCCACTGACGACCGACCAGCGCGGGGAGCCGCGGATTGTCAACAACAACGTCGACATCGGCGCCTTCGAAGGTCAGGAGGAGAATACCACGACGACTGTCACCGCCTCGCCGGTCCCATCCGTCTCCGGCCAGTCGGTGACGTTCACCGCGACCGTGGTGACGCAAGCCGGCAGCGCCATTCCCATCCCCACCGGCTCGATCCAGTTCGAGGTCGACGGCAGCAACTTCGGCGGCCCAGTGGCCCTGGTCAACGGCAGCGCCACCAGCACCGCGATCAACTCGCTTTCGGTCACGAGCCACACGATCTCGGCGGTCTATACGAGCAATTCCGCCGACTTCATAGGCAGCACAGGGAGCGGTTCCATAACCGTGGAGGACGCAACAGTCTCCAACATCCAGTCCGTGATCAACAATGCCCTGTCATCCTCCGGCGGCTCGGTGACGCTCCTAACGACTTCCAGCACGGCCGTTTCGACCGCTGTGCAGGCCATCAACGGCGCCAATCCCAGCAGCCCAGTGACCGTCACTCTCGACCTTGACGGCGGCACCTATACCACAGACACCGAGCTCAACGCCCCGGCAGGGGTGACGGTCGTGATCGAAGACGGCACGCTCGTAGGTGGTTCACCCGCGTTGGTGGTCGACTCGGGGACCGTCATCCTGAACAACGTGACGGCCACCAACGCCACCAATGCCCCGACCATCCTCGTCAACGGTGGCAGTCTCTTCGTCCGCAACAGCACCATTGAGGAGTCGACGGGTTATTCCGAGGCCGGCATCCTGATCACCGGCGGCAGCGTCAACCTGGGCACCGCCACGAGCCCCGGGGACAATGTCCTCAATATCAACGGCACCGGCGAGTTTGTTGAAAACGCAACCTCCAGCTCGGTACCGGACATCGGCAACACGCTGGATGTGAACGGGACGCCGCTGCTCTCGCCTTACCTCAGTTTTACGTCCCTGGCGAGCTCGAGCGCCTCCTCGGTCTACGGACAGTCCGTGACCTTGACCGCCGCCGTCCGCGCCGCCAGTTCCAGTGATGGCACACCCAGCGGCGAAGTCAACTTCCTCAACACGACCACCGGCGCCAATCTTGGATCGGCCCCAGTCACCAACGGTGTCGCCACGCTCATCACATCGGCGCTGGCGGTCGGCAGCCACACGATCACGGCCGACTACGCAGGGAACAGCACCCTCGCCTTCAGCCTCAGCACCTTGACCCAAACGGTTCAACAGGACAGTACGACGACGAGTGTTTCCGTGTCGGCGACCACAGCGAGCTTCGGCGAAGCCGTAACGTTCACGGCCAAGGTCGCCGCCAATGCACCCGGCACCGGCACGCCTACCGGGACCGTCGACTTCTTCGACACGACGACCGGCGACGACCTGAGCAGCGTCGCGCTCTCCGGTGGCCAAGCCTCCCTGAGCACCGCCAGCCTGCCACCGGGTGGCAACACGATCAAGGTCACCTATTCCGGGGACGGCAACTTCCTTACGAGCAGCGCCAGCACGGGCACGATCACGGTCGGCCAGTCGATCATCGTGCTGGACCTGTCGGCCGGCGGGGCGCTCTCCCTCTCGGGGAATGCGAGCATCAAGCTATCCGGCGGCGTGTTCGTCGATTCCAGCTCGTCGAGTGCCCTCTCAGCCAGCGGCAACGCCGAAATCAAAGCGACCGTGATCGACGTGCACGGTGGTGCTCAGAAGAGCGGCAACGCGAGCTTCAGCCCGGCGCCGACCACGGGGGCTTTGGCGCTGGCCGATCCTCTGGCATCGCTGGCGGAGCCGAGCACCTCCGGTCTGACCAATTACGGCTCCGAGAGCCTGAGCGGCAATTCTTCCGCGACGATCAAGCCTGGCATGTACTCCGCGATCAGTGCATCGGGTAATGCCAGCCTCACCTTGTGCAGTGGCCTCTACATCATCGAGGGTGGCGGCTTCTCAATCTCCGGCAACGCCAGCGTGAGCGGATCGGGCGTGACGATCGTGAGCGCGGGAAGCAAGTATCCCAGCTCGGGCGGCACCTACGGCAGCATTACCTTGAGCGGCAACGGATCGTACAACCTGAGCCCGCCGACCACCGGGACCTACGCTGGGATCGTGATCTTCCAGTCGCGCGACAATACCAAGGCCCTCACCATCAGCGGCAACGCGTCGGGGATGAGCGGAACGATCTATGCGCCGGCAGCTCAGCTTGCCGAGAGCGGCAATGCGCAGCTCAACGCTTCGATCGACGTCGATACGCTTTCGATCAGCGGCAACGGGGTTTCCAATACTGTCACTCTGAGCTCGCCATCCGGCACGGTCGCCTATACCCCGGCCCAGATCCGGACAGCCTACGGCATTAACGCGCTGGCGCTGGACGGCACGGGCCAGATCATTGCCATCGTCGATGCCTATGACGACCCCGAAATCGATCAAGCCCTCGACGCCTTCGACACGCAGTTCGGGCTGACCTCGACCGGACCGACTCTCTACGCTCAGTACGGTCCGGCCACGTCGTTCCTGACCGTCCTCAACCAGTACGGCCAGGCCACGTCTTTCCCCTCGACCGACCCCAATGGCCCCGGCACCAACAACTGGGAAGTGGAGGAATCGCTCGACGTCGAATGGGCACACGCCATCGCTCCCGGTGCCCAGATCGTCCTGGTCGAAGCGAACAGCCAATCGCTTTCCGACCTGATGGCCGCCGCGGCGACTGCTGCCAGCCAGCCGGACGTGTCGGTGGTGTCGATGAGCTGGGGCTTCGCCGAAGGCCAAGCTGTGTTCGCCAGTGATGAGGCGACCTATGACAGCGTTTTCACTACTCCGGGGGTGACCTTTGTCGCCAGCACGGGCGACTACGGCGCCGCCGATCCCGAGTATCCCGCATTCTCGCCCAACGTGGTGGCCGTCGGCGGCACCAGCCTCACGCTCAATTCAGACAATTCGTACAACACCGAGACGGGATGGGGCTATTACTCCATTGCCGCCGGTAGCTTCATCGGCTCGGGTGGCGGAATCAGCCTGTACGAGCCCGAGCCGGCGTATCAGCAGGGAGTTCAATCCACGGGCATGCGCACCACGCCGGACGTCTCACTGGTCGCTGATCCCGCGACCGGGGCATGGATCGCGGACTCGTACAACCTCGATCCGAGCAATCCGTTCGAAATCGTAGGCGGCACGAGCTTGTCAGCTCCGGCCTGGGCGGGCCTCTCGGCGCTGGTCAATCAAGGCCGGGCGGCCGCGAGCGAGCCGAGCTTGAACAGCTCCAGCCCGACCGATGCTCAGCAAGCCCTCTACATGCTGCCCCAGAGCGATTACAACGTGATCGCCAGCGGCAGCAATGGCTACACCGCGGGCGCCGGCTATAACCTGGTGACCGGGTTGGGTACTCCGGTGGCCAACCTGCTCGTGCCGGACTTGGTCGCCTACTGCGGTACCGGAACGACCTACTCGGGCCCGACCGTCGCTCGCTTGCAGAATGCCAACCTCTTCAACGCGGGGGCGACTTCGGGCGGTCCCATCGATGTATTCAGAGTGTTTGACGCCGTCCCAATGGCCGGTGGGGGCTTGGAACGCTCGCGCAGCCTCGCTCCGGGCAGAGCGCGATACGCGGCCGGGTCAACGACTCTTGAAACATCCACCGCGGCGGCTCAGTTCAGTCACGCCGCGATGTCGATTGGCGGCACCACGCCCGACGCTGATGTTCCCCGAACCCGGGCAAAGACGTTGGCTAACCGAAGTCCGGTCGTTCCGAGTGCGGCCGGCTTGACCTCAGCGACTATCGCCATTGACCAGGTACTCGGAGCCCTACCGGCCGAGGGTGCGGAGAGTTCGCTGATCGAAGATGTCGCAGTCGAGCTGCTTGCGATCCGGGGCCACCGCCGATCGCACGGGGCCTTCGCAGCGGGCGGATAGGACGTCTCGCCGACTGCCTCCAGAACGTCGAAGTCGTAATGCCGGCGGCGACCGCGTCATAAGCACGTCCGTTGCTCGAGCCTCGTTTGACGACCCGGCTCACCGGCCGTAACATAAAACCGTCGGTGGTCCCTCAGTATTAGTCCGCCTTCAGAGGGGGTCGAGAAGCAGGAAGTTGTGACTGGTAGAACGGGGGCAGTCGGAGGGACGCGTGGCCTACCGCATCGAGCTTTCGCCCGAGTGTGAGGAGCACCTTCGTGCACTGACGGCACGAAATCGCGAGATCGTGCTGGACGCTCTCGAGGAACACCTGGCACATGAACCGGCCGTCGAGACGCGCCACCGGAAGCTTATGCGGCCGAACCCACTAGCCCCCTGGGAATTGCGCCTCGGCGACCTGCGTGTCTATTACGACGTCGATGATTCCCCGGAACCCGTGGTGCGCGTAAGGGCCGTCGGCGTCAAGCACCATAATGAGCTACGGATTTCTGGAAGGAAGTTCACATTATGAAGACCGTCGAGATCGGCGACGCAACCCAGCCACTCGCGGATTATATTTCCGGTGTTCAGACCGAGCCACTGGTGATCACCGACCACGGCACACCGACTGCCGTGATCCTGCCCCTGGCGTGTACTGATCTGGAGACCGTCGCGCTGAGCACGAACCCCGACTTCATTGCCCTGATCGAACGGTCGCGTGCCCGCGCCGCGCGGAGGGCGGTGTATCGGTTGCCGAGATGCGTCGCCGCGTGCTCGATGACAGATAATCGGCATGGAGACGTTGCCTTCTGCTGCGGAGCGAAAACGCATGCCGATTCACGACTGGACCCGCGTCGATGCGGGGTTGTTCCATGCATTCCATCAATTCTGGATCGTCACGCTGTCGCGCGCACTCAACGCTGGAGTATTGCCGGCCGATTACTTCGCGCTTCCCGAGCAATCGATTCAGGGCCCTGTCCCGGATGTCTTGACCTTGAAGCGGACGCGCGTCGTCCGTCACGCCGAGGAGCAAATCTACGTGCGCAAGGCCGATCGGATCGCTGTGCGACACCGGCACGGCCACATCGTCGCCGTCGTCGAGATTGTCTCGCCCAGCAACAAGGCTAGCGCCAACGCACTGCGAACCTTTGTCGAAAAGACCTCGAAATTGATCGCGCAGGGCATTCATTGGCTGGTGATCGACCTGTTCCCGCCCAGCAAGCGCGATCCTCAGGGGATCCACAAGGCCATCTGGGATGAGTTCGTCGAGGAGGACTTTGAGCTGCCGGCCAAAGAGCGTTTTGACGCTTGCCGCCTACGACGCAGGACCGCCGCCGGTGGCCTACGTCGAGCCGATCGCGGTCGGACAGGCACTGCCAGACATGCCGATTTTCCTCAAGCCAGATTTCTACGTTCCGGCGCCGCTCGAAGAAACCTATCGTACAACCTGGGATGATTTCTTTCCCGCCCCGATGAAGAGGCTGCTGGAGACGCCGAACACGAATCCGTCCGAGACATAGCCTTGGGTGCAAGGCCCGAGTTTTCGCATCAAGGACCTGAGCACTTCGCCGGGATGTGCCCGAGGTCGCCATTTCGTGCCGGATCCGGTACAATCACTCATGTCACACGCTGCAGCCCCTGGCACTCAGGGAACCAACCCCATGGCCGTTTTGACGCCCGGTGCCAAGCCCGCCCTTCCGCCCGCGCCGTCCGAGGCAGTCCACCCGCTCGAAAACGGCGACCGCTTGACGTGCGCTGAGTTCGAGCGCCGATATGAGGCCATGTCCGATCTCAAGAAGGCCGAGCTCATCGAAGGAGAGGTTTACGTGCCATCGCCCGTGCGTCACAAGCGGCACAGCAAGCCGCATGGTCAACTGATGACCTGGCTCGGAACTTACACCTCGATCACACCAGGCGTGGATTTCGGCGACAACGGTAGTGTCCGTCTCGACCTCGACAACGAACCCCAGCCTGATGCGTACCTCATGATCGAGCCGGAGCGCGGTGGGCAGGCGCGGATCAGCGAGGACGATTACGTCGAAGGCGCCCCCGAGCTGGTCGCCGAGATCACTTTAAGCAGTGTCAGCTACGACCTGGGCAAGAAGCTCAATTCGTACCGGCGCAGCGGAGTCCGTGAGTATATCGTCTGGCGCGTGCTCGACCGCGAAATCGATTGGTTCGTGCTCCATGAGGGACGGTACGAACCGCTGCCCACAGGCAGCGACGGTCTGTTGCGCAGTCACGTGTTTCCCGGGCTGTGGCTCGACCCGGCCGCTCTCATTCGCGGCGATCTGGCCACCGTCCTGGCGGTGGTCCAGCAGGGCCTGAAGTCACCGGAACACGCGACTTTCGCGGCTGGATTGAGCACGACCTGAGAAGCCGCCGTACGGCGATCGTGTGAGTGGGAATCAGCATTGCAGTTGAGGCGTCCCAAGCGTTCCCTCGCGTACCATCCAGGACAATCGCAAAACGCGAAGCTCGAAATCCACATCGCGAGGCATCGCATCGATTGGCCCGGCGATCACCCCCAGCAACTCAACGTTCAAGCCATCATCCGCCAGTTGGGCAGCCCCAGCCTCATCGCTCTGGTCGCTTTCTCGGGATCGAAAGCCTCGGGATCAAACGAGCCGCCGGCCCAGACGAGATTCTTTTGGTGTCGCCGATGCTCGGGGTCGGTAACCGCCCGCAGAAAGGTGCGGTAACCGGAGATCCCGCCCACGTCTTCCGGCGGGCAGGCTCGTTCCCCCTCCAGGCATAACGGATAGCGCTGGCCTGGGTCACACCTTAAACAGCCCTCGAAGAGAACTTCGTGCCGCCAGGAATCGCCGAAGTCGTATTCGTACTCGAAAAAAAACCGTTGCCCGCTCTTGGGCACGATCTTGCTCAACGTCGCGACTGTGGAATCGATGTAACCGAGCCCTTCAAAGTCCTCTTCCATGAGCAAGGGATCGCCGTAGAGCCTGCCGTCGATCCGGAAGCAGTGCAGATGCGAGTTGGTCCAGCCCAGCGCCGTCTGGATTTGCTCGTGAAGCTTGTCGAGAGTGCAGTCCCGCGTCTGAATTCGCCGCCAGATCGGCGGCTTGATGCCCTTGAGCCTGATCTTGATCTGGTAGATGCGGTCCTTGACCGGGATTCTACCGATTCCCTGGAAGTGCTCGATGGCTTGCTCGGTCACGTAAGCGACGTGTCTCAGGGAGTTTCGCTTCATGCCGGAATCCGTTCGCGCGAGAGCCAGACGGGCCTGCTCGTGGATCACCCTCATCTCGTCCAGGGTGAATGAGACCAATCGCTCATTTGGCTCATCGAGCCTCAGTCGTTCGGCATACGGCGCGAGGACCTCGGCGAGGACCCTCCGCTGGGCCAGAGTCAGTTTCACCGGAAACTGCTGCTCGTGTTTCTGAATGTCGGACATGATCGTTCAATCCGCTTCAAGGTGCGATCCTGGTCAACAACCGCTCACCGTCGCCCACCCTGAACAGGACGGCCGTCACGCCGCCCCGATCGTCCCGCTGGAACGTGAAATGCGCGTCGGTGTGAGGAAGAATGAATTCCGCCTTTGAGACAGCCTCCATCACGAGCGCTCTGGGCCGATTGGGCAGCTTGAACAGCAAATGCCCGTCGCCTCGTGTGATCGTCACCGGCGGGGCATCCTTGTCAGGATCCATCTTATATTTCCCGGCAAGTTCGTCCAGGGCCTCGCCCGGAAGCGAAATGATCTTGGGCCGGGCCAGGTCTTCCGCCCGGGGCGCGGGCCGCTCGGGCAATTCGCGCAGCCAGATGTTGCGGAAGCGTACGGGGTGGCCATGGTCCTGAAGCTCGATTCGACCACGATCGCCGCCGGCCTCATAGGGTTGCGTCTCGAGCCAGTTGGTTTTTCCCCGGAGTTCTTCATTATTCTGGATGAGGATTCCATTGTGTACGAGCGTGACGCGGGCTGGCTCGAGCAACTTGCCGCTGGAGTCGAATCGGGGCCGGCGAAAGGCGATGTCGTAGGTTTGCCACTGGCCCGGGGGACGGGAAGCATTGGCCAGCGGCGGATACTGGCCGTAAATGGCTCCGGCCTGGCCGTCCGCGTAGGTATCGGCCTGGAAGGAATCGAGCACCTGAAGCTCATAGACGCCCATGAGGAATATGCCGCTGTTGCCGCGATCCTGGCCCTTGCCGGCCGGTGGACTGGGCGATGCCCACTCGACATGCAATTGAAGATCCCCGAATTTGGCTTTTGTCTCGATCGGTCCGGTCCCCGGGGCCACCTCCATGAATCCGTCCGTCACCTTCCACCGTGCGGGGCCACCGTCCGTGGCCTGCCAGGCCCCCAGGCTCGCCCCATCGAAGAGCATGACGGCATCGCGCGGCGCGGCGCGGGGGCCGCTTTCGAGGAGCCCACCGGGTCGACAACGGGCGGCCTGGGACGGCGGATGTCGTGCTGTAACCAGCGGTTTTCCAGCGCCGGGGCGTGAACCTCGCCGGCAAACAGGAAGGCAAACAGGCCGACCGCCGAAATCGACGCGAGGCACGCTGATGCGAGTGATCTTGAAGGCATGGAAGTCGCTCTCGTCAAGGGAACTCGTGGGACCAACCAATCAGAGAGTACAACACGTCGTGAGCGCCTGAGGCGACGGACCAGTTCAAGAGCCCACGTGGTCCATGGAACGATCGCCACGAAGACGTCCCGGGTGCTCTGCACGTGCCCGACGAATCGCAAAAGCCATGCTCATTGTAGGCGGCGATCGAGCGGGTCGATAGGCCCAGCTAAACGACTCGCTGCCCAGCAGATGGCTCTGATCGACGCGCGAAACTGCCGCCTCGAGCGCTTGACAGATCGACGACGTCATGCGACGTTAAAAATACGTTTAACAAAAGAGAGACATCCGTAATGATTCGCAAACCCGCCGTCGTCTTTGCTTCGATTCTCATCGGGCTTGGCTCCGTCCTGGGAGGGAGCGTCGACGCCCTATCGGCACCTCCACAAATCAATGGCGTCAGCCCGCTCGGCGCTCGCCGGGGCGTCGCCACCGAGCTGACAATCAGCGGCTCCAACCTCTCGGGAAACCCGCGGCTGATCGCTCCCTTCGGTTTTCAGCTCGATACTGCGGCGACAGCTCAGGGCAAGAGCGATGCATCCAACTGGAAGCTCAAGCTGACGGTCGCCCCTGATGTCGCCGTGGGCGTTTATCCGATTCGGGTTCAGACCGACGATGGGATCTCCAACCCGTTTCTCTGGTCGGTCGGCCAGCTTCCGCAGGTCGCAGAGAAGGAAGACAACAGCACCTTCGAGACGGCCCAGCCGATCCCCGAGATTCCGGTGGTCGTGGAAGGGCAGGTGGCTGGCAACGACGTCGATTACTTTCGGTTCCACGGCAAGAAGGGTCAGATGATCCTGGTCGACGCGCAGTGCGTGCGAATCGGCTCGGGGATCGACCCGACCATCCGCTTGACGACCGCCGCGGCCAACCGTGCTTATGTGGCTTCGGCCGACGATTCGGCGGGGCTATTGACGGATGCGCGACTCACGGCCGCGCTCCCTGCCGACGGCGATTACGTGGTGGAGCTTTCCGATTCGCGGTACCAGGGGGCGCACGGCCGGTGTACCGGCTGGTGATCGGCGCGGTGCCGGCAGCCGAAGAGATTTTTCCGCTAGGAGGTCGTGCGGGCGAAACGCTTGGCCTGGAGCTTCGCGGCGGGACCTTGGGCGGCGTGCGGATCGCCGCCGCGACCATGAAACCGCTTCCGGGCACCGAGCTGATGCCGGCACGAATCAATAACGCCATGCTGGGCACACTGGCCGCTGGCTCGCCCGTGCTCGACGTCGAATCGCTGGCCCCACTGGTCGTCTCATCGTATTCCGAGCTGCGCGAGCCCACTCGTGACGCGGCAGTTCCGGTGCGGGCCGTGGCACCCGTGGTGCTCAATGGGCGGATCGACCCCGCCGGTGAGAGCGATCGCTATGTGCTCAAGACGACGCCGGGCGAGCGGCTGCGGATCAAGGTCGAAGCTTACGAGCTCGGGTCGGCGCTCGACGGCGTGTTGCAGGTGCTGGGAAACAAGGGTGCCGTGCTCGCGAACGCCGACGACACGATCATTCCGATGCCGGCACGGAATGGCCAGCAAGCGCAATCGCTGGTCATACCAGACCCATCGATCGACTTCACGGTCCCCGGTGGCACGACGGAAATCACCCTGGTGATTCGCGACCTCGAGAACAGCGGTGGGGTTGGTTTTCCGTACCGGATCGTGGTGGAGCCCCTGTTGCCGGATTTCCGGCTCATCGTCAGCGAGCCCCAGGTCAGCGTGCCCCGAGGCGGCTCGGCCGCCGTCGGCGTCACGGTCGAGCGCAAAGGCTATAGCGGCCCGATCACCATCACGGTCGCCGACCCACCGACGGGTCTGACTGTCCGGCAGGCAACGATCGCTGCCGGCCAGGCCGCGGGCTTCATGACGCTGTCCGCTGCCGACCAGGCCTCGTTCCCGGCCGCTCCTCTCAGGCTGGTCGGCCGCGCCCAAGGCCAAAACGGCCCGTTCGAGCGATTAGCGTTCAAACGGGTTGTGTATGCGCAGCAAGGCAATCTTCCCATGTGCTCGATCGACCACCTTGGCCTGGTCGCCGCCCCTGCCTTGCCTCTTCCGCTGGTGCTCGACACACCGTCGTCTCCGATCGAGGTGGCTCATGGGTTCTCGGCGCAAATCCCGATCAAGGTCGTGCGGACCAAGGGATCTGAAGGAACACTCGCGATCGCGGCCCTGCCTCTGCCGCCGGGTGTGAGTGTCCCGGCCGCGTCGATTGGCGAAAAGGCCACCGAAGGTAACGTCACCGTGCATGCGGCCATCGCGGCACCCCTGGGAACCTCGACCATTGCGCTTCGGGCCAAGGGGAAAGTCGCGGGGGCTGCGCGCACCTTCGACCTGCCCGCCGTGACTCTTTCGATCGTGCCGCCCGCCTCTGTCGAGCTCGCGGCGCCGCAGCTTGAAATCAAGCCGGGAGCGACCGCGCTACTCAAGGGAAAGCTCCTTCGAAAAGGAACGTTCAAGGGCGCCGTCACCGTCAAGATCAACGGCCTCCCCGCTGGCCTCAAGGCCGACCCAGCCAACGTACCCGGGGCGGATTCGAGCTTCTCGATCAAGGTATCCGCCGACCTCAAGGCCGCACCCGCCACGACCGCGACGCAGGTCGCACTCGCGTTTCAAGTCGAGAAGAAGGATTATCCCATTCCCCCCACGTCGCTCTCGATCAAGGTCCTTCCCGCAAAGTAGGATGGGATGAGATGGGACACGAGACGACGAGAAGCATCGACAACCACGGAGAATTCCCACGATGCCCCGAGTTCTCTCCGCAGGCGCAAGGGCGTCTCTGATCGCTGTTCTCTTCCTGCACGGTATCGTGCGAGCCGATGACGGCCAGTCTGCCACGGCGAAAAAGGCAACCAGCTTCATCCGCGACGTCGCGCCGATCCTCGTCGAAAACTGCATCGCCTGCCACAATCCGCGCAAGTCCGAGAGCAAGTACGTCATGACAACCTTCACGCAGCTTGCCAAAGGGGGGCAACAGGGTGAAGGGATTACCCTCGAGCCGGGCAAGCCCGACGAGAGCAACCTGGTCGAAGTGATCCGGCCCGGTGGCCAGCCCCGAATGCCGTACAAGCTGGACCCGCTGCCTCCGGAGAAGATCGCGATCATCGAGCGCTGGGTTCTCGAGGGCGCCCGATACGACGGCAGCTCGCCCGGCGAGGACTGGACGATCCTCTTGCGCCGCAACCAGTCGGTAAGGGTTCCCGAAGCCTATCCGGTCACGGTGCCGATCACGGCGCTGGAATTCAGCCGCGACGGCGCGACAATCGCGGCATCGGGTTATCATGAGATTACTTTCTGGAAGGTGGCCGACGGCAGCCTCGACCGCCGGATGAGCGGGCTGGCAGAGCGGGTTTATGACATCGCCTACAGTCCGGACGGCAGATGGATGGCCACGGCCAGTGGAGACCCGGGAATCTTCGGCGTCGTCAAGCTCTGGCTCCCCGAGCCATCAGGCGGCAAGCCTGTTCGTGACCTGGTCGAGACCCAGGACGTCGTCTTCTCGGTGGCGTTCAGCCCGGACAGCACCAAGATCGCGACGGCCGGCGCCGATCGCACGATCCGGATCTTCGAGGTTCAGTCGGGCAAGCTGTTGACCCAGATCGAAGACCACGCCGACTGGATCTTCGCCGTCGCCTTCAGCCCCGACGGCAAGCGGCTAGCCAGTGCCAGCCGCGACAAGACCGCCAAGGTGTTCGACGTTGAGAAGAAAGAATCGCTCGTGACGTTCCCCGGTCATGCCCAGCCGGTCTACACCGTCTCGTTCACTCCCGACGGCAAAGGGGTGGCAAGCGGCGGTGAAGACAACCGCATCCGGATCTGGAACCCCGACGGCGACGGCAAACAGACCCGCGATATCGGCGGCTTCGGGGGCACCGTGTTCAAGCTGCGGTACACACCCGACGGCCAGAACTTGCTGGCCGCCAGCGGCGACAAGACGGTAGGGGTCTTCAAAGCCAACGGGTCGCAGGTGCGGAAGCTTGAAGGGCACAACGACTGGGTCTATTGCCTGGCGATCTCGCGTGACGGCAAGACCGTAGCCTCCGGAAGCTGGGATGGTGAAGTCCGGCTCTGGAACCTGGCCGACGGCAAGCCGATTCGCACGATTGTTGCCGCTCCGGGCTACAAGGCCACCGCAGCCAAGACCGCCGCGCGGTAGCAGTCGCGCCAAGTAGTCGGCCCGCGCATATCGCGAGGGCGACTCGCCCTCTCGAGAGCAAACGCGGCAGGGCGCGCCGAGCCGGCAATTGAGTTGTCGAGTTTTCTAGACGATATCTCTTGACGTCGTTCCACCCGATCGTCTATAAAAATCGACGGTATGGGTATGGTGACCTGCGCGAGGGCTGACGATGGCTCGGCCGGCTTCAAAGTATCCCACGGTGCTGGAGCTTCAGATTCTCAAGGTATTGTGGCAGCGGTCCCCGCTTCTGCGCACGACGTGAAAGAGGCGCTCGCGGGCGACGGCCGCGATCTGGCCAAGACGTCCGTGATCACGACGCTCAACACGATGGTGGCCAAGAAATACCTCAAGCGCAGCAGGCAAGGCAATTCGTTCCTGTTTTCACCGCGGATCACGCAAGCGGAGGTTTCGGAGCAAGTACTGGGAGATGTCCTTGACCGCGTGTTCAACGGATCGACGTCTGCCGTTGTGCTCAAGTTATTCGAGGTGTCGAGCGTCCAAGACGAGGAGCTCAAGGAACTGCGCCGGATCATCGATCGCAAGCTGAAAGGCGAGTGACGACCGCGATGCCCGGCATGGGATCACACCGAAAACCAGAGGAACCGAATTTCACCGAGACCGAAGGCCGCGAGGAGAGGGATCATGGCCGCGCTCAACTGGTATGATGGCTCGCTGGCGGTTCGGCTGGTGCAGGCGCTTCTGCACTTTGTGTGGCAGGGTTTTGCCGTTGCGCTTCTGACGGTGCTCGCCGGGGCGACGCTGAGGCACGCGCCGGCACGCGCCCGGTACCGGCTCTACGTGGCGGCGATGGGAGTGATGATCGCATGCCTGCCGGTGACATTTGCGTTAGTGGATGTCCCAGACCCGCAAAACGCCCGGCACATGCTCAGGCAAATCCCCGCGCCGGGCGCGACCATCCGTCCTGGTGCGGTTATCCCCGATGCGGCGGCTAATCGGGCGGTGGGTATTGCCAATGCAAACGCCGGCGCGGAACGTCCATCGCCCCGCGAACAGGCCGCGCCAGCGGTTTCTGCCGGAAGCCGGTTCTGGTCGTGGCTCGCTCCGCTGGCGCCGCAAGTGACGGCCGCTTATTTCGTCGGTGTTGCGCTCATGACGCTTCGGCTGGCTTTCGCCCTGCGCGGAGGCCGGCGGCTGCGTCAATCCGCGATCCCGGTGGCTGACAAGTCCCTGCTGGCGTTATTCGAGCGGGAGATCGTCCAGATGGGCGTGAAGGTCGCTCCAGCGCTCGCGTATTGCGCCGCATCTCGGTCCCGATTGTCGTGGGCATCGTGAAGCCGGCAATCCTCCTGCCGGCGGCCCTGGCCAGTGGCTTGGCGCCGGACCAGTTGCAATCGATCCTGGCGCACGAGTTGGCTCATATCCGCCGATTCGATCTGCTCGTGAATCTGCTCCAGCGGTTGGCCGAGGCCGTTCTCTTTTTCCATCCGGCGGTGTGGTTTGTCAGCCGCCGAGTGAGCCGGGAGCGCGAGCTCGCCGCGGACGACTTGGTGCTCGCAGCCGGCTGGCAGCCAGTCTGCTACGCCGACGCGCTGGTGCGCATGGCCGAACTCTCAAGGGCGCTTTGCGTCACGCCGGGAGTTGCGCAGTCTGCTGCGCTGGCGGCATGGGATCGCCGCCAATCCGAATTCAAGCGCCGGGTGCTTCGCCTGCTGGTCGGCGACGACCGGCCGCTGCTCTATCTCACGGGCACGGGAACCACGCTCTTCTTGGCTGTCCTGGTTCTCGTGGCGCTGGTCCCACTGTTGGTGCAGGTGTTGGGCGGTCCCGCGGAGCCGCGGCGCGGCCAGCAGGTCCCGGGCCGTTTGATCCCCGACCCAGAGGTCCACTTGCTCGATCAACCATACGAATTTCAGAACGCCACATACCGCAACGTCGCCGGCGCCGAATCGCCCCCGACGGCAAGCGCGGTTCCCCCGTGCCGGTTGACCCGCCGCGCGCTGCCCAGGACAACGACCCGCCCAGGCCGGCCTCTAAAAAACCAACCCACCCACGTATCATCCTTGCTCAGCATGTGCTGTTGTGGGGCAACGAGATCGTAACCTGGGACCAGGTCGTCGCGCGGTTGCGAACGATTCGTCAGTCGGGGCCATTCCGAGCCACCTTTTATTCCACCAACGGACTGAGCGGCACGCAGGATGCCTGGCAGAGCTACCACGACCGGATCATGGCGCTTTACCGAGAACTTTTCGAGCCGGTCGGTGTGAGCTTCGCCAGCATCTCGCCGCGGGCCAGCGCGCGTTACGATGCGATTCGCACGGCCGAGGACCTTCGACCGGACCCCAAACGCCGCGTCTCAGGACAGGTCGTCACGCCCCTTGGGGAGCCGGTACGCGATGCTCAGGTAATCGTCTTGCCGGTAGACCCTGCGGCCATCGCGTCCGGTGTGGTGCTCTCGGGCACGGAGCTGCGGGATCCGCTTGACGAGCTATGGTCGCCGACCGACGAGAAAGGCCATTTCGACGTCTATCCGACGGATGATTCCTACTCCCTGGCGGTCCTGCACCCGTCCGGATTCGCCATTCAAGCTGGTCCCGCAAACCATGCACTGGTCCGGCTCGAGCTCTGGGCGTCGATCAACTTTATCAGCACGGGCGACGTCGTCGACCAGCGCACCGATATAACCATCAAGGCCACGGGCGCCAGACCCGGCGACCTCGGTTGGCATATCTTCTCGATCCAGACCAAAGGTAAGCCCGTCGAAATCAAGGTTCCGGCGGGAGACATCGTCGTGTCGCGGTCGCTGGATATGGGCCAAGGCGTTGGAATATCGCTGCCAGTCGAGCAATTTCCGCTGAAGCCGGGCGAATCCCGCACGCTCGAACTCAAACGCCCGAGCCCGACCGATCGGAAACAAGCGCAAGATGTCTACCAGCGACTTCACGGCCGCCAAGGCAACGATCGTTAGCCCCATCCGTCATGCGAACAGCTCTTCGACCGGCATGCCGGCTTCGACGAGTGTGAACAGCTCTCCGGTTTGCCGCGTGAAAGAGCGCGTCGGAGCGACTCCCAGGCTGCAATACATCGTCGCCAGCAGGTCCGCTGGCGTCACGGGACGATCCACAGGAAACGCGGCCTGCGCGTCACTGGCACCCACAACGCGGCCACCCTGGACTCCGCCCCCGGCCAGGGCGACACTCCAGACTCCAGGCCAGTGGTCGCGTCCTCCGGCCGCATTGAGCCGCGGCGTTCGGCCGAACTCTCCGGCAGCAATCACCAGAGTCGATTCGAGCCGTCCCCGCTGGTCCAGGTCGTCGATGAGCGCCGAAAAAGCGTGGTCGAAGGCCGGCAGCAGAAGTTGCGCGTAATCGCTGAGCGTCGAAAAGGGTGACGCACCGTGGCAATCCCACGAGACATGGTCGAAAACCGACATGAACATGTTGATGACAACCACGCGAACACCGGCCTCCACGAGCCGCCGCGCCAGAAGGCAGCTCTGGCCTAGGGTTGTGCGGCCGTACGCATCGCGAAGGGGCTCCGGCTCTCGGGTGAGATCAAACGGATTTCCAGGAGAACGACTCGCTCGACGCGTACTCGCGGAAGTCAGCGGTGAGCCGGCCAGCCGGCGCTGGCCGACCGACCTGTCGTGGAACCGCCGTGCACGGTAAAGGATCGATCGGTGATCGAAATCGGCGCTGGTTGGATCCGCAGCAACGCAGAACGGCTCATACGCCGGCCCCAGCCAGCCCGCTGACTGCCCGTGGGGGATGTCGACGCCCGTCCGCGTGATCGGGCCTGGAACGACGATGAACGGGGGCAAGGCGTCGGCGGCGCTGCCGAGCGCGGCAGCCACCGAGCCGAAGTGCGGATGAACCTCTCCCAGGCGGCAAAATCGGCCCGTCTGGAGCAACTGGCACCCCGTCTCATGAATCGGGGCAGCTTCGTGGTGGACCGATCGAATGATCGCCAGGCGGTTCATCTGCGCAGCCAGCCGCGGTAGATGCTCCGAGAATCCGCACGCCCGGGCACTCGGTTGCGATCGTCCCGAACGGCCCCCTTATTTCAGCCGGAGCGTCTGGCTTGGGATCCCAGGTCTCGAGCTGGCTGGGACCGCCGACCAAGAGGAGCAGGATGACCGATCGATCGATACCAGGATCGGTTGTCGCGAGCAGATCCCGTCCAGGCAAACCGAGGGCGGATGTGCCGAGCCCAACCGCTCCCGCTTTCAGGAAGTCGCGGCGGGTGGTCTCGAGACCATTGCCGAGATTGCCTGAGCCGATACTCATCATGACGTGCCTCCTGATGCCTGTGCCCGGTACCTCACATTAAGCCTCGTTCCGGCCGGAGATCGGCTCCCCGTTCCGAGATTGCCCATTATATCCCGTGCAGCAGATCCATGGGATGACCATGGCAAAGCAACTCGGTGAGCTGTTCGCAGCGTCTTTGGCGGCCCCATTCGGGTAGTCAAGGTCGACTTGATGAGCGCTCCTGGAGCGCCTTGATCAAAGGCTTGAAGTCGTCACGTGATTGAAGGAGCGGGAAGAACGGGTGGGATTTGACCATGGCGAAGTCGTTGTAGCCCAGAGCGATGGCCAGGCGCAAATTGGCGGCCGCTCGCACCAGGTCGCGATCGAGCGGAGAGTCGGCTTGATTGGCGACGGGAGCCTTCCCATACCCGATCACGGCGGCCCGGGTCACCTCGCTGAGAGCCAGCGCGGCCAGGTCGGCGGGCGGCTGGCTCTTCCATAATAATTCGCGATCTCGACCGAGCTGGTCGGCCTCCGCTTGATGATTGAGCGAGCGAAGCACGCGGGCACGTTCCCACAAGGCTTCCGTCAGCACTTCGCGAGTACGCGTGGATGCTTTGGTCCCAGCCGAATCGTTGGAAACCATCGCAACAGCCTGGTCGAGGAGCTTTTGTGCCCGCTCCCACTGGGTCTGGTCGATGAGCGTCTCGGCTTCGCGCGTCAGTGCCGTACTCAGCCGGCTTCGCGCCGTTCCGTCGCCGTTCTGCGGGCCGGCAAGCTTTTCGAGAACCTGGCAGGCCTCAGCGAATGACTGGAAGGCGGAGTCCGCCATGCCGGCTTGGCGCTGGATGGTGCCGAGCACGGAAAGTGCATCGGCCAGAGACACGGCGTAGCCGGTGAGCTCGGGATGCTCGTGATAGAGCTGCCGGCGTATGCCCATGGCCCGCTCATAATAGGGGAGCCCGTCCTTCACCCGGCCCAGATCGGCGTATTGCTCGCCCAGGTTTTCCAGGTGGTTAGAGAGATAGAGCTTGTACTCATTGTCGTCGGGCGACCTGGCGATCGCGAGCTCCTGCTGCTCGATGGCCTTCCGGAATTCGGGGATCGCTCGAATGTTGTCGCGCGACTCGTCGTACACCCATCCCAGAGCGTTCAAGCTCCGCCCCAATCCGGCGTGATATCGCGCCTGTTCGGGCGTTGCTGCGACCAGCGGCTCAAGAATGGTCAGGCTCTTCTGAAGGGTGTCCAGCGCCTTGGAATCTTGACCGGCCTGGTGCTGCGCGATGCCGACCTCGCGATAACTTGCTCCCAGATTCTCCTTGTATGAGCTGACTGACGGGTGCGCAGGCGACGAGCGCGGACCGATGCTCGAGTGATTGCTCGAACGAGGCGACGGCGCCGTCAAAGTCTTTGTTCAGCAGTTGGATGGTAGCCAGGTTGAACTCGGACAAGGCCAGCAGATCGAGTAGCTTGATCGGCTTGGGGCCGTCGGTGATCTCCTGGATGAGCGACCGGCAGATATTCTGCACCTCCTGGAATGACTGGAGCGCCTTGGGATACTCAGACCGCTTGAAATGAAGAAAACCCATCACGTTCTTGATCTCGGCGAGCTTCTTGCGGTAAGCGGCGTCTCCGGACGATCGATCGAGCAGCCCCTGCTCGATTGATCTGGCTTGTTCGAGGATCGCCAGGCCGTGATCGTCGGATTCGAGCTGTCCCTGGATGATGCCGATTTCGGAATAACAATCGGCCAGGCTCGACTGATAAGTTGCGAGGGCGGGATGTCGGCGCACCAGTTCTTCGAGGATTGTCCGCGCCTCGTTAAATGACCCAAGAGCCGCGTGCAAGTCGCCAAGCGCGCCTTGTTTCTTGCCGATGGCGAGCTTGGAATCGGCCAGGTGCCATCCGGCGTCGTCATCGCTGCGATTGGCCGCGATGAGCGATTGCCAGATCGCCTCGCTGGATCGGAAGGAGCGGATGGCTTCGTCGGCCGAGCCGATCTCCTGCTTGATGGCTCCCACCCGGGAATAGGCGTCGGCTAGTTGTCGGCGCAATGACGGATCGCTCTGGTGCTGACTCACGAAACGTTGGTAGTACTTGAGCGCGCTCTCGAGCAATTGCTGCCGCAGGCTGCGCAAGTCGACCGAATCTTGTTCTTTGAGGAGCGTGTTTTCACTGACGCTCGTCAGGTAATCTTCCACTGCGGTCTGCGCCAGCTTGAAGTTAGTCTCTGCTTCCTTGCGCACCGTGGTTTCTCGTCGCCGCGCCCGATCGATGACCACAACGGCGCCGGTTGCCACGATCGACACGCCGATCAAGGCGGCCGCGGCCGAAAGGGTCCACGCTCGATGCTGGCGCAGCCAGCGGCCCAGGCGCTCCAGCGGCCGCTCCGGGTACGACTTGACGGGCTCATCAGCCAGCCAATGCTCGAGGTCCTGGGCCATCTCTCGCACCGACCTGTAGCGATGCTCGGGCGTGAAGGCCATCGCTTTCAGACAAATCGCTTCCAGCGGAGCCGGCAACGACCGGTGAATTGACCGGGGCGGTGCAAAGATGCCCTTCTGAACTTTGTCGATCACTTCGGATACCGATTTTCCCGCGAAGGCGACGCGCCCGGTCAGCAGCTCGTAGAGAGTCGCTCCCAGGCTGTACACATCGCTCACGGGCGCGAGCTTGTCGATCGCGCCACGAGCCTGCTCGGGGCTCATGTAAGCCGGCGTGCCGATCGTCGTGCCCTCGACCGTCTCACCCGACGACGTGATCGACCCATCGGACAGAGTCCGCTCGACCTCACCACCGGCATCCACAAACCCGTCGTTCTTGCCGATGACCTTGGCCAGTCCCCAGTCGACGACCAGCGTCTCGCCGTAGCGGCCGAGCATGATATTGGCCGGCTTCAAGTCGCGATGAAGCACTCCGCGACTATGCGCGTAATCCATGGCGTCGCAGACGTCGAGAAACCGGCCGAGCAAGTGTCGAAACTCACCGCCCCAGATCGGTTTCGTGCGCCCTACCATATTCTTGTGCTCTGCGGCCAGGCCATCGTGAAACCGCCCTATCGCGACCGACAGGCTCTCACCGCGAATGAACCGCATCGCATAATACGGCCGCCCCTCGGCTGTGCGACCCAGGCTGTAGACCGGCACGATCCCCGGGTGTTCCAGGTTGCCCGTGATTTCGGCCTCGAGCACAAAGCGGGCTCGCTGGTCCGCGCGTTCGGCGTAGCGCGGCAAAATCTCCTTGAGCGCAACCTCGCGCTGCAGCTCGCTGTCGCGCGCGACCCATACCTGCCCGATTCCGCCCTGCGCGTGTGGATGAAGCCGCTGGAAGCGACCCCGGTCCGCGCCCGCCGGCGCGGGAGTCGTACCTGCCGGCGCCGCGGTCTTCCGGTACTTTTCTGGAGCAGACGGGGTTGTCTCTTCTCCCAAGGACATGTTCAAGGTCGTCAAGAGCGCAGTCATCGTGGATCTCGGTCAGGATGTCCTGCGTCAGCTCGTGCGCATTCCACGCGTCCAGGCACCGGCGAAGCTCATTCTGGTTCTTCTTGAGGTGAGCGTCTGCCAGGCATTCCAGCGCCTGGATCTGCGCGTCATCCAGCAAGCCGGCGTCCTTGATCATTTGAGTCAGCGATTGCTGAGGATCTTCGGCCCATCCCCGAACTGCCGAGAGCAACGCGGGACGGGGGATGGCATCCGCGACGACAGCCAGGACGCCGACGAGAAGATCGCGATTCCGTTTTTCCACCTCGAACCCCTTCGTCGACTGCGATGGAATCTCCGCCTGTGATCAGGCACAAATTGAGGCTTGAAGCCAATTCGAGCAGAGTGTCAATCATAAATGATTGTATCGCATTTTACGAAAGCCCAGCGGGATGAAAGGGACGTGATCTTTCCAGAGCACTGTCTTCCGGCGAGCTGGGCGGGCCCTTATGCTAGGAATGACACCGCCTTGGAGTCTACGTCTGCAACATCCCCACGCCGTGCGTGCATCTTTTCGGATTTGAGATTTCGGATTTCGTGCTTGATTGCGGCTCGGCCGCGTTGAGATCCACCTCGCTTGAGCGCACGCAGCGCGGGGATTGCACCAGGACCGCCGGAGGACGCCATGAACCATCTTTTCGTCGACTCGCGTCGATCGTTTCTCATGTCTGCCGCCGCCGTATCGGCCGCCGCGAAAGCGGCGACCGCCCTGCCCACCGATAAAGTTCACGAGCTCAAGCCCACGGTCGAACCGCCGAAGCCAGGCGGCCCGAATGACCGCATCCGGATTGCCACGATCGGCATGGGGATCATCGGCTTCATCGATACCGAGACCGCGCTCAAGGTTCCCGGCGTTGAGCTGGTCGCCGCCTCGGACTTGTACGAAGGACGGCGAACTCACGCCAGGGAGGTGTTCGGCGACAAGGTCAAGACCTATGTCGACTATCGCGAGATCCTCGCCCGCAAGGACGTCGACGCTGTGCTCATCTGTGTGCCCGACCACTGGCATGCGAAGATGTCGATCGACGCCATGAAGGCGGGCAAGGCCGTTTACTGCGAGAAACCGATGATCCGTGGCGTCGACGAAGGGCCCGCCGTCATCGCTGCCCAGAAGGAGACCAAGGCCGTATTCCAGGTGGGCAGCCAGTTTGCCAGCTCGATCCTCTACGACAAGGTCAAAGACCTGATCCATTCCGGCGCGGTCGGCAAGGTTCACGCGATTGAGGCGCGGTACAACCGCAACTCCGATATCGGCGCCTGGCAGTACTCGATCCCGACCGACGCGTCACCCGCGACGATCGACTGGGACCGTTTCCTGGGCGAGGCGCCCAAGCGTCCTTTTGACCCGGTGCGGTTCTTCCGCTGGCGGAATTACTGGGATTACGGCACGGCCGTCGCGGGCGATCTGTTCATCCACCTGCTCACCGGCATTCACCACGCCACCGGCGCGATCGGGCCGACGCGAGTCGCCGCGATGGGCGGCCGGCGGTACTGGAACGATGGACGCGACGTCTACGACATCATCATGGGCCTGCTCGACTATCCCGAGACCGACACCCACGGCAGCTTCACGCTCTCGCTCGTCACTGATTTTGAGGACGGGGGCGGCGGTGCGACATCATTTCGCTTCGTCGGCACCGAGGGGGTCATCGACGTCAGTTTCACCGAGCTCAAGCTTACCCGCGTGGGCATCGAGCACGCACTCGCCGACCAAGTCCTCAAGGGCTACAACTCGGTCAAGACGTTCTCGAAAGCCCAGCAGAAGGCGTTCGCCGAGAAGTATCGCGCGGACCACCCCAGCTCGTCCGAGAAAATCCGGTCGAAAGCGACGGAGAAATACGTCGTGCCCAAGGACTACGACGAGCGGTTCGACCACTTCGCCAACTTCTTCAATTCGGTCCGCCAGCGGAAGCTCGTTTACGAAGACGCGACGTTCGGCTACCGCGCCGCCGCACCGGCCTTGCTTTGCAACGAAAGCTATCGCCAGAAGCGAGAAATCGGCTGGGATCCGGTGGCGATGAAAGTCGTCTCTTGACCGCGCACATGCCGTCGCAGGAGATTAGCCGACCGAAAGCAGCGTGCTCCCGCGCGGTTCCCCCCCTTGCCAAAGGGGGGCTCACGGGGATGGTTTCGACGCTACCAGCTAGCTGCGCCGCGTGTCCAGGACCATGATTTCATCAACCCACTTTCGGTCAAGATCGCCAACAACGCGGCGGATTGAACCGTCGAAAGCCCCACAGGCAAGCTCACCGTGCCTTGCCCACCGTCAGGACGCTATCGTTGAAGAGGATCGACTCGTGAATGACGCAGACCCGCTGATCAGGAACATCTCCGACACGGCGCTCTGGGCGGCCATGTATCGAGCCAGAGAGAGCGACCGGCCCGACGCGGTTTTTCACGATCGGTTTGCGCGGCGGCTCGCGGGGAGCCGCGGGCAAGAGATCGATGCGGCCATGCCCTTTAGCCAGCGCCAGACGTGGGCCTGGGTCGCCCGGACCTACGTGTTCGACCATTGTATCAGCCAGCAAGTGGCGCAGGGTGTCGACATGGTCATCAACCTTGCCGCCGGCCTTGACGCCAGACCTTACCGGATGGACCTGCCCGCCGCCCTCAAATGGATCGAAATCGATCTTCCCGAGCTTCTCTCCTACAAGGAAGACGTCCTGAGAACGGAAGCTCCTCGGTGTGCCCTCGAGCGAGTCGCCCTCGACCTGTCCAAGGTGCCCGCTCGTCGCGAGCTGTTCGACCAGCTTGGGCGCAAGGCAAGCAAGGTGCTGATCCTCACGGAGGGATTACTGATCTATCTGTCGGCGGATGAGGTTGGCGCGCTCGCGCAGGATCTCCATATGCCCAGCAGCTTCCAGCGCTGGGCCATCGACCTGGCATCGCCCGGGCTGCTCCGGATTCTTCAGCGTCATTTGCAACCGAAGCTCGATCAATCGGGCGCAACATTGAAATTTGGTCCCAAGGAGGGCCCGTTGTTCTTCGTGCCCCACGGATGGAAACCGATCGAGGTGCAAACCTTGCTGAAGACGGCCGCGCACCTGAAACGACTCTCGTTCTGGATGCGGCTCCTGGCGAAGCTGCCTGAGTCGACGGGAGCACAAGGATCGCGTCCCTGGGGGGGCGCCTGCTTGCTGGCGCGTGGGTGACCACCGCATCGACCCACATCCCGTTCACTGGCTCAAAAACGCTGGCACGGATATCCCGGCAGAGGGAAGACGGTTCCAGCTCGACATCCCCGGACGCGTTCGTAACATGTACGCCCAGTGGCCGATCTGAAGCACTTCGTTGGGCGATGTGAACATCTGGTTTTCCATGGTCCACTGGCCGAACTTTCGCTGCATCTTGCCGAAACCCTCGGTGATCGACGGGCTCGAATTGGTGTTCGTCTTTGTGAACGTCAGGATAACCTGGCCTTCGGGCGTGACCGAGCCGACCATGGTTGAATCCGATGCCGAAGAGGAACCAAGCTGAGTGACCGCATTTCCCCAGAAATAGCCGGCGCCGTGGCCTGTGATATGATACACAGTCTGATCTTTGACCGGCGTCAAACTGCCTGTCGAGCTGTTGTACAGCACCGCGGCCAGATTCGTGGCCGGGACGTACCAGAACGTGTTGGCCAGCCAGGACCACCGCTGCGCCGTTGGGGCGACGGCGGAGTCAAGTGAATGACCAGCGGGATGGCTCACGAACTGCGCCGCCCTCTGGGCTTGCGTCGGGACGACGTGGACCATGACGCGGCTGATCGGCGAGACGCTCGCGCCTTGCTCGGCCGGCGGCGTAAGGGTGGCTCGACCAATCGTCGCCATGAGTACTCGGTCTTCCAAAGACCACGCGCCGCTCAGCACAGCGTGCCGGCGCCGCCTTCCTGCGCCCTTTTTCATACAATGTCCCTTTCCCCACTGGTCCGATCTCAGCCTAGGACATATCAGGCTGGTGTCAACACCGCCATGATCCAGGTCCTTAGACGATGCCTGCCCTGAGTCGCTCAGACCAGAATCCCGCTGACGGCATGCCCGCCGTGTGCGATCGCAATGGGCCGGCCGCTCCGATCGATGACCGGCATCTCAGGGTCGATGCCCAGGAGTTGGTAGATGGTGGCACAGATGTCGCGGATGTGGACCGGGTTGTCTTTGATGTACGCCGCGTGCTGGTCGGACGCGCCGAATGCGATGCCGCCCTTGATCCCGGCGCCGGCGAGCAGCACCGAGTAGCAGTACGTCCAGTGGTCGCGCCCTCCTTTGGCGTTGACCTTGGGCGTGCGGCCCATTTCACCCATCGTCACGACGAGCGTCTGATCCAGCAGCCCGCGCGCGTCCAGGTCGGCGAGGAACGCCGAATACGTCTGGTCGAAGTTCGGCAGCAGCGTCTCGCGCAGCATCGGGAAATTGCGTTCGTGGGTGTCCCAGGCGGCCTTGCTTACCTCGAACCGCTTCGAGTAATTGTCCCAACTGACGTTGACAAAGGGCACCCCCCGCTCGACGAGCCGCCGGGCCAGCAGCGTCGCCGACCCGAAGAGGGTGCGCCCGTAGCGATCGCGCAGACGAGGATCTTCGCGGCTCAGGTCAAATGCCTCCCGCACCCGCGCCGAGGTCAGCATGTCGAACGCCAGGCGCTGATGCTTGGGGTAATCACCCAGACCGTCGTCGCCGACGAGCCGGACGAACGGCTGGTCGACCTGATCGACCAATCGCCGACGATCCTGTAACCGATCGGGGGTGACCGCGGCGGGCAGTCCCGTATTCCCCAGATGTGGCTCGCCCCGCACGACCTGAGGCTTCCAGATATCATCCGGCGGCTGGTCGACAAATGCCGTGCACTCGGTGCAGAACGGGTCGTACTTCCGGCCCAGGAACCCACCGTGGGGCCCCGCCTTCTTGCGCGCTTCGCCCCACCCGAGCGAACAGGGAAGATACACATACGGCGGCAGCGCCCGCGGGTGGTCGCGCTCCAGGTACGCACAGACCGAGCCCATGCTCGGTGGGTCGGTGTCGCGGAATTCCTCGTCAGGCAGATTAACATCAAAGCCCGTGTACATCGGCAGGTTCTTGTGGCAGCCTCCATTGTGGTACACGCTGCGAACAACCGCTGTCTTGTGCATCCACTGGGCCGTCAAGGGAAGCAGCTCGCATACCTCGATGCCCGGCGCGGTCGTCGCAATGGGCTTGAACTCGCTGCGGATGCCCTCGGGCGCGCCGGGCTTCAGGTCGAACATGTCCTGGGTCGGCGGACCCCCTTGCAGGTAGATGAGCACCACGCTCTTGGCCCGGACGGGCCGTCGATAACGGAGCGGTGCGCCCTCAAGGGCCAGAAGCGACCGCGGCGAGTACAATCCGCCGAGAAGTGAGAGAACCCCGGCTTTGAGTGCTTCGCGCCGAGTTGCGCCCTCGCAGGTCCGGCGCGCGTTCCCGATACGTGTCGTTGCGCTCACGGATGCCACCTCCGGCCCACGGCTTTGACTGCGAAGCACCACCGCCAAGTCGCAGCGCAGACTTCCTCCCTGGAGGGTAACCGCCAGGGCTACGTCCGTCAATTTAGCAGGGACCTCAAGGTGTTGAGCCGCTACGTTGCGAAGCCAAGCCAATCAAGTCGCTTCGGGCACAACACAGGTCTTCCGTGCCGTGCCACTCGTGCTCGATGCCGCGCATCAGCAAGGCGCAGTCCAACTCGATGGAGCCTCTCGGAAACAGCGACTCATCCTCGAAGAAGCTGGACCGTGCCTCCTCGACTTCGAGAGGCTCGACGTGCCAGTTGAGACACCGCAGCTCCAGGCCATGGTAGCGCAACGGATCGCATGTCGCCGAGTATCCCAGGGAACCAGCCTGGAAGAACGCGGAGGCTTCGTCCACCGAACTGAACACCGAGGACGCCGGCAGCCGGTCGGTGCGGTGACAGCGCACTGACATGCTCGTATCACCGTCGTCACTGCGCAGCGCGACCTCGAGGCGATCCGCCGTCTCCGTGACGGTGAACCGGGCATGGGAGTGGATGCCCGGGAACACTCGTCCGCCAGCCCACGCGTTGAGCCAGGACCCGGTGTCGCGCCGGCGAACATAGACACCCTCACGAACCGCGCCATGGTCGTCCCACTCGACAGCCGTTCGATGAGCGGCATTCTCGGACGAGATTCCGGCCCACGATGGGAACAGAGCAGGCCTGACCTTTTTGAGGCGGATCAGGCAAATCCCAGCCATGCCGGCACCGTGAATGACCTTGGGCCGGAAAGGGGCCGGCAGAAGACGTGCCAGGACGTCCGGATCAACATGATAGTTGACCAGAATCCGGCGATCGATGACGCCGCGAATGCGTGGTATTCTCATCGCAGGCCCTTTGGAGAGCAGGTCCCGAAGAAGACAGTCGATCTCATGGGAGTGCTCTCCACGGCTCGGTTGGTAACCCTGAAGGAAGCCAGTCTACTCTTTGTCCTCATGCGGGCCTACCGGTCCCCCCTCCCCGGATTGTCAGGCCGGAGCTGAGTTTCTGTGCTCAGCGGCCGCGCGCAAACGGGGCGGCCGGGAACGCCACGTCCATGATCAGCAGCCGGAAGTCGTCCCGGTCGCGCAGCGGGTCGAGGGCGGTTTCGGTTCGGAAACCGACGACGTTGCGGAAGTCCGTGTCGACTGCCTTGCGGAGCAGGTCCATCGCCCGGTCGGCCTCGGTCACGGCTTCGTCTGCTGAAACGCCCGAGCCGTCGCGCCCTGCCAGTCCAGCCAGCACGGCGTGACAGCAGGCGGCCTCGAACCAGTCCTCGCCGGCCCGCGAGGATAGCCCGTCGCAGACAGCGAGTGCCCGGCGGGTGTCGGCAGCGGCGCCGGCCAGGTCGCCCGAGGCGCGGCGGAGCAGTCCGCGGCGGCGGAGGCTCCCGGCCAGCCGGCTCCGATAACGCGGTGACTTGGGCGCCTCCGCCACCATCGCCTCGCGGATGGAAACCGCGCGATCATACGCGTCGCGGGCCTCGTCCGGCCGACCAAGGGCGCGGACCGTGTCGGCGAGCCCGGTGTAACTGCCAGCCAGGCTCTCGCGGTAATCATCGATCTGAGGATTGGTGGCGACCAGCTCCCGACCGATTGTTACGGCGCTGCGCACTTCGGCCTCCGCTTCCGCCGTTCGGCCCAACTGTCTCAGCAGGTCGCCAAGGCCGTTGTGGCTGACCACCAGGCGGTAGCGGAACTGAAGGTCGGCAGGGTTCTTGTCAGCGAGCTCCTGCTCGATCAAGAGCGCCCGGTGGAACTCGGCCTCGGCGTCGCCAAGCTGGCCGGCGATGGAGAGCAGGCCAGCCAGATTGTCGTGGCTGGCCGCCAGGCGCGAGCGGAATTCGGTGATGGCGGGATTCTTGTCGGCCAGCTCACGCAAGATTGCCTGCGCCTGGCGATACTGGGCCGCCGCCGCCTCCGGCCGTCCAATCTCGGAGAGGAGGAGGCCGAGGTTGTTGTGGCTCAGCGCCAGGCTGCTGCGGAATCCGGTCATGACGGGATTCTCGTCGGCCAGCACCCGGAAGAGTGAAATCGCCTTGCGATACTCGGCCTCCGAGTCGGGCGCTGGCCCGTTGTGGTGAGCAGGTTCGCGAGGTTGTTGTGGCTGCCTGCGAGGCGGTTGCGGAAATCGGTGACGGCGGGATTCTGCTCCACCAGCTCCTGCTGGATCAAAAGCGCGCGGCGATACTCGGCCTGGGCCTCCGCCGGCCGGTTGGTCGCCCAAAGAACGTTGCCGAGGTTGTTGTGGCAGACCGCCAGGCGGTTGCGGAACTCGGCCACTGTGGGGTGGTCTTCGCCCAGCTTCCGTCGGATCGCCACGGCCTGGCGCAGCTCGGCCTCCGCCAAAGCCGGCTTGCCCCTGCGAAACAGCCGGAAGGCCAGGTTGTTGTGGCTGTCTGCCACGCGGGCGCGGAATTCGGTGACGGCGGAGTTCTTCGCGGCCAGCTCCTGCTGGATCAAGAGCGCCCGCCGGTACTCAGCCTCACCCGCCTCCGGCCGGCCCGTGTCCGAGAGCAAGGTGCCGAGGTTATAGTGGCTCTCGGCCAGGCGGGAGTGGAAATCGGCGACGGCCGGGTTGTCGGCGGCCAGCTTTTGTCTGATCAAGAGCGCCCGGCGTAATTCCGCCTCGGCCTCCGCCGGCTTGCCCGTGTGCCCAAGTAGCAAGCCGATCCGGTCGATTGTCGCCGCCAGGTCGCGGCGGGAGTTGTTGGTTGCGGCGGGGGCGGCGGCCAGGGCCTCCTGATCGGCCAGCGCCAGCCGGTAAGCCGCCAGCGCCTCGGCGTTTTTCCCCGTCCTGGACAGGAGCCAGCCCAGGTGCGACTGGCAGTCCGCCAGCGCGGCCCGGGCCTCGGGCGACTGCGACGCCAGCCCGGTCAGCAGTGCCTCGGCCTCGCGGTACGCTGCCAGTGCCTCGGTCGTCTTGCCGGCCTGTTCCAGTAGCGCCGCAACCCGGGTGTGGCTGCGACCCCGATCGGTGCGCGTTCCGACCTCGGCACCGGGCTCCGCCGCAAGCGCCCGACGTGCTGCCAGGACCGTCTGATGCGCCTCAAGTGCGTCCTCGTCGCGGCCGACCATTCCGGTCAGATCGGCCAGCTCGAAGTTTGCCTGATAGAGTGCCCGTCGCGAGGCAGCGTCCGACTCTTTGCCAAGTGATGCGCCGAGCTTACCGTAGAAGTCGGCCGCCGATTTCAGCAGCCGGTCGCGCAGGTCTTTGAACGGCTCTTCCTTGAGCAGGAAGTCCTCGCTGACGCCCGTGTGGAAGGTCTTGATGGCGTCGACGGCCAGGCCGTACCGCTCTTCGACTCGCCGGTTGGCGGCCGCCAGCGCGATGTTGGCCGTCGCCTCGCGACCCAGTGCCTCGGTCAAGTCGGCATTCTTGCGCCCCAGGGCGCGGTTGGCGGTCGCCTGCACGGCGATCGTCGCGGCGGTGCCGGTCACCACGGCCAGCAGCACGGCGGCCGACAGTGCGGCCACGGCCGGCCTGCGCCGGCACCAGAGCCAGGCGCGCTCGGCCGAACCAACCCGCCGTGCCGCGATCGGCCGGCTTTCCAGCCAGGCGCGGAGGTCGTCGGCCAGCGCCTGGGCCGTCGCATAGCGGCGCCGCGGGTCCTTCTCCAGGCATTTGAGGCAGATCGTCTCCAGGTCTCGGGGGACTTCCACGTTGACCCGCGTCGGCGGCTCGGGCGCGTGGTGGCGAACGGCGTCGAGGGTCGCGATCGCGCTATTGCCCCCGAACGGGCCCCTGCCGGTCAAGAGCGCGTACAGCACCGCTCCCAGGCCATAGACATCGGTGGCGAGGGTGATCGACCCGCGGTGGCCGGTCGCCTGCTCGGGGGCCATGTAGGCCGGCGTGCCGAGGATGGCGCCCGAGGCGGTGAGCTCAGCGTCGGCCTCGACGCGCTTGGCCAGGCCGAAATCGGTGATGTGGGGATGGCCCTCGGCGTCGAGCAGGATGTTGGCCGGCTTCAAATCGCGATGGAGGATGCCGCGCATGTGTGCGTGCTGCACCGCCTCGGCGATCTCGGCGGCTAAAAGCGCCGCGGCCCTGGGGTTGTGCTGGTAGCGGTCCAAACGCGGCACGAGACTGCCGCCGGGTACAAGCTTCATCGAGAAGTAGTGCTGGCCATCGTACTCGCCGACCTCGTAGACGGGCACGATCGCGTGGTGGTCCAAAAGCGCAACGGCCTCGGCCTCGTTCTTGAAGCGGCGGAGCTCGTCGCCGTCGGCGAGCAGTCCGGCCCTGACCATCTTGAGGGCGACGGGTCGGTTAAGGCTGACCTGGCGGGCCTCGTAGACGACGCCCATACCGCCGCGTCCGAGCTCGGTGCGGATCTCGTAATCGCCGAAATAGCGGACGGTGGCACCGCGGGCCAAGGCCGGCGTGCCGTCGTCGCCGCCGGCGGCGGTCAGCGCGTCGGGGTCGCCCGGTCGATCAACGGTGGCGTCGGTCGCCGACGGTGCCGGCTCCCTGGCGCCGGCCCAGGCGGCCTCGGCACCCACCAGCGCCGGTTCGGTGGCGTCGCCGCCGGCGGGACGGTTTGCCCCGGCCGAGGTCACATCGTCGTCCCGAGTGAGCGGAATTCCGCTGGGAGCGTCAAGCGTCCGGCATCGAGGACATGAGCCCTGAGGGGTACCTGGCGGCAGTTCGAAGCCGCAGTTCGGGCAACAGTACGCGTCTGCCACGGTTCGCCTCCGATCAATCGACGCTCCCTGAAGCGCTATCAAGAATAAGGCACGAAGGCCGAAGGACTGGTGGAACATGTCCATTTCGCACGCGATTGTGACATCTTGATGGTTCGGTCCCAGAAATAGATGTACCCTGTAAATGGGGTTCGATGACAGGCGTGTGTGCTAAACGAGCAGGATGAGCTGCGCCGGCCGATCGACGAGAAGCGAAGCACATCACGGAGGCACTGCAATGTTCTGGCAATCGCTGACATTCGGGGCACTCGGATTGCGGTTTCTGGATGCAACACGGTCTGTCTCGACGCAGAAGGGCGCGCGAGCCATCGCCGCCACCGTACTGGCTGGATTGGCCGGGCCGCTGCTCGCCGGACTGATCGGCGCCGGTGGCGAAGGGCGCGTACTGGCGGGCGAGCCGGGGAAGGCCCAGACGGCCGAGAGGGGCTCCGCATCGGCGCCGACCGCCGCGGCACTCACGGCCCGAGGCCGGGTCGCCGACGGGGAGGGCAAGCCCGCCTTCGGCGTTGACCCTCGCCAGAACCCGGCCCGCGAGGTGCCGATCACCGGGCGGATCGTTGACCTGGCCGGGAAGCCGGTCCCCGGCGCCGAGGTCCGTTTAGTCTCGTATGCAACCGCTCGAACGGGCAACCTGTCTGGTTGGATCGAAGCAGTTCGAGGCGGCCAAATGTCGGGGGTGGCGACCGGACAACACCGCCATCCCTTCAAGAAGCCGAGCGGCGTCCCCCGAATCGTGACGACCGGCGCAGCAGGCCGGTTTCGATTGGACGGCCTGCCCGCGGAGGCGGTCGTCCATTTGGTCTTGGAGGGGCCGTCGATCGCGACCGTGATGTTCACGGTCGTCACCCGTCCGATCGAGCCATTCCGGGCACCCGGTTTTCCCACGCACCTCGGGCCGTTGCGGGAGTGGGCGACCGAGACGATCTACGGATGTGACTTCACCTACCGCGCCGAGCCCAGCCGGTCGATCGAGGGGGTCATCCACGATGCGAAATCCCAAGAGCCGGTTGCGCTCTCCACGGTGCTCTGCAACGTGGTGCTCATCACCGACGGCGTGGTGCGTGCGCCCGTTATGACCATCACTGACGACGCCGGCCAATTCCGGCTGCGCGGGGTTCCCAGCCAGGGTGTGCACCCGGACCGCGCTGGCGAGGAGGATCCCATCGTCCTGACGGTTCTCCCGGACGTCGACAAGCCGTATTTCGCGCGCAGATCCCGGTGCCGAGCCCACCGGGAATCGGGCCGATCTCGGTGGCAGCCGATCTGCATCGGGGGATCTGGATCACCGGCAAGGTCACAGACAAGGCGAGCGCTCGGCCGGTCACAGGTGCTTACCTGGCATACTACCCGTTCCGGGACAACCCGTTCGCTCTGGCCACCCCGGAATTCCACCGGGACGGCACCGTCGAGGGCGTCGCTTACGAGCGCCGGGCCCAGACGAAGGCTGACGGCACCTACCGCCTGATTGGTCTTCCGGGGCGGGCGATCGTCGGTGTTTGGTATGCCGCAGGCCCGTACCGTCGAGGCCATGGCGCCGACACAATCAAAGGAAGGAGTCAGAGCGGCTACTTCGAGACCTGGGCGAACCCCGTACAAGCCGGAAAAGATCTTCTCTCGCTGAAAGAGATCAACCCGGCCGAAGGCACCGAAGTGACACATCTCGACCTGGAGCTCGACGCCGGGTTGGCCGTCCGCATCCGGGTCGTCGACCCGGAGGGCAAGCCGGCTTCTGGGTTGAAACTGACCGAAGAGATACCCAAAACCACGCCGACGGAGAGAACCCCACAAGCCGATTTCGTGATCTCCGGAACTCGAGCCCGATGAGGTGCGGGTCCTGCTCTTGCGGCAGTCGGGCTCAAGACTCGGCAAGGCCGTTCTCATCAAACCCGGAGATGACAGGGAGGGACCGGTGCTCGTCACACTGGCGCCCCTGGCAACGATCGTCGGCCGCGTCGAAGATGCCTCCGGCGACCCTCTCGTGGGGACCTTGATCCAGACCACTCTGATTTCCCACGCGAATCATAGTCTCGGGATGCCGGTCGTTTCGACCGACGAGCGCGGGCGGTTCCGGGTCGCTGACGTGCCGGCCGGTGCGGACTATTCGGTCACGGTGCTCGGCGAGGGCAACCGCATTGGCGGCGGCTTTGCCGGCGATAACACGGTCAAGGTGAGACCGGGCGAAACCACCGATATCGGTGTGCTCCAGTTCAAGCGGAACAGCCGATGAACCGAACGGGAAATGATTTGCCATGTTTGAACTCCCTCCTGCACTGGGCGGCCCATCTGCCTGGTACGGTCCCGACATCGATGCCCGGGGCGAGTGGATCGAGCACTTGTCGCCAGATGAGCTCGCCGAGATTGAATCCGCCACTGCGCGGCTGGCGCCACGGGGAATCGACTGGCAGGCCGTGCGTTCCGGCGATTTCCCGTTGCCCGCGTTGACACAACGGTTGTCGAGCATCATTCGCGAGGTCCTGGAAGGCCGGGGCTTTGTGCTCTTGCGCGGTTTTCCGGTCGAGCGATGGGGCCGGCGTTTCTCGGCCATCGCCTTTCTGGGACTCGGATTGCACTGGGGGAACCTGCGCTCGCAGAACGCGCAGGGACACCTCCTCGGTCACGTCAGGGACCTGGGGCTAACCAGCCAGGACCCGAGCGTTCGCATCTACCAGACCAGGGAACGGCAAAACTACCACACCGATTCCTGCGACGTGGTCGGACTGTTGTGCCTGCATCCGGCCAGGTCGGGAGGACTGTCGAGCCTGGTCAGCTCCGTGACCATGTTCAACGAAATGCGGAAGCGTCGTCCTGACCTGGCCCGAGTGTTGTTCGAGCGTATCGAGACCGACCGCCGCGGGGAGGTTCCCGCCGGCCAAAAACCCTACTTTTGCATTCCGGTGTTTAACTGGCATGCCGGTTTGCTATCAACCATCTTTCATCGCAGTTACATTGAATCGGCGAGGCGATTTCCGGAAGTACCGCCGCTTGAGCCGGAACAGATTGAAGCCCTGGATCTCTTCGATCAGTTGGCCAACGATCCCGCCTTGCATTTTCGCATGGAATTGCAACCGGGGGACGTTCAGCTCGTGCATAACCACACGCTGTTGCACGACCGCACCGCGTTCGAGGATTGGCCCGAGCCGGAACGTAAGCGCCACTTGCTGCGTCTCTGGTTCGGCGCCCAAGAACGCTCGGCCGCTCCCCCCGGTTTTCGCCGAGCGCTACGGCTCTGTCGTCGCCGGCGAGCGTGGCGGCGTCATGGTTCCCGGGATGCGATTCACAATCCCGTGGGAGCTTGACTGATGACTGGAAATGGCCCGCAAGCTCGATGAATACTTTCGCGCGGGAGTTCGCCTGGTCTGGTACGTCAACCCCGAGAAGTGTACCGTCCGCGTGTACTCCACAAGAAATCGGTCGGTCTTGTTGCGCGGGGACGACACTCTGGATGGCGGCGATGTCCTGCCGGGTTTTGTACTCTCGATCCGCGATTGGTTCGCCGAAGCCGAGCGCACGACGGCGCGGCCTGTACGCGCGAAGTAAGCCGCGCCAGTGAATTTGCCGACCGGCGGATAAAAACGCTGCGATTGTGGCACAATCGCACGCGAAACGGACATCTTCCTCGAAGTGAGTCTCCGTCGAGAGAGAATCACCCCAATCCGCGCCGCCGCCGGACGATCCACTCGATAACGAGCAAGGCCAGCAAGAGTGCCCATAAAAGCGGATGGTCCCAGATGGGCGAGCGAGAGACGACCCGGACCCCAGGGCTTCGTTTGGCGGCTTTCAAGAGCGCCGCCAGCGATCGCGCGTCGTGAACGACCTGTCCTCCGCTCCCTTCCGCCAAAGCGGCCAGTCGACCAGGGTCGGGCCGGGGGTCTCGGAACTCCAGGGGATCGTCGCGTACCTGGATTTCAAGGTCTGCCCGCGCAACCTCGCGTTCGCCCTCGAAGGCCGTGACCAGAGCGATTGCAGTGCGAAAGCCGCCAGGTTGGCTGGCCTCCGTTGTCGGACAGGCCAGGACGGCCTCGTAGTCGGGCCGGTCGGTGCGCGGAGCCATGTCGCGAACCGAGGCTGAACCGGGCGCAACACCGGAAAGGCTGAGTCGTGCCTGCAGGCGATACCGCGTCGTCACTTCCTTCTGTGTGTCGAAGGCGCGGGCACTGACGTGGACAGGCTCACCTGGTCCGTAGACGAGCTTGTCGGTCTCGACGCGCAGCCGGCGGCTTCTGCCGGCCGAGTTCTCCCCCAGCCACGAGACGACGTTCCGCCAGAACCGGCGGAAGTAGCGATTATCCCCATTCTCGCCCCATGATTTCTCGAAGTCGCGGCCCCAGTCGGGCGTCGTGTCCGTCAGCATGGCGAAGGTGCGGCCTTGACCGAAAGCCTCGCAGGAAAAGATCGGCGCCTTCCCCACGGTCAGCAGAGTCCGGTCGCTCTGTCCCAGGATCGTCGCCGCCGGCTTGAGCCGGTCCACCAGGTTGCAGCCATAAAAGACAGGCATCTTCTCCAGAATCGTCCGGTTCCGCGCGCGGTCGTCGGCGAAGTGCCAGATCGGATGTCCCTGGGCTTCCGGCGGCACCACCACGCGGAATAACCGGCCGGCGCCCCAATAGATGATATTCTCAAACCCGCGTTCCAGGCCCCATTGCCCCATGTCCACGGGAATGAGGCCATTCCACACGGTCTTGTGATACTGTCCCGCTCCGTAGCTTTGGTTACCGCCGACCATGGCGAATCCGCCGCCACGTTCAGCGACCAGCTCAACCGTCCAGTTGAGCTGGTCTTGCGTGAAGCTGTCGCGCGCGATGTCGCTACAGATGACGACGTCGTACTCAAACAGCTCAGCTCGCGTGTCGGGATAGCCTCGACGCGAATCGTTCTTTCTGGCCAGGCCAGTCCGGCCTGCGACACGAAACACGGTCCCGATGTCGAGGCACTCGATGTCCGGGTCCTCCGCCAGCGCCTCGCTCAACCGCCGGTACCCGTTCGGGGGGCCTCCTTCCATGTAGATGACACGGACCTTCTTCGTTCGAGGGGTCATCCGAAACGGAACCCGGTTGTTCTGCCCGGTCGCCTCGTGATCGAGCTCGGTCACCTCGGCGAGAAGAATGCGGCTGCCGGCGCGATCGGTCTCGATGACCAACTGATGAGTTTGTTTGCCGTCAGACAGCAAAATGGGCAGGACTGCGAGCGGCTCGCGTGCTGTCTCTTCCTGGAAACGGATCTGAATCTCCGCGCGGCGTCCGGAATATCCCTGGCTGCGCACCACGACCGAGACCGGCATTTTTGTACCCGCCGGCGGATCTCGCGGGGCGATGACGTCCGCCACCGCAA
This sequence comes from uncultured Isosphaeraceae bacterium, assembly GCA_963781785.1. Classification (GTDB taxonomy): domain Bacteria; phylum Planctomycetota; class Planctomycetia; order Isosphaerales; family Isosphaeraceae; genus CAWAHD01. Next base: position 526,718 of record CAWAHD010000003.1, on the reverse strand, counting down.
CGTCGCCGGCCGTCCGGGGATCACCCACCGGAACGACATGAACCGGGACGCCAAGCCGGGCATAACCGCGCGCCGCCGCGTCGAGGGCCTCGGCCTCGGGCTCGGTCGTCCGTCCGTCGGAGAAAACAACCACGCCGACGGGCAAGCCAACAGCGAATCTCGATGGCAACTGCTCCACAGCGGAAACCATGTGGGTCTCGGAATCCTCGGTGACAGGTACGGTCGCGTCGGGGAGCGCCTCCAGCCGGTCACCGAAACGGTAAAACTCGATCCTCAGCGTGGGGCCCGGGCGCAGCAATCCGTTCACTTCGTCGATCATCCGCCGCACCTGGTCGTGCCGGCTCTCCGGAGTTCCCAGGGCCATGCTGCGCGAGGCGTCGATGAGATAAATAGCGCCCGGTTCTCGACCAGGCTGTTGAGTCTCGCGCACTCGTGTCGGGCCTAGCAGGATGAGAACAAGCACGGCGAGCGCCCCTGCCCGAAGAAGAAAAAAGAGCCATGAGTGCGCGGCCGGCGCCGCGGAGAACCAGCGAGCAAGCCCCAGCAGGACCAGCAGAGCCAGACCCAAGAACAGAGCCAGCTCGGTCGGTCGCGGTTGAGCCCACTGCACGGTTGTAACCCCGGCGGATTCGCCCTGTTGATCGAGTCGTTCCGCCGCCGATCCCGATTTTTCGGCGAGACCTGGCTGAGCGAACAGAAAAGAGGCTCATTCGTTCTAGCCGTATTGGTCGGCATTAGCCACACAAACCGCTTTCAGAAAGATGTCCGTTTCGCGTGCGCTTGTGACATGGACCTCATCTCAGCCACCTCAAATAGGGATCCGGGATTCACCGCCGTTGATTGTTGACGAGCCGCGGTTCTGTCGAAGATGGCCACGAGCGACATGACCGGTTGGCTCGTCAAGAAATACGCAATGGAACCCTCGGCGGCGCACGTGTTGATCGGCTACCAGGTGCGGTTCGACGTCGTCACGGTCACCCGGTCGATGGCGGTATGCCTGCCGAGAAACCGGTTGCCGAAACTGGCCGAAACCCCCGCCGTCAAACCCGCAGCGACGGAGGAGTCCCCCGACGCCTGTCGCACGATTGCGCCCTGGTACTACAATGGGTGCGCGTCTCGCTGCGCTCGTGCGAATTGGCATCGGAGATTACCTGGAGCGAAAGGTCGGTGGAACGTGAGTTTACCCAAACCCGGCACCATGATCGGGCTCTTATCAGACGGCCTCATCTGGGCGATCCCATACCGCGACAAGAAACCGCTCCTGCCCGTCAGTCTCCCCGATGGAATCGTTGTCAGTTACCTGACACCTGAGGACACGCGCCGACACTTCCCGGAAAAAATCCCAGACTTCGTCGTGCTTCCGACTGATGAAGTCGGCAAGACCCGGACCGTCAAGCTTGAGCCCGGGGACGACGAGTCTTCATTCAGGCCGCAAGACGTCTTCGTGCTTGACGGCATATACGAGTTACCATCAGGTGACGTCGCGGCCGTCTATTACGATCGCTCACGGCCAATTCACTGGGCCGAATGAGTTCGTCGAGCGGACTTTCGACGGTTGATTGTTGAACGCCCCGCCCCGAAGCAGACGAGGGTCTGGCCGCCGTGGGCTGGAAAAATCAGTCCACGCTCTCTCTGGTGAAGAAAATCAGCGGCGCGGCGGATGCCGTCCGCTAACAGCCTCCTCGGCGCGGATGGCCAGAATCCATCGGAAGGTGGCTTCCTGACCTTCCTGGGACAGATGTTCTTGACGATGGTTCCGGGACACCACGAACAGCGAAACCCAGACCTCGCTTACGCTTTGGGTTGGCTTGGCGTGTCTCATTCGCACTCCCCGATTGGCAACGGCTCGGCCAGCTTCTTCTGGCGCAGCACAAGAGCGCCGAGCAGCGCGGGATCTTACTCGGCATCCAGTTCCGGCATCACGCCGGTCTCGACGGCCACGCGGAAATCCTCGGGGCTGGTGTTCCAGGTTGCGAGATAGGTCGATTCCAACGGCACGGGTACCCGCCAGCCATTTCTCAGGAAAAGTGGCATTTCCGGCAGAATGTCACCAACGCCAATCGCTTCGACGTAATAGGCTTGCACCTCTCCGGTTTCGTACGATGCCAGAATGCGATCCTTCCCATCGGGAAATGCAAAGTCCTTTTCTTCGATCTCGTCCCAGATCGCCTTGTGCATGCCAAAGGGGTCGCGCGGTGTTGGGGGGAACAGGTCGATCACGAGGACATGAATCCCCGCGCGCAGGAAGTCGATGACTTTCTCAACGAAGTCTCGCAGCGCCGCGCGGCTGTCCTTATTTCCCGGCGAGACGATTTCGATCACGGCGATCGTGCGCCCCAGGCGGTGCTTGACCACGATGCGGTTCGCGCGGGAGGCGTAGATCTGCTTCGAGGTTCGGCCCACGAATCGAGTGACGGGAGGCACCGACGTCGCCACGCCGGCGTCTGAACCGAATTCCGAGCGCGGCCTGCCAAGGCTCTCGATCGCCAGAACGTCCGATTCCCGTGGGCCACTCCGTCGTTCGACCAAGGCGGAGAGACCCTTCGGCAGGATTCCGGCATTGAGCGCCAACTTGATCTGAATCGACCAAGTTTGGTGGAAATCGTGGAACAGACCCGCCGGGATTCGCGACCAATCGTGCATCGGCATGGGGTCACCTCCTGCCGCACATTATACCCGAACAATTTCACGGCTTAACCGGGTTCTGCGCCGGATCCGCGGCTCGACTGTCGCGCCCGATCGAGCGCGGCCAGACGTCCTTTCCCCTCGCGGCAGGCGAACGTGTCCGAGATCAGCCAGCGCTCGAACACCGGCTCGCAGACGTTCATGATTGCGTGGTGCAGGACGCGTTCCCGAAAGCAAAGAGCCGTTACGACTCGCTCCTTGGGGTCGCGAATGGTGAATTGATGCGATTCCCCGAGAGCCACACTGCCGTCCTGTAACGAACACCGGAGAGCGTCGAGATTTTCATCGATGGCTCGTCAGAAACCCGTTCAACTCCGTCTCCGCCGCCCCAGGGTTATGGAACGGTAAAGTGAACACGCGATAAGCCATCATGATGTCCATCTTTATTTATCAATCCACGCATCCAGGCAACAGCCCGCGCTCCGCCCATCTCTCCGGCTCCTCGGGGGCTGGGGGCTCCGCCCCTCGCTTCGCTCCGCCCCGATCGCCGGCGCGATGGGCTACGCTTTCCCTATCCTCCAAACTGGCCTCGGGCCACGCGAAAACCCAGGAAGCTGAACCGGTACCCCGGCGAGCGCCCGTCCCGGAACGACGCCTGTGCGAAGTCGGCGTCGTCGTACCAGCTCCCGCCCCGAATCACGCGGACGGGGATCCCAGCCGCGCCCGTCGGATCAACGGCTGGCGACTTCAAATCGTATTTCTCGTAGCCGTCCCAGCACCACTCCCAGACATTCCCGTGCATGTCGAAGAGCCCCCAGCCGTTTGGCAGTTTGCCGCCGCAGGAAGCCGTGCGACCGGTGTTGAACACTGCATATTTCCGCAGCGTCTCTTCATCGCTCCCGCTGGCAAATTCGGTCGTCGTGCCGGCGCGACAGGAATACTCCCACTCCGCCTCCGTCGGCAGGCGGTAGCCGGTTCCACTCGGCACCATCCGCCATTGGTCATGCTCCACATCCGGGTTCTGGTTGTTTCGAGATTTCTCCTTCTTCCCGGTTCGCTCATAGCATGCCGTGCGTCCGTCCTTGCGGCTCAGCCAGTTGCAGAACAGCACGGCGTCGTACCAGTTGACCTGTTGAACCGGGTGGTCGGGCATTGAACTGATTTTCGCGTCGGCGCCTGGCCATTCGTCGGGCTTCTCTCGTTGCGGACAATTTGCATCGTTGATGAATTGCTGGAACTGCCCAACGCTGATCTCCCGGTCACTCAAAAAGAAGGCCCGCGTCAGTTGCACAGTCTGCTTTTTTGCCCCAGGGTATTGATCTTCTTTGCGCACGAACTCGCCGGGGTTGATCTTGAGCAGCGTCATGCCCAGCGAATTGACGAGCCACTGGCGGCCCTGGCTCGGGTGGCTCGTTGCCGGCAGTGCGGGCGCCTCGATTCCCCACTGGTGCAGTGCCCAGCCGGCCGCGCTGTGCGTGCCGCCGTCCGATGCGGTCTCGTACCATTGCGTGAGCACCGGCTTCCAGGCTTTGTTGCGCTCCCCAGCGGTCAACTGTCCCAACGGAATACTACCGACCGCTAGGCAGATTCCTGACCGAAGGGCCGCGTCGGATCGCGTCTGAGAATACTCTGCCAGTCTGGAGACGTCTCCGTGCCATGCCGCCAGCTCGTCGATGAAGATCGCACGCTGGATTGGATCGGGCCGATCGTCGATGCGGCACATGTCGGCGGCGATGCGGTCATCGTCGAGGTGGAGCGCGACGATAGCCAGGCGCGCCTTGAGACGCCAGTTCCTCCACGCAGCTTTCTCTTGAATGGCGTCCGTTGCCGCCGCTCGCGAACACCCTAACGCGGCGGCAAGGTTGTCGACTTCCTCGGACGCCAAATGCTGGATCTGCGAGACGAGAAACGGGACGTCGACCTCGCCGTAACGCGCCATCGCATAGGCCAACCCCAGCTTTCCCTGCGGATCGGGATCTGCGTATTTCGCCTTCATCGCTGCGACGACCGTCGCGGGCGGCAATCGCTCCAGATCGCGCAAGGTAAACGGAACCGCCAGTCCCCGGTTGTTCCGGACCGCGTCCAATGCCGTGGCTACCTGCCGCTCCAGGCTGTGCCGGCGTTCGGCCGCAATCACATACCCGATCACGAATCCAATCAGCAGCAGAATGGCCAGTGCGCTCACCCAGCGGACCCCATGAACGCGCCCCGCCTTCCGCAGCATCGTCTGCTGCGACAGGGTACGGTTCTTCGCCGGTACGAGCCACACCGCCGTCAGACACTCCCACCACGACGGCAGATGCCGGTTCTCGGGCTTCGCCTGCCACAGGGCGGCCCGTTCCGCCAACCGCAGCTCGGCCCGTCCACGGCGGGTTTCCTTCTGCTTGCGGGTTAACCAGTCCCGCAGGGAGTGGACCAGGTAGTCGTGGGTGAGCTGGTAGTAGCGAAAGGATGAAGGATGAAGGATGAACCGGACGCAGGCCCGATCTCCCTTTCTTCGTTCATCCTTCCGCCTTCATCCTTCATCCTTTCCGAGGTCCTTCCGCCTTCATCCTTCTCTTCAGGGTCGGTGGGCGTGATCAGGCGAAGCTCAGGGTCAAGAATGTGGATCAGGTCATCGAAGTCCCTGGGGCGGTTCGCATACCCCGAAGCTTCGAGCAATTCCTGGCGCGATCTCATCTGCCCCTTGATGTCGGTGCCGGTCTCGGGCAGCAGAGCTTTGAGAACCGCCTGTGCTGCTTTCTGATGAAAGCGATGCTCGGGAGGTGCGGTCGAGGCGCTGAAGGTCTCTTCAAGGAACGCCAAACCGATTCCTTCTGTGCCGCCCACCTCTTTGAGCGTTGCTGGGGTCCAGGGTTTCCCTTTGACCATCTCGGCGAAGAGCGCCAACCGGACACAGATGATCTTCCCATCCTGCGCAAGTCCGGAAATCGCTTGATCCAGAAAGGAACCTTGATCGCTGCTGAGATCACCGATCCGTTCGGGCAAAGCCCCATACGCCCGCCCGAAAGCCATCAGCACTTTCTGGGCATGGCGGGGATCGAAGAGATCCACCAGGGCGCTGTTCTCTCCCTCGAGCAGTCGGATGTCCAGATCCCTCATGAACCGGCTGGCAGCCAGCCAGAAATCATCCCTCACCAGCACAACGGCTTGAACATGCTCGGCATCGCAGTGCCTGAGCGCGGCGACCAGTTCCGTGTTCTCCTCACCTCGCTTCGCATGGAGCCATTGCTCGAACTGATCCAGGACCAGCAGCACCTTGCGCTCAGGTGGCAAGCTGCGCCCCCTCCGCAAGTTCGCCAGCGAATCGACCATCGCCAATCCTCGCGGCAGTTCAGGACAAACTTTGCGCAAACCCCTATTCAACCGAGCTTCCGTCTCCTCCGGGGTCGCCTCGATGTACGCCTGAAGCACATGCTTGCCCAGCCGGGGCAGGAGCCCCGCCTTCACGAGCGATGACTTGCCGCAGCCCGAGGGACCGTAGATCAGCCCAAACTTGAATGTCAGGTCGGGATCGATCTGCTCGATCTTCCGCTTCCAGAATCGGATACTCTCAGGCAGGCCATCTCGGTCCCGAGGACCGGGGAGCAATTCCAGAAAGAAGTCGGCGTCTTGCTCATCGAAGGATCGCAGCCCTTTCGGGACGACCCTGATCGGCCGCTGGTCCGAGTCGGACTGCTTGGAAGTTGGTGGGGGTGGAGCAGATTCCAGGGTCGATCCTGGTGGAGTACTGATCGGAAGCATAGAGGCAACAGGCAAGACCGTGCCGCCTGTGGTTTGCAGGAACACGCGCAGGTCTTCCGCCATGTCCTTGGCGGTGCTGTACCGCTCCGACGTCCGCTTCGAGAGTGCCTTCTGCACGATCCGTTCCAGCTCCTTGGGAATCGTGTCATCGATCTGGCGAGGCGGGCGGGCTTCGGTCGTGGCGATGAGGTCCAGCAATTCGTCGAGAGCCTCGTGCTTGTCCTGGGCTCTGGCAACGAACGGTCGCCGAGCGGTCAAGAGCTCGTAGAAAACCACGCCCAGACTGAAGATGTCGGAGCGACCATCGACGCGATGCCCCTCGCCACGGGCCTGCTCGGGACTCATGTACGAAGGAGTTCCCGCAATCCCGGCACTCCTTCCGAAATCCTCGTCCTTGAGTGCAAGACCGAAGTCGGCAACGAATGCCTTCCCTGAGCCATCGATCAGAATGTTGGCGGGCTTGATGTCCCGATGGACCAGACCGGTTGTATGAGCATGGTGCAAGGCTTCGGCGACCGTCGCCATCAGTGCCGCCGACTCGTGAAAGCCGGGGCGTGCGTCCTTGGTCCTCTTGGCAAGGTCACTTCCCTCGATGAACTTGGACACGACGAAGCACAGACCGCCTTCGGTGCGTCCCACGTCATAGACGGGCACGATATGGGGATGGTCGAGGTTCGCAACGATACGCGCTTCCTCGAGGTAAGCCTCGATGTCCTCGGGCTGTGAGACTCGCTCGGGGCGGGGAACTTTGATCGCAACCGGGCGGTCAAGCTCTTCGTCGAAGGCCAGAAAGACCTCACCGAACGCACCCTTGCCCAGGCGCCGGAGGATGGTGTAACGCCCGAACTTCGTGGGATGAAGAAGTGAAAAGGATTCCTGCGAATCCTCGCTGGAAGCGTGTACGTCTTGAGTGGAAGACGGATTCTCCGGAGCGTCCATCGTCGGAACCCTCAAGGCGACCGACCTCCTTCATGATGACGATCGCGCCACTCGCCCGGATGGTCTGCACCCAGCCGAGACAGCGCCCGACTTGCGGCTTGCTTGGACCGGGCGCACGCACGATCAAACCGAGCGGCCCGCTGTCCAGGAGGATCAGCCGCGCCATGACTAATAGAGGCCCTCGAAAAGCTTCCTGTGCGGTCGCTGTGCGTCAAGGTCCCGCATCGCTTCCTCCCAGGCACCCGGCGGGTCATCGTCCGGCAGCGCAAACATCAGTTCGACGAACGCAGCGACTGCTTTGGCATCCTGGGCCTGTTCCTCCGGAGTGATCGGGAGAACGCGGCCTGTGGCGTCGTTGCAGGGGACACGACGCGGAGAAGACGCTCGGGCATGACTCTGCAGGGCGGATTCCTTGACCGTGCTCACGTCCGGTTCCTCATCGAGCGTACCCATTGTCTGGCTCCCCTCGCGCGAGATGGCGGCGATCCCCTGATTATACGCTGGCCCGCCCGGCCACGGAAGCTTGAGACGAGCGCGCCCAGTCGGCTGAGCCCGCGGCCGAGCGAGCTGCCCGCATCGAGATCGGCCGAGTACGAGCGATGATCGACTTGAGGGGGACCGACTCGATTTATCGCATCGACGCATAAAACTCTGCCACGGCAGACAAACGGTGAGAAACCCTGCGAATTCCTGGGAAATCCTCTTAAATCCTGGAAAACGTTCACAGCCGTGCAATCGCAGTTACGCGCATCGAAAGCCCCGCGAAGGAGTGTGGTATTCGCCGATTCGTTTCCTTCGTCCTGATGACCAAACGCGGCTTGACCGAGGCCCTTACCGGTGAAAACCACCTTGCACAGGCTGGCTTTCATCCCCGGCTACGAGGAAGAACAAGAGCCACACTCGTTTAAGCCGAGCCCAATCGGTTTCCGGCTCACGCCGGCTCCCAAAGTACATTCCCATCATAGTCGAACAGAGGAATGCCAAGACGCCGGAAATCGGCAATGAAAGCACCGACGACCGAGTCGGCGTCTGCATGATGCACGGCCACACCGGTCAGATCCTCGGGCGCGATACGATCACGCACGTAGACTTCATCCTGGCACAGGACCACCCAACTGTCCCCCATGGCTTCGGGTGTCAACACAGGAATGGCCGGGTCAACAAAAACGCTGAACCGGTCCGGCCCGCCGAGCGTGTAGAGGAAGGACTGAGGGCCAAACCGGTGGAGGAACACCAGGCTGTCGTAGGGCACGGAGGTCCCGGTCACCACCAATTGGAGGTCCGAGCAGACCGAACCGTCCGGGCAGGAGGCCGGCGCTTGCAACCCGTTCCGTAAGATGCCCCCCAGGCGGTCAACCCGCACCGAGCGGGGCTTTCGCGGGTACCGGCTGGACACATGGAAGAGGGCTCCGGAGTGCCAGGGCGATGGCCGCTGCTCGTTCGCCCGGAATACCAGTCCTTCGACCGGCAAGGGCTCGGCCCCTGGTTCGGACGAATCGTCTTTGCGCGGAAGGTTGATCGCTCACGCAGTTCCTCGCAATCCACAACCGGCACCCAGGAGTGATCCGGCCCGACCTGAGACCGCTGGGGCTAACGGCAAGGTCCAGCGGCCCGCCGTCAGCCGGGTCCGCTGCCGCGACCAGGTACACGGGGCCGGAGCCGTCGCCCACGACCACCAGCCCTGCGCCGTCACCCTATCCCACGCCGGCCCGCGCCGGCGCCGCCAGAATCGCGGGCCGACGACATCAGCATGCCGCGCGCCCGGTGCGCGGGCAAGAGGCCGGCTGCCAGCGCACGGCGCAATGAAAATCGGTGTCATAGCGGCAAGCAAGCTCGATAATTGCTGCGCGATGGGGAATGGCTTGCTGCAATCGGCTCACGGATGCGCGCCCGATGCGGCCAGCGGAACACGCAGCATCGCAGTGCCTGCCCTTTAGTTCCCTGTTTGCTTCCCTGTTGATCGCGCTCGCGTGATGCACGAACAAGGATGAGCTACTGCGAGTAGCCCATCTCCTTGGTAAAATGCCGTCGAAGGAGGTGCGGATCATGGCCGCAGACGCAACCAAGAACCAAAGCTGGGTTCAGAAGACGCCAGGCGTGTGCGGCGGACGGGCCTGTATTCGCAACACGCGAATCACGGTTTGGGGGGTGGTGAATTCCCGTCGGCTGGGTGCGGCGGACGAGCAGATCCTGGAGAACATCGTAGGGCTCACGCCCGCGGACCTCCAGGCGGCCTGGGATTACGACCGAGAGCATCCCGCCGAGATCGACGAGGACATTCGCGACAACGAGGCGGACTAACCATTCATGGCCAGGCTCTATGCGGATGAGGATTTTCCTCAGCCGGTTACCGAGGAGTTGCGCCGCCTCGGGCACGACGTGCGGACGGTCCAGGAGGCGGGTCGGGCTGGCCAGGGCATTGACGATGCGGAAGTTCTCGCGGATGCCACCGCCGACCTACGTGCTGTCCTTACCCATAATCATCGCGATTTCAAAGGCCTTCGTCGACAAGGTCAGCCGCACGAGGGCATCATTTCCTGTACCCAGGACCCACGGGACCACGCGGGTCTAAAGGCAGCACGATCAGGACGCGTTTCACTCGGACAGCCGACTGTCCATACTAACCCGAAGCGTAAGCGAGGCGGTCGTTGGCGGAATGCTCGCTCACGCTTCGGGTCAGTGCTCTCGCGGGCTGTCCTGACCGTCGCGGACATACCGGATCGCGGCTTCCAGACCCTCCGAATCGTTGATGAACCGCTGGCTGCCGCGTTCGGCCCACCAGTTTTCGCGAATGGAATCCTCGCTCACGCTTCGGGTCGGTGTGGAACGGGAGTCCTCGCTCACGCTTCGGGTCGGTGTCGAGGCGTCGCTGGCCGATACTGGGCCGAAGCCTGAGCGAGCGCCGTCCTCGTCCGATACTAACCCGAAGCGTGAGCGAGGGCCGTCCTCCGCCGGTCGGCGTTTGCCTTCCAGTTCTTTCAGCCGTCGCGTACACCATGCTTTCAATTGGTTGCGAACGATCTTGGGTGCTTGGCCCGCGGTCACCACGACGTGCACGTGATTCGACCGGCAGTTGACGGCGTGCAATTCCCAGCCGCGAACGTTGCACGTCTCGGCAATTTGCCGCTCCACAACGTTGCGCTGCTCGCCATCGAATCGGCAGGCATCCTCGGTCATTCTCGCTTCCGCCTCCAGCTTTCGGACCGCGTCTGGGAGCTGCCAGCCACGCCCGTATTGGATCCAGCCGCGTTCGTCTCCCGGAAGCCAGGTGCCGTACGTCGGCCAGGTCAAGAAGTACGCCAACGGCTCGGGCATCGGCGGCTCGGTCTCTCGTCCACGGGCCATGACATCTCCTCCACACCCATACTAACCCGAAGCGTAAGCGAGGGCTGCTTGTCCCTCACCAGGTCGCCCCGGCCGTGATGCCATCTCCAACACACTAAGTCGTCAGACGTCGCACGTGAAGTACTGCCTTCGGCTGAACATACATTGAAAAGCCGTGGAATTCTACCTTGATTCTGCCTCCGTTTGGATCGTGAACCCGGGACCATGATCCCTTCCTCTCTTGACAAGTAGCCACAACTGTGGTCAACTATCGCTACAATTGTGGCCAACGCGGAAAAGGTTTCCAGGTTCCCTGAGGGGAGGCAGCCCATGTTTTATCCGTGCACCGCGATCGTGACTGCCCTGGTCCGGACGCCGCGCCGGTGGTCCTCTTCCTGGCGCTTTTCCAGTCCACGCAGGTTCCATCCCTGCCGCCGGTCGACGCGAAGAACGATCCACCGGCAGTGGTGCCGCAATCGGTCGAGGTATTCGGCAAGGTTGTCGACGCCGAAACGGGCGAGCCAGTCGAGGCCTTCATCACCCAAGCTTGCAAATTCGATCCCAGAGATCCGAAGAACGTGACTTGGGGATTTACCGAAACGCGCAACACGTCGGATCGCTTCAGCGTGACGGTCAAGTGGAACGAAGGCTGGACGGCGCGCATTCTCGCGGACGGCTACGTGCCCCAGCCGGTTCTCAGCGAGGCTCCCCCTGCCGGAAAAGACAGAATCGAGACGGTGATTCGGCTGAAAAAGGGGCGAACCGTCCGCGGGCGCGTCCTCGACCATCTCGGGAAGCCCGTGAAGGACGCCTCGCTATTCGCCGTCAGACCAAACGGCATGACTCTGGCCGGGGGTCGGGCCGTCAATTCCTTCGACGGCGAGGAAGAGCCAACGGTCCGCGGGGCGAAGACCGATTCCGAGGGACGGTTCGAGCTGGCTGTCAGCGTTGCCCCGAGACAGGGGCGTCCAGCCGGCAGTCCGCCGGCGTTAGCGGCCGCCACGCCAGGACTGGCCGTATCGAGCCCGGCGCTCGACGCCTGGCCGGTCCCGCTGCCGCAGGGAGATGCTGAAGCCGTCATCCGCCTTCCGCGTCCCACGCGGGTCGAAATCCGTTACGATATCGAAGGGAGCGACGAAGAAGCGTCGGTGTTCGTGCAGTCGGTCATGCATGCCGTCGACGCATGGAAGGGGTTTGAAATCGTTCGCCACCTTTCGATTCGAAATCACGGCCGCATCGAGCTCAACTCGCTTCCCCCGGGCCGGTACCAGTTCGCGCGCAGCCGGATGATCCCCCACGGGAACATCGTGCAGGGGCTTTTTCTCGATCGACAGTACGTCGAGGTGGTCAGTGATAAGACGACTCCCGTTTCGTTCGTGCGGACGACCGGTACGCGCCTGACCGGATCAGTCGAATGGGACGAGGGGACGAAGCTCACAGGCGTCGTCATCAGCGTCAGAAGGGCCGGGTCGCCCGACGATCCCGTTTATGAGCGACACTTTGGGCATTTGTTCGACGCGCGATTGCTGAGAGTGTCGGAGAACGGCGGTCCAAAGGACAAACCGAAGATCGTCGGCAACCGGGGCCTGTTCCTGACCGAGCGCATCCCGCCCGGCACCTGTGAAGTCCATGCCGAGGGCTATGCTCCCCTGACAGCGGAACAGGAACGTTTCTCCGGAATCGTCAGGCCGGCGCTGACAGCCCAGTCGACCGTTATGGTTCCGAAATCGGGCGTGGTCCCTTCGCTGAAGCTCAAGCTCGAGAAGCCTGCCCCACAGGCCAAGCGCCAGAGGAATGCCCAGTAGAGTACGCGCCTCGCGATCTCTCGTCGATGGGTGCCCCCTCACTCCCGCCCTGGTCTGATGAAAAGTCGGCCATTCACGTGCCGCGCGTTCCCCCGGATTTCGTTGCGCCTTTTTCCCCCCCTTGCGAAGGGGGGGTGGTCGCGGCGCCGCCCGTCACAAGGCCGTCGAGCGCCTCTTCGTTCTTCGATGTAGCGGACTTGCCGGTGACAACGCTTGGGTGTGTCGATGGTCGCCTTCTTCCAATCCGACGTGGGGCGCTGTCGTAGGCGTCGGTCGATCTCAGCTTCGCGCCCGCAATCGGCACGAAAACGACACGCCATCGATTTCAGCGTTGCCACCTTGCAGCCAAATCGCTCGGTCGATCTGATTCATTCGCGGGGTGGCGCCGACCCCTCCAATGCCTGGCCTTCCTGTCCAGCCAGCCTTTGCGTTGTTCGTCAGTCAGACGGCGGGGGGTTAATCCTTCTGGGTCGGGTCGATAGAACGGTTATGAAGACGCAGGGGATCCGGAGGGACAAACCATGCCACGCACGAAACCGAGACCGCTCAAACCGCCGGCGTCACGGAACGGACTCGGCGAAACACCGGAGGTGCTGACACTGGAGGAAGCGGCGATGCTTCGGGAGATTTACGCCAGGCGACGGCGGCCTGAGTGCGAGCAGGAATGATGCACTTCCTCGATACGGACACGATGACCCTCGCCCACTTGGGCCATCCCAAGGTCGTTTCTCGAATCGAACGGGTGGGGGAACAGAATGTCGCGACCACATCGTCACCGCGATCGAAATCATTCGCGGGCGACACGAGTACATCCTGAAGGCGGCGGATGGCGCACAACTCCTGCGCGCAGCAACTCCTCAATGCCAGCGAAGAGATATGGGGTTCAGGCATTTAGAGTTGAACCCCCGTCTCGAGAATCGGACGATGGTCGGTAACCTCGTGCGAGACAAGCGCGAGTTGTTCTTGCACAAAGGTGCGCGGCCGAAGTTCAAGGGCTACGCCTATTCGCATCTACCATGGGTTTCCCGGATGCTGATTATTCTGGTCGCTATCGTCTATCCGACGGCCTTGACGTTCCTCTATTTCGACCTTCTCGCCAACGCGCCGACGGGTGTTCAGCAAGGAGTTTACGCTCTGGGAAAAGTCCTGCAGTTCGGGCTCCCCGCAGTGTGGACCGCATCGGTACTCAAAGAAAAGATCAAGCTACACCGCCCATCAATCACGGATTTCGTTTGGGGCATCGCGTCGGGGGTCATCATTCTGGTCGCGACGTTGCTTGTCGTTCGGCTTTGGCTCTTGCCCGGTGGTTATCTCGCCGCTGCCGTGGATGGCATTCACGCCAAGATCAAGGGGATGGGAGTGGATTCGCCTTCTCGCTATATCGCACTCAGCACGTTTTACGCACTGGGGCATTCGGGCTTGGAGGAGTATTACTGGCGCTGGTTTGTTTTCGGAAGTTTGAAGCGTCGGACCTCGCTCGGCGCCGCGATTCTCTGGTCGAGCGTGGGATTCATGGCCCATCACGTCCTTATCGTGGCCGGATTCTTCGGATGGTCCTCACCCCTGACCTATGCGCTCCCCCTATTCGTGGCGATCGGGGGAGCTGGGTGGGCGTGGCTCTATCACCATACAGGCTCCTTGTACGGCCCGTGGATCAGTCATCTCTTCGTCGACGCCGCCATCTTTTTCATTGGCTTTCAACTGAGTTTCCAGAGGCTCGGATAGCATTGGCTGACCGGAGTGGCACTCAGTCCCAGAGCCGAACACACCGCATGGCCCGGATCGGCCTGACGCATGGAACGCCGCCCGAAGAGCTGGGTCTCGATCGTGTCGCTCTGAGTGCCCAACGGGGTCAATCCAATACCGTACATCGATCAGAGCGGGTGTAAGTCGACGCCAAGAGGAAGGACAGGCAACGCGGGAGCACATCCATCCCGCCGCGGAATACCGGTCCTTCGACTGGCAAGGGCTCTGTCCCTGGTTCGGACGTATCGTCCTTTCGCGCGGAAGGTTGATCGCGCTCGCGTGATGCACGAACGACCAAGGACGAGCTCGTGCGAGTAGCCCATCTCCTTGGTAAAATGCTCTCGAAGGAGCTGCGGATCATGGCCACAGACGCAACCAAGAACCAGAGCTGGGTTCAGAAGACGCCAGGCGTGTGCGGCGGACGGGCCTGCATTCGCAACACGCGGATCACGGTTTGGGGAGTGGTGAATTCCCGTCGGCTGCGTGCGGCGGACGAGCAGATCCTGGAGAACATCGTGGGGCTCACGCCCGCGGACCTCCAGGCAGCCTGGGATTACTACCGAGAGCATCCCGCCGAGATCGATGAGGACATTCGCGACAACGAGGCGGACTAACCACTGATGGCCAGGCTCTATGCGGATGAGGAATTTCCTGTACCCAGGACCCACGGGACCACGCGGGTCTAGCGCAGCGCATTCACGACGCCCTTACGGCCGCTCCGAACCTGGTGAACCAGTTCATCCGCATCATCCGTCCCAACCGTCCGGCCAAACCCTGAGGAGCAGGCCCTGAGTTCTGTGTTCTCCACGCCGTGGCTTGGAGCCCGGACGCGAGACGAAGGACAGGCAACGCGGCAGCACATCCATCCCGCCACCTTACCAAACCCGCGCGCACCCGCTCTGCCTCGCCGCCAGGGCACCATTGGCTGAATGTGGGATTCACGCAGCAATCCAAACCATCTTGCTGCGCAGTCCCAACGGACTCCTCACGGTCGTTGAGATCATTCCCGATGCGAAGATGAATCGGTCGCCAGCAGTTGTTCGAGAAGTCCGCTGAACCAAATGCCGTCGGTATCCGTGCTCGGCTTGGTCAACAGCATGAAATTGTGTCCATTGGCCTGCCAGACCGCTTCGTGGGGGCCATATCGCTCTGTCAAGAATGCGTGGTGAACGTCCTGACCGTGGATGCTGAGGACCCCTGTCGAACAAGGCTGAAGATCCAGCCGCGGCGGATACGCAACACCGCCTGCCTGATTCGACGGAGAAACCAACAGCCGCAGGTATCGTCCCGGAGGCTCGTCCGCCTCGTACACGTAGTCAACCTCGGTGGAAAGCTCGATCGTGGTGCGGTCGATGCTTACGGCCGCCGCATGGGCCTTGCGATAGTCCGTGCCGAGCCAGCCGATGTTTTTACCTACCTCGAACGGCTCGTTGTGGCTCTTCCACAGGCAAGGATGGTCGAATGCCGGGGGTGCCCAGTCATACAGGAACTGCTTCACGCGCAGGCGCCGACCTCTGCCGACGATCTCAAAGCGGAACGAACACCGGTTGTGGTCGTGCCAGTCCGGCCGGCCCGCCAACTCGCTGGTGCGACCGGGAGGCGCTTCCGGACGAAGGGTGAGATTCTCGACTGATACGCCTGGCGGCAGGTGCCGAGGCCGCAGGACGACAAAATTGCACCAAGGCTGAATTTGGTCCCACGCGACTGCACGAAGCTTGGATTCCTCGCAATCCACGGAACTCGCCGACCTATGTCGCCAGTATCCTGAGCCAGTGGAGTTCTCGGTCGTTTTTTCCGGTGGCACGCCGTTCGTTCCTTTGCTACGCGGGTGGTGCAACCACAAACGGGGCGCTTGTTTACCTGGCGGAGTGCTTCATTTTCCTCGATCAACTCCTCCGGGAATCTCCTCGATGACTTCGACGGTGATGTCGTGGAAGCAGGGCGATTCTGAGATCGCTTTCGGGCTGACATGCTGAGGACCCACGCCGGGAATAAGATCGTCCATCAGTCAACCTTGATGGACGTCGGACCGTGTGCGATCACATCGCCTGGGCCGTTGCGAGGCGAGAGCCAGCCAGCGGCGGCATCCACCGCCTGATCCGGCGTGGCGAAGAAGCTGTCTTTCACGGGGGCTGCATCCTCGTCATCGCTCGAATCCCAGAACTCGACCCACCACCGCCCTTCGTGGTCGGAAATCTCAACCGCCTTTCCTTCGCACTCGACGAACAGAAAAGCGGCTCGACCCTGGCCCCGCAGAGACGCAGAGAGGCCCCTTTGTTCCAGCAGGAGCTTTAGCTCGTCGAGGTTTTTACCGGGCACGGCGATTACTCCTTCACCACAGCTTCGAGCTTCTTCAGGGCCGTTTTAAACTGATGGCGAGTCATCCTATCACCAGGGCGGATCTCCCAGTGATGTTCCCGCAGTTTCTGGGGCAGGCTCGGATCACCATCGGCTTTCTCAACCTTGAGACCGAACCCTTCGATGAAGGCGCATTGCTGCGTTGTGAGACGACTTCCCGGCCGAAAGTTTGGCAAGATCTCGTGCTCTCTAACGTGAATCTGGCGGTCGCGACACCTCGCCTCAGCGAAATGCAGCATGCGCCTGCCGGGTTCCTGGCCGGGTAGCCCCGACGATCACTTCCGGCGGCACCCGCAGTCCGCAATGGCGTAGGTCTCGTTTGGGAAGACGAAAGACAGGCAACGCGGCACCACATCCACGTCTTTAGTCAGATGACGCAGGTGTCTTGGGGCGATGGCGGAAAGCCGACGCGGGCGCAAGCCCGCGTTCCGATCATCGAACGGTTGGTCGAATTTCACCAATTTCCCTTCAATATACGACCGATGGCAAAAATGCTCCCGCGGGTTCGTTGTACTGGCCGAGGCTCATGAGAGTCATGGGCTGCGTGACGCGCAAACCGCGCTGCAAGCACCAGCGGAACAATTCTGTGTTACGAATCGGCAAGAGGAAGCCGGGGCCGGCAAATGTTTGGGCCGCGCCGATGAGGGCTTGGAGTTCGCTGTTGCTCTCGCCAACGGCATGTCCAAAGAAACCGAGGGTTGTGGCGTAGCCGGTAATACGCCCGTCGTGCTCGACGACGCTGGCCGCGCCTAGCCGGACCGCGTCAAGCAGTTCCCCTCCGCGATCATGGCCATGGACTTGCCGGCAGACGCGGTTGCAGGCCTCGAGGTCGTCTGGGGTGGCCGGTCGGACGCTATACCCGGTCACCACGTCGTTGATGGCCGGGCCTTGGAGGCAGGCGAGTGGTTCGCGGACGTCGTAACCGAGCTTGGTATACAAGGAGAGCGAACGCATGTGATAGCCCGCCTGTATCAGGCGCACACCAGGGAGATTCTTCTGCGCGGCGCGATGATGGACGTCCTCCATCAATTGTCGCCCGATCGTTTTGTGCTGGACGCTGGGATCGACGGTAATCGGCCCGACACCGGCGATGCAGTTACGCTCGTCGAGGAAGTTGCTGCCGACGACCTTGCCGTCAAGTTCGGCCACGACGCCGTAGAAACCGGCGTGACCCAACATCCAAGTCAGCAGTTCGACCGGCACGTCAGCCGACGGGAAGTCCGGCGTGAAATGATGTGCTTCCGCGATCGTCTTGAACGCCTCGTAGCAGATCGCGCCACACACCTTCGCGTCCTCCGGCTTGCCGCAGCGAAGTGTAAGATTCATAAGCTCTTTCAGGGATTAGCTCGATGATTACCGTGAATTGTGGTTCTCATGCCGAACCAAAGAACTCAGCCGCCGGGCCAGGAGGCGGCCTCAGCAGGGGTTCGATCTCCTCGACGGACAGCCCCCGAGTGAGCATATCCTGTTTGATCCGTGCATCGGCCTGCGCTCGTCGCACACGACCCCACTGTACAGCCCAGACGAGCGCCACGCTGGCGACAACAATACCGGCGACAGCGGGGGTGACTCTCGTAGTCCATTCCATCGTGAACTCCTCGATGCGCTGCTCACCGTGGCCGAGGCCCGAACATGTGATTCTCTCAAGAAAACGGATTGATGATGACGGGCCAAAGTCGGCCTGTCAATCAGCGAACTTCCAAATGTCCGAATGGGTTAGGACGATTTCAGCCGCGCAAACTGAATAAGCATTTGTTGCGCGGCTCGCAGCTCGACCGCTCAACCTTGCGAGACGAAGGACAGGCAGCACATCCATCCCGCCATGTTAGCAAACACGCGCGCACCTGCTCCCCCTCGCCACCAAGGCGCCATTGGCCGAATGTGGGAGTAACGCAGCAATCCAAACCATCTTGATACACAAAGGCTACTGCGGTCGATCTGATTCATTCGCCGGGTGGCGCCGACCCCTCGATGCCTGGCCTTCCTGTCCATTCACCGAGTGGCGCCGACCCCTGCGACGCCTGTCGTTCGTCTCCTGCGATACCTGTCCTTCGTCTCTTTTCGAGATGTCTCTCAAGCACGGCTATCGGCGGCATGAGACCCGAGAGCACGCCCATGGTGGTGACCTCCTTCGTCCATCGGGTGCGAACACGAGCGCTCATGTCCAATTCTAAGTCGCGTAACTGACACATCCCGGCGAAGCCGCTACGGCCAAGCGGTCCGCATGGCAGTAAACGGCGGAGCCGGCAAACTCTTCGCTTGCCTTTCGTCAGCCATTCGTCTACACTTTTCTGACAGGAGAGGAGGGCCGATGAGCACCATACAGGACGACATTCTGGACCGGATTCGCGGGCACGACCGTGGAAAGGTCTTCACGCCGAAGGACTTTCTCGATCTGGGCAGCCGCGATGCCGCCGACCAGTCGCTCTCCCGCCTGGTCAGGAGCGGCGAGATCGAGCGGCTCGGGCGAGGTCTCTATCACTATCCCCGCGTGAATGAGCGGCTGGGCATCCCGATTGGCCCCGACCCCGACGAGATCGCCGAAGCGCTGGGCAGGCAGACAGGCAGCCGGGTGCTACCCTCCGGTGCGGTCGCGGCCAACCGGCTGGGGCTATCGAACCAGGTACCGGCCAAGCCGGTGTACTTGACGGACGGGCGGACCCGCCAGGTGCGGATCGGCGACGTGGTGTTCCAGATTCGACATGCAGCCCCGAAAGAGCTGTCGGCGGCGAGCCGGACGAGTGTGATGGTATTCCAGGCGCTGCGGTATCTCGGCCAGTCGGCCGTCGACGAACAGGTAATCGCACGACTGCGGCGCGCGCTGTCAGCGGTCCAGCGGCAGGATCTTCTCCGTGATGCGCGGTACACAACGGGCTGGATCGCGAACGTCGTCCGCGCGGTCGCTCAGGACAAGAAGGAGTTGGTGAGTCCTGGATGATGTCGCCCGTCTACCCATCGCTGACCGCACCGACCTGTTCGTAGCAACCGCGCGCCGATGTGCGCTGACCGCTGCAATCATCGAAAAGGACTTCTGGGTTTGCTGGACGCTCAAACGGATTTTCACCCTGCTTGACCCGCCTGCGGGATTGCTCTTCAAGGGCGGCACGTCGCTTTCCAAGGTGTTCGGGGTCATCGAGCGGTTTTCGGAAGACGTCGACCTGTCGTTTGACCGTGCGGGACTGGGATTCGGCGGCGCGAGCGATCCGCTCAACGCGACCACGGGCAAGCGACGGAAGCAGGGGCTCGAAGCACTGACCGAAACGTGCCAACGTGCCATTCGAGAGCAGTTGTTGCCCCAACTCTTGGGCGCTTTCGGCAACGCCTTGGGTCAGCCGCCCTCGGCGACGTGGGGGCTGGAACTGGACGAAGATCACCCGGCTGGTCAAACGCTGCTGTTTCGCTACCCGGCGGAGAACCGCTCCGGCGCCGTCGACGAGCCGGCCTATATTCGGCCAGTCGTGAGGCTGGAGCTCGGGGCCCGAACTGACCATTGGCCAGTCGTCGAAGCGGGCGTTACATCCTATGCGGCCGAAGCATTCCCCAGTGTCTTCAAGGAAATCGAATGTAAGGTCCGTGTCCTGGCCGCCGAACGGACATTCTGGGAAAAGGCGACGCTTCTCCACATGTGGTACCACGCTCCAGCGGAAAAGAAGTTCCGCGACCGGCAGTCTCGGCATTATTACGATGTGGTGCGGCTATATGAACACGAGTTGGGCAAGTCCGCGGTCGAGGACACCGAGTTGCTGCTGAGGGTTGCTGGGCACAAGGAAGTGTTCTTCCCGGCGGCCTGGGCGCGTTACGCCGAAGCGAAACCCGGCACACTCCGGCTCGTCCCGCCGGATGTCCGCCTTCCCGAGCTGGACCAGGACTACCGCAAGATGCGGGAAATGATCTTCGGTGAGCCACCGACGTTCGAGCACGTGCTCAACGTGCTGCGCCATCGAGCGAAAGGTCAACGGATAGCGGGCTTTCGATCATATTCGCCAATCCCGCTTCGGACGTTGTTTAGGTCCGTTATCGCCGTTACGCTCAGATCAAATGGGGAGTCGCTCCGCGGGAGCGCGAGAGCGCAGAGGCGGTGGCGGCGCTTTCGCGTGGGCGCGGGGCCGTGCAGGTCTTTGTTCTCGGAGTGCTGGCGGTCTCGAAGACTCAATTGTCGCCTTAAAAAACGAAGGACAGGCAACGCGGCACCACGTCCATTCCACCACGCTACCAAATCCGCGCGCACCCGCTCTGCCTCGCCGCCAGGGCGTCATTGGCTGAAAGTGGGATTCACGCAGCAATCCAAACCATCCTGCGACGCAAAGGTTACGACGGTTGATCTGATTCATTCGGCGAGTGGCGCCGAACCTTGCGATGCCCGGCCTTCCTGTCCATTCGCCGAGTGCCAGCGACCCCTCAGATGCCTGTCGTTCCTCTCGCCGCGCGACTGGGCGTGCAACGCGTTGGCAACCTGGCTGGGTGTCCGGCCCAGTGACGCGGGCTGGAGCTGCCGTTCGGATCGAACACGCGGGGAGTCGAGCGGGTCATACCATTGTGGCCCGTGGAGGCTGCCGTTCGCCGATCATTTCTCGTTGGATTGAGAGCGAGCAGATTGACGATCCGCGGCTATCTTGAGCTGCGCCGCGCCGGCAGGCGTTTCCTGTGCTGAGAGCCTCGCGCGAGCAGCCCACTCTCGACCGTGTCAGCCAGCGCCCTCCAAGGGTCTAATGCCTGGTCGAGCCAGGTGCCCCGCGTCCTGGTCCGAAGGGCAACGCGATAGGCTGCAAGATTGAGCTCGGCCGCGAAGGTTTCGGGGCGCCTGTCTCGATTGACGGGAGTCTCGCCACTCATGTGTGTAGCCCGCAAGAGGAACAACCCTCGATGCCGTGCGCTGGGCGGTCCGCGGCCTACACCTGGGCAAAGCCGCCGTCCATAAACAGCTCCGTCCCCGTGATGTAGCTGCTGTCATCGGAAGCGAGAAAAACCACCGCCTTGGCGACCTCATCGGGCGTACCCAACCTGCCGAGCGGAACACGGGTGGAAATGGTCCTCAAGCGCTCCCGGCCCGCTTCGCCTTGGCGGCGCCAGTTGCACGGCCGGACGATGAGCTTGCCCGGGTCAGCCGCTCCGCGTGCACAACACCTTGTCGCCGCTCTGTGCGGCTTTCGTGATCGCTTCTCCGACTTGGCGGCAACAGAGTTGAGATGGTGCCGGCGGCGACCGGTGGCGCACGCGAACGAACTCGTCGCTCGCCTGCGCGTCTCGACCATGCGTGTCGTCTTGCCGGGGCCGGCGCCGAGCACGATCCAGCTCCCGCCCCGCCGGACGGTCTTCGCCGTCTCGACAAAGCCCTGCTCGCTGTAGGTGGCGTCGAAGACGAGGTCAACGCCCCGGCCACTGGTCAGCTTCGCGATTTCGGCGGCGATGTCGTCGCGCTGATAATTGAAAACGTGATGGGCGCCGGACTGCCGGGCCAGTGCGATTGATTGCGGCGTGCTGCCGCTGCTGATGACCAGTCCGGCCCCCAGGGCACGCGCCGCCATCTGCACGGCGAGATGGCCGACGCCGCCCCCACCGCCCGGGATATACACCGTGTCACGGGCCTGGACGGCCCGGTAAAGACTCGCGAAAGCGGACAGGAAGCACATCGGAAGCGCCGCCGCATCGCGGAAGCTCAGGGATGGCGGCTTGCTCGCGGTGAGGAATTGGCGTGCAACGGCATAGCCGCCTTCGCCTCCGCTCCCGCCCATTGCGACCCAGCCGCCATTACCGTTCAGATCGGCCATGGCGACGACCGCGTCACCGACGGCTACGCCACTCACACCATGGCCCACGGCGACCACCACGCCAGCGAGGTCAAGACCGAGAACGACGGGGGGCGTCCGTCCCATGAAATTGAGGTCGGCCAGCTTGTACTCCAGCGGGTTGAGCGACGAGGCGGCGACGCGGATCAGAACCTGGTCGGCCGCCGGCCGCGGGACGAGAACTCGCACCTCTTCGAGTGGCAGCCCAGCTCGGTCTCTTGTGTAACCGACACCGAGAAACGTCTGCGGAATCGTCTGAGCCTGCTTCACGTTTCGCCTCCTTCTGATGACATGCCCGGGACCCTGCCGCCGAGCGGGGCCGGCGGCGCGTACGATTCGCGGTCGTCCATCCGGCCGCGCATGGAGGGGTCGAGCGAGAGATACTGGACCCGCAGCAGAACCTGCCCGGGACCTGGCGTTGGGATCGTCGTCTCCTCAAGGCGGAAGTCGGTCAGCCGGGGCTTGCCGAACGCGATTGAACGGTCGTGGAATCCATATTTATAATTATATCTCAATATCACGAACCGTACTGGGCTTCGCCGTTGCCGTAGGACCAGTTCTCCTTCCTGACCTCGACGAGGTTGATGAAGTGATACGTGTATCGGTATAGCGAACGACTTCGATGAGCGCCGTGGTTCACACGATGGGTCACCGGATGAGCACGTCGGTGGACCGCCACATGAGGAATTCACTTCGCCGCGTCGGCCCGCCGCCGTCGGCCGCTCAGCAAGTAGAGATCGGCACGCACCTCGATCAGCGGGTCGCCCGCCGATTCGATTCCGTCCACCCGAGGGACGGGGTCAAAGATGATCTTTCGACGCTCCGGGGCCAGTTCGTCCACACGCTCGTTGACGGTGACGGTCCCGAAATCCACGAGCTGACGAGTCTCTGGCCAGACCGCGGTGGCATTGGTGACTTCGTCCCGGTCCTCGGCCACTTGCACAAGCACGCGAAATTCCACCGGCCCCCGGGCAAGCCGCTCCGACATCTCGGCGGCGAGGAAGTCGGCCGTCTTTTCCTTCGCTCGCTCCGGGGACAGGAACTCGGTCCCGGCTTCGGGACGGAGGCGGAACCGGCCGAACCGGCTCTGTCCGTCGGCGCTCGTGAACTTGAAGGCGGTCACTGCGAAGTACGCTTGCCGGGCGAAGCTCGACGGGATCGGCTTCGGGGCCTCGACGAACGCCTTGGCTGGCGGATGGGAGGCCAGGAACGCCACGACGGGCGGCGGAGTGGGGGCACCCGGTCCGCTCGAGGCGACCGCGCAAAGGAACTCCAGGAACTCCTCCCCGGTCCGTGTCGGAAACCCGTTATGAGAGTGGGCGATGATGTCGGTGTGAACATGATCGCCCAGGTGGAACCGCACAGCCATCGCTTGCGGGCTGGACCCGTTCGCGTCGTTGTCGGCGATTGTCGGAATCCCCGCCGAGACCGAGAAGCGAACGGTTACCGGGGTGGACGAGCTGACGGCGTGCGTCGCCCTCGTCAGCTTCGCCGCGCCGGCCGAGGGGGTGAAGGTCCCGGAATACATGACACCCTTGGCGTGAACGGGGCGGAAACCGGGATGAACTCCCCCGGAAAGTTGATCGAGGACGTCGAGCAGATCGCTCGCGAGTTCGGACGGCATGACGCGAATCTCCTGATCATGGTTAAGCGAAATCGAGTTTGGACGGGCGGAAATGGTGAGCTTTATCGCGAAGAGCCTGTCGAAGAAACGCATCCGGCGCCGTCGGTGGCCGAACGAAGGGTGTTGTACGGGAAGTGCCCAGGACGGGTCGCCCGTGGCCCTCTCGCATCACGGCAGTTCCTACACAGTCGGGAGCTGGACGGAGACCCAACTCCGGGTATTGGATCGCGCCCCAGGCCCAGGGGCAAGGGTCGACCATTCTCAGCGATATGATCCATTCATCGAAATGGAGACGACGGACAGGCAACGGGCAGCACATCCGTCCCGCCACATTACCAAACCCGCGCGCACCCGCTCTGCCTCGCCACCTGGGCGCCGTTGGCCGAATGTGGGAGTCACGCAGCAAACCAAACCATCTTGCTACACAAAGGTCGCGGCGGACGATCTGATTCATTCGCCGGGTGGCGCCGATCCCTCCAATGCCTGGCCTTACTGTCCATTCGCCGGGTGGCAACGACCTCTCAGATGCCTGCCCTTCTTCCTCAAGTACGCAGGGAGTCGAGCGGGTCTTACCCTGGGCCCATGCTGGCTGCCGTTCGCCGATCATTTCTCGTTGAGTTGAGCATCAGCAGACTGACGATCCGCGGCGATCTTGAGCTGGGCCGCGCCACCAGGCTTTTCCTGTGCCAAGCGCCTCGCGCGAGCAGCCAACTCGCGACTCGTGAGCTCGCGCCGCGAACCGTTTGGAGTCCCGCGGCGGACTTGACCTGCTCGTGCTCTGCCTGTCCTTCGCGTCGTCCTTCGCGTCGCGCGGATGCGCAACGCGCTCGTTCAGGCGCCGGTATGTGCATTGGCTGCGAAGACGGTTCCCCAGCTCCCAGTACGTGTAGCGAACCAACTCGCAAGCGTGGGGCGGCAGGAGTTCCACGGAATCCGCTTTTAAGGTAAAATGCCCTGCATCAAGGAGGGTCGCCATGCCCGAGACGTTTGCCCTATCCAAATCAGCCGTCGCCGTACTGCGGTTCCGCGTCAAAGGCTACCGGATGAAGGTTACCGACAGTTCGCTGGAGGCGTACCGCGAGCTGGCCGCCGCCGGGATCATGCAGCCAGTGCCTGGCGCGGATGGCAACCCCGAGGCCGACTACCAATTCACCGAGGATGGCTGGGCGCGGCGGCAAGAACTGCTCAGAAAGGCGGAGGAACGGATCGAGCGGGAGCGGTTCGAGCCGCCCGACGCGAGCAATCTGTCGAACGCGGCCATGGAGCTGCTGCGCCGTCGGCTGGCTGGTGTTCACGAGGTGACGGACGCCAACCGGCCACTCTATCGCGAGCTGGTGGTGGCGCGGATCATGTATCCGGTCTCGACGTGGGTGGGCGGCCCGGAGTCGGTGTTCCGTTTCACCCGCGAGGGCTGGGAGCGTCGACGGGAGTGGATCAATGCCTGCGCCGACGCTCTCCATCCCTGATCGAAAGGCTCGGCATACCGCTCGGCGAAATCCCTGGCGTGCGCCGCTGGATCGTCCCACATAGGGCGCTGGGATGGCGGCGTGCCAATCATGCCGGACTTGCGGCGGAAGAAATCGACGATGCGGCGGAAGGGGTTCATGCCGCCAGCCTATCGCATCGGAGACCGTCGCGCAACCAAGCCGACGCGCAGGGCGCTCACGCCACGCGCAGTGCGCCTTGGCCGACGGGTCGCTGCGAGTGGACGTCCCATATCACTGATCGGCACCCGGCCATCATCATCGCCTTGAGAAGTGGATGTACGCGTATATGGCGCTAACCGTCCGGTTGCTCGTTTGGGAGTGTAGCCTGGGTGTCGTTACCAGCTTGGTCCCCGTCCTCGGGCGCAGCGGCCGCTGAGACCGGCGCTGCTGGCTTCATTTTCGCAAGGAAGGGTGCGTCCTCCGGCGCCGTCAGTTCGCCCTTTTCGATGCCCTTTCGCAGAAGACGCAAGTCATTCTCGTACCGTCGTCTCGCGGACAACCAGTCCGGGTAGATGAAGGCGCTCACTTCACGGCGTCGGCCGCAGTGGCAAAGATTGGCGACGACAGCCATCACGTCACGGTGATGAACACAGACGACCGACGGAAGCCCCTTGTCACGGCAACAATAGAACTGCCGGTCACGTTGCCGATCAAGAAACGCCGCTGACTCCCTCCCCTGGAGAGCATGCACTGGGTTCCTTTCCTCCCAGTGCCGAGTTTCCTCCTCGAACCGTTCAAAGTACGGCCGGTCTACGATCACGAGATCCAGGTCAGACTCGTCCGACATCGAGGTCCAGACCTTTTCCGCCCGTGGAGCGATGCTGAAGCCGATGTGACAACTCCCGCGCAGATACAGGTTCCTGGGGTGAACGCCCGTCCGCTCCGCAACGGCATGGACGAAGTCGCAGTATTGCGCGTATTCGCCGAATGCCTTGGGCGTGCTGCCGCCCATCAGGTAGTCGTTAACGAGACGGAGGGGGTTCTCCAGCACCATCTGGTACAGTTCCTTCGGCGTCCAGACGATGTGGCCCTCTTCGTCAAACTTGAACTTCATGATTTTCTGCCTGCTCAACCACGATCAGAGGCTGGTTGTAGGCCCCCTCATCGAGAAACATCGGCTCGTTGAAACGGAGCCGAACCCGGCTGTGGCAGTGCGGGCAGCGAAACAGGTCGCCGCCGATCCGCTCGTAGCTCTGACGCGGCACCTCGTCGTGGCAGACAGGGCAGGCAGAAATGTCCCGGAAGTGGCAGTTGGGGCATACCGTCGGGAGGACGGGTCCGACGATATTGCCGCAGTTCTGGCAAGCCTGACCAAGTGGCTCTCGGACCTCTTGCACATCGACGCGATCGTCGTGTCCATTCGCGCGCAACACTCGTCTTACCTCGTCTGGGAAGCGGGTGGAGAACTCGATATAGGCGCGCTCCTGTTCGTCGCGGTGCGTACCGTGCAGGGGATTGTCCGGGTCGATCTCAACGGGCGAGTGCGCCCACAGATCGCGCCGAATGGTGGCCGCAACGCGGAGGTCTTTTGTCCGATCTCCGGTGGGCCGTACGGTGATTCGGATTCGCTTTCGCATAGCTTGCTTCCTTTCTCCAATGGTCATCGTGTGAATTGTATCCAGTATCATGTGCGGCTCAAACACACGGCGCCACCTCTCGGCCCACGGCTAGCTCAATTCGGAGCCGGTCGGCAGCCCAGTGGAGACTAAGGACCGGCAATACAGCAGCAAATCCATCCCGCCACGTTACCAAATTCGCGCGCAGCCGCTCTGCCTCGCCGCCCGGGCGCCATTGGCCGAATGTCGGAGTTACGCAGTAATCCAAACCATCTTGCTGCACAAAGATTACGGCGGTCGATCTGATTCATTCGCCGAGTGTCGCCGAACCTTCCGACGCTTGGCCTACCGGTCCATTCGCTGAGTGTCGCCGACCCCTGCGATGCTTGTCCTTCCTCTCCCGTTCACAGGCAAGAAATCACGACCGTGGGCGCGTCCCCCGCTGGTCCTGGAGCATGACTTTGATCGCGACTTCGTTTCCATCCGGTAGATCCCTGCACGACCGAAAACTCACAGATTGCGCTTCACCGAATCCGCAACGACCGGCAGGTTTCCTCGTAAGTCGCCTCGAGTTCGAGAGGAACCATGAAATCCTCCGAGAGCCAGAGCGGCAACGTCGGAAGAGCCGCCCCGATGACGAGCTCGTGCTCCCAGCATTCGAGCCGCCAACGTGGCCCCGACCGCCGTCCTCGACAGGATGCAGCGTAGATCGAGCTTTGCGAGACCGCTGTGCGTTGAGCAGAAAGCTCGTCCAGCAACTCGCCGTAGAGGTTTGCCTGCCGGTTGGTTACCAGGTCGACGATCGTGACGCAGACGTCCCTCTTGAGTAGCGCTTCGCACTTGTTGACGAATGTCTTGCGATTCTCAACGCGATCCTTGTTCGACGGGCTGACTAGCTCAATGGCCGCCACCAAACGGAATTCATCCTGAGTGTAGACATTCACCACATATTCCGATGGTTCCGGGAATTCGGCGTCCAGAAGGATCTGCGGCTGCGGGGGCGCCCATGAAGCGACCATCAGACTCCCCTCGTCGGCGACGCGGCTGAACGTACCTCGGACCGATTCGCGTTCGAGTGCGGCGATGTCAACCGCCATCATGTCCCCTAGCCGAACACTCGGCTGGGCAATGTATTCCTCGGGCAGCAACGAATTGAGCCGCTGGGCGATCATCATCGGCCAGCCTCCGTGAAGAGCCTCCCACTTGAGGTACGTCGAAGTCGAATGGAAGTGGTCGCGAAGCGGCATGGCTTTGAGCTCGATCCTGGGTTTGTCTCCAAACCCATTATTCGGACGATTGGCACTCGAGTACAAGTCGAGGGACCAAACGGCGTTTAACGCTTCCAGAGACCGGTCGTCGACGACGGTGTATTTCAGGCGTAGCGCGTTCGAGACAAAAAAGCCGTTCGCGATCGATCGCGAACGGCCTTTCCGTGGAGGCGGCGGGAATTGCACCCGTAGCCCTGTTTCCGCACTTATTTGCCCTCAATGTGGTTACGACTTGGGGATTCAAGCCCGGCCGGAAATGGGCCGGGAGGGTGCGGCACGCCACGAGTTGGTCGCAAGCTGGCACAGCCTGACATCTTCCGTCAGGGCCAAGATCGTCGATCTGTTGCGGTCCGGGTGAGAGTTGGCTCGGTGATTGACCGTGGAGCACCGCGGGACTCTCCGTTACTGCCAAGTTTCCCGGGGAAAATCGACGCCAGGGGCAGCTAGCCGAATGCCTGAAGGTAAAATCGGTGGGCAGTTTCCTGCTGCACACTAGCGAAAAATCTGGGTTAGCCGTCGATTGCGAGAACCGCCAATCGACTGACTTGAGGGGACAGTCGCCCATGCAAGTGTCCAGATGGAGCGCATGCCCGTCATCGTCCCGATGGTGAACGACTTTTTCGATGCAAAACCGCATAAGCAATAAAGAAGCTGTACAACTTGAAACGAGTGGGGACCGGCCTTGCTTCCTGGCCCATCGGTACGAACCCTCGCAAATCGCCAGGGGGTTTTTAGTCGGGACAACAGGACGGCTATTGCTTCGGCCCGAACCTCACGGCGGACCGGGCCCGTAGTTTCTCAGACTCAACCTCGCGGTTGCGCGGCTCAGCCGTGGTGACCAACGACCGAATAAGTGCTCTGGCTGATGCCGTAACTTCTTCGACCGCGCGTTCGAACGCAAGTTCGTTTGCTTTGGACGGGCTGGTGAATCCACAGATCTTTCTCACGAACTGGAGCGATGCGTCCCGAATCTCCGATTCCGTCGCGGGCGGCTCAAAGTTGAATAGCGTCTTGATGTTTCTGCACATGGTGGCTCTCGTAAGTCCAGTTGGCCAGGGTAACCTCGCGGTCACGTGACGCGAGCCGTGTCCTGGGCCGGGTGATTCTCTGTTGTGTCCGCAACAATTCCCGAGTGCGGCTTGAGGCGACCAAAGTGGTGCATGCAGTGAACAATCTGCAAGTCCAGCGTCTGCTCTCGCTCAAGCCTGTTGAACAGTGGAGATGGGCGCATGAGCGGGCCGGTGTGGGAGTTGAACTGCG
The DNA here is from genome assembly GCA_963781785.1 of uncultured Isosphaeraceae bacterium. GTDB lineage: Bacteria > Planctomycetota > Planctomycetia > Isosphaerales > Isosphaeraceae > CAWAHD01. The sequence goes on along the minus strand of CAWAHD010000003.1, from coordinate 497,196 downwards.
CCACCATCGCGGCAAATGCTGCGACCGCTGCATTCGCGTTTGATTCTGGCGGATGGACAGTTGCGTCGATTGTACCCATGCCGACGGGGAGCCGGCGGTTGCCCAGAAACTGTTTCAGAATTCTCGGCCCCAACGTGAGCCGAATGATCGCCATCGGTAGCCTCATCAACCACGGCATGGGCGGCGGCCCTTCGAGCGGCGCACGCAGCCAGTCCCTCAAATGGCGACATGTCTGAGCCAGGTCCCAATTGCCGGTCCGATCATAGCCCGTTGACAGGCACCGTCGCGCATAGGCGACGGCATCATCAAGACTGCGAAAATCGAGTCCATGTTCAAAATCAGGCACGGAGTTCCCCCGAGAACGATTTCCCCGTTGCGAGTGCAAATATTGCAGATTGTCCAAGCCCCAAGGCAACCCACGTGACCAGCCCGGTGGGATCAGCCATCAGTTTCGGCAACACAGTGCGGACGATCTGCCACGACAACTCGTATTTGTCCTTGAGCCCGTCGAGAAACACAAGTCATTCGTCTATGGGGCGATCCGATTGTGCGAGAACGGGGAGACGAAGGACAGGCAATGCGGCAGCACTTCCATCCCGCCACGTTACCAATCCCGCGCGCACCCGCTCTGCCTCGCCACCAGGGCGCCGTTGGCCGAATGTGGGAGTCACGCAGCAAGCCAAACCATCTTGCTACACAAAGATTACGGCGGTCGATCTGATTCATTCGCCGGGCGGCGCCGACCCCTCCAATGCCTGTCCTTCCTCTCTCGTGTCGTGTCGCGACTCGTGAGCTCGCGGCGCGAACCGGTTGGAGTCCCGCGGCGAACTTGACCTGCTCGTGCTCTGCCTGTCCTTCCTTCGTGTCTATGGTGATCAAGGGCGCAATTGTAGCGCTTTCCACGCGATGCCAATGCGATGTGCGCGGCTGAACCAGAGCTTGCCTGCCGAGGGATTCGTCGAGTCGACCCGGAGCCCGGACAGGTTTCAGTTCGCGCGGCTGCGTCGTTATACGCAGAAGGCGGGGGCACAACTGGGAGCCGGAATGGGCGGAGTTGTGGGACGATCGGTCATTAATCGCCAAGCATCTCAATCATATCGAACACTCGATCGAATTCGATCTTCGTTTTCTCGCTGAGCTCGTTCAGCTTGCGTGTCAGCACTGCTTCCGACAGCGAGCGATTCGGATCCGAGGCTACCTGGTTGATGAGGTCGTTGATCATCGCAACCAGGCTATCCCGGGCCGTCTCGGCGCGCTCGGCCAAGGTGGTCTTTTCGTTGGCGAGCTGCTCGAGCCGGTCGACCAGTCGCTTCTGCTCATCGAGGGCACGACGGAGCTGGACGTTGAGTCGTCCAGTGGCCTCTCTGGCCGTCGCAGCAACATCACGCGCCCGTGCGGCGGTACGCCACTGCCACGCGGCCGCGCCGCCCAGCCCGCCGAACAGCAGTGATAGCAACCCGAGGGTATACGCGGCGGCCAGCGTCGGCTTCCGCCGCGCCCATTTCGCCACCCTCTCGGCGATGCCGGCCGCGCGGACGCTCACCGGCTCGCCGGCCGCCCATCGCCGCAGGTCGTCCACGAGCGCTCCGGCCGTGGGGTAGCGATCGGCCGGGTTCTTCTCCAGGCACTTCAGGCAGATCAACTCCAGGTCGCGCGGAATGCTGGCGTTTCGCTTCCTCGGCACTTCCGGCGGACGGTTCCGCACGGCCTCGAGCGTCTCGATCACGTTGTCGCCGCCAAACGGAGACTTGCCGGTCAACAGGGCGTAAAAGATCGCGCCCAGGCCGTAAACATCGGTCGCCAGGGACATCCTCCCGCGGTGGCCGGCGGCCTGCTCGGGGCTCATGTAGGCCGGCGTGCCGATGATCGCGCCGCTGGCCGTCATGTCCACGTTGGATTCCATCAACTTGGCCAGGCCGAAGTCGGTGATGTGCAGGTGACCCACCGCGTCGATGAGGATGTTCGCCGGCTTCAAATCGCGGTGGAGAATGCCCCGCATGTGGGCGTGTTGAACGGCTTCGGCCGCCTCGATCATCATGGTCACGGCGGCCCGGGGATTGTCCCGGAACGAGGCGATCTGATCGCCGAGATTGCCGCCGTCGATGAGCTTCATGCTCAAGTAACACTGGCCGTCGTGCTCGCCGACCTCGTAGACCGAAACGATGCCGGGGTGGTCGAGCAGCGCGACGGCCTTGGCCTCGTTGTGGAATCGGCGCAGCTCGGCATCGTCGGCGAGCACGCCCGCCTTGATCATCTTGAGTGCGACCGGCCGGTTGAGGCTGACCTGGCGGGCCTTGTAGACGACGCCCATGCCGCCGCGACCCACCTCTTTCTGGATCTCGTAATCACCGAAGTAGCGGACGGTGGATCCGCGTCTCATGGGAGCACCGTTCCCGCCGGGCGGCGCGAACATCGTGGCGTCGGGTGGCGTCTGCGCCGCGCTCCGCGTCGTAGTCGATCGTTCCTTGGAATGGGCTCGACGACGAGATGGTCGAGCCCAGGGTCGATTCGGACTCTCTCGATGGAGTCGGCTCGACTCCGGCTCGGAGCGGTGCCGCCAGCCGCCCGAGGCGGTCGTGCTCGCGGAAGAAGGACCGCAGGTCTTCGGCCAGGTCGGGATGGGCGGCCAGGAGCGCGTCACGGGCAGGGGCAATGCCGGCGTCCTGGGCGGCGAGGTAGTCGGCAATCACTTGATCGAGCCTCTGCTCGCGATCCTCGTCGGCCATGGCACTCACTCCCCATCGGCTGGTATGAGATCTCGCAACTGCGCCAGGCCTCGCTTGAGCAGGCCGGCGATGGCCTGCGGCGTGCGCCCGAGTTCGGCGCTGATCTCGGCGAGGCTCGATCCCTGGCAGTGCCGCATCACCAGGGCCCGGCGGTTGTCCTCGGGCAGCTGGGCCAGGGCATCGGCGAGGCGGACGAGCGACTCGTTGCGCTCGGCCTGCTCGGAGGGGGACGACTGGTCGGCGGCCAGCCAATGCTCCAGACGGGCCGAGGATTCGTCGAGAGCCTCTTCCAGCGATCGCACCCGGGCATCATCCCGCTTGGCGCGGGCCAGGGCGCGGGCCGCGTCGGCAAGGTTGCACGCCAGCAAGCGACGGAGCCATGCGAGACGTTCGGCTTCGCTACGACCTCGGAAGCGATCGCGGTCCTTGTGGGCGTCCAGCAGGGTCTGCTGAACAATGTCCGACGGCTCGATTCCCGGCCGTCGGCCCCTGCCGAGCTGAGCCTCGGCCAGCAGCCGCAGGTACGAGCGATAGCGATCCGAACCCATGATCACCTCGTCCACGACGTACCTCATACAGTAATCGCCGCCATCCGCGCAAACTCAGGCGCGCCGGGGCCCGGAATGATCCATTCTCTCAGATTCGGCCTGCGCAATCAGGGCCGAACTCGTTCAGAGACGAAGGACTGGCAATAGGGCAGCACATCCATCCCGCCACATTACCAATCCCGCGCGCACCCGCTCTGCCTCGCCACCAGGGCGCCATTGGCTGAATGTGGGAGTCATGCAGCAATCCAAACCATCTTGTTACACAAAGGTTACGGCGGTCGATCTGATTCATTCGCCGAGTGGCGCCGACCCCTCCAATGCCTGGCCTTCCTGTCCATCCGCCGAGTGCCGCCGACCCCCTGCGATGCCTGTACTTCCTCTCCAGCAACTGCGCTCGAGCCGCAAACAGAGTGCGTGCCCCGTTCCTCCCGGAGACCCTGCTCTATGCCGATCGCCGCTGTTGTATTATAATCAACGAAGTGTCACGGCTATTCTGGGGCTGCGATGTACGTTGATCTGATCATCTGGGACGACGACAACGAACCGCACATTACCGGCCCCGGGGAGGTGACAGTCGATGAAGTTGAGGAGGTCATCCGTAATCGTCCTCGCGGTCACGACGACCCGGACGATTACAGCGACTCCACCGGCCTGCCTCTGATCTACGGCGATACGTCCTCCGGGTAGCACATCGTGGTCATTTACGAGGATTGGAGCGACGATGAGTACATCATCATCCGGCCGGCAACGTCCTACCCGGTCAAAGCGTACGGAGACTGAGATCGCCGCCGCCAAGCTTTCCGATCGGACGCTCGAGGCGCTGGCGGCGATGCCCCGCGACAAGCGGGTTCGGATCGAGGCGATCATCGCGCGCTCGCAGATGCCCGAAGCGCGGGCAAAGAGCGCGGCTGACCGCGACATCCTCGAGCGCGAGTATCGTGAGACCGGTCGGATTGCCACCGTGAGCGAGAAAACATCGGTCGAGGATTCGGCCGCTTTTCGTCAATTCCTGGCACGCTTGCGCAACGAGCGTCTGGCTCGGGGTTTGAGCCTCGAACAACTTAGCGCACGCTCAAAGATCGACAAAGCAGCCCTGAGCCGGCTGGAGGCGGCCAAGCAGTCCAATCCCACCCTGGCGACCCTCATGAGGTATGCCCGAGCGCTAGATTTGCGACTGACCCTGTCGCTGGAGCAGGTGTCCCGGAGGCGCGTCCCGCGTTGAGCCGCACCGAGTCGGCCGTCAATCGACAATTGATTGGCTGTTCGGCGCGGGTCTCCAGACCCCGCCCTGGGGCCGACCTGTTCGGCGCGGTTCTCCAGATCCCGCCGTGGGGCCGACCTGTTCGGCGCGGTTCTCCAGACCCCGCCGTGGGGCCGACCTGTTCGGCGCGGGTCTCCAGACCCCGCCGTGGGGCCGACCTGTTCGGCGCGGGTCTCCAGACCCCGCCTTGGGGCCGACCTGTTCGGCGCGGGTCTCCAGACCCCGCCGTGGGGCCGACCGAAGGTCTCCTCATTCCCAACCCGTCAATTATAGATTGACGGCCGGCTAGGTCGGTGCTGAAAAAATGGTGGCGGCGGGAATTGCACCCGCGTCCCAAATTGTGCAAGCTGTTTCGCCACATACTAGTTGCGTCGAGCACGAGTGCCAGTGATTGCACTATGTCTGCAGTGACGGGGCGCTACAGGAGCTTGTCGCGAGCTGGCATCTGCTGACCCCGGCGGCCATGGAGAAGATCATGGACTTGGCGCGGAGCAGGAGCTGACACCCCGCGTCAAATATCGGCCTTTCCGCTCTTAAGGCAGCAGCGCCTGCCTACACTCGTCGTTAGTCACGGTGCCGCTCATTGTGCCCCCTGCGTTGAACGGCGCGGCATCGATCATGGGGCACCTACGCACAATGCAACCGCCGACGCAATTTCAGCGAGCTCGTCGTCCGTCACGACGCCGAGTTTCCGGACGAAACGCGATTCCGAGACGGACTTGACCTGAAACGCGTCGGCGCCCGAATCTTTCGAGAGGCCATGATCCGCCGAAGCCCGGAGGAAAACCAACCACGAAAGGCTTCCAAACGCGGGCTGCCAATCCGTGATCGGAACAACGATCCGGAGAGGTAACTTCCCGGTTCCGTCTGGGTTCAACACCACGGCCGGCCGTTGCTTGCGGATTTCAGCACCAATTGACGGGTCGAATCGAACTTGCCAGATCTCACCCCGTCTCGGTTGAGGAACTCTCGCCATGCAGGTCGTCCTCGCCGAAGGCCTCGAAGTCCGTCAACCGCTTATCGCTGCGATAGATGGGCTCCGCGAGTGTTGCTTGAGCCGCGAGGATGGCGTTCCGCTCCTCGACGGGCAGCTTTCGGAGCTGCGATGCGGAGAGCTGCTGTTCACGGTTTTCCAGCGTGCGTGCGACCTCACTCATGGATGACCGAGCTCCCAATCCGTTCATGGCGAGTCAACTGAATCCACTCCCGCCTCACCGGACCCATTGGTTTACCGTCACTCTGGATTATCAGCGAATCGATCGGTTCCGGCAAGCGCGATGGAAGCGGAGTGGGCACGCCGTCAGTCGTCGGCATGTTCCGCTACCGCGAATTCATGCGCAAAGTCGACGAGGAATGCATGCGGGGCCGCGAGGCTGAACGGGAGGCGGCGCTGCGCGGAGAGTTGCCCGGATGATACTCCTTGACACGGACCATACGACGTTCCTGGCAAGAGTTCGAAATCGAGCCGTTCGGTGAGGCTGCGGCCCGGCAATTTGATGGTCTCCGCCGGCAGAAACTTCGGATCGGCTCAAGGGGCCTGAAAATCGCGGTGACGGCGCTGGTCAACCGCGCACTTCTTTTGTCTGCCAATCGAGACGAAGGACAGGCAACGCGGCAGCACATCCATCTCGCCACATTACCAAACCCGCGCGCACCCGCTCTGCCTCACCACCAGGGCACCGTTTGATCAGCGACAATTAGAATTCCCCATGACGACAACTAGAATTCCCCACCGCATCCCTTCGAACGACAATTAGAATTCCCCACCGACGCCAGTTGATATCAAATTGGTGATTCTCCAACCAGGAGGGAGGATCACCATGGCTGTCACGGATCGACAAGTTAGGCGTTTGCACGCATTGTTGCATTCACGGAAGCCGCTATCGGTTGCGGCAATGAGGGTGGACATGGACCGTAAGACCGCACGGAAGTACCGGGACGAGGCGAAGCTCCCCAGCGAGCTGGAGACCTGGCCGCGAACATGGCGCACTCGAGAAGACCCCTTCGCAGACGTCTGGGAGGAGGTGCGTGAGCAACTGGAACTCAGCCCCGGCTTGCAGGCGAAAATCTTGTTCGAGTGGCTTCAACGCCGCTACCCGGGTCGATTCGCAGACGGTCAACTGCGCACGCTTCAACGTCGAGTGCGTCAGTGGGAAGCAATCTCTGGTCCACCCAAGGAGGTCTTCTTCGCACAGACTCATCATCCTGGCCGGTTGGGTGCGTCCGATTTCACCCATATGACAAGCTTGGCCGTGACTCTCGGCGGCCAGCCGTTCGATCACATGGTTTATCATTTCGTTCTGACCTACTCGAACTGGGAGACGGCCTCGATCTGTTTCTCCGAGAGCTTCGAGAGCCTAAGCGACGGGTTGCAGCATGCCCTGTGGGAGGTGGGCGGCTCGCCCCAGCGGCACCGAACCGACCGAATGAGCTTGGCCGTAAACAACGCTTCTAGCGCTAAGGAGTTCACCGGGCGGTACCAGGCGCTGATGGACCACTACGGCCTGGAGATGGAGAAGATCAACGCACGCCAGGCTCACGAGAACGGGGACGCCGAGCAGAGCCATTACCGCTTCAAGGAGGCTGTGGACCAGGCCCTGCTTCTACGTGGCAACCGTGACTTCATGGACCGCGCGGCTTACGCTCGATTCCTACGGGAGATCCTAGACCAGCGCAATGCCGGCCGCCGGTTGCGCTTCGCCGAGGAACAGGCCGTACTGCGTGCGCTTCCCCCAACGCGATTAGAGAGCTACAAGCGGGCGCGGGTTCGAGTCTATCCCGGGAGCATCATTCATGTGGACCGCAACGTCTATTCGGTAGACAGCCGTTTGATCGACGAGCGGGTAGACGTCCGGCTCTACGCCGACGAGTTGGAAGTGTGGTTTGCCGGCAAGGTCGTCGAACGGCTTCCACGCCTTCGCGGGCAGCGGAAGCATCGCATCAACTACAGGCACGTGATCGATTGGTTGGTGCGCAAGCCCGGCGCGTTTGAGAATTATCGGTATCGGGAAGACCTTTTTCCTACGAGCCGGTTTCGAATGGCTTATGACGTGCTGCGCGAGACCGCACCCGGCCGGGCCTCGCGTGAGTATCTGCAAATCTTGGAGCTGGCGGCCCGGGAGAATGAGTCAATGGTGGACAGCGCCATACGAGCCCTGCTGGAGGAGGGGCAGGCGATCACTGCGCAGGGGGTGAGGGAACGGATCGGATGCTCCGAGCCCCCCTGTCCGATCACGGAGGTCCGGGTAGAGGCAACTGATCTGTCGAGTTTTGATATGTTGTTCAATCACAAGGAGGTGTGGGATGGCTTCGCAGACGGAAGTGAAGCAGCGGCTCGTGGAGTGCCTGCGGGAACTTCACCTGCCCACGTTTCGTGAGAGCTTCGAGGACGTAGCCCGGCGCGCGGTCCAAGAATCACTCAGCTGACGAGCAGTACCTTGGGGAACTCGCCGAACAGGAGTGTCAGGTCCGGCGGACGAACCGGATCGAACGTTGGCTGCGGGATTCGGATTTACCGGTCGAGAAGAGCTTGGCCCGGTTCGACATGAAGCGGTTGCCGGCAAAGATCGCCCGGCAGGTGCGTATGTTGCTGGACGGCGCCTTCGTCGATGCCCGAGAGAACGTGTTGGCTTTTGGACGTTCTGGGAGTGGGAAAACGCACTTGCTGTGCGGGATTGCACAAGAGCTAGTGCGTTCGGGGCGCAAGGTACTGTTTGGTCCCTGCAGCTTGCTGGTTCAAGACCTGTTGATTGCTAAGCGCGACCTGAAGTTGAGCCGATACCTGAAACGGCTCTCCAAGTTCGAGGTGCTCATCATCGACGATCTGGGCTACGTCCAACAGAGTCGGGAGGAGATGGAAGTGTTATTCACACTGCTGGCGGAGCGGTACGAGCGAGGCAGCGTGATGATCACGAGCAATCTGCCGTTCTCGAAATGGGAGAACATTTTCAAGGACCCGATGACCACCGCGGCGGCGATCGACCGGCTGGTCCACCATAGCGTGATCTTGGAGCTCAACGTTCCCAGCTACCGCTTGGAGCAGGCCAAACAGGTTCAGGAACCCGATTCGTCAGCAGCGACCTAAGAAACCAAGGCCCCGACGTGTCAAAAATGGCAAGCGGGCGGATAACGAATAACGGATGGTAGTTGTCGTCAGGACTAAATCTCACTGGGAAAACGGTCGAGAAAGGAGCCTGAACAATGGAACAGACGAGTGGGGAATTGTAATTGTCGCGGTGGGGAAATGTAATTGTCGTCGATCAACCGTTGGCCGAATGTGGGAGTCATGCAGCAATCCAAACCGTCTTGGTACAGAAAAGTTACGGCGGTCTACCGGATTCATTCGCGGGGTGGCGCCGACCGCTCCAATGCCTGGTCTACCGGTCCATTCGCAGAGTGGCGCCGACCCCTCAGATGCCTGTCCTTTCTCTCCCCCGAGCGGCACTGATCGAGGTCGCAGGTCGGCATCCTCGCCGATTGAGCGCCCCGATTCGGGCTGGACGTTCACTGGTTCTGCTGATTTCCACGATTTCCGATGTAACGCGTGTTCCAGCGTCACCTTCGTGTTGAATTGGATCGCCGCTATTCCTTCGTGAGTTTCCTCGTTTTTAGCCACAGGACGTACGATGCCGCGAACGAACCGCCGACCGAGACGATTCCACTGATCGAGGTGACAACGATGGCCATCGTCGTCTCGCGGTAGTAGAAGGAGAGGAACGCCACGAGTGTGGCCAAGAACGTAAGCCCGCAAAGGACTGCGGTGAATACGAACAGGAGTTTGTAGAAGAGTCGATGCACCGCGAAACTCGACGAATGGCGGAACATTGCGCGAACGATAGGAGACGCCATCGGGCTTTCCCAGTGGAGATTGAATAGAGTCTTCAGCGTGGTAAACCGCGCTTTGTCTTCCCCGCTGCGACAGACGTCCTTAAAGGGTTTGATTCGGCCTTCGAGGTATTTGTGGGGGCGCTCAGGTCTCGAATTGAACTCGATATAGGACGTGGAACCGCCTTTTTTCTGTAAGAGGATGAAGTAAGAACCATGGTTTGACATGGACTTGATTTCCTTCTCATCCTTCAAGAATCTGCCCAGTGCACGAGCCGCCAGCGCGTCGATCTCATCCCCCACATCAACAATCAAGCGGATCGCGCAACCCCTATCCTTTGAGGATTCCAAGAGCTCGCAAACTTTTTCAAAACGTTGCGCACCCTCCGAGTAGTAGCCGAAAAACGTTGACGTGGAGCAGAAATCGAGCGAATCACCCTCCTCCGCGCACTCGATCATTTCGCAGATGTGGTCGTAAACTTCCTCGTTGCCAGCAGCCGGCAGCTTGGGAAGCTTTGCGGACCGACTTTGCGAGGAACCAACTTTAGCAGGATGGGCCATCTCTGTTGTCTCCTCTTCGAGAACAGCGATTGTTATGCGAAGGCGTCACGGGTCAAGCAACTCCCGGTTTCTGGGGAAGATTGTGCAGTCGCGAATGTCGGACTTGCCTGTCAGGAAGCCGACGACACGCTCAAGCCCCAAGCCGAACCCGGCACGAGGGATGACATTGTCTTCGTTCCAGAGCGAGAGATACCAATCAAAATCAGACGCGCCGGCGCCCATCTGTTCGAAGGCGCGGAACATCGGTGAGTGAGCGATGTTCCTTTTGAGCCTGGCGATGTTCTCCTCGCGCACTGCACCGCCCGTCACTTCCCCAAACGGAGGCAAGAGCAGGTCGACGTTTTGGACTGTCCGACCGTTCTCCGACCACTTCATGTTGAAGTATTTGATTTCGATCGGGTAATGCGTAACAAACATCGGTTGGCCATCGTTCGATTCCAAGAGCCGTAACTCGTCGGATGGCCGGATGTCGTCTCCGTACGCTGTCTCCACGCCCAGTTTCGTCAGGATCGCGATCGCTTCGTCGTACGTCATCCGGAGGAACGGCAGGCGAAGTTCGCCGAGCCTGGCGTTAGAAGCGACCCTGCGAGCCACAGGGTTGTCCAGGACGCAAGCGACGAGGCTGGTGATCAACGCTTCTTCCAAGTCCATCAACTGGTCGAGCGTGCAATGTGGCGCTTCGCACTCGACCAGCGTGAACTCAGTCAGGTGGCGATCATCGACTTTTGGCTCCGCCCGGAAGCTTCGCGTGATCGTCCAGACCGGCTCCCCGGTCACGATAGTCACGTACTCCAACTGGATCTGCGAGGTTTGGACTAGGAACGCCGAACCATCAAAGTACGGCAATTTGAAGAGGGTGAGCGGATCATCACACGACCCGCTCGCCGACGTGATGGAGGAAGTCGTGATCTGTCGGAAGCGCCGACTGTGGAAGAACGCACGGCATCCATCCAAGAGGGCCTCGCGCAGGTCAATCAAACCGATGATCTGAGCTTTGTCCATGTTTCCTTTCCTCCTTGTTTCGCCAAACATCCTGGTGCTCTGTCACAGCTTAATTGTCGGGTAAACCGACTTCAATTTCGTTCGCGCCTCGTCGATCTTCATTTGCCGGTCGATGCCGCGTTGTGTGGCGTTGACCTTGGTGGACCAAGCGTCGGTTTCCTCACGGAGTGTCGGGATATCGGCGAATCGGCTGCCCGACACGCACTGGCGTGTAAGTGAACTCAGTTCGTTCTCGGCGATGTTCAGCCAACTGCCGTGCTTCGGTGTGTAGCAAAACTCAATGCGGCGGACCAAATTCCGGGCGCGTTGCAGCGCGAACGATTCAGAGAACGCGCCCTCTGGGTGCGTATTGAGGTTGTCACACACCACGATCACCTTCTCGCACGCAGCGTACCGCCCTTCCAGCAGGCGAGCCATCTCGGTGGCCCAATCGATCTTCGTTTTCCGCTCCCGAACGGAGACTTCACGCCAGCCGGCATGATGACGGTGGCCGTGCCCGCTCGTTCGTACTCGTAGTCGTAGTCGACCCGCCTGGCGTGCTTGGCCGTGGCAGGGATGGGGGAACGCGTTTCCTTCAGCGACTGCACAGGTTGCTCGTCCATCCAGACGACTGGAACGGCGGGATTGTACGGCTTTTCGTAGATTTCCAGCACCTCTTCCATGTGGGCGGCGAACTCGCCGTCGGCTTCCGGCGGGATCACCCAATACTCAATTTTCCGATTCGTCATTCCGTTTTTTTAAGAGCTCGCCGGATCGTTTCGTGACTCACCGAGTCCACAATTTTCAACTCCACAACCTTGCGCGTCAACAGCCGCAGCCTCCAATTTACCCGAGATTGCCAACCCGACAATTTAGCCGTGACAAGGCACGAGTAGCAAATGTGCCGCACACCCACACAGAAAAAAGACCAAGGACAGGCAATTCGGCAGCACATCCATTCCCCAAGTTACCAAACCCGCGCGCACCCGCTTTGCCTCGCCACCAGGGCGCCGTGGGCCGAATGTGGGAGTCAAGCATCAAACCAAACCATTTTGCTACACAAAGGTTACGGCGGTCGATCCGATTCGTTCGCCGGGTAGCGCCGACCCCTCCAATGCCTGGCCTTCCTGTCCATCCGCCGAGTGCCGCCGACCCCTGCGATGCCTGTCCTTCCTCTCGAGGCTTTGGTCGGGTGCCAACCCCTTCCTGCTTATTTGATCAAGGCTTCAAATCGTCCCTTCGCCCGATGAAGTTCGCGTAGGTCGCGAGTCTGGACGGTACTCGGGCGGCGCCCTCGTGCCAGGCGATCTCGCCATCCAGTCGACCGGTGAGATCCGCGCCGCCGATCCGGGCGAACCCATAACTCCAAGACGGAGAGGAGGTCCCGGGTGCCTGGGTTGACTCGATCACCAGCAGGAGATCGGGGTTGGTCCCGGTGGCGAACCCGAAGATAGCGCCATCGAGATGATCGGAGGCGGGATCGGTATAGTGGTGGATCGGCTTGGGAAGGAGGCGAAGTGTGAACTTGCCATGGGTGGGACGATCGTCCTCGATCGCCGAGAATCGTCGTGCCAGGGCCTTCATCTGAACCAGACGCTCGCGCCCTGTCGCCGCCGGGGTCGGCGCCGGGGGATCGGTTCTCGTTTCAGACCGATACGGGTCGAGGACCAGCGCCAGCCGTTGATCCCGCTCGCCGAGATGGTTTCCGGGGCGAGCGAAACCAGGCCATACACGACCCCATTCTCGTGGATCTCGGCCTTGAGCATCGCCAGCGGCCGACCCCGGTCACCGAAAGTCCAGATCGTGCCGTCGAGGAAGCCTCGGGCCGCCTCATTGTAGCGGAAGACCGGCTCGGCTGAAGGTCCCAGCCGTGGACGGCCCACAGCCCCCGCCGCGGCGACTGTGAAGGTCTTCGCCAACGCCTTCATCTGCAGGAGCCGGGCCGCCCCCGATTCCTCGTCGGTTGGGGCCTGCCATCCGTCCCCAGCAAGGAACAGGCTTGCCAGGATCGTTGCCCGGTGCGACCACCACCAGAAACGATCGAGCGATATCATAGCCTGCCTCCATGAGGATTCGGGATCAGTCGGACAACTACGATTGTAGACGGTCACCGCATCGCATTTCAACGGGTTTCTTCATTTTGCCGTGAGGATCAACGCGAGCGGTCGGTCGGGAATCATCGCGCTGGCGATAGAGGAGCACCGTTCCATTCCCCATCGGGGTTCCGGGGACACCATACTCAATTTGAGGGCCCCGGGTCCGGTTTTCGGGTTCCGGGGACACCATACTCAATTTGAGGGCCCCGGGTCCGGTTTTCGGGTTCCGGGGACACCATACTCAATTTGAGGGCCCCGGGTCCGGTTTTCGGTGTTCCGCAACGGGCGGACGCAGGGGTTCCGGGGGACACCATACTCAATCTGAGGGCCCCGGGTCCGGTTTGCGGTGTTCCGCAACGGACGGCCGCAGAATCGGTCGGCGGGACCGCAAGGTGCGTCGGGTCTTCGATGACGCACCGATTGCCTCAGGACGCCTCGGATGCCACGACAGTCACTCGTGAGTGCTCGGGCAGCCTCACTCGCGGTTCGAGCAGGCGCACAAGGCCGTTCTCCACCACCCCCATGACGGCCACGGGACGACGGTGGGAAAGATGCTCCTCCAGGGGACGGGGCTGCGCGCCGGCAGGCATCTGGGATGGGGGAGGTGCGGCTCGGAGGCAAGTTGCTCGTCCCAAGCCTTGCGGTGTTCGCTTCTCAGGTCGGGCTGGGAGGTCGGCATGGGGGTAGCCTCTCCCACTCGATCCGCTTGAACCGCCTCATTTGTTGAATGTGTCGCGCGGCCACCGAGCCCGCGAGACGCATTGATCAAGTCCCAGGGCATGCAGGGGGTCAGATCTGGTGCAAGCGGTCAGATCCCGTTCGCGGCCTGCGATGTGACGGGAAAAGTACGCGCGTCCGTCATCAACGAACGTAACTAACTGCAGTCAAGCAGCGTACGACTTAACAGATGGGGGCGGCGGGAATCGCACCCGCGTCCCAAGTACCGCAAGTCACTTCGTTCCATGATACTTTCATCGAGCAGAGATGCCGGTGTTTGCACTATGTCTGCGCTGACGCGACACTACGGGAGCTGGTCGCGAGCTCGCACCGCCTGATCCCTTCGGTGAGGAGCGCCATCCTGGATCTTGCTCGTCGCTGTTGATTCTCGGGAACGGAATGAAGGCAGGAGGCAGTCGGCTCGCGTAGTCACACGGGCTTGCTCATGACCTGCCCAACAATGAATCAACGAGCCAACAGCCACGGGCATGTCCGGTCGGTAGTCGGCAATGGGCCGAGATCTCGGGATCGTCGCAACCGGCGCCTTCCAGTGCGGACCCGAGGAGAGGCATGTCGCCGAACGCTCGTCCTTCGTGCAGACGCCGGGCCAACCTCGAGACTTCGCTGTCATTGGAGACAAGCCAACCCGGATCGACACGAACCGGACGAAAGGGATTGCCCATGATATCCCGAATGAGACTGCTCACACGGCGCTCATGCTTCGAATGCAGCTTGATCCCCCGATTTCGCGTCGTGAATCTCAGGTAATTCAGGATTTCATGTGTTCGCAAGCGATGTGGGTGAGCGCCAGGATCGCCGTAATCCGACACGGTATTCTGCACCGCCAAGGCCATGGCCATGAAAAAATTCGAGTCGCCAGAATCTGTGTTCTCGAACATCTCGTAGAACGTGTCGCCCTCGGCGAACCAAACCGATCGGCCGCCGAACTTGCATGCAGATACCCAGGATTCATTAGTCTCCAGGCCATCCGCGTACCGCTCGGCCGATTCCACGACCGTCTGACAATTGAGCGTCGGCACGCCGTACCATGTGGACTCTGGCAGGCAGTCCCAGATGGTCCTGCCGTTGCCGGCGAATGGAGCGTAGCGGATGATGGCGCAGGCGATCAGGCGAATTTTCCGTTCCGAAGCCCAGTCGCTTAGGAACTCCAGCATGGGCACCGGGTCGTTGCAGGTCAACCAATCGGTCTCATTCATATGGGCGTTAGAGTTAGACCTAGGAGGTTAAAGGTCAGACTTAGCTGTCCGTTTGATCAAGCTCTCGTACTGCTCGTTCCACGTCAAGTGCTCCACCCACCAGTCGGTGCGATGGCCGTTCGGCCTTTCCGGGCTGCGGTTCACGACAGCCATCTTCTCGACGTGTATCCATCCATTAGCGAGCCGTAGCGCAGGGTGGAGCGGGCGAAAGACTGAGTGCTGCCTCTTTTCGTCCTTGAATTTGAGACGAGGACGGTGTCGAATAAGACCCCGGCGAAACCGGATCTGGTCCAGTTCACCGAGCTTGTGCATGATCTGGGAAGTCCCTGCTTAGCAATTTGACATTCTGACATTCTGACGAGATCGCCATATTCCCTGCCACACGAAGCGTCCGAGGTGCAACCATGCCACGGCCCCGCGAGACGGAATTGGTCGAAGCTGTGAAAGCAGACTTACGTGGTGCCTGGGACTGGATCAAGCAGAATCACCCGACTGAGCGGGTGTACGCATTCGGAATTTATACAACAGAGGATGATGTGTCGTCCCTTTGCCCGTTCGCATGTGGCGAGGAAGGCCTACGGCGAGTCGCAGAGGAGTATGTACGGAAGAAAGTTATCTATCCCAACGTCACCGAGGCCATGCAAGGTTTGAGGTGGTCTGTCCCTGACTCACCCTATGGCCACAAGTTCCGAGGCGACCGAGCCGACGCCGTGTTGGACACTCGGCCGCCCACGCAGATGTCAGATCTGACCACGTCGCAATATGCCCGCGAGATCAAAGCCCGAATCGATGCTGCCATCGACGCGATCAAAGAACTCGACGAGGAAGGACTGTTTGGAACGGGTGAGCAGCGCGAGGCTATCACACTCCTGATCGAAGGCTCGGACGTCTCCGACGATTTCTTGCTCAAGCCAGCGAAGAAACTCAATCCACCCCAGGTTTTCAAGGCGTTTCAAGACCTCTTTCGCAGGCCAAAACTTGGCCGCTGGAGCGAATACGGTACGAAAGGCGTGTATGAGACCATGCAGGTTGGCTGCACGGCAGACGAACGCCTTGTCGCGGCGGCGTGTCATTACGAGGGATGCATCTTCGACCTCGCGCAGGGAAAACGATTGCTCTCCCGTCCGTTTCCGAGCAAGGAGAATGCCCAGCACCTCGTGGGCGCCTCGATCTCGCGAACCGGCGAGACGGCTGCCTTTCTGACTGTCAAGGAAGGTGGAAAGGGCATGATTTGCATTTTGGAAGGCAAGGGCTGGAAAAATCAACGCGACATTCCTCTTGAGATGAAACCAGTTTGGCGGGGCTTCGTCGGCGAACCGGATGGAAAGTGGTACGCCGTGACCCTCGAAGACAGTCGCATCTTGGTCTACGGGCGTGATGGGAATCAGCTTGCTGAGTTAGTGGGACATGAAAGATGGCCGAGCTCGTTGGCGTTGAGTCACGATTGCAGCCTTCTCGCTTCAATCGACGACAAGGTGGGCGTGCGCCTCTGGAAGACGTCTGACTGGTCGCTTGCTCAGGAAATCCGCGAGGCGCGAGGAAGAAAAGTCAACTTCGATCCGACTGGCAATTGCGTTGCGACGGCTTTTGGCACGGGTCGAGAGATCCAAGAGAATGAAATGGAGTATCTGAAGATCTGGTCGTATCCTGATGGGCAACTGGTGCAGGAGTTTCGCTTTCCAGGAAACCGGCTTGACACTGCCAAGTATATGCCAGGTCGTGCCATGATCGCGTGCGGTCTGCATCCGCGCGACTCCAAGACACCAAGCTACGCTGCCCTGGTCGACGCAAGTACGGGAGCGGTGATTCGAAGGCTTATCGGGCCTTATGAGAGCTACGACGATTTCGCCTTCCTGACCTCTCGCCAGGCAATCGCTCTGGCCGGTCATACGCAGTTTACAGCGCGACAACTCGTCGTTTGGGAGCTGAGTGATCCGGAATAGAACTCAGGAGCGATTCTCAGCCCAATACTTGAACACGGACGAAGGAGTGCGAATCGATCCGCCCTGCTCTGCGGGCAAACTGGGCGGGCGATGAGGCGGTGACTGTCCCGCTCCTTCGGACTCGTAAGGGCGTCGTCCCGGCACACGCGGTGTGGCTCGCCACGCATCGGAATTCCTATCCTTGATTCGGCTTGTCTGGCGCACTCACGCGGTGAGGCAACGCGGCGATCGCGCCTACCCAACCAGTCGAAGAGCGGTCATGGCGACAGCATCAGCAACTTCCCCGATCCCCGACCATCGGACCCTCGCCGACCTCCTCAAGTGCCTGGCAGGGATCTCCGCCGCTCGGGTTCGCCTCCAGCCGTTCCCCGGCACGGCGACCGAGCGCGATGTCATCGCCATCCACGATCGCGAGAACCGGCTCTGCGAATTCGTCGACGGCACGCTCGTGGATAAGGTTATGGGATTCGATGGTAAGTGAGTCCGACGACGAAGGACAGGCAACGCGGCAGCACATCCATCCCGCCACTGTACCAAACCCGCGCGCACCCGCTCTGCCTCGCCACCAGGGCACCATTGGCCGATAGTGTGAGTCACGCAGCAATCCAAACAATCTTGCCGCACAAAGGTTACGGCGGTCGATCTGATTCATTCGCGGGGTGGCGCCGACCCCTGCGATGTCTATCCTTCCTCTCTTCTCCCGAGATCGCGGCGCGAACCGGTTGGAGTCCCGCGGCGGACTTGACCTGCCCGTGCTCTGCCTGTCCTTCGTGTCAATTTCGTGCCACAATCAGGGGAAAACCTCTCGAATTCCCGGGGGAACAGGATGTGCATCGTGTCCCGCTGCAACATGACGCGTTTATTGGCAAGTCAGACGATTCTGATTTCTCACGCTGTCGCCCAATTCTCGACCCGCAGTCCCGGCACGGCGCTCAAATCGCCATCCTTACTGACGACGGTGCAATTGCCCAGGGCGAACGCAATCGCGGCAACTTGCATATCAACGACCGACATGACGCGGCCGCCGCGCCGGAGTTCGTGGTGGATTCGTCCAAAATGCTGGGCCGCCTCGTCTTCGAAAGGCCATTTGGGGATTCGGGCGAGCCCCCGAATAAGCCGTTCGCGATTGAGGTCCCTGGTCGCACTTCGCTCGACACCAAACCAAAGCTCGCCAATTACCGGCCAGCAGGTGCCAACGCGATCGCCGCGAGTGCGCGCCTCGTCAACGCGCCCGTCGACTCCTCGGCGACGATTGATGAAGTCACCCATGATTCCGGTATCCAGAAGAAAGCGCTTCACTCGAATATCCCTTCGATTCGTCGATCGCGCTCGGCGGCATTTGCAATGTCAAAATCCTTCTGCCTTTTTCGGTCCGCCTCCCAAGCAGCTTCCTCCTCCGGCGTCATCACGATAGGTTCCAAGGTGTGATACCAACGAAGCCACGCTTGAATCTCCTCGGGAGTCTCGGGGCTTCCGTCGTCGTATTCTGACTGGTCGTTCAACCCGAGCTCAACACGCACGGGCGTCCCATCAGGCCAGTCCGGCGGGGCATCGACTTCAACTCGACCGTTCTTGACCACACTCCGGATTGCGTTCATCGTTCTGCTCCCGCTCAACAATTGATGCTCCACCCAATCTACCAGACCAGAGAATCATAAAGGATGCAACCGTTGGACAAGCGCGCGGCGGGGCGTTCGAGTCCGAAGACCTACCAGACCTGCCGGGCCTGGAGACGGAGACGAAGCAGAGACAAAGGACCGGCAATAGGGCAGCACATTCGTCCCGCCACGTTACCAGACCCGCGCACGCGCGCTTTGCCTCGCCCCGAGGGCGCCATTGGCCGAATGTGGGAGTCACGCAGCAGACCAAACCATCTTGCTACACAAAGGTTACGGCGGTCGATCTGATTCATTCGCCGAGTGTCGCCGAACCCTGCGATGCCCGGCATTCCTGTGCATTCGCCGAGTGGCAACGACCCCCTGTGATGCCTGTCCTTCTTCTCCCTGTGCTTCCTCTACTCTTCTCCGCGAGTCGAGCGAGGTTGCAACAAGTGGCCGCGCGACTGGGCGTGCAACGCGTTGGCAACCTGGCTGGGTGTGCGGCCCAGCGATGCGGGCTAGCTGCCGTTCGAATTCGAGTACGCGGGGAGTCGAGCGGGTCTTACCATTGGCCTGTCCTGGCTGCCGTTCGCCGAGCATGTCTCGTTGAGTTGAGCGCGAGCAGATTGACGATCCGCAGCAATCTTGAGCTGCGCTAGGCCGCCAGGCTTTTCCTGTGCCGAGAGCCTCGTGTGAGCAGCCAGCTCGGGACTCGCAAGCTCGCGCCGCGAACCGGTTGGAGTCCCGCGGCGGACTTGACCTGCTCGTGCTCTGCCTGTCCTTTGTTTTACCGGCCGGAAACAGCCTCTCTGCACCCCAAACGCCCAGCGTTCGACGTAGCCGCTCTATTGCCCTGGGATACCGCTCCGGCAGTTTGGTTAAACGGGGCAATCGTGGTCAAGGGACGGCCCCCGGGCTCGTTTTGTCTGGGGGCATGCGACTTTTCCCGGGTTAGCTTCCACATCATCACGACGGCCGACCAGAGCAAGCGTCGAAGCATCCACGCCCGTGCGGACCCTCAGTTCGGGGGGTCTCCGTCTCCGAGATACCCTCAGCTTTCAGCCGAGCCAGGCCCTGGTCGAAGGCTTTATTGACTGAGCGGCCAAACGCCAGGGCGCCGTAGAAGGAGGCGACGAATTTGATTGCTGCGAGATCACTGATCGATCGATTCATGCTAATCACGCAGTCGACAACCTCAGCAAGGGCCTTGGCCTGCGGCGCGGTATGGCAGGCGTTAAGCACGACGACCCGAATGTTCTTCTCGTTGCACGCCCGAAGCACGTCTGTGAGCGCCGATTTGCTCAACGGCCTCGGGAGGGCGGAAGCCTCGCTCATTCCGTGTGCTGGTGCCAGACGTTGCATATCACGAAGCTGCAACGAGCTCGCGCGGTCCGAGCCGGAGAGGTCTCCTTCGCCGCTCTCGAGGATGATTTGCTCGTCAATGCCGCCATGGCCGCTAAAGTGGACGATGTCGGGACGAATCTCGTTCAGCTTACGGAGAAGATCGACCAGCCTGGTTCCCGGGACGATGATCAGCTCCAAGGCGTCGCGGTACTCCCCGAAATGAATTTCCTCATCGATCTCTCGAAACTCGCGATGGAGTTCGAGTGGATCCGTCCCACGCGGGTTGGCAGCGAAAAGTAGGACCTTGATCTTCCGCATCACAACGCCGTGTGCAGCGATTTGCGAGAGTCGCCGAGCCTCGTGCGACCGCCGCCGTCTGACTAACCATGTGAGCACCAGCGCCCCGATTGCCCCTCCCGCCCCAAGGAGCCATGGCCAGTTGCTTGCAACGAATGTCCCGGCCAGTTGTGATATTGTTACATGGACATCAATGGTTCGATCATAAACCTTGAGCACCTTGGAACCCTCTCGGCCATTCACGCTCAAGACAGCAGAAATGACGAGATGAAGTTCTTGATTGCCCGGTTCCTTTGCCGTGATCTCCCACTGCCACTCGGTGTCTCCATCGCCACCGATCGCTTGGCGCTTTGGCCTCAGCGCGTGCGTTTCAAAAGCTGAGCCATACAGATCGGCCTCCATCACATCAGCCACCCGGACCTGTTCACCCACTTTCTCGCCGAGACCACTGATCTTCTGCTTCAACGCCTCGATAGCTCCTTGCGCCGAAAGAAGAAGCTGAATTTTGGTCTTTTCGTCGCAACGCATGGAGGAGGGGGCGTTGTATGCGATGTTTCCCAGCGCCAGGGACTTAAGGATGCGATCAACTTCATTTAGTGTGGTCACGAGAGTAGAACCGCTTTTAAGTAGTTCGCCTGCGGGAGGAACAATCGGCTGGGATGGCGGCTGAGCCCGATGACTCCCCTGCTCGTCCCGATCGAGAGGGGCTGGTGCTTCGGATTCAACAGGGGCTGGTGCTTCGGATTCAACTTCCGGACGTCGAGAAGGAGCACCAATAGGCCGACTCAAACCTATTATAAGAAAGAGTGATCCGACTACGGCTTCGGCCAGCAGCGCTGTCACCAAGAAACGAAGGCGCTTTTGCCGCTTAGCCCACTCGAGATACAGTGTCTGGACCTTTGCGGGATCGAATGGCGTGCGGATGTGTCCGACGCCGACGCACTCCACTCCACACCGTTCCAGGTGCAGCGTGAAAGCCTGAGCCGCCTTAAGAGGCAACTCGAAGCTACCGTCCTCTTCGATCGGAAGCATGGTCGAGCGCTCCTAATTCGGTATGACCATTTTTAGGTGATGACTAGACCAGTTCGACGGTGTCCCGCGCGATGTTTTCTGTGGCAAGTCGAAGAACTGCGCCGCTTGCACTTTGCTTTGTTCGGCGAGGAGTTGCGGGTCCTTCACCGGCGCGTCGTCGGTGAGGGGCCGAGAAGTCCCCTCGCCCGGACAGAATGCGGCGATGGCCAGATCCACCTTGTCGCGCGTTGCGACGCGCGTGCTTCGAGCTCTTGCCAAAACGCCCGCCCTTCGGACCACGACTCTCATTATGGAGTTTTCGGTTTCCGCTCGCCAGCCTACAGACGAGCCAGTCCGCACCGCTCAGGGCACGAAACGCGGACGCAATTTGTTTTCGTCCGTGCTGACCCAGCGACCGAACGCGCTTCAACGCTCGCCCGCGAAGCGGAATTCAGATGTTCGCGCTGCGAATGCGCTGGGTTCTGGGCGTCGTTGGCCCGCGCGTCGGAGGAGCACGACGTGCAAGCGGTCAGATCCGGTTTTCGGTTTAACCAACGATTGCGGGGCGCTGAGCCAGATGAATGAGCAGGCCATTGACACCCGAGTTCCCCGGCGCCAGGGGCGTCCGAAAGCCGATCGCGGCAATCGACCATTCAGTCGAACATCAATAACTGCCCGGATGATTTGATCGCCGGAGTAGCGGCCGGATTAACCTCCGGCTCCGTCTCCACATGAATCCCGAAATGGGCTGCATCTTCGGGAGACTTGAGCGTCGTTAGCAACTGGCCGAACATCACAATCTTGCGATCATTGCACGACAGCAAAAAACCCGCTGCCCGCAGCCGTCCGAGCTCCGCCCTGGCGGACTCGATTCCCTGGGTGACGGTCGGCCGATGCGTGCGAGCTGTGCTCTCTTTCCGGCACAGGATCATGATGTCGAGCTGGATGGGCTCCTTGGCCTGAGACTTGGGGGCGGCAACCGACATCTCCCCCTTGACGGGCTGTGAGTTGACGACGGTGAAACCGGCTTCCAGTGATAACCCGAATGCAGAATAGGACCTGTGTTACGTTCCCTCGCTCAGGTGGTTGGCACTGGTGATCGTTCTTGGGTGCCACTGGTCGTACCCGACCAGTGCTCTTGGCGGGAGGACCCACGACCTCCGGTCATTGCCCGAGGGCGATTGCCAGGTTACACGGAGCGGCCATGAGTGGCCATCCAAAGACCGTCAAGCGATTTCATGAGCCCGGTGATTGCCACGAGTTGACTTTCTCATGCGATCGACGGATTCCACTCCTGACCAACGACGAAAGGAATGAAGACACTGGTCGGGTACGCAATAGTGTCCGGGATTCGTCTTCACCAAATCTTCTCTTGCGCTATTTGGGGGGGGTTGGCCAAGCTGTCCCTTAATGGCGGCCAAGAAGCGATCCCCACAACCGGCTACACCTTCCCGAAATCGCAAGCGACTCGAGTCGGAGTTGTCGCGTCTGCCGATCTGGCCCGAGCAGGTCGTCGGGGCCAAGCACGTCCACTCCCTCGAACGGCTCATCGACCAACTGCGGGAACAAGATCCCCACGGCAATCGCGACCTTTTCCTCGACGATGTCTTTGTCGCCTACCTCCTTGCCTTTTTCAACCCCGCGCTGCGAACCCTCAGAACCATGGAGGATTTCAGCCAGACGCGACAAGCTCAGAAACACCTTACCATCAGGAAACTCTGCAAAAGCACCCTCTCCGACTTCAACAAGTTGGCCGACCCGACCCGATTGCAGCCGATCCTCGATCACCTCCGGCGAGAAGTCCTCAAACCGGGGCAGGCCAAAGCCGCCGAGCCGCTCTGCGCCTGCACCGTCAGATCTTGGCCGTGGACGGCACCTTCCTCAAAGCCGCCGCCGCCGTCACATGGGCGATCCGCCGACGGGGCAGTAAAACCGGGGCCCGACTCGATTTCCACGTTGATGTCGAGACCTGGCTCCCGGAGTTGATCGTCATCCCCGAGCACGGCGAAGGCGAGGCGAAAACCGCCCTGGATACGATCACTTGCAATGCGATTCACATCTACGATCGAGGGATTTTCAGCTTCGAGTTGATCGAGGCCCACCCCCCCAAGGCCGCTGATTTCGTGATGCGGATTCGGGAGCCGGGACCGCGCTGTCCCAAGCTCGAAACCGTTGAGATCCGTGAACTGACTCAAGACGCCCGCGACGCCAACGTCATCAGTGACCGCCTCGTACGTTTGGTTGGTTCGGCTCATCGCAAGGCGCCGAACATGGTTCTCCGCGAGGTGGTGATCGTCTCCCCGGACGACCCCGGGAATCCGGTCTATCTGCTGACAACCTTGCTCGACCTCGACGCGTCGGTCATTGGAATCTTGTACCGGAATCGGTGGCAAATCGAGCTGTTTTTCCGCTGGGTGAAATCGTACGCCAGGTTCGACCACCTGATCAGCCACAGCCGCGAGGGGGTGTTGCTGAACTTCTACGTAGCCGTGATCGGTGTTACGTTGCTTTACCTCCATACGGGCCATCGTCCCAGCAAGTACCTGTTCACGATGATGGGAATGGTGGCCAACGGATCGGCGAGCTTGGACGAGATCATGCCAATCCTTCGGGAGCGGGAACGACAATGCCAGATGCAGCGCGACCGAGTCGCGCGGCAGCGTGCCGAAAAAACCAAATAAGTGATTCGGGCCAGTCCGCGCCGCGGCCGAGGTCGCGCCGCCGCATGCGCGGTGATCGCCCTCGATTTGTCACCGAGCCAACGAGAGCAAAGCTGAGAGGCAAAGATGCAGTGAATTTGCTCATAAGAACGTCTTTGCATGCGGAATCCCGGACACTATTGCGGGTACGACCAGTGGCACCCAGAAATGCTCACCAGTCCCGCACGCCGTGCCACCGTGGAATCGCAACGCCTTGCCTCTGCATCAACTAAAGCCAGTTTAGCGGTATTGCCGCGAAGCCCGAGATACAGCAGCACTGGACTCGCGGCGACCCAGTAAACGTCAGCCAATCGGACGGGGCTGTCTTCCGCCAGGGCACAGAAGAGCCCCGCTGCGATCCGCGAACGCTCCGTTCCTGACGCTCTGTTCGACTGTTGATCTCCCCCGCCACGTAACCGCTACAGCCGAGATCCTTCGAGTCTCCTCGCTGAACACCACCGGGTCGAAGCGGAAGGGCAACACTAACCCGAAGCATCAGCGAGGGATGCCGCAAGTTCCTTGCGGCGCCACGCAAGCGCCCTCGCTCACGCTTCGGGTTGGTATGTGGCACGAGTCACGCTTTGGACAGGGATCGGCGCCTGCCGAGTTTCTGGGTGGTGTTCAGCGAGACGTGCCGATCCTTCCCGAGGATTCTTTGCCAGAACGGCAACCAATCATGTCGCCCAACTTTATTTAGCGAATCAATACATCCCTAATCCCACCAACATTCTGCCGCACGGAATAGCGCCCAATTGCGGGCGCTAGACTTCTCATTTGCGCACACCCTGTTGCATAATGTATCCAGAGGATTAACTGCGCGAGACCACGGGCGCGGGCCGCACCTCCTCTTTCACATCTTGTAATCGACGACAACATCAAGAAGCTCAGCCCAGCCGTCGTGTCTGGCACGTCGGTGCACACGGCCGTCGTTTCCGCGGCAAACGCCCGCGCGACCGACGCCAGGAACGACAATGACCCGACAGATGGCTAGAACTGTTGCCGCACAGGGGTCGGGCTTCTTTGCGGTAGGTCAGGCTTTCCAGCCTGACATTCCAAGGAGTCAGGCTGGAAAGCCTGACCTACAAAAGACCCGGCTGTCCAGCCGTGTTTCGCGTCGTCGAAAAACGAGGACCTCTCCCGTACCGGGCCCTACCTGTCGCGGCTCGGCCCGGCCGCTTCACCCACTCACATTGTCCCGCAACCGGAGTCCCCATTCATGCCGACTTCCCCAAAAAAGGCCGAGAGTAATCGCAGGAATGCGCAGTTGAGCACCGGGCCTCGTACAGATGCTGGTAAGAACATATCAAAATATAATAATCTGAAGCACGGCCTCGCCGCGGCCACGGTGGTGATTCCCACCGAAGAGAGAGCGGCGTTTGACGAGCGGATGGTCGACGTCGCCCAGACAGTCGCATGTCGCAGTGTTCTGGAAGAGCTCCTGGTCTCGCAACTGGTCCATGCGTCGTGGGTGCACGATCGCTCCGTGAGGATCCAGACCGCGAGGCTGAGTACCAGCATCGAAGGTGCATCGGCCCGCGAGTTTGAGGAGGTCTGCACCCTCGGGCACCGACTGTTTCACGATCCCAGAGTTCCCAATGAGATTCTCAGGCGCCATTCCCTGGGACCATGTCGGATCACGGACCTCGCACACGGGAGCCGCTTGCAACCCCGACGATCCCGCCATGATCGTGCGAATCCTCAGCTCGACCGTCGTGGGCTGCCAGTGGCTCCTGGACAACTGGGCGGAGCTCAAGGAGCTCCTTGATGACGGAGGGGTCTGGCAGGGCAACCATAAGTTCAAGGCCGCAAGACTCATGGGGAAGCAACCGGCCGATTGTCTGAATTCCAAGAAAATCGCAACTCTCTACGTCGCGAGCTGGTCGCTCAATTCGTTGCGCGGCCATGCGTATTCCGAGCAGCGCAGCGACTTCGGGCGCCGCGAGTACCGGCACTACATTCGAAGAGTGCGGGCAACATGGCCAGATATGATCAATGCGACCGATCATGAGAACGCGCGGCGAGTACTGGTGCGGATGGTCGAAAAGGAGGTCGAAGCCGTGCAGGCGAAGCTCGCTCTGGCCCGGGAGCGAGCCGCGCGCGACGCCGCTCGCCGGGCCGACTGCCTGTCGTTCGACGACACGCACACAGGAGAGCTGCTCAGGCGATACGAAACAGCCAGTCACAAAAAATTCGTGCGCGCCCTCAACGAGATTTTCAAGCTCCGCCGCGCGGCCGAGGACGCCGGCTGCGAGGAGCTGTTCGATCCCGGCGCAAGACGAGAGTCGCCAGAGGCAGAAAATCGCGACCCTGGCAACTCCGACGATCCGCAAAGTGGTAATGGGCAGCAGACCACCGACAACTCCTGCAATCCGCAAAGAGACCACTGGCAACCGGCAACCGACGACTCGTCGATCGCTGCGCGTTTTCTACCGACCGAAGCCAATGAGGATTGCGCAGCCGCACCAAACAACCCGAGCGGAGAAGGATTCGGCGCCGAGCGTGACAATCGGGCCCCGAGTGGGCCCGGATGTGAACCAAACCTGCGCCGCGCGGTGAGTTCGCAATGCGAACCCAGCGACACAACGGTGGCCGGGGCTCAATCCGCGCCAGACCGCCCGGACGTCGCTGGAGCGGAAGACAAACCCACCGCGTGGCGGCGCACCGCGGCGATGGAGCTGCTTCTGTCGTTTGTGCTCGTGGTGCACGCATTGACGCTCTCGGCCGCTTCCAATCGCGCCGTGGCCGGCCGGCTCGACGGCGTGCCCGGTTTCGTGCTCGCCCGTGTCGGCGGTGTTGGTCTTGCGGTTTCCGCTGTCGCCCGCATCGTCTTGGCGAGCGTCGCCACAGGAGTTAGTCTGAACCGGAACTCCCGATGGGAAACGCTTGGGTTAACGAGTTGGCCGCACTGTATCGAGCTCAGGTCGAAACCGATTGATTCTGCCCAAGGCAATAGGCAAAAGTCGGAGAGTTCGCGCAGAGCGGCACGCGGTGCGTCTTGATTCCGCCGAATCCGCAGTCAGGAGCCAGGCAACCCCATGTCCACGATCACGGTCCCCCAAGCGAAGAATTCGACAGTCGACCCGACCTGGGTTCCGTCATCGCTCTATCGTGTGACTGTGGAGCAGTACGAGGCCATGGTCGATTCCGGCATCTTCACCGGGCGTGACAAGGTGCATCTCATCAACGGGTACCTGGTGGCCAAGATGACCCAGAACACGCCGCACGCGACGGCCGATGACCTGTGCGGCGACCGGCTCGATCGCATGATACCGCCCGGTTGGTACGTCCGGGTGGCCAAGCCAATCCGGCTGCCCAGCGAGTCAAGCGAGCCCCAACCGGACCGGTGCGTGGTGCGAGGCGGCATCCGGGATTATTCGACGCGTCACCCCGGCCCATCTGATATCGCCCTGATCGTCGAAGTCGCCGACTCCAGCCTCGGAGATGACCGTAATATGGCTCACGTGTACAGTCGGGCCGGCATCCCGATCTACTGGATCATCAATTTGATCGACCGCCAGGTCGAGGTCTATTCAAACCCTGGCCCTTCTGGTTATCAGTCGCTCGATGTTCTCGTGCCGCCCCATGTCCTGAACGTAGTGATCGACGGTGCCGAAGTCGGCGAGATCGCGGTGGCCGACATTTTGCCGTGATGGCAAATGCCCGCGGAAGCCCATTGAGGCCTACAAACGCATTTTGCGCCACTCGAGAAGCACCTCGCCAGCGAACGAAAACCCTTGTCGTTGTGCAGAGTACACCAGTCTGCGAGCGGGGCCGCACAATGAAGCGTCAAGTGGGGCACTGTTCGGTCGTCGATTTTTGGCCTTTTCATTGCGAGCAATCTCTTTACGCTGTGCAGGAGCCTCGGGCACTATTGAGTACTTCAGGTTCGGTGCGAACCCTTGACGGCGCTTCAGGTTCGTGCCAGCGTGAGGCATCTTCCGAGCGGGCCCGAAGGGGATTCGCCGCGTTGATCTGTCTTCGAGTCAGGAGTTTCAGGTCCCGCTCATGCCCTCGATTGATCGAAACAGCCGTTCATTTTATTACGAGGAAGCTGGCAGCCAGGGCGACCCGCTTGTGTTTCTACACGGGCTGGGAGGCGACCAACGGGCATTCAGCCGGCCCCAGCGTTATTTTGCGGCCAGGTTCCGTACGCTGGCCTTTGATTTGCGCGATGCGGGCAGGAGCGATCGGTTCGAAGGCTCCTACACGACGGCTGATCTGGCTGATGACATTGCCGGCTGTCTTGACGAGATCAAGGCGGCCAGAGCACACGTGCTGGGCCAGTCGCTGGGGGGGCTGGTCGCTCAGCAGTTGGCGCTGCGCCATCCGCATCTTGTGCAGAGCCTGCTTTTGGTCTCGACTCATGCCGGCGGTGACGCGTGGCGCAAGGCGGTCATCGAATCCTGGGTTTTGCTTCGTCGCAAGCTCGACCTCGGCGACTTTACCCGGGCGGTGCTCCCCTGGCTGGTCGCTCCCGCATTCTATCGCCAGGCGGGCCAGGTTGAGGGCGTGATCCAATTTGCTGAAAGGAATCCGTGGCCGCAGGATCCGGACGCCTTCGCTCGCCAAGCGCGTGCAGCGATCGAGCACGACGTTCGTAACCACCTTGGCGAGGTGCGGGTGCCCTGCCTGGTTCTGACCGGCGAGCTCGACCTGGTCAACCCTGTTCCGGTCGCAGCCAAGCTTACCGAGCGACTTCCAAACGGGAAAATGGTCGTCTTGCCGGGAGTCGGTCACATGCCGCATGTCGAGGATCAAGCGGGTTTTCGGCGGGAGATTAGCCACTTCCTCGATCGAGATGACGCCTGAAAACGGGAAAGGCTCCGATCGCTTCGATCGGATCAGGAGAGAGTTGCGATGAGGTTTCCGCGGGCAAGCGGTGTTCTACTGCATCCGACTTCTCTACCGGGCGGTCAAGGCATCGGATCGCTGGGCGCCGAAGCTTATGCCTTCGTGGACTTTCTCGCCGCCACGGGACAGCGCTGGTGGCAGATGCTTCCCCTCGGTCCTACGGGCCATGGCAACTCGCCCTATCAATCACCCTCTTCCTTTGCCGGCAATCCGCTCTTGATCGACCTCCCGAATCTCGTCGAGCGGGGATGGCTCGACGCGGAAGCCCGCTTGGAAGACCCGCTCCTGTCCATCGATCAGGTTGATTTCGACGCCGTTACCATCTTGAAGCAGGGTGCCTTGCGGTTGGCCCACGCTCGATTCAAGAGCCGAGGTGAAGACCCTCACTTTGCCGAATTCATCGCGGCCAATCATCTTTGGCTGGACGATTACGTCCTGTATCAGGCTCTCAAGGATGCGCACGGCGGGCTCCCGTGGTTTCTATGGGAGCCCGAGCTCGCCGCTCGAGACACCGCGGCATGTGCACGGTGGCGGGAGCGGCTCGACGATGGAATTCGCTATCACCAGTTCGTGCAGTACGCGTTCGAAAGCCAGTGGCAGGCGCTACGAGCGGCGTGTCACGACCGCGGAATCATGTTGATCGGCGATTTGCCGATCTTCGTCGCGCACGATAGCGCCGACGTCTGGGCCCACCCTGAGCTCTTTTACCTTGACGACCGCGGTCAGCCCACGGTGATGGCTGGGGTCCCTCCCGATTACTTCAGCGTGACCGGACAGTTTTGGGGGAACCCCCTCTACCGGTGGGAAGCCCACGCGGCCGACGACTATGCCTGGTGGGCCGCGGCTCCGCTTTCTTCTCGACAGGGTCGACATCGTCCGGATCGATCACTTTCGTGGGTTCGAGGCGTACTGGGAAATTCCCGCCGGGTCTCAAACGGCGGCGACCGGACGATGGGTTCCCGGCCCGGGAAAGGCCTTCTTCGAGGCGATGAGCCGTCGGCTCGGGTCGCTCCCCTTGATCGCCGAAGACCTGGGGGTGATCACACCCGACGTTACCGCCCTGCGGGACGATTTCAGCCTCCCCGGAATGCGGATCCTTCAATTCGGGTTCAACCCCGATCCCGGCGCCGAGAAGGATTTGCCCCATCGCTTCGTGGCCCACTGCGTCGTCTACACCGGGACGCACGATAACGACACGATGATCGGCTGGTTCACCTCGACCGACGTCGCAACCACGCAGAGCCTCGACGAGATCGAGGCCGAGCGGGCCTTCGCTCTCCGCTACCTGGCAACGCGCGGCGACGAGATCCACTGGGACATGATCCGGCTGGCCCTGGCCTCTGTCGCCGATACAGCCATCATTCCGTTGCAGGACATCCTGGGGCTGGACAGCCAGGCCCGCATGAACCTTCCGGGAAAGGCTGAGGGAAACTGGGGCTGGCGGTTCCGGAAAGCCCAGATCGACGAGCAGGCGCGGGACCGGCTCGCCCGCCTGACCGCTGTTTATAGCCGGTGGAACGGCACAGTTCCCGAGGCGCTGGACCCGCACCGCAAGGGCGCCGGGCTAGCACACGGCTCCGCCCGCGAAAGAGATCTTGTCAGTCAACCCTCAGACGGCCCCGTGAATATAAGACATCAGGTGTAGATTCTCGGCATGAACCTTGTCGTACAGAACCTTGATGACGTCTCCCACCGAGACGACGCCCACGAGCTGGTCGTCGCTCAGGACGGGCACCTTGGCGATATGGCGCTCGCTCATCTTGCCCATCACGTCATCGACGAGGTCATCAAGCCGGCAGGTTATCGGGTTGGCGGTCATCACGTCGGCGACCCGCATCCGCCCGAATCCCTCGCCCTTGTTGTGGATGATGCGCAGCACGTCGCGCTCGCTGAAGATGCCGACCAGGCGCCCGCCATGGTCAACCACGGGAAGCGAGCCGATGTTGTTCTGGACCAGCTTGGCGATGGCTTCGCCCACTGTTGCCTCGTGATCGATTGCGATGATGCGTCGTCCTTTGGATTCAAGGACATCTCGGACCAGCATGGGGCACCTCCTGGATCTGGAGCATGCGAGCGTTGCCCACGACTTGAGAGTCCACCAAGCGACGCTCTCGACCTGATGATGCGAAGTGTCACGTCAACTCATCGTGACACCCTTTCTTCGTCCACGCAAATCATTTTTTCACAGGTCAAGAGATTACGTCAAGAACCGATCGACCCAGCCGCACCGTGGGAGATTCCCGAAGGATTTCGTTGTCATTTGGCTGCGCAGCACGCTTTTCGGCGTGCCGTTGCCAGAAGACCACGATGAGGAATGAGGAGTCAGCGAATGGATGCCAGCGACACTTGTTCTCACCGTGACAGCGCCTGGCCGAGCGCACGATCGGCGCTGGGAATCCTCTTGATGATCACGTTTCTGATACGGGCTTTGAATGCCAGCCAGCCGATCGTTGAAAATTACGTGGGCCGCCAGGTTCCCACCGCCATGGTGGCCCGCAATCTCGAGCGAGGCTCGGGCGTGCTCTGGCCGCAGCTTGAGACAGCCCCATTCCCCAATTACTTCGTCGTCGAGCCCCCACTGAGCGAACTGGCTGTGGTCGTCGGGAAACAGGTGATGGGATTGAGCTTGTCAGCGGCGGGCCGAATTCTTTCGGCCCTTATGACAACCCTGGCCGCATGGGGACTGTTCGATCTGGTCGAGCGGCGGAGCGGGGGTCGGGCCGCGCTCCTGAGTCTGCTCGCGTTCGCATTCTTTCCGCTCACCATTCGCTACGGCCGGGCCTTTCAGCCCGACGCATCGATGCTTGGAGCTCTCGTGGCGGGCGTGGCATGCTGGGATCGGTACCGGGCCGGCGACCGCTGGCCCTGGCTCCTTGCTGGCTGGTTTCTCCTCGCGCTTGGCTTCGCCATCAAGATCACCGCCGGATTCCTTCTGATCCCGCTTTTCATCGTGATCGTGAGGAAAAGGCGCGGCCTTGAAATCGTCGCCGCTTTATCGACACTTCTACCGGCGCTCGCGTGGTATATCTGGGCCAATCATCTCCTGGAAGCAGGAGGAGGCTCGCGAGCCGCCGTCGACAACCGGGCGATCTGGCTCGGGCTCTTGGGGAGCCCGGCAATCTTCGAACCCGAAGTTCTTCGGTTTGTGGGCTGGACTCTGTTCGTGCGAGCGTTCACGCCCCTCGGTGCTGGCCTCGCTCTGTTCGGATTCTGGATACGCGACAGAGCCGGTGATGATCACGATCGCCTGTGGTCGATCTGGGGGATCTCGGCGCTGGCTGCCATGGCACTGCTCGGCCGAAAACTCCACCACGAATATTACTGGCTTCCACTGGCGCCGGTCGTGGCTGTGGGGATCGGCAGCGCTTTGCAGTGGATCGCGCAGAGAGCGCCCAGTCGCAGGCATCACGCTGGGGGCTGTTTTGCTCGGCCTGAGCGCGATCCAGGTCCATTCGACCTGGCAAACTCCGGCTGAGTGGAGTGGACTTCTTGCGGCGGCCCGGACGGTTTCGGACACGATCCCTCACGATGCCTGGGTCGCCGCGCCCGAGGCGCTTCTCTTTCAGGCTGACCGTCGCGGCTGCCGGATGGAATGGACGGGCTCGGCCGCTCGCAGGGCTGCCGGCGAATGGAGCGTCCGGGCGGACGTCGACAGCCCCATCGAGCTCATCGAGTATTACCGATCCCAAGGCGCGCGCTACTTCGCCGACCTGGGCAGCCGGCATGCCGACGCGGAGCGAAAGGGCTTGCACGACGCAGTCCGGCGACGATACAAGGTCATTGTGGACCGCCCTGACGTCATCATCGCCGACCTGGTCGATTCCGGGATGCACTGGAATGCCAACTGATGCCCAGCCGGTGACGATTCCGGACTTCTTGAAATGGAAGTCTGAAGGCCGGCGAATCGCCGTGCTGACCGCCTATGATTTTCCGACTGCCCGGCTGCTTGACGACGCCGGCGTCGATTGCCTGCTGGTTGGTGACACGCTGGGCATGGTGATCCAAGGCTGGGAGACCACCTTGCGGGTCACTTTGGACCAGATCATCTACCACGCGGAGATGGTCGCCCGGGCGGCCCGTCACGCCCTCGTCGTCGCTGACCTCCCATTCCTCAGCTACCAGGTGTCCTCCAAGCAGGCTCTGCGATCGGCGGGTCGGATCCTCAAGGAAACCAATTGCCAGGCGGTCAAGCTGGAAGGTGGCCGCAAGATGGTACCCACGATCAAGACCCTGGTCGAGGCCGAGATCCCCGTGATGGGACACGTCGGTCTGCGCCCTCAAGCCATTCGAAGGCTGGGAGGATACAAGGTTCAGCGCTCAACTGACGAGATCCTCGACGACGCAATGGCCGTCGCGGAGGCGGGAGCGTTTGCCATTGTGGTCGAGTGCATACCCCGGGAGCTTGCGGCCAGGATCAAGGGGAAGCTGCCCATCCCCACGATCGGCATTGGTGCAGGTCCCGACTGCGATGGGCAGGTCCTCGTCTTCCATGACCTGCTAGGAATCGTCGAAGGCTTTCATCCCAAGTTCGTCCGGCATTACGCCGAGCTTGGCCCACAAATTCGGACCGCGGCCGCTCTCTACGTCGCCGACGTCGTCGAAGGCCGCTTCCCCGGAGACCGGGAAAGCTTTCGATGACGCGAGCGCCGTTGGCCGACCGCACTGGAGATCCCCCGATGAATCCGATCACCCAGGAAGAGCTGTTAAAAAAGCACTGTACTCCTTGCGAGGGCGGAGTGCCTCCGCTGGGTCGACAAGACGCCGCGGTGCTGGCTCGAACTCTCGAGGGCTGGGTGCTCGACCCCGACGCCAAGTTGATCTCGCGATCCTGGACCACGAAGAACTTTCTGGCGGGAATTGAGTTCTTCAACAAGGTCGCCGAGCTCGCCGAAGCGGAAGGACACCATCCCGACCTTCATCTGGAAGGCTATCGCCGCGTCACAATCTCTCTCTGGACCCATGCGATCGGCGGCCTGAGCGAGAACGATTTCATTCTCGCCGCCAAGATCAATCAGCTTCCGGTGCAAATCCGCAAATGAGGGTGCGCGGCTCCATTGAAGAAATCGCAAATGGGCGGCACTCAGAAACCGATCCAGGCGCGCAGCCGGCGCCACAACCCTCGCGGCTGTGACGCAGACGCGGGCGATTCGGCGACCTTATCCTGCAACCGTACAGACGAAGCGTCGACCGCCGGCAACGTGCCGGTCGAATCCGCCTGCAAAGTGCCCTGCCCCGCCTGCATGGACTTGATGTGGGTCAGGAGCCGCTCATTGGTCGCCCCTTTCTCCCAGAGCCTGAGCGGATCCGGCTTCTCGCCCAGCCCCGAGAGCGAGCTCATCAACAGTGATTTGCCCGGCTCGGGCGCGTTCAAAAGGAGATTGATCCATGCCCATGCTTCACGATAGTCTCTCGGCGTCATCTGGCGGATGTCCGACAGGGATTCCAGCCGTGCCAGGTCAGGGGACCATTTATCGGCGAGGTCCGCGGAGATCTGTTCGATCCGCCCTCGTTCCGCGCCGGGAAGGGTCAGGTCGTTCTCGAAGTACTCGGCAAGCCCTTCGTCGAGCCAGAGCGGCAGGTTGCCGAACGACCCGTGCAGGAGGGCATGAGTCGCCTCGTGGCGCAGGTCTTCCTCCAAACGCGGGTTCATATAAGTGTAGACGACGCGATGATTGCCCTGGGCCAGGAAGAACGCACGCCGCGGCGGCAGCTCTGGATAGTAGAACTTGAGAAAATGGATAAATGCGTTGCGATCGTCGAGAACATAGATCTCGACCGGGTCGTCCGCGGCATTGGACTGAAAGTCGAGATCCCGCTTGAGATCTCGCTCGAGCGCCAGCAGGCAGCGGACTGCCGGTGGATCATCTTCCATGGGGAAGTTGGAGAAAAGCAGGAACGGGCCGGTGCGCACTTGATAGCGGGTGGGCACCAGCGGCGTTCCCTGTTTGTCGAACGTCGCGCAGCTCACGGAAGAGAAGAGCAAGGCCACGCCCCAGGCGGCCACCGCCCAGCGAAACAGGCTAGTCGGGCGTCGGTCGGTTCCCGAGGTCACAGCTTGACTCCAGTCCGGTCAGGATAGCGGCCGTCCCCGCCGCTGGTTTCGCGATCGCTTCGCTCCGATCGCCCTGTCGATCGACCGCCAGAAACCCTTCCAGTCGTTGAGCGGCGACAGGCCCCAGGGGAGATAGACCCGCAGAAAATGCAGGAAGTCCGTCCTCGTCGGGCCTGCTACTGAGCTCAGGCTGACGCAAAGCCGCGCCAGGTTCTGTACTCTTCTCTTCGCCGGCAGTTTCTGATGCAACCGCACGCCGACCAGGTCGATCAAGCTTAACCGCTCTCGCTCTACGCGCGGGTCCACGTTGATCAGGATATTCGACGCCTTCAGATCGCGGTGAGACAACGACCGGTCGTGTAACGATCGGATCAAAAGCGCGAGCTTCGCGCTCAGGCTTCGAGTCCGGGCTCGACGCAGGTCGCTGGGCACGCTTGGGAGAACTTTGTTGACGTAGGTAGTGAGGCTGACGGCAGCCGTTTCCTTGATCGTGACCAGGTAGGTTTCGTGCGGGAGAAACCAGAAGAGCGGGTCGGTCCGGAACGTCCGCCGGCGCGACAGAAACGCCAGGTTTTGAGGCGTTGGAATCCCCCGGCTGGCCAGGTCCTGCCCCGCCTGCCACGATCGCCAGGCTCGTGAGGGGCGAAACAGAGTGAAGAGCGGATCGAGCCACTTCTTGCGATTGAACCGCTTGTAGATCACCCGGGTGGGATGCCCTCGCACCATCATCGTGGTTTCGGCCACCGTCGTCGTCCGTGCGTTCTTCAGAATCGTGGTCGAGCCGCTCCGAAACGGCAGGTCGGGATCCGCAAGCAGCCTGTGGACCTCGCTCGGGTCCAGATCTCGCGCCGCCACGCACCAGGTGGTGTTCCCGGGATAAACCTCGAAATATTTGTTGGACGACTGGCAGCGCCGCCCCCACCGCCGCCAGAGCCGCTCTGCCCAGAGCCGCGTGGCATCCTCGATTTCGCGACCAAATCGGCGAGTGTCCGGCGGTGTGTCGGATCGATTCTCCAGGTAGGACGTCAAAAAGCGATGACGGTCGGTTCGACTGCTCCGCACCCAGAAGAAGTGATCCAGGAGCGCCAGGTTCTGCCGCGCCAGCTTCCAGGTAACGCGCCGGCTCTTCCGGAGGGCATCGAGGTCGATCATGACAAGCTCGGGTTCTCCCGGGGAGTCAAAACGGACGAGGATGTTGCCGGGATGAAAGTCCTGATGCAAGAGACCGGCGTCATGGAGCCGGGCGGTCATGACGCCCAGCGCCTGCGCCAATTTCTGCCGCACCTGGGAGCGAACTGGCTCAGACCTCTCGGGAAGATGGCGCTCGACAAACTCGTCAAGCGGCACCGAGTCCGAAATCGCCAGAGTGACCAGGTAATTCTCGAACAGGAACTTCCTCTTCCGCTCTTCCCCCAGCGCCACCGGCGTGATCGTCGGCACTCCGACCATCGCCAGGTGCTGCGACCGCCGCCCCTCGTTCCTCCCCTTGCCGCGGCGAACCCACTGCCGCAGCATGGCACGGCGATTCGGCACCAGAAAGTGTTTGATGTAGATGGTTCCTTGCGGAACAGTCACGCGGTAGACAATGCGATGGGGACCGGATTTGATCGTTGTCAGACAGCCCTGGTCGCGCCACTCGTCAAGGCGCAGTCCATGTGGACCCAGTAGCACGTTGCCCCATCCGTCCCGCAACCACCAGCCGACTTCGCCTCTCGCCTGCCATTCCCAGTCGGGAGGTTTGAACATTCGCCTGGTGTCGCCAGAATCACGGAGCTCCCGGAGCGCGGATGCCCAACCCGCGCCTGAGACTGTCGATCGTTTGTGTGACGTGCATAAACTCATCGATCGCCGATCTGATTGAAAGTGCGGACCGGCCGGCTCCGGGCGACATGTGGCTCCGGAGTCGAAGGCCCGTCCGAGAGCAGCCGGCGATCGATCTTCCAGGAAGAGCGAGCGGCTGACGGCGATGCACCAGTCATGGACGTCACGAAGGTCTCCGCCCAGGCAGAGACGGAGTAACTGGCCACGACTTTCTGCCGCGCCGTGACGCCGATTCGTTGCCGCAGCCGGGCGTCCCCGGCGAGCCGCGCGATCGCGTCAACCCACTCGCCAGGAGTGGTCGCCAGCAATCCCGTCTCGCCGTCACTCACCATTTCGCAGTGGGACGCGACCGGGTTGGCGACGACCGGCAGCCCGGCCGCATGGTACTGCAAGACCTTGAGCCCGCACTTGCCGCGGCTCCACAGGTCGTCCGGTAGCCAGCTCACTCCGATATCCGCCGCCGCAAGCTCGCGCGCTTCGGTGTTCTCCTTCCAGGGAACCGGAACGACGGGCAGCGGAAAAGACTCGGGAAATCGGTCGCAAATCACCCGGAGCCTCAGTTGCGGAAGCGCTTCGGCGAGCCGCTCCCAGACCGGTCCAATCTGCTCCAACCCCTTGAGCGTACTGGATGACCCGATCCAGACCAGGTCAACCGCACTCTTGG
The DNA here is from genome assembly GCA_963781785.1 of uncultured Isosphaeraceae bacterium. Classification (GTDB taxonomy): domain Bacteria; phylum Planctomycetota; class Planctomycetia; order Isosphaerales; family Isosphaeraceae; genus CAWAHD01. Next base: position 459,985 of record CAWAHD010000003.1, on the reverse strand, counting down.
CGACGTCGTGACGTGCAACGGGGTAAACCCGCGGTTCCACACATGTCGGAATCACATGAACGCGCTCGACACTCGCTCCGGCTCGAAGTGCACAATCCGCCAGGAAATCATTGCCGGCAACGACCGTGTCCACCGTGCAGACGGTCTGGGCAAACCGCCGGCTACGCCACCGGCTGTTGGGGCCGCGCCCTGAGTACGAATCGCGATAGAGCACCGCGTCGTCAAAGTCGAAAACCAGGTGCCGCGATGCGCGGCGCAATACTCTCAACTGCCAGCTTGGCAAGAGCTTACGCTGCAGAATCACGGCGTCGAACTCGGCTGCGCGGTGAAGCTGGAATGACCGGACGAACGCCCCTTTATCCAAGGCTTCACACGTCAACGACCAACCCGATTCAACAAGAGCCGGCGCAAAGGCACGAATCCGATACCGACAACAGACGTGGTCGGGTGAGTCGACGAGGGCAAGTAGTTTCATCCCGTCCTCCATGACGGCCGGCGCCGGTCCGATCCTGTTTCGGGATGCGCTGCCGGTCTCAAGATCGGCAGGATCATAACTATTGAAGTCCGAATTTCCAATAGGGACTGATCGCCCGTAAAGCCCCCCGCCGATCGAATCGAAGTCGGATTGTCGCTCGCTGCCGATCATGGTACACAGTCTGCCGCCCGAGCATCGGAGCTCATCCCTGCGCTTCTCAGTACGCGTGGGAACTCTCGGGGTAATCCCGTCCGCGACCCCCCTCGCAAATGAAAAACTTCGTCCGCCTGGTGCAGTTTGCGTGGCGTTACAGGGTCCGGTTCGGGCTGTCCATCGGCTGCGCGGCCATGGTGGCCATCCTGTTTTTCACCGAGCTCGGGGCTGTGTACCCCCTGCTGCACATCCTCTTCGACAGCCAGAATCCCCAGCGCTGGGTGTCGGAAAAAATCGCCTCCGTCGACGCCGAGATTCTTGCACTTCAAGCGCGCAAATCCGAAGCCCAGAACGCGCTTGACGTTGCGCAGATTGGATCCGGAGACTTCGAACCGCTCAGACAACGATTCCAGGTGCTCCACGACGATGTTGGACAGAAAGAGATCGCTGTGCGATTGCAGGAGCGGAGGGTCGGCGTCCCCGATTTGAAGGAAGACCCGGGCGAGCTGGTCACAAACGATCTGGAGCAGCTTGAGCGGCTGCGTCAAGAACGACGCGTGGCCGAAGCGCGTCTGAAGGAACTGCACGAGTCCATCAACTTGCTGCGCAAAGGGGGCATCCCGCGGTTGGAACGCCGGCTGCGCGATCTCGACCAGGAATCAGCCGATCGCAGGACTGTCCTGCATCGATGCAAAATAATTCAGCCTTATGTTAATCGATATCTGCCGGACGAGAGCTTCAAGAGCCTGCTCCTGTTGATCGCGCTTGTCATGCTCGGAGTGGCCTTAAAAGGCTTCTTCATGTTCCTCCAGGAAGTGCTGGTCGCAAGCGTCATGCAGTTGACGCTCTTCAATATCCGCAACGAATTCTTTCGGCGCACGATCAACCTCGACCTGGCGAGCTTTTCGGACCAGGGCTCCTCCGAGCTCATGGCCCGGTTCACCAACGACATGGACTCCTTCGGCCAGGGATTGAACACCCTCATGAGCAAGGTGATTCGCGAGCCCATGAGGTTTGCAACCTGCCTCGCGGGAGCGCTCTGGATCAACTGGCGGCTGACGTGCTTGACGTTGATCCTGGTGCCGATCTCGGGTGCGACGACTTACCGTGTGGGCAAGGTCATGAAACGTGCCGTGCGGCGCTCGCTCGAGAGCATGTCCACGATTTACAAGATCCTCCAGGAGAGTTTTCAAGGGATCAAAATCGTCAAGGCATTCGCCACCGAGCGCGTGGAGCGCCGTCGGTTCTTCATCGAGACCAAGAACCTCTACCGCAAAAGTGTACGGGTTGCCATGATCGACGCCATGTCCGACCCGGTCCTGGAGATGCTGACCCTCACCACCGTGATCATCGCGCTATTGGCCGGCTCGTACCTGGTCTTGTATCAGACCATCTACCTGAACCTCGGTCTGTTCCGGCTCCAGCTCGCGGCCGAGCCGATGGCCATCCAGGATCTCTTGACCCTCTACACCATGCTCGCGGCCGCTTCGGACCCCATCCGGAAGCTGGCGAATGTGCACTCGAAGATCCAGCGGGCAGCAGCCGCGGCCGACCGCATCTGCGCCCTCATGGACCGCCGGCCAAAGGTCTCCGAGAACAAGCTCGCAACGGCATTGCCGCGCCATCGCCAGCAGGTCGAGTTCGACCAGGTCGTTTTCAGTTACGGCGGTGGGTCCCCCGTGCTCAATGAGATCAGCTTGACGGTACGTCACGGCGAATCCATCGCGCTTGTCGGCCCCAACGGCTGCGGCAAGACGACGCTCATGAATTTGCTCCCCAGGTTCTGGGATGTAGATTCCGGCGCGATCCGGATCGACGGCCTTGACGTTCGCCACGTGCAGCTCCGCAGCCTCCGTAGCCAGATCGGCATGGTCATCCAGGAGACAATCCTGTTCCAGGACACGATTGCGAATAACATCGCCTATGGTTTTCCTCACTCGCGCCGCGCGATTGCGCAAGCCGCTGAACGTGCTTATGCCCATCAATTCATCATGGGTCTGCCCAAGGGTTATGACACCGTGATCGGTGAGCGTGGCCACGGGCTGTCCGGCGGTCAACGCCAACGCATTGCGCTGGCGCGCGCCATGCTTCGCGATCCGGCGATCCTCATCCTCGACGAAGCGACTAGTGCCGTGGATATCCAGGATGAACTCCTGATCCGAAAAGCGATCGAGGAATTCGCCAAGAACCGCACCACGTTCTTGATTTCGCATAGCCTCGCGTCGATTCAAGTCGCCGACCGGATCGTCTTGATCGACCGAGGACGAATCGAGGCCGTCGGAACTGACATCGAGCTGAAGCGAACGTCAGGCCTCTATCGCCGGCTTCACGAGATCCACTACCACCGCGATACCGCCTGACCGACCCACCGGGCTGCATCGACTCAGCCGCCCCTCCCGCGATAATCGCCGGCTGCCCTCGGATACGCCTTGCTTTCCAACACACGGTCGCTAGAGAATTTAGGTATCCGAAAGAATCGTCGTCACTTTCGGGCGAGAAGATCGTAGAATGAAATGGGTCGAATCACTCCGCCTTGCACGCACTCAAGCCGCCGTGTAATTATGGATTTTCTGCGTGACCGAAGACCGACTCAGAGCGTGAGCGAGGGGCGCTGATTTTACCTGCATCATCTGGCGATTCGCGTCGAAACGGGTGAGCTCGCCGTTGGAATCGAGGGATTGTCCATGGACACCTTTTGGGCGCGGGCGGCTTGGGGAGCCCGTCGTTTCTGTCGGCCGGTGTTGATCGGGTGGGCAGTTCTCCTGGCGACGGGGCTGGGCGGCGCATGCTCCGTTGTTGCTGGGGATGATTCGTCTGCCTCAGGTCGAAAAGAGGCTCTCTCCCGGCCGGTCCTGATCGACAAGTACATCGAAGAGGCATGGAAGAAGGCCGGTGTCAAACCCGCAAAGATTGCGTCGGATGAGGAATTCCTCCGTCGGGCGTATCTCGACTTGGTGGGTCGAATTCCAACCGTTCAGGAAGCCCGCGCGTTTCTCTCGACCCGTGAGAACGACAAGCGGGGCAAATTGATCACATACCTCCTCGACCATGCCGATTACGCCAAGAATTTCGCGACGCTCTGGAGCGTCCTCTTGATCGGTCGCGGCAACCAAGGCCAGATGGTCGATCGCCCGGCGCTCACGGGCTGGCTGCGCAAGCAGTTCGCCAATGACCGCCCCTGGAACGACGTCGTCCGCGACCTGGTGGCATCCACGGGCTCCAACAAAGAAAATGGGGCCGTCAACTATGTCCTCGCGCAGCCTCGAGTTCGACGCTGTTCCGCTGACGTCGCGCACCACCAGGCTGTTCCTGGGTCAACAGATCCAGTGCACCCAGTGCCACGACCACCCGTCCAACGAGTGGAAGCAGATCGATTTCTGGGGGATCAACGCCTTTTTCAAGGGAATGAAGACCGAAGCCGTGCGCAAGCCTGACGCAACCGGTCTGGATGCCTACGATCACACGGAATTGATGGATGAACCCACCGATACTTACGTGCGGTTCGACCGGCGGAACGGGCTCGTGGGAGTGACGTTCCCGAGGTTTCTGGACGGTCGCAAGATCAGTCAAGGCACCGACGTAATCCGCCGCGCCGAGCTCGGCAAGATGATCGCTGACCCCAACAACGAGGCGTTGGGCAAAGCGTTTGTCAATCGGATGTGGGCTCACTTCCTGGGGCGCGGGTTCGTGAACCCCGTCGATGATTTCGGCTCGCACAACCCTCCCAGTCATCCCGAGCTCCTCGACCATCTCGCCAAGGAATTCAAGGATCGCGGCTACAACGTGAAGGAGCTATGCCGATGGATCATGGCAAGCCGGGCCTATCAGCTCAGCAGTATTCCGGCCAAGGCTGGTGCCAAGGACGAGGGGCTCTTCAGCCAGATGCAGCTCAAGCCGATGACTCCCGAGCAACTTTTTGACTCGCTCCTCACGGCGACGAACGCGCACCGGGCCGGCTCGGGTGATGAAAACCATCGCAAGCGCGATGCCTGGTTGAGACAGTTCCTCTTTACCTTCGCCAACGATGAAACCGATGAGTCCACCAACTTCCAGGGAACGATTCCACAAGCCCTCATGATGATGAACGGCGATCTGATGAAAGAAGCCCTCTCCGGCAAGCCCGGCAGCTTCTTGTGTGACGTCATCGAACAGGCTGGCCGGCATTCCAGATCGCCCGATAGTTACATGATCTCAGCCATCTACCTGGCCGCCCTCAGTCGCCATCCGTCTGCCAAGGAGATGACCCAGGCGCGGCAGTATTTTGCCTCGTACCCCGACAGCCTCCAGGTCCTGCAAGACCTGTTCTGGGCTCTCTTGAACTCGAACGAATTTGTCCTGATTCACTAAAAAATGGGCACGATCGCGGCACGCCGCCTCGCCCAGTAGCGCGGCGGCTTGGCCATTCAACCCCGCCCTGGCTCGAGGAGCATCGTCATGTCCCAAGCACTTTTTGGTCAGATGACTCGGCGGCACTGGCTGGGGCACCTCGCCTCCACGGCGCTCGGCGTTCCCGCGATCCAGTTCTTTTCGTCTCTGGAAGCCTCGGCCCAGCAGCTTCGCAAGACGAACCGAAGTTGCATCGTGCTCTGGATGGGGGGAGGCCCGAGCCATCTGGACATCTGGGACCTGAAGCCAGACAGCGAGAAGAACGGCGGGCCGTTCCGGCCGATCGAGACTTCGGCCCCGGGTGTAAAGATATCTGAACATTTGCCCAAGGTGGCCAGGCAAATGCATCACTTGAACATCATTCGGTCGCTCGATTCGAAGGAAGGCAACCACGATCGCGGCAACTACGTGATGCACACCGGGTATACTCCCAACCCCACAGTCGTCCACCCTGGCTTCGGCTCTTACTGCGCGATGGAGCTCGGCGAGCGACTTGAGCATTTCGACCTCCCGCATTGCATCGCCATCAACTCGCCCGGTGCCGGCTCTGGCTTCCTGGGCATGTCTTACGCTCCCTTCGTCGTCCAGAACCCGAACGCTCCGATCGCCAATCTGCGCGCCCCGAAAGACGTCGAAGCCTGGCGCATGGAGCGCCGGCTCCACATGCTGGGCCAGGTTGAAAACCAGTTCGTGGCGCAGCGCCACGCCCAGGCGGCCGCCGATCACAAGGCAGTCTATTCGAAGACGCTTCGGATGATGAACTCCCACTACCAGGACGCCTTCAATCTCGAACAAGAGTCTCCTGCCGTCAGGGAAGCATACGGAAAGGGATCCTTCGGCTCAGGCTGCCTGATGGCCCGGCGACTTGTCGAACAAGGCGTGACCTACGTCGAGGTCTCGCTTGATGGCTGGGACACCCATGCCAACAATTTCGATGCGCTCTCCAAGAGGCTGCTGCCTGAGCTCGACAAGGGCATGTCAGCCCTCATCGCCGACCTCGAACGCCGCCGCCTGCTGGACACCACAACCATCGTCTGGATGGGTGAGTTCGGCCGCACGCCGCGCATCAATCAAAATGCGGGCCGCGATCACTGGCCGCGAAGCTGGTCGGTCGTCGTCGGAGGCGGCGGTATGAGAAACGGCCAGGTCATCGGCGCTACCGACAAGGACGGCGTAGACGTCGTCGACCATCCCGTCAGCGTCCAGGACCTGATCGCCACCATGACCAAAACCATGGGCATCAATCTCGCGACCCAGTACACGACCCCACGCGGACGGCCGATCAAGATCGTCGACGGCGGCCAACCCATCAAAGAGCTATTCGGCTGAGATGATTCAAGTCAACCTCGCGCCTTCTTCCACCCTGCCGCGGCCAGGCCGAGTCCGGCTGCGAGTGCGATCGGTCCGGCCGTGAAGCCTACGAGCACAAGCGCCGTAATCAGGCCCACGAGGTTGATCCAGAAGCCGCGGAATCGGCTGATCCCAAAGAACGCGACTGCAATAAGCAGGATGATCGCGATGAGCGCTCGACCGTCGGGAGAATGACCCGCCCGGTCCCACGTTGTGTGCGCCAACGTCATCGTCAACGATTCTTGTGGATCGTCGATTCCGGGAACTGTGCCGAGCAGTACCGTGGGACCTCCAAAGGCGCGGATGCGGTCCACCGTGTTCGGTTCAGCGACCCCGGGCGATGGGCGAGCGGGGTCGGCTGCTCGTTCACCCAGGTACCGCTGTACCGCAGCCAGATCGTCGTCAAGCTTTGCCTTGCGGAGCAGCTCGATAGGCGCGGCCCGCGCCCTCCGGATCATCTCGGAATTGCGTTCGGCTCGATCGAGGGTGCCCTTGTCTCTGGCCGGATCGCCATGCGCGTTTCTTCTCTCCGCAGTTCTCAAGGCCAGCTCATGGCTGATCAACAGGGAGATCAGCTTCGCGTGTTCACGACCGGAGCTGCGATCGATCTTCGCCACGAAATCATCGATGGAGCGGCTGAGCCAGTCGGCTCGAGCCATCTCGAAGCGAGCTGCTGATATGGCTTCCAGACCCCCCAGGTCACCCTGGATTGCCACCGGTGTCGGTGTGTTGATCGCGACCAGAGTTGTCACAGGCGCTGACCCCGCCCTTGGAAGATCGAACGGACTGACTGCACTGGACGGCGATGGGGCCGAATCCGTACGCCAGATCAAGCAGACCCGAGACTGGCGACTGTCATCGAGCGGAATTGACCAGGTTCCGGAGGACAATTCAAACGGTGTCACGCAGTTGGAGTCAACGGTCGCCCAGACAAAGGAACTGCCGGGTGGAAGAGCAATCGAAAGATCAGAGCCGGTACCGGCGACCGTCTCATAGACGGCCCGGCCGATGTTCGATCGATCTGAAAGCGCCACGATCGAGACCTCGGCGAACGCCAGACGTGCTCCGCCGCCCTGCGAAGCACCGGCTTCCGAGCCAACTCGGGGAAGTTGAGCCCTCAGAATCCAGGATTCCCGGCTGACGCGGAAAGTACCGATCGAACTACCGACGTCGATTGCGAACTCTCTGGCCCGAAACCTGCCAGAATCGCCGATCCGTTCCAGCCCCGCAGAGCTTTCGATCGCCAGCGGACGCCCGGTTGCGTTGACGACCCGCAGCACGGCATCGGCGGCTCCTCGCCCCTGCGGTGAGACTTCCGGGTAAACGATTTCTCGATCAGAACCCAGGGGACGGCTAGATCTGAGTACAAACCGCTGAGAACCCCAGATCGGGCGCTCGGGAGTGATCGTCCAGAACGCGGAGTCCTTGCGCGTCTCGGTCGTCAACTGGAATTCACTTCCCGCGAGACGAAGCTCGGCGGTCGCTGCCCAGGCTGCGGGCACCCGCAAGTGGATCGCATCAAGCGAGCCTCCGACAACGTCGTATCGAAGCACGGCCACCCATTCCGCTGAGTCGGGATGAATCGTCATCTGACTTTCGATAGAAACTCGCACCCGGGCGGGAAGCGATTCCCAAACGATCTCGCCCAGCCGTTGGGCATCGTCAACTCGGTAAGTCCGACGATAGCGCGGCGGGGGCGTCCCCGAAGCGCCCGAGGGATCCGAGCTCATCAAGGTCACGCCCGGCGACCCTTCGATTTCCAGCTTCGTGGTCGACGAGATCGCCAGGAAACCGGCCTGGACATCTGAACCTTCCCACTCGATCCAGGGCAGCCGGGTGCGGTGGTGTCGCACGCCGATTTTTAGCGGATCCTCGCGCAAGGGGATCCAGGCTGAGAGATGCAGCCGTCGCCGGGGTGATGCGACCGGCCGATCGAACGTCAAGTGCAGCCGGTGATCGGGCGTGACCGTCCAGTCAGCCAATCCAGGGGCAGTGACCTCGTTGATATACAGATCATCGGGCAACTTGGCCTCCAGCCGGCGAAGATGCCCGGAGTTCTCGGAAAGCTCGGCGTCGACCATCATGGCAATCCGCCCGGATTCGAGCTGCAGCCCGACGGTGGGCTTGACGACGACTCTTGTGGGTGCAGGCCCCGTGGGGATCGAAGCATGGCAATCGCGAACGAACCGGCTCGTCCCGCACAAGGTCAACGGATCGTCCGGAAGACTTCCCCACGATTTCACGAACGACTCGTCGCTGATCGGATCGACGCCCATCGGCGGATCGAATCGTCCGGTCCAATCCCCGGGTCTGCGCACTCCCAGCAACCCGGAATACCGCTCCGCGCCCAAGGGCTGGAGCTCGGGAAGCCGGCGGCCGGCTTCCGCCGGCGCTCGAGTCCACTGCGCCTTCCCGCCGTCTGCCCGTCCTTGATCGAGCGGCATCCAGCAATCGAGCTCGATCGTCGAAGCCGCTTCAAGCGGAGGCTCGACGTGCAGGATCCATTCTTCCTTCGCGGCATTTTCTACCCAGACGGGCTCGGCCGAACCCCGAACCCGCGCTGAACGAAGAATCAAGCCATGCTGATGCGAGAGCCTGACCACCGTCAGGTCATGCGGCTGGTGGTAGGTGAGCCTGGCCAGGACTCGATCGCCGGCGGACTTGATGTCCCACAAGATCAAGCCCTCGACAATCCCCACGGTTCTCTGGGCCACGAGCGGACCGGGCGCCGGCCAGCGAATTTCAAGCTTGTCAACGGGGCCGAGCCGGCCAGCCAACGATTGATCGGTCCCCAGCCGAATCGCGCCGGATGCCGTCACCTCGCCGGGGCTTGTGCCGTCGGCCCCCGGTTCCACGATCACCCGCGCGGATGGCATCGCGTTGATGAGCAGGCGCAGTGCTTCAAAGCCAGACTCGAATCTGGTCGTCGCCGACCGGCGGACCCGCAGGAGAAACTTCCCCGGTTGGGCAATCACCACCGTGCCGGCCTCTCCGCCTGGCTCGATCAGGATAGGAACTGGATTCCCGTCCAGACTCGCTTGAATGTCTCGAGCCTGCGATACGGGAATCCGCCAGCTGAAACGGTGCTCGACCCGCGGCGATCAGCTCGAGCTCGCTCTCCACGACGACGTTCTGGGCTGACTTTGTCCGCACCCGATGGAGCGCAGAGACTGCTCGTACAGATGTCCAGGTGGCTGGAGCTTTTGCCTCCGCCAGCCGCGACAATCGATCGAAATCGCTGAGGCGCACAATGACATCCTGCGGCGGGCGGCCGGGATCGAATGATCCCTCGTACGGATAGAGGGCCAGAATCGCTGAGCTTCGCCAGCCTGCCGGTTGGCCGAGGGCCAACGAACCCATCAGCACACAGACAAGCCCGGCGATCATCGCGGTACCGGCCACACGGCGAGCCAGCGAACTCTCGGTCCGGATTGGTCGGTGCCCTTCGCGGTGAGGTCGAGCCGCCGCGGCGCCGAGCTCGATCATCAAGATACCGAGCGAGCCGATAAACAGGGCCGCCGTGAAACTCGCGTGCCGCGTCGGGAGCAGCCAATCGAACAGCAGACTTCCCGCCGTTACCACCGCTAGCACTACAAACCGGCCGTGCTCAACGCGACGCCGCCACCAGAGCCACCCCATGAGCCAGGTGCCCGCGATGATCCATCCCGTCACGATTCGCGCCTTCACATCGATCAGATAGATAAACGAATTCTCGCGAGGCCAGCTCGCACCGGCGAATCTCCCTGTCGACCATCCTTCCAGGCGCTTGACTCGTTCGCCGGTTTCCTCGGCAGCCGTGGAGCTGGTCTTGGGAGAGGGCTCCTCCCGCCAGCGCACCACTGTCTGGAACCGATCAGCCCGGTCGGACCCCCAGGCGAGAGACTCGGTGATCGCCCCATTCCAGCGATCGCGCCTGTCGAATTCCGGAAGATCCCCGGTGGTCGTGATCACCACGGCATCCTCGAATGGAACAAGCGCCAATCCATGTTCCTCGAGCGTGGTCAGCGAGATATGACGTCCCTGGGCTTTTGCCCTGCCGGGAATGCACAGCGATCTCGGCCCGATAGCGGATGCGTTGAGCGCGACTCTGTCAATCACGACCGATCGAGGGCCCAGGTCCCATCGTGTGAGCACCTCAGCAAGGGTCAGCTCGGTGGAGACCGAATCTGCGAGCCGCTCGTCGAGAACGCCGAGCAATTCTTCATCCTTCGAGCGGCTTCTGCCGCGGAAAATGTCCCACTCCGGCTTCCATAGCCCCAGTGCCCCTGCAGGCCAGAAAGAGCTGCCTTCTCGATCGCTCACGATCCATCCCGGACCGGGGTCGACAGCCTTCCATCCCGCGGGCGCTGTCACCTCCCACACAAAAGACAGACAGGGCAACGCCACCTCCGGGATGTCCGGCCGTATTCGACTTCCGTCCCCTGCCGTCGTATTCTCCACCAGGTAGTCGATCAGGATCGTGCTGGACCTGGGCCCCTGACTTGACCCGGGTAAGGGGATGGACAGATTCGACCCGGATCGGATCGCCGCAACCTCGACTCCATCTCGGCGAATTCGCAGGAGTGTCAGCGGTGCAGGCACGACGAGCTCGAGCGACGACGCTTCCGCCGGATGAACAAGCAGCCGCAGACGATGAAGCAGAGGCCCGTTCGGATCGACCGTCGTTGTCAACACGGCCTCGCGGATGATTCCCGGCAATTGCAAAGGAGCCATCGGCTCGCTCGCAAGCTCCAGGCGGCCACCCGGTTTATCGTATGCGAATGAATATTTATAAATGCGATTACTTACATTCCGCTCTTCCCGGCCGGCTTCCATGATATCCTGGTCGGCCTCGATCTGAGGCTGATCCAGGCCGGACGCGTCGAGGCGGCGCAAACCCGCGGTCTTGACCCGATAGCGCACAGCCCTGGGTGCCTCCACCGAGATCATGCCCCGGAACAAATACCGGGGAGACACCGCAAGGAGCGGGATCGACCCACCCGAATTCCAGGCGAGCTCGCCATGGAAGCCAACCACTTTCCTGGTCTGAGGGGCGGCTTTCAGGCGGAGGCTCCAGGCGGAGCCGTCTGCGGGAAACCGCCATTTCGATCGAGCCGCCGGGGCGATCGGCACCACCGCTAGACGCTCACCGCCCGATTCGTCGTTGAACCGCCAACCTGCTATAGCCGATGCCGGCTGACCGATCCAGATCGGAATCGAATCGAGCGAGAGGGCGCCGGCATCCACGACCAAGCTTCCATCCACCATCAGACGTCGGCCCGCCGGATCGACCCGCGCCGTCGCGCGGATGGTTGCTCCCGGCTCCTGCTCGATCCGCTCACGGTCTAATTGAGCCGTGCCGAGTTCGGCGATCCACCGCCAGGCAAGTGCCTCCCGCAAGTTCGACCCGGGCCCAGGTGCGGACGTGAAACCGGCGAGCCCGCCGGGGTCGATCCAGACGAGACCTCGCGCCTGCCGCGGCTGGATGATTGTTCCCTGATCGACCCACGCCAACCACGCTTCATCGGCGATTCTCGTGTCAACAGGTCGGACCCGAGGTAATTGCAGCGGACCGCGAAAGTCCGCCACGGGCGAGCTTGCGCTCAGCGATAGCCGTAGCTCGTTGCGGAGAAGGGCCGTCGGCTCCGCGGAAACGTGGACGCGCATGCCTCCCGAAGGCAGGACTGACGGATGCCAGCTCACCCGCTCGGTCCCACCCTTGATCTCTACGCGATCGGGAACCCATCCGCGATTCAGATCGATTCTCGAGCGCTGAACGCGATCCCCGCTGGAACTCCCAATCTAGCTGACACTCGAGGCGACACGCCGCGCCGGCCAGAAAGAGCTGCCCTCGCACCACGCATGATGATTCGGCCCGAGGTTTGCGAAAGACGAGCTGACCGACCGACCGGGCTGAATTCGATTCGAAGACCAGGCGATCGATCGGTGCTCCGTCCCCTTCCGCGGGAAAGATCCGTCTTCCATTCGTTTCCTTGTAATCCTGAAGGACGTGGAAGTCATCGAGGATCACCGCCGTGGTTCCGCCCGTCCAGGTGGCATCGAGCAGCCGGATCGAGGGGATTGTCCAATCCCCCTCCGAAGGAACTCTGGCGTGAGCGAGAAATCGCAGCGCGGTCGATGACTTCAGTTCGTCGCCCAGTGTGACGATCAATTGTGCGCTGGGCCCGGATCCTTCCAGAGAAAAACCTCGGACCGCAGTGCCCTGCACATCGATGAACTCCAGTCCGGGGTCGACCGCAAAGACGAGCGGCTTGGCGTTGCGAGGATCGAGGTCAACAGTCCAGTCCGCCGTCCAGTTGACCAATCCGCCACCCCGATTCGTGGTCTTCCTCAGGTCGATCTGCGTCGACCCGGATACCCATGAGTTCGAGGCAACCAGCGACTGCCCCGGTCCCGGATCATGGAGACGAACCTCGATCCGGCCGGACTCGGCCTTGATTTCCCAGAGCTGCCGGTCCGGCTCCGTGGCCGGCTGCGAGCCCTGACGCCGGCCGCGCCGGCACGAGATGACCCAGTCTTTCGGGATGTCGACCGCCAGCACCGTGGTCTCGTCACCCGGAAGATCCAGCGCCAGGCTCCGTCCCCTCGAATACGATTGCGGCCGCAATTCCCAATCCAGCTCGACGGTCTGGTAAGGCGCCGAATCGATCCACAGGCTGGGCTTTCCCGAATCCCGAGCACCGATGGCTTTGGCGCTGCCGGCGGTGGGGATGATCGCCGGCGTCCACGGTTCCAATGCAAAATCAGCAGGTCCCGATGATGCCGCCTCGACGACCAGCTCGGAGTGTCCCGCCAGGACACCAGAGCCCCACCGTGCCTGGTGGCGCGCGCGGATCAACCGCGGAGGATGCGCCGACCGTGCGCGCGATGATCCGTCGATCGCGTCTTCGACCAGCGCGTCGAACTGCTTCGCGGGCATCACCCGCAGCTCGGTGCCCGCGGGAAACCATCGTGAAACGTCGTTCGCCGGAACCCGCGCCCGAATGATCTCGGGGTCTGACGCTCCGGTCAACAAGGGGAGCAAGAGCCAAATTGGGGCCAGGCGATTGAGCGCAGTCGATGTGCCTCTGCCCGGGGACATAATCACGCGCGTTCCACGGTTGAGCTCCGCGCCCCTTCTTCGACGGGTTGAATGGCCAGCGGGGTCACAACATGATCCAGCGTGGACGGGACCCGCACCCGAATGGCCGTCGAATCGTCGGAGCCGACCTCTACCGGCCGGGTCAGAGACGAATCGCTTCCGATTCGGGTCGCACTGACAGCCCCTCCCAAGGGTACTCTTCGCAACGACTTCGATCTTTCGACGACTTGCTCGATAATCAGCCCCACCAAGGTCAGTGCACCGCCGATCAAGGCCGACTGAATCGCGAGGAACGTCACGTTCGGCTGCAAGAGGACTGCTGCCAGCAGGCCCAGCCCGGCGATCCCGACCCAGATGGTGCGAAAACGAAGCTTGGCGAAAATGGCGAGAAAGCCGATCACCAGCGTGGTCCCGGAGCAGATTCCCACGAGCCACGACCGCGGCACGATCCAGACGCCCAAGCTGGCGGGTGGGCCGCTCCGGCTGAAGAGGTAGTGATCCGAATCGTCGGAGCTGGCTCCATCGAAATCGCTGATCGCCGAGGGCGATACCCCGGGGCCGAGAATCCATTCATTCAAACTGGCCCCGTTCTTCCAGGATCGGCGCTTCCACACGTAGCCTGTCCAGTACCACGTATTCTCATCGGCCCAGCCGTGTGGGATTCCGACCAGCGCCAGGCTCCAGGGAAGGTGAACTTCCCAGAGGGCTTGCAGCACAACTCCTCCGTCGAGGAGCCGCGGAGCTCGCCAGGTCGATCGAGCATTGGGGACAGTGTCCTGATACTCCAGCTCGACCAGGGCCGGCCTCGACCCGACGTCGCCGGGAAACCGCATGCGATACTCGGATCGTGCCGGGTCGTACTCGACGCGATCTGCGACCCGCCCGTCGACCCGAGCCCCAACCCACGCGGTCCCTTCCGGAAGAGCAAACGGAAAGTCCGGCCCATGAGACTCGACCCAGTACCGGGCAGTGCTCGTCATCGTCTCGTCGGCGGCTCGAACCGTCTTGATCAAAAGCCGCGGAACCACCACGGAGGGAAGAGCAACGGGCTTCAGTGTGCGAACCTTGAACGTGAAAAGACAATGGTCCGGCCGGCGCGGTTCTGCCTCGGTGAAGTGCGCGGTCGCTCCCTCATCGGAGGAATCGGCTCGATAGTCGCCCGACGAGGGCACCCAGCCTGGGCTTGTCCCCTCGAGAACGACCTGCGGCGCCAGCGATAATTCCACCTTTGCCGGTCCGCCGTCTCCCTCCTTGAAGGAAATCAAGGGAATCACGATCTCCGTCGCACCTGGGACATCCGGCGCTGGCGCCACGGCCAGGCGATACCGAAACCGCAAAGTGGCTTTGTCGATAACCGGCCGATCGAACAACAGCCGATAACGCCGCGTACCGTCCGGCTCGCGGCCGATCTCCTCGCGCCCGATCTCGTCCCGGTCGAGCAGCTCCCAGCGGTCGGTGATGGCCGCCGGAACGCAGATCTCCAACGAACGCAGCTCGCCCTGATGCACGGTGAGGTTGGTCCGTTGGAGCAAGTCGACCGATCGTGCCGTCACCTGGGCGGAGAGAACCGTATCGCGCGACAGCCGTCGAGCCTGGCGCGTAACGCGGATCGGGAGATACGCGGTATCTCCGTCGCCGGTCAGCGTGAGCGCCGTCGAGCCCGTCGACTTTTGTGCAAGCGGCCAGGGCCAGTCCGCCGGCCACCCTCGGTGTTGATCGTCGGGACCGCCTGAGCGTCTCAGTCGTCCTGATTCGTCCTCCAGCTCCACCAACCGGCCCCGCTCAGTGGCCACCGTGTAGGAGGCCGTCACCGGCGTCTTGCCGAGCGTGAACAGGCCGAGCTTCATCGAACCCTCGGGTGGAATCCGCTGCAACCCCGCGAGCTTGAAAGTCACCCCGTTGCTCTCGCGAGCCACGGGCGTCAACCGCAACCGGAGGCGGCGGGCCTCGCCCTGACCCTGGCCCGGAATCTCGTTCGTCAAATGGAAGCTCTCGATCACGTCGGCAGGGCCAGCCGAAACCATTTCAAGTCCGGGTGCAACACCCAGCTCAACCTCGAAGACCCGGCCGCCCACCCAGTGCAGATCAACCGTCGTCTCGCTCCGGGCCTGATCACGGTCGATCTGGAAGAACGTCTTCGCTTCACCGCGAACCAGCGGAGGTGAAGGCTCGATGGCCAAGTCGAGTACGAACGGCTGGTCCAGAAACTCGAACGCCAGGCTCGTCGAAGGACGCGCCCGCAAGTAGGGCGGCAAATGGCTGGAGTCGATCCGCCTGAGGCCTTGCGAGGTCGTTGCGCTCACCCACAGGTTCGCGCTCTGCGTGATGCCGATATACCCCGATTGTTCGCGTGCATCGCAGAGCCCGAATCCGGCGAATGAGATCCGGCGCGCACCCCTGGCTCGAAAACGAACGGCGGGTCTTGATCACGAGTCGTTTCTCCTCGCCGGCGCAGAGAATCGCCCAGCCGAATCGTCAATTTGCCTGAACCAGGCACGCGTTCGATTCCGTCTTCGACCGCCTGGTCGTCGAGCGCGAGCTCGGTGATTTCTTCGCCCTCCTCGATCCTGACGTCCAGGCTGTGGCTCGTGCCTCGAACGCACTGGATCGCCCACGACGACCGCGTCCGCACCTGCTCGAGGTCGATGTCGATTGCGATTTCACCCTGTGCCGTGAGGAGCGGCTTCTTCGCCCCCGAATCCGCGCACGCCCAGCTCACATCCAGTTTGGACCGCGGGGATAGATGGGCCGTCAGGCGGCTCCCTTTGCCCTCGCCCTGTTCCTGCTGACCGAATTCCTCGTCGGTGCCGATCATGACGTCAGACACCCGCCGTGAAAACTCGAGCTCCACCACAGTCGAGGCGGCTTCCGGGATGGCCAGCGAAAGTGCCTCGCGCGCGGGGTTCGCCCTGACCGCAAGCCTCAGCTCGATTTCGACGCGATGCGCTCCAGAACCGGCCAGCCTGACTTGCCACTGCCTCCCCGCAACCGTCCTCAAGCCAAGCTCACGAGCACCTTCCCTGGCGCCAACCAACCAGGGACCATCCAGTCGAACCGGAACCCAGATTGGTTCTGCTTCCTTGAGCGTGATCCCCAGGGAGACCTTGAGATTCGCATGATCACCCGCAACGCGTCCGCTAACTCGGATGGATTCAACCACGTAGTCAGACGACTGCCCGCGCTCGACGCCGTCGATAGCACGGACGCCCGTGGTCCCCATGCGATCGCCCTTCAACACCGTGAGGTCCGGACGCTCGAGCCGTTGCCAGAATTCGTCAAGATCCTTCGGACTCTCGAGAATGACGAACCACCCAGCGGAGGGTATATCCTGGGGACGGGTCTGGCGCGGGAGCCGGAGCGGCGGCGCCTGGAGAATCCGCAGGCGCACGCGGCGCGTTCGCCTGGGCCGTCAGCAGACAGCCCATGCCGATGATCGCGTTCGTGAATCGACCCAAGGCGCAGCACCCTCTGGAGTTGCGTGATCTGGCCGCTCTCCCCTAGGCGGAAAAGGAGTCGCGGATTGTCGCTGCGTACGAACGGACAGGAAGAAACTGCGCAAGGGCGCGATGATTCCGTCCAGGTAAACTATAACACATCCGCCCCCGGACCTCTACGCCCGAACAGTCCGGCAGACCAGAGGACCGATCGGTGCAAGCCCGCGGCCCTCGCCGCGGGGCAATCTACACACCCCGCTCCCGGTGTGATTCGTTCGGAGCCTGATCGCGACATGGAGAATCGGCAGCCGACGAGACGGCATTGGCTCACTCTGACTTGGGGCGCGGTGCCGCCAGCCGAAGTTTGCCTTGACGCTGAAGGTCTTTCCAGGCGGAGAGCCCTTTGCCCTCGGCATGATCGGCGTCGTATCCGAGATCGTCTCGCCCCGTGAGGTGCCGGAGATTATCCAGAGCCAGCTCGCGCACGCCGAGTGATTCTTGCTCGGGTGCAAGCAATCCGACCAGTTGTTCAAACACCTGGGGATTCGACGCCTCTTGAGCAGAAAACCCCATCAGCATCTTGCCCACAATCGCCGCGGTATCTTCACCGAATTCTTCGACAAGCTGATCGCGCACCCGGCCCGCGGCTTCGGGACTCAGGCCCATGTATGCGCGAATTGCCGCCAGAGTGGCTCGTCGTACGACCGGATCGTCCTTGCGAGACAGCATTGGCATCAGGAGCGACATGTCGCCCAGTGATTTGAGGGCCTGGATCGACAACAGCTTGATTTGCGGGCTCTGGTCTTCACAAGCCGCAACGATCTCGGCAAGGACGGGTCGCCCGGCGTGAAACGCGTGCGCAAACTGTTCTCGTATCTGGAGCTCGTGCGGCGACTGCGCGGTTTCGCTGGCCCACCCTGGCAGCGCCTCTTCCGTCGTCCGCTTGGTTCCGCCGGCGGCATCAACCGCCAGCGAGTCAAGCGCCGCCACGGTTTCCTTCTTCTTGTCAAGGGAGACCGTGATCTCACCCTTGAGACAATAGATGACCAATCTCGGGGCGGCGTTCATGATCCGGCCAAACTCCCAGCGAGGAATCCTCTCGATGGCGACATCGTCGTTCGCCTCCATGTCCACGGTCACGGTGCGGTCGCCCAGAGCGAGCTTGAGCGGCCCGTTCGGGTGTTGCTTTACCAAAAGCCGGCCCTGGATCAACTCCAGCCCGTGAGCCTTGTCGGCGGACTGCGCTGGGATGCGAACCTCGGTCTCACCGACCATCGCGATCTCCGTGTTTCCCATCGTGATCGTCGCCCGGAACGGCGCGAGGCACAGCAGGCGATTGGACGATGCGACCGGAGCCTTGGTCTTCAGGCGTTCCCATTCACGCTGATCGGCGTTGTATCGCAGCAAGATGCCATCGGGCGCGTCGGCCAACCCCGCCGATCCGGCGGGAAGAGTGGGCAGAGCCAAAGCTTCCTTGGATTTGGACTCCGATTCGGAGCCCTTGGCCATGTTCGATGAGTCGGTCTCTTCCGGCTTAGCCGACGTCTTTGCCGAATCGGAAGGGCCCGGTTGCGGTTGCCCGACCGCAGCCTCTGAGCCGGCCGCCGCACCCGCGACGACAACGGGATCAATCGGCACGACAGCAGGAGGCACGGCATTTTCTTCCGGTTCAACCCCGGCGACCGGCTTCTCCTTGGCGGTGGTCTCCACGGCACGGGGGATGCGGTAAGCTTCCGGGGTCTGCGCCGTCAAGCTCCACCACGCCGTGGCGCTCATCAGTCCGATCAGCGCCAGACATGCAAGAGCCGGCCCGAACCGTTCGATCCAGGGCGCCTCGGTGCCTCCGGTACAACCCATTGTTCAATCGGCGTGGTCACCGGCTCCGGTGCGTCGGCTCGCCTCACAACCGGTTTCTTCGGGCGATGCGCTTCACGCCCCTTGACCAACTGATACATCCTCGCCCGGGCCTCGGCTGGTACTTTGACCTTCTGTCCCAGTAAACTCAGAATCTGGTGAACGCTCGCCACTTCCGCGAGGTTTACGTCCGACGTGAGGCACTTTTTTTCATAATCCGCCACCGCATCGGGATCCAGCTCATTGTCGAGATAGCACGCCACAATGTTCGGGTCGGTCCCCTCCGGCCCCGAACTGCTCGGCACCGAAAGCCGGCGCTGCCGCGTGACCCGGTGAATCCGATCGCTAAGCTCCTGAGCGAAAGGACTTCCAGATACCTGGATTCCGATCTCCCGCACCTGGGTCGGCTGAAGTGTGTCGTCGAGCCACGCCAGCAGCGTTCTCAATGTCAAGCGCATCGAAAGCCCCCGATAGAGTGTTCGCGATCAGGCTGATCGTCGTCTGCCCCTTTCTTATATGAGTGCGATCTCGCGATGTAATCCGTGCGAGAAACTCGGTGGTTGGTCCTCAGTATCCGGATCCGGGCCGAGGCGCGCCGTCAGGTGTCAGCTCTCAGTTCGCAGACGACGCCAGTTGTCGGTTGCGTCCTACCGACGTTACGAAGATGCGGAAATTGAACCATGCGGGAACTCCCCGCGTTCTGACTTCATTCCGGTCGCCTAAGGAACCCGTTTTCGGATTCCGAATCTCAATTGGCGATTGCACTTCGGGCCAACTTGGTTGGTCCGTGGCTTTGTTTTGTAATTCACGATTTTCCTTCATTATTCTGTGCTTCCCGGATGCGTAGGGTCTCATGGAACCTAGGCTTCGCTCGTCGGAATTTCGGTGTTCTTTGGGAACGATTTCCGGCCCGTTTCCCGGTTGTGACAGGTCTGGTGCGCCTGCCACTGGGCCGACCACAGTTCCCCCAGCCGGAATCGCCGTCAAAATCGCTGTCGCCCTCCCATCAGGATAAGTCGGATTCCGGGAACCGCGATAATCTGTTCCGCCTGGGGATCAGATGTCGTATGGTCAAAGCGAAGTGCCATGCGCCAACCTCGTTGTTCGTGACATATCTCCGAAGTCGAATCTGGCCGAGCTGCGCCCTGGACAGCGACGGAATCGCACAGAGCCAGGGCATCAACGGCATTCGTGTGTCGGGGAGTATCGTTGACAATCATCCTCATCCCATGAGCAAAGCTCAGGGGGTCAGGGGGGTGGTGTCGGATGCATTCGCGGCAGCGAAGTGAGCAGTCAGCGCCGACAATGTGCCGTCTACTGAATTCTGACACACGAGCCCGCCGCCGGCAACTTTTTCGGCCACTTTCTTCAGGTCCGTGATCGGATTAACCCGGACGGCAGGCGTGACCGCGCCGATGGTCTCAATCCGGAGCAGACAGCGTGTGGTGGTGTCCAGCGGTTTTCCGATCTTGGAGCACTCATCGTCTCAAAAATCGCTGGATCGCACTGAGCCAGTGCGTTGCTGCCCCAGCGCTGTGCCTCGAGCCTGGCTTGCTCGCGATGGCTGGCTTCAACGGTCTCTCAATAAGCGATATGCGAATCTATTCTAATATCTTAGCTTTTATATTCATGATTCGTCGCTCGGGTGGGATGATTTACCGAGCTTATGCCTGTTTTTTGTAGAGCGAATGCACACTTTCGCGTAGCGAAAGGCGACTTTGTTCTGACCACAGCGCTCTGACTCGTATTTATCTGCGTTCGCGGTGTCCCCTGCGGGAAAGACTCTTCGTGCTTGCAGGTCGAGCATTCCGGCTTCTGCCGACCGTTGGTCCCTGACTTGTTCTTGCCCGTGGTGGCTTTCCGCCGCCGGCCGTTGTCAAGTTTGTCCTCGACTTTTCCGTCCGGTCATCGGGAGTCGCGTCTTTCCACCTTTGAACCAGTTCGCATTTTCGACGCCCGAAATCGGTAGAGTCGAAACCACGGATCATCTTGCGTTCGACCATACACCGGCTCGAACCGCTCGGGATGAAGGTCCGCCCAGCGTCGCTCGATCGAGAATCCCGACGAATCGGCCACATTGTGTTCGCCTTCGGCCGGGTTGACACGCGTCACCACCAAGAACTGGATTCCCTCAGCCTCCAGGTTCTCGATCCAGGCTTCATAATCGGGCCGAGCTCGATCCCAACCCGGCCGGGGGTTTGGCCAGTTCCCCTCGCCGCGCGCCTGGGCTTCGCGATGGTAGTCGTGCAGCAGCCAGTCTCGATGGCGATCGATGTTGATGTAACGAACCTCGTTCCGCAGGGCCTTGCCCAGCAGATAATACGGAATGTTGGTTCCCGCGTAGGCCACTCGCGATCCGGCCGGTCCCGCATAGCGCTCGAGGTTCTGCCAGCCGATGAAGAAATTCGCGAACGGAGGGTAGACCGTGATTCGCGCGTTCTTCCCATCGTTCCACACGTCCTCGTAGCCCAACCAGAGAAACGCGACGGACAAGAGGGCGGCGACCAGGGCGCGGTTCCAGTGACGCCTGGCGCCGTCTGAAATGCGGCTCCACGCCCATACCGTGAGCATCGCCAGCAAAACGATGCCGCAAAGTAATCCCAGGCTTACGGCCGATCCGCTCGGTCCGACTCCATGGACTGCTTTGTCATACCTCGGGAAAAGGGGAATCAGACCGGGGATCGCATTCGGCACCGCTTGCGAAAGATCCCAGGGAATGGCGTCGTCGCGGGCCGGGAACGGCCAGTTCTCGGGTGTGAGGAGATGAAGTCCGAGCAAGATCACGCCCAGGTAGCGCAGCCAGCGCCAGCGATCGAACAAGAGCGCCAGCGGGACCACGGCCAAGCCCAGGGCCTGAAGCATGAACCGCTGCTGTGTCCGGTACGGAATGCAAAGCCAGTAAAGCGCGATGTTCAGGATCGCCAGCAGCGAGAAGACCGCCGTCCCAAGCCTGGACGAGCCGGTCTGCCGGTTCTTCACGGCCCAGGCACCAGCAAGTGAAGCAAGCCAGAACGGTACCAGCCTGGGGTCGAGGACCGCCGCCAAGGTGTCAACCAGTGCTCTCCAATCTTCGACGGGCACATAGTAACCGCTGAACCGCATCGCTTCGGGACCATACCAGCCGGGCCAGATGGTCCGGCCCAGTAGTCGAACCTCGAGCGGATAAAGCAGATTGCCGGTCAAGACCCCATTGCGGAAATACCAGTAACCACCGGTCACAAACGGTACGACCATGACCGTCAGTGTCCGAGCGATCTTGGTCCACGCCGGTACTCTCTGCACCAGAGTGACGCCGATTGCGAGGACGACAAGCGGCGGAATGAACACGACCCCGACGGCCTTGGATCCCAGCGCCTCACCAGCCGCCAGAGCACCCAGGACCATGGCGTACTTGTCGCTGCTGTCGCAAATTGCCCGCAGAAAGAAGTAGGCGGCCAGCAGGTAACCTGCCACGAAGATCGTGTCGACGTTCGGCTCGAACGAGAAGAGCAACAAGGGTGTCGACGAAGCAAACCAGCAGGTCGCCACCAGGCTCGCCGGCCGGCTTGCTCCCAGCAGCCGTGCGCATCCATAAGCTGCCAGCGCTCCCAGAACGAGGAACGGGACCTGGCCAACTTTTGCCAGGCGGTCACCGCCCCACGACGTGATCAGCCACGTGAACCAGAGATCGCCGTTGGCAGGAAAGTACGTTGCCGCGTTCTCGCCGAAGGGCGCGGCCACCAGGAGCAGCCGGCCGGCTTTCCACCACCGCGCCGCGAAGTAGAGATGATAGATCGGCCCGTCGCTGACCACCTTGACGGCCAGGAGTAGCGACCGCATTCCCAGAACCAGAGCCGTCGAAAGTACAAGCGCTAAACCCGCCAGGGCATCGTAGGAGAAGGATGAAGGATGAAGGATGAAGGATGAAGAACGACCCTTCGCGGCCTTGTGAGTGATCGTGCCCGGACCACGCCCTCTACCCGCCCTTTCGCAAGGGCGGGAAAGGGACTGCGCGACTGGAGCGTCGCTACCATTCTCTCGCCCCCGTTCTCTCTTCTCCGTTGGCGGGTACACGGGGCCCCGATCGACCGCTGGCCGGAACCACCGCACGACCAATCCGGCCACCATCGCCACCATACCGAGGCCCAACAGCGATTCGGGACGGATAGCCCCGGAGCTGCCCAGGATTTCGAGACCTAATGTCGTGGCCGCCCAGAAGACCACGGCTGTTCCTAGCGCGGCGGCCAGGCCGCGCGGCTGCCTGAGGCCGTGCCGCGCGATCCAGAACGAGCCCAGGAGCAAAGTCCCGTTGGCGGCCAGCCCCAGGAGCCAGATCGAAGTCTCTGTCGCGATCGATTCGGCGGCCACGGTGTAGGCTGGTGAAAGTTGGTCTTGCGAACGATGCGCATTCTTTCCCTCCCTTGGGAAGGGGGGGTAAGGGGGGGTGGTCCCGGCGCGATCAGTCACGATCCCTTCCCATGCTCGCTCATTCTCTCTCCCAAGGCCACCTCGATCTCTACGGCGAGAGTTCTCCGGGCGGGCTGGGCTCACCCTGCGGCGGCAGGTGGCGGTGGATGGCGAAGTCGTAGAGAAAAATCCCGGCGAGACCGCCAGCGAGCGGCGCGACGATCGGGATCCAGAAGTAACCGCCGTGCGACTGGAAGACCGCCGGGCCCCAACCCAGAAAGGCCGAGGCGAGCCGCGGGCCGAGGTCGCGCGCAGGATTGATGGCGTAGCCGGTCAGGCCGCCGAGCGAGAGGCCAATCGCCCAGACCAACCCTCCCAGAGCCAGCGGCTCGACGTATCCACCAGGCGCGGCATTGCGTCGATCGGTCAGAGCCCGCACGCCCAGAAGCAGGACTGCAGTTCCCAGGAATTCGCTGAGAAGGTTTCCCCACAGCGCGTCGAAGGCGGGGTAGGTCGCGAATACCCCGGCCCCGCCGGCGGCGGGGCCGACCAATTTACCGCCGGCCATCGCACCGCGGATCAAATGCTCTCTTTGTTCAAACGACCGAAATGCCTCGGCGTAATCGGCGTAGACCAGAGTGGCCCCGACGAACGCACCGGCCAGTTGAGCACCCCAGTACGGGAGCACGCGCGACCGCGGGAACGCGCCGCGTGAGGCCAGGGCCAGCGTCACGGCCGGGTTGACGTGCCCGCCGCTCAGTCGACCGGTCACGTAAACGGCCAGCGCAACGGCCAGGCCCCACGCCGTCGTGACCATCATCATGTCCGATGTCTTGCTGAGCAAGACATCCCCCGCGACGACCCCATCGCCGAGCACGATGAGCAGGGCCGTTCCCAGGAACTCCCCCAAAAGTGCGGACCGGAGCGGAGGCGTTGTCGTTGTACTCGATCCCTTCGCCATGAGCATGACCTGTCAGTTGGATGATTCGGGGCAACTTGCGGGATGTTTTGCTCGTACGCGGAGACGCGATCCGCGAAAAAGTAGCCTGGGCATCTTATCGGAATGTTGACTATGATGACTTTCACGCTCGCCCTGGCAAGAACCGCTTCCACATGAGGATCCGTCACCGATGGTTGGTGCAAAACTGGGTGTTTCTGATTACCTGGC
Source organism: uncultured Isosphaeraceae bacterium (assembly GCA_963781785.1). Classification (GTDB taxonomy): domain Bacteria; phylum Planctomycetota; class Planctomycetia; order Isosphaerales; family Isosphaeraceae; genus CAWAHD01. Next base: position 435,698 of record CAWAHD010000003.1, on the reverse strand, counting down.
TCTGGTCTGCCGGGAGATCCAAAGACTCGATCCCGCCCAGATTGAAAAAGTGAGCGAGCTGGTCGAGGCCGCTTATGACGATGGCCGGTTCGTGTTCATCTGCGGCAACGGCGGCTCAGGCGCGAATGCCTCGCACTTGTGCGAAGATCTGGCGAAGTGCACTCTCCGCGACTTCGAGAGCCAGAAACGCCTGAAGGTCCTGAGCTTGACCGACAACACCGCTGGAATCATGGCCTGGGCGAATGACGAAGGCTACGACCGGATCTTCGTCGAGCAATTGAAAAACCTGGCCTCCCCGGGTGACCTGCTCCTGGCCATTTCGGGTTCGGGCAGTAGCCCCAACATTCTCAAGGCGGTCGAGTGGGCCAACGACAACGGTCTCACGACTCTCGGCATCACGGGATTCTCCGGCGGCCGGCTCAAGACGCTCGCCCACCATAACTTGCACGCGGCGATCGATGACATGGGAATCGCTGAATCTCTTCACCAGGTCGTCTTCCACTGGATCATTGACGACCTGTATCGCCGCTTCTCCGCCAAGGAAGCGGTCGTTGATGGCGCGCTAGCCGGTTGATCGCATGGCCGAATCCTGGCTGCTCGGGATCGAGATCGGTGGTACGAAGCTTCAGCTCGGAGTCGGCCGAGGGCAGGGAACCTTGGTCGCGCTCGAGCGCCTTCGCGTCGACCCATCTCAGGCCGCCGCGGGTATTCGCGCGCAGATCCAGGCTGCATTCCCCGTCTTGCTTCAGAAGGCCAATCTCACCAGAGACCAGATCGAGGCTGTTGGCATAGGGTTTGGCGGACCGGTTGACGTCGTCGAAGGACGAATTCAAAAATCCTATCAGATCGCGGGCTGGGACGAGTTCCCACTCGCGTCGTTCCTGCAAGAGCAGCTTCGTGTGCCGCTCGTGGTCCTGGAAAATGACTCGGACGCAGCCGGCCTGGCTGAGGCCCGCTTCGGCGCCGGACGCGGTTATTTGCCACTCCTGTACATGAACGTGGGCAGCGGGATCGGAGGCGCGCTCATCCTGGATGATCGAATCTACCGAGGTTCCGGCTATGGCGCGGCTGAAATCGGCCACCTGCGGGTCCCTGACGCCAGCGCGCAACACGCACACCTGGTCGAACTTGAACAAATCGCCTCGGGTTGGGCGATTGCCTCGGCCGCAAAACATCAAGCGTGTCGTATGATTTCACAGGGCCACATCGAGTGGACTGTGTTGACGAACGCACACGGAGACCCGACCGTCATTGACGCGGCACTGGTCGCCTTGGCCGCCTCGCAGGGAGACCCGATCGCCTCGTCGATTCTCGAACGAGCACGCACTGCTGTGGCCCATGCCCTTACACAGGCCATCACTCTGTTCGCACCCCACCGCGTTGTGCTTGGCGGAGGCGTATCTCTCATTGGGGAAAGGGATTGGTTCGATCCGATCCGCCAGATCGTCGATCGCGATGTCTTCCCACCCTTTCGCGGAAGATTCGACATCGTTCCGGCAACCCTGGGTGAGGAAGTCGTCGTCCACGGTGCCTTGGCCGTTGCCCGGGATGCCTGCGAGAGTCTCGTCCGCTCTCGTCTTTCCGACGAGGTGCACTAACGCGTTTCCTCTCCACGCGTTGCCTCAATGAAACAACTCCGCGCTTGTTTTTCTTCGCCCCTTGACTAAATGATAGCACTCACGCAGAATTGATTAGGTGATACTGAGTACGCGGGTCGACGCGGATCGGAGGGTTGCATCGTTCTTCGGGGCAGTGTTGCTCGAATTGAAAGCACGACTGCTCGAAGGTGAGAGAAAGGCCGGAAGCGATGGTTCAGCCCGACGAACCGGAGTGCCGGCGCACGTTCGAGGCTTCTTTGGCGGATGGAGCGAGCCATTGGCAATACACAGAACGGCGATTCGATTATTCGAGAATCGAAATTGACCGAGCATCGCCATCCACAAACCTTGTGAGATGTGAATGTTGTATCGAGACGTCGAAGGTGTCTTCGCGATCTGATCATCGCGAAATTCTCCTTCGATCTTCAGAGGATCAATCCTTGCGTGCCGGACGAACCGGAACGCGCGACGGGCACGATTCGAGAAAGTTTCCCTTTTTTCAGGAACGGCCCCGATTTTGCCCCATACTTGAGTGGGCGCCACGAATAAACTTCTGGCGATCAATACGTGTCGTTCGTTCGGTATTTTTGAGCGTCGTTGACCATGAAAAAACGAGTCTTGGAATCGCGTTCCGCAGTTGTGAACCATGTTGATTCGAAGCTCGTCTATACGAGTAGAGGGTGATTGAGGATAATCCAGCCCGCCCATGAATCCAAGAAGGGCAGGAGACAGTTTTGACGGATCGACACAACGGCTCAGGAATGAGGTTTTTTGCTTTTCGGCAGGGTTTTCGTTTCGCACGCCGCGATTCGACAAAGTTAGGCCTCTTCTTCTAATTCCCAAGGGGCACGCCATGACCGCAAAACTGGCCGACACTCAACTGTGGCAGCAAAACATGGCTTCACTGATCCGCTCGGGTCTTTTCATGAAGGCCTCCACGGGTGAGTTGCACGGTTTATATACGGTGGTCGGAATCTACACCGATCAGACGTACTCGGCGCCGCTGGCCAAATACTCTGATCTCCGACGAGCGACCGACGCCGCTAACCTCGTCAACCAGCTTGCCAAGGTTCGCCCCTCTGTCGAGGCGAACTGATCGATTCGATTCGACACGATTCCAAGCGTGATTTCCCACCATGGCCTTCCGCCGCAAGTCGAAGGCCATTTTTTTTGGGCGGAGATCTCGTGTCATGGATGCCACGAGGCGGCAGCACGGACTGCGGCTTCTTCTGATCGCGGCGGCGTTCATCGGCTGCGGGAGTGACCCCTCTCCCGACGGGCTTCCTTCCACGCGCGAGACGCTGCGTTCGATCGGCCGGCGATTGAGCCGGTCGTGGTCCGATCGCGACCTGACGGCCATCGCCTCCCGCGGCGACCTGGTCCTCAAGCAGCTTCGCCCGAATGAGCGGTCTGCTCTGGCACGCGGGTATCTGCGATTGTACGTCGACTCGCCCGTCCTGGTGGACGTTGCCGTCCCGGCCAGGTCGGTTCCCTTCTGGATCGCCGACCGGGGCTTCCGGCCGGCGCGCCTCGTGCTCGAATCTCCCGGCACCGTGTGGGAGCTTTACGAGAAAGCCTTCGAAGCCGGCTCGATCGGCCTGGGTGTCAACAACCTCGATCGCACGCCCGAGGCTCATTACGTCGTCTTCATCAGGCGTCCGAAGATTCCTGAGTGCTGCCCAGCAGAACCTGGGGTAACGCTGGAAGGGCGCCAGGCTCTCCTGTGGAAACTGGCGCGAGCCCATCCGTTTGTGAGCGCGGCCCAGGACGTGTACCAGCCGTTCACGAAGATGCCCTCCGAGCTGGTCGGAGCCATCATGCTCCAGCCTCTTTCCTCCCAGCGGCATTCAGCCCTTCTGGCCACAAATCGAGTCTGGAAGACGCGTGTTCCTTCTAGCCCGCTGCCATCGCAAACAACGGTGGCGTTCGGCGGCGACGCCGCGCGAGCTGGTCTGGTCGTGGACGACCTCCGCAGACGTCGAATCCTCTTGCATTCGTTTGACCCCAGCCTCGAAGAGATCGGCAAGCTTCGACGCGTCGACCGGCGCTCTCGCCGCCCCCGATCAGATGCGGCTCGTCATCGGCGAGTCGACCTTGATCGAGGTCCCCAACCTTCTCAACGACCCGATCATCTGCCGGCACTCGGTCGTCGTCGACCAACTGGAGCCGGATACCGTTTATCGCTATTCGATTGGTGACGGCACACCCGGCCGGTGGGGACCGTGGCAGACGGTCAAGACCGGCCCGGACTCGTCGCGGGGCGCGCGGTTCCTTTATCTGGGCGACGCTCAGACGGGGCTGGAGCAGTGGGGCCGGCTACTCCACACGGCGCTGCGCCGGCATCCCGGCATCGATTTCATCGTGATGGCCGGAGATCTCGTCGATCGGGGCAACGAACGGACCAACTGGGATCATTTTTTCCTCCGGGCCGCGGGCGTGTTCGACAGCGTCCCGCTTGCACCGTGCGCTGGCAACCATGAATACCTCGATTGCGGGCCCCGGCTCTATCGCGCCTTTTTCGATATGCCGCGCAACGGCCCAGCCGCGATTGACCCGGACCTCGTCTACCATTTTGAGAGCGGAAATGCGTTCTTCGCAGTTCTTGACAGCACGCTCGCCGTCTCGGACCCGGGCCAGGCTGCCCGCCAAGGGGCCTGGCTCGACGCGGCACTGGAACAAACCCGCGCTGCCTGGAAATTCGTGATCTTTCACCACCCGGTCTACCCTTCACACCCGTGGCGCGATACACCGGTTTTGCGGGAGCACTGGGTGCCGATCTTTGACAAGCACCACGTTGACTTCGTTCTGCAAGGGCACGATCACGCCTACATGCGAACGCACTCTCTTCGCGCCCATCGTCGAACCTCCGGACCAGGAACGGGAACGACCTACCTGGTCGCGGTTTCCGGCGACAAGTTCGTCGACCAGCCTCACCGCAACTATATCGCCGTCGGGTTCTCGGGCGTATCGACCTATCAAACCTTCGACATCGATGAGCACGCTGGTTGCCTGCTCTACACCGCCTGGACCGAGGATGGCAAGGTCGTCGATGAGCTGAGAATCGACAGAACCGCAACGGGTCACCGCCGCTAAAGCACCGACGCTTGTGTCAGGGCAGGCACCTTGGCTCGGCCAATCCGCGATCCAAGATCGGCCCCTGAACGCTCTGGTCATCGGCCGGAGTTGAGCGTCTCCAGCCACGCGAGTACCTGCGGCGCCTTTGCATGCCACGCCATCATGGCATAAGCCGATCCCCACCAGAGCACCCAGGCCAGGGCGACCCATCCGCGCCAATCCATCGATTTGGGATTGTCGATTTGGGATTGTCGATTTTCGATCTCAGATCGGCGCATGGGGAGATTCCGCCCGGTGGGTGCGAGCCCACAATTTCATCGCGCCTCGATAGACGCGGTCAGGGTCGAGTCCCGACATGCACGGATGATCGGCGAGCGGACACACCTTCTGGTGACAGGGCTGGCATGGTACACGGCGCCGGATGACCAGCGAATGGCGCGACCAGGGTCGCCACTGCCCTGGCTGGTTGGTTCCGCTGAAGAGGATCACGGAAAGAGTTCCGGCCGAGGCTGCCAGGTGAGCCGGGCCGGAGTCGGCGCCGATGAAGAGGTCGGCTCGTTCCAGTAGCGCGGTCGTCTGCGTGACCGTCAGGCTGCCGGTCCAGTCGCGAAGCCGGTCATGGGTCTGAAGATTCTGGGAAAGGGGCAGGTCGTCGATTCCCCCGACGATCACCACCCGCCAGCCGGTCGCCAGGAATCGTTCGATCAAGGTCCTCCACGCGCGAGTCGGCCAGCGCTTGGCGGCGTTTCCGGCTCCGAGGTGCACCGCCAGGATGGGGGGCAGCGGCGAGAATCGATCCGCGTGTAGCCAATCGGCTTCATCGCTGATCGACTCGATCACCGGCGACGCGGGCCGCGGCTCCCGAGGGGTTCCGAGGCGGCGGCTTCGCACCGAACCGGCATGGACCTCGCTGCGCCGAATGCTTCGCCTTGGCCAAGCTTCCGAAAGCCGGCGCGCCACGGCAACCCGATCGTGGTCGCGTACGTGAACGTCGACCCGGGCCGATTCGTCCAGAGGGAGTCCCAGGCGTGCCAGAAGTGCCAGCCGCGAACGAACCTCATGGCGCCCGGGTATCCACGATGCAACGTCGGTCAACAGAAATGACCCGCCACCCATCGACCAACCGACCCGGCGTGGAACTTGCGCTAGTGCCAGTACCAGCACCGAGAGCACGTCGCCGCGCACATCGATGCCCAGCTCATAGCCCGCCCCGCGGAGCGATCGACCGAGGCTCCAGACAGCTCGCAGAAAACCCCACCGATCTGGGTGCCGCTCGAACCAGGTCCGCTCGGCGACGCGGACGCAGCTCACATGCGGATCGGCTTCGAATACCTCGTGATTGCTCGGCGACGCCAGGACGTCGATCGCTGCCTCGGGGTAGGCCGCTTTGAGCGCCGCGATCAAGGGAGTGCTCAGCACCGCGTCGCCCAGGTGGTCGAGCTGCACGACGAGAATCCGCCGCGGATCGACCATTCGCCTTGCCGGGTGAATGAGCCGGAAGATCGCCATGCCGATGGTGCCCAGGAGATCGAGCGCGTGCACCAGCACCCGCCACCGCAGCTTACTATAGCGATAGCGCCCGACGCGAACAGGCTTGGGACTAGCTGGCGACCTGGTCATAGACCTCCGCTGTGATCTCGGCCACCTTCGGCCAGACGAATTCCGTGGCGATCAGGCGATCCAGCCGTGGGTCCGGACCGTCTTCCCAGGATCGCACCACGGCCCGTTCAATTTCCGCTGGCCGGTCCGGCCAACCATACTCCACGAGCTCGCCGAAATAGTCGCGGGTTGAACCGTAGGGCGTGATCGCGAGGGCACAACCGGTGAGCGCGGCTTCCAGAGCTGCCAGCCCGGGCGTCTCGAACCAGCTCGGCAAGGCAAACACCCGGGCCGCGGCGTACGCCGAAGCCAGGAGCGGATCATGATGGTCAAGCTGCCCCAGCCACGTGACCCGGTCCCCGCCTGCGCGCCGGCACTCGGCCTCATATGACTCGCAGCCCGGGGGCGCCGCTCCGATCAACACCAGGGGCACTCCGATCTTGCGAATCGCCCGGATCAAGCCCAGCGGGTTCTTGCGCGGCTCGATTCTCCCCACGAACAGCACGAACGGAGCCCGCCCATGGCAGTCGAGAAAGAGCTCTCCGGATGCCTGGCCGAAGGAGGGAATGACTCCGTTGGGAACGATCCGGATCCGCTCACGACAAACCCCGAAATAGCGGACCAGTTGATCCGCCTCGGATTGGGAGTTGGGCAGGATCAGGTCCGCCAGACCGAGCAGCTCCCGCCGCCAGCTCGGGGTCTTGGAGAAAAGGCGCCGCAGGGTCCAGGCCCCGAGGCTTGCCAGTTTTCGTATGGGATCTTGCTCGAGCGCGGCGATCGCGCGCGGCTCATACCAGAAGATCGGCGAGAGCACCACGGGGACATTCCGGGCCTTCGCCACCCGCGCCAGCTCAAGTCCGTCGCGCGACATCCCGAACAAGTGCAAGAGCCGGCCCGTCTCGATCCGATCGGTCCAGGGCGAAAACAGTCGCACAGGTATCCCGATCGCTTCCAGGTGCCGGCCCGTCTGCACCAGTTGATTCTCGCCCCCTCCGGGGGCCTGAAAGGTATGAGGCGGCGCGAAATAGAGCACGCTCCCTTCGCGGCATTCGCCGCGGCTCCGCGCGGTCAGCCACGAAAGTGTGCCATGGGGCGCGGACCGGGGGCCTGCCGCTGGCTCCTTCATGAGGAAACTCCCATCCGTTTGTACTTCCACCATCTCAGACCGCGCTTGACGCGGTTGCTGATCGAGCTCCGCGGAATCTCCTCGAGCGGCGTCACGGTCTCCCAATCGAGCGCCACCTGAACAGCACGCTTCAGGCTCAAGGATCCCCGGTCGCTAGTGGGAGGATCGAATCCCGGCTCGAGCGGACTGCGCCGCTCGTAGACAAGTCCGGCAAGACCGAGTGACATCCTCGGGCGGGTGACGGGCAGACAGCAGTGAAACCGGCCCCGCTGGATTTCCAGGCCGAATTCGTACTCGGTGTCCCACTCGTCAAACTGGACATCCAGCCGCCCCTCGTCGCGGGCAATGACCATGAGCCGCCGCTCGGACCGCCAGCGCCACCACCGCGCCAGCTCGGTGAAGGTCGTGCGCCAGACGAGCGGCTGATCGGCGATCTCACGAGCGATCGTGGTCATGACCCCGGGCATCCGCCCCAGCCGGCGCTCGGGATGCCCGTACACCACGGCGAGCTCTCCCGCCGCCAGGCGGGTTGCGACGACCCGGCGGAAGTACTCGCCAATCACCTCGGGGTCATCGATGCCTGCCTCCAGAAACAAGCCCTCGCAGACGGGGTGCACCGGAATCTGCAAGACGCGTGAGAAGCGGTTTGACTTCCACGGATAAAACGGCAAGTCGTCGTAGCCGATCTGGAAATCTGATGAGTACTGGTAGCCGAAATCCTCGAGCTGGTCGTCGAGGCTGTCGCGCCAGCGGCCGTGCGGTCCCGCGAACCCGACCGGGTCGAAGCCCGTGCTGCGGAGGATCCGGTGCGCACGTTCCAGGTTGATACGATTGGCTTCGGGCTCGCGGTAGACGTGGTGGAAATGCCCGTGGGACTGGGTATCGTGGTTTCTCAGGTCGCTGAGCACGTCGGGGCGATGGGCATAGGCGTGCGTGCTCAGAAAGTGAGTCGAGCAGCCCGCCAGTGGAGCTCTCGACGCCGCGAAGCGATGGTAATCCTCGGGGACCGATTCATCGAGGTCCGCCCGGAAGCTGAACGCGGACCGATACGGGTAAGGAAACGGCGCCACCCGGATCCAGATCCCGCCAGCGGCCACGACGGCCTCGCGGAGCCGCGCGATCAACCGCCTGCGGATCCATGCCTTGGGAAATCGCGCGACGCGTTCCGAGAGTGTCCGCTCGCCGACGGACCAGGAGCCGCGCGTGGAATGACAATCGACCAGCGCCAGGAACGGGTCGACCGGCTCACCCCGTCTCAGCTCGTCGACGTCGATCGCGAAGTGATCGGGCGTGAGCAGCCCACGGAGCGAGCTGCCCGAGCTGCGCCGACCGTCGAACAGGACGAACCGGCCCGCGCGGAATGAAAGAGGATGCGGGTCCTTGACCGTCTCGAACGGCACTCCCTCCTGGCCGAGGATCAACTCCAGCCCGGGCGGGGTCTTCCATAACAACAGGGGTAACGACGCCTGCTTGGGCGAATAGAGCTCCGTCATACCGCCCCTCCCGGTGCCCGAGCGGACCACAGGACGAAGAGTCGAGTGGCGGGTACCCATTGGAATGGAAATCGGCCTGCCTCGGCTCGCGACAGCACGTGGACCACCCGCACCTCCCTGAACCGTTGCTCCAGTCGTCTCTTGAGCGCACCGGGCTGAAACCACCGCTCGTGCACCGGGCCGTTATGGGAATACATCCACCGGCCGCGCCGCTGATCGATCCATTTGACGACCGCGCTCGGCAGCCACGGGCGCTGTGCATTGATCGAGCACACGTTCTTGTCGACGATCACGAATGTCCCCCCCGGCCGGAGCACCCGCCGGACCTCGCCGCAGGCTTGGTCGAGCGACTCATCCGGCATGTGCTCGAAGATCTCGACAGCGACTACCCCATCAAAACTCGCTCGAGCGAAAGGCAGCCGCCGGGCTGACCCGCGCACCCGATCTACGCCCCGCGCTGCTCCCAGCATTGCCGGGGAAACGTCCAGTCCGATGACCGTTGCGCCCTGCTCGGCCAGTCGCCGGGAAAACCGCCCCTTGCCGCAGCCCAGGTCGAGAATCCGCCGGCCCACGAGCGGCGCCAGGCTGTCCACGATCGCCCCGAGCCGGTGATCGTCGGCTTCCAGATCGGACTTGAACCGGCCGCAAACCGCGTCGAACCGGGCCGCGACAATCGCTTCATGCCGATCGATCATGAGGCCCTCCCGACCAGCGTCAACTCGCGGTGCTTCCACGCTCTGACCGCGACGGACACTCCAGAAAGCGCACAAAACATGAACCCTTCCGGGCCGTCGCGAAATCCCTGCTTGACGAGATAGAGCTTGAGGAAAGTCCAGAGCGGCCGCAGTGCGAGATCGCGGGTTCGAAACGGCCGGCTCGAGCGCGCAGGCCCTGGGCTTCCAGGGTCGTGTAATGGTTGAGCTTGCTCAAGAAGACCTGCGCGGTTTCGAGCGTGTGATGCCCGAGTGCGTTCCGAACCGTGCCCGCCTCCCCGTCGAGCTTGACGGTCTCATGGACCAGCCCGGACCAGCAGCCGGAATCCCGTCGGAACAGCCGCACCGGGTGGTCGTGCTGCGTCCCCGAGAACCCAAATCGGCGGCCCAGGATCACGCTCTCGATCGGCACGCGGTACCCCCGGCACGGGCTCGCCGGGGCCGAGATCACCCGCCGGATTTCGGCCGCCAGCGCGGGTGTCACGCGCTCATCCGCGTCGATCGAGAGCACCCAATCGCCGGTGGCCGCCGCCAGCGCGGCGTTACGCTGGCTGGCGAAATCGTCAAAGACACGCACCCGGACCACTTCCGCGTCGCGCCGGGCAATGTCGCAGGTGGCGTCGTGGCTTGCCGCGTCGACGACCACGACCCGCTCATCGGCCCACCTCGCCGACGCCAGACAGTCCGCGAGACTCCGTGCTTCATTCTTGGCGACGACCAGTACGGACAGGCGAGGCTCAGGCATAACGAACCCCCTTCCTCACCGCACCAGCCAGGGCGCGCACCGCGAAGTAGCCCGCGTAACAGACGAGCGCCAGCTCGAGCCGCCCCAGGACCGCGAGTACGATCCAGAGATGCCACCGCAAGTCGGCATGGCCGATGATTTCGAACCAGACCGACGGTCCAGCGGGCAGCGCCCGTCTTTTTTCGGAATCCCTGTTCGGCGCGATGCGATGGCCCGGTCGCCGGGGCTTGCCCGATTCCCAGCTCCAGCTCGTTTCCGAAATGTGACTGGATCAGGAACAGGTACTTCGCCGATGCGTAGAGCATGCCCAGACCGAGCCACACCGGTCGCCCATCCCGGCCAAACGCGGCCCAGGCGATCGCCGCGTGCAGTGCCAGGTCGGCTAGCTCGTCGAGGACCTGGTCCAGCCAGCGCCCCAGGGCGGAGCTCGTCCCTTGCAACCGGGCGAGGCGGCCATCGGCGGTATCCAGCACGAGTGCCGTCGCCAGAGCGAGAGCGACGATCGACCGAATGATCCAGGAATCGGCCTGGGTGGCAACGATCCCGGCGGCCGTGAGCATCAATGCTCCCGCGGTCATGGTCAAAAGATTGGGCCGGATGACCGTGGACCGAAGCCAATCTGCCAACCGTTCTGCCAGCGGAAACGCCCAGTATTTCCCGAGCGGTTGATAGGTCAACCGCCGCGTCAACTCTTCGTCGGCTTTGCACAATGCCTCCGGCCGGTCGAGGCGCCAGAGCACGGCCGTTTCTGGAGACCTGCCCCGCCGCAGGCTGCGCCGCAGCCGGCCCCGGTCGTAGAGACAATCGGTCCGCAGCACGGCCTCGTGGGCGCGAGGCGTGCCGCTCACGAACATCAAGCCTCTCGGCGGCCGTTCGCGGGCCAGCTCGCGGAGCGGCCCATACTCTTCTTCGCGCGCGTGCACGACCACCGGCCCCCCGGGTCCTCCCAGGTCGGCGGCCAGGTCGATCAAGTGACCGAGCACGCTCTTGCCCAGCACGATCTCGCTGGCCAGCAGCCCGCGCGGCCCTCTTGGTCGGGCATCGATGACGAGCCGAACAGGCTGAGCAGCCATCAAACGCCTCCCTGCGCACCCCGTTACCACTGAAACCGTCGAAAGAAGGCCTCTTGCCGCTGTGTCCAGGTTCCGCGCCCCACTGCCAGCATGCGTCGCGCCGCCCAGATCCGGCGGCCGTGCTTCAAGGCCTCGATCAGCGCGACGGCAAAGCCCGGCTGTCCTCGAATAAGGGAGTGTGCAAGCCGGACCGGCAGCCACAGAAGGTGATTCAGCAAGCGGACACCGCTGGTGTTTTTCCAGATGAAGATCAGCGTGTTCCGGCTCGCCAGCCGATCGCAATGTTCTTTTCCCAACCGAGGCTCGAACGTCCCGAAGCCGAGATGGTAGGCGACCGACTCGGGCACGTAGTACCCCCGATAGCCGGCGATCCAGCCTCGAAATCCCAGGTCCAGGTCTTCGATCCTGCCCGGGAAGTAGATCGGGTCATAACCGCCCAGGACCAGGAACCGGCACCGGTCGACGGCCAGCACGGGGCCAGCCGCGGCCGTCTGGTCGGCGGTGCGGATGACCTTCTCGAATCCGGGAACCCGGCACATCCCCTGCACCAGCCCAAATCGCGACCGAACCCGCGTTCTCATCCCCTCGTAGATCCGGCCGTCGAACGTCCAGCACAAGGGGGCCGAGAACAGGGCGTCAGGCTGCCTCTCGAACACATCGAGCAACGGCCCGACGGCACCTGGGTCTAGCTTGACGTCGTTGTTCAGGAGGATCACGACGGGCTCATCGAGCCTCGCCAGCACTCGGTTGAACGACGCGAGCCCGAGGTTCGGCTCGCGCAGAAAACCGACGGCCGGCCAGCGGGTTGCAACCAGATCAGCCGAGTCGTCCGTCGAGCTGTTGTCGACGACTGAGACGCGGCAGGGGACCAGAGACCGCGAGGCAGCCTCCAGAACGGATGGCATGCAATCGGCCAGTAAACCCCGGCCGTTGAAGTTGAGGATCAGGATATGAGTGCGATCGATCGTCAAGGGTTCCATCCCTGGCGGTGGGACTTGCATCCATGCAATGCGATGGTTTGGAGAAGCCTGGAAAGACGTCGCCGAGGGCCGGACACACACACCATCGCGTAGGTGCATACCATACGACGTAACTCGTTTGCGGTCAATCCCGACGTCGATCGCTCACGCGCGGCAGCTTGGGCCGCAAAATCAGCCAAAATCGAGACGTGTGGGGGCCCTCTCGATCGCTGCTTCCACGAACTGGCTCAAGGTTTCTTAACCCTGCTCGCGGTGTCTCCCAGCTTTGTTCTATTGACCGCGTCGAGCGATGCGTTCCAGAACCTGGCCTCGCGGTCGAGGCCGTGGTTTCGCGCGAACTCGACAAGGCTCTCATACCGCGCGGCGGGGTCGGCCTGGCACGCCCACCAGACTTTCATCTCGTCCTCGGGGCAGAACCAGAGTGGCCGTTCGTCATTTTCCACGAGGTGATTCGAGCCATTCATGCCGCACTCGTAGGCGATACAGTGCGGGATGCCCATCATGTGGCCGGCCTCGTGCGCGGCCACCTTCAAGGTCCGCAGCAGGCATGTGGCCGGCTCGGTGCGGGGGTTGCCCAGGCGGTAGATCGACCACACGCCGACGCGGTCGCCCAGCGACGCCTGGCCGAAGACGAAATTCCAGTTCTCTCCAGGCCACAGATCAACGGCCGTCAGGGCCAGGACCGCGACTGCATCGTCAGGCCGTTTCTGCTTGAGCAGGTCGAGCACAAACGTCGTCAGGATTTGTTTGTCACCCCACGTCGGGTGGACCCTGCGGGCCGAGATTGGAATTGCCTCCATGCCGATCGAGACGAGCCTTTTGACGGGCACGTTGTACCACCGCCCCAGGAGGTCGGCGGTTGCGCTCAGAAGCTTCTGCTGTGCCGGGTCAAAATCGCCCAGCGGCTGAAGATAGATCGTTGTTCGCCGCGCATCGGGGCGGTTGGGCCGGCTGGTGAGATAGGCGTTAAATGTCTGCCCCGGCTCGAAATGCTGGTCGAGCCACTCGCCCGGCTTCGGCTTGCCCATCCGCGTATGGAGCGCGCGGATCGCATCGCCCGCCGCTTTGATGCTCTGGATTTCCGGCGGATCGCTCGCAGCGGCTCCTCTCGCGGGCTCTCGCTTGATACAACCTCCTACGGTGGTCGCCGTCCAAAGCAGCGGAACGACCACCCACAATGATTCCACTTTGCAGCGCATCACCACCTCTTCGAAGGTCGTCGTACCGCATCGGCTCGCAGGAGCGCAGTCCACGGCTGGAAGACCATGCAATGATCTTCGGCGGTTTGCGCTGATTTATTCGAAAACAACCATCGCGTGCATTCCCAGGTTATTCACGGTCACTTCGGCTCCGTCGCCAACTTGGGTGATCGGCAGGTCAAGGCCGCCCGGTTGCAGCGCGGCCTTCTTGATGCCTGGCATCCGGCACGTCACGCGGATGCCCGAGAGCGGGATGACCTCTTCACGAATTGGCCAGGTTCCGCGCAGCTCGGACTGGTTCGGGAAGCCCCACTGCTTGTTCAGCTCCTCGGGCAAGGGCGCGATCTTCTGGTAAATCGAGTGCATGCCCCAGGAGCTACCTTGATTGAGCAAGTGAACCACCACGCGCTTGGTCTGGTGTTGCCGCCGAAAAGTGGCCGTCAGGATCAGCGGGCCATTCACTTCCACAAGCGGCTTCACGTCGCGCGCGGCCCAGCGCACTGCGTTGGCAAGCATCTGGCGCATATAGGCATCGGGGTAGAAGAACATCCCTTTGTCGACCGCAGCAGCGAAGTAGACGACTCGACCCTTACCATATTCAGCGGCCACAATCGCGGGATATCGCTGTCCGGCCTCATTCGCGGGGAGATTGACATTGAAAGTCGCAAGCACTGCTCCTCCCTCGAGTGGCTTGACCTTGGTGGCGCTGGCGATCAGTGCCAAGGTGCCCTTCTCCGGCGGATTTCCGGGATTCAGCCACGCCGTGTTCTGCTTGGCCCTGATCACGGGGTCGTCGAGGATCGGATGCGGAGCGTCCAGAGTCAAAGCGAGGTTCTCGATCCGCTGGCTGACCGTGTTCGTACCGGTGTACCGGGCGTGGAAGAGGTCACCGAGTGCGAGATCCGGGCGTTTCCGGAACTGTGGGTCGTAAAGGGAGGTCTCGAAGGTCGCGACCAGCCCGCCGCCGGCTTTCACAAACCGGCGAATCACCTCGACCGCACGGTCCGATAGACATGCGACGTTGGGCAAGACGAGAACGCGCACGCCCCGAAGATTCGCGTCTTCGAGGTCCTGCTCGGTGAGAACGCGGACGGGAAGATGCTTCTCGAGCAGGGCGCGGAACGCGCCCAGTGTGTGCGAAAAGTACATCGGCAAGGCCGTCTGAGCATAGAGCGTTCTCGTCTGCTCCGAGGCGACGATGCCCAGGTACGGGACGGCCTCTGACCTCTCGAGCCACGCCTCGCGCCCGGCGATATTGGCAACGTGGAGCTTGTAATACTCTTCTCTCCCCGTCGATTCGATGAATTCCGGAGTGATTCCCCACGGCAGGCATTCCAGACCCCGGAGCTGGATCTCGACCGGCGACGAGATCCCTGAGATTCCGTGCTCCGATGGCTGAATCCAGACCGACGCACCGCGGTCCCGGGTGATGCCCTGCATGAAGGCGAATACAAACTGCTGATAGAGCGGGTCGCCCGGAACGTCCCAGTAAAGCTCGACCGACGGGATGTCGACGGCGCTGGCGTAATGGAGCGGATACTCGCCCATGTACATATTGGGATAATACCACGTGCGGTTGGCGGAATGATTGACGAAAAGGACGGTCTCCGGCGATTCGTGGCGCACCGCAGCGCGCATCCGGTCGGCGAACTTGACGAAGAAATCCTCGTGCCAGGCCATGTAGATTCGCGCGATGGGATCGTGAACCGTGTCGAAGAACATCGGCGCGTCGCGGCCTGCGTCGAGCGGAAGGGGAATATCCTTGCCTCCCGAGTAATCGCGGAACGCTTGCCGGGTCGCAGCATCGTACGTGTGCAGGTGCAGTGGGGCGTAGCCGTCGAGCCAGTAACCGTCGACCTTGAAGGTCCGGGTCACATACGCCAGTTGCGCGAGCAGCCAATCGGCGTAGCCACTACGGATATTGGCGAAATTGGGAACGGCATCGGGCTTGCCGTCCGGGCGAATGCGCAGCCAGTCGGGATGCGCCTTGGCGAACGTGGGGTTTCCAGAGGGGACCTGAACCGGACCGATGTAGAAGACAGCCTTTGCACCGGCCTGATGGCAGCGCTCGACATGGGTTCGCATGTACCCTTCCGCCTCTCTGACCCGGTCTGCTGGGTAGAACGATGCCGACGGCCCGACGGTATCCCACCTTCCCAGCACGTTGAGTGTGACCACGTTGTACCCCGCCTTCACAAAGGCGTCGGCCATCGGCTGGCTGCCGGGAAGGTGTCCGACCCGGAAATTCGTGCGAACCCACGCCGGCACAGGACGCGGCGGCAGCGACTCGGGCACCGAGCGTGGTGGGAGCCTGGTCGAGTCGCGGTCGGGGATGTCTTGAGCCCAACAAACAGGACCGGCGAGCGGAAGGACCATCCACGATAGGAGGGCTGTCATCGTGACACGCAGAGCAAGATGCCGCATCGAGGAGCCTCGGTTTCAAAGGGAGGAGAGCGGGGTCGACTCACGGCCGGGCAGGGAGAACCTCGGCTCTGCCTCGAGCAGGCTCCCGTCGCAGGCGATGCCACTCTTGTTTACACGACCGCGACCGTCCCTGCCAGCATTTCGGGGATGGCTCCTGGTAATCGCCGAAAGTTCCCTCACGGTGGTTGAACCCCACGATGTATCGGGTACTCTGATCGAAGGTTGTTCGCTTGGCCGTACTCAGGGCACTGTCGCGCGGCTGACACCGCCCTGGTCGCGGCAAACGCAAGACGGCCGATCGATACGGGACGCCCAGATGCAAGATCAGCCGCTAGTTAGCTCGAGGCCGCACGGGGTCCGCCTCAGTCCACTCGCGGTGGTGATGACGGCACTTGTGCTGCTTTTTGCTCTGGTCGCGCTTGCGATTGCCATCGCCTATCGACCCCTCTTGGCTCGGTATCGCTACTCGTGCGGCTACACGTGGAACCAGCGCAAAGAATTCGACAAAGCGATCGCTGATTACACGGAGGCGATCCGGCTCGATCCCAGATACAGCGACGCCTACTTCGCCCGCGCCTTCACCTGGAACGAGAAGAAGCAGTTCGACAAGGCGATCGCCGATTACTCTGAGGCGATCCGGCTCAATCCCCGACAAACTGGCGCCTACATCAACCGGGCCTCGATTTACAGCGAGAAGCAAGACTTCGACAAGGCCATCGCTGATTACAACAAGGCCATCGCGCTCGATCCCAAAGCTGCCCGCGTCTACTATGCCCGCGGCAACGCCTGGCGCCAGAAAAACGAGATCGACAAATCCTTGGCCGATTTCGACTTGGCCATCCAGCTTGACCCCACAAATGCCCTCTCCTACTTTGGACGCGCCTACGCTTGGCAGCAGAAGCACGAGATCGACAAATCGATGGCCGATTACAACCAGGCCATCCGGCTCGAGCCCAACGAGTTCAGGACGTACTTGAACCGCGGATTGCTGTGGGCTGAAAAGAAAGAGCATCGCAGGGCGATCGCCGACTTCGACCTGGCCATGCGACTCAATTCCAGGAGAGCGGATATCTACAAATACCGCGGCTACGCGTGGAGCCAGTTGGCGGAGCACGACAAGGCGCTCGCTGATTATAGCGAGGCTATCCGGCTCGAGCCCAATGACGACCTGGCTCACATCTCCGTCGCATGGATCCTGACAACCTGTCCGGACAAGCGAATCCGCAACTCGAAACGCGCTGTCGAATCGGCGACGAAGGCATGTGAGCTGTCGGGGTGGAAGCGACCCGATTACCTGGAAACGCTTGCGGCAGCCTGTGCCCAAACGGGCGATTTCGTATCAGCCGCGAAGTGGCGGACGAAGGCGATTGCGCTCCGTTCGGAATCGCACGTCGAGGCTCAAGGTGTAACGCCGTCGTCAAGATAGTGTCTGTCGAGCTCGTGACTCCTGGACCGCTCTTCTTTATCATGGGAGGGCAGTCACGGGCGTCAAGTCGCGGTCCCGCCAGATGTTCGGCCGAGGGACCAAACCGTTCACCATGGTCCTGAGTCGGGAGACCCTCGATGGCCGGGCGAGTTGACCCGTCACGCGACCTGCGCCTCGGTCTTCACGCCCTCGAGAGCGGGGCGATCGACCAGGAACAACTCGTCAAGGCAATCGAGGCCTGGGCTGGTTCTCCTGAGGGGACACTGGCCGAGATCTTTGCTCAAGATGGTGTGCTGGACGCTCGGGCGATCGCGCGTTTTGCAGACCGGGTGACGAGGGACCTTGAGCTCCTGCGCAGCGGGCGTGGCCCCGGCCTTGCGGCGGAAGGACACGGCTCCCGACGGTCGGACCGGACGGTCGACCCTGATGCGACGGGCTCCTTTGCCTGTGATGACGATGCCATAGCCGAACACGCACGCGGCGCGCACGACCCCATTGGCGCCGGGCGTGAAGGTCGGCGGTTCCAGGTCCTGCGGCCGCATGCACGGGGCGGCTTGGGCGAAGTGTTCGTTGCGTTTGATCGCGAGCTGAACCGCGACGTCGCCCTCAAGGAACTGCAGGCCCGCCTCGCCCACGACTCGGTCGCTCAGGCAAGATTCCTGCTGGAAGCCCAGGTCACAGGAAGGCTGGAGCATCCCGGAATCGTGCCGGTTTACAGCCTGGGTCGACATGCCGATGGACGGCCCTACTACGCGATGCACTTGATCCAGGGGGAAACCCTCCGCGCTGCCATCGAGCGGTTCCACCGCCCTGGCGGAGTGACGCATCGTCGCGAGAGCCAGGAGCTCGCCTTCCGGAGGCTCCTGCGTAGCGTCATCGATTCCTGCAATGCCGTCGCGTACGCTCATAGCCGCGGAGTCGTGCACCGTGACTTGAAGCCCGAGAACATCATGCTCGGCCCGTTCGGCGAAACCCTCGTCGTCGATTGGGGGTTCGCCAAGTTGCTCCCCGGCGCTGACGGGGACGAGCCCGAGACGGTCGGCACCGATCAACCGGCTCAGGACGCGTCGATGACCCAGCCGGGCTCCGTGATGGGGACACCCCGTTACATGAGCCCCGAGCAGGCTGACGGCGACCTGGACCGGGTTGGGCCAGCGAGTGATATCTACAGTCTTGGCGCGATTCTCTACTGCGTACTCGTCGGGCACGGTCCCTTCCCGGGCGGTGACTTGCGCGATGTCTTGGGTCGAGTGCGCCGAGGCATTTTTCCGGCCCCGCGGCGATTGCGCCGTTCGGTCGACCCGGCGCTCGAAGCGATCTGCTTGAAGGCCATGGCACTCGATCCCCCAGACCGATATGCCACGGCTCTCGACCTGGCCAACGAGCTCGAGACCTGGCTGGCGGACGTGCGTTACCGCAATGAGCACGAGCTGGCCTTGACCCAGATCAAGGGCTCGCTGGCCCGGTTGTGCCTCGAGCGGGCCCACAACTGTTTCGGCCGGGATGCGCCGACGAGGGGATGCTCTGGCTGGCTCGCGCTCTGGAGAATGCACCCTCAACGCCCGCCGAGTTGCAGCGCGTCATTCGCACCAGCCTTCACGGCTGGCACGTCGGGGCCAAACTACTCGAACGGTGCCTCCGCCATGGTGACGAGGTTCATGCCATCGCATTCTCTCCCGACGGGCGCAGACTGGCTACGGCCGGCGCGAACCGGCAGGCCCGGCTCTGGGACATTTCCACGGGCTCGACCCTGTCGCACCCCTTGAAGCATCAAGCGCCCGTTCGGGCCATCGCCTTCAGTCCGGACGGGAGACTGCTCGCAACAGCGGGAGACGAACAGATGATCCGGCGCTGGGACGCCCTGACCGGCGAGCCCGCGGGAGAGCCTATACTCACTGGCGCACCGGTCGCCACGCTCTTTTTCAGCGCCGACGGATCGAGGATCGCGGCGACGAGCGAGCCGGGGCAGCCCTTCCTCTGGGACGCCGTGACGGGCGAGCCCATTCATCCGCCGGACCGGAGTCTCGCCCGCGTCCGGGCGGTCGCTTTTTCCCCTGATGGCGCGACTCTGGCAGTTGCCGGTGACGACGGCCAGGTCACTGTACGGGACGCCGCGACCGGTCGAGCGCTCGGAGAACCGCTGGCGCACGAGTCGGCCGTACGGGCAGTTGGATTTGATTCAGACGGCCGAAGGCTTTTGACCGGAAGTTCAGGCGGCAATGTCACGCTCTGGGATCTCGCTGGGCGGCGCACTCTCGTGACCCTGGCCAGTCAGGGCGAGATCCGCTGCGTCGCGTTTCAACCCGGGGGTGACACGTTCGCGACGGCGGGCGACGCGGGGACCGCTCGCCTCCGCCAATCGGCCACAGGCCGACCGATCGGCGAGCCCCTCGACCAGAGATCGCGGGTGGATTGCCTGGCGTTCCGTCCCGACGGCACGATGATCGCAACGGGAAGTCCGGACGGGATGGTTCGTTTCTGGTGCGCAACGACCGGCCTACCGATCGGACCGCCACTGGAACATGGCAGTGCGGTGCACGGACTGGTCTTCAGCCATGACGGACGGCGGCTGGCGGCCTGCGGGACCGACGCGACGGTGCGCTGCTGGGAAGTCCCGAACCCTGTCGAGGGAGACGTGGAGCGAATCTCGTCCTGGGTCCGCTTGACCACAAACCTGGAGTTCGACGAGGGGGACGCGATCCAGCCCATGGACGGTCCCACAGGATGGGACCTCCGCCGCCGCCTGAGTGATCTGGGCGGACCTCCGCCGGCGATTGCCCGATCGTCGTCGAATCATGCACCAAGGCGGCGGAATTGAACTAATCCTCACTTGGATTCACGCAGATTAATTCTTTCTTGGGCACGCAGATCACAGCTATCCTGGACACCCTATCCCACGCAGAATCAGTGCACGACCTGGAAATCTGCCGTCTCTCGTGAAGATTTGGGAATTCCTCTGTATTCATGACGGTCATCAATGGGAATCTCGATTCCCATGTGGACGAGGCAGTCAGATCGAAGTTCGGATGATGGCCCGAGTGCTCACTCTGGGAACGGTCGCGTGCGTCGTCACACGGAGGTGGCGACCTGCTGATGCTTTTCGATAGGGTAAAGAGCAGATTCATTTGCCAAGGAGGGCAAATCGATGACTATTGGGATGAAACGGTTCCCGAGGGATCCTCGGCGGGAGCGTCCCCGCACGATGGGGAGGGCGACCGTCTGGTGTGAGACTTTGGAAAGCCGGCGGTTGCTGTCAAGCGGCATGCATTCGGCAGATGGCGAGGGTGGGATGGCAACCGCGTCAGGAGGATGGGAATCGCGATGGGCTGAAATGTCGCAGATGGGATTAGACACGAGCAGTGTCGGTCAAAATGTGAGCAACCTGGCGAATGTGGGTCCGCGTGAGGTTATGGAGTTGGCCCCAGGCGGCGCACAGAACGGGCCCGTGATGATGAGTAGCTGGGACGCGACTGCGGGCTCATCAAGTACTAACTCGTCGGTCGGCGTGCTGCCAGGCGCCGGCGAGGTCGCTGTAGGCGGCGCACAGAACGGGCCTGTAATTGTGAGTACCGGGGGCGCGACTGGGGGCTTATCGACCACCACCGCTTCGGTCGGTATGCTGCCAGGCGCCGGTGAGGTCGGCGTAGGTGGCGCGCAGAGCGGGCCCGTGATTGTGAGTAGCGGGGCCGCGACTGCGGGCTCATCGACCACCAGCTCTTCGATCAGCACGCTCGAAGGCGCTGGCGAGGTTGGCGCTGCCGCGCGCAGAGCGGGCCCGTGATTGTGAGCAGCGGGGGCGCGCCCGTGGGGTTGCCAGTCACAACTTCCTCGATTGGCATGCTCCCAGGCGCTGGCGGCGGCGGCGCAGGCAGTGTGCAGGGCGGGCCTATCGTTGTGAGTACCGGGGGCGCAACCGGGGGCGCATCGACCACCGGCTCTTCGATCGGCACGCTCGCAGGCGCTGGCGGGGCTGTCGCAGGCAGTATGCAGGGCGGGCCTGTAATTGTGAGTACCGGGGGCGCACCTGCGGGATTACCGGTTACAACTTCCTCGATTGGCATGCTCCCAGGTGCCGGCGGCGGCGCAGGCAGCGTGCAGGGCGGGCCCGTGAGTGTGAGTAGCGGGGGCGGCACCGCGGGTTCCTTGGCCATGAGCTCCTCGATGGGCATGCCGCCGGTCGGTGTCGAATTCCTTGCGGGCGGTGTGCCGGGACAGGCGGTGACTGTCGGGAGCGGAAGTTCAATCGCGGGCTCACCAGTCACGGCTTCCTCGATCGGCATGCTCCCAGGCGGCGGCGAAGTCCTCGCCGGCGGTGCATTGGGCCAAGCCGTGACGGTCGGTAGCGGTGGCTCAACCGCGAGCTCATCGGCCACGGCTTCCTCGATCGGCACGCTCCCAGGCGGTGTCGCGTTCGTTGCGGGCGGTGCACAGGCCCAGGCGATCTGGTGGCTAGCGCGGCCTTGACCGCGGGCCACCGGCCGCCACTTGCTCGACGAAAAAGAGGGATAAGCCCAATGACTGTTGACATCAGTCAACCTGTTATTGGGCTCGCCCTGTTTTTAGCCTCCCACCATCGAGGGTCGCTGCTCCATTTCCGTGTCCAATTTCTTTTTCAGGTTCTCGGTGAAGGGTTTCCGGGGGGCGTGCGTACAACAGTGACAGGAGATCGATAGGGTCGGCTCTCTTTGGTCGGGATCGGTCTTCGTGTGGCCTGATTCCCTGAGTTAAAGCACTCTCACGGCAGGTTGAAGACCGGCTGGGCAATCTGAGAAAGGCAGAAGCACCATGAGCGCGCGGACTCATATCATGGCGGGATTGAGGCCTGTCCATATACCTTGCTGTCGACGGCGATCCGAATTTTCTGCTGGCTCGGAGCGCACGCCCCGGCGTATCCTCGCGACTGAAGAAGATATCGGGCACGGTCATCACTTGCACTTGAGCGCTGGACGTAAGCACATGTCGAGCACGGACACCCGAGTTTCGGTCATCGTTGGGATTTGCCAGCAGGACCCCGAGCGGTGGCGCGAGTTCAACTCCATCTACCGGCCGATGCTCTTGGCCTACCTGCACAAGCGAGGCCTGAAGGAGTTCGATGCCAATGATGTCGTCCAGGAGATTTTCGTCAAGCTGCTTTGCAAGATCCAGACCTATGATCAAGAGCGATGCAAGTTCCGGACCTGGCTGTTCAGCGTGGCGCACAACACGCTGGTCGACCGCGCCCGGCGGCGGGCCAGCCATCAGAAGGCCATCGACGGATGGGTTGGCCACATGCTCAATGCCACCCCCTCCGACAGCGTCAGGATGACGGAAGAATGGACCAAGATCCACCGTGAGAAGATCCTGGAGCACGCCTTGAAGACGGTCCGCGCCCGCACTTCGTCCCGGGTTTGGGCGTGCTTTGAGCAGCGCCTGCTGCGCAACCGCCCCGCCTCTCTGATCGCCGCGGAGCTCCAGATCGAGCCCAACGCCGTGTACGTGAACGCCAGCCGCGTCTTGAAGCAAGTCCGCGCCGTCTGCGACGAATTCGACGAGGACATCAGCCATGGCTTCGAGTCTGATGTGTCCGGAAGACCATGAGCCGCTGGCGGTGGGTGCCGGGGAAAAGGCCTTGGAATACTGAACTGATGATCATTGATAACCGATTCGAAATCATGAGCGCGGTGTGATTCGCGTAAGGGAAGGATTGCGCAGGCTCAGGTCGGGCTTTCGAGCCTGACGTCAGGCTCGAAAGCCTGACCTACCGTCGGCTTTCTTCTGCGGTTCCACTCCACTCTGACACTGCCAGATGGCTCTTCCCACATGATTCCAAAACCTGCTTGTAAGGTCTTGGGCCTCCGTGCGTACAACTCTTGGGAACGAGTGAGTCTCAAGGCCCGATTGACGAGAGGAAGCAACGATCATGAAACGCATCGTCCAGTGGCTCGCGGCAACATTGACAATTGTCTCGCCGCTTCTGAGCACCCAGGCCTGCGCAGGAGGCTCAGCCGATTCGGTCGTCAAAGTGTTTACTCAGATGCGGCTGCCCAACCCTGTGCGGCCGTGGATCAAGCAGAACCCCATGGAGGTCATGGGGAGCGGCGTGGTCATCGAGCGGAACCGGATCCTCACCAATGCCCATCTGGTCCTGTACGCCGACGAAATCTTCGTTCAAGGCGGCCAGGGGGGTGACCGTGTCGAGGCCAAGGTCGTTGCGATCGGGCCGGGCATTGACCTGGCTGTGCTGACCCTGGAGGACGAGACGTTCTTCGCCAAGCGGCCCCCCATCGCCCGCGCGTCCAAGCTCCCCGAGATCACGTCGCGGGTTGCGGTCCAGGGCTTCCCGGTCGGCGGCAGCAGCCTTTCGACCACGCAGGGAACGGTGGCGCGCATCGAGTACGACATGTACGAGACCGGCGCAGCGGGCTTGCGGATCCAGGTCGACGCCGCGATCAATCCAGGCAACAGCGGTGGGCCAGCCGTCGTTGACGGCAAGATGATCGGCGTGATCTCGGGCCACGCCGAGAACATCGGTTACATCATCCCCAACCAGGAAATCGACGATTTCCTGACCGATGTCGCAGACGGCCGCTATGAGGGCAAGCCCTTCATCTTCGACCAGTTCCAGTCCATGGAGAATGAGGCGCTGCGCAGCAAGCTCGGCGTGACCAAGAACGTGCGCGGGCTGATGGTCCGCGAGCCGAAGCGCCGTGATCCCTCGTACCCGCTCAAGGAGTTCGACATCGTGACCCGGATCGGTACCCATGAGATCGATAACGAGGGGATGATCCAGGCTCAGGACAATCTCCGGCTCTCGTTCGTGTCGCAGGTGCCGAAGCTGGTCCGGAATGGAACCGTGCCGGTGAGCGTTCTCCGGGCCGGCAAGACGATCGAGGTGGCCGTGCCGGTCAGTCGCGAGCCTGACCAGTTGCTCCACGGCTATGAAGGACGCTACCCGTCGTTCTTCGTTTGCGGCCCTCTGGTGTTCTCGCCGGTCGTGTCCAAAGCGATCTCCTTCTATTACCAGTACAATCCCGGCCTGGGCGGCCGCAACAGCCCGCTCACGACCCGGCGCACCGATCGGGCGCGGTTCCCCGGTGAGGAGCTGGTCGTGGTCACGGCACCCTTGCTTCGCAGCCGGATGACCAAGGGCTATGCCGACCCCTTCGGTCAGGTCGTCAGTAAGGTCAACGGGACCAAGGTCAAGAACCTTGCTCACCTGGTCGAGCTGATCCGGTCGTGCCAGGACGAATACCTCACGTTCCGGTTCGCCGAGGACTATGCCGAGACGCTGGTCTTCCGTCGCAAGGCAATGCTCGAGGCGACCGAGACACTCATGAGCGAGAACGGCATTCCCCGCAGGGGAAGTGATGATGTGCTGACCGTCTGGAACGCCAAGGTCGCGAAGAGCGACTGAGCGGGAATGGCAACGCGCGGGTGTGTGGGTGGTGCGTGGGTGGGATGCCGGGCGCGGCCGCGCCCACCCACTGAATCGCGACGATTAACTGAATTGCTTTCAGCCAGGTTGATACATACTCCCCCGGAGGTTCTCGAGCAGCTTCTTGGTGGCGCGGATGCCCTCGGGCTCGCCTAGCCGGCCTCCCTCGTACTCGATGCCGACGAATCCGTGATAGCCGGCGTCGGTGACGATCTTCAAGATCCGCGCGTAATCGAGCTTGGTCTCTTTGCCGGATTCATCGAAATCGTAACTCTTGGCTGAGACCCCCTTGGCATAGGGCATCATCCGGGCAATCGCATCGTAGATGTCGATTGTGTACTTCCCGTTCTCCTGCAGGAAATTTCCGAAGTCGGGCAGAGTACCAAAGGTCGGCTTGTCCACCGCTTTCATCAGGGCCACCATGGCGTCGGGGTTGCTCGAGGGGCCGCCGTGGTTCTCGCAGATAATCTCGATCGCATTCTTGGCACCGTAATCGGTCAACTGCCCGCAAGCCTCCGAGACCGGACCGACGTTCGTCGAACCGTAATGATGACCCGTGTTCACGCGGATCGCGTGGCACCCCAGTTCGGCCGCTGCGTCGACCCATTTCTTGTGGTTCTCGACAGCTTTGGTCCGTTCGCCTTCGGCCTCGGCGCTCAGGTCGCCCTCATCGTCGATCATGATCAGGACGCACGTCACACCCAGGTCTTTGGCGCGCATCTTGAGATCCTTGAGGTAGGTCGAATCATGTGCCTTGTCCTTGAAGAACTGGTTCACGAACTCGACGCCCTCGATCCCATACTCCTCGCGAGCGATCTTGGGAAAATCGATGTTGTCGATCTTGTGGGCGAACAGGGCCTTGTGCAGCGACCACTCGGCCAGCGAGATCTTGAAATCGCCGATCTTGCCGGCTTCCGGCTTGCCCGAGCCTTCGACCGTTGCGGCACGCAACCTGGAGCTCAGACTCATCATAGCTCCCCCGGCGATCGCACCCTCCAGAAAGAGACGACGACTGATGCTGGTTTTGTTCATCGATCCGGTCTCCCCGCACGGAATGCCGCAACCCACCACAATCCCCGCAAGGCCGAATCTTATCCAGAATGTATGATCAATTCAAGGATTATGGTTGGTCCTCTACTCGTGCGCATCGCGCCCACCGACCTTTTGCGCGAGCCGCACGGGCCGGTCGATTGCGAACGGATAAGCCAGGCGCTGCTGGGTGCAGCGATAGAGCTCGATCCGGCGGACTGGCTTGCCGTTGCGCTCGACCCAGAAATCGGCCACGCGCTCGACGTGGGCAAACCACCTTCCGTAATAACGGGCCATCAACTCAGGCTCACCGACCACGACAAGAACTCCGTCGCGGCCCACCCAGTCTTCGGGCCGGCTCCAGAAGGCAAATCCCCGCGGGTCATCGGCGTTGTAGCACAGCACCGGCTGTTTGCCGTGCAGGGCATAAGCCAGTTGGGCGCTCTGGTACCAGTAGTGAGTGAAGACAAACGTGTCCGGCTTATCGACCAGCCCAAGCTGGTGGATTCGCTCTGCGACCTGGTCCCACCCATAGAGGTCGAGCGTGGGATCCTTCTGTGGATCGACCAAGCCCCACTGCCCCTCTCGACCGCGTTGCAGAAACCCGGAACGAAATTCCACGATCGTCACACAGAGGAAAGCCAGAGAAAAGCCGCCGAATGCCGCGAGCAGCCGGCGTGTGGGCTGGGGACGGGTCTCCAGCGCTTGCGACCAGTTGCGACCCAGAATCGGCAACAGCGATACCAGCCCGATCAGCCCCCAGTGCGGCAACACGGGACGGAAACAGGCCACCAGCGTGAACACCCCCAAGGGCACGGTCGCCACGCAGAGCCACAGTCGCTCGGGGTAAGACCGTCCCCGCCTCCATGCCCGGCATTCGCTGAACAGCACCACGACCAGCGGCACCCAGATCCACGGAAACAGGTACATCGCCTGAGCAAAGAGCGCCGTTGCCAGGTGATCAGGGCGCGGAATCACGCTGCCAACCGCCCGCCCGCCCTGAAACAAAAACGACACCCATCCCTGGCGAGCGTTCCAGAGAATGACGGGACTGAACAAGGCCAGCCCCAGGATCATCGCCAGGTAAGGACCCGGCCGAAAGAGCCAGCGCCGCATCGGCTTTTCGAGCACGATGTAAAGCAATGCGCCCACGGGAATCAAGATGCCGTGGTACTTGCTGAGCATCGCCCCACCCCAGGCGAGCCCCACCCAAACCCAGGGCAATACGCGGCCTCGCTCTGGGTCCTCGAGCGCAACGCTCAGCCGGTCGATGCACAGGATCCAGAAGAACAACAAGGGGCCGTCCGGCAACGCGAACGTCGACGCGGCGAGTCCGTAGTAGCCCGTCAAATTGAGAGCCAACGCAGCCAGAAACCCTGCCCGGGCGCCGTAATATCGAGTCGTCATCCGCGCCAGGAGCCACGTCGACCCGGCAAACAACACGATGAAGCCAACCCGCAGCGCGAGCGCGGGTGCCCTGTTCGACGAGAGAGCCAGTCCCAGCATCTCGACCCACGCCATCATCGGGGGATGGTCGTAGTAACTGAGAGCCGGATGAGCCGCATAAAGGAAGTGGTACGCCTCGTCGTTCCCCAAACCCAGGCTGAACGCACAAAAAACGCGGATGAGCGCCGAAACGCCGATCAACATCCAGACTGCTTGCTTGAAGGTCATTGAGCGTCCTTGCTCGTCTCGCGCAGCGGCTCTTCCCGATCACGGCTCATTCGGGGAATCACGACCATGATTCTTAACCCAGATTCTCAACGGGAGCGAGATCAATCGGACCAGGAATCGCTTTCGCAGGCATTTCCGACAGATGTCGTGAGAGTCCGCTCCTTGCCCATAAGCCACCCGATCGACCACAATAACAGAGATTCGCGGGTGCAAACCCCGGTTCGAGGCGTCCGTCCGCGTTGTTGTCTCGCATTGACCCTTTGGTTCCCTTGTATGCCCGCTACGAAGCAGGTTGATTCCGCCGTCGCCGGCCCGCCGACAGGCCTTGGCGAACCCCTTAGAGCGGCCTCGGCGGTTGACAAGTCCAACCGGCGTGTGCGCCGCATGTTCGCATCGATTGCGCCCCGGTATGACTTCCTTAACCGCTTGCTCAGCTTGAACATCGATCGATACTGGCGAAACTACACAACGCGCGTTGCGGCCCCGGTCCCGGGTGTTCCGGTGCTCGATTGCTGCACCGGCACAGCCGATCTGGCGCTTGCTTATGACCGTGCCGCGGGAGGCAGGTCGACCATCGTCGGAACCGACTTCTGCCGCGAGATGCTCGTGCTTGGCCGCGCCAAGGTTCAAAAGGCGAACGCCGCCGGACGCGTCAGGCTCGTCGAGGGAGACACGCAGCGGTTGCCGTTGCCAAGTGACACGTTTGGTGTCGTCACCGTCGCATTTGGCTTGCGCAACGTGAGCGATACGGCCCGAGGCCTGGTCGAGATGATCCGCGTCGCTCGGCCGGGCGGCAAGGTCGCGATCCTCGAGTTTTCCCGTCCTCGCGGGCGGATTCTGGGCCGGCTTTATCTGGCGTTTTTCCGCCACCTGCTTCCCCGGATTGGCCAGGCGCTGGCTCCCAACAACGACCGTGCGTACGACTATTTGCCGCAGAGCGTCCTCGAGTTTCCCGACGGTCAGGCGATGCTCGACCTCCTAGCCGCGCGCGGTCTCATCGAGTTGCGGCATTATCCATTGACTGGCGGGATCGCCACGCTCTATGTCGGGACCAAGCCGGCCCAGCCGCCCTTGCGGGAGCCGATCGAATGACTCGCTCGCGTCCTTCCCATTCCGAAGACCTCGTTGTCGCCATGACTGGTGCCAGTGGCGCACCCTATGCTGTGCGACTGCTCCACGTCCTCTGCCACCTGAAACGTACGGTTCATCTCTCGATCAGCCCCAGCGCCGTCCAGGTCCTTCGCGAGGAGAATGGGCTGGAAATCAACCTCGACTCGTTCGATCCCGCCCCGTTTGACGGCCGCGGGTCCGGCCATCTGGTCTATCACCACTACCTCGATTTCACCGCCGGGATTGCCAGTGGATCATTTCCCACCGCGGGAATGATCATCGTCCCATGCAGCATGAGCACCCTGGGGGCAATTGCGGCGGGCAACACCGAGAACCTGATCACCCGGGCCGCCGACGTGCATCTCAAAGAACGCCGCAAGCTCGTGCTGGTTCCCCGGGAAACCCCTCTGAGTCTGGTCCACCTCGAGAACATGGTGAAGGTCACTCAGGCCGGGGCCGTGGTTCTTCCAGCGATGCCCGGCTGGTATCATCGGCCCCGCCAACTTGGCGACCTGATCGACTTCGTCGTGGCTCGTGTTTGCGACCAGCTTGGCATCCCCGCCAACTTGATCCCGCCGTGGGGAGAGCAAACCGGAGTCGATCCTCTGGAAGAGACCCATTGGGATGCCTCGATCGCCGCCGACGAAACCGATCCGGGACCCGCCCAATGATTCTGGATTGTCGATTTGGGATGTTGGATTCGTTGCGGATTTCGCGCGTCCGTTGCGGATTTCGGATTCCAGGGAGCCCGATCTGATGCCTCACGGCGGCGCGGCGTCCGCGTCGGAAGCTCGCCCGGTGATCCTGATCACCGGGGCCTCGGGCGGGCTCGGCGAAGCTCTGGCTCGGGAGCTGGCGCGCCGGAGGAAGTCGAATGCAATGGTTTTGACCGCCCGTCGTGGCGACCGTCTGGATGAGCTTGCCGCGGAGCTGAAGGCGTCCCAGGCGGGCCTGGAGATCCTCACGATCGCCGCCGACCTTGCCGATCCCGACACGCCCGAGCGCCTGGTCAGAAGCGCGACGAGCCAATTCGGCGGCGTCGATGTGCTATTCAATAACGCGGGCTTCGGCCTGCCGACGCTGTTTGCGGATGCCTTACCCGGGCTCGTCGCCCAGCAGATCGCAGTCAACTTCACAGCCCCGCTCTTGCTGACCCGACTTTGTTTACCCTCGTTGATCGAGCGCAAGGGGATGATCATCAACATCGGCTCGGCCATTACCTGTGTTGCTAACTCGGCCCTCGGAGCCTACGGCGCGACCAAGGCCGGCCTGGCCTACTGGAACGACGCGTTGCGCCGCGAGCTGCACACGAAAGGGGTGAAGGTCTGCCTGGTTGAGCCCGGTCCGATCAAGACAGAGTTCATGGACGCGCTGACCGCTCGGGTGGCTGCTGGCGAGCACACGCATCCGATCCTGGACAACGCCGCTCCGTGGATGAGCGCGAGCGTCCAGGAAATCGCCCGCCGTATCGCCGGTCTGCTCGATCGCCCCCGGCGACGGCTCTCCGTCCCCAAACGATTTGTCTGGCCATTCCGGATCTTGGGTATGGCCACGCGAGTCTGTCCGCCGCTCGGAGATCGGCTCGTCGTGGCGATGTCGAAGGAAGCACCATGAGCATCGTCCGGGTCCGCGAATATCTCGACCTGGTCAAGTTCAGTCACACGTTGTTTGCCCTCCCGTTTGCGCTCTTCGGCGCGGCGCTTGCAGCTCATGATCGGGACGGCTGGTACGGTCGAATTCAGGACTGGGTGGGAATCTTGCTCTGCATGGCCACGGCGCGGTCGACGGCGATGGCGTTCAACCGTCTGGCCGATCGTGACTACGATGCGCTCAATCCGCGGACCGTGGGCCGGCATCTGCCAGCAGGCCGGCTCACCGTTTATGCGGTCGCGGTCTTCACGCTGCTCTGCGGTTTCGGATTCATCGCGTCGACCTTCCTGTTCCTGCCCAACCGCTGGCCGCTGTACCTGTCTGTTCCTGTGCTCTTGTGGCTCCTGGGCTATTCCTACAGCAAACGGTTCACGAGCCTGACGCACTTCTGGCTCGGCCTTTCGCTGAGCCTGGCGCCCGCGGCGGCCTGGATCGCCTTGCGAGGCGATCTGGAATGGCCTCCCGTGCTCCTTGCGCTGGCTGTGCTGTGCTGGGTGGCGGGGTTCGATATCATCTACGCGTGCCAGGACGTGGAGTTTGACCGTGAGGTGGGGCTGCGCAGCGTCCCGAAGTTGCTCGGCGTTCGCCGCGCGCTCTGGACCGCGGCTGCGTGCCACACCTTGATGATCGTGCCCCTGGTGGGGTTGGGAGTGGTCTATCCACTGGGGCCGATTTACTTCCTAGGCGTCGTGGTGGTAGCGGCCTTGTTGATCTACGAGCACGCGCTGGTTCGCCCCGATGATTTGACCAGGGTCAACATCGCCTTCTTCCAGGTCAACGTAGTGATCAGCATGGGGCTCTTGGTCGTCACCGTGGTTGACCTCTTGGTTTGAGCCGGGATGAGCCGGTTTCCATCTGTCGTCTCGTCAAGCACTGAAATCTGGGAGGCACCTGTGGCGGCCCGATTTCCGACGACTCACTGGAGCCGTGTGAATGCTGCCGGCACCCTGGCCGATCCGGTGGCGCGCAAAGCACTCGAGGGGCTCTGCCGCGATTACTGGTTCCCGCTCTATGCGTTTATCCGCCGCCGCGGCCACTCGCCAGAGGAGGCCGAGGACATCGTTCAGGGCTTCTTCGCCGATCTCCTGGAACGGGGCAGCCTGGCGAGCCTCGACCGGTCGA
This sequence comes from uncultured Isosphaeraceae bacterium, assembly GCA_963781785.1. Taxonomy (GTDB): domain Bacteria; phylum Planctomycetota; class Planctomycetia; order Isosphaerales; family Isosphaeraceae; genus CAWAHD01. The sequence continues at coordinate 404,248 of CAWAHD010000003.1, read as the reverse complement.
AAGGGCGATTCCGGGCCTTCCTCCGAGCCGCCTGCGAGCATTACCTGGCCAATCGCCGCGACCACGACCGGGCCGCGAAGCGCGGCGGAGGCGTCACGATCGTGTCGATCGATCGGCTGGATGCCGAGGGCCGCTACGGTCGCGAGCCGGCCCACGAGCTGACGCCCGAGCGCTTGTTCGAGCGCCAATGGGCACTCTTGTTGCTGGAGCAGGTGCTGCGCCGGCTCGAAGCCGAGTCGACTCAGGCCGGTAAGGCCGCGTTATTCACGCGACTTCGCCCGGTTTTGCAAGGGGACCGCCTGGCCGCGTCCCATGCTGCCATCGGCGCGGAATTGGGAATCAGCGAGGGAGCGGTGCGGGTTGCCTCTCATCGGCTGCGGGCACGCTACCGGGAGTTGCTTCGCGAGGAGGTCGGCCGCACGACGGCCGACCCGAGCGAGGTCGATCAGGAGATCGCCGGCCTGCTGGTCGCGCTGGCCGGCGATTGATATTTTCCTGTAACGTTCGTCAGGTATTTCTTCTTCCATGGGTAGAGGAGCCAGATCCCGACCTGTTGGGAGGATCAAACATGTGTGCCGACAGCCGCTGCCAGGGCTGCGGGAATCTGCTGCCGGACGGGGCCTTGAACGGGCTATGCCCGGTCTGCCTGCTGCGCGAGGGCTTGGCCGGCGCCCTAGACGATCCGGTGTGGGGCGAAACGGGGCCGTTCATGATCGGGTCGCATCAAGCAGGCGCGCTGGCCAGTCTGGCCAGGACCCTCGGCGGCGTACCGCACGTCTTGCTGCGCGACTCCGAGCTGAGCGAGGGGCTCGGGCCGTTGGTCCAGCCGGGCTCGGCCGAGATGCCCGCCATTGGCGACCGTCCCACGCGGCTCCAACTGCTCGGTGAGATTGCCCACGGTGGGATGGGCGCCGTCCTCAAAGGCCGTGATCTCGGCCTCGGCCGCGACCTCGCTGTCAAGGTGTTGCTGGAGTCGCACCGCGATAAGCCCGACCTGATCCGCCGCTTTATCGAGGAAGCCCAGATCGGCGGCCAGTTGCAACATCCGGGCATCGTGCCGATCTATGAGCTGGGCACCTTTGCCGATCACCGCCCGTATTTCGCCATGAAGCTGGTCAAGGGCCGCACGTTGTCGAGCCTGCTCGACGAGCGATCGGACCCGAAATACGACCTACCTCGATTTCTCTCCATCTTCGAATCGGTCTGCCAAACGATCGCCTATGCCCATGCCCGGGGAGTGATCCACCGCGACTTGAAGCCGTCAAACATCATGGTCGGGTCCTTCGGGGAAGTGCAGGTGATGGATTGGGGTCTGGCGAAGGTGTTGCCGCAAGGGGGCGCGGCCGACGATGCTTCGGCGGGAAAATCGAGAGAGATCGGCACGGTCATCGCCACGGCACGCAGCACCGGGGAAAATGACTCCGACCGATCGAGGGCCGGCAGCGTGATGGGCACGCCGTCATACATGTCGCCCGAACAGGCGCGTGGTGAGGTCGACCGGCTCGACGAGCGGTGCGACGTCTTCGCGCTGGGCTCGATTCTCTGCGAGCTTCTCACCGGCCAGCCGGCTTTCATCGGCCGCTCCTCCGGCGAAATCCAGCGCAAAGCGTCGCGCGGCGAATTGCAGGACGCACTCGATCGGCTGGAAGGAAGCGGTAGCGATCCCGCGCTGACCGCCCTGGCCAAGGATAGTCTTGCCGCCGAGCTCGAGGACCGCCCGCGCCACGGCGGCGAGATGGCCGCGCGGGCCAGCGCGTATCAGACCGGCGTACAGGAGCGGCTTCGCCAGGCCGAGATCGCCCGCGCCGAGGAAAAAGCCCGCGCCGAGGAGGCCACCAAGCGCGCCCGTGCCGAGCGCGATCGCTTGCGGTTGACTGTTGCGCTGGCGGCTTCAATCCTGGCCTTGGTGATCCTCGGTGGCTCGGGCGCGGCGTGGCTGTTTCGACTTCGACAAGCGCGACTCGCCGGTGTGGAGGCCACCCTGGCCCGGATTCAGGCGATCCGAGATCACGCCGCGGCCGACGGCGCCGACCTGGCCCGCTGGCGTGAGGCGCTGGCCGCGGCCGACCAGGCTCTTGGCTCCCTGGGCGACCTGGCCGCCTCCGAGCCTGGCCAGCGCCTGACCGTACTTCGCGCCAAGATCACGGAAGATCAGAAACAAGGCCAGCGCGACCGGTCGCTCATCAACGAGCTGAACAAAATCAGGGCGTCCGTTGCCAAGATTTCAATCGACCCATGTGAGGCGGACGTGAATTCCCGGTTAGCTCAGGCGTTCAACCGTTACAAGTTGGACCTGGAGACCACGCCGGTCGAGGACGCGATCGCTCGGCTCAAGTCCCGGCCCGAGCAGTTCGTGCGCGAAGTGGTTGGCAGCCTCGACCACTGGCTCATTCTCCGCCGCCAGCTCATCCAGGACGGGCCCGAGACAAAACAACAACTCCTTGGAATGGAGAGACTCCTCGCGCTCGTCAAGGGGCTAGACGCTGACCCCGAGCGCAACCGGTTACGGGCCTTGCTCAAGCAGTCCGACCTGAAATTGCACCGTCCAGACCTGAGCACGATGGCGAATCAGGCCAAGTTCATCGAGTTTGGCCCATCGACGGCCTTGTTGCTGGCACGAAATCTCATGGCGGCCGGAGACGCACAAGGGGCGGGCGCGGTTCTCCAGGCGGCCGTCGTTCGCTATCCTGGCGACACGTACATCAACTTCGAGTTAGCAACCTGGCTAAGTAACGCCAATCCGCCGCAGCCGGATGAGGCAATCCGCTACTACACGGCGGCCCGCGCCCTCTGGCCAGAGACGGGCTGGGATCTGGCCCGTATCCTCGAAGAGCGAGGACGGAGCGATGAGGCCGAGGCACTGCTGCGGGACCTATCCCGACTCGATCCGGAGTACCTGCTGAACGTTTTCAGTCTATGGCAACTGCTCAAAAAACGTCACAGAGTGAACGAGGCAAGTTCTTTAAGAGAACAGATGATCGCCCAATTTCGCGAGCAGATGGGACGCAAACCCAACGACGCTCTCATCCACTGGAAAGTGGCCCGCGTTAGCTGGTTAATCGATGACGTTCCCGGCGCGATCGCGGCGTACCGTGCGACAGCCGCGATTGATCCCAAGAGTGCCGAATGCCGATCTGAACTCGGCAGACTGCTGTTTGAAAAAGGTGACTTGCAGGGCGCCATCACGGCCCACCGTGAAGCGGTCAGAATCGCGCCGGCGGTGGGTTCGTATCATAACCAGCTCGCCGGCGTGCTGGGACTTTCTGGCGATCACAGGAGCGAGATAGCCGAGTTGAGAGAGGCGATTCGCCTCGAGAACAATCGCTCGCAGGAAACCTTTCCAATGATCGGCGGCTGCGTCGATTTCTCTTTTGATCTCAGGTCGTCAAATTCTGGTGGACCCAGCTACGGTTTGCACAGGAGCCTGGGCGACGCGTTGGCCGAATCGGGCGATTTATCCGGGGCGATTGGGGCATACTCGGAGGCGATTCGGCTTGGTGGGCTTCCGCACCTCGATCTCGGCAACGCCAAGAGATTGACAGGCGATCTCCCCGGCGCGATCGCCACATACCGCGAGCTGATCCGATTCTACCCTGAACAGTCGATCGAAGCTCGTTACGCTCTCGGCATGACCCTTGCCGAAACAGGGGAGGTGATGGGAGCAATTGCCGCAATCCGAGAGGCGATCCCGCGCGACCGCCTCTATAGGATCCGGTCGTTCCGACTTCTCCGGGCCATTCTCATGGCGCAACGACCCGAGGATGCGATCGCGGCCCTCGGGCGCGTCCGCGAGCAGGCTCGCAACGACGGGAAAATCGGCCGGGCGATCGACCTCGCGACGGCCCAGTACGTTCAGCTCGCGAAAACGAGTGTCTCGATTCCAAGGTACTTTCTTAGTTTAGAATCGCCGTTACGGTGGAGTGATTTACCGGCGGACTACGCTGAGCGCCGCTTTTTCGCCGCGTCGGCGGCGATCTGGTCCGCCGGTTTCGCGGCCGATTCCAAGCTGGCCGACGACATGAAGGCTCAGAACCGCTACGACGCCGCTAGTTCCGCTGCGCAGGCGGCCGCTGGCAAGGGAGTTGAAAGCCCACCCCTGGGGGACCAGGCCCGGGTCCGCTGGCGTCATCAGGCCCTTCTCTGGCTCAAGGCAGACCTGGCCTACTGGGCCAAACAAGCGGAAAGCGACGAGCCCAAGGCCAAGGAACTCGTGATCAACACCCTCCAGCATTGGAAAGCCGACCTTGACCTGGACTCCGTCCGCGACGAAAAGGAACTGGCCAAACTGCCTGAGTCGGAACGGAGGGAGTGGCGAGCACTATGGTCCGAGGTCGCCGCGCTTCTCGAAAAAACGGGGAGGTCATAGGAACAACGAGAGATCACGATCGTCCTGGTCGGCGAAAAACAACGCTCGCGGGAACGGCCTGTTTCGTTGAATGAAGCGCGAAAGTGCTTGTGATCCGGATGCGGGCAGGCAGTGCGCCGCAACATGGCCCTGTATCGTGGCCCGTGCTAGAATCAGGTGTCGATTCCCGCGATCCGCAGGAGTTTCTGGTCATGCGCAGCCCATTTCCGGGGATGGACCCCTACCTGGAGCAGTTCTGGGGCGATGTTCATCATCGACTGATAACCTATTTGAGCGATGCGATTCAGAGACAATTGCCCGGCGATTTGCGCGCGAGTGGACGAGCGGGTTTACGTCGAGCCCGAAGAGGGAAAGGCCCGCAATATCGTCCCGGATGTGCGAATTATCGAGCGCGGCCGGCGCCAGGACTCAGCCCCGCGCGCCGGCAATGGTGGCATCGCCTTAGCCGAGCCGATCGTCGTCCACATGGAGCAGGACGAACCGGTGCGGCAAGGCTTTATCGAGATCATCGACATCAAGTCTGGCCGGCGTGTCGTCACGGTGATCGAGGTCCTCAGCCCGGCGAACAAGGTCCCGGGGCCCGGGCGCGATCTGTACGTCAAGAAACAGGAAGAACTCCGAGCAGGTAACGTGGGCCTGGTTGAGATCGACTTGCTCCGGTCGGGTCATCGTGTGATGTGCGCCCCGTTCGAGCTGATCCCCGAGGGTCACCGAACTCCCTACGCGGCCTGCGTGCGCAGAGGCTGGAACCCTCTTCAATTCGAGTATTATCGTCTACCTCTACGGGAGCGGTTACCCGCGTTCGGGATCCCGCTTCGCCGATCCGATCAAGACGCTCCGCTCGACCTCCAAGCCGTGATCGATCAATGCTATGAGAGCGCCCTCTACGACGACATCGATTATCGCGAAGATGCCGACCCGCCCCTGACCGGTGACGACGCCCAGTGGGCCGACAAATTGCTCCGCGAACAAGGCCGCCGATAGCCAGGGACACACCCGATCAGGGTGGCACCGAACAACCCCGCCAATCCCTCGTTGATGATTCGTTCAATCCTGACTAAAATATCTGAAAAGAGCCCACGGACCTGAGCCCGATGCAGGAACGGGCTAGCGGCGCGGACTTTTACCGAGTGAGGCGGCCCGATGCGAGAGAGGCCGAGGAAATGATGGCATACCCGGACCAGCCATTGCGGGCGATTCGCGATAAGGTCGAAGCCGGCGAGCGTCTCAGCTTCGAGGACGGTCTTGCACTCGAAGCGTCGAACGACCTCTTTGCCCTGGGTTCAATGGCCGACCTAGTGCGCGAGCGCAACAACGGGAATCTGGCGTTTTACAATGTGAATACGCACATCAACCCCACCAACGTGTGCGTGTACACGTGCGATTTCTGTGCCTTCCGGGCCGACCTGGGGGAAGACCGGGCCTATGTGATGGACCGCGACCAGATCACGGAGCGCGCTCGCCAGGCCAGCGCGGGGCGCCACCGAGCTGCACATCGTGGGGGGGCTGCATCACAAGCTGCCTTTTGGCTATTACCTCGACGTGGTCCGCTGGGTCAAGGAAGCTGCCCCCGAGATCCACGTCAAGGCCTACACGGCCGTCGAGATCGAGTGGTTCTCCAAGATCGCGCGCCAGCCGGTTCAGGCGGTGCTCGAAGAGCTGATTGCCGCCGGGTTGGGCAGCTTACCCGGCGGCGGCGCCGAGATCTTCCATCCGGAAGTCCGCGACCAGATCTGCGGCGCCAAGGCATCGACGGAAAGCTGGCTCAACATTCATCGCACCGCTCATCGGCTCGGTCTGCATTCGAACGCCACCATGCTCTACGGCCACATCGACGGGCCCAAGCATCGCATCGATCACCTCGTCCGGCTCCGCGAGCTCCAGGATGAGACCGGCGGCTTCCAGACCTTCATCCCGCTGGCCTTTCATCCCGATAACTCGCAGATGGCCCACATCCCCAAACCGTCGGGAATGATGGACCTCAAGGTCGTGGCGATCAGCCGGTTGATGCTCGACAACTTCCCCCATATCAAGGCGTACTGGGTGATGCTCGGGCTCAAGACCGCCCAGGTCGCTCTTTCATTCGGAGCCGACGACCTGGACGGCACGGTCGTCCACGAGAAGATCTACCACGAGGCTGGCGCTGAGACTCCGCAGGAAGCCACGGTCGCCGAGATCCGCCGCCTGATCACCGAGGCGGGCCGGGTGCCGGTCGAGCGTGACACCCTGTACCACCGCGTCGAGCGCAATGGCGGCTCGTGGTCAACCCGCGAACACATCGGCGCGCCGGCGCTGGCCGGCACAGTGGCGGCCGTGAGCTAAAGCCGGCTCGCTCACTCCTCCGGAAACGCCTCGTTCAGCACACGTGCCACCCTGATCGCCGCCTCGTAGAGCCGTCTCCTCACGACGGGTAAGTGTGTATTCAGATAGGCATCGCCGAGTTTCTGCCCGGGTTTCAGCCTCTTGCCGGTTTCGGGAACGATGTACGCTGCTCTCGCGAGCAGCAGACTCTCGGTTGCCCAATCCTCGACTGTCCCCTTCGTCGCCGTCGCTCGTTTGTTTGGAGTGTCGAGCTCGGCCACGTCGGCGAGCCAGAAGTCCTCGCTGTCGCCGGCTCGGAGCATCATCCCGGAATCCCACAGGCGATGCATGTTGGTTCCCTGATCAAAGAACCGGACCTGGGTCTTGTTCCCTCCCTTGTCCTGGTTGTCGCCCACGTGGAGCGGCATGTGCAGGTCTCCGATCAGGTGGATCACGAATCGAAGCGCAAGCCGACGTTCCTCGATCGACTTCGACGAGTCCTTGAGCGTCTTCTGGAATTCCTTGATCTTGTCGACAACGCACCCTTTCTCGGGAACGTCGCCGGAGAACTTCGCGTCATACTTGGGCTCATCCAGCGGGACGTCTACATAGTGCCACGGCGAGCTCTTGGGCAAATCTCTCACGTGTTCGTCCGGGCAGGTCGCCGCGTCTGCGATGGTCTCGGCTTCTTCAAGTAAAGCCGTCACGGCAGCCCTGGCCTTGGGGTTCAGCTTTCTCTCCGCAAGCCGGGCGATCACGCGATGGCCGAGGGGACCCCACGCCAAGAGCAGTGGCGGAGGGCGAAGAAACATCAGAACGGCCAGCGCGACCACACGCATCGATCGACCGGTTGAGCGTCTCGACAGAACGAAGGCCATGACCTGCTCCCAGGATCCTGAGTCCGAAGTTTCGACCGTTTAGCAGGATGGGATTATCATCATCTCGAATCGAAGGGTCAATCAATCGGGCCGCCCTCCCCGGCGAAACGACCGCGCTTCGCCTTGACCGTTTCGTTGGGCGGGTCTATGATCCGCCTCAAACCATTCGGCTGGAGGGCTCGGTCCGGTCTGCGCATTTGTGCCCATGACCAATTCGCCCTTCCGCCTGAGCCTGGCTCAAGGAGGAGCAAGGGCGATGCGAAACCACAACAAGGCGTTCTGCAGCCTGGTGGCCCAGTCGTTTGATTGCCCCGGCCCGATCTTTGAGTTTGGCTCGTATCAGGTGGAGGGCCAGGAGGGCTATGCCGACCTCCGTGGGATGTTCCCGGGCAAGAAATTCGTCGGCTGCGACATGAGACCCGGGCCTGGCGTCGACCGCATCGAAGATGTGACGGCCGTGAGCTTGCCTGAGGAGTCGGCCGGCACCGTCCTCTGCATCGAAACATTCGAACACGTGTTTGAGGTCAGGAAAGCATTTGACGAGGTCTTTCGCCTGCTCAAACCCGGCGGTCTCTTTGTGATCACCTCGCCGCTCAACTTTCGAATCCACGGCTACCCCGACGACTACTGGCGGATGACGCCGAATTGCCTGCGCAGGCAGCTCACCCCGTATCAAGCGCGATTGTCTGGCTATCAGGGCTATCATGCCTTCCCACACACCGTCATGGGAATCGGAATCAAGGCTCCGGTCCCATCGGACGGCAGGACACGGCTCGAAAAATTGGCAGGCGCCTATCAAGTCTGGCTGCGGCAGGCAGAGGCAGCCCTGCCGATCGGCGAAAAGCTGCGTCGCCGGCTCTCCCGGCTTTATCGCTCCAAGGGAGAGCGGCACCAAGTCGCGGGGTATTATACCGCCGATTTCACGATCGATTCTGACGAGCCGGCGGCTCCGGTCCGGCAGCCGGGATCTTGGGTCCACGCCCTGTCAGCCTGCTGATCTTGATCAAGGGATTCTAGGGAGCCGCGCGGTCGGGGCTGATGAGGAACAATTCCATGTCCAAGACAGTCGATCGACTCGTTGTGCTGGGTCTGGATGGTGCCACCTGGAGCGTTCTGGACCCGATGAGAGCGCGGGGGTTGATGCCCAACCTCGACACGTATCTCTCAGCCGCCGCCTCTGGAACCCTGCGCTCGATCATTCCGCCGGTCACGACCGCGGCATGGACCACCGTGATGACCGGTTGCGGTCCGGCACGCCATGGCGTTTTCGACCACCGCTATTACGACGCGGCCCTTGGTCGGATGAAGGTCAATCATTCCGGCCGCATCCGCGTCCCGACGATCTGGCACTTGCTCGCCAGCAGTGGACACTCGGCCGTCTCGCTCAACGTGCCAGGTCTCTATCCTCCGCTCAAGGTCCCGGGAATTGTCGTCTCGGGTATGGATGCTCCCCATCTGGAAGCTGCACTCTCGGCAGCACCCGAGTTTGCCGCTCGACGCGAGGCCGAGGCGCCGGGTTACGCCCTGGGCTACTTCTGGAAACGCGCACCACAGTCGCTTGAAGAGCTCACGACCAACGCCCGCCTTACTGCCGACAGCTTCAGCGGCCGCGCTGAAGGAGGCTGGCTCGCCGACCGCATTGTCCCTGACTGGTCGGTCATGATGGTTCAGTTCCAGAACCTCGACCCGTTCCAGCACCGGGTCTGGCCCTACCTGAATGTCGATGAGACAGGAGTCGACCGACCCGACTGGAACGCCGCAGCGGCTCACGTGATTCGAGGCCTGGATCAGGCGATCGGCCGGCTTTGCGAGCTCGCCGAAAAACGTGGAGCTGCCGTGATGATGGTGAGCGACCACGGCTTTGGACCTTGCCTGGGCCGGATCCACGTCAACCGCATCCTGGTTGATGCCGGGGTCGCCCGCGTACCGGGCTGGGCGGGCCTGATCGGTCGACGCACCTTCCAGGCCGGCGATCGGCTTCGTCTGTGGGGCCAGAAACGCGACAATCCGGCGGCCCGTTCCGCCTCGTTCGATCAGTCGGTCACTGCCCAGTATCCCTTCGATTGGAAACGCACCCTCGCGTTCGCGCCGCATCAGGATACGGCTGCCATGGTCTACGTCAACAGCGCAGCACGGCACGGCGGCGTCAAGACGGCCGCTCCTCTCATGACCCCACGGGAGATTGACGGAGCCCGGGCCGCCGCATCTGACGCGCTCGCCGACGCCAAACATCCCGAGACGGGATCCCGGCTCTTCCCCCAGATCATCCAGACCGCGGAAGCCTATCAGATCGACCCTGCGCGCGAAGGGTATCCTGACCTGATCGCTCTACCCGATGAGCCCTACTGGGTCCGCACCAAGCTCACGTCGAGCACCTCGTGGGTCGAGCCCGACGCCAACCTTCCCGGCACTCATCGCCCCGAAGGTATCGTTGCGCTGGCTGGAGCAGGCCTGCCCGCCGGTCGAAACCTCAAAGCGAATCTGGTCGACGTGACCCCGACCGTTCTGGCCCTGCTCGGACTTCCCGTTCCCGCCCACATCGAAGGCAGTCCGATCGTCGGCTCGTCATCGCAATCCCATTCCGCGACTTCCTTCATCATGACTCGTCACGATCCCCCCGAAGCGATGCTGGAAGGACCGCACCGCCGGCCATTCGAATACACCTCGGAGGAACAGAGAATCATCGAGCAGCGCCTGGCCGATCTTGGTTACCTTGAATAACGCAGAAGCGCACCCGGTCATTACTCCCGGGAATCCGCAGCCGATTCCTCAGATCAAGTCCAGCCGTCGCCGGGGGGTGTGCGATCGGCTGCATGCCGAACAGACGCCTGTGATGACGAACCGATGGCCGGTGGGCCGGAACCCTTGCGTGAGACTCACACTGTTCCGAAGCTTCAAAATCTCGTCATTGCGAAACTCGACGATCCGGTTGCACGACGTGCAGTGCAAGTGATCGTGAGCCGGATAGCCGTAGTCGTGCTCGAACGCACTGCGATTCGTCAAACGCAACTCGCGCAGCAGTCCGGATTCGACCAAAAGCCGCAAGGTGCGATACACCGTCGACCGGCTCACGTTGTGACCGGCATCATGCAGGTCACGAAAGAGTTCATCGGCATCAAAATGTTTGTGGGTATTGAAAATATGGCGGACGAGCACGCGCCGGGGCTGGGTTAGCTTCTCGCCGCGGATCTCGAGAAACTCGCGGAATTTCTCGACCGGCGACTCGGAAACTGCCACAGGAGCCAGTTGATCGAGCTGCACTTCCACCACGATTCAGATCCCCGCACCAGCCCCCGGCTGCGCTTGCTTCACCAGCCTGGTCACGAATCAATAATGATTCTCCCATTGTAGTCCTGGCTTGAGTGGTCTTCCAGTCTACCGCGACCGATCGGTTGGAGTCAGCGGGATCACCGGAGACGCTCCGCCTGGATTGACGTCTGGCGGAGTCGGCTGTCTGTTCGATGAACCAAACGGAGAAGGTGGGTCGCCGAGGCCAGGATTTCCCTCTGGCGCCCTTATGGGTGACGAATTCAAGGGAGCGGGTGCAGACGATACTCCCGTACCCGGCTGAGTTCCCGGCGCTTGGCGGCTGAGCTTCAATTGAAGGTTCTCCAGGGTGGTGTGAAGCTGACGGACCGATTGGTCGCAGCTCTGTGTATTTCCGGAATACGAGAACGAATGCGCAGTCAGCCGTCCAAATCGCCGCTCGTAGATCACGACGTGAACGTACTCGATGAAGTCGGTGGCAGGCGCCCCGCAGTGTCCCCGCAGCCGGTACAGGTCGCCTGATTGAACCAGTTCCACGATCGGCTTGAGATCGGCGGCCCGCAGACGGTGTACACCTTCGGAGTCGATGACCGTTCCGTCGGCAAAAACTTGGAAGAACATGCCGAACTGGCTGCCATCGTTGGAGCGGCCCAGGGCCATTCGCGTCAAGATTGGATCTGCGCTCGTGACCGCCGGACTGACGCGGGGTCTCGGCGAAAGTCTTTGTCCCGGTCCCGCGGCACCCGTCGGAGGGGTCGTCACGGGTCCCTGGGGCAGACCGCCAAAAGTCGGCAATGCTGACGATGAGCCCGATGAGCCAGGCGGCGGAGTTGCCAGAATTCGTCGACGCGCCGGCCCCGCGTCCGGACGGGAGTGGGCTAGATTGGTTCGCCCCCGAGGAGTTCGAGCCGGGTTGGGATGAACCGCCTCCCAAACGGAAAAGTCGGCCCAGAAACCCGGTATCATCCGCGCGAGCCAGGCCAACGCTCAGACCCAGTACTGCGGCGCTCGCCGCAATCAGAAAGCTCTTATAGACTTGAAATGATCGAGGATGCATCGCCGACCTCCTTGCCGGTTCGCATTCACAGTTTGAACGATCCGTGCCAGGCGCTGGTTCGTGCCCGGGACGTCTTCCGTTAGAACGAGACGACGCGGTAAGCCTCCTCCACCGTCGTCGTGCCATCCAAGATCTTATCGACCGCGCTGTGCTTCAAGGTTCGCATTCCCAGGTCGACGGCGAATCGGCGGAGCACGTCCTTGGGTATCTGCTGGAACACCAGGTCGCGCAGCTCCTCGCCGACGACCATGATTTCAAAGATCCCCGATCGGCCAAGGTATCCCGTCTGGAAGCACGCCGGACAGCCCAGCCCGCGATGAAGCCTGAGCTCGCGATGTTCTTCGGGATTCAGCTCCAGACCCACCAGAACCTTCTCGTCGGCGGAATACGTGACGCGGCAATATGGGCAGATCTTCCGGATCAGTCGCTGTGAGACGATGGCCAGCAAGCTGCTCGAGAGCTGATATCCCGGGATTCCAAAATTGTAGAGATTGCTGATGGTGCTGGGAGCGTCCGAGCCATGCAGTGTGCTGAACACTAAAATGCCGGTCAGGGCGGCCCGGATGCCGATGCGGGCCGTCTCATCGTCGCGGATCTCACCAATCATCAGGATGTCCGGATCCTGTCGCAGCATCGCGCGTAAGCCCTCGCTGAAGCTCATCTCGGTCTCTTTGGTGATCTCGGTCTGGTTGACTCCGGGAATGCGGTGCTCGATGGGATCTTCGATGGTCATCACATTCTTCAGCGGCGAGTTTATCCGCTCGAGGCAGTTGTACAGGGTCGAAGTCTTACCGGCACCGACCGGACCAGCGACCAGGATCGCTCCGTACGGCTGTGCGATCAGCCGTTCCAGCGTCTCCGCTTGATCGTTGCTCATTCCCAGGTGGGTAAACCCGTTCAAGTCGGTCAATACTTCGTGGATCCGAATGACGATCTTCTCGCCGAAGATCGTCGGAAAAGTCGCCAGGCGCAGGTCGCGCGGCCGGTTCTGGTGTTGGATTGTGATCCGCCCGTCCTGCGCATGCCGGCGCTCGACGATATTGAGGTTGGAAACAACCTTGAGCCGGCTGATAACCGGAGTGGACATCGCCTGCTCGACAAAAAGAATGTCCTGGAGCTGGCCGTCGATCCGGTATCGCACCCGCAATCCGTTCTCCTGTGGATCGAAGTGGATGTCGGTGGCCTCACAGTCACAGGCTCGTTCCAGAATCTGGGTGACCAGCTCGGACAGAGTGGCTGTCACGGCCTTTTCCTGGAGATCTTTCCGGACGTCACGGTGATGCTGAGTTCGGTTCGGGGAAAGAGGCGCGGCGGCCGCCGCCGCGCTACCCCCGTCTCGAGGCTGGCTCGAGTCTCCATTCTCTGTGGCCAGCTCGCTCAACCGTTCAAATGCCAGTTGGTTGAGTACATCAGGCGAGATCAGATTGAGCTCGAGAATCGCCTGCCGCATGTCGCGCTTGTGTTCGTGGCTGTAGATCTGCGCACTCCGAACGTGTTCAGTCGTCAAGAGGCCCCTCTTCAGAAGAGCCGCGATCAACGCCTGTTCTGCCGGAGACAGCCCGGCGAGCAAGATTTCCGCCGCAAAAGGACCCGCAGCCGCTCGATGGGGAGCGACGGATCTTCCGCCCCCAGGAGCATAAGGTGACATCGGAGAAGGATCCACGGCGGAGACCTCCATCGGCGTGCAGCGTTAGGGCGGTGCTGGCTCGTTCGCCGCCAGACTGACGCGCAAAATCCCGGGTGCTCAACTCAACAATCGATGGTTGCAAGACGGGGGCACGCGTTCGGTGCGTTGCTGGGCGTATTGTTTCTCAATTTCGTGCCGTTGCCAAGAAGCTTCCGGCTCAACCGCAGTTTTTCCGCCGCTCACAACCCCAAAACGCAGAACGGCCGGCATCGGGGAGCAGTGATTGCGTCCCCCATGCCGGCCCTTTATCGTCCAGCAATCGTCCTCGCCCACCTGGGGCCGATGACGAGCTTACCAGCCCATCAGCTCATCGAGCATTCGGTCGAGAGCCAGCTCCATCTTTTCCGATGTCTCGTACGAACCCGCCGCGATTTGCCTTCGAATTTCATCGACTTTTTCGTGGCGGATTTCGGGCAATTGGCCAATCCCGTCGAGCATCTGACCAAGCGGTGAGATCTCGACGTGGTCTCGCGGCGCACCGGCGTGCACTGCTTGACCGCCATCCAGGCCAAATGCGGCCAGTCGCGGGTAAATTGGTTGGGGGCCTTGGGTTCCCCCCGCGCCGAAAATTTCCATGTGCGCCTCCCGATCAGGTGCGTTGGCCGACGGCTCTGCCATCGGCGGTAACCCGTGGTGTCAAACTCAGTTAGCCACGGAAGCCATGCGAAAAGCGCCGGCTGACGGCCGGCTGGTTCTCCTCGCTCAGGTCTCCGCTTACGTCAATGACGCCCGCGCTCGGGCATCCACACCTAAGTTATCGACCGGAAACATGAGCGAGTTTAATCAAAGACTCCAAGGTGATCTTGCCCAACCTTCTCGACCCATTTTACCGCACCGTGCGCTCTCTCCCGCCGCTCGCCGGCCGCTTGAGTGACTCGGCCAGTCGCGTCGACACATCGCTCAACTGGCTCGTCACCGCTCTCACATTGTTCTGAAGCCGAATAATCTCTTCTTGCTGCTGCGCTGTCGCCGGTCGTGCCGACATCGTCTCCAGAGTTTTCAGTGCGTCATTGAGCTCCTGGGCCCCCTTCGTGAATACCAGGGCCGTGTCGTACGCCACCTGGACCCGCAGATCCTCGTGCGACGGCTTGTAAAGCGGACTCAGCACAAACGGGTTTGTGAAGAGCTTCTGGACCAGCTTGTTGAGCCAGTCTGTGGCGTCGCGGACATTTGTGACCGAGCGCTCGATCTCCGCACGGTTGCGTGCAAGAATGTCTGACACTTGGCCTTCGAGCTGATCGGCACGGTAGAGTACCCGATCGGCACGGGCTCGAGACACTTCCAGCCCGTCGAGCATCTTCTCGATCTTGGGAAGATCCCTGGCCACAATCGGACTGATCGAGTTGGCGAAATCGCGCACCGCGGCTGCTGTCTGCCGCACGTTCTCGCGATTGTCGACCAGGTATCCCTCGCCCTCCCGCGTCAAACCCTCGACGTTTACAAGGATCTTCTCGAGGCGGGGCGTGTTGGCGCTTGAGCGCCGGCTCACGTCCTCGACGTGGCCGACTGTCGATTCGACCGCTGGACGGACCGAGTCGCTCAGCTCGCGCAGATTGGTCGCGGTCTCCTGAAACGACCCCAGAATCTGCTGGGCCCGCGGCCCGATCGAATCGACGATATTGCGCACCTCGCCGATCGTATGGCTCAGGTGGTTCCGGGCGATGGGATCCAGGCCGACCTGCTCGAGGATCGGATCGAAGAACGACGTCTCCACGCCCTGGATCAACTGCCCCTGCACAAGTGCCACGCTCGAATGCCCCGTCGACAGAATATTAACGTGGCTCATCCCCGTCAGCGCGGGTTGTATCGATACTTTCAAGTCCTGCCGCAATTTTTTGACCAGGGCGGCAGGCAGTGAAATCGTCACTTTTGAGCGCAGCATCCCGTCGACCTCGACGAGGTTGACGTCGACCACGTTGCCCGTGTCGAGACCGGCAACCCGCACGGTGCTACCGGCGCGAATGCCCTGGGCGTCGCGGAAGATCACGTCGATCGTTCGATGCTGTGCCAGGAACCCGGGTCCATCGCTGGCCATGCCGACCAGCGCGATCAGACCGACCAGGGCCACGATCACCATCAACCCGACCAGAACTTCCAGCGCCGATGATCGTGATCTCATCTTGGCTCCCTCCCTGGGACCATCTCCTGACCTGGCCACCGACTGGTTCTCACCCTTCTGGTCAGGGCATGGGAAGCAACGTCGGGCCGTAAAAGGGGACCGCGTGATACACCAGGATGAACCAGGTCGAGTTCAAGATCAGAATGGCAACGAACGACAGGCACGTCGCCCGAAAAACCGGCGTGACCCAGGGCGGCGCTGATCCAAGCGCAATTTCCTGTGGTCCGGAGCCAGCGGCGGGCTCTTCGTCCCGCGCCGGGACCCAAGCCCTCGTAACAGCAGATCGCTGCCGGCAAGGCGCCGAAGACAAGCCCCTTGATGATCAAGCCCACGACGTCGCGGAACCACATCATCTTGAGGAGCATCATGAAAAACGTCGCGGTCGAGAGTCCCATCATCGATTGTGACGCCTGCCAGCCCACGAACGTGCCCACCGTGATTCCCCACTGCGAAAGCAACAGACAGGCGACCCCGGCCGCCACGATCCGAGGGGCGGCAAGCCGCTTCGCGTCGAGCGTGCGCGGTCCGCCTCGAACCTCGTCGGACATCACCACGGCATCTGCGCCTGGATCGGAGCTCGACCAGGCTGAGAAACTTCGACCGGCCGACACGCGCCGTCCTAGGATCCGCAACTCGGGAATCATTCGCGCGGCCAGGATTCCCGAAAACGTCAGCCCGGACATGAGCCCGCCCAGGTTCCTGAGCAGGCCGACGCCCACCACCGCGCCGGTTCCGTCCACGAACGTGCTGCCGTAGTAGGCCTGGAGTGACAGAAAAGAGCCCATCGCGATGTGCACCATGCCCACGAGTGGGACACCCAGGACAAGCATCCACGAAATCTGCCGCATCATGGTCTTCATGAAGCCCGGCGCCCTGGCCTCGTCGTCATCGTCACGGGCGCGCCTGGGCCAGAGAAACCAGCCGGCCACCGCGAACGAGAAGAGGGTGACACCACCGAGATAGCCCATCACCGCAAGCACGGACCGTCCCACCCAGCCCACGGGCCCCAGCATTGGCCGAGACGGCAAGGCGGATGAGGTTGAGTGCATGGCGGACTTCCTTCGTGTGGCACTGCAACCGGGGTTGCGGCTTGTTCATCGACAATCCGGCAGGCGAGAGGCCCTTCCGGGTCAGGTCACTTCCGGGGCGATGCCCAGGACACGTCATCTCAATGGCATCAACCCGTCGCCGGAACTCATGGAGCCGGGACCGGGTCGAATTTGACGGGCGTGGGCTTTGCCTTCAAAGGCAGCGCGGAGGTCAACTGGGGTGACGGAGTCGCCACTTCACCCCTTTTCCCCTGTGCGAGCCACGCTCTCCAACGATTGATTGCGCTCGCCCGTTCCTGGGGAGCGGCCCAGGGGACGTAGCCGAAGTCGTGTCCGGTCCGTTGCCGCAGTTCCTCGTGGGCCGCCAGCCGGACCACGGGATCGGTATCTCCCAGGCGATTGACGAGAGCCGGAACCACCTGGGAATCGGGCTGGCGCCGGCCCAGTCCAATTGCCCTGGCCCGCACCAAAGGCGCCGGATTCTCGATCTTCTCGAACCGCCGGGGACCGTGGGCACAGCCCCAGAGCGGAGCCACCGCGGCCATCAACGCCACTTTGCCGATCCATCGCCCGATCCGCACGACGCCCTTCCCTGGTTCGCCGGGTCGTGAGTGGGTACCCTGCGCGGGTATCGCGCAGAGTTCCTCTCGTCCAGAATCGCGGCGAACTCTAGTCAAAGTGAGCCACTTCGACAATCCCAATCTTGGCCGCGGCGATGGCGCGATGGCTCGCTGTTGGCGCTGGATGGCGGCGCCCGCTTCACGGAAGAACGGCAGCCACGGCGATCTTGCCGACTTCGACGCCGTCAATGATCACGGGAATCTCCTGGCCGGACGTGAATTGCTGGCGCGACTGGTAGCCCTCGGAACCTGGGTCGGAGTAGACCTCGACCCGACGATCGACCAGGTTGACGATCCAGTACACCGGTATCCGTCCGTGGGCGTAGGCATCTCGTTTTGGGCCTTGATCGCGGTCCAGGGTCGTCTCGGCGACCTCGACGACGAGCGCGACGTCGCGAGGCTCAGGGATCCGGCTCCGATAATCGTCAAGTGACCCTCGAACCACCGCCACGTCGGGCTCCGGCTCATCGAATTGCGGGATCCGCACCGGGTCTTCCTTGCGCCAGGACCAGCCCACGGGCAACATTCTGCCGAGTATGGCGACGAGCGTTGCGACGACCCAGATATGCGATGGGTACTTTGGCATCTTCTTCACCAGATAGCCAGCGATGAGCTCAACCCGGGGATCGTCAAGCACCGTGGTTCCTGCCAACCGCTCGTATTCCTCGACGGTCAACCGGTATATCGGGGGCGGCGGGGATGTCCCGGGTTGCGTCGGCGTGATCGTGGACATGATTCTTCCCTTCCATCTCGATGGCGAGGACGCAGGTTTGCCATTATACCAATGCAAGTCCGACTCGGGGCGGCTAAGTGGGTGCGCCCATGAACCTGCGCAGGCCGGCCGCCGGGGCCGATCTGTCCGATCTGTCCGACCAGATGCGGCAGCCGGCGTGGTTCTTCCGCTGGAAACCCTGACCCTCGACCCAAGCAATTCTGGGGTCCTACTTGAAACCATCGCACGCCGAATTACTTCCAGAAGTCCTTTCGCTGCTCTTCCCCCGAGACTGGGGTATCTGGCTTTGGCTTCGTCCGTCGGTTGAAACGCCCCAAGAAGCCCGGCCGCTTGCCGCCGATGGCCTTTCGCAGGTCAGCGGCGAGCTCACCCCATGTGGCATACCGCCTGGCGGGATCGGCAGCCATTGCCTGCATGCAGATCGCATCGAGCTCGGCCGATACCTGGGGATTGATCGCACACGGCGGTCGATAGCGGCCTGTTCCTTGGTGCTTGTCGGGTAAAGCGCCGGTCAACAATCGGAAGAAAACGACACCCAGGCTGTAAACGTCCGTCTGGGCCGCCGGCTGTGTGGCCGGGTCTTGAAACAGCTCCGGAGCGATATATCCCCGGTTGGTCGTAAGGGAGACCGCCGGCCTACAATCGAGACGCGCGAGCCCGAAATCGGTGATGCGCGGCCGTCCGTCGTCTCCGATCCAGATGTTGTCAGCCGTGAGGCAGCCATGGATCATCGCCCGCCGGCCTGCGTACTCGAGCGCTTCCGCCAGGATCAGCACGAGACGGGCCACTACGCCGGAATCGGGCAGGCCCGCCTGGCTGATCCACTGGGCCATGTTCGGGCCGGTGACGTACGCGCTGACCACCGCGATCACCAGGCCCGAGCGATTGTCCCCGACCAACCGCAGAATCGGCACGATCGCCGGATGCTTGAGCCGGGTCAGCTCGTTCTGAAGCTTCGCGAGGCCCTCGGACCCTGCGACTCTGACCGGATTCTTCAAGATCCGGACCGAGACGAGCTGCCCGCTTTTGTCGCGACCTCTGTACAGCGTTCCGTGCTCGTCCTGGCCGATCTCCTCGAGCAGCGTGAATCCCTCCTCGCGTAGCAGGTCTTCCGCAGTCGACGGTGGTGGTGGAGGCAAGGCTTGACCAGAGGCGGCTCGAGCCATTGGAGCCATTGGAGCCGTTCGAGATTCGGAGCGGATCCATCGGGATTTCAGCCGAGAATCCTCAACAGCGCTCGAATGAGCCGCGCATGGCCGAGCCATTTCCGATAGTTCAACAATGTCGTCGATATCGGCCTCGCACGGCGGGGTGCTACATGCGACATGGAACACCTCGGCATCCTCTCCCCACCCCGCCGGCATCTCCACCGGCTGGGTGATCTTGTGCAATTCACCTCCCTCATTGACCGTTGCGGAGCGGTCGACGGCCACATAGGCAGTGAACCGGCACAGGACGCCAAACCGAAGCGAGGTGGCGATGATGGCTTGCTCGAGCGCCGAGCAATCGCCCTGGCCCGCAGCGTAGCGGTCCTCGAGCTGCCGCACCTGCCCGTGCGCCCATGCCGAGGCGATCACGGGATTCTCACGAACGTTGGGCGCGACCGACTCACGCCACGCTGTGCCGCCCGGGGTCGTGCCTCGCAACTCGACCGGACCGCGCGGCGCCCTTGGTAGCGGCCCAGCACCAGAAGAGGCGAGCCCACGAACAGACACGGGGGCCGATCAGGCACCACGGTATCTGCCATGACCTCGAACCCAGCTGCGGCCGGCTCAAGACGCACCTCGGTCACGACCGGCGTGCCAATCCGGCGGTGGACCGAGTCCATCACGGCGTCGAGCCTTTTCTCCGATTCGACCAGCTCGCACGAGCTACCGCCAGCCCCGAGTTTCGCCAGACGATGCAGAAACCCTTCATTGACTGCCTGGTCGATCCCGAGCGTGAAGACCCGGATTCCTTGGAGCCGTGCGCCGAGTAATTTGAGCACCTGGTCCTCGTTGCCGACCTGTCCGTCGGTGACCAGGAAGACGATGCGGTCGCGATCATGGTCGCGCTCCGTGTGTGGCTCGGCGAGCAGCTCGATGGCCTGGTCCAGGGGCGGGGCGATCTCGGTGCCGCCGCGCGATTCCAGCTTTGCCAGGAACTCGACGGCCTTGAAGCGGTTGCGATTGGTGGCTGGGATGAGCTGCGAGACTCCGTCTCGGGCGCCCCATCGCGGCGTCTCGATTCGATCGTCAAAGGCGAAGACGGCGAAGCGATCCGATTCCGTCAGGGTATCGATCATCCGGGCCATCGCCCGCCGTGCCGCCACGATTTTCCAGCCAGCCATGCTGCCGGAGCGATCGAGCACGAAGACCACATCGCGGGGCCGCGAGCTGGCATCGCCTCTGAGCGGTGGCACGACCGTCAGCGCGAATGTCCCCGCGCCGCATTCATCGGAGTCGGGGTGAAGCGAGAGCGACGTCCGGACGGAATCACCTCCGAGCCGGAACCGGAGGATGAAGTCGCGGTCGAGCCGCTCGCCTGGCTGAAGCGTCAGCCGGCGCACGCCCCCCTGCTCTTCTCCCCAGACCGTGAACAGGCTGACGCGCAGGTCGTCAACCGGGGCGCCCGACTCATCGAGTTCGATCACCATGGAGAGCCGCACTGGATTGGGGAAACCGGGAAGCAAGACGGGCGGCGAGATCCGCGAAGCATCAGGCACGGCGCGGGTATCGACGGCGGTGCCGTCACCCACCGACGGACCGCTCAGAGGAACGCCGGGCATGTAACGGGGCGCAACGACCAGGGGGAAGCGAAACGTCGCCTCGCCGTCGCTGTACGCCAGGATCCCCACCATCGTGAGCTCGATCATCGCAATGTCGCCCGGCATCAAGTTGCCGACGCGCAGTGTAA
Organism: uncultured Isosphaeraceae bacterium; assembly: GCA_963781785.1. GTDB lineage: Bacteria > Planctomycetota > Planctomycetia > Isosphaerales > Isosphaeraceae > CAWAHD01. The sequence goes on along the minus strand of CAWAHD010000003.1, from coordinate 383,276 downwards.
AGACCCCCGGGCGCTCCTCCTCAGCGATCGACGCCCGGTGGCCCTGACGCACGGCTTGGGAATAGTCGCGTCGCGCCTGACCGCGCTCCTGGAGCACCCCCTCGACGACGCGGCCGGCGACCTCCATGCGGAAAGCCGTCACGGCGGCGCGGTCGGGCAATGGAAAGATGTAAGTTGCCTCGAGCGGCTCGCCGGTGCCATTCACGAACGTCTGGCGGACCGTCACCTGCGACAGCAACCCGTCGATCCGGCCGTTCACATCCAACGCCACAAGCGGCAGCCGGCCGCGGGTGGTCTCCAGTGCCCCGAAGCCGGTGTCGTTCTCCGACAATGAGTCATTCTCTCGAGACGGTACGGTTGTCTCGTCCAGCAGGGGCAGCAGCTTCGACTGGGTCATCGTCATCGCACCTCTCCTTGCCGTGTTTCGGCCGGGCCGATGCCGATCAGCCCGCGCAGTCTCAGGATCTCGATCAAAGGGGCCGCCGCCATGCGGATCACTCGAATGTCGTCCTTGCTCATCGCGCGGCTCGCCGCCAGCGATAACTCGAGGCCGTCGTCCAGCCGGACGCGCTCGACACCGGGGCTCTCTTCGCGGGACTGGTCTTCGTCCGGTTCTGACCGAACGCGCCAGAAGGAATCCGCGCGCGATGTCGGTGACGGTTCTGCTTGCAGTGCCGGCCGCGCCGCGGCTTCTGCGGCCGCGAGCCGCTTGAGCGCCGCGTCTGAGAGCCCGACCACGCGCTCTTGCACCTCGGCCAAACTCAAACCGCGGGCCTGGAGCCGCTTGATGGCCACGAGCTGCAACAGATGCCGCTGCCCGTACAGAGCCGTCCGCCCGCGCATCGCGGCCGCGCGATTGAGCAGGCCCAGCGTGGTGTAGTAGCGGATCGTTCGCAGGTCCGGCACGTCCCGCACTCGGCCGCTTGAGACACCATCGTATCCATGTCCCCGGAGCGCCCCAGCCACTCGCTCGGAGAGCTCCTCGATCGTCCACAGGTCGCCCATTTCGTTCTTCATGACAGTATTATCGCGCCGCATGTGACAGTGTCAAGAAAAAACTGTTACATTATGAGACGGTGCACCATCGAGAGGCCGTCATGACAGCCTTGGCCGTAGCGGAGCGCCTCAAAAAACCGTGGCGGCCGTGTGATGAGCGGTGCGGTGGCGTATGATCAAGCAAGGCCGCCGTTGAGACTGTGGACGTGTCGCACAAATACGCACGGATGATACGATGAGCGTTCACTATCTGAAGCTTCTTCTCTTGACCTCGCTCGCGCTGCAAGCCCAGAGCGCGACGGGAACGCAGCAACCGTTCGATGGCCAGGGTGATCCTCTGCCGCAACGGGCCGTCTCCCGGCTGGGGTCGAGCCGCCTGCGTCATGGTGGCCAAATGGGCGAGCTCATGTTCTCGCCCGATGGCAAGCGACTGGCGTCCTGGGGCGGGGAGTACGAGGTTTCGGAAGGCATCGCCATCTGGGACGCCGCCACCGGCAAGGAATTGCGCCGGGTCCCGCAGCCGGGAACTCGGCTGACTGCGTGGGCATGGCTGCCGGACGGCCGTCTTACCGCTGTGCTCAAATCCCGCGCGAAAGACGAATACTCGTTCTTCGATCTCAATGCCGCGAACGTCGACAGCCAGTTATTTCCAGCACGGGACGAGGGGGATGACCGTCGTTTTGCAATCTCCCCCACGGGCGACTTGCTCGCGATCAGCAAGGCCGGCCTCGGCGGTCGCGGATACACGGTCGAGTTCCGGGATTTGAACTCCGACCGACCGGTCCGAGAGCCCAGAGTCCTGCGCGTGGCCCAGGGAACCCTCCCCTACACGACGGTTCTGCGATTCACTCCCGATGGGCACACGCTCGTTGCGTTTACGCCGTCGAATAGCTTCCCGCAACGTACGGGATGGATCGCGGTGCTTTGGAATGTGGAATCAGCGACCGAGCTTCGGCGGCTGACTCTGCCCGATGCATTATTCGGCAGACCATCACGGCAGACCGTCGATGTGTCAAACGAGCGGCTCGCGGCCGGGTTTGCAGACGGCAGTGTCATTCTGTATGACCTGAGGACCGGCAAGGAAGAAGAGCTTCCGGAGACACACAAGCCAGAGGATCCCCGTGATCTCCGTTCCGCAGCAGGCGTGGCAGCCGTCCGGTTCACTCGGGACGGAAAGACTCTTGTGACGGCCGGGGGTGACCACGTCATTCGATTCTGGAACATTGCCGAGCGGAAGAAGCGCCGCGAGTTTAGATGGAGTAAAACCTGGACCGAGCTCATGGACGTCTCGCTCGATGGCACGGTGCTGGCCCTTGGCGGCCGGGAAGGAGTCATTCGATTACTGAATGGATCCACGGGTACCGAGATCTGTCCGCAGCCTGGGCACGAGCGCGGGCTCCGTTGCGTGTCCATTTCGGCGGACAGCCGCGTCGCGGCGACGGCCGGTCTTGACCAGACCATTCGCATCTGGGATCTGGAAAACGCCGCGGCAGTCACGCGTCATCATCTCCGACGGGTTCATGAGGGACTGCGCCCTGGCGCCGGAAGGGAAGACTGTTCTGGCAGGCGTGCATCGAGGAGACGATCCCGAAGCCGCGGTCTTGCACGTCTGGAACGCGACGAATGGACAGGAAGTTCGCGCGGCAGCATTGACCGGGGCGAGGGCTGAATCCGTGCGGTTTGCTCCGGACGGACGGACCCTGCTCACTCTTTCCGGCGACACCGTGACGATCCGGAGCTGGCCAGAGGGCAAGCGGCTGCGCGAGATCACCCTACCCAAGGGAGAGGTGAAAGGATTTCGAACCATCGGGTCGATACCGGCGATCTCGCCCGATGGAGAGCTCCTGGTCACGATGTGCCGCCACGTCAACTGGGCGTGGGGCCGGGTCATTGATGCGGTGGGTGGATCGCTTGACCTGTGGAACCCAAAGACCGGGAAGCACCTTCAGCGACTTGCGGGATCCGACGGCATCACGGAACGGGCTGCATTCACCACGATGGGCGAACTGGTCGTCATGAGCGATGAACCTCTCTGGGGTGAGGATCATCCGGAGCCAGTCCGTTCCGGTGTACTTCATGTCGTTGACGCTCGGACGGGTCGGCTGAAGCGAATGTTTCGGGTGCCGGCACTCGTCACTGCCCTGGTCGTTGCGCCCGACGGCCGGACGGCGTATCTCGGCAGCCCGAACGGGACAATTCACGCCTGCGATATCGCCGGCGGCGGTATTCGCTATCGCATGGCGGGCCACCACGATCGGGTCGTGGCTCTGGCCGTCGCAGCCGGTGGTCAACGCGTCGTGTCCGCCAGCAGTGATGCATCCGCTCTGATCTGGGATGTGACGATCCCCCGCGCGATCGCCCCAGATCGCCTGGTTCCGGCAAATTAACCCACTTACGCGAGGCGTCGCCGAAGCGCACTGCCCGGCTGGTTTGGCTCGCCCTGCCACTCCATCCCTCGGTGTCGGCGGCCGATCGGTGTCTTGCGGTGCTCTCAAACCCGGAGTAATATAGCTAGACAGTCTAGCTCATGCGGGAGGTGGTGATGGAATGGAATCTCGCCGACGCCAAGAATCGATTCAGCGAGGTGGTGAACCGGGCGCTGACGGAAGGTCCGCAGCGGGTTCGCCGCCGCAAGGACACCGTTATCGTCGTGGCCGCGGCAGAGTTTGAACGATTGACGGGCCAGCGGTCTACGTTCAAGGACTATCTGACGCACGGTGAATCATTCGAGGGCCTCGACCTGACGCGCGATCCCAGCCCGAGCCGGGATGTTGGTCTGTGAAAGTCTTGCTGGATACCTGTGTCCTATCCGAGATTCGGCGCCCGAGCGGACATCCTCGTGTGAAGGAGGCCGTGTCAGAGCGCGCCGATGAAGACCTCTTCGTCAGCGCACTGACCTTGGGAGAGATCGCCAAAGGGGTCGCACTTCTCGCCGCTGGCCGGAAAAAGAAGGCGCTCACATCGTGGCTCAACGGGCTCACGACGCAGTTTGGCGACCATGTCCTCACGATCGACTGGGAAACGGCTCGCCTATGGGGTGAACTGACAGCTCGTGCTCAGAACGCGGGTCACATCATTCCGGCCGTTGACGGGTTGCTCGCTGCGACAGCTCGCCGCCACGGCCTTCACGTCATGACGCACAACACACGTCACTTTCAGACGACCGGCGTGCTCGTGCTTGACCCATGGCAGCAAAACCCTGAACCGAAGGACACGGAGTGAAACCGAGCACGTTCTGCGTGACACGATTGACGATGCTTCCGCAGCTCGGTCGAGGTCTGCCGATCTTGTCGCGCCGGTGCCGTTGCGGGCTACTTTCCCTGGCCTTGATTGCCCTGGTCATGCCGCCCCTGCGCGGAACGCCTGCGGCCCAGCAGGGCGCGGTCGATCGCCAGGACGCGCCGGGCGCGATCAAGGCAGATTCGGTGGTCAAATCCGACGACGAGTCTTTGAAGGAATTCCTCGAGACGTATCGCCTCGGTCCGCGTCAGAACCTGAAACGCATCGAGTTACCCCGCCCGGAGGGCATCCACGCCTACTGGAAACGCAAGTATCCCAACAGCCAAAAATCGCTTGACCAGGTTCAAGTGTTTACCTTCGGTTGGAGCGATCCGGATCGCCTCCAGTTCCACTGGTCACTGTATGGAGGTCCCACGGGTTTCCGTGTTCGCGATCTTCCCCGGTTCCTGAATATGGAACTATTCCCGGTGCAGATCGAGGGGGATCTTGACCTCCTCAACAGGGAGATCAGCGGCGACTGGATCTTTCGCGAGGGGGTGCCCGCGGAGCAGTTGATCCCGTCTCTCGAGGCGATCCTTCAGTGCGCGTTCAGGCTGCGGATCACGCTGGCATTTCGCGAAGTCAAGCGCGACGTGGTGGTCGCGCGCGGCCGGTATCGCTATGCACCGCTCCCGGGCCGGTCGGACAACGCAATCGAGATCTACGGCACCTATCTGGATACCAAAGGCACTGGCGGCGGCGGCTCCGGCAAGTTTCCAGAGTTCCTCAGATGGGTGGGCGAATGGATCGAGCGACCTGTCGTGAGCGAGGTCGAAGCGCCTCCCAAAGAAAACGTCGGCTGGCACTACAACAGACACAGCCCATTCACCGAGGAAGCGAAGCGCGAGGATCACGACGAGGTATCGGTGCTCAAGCACCTGGAAGAGCAAACCGGCTTCACCTTCACCCGAGAAAAGAAGCCCATCCGCGTCCTCTTCGTCGAATGGCCGAAAAGAAAAGCCGAATAGTGCTTTCGTTTCTGTACGCTCTCAATCCACGATCTGGTCGTTATACACGTTCGGACAACTGACAGCGCAGGGTTCATGTTCAAGCAAGGTTACCTACTCGCCACGCCCAATCGAGCCGCAACCGCTGGATCGTTGACAGGGTACACTTCCTCTCTTGGTGTGATCAATTGGTCGAACGGCGATCTTGCGTGATCGCTTTGCTCCCGCACGAACTTGCTGATATCCTCGATTCCCAGGAGCCACTCCTGGGCATACTTCGCCAGAGCCTCGCCACGCAAACCAAGCTGGATCGCCCGCCGCTCAACCGGAGCACCGGAAGGATTGTGATCAGGGTCCCACTGGAGCCGCACCTGCGAACTGGCTAGCACCGACCCCCACGTCAGCTTGTTCTCGTAGACTTCGGGAACAAAGCTGGAGTGGATAGCCAGCCGCAGGATTTCATCAAACGCCGACCGCTTCAGGCGCACGGCGAGGACGACGTCTTGACCCTCCTTGGAGGCCCAGCCGCACCGGTACATCATCCACAGAAAGTTGGGCTTGATCCAACTCATCCGGTTCAGGCTGAAGTCGCCGCCGAAGAAGCCATTCTTTGCAGCGAACTGACCGATGGCGGGTCGGTATGCCTGGTAGACCATGACCGATTCATCGTCAAACTGGGCCAGGATGTGGCGACCGCTGTGTGGCCAGCGTGCGGCTTGAACAAGATACGGCTCGGTCGCCAGATTCATGGTGGATTCACACTCGGGGCGCTCTCGAAAGTGAGAGGAACCGAATCTCCTCACGATTGATTTCTTGGATTGGGATTCCGGGGGACTGAGCACTAACTGGACCGGTTACCTTCTTGAGAGTGCCTCGTAAAATGGTCGGGCATCATCATTCCTCGGCAACCCCGAGACCTGTCCGTCGCCGAGTTCAACGATCAGCCACGCCCCGTCAATTTGTCGGGCTAAATCCATTGAGAAGAATCGGCTCCGAATCGCAGCAGCCGTTTCCGCGAACAGCTCCAGCGGGGGAACGGCCCCGACGTGCTCCCCCTCGTCCCAGTAGGGTGACCAGAACAGCGGCTGAGCATCCATCCAGAAGATCCGATACTCCTCGGTCAGCGGCATGCCGCTTTTAGGATGGACACCGATCGGCCGAAATTCTACGAACTCTCGGAAGACCAGTCCTTCGTTAAGATCGTCACCCTGGAGTTCGAGGAAGTGACCGACCACCCGCTCGACAGCGTCCCGATCTGCTGCTGACGGAATGAAGCATGCGTCGGCCCATTCGTGCTTTCTGGATTTCACAAAATCCTTGATGATCACTGGGCGATCTCCCAACGGGGTCAGCACCTTCATGATCCGTTCAATGCTCAAATCGCCTGTAAGCCATACGGATCGTGGCGTCAGTCGTTCGATGATTGGATAACACTCAGGGAGGTCGTGGCAATGCCGGTACTGGTCGGGGGCGTTGATCAGGCGGAGGTTACGCCTCGCGAGAGCGTCGAAGAGGAGGCGGTACTGGGGTGGTGTCATCATCCAGCCCCGGTAGACGGCTGTGAATGGCTCCGATTGCTCCGGCACCCGTCGAACGACACGAGCAGCATCGTCGCCCCGGACGAGGGCGTCGTGATCGACGAGGACGTACGACAGCCCGAGCTTGCTGATAGCGGCAACCTCGGCTTGGAAAGACCGATCGGGACGCGCTGGTTCCAGTGGGTCACTGCACAAGACGAAGAGCATCACGACGCTCCGTGAATGATTCTCGATCTGAACGATCAGTCCGTGGCGTGCGTCATTCACCACCGGTTGCATCGTGATAACGCCGCGGAACCATCACTGACCCGCCGGAGCCCGACTCCCGGCGAGCGTCTCTCGGAATGGGACGGGCAGCAGCGGGCATCCCTCTTTCGCTTCCACGAGCTTGTAAGCTTCGGCGTATTCGACGCCGCATTCTGCTCCTCGTCTCCGGTGCATCCGCTCGTGGGCCTGCCAGATTTCGTCTGGTCCCTGACTCTTGTGGTCGTCAATCGATCGTTTTTTCACGTCTCGAACCGCGGCGATATCGAGGAAAAGATCAGGAGCGAAGCCGATCGTCTGCTGGTCGGTCATCACTTCGAAGAAGTAGAGGCTCCAGCCGCCCCGGCGCTGATAGCACCGCCAGACCAAGGAACTGACGACGTGATGATTCGGATGGGTGTCGAGCGGCCAGTGAGTGACCACGATGTCGGGCTTCACCTCAGCGAGCCAGGAGCCAATCTCCTGTAGAGTTGCCTCGTCGGCGACCAGTTTCTCGTGGGCATAAGGGAAGAACTTCGGCTTCGCAGCAAGGACTTTGCAGGCGGCGATTGCTTCCTCTCTGCGGACCTCGGCTTCAGGTCGCCCGAAAAAACGGCGATCACCCCGGAAACTCGTGCCGTACGCACAGATCACCTCGTGGCCCTGTCGAGTCAGCGTCGCGATCAGCCCGCCCGCCCCGGATTCGGGGTCGTCGGGATGACCTCCGAAGACGACGATCTTCAACTTCCTGTTTGCCCCGCCCGGTTCGCCTGCGGTGGCAAAAGGCAAGCCGCGGGATGCCAACGCGACTATTATGAGGAACAGCCACAAAAAGGAAATCTTCACGGGGATCGCCTCCAGAGTTCGTTCTGGGAATATGGCGTCGATCGCTGCCAGTCCGCTTGGGCTTCAGCCCTCCGTTTCTACTGGCTTCAAGTCGCCCTGCGAATGCCACCCCGGCACGACGGCTCACTCCGCATCCGGCTTCCTGGGCTTGTCCTGGCCCTGTGGTGCGACCTTGCGGGCCGCGGGCCGGATGATGGTCTGCTCGGGCTTGATCAGCGGCAGGTCGTCGGGCAACACCTTCAGGAGAAAGTCTTTGTACTGGATCGTCATTGGCGGCCCGACGTGGACCTGAACCGCCAAGACACCTTCGAGCTTCCGCCCCTTTTCGTCGAGATCGATGACGTCCACCGTCAGCTGGCCATCGATCCAGTGCCGGTAATGGTTCCCTTCGGCCAGCACCCGGTACTCATGCCACTCGTTGGGCGGGAACGCCTTGAGCGGAAGATCACCCGACCACCCAGGGCTGGCCCTTCGGGTCGATCACGACCATCTCGCCCGTGTGGGCCAGGATGCGCCTGCCCCGCTCTTCGTACAGCATGCCGTTGTAGTCGGGCCTGTTAGGCACCACGTCGCACTGATAGCCGGTGACGACCGATTCGCCCAGGTCCGGCCGCTCGGTCCCGCGGTATTGCAGGCCGCTGTTGCCGGTGGGCGAGACCTTGACCTTGACCCGCAGCTCGAAGTTCCTGACCGTGCCGCCGCGCCAGGTCAGGAAGCGGTTGAACCTGAGCGTCCCGTCGGCTTTGCCGGTGAGGCAGCCGTCCTCGACCGACCAGTATTTCGGGTTCCCTTCCCAGCCGCTCGAGGTCGTGCCCGTTGAAGACCGCCTTGAAGCCATCGGGCGGTTCGGGCGACGACACGTCCTCCCCCGGCTTCAATTCGTGGATTCGGATGTCCCGCCAGCGAACCTGATACGGCCCTTGATCCTTGGCGATGCCGTGGACCTGGAGGCCGATGAAGCCGCTCTTGTCCACATCATCGGTGAAGTCGGAGGCGGCGATCCCGTTGACCCACGAGCGATAGCGATTCCCCTGGACGACGATCCGGTAGCGGTTCCAGCCATCGTCCCGAAAGGCATCCCTGGCCTCTGGCCTTGATCTCGGCGAGCCACTTGCCCCGTCGTCCTTCATCGTAGAACCGCCCCGCCGTCCCGATCTCTTTGCGGGCGATCTCGCACTGCGGGCCGTAGACGACCCCGGCCCTCTTGCGGTTCGCCGGGTTGGCGTCGTCCGTTCTCGTAGACGTGGCTGCGAACCTGGACACCCGAGTTGAGCCGGGGGTCGCACTTGACGTCGAGTTCGAGCACGAAGTCCTTGAAGTCTCCCTTGCACAGGAAAGTATTGGGGCTGCCCTCGACGGTCGTGCCGACGATCGCCCCGTCCTCTACCTTGTATGAGGCAGTTCCGCCGTTGACCTTCCATCCATCGAGCGTCTTACCGTCGAAGAGCGGCACCCAGCCGGAGCCGTCGGCGCAGGCCGCTGACACCTGGGACGACGGCCAGGGCGAGCGTCAGCAGCGTGATCGTCAGGCACTCTTCGTCATCGGTGGGTTCTCCTATCTCATGGCGGGTCTCGGATCGGCGGTCGCCCCAATTCTGCCGGCCCCAGCCCCCGGCGTCAAACCTACGACGACCTCCGGGTCGAATTCGAGATCGATCTCGGCGAGAACGCCAAAATGAGTGGCGAACCCGGACCTGAAGAACCTCAGGCTCGCGAACAATCGAGCGGGAGGCCGTCAGGTCGTGTCCGATCTGCGACGAGCCAGCATTGGCTATGAATCTCCTCGAAGGTCGGCGGCATCACTTCTGATGGCGGATAATCAGGACCGCCTGGCGATTCGACGATTTGCCGGTTCATCCTTCGTCGTTCCCCCTTCATCCTTCAGCTTCTGGGGCTTCATCCCGCGCGCCGGCGCCGCAGCTCGTTGACATACTGATGCGCAGGACGCGTCGTGATCGGAATCCGGTAAATGGGCGATGCGGCCAGAACGACGGCGATCGCACTGGCCAGGTCGCACAGGTGCCCTGGCGACACAAACATCGGCTTCACTCGCGCGCGAGTCCGGACGACTGCGCCGATCGTTTCGCCGCCATCCGTCAAGGGTGTCCAGTCGCCCTGCGCGAGGCCCGGCTCCTGATATTCGCCGAAGAACCACGATTTGGCACAGCCGATCGTGGGTAGATCGAGATACAACCCCAGATGAGCGGCCAGCCCCATGCGGCGCGGGTGAGCGATTCCTTGTCCATCGCATAACAAGATGTCTGGCCGAACCTTGAGTCGTTCAAACGCCTCGATCACCGCGGGCGCTTCTCGAAAACTCAAAAGACCCGAGACATACGGAAACTTTGCCTCGGCGACGACGCCGGAGCGCTCGATCACCTCGAACGTTTCCGCCCGCAGCACAACCACTGCGGCGTGCAGCCACTTGCCCCATCGATTGTAGGAAACGTCGGTTCCGGCCACCGTTGTGTACGGTGGTAACGGGCGATGCGAATTCACCTCCGCCGCCAGCCGAAGCTGCAAGTCGCGCACTTCCGCGGTCGTCAGGTCCCATGAATGCAGCGCCTTTCTTCGTGGCATACCAGCAGAGCTCCACGCCTCACAACGTGAGGCCCAACCAGACGAGCCTCTGCCTCAGACCGACAGGATGCAAAAACGCCGCCAAGAGAAGGCACCAACCCACTGGCGGATTCTCACGCCCTCGTGGGAACAAACTGCCTTGCCCAGGCCGCGTCGTCCCCGGAGAGGCTCGGTTCCGGCTCGCCGCCATAGATGAAGTGCTCGTAACCCGGGCCATCGTAGGCTCGATCCAACACCTCCTGAAGATCGACCCGAGCCGCAGCGTCCGGAGGCCGTAGCGGAATTGGGATGACTGGCAGCCGGTTCCGAAGATGAATTGGCCAGAAGTCCGCGGCCCGTCGTTTCTCGGCCCGACTGACCATCACGGAATAGTCGCACTCGGGCCGGCCGTCCTGCGGCATGGGGGTCCATCCACGCAATAGATCGATTTCGACCAGGTGAACCGGGCTTCGGAGCAGCTCTCGACGCTTGGAGAGATACTGTTCGCGGTCGTCGCCGGCCCGTTTGTTGGACGGGCTCAAGAGCTCGATTACAGTCACCAGCTCGCGGCCCTGGCGGTCCCTTACTTCAAGGAACGGCACGTTTTCGACGTCCTGCTCTGGCAGCCACACCTCGGCCGGCGCCTCCAGTAGCCCGAGCGCGGCCTGAGCCAGCTCGCCCCCGCCTGGCTGGACCATTGACAGGTCTGCCGTCCCAAGCCGTTTGCGAGGTTCTGGCGGCAGGTCCTGGATGTAGATGTGTTCTTCAAGCTGGATGATGTACTTCGGCCCGACGTTCGGAGCCAGGAGCCGGCGTAACGCCGACAGGAACTCTGTGTGAAAGTCGAGCCAGTGGACGGTTTGCTCGAAGTAGGGGTTCATGCCCGGAAACGGCGACGGCATGATGCATCTCCGCGGCACTTTGAACAACGAAGAACGTTCTACCTTCCGATGTCTTCCAACTCGAAGATAACACGAATAGATTGATCTTTGACACGGGCGCACGGGTATTACCATTCCAGATTCGTGCCACCTTCCCAGCAGCCCAGCCCCTGCTGTGTGTCTTGCGCACGTCAAATTCAGGCCGCCACGCATGCAACAGCCCGGGGCCGCAACAGCGCCGACAGCAAGTAATATCCGATCGCGATCCAGATCAGATTCTGGAACCCCACGATGAGCGAAAAGTACTCGCTCAGACCTCCCAGGATGATGCCGGCGATGTTCGATCCGAAATCGACGTCGGGCTGCGTGCTTGACTGGAACGTCGTCCCGAAAATCACGCCCGCGAAAAATACCGGCAGATAGACCACTGCGCACGAGGCAATTGCCTTGCTCGGTCCCGGCAGCGCCAGGAACCAGTCCATGGGAATGACACAGTTCACCAGAAGCGCAACAACGAGCAGTATATAGAATGGCCAGAGCCGGCGCGGCCGCACCGCCAGCACGTAGAGGTTGCTCGCCAGGATCATGGTCAAGATCGCGGCGAAAACGATCGAGTTGACCATCCACGTCGCGCCAAAGAGCAAGGCCATGTGCACGACCCCCTTTGTTTCCAGCAGCATGAACCCTGCCCCCAGGAAGAACATCTGACCGTTGGGCCGGAGCCGCCGCACCGGCGCGACACGCGAACAGGATGGCCAGCGAGAGCACGGCCACGATGGCCATGCCGCGGAGATTGAGAGCAGGAATCCCCGGTTCTCGAAGATAAAGGAAGGGCCAATCGTCCGTCGGAATGACCTCGTTGTCCTCGAGTTCTACCTCCGCTGGCCCGATTCTCAGGAACTGCTGGGCCAGCCCGTTGCCGCTCGCGGGAGGCGCAGGTCCGAATCCGTTCACTCCCTTGTTGAGCACAGCCTGTCGATTGATCCAGAAGAACCCGTTGGCCGCGAACTTCGACCGGATGGATGGGATCACCTCGCACGTCTCGTCGCCGACCAGGATGAATGTGATGCGGTTGCGCTGATTGTCGCCGGGCGAAATGGTCTCCTGGTAGGGTACCGAGATCACGATTGGCCGCGTTCCAAACACGGTCTCGGCCAGCTTCGCCAGCCGGCCCACCACCCAGCCCTGGCGGTAAAAGTTGTACATCGCGAACACGCCGCCTGGCTTCAGCTTGGCCTTGACGTCGCGAAGCGCCTGCTCGGTGAACAGAAAACTCTCCAGGCGAACGCTCGAATAGCTCGAGTGCAACACAAGCGAATCGACCAGGGCGTAGCTGATCAAGTCGTATCGGGACTCGGTTCTCTGAATGAATGCGCGGCCATCGTCACGATGGAGCGTAACCCTTCGGTCGCTGTACGGCCGGTTGGGATGGTGAAGGCGCCCCAGGTCGCTGATCACCGGGTCGATCTCGACGGCATCGACATGGTTGACGCCCATTGCCAGTGCGCCGGCGACGTCGCTGCCCGAGCCGGCGCCGATCACAAGCACGTCGCGAAACGGCTTGCCGCCCGCGTCCCGATTGAGCAGGTGTGTCAGGAAATAGCCGGGGCCCCGCCCCATCCCCTGGTGTCCGAGGTTGTTGACGTCGATCGAAAGATACTGCTGCTTGAACCGGACCTGGTAATAAGGAGACCAGATCACCTCGGTCCAGACACCCTGGGCGTCTCGCGGCAAATCGGCCAGCAACACCAGGACGAGCACCACGACTCCTCCCAGCGCATACAGCCACCGTCGGCGCGGGATGAAACAGGCAGCGATCGTCAGCCCGATCGCAAACCAGACCACGGCCCGGACGTGAAAATACGACAGCACGCCGAACACGACGATGCCGGTCAAGCTGCCCAGGATGTCCAGCGAGTAGGCCAAGATCCGGTTGCCGATCCGGGCAAACCGCCGGCCCATCTCTTGCCCCGGTCCGATGAACATGAGAGCGATCAGAACGAAGAAATAGGCCGTCAAAATCTCGATCGGCACGACCCATTTCGAGGGATCTTTGACCCGCGCATCAGTCCCGAAATAGATCAGTTGCGGCGACTCTTGAGATCCCACGTCGATCATGAGCCGCCACCACCGCTCGTAGACCCACAAGAATCCAGAGGCCGAGCTCGTCGCCACGATCGCAACCGGCACGAGCGCGTTCATCCACGACCACCGCCGTGCTCTCGCCAGGCAGCCGACAGAGACCCCCAGGAAACTTGCCATCAAGACGATGTTGGTGAAAAACGTCAGGAACAGCACCGTGCTGCCGAACCAGCGGATGCAAGCCAGCTCGAAAAACAGAATGAAGAAGCTGATCAGGAACAGCTCCATCTTGGCTCGGGCCGCGCTGGCTTCGGACAGTGAATGACCCGGCAATGCACTCGAAGCGACGTGTTCGACTGACACAGAACCTCCGCTTCCTGATCCCGGATTGTCCGGGCGGCCAGGAAAACATCCTGATCACTGCCGCGGTCTTCTCCGCCATTGGCTACTCACCGAATCTCTTTCGCCACTCGGCAGCCAGGTCTTTCTTGCCCCAGGCTTCGTAGAGTTTAACGATCCGCGCACCGGCTTCGGCCGGACGGTTCCTTGCCCATGTGGGGAGCTTGAGCTCCCGGTCGACCAGACCATTGAAACCCTGAATGAGCAGCGGCTCGGCCGCGGCATACGCACCCCGGGAAAGCAAGCTGGCACCGAGCAAGCTCCGATTCTCGAACGTAACCCAGTCGTTCCAGCCTTTTCGCTCGCGGATCGCCAAGCATTCTCGCAGAAGCGTCTCGGCGGCGGCGTTCTTGCTGGCGAGGCAAGCCTGCGCAAGGCAGTACCGCGATGCCAGTGTTTTCGGATCGTCGGGGCCCAGAGCTGCCACCCGGCGCTCCAACGTTTCCTCCAGGAGAGCCAGGGCATCCGTGACCCGGCCGGCGTCGAGATACGCGTTGCCCAGGTCGTGCATCGCCTGCAAAGTGTCGGGATGCTCGGGGCCGCGCTTGGCCTTGTACGCTTTCAATGCTCCTTCAAACAACGGCAATGCATCGCTCACCTGCCCGGCTTCCTGATACATGAGAGCAAGGTTGGTCTGCGACCGCAGCGTGTCGGGATGGTCCGAACCCAGTTTCGCCTTGCGCGCCTTCAACGTCTGCTGACGCAGAGCGATCCCTTCAGAGAACCGTCCCATTGGTCGATACGCGTCGGCGAGGTTGTCCATCAATGCCAGGGTCGATGGGTCATCGACGCCAGCTCTGGCCTGGCGCTTCCTCAAGGCTTCCTCGAAGAGAGGGAGTGCGTCGCCGAGTCGCCCGGCATCGCGGTAAGTGAGCGCAAGGTTGCCGATCGACGCCAGGGTGTCGGGATGGTCGGGGCCGAGCTTGAGGCGTCGCAGTCTCACTGTCTTCTCCAGAAGAGGCAGCGCAAGAGCGACCCGACCGGCATCTCTGTATGCGATGGCGAGGTTATGCATGGAGGTCACAGTGTCGGGATGGTCGGGGCCCAGCTTGCTTCTTCTCTGCTTGAGAGTCTCCTCGTGCAAGGCGACCGCATCAGCAACACGGCCCGCCTGTTGATACGCCATTGCGAGATCATTCATCGTGCTCAGGGTGTCGGGGTGATCAGGGCCGAGCGCTTGCCGTCGCAGTTGAGCGGCCCGCTCAAATTGACCGACCGCCAGCGCCGGCTCGCCCAGGTAGAGATAACTTTCTCCCAGCGTGTCGCGGATCGACGCCTCGAGCGCCGGCTGTCCTTCGAATGACTTCGAAATCTGCTTCTCCGCTGCATTCACTGCCGCTCGCACCGTCACATCGCGACCGAGCCTTCCCTCCTGGCCGCTCGGTCGCGCCGCCGCCAGTATCTTTTTCTGGAAGAACTCCAGAGCCGCCCGCGCCTCCTGTTCTGACTTCCTCGCCTTCGCCCGCTCCTGCCGCGCCAGGTCATCAGCCGTCACCGCCCGGTCTCGCTCTTCCTCAGCCGCTGCTCGTGCACGAGCCTCCGCGGTACGTGCGTCTTCCGCCGCACGCGCGTGTCTCTGCGCAAGTTCCTCGGCCCGATTGGCTCGCACCGCCAAGGTCGTGCTGATCGCCGCTGCCATCACCAGGAGCACCACCAACGAACCAGTCGGAACGATCACTTTCCAATTCCGTCGCGGCGATTCTCTCAGTCCGTGACTGGCCGATGGCCGTCCGGTCTCCACGGGTTCGTTGATGCCGAGCGGGTTGGCACTCATCGCATGGGCTCCTGTTACCGAACCGATCGTCTGCGGCATACCCGGATGACACGTCCACTCAATACACGAGCGTCATTGCCGAGATCAGGGCCGGCTCGATCTGGCGGACCACGTCGGCGACATACTCAACCTGGTCGCGCGTCAGGTTGAGGTGAGTGCACGCACGAAGAACTTGTGGACCGAGCGCGCTCACGAGGATGCCGCGGCCGCGCAGGTAGGTTGCCACTTCGGTCGCGGTCCCCACCGAAGGGTGCACGGAGACCCACACGAGGTTGGTCTCGACCGGTCCGCATTCGAGAGCAAAACCATCAGTGGCGGCGAAAGCCTCTGCCAGGATTCGCGCGTTCGCATGATCCTCGCTCAGGCGTTCGATGTGATGGTCGAGGGCATGGAGGGCCCCGGCAGCCAGAATGCCAGCCTGTCGCATGCCCCCCCCAAACAGCTTTCGCAGCCGCCGCCCGCGCTGGATCGCGGCCGCCGAACCAGCCAGGGCCGAGCCGACCGGAGCCCCAAGCCCCTTGGAAAAACAGATCGATACGGAGTCGAAATAGTGCGCCCATTCTGCCGCCGGATGGCCCGAGGCCACGACCGCGTTCATGAGCCGCGCTCCGTCCAAGTGCATGGCGAGGGCGTTCTCGCGAGCCCAGGCTGCAAGCTCGGCAATGCTCGCGATCGGGTGGACTCGGCCACCACCTCGATTGTGTGTGTTCTCCAGGCTGATCAGACGGGTCCGCACATAGTGCACGTCATGAGACGGCCGGATGGCGTCGCGCAGTTCGTCGAGCGACAAGATCCCGTGATCGCCCGCGAAGGTCCGGGCGGTCACGCCCGAAAGCCGCGCGATTCCGCCTGCCTCCCAGACGTAGACGTGCGACGTCGAGCTGCAGAGGAGCTCGTCCCCGGGCTGCGTGTTCACGCCGACGCCGATCTGGTTGGCCATCGTGCCCGATGGCACAAACAGGGATGCTTCCTTGCCAAGCAGCTCGGCAACTCTGGCTTCCAGAAGTTTGACCGTCGGGTCTTCGCCGTAAACGTCGTCGCCAACTTCCGCCTCGGCCATCGCCCGCCGCATCGCCGGTGTCGGCTTCGTGACCGTGTCAGAACGCAAATCGACGAGCTCTCGGTTCACGTCGTCGTCTCCCCGCCGCCACAAAGCCTTTGGAGCGGAGAGCAGAAACTCGACCTCTGCTCCCCTCACCTGCTGAGTGCTCCGTCCGCAGAATCTCCGATCCGGTTCGATTCTCGGAGCCCGGCTGGGCGGCTGTCAATCGCTTACCATGAGCTCATGCCGCTAAAGAGCGAGCGAACCACGCTGACAGGGCCCCGGGACACGCGAGTCAAATCCGTTCAATCCCGCTGCGTGACTGGCCTTGTCCGCATGTTACAATCTGCAAGCTCAAGTCCAGGGGGCCGTTTTCATGGGCTATCGTTCGCTGGCGGACTGTGTCCGCGACCTTGAAAGCGCGGGGCAGCTCATCGTCATCGATCAGGAGGTCGACCCCTACCTCGAAGTCGCGGCCATCCAGCGGCGGGTTTATCAGGCGGGAGGACCGGCGCTCTTGTTCCGCCGCGCCAAGGAGACGTCATTTCCTCTCCTGGGCAACCTGTTCGGCACGATGGATCGGGCCAGATACCTCTTTCGTGACACGCTGGAGTCCGTGCGCCGATTGGTCGAGCTGAAGGTCGAGCCGGGTGTGCTCGGTAAACACCCCTGGCGTTATCGCGGCGTGCCGCGCACGCTCTGGCGGCTGTTGCCGCGCCGCGTCAGGTCGGGGCCGATCCTGGCTCACCAGATCGCGATCGACAGGCTGCCGCGCGTTCAGTGCTGGCCGATGGATGGCGGACCGTTCATCACTTTGCCTCAGGTCTACACCGAAGACCCCAACCAGCCCGGTTTCGGGCGGTCCAACCTGGGAATGTACCGGATCCAGCTCGCGGGAAATGATTACCTGCCGAACCGCGAGGTCGGCCTTCACTATCAGATCCACCGGGGTATCGGGGTGCACCACGCCGCGGCGATCGAGCGCGGCGAATCGCTGCGTGTCAACGTCTTCGTGGGCGGCCCCCCCGCCTTGTCGGTCGCCGCGGTCATGCCGCTGCCTGAGGGACTGCCCGAGCTTGCATTCGCCGGCGCGCTCGGAGGCCGGCGCATTGCTCTGGTCGCACCCAACCAGGGTCTCCCCATGCCGTCCGAAGCCGATTTCGTCATTCAGGGCTCGATCGATCCCCTCGTTCGCAAGCCCGAGGGACCTTTTGGAGACCACCTCGGCTACTACAGCCTCACGCACGATTACCCGGTGCTCCGCGTCGACCGCGTCTACCATCGCGACCAGGCCATCTGGCCCTTCACGTCGGTGGGTCGTCCCCCGCAGGAGGATACGACCTTCGGCGCCTTGATCCACGAGCTGACCGGTCCGATCATCCCCAGCGTCCTCCCCGGCGTGCACGCCGTGCATGCGGTCGATGCCGCCGGGGTTCATCCGTTACTTCTTGCCATCGCCAGCGAACGCTATGTACCCGACGCCAAGGTGCGCCGGCCCCAGGAGATCCTGACCATCGCCAACGCCATCCTTGGCCAGGGCCAGCTTTCGCTGGCGAAATACCTCTTGATCGTCGCCCGCGAAGACCAGCCCGCACTCGATATCCATGATATCCCCGCGTTCCTCTGCCACCTGCTGGAGCGGGTCGATTGGAGGACCGATTTGCATTTCCAGACCCGGACGACGATCGACACCCTTGACTACTCCGGGCACGGGTTGAACCAAGGATCGAAGGTCGTGATCTCGGCTGCGGGTCCGGCGCGGCGATCGCTGCCCGGCGAACTGCCTGCGCGTCTGCGCCTACCCGACGGCTTTCGTGACCCGCGGGTCGCACTGCCAGGAATTCTCGTCGTCCAGGGCCCTCCCTATCGCGATGGCTCCGACATGGCCTCCTGCTGCGACTCCTTCGGTGCCGACGATCCCATCTGCGGATTCCCCCTCATCGTGATTGTCGATGACTGCGCATTCACTGCGCAAAGTCTGCGGAACTTGCTCTGGGTGACCTTCACCCGATCTGATCCAGCCGCCGACATTGAAGGATCGGGCGCATTCGTCGACAATAAACATTGGGGCTGCCGCGGCCCACTGATGATCGACGCGCGGATCAAGCCTCATCACGCTCCTCCGCTGGCCGACGATCCCGAAATCGAGCGCCGCGTCGACCGACTGGCTGCCCCGGGCGGTCCGCTCCACGGCATCTATTGAGCCGGGAACGGACCGCTCGGCGTTCTTGCCTGATCAACCACCAACCTGCCTGGCTTGCGTTGCCTTTTGTCTGTAAAATCCGGTCGTTGCGATCCCGTCTTACCTCGAGGAGACCGACACCATGGATGCCGTCGAACCCATCAAATCCGATCTCCATCACGGCTTGGCTGGAGTGGATCTTGCATCCCTCGATGGCGGGGCTTTGCTCGATGCCCAGTTGCTCGTCGACCAAATGGTGGCAGCCGGCGACTGGCCTGATCCCAGTCGGCTGGAGCAAATCATCAACGCTGGCGACGCCGCCGTGGAGCCGCTCCTCGCCGTCGTGAGAACTGTCCACGATGCGGAGTACGACCCGGGACCTGTCAGCCATGCGATTGGCCTCCTGAGTATTCTTCGACCGACCACCGCGATCGCCGAGCTGGTTGCCGTCATCACTCAACATGCCGATGATGTCGTGCCCGATGCGGCCTATGCACTTTCGAAATTCGGCGGCCCGGGTTTTGACGCTTTGCTCGACCTTTGCCGCGATCCAGCGGTCACTGCTGTTGAGCGCAGTCAGATGTATGGAGCCGCCCGAGAGGCGGCAGGCGACGACCCGGTTCTCAGATCTCGCCTTGCCGAGTTCATGCGCACCAGTCTTCAGGAACGAATGGCCAAGGCCCGAGAAGAGCGGGCGCTCAGCCCGCCCCAAGAGGACGTCGATCTTGAGATCGACGAACGATCTGTTCTCTTCGGCCTGCATCACGACGATGGTGCAGACGACGAGTCATTCGGTGACGACTCCGACGACGACGACGAACTCTTCGACGACGACGAACTCTTCGACGACGACGAAAGCGATCTCGACGATGAGCTCCTCGATGCGGAGAACTGCGTCGACGAGGAAATGCGCACCGAGTCGATTGAAGGTGACGATGAAGACGAGGTTTTCGACGACGATGATGATGATGACATCCCGTTCACGACTTCCGAGGAGATCGGCTTCCTGGTCGCCGATCTCGCTTGTCTGGCCGATCCACTGTCAGCGGATCTGATCGAAACCGCATTCCGCGAAAAGCTCGTCAGTCGCGAGATCGTCAGCAAGGGTTTCGTCGAAAAGAAATACCAGTCGGGTGGACAATCGCGGCAAGGTGACCTGCAAGAAGACTGGCTCGGTGAATATCGCTTCGAATACGAAGCCTATGCCGAGACTCTGGATCGTCCGAGCCGCCCGCGCTCGTTCGCAGAATCGTGGGATGATCGTGACGAAGACGATATGGACGAGGAGATCGAGGCTCTGCCCGTGACCCCGACCATCCGGAATACCGGCCCCAAGCTGGGGCGTAATGATCCGTGCTGGTGCGGCAGTGGCAAGAAGTACAAGAAATGCCATCACGGGAAGGATGGGGCCGGCTGAGCCGTACGTGGGTGAGTTGCCCAGCTCAATGAGCCGCGAACGAGCTGGCCACACGGATCCGGTCGCGCTGGAAATGAGTGTCAAGATAGGTCGCGTATGTCCAGGCGATGAATTCGTGGCTCATCAGGTCTCCGGTGCACCAGGGATCCTTTGATTCGTCCTCCCAGATCCATAACAGCCGGGAGGGAGCGTCCGTCGCGAGGGCGCCGCCGTCGAGTCGAGCGAGGTAGGCCGAAAATCCGGAAAGGAGTGGGGCCGCCAGCTCTCCCCACTGCCGTGGGTCGTGACCCGCAGGGCTCCCGACCGCTCTCCAGAGGCTCTCCAGGCTCACCTGGTCTCCTCCGAAGATCTCCACCTGCTGCCGGAGGGCCAGTCGGGCCCATCCAATCGTCTCGATGCGCATGACATTCGGCTCCCACACGATCCCAGCTTTCACCAAACCTCTACGACAATTGGCCGTGACGCGTTTCACATCTTCCGGCCGGTTTTCGGTTGTCTTCGATGGAAATTCGCCAGTAAACTCCGAGATCAGACGGACTGCGACTGGTCGAGAAAGACCTTGAGATCTCGGGGGGCGACGAAAATCGTCCCGCCGATCTGTGGTTCAAGCGCGGCAAACCGCTGGCGGGTCAGCTCGACGCGAACCGAGTTGCTGTCAGCAAGCTCGATATCGAGCCGGACGAACGCCCCCAAGGGGGTCATACGCACCACTCGGCCAGGCCAGGATGGTTTGCCGTTGCTTTCATGAGTCAAATCTAGGTCATGAGGCCGCACATAGACGGAAACCGGCACGCCGTGGCCGTCAATGTCGGTCGGCACGTGGATCCCATCACCCAGGATGGCCATCCCCGAGGCACTTTGTCCCCGCAGCACGTTCACCGAGCCCAGAAACTCGGTGACGAACGGCGTCCGTGGCTGCTCGTACAGCACCTGGGGAGGCCCCATCTGTTCGACCTGGCCCCGGTTGAGCACGATCACCTGGTCGGCAACCTCGAACGCCTCCTGCTGGTCGTGGGTCACAAACAGGCTGGTCACGTGGACCTCGTCATGAAGCCGGCGCAGCCAGGTGCGCAGCTCATCGCGTACCTTGGCGTCGAGAGCGCCGAACGGCTCGTCGAGCAGTAAGACCTTGGGCCGAGGGGCAAGCGCCCGCGCCAGGGCCACCCTCTGACGCTGCCCCCCCGAGAGCTGCGACGGGTATCGCTGGGCGTATCCTGCGAGCTGGACCAGGTCGAGAAGTGCGTCCACTCGTTCCCGGATCTCGGGCTTCGGAACCTTGCGGACCCTCAGGCCGAAAGCGATGTTCTCGCGCACGGTCATGTGGCGAAAGAGGGCATAGTGCTGGAAGACAAACCCGACGCCGCGATGTTGAATCGGGACCGCCGTGGTGTCCTCACCGGTCAGTTCGACCGAGCCCCGGTCAGCCGTTTCCAGCCCCGCGATGATCCGCAGGATCGTGCTCTTCCCCGAGCCGGAAGGTCCCAGGAGAGCCACAAGCTGACCGGCGGGAACGTCGAACGAGACGTCGTCGACCGCCTGGAACTTACCGTAACGCTTCGAGAGATGTCGCACGGCGATAGCCACTTGAGTCTCCTCATGTGTGATTCGTCGATTGCTCTCATCGCGCCGAACGCCTGGGGAAGCCGCCAGTTCGCCCGGCTCTCGGATAATCCCGATCAGGTCGTGGTCGATCCAGGTCGAGAGCAACGTCATGGTGTATTCCCCTGTCGCACTTCCTGACGCTTGCGAATCGCGTCCATGCCAACCAGCAAGACGAACGACATCGCGGCCAGCATCAGGCTGGCGGCATAGGCTCCCTCAGTGTGAAAGCTCTCGATTCCGTCGTGAATATACAGGGTCGCCGTTTGCGTCTGGCCGATCAGGTTGCCGGAGACCACAAGAACCGCGCCGAATTCACCCAGCGATCGGGCGATGGTCAACGTGACACCGTAGGCAACGCCCCAGCGGATCGACGGAAGCGTCACGCTCCAGAAAGTCCGCCATCGCCCGGCCCCCAGTGTGTAAGCAGCCTGCTCATGCTCCTCGCCCAGCTCGCGCAGCACAGGGACCAGCTCGCGGACCACGAACGGCACCGTCACGAACAAGGTCGCCAGGATCATGCCAGGTATTGCGTAGATAACTCGAACACCCCACAGATCCAGGCGGCGACCCAGCCAGCCCTCCGGTCCAAACAGTACGATGAGCATCAAACCGGCCACCACCGGCGAGACCGCGAACGGCAGGTCGACCATCCCATCCAGGAGCGCTCGCCCCCAGAACCGCTGGCGAACCAGGACAAGCGCCAGGGCGATGCCGAAGATCGCGTTCATCACGGTGACCAGTGCCGTGATGCCCAGAGTCAATCCGAACGCGTGACGGACCTCGGCCGAGGCCAGCGTGTTCCAGATGGGACGCATCCCCCCGGCGGTTACCTGTCGTAACAGTGCCAGGGTTGGCACCAGGATCAATAGAGCGAACCAGCCGAGCACGGCAGAAATCAAGAGCCAGCGGCCGATCGGCCAGGAGCGCCGGCCCCGCGGAACGGCCACCGCACCATGACGTTCCCCAACACTCAGGAGATCAGTGGCCATGGTCGGCCCCCCAGCGCCGCTGAACACCGTTCAAGGCGACCAGGATCAAGAGCGACCCGGCCAGCAGGATCGCCGAGACGACCAGCGCACCATGGCGGTTGCCGCTCTCGATCTCGCCGAAGATGTACAGGGGCGCCGTCTTGGTGGCCAGCGGCTGATTGCCGGCAACCATCACCACGCTGCCGAATTCTCCCAATGCCCGCGAGAACGACAACCCGGCACCGGTCACAATTGACGGCCAGAGCCCCGGCAGCGTCACTCGCCGAAAGGTCGTCCAGGGAGTTGCGCCCAGCGTCGTGGCGGCCTCCTCCTCTGCCCGATCCAGCTCCATCAGCACCGGCTGCACGCTCCGGATCACGAACGGATAGGTCACGAACAGAAGCGCCAGCACGATCCCCGGCTGGTGATAGATCACAGCCCAGCCATGGCGGCCGAGAATGGCTCCCAGCACGCTCGAGGGACCAAAAAGCATGATCAGCATCACGCCCGTGACCACCGTGGGAACTGCAAACGGCATGTCAATCAAGGCGTTGACCACGCTGCGTCCGGGAAAGTTGTACCGGACGAGTACCCACGCCGTCGCGGTGCCCGTCACAATGTTGACCACCACCATCACAAGCGCCGTCACCATCGTGAGTTTGAGTGCGTGCCAGGCGTACGGATCCCGCACTGCCTCCCAGAATGCCCAACCCCCCGGCCGAGCCGCTTCCACAATCAGCGCCGCCATCGGCAGGAAAACCGCAAACCCGAGGTACGTCAACGTCGTACCTCTGAGCATCAGATCCGTGGCCATCCCGCTTGACTTCACCGCTCCCGTGGCCACCGCGGATTACCTCCCCGACGCTTTCGCGCTCGATAAAGAGGCAAAGAGCGATGTCCAGATCCCGTCGGTCCCGTAGAGCTGCTTCTCAAGTTTTTCCCATCCCCCCAGGTCGGCCATGGTGAACAGCTTCGGGGGGAGCGCCGGCGCTCCACTCGGGAGCCCGACGTCAGCCTTCACCGGCCGAAATCCATACGCCGCCACGATGCGCTGGCCCTCGTCCGAGAGCATAAAAGCCAGGAACGCCTCGGCCACGGCCCGGGTCCCGTGCGATTCCACCGCCGTCTCGACCACGGCACCCGGACTCTCGATCAAGAGGGTCGCCGGAGGAATCACATAAGGAATCTCTTCCTTCTCCTTCTTCAGCAAAAGGAGCTCGTTCTCGTAAGTGACAACGGCGTCACCGGTTCCCCGTTCAGCGAAATTCGCCATGCTCTGTCGGCCCGACGGATCCATGTTGACGACGTTGCGCTGGACCTTGGCCAGAAAGTCCTGCACCGAGCTGAGATCAGCCTGGCCCCCCTTTGCTTCCCGAGACGCCAGATACGCCGATCCGTAGATCGCGTTGATATTCCACCGGGCCCCGCCCGAAGTCTTGGGGTCGGGATAGAGCACGGCGACGCCCGGCTTCGCCAGGTCGGACCAGTCTTTGATCGCTTTGGGGTTACCGGGCCGATGCCCGATCACAACCAGGCTATGCGTCACCATCCCGCGATTTGGTCCGTCCTTCCAGGTCGACTTCACCCGGCCTGCCTTCGCGAGTAGGTCCATATCGCCTTCGTGCGACAAGATCGCCACATCCGCGTCATACCCCGAAAGGATTGCTCGGGTTTGTGCGCCGGAGCCGTTGTAAGCAACCTCAAACTCGACCGCCCGACCCGTCTTCTTCTTCCAGTCATCCTTGAACGCCGGCAGTAGCCCGTCGCCCAAGACCTCCTTCACGACCGAGTACGCCCCTAGCTTGAGCACGTCGCTGTTCGGCTCGCGTCCGGATCCACACCCCGGTACCAGCATCACCGCTGGTATCATCGCGATCCCAAAGGCAACCTTTATCCAACGCACCATCCCCATCAACCCCATTCCCAGCGAATCGGCCTTCACCATCTCAACGATCGAGATCACTCCAGCCTCTTGATATAGCCGCTCTTAGCATTACAAAACGGATGTTATCAATCCGACCGAACTTGTCAAGATTAACGACTAACTATCTCGACCGAATTTATGAAGATCCTGCAATAAATGAGGCCAAGAAACAACATTGGCGTTCGTGGAGAGGGGACATGGTGATTGGCGACAGCGAAATGGATCTGGACGCAACACGCGAATAATGAGTGTGTTGCTGCTCGGGCGCTATTTGAGCTAAACGGAGATCGTCGCGTCTCAAAGGCACGAAAATCGGTTGGAAGCGATGCGCGCAAAAATCCACTCACTGTTGCGAGGTCGACGCCATGAGTGCATAGGTCGGCTTCGTTGCGATCGAATTCCCGCGCGGAGGGTGCTGGTAGCTGAGGCGCCAGCTCAATCAGGACTCGGAGCGCCGGAATTCATGGGCATGTTTGCGCAGCATCCCACTAAGACGAGATGCTTGCCCACGGCGACGGGAGTGGACACTATTTGTCGCTTACTGGCCGGTCTTGAGTCTGAAAAGGCGCCGCCCGGATTCGAACCGGGGATGAAGGTTTTGCAGACCTCTGCCTTACCACTTGGCTACGGCGCCGCGCCTGGCCGTGTTTCACCCTCCCTGGTTCTACCTCCTCGGAACCGCCGCAAAGGAAGAGAAGATCGAATCTAACGTCGCTGCGCATCGCGTTCAAGATCTTCCAAGGCGATCGTCCGGCTTTGCCGGTGTGGTTGCGGTCCTCCACTCTCGGGAAATTCTCGATCGACGTGTATCTTGCAGCGTCGCGAGCGTTAGCGTTCGGCCTCCGGAATAGTGAATGCTCCGCGTTAGCTGAGTAGACTGGGCCGAAGCAGTTGTAAGAGAGCTGCGTACCCGGTAGGTCAGTAAGATCAAAATCGATGTGAGCGACGAGCGTGTGTCAAGAAGGCTTGAGGCACGACCAGGGAAGAGAGGACACTGATGGACACCAACATGATTGGATCCTACGGCCCCTGGGCAGCGGGCCTTGCCGGGGACGCCCCGGCGCGACTCTCGTACCGCAACGCACGATTCTCGGCCCGTGATCTCGACCGCTGGCGTACCCTTGCACGCGAGCGGCTGCACGGCTGCCTGATGCAGCCCGACACAGGGGCGGTGCCCAGGGCAGAACTCCAGCATCAGCTTGTGCACGATGGTCTGCACGTCGAGCACCTGAGCTGGCAGCTTCCTTACGGGCCCCCTACCGAGGCAGTCCTTCTCAAGCCAGCCGCCACGCGAGGCCGTCTTCCTGCCGTCTTGGCGCTGCACGACCATGGCGGGAACAAGTATTTCGGCTGGCGGAAGATCGCACAGATCGGCGACCAGCTCCACCCGATGATGAAAGAGCACCGCGATCAGTATTACGGTGGTTTGAGCTGGGCGAACGCGCTTGCCAGGCGTGGTTTCACCGTACTGGTCCACGACGCGTTCGCCTTTGCTAGCCGCCGCGTCCGCGTCGGCGATTTGCCCCTGGTTCTCCGCAAAGATCTCCACGAGGTCAATCCCGAGTCCGAAAGGGAGATCACGGCGTACAACCAGTTCGCCGCCGATCACGAGCATTTGATGGCCAAGAGCCTGTTCTGCGCCGGTACTACCTGGCCAGGGGTCTTCACCGCCGAAGATCAGCGCGCACTGGATTATCTCTGCTCGCGAGACGACGTCGATCCCACCCGTGTCGGCTGTGCTGGCCTCTCCGGCGGTGGACTTCGAACCGTCTATCTCGCCGGTCTCGACGATCGAATCCGTTGCGCCTGCTGCGTCGGCATGATGACCACCTGGCGCGATTATCTTCTGAACAAGTGTTATACTCATACCTGGATGGTTTATATCCCCGGCATTCCACTGGACCTCGATTACCCGGAAATCCTCGGCCTGCGCGTGCCGTTGCACACATTGGTGCAAAACGACGAGGAAGACCAGCTTTTCACCATCGGCGAGATGCGCCGCGCCGAGCGAATGCTCACCGAAGTGTTCGCCAAGGCAGATGCCGGCGATCACTTCAAGTGCTCGTTCTACCCTGGACCACACAAGTTCGATCGACCCATGCAGGACGAGGCCTTCGGCTGGCTCGAGCGGTGGCTGAAGGCGTGAAATGGACGGAAGTCGCGCGTGCACAGACTGCCACAGGGTTTGACGCCGGAAGCGCGAGCCGATAAAGTAGGCTGCACGTGGCACTGTCGACCTCGCATTAACCCCAGCAAGGTCGCCCCGCGCACGTCGCCCGGGGACTCGCGGCCGGATTTCTCGTACGATTCGGAGGACGGTTCGTGGCGCTTGTTGTCAAGGATTTCATCGATGCCGGTGTCCATTACGGCCACCGCGCCAGCCGCTGGAATCCCAAGATGAAGCCGTATATCTACGGCAAACGCAACCTGATTCACATTATTAACTTGAAAGAAACCGTACGCGGTCTGCTCCGCGCGATCAAATTCTTCAACCGCGTGACGTCATCCAACGGACTGGTCCTGTTCGTGGGCACGAAGCGCCAGGCGGCTGACACGATCATTGAACACTGCAACCGCTCCGGGATGCCGTACGTGACCGAACGGTGGCTGGGAGGTACGCTGACCAACTTCCGTACCATCCGCAGCCGGCTGGAACGACTCGAAGAGCTCGAGAATACCCTGGACAGCGAGCAGGCACTCTCTTATTCCAAGAAGATGATCTCGACTTTGAGTCGCGAGCGACGGAAGATCGAACGCAACTTGAGCGGCATCCGGCACATGAATCGGCTGCCCGAGGCACTGCTGGTCATCGACCCCCGCCGCGAGCACATCGCGGTCGCCGAGGCGCGAAAGCTCGGCATCAAGGTCGTTGCCCTGCTCGACACGGATTGCGACCCCGATCTGATCGACCTGCCGATCCCCGGCAATGATGACAGCATGCGGTCGATCGAGCTGGTGATCGGGCAGCTCACTGACGCGATCATCGAGGGGAGGGCAGCCGCGCCGGCCGAGCCGCCGCCGCCCGCCGATACAGGGCAGGCTCGCGGTGATCGCGACCGGCGGCGTGGGTCCGGTCGTGGCGAAGGACTACGCGGCGCGGTCAAGCAACGCGACGGTGAGCCCAGAGCCCAGGCCGAGGCCAAGGCCGGCGACGAATCATTGGTTCCGGCCGGCGCACCCGACGTGCCTTCCGAGCCAGCCGTCGAACCGCAGTGAACCAACTAGGCCGTCAATCCCACAAGACGGCCCCACCGCCCGACCGCGCTCGCGACGACCACCGGCCGTATCGAGTCGTTCAGGTCGGCAGCCACCGCTCTACGAAAACTTTCGAGTCTGAATTACTAACCCCCGTAAGGGCTCTCCCACGACCTGTCACCGCGATCAAGAGTTCGATTCGCGGCTCGTCGAGATGAGGATCGAGAACCAGGAGTCACGCCGATGGCCGAGATCACGGCTGGGGCTGTCAACGAATTTCGGAAAAAGACCGGTCTGGGCCTGATGGAGTGCAAAGCCCTCCTGAAAGAAGCAGACGGCGATCCCAAGAAGGCGGAAACCCTGGCCAAAGAGCGCGGGCTCAAACAGGCCGAGCTCCGCGCCGGCCGCGCCGCCAAGGCTGGCCGCGTGGAAGTCTACATCCACCACGACGCGAAATCCGGCGCCTTGATCGAGCTGAACTGCGAGACCGACTTCGTCGCCCGCAATGACGAGTTCAAGCAGTTGGCCAAGGACCTGGCTCTGCACATCCTGGCCGCCAACCCGCTCTTCGTGCGCCGCGAGGACGTCCCCGAGCAGGTGGTCGCGGAACAGAAGCGGATCTTCATGTCCCAGGTGGCCGACAAACCCCCCAACATCCAAGAGAAAATCGCCGATGGAAAGCTGAACTCCTGGTTCGCTGAAAGCGTCCTCCTCGATCAAAAATTTGTCAAGGACGATACCAGGACCGTCCGTGACGTCATCATGGCAGTCAACGCACGTACTGGAGAGAACATCTCGGTCGCCCGGTTCGCCCGGTTCTCGGTCGGCGAAGGGCGCTGACCGAAAGAGCAGACGCAACCCTGGACGTGCGAGCCGATGGTCACTGCGGATCGGCTCATTCGTTCGAGGCCGTGGGTGCACTACGCTTGGCCTTGAACCTGCGACTTACCGCCTCGAGCCTCCACCCAGCACTCGCGACACCACAGAGGATCTGTCTCATGGATTCCGGTTTTACCTCAGGCCCGCCGATCTTTCGTCGTGTCTTGCTCAAGCTCTCGGGGGAAAGCTTCTGCAGGCCGGGCCAAGGGGGCATCAGCGTCGAGGAAGTCAGCCGGATCGCGCGGCAGGCCGCCCGGGTCGCGGCCCGCGACGTGCAACTGGCCATTGTGGTGGGAGGGGGGAATATCCTTCGCGGCGCTCAGCTTTCACGCGGCTCTGACGTGATCAAGGAAGCCACGGCCCACTACATGGGCATGACGGCGACCGTGATCAACGGGCTGGCCCTTCAGGACGCGCTCGAGCACGAGGGCTGCGCGACCCGGCTCCTGACCACCATCCGCATGGAGGAAGTGGCCGAGCCGTTCATCCGCCGCCGAGCGCTCTCGCATCTCGAACAGAAGCGCGTCGTGATCCTGGCCACCGGCACCGGAAGCCCGTTCGTCACCACGGACACTGCTGCCGCGCTTCGCGGCAAGGAACTCGGCGTCGACGTGCTGCTCAAGGCCACCCGCGTCGACGGAGTTTATTCCGCCGACCCCGAAAAGAACCCGCATGCCGTCCTTTACCAGCATCTCACCTACGACCAAGTTCTCCGCGACGAGCTCAAGGTCATGGACATGACGGCCATCGGAATGTGCCTGGAAAACCAGCTCCCGATCCTGGTCTTCAACTTCAAGAGAGAAGGAAACATCGAACGGGCGATCGCCGGTGAGCCCATTGGCACATGGGTCAGCAACACCCCCCGTCCCGGCCCGAGTTTGCTCTAAGTTCTGACGGAGACTTCCATCCGCGAGGAAGCCCATTCCTGGCGATCGAGTCCATGTTATGATGAGTTGGACGGATGGAAGCGCGAGATCGGTGTTGGGCACAACCGACGGGAACGTTTCCCTTCAGTCCGTTGTTCGAAAGGATGCATAAGCCATGAGCATCGAAGAAATCGAACTCGAGGCCGAAGAGCGAATGGAAAAAAGTGTGACGCTGCTTGCCGACCAGTTGCGAGGGGTCCGGACAGGCCGCGCCAACGTCGGCCTCGTCGAATCGATCCGGGTCGATTACTACGGCTCGCTCACCCCCCTCAAGCAGATGGCCAACCTCAGCACACCCGAACCGCAACAGATTCTGATCCGCCCATTCGACCCGTCGGTAACCGGCGACATCGTCAAGGCAATCCAGACCAGCGACCTTGGCCTTTCCCCCAATTCCGACGGCAAGGTGGTCCGCTTGAACGTCCCGCCCCTGTCGGTCGAACAGCGCAAAAAGCTCGCCAATCGGGTCAAGGAGCTTGCCGAGGAAGCACGCGTGGCCATCCGCAACATCCGTCGCGACGCCAACAAGCAGGCCGACGTCGAACAAACGGACAAGATTCTCACCGAGGACGACGTCAAAACCTGCAAGGACGAAGTCCAGTCGCTGACCAAGAAATTCGAGAGCAAGGTCAACGAGCTGGCCGACAAGAAATCCAGCGAGATCCTCGAAATCTGAAGTGAAACCGATGTGGGCACCGGGCGGCACGGCCTGGGCCTTCGGTCTCTAACCCACGTCGTTGGGCCGGGCAGCGACGCTGGCGCCAGTCTTGACCGCCCAACGCACTCTCACCTATAACGGACAAAAGACCAGATCCGGGCGATTAGTTCAGTTGGCTAGAACGCCTGCTCGACACGCAGGAGGTCAGAGGTTCGAGTCCTCTATCGCCCAATCCCCATCAATCCACCTTCCCCGCAAATATGATGCACATCAGGTGGAGGATCAGCCCTGGTATGATGAAGCAAATGTACCCGAGTGGCGTCAGGATCATCCAGAGAATGCCACTCAAGAGTTTGCCCCGGTAAATGTGACCGAGCCCCGGCCAGATCACGCTCAGCACCATCGCGATTCCCGGGCTGAAGCTGGGGGCTGTCCGCTCGAGCGCCGAGCGTGAGGCTTCCTCGGCGGCTCGCAGCACAGGGTCGAGAGTCTCACCGCAATGCCGGCATTTCCTGGCGTCGGCCTTGATCCATTCCCGGCAGAAGGGACATGGCTTTGAGTCGGCCGCAAGCGGCGTGGAAGCTGCCAGCGGCTCAGCGACAGCGACAGCGGCAAAGACCGGCTGCAGCCCGGCGAACGCAAAGTCGCGCAAACACGCCGGACATCGAACCATCGTACCTGCCATGAGCGGCCGGTCGCTCCGGCAGCGATGCGAACAGAAAGGGCAGTTGAGTTCCACGATTGCGCTCGCTTGATGTTCGGGTTGATCGGCCAATCTGTCCGATGAATCCCTGGTTGAAGAATAGGGCCTTCGCTATCGGATCTGGCGTTCTGCCTCCGCGGATGAATCAGCGTTCCCAGTTTTGCGAAGTGCAGGCTCGGCGTGCGCGCCCGCCCGCTCGAAGGCTTGGTAATCCTCTTGCCTGACCCACAGTCCCGCAGCCAACCGCGAAGGCAGATAGCGCTCCATCAGGAATGCCCTCAAGGCTCGGAACGGCGGATAGCCCGTGAAGATAAGCTCGGGCGGGCGGCTCCGCAAGGCAGACATGATCTCCTCGGTTCGCGGCCGGATCAGCCAATGATCGCGATCGGCCTGGTCTCGGAGCAAGTTGTCAACAAAAAAATGGCGCGTCGGACTGTCCATTCGCCCGTAGAAATGGAGAGGGCTTTGCCATCCCCAGATATACAGGTGCGGCTTATCCCAGATCCGGCCGCGACGCGCGAGCTCTCGTCCCATCTGCCGCAGCACGACCCATTGTCCGCCTCCTTTGTATCGAATCGTCAGTTCCTCCGGCGCCACCAGCAAATAGTCGCGCACCTGCAGAAACAACGTTGTCCCCATCGCGGCTGCCAGAATCAACGCAACAAGGGCCGCCAGAAACGCCTTGCTCCAGTAGGTGCCCGGTCCAGGAGAGTTCTTCGACGAACTGGCTTCTTTATTGGGCCTGCTCGTACGAGCCAGGACCGAAATCGCGTCGGCAAAGCAAATTGCCGGAGCAATCGCGACCCCGGCGATTGGTAACAAATAGTAATGCTGCCAGTAGAGACCGGGCAGTGCCACTTGGGCCCATGCCGCGATCGACCAGCTTGCAACGAGCCGGCGCGGAGCCGTCGTCCCGGGGCCCAGGAGCAAGTAGGCGACGGCTGGGATCGAAGCCAGCCACAGAGGCCAGCTTCCCGTCGCCCACCAGACCAGATAGTCCGTCGCGCCGAACGGCCACGGCAACCGCCCGCCCGGGTCGGCATTTCCGGTAATCGAGCGGATCAAAGCCGGCGGAGCCTTGGGATCCGGTAGGGTATCTGTCGCCAGCGCTCGCCCATACTGAAAGATGTCCTCAAACGCTGGCCGGCCGGCGCCCGCGCAATCAAGATCGCCACCGCCAACCCCAGGATCACCGACATCCCGACGACAAAGGCCAGGACGTCGCGAAACCCTCGCACGGTCCGTCGATCCCAGCTTTCCGCCCCCATCCATGCTCGCACGACCAGGGCAGGCCCGATGATCACGATCGGGAAAAGAGCGAACTGCTTGACCAGCGCGGCTGCGCCCAGACATAGACCCGATCCCACCAGGGGCCAGGCGCTGGTGCGTTCCCAGCCGAATATCAACAGTCCCAGCGACGCGACCGAAAAGAGATTGATGAAGTGCTCGAGATTGGCACCATTCCCGAACAGATAGGGGTCTGTGCTCAGCAGAATGAAAAGTCCTGCGGCCACGCAGGCCGAGACCAGACCGGCGATCCGATGCGCAATCCACCAAACCAGGGCAATCGTCGCCAGGACGAAGGGAATCGGCATGACCCGGATCGCCAGCTCGTTGTAGCCCCCCAATGCCACCGCGAGCGTGTAGATCCAATATCCCAGGGGCGTCTTGTTCTCGGTCAGGTCGCGATAGAGCACGTCTCCCGCCAGGATGCGATGTCCCATGTAGGCGTAAGCCGCCTCGTCGCAGTCCAGCGGCTCGCCGGCTCTATCCGCCCGGGGCCACAGTACAATCCCAAACCCGTCGCGCAAGTGCGGACTGAACGTGTGCGCTCGGTACCACACGTCTCCGAGCATCAAGGCGACCAGCACCAGCCACGTCCAGCGCATCGACAAGAAACACTCCCGTCCGGATGCCAGGGCGCCCCGGGAGCAGCCACGTGAGCAACCACGGGAACTCCTGCACGATCATCGTATCCGATAAAGACGCACCGGGTACGGAAGTCCGCCGGTCGTACGATATAGCTCTCGCTCATCGGTCAAATCGAGCGCCGCGCGAAGCTCGCTAAGCTCGTTGGCCCATAACTCAGGATTGACCTCATAAAACGGCGGAGGCTCGAACGACCCCCACAGGAAATGAGTCACCCGGTACTGAAGGATCACCTCTTGAATCCGCTTTAGCCGGAAACTCCGCGGCAGGAGTATTGTCGTCCGGTCGGATAGGACTCGTAGTTCCCAGGGTAACCAGGTCATGATGCGCGCTCCGCGAGGCACCTTGGTCGGGTTGGCCTGAATCCATTCGCCGGCCGCCTCCAGGGCGGGCCAGTGAACCTGGTGCGGCCTGACCAGCCACGAAGCATCGAACGCCCAGGTCGGTGCTGCCCAAACGAGCGCGCAGTAGATAATGGCCAGCCACGGAGCGACTCGCCGGCCGTCTGCTAGCGATTGCAGCCACTCGACGAGTCCCGCTGCTGCCGTCGGCAGCATGAGCGCGAAGACCGGCACGTAATAGCGACCGAGCTGAGCAACCTGATTCACATCGGCGACACTTTTGAGCGTTGCCAGCACGAATATCACGAAGATCGCCGCGACCAGGAGATCGGTTTCACGCCCCGGGCGCCCGACGCGCAGAGCCGGCGAAAATACCCCACGACGATCGGCAGCCCCATGATCATCGTCGAGAAGACGGTGATCAAGAGCACCGACTTGACCTTGACCCTGACGATCTCCGGCAAATTCTCCCGGGTATAAAACTCCGACGGCTGCGTATTGCCTTTGTCATAATGGTGGATGACCCATGTAAAATTGTATTCAAAATACTGGGTATATGAATAAAACGGCTGTTCATACTCCTCCAGGGTCGCAAGCGCCCACGGGAGGCACACCAGGAAGGCGGTGGCAGCCCAGAGGACCAGCTCGATCACCCGTTTGCGGCGGTAGGCTGCCAGCGTGAAGAGCCCGCCTCCAGCCAGGATTGCCAGCACCGTCGTCCGTGCCAGCACGGCCAGCCCACCGCAGAGGCCGGCCACGACCGCCCAGGCGAGGGATTTCCATCCGATCGGTCCTGCCTGCCAGACTTCGGTGAGTGCCCATACCGCCAGAATCGACATGGTCGTGACCAGGCTCTCCCGCAGTATAAATCCCGCATAGATCGCGTGTACCGGAAGCACCGCGAGCACTGCCATTGCCACGAGCGCGATCGTGGAATCATATCGCCTCCGGGCAAACCCGTAGAGTATCGGCAGAGCCAGAAGGTTCAGGATGAAGCTGCAAGCCTTGGCGGCTGCGAGCCGGGCCTCCAGTGGTGCGGCTGGTCCCAGGCCGGCCAGCCGGAAGAAACCGGCACGCACGTAGGCATCCAGCGGCGTCGCCCAATCGTCGAGCACCCCCTCGTTTTCCCGGATCCGCCAGTAGTCCCGGAAATAGCTTTCGACATAATGCTTGACGGGTCCCTCACCCCGCAGTACCGAGGTCGCTACCTCGACGTAGTGGCAGCTATCGCCGGGAACCAGTGGCAAGTTGCTGGCGCAGATCCAGATGACTGCGCGGATCAGATAGCCGATGCCGAAGATCGCGATCCACCATCGGCCATGCCTGCCCAGCCGGGTGAAAAGGAGCAGTCCGACGACGGCCAGCATCGATCCGATCGCCAGGTGCCAGCGCACCAGGACGAGCTGCGACGGCCGTCGGACCCGAGCGATCGGCGACACCTCGAAAAACTGGCGTGAGACCAGGTCGAAAGCTACGGTGATCCATCCGTACCGCGCGTCCAGCCAGGCGGCGGTGACCGCCACGGCTGCCGTCAACAGGGCCAGCGTAACCCAGCGCCCCCTCGGTGCCCGCATCACCCTGCATTTCCTTGGGCGAACCCTCTCATGGCCTGTTCGACTTGAGCATCGCCTCGCGCCGGGCTTTGAACTCGCTGCCCGGTTTCCACTCGGGGTAGCGCTCTCCCTGCGCAACGCGATAGCCAAGCTCGGCCAGCAGCCGGAGGTCAAGGACAGCTCCCGAGAGGTCCCAGTCGGGCTTCACCTCGTCGCTCAACTTGTGGTAGTCCTTGGCCGTGTATTCCTCCTGTTTTCGCTGCCCGAAATCGGCCGACTTGCCGATGTATTCCCGGCCCCCTTTGGGGTCCAGTACAGGCACCCCTCGCTTGGCAAACTCGAAGTGGTCCGACCGGAAATAATAGCCCTTCTCGGGATCAGCGTCGGGGCCGACCGTCCGGCCGCTGGCCGCCGCGATCTCGACCAGCAGGTCGTCGAGCGTTGAGTTTCCCTTGCCGATACTGATCATATCCTTGGTCGGGCCCCATAAATTGATCACGTCGAGGTTGATGTCGGCCAGGGTTCGCTCCAGTGGATACAGCGGATGCGCCGCGTAATACTTGGCACCGAGCAATCCCTGCTCCTCGGCGGTAACGGCGAGGAACACGATCGACCGCTTGGGGGCGGGCTTGATCTGGCCGAGCGCGCTGCGCGATCTCAAGTATCGATCCGACGCCCGAAGCGTTATCGGCGGCTCCGTTATAAATCTGATCGCCGTGAAGCGCCGGATCACGCCCCAGGTGGTCCCAGTGCGCTGTGTAGATCACGGTCTCGTTCTTGAGCACAGGGTCAGATCCTTCGATCCTGGCGATCACGTTCCGCGACTTGACGTCGCGCAGGGCGTTGGTGATTGCGAACTTGCTGCTGCACCCCAGGGGCTGCGGGCGAAAATCACGGCGTGCGGCCGCCTGCTCGAGCGCAGCAAAGTCTCGATGGCATGCCTGGAACAACTCCTTGGCTTTATCGAAGCTGATCCATCCTTCAACAGCCACACGATTCGGTGCCTGGCCGGTTTGTGGCTGCGCGATGTCAAAGTTTTCTCGGCTCCAGGTCCCCTGCACGACCTCGAAGGGATAGCCCGCGGTTCTGGTCTGGTGCACCAGGATCGCCGCCGCCGCTCCCTTCTCCGAGGCAATCTCATACTTGTACGTCCACCGCCCGTAATACGTCATCGCCCGGCCCTTGAATACGGCAGGGTCCAGCTTCGAGGCGTCTTTGGGGTCCACAACCGGCGGATCGTTGACCAGCATGATCAACGTCTTGCCGCGCACATCGAGCCCCTTGTAGTCATCCCAGCCGTATTCCGGAGCCACCACTCCGTATCCCACGAACACGACGTCGGATTCCCCAACCTCGACTTGCTCGGCCATCCGCCGTGACACCGCCACAAAGTCGGTGGGAAACGAGAGCGGGATCGTGCGGTCGCCAACCTGAAATGACCCCTTGGCCTGCCTCGCCTGAAATCCACCCAGCGGCACAGCCTGGACGAACGTGCCGTCGGGATTACCGGGCTTCAGCCCCATCGCCTGGAACTGCCCGGTCAAATACGCGACTGTTTTCTCCTCACCCGCCGTCCCGGGGAACCGGCCTTCAAAATCATCCGATGCGAGAACCTTGATGTGCTCGAGGATCGCACCGGATTGGATCGTGTCGAGCGCCGATTTCAAGTCGCGGTCGGCCGCGGCTCCGGCCAATCCCACCACAAATACAATCCCAACCAATCTTCGGGCGTGACGTCGCATGGTCTCCTCGCGTTCGACATTCCGGCGCAGCCGGCCGTTCCCATCTCGACCGACCCCAGGAAACTCATGATAAGATCCGGCGCGGCTCGCTGCGACAGATCTCCCGGGCGAAATGAGGCGAGACTCATCCGGCACGATGACGGCGCAATTCCGTTCTCGAGGCGATGCCCTCACCCTGCCCTTACCGCCGCCTTGATTTCGGCCGCTTCTGGTTTACTCCGGATCTTGGTCCTCCCCGGAGATATCGCCGGATTGCAGCTCGTTCTCGAGCTCCCGTGCCGCGTCTCCTTCTTTCGCTTCGCCATGCTCGGAGATATCACCGGATTGCAGCTCGTCTTCGAGTTGATGGGCCGAAGCAGCCAGTCCCCGGATTTCTTTCAGATTCGCCAGGTAAACGCACGCGCCCACCAGCCCGCCGGTGTACATCAAGACCCGAAACCCCATCATCGCCAGCTCTCCGCTCGGATGCTTGACCAGCTCGAAGAGCTGTCCGCTCACTTTCTCGCT
The DNA here is from genome assembly GCA_963781785.1 of uncultured Isosphaeraceae bacterium. Taxonomy (GTDB): domain Bacteria; phylum Planctomycetota; class Planctomycetia; order Isosphaerales; family Isosphaeraceae; genus CAWAHD01. The sequence goes on along the minus strand of CAWAHD010000003.1, from coordinate 346,164 downwards.
CACTCCCAGGGCACCGAATGGAATCGGTACGGCCATGCTAAAGAGCGTGAGCGGAACCATCAGAAAATGCTGGGCGAGCGTCGTGGTCATCGCGGGGAAAAGCATCCATCCCACGAGATAGAACGCGATCACGTTGAGCGCGTGCAGGAAGACCGACAGCATGAGGCAGCAGAAGACGACGCCCAGGCGCCCCCGATACGTCGCCGACATCACGCTGAGCTCCGAGACGATCAGACCGAGTCGCGAGTGGCTCGCCCCCATCGAGGGAAACAGTCGTGTCAGCACCTGTCCAAAGATGGCCGCCAGGACGAGCACGCCCGTGGCGACAGCAACCCAGTCGAACATGATCAACTTGCGGACGTCGCTCGAAGCATCGGGCCAGGCGATCGCACCGGTTATGGCCGCCAGGATGAACAGGGCGAGGAGCCCGAGGATCCGGTCGATAACCATCGAGGCGATCGCCTGCGTCTTCCTGATGTGCATCCGGACCAGGTACGCCGCCTTGATCAGATCACCACCCACCGCGCCGGGGATCACCAGGTTGAATACCATGCCCACGGAACCGAGCACCAAGGTTGCGCTCAATTTGAACGTCGGCTCGATCACCCGGACCAGCACAAACCACCGAAAGAATGTACCGACCATGGCAATCAGGTAAATCAAGACCGCCAGGGCCAGGAGCCGCAGATCGAGCGGCCGGCTGAAAACCGTCCGGATCTTCTCCTGGTTCTGCCAGATCACCAGTCCCAGGAGACCAAAGGCGAGCGCGACCAGAATACCGTTGACCACCAAGCTCAGCCGCGAATGTCTCGTCGGTTCGGTCATCAGAGGGCGGGTTTCCTTGGCAAGAAGCACCTGGCGCCGTTGCCGGTTGGTGAGCGGATTTCTAAGAGAGTGTTCCCTTGGTCGAGGGAACCCCCGTGGATCGTGGATCGAGCTCCACTGCCTCGCGCAGGGCGCGAGCCGTTGCCTTGAAGATGGCCTCGCTGATGTGGTGGCTGTTGCGCCCGTGGTGGAGAATCAGGTGCAGGCTCATCCGGCTCTGAGCACAGACCGCCTGCCAGAAATCCGCCACCAGCTCGCTGTCGAAATCGCCGATCCTGGGCGACGGCATCGCCGCGCTAAGACACAACACGCCCTGCCCCCCAGGTCGATTGCACTTGTGACCAGCGCCTCGTCCATCGGAAGCACGGCATGGCCATACCGCCCGATCCCCGCGCGGTCGCCCAGCGCCCGGTCGATCGCCTGACCCAGACAGATCCCCACGTCCTCGGTTGTGTGATGCCCGTCAACGTGCAGGTCGCCTTTGCACGCAACTGTCAAATCGACCAGGGAATGGCGCGCAAACAGCTCGAGCATGTGGTCGAGAAAACCGATCCCGGTCGCCACCTCGGCCCTCCCCTGGCCGTCCAGGTTGAGCGTCAATCGAATGTCGGTCTCACGAGTCGTTCGCACGATCTCGGCAATCCGCTCTCGAACTTGCGCTCAAGGTCATGGTCCTGAGAATCTTTTGATGACCAGCGAGGATCCCGCTCCGAGCAGTTGGAATGGACCATCTGCTGCCACGCGGGCCGGCGCGGCACGGACTCCGCGTGATTGTAACGTAGAATCGCCCCCGCCGCTCAAGTGATCTGGCCCAACATCTCCAACAGCCGGTCGATTTCCGAATCGGTCCCCACGCTGATCCTCAGCCCATCGGGATATCCCGGATAGCTCATCAGCCGGACCAGAATCTTCTGCTCCTTCAGTCTCTGGAACGTCTCCCGCGCAGGCACGCCGCCCGTCGCCCAGACGAAATTTGATTGGCTGTCGGCAACCGTGTAACCCAGCGCCACGAGCGCCCTGGTCAACCGGCCTCGCGTCGCCGTGATCCTGGCCCGGGTTTCAGCCAGGTAGTCTTGATCCCGCAGCGCGGCGATCCCGGCAACCTGGCTCAACATGTCGCAGTTATACGAATCCTTGAGTTTCATCAGGTCCGCGACCAGATCGGCCTGGGCCACCAGATATCCCAGGCGGATCCCCGCCAGGCTGTATCCCTTGCTGAACGATCGGGTCACGATCACGTTGGGATGGTCGCCGATCAAAGGGATCGAATGGTACTCAGGCTGAGCGAAGTCGGCGTAAGCCTCGTCGACAACCAGGGGACAATCCAGCATCCCCGCCAGTTTCGCGACCTGGTCCCGCCTGATCGCAGTTCCCGACGGACTATCCGGATTGGCCAGCCAGAATAGCTTCAATCCCTGAAGATCGACGGCGTCCAGGTCGAGACTCCAGTCGCTACGGTAGGGAACGATCACCGGCCACCCGTCCTGTAGCGCCACCAGGGTCGAATACAGCAAGTAACTGGGAGACGGGAAGGCCGCCCTATCCCCTGGTCCCACAAACGCTCGCGTCACGATTGTCAGCAGGTCGTCCGAGCCGTTGCCCGCCATTACCATCTCGGGTAAGGCGCCGTGAAGGGCGGCAGCCGTCTTGCAGAACTCGGTCGCCAGTGGGTCCGGATACAGCCGGAGCCGGTCGTTCACGGCCTCCTTGACGGCGGCCTGAACGTGTGGCGACGGCGGATACGGGTTCTCGTTCGTGTTGAGCTTGATGAATCCACCGTCGCGCGGTTGTTCTCCCGGCACGTAGCCAGCCATCGCGGAAATATGCGGTCGCACGAAACGGCTCATCCCGGTGGAACCCTCCCGTCGTTCCCGCACGCGGAAGACCCCGGCGCGATCGCTGCCAGCCTGCGCAGCGGCTCTTCATCGATCCGGTAGACCGTCCACTCATCCATGGGCCGCGCCCCGAGAGAGCGGTAAAAGCCGATTGCAGGCGCATTCCAGTTGAGCACCGACCATTCCACTCGACCATACCCCCGCTCCACCGCCTGCCTGGCGATGGCCGCAAGTAGCCCTTTGCCGATTCCCAGGCCCCGATGACTCGGCTTCACGAAGATGTCTTCCAGATAGAGGCCCGGCTGACCGCGAAATGTCGAGAACGTGGTAAACCACAGGGCAAAGCCAACCGCTTCGCCGTTTGCGAAGGCAATCGCAGCTTCGGCGGACGGACGCGCACCAAACAAGTGCCGGAGAAAATCGGCCGGGGTCGCCCGGGCGTGTTGCTCCAGCTTTTCATACACGGCCAGTTCGCGCACCAACTGCACCAGGGTCTCCACGTCCTCCGGCCGGGCCTCTCGGATCGAAAATTGGCGGCCATCGTCATGACCGATTGACTCGTCCCACACCGGCTGTCCGGCAACCGTAGCGTCACTCATGAAAATCGGTCCTCATTCATTGACTTCATCGAGCCGGAGATCCACGCTCAAGCGGTGGGCCGACAGCCCCTCTTTGTCGGCAAGTAACCGGATGTCCGGCGCCAGCGTGGCCAGGCCCTCACGGGAAAGTGCGATCAGGCTCGATCGCTTCAAGAAATCGTTCGCGGATAGACCAGAGCTCCATCGCGCCGTTCCGCCGGTTGGCAGCACATGCGAAGGACCCGCGGCGTAATCTCCCGCGGCCACAGGAGAATAATGCCCCAGAAAAATCGCCCCCGCATGAGTGAGACGCGGCAGCAGCCGCTTGGGTTCAGCCGTGGAAATATGCAAGTGTTCGGGAGCGATCAGGTTCGCGATCGTAACCGCCTCGTCCTCGTTCCGAACCAGAACCAGCGCCCCGAACCTCTCCAGGCTGTCACGAGCCAGACCGCCGCGTTCCAGGCGCTCGAGCTGCTCCGTAAGCGCCGCCACGACCAGCTCGATCAGTCCGCGCTCCCACGTTAACAGAATACTCGCTCCCGGCGAATGTTCGGCCTGGCTGATCAGGTCTGCCGCAATGAACTGCGGCACCGCTGAATTGTCGGCAATCAGCACGACCTCGCTTGGACCCGCGATGCCTTCGATATCGACGGTACCGTAGACCTGTCGCTTGGCCAGCGCGACGAAGAGATTTCCCGGCCCGACGATCTTGTCCACCGGCTCCAGCGCGATTGCATCCAACCCAAAAGCCAAGGACGCAACCCCTTGCGCTCCACCGATTCGATAAACTTCGGTTACGCCCAGAGCCTGACAAGCCGCAAGAAGGTCGCGATTGAACCCGCCATAGGGCGACGGTGGGGTGACCACGGCGATTTCGGCCACCCCCGCCGCTTGCGCCGGCACAACCGTCATCAACAAGCTTGAGGGATAGGGCGCTGCCCCTCCGGGAATACAAACGCCCACCCGGCGCAGCGGACGGTAGCGGAGACCCAGCTCGATTCCATTCTCACGCTCCATCAGCACGTCGCGATGCAGAATGGCCTCCTGATACGCGAGAATGTTGCCCCGAACCCGGGCGATCGTTGCAAGATAATCGGCAGACGCCGCCTGGTGGGCATCCTCGAGCTCACTCGCCGAAACGCGCACCTGCCCGGGCTCAAGCGCCATGCCATCCAGCCGGAGCGTGTAGTCAAGCACCGCCGTGAGCCCGGCGCAGCCACGTCCGCACAGATGCGTTCCACGACCTCTCGCGGTGAGAGCGGCTCGCCAAACGCTGCGATCGTCCGCGCTTTCCCTTGGCGCTGACCACGTTGCCTTGGGGGCTCAGCTCTCTCCGAAGCTCGGCGATTGCTCGCGGGGCGTCGTCAGTAAAGCAATCAATCCGGCGGATCTTGAGACTCAACGGAATACCTTGATGTCCATCAGGTTGGATTCGTTGGGGCAATGATCGAGGTTCTATCTATAACCTCGCGTCGGGCTTCCTCGCAACTCTGATGGCGGGTTCACCGCGGGCCTGCTATGATCACCAGCCGGGAGCGCGACCCGGACGGACGCGCCAGCGCAATCAACAGGGACGGCCATTTCCCGACGACAAACTTGTTTTTCGAGCGCATGTGATGACCACCATGTTGCGGTTCGGGTGGCCGGCTGTCCTTGCCGGCTGGATTTTCTCAGTCGCTTCCGTGGCTCACGGCCAGCAGAAAACGCCGTTCCCGGAATTCACCGGAAAACGGATCTACGTGGTCGGCGTCCCTGATCGCTATCAAAGTCTGAGCGATCAGATCAATCGGCTGGAGCGATCGTCCCGACAGACGTATTACGTCGTCGTCACGTCGACCACCAAACCCTATACTTCCATTTTTGAATACGTCGAGCGATTGTTCGATGTCTGGCAAAGCCAGGCAACCCGAACGGGCCGTTCACTGGACCCGGATCGGTCCATCATCGTCGTCGCGGCCCTGCAGGATCGCGAGGTCGGGCTTCATGCCGGCGCAACCTTGCGAAACCAGCTCGGCCTTCACGCAGCAACCGTCAAGAGCGAGCTCATCGACAAGGCGTTTATCGGGCTCGCAAGAGACGGAAAATATCCCGAGGCGATCGCATCGCTCCTCGGTGCCACCAATGACTGGATCGTCAAAAGAGAGACCGGGTCAAGCAAAACCTCGAAGGCGACTTCCACGGTCCAGGCCACGGCCCCTCAGGCTCAGGCCACTACGCCCACGCTACCCAACCCCTCCCTCACGGGCACTCCCAGGATCGATGCTCAGGCTGGGTCCCCGCAATCGTCGTTCCTCTGGACGCCGGCTTTGATCCTTTTGCTGGGCGTCCTGGCGGGCTTCCTGGGTCTCCTCGGCTGGTTGTGGGTCAATCATCGTCGTGCACGGCTCCGCCTGGCCGGCCAGATCAAGGAGATCAAATCCAAGGCCGTCGACGTCATGGATCGGCTCGATACGCTCAAGGAGCGGCTCAAGCTCATGCCCACATCTCCCGAATTTCGCCAGCCAATGGCCGGCGAGACGCAGGCGCTCTATCACTCGGCCTACGAGAAGACCCGCAAGCTCTGGGACGGCTGGCTCGAGGTGATGGAAGCGCTCGAGAAGGCAGAGAAGCTGGCCGGGCGCTCCGCCTCGTTGTTCTCGCGGAAAACGCTCGATGACGCTCAGAAGCTGATCGATCAACAAGGGTCCTTCCAGGAGATCGATCGCCAGGCTGCGGAGATCGCCGTGTCTGTCGGCACGCTCGATCAGGCCCATCAGATTGCCCGCAAAGTGCTCGAGGGACTCACCCAGGCCCGTCCCAAGCTCGACGCCGGGGCGTCTGCCCTCGTCAAGCTCGATCTCCCCACGTCTCCTTATCAGGGAGACCTTGATTCGTTCGCCGCCGATGTCTCGCAGGCGAGCTCGGTTCTGGTCGCCGATCCTCTCGGGACCAAGACCGTCCTGGAACAGATTCAATCCCGAGGCGAAACGCTGCTCAAGCGGATTGAATCCGTCGCCTCGCTCTTCGTCGATTCACGGCAGGTCAAATCGTCGCTGGAAACACTCAAGCGTCAGGTGGTCACGCACCGGAGCCAGGGGCTCAAGCTGGTGGAACAGGGAGGAAACCCCGATCTTCCGCTCGAGCAAGCCAACCAGGCTCATTCTGAGACCCTGGCGGCCCTCAAGGCCGGTGATCCCGGCGCCGCCACCCAGAAGCTGGATCTGGCCCGTTCGATGCTCGGCGAAGCCCAGGCCACCATCGAGAAGGTCCAGAAAGCCAAGGCTTTCTGCGAGCGCGACCAGCCGGCACGTCTGCGCGAAACCGAGCGCCTGCGCACGGCTCTCCCCCAGGCCGAATCGTATCAGCACGACCTCGATCGCGACTTCGCACGCACTTCCTGGCAGACGGTAGCGCGCAACCTCGACCAGGCTAATGCGCTTCTGGCAACCTTTGACCGGCAGGCCCAGGAGGCCGCCGCCGCGGCGACCTCGACCCGCCAGGAATATCTCAAGGGGTCTGCGCTCCTGGCGGAGCTGGCGCGGCAGCAACAAATCGCATTGCGGCTCATGTCGGGCCTGAGCGAACAGCTTAATTCGTTGATCGACGTCCGCAAGGAGTGCCACAAGCTCAACGACGACACCGCAGCCAGTGAGCGGCAGGCAGAGCTTTTTATCCGCCAGAACGACCTGATCGTCGGTCACCTGGCTCGCAATAGCCTGGCGACTGCGGAACAAGCCCGTCAGGAAATCATCGCCCGCTCGAATGAGTCGCGTCCCGACTGGCCCGCGCTGCGGCAGCGCCTCGGGGAGGTTGTCGAAGAGCTGTCGATCGCCCAATCGCAGGCCGAGGAGGATGTCAAGAACCACGAATCTCTGCTGAGCGAATTCAACCAGGTGCGGCAGACCGCCAGCCGCGTCTATGCCTTGCTCGCCAGCCATTCCGAGGACCGGCTGGCGGCCAACGAGCATTATCGTGCGGCCGCTGACACTCTTGACCGCATTGGCCTTGCACTCAACCAGCCGCGTGGCGCATCGGCCTCACTGCTCCAGCAAGTGCGCGACGCGGCTGCTGACCTGGACGAATCCGAGCGCCTGCGCGCGAAGACATCCGGCTGGCTGCCCAGTCACAGTCCATGATCAGCGAGGGGGCTCAATCCATCGAGCAGGCTCTGGAGTTACTCCGGGATGGGCATCATGGCAGACACCTCGGCCGCTGAGTACCAGCTCGTAGAGGCCCGGAATCTCCTGCAAGGTCAGAATTACGAGCAGTCGATCCACTCCGCCGGTGCCGCCATTCAGGCGGCCCGGCAGGTCTACTATGCCGCGATGCAGCAAGCACTTGTGCAGCAGATGGCCATGGCCGCCGAGCAGCGTCGCCAGGCAGCCCGGATGGCCGCTCCGGCCTGGGACGGCATCAGCTTCGGAGCCGCCGCCGCCGCATCCGCGGCGGCGACCATCCTCAACAACGCTTCCGCGAGCGCTGCGCCGTCTCCCCCACCTTCGGAGCCGGCTACTGCCGTCGGCTCCTGGTCCAGCGACGTCGGACATGGAAGCTGGTAACGCCTCACTCGCATCGGCTTGACCCGAACCGGGAACGGTTCCATAATGAAAAGGTCTCAAGGCGACTCTGGCGGCCGGGCAGGCTCGGCGGGTTGTGAGGTCACGGACACGGTCAGTGACCCCGCGCCGAACGTAAGCATCGAGGCAAAGCGGTGGCTATCAAGCGGCGGATTGACTGGCTGAGGCCGCGAACTCTGGGAGTTGCGCTCGTGATTCTCAGCGTCATCCACGTTCCCATACCGCAGGTCGATTACCACAATGTTCGCCACCACGATGCGCCGGGCGAGACCTGTCTCCTCCATGACCATCTCCTGCGCTGGCATCCCTTGGCCGATTTCGATGACGACGTGACCCTGTTGCACTGGCACTGGTTTGTTCCACTCGTCGAGCCCGGCGATCATCACCAGCTCCCGGACGGCGACCAGCATCGCCCCGGCTCCGGCCCCGCGTTCCATGCCCGCCTCGGCGACGGCCTTCAGGCGGAGAACTGGCAGGGGCAGCCCGTGATAGAGCCCGATAGTCGCGGACGCCTTCTCGATCATCTCACCCTCAGGTTGTCCGCGCCGTGCCCCGGGGCTCTTTCGGACGACTTCGTCGATCCAGAACCCGGCCGCTTCTCCGGTCACAGCTTCGGTCCAGCCGACGGATTGCGCGCCGCGCGCACTGCACTCTTCCAGCGCTGGAATTGCTGACGCCGGCCGTCTCCGCCAACCGTCGCCCCTCGGTTAACCCGGCGCAACCATTCTTGGCGTAACTCCAGCCAACCGGATACGGCAGGCCCTCCTGCCACAATCCGGATGCGAAGTGAACTGGCTGGCCGCATCACCTTGCTCGAGCCACTCGCCAGGGGACCACCCGGGCCGTGGTGCAGTCGTCAAAGCGCCCTGCCGGATGAATCTTCAGCCCGGTCGACCATCCCCAGGAAAAACGTGCAGATTGTCTCATTCCATACCGGCTCGCCGGTTCTCGAATATAAGTTGAGGTATTATCATGTCAGTTGCCATTACCCATAATCAGCCCGGCAAATGGTCAGTGCGACGGATCGTCCCATGGGCCGGAATGTTCGTGTGCTTGGCCGTTCTCGTCACTCATCTGGCTCAGCACTGGCTTCCGTGGGCCCGCGCAGATCACGCAGTCGGAGCACAGACCGCCGGGCCGGAGGCAAAGCCGGCCGGGGAATCCCGGCCGTCGGCGCCCGGCCGTGCCAAGAGCGTCACCTTGAAGAATTCCAAGCTGGATTCCGTCCAGCTCGCCGTCGCACCAGCCCGCATGGACCGTTTGCCGACCGGAGTTTCTGTCGTGGGAGTGATCCAGGCTAATTCCGACAGCCAGGTCGAGATCCGTCCCTGGGCAGGAGGAATCGTCCGAGAGGTCCACGTTGTGCTGAACCAGAAGGTCAAGCGCGGTGATCCCCTGGTCACCCTCGACAGCCCTGAGATCGGTACCGCGCGGCTCAACCTGCGCGCCAAACAACTCGAGTTGTCCACCGCGCGGTTCGAGGCCAGTTGGAAGTCTGAGATCGCCGCCAATGTCGCCCTCCTGATCCCCGAGCTGAAAAAAGGGATCAACGACCGCCGCAATGAAGTCGCTGATGATGCAGCACACACGGAGAATCACCCACCTGCACCGGGCGCACCGGCAATCAATATTGTCAAAAAGGGCACCGACGCTCGGTTGATCGAAAAGCAGTTCGCCGGCAAACAGCTCGGCACGTACCGCGGCACGCTTCTGCAAGCCTACGCCGAATTCGATATCGCCAGCCATGAAGAGCAAAAGACCGACACCCTGCGCAGCATGAACATTGTCGGTGAGCACCCTGCCCTCGTCGCCCGGCACACCCGTGAGGGAATCCAGGCCAAGCTCGAGGCAGCGATCCAGCAGGTTGAATTCGACGCTGCACAGGAGAAACGGCTGGCCGATCAGAACGTGCAGCTCGCCGAGCATGCCGTCGTCGACGCGGCCCAGCGGCTGCGCATTCTCGGCATCGAGGAGAAGATCCAGTACCTCCTCGACCATGCCGGCGATGCCAGCAGGATTGCCCGCGAAGAGGATGTGATGTTCTACCGGATCGTTGCCCCTTTCGATGGCACGATCATCACCAAGTCCGCCGTCCGCAGCAAGCGGGCCGACCCCACCGAGCCCCTCTTCGTCCTGGCCGACCTGCGCTCCGTATGGGTCACGGCCAACGTCTCCGAGTCCGATCTGGGCAAGATCTCCCAGATCAGGGACGGTTCATTTCGATTGAGTGCGACGGCCTACCCGGACCGCGAATTCTCAGCCCGGCTCCTGTCGGTCGGAGCCAGGGTTGACCCCCAGACCCGAACCGTGCCGATCCTGGCCCAGACCGACAATCCCGACGGCCGCTTCTGGCTCGGCATGTTTGCTCGCATCCATCTCGACAGCTCCGCCACCGAGTGCGTCTTGACCGTCCCCGCCGCGGCCGTCGTCGATATCGAAGGCGAGAGATTCGTCTTTACTCCCACCGGCAAGGGAAAGGATGATCAAACTTTCACACTCATGCCCGTCGAGGCCGGCCGGCCGGCCGGTGACCGCATCGTGATCAAGGGCGGTCTCAAGGAGGGCGATCAGGTCGTCTCCTCCGGCGCTTTCTTGCTCAAAAGCGAGCTGATCCTGCAAAACCAGGTTGATGAAGAATGAACCACGTCGCTGCGCACTGGCTCACCGGCATTCATCGCGGAATCTGACATGCTCAACACCGTCATCGAATCCTCGCTCAATAACCGCTTCTTCGTCTTGATGGCGACCGTGCTGGTTGCCGGCATGGGTGTGTATTCGGCAATCCACCTGCCGATTGATGCCGTCCCCGACTTGACGAATGTGCAAGTCCAGGTGATCACCGAGGCGCCGGCGCTCTCGCCCCTGGAGGTCGACTCGCTCCTGTCTTTTCCCGTCTCCGGCGCGATGAGCGGCTTGCCCGACGTCGAACAGATCCGCTCGCTCTCCAAGTTCGGCGTTTCGCTCGTGACCGTCGTTTTCAAGGAAGGCACCGACATCTACCGGGCTCGGCAGTTGGTGGGCGAGCGAATCCCTCGTGCGGCCGCGGCGATACCCCTCGGCTACGGCGAGCCCATGCTGGGCCCGATCGCCACGGCTCTGGGCGAGGTGTTTCAGTTTCAGGTCAAGGCGACCAAGGAATCCGGAATCTCGCCCATGGAGCTCCGCACCATCCTCGATTGGTTCATCGCCTACCAGTTGCGCCGCGTCGAGGGGGTGACCGAGATCAACGCTCACGGCGGCGAGATGAAGACCTACCAGGTGACACCCGATCCCGACACGCTGGCGATCTACAAGCTCTCGATGACCGATCTGTTCACCGCCCTCCGGTCCAACAACGCCAATGTCGGCGGTGGATACCTGGTCCGCGACGGGGAAGCGCGGTACATCCGAGGTGTCAGCCAGGTCCACAGCATCGAAGATATTGCCGCGATCGTCATCGACGAGCGCAACGAGGTGCCCGTCACAGTTGGCGACGTGGCCAAGGTTGAGACGGCTCCCATGATCCGCGCTGGCCTGGCGACGCGCGACGGCCAGGGCGAGATCGTGACCGGGCTGGTCATGATGCTGATCGGCCAGAACGGCCGCGAAGTCGTCGAGCGCGTGAAAACGGAAATCGAGGAATTGAAAAAACGCCTGCCACCCGGCGTGACGATCGAGCCCTTGTACGACCGGACCCACCTGATCGACCAGACGCTGAAGACGGTGCAGCACAACCTCACGGCCGGTGGCATTCTGGTCCTGGCCGTCCTTCTTCTGTTCCTGGGAAACCTCCGCGGCGGCTTGATTGTCGCCCTGGCGATCCCGCTGTCCATGTTGTTTGCCGCCAATGTGATGCTCGCAACCGGAATCTCGGCCAGCCTCATGAGCCTGGGAGCGATCGACTTCGGTCTGATCGTCGATTCGAGCGTGATCATGATTGAAAATTGCGTGCGCAGGCTGGCCCATGAAGGAGGCACAAGGCCCAAAAACGAGATCGTCCGCGACGCCGCCATCGAAGTGCGCAAGCCGACGATGTTCGGCGAGCTGATCATCGCGATCGTCTATCTGCCGATCCTGGCGCTCCAGGGAACCGAGGGCAAGCTGTTTCGTCCCATGGCGCTCACCGTGATCTTCGCCCTGGCCGGATCCCTCGTTCTCTCGCTCACACTGATGCCGGTGCTTGCCACGATCGGTTTGAGCGCCCGGCCGCGCGAGAAGGAAATCTGGCTCCTCCGCTGGGTCAAGCACCTCTACCAGCCGGTGCTCGACGCCTTCATTCGCCATCCGGCCGGCGCGGTGATCCTGGCGGTCGGGCTGCTCGGAGGTAGCGTGCCGCTGGCCCTGAACCTGGGAGGCGAGTTCATGCCCCGGCTCAACGAGGGAGATCTGCTGATCGAGGCGGTGCGAATCCCCTCCGCTTCGCTGGAAGGGGCCGTCGGAGCCTCCAACCAGATCCAGAACTTGCTCAGGACGATCCCCGAGGTCCGACTGGTCTATTGCAAGACCGGCCGCCCCGAGATTGCCAATGACGTCATGGGTGTCCACCAGACGGACGTCTGGACCATGCTCAAACCCCATGACCAGTGGCGCCCGGGGTTGACGCGAGACCAGTTGATCGACCAGATGGACCACCTGCTCACCGAGCACGTCCCGGGTGTGAAGTTCGGCTTCAGCCAGCCGATCGAAATGCGGGTCAACGAGCTGGTCGCCGGCGTCAAGAGTGACGTGGCTGTGCTGATCTACGGCCCCGATCTCAACGTGCTCCGCCGGCTCTCGCTGGAGGTCGAGCAAGTGCTGGCGGGGATCGAAGGCGCGCACGACATCAAGAACCCCACCGCCGGCCGGTTGCCCATGCTGGGTATCACGGTTCGGCGCGATCAACTGGCTCGCTACGGGATCAAAGCCTCTGACGTCCTTGACCCCGTCGCCGCGCTCGGAGGCACCACCGTCGGTACCGTGTTCGAGGAAGACAAGCGGCACCCCCTGCGCGTCCGGCTTCCCGCCTCCTGGCGCAACGATCCCGAGAAAATTGCGTCGATTCAGATCCTCGATCCTCACGGACGCCCCATCCTGCTCAAGGATCTGGCCACGATCGCCCCTGAAGAAGGGCCCAATGAAGTCGAGCGCGAGAATGCCCAGCGCCGGGCCGTCGTGGGCGTCAATGTCCGGGGCCGTGACATCGCCAGCTTCGTCGCTGAAGCACAGGCAGCCATCGAGCAAAAGGTCAAGTTCCCCGAGCTGTACCATCCCCGCTGGGGCGGCCAGTTCGAGCACCTCCAGACTGCCTCAAAACGCCTGATGATCGTCGTGCCCGTGGCCATGCTCCTCATCTTCCTGCTGCTGTACAGCTCGTTTCATTCGATGCGGCTTGCTCTCTTGATCTATACAGCCGTGCCGATGGCGGCCACCGGTGGCATCTTTGCACTGTTCCTCCGCGGCATGCCGTTCTCGATCTCGGCCGGAGTCGGATTCATCGCCCTCTTCGGCGTGGCCGTGCTCAATGGCCTTGTGTGGGTCAGCGCCGTCGACCACCTCAGACAAGAAGGCGCTGAAGCGCATGCCGCCGCGCGCGAGGCGGCCGTCGTGCGGTTGCGACCGGTCCTCATGACCGCACTCGTCGCTGGCCTGGGCTTCATCCCCATGGCCGTTGCGACCAGCCCCGGTGCTGAGATTCAGCGCCCGCTGGCAACCGTCGTCATTGGCGGAATCATCACCTCGACCCTGCTGACCACCCTCGTGCTGCCTTCGGTCTATCACTGGTTTGCCGGCAAGCCCAGGCCGGTGGCCACCTGATTGGCGGGCTCTCAGGCGGCACCAAGGGACTCTTCGTTCATCCCCGGCTGAATCTCGATCGCGGTCGTTGTCGTTTGACGCCTCTTCCCTGTATGATGCGGCGAGTCGTGGCAAAAACCGCATCGTGATCGCCGCCAAGTGACAAGAGGAATCGATGAACGATCCCGGGCCATGGACTCCGCCATCAGGGCGGTCCGACAACCCGGTCCCCGACGACGCCCAGCGCGTCTTCGATACGGTGACCGGTCCCAACCTCCGAGTCAGCGACAACTTGATCCAGCTCGCCGCGATCTGCGGCGGTGCCATCCTCTGCGCCATCATCGGCGCCGTCTGGGCCTGGATGACGCAGAACCACCCCATGGTGGGTGTCCTCGTGGGCGGATTCGCGGGCGTGGTGCTCTCTCTCTTTCTTTCCGGCGCGATCCTGGGATTGGTGCGTTTCTTCAGTGCAGTGAAGCGCCGCTGATCGGCGGGTGGTGCGTCGCTCGCTCGCTCAAGGTCACTGCACACCGATCTTGTTGACCTGACCCGTCTCCATCTCATGATTTCGCCCTTGTCTCCCGCGCCCAAGCCTCAGCCGTCTCCACCGATCGACCGCCTCGGCCCAGCCCGGCGGCCGCGGCAATGGGCGGTCATGCGGCAAAACTGGCGAAACCTGCTGTTTCTGCACTGGCCCATTTCTCCCGAGCTTCTCCGCCCCAAGATCCCCGCGCAACTCGAACTCGACCTGTACGAGGGAACCGCGTATCTGGGCTTGGTCCCGTTCACGATGACCGGCGTGCGACCGGTGGGCTTTCCCCCCGTCTGGGGCCTCTCGAGCTTCCACGAGACGAACCTGCGAACCTACGTCCGCCTCCGTGACGGTGAGCCCGGCGTCTGGTTCTTCAACCTCGAAGCAGCGAACTCGATTGCAGTCCGCCTGGCCCGCAGATTCTTTCACCTCCCCTACCATCACGCGAGGATGTTCCTGGAGCGCGAGCCGACAGGCTCAGCCCAGGATTTGCCCAACCTCCTCTACGCGGGCGTCCGGTGCTGGCCCGGACCGCTCCCAGCCTCTTACTGTCTCCGGGCTACTCCCGCCGGTCCGGTCCAATCGGCCCAGCCCGGAACCCTCGATTTCTTCCTCGTCGAACGCTACATCCTCTACGCGTTCCGACAAAGTCGACTATACCAGGGGCGCGTCCACCATAGCCCCTATCCTATCCAGTCGGCAAAACTTTTCTCGCTCGACGAAACTCTCATCGCTGCCGCCGGCCTGACTCGACCCGAAACCGCCCCTCTAGCCCATTTCTCCAGCGGCGTGAATGTCGAAATCTTCCCCCTGCGTGTCGTCGCAACGCGCGCGGACTGACACCAACAAACGAAATTTCCTCCCGGCATCCCCTTGACACCTCGGGAAGGCTCTACGAAATCCTTCGTCTTGGTCTCGAGCCCGCCGTGCTGCTCGCTCCGTGGGCTCAGGGCTCATGATTCGTTCACCCGAAACCGCGCGGCACAGAGGCCGGACGCTGACGACTCAATTCACGTTTATCTTGGCTTGCCTGGAGGTTGCACCCATCGAGCGCAATTTGCCAGTCAAATAATAAAAAGTCGATCTAAATTATATTTTCCTACTTATGATGTCATTATATGTTCTGATTTTTGACAACGTTGCTTTTTTTCAACATCCCAGAGAACTGTTGCATTTCGGGGAAACATCTCCCATCCTTGTCGATCCACATGGGTAGCGCTGGAGAACTCGGACTGTTCTTTCCCGGATTCGGGTTGACCAGCGGTAAGGATTGGAAGCGCGCGGTGCGTTTCTGGCCCATGTCTCTCGTGGGAGATCGACCATTGCAAACCAGAAGTCACAACTCAGGATGGATGAACACCGTGGTTCGGGTTGGGATCGGCTGCGTGGCCTTCGTGGCGACCACCGTGGTTGCTGAAGCCCAAACCTACTACTATTACCCAACTTCAGGCACGTCTGCTCCGACCGTGACGTCGGACTCGACGAGTACCCCGACGTATTACTACCGCCGGGGTTGGTTCGGAAGGCGGGTCTGGACGCGCTATTCGCCCCAGTCTTATCAGACTACCTATACGCCTCAGTATTATCAGCAAGCGAATGCGCCTCAGACTGCTCAGCAAACTGAGGTTTCTCAGACGCCCGCTGCTACCCAGGTCATTCCCGTATCGTATTCGGCGAATGCCATCACGGGCACGGCCGCACTTGCATCCGAAACCACGGCGGCTTCCGCAGGGACGGAAACCGCGGCGGCTATAGCAGCCACGGAATCCACGGCTGCACCGGCAGCGACGGGCGATCCGTATGGTTTCATCGGCTGGCTCAATTCGACCCGTGCAGCGTACGGCTTGCCAGCGGTTGGTTATGATCCCAACCTCTCGAGCTGGGCGGCCGAGAACAACAATCACCAGGCTGCCCGGGGAATGGGTCATTTTGTGATGGGGCCCGCCCGGCGGCAAAACGCCGCGTTCGGGTCGATCACCAACATCGGGTCGATGTGGATGAACTCACCCGCGCATCGTGCGGCGTTGCTCGATCCCACCATTCGCTGGATCGGCATCGCCGGCCTGGGTGCCTACTGGACCTTTAACGCG
Source organism: uncultured Isosphaeraceae bacterium (assembly GCA_963781785.1). GTDB lineage: Bacteria > Planctomycetota > Planctomycetia > Isosphaerales > Isosphaeraceae > CAWAHD01. The sequence continues at coordinate 329,997 of CAWAHD010000003.1, read as the reverse complement.
AACTGAACGGTGTCGAAGCCGCACGGGTTTACAGGAAAAGCGCGTCGTGAATGCCGGCCAAGATGGCCTGCTCGAGATTCTCGTCCCGATTCTGGAGTTTGATCCACCCCACAGGTGCGGGGACGGGGCCGACGATCTCGCGGACGCGGTTCACTGGAAAATCATTGCTGAATACCGCGCGACCGGCAGGTTGCCGGTCGGGCTTGGCCATGTCTTCCAGAAACTTGTAGACCTCGACTTTGACCAGAAATCCTCCGGCGGGTGCCGGATCCACATGGATGACCGCCACCCGCCGGATCGTCTGCAACGTCGCTTCGAAACGGTCCGCTACGGTCACCGAGTCGAGCGCCCAGGGTTCCAGCACCGTGGCCCCCATCAGGGGCTGCGTCCGGATCGTCTTCGACAGCCGGTTCTCGGACTCGATATCGAAGTACTTGTCGACCACCTGGACCGTCTTGTTCCAAACGCTCTCAAAATCCGTCGAAGCCACCGGCAACGGGTTGGCAAGTTGCTCACGCGGGGAAAAGATCTTGGTGACGCTCGGTACGTGCCACGATGGTGGCACCAGGCTGCAACCAGCCTGACTGCTCAGGAACCCGGCTAGCACGATCCCTCCGGCTTTTTTCGCCAGCCTTCTGCGATTCAACACGGTCCTCCTGATCTCTCACCCGCTAGCGCGTTCTCGGGCGCAATCAAGCAATCCCATCAATCGTCGTTCTGACGCACCAGACTGGCAAATAATGACTTGTATCGATCGAGGCCGCGCTCTGAGTACGGCGGCTAGAGACACAGCCTGCGCCCTTCTGTCACGCTCGCCGCGGTGACGCAGATCAACACGCATCGACCGATGGGGCCGCATCCTGATCATTTTCGAAAATCCTGGCAAGTCGGATTCCCTTCGCTTTCCAGCTACGACCTACAATTCATTGGAAAAACCGAGTCGCACACTCGTCCCGAACCCGATCCCAGCCCACACAACCACGGCGAGCCAAGACCCAGGCCGGTGTCAAACGCTGTGCGGCTCCTCGCCAAAACCGATCGTACCGCGCGACGCGCGGAACGATTGCCTTATGTACACGCATTCGACACTTGTGGTACGAGATTTGCTAACCGAGCTTCCCATTTTTCAGATGGATGTCGATCGATCTCAGGGCCAGGTTCCGGTGCCGCTGGGCCGACCGCAGATCCCGAGAAGAGCGTGCTTATCTAGACAGGAGACAGAGCCCACGGAATCGCGGGGTTTCTTTGTGTTGCCCGGATCCGTTTCTTGGATCGTCCGATTGATCCGCGAGTCTTCAACCTTGGTCAGGACCGATGCCAGATACTACGACGTCTGAAGTGACATGGCGGCTCGATCGAGTCGAGCCTCGTGGCGATGCGAGCCGCAGGAATCAAAATCAGCAGGAGGTCGAACCCCGATCTGGAACGTCTTCCGGGGCGATCGCCTCGGGCGCCGGGCGAGGTCAGGAAAGGTTTGCAGCCATTGCTTTCATTCCGCGCTCCAGCCGGGTGTTTCGAAACTGGTTGCGAGTGCTGTTGGCCCGTCGCCGGGAAGGTGACGCCCCATTCGAGGAGCTCCTGCACGGTTTTGCTGAGATCGTCGAATCGGCGGTTGACCCAGGTGTGGTGGAATCGGCGTTGCTCCTATTGATCCGGCAGGTGGCGCCGACGGCCTGGATCGAGCTTGTCGCCGAACCATCCCCGGCGATCAGTCAACCGGGAACCGCAGACGCTGACGGTGTCCAATCCACTCGCAAACCGAACGTGCGGGAGGGGTGCTCGGTCTCGAGCGGCCAATCGGTCCTGGAAATTCCGTTGCGCTCGGGCAGGTCAGTCTGCGGCCGGCTGCGCATTCGCCCGCGGGCCGGCGGACGTCTGCCGCTCAGGAAGCAGGTGGTCCGGCGGCTGACCACGCTTTGTACAATGACTGCCTGCGCACTCGAGAGCCTCGGTCGACACCCGGAATGCCCTGCCGAGGACGATCCCGTTCGCGGTGACCTTCACCGATCTGAGTCGATCGACAACGTCGGCCGGACTGGACATCCCATTCGTCCTTCAATCCTCATTCACGACGCGACGTTTTTGAATGCCGTGCTGCCGTTTGCTCTCAATCAGGCGAAAAGACATCGGGAGTCGTTGTCGCTCCTCTGCGTGGCGATCGACCGCGTGAGCAGCATCCAGGACTTGCTGGGCGGGGCCGAAGTGAATCGCTTGGTTCAGCATGTGGGCCAGACCGTGGTCACGTTGATCCGCGCCAGCGACATCGTCGCCCGGCTCGATGACAACAGGATCGTGGCGGTCTTGCCGCGTGCTCCCCGGGGCGGTGCACTGCACGTCGCTGAGAACATCTGTCGGGCTGTTGCTCTCGATCATCCTGCGGGATGCGACTCATCCCGAATCACCGTCTCGATCGGAGTGGCCACGTTCCCGTCGTGTGCCGCCGACGTCTACTCCCTCTTCGACGCGGCCGATGAGGCACTGAGCTGGGCGCAGAAACAGGGCCGCGACCGTGCCGTTCTGGCCCCCACGCAAGACACGCCAACCCAGGCCCGGCCAGCGGCTCAGTGAATCTCGTACACTTCGATCTCGTTATGGGTGGGATCATCGGGCACGGTGCCACGGATCCGCACCACCCGGTCTCCTGAAGCAAGCAGGCCGCGCTCGCGGCACCAGTCAATCACGAAGATCCGGATCGCCGCGCGGTCCGACATGTCGGGCAACGGCAACGGCGTGACACCCCAGAATAAAGACATGGCGCGGGCCGTCGACGGATCGCCGGTCAGGGCGAGGGTTGGTGTGCGGTTGCGGTGCTTGGAAAGTGCCAGAGCGGTGCGGCCGGAATGGGTATCGACCACCAGCAATGCAGCATTCAATCGCTGAGAAATCAAGCTGGCGGCCTCGACGACGCTCTCGGTGATGGGCTGGACTCGGGCGGTCCGCGCGACTCCCGGGCTGGGAGCCTGGCCGGAACGCTGGTCTTCCAGTCCAGGCCAGTAGGGCGCCGGCCAGTGACGGAACGTCCCCCCGCGCAAATCGGCAAACGTGTGCCGCTCAGCTTCATGGACAATCCGGCTCATCATCGCCACCGATTCGACAGGGTACTGACCGATCGCTGTCTCGCCCGAGAGCATCACGGCGTCGGTGCCGTCAAGCACGGCGTTGAACACGTCGGTCGCTTCCGCGCGGGTGGGCCGGCTCGTTGATTCCATGCTGCTCAGCATCTGCGTGGCCGTGATCACCGAGACCCGCGCGGCCCGGCACGCCTCGATGATTTGCTTCTGAATGGCAGGCACCCGGATCACGTCCAGCTCGACTCCCAGGTCACCGCGGGCAACCATCACCGCGTCGGCCTCGGCAACAATCGCCTCGAGACTGTCCACTGCCTGCGGTTTCTCGATCTTGGCGACGATGCGCGCGCGAACGCCCCGCCGCTCCAGCTCGCTGCGCAGCTTCACGATGTCATCCGCTCTCCGCACGAACGACAGCCCCACGTATTCGACTTCGTTGGCCGCCAGCCAATCCAGATCGGCAAGGTCCTTCGGCGTCAGAGCCTCGACGCACAAGCCGGCCTGGGGCACGTTGATTCCCTGGTGCGAACGGATCTGCCCCGGCCGTGACACCTTGAGCCGAGCCCACCCCGGACCGCGCTCGATCACGTCCATCGCGACGGTGCCATCGGCGAACAGCACGCTCTGCCCGACTTCCAGGTCGTCTGCCAACCCAGGATAGGTCGAAGTTAAAACGTGAGGATCGCGGCCTCCTGGCCGCCCTCCCGCGAGCAAGAATTCCACGTCTTGATCGCAGACCACCGGGTCGCTGGGCATCTCGCCCAGTCGGATCTTGGGCCCGCAAAGATCCTGCAAAACCCCAATCTGGGTCCCGGTCTCGTCGGCAATCCGGCGTATCGCTTCGAGCGAAGCCCGATGCTCGTCGTGCGTACCGTGGGAAAAGTTCAGCCGGAAGATGTCGGTGCCTGCCTCGACCATCTGTTTCATGACCTGCGGATCTTTTGAGGCGGGCCCGATTGTGGCAACGATCTTGGTCCGTACTTTTCCAAATTGCTCGCGATGAGAATACGTCATGTGTTTTTCGATTCCCCAGTCCAGATTGTTGCGAGAAGTCCAGATGCCAGATTCTTTGCAATCCTACAATCGCTCTCCTCGATCCGTCATCGGCCGATGCCCAGTCGCGGGTGGGCTGGTAAAGCACCACGCGCGCTCACTGCCGATCAGCGTTGGCCAACGCGATACCGCGCCGCGCCCATTGACGAGGTCCGTGCCCATTCGCCCCATCGCCAGAATCCCCACCCCAGCCCCGCGCCGGCTGCTGCCGACAGGGCATCGCTGATGTCGGCCGTCCGGCCGGGCAGGAATACTTGCCCCACCTCGAGCACAAACCCCACCCCCAAGCCGATGAGACAGGCTCCGGCGAATGACTGCCGCCAGGAGCGCGCGCCCAGCAGAGAACCCAGCGGCATGAATACCAGCGCCTGGCCGATGACGTCGGCCAGGTCAGCCAGGCTTCGACTGTCGAAATACGACCAGAACGGCACGATGCGCTCGGCTCGCAAGTAGGGTGGATCCGGCCAGGCGAACCGGGCTGGTTTCCACGCCGCCAACATCACGGCGAGACTCCAGATCAGAAGCGAGGCGGGTATCAAGCGGCGTGGATCGCCAGCCCGCATCGCCACCGGCACTGACCCGATGGCCGAGCCCAGAACCGCGATGATCACCGAGGTCATATCGATCTCCCTCCCGGGAATCATCACGTGGGAAGCCTCGATGGCGAGGCTCGTGCTGGCGGCAATTGCAACGGCCCAGCCGATCACCTGTCCACCGCGCGCACGCGACTCTTGCGCCGCCAGCGCAAACAAGCCCCCGGCCAAGATCCATGTGAGCAGTTCTGCGAGCCACCGCCAGGGATCCGGTCGTGGCGTGCCATGGTACAGCACACCGAACGGATCAAGCCGCGCCCCTTGAAGCGCCGCTCGCAAGTCGCTTGGTGCCACGCTGACGTGAAATGGCGAAAGGCCGGCGATCAGGAGCAAAGCCAGCGTAGCCACCGCGCATCCGGCGAGCGGCCGACTGAAGATCACCTGGCGGATTCTTACCGATAACTTCGGCCAGACCCATCGGGCCCATGGCCACCCCACGAGCGCTCCCACACACGAGCCGAACGTGTTGGTGATCACGTCGATCACGGACGTGGACCTCGTGGGGGCGAACAACTGGCTGATCTCGACCGATCCGCTCAAAAGCCCGCCGGTCAAAAGCGCCAGGATCATGGCCAGCACATAGCCGGTGCCACGGCCCGCTCGCCACACCCCGAGCAAGAGACCCCACGGCACAAACAACAACACGTTGCTGTAGACGTCGTGCCATGATCCCCCCTTGAGCGGGCGGTACCACAGCCGCCTGAGCGTCGCCACGACGTGCTCGCGCGAGGCCGAAAAGTCAAACGGGAGCATCGTCGCGTAGGCGATGAACAACCCCCAAAGCACCAGCAACACCAGCGCGAGGTCAGGTCGCCATCGTAACTGTGCCGCCCGGAATCGAATCCGATTCATCACCACGATGCTTTGATGCCTCGTTGCGCGGGAACTCCTGTCAAGACCCGTTTACTGGCAATACCCTATCGCGAACCGACCATTCGCGTCGAGCGAACCTACGTGCATGTTGCGGGAGGCCCGGCAGATCGGCTGTGCCCGATATGACGCGCGTGGCCAAATTGGCGCGTGTTCCGGCTGGGGCGGCTGGACCACGCTCGCACGGTCAGCGGGCTCGTCGTGCGGCCGATTGGTCCGCTCAATCCCACAGGTTCCGCCAAGGGATCGGCTAATCACAATTGACATTCCGCGGGCGTCGGCGAGAATTCGTCAGGATACGCAACTCGTCACCCGGGGCGGCTGGGGCACCCGGACCTGACCGCAGCCTTGCAGAGTCGGCCGGCCAGGTCACTACTCATCTCGGAACCGAACATGGCACTCGGACGCAGCCCAAACGCGGGATGAGACTTCGGATGAAGCGAGCCTTCGCCACAGCCGCGTTTCTGGCCGCCCTGGCGGTGCTGGTCAAGTTGGCGTTCAAGCCCATCGGTCTGGACGATTCGCCGTCTCCGGCCCCGATCACGCACTTTCCCACTGCATTCGGCACCGAGGGTGCTGCGGCCCACACCGACCCAAAAGCCCTGCTGATTGCGAAATATCGTTCCGATTCGCCGCAGGTGCGCGACCTGGTCGCTCGAGTGGCCCAGCGGTTCGGGCGAAACGCCCAGGAGATCGAGCGGACCGATGGTCTGCGCGGGCTGGTTTTGCTCGACCGGTTGGACCTGGAGGCGATTTTTCTGTACGAGCGGCATCCCGGCGAGTTTCGCACGCTGCGCGACTTGCTGGGGGAGGATGCTGCGGCCGACCTTCTCCTTCATTGGCGCGAATACTTCGGTCTGAAGCGGGCCGACGACACCGACCGCGCCCTCCTGATCTCCCAGATCGCAAACTTGACTCCGGCACAGCAACGGCTCGCCGCGCGCTATCCCGGCGCTTTGCCTTTGATTCTGGCCGACCCGCCCGGCGTCAGCGACCTGGTCGAACGCATGAACGGCGGCCAGACCGATCTGGCCGACGCGCTCGCCATCCTGTGCTTCATCAGCCTCGATCGAGGATCTCGCGACCTTCGCTCTGCTCTGCTCACGCTCGATCAAAACGGACCGATCGCGCTCGAGGCGTTTCGTCGCCACGGGCCCGAAGGATTCGCCCTTGTCAGTCTGTACGGCCCGGTTCTGGAGGCCCTCGGTGACGCTTTGCCCCTCGAAGCGAGCCTGATCCTGCTCCAGGTCAATTCCGGATACGTCGACACCTTGCTTCAAACCCACCGGCCCGAGTCCGTTGCCGGGCATCTGCGCCACCTCGCTGCCGCCGGCTTGATCGAAGTCGCGGCCGGCAGCCCGCACGCACTGCAACTGGTCGTCGAGTACGGCGACCGCGGCGAGCGCGCTTTGAAGGAAGCCGGGCCCGACGCAGCCGATGTCGTCTTCGGTGATTTCACCGATCCAACCGCGCGCCGTCAGGCCGTGGACGCTCTGGCGGCACACGGCGCAATGGCCCTGGCGATGCTCGACAAGTACGCCGCCGACCCGGACTTCCGCGACATTCTCCGCGCTCATGGCGCAGTGGTCATCCCACTGGTTGCCCAGGCCGATGCCGGGCCCGAGGCGCTGGCCTATCTCGAGGCCAAGACCCGTCGGTCTTTCACAGAGTCACTGGCCCTGGCAGCCTTGTTTGCATCGGGAGACAACGGTCAGGCCATGATCCGCACCATCAAGCATGACGGGCTGGATCGTGTCGCCCAGTTGAATCAGTCTGGAGTCCAGTTCTATCAGTTCCTCCCCCTGTATGACGTGATCCACCTGGGCAACGTCGTGCGGCGAGGATATGCACCGACCTCGGGCGAGATGACGTGGGCGCTCATCGACGGCTGTTTCGTCGTTACCGACGCGCTGAGCCTGGCGGCCCTTCAGCCCGAGGGAGCCATCGCAGCCGAGTCAATCCGCGGCGAGGTCAAAGCGACCCTCCGCGAGGGAATCAAATCCCTGGGCCGAGAGCTGGCGGCGACCGGCAGTGAGTCGGCCGGAAAGTCGCTCACTCGCCACCAGGCTGCAAGTGGTCTGGAGCAGGCAGCCGCTCTCGGAACCGCCACCACCACTCGCCGGCTCGCGCAATGGTGGGCCGTACGGTCCGCAGGCGGGTTCTACCAAGTTCTCCGCAGGCTTCCCGAAGCCCTGCCGCATCTCAGCCTGGCTCAGTTGAGCGCGATTGCAGGCCCCCTCGCTGGCCAGGCAGGTCTGCGCCTCAGCACGTGGCAGCCGATCCGGCTCCTCAAAAACGGCGCCGAATTTGTCGTGCGCATTCCTCCGCAGCGAGGCTTGAAATACCTCTCGGCGCAGGCCGTTCAGGCCAGCGTCGGCGTCGTCGGATTTCAGAAGATGGAAGAGTACCTGGCCTCGAAGAGGCCCCGGACCCCGGCCGAATTAAATGATACAGTTGAGCCGCAGCTCGATCGATCGTGCAGCCCGGGCCGCCAACAAAACCGGCCGTCTATCGAATAGCCTGGAGAGCGCAGAGAGTTTGGGCATGTCGCTGAGTCGTCCGTCTACGCAAGGGACTGATTCGATGAATCCTCCTTCTCAACGCCCGGTGAGGCCGAAGTCATGGAAAAAGGCCGCGCGGCTGGCCTGGGCGATGGTGCCTGTGCTCCTCATGCTCGGCTTGCCCGGCGCGGTTCAGGCGGGCAAGCTCTCCTGGCTGGACGACGTCGTGCATGAAGTGATCCTGGAAACCAAGGCGGGCGGCAAACGCTTGCTCAAGGGCGGAGATGGCGCGCAGGCTGAAATCCGTGGCGCGGGCCGGTTGTTCCGCGCGCACCACGCCGATGAATCGCTTGAGATTCTCATCAAGCGGTCCGACGAGCTGGCGCGCGCCGGCCGGCGAATGGAACAGCCAGCCGAAGCATTGCTGGAGGCTCGGTTCTCCCGCCTGCTGAAACAAGACCCACAGACGCTCCGCGTCTTTGAAGCGCTGGAGCCAGCCGAGAAGCGCCTGGTTGTCGAGCTGGGCGAAACGGCGCAGGTGCTGGCCAGGCGTTATCCCGCCGAAGCCGAGATGATTGTCCGCCGGCTCGGCCCGGAAGGCCTGTCGGCAGTGAGGGTCTTCGGCGACGACATCGCGGAAGTCCTCGCCAAGGAAGGCCCCGAAGGCCTGGGTGTGTTGCGCAAGGCTGGCCGCGGCGGCTGGTCGTTCTTCACCGCGCACGTCCTGCCGAACAAGAAGAAACTGGCCGCTGCGGGCATCCTGGCCGCCTTTCTGGCCAACCCTGAGAAATTCGTCGATTTTGCCGGCCAAGCCACCGAATTCGCCGTTCACGAGTTCGCCAGGGCTGGTATCCAGCTCGCCTCGGCCGTGGGCGGCGGCGCCGCCCGAGGGCTTGAATCCTCAATCGGGCAGACCCTCGCCGTTTATGGTCTCGACAATTCTTTGTTCCGGTCGATTGGTATGGGTATGGCCGGGTTGTTCGCCGTTGTTTCGCTCCTGGTGTTGATCGGTCTGCCAGTCCGGTGGATCTTCCGGCCATTGACGTTCGTCGCCCGGCCGTTCGGAGCAGTTCTTCACAAAATGACCGGGCGAATTCTCCATCGAGGAGCCGGGTCGTGAGCAAGAACAGCCGGCTTACCGATCGGCTCGACGCCCTCGAGGCACGCTTGACGGGGCCGAAACGGATCGCGCTCTTCGGTCACCGCAATGTGGGCAAGACCACGCTGCTCGCGATGTTATACCGTGAAGCCGCCAGCGGCCGGATCCCAGGTCTGCGGTTGGCTGCGGCAGACCCCCGCACCGCAGAATACCTGGCGGAAAAGATCGCCCAGATCGAATCTGGCGAGCCCATGGCGGGATCGCTTGCTGAGACCGATCTGAAGCTCCGGCTCTACCACGGACCCGCGCGGCTCGACCTGATCGTCAAGGACTATCAGGGAGAGCATGTCACACTCGGGTCAGAAGAGCCGATCCAGGATTTTTTTGCCGATTGCGACGCGGTTTTGCTCTGTCTTGACCCGGAGGGATCGAGCGACCCTTCCGAACGCCGGCGCAGACAGCAGGAAGTTGAAAACCTACTCGAGCGGTACATAGAGCGCTCCGACGATCTGCGGATGGGCCGGCCGGTTGCGCTGCTCCTGACCAGATTTGACCGGGTCGCGTCGAGCGTGTTGACAGCCGGAACCAGCCTGGACCCCGATGCCGACCCGCCCGCTGATTTCGTCGAGCGGCTGGTGGAAGAACGGTACGGCATGACGCGGCATGCCCTGGCCCAGCATGCGCCGGATGGCGCCATCTTCGCCGTCAGCTCATTCGGCCCGGGCTGTGTCGGTAACCGTCCGCCAGCGGTGTTGCGGCCCCAAGGCCTGGAGGCTTCGCTCGGCTGGGTCGCCCAGCAGCTCGAGGCCCACGATCGCGCTCAGATGGATCAACTGTGGGAGCTCGCCTCTGGAGATCTGAATCGGCTCGCGCTGCACCCAAGCCTACGAGCACCGTTATCCCCGATCGAACCGATCCTTTGAGTTCCGTGAGCGGCTCGACAAAAAGCGGCAGGGGCGGCGAGGGCGCCGGTTGGTCTTCGCAGCAGCAGCCGGACTCGCCGCAATTGGTGTGCTCGCAGGATCGGATCTCATGGCTTTCCACCGCGCACGCGCGATCGAAACAGCCGGCGACGAGGCTGCTCCCGCACTGTGCGCCGCTGGGCCGAGCTGCTCAAATGGCATCCCTCGCTGCCGTTGTTCTGGCCCGCACTTGGCCGCGAGGCGCGATCCAGGCGAGACGAGTGGCAAGTGAAGGCCGCCGACGTGCAGGTAGCCAACGGCACGGCCCCCGCCAATCTTCACGCTCAGCTCGGCCAGCTCAAGGACCAAGCCCCCCGCCTGACCCCTGCGATCCGCAAGGTCGAGGCCGCCCAGGAACAGGTCCGGCACGACGCGCGCTGGAAGATCGTCTACGCCGAAGCCCTTTCGCTCGCCGCCCTCGACGATCCCGCGGCTCCATTGGCGTCGATCGATCAGTTCCTTCGTGATTACCCCGATACGCCCCGCCGCGCCGAGGCTGTCGTTCTGGCCCGTTCTCTCAAGAACGAGCTCGCCCAGCGCCGCACCGCCATCGAGAGGCAGTTCGTCGATGACCTGATCCGCGCTGAGTCGCTCCCTACGGTGTCGCTCTCCGACCAGATTGATCGCGCCCGCCGCTTCCTCGCCGAACATCGCGAGAGTGCCGCTCGCGATCTCGTGCAAACCCGTCTCGAGATGTACCTTCAGCGTCTCGACGAGCACGACATTGATCGCGCACGCGACTATTCACGCCAGAATCCAACCCGGTTTGCGGCCCGCATCGAGCGCTATCAAGACTATCTCAAGGCCCACCAAGCCGGAGGCCGGTATATCAGCGAGGCGATCGAATCCAAGGACAAAGTCCTGCGGGAGTGGGATTCCTACGCCTACCGCCAGGCTTTTGACCACGCCGTCGCCCATCCGGACGACGTCGCCGAGATCGCGCGCCGCCTGCGCGATTATCTCCGCGACCACTCCGAGGGCCGTTTCGCCGCGGATGCCCAGAACTATCTCGAGTGGTGGGAGAAGATCTCCGTCCCCAGCCACTACCGTGTCACCCTCCGCCGCGGCGAGGTCGAGCCCAAGGTCGGCAAGTATCTTGCCGGAGGCGCGCCTGACCTCGGTGTTGTCATCGAAGTGGCCGGGGCTGTTTATGGGCCCTCCCCGGTGATTCGCGACTCCCACCGGCCCGTCTGGGATTACACGTTTCCTCAGCCGATCACATGGAAGCTCGGAGACCCCATCACAATCCGCATCATTGACTACGACTGGTCGGCCAGCGAGGTCTACGTACTCAACAGCCGGCGCGGCGATCCGCTGGCCATGCGGGGCTTGTCCGGCACCATCACCCCGACGAAAGGGGGAAAGACCACCCTGGTGTTCGCATCCGATTTCCAGGTACCGACTCTCAGTCGTCCGGAGTGAGGAACGCCGCCCGCGCCTTATGCTGAACCTGAATCTCAACGTCCATTTCGAGCAAGCTGTCTACGGCAGCTTCCCGTTTTGGCATCGGGGATACGCCGTCCTGGCCCGTTCGGCGCGGTGCCGTCCGCGGTGGCTGGTTGCGCTGAAAACCATTTGTCAGCGGTTTGGCGAGCCACCGGCGGGTTGGAGCTCGGCCGAGAGCCTGTTCGCTCTTCGCATGGTGAACGGCCCATGGATCGTCGTGCACGTTCATCCCCAGGGATTCGACGACCGCGGCCGGCCAGGCGCCCTGGCATTCCACGCGCTCTTCGTCGGACCATGGGCTTACCGGCTGTCCGGCTCAAATCCGTTTGCCTTTACCCGCGCCTTCCGCCGCGGCTGGACCGTCGCCGACGTTGACACCACCCTGCCCTCCGGCTCTCTGAACCTCGGGCAGATCCAATCGCGCCGATCCGACCCGAACCTTTCTGGGTCTGAGCCCGATCCGCGAGTTTTCCCGATCGTGAGGGCGCTCAACCAGGGCCGTCGGGTCCTCCTCCAGTCGAGCGAGCCCATCGACGCTCTGGCACGCAGCGTCTGGCAGAGTCTGCTGGGCCGTGTTCGACTGCGGGCGAGCGTCGCCACCTGGGCGTTTGACAATGCCAATGGTTTCGATCTGGTCGCTCTCCCCAAACTTGCAGGCACCTCGGTGGCCGCCGCCGATCTCATCCTCGACTTCGACCACGCGGGCCGCTGACCTGACCCGGGTAGCCTGGTGCACCCGGATCATTGCGGCGGACAGGACTGGCCAACCGCTCTCCCTCCTGGCATCCTGGAGGAGTGAGGACGCCTGAAAAGTCCGTAGGTCTTCGATGTCCGGGCAAGGTACGACCTCAGACGGAGCCCTGGCGGCGGATTCCGACGCGCGGGAGCCTTTTCCACCATGCATCGTTCACGACCAGGACGCTCGACGCCACAGCTCGCGCTCGGCGGTCTCTTGCTGACCATTGCTTCCACTCTCGGCTGCGCCGGCGGCGAGCCACTGACCCCCGAGACCCTGGAAGCTGCCAGGACTCTCTGGAAAAAGGCTGGCATCGCTGATTACGACCTGGAATGGACCGTGACCGGCCCCAATAACGCCCACTACTTCGTCACCGTTCAAGGCGGAAAGGTCCGCAAGCTCGAGCTGATCCAGGCGAATGGCGAGCGAACCGAGCGCCGCTCCTTCGAGCCTCGCTTCTTCGGCGTCGACGGCCTGTTTCTCACCATGGCCGATGACCTGGCTCAGTGCGGGGCCGAGAAACCGTTCGGTCAGCCCAGGAATGCCAAGGTCGTCATGCGGTTTTCGCCCGACGCGAAGCTGGGCTATCCTCACTGGTACCGGCGCGACATCATGGGCACGACACGGGGAATCAAGATCGATGTGATCAAGCTGCACCCCACTGCTGCGCCCTAGCTCGAGCGGACCTTGAAATCGACTCGGGTCGGCAAAGGCTTGAGATTGAGCAGGCAATTCCGTGACGAACGCGGCGGCAATTCTCCGACCACACCAACTGCAACCAGGGGAGCTTGGTCTCGACCTTGGGAAAGCGTGAGCTTCACAACCAGGCTCGTCATTGGAGCCGCCAGGCGGCCGTGTATGATGAGGTGTTCCTCGACCCATACGCGCCGAACGTCGAGAATCCGATCTGGAAGGCGCTCGCTGATGTGCCCGAGCCTTCACGCAAGACCGCGGCCGACCTGGGCTGCGGCACAGGGCCGCTGCTTCCGTACCTTGCCGAGCGGTTTGGGCACGTGATCGCACTCGACTTTGCTCCCGATATGCTCGAATGCGCCCGAGCGCGGCTGCGACCGGATCTCGCCAACCGCGTCACTTTCTTGACGCGGCCAATGCATGACCTCGATGATCTCGCCGGCCGGCTCGACCTCGCGGTGTCCGTCAATTCCCTGGTCATGCCCGACGTTCGTCTGATCGACGGTACTTTACGCGCCATCCGCGCCAGCCTGAAACCCAGCGGCCAGTTCCTGGGAATCGTGCCGGCCTTGGACGCCATCTCTTATCACATGATGCTCCTCATGGACGGGTCTCTGGATCAGGGCTTTCCGCCTGGTGAAGCCGAAAAACTCGCTGCTCTCCACGCCGAACGCCGGCATTATGATTTTGCATTCGGCCGGTTTCACTACGAGGGACTCAGGCAAAAATTCTGGCAAGCGTTCGAAGTCGAATATCGCCTCCGCAAGGCAGGTTTCGCTCTCTCGGAAATCGGAAAGGTGCTTTATCCCTGGGACGACAGCCAGGCCGGCGCCGCCGCCCTGGCGGCGTTTCCCCCAACCTGGGATTGGTTCTTCCGGGCAAATCCCTGATGCCCGTGGCTCGTGAATCCACCGAACTCCGTCCTGCGTGACGATCGTCTGGAGACGTCGGCCCCTGGCCGGGTTCATCTTTGGAGCGAGGTTGCACTCCCAAAGGTCGAATGCGCGTGCTACTTTGGAAAATGAGCTACGTTCATCGCAAGAAACCCGTAGGCCGGCCCCCGTTCCACGCCGCCTGAGGAAACGGTGCCATGCCGATTGATTCACGCAACTTGCCCGAACAGGAACACTCGATCAAGGCTCGGTCGCGCGAGCTCTTCGTCGAGCCGTCGCGCCCGGGCACCGGCAAACCCGGGAAGCCATTTCCCGTCTACTTGCGCGAAACGCCCGCCGAACCGATGTCGGGCCTGACCAAAGCCCTCCTCTGGTTCACGGCCATTGTTGTTGGGGCATTGTTTCTGGCCGCGATCTGGCGGGTCACGACACGTGCCATTCCCAGGCAACAGCGCCGAGCGGCCACCAAGGCCGCTATGGCCGATCGCTCCGCCTCCTACTGGTGCCGTGATTTCCATGGTAGAATCGGCGTTTTCATGATCGGTTGCCCCGTAGCGAGAGAGGGTTCCCACGACAATGATCTTCCCCCGGCTTGTGCTGACCTGTCTCGTCCTCATTGTGAGTATCTCGACGTCGCGGGTCGTCCTTGGCGAGTCAAGCGCTCCCGGGCAGGACGAGCCGGCCGCACCCTCGCCGCGGGTCCTGAGCCCAGCCGGCGCCGGAGCAAGTCTTCAGTCGATCCACGACGACTACAACCGCCAGCTCCTCCAGCTCGAACGGCAGCGTCTTGATCGGCTCGGCCAGCTTGCCGTTCGTCAGTCGCCCAAAGACGCGGTCGAAACTTATGAGGTGCTCTTTCGCCTGGCCATCGCCAATAACCTCTTCCGCGAGGCCGAGCCGTTCGCCCACCAAGCCCTGAAAGCCGCCAGCGGTTCTCCGACCATCGTCTTCCTGGCCCACACGATCGACATCATCGCCTCGGCCGATCGAGGGAACTTCGACGAATCCCTCGCAGAGTTAAGGCGGTCAATTAGTGGCACCAATCAAACGGTCCGTCCCGCTCAAGGCACGGCCGTGGCACTCAATACTTCAGATCTGCTGGCGATCTGCGAAGCCTGTTATCAGCGGCTGATGCAAGGCGATCGCTTCGATACGGCGCGTGCTGCCTTTCAGCTTGTCCTCAAAGATTCCGAAAACCCCGTCGTGAAGGCATTTTGTGCCAATCGCTTGAACCTGCTCGCGTTGATTGGCAAGCCCGCCCCGGCCATTCAGGGCACGGATCTTGACGGAAAGCCCATCAGTTCGGCCGACCTCAAGGGCCAGGTCGTGCTGGTCGTCTTCTGGGCGAGCTGGTGCTTGCCCAGCTCGACCGAGATCGCGTGGCTCGACCACGTCTACACGACCCACCAGTCACGCGGATTTCGGATCGTGGGCATCAACGTCGACACCCTTCAGAGCGACACGCTCAAGATTGAGACGGTCATGCCCAATGTCCGGCGGTTCATCCTCGACCACAACATTCGCTGGCCCAACCTGATCAACGGCACGGGTGCCCACGACTATGCGAAGGCTTATGGGGTCGTCGAGATCCCGGCCAACTTCTTGATCGGGCGCGACGGCAATATCCTCCACCTCGACCTGTCACGGAAAAACCTCGACATCGTCATCGCTCGGTCGGTCTCGCCCTGAGCTCAGCTTACGATGAAGGGGTGGTGGCGTGGGTCGGTGCGGCTTCAGCCTGTGGACTGGCTGCCTGGGCCAGCGACTCATAGAGCGACAGAAGAAACAGGTGGTACGAGTCGGCGATCCGCGGGGTGGCGTGAGCCCGCACATATTGAAGACCCGGTCGCCCATAATCGAGCAGCTTCTGCCGAGCATTCGTGACGGCGGCCATGGATGCAACTCCGTTCTTCTTCGCCTCGGCAAGGACCTCCTGACTCGCCTGGTCAAAGAGAGACCGCTTCTCTTTCAAGTCACCGGCCGTGGGAGCATCGCCCGGCCAGATCAGCTCGTTCTGAGGATTGTAGAAGCTCGACAGGGGCAAGACCGGTGTCTGTGCAGCCGCCCGCATCGCCGTCTGGGTGGCCGCGGCTGCTTCCATTCGTCGTGCTGCTCGGTACTGGGCGGCTTCCCTCCGCTCCACCGCGTAGCGATCGACGAAACCATTGTCCCGAACGTGGTTGATGTACGAGTTCGGATTGTTGGCATACACATCGCGGCTGGGAATATGCGTGTCGCGTTGCGAATCGGAGATCGCCTTCTGGTACAGAAAACTCTCGGGCTTCGGAACCTGGCTGAACCCGCCGAAACCCCAGCCGTATCCCCCGAAGCCGAAACCACCGCCACCAAACCCAAATTGCGCCTGCGCCTGGGACGGCCACGATCCCAGTAGCGCCGCGCCGATCACGGCCATCGCCAAGATCCGGCTCCATGATGCTTTCGGTGTCATCGCAGGTTCCTCGCCTCTAGCATGCTGGCTCTCGAGAGCGAACCCACTCGGGTGGCATGTTTTACGGTGGCTGACCTCGCTATCGCTATTCTACAACCACTTGTGCTTTTAACCAGAGCCCGGCGTTCGAAATGCGAGAATCCGCCTTGAAGACCTGCGCTCTCTGGGCCGCAGGTCTCCAGGGCGGATCCTCAAAAATCAAGTCCCAAACTCCGGCCGACGGGTCGAAAGCTGAGACTGCAGCCTCTGAATGATCGATGAGTGCATCTGCGAAACGCGAGATTCGCTCAGGTCGAGCGTCGCGCCGATCTCCTTCATCGTCAATTCTTCATAATAATATAATATAATAATTAGTCGCTCGTTGCGGCTCAGGCCTTTGGTGACCATTCGCATCAGATCTTTGCGCTGCAGCCGCCGGGTTGGGTCTTCGCCCTTCTTGTCTTCGAGGATATCGATCTCGCGCACGTCTTTATAGCTGTCGGTTTCATACCACTTCTTGTTCAGACTGATCAGGCCCACGGCGTTGGCGTCCATCGCCATCTTTTCAAATTCTTCCATGGGCAGGCCCAGTGTTTCAGCCAGTTCTTGATCGGTGGGCGGCCGGCCGTGCCTGGCTTCGAGCTCCTTGCGCGCCTCTTCCATCTTGGTCGCCTTGGACCGCACCAGCCTCGGCACCCAGTCCATGGTCCGAAGCTCGTCAAGCATCGCCCCGCGGATCCGCGGCACGCAGTAGGTCTCGAACTTCACGCCGCGGCTCAGGTCAAACGCGTCGATCGCATCCATCAGGCCAAATACTCCGGCTGAGATCAGATCGTCCAGGTCTACCCCTTCGGGCAGACGCTGCCAGATCCGCTCCGCATTGTATTTGACCAGCGGCAAATAACGCTCGACCAGGTGATTCCGCAGTTCCGTGGTGGGGTGTTCCTTGAACTCACGCCAGAGTTCGGTTACATCCACATCCACCTTTGTCGACATCCTGACCTCCATGTCGGCTGAGCAAGAGGCGGCACATCCTGTGCAGAAGAGCCATCACGTCGCGTTGCTGACACATCCGGCGCTCGCATTCGCCGTTTGGCGCATTTCCGACGTTTATTTCTCCGTTTCGACCCGCAGAAACCACCAGGATCGAAACCGTCCGGCCCTTCCCCTCTCGCCGTCCAAGGAACTCCAACCTAAATTGATATCGGACCATCCGCTCAATCGGCTTGAGTGATACCATCGCAACAACACGGAAATTCATCCCATCCGGACTTTTCTCCTGTTTAATCAGGCGTCAAGCGACCTGGGAATTAACCACCGGCCACGTTCGACAGGGCTCGTCGAAGAGCGACGCTTGCGAAGAACCCGGTCCGGCGGCTTCGCCTTTCAGGCTGGCGCTCTCGGACCAGAGCCCGCGCCAGCCGGCGGACCCCGCGCGACGCGGCTGCGCCCGGGTATGCCACCAGGAACGGGCACCGGCGGCGGACTGCTGCCTGAACGTGCGGATCGACCCGAATTGACCCCGGCCCCAGGGGCGAAACGACCGCGCCCAGAAACTGCCGGCTAGAGGCGACCACCCGGTCCAGAACGTCCGTGGCCTCGGCCGCCGATCGTGCCTGATTCACCAGCACTCGCATCCTCGGCCGAGCCGGCACTCGCTGAATTCGGCCGATCGCCGCGTGCAGATCTGCAATCGATGTCGGCTCGGGCGTGCTCACGATCACGATTTCGTCGGCCGCGGCCGCCAGCAGCACGATTCCCGGCCCCAGTCCCGAGCCCCCATCGACCAGTACGAAATCGGCCCGAGACTCCAGCTCGCCCAGCTCGGAAACCAGTCGAGCGGGACCCTCGTCCAGGTCTTCGGCACCCGTTCGGATCGCGTGCGCGCCCGGAACGACCTGAATGTTGCCAGGCCCAGTGACCACCGCGCCGGACAGCCGGCAACGACCCGCCAGTACATCGCCAAGATCAAACCGCGGCGTCAACCCGCAAAGGAGATCGAGATTCGCCAACCCGATATCGGCGTCGACCACCACCACGCGGTGTCCCATCTCCCCCAGTGCAATCGCCAGGTTCAAGACCAGGTTCGATGTGCCCACCCCACCCTTGCCGCTTGTGAACAAGAGCGAGCGCGCTGTCCGCGCAGATGCCGCCGGCTGTCCGCGCCCGCCGCGCCGGGTTCGTCCGGGGCCACTGCAGCCGCAGCCCCTTTCGATACCCGGCTCGCCAGGGCGAGCTCCCTGAGCCTTTCGGCTTGATCGGTCATCCCGATTTCCTCCTTCAAGCAAGATCCTCCTGCCTCAGGATCAGCCGTGCCAGCCGCTTGCGGTCGGCTGGCTCGATGTCGTCTGGAACTGCCTGACCGGTGGTCAGATAGCTTACAGGCCGGCTCGAGAGCCCCAGCACCGCCAGCACTCCCCCCAAGCTGTCGGCCTCGTCAAGCTTGGTCAGAATCAGCCGATCAACCTGGACCCGCGCAAACCTCTCGATCGCCGCACGCAGGCTCCTTTGCCCCGCCACCGCGCTTAATACGAGGTGCACCTCGTCTGGCCGTGCCACCAGCAGGAATTCGGTCAGCTCGCGGATCTTGACCTCATCCCGTGGGCTTCGTCCTGCCGTGTCGATGAAAACCAGGTCCACAGTTCCCAGTTCATCCAGCCCCCGCGGCATCTCGGATGGATCGTTCACGACCGCCAGGGGTAGATCGATGATCTCGGCATACGTCTTGAGCTGCTCGACCGCCGCGATCCGGTAGGTGTCCACCGTGATCAGTCCAACGCGCACCCCCTGCGACAGCTTGTAGTTGGCCGCCAGCTTGGCAACGGTCGTCGTCTTGCCCACGCCGGTCGGCCCCACCAGAGCCACGACCCGCCGGGTGCCCGCGATCGCCTGGATGGGCGGGGCCACCGGTATGCATTGCTCGACTGCCTCACACAGGGCCGCGCAATCGACTCGGGATCGTCAAGCTGATCGGGCTCGAGGGTACGGGCGACGTGCTGCACCAGCCGCCGCGTCAAGACCTCCGGCACGTCGGCTTCGATCAGGTGTGAATACGTCGGAACGAGCGCGCTCGGAAGATCGGGCAGCAGGTGGTCGATGTGTCCGTGACGGCTCAAGGTCTCGACCATCGCGTGCAGCCGGCCCAGTTCTTCACCGAATTTTGCCTGCATGGAAATGGTCGGTGTGGCCGCTCCCGCGGGCCGGGCTCCTTGAGTCCCCACCGCCCCCGGGCCCGGCTGCCTCGTGCTCCCGGCTGCCGAAGGCATCGTGTCGCTGGCCGTGACTTCAACCTCCGCTTTCGCACCCAGACCGAAAAGTCGCCGGCGCCGGACCTCGCGCGCCGACAGAATCACGGCGTCGCTGCCCAGGTCCCGCCGCACTCGCGTCAGGGCCTCCTTCATCGTACTCGCGCGGTAGGTTTTCGATCGCATCAACACAACCTTTAATCGAACCGGGACAACGTCTGATCAACAGTCGGTGGATCGACCTATAGGGCGGCCTCGGACGTGGTGAATGTCGTCACGGCCTCGGGCTCCTCTTCGACCACGCTCCCCATGACCTCGACCGGTGTATCCCGCGGAATCTCGCGCTGGCTCAAGACCACCAGCCGCGGCAGGTCGGCACGCGTCAAGTCCTTCAGGACCGCGCAGGCGCCTGCTGTCGTGAGAATGACGGGCGGATAACCATTGTCAACCAGGGTGCCGACCGCCACCGCGACCGCTCGGACAATGCTCCGGATTGTGTCGTCGCCCAGCGTCTCGGCCGGTCTTGTCTCTCCCTGGCTGACCGCGGCCAGCCGATCGTCAAGCGGCCGGGACAAGGTCACGACCCGCAGTCGTCCGTCTGCGCCACGGTAGGTCTCGGCGATCTGCCGCGCCAGGCTCCTGCGCACCTGTTCGGTCAAAAGATCGATGTCCCTCGTTTTGCCGGCATGGACCGCCAGGGTCTCCAGAATCGCTTCCAGATCGCGGATTCCAACTCGTTCCCGCAGCAGGTTCTGCAAAACCCGTTGCAGCTCGCCGGCGCGAAGGAGCCCCGGGACAACCTCGCCGGCCAAGGTCGGGGCCGATGCCCGCACCCGATCGAGCAACCGCTCGACCTGCTCGCGAGTTAAAAGCTCATCAGCGTGGCTCGCGACGATCTCGCCAAAGTGGCCAGCCAGGACCGCCGAGGTTTCCAGAACCCTGCACCCCGCTAGCTCGGCAACTTCACGGCCATCAGCGTGAATCCAGACCGCCGGTTGACCGGTGACCGGGTCGACTCCATCCCGCCCGTCCGGACGCGTCACCAGGCCGGCTGGCGGCACCGCCAGCAATCGGCCAGCATACGCCAGCCCCTGCCCAACAATCGTCCCTCGAATTTTCACCCGGTATTCATTGGGCGGTAGTCCGATCACATCCTGAATCCGCACCTGAGGCACGATCAATCCCATCTCCCGCGCCACCCGCTGCCGCACCGTCTTGAGCCGGTCGAGCAGATCTCCACCCCGAACCGGATCGGCCAGACTGATCAATCGGAACCCGATCTCCAGCTCGAGCGGGTCCACGTGCAGCAAGTCTTCCATCCGGTCTGAGCCGGTCTCGGCCAGGTATCCTGCCGCGGCTGTTGCCGGCGACGATGTTCTTGCGCGGGCCGTACCTCCCGGCATGAGCCCTTCCTCCGGCCGTGTCGTGGTGCGGGAAACAGATTCCCCACCCATGGTGCGCCCCTCAGCGGCTATTGCCGGCTGCTCCTTGTCCGAGCCAGAACTCCAGAAAAATGCCCCGGCGCCCAGGATCCCTCCCAGGCTCAAGAGAGGAAGCTTGGGTAGTGGCGTGAATGCCATGAGGCCCAGGAACACGGCGGCCGTTCCCAGCACGCCCGGCTTCGAGAACAACTGGCTGACCACATCCCGGTTCAGGTCGGTTGACGACGACGACCGAGTCACGATCAGCCCGGCCGCGAGCGAGATCAAGAACGCCGGCACCTGGCTGACCAGTCCGTCGCCGATCGTCAGTTTCGTGAAAACGTTGACTGCCTCACTCGGGCTCATCCCGTACTGGACCATGCCCAGAAACAATCCCCCGCAAATATTGACCAGAAGGATCACGACCCCCGCAATCGCGTCGCCGCGGACGAAGCGGCTCGCACCGTCCATCGCACCGA
The DNA here is from genome assembly GCA_963781785.1 of uncultured Isosphaeraceae bacterium. GTDB lineage: Bacteria > Planctomycetota > Planctomycetia > Isosphaerales > Isosphaeraceae > CAWAHD01. Next base: position 308,510 of record CAWAHD010000003.1, on the reverse strand, counting down.
AAAAGTCGGCCTGGCGATAAACCTCGTCGCGCCGACGGTGGGCTTCCTGCTGGTCGATGAGTCCCGCATGCAAGTCAGCGTCGATGGCCATCTGGCGCCCGGGGAGCCCGTCCAGCGTAAACCGCGCCGCCACCTCGCTGATCCGGGTCGCACCCTGGGTGATCACAACAAACTGAATCACCACCAAGATCGAGAACAAGATCACGCCCACCAGTACCTGGTTGCCCGCCACGAAGGAGCCGAAGGCGCGGATCACCCCACCAGCCGCGTCCAGCCCGTACTCACCTCCACGGGTCAAAACCAGTCGCGTGGTGGCCACATTCAAAACTAGCCGCAACAGCGTGGTTGTCAGAAGAATCGTCGGGAACGCGCTGAATTCTTGCGGCGATCGAATCGCCAGCGTTGTCAACAGCACGACCACGGCGATCGTAAGGTTCGCCGACAACAGCACGTCGAGCAATTCAGCCGGTATTGGCACGACGAACACGAGGATGGCGCCGATGATCGTCACCGGCATCACCAACCCGCGGAGGTACCCTCCGCCGGTGCCGGCTTCGATTGGTCTCGAGGTTGTGGGAGGCATCCTCTCCCTCCACAATCTTCATGCTTGACGCGGGCACGAAAGCCCGCGAGGTAAACCGGCATGGTTCGGGTAACCGGAGCGACCTGTCGCAGTCGCATGAATGAGTCAACGAGACCGAAAGGCGAAGACTTGGGACGTGTGGCAAGACCATACCGCCGATCGGGGTGCCTGTCCAGAGCGAAAGCTGGGCTCACACTTCGGCGAGCTGGAGGCCTTTGTTTGCTGATGTGGGATCGCGGTCCAGGCACTTCTGCAGCTTTTCCGACAAGATCCTCACCGCGGGCTCATGGACAATGTCACCATGAGTGGAAGTGACGTGATGAATCTCAATCCCTCCGGCAACCAGATTGCCCCAGCCCAGAAACTCGTCCTCGCCTTCCTGGATTTCTCGCAAGGTTGAACGAAACAGCGTCAAGCCACCCGGATAAACCTTGGGCTGATAGTTCGCGACAGCAATCAAATTCACATCCTTGATTCGTCCGCTAGGCTGGGGCGGATCTCCCGATGTGCGCAGAAGCGGCGCAATTGCTCTCGAAATCTTCCTCTGGAAGCGCCGTCGAAGCGGTCCAAATGGGTCGCGTTCGCTTACGGCCAGCCTGAGCTCGGTTCCGTAAAAAGCGAGACGCTGGCGAAAATCGAGTCCCTTCCACACTTGCTCGCTGTAGCGCGGCTCACTTGTATCGAACAGCCCGAGCAAGCCCACGAGGCCACCTTGAGCCACCAGTTGCTGGGCCACCTCGAATGCAACGATTCCACCGAATGAGTGACCCACAATGCGATATGGTCCCTCGGGCTGCGCTCTCCGGATCGCCTCGGCATAATATCGCGCCATGTCTTCCACACTCGTGTGATATGGTTCATGCCCGTTCAGACCACGAGGTACAAGTCCGTACACAGGTTGATCGTCTCCAAGGTAGAACGCCATCCTGTGGAACACGAGCACGTGGCCGTCGATTCCAGAGACCACGTACAGCGGCGGACGTGTTCCCTTGGGTTGAATCGGTACGAGCACCCGCTCTGACAATTGCTCGAGAACGCTCTTCGTACACGCTGCCCGAACGAGCTGCGCAAGCTTCCGGATCGTCCGCGCCTCGAAAAACGTCGACAGACCAAAGTCGATCCCGTATGTTTTCTTGATCTTGACGAAGAACCGTACGACGTGCAGCGACTGCCCTCCCAGCTCGAAGAAATCATCATCGAGACCCACCTGCTCATGTCCCAGCGCTTCGCGCCACCATTCCGCCAGTACGGACTCGACCTCGTCCGAGTGCGAGCGATTCGTCAGCGCTGGCCCCGGTTTGGCTTTCGTAGCGAGGCGCATGGCCACGGGCCCATCGGGAAGTACGAAAACGCTGGGTGCGCAGTCTGAGGAGACAATTCTCGTGAACGCCTTCGCACCCTCTCTGGGGGCTATGGCGCGCCAGTGACGCACCGGGCTCGCGTCGCTCCGCGTGATCGGAGCTGATGCATGCGCCTCCACCGTGCTGAGCCATTCACCCGGATCGCGAACCTGTCGCATGGAGAATCCTTCAACTTCGGCGAGTACTCTCCCTTTTTCGTCAAGCAGCGAGATGTCGAAGGTCGCCACATCGCGGCTGGCTTCGTTTCTCTGGCGCGAATGGATGTGGCTCATGAACCGCGCAGGAATCCGGCGATAGATGATCGCTCGCTTGTAAAACATCGGGAAGTAAGGCGAGCTCGATTGTCCGTAGCCGTCGATCAAGTACAAGGCCGAGCCCGTCGCAAGATCCAGGAGGGCGGGATGGAGATTGTAGACCGCGGTATCTGCCGAGAACTCACCGGCCAGCTCCAGCTCGGCGAGCGCTTCGTTTTCCCCGAAGTGTATCGCCTTCAGGCATCGCCACCGTGGGCCGAAGTCGAAATACTTTTCCTGTTCTGTCCGGTGCTCCTGATCGAAGGTCAGCACGCGTGATTGGCACCGCGCAGCGATCTGATCAAGAGCACGGTCCCTGGGTGGAGGCTGTTGACATCGTGCAATGTGTCCGGAGGCGTACTCGATCCATTTCTCGTCGCGTGCGCCGACCGAGAACCGAAAGGCTCCGTTCTCGGCCCTGTGCAGGTCCACCCGCACTGCTCTGGTCTCCCCACAACCCGCAACAAGCGGAGCGCGAAAAAGACGTCCTCGAACTCGACGCCGCGATCAAATGAGCCGTGCGACAGAGCAGCGCTGGCCATCTCGAGGTAGCCTGTGCCGGGGAACACAGCCTTGCCCGCGGTATCACGGTGCTCCGCGAGCACCCAGTGCTTCTGGCAGCTCAGCGAGGTTGAACAGGCGATCTCGTCGGCGGTGTCGATCAGGCGCCGGCTGATCAGCGGATGCGACGACGACAGCCGGGCCGCCATGCCGACATCGCGCCACGGCCCCCAGTTGATCGCGACAACTCGGGTGCTGTTCTGGCTCTCGGCCAAGGCATCGAGGAACGCATTCGCCGCGGTGTAGTCCACCTGGCCGGCGGGCGCCAATACGGAGCTCACCGAGGAGAACAGCGCCAAGAAGTCCAGCGGTTCCGTCTGGTTCGGGCCGTTCGTGACGTCCCGCAGCACTGAGTCAAGGACGAGTGTCCCCTTGACCTTGGGGTCGAGAACGCGTGCTGCGCTTTCCGGCGACTTGACCAGGAGAACACCATCCTCGATCACACCCGCCGCGTGGATTACGCCGTGAAGCGCGCCGAACTGCGTGTGTCCAAGGTCGATCGCACGTCGGACGTCGTCGCGGCTACAAACGTCACCTGTCGTGACGAGCACCTCCGCGCCCAGTGACTTCAGCTCGATCAGCTTGCGGATCCGCTGCTTGAGCCGAGCTGGTGTGCCGGCATCATCGAGTGCGATCTTCCATTCCTGTTCGGGCGGGAATGGCGTGCGCGCCAGCAGGATTAGCCGGGCCTCGTACTCGCGCGCAGCTCCTCACCAATCACCAGAGCCAGATCGCCGAGCCCGCCTGTGATCAGGTACACACCCTTCTGCCGGAATCGGCTCAGGCTCGAAGTCACGTGAAGCTCCCGACGCTCCAGACTCTCGGTCCATCTCTCCCCCCGACGGAGCGCGACAACGGATTCGTCGAATGGCGCAAGCTGTTCCGAGACGATCTGACCGGCCAGTTGCGCAGCTCCACCGGAGGTCAGGTCGACGTCGATGTTGCGACACGTGATCTCCGATAACTCTTTCGGAATCACCCTGGTCGGACCCAAGAGGGTCGCAGACACAGGATTCAAGACCGGCTCGCCGAGAACAGAGTGGAGGCGATCGGAGACCACCGCAATATCGACGCCCGTCATGTCCTGGTCGCCGATTGCCTGGGCCAGGAACAAGAGGCTAAAGAAGCTGAGATCAAGCTTGTCTTCCAGAGATAACCGGGAAGGTTCTGCCGGAATGGACCAGAGATGGATCATTCGTTGCGGTGTTGTTTTTCGTTTGACCAGGTCTGCCAGCAGATCGTCGTAATCGGCGCGGACTCCGGGCCGGATCGTGTATTTCTTGCGGCCGGTTCGCTGGTAGCGGCCGCCGGGTGTTACCAGGATGACGTCATGACCCGAGCCTCGTAGCTGACGCGCGACCTGCTCGCCCAATCCGCTCGAATCCAGAAAGACCATCCAGCACGAAGGCGCCAGCCGCAGAGCGGCCGGCTGCTCGGTACGGTTCCAGCGACGCTGATAGAACCACCGATCGATGCTCTCGTGGTCCAGACTCTCGCCGTTCCGCTTCTCATCGCGCGCGGCTTCTGTGACCGCGCCCGATGCCAGTGACGACGAAAGTCGTTCGGGATCGCTCGGCGACGCTGCGTTGTCGGGGTCGATCCAGAATCGCCGGTGCTCGAATGGATAAGTGGGCAATGGAATGCGCGTGACGGCTTCGCCCGCGTGCAGCGCGGACCAGTCCACTGTCTGGCCGCCAATCCAGAGCTGCCCGAGCGTTTTCAACAGGAAAGCCGTGTCGTGGCTGGTGTCCTCGCGTCGCCGCGACGAGGAAAACACCCTGGGTGCTCTGGCTGCGTCGCTCGTGCCTGCCTGCTGCCGGACCAGGGCAGCGAGCGTCTGGCCCGGACCGACTTCGAGCATCACGCGGTCAGGCTGGCGACACAGCTCGGCAACGCAATCCGAGAACCGTACCGTGTTGCGCAGATGCAGTGCCCAGTATTCGGGATCGGTCGCTTCCGCGGCTTTGATCCAGGTGCCGGTATAATTGGACAGAAACGGAACCTGCGGCGGCCGGAGCGTGACACGACGCATCTGCGCGATGAACGGCGCCAGAATCGGGTCCATCATCGAGGAATGGAAAGCATGGGAGGTTCGCAGCCGGTGGCACGTGATGCCCTGCTTTGTCAGTCTCTGCTCCATCTCCGCGATCGCATTCAAAGGTCCGGAAACGACGCATTGGTCGGGCGCGTTGCAAGCCGCGACCGAGAGATCCGCCGGCAGCACGAGCATGAGCTGATCCCGCGAGAGCTCGACGGCGAGCATCGAGCCAGGCGCACAATCCTGCATCAACCGGCCGCGCACGGCGGTGATGGCGATCGCATCTTCAAGCGAGAGCACGCCGGCGATGCACGCCGCGACGTATTCGCCGATGCTGTGCCCAACCATCGCCTCCGGTAAAACGCCGTGCGCCATCCACCACTGCGCCAGCGCGTATTCGAATGAGAAGAGCGCCGGCTGCGTGATGCTCGTGCGATTCAACTGCTCGGCGGCCGCGGCAGAATTCTCGGCGGCCGGGTACAGAACCGTGCGCAGATCCAGACCGAGGTGCCCCAGAAACCGGTCCGCGCACGTATCAAGGCAAGCGCGGAAAACCGGCTCGGTTTCATAGAGCTGGGCGCCCATGTTCGGGTACTGAGAGCCCTGGCCGGAGAACAAGAACACGACCGACGGGGAACCAGATGAGGGCGCCGAGCCCGAAAAGCCCGGCCTGGCTTCCGCGGCCAGGATGCTGGCGGCTTCTGCAATATTGCTCGCCACCGCGAAGCGTCTCTGCGCGAATGCTTTTCGACCCGCCTGGCATGTGAAGGCGACATCCGCGAGCCTCAAGGGGGAATTGTCGCGGAGATGGGCCGCAAGTCTCTCGGTGGCGCGCCCGAGCGCGGACTCGGTCTTCGCCGACAGCGGGATCAACTGGAACGGCCGAGTCGGTTCCGGACGAACCGGTTGGGGCGCTTCTTCAAGCACGACGTGTGCATTGGTGCCGCCGATTCCCAGAGACGTCACCCCGGCGCGGCGCGGACCGCTCGCGGACTTCCAATCGGTGAGCGATCGGTTGACATAGAAAGGGGTATTTTGAAAATCGATCTGAGGATTCGGGTCATGGAAGTGCAGGCTGGCGGGCAGTTGACGGTGTTTGAGTGCCAGCACGGTCTTGATGAGTCCGGCGACCCCGGCGGCCGTGTCCAGATGGCCCACGTTCGTCTTGAGCGATCCGATGGCACAATAGCCCTTACGATTGGTCGTTTCGCCAAACGCCTGCGTGAGACCCTTGATCTCGATCGGGTCGCCGACGAGAGTGCCGGTGCCGTGGGTCTCCACGTAAGTGACGCTATCCGCGGAGGCCCCGGCAACGCCCAGCGCCTCGGCGATCACCTCGGCCTGACCAGCAACGCTGGGCGCGAGATATCCCACCTTGCGCTGGCCGTCGTTATTCACGGCCGACCCCAGGATGACGGCGTGGATCGTGTCATGGTCGTCGATCGCATCCTCGAGCCGACGCAGCACAACGATGCCGACGCCGCTCGAAAAAACCGTTCCACTGGAGGCAGCATCGAAGGCCCGGCAGTGTCCGTCGCGAGAGAGAATCTCGCCCTCGCGATAGATGTATCCACGCGCATGGGGAATCTCGATGGTGACGCCGCCGGCCAGCGCCATGTCGCACTCGCAGTTGAGTAGACTCTGGCAGGCGAGGTGGACGGCCACGAGCGAAGTGGAGCAGGCCGTCTGCACGCTCATACTGGGCCCGCGCAAGTCCAGTTGATAGGACACGCGCGTGGCCAGAACGTCTTTGTCGTTGCCGGACTGCCGGATCAGAAACAGCCCGGCGCTTTCCATCAAGCGGCGGTTGTTGAGCAGGTTGTGCACCATGTAGGCGTTCATCCCGGACCCGGCGAAGACGCCGATCGATCCGGGAAAGCTCTCGGGCGGGTGCCCTGCGTTTTCGATGGCCTCCCAAGCGCATTCCAGGAAATGACGATGCTGAGGATCCATGATCGACGCGTCCCTCGGGCTGAACCCGAAGAATGATGCGTCGAACTGATCGACGTCATCCAGGACGGCCGCGGCCTTGACGTATTCGGGGTGTGCCAGCTCGTCCGAACTGGCTCCGGCAGCGAGAAGCTCTCGATCCGAGAGGGGCCGGATCGACTCGACGCCGTCGCGCAGATTTCGCCAGAACTCGTCGATATTGCGAGCCCCGGGAAATCGCCCCGCCATACCGACGATGGCTATCGCCGAACTTTTCATGACGCCCCTGGTGATTCCAGTCGCCACCACGCGCAACTTCCCGTCTCTCGAAATCTTAGGTCAGCAATTACTGGTGGGAGATAAGAAAAGACAGCATCGCCTCCGGGCCACGTAGCACTGCGCGTGGCGTAGACCAAATCGCACCCGAGCTGCTTGCTGGTCTCGGGGTACGTCAGGTTGATTTACCGATCCGCTCGATCGCGATTCACATCAGCGTGGGAACGCTCTATACAAACTGCATCGGCTCCCTCACCGACCTTCAATGCGCGGCTCCGGGCCTCGGATCTCAGCGAACTTATCATCCTATACATGATCCCGCGCACCACTGGGCCGAAGGATGGTCCAAGTGGCGGGCGCATGATCCAGCGACAGCTACCATCATAGCATCAAACCTACGAATCGGACGATTCTTCGTGACGCGTCTCGGCGCGTTCATCATTTGAAGGCAGCCGGATGACACCGTTGAACCAGGGTATTCTCGAGAAACAGATACTCGATCCCGGTACCGAGAAACGTCTCGAGTGCCTCACGTGGCGTGTTAACGATCGGTTGTCCTTTAACATTGAAGCTCGTGTTCAGCACCATCTCGCGACCGCTCAACTTTCCCACCTCGACCAGAAGTGCGTGGAACTCGCCGTTGTCTCGTTTGGACACGGTCTGCACCCGAGCCGAACCATTGACGTGCGTGACCGCCGGAAGCGATGCACGATGTTCTTCCCTAACATCAACCGTCATAATCATGTACGGAAGTTCCGTCTCGGGAGGTATGGCAAACCACTGGTGTGCTTGCTCGAGGGAAACAGCCGGTGCGAACGGCCGGAAAGCCTCGCGCAGTTTCACCATTGCGTTAATGCGGTCGCGCATCTCCGGGTGGCCTGGATCGGCGAGGATGCTGCGATGTCCCAGCGCTCGTGGGCCAAACTCCATTCGTCCGCGGTACCACGCAATCACTCGTCCGTCTCGAATCAACTTGGCTGCCTCGGAACACGTCTCGTGCAGATTTGACAGGCGCACCGTCTCGATCTGGTCCCGAAAACTACCGAGCGCCTGGTCGATATCCTCCAGCGATGCGGCGGGTCCTAGAAATGGGACCGGCATGCGCACATTCCGGACGGTGCCGCTGTGCGAGGACCTCCAGAGCGCGGCCCCCAATGCCGATCCGTCATCCCCCGCGGCGGGCTGGACATAGATCTCATCAAACTGGCCCGATTGCAGCAGCTTGCCATTCGCGGTGCAGTTGAGCGCGACGCCGCCGGCGAGAGCCAACCGGCTCAGCCCGGTCGTCTGTCCGGCATGTTGACAGAGATGCAAGATAACCTCGTCCAGGCATTCTTGAAGGGCCGCCGCCACGTCGCGATGCTCGTCTGTGATCGGGGCCTCCGGCGTGCGGCACGGTACAAGATGATCCTGGAGATACCGGCGGGTTGCACCATAGTTCTCGCGATCTTCCCGAGCCTGATTCATGCGCAACAGCGGAATCCGAAACCTCCCGTCGCTCTGGAGTGTGACCGCTTGCTGGAAGAACGGGCGGAACCGCGACGGATCGCCATAGGGCGCTAGCCCCATGATCTTGTACTCATCCGAATTGAAATCGAAACCAAGGTGAAGCGTGATCAGGGAGTACAAGATGCCGATCGAATCGTTGGCGGAGATTTCCTCGAGCACGTCGAGCTGATTGTCACGGGCGTGATACACGGTCGCACTCTGCGCCTCGCCCATGCCGTCGATCACCACGAGAAGACATTCCTCCCAGCCAGACGTGAAATAAGCGCTGGCCGCATGCGAGAGGTGATGGTTCACTTGGTGGAATCGATCGGCGGGGAAGCCGGGTAGCGCCCGGTTAAGCCGCTCGAGCAGGGCTTCACGCGAGAAGACCAACCGGTACTGCTCGGCCGAGACGGGGTCCATCAAAAACATCGGGCGATACGGCGAGTAATCGAAGCTGTGCGCAATCTCATCAACGTCGTCCGGCTTGATGCCGGCTGCCGACAGGCAGTACTGGATGGCACCAATGGGGAAGCTGCCCGTGTGCTTCTGCCGGCTGAACCGCTCCTCGGCCGCGGCGGCGATGATCTGGCCGTCGATCGCCAGAGCCGCGGCCGAGTCGTGACCTTGCGAGATCCGGTATTCTCGCTCGTCGAGCCCAGGCCAGCGCGATTTCTTGAACGCAACCGAATTCTCGAATCCGCTGATCCCCAGGACGATCATGATGAACTGATGTCTCCTCGGACAAGTCTGCCCGGATCCGTGAACGGGATTCCTTCGTCTCTATTATTGTTCACGGCTTCCTCAACGTCTGCGCCGGCGCACGGTCGCGATGAATTCCTGGCGATAACCTGACGGATCTTGAGACAGGCTTGCCTGGGCGATCTCGAGCACGCCAGCATAGGTCATGCTTCCCTTGGCGGCAGAGTCGCGCAGCAGCATCCCGAATCCGGCGACAGCGCAGGCGAATTTCAGGTCGTCTGACGCCTCGCCGAACGACCGTCCCGCGTCCACGACACCGAACTTGAGCAGGTGGCTCGTGTCGCCGTCGGGGAGCTTGTATCGCATCTTGACCGTGAACGACTCATCACTCGGTGCCGCAGACACTGTAGGCTTGGCGTATTGGAGCGGATCGACCCGGGGAAGGTTGCCTTCCTTGCCCGGCGGGACGAGTTCATAGAGTGCCGTCACGTGGTGCCCCGCGCCGATTTCGCCAGCGTCCTTGGTGTCATCGTTGAAGTCCTGGTGGGCCATGATCCGGTTCTCGTAACCGATCAGCCGGTATGCGCCGACCTTGGCCGGGTTGAATTCGACCTGGATCTTCACGTCCTTGGCCACGGTGACCAGGGTCGAGCCCATCTCCTCGACGAGGACCTTGTACGCCTCTCGGGGCGAATCGATGTAGGCATAGTGGCCGTTCCCCTTGTCCGCGAGCTTCTCGAGGGTGCTGTCCTTGATATTGCCCATTCCGAAGCCCAGCACGCTCAGGAAGACGCCGCTCTTGGCCTTGGCCTCGATCAGGCCAATCAAGTCATCCGGGCTGGTGGTCCCGACGTTGAAATCACCGTCGGTGGCCAGAATAACGCGGTTGGTCGCCTTCTTGATGAAGTGTTGAGCGGCGATGTCATAGGCGAGCTGAATGCCCGCGCCGCCGTTGGTCGAGCCGCCGGCTTGCAACTGGTCGATGGCCGACAGAATCTCGGCCTTATGAAGGCACGAGGTCGATGGCAGCACAAGTCCCGACGCCGCTGCGTAGACCACGATGGCGACCTGGTCGTTCTCGCCAAGCTGCTCGACCAATCTCTGGAGCCCCCACTGAACCAGGGGAAGCTTGTTTGGCTGTTGCATCGAGCCAGAAACGTCAACCAGAAAAACGAGGTTGCTGGGTGGCCGCCGGGACTGGTCAATCGGCCGGGCGGCGATCCCGATCCGCGCCAGCCGGTTCTGCGCGTTCCATGGGCAGCCGGCAATTTCGACATGGACGGCGAACGGATGCTCGCTCGAGCTCGAGGGAGGCGCATCGCGATAGGGAAAGTAATTCAAGAACTCTTCGATCCGGACGGCGTCTTTGCGTGGCAGCGTGTACTGGTTCAGCAACCGGCGGACGTTGGTATAACTGGCCGTGTCGACGTCGATCGAAAAAGTCGAAAGCGGCTCGCTCTCTGCTCGACGGAAGGGGTTGTCGACAATCTTGTCGTACGCTTCGGTGCTCGGCTCGGCATCGATGCCTTCAACGTGTTCCGGCCCGGCCTTGGACGCTTCTCCTTGTGCACTTGCCGGACTCGCGGGAGCCGAGACGCTCATACCGGCCTTGGCTTGTGCGGAATGTCTGGACACCATGTAGTTTCGGTTATTGCTTCCCGGCGCGCGACTGTTTGCGTATCGAGGCGACTCGCCGGCGCCGCAACCCCCAAGCGAAACGGTGATTCCCGCGAGGGCTACGATTGACCCACAATGCCTTGCATACGCGACGCATTTCATGAGACGTCTCCTCGAAGAGGCGGGCGACGTGAATTGCAGCAGAGGGCGAAGACTGGAGAAGATGACATGCCCTGTCTGACCGGACCGCGGTCAACAGAGACGGCGTTGCGACGCGCAACGATGGACAAATGAACTGCCTTTCGGCCCACTCAACGATCCCGCCGTCGCTCCTTTAGACGATCCGGCGAGGACGTTGGTTCGTAGTAAAGGAATTCGAACCACGTGAAGTCAATCTTTTGAACCGTGAGTGATCGCCTGGAATTCCCGTTTCTCACCTTATGGCGAATTCTGGCCTGGGAACAACCGCTTCCTCCTCCCCGGCTGCCAAGAGCGCGCTGTCTGGTAATTCCGGTTTGCCCGGCGCGGCGAACATGCTATACGAAATCATGGTGAAAAAACGCAACCGACCTGAGCGCGTACCCGCGAACACCAACGACCACGCCTATGAAGCTGTTCTGGCCGGCGTGATTCAACTCCTGGAGTTGGCTCGTCACGCCGCTGCCCGCTCCGTCAACAGCATCATGACCGCCACTTACTGGGAAGTCGGCGGTCGGATCGTCGACGACGAGCAGCGGGGAAAGCATCGTGCTGGCTATGGCGAGCAGCTCGTCACCCGCATGTCCCAAGACCTCACACGCCGATGCGGCCGGGGCTTCGGCTACCGGAACCTCTACCAGATGCGCCAGTTTTACCTGGCCTATCCACGAATTCTGCAGACAGCGTCTGCAAAACCCGGCCAGGGCAAAACAACTCTGGCCACACTCGGGAAAAACTTCCTGGTTTCCTGATCTCACTATGTCCGCATGATGTCGGTCAAAAAGCCCGAGGCGCGCTCATTCTATGAAACGGAAGCCTTGCGGGGCGGGTGGAACCTGCGGCAGTTCGACCGCCAGATCGCCACACAGTTTTACGAGCGTACCCTGCTATCCCGCAACAAGGCGCCGATGCTCACCAAAGGCCAGTAGGCCCGGCCCGAAGGCAGCGTCAGGCCCGAGGAGGAGATCAAAGACCCGTTCGTTTTGGAATTCCTCGACCTCAAGGACGAGTATTCGGAGAGCGACTTCGAAGAGGCGCTGATCCGTCACCTGGAAACCTTCCTGCTGGAGCTGCGCGACGATTTCACCTTCGTCGGCCGCCAAAAGTGTCTCCGCGTCGATGACGAATGGTTCTTTGATGGCCGTTAACCGGTCCTTTTTACACTTTTCAAACAGACGATTTCGAGGAATCGCTGCTTGGCGTCGTGATCGGCGACGAGCCCATCAGCTCCGGACATTTCCCGAGCGGTGCCCGCCGATGACTTGCTCGACCAATTCGTCGCCGAACCGCTCGATGCTTCCGGAACCTTCAGCGAGACAAAGCGCCACGTCGGGATCCTGCGGCATGCTGCAGGCCGGTGTCATGCTCTCGGACTACGCAACCTTGATGGTGGAAATCCTCAAGGACAATGCGCGACCGGAGGCCGGCGCGGTCTATGGGGCCATGGTCATGCCTTGGGCCAAGCTCGTGGGTCAGATTGCCCAGGCCTATGGGAAGTAAACAACTTTACCGGTCCGAGAGCATCTTCGCGGCGATGCTGAAACTGCTGCAGATATCAAACTGCTTCGAGATTATTTCCCGCTATCCGGTGGCCGGGTAGTCACCAAGCACTCCGCCACCGGGTCCTCCCGAATTGTCGCCAAGTGTCGATCAATCGGCCGGGGCTTGCCGTCGTCTTCCTCTGCCTCGAGTGGGAGCTTTTCCGTCATCGACAACTTCGGGCTTATCGACAGCCAGGGTGGGAACAGCCGGCGTGATCTTTTCCGATGCCGAGTGGTTCCGTAACCAAGCGGTCCACGAGGGCGCCCGCGAGGAAGGTCTGTCCACAGAGCTGCGCCAGCCTCGTAGTTCGCCACGACGTCGGATTTTTTTGCATTCCTCGACAGCAACACGAGCATTAATTGACGGCCTACGACGACACCTATCCCTCTCGCAATGCATCTCTTACGACGATGTACCGCCCTTTCTGGCTCGAAGCGTTGGCGCGATTGTACCGATTGAATCGAATAAGTAGATTTAGTGATATCAGAAAATATGAGACGGAAACTTGACTTTGGTGAATCTGGGAGATACAGTTGACTAGGGCAAATTCCAGGGGCGACTGTCTGCGCTGACATCTCAGATCCCTCGCCCACATCGACACCGTTGAGAATCCTCGATCGCGCACACAGCGATCCCGGTCATCATCTCATGCGCCCCAGGGATGCCAGTTCGTGCCGGCAGCCCAGAGCAACCCCATGAGTGCGCGTCGTGGGACGATGGTCAGGCCTTTATAAGGGCGAGCCACACCGCTTCAAACCGCGATTCCCTCACGTCGACCATCTCGGGAATTGAACGGCCCGTTCAGGACTTACGGCTGCGCTCAATCCCTCGCCCGAGGGCATTGCCGCCGGCTGGTTTGTTCCGGCCCGCTCGGGGCGTCGGTCCATCGCGCGCTTCTGCCGGATAAACCCTTCTCTCCGTCTCCTGACGCCCAGCTCCTCCTCCCGAACCAAGAGCACGTGGCCGACCCTGACCAACGACCGTGATGCGATCAGTCTGCTCCATTCGCGTCGGCGGATTCCACGCCGAACTCCCGACGCTTGATCGGTGCGCCCTCGTTCGCGGCGCCCCGCCAGTTCCCCAAAATCTCTCTTGTGATATTCTAAAATGAACAAACAACTAAGTGAATGCGAGATGCAATGTCTCGCCTGGGCGATTGTCTCGGGCCGGTCGCTGAAGTCGTGGGCGGAAGCCCACGGGCTCAACGTCAGGATCGTCCGCGAATCGTCCCGACTGCCTGAAGTCAGAGAGCTTGTCGCAGCGCGTCGCTTGCCACTTGCCGGTAAAACGGCGACCAAGCTGAGGAAATTATCGACGCCGGCGAGCGACCAGCTTGCCGGGCTGTCACCATCCCGTTCGCGCGACGTTGGCAAATTCCGGGCTGAGCTGGCGCTCTTGAAAAGGCGGCTCGACGGATCGAACCACGGCGGGACCGCGATGCGCATCGCTGACTTGGAGACCCGGATGCGCCTGCGGGAGAATGCCACACATGGCCAGTAATCGAGCCCGGCTGGACCGATACGAAGCCCGCCAGGATCAGGTCGATCATGCTCACGGCGCCAGCACCGATCCGGCGGAGCGCGCCCAGTTTGCTTGGTATGACGCGAGCTGCCCGTGCGGTCTGCCGCCGGGTGAGTGCAAGGAGCATCCCCGCGCGGGTGACCCAGCGGCCGCCGGAAGGCGACTGGTCGCGGTGGTTCTTGATGGCGGGCCGAGGGTTTGGCAAGACCAAGGCCGGCGCTGAATGGGTCAGGCACCTGGCCGAGGCAGGAAAAGCGCAGAGAATTGCCCTGCTGGCTCCGACCGCGGCCGACGTCCGTAACGTCATGGTCGAGGGCGAAAGCGGCATCCTCGCCGTCAGTCCCCCGTGGTTCCGTCCGGTTTATGCCCCGTCAATCCAGCGGCTCACCTGGCCCAACGGCGTCATCGCCCTGTGCTACAGCGCCGATGAGCCGGAGCGGCTGCGCGGCCCCCAGCACGACCACGCCTGGATCGATGAGCCCGGTGCGTGGCGCTATGATGTGCGAGCCTATGATATGCTGATGTTCGGGATGCGCCTGGGCGTGAACCCGCAGGTCGTCGCCACTTCCACGCCGCGACCGACCCGGTTGATCAAGTCCCTGGCGTCCGACCCGAAAACCCACCTCACCAAGGGCACGACCTACGACAACCGGCTGCATCTCGCCCCCGGGTTCTTCAGCGAGATCATCACGAAGTACGAGGGCACGCGGCTGGGCGAGCAGGAGCTCAACGCCGAGCTGCTGGAGATCACCGAGGGCGCATGGTTCCCGACGTTCTCGGTGGCGCGCCATGTTTCCGAAGCGGCCGGTTATCAGACTGGCTTCCCGGTGCGGGTCGCCATCGACGCCGGCACATCCCGGCACACCGGCGCGGTCTTCTTCCAGGTCCGGCCGCACCGCTCCGGCTGGTCGCAGGTGACTGTCTTCGGCGATTACTACGGCTTTGACGTCGTCTCCGCCGACAACGCCCGCGCGATCTACGCCAGGTGCAAGGAGCTGTCCTATAGCGGCCCTGAGCTGGTGCGGCTAGACCCAAAACAAGCGTAATATATTAATCAACAATATTACAAATCATTCTATTATATTCTTTAGTAAGAGACGTACCTTCTACATTCGGGAGGCGTGGCTCCCGTTTCTCACCCGCAGCTTGTCTACCTCATGTGTCCCTCCCCTTTCTCTACTCGGCGGCCCAAACGGATCGGGGCATCCGGACCCCGACTTCAAACCTCAATCGCCTCAGCACAACCAGCAACTGTGCAGCCGCTCCACCAGCCGGAGGAACACCCCTTGCCACGGGTTCCACGACAGCAATCGGTAAATCAACCGTCGTCCGCTCCGTACGATCTGACACGGCATTTGGATGAAAGCCGCGCAGAAGGTCGCGAACTCCATCCTCAACAACGTTCGTTTCTCCGTCTCGTGTTTCGCCTGGTGCCGAGGCGATACCGGCACCAGCAGGGCGCTCCAGGCCTTCAGGCTCCACGCCAACGACCCCATCACCATGTACGCCCAGTTGCTCACCAGGTTGTCCACCGGCGCCGTCAACGCATGCACCCCATTCTTGAGCTGGGCGATCAAGTTTTCCTGGTCGCAGCGATCGTTGGCCGAGAACACAACCTCTTCGGCCGTCATCTTGCGGTCATTGGTAATGTAAAAGAAGTAGCGGTATTCCTCGAACAGCCGCATCTGTCCCTCGTCGACTCCCACCCGCTTGCGGACGACGATCATGCGATAGCTGTTCTTGCAGGCGACCGGCTGGTAGTCGAACTCTGCAACCATCTCCTCGAGCAGGTGAATCGTCTCGTAGCCTCGCTCCCGGACAATCTCCGGTTTGACCCGCTCGGGCCTTTCGCGGGGAGCAGTCTTGATCTGGTACCGTGGCGATCGTTCCAGAAAGCTGTACGCGTCGGCTGGGAGCTCGTCGGCTCTGGCCTTGAGGGAGTCGCGGGCCTCGAACCCGAAGATGAAGCGGATATTGCCCGTGGCGTCCCAGCGATCCAGATGCTTGGTCTGAGCGAATTTGGTGTCTCCCCGCAGCAGGATCTTGCGGAAGCCAGCCTGAAGGCAAAGCGTGACAGCCTTGTCCAAAAACACGTCGGCCCGTTCCTGCGAGGGGCGGTTGCCACTGCGATTGAACAGGAACAGTGGTTCGGCGGTATTGGCCAGCGAGATCAAGAGCGGATGGTAACCGTACTGACCGTCGTAGGCAAAGTCTGCCCCTTGCTTACACTCGGCATCGGTCGGCACGATGGTGCCATCGGCATCCAGGGTCGCTTCCTCGAAGAACGCAGGTGGCTGCTGGGCCCAGACTCGCAGGCGGGCTTGATTAATGGCGTCCATCAAGGTCATGACATCGGACTCACGGAAGCGGCGGCAGAAGTCCCCGGCAGTGGTGGGGTCGGGGATGCGCTCGGCTCCCAAGGCGTTGAGATAGACTTCGTCGTTGCGTCGCAGCTCGATGTGCTCGATGCGGTGGCCGCCGGCGCAGGAATTGAAGGCAACGTTCAGAACGTGGTCGGATTCGTGGTAGGGAAGATGCACCTTGAGCAGATGGAGGTTGCGGTCAATCTCGTTGATCAGGTCGATCTTTTGAGCCAAGAGAAGGATGGCGCCGATGCCGCCGGCGCTGAGCCCCTGCACGCGATCGGCCAGTTCGTATTGGATATTGGTCGCGGTCATCATCGGTACAAGCCGCTCGGGTCCAGGCACATTGGCGAGTCGCTTCTTAATTCGTCGTCGCCGTGGGTGCACGACCGGGATTGTAGCCCACGGCGTTCAGCCTGTACGTCGATAATACCGGCGCCCCGATGCTGCTTCTTGCCTGTCTTCCCAGAATGTCTTGAGGGGCTCTGTCTCACTCAGATGATCGGCGCGTAATTGCAAGATCGCTTCGGCACCCTTCTCCGACCAGAATTTCTCCGTTCCCTTGACGCGTCGGTTGAACATCTTCACCGTCGATTCCATGTGACTTGACGTGATCGGTAATCCGGCCGTTCGATACTGATCGTAACGCATCCTATCCTTGTTGTTACGCAGATAGCTCAAAGCGTCGGCGACGACGCGGCGAGGGGTGGTTTCACCGTCTGCTTCTTCGGGGGTTCCCAACTCCGATTGTCGAATCTCGAGCGCCGAGATTACCTCTTCAACACGACCGCTCCAAACCTGCTGAATCAAGGCCGTATACACTTCCCAGCCTGCTCGAAATCCCCGGCCCGCGATGGCTGCCGCGAACACATACGACAGCGCATGGATGAAATCCAGAATCGGAATATAGTCGCTGAACCATTGCTTCTGGATCGTCCAATTGGCCGTCGCACCGTCGGCGACGAATGCCTTCCGAGCCGCGACCGCGAAGCCTCGCGCCCACGCGGCCCAGGCCAAGATTTCTCCAAATCGCTGGGCTCGCTCCCGCGTCGCGACCATCGTGCGCACCCGTGGCTTGGGTCTTGCGGTCTCCGCGTCCTGGTGCTGTTCCTCCTCGGCCGCCGAGTTGGTTTCGGGCGCGAGCGACTCGGCTGATTCATCCTTGGCTCCTCCGACGTGCCCCTTGATCTCGCGCGTGAGCTTGAGTATCCGCGTCGGATCGACGAAATTCTCCGGGATTTCCGGGCACGGATCGCTGACTGAGACCTTGCTGGTCATCGTCATCAGCAAACCGATCTTATCCTCACGCCAGTGCCCATTCCGATCGCATGGATCGTCATCGGCGGTCGCGGTCTGATCAGTATCACACTTGCTGCGATCGAGGATTTGTAGGCGACCACCGTCCATCATCACGGTCGCCACAGTCGATGGGGGCGGGGGATTTGCGACCGGTGATTTGCAGCGGTCCATCAGCGGTAACGCTAAAAACTCATCAACGGCCTGATCACGCTGTTCAACACGTTCCCACCCAATTTTTTCCGTGATCCGTTCCACTTGCTTGGTGGCGACGCTCAACCCGCCCAACGCATTGAGCGCGCCACTGCCCTGGGCGAACGACGTGAACTGCGTACCCGCGTAAACGATCGCCTTCAACACCTCGGGACTGTAATTCCCCTGATCAATCCCGAGCGCGCGGGACTGAGGGAAAAAAAGCTGCCCGGCATTTGCGGCAGTAACGTTTGGGCTCGTTCCATTGGGCCGTGCCGACTCGGGTCTGCACGCCCCTGGGTTCGTAAGCATCGGCCGGTTCAACCGAGCCGCCGCACCCACTGCAACTTTCGGCCTCGGGAGGAACGTCCTCTGCTTGCCGACCGACTGCCTGTTCGATCATCTCCCGGGAAATCTCCTGACCGATCTGGACGGCGAGTTCCTCGATGTCGGCGAATTTAGTACCCCACGGGACGCCACCGTCGCCGTAGACGCGCCGATTCAACTCTTTGGCGAGGCCACCCAACAGGTTTTCCAGTTCATCCTTGACGACCGCCGGTTCCTTGACGCGTGCCATCCCTGGCTCCTTCCAGTAGTTGCGACTCCAGACGAAACGGCATTCCCGACCGCATCATAACGAAAACCACTTTGCTGCGCAAAGACCGTCGTGCACCCCGTCGCCGTTCCTGGAAGATTCTCTTATTGCGAGCCTCGCGCTTTTTTCGGAGAGTAGCACTCACTCGAAAGCCTCCTTGTCTTGGAATAGTGAGGACGTGTTCTCACCTACATTATTCCAAAAACACGGGAGGTTTTCGAGTTCTTTCTGAACAAAAAGCTGGGGCAAACTAAAATCACGCTTGGTTTGGGGCTAGATCCGGCCGCGTCAGCCAAAACATCGATCGGCCCGACGGCGTTCTACGAGTATGCACGCGTGTTCGGAGAACGGATCACGGATCGTTGGCCCGTTCACCCCGTGATCGACGGGCTCGACCAGATCGAGGTGATGCTCGGCGCAGCACCGAGCGAGCCGCGGATCTTGATCCATCCGCGGTGCATCCATTTGATTCACGCGTTCCAGAACTACCGCCGGGCCGAGCGCGATGGCGAGTTCCTCGACACCCCGCTCGACCCCCAGCACAAAGCCGAGGACCTCATGGATGCCTTGCGCGGCGGAATCCGCGACGCGATGCCGGAAGGCCGCAAAGCTCCACCGGACCTCCGGACCATTTCGGCCCGACGGCTCTTCTGAGATCTTGCCCGTTTTCCGATGATCGCCGTTTCGCTCCTTCATTCCAGGCGAGCCGTGTCCGCTGCTTCGTCCCGACTCGTCAAGCAAACGGTCCAGAAGCCGCGGCGCGTCTCTGGTGCTCGAGCTTGTTCCGACGCTCGATATCGTCAAGGCGATGGGTGAAATCCTCGTGGTCTTGAGCCTTGATGGTTGTCGTCACGCCTTCAAGGCTGACTCGGCTGGCCATTAAGAGCACTTTGACCGCCGCGGCATAATCCCGGGGCTTGGAATCTTCATTTTGGAGGATTTGATCCATCCGCTTGACCGCGCGCTTCTGCGTGTTTCGCGGGACGGCCCAACCGTGGCGTATCGCTCGTCCCACAAGCCTCAAATCGCGGGGGCCGGAGTCCTTCCAAATTCCCCCCCTACCCCCCTGAGATTCACTCATGGCTGGTTGGTACTTTCTACAAACTCTTCGACCCACGAACGCTGTTAATCGCCCTGGCAGTGTGCGAGTTTTTCTCTCGCAGTCCAGGGTCGCAGCTCAGCTCATGTCCGGCGTCGGAGATATGTCACGATCAACAAAGTTTTCCCAGAGCACTTACTTTGACCTTACGAAGTTTTTCCACAAAGGCGAACTGAAAATCGTGCATGGTGCGGCAGGCTGTTCCTGGTTGGAGGATGGCAGCAGGCCTGGCGATTTTTCGGTCTGTGATGTTTCGCTCTCACCAGGAGGGGTTCCGGGGATCCCCGTCTCACGCAGGTGGCCAGATTGATGCCAGCTCGGCGATCAGCTCAGACGCGATCGTCGACCCAGACGCGGGGCGGCGGGCAAGGCGCCTTGCCACATCGGGAGCGTCGATCTGAGTGACTTGGCTGGCTTCGGCCGACCGCCGCAGCTTCAACCCAGCGTTTCCTTTGACCGCTGCGCGAACTGTCACCCGCCGGGGGGGCGGGCCGCCCGCCAGAACCAGCGTCAAGCCGCCCGGCCCGGTCAGGATCAGGCTGGCCCCGGCCAGCAGCTCGGGCGCGTCGCCGCGCCAGGCACGTGCAACCGACTGTCGCTGAGCCCGGGCGGCCGGATCCCCTTCCATCACGCGCCGATCTTCGCGCTGTTGCTCGGGAGTGGTCCGTAACATCGCCTCGAACCGCCGGTAACGCAGTGCGTAGTCGAGTAACCCCAAAACCAGAAGCACCGCGGCCAGCACCCAACCCAGGTGCAGCACGATCTGGCCGGTCGCCCGCGCCAGGTTCGGCCCTTCGAGACCGCTCAGCCGCAGCAAGTCTGACCGGCCGGCGTGAATGGTCCATGCCGCAGCCACGACCAGCACGATCGCCTTCACGGCCGACCAGCCCGACCGGCTCGCTCGACCGGCCAAACTGGGCGCGCTCGAGAGCGCCCAGAGCCGCGACACGTCCGGAGCAACCAGGCGCGGCGCCCATAAGCCCCGCACCTGTAATTGGTGGGCGATCAGTGCCCCTCCTGCAAACCCGGCCAGGATTGCCCCCAGTGGCCAGCCCAGGACCAGTGCCTGGCTTCTCACGTGCGCCACCACCGCGGCCGGATCTGCTGACGGTACGGCCGGATGGATCAGCGACGTGCGCACCAGTTTGCCCAGTCCCAGCGTGAGATTGTCGCCCAGGATACTCAGCAGCATGACCGTGGCCAGCCAGCCGGCGGCCGCAGTCAGCTCCGGGCTGTGCGCAGCCTGGCCCTGCTGCCGAGCCACCTGGCGCCGGCGCTTCGACGGTGGCTGCGTCCGCTCGTCGGACATCAAAACCCCTCCCAGGCAGTCGAGAGGGTGGCGACCAGGGGGGCCAGGCTCAGCAGAACCAGAGCAACCCCGACGATCCAGCGGATCGGCAGCGCCAGTGCCACGAACGGAAGCGACGGGGCGGTGCGGCTCAACAACCCCAGAACGATGCCGGCGAGTGCGAGCGCCACCGCGGCGGGCGCGGCCGCTCGGAGAGCCAGCTCGAGTGCACCGCCGATCTGTGCAAAGGCTCGATTCGCCGTGTCCGGCGCGATCAAAAGGCCACCCGCGGGAACCGTTTGATAACTTTCCACGAGCGCCCGTACCAGGATCAAGGGACCATCGAGCGCCAGAAAAGCGGCCAGGGCGATCCAGCCGTAAAATCGTCCCAGTGGCGTCGTTTCCTCCCCGGTTTCAGGGTCCAGGAGCATCGCGGTTGACAGACCTGCTTGCGCGGCGACCATATCGCCCGCCAGGCGTGCGCCAGCCACGATCAAGGCCGCCGACCAGCCGATCACAGCACCGGTGAGCACCTCGAGCAACTCGGCCTGCACCGTGTTCGACCAGCCCACCGGTGGAACGATTGCCGGTTCCACCACCGGGATCAAGACCAGGCCGAGCGCGAACGCCAGCCCCAGCCGGAACCGCCAGTCCAGCTCCGGTACAGCCAGTGCCGGCGCCGACCAGCAGAGCCCGAGCACCCGCGCCAGTACCAGGCCCCAGACTGCCGCATGGCTCAAAACCCAGGCCCAGGTTTCGTTACCGATATCCGAGGCCATGATCAATCTGCATCTCGAGTCTCAGGGTTTCAGATTTCGTGCTTCGACATCGCCGAAGGCCGCGTCACGGAATTGACCCGATCATGTCCACGGCGAACGATACCCAACGGCTGATCAGCCACGGCATGATCACCAGAAGGACCAGGGCCACCGCCACCAACCGGGGAACCAGCCCCACCACCGGTTCGTGCAACTGGGTCAGGGTCTGGCCGATGTTGACCAGCAGGCCGACCAGAAGCGCGGCGGCCAGGAGCGGGCCGCCCAGAACCAGGGCCATCCGCAGCGCCTCGCGCGAGCAGTCAATTGCATGGGTCATGTCCACGACCGGGGCCTCCTTTCCCCTGGGATCTTGAGAACCTGCACTTCCCCAAGCCGCGTATTCCCGTTTGTCTCCGTAACACGCTTACTGTCCTTGCGAGAGGGGAGGTCAGCGGGGTGGTCACGGTGCAACCAGCCACCGATACGTTCTGGCCCGATCACGGTCCGGCCGCGGAAGAGGCAAAGCTTGACAGGAGCTTGGTCGCGACCAGCAGCCAGCCGTCGGCGAGGACGAACACGATCAGTTTCACGGGTGTGGCCACCAGGGCCGGCGGAAGCATGAAAAGCCCCGTGGCCGCCAGCACCGACGAGACGACCAGGTCGATCACCAGGAACGGCAGGTAGATGTAAAAGCCCATCAAGAGTGCGGTCGTCAGCTCGCTGAGAAGGTAGGCCGGCGCAACGACCCGCAACGGCATGTCTTCCGCACGGATCTGCCCGGGATCGACCCGACCAGGGCTGGGTGGAACGCTGTAGTCGGCAAGGGCCTGAAGGTAGTCCTGATGATTCGTGGACTCGATCTGCTCAACCATGAAAGCCTTGATTGGCCGGGTACCGGCCGCCCATGCCTCCTTGGCTGGCAGCCGGCCCGCAGCATACGGCTCAACGGCCGTATGATAAACCTCCTCGGCCTGTGGGCGCATGACGAGGGCCGTGAGCATGAGTGCCAGCGCGGTCAGGATCTGGTTGCCGGGCACCTGGGGGCTCCCCAGGGCTTGACGCAGCAGGATCAGCACGATGTTGATTCGCACAAACGCCGTCACCATGAGCAAGCCGATGGGAGCGAGCGAGATCAATCCGAAGAACGCCACATTTTGAATGGTGCGGATGGCATCCCGTTCGAGGGGCGGCAGCGCGCCTGGCGTTTCGATGTCGGCGGGCCGATTGAGGCGGATGAGCGGCGAGGTTGAGCTGGGATTGGCGGTCGCGGGGTGTCGAGTGGATGTATCATCGGCGGCCGGCTGGCCTGGAATCCCGGCATCTCCCCCGCGACGCGGGGGCTCATCCGAAAAAGCGCGCGAGCTGCCAGCCAGGAGAGATCCGAAAACGACCAGCAACGTGGTTAGAACCTGGGCCGACCGCCACCGCGACCCGTTTGTCGATCGTTGCCTCATGACTCTTCTCCCTGAGAAGCGGTCGGTTCGTTCTCGGGAAAATCGTCCAGTTCGCTGATCAATGCGGGAGGTCCCTGGGGTCCGGCTCCGACGAGCAACAACCGCCGGCCGGCGCGCACCACGTAGACTGAATGCTTCGGAGAAAGGCTCACGCGCGAGATGATCTGCAAACCCCCTGCTCCACCCTGGGGCATGAACCGCCGTGCCGCAGTCACCAATCCACCGCAGACGGCCAGGACCAAAGCGACGCATCCCATTTCCCAGTACCAGGCGTCGGAACTGCCCCCCCTCGCCGCGCTGGAAACGCGCCGCAGCTTCGACGGTCGCGATGGCCGTGGTGGATCTTCTCGCGTGACAGGCGTACCATTCGACGCGACCGCGCTGCCACTTACGACCGCTGGGCCGGCAACCCCTAATGCGACCTGTGCTGGCTCTGATTCTCCCGAGTTCCCCGGCAAGTCCGTCTCCGCCTGCGCGTTCACGATGACGAGTATCCAGATTGCCATCACGCCCGGCACCAGCATGGGTAGCCCAAGACTCTCTCCCCAGAATGATCGTGCACGGGGTTCTCGATGCATCGACGGTTCCTCGGCCTGCGCGGGGCGGGCGGGCGGTTCAGGTATTCCACCCGGCCGGGCAAGCGGGGCGACTTGCAGTTCAGGCAAAGACCTCGTCGCGGCCGCTGGGCTCGGGCAAGCTGATCCTTCCTCGGTCATACAGCCGGCGCAGCCGGTCGGTGATCTCGAGCTGGGCCGTTTCGGAATCCGACAGGCGAAATGGGCCCAGGTGCTCAAGGTGGCGCCGCAGCCGCTCGGCGGTGAGTGCAGGCAAAGCACCCAGCACCTTCGCCCTGGCCGGAGCCGCTGCTCCGGCCAGGGCCAGGGCCCAGGTCTCGAGATCCTCGTCGTGGAAGGCCGCCCGGATATCGGAATCGCTCATCTTGACCAAGTCGTCAAAGACGAAGCAGAGCCGGCGCAGCCCCAATCCGTAGAACTCTTCGAGCACGGCCGTTCGTTCGGCGGGATCGACGCGGTCCAGCCGCACCATCTCCCAGGTCACGGCCTCGACCGCCGATCGGTCCAGGTGCGCCAGGAGCTGAGAGCCCATGGACTCGTCCAGGCTGAACAGCACGATTGCTGCCTTACGCGCTGGAGGAATCGATGTGAGAACGGCAGATGCGTCCCTCTCCCGGCCGGTGATTGTCTGGGACGGCGTTTCGGCGACGTTTTCTTCATCAAGCACTTCGCGACCGGAGGGAAGCAAACCATACGATCGTGGCGAATAGCCATCCTGACGGATTGTTGTCATGAAGCGCGCCCTCCTTGACCCATCCAGCGCTCCAGGACGCTGGCGGCTGCTTCAGGATTGCGGTGAATCAGCTCGCGGACCCGCTCTGAGGGCCCTGGATCCGACGCGGAATCGACGTGATACCGCCGCGTCTCAACTGTCGGCTCGGGCAACCGGGCCGGGCGCCGGGCCACGTGGATCCATGACCCGACGGCCGCGAGAATCAATACCGCTGCGGCCACTCCGATGGATCCGGCAATTCCCCATTCCAGCAGGCGGTGCCGCGGTTGAGCGGAAGCCGGTAGCGCCAGCGGTCGGTTCAGCGAAACCTCGTCCCAGATCATGTCGACGTCCACTTTCCATGACTCAGCATCCGGAATGACCAGCGCAACGGCGGTTCGGATCTGCTTTTCGGTTCGTTCTGCTACCAACCGAAGATCGTCGCGGGAGGGCTCGCGCTCGTCGGTTTTGAGATCGACGCCGTAATAGAAGCTGCGCGGCACGTAGATCAAGACTCGGCCGCGCTCAAGCGACGATTCGCCGGCGTGCCCGGCGTGCGGAGTATTCGCGGCGATGGCTTGCGAACCGAGTGAAGCTGGTCTGGCTGGTAGCGGATGCGAGACCGATTCGCGATCAGGCTCCAGACGGCCGAGCGGCTCGTTGACCTTGATCGTCGCCAAAACCTTGTCGCCACGGTCGAGAGTTACCCCATGGCCGCGGTCGCCTGGTGCTGTCAAATCGGCCGTGCCTGGCCGCTTGGAGACAGCCCGGGCCTGAACGGCTTCGATCGGCGAGGCGGCCCCACCTACGGGAACCACCTGCACGGCAACCCGGACTCCCTTGATCCAGTCGAGCTTCTCCAGGATCTCTTCGCTGATCTCCTCCTCGCGGACGCGATTGCGCGAGTTGTCGCCGAGTGCGGGGTTCCCGGGCTCAAGATACTTCTTGCCGCGGCGATCCATCACCGTGATCGAGCCGGGAGCCAGATCAGGCACGTAGCCAGCCAGGATTACGGGAATTGTCTGTACGGTTCGCGACGGAAGCGAACGCCCTCCCTCGGTTTCGATATAAACGAACGCCGAGGGCTTCGAGCTCGGTCGCGTCACCAACGACCCGCGGGCGCTGTTGATCGATACCACAGACCACTTGACCCCCTCTTGTTCGCCGATCAGCCGCTCGATCATCTTCTCGCGAAGAAGCAGTTCTCTATGCTCACGCTCTCCCGTCGATTCCCAGAAGCTCCAACTGCCGGATTCACCCCGGATCTCGTCGATGGGATGTTGTCCCAGGTCAAGCTTCGAGACGAGGGCAGCCGCCTCGTCGAACTGATCGGCCGAGACTTCCACCCGCCGTTCTTTGTCGACCCGGTAGGGAATCAGGTGCTTATCAAGGTCGCGGCAGACCTTGAGCAGATCGTCTGAGGAAAACTTGCGCTCCGAGGCGAGGTAGCGTACCCCAAAGGTCGTCAGCGACGTTGCGCCCAGTAGAAAAGCGCTGCCACGGCCAGAAACAGAGTGAGGGCGAGGCTCCACCGGACCATCGGTCGCGAGGTCATCACCCGTTGCCGAAGGTGGTCCGCCTGGGATCGTAGCCGCGCTCTGGCCGTCGTCGAAGTCAGGCGATCGATGAAAAGCATCCACCCTCCTCCAGACAACCCGACGGATACCTTCGACCTCAGATCGCAGCGTACCGGGCCGCGGGCGGTGAGTTATCCACAATCGGCCAATTTTGTCAATCGCGGCACACGGCACGGTAAGGTTCTCCGGGTACCGTCGGCGGGCAACCATGTTGTCGGGCGAGAATGGCGACACCCCGTGCACAAAAAAGAACGGCCCGCGCACGCCGTCTAAGGCGATGCGCGGGCCGACATGATTCGCGTATGACGCAGACGGCTCCCCAGGTTGCCGGTCCAGTCCGGTCCAAATCGCTTTGGACCAGATTGGTGCCAACATCCTGGGGAGCCGGCTGGGGTTCAAGTCAACTCACACCAAGCAAGGCGCTGCTCAGTTGCCGCCCGAAGGGGCCGGGAGGAGCAACCCGCCGTTGGAAGAGCCGATTGCCGACGTCTCTCTGACTTCCGGGGCTGGCGGAGCTTCTTCACCACCGACAACCGCCGGGGTCATCTCGGCGGGAACCGACGCGATCGAAGTCGCCGGCTTGTACGGCTGGAACGCGTGCTGGCCAGCACCGTAGACCTGGCCTGACGGAGCAGCTCCGCCCTGGCTGGTCGCATACACGGGAGCAGCGGCCGCTGCGCAGGCGTTGGCATTGCCGCCCTTGGTGAAGCACCAGTTGTGCTTCTTCTTCAGAACCCACTCATAGCTGCACGTGTGGGTCAGCTTCGGAAGGTGGCAGTTAAACTTCGGCAAGTGGAAATTGAAGCAGTGCTTCTTGGGGGCACAGGGCGATTCGCAGCCCTGGCCACTGGCATACGGACCGCCCTGAGGCGACGCCAGTCCACAGGTTGTGCAATTCTCATCAACCCCGCCTGCCTTGCTCACGCTGCAAAAACCGAGAGCGACGGCGAGGCTGAGGCTCAACGTCAAGGGCTTCAACATGGGAGAAAACTCTCCTTGGCTAACATTGATCGAGGGTAGCGATTCCGGCCGGCCGTCTCGCTCGACCCTGTTTCGTATCGGTCGTCCATGGCATCGGTCCGTCAGCTCGGTCTTCCCGGGACCTGAAGCCTTGCGGGCTTCTCTCTGCCGAACGACGCCACCAGTTCGGCACTCCCGTGTCCTCGCCTTGGCATGACCTTGGCGAGCCAGTCGGATATATCGTCATCATCGTGCCCCGCCCTTGAATCCGCTTCGTGTTTTGTATCAACACGTTAGGGCGATAAACCTGACGGTCGTCGCGGTCGGGTAAAACAGGGAATTTGCACAAGAAGAGATGCCGGCACAATTGGCGTAACCGACTTTTCTCTTACCCTGCCGCTTCGCTGATCGCTAAGACTGGTGCGCGCTCGACATCTCCGACCGAGGAACAAAAAAATCGGAGCTGAGCGTCTTGTGTCGGAGCCGTTGTCGCAGCCGTGACGCTCGGGTGATGATGGCTCGTTGACCTCGAGCAAGCGTAAGCTCGTTGCGCTTTCATGCCCGGTCTCGCGAAGCATCGGCAGCACGCGGTCGCCCAATCACCGGCAAATCGATCGTAAAGGTCGCTGCGGATCAGCAGGTACTGCGTGTGCCCGGCCGGCGCGATCGAGCCAGTCGATCAATGCCTGCTTGTCGTGAGTCAGCCGCTTGGCTTCGACGTCAGAAATTGTCTCGAACGGGAGCCGTTCGGTGAGATAGCTGTGCGGCCAGGTCGTAAGCCGTGTTGTACTGGGGATGGCTACCGGGCACGGGAGCCAGCTCATACCGATGTGTATAGAACCAGAGCCCTTCGTCGATCTCGTTGAAGAACATCAGAGTGTGGACATCGGCCGGTAACGAGGTGCTCAAGTCGCTGTGCAAGATGGCGATGGCTGCGCTGTAGGTTCTCGGCAGGGGCGATGATCCCGTAAGCGACCAAGACACCGAGCACGCAGGCCGCCGTCGACGGGCGCGAGGGCCAAGGCATCAGCCCCTCGTCTCCACGCGTGAACGCTGAAGACGACTGCAGCCGCCAGTGACAGCCCGACGATCAGAGACCACAGCCACAGCCCATCTGGGAGCCATCGCAAGACGACGAACGGTGCCCCCGCCGCGACGACGAATAACGAAACCCATTGAATCTGCAAGATAATCCGGGCTACGAGCGCCTCGCCGCCGCGACTTCGGCCTGTGCGTGCCAGGTGTATCCATGTCGCGCCAATCAGCAGGCTCATACCAGGCAGACACGGGAGGTAATAATTGGGCTTGGCGACGGCCCACGAGCAAAGGACAACCATATTCCCCAGACCCCACCACCACGCAAACCAAAGAAACGACGATCGAGGCAACTGAGTTCGATCATTGCCAGGCTGATCCCAGCTTGAATTCGTTTTCGACAAATAGAATGGAATGATCACCGCAACCAGAGCAATGATCGTCCAGGGAAGGACCATACCGGGCCATTGAGCAATCAGGAGCGGATGTCGGCGATGCTCCAAGATCTGTGACACACCGGTTTTCTCCGACATCTCCAGGAGCCACACCCGTGAAGCGGATGGATCGACCAGTAAGACGGCAATCGGCCAGCAAAAGGCCAGCAGGGCGAAGACGGAGAGACCCAGCGGGTCGGCCAGTCGACGCAGGCCCCAGGCCAGTCGGTTGGAGAAGACAAGATAAGGGACCACTGTCACGGCCACCAGCAACAGGATGACAGGTCCCTTGGTCAAGAAACCCAACCCTAGTGCGCAATGGAACAACCAAGCCCAGGCTCGGCCGCTTGACCAGCGACGAGCGGGGCTCGCTCGCAGTCCGGCACGTGTGGAGAAGACGTCATCGTTGACATCAAATCGGCGCCAGGTGGCAAAGAGAGCCAGGGTGGTGAACAACACGAGTGGACCGTCGTTGCTGGCCTGGCGCATCTCGCCGACGAAAAAACCGAGCGAACAGAGAACCAGGGCCGAGGCCAGCCCTACCTCCCGGCCCGCCATTTGTCGACCCAGGGCATAGATCAGGGCAACGGTCGCGAGCGCTGCAAGAGCACCGGGAAGCCGGACCGTGAACTCATCGCGGCGGTCCATAAATAAGAGTAGCGTGGCGATTGACCATCGCAGTAGAGGCGGTTTCTCCAGACGAGGACGCCCCTGGATCTGGGCCACCAACCAGTGGTTATGCTCGATCGTGTCGATCGCCTCGGCCGATGCCCGCTGTTCCCGCTTGCCCCACAGGTCGACGCAGCCGAGGCAGCCCAGGAACACCACGCCGGCCAGCACGCACAAGAGGACCTCCGGCCACATACGTGACCCTGGGCGCGAGCCGCTCAATGCGACCGCTTCCGTGGTCATGCCTGACCTCCTTGTCTAGCGGTGCAACCGGAAGAGCCCAAGCCGACTGACGCAAGAATGCGTGACACAACAGCCCGCTGAGAATGAGGCGGCAAGCTAACCGAAACCAGCGCCTTGAGCAATGGCTGCTGCTGGGGTTCAGGGCCGCGCATCGAGCACGAAATACATCTGGAGCTCCGGCGGATCCTGTGACCGATTGTACATCAGACCCAGGTACAGCCCAGGGGCAACCTGACGGATCTCGTCGCGATTATCAGCATAGATTCGCGATGTGTGGCTGTAGTCAAGCACGAGCGCCGGCTGGTTGTCGAGCCAGCTCGGCCCCTGATAGATTTGACCCCGGATCACCCGAAAACCAAAAAACCGGTTGACAGCCGTATTTTGCCCGTGCTCAATCACTTTTCCTTGCCAGAAGAGCCGCGCGCCGCGCGACAACACCCGTGCGCGTCTGGTGCCAGGTGCCAGGAGAGCTGTCCCCCGAATTCGCCCCTCGGGAATTGCCGTTGCGATGCCCTGCCGGTAAACGCTCTCCAGTTGCGCAGCGTTCATTCCGAGCAACTGGTCGAGGGTGATTGCCGGTGATGGTTCCTGGCCGCTGGCCTCCGCCCCCGTGATCGATCCGCACAGTAGTGTGAGAATGCAGCCCAGACCGTGAATGTTGCTGCCGCCCATGATTCGGCCCAGTCGCATGATCATCTTGATTCTCTCCAACACGCTGCCAATCGCCAAGCTGACTGGCTGCGCGGTCCAGATCGCGCACGCCGAGCCGTATCTCAATCCATCGACCGGAGCGGATGTTTAACTTCACTTTGCAAAAAGAATGAGAATCGCCTCAAGATCAAGTCTCTTCTTCCTCTTCGCCAAATCCGCCAAGAAAACGAACTCGCCAGTCGGGTTGACAGCTTTGGGGGAGATCGGTTATATCGCGGGGGACATCGGTCTGGAGACTGAAATTGTAGGGCCTCGATTGGTGGGCGCTCGCCCTGGGAATTAAGGAAATCGTGCCCCTGTCTGGCTCTCAGTTGCACCCTACTGGGGTGTTGCCTCTTGTATCGACAAGTCACACAGGTAACAACTTCGGCGACATTGACCCTGATTGTAAGCGTAACACGGATGGTGCGGCCGCAGCGGGGAACCGACCGGTTCAGGGAGGAACCGGGCCCCGCAACTTCGCTCTGATCTCGCGCCGATTCAAACACATCACTTCCGGCCTCCCGCCATCCGTACTACTCGTCCCGCTTTAACCTGCGAGTTGCCGTGAGTTGAGATCGATCGGAAAGGGCCGGCTGTGCCGGCCGGCATAGGCCATCGGACCATGGAGTACGGTGCACCCGACGCTGTCCTTTTCGGGCGGTCCGGCCGGCGGGATTGGTTCGACCGTTTTAAATGACGCGGCGCCTGCGGACCTGGTGGGCCGAGAAGGGGCGAACTCATGTGGCGAGAAACACGAAGTTCCGTCGCCTCCAGACCCAGGCGAACGCTGCACCAGCAGTATTTGCCGCCGGCGCTCAAGGACCAGGATCTCGAGCAGCCGTCGTGGGGAGGGCTCTACTCGGGCGAGCCCCAAACATGTCGCCGTAGCCTCCGACCCTTCTTGCGCAACTTCATTTTCCTGGGTCTGCTTCTCTTGGTCTTCAAAGTCTACCGAATCGAGGAACGTGCTTACCAGGGCCGCACGTTTCAGATGTTGACTACCTTGGCATTTCTGGCGCTGCCCTGCCACTACCTGGTCCCATTTCGCTGGAAAAAGCCTCTGTTCGTCGGTGTCTCGATCGCCGGTTTGTTCTGGGTCTATGGGATCCCGGTGGCGGCTCTGGTGCTTACCTGCGCCATGGTCATGATCGGGATTTGTTTGCTGCCGATTCGCTGGATCAGCCGGGTTGCGATCCTGGCCTCTCTGGCAACTGCCCTGGCATTCGCCCGGGCAGGACTGGCGCATGACATCGTCCCCGATGGCGTCTGGCCGATCATTGCATCGATGTTCATGTTCCGCATCATCGTTTACCTCTACGAATTGAAGCATAGCAAGCAACCCGAAACGCTTGTCGATACCCTCAGCTACTTCTTCCTGCTGCCCAATTTCTGCTTCATGCTCTTTCCCGTGGTCGACTACCGGACCATGCAGCGAGGCTACTTCGCCGACGACGTTCATGCCGTCCAGCGTCGCGGTCTCCAGATGATGTTCCGCGGAACGATTCATCTCCTTTGCTATCGACTCGTGTACCACCATGAACTGTTGATATCGGCCTCCAAAGTCCATGGCCTGGCGAGCTTGCTCGGCTATCTCGTCTGCAATTACCTCCTCTACCTTCAGGTTTCCGGCCAGTTCCACATCGCCTGTGGGATGCTCCACCTGTTCGGCTTCCAGCTCCCCGCGACCCACCATCGTTACTTGCTGGCAACAGGCTTCACCGATTACTGGCGCCGAATCAATATATATTGGAAGGACTTTATGGTCCGGATCTTCTTCAATCCGGTCGTATTCCGACTCAAGCGGTGGCCCCAGCCGGCGGCGCTTGGGCTGGCAACCCTGATCGTATTCGTGGCCACGTGGTTCCTCCACGCGTACCAGTCCTTCTGGCTGCGGGGAAGTTGGGGTTTCACGATTCCGGATGCCCTGTTCTGGGCCATCCTGGGAGCTCTGGTCATGGTCAACGTGCAGCTTGATGCACGCCGCAGCCGAGTACGTGGC
Source organism: uncultured Isosphaeraceae bacterium (assembly GCA_963781785.1). Lineage (GTDB taxonomy): Bacteria > Planctomycetota > Planctomycetia > Isosphaerales > Isosphaeraceae > CAWAHD01. The sequence goes on along the minus strand of CAWAHD010000003.1, from coordinate 276,459 downwards.
CATTGCCGCAGCTCGGCCCCGGCGGCTCCGCGCGAATTTGCTCTGCGGGCCTTCAAGATCGCGGGCACGTTCACCACCGTCACCCTGCTCTGGTCCTTGTGGTCCAGCCCCAGTTTGTCCGCCTGGCTCGACATGCTCCATCGAGGGATCTATGCATCGTGAAGTGATACTGAGCAAACAGATGCTCGTGACGATTGTGATCCTGGCGTGCGGCCTGATGCCGGATCAGCTTTCCGGCAAGACTCTGTCTCGGCTGCGCGAGAGCTTGACCAGCAATCTGTTTAACCGTGCCGACATCGAACGGATCGACCGCGGATACTACGAACAATTGCTCGACTGCGAGCGGCATCTTGACGATCTGGCCGATGTACCGTGCTTGCGAATCCGGAGGCGCGCGGGCGGCATGTGGTCGATCCCCGTTGATGATGCCCCCTTGGTCGTGCGCGTCGCCGACTTGCGCGAAGTCATTCTACGGAGAAATGATGCCGTTAAGCGCTGGGGGCTCGATTGGCGCACCAACTCACAGGGTATGCGCGACCGGGATTACTCTGTTCCCAAGCCACCCGGGACGTTTCGCATCGCTTTCGTGGGTGACTCGATCGGCGCCGGTTGGGGCGTCAACGCCGAAGAACGATTCGAATCCATACTGGAAGAGCTTTGGGACAGCCGGGCACGAAGGATCAGCGGTCTGAAGGTCGAGATCATCAACTGCGCCGTCCCCGGGCATTCGCCGGGCCAGCGCTGGTACCACTTCAGTCAAATCGGCTGGTCCATGGACCCTGATCTCGTGATCTACGAGGGAACAGCAGCGGATGTCGGTTGGGACGAGCGACGCTTGCGCTATCTGCTGGCTCGGGGCCTCGGGTGGAACTGCCCCATTTACCGGCGGGCACTTGTCCATGCGGGGGTCAAACCGCACGAAAACCCCGATGATTACAAGCGAGCACTCAGGCCGATCCATCAAGAGATTCTCGCAGGGGTCTACCAGGCGATGGCCGCTGACTGTCGAGAGCGAGGTATTCCCATATTCTGGGTGCTGATCCGCGCGTGGGAAGGAAGAGCGATGCCGAGAATCAGCGCAGCTTGCTGCAGACTGCTCGGGCCGCAGGGTTCTCACGCGTTATTGATCTGACCGATGCATATGCGGGTGTCGACCCGGCTACCCTGGCCGTCGACTCCGACGACTTCCATCCCAATGCAGCCGGCCACAGTCGGTTGGCTCAGCAGCTCGATAGTGCCCTGAGTGGGTTCCCCGAGATGACACTCATCTTAGGCATGAGTGCTGTGCAGGCCGAAAGTCTCGATCCGGTTGCAGGCCGGGATTGCGGCGCTCGTTTGCTGCACCTCGAGCTCGAACCCTTGGCTTCGGTCGGCGCGAGGAGGTCACAACTGATGACGATGACGGAAATGGCCACCGTGTCGACAGCCCGGATTGGAATCCTGCAATCGCTTGCGCTCCTGCTGGTTGGCCTCTTACCCTGGCCCGGTGACTGGGACAAGGTTCGAGGCATCGTCGACAGCGTGCGCTCCCCCGAGCTCAATCGAGCTGAATGCGAGGGCTCTGCCACGGGCTATTACGAAGGTTTGATCGGCGGAGGTGAACCGTCCGAACTGCAAAACGGGGAGCCTTCATTACGGCTGATCGGCAAGCCGAGCGGGTGGGTTCGGTTTCAGGAAGCCGATGTCGTTCGCTACCTCGAGGGAGACTTCCTCCAGTTTGAGCTTCAACCACTCGTCCAGCGAAATCTATTCGGCCAACCGTTCCTTACCAATTCTTTCGGCATGCACGATGATCCAGTCACGATTGAAAAACCTCATGAAACGATCCGGATCGCCGTGCTGGGCTCGTCGATGGATATGGGCTGGGGTGTGAGATACCAGGATACGTACATCAATAAACTGCAGGAGTGGTTGGACTGCCGCGCAGTCCGTCAGGGCTTTTCACCCCCGAGGAGATATGAAGTTCTGAACTTCGCTGTCGCTGCCTACAGTCCCATGCAACGGCTCGAGACGCTGAGACGCAAGGTGTTGGCGTTTCACCCCGACTTGGTGATCTATTCGGCGACCACGCTTGATGTCCGGCTGATGGAGATCCACCTCTGCGACATGCTTCGTAAGAACGTCGATTTGAAGTACGGGTTTCTCCACGAGGCGACCGCGCTTGCGGCGGTTGATCACGATGACGTGCGAGTCGACTCCGAAGGACGGATGCCTAACAAGGACCGGCTCAAGAGCAAGTTAAGGCCCTTTTATTGGAAGCTTTACGACACAACTCTCGGCGCGATCGCTGCGGAATGTCGCATCGCGAAAATACCACTCGTGATGGTGGTCATTCCCAGGGTCGGGAGGGCAGATGCTCCCTTGACCCGCGCTGAGCCAGTAGCACGGCTGAAGGCCATCGCGGCTCATCACGGCCTGACGGTCTTCGACCTTTCGGATACCTTCGATCAAGTGGACCCGGCGAAGCTCGAGATTGCCGCCTGGGATGACCATCCCAATGCCTTGGGCCATCGTCGTCTATTCCTCGCTCTTGCCCGTGCCATGATCAAGGACCAAGAACTTTGTCACCTGCTGTTCACACGCACGGAAGGATCGAGAAAGCCAAGGACGGCTCCGGCCGCGTGGCGGCTAGAGCCGACCCGTATCGGCGAACAACTTGGCGGCCAACTCAAGAGCTTGTCTCGACCCATAGATGCTCTCCAACCCCGCAAGTTTGTGGTTTGTGACCAAGGTAACTGACTTTCACGCCAAAGTAGGACAGGCTCGACGCCCATGGAAATACGCCACCTGAGTGAGTTGCTCGGAGAAGCGGTCGCGCGGCGGCCTGATCATCCAGCCGTGGAGGATGAGGACGGCCGCCAGCTTACCTACGCTGCGCCTCGAGCGAGACGCAGATCGACTCGCAACCCGGTTGGCACGTTGGGGCGTCGATCGCGGCGACCGAGTCGGGCTGTGGTTGCCGAAGAGTATCGAGGCTGTAACCTCGATCCACGGCATTCTTCGCACCGGCGCTTCGTATGTGCCTGTCGATCCTACCGGGCCGCCCATTCGCGCCGCGAGCATCCTTGAATCCAGCGGCGTAAAAGCAGCGGTGGTAGCGGCTGAGCTGGCGCCTGTTCTTCGAGCGGCGTGGACTGCCAGTAGCCCTATGCCCCGCTTGATCTTGGTCGAGACTCAGGGCACGCGTTCCGCGGACTCCTTGCCACAGCACTCGGTTGACACCGGGTCTCTCGATCAAGTGTCACTTGGCGATGTGTCCTGGTTCGACGTGCTGGCTGACCTTGCGCCGCGCCGTTATGGCCTGACCGTGCCGAGGACGACCTTGCGTATATCCTGTTTACCTCGGGTTCCACCGGGAAACCCAAAGGGGTGATGCTCTCGCATCGAAACGCCTTCACATTCCTGGATTGGTGCCACCGGTCCTTTGGCCCCTGGGGCAACGACGAGCGCTTTGCCTCGCATGCACCTTTCCATTTTGACCTTTCCGTGTTCGACCTCTTCGCGGCCTGTCGCAATGCCTCGACCTTGGTACTTATTGGTGAGAGCCTCGCCAAGGACCCAGCCCGCCTTGGCGATTTCCTGGCCACGAGGCGGATCAGCGTCTGGTACTCAGCACCGACGATTCTTGCACTCCTGACTGAGCACGGCAGACTGGCTCGTACCGGTTTCACCGCACCTCGTCTGGTGCTCTTCGCAGGCGAAGTCTTCCCCGTCGCCACGCTACGAAGGCTGCGGACCTACTGGCCGCGCACAACGATGTGGAATCTCTACGGGCCGACCGAGACCAACGTTTGCACCGCCTTTCCGATCCCCATGGCGATCGCTTCCGATCGGACTGCCCCGTACCCAATTGGCCACGTTTGTCCACCTCTGCGGGCTCGAATCGTCGACGAACGGGGCCTTGACGTCCCACCTGGCCTGCTCGGGGAGTTAATCATCGCCGGTCCAGGCGTGATGCGCGGTTACTTCGATGAGCCCAACTTGACTGACGCCGCATTTCTCACTGACAGTGGCACTCTGTGGTATCGCACCGGAGATCTTGTTTGCGATGACGGTACCGGCTGTTTCGAGTTCCACGGCCGACGCGACCGGATGGTCAAGAAGCGAGGTTATCGGATCGAGCTGGGTGAGATTGAATCGGCTCTCTATCTTCACTGTGGAGTCGATCGCGCAGGTGTCGTGGCCCGGGCGAACGACGAACAGGTGTTGATCACCGCGTTCATCGCGCTCAAGCCAAATCTCAAGAAATCGGTTATCGCCATGAAACGGCATTGCACGCACTTTCTCCCACACTACATGATCCCCGACACAATCACCTTCGTGGATAGTTTGCCGGCAACCTCCACCGATAAGTTGGATTATCAGCGTTTGAAATCCTTGGCCGCCCAACAAGGACCAAGCACGTGAGGAAACGAAGCACGAATGGGAGAAGACGCTTCTCGCTGAGTACACGGAGGCTGCGCCGTATACTGAGCTGGAAATTCGCCTTCTACGAACTTCTTCTGCCAGCACTGCGCGGATTGGGAGCAACACGTGGCGACGTGATCCTGGGACTGCTGGGCCAACTTGCGATGGTATTGCGACCTCGGCTGAAACGGCGGCTTCGCGCTGCGCTTGCTCGCGCGAGTGCAGTACTGGATGTGGATTGGCCCAAGAAGACAACTTGGTCGGCACTGACGGCGAATACAGCCCGATTCCTGGCGCGTGATTACCCGATCGATTGCGTGTCCGACGAAGCTGTGCTGAGACGATTCGATGTCCGCGGCTTCGACCGCCTTGACGCCACCCTGGCCGACGGCCATGGTGCGATCTTGGTGGGCAGCCACCTGGGAGCTCACATTGCGGGAGTACATTGGCTCTTTCGCCAAGGCGTTCCGCTACGATTGCTCGTGCAGCGCCCGCGGCACGTCTCGCGCGAGCTCAATCGCCGCTTTGACCAAGGCGATGTACACCCACAGGCGGAGCTATTCTTACGCCGCGATCTGTCGCCAACAGTTGCCATCGAACGTATTTTTCGCGCTCGGGCCGCCCTCCGCGACGGATTGGCCATCTATTTGAATGGAGATATCCCCTGGGTCGGCCCCAATACGTGCGCCGGGTTGCTGCTCGGCCGAACTCAGCGGTTTCTGGCGATTTGGACCGAATTGGCAGTTCTCACGGGTGCACCGGTCTTCCTCGTGTTCTGCACTCACCTGCCCGGTGGTCGATTCGCGCTTGAGATCGAAGCAATCGGCCACTTGCGGCCTGGGGAAGAAGATAACGCGGTTGCCGACTACCTCAAGCAGCTCGAGGCCCGAATTGCGACGAGCCCTGCTGACGCCGTCGCACACCTGGGCTGGCCTTGTTACCAGTCGCCTCCCACGCCGCCACCACACCATCACATACGACGCGCAGATACCCGACGGCAGCATGTGGTTCGCAGCACGAATTAACGCGTGTAGCCGCAAGATCTGGGTTCATGGCAACTTCAAAAATGAGTACCGGTCCTGATTCCGCGGGACGCGATGGGACGATGAGGGGCCAGCCTGTATCGTCCAGCTCGGAATTCCGGCACTGGCGGGATTCCGGCCGTCGCGCATCGCTGCAGCGGCGCGAAGATAAGCAGCCGCCCGCCCGTTTCGGAACACGGGGTCGTAGCGCATGTATGCCGTGGCTCCGAAGAACCAGGCTTCGCGTCTGCAAATCTCCGTCAGCCGCTCGGGGCCGATTTTGTAATGTCGGCGGCAGATCTCGAAATCAACGACCGGCACCGGACGACCCGCGGGCCATCCGAAAGCGCGGTGCGTACTCAGTTGCTTGAGGAGGTCTTCGGCGAGCGCTGCATAGCCGGAGAGATTGGGGTGCTGCGCGTCGTGAAAGAAGTGGTCATCAAGGATTCCGTGAAGGCTTTTCGCCTCGAGGACTTTGGGACCATCGACCAAGAGGACAGCCGGGTGCCGGGCTGCAACATCACGGATCGCTTGGCGAAGCGGCTCGGGACAGCGCATGGGCATGGCATCGCACTCACGGGCTTTCAGGTAATGCTCCCTCGCTTCGCCCCATTGGCCGGTCCGTTCGAGCAGCCGCGCCAAGCGGTAATGCGTCTCGGCAAATTCAGGATGTCGCTCGATCAATTCACGGTCGATCCGAATCGCTTGGGAGGGATCTTTGTCTTCCAGGGCTCTAGCTTGGGCGACGGCCCTGGCAAAAGAAATTCGCTCGTTTCGAGGCGTCTCTGCCGCCATGACCGACCGGCTGGGGTCGTATCCCCCGTCGTTCGAGGGGGGGACGACAAAGATTGGAAGGGTGCCGATGGATTCGCAGTACGAAGCGATTGCGTTCCACCGGCGCTGAAAATCGGCGAGGATCGCCGCGAATTCCTCCGCCGTGTACGCAGGCACGTCCACCAGCGTGCGCGTGACGACGTGTGGTGGTACCACCTCGATCTGTTTCTTCTCCAGGCTCTCAATAATCAAGCTGCACAGGGGCGAATATCTGAGAACGGAGGCTGCGCTGGAGACCTGAGGGACCTTGAAGAACCCCGCTTGGTCCGGTTCATGATAGTAACTGACATCACGCCCCCAGGCGAATCGACCCTGGAATTCGTTGTGACCGAGGTACACGATCAAGGCATCGGGGCGATAGGTCAGACCGGCCAGCTTCTTGTGCATCTCCTCGAGGATCGCACCGCCCCTTGCCCACATGTCGACGCTGATCGAACGGCCGGGAAAGACGTTCTTGAGCCGCCAGGCGACGATGTCGCCCACGGACAGCCAAGGATGGTAAGGCTCGCCCCGGCCGCTCGACTCGCCGATGACCAGGATCCGCAGAGCTCCTGGATCGGCAACTTTTTCCGCGATGTGTACTGGAGCCTCGCTCGGCGGTTCGGACTCACGGCCAAAGTGCTGCGCGATGGGAGGGGACAGAGCGGCCGGCTTCGCCGGCATTTTAACAGACGGCAAATCGGGACTCCGATGCAGCCAACGCCGCCAGAAAGCAGCCCCTGTCTCGAGAAACATCAGGCTCAGCAAGGTCGACGTGCACAGTAAAACCAATCGCAATTGCAAGCGGCGGCTTTTCGCATCGGATGATCCCCGTTTGCGCGACCGGATGCACCAGTAGGAAAGCACTGCCATACCGGCGACCGCTACGATCAACGTCGCAATGTACGCGGTCAACACCACGTTCATGAACGTCGTCGCCACCTGACGACGCAACGACCGCGTATTGCCGCCGACGCCGGCCATGATCCAGCCCGGCACGAGAGCGCATACGAGGAACACGATCAAAACCAATACCACAAGCGTGGACATGCGCACCGAACGTCGCTTCCACCAGTTCTCCCCACGGCTTGCCCACAATCGAGCGTTGAGATCGGCTGGCATTCCAGGTGCTCCGAGACCATTCTTGAGAGAGGAAGACAGACGTGACGACACACGATCGATCACAGCGATCTGCGATCGTTCTATCTTGCCAAGGCTGCGAGATTGCGGGAAGATCCCGATACCGAAACAACGCACCGCGCCCGATCTGCTGGCCTGAGATCACTCCTTTATTGATTCAACTTCGCCCATGCCAAGCATCCCCGGCTTCAATGGCACCCAGGACGACAGCGAGCCGCTTGCTTTGTTCTTCGAATCGGTTTCCGAACTGACCGAGCGAATCAAACACAGGCTCGAAACCGATTTCTTCGAGGCAGCCCTGCACGGCGAGGTGTCCAACGTCACGAGACCCCGATCGGGTCATGTGTACTTCACTCTCAGGGACGATTCGGCGTCAATCCGCGCGGTGTTGTGGAAAAACGACGCTCGCAGGGTCGCTTTCGAGCTAACCGATGGGCTGTCCGTGCGATCTCTGGGCCGTATCACGGTTTACCCACCGCGGGGCGAATACCAGATTGTGGTCCGCCAGATCGAGCCCGAAGGAATTGGGACCCTCGAGCTGATATTCCGGCAGCGGTATCAGCGACTACTTCAGGAGGGCCTGTTCGAGCCTTCACGGAAGCGTTCGTTGCCGCGCTATCCCCGATGCATCGTGATTGTGACCAGCCCGACCGGCGCTGCTGTCCGCGATTTGATTCAGGTCATCAATCGCCGATGGCGCTGTGCTCGAATCTTGATCGCCTCGGCCCGGGTCCAGGGTGTTGGCGCCGACCGTGAGGTTGTGGCCGCGCTTGAGCTGGCAAACCAGATTGACGGCGCTGACGTCATTGTCGTCGCCCGTGGTGGCGGCAGCCAGGAAGATCTCTGGACGTTCAACGAGGAAATCGTCGTCCGCGCGATTGCTGCCTCACGGCTGCCGGTGGTCTCGGCCGTGGGCCATGAGATCGATGTAACCCTTGCGGATCTCGTCGCTGACAAACGTGCATTGACTCCCAGCGAAGCCGGCGAATTCTGTGTCCCTGATGCACGCGAGATTCTTTTGCATCTGGACAGGCTTGGTGAACGGCTTCGCGTTGCCAGCCTGACAGAGCTCCGTGCCGCCCGTACTCGGATCGATCAACTGGCCCAGCGCATAGGCCAAGCGTTCAAACAAGACCTGTTAGCTCGGCGGCAGTATCTCGTACAGCTCGCCGTCAATCTTGAGGCTCTCAGCCCCCTTGGCGTACTTGGTCGAGGCTACAGCATGACTTTCCAAGCCGACGGTAAAACCTTGCTTCGCGATACCCGCGAGGTCAAAACCGGCGATCTTATCCACACGCGACTCGCATCGGGACTCCTCTCGAGCCGTGTCCTCTGACCGCCCAAGCAGCCCATATTCGAGATCAGACCATGCCTGATGAACCTGAACTTAACTTCGAGAACGCCCTGACTCAGATCGAACGGATCGTCGTGAATCTGGAGCGCGGTGAGCTCGATCTGACGAGCGCACTTAACAAATATGAGGAAGGTGTCCGGATGCTGACACTTTGTTATCGCCTCCTCGAACAGGCCGAGCAATCTGCCGCACTATTGATCGGTGTCGACGAACAGGGGAACCCGATCACCGCCCCGTTTGATTCAACTGCGACGATCGGCAGAGAGACGAGTTCAGGTGGTTCCCCTGCCGTCAGACCGACCCTGCGCGACCCAATCGACAAACGACTATGACGAACGCGTCACCGTCAGCAAGTTCTTGTGCACGCATGATTGTGCGCGACCGGCTTGGTGATCCCTTCGACGAATGTCTGGTATCTCCTTGCGGTTTGGGCGTGATTCAATAGGATAGAAGAGTAGAGACGAGTCGCGGTCCGCTCTTTTCCTGGCTATCGTTGGAGAGCGGGCCAGTTCTACAGGAACTCGGGTCGAAGAGCGCGGCAAGCTCAGTCGTCCGAGTTCCCGGAAAAAGACACCGGGGCGAATCGATGCCGAGCCATCGATTTCAAGCCCTAAAAGGGGGAATCGCATGGGAACTCGCCGAGGCTTTACACTGGTTGAATTGTTAGTGGTCATCGCCATCATCGCCATTCTCATCGCCTTGCTGTTGCCTGCGGTGCAGTCGGCGCGCGAGGCGGCGCGACGGGCCCAATGCACCAACAACCTGAAACAACTGGGCCTTGCTGCTCACAGCTACATGTCTCAACAAGGGACGTTTCCTCCCTTGGTGCAGAACGGCAGCTTCAACGTTTGGGGAAGCACGTTCGGTACCAGGGGGATCTACTACGATCCTTGGCCGCTGGACTGGACGGCATCGTTGCTCGGCCAACTCGACCAGATGCCGCTGTTCAACCAATTGAACTGGTACGTCAGTTCAGGTTGGCTTGGACCGACTTCCGTTGGGTGGGACCCTCAGAACACCACCGTGCTATCCACTCAGGTGGCCATCTTACTTTGTCCGTCGGAGGACAAGAAGATCACGATGATCGGCCCAGGTACCCGCAAGAACTATGTTGCCAACTTCGGTGGGCCAGCCAATTTCATGTCCTGGAGCGGTGTACTTGTACCGTTGAAGGATACTCCCCCGTTGGCTTACGCCGGGGTCTATTGGAACAGCAACAGCGGCACAACGTTCGGTACTGAGGGAATAACGGACGGAACCTCGAACACAGCGATGTTCAGTGAAACCCTCCTCGGCTCTGGGCCTCCAGGACCGATCGCTCTGGCCGCAACGACTCGTGTGAGTACCTATGAGTGGCTTGTGCCCCTGAACAATATCTGGGACCAAGGCCCCCAGGGAGGCGTCTCCGCTATGCTTTTCATGCAGGCTTGCAAGGCTCTGCGAGGCAACTATCTGTCCGTGGGGATCCTTCCGCCGGTTAACGGCAATATCTGGCTCGCCGGCAACCCCGGCTCAAGCCTCTGCTGGGACGCGTACAACCACTTCATGCCCCCAAACGGCACGAGCTGCGCGGCCCTGAACGATCCCAACATTAATCCAGGAGGTTTGGGCGGTACGGGCCTCGGCACCACTTACGGGGGTTGGGGCTCGTTCATGGACGCCATTCCGCCTAGTTGCAATCACCCTGCCGGAGTCAATATCTGTTTCGCCGACGGGTCGGTGCACTTCATCAAGAATTCGGTCACATACCAGACTTGGTGGGCGTTAGGCACCCGCAACGGCCAAGAAGCTCTGAGCTCAGACGCTTATTGATCAGGCCGGATGCCCGGGGAGGTTTCACGCCTCTCCGGGCGTCACCCAGCTTGGCGAGTGGAAGGATGCCCTGACGATAGAGTCTTCTGACCGCTCATTATCCAGCTTGTCACAAGTTGTGATTTTACAACATGTCGAATCCATTCGCTTGAGAATCGTTCCTTGTCGCCGGCAGCCAAGACTCCAGAGTCAGTCAGTACTTTCCTCTTTCCCTTCGGGAGTTGACATCGATGTGCCGATTCTGCTTGAGGATCGCGGGAGTCGTCCTAGCCTTCTCCTTCGTCGGTTGCAGCGACGAACCAGAGGAAGGGGCCAAACCGTACAAGGGATCTGAATCCGAGCCAATTGCGAAACTCAGAGACAACATGTCAGCAAGTGTGAAGTCGGGGAAGTATCAGGAGAGGCCGACCGAGGAGACCAAACCGACGGCGACCAAGTCGGCAGACAAGAAGGAATGACTCACGGGGTATCCTGGTCGAGTGCTTTTCAACCAAATCACCCTGAGCAACTTCGCGCATCACAATTTGGTATGTCCCAGGAAGGCGCGGGAGTGCAGGCGTGAGGCAATTCAGCGAGCCTGCGCAGCAGCGCAGGCTCGCAAACCACTGGATGAGTTTGATCGCGCGCTCAGTGCAGCTTTCACGACGAGCCGGCGGTATTACTTGACCCATAGATAGCGCAATCATCGCATCCCTAGTGAGTTCCCACCTCCGACAAATCCGGGTCGTTAAACGAATGCAGCGCTAGCTTCGGCCTGGCCGTTTAAGTTAGAATTATAAACAAGACGAGAGCCGTTAGCCGGTTTTTGCCTCCCCGAATATCCAGACCTCGCGTTAGTTCTCCCCAGCCAAGAGGTTGGCATGCAATGCTGCACTCCAACCGCCGGTGTCGAGATATCTCCCACCAGAACCCCCGCCTAATCACGGCATGGAAGCCTCCTTTGAGGTGAGACGCGTGACGTCGGGCAAGGGTATTTCCGAGCCCTGTTCAACCGACGGCCTCGTACATCGCAAAACCACGGAGCAGATCGAAATGTTCACGATCAAGCGGAAACAAACTCGCGGGATCAAGGCTCTGCTGACTTTCCTGATTTTGCCCACGCTGACCTGCGGTGCAGATGACCCGAAAAAAGACAAATCGGGCGCAACCACGACGACTTCCGCGTCGAAAGTCAGCTACGACAAGCAAATCCGTCCGATCTTTCAAGCTCGTTGCCAAGGCTGCCATCAACCCGCTAAGGCTGGGGGTGGTTATGTGATGACCTCCTTCGATCGTATGATCCGGGGAGGTGAAAGCGACGAACCGGCGATAGTACCTTCCAAGCCGGGCGAAAGTCACTTGATCGAAATGATCACGCCACACAACGGCAAGGCCGAAATGCCTCAGGACAGGCGGCCGCTGTCCGCGGCTGAGCTCGATTTGATCGTGCGCTGGATTGCTCAAGGAGCGAGCGACGACACGCCTCAAAATGCCAAGACACGCTACGACATGAATCATCCGCCGGAATACACGCGTCTCCCCGTGATCCCGGCGTTGACCTTCTCACCCGACGGATCGCTGCTGGCCATCGCCGGTTTTCACGAAGTCCTGCTCTGGAAGTCCGATGCATCCGAATCAGTCGGTCGTCTGGTGGGGCTGTCGGAGCGGATCGAGTCTCTGTCATTCTCGCCCGACGGCAAGAAGCTCGCCGTCACCGGCGGACGCCCTGCACGAATGGGCGAGGTGCAGATCTGGGATATTGCCAAACGCAAACTGGCGCTTTCAGTGCCAATCACTTATGACACAGTTTACGGAGCAAGCTGGTCACCGGACGGCACCAAGGTTGCTATTGGCTGCTCCGACAACACCGTTCGAGCCATCGACGCCAGGACCGGCGAACAGATTCTGTTCATGGGCTCTCATAACGACTGGGTCCTTGACACCATTTTCTCAGTCGACGGATCCCATTTGATTTCGGTCGGCCGTGACATGGCTGCCAAGTTGACGGAAGTGGCGACGCAGCGGTTCATCGATAACATCACGTCGATCACCCCCGGGGCGCTCAAGGGCGGGCTGATGACTGTTGCCCGTCATCCCAAGCGCGATGAATTCTTGGTCGGCGGTTCTGACGGAGAGCCCAAGCTTTACCGGGCGTTTCGCCAGTCGGTTCGCGTGATTGGCGACGACTCCAACCTGATCCGCAAGTTCCCAGCCCTGCCAGGACGAGTTTCCTGCGCTGCCATCAGTAACGACGGCAAGCGAATTGCGGCGGCCAGCAGCCTGGACGGTACCGGTGAGGTCAGAGTCTTCGCATACGAGTTCGATACCACGCTGCCGCCCAAAATCAAGGCAATCCAGGAGAAAGTCGTCACGACCCGCTCCGCGGCGGAAGCTGCAGATCCGAGAAATATCACACGGATGGAGTCAAGCAGATCGCCAGCGTCACCGTTCCCCAGGGAGGAATTTACGCGATCGCCTTCCGTCCCGATGGGAAGGTGTTGGCAGCGGCCGGCGCTGACGGTTTCGTGCGGTTCATCAACCCGGAAACTGGCTCGCTGCTACGGGAATTTGCGCCGGTGACGGTAAAGACCCACTCGCCGGGTCAAACTGCAGCGGTTGCGACCGTTCCCGCCAAGCAGGACGAAACCGTCGAAACCGAGGCCCTACCCAGCGGCGCGAGCGTCGTTTCCCTCGAGGTTCAGCCCAAGGAAATTCGCCTGAACAACCGGTTTAGCTACATCCAGCTTCTTGTCACCGGCAAGCTCGCATCAGGAGAGACCATCGACGTCACCCGGATGGTTGAGTCACAGCTTTCGACGGATTTGGCGGAGGTGTCGCGCTCGGGGTTGCTGCGCCCTAAGGTGGACGGTAGAGGAACCTTAACTTTTCGTCTGGCGGGCAAGAGCGCCGCAGTCCCCGTGACCGTGCTGGGGGTCAACACGCCCTTGCGCGTCGACTTCGTACACGATGTCGCTCCTGTGATGTCACGCTTGGGCTGTAATCAGGGAACTTGCCATGGATCTGCCCAGGGAAAGAATGGCTTCAAGCTCTCACTTCGTGGGTACGATCCCATCTTCGATGTCCGTGCTTTGACCGACGACCACGCTGCACGGCATATCAACCTCGCCTCGCCTGACGATAGCATGATGCTTATGAAGCCGACCGGAGCCGTTCCACATGTCGGTGGTGCTTTGATTCAAGCTGGTGAGCCGTACTACGAGATCATGCGCGCGTGGATTAGCGAGGGTGCTAAGCTCGACCTTACCACCCCGCGAGTATCCAAGATCGAGGTTTTTCCGGTTAACCCCGTCGTCCAGCGAATTGGGGCCAAACAACAACTTCGTGTTCTGGCGACCTACAAAGAGGGCGAGGTTCGCGACGTGACACGCGAGGCATTTCTCGACAGCGCTAACTCCGAAGTAGCCGTTGCCGGTCGGGCTGGACTGTTGACGGCACTGCGGCGGGGCGAAGCACCGGTCCTCGCGAGGTTTGAAGGAAGCTACGCGTCCACTACCCTGACCGTCATGGGTGATCGTACCGGCTTTGTCTGGACCGCCCCTCCCACCTTCTCCAAAATCGACCAACTTGTGGCCGCCAAGTGGAAGCGAATGAAGATTCTCCCCTCCGGGCTCTGCTCCGACGCGGATTTCATTCGCCGTATCTCGCTTGACCTCACAGGCTTACCGCCGACGGCTCACGACGTGCGAGTGTTCCTCGACGATCGACGTGAGTCGCGACTGAAACGCGACGAGCTTGTCGATCGTCTCATCGGGAACCCGGACTTTGTCGACTACTGGACGAACAAGTGGGCCGACCTTTTGCAGGTCAATCGAAAATTCCTGGGCGTCGAGGGATCCGCAGCCTTCCGCAATTGGATCCGCGCCCAGGTGGCTGCCAACTTGCCGTACGACAAGTTTGTCAAAACGGTCCTCACAGCCACCGGCTCGAATCGAGAAAACCCGGCGGCGGCGTACTTCAAAATCCTCCGCGACCCCGCGGCCACGATGGAGAATACAACGCAGCTCTTTCTGGCCGTCCGGTTCAACTGCAACAAGTGCCACGACCACCCTTTTGAACGTTGGACCCAGGACCAGTACTACCAGACAGCCGCTTTTTTCGCACAAGTCGGGCTTCAGGGCGACCCGGCTAGTAAAGGCCGGATGATTGGTGGTTCCGACGTTGAGGCACCAAAGCCGCTGTTCGAGATCGTGACCGATACCGGGAAGGGCGAGGTCATCCATGACCGGACGAAGAAGATCTCCGCGCCCAAGTTCCCGTTTTCCAGCGAGTACGAAAAACCAGTCGCTGGTTCCCCACGACGCCAGGATGTGTCTGCATGGTTGACCTCGAAGAACAACCCCTATTTCGCCAAGAGCTACGTCAACCGCCTTTGGGGCTACTTGCTGGGTGTCGGCATCATCGAGCCCCTAGACGATCTTCGCGCTGGCAACCCGCCCACTAACCCCGAATTGCTCGATTACTTGACGACAGAATTCATAAACTCGGGGTTTGACGTGCGGCACGTCATGAGAATGATTTGCAAATCCCGCACTTACCAGTTGTCCGTGCAGACGAACATCTGGAACGTCGACGATAGAATCAACTACGCGCACGCAATTGCCCGCCGGCTGCCTGCCGAGGTGCTGCTCGACGCCGTGAACCGAGTGACCGGTTCGATCTCAAAGTTCCCGGGTGTTGCGGCGGGAACACGCGCGGCAGCTTTGCCCGATTCGGGCGTGGAATTGCCCAGTGGGTTCTTGACAACGTTCGGCCGACCGGCACGCGAAAGTGCGTGTGAATGCGAACGTTCTAGCGGTCTGCAGCTCGGCCCTATCATGGCCTTGGTCAGCGGTCCCACGCTCGGAGACGCCATTGCTGACACGAGTAATGAGCTTACCAAACTCGTAGCTGGCCAGACCAACGACGTCAAACTGATCGACGACCTGTTCATGAGGATTCTCAACCGTCCTGCGACTGGCCAGGAGATCGAAACGTGCCGCGACGCCTTAGAGGCCGTCGACGATGATCACCACAGGATGGCTGAAGAGTTAGGCAAAGCCGAAACTGCGTTCGCTCTGAAACGTCCTCTTCTCGAACGCCAGCGGCAAGCCGCCATCACAGCAGCACAGGCCGCCTTGGCCGCCTATGAAAAAGAGCACGCCCCCATGGTAGCCGAGCAGGCCCACAAAAAGGCCGAAATGACTGCCAAGCTTGAGGCTGACCTCAAGGCCTATGAAAACACGTTGTTACCCAAAAAGATCGCCGACTGGGAGAAAAAGAATGCCGCGTCGATTTTTAACCGTTGGTTGGTAATCGAGCCCAAGAGTACCACCGCGACAAATGGCTCGACACTGACCAAGCAATCTGATGGTTCGATCCTGGTCTCTGGCCCCAATCGAAACGGAATCGTGACGATAACTGCCGAGACGGAGTTGACGGGGATCACCGGGCTACGACTCGAAGTTCTCACCGATAACCGCTTGCCTCAGAGGGGACCGGGCCGCGCTGCTGACGGCAACTTTGTCCTCAACGAGATCGAAGTCGCCGCGGCCCCCAAGGCCGATCCCAAACAAGCCAAGCCAGTCAAGCTTGCGAATCCCATGGCTGACTTCAGTCAAGAAAACCTCGACATCGCAAAGGCGATCGACGGTAACTCGAACGATCCGGGAAATGGTTGGGCCGTGTATCCTGCAACCGGAGTGATCCACTGGGCGACGTTTGAATTCACCGAACCTGTTGGCGCCGGCGGCACCACCCTGAGCTTCAGGCTCCATCATAAGTTCAACGGCGCTTGGACCCTTGGCCGTTTCCGTCTTTCCATCACGCGCGGTTCCAAGCCAATCGGCCTGAGCCTCCCCGAAGAGTTTCGCGCGATTCTTGCAAACGTACCCGATGTACGGACCAGTACCCAAAACACCTTGCTTGCGACTTATCTCCGTGCCGTGGATCACGAGCTACGGAAGAAGATCGACGCACTTAAAACCAGTAAGGAACCTTTGCCGTTGGATGCCAAGCTCGAGGCCCTTCGCAATCAACTTCAATTCGTCCAGCGGCCAGTGCAACCTGACTCGGCCCTTGTCCGCTTGCGCCACGATTCTCGAGATGAGCGTCCAGCAGGCTGCCTTGCGCCGGCTCACCGCCACCCAGGACATCTCCTGGGCCTTGATCAACAGCCCGGCCTTCTTGTTCAATCACTAACCAAAGGTTCATCTGGTGATTATCAACCTCGACTACAACGCATCGCATACCCAACGAAAAGGTTAAGGCCGTAGAATTAGGGCACGGGACCCCGTCGTTTCGAGCCAACCCATCGGCAGAAGTGGCGGCGCATGCGTGCCTGGCTTCTGACGCGACCCGGCTGGGACCGATGGCAACTGGCTGTTGCGCTGGGCGTTCAGGCGGGAACCGCTAGCCACAAGCCCACTCGAGCACGCTAATGGATATGCGCGTTGCTGGCACGCTCGACTCCCCGCTGTACTCCCAAGCTCCAACCGGAAGCGACTCAGTTGATTATCAATCATCGTTTCCAGGTTTTTCGGGACGAGCCGGCGGTGAAAGGGAGTCTTTCCCCGGCTGATTCGGTGCGACGTTTGCGTCCTTCTGTCGTGGCGCATCCTTAGGCTTGGGGTTTTCCGCCGGGGGACCGCCGTTCTTCACCTGATTTTTCGCCTTGTTCTTTGTGTCGGCCAGCTTGAGATTTTGGACCAGTTGAGGGTCGCTAAAAGTAACGGGAGTTAGGTTGTACTGTGGCTCCCATTCGGCGGGTCGATTTTTGAGCGTGGTGTCGAGGAAACGGACCAAGGCTGAAGTGACTTTGGGCTCGAGTCGCAGGAGCTTGTAGCCATGAAGCGAGGAGGGGAAGAACTCGATCTTGTTGAGCCGTCCCCGCTCCACTGTGTGGCGGACGGACTGTACGGCATCCTTCGAGGGGTTATCATGGTCCCCGGTCATGATCAGGAGGGGAACGCGGGAGGCGAGCGGAGCCGTAACATGCCCCAGTACGTAACCGGACCCTTCGGGTTTAGGTGAAATCAGCACCAAGGCGTTCAAGTCGCTGGGCCGGCCCTCGATCGTGATTGCTGCGCCAGGCTGAAACGCCCAAGCAGCGACGAGATTGGCACCATCGCCAAGCGCGATCACACCCAGCTTCGCGAGGTTCAAGTCGCCGCGGTTATGCCGATCGACCAGAAAAAAATAGCCAGCTTGCAGATCCTCCATCAGCTTGGGCCGTTCATCAGCTGACAGAGCTCGGCGTGGGTTCTGGCCTTGCCAACGAAGGTCGATGGTGAGGACGGCGTAGCCCAGCCCTTGCAGATGCTCGGTCAGCCCTTGGCCTTTAAGGTCAAGCACTGGGTCTTCGAAGTCTTTGCGCGACCTGCCCATCTCGTGCACGAGCATCACCACCGGGGCGGCAGAGGCGAGTTTTGAGGGATAGAACGAGGCCGCCAGCGGGGTCCCGTCAAAGGAGCGCAGTCGGAAGGTGTAATGGAAAGTTCCTGGGACAGGTCGTGCAGCGGCACCGGCAGCTTTACCCAATGGGTCCGCTGCCTCGGGACGGGCCTTCTTCAAAGGGACGCCCCCTTGATTGCGAACCTGTCCCCGGACGGCCCGTCCTTGATGCGGCGCCTGAGCCAATACCGCCCCGACCAGGACCAACATTACCGCCACCGATACAAATGACTTGCAGGCCAAGGCCACACACCGGTTTACCATCACCATCCCTCCTGCCACTTCCCAATCGGCCAGACAGTCTATCACTGCCTTTAGTGTCTCCTGTCTCATCGTAAGGTCGATGAAGACGATGAACAAGCACAAAGCTCCATGAGATGAGAGGATGAAATCTCAAGCGAAGCGAAATACCGTCGTGCAAACTGCAAAGCTGCTAGGGCCACACGAGAACAATTGGAGGCGGCGGGTCGCGTCATGATGGCTGATCTGCGTCTTAGATTGTCCAGGGCCAACATCCAGCCGACCGATGAAAGTCCGGGTGTATCGATGCCGCCCAACTTGCATTAACTCATTGCTCGATCGATTGCAGAGACGATTCCCAGCGTTGTGCTGGCCTGAGCCGAAGCCGAAGCCAAGCGGCGCGTTCCTTAGGATCGCCTTAACTTCACCATTCACCGAATCGGCGGAGACGTGGTTGACTCGGCCAACGATCTCGATCGCATCCTCATTCGGTCGCGCGACATCGACAGATGGCGAACAGCCGGGGAAGCTTCGAAGAGCATCAGACAGTTGTTGTGTCGCGGTCCGTTGCGGCTGCGAGAACTCTGGGACAAAGTTGCGCAGACCTTAGGCTTCGACGACTTCTTCACCCGTCATGCTGCCGAGTAAGGGATGTCGGTTCCCGAGATGATTTCGCGTTGCGACGGGATGATCGGCGACGTGCATCCACTTTATCAGCAGTTTCACGCTCGGTCGCACGGCGTCTCTGTGCGACGGTGTGGCCAGACCGCTATCATTGCTTATCGATCAACCGGGCGATTTCAACTCGGTATCGCTCCGGTGAAAAAAGGACGACCGCCGCGATTCGCATAAACTGTAGTCGTCAACGGCCAGCGTAATCGCACTCGTTTGTTCTCTGGCGAAGATGTTCCTCAATATTTGGGCACGAACTGCGACCGCTCGTAGTACTTCGGGTTGTGGTGCCATTCGTCGAATTGGACCGAGAAACCTCGGCTCAAGGTATCTTGTGCGAGGTCGGCCCACGGGGTCTTGGGATGCCGGATGATGACTTCCTTGAGGAGCCGCTCTGCTTCAGCGTACTTCTTGATCGTCTCATTTTTTGGGGCGAGTGGCGTCTTGGAATGATTGACAACCCAGGTGATGACGAGATCGGGGCCGGCTGGGCGCTTAGGGACAGGGGTGGCCTTAACAATTGACGCCATCAAGGCGCGGTATTCATAGGCTTTGACCTGAAAGGCGACGGTCTGGGCGAGCATAAGGTCGTAATGGGCCTGCCAGCGCCTTTCGGGCTCTCGATCACGAACACTGGCTAGGCTCTCCAACCGCTTCTGGACGTCTAGAAGGACGTTCAGCTTCACTGTAGCCTTTTGACCTTCCTCGAGGGCAGCTTTGATGAGTTCCTGGGGCTGGATCGGAAAGTCCCGGCGATAGATGAGGCCCTTGCCCTCAAGGACGATGGCGTATAGGAGCCGGCGCAGGGGTGAGCTATTGCGCTCCTCGACGTAATTCAAGCGGTTCTTGTATTCAGGAAGATACTCCTTGAGCTCAGTGATGGAATACGCCCGCTCGCGCTGGCGAACCCGCATGAACTCTTCGCTGGGCAAGACGAAATAGATTCCACCCGAGTCTTTGGTGAGGCGAGCGAGTTCGTAGGGGGCAAAGCCCGACGGTTGCTCGTCCCAGCGTTCGTAAAGGCCATCCCACTGATAAACCTCGATGTCGGCAGTCTCGGGGCCACGGCGGATCACTGGGTGATACACGTCTTTGGTCACTGGATCGACGTACCGGTGGTGAGCAAAGGGGTAGCCGAACAACGACTGCCGCCCGATTACGTAGAGAGGCACCTTGTATTTCTTGAGAGCCTGCCGCGCCTCTTCGACGTCGGCGCCGTCGTCTCCGGACTCGTCAGTCACCAGCACGATCAGAAGCCGTCGGTCTTTCTTTGCCAACGGAGCGTAACGCTCGACGATCTCGCGGATTGCGTGCATCGTGTTTTCGGTGCCAGTGGAGTCGATCTTGAGATGCTTGATCGCCCTGCCGATCTGGTCAATGTCATCCAAGGGTTTCCCAAGGACGTAGTCGATTCCCTGACCGAAACCGACGATGGCGTGGTTGAGCGCGCCTGTGTTCTTTTTCTTGGGTTCGGCGTTGATCTTGAGCTCACTGGATACGCGGTCGAATTTCTGGAGGATAGTCTTCTGGTCGTCCTGCATACTGGTCGACTCGTCGAAGAGCCAGACGACGGTGAGCTTGTGATCCTTCAGATGGCGGAGAATCTCGCGTGCGAGCTGATCGAGTGCAACGCCGATCTCTTTGACATCGAAGATCGGATCACCGGCAATTTTCCCGCCGCCCCCCAAGTCAGTGGCGGGCGCAACCGGGAGCAAGCTCAGAGGCGAAGCCCCCAACCCGTCGATCTTGACGCCGGGAAGGCTAGACCCTTCATTGATACGTCCCTTGCCGACGCCGCGTACCCTGGGGGCCTTCGAGGGCTGGCCAGTGCCCGCTCCACCCGCGACGATCACCGCACCACCTTCTTCACCTCCACCATCGCCGGTCAACACCTGAACTGGCTCGCCTGCAGTACTGGCGTTTTCGTCGCCAACCGCTTGGTCCCGAGCTATGTTATCTGGGTCAGCATAGATCGGGAGAACCTCAAGCTCGCCATTGCGGAACCCGGCCAGAGCCGAGTCGAAGTTCATGATCTTGGTTACAACCTCAGGCGTGAAGGTCGCCGCGGCTAGTGCTGACAGGATCGCCACATGGACGACCAGCGATACGCTCCAAGCTTGCATGAGATAGCGTAGCCGGACTCGACGCCGGCGCTTGGGCCGAAGCTTAGTTACGGGCGGCTTAGAGCTTAAGCGCGAGGCAACCGGTGCAGTCGCCGACAAGCTCTCCGGCGAACCTGGGGGAGACGCTGTCTCCGACTGTTCGACTGCTACCGGAATAGCCCGAAGATTCTGCGTTCCGTTAGGCGGCTCATCGGACGCCGTGGCCGACGGTCCGGAATTACTGAGACAAACGACAACCGGGTCGGATATCACGGTTTTTCCAGTTGCCCCCTCCGTCGTTGGCACGGTTCCGATATCGCCAGCGAAATGCCTCTCAGCCGCGGGAACCGAGGGTATTGAAATATCCGTGGAAGCTTCCTCTTGTCCAAGGAGCTGGTAAATGTCTTCATTCGATGTCGAAGCTGGATGACGCAGTTCCATGTCGCCTTTTCTCCCATCACTCACTGAGTGTGGATCACCGGCGGTTTGCTATCTTGGCTCTCATTCGCGAGACCACCCTACCTGATCCTCGAGTTTAGCCGCTCGGTCGAGGACATCCGGGCGTTTCAAAGTCCATGGATCTCAAAGCTTAGGTATTTCCGGTGGTTTGACCGGGCTCGGATTCTTGTTCTTACGTTGAGCTGCCGCGTTGTTGTTTCCGCGAGCGCGCGGAGGCACATAGTTCTCGACCCACTTAAAACCCAAGGGGTCTTGCAACTCGCGTTGTGCCAGCAGGGCCCACGGAGTACTCGGGTGCTCATTGATCACGCGCTGGAGCAGAGCCTGGGCCTCGCGACCTGCGGCAGCCGCTTTTTCGCTGTAGAGAACCGCCGGGGCGGCAACAAGCCGCCACGAATTAGATTTGGGGTTGCTGAACTTGGGCGGATCCTTCTTCAGACGGGCGCAGGCCCAATTGTATTCGTAGCAGCGAACCTTCATGGCGAGGAGCCGACCCCGGATCAAGTCGTAGTGAGCCTGCCAACGGCGCGAGGTTTCACGGTCGCGTAGTTTAGCTACCGCATTGATCGGACGAAGAGCTTCATCAACGGTATATGCGGTCCGTTCGGCCACACCCTGGCTGGCCGCCATAAAATCCTTGAACTCGGGGGCATCAGAGGGGGGAAACGTCAGGGCGGGCATTCCAGGCAGCTTTTGCTGGGTGATCCGCGCGGCGTTCAAGACGGCCTGGCGCAACGGCGACTTCGCGATTTGCGATTCGTATCGATCGCGGCGGATCCAGTCGGGCCTGTATTCGCGCATCCGAGCCGCGTCGAAACCCATACGGTGCGAGTCGAACCGTGTGATAAAGTAGATTCCACCGGTGGCAGAAGCCAGCCGGCTAAGAGCATATGGGCCAAAGCCTGCCTCCATGATTTCGTACTGCGGACCACTGTACCAGAATGGCAGGCGGATTTGCTCAAGCATGACACTTTCGGGCCCCTGCCGCACCGTAAGTCCACGGAAGACGTGTTTAGTCTTGGGATCCATATAATCCATGTATCCCTCGACCCGACCAAAGAGTGCCTGCGACCCTAGCACGTAGACAGGCACCTTGGTTTGTTGAGCTTGGGAGATGGCATCCTCGAGCCGTTGCTCATCATCGCCGACCTCGTCGGTCACGACGATTATCATCGTGCGATACACATGATTATTCGCATCTTTGTACCGGCCCCAGTGACGGGCGATCTCGGCAACGGTGGTGAAGGTTGTTTCGACGCCTGTGGTATCGAGAGGAACGCTGTTGATCGCGTTGACGATTTCAGACCGCTCGCCTGTTGGCTTAGGAATCAGGGCACGACGGTCGTGACCGAAACTGATAACCATGGTCAAGAGCCCGCTTTCGGTCGAGAGGCGGTCCTCGTCGAGCTGGTCGATGTGTGCGTAGACTGCCTCGATGTGTTTACCCAACCGCTGGCGTTCGGCCTGTAGGCTGCCCGAGGCGTCGAACGCCCAGACAACCAAAGTACGTCCCTGTTCGAGTCGGCGGAGGATCTCGACGGCGATCCGGTCGATTGCTCCCTCAACGCTACCTACCATCTCAGCACCGTTGCCGCGGATCGAAACTGTCTGTCCCAAGATTGTCGCTGTTGGCACGATGACCTCCGTAGCCCGTCGTACATCTAGTTTGACGAGCTCGAGAGCCTCACTGCCGTTTTTGGTTCCGGGAGCGGTCGAGATGGGAATGGACCCGGCCGAAGCGGATGCCGAGGTGACTGTCGGTGCCAAGGTCGGCGCAAATGACCCCGCCGTGGTGACGGAACGCGGCGGATCAGCGCTTATGTCGAGATCCTGATACGTCGACTCGGACGTTACCAAGTTGTCATCGACACCGCTCCGAAACTCGTGACGAACCTCTTGACGAACCCGGTAGCCTGCAAGCGCGAGGCACGCAAGCAGTAGCCCGTGCATAGTCAGGCTCATCATGAAGGCTGGCAATTCGAACTCAAGCCGCCCCCCTAGCCACTTCAACAACCAGGGAAAACGCTCCTCCAGTCGGCGCACAAAGTCACCCACCACGGTGTCATGCTCCTCTTGCTCATGCCGGTCCCTCGAGGATCGAGGCCTACCTCCCTCCATACATTTTACCCATGGAAGCCGCTATCGTGACAGCTCACTTGGGGGCATCCGGTGATGAATCGATTCGTCCCATGAAATACGAGGAGTCAGCGGGCTTCACAGGTAACCACGTTGGGTCCCTGCACGCGTCCATCCAGTTCAAATAATGACCACCACGATCGCTTCACTTGCATCTATCCCATGAATGCGTCGAAGTGCGAGAGTTTCCAGCGACAGGGCTTGAGACCGTATGTTTAGCTAGAATCAGAACCTCGCTTGATTCAAGACCAAGCATCAGCCTGCATGGCTGCTCCGGGCACAAGAGACGTGACCCGTACCACGTGAGACGCAGAATTCCACGTCGATGAGCTTGGCGATGCAAACACAAGTCCACCTAGTCAAATTTGGCGGGGTTCATCGCTTATTCTGCGGAAAATGTCGGTTTGCTGCGCAACGCCCAGTCAACGACCGGATCACGCTTCGACGCTGCATCGCGTTCATGTCCTCAAAGACCGCTCGAGGTCGGCCAGCAGGTCACCGATTGTCTCGAAACCAGGTAGCAGGCCGTTCTGCTCCTCGTCGCGGAGCCACATCTGAACCTTCTTCTCAGCCGAGATGACCGT
Source organism: uncultured Isosphaeraceae bacterium (assembly GCA_963781785.1). Classification (GTDB taxonomy): domain Bacteria; phylum Planctomycetota; class Planctomycetia; order Isosphaerales; family Isosphaeraceae; genus CAWAHD01. Next base: position 252,290 of record CAWAHD010000003.1, on the reverse strand, counting down.
TGAATGATTTCGGCCACCGAAGTGCCGTCCGATTTCACTATATGCCGCACCGGTATATTTGCGAGCTAAGTACATTGCCATCATCCGGGGATGAGCCAAGGCTCGGGCTCGGCTATCGGAGATGAGTGCTTCGACGCTGATCTGGAAAAGTTCACAGACGACTCGCTCAATGTCACGTAACACGACCGCCTGAGCAGTGTGGCGGACCATATCCCGTAGCGCGGCTCTGGCAAGGTTCAAGTCGAGTCGTTTCCCGCTGAGAACTGCTTGCGCGATCACCGTGTACAAAGCTCCCTCTAACTCTCGAACGCTGGCTCGCATATGTTCGGCGATGAATACGACAACTGCTTTCGGAACATGGACTCCCCGGGCAGCGGCTGTAGCTTCCAGGATTTTCTGTCGTGTCACAAAGTCCGGAGGCTCGATCCTTATAACCATCCCTCCCAGGAATCGAGTGACCAACTCGTCGGTCAAACCGCGGATGAGTCGAGGATGCTGGTCAGCCGATAGGATGATCGGCGCGCCTTTATCTATAAGGGCGTTGAAGGTATGGAGAAACTCAACCATCGTCGCTCGTTTCGCCGCCAGAAAATGAATATCGTCGACTATTAGCCCCCCGGCACCTCGATAGCGCGCCGAAAGTTGCTTAAACAGCCCGTCCGCATCGACTCTAGGAAGCTGTTCGTGAACGCCTCCGCGGTGAGCTGAATGATCCGAAGGGTTGGGTAAAGCGATTTGAGGGTATAGGCGATCCCTTCGAGCAAGTGAGTCTTGCCCAACCCGATGGCGCCGTGAATTACCAGTGGGTTGAATACTCTGCCGGCCAACTGCGCCATTTCGCACGATGCAGCGTGGGCGAGTCGGTTGCCTGGGCCGATCACAAAATTCTCCAGCCGCCGACTCGGCCGGCTCAGTGGTCCACGTAAGGAGAGCGCATGAGACACAGACGTTATCTCAAGCCGTTTTGGCGGCTGTGGTTGAGTCTGTGGGAATGGAGATGGATGAAGTGACGAGCAAGCTTCGAAACCGTTTGATGCTGGCCAAAGCAAGGACAGCGAACCTCTCGAATTGGGTGCGATGGGAATCGTGATGTCCTCTGTCGGTCTCGATTTAGTATCAGACTCGTTGTCAGCGGGCGCTGGGGCGACAACATCGCCTAGGATAGGTTCAGCCTCGCTATGAACCTGAATCAACACTTGGAGCCGCCTGCCGATGACGGCCTCGGCTACCTCAAGCAAGCTGGTCGTATAGTGGCTTTCGATCCACTCGCGGAAATAAGGACTAGGTACGCGAACTTCCAGCGCATCGCCGTCACCACTTAACTTCAGCCCGATTCCCTCTCCAAACCAGAGACGAAATCGCGCGTCGCCCAATCGCTTAGAGATCGCCGCGCGCAATGCCACCTCTGCGTCCCCCAAACCCTGAACTATCGCTTGCGATTCAGCCTTATCGCGGGGCTGTCCAAGGTGTCCCGCCATAGTAGCATCTCCCACGATCGGCGCGCGCTCAATCTGCGCCCGCGCGCCGCTTGTTTCTTGGCTTGGGGAGGGTCAATCGAATCCGTCGCATCGTTCAGAAACGAACGATTCATCCGAATGTATCGTCATGATCGACGAGCCGTTACCTCGGCGCGATCCACCAGCCGTAATCTTATGCGCTCGACTGGGGAGATTGTCAAAGACGAAGACAGATTGTGCGACCAGATATATTGAGCAGTTGGCACCCTTGTCGAATGTGTTAGATTCTTTCCCCTGAACTTCTACGCAAGATGCGGAGAAGTTTTTGATCAGTAACTCTCGGCTACGCAGCGATTTTTGGCCAAGCGCTTTGGTAGAGCTGGACCGCGAGACCCAGCAACCGGCGGCCGCGTTCGGTAACGCGCCAACGCCGAGTGCGCGGTATCTTCGCGATCAGGTGGCGTACGTGGAGCCTTTTGAGCAATCGCCCCACCGCGGCGCTGGCACGGCGTTGCTGGCGCAGTTGCCGCGGGCTGCCGAACAGCGGTTCCCGAATGTCGCCGTTGCGAAAGCCACGCGCAATGTGGTTGCCCTCCAGCACCGCGAGAAACAGCCGCAGGTCTTCGGACCGAGCCGGATTGAAACCGGCATAGCTACGGGTGTCGACTACTTTGGGTTCGGTGAGTTGCCGTAGCTCTTGGTAGGCCGGTGCCGGGTCGTTAACCACCGCCAAGGCATCCAGGTAGCGGCGGTTACAGGCCAACGCCTGTTCTCGATAGTGGACCAAGGAGGCCACGCTCTTGTTCATGGGAAAATAGCCAGCCGATGACTTGCCGTCGTGGTGCTGTCGCGTGCGATAGACCCAGAATTCCTTGGGGGCGTTGATAACCGTTTCCACTCGCAGGATCAGGCCGAACTTGTCGTACATCTTCAGCCAGTTGGTCTTCATGCGGTGCTTGATGCGGGCTCCGAACCAGCGGTCCTCTTCGTAGTGGGTGTGCACTTCACCATCGAAGCGGCGATCCCACTTGCGGCCGAGGAAGCCGAGAATGTCTTTGGGGGAAAATGTGCACACCGCATAATCCAGGAGCGCACGGTACAAACCGGCCAAGGCCGCGCGACTTGTAAACAGCAAGTCGGTGGCGAACTCGGCTTGATCAACGACCCAATGTATGGAGTAGCCCCGAAGCAGTTCGTGAAGCAACGGATTGACCTGCCGTGCCCAACGATTGAGGGTTTTGGCCCAGTTGAGCTGAGCAAAGCGGTCGGCCAGGCGCTGGACCTGGACCGGATCGTCGAGTTGTGTAAACGCGTTGTGCTGCTGAACGAAGCCCAGTCTTTTCTGCACCATTTGCTGGGCCAGCCATTCGTGGCCGTTGACATAGACCTGGACAGTGAACGGCAACCAGGTCTGCAGGCGGACGTGGATCAGGCCGAACTGCGGATCGAGGAAGTAGTAATAGAGGACTCGCTGCTGCCGGGGCCGGCTGACGAACTGAGGCCGGTCGCGGCCGGGCACGAGGGCGAAGGAAGGGCAGGTTTCTTGGGTGCAAAGGATGCCGACGAGTCCCTCGAGGATGCCTTGGTCGCGGACGAGGTTGAGAGCCCATTGGTCTTTGCGGAAGTCGCCGGTGCGATACACGTAGGTGCGACCAGCCTTCCGCGCCCAGGCCTGGGCATGTTGAACCAAACGCTCAGAGTACTGGGGCGCCATGCATTTGATGAAGTCGGTGCGGCGAACCTTGAGAACGAAATCGACAAAACGTTCGAGTTCGTGGGGAGAAGCCAAGGCCAGATGGCCTTTGAAGATGACCCGGTCGAAGCAATGGAGGGTGCAGACGATGAGGCTGGCAAACTTGACCAGAAAGGGCCATACTGTGTTCATGGCATTCTCCCCCGGGTGGTTGAAGTAGGTACCAACCAGTTTGTGGGATGAATGCCATTTTTGCATTAACGGAATTGGCATTTCCGGCTCTGGTGCGGATAAAACTCAGCACCGGACTCGTATGCAAGGGGAGAACGCGGTAATTTTGAGCCGGAACAGTGAAGAGGGAAGGGGGTGGGGGGTTCGGGGGGCGGGAACTGGGGCCTCTGGTCCCGCCCCCCGCGGCCATCAGCCGGGGAACCTCAGGGAAAAGCTGCGCCTTTCGGAGTACAGCGGACGTCACTATATTCCAATCTGAGCCACCAGTGGATTGCTGCCCACACGACAGTCGGAAGAGCCCACCTTTTTGGTTGCGGCTATGCCGCGTTGGGTATATGAGGGCAAGGGATTCGCTGCAGCGAAAACGCGTTACATACGATGGCAGGGTTTGTCGCCGAAAGCCGCATTTTGCGTGGTTTATTTAGGCCGAAAAGTTCTCGGACCGCCCGGTTGACACGTCGATAGAACACCAACGCCTTGAAATCCCTCGGGCTGGGTTGTGTCCCAGTTGGAAAATCTGATTCTGCCGGGAGTGGTACGGTGGTACGGCGCTGAACAAGAAAGTTCGGCAGAGTTCTTCGGTAAGTAGCGCCGCATTTAAGGAGGAAGAACGGTGGATCGCGCCAGCCGCCGGTTGAGGAACGGTTACCAAGACCATCACAACGTGAGATATGTGTGCCCTCGTGCTCAAGCAATTTCGTCGATGCCCAAAGCCGTCACTTTGCTCAAGTCCCAGTTCGCCAGGCCCCATTCGACCGCGTGTTCCACTGCGTGCAGACGCTGTCCCAGGAAACGGAGATTCGAGCCCACTTCTTTCCAACTTAGGCTCTTGGCCAAGGTCGTCAGATAGCAGCGGTAGGTCGTCGTGAGTCGGTTCTTACCGTCGCCCCAGGGCACCAGTTCCACCGTCACCCCGCACCGCTTGCAGTCCACTCGCCGCATTCGGTAGGCCAGGAAAACCAAGGTCCCTCAGATGGGCACGAACTCGAACCGCCGTTCCTCCAGGTGATCATAAGCTTGACCAACTTTTCCACACGTGGAGCAGACCGGGCGATTGTTCTTTCGAGGCCCTACCCGCTCGACAAGACCACAAACCGATTCAGCGGCTCGCGCGGGTTGTCGGAAGCCCCTTGAGAGACATGCCTGGCCAAGCTAAGGTGCAACAAGTGTCGCAACTCGTGACTTGACATCACGCCGCAATCAACCAAGGAGACATGAGATGCCGGTCAAGAAAGTTATTGCCGCACTCGCTATGGGCTCATTCGTCTGCATCGCCGTGCTGCAGTTTCGAGCTCAGGCCACCGCGCAGCATGAAGAAAAGAAGGGCGAGGCACCAAGCGTTACCAAAGCACTGGCCCAACTGATTCCAACCAAGGGGAGCAGTGTCAAAGGCACTGTAACCTTCACCAAGGCAGCCAGAGGGCTCCACGTCCATGCAGAGATCAGCGGGCTGACGCCGGGTGAGCATGGCTTCCATGTCCATGAATACGGTGTCTGGTCGGAAAACGGCATGTCGACGGGAGGTCATTTCAATCCCACGATGGAACAACACGCCGGCCCTCACAGTAAGAATCGGCATGTCGGTGACATGGGCAATATCACGGCAAATTCGAACGGCAATGCGACTATTGATCTGGACGACGCACAAATGAGCTTTCACGGTGCCAATTCGATTCTTGGCCGCGGGTTGGTCGTTCATGAGAAGGCCGACGACCTAAAGTCGCCACCGGCTGGCAACGCGGGAGCTCGGCTCGCCGTTGGCATCATCGGTGTGGCCAAACCCTGATGTGACGATTGGAAGTCGCGGCGCTGAACGAGTGGCCAGCCGCTCGCAGGGATACATTCAGCGAATCTGGCCACTCACCTCTTGCCTGCAGCACAGATGAATCCTCTGGTACCGCGGGCTGCTTGGCATCGAGGTGCAGCTTACTGCCGGATCGGTGCCCGAGATCGTTGCTCTCCTACGCTCGACAGGCACTCACCATGTCCCGAAGCATCGGCAGTACAAGTGTGACGCGCGTCCCGCTGTCAGGAGTGCTGTCGATCTCGATCAAACCTCCGTGCGCTTCGGCGATCGACTGGCAAATGGCCAGGCCAAGACCGCTTCCTTCGGTCTCCGGACTTCGCGATGGATCCACACGATAAAAACGACCAAAGACATGGGGCAAATGTTCGGCCGGGATTCCGATTCCCGTATCAGCGACGGTAATCCGAACCTGTCCGCTAGCGGACTCGCCTCGAACTTTCACCCTACCATCTGGCGGTGTGTATTTGATGGCGTTGTCGAGCAGGTTGAACAAGAGCTGGCGTAGTCGGTCGGTATCCCCATTGACTCGACAGCTCTCCGGGAGATCAATCACCAGCGTCACCCCCTTCTCACGGGCCATCACTTGCATGTGCTCTCCCACATCACGAATGACGTCGTCGAGGCGCATGGGCTGGAACTCACCCACACTGATGCCCGTGTCCTCACGGCAGAGGAATAGTAAATGAGAAACGAGGCGAGTCAGTCGCTCGATTTCCTCCAGCAAGTCTTCAAGCACACGCGCATCCCGTTCAGGAGAACGCGGTGAACGCAGAGCAACCTCGGCCTCGGTTCGCATTGTGGCCAGTGGGGTTCGCAGTTCATGGGCAGCGTCTGCGGTAAATCGCCGAACTTCTTCAAAGGAACGCTGGAGTCGGGCGATCATCGCGTTGAATGTTCGGGCCAGGCAGCTCAATTCGTCCTCGGCAACAGGCTCGTCCAGGCGGCGGTCTAGCCGCGTCGATGTAATCTCCGCTGCCATGGCCGTCATCCGATCGACTGGTGCGAGAGCCTTCCGGGCCAACCAGTAGCCACATCCAAGCCCACAGGCCAAAGCCAAGGGCCCGATCGAGAGCATGACGGCAACCAGCTCCTGCAAAGCGCGCATATTGGGGGCCATGGTGGCAGCCGCCTGAATCAGCAGCGGACCTGAAGGGCCGGGAATGACGCGGCTCGCAAGCCGGACTGAACCCAGCCCATCCAAGGTAATGCTCTTGTGTGCCAGGCCACCGGTGCGGATCAACCGGACATCCGGGTCTGGTAGTCCGCTCGACCTGATGTTTGCGCTTCGGAAAAGGGTCCGACCCCCGATCATTCCTACCTGGAACACGTAACCCTCAGGGCCGGAGAACCGAATGTCCAGGTCTTCCGGCGAGCTGGAGAGCCTCCTTGCTTTCGCGACCTCCCCCTCGAGTTCCACCAGCTCCTCACGGAGCGTAGCATCGGTCAAGTCCAGCAGGTCGTGGTTCAGCCGCACGTAGGCCGCCCCACTGAAGCCGGCTAAGATCACCGATAGAATGGCACCGTACCACAGGGTCAGCCGCCAGCGAATGCTCAGGCGTCTCACAGGCTTTCCCTCAAGGTATACCCCACACCGCGCACGGTTTGGATCAGCGCCGGTCTGCCGATCCGATCGACCTTTTTGCGGAGAGCGTTGATGTAAACGTCGATGATTCGCGTCATGGCCCCAGTCCTTTCCTTCCAGACATCGAGAGCAATCATATCTCGGGTGACGACCTTATTCTTGTTGCGGAGGAGATACTCCAGCAATTCGTACTCCCGCCCTGTAAGCTCCAGCTCAGCCCCGGCGCGAGTCACCCGGCGGCTGAGCAGATCCATGTCCAGGTCACCTGCGCGTAGGACAAGTTCCCGGCCCAAGGAGCCCCGGCGCAAGAGCGCATGGAGGCGGGCAAGAAACTCGGCAAACGCGAATGGCTTGACGAGATAGTCGTCCGCGCCTTCATTCAAGCCCTGAACACGGTCTTCTACGGCGTCGCGGGCCGTCAAGATCAAAACTGGCTTGACGAAGCCGCTGGATCGTAGTTCGCGAACGACGTCCATACCGTCTCGGCCCGGCAGCATGAGATCCAAGACGATCGCGTCGATCTCTCCGCCGTTCGCCAGGGTCAGTCCGTCTTCCCCGGTGCAGGCTACCACGACCTCGTAGCCTTCGGACTCCAAACCGCGCCGCAGACTGTCCAGATGCTTCTTCTGATCTTCGACGACAAGGATCCTTGCCATCGCCAACTCCCTGTGGTCCGGGTGTCATACTCAGGAAGCTTGGATTTGCCGGCGCCCCATCACAAAATCGACAATGATATTCCGGACCAGGTAGCCGACGGGGATCAGTAGCCGAGTCAGGAGCATATTGGTGATCAGGCCACCGATCACGGCGATCGCGAGCGGCTGCTGCATCTGCGCGCCGGGACCCATACCCAGTGCCAGTGGTAAGAGACCAAGGATCGTACAGAGGCTGGTCATCAGGATTGGCCGGAACCTCGTCCGACCGGCCTGTACAAGCGCCTCGAACAGTGGCATGCCCTCACTCCGAAGCTGACCGATGTATTCGATCAGGATGATGCCGTTTTTCACGTCCAGACCGATCAGCAGGATCGCGCCCATGAATGATGACACGTTGAGCGGAGTGTTGGTGATCCAGAGAGCGAACAGGGCACTGGCCAGCGAGATCGGCTGAACGAGGAAGATCAGAATCGGAAGCGTCACGCTCTTGAACTGGAAGCCTAACAGCAGGAATACCAGCGCTGCTGCGATGACCACGACCGTCATCAGGCTGGCGAACGACTCTTGCTGCGCCCGGTAGCTACCCGCGAGTTCCCAGCGATAATCGTGCGGGAACTCGAGCGTCGCCAGCTTGGCTTTGAGGTCACGGTTGACCGAGCCTAAGTCCCGGTCTTTGAGTTCAGCGCTCACCGTGATCACTGGCTGCTGGTTCTCACGCCAGAGCTCATTCGGACTGCGCACGGTGCGAATCGTTGCGAGCTGGTCGAGTGGGACAAAACCAACGCCGATGGATGTTGCCGGGCTCGGTGTTGCGGTGGAAGGGACCGCAGTCGCTAGACTGATCGGTAACAGGGAAAGTCCCGTGCGGTCGAATCGGACCCTGTCGGGATAGCGGACGCGGATCTTGGTCATCCGATCCTGTTCGGGGATTGTACTGGCCACCTGGCCGTAGAGCGAGGCGTTGAGCTGCGCCTCCACGTCGGCTACGGTGAGACCGACCCTCGCCGTTTGCACACTGTCCGGCCGGATCACGATGTCGGGGTTGCCGAGCAACACATGAGTATTCATGTCGGTGACGCCGGGAACTTCCTCGACGACCTTGCCGACTTTGTCGGCCAGGGTGCGGAGTATCGCGAAGTCCGGGCCGAAGACCTTAACCTCGATGGGACTATCAACGCCAGCCAGATCGTTGATCTGGTCCTGCACCAGCGGTACAAACTCGGTCTCCAGCTCGGGCACCTCGGCCTCAAGTTCCTCGCGAAGGATGTCGAACAGTTCGTTCGCCGGCCGCCGTTGGCCAGGGGGCTTGAGGCTTACAAGAATATCACCGGTGTAAGGCTCGGTGGCAAAGAACCCGAGTTCCGCCCCGGTTCGACGGATGTAGCCGGTGATGTCAGGCGTACCCTGGAGCACGGCCTCGACTCGGCGCATGACCTTGTCGGTCTGGACCAGTGAGGTGCCCACCGGCATGTTGTAATCAAGCACGAACGCCCCTTCGTCCATGTCGGGCATGAACCCGGTCTCAAGGTGCTGGGAGAGCCACCACAAAGGCACGAACGCCAGTAACGATAGCAGGACCGTGCTGATCGGAAACCGGAGCCCGCCCCTGAGGATTCCCTCATAGCGGTCGGCCAGTAAATTATAGACTGGGCCGGTGCTCGGCATTGGCCGGCGTCCCAAAAAGCGGGCAGCCAGCACCGGAATGATCGTGAGACTAACGACCATCGAGACCACGAGCGCCACACTCAACGACAAGCTTAACGACTGGAAGAATTGCCCCACCACCCCACGCACAAAGGCTAGCGGGAGAAAGACCAGGATCGTCGTTAGCGTCGACCCGATGACCGCGCCGCTGATCTCCCGGCTGGCGCGGTCCACAGCCGCGTCGCCGGTTTGTCCTGCGGCTAAGTGCCGCGCGATGTTTTCGATCACGACCACGGTATCATCGATAATCAACCCGATAGCCACGGCCAGTCCACCCAGCGACATCAGATTCAAAGTGTCTCCGCTCAAGTGCAGGAAAACGAAGCTAATGGTCAGGCTTAGCGGGATCGACAGCGCTGCGATCAAGGTGGCGCGAATGCTTTTGAGGAACAAGAAGAGGATGACGACACTCAGGAGACCGCCGATCACGATCGCGTCGCGTACATTGGCGATTGCGGTCCGTACCAACAGTCCTTGATCGTAGACCGGCTCGAGGCGGACACCTGGTGGAGCGCTCTTAGCAGCGTCAGCCAGAACGACCTCCAGTTCATGCGACACCGCGAGCGCATTACCCCCCAAACGACGGAAGACGGTCAGGGCGACGGCATCCTTGCCGTTGGCCCGGATCGCCATTGTCCGGTCCTCATGCCCAATTGTGACCCGCCCCAGATCACGGAGCTGGATTGCCTGGCCGTTCTTGTCGGCGATCACGACGTTCTCCAGATCGAGCGGGTTGGTTGCCAGCGTGTCAGAGAGCACCTGGTATTGCAGCACGCCGCGGTCGAGCCGCCCAACAGCTTTGAGCCGGTGCTCTTTGTTCAAGCGGTCGGCGATATCGGAAATGGAGAGGTTAGCCGCTGCTAAGGCCTGAGGCTCGACTTCGACGAGAATTTCACGAATGTCGCCCCCCTGAACCGTGACATAGGACACATCCGGAATGCGGCTGATCCGCGGCCTTAGATCGTAGTAAGCGTAATCGTGGAGAGCTGAGGGATCGCGGCCACCAGTAACAACGAACGAGATGATCGGGAAGACCGAAGGGGTCTGGCGTTCGGTAATGGTCGTGGTCCCAACCGGTAGTTGTGATCCGACTTCAGCCATGCGGGCCCGAATGTCGTTAAGCGCTTGGATCATGTCGGTTTCTGGAGCGAAGTCGATCGACAGTTCCGCAGCCCCCCGAACCGATTTTGATCGGACCCGCACCACGCCCAGCACGATGCTGACCGCCTCTTCAACTGGTCGGGTGACGGCGACCTCGACGTCCTTGACCGCCAGTCCCGGCGTCTGGGCAATCACGACAATCCGGGGGAAGGCCACTTCCGGATAGATCCCACTCGGCATTCGGGACATCGAGACAACGCCATAGACCGTGAGCAGGATCATGGTTAGCACGATCAGCGCAAAGTATGGCTTGGCCTTGGCCACGAGATTGATCCGGCCCACCGAAGCGGGATGAGGCGCTGTGGCCAGCTCCGAGTTCAAGCCAGTCACTTGGCCTTCTCCTTCGCGTTGGCAACCGCTGGCGCTACGGCACTAGCCTCCGCCGGTAACTCGGCCTCTACTCTCGCGTCGGCCTTGATTTCCTTCTTTGACTTGTCCTCCTCTGACGCTTCCTTTTTCGCTTCTTCCTTTGCCTCGGCCTTTTCGCTGAAGAGCTTGACGGGGGTCTGCTCGGGCAGGTTGTAGCCCCCTTCGACAACAACCTGCTCTCCCGGCTTCAAGTCGGTGCCCGAAATCTCCATCCAGCCCTGGCGCGACATCTTGACCTCGGGGTGGAGAAGGACCGATTTTCCGTCCCGCACGACACACAAAGCCGGCCCTTCTTCCAGGTCGAGAACCGCAATGGCAGGAACTTGGAGCACGTCCTTACGCTCCTCAACAACGATCGAAACCCGAATCGACTGCCCGATCGTGAGGCGCCCCTCTGGGTTGTTCACCAAGATTCGGATCGGCAGGTTGCCTGTTTGTGAATCGGCTACTCGGCCAACGAACGCAACTTTCCCGTCCATAGCCGGTTTGCCAGTATCGGAAGAGTCCGGAACGGAAACGCCCGCGTCGGAGTGCCATACGAGTGCGGGTTGACCAACTCGCACGGATAGAGCCCACTTCGGCGGCAGCCAGACTGAAGCAAAAACCTGCCGCGTATCAACCACGTCACCGATTGGACTACCGATCGCAATCGTTTGACCAGGATGGCAATGAAGGCTCTCGAGCACACCGTCGATTGGTGCACGGATCGTGTGATAGTCGAGATGAGCTCGCGAGAACGCAACCAGTGCGTCGGCGGTTTTGATCTTGCCTTCAGCCTCGGCGATCGCCTCGGGACGTGGGCCAAGCAGCATCATTCGGAGTTGAGCCTCAGCGGTTTGTTGCTGGATTGAGGCTTGCTCCAAGGCCTTTTCCGCAACGAAAAGCTGTTGCTCGGAGACCTCGCGGCGTTCACGGAGCGGACGGAGTTGTTCGACGGCCACCTTGGCCTGCGCCACTGCCACCTTCGCTTGCTCAACCCCCAGCTCGCTGGGCCGCCGTTCCTCAGCGCGAGGGAGTGACTTGAGGAGACTCAGAGAGGCTTTGAGCCCATCTCGGGTCGCGGTCTTCTCCGCAAGATCGGCTTGCGCGACCGCTTTGTCGAGCTCAACAATCGGCTGCCCGTTCCGCACAGTGTCGCCCTGCGCGACCAGCAACTCGTGAACGTGTCCCTCCACAGCGGGTGTTAACGTAGCGATGTGGTCAGGGAGCGCCTCACAACGTCCCATTCCCTCCACGGTCTCTCTCAAATTTCCCAGCCGAGCTAGTTCAGTGCGAACTACAACGTGGGCTTCCGCCTCTGGAGAATGCTCCTGATCCGTTGCGGCTGGATCGCTGGAAATGCCACAGCCAGCCAATGCCGCCAGAAGAGGAAATGTCCCATGCCAACACCGCCATTTCATGTTGAAGAACCTCATTCTTCCCTCTGAGAGGCACTCCGAAGTCGCATCAGCCCGCACAATCGTTCAATCAGATTACACAAAATGCGCACAATCTCGTCGAGAAGGTTCGGCGAGGAATCTTTAATCTAATCTCAGTTTGACTGGGCAGCATGGGCAGTTCGGTTAATTCTACTTAACAGTGCGATAATTCCGGTTTTGCTGCCGATAATGAAGAGGCAATCTGAAGTCTCCCAGCGCGATGGCCGGTACGGAGAGCGGCACGGATGGTGGTGTGATTGTGGAGGCCCCGAGCAGGAAGCTTTTCCCAATGCGCCGATTTTCTCGTATCCGTGTGCTTGCGGCACTTGTTGGTCTTGCAAGCTTACCGCTGTATCCCGGCGCGGCGCATTCATTCCCAATTGCTGACGCATCCGGGGAAACGACGGAGGCCAGATCATCCAGTTCCGTCCCCGCGTCGGATCCCACTCTCCCCACCAAGCCACGATGGCGTTTCTTGGGGTTGTTTCGGCAGCCCACGCGGAGCTCAGCGACTACGAATCCCGCACGAGACGCCGGAATGCCGACAGCGAACTCAAGCCAGAGCGACAATCAACCCGGTCTGACCAAGCAGGCACCGATTCGAAGACGGCCGAATAGCTCATTGACGAGCAATACGACCCGTTATACCGGGTCACACAGTGTGCTGACCGCAACCGGCGATATCAACGGCCCGATCGGGCCTTGGGTTACCCCATCGTCTGCGCACGCGGTTGAGCTACCCACCGTCACGAGAAGGAGGGTACAGGGACAGCCGACCAGCGATGCTCCAGTTCGTCGCGTACAAGCAACACCGGGCGACATGAGTGGGTCGCTCAGGCCGAGCAACAATCCGTTGCCACTACCTGGGCCGGGGCTCTCCACCCTTACGATGCCAGCCACGGGGGGACAATCTATCAGCCTTCAGACTGCACTCTACGGAGCGCTGACGAGTAACCCCGATCTTGTCACGTTACGGCAGGGGAATGCAATTGCTGCCTCGGCTGAAGCCGTCGAGGTCGCCAGGCATTTCCCGACCACGCTGAATCCAACCCTGTGGATGGATTATCGCCCAATCACGCTGATTCCCAACGGTACTTTTGGGACCAAGAGCCCCGGAGGTGTTACCAGCGGCAATAGCAGCTTTTATCATTTTGGGCAAGATTATTTTTACATCTCCTTACGCCAACCGGTCGAGCTGGGGCATCAGACTACCCACCGTTACCACATTGCCCAGGCAGCTTATGACCAGCAGCGGTGGATCGTCATCCAAGCCGAGCTGACGGGCCTTGTCCAGACCTATCGATTCTTCCAAACGGCTGCCTACCGCCGTGAGAAGTACCGCCTGGCCCAGGAACTGGCCGACTTCAACGACCGCCTGCTGCAATCACTGCAAAGGCGGATGGAGGCCAATCAGGTCTTGGCCGCCGATGTTGCACTGGCACGCGTCGAGAGCCGGGCAACACGGCAGCAGGTCAAGGCGGCCCGACAGGATTATCTCACAGCCCTGACCGACCTGCGCAACCAAATCGGCATCCCCGAATCGGCCGGTGCGATTGAGCCGTTGGGTGCGTTCACGTTACCCCCATATATTCCGCCAATTGACGAAGAGGTTATGATCCAAGAGGCCCTTCAGCACCGTCCTGACATCCACGCTGCCCAAGCTCAGATCGCCAGCACTCACGCCGCTGTTCGTCTGGCAAAAGGCGATCGGATCCCGACGCCTGTCATCGGACCGCAATACGAGATGGACGAGGCTGGAGTACAGTACATGGGATTCGTTTTCATCACGCCTCTGCCAGTCTGGAATAACGGCAAGCCACTAGTCCTCCAGCGTGAAGCTGAGCACCGGCGTGCCGTTGTGGCCTATCAGGAAGCACAGCTACGCGCAACGGCCCAGGTTCGTGCAGCCGTGGCTAAGTGGAACGGCGCGACCGAGCTGGTGAATGAATCGAGTGGTCTGAATAAACAGTTGAGCACCGAGGTCGGCGTCCTCGAACGGCTATTCGAGGCAGGACAATCTGACCTCACCAAATTGATGCAGGCTCGACAGCGACTTATCCAACTAGAGAATGCCGAGCTTGATGCTGTCTGGCAAGCCACTCAGGCACAGGCCGACCTCCTGTTAGCCTTGGGCACACCCTCGCTAATCAACGCTATGCTCAACCAAGCAGAGCGAAACGACGTTTCCACCCCATCTCCTCCATCATCCTTCACCCCCGGCTTTGGAGCAGTTGCCGACCCCAAGACTTCAACCCCTGACAGCGTCTCACCAGCGCGACGATAAGGCAACGATCAATCCATTAACGTGACTCGGCATCATTCATCCGGCCATTGTGAGCTTCGGCGCAGCCAGCTCATCACTCGATCACCAGCCGTGCAGAGCCCAAATCCTACCAAGCCCAGCCCCATCGCCGCGCCCATCAGTCCCAACGTGATTCCCAAGCTCCCAAGCAGGATCAGTACCAGCCAAGCAACTTGCGGATCGAGCAAGACCTCGATCCAGATCACCACCAGCACGATGGCGAGCAGCGTGCTGGAGGTTTGGAATCGCCCGCTGACCCAACTGCTTTTACCGGTCACATTCTCACTGGCCGTGTGTCGTCTATCGTTTATCATGAATAGAACGATCCGCGATCGGGAATCAGCGCTTCACCATCAAGATTCATCAATCCATCGGGAACCGGCCTGGTTGAGCATCCTCATGCCGAATCTCGTCGACCGGTTCTTTTTTTCCTTGACCTGCGAAAAGACGATTTGGCGCATTGAAAACCATTCCGGGAATGCTACCCACATTACGATAGGCATGTACGACACCCGGTGGTATCCAGACCGCCGCTGGGTTCGATTCACCGACCAGAACAATCGTACGATGGCCTCGTGTTGCGCTGATCGGTCGAATGTCCCACAAGACAAGCTTGAAGTCTGACGGGCCAATGAATGCAAATCCGTCGGTTTGGTTTACATGTTCGTGCGGTCCGCGCGTTACTCCCGGCAAGGTCTGGGACACATAGGTCATCATCGGCCACCAATCCTGAAGTAACTCATCCTGCCGGAAGAGTTCTACAAGCCAGCCTCGCGCATCGCGGTAAAACGTGAGCGGCCGCATGACCACCCCGCCAATTTCACCGTCAATATACGACTGGACGGTCTCGGACATGATTTTTCCCCCTTTAGCTTCTGGTCCGGTTTCCTTTCCGCTCCCCCAAGAGAGATGATAACCCGGGTTATCTCGGTTCGACGACCGGAAAATCTTTTACCCTCAGGCTGAATCGACTCCAACCTCAGCCTAGCTTGGCCCCCGCTGAATTGACAGGATCCGCCCTGTGTGTCTAAACTGGGTCGCCTGTTGCCAAAAGCTTATGCTTCGAACGCCTCGAATTGGGGAGGCCAACCATGGCCAATAAACCTTGGAACGGCCGATTTGCTACCGATATCGACCAGCGCGTCGAGGAGTTTACTGAATCGATCTCCTTCGATAATCGGCTCTTCAAGCAAGATATTCAGTGCTCCACTGCCCATGCTCGCATGCTTGCTCGAATTGGTCTACTGACGGACGACGAATGCCAGCGAATTGTGCGATCGCTGTTGGAAATCGAGGCTGAACTCGTGAGCGGCCGCTTTCCACTCAAATTCGAGCGCGAAGATATACATATGCATATTGAGACTGCCTTGGTGGAGAAACTTGGAGACATCGGCCGTAAACTTCATACCGCGCGGAGCCGCAACGACCAGGTTGCCACTGATGCCAAGCTTTGGACCCGTGATGGGTTAGACCGGGTGGATCGACGATTGACGGACCTCCAGCGCTCGTTCGTAAAGATTTCCGTACGTCATCTCGACGTCATTCTTCCGGGCTACACCCATATGCAACGTGCTCAGCCGGTTCTGGCACCCCACGTATTTCTCGCCTATGTCGAGAAACTTGAGCGCGACCGATCACGGCTAGCCGATGCCCGAAGTCGGCTGAACGTTCTTCCTTTGGGCGCCGCTGCGCTGGCCGGCACAAGTTTGCGAATTGACCGAGACTTTGTGGCACAGGAACTTGGCTTTGACGGTATCGCCGCCAACAGCTTGGACGTTTCCAGCGACCGTGACTTCGTCCTCGAAGCGGCTTTTGTCTTGACCATGATCGCCGAGCATCTTTCCGGCTGGGCCGAGGATTGGATCGTTTGGAATACTCAGGAATTTGGGTTCCTTGTGTTACCCGATGCGATCTGTACCGGTAGTAGTATCATGCCACAGAAGAAAAACCCTGATGTGCTGGAGCTGATCCGCGGCCGAGCCGCCCGCGTCATCGGCGACTTCACTACGCTCCTGGTGCTGGTGAAGGGGCTTCCACTGGCCTACAACCGCGACCTCCAGGAAGACAAAAGGCCTCTTTTCGACGCTTTTGACACGGTCGAGGCCTGTCTGGAGCTAGCAGTCGTGGTTGTGGAGGGAGCGAGTCTCCGTGCCGATCGAATCGCAGAAGGACTTGACGAAGGCTTCCTTGACGCAACCACGGTGATGGAATTCCTGATCCAGCGTGACATCCCCCAGCGCACCGCGCACGAAGTGATTGGCCGGTTGGTGGCTTCATGCGAGCGCCGTGGCCTCAAGAGCTTGGCCGATCTGTCCGACGTCGAGCTGCATGAGGCCCACCCTGAGCTTGGTCCCCAAGTCCGCAGTATTCTTGGTGTGAAAAATGCGATTAACGCGTTTCAGTCTTATGGCTCGACATCGCCCGGTGAGGTCAAGAAGCAGCTAGAGCGGTGGCAAAAGCAACTTGGCCTTTAGCAAGACCGAGGACTCATGGGACCGTTCCACTATCGCGACGGTCAATTGTACTGCGAAGAAATGAAAGTAGCCGACCTGGCTGCCAGGTACGGCACGCCGCTGTACATTTACAGTCAAAATGCCATCCTGGAAACCCTGGGCAGCTTGAGAGCCGCGTTCGCCGACGTTGATCCCTTGATCTGCTACTCGGTCAAGGCTAACTCAAACTTGGGAATCCTCAAGATAATGGCCCAGCGCGACGGAGGATTCGACGTTGTGTCCGCAGGTGAGCTGAACCGGGTATTGCTTGCAGGAGCCGCACCGAAAAAGACCGTGTTTGCAGGCGTGGGAAAAACGGACGAAGAGATCCGAGCCGGTCTTGAGGCTGAAGTGTTGATGTTCAACGTGGAGAGTGAGGCCGAGCTCGAGGCAGTTGCCTCCGTAGCTGCTTCCATCGCCAAGGTTGCTCCGATTGCACTCCGAGTCAATCCTGACGTCGACCCCAAGACTCACCGTTGTATCTCAACAGGAAAAAAAGAATCGAATTTTGGCATGGACGTTGCGCGGGCTGAACGGGTCGCCGAAACAGCCGTTACGATCTCGTCGGTTTGCATGATCGGCATGCACATGTACATCGGCTCGCAGATCACCACGACCGAGCTCTATGCCAGTGCCGTTGCCAAGGGAGTCGAGCTGATCGGCCGATTACGCCGGCTGGGTCATCCAATCGAGTCGTACAACATGGGAGGAGGATACGGGATTAATTACAAGGGACACGAGGCCCGGCAAGTTAAGGAATTCGCCCAAGTCAGTGTTCCGGCAGTAAAGAGTGCAGGTTGCCGGTTGGCGATTGAACCAGGACGTGTGATCGTCGGTAATGCGGGCATCTTGGTCAGCCGTGTGGTATATACCAAGGAGTCAGGGGAGAAGCGGTTCCTGATCCAGGATGCCGCCATGAACGATTTGATCCGCCCCGCACTTTATGAGTCGTTTCACCGGATCTTGCCGGTGGTCATACTGCCGGGTTACCGTCGGTTCCAGATGCGAGCGAGACCGAGATCCCAGATACCGAGCCCTGGGATGTTGTTGGACCGGTATGCGAGAGCGGTGACTTTTTGGCCAAGGATCGCTATTTGTCCAGACTTGATCGAGGCGTACTCATCGCCACATTCTCTGCGGGTGCCTACGGTACGGTCATGACTTCCAACTACAACACCCGTCCCCGCGCGCCTGAGATCCTTATCGACCGCTTCAACGCCCACTTGGTGCGCCGCTGCGAAACGTTTGAAGATCTTGTCCGCCAGGAAGTTGAGCTCACTGAGAAACCAAATTCTCCGGGATTGCCTGTTTAATTGAGAGCCAATGGCTTGAAGAGAGGTCCGCAAGGGGCTGTGGCAGAGGAAACTGAGCCCAGGAGCGTTGGATTTTCGATCACCGGTCATCCTCTATAATGATCAGTCAGTCGGACGGGACCCATGCAAGGTAATGGCAAGGGAACGCGATCGAGGCATCTAGAATCAAGCGACGGCACCAAAGCTGCTGGCTTGGTGTGCCTAGTCCTGACGTTGGTGCTTGTTCTACCAGTCGCGCCAGGGCTCTGTCTTTCGGCGTCGGCTCAGCCACCAGGGCCAGAGCTTTTTGCCAAGGCGCCTCAAACTCCCATCGAACTCTGGGATGCCGTCGACTACCTGGTGCGAACTGATCAAGTCAAGAAGGCTCTGCCGTACCTTGACCGGTTCATGAAGAGCCAGCCTGACGACGTGACTTGGGTCGCGATCCGCGATCGGTATGGAGCGGGGTCGATTCTCCGGCTCGGCGACGACGCGTTGACTCGCCCATTCGTGAAGCCACTCACTGAAGCATTGATCGCTGCCGCCCGGAGGTACGCGACCCAGCCAGACCGGATCACACGATTTATTGAGGATCTAACCAGAACCCGCGAAGAGCAAGATTACGCCGTCCGGCATCTTCGGGAAGCAGGACCGGAAGCGATACCATTTCTGATCGGAGCACTCTCGCGGCCCGGCCTCTCGGCCGATGATCACCACCTGCTCGTGGCCAACATCGGCCGGCTGGATCGCTTGGTACTTCCACCGTTGGTTGCTACGCTCGACAGCCCTGACCTGGCCTTAGTGGTCGACGCAGCCACGGTGCTTGGCATGATCGGCGACGTGCGAGCTGTCCCGCACTTGACGTTTCCGGCTGCGTTCCCCGCCAAGCCAGAGGTTATCCGCACCGCCTGCCAAGCGGCGATTGCCCGGCTGACTGGGCGTCCATTTGCCGCACAGCCGCGAGCACCAGTTCAGGTCTTGGGCAACGCAGCCTGGAGCTATCACCGCCACAAAGTCGAGTTTCTCGGCGATTCTATTGCCGTCTGGACCTGGGATCAAGGTCGCAAGGCTCCGGTCTCGCGGCAGGTTCCTCGCACCGAGGCCGAGGCGATCTTTGGCCTTCGATTCGCGCGAGAGGCGCTCGAGCTCAGTCCGAATGACCGCGCGGCGCAGGTGGTTCAGCTTAGCCTGACTCTGGAAAAAGCGATCGAACGCGTCGGATTCACAGCGTTTCCTGCCCAGGATCAAGCCACCTTCACCGCAGTGATGGCCAGAGGACCGTCGATCCTGAGCGATGTGCTCAGGATGGCCATCACCGATGGTAAGACCGACCTCGCCGCAGTATGTTCAACAGCACTGGGCCGCGTGATCGACCGTAGTGCTCTGGTACGCTCTGGCCGGCCTCACCTTCTGGTTGAGGCACTTTATTCTCCGAGCCGACGCGTTCAGTTTGCCGCAGCCAAGGCGATCGTGAGTTTGACGCCGAATGAGCCGTTTCCCGGCGCGAGCCGGGTTGTCCCTACTCTAGCGCGATTTCTGACTAACCAAGTCTTGCCACGTGCTGTGGTGATTGATGGTAACCCCAACCGGGGTAACCAGATGGCCGGTTTTCTCGTGAACCTCGGCTATGACTCAGAGCTCGAACTGACCGGTAACCATGGCTTCCTGGCCGCTGCCGAGTCCGCCGACGTCGAGCTGATCTTGGTCAGCTATGACCTGTTTCAAAAGGGCTGGGGGCTCAACGATACCCTCGCCAATCTCGGCGCTGACTCACGCACCGCCGCGATTCCGGTCTTTATCTACGGCCCGCTCAACGTCAAGTATAAGCGACCTAACCTGGAGTATGACTACCCTGGGATTCGGTTCCTGGTGCAGCCTGTCGAAGCCACGATGCTAGCGCGGCAACTCAAGAATCTGTCGGCCATGCTGGCCGATACGGAGCGCACTCTCTACTCCCGCGAAGCAGCCGTTTTACTGGCGAAGATCGCCAAGGACTCCAGGGGGCCAATGTTGGCTCACTTGGCCGCCGCTGAGCCTGCGCTGGCCGGAGCACTGCGGGCGCCAGACACGGCGCCGGTTGCGGCAGAGGCCTTGAGCGAATTGCCTGAACCCGACGCCCAGCGCAGTCTCGCCACCACAGTGCTTGATCCTTCACATGATCCCTCTGTCCGACGGCGGATCGCTGCGCAGCTCGTTCACAGCATCCGACGCTTCGGACGGTTGATCACTGCTGACCAGGAAGCCCGGCTCGCTGCTACCATTTGTGAAGAGAACGACCCCGATGTTCTGGCTGACCTCATCACAATTGCCCGTGCCCTTCGCCCCAATCCAACGCCTGGCTTGAATCGACTTCCAAAACTGCCAGGATCGACTAAACCACCAGCACCTAGGCAAACACCACCAGTTGAACCAATAACACCACTTGGACTAGGAGCAGACTGATATTCCCGTGTTGCACGTATTGGACGGATCCTTCACGAGCTGGCGAAGTCGGCTGGTGTTGTTCTTTCTCAGCTCGAGCGTTTGTTCCTCTGAGCAAGCAGGATGCATGTCGTGGACTGTTCCGCGGTTTTCCTCGGGAGGGACTCGTTCCTTCCCGTTCGACCCGATCGAAGGATCCGTGAAGGATGCGCGGCCATGCCTCTTGACCCCAGATCCATCGCTGGCGCACCACGACATCGACCCGGTGACGAAGTGACCCTACCAGGAGTTGTCGGCAGCAGTCCGGGACTGCGCGAAGTTGTCCGAATCACTCACCAAGTCGCACCTGCGCGCGCCTGTGTGTTGATCGTCGGCGAGACCGGAACCGGCAAGGAACTAATTGCACCGCGCAATTCACGACCTGAGCCCGCGCTCGACCGGCCCCTATATTCGAGTAAACTGTGGAGCACTTACCGAGAGCTTGTTGGAGAGTGAACTGTTCGGCCACGTCAAGGGCTCGTTCACCGGCGCCGTTGATAATCGCACCGGCCGCTTTGAGGCGGCACACGCCGGTAGCATCTTCCTCGATGAAATCAACAGCACGTCACCCAAGCTTCAAGTCAAACTGCTTCGTGTCCTGCAAGAAGGAGAGTTCGAGCGGGTTGGCGATAACAATACCAAGAAAGTTGACACGCGCATCATCGCTGCCACCAATCGCGACCTGCTCGATGAAATCGAGTCTGACCGATTCCGCGAAGACTTGTACTATCGGCTCAACGTAGTGCCGATCTATCTTCCCCCGTTGCGCGAACGTCGTGAGGATATCGAGCCGCTCGTGCTGTTCTTCCTCAATCGGTACTCAGAGCAAAACCGCCGTGAAATGCGCCGTGTCCATAGCGAGGCGATGCGGCTGCTGCGTGAGCACAATTGGCCGGGTAACGTCCGTGAACTCCAGAATTACGTCGAGCGGGCGGTGATCCTCGGGGCGGGAGCAGAGCTGAACGTCGATCACTTGCCGCCGCAGTTGCGGGGCCAAACAGCACCTCGGCCGATCCGGCCGCGGTTGGCCGGTGACCTGGCTGCACTTTGTGCTGAGTTGGTTCGTCAGGGCATCAGCACTGCGGGAGCTGCCGCAAACGACTTGTACAGCCGCATCGTGGGTCAAGTCGAGCGAGAGTTGATCCAGCAGGTCCTTCGAAGCTGTGACCGTGTTCAGATCAAGGCAGCTTCTCGATTGGGTATTAACCGCAATACCTTGCACAAAAAGCTTACCGAGTACCGGCTGGGCGAAAGCGATCCCGAAACAGTGGCAAAAATGCCTACCCATATCGGTGGTAATCGGCACAACGGTAATTCTACCGATCCTGACGAAGATGAGAATTCCGAGAATCGATCTGCGCCGGGCGAGCCTTTCCTTCCTGTTGAAAATGACTGAAATGCGCAAATGCATTAATCTTGCGCGATACAGTGCCCGCCATGTACAAAACGAGGATTACACTGATTATATATATTTATGAACGTTCTTAAATATAATGTGCCAAGCTGGCCCAGATGCTTGCCAATCAGTTCGAGCCAGTTTTCAAGCCCCTTGGCCCATTGGAGCTGGATTAGCTATATGCCGGCAACTACTAGAAGCTCTTTCCCAAAGTGCCAGCTGGGACAATCGTCTCCCAAAACCGGGCCGAGGAATTCAGCTAGAACTGAGGTGGACCCCTAAAACTGGACCACTCGAGATGTGTAAGCGTTCACAGTCTGGGGTTGTCGTTTGCGAATGACGCAATTATTCTACCTGCATGGCATGGACGCCCCCGATTCCAGAACCCCTGTGGCAGACGGCTTCGCCCGAGGTCCAAGCGGCGATTCTTGCGCTCGTCGAGTTCTACGAACTGCGCCTTGCCAAACTTGAAGCGCGCGTCAACGATCTCGAGAATCGGCTGAAGCTCAACTCCACCAACTCGTCGAAGCCCCCATCCTCTGATCCGATCGGAATGAAGCGCAAGCCCCCGGCTTCTCCCAGCGGAAAGAAACGCGGCGGGCAGCCCGGACATCGTAAGGCCCACCGCGCCTTGGTCCCACCCGAAAAGATTCGCGGGACGACCCACTGTAAGCCGACTGCTTGCCGCCGATGCGGTCATGAACTCTGCGGCGACGACCCCGAACCCTTGATCCATCAAGTCGCCGAACTGCCCAAGATCGAGCCGATCGTCGATGAGTATCGGCTCCATCGTCTGACCTGCCCTGGCTGCGGCGAGACGACCTGCGCTGCCTTGCCACCGGGCGTCCCCACTGGATGCTTCGGCCCGTACCTTCAGGCGGTGCTGGCCGTGCTCGCGGGGGCCTATCGCCTCAGCAAGCGTCAGATCCAGCAGTTGGTAAGCGACCTGTTTACTCTTTCGATCTCCACCGGGATGGTCTCCAAGCTGGAACGGCAGTCGGCCATCGCCCTTGAAGCCCCTTACAACGAACTCGCGACTTCGGTCCATAAGTCCTCGGTGGTTAATATCGACGAGACGTCGTGGCGTGAGAATCGTCACAAGGCTTGGCTGTGGGCCACGGTGACCAGCTTTTGCACGGTCTTTACCATCGCCAAAAGTCGTAGTGGCGAAGTCGCGGCGGCTCTCTTGGGGAGCAAAGACGATCAGGTCGTCGGCAGTGACCGGTTCAGCGCGTATGAGTGGATCAAGGCATTCGGGCGTCAAGTCTGCTCGGCGCATCTGCGCCGAGACTTCCAAGCGATGATCGACCGGGGTGGTGAAGGCGAGAGCATCGGACAGCGGTTGCTTTCGTTGTCGAACCGGCTGTTCCGCCACTGGCACCGAGTGCGCGACGGAAACTTTGCCTTGGAATGCGTTTCAAGAGCGGATGCACCGCTTGCGTCGGGAGGTCAAGCAAACCCTTCTGGAAGGGTCGAGGTGCCCGTGCGCGAAAACGGCGGCCACGTGCTTCGAGCTTCTCAAGGTGGAAGAAGGTCTGTGGACCTTCGCGCGGGTCCAGGGAATCGCACCGACGAACAACGTTGTGGAACGAGCGTTGCGGCATGCGGTGATCTGGAGGCGGATCAGCGGCGGGACCGACAGTGTGCATGGGAGCCGATTCGTCGAGCGAATGCTGACAGTGGTGGCGACCTGTAGGCAACAGGGCCACAACGTCTTGGATTACCTGACTTCGTGCTTTGAAGCAGACCGTCGTGGCCACGCCCTTCCCTCTCTTTTGCGACTCACCCGGACGCGATCCAAAGTTGCTTGATTCGACCTACCCCACCCTATGAACGGCTACCGAGATGTTAAACTGATCGAAGATCACTTTTGCATTCCGAGGAGCGTCATGAGAGGCACGAACAAGTGATATCCGGCGGCCTTCAAGGCTCGGGTCGCTCTGGAGGCCGCTAAGCAGACCAGGACCATCGCCGAGCTGTCAGGAAGGTATCAGGTCCACTCCGTCCAGATCAGTCACTGGAAGAAGCAACTCCTGGACGGCATCGAATCCTTGTTCCGCGACGGACGCCGCCGCGACCACGACGAGAGCCAGGCGATCCAGGCCGAACTCTACGAGCAGATCGGCCGGCTCAAGATGGAGGTCGAGTGGTTGAAAAAAAAGCTGCCCGCTTCGGCTGACCTCAAGCGACCCCTGATTGATGCAGAAAACACTCATTTGAGCATCCGTCGACAATGCGAACTCCTGGATCTCAACCGTTCGAGCTACTATCTGCAACCGGCCATCGAATCGGAGGAGAACCTGCGCTTGATGCGTCTGATCGACCAGCAGTTTCTTTTGACGCCATTCTACGGCAGCCGACGGATGACAGCGTGTTTGGAGCGATCCGGGGAGACGGTCAATCGCAAGCGGGTCCAGCGGCTCATGGCGAAAATGGGCCTGGAAGCGTTGTTTCCCAGACCGCGGACTACGACCGCAACGCCCGACGCGCGGGTCTATCCCTACTTGCTTCGCGATCGG
Organism: uncultured Isosphaeraceae bacterium; assembly: GCA_963781785.1. Taxonomy (GTDB): domain Bacteria; phylum Planctomycetota; class Planctomycetia; order Isosphaerales; family Isosphaeraceae; genus CAWAHD01. Next base: position 227,751 of record CAWAHD010000003.1, on the reverse strand, counting down.
GAACTGACCCACGCCGACGAGGTCTGGAGTTCGGACATCACCTACGTTCCGATGAGGCGCGGGTTCACGTATCTGACCGCGGTGATCGACTGGTACAGTCGGTACGTGCTCTCGTGGAGGCTTTCCAACACCTTGGAGGGGCGATTCTGCCTGGAGGCGTTGGACGAGGCGTTGTCGAGGGCTCGGCCGGAGATCTTCAACACCGACCAAGGCTCGCAGTTCACATCGCGAGAGTACACCGGCCGCCTGGAGGAGGCTGGGATCGCGGTGAGTCGGGATGGTCGGGGGCGGGCGTTGGACAACGTGTTCGTGGAGCGGTTGTGGAGGAGCGTAAAATACTAAGATATCTACATCAAAGAGTATGATCGTGTATCGGACCTGGAGTCAGGCCTGACAGCCTACTTCCAGTTCTACGACGAGGAGCGTCCCCATCAGTCTCTCGATTATCAGACCCCTGGAGAAGTGTATCGGGGCGAGGTTCCCGGCGGCTGAATGCGGGAAAGCCTTAACAAATGCACGTGGCCCGAGTGGTCCACCTTTTGGGGTCCACTATAAACTCCGCCCCACCACGGTCCGACGTAGATCAGCTCAATGCAATGCAAGTGGTCGGCCACGATTTCGTACTTTCTCGATAAAGCGCCTGGCACTCTGCCGATGATGGTGTGCGCACTCGATCCTATCGCTGATCCTTCATCTTGGGTGCACCGTCCCTTATCGCCGCGAATTCTTTACCCTTCGCCTTTCAGTATCCGTGCACTGTACGTTGTCGGTGCCTACCTCTGTTCTTCACCATTCGTTTTGCGAACCTGTTGGCTAATTGGGACTTATGTTCGGCCATCTAACACCGATAATGATTGCATCGGGCACCGGTACTGAGTAGAATAAAATGTTGCTTTTGAGTGCCGCTAGCCCGGTGGCAGTTGGGGACGATTGGATGGGCGACGTGGGATCGCGGCATCTGACTCGTTGAAGAGGGATCGACTGACCGTGGACACTGCTGTTTCGCCCCCGACTCCTCCGCTTCCTTCCCATCTTCTGGACATCGAAGAGGAGCTCAAGGAGAGCTACCTCAACTATGCGATGTCAGTCATCATCAGCCGGGCGTTGCCGGACGTCCGCGATGGGCTCAAGCCATCGCAGAGGCGGATCTTGGTGGCGATGCGCGACCTAGGCTTGAACCCTGGCTCATCGACCAGCAAATGTGCAGGTATCGTTGGCGAGACGATGAAGCGGTATCACCCGCATGGAGATAACTCGATCTATCCGACCCTGGCCCGCCTCGGCCAATGGTGGAACATGCGGCACCTCCTGGTAACTGGCCAGGGGAACTTTGGCAGCATCCACGGCCTGCCTCCGGCGGCGATGCGATACACCGAAGCCAAGCTCAGTCCGGTCGCCGCCGAAATGCTCGATGACATCCAGCTCGACACGGTTGACTTCCAGCCGAACTACGACGAGAAGTACCAGGAACCACGGGTCCTGCCCGGCAAGTTTCCCAACCTGCTGGTCAATGGCGCTGGGGGCATCGCCGTCGGGATGGCTACCTCAATTCCGCCCCACAATCTTGGGGAGGTCTGCGATGCCTTGATCGCCTATATCGACGACCCGTTGATCGACCTTGACGCGATTATGGAGCTGCTCCCCGGCCCCGATTTTCCTACGGGTGCGACCGTCTGCGGACGAATGGGCATCAAGGAGGCTTATCTGACCGGCAGGGGCCGGGTCGTCTTGCGGGCCAAGTATGAAATTGAAGAACTCAAGGACGGCCGATCCCAGATCAGTTTCACCGAGATTCCCTATCAGCTCACCAAGGAGATGCTGCTCAAGAAACTGGCCGACCTGGTGAACGGCGGACGGATCACGGGCGTGTCCAATATCGACGACTTCAGCGATCGCAAGCAACCAGTGCGGATCGTGGTCACGGTCAAGAAAGGGGAAGATCCCAACGTCGTCGTGAATCAGCTCTTTGAATACTCGCCTCTGCAGGACACCTTCAGCGTGATCATGCTTGCCCTGGTCGACGGCCGGCCCAAGACATTGCCGCTCAAGGACCTGCTCCGGCTCTTTGTCGAGCACCGGATCAACGTGATCCGCCGGCGCACGCAGTATCAGCTCCGCCAGGCTCGGCAGCGGGCGCACATCGTCGAGGGCCTCTTGATCGCGCTGGCTTACATCGACGAGATCATCCGCGTGATCCGCAGCTCCGCCAACCCGCCGGAGGCCCGCATTCGGTTGATGGGAATGGCCGTCTCGGCGGAGATTCTCCGCCGCGCCCTGAACGACCCGGAGGCCAAGGAGTCAACGAGCCTCACCAGGATGCAGGCCGATGCGATCCTGGCCATGCAGCTTCAACGATTGACCGGTCTAGAAGCCGACAAGCTGGCGCAGGAGTACATTGAGCTCAAAAATGACATCGCCGGCTACGAGCAGCTTCTCGGCGATGAAAGCCTGATTCTCGCGATGATCCGCGCCGATCTTCAAGACCTCAAAAACAAGTATGCCAACCCGCGCCGCAGCGTGATCTCCGACGAAGAAATCGGCGACTTCGACAAGGAAGCACTAATCCGCGAAGAGAATATGGTCGTGACCATTACCCACAATGGTTATATCAAACGGCTCCCTCCCAGCACGTACCGTGCCCAGGGCAGAGGAGGCCGAGGCATTACCGCAACCAATACCAAGGAAGGCGACTTCCTCGAGCATATGTTTGTCGCCTTGACGCACGACTATATCTTGTTCTTTACCGATAAAGGGAAAGTTTACTGGTTGAAGGTCTATGACGTGCCGCTGGCAACACGAACGGCCGGAGGGCGGGCAATCGTGAATTTGCTGCAACTGGGAGACGGAGAACGGATTACTGGCATGATCCCGGTGCGCGAGTTCCGGGAGGAAGAGTTTCTTTTGATGGTCACGCGGCGCGGGACTGTCAAGAAGACCATGCTGGTCGCTTTTCGCCGTCCTCTGGGTCGTGGCATCATTGCGTTGGGGCTTGACGAAAACGACGAGTTGATCGGCGTTGCCCGTGTCAAGGCTGGCGACCACGTTGTGCTGAGCACCCGCGACGGAATGGCAATCCGGTTCGATGAAATGCGAGTCAGATCAATGGGCCGGCCGGCTTACGGCGTCAAGGGAATCGACCTAGCACGAGGAGATGAGGTCATCGGTATGATCGTCGCCAACGGCGACGAAGACCCAGCCAGCCTTTTGACCGTCTGTGCCAAGGGCTACGGCAAGCGCACCCTGTTGACTGAATACCGGGCCCAGAACCGCGGTGGTAAGGGTTTAATTGATATCCAGACCAGTGAGCGAAACGGGTCGGTTGTTGCCGTCGCCAAGGTGACCGAAGATGATGAAGTCATGCTCACCACGAGCGGCAGCATGGTCATCCGCACTCGTGTCAGCACCATGCGCACAATCGGACGCAATACTCAGGGCGTTCGTTTGATCAAGCTTGATGAGGGGGATGCGGTCTGCAGCCTGGCCAAACTCCCCGAGGATGAGCTTCGAGATTCTGCAGAGCTTGAACCAGCGGCCTCGGAGGGTGAGTCTGTTGTCCCCACGACCGGCGACGGCGAGACCAGTTCTTTCACGTCGCAAGAACATCCCACGCACATCATCAATGACGGTGTTGCCGAGGCAGAGTCCAGCGATCACATTGACTCGATTGACGAGATGGAAACAGATGACGAAACGCCATCGGACCCGATCTGAACGGAATGGAAGGACAAACAACAGTATGGAGAGCAAGATTCCAATCACGCGAATCCTGGTCACGGGATGCTGTGGCTTCATCGGCGCCAATTTTGTGCGCTTTGAACTGGAGAATGATCCAACGATCGAGCTAACTAACCTCGATGCGCTCACATCTGCGGGGAACCCCGACAACCTCGCGGGAATCGACGCCAACCCGCGCTATCGCTTTGTACAGAGCGATGTCGCTGACGGGGCCTTCGTGATGAAGCTGGTGGCCGAGCGAAACTTCCATGCAATCGTGAACTTCGCCGCCGAGAGCCATGTTGACAGGTCAATCAGTGACGCCACGCCGTTTCTTCGCACCAATGTCGCGGGTACCCAGTGTCTGCTTGATGTGGCGCGGGCGTTGAAGGTCCCTCGCTACATCCAGGTCTCGACCGACGAGGTCTATGGCACGCTCCAACCCGACGACCCAGCATTCTCGGAAACCACGCCGCTGGCGCCGAACAGCCCCTACGCTGCCAGCAAAGCTGGCGCCGACCTCTCGGTGCGAGCAGCCCACCACACTTTTGGGCTCAACACCGTCATCACTCGCTGCTCGAACAATTATGGCCCCTACCAGTTCCCCGAGAAACTGATCCCCCTATTCATCACCAACGTCATGGCCGATATACTCATCCCGGTTTACGGTGACGGCCGGCAGGTGCGTGACTGGATCTACGTGCTGGACCACTGCCGCGGCATTCACGCGGCTCTGCACCGTGGCTGTGCCAGCGAGGCCTACAACTTCGACGGCAAGAGTGAGCGTTTGAGTATCGATGTCACCCGCACGATCCTCGATCTCTGCGGCAAGCCGCAGTGCCTGATCAAGTACGTCACCGACCGACCCGGTCATGATCGCCGCTATGCCTTCAACTGCTCCAAGGCTGAATCTGAACTAGGATGGCATCCTACTGTTGCCTTCGATGAAGGGCTCGCCGCCACGGTTGATTGGTACCGGGCCAATGAAGCATGGGTTGAGCGCGTGTGATCGGGTGCCTATCGCACGTCTGCGAAATAAGCATCGTTCCATTAATTCTGGGCCATTAACTCCCATTTTTTCGGCCACGTGTCGGTTTCGAGGTGTCTGCTGATGCGAGCATTGGTGACGGGCGTTTCCGGGTTTGTGGGAGGGCATCTGGCTGAGCATCTGGTTGCGGAAGGCGATCTGGTCGTTGGTTTATCGGCTTCGGGGCGCTGGCCCGCAGAATTGGCACATCTGGGAAAAAGCGTACGAATCGAGCCATTTGACCTGATCGAGCAGGATGAGGCCACGCTGGTCAATCTCTTGCGCTGCAAGCAGCCCGAGGTGATCTATCACCTGGCGGCGCAGTCGAATCCCCAGAGAAGCCTCACCGACCCGCGCGGTACCTGGAGTCTCAACCTGGGAGGAAGCCTCAATCTGCTCGAGGCAGTCAAGGCCTCGGGACAAAAGCCGCGGGTTATCCTGATCGGCTCAGGCGTTTGTTACGGCAACCCTCCGCCAGAGTTCATCCCGGTCCGGGAACACTGCCCCTTGCGGCCGAATAACCCTTATGCAGCGAGCAAGTCGGCTGTCGACTTGCTCGGAATGCAGCATCATCTGGCGCACGGCACGGATGTCGTGATGGTTCGGCCGTTCAACCACGCCGGGCCGCGTCAATCGTCACGCTATGTGCTGGCCGCGCTGGCGCTTCAGGTCGTCGAAGTAGAATCAGGTCGGCGTAACTGCTTGGAGGCTGGCAACCTGGACGTTGTTCGTGACTTCACCGATGTTCGTGATGTCGTCCGCGCCTATCGCCTGTTGGCAACCTGCGGTTCGTCGGGCGAGATCTACAACCTTGGCAGCGGCCACGGTATCAAGATCGCAGATGCGCTCGAACATCTGAAGTCGCTGGCCAAGACCCCTGTTCCCACTCGTATCGATCCGGCGCGGATGCGCCCTATCGACCAGCCTTATCTGGTCGCTGACCCTTCCAAGCTCCGCTCCGCGACCGGCTGGAACACGCTCTATTCCATCGAGCAAACCCTTGCCGATATGTTTGAGTTCTGCCGTAAATCGATCAGTGGATCGACACCTTCATCACGGTGAATTCTCGTTTTGTGATCAGGACATAGAGGGCCGGTCGATCTGCCGGTCGAATTCGTGCGAGTCGGTCAGTCGTGTTCGCTTGGCTTGCGACCGCTTTTTAAGATGTTGATCAAACCAGTCTGCGAGCTGAAATATATACTTGGCGAGCCTGATCCGACCGTGCCTGGCACCCTGCTTGACGATAAGGTTTGTCTCGATTCTTGCCTTTTTGAGCTTGTCGATCATCAGTTCCGACTGCTGAGGGGGTACAAGGTGGTTTGCGTCTCCATGGATTATGAGCGTCGGTGGGTCGTCGGGAGTTACGTGGGACACTGGTGAAATCTGTCGAGCGATTTCACGAAGACGCTTGGGATCGGCGATCGGCACCCAGAGCATACTCGCTTTGTCGAGCTCCCGATAATCAAACGCGGATTTCCGCGGCCGGAAAATAATTAACCTTTGGCAGCCCTGTTGTCGCGGATTTCCCGGAGAATCTCAGCCGTGGCACCGGTCCGAGGTTAATAATTTGGGTCTTCCGCAGAATCTGTGGGTTCATCGGTCAGGCTCGGCTCCTGCTCGACAGGAGGGAATGTGGCCGTCCGCGCTTCAACAAAACGTGGTGAATCAGCCTCAACGCGAAGCTCGTCGTCGTGGTCTGGCAGCACTAAAACTGGAAACGATTCGCCTTCGAGAAGAATAGCGCATCCTGAAACACCCTCGGCCAAGATGGAGTTACCACGCTTCATCAAAACCGGAGGTGCCTCAGAATGCGTATCCAGACAATCCTCAATCGGGTGGAGAAGTTCAAGTCATTTGTCTACCGCGGCGCACGCCTGGAGACACAAGATGACGGACCTGCCTTGGTCGTGCGGGTAGAGCCTCGAAAGAACAATCGCCCGGTCTGCTCTGCGTGTGGAAAAGTTGGTCGAACTTATGATCACCTGGAGGAACGGCGGTTCGAGTTCGTGCCCATCTGGGGGATCTTGGTTTTCCTGGCCTACCGAATGCGGCGAGTGGACTGCAAGCGGTGCGGGGTGACAGTGGAACTGGTGCCCTGGGGCGACGGTAAGAACCGACTCACGACGACCTACCGTTGGTATCTGGCAACCTGGGCCAAGAGGCTGCGTCGGAAAGAAGTCGGCTCGATTTTCCGTACTTCCTGGGACAGCGTCTGTAGGGCAGTGGAGCACGCGGTCGAATGGGGCCTGGCGAACAGGGACTTGAGCAAAGTGACGGCTTTGGGCATCGACGAAATTGCTTGGGCACGAGGGCACACATATCTCACGCTGGTGTACGACATCGGCGGGGAGAGCAAGCGACTGCTGGCTGTGGAGGAGGAACGGACCGAAGCGAGTTTGCGGTCGTGCTTGGAAAGCCTTGGTGAATCAGTCTGCGGGACGATTCAGTACGTGTGTAATGACATGTGGAAGCCCTACCTCAACGTAACTGCAGAGCGGCTGAGCGAGGCGGTTCATGTGCTGGACCGGTTCCACGTGATGCAGCAATTCGGCAAGGCGCTGGACGCGGTTCGCGTGGAGGAGGCAAAGCGGCTGGTAAATGACGGCTATGAACCGGTCCTGAAGCAATCACGTTGGTGCTTCCTGAAGCGACCGGAAAACCTGACGGGCAAGCAGACAGTGAAGTTGTCCGAGATTCTGAAGTACAACCTGCGGACAGTGTGAGCGTACCTGCTTCGTGAGGAATTCCAGCGGCTGTGGGAGTATAACAGTGCTGTATTGGTTCAGCGTAAATGGGACAAACGGCCTTGCTCGTTAAGGGAGTCGGAACAGGACAAAAACTGTGAATGGATTTATCGCTTTGGAGCCAATCCCGGAGCCGGTATTCGGGCGGCTTCCTGCCGCCCTTCCGGTCTTGGCCCTGGGTCGGCGCTCAGGTCGCGTCCCCGCGTTGCCCTATCCTCCGCCCAGGCCCTGTCAGTGTACATCACAGCACTGGGGCTGGTCCACTTCGTTCTCCTTAACCGTGGCTCGCCGTCTGGCGTCGGCCGCTGCCAGTTTCTGTCGCCTTGCCGTCCAGATTGCCTCAGCGCGACCGGCCAACTTGTCCGCCGGAGTGATGTAGGCGATTGCGCTGTGCAACCGGACCGTGTTATAGTAGGCCACGAACTCGGCGACTAGCCGTCGAGCGTCTTCCAAGCTCAGCGGGGTCGTGACGCGGATGCAGCCTGTTTTCAGGGTTTTGTACCACCGCTCCATCTTCCCGTTGCTCTGAGGATAATAGAACGATGTTCGCACATGAGTCATCCCGCATATGCGGATGAACTCCTTGAAATCTTTGGCGACGAACTGCGGCCCGTTGTCCGAAATGATGCGGGGCCGCTCGCCGGGAAATTGCTCTCGGGCCCGCTGGATGACCGTCTCCACCTCGAACTCTTTCATGGTATCTCGGATCTCCCAGTGGATGACGAACCGGCTGTAGCCATCGAGGATGCTGCAAAGGAAGTAGAATGTCCCGCAGATATTGATGTAGGAGACATCGATGTGCCAAGGTAGCCGTTCATAGGGTGGGGTAGGTCGAATCAAGCAACTTTGGATCGCGTCCGGGTGAGTCGCAAAAGAGAGGGAAGGGCGTGGCCACGACGGTCTGCTTCAAAGCACGAAGTCAGGTAATCCAAGACGTTGTGGCCCTGTTGCCTACAGGTCGCCACCACTGTCAGCATTCGCTCGACGAATCGGCTCCCATGCACACTGTCGGTCCCGCCGCTGATCCGCCTCCAGATCACCGCATGCCGCAACGCTCGTTCCACAACGTTGTTCGTCGGTGCGATTCCCTGGACCCGCGCGAAGGTCCACAGACCTTCTTCCACCTTGAGAAGCTCGAAGCACGTGGCCGCCGTTTTCGCGCACGGGCACCTCGACCCTTCCAGAAGGGTTTGCTTGACCTCCCGACGCAAGCGGTGCATCCGCTCTTGAAACGCATTCCAAGGCAAAGTTCCGTCGCGCACTCGGTGCCAGTGGCGGAACAGCCGGTTCGACAACGAAAGCAACCGCTGTCCGATGCTCTCGCCTTCACCACCCCGGTCGATCATCGCTTGGAAGTCTCGGCGCAGATGCGCCCAGCAGACTTGACGCCCGAATGCCTTGATCCACTCATACGCGCTGAACCGGTCACTGCCGACGACCTGATCGTCTTTGCTCCCCAAGAGAGCCGCCGCGACTTCGCCACTACGACTTTTGGCGATGGTAAAGACCGTGCAAAAGCTGGTCACCGTGGCCCACAGCCAAGCCTTGTGACGATTCTCACGCCACGACGTCTCGTCGATATTAACCACCGAGGACTTATGGACCGAAGTCGCGAGTTCGTTGTAAGGGGCTTCAAGGGCGATGGCCGACTGCCGTTCCAGCTTGGAGACCATCCCGGTGGAGATCGAAAGAGTAAACAGGTCGCTTACCAACTGCTGGATCTGACGCTTGCTGAGGCGATAGGCCCCCGCGAGCACGGCCAGCACCGCCTGAAGGTACGGGCCGAAGCATCCAGTGGGGACGCCCGGTGGCAAGGCAGCGCAGGTCGTCTCGCCGCAGCCAGGGCAGGTCAGACGATGGAGCCGATACTCATCGACGATCGGCTCGATCTTGGGCAGTTCGGCGACTTGATGGATCAAGGGTTCGGGGTCGTCGCCGCAGAGTTCATGACCGCATCGGCGGCAAGCAGTCGGCTTACAGTGGGTCGTCCCGCGAATCTTTTCGGGTGGGACCAAGGCGCGGTGGGCCTTACGATGTCCGGGCTGCCCGCCGCGTTTCTTTCCGCTGGGAGAAGCCGGGGGCTTGCGCTTCATTCCGATCGGATCAGAGGATGGGGGCTTCGACGAGTTGGTGGAGTTGAGCTTCAGCCGATTCTCGAGATCGTTGACGCGCGCTTCAAGTTTGGCAAGGCGCAGTTCGTAGAACTCGACGAGCGCAAGAATCGCCGCTTGGACCTCGGGCGAAGCCGTCTGCCACAGGGGTTCTGGAATCGGGGGCGTCCATGCCATGCAGGTAGAATAATTGCGTCATTCGCAAACGACAACCCCAGACTGTGAACGCTTACGTGCCAAGAGCTCAGGGCCTGTAAATCTTTTTGTGTCAACGCAGGTGGGAACGACTTTTGCGTGCGTCAGTTTCGGGCGAGGGGCGGGAGCCGATCCTCGAAGATGATCGCGAAGTGATTCAGCGCTTCTCTCCATTTGGGGATTGGCAGCGTCCACTTCTTGGACGCCTCGTGAATCGCCATGTAGACCAGCTTCAGCGCTGACTCCTCATTCGGGTACTGCTTGCGGTTCCGCGTGAACTTGCGGATCACGCTGTTCACCGACTCGATGGCATTGGTCGTATAGATCGCCCTGCGAATCGCCGGCGGGAACTCGAACATAGCCGCGATGTCCGGCCACTTCAAACGCCACTGTTTGACGATGGTCGGATATTTCTCACCCCAACCTTGAGCAAAAGCGTCCAGCGCTTCTTCGGCTTCAGTGACCGTCGGGGCCTGGTAGATCTTTTTCAGGTCCACTATGACCTGGTCGCTGTCTTTGTCCACCACGTACTTCAGCGCAGCCCGCACCAGATGCACGATGCACAGTTGCACCTTGGCTTCCGGGTATGCTGCGCGGAGCGCCTCGGGGAAACCTGAGAGGCCGTCCATGCAGGCGATGAAGATGTCCTTCAGGCCGCGATTCTTCAGATCGGTCAAGCATGACAACCAAAACTTGGCCCCTTCGGTTTCGCCGAGCCAGAGGCCCAAAAGTTCCTTGCGGCCCCGTATATTCACCCCCAGGGCCACGTACATTGTCTGAGGCGAAACTCGACCATTGGCACCACGCACATGCACCACGATGCCGTCGAGATAGACGATCGGCCAGACCGGGTCGAGCTGCCGGGTGCGCCACGCGGTCACTTGCGCGTCGAGGTCGGCGGTGATCTCCGAGACCAGCGTCGGCGACACATCGACGCTATAAAGTTCTTTCACGACTTCCTGAATATCCCGAGTGGTCATCCCTTTGGCATAGAGTGCGAGAATCTTCTCGTCGAACCCGGTCAATCGACGTTGATGTTTGAGGATCAACTGGGGCTCGAAAGTGCCATCGCGATCGCGCGGAGTCGCGATCATGATCTTGCCGAGATCGCCTTGCACGGTCTTTTCGGAACGACCATTGCGACGATTCTTCGCACGGGGTTTACACGGCGGGTCAGCAAAAGGATCCGCGACGCCCGGCACCAACGGGTCCTCAGCGGCCCCAGGCAACTGTTTGCGGCCGAGGTGAACGTCCATTTCGGTATCGAGCATGCGCTCGAGAGCCGAGCCCATCATGAGCTTGAGGAGGCCGTTCAGCTCCGCGAGTGTCGTGGCCTGCGAGGCGATCTCGCGTGCCAACTGTTCGGCCTTGCCTGTCAAAATCGCGTCCATGCGACAGTCTCCGTAAGGTAAGTAGGTTAGGGTGAGATAACCGATTCCTTACGTTGACACAATATTTCTTACAGGCTCCTCATGCGGCCCCGCCGGTTGCTCGAAGCCCTTCCCCCGCTTGGAAGGCTTTCCCCAGCGCGGAAGGAGCTTGCCGGCCGCTTTGAGCACGCGATAGACGCTCGAGGGGCTGACGGCCACGACGTCAGCGTCGAGCATCATGTAAGTCAACCGCCGGTATCCCTCCGAAGGGTAGACGTCGTGGAAGGCGATGATCGCGGCCTTCTCCCAGTCCTCCAGCCAGAAATCACGGGGGACCGTGGCGTTGTGCTGGTTGGGACTGCCCAGCCGACGGCTCCAGTGGTTGAATTTGCTCCGTGCGATCTCCAGCCATCCGATCAAGAGCAACACCGATAGGCCGGTTCGGCCGGCCCAGTCCCGGATGAACTGGACGACCAAATCGCGAGTTGCCTGGGGAACCCACCTTCCGTTCAAAGCTCCCCAAGCTCTTTTTTTAGCTTGACGTGCTCCTCCATCAGCTCCGAGTGTCCTGCCTCAGCCGAATCTGGAAGAAGCCGCTGTTTAGGTTAGCATAACCTGAACGGAGGTTTCCCCATGAACAAGCCGCGTCGACATTTTCCTGGCCCCGAGAGGGTCGCCATACTCAGGCGCCACCTTGTCGAAAAGACGCCTGTCTCCGATCTCTGCGATGAACTGGGCATTGGTCCCAGTCTGTTCTATCGCTGGCAGAAGGAGTTCTTCGAGAACGGCCATGCTGCCTTCGAGAGCAACCGTAAATCCAAGGCCGTCGAGAACGCCAAGCAGCGCAGGATTGAGCAGCTTGAGGCCAAGCTGCAACGCAAGAACGAAGTCCTGTCGGAAGTCATGGAGGAGTACACCCAACTAAAAAAAGAGCTTGGGGAACCCTGACGGGATGCTGGGTACCCCACGACACGCGCGACGAGGTCGTGGACTTCGTGCGCACCTGGGCCGATAAGGCCGAGATTGCCGTCGGCCGCTTTCTGTCCTGGATCGGTATCGGCGCCAGCAAGTTCCATGACTGGAAGGCGCGGTTCGGCAAGGTGAACGAGCACAATGCCTGGGTGCCGCGCGACCATTGGCTGACCGACGCCGAAAAGGAGGGGATCCGCGGCTTCGCTCGTCAGCACCCGCTGGAAGGTTATCGTCGGCTCACGTTCATGATGCTCGATGCTGATGTCGTTGCATGCAGCCCGGCCAGTGTCTATCGCGTCCTCAGCGCCGCGGGACTCCTGGCCGGGCAAACTCCCACGCCCACCAAGAAGGGGACCGGCTTTGTGCAACCCCTGCGACCGCACGAGCACTGGCACGTCGATGTCAGCTACCTCAACATCGCCGGAACCTTTTACTTCCTCTGCAGCATTCTTGATGGCTGCAGCCGCTTCATTGTCCACTGGGAGATCCGAGAAAAGATGGAGGAAAACGATGTGGAAACCATCATCCAACGCGCCCGCGAAGCCTGTCCCGACGTCCGGCCGCGCATTATCTCTGACAACGGCCCGCAGTTCATCGCCAAGGACTTCAAGGAATTCATCCGCGTCTGCGGTATGACCCATGTCAAAACATCGCCTTACTACCCCCAAAGCAATGGCAAAATCGAACGCTGGCACAAGACTCTCAAAGGCGACTGCATCCGCGTGCTCACGCCGCTGTCGGTGGACAACGCCCGCCGGATCGTGGCGGATTACGTCGTGCACTACAACACCATCCGCCTTCATAGTGCCATCGGCTACATCACGCCCCAGGACAAGCTCGCGGGCCGCGAGGCTGAGATCTTCGCCGCTCGTGACCGCAAACTGGCCGAGGCACGCCAGCGCCGCCAACAACAACGCGAAGCCGCCAGTGACCGAGCGCCGGCCGCGCCGGCCTCACACCCTGCCATCGACTTCGCCGTCCTGCGTGCCGTGGTCACGATTGCAGCCGTCCTGCGACTGCTCGGCTTCCAGCCTCGCAGCAGCCGCGGCGCTCAACAACGTGGCCCGTGCCCCTTGCACGGCTCAAGTTCTGGTACCAGCCGCTGTTTCTCCGTCAACTTGGAGCAGCACACCTTCCACTGCTTCAAATGCGGCCGATCTGGTAATGCCCTCGACCTCTGGGCCCACACCACCGGCCAAAGCACTTATGACGCCGCCCTCGATCTGTGCCAGCGCTTACACCTACCAGTGCCCGAGCTGTCAGCCCCCGGGCTCAAACCAACGCTCGAGAACAGAGAGGAGGAACCCGTAGACCTCGTGTCAACGACCTGTACAATCACTTGAGTTCGCCGAGGATCCTTTTCTTTACTCGCTAAGGAGTAGGCCGAGAATAAGTTCCCGGCTTTATACGGTCTTGGGTTCGGGGACTGCTCGGTAGTTCCACTTGGGCAGGATCTTGTCGAAGATGATCTTCATGGTCTTCTTGAATCCCGCGGCACACTTGCGTCCTGTCTGATACATCTTGTCGAGGATACGCACGCTGATTGTCAGGCCCGTCGTGGTTTCGGTCTTGGAGATGTAGTGCTGCACCGTTTCCAACGTCCGAAAGATCACCCCCCGACACGCTCGCGTCACATGCGGGAAAAGGCGATGCTCGATTGGGTTGTACTTCGAGCAGTAAGGCGGGTAGTGGGCCACCCGGATTTCGACGCCCAGCCGGTTCGCCAGCTCTTGGAGCTGCTCCTTGAAGACATACCTCGACGCACTGTTACTCCCGCCGCCGTCGCACAGCACCAGAACCTTCTTGGCCCGGGGATAACTCACCCGTCCATGATCCTCCCACCACGCCGCGATGCTGTCACAAGCCAGCTCGCTGGTGTCGTGGCTGGTGTTCAGGTGGATGAACCCTCGATTTCGCCCTACATCGTAGACGCCGTGAGGAATTACCACGCCCGAGCCCGCACTGCTGAAATCATGGTCGTTGGTTTCAATCGTCTCCTGCGTGTCGATTACGCCGTCACGGTGGAAGTCACCCATCAACTCCTTCTTCTTCGTGTCGATGCTGATGACCGGCAAACCAGCCTTCAGGTACTTCTTCTTGAGGCGGGCGATGTTCTCGAACTGGGCGTTGCGGTCCGGGTGACGGGGCCCCATCGTCTTCTTCTTCAACGCTTTTCGCCTTCGGTATCCGTGTTTGCGGAGCAACTGGGACACCACGTGTCGACTGGTCGGAGTACCCAAAGCCATGACCCGACGCGCTATCTGCCTACGTGACAAGTTCGTCCATTTCACGTCGGTCCGCATCGGATCTCCAGCAGTGTGGTCCTCGAGAACCTTTAAGAAGTTCGCTTCGAGGGCAGCGTTGATCTCGATCGCCTTTTTGCACCCCCCCCTTTTTTCGGACACGAGTCGTGTCCAGTTCATCTGTCGCTTCCAGCTCCGCCCTTCCACGGCGGATCGTCTTTGGATCGCATTCAAGGATTTGGGCAATGTACTCAGTTCCACCATGACCCAGTTTGGCAACCTCGATGGCCGCGTACCGCCGTCGATCATCCTCCGAAAGTGAGTCATACAGCCGCTTCATCATCCGCTCGATTTCCGGTGTGTACGCGTCCATCCTGCCCTCCTTGGCGTTTCCCTACGGACAGAGGGCTTGATACCATACTTACCGGAAAACGGGAAGTTACTTTCGGCCTGTTCCCAACGCGGCATAGCCGCAACCAAAAAGGTGGGCTCTTCCGACTGTCGTGTGGGCAGCAATCCACTGGTGGCTCAGATTGGAATATAGTGACGTCCGCTGTACTCCGAAAGGCGCAGCTTTTCCCTGAGGTTCCCCGGCTGATGGCCGCGGGGGGCGGGACCAGAGGCCCCAGTTCCCGCCCCCCGAACCCCCCACCCCCTTCCCTCTTCACTGTTCCGGCTCAAAATTACCGCGTTCTCCCCTTGCATACGAGTCCGGTGCTGAGTTTTATCCGCACCAGAGCCGGAAATGCCAATTCCGTTAATGCAAAAATGGCATTCATCCCACAAACTGGTTGGTACCTACTTCAACCACCCGGGGGAGAATGCCATGAACACAGTATGGCCCTTTCTGGTCAAGTTTGCCAGCCTCATCGTCTGCACCCTCCATTGCTTCGACCGGGTCATCTTCAAAGGCCATCTGGCCTTGGCTTCTCCCCACGAACTCGAACGTTTTGTCGATTTCGTTCTCAAGGTTCGCCGCACCGACTTCATCAAATGCATGGCGCCCCAGTACTCTGAGCGTTTGGTTCAACATGCCCAGGCCTGGGCGCGGAAGGCTGGTCGCACCTACGTGTATCGCACCGGCGACTTCCGCAAAGACCAATGGGCTCTCAACCTCGTCCGCGACCAAGGCATCCTCGAGGGACTCGTCGGCATCCTTTGCACCCAAGAAACCTGCCCTTCCTTCGCCCTCGTGCCCGGCCGCGACCGGCCTCAGTTCGTCAGCCGGCCCCGGCAGCAGCGAGTCCTCTATTACTACTTCCTCGATCCGCAGTTCGGCCTGATCCACGTCCGCCTGCAGACCTGGTTGCCGTTCACTGTCCAGGTCTATGTCAACGGCCACGAATGGCTGGCCCAGCAAATGGTGCAGAAAAGACTGGGCTTCGTTCAGCAGCACAACGCGTTTACACAACTCGACGATCCGGTCCAGGTCCAGCGCCTGGCCAACCGCTTTGCTCAGCTCAACTGGGCCAAAACCCTCAATCGTTGGGCACGGCAGGTCAATCCGTTGCTTCACGAACTGCTTCGGGGCTACTCCATACATTGGGTCGTTGATCAAGCCGAGTTCGCCACCGACTTGCTGTTTACAAGTCGCGCGGCCTTGGCCGGTTTGTACCGTGCGCTCCTGGATTATGCGGTGTGCACATTTTCCCCCAAAGACATTCTCGGCTTCCTCGGCCGCAAGTGGGATCGCCGCTTCGATGGTGAAGTGCACACCCACTACGAAGAGGACCGCTGGTTCGGAGCCCGCATCAAGCACCGCATGAAGACCAACTGGCTGAAGATGTACGACAAGTTCGGCCTGATCCTGCGAGTGGAAACGGTTATCAACGCCCCCAAGGAATTCTGGGTCTATCGCACGCGACAGCACCACGACGGCAAGTCATCGGCTGGCTATTTTCCCATGAACAAGAGCGTGGCCTCCTTGGTCCACTATCGAGAACAGGCGTTGGCCTGTAACCGCCGCTACCTGGATGCCTTGGCGGTGGTTAACGACCCGGCACCGGCCTACCAAGAGCTACGGCAACTCACCGAACCCAAAGTAGTCGACACCCGTAGCTATGCCGGTTTCAATCCGGCTCGGTCCGAAGACCTGCGGCTGTTTCTCGCGGTGCTGGAGGGCAACCACATTGCGCGTGGCTTTCGCAACGGCGACATTCGGGAACCGCTGTTCGGCAGCCCGCGGCAACTGCGCCAGCAACGCCGTGCCAGCGCCGCGGTGGGGCGATTGCTCAAAAGGCTCCACGTACGCCACCTGATCGCGAAGATACCGCGCACTCGGCGTTGGCGCGTTACCGAACGCGGCCGCCGGTTGCTGGGTCTCGCGGTCCAGCTCTACCAAAGCGCTTGGCCAAAAATCGCTGCGTAGCCGAGAGTTACTGATCAAAAACTTCTCCGCATCTTGCGTAGAAGTTCAGGGGAAAGAATCTATTGCACAATCTTGGTCAGCTACCTGAGCCGGAACGCACCCACAGATTCTGCTGAGGAGGCAGAAATACTGTATCAACGTAAGGAATCGGTTATCTCCCCCTAACCTGCTTACCTTACGGAGACTGTCGCATGGACGCGAATTTGACAGGCAAGGTGAGCGTGGGCAAGGTATTTGAGGTGAATTCCGCGATTCCTGAGCGAGATCGCTGAGGCTGGTAAGAAAATTCCCCCCGAAGAGCCTGATCACTGGATCAAGCTCTCCGAGAGGTGTACTCCGTAGTTTGTCACGACACCGGAGTACTCGACCATGTATCACGATTTGCCCCGGTCCGCCAGCTTCTGGTCCTTCCTGCTGACAGTCGACGAAGATCTCGCGGAGGAAACCCGCAAGCAAGGCTGTCCGTGTGGTGGCCGCCTCCACAGTGCCAACTACCAGCGCAAGCCGCGAGGGACTCCCTCCCAGCTTCCTGAGCCCCAGCGCCTCCGACTGAGCTTCTGTTGCGATCGCGACGGTTGCAGGAAGAGAGCGACGCCCCACTCGGTGCGCTTCCTGGGCCGAAAGGTCTACCTGGCCGCCATCGTCGTCCGACTTGGGCGTTGGCGGCAGCGCTCCAGTTGCGCACTTGATCACCAGGTTCCGCAACCACGAGCCACGCAGCTACGTGTACCGCCGTTTTGGGCTGAGCGCTGACGACTATACGGCGGCTCAACTCCGCTACGATCTGCTCAAGTTGCAGGCCAAGGGATGGGTTCGCAAACTCGAGGGGACCACGCGCTACGTACCGACGCTCAAGCGAATAGTCCGGGGCACGCGATTATCAAGCTCAAAGAATGCCTCAACGGCACAGTCGAGGAACCTCTGGATGAGACGCCGGATGTCGGCTTCCCCCAACCCCCTCTGCAAAAAGATTTCCGCCAAGTCCGCCGAGGACTGAAGGAGGTACTCGAAATCGCCGGACTTGAGGCCGCCTAAAAACCAAAATCTCTTCTTACTTTTTCAGCGGTGAAACTTTTAGCAGCAGTTTGTACCTTCGACTCATCTCGTCATGGGTTAGACTGAATTGGTTCGATCAAGGTCTGAAGGCCCTGTAACAACGCTCTCTGCGCTGGCGTGAGGGCTTGTCGCAGTCCGTGGCGGCAGGCAGTCAAGGCCTGTGCAGAATTGCCGCGCTCGGTGTGGAGCCAAGCCAGCCCGAACCAGGAATCTCCGAGTGTAGGATCGAGATCGAGCGCCGCGCGGTAGTTTCGTTCGGCAGCCGAGAAGTCCAGTCCGGCCAGTAGAGCAGTGGCGATTCGTGCCTGTCGTTGTGCAGAAGAGGGAGGAGCCATCGCATGTTCCCAGATCTGTCTCGCGTCTGCCGGGCAGCCTAGATGCAAGAGCGTCGTCGCCACTCGGTCACTAGTCGGCCAATCGGCAGCAATTCCACGACCTTGAGCCTCAGCAAGCAGATAGATGGCCACTTCGGGATGGCCCTGCTCAAGTAAGTTATCAATGGTACGAGTCAGGCCATCGCGTTCGACTTGGTTCCACTGGGGTATGAGTTTGGCGTTACGTTCGAGCTCCGCACGGCTTTGATTGGAGCCAGCGGTTAGTCCATCGTCGCCATCAGGGGACATAGCCGCCCGTGCACGACCAATCAGCGCGCTAATTCGTTGCTGTGCGTCCGTCATTCCCCGAACTTCAAAGGCACGATAAAGCGCCATCTGGGTCGCACTGTCCCGAGAATCTAGCTTGAGTGCGCGGCGGAAGCAGAAAGTGGCCTGTGCCGGCAAGAGTCCTGTTGCGATGTCCCAGGGAGCACTTGGTCCAGTCTGTGAGTCCATCGGGTTGGGAGCCATGTTCCAGAAGACGATGCCCAGCGAAGTCCAGTGCTCTGCGATGGTCGGATCCAAGGCAATAGCCTGTCGAAAGCGATCGCATGCCAGTAGCCTGAGCGATAGGGGAAACCGTCCGGTCAACCCGTCTCGATACTGAACCGCCGCCCCCAGATCGAGTAATCCCTTTGCCTCCGAGAGCCCCCACGGAACCGGTGGAACGGCTTGCCAGAGCGGATCGTCGAAGTGGCGCTTTACGAAATCAACGTTCGGGAATGACGTTTCCAAGCCTCGGTGGCGGGCTAAGAAAACCGAGGCAACTGCGTCGTAATAAACACACCGCCACCGCGGATCACTCAGGAGTGTGGCCTCAGCGCCAAACTCCTTTTCGTGGTTGAGCAGAACCAACGGGTAGCCCATTCGACGCACCACCTCGGCCCAACCCTGTCGGCCTTCATTGAGGATGTTCTCGAGTCGGACGTAGGTCTGGAATATTTCCTGGGTGGGGATTTCAAGGCGGCCATCCATGAAAAGCTTCCGCTCTGGCCCGTTGTGGAACAGGTAAACGCTGGCCTGGCTGAGGTCGAATGCCAGCGCCCGGTCAGGGAGACCGGGCTTCCCGGCAAAGCGGGCAGCCTCGTGAGCATATGCGAGCGGCCGTTCGTGCAGCCCGAGCCGCCGCCCATCACCAGTGCCGCGAAAGAACCACCCCGAGACGATCGTATAGATCAAGAAGCCAACGAGGCCGATCATGACCACCTGCGGCATTAAGCTTTGCACTCCAGGTTGTATGAGCCGGCGCTCTTGCACGCGGGGTTGAGCGGTGAGTTCTGCGGTCCACTCCCCGAGATTCCAGGCTGTGACAAAACCGGCCACGAGCCCAAAGAGATTGATGTTGCGGATCGCCTGGAGTGCGAGATAATCGAATGTGGCTGCTAGAAACAGCGCGAAGAATCGTCCGCTTGCGCGCACCAAGAGTAAAACCGTTGCACCTCCAATCAGTGCGGTGCTCCATCCCAGGACAAGGGAGTTATCACCGCCGAACCATGCCCTCGGTCCGGGCTCGAACCCCCAAAGGTGCTCTCGCAGCCAGAGGATCCATGTGGCCACGCTCGTTCCCCCCATCAGCGTCAACAGTGCAGTCAAACGGGATGATTTCACGACAACGGTCGCGCTCAGCGCACCGAGTGCGGTCAATCCGAGCGGAGCCAGCCGCCCAAGCCGGACTAACCAAATTGGAGTCCCTGAACCGGGGAAACCCAGCACAGATACAAGGACCAAGCTCACAGCTAAGCCGAAGGCGCTGATACAACTCGTAGTCCACGCGAGGCTAGATACCCGAGCCCGGCCAATTCGCCAAACCGCCGGTACAATGAAGCTGAGAGGCACGACCCACAGCAAAAAGCATTCAGCCCGAAGATAGAGGCCACTGGCGGCAGCCAGACCCTGTCTCCGCACCAATTCTGCCAGATCACCAAACTCAATAATGTAAGATTTGTATTGTCCGCCCCAGGCTGTGATCTTCGGGAGCAGCTCCAAGGGGAGTAGGGTGCCTCGGAAGCCATAAGGATTTACTAGACAGGCGAGGCCAACCGTCACCGTGGCGCTACCGACATGCCCCCACCAGTGATTTGTCCTGCAATGGTTCGCCAACTTGGGAGTTGCTAGTCGCTGCATCTGGCTAACCATTCGGTCGGCTAGGTAGATTAGCAGGATGACCGGCCCTAGCATGAAGAGCCCATGTGTGTTCACCCAGACCACCTGAATGAGCGGCAGAGTCCAGGCGAGCTTCGGAGTGTCCTCAGTGCGCAGAAGAACCGCGAGATAAAGCGCTACCCCCAAGAGCGAAACGACTTCAGGGCGAGGGGTGAACCGTGCGCTCATCACCACGAGCGACGGAAGCCAGCAGGCTGTTGCAATCCAGACCGGCCAGCGCCGACCACCAGTTGTCAAAGTGACTAGCACAACAACTGTCCAGGCCCCCGCGGTGATCAAGATCACGCTGCGCACACCGCCAACTGTGAAAGCCGCCGCCAGGCACAATTGAAAAAACCAGTGCAAGTCTACCCACGGACGATCGGACGAGGCAAAAGTGAACGGGTCAAGCACGGGGACTTTTTGGTTGTGGCAGATCCATTGCCCGGCACGTACGTGCCACCAGACATCTGCGTCGGCAAGCTCCTGGCAGCCAAGCGCAAAAGCTGCTCCGGCCATGAGCAAGACTAGGCCACGATCGACGAGCGCACGGACGCGGCCACAGTATGCAGAGTTCGGCAACTCCAAAGGCAAATGGGGCCGCACTACTCGTCGCGGGGACGTCAAGAATCCGCTTCCAAAGGTAAATATTGCAGAAGCAAATCGCCGGGGGAATTGTCTGATCGGGTGTCTCCTAGTCTCTGGCCGCTTCCTCTCACATCGACATGCCTCTATCAATGACCTCGACCTTATCCTAGCCGAGTATGATCCCCTTGGCCATCGAACCCCCCGGGTTGTTCCTCTGCTGCGAGCACAGCTCTGACGCGGTCCCAGACATCCAATGCATGGAAATGTGCTGACAGGTTCACGAACTTCTCGTCGGAAGAAAGTGTTGCGAATCGGGAGCGGCGGGTTTAGTGTGAGGTAGGTCGCCTCTTAAGAAAAACGAACATCCACCATGGAGTCGCGCTGCGCATCCGGTCGTGGCATGACTCGGTTTGGCATTCCACGGAACCCTGACCTCGACTGCTTTCATACCTCCATCGGCCTTGCGCGGACACTGTGCCAGGAGCTAACGCGCCATGACTCGCAACCTTGATCGCAGTATGCCCCGCACGACACTCGCCCTGTTGATGATAGTTGTGATGCTTACTTTTGTCACTGTGCCCACCCAAGGCCAAGACCAGAAACCCGAGACCAAGGATCAGAAGAGAGCCAATGCCAAGCCAGCGCCAGTCTCACCAGCCCAACAACACACCGCCGATCCAGCGAAGCTTAAAGAACAAATCGCTAGGCTTCAAATGGAGGTGGCTGCACTCAAGCTCAAGGTCGCGATGCTTGAACTCGAAAAACTGGGTGCCATTGTCACCGTCGATAAGGCAAAGGACGGCAAGGAAATGGCGACGGTTAATATCCTCAAGAAATGGTCAGGCGACAAGGACGCACTCAAGCTCTTGAAAAACGTACCCAACCTTCAGGTTGTCGACATCGACAATGGTCAAGTCAATGATGCGGCTGTTGCCCCACTAAAGGAGTTGACGGACCTGAGCGCGCTCACGCTGATGAGCCCACAGGTTACAGACGTTGGGCTCGACAATCTCAAGGGGCTCACCAACCTAAAGATGCTGTTCTTGACCAGCACAAAAGTCGGTGACAAGGGGCTGCCCAACCTCAAAGGACTCAAGAACCTCCAGGTTCTGGCCTTGAGCCGCACCCAGGTTACTGACGTCGGTCTCGACGCACTCAAGGAACTAAAAAGCCTGAAGTCTATCTACCTTATCGGGACGAAAGTAACCCCCGAGGCTGTCGATAAACTCAAGAAAACGCTGCCCGGCGTGGCTGTTTACAAGTGAGTCTGACGAGCTAGGAGCGAGCCACGGTTTTGTTCACATCGGTTTGATGATCGCATCAGGCTCTCCATCGGGTAAGTTTGGTATTTTTCATATCACCATCATCTTGTTTCGCTGAGCTGGTACCGCGGCTTCCGAGACCTAAGGTCAAGATAATCGTGGCCGAGATCATCATGGAGACGCAGAGATAGGCCAGGCCGGGCACATAGGAGTGGGTCTGGGTCTCCACGTAACCGAGCACAAATGGGCCGACGAATCCTCCAAGGTTGCCGATTGAATTGATCAGGCCAATGCTTCCTGCAGCCGCCGATTCGGTGAGAAGCAGATTGGGCAGCGCCCAGAACGCCGGCGTGTATGCCTTCACTCCGGTGAGAACTCCGGTGAATAAGAGCAGGGCCAGCACGAGCCGCTGATTGAACGAGAACGAGGCAGGGATCAAGAGCGCCCCAGAGGGCGATCGCACCTAAAAGTTTCACCGCTGAAAAAGTAAGAAAAGATTTTGGTTTTTAGGTGGCCTCGAGTCCGGCGGTTTGGAGTAGCTCTTTGAGTGCTCGGCGGACTTGGCGGAATTCTTTTTGCAGAGGGGGCTGGGGGGAGCCGACTTCCGGAGGCTCATCCAGAGGTTCCCCTATTGTGCCGTTGAGGCACTCTTTGAGTTTGATGATCGCTGTGCCTTGGGTCATCCCCTGGGGCGTCAGCACGTAGCGCGTCGTTCCCTCCAGTTTGCGAAGCAATCCCTTGGCCTGCAACTTGAGCAAATCGTAGCGAAGTTGAGCCGCCGTATAGTCGTCAGGGCTCAGCCCGAAACGGCGGTGCACGTAGCTGCGTAGCTCGCGGTTGCGGAACCCGGTGATGATGTGGGCAAACTGAAGCACTGCCGCCAGCACCCAAGTCAGACGGAGATTATGCAGGTGAATGCCGGGCACGCGTTGTCCCTGTGCAGGGACAGTGGGCTGTCCGAGCTTCTCCACAAAATCAGCCGCGACCGTGGTGTGGTCGATGGTGTCTTGCCAGCGCAACAGGCGTTGATTGCAGTGGTCCATACAGCGCAGCAGATAAGGCAGGTTGACGAGCGCCTTGCCGGTGCCGAACTCGCGCACGTCGTGCGTGCATGTCTCCGTGCGGAGGCCCGCTCCTTGTTTGTTGTACTGTTTGATGTAGGTCTTCTTGTGCCATGCCTTCAGACAATAATCTTCCTGGGTGGTGCGATAGACGCGACCACCAGTGCGGCGGGCCTGCACTTGGCGTTGGAAGAGACGGCTGATGACATGCGGTTGGCCAACGACTCGGCCCCGGTCCAGCAACCGACCGAACAAGGCGTTGAGCCGGGTGGCCGTGGCGAAGATCAAGTTATGACAGCGTTCAACTTGGTCCAGATACCACTGGTAGGTGAACCCTTCACGGCGCGCCGCCGGGGTCAGCAAGGGAATACAACGATAGACCCAGCGATTGCAAAAAGCAGCGATGGTTTGAGGTGTGAGCGCCTCACAGGCGCGATGGAAGACGTTCGGTTTGTCCACGGCCACGAACAGGTTATCGCGCATCTCGAAACCGACCTGGCGATTGCGCAGTTGCTGGGCCACGAAATGGTGGCCATTGAGGCAGACGGTGACACCAAAGGGCGCGTCAGCTGCTGATGCGGATGGAATTGCCGACGCCGAACTGGCGATCCTTGATGAAGAAGTAGTAGTGATTGACGCGGCGGCGGCCACGGGCGATCTTGCGTGTTCTGTCCTCTCCGTGCTTGGGGACGTAGGAAACGAACGATGAAACTTCCTCCTGAACTTTGATGATGCAGTAAATGGCTTCATCGCGGTCAGCCACGCGGTCCAGGAACCGAGCAGCTTGATCAACGTGCCCCTCACCGGGCTTGGCCGCGAGCAGCGGGATGCCGTTCGTTTGGGCCAACGCCTCGACGGACTGCACGAACTCAGTGGTGAGCTCTTGGAGGTCGCGGGGCTCGATCCAGTCGACACCGCGGAAGCGCTGAAAGAAGGCACCGAGCATTCCCACATTTTGCAGTTTCATGATGTGGCCGCGGACGCGCATGCGGTCGATGAGGGAATACTCCAGGGTGATGTCCTCGGCAAACCGCTCGGCTAAACTGGTCATGGGAGGCTCTCCTCGATACACGTGATGGGACCGAGTCCCGCAAGGAGAGTTATACTCTCCTGCCGATGAGAGAGCCTCCCTCATTCCTTTCCCGGTTGAAGGTTCACTTCACTAGGTAAATCGGCATTGAGCCGTGAAGCCGTCGCTCGCTAGTGCGATCCGAGCTCCAACCGACCAGAAGCTGACCGGCTAAGCCCCCAAGAGGCGGAATGATCACCGCCCAAGTCAGGCTGCTCAAGTTGAGTGCATACCATTTTTCCAGAATACTGGGCAAGAAAAACTCAACGCCGTAGCTCGTTGACACCACGAAAAAATAAGCTGCGGCCAGTAGCAATACTTTGGGTTGACGAAGCGCCATACCGAAGCTCATGTGATGATGTGTTTTTGATTTTTCTTTGCCCAGTTCCTTTTCCAAAGCATCGCGCTCGTCGGGTTCTAGCCACTGTGCGTCTTTCGGCCAATCCGGCAGTTTGAAGAAGACCACAATACCCAAATTCACCGCCGGTAAGCCCCAGGCAATGTACATCCATTGCCACCCCTGCATTCCCAAAAACGCCGGGTAGTGAACCGTTGTGTTGCCGATCGTTTCGGTCGTACCAATTCGCAGCAAAAAGGAAGAAAGCTTGGGACTGACGATTTGCGCAACCGGCGTGGCGATGAAGAACCAAGACAACGCCCGCGCGCGATCTCGGGCGGGAAACCAGTGAGACAGGTACAAGATCACACCCGCAAAAAACCCAGCCTCGGCCAAGCCGAGCAAGAACCTCACCGAGAAGAACTGCAAGACAAATGGCCTTCCAGGTTCCCTCAACCAGGCTGCGATCGACGCACTTCGCTGCGACAGCCAACCTTGATTAGAAAGCGCGATGGACTCAAACCAGGAAGCAGATTCCGTCACCACTAACTCGGCGAGATGGGTAACTCCCGGTACCCGGTAATGGATAAAGGCCGTGAATGCCGCGACGATTCCCCATGAAATCATAATACGGCTGATCCACTTCCGCGCGCTCCACCTCTCGACCAGGAGAGTGCCGGGAATCTCCAGGATGAAGTAACCGATGAAGAAGACGCCGGCGCCAAATGCAACTACGGCGTTGTCGAAGCCTTGGAGGTCTTTCCGCATCTTGAGCGCCGCTAGCGACACATTGATGCGGTCAACGTAGGCGACAGCATAGCTCAGGAATAACAGTGGTAATAACGCGATGTATGCCTTGGCTCGGGCCCGGTCCAGCGCGCTAGCAGTTGGAGAGAAAATTGCCATGAATCAAGCTCGGCCCTAAGGTCTACGCCCTCGAAGGCCTTCCCAGACGACGTCTACCATCTCCTCGAGGTCCTGATTACCTCGCGTGCAGGTTTCCGGCGACAGCACCGTCCCGAGAGCCCAGTCATGTGCAAGGCTCATAAGTAGCCGGGCCGTGACCTCTGGAGACGAAGTCACAATCCGTCGCCGACGCTCAAGCGCCCCCAGCCGTTCCGCCAAGCTGTGGCGAAGGCAGACATTCGAATCCGCTGATTTCGCTCGCGGCAGCATGGCCATGTCGAATGACGGATGGGTCATCAGATGTAAGATCAGGGGCAGAACTTCGACAAAATAGCTTCCGATCCGCACCGCGACCGCTTGGAGGTACGCGCACGCGTCATCGGGAGGCTCCTTTGGCCCCAACAACTGCTCGATGTCAGGCTTCTTCGGGGCCATCGCTGCGAAGAAAAGGTCGTCCTTGCTGCCGAAACGCTGATAGATAACCGCTTCCGAAATACCGGCGGCTTGGCCGATTTCACGCGTGGTTGCAGTATGCCCCTGCTCGCGAAATACCTCTCGCGCTGCACTAAGGATCTCATCGTCGGAGATCGTCTTGTAACGCCCCATTTGCCCAGTGTATAGCGAACACTGGATGCATGCCAGCCAGGCTCGACGAAATGGAACCGCTTGCGGTGCGCCGCGAGTGATTGATACTTCGTGCGTGCGGAGCGCTCGCGGTCTGTGTTTTCCCCGGTGATCAGCGACAATTACACTTCCCCCCGCATTGACTCACGATTCTTGTTACCGAAACGGGTTCGTTGCCTCACACAGAGGTTACCAACGTCACCGGATACACGCGCCGTATCCTGCGATCGTCGAGTCTGGACCCGATTGGCAAGTATCGTCCAGATAACCGCGACAGGGCTGGCCTTGAGAACAGAACGCGAAGCCAACGTCATATCCCATAAGCCATCACCACTGGGTAGCATTTCCGGATGAGGCAACACGGGGGGAAATGTAATACGACAGCGCTACTTGCTGAATTACGGGGGAACGCAGCAGGCCAAATCCGCCAGGAGAATCCCCATTCGCCTGAGCCGCGATAGCCTCGTCTTCGTGTGCGACTTTCGGCGCACCGGTTCTGATCCTGAGTTTGGTGAAGATTGTTCGACGCCTTTTCGAGTCGTTCGGTGCGGGCGCACTTCGGCAAAGGCAGCACATCGACTAGCACGTTCGCAGCGGTTCGGACCTGGCACAATGTGATCTCTAGGTTTTTCCCCCCGGAGCCGCTCGGTTTGGCGGGCGAGGAAGAGGTGGCTTACTTGAGTCACACTCAAATGTCTCATGATTGAATGATATTTTCGGACCTCGAAGTGACTCAGTCCGAGTTCGTCCTTCTCGTCCTCCAAGGTACGCTCAACGGGCCACCGCGCAAATGCCACGTGGACGATCGACTCCAGCGGAGTCCCTGGGCTTGCATTGGACAGGAAGTACTTGACCTCGCCGGGGTCCAGCACATTGCGGGCGTATATGAGCCAGTAGGGCCCCAGAATGCGGCCGTCTCGCGAGAGCCAGATCGGAGCGTGCTTGACCTCCCACACCATCGGCCCTTTGTCGGTGTCTTTCACGTAGACCCGCTGCCAGGGCTGCCGCATCATGGGAATGGAAAACGAGCACAAGTTCTCGACCGTGCTCAATTGGGCACGGGGCTTTTGTTGGGGATCGTACAACCAACCTCGGAAACTCTTGCGAACTTCAGCGACGTAACGCTGGTGCCGTGCCTCCAAGCCAGCGAGGAACTCGCCCGGGATCGAATACCATTCATCGAACGTGAGCCAGCCGAAAACCACGTTGTTGCCAAGCGCGCGGTCGAGTAGTTCCAAAGCGATTTGCCACTTGGGCCGGTAGGTCAGCTCGGCCGGGATATCAGCCTCCTTACGACGCGCGGGATCGTCCCAGCCGTTTTCGGGAAGGAATAGCGCGCTATCGAGCATCGTCCGGAACCGAGTATCGTAGGTCGTGTAGGCAAGATGAACAGTGACCACGCAGTTGTCGATTTTGCCGGTGTTGCCACACCATTGCCTCTGGACACACGCCGTTTTGTTGCCTGACTTGGGATGTCCCGAGTCATCCAGGATACCAATGGCATGAGGGTCGGCATGGTCCCGTGCTACGATCATCTGGACGCGGTCGCGCATCAGAGCATGGTCCCAGTCGGACCAACTGAGGAACTCTTGCAAAGTCCGCCGCGGCGTACCGCTGAAATCTGCGATCGGCTGCACGCTCTTACGCGGCAAATCGGCGAGCTGGCCACGCACGTAGCTGGCCAAGTGGCCACGGGGTTCCGAACGTGCAAAACAGTCGTCAAACTCGTCGAGGAAGTCGGCGAGCTGCGACCCCAATGACAGGATCTGTCGTGGAGTCATCCGTAACTCCCTGGATCTGAAGTTCCATCAATGAGTTACGGAGAATAGCCGAGATGCCCGATTTTGCCAAGTAGCGCTGTCGTAGTAATTGTCGTCGATCGCCCCGGGGAGCACTGGGATTTGCTGCGTTTGCACCCGCGAGGAGGAGATTTTCCTCGATTTTTCGACCAGTGCGGTCAGGTCGCGGGGATTTGTTGTGTAGTAATCATCGTGGACCTTGTTGCTCGCCCACGTCTCTCGGGGCAAACTTCCATGATGATCATCCACTCGACCAAATCCTTGTTCGCCTGGGAGTCGCTTGAAGACAGCCCGTCACTGCGAACCGTCAAGGAATTGCTGGCCTCGCTCCCCGATGGGAAGTTGCTCAACTCGCTCTGTCAGGCGCGCGGGAAAGGTCGCAACGATTGCCCCGGGTCAGTTCTCTGGGGCGTGGTTGTCTTGCGAGTGGCGCTGTGGCTGTTAGCAGCGGTCGGGGACTGAGCCATTTTCGCAGAGCCAGTTGAGCCATTCCGCGATCACTTGATCGCGGTCAGTGGCTCTCTCCTTACATTTTTTCGGCGAATTTTTCACAATCTGCTTGACGACACCTCGCGGCGTTCTAAGAATAGCCCGGCTCGGTTGTCTGCAAATCAGACGCATGTCGATCCGAGTTGCCGGCCGGCAACCGATGCGGAGACACGAGTTGCCGACTGCAACTGCAACATTCGAAATCGCAGAAATGGCTCTGCTATCCCGGGAATACACAAGCAGAACATTATATAATATATTGATTAATATTTAGAATTTATCGTCAAAGCCGCCCAGCATGCGCCAGTCATTTCAGAAGACGAACTACGGGTTCCTCTTCTCTGTTCCCAGCGGTGAGCACCAGAGCGTCCGCAGCCCGCGCGATTCCTCGTGATTCTGCCCTGAGTTTTCAGCCATGCCGGGAATTCACTTCGCTACTGTCCGGACCATGATTCCTTTGGCTGACGTCCTCAACCTCATCGGCTTCGTCCCCTGCGAAACCACCAGGGCCCAAGTGCGAGGGCCGTGTCCTGTCCACGGCGCAACGTCACCAACGAGCCGCAGCTTCTCGGCGAACCTGAAGATGCATGCCTATAGATGCTTCAAGTGTGGCTCGTCAGGAAATCAACTAGACCTGTATGCCGCAATGACCCGCCTTAGCCTCTTCGACGCGGCCATCGCTCTCTGCGAGCAGCTGCGCCGTGAGATCCCCTGGACTGAATCAACCAACTCAACGGCTGCGCGGGGCCGCGGTTCCAGCGGGTGAGGTAGAACCGGTGTACCGCCCCCCTCGACTCGCCCGGCAACCACTCCGGTGGCTCAATTCTGGCCGCGATAATGGCTCAATTCCTGGCCGCGGTTGACATGCGGCGTATCACGACCGAGGCTCAGACCTCCTGATCTGCGAACAGAGTAGCTTGTGGGGCGTGGAGCTTATGTGCTAGCAGGGATGAGGTTTGTGGGATCCTTGTTTGAGCAGACAAGGATGAGGTGGCGGGAAATAGAAATGGTACCTTCCGTGATTGCTGAGATCACCTGGCACTCACCAGGAGGAAGGTACCATTCCCCAAGCATTATTGCCGCTTATCCCTGACGGTGCCACGCGCATCAACGACTCAATCAGTGTCGTGCGCGAAAATGGCCAGTGGACATACTTCTGCGGCGTGTATCCGGTATTTCAACACGCCGAAAACGACCGCCGTGCTTTCCGGATGTTTACCGCCCAACTGATCTGCCAAGGCGCCTGCCGTCAGGTGGACATTGTGCGGGCCTTTGGCGTGTCGAAGAACAGCGTCATTCGTGGCGTTGACGCCTACCACGCCGGCGGGGTGGGAGCGTTCTACGCGCCGCGCAAGTCGCGGGGCCTCGGTGCTGACGCCCGAGGTCACGGCCCAGGCACAACAGCTACTGGAAGCGGGTTTGAGCCCAAGAGAGGTCGCCGATCACCTAGGCCTCAAGTGCGACACACTCCGCAAGGCGATCCAGCAGGGCCGGCTGACCAAGCTCGCTTTACCTCAGTTCGGAGAGACGACACCCGAAAATCCACCGGCTCCGCAGCTGCCAGCCCCCACCGACAAGTCCACACGCGCCGCCCTTGACGCCACGGCGGAAATGGGCACGGCCTGCACCAGGCCCGACGAACGCGTCTTGGCAGCATTCGGTTTCTTGAATGGGGCGTCGACCCGCTTTGAAGCCTGCCGTGACGTCTCCTTCGGTGGCGTGCTATGCGCTCTACCGGCTCTGGCGGAGAACGGCCTCTTTCGACACATCGACGCTTGCCTGCGACAATTGCGCGGTTATTACAGCACTCTGCACGTAATCGTCCTGTTGGCCCACATGGCGCTGTGTCGGATCAAGGCCGTCGAGCAGTTGCAGTACCAGCCCCCAGGCGAGCTCGGCAAGTTGTTGGGGCTGGACCGCGTCCCCGAGGTACGTTGTCTGCGGTATAAGCTGGCCGCCCTGAGCAGCGACGACGGCCCGGAAAAATGGGCTGGGCTGCTATCGCGAGATTGGCTGGAGGCCGCGCCGGAACTGGCTGGCGCGCTCTACGTCGACGGTCACGTTCGCCTCTATCACGGCGGCCTGACCGCGCTGCCCAAACGCTATATCGCCCGGCAGCGGTTGTGCCTGCGAGGGACCACCGACTACTGGGTCAATGACATCCTGGGCCAGCCGTTCTTCGCCGTCGAACGGCCGATCGACCACGGGCTTCTCGAAGCACTCAGGAGCGACATCGTGCCGCGTCTTCTTCAGGAGGTCCCCGGCCAGCCCAGTGCAGCCGAGCTCGAGACAGACCGCTATCGCGCTCGTTTCGTGATCCTCTTCGACCGCGAGGGGTACAGCCCGGAGTACTTCAAGGAGATGTGGCGAACGCACCGCATTGCCTGCATCACCTACCACAAATACCCCAAGGACGATTGGCCAACCACCGAGTTCGAGGAGATCGAAACGACGCTGCCGAGCGGGGAGCAGGTCTCACTGAAACTGGCCGAGCGAGGGACGTGGATCGGCGACAAGAGGAGCGGGCTCTGGGTGCGGGAGACCCGCAAGCTGACCACCAGCGGGCACCAGGTAAGCCTGATCAGCACGGCTTACAGCGAGTCGGCGCGGGAGGATTCTGTCCGGTTGTTCAGTCGATGGTCCCAGGAAAACTTCTTCCATTACATGATGCAACACTTTGCCATTGATCTGCTTAACGAGTACGGAACGGAGGAGATTCTTGAGACCAAGCGGCCGGTCGTTAACCCGCGGTGGAGGGAGCTGGACCGCCGGAAGCGCTCGGTCAAGTCAAAGCTAAACCATCGTCAAGCTCGCTTTGCGGCCCTGACGTTGCACCCGGAATCCGACGAATCCGCACAGGCGAAGTGGGAAAAGCGGAAAGCCGAATTGCTTGAGGAGATCGAGCAGCTCGAACACGAACTGACGGGCATCGACAGCCAGTTGAAGGCGACGCCCAGCCACTTGGATTGGGACAAGCTGCCCGAGAACGAAAAGTTCCAGCGCCTGGCACCCAGCCGCAAGCAACTGGTCGATACGGTGAAAATGATCGCCTATCGCGCCGAGACGGCGCTGGCATCAATCATGCGCGAGGAGCTCGCCCGGACTGACGACGCTCGCAGCCTGCTGCGTGATCTGTTTTGCTCAGAGGCCGACCTCACCCCTGATCTCGCCCAAGGGGTGCTGAAGGTGCAAGTCCACCCGATGTCGAACCCCCGGGCCAACCGTGCGATCACTCATCTGCTGGAACATCTGAATGCGGCCGAGTTCAAATATCCGGGCACCAACTTGCAACTGGCCTACTCGATCGCCGGCTTGGTACAAACCCCGGAACTGGCTCCAAATCAAATTCCCGCAGATCAGGAGGTCTGAGGCTGTGCTCGCCGAACTTTGCCGCAACGAAGGGTCGCGCCGCATGATCGGAATCGAGTCAGAAGCTCGTGTCCCCAAGCCTTGGAACATCTCGCGGTTCGAGGAGGTGCTCGGTCTGGAGAAACCTTCTCCTGCGATGTAAACGCCGCTGAAAGTCTACCTAGGAGTAGGCCGAGAATAAGTTCCCGGCTTTATACGGTCTTGGGTTCGGGGACTGCTCGGTAGTTCCACTTGGGCAGGATCTTGTCGAAGATGATCTTCATGGTCTTCTTGAATCCCGCGGCACACTTGCGTCCTGTCTGATACATCTTGTCGAGGATACGCACGCTGATTGTCAGGCCCGTCGTGGTTTCGGTCTTGGAGATGTAGTGCTGCACCGTTTCCAACGTCCGAAAGATCACCCCCCGACACGCTCGCGTCACATGCGGGAAAAGGCGATGCTCGATTGGGTTGTACTTCGAGCAGTAAGGCGGGTAGTGGGCCACCCGGATTTCGACGCCCAGCCGGTTCGCCAGCTCTTGGAGCTGCTCCTTGAAGACATACCTCGACGCACTGTTACTCCCGCCGCCGTCGCACAGCACCAGAACCTTCTTGGCCCGGGGATAACTCACCCGTCCATGATCCTCCCACCACGCCGCGATGCTGTCACAAGCCAGCTCGCTGGTGTCGTGGCTGGTGTTCAGGTGGATGAACCCTCGATTTCGCCCTACATCGTAGACGCCGTGAGGAATTACCACGCCCGAGCCCGCACTGCTGAAATCATGGTCGTTGGTTTCAATCGTCTCCTGCGTGTCGATTACGCCGTCACGGTGGAAGTCACCCATCAACTCCTTCTTCTTCGTGTCGATGCTGATGACCGGCAAACCAGCCTTCAGGTACTTCTTCTTGAGGCGGGCGATGTTCTCGAACTGGGCGTTGCGGTCCGGGTGACGGGGCCCCATCGTCTTCTTCTTCAACGCTTTTCGCCTTCGGTATCCGTGTTTGCGGAGCAACTGGGACACCACGTGTCGACTGGTCGGAGTACCCAAAGCCATGACCCGACGCGCTATCTGCCTACGTGACAAGTTCGTCCATTTCACGTCGGTCCGCATCGGATCTCCAGCAGTGTGGTCCTCGAGAACCTTTAAGAAGTTCGCTTCGAGGGCAGCGTTGATCTCGATCGCCTTTTTGCACCCCCCCCTTTTTTTCGGACACGAGTCGTGTCCAGTTCATCTGTCGCTTCCAGCTCCGCCCTTCCACGGCGGATCGTCTTTGGATCGCATTCAAGGATTTGGGCAATGTACTCAGTTCCACCATGACCCAGTTTGGCAACCTCGATGGCCGCGTACCGCCGTCGATCATCCTCCGAAAGTGAGTCATACAGCCGCTTCATCATCCGCTCGATTTCCGGTGTGTACGCGTCCATCCTGCCCTCCTTGGCGTTTCCCTACGGACAGAGGGCTTGATACCATACTTACCGGAAAACGGGAAGTTACTTTCGGCCTGTTCCTTAGGCAAAAACCAGCGTTTTCTGGGTCTCCAGGTGCCAGCCGCCAAAAATCTCACGCCCCACCGCTTGTTACCCTGCGCGAGCCCTCTGCCGATGCGCCTAAAGTTGTCGGCCCTGGCCAGGCACCGGCTGCCTGGAAGAATCCGACCAGGCGTATTCCTAAGAACTGACGCTGAACACTAAAAGCTGAACCCTCAACCATGACTTGGTATAATAGGGGAGTTCGCAGGGCGCCTCGATCGGAGCCAGGTAGAATGGAAAGCGATGTAGAGCCGTGACTCAAATCCTATGGCGACTGGGGTCAATGCTGGCCGTAGCCGTGGTTGCCTTGACATTATCCTCAGCCTTGGCCCTTGATCCTAGGGGTGATGCTAATCCCCCGGCGCCGGTGCGCGACCCGCAGATTGGCCGGTCGTTTCAGGTACCATATCGGCTCACCGACACCAACCATTTCCTGGTGCGAGTGCGGATCAACGGCAAGGGGCCGTTCAATTTTTTGGTCGATTCCGGCGCACCGGCGCTCTTCGTCGCGACGGAGATCGCCAAGAAGGCTGGCCTGAAACCGAGCCCAGCCAAGTTCTGGACATCCGTCGATCGAGTCGACTTCGAGGGGGGCGCGCGACTCGACGGCATCAAAGCCCGGGTTGACGATCCGTTTCAACTCGTTGGAATGAACGCGTTGGGACTTCCGGGTGCCTCCATCGACGGGATCTTGGGGTTTACCATACTGGCGCGATTCCGCCTGGAAATCGATCTGACCAAGGATCGCATGAACTGGACCCGACTGGATCACGAGCCGCGCGACCCGCCGATACCAAAGCACAAACTGGGCGAAAACGCCGGTGCGCCGCTCGGAGTCCAGGCAATGAACGTGCTGGGATCATTGGCCAAAGGGTTTGCTTTCGTGGTGGGAAAACAGCCTGAGGAAGAACTCACCCCCCGTGGCTTCCTCGGGCTGGAGTGGTCCGAACAGGTCAAATCGGGCCGGAAAGAAGTCGAGGTGCGGCGTGTTCTCAAGGGCTCGCCGGCGGCGCACGGTGGCCTGAAAACCGGTGACCGTATTGTTCAGATCAATCACAAGGCAATCGAAGACCTCAAAAGTGCTCGGGCTGCCTTAGCTCTAGTCCGGCCTGGCGACGTTGTACCGCTTGTCATTCGTCGAAGGTCAGACTCAAGTGCCCGCGAGCTCAGCCTTGCTCTCACCGCCACGGGGAGTCTTTGAAACATGAGTGCCAGGACGATTCTGACGAGTCGTGCCCCTAGACCCGCTAACCAGAGTCTGCTCATTTCGAACCCGATCGGACTCCGTGCTGGGGTCACATTGGCGATCTTGGGCGCGAGCCTGGCCAGCATGACTGGGCTCGGGTTTGAACCGCCAACAGCCACCACGGCGAGATGGGCGAAGCAAGGCCCCGCACCACAGGCGAAAACAGTAAAGAAACCGGCAAAGGCCGTCGTCCCCTTTGAACTGCTGCCGACCAATCACATGCTTGTCGAGGCCCGGATCAACAACCAGGGACCATACCGCCTGATCTTTGACCTAGGTGCACCAGTCACGTTATTGAACAACCGGGTAAGCGAAGCAGCCGGTGTCGTCAAGCGCAACGCACCGCGATCGTTTCTGTTTGGATTGCGCGGCGAGGCCGAAGTTACGAAGCTTCAAGTCGGCGAACTGACGGCTGAGAAGTTGCCGGTGATCGTGCTCGATCATCCTGTACTCAAAGCCCTGGAGGACATTACCGGCCGTCAGATCGACGGGATCATGGGCTTCACGTTTTTTGCCCACTACAAAACAACCATCGACTACCACGACCACAAGATGACCTTCGAGCTGATCGACTATCAGATCCGCGACTTGCTCAAAGAACTTTCCAGCCGCCTGATGGGCCCCAAGGTGGCCCGGCACCGAGTGCTTGCACCGTCCGGTGTCTGGGGGCTGCGTCTGGGAGAGCCGATCGGAAGCCTGGATTCACCCGGTGTGCCAATCGTCAAAGTCTATGAGGGATCGCCTGCCGCCCGCACCGGCTTTGAACCTGGTGATGTGCTGATCACAATCGATGGCCGCTGGACGGCCACGATTACAGACGTCTACTCTGCTGCGGCGGAAGTCAAGCTGGGTCGTGAAGTCCCCGTTGTAATTCAGCGCGACGGTAAGGACGTCGCTCTTCTGATCACTCCAGCCGACGGAGCTTGATCGATTGTCCAGAAAGACGGATTCGGCTCGGGAGCCGGCGGAGCCGAGCGCACCTCACGAACACCGCCGCTTCACGGCCGCTGGTACGGCACCACATCCATGGGATGGTTACCTGACGGGGCCCGAGAACGAGCTGGCGCTGGGTGCGGCCCAGGCGCTGGCACGCGGTGAGCGAGAAGGCTTCTCACCGCTGGTCGTGTATGGTCCCTCGGGAGTCGGCAAATCACGGTTGCTTGCTGGCCTCGTTACTGAGCACCTGCGCTTGCATCCTGGCTCGGTGGTGGTGCACCTGGATGCGCAATCGTTTTCCCTCGCTTGTTCAGAGGCAGTCGGCGAGGTCGCCGGGGCGAGTTGGTCAGCTCTTCGCGGTCGGTTTCGCTCCGTTGATCTCTTTGTACTCGAAGACCTAGAGGGACTGGAAGGCTCATCCCTGGCCAGAGATGAGCTGGTGCACACGCTCGATGCACTTGATGCCAGAGGCGCCGCTGTAGCAGTCTCGGCGCAGTCTGCCCCCGCTACCTGGTCACGCTTGAAGTGGCCAGTCCGACTGATCAGCCGTTTTGGGGGAGGCCTGGCGGTATGGATCGGACCGCCGACCCCTGCTTCACTTCGGCGCTATGTCCTTCACATTGCCAGCCAGCACGGCGTCGCACTACAGGCAGAAGCCGTCGAGACGCTCATCCAAGCCGCTGACGGTTATCGTACCCTCGATGGTTGGATCGCCCGATTAGCTCTGGAACCACGGCTTGAATACAATCAAACACGCCGGCGAGGGAGCCACGTTAAAATCGTGCCCAGAGGTGGTGATTACCATCCTTCGCGCCCATGACTGAAACATTTGATCCGCAGACAGTTGCCGCGATCCTCGCCGAGGAAACGCACCTGACCAAGTCGCTCATCACCGTTGACACGATTGCTCGGGGTGTGGGCAAGCGGTTTAAAGTCCGCCTTGTAGTCCTGCGCGGCCCAGCCGTCGAGCTTCTGTCGTCACGGCGCGCCATCTCGCGATGTACCTGGCCCGAATACTCACCGACGCCAGTTTCGCTGTCATTGGCAACTACTTCGGCGGCCGAGATCCAGCCAGTGTCCGCCATGCCTGCAAGTCAGCCGCTCTGCGGTTGAGTACAGACCCCATTTTGGCTGCGGCCGTCTCCACCCTCGCGCCACCTTGGTCGAGAGCCAGTTCCTGATTCCACGCCTGCTCGAAATCTGTAGGATCAGGTCATCAGCCGGTTCGATCGTCATCGTTCTCTCTCAAGTAAATGCCGCCGATACTCGCAAGAACGAGCTAGTGCGACTCATGAGGAAAGATAGGCTGTTGATTCGACTGTCTGGCATTACGAAAGAACGCGGTTACGGCCGGGTGTGATCTGTTCATTCGTGAGCGTGCTGTAGCCAGATACCACCGTCAACGGCAAGTGCGGTCCCGGTAATATAGTCAGCGTCGTCGGAGACAAGGAAGACGGCCGCCTTACCAATATCCTCAGGAGTGCCAAGCCGACCCCAGGGTAGGTTTGAACCCGCTCGGGCCATGATCTCATCGCCAAATGCTTCGTGCTCGCCAGGCGTGTCGATCCAGCCCGGTTCGATCACGTTGACGTTGATCCTGTATCGGAGAAGTTCCGCGGCGATCGTGAAGGCCATCTGGTTCAGCCCTCCCTTGGCAGCGTTGTAGGCGACACTACGAGCATACGGGGTATGGGCATGGCCGCTGGAGATGAAGACGATCTTGCCTCCACCGCCACGCTCGACCATATGCCGCCCGACAAGCTGGCTCATATGAAACCCACTGGCCAATGTTCCTTCGATGACGCTGGCAAACGTCTCTGGATCGAACTCAAGAAAATCGGCGCGGCGCTGAAGTGCTGGGTTACTCACGAAGATGTCGATGCGCCCTAGTTCCCTGAGCGTTCGGCTGACGACGCTTTCGCACGAGGGGCGTTCAAACACGTTGCCCTCGACCAGCGCGGAATGCCGACCCATCGCCTGAATCTCGGCGACAACGGCTTCGGCCTGAGCTGTTCGTTCACGGTCGTTGACCGCGACGTCGGCACCGGCTCGGGCTAGCTCGAGCGCACACCCACGGCCAATTCCCCTCGCTGCCCCTGTTACCAGCGACTTCTTGCGCAGAAGCTTCATGAGAATATCCGGACAACACAATTCAGCCGCCGAAAATGACAGAATAGCGAACGCGGAATCATCGAGCAACAATCGGGTGCGCCAACAGATTCTGGCAGTTTGGTCGGGAGATGGGTATAAAGCGGTAGTTGGCGTTACCTAAGGATGGAACACCGCTCAAGGATGATGCACTCATGCTCCCCTCTGATCTTGATCGCCTCACTCCGCTACAAAGACTCATCGTCGAACAGGCTGTTGTCATGGCCCAAGAACTCGAGGCAGCCGCCGACGCTGCCCCTTACGGACAGGTACTCGACCATTGCGAATCGTTCTTGCTGGGCAACGGCCGTGCCTTCTTGAAGAAAGCATTGGAGTCAACCCTGCAAAACCGAGCAGAAACCCTGGAAAAAAAGGGGGCGCCGCTCGAATCTGCCCGTGTGGAGCTACGGGACGTCACAAAGGCGGTGCGCCTAAAACGGTGATGACCGCACTCGGGGCGATTGTGCTTCGACGTACCTATTTCTCCTGCGCATCCTGTGATTTAGGGGGCTACGCGGCTGATCGTTTCTTGGGCCTGGAAGGGTTCCTCACGCGACAGGCGAGCCGGCTGATCTGTCTGCTTGGAGGCCAGAATTCCTTCGAGGCATCTGGGCGGCTACTGTCCGAGTGCTGTGGCTGGACGATCAGCGATGAACGGATTCGGCAAGCTTGCCAGGCAGAGTCCACTCGGATTGCCGACTTCCGGGCCAATTCGCCGCTCGTGGCCAAGGCATTCGCCGATGCCCCCGGGGATATCGAATTCCAGACCGACGCTGCCAAGGTCAACACGCCCGAAGGTCGGCGGGACATGAAGATTGGCATCTTCGCCCGCCGGGAGCGTGGCGAACCATCTACGCCTTCGGATTGGGACAAACGGCATCTACCCGCCCCAACGACGCGGTTCGCGTTCGCTGCGATCGAGACGATCGACGATTTCGCGCCCCGTTGGGGTGAATGGGCGATCCGGTTGGGGATCGAGGATCGGAGCACGATCACCGTCTTGGGAGACGGTGCCGAATGGATCTGGAACGCCTCGTCGCGACAGTTCCCTGGCTGTACTCAAGTTCTCGATATCTACCACGCCGCCGAGCATATCGCCGACGCGGCGCGAAAAAAGTACGGCGAGGGAACGGCGGCCGCGACAGAATGGCTGAACCGGGGCCGCGGGTTACTGTTGTCCGATGGCTGGGCTGGCCTCTGCGACCAATTAGGCCAGACGCTGACACCGGGTGATGGACCAGACGACCGCGCCCCACTGGACGAATTGATGAGCTATTTCGCCGTGTATACCGAGCGCCTCAACTGCTGCCACCGCTTGTATACGGGGCAGTCAATCGGCAGTGGAATGGTCGAAGGCGCGGCCAAGAATTTGGTCGGCCGCCGACTCAAACAAATGGGAGCTCGGTGGCAGCTCGACAACGTCAACCGAATGGCCGAGTTATGTTGTTTGACCTACAGCGACCATTGGGATCCTTATTGCGCGTCTCGAAACTGACCGCCAGAATCAATTGGCGCACCCGCAACAATCAGACGCCAGCTCAGGGTTGGTGAAAATGAAGACCGTCGTTGCCGAGGTTAGCGTCTCTTGAGGTTATTCCATCCGGCCATACTCAGAACGAAAGCAGCAGCAGCCAGTGCGCTAAACGAGATTGCAGCACCCTGCACCAGCCCGGTCGGCCGATAGCGCATGATGACGTGGCTGGTGCCTGATCCGGTGAGTAGTATTCCTTGAAGACCGCCGTCAACCTTGAGAACGGGTTGCTCAGGACCACCGTTAACCAAGGAAACCCACCCGGGATAATACGTGCGCTGAAGGATGAGAACGCAGGCGCCGTCATGCTCGACGACCGCTGTTTGACCATTCCAGCTCCGAACGCTAGCCGTGCGGGCGAAATCGTCGGGAAGGGAGCGGGGATAGTCCTCGGCCAGGAACCAGGCTTCATCAAAGCGGTCGTCGAAAGAAAGGGCAAGGAAGAGCGAACTCCAGTCTGAAGCCTGGCGGGTCTGGCGAGCAACCCATGCATGGGGGAATGGGTCAGGGACGCGCACGAGTTTCCAGGGGCCGAGGCCGCCGCGGCTGAAGACCGAGATATTTGCCAGGACGCGATCGAGGGCCGGATCAACAATCTTGGTCAGGATCTCGGTTCCCCAGACCGGGTCAAGGGAACCCCACACGCCGTGAGTGACACCAAAGCGGCGATGCCAGCGGCGCTCGACTGCGTCATTTCTTGCGGGAGGCACAGCCGACATCAGCATGTAGTTTGGCGGCGGCGGTGTGATGCCCAGATAGGGATTAGCAGTCGATTGACCAGCATCCACCGGCAGGTTGAACAACCGGCCGCCGATCAGGCTTCCGGGGGGCAGCTCAGCCAGCCGGTGCATGACGGTACTCTTCTCAGCCAAACGACTGGGCTGGCCCCACTCGATTGGCCCGATGAAGAAGAGCACCACCAGCTCGAGGATCGCGATTGAAACCGGCACCCAGACACCAAGCCGGTTTGACCGCCAGGCGATGATCGCAGCGATACCGAGAGCCCAGCCAAGACCGGCTGCCCCGAACCGCAGGGTGAGCGTTTCATTTCCGAGGAAGGTCCGAAAGTCGGTTCTGCCCACCCAATGGATCGACCACGCACAGGCGGCTGTGCCGCTCATGACAGCCAGAACCAGCCCCTTCCAGAATCGGCCGGACGTGATCGAACGGTCTAACCCCCGGCCGGCAAGGAGTGCCAGGCCCAAGCTGGTCAGGAGTGTGTACCTCGCCGGGGCGCGGAACCAGCCCACGCCCGGCAGTCGCAGGAACAAAAAGAAACCCTCAGGCCACCACGCCGGCATCGTCGCCAGAGCCAGTGAGAGCACTACGATCAATCGCCAGAAGGCCAGGCCATTCTTGCGCGTCGCGGTCATTGCACCCGCGAAGGCAAGGATCCATGGGATGATACCGACGTAGGCAGAGGCTTCACCCGAGGTCGTTCCGTGCTGGTTCCAGTAGGCACCTCCCACACCCGACGGACGGCTCAAAAATACCTCCGGCAAAGCAAACTGAGCCAAGTGCGCTGGGGGGAAACTGTAATTGGCCAGAAGGTGCGGAGGGCGCACGAAGCCGGCGGTCCCGGTCAGCTCCCATGTCAACCGTAATTGCACGCAGGCGATCGCCGCCCCCCAGCACAATCCGGCGAACATCCCCACGAATCGCTCCAGCATTCGGATTCGGACCGCCAAAACTTGGTCCTGTCCGGCTGACCGTTCATCCGACAACCCGCCAAATGCCACCCGGACCGGGGCAGTCCACACCTTCGAAAGGCCAAGTAAGAGCACGAGTCCAGCGGTCCACATCTGGATTTGGAAGTGCCCCACGGTGATCTGAAAACCCCAGGCCAGCGCCAGGCCGGCTAGCCAAGCCAAACGACCGGTCGCCACATAGCGGTCGGCCAAGAGCAAGCAAAGCGGCAGATACGGCATCGCATGATAGAACGGTTCGTGGACGATGTGCAGCGCCTGAAAGCCGCAGAACGTGAAGCTCACCGCGGCTAGAGCTGATCCCGCGCGGCTGATCTTGAGCCCCCGAGCATAGGCAAACGTTGCAGCCGCCAGCGCCAGCAGATGCAGCCACATCGACAGCCGGAAAGCGGTCCTGAACTCAAAGAGCCGGTAAAGAAGCCAGTTGGGAGGATAGAGCGCCGCAACATGACTTTCGGCGATGAGGGGAGTTCCCAGGCCGAAATGATCGCTCCAGAATGGGAGCCGGTCCATGGCTAGCGCGTGGCTCAGCTCGGACTTAATCGGCAGGTACATCAACTCCGGATCACCGCCAAGCGGTGCAACGCCGGCCAGTGTGAGAATCAACACAACCGCCCCGAGACAAACCACGGCCAGCAGTGAGCGGACAGCCATCGAGCGGAGCACAGCCAAGGTCCAGGGTGAAAGTCGTCATTCAAGGCACGATTTAAGCATTCGCTGGTTGTGGTGGGTCCTTGTGCTCGCTTCGTGTTTCACCGGATGCGAGCCGACACCCCGTCATAACGAACCACCAGCCGGATGCCAAGACACTCGCCCCTTGCGCGCCGGATCGACCAAAAACACCCCGCCCGCCCGGGATCATTTTCAGCACGATCGATCAGTCTAAGGTGTATAGTCGCAGCGTGAGCGGTGAAATGGATCACGGTCCACCGGGCCCGGCGCCGATTACTGGCTCAAGGCTCGCGTCGTCAATCCACATCTCGCCAACCTCGGTGTCACTGGCGATCCTAAACTCGAGACTCAACATCGTTGCCTCGGGTTCGGTTTGGATGGTGCATTCGATCTTGGTCCAGCGACCGATTGTCTTCAAGCGTTGCTCGTAGCGTCCATTATGGAGCGGTCGCCAGGAGATCGGGGTATCCATAAATTGCGCGAGCCGGACACTACATTCACCCTCTGTGCCAGCAGCGATCAAATACCAGAACTTGAGGCGCATCCTGGTACTGTATCGGACGGGACGCTCGGGATAGCGATAGTAGTGATGGCCGGGTACATCGGCTTCGAGATGCAAACTATCAGGGCCTGAAACGGCGTGGCGAGTATCCCGGCGGTCTTCAGGAGGATCGGGCCAGGCGAACTGGGGTTGCGCCAGATATTGTTCGCGATCAAGGGGAACAACGTCGCGAATGCTGGCCGGTCCCAAGCTTAGTGTGATGGTGCGGACTCCAAGCAGCGGATCGTAATCGCCGTAGAGAATATGTTGATGCTCCAAGCAGAGCCGGAAGTGTACGATTACACCGGGAGCGAGACTGAGCGGCAAGGGGCTCTGCAACTCGGGCAAACGCGATAAGCTGGCTTTCCCTCTGGCTGCATTGCCTGGGCCGAGGCTGTGTTTAGACGGGCCGTGATCCTCGGTCCAGACTGAAACAAACATTCGCTCGCGGCACTTGTGCAGCTCATCAGGGGCCAAGATCACGTCAGCTACGGCTGGTAGTTCCACGCCTCGAGGTAAGGAAAGCGAAGACGGACGCGGCACCGTGTGGCTACCCACCCGTGAGTTTGAGACCCAGCCTTCAACTTTCACCGCGAGCTCTTCCGGCGGGATGATCACACCGGTCCGTCCCGCATGCCGAAGCCGATAATCGATTACCCAGGTTCCTTGATCCTGGCTGATGGTCCGCTCAACCAGCGATAAAGTCAAGGTCGAGTTGACGGCAGAATGTACCTCGGCCGCCGAGGCCAGCGGCGCCGTGAATATCCATGCTGCTGTAGCAATAAGCAACCCGCCTCCGAGGAGACCTGTCTCTTGAGTGAGCGATGTACCATACACGAACCACGGGCCACCAACATCTCCTGACCGCCGCGGTTGAGCACTCCGCCGGCTCACGAGGCCAAAGCTCGTGGACGCTGACTTGGCCACGACTTGGGGTGGCCGGTATGGCGAACGCATGAGCGAACTCGTCCTTCCCTGGAAACTGACGTGAGCCACCATCCTGGTAGAGCCATCTCGCCGGCTCTCCGCGCGCGGTTCCTTTACTTAAAGCACTCTATTGTTTTTAAACCTCGAACGGGGTGACGCGGTGCAACTCCACAACGAGGGTTGGCTGAAGTAGAGCAAGCACAGCGGCTTGGTCTTAGCCGGACCGAGGAACATTGCGGGTGGTTTGGGTGCCTTCGATCGCGATGGCAACCGGTTATTCACCGTCACCATCATCATTGACATCAAGACCGGATTCGGTTTCACCGTCACCATCCAGCGTAGAGAGCAGCGCAGGGACAGTGGCGCAGCGTTCCAGGAATCGGGGAAGAAACCGGTCGACGAATACGGAAACAGCGACCTGAGTAGTGATGTTATCCATGCCCCAAATGCTAACCCGGGGCTCGGTTAAGTCAGGGTCCATTTGAATGAAGTATCGTTCGTTGAAAGCCAGTGAGACAGGGACATCCTCCAGCCAGCGGTGAGCAAGAGCGTTAACACCAGGGCCCCCCACGGAGATTGTCGGCAGACCCTGGAGGGGCTCGTCATGGATCCAACGAAAGTCAGCCACAAGGCGAACGAGATAATCGTTCAGACCCTGTCGACCGAGTGCGATAGACTGACTAAGGGACTGCTCGATCCGTTGTTTGAGGTAATACCCCAGCGGGCGGTCCAGCTCTTCTGCCCGGAGGGTGCTTCCGGTGACGATCAACAACAAACGAAGTGGCGATCCCTTGGCCATGCTCGGCTTTTCCTTGCGAAACGACCAAGCAGCTTAGCGTAACGGCCGGGTCTTGACGATAGCCCGCTTGCAGCCGGCTGGTGTCGACCGCTTGTCGTATACTCTGCCCATGTCGTCCCATTTGCATTATAGGGTAATCCAATTCGCGCGATAATCTCCGTTCTGAACTCTTGTGAAAAGGGGCTTAGTTCTCACGTCGCGTTCAAATCAACAGAGCCAGCTCTTGCCTTTCGGAGACAGTTCCTCAGCGTGACGGTACCTGAGTAGCTCGCCAGAGCCCGATCCGCCGCAAAGCGGCGTGGGCTGCCTGCACCATATCATCCCCCTCTGCCTCAAACCGCTGCGACACCGCTTTCCGTCCTGCCACGGGGATCAAGCAGGAAAACACAACACGGCCACCCGGTTCAGCCTCGATCGTGAACCGGCTCACGCCGAGAGTTTGCATCTTCCGCTCCAGCACGGCCCATTCATCATTGCCGTCTGGGACCGGCGTTGATAATGACGGAGATCGAGGCGAAATGGGGGAAGACGAATCTGCAGTCGGCGAAGCGGTCGGCAATAAAGCTGCCAGCGAGTCTAAGATGGCCGGTACGCCGGGGGAATCGGGTAAAAAGGACCTTGATGCCTTCGCCGGCTTAACTTGCGGGTCTGTTGTGGCAGCCACTTGGTTGGATGACGTTGCGCGTACAGACGTGAGTGTTGCCGGCCTCAGAGAAGGTAAGGACGAGGCAGAAAAGGATGGTGAGTTTGCTGCGACTTTGCCGGATTTCGAAGATGCTCGGACCGGCGTCAACTCGTCAATGGGATCGCGGTTAGAACTTGGATCTTCACCAATTACAGTGGGTACCGAAGCAATCGGGCCCTGGACCGTACCAGCCTCCGTCCGGA
Organism: uncultured Isosphaeraceae bacterium; assembly: GCA_963781785.1. Taxonomy (GTDB): domain Bacteria; phylum Planctomycetota; class Planctomycetia; order Isosphaerales; family Isosphaeraceae; genus CAWAHD01. The sequence goes on along the minus strand of CAWAHD010000003.1, from coordinate 183,027 downwards.
CGGAATTCGATCCATTGGATGCCGTATTGCTACTTGATGTTACCTTGAGATCGATCGAGGCGATCTCGCCTGAATCGTTCAGACCAAGGGATCGTAACAAACGGGTTTTAGCCCAATGCAGCCCCGGCCCATTGACGAAGGCTCCTCCGAGGAAGGAGGCACCCACCAGCATGACGACGAGGATCGATTGGCGCACGGTCGAGGCCTCCCTGCCTTGGCGCATGCAATTGCGAGGCTTACTTGTCAAACCTGGATCGCGCGCGATAATCGATTAATCGGTGACTCAAAGGTTTGCCGACACTGACGAATACCCTTCGAGGCACCTTCAATCGGACCCAAGCAGCGCACATCGATAGGCCTGTAATTTACCCAGGCGAGGGAATGAAGCAAGCCCAGTCCGAATCAACTGGCTACTATTCAGCTGGCCGAATATGGGCCGGCGATTCGTCTGCGCCCCTAAGCCGACAACGAGCTCACAGACCGTTCGATTCGACTATCGACGACATACCACAACGTTCAAGGTCATGGGGCGAGCTGTTTTTGAGCCTGCTTGCCGGGTTCTGGTTCGTTGTCAGCCTGCCGTTTCGCATCGCCTTCTGGACGATCGCCTGGCTAGGACGAATCGCCGCAGTGGCGATGGGGTTTATGCTCATGGTGGTCGGCATGGCACTCTGGGCGGGACCGTTATTCTTGATCGGTATCCCACTTTTCCTGGCGGGGCTAGTACTCACGCTTCGCTGCCTTGACTGACCCGTGCCTTTTGACGTTTCGGATCAGAGATGCATGCTGCGCCGATTTATCTGGATCATAACGCCACGACTCCTCTGGCCCCCGAAGTTCTCGAGGCAATGCGTCCGCATTTTTTAGCGGCAGGCAATGCCGAGAGCCGGCATACTTTTGGCCGTTCGGCCCGGAGGGCATGGGAGTTTGCCAAGGATACAGTTGCGCAGATCTTGGGGGCCGACCCGGGGGAAGTGATTTTCACCTCGGGAGGGACCGAGGCCAACAACTTGGCTGTTTTCGGCTTGGCCGGTGCCGAGGGATCACCAGGGCACGTCGTCTTGAGCCCGATCGAGCATCCAGCAGTTGCCGAGCCGGTTGCCCGGCTCGAAGCAGCCGGCTTCCGCGTGGACCGACCACCAGTGAACAGCCAAGGAATTGCCGACGCAACCGATTTTTGTGAAAAAATTTGCGCGAGACTCGATTCGTTTCCTTGATGTTGGCAAACAACGAGACCGGGGCGATCCAGCCGGTTGGAGAGTTAACAGCCCTGGCGACTGAGAGGAGCATTCCAGTCCATACTGACGCTGTGCAGGCCGTGGGCCGTATCCCGGTCGATTTTCATAGTCTGGGTGTCGCCACTCTGGCAGCCAGTGCCCATAAATTCCATGGTCCGGTGGGCATCGGTCTTCTTCTGGTGCGAAATGGAGTTCGGCTGGGCTCACGGCTCTTTGGCGGCGGGCAACAGCAAGGACGACGACCGGGAACTGTTGCGGTTCCATTGGCAGTGGGGCTCGCAACTGCTCTCTCGACGTGGCAGGACCAGAGTAGAGCCCGTACCACACGATGGGCTGCCTTGCACAAACGGCTCGAAGCCAGCCTGATCGCTGCCTTGGGGCCAGAGCGCGTCATTCGCAATGGACCGACCCGAAGCGATCTTCGACTGCCCCAGACACTCAACCTTGGATTTCCCGGCTTGGATGGTGACTCCCTTATGATGCAGCTCGATCTAAGTGGCATCGCAGTATCCGTGGGCTCGGCCTGTGCCAGCGGTTCGACGCGACCGTCTCCGACCCTCTTGGCTATGCGAGTCCCCAATGACCGATTGCGATCGTCGGTTCGGTTCAGTTTCGGCGCAACGACGACCGAGGTTGAAATCGACGAAGCCGTTGCGCGAATTATCAAAACCGTGCGCTCCCTTGACCGCGCAACGCACAGCCTCGTAGAGACTTAAGCTAACTGTTGGACTGCGGAAGACTTGAATGCCCATTCGTCACCACAAAGTGGTACGACTTTGCGATCCGAGTCTTGAGCCCTTGATCCGCGATCCTTACAATGATTTCTGTCGTCTTGAGGGCTCTGGCCTGTCGGCCAGCGTCGGTATGCCTTCCATCAGCGAGGTACAACGTGCCCAGTGCATGGATCGGAGCCGACGCAGTGCAAACTGTACACCGCGAGCGGTTGGTGGAGACCCTGCGTAGTTATGGTCGGGTGGCAGTCGCATTCTCGGGGGGCATCGATAGCACGGTCGTGGCCCAGGCAGCGTTTGAAGCCGTCGGGGATCAAGCGATTGCTGTGACAGCGGTTTCGGAGAGCTTGGCGGCTGGCGAGCTCGAGGAGGCCCAAGAGCTCGCGCGGAGAATCGGTATTCGCCACCAGGTTATCTGCACTGAGGAGTTCGCCGACCCGAATTATCTGCGCAACGAGGCCGATCGCTGCTATTTCTGCAAGAGTGAGCTCTACGGGAGCCTGGAGAAGATGCGGGGGGAGCTGGGAGCCGACGTGATCGCGTCGGGGGCCAATGTTGACGATATGGGTGATTATCGCCCCGGCTTGCGCCTGCCTCCGAGCATGGGGTACGGCACCCTCTCCAAGAGTGTGGACTGGGCAAGGCCGACGTCCGCGCCCTGGCTCAAGCCTGGGACTTGCCGACGTGGGACAAGCCAGCAACACCTTGCCTGTCGAGCCGAATCGCCTACGGAGAAGAAGTGAGCCCCGAGCGCAACAGGATGATCGATCAGGCTGAACAATGGCTTCGCCGGCGCGGTTTGCGAGTGTTGCGAGTGCGCTATCACAAGGGAGACTTGGCCCGCATCGAGGTTCCGCTCGACGACCTCGCCCGCTTCATCGATATCGAGCTTCGCAGTGAGCTGATCCTAGCCTTCCGTGCTCTCGGCTTCAAGTTCGTCACGCTCGATCTCGAAGGGTTCCGTTCAGGCAGCCTCAACAGCGTGATCCCGGTGGAAGACCTGCTGCGGGGCGTCGGACGTGACAAGCTGCAAGCTGCAAGTCATTAGCTGGCGGGCAATTTCAAGAGAGAAGCGTGTGGCAGGTCTCTGAATGCCCACAACCACCAACCTCTGGCAGTCGCCAGAATAACCACCAGGTTCATCTCATGCCTCGGGTGACCTGCCGTTGTGGCGAAAAACTAAAAGTCCCGCCTGATAGTCCCGAGCGCATCGACTGCCCTCGGTGTGGTGCACACATCCGGCTTCGCCGCCCACCCCTTGAAACAAACGACGAGACCGGTGATGGTTACCTGAGATTCCCTTGTCCGTGTGGCCGGCGGTTAAAGGTAGCCGCCACTGCCCGGCCGGTTGCTGGCAAATGTCCTGATTGCGGGAGAGTCGTCCCGGTTCCCCCGTCCGCCAAGCTCTCTGCAACTGCAAAGCGATCCGGACTGTCCGATCCTGAAGCACGGACTGTGGATCTCGACGCCGATGACCTGGCGCAACTTGAGCAATGGGCTGCACAGCATGCGGCGAACCCCACTCAGCCCGGAAGCTCAAGCTCAACCACCGGCTTAGTCGCCGTCGTCTCTGGCACAGCTCCTGGAACAGACTTTGGGGTGACAGCACCCGCCATGCCTCCTCCCTCAGTCGCCAAATTCGAGACGGGCTTGCGGGTCTGTCCTCGCTGCAAGAAGCCCGTTCACCTGAGTGCCGCCAACTGTCGCGAGTGTGGCACTCCCATTCCCCGTCACTGAATCCATGAAGTCGAGTGCGATCTTACTCAGCAGTACTCAACGCGACGTTCTTGCGCCCAGCGCTTGCACGCGGTGCCAGACTGACGCATTCTGGATGGATTCCAAGCGTCCACTTCAAAACCGTCTCCGAGTGCCGCTCCGGGAAGCTTTGGCTCACTCGATCAAGACGGAGCACGGCAATGCGACCAATTCCGCCATGTTGGCATGACGTGTTTGTACATTAATCCCGCTGGCGGCTGGTGATGAACCAATTCGTTCCTTTGAGAGCGACTGGCACACCACAATCGCCATGGTTGGGCTCGAGCAAAAGGGGGAATCCGTGACCGGATCGTACGGACCAGGAGGGCGGTACACCATAAAAGTGATGATATATTCACATTTAAATATGAAGAGAATCAAGCCAAGGGAAATGCACAATCCACCTTTGACGAGTCAGGAAATACATTCACCGGTAAGTTCTAAATCCGCAACAGTCGTCGTGGAAACTGGAACGGCTGGCGGCCAGATCCGAAGGCGCCGGGCGATAAGCTTGCAACCTTCGCGGACTCTGGCTTACTGACCTAGTGGTCTGACCGTTCGGAGTTGACAGGTACTGTTGAATTTCCGATGACCGCTCCGCCTCATAACTTTATGGGAAGGAGCGAACTGTGGGCAAGGAAGCCAAATACGTTGTTCGATTGACCGAGGATGAACGCCAGGCTTTGGAGGGTCTGCTTGCTGGCAAGCGGGTTGCGGCGGACCGTGCTTTGCGAACTCGAATTCTCTTGAAGGCCGATGTCGATGGAGACGCTTGGTCCAACAACGAAATTGCCGATGTCTTCGATGGATGTCGGCGAGTCCACGGTCCATCGGCTTCGCCAGCGTTTGGTCGAAGATGGGCTGGAAGCCGCGTTGTCGCGTTGTCCGATGTCCTCGAAACGGCCGACGAAGCTCGATGGTGCGCAGGAAGCCCAGCTCATCGCCGTCGCCTGCGGACCCGCACCTGAGGGCCGAGCACGCTGGACCCTGCGGCTGTCGGCCGACAAGCTGGTCGAGTTGGAGGTTGTGGAGTCGATCGGTCGAGAGACCGTGCGGCAGACGCTCAAAAAAACGAGCTGAAGCCTTGGCTAAATCGGCAATGGGTGATTCCTCCCGAGCAGAACGCCGACTTTGTCTGCGCGATGGAGGATGTGTTGGAGATTTACCATCGGCCGTACGACCCAGAACGCCCCGTGGTCTGCTTCGACGAATCCAGCAAGCAACTGATGAAAGAAACCCGTGTGCCGATCCCCGCGGGCCCAGGCCGGCCTGCCACTGCCGATTACGAATACGAACGCAATGGGACGGTGAACCTGTTTATGATGTTCGAGCCGCTCGGCGGTCAGCGACACGTCATTGTGACCGAACGTCGGACGGCGGTCGACTACGCGCTTGCAATCCGGAATCTGGTCGACATGCAGTACCCGCATGCACAGAAGATCGTGCTGGTGCAAGACAATCTCAACACTCACAAACCAGCCTCGCTCTACGAAGTATTCCCGCCCGAGGAGGCTCGACGCCTGATCGAGAAGCTGGAGATACATTACACGCTCAAGCACGGTAGTTGGCTGAACATGGCGGAGACGGAGCTGGGAATCCTTGTTCGCCAATGCTTAGATCGACGGCTTCCCGATCGTCCCAGGCTGACCACGGAAGTGGCTGCCTGGGAGCGCGACCGTAACCAGATGGAATGCCAGATCGATTGGCAATCTACCACCGCCGATGCTCGCATTAAGCTCAGGCGACTTTACCCCATAATCAAACCCGTCAATTCCGGGCGGTTGGACCACTGGGACCGAGCACGGAATCGAGGCCAGTTTTGAGCAAATAGACGCTGCCAGTGGAAGCGACGGTTGTGGTTACTTCTGTGCAGGCGCATACCTCAACGCCACTCGGCACGCTGCGAAAAACGCGGAGTCAGATTGAGCCAGGAATGTTGCGTGGCCGAGCTTGGAACGGACGGGCCGGCCAGGCGTTCGAGCTTGTTGAGTCCGGCGTGGTGACAGGGCCACCGCCAATTCCTCGCCGCAGACCGCCGCGGGCCACAAACAGGATGACCAAGCCGCCAAGACGAAGCCCCCCGCAGGAAGCTGCTCGCGGATTCTGGATCAGAGCCTGGAGTCAACGCGAGTCTGCTCGTCACGGAACCGGCCGCTCGAATCGCCCAGCACAACGGCCGGGCCCACTCGAGGGTGGGCTGGACATTCCCTGCCACTCACGCCAAATGCAACTCACTTCGGACCGAACACCCAATCCGGACGTTGACGCGCTGCGCTTCGGTCACTCACCGGTCGAGTCGGGACCTTTGTCTTTCATGCGAAAACTGGTTCCTTCTATGACGATCCCCTCCCCGTGATGCATCAGCCGGTCGATCAAGGCCGTTGCCAGAGTGTTGTCCACGTCAAAGAGTTTGCCCCATTCCCGGAAGGGACGATTCGTGGTGATCACGATCGATCCAACTTCATACCGGGCGGCGACAACCTGGAACAACAAATCGGCCCCGCGCTTGTCGATGGGCAGGTAGCCCAGCTCATCGAGAAGGAGAAGACTGGGACGAACGTAACCTCTGAGCGTTTTGCCTAACGACCCATTGATCTGGGCCGCGGTGAGATGATTGATCATGTCCACGACACGGGTGTGGCGAACCGAATAGCCGCGCTCAACCGCCGTGTGACCAAGCGCTGTGAGAAGGTGCGACTTTCCGGTTCCAGTAGGCCCGATCAGCACGGCACAACCGTATTGCTGGATGAAGTCGCAGTCGAACAACCGCAGGATCGCGGCCTTGGGGATTCGCTTGGGGAACTTAAAGTCGTATTCGGCCAGGGTCTTTGGCTTGGGAAGCCGCGCTTCACGCAGCCGCCGCTCGAGTGCTCGTTGCTCACGGGCAGCCTGTTCCATTCCGATCAGTACCGCCAAGACCTCCAAAAAGGAGCTGCCCTTGCGAGCTGCTTCATCCAGAACCTCGCGATAGCTCTTGGCGATCACCGCAAGCTTCAGTTCAGCCAGGTCACGGTCGAGCCGTGCCTGCAGATTGTCATCTCGTCGTGCCATGAGAGTCCTCGTCTGTGAAGTTGCAGAAACGGTCGTAAACGGAAGGATCAGCGGGCTCCGGATCGATCTCGTCAATCAATTCGCGCCGCTTGGGACTGGGTAGAGTTGGGGTGGGGAGCTGCCTTCGCCGACGTTCCACCAATAAGAGGTTCTCGACATACGCGGCGTCGTAGGTCGCCAACTCCAAAGCCCGAGAGATGGCACCGAGCAGCTCGGCAGTTCCGTAAAGCCGCGCCAGACCGAGCAGGCGACGCAGGTGGACGCCGGTCTTCAGCGGCTGCTTCCTGAGATGGAGGTGGAATTGACGTGCCTCGGAGCCCAGAGCATCAAACGCCTGTTCCACCGCGGAGCTACGAGACCGCCGAGAAAGTGCAAGCGCTGCCAGGCGGTGGTCCGGAAGCACGATCAGTTGCCCTCGCTGGTAACAGCGAACGTGCTGAGCGGCCAGATGGCCCTCGTGCAGGATGCGAACTTCGTCACGGTCGGAGCGAATGCTGACAGGCCGGCGTGCCAAGGTTGGTGGCACCGAGTAACGATTGCCGTCGAATTCGATCCGCGCATGAGGAGTAACCACGGCCGGCACGATCTCATCGGTGTCGTAGGGAATCACCGGCAGCGCATGCAGCAGCGACCGCTCTTTTGAGAAGCGGTCAACAGGCCGCTCCCGGGTTGTTTCGTGTATCCGCACATTGGCGACCTGGTCGCGCCACGTGGGTGCAAATGCCAGGTAGTCCTCAAAATGGATGAGCTCATCGGCGCGCCCGGCCAAGGCATTGCGCTTGATGTAGCGCACGCTCCCCTCGACGATTCCTTTTGACTCTGGATCGCGCCGTTCGCAGGCGATCGGCTGCAAGCAGAAGTAGCCGCACAGCGCCAGGAACTCGGGATGGAAACAGGCAGACCGGCCCGAGCCGTTGATCACCCCTGCCTTCAAGTTGTCGAAGATGATGGCACGAGGCCGGCCACCGAAGAAGTTGAGAGCATTCACAATCCCGCGGTAGAACTCAGCCTTGCGCTGCGAGAGCGTGAATTCGATGAACATCAACCGGCTGTAGCAGAGCACGGCCACGAAGACCGAGACTTTGCGGATCGTGGCACCGACCTGCACGGAGCCGCACGACCCCCAATCGACCTGCATCGCCTGGGCTGGCTCATAGTGGACTTCCTGGTAGACGCGCCCGCACGCGCCCGCGAGCGGGGCGGACCTTTCGCAGATAGCGGCGAACTGTGCACGCGCTGCCGGTATAGCCATCGGGACCGCGAGCAATCTCCTCACAGATGCGCACCGCCGAGAGTTCGGGATACTTGGCCACAAGGGCATCGATCTTGGCCCGGTGCGGGTCCAGAAGGCCGATGCGGCACGAACGCTCGCGGGTCGGGGGCCGGTCTAATTCGATCGCTGTGGCTACCGTGTGCCGCGAGCAATGGAGCCGTCGTGAAATGGCCCAGCCGGAGAGCTTCTCGATCTCGGCCAAGCGGCGAATCTCCGCCCACAAACCGACGTTCATGGCAGGCTCCTTTCGTCGTTGGCCTGTGGTAGCGCGACAGCCCTGCGCAAGATCTCACCCAGTTGCATCAAGCCTCCGCCGGGCTCAGAGGAGCGGCGCTGGCCTGCCGGCGGCAGGGAGAGCACCTGGGTAAAGCGCGTCTCGTGGGCGATCAGATCACGGGCCAGCAGTTCGTCTCGGGCAGCAATCAATGCCGGCAGGCTGATCCGCACCAAGCCGCCGATCGTGCCGTCGCCATGGAACGAGAGGCCATGCTTGTTGGCCACGGCACAGAGGAAGAAGTACAGGAGCACGGCGTCGCGTGAGAGGTGCGCGGCGTGCTCACGCATGAAGCGGCGATCCACCCAGGACCAACCTGTTTGAGGCGGACGTCGAAGTCGCGCGGGAACGAGAATCGGTGTCTGGGGCATGCTGGAGCTCCTGGAGGGTAAATAGCCTGCTCCAGCAAACCAGCGCGCACGACGGCTACGCGATAATTGACGACCGGCGCTGCCTGGGGAGAACGATTACCGTGGAGGTGGCCGAGACGGCGGCGGGTTGGGGATGCGGCCTTGGAGCAAAACGCGGCGCCGGCGCGCGGCCTGGTACTCGATGGCCCGCCTCTTCCGCCCATCCAGGGTGTTGCGGGAGAGCCAATTGCGTTCACGATCCAGGACATTGCGAACGGCCTGACGGCAGGCGGGACAGCAGTAGCGTGCCAAGTTACGAGGCGAGCTAACAGGGTGTTCGTGGCAGCCCGGCCGATCGCACAATGGAAGCGCCAAGAAAGTTTGAGCTGCGTGACCATGCGCCGGCGCAAGCTCTGGGTTCTCAACGGTCTGAGATGCGGACTTCGCTAGCTGGCGGCGCGCTTTCTCCTCCTGGGCGTGCTTGGTTCTGACGTTGGCATCCTGGCGGTGTCTGGCCTTTCGCCGCGCCGCATGCCAGCGGCGGACTTCGCGCAGGCATTCCGGATCCTGACAGTAGCGCTGGTTGTGACACCGTGGATGGTATTTGCGGCTGCATCCTTTGCGCAGGCAATTCCGCGGGCGAGACCGGCGCCGACGGCCCGACGGCGGCGTTTTCCCGTAACGTGGTCGATGCCCACGGGAGGTTTGATCTCCCAGGGGAAAGCCCGGGGCGAATGTGCAACCATTCGCCTCGGGCGCTATCACAACTCGAATAAAACGTTCGCTCTCCCCGGTATCGGCTTCCGGCGAACTAGACCCAAACCAAGCGTGATTTTAGTTTGCCCCAGCTTTTTGTTCAGAAAGAACTCGAAAACCTCCCGTGTTTTTGGAATAATGTAGGTGAGAACACGTCCTCACTATTCCAAGACAAGGAGGCTTTCGAGTGAGTGCTACTCTCCGAAAAAAGCGCGAGGCTCGCAATAAGAGAATCTTCCAGGAACGGCGACGACGAATTAAGAAGCGACTCGCCAATGTGCCTGGACCCGAGCGGCTTGTACCGATGATGACCGCGACCAATATCCAATACGAACTGGCCGATCGCGTGCAGGGGCTCAGCGCCGGCGGCATCGGCGCCATCCTTCTCTTGGCTCAAAAGATCGACCTGATCAACGAGATTGACCGCAACCTCCATCTGCTCAAGGTGCATCTTCCCTACCACGAATCCGACCACGTTCTGAACGTTGCCTTCAATTCCTGCGCCGGCGGCCACCGCATCGAGCACATCGAGCTGCGACGCAACGACGAAGTCTATCTCAACGCCTTGGGAGCCGAGCGCATCCCCGACCCCACCACTGCCGGGGACTTCTGCCGCCGCTTCCGTGAGTCCGATGTCATGACCTTGATGGACGCCATTAATCAAGCCCGCCTGCGAGTCTGGGCCCAGCAGCCACCTGCGTTCTTCGAGGAAGCGACCCTGGATGCCGATGGCACCATCGTGCCGACCGATGCCGAGTGTAAGCAAGGGGCAGACTTTGCCTACGACGGTCAGTACGGTTACCATCCGCTCTTGATCTCGCTGGCCAATACCGCCGAACCACTGTTCTTGTTCAATCGCAGTGGCAACCGCCCCTCGCAGGAACGGGCCGACGTGTTTTTGGACAAGGCTGTCACGCTTTGCCTTCAGGCTGGCTTCCGCAAGATCCTGCTGCGGGGAGACACCAAATTCGCTCAGACCAAGCATCTGGATCGCTGGGACGCCACGGGCAATATCCGCTTCATCTTCGGGTTCGAGGCCCGCGACTCCCTCAAGGCCAGAGCCGACGAGCTCCCAGCCGACGCGTACAGCTTTCTGGAACGATCGCCACGGTACCAGATCAAGACTGCTCCCCGCGAAAGGCCCGAGCGGGTCAAACCGGAGATTGTCCGGGAGCGAGGCTACGAGACGATTCACCTGCTCGAGGAGATGGTTGCAGAGTTCGACTACCAGCCGGTCGCCTGCAAGAACAGCTATCGCATGATCGTCGTCCGCAAGCGGGTGGGAGTCGACGAGGGACAGATGCGGCTGTTCGAGGAATACCGCTACTTCTTTTACATTACCAATGACCGCAAGATGACGGCCGAAGAGGTTGTGTTCTCGGCCAACGATCGCTGCGACCAGGAAAACTTGATCGCCCAGCTCAAGAATGGGGTGCATGCGTTGACGGCGCCGGTGGACAACCTGGTGAGCAACTGGGCGTACATGGTGATGGGGTCGTTGGCGTGGAGCCTGAAGGCCTGGAGCGCCCTGCTGGTGCCGGTATCGCCTCGGCACCAGGCGAAACACGAGACGGAGAAACGAACGTTGTTGAGGATGGAGTTCGCGACCTTCTGCGCGGCTTTCATCCAAATGCCGTGTCAGATCGTACGGAGCGGACGACGGTTGATTTACCGATTGCTGTCGTGGAACCCGTGGCAAGGGGTGTTCCTCCGGCTGGTGGAGCGGCTGCACAGTTGCTGGTTGTGCTGAGGCGATTGAGGTTTGAAGTCGGGGTCCGGATGCCCCGATCCGTTTGGGCCGCCGAGTAGAGAAAGGGGAGGGACACATGAGGTAGACAAGCTGCGGGTGAGAAACGGGAGCCACGCCTCCCGAATGTAGAAGGTACGTCTCTTACTAAAGAATATAATAGAATGATTTGTAATATTGTTGATTAATATATTACGCTTGTTTTGGGACTAGACAAAGAACGAAACAGCTTTAAAAGCGTGCTTCAGAAGAAGACGCCACGATCAAGACGGCTGAGATGGCTCTCTCGAAATGATCAGAACTGGCTCCGATCTGCTGATCGGTGCCAGACCACTAGCCCATGTTTGGGGTGAAAACAGCAGGGACGCGCAGCCCCGTGCAGTCGAATGCCTGTTTTTTCGGGCTTTGCGCGCGGGCAACCTCCCGGTTCTCTTCAAGGCGTAGTGACAAATTATACTGATTTATACCGATATTATGCGGTAAAATGGCCTTGAAATAGTTAAATCCTGTCGTGATACTTGACGCGATGCCTGGCCGGACACGTCCGATCCGTTCCGCCACCGAGGCTTTCGCCCAGTCATGTATCCCAGAACCGTGCGAATTCGCTCCACCAATGGCACCGTCAACGAATACGTCCGCATCGTCGAAGCCTACCGCGAGGACGGCAAGGTCAAGCAACGGGTCGTTGCCGACCTCGGCCGCAAGGACGTACTGCTGGCGGTGCTTCCTAAGCTCCAGCGCCTGCTCCGTGGCGATTCCGAGCTCGATGAAAGCGCCTCGACAGAGCTCAAGGTAATCGATGCCTCCACGTGGGGGCCTGTACTCGCTATCCGAGCCCTCTTCGATCAACTTGGCCTCTGGGACATCCTCGACCGATGTCTGGGGCGAGCCAAGGTTGTATCGTTCACCGACCGAGTGTTCATGCTCGTCGCCAATCGGCTGATCCGCCCCGCCAGCGAACATGGACTGGCCGGTTGGCTGGAGACCGACTTCGTCTGCGATCGCACAGGGCGCCGCTTCATACCGAACTGGCACCAACGCAATCGCGTGCGGGTGTATCCCAGTCAGCTCGACGCCTGGTATCGCTCACTCGATCAACTGTACAAGGCGAAGGAGCGGATCGAAGAGGCGCTGTACCACCGCCTCCGCGACCTCTTCAGCTTCAAGCCCGACCTGGTCCTTTACGACATCACCAGTACGTACTTTGAGGGCGCCGGCCCCGAGGGCTTCGCCAAACACGGATACAATCGTGACGGCAAGCCGCACAACGTTCAGGTCGTGGTTGGTGTAGTGATGGTTGCGGGTTGGCCGATTGCCCATCACGTTTGGCCCGGAAACCGCATCGACCACGACACGGTTCAAGAGGTTGTTGGCGACTTGCAGAAGCGATTTGGCTTCGGCCGCGTCGTGTTTGTAGGGGACCGCGGGATGGTGACGGCGGAGAATCTTGAGTCGCTCAAACGTGCACATCAGGGGTTCGTGGTCGGACTGAATCGGCGGCGCAACAGCGAGCTGAGGGGATGGCTCGAACTCATCGACGAGACCAAGTGGACGAATTGTCCCGTCGGGATCAACGCTCAGGAGCGGAAGACCGATCTACCACGCACGCGGGCTCAAGAGGTCGCTTCGGGCGATCCCGGGATGCGCGTGATCATTGTCGACTCGGATGAACGGCGCCAGTACGAACAAGCCATGCGCAGGCGCTCGATGGATCGCACCCGCCAAAAGCTGGAGAAGCTCAAGGCACGGGTCAGTTCAGGGCGTGTCAAGAACCGCGACAAGATCATTAAGGCCGCCGAACGGGTTCTCAACAAGAACCATGGGCAGCGCTATTACGCTTACGAGTTGAACGCCAACGGCGGATTTGAGTTCAGCGAGTGCAGGTCATTGGAACACGAGCAACGAATCGAGGGGAAATACGTGATCGCGACCACTGAAGAGTCGCTGAGCGTGCTGGAAGCGGTCGCGATCTACAAGGACTTGGCCGACGTCGAGCGGGGATTTCGCCATCTCAAGGATGTCCTGGCGATGCGGCCAAGTAGTGACTAATCCAGAATTCAGGCCTTGCGCCGTAAGGGTTTACGATGCGCCACCCCAAACATGGGCTAGGGCAAGTCAGCCGTTGGAGCCGATATTCGTCGACGATCGGCTGGATCTTGGGGAGTTCAGCGAACTGATGGATCAGAGGTTCGGGGTCGTCGCTAGAGAGCCCATGACCACAACGGCGTCAAGCGGTTGGCTTGCAGTGGATCGTCTCGTGAATCTTTTCGGGCGGGACCAAGGCACGGTGAGCCTTGTGTCCAAGCTGCCCGCCGCGTTTCTCTCCGCTGGGAGACGCCAGGGCCTTGCGCTTCGTTCCGATCGGATCAGAAGACGGAGGCTTCGACGAGTTGGTAGAGTTGAGCTTGAGCCGATTCTCGAGAATCGTTGACGCGAGCTTCAAGTTTGGCAAGGCGCTGTTCGTAGAACTCGACGAGCCCAAGAATCGCCGCTCGGACCTCGGGCGAAGCTATCTGCCACAGGGGTTCTGGAATCGGGGGCGTCCATGCCATGCTCGTAGAATAATTCCATCATTCGCAAACGACAATCCCCAACTGTGAACGGCTACAGACGTGAATCAAGATGGCGGTCAACTTGATCGAGATAGCCGTCATGCCGCTGAGAGCTGGCTTTACCGTAACCTGGCCCTTTTGCCTTCATCTTCAGGGCGTTGTTCTTCCCCTCTCCCAGGCTCTTCCCGTATCGCCTCATGTATTCCTTGTACGTTGCTTAGTATGCTAACGCGTTCGCGAGAAATCATGAGTTTGCTGCGTATACCCAGATTTGCAGTTGTTCGCTGCCGCTTGATAACATAAGCTAAAACTAGTATACATGGTCGTAGTAATGGAAATCACCGAGGACGGTACGAAAGGAACTCTCGGCCTGCGGCAAGGGGCAATCGAGAACACAGCGGTCTGCCCTGCACTCCTGGAAGACCTCCGAGAGCGAGAGCTGGACGCGATACAGCCGACGTTGTTACTGCTCGACGGGGCCAAGGCGTTGCATGCGGCGAGACGGCGGCTGGGGGCCAGAACGCCGTGATCCAGCGGTACCAGGTCCACAAGAAGCGAAACGTGGAGACCTATGTGTCAGAGAAGCACCAACCGGAGCTGGATCAGCGGCCTGGTGCGGCCTACGAGGAGGACGATGACGAAGTGGCCAAGGAGTCCCTGGAAGGTGTGGTCAAGTGGCTGAGCCTGATCAGCCCCGACGCGACCGCGAGCCTGCGAGAAGGGCTGGAGGAGACGCTGACGGTAGTGCGCCTGAGCATATCATCAGCGCTGCGTCGCACATTGGTGACAACTAACCTGATCGAGTTCGCCTTGAGCGTCACGCGGCGGGGCATTCTTCGTGTGACCCGATGGCGTGATGGCGACATGGCGAAGCATTGGTGTGCAGCCGGTCTGCTGCGAGCGAAGGCCAAGTTCTGCCGAGTCAAAGGCCGTCTCGCGATGCCAACCCTTCTCAAGGTTCTCGAGTCTCTCTTGCGCGAACAACCGGCTGGAAGCAAGCAAAACGTGGCGTAACTATCTCAGGAAGAACCGCTACTCATTTCAAATATGGTCGAGACACTCTGAGCCACTCTAAATCAATAAGACCAAACCATGATCGGGTCAAGTTACTCCGACACGTTAAGACGACGAGGACCGTGCCGATGCCACAGGAACGCGACGCGACGGATTCGGACTGGGTTAACGAACGAGCCACTGTCGGCTGGACCTTCCTTAGGGATATCGAAGGGCTTTGGTCTGAGGTACTCAAGCTCGCGGCTGTGGTCGAGGACTCGCTGAACCAGAGCATTCACGCTCTGTGCGATGGCCGGCTTGAACTAGCTAACGAGTTGAAGCGGCGAAAGAGGTCCGTCGACCGCTGGGAAGTGCAGATCGAGCGCGAGTGCGTCCGGGTACTGGCGTTGCACCAGCCAGTTGCCTCAGATCTACGTCGGGTCGCTGCCGTACTTAAGATCAATGGCGATCTGGAGCGGCTCTGTGAACTCGCCCGGCATATTGCTAAGCGTGTCAAGAAGCTGACTGGTGACCCTCAGGCCTTTCCAATTCCCGAGCCCCTGGAGAAACTAGCGCTCGAAGCCTTAGCCCAGATTCGCAATAGCCTCGACGCGCTGACTCAGTCAAACGTCTCCCGTGCTGAAGCTGTTATCGCAGCTGATCGCCAAGTGGACCTTGACTACCGCGCTGTCCAGAAGCAGCTCAAGGTCGAGATCGTGCGCAATCCAGAGCGAATTAACACTTGGCTCCGGCTGGTCAACACCGCCCGCAACTTGGAGCGTGTCGCCGATCATGCAGTGAAGATCGCTGAGTCTGTTATCTATCTCAAGCAAGGTGAGATCCTTCGCCACCAGACATCTCACTCGCCGATCCACGCAGGCGTGGGTTTGTCCACGTCTTCGTCCACTCACCCAGCCAATACATCGCGGTAAGAAACCATCTCAGAACAAAAGTCAGTCTTATCGCGTAGCTGGAAGCATAGGACTAGCCCATGTTTGAGGTGAAAACAGTAGGGACGCGCAGCCCCGTGCAGTCGAATGCCTGTTTTTTCGGGCTTTGCGCACGGGCAACCTCCCGGTTCTCTTCAAGGCGTAGTGACAAAGTATACTGATATATACCGATATTATGCGGTACAATAGCCTTGAAATAGTTGAATCCTGTCGTGATACTTGACGCGATGCCTGGCCGGACACGTCCGATCCGTTCCGCCACCGAGGCTTTCGCCCAATCATGTATCCCAGAACCGTGCGAATTCGCTCCACCAATGGCACCGTCAACGAATACGTCCGTATCGTCGAAGCCTACCGCGAGGACGGCAAGGTCAAGCAACGGGTCGTTGCCGACCTCGGCCGCAAGGACGTACTGCTGGCGGTGCTTCCTAAAAGTTTCACCGCTGAAAAAGTAAGAAAAGATTTTGGTTTTTAGGTGGCCTCGAGTCCGGCGGTTTGGAGTAGCTCTTTGAGTGCTCGGCGGACTTGGCGGAATTCTTTTTGCAGAGGGGGCTGGGGGGAGCCGACTTCCGGAGGCTCATCCAGAGGTTCCCCTATTGTGCCGTTGAGGCACTCTTTGAGTTTGATGATCGCTGTGCCTTGGGCCATCCCCTGGGGCGTCAGCACGTAGTGCGTCGTTCCCTCCAGTTTGCGAAGCAATCCCTTGGCCTGCAACTTGAGCAAATCGTAGCGAAGTTGAGCCGCCGTATAGTCGTCAGGGCTCAGCCCGAAACGGCGGTGCACGTAGCTGCGTAGCTCGCGGTTGCGGAACCCGGTGATGATGTGGGCAAACTGAAGCACTGCCGCCAGCACCCAAGTCAGACGGAGATTATGCAGGTGAATGCCGGGCACGCGTTGTCCCTGTGCAGGGACAGTGGGCTGTCCGAGCTTCTCCACAAAATCAGCCGCGACCGTGGTGTGGTCGATGGTGTCTTGCCAGCGCAACAGGCGTTGATTGCAGTGGTCCATACAGCGCAGCAGATAAGGCAGGTTGACGAGCGCCTTGCCGGTGCCGAACTCGCGCACGTCGTGCGTGCATGTCTCCGTGCGGAGGCCCGCTCCTTGTTTGTTGTACTGTTTGATGTAGGTCTTCTTGTGCCATGCCTTCAGACAATAATCTTCCTGGGTGGTGCGATAGACGCGACCACCAGTGCGGCGGGCCTGCACTTGGCGTTGGAAGAGACGGCTGATGACATGCGGTTGGCCAACGACTCGGCCCCGGTCCAGCAACCGACCGAACAAGGCGTTGAGCCGGGTGGCCGTGGCGAAGATCAAGTTATGACAGCGTTCAACTTGGTCCAGATACCACTGGTAGGTGAACCCTTCACGGCGCGCCGCCGGGGTCAGCAAGGGAATACAACGATAGACCCAGCGATTGCAAAAAGCAGCGATGGTTTGAGGTGTGAGCGCCTCACAGGCGCGATGGAAGACGTTCGGTTTGTCCACGGCCACGAACAGGTTATCGCGCATCTCGAAACCGACCTGGCGATTGCGCAGTTGCTGGGCCACGAAATGGTGGCCATTGAGGCAGACGGTGACACCAAAGGGCGCGTAGCTGCTGATGCGGATGGAATTGCCGACGCCGAACTGGCGATCCTTGATGAAGAAGTAGTAGTGATTGACGCGGCGGCGGCCACGGGCGATCTTGCGTGTTCTGTCCTCTCCGTGCTTGGGGACGTAGGAAACGAACGATGAAACTTCCTCCTGAACTTTGATGATGCAGTAAATGGCTTCATCGCGGTCAGCCACGCGGTCCAGGAACCGAGCAGCTTGATCAACGTGCCCCTCACCGGGCTTGGCCGCGAGCAGCGGGATGCCGTTCGTTTGGGCCAACGCCTCGACGGACTGCACGAACTCAGTGGTGAGCTCTTGGAGGTCGCGGGGCTCGATCCAGTCGACACCGCGGAAGCGCTGAAAGAAGGCACCGAGCATTCCCACATTTTGCAGTTTCATGATGTGGCCGCGGACGCGCATGCGGTCGATGAGGGAATACTCCAGGGTGATGTCCTCGGCAAACCGCTCGGCTAAACTGGTCATGGGAGGCTCTCCTCGATACACGTGATGGGACCTGTGCGTGGCCAAGATAATCGATGTGAAATTCGCGATTCCTAAGCAAGTTATCTGAGGCTGGCAAGAAAAATCCCCTCGCGGAACCTGATCACTTGATCGAGTTCGGCGAGGGGTGTACTCCGGAAGGATACCAACCAACCCGGAGTACTTCAGATGTATCACGCATCGCCTTTCAACGCTACGTTCTGGGCGTTTCTTTTCACGATCGACCAGGATCTTGCCGAGATCACCCGCCGCCAGGGGTGTCGGTGCGGTGGACGTTTGCACCGTGCTGACTACCCCCGCCAGCCGCGCGGCGGCCCCGACCCGCCGCTGGGCACCTACAAGACCAGATTCAGCTTCTGCTGCAATCGAGACCAATGCAGAAAACGAGCCACACCGCCATCCGTGCGGTTCCTCGGCCGAAAGATCTACCTGGGCGCGTTCATCGTTTTGATTAGTGCGATGCGGCACGGTCCAACGCCGCAGCGGGTCCGTCAGCTCTCCACACTCTTCGACGTCGATCGCCGGACCATTGTCCGCTGGGAGGAGTTCTGGCGCGACCACTTTCCCCAGAGCCACTTCTGGAAGGTTGCAGGAGCTCGCGTGAAACTGCTCGCCGATGTCGCGACCCTGCCACTGTCACTGCTGAACGCCTTCCTCCTCCGCTGCGACCACTGCGATGACTGCGACGGCTGGGGGCGGCTGCTGCGCTTTCTCTCTCCGATCACGACCGCCACAGGCCCGCCGAGCTAGCTTTCCTGCTGGTCGCGTCCGGCACGCAGAGGATGCTTTCCAGGCACCTCCGCCGGCTGAGCTATAGAGGTTATCGCGGACCCTTCACCCGTTTCGTGAGGAGACGTGATGACCCAAACACCCAAAAATCCGACCAACGGCGACTGGGCGCGGTTCCGATTTTCCATCGTCGGCTCGCTCTTCAGCTCTCCCCCTGCGCGCGGACAGCTCAAAACGGCCATCCGCGCGCTCGCAGAGAAGACCTGGCGCCATCCCGTGACCGATTGCGATGTCCAGTTTGCCGCGTCCACCATCGAACGCTGGTATTACGCGGCGCGGCGCGATAATCCTCTCCGTGCGTTGCGCCGCGCCGTGCGCAAGGATTGCGGCAAGGTCTCCCTTCCGCCGGCACTGGCGGAGCGGCTCCATGCCCAATATCGCAACCACCCGCACTGGAGTTACCAACTTCACTACGACAATCTGGCCGCCTTGGTACAGGCCGAACTCGCACTGGGGCCGCTGCGCTGTTATTCCACCGTAAGGCGGTACATGCTGGCCCATGGCTGGGTGCGCAAGCCGAAGCTCCCGACCAACACTCGCGCAGGCGCTGTCCGTGCCGAACAGAGGCGTCAGACGCTCGAGATCCGCAGCTACGAAACCGCCTACGTCGGCTCGCTGTGGCACCTGGATTTTCACCACGGCTCGCTCAAGGTCCTCACTCCTGGCGGTCGCTGGCTTTGCCCGATCGCCCTGGGGATCCTCGACGATCATTCGCGTCTCTGCTGCCACATCCAGTGGTACCTCTCCGAGACCGCCGAAGACCTCGTCCACGGGCTGTCCCAGGCGATCCAGAAACGCGGTTTGCCGCGTGCTCTCTTGACTGACAACGGTCCGGCAATGGTCGCAGACGAGTTCACCGAGGGGCTGTTGCGCCTGGGAATCGTCCACGAGCGGACGCTTCCTTACAGCCCTTATCAGAACGGCAAGCAAGAGGCGTTCTGGGGTACACTCGAAGGACGGCTGTTGAATATGCTCGACGGCGTCCCGTCGCTGACGCTCGAATTCCTCAACGTGGCGACTCAGGCCTGGGCGGAAATCGAG
The DNA here is from genome assembly GCA_963781785.1 of uncultured Isosphaeraceae bacterium. GTDB lineage: Bacteria > Planctomycetota > Planctomycetia > Isosphaerales > Isosphaeraceae > CAWAHD01. The sequence continues at coordinate 163,433 of CAWAHD010000003.1, read as the reverse complement.
TACAACAAGGCGGTGCACCGCGAGACCTCCAGCTCGCCGGTCGACCGTTTCCGCCACGCGCCGGAGGTGCTGCGCGATAGCCCAAAGAGCGAGTCGCTCCGCGATGCGTTTCGACTAGAAACCAGGAGAATTCAGCGGCAGAGCGACGGAACGATCTCGGTCGAGGGGGTGCGCTTTGAGATTCCGGGCAGGTACCGCCACCTGCGCGAGGTCGCCGTGCGGTATGCCCGCTGGAACCTCGGCCGGGTCGATCTGGTTGACCAGCGCAACGGAACCATTCTGGCTCCGATCTATCCCATCAACAAAGCCGCCAACGCCGAGGGCCGCCGCGCCTGTGTCGAGCCTGAGGCGACCGAAATGCCCCCAGCCGACAACCCACGTCAAGGCAGCCCGTTGCCACCGCTCTTGAAGCGTATCCTCCAGGAGTATTCCGCCACGGGGCTGCCGCCGGCGTACCTCCCCAAGCCATCACCTCCCGAGAACGGAGAAGACGCATCATGAATAGCAAGAAACTCCTCTCAGTCTACGGGCTGAAATGGAACCCGTTTTCACCGGAGCTCCCCAGCGACGGGCTGCTGGTGACTCCCAAGATCGACAATTTCGCCTGGTGCGTCGAACAGTTGGTGCAGGAAGGGGGCTTTGCTTTGATTTCGGGCGAGCCGGGCACCGGCAAGTCGGTGGCGCTGCGCATTGTTGCCGGGCGGCTGTCCACGGCGCGGGACGTCACAGTGGGAGTGATCGAGAGGCCCCAGTCGAAAAGCTCCGACTTCTACCGCGAGCTGGGCGATATCTTCGCGGTGAAGCTCACTCCGTCCAATCGCTGGGGGGGATTCAAAGCGCTCCGCGAGCGCTGGAAGACCCATGTGACCTCGTCCCGAATCAGGCCGGTGCTCTTGATCGACGAGGCCCAGGAGATGCCCAGCGAGGTCCTGGCCGAGCTGAGGATTCTCGCCAGTGCCGACTTCGACGCGACATCGCTGTTGACGGTGGTCCTCTCGGGAGACGGCAGGCTGTTGGAACTGTTGCGCTCCGAGCAGCTCGTTCCGCTGGGAAGTCGGATCCGGACGCGACTGGCGACCGAGCCCGCCTCGCGCGATGAATTATTGGATTTGCTCCGCCACGCGCTCCAGAAGGCCGGCAGCCCGACGCTCATGACGGCCGAGCTGATGGATACGTTGGTCGATCACAGCGCGGGCAACTACCGCGTGCTCATGATCATGGGGGCCGAGCTCTTGGCCCATGGCATGGCGCATGAGGTTGCGCAGCTTGACGAGAAGTCCTATTTCGAGGTCTTCGAGCCGCGGCATTCACGCCCTGCACTTCGGAAGAAAGTGAAGGTGTGAAGATGCCCGCGACTGCGGATCAACCCCTTCCGGTCGTGCGTGTGGGAGAGATTGAGAGCGGGGAAAGCGGCCATCGCTGGCTTGTCGAGCAGCTCTGGGGAGCAAGCTCGGTTGGCGTGATCGGCGGCGCTCCCAAGTGCGCCAAGACCTGGCTGGGGCTGGACATTGCCTTGAGCGTTGCCACCGGCACGGCATGCCTGGGAAGGTATGCCGCGCCGGACCCGGGGCCGGTCCTGGCTTACCTGGCTGAAGACGCACTGCCGGTCGTGCGCGAGCGCGTCGAGGGGATGGCCCGGCATCGCGGTTTGGAACTGAGCCAGGTGTGCATCCACGTGATCACGGCGCCTCTGCTCCGGCTTGACCGGAGTGCCGACCGCACCAGGCTCAAGGAGACCGCCAGGCGGCTCCGGCCCCGGCTCCTGCTGTTGGATCCCTTGGTGCGGCTGCACGGCATCGATGAGAACAACGCAGGCGAAGTGGCCGAGTTGTTGGCGTACTTCCGGTCGTTGCAAAGGGACCTCGATCTCTCGGTCCTCTTGGTGCATCACACGCGCAAGAATGCCGTCGGAGGAGTGGCCGCCGGCCAGGGGTTGCGCGGCTCCGGCGACATCCATGCCTTCGGCGACTCGAACCTCTACCTCCGGCGAGCCAGGGAACAACTGGTGCTCTCCAGCGAGCACCGCGCCGCGCCAGCGTCAGCGCCGGTCTGTCTGCAACTGGTTACGACTGACGCCGAGACGACCCACCTGGAAGTCATCGGGGAGCTGCGGGATGGTTCGACCAAGGTTGCCACGGACGGCAAGCAGCCCAGCCTCGAGGAGCGCGTGCTGGACCTTCTGGGTCAGGGCGCGACCGCGACGCGAGCCAGGATCCGGGATACCCTCGGGGTCAAGAATGAGCGCCTGGGCGAGGTGCTTGAGTCGCTGGAGCAAGCTGGCCGGCTGTGCCGCACGCCCGCAGGTTGGCAGCGCCGGGATTGATCGATTGGATGGGCCGTTCCCGTTCCCCATAGAGAGTTGAGAGGGAACGGAACGATTCCAATGGAGCGCGTCACTTCCACCGAGACAGGATCACCCGTGCCCGGCGTAGACTTCAACGTGCTGCGCGCCGAAATCACGATGGAGCAGGTCCTGACGCTCCTCGGGTTCCAGCCCTCGGCTCGATGCGGTGCGCAGTGCTACGGCGTCTGCCCGTTGCACGAGTCCGCGTCCCGGCGCAGTCGCTGCTTTTCAGTAAACCTGGCCACCGGTCGTTACTACTGCCATGGCTGCCACAGCCATGGCAACCAGCTCGATCTCTGGGCCGTTGCTACCAAGCTGCCCCTACATCACGCGGCCATCGACCTCTGCCAGAGGCTCGGTCGTGAAGTGCCCTGGATCCGGCGCTGGTGAGAAACCGCTACGCGGCATTGTCTCCGCACCACCCCGTCAAACGACCGATCAGAGAAGAGGCCACCGGTACTCCGGCCGATCATCCGGCGAGCGATGAACCATCGATTATCTTGATCAGAGTGTCCTCGATTATCGTGCTCACTCTCAGCCTATCGCATCTTCTTCGTCACCCCACGAACCATCTCTCGCGACCTGAAAGTGGTTCGGCAAGCTCACCCCCACGTCCTGATCCCAATGCGCAGTACGCTCCACGACCTGGGACCAGTCCTCACGCATCGCACTGAAATCATCCACCTTGTGCTCCACGGCAAGACCACTTCGCAGATCTGCCAGATCATGCACCACTCTCCTGAAGCGGTCGCCAACTACGTGTCCACATTCACGCGGTGCGCTCAGCTCGCCCGCAAGAAGCTGCAGACCGGACAGATCGCGTTTCTCCTCCGCCGCGGGGTGTCCCTCGTCAAGGCCTATCTCAAGATCCTGGACGAATGCAAGCGCGATCGAAACATGGCCTACCACCTGGAGGAGCTTCTCAGGATCGGTTTCTCCGGGGGCGAAAAAAAAATCAGTCGTCGGAGGTCCGCCCATGAGTAGCTAACCCGACTTCACCCGCAAGAAATATAGCCCGCTGCGCGACAAGACGTTGCGGAATGCGCTCGCCCACCTAATCGTCAAGCACTTCCCGCGGATCGGAGGACGGCGTATCTGTCAATTATGTGCCGATATGATCCTTGAGGTTGTCTTCAAGCATATGCGCTCCAAGGACCATGTTGTACACGGGCAGGCGCTTTGGATGGCCGTCAGCGTCAACGACCCCCCGAGGCGCCGCTAACGCATCGCGGACGTCGATCTGGTCCCGGTCCTGGTCGATATCTCCACCGCTGAGGACGCGCAACTGCGCATCGATCACCTGCCCATGTTAGCAGCGGTCGGGGACTGAGCCATTTTCGCAGAGCCAGTTGAGCCATTCCGCGATCACTTGATCGCGGTCAGTGGCTCTCTCCTTACATTTTTTCGGCGAATTTTTCACAATCTGCTTGACGACACCTCGCGGCGTTCTAAGAATAGCCCGGCTCGGTTGTCTGCAAATCAGACGCATGTCGATCCGAGTTGCCGGCCGGCAACCGATGCGGAGACACGAGTTGCCGACTGCAACTGCAACATTCGAAATCGCAGAAATGGCTCTGCTATCCCGGGAATACACAAGCAGAACATTATATAATATATTGATTAATATTTAGAATTTATCGTCAAAGCCGCCCAGCATGCGCCAGTCATTTCAGAAGACGAACTACGGGTTCCTCTTCTCTGTTCCCAGCGGTGAGCACCAGAGCGTCCGCAGCCCGCGCGATTCCTCGTGATTCTGCCCTGAGTTTTCAGCCATGCCGGGAATTCACTTCGCTACTGTCCGGACCATGATTCCTTTGGCTGACGTCCTCAACCTCATCGGCTTCGTCCCCTGCGAAACCACCAGGGCCCAAGTGCGAGGGCCGTGTCCTGTCCACGGCGCAACGTCACCAACGAGCCGCAGCTTCTCGGCGAACCTGAAGATGCATGCCTATAGATGCTTCAAGTGTGGCTCGTCAGGAAATCAACTAGACCTGAACCAAGCGTAATTTATAGTCTGAATGGTGCGATTTCAGAGAAAAAGCTCGAAAACCCCGCAGGTTTATGGGATAATGTAGGTAAGAACACATCCTCATTATTCCGAAACAAGGGGGCTTTCGAGTGAGTGCTACTATCCGAAAAAAACGCGCCGCACGCCAGAAGAAACTCTTCCAGGAAGCGCGACGGCGAATCAAGAAGCGTCTGGCCAACACGCCCGGACCCGAGCGGCCCGTACCGATGATTACCGCGACCAATATCCACTATGAACAGGCCAATCGCGTGCGGGGACTCAGTGCCGGTGGCATCGGTGCCATCTTGTTGCTGGCTCAGAGGATCGAGCTCGACAAGGAAATCGACCGCACTCTGCATCTGCTCAAGCGGCATCTGCCGTACCTCGAATCCGACCATGTGCTGAACATCGCATTCAACATCCTCGCTGGCGGCAAGCGAATCGAACACCTCGAGCTGCGACGCAACGATGAGGTGTACCTCGATGCTCTGGGAGCCGAACGAATCCCAGACCCGACGACAGCCGGGGACTTCTGCCGCCGCTTCTCCGAACCCGCTGTTCTTACTTTGATGAACGCCATCAATGAATCGCGGCTGCGGGTCTGGGCTCAGCAGCCGGACAAGTTTTTCGATGAGGCGATCTTGGACGCTGACGGCACCATCGTGGAGACCGACGCCGAGTGCAAGCAAGGAGTGGACATCGGCTACGACGGCCGCTGGGGTTACCATCCGCTCTTGATTTCGCTGGCCAATACGGCGGAGCCCCTGTTCCTGCTCAATCGTAGCGGCAATCGCCTGTCGCAAGAGGGGGCCGGCGAGTACCTGAACAAGGCAGTCACGCTTTGCCGTAGGGCCGGCTTCCGCAAGATTCTGCTCCGCGGAGACACCAGGATCGCCGAGAACAAGGATCTGGATCCTTGGGACGAGCAGATCCTGCCGCAGGGTGGCACAACGATTGCCGAGACCGGGGATCTGGATTCCTGGGACGATGCGGGGAACATCCGCTTCATCTTCGGATATGCGGCCTATGACGCCCTCAAGGCCAGGGCCGACGAGCTGCCGTCCCAAGCGTACAGTTTCCTGGAACGACCGCCGCGATACACGATCAAGACATCACCCCGCCAGCAACCTGAACGGGTCAAACCGGAGATCGTCCGAGAGCGCGGCTTCAAGACGATCCATCTGCTGGAAGAGATGATCGCCGAGTTCGACTATCAGCCGGTTGCCTGCAAGAAGAGCTATCGTATGATCGTAGTCCGCAAGCGACTGGCGACCGACAAGGGGCAGATGCGGCTGTTCGACGAGTATCGCTACTTCTTCTATATCACCAACGACCGCAACATGTCGGCCGAGGAAGTTGTGTTTTCGGCCAATGATCGCTGCGATCAAGAGAACTTGATCGCCCAGCTCAAGAACGGCGTGCATGCACTGACGACTCCGGTCGACAACTTGGTGAGCAACTGGGCGTATATGGTAATGGCCAGCTTGGGCTGGAGCCTGAAGGCTTGGTGCGCCTTGCTGGTACCCGTATCACCCCGGCACGAAGCGAAGCACGAGGCTGAGAAACGAACCCTGTTGCGGATGGAGTTCGCGACGTTTCGCGCGGCTTTCATCGACATGCCGTGTCAGATCGTGCGGGGCGGACGACGGTTGATCTACCGGATGCTGTCCTGGAACCCGTGGCAAGACGCATTCCTACGATTGGGCGAGCGGCCGCACGAGTGCTGGTTGTGCTGAAGGACCGGTCACCGAAGTCGGGGTCCGGATGCCCCGATCCCTAGAGGCCGCCGAGCAAAGAAAGGGGATTGATGACCGAGGCGAAACAAAACGGAATCGACGAACGGGGTCCAAAACCTCCGGGTAGTAGAAGGTATGTCTGACGCTCAGTCATATAATTCTCTAATGTGTACTATAGTCGATTAATATCTGTACTTTCCGCGATTGAGTGTACTGTCAAGCCGCGAGGGCAAGTAGCCGCTCGGCGACGGCTCGAATTTCTTCCTCGGTGACCCCCGGTCGGAGAACCCCGTGAATTTCGTCAGCCAGCAATTCGCGACGCCAGGCCCGACGCTTGTCGGCGTGGCTCGGGCGGCGGTTCGGATCATCCCAGGGTGACGCCTGGCGGTCCACTAACTCGCCTTCGTCCCGGGCCCAAGCCCAAGCCTCGGTCATCGTGAACGTCCAGAGGCAGATGTGGAATGCACCGATGCTTGCCCACACGAACCGCACCTGCTGCTGGCCGGCTCCGACGATCTCCTTGCAATCGCGGAACGTGGTCTCCAGGGCGAACCGATCGGCGACCGTCGCCAGGATCTCAGCCACAGTCGCATTCGGGTCGGTGCAGAAGAAGGCCACCCACCCATCGGGCTCGTCAACCAGCACGACACAGATGAGGCCGCCCACCGGCCGCCAGGTGGCCACGAACGTCTTGTACCGCTTCTTCGCCGGCTTGCCGTAGAGCTCGAAGACCTCGGTCGTCCAGCCGCGACGCTGCCCGGCTCGCTTGGCCAGCGCGATGCGGTTCTCCCCATAGATCCGCGGCCTGCCCCGCCGCTTGGCCACGCGGGGCCCCGGCACCGTCCACAGCGCCGCGTCCTTGCGCAGGCAGCTCACAACCGTCATCCCCAGCGACACCGCCGGCTTCAGGAACGGAGCCTTGGCGTACACCCCGTCGACCACGACCCACAGCGGCTTGCCCAGGTATTTAAGCCAGCAATGTGCCCATCGTAGCAGCTCGACAGCCATCTCCAGCTTGGTTTGGAACTCGGGCCGATGCTGCGGGTCGATCGCGGATACGTCCTTCGCTCGGACGTACATCCGAGCCAAAAGCGGCAGCGCGATGACTCCCCACAGGGGATGAACCGCCAGGAGCCCGAGCACCACCCAGATGTGGCCGTAAACATGTGGCGAACCCGCCGGACCAGGAGTCGGGTTGTGATGGATGCCGGCTCCCTGGACGAGCGGCCCGTAGCGCGGAGTTGGCGTGTCGTCGATTGCCAGGGTGAGCCTCGCTAGGTCGGCGACCAAAGGCTTGACTACCTCGCAGACCAGGCGGGCGGCGATGTCCTTGGCCTTCTTGCCGGCGGCTGCGACCGTCGTGTAGCAGGGTCGGAATTGGGTGCTCAGGCCAGCGGCGCGGATCCAACTTGTGACAGTCCTCCGCCCGCGGGCCAAGACCGCCCCAAGGAACAGCCAGGCCAGCCTGGGGACGGATCTCCGGTCGAGGAATGCGGCGAGGCGCGAGAACCACTGGCATGCGGGCACATCCTGGTGCGAAGATGTCATAGCCGGCTCCGTCCGGTTTGATGGTTAGGTCTCGTAACCGCCATCGTCCCGGACGGACCGGCATTCGTCTACCCGAGTCGTCTCGCGAGGTCAGCGAACAAAATCGCGGAAAGTACAGTTAATATATTACGCTTGTTTTGGGGTTAGTCGGCCATGACTCTGGAGTAATCATGGCCTGAATTATAGCGCGATCATACGCTGCTACAAGGGGGCACTGATCGATTTTTCGGCATTTGGTGTGGGACGCTGGTACCGCTTGCGTTGCCGAGCGGAACCCAAGTCGATGCCGGAGAGGATCAGTGTCAATTGGGTAGGACTCATTTCGACCGACACAGCGTCGCGGGTGACAACAGGAAGCTGGAATGTGCCTGGCGTTTCGAGTCGTTTGTACCAGATCGCCAGGCCGTCACGATCCCAGTAGAGAATCTTGATGCGGTCGCGGCGTCGATTGACGAACAAGAACAGGTGACCAGACGTGGGATCCTGAGCGAAGGCGTTGGTCACCAGGCCGGAGAGCGCATCGAAGCCTTTGCGGAGATCGGTAGGCGGGGTGTGGAGGAACACTCGGACGGGATGAGGGAGGCTGATCATCGGGAGCCTCCGGAGTTGGTCTTGGCTCCCGCAACCGCGTGGACAAGGCGGCAGGCCAGACGTACATCTGCGGTTGGGATGCGCAGGCGGATTCCGTTGGGAAGGTCGGCTTCAATCGGCAGTGATTCGTCGGCGGATTCCGTTGGGAAGGTCGGCTTCAATCGGCAGTGATTCGTCGGGCGAGTGCTCGACGACGCGCACTGTTACCGGGAGAAAGGCTGGTGGTGCCACCGTCGCGGGGCGAAGATCCGCGAGGTCGATGAGTCGAAGCCAACGTTTCCAGGATTGGAACGTGGCTAAAGAAATATGCTCGCGGATACAGAACTGTGCGATCGTCAGTCCGCTGTCCGCTTGACGGCGGATGCATTCGCGCCAGAGTGCATGACGCTTTGGGTCGGGAGTTCTCGGCACGGGGTAGCCTCCTGAGAAGCGACAGGTTGGTCCGCTTCGCAGGCTACCAGACCCGGCAAGAATGGTTATCCCGGACGCTTACGGCGGAGGCGCTACGGTTGCAAAAGGGCATGGTTCAAATCGCTTGGAGCCAGGGTAGCACTTTTTTCGATGTACGCCCGTGCCTCTGCAGCCTAAAACCTTGCCTGGGCGTCGGTTTACGGCGGCAGTAAAGCTTCGCTTAACCCGTTTCTGCGGGGAGTTGATCTTTTCATCAGGGCCGGGTTTGGGTTACAAGCGTCGGTGTCATGGAAGACACGCTTGTCCGTCCACTTCCGGTCACCGAGCCGGCTGATCTGTCCGACTTGATACGGCAACTCCGGTCTGAAGTCGCCGAGTTGCGGCAAGAAGTCACCCACCTGCGGCGCGAGAATCTCGAACTGCGGCAACAGGTCGGATATTGGAAGGCTCAGCATGCTCGGGCCGTTCATCGGGCCGAGCACCTGGAAGCCGAGGTCGAACAACTTCGCGGTGAGAATCGCAAGCTCCAAGATCAACTCTTCGGTAGAAAGAGCGAAAAATCTTCGACCCGCGATCGCTCGAATTACCTCGAAGGCGAGAACGACGATCAGAAGCTTTCGGCATCGCCCAAGCGAGGCCAGCGGAAGGATCGGCCCGGTCCGCCACGGCGGGATTACAGCCATCTGCCGGTCGTCGAGGATCCGCGCGAGTTACCCGAGGACCAGCGTGTTTGCCCCCAGTGCGGTGCAGCCCTGTCCCCCAGTGACTCTGAGGATTCCGAACAGATCGAGATCGAGGTGCGGCCGTATCGCCGCTTGATCCGGCGACGACGGTACCGCCGGACATGCGCCTGCTCGAACTGTCCCCGAACGTTCAGTGCTCCGCCAGCTCCCAAGCTCATTCCCAAGGGATTATTGGGCGTCTCTGTGTGGGTGGAGATCCTGATCGACAAGTTTTCCAGCCATCGGCCCACCGAGAGGTTGCTGAACCAATGGCGGTTGCTGGGTCTGGACTTGGCGGCTGGCACCGTGGCCGGTGGCTTGGAACGCCTAGAACCGTTGTTTCAGCCGCTGTACGAGGCTCTGCTGCGCGCAATGCCAAATCTGCCTTCGCCCAAGCTGACGAGACGCGCTGGATGGTCTTCATCGACTTGGAAGGCAAGACAGGCTATCGCTGGTGGCTGTGGGTTTTCTTGGGCGAGGACACGGTGGTCTTTCGCTTGGATCCCAGCCGCAGCCATGACGTGCCCGAGGGGCATTTCCCCGGCGAAGCCCACGTGGTGCTGATGGTCGACCGCTACTCGGCTTACAAGGCCATGGCTCAGGTGAAGCTGGGAAACGTGGTGCTGGTCTTTTGTTGGGCGCACGTCCGGCGGGATTTCGTCAAACTCGGCAAGGCATGGCCGGAGCACAAACGACTGGTGCTGGCCTGGCTCCGGCGAATTCGTGACTTGTACCGCTACCATCGTCAGCGTCGGGGCTCCCCGGCTGGCAGCGTGGTATTCACCGCTGCCGACAGTGCTTTGCGACAAACCGTGGCGGCCATACGGGTCCAAGCCGAGGCGCAGTTGGCGGACCCGAAATTGCCGACTCCCTGCCGCAATGTGCTCGTAAGTCTTCAGGAGCATTGGGACGGCCTGACCCGCTTCGTGGACGACCTCCGCATCCCGCTGGACAACAACGCCTCCGAGCGTGAGGCCCGGGGTCCTGCGTTGGGCCGCAAGAACTACTACGGGTCGGGCGCCCTGTGGAGCGGACGGCTGGCGGCAATGCTCTTTTCCCTGTTTGCGACCCTTAGCTTGTCCAAGATCAACATTCGTAAGTGGCTGACCTGGTTCCTGCAAAGTTGTGCCGAACGTGGCGGGCAAGTTCCGGTGGACATCGATCCGTTCTTGCCTTGGAAGATGTCGGACGAAAAGCGTCGTGAAATGGCACTCGACCCCAACGACGCTTCCTGATCCTGGCAATCGCCAAACCATGACACCTGAACGCTCGGCGGCCACAAATCCGGCAAAGGTTCGACTGCGCCCATTCCGTCGCAGCACGGGTTAGGCGAAGCTTTACCGGCGGCATGGCCAAACTTTTTGCGCCGCCGAGTGTTACCCCACTTTGAACCATGCCCAAAATGTAGCCAAAAACAGGAGGTCCGGATTGACGTAACCGTTTATCGCCATGAGGATTATCGCTAAGCAGCCTTGGAACTTCGGTTTAAGCTACCTCGTCCGGGTCAGGTAGCGACGATCTTGCCTGAATTGGAAGAGCGTTTCGTCGAATTAGGATCCCCATCAGAATGCGGCGACAGTGACCCTCGGAAGTTGGTCTTCGAGTCGCTGCGGTACCTGAAGAACAATGCCGACAAAATGCGATATGATCACTACCAGTGCCAGGGTTTGTTGATCATAACCAGTGCCGTGGAGTCGGCCATCAAGATGATCAACCGTCGGGTGAACTGCACCGAGAAATTCTGGTCAGAGCCTAGTGCTGAAGCGATTCTACACCTTCGCGCCGACTACCTGATTGAAACCGAGACCATGAGCCGATTCTAGCTGGCACGTCAGCATCGAGCCAGCAGCGGTCGTCCCTACCGCCGCACAGTTTGAACGTCCGTTAACTTCAAATCGTGTCGTGCGCCTCACGAAGACGATTGAGCATGGATGCGTGGTTTGTGTGCTGACAGTGAATTTTGGGATACATTCAGCGGCCGACGACTTTATATCGCAAAGTATTTGGGGTCTTCTGTAGACTTTCCTGGCGCGAGTGTCCACAATAGCGTGACAACGCTCTTGGATTGAGTAGAGATAAGATCGAAGAGGCTAGTGCTCGCGAATCAGCGGTGCAACATCAAGTGGTCACCAATCTTCGCGAATATCGAAAGACGATGTCGGTTTATTCAACAAACTCGATCGGAGTCTCTGTGTTAGCTGAGTACTTGGATTGCGCGTTGCGCCGCATCGACGACGCGTTAAACAGCTACCTGCCGGAAGTCAATCCTGACCCAAACACGGCGTGTCCAGCGCAGTTGGCCTCAGCCATTCGTTACAGTGTTCTAGGCGGGGGAAAGCGACTCCGACCGGTCCTCTGCTTGATGGCAGCTGAAGCTTGCGGCGGCGACAGTGACGCGGCTCTCGCTGCTGCGTGCGCCCTCGAGATGGTGCATGCGTATTCTCTGATCCATGATGACCTTCCAGCGATGGACGACGATGACTTGCGGCGAGGTCGATTTACCTGCCACCGGGCATTCGATGAAGCTACGGCAATCTTGGCAGGTGACGCTCTTTTGACGCTAGCGTTTGAAGTGTTAGCCCGTGAGGTCAAGCCTGCGACTGTTGCATTGCGCTGTGTGACGATTCTGGCCGCCGCCGCCGGCCCTTCGGGAATGTTAGCTGGTCAGATGGCTGATCTTCAAGCTGAAAAACGAACCGAGATTGTCTGTCCAGAGGAGCATGACTGCGTGGCGTTCAGCGGCACAAGTGTGCTAGCGGCTTTGGAAGGCATTCACCGCCGTAAAACCGGTGCGATGCTCCGTGCCGCGCTTCAGATAGGGGCGATAATCGCCGGGCGCCTGACAAATATATCGAGGCGCTCGATCAGTACGGTAAGGCGGTTGGATTAGCGTTCCAGATAATCGATGACTTACTTGACGTACAGGGCGACGAGAGCAAGTTGGGCAAGTGCATTGGTAAGGATGCTAGTCAGGGCAAATGGACCTATCCCAGGTTTCTGGGCGTTGAAGGCAGTCGGCATCGAGCTCGGCAGTTGACTGAAGAGGCTGTGGCAGCACTCGAACCACTTGGCTCCGGTAGCGACCGATTGAATAACTTGGCGATGGTTCTCTTAGGGAGAGATCGCTGATGAACTATCCAACCTCTGTGCTGTCGAGAATTCAATCACCTGCTGACCTGAGGGCTTTGACCGAAGGCGAACTCGATCAGCTTGCTGTCGAGATGTGCGCGGAGCTGATTGATGTAGTTGGGCGACGTTCGGCGCATTTCGCCAGTAACTTGGGCGTCGTTGAACTATGTCTAGCATTGCATTTGACCTTTGACTTTACGCGTGATCGCTTGATCTGGGACACAGGCCACCAGATCTACCCTCAAAAGCTGATTACCGGTCGAGCCTCTCGGTTGCACACAATTCGAACCAAGGGGGGCCTGATGGGTTATCCTAGCCCCGCCGAAAGCCCATTTGATCTATTTATGACCGGGCATGCCGGTTGCGCCCATCAACGGCGTTAGGACTAAAAATGGGCGACGAGATAGCCGGAGCCGCTGAGAGGAATGCAATCGCGGTAGTAGGCGATGGTGCATTGCCATCTGGGATCGTTTTCGAAGCGTTCAACCACGCAAGTGGGCTTAGGAAGCAACTCCTAGTGATCCTTAATGATAATAAGATGTCAATTTGCCCGAGAGTTGGTGGTTTGGCTAACTACCTTGACCGCGCAAGGATGTCGACAACGTATCACGACTGGAATAAGCGAGTCAAATCGATGTTGCCAAGCATTCCGTTAGTCGGAGAACATGCCGAACGCTGGCTCCAACAATTCAAGGATGCGATCAAAGCCTCACTGCACCACGGCATGTTGTTTGAAGAGCTTGGCTTTATCTATCTGGGGCCGATCGACGGACACGATCTCAAGACTTTACGTAGCTACCTAGAACGCGTCCAAGCTATCGATGGACCGGTCTTACTGCACGTGCTAACCAACAAAGGTCAGGGATTCGAGCCGGCGGTGAAAGACCCAGTTAAGTTCCACGCCCCTCCCCCGTTTCAAAAGACCGGTAGCGGGCTTGTTCCTCTCAAAAACTCTTCAAGTCGTACGTACACCGACGGTGTCAGCGACGTACTTTTTGAATTGTGCCGTTGTGATCCAAAAGTAGCGGTTATTACTGCCGCAATGTGTGAAGGGAATAAACTTCAGAAAATCCGAGATACATTTCCTGGCCAGTTCTTCGACGTCGGGATCTGTGAAAGCCACGCTGTAGCCTTCGCAGCAGGTATGGCCAAAGCCGGGGCTCGCCCGGTGGTCGATATCTACAGCACGTTTTTGCAAAGGTCTTATGACCAGCTTTTTCAAGAGGTCGCATTGCAAGATCTACCGGTCGTATTTTGCATCGATCGTGCCGGCTTAGTGGGTGCCGACGGGCCTACGCATCATGGTACTTATGACTTGGCGTATCTCCGCGTATTCCCGAATATGGTGGTTATGGCCCCGGGAGATGAGAAAGACATTCATCTCATGTTCGCTTTCGCTTTGCGCCATTCCTCACCTGTTGCGATTCGATACCCGAAAGCTAACCTGGAAACGATCGAGCGCGAGGTTCAGCCTGTCGAGCTCGGCCAAGCTGAGATTTTGCAATGGGAGACCGATGGCATGCTCCTAGCCTGTGGTGCAACCGTTGGGAGTTGTCTACGTGTCTCTGAACGTCTGCATACCGAATGCGGCTTACGGATCGGCGTGGTGAACGCCCGATTCGTCAAACCGCTCGATCGACTTACGGTTGGTAAAGCCATCGAGGAGTGCGGGTTCGTGCTGACCGTTGAGGAGGGCTCGCTCACAGGAGGGTTTGGCTCTGCGGTACTTGAGGCAGCAAATGACGCGGGGTTAACCACCCGGCATGTTCGGCGTCTTGGACTGCCCGACCGCTTTGTGCTCCACGCAGAACGCGACGAACAACTCACCGAAGTTGGCCTCGATGTCGAAGGCATCATGCGAGCAACGCTCGCACTGGCCAACACCGTTCGTTCATCTCGACCTAAAATGGATCTAAAAGTCAGATCATCACTTAGCTCGGCGTTCACATCATCCGTACAGCGAAGTATCCTGTCAGCTAAGCAATCATCTTGTGCGTGTTGAGCGGTCTTTCAGTAAGCGCACGGCGATACCATCCCGGGCGCGCGTGGGAGTTTAACTTCGGGTTCACATTTGACCTGTACTTTCCACGATGTAAAGCCTCGCCCAACCCGGACCAACTTCGTCGGCGCACGGCTAGACCCAGAACAGCTGCCTCGGCACGTAAGCGCCCGGAATTACCAGGGGGAGCGCGCGGCGTGGGACGGGGCAGCGCACAACGGGCCGGGGCCATCGGCCCGGGTGAACTACCCCGTGTGAACGCACCATCGTTAGGCGGCAGCCTTACCGCGACCGCTGTCGGTGAGCCCGACGCTTGTCTCGCCGCTGCGCCTTTTGTCGCGACTCGTCGAGGCGGTGGCTCAGTACGTGCTCCGGATGCGCCTGAGCCCAACGATCCGGCAGCAGACTGGCCAATAACTCGGGGCTTGCATCCACCGAAAGCTGCAAGATCACGTCGTGGAGGTATGCCCAGGGCTCGATCCGGTGCCGCTTGGCACCCGCAATGATCGTGCAAAGCACCGCCGCACGTGGGCCCGCTTGGTCACTCCCCAGGAACAGCCAGTTTTTCCGCCCGATTGCCTGATCCCGCAGCCGGCGCTCTGACACGTTGTTGTCAATCGTCAGTCGACCGTCCTGCGTGTATCGGCACAACGCCTGCCATTGGTTCAATGCGTAGGTCGTTGCTTGCGCCAGCGCCGACTTGGGCAGTAACCTCGACGACTGGCGATCCAACTCCTCGCGAAGCCGCTCCAAGATCGGTACCGCTTCCGCCTGGCGCATTGCACACCGAGCAGAATCGTCCAGAGACCGTGCCCGATCCTCGACTTCGTAGAGTCGCCTGATGATCTCGATAATGAGCGACGCTTCCGCAGGAGACGAGGACCGCGCCTCGAAGAACTTGCGCCGCGCATGTGCCCAGCAGGCCACTTCGAGAATCCGGCCGTCAGACCCGGTGTAAATCGCGTCGTACCTAGTGAACGCGTCGGCTTGCAGGTATCCTGCATAGTTTGCCAGGAATTGCGCGGGACCGTCGCGTTTGCGATTCTCCGTGAAGTCGTAGACATCGTAGGGAAGCCCGGTCGGGCCGATGTGCACCCAGAACCGTCCCTTGTGGCTCCCTGGTTCTTCGCCCCCCAACACCGTCACGGGCGTGTCATCGGTCCAGATCACCGGCGCCGTCTGTACCAACTCGCGCTGGATCTGATACAGCGGTTTCAGCAAGTCAGCGACGTAACGGACCCAATCACAGAGCGTGCTGCGGGGTAAGTAGAGACCATAGCGAGTGGAGATATCCTCGAATCGATAGAGCGGCAGGTGTTCAGCAAACTTGGAGACGACCACTTCAGCAAGCACGCCTGCTCCAGCGATACAGCCGCTCACAGGACGCGGGGGAGGCTCAGGGGCTGTCACACCGTCGCGGCAGCGCGAGCAAGCATATTTGGGCAGGACGTGGATCTGAAGCTCGAAGCGGGCCGGAATGAACTCCAACACACGAGCCTCATCCTCGCCAATGCGCGTCTTGGGTTTTCCACAGTGCGTGCAGGTCTTGTCGGCCTCAGGCACGTCGTGCTCGATACGAACCGGAGGCAACCGATCGTAATCGGGCTTGCGTGATCGGCGTTGCCCTGGCGGCGCCTTGGGCTCACTCGCTGGTGGTGTGAGCAGGGTTGCGAAGCTCTCGATCATGTCGAGTTCGAACAGGTGTCCCTGTCCCGGAGCTTCAACCAGTCGCTCCCGCCGTGGGCCAAAGACGTAGCGGCGGTAAAGCTCCAATTGCTGACGCAATTCTTGGACGAGTCGCTCATGCCCTTGGACAGCCTGGTCGTGCAGCTTCGCGGATTGGTCGAGCGCGGCTCGGAGTTCCTCGACCTGCTGGCTCAGCCGATTGAGCAGGTCGTGACATTCGCCAGGGTTAGTCGGCCATGACTCTGGAGTAATCATGGCCTGAATTATAGCGCGATCATACGCTGCTACAAGGGGGCACTGATCGATTTTTCGGCATTTGGTGTGGGACGCTGGTACCGCTTGCGTTGCCGAGCGGAACCCAAGTCGATGCCGGAGAGGATCAGTGTCAATTGGGTAGGACTCATTTCGACCGACACAGCGTCGCGGGTGACAACAGGAAGCTGGAATGTGCCTGGCGTTTCGAGTCGTTTGTACCAGATCGCCAGGCCGTCACGATCCCAGTAGAGAATCTTGATGCGGTCGCGGCGTCGATTGACGAACAAGAACAGGTGACCAGACGTGGGATCCTGAGCGAAGGCGTTGGTCACCAGGCCGGAGAGCGCATCGAAGCCTTTGCGGAGATCAGTAGGCGGGGCGTGGAGGAACACTCGGACGGGATGAGGGAGGCTGATCATCGGGAGCCTCCGGAGTTGGTCTTGGCTCCCGCAACCGCGTGGACAAGGCGGCAGGCCAGACGTACATCCGCGGTTGGGATGCGCAGGCGGATTCCGTTGGGAAGGTCGGCTTCAATCGGCAGTGATTCGTCGGGCGAGTGCTCGACGACGCGCACTGTTACCGGGAGAAAGGCTGGTGGTGCCACCGTCGCGGGGCGAAGATCCGCGAGGTCGATGAGTCGAAGCCAACGTTTCCAGGATTGGAACGTGGCTAAAGAAATATGTTCGCGGATACAGAACTGTGCGATCGTCAGTCCGCTGTCCGCTTGACGGCGGATGCATTCGCGCCAGAGTGCATGACGCTTTGGGTCGGGAGTTCTCGGCACGGGGTAGCCTCCTGAGAAGCGACAGGTTGGTCCGCTTCGCAGGCTACCAGACCCGGCAAGAATGGTTATCCCGGACGCTTACGTTTGACCTACAGCGACCATTGGGATCCTTATTGGGCGTCTCGAAACTGACCGCCAGAATCAATTGGCGCACCCTAGCTGTTCGATCCTGCGCAGCTTGACGTCCTGGACGGCCTTGGACTTACATTTGCTCTCGAAGGCCAGCGTGGCCGTGCTCGCAGAACTCCTTCTGCGAGCGATAGAACAGACTGGGACCGATGCCCAGTTCATCGCAGAGATCGGAGACAGGAACCTTTTCGACAAGGTGGCCCTTGAGGATGGCGACCCTCTCGGGGCCGGGGAAATGTCGACGTGGCTTGTTCATTGGAAGCCTCCGTTCAGTTAATGCTGACGTGAACAGCGGCTTCTTCCAGATTCAACTGAGGCAGGACAAAGGGATTTTCGGCGCGGGACGACGATATCGCAAGCGGCTTATTTGAATCCGATGCGATCGCTCCTGGACTGCCGGTCAGACAATATTCATTCTCTTGCTCACGGCTGTGAACGTCGCTTATGAACGCTTGAGGCATCCAATGACTGATACGTTGCATATTGTCAACATACCATCCAGTTCATTCTTGCTTCCCTTGATGGAGAAGCGTTAGGATGTGTTGGCTTTCTTGACAGCCGCCGTACGGCAACGGAGTCACCGCCTTGGAAGCAGGCAGGTGCAATTACATAGCTCTCATTCCAGAGATTGAACAGTGGGGCTCCGGATGATCTGCTTAAAGGTAAGCCGGCGCGGAAGTTGCCTCGAAATCCTGGAAAAAACCCTCTAGTCTTTCGGAATTAACGCATCTCTCTCGTTAATGTCGAAGAATCACGAACTTCACTCGGTTTCCCTTTGATTTCCGAGCGAGCAATGCATTACCGCTGAGCAACCTGAACAACCCAAGAATTGCACCGCGGGAGGCAATTTCAAAATGGTACCGCGAATGAAGTATGCACGGATTCTGGCTGGAATGGGCGCGCTCACGGCGATGCTCTCCAGTGGGATCGAGGCTTATGCCGGTAGCTCTGCGATCGTTGTCACGGGCGGATACAAGCCGGGAGGTGGTGATCCACCTTATGATTATATCTTTAACGTCTATCTCGAACCACCGCCAAATCCACCCGGTGGATCAAACTTCATTGCATCGGGCGATTATTTCACGATTACTGGTCTCCCGGGAGTCACCTCCGGTTCGCTCAGCTCACAACCCTTCGCTCCTCCCTGGGTACCCGAGCCGGGCAAGGACGGATCGATGGACAGCCCAAACACTATGCAATGGGCTTTCGTCGGAAGCACGGACATCTTGGCGGATGCCTCGACGGGACCGATACACCTCGGGCAATTTGTGGTCGAAACGACAGCGAGTTTCGCTACTCCGCCAGTGACCAACGGCGAAATCATTCTGTACCACTTCGGATACGACGGCGGAGCAGCGACAGGCACGGGGTCATTTCAGATCTTTGCTGTGCCGGAACCCTCGTCGATCATCTTACTCGTCGCGGGTGCAGGAGCGCTGCCGGTGTTTTCAATTCGCAAACGGAGGCAACGCGTGCGCCGGAGCCAGCAATCGGCCTGATTGATTGGCCCTCTGGGCTTGAGTGATAGGCGACACATGAAGCCCGCTGCAGTCAAATTCGACTGCAGCGGGCTTGTTCATTCGCCGGTGCCGATTGGCCGTCTTCGAAGCAGCGGACTGGCCGTTGAGCCCTCAATGAATGGGACAAGGTCATACGGAACGGCTGTTTAGAAAGTGGTCAATTGTCCCTGCTGTGGCTCTCACGCCGTGTTGGGTTGACCGAGACGTGCCGCGGTGTCCGGAATCTGCGCGCGGCGAAGCTGTCGCAATTCACTGCTCCAAGTTGACGAGGGTGTTCATGATGGCCTTGAACTCGGCCCGTGCCTGGAGGGCCTTGATGCGAGTATCCATCTTGATCTGCTGGGCCAGCTTGGGATCGGTGTCGATCGCTTCTCGCAGAAGGACGGCCGTGCGGCCGAGGTAACTTCGCGCCAGGCGATCACGTTCGATCTGAGTAAGCTTGGCATCGCTGGTAACTTGGATAACCAACCGGGCCAGGATGCGAGCTGCTGTGAAACAGCTCTCGGCGCGGTCGGTGCTGGAAGCAGCTTTGGGGATGTCGAGGGCGACGCTGCCGGCTTGTTCGTAAGCACCAAGCTTGAGGTCGACGTCTGCTAGGTCAGCCAGGTGGGAACCGAGCAATTGGCGACAAGAAGGTGAGTTTTTGCTGAGCTTGATTGCCGCGCGCTGGTGCTCGGCGGCGTTCTCCAAGGCGAGCTTGCTTTCAGTGGTTTTGCCTGTCTGGTCCAGCCACTTTCCGTGCGAGGCGAGGACAATGCCGAAATGACTCTGAAAATCGATGGCTTTGGGAGCGCTCACGACGAGGTTCTCAAAGTTCGCCACTGACTGCGCGAGCAAAGGCCCAGCCTCGGGTAGACGTTTCTCGTCAATGAGAAGCTCGCCGAGATTGAACTGGGCGATCGCCAGGACGTGAACGTCGGTGTTGGCCGGCGGCTGGTGTGCAGTGAGCTGTGTGGAGATCGCGATTGAGTCGCGGAAGGCCTGCTCGGCTCCAGGGCGGTGCAGATCGCCCAGATTATTCATCAACCCGGCTCGGAGTCGTAACGTCTCGTTTGTCTGACCTTTGGCGTTCGTGGCATCAAACCGAGCAAGCGCCTTGCGATAGATAGCCTCAGCCTGATCGGGCTTCCCCTTGGAGGCCACGATCACGCCTTGATCTCGCAAGCAGCGGGCCTGCCCGATCTGATACTCGACATTGTCGGGGTGCGCTGCAACCAGCTTCTCGTAGATCGCCACGGAGGTCTGGAACATCTCTTCCGAGTGAGGTTGGCGAAGTTCGTGCAGCACGAGGCCTAGATCTGCCAGATTGATCGCGAGGACTTCGCTGTAACGCGGCTTGTCGGGAAACTCCTTGACCAGCGATTCGCTGATCGACTGCGATTGGCGGATCACCGTGGCAGCGGCATCCAAGTTTCCTTGTTCACGCTCAAGATCGCCCAGACACTGATAATCTTTGGCGAGGTCGAACCGGATTTGCACGTCTTCCGGATGCTTGACCGACAGCGGGGCATTGACTTCAACAGCTCTGCGCAGGACAGCCTCGGCGCCCCCATCTCGGTTTCGTGCCAGGACGTTGCCGAGGTTACTCAACGTGCGGGCCAGCTCGCGCCGATGTTCAGGGTGGTTGGGAAAATCCTGAGTGAGTCGTTCCACGAGCGGCAGCTCACGGCGGTAGAAACGTTCAGCTTCGACCAAGCTGCCAGCACTTTCTTCAAGCAGTCCCAGGCTATTGCACACCTTGGCGAGCGACTCACGATACCGAGGGATGGTGGGGAATTCGGCAACCAGGATTTCGAGCAGCTTAAGTGCACGGTAGTAATCCTTCCCAGCCAGATTGATTTCTCCGAGATCGCGGTTGATCGAGCCACGCGCATCGGCAGCCAGCGCCAGCTCGTTGCGAACCTCGGCGTGTTGACCGTTGGTGGTGCGGATGTCTTCGAGGACTTTGACGGCTTGGTCGTAGAATGGTCTGGCCTGTGTGAACTGGCCATTGAGCCGCACCAGGTCGCCCTGGCTTCTGAGGGTTTGGCCGAGATGTAACCGATCTTCGGCGAGAGGAATTGGGGCACTGACGAGAGCCCGCTGGATGTCCACCGCCTGGCGGTAGAGGTCCTCGGCTTTCCCCTTAGCAGCACCGTGGCGAACGAGAAGGTTTCCAAGAAGGGTGAAGGTTCGAGCAAGCGAACGTCTCGCGTCGAGCCCCATTCCTCTCTGGCTTGCCAGGGGGGAAAGGAGCTGGATCGCTTTGCGATAGGCTGACTCTGACTCCGAAAACTGCCCCAGCTTGCGCTGAATGTCGCCCATCTGCTGGTATGCCCGGCCGTGTTCTAGCTTCACCGCCGGGTCACTGGCAACCCGGCTGGTGAATTGTTCGTAATACTCTAGCGCGCCGGCCAGGAATTCTCTCTGGAGCGGGTCGAGCTGATCGTCGAATCCAATTTCGGCGCCCTTGGTTAGCATGTTGACGGCACGGCGGGCTTGCGTGCCTTGGGCCTCGGCCTCGTTGCGCTCGCCGGCGACAAGCATCGTACTGACGGCCAGTGCGATAGTTCCGGTGACCAGTAGGGCTGCGGTAGCCATAACCACGGTCTTGTGTCGACGAGCCCAGCGAAGTGCACGGCTGGTCAAGGGCTCGTCGTAAGCATGCACGGGCTCGTCAGCCAGCCATCGCTGGACTTCCTGAGCGAGTTCAGACGCGGAGGTGTAGCGTTCTGCCGAAGGTTTCTGCAATGCTTTTAAGCACACAGCCTCCAGGCCTGGGGGGGTGTCAGCGAGGATCCGACGAGGAGGGATCGGGGCCTCGTTGCAGACCTTGCGGATAATCTCCGAAGTCTTGGGCG
This sequence comes from uncultured Isosphaeraceae bacterium, assembly GCA_963781785.1. GTDB lineage: Bacteria > Planctomycetota > Planctomycetia > Isosphaerales > Isosphaeraceae > CAWAHD01. Next base: position 141,731 of record CAWAHD010000003.1, on the reverse strand, counting down.
CAATGAATGGAGGCCGGCCGGTGAGGATCTCGTAGAGGATGGCTCCCAATCCATACACGTCGGTGCGCTCGTCGACTAGGTCGTGCCGACCCTGTGCCTGCTCGGGGGCCATGTATGCTGGGGTACCCAAGAGCTGGCCCTGCATGGTTCCGTCAGGGCCGGCGCCCGACTCGGGATTTGGCCGGCGGCCCGGGCTGGAACCAGAACGACGAAGTGCATTGCCGCTTGGACTGGGTGTTAAATGGTGCTGCGCCTTCCCATTGGCGATAGACCTTGATGCAGCATCGGAGTGCAGATCGCCAGGATCAGGAAGCGTGCATTCGGCATCTTGAACTGGACCAAGATCGTTTGCCGCAAGGGTTGCCTGATCGGAGTCGAAAATCGCCTTGGCCGGGTCCGATGCCACAGTGATCCGGTCTTCAGTGGCAGTGGCTTGTTGGTCGGGGCTCACGCGTTTAGCCAGGCCCCAATCAAGGACCATGACCTCGCCGAACTGCCCCATCACGATATTTTGGCCCTTCAAGTCGCGGTGAATAACGCCTCGCGAATGTGCATAGGCCACGGCATGGCAAACCCCGACAAAGGCCGACAAGAGCTCGATCATTCCGACCAAGTCAGCTTCCCCAGCCGTTCGTTTCTTGTGATAGCCCCGAATGGCTTCGCTCAAGGTACGGCCCTTCACGAACCGCATTGTGTAATAGGGTACCTCTCCCTTGCCGAGCTCGTAAACTGGCACGATGCTAGGATGCTCGAGCTGGGCGGTGATTTTAGCCTCGTACAAGAATCGGGAAAAAACGATGGCATTGTCGGTTTGATCGGGGCGCAGTTCCTTGAGCGCGATCTGACGGCCCAATGCGGTGTCACGGGCTAGCCACACTCGCCCCATGCCTCCCTTGGCGTGAAGGTGGGTCAACGTGTAGCGATCGCGGCTTTCGTGCTCGCCAGGTGATATTGCTCCAACCACAACGTGCCCGCCCTGTGGTTGTTGAGGGAGGTCCAGCTTGGCTTCGAGAGCCCGATTGGCCCCGGTGGCCTCGCGGATTGCCTCGCGCGACCTACCATCGATGGTAGCCATCAGCGTGGCGTGCGGATCTCCACCATGGTTCTTCAGCTCGTGTGCTACGGCCTTTTCGACCTCGGTCCTCTGCTCGGCTGTCAGCAACCCGCGATCGACGAACAAATCGGCGAGTGGGAGTGTCTGTTCTGTTGCCCAGGCCGCACATGTCTCTGCGAGGCGGTCAGCATCGACAGCTCCATTCTGGAATGCAACCACGCCGAAGAGCAAATCGAGGTTGGTGTCCATGGAAGCTCCCTCCAACGTATTCAAGAACTGACCTTCAACGTCCACGAATTCCAGCCGATATAGACAGCGCTGGGTTTCAGATCATTCCCGGCCCGCAGAATGAACACAGAGGTGAGAAATCTCGGTCCTGCGTTTGTCGTCCACTCGGTTGAGAATCAAGCTCGTAGAGCCTCAGAGTTTAACTCAATTTATCGCAACTGAGAAGGCCCCACGCTTACGAACCATGTCGCCGATAAACATGCGGTTTGCTAAGTGCGTCCATAAACCTAGATACAAAGGGATCCTGATTTGTTATGATACTCTGGGACGATCTTTGCCAGCTTATCGAAGGGTCCAACCATGGCACGCAACTCAAAGCCCCGGAAGCCATTGCCCCGGAGGCATGGCTGGCGCGATGTCTCCGATGAGTTTTGGGCCAAGGTCCGACCCCTCTTGCCCGAGCATTCGCGCTCTCCCAAAGAGGAGCGACCGCCCACACCTCACCGAATCATCTTCAACGGAAACCGGCGGTAATGACATAAGCTTCGTCATCAGCCGGTGCACGATGTACAGCACTCAGCAGCGATAGCCTGGCCACAATCATAAACTGGGCATACCTGCGCCGGCACGGTTTCGTCCGGCCACCACGCTCATCATGATTCAGCACCGTGACTTGCCGATGATTTCATGTCCTCGCAACGCTTCTAAAGTTGCCCCTTGATATATTCTCTACTCTTCGCGCGAGGCGCTCAAGACGCCTATTGTGCATTCTAGGGCCATGTAAGTATTAGAGCGCAGGATCCAAAACATTCGTCCGGGCCGGTCTCAAGCTTCGTCATAGAACGAATTTAAGGCATAGCAATGGATGCTCACTAACGAATTCTACGTATGCTTGAACGCATGAGTACAGTGTAGCTGGCCGTTTTTTCCATGGTTCTTTGTGAATTTGTCGAAGGTGGGCTCCGACATGTGTGCTGTAGTATAAGAGAATCCCCGGAAAATCCAGTTATAGCCAAGGTCCAAAATCGAGGCGAGACTTCATCCGCCAAAGGGTTCAGGGCCACTCATGGTTTCAGCCCGCAGCTATGTACGGCGACCAAGATGCCGCGACGTCCTACATCCCAATCGCAGGTCCGACCAAAATCAACTGGTACAACCATCCAGTCCCGAGCGAAACTTTCCACCAGCAAGTTGAAAGGCCAGTTGAGTCGATGTCACTGGCGACGAGTCTTAGTCGGGTTGGCCGGTCTGACTACCCTTGTCATGCTAGTATGGGTTAGTGGCTGGGCCTTGGAATCCTCAACCCAGTTACGGGCGCGCGCTGAGTCCGCCGCGCGTGATGACGATTGGAACACAGCTCTCCGGTCTTGGCGGGCAATTAACGCCAGCAGAGCTGCAACAGTTGTGAGCCACTTGGAAGAAGCACGGGCCTGTTTGGCCCTCGGCCGAGCTGCCCAGGCAGAGCGCAGCTTGCATCGGGCGATCGACCTCGATCCGACTCATCCGGAGCCCTGGCGGCTTCTGCTGGAAGTCCTTCGCGTCGAAGATCGAACGATTGAAGCCCAGCGTTCAGGATGGGAGGCCTATGAACGAGTGCGGCCCGAGGCGAGGCGCGAACTGCTTCGCGAATTGACACTGGGATTACTAGCCGACCCTCCGGACGATCTGGTGCGAACGACGTTGCGGCGGTGGCTTGACGCAGACAGTACCGACATTGATGCTCGGATTGCGCTCTTACAGCGGGTTGCAGCACAGCCTAGGGCGGCTGACCTCGATCGTGCGGCGCGTCTGAGCGAGCTGGAGGCGCTCCTGACTGGCCATCCAGAGCACATCGCCGCCCGCGAAGCACTTGTTACCGCACTAGCTGACGCAGGTAAGCCAGAGCGGGGACGCGCACTGCTCAATAACTGGCCCGCTAATGCTCGTGACGCCCGCTACTGGCGGCTTCGTGGTCGCTGGGATCTGGAGTACGACCACCAGCCCGATCAAGCAGCATCGGCCTTCCGAAAAGCTTTGGCCGAACTCCCTCAGGACTGGCGCTCCTGGTATCGTCTGGCGCACGCCTTGCACATCACCAGCCACATTGACGAGAGCCGCGATGCCGCCGAGATTGTTAGTCGTATCCGCGAAGTCCTCGACCCATTTTCGCTTGGACCACGCCTTGACAGCGCCTTTAAGCATCTCGACGACGCAACCGCACTCCGCGAACTGGAAATCCTCTGTATACAAGCTGGCTTATTGCGTTTGTCCGACGCTTGGCACGCTGAGGCGCAGGCTGCGCAATCGTCCAAACCAGGCCGCCTTTGATCAAAAGTATACCTAAATAGCCTTGCGTGATTTCGGGACGGAGTCATTCATGCTGCATTGTCGCGGGCGTAAGTACGGGGTTCACGCTGGTTGCGGGTGTTCAGGTAGAATCGCACCTCGGCCATAATCTCCTCCATTCCCGCACACCGATGATGGCTGGAAGTCCTTCCCCTTGACCCCGACGTGATACAGCGCCAAGGCCAATTTTCGCATCACAGCCACCACCGTTCTTCAGGTATCGTCTTCGTTACGAGCCTTCTTCGCTTCGTACCAAGCACGTACGTCACTGCGTTGCACCAACCGCAGCGTGGCGAAAGAAAGCCATTGCCGTGTCCGCGCACTCCCCCGCTTACTAATCCAGAGTTGTCCCTGATAAGCATCGCTGCTTCGCTCCTTCAGGTTCAAGGCCATCGCCTTGCGGTAGGCCGCCGCGGCATGATAGTTCCGTGGGTCACCCGTGCTTGTCCAGAGAACGCACGCCGTCGGGATTACTACGGCCTTTCCCTGGGCCTCGAGAACCTTGTTCCCGACGGCCAACTGGCGCAACCGCCGTTCCGCCGCCTTGACCTGCTGCCGCGCCATCAGCGCTTCGCGGGCGTATTCTTTGATCTGACGCCGCTGGCATTCCCCAACCCGTACTCCCACGCTCGACCTCGCCTCCTCCACGAGCTGCTCGGCTTTGTTTGGTGCGAGGAACAAGCCGCCCCAGCGCCCCAACTGCTCCGCGGCATCCGGGTCCGCCGCCAAGCTCTTGGGGTCCCCGTAATGCTCCAACGCATGCAGCAGCGTCACCGTGCTGAGCTTGAGCACCCGCGTTGCCTCCGGCCAATGCCGCGAAACCAGCGCTTCCAGACGCCCTTGCCAGTTTGTCAGACTCTGGCGCTGGGCAACCATCCACTCCACCCAGTCGTTCAATTCCTGGTCCCACTCGCTGGATGCTTCGTATCCCCACGGCTGGGACTTGCCCATGCCCACCAGTTCGGCGATCACCGCACCGTCCTTGCCGTCGTGTTGCGAGGAGACTCCGTCAAAGATCTCCGCCTAATCGTGGGATGCCTTGTTGCTAACCCGCAACACGGCGATCTTGGCATCGGCCAGCGCCTGCCGAAGGGCATCGCCGTACGTTCCCGACGACTCCATGGCCACGACGAGCTTCCGGTCCGTGCTCATTCGCTGGATTGAGAGCGATCACGATAATTGACAACAAGTTGATCAAGCTAATCGATGGTCAATTTCAGTCACGAAGCAAGTACCGGTGGCCTCTTCTCTCTTCCGCCGGGCGTGACGATGGGATGCTGGGTTTGCGTCGGCCTGACGCGACTGGATGGCCTCACCATCGCCGAACCCAGGGGACGTCGCAGCCAAGCCGATGGCAAAGATCCACTGCGGCTTGATGCAGCGAAAGCTTCCTGGCCGCCGCCCAAAGCTCAAGCTGGTTGCCGTGACTGTGGCACCGATGGCAAGTGTAGCGATCGATCGCCACGTTCACCGAGAACGAGCGATGCCGGCGACCAGCCCCGGCGTGATGCAGAGGACAGCTTCCGTACCATTGCGCCCCCGATCGACTCGAGGGCTCGAACCCAAGCAGGCTCAGCACCCGCTCCATCGTCACGAGACCGCGAACTCTGTCGAAGTCGACGCCGGGCACAGTTCTTCCTCGCTTTTCTGGCATGGTTGCTTTGTGCTCGAAATACCGTTCCGTTCCCTCTCATCTCCCTATAGGGAACGGGAACGGCCCAATTCAATCGATCCGTTGCGGCGTTGCCAGCCAGCGGGCGTGCGGCAGAGCCGGCCGGCTCGCTCCAACGCCTCCAGCGCCTCGCCCAACCGCTCGTTCTTGACCCCGAGGGAATCCCTGAGCTTCGCCCGTGTCACGGTCGCGCCCTGGATCAGGACGCCCAGCACCCGCTCCTCGAGACTGCGGTGCTTGCCGTCGACGGTGAGCTTGGCCGAACCGTCCCGCAGTTCTCCAATGACCTCCAGATGGGCTGTCTCGGGATCGGTCACGACCAGCTCCAGACAGACCGACGCCGCTGCCGGCGCCGCCCGGTGCTCGCTGGAGAGGATCAAGTGTTCCCGACTTCGCCGTAGATAGAGGTTCGAGTCGCCGAAGGCGTGGATGTCACTTGAGCCGCGGAGTCCCTGACCGGCCGCGACTCCCCCCGCGGCGCTTTTGCGCGTGTGATGCACCAGCAGCACCGAGAGATCGAGCTGCCTTTGCAACCAGCGAAAGTACGCCAGCAACTGGGCCACTTCGCCGGCGTTGTTCTCATCGACGCCGTGCAGGCGTACCAAGGGGTCCAACAGGAGCAGCTTGGGTCGCAGCCCCCTGGCTGTCTCCCAGAGCCGTGCCCGGTCCGGATCACGATCGAGCCGGAGAACCGGCGCAGTGATCACGTGGATCTCGACTTGGCTAAGGTCCAGACCGCGATGCCGAGCCATTCCCTCGACGCGCTCGCGCACAGCTGGCAGTGCGTCCTCGGCCAGGTAGACCAAAACCGGGCCCGGCTCCGGCACCACGTACTTGCCCAGGCACGCCGTGCCGGTGGCTACACTGAGTGCCATGTCCAGCCCCAGCCAGGTCTTGGCGCACTTGGGGGCGCCACCGATCACACCAACCGAGCTGGCGCCCCAGAGCTCTTCCACCAGCCAGCGCCGGGTGCTCTCCCCGCTGGAGATCTCTCCCACGCGCACGACCGGAAGCGCTGGATCCCCACTCATGGGCATCTTCACACCTTCGCTTTCTTCTTGAGCGCGGGGCGTGAGTTTTTCTGTTGATAGAGCTCCAGGTAGCATTTCTCGTCGAGCTCGCCGACGTCGTGCGAGATGCCGTAAGCCAGGAGGTCTCCGCCCATGTTCATGAGCAGACGGTAGTTGCCCGAGCTGTGATCGACCAGCGTGTCCATCAGCTCGGCCGTCATGAGCGAGGCGTTGCCGGCCTTGGCCAGCGCGTGCTGAAGCAACTCCAGCAGCTCCTCGCGCGTGGCGGGCTCGGTGACGAGTCGGGTGCGGATCCGGGTCCCCAACGGGACGAGGTCCTCGTGCCGCAACAATTCCAGAAGCCTCCCGTCTCCGGAGAGGACCACTGTCAAGAGCGACGTGGAGTCGAAGTCGGCGCTGGAGAGAATCCGCAGCTCACCGAGGACGTCGGGGCTCATTTCCTGCGCTTCGTCGATCAAGAGCACCGGGCGGATCCGTGATGAAGCCAGGTGCGCTTTCCAGCGCTCGCGGAGCGCCTTGAATCCGCACCAGCGATTGTGTGGCGCAAGCTTCACCGCGAAAATGTCCCCCAGCTCTCGATAGAAGTCGGGGCTTTTCGACTGGGGCCTCTCGATCACACCGACCGTGACGTCCCGCAGGGTCGCAAGCCGCCCGGCGACAATCCGCAGCGCCACGGATTTGCCGGTACCCGATTCACCCGTAATCAGCGCGAAGCCCCCCTCCTGGACCAACTGTTCGACGCGCCAGGCGAAATGCTCGATCTTGGGCGTCGCCAGCAGTCCTTCGCTGGGGAGCTCGGGTGAAAACGGGTTCCATTTCAACCCGTAAAGGGCCAGCAGTTTCTTGCTGTTCATGATGGTTCTCCGTCGTGGGAAAGGGGTGTCTTGGGCAAGTAGGCCGGTGGCATGCCTGTGGCCGAGTACTCTTGCAGGATGCGTTTCAAGAGGGGCGGCAGCTCGCCAGCGGTGCGCCGCCGGCCCTCGGGCACCGCGGCAGTATCGCCAGGCTCGATGACAGCACGACGGCCGTCGGCGTTGGCGGTCTTGTCCAGGGGATAAATGGGAGCCAGAACGATTCCGCTGCGCCCGTCGACCACATCGACCCGGCCGAGGTCCCAGCGGGCATAGCGTACGGTCACTTCGCGGAAGTGACGAAACCTTGCTGGAATCTCCAAGCGCACGCCCTCGAGCGAGATCGTTCCGTCGCTCTGACGCTGAGTCCTCTTGGTTTCCAGGCGAAATGCGTCACGAAGCGACTCGCTCGTTGGGCTGGTGCGGAGCACCTCAGGTGCGTGGGCAAAGCGCTCAACCGGCGAGCTGGAGATCTCACGGTGCACGGCACGGTTGTACTCGATTTCGACCCACGCCTGGGTTGCTTGGTTGAGGAAGTCGAGCGTCAACTCGGCGACGCCGTCGAGCATCTTCATCAGCCGCCCCTCGAGCCGGCCCCAGAAGGCCTCTTGCTTTCCGTTTTGATATGGGCTGTACGGCAGCGTCCGCTCGTGGACGATGCCCAGGCGCAAGAGACCCTCGGTAACTTCCTCGGCCACCATCGCGGAGCCGTTATCGGTCAAGAGCGCACGCGGCAAGCCACGTTTTTGGATCGCCTGGGAGAGTCCATGCACCAGGTCTTCGGCAGTCTCCGAGAGATACCACTGGACGTGGCAGCAGAGTCGCGAGTGGTCGTCGAGGATGCCCAGCGTGATCGGGGTGCGCCACTGGCCTTCCGGAGTGAGCACCTTGAGCGATCCATGGTGGAAGTCGAGATGCCAGAGCGCCCCGACGTGCGTGGCTTCGTAGCTGCGGATCTCTCGGGTCTGGCGTCTTGTTTCGGCGCGCACTTCGCCGGGACGCTGGCTGAGACGAAGCCCCGGCTTGCGCAACCAGCCGTGAGCCTGCATGTACCGCTTGACCGTGGAATAGGAGGGGAGCCGTCCCAGTGAAGGATCGGCCTTGGCCGAAGCGGCGAGGTTGTCGTAGTGAAGTTGGTAACTCCAGTGGGGGTGATCACGGTACTGAAGCTGGAGTCGCTGGGAGAGGGGAGCCGCCAGGGAGATCTCCCCGCAGTCTTTGCGCACGGCGCGGCGCAGGGCGCCGACCGGGTCGTCGCGCTGGCGGCTCGCCGTGTAGTACCATCGGGCGATGGTGTCTGCTGCGAACTGCACGTCACGTCCGGTCACGGGATGTGACCAGGTCTTCTGGGCAAGAGAATGGATGGCTGTCTGGAGGGCACCGCGAGCGGGGGGAGAGCTCAAGAGCGAGCCCACCACGGAGAACCGAAATCGCGCCCACAAGGCGCCGGTCGAACTGGGAGTTGTTTGGATCATCACGCCTCCTGGCAGATAAGGTGAAAGGACTGTGACAATCCGTTTTCACCGACCAGGAAGCGTGAGCGAAGAGCATCTTCTGCGGATCGGATGCGATCACTCAGAGACCTTGATTTGTAGGCCCCCGGGAGCCGTGATGGGCGAGAGAAACCGCAGCAGGAGCGTCCAACCATCGCACGGCGGATAACGGCGGAGGAAGGTGTCGACCAGCGAGTAGGGCAAGCTGACGATCTCGCCAAGGGTTACGAAACCAGCGCGTGCGACCTTCCAGAAGGGCGTTTGTGGGAAGTGTTCGCGCCAGAACGTCTGCCAACGGGTGATTGTGCTTTCGTCAGCACCGAAGCGTTTGGAGAGCTCACGGGCCCGCCGCGGGTTGGGCCCCTGCCGCATGGCGCTGACCAGGACGACGATGGCGGCCAGGTAGACCTTTCGGCCCAGGAAGCGCACCGAGTGGGGCGTCGCTCTCTTCCTGCAACCGTCGCGATCGCAACAGAAGCTCAGTCGGAGGCGCTGGGGCTCAGGAAGCTGGGAGGGAGTCCCTCGCGGCTTGCGCTGGTAGTTGGCACTGTGGAGGCGGCCACCACACGGACAGCCTTGCTTGCGGGTTTCCTCCGCGAGATCTTCGTCGACTGTCAGCAGGAAGGACCAGAAGCTGGCGGACCGGGGCAAATCGTGATACATGGTCGAGTACTCCGGTGTCGTGACAAACTACGGAGTACACCTCTCGGAGAGCTTGATCCAGTGATCAGGCTCTTCGGGGGGAATTTTCTTACCAGCCTCAGCGATCTCGCTCAGGAATCGCGGAATTCACCTCAAATACCTTGCCCACGCTCAGCGGGTCTCCTTCGCCACCCCGATTCGTTGGTATCGACGACTGGGCGTGGCGCAAGGGTCAACGCTACGGCACGATCGTTGTGGACTTGGAGCGGAGTGATATCATCGACCTTTTGCCCGATCGCGATGCGACGACCGTCAAGAAGTGGTTGGACGACCATCCCGGAGTCGAACTCATCAGTCGTGATCGCTCATCGACTTATGCTCAAGCGGCCGCCGATTCGGCGCCCAATGCCCTGCAAGTCGCTGATCGCTGGCACCTGTTGAAGAACTTGCGAGAGGCCATCGAGCGGCTGTTTGAGCGACAGTCCGACGAGGTCAACGAAGCCGTAAAAGCGCCCGCAGCGGCTACGGAATCGCCGTGCAGTCCCGCGTTGCCTGACGCCGCGCGCCGTCACCGCGGGTGAGCCATCGTCTCCTCCGCAGCCGATAGCCGATCCGACTGCGGAATCACCCCAACTCCAAGCCCAACGGGCGCGACGAAGGAAAAAGATCGAGCGGTTCGAGCAGGTCCACGAGCGCCATCGACGACGCCACTCGGCACGGCGGATCGCTCGGGAACTTGGCATGTCGTTCAACACGGTACGGCGCTACCTACGGTGCAAAGAGTGTCCGGACTGGAAACCGGGACGGGCATGGCGCTCCCGATGGGACGCGCACCGCGAATGGATCGACGCCCGTATTGCCGAGGGTTGTACAAACGCGGCCGAGTTGCACCGGCAATTGGTGACGAGAGATTTCCGCGGCTCGTACAACAGCGTGCAGCGGTACGTCAGGAAACGGCTCGGCGTGGCGGGGAAAAGACGTGAGCGCGCCGGGGCGGCGAGGCCATCTGCTCCGTCCCCTCCATCACCGAGGCAGTTGTCGTTCGAATGGGTCCGTCGGCCCGAGAATCGCAAGCCCAATGAGCAGAGGCGAATCGATGCGATTCGCGCCAGCAGTGACGAGTTGGCAACTGCGTTGGACTTAGCTGATGAGTTCGCGGACCTAATCCGAAAGCGCTCGTCCAAGACATTGAGCGATTGGCTGGTAAAAGCCGAAGTGTCCTCATCTCCAGATATACGGCGATTCGCCGATGGCATCCGGCGAGACGAATCAGCAGTACTCGCGGCTGTGACCCAGCGGTGGAGCAATGGCCCGGTAGAAGGACACATCAACCGCCTGAAGACCGTCAAGCGGCAGATGTACGGCAGAGCGGGGTTCGTTTTGCTGAGGGCACGAATCCTCTGCGCTGCTTGACCGTCATCGCCTCCCAGGGCTTGAGCCACGTGCGCGACAAACAAACGTCGCGCAGCCGACGGAATCGCGTAAGGTATTCGCTGTCCCAAACATCTCAGGACCCGGCGCCGGGCGATTGGGGAGCGAAACAGATCGATGACCAGCGCGGCTCAGTACTCCCGGCAATACTGCGTCGCCATCCGTACGCGATCGACACTCGATATGGAACGACATTCATCGCCGAGTCGTGGCCAGCGAGGGTGGGATCACCGAAAGTGCGGGAGAACCCATTTCGGTGATCGGTCCCAACAGGCTCTGATTTCTAGGGGGGTGTCCCAAAGATTACAAGATGAACGGCCCGCCGTTCACGAACGACGAACCCAGCGGCTTTATAAAGCTGTAGTGCTGGAACGTTGCGCCGATCAACGGCCAGTCCTAACCAGGGGACATGGCCCTGTGCAAGCTCGAGCGCGTGTTGGACCACGGTGAGGCCAAGGCCGCTTCCGCGCCGAAGGAGTCAATCCCAGGTAAATCACCTCCCACACGTTGCGCCCTGGAATTTCGGCCAAGAGAAGCACAGCCGCGGCCTCTGGCTTCCCTAAAATTCGCCCCAATCGCCAACGATCGGCTACAAATCGACCGGCAGCGCGATGACCTTCCATGATGTCATCGAGCGACCGAGCGCCCTCCAGTTCAGGCATGTCGAGACTGCCTGTATAGGTTGCCTGCAACACAGCACGGAACTGGACATCCAGAGCCGCCTTAAATGGCTGCCATTCAAAACCCGAGGCAGGGCGAGAGGAACAGGAAGCCGTTGAGTTACTAAGCCGAATGCTGGTGGTTGACTGAGTCGATCGACTGAGTGCTCTGGAGACCAGGGGCAACGGAGTCGCCGTGTCGCGTTCAAGGTAGAGTAACTCTGTCACGCGGGGCAATCCTCCCCTACTTAGGTCACGGCCTGCTCGAGGATCAGCTGATTCCTCTAATACCGCTTGCGCAAAACGGAACCCACGAGCCTTTAAGTCGGCCAAAGCTTCCTGAACCAGTGCGGCGGCCAACTCTGACCGGCGCCATGATGGCTTGACCTCAGGCGCCCAGACCACTGCCATCTTACCTACCAAGGCCTGTGTCAACAGTGCCCCTGTTATTTTCCCGAGTTGCGTCCCGGCGACCCACAGCCCTGAGAGGTTAACCTCCTCGCGCTGTGCTTGCTCAAGCACTTCGATGATCAATTCTTTGCGGAGGACGGTAGGTAACCGACGGTAGAGAACGTGGAGCGCCTCTCCGTACAGTTCTGGCGGACATGGTGCCACCCAAGGACTGGATACTGCCATTACGCTGCCCTCACATACAGCTGAATCGAATCCAGTAATCAACCACGGCCAGAGGCCGTGGCATTAGGAAGGCCCCCGAGGAGGCCGTCTACGTGAAGTTGCCTCCGCTGGGGACGTGGATGTCAACCAGACCGACGCTTCTCCCATTCGCTTGCCGGAGTTCACTCCAGAATTACGCTATGAATGCCGAGGCCAAGAAGGACACACGGGAATGCATGCCGGATCGCTAGAAGCTCCTCGGGGCACACGGCCATAGGCCGTGGGTTTAGAAGCGACTAAGAAAGTGCACGAACTCACGAATAAACCTCCTCGATATAATAGTCCAGGAGCCTCCCAGCCTGTGTGCGCGATCTTGTTGCGGTGAGGCGAAAGGCTCCCGCGCCGGCGCGAATTCGTCGAGAGACGTATCGACTCCCAGTCTAACCTACTTCCCGCACACCTCGCTTTGATTTCTTCGAATTCTGCTGGTTGGCCGGTCGGTTAAGCGGAGCCACCTGATTGGCCGGCAGTGCTCGGGGCGTTGCCGGTTGCAACGAGCGATCGGAGGCGACTAAGCTGTTCCACACGACCCGCCGATTTCGCCGTATTTTTGGCATTGTCCCACAGTCTGGCAATGTCTCAATTCGAGCGGTTCTCACCTTGTCTCATGACTTGCGCATCTCGCCTTTGACGTAACTTGAGTCGAACTCACTTTATGTCAAGGTATATGAACGTAAGACAGTTTCGGAATTCTGTGCCCCTTGACGACTCACCGTCTCTTGAGATTGTCTTGCGCAGGGTTTTTGGGAATCGTAGCGTGAGAGAATTCCTCGGGGGACAATAGACCGGGTCGTGACAACCAAGCTGTCACGGTTAAGACATCGAGGAGTTGGGACCGATGGGAAAGCGCGGCGAGGTGCCCGTGTCTGAACGCCGCAACGCGGAGCGGAGTTTTTTGCGTCGAGAAGAACCAGGGGCGGTTATCGCCAGGCGATATGGCGTTGTAGAAGCAACCCGATATCGCTGGCGAGATAACTTCCTGGCAACCGGCGAGGCCGCGCCGGCGGGCGGCACGCAGAATGGAGTCAGCGCCCATGAGCGCCAGGTTACTGAGCTAGAGCGTCAGATCGAGAGCCGTGATCAAGTGATCGGCGAGTTGACCATCGCCAATGGAGTCTTAAAAAGACTCTCGACGCGATCCGCCGACGGTGGACTCGCGTCGCGTGATCGCAGCGTTCGAGACTTCACCGACGCCCCGACTCGTTCAGGTGCTCGGGCGTTTGGGAATCGCCGCGAGCACCTGGTATCGTCCGTCGCGTGACGAGAACCTTCAAAAGCGTCCCGGCCCTGCACCGAAGGCAATTCCTGGTGAGGTAGTCGAAGCCGTGGTGACGATGGCAACTAGTCCTCAACCAAGCATCCTAAAAAAACAATCGAGGCAGAGATCCAAAGAAAGACTCGAAAACCGCCGACAAGTTTGGACGATTACATGTAGTAAGATATCTGACATATTCAATCCGAAGGAGGCTTTCGAGTGACTGCTACTCAACCAAGGAAATCCCCCAGACGAGGTCTATCTCGATGCCTTGGGCGCCCAACGCATCCCCGACCCAACCACGGTAGGAGACCTCTGCCGTCGCTTCTGCGAGGCCGATGTCATTACCCTGATGAACGCAATTAATCAATCGCGACTGCGGGTCTGGGCAGAGCAGCCCGCCACCTTCTTTACGGATTCGATCCTCGACGTTGACGGCACTCTCGTCAGCACCGACGCCGAATGCGAGCAGGGCATCGACATCGCCTACGACAGAACCTGGGGTTATCATCCCGTACTGATCTCGCTGGCCAACACCGACGAACCCCTCTACCCGATCAATCACAGTGGCAATCGGCCTTCGCACGAACACGCCGCCGAGGCTCTGGATAAGATGATCAGCCTCAGCCGCCAGGCTGGTTTTGAGCGCATCGTGTTGCGCGGCGATACTGACTTCACCCAGACAGCGCATCTCGACCGCTGGGATCAAGCTGGCGATGTCAGCTTTGTTTTCGGGATCGGTGCCATGCCCAATCTCAAGGCGTTGGCCGACGACCTCCTATCCGGGGAGTATGGCTTCCTGGAGCAGCCGCCAAGGTATGAGGTCAAAACTTCACCTCGCGAGAAGCCCGAACGGGTCAAGTTCGAGATCATCCATGAGCGTGGGTTCAAGGCGATCGATCTACTCAAGGAGATGATCGCTGAGTTCGACTGTCGCCCGGTTGCCTGCAAGAAGAGCTATCGGGTGATCGTGCTCTGCAAGCGGCCGGGTATTGATCAAGGGCAGATGCGTCTGTTCGAGGAATATTGGTATTCCTTCTCTATCACCAACGATCGAACCCGGACAGCCGAGGAGATCGTATTCGCAGCCAATGATCGTTGCGACCAGGAGAATCTGATCGCGCAGCTCAAAGGGGGAGTGCATGCGCTGACGACTCCGGTAGATGACCTGGTGAGTAACTGGGCTTACATGGTGACGGCCAGCTTGGCCTGGAGCCTGAAGGCATGGAGTGCCCTGATGGTGCCCGTATCGCGGCGGCAAGCGGCCAAGCATGAGGCTGAGAGGCGCACGTGGCTGCGAATGGAATTCGCGACGTTCTGTGCGGCGGTGATCCAGATTTCCTGCGAGATCGAGAACGGGGGGCAAGCGGTTGATTTATCGATTGTTGTCGTGGAATCCTTGGCAACGAACATTGCTGCGGCTGGTGGAGTGGCTGCACGGCTGCTGGCTGTATTAGCGGAACTGAACCGAAGTCGGGGTCCGGATGCCCCGATTCGTGCTGGCCATCGAATGAAGAGAAGCGGTGAGTGGATGCACCAGACAAGTCGTGACGCCGAGACCGGGCACTGTCGACCCGGGGCAGTGTTTGTGTGCACTCACATAATTACCTATTCCTGCGTGGTCCGCTTTTTTATATAACGCCTGTTTGAGGACTAATGAGGTCGAAACGGTTCGCTTGTGCCACGATTGATGCTTTTGCCTTCTCAGGCTTTGGTGGCAAAGTTGCACCGTCCGCCGCTGGGTTGGCTTCATGATGAACGAGCAAGTACCATCGTGAGTACCTCCTAACTTCGGACGAGACAGGTGATCTGGGCTTGGCTAAGCTGGCATCTTACAATAGATCAAGTCGTGAGTGGGGAGTTCCAGCCGGCCAAGGGAAATGGCAGCGGGAGTGTCTGCGTGCTCGATCGGTTGTCAGTTCTCTGCTTTGCCGGTACCTACGGTCTGGCTCTTCTGGCTGAACTGGCACGGTTCGTAGTGCGCAGTTCGGTCCGCTGGTATATCGCGGCAGGCTTGATGGCACTGGCTTGGCTGGTACAAACCGCGTTTTTGGCCAATCTTGCATTCAAGAACCCGCTCATGCTGATCATGACGGTATTCGATTCAGTCATGGTCTTGTCGTGGATCGTTGCCATGATCGGGTTTTACTTGATGGTTCGTTCACCCAAGTCAGTGGCCGTGGGGATGTTTGTGCTGCCGCTGGTGCTAGGTTTGGTGATCGTCGCGGGTTGGTTTGCGCCACGCAAGTCCGACTGGCTCGACTGGGGAGGCGCGATCGCGTTCTGGGGGCCGGTCCATGGTGTTTTCCTTCTCGGGGGCGCTGTGTTCACGTGCGTGGCGTTTTTCGCCGGGCTGATGTACCTGGCGCAGATGCGGCGGCTCAAGTCTAAACGGTCCTCGCGGTTCGGTGTAGCGCTGCCCAGCCTGGAACAGTCCGAGCGGATCAACCGAGGAGCCATTACGGTCGCTTTCCCCCTTCTGACGTTCGGGCTTTTGATCGGCGTGGTCTTGAGTCTCGCGGTTCCTGGCACTGCGACGGGAGTTGCAACAGCGCACACACTACGCTGGACCGACCCCAAAGTCCTGAGCGCCCTTTTGATGTGGCTGGTCTTTGGGGTCCTGCTCCACGCAAGGTTTCGGCCAGCCATGCGGGGTCGAAATGTGATGGTTCTAACGATTGTGGCCTTTGCCTTCCTGGTCTTCACCTGGGTCGGCATCGAAGCCTTGCGGTTACCCACGGCTCATGGTGCATCCGTGACTGCGACCTCCAAGAGGATGAAAATGCCGTGAAACTGCTGGCTCTGGGGGTCGACCACCGCTCTGCGCCAGCTTTCGCCCGCGAGGCACTCGCCTTCGATGGACCCCAGTATGCCGTTGGGATTGACATTCTGGCGCAGGCTTTCCCCGGCACCGAGCTCGTGGTTCTTTCCACCTGTAATCGGGTCGAGCTCTATGTCGCGGGCAGCTCGGAACAGGTACCGGACACCGATACCTTGACTAACACGCTCGTCGAGCTGCACGGTGTCAAGTCCGAGCTTTTCTCCAAGCATCTGGTCAGCTACCATGACGAAATGGTCATTGGCCATCTCTTCCGGGTGGCGGCTAGTCTTGAAAGTTTGGTTCTCGGGGAAGGGCAAATCCTCGGCCAAGTCCGCGATGCGTACCTCGCCGCTGTTGAGCGGAATACCGTCGGCCCCATATTCCACACTGTGTTCCAAACCGCGCTACGAGTCGGCAAGCTTGTCCGGCAGCGGACCGGCATGGATCAGGGCAAGCTTTCCATTGCGAGCGTGGCGGTGGATCTGGCTAGGGAGGTTTTCGATTCGTTCGCTAATAAGACAGTGCTGGTCATCGGCGCCGGCAAGATGGGCGAGCTCACTCTCCAGCATCTGAAGGGATTGAACCCGGGCGAGATCCTGATCACCAATCGCGATGCAGATCGCGCCGTTGCAGCAGCGGCTCGTTGGAATGCGCGTGCTGTCCCCTTCGAACGGCTTGGCCAAGCATTAATCGACGCCGACCTTATTATTAGTACCACCGCTGCTGCCGAGCCAATCGTCACGCTCGAGCAGTATGTCCGTGTTCAACGCGCGCGCCGAAATCGCCTTTCCTTGATCCTGGACATTGCCATCCCTCGCGACTTTGACCCGCGTATTGGCGACCTTGACCAGGTCACGCTTTACCACGTTGATGACCTGCGGGCTCAGGCTGAGCAGAATCGAGTCGAGCGGCAAAAGGGGATCAACCCAGCCCTTGTGATTATTGAACGTGAAACAACTTCCTGCTACGCCCAACTACGCCACCAGCGCGATGCCGGACTGTTGCTCCAGCAGCTCGGGAATCATGCCGACAAAATCCGCCAGCGCGAGCTCAGCGCACTTTTCTCGACCAGGCCGGATCTGACCGAGGCGGATCGCAAAGCAATTGCTCATATGGCCGTACGCCTGCAAAACCAGTTTCTCCATCACCCGAGAGTGGCAGTTCGATCGGCTGTGACCCAGCCTCAGCTTGACCATCCTCATCGTGTGCTGGACTTTATACGCCACATCTTTGGACTAGCAGACCGGTCACAAAGCTCGTTCAAGAAGATCTGAACGAAAGGGGCTCGTTGGATCGTGAGCCGTACCTGATTGAGTCGACGATATCTGACTGCTCGGGCAGTACTGCGTTCTATCTTGATGCGAAAGCAAGCCTTGCGGAATCAGCCGAAAGCCCAAGCTCGAGCAAATCGCCGAGCTCTTTAGCCTGAGATATGCACGACGGTCATAACCCATTCCGTGCTATTCAGACGAGCATGGAATGTACTTCGAGATGTTGAGTCTTCCGCAGAATCTGTGGATCCATTTGCCAGGCTCGGCTCCGGCTCAAAAGGAGGCAATATGCGTTCGCGCTTCAACAAAACGTGGTGAATCGGTCTCAACGCGAGGCTTATCGTCGTGGTCTGGCAGCACCAAAACTGGAAACGATTCGCCTTCGAGAAGAATAGCGCATCCTGAAACACCCTCGGCCAAGATGGAGTTACCACGCTTCATCAAAACCGGGGAGTGCCTCGGAATGCGTATCCAAACAATCCTCAGTCGGGTGGAGAAGTTCAAGTCGCTTGTCTACCGCGGCGCACGCGTGGAGGAACAAGACGACGGTCCTGCCTTGGTCGTGCGGGTACGGCCTCGAAAGAACAATCGCCCGGTCTGCTCTACGTGTGGCAAAGCTGGTCGAGCTTATGATCACCCGCTCCAGTTTGGCAATCTGGTGCTCGGGGGACGCTTACTCCATCCAGTCTGCCGCGCGCTGAGGCGGCTTCGCCAATAGCCAGGAAGTTATCCTGCCAGCGATAAAGAATTGCTTCTGGAAGGCCATGCCGTCGAGCGATAACTGCCCCCGGTTCTTCTCAACGCAAAAAACTCAGCACCGTATCATGGTGTTCAGACATTGGCACGTCGCTGCGCTTTCCTATCGGTCCCAACTCCTCGGGGCCTTGATGGTAACACCTTGGCTGTCACGAGCTGATCCATTGGTTGCCCAAGGTGTGCTCTCACGTCACGATTCCCCCAAACCCTGCGCAAGACAACTATCTAAGCACACACATGTTCGGCTCAATACCGACTCCCATGTAATGGCGGGCCGTAGCCATGCAGGGGTAGCCAATATGTATCGATCGGGATGTTGTCGCCTGGCCGGTAATAGCCTAAGTCGTACTGAGCTTCCCAGGGAGGGTCCATGATCAGGTTATAGGGCCACGCAGCGATCTGAAGGCCAAACAAGCCGGCTGAGAAAAAAGGCTGGAGAATCTGATTGCGCTGCGTGGACTGCATCGGGTCGTCGACTGGATATGTCAAGTACCGCCCAAGCGGTCCGACAAATTGCTCGACACTGTGGCCGTAGCGTTCCAGAACCGGATCTTGGAAATACAGTGGCAGGTGACAAGTGGCTGCAGCAGCCCAGTACTTTCGCTGTGCAGACCAGTTGCGAGGGGCCAGCGGAACCCAATCCTCTGGCACCGGAATGGCTCTTATAGGCCGGGCCTCAGCCGGGCTCGGTGCACGACTCGTATCGAGTTGGAATTGAGTCCGGGGATCTGACGCGGTTGTGTCAATGAGAGCGCCTCCAGGTTGTCGCTCGTTCTTGCTGAGGCTCCGCGATTCCGCTTCTTGATTGCGGGCGATTCTTTCCACCTCGCGTTCCAGATCAGGACCGAGTATCGAGTGAGAACTGGGACGATCGGAAGAGAACGAGTTCGACGTCGGTCCGGTTGACCCTTGATCCTCGATCGCGGGTGGAATCGAAGACGCACGCAAATCAGTTCCGTGGCCGTTGTCAGGTCCCAAGGGGCTACCCGGTACGGCTGTGAAATGAGGGTTTGTGGCCGCGTCGAGCGGATTGGTCGGTGCTGCTGTGACGGCAGCACCTCGCTCCGCAAGCGCGGACAGTTTGACTTCAGGCGGTGCGGATTTCGAGCTGTCTGCATCAGCGGAATCAGAACCCGAAATGGTCGGTTCTCGGGTAGGTTTGTTGAGAGGTGCGTTGGTAGGGTCGCGGTCAACACGGTGACTTGATCTAGGCGCCGAGAACGGGAAGGATAAACGCTCATTCCCGCTGGGACGCGACGGTAGAGTGTCTTCTTCGGTATTAGATGGTGCCGAACTGCTGGCATCGTCTGATGAAGTTACCGCGGGATTCACCGCGGCCGTTGATGTTCGAGAGGCATCCGGTGCGAGATTGGGCAAGACCAAGACCTGAGAAGGTGTCGCAATTACCGTACCTGGAGCGTCAGGTGTAAATTTGGGCAACGTTGGATGAGCGATATCAGCAGGCAGGGGTGGAAGCTCAGCACCATCTTTCGGTGATCGGACTGGACTGTTCGATGTGGCAGTTGTTTCGTCCGTGATGCGTGATTCGGCTTCGAAGGCTCCCGGTGATTGGACTGAACTGTTCGATGTGGCAGGAAGTGCTGATGTGGTGTCCAACTCGGAGTTGGAAACGGCCGGACGGGCAATGTCGTCAGGTAGCGGTGGAAGCTCATCGCTATTCGCGGATGAACTCGGCCCGGGTCTCGCTGCGGCGGTTGTTGCAGTTGGGCTATCTGACGTGGGACTACGCCCCGACGACAGTTCTGCAACCGTTGCCTCTTGGTGAGCCAAGATATCCGGACCTGTTGGCTCTCCGTTGGCACGGGTCAACACAGCCGAGGGGGTCTTTTCCAGGTTGATTATAACAGGATTTGGGCGAGCTTGGGACTGCTGGCTCACCGAGCTCAACGGGATAACCCTATCCAATGTTGCGCCTGGGTTGTCTGCGGAGCAGGGCACCCAGTCGATGCCATACGTGCACCCGGCGCAGAATCAGAGGGAACTGGTGGCACGATTGTTCCGGTTTCGGGCAGTTGGAGTGTATTAGATTCAGTGATCTCGGCACCTGTAGAACTCGGCGACGGCACCGCGACTACGTGTGCCCCGTTGTCAGCCTTGGCCATGGCGTTCAATGTCTTCTTCGAATCAACTATTCCCGCACGTTGCTTGAGTGAAGGTTTGACTTCGGTAAGGTTAGGTAGCTGTGCAGTCGTAGGGAGTTTAGGAATCTCGGGAAAGGACCTTGGCTGATCAAGCTCGGTCTGAATAGACTGTGCAGATTGAGGGCTGATTGAGTTCTCAGAAATGGAGTCGCCGGATGTCTCGCCGCTGGCGAGACGAATAGGTTCTGCTTGGTCTTCTCCCTCGCTTGCCAGTAGATTGAATTGCACCCTTCGGTTTGTCTCAGTTTTCCGATCCGGTTGAGAGCGCCGATTTGTGCCTGCCGCAACCTGAGTCTCGTGCTTGGCCGGGCTAAAGCCACTTCGATGCGACGATCGTTCGCTTAGGGCGTAGGGGGATTGAGCATCGGCTGCTTCGCGCAAACCACGCTGGGCACGCTCGATTCCCTGTTTGAGCGCAAGCCTCTCGGCGTCATTGAGTTCCTTCTTGCGGTTCTCCGCCTCGCGGAGGAATTTGAGTGATCGCTCATATTGCTGATAGCCAAGGTAATCGAGACCGTTACGCAGTAGGTATCGAGCACCACGATAGGTCGTTAGCCCATAAACCAATGTTGATTCGGCTGTGGCGGTCTCGGACTGTGTGGACTTGCCCTCCGGGTTATTGCCGGCGGGAGTTAACTGCTGTGCCCAGACCGATGGGGCCGTTACGGCGACCCCAAGGATCGTCGTGGTTAATGCCGACGTTGTACGACGCAAGCCACGCCTCCTTGCTTGACTGGGACTTGCCTTGAAATGGCAGTTCGAGGAAACGAGTTGCTACACGACAGACTGCGAGTGAGAAGATAGGCCTTTGTCAAGAATTTGGGAAATTGAGATTGGATTTGGGAGGGCAATACTCACACCATGCCGATTGCTGCTTGCAGCGCAATTTGGACGGATACTCCTCCCCCGGAAACTGCTATAACGCCGGAATGTAGCAACCTATTGAACCCCGTACTTGTCAGAATTGCAGCATACATTCCCATGGAAGGCAACAGCGATCTTTAGCTTTTTCCGGACTAAGCCCGTCGCCTCTTTCATCGGGACCACCGGTGGCCACCATTCTCTTTTTGATAGTCCCCTTCTCCGAAGAAACCTCAGACCGGCCCGCGGCCCAAGTCGTTTTCGCCACTGAAGCTGGAGTAGTTGGGAGCCTCCTGAGTAATGACGACATCGTGCGGATGGCTCTCAAGGACTGCGGCGGTGGTCACCTGAATAAACCGAGTCTTGGTGCGCAGCTCTTCGATGGTGCGGGCACCGCAGTAGCCCATACCTGCCCGCAAACCACCGACGAGTTGAAAAACGTACTCAGCCAGCGGTCCCTTGTAGGGAACGCGTCCCTCAACTCCTTCGGGCACGAGCTTTTGATTTGGAGTTGTCTTGTTATCTTGGTCTTGAAGCCGCGAGCTGGGCTCCTGGCGATAACGCTCGTGAGACCCTTTGGCCATCGCTCCTATCGACCCCATTCCGCGATAAGTCTTGAAGCTGCGGCCACGGTAGATGATGGTGTCACCGGGACTCTCGGCCAACCCGGCGAAGAGTCCTCCGATCATCACGGCATGAGCGCCGGCAGCGATCGCCTTGGTGATATCGCCTGAGTAGCGAATACCGCCGTCAGCGATGATCGGAACCTTGCCGGACACCGCCTTGGCTGATTGATGAATCGCCGTAATCTGAGGGACGCCCACCCCCGAAACCACGCGCGTCGTGCAAATTGAACCTGGCCCGATCCCGACCTTGATCGCGTCGGCACCCGCTTCGACCAAGGCGCAAGCTCCCTCGCCAGTGGCCACATTACCGGCCACAACCTGAATATCATGCGTGTGCTTGATCCGCCGCACGGTCTCAACTACGTTTTTCGTATGTCCATGTGCTGAATCAACCAGCAGCACGTCCACGCCGGCATTCAGCAACGATTTTATCCGCTCGTAATCGTGCACTCCAACTGCAGCGCCAACGCGCAGTCGCCCTCGGGTATCCTTGCACGCATTAGGATAACGGTGTAGTTTGTCGATGTCTTTGATCGTGATCAACCCTTTCAGTCGATATTCATCGTCAACCAGCAAAAGTTTCTCGACCTTATTCTTCGTCAAAATCCGATCAGCTTCCTCGAGACTCGTGTCGGCCGGTGCAGTGACCAGTTTGTCCTTCGTCATCACCTCCTCGATTCGCAGGTCGTTTGACTCGAGGAATCGCAGGTCGCGGCGAGTGAGAATTCCACGGAGGTAGCCGCTCACTGTAATGGGGACCCCGGAGATATTGTGTCCCCTCATGATCTGAAGGGCTTTACCCACCGTAGCATCCGGCGGCAGGGTGATAGGGTCGACGATGATCCCGTTTTCCGATCGCTTAACCTTGTCGACCTCGCGGGTTTGCTCCTCAATCGATATGTTTTTGTGGATGACTCCAAGGCCACCTTCTTGGGCCAGTGCAATTGCGAGTTCCGCCTCAGTGACTGTGTCCATGGGCGAGGACAGGATTGGAATGTTCAGCCCGATCCGCCCTGTCAATTGTGACCGGGTATCGACCTGATGTGGGAGAAGCTCGGAATACCCAGGCTCGAGCAGGACATCATCGAAGGTAATACCTTGGTAGGCAATGCGATCGTGCATAGGGAAAAGCTCCGACGAGACCTCGATCTAACCCTGGCACCATCTGAAATCACACTCGACCCAAATGACGGATAGATAGACGACATCGAATGGTCCGTGGTACCGAATCAACCTGGTCCCGGTAAATTTAAAGGGCCTTTCCCTGCACATTAAATCCGGCAAGACGTTTCATGACAAGGGCAACCATGTTAGTGGGAGCCGCTTGCGGCGCACGCAAGTCATTGATACTTCGTGCGTGCGGAGCGCTCGCCGTCGGTGTTTCCCCTAGGGAGCACTGGGATTTGCTGCGTTTGCATCGCCGAGGAGGAGATTCTCCTCGATTTTTCGACCAGTGCGATCATGCCTCGGGGATTTGTTGCGTAGTAATCATCGTGGATCTTGTTGTTCACCAAGGACGTTTTTAATGCATTGGTCTGGCGGCTTGGCCTCGCCGTTGCGGACTTGGGAACGAACACCGCCGGCGATGCCACGGAGCTGTCGGCCCGGCACAAGCCAGTTGAGACCGCCCAAAACGAGATTGATGAGGGATTGCTACAACCGAGTAGTGGGCACAAGGCTGACAGCAAAGCAGTCCACGAACTGTTCACTGACAGGGGCATCACGCTGGTTATTCAGATGCGGTCACCGTGGGACGGCGAACCAGAACGGTTGCTCCCAGGCCACGACGGCTCCTTGAACATCGTGTATGACAAAGCATGTAATATATGTTACTATGATAAATTGATTGATGTTTCTACGCGGCACAAGATGGCTTACATCGGCTATGAACCGGAGCGGGAGACGTTGAAGTACCGCTGTCCGGCCAAACACGAGGGCTGGAGTTGCCCGATGTCGGAGATCTGCAACGCGGGCAAGTTGTACGGCAAGACAGTGTGGGTTCCGCGTGAAACTGATCTTCGTCGATTTCCATCTCTGCCACGAGCGACCAAGAAATTCGAACGGCTATACAAAGGCCGGACGGCTATGTAGCGGGTCAACGCGCGGCTCAAGTTATTCTAGGGAGTGGACGACTGTAATCTCACCCGCTCGCGGCGGTTCGTAGCTCAGGTAGATGTGGTAATGGCAAAGCATGCAGCGTTCGCCACGCTGTTAGATTCTTTCCCCTGAACTTCTACGCAAGATGCGGAGAAGTTTTTGATCAGTAACTCTCGGCTACGCAGCGATTTTTGGCCAAGCGCTTTGGTAGAGCTGGACCGCGAGACCCAGCAACCGGCGGCCGCGTTCGGTAACGCGCCAACGCCGAGTGCGCGGTATCTTCGCGATCAGGTGGCGTACGTGGAGCCTTTTGAGCAATCGCCCCACCGCGGCGCTGGCACGGCGTTGCTGGCGCAGTTGCCGCGGGCTGCCGAACAGCGGTTCCCGAATGTCGCCGTTGCGAAAGCCACGCGCAATGTGGTTGCCCTCCAGCACCGCGAGAAACAGCCGCAGGTCTTCGGACCGAGCCGGATTGAAACCGGCATAGCTACGGGTGTCGACTACTTTGGGTTCGGTGAGTTGCCGTAGCTCTTGGTAGGCCGGTGCCGGGTCGTTAACCACCGCCAAGGCATCCAGGTAGCGGCGGTTACAGGCCAACGCCTGTTCTCGATAGTGGACCAAGGAGGCCACGCTCTTGTTCATGGGAAAATAGCCAGCCGATGACTTGCCGTCGTGGTGCTGTCGCGTGCGATAGACCCAGAATTCCTTGGGGGCGTTGATAACCGTTTCCACTCGCAGGATCAGGCCGAACTTGTCGTACATCTTCAGCCAGTTGGTCTTCATGCGGTGCTTGATGCGGGCTCCGAACCAGCGGTCCTCTTCGTAGTGGGTGTGCACTTCACCATCGAAGCGGCGATCCCACTTGCGGCCGAGGAAGCCGAGAATGTCTTTGGGGGAAAATGTGCACACCGCATAATCCAGGAGCGCACGGTACAAACCGGCCAAGGCCGCGCGACTTGTAAACAGCAAGTCGGTGGCGAACTCGGCTTGATCAACGACCCAATGTATGGAGTAGCCCCGAAGCAGTTCGTGAAGCAACGGATTGACCTGCCGTGCCCAACGATTGAGGGTTTTGGCCCAGTTGAGCTGAGCAAAGCGGTCGGCCAGGCGCTGGACCTGGACCGGATCGTCGAGTTGTGTAAACGCGTTGTGCTGCTGAACGAAGCCCAGTCTTTTCTGCACCATTTGCTGGGCCAGCCATTCGTGGCCGTTGACATAGACCTGGACAGTGAACGGCAACCAGGTCTGCAGGCGGACGTGGATCAGGCCGAACTGCGGATCGAGGAAGTAGTAATAGAGGACTCGCTGCTGCCGGGGCCGGCTGACGAACTGAGGCCGGTCGCGGCCGGGCACGAGGGCGAAGGAAGGGCAGGTTTCTTGGGTGCAAAGGATGCCGACGAGTCCCTCGAGGATGCCTTGGTCGCGGACGAGGTTGAGAGCCCATTGGTCTTTGCGGAAGTCGCCGGTGCGATACACGTAGGTGCGACCAGCCTTCCGCGCCCAGGCCTGGGCATGTTGAACCAAACGCTCAGAGTACTGGGGCGCCATGCATTTGATGAAGTCGGTGCGGCGAACCTTGAGAACGAAATCGACAAAACGTTCGAGTTCGTGGGGAGAAGCCAAGGCCAGATGGCCTTTGAAGATGACCCGGTCGAAGCAATGGAGGGTGCAGACGATGAGGCTGGCAAACTTGACCAGAAAGGGCCATACTGTGTTCATGGCATTCTCCCCCGGGTGGTTGAAGTAGGTACCAACCAGTTTGTGGGATGAATGCCATTTTTGCATTAACGGAATTGGCATTTCCGGCTCTGGTGCGGATAAAACTCAGCACCGGACTCGTATGCAAGGGGAGAACGCGGTAATTTTGAGCCGGAACAGTGAAGAGGGAAGGGGGTGGGGGGTTCGGGGGGCGGGAACTGGGGCCTCTGGTCCCGCCCCCCGCGGCCATCAGCCGGGGAACCTCAGGGAAAAGCTGCGCCTTTCGGAGTACAGCGGACGTCACTATATTCCAATCTGAGCCACCAGTGGATTGCTGCCCACACGACAGTCGGAAGAGCCCACCTTTTTGGTTGCGGCTATGCCGCGTTGGGAGTAGGCCGAGAATAAGTTCCCGGCTTTATACGGTCTTGGGTTCGGGGACTGCTCGGTAGTTCCACTTGGGCAGGATCTTGTCGAAGATGATCTTCATGGTCTTCTTGAATCCCGCGGCACACTTGCGTCCTGTCTGATACATCTTGTCGAGGATACGCACGCTGATTGTCAGGCCCGTCGTGGTTTCGGTCTTGGAGATGTAGTGCTGCACCGTTTCCAACGTCCGAAAGATCACCCCCCGACACGCTCGCGTCACATGCGGGAAAAGGCGATGCTCGATTGGGTTGTACTTCGAGCAGTAAGGCGGGTAGTGGGCCACCCGGATTTCGACGCCCAGCCGGTTCGCCAGCTCTTGGAGCTGCTCCTTGAAGACATACCTCGACGCACTGTTACTCCCGCCGCCGTCGCACAGCACCAGAACCTTCTTGGCCCGGGGATAACTCACCCGTCCATGATCCTCCCACCACGCCGCGATGCTGTCACAAGCCAGCTCGCTGGTGTCGTGGCTGGTGTTCAGGTGGATGAACCCTCGATTTCGCCCTACATCGTAGACGCCGTGAGGAATTACCACGCCCGAGCCCGCACTGCTGAAATCATGGTCGTTGGTTTCAATCGTCTCCTGCGTGTCGATTACGCCGTCACGGTGGAAGTCACCCATCAACTCCTTCTTCTTCGTGTCGATGCTGATGACCGGCAAACCAGCCTTCAGGTACTTCTTCTTGAGGCGGGCGATGTTCTCGAACTGGGCGTTGCGGTCCGGGTGACGGGGCCCCATCGTCTTCTTCTTCAACGCTTTTCGCCTTCGGTATCCGTGTTTGCGGAGCAACTGGGACACCACGTGTCGACTGGTCGGAGTACCCAAAGCCATGACCCGACGCGCTATCTGCCTACGTGACAAGTTCGTCCATTTCACGTCGGTCCGCATCGGATCTCCAGCAGTGTGGTCCTCGAGAACCTTTAAGAAGTTCGCTTCGAGGGCAGCGTTGATCTCGATCGCCTTTTTGCACCCCCCCCTTTTTTTCGGACACGAGTCGTGTCCAGTTCATCTGTCGCTTCCAGCTCCGCCCTTCCACGGCGGATCGTCTTTGGATCGCATTCAAGGATTTGGGCAATGTACTCAGTTCCACCATGACCCAGTTTGGCAACCTCGATGGCCGCGTACCGCCGTCGATCATCCTCCGAAAGTGAGTCATACAGCCGCTTCATCATCCGCTCGATTTCCGGTGTGTACGCGTCCATCCTGCCCTCCTTGGCGTTTCCCTACGGACAGAGGGCTTGATACCATACTTACCGGAAAACGGGAAGTTACTTTCGGCCTGTTCCTTAGGCTCTCGAAGCTCTCGGAGAAACAGATCGAGGCCGTCTCCCAGTTCGAGTAGGTCAGAACGAAATGATAAACCATGTGATCGAACGGCTGGCCGCCGAGAGTCACGGCCAAGCTTGTCATATGGGTGAAATCGGACGCACCCAACCGGCCAGGATGATGAGTCTGTGCGAAGAAGACCTCCTTGGGTGGACCAGAGATTGCTTCCCACTGACGCACTCGACGTTGAAGCGTGCGCAGTTGACCGTCTGCGAATCGACCCGGGTAGCGGCGTTGAAGCCACTCGAACAAGATTTTCGCCTGCAAGCCGGGGCTGAGTTCCAGTTGCTCACGCACCTCCTCCCAGACGTCTGCGAAGGGGTCTTCTCGAGTGCGCCATGTTCGCGGCCAGGTCTCCAGCTCGCTGGGGAGCTTCGCCTCGTCCCGGTACTTCCGTGCGGTCTTACGGTCCATGTCCACCCTCATTGCCGCAACCGATAGCGGCTTCCGTGAATGCAACAATGCGTGCAAACGCCTAACTTGTCGATCCGTGACAGCCATGGTGATCCTCCCTCCTGGTTGGAGAATCACCAATTTGATATCAACTGGCGTCGGTGGGGAATTCTAATTGTCGTTCGAAGGGATGCGGTGGGGAATTCTAGTACGACAGCGCTACTTGCTGAATTACGGGGGAACGCAGCAGGCCAAATCCGCCAGGAGAATCCCCATTCGCCTGAGCCGCGATAGCCTCGTCTTCGTGTGCGACTTTCGGGCGCGCCGGTTCTGATCCTGAGTTTGGTGAAGATTGTTCGACGCCTTTTCGAGTCGTTCGGTGCGGGCGCGCTTCGGCAAAGGCAGCACATCGACTAGCACGTTCGCAGCGGTTCGGACCTGGCACAATGTGATCTCTAGGTTTTTCCCCCCGGAGCCGCTCGGTTTGGCGGGCGAGGAAGAGGTGGCTTACTTGAGTCACACTCAAATGTCTCATGATTGAATGATATTTTCGGACCTCGAAGTGACTCAGTCCGAGTTCGTCCTTCTCGTCCTCCAAGGTACGCTCAACGGGCCACCGCGCAAATGCCACGTGGACGATCGACTCCAGCGGAGTCCCTGGGCTTGCATTGGACAGGAAGTACTTGACCTCGCCGGGGTCCAGCACATTGCGGGCGTATATGAGCCAGTAGGGCCCCAGAATGCGGCCGTCTCGCGAGAGCCAGATCGGAGCGTGCTTGACCTCCCACACCATCGGCCCTTTGTCGGTGTCTTTCACGTAGACCCGCTGCCAGGGCTGCCGCATCATGGGAATGGAAAACGAGCACAAGTTCTCGACCGTGCTCAATTGGGCACGGGGCTTTTGTTGGGGATCGTACAACCAACCTCGGAAACTCTTGCGAACTTCAGCGACGTAACGCTGGTGCCGTGCCTCCAAGCCAGCGAGGAACTCGCCCGGGATCGAATACCATTCATCGAACGTGAGCCAGCCGAAAACCACGTTGTTGCCAAGCGCGCGGTCGAGTAGTTCCAAAGCGATTTGCCACTTGGGCCGGTAGGTCAGCTCGGCCGGGATATCAGCCTCCTTACGACGCGCGGGATCGTCCCAGCCGTTTTCGGGAAGGAATAGCGCGCTATCGAGCATCGTCCGGAACCGAGTATCGTAGGTCGTGTAGGCAAGATGAACAGTGACCACGCAGTTGTCGATTTTGCCGGTGTTGCCACACCATTGCCTCTGGACACACGCCGTTTTGTTGCCTGACTTGGGATGTCCCGAGTCATCCAGGATACCAATGGCATGAGGGTCGGCATGGTCCCGTGCTACGATCATCTGGACGCGGTCGCGCATCAGAGCATGGTCCCAGTCGGACCAACTGAGGAACTCTTGCAAAGTCCGCCGCGGCGTACCGCTGAAATCTGCGATCGGCTGCACGCTCTTACGCGGCAAATCGGCGAGCTGGCCACGCACGTAGCTGGCCAAGTGGCCACGGGGTTCCGAACGTGCAAAACAGTCGTCAAACTCGTCGAGGAAGTCGGCGAGCTGCGACCCCAATGACAGGATCTGTCGTGGAGTCATCCGTAACTCCCTGGATCTGAAGTTCCATCAATGAGTTACGGAGAATAGCCGAGATGCCCGATTTTGCCAAGTAGCGCTGTCGTACTAGTCCCAAAACAAGCGTAAGAAAAAAAAAGCGAAATTAGCTTACTGTTATGTGATCACTTCATTGGTCCAGGACGTACCTTCTACGGCTCAGGGGACGTCTGCCCCTGATACCGCCCCGACTGAGTCTCCGACATCCCTCACCCGCTTTCTCTGTTAGTGGCCCACACGGATCGGGGCATCCGGACCCCGACTTCATCCGCTCGCCGTTCAGCATAGCCAGCATTCGTGCAGCCGCTCGACCAATCGCAGGAAAACCCCCTGCCATGGATTCCATGATAGCAGTCGGTAAAGCAAGCGTCGTCCGCCCCGCACGATCTGGCAGGGCATCTGGATAAATGCCGCACGGTATGTGGCGAACTCCATCCTCATCAGCGTCCGTTTCTCGGCCTCGTGCTTGACCTGATGCCGAGGCGACACGGGAACCAGTAGGGCGCTCCAGGCCTTGAGGCTCCACGCTAACGACCCCATCACCATGTACGCCCAGTTACTGACCAGGTTATCGACGGGCGTCGTCAGCGCTCGCACGCCGTTTTTGAGCTGGGCGATCAGGTTTTCCTGGTCGCAGCGATCGTTCGCCGAGAAGACGATCTCCTCCGCGGTCATCTCGCGATCATTGGTGATGTAAAAGAAGTAGCGATATTCTTCGAACAGTCGCATCTGCCCCTTGTCGACCTGCACCCGCTTGCGAAGAACGATCATTCGGTAATTCTTTCTGCACGCAGTCGGCCGATATTCGAACTCCGCGACCATCTCCTCGAGCAGGTGGATATTCTCGTACCCTCGCTCGCGGACAAGCTCGGGTTTGAACCGCTCGGGCTTCTCGCGCGGCGTGGTCTTGATCCGGTACTGTGGCGGTCGTCTGAGAAGCCGGTACGAATTGGCCGGCAGCCCATCGGCTTCCGTCTTGAGGCCATCGGACGCGGCGTATCCGAAAATAAAGCGGATGTCGCCCGCATCATCCCACCGATCGAGATACCTGGTCTGGGCGAATTTGGTGTCCCCCCGCATCAGAATCTTGCGGAAGCCGGCTCGACGGCAAAGTGCGACGGCCTTGTCCAGGAAGATGTCCGCCCGCTCCTGCGAGGGGCGATTGCCGCTCCGGTTGAACAGGAACAACGGTTCAGCCGTGTTGGCCAGCGAGACCAAGAGCGGATGGTAGCCATATTGGCCGTCGTAGGTGAAATCCATCCCTTCCTTGCACTCGGCATCACTGGGCACGATGCTGCCATCGGCCTCGATGACCGCCTCCTCGAAGAACTCGGGCGGCTGAGAAGACCAGACTCGCAGTCGTGACTCATTGAAAATGTCCATAAGGTTCAGGACATCAGTCTCGAAAAAGCGGCGGCAAAAATCCCCGGCCGTCGTTGGGTCGGGAATCCGCGTGGCCCCGAGTGCCTCGAGATAGACCTCATCATTGCGCCGCAACTCCAGGTGCTCGATCCGTTCTCCGCCGGCGAGGCTGTTGAAGGCAATGTTCAGGACATGGTCGGATTCGTGGTACGGCCGATGCTGCTTGAGGAGGTGAAGGTTGCGGTCGATGTCCCTGACCAGTCCAATCTTCTGGGCCAGCAGCAGAATGGCTCCAATTCCGCCGGCACTGAGGCCCCGGACGCGATCGGCATACTCGTACTGGATATTCGTCGCGGTCATCATAGGCACAGACCGCTCGGGGCCGGGCGAGTTGTCCAGCCGTTTCTTGATTCGCCGTCGACCCTCTTGGAAGATTCTCTTCTTGCGTGCCACACGCTTTTTTCGGACAGTAGCACTCACTCGAAAGCCTCCTTGTTCTGGAATAGTGATCATGTGATTTCAGCTACATTATTCCAAAAACCTGCGAGGTTTTCGAGCTTTTTTCCAAAAATCGCTCCAGGCGAACTTTAAATCACGCTTGGTTGGGGACTAGTGTCTCTGGACAGAAAACCTGCACGAAATTCGCGCACATGGCTAAGCTGGTAGTGATAGGCCAGGTCAACTGGAGGGATCCTACCATGCGCGGCCGAAAACCCAATCGATTCCGCGTTCGTCCCGGCGACGCATCTGAGCTGTTGCAGATCGCTCGGAGCCAGGGCCTCCCGTGGTTTCAGGTGCAACGCGCTCGGATCGTCTTAGCGCGGGCAGCGGGCAACAGAACCGTGGCCGTGGCTGATCAATTCCAGTGCGATGAAGCCACGGTTTGGAGAGCCTGCCGTCGGTATGGAACCAATGGCATTGCTGGCCTACTCGCTGACGGTCGGAAGGATCATTCGGGGCGACCGGCCACGATTTCCCCCCCTCCAGCGCGCTCAGATTGTCGAACTGGCCTGCTTGGAACCCTTGGCCAAAGGACTGCACGTCACCCACTGGTCTAGTGAAGACCTGGTGCGCCAGGCCATGGCTGACGGGATCGTTGTAACGATCAGTCCCAGGACGATCCAGCGGATACTCGATGATGTTGACCTGCAACCCCATCGGACGCGGTACTGGCGAACCACTCGCGCCGACGCGCGATTCAAGAGGCGGGCAGAGAAGGTCCTCTGGTGCTACGGGAACGCCGTGCGGCTCGCTGCGCACGGGATCTGGGTCGTGTGTGCTGACGAGATGCCCAGTTGCCAAGTTCTGGAGCGCGTGCCAATTCGCCGCGCCGTCCCTGGCTCGATCGAGCAGGTGGAGCACGACTACATCCGACACGGCACGGTCAACATCCTGAACTTCCTGATGGTCCATAGCGGAAAGATGGAGACCATTTGCTTGGAAGCCAACGACGCCGAGCACTACGTTGCAGCATTGAGGCATTTTCGCAGGCGCCACCACCGGCTCAAGGGCATCTATTTGGTACACGATGGCGGTTCGAGCCACATCGCCCAAGCCACCAGGGACTACTTCGCTAGATGTGACGCTTGGTGGCGTCCCCGCTTGACGCCGGCCCGCGCGTCCTGGCTCGATCAAGCGGAGCTGCTCAATCATGCGTTCGGTCGCCGCTATCTGAAGCGCGGATCGTGGGCAAGTCGCGGGGCTTATATTGAGCATGTCATGACTTCATGGCAGGAGTACAACAGGCTCTACGCCCACCCATTCGAGTGGACTTGGACCAACCACAAAATGAGACGATGGTATGCGGAGCATGCGGTCTGAATTTCGTGCAGGTTTTCTGTCCAGGGACACTAGTTGTCGTCATGGGGAATTCTAATTGTCGCTGATCAGCCGGGTTTGGTTGCTACAACGCTCCCTCACCAACTCGACAGCTTCACGGGGCTACTATCAGGATGACAAGAAGCACATCCTTATCCTGATTCGACCTGAGGGAAAGCAGAGACGATGGTCTTCGCTGGGCCTGCATATGCTGGCCCGTAGTGGACCCACACGGCGTTTCGGCCTGACTCCTTAGCTCGGTAGAGAGCAACATCGGCTTGGCACAGCAAGTCCTCGGCCTTGGTTTGATGCGTCCAGTCAGCGAGAGCAATGCCGGCGCTGGCGGTGACAGCAATTTCGATGCCGGACACTGAGATTGTTCGCTCTTGGAGGTTGGCACGGAACCGCTGCGCCATGGTCACGGCTGCCTCTAACGGACAATCGGCAGCGACAATCACGAACTCTTCGCCGCCGTAGCGTGCTACCAAGTCGCTACTCCGCACGGATTGTACCAGTATCTTGGCGGTTTGGCGTAAGACCTCATCTCCGGACGGGTGCCCATAGGTATCATTAATCGTTTTGAAAAAGTCTAAGTCGAGAATCACGACCGCCAGTGGAACACCACGACGTCGGCAGGCGTTCCACTCCCGAAGTAGGTGATCTTCGAGTACCCCTCGGTTGGCTAACCCCGTCAGGCTGTCTAGGCGAGCGCGCTCCTCCAAGATGGAGAGCTTGTGTCGGGCTCTCAGGGAGGCTCGTAGCCGCGCGATCAACTCGGCGTTGACGAATGGCTCACTGATGAGGTCCGTGGCCCCCAAGTTTAGCGCCGTGATCCGTTGCTCAGCAGTCGCGATGCCGCCATAAAGGATCACAGGAATGGACCGCGTCGAGCCATGTTCCTTGATGCAGCGGAGTAGCTCGATACCACCATGCGGGGGCACACGCATCTGCGCCAGGACCGCGTTCGGCTGAAACATTGCAAGTGTATGGAAAGCCGTGATTACGTCGCTGGCCGTGGAAACCTCGAACTGACCACTGATCAGTACGTTTCGGAGCCGTGTGCGCTCACCGGGCGCGGGCTCGACCAAAAGTACACGTCGCGGAAAATCGATTGACTCGGGTTCGAACTGAAGCGACGACCTTTCAGTCAACGGTTCCCCCATAGTTAGTATGCGAGCCCCAGTAACTTCACTCGGCTTCTGAGGCAATCCGGGCGACGCTGTATCGGACGCGTTGGAAGGCATCGCCTAGACCCAAAACAAGCGTAATATATTAATCAACAATATTACAAATCATTCTATTATATTCTTTAGTAAGAGACGTACCTTCTACATTCGGGAGGCGTGGCTCCCGTTTCTCACCCGCAGCTTGTCTACCTCATGTGTCCCTCCCCTTTCTCTACTCGGCGGCCCAAACGGATCGGGGCATCCGGACCCCGACTTCAAACCTCAATCGCCTCAGCACAACCAGCAACTATGCAGCCGCTCCACCAGCCGGAGGAACACCCCTTGCCACGGGTTCCACGACAGCAATCGGTAAATCAACCGTCGTCCGCTCCGTACGATCTGACACGGCATTTGGATGAAAGCCGCGCAGAAGGTCGCGAACTCCATCCTCAACAACGTTCGTTTCTCCGTCTCGTGTTTCGCCTGGTGCCGAGGCGATACCGGCACCAGCAGGGCGCTCCAGGCCTTCAGGCTCCACGCCAACGACCCCATCACCATGTACGCCCAGTTGCTCACCAGGTTGTCCACCGGCGCCGTCAACGCATGCACCCCATTCTTGAGCTGGGCGATCAAGTTTTCCTGGTCGCAGCGATCGTTGGCCGAGAACACAACCTCTTCGGCCGTCATCTTGCGGTCATTGGTAATGTAAAAGAAGTAGCGGTATTCCTCGAACAGCCGCATCTGTCCCTCGTCGACTCCCACCCGCTTGCGGACGACGATCATGCGATAGCTGTTCTTGCAGGCGACCGGCTGGTAGTCGAACTCTGCAACCATCTCCTCGAGCAGGTGAATCGTCTCGTAGCCTCGCTCCCGGACAATCTCCGGTTTGACCCGCTCGGGCCTTTCGCGGGGAGCAGTCTTGATCTGGTACCGTGGCGATCGTTCCAGAAAGCTGTACGCGTCGGCTGGGAGCTCGTCGGCTCTGGCCTTGAGGGAGTCGCGGGCCTCGAACCCGAAGATGAAGCGGATATTGCCCGTGGCGTCCCAGCGATCCAGATGCTTGGTCTGAGCGAATTTGGTGTCTCCCCGCAGCAGGATCTTGCGGAAGCCAGCCTGAAGGCAAAGCGTGACAGCCTTGTCCAAAAACACGTCGGCCCGTTCCTGCGAGGGGCGGTTGCCACTGCGATTGAACAGGAACAGTGGTTCGGCGGTATTGGCCAGCGAGATCAAGAGCGGATGGTAACCGTACTGACCGTCGTAGGCAAAGTCTGCCCCTTGCTTACACTCGGCATCGGTCGGCACGATGGTGCCATCGGCATCCAGGGTCGCTTCCTCGAAGAACGCAGGTGGCTGCTGGGCCCAGACTCGCAGGCGGGCTTGATTAATGGCGTCCATCAAGGTCATGACATCGGACTCACGGAAGCGGCGGCAGAAGTCCCCGGCAGTGGTGGGGTCGGGGATGCGCTCGGCTCCCAAGGCGTTGAGATAGACTTCGTCGTTGCGTCGCAGCTCGATGTGCTCGATGCGGTGGCCGCCGGCGCAGGAATTGAAGGCAACGTTCAGAACGTGGTCGGATTCGTGGTAGGGAAGATGCACCTTGAGCAGATGGAGGTTGCGGTCAATCTCGTTGATCAGGTCGATCTTTTGAGCCAAGAGAAGGATGGCGCCGATGCCGCCGGCGCTGAGCCCCTGCACGCGATCGGCCAGTTCGTATTGGATATTGGTCGCGGTCATCATCGGTACAAGCCGCTCGGGTCCAGGCACATTGGCGAGTCGCTTCTTAATTCGTCGTCGCCGTTCCTGGAAGATTCTCTTATTGCGAGCCTCGCGCTTTTTTCGGAGAGTAGCACTCACTCGAAAGCCTCCTTGTCTTGGAATAGTGAGGACGTGTTCTCACCTACATTATTCCAAAAACACGGGAGGTTTTCGAGTTCTTTCTGAACAAAAAGCTGGGGCAAACTAAAATCACGCTTGGTTTGGGCCTAGATCCTCAGCCACAGTGGGTGTACAACTATAAGTCGTTAACTGTGTCCTAGACTCCGCAAGCCGAACGAATTGAGCATAATAATTATATCGAAGCGACACACTCGACGTGATTTTTGCCATTTTGTGAAATCGACATGGCGTTCTCTTTCAGGAACAGGTGTGCCTTCGAAACAACATGACGAACTGAGGCCGGAAGTAACCTAAACGTCCCAAAATCGCGCAAGGCTATTTAGTCCTCAAACAAGCGTTATATAAAAAAGCGGACCACGCAGGAATAGATAATAATGTGAGTGCACACAAACACTGCCCCGGGTCGACAGTGCCCGGTCTCGGCGTCACGACTTGTCTGGTGCATCCACTCACCGCTTCTCTTCATTCGATGGCCAGCACGAATCGGGGCATCCGGACCCCGACTTCGGTTCAGTTCCGCTAATACAGCCAGCAGCCGTGCAGCCACTCCACCAGCCGCAGCAATGTTCGTTGCCAAGGATTCCACGACAACAATCGATAAATCAACCGCTTGCCCCCCGTTCTCGATCTCGCAGGAAATCTGGATCACCGCCGCACAGAACGTCGCGAATTCCATTCGCAGCCACGTGCGCCTCTCAGCCTCATGCTTGGCCGCTTGCCGCCGCGATACGGGCACCATCAGGGCACTCCATGCCTTCAGGCTCCAGGCCAAGCTGGCCGTCACCATGTAAGCCCAGTTACTCACCAGGTCATCTACCGGAGTCGTCAGCGCATGCACTCCCCCTTTGAGCTGCGCGATCAGATTCTCCTGGTCGCAACGATCATTGGCTGCGAATACGATCTCCTCGGCTGTCCGGGTTCGATCGTTGGTGATAGAGAAGGAATACCAATATTCCTCGAACAGACGCATCTGCCCTTGATCAATACCCGGCCGCTTGCAGAGCACGATCACCCGATAGCTCTTCTTGCAGGCAACCGGGCGACAGTCGAACTCAGCGATCATCTCCTTGAGTAGATCGATCGCCTTGAACCCACGCTCATGGATGATCTCGAACTTGACCCGTTCGGGCTTCTCGCGAGGTGAAGTTTTGACCTCATACCTTGGCGGCTGCTCCAGGAAGCCATACTCCCCGGATAGGAGGTCGTCGGCCAACGCCTTGAGATTGGGCATGGCACCGATCCCGAAAACAAAGCTGACATCGCCAGCTTGATCCCAGCGGTCGAGATGCGCTGTCTGGGTGAAGTCAGTATCGCCGCGCAACACGATGCGCTCAAAACCAGCCTGGCGGCTGAGGCTGATCATCTTATCCAGAGCCTCGGCGGCGTGTTCGTGCGAAGGCCGATTGCCACTGTGATTGATCGGGTAGAGGGGTTCGTCGGTGTTGGCCAGCGAGATCAGTACGGGATGATAACCCCAGGTTCTGTCGTAGGCGATGTCGATGCCCTGCTCGCATTCGGCGTCGGTGCTGACGAGAGTGCCGTCAACGTCGAGGATCGAATCCGTAAAGAAGGTGGCGGGCTGCTCTGCCCAGACCCGCAGTCGCGATTGATTAATTGCGTTCATCAGGGTAATGACATCGGCCTCGCAGAAGCGACGGCAGAGGTCTCCTACCGTGGTTGGGTCGGGGATGCGTTGGGCGCCCAAGGCATCGAGATAGACCTCGTCTGGGGGATTTCCTTGGTTGAGTAGCAGTCACTCGAAAGCCTCCTTCGGATTGAATATGTCAGATATCTTACTACATGTAATCGTCCAAACTTGTCGGCGGTTTTCGAGTCTTTCTTTGGATCTCTGCCTCGATTGTTTTTTTAGGATGCTTGGTTGAGGACTAGTTGCCATCGTCACCACGGCTTCGACTACCTCACCAGGAATTGCCTTCGGTGCAGGGCCGGGACGCTTTTGAAGGTTCTCGTCACGCGACGGACGATACCAGGTGCTCGCGGCGATTCCCAAACGCCCGAGCACCTGAACGAGCCGGGGCGTCGGTGAAGTCTCGAACGCTGCGATCACGCGACGCGAGTCCACCGTCAGCGGATGAGAGTGATCACGATAATCGAGGACACTCTGATCACGATAATCGATGGTCCGTCGCTCGTCGGACAATCGGCCAAAGTACCGGTGGCCTCTTCTCGTGTATAGGCTTAGTGGACATCGTTTCACGGTACGTCTCGTGATGCTATTTCACTTTCCATCGCGGCTGCCGTCAAGTTATCCTCCAAGGATCTTCTTGGAGGCTCATCATGGCACGGAAGCGTCAAGGGCCCGCACCTTGGGTGACGGAACGAAACCGGCAATTCGCCCGTCATCTGAGCCGGCTCCTGTCCGATGCTTCTCTAAATCCGGGTGAGCTCGCGGTAACCGTCCGGCGAACCATCCTTGCCGTGCATGGTAGCTTGATCCCGGACCGCTTCATGTGGTACCGGGAGATCTGTCATGCGCGAGACCAGCTATCCCTCGAAGCGGCAATCTCGGATCGAATGATGGCGCCGGCTCATTTATCGGCAGCAATCCGCACCAGTTTCACTCACTCAGTTCTGCCGGCAGATGGGCGTCAGTACCCGGAGGTTTCACTACTGGAGGCAGCGCCTGCGGGAAATGGATGTGGCTGGCTAAGGCTCCCTAATCAGTTCGTCCGCATCGTTGCAGTTGGCAGGCACCGCGTCCAAGGGCGGAGCCGCCCCGTTCGTGTCAGTAACAATCGTCGGCCCTGGTGCGACCACCGAGCTGGAGATCGAGCTGGCCAACAGTTGCGCGATTCGGCTCAAAGGCTCGGTCAACCCTGGCTTGCTCCAGGCTGCAATCAGCGCGGCTGGACAGCTTAACGGCCCCGGCCGGGGAGACCACTGATGTTTCCTCAACTCCCCGCCACCGTGCGCGTTTTCCTTTGCACCAGGCCAACGGACATGAGAGAAGGATTCGACGGTCTCCAGGGAATGGTTCGGGAATTCCAGGGACAGGACCCACTCTCGGGTCACCTCTTCCACTTTCTCAGTCGACGCCGTGATCGCCTCAAGATCCTCAGACCTCCTGATCTGCGAACAGAGTAGCTTGTGGGGTGTGGAGCTTATGTGCTAGCAGGGATGAGGTTTGTGGGATCCTTGTTTGAGCAGACAAGGATGAGGTGGCGGGAAATAGAAATGGTACCTTCCGTGATTGCTGAGATCACCTGGCACTCACCAGGAGGAAGGTACCATTCCCCAAGCATTATTGCCGCTTATCCCTGACGGTGCCACGCGCATCAGCGACTCAATCAGTGTCGTGCGCGAAAATGGCCAGTGGACATACTTCTGCGGCGTGTATCCGGTATTTCAACACGCCGAAAACGACCGCCGTGCTTTCCGGATGTTTACCGCCCAACTGATCTGCCAAGGCGCCTGCCGTCAGGTGGACATTGTGCGGGCCTTTGGCGTGTCGAAGAACAGCGTCATTCGTGGCGTTGACGCCTACCACGCCGGCGGGGTGGGAGCGTTCTACGCGCCGCGCGCAAGTCGCGGGGCCTCGGTGTTGACGCCCGAGGTCACGGCCCAGGCACAACAGCTACTGGAAGCGGGTTTGAGCCCAAGAGAGGTCGCCGATCACCTAGGCCTCAAGTGCGACACACTCCGCAAGGCGATCCAGCAGGGCCGGCTGACCAAGCTCGCTTTACCTCAGTTCGGAGAGACGACACCCGAAAATCCACCGGCTCCGCAGCTGCCAGCCCCCACCGACAAGTCCACACGCGCCGCCCTTGACGCCACGGCGGAAATGGGCACGGCCTGCACCAGGCCCGACGAACGCGTCTTGGCAGCATTCGGTTTCTTGAATGGGGCGTCGACCCGCTTTGAAGCCTGCCGTGACGTCTCCTTCGGTGGCGTGCTATGCGCTCTACCGGCTCTGGCGGAGAACGGCCTCTTTCGACACATCGACGCTTGCCTGCGACAATTGCGCGGTTATTACAGCACTCTGCACGTAATCGTCCTGTTGGCCCACATGGCGCTGTGTCGGATCAAGGCCGTCGAGCAGTTGCAGTACCAGCCCCCAGGCGAGCTCGGCAAGTTGTTGGGGCTGGACCGCGTCCCCGAGGTACGTTGTCTGCGGTATAAGCTGGCCGCCCTGAGCAGCGACGACGGCCCGGAAAAATGGGCTGGGCTGCTATCGCGAGATTGGCTGGAGGCCGCGCCGGAACTGGCTGGCGCCTCTACGTCGACGGTCACGTTCGCCTCTATCACGGCGGCCTGACCGCGCTGCCCAAACGCTATATCGCCCGGCAGCGGTTGTGCCTGCGAGGGACCACCGACTACTGGGTCAATGACATCCTGGGCCAGCCGTTCTTCGCCGTCGAACGGCCGATCGACCACGGGCTTCTCGAAGCACTCAGGAGCGACATCGTGCCGCGTCTTCTTCAGGAGGTCCCCGGCCAGCCCAGTGCAGCCGAGCTCGAGACAGACCGCTATCGCGCTCGTTTCGTGATCCTCTTCGACCGCGAGGGGTACAGCCCGGAGTACTTCAAGGAGATGTGGCGAACGCACCGCATTGCCTGCATCACCTACCACAAATACCCCAAGGACGATTGGCCAACCACCGAGTTCGAGGAGATCGAAACGACGCTGCCGAGCGGGGAGCAGGTCTCACTGAAACTGGCCGAGCGAGGGACGTGGATCGGCGACAAGAGGAGCGGGCTCTGGGTGCGGGAGACCCGCAAGCTGACCACCAGCGGGCACCAGGTAAGCCTGATCAGCACGGCTTACAGCGAGTCGGCGCGGGAGGATTCTGTCCGGTTGTTCAGTCGATGGTCCCAGGAAAACTTCTTCCATTACATGATGCAACACTTTGCCATTGATCTGCTTAACGAGTACGGAACGGAGGAGATTCTTGAGACCAAGCGGCCGGTCGTTAACCCGCGGTGGAGGGAGCTGGACCGCCGGAAGCGCTCGGTCAAGTCAAAGCTAAACCATCGTCAAGCTCGCTTTGCGGCCCTGACGTTGCACCCGGAATCCGACGAATCCGCACAGGCGAAGTGGGAAAAGCGGAAAGCCGAATTGCTTGAGGAGATCGAGCAGCTCGAACACGAACTGACGGGCATCGACAGCCAGTTGAAGGCGACGCCCAGCCACTTGGATTGGGACAAGCTGCCCGAGAACGAAAAGTTCCAGCGCCTGGCACCCAGCCGCAAGCAACTGGTCGATACGGTGAAAATGATCGCCTATCGCGCCGAGACGGCGCTGGCATCAATCATGCGCGAGGAGCTCGCCCGGACTGACGACGCTCGCAGCCTGCTGCGTGATCTGTTTTGCTCAGAGGCCGACCTCACCCCTGATCTCGCCCAAGGGGTGCTGAAGGTGCAAGTCCACCCGATGTCGAACCCCCGGGCCAACCGTGCGATCACTCATCTGCTGGAACATCTGAATGCGGCCGAGTTCAAATATCCGGGCACCAACTTGCAACTGGCCTACTCGATCGCCGGCTTGGTACAAACCCCGGAACTGGCTCCAAATCAAATTCCCGCAGATCAGGAGGTCTGATCCTCCTGTGGGAACGTGACGGCTGGGTCATTTCTGTACTTTCCGCGATTGAGTGTACTCTCAAGCCGCGAGGGCAAGTAGCCGCTCGGCGACGGCTCGAATTTCTTCCTCGGTGACCCCCGGTCGGAGAACCCCGTGAATTTCGTCAGCCAGCAATTCGCGACGCCAGGCCCGACGCTTGTCGGCGTGGCTCGGGCGGCGATTCGGATCGTCCCAGGGTGACGCCTGGCGGTCCACTAATTCGCCTTCGTCCCGGGCCCAAGCCCAAGCCTCGGTCATCGTGAACGTCCAGAGGCAGATGTGGAATGCACCGATGCTTGCCCACACGAACCGCACCTGCTGCTGGCCGGCTCCGACGATCTCCTTGCAATCGCGGAACGTGGTCTCCAGGGCGAACCGATCGGCGACCGTCGCCAGGATCTCAGCCACAGTCGCATTCGGGTCGGTGCAGAAGAAGGCCACCCACCCATCGGGCTCGTCAACCAGCACGACACGGATGAGGCCGCCCACCGGCCGCCAGGTGGCCACGAACGTCTTGTACCGCTTCTTCGCCGGCTTGCCGTAGAGCTCGAAGACCTCGGTCGTCCAGCCGCGACGCTGCCCGGCTCGCTTGGCCAGCGCGATGCGGTTCTCCCCATAGATCCGCGGCCTGCCCCGCCGCTTGGCCACGCGGGGCCCCGGCACCGTCCACAGCGCCGCGTCCTTGCGCAGGCAGCTCACAACCGTCATCCCCAGCGACACCGCCGGCTTCAGGAACGGAGCCTTGGCGTACACCCCGTCGACCACGACCCACAGCGGCTTGCCCAGGTATTTAAGCCAGCAATGTGCCCATCGTAGCAGCTCGACAGCCATCTCCAGCTTGGTTTGGAACTCGGGCCGATGCTGCGGGTCGATCGCGGATACGTCCTTCGCTCGGACGTACATCCGAGCCAAAAGCGGCAGCGCGATGACTCCCCACAGGGGATGAACCGCCAGGAGCCCGAGCACCACCCAGATGTGGCCGTAAACATGTGGCGAACCCGCCGGACCAGGAGTCGGGTTGTGATGGATGCCGGCTCCCTGGACGAGCGGCCCGTAGCGCGGAGTTGGCGTGTCGTCGATTGCCAGGGTGAGCCTCGCTAGGTCGGCGACCAAAGGCTTGACTACCTCGCA
This sequence comes from uncultured Isosphaeraceae bacterium, assembly GCA_963781785.1. Lineage (GTDB taxonomy): Bacteria > Planctomycetota > Planctomycetia > Isosphaerales > Isosphaeraceae > CAWAHD01. Next base: position 99,391 of record CAWAHD010000003.1, on the reverse strand, counting down.
GACCAGGCGGGCGGCGATGTCCTTGGCCTTCTTGCCGGCGGCTGCGACCGTCGTGTAGCAGGGTCGGAATTGGGTGCTCAGGCCAGCGGCGCGGATCCAACTTGTGACAGTCCTCCGCCCGCGGGCCAAGACCGCCCCAAGGAACAGCCAGGCCAGCCTGGGGACGGATCTCCGGTCGAGGAATGCGGCGAGGCGCGAGAACCACTGGCATGCGGGCACATCCTGGTGCGAAGATGTCATAGCCGGCTCCGTCCGGTTTGATGGTTAGGTCTCGTAACCGCCATCGTCCCGGACGGACCGGCATTCGTCTACCCGAGTCGTCTCGCGAGGTCAGCGAACAAAATCGCGGAAAGTACAGTCATTTGGTACAAGCGACTTGAAGCCGGCACCTTTCAGCAGCTTGACCCCAATGCCTCCGCCGTGCGCAGCTCAGGGGAAGCCGGCATTGAGTTGACCACGACTGACCTGGCGCTGCTGCTGACCGGAGTCGATCTGGCCTCGGCACGCCGGCGCAGACGCTATGCCCGCGCCGGCTGATCCCCACGCTGGGAACTCCCAAGAAACCCCCAGAATTGCTGTCACAGCGCTCCATCTAATACGTATATACAATCATGATTGAGCGACCCAGTCACATCCCGGATGAGTAAGCGTTCACAGTCTGGGGTTGTCGTTTGCGAATGACGCAATTATTCTACCTGCATGGCATGGACGCCCCCGATTCCAGAACCCCTGTGGCAGACGGCTTCGCCCGAGGTCCAAGCGGCGATTCTTGCGCTCGTCGAGTTCTACGAACTGCGCCTTGCCAAACTTGAAGCGCGCGTCAACGATTCTCGAGAATCGGCTGAAGCTCAACTCCACCAACTCGTCGAAGCCCCCATCCTCTGATCCGATCGGAATGAAGCGCAAGCCCCCGGCTTCTCCCAGCGGAAAGAAACGCGGCGGGCAGCCCGGACATCGTAAGGCCCACCGCGCCTTGGTCCCACCCGAAAAGATTCGCGGGACGACCCACTGTAAGCCGACTGCTTGCCGCCGATGCGGTCATGAACTCTGCGGCGACGACCCCGAACCCTTGATCCATCAAGTCGCCGAACTGCCCAAGATCGAGCCGATTGTCGATGAGTATCGGCTCCATCGTCTGACCTGCCCTGGCTGCGGCGAGACGACCTGCGCTGCCTTGCCACCGGGCGTCCCCACTGGATGCTTCGGCCCGTACCTTCAGGCGGTGCTGGCCGTGCTCGCGGGGGCCTATCGCCTCAGCAAGCGTCAGATCCAGCAGTTGGTAAGCGACCTGTTTACTCTTTCGATCTCCACCGGGATGGTCTCCAAGCTGGAACGGCAGTCGGCCATCGCCCTTGAAGCCCCTTACAACGAACTCGCGACTTCGGTCCATAAGTCCTCGGTGGTTAATATCGACGAGACGTCGTGGCGTGAGAATCGTCACAAGGCTTGGCTGTGGGCCACGGTGACCAGCTTTTGCACGGTCTTTACCATCGCCAAAAGTCGTAGTGGCGAAGTCGCGGCGGCTCTCTTGGGGAGCAAAGACGATCAGGTCGTCGGCAGTGACCGGTTCAGCGCGTATGAGTGGATCAAGGCATTCGGGCGTCAAGTCTGCTGGCGCATCTGCGCCGAGACTTCCAAGCGATGATCGACCGGGGTGGTGAAGGCGAGAGCATCGGACAGCGGTTGCTTTCGTTGTCGAACCGGCTGTTCCGCCACTGGCACCGAGTGCGCGACGGAACTTTGCCTTGGAATGCGTTTCAAGAGCGGATGCACCGCTTGCGTCGGGAGGTCAAGCAAACCCTTCTGGAAGGGTCGAGGTGCCCGTGCGCGAAAACGGCGGCCACGTGCTTCGAGCTTCTCAAGGTGGAAGAAGGTCTGTGGACCTTCGCGCGGGTCCAGGGAATCGCACCGACGAACAACGTTGTGGAACGAGCGTTGCGGCATGCGGTGATCTGGAGGCGGATCAGCGGCGGGACCGACAGTGTGCATGGGAGCCGATTCGTCGAGCGAATGCTGACAGTGGTGGCGACCTGTAGGCAACAGGGCCACAACGTCTTGGATTACCTGACTTCGTGCTTTGAAGCAGACCGTCGTGGCCACGCCCTTCCCTCTCTTTTGCGACTCACCCGGACGCGATCCAAAGTTGCTTGATTCGACCTACCCCACCCTATGAACGGCTACCCGGATGATTTGCCCGCCTGCCAGGAAATGCTTAGCGGTCTGCCGGAGCGAATCCGCGAGTTGGAGCGTTTGCTTCTCGATCTGGAACACCAACTGGAGCAGACCTGCTCGACGAACGATGAGCTTCAGCGCTCCTACGCGTGCTTGAAAGTAGAATACCTAGCGCTCAAGCGCGTGTTCTTCGGACCAAGACGCGAGCGACTGCCAGAAGCTGCCGGGCAGCTCCACCTCTTTGATGACGGTGCGCCGGCGGTCGCCCCCGACGAATCTGCTGCTGCCGCTTCTTCTGAGCAATTGCCACCGCGCGGGCACCGCATGGGGCACGGCCGCCGCAAGCTGAGCGACGACTTGCCGCGGGAGGAGGCGCCGCACGATGTCGCCCCCGAGGCTCGCATTTGTGTCTGCGGCCGCGAGAAGGTGAGGATCGGGGAGGACTCAACCGAACAGCTCGAATACCAGCCCGGCAAGCTGTTTGTCTTGCGACACATCTACCCGAAATATGCCTGTTCCTGCTGCAAGGACGGCGTGACCAGGGTCTCCGCGGTTGCCAATCCGATCGCAGGGGGCCTGGCTGGGCCGGGACTCCTGGCATATGTCATGGTCAACAAATACTCCGAGCACTTGCCGTTGTGCCGGCAGCAGGACGTGCTGGCCCGCCACGGGATCGTTCTGTCGCGCAGCACGCTCTGTGGCTGGATGGCTCAATGTGCCGACCGGCTTCGGCCGTTGATTGAGCTGATGCGCAAGCGGATTCTCGAAGCGGATGTGATCAACACCGACGAGACCCCGGTGCAGGTGCTGGATAGAACGCTGGACGCGACACGTACCGGTTACTTCTGGGCCTACATGACCCCCGGCGCGCATGGCTATACGGTCTACGACTACCGAGACTCGCGCGGCCGCGAGGGACCGGCCGAGATGCTCAAGGGGTCCCAAGGATATTTGCAGACGGATGCCTACGCGTCCTACGACTCGGTAGTTTCGGGATCGAGTGGCCGCATCGTCGCGGTGGGGTGCTGGGCTCACGTGCGGCGGGAGTTCTTCGATGCCCGGTTTAATCAAACGCGCGAAGTGCATTACGTGCTCGGCTTGATCGCGCAGTTGTATGACATCGAAGACGAGATCCGGCAGCAAGGTTCAGAGGCGCGGCTGGCGGTGCGCAAGAACGCAGCGTGCCGATTCTCGATCGCCTGAAAACGTTCCTACGTGAGCAGCTCGATCTTGCCCTGCCCAAGAGCCAGTACGGCAAAGCGATCGGCTACGCGCTGAATCACTGGGAGCAGCTGCGCCGCTTTACCGAGAGCGGCGTGCTGGAAATCGACAACAACGTTTCGGAGCGTGCGCTGAGGATTCGCGCGATCGGGCGCAAGAACTGGATCTTCCTCAGGAGCGACCGCGGTGGCGAGACAGCGGCGGTTTGCTTTAGCATCCTGGCCAACGCCAAGCAGTACAGCATCGAGCCGTTGGCGTATGTATGGGCTTTGTTGGTCTCCCTTTCGTCAGACGACGTGGACCTGGAGTCACTGTTACCCGACGTCTGGATCGCGGCCCACCCCGAACACCGCCTGAAATACCGTCAAGACGAGGCTAAGACCGCGGCGGAGTCACATTGCCGCCGCCGCGCTAACCGCCAGGCCAGGAATCGCCAGCAAGGCCGTGCCCCCTGAGCCAGCCTGCACAGCGCGCGGCCAAGCGAAGGTGAGCAGAACCGAGAGGCTAGAAGAACCGACAAGGCACGTGGGGAGATCGCGCCCCAGTGGGATCGAAGCGTGACGCGCGCCGGCGGGCGAACCCACTGCAGTGCGCGGGACGTCTCATTTTGGCGCGGCTGCCACGGACCACCGTCACCACGGGGATGGCACGTTGGCCTCGACGCGGGCGTCGGGCTGACGGTCGAGAGGCTCCGCACTGGGCTCGGGTACGCGCGGCTGGCTGGAGATCGCCTAGCGGCGGGGCGATTGCCGGGCGAGCCGCCCGCGGTGTGGCTTCAAGACCAGAGGGAGTGGGCGGACGGCGTGGTGACGTGCCCCGCCCGTGGTGGGTCCATCACGGCCGCCCGCGCGGCCGGGTATGGTTTGGCTGAGCGCTTACGTTGCGGTTGGGCCACGCCTTGCTGACCATGGCGCTGGCCAAGTCCGACGACTGGGCATGGGTGGTCGATCACTCGGTACGGATCGGCCAGGAGAAGTGCCTGGTGATTTTGGGGATTCGTTTGAGGGATTTGCCTGAACGGGGCGAATGTCTGCAGCACACCGACATGAACCTGGTCGCCTTGGTGCCCCGTAAGTCGTGGACGAGGCAAGAGGTCGACGAAGAGTTGGAAGCGGCGAGCCAACGCACTGGCATTCCGCGCGCGATCGTGGACGATCATGGGGTCGATATCGCAGGCGGCGTGAGCTTCTTCCAGCAGCGCCATCCCGAAACGGTGGAGATCTACGATGCCAAGTACAAAGCAGCTTGCCTGCTGAAGAGTCGGCTGGAGAAGAACGCGCGTTGGCAGGAATTGCAGCAACGAATCGGACAAACGCGCTGTGCCATTCAACAGACCGAAATGGCATTCTTGGTTCCCCCGGCTCCCAAGCCGAAGGCGCGCTTTATGAATCTGGCGCCGACCCTGCAGTGGACCGAAAAAGTGCTGGCCGTGTTGCGGCAACTACCGAGTGTAGTGACTGAGCAGGTGAGCCCCGAACGCTTGGAGAAGAAGCTAGTGTCTCCGGCCATAAATAATGCCCGAAATTCAAGGCGGCTGCTATGCTGAAAGGTGTGCCTCTTTTCAGCGAAGAGCTTGCCCCATGCGTGGCCGAAAACCGCGTCCGATCGAAATCGCTTCCGACGACTTATCGGCCCTTCAACAAATTGCGCAGTCAGACCCGGCCTTGGTATCAAGTCCGGCGGGCCCGCATCCTCTTGGGGATCGCGGATGGAGCCCAGACGCAAATACTGGCCTTTCTGACCCAGTGTGATGAATCGACCGTCCGTCGCACCTGCCGTCGCTATGAACGCCTGGGGTTATCCGGCATTCTCGAATCGGCCAAGCGATCGGGACGCCCGATCGTGATTTCCCCCTCTGCAACGCGCCCAGATCATCGAGCTGGCCTGCCTGGAGCCCGTGGCCGAGGGCCTGCATATTACCCATTGGACCAGCAAAGATCTGGCCCGGCAGGCGGTCGCTGACGGCATCGTCCCGACCATCAGCGAGCGGACCGTACGCCGAATTTCGCACGGCGTTGATTTGCAACCGCACCGGACCCGTTACTGGAGGACGGCTCACCTGGATGCACAGCTCAAGCAACGGGCCGAAAAGGTGCTCTGGTGCTACGCCAACGCCGACCGCCTGGCCGAGCGGGCTTATTGAGTGGTCTGTGTCGATGAGATCCCCAACCATCAAGTCCTAGAACGCGACCCGATCCGTCGATCGATCCCGGGCTCGATCGAACAGCAGGAGTTCGAGTACACCCGCCATGGGACGGTCAACATATTGAACTTCCTGGTCGTTCACAGCGGCCGGATGGAAGCGAGATGCATTGAGACGAAAGATGCCGCGCATTACATCAAGGAGCTGGAGAGATTCCAGTGTCGTCATCATCACCTCCGGGGAGTGTTGTCGTCTTCAGCCAGAAACGGTACCACTTTTTCAGCCACGCTGGTACCGACTGAGCGGTTGTCGGTCGAACCGTTTGGGATAGAGATATCTGTGCGTCGCGAAAGTGGATCCGTGCGGTTTGGGAAATGATGGAGCAGAGTGTCAGGTGATGAGGAAGGTACCAGCGTGATCAAGCTTCTGGACGATCTGTCACTGACGCGGAGTTGGCACGGTTAGCGCGATAAGAACGGCCCGTGAGTCTCAGAATCACTGCACCGTCCACCAGTCGGTCGAGAAACGCCGTCGCCACCGGCGGATCGCCGAGGTAATCAGCCCAAGCCGCGAAGTCGATATTGGTTGCCAGGGCCGTTGAATGCCGCCCGGTGCGAGCGTCAAGCAACCGCTAGTAGAACGTGCTCGCTTGAGATTGAGCCTCACGCTCGAGCAGGTCGAAGCCGAATTCATCGATCAACAAGAGATCGAACCGAGCGTATTCCTTGAGCATCCGGTTAAAGCTCCCGTCAGCCAAGGCCTCGGTAAACCTCTGGAGCAGCTCGGTGCTGGTCGCATAGCGAACACGGTACCCCAGAATGCATGCAGCCCGGCCAACAGCCTCAGACCTCCTGATCTGCGGGAATTTGATTTAGAGCCAGTTCCGGGGTTTGTACCAAGCCGGCGATCGAGTAGGCCAGTTGCAAGTTGGTGCCCGGATATTTGAACTCGGCCGCATTCAGATGTTCCAGCAGATGAGTGATCGCACGGTTGGCCCGGGGGTTCGACATCGGGTGGACTTGCACCTTCAGCACCCCTTGGGCGAGATCAGGGGTGAGGTCGGCCTCTGAGCAAAACAGATCACGCAGCAGGCTGCGAGCGTCGTCAGTCCGGGCGAGCTCCTCGCGCATGATTGATGCCAGCGCCGTCTCGGCGCGATAGGCGATCATTTTCACCGTATCGACCAGTTGCTTGCGGCTGGGTGCCAGGCGCTGGAACTTTTCGTTCTCGGGCAGCTTGTCCCAATCCAAGTGGCTGGGCGTCGCCTTCAACTGGCTGTCGATGCCCGTCAGTTCGTGTTCGAGCTGCTCGATCTCCTCAAGCAATTCGGCTTTCCGCTTTTCCCACTTCGCCTGTGCGGATTCGTCGGATTCCGGGTGCAACGTCAGGGCCGCAAAGCGAGCTTGACGATGGTTTAGCTTTGACTTGACCGAGCGCTTCCGGCGGTCCAGCTCCCTCCACCGCGGGTTAACGACCGGCCGCTTGGTCTCAAGAATCTCCTCCGTTCCGTACTCGTTAAGCAGATCAATGGCAAAGTGTTGCATCATGTAATGGAAGAAGTTTTCCTGGGACCATCGACTGAACAACCGGACAGAATCCTCCCGCGCCGACTCGCTGTAAGCCGTGCTGATCAGGCTTACCTGGTGCCCGCTGGTGGTCAGCTTGCGGGTCTCCCGCACCCAGAGCCCGCTCCTCTTGTCGCCGATCCACGTCCCTCGCTCGGCCAGTTTCAGTGAGACCTGCTCCCCGCTCGGCAGCGTCGTTTCGATCTCCTCGAACTCGGTGGTCGGCCAATCGTCCTTGGGGTATTTGTGGTAGGTGATGCAGGCAATGCGGTGCGTTCGCCACATCTCCTTGAAGTACTCCGGGCTGTACCCCTCGCGGTCGAAGAGGATCACGAAACGAGCGCGATAGCGGTCTGTCTCGAGCTCGGCTGCACTGGGCTGGCCGGGGACCTCCTGAAGAAGACGCGGCACGATGTCGCTCCTGAGTGCTTCGAGAAGCCCGTGGTCGATCGGCCGTTCGACGGCGAAGAACGGCTGGCCCAGGATGTCATTGACCCAGTAGTCGGTGGTCCCTCGCAGGCACAACCGCTGCCGGGCGATATAGCGTTTGGGCAGCGCGGTCAGGCCGCCGTGATAGAGGCGAACGTGACCGTCGACGTAGAGCGCGCCAGCCAGTTCCGGCGCGGCCTCCAGCCAATCTCGCGATAGCAGCCCAGCCCATTTTTCCGGGCCGTCGTCGCTGCTCAGGGCGGCCAGCTTATACCGCAGACAACGTACCTCGGGGACGCGGTCCAGCCCCAACAACTTGCCGAGCTCGCCTGGGGGCTGGTACTGCAACTGCTCGACGGCCTTGATCCGACACAGCGCCATGTGGGCCAACAGGACGATTACGTGCAGAGTGCTGTAATAACCGCGCAATTGTCGCAGGCAAGCGTCGATGTGTCGAAAGAGGCCGTTCTCCGCCAGAGCCGGTAGAGCGCATAGCACGCCACCGAAGGAGACGTCACGGCAGGCTTCAAAGCGGGTCGACGCCCCATTCAAGAAACCGAATGCTGCCAAGACGCGTTCGTCGGGCCTGGTGCAGGCCGTGCCCATTTCCGCCGTGGCGTCAAGGGCGGCGCGTGTGGACTTGTCGGTGGGGGCTGGCAGCTGCGGAGCCGGTGGATTTTCGGGTGTCGTCTCTCCGAACTGAGGTAAAGCGAGCTTGGTCAGCCGGCCCTGCTGGATCGCCTTGCGGAGTGTGTCGCACTTGAGGCCTAGGTGATCGGCGACCTCTCTTGGGCTCAAACCCGCTTCCAGTAGCTGTTGTGCCTGGGCCGTGACCTCGGGCGTCAACACCGAGGCCCCGCGACTTGCGCGCGGCGCGTAGAACGCTCCCACCCCGCCGGCGTGGTAGGCGTCAACGCCACGAATGACGCTGTTCTTCGACACGCCAAAGGCCCGCACAATGTCCACCTGACGGCAGGCGCCTTGGCAGATCAGTTGGGCGGTAAACATCCGGAAAGCACGGCGGTCGTTTTCGGCGTGTTGAAATACCGGATACACGCCGCAGAAGTATGTCCACTGGCCATTTTCGCGCACGACACTGATTGAGTCGTTGATGCGCGTGGCACCGTCAGGGATAAGCGGCAATAATGCTTGGGGAATGGTACCTTCCTCCTGGTGAGTGCCAGGTGATCTCAGCAATCACGGAAGGTACCATTTCTATTTCCCGCCACCTCATCCTTGTCTGCTCAAACAAGGATCCCACAAACCTCATCCCTGCTAGCACATAAGCTCCACGCCCCACAAGCTACTCTGTTCGCAGATCAGGAGGTCTGAGCCTGGAGAATCCGAGATTTGCCCAAGCCCGTCTGACCCACCAGTATCACGTTCTGACTTCGGCGCACGAAGTCGCACGTGGCCAACTGCTCAATGGCACGTCGATCCAACCCTTTGGCGTTGAATTGCCAGTCAAAGCCCTCAAGCGTGGTCAGCTCGCGGAATTGGGCCTTGTCCAGCCGGCGTTTGAGCGAGCGATCTCTTCGGGCCTCTACAGGGCCCGCCAGCAGGCGGTGCAAGAACTCGAGATGGCCCAACAATTCCTTCTCGGCCGCGGACAACGCTGCATCCAGCGCACCGGGAGCCAGTACAATGCCCAGTGTCTGGAACGCAGTGGTAATATCCTCATACAGGCGGTGCGGAATCGCTCCCTTGTTCGTGCGCCCCGCCTTCTTCGGTGTCGGGTGGTTCAGGAGACTGACTTGGTTCGGCATCGTGGGATCCCTGGTCCAACAAGGCTTGATAATCGGACGTCGGTCGCGGTGGTGTCGGTTCCCGCTCGAGGAGCGCCTCCAGATAACTTCGATGGTCATCGGCCAGAGCGTCGAGTGGCAGTTTTGGCCGACTTTGTACGGCGAGAATGCGTTGCATGGCAGACCGAGAGAATGCTCCATACCGGACGGCTCGCTCGAATGCCGCGGAAACATCCTGGCGTGGATAGGCTGCCACCAGCGATAACACTTGCTCAGCTTGGTTCTTGCCGTAACGGCTGCGAGCCAGCAGGCCTGTCAGGAATTGCGTACCTGCTGGGCCAAATTCGGCAAACCGTTCTTGGAGTTTTTCTTGTCGCTCTCGTGAATCGCGGGGTGGTTCATGATCCGGGCAGAGACTGCGGCCACCAGTGACTGTCTTGGGAAAGGGTTGATGGCTGGCCACGGCAACAAAGGACTGATCATAGATCGTCAGTTGGTCCTGGGTGACTCGCACCACCACGGCTTGACCGATCAGCCGCCAGGGCACCGCATAGAAATTCTGACGACAAACGACGAACCCTTCGGCGTCGACATTTCGATGGAAGACCTCCGAGGTGTCGTACGGTTGCGCCGGCAGCGGCAAGAGGCGAGGAAGCTCCTCCGCATGGAGATCAAACGGGCGTCCCTTGGTCTGGCGATCGCCAGGGTTAGTCGGCCATGACTCTGGAGTAATCATGGCCTGAATTATAGCGCGATCATACGCTGCTACAAGGGGGCACTGATCGATTTTTCGGCATTTGGTGTGGGACGCTGGTACCGCTTGCGTTGCCGAGCGGAACCCAAGTCGATGCCGGAGAGGATCAGTGTCAATTGGGTAGGACTCATTTCGACCGACACAGCGTCGCGGGTGACAACAGGAAGCTGGAATGTGCCTGGCGTTTCGAGTCGTTTGTACCAGATCGCCAGGCCGTCACGATCCCAGTAGAGAATCTTGATGCGGTCGCGGCGTCGATTGACGAACAAGAACAGGTGACCAGACGTGGGATCCTGAGCGAAGGCGTTGGTCACCAGGCCGGAGAGCGCATCGAAGCCTTTGCGGAGATCGGTAGGCGGGGTGTGGAGGAACACTCGGACGGGATGAGGGAGGTGTGCGTGGCCAAGATAATCGATGTGAAATTCGCGATTCCTAAGCAAGTTATCTGAGGCTGGCAAGAAAAATCCCCTCGCGGAACCTGATCACTTGATCGAGTTCGGCGAGGGGTGTACTCCGGAAGGATACCAACCAACCCGGAGTACTTCAGATGTATCACGCATCGCCTTTCAACGCTACGTTCTGGGCGTTTCTTTTCACGATCGACCAGGATCTTGCCGAGATCACCCGCCGCCAGGGGTGTCGGTGCGGTGGACGTTTGCACCGTGCTGACTACCCCCGCCAGCCGCGCGGCGGCCCCGACCCGCCGCTGGGCACCTACAAGACCAGATTCAGCTTCTGCTGCAATCGAGACCAGTGCAGAAAACGAGCCACACCGCCATCCGTGCGGTTCCTCGGCCGAAAGATCTACCTGGGCGCGTTCATCGTTTTGATTAGTGCGATGCGGCACGGTCCAACGCCGCAGCGGGTCCGTCAGCTCTCCACACTCTTCGACGTCGATCGCCGGACCATTGTCCGCTGGGAGGAGTTCTGGCGCGACCACTTTCCCCAGAGCCACTTCTGGAAGGTTGCAGGAGCTCGCGTGAAACTGCTCGCCGATGTCGCGACCCTGCCACTGTCACTGCTGAACGCCTTCCTCCTCCGCTGCGACCACTGCGATGACTGCGACGGCTGGGGGCGGCTGCTGCGCTTTCTCTCTCCGATCACGACCGCCACAGGCCCGCCGAGCTAGCTTTCCTGCTGGTCGCGTCCGGCACGCAGAGGATGCTTTCCAGGCACCTCCGCCGGCTGAGCTATAGAGGTTATCGCGGACCCTTCACCCGTTTCGTGAGGAGACGTGATGACCCAAACACCCAAAAATCCGACCAACGGCGACTGGGCGCGGTTCCGATTTTCCATCGTCGGCTCGCTCTTCAGCTCTCCCCCTGCGCGGACAGCTCAAAACGGCCATCCGCGCGCTCGCAGAGAAGACCTGGCGCCATCCCGTGACCGATTGCGATGTCCAGTTTGCCGCGTCCACCATCGAACGCTGGTATTACGCGGCGCGGCGCGATAATCCTCTCCGTGCGTTGCGCCGCGCCGTGCGCAAGGATTGCGGCAAGGTCTCCCTTCCGCCGGCACTGGCGGAGCGGCTCCATGCCCAATATCGCAACCACCCGCACTGGAGTTACCAACTTCACTACGACAATCTGGCCGCCTTGGTACAGGCCGAACTCGCACTGGGGCCGCTGCGCTGTTATTCCACCGTAAGGCGGTACATGCTGGCCCATGGCTGGGTGCGCAAGCCGAAGCTCCCGACCAACACTCGCGCAGGCGCTGTCCGTGCCGAACAGAGGCGTCAGACGCTCGAGATCCGCAGCTACGAAACCGCCTACGTCGGCTCGCTGTGGCACCTGGATTTTCACCACGGCTCGCTCAAGGTCCTCACTCCTGGCGGTCGCTGGCTTTGCCCGATCGCCCTGGGGATCCTCGACGATCATTCGCGTCTCTGCTGCCACATCCAGTGGTACCTCTCCGAGACCGCCGAAGACCTCGTCCACGGGCTGTCCCAGGCGATCCAGAAACGCGGTTTGCCGCGTGCTCTCTTGACTGACAACGGTCCGGCAATGGTCGCAGACGAGTTCACCGAGGGGCTGTTGCGCCTGGGAATCGTCCACGAGCGGACGCTTCCTTACAGCCCTTATCAGAACGGCAAGCAAGAGGCGTTCTGGGGTACACTCGAAGGACGGCTGTTGAATATGCTCGACGGCGTCCCGTCGCTGACGCTCGAATTCCTCAACGTGGCGACTCAGGCCTGGGCGGAAATCGAGTACAACAAGGCGGTGCACCGCGAGACCTCCAGCTCGCCGGTCGACCGTTTCCGCCACGCGCCGGAGGTGCTGCGCGATAGCCCAAAGAGCGAGTCGCTCCGCGATGCGTTTCGACTAGAAACCAGGAGAATTCAGCGGCAGAGCGACGGAACGATCTCGGTCGAGGGGGTGCGCTTCGAGATTCCGGGCAGGTACCGCCACCTGCGCGAGGTCGCCGTGCGGTATGCCCGCTGGAACCTCGGCCGGGTCGATCTGGTTGACCAGCGCAACGGAACCATTCTGGCTCCGATCTATCCCATCAACAAAGCCGCCAACGCCGAGGGCCGCCGCGCCTGTGTCGAGCCTGAGGCGACCGAAATGCCCCCAGCCGACAACCCACGTCAAGGCAGCCCGTTGCCACCGCTCTTGAAGCGTATCCTCCAGGAGTATTCCGCCACGGGGCTGCCGCCGGCGTACCTCCCCAAGCCATCACCTCCCGAGAACGGAGAAGACGCATCATGAATAGCAAGAAACTCCTCTCAGTCTACGGGCTGAAATGGAACCCGTTTTCACCGGAGCTCCCCAGCGACGGGCTGCTGGTGACTCCCAAGATCGACAATTTCGCCTGGCGCGTCGAACAGTTGGTGCAGGAAGGGGGCTTTGCTTTGATTTCGGGCGAGCCGGGCACCGGCAAGTCGGTGGCGCTGCGCATTGTTGCCGGGCGGCTGTCCACGGCGCGGGACGTCACAGTGGGAGTGATCGAGAGGCCCCAGTCGAAAAGCTCCGACTTCTACCGCGAGCTGGGCGATATCTTCGCGGTGAAGCTCACTCCGTCCAATCGCTGGGGGGGATTCAAAGCGCTCCGCGAGCGCTGGAAGACCCATGTGACCTCGTCCCGAATCAGGCCGGTGCTCTTGATCGACGAGGCCCAGGAGATGCCCAGCGAGGTCCTGGCCGAGCTGAGGATTCTCGCCAGTGCCGACTTCGACGCGACATCGCTGTTGACGGTGGTCCTCTCGGGAGACGGCAGGCTGTTGGAACTGTTGCGCTCCGAGCAGCTCGTTCCGCTGGGAAGTCGGATCCGGACGCGACTGGCGACCGAGCCCGCCTCGCGCGATGAATTATTGGATTTGCTCCGCCACGCGCTCCAGAAGGCCGGCAGCCCGACGCTCATGACGGCCGAGCTGATGGATACGTTGGTCGATCACAGCGCGGGCAACTACCGCGTGCTCATGATCATGGGGGCCGAGCTCTTGGCCCATGGCATGGCGCATGAGGTCGCGCAGCTTGACGAGAAGTCCTATTTCGAGGTCTTCGAGCCGCGGCATTCACGCCCTGCACTTCGGAAGAAAGTGAAGGTGTGAAGATGCCCGCGACTGCGGATCAACCCCTTCCGGTCGTGCGTGTGGGAGAGATTGAGAGCGGGGAAAGCGGCCATCGCTGGCTTGTCGAGCAGCTCTGGGGAGCAAGCTCGGTTGGCGTGATCGGCGGCGCTCCCAAGTGCGCCAAGACCTGGCTGGGGCTGGACATTGCCTTGAGCGTTGCCACCGGCACGGCATGCCTGGGAAGGTATGCCGCGCCGGACCCGGGGCCGGTCCTGGCTTACCTGGCTGAAGACGCACTGCCGGTCGTGCGCGAGCGCGTCGAGGGGATGGCCCGGCATCGCGGTTTGGAACTGAGCCAGGTGTGCATCCACGTGATCACGGCGCCTCTGCTCCGGCTTGACCGGAGTGCCGACCGCACCAGGCTCAAGGAGACCGCCAGGCGGCTCCGGCCCCGGCTCCTGCTGTTGGATCCCTTGGTGCGGCTGCACGGCATCGATGAGAACAACGCAGGCGAAGTGGCCGAGTTGTTGGCGTACTTCCGGTCGTTGCAAAGGGACCTCGATCTCTCGGTCCTCTTGGTGCATCACACGCGCAAGAATGCCGTCGGAGGAGTGGCCGCCGGCCAGGGGTTGCGCGGCTCCGGCGACATCCATGCCTTCGGCGACTCGAACCTCTACCTCCGGCGAGCCAGGGAACAACTGGTGCTCTCCAGCGAGCACCGCGCCGCGCCAGCGTCAGCGCCGGTCTGTCTGCAACTGGTTACGACTGACGCCGAGACGACCCACCTGGAAGTCATCGGGGAGCTGCGGGATGGTTCGACCAAGGTTGCCACGGACGGCAAGCAGCCCAGCCTCGAGGAGCGCATGCTGGACCTTCTGGGTCAGGGCGCGACCGCGACGCGAGCCAGGATCCGGGATACCCTCGGGGTCAAGAATGAGCGCCTGGGCGAGGTGCTTGAGTCGCTGGAGCAAGCTGGCCGGCTGTGCCGCACGCCCGCAGGTTGGCAGCGCCGGGATTGATCGATTGGATGGGCCGTTCCCGTTCCCCATAGAGAGTTGAGAGGGAACGGAACGATTCCAATGGAGCGCGTCACTTCCACCGAGACAGGATCACCCGTGCCCGGCGTAGACTTCAACGTGCTGCGCGCCGAAATCACGATGGAGCAGGTCCTGACGCTCCTCGGGTTCCAGCCCTCGGCTCGATGCGGTGCGCAGTGCTACGGCGTCTGCCCGTTGCACGAGTCCGCGTCCCGGCGCAGTCGCTGCTTTTCAGTAAACCTGGCCACCGGTCGTTACTACTGCCATGGCTGCCACAGCCATGGCAACCAGCTCGATCTCTGGGCCGTTGCTACCAAGCTGCCCCTACATCACGCGGCCATCGACCTCTGCCAGAGGCTCGGTCGTGAAGTGCCCTGGATCCGGCGCTGGTGAGAAACCGCTACGCGGCATTGTCTCCGCACCACCCCGTCAAACGACCGATCAGAGAAGAGGCCACCGGTACTCCGGCCGATCATCCGGCGAGCGATGAACCATCGATTATCTTGATCAGAGTGTCCTCGATTATCGTGCTCACTCTCAGGACCGAGTCCCGCAAGGAGAGTTATACTCTCCTGCCGATGAGAGAGCCTCCCTCATTCCTTTCCCGGTTGAAGGTTCACTTCACTAGGCTCCAGCGCCTGCTCCGTGGCGATTCCGAGCTTGATGAAAGCGCCTCGACGGAGCTCAAGGTAATCGATGCCTCCACGTGGGGGCCTGTACTCGCTATCCGAGCCCTCTTCGATCAACTTGGCCTCTGGGACATCCTCAACTGATGTCTGGGGCGAGCCAAGGTTGTATCGTTCACCGACCGAGTGTTCGTGCTCGTCGCCAATCGGCTGATCCGCCCCACCAGCGAACATGGGCTTGCCGGTTGGCTGGAGACTGACTTCGTCTGCGATCGCACAGGGCGCCGCTTCATACCGAACTGGCACCAACGCAATCGCGTGCGGGTGCATCCCAGCCAGCTCGACGCCTGGTATCGCTCGCTCGATCAACTGTACAAGGCAAAGGAGCGGATCGAAGAGGCGCTGTACCACCGCCTCCGCGACCTCTTCAGCTTCAAGCCCGACCTGGTCCTTTACGACATCACCAGCACGTACTTTGAGGGCACTGGCCCCGAAGGCTTCGCCAAACACGGATACAGTCGTGACGGCAAGCCGCACAACGTTCAGGTCGTGGTTGGTGTAGCGATGGTTGCGGGCTGGCCGATTGCCCATCACGTTTGGCCCGGAAACCGCATCGACCACGACACGGTTCAAGAGGTTGTTGGCGACTTGCAGAAGCGATTTGGCTTCGGCCGCGTCGTGTTTGTAGGGGGCCGCGGTATGGTGACGGCGGAGAATCTTGAGTCGCTCAAACGTGCACATCAGGGTTTGTGGTCGGACTGAATCGACGGCGCAACAGCGAGCTGAAGGGATGGCTCGACCTCATCGACGAGACCAAGTGGACGAATTGTCCCATCGGGATCAACGCTCAGGAGCGGAAGACTGATCCACCACGCACGCGGGCTCAAGAGGTCGCTTCGGGCGATTCCGGGATGCGCGTGATCATTGTCGACTCGGATGAACGGTGCCAGCACGAACAAGCCATGTGCCAGCGCTCGATGGGTCGCACCCGCCAAAAGCTGGAGAAGCTCAAGGCACGGGTCAGTTCAGGGCGTGTCAAGAACCGCGACAAGATCGTCAAGGCCGCCGAACGGGTTCTCAACAAGAACCATGGGCAACGCTATTACGCTTACGAGCTGAACGCCAACGGCGGATTTGAGTTCAGCGAGTGCAGGTCATTGGAACACGAGCAACGAATCGAGGGGAAATACGTGATCGCGACCACTGAAGAATCGCTGAGCGTGCTGGAAGCGGTCGCGATCTACAAGGACTTGGCCGACGTCGAGCGGGGATTTCGCCATCTCAAGGATGTCCTGGCGATGCGGCCGATTCATCATCAGGTTGAGCCGCGAGTACGCGCACATATTTTCGTAGCTGTATTGGCACTCTTGGTTCAACGACTGCTGGACCGGCGCCTGCAAGAAGCCAGGATCGACTTCTCTGCGACGCGAGCGATGGAAGCCCTGTCCACGGTGCGCCATGTCACGTTTCGAGTGGAGGGTGAGGCCAAACGGAGTGGGGTCGCCGGCGGATCGCCCGACGCCCGGCGCGTGCTCAAGGCCCTCAACATCGTCGATCTCCGGCCGCCGACGCCGCCCGCAGAGGTCGCGGACACCCTCATGTAGTGACTAATCCAAAATTCAGGCCTTGCGCCGTAAGGGTTTACGATGCGTCACCCCAAACATGGGCTATCGGCTGACCGACCCTGAGAAGGAGGGGATCCGCGGTTTTGCCCATAGTGGCATCAGATACGTCACGCCCCAGGACAAGCTCGCCGGGCGCGAAACTTAGATCTTCGCCGCTCGTGACCCCAAACTGGCCGAGGCACGCCAGCGCCGCCAACAACAACGCCAAGCTGGCCGCGACCCAGCGCCGAGTGCATCGGCTTCACACTCTGTCATCGACTTCGCCGCCCTGCGTGCCGTGGTCACGATGGCAGCCGTCCTCCGACTGCTCGGCTCCCGGTTTCGCAGGAGCTACGGCGCCCAACAACGTGGCCTGTGCCCCTTCCACGGCTCCACTTGCGGCACCAGCCGCTGCTTCTCCGTCAACCTAGTGTCTCCGGCCATAAATAATGCCCGAAATTCAAGGCGGCTGCTATGCTGAAAGGTGTGCCTCTTTTCAGCGAGGAGCTTGCCCCATGCGTGGCCGAAAACCGCGTCCGATCGAAATCGCTTCCGACGACTTATCGGCCCTTCAACAAATTGCGCAGTCAGACCCGGCCTTGGTATCAAGTCCGGCGGGCCTGTATCCTCTTGGGGATCGCGGATGGAGCCCAGATGCAAATACTGGCCTTTCTGACCTAGTCCCAAAACAAGCGTAATATATTAATCAACAATATTACAAATCATTCTATTATATTCTTTAGTAAGAGACGTACCTTCTACATTCGGGAGGCGTGGCTCCCGTTTCTCACCCGCAGCTTGTCTACCTCATGTGTCCCTCCCCTTTCTCTACTCGGCGGCCCAAACGGATCGGGGCATCCGGACCCCGACTTCAAACCTCAATCGCCTCAGCACAACCAGCAACTGTGCAGCCGCTCCACCAGCCGGAGGAACACCCCTTGCCACGGGTTCCACGACAGCAATCGGTAAATCAACCGTCGTCCGCTCCGTACGATCTGACACGGCATTTGGATGAAAGCCGCGCAGAAGGTCGCGAACTCCATCCTCAACAACGTTCGTTTCTCCGTCTCGTGTTTCGCCTGGTGCCGAGGCGATACCGGCACCAGCAGGGCGCTCCAGGCCTTCAGGCTCCACGCCAACGACCCCATCACCATGTACGCCCAGTTGCTCACCAGGTTGTCCACCGGCGCCGTCAACGCATGCACCCCATTCTTGAGCTGGGCGATCAAGTTTTCCTGGTCGCAGCGATCGTTGGCCGAGAACACAACCTCTTCGGCCGTCATCTTGCGGTCATTGGTAATGTAAAAGAAGTAGCGGTATTCCTCGAACAGCCGCATCTGTCCCTCGTCGACTCCCACCCGCTTGCGGACGACGATCATGCGATAGCTGTTCTTGCAGGCGACCGGCTGGTAGTCGAACTCTGCAACCATCTCCTCGAGCAGGTGAATCGTCTCGTAGCCTCGCTCCCGGACAATCTCCGGTTTGACCCGCTCGGGCCTTTCGCGGGGAGCAGTCTTGATCTGGTACCGTGGCGATCGTTCCAGAAAGCTGTACGCGTCGGCTGGGAGCTCGTCGGCTCTGGCCTTGAGGGAGTCGCGGGCCTCGAACCCGAAGATGAAGCGGATATTGCCCGTGGCGTCCCAGCGATCCAGATGCTTGGTCTGAGCGAATTTGGTGTCTCCCCGCAGCAGGATCTTGCGGAAGCCAGCCTGAAGGCAAAGCGTGACAGCCTTGTCCAAAAACACGTCGGCCCGTTCCTGCGAGGGGCGGTTGCCACTGCGATTGAACAGGAACAGTGGTTCGGCGGTATTGGCCAGCGAGATCAAGAGCGGATGGTAACCGTACTGACCGTCGTAGGCAAAGTCTGCCCCTTGCTTACACTCGGCATCGGTCGGCACGATGGTGCCATCGGCATCCAGGGTCGCTTCCTCGAAGAACGCAGGTGGCTGCTGGGCCCAGACTCGCAGGCGGGCTTGATTAATGGCGTCCATCAAGGTCATGACATCGGACTCACGGAAGCGGCGGCAGAAGTCCCCGGCAGTGGTGGGGTCGGGGATGCGCTCGGCTCCCAAGGCGTTGAGATAGACTTCGTCGTTGCGTCGCAGCTCGATGTGCTCGATGCGGTGGCCGCCGGCGCAGGAATTGAAGGCAACGTTCAGAACGTGGTCGGATTCGTGGTAGGGAAGATGCACCTTGAGCAGATGGAGGTTGCGGTCAATCTCGTTGATCAGGTCGATCTTTTGAGCCAAGAGAAGGATGGCGCCGATGCCGCCGGCGCTGAGCCCCTGCACGCGATCGGCCAGTTCGTATTGGATATTGGTCGCGGTCATCATCGGTACAAGCCGCTCGGGTCCAGGCACATTGGCGAGTCGCTTCTTAATTCGTCGTCGCCGTTCCTGGAAGATTCTCTTATTGCGAGCCTCGCGCTTTTTTCGGAGAGTAGCACTCACTCGAAAGCCTCCTTGTCTTGGAATAGTGAGGACGTGTTCTCACCTACATTATTCCAAAAACACGGGAGGTTTTCGAGTTCTTTCTGAACAAAAAGCTGGGGCAAACTAAAATCACGCTTGGTTTGGGCCTAGTGTGATGAATCGACCGTCCGTCGCATCTGCCGTCGCTATGAACGCCTGGGGTTATCCGGCATTCTCGAATCGGCCAAGCGATCGGGACGCCCGATCGTGATTTCCCCCTCTGCAACGCGCCCAGATCATCGAGCTGGCCTGCCTGGAGCCCGTGGCCGAGGGCCTGCATATTACCCATTGGACCAGCAAAGATCTGGCCCGGCAGGCGGTCGCTGACGGCATCGTCCCGACCATCAGCGAGCGGACCGTACGCCGAATTTCGCACGGCGTTGATTTGCAACCGCACCGGACCCGTTACTGGAGGACGGCTCACCTGGATGCACAGCTCAAGCAACGGGCCGAAAAGGTGCTCTGGTGCTACGCCAACGCCGACCGCCTGGCCGAGCGGGCTTATTGAGTGGTCTGTGTCGATGAGATCCCCAACCATCAAGTCCTAGAACGCGACCCGATCCGTCGATCGATCCCGGGCTCGATCGAACAGCAGGAGTTCGAGTACACCTATAGTGGACCCCAAAAGTTGGACCACTCGGGCCACGTGCATTTGTTAAGGCTTTCCCGCATTCAGCCGCCGGGAACCTCGCCCCGATACACTTCTCCAGGGGTCTGATAATCGAGAGACTGATGGGGACGCTCCTCGTCGTAGAACTGGAAGTAGGCCGTCAGGCCTGATTCCACGTCCGGTACACGATCATACTCTTTGATGTAGATATCTTAGTATTGTACGCTCCTCCACAACCGCTCCACGAACACGTTGTCCAATGCCCGCCCCCGACCATCCCGACTCACCGCGATCCCAGCCTCCTCCAGGCGGCCGGTGTACTCTCGCGATGTGAACTGCGAGCCTTGGTCGGTGTTGAAGATCTCCGGCCGAGCCCTCGACAACGCCTCGTCCAACGCCTCCAGGCAGAATCGCCCCTCCAAGGTGTTGGAAAGCCTCCACGAGAGCACGTACCGACTGTACCAGTCGATCACCGCGGTCAGATACGTGAACCCGCGCCTCATCGGAACGTAGGTGATGTCCGAACTCCAGACCTCGTCGGCGTGGGTCAGTTCCCGATCGCGAAGCAAGTAGGGATAGACCCGCGCGTCGGGCGTTGCGGTCGTAGTCCGCGGTCTGGGAAACAACGCTTCCAGGCCCATTTTCGCCATGAGCCGCTGGACCCGCTTGCGATTGACCGTCTCCCCGGATCGCTCCAAACACGCTGTCATCCGTCGGCTGCCGTAGAATGGCGTCAAAAGAAACTGCTGGTCGATCAGACGCATCAAGCGCAGGTTCTCCTCCGATTCGATGGCCGGTTGCAGATAGTAGCTCGAACGGTTGAGATCCAGGAGTTCGCATTGTCGACGGATGCTCAAATGAGTGTTTTCTGCATCAATCAGGGGTCGCTTGAGGTCAGCCGAAGCGGGCAGCTTTTTTTTCAACCACTCGACCTCCATCTTGAGCCGGCCGATCTGCTCGTAGAGTTCGGCCTGGATCGCCTGGCTCTCGTCGTGGTCGCGGCGGCGTCCGTCGCGGAACAAGGATTCGATGCCGTCCAGGAGTTGCTTCTTCCAGTGACTGATCTGGACGGAGTGGACCTGATACCTTCCTGACAGCTCGGCGATGGTCCTGGTCTGCCTAGTGAAGTGAACCTTCAACCGGGAAAGGAATGAGGGAGGCTCTCTCATCGGCAGGAGAGTATAACTCTCCTTGCGGGACTCGGTCCCATCACGTGTATCGAGGAGAGCCTCCCATGACCAGTTTAGCCGAGCGGTTTGCCGAGGACATCACCCTGGAGTATTCCCTCATCGACCGCATGCGCGTCCGCGGCCACATCATGAAACTGCAAAATGTGGGAATGCTCGGTGCCTTCTTTCAGCGCTTCCGCGGTGTCGACTGGATCGAGCCCCGCGACCTCCAAGAGCTCACCACTGAGTTCGTGCAGTCCGTCGAGGCGTTGGCCCAAACGAACGGCATCCCGCTGCTCGCGGCCAAGCCCGGTGAGGGGCACGTTGATCAAGCTGCTCGGTTCCTGGACCGCGTGGCTGACCGCGATGAAGCCATTTACTGCATCATCAAAGTTCAGGAGGAAGTTTCATCGTTCGTTTCCTACGTCCCCAAGCACGGAGAGGACAGAACACGCAAGATCGCCCGTGGCCGCCGCCGCGTCAATCACTACTACTTCTTCATCAAGGATCGCCAGTTCGGCGTCGGCAATTCCATCCGCATCAGCAGCTACGCGCCCTTTGGTGTCACCGTCTGCCTCAATGGCCACCATTTCGTGGCCCAGCAACTGCGCAATCGCCAGGTCGGTTTCGAGATGCGCGATAACCTGTTCGTGGCCGTGGACAAACCGAACGTCTTCCATCGCGCCTGTGAGGCGCTCACACCTCAAACCATCGCTGCTTTTTGCAATCGCTGGGTCTATCGTTGTATTCCCTTGCTGACCCCGGCGGCGCGCCGTGAAGGGTTCACCTACCAGTGGTATCTGGACCAAGTTGAACGCTGTCATAACTTGATCTTCGCCACGGCCACCCGGCTCAACGCCTTGTTCGGTCAGTTGCTGGACCGGGGCCGAGTCGTTGGCCAACCGCATGTCATCAGCCGTCTCTTCCAACGCCAAGTGCAGGCCCGCCGCACTGGTGGTCGCGTCTATCGCACCACCCAGGAAGATTATTGTCTGAAGGCATGGCACAAGAAGACCTACATCAAACAGTACAACAAACAAGGAGCGGGCCTCCGCACGGAGACATGCACGCACGACGTGCGCGAGTTCGGCACCGGCAAGGCGCTCGTCAACCTGCCTTATCTGCTGCGCTGTATGGACCACTGCAATCAACGCCTGTTGCGCTGGCAAGACACCATCGACCACACCACGGTCGCGGCTGATTTTGTGGAGAAGCTCGGACAGCCCACTGTCCCTGCACAGGGACAACGCGTGCCCGGCATTCACCTGCATAATCTCCGTCTGACTTGGGTGCTGGCGGCAGTGCTTCAGTTTGCCCACATCATCACCGGGTTCCGCAACCGCGAGCTACGCAGCTACGTGCACCGCCGTTTCGGGCTGAGCCCTGACGACTATACGGCGGCTCAACTTCGCTACGATTTGCTCAAGTTGCAGGCCAAGGGATTGCTTCGCAAACTGGAGGGAACGACGCGCTACGTGCTGACGCCCCAGGGGATGGCCCAAGGCACAGCGATCATCAAACTCAAAGAGTGCCTCAACGGCACAATAGGGGAACCTCTGGATGAGCCTCCGGAAGTCGGCTCCCCCCAGCCCCCTCTGCAAAAAGAATTCCGCCAAGTCCGCCGAGCACTCAAAGAGCTACTCCAAACCGCCGGACTCGAGGCCACCTAAAAACCAAAATCTTTTCTTACTTTTTCAGCGGTGAAACTTTTAGCGGCCTCCAGAGCGACCCGAGCCTTGAAGGCCGCCGGATATCGCTTGTTCGTGCCTCTCATGACGCTCCTCGGAATGCAAAAGTGATCTTCGATCAGTTTAACATCTCGAGTGGTCCAGTTTTAGGGGTCCACCTCACGCAGCCCGAGTTTGAATCTGATCGAGCGGCTGTGGGCCATCTGAAGCGAACGGTCCTTGCCAACGTCCTTTTCGAAACCATCGAAGACTTGGCCCTAGCTTTCCGCAAGGGTATCGCTCGAGTTAACGGACACCGTGATAGAATGGGCTTCACCTTTGACCATGACGATGTCTGAAGAAAAACTAGGTGAAAGATTCTGCGTTCCTAACGTAGAATGGGCGCACTCCTGGCTCAAATACCTGGACAAGCCGCTGTGGGTTGTGGTCGACGGGGCGTACGCCAAGGCCCTGTTCCTCAAGCTGGCGATGTCGCTGGGGATGACGGTTGTCAGCCGGCTGCGTAAGGACGCGGCGCTGTCGACGGTGCCAGGGCCCCGGGTGGCGCGGCAGGCCGTGGATCTACGGGGAGAACCGCATCGAGCTGGCCAAGCGAACTGGGCAGCGTCGTGGCTCGACGACCGAGGTCTTCGAACTCTACGGCAAGCGCCAGAAGAAGTGGTACAAAACGTTCGTGGCGACCTGGCGCCCGGCTGGCGGCATGATCCGTGTGGTGCTAGTGGACGAGCCGGACGGGAGGGTGGCCTTCTTCTGGACCGACCCAACTGTGACCGTGGCCAAGATCTTCACGACGGTCGCCAACTGGTTCGCGCTGGAGACCAGGTTTCGCGATTGCAAGGAGATCATTGGAGTCGGCCAGCAGCAGGTTCGGTTTGTGTGGGCAAACATCGGTGCATTCCACATCTGCCTTCGGACGTTCACGATCAACCGACACGTGGGCTTGGGCCCAGGGAGAAAATAGTTCGTGGACTGCCGGGCGTCACCCTGGGACGATCCGTCGTCCGAGCCATGCCGACAAGCGGCGGGCCTGGTGTCGTAAATTGCTGGCGGACGAAATTCGCGGGGGTTTGCACTCTGGCGTCACCGAAGAGGAAATTCGAGCCGTCGCCGAGCGGTTACGCGCCTTGTCGGCATCAGAGCACACTCAATCGCGGAAAGTGCAGTAAGGAAAGAAAGAAATTGAAATTCGCGACAAGTGTGGTTTAACAGAACGAGGCGAATCGCCCCTGTTCCACGGGGAATGCGGCACACGATCATAACATGGCTCCGATTGACGCTAGCGAGCCGATACCGTTAGGATCGGTGCAGCTAAGCCGCGTGATAGTGCGAGTTCAAACTCTTGAGATGACGGACAACAATGCAAATTCTTTTGACCAATGACGACGGCGTATTCGCCCCCGGGTTAAGGGCTTTGCGCAAGGAACTAATGCGGCTGGGAGACGTTACCGTTGTGGCCCCAGCCATTGAACAGAGTGGAGTGGCGCATTCAATTACACTCTTGTCACCCTTGGTGGTTAAGCAGGTGGACGATATTGACGGCACTGCTCTGGGCTGGAAAGTCGAAGGGAGCCCAGCTGATAGTGTGAAGCTGGGAATCTTCGAGTTAATGTCACGGCCTCCAGACCTGATCGTGTCAGGGATCAACTCTGGCTCCAATGCCGGGATCAACGTACTGTACTCGGGGACGGTTGCCGCGGCAATTGAGGGTGCTTTTTTTAAGATCACCAGCATCGCGGTATCTTTGGAGCTGTCCGAGCATTTTGATTTTCCGCACGCTGCCCGGCATGCAGTGCTGGTCATCGAGAAGATTCTCGCGAGCCAACCTCCTAATGGGTCACTGTTCAACGTGAATCTGCCTGCGCACTCCCGAGGCGAACCGAGGGGGATTCGCATCGTCCCGATGGGGCTAGGCCGGTACGGCGAGGGCTTTGAGCGCCGACAGGACCCTCGGGGACGGACCTACTATTGGATGACCTACAACCCTCCCTTCCACCTCGAAGGACCTGAGACTGACGTCACGAGCCTCTGCGAAGGCTACATCACAGTCACGCCCCTCCATTTCGACTTGACGCGTTACGATATGATACCCGCGATCAAGGCTTGGAAGTGGAAAGATTGAAACAGTTATTTAAATTAAAATCGTATAAATAAGTTAATATAATTCAGATCTTGGAGCAACCCATCGTACCAGGACAGGGGCTGAGATCATCAGGCGTATCTCTTAATTCTACAGCGCTAGTGGTCCGACCGCCCGGAATTGACGGGTTTGATTATGGGGTAAAGTCGCCTGAGTTTAATGCGAGCATCGGCGGTGGTGAATTGCCAATCGATCTGGCATTCCATCTGGTTACGGTCGCGCTCCCAGGGTAAGCGTCCGGGATAACCATTCTTGCCGGGTCTGGTAGCCTGCGAAGCGGACCAACCTGTCGCTTCTCAGGAGGCTACCCCGTGCCGAGAACTCCCGACCCAAAGCGTCATGCACTCTGGCGCGAATGCATCCGCCGTCAAGCGGACAGCGGACTGACGATCGCACAGTTCTGTATCCGCGAGCATATTTCTTTAGCCACGTTCCAATCCTGGAAACGTTGGCTTCGACTCATCGACCTCGCGGATCTTCGCCCCGCGACGGTGGCACCACCAGCCTTTCTCCCGGTAACAGTGCGCGTCGTCGAGCACTCGCCCGACGAATCACTGCCGATTGAAGCCGACCTTCCCAACGGAATCCGCCTGCGCATCCCAACCGCGGATGTACGTCTGGCCTGCCGCCTTGTCCACGCGGTTGCGGGAGCCAAGACCAACTCCGGAGGCTCCCGATGATCAGCCTCCCTCATCCCGTCCGAGTGTTCCTCCACGCCCCGCCTACTGATCTCCGCAAAGGCTTCGATGCGCTCTCCGGCCTGGTGACCAACGCCTTCGCTCAGGATCCCACGTCTGGTCACCTGTTCTTGTTCGTCAATCGACGCCGCGACCGCATCAAGATTCTCTACTGGGATCGTGACGGCCTGGCGATCTGGTACAAACGACTCGAAACGCCAGGCACATTCCAGCTTCCTGTTGTCACCCGCGACGCTGTGTCGGTCGAAATGAGTCCTACCCAATTGACACTGATCCTCTCCGGCATCGACTTGGGTTCCGCTCGGCAACGCAAGCGGTACCAGCGTCCCACACCAAATGCCGAAAAATCGATCAGTGCCCCCTTGTAGCAGCGTATGATCGCGCTATAATTCAGGCCATGATTACTCCAGAGTCATGGCCGACTAACCCTGGCGAATGTCACGACCTGCTCAATCGGCTGAGCCAGCAGGTCGAGGAACTCCGAGCCGCGCTCGACCAATCCGCGAAGCTGCACGACCAGGCTGTCCAAGGGCATGAGCGACTCGTCCAAGAATTGCGTCAGCAATTGGAGCTTTACCGCCGCTACGTCTTTGGCCCACGGCGGGAGCGACTGGTTGAAGCTCCGGGACAGGGACACCTGTTCGAACTCGACATGATCGAGAGCTTCGCAACCCTGCTCACACCACCAGCGAGTGAGCCCAAGGCGCCGCCAGGGCAACGCCGATCACGCAAGCCCGATTACGATCGGTTGCCTCCGGTTCGTATCGAGCACGACGTGCCTGAGGCCGACAAGACCTGCACGCACTGTGGAAAACCCAAGACGCGCATTGGCGAGGATGAGGCTCGTGTGTTGGAGTTCATTCCGGCCCGCTTCGAGCTTCAGATCCACGTCCTGCCCAAATATGCTTGCTCGCGCTGCCGCGACGGTGTGACAGCCCCTGAGCCTCCCCCGCGTCCTGTGAGCGGCTGTATCGCTGGAGCAGGCGTGCTTGCTGAAGTGGTCGTCTCCAAGTTTGCTGAACACCTGCCGCTCTATCGATTCGAGGATATCTCCACTCGCTATGGTCTCTACTTACCCCGCAGCACGCTCTGTGATTGGGTCCGTTACGTCGCTGACTTGCTGAAACCGCTGTATCAGATCCAGCGCGAGTTGGTACAGACGGCGCCGGTGATCTGGACCGATGACACGCCCGTGACGGTGTTGGGGGGCGAAGAACCAGGGAGCCACAAGGGACGGTTCTGGGTGCACATCGGCCCGACCGGGCTTCCCTACGATGTCTACGACTTCACGGAGAATCGCAAACGCGACGGTCCCGCGCAATTCCTGGCAAACTATGCAGGATACCTGCAAGCCGACGCGTTCACTAGGTACGACGCGATTTACACCGGGTCTGACGGCCGGATTCTCGAAGTGGCCTGCTGGGCACATGCGCGGCGCAAGTTCTTCGAGGCGCGGTCCTCGTCTCCTGCGGAAGCGTCGCTCATTATCGAGATCATCAGGCGACTCTACGAAGTCGAGGATCGGGCACGGTCTCTGGACGATTCTGCTCGGTGTGCAATGCGCCAGGCGGAAGCGGTACCGATCTTGGAGCGGCTTCGCGAGGAGTTGGATCGCCAGTCGTCGAGGTTACTGCCCAAGTCGGCGCTGGCGCAAGCAACGACCTACGCATTGAACCAATGGCAGGCGTTGTGCCGATACACGCAGGACGGTCGACTGACGATTGACAACAACGTGTCAGAGCGCCGGCTGCGGGATCAGGCAATCGGGCGGAAAAACTGGCTGTTCCTGGGGAGTGACCAAGCGGGCCCACGTGCGGCGGTGCTTTGCACGATCATTGCGGGTGCCAAGCGGCACCGGATCGAGCCCTGGGCATACCTCCACGACGTGATCTTGCAGCTTTCGGTGGATGCAAGCCCCGAGTTATTGGCCAGTCTGCTGCCGGATCGTTGGGCTCAGGCGCATCCGGAGCACGTACTGAGCCACCGCCTCGACGAGTCGCGACAAAAGGCGCAGCGGCGAGACAAGCGTCGGGCTCACCGACAGCGGTCGCGGTAAGGCTGCCGCCGGGCCGATGGCCCCGGCCCGTTGTGCGCTGCCCCGTCCCACGCCGCGCGCTCCCCCTGGTAATTCCGGGCGCTTACACGCCAACTACCGCTTTATACCCATCTCCCGACCAAACTGCCAGAATCTGTTGGCGCACCCCCAACAGCTTACACCGGACGGGTGAGGTTGACACTGCCAGCCGGTTAACACATTATGCGTGGTGATTGTGCGCCAAACGTCTCCACGATTAGGGCAAACACTCTCCATGTTAAGGTGAAATTGAGCCCTCTAACGCGGGAAAGTAGCAGGGAGGACTTGCCGCGATGCCAAAGGCGCGACTCGGAGGTATGCATCTGGCGTGTCTCGTGACCTTGTCGGCATTGGCGCTTCTCCCAGGTCTCGGAACCTCAGCCCGTTTAACGTACCACGAGGCGTTCGTCGCGCAAGGGGCCCGGGAAATCCTCGGTTCAGGCGAGTGGAAATATCCAACCATCGGTGGTCTACCCTGGCTGGAGAAACCTCCACTCCCATGGTGGCTGGTCGCCATCGTGGCATGTTGCGCTGGTGGCGTGACCGAGACGGTGGCACGGCTTCCGTCCGCAATGGCCGCAATCGGACTTGTGCTCGGAGTAGGGGTGCTGGCCACACGCCATTATGGCGCCACTATCGGCCTGCTTGCCGGCGCTATCCAGGCAACAACAGCCTGGACTGTGATGCGCGGCCGACTTGCTGAGGCTGACATCCTTCTGACATGCATAATGACCTGGACGCTCGTGGCTTTCGACCGGATTCAAGACGATGGTAAAGGCAGAACCGGCAAATTACCCATTAGCCCAGCACCGCAGTGGGGTCGGGCGCGATGGGTCTTCTTCGTGTTATTAGGTGCGACCGCGCTTGTCAAGGGAATCGGCTTTGGTGCCGTGCTCATCCTTGCGATTACGGCTGGCACATTGCTCTGGCAGCGCGACAGAGTTACGCTGCGCCGCCTGCAGTGTCCAGCAGGATGGATCTTGGCGGCGATCATCGGGCTAGCGTGGCCGTTCCTCATGCTGGCACGGCACGGTGCAGCAACCCTCATGCTCTGGAGCATGCACGTCGCCGATCGCTTGGTGGGCCAAAAAGGGCCAGGTCCGTTCGCAGGAGAGCCGTGGTGGGAGTTCGTGCCAGCGCTTCTGGCCCAGGCACTCCCCTGGACACCACTGGCTCTTTTGGGTGCCTGGCATTCCCTGGGGCGGGCGTTGCAGCGCGGCGACAGTATCAACGCTTCAAGCGCTTGCTATGCCGGTGTCCGGGTCCCCCCAGAGATCGTAGCCGGGGACCGTTTCCTCTGGGCGTGGACGGCTGCTCCTTTGAGTCTGCTGGCCCTGGCAACCGTCAAAAATGCCCATTATGCCATTTCAGCTCAAGTCCCCTGGTCTATCTGGGCAGCGCTGGCACTGGCGCGGTTGGGAAAGCGGCTAGGAGGCAGGAGCGGTGATCGAAATGCCTTGCTGCTCATGGCGCTGGCCGGGTTTACCACGCTCGCACTCGTGTATGGTGTCGGGCTTTGGCTCCTAGGCTCTTGGTTTGACCGCCGAGGCGTCGAATGGGCCTTTTACGAATTGGCCGGGCATCGGTGTCCCCCTGGTACGTCGTTAGCCTTGCTGTATGATGATTGGGACCGGAATCCCTATGACAGCTCTTTTGGCCCGATTCCACATGACTTGGCCGTCCGACTCTTCTACCTCAACCGCCCCGCATGCTGGCATCTCGGTACGGAGTCGCTCTATGCGAGAGAGCACCTAGCCGGTGGATGCTCCCAGAGAGGACGTGGGTCGAACACCGAAGCGATTTCGCTCGGTGTTCCGGAATCAACATTCGTGCATACTCGGGAATCGCCGTTCGCGGTGATTTGCCGCGATCGTGATTTACTGGCGCTCGAACAGCTCGGCCACGTCGAAGTGCTTGCGCGGCCCGAGCGTCCGCCGCGACCGGTCCTATTGTCTGTTTCGCATCACACCGAGCCCAGTTACTCGTCGTAGCTCGGATCGAATTCAGGCTCGGACGAGATACTACTGAGCGTTGCATAAAGCAGGTAACTCTCACAAGCCCTATAATAGGGCATGACACCTGGTCGTTTTGAGCGAAGTGATTGGAGAGAGTGGCAGCGAATGCAAGCCTGGCAATTGCACGAATTTGGCTGGAGCCAGGCGGAAATCGCCGTCGCACTCGATGTCAGCGAGGTATCTGTGAGTCGGTGGATGGCTCGGGCTCACCGCGATGGGCCGATCGCGTTGCTCGCACGTCCGGTTCCTGGCCGTCCCCCGCAAACTCAAACCGGAACAGATCCGGTTGATCGCGGACTTTCTCGCTCACGGCGCGGAGGCCTACGGCTTTGTTGGCGAGGTCTGGACCTGTGCTCGGGTCGGCCAACTCATCGAAGAGGGATTTGGCGTCGCCCATCACAAAAGCCAAGTCTCTCGGCTCCTGAAGAAGCTCCACCGGATGCCTCAGTTCCCGATCACACGCGCCATCCAGCGGGATGAAGAGGAGATCGAGCGCTGGCGCGTCGAAGTCTGGCCGCGCCTTCAGACCCAAGCCCGTCGAGAGCGCCGGAGCCTGATTTTCGTGGATGAATCGGGCTTTTACCTCCTGCCTGGGCGCGTCAAGACGTACGTCCCCGAGGGACACACGCCCATCTTGCGCGTGCGGCAAACACGCGATCATCTCTCGGTCATGGGGGGTGTCACTCCGACCGTCGGATCTCTGTTCTCGTGCGTCAGGAGTCTCTCAATGGGTTGCACGTCATCGAGTTTCTCAACCACTTGATTCGACACGTGTCTTGGTTCAGCCTCAACTGGGAGCCCCGCCCGTTCGAGTTAGCGGGTAAAGAAAAGGATCCTCTGCGAACTTAAGTGATTGTACAAGTCGTTGACACGAGGTCTGCGGGTTCATCCTTTGTGTGCTGGGACGTTGGTTTGGATCCGGGGGCTGACAACTCGGGAACCGGTAGATGTAAGCGTTGGCACAGATCAAGGGCAGCGTCATAGGTGCTTTAGCCGGTGGCGTGGGTCCATAGGTCGAGGGCATTACCGGATCGGCTGCATTTGAAGCAGTGGAAGGTGTGCTGCTCTAGGTTGACCGAGAAGCAGCGGCTGGTGCCGCAAGTGGAGCCGTGGAAGGGGCACAGGCCACGTTGTTGGGCGCCGTAGCTGCTGCGAGACCGGAAGCCGAGCAGTCGCAGGACGGCTACCATCGTGACCACGGCACGCAGGGCGGCGAAGTCGATGACAGAGTGTGAGGCCGATGCACTCGGCGCTGGGTCGCGGCCAGCTTGGCGTTGTTGTTGGCGGCGCTGGCGTGCCTCGGCCAGTTTGGGGTCACGAGCGGCGAAGATCTCAGCTTCGCGCCCGGCGAGCCTGTCCTGGGGCGTGATGTAGCTGATGCCACTATGAGCGAAACCGCGGATCCCCTCCTTCTCAGGGTCGGTCAGCCGATAGTCGCGCAGCACCCAGGCATTGTGTTCGTTGACCTTTCCGAACCGCGCCTTCCAGTCGTGGAACTTGCTGGCGCCGATACCGATCCAGGACAGAAAGCGGCCGACGGTGATCTCGGCCTTATCGGCTCAGGTGCGCACGAAGTCCACGACCTCGTCGCGCGTGTCATGGGGGACCCAGCATCCCGTCAGGGTTCCCCAAGCTCTTTTCTAAGTTGCGTGTGCTCTTCCATAAGTTCCGACAGGACTTCGTTCTTGCGTTGCAGCTTGGCCTCTAGCTGTTCGGGTGCGCCAACAGATTCTGGCAGTTTGGTCGGGAGATGGGTATAAAGCGGTAGTTGGCGTTACCTAAGGATGGAACACCGCTCAAGGATGATGCACTCATGCTCCCCTCTGATCTTGATCGCCTCACTCCGCTACAAAGACTCATCGTCGAACAGGTTGTTGTCATGGCCCAAGAACTCGAGGCAGCCGCCGACGCTGCCCCTTACGGACAGGTACTCGACCATTGCGAATCGTTCTTGCTGGGCAACGGCCGTGCCTTCTTGAAGAAAGCATTGGAGTCAACCCTGCAAAACCGAGCAGAAACCCTGGAAAAAAAGGGGACGCCGCTCGAATCTGCCCGTGTGGAGCTACGGGACGTCACAAAGGCGGTGCGCCTAAAACGGTGATGACCGCACTCGGGGCGATTGTGCTTCGACGTACCTATTTCTCCTGCGCATCCTGTGATTTAGGGGGCTACGCGGCTGATCGTTTCTTGGGCCTGGAAGGGTTCCTCACGCGACAGGCGAGCCGGCTGATCTGTCTGCTTGGAGGCCAGAATTCCTTCGAGGCATCTGGGCGGCTACTGTCCGAGTGCTGTGGCTGGACGATCAGCGATGAACGGATTCGGCAAGCTTGCCAGGCAGAGTCCACTCGGATTGCCGACTTCCGGGCCAATTCGCCGCTCGTGGCCAAGGCATTCGCCGATGCCCCCGGGGATATCGAATTCCAGACCGACGCTGCCAAGGTCAACACGCCCGAAGGTTGGCGGGACATGAAGATTGGCATCTTCGCCCGCCGGGAGCGTGGCGAACCATCTACGCCTTCGGATTGGGACAAACGGCATCTACCCGCCCCAACGACGCGGTTCGCGTTCGCTGCGATCGAGACGATCGACGATTTCGCGCCCCGTTGGGGTGAATGGGCGATCCGGTTGGGGATCGAGGATCGGAGCACGATCACCGTCTTGGGAGACGGTGCCGAATGGATCTGGAACGCCTCGTCGCGACAGTTCCCTGGCTGTACTCAAGTTCTCGATATCTACCACGCCGCCGAGCACATCGCCGACGCGGCGCGAAAAAAGTACGGCGAGGGAACGGCGGCCGCGACAGAATGGCTGAACCGGGGCCGCGGGTTACTGTTGTCCGATGGCTGGGCTGGCCTCTGCGACCAATTAGGCCAGACGCTGACACCGGGTGATGGACCAGACGACCGCGCCCCACTGGACGAATTGATGAGCTATTTCGCCGTGTATACCGAGCGCCTCAACTGCTGCCACCGCTTGTATACGGGGCAGTCAATCGGCAGTGGAATGGTCGAAGGCGCGGCCAAGAATTTGGTCGGCCGCCGACTCAAACAAATGGGAGCTCGGTGGCAGCTCGACAACGTCAACCGAATGGCCGAGTTATGTTGTTTGACCTACAGCGACCATTGGGATCCTTATTGCGCGTCTCGAAACTGACCGCCAGAATCAATTGGCGCACCCAGCTGTTGGAGCAAGGTTGATCACCATGGCGATCAATCGAGGTGAGTTCCAAGCAGTTTACCCCATTGGCACAGTTGGTTTTTCTTCAAGGAAGCCTTGACGAACCGCTGCCGGGGGAAAACGTGTGGATAACACGGTGATGACTAGCGCACGACGAAGGCACTGTTTACAATCGGCACCGCGCCCCCACCAGAATATTAGCTAGGTGCAGTCGGCCATGCCGGAGCTGCTAACACATTTACTCACAAGTTTTCCCCCGGCAAGCAATGGACATTGTACCCGGTTAACGTCTTTGGTAACATTAGCTTGTTAGAGCGCTGCTGTGACTGTTGACGGTAGCGTGCCCGCTCTCTACTGAATACGGTGATTTGATAGCTCACTTTTTCTAGAGAAGACTCGGGACTGAGCTTTCGTAAACGCCATCCCGTCAGCATGAATATCCTCACCGCATTCCAAAAGCTAGTTGGACCGGTTCGCTAGAAATCGGCGAATCGGGTGATCTCGCGCTTGACCCAACCAAGGCGGCGAGGAATGACCAATCCAGACGACGACGTTCTTCCGACCTCTGCGCCGGGAAAGTATGGAAGCAATTGAAACGAAACGTTCAAGCGTTTGAAGCAGGAAATCTCGAATGAGGGCCCTGTGCAACCGTGAGGCATTGCTCACGGCGTTCGGGATGGTCGGCGGGGTTGTTCCGGTTCGGAGCCCCAAGCCCATCCTTCAGAGCGTCAAGCTCATCGCCAGTGCCAACGACGGCTCGGTGCTGATGGGGACGGACTTGGAGATTGGGATACGGCACCGCGTACTTGGTGTCAAAGTCGACCAGCCAGGCTCGGTGGTCCTGCCAACGTCACAGGTCGGGTCAATTCTACGGACCAGTGCTGATATCGAACTGGCCATCGAAACCAACGACGATTGCCTGGTCGTGAAAGGCTTGCAGTGCGAGTTCACACTGCCGGTAGAGGATGTGAGTCTATTTCCCGAGGTTCCTGATTTTGCCGCCTCGAGCTACTATGTGATTGCTGCCAGCGACTTGAAGAAGCTGATCCGGCGGACGATCTTCGCCACGGATGTTGAGAGTACGCGTTATGCTCTGGGAGGGGTTCTGGTAGAAGTGATCGGTGAGTCGATGGCGATGGTCGGAACAGACGGGCGGCGGCTGGCCCGGATGTTGGCAATCGTCGATGGTGAAAACAACCCACCTGCGCCCACCGGCTCACCTGTAATTCCGGTCAAGGCTCTCAAACTGATCGAGCGCAATCTGGCCGACGACGATCCGCCAGTGCACTTGATGATACAGTCAGGGAGCGCTGTGCTGATGCGGACTGAAAACGCCGTGATCTACAGTCGTCTGGTGGAGGGGCGGTTTCCTCGATACCAAGATGTCTTTCCAGCCAACGTCGAGGTCAAGATACCGCTAGAAGTAGGACCTCTACGAATTGCGGTCGAGCAGGCTTCAATTGTGACCAGCCAGGACAGCCGTGGCGTCGACTTCGAGTTTGGGTTAGGTGTGCTTCGGCTGACGAGTCAATCCGCTGATGTCGGTAGCTCGCACGTTGAGTTGCCCATCGCTTACAACGGCAAGACCGTCGAGATCACCTTTGACCCTCGCTATTTGATCGATGCACTCAAGACTTTAGACGATGCGACCATGTTGACGGTCGAGTTGATCGATTCGAAGAACGCGGCCGTCTTCAAGACCGAGGATCGCTATACCTACGTGGTGATGCCCCTGACGCGCGAACGGGCTTGATGAATTGGATTCTGGTTCGAGACTGATCGAGGGAGCATGTCAAACCCGAACCGTGGGCCCAGATCATTGTCAGACATCCTGGGCGAACTATTTACCGTGCGAGGTTATGGCCGTTTGTGGGCCCGGCAAGAGCTGGAAAAGGCGTGGAACACAGCGGTCGGCGAGCCACACTGCCGCCAGACGCAGTTGGGCGAAGTGCGGCGTGGGGTATTAAACGTGACAGTGGCTCATTCAGCGCTTCTGGAAGAGTTGGTGTCGTTTCGGAAAGCAGCGCTGCTGGGGGCATTGCGCTTGGGTGCTCCAGCGACGGAGATTCATGACATTCGATTCCGTGTTGGCGCGGTTGTTTCTGAGGTCGGACAGCTTGGCGAGACGGCTTCGCCATCGTCGGGATCGGTTCGCGAGCTCAAACCAAGTCGTCGCCGTCAGACCGTACCAAAAGGGCGGACCATGCCCGGGAAGGCCGAGCCGGACCACGGTTCTGGCACCACCACTGGCTCTGGAGAGCAAGGACCGTGAAGAGAGCGGCCAATCGGTCGCAACCTAGATGGAGAGAAAGCCGGCTGCGCGTCTCCGAGAACCGCGAATGTGCCCGGGGGGGCAAGGTTCCGGTCGTACGACTTTTTGGCGCTGCCTGGGAAAAGAGGCTCCCAGCGGGCCGATTCAATCAGATCGTTGGTTGGCTTGGTTGGGTTCTTGGCCGTTCATCCAGCCTTCGTGAGACGGAGTCTCTGGTGGGAGTGTTTTCGCTGGTGGAACCGAACCAGCGCCGATTTTCGGCCGACGAGAACGTGAGCGCAATCCTATCCTGGCTAATGGCACCCTGCCGGAAGTCAGGCATGAAAATAAGATGAACGATCGAGGTGAATTGACGATGGTGGATTTGAGCAAGACCGAAGATCGCCCCCTTGAGACTTCCTCCTCAGAGCCCCTGGATCGAAAGACGGACGGACGGACAAGCAACGGCGAACTCCAAGTCGACCCAGACAACGCGGCAACTCTGGCAGAGTACACCGGGGCGAGTATCCGCGTGCTGGAGGGAATCGAAGCAGTGCGGTTGCGCCCTGGCATGTACATCGGCGATACAACGCCGAAAGGGTTGCATCATCTGGTGTACGAAATCGTGGACAACTCGATCGACGAAGCGATGGCTGGTTATTGCCGAAAAATCGAAGTGACGCTGCATACTGACGGTTCAGCCTCAGTCGTCGATGACGGGCGCGGGATTCCAGTCGATATCCATGCTGACACCGGCAAAAACACCCTTGAGGTGGTTTTGACCACGGTGCATGCCGGAGGCAAATTTGACCATCATACTTACAAGGTGTCAGGTGGTCTCCATGGTGTAGGATTAACGGTCGTTAATGCACTTTCAGAGTGGCTAGAGGCGGAAGTCCGCCGCGACGGCCAAATCTGGCGGCAGTACTATCGTAAAGGCGAGCCTCAGGGAGAGGTGAACTTGGACGGGACGACCAAGACGACAGGGACGACGATCCGCTTCTTGCCTGACGCCGAGATCTTTCCGAAGATCGAGTTTGACTTCGATGTGCTCGAGAAGCGACTGCGCGAGCTCGCCTTCCTGAACAAGGGGATCCGAATCCACTTGATTGACGAGCGAACCTACGAGCGCAAGGACATTGAATTCTTCTCGTCGGAGGGATTGAGCGAGTTTGTCGTTTATTTGAATCGCTCTCAGACCGTTCTACATCCGCCGGTCGTCTTCTTTGGGCGGGATGAGGAACGTGCCGTTGAAGTCGAGGTTGCTTTGCAGTACAACGATTCAATCAGCGAAATGGTTGTGTCGTATTGCAACAATATCAACACGGTCGAGGGGGGGACGCATCTAACCGGGTTCCGCACCGCCTTGACCCGCACGCTAAATCAGTACGCCAAAACAGGCGCACCCGGAAAGACCAAGGACCTGACGATCACAGGCGACGACTTCAAAGAAGGCCTGACTGCGATTATCAGCGTGCGCGTACCTGACCCGCAGTTCGAGGGACAAACGAAGACGAAGCTTGGCAACAGCGAAGTCGAGGGGATTACAGCGCGAGTTGTCAACGAACGGCTGGCCGATTATCTCGAGACGAATCCAGGAGTGGCCAAGCGAATCGTGGCCAAGGCGCAACTGGCGGCGGAAGCGCGTGAGGCAGCTCGCAAGGCTCGCGAACTGGTCCGCAACCGAAAAGGAATCCTCTCAGGTGGAGGATTGCCCGGCAAGCTGATGGACTGTTCGACCCATGATCAGGGTTCCAGTGAGCTGTTCCTAGTCGAGGGGGACTCCGCCGGCGGAACAGCCGAAGGAGGCCGCGATCGGATCTATCAAGCGATCCTCCCCTTGCGAGGCAAAATTCTCAACGTGGAGCGTGCTCGCCTCGACCGTGTCTTGAGCAACGAGGAGATCCGCAACATTATCACCGCCGTTGGGAATGGTATTGGCGAGGAGGAGGACCCTGCTAAACGGCGCTATGGCAAGATCGTGATGATGAGCGACGCAGATGTCGATGGTTCTCACATCCGGACCCTGCTCATGACATTTTTCTACCGACAGATGCCTAGATTGGTGGCTGAGGGACACCTCTATGTCGCCCAGCCTCCGCTGTACATGATCGTCAGTGGAAAGAAAGAACGACGGTACGTGCACGCCGAAGATCAGATGCAAGCAATTCTGATCGAGACTGGCCTAGCCGGTGCCTCACTCCGTCAAGTGGGGCCTGATGACCGCGCAGGTACCATCGAAGGCGACCGGCTCAAGGTTCTCCTCGATCTAGTCGCCGGCATCGAACAAGGGCTGCGCGCCTTCGGACGCCGCAACCGTTCTCTCCGTGATTTCCTGGCGCTGGCCTACAAACCAGACCCTGGCGACACGTCCCATCCCGACCCTCGAGACGGCCTGCTTCCGCTATTCCTAGTCGAGCATGAGGGCAGAGAAGAGCGCTTTTACAGTGAGAAGGATCGGCAAGATTACTTTGCAGCGCATAAACTGCACGCCAAGGATGAAGCGGAGATCGAATCGAGCTTGATGCCAGACTCGTCGGTGAGCGAAGCTCTAGCAGCCGGCCATAGCCCGTCCTCCCACGACGCTGGTTCATCCAGTCATCGCGTTCGCGAGATCGAGTTGCACGAGGTCAAGATGCTGAACAAACACCTGGTCCGACTCCGCGATGAATTCAGCTTGCGAGTCGAGGTTCTGCTTCCGCGTGAGGTCACTGGTGATGACCCACCCCCACGGTTCATTCTCGACCGGGACAGTGAGACGTATCCACTTTTGGACTTGCGTGGCCTGGTTCCCATCGTGCGGAAGATCGGTGAGAAGGGGATGAAGATCACCCGGTTCAAAGGGTTGGGCGAGATGGATGCCGAACAGCTCTGGGAGACCACCATGGATCCAGCGCGGCGCACTCTATTCAAAGTGTGTCTGGATGACACGGCTGCCGCGAATGACCTGTTTGCTACTCTCATGGGTGAGGATGTCGAACCGCGCCGCGAGTTTATTGAAAAGCATGCACTTGAGGTCAAGAACCTCGATGTCTGAGCCAGTAGGCCGATGCTCATTTGCAGCGAGTCATTTGCAATTCATCAGTCACTAGCCAGTCCGATTGCAGGGTCCGTCCCGAGCGGGAACAGATGATGGGGATTGCCCAGAAGGTTGCGCGGAATTTCAGCGACGCGGTCCGCTCGCGGGGCCAGTCGTATTTTGTCAAAGGCCGGGTTACCCTGATGGCAGCGCGGGCCGGAGAGGTCGTTGCTCGGGTACGAGGGACCTCAAAGTATCGGGTGCGACTGCGACTGCGCGGATCAAAATTACTTGCCTCATGCAGCTGCCCGTACTTCAACCCCCAAGGGGAGCCATGCAAACACCTCTGGGCGACATTACTATTAGCCGAGGCCCGTGGGCTGTTGCAGTCACCGCCGGTTTTTCCAGTGCATCTGGTGACCGAGAGCCCACGTCGTACGTTGACACCGGGGTTGACGGAAACGGGCGGCGAATTGGGCACGAACCGGGATCGGGAGCCACTGGGGCCTGGAGAACTGGATCTAGGGATGGAGATGATGGGGTTGGTCCCACCGCGGCCGACGGGACCGGGTGCGCGGGCAGGCAAGCCTAAGGGCAAAGACCGGAGCATCCATCGCGATCTGACGGGTGAGCCGGTGAGCTGGAGCCAGAGGAGTCATGGGTCTCGAGACCATCGTGCCGGGGCTGGAGGTCGATCCAAGATCAAAGGAGCAGGTGTGGGTCCCGGCAGTGGCCCTAGCCCAGCACGGACCAAGGCTGTCAATCGAAATGCCAAGCGACTGTTGGTCTACGTGCTCGATGTTGCCAGTACGCTGGCGCAGAATCAAGTAGTGATCGATCTGGCCCGCCGGCAGAGGAAGACGACTGGCGAATGGGGGCCGTTACGGCCGTGGTATTACGCTCCGCACGCCGCTCACGTTAAGTACGATCCTGAGGATCGCCTAATTCTTGCGCTGCTTGATGAAGCCCAGGCGATCGCGGCGACGGGAGCATACTTAGGAGGGGGAACAAGCTCGGTGCCAGCGCCGGGGATAAGCAACGGCGCGGTTTCAATGCCCCGGGCGTTAAGCGCGAGCGCGGCGTCGGCCCGTGCGGCGACCGAGCGAGCCTTGCGCGGGATGCGTCGGTTCGTACTTCGGAAGGACCAGGCAGCCTTGGTAGAGCGGCTGGCCCGGACCAACCGGTTGCGGCTGCGCCGTACCGACGGGGAGGAAGACCCGCCGACAGTGCGGTGGGACGACGGCCAGCCTTGGCGGTTTTCGCTGGAAGTTCGCGCTGAGCTGGGAGGTAAGCGATGGGCTTGGCGTGGCTCCCTTCGGCGCGGTGACAACCGTATGGACCTTTCCGAGCCTCTTGTCCTCTTGCCGGGCTTGCTAATCCTCGGTGTCGGACGGGCCGCCCGGTTCGACGACTTGGGAGTCATGCCCTGGATTCTCCGACTGCGCTACGAGAAAGAGATCACGTTTGTCGAACCTCAGCAGGACCTGATGCTTGGACGGATCCTGGCCGAGACTCGGGTTCCTCCGCTGGAACTGGTGGAGTCACTGCGTCTGGAGGAGATCAATACCAAGCCGCGGCCCTGTTTGACGTTGCGAACTCCGCGGCAGAATTGGGGCCTAGGATCTGACAAATTGATCGGCGAGCTTGAGTTCGAGTACGACGGAGCTGTGATCCCCGCGGGGCGAACGACGCCTCTAGCCGTGTCGACCGAGCTAGGGCTGGTGATCCGCCGCGATCCTCGGACTGAGAGCGCCGCTGATATCAAGCTCTTCGAGTTGGGCTTCCGCGAGGCCAAGGATCCGCGGCTCGACCCAGGGACGCTTGAACTGCCAGCCAAGCGGATGTCACTGGTGACCAAGGAATTGGTCGGCGCCGGCTGGCGCGTCGAGGCTGAAGGCAAGCTGATCCGGCCCGCCGGCGAGTTTAAGCTGGCGCTGAACACCGGCATCGACTGGTTCGAGCTCGAGGGAGCGGTCCAGTACGGCGACCAGAAGGTGAGTCTTCCCGATCTACTGGCTGCTGCCCGTTCCGGCGATTCGATGATCGAGCTGGGTGATGGCTCGATGGGCATGCTCCCGGAAGAGTGGCTGAAGAGATATGGGATGCTCGCCGATCTGGCGACTGCCACCGACGGCAATCTCCGCTTCAACTCGGCGCAGGCGGGTATGCTTGATGTGCTCCTAGCCGCCCAGCCGGGGATCCAGGTGGACGCCGCTTTTGAAAAGGTTCGGCAGAACCTGAGGCAGTTCGAGGGTGTCGTGGCGCTGGAATCACCACCTGGCTTCCACGGCGAGCTGCGCCCCTATCAGTGCAATGGACTGGGCTGGCTCGACTATCTGCAACGGTTCGGGTTTGGCGGCATCCTGGCCGATGACATGGGGCTGGGCAAAACGATTCAGGTTCTGGCGCTTTTGCAAAGGCGGCGGGCTCACCGCCAGGCGAAGGGACCATCACTGGCCGTCGTCCCTCGATCGCTTGTCTTCAATTGGGTCCAGGAAGCTGCCAAATTTACGCCGCGGCTCCGTGTCCTTGATTATACTGGACCAAGCCGTCACTCTCTGCGCGAGTCGTTCCACGAGTATGACTTGATCATCACGACCTACGGTACCGTGCGTACAGATATTGCCGAACTGACACGGATCCAGTTCGACTATGCACTGCTCGACGAGGCCCAAGCGATTAAGAATGCCGACAGCCAGTCGGCCAAAGCCGCTCGGCTACTGCGCAGTCGCCACAAATTGGCCATCAGCGGGACACCGATCGAGAACCATCTGGGAGAACTCTGGTCGATCTTCGAGTTCTTGAACCCCGGCATGCTCGGCAGTGACACAGTTTTCAAGAAGTATGTTGGTACTGGTGCCTCGCTGGACCAAACCGACCGCACCCTGCTGGCCAAGGCTCTGCGGCCGTTCATCCTGCGGCGCACCAAGCAACAGGTCGTCGAAGATCTTCCCGAGAAGACTGAACAAACGCTCTATTGCGACATGGAGACCGAGCAACGGCGTTGCTATGATGAGTTGAGGGCGCATTACCGCGACGCGCTATTGCGGAAAGACGCCGCGGAGTTGAACCGCTCCAAGATCGAGGTCCTCGAAGCTTTGCTGCGACTTCGGCAAGCGGCTTGCCATCCCGGGCTGATTCGCCCCGAGTTGGCGGGGGATCCCAGCGCCAAGCTCGAGATGCTCCTCCCCTCCATCTCAGAAGTCGTCGAGGAAGGGCACAAAGTCCTGATCTTTTCACAGTTCACGAGCTTCCTGGCAATCGTCCGCGACCGGCTCGATCAGGAAAAAGTTGTCTACGAATACCTTGACGGTCGCACCCGAAACCGTGCCGCTAAGGTTGAGCGTTTTCAGACCGACCCCCACTGTCCGATCTTCCTGATTAGCCTCAAAGCCGGCGGCCTGGGGCTTAATTTAACTGCCGCGGAATATGTTTATCTGCTCGACCCCTGGTGGAACCCAGCCGTGGAGGCCCAGGCCATCGATCGTTCACACCGCATTGGTCAAACCCAGCATGTTTTCGCCTATCGGCTGATCTGCCGGGGTACCGTCGAGGAGAAGATCCTAGAGTTGCAGCAGAAGAAGCGCGATCTGGCTGATGCTATCTTGAGTGCCGACAATCGCGGCGTTATCCAAAACCTCTCGCGAGAGGATCTTGAGTTCTTGCTGTCGTAAGTGATCAATTTCATCGCGGCCTTGTATTGGTTCAGCGTAAGTGGGACAAACGGCTCTGCTTGTTAAGATAGTCGGAACAGAATAAAGATTGTGAATGGATTTATCGCGTTAGAGCCAATCTCGGAGCCGATATTCGGGCAGCTTCTTGCCGCCCCTTCGGTGTTGGCCCTAGGCGGCGCTCGGGTCGCGTCCCCGTTGGCTTGGCCTGCGCCCAGGCTCTGTCAGTGTACATTGCAGCACTGCGGTCGGTCCACTTCGTTCTCCTTGATTTTGGGTCGCCGACTGGCGTCGGTCGGTGCCGGTTTCTATCGGCTTGCCGCCCAGATCGCCTCAGCACGACCGGCCAGTTTGTCCGCCGGAGTGATGTAGGCGATCGCGCCGTGCAACCGGACACTGTTGTAATAGTCCACGAACCCGGCAACAAGCCGTGGAGCGTCTTCCAAGCTCAACGGAGTCGTGAGGTGGATGCAGTCTGTTTTCACGGTCTTGTACCACTGCTCCATCTTCCCTTTGCTCTGCGAGTAATAGAACGATGTTCTCACGTGAGTCATGCCGCAGGTGCGGATGAACTCCTTGAAATCCTTGGCGACGAAGTGTGGCCTGTTATTCGAAACCATGCGGGGCCGCTCGCCGGGAAACCGCTCTCAGGCCCACTGGATGACCGTCTCCACCTCGAACTCTTTCGTGGTATCGCGGATCTCCCAGTGGATGACGAACCGGCTGTAGCCATCAAGGATGCTACACGGGAAGTAGAACATCCCGCAGATACTGATGTAGGAGACATCAACGTGTCAATGGTCATACGGCCAGGTCGGCTGCTCGAAGTCCTTGTCTCTCTTGAAAGCCTTTCCCCAGCGCAGAAGCAGTTTGCCGACCGCTTTGAGCACGCGATAGACGATCGAGGGGCTGACTGCTGGCAATGGTCGGCGTAGGATGAGCCGGCCACCGTGAGGATGTCGTGGCGAAGCCGGTCAACCAACAAAGCGACATCATCG
This sequence comes from uncultured Isosphaeraceae bacterium, assembly GCA_963781785.1. Classification (GTDB taxonomy): domain Bacteria; phylum Planctomycetota; class Planctomycetia; order Isosphaerales; family Isosphaeraceae; genus CAWAHD01. The sequence goes on along the minus strand of CAWAHD010000003.1, from coordinate 56,606 downwards.
GCCAATGTCACAACTTCATCCGCCCCGAGTATCGGCATCGCCGTGTTCGTCTAGACGAAGCACGTAGCAATAGGTCGAGGCTGTGTCGACGCCCATGAACACCGACTTGCCAGGCTGGAAAATCTCGTCGTGGGCTCCAATCCGGACGCCAGCGAAGTCGACATGGCGGCTGATCGCCCGAACTGATTCAACGGCGCTGCGGACGATGTTGTGCACCGTGCCCAATGAGATGGTCTAGCCCAACCTTCGCAGGAGAGAATTAAGAGATAGCCGATTTTCGGCTGTGCACCTACTTATTCTTAAGCGTTCTTTCACTCATTCGGCCGTTATAGTGACTAAAAGTGGCGAAGCTTCCCTTGATTTTTTGGGGAGACCAGGTACTCATAGTGGCTATGTACGTCCGCAAGACTACCCGCCGGTACAAGGACAAGACCTATACCAACTATCTGTTGGTCGAGTCCGTCCACACGCCCAAAGGACCGCGGCAAAAGGTCATCTGTTCGCTGGGCGACCTCTCTCCTCGGCCTGCCGAGGACTGGCTTCGGCTGGCCCACAAGGTCGAGGAAGCGCTGGTCGGTCAGCGCGATCTCTTCTCAAACTCCGATCCAGAAGTAGAGCAGATCGTCCGCCGGGTTCGTGTTCGCGGGGCTCGTTCGTCTCCTGAGCCCATCGAGCCTACCCGTGATTCGGATCGGTCCGGCGATCTCGTCACCGTGCGTGTAGACGGGGTCACTGCCACGCAGCACCGCACGGCTGGCCCAGTCCATGTTGGCTTCCAGTTCTGGAAGCGGTTGGGATTCGACGCGATCCTCAAGCGAAGGGGTTTCTCCATCAAGGCCATCCAACTCACTTGCGCCATGACCTTGAACCGGCTGATTCATCCCGACAGCGAGCACGCCATGCCGGATTGGATCCGTTCCACAGCGCTGGGAGACATTCTCGGTGTGGATTTCACAACCTTGGTTGACGATTCCCTTTATCGCAACCTCGATCGGCTCCATCCCAACCGCGCCACCATCGAGTCGGACTTAGTCGAGCAAGAGCGGCGTTTGTTCCAGCTCGACACCACGATCTACCTCTATGACCTGACCAGCACCTATTTCGAGGGCCAAGCCAAGCGAAATCCCAAGGCCAAACGCGGCTATTCGCGTGACAAACGCCCCGACTGCAAGCAGGTCGTGGTGGGCTTGGTGATCGGTCGGGAAGGATTTCCCATCGCACATGAAATCTTCGAAGGCAATGCCCAGGATCGCAACACGTTGGGGCGCATTCTCGATCTCCTCAAAGAGCGCGTCGGCATGCCCGAGGGGTCCACGGTCGTTGTCGACCGCGGCATGGCCTTTGCCGAGAATCTCACCGAGATCCAACAACGCAAGCACCACTATGTGGTGGCAGCTCGGCAGCCCGAGAGAGACAAGTGGCTGGACCAGTTCGAGGAGCCGGAAGGCTTTGAACTGGTTCCCCGTGAACCATCGCCCTTGAATCCGTGCCAGAAGAAGTCCGTAGTCCGAGTTAAATCGGTCCGCCAGGGAGCGGAGTTAGTCGTGCTGTGTCACAGTGAAGAACGAGTGGCCAAAGACCGCGCGATTCGCGAGAAGCAAGAACAACGCTTCCTCGCTGATCTTGACCGGTTACAGCAGCGGATCGAGAAGGGTCGGCTCAAACGCGAGATCGCCATTGGAGAGGCAATCGGGCGACTTAAAGAACGTTATCCCCGCGTTGGCCGTTATCACACGATCACCTGGGATGCGACCAGCGGGAAGCTGACTCACGAGCCCAACGCCGACAAGAAAGCCAACGCCGAATTGCTCGATGGCGGTTACTTGCTACGCACCGATCGCATCGACCTTTCCGCCCGCGAGGCGTGGTTGATGTATATGACGCTGACTCGGGCCGAGAATGCCTTCCGGATGATCAAAACGCCGTTGGCGGAACGGCCGATCTTCCATCACCTGGAACATCGAGTGGAGACTCATATTTTCTTGTGCGTGCTCGCCTATCACTTGCTGGTCGCGATCGAGACCACGTTGTTGAATCAGGGAGTTCACACCTCCTGGGCAACGGTACGCCAGACTCTGGCGACACACCAAGTGGCGACGATCGTCCTGCCATCGGACGGCGGAAAGCTCCTTCGCATCCGCAAAGGGATGACACCCGAACCGGAGCATCTGGAACTCTACCGGCTGCTGGGTGTCCCACTGGAAATAATGCAACCAATCAAGACCTGGAGCTGATTGATCCTGTTCGATTATAGTGACTGAAAACGACGTTCGCCCCTACAAAATAAGGGGTGATCTCATCTCGGGTGCGAAAGTTGGGCTAGTCCGAAGTTCCAGGGCCGTTTAGCGGGATTCTCCTTAGCGACAAACACCTTACGTTAATCTTGAGTTCCTGTTTTCTGGCCACATTTTGATCAACCGCAGCGCTTCTGCCTGCAGCGCATCGGCCTCCGTCACCTGGTTGAAGGTCGTCTGCTTGGGATCGGCGGCTAGCACACAAGTGTTACGGGCGCGTGTTCCCAGATAAGCCAGCAACGTTCGAAAGCTCTGGACCGGGAGACCGTCTGGCGCCAAGTGCATCGTCTTCTTCAGGCTTGCCGACGGCGAAGCTTGGGCAGGCAGCACTGGGTCGCAACGCTGTCAGTCGACGGCCAGGTCTTCATCCTCGAAGAGCAGCGGTTCCCACGCCTACCGCAGGTGCCATTCCACGTAGAAGGCCAGCACGCACAAAAAGATATGTGCCCGCACTCACTCGGCCGTGCGGTGGTGAATCGGGCGCACCAGGAGATCGATCCCCTTGAGACATCGGAACGACTGTTTCACCAGAGCCTGCCGTTTGTAGGACCGCATGCCGTCGGCAGCGGTCAGTCGCTCGGCCGGCTCGCTGGTCTAGATCACGGAGATCCCATCCAGAATCTCCTCTTTCTGGATCGTATCTTTCTTGCGTGCCCATCTCAGGTGCCCGTCACGGATCGTCAGAGTGAAATGTTTAGCCGCCTTGTAATGATTGATGACCTTGCCGGTCCTCGTGCCGATCTCGGCCGCTGTCTCGGTCCGCCCCACGCTCGGTGCCAGTACTTCCAGTTCGACCTGCGTGGCCGCCAGCAGTTCCTGACGCTTGTGCCGACGCTGCTCGGCCAACTGTCGGTTGTAGCAGGCCACCAATCGTTCGCCGGGAGATTCCGGAGAGCTGATCTCCGCCAGGCGCTCGGCTTCAAAATTCTTTTTGACCAGATACTCGTCGGCCACCAAGCGGCGGATCGCGCCGCGGCGCAACGCCGAGATCCAGCCCAGGCCAGGGTGTTTTTTGAGCATGTCAATCTGAGTTTGGGTGAGCATGCCACGATCGCCAACCAGCACTGCTCGCGACAGGCCGAACCGTTTCGCGAGCGCCTCGACCTGATCCGGGACGGTCTTGGGGTCTGCGATGTTGTCGGGATAGACCTGCACGGCGACCGGCTGGCCGTGGGCATCGGTGAGCACGCCATAGACGATGATCGGGCAACCGGTCTTGCCATCACGGTCGTAGCCGAATCGAGCCAGCGGACAGGTCTTCCCCTCGTCGTAGCTACTGGTGACGTCGTAGAGCACCAACGCCCCCTTGCCGAGAGCCTTTGGGCGAGCCGTTTCTCGATCGCTCCCTGCCGCTTCAAGAGCCAGTCCATGGCCTCGTAAAGGTGATCCTCGGTAGCGTCGGCGACGTTCTGCTTGTCGGCCAAGGTGGTGCCGTGTCGGTGTCGGGTGTGAGCCAGCTTGGAGCTGGGAAAGAGGAGGCGCTCGCCGATCATGGCGATCACCAGGTCACGCTGTGGCGACGGTTTGAACGCGATGAGTTCGTCGACTCCGAGTTTGCGGATCATTGTCAGAACTGCTTCCACATGCCCGTGCGGACGTGTGCATGTGATGTGGAAAGCCTCAGCTGTAGGGACGAAGGTCTCGCCCTTGGGGGGAGCGTTTGATGATCTCGATGACATGCTCGGGAAGATGGGAGAGGTTGTCAAGGGTCTCCTGGGTGACGGTCTTTCCCTTGTGAATGGACCGTCGGAGCAGATGGGTGACGTAGATCTTTCCCTTGTAGACCCACCTGGTCGTGGCCGTGTACGCCGCCGCGTCGTGCTGGTGCGTCTATATTCTAGACGGCGATCAATATTTCAAAGAGGAGTTCTGGGATTTCTAGTGGCTACATTTGCCAGCCAAAATCGAGGTTAATCACTGATTGGCGTGCGAGTTAAGTCAAAACGGCTCGGGAACTTCGGTCGAGTCAAAGAGGTCACCGGAACAACTCGACAGCGGCACAATACGGGGCATGGCCAATCAACACCAGTCCGAGAACCAGTTGACGCAGCCATGCCTTGGTGACCGGGAGGCGAAAGAAAACATCTTCGTCCTCGGTTCAGGATTGAAGGCATGGGTTGGCACATCACGGGCGGTGTCGTGTCGGCCTGCTGATAGAGGAACTTGCGGCTGACTTCATGCTGCTGAGCCAACTCCGCGACTGGTTGAGCCCTAGCCTAAATTCCCATGGTACCGAAACTGGTTAACAAGACACGTTATACGATTCAATGGGCGAGCTGATGTGGATTGTTAGTTTGAGACTTTACACCACGCTCGGCCGAGACCCGGCGACGAGGCTATCCGAGGACCAGCCGCAAGCGCTTGCCTCTCAGCCAGGGAACTGCCACATCCGTGTCGCCGAACCCGGCAGCGGTCACCAGCGGATTGTGTGGCGCGCTTCTGAAACCGCACCCGCACTTCATTGTCGTCAATCGTGATCCCCGCGGAAGCGTCGACAAAGTCGCGGAACAGGTGGCGCGACTTGGCTGCCTCGTAGCCGTTGCCGACGCGACCAGCCAACAGACGGTACAGACTGCTGGCCATCAAGGTCAGTTGCAAGTCGCAGTTCACCTTCATGGCCGCCGCCGAGCTCAAGGCGTCCATGTGAAAGAAGTCGATTCCGTCCTCAATGTTGTTCTCAATCAGCATCCGCTGCGCATAGCAGCCGGTGAGATGAGACGGCGATCGGCTCAGTTCGTTTGTCAGTAGCAACGTGAGCTCCGCATGCCCCAAGTCCACGATGGTCAACTGGCGGAGCGGGCCCTCGTATTCCGCCAATGCGATTTGCCGATCTAGGATCCGTGGTGTCTTGAGAGCGCGCGAAACACTCTCGAGTTCAATGCGGCGCCACGCTGACGCCGGAGTCTGGGCTACCTCAGCGAGCAGTTTCTTGGACCGTCGGCGGAGTGTGATGAACTGGATCCCCATTTGGTTCAATGCAGCGAGGTTTGCATAGGTCGTCAGCTTGGAGTCGAAGACGAGTTCCTCGGGCAGTCGGCTGGTGCGCTGCTTCCAGAAGTTGACCTAGTGAAGTGAACCTTCAACCGGGAAAGGAATGAGGGAGGCTCTCTCATCGGCAGGAGAGTATAACTCTCCTTGCGGGACTCGGTCCCATCACGTGTATCGAGGAGAGCCTCCCATGACCAGTTTAGCCGAGCGGTTTGCCGAGGACATCACCCTGGAGTATTCCCTCATCGACCGCATGCGCGTCCGCGGCCACATCATGAAACTGCAAAATGTGGGAATGCTCGGTGCCTTCTTTCAGCGCTTCCGCGGTGTCGACTGGATCGAGCCCCGCGACCTCCAAGAGCTCACCACTGAGTTCGTGCAGTCCGTCGAGGCGTTGGCCCAAACGAACGGCATCCCGCTGCTCGCGGCCAAGCCCGGTGAGGGGCACGTTGATCAAGCTGCTCGGTTCCTGGACCGCGTGGCTGACCGCGATGAAGCCATTTACTGCATCATCAAAGTTCAGGAGGAAGTTTCATCGTTCGTTTCCTACGTCCCCAAGCACGGAGAGGACAGAACACGCAAGATCGCCCGTGGCCGCCGCCGCGTCAATCACTACTACTTCTTCATCAAGGATCGCCAGTTCGGCGTCGGCAATTCCATCCGCATCAGCAGCTACGCGCCCTTTGGTGTCACCGTCTGCCTCAATGGCCACCATTTCGTGGCCCAGCAACTGCGCAATCGCCAGGTCGGTTTCGAGATGCGCGATAACCTGTTCGTGGCCGTGGACAAACCGAACGTCTTCCATCGCGCCTGTGAGGCGCTCACACCTCAAACCATCGCTGCTTTTTGCAATCGCTGGGTCTATCGTTGTATTCCCTTGCTGACCCCGGCGGCGCGCCGTGAAGGGTTCACCTACCAGTGGTATCTGGACCAAGTTGAACGCTGTCATAACTTGATCTTCGCCACGGCCACCCGGCTCAACGCCTTGTTCGGTCAGTTGCTGGACCGGGGCCGAGTCGTTGGCCAACCGCATGTCATCAGCCGTCTCTTCCAACGCCAAGTGCAGGCCCGCCGCACTGGTGGTCGCGTCTATCGCACCACCCAGGAAGATTATTGTCTGAAGGCATGGCACAAGAAGACCTACATCAAACAGTACAACAAACAAGGAGCGGGCCTCCGCACGGAGACATGCACGCACGACGTGCGCGAGTTCGGCACCGGCAAGGCGCTCGTCAACCTGCCTTATCTGCTGCGCTGTATGGACCACTGCAATCAACGCCTGTTGCGCTGGCAAGACACCATCGACCACACCACGGTCGCGGCTGATTTTGTGGAGAAGCTCGGACAGCCCACTGTCCCTGCACAGGGACAACGCGTGCCCGGCATTCACCTGCATAATCTCCGTCTGACTTGGGTGCTGGCGGCAGTGCTTCAGTTTGCCCACATCATCACCGGGTTCCGCAACCGCGAGCTACGCAGCTACGTGCACCGCCGTTTCGGGCTGAGCCCTGACGACTATACGGCGGCTCAACTTCGCTACGATTTGCTCAAGTTGCAGGCCAAGGGATTGCTTCGCAAACTGGAGGGAACGACGCGCTACGTGCTGACGCCCCAGGGGATGGCCCAAGGCACAGCGATCATCAAACTCAAAGAGTGCCTCAACGGCACAATAGGGGAACCTCTGGATGAGCCTCCGGAAGTCGGCTCCCCCCAGCCCCCTCTGCAAAAAGAATTCCGCCAAGTCCGCCGAGCACTCAAAGAGCTACTCCAAACCGCCGGACTCGAGGCCACCTAAAAACCAAAATCTTTTCTTACTTTTTCAGCGGTGAAACTTTTAGCGGAGAATCTCGTCATTTTGCCCGCCCTTGCGCAGCTCTGTACTTTCCGCGATTTTGTTCGCTGACCTCGCGAGACGACTCGGGTAGACGAATGCCGGTCCGTCCGGGACGATGGCGGTTACGAGACCTAACCATCAAACCGGACGGAGCCGACTATGACATCTTCGCACCAGGATGTGCCCGCATGCCAGTGGTTCTCGCGCCTCGCCGCATTCCTCGACCGGAGATCCGTCCCCAGGCTGGCCTGGCTGTTCCTTGGGGCGGTCTTGGCCCGCGGGCGGAGGACTGTCACAAGTTGGATCCGTGCCGCTGGCCTGAGCACCCAATTCCGACCCTGCTATACGACGGTCGCAGCCGCCGGCAAGAAGGCCAAGGACATCGCCGCCCGCCTGGTCTGCGAGGTAGTCAAGCCTTTGGTCGCCGACCTAGCGAGGCTCACCCTGGCAATCGACGACACGCCAACTCCGCGCTACGGGCCGCTCGTCCAGGGAGCCGGCATCCATCACAACCCGACTCCTGGTCCGGCGGGTTCGCCACATGTTTACGGCCACATCTGGGTGGTGCTCGGGCTCCTGGCGGTTCATCCCCTGTGGGGAGTCATCGCGCTGCCGCTTTTGGCTCGGATGTACGTCCGAGCGAAGGACGTATCCGCGATCGACCCGCAGCATCGGCCCGAGTTCCAAACCAAGCTGGAGATGGCTGTCGAGCTGCTACGATGGGCACATTGCTGGCTTAAATACCTGGGCAAGCCGCTGTGGGTCGTGGTCGACGGGGTGTACGCCAAGGCTCCGTTCCTGAAGCCGGCGGTGTCGCTGGGGATGACGGTTGTGAGCTGCCTGCGCAAGGACGCGGCGCTGTGGACGGTGCCGGGGCCCCGCGTGGCCAAGCGGCGGGGCAGGCCGCGGATCTATGGGGAGAACCGCATCGCGCTGGCCAAGCGAGCCGGGCAGCGTCGCGGCTGGACGACCGAGGTCTTCGAGCTCTACGGCAAGCCGGCGAAGAAGCGGTACAAGACGTTCGTGGCCACCTGGCGGCCGGTGGGCGGCCTCATCTGTGTCGTGCTGGTTGACGAGCCCGATGGGTGGGTGGCCTTCTTCTGCACCGACCCGAATGCGACTGTGGCTGAGATCCTGGCGACGGTCGCCGATCGGTTCGCCCTGGAGACCACGTTCCGCGATTGCAAGGAGATCGTCGGAGCCGGCCAGCAGCAGGTGCGGTTCGTGTGGGCAAGCATCGGTGCATTCCACATCTGCCTCTGGACGTTCACGATGACCGAGGCTTGGGCTTGGGCCCGGGACGAAGGCGAGTTAGTGGACCGCCAGGCGTCACCCTGGGATGATCCGAACCGCCGCCCGAGCCACGCCGACAAGCGTCGGGCCTGGCGTCGCGAATTGCTGGCTGACGAAATTCACGGGGTTCTCCGACCGGGGGTCACCGAGGAAGAAATTCGAGCCGTCGCCGAGCGGCTACTTGCCCTCGCGGCTTGAGAGTACACTCAATCGCGGAAAGGTAAGCGTTCACAGTCTGGGGTTGTCGTTTGCGAATGACGCAATTATTCTACCTGCATGGCATGGACGCCCCCGATTCCAGAACCCCTGTGGCAGACGGCTTCGCCCGAGGTCCAAGCGGCGATTCTTGCGCTCGTCGAGTTCTACGAACTGCGCCTTGCCAAACTTGAAGCGCGCGTCAACGATCTCGAGAATCGGCTGAAGCTCAACTCCACCAACTCGTCGAAGCCCCCATCCTCTGATCCGATCGGAATGAAGCGCAAGCCCCCAGCTTCTCCCAGCGGAAAGAAACGCGGCGGGCAGCCCGGACATCGTAAGGCCCACCGCGCCTTGGTCCCACCCGAAAAGATTCGCGGGACGACCCACTGTAAGCCGACTGCTTGCCGCCGATGCGGTCATGAACTCTGCGGCGACGACCCCGAACCCTTGATCCATCAAGTCGCCGAACTGCCCAAGATCGAGCCGATCGTCGATGAGTATCGGCTCCATCGTCTGACCTGCCCTGGCTGCGGCGAGACGACCTGCGCTGCCTTGCCACCGGGCGTCCCCACTGGATGCTTCGGCCCGTACCTTCAGGCGGTGCTGGCCGTGCTCGCGGGGGCCTATCGCCTCAGCAAGCGTCAGATCCAGCAGTTGGTAAGCGACCTGTTTACTCTTTCGATCTCCACCGGGATGGTCTCCAAGCTGGAACGGCAGTCGGCCATCGCCCTTGAAGCCCCTTACAACGAACTCGCGACTTCGGTCCATAAGTCCTCGGTGGTTAATATCGACGAGACGTCGTGGCGTGAGAATCGTCACAAGGCTTGGCTGTAGGCCACGGTGACCAGCTTTTGCACGGTCTTTACCATCGCCAAAAGTCGTAGTGGCGAAGTCGCGGCGGCTCTCTTGGGGAGCAAAGACGATCAGGTCGTCGGCAGTGACCGGTTCAGCGCGTATGAGTGGATCAAGGCATTCGGGCGTCAAGTCTGCTGGGCGCATCTGCGCCGAGACTTCCAAGCGATGATCGACCGGGGTGGTGAAGGCGAGAGCATCGGACAGCGGTTGCTTTCGTTGTCGAACCGGCTGTTCCGCCACTGGCACCGAGTGCGCGACGGAACTTTGCCTTGGAATGCGTTTCAAGAGCGGATGCACCGCTTGCGTCGGGAGGTCAAGCAAACCCTTCTGGAAGGGTCGAGGTGCCCGTGCGCGAAAACGGCGGCCACGTGCTTCGAGCTTCTCAAGGTGGAAGAAGGTCTGTGGACCTTCGCGCGGGTCCAGGGAATCGCACCGACGAACAACGTTGTGGAACGAGCGTTGCGGCATGCGGTGATCTGGAGGCGGATCAGCGGCGGGACCGACAGTGTGCATGGGAGCCGATTCGTCGAGCGAATGCTGACAGTGGTGGCGACCTGTAGGCAACAGGGCCACAACGTCTTGGATTACCTGACTTCGTGCTTTGAAGCAGACCGTCGTGGCCACGCCCTTCCCTCTCTTTTGCGACTCACCCGGACGCGATCCAAAGTTGCTTGATTCGACCTACCCCACCCTATGAACGGCTACGCGGAAAGTACAGGCAGCTGAGAGTGATCACGATAATCGACAACGATCTGATCACGATAATCGATGCTCGATTTCGCCGTGGGAGTATCGTTCCGTTCCCCATCTGCGGATGGGGAACGGAACGATTTTCTCCGATCCTCAGTAGTGGCAATGCCAACCAGCAGACGTGCGGGCGATCTGGCCAACCCGCTCGAGCGACTCCAGCACCTCGCCTAATCGCTCATTCTTGACCGCCAGCGAATCACGCAGCGTCGTTCGCGTCAGCGCTCGTCCTGGGGCAAGCAGCGCGAGCACTCGCTCTGTGAGGCTGTCCTCTTTCTCGTCGCGAAGCGCCGCGATCACCTCAAGATGAGTCGTCTCCGCGTTGGTGGCGACCAGCTCCAGGTAGACCGGCGCCGATGCCGGCGCCGACCGATGCTCGCTGGAGAGTATCAGGTGCTGTTCGGTTCGCCGGAGATAGAGGTTCGAGTCGCCGAACGCATGGATATCGCACGAGCCACGCAGTCCCTGACCGACAGCAGCTCCATCCCCACCATTCTTGCGCGTGTGGTGCACCAGCAGCACCGAGATGCCAAGCTGCCTCTGCAACGAGCGAAGATACCCCAGCAGCTGGGCCACCTCGCCGGCGTGATTCTCGTCAATGCCATGAAGTCTCACCAGCGGGTCAAGCACCAGCAGCTTGGGTCGCAGCCATCGGGCTGTCTCCCAAAGCCGCGTCCGATCCCGATCGTGATCGAGCCGCAGAGCCGATGCCGTGATCGCGTAGACGGCCACCTGGTCGATCTCGAGACCACGGTGCCGGGCCATCCCCTCGATACGCTCGCCCACGACCCGAAGCGCGTCCTCCGCCAGGTAGACCAGCACCGGCCCCGGCTCCGGCACCGCGAACTTGCCCAAGCACGGTGTCCCCGTGGCCACGCTCAAGGCCATATCCAGCCCCAGCCATGTCTTGGCGCACTTCGGAGCGCCGCCGATCACACCCACTGAGTTGGCGCACCAGAGCTGTTCCACCAGCCAACGCTCGGTGAGCTCATCGCTCGGTATCTCGCCCACACGCACTACCGGAAGCATTCGATCTGCGTTCACAGGCATCGTTACACCTTCACTTTCTTCTTGAGCGCGGGGCGTGCGTTCCTGGGCTGATAGACCTCCAGGTAACACTTTTCGTCAAGCTGTGCGAGGTCGTTCGCCGCCCCGTAGGCCAAGAGATCGGCACCTATAGTCATGAGCACGCGATAGTTGCCTGCGCTGTGATCCACCAGCGTATCCATGAGCTCGGCCGTCATGAGCGTTGCGTTGCCGGCCTTGGCCAGCGCGTGGTGGAGCAGTTCCAGCAAATCCTCGCGCGTGGCGGTCTCGGTCACGAGCCGTGCACGGATGCGAGTCCCCAAGGGGACCAGATCCTCATGACGCAGCAGTTCCGGGAATCGCCCGTCCCCGGAAAGCACCACCGTTAAAAGCGACGTGGCATCGAAATCGGCGCTGCAAAGGATCCGCAGCTCACTCAGGACGTCTGGGCTCATCTCCTGGGCTTCGTCAACCAAAAGCACCGGGCGGATGCGTGAGGAGGCCACGTGGGTTTTCCAGCGCTCGCGCAAAGCTTTGAAACCGCCCCAGCGATTGTGGGGCTTCAGCTTCACCGCGAAGATGTCGCCCAGCTCGCGATAGAAATCGCCACCTCGGGACTGGGGCCGCTCGATCACACCGACCGTGACGTCCCGCAGCGCCGCAAGCCGCCCGGCGACAATCCGCAGCGCCACCGACTTGCCGGTACCCGACTCCCCGGTGATCAGCGCGAAGCCTCCCTCCTGGACCAACTGTTCGACACGCCAGGCGAAGTGCTCGATCTTGGGCGTCGTCAGCAGTGCTTCACTGGGAAGCTCCGGCGAAAACGGGTTCCACTTTAGCCCGTAGAGCGCAAGCAGTTTCTTGCTGTTCATGATGGTTCTCCGTGCTCAGAAGGTGGCGTCTCGGCGTGCTGGGAAGGTCGCGTCTTGGGCAGATAGGCCGGCGGCATGCCCGTGGCCGAGTACTCTTGGAGGATGTGTTTCAAGAGGGGCGGAAGCTCGCCAGTGCTGCGTCGCCGGTCCTCAGGCGGCACCTCGGTATCGCCGGGCTCAATAACGGTGCGCCGGGCATCGGCATTGGCCGTTTTGTCCAGAGGGTAAACAGGAGCCAGAATCCGTCCACTCCCCTGGTCGATCAGATCGACCCGGCTCAGATCCCAGCGCGCGTCAGCGCACGAAGACCTCGCAGAATTGGCGATACCGAGCCGGGATCTCGAACCGCACCCCGTCCAGCGAGATCGTGCCGTCGCTCTGACGTTGACTCCGCTTCACTTCCAGGCGAAACGCATCCCGGAGCGATTCGCTCGAAGGGCTGACGCGAAACACGTCAGGCGCCTGCACGAACCGCGCAGCCGGCGAGCTTTTTGTCTCGCGGTGCACGGCCCGGTTGTAGTCGATTTCCACCCACGCCTGGGTCGCTCGATTGAGCAGGTCGAGCGTCAACTCGGCCACACCATCGAGCATCGTCATGAGCCGCCCCTCGAGTGTGCCCCAGAACGACTCTTGCTTACCGTTTTGATAGGGGCTGTACGGCAGCGTGCGCTCGTGGACGATGCCCAGTCGCAAGAGTCCTTCGGTGACTTCCTCGGCCATCATCGCCGAGCCGTTGTCGGTCATGAGGGCACGCGGCAAACCCCGCTTCTGGATCGCCTGGGAGAGACCGTGCACCAGGTCTTCGGCAGTCTCCGAGAGGTACCACTGGACGTGACAGCACAATCGCGAGTGGTCGTCGAGGATGCGAGAGCGCGAGCGGGTGCAGCCACTGACCGCCGGCAGTGAGCACCTTGAGCGATCCATGGTGGAAATCGAGATGCCACAGGGCGCCGACGTGCGCGGCTTCGTAGCTGCGGACCTCGCGCGTGGTGCGCCTTTTTTCTGCCGCGACCTCACCAGGGCGTCCGCTGGGCCGAAGCTTCGGTCTGCGCCGCCAGCCGTGAGCCTGCATAAAGCGCTTGACCGTGGAATAGGAGGGGAGCCGCCCCAGTGAAGGATCAGCCTTCACCAAGGCGGCGAGATTGTCGTAGTGAAGTTGATAGCTCCAGTGTGGGTGATCGCGGTACTGAAACTGGAGCTGCTCAGCCAGGGCCACTGCCAGGGATACCTTGCCGCAGTCCTTGCGCACGGCGGCGGCGCAACGCGCCGACTGGATCGTCACGCACGCGGCGCACGGTGTAGTACCAGCGTGCGATGGTCACGGCCGAGAAACGGACGTCACGTCCGGTCACCGGATGGGACCAGACCTTCTCGGCAAGGTAGCCGATGGCCGACTTGAGCGCTCTGCGCGCGGGGGAGAGCTCAAGAGCGAGCCCACCACGGAGAATCGAAACCGCGCCCATTGGGCGCCTGTCGGATTGGGGGTTGGTTGGATCATCACGCCTCCTCAGGACGGGGTGAAAGGACTGTGACAATCCGTTTTCACCGGTCAAGCAGCGTGGGCGAAGAGCATCTTCTGCGGATCCTGTCAGGCGACACTAAAAGGAACCCCCCGGACGACACTAAAAGTACCCCCCTCTCCCTGTACATTTGATTGGAGGGGCTATGGACGAGTTCGGGTCCGATGTGGTCAATCTGCATGACACGCAGGTGGGCCAAATGGATGTAACGAATGTCCGCCTGCGATCTACGCAGGAGGACACCGGGATGCTGAAGCCGGAAGTCGTGGATCGGATCCACGAGCTCTCCGACGAAGGCCTCGGCAGTAAACGGATTGCTCGACAGTTGAAAGTCTCGCGCAAGGCTGTCCGCCGTTATCTCGCTGGAGCCACAGTCGGTTTTCAAGAACGCCCCGCTGCACGTCGCCTCGACGCCAAGACGTTGATTGAAGTCCAACGTCTCTTCGGTACCGTTGCGGAGAGCAACGCCGTCGTTATCCAACAGGAACTCGCCAGTCGAGGAATCCACCTCGAGCTGCGAACCCTGCAACGAGCAGTCGCAACCCTTCGCCAGGAAGAACGAGCCAAGACCTTGGCCACAGTCCGATTCGAGACCTCACCTGGCCAACAGACCCAAATTGACTTCGGCGAGAGGGTCGTGCGAATCGCCGGCGAACCCGTGAAGGTCTATTTGATGACCGTGGTCCTGGGATACTCACGTCGGCTCTATTGCCGAGCCTTCCTCGCGCAACGGCAAGATGATTGGCTCGAAGGCCTCGACGGAGCATTCCGGCATTTCGGTGGCGTTACCGAGCAAGTTCTCTGCGACAACGCTTCGCCCCTTGTCACCTCCCACGACCGCCAGTCCGGCCGGGTAGTGTGGAATCCGGGCTTTGAGATCTTCTGCCGCGACCGGGACTTGACAGCCAGAGCGTGTCGTCCGCGTCGCGCTCGAACCAAAGGGAAGATCGAGCGGGGCGTAGGCTATGTCAAGCACAATGCCCTCGCCGGGCGATCGTTCGCCTCCTTTGAGGAATTGCAGCGCCATCTGTCGCGTTGGATGGTCGAGGTCGCTGATCGCCGGATTCACGGCACGACCAAGGAGCAGCCCGCTGTGCGGTTCGATCGCGATGAGCGAGAGGCTCTGCGATCCCTGCCGCCGCGCTTGCTGGCGGTCCGCACCCGCCGTCTGAAACGCCGGGTCAACGCTGATTGTTTTGTGGATATCGACACCATCCGATATAGCGTGCCGTATCGGCATGTTCGAAAGATCGTCGAAGTTGTGGTCAAGGAGCAGGAGGTCGAAATCTGGCTGCGCGGCACCTGCATTGCGCGGCATCCGCGAGGCCACGAACCCCACGCGCTGATCCGTAACCCGGCCCACTTCGATGGGCTATTCCGGCCCAAGGCCAATGCGTCGACCCCGATTCCATCCAATCCGGCAGTTGATCCGATGTGCCGGCCGCTCTCGGTGTACACCGAGCTGGTGGAAGGGGGCCGACAATGAACATGCTCGTTGATCTCCCTGATCCGTCGGAGGAGCGAGTAGCCGCGGCGCTGAAGCGGCTTCAGTTAACTCACCTACGTGACACACTCGCTGCAGTGTTGTCCGAGGCTGCGAAGGAGAAATGGACCTATCTCGAGTTCCTTGATCGGATCTTGGGGCGTGAAGTGGACTCCAAGCAAGGTAAGCGGATTCAAATGGGAATGCAGATCGCCCACTTCCCTTGCGTTCGGACGATCGAGACTTTTGATTTCTCGTTCCAACCTTCGGTGGACGAGCGATTAATTCGAGAGTTGTCGACAGGAAACTTTATCGCTCATGGTGAAAACGTGTTGATATTCGGACCTCCCGGTGTAGGAAAAACTCATCTTGCAATCGGGCTTGGTCGAAAGATCGTAGAGCAGGGTCACACGGCCCGGTTCACAACGGCCACGGCTCTGTTGGCAGTTCTGGGGAAAGCCGAATCGGAAGGGGTTCTCTCGGACAAGTTGACCGAGTACGCCAAGCCTCGCTTGTTGATCATCGATGAACTGGGATATCTACCCTTCGAGCGACGGGCGGCACACCTGTTCTTCCAGTTGGTGAATCGCCGCTACGAGAAGGGAAGTCTGCTGGTGACGACGAACCAGCGGGTCTCCGAGTGGGGAACGGTCTTCGGGGACGAGGTGTTGGCCACTGCGATCTTGGACCGCTTACTGCATCACAGCCACACCCTCTTGATCACGGGAGAGAGTTTTCGGCTACGCGAGAAACGCAAGAGTGGATTGATTCGCTCGAGGTTGCCGAATACCGACCTGGAGCGACCGGAACGAGAGGCCGGACCCGAGAGTCGACGAAAGACGGAAAGAGGCGGAGAGAACCGATAATACGAAGGCATGCATGGAGTGGGGATCGGTACAGCTCTGAAGGGGGATCCTTTTAGTGTCGCCTGACAGATCCGGGGGGATCATTGCGAGACCTTGATTTGCAGGCCCCCGGGAACCGTGATTGGCGAGAGAAACCGCAGCAGGAGTATCCAACCTTCGCGCGGCGGATGACGGCCGAGGAAGGCGTCAACCAGTGAGTAGGGGAGGCTGACAATCTCGCCAAGGGCCACGAAACCGGCGCGTGCTAGCTTCCAGAAGTGCGTTTGTGGGAAGTGTTCGCGCCAGAAAGTCTGCCAGCGGGTGATTGTGCTTTCGTCGGCACCGCAACGTGTGGAAAGCTCACGAACCCGGCGTGGTGACGGCCCCTGCCGCATGGCGCTGATCAGGATCACGATGACGGTCAAGTAGACCTTTCGGCCCAGAAAGCGCACCGAAGGGGGCATCGCTCTCTTCCTGCAACCGTCGCGATCGCAGCAGAAGCTCAGTCGGATGAGCTGGGGCTCAGGAAGCTGTGTGGGAGTGCCCTTGGGCTTGCGCGGGTAGTTGGCACAGTGCAGGCGGCCACCGCACGGGCAGCCTTTGTTGCAGGTTTCGGCCGCGAGATCTTCGTCGACTGCCCGCAGGTACAACCAGAAGCTGGCAGAACTGAGAAATTCGTGATACATGGTCGAGTACTCCGATGTTGTGACAAACTACGGAGTACACCTCTCGGAGAGCCTGACCCAGCGGTCAGGCTCTTCGAGGGGAATTTTCTTGGTCGCCTCAGCGATCTTGCTCAGGAATCGCGGATTTCATGTCGATTAGCTTGGCCACGCTCAGTACGGCTACAAGAAGATCGCGGTGATGTGTCGTCGTGCCCATCAAGCGGTAACGGATCGCGATGCCTACACCGTCATGCGTGATCACGGGTTGCTGCACAAACCTCGAGTGCGTGCGGCCGAGCTTCATCAATCCGCGCGCTTGTTCGAGCTGCTGCCGCAGCAGCCCAACGAACTATGGCAGATGGATGTCACCTACATCCATATCCCCGGCTACGGCTGGTGGTATGCTGTGACCGTGATTGACTACTACTCACGCTACCTTCTGGGTTGTCACCTGACCTCGAGCTACAGTGCACTGGAGGTTCTCAACGCGCTAAAGCTGGCTCGTGAGGAAGCAGAGCGGATTAGTGGTCCGCTATCGAAGCGCCCCTTTCTGGTGACGGACAACGGATCGTCGTTCATCGCCCGGCGGTTCGTGGATTTCGTGTGTGATCGGTACAGTCACGTCCGGATTCAGTACCGTACGCCGCAGCAGTTAGGACTGCTGGAGCGGTTTCACCGAACCCTTAAAACCGAGGAGGTGTACTGGAGGTTGTACAATAATCCTCAACATGCTCGTGAGTGTTTGGCGGAGTTCCAGGTTCGATACAATACGTTGCGACCCCATTGGGCCTTGTTGCCCGAATTAGGAGGTGACCCGTTGGTGCCCGCCAATGTGTATTCGGGCGGGGAAGTGATTCAGATTCCGCGTTGCCAAGGCTGGGCTCGTGCGGCTCGGGAGAAGCTGAAGGAGCTGCTACCTGTGGCATGAGGCAGCCATCCAGGCAGCGGATTTCGCCGACATCGTGTCGGCGAGCAGGGGTGCTCATTGCCGCCCCCTGCACCCCAGGCTAGCCTCTCTCTGTTCCACGAAAAGATTCGTTGTATTGGCCGAGAAGTTCTTTCACAAAACCCGCTCGAAAAATTCCACTTGAACCCCGAGGCAATACACATGCAACCGCACATGGGTTGCAAGTGCCACCGGTCTGCCGACCAACTCGCGATAGCCCCTCCGCCTGAACGTTTTGCCGCCCAGCGAAATTCCCGGATAATCAAGGGCAGATGTGCGGAACGTCAGTGGGAATCCAGGCTAGGCTTTTTTTATCCGTGGGAATCCAGGCTAGCGTTCTGAATTGTCAATTATCGGTTTTCCGTGAGCGAGCCAGACGACACCATTCAACAACCTGCAGCTGCCACGATCGACCGTTCACGGCGTGATCGTAAAGGACATGTAGCCGGCCGCTTGGAGGAACGAACAGGCCGCGCCGCACGTAAACGTAAGTGAGAACGGCGAGCAGTCATACAAGCTCAGCGTTAGACTGTGAGGACTCGACTCCAGGTTCGAGCAATAGGTCGAATCGCCGCTCGGGCACAACCCGGTCGTGAAAAAGTAGACGCGCAGCTCGATCGACCCAGATGCGCATCCCAGGCGGAAAATCACCGCATCGCCGTCGCCCGAGCAGCCGGTCTGCCAGATCGGCGACGGTGCCAAGCTGTAGACGAGGGTATCGGACCCGTTGCCGTTGAGCGAATTGGTCCAGGAGATCGTGAGGTCGCTCGCCGGGATTGTGCACGGCGAGCACGAGATCCTACCCCCGCCGCCCGACGCGCCAAGCTCACTCACCCAGCGGCCGCCGACTGAATATGCCGTCAGATAATCGCCGACCGACGGTACGCCGCGCAGGACGAGCACCGGGACTGTCGTCGCCGTGTCGGCCGTGAATGTACCGGCGCCGCCCTCGGCGACCGCGCCGGTCACCTGGACCAAGTGCGTGAGGTAAAACAGCCCAGCTGCCGCCGGCATCGCGCCGCCGTCGTAGACCTGGCCGAGGAATCGCGCCGACCCGAAAGGGCGCGGCGCTGGCGGCGCGGTTGTCAAGGGCCCGGGAATGGGCCGCGATCCGGTGGCGCAGGAGGCGGGTGTCGGCCTGCTCTAAGCCTGCCGAAGGCTGGCCGGAGCCGGACGGGTTTTGGCGTGTTGCTAAGGAGCGGTCCATTGACTTGGTCCGGGCGGTCCTGTATCGTCAGGGGTCGTCAACAGAGCCCCGTCGCTCTTCCACGCCGCGAGGCCAGGCGCCATTGAAGCCTACGAGCCGGCGCCAGATTGACGCAGCTCGTCAAACCACTTGCACGCCGGCCGAGGCGTGGCCCCATTGAGCCCCACCGCGGGGATTTTCCGTGCGCCTAACCGTCATATCGGAAACACCAGCGCCCGCCGACGGAATGGACGACAAGCTCTGTCCCGCTCGGCGGGATCTGCGTCCCGACGTTAAGCGCATATACGACGGTCGACGTATCGGTCGTATAGACCGGCGAGGCGCCCTCGGCAACGCTGCCGGTGATCTGCCGGGGATTGCAGGCGTAGAACTCGGCCGCCGACGTCGGGTACGTCGTGACCGTCGTCGTAACGACGATCAGCGCCGCGCTCGCATAAGGCGCTAGGTCGCCCGAGCGATCCAGCGCGCTCGACGCGGCGATTTGGCGCTCGCGCATGACGCGGAGGTCGCTCATCGTTTCGCAAATCCTAAACAGCCCCAAAACCTAAATCCGAAGCAAACGCTGCGCTTCGCTTTAGGATTTCGGACTTGGTTCTCTTTCGTGCTTGACGCGCTAGCCCATGTTTGGGGTGGCGCATCGTAAACCCTTACGGCGCAAGGCCTGAATTTTGGATGAGTCACTACATGAGGGTGTCCGCGACCTCTGCGGGCGGCGTCGGCGGCCGGAGATCGACGATGTTGAGGGCCTTGAGCACGCGCCGGGCGTCGGGCGATCCGCCGGCGACCCCACTCCGTTTGGCCTCACCCTCCACTCGAAACGTGACATGGCGCACCGTGGACAGGGCTTCCATCGCTCGCGTCGCAGAGAAGTCGATCCTGGCTTCTTGCAGGCGCCGGTCCAGCAGTCGTTGAACCAAGAGTGCCAATGCAGCTACGAAAATATGTGCGCGTACTCGCGGCTCAACCTGATGATGAATCGGCCGCATCGCCAGGACATCCTTGAGATGGCGAAATCCCCGCTCGACGTCGGCCAAGTCCTTGTAGATCGCGACCGCTTCCAGCACGCTCAGCGACTCTTCAGTGGTCGCGATCACGTATTTCCCCTCGATTCGTTGCTCGTGTTCCAATGACCTGCACTCGCTGAACTCAAATCCGCCGTTGGCGTTCAACTCGTAAGCGTAATAGCGCTGCCCATGGTTCTTGTTGAGAACCCGTTCGGCGGCCTTAATGATCTTGTCGCGGTTCTTGACACGCCCTGAACTGACCCGTGCCTTGAGCTTCTCCAGCTTTTGGCGGGTGCGATCCATCGAGCGCTGGCGCATGGCTTGTTCGTACTGGCGCCGTTCATCCGAGTCGACAATGATCACGCGCATCCCGGGATCGCCCGAAGCGACCTCTTGAGCCCGCGTGCGTGGTAGATCGGTCTTCCGCTCCTGAGCGTTGATCCCGACGGGACAATTCGTCCACTTGGTCTCGTCGATGAGTTCGAGCCATCCCCTCAGCTCGCTGTTGCGCCGCCGATTCAGTCCGACCACGAACCCCTGATGTGCACGTTTGAGCGACTCAAGATTCTCCGCCGTCACCATACCGCGGCCCCCTACAAACACGACGCGGCCGAAGCCAAATCGCTTCTGCAAGTCGCCAACAACCTCTTGAACCGTGTCGTGGTCGATGCGGTTTCCGGGCCAAACGTGATGGGCAATCGGCCAACCCGCAACCATCACTACACCAACCACGACCTGAACGTTGTGCGGCTTGCCGTCACGATTGTATCCGTGTTTGGCGAAGCCCTCGGGGCCGGCGCCCTCAAAGTACGTACTGGTGATGTCGTAAAGGACCAGGTCGGGCTTGAAGCTGAAGAGGTCGCGGAGGCGGTGGTACAGCGCCTCTTCGATCCGCTCCTTCGCCTTGTACAGTTGATCGAGTGAGCGATACCAGGCGTCGAGCTGACTGGGATACACCCGCACGCGATTGCGTTGGTGCCAGTTCGGTATGAAGCGGCGCCCTGTGCGATCGCAGACGAAGTCGGTCTCCAGCCAACCGGCCAGTCCATGTTCGCTGGCGGGGCGGATCAGCCGATTGGCGACGAGCACGAACACTCGGTCGGTGAACGATACAACCTTGGCTCGCCCCAGACATCGGTCGAGGATGTCCCAGAGGCCAAGTTGATCGAAGAGGGCTCGGATAGCGAGTACAGGCCCCCACGTGGAGGCATCGATTACCTTGAGCTCTGTCGAGGCGCTTTCATCGAGCTCGGAATCGCCACGGAGCAGGCGCTGGAGCTTAGGAAGCACCGCCAGCAGTACGTCCTTGCGGCCGAGGTCGGCAACGACCCGTTGCTTGACCTTGCCGTCCTCGCGGTAGGCTTCGACGATGCGGACGTATTCGTTGACGGTGCCATTGGTGGAGCGAATTCGCACGGTTCTGAGATACATGACTGGGCGAAAGCCTCGGTGGCGGAACGGATCGGACGTGTCCGGCCAGGCATCGCGTCAAGTATCACGACAGGATTTAACTATTTCAAGGCCATTTTACCGCATAATATCGGTATAAATCAGTATAATTTGTCACTACGCCTTGAAGAGAACCGGGAGGTTGCCCGCGCGCAAAGCCCGAAAAAACAGGCATTCGACTGCACGGGGCTGCGCGTCCCTGCTGTTTTCACCCCAAACATGGGCTAGCGTTGCGGTTCCGCGCGGCGGTCGCTGAGCTGGAGTGTCGTCTCTTGCCTATCGTGCTCGAGCACCCACGAGAACGCCGTCACCCACGGGTAGGTCGGCGTCTCGCCTTGGTCGGCGCCGACGTTGATCTGGAGCGACGCATTGCGGCCCTGGACAATCTTCACGCGGTCGCCGATCTGATAGTAGTCCGTCAGGAACGGAATCGTCACCGACCCAGCTAGGACGGGGAACTCGTGCGCGCTACGCAGTTGCACCGCATGCGTCGTGGCGGCGGCGGTGTCGTCGCGCACGACCAAGGGATCGGTACCGTTGCCGCCCTGGGCGGCATAGTTGAGCGAGCCGACGGCAATCGAACAATACTGGAAGTGGTCCTTGCCGTCTGCAGATCGCTGGCGGATGAACTGGGTGGGTGAAGCGAGGCGTTTGGGGGCATTAATTTCGAGGGTTTTGTCCGTATCGATAACCGTTGTCAGGCGCAGCCGGAAATTGTTGATACCAGCGGTCGGATTCGCCTGCCACGTAATTCCCTGGATGGTCGGGAGCTTGGGGTTCCCGGTATGCCAACTCTCGGGGTCTTCGACTGTGACCTCGATTCCGAGGCGGTCATCCAAGAGTTGCCACCCATGCGCAATCGCAAGCCAGCCTGTGCCGATTGAATCGACGACTGCTGGATCGCCGCTAAGCGCCGGCTGTTGAATTTCGAGAACAGCCTTCAGCGGTTTTCCCTCGGCATCTTTGGCGATCAGCGTGCGGGAGCCGGGACGATACCGCTGGACATAATTCGCGGATCCACCTATTTGCGCGGGAATCACAGGGGAAAGATCGAGGGCCGTCATGCTCATTGAGCCAGCCGACGCGTTCCAGTGCCCATCACCACACTCGTCTGCGATGTACCACCGATACATGCGACGTTGGGCTCCCGTTGCATTCGGCAAGTTCGAGCTGAAGAACGGCGCAGTCCATCTGGTCTCCAGCCTCGGGCTGAAAGCCAGGGGCCAGATAGACTGTAATTTCAATCTGTTTGAGCTGGGTTTCGACGTCCCACGAATTCACGACCCTATTGGTGTCTCGGGCCAGATGTATTGCGGTTGTGTTGTTCACGCTCGGATCGAGGGTTGTGGTGCCGTCTCCGGCGAGATAGACAAGTTTCGGCGCGGCTGTAGCAAAGGCATCTCGGCGGAGGATCTGGAGGGACGTTTGCGGGAGCCCTGCGTCATTGGTACTTGTCGCAAAGACGATGACAAAGCCAGCATAGCCAAGCAAGTCTGCGAACACCTGTGGAAGAACCTTATTTGTCGCATCGTAGTCCCGGACATTAAGACGTGACGGCGCTGCATCGTCGTCGTTCACAACTCCATCATCTAGTGCAGCGAGGGTTTCAAGGAGGCCATCGAGACTGCCGAACGTGGGAAACTGGACATAGGGGGTCACCGAGTCGTCGACCGGATTTGGCTCGACGGTCATCAAATACTTGAGCACACCGCCGATGCCCCAGTATTCGGTCAGTCCTTCGTTGCGCTCGAGCAGGAGAGGGTCAACGAAGACCGGATAATGGCCAGCGTCGGATTCGGAGAAATAGATGTACCCCACCGAGTTCCCGATAAATCCGCCGATCGCTCCGATCGAATTATCGGAGGGATTGAACCTGCACGGGGCATCGATCGTGACGTCCTGACTGCCGTCCGTGACCGTCACGTGCTCGGCATTCCGTTGGACGCGGCCGGTGATCGGTGCGTCCCATAGCCGGGCTGCAACACCAACGGCGACAAACGTTACACCTTGTGACTGGGAACTAACATCAACCTGGGGAATCTGTGCGAAGCCATCAAACAGAACGATCAGGTTACCGACGGGGTCAAAAGTAAGCACGACCAAGCGGTCGTCGACTTGGACGATGTAGTTGCCCTGCGCGTCTATCGGCCAGAGTTCCTCAAACTGCGAAGGCCAGCTCAACATCACGTTGAGGACGTCGCCCATGAGGTACTGGAAGCGGGCAGACGGCGGCTCGGGGCCCTCGCGGTAGTCGATGCGCAGACACCGGACATTCGGCAGGAGAGTGTAGGGCAACGTTGCCCCGGGCGTATAGAGGCAGACGCCGATTGGCAGCGCCTGGCCGGCGATCGACGTCGGCACATAGCTTAAATCGAAGGAGGGTGAGGCCCCGGACATGATCAGCTCCCGAGACCAAGGGTGCGGACCGCGCTGTAGACCGCGTTTAACATTCCCTGCTCGGTCGCCGTGTAACTCGACCCTGCCGTCACCGAGCCCATCGTCGGGCGCATGACCGGCGTCGCGCCGTAGAACCCGAGTTTCTGCGTGGCGCTTGTCGCGATCTGGAGTCCGGTCGTCGTGCCGACTGACCATTCAATCCCGTCGAGGATCGAACCGATCACCGGAAACGCCGTGCGCTGGTCGGCAATGCTCGTGATCGTCGTGGTGCCAGCGACTACGAGCGCCAGGCGGCACGTCCGCGGTGGTCGGAAAGCCCGTCGTGTTAACGATGAGCGAGCCCCTCGCTGTCAGATCAAGGTAGATGTAATTCGTCATCGCGGTCGTGACGGCCTGGGAGCTGGCGCCGGCATAGGTCCCGATCGTACCGTCCTGCTGGACGTAGCTTCCTGCGGCGACAGTGACATTAAGCGACGTCGACGGGACCTCATGCAGCGTGACGGCCAAGGCGCCGATCGGCGCGAGCGCATCGAGCGCCGAGAGGTCTGTGTTCAGTGTGGCGCCCCACCCGGCGTCGGAGATCGCCGGCTGGCCCAGCTTGAGATTCGGCGTGTAGATCGTACTCACATCGGGCTCGCATTCCAGTTAAGGGTGGCCACATTGCCGGTATACGAATAATGACACCGCGTCCCGTTCGAACGCAGCGCCGGCGCAAGCGGTGGGACGGCGATCCACTGCGACGTCGTGGCGGGCGTGCCGAGGTTTCCGGCAGCGTCGTAGGGAGCGACAGCGAAATTCCAGCTACCAGACATCAGCGGATCCGAGAGCCAAGTGTACGTACCGGCAACTTGGCCATAGCCGCCGTTCCCGTACCTGCCCAGCCCGTACCCATCGGTCAGGATTCCCGCCGGATAGGCGACGATGTCAGCGAGCGCAACGCTGTAATTGACTGTACCGCTGCGTGAATCCGATCCGTAAACGCGAAATCCAGCAACGTCGGTCCCGAGAAACGTCCCTCCGAGCCAGGTGAGCTGCACCCGCCGAGCGGGCGCGGACGGAAGCGACGGGGCGAAGGAGATCTGCTCTTCCCCGGCTGCGACTGTCCCGATATCGACGCGCGTTGGACCACTCGTTGGGACTGGAAGTCGGACCGACGTCCGCTTACCAAACCACGCTAGATTTCGGTCGAGATAAACCTGGTACCAGGTGTCCACAGGTGAGTTTGAGGCCCACGAAAGCGAGATCTGCGAGCCCCAAGTCAGCGGCGGATTGACCTCCGTGATGGTCGACTGTGAGAAGCCCATTAATCAGGAGAGCCCTTGAAAAACAGCTCGATAGGGTAGTACCCAGCCCAAATCACCGCCCCAGACTCCTGGTCGTGGCCCGATCGGATCCGGATGGAATTTGCCTAGATAGACAACATTCTGCCAGGTACGGCCACGGGTGTCGAAAAGCACTCGCGCGACACCGTCAGCATATGAGCCTGAGACTCCCGGAAGGAACACCGCTTCGTCTGCGTTCAGGCTGGGAAGGTCGACGTCGTATAGGACGCCGGAGACGATGAAAGTCCGGCCGCGAGTCCCTCCAAATAACGAGAGCACCCCTGATACGCCGAAGAATGCTTCAACTTGCTGAGCACTCTGCGTGGGTTGCTGGTCAATTCTTACAGCCAACCCGAAAATAGGCGCACCACCATATGTAGGTGTAAAAATACTCATGACATGAACTCGTTGCGGACGTTAGTCGTTTGGATGTGCTCTTTGGAGTCGTTCTGCTAATGCTTTGCCACGGCCTAGTCGTCGCACGCGTCAAATTCGCGAGTCCAGCGACGAAATCACTTCGTAATTCTATCTCTCAGCACAAACTGCGCGTCTTCGATCTCAGTGAGTTCGTACTAAATGTTGGCAAATAAACATATATGAAAAATTGTCATAAGTCGTTATTATGCGGCTGGGCGATCATTGCAGCTTATCGAAGGGTCCAACCATGGCCCGCAACTCAAAGCCCCGGAAGCCATTGCCACGGAGGTATGGCTGGCGCGATGTCTCCAATGAGTTCTGGGCCAAGGTCCGACTGTCTTGCGCTGGGTTTTGGGGAATCGTGGCGTGAGAGAATTCCTCGGGAGACAATATACCAGGTCGTGACATCCGAACTGTCACGGTCAAGACACCGAGAAGTTGGGACTGATGGGAAAGCGCAGCGCGGTGCCAGTTTCTGAACGCTGCGACGCCGTGCTGAGTTTTTTGCGTCGAGAAGAACCAGGGACGGTTACCGCCGGGTGCTATGACGTTGCAGAAGCAACCCTATATCGCTGGCGAGATAATTTCCTGGCAACCGGCGAGGCCGCGCTGGCGGCCGGCACACAGAATGGAGTCAGCGCCCATAAGCGCCAGGTTACTGAGCTGGAGCGTCAGATCGAGAACCGTGACCAAGTGATCGGGGAGTTGACCATTGCCAATGGAGTCTTACGAAAACTATCGGCGCAATCCCGCTGACGGTGGACTCGAGTCGCGTGCGTGATTGCGAAGGAAATCGCGGTGTTCGAGTCCTCACCGACGCACCGGCTTGTTCAGGTGCTGAGGTGTTTGGGAATCGCCACGAGCAACTGGTACCGTCTGTCGCGTGACGAGAACCTTCGAAAGCGTCCCGGCCCTGCGCCGATGGCAATTTCTGGTGAGGCGGTCGAATCCGTGACGACGATGGCAACTAAAGGGATGCAGAATGTTTCATCTAGTTTTTCCCAGAACATCGCCGTGGTCAAATATGAAGCCTATGCGATCGCAGTGTCCATTACCATGGCCGACGCCTTTGCGGAATGCCGCTGCCTAGTCGTCAAGGGTTTCGAACAGGACGTTGGCCAAAACTGTTCGTTTCAAATGGCCCCACAGTCGCTCGATCAGGTTCAGATTCGGACTGTACGGCGGCAACAAGTAGATTGTGATCCGATCGGCGTTGGCCTTGAGCCACTCCTGGATTGCACGTGTATGGTGAAACCGTCCATTGTCGCACACCATGCGAATTTTGCGACCGGCATACGACTTGATCAAGGCGACCAAGAGGATAAGGAAATTCATCCACTCTTGCTGTCGGCAACTGTGTGGGTGACCTTGCCCGTTGTGTAATCCACACCGCCGCAGACGACCTTCTTCTCGGTCTGACCAGATGCTAGGATCCCAGGCTGCTTCCCGACCTGCCTACTCCGCGACAGCGTCGGATGCTGGTGAATCTCGACATCGTCTTGGAAGACGAGAGCCTTTGGGGAGTCCTTCTTCAGGGCTTTTTTCTAGCCGACGCAGTTGCTTCTTGGCCTTCGCATAAGCAACCTCGTCACGCTTTCCCTTCACGGTATGCTTGGTACGATGAACCGAATAACCCTCCTGATACAACAGCCGCCTCATTTGATCGGCGCTGAATTGGATCTCGATCACTTTCGCAAGGTGGGCAGCCAGTCGGGCTGCCGACCAAATCAAGAAGCCATAACCGAGATCCAACGAGTTGGTTCTCACTGCTCTCTTCATCGCGGCCAGATAAGCCGCCGTCACCCGGCAGGGTCGCCCTGGGGGATTGATTGGCCGCGGAGCGTTGATCCCACCTGTGCGGTGGAGTCTCACACGCTTCACCGTGAAGTCCCTGCAACCGACTTGCTTCGCTGTCGACGCGATGGTATCTCCAGCGTCGGACACCAGGATGATCAGGCAATTCCCAACGCGGCATAGCCGCAACCAAAAAGGTGGGCTCTTCCGACTGTCGTGTGGGCAGCAATCCACTGGTGGCTCAGATTGGAATATAGTGACGTCCGCTGTACTCCGAAAGGCGCAGCTTTTCCCTGAGGTTCCCCGGCTGATGGCCGCGGGGGGCGGGACCAGAGGCCCCAGTTCCCGCCCCCCGAACCCCCCACCCCCTTCCCTCTTCACTGTTCCGGCTCAAAATTACCGCGTTCTCCCCTTGCATACGAGTCCGGTGCTGAGTTTTATCCGCACCAGAGCCGGAAATGCCAATTCCGTTAATGCAAAAATGGCATTCATCCCACAAACTGGTTGGTACCTACTTCAACCACCCGGGGGAGAATGCCATGAACACAGTATGGCCCTTTCTGGTCAAGTTTGCCAGCCTCATCGTCTGCACCCTCCATTGCTTCGACCGGGTCATCTTCAAAGGCCATCTGGCCTTGGCTTCTCCCCACGAACTCGAACGTTTTGTCGATTTCGTTCTCAAGGTTCGCCGCACCGACTTCATCAAATGCATGGCGCCCCAGTACTCTGAGCGTTTGGTTCAACATGCCCAGGCCTGGGCGCGGAAGGCTGGTCGCACCTACGTGTATCGCACCGGCGACTTCCGCAAAGACCAATGGGCTCTCAACCTCGTCCGCGACCAAGGCATCCTCGAGGGACTCGTCGGCATCCTTTGCACCCAAGAAACCTGCCCTTCCTTCGCCCTCGTGCCCGGCCGCGACCGGCCTCAGTTCGTCAGCCGGCCCCGGCAGCAGCGACTCCTCTATTACTACTTCCTCGATCCGCAGTTCGGCCTGATCCACGTCCGCCTGCAGACCTGGTTGCCGTTCACTGTCCAGGTCTATGTCAACGGCCACGAATGGCTGGCCCAGCAAATGGTGCAGAAAAGACTGGGCTTCGTTCAGCAGCACAACGCGTTTACACAACTCGACGATCCGGTCCAGGTCCAGCGCCTGGCCGACCGCTTTGCTCAGCTCAACTGGGCCAAAACCCTCAATCGTTGGGCACGGCAGGTCAATCCGTTGCTTCACGAACTGCTTCGGGGCTACTCCATACATTGGGTCGTTGATCAAGCCGAGTTCGCCACCGACTTGCTGTTTACAAGTCGCGCGGCCTTGGCCGGTTTGTACCGTGCGCTCCTGGATTATGCGGTGTGCACATTTTCCCCCAAAGACATTCTCGGCTTCCTCGGCCGCAAGTGGGATCGCCGCTTCGATGGTGAAGTGCACACCCACTACGAAGAGGACCGCTGGTTCGGAGCCCGCATCAAGCACCGCATGAAGACCAACTGGCTGAAGATGTACGACAAGTTCGGCCTGATCCTGCGAGTGGAAACGGTTATCAACGCCCCCAAGGAATTCTGGGTCTATCGCACGCGACAGCACCACGACGGCAAGTCATCGGCTGGCTATTTTCCCATGAACAAGAGCGTGGCCTCCTTGGTCCACTATCGAGAACAGGCGTTGGCCTGTAACCGCCGCTACCTGGATGCCTTGGCGGTGGTTAACGACCCGGCACCGGCCTACCAAGAGCTACGGCAACTCACCGAACCCAAAGTAGTCGACACCCGTAGCTATGCCGGTTTCAATCCGGCTCGGTCCGAAGACCTGCGGCTGTTTCTCGCGGTGCTGGAGGGCAACCACATTGCGCGTGGCTTTCGCAACGGCGACATTCGGGAACCGCTGTTCGGCAGCCCGCGGCAACTGCGCCAGCAACGCCGTGCCAGCGCCGCGGTGGGGCGATTGCTCAAAAGGCTCCACGTACGCCACCTGATCGCGAAGATACCGCGCACTCGGCGTTGGCGCGTTACCGAACGCGGCCGCCGGTTGCTGGGTCTCGCGGTCCAGCTCTACCAAAGCGCTTGGCCAAAAATCGCTGCGTAGCCGAGAGTTACTGATCAAAAACTTCTCCGCATCTTGCGTAGAAGTTCAGGGGAAAGAATCTAAATCGGCAATGGGTGATTCCTCCCGAGCAGAACGCCGACTTTGTCTGCGCGATGGAGGATGTGTTGGAGATTTACCATCGGCCGTACGACCCAGAACGCCCCGTGGTCTGCTTCGACGAATCCAGCAAGCAACTGATGAAAGAAACCCGTGTGCCGATCCCCGCGGGCCCAGGCCGGCCTGCCACTGCCGATTACGAATACAAACGCAATGGGACGGTGAACCTGTTTATGATGTTCGAGCCGCTCGGCGGTCAGCGACACGTCATTGTGACCGAACGTCGGACGGCGGTCGACTACGCGCTTGCAATCCGGAATCTGGTCGACATGCAGTACCCGCATGCACAGAAGATCGTGCTGGTGCAAGACAATCTCAACACTCACAAACCA
This sequence comes from uncultured Isosphaeraceae bacterium, assembly GCA_963781785.1. Classification (GTDB taxonomy): domain Bacteria; phylum Planctomycetota; class Planctomycetia; order Isosphaerales; family Isosphaeraceae; genus CAWAHD01. The sequence continues at coordinate 26,920 of CAWAHD010000003.1, read as the reverse complement.
GCCTCGCTCTACGAAGTATTCCCGCCCGAGGAGGCTCGACGCCTGATCGAGAAGCTGGAGATACATTACACGCCCAAGCACGGTAGTTGGCTGAACATGGCGGAGACGGAGCTGGGAATCCTTGTTCGCCAATGCTTAGATCGACGGCTTCCCGATCGTCCCAGGCTGACCACGGAAGTGGCTGCCTGGGAGCGCGACCGTAACCAGATGGAATGCCAGATCGATTGGCAATCTACCACCGCCGATGCTCGCATTAAGCTCAGGCGACTTTACCCCATAATCAAACCCGTCAATTCCGGGCGGTTGGACCACTAGTTGAGCCAGCTGGCGTGAATTGGGGTGTGAATCAAGATGATGCGTTTGTCGCGTTTGCGGAGGCGTTGGATCGATGCCTCTCCGCGATGCGAGCTGCCGTTGTCCACGATGATAAACAGGCGCTCCGCCTCGGGATAAGGCGGACTTGCCAACATGTCATCCACCAGCCGATCAAACGGTACGATCCCTGTCCTGGCCTCGCATCGGCCCAGAACCGTGCCACGGCGGAAATCCAAAAACGCCAAGTACTGCAACGCGCCTCCCTGTTTGTACTCCGATTCGACGCGCCGAGTTCGTTTCGGGGCAGGAGGCATTTCCTCATGGCCACGCTCGCGGGCTTGAATGCTCGTCTTCTTGTCTCCGCTGAGGACAAAATCCTTGGGGCCCAATGGTTGTCCTTCCCATTGCCCTGCGTAGAGATCGAGGATTGGTCCCGCCTTCTTGGCAAACGCAGTGTCCCGTGGAAAGAGCCAATGCTCGTACTGCCAGGGCTTGATGGCATCCTCATGCAAGGTGCGCCAAACCGTCGTGCGGCTCATTGGCTTGTCGAGCGTCTCGTTGACTCGACGGGTGAAGTCGGCCAGCGATTGCCGACTGAGGGGCTGCTTCGTTTCGGCAACGGTTTCGCAGGCGATGGCCGTAACGAGCGCGCGGTCAAGTGGGGGAAAAGCGGCCTTTCGGCCTCGTCCCGCCAAATCATCGATGGAGTAACCGCCCCTAGCCCACCGGCTCCGCCAACGCTGGACTTGACGAGCGGAAAGGCCGACGATTTGGCCGGCCTAGTCATTGCTGAGTTCGGGTGTGCCGTGCAGGAGCAGGGCCAAGCGAAACCGTTGAACGGTCTGCACGGGCGCAGTGCGCTGCCGAATCGTAAGAAGTGCGGTTTGCACGAAAGCCTTGGGAAAGCTACAAGCAACTGGCCTGGGTCCGGGCATGAGCGGCATCCTTTCCGACTCAGGTTTTTTTCACCCTCCTGTGCTTGATACCAGAAGAGCGCGCCAACCACGACGTTATTTGTGAAACGGACCACTTACTGAGCGTTGCATAAAGAACTGTACTTTCCGCGATTTTGTTCGCTGACCTCGCGAGACGACTCGGGTAGACGAATGCCGGTCCGTCCGGGACGATGGCGGTTATGAGACCTAACCATCAAACCGGACGGAGCCGGCTATGACATCTTCGCACCAGGATGTGCCCGCATGCCAGTGGTTCTCGCGCCTCGCCGCATTCCTCGACCGGAGATCCGTCCCCAGGCTGGCCTGGCTGTTCCTTGGGGCGGTCTTGGCCCGCGGGCGGAGGACTGTCACAAGTTGGATCCGTGCCGCTGGCCTGAGCAACCAATTCCGACCCTGCTACACGACGGTCGCAGCCGCCGGCAAGAAGGCCAAGGACATCGCCGCCCGCCTGGTCTGCGAGGTAGTCGAGCCTTTGGTCGCCGACCTAGCGAGGCTCACCCTGGCAATCGACGACACGCCAACTCCGCGCTACGGGCCGCTCGTCCAGGGAGCCGGCACCCATCACAACCCGACTCCTGGTCCGGCGGGTTCGCCACATGTTTACGGCCACATCTGGGTGGTGCTCGGGCTCCTGGCGGTTCATCCCCTGTGGGGAGTCATCGCGCTGCCGCTTTTGGCTCGGATGTACGTCCGAGCGAAGGACGTATCCGCGATCGACCCGCAGCATCGGCCCGAGTTCCAAACCAAGCTGGAGATGGCTGTCGAGCTGCTACGATGGGCACATTGCTGGCTTAAATACCTGGGCAAGCCGCTGTGGGTCGTGGTCGACGGGGTGTACGCCAAGGCTCCGTTCCTGAAGCCGGCGGTGTCGCTGGGGATGACGGTTGTGAGCTGCCTGCGCAAGGACGCGGCGCTGTGGACGGTGCCGGGGCCCCGCGTGGCCAAGCGGCGGGGCAGGCCGCGGATCTATGGGGAGAACCGCATCGCGCTGGCCAAGCGAGCCGGGCAGCGTCGCGGCTGGACGACCGAGGTCTTCGAGCTCTACGGCAAGCCGGTGAAGAAGCGGTACAAGACGTTCGTGGCCACCTGGCGGCCGGTGGGCGGCCTCATCTGTGTCGTGCTGGTTGACGAGCCCGATGGGTGGGTGGCCTTCTTCTGCACCGACCCGAATGCGACTGTGGCTGAGATCCTGGCGACGGTCGCCGATCGGTTCGCCCTGGAGACCACGTTCCGCGATTGCAAGGAGATCGTCGGAGCCGGCCAGCAGCAGGTGCGGTTCGTGTGGGCAAGCATCGGTGCATTCCACATCTGCCTCTGGACGTTCACGATGACCGAGGCTTGGGCTTGGGCCCGGGACGAAGGCGAGTTAGTGGACCGCCAGGCGTCACCCTGGGATGATCCGAACCGCCGCCCGAGCCACGCCGACAAGCGTCGGGCCTGGCGTCGCGAATTGCTGGCTGACGAAATTCACGGGGTTCTCCGACCGGGGGTCACCGAGGAAGAAATTCGAGCCGTCGCCGAGCGGCTACTTGCCCTCGCGGCTTGAGAGTACACTCAATCGCGGAAAGTACAGTTAGCCAAGGCTTCAGCTCGTTTTTTTGAGCGTCTGCCGCACGGTCTCTCGACCGATCGACTTCACAACCTCCAACTCGACCAGCTTGTCGGCCGACAGCCGCAGGGTCCAGCGTGCTTGGCCCTCAGGTGCGGGTCCGCAGGCGACGGCGATGAGCTGGGCTTCCTGCGCCATCGAGCTTCGTCGGCCGTTTCGAGGACATCGGACAACGCGACAACGCGGCTTCCAGCCCATCTTCGACCAAACGCTGGCGAAGCCGATGGACCGTGGACTCGCCGACATCCATCGAAGACATCGGCAATTTCGTTGTTGGACCAAGCGTCTCCATCGACATCGGCCTTCAAGAGAATTCGAGTTCGCAAAGCACGGTCCGCCGCAACCCGCTTGCCAGCAAGCAGACCCTCCAAAGCCTGGCGTTCATCCTCGGTCAATCGAACAACGTATTTGGCTTCCTTGCCCACAGTTCGCTCCTTCCCATAAAGTTATGAGGCGGAGCGGTTATCGGAAATTCAACAGTACCTGTCAATTCCGAACGGTCAGACCACTAAATAGCCTTGCGCGATCTTGGGACGTTTAGATTCTTTCCCCTGAACTTCTACGCAAGATGCGGAGAAGTTTTTGATCAGTAACTCTCGGCTACGCAGCGATTTTTGGCCAAGCGCTTTGGTAGAGCTGGACCGCGAGACCCAGCAACCGGCGGCCGCGTTCGGTAACGCGCCAACGCCGAGTGCGCGGTATCTTCGCGATCAGGTGGCGTACGTGGAGCCTTTTGAGCAATCGCCCCACCGCGGCGCTGGCACGGCGTTGCTGGCGCAGTTGCCGCGGGCTGCCGAACAGCGGTTCCCGAATGTCGCCGTTGCGAAAGCCACGCGCAATGTGGTTGCCCTCCAGCACCGCGAGAAACAGCCGCAGGTCTTCGGACCGAGCCGGATTGAAACCGGCATAGCTACGGGTGTCGACTACTTTGGGTTCGGTGAGTTGCCGTAGCTCTTGGTAGGCCGGTGCCGGGTCGTTAACCACCGCCAAGGCATCCAGGTAGCGGCGGTTACAGGCCAACGCCTGTTCTCGATAGTGGACCAAGGAGGCCACGCTCTTGTTCATGGGAAAATAGCCAGCCGATGACTTGCCGTCGTGGTGCTGTCGCGTGCGATAGACCCAGAATTCCTTGGGGGCGTTGATAACCGTTTCCACTCGCAGGATCAGGCCGAACTTGTCGTACATCTTCAGCCAGTTGGTCTTCATGCGGTGCTTGATGCGGGCTCCGAACCAGCGGTCCTCTTCGTAGTGGGTGTGCACTTCACCATCGAAGCGGCGATCCCACTTGCGGCCGAGGAAGCCGAGAATGTCTTTGGGGGAAAATGTGCACACCGCATAATCCAGGAGCGCACGGTACAAACCGGCCAAGGCCGCGCGACTTGTAAACAGCAAGTCGGTGGCGAACTCGGCTTGATCAACGACCCAATGTATGGAGTAGCCCCGAAGCAGTTCGTGAAGCAACGGATTGACCTGCCGTGCCCAACGATTGAGGGTTTTGGCCCAGTTGAGCTGAGCAAAGCGGTCGGCCAGGCGCTGGACCTGGACCGGATCGTCGAGTTGTGTAAACGCGTTGTGCTGCTGAACGAAGCCCAGTCTTTTCTGCACCATTTGCTGGGCCAGCCATTCGTGGCCGTTGACATAGACCTGGACAGTGAACGGCAACCAGGTCTGCAGGCGGACGTGGATCAGGCCGAACTGCGGATCGAGGAAGTAGTAATAGAGGACTCGCTGCTGCCGGGGCCGGCTGACGAACTGAGGCCGGTCGCGGCCGGGCACGAGGGCGAAGGAAGGGCAGGTTTCTTGGGTGCAAAGGATGCCGACGAGTCCCTCGAGGATGCCTTGGTCGCGGACGAGGTTGAGAGCCCATTGGTCTTTGCGGAAGTCGCCGGTGCGATACACGTAGGTGCGACCAGCCTTCCGCGCCCAGGCCTGGGCATGTTGAACCAAACGCTCAGAGTACTGGGGCGCCATGCATTTGATGAAGTCGGTGCGGCGAACCTTGAGAACGAAATCGACAAAACGTTCGAGTTCGTGGGGAGAAGCCAAGGCCAGATGGCCTTTGAAGATGACCCGGTCGAAGCAATGGAGGGTGCAGACGATGAGGCTGGCAAACTTGACCAGAAAGGGCCATACTGTGTTCATGGCATTCTCCCCCGGGTGGTTGAAGTAGGTACCAACCAGTTTGTGGGATGAATGCCATTTTTGCATTAACGGAATTGGCATTTCCGGCTCTGGTGCGGATAAAACTCAGCACCGGACTCGTATGCAAGGGGAGAACGCGGTAATTTTGAGCCGGAACAGTGAAGAGGGAAGGGGGTGGGGGGTTCGGGGGGCGGGAACTGGGGCCTCTGGTCCCGCCCCCCGCGGCCATCAGCCGGGGAACCTCAGGGAAAAGCTGCGCCTTTCGGAGTACAGCGGACGTCACTATATTCCAATCTGAGCCACCAGTGGATTGCTGCCCACACGACAGTCGGAAGAGCCCACCTTTTTGGTTGCGGCTATGCCGCGTTGGGTAAAGGAGAGGCTCCAAGCACCTAGTGAAGTGAACCTTCAACCGGGAAAGGAATGAGGGAGGCTCTCTCATCGGCAGGAGAGTATAACTCTCCTTGCGGGACTCGGTCCCATCACGTGTATCGAGGAGAGCCTCCCATGACCAGTTTAGCCGAGCGGTTTGCCGAGGACATCACCCTGGAGTATTCCCTCATCGACCGCATGCGCGTCCGCGGCCACATCATGAAACTGCAAAATGTGGGAATGCTCGGTGCCTTCTTTCAGCGCTTCCGCGGTGTCGACTGGATCGAGCCCCGCGACCTCCAAGAGCTCACCACTGAGTTCGTGCAGTCCGTCGAGGCGTTGGCCCAAACGAACGGCATCCCGCTGCTCGCGGCCAAGCCCGGTGAGGGGCACGTTGATCAAGCTGCTCGGTTCCTGGACCGCGTGGCTGACCGCGATGAAGCCATTTACTGCATCATCAAAGTTCAGGAGGAAGTTTCATCGTTCGTTTCCTACGTCCCCAAGCACGGAGAGGACAGAACACGCAAGATCGCCCGTGGCCGCCGCCGCGTCAATCACTACTACTTCTTCATCAAGGATCGCCAGTTCGGCGTCGGCAATTCCATCCGCATCAGCAGCTACGCGCCCTTTGGTGTCACCGTCTGCCTCAATGGCCACCATTTCGTGGCCCAGCAACTGCGCAATCGCCAGGTCGGTTTCGAGATGCGCGATAACCTGTTCGTGGCCGTGGACAAACCGAACGTCTTCCATCGCGCCTGTGAGGCGCTCACACCTCAAACCATCGCTGCTTTTTGCAATCGCTGGGTCTATCGTTGTATTCCCTTGCTGACCCCGGCGGCGCGCCGTGAAGGGTTCACCTACCAGTGGTATCTGGACCAAGTTGAACGCTGTCATAACTTGATCTTCGCCACGGCCACCCGGCTCAACGCCTTGTTCGGTCGGTTGCTGGACCGGGGCCGAGTCGTTGGCCAACCGCATGTCATCAGCCGTCTCTTCCAACGCCAAGTGCAGGCCCGCCGCACTGGTGGTCGCGTCTATCGCACCACCCAGGAAGATTATTGTCTGAAGGCATGGCACAAGAAGACCTACATCAAACAGTACAACAAACAAGGAGCGGGCCTCCGCACGGAGACATGCACGCACGACGTGCGCGAGTTCGGCACCGGCAAGGCGCTCGTCAACCTGCCTTATCTGCTGCGCTGTATGGACCACTGCAATCAACGCCTGTTGCGCTGGCAAGACACCATCGACCACACCACGGTCGCGGCTGATTTTGTGGAGAAGCTCGGACAGCCCACTGTCCCTGCACAGGGACAACGCGTGCCCGGCATTCACCTGCATAATCTCCGTCTGACTTGGGTGCTGGCGGCAGTGCTTCAGTTTGCCCACATCATCACCGGGTTCCGCAACCGCGAGCTACGCAGCTACGTGCACCGCCGTTTCGGGCTGAGCCCTGACGACTATACGGCGGCTCAACTTCGCTACGATTTGCTCAAGTTGCAGGCCAAGGGATTGCTTCGCAAACTGGAGGGAACGACGCGCTACGTGCTGACGCCCCAGGGGATGGCCCAAGGCACAGCGATCATCAAACTCAAAGAGTGCCTCAACGGCACAATAGGGGAACCTCTGGATGAGCCTCCGGAAGTCGGCTCCCCCCAGCCCCCTCTGCAAAAAGAATTCCGCCAAGTCCGCCGAGCACTCAAAGAGCTACTCCAAACCGCCGGACTCGAGGCCACCTAAAAACCAAAATCTTTTCTTACTTTTTCAGCGGTGAAACTTTTAGGTCGTGTTCCAAGCACACCGGTGAAAGGAGCCCCTCCTTGATTCAAGCAAAGGTCATTCATACATGGCAGAATCTTTCGCCTCGCGAACGGAAAGAGATTCGAAGGCGTAGTATGCGAGCCTCTGACGCGGTCATGCGTTGTCGTTGCAAGATCATCCTCAGTCTCGTTCAAGGCAAGACCCCCACCATGATCGCTAAAGGCGGCTTGTGCGCGAAGTCTCAAGTGTACCGAGTCGCCGATCGGTTCATCGAACATGGCCCGGTGGGACTCGCTGACAAGCGAGAAGACAATGGGGATAATAAAGTCACCGATGCTTACGGCATGGAGTTACTTCGACTCATTGAAGGCTCCCCGCAAGAGCACGGCTACCGGCGTCCTACGTGGACACAAGAACTACTCGTTCTTGTGCTCGCTGAACGAAGCGGCATTCGCGTCAGCGTCACCACAGTTTGTCGGCTTCTGAGACAGTTGGGGATTCGTCTGAATCGGCCCAAACCGACCGTTGACTGCCCCTGGCCAAGGTCGCGTCGGCTACGGCGATTGCGAGAGATCCAACGGCTGATTGACAACCTCGCAACGGGTGAGGTCGTTCTGTACCTGGACGAAGTCGATATTCACCTCAACCCCAAGATTGGGCCAGAGTGGACGCTGGCCGGGAAGCAGAAGTACGTCCGCACTCCGGGATGCAATGAGAAGCGTTACCTAGCCGGCGCTCTCAATCCCAAAACCGGCAAACTCACATGGGTCGAAGGCGATCGGAAGAACAGCCTCTTGTTCCTGGACCTTCTTTACAAACTCGTGACAGCGACGTACCGCAATGCTCGTCGGGTCCATCTCATTCTCGACAACTACGGCATCCATGACAGCCAGCAGGTCCAACTGGCCTTGAAGTCAGCCACAGCCAGCAGGATAAAGCTCCACTTCCTGCCACCATACTGCCCCGACCACAATCGCATCGAGCGGACCTGGAAAGACCTGCACGACAACGTAACACGGAACCACCGCTGCGCGGGAATGGAGGAGCTTATGGCCGAAGTACGCCTCTACCTGAACGCTCGTAATCAACGCGGGCGGCACACGTACGCCCGGGACAGTGCAGCATGAATGATCGCGTCCCAAGATCTCGCAAGGCTATTTAGGTCGAAATCTATTTCTCGATCATTCAGCGGAAGATGCTAACGCGCAACGATTTCCCCAACCTCACCGCCGTGAGTGCACGGCTCGCCTTCCACGAAGACCTGACCAATCAGACGCCCAAGCCGTGCAAGTGGAACTTCACTCGCCAAAAACTCGCCAAGTGGTTAGAACGCATGGCGCCGAATTTGGCAGCAAACGCTGCCCCGTGAGAGGGCTGGGCCTGTCCTGCCTCAGCCGAATCTGGAAGAAGCCGCTGTTTAGGTTAGCATAACCTGAACGGAGGTTTCCCCATGAACAAGCCGCGTCGACATTTTCCTGGCCCCGAGAGGGTCGCCATACTCAGGCGCCACCTTGTCGAAAAGACGCCTGTCTCCGATCTCTGCGATGAACTGGGCATTGGTCCCAGTCTGTTCTATCGCTGGCAGAAGGAGTTCTTCGAGAACGGCCATGCTGCCTTCGAGAGCAACCGTAAATCCAAGGCCGTCGAGAACGCCAAGCAGCGCAGGATTGAGCAGCTTGAGGCCAAGCTGCAACGCAAGAACGAAGTCCTGTCGGAAGTCATGGAGGAGTACACCCAACTAAAAAAAGAGCTTGGGGAACCCTGACGGGATGCTGGGTACCCCACGACACGCGCGACGAGGTCGTGGACTTCGTGCGCACCTGGGCCGATAAGGCCGAGATTGCCGTCGGCCGCTTTCTGTCCTGGATCGGTATCGGCGCCAGCAAGTTCCATGACTGGAAGGCGCGGTTCGGCAAGGTGAACGAGCACAATGCCTGGGTGCCGCGCGACCATTGGCTGACCGACGCCGAAAAGGAGGGGATCCGCGGCTTCGCTCGTCAGCACCCGCTGGAAGGTTATCGTCGGCTCACGTTCATGATGCTCGATGCTGATGTCGTTGCATGCAGCCCGGCCAGTGTCTATCGCGTCCTCAGCGCCGCGGGACTCCTGGCCGGGCAAACTCCCACGCCCACCAAGAAGGGGACCGGCTTTGTGCAACCCCTGCGACCGCACGAGCACTGGCACGTCGATGTCAGCTACCTCAACATCGCCGGAACCTTTTACTTCCTCTGCAGCATTCTTGATGGCTGCAGCCGCTTCATTGTCCACTGGGAGATCCGAGAAAAGATGGAGGAAAACGATGTGGAAACCATCATCCAACGCGCCCGCGAAGCCTGTCCCGACGTCCGGCCGCGCATTATCTCTGACAACGGCCCGCAGTTCATCGCCAAGGACTTCAAGGAATTCATCCGCGTCTGCGGTATGACCCATGTCAAAACATCGCCTTACTACCCCCAAAGCAATGGCAAAATCGAACGCTGGCACAAGACTCTCAAAGGCGACTGCATCCGCGTGCTCACGCCGCTGTCGGTGGACAACGCCCGCCGGATCGTGGCGGATTACGTCGTGCACTACAACACCATCCGCCTTCATAGTGCCATCGGCTACATCACGCCCCAGGACAAGCTCGCGGGCCGCGAGGCTGAGATCTTCGCCGCTCGTGACCGCAAACTGGCCGAGGCACGCCAGCGCCGCCAACAACAACGCGAAGCCGCCAGTGACCGAGCGCCGGCCGCGCCGGCCTCACACCCTGCCATCGACTTCGCCGTCCTGCGTGCCGTGGTCACGATTACAGCCGTCCTGCGACTGCTCGGCTTCCAGCCTCGCAGCAGCCGCGGCGCTCAACAACGTGGCCCGTGCCCCTTGCACGGCTCAAGTTCTGGTACCAGCCGCTGTTTCTCCGTCAACTTGGAGCAGCACACCTTCCACTGCTTCAAATGCGGCCGATCTGGTAATGCCCTCGACCTCTGGGCCCACACCACCGGCCAAAGCACTTATGACGCCGCCCTCGATCTGTGCCAGCGCTTACACCTACCAGTGCCCGAGCTGTCAGCCCCCGGGCTCAAACCAACGCTCGAGAACAGAGAGGAGGAACCCGTAGACCTCGTGTCAACGACCTGTACAATCACTTGAGTTCGCCGAGGATCCTTTTCTTTACTCGCTAACTCGAACCGGCGGGTCTTCCAGTTCAGGCTGAACCAACACAGTCCCGCGAATCTTTTCGAATGGGACCAAGGGGCGGTGGTCCTTACGACGTCCAGGCTGCCCGCCGCGTTTCTTTCCGATCGGAGAAGCCGGGGGCTTGCGCTTCATGCCGATCGGATCAGAGGACGAGGGCTGCGACGAGTTGGTGGAGTCGAGCTTGAGCCCATTCTCGAGATCGTTGATGCGTGCTTCAAGTTTGGCAAGGCGCTGTTCGTAGAACTCGACGAGCGCAAGAATCGCCGCTTGGACCTCGGGCGAAGCCGTCTGCCACAGGGGTTCTGGAATCGGGGGCGTCCATGCCATGCAGGTAGAATAATTGCGTCATTCGCAAACGACAACCCCAGTATGTGAACGCCTACATCGTCTCAATGGACCAAATCGCCACGGTGATCGTCAATAAAGATTATTACATAATTTTTCGCTAATATATCGTGAGAACTATTTATCTTTACATCAATAAATCAATATATGTTTCCCATACGCCCGCTATTGGTTGCTGCGGGAGGAGGTGCCGAGATTGGAGGCGATATCCGCTGCCGCGCCCTTTTTTCCTCGAGTTCTACAAGCTTGCGTAGGGCGTCGTGCACAAACTGATCACTTGCTTCAGGATGACTTTCGGATATTCTCTTTCCAGGTTCATCTTTCGAGAAGAGTCTCGATCGATGTAATCCGTGACGATCGCCTGCGTTTTCCAATGCTCGGTCGCCAGTGAATCGATCTCCGATGGAGAGCAGTGCTGTCTTGGCAATCAAAGACCGCCCAAAATCTTCAGCCTCGAATCGCTCGGATCTTGCGTTCGCGATCAAGGCCGCGCGTGCTTGCTGACGCAGGCTCTCGATGGCCGTCACCGTTGATGTGGCGCTTGCCATTGCCAACGTTTTCTCTGCGTCGCGCCTGCTTCGTTTACCCGAGCTGGAGGCTTCGCAGAGCATCGTTGCCTCGTCTATCGAATTGGCCGACATTTGGCTGGCATATCCTTCTGTCTGCATGACGCGCAAGCGCTGGGCGCCTCGGTTCTGCGAGCCCAAGAAGCCGTGCGGTTCCCGGACGTTAGAGGCGACGGCTTCTAGGCTCAACTTGAAGTTCTCGCCCGTTACCTTCTTTGCGTGCAGCATTCCGCTTGTCGCCTCTACTTCTCGAAGCCGGGGCATGCCGTTCGTGAGATCGAAGTCAGCACTGTTGACCTCGGGCCTTCCTGTCGTGAGGGCGTTTAGCGTATTGGTTATCTCTGACTCTTTGTGCCCAGGCACTGCATGAGACATTACGCCGAGCAACTGAGCCTCCTGCTTGGTCTGCGCGCTCAGGGGCGCGATTCGAAGCGTCTCGGGCATCAGTGGGGAAACTGACACCGGCACCGACTTGATTGTTTTCGAGACGTCGCCAGATAGATCAAGAACGTCCGGTACGATCTGGTTGTCCTCGGAGAATTGCAATAGACGACCGCCAACTTGAGCATCCAGGTCGACATCGATACTGGGAATTTTGATACACTTGTCGCTCTTCTGATATTCCTGCATCTGCTCGCTGTTGAGCCCGGGTTGTTTCTTCTCGATGTATCCCCCGGCGTAGGAGTGACAGTATGCCTGAAGTTTGATTCTCTCTTGGGGAGTAACGCTTGACGCGGTGGCTGATCGAGCCTGCTCGACGGTGCATTGATTGTAATTGTGGTGCTGACTTAGGATGACCAGTTGCTGCATTGTGCGCCGAAAATCAATGAAATCCCTCGAGATTCGGCCTACGTAATGGGAGCACACCTTGGCGCAATCCCTGACCGCGCCGAACACCTCCTTCGCGGTGCCGAGCGTGCCGAGGGATCGCACAGTGCTCAGCATCGATTCAGTCAGCTCGTGGATCTCGTTAGCCGTCTGCCGTGCGCCAGCAACACTCTCCCTACTGACTTGTTTTGTAGGTGTCCCTAACGCTGCGAGAGTAGCCGGAGCATTACCCGCATCGACGCGGAGCGGGATGATAAGATCGGATGTATTCACTTAGAAAATTCCTTCCAGTCGTTCAGCCTGCGCTGCTGCGATCGCTTGGTCAGCCCAGCTTGTCCGCGGGATCGTGCGTTGGTTTACCTCGAGGAAGTCAACGAGGTCGTTGGCGTCTTCGAGCAGAACAAACTCGGATTGTATGCCTTGCGCCAGCAGTGTCAGCCGCCGCCAGCGCCAAGCGTTTTGGGCCAGAGCGTCCAGTGGCAACGTTGATCACCTGACGGGCCCATTCGGTCGACGATTCATCGTCTAGCCTAAAACAGAGCAGCCCGTCGAGGTCTCCGTCATCGAGCGTGTACTGCTGAGTAAGCAGATACGCCCCGAGGCTGGCGATCCCCGAGAGCCGCTCGAGCGAGTCCTCGACCTCGGCAATTGAGTTCACGAGACTATCGATCTCTGGGCCATAGGTATTGACGGGATAATTCCCGGTCGCACGCCCGCCACGGAATGTAGGCCGGATCTCCAGCCACGGTTTCGGTAGAAACCAGATTTGCCCGTCCGCCATTGTCACACCGACGGAGTTAACCTCGTCGAAGTTCGACTTTCGCCGCTCTAGCTCACTTAGTCCCAACAGTTGCCTCCGCTTTGAGATAACCCCGCCGTATCCCGTCGGTGCAGTCGACCCAGTCATAGCGTGGCGCACCGGAACGCGGGTGATCGGTCGGAAAATTGATTGTGTCGAGTGGATCGCACGTGACGAACAACCGGCCGTGCGGCTGCTGGCGAATCCACGCGCGCTGGCCAGCGGCACGCTCGATGCCGAGTAATGGCTCGGCAATATCACAGATCGACGTGATCCGGTCGACCATTCTTGCGCCCTTTTTACATCCTGGGGGAAGAATTAGTGCGTCAGGCATCATAATCGAATGGCAATGGGAAATAGAAAATGGGGATGGAGATCGGTGGGTGCTGCGCACCAGATTCCGCCGGATGGATTGGACGTCTTCCCTGTTCCCCATCCCCGTTGTTCACAACCGTGTGAATGACAATGGGTTTGTGCTGCCGTCCGAGCTGTAGGCGCGCCAGGTCCCGGTAACTGTGGCGAAGTGCGCGTGCTGACCTTGCGTGTCGGCATTCTCGAACACCGCATTCGCCAGCGCGAAAACCACTGCGCCGCCGCTTGCTCCCTTCGCATCGTTCAACGTCGCGCTCAGGGTTGCGGTCGTTCCAGGCGTGATGCCCATCAATGTCCCGACGTCGGCGGTGGTGATTGACGCATGAGGCTCGTTGTCGACGTTCGCGATGATCGTCGGATAGAGGTCCGTGTCACCCTTGAACTTGATAAGCGAGCTTCCCTGGCCGAACATAGCGGACGTGACGCGTGTGATTACGGTCGAGGCAAACTCGACACCGGTCCAGTTTATCTGGGCTTTCGTGGCTGACATGGCTTTACCTCACGGAGTTGTGTCGTAGCTGTCCCAGCTTTCGACGATGTACTGGTACGAGAACGTCGCTTTGATCCGCCGTTCCGGCGGCGCTGGTGGTTGCCAGCTCCACGACTCAAGACGCGTGAGCTGCGGCACTGTTAAGGCGCCCAGACAGTGGCCGTTCAAAGCATTGGCTGCGGTGTCGAGTAACAGCTCGGCTCCCGCGTCGCGCGTCTCAGGGTCGTTGTGTCGATATAAAAAGGTTAGAGTGACTCGGCTCGTGATGACTAGGGCACCTGCCGTCGCCGAATCCCAGTTGTCTAACTGTGTGCTTGATGATGGCTCTATTACTGCTGCAGAGATGTTTCCAGCACCCGTACCGTAGTCTTCGGGCAGCCCCCACATCCAGACGCCGTCGAAGGCACCGGTCGTAACCAGAGCGGCTTGGATGGCGTTGCGTACATCACGGTCGCGCATCAGTAGCGGAACCTCGAAAGGCGGTTGAGGCCGGGAAAATAGCGGCGGCGTGTTCGCGGGTCGATTGCAGGCGGCGCTGCGTTGGACTTGTCGGCCCAGTCAATCCATGCTTGGTACCGTACCGACGAGTTTGTTTGATCCTGACAGCGCTTGTTGACAAAGTCATAGAACGTATTCGTCTTGGTCCCGTTGCGACCGTCCCCATAGCCCGGCAGTTGATCAGCCCACGTGAGATGGCCGTAAATTGAGACCTTTGTGCCACTACCGTTCGCCTGCCTCCCCACGCAGAGCGAGTATTTATTGGCGAACGTCAAGCCGCCGAACTGGATCGCTTGATGGACAGTGGTCTCGAGGTCGTAGAAGGCTGGGTCGTAATAGACGTCATGTGTCGCGACGTGCTCAAAGTATCCTGGATTGCTGGAAGGCGACGTGATGATCGGCGCGAGCGATTCAAAAGCCGCCTCGTACCCAACGATCGCTGGCACGAAGCCGGCGGGTTGCGCCGGCGTGACTGGTACATAGGTGGCAACGCTCGAGATCGCGGCCTGGAAGCCATTGCCGTTGGAGTTATTCATGTAGAAGTTGCTGTACATGAGCCAGTGTCTCAAGACGTCAATCCATTGCGCCCGCGTCCAGGGATAGCTCGCCTGGGATGTCCCACTACAGAGCACTGTGCCGGTCCCGAACGTTCCGACCGATGCGTAGATCGACGAGCACGCCGCGGCCAGGGTCGAGTCGCTCGGGGTGTCGAAATACGGCGCGATCGCGAACGCATCGGCGGTGCAGTACGGGAGCGGGGTCGAGGGACTGCCGGCGTTGTACGTCTGGACGATCGTGTTGACCTGGTTCGCCGCAGTGACGAGGCCCTCCATATTCGTGCCGCCCCCGAACTGGGCGCCGATCACGAGCTTGACCTCGCCCATTCGGTTCGTGTTGCCGTTGACGTCGGGCTCGCTGAAAATCGAGACGAACGTCGCCTTGTGCTGCGCGGCGCGAAGACAGTAGAACTGCCTGCGATTGAGAGCGCTCCCGTATTCCGTGCCGATCAGGGTCCCCAGCGCGTAGGCGATATACTGGGAGCTGATGTCCGACCAGACCTCGTTGGAATACTCGATCCACACGCGCCGGCCCGGCGGGAAGTTGTCACGGATCTTTCGCGCGATCGCCTGCACCGTCGCATCGCTCGCCGCGATCGGAATGTTGACCCAGATGTCGCTTCCGGGAAGCTGTCCCGTAGCGTAGGCGGCGAACTCGTAAGGGACCGCACCCTGGTCGGGTACGTAATCGGCGATCGTCGCCGACATTCCCAGCGCCGGGATCTGCGGAGAGATCTGATTGATGTAGGTCGGCGCCGGGTAAGCTTTGGTGATACCGTTAGCGTAATAAAGGAACACGAACGTGTTGGCCCCGGTGACCGCGATCGAGACCCCGTTGTTCGCGTTCGTCTTGACGGTCGGCGTTCCGGTCGCACCGCGCCAGCGCACGGATCCACTGCGCCCGACCCCCGGGGCTGTGCGCACCGTCGTCGGGCCGCCGGGCAGGATATGACCACTCGAGCCCAGGCCGCCGCGCCATGTCACGCCGCCGGGCGCGCTCCTCGAGGGCACCCAAGTCGGCGTCGTCGGAAACAGCACGGCGTCGGGCGGTCCATTGGTGACATTGAAATTGCCCGTTCCTCCGAGCGTCACGGTCTGGCCGGTCTTGAGCCCATGCGCCCCGGCGCAGACAGCCTCGGCCACGAACCAGCCGGACGGACTACTCCCCCCGAAATTGAAGTAGTAGTTATTGGCCGGACTGAAGTAATACGCCGCCGGATCGCCGCCGGCCGAGCCGCGCCAGCGCACGCGATCCACTGCGCCCGACCCCCGGGGCTGTGCGCACCGTCGTCGGGCCGCCGGGCAGGATATGACCACTCGAGCCCAGGCCGCCGCGCCATGTCACGCGGCCCGGCGCCGGGCGGCTGGGTGCCGCGGCCGGCGTCGTCGGGAAGAGGGAACTGCCCGGCGATGGCGTCGTGCCCGGGTAAGGCTGGCTGACGTAGACCCTGGGCGACGCCGTGATATCATAGTATCGGAGTTCGCTGACCGTCGTCGCCGGCGGTGATTGCTGGCTGTTTCTCCATGTGAAATCGGTCGCATTGCGCAGGTCGGTCGGGTCGACGACGTTGCTGATACCGTCGAAGGTCAAGACCCCGTCAACCCAGCGCACGCACGCCGGCCCCCGGCCATTGGGCGTCGTCAGCCAGTTGAGGACGTTCTGGTCAGGAGCCAGGTCATTCTCATTACTGATGACTGCCGGCGCCAGGCCGGTCGTCGCGACGGGCGCGACCAGGCTCTCGTTCCTGAGTGTCCAGGCAGCCGGATATGAGCCCTCGTAGCCGCTGACCGTAACCGTGATCTGGATATTGAAGTTGGTCGGCGGATCGGCCGAATAGGCGACCGGAATCGTCCAGCGTTTGCCGTACTCGACGCCGCCGGAGAGGTTCCCCGAGTGCGCCGTCACGACGGCGCTGGCGGCGGCTGCGCTGAGCGTGATCGCGACCGACATCGGCGTCCCGGGCGCCGTCTCATCGGCGATGAACGTCCAGACGCCGATCGGGATGGGCAGGCCGCGTGAGTCGATCTGCGTGTCGAACCCGGTCACATCGACGGGCGTCGTTGCCGAGGCGGCGCTGATCGTGAGCGGGTGATAGCGGGAATCCTCCGTCGCGATATTGCTCCAGGCAGAGCGTTTGAGCCAGTTTTGCGCGAAACTGTAGACCGAGTACGGAAGCCCCTCCGCGTTCCAGCCGACATTCATCCCGAGCTGGAGCGTGCGACTGGCGTCGTTGAACCCTGGGACCTGGATGGTTTGATTGGAGTTCGGCCCCCAGTTGGACAGGTAGCCGAAGGCCGGCTCGAGCTGACCCACGTAATTGGTGATCGCATGGGTCGTCGCGGCTGGCGCGGCGCCCGCGGCCGTCGTTGCCCAGGATGCGCTCGCCGAGAAGGTCAGGACATCGGTCGCCGCCAGCGTCGTGGGCATCTGATACGCGACCCAGAACGCCGTCTGGCCGCTCCCGTTGGATGCGGGCGCCCCGTTGGTCCAGAACGGACCCTGGACGTTCGAGACCGGCGAGCCCGATCCGTTCAGGTAGAACGACGGGCTCGACGATACGGCCGTGACAGTCGTGAATACGGGCGGAATGCCGCTCGTGAAGAACACGAAAACCAGGCCGTTCTTCGAGATGTAGGCGGTTGTCGCTACGCTCATGAGGTGGTCGATCTGGACGGATCGTCACCGATCCGGTAAAGTCCGCGCTAACCCGAGTGCAGGGAGTGCCGTCGGGCGCCGTATCGCCGCGGTGGGCCGACGCGGGCGTGCTCGCGGGTCTGGGCGATTGATGACCGTGAGCCTAACCCTGAGCCCGGAAGCGCCGGCCAGGGTTTTTTTCTGCGCGGTCAGAAGCACCAGATTCCGCAGAAACCCGGGCCGCCATTGCCGCCGGCGCCGCCCGTCGAGCTGGCAGAGCCCCCGCCGCCGCCGCCGCCGCATCCGATCGCACCGTTGCCGCCGGCGCCACCGGTCGTCGAGGCCGTCGACGTGCCGCCGCCCCCTGCGCCACCCGTGGCGATGAATCCGGCCGATCGGCCTTGGAGAAGGATGCCGTCACCACCGCGCCCCGGCGATGCGCCACCTGTGCCGCCGCTGATCGTGGGAACTTGGCCCGCGCCCGTGATGTTGCCGCCAGCCGCCGCCGATCCGGCGCCGCCCGCTCCACCGGTCAGGATCGTGGCCGCCAGAGCGACAATCGCTCCGCCCCCCGCCGCGCTACCGCCGATGATGCCGGCGACACCTGCCAGGTAGGTGATGATTCCCAATGATCCCAGGACGTTCTGAGCAATCGTGCCCACAGTTGACGCTGCACCTGCCGCGCCTGCGCTCGCCGTGCCGCCGCCTCCTCCTCCTGACGAGGTTGCGCTGGAGCGAATAATTCCCGTTGCCGCGGCATACGGCGCGATTGCGCATACGTCCGTTGTTGATCCATTCGACCCGGCCTGACCGGCTGCACCGCCAGCCCCGCCGCTCGAAATCTCGATGTAGAGCACATCCGGCAATAGCTCGAGCGGGATCCAGACCGACGCGATGCCAGCAGAGCCGCCGCCGCCGCCGCCGGTTGTGTTGGATGTTCCGCCGCCGCCGCCGCCAGCGCCAGCACCGATGGTGAGTATGTACGCCCATGTCATGCCGACCGGCTTGCGCCAGGCGTAAACACTATTGGCACCGCTTCCGACCCATTGCTGATAGTCGAGGCCGGAACGGTCGAAAACGAGTGAGCTCGGGAACATCAGTAATTGCCCCCCTCGGCGGTCACAATCCAGCCGGCTGCAACCGTGGTGCCGATACAAGCCATGAGCGTGTATCCCGCTGCCAGGACCAGATTGAGCGGGACTTCGAGGTCTGGTCCGGTCTGAGCGATTTCCGAGATGGTCGTGGCTGGCAGCGCGAGTTCGCGGATCATGGCGTTGTTCGCGGCCGTCGCATTCGTCGAGCCATTGTTGACGAAGACAAGCAGGACCGATGCCGTATTCGTGCCGAGAGCTTTGACCAGGAGTCGCCGTACATAGCTCCCATTCGTCCCGGCCGTGAACAGTGTCACCTGGGTGCCCGTGCCGTCCTTGGCCGTATTGGCCGTCGTGAGAACGGTACCGATTCCGGTGTTGGGCACACCAATGAACAGGGGATTGTTATTCGCTGCCATGAATCGCTCCTAAAAAGCGGTGTTTTTCCCGGAGAATGCCGCCGCGATTCCCGCGGCCGAAAGTGTGATCGCGGGCGTGGTCGTCGCCGTCGCGACGCTGCCCGAGATCCCGTTGGCGGTCGGGACCGACACGCTCGTGACGGTTCCCTCGCCCGCGCCGCTCTGCGCGCTCAAGTAATAGTTCGTCGGGCTTGACGCCCAGAACGTCGCCGTTGCGCCTTCGGCCAGCGAATAGGCGCTATTCGCCGCGCCCCCGGCGACCGTCCCGCCCAAGGGCGGATAGATCGAGAGCGTATTCGTGTCGGCGTTCGACACGATGACAACGCATGGGAACTGTTTGGGCACGGGCAGGATCGCGCCGGAGCTCGACGGGACGCTCGTAAACTCGTGCGCGCCGCCCTCGACGAGCGCCAGCGCGGTCGCCTGTGACGATCCGGCGCCGCTCAAACCGGTCAGAACGGGCGAGAGGCCCGGATGATTCTGTGTAGCAAGACCCATAGGTGACCTCACCCGGCGACTGCCGCCGCGGTAAGTGAGACGACGGAAGACGGTCCGACCGCGTCGGCGGTCACGGTGACGACGTTCGTGTTGGGTTCCTCGGCGGTCGCGTTATACGCCCGGACGCCGATCGTGTAAGTGACGCCACTTGTGAGCCCGGCCAGATTGGCGACCCAGCTCCCAGCGATCGCTGATTGATAACTGACGGTCGCGGCCGGTGCCGCGTAGTCAAGCGAGCTGCCGATCGCTCCCCGCCACCGCGCCGACCCGGGCCGGCTCGCCGTCATGGCGGCGATCGGCGTCGTCGGGCGCCCCTTGGCGTCGCCGATCCAGCGCACGGAGCAGTTCGCGTAGGATTGCGTTCCTGCTCGAGCTACTGGCGCTACGGGCGAGAGTGTTCCAGGCCCGCACGATGCGATATAAACGTGGAAGCCGGTCGGGGTCTTGGCCGGCTGCATGTTGGCGTAGGTCCATTCGACGCGCACGCCGGCCGCGGCCATTGCCAGCGCCCGCAGACCGATCGGCGCAAGTGGCCGGTTCGTGATATCGGCGCCCGAGGAGTCGAGCACGATCTCGACCGAGCAGTCGAGGTTCTTCTCCTCGCCGTTGCCGTTGAACGCGCGGACGCCGAATTTCCAGTCGCCCGGATAGCTCAGACTCGGCGACGTCCACGAGAGCGTGTAGACCGTCGCGACCGGGGTCGAGTAGTCGATCGGGCCAGAACCAGAGTTCGAATAGACATTGTAGCCGGCCGCGGCACCGCGCCCTCGAGCGGGACCGGTAGCCAGCGCACGAGCCAGCCGGCGCGACGCGCGGGTGCGCGATTCGTCGAGCCGGACCATCAGTCCCGGCCGGAGCGTGTACGGCGGCTGATCGCCGAACGACGCGGGCCTGGGCGTGATGATGCGTCCGGCGCGCCAGGGACGCCCGGAGCGGACCATCAGGCCGCGGAGCGGAGCCGGCCCGCTCGAGGCCTCCAGCGCCAGGCCGACGGGAATCGTCACGCGCCCGGCGCGGCGGGGCGTCAGCGCCTTGGTGATCGTCCAGGGGTGGGGCTGGATCGGGGGCGAGCTGGGGGGCAGGCTCGATGCCTGCGCGACGTGTCCCCGCCGCTTCGTCTGGCCTCCCGCCGTGATCTTCCACGGCAGGGGCGGCGGCGCCGGGGGCGGCGCCGGTATGATCGCCGAGGGTTGCGCGACGTGACCGCGGCGCTTGATCTGGCCACCCGCCGTGATCTTCCACGGGTGCGGCTGTAACGGCGGCTGCTCGGGCGGCAGGGCTGTAGCTTGCCCGACGTGTCCCCTTCTCTTGACCTGGCCACCCGCCGTGATCTTCCACGGGTGCGGCTGTACAGGAGGTGCCGACGGCGGCAGAGCCGACGGTGTCAGGACATGGCCCTGGCGGCCTGGATGCGCTCGGGTGACGATGTGCCACTGGACGATCGAGCCGGCCGAGCTGGGCGCCGGCGCGAGCCCCTCGGGCGTCCAGACGCGACCGGAGCGCTCGACCTGGCCGCCCTGGACGATCCGCCAGGGGTGGGGCTGGATCGGGGGCGAGCTGGGGGGCAGCGCCGACGGCGTCAGGGCCCGGCCGTGTCCACGAGGCAAGCCACGGGCCGTGATCGGACGCAATACCGAGATGCCGCCCGGCAGGCCGTGAGCGCCGCCGCCTATTGCGGCGCGCCAGCGCGGACGCTCGGCCCATCGTACCGGGGTCGTCGGGGCCAAGAGCCCGGAACTGGCCGTTGAAAATCCTGGTATCGGCATGCATGTTGTGCGAGGTCAGATCAGGCAGAGAGGGCTTGCTCGATCCCGAGCTGCTCGAGCGCCGCTTTCATGCGCTCGAAAACGCCATCCCACGAGCCGCGGGTACTCTGGCGGAAAATCTGCATGGTGGGATACCACGGCGAGTCTTCGCGCCCGATCAGCCAGCGCCAGCAGCCGGGCTCCGAGAGCGCCAGCCAGACGGGTTTGCCCATGGCGCCAGCCAGGTGCGCAACGCCGGTGCACGGCGCGATCACCAGGTCGAGGTTGGCGATCACGGCGGCCGTCTCCAGCCAGTCGCCGCCCTGGTAGTATTCGCCGAGGTCCCAGATATCGGTGTCGACCAGGTCCTCGCGGTGCCCCTTCTGGAGCGAGATCAGATTGACCCCGGGAATCTGCGCCAGGGCGCGAATTGGTCGACGGTGAACGAGCGCCGCGCGTCGTTGTCCTGCTTGGGGTTGCCACGCCAGGCAACGCCCACCCGGAATCCCGGGATCGGCGCCAGGCGTGTCTCCCATTTCCGGATCGTCTCGTCGTCGGCCGACAGGTAGGGCGCCGTCGGGATGTCGGTCTCGTCGGTGATGAACGCCGCGGCCAGCGAATAGATCGTCGCGTGCTTCTCGCAGTCGAAATCGTTGTCAGGGTTGACGATCGCGGAGACACCCGGGCACCGCGCCAGGAGCCGCGCCTCGGGCTCGTTGGCGATCACGCGGACGTCGGCGCCGTGTTCGGCAGCGAGCGCGTAAAACCGCGCGAACTGGAATTGATCGCCGGCGCCCTCGGGGTTCCAGACGACGATGGGGCTGGCGCCATCCGTCGGCCACCATTGCGGAAACCGGAAGATGGGGCAATCGGCGACTGCCGGCCGTTCGTAGATCGTCGCGGCGACGGCTGGAAACCCGCGCTGGAAATCGCCCGTCTTCAAGAGCGCGAACGCCTCCTGCATGCGGTACTGAAAAACGTCGGGATAATCCTTCTTGAGGCCGGCGATCGCCGTCTTCCACTCCTCGTGCCGGTCGGAGCATTGCAGGACGATCAGCCGTGCCTCTTGAAAGCTATGGTTGTGGGGCGCGAGTGCAACGGCCCGCTCGAGGTAGCCGGCCGCTTCGCCGAGGATCGTATCCGGTCCGCTGGTCTCGCGCCACCGGTCGAGGAGCCAGGTCCCCAGGCATCCGGCCGCGTCGGCGCAGTCCGGGTCGAGCGCGAGCGCATTGCGCAAGAAATCCTCGCAGTCGTCCTTGCGCCCCCGGTCGCGGACCGTGCACGCCAGCGCCACCAGGCGCTTGGCCGTGCGATCGATCGCGATTGCCTCGAGGATCGCCGCCTCGGCCTCGGGGAGCTGGCCCAGGAGGCGCAGCGCTCCGTTAAGGCCGGTGTAGAGGCACGGGTCGGTCGGCGCGGCGGCGATGGCGGCGCGATAGAAGTCGGCGGCCAGCCCGTAGCGGCCGGCGCCGATCAGGGCGGCGCCGGCGGCTTCCAGGTGTCCGGTCGTGAGTCGGACCGAAATCAAGACTTACTCCTCGAATCGGGCATATCCGCGGATATTGACCGTGGCCGGGGCGTTGGCCTGGATTCCCCACTGGGTCCCGCCGGCGATGATGTCTTCCTGGCCCAGAGGGGCAAGGTACTCATAACCGAGCTGGGGGTGGACGGTGAAGGTCTTGTAGGCGGTAAACGTGCCCTCGGTCTGGCCACTCTTCCACTGGTACGGGGTACTCTGAACAGTTTCGGTCAATTCCGGCTCAACCTTGACAACGGCCACGGAAGTGAACGCGGCGCCGCCGGTGAAAGCGCCGACGATCAACTGGACCGGGGTCGCCGAGTTGAGCGCGCCGTCGAAATAGACGCCGTATGCCTGGACCCTGGCGCGCTGATTGGCCGCCGTCTTGAGACCCAGGACCGTGGTCGCGGTTGTCGCGGCCAGAGACACCGACGGGAGATTGTTGTAAAACGCGAGACCTGCCATGTGGGGAAACTCCGGGTGAAAGAGGGTAAAACGGCGCCCTAGCTCGAGCGAGCGGGCGCGGTCGATCGAGTTGTTTCGTTAGCCGTAGAGCGCCGTGAATTGAGCGCCCGAGAGCGGCGGGCGCTGGCGCGGTTTGAGGATCGAGTGCGGGTACCAGTAGGGCGGGCCGTTGCCCGCAGCGCCGCCCGTCGCCTTGAGGGCAAGCGCGACGAACCCCCAGTCGCTCGGACTGCCCGCAAAGCCGATCGCGATACTCTGGGAGGTCGACACATTCAAGGCGTATTCGAGCGAGCAACTATCGTTGGAGCCGCCGTTCCACCCTTGATTGCCGGACATCGTGAATCCAGAACCAGCGGTGCAGGTCCCGGAGGCGCCGTCACCCGAGAACGCCGCGACGATCAGGTCGGTTCCCGTGGGTGTGATGCTGCTGGCGGTGAACGTGCCGGATCCCGAAGTGCCGCTGTTCGTCTGCGTTCCGTCTGCGGAAATCGTCGCGCCCGACGTGAACGAAAACTCGTCGATCGTCATCGCGGCGTACTGGCCGTCGCCGGTTGTCGTCGCCGTGACGTCGAAGCCAGACCCGCCGAGGGTAGCGACGTACCAGAAGATTGCAACTTCGGCCGGGTACTGCGATAGATTTGCCGATGGTCCGACCGTGTAATCCGTGCTGTTTTTGTTGTCTTCAACCGTCCATAGGACACTGCCGTTCGGGCTGCGGTTGTAGCTCCCGATTGAAACAACGATCAGGTTGCCGCCCGTCACCGACGAACCAAATGTGCAACTGATCGACGTGGCGCTTCCGCCACTGCTCATCGAGTTGCCCTGGACGTGGCCCCAGCTCATCGTATGCCCGGATAGACAGGAACCGCGACCGGTACGCCAGCGCCGCTCGGCGCGTTGATCGGCAGCGAATTACCATCCCCGTCATGGATTTCCATCGCCAGCCCGATGCTCGAGCGTCTGCGGCGAGATGATCTGCGCCGGCGAATCCGACGACGCCGGCAGGCACGGGCATCCGCAGGCCCGTGCGTCAGTACCCGAAGTCCCACCGCCGGGTGATCACGTACGCCCGACTGCCAGACGATCAATGCGGCATGCGTGGTCGTGACGTAATCCCACATCCAGGTGATCGCGAGGTTGAGACATTGCCGGGGGTCGTGATATCGGCCTCGTTCATGAGCGCCTGGAGGACGACCGTCGCCGCGCCGGCGGGAGCCAGGACGAGCTGACTCGCGATCGTGCCGGACTGCTCGGTCTGGGGTATCATCGTGATCAATGGCGCCGGTTCCCAGGTGAGCACGCGATTTGGTCATGCAATTGAGGCCGGTCCCGGGGAGAGCTGATCCGCTCCCGTTCAGGACGCCGAGCCGCCCCGTTCATGATCTGGTGGCGGTCGCCGCCGGTCAGCGGTCGCGTTGGCCATCGTCGTTGCGCCGCCCGGGCCATTGAGTCGATGATCGCGTTCGCGCCGCCGGTGCCGTACGTCTCATTGCGCGTACTCGGAGCACGGCGGCCTGATTGAGCGCCTGAACGGCGCCATGAACGCGATCTGACGGCCGTGGAGAACCGACTTGGGTCCAGTTGACCTGTATTGGCGTACGAAATTCGGCGGCCATTGAGTGTCCCCGTAGGGTTACCGACAAATCTTGCAGGAAAACACCGTTGAAGGCTCGGCCGAATTGCCATATGGCCCCCATCTAATCTGCAATTGATCGATCACGGGATCAAGCTCCGCGCTGATCGAATTCGCCTTCAGGGCGAAGTCCCCGCGCTCGGTGCGCGTCTCGGCGCGGTAGCGCTGTTTGAGGACGGTCAGGATCGTCGCCATGCGCAGGACGCGCAGGTCGTAGATCCAGGTCGAGTATCGAAACGTGATGTTCTCGTCGATTCCGAAGCGCTGCTTGAGGTCGTACGATACCTCTTCGATCTGCGGTCCCATCGTGTTGATCGAGAACGTGACGCCGGTGAGCCCCGCGGCCGGCCCGGGCGGGTTGCCGACGTTCAGGTCTTGGTGGAGACGGCGCAGGGTGATCGCGTTCCCGGACACGGAATCAATCGCCAGGAGCTGACCGGATCCGGGAAACGTCGACTTCGGGCCCGATAGGACGACGACCTGGTTGGGCGCGACGCCGTTAGCGCCGAAATCGGTCGCCGTCGAGTTGAGCACCCACCCGGCGGCGGCGCTGAAATACCCGTCGGTGCCGGCGGCCATTTGCTGCCAGGCGGGGCAGAGCGTGATGAAGTCGCCCGTGGTGCGCACGGCGATATCTTCGTCGGTTGCGTAGACGGGGGTCGTTTGTGGGGGCAAATTGCTCATAGGTTGAACGTTCTTCGACGGCGCTCAGGGTAGACTGAAAGCCGCGGCCGCGCAGGAAATTACGAGTAATGCGCCCCGTGAATGGTCGGCGCTGACATCGCGCTGCGCCAGGGCGCCGCGGATCCTTGCGGTTCCGGAGATGTTTCGTTAGACTCGCGAGAGACGACGCTCCGGTTCTCGTTAAAGCAGCGAACCGGAGCGCCGCCAAGGAGGTGCTGTGGCAGAGCGGTTGAATGCGACCCGACTGAGAATCGGGTGAAGGGCGTTCTTATAAGAGGCTGCCCTTCCGCGGGTTCGAATCCCGTCAGCACCGGTCGAGGAGTCGATCCGGCATCCCTTGCGGGGTGCGCCATTTTCGCCGGTTCAAGCGTACCAAGTTGAACGAGAGGTGTCCATAAGATGGCTGATATCGATCCAAGACTGAAGGAATTGCTGGAGGAGTACTATCGCAAGAGAAAGGAGCTTAACGCCATCATTGGTCACCTCGAGGCCGCCGCTGGCGTCGCCCCAGAGACCCTGGCACGTCCATCAGCGGAACAAGGGGCCGCTGACTGGGCCGAGTGGTTCCTCCGAAGTGTCGGGAACGTGCCTACCCACTACCGGGAGATCGCGCGACAGGTCGTCAATCATGGCTATCGTGGCAAGCCGCGCAGTGGCGAGAACATCGGCTCCGACGCGCATGTCGATAGGGTCGCCCATTCGATGCGCGGTGCGTTCTATCGGGAGACCGAAAGGTTCGAGACTGCCGGCGGCGCCAGGTTCAGGCTCAAGAATCCGCAGGACGTTCGGACCGACGGTTGAAGCGTGCTCGGATTAGCGATGTCAGCCTTGTTTCTCGTCAAAAACGACGTCCCCCGGCTCGTAATCATCGGCGCCGTCGATGTGGCATTCAGCGCCCGGCGCCCGAAGACCTCGTGATTGCGCCTCATCCAATCGTTGTAGGTTCGCGCTTTCCTCCTCGCTCGGGTTGTCAAGATCCACAAACCTTGGCTCAGGGTCTGATGGATCGACGGTCCAGTCCTCGAACTCGTCATCATCACGGCCGATTTCGGTCGGCATAAGCCCTCCAGATTTGCCAAGATCGGCTTCCAGGCTTCATATCGAATGTCAGCGGAGTCGACCAGCCGTTTTTATCCCACCATTCGCGGCCTTCAGCCGTAGCACGAAGATCGGAAAGTTTTGTCACACCGCGGAGTGAATCAGGAAGACCGGCCACGCGCCTGGGATTAAGATCGGCGTCGAATCCGAACTTGGGCCACACTTTGTAGCCGACTTGCAAGGAACGCGGATCATCATTACGTGCCCCATCGAGTTCGATTCGTTCAACGCCCAGTTTCCGCGCCTGCTCAAGCTGCCTCCCAAAGGCTGCGCTTCCGATCCCCTGGCGGCGACGGCTTTTGGCGACATGAACCTTATCAAGTTTCAGCACCAAACTTTCGTC
>CAWAHD010000001.1:0-2613602 GCA_963781785.1 uncultured Isosphaeraceae bacterium | reverse complement strand
CGCCTGCCATCGCCGTCGCATTGGAAACAGGTTGCGGTGGTGCTTAAAGTCTGCGAATCCAAGGCTCGGACGTCGCCGCCTGGGGATTTTCGCATTGTGGCCGCATGGGGCTGACGTTGCCAATACCGTTCCCAATTTGTTCCCAGTTCGGCCACGTTTCCGCAGAGGGAGTGGGGCTCGAGGAATTGTTGACGTTCACCATCGACTCCTGCTTTCGCGGATTAATGGAGAATGATAAAAGGTGAATGAGGATGTAGTTCCGCGGGTGTTCTCGACGTCAGCCCACAAGCCCCGCAGCGAAGTGGGCGAGACTGTGCTACAATCGAGCCGATCGACGGATATCTCCTGCCAACGACGGGGCACAGTTCATGAGCACGGCCATCGCGACCGAGGCCCGCTACACGCCGGAAGACCTGCTCGCCATGCCCGACGGCAAGCGCTACGAGTTGGTCGACGGCCGATTGGTGGAGCGAAAGATGGGAGCCGAATCCAGTTGGGTCGGGACGCGCCTCACTTCTCGGCTCGATCGGTTCTGCGAGGAAAACAAGCTGGGGATCGTGTGGGCAGCCGACAACGGCTACCAGTGCTTCGCCCACGCCCCCGGCCTGGTCCGCAGACCCGATGTCTCGTTCGTCAAGAACGGCCGATTGCCGGGAGACATCGCGCCCAAAGGCTGGGTCAAGATCCCGCCAGACCTGGCCGTCGAAGTCGTCTCGCCCAACGACTCCGCCGTGGAAATCGAGGAAAAGCTGGACGACTACCGGACGGCCGGCGTGCCGCTGATTTGGGTGATTTATCCCGAGTTGCGCAAGGTGAAGATTTTCCGCCAGGGCGGCCCGGCCGGCGAATTGAGGGAGGACGATGCGCTCTCCGGCGAGGATGTCATCCCTGGCTTCCGGTGCCCCCTGCGTGAAATCCTTCCGCGGCGCCGCCGGCCGAGGAGCCGCGCGCCGCGCCCGCCGGTCCGAACGGCGCCGGTTCGGCCTGAGCCGGAAGGGAAAAGGGGCTCTCGTGATTCTCGTCGGCCTCTACGCACAGTGGGGTTCTGCGGACACTCTATTCAATAGCTGAATTTGACCTCTGCTTAGCCTTCCAAGCGGTTCAGGGATTCGCGCGGCTCGCGCTCGGCTCGATGAATGTGAAGATGCCGAAGATCAGTAAGTCGGACTTGATGGTCGTGAGAATGGATTGGACGCCCGCCTGTCGTTAAGTTGCGGCAAACATCATATCCAGCAGTCGTTTGCGGCCCAAAGAAAAACTGCTGCAGTCATGTGAGAACCTGGCGTACGGCACCAGTGTCGGGGAACGCACTTTATCGCACGCCCCGTGCGATCGAAGTTGTCTTCGTTCGGTCGAAGTGGGACGAACCGCGCCCTCGAACCCGATCGCTTGGCATTTTTCGCAAAGACCGAAGGTGGGACTTGAACCCACACCGGTGTTACCCCACCGGATTTTGAGTCCGGTACGTCTGCCATAGCCGTGGTATTGGAAACACGTTGGAGCGACACTTAAAGCCCGTAGTTTCAAGGCAGTTACGATGCCGCCTTCACCCACGTACATTATAGCCGCATTGGGCTGATATTGCCAATCCTGTTGCCAAATTGTTGCCAAAATGCCCGCAGGCCGCTAGCCGTAGCGTTCGGATAAGATCTCGATGGTCGAGGGCTACGGCGTCCGCTAAGCGTTATGGGATGATCTGACTTCGATGAATTCGCCCACCTTGCGACGTGTGAAAAGTGGCCCTGAGTGCGGGCGGGAATTGAACCCACGTCCCGTCTGACGCAAGTGCCCCCGACTGTCGGAACTGTCTCTGGACTGCGTGGCAGTCCGCGAACTGGTAACCAACCGGCACCGCCTGACGCCGCAAGTCAGGGAGGCGATTATATCATTGGTCCGATCTCGCAAAGCGTAGCAAGGAGGCGCAGAGACACTTCGATTGCGACTCGTGACGAAGCGGTCTGATGCCGAAAGTAGGCACGATTCTCATGGGCTGCATGTGATGACCATCGCAACCAAGCTGGCTCGTGGGACAGGCGGGGGCGTTTATTCTGAGCGTGATGCTTGCGATCCAATCGAATCCGGAGTATGGTCAACGCACCATTCTGCTCCGCTTTGCGATGTGGCTAAATGCTATGGCTGACGAATCTTATCTCAAAAAGATTGCGCGATGTGACGATCCTTCTCGCGAGCTGGACGTGGTGTTCGTGCACGGCTTGAACGGAGATGCAGAAGAGACCTGGGAGCTGTCGAAGCCTAAGGGCCTCAGACACCTCTGGTTAACTGTTTCGCGCCAAGATCCCGGTGCTACCGATCAATCGCTATTTTGGCCGAACTGGATTGCGAGTGATTTCCCTCAAGCCGGGGTCTGGGCGTTGGGCTATCCCGCCGCATCAACGGCGTGGCGGGGGCATGCCATGCCATTGACTGACAGGGCGAGAAATGTCCTTCAGCTTTTCCACCTGCACGGAATCGGAACAAGGCCGCTCATATTCGTCGTCCACAGTCTGGGCGGTCTTCTAGTGAAGCAAATACTACAGACTGCGCGAACTCAGAACAACCAATCGTGGCACAGCATAGGCGAATCGGTGACGGGAGTGCTTTTCCTTGCAACACCCCACGCTGGTTCATTCTTAGCGTCCGTTGTTAGCATATTTCGAGTCGTCACGCGCACGAATTGGACTATCGCTGATCTCGCGCCGCATGAACCGCATCTGAGGGACTTGAACGAATGGTTTCGGTCCAACTTCGACGCTCTGGGCCTTCACGCGCACGTCCTTCGTGAAACGAAGAAAACCTCGGGCGCATTGGTAGTTGATCCGACCTCAGCAGATCCGGGAATCGCTGCTATCCGTGTCATTCCGGTCGATAAGGACCACATAAGCATCTGCAAACCTGCGTCGCGACAAGACCAAGTCTACCTGGAAACACGGCAGTTTGTGATGGACTGTATAGGCGGACAACGTGGATCGGTTACGGGTAAGCCGATTGATTCGCATGGGCTGCCCACTCCGAAGCGCCCGGTGAAACGCCGGGTCCCCAAAGACCGGATCGAGGAGGATGATATCAAGGATTTTAAGATATGATCCCAATACCTGGCCTTGATTCTGTACGATGCGCTTGGGTCGAGATTCGCCAGGAGGGATTCGTCCTGCACGGGTTTCTCCTTTATCGATCTACCGATCACTATTTCCCTGAGTACTTGGACGGAAATGGACTTGACGATCTCAACATATGGACTGGCGATGATTGCGCCGTATTCGTTGTCCAGTCACCGTCCACACAATGGATTGAGTACACGCGAGCGGCCAATCACACATGGTGGAAACTCTTTGGCCGCTATACTGAGGACGGCTCCTCCACTCTCTCCGACCTGGCCATGAATGTAGGTAATACCGCAGTCCTCGCGGTTGGCGAGGAGACACTTACGCTTCGTGACGTATTTGCTCCTTGCTTAAACCAATTTCAGCATAGCGCTGAGATCGCGAAGATCCTGCACCGCTTCGGGCTCGGACCAACGGAACACCCGTGTCTGGTGATGTTTCGCGACCTCCGGGACCGCGATGTTTGGTTCGTTGATCTTCGAGATTTGCGCGGTTTGCGAGAGGCTGACTTGGCCAAGTCCCTGCAAAACTGGTTCGGTGGACGCGACTTCGCGCGAATGATGGAGGAGGCTCGGCATGCCTAGCCTGCGACAAGTCCGGATACCAGAACGTGAGACGGTAGACCAAGCTTTGCACGGCGGAGTCGTTGACCTTCTTCCACAGCAGCTCGCTGAGAACGAATTGGTTCGCTGGGTCGTGACTTTCGACGCCATGCTGAAAGCAGCGACGTACGAGCCTGAAGGCGGTTCTGGCTTTCGTCACGATCGTGGACGCTGGATGGGAGCATTGCTCGGCCGCATTGGATCGGCGTTGCTGCAATCACGAATTCCATTCTACTTCGCATCTATATTTCATATTGGTCGCATGATGGTTGTTTCTGCGGAGTCGCTTGAGCGCATCGGCGTTCTCCGGCGGCCTTCAAATCTCGATGCTTCAGTTCGCAACATCACAGCGATTCTTACGAGCCCGAGCGACCTGCCTCAAAGTTTGTCTTCACATGACTTGATCCAGCAATCCCTTCTCGATGGCTGTGACCGAGCATCGATTCGACAGCGCCAACAGGCGGAGCTAGCAAACCGTTGGTGGAAGCGTTGGCAGGTGGAAGTCGCAGATTTGCGCAATGCTTTGGAGGAACTTGAAGAGGGGTGGAAGTATTGCGATGGATTCGATGAGAGCGGTCGGATGGTCGCGGGAGTTTTCCGCCTGTGGGAGTCTGCGGCGACAGACTCCCTGCAATCTGAGATGGCTCGATCGGGTGTGCGGTTCCGGAATCTCGACGTCTCAACGATTGGGATGGGAAGGAAGATCTTTGAGCAAAATCCAATTCTTCTAATGGCCATGTTTGCATTCAGTGGCGGAAGACATCGACATCCAGAACCGTGGTTCCATTTTGAGCATCTAGTTGAAAGGTGGTTGGATGTCGAACGCTCGAAGGCAGAGGCTGACCGTCGGCGGGTTGACCATCAGAAATTGGAAATCGCGCTCCAACTGCTGCAACGAAAGTATGGCGATGCGAACCCATTCGACGAGTTCGCAGTCGGAGTGGCGGCCGCAACTTCACGTCTTCGCGATCTGGTCAGGGAGCATTCCCTGCCAGATGACACGGTTTCGCCTTGGCGACATATGTGGGAGCAGCGACTAGAGGAAGTCGAGCCGTCTCTTCGACCGCTGGTTGGTTCGGGAAGCAACGATGAACAACTTCGCGAGTGGTGCTTCCGAACGGCAGACTCCGCGATCAAGCATAATATCAACGATTCGTGGGCTGCTGGACTCCCTTGGAATGCCTTCGTGCAGAAGGTCTTCAACCGAAAATGGATATTCAAAATTGTAGTGATGGCACGGAATGCAAACGAAGGCGAAAAGCACGGGAAGTGGACTCCTCCCGTTTTATTCGAGCTCCTGTCGCATGTGGTCGAGGACCTAAACAAGATCGGCTATGAACTCGAGGCTCCCGCTCCTGAGCGGCTCGAAACGCTACTTCGGAAGCTGGAAGACGGAGAATCCGTTTATGATTCGACCGATTGGTAGAGATTCGACTAGCCATCATCGGCGGGGGGTCACCCCGAAACGTACTCGAAGCAGATCAGATCGAGGTTTTCCCGGCTTAGTCGTTTGAAAGCACCATTATCTGCTCTCTGTTTGCCGAATTGCTCCGCCAGTGAGAGCACCTCTTCCACCAGGCTGCCGTCATCCCTGGATTCCTTCCAGTCTTCGTAAGATGTCTTCAGTTTAGCGTGCAAGGCCCGGCCCATTGGCTGGCCCAAAAAGCTGATGCAGGTCTTGGCTATCTCCCGGTCGACGCTTCGTCGCCGAATGGCGTCCTTGATCTCCTCGCTGACGGTCTGCTGGATTGGATCGACTGCGGTGGGCGCTGCGGCCTTTGCTTCAGCTTCTCGGTCTGCTGCCAGGATGTGTTCGATCACCTTGTCTTGAAGCACAAAAACATCTTGTTTGCCGATGTAGCGCGGCTCGTCGGGCAGGCAGGAGATCAACTGAGCGATCTCGTAACGATTCTCCTTGATTTCTTGGGTTTTGGCATCAATGTAACGCCAGAAATGTCGCTTCCCTTCGCCAGAACGCGGAGCCTGGAAGTAAAAGAACATCCCATGGCACTTCTCGCGGCGCAGCCCCGAATGAATGCCGTTGGGCAACGCCGTCAGAACATTAGCTCCGTCTCGGTTGAGCAAGTCTTTCAGTTGCTTGAGCAGCATTTCCGGCCCGGCCAACTCAGCTCTGGCTTCTTCCTCGTCGAGAACAGTGCCGTCTTCTTCACGGATGCGCCGGATGGTGTTAAACGTCCTCGGATGCACGACTTCGCCCAGTACGCTGGAATCCAGCAGGCCGAGATCGTCAATGGTCGAGATGCGGTCATTGAGGCGTTCGATCAGGTGCAGCAGGGCTTCAAGTTCTGCTTCGGGGAACAAGTTATAGATGCTGATGTCTGCGTGCGGACTACCGATACGATCTATGCGGCCATTGCGCTGGACAAGGCGGATCGGATTCCAAGTCAGGTCGTAATTGATGATAATGCCGCAGTCCTGGAGGTTCTGCCCCTCGGAAAGTACATCGGTGCTGATGAGGATGTCGATTTGCGGGTCCGGTAGAGGATTCTTGCCGCTGGCGACCGGGGCGAATTGAGCGATGATGCGACCTGATCGACGACAATTACATTTCCCCACCGCGACAATTACAATTCCCCACTCGTCTGTTCCATTGTTCAGGCTCCTTTCTCGACCGTTTTCCCAGTGAGATTTAGTCCTGACGACAACTACCATCCGTTATTCGTTATCCGCCCGCTTGCCATTTTTGACACGTCGGGGCCTTGGTTTCTTAGGTCGCTGCTGACGAATCGGGTTCCTGAACCTGTTTGGCCTGCTCCAAGCGGTAGCTGGGAACGTTGAGCTCCAAGATCACGCTATGGTGGACCAGCCGGTCGATCGCCGCCGCGGTGGTCATCGGGTCCTTGAAAATGTTCTCCCATTTCGAGAACGGCAGATTGCTCGTGATCATCACGCTGCCTCGCTCGTACCGCTCCGCCAGCAGTGTGAATAACACTTCCATCTCCTCCCGACTCTGTTGGACGTAGCCCAGATCGTCGATGATGAGCACCTCGAACTTGGAGAGCCGTTTCAGGTATCGGCTCAACTTCAGGTCGCGCTTAGCAATCAACAGGTCTTGAACCAGCAAGCTGCAGGGACCAAACAGTACCTTGCGCCCCGAACGCACTAGCTCTTGTGCAATCCCGCACAGCAAGTGCGTTTTCCCACTCCCAGAACGTCCAAAAGCCAACACGTTCTCTCGGGCATCGACGAAGGCGCCGTCCAGCAACATACGCACCTGCCGGGCGATCTTTGCCGGCAACCGCTTCATGTCGAACCGGGCCAAGCTCTTCTCGACCGGTAAATCCGAATCCCGCAGCCAACGTTCGATCCGGTTCGTCCGCCGGACCTGACACTCCTGTTCGGCGAGTTCCCCAAGGTACTGCTCGTAGCTGAGTGATTCTTGGACCGCGCGCCGGGCTACGTCCTCGAAGCTCTCACGAAACGTGGGCAGGTGAAGTTCCCGCAGGCACTCCACGAGCCGCTGCTTCACTTCCGTCTGCGAAGCCATCCCACACCTCCTTGTGATTGAACAACATATCAAAACTCGACAGATCAGTTGCCTCTACCCGGACCTCCGTGATCGGACAGGGGGGCTCGGAGCATCCGATCCGTTCCCTCACCCCCTGCGCAGTGATCGCCTGCCCCTCCTCCAGCAGGGCTCGTATGGCGCTGTCCACCATTGACTCATTCTCCCGGGCCGCCAGCTCCAAGATTTGCAGATACTCACGCGAGGCCCGGCCGGGTGCGGTCTCGCGCAGCACGTCATAAGCCATTCGAAACCGGCTCGTAGGAAAAAGGTCTTCCCGATACCGATAATTCTCAAACGCGCCGGGCTTGCGCACCAACCAATCGATCACGTGCCTGTAGTTGATGCGATGCTTCCGCTGCCCGCGAAGGCGTGGAAGCCGTTCGACGACCTTGCCGGCAAACCACACTTCCAACTCGTCGGCGTAGAGCCGGACGTCTACCCGCTCGTCGATCAAACGGCTGTCTACCGAATAGACGTTGCGGTCCACATGAATGATGCTCCCGGGATAGACTCGAACCCGCGCCCGCTTGTAGCTCTCTAATCGCGTTGGGGGAAGCGCACGCAGTACGGCCTGTTCCTCGGCGAAGCGCGACCGGCGGCCGGCATTGCGCTGGTCTAGGATCTCCCGTAGGAATCGAGCGTAAGCCGCGCGGTCCATGAAGTCACGGTTGCCACGTAGAAGCAGGGCCTGGTCCACAGCCTCCTTGAAGCGGTAATGGCTCTGCTCGGCGTCCCCGTTCTCGTGAGCCTGGCGTGCGTTGATCTTCTCCATCTCCAGGCCGTAGTGGTCCATCAGCGCCTGGTACCGCCCGGTGAACTCCTTAGCGCTAGAAGCGTTGTTTACGGCCAAGCTCATTCGGTCGGTTCGGTGCCGCTGGGGCGAGCCGCCCACCTCCCACAGGGCATGCTGCAACCCGTCGCTTAGGCTCTCGAAGCTCTCGGAGAAACAGATCGAGGCCGTCTCCCAGTTCGAGTAGGTCAGAACGAAATGATAAACCATGTGATCGAACGGCTGGCCGCCGAGAGTCACGGCCAAGCTTGTCATATGGGTGAAATCGGACGCACCCAACCGGCCAGGATGATGAGTCTGTGCGAAGAAGACCTCCTTGGGTGGACCAGAGATTGCTTCCCACTGACGCACTCGACGTTGAAGCGTGCGCAGTTGACCGTCTGCGAATCGACCCGGGTAGCGGCGTTGAAGCCACTCGAACAAGATTTTCGCCTGCAAGCCGGGGCTGAGTTCCAGTTGCTCACGCACCTCCTCCCAGACGTCTGCGAAGGGGTCTTCTCGAGTGCGCCATGTTCGCGGCCAGGTCTCCAGCTCGCTGGGGAGCTTCGCCTCGTCCCGGTACTTCCGTGCGGTCTTACGGTCCATGTCCACCCTCATTGCCGCAACCGATAGCGGCTTCCGTGAATGCAACAATGCGTGCAAACGCCTAACTTGTCGATCCGTGACAGCCATGGTGATCCTCCCTCCTGGTTGGAGAATCACCAATTTGATATCAACTGGCGTCGGTGGGGAATTCTAATTGTCGTTCGAAGGGATGCGGTGGGGAATTCTAGTTGTCGTCATGGGGAATTCTAATTGTCGCTGATCAGACCTCGCTCTTCGGGGTGATTGCCGCTGTCGATGCGGCGAATATGCGGGCTCCCCGCCATCTTGAGGAACTTTGCGTCCTGGGTGAGACGTCTGTGCAAGTAACGGGTGGTGTCCTTGAACGTACTGAAGATGAGGACCTTCTTCCCCTTCAGATCACCGGCCAGCAGGTCTGTGAGCCTTTCCAGCTTTCCGTCTTTTGCAGCCAGAGCCTCCGTCCGATGATAGAGGCTCTTGAGAAGTTTCACGTCGGCTTCCACGTCATGCGTCAGCTTGCGAAGCTCGTACTGATTGAGATCAACGGTCGGCAGACTCTCGATATACGCCTTTGCCTCGGCAACGGTATCCAGTTCGTCTGCCACACTCCCGGCACCGATGTCGTCTTCTTCATCTCGTGCCAGGAACCGAATCGCCTTCTGAAAGTCCTTCGAGGAGACAACCTTTCTGTCGAGCAAATAGTCCTTGTACGTTTCCTCAAAGGTCAACGCTCGGCGCAGACTCAGGCGGAAAGCCTCGATACTTGATTCCAGGCGCTTGAGGAACCGAGTCTTAAAGATGCCCACAAGACCTTCCTCTCGGCCTTGCTCAAACTTGTGCTGTTCCTCATCCGCGATGGCCGACTTTTTCTTGTACGCTTCCAGCTTATACGGTGCCAAAGACAGAGAATCAATGGCGGCCACGATGTCGTCGTATAGCCCGCCGTAGGTTGCCCCTAAGTCGTACTCGACGGTGTGCAGTCGCCGATTTGGGAAAGCAACCGGCTTTCCCTGGATCGTCGCGTTGGGATAGGCAACCCGAATATAGGGCCGTGTGTTGCGAACCATAACCTCTTCGAGCAGGTTGAAGAGGACGACGCCGGCCGAAACATCGCCTTTGCGAACCATGCTCCTAGCCCGTCGAAAGTAGGCGTTGAAGTCGCCGATCCCTGCTTCCCGGAAATAGTCGGGTTGACTCTGCGTGAACAACCGAATTTGGTTCGCCAGGTCGTATAGGTCATTGTTGATTGGCGTTGCCGACAGGAGAACGACTTTCTTGTGTTCTCCGTCCCGCCCCCGGCCGCCGTTCAATTGAATCATCGTATCCAGTGCGAGATACCGGTTCGCCTTGTCGTTGCGGAAATTGTGGCATTCGTCAACTAGAATCACGTCCGCATCTCCGAATGGGGAGGCATCAAACGTGTCACGTCCTAGCTCTTCCATGCCGACGATCTGGGCCGCAATCGTGGCAGTGGACAGTTCCCTGGTCCACATTTCTCGCAGTGAGGCTGGACACACCACCACGGCCTTCTGGCGACGGTGGTAGGCAAAGTCTTCGAGGAGCTTCTTGCCGATCCACGTCTTGCCAAGTCCCACGGAATCAGCGATCAGCACGCCGTCGTACCGGGCCAAGATGCGACGGGCCTTCTTGACGGCATCTTCCTGGAACTCGGCCAGATCCACAGCGGTGCGGCCAAGCTCCGGTGCGTTCTCGCCTAACTCTTCTTTGAAGTATTCGTAAAGTGCCTTGGTGAAGACCTCGTAGGGTGTGTATTCCTTCGTCCCAAACTTGCTTGCATCCAAGAGCTCGATCAGGTCTTCTTTGAAATCCACGGAATCAGCCCACTGGCGTTCGTACCAAGTCATCAGATCCGTGATCGCCCTTGCCCCGACTTCGCTCTTGATGAAGCGGCGAGCGCTATCGGATATCGCGATTTCTGACCCTTGCCCTTGGTCCACGGCTTCATCGGCATGTTCCAAATATGCAGCCCGACGAGCAGCTTCGGGATCAAAAGCCGCTTCGGTGGGTTGAATGACCCTGTGAACCAGGTTCAGTTCCTCGTTGCTCACCAGCCCTGGCCCAGTGAAATTGCTGGAGCCGACGATCGCGACGAAGGGACGGAGTCGATCCGCTCGATTGTGCGGCCCCACCTTGTCCTGGTGAAACAGGTACGCCTTGGCGTGCAGGAAACCCTTGTCATAAAGCCGGATTTCCACCTTATCGGCTCGCAGGAAGGCGATAAGTTCTTCGACCAGCCTCAGCGTGACTTCGTTGAATGGCTCAGCTTCGAGGTCGCCCTGGAAACGCTTCTTTAGAGCGTCTGTGTTCGGACTGAGGCCGACATCAGCTCCGGTGTGAGGCTCGGACCCTAGTACGAGACGGAACGCTCCGACCTGATGCAGTCCTTCCTTCACCAGCCGGTAACCGGAAATCGCGAAATAGGCAGTGGCGATGTCGAGGGGCTTACCCACGCTTTGGGCTAGAAGTTCTTTCAGGGCATCCGTCATGCGGTGCTGCTGGTTATCGATGACGAAGGGAATCATGGCCTGGTGTCCTTGCCTTGTTGCAACGGTCGTTTCACAGCATTTCTCTCAGCCGGTTTTCAAGGCCCTGAGCTTCAACGTCCGTCAGCCCGGCCATACGGTAAAAAATGCGGTCGATGAGGTCCTGGTAAGGCTGTGCTTCCGCGTCCAACGCCGAGCGCTCCGTTCGGGCGATGTCGCCACGCCTCGCTTCGATATCCTTGATCTGTTTGACCAGGTGAACGATTGCAGCCATCGCACTGGATGAAAAAGGAGGTTGGGCCAGATGAGACTCCAAGACGGACAATGCATCCGAGAAGAGACTTCGTTCGACGGCCTTGGAAAACGATTGAGGCAGGTCCGCCTCTTGGCAAGCGACAGAAACGAAGACAGGTGCCGGCATAATCTTCACCTGATAGTCGTTTACCTTCGAGTTCGTACTCCCCAATCGGAAAAACCAGTCAAGGAGTTTCGAATTGAACAGTGCAAGAAGTAAATCCAAGGGCAGCTTCGACTCCTTCTCAGGGAAGTAACTCACGGTATCACAGCAAAACTCACCAGACGGAATGTGACAGGCGATCAGCCTACGGAAGTTGTTCTGCGGAGAATTACGTTGAAACCCGACCCGATGCTGCTTGTGATGCCACGCCTTTGCATCAGGTCGTTTTCCTTCTAGGTATTTCGCCTTCTTCAGATAAAGGGCCTCACCTTGTGATGCCTTTCGCAATGCGTACAAGCAAACATTCGCACCACGAAGAATCAACGGGCCATCTTTCGGTGATTCGGAGATACATCCTTTCTTCCCGTCCGTCGTTTCGTTTACCTCTCCCTGATAGGCTGTGCATAAGTTGCCCAACCGTTGCATTCGGCCGCTGCTCATGATTCTGACAACCAAATCCCAGTCTTCCTGGCTGCAAGCGACGATGGGCTGATTCTCTGGGTCGTACAGCTTGACCTGACTACGGCGCACCATGAGCGATGGCGAATGTGGCTCGATGACCTTGCCGGGATGGACTCGAGCACGGAAGGCGGCATCCTCGTTCTTGTTTGTCGTCACAAAAATGCATGTACTCAACTTGGCATCTTCAAAAACCCGATTCTTCGGGTCATCCTTTTGCGGAAAGGCTTCGACTGCTGCGAGGCAGGATCTCGATAGCAGCATCTTGCGAACCCCTACCGCTTGCTCATCGCCCAGTAGCGGCATTGGTACGATATGGCCCATTCGTCCGCCCTGCCGAAGTACATGTACCCGCCGGCAGATAAAGAGCTTGTAGAGGTTCTGGTTGCCACCTCCAGCCGCTTGGAAAACAGCCTCCGTGCCGAAGTAGCCGAGTATTTCATCGAGGTCGGTTTCAAGTTCTTTCTCCGCAAGAACGTCATAAGGCGGATTCCCCACCACGCAGTCGAAACCTGCCGTGCCATTCTCGATCTGGTTCTTGTGCTTGATCTGCCGGTGTTCCGCGTTGATGAAACCAAAGAACACTTCGGGGAACTCGATCTCCCAATGGAAAAAGCGGCGGTCGGGACGTCGGGCCAACGTTTCGACCTGGGCGACCAGCTTCCGCTCCTCATCATCGTGGAGCGAGGCGTAAAATCGATCTGTGTCGGTCAGGTCGAGATGGCTACCCATCGCAACCAGATCGCTCGCCTCCGCGCACCCCAAAATACTCGGCCACTAGCAGGTCGAGGATGATCTGGTATCCAGCGAGTGACTCGCGGGCCTGGTCGTAGCGACTGACGGACGTGGCGACTTCCGCAGCCGTGGCGTCGGCCATCTTACTAACGAACAGAACGTGGTTGATGGCCCGCAGCAATGGTTCGTAGTTAAGTGCAGAAGAGCTCACCTTCAGTGGCTTTCTTCAGATCCTTGAACGTTGCCCCGATCAGAGAATTGCCGCAGCGCAGGTGATGGTCGAGGAAGTTGAGCGGCGCACCGAGTGTGAACGCATCGAGCCACAAGCTGACTTTCGCCAGTTCGACGGCCATCGGGTTGAGATCGACGCCATAGATGCAGCGTTTGAGGACGTGCCGCTTGAGCAGGTTGATGTCAGTCAGCTTGTTCGGATCGACGGTGACGCCCTGCTCACCAAGAGATTCGAGAATGCTCTGGCGAGTCCGGTCCAGGGCGAAGTTCACTGGGTTAATCGGGAACTGGTTGAGGAACTTGAGCAGGTGGTCGGTGACGGAATCAACGACTTCAACCAGGAAATGTCCGCTGCCCATTGCTGGGTCGAGTACTCGCAGGTCGAATAGTTGTTCCACCAGGTCCCTGTGGTGGTTGTAAGTTTGCAGACCCGCCCACTGGCGGTGATCCATCTGGCCGCTATTGAGTTCTTTGGTGGGATATGCCTGCGATTTTTGAAGCTCGTTGTCGAATGTCTTGCGGACTTTGCGAAACTCGCTTCGCAGAGCTTCCAGCTTCTCCTCCAGGACCGGCCCAACCGTTTGGGTCACGATGTACTCCACGATGGAATCGGGCGTGTAGTAGGACCCCGACGCTTTGCGCTCAGCTTTATCGTTGGAAAGATACACCTCCTTCTTCCGCACAACGATCTCGGCCTGCTTACCCCGTTTGGCCTTAGCCTGGGAAAGCGGGATGTACGTCTCGCCTTTCTTGTCGGTCTGAGTCGTAAGGTCTTCGTCGGCAACCTTGAGCTTGAATTCCAGCAGGCCCTCATAAATCGACCCCAGGTGCCGGACTTCCAGCGATTTGTAGTCGATGAAAACGAGGGCCAGCGTTGCGCTCGTCCTGGTCCCTGGCAAGGAGGTCTATGGCAAGAGCCAAGTAGCGATCCGGCAGCTTGTGTTCCAAAAGGAATCGGGCGATGCGCTGGTCCCGCCGATCAGACTTGTCCGGTGTCGTGTTAAACAAACCGCCGTTGTAGATCGGCACGTTCAGGATCGGGTCGCCCTTGTCCATCGCCTGGAACAATTTGCACAGCCGGTCGTAGATGGTCGTGTCCTTGGAAGAAGAGGCTTTGTTTAGTCGCTCAGCCACCTCGCTTTCGGCGACCCCAGCTTTGTCGGCAATCTCATCCTTGATCTTTTTGAAGCTCGCAGCCTGGTAGGGCGCTTCACGGATCGGCAACAAGTCCCGACTCTCGGCGTAGAGCAAAAAGAGGAGCCGGTAAAGCAGCGTTAGTGTTGCTTCAAAAATGTCGGCCAGTTCCTCCTCAGATGGCGGTTTGGCCTGACCAAGCCGATTCTTCCGGTCCTCCAAGAAGCCTTGTGCCAGGTGCGGGAAAGATCGTGAGGAAGATGCGGTCCTTGAGCCGGTCGCCCAACCGTTTGGCGTATTCACGGCTGCCGAGCAGGACGTCATCGAGCCAGCAACCTTGGCGGTCGGCCTTTGGCTTGAACGCTGCTGGGCGCAGGAACAACCACCAGTAGCGGAAGGCTTCGTTGGGATCGGTGTCTCCGGAAGCCG
This sequence comes from uncultured Isosphaeraceae bacterium, assembly GCA_963781785.1. GTDB lineage: Bacteria > Planctomycetota > Planctomycetia > Isosphaerales > Isosphaeraceae > CAWAHD01. The sequence continues at coordinate 2,599,067 of CAWAHD010000001.1, read as the reverse complement.
TGAGTGCCTCGAACAGATCGACTTCGTAGAAGTTCGTGGCTCGTGCATGGGCCTGGCGACTGTAGATTCGCCACAGTCTACCGTTAGTCACGATGATCCAGTCGGCAGTCCCGGCGTCCAGCGCCGTTACCACGCAGGCACCGGGGTTTTCCTCCGGTGTGTCGGTGTCGTTGAGGTCCGGCCCATCGAGCCAGCGATCCCAGGCATAGATGAACGCCGCTGTCATCTTGCCGCCGTCGCTGCTCTTAAGAAGGTAATCCGGTTGGGTCTGGTCCGTTTTGCTGGGCCGATTCACGGTGGCCTTGAATCCGAGCTTCTTGAAGAGCGGTTCGAGTAATTGGTTGCGTAACGTGTCCTTGTCCTTGCCGTTCCACCGCGTCTGGGCGTCCCGCAGGAGTTCACGCACGAAGGCGAACATCTCTGACGGATTGTCGCGCCAGGCCGGGCCTTCTCGAAGCCGTTCTCGAAGGAAGTAGTCGGAGAATAAGCCCCGGTTCTGGAAGTATTCGCCGGTGTAGGCAGCAGCATCGAACACGCTGCGGAGCTTATCGAACTGCTCCAGAGCATCCTTGCAGGTCCACGTAAAGCGCCGCAAGGTGCGCAGGTCCAGACGGGTCGGATTGCGGCGGCTGACGTTGATCGTCTTAGGAACCACCTGGATGCGCTCGCCTGCCACTGGACCTTTCTGCTCCTTCTTGCGCTTGTCGAGGAAAACGAATTCCAGGTTGTCAAAGTCGGACGCGAGGATGAGCATGTGGTCGACGTTGCTCTTGCCTAGGACCCGCACGAGGTCATTGCGGACCTTGGCCGTCAACGACTTCGGCTGGGCGAACACAACCCGAAGAAATTGCTCCGGGTCCTCGGATAACAGCTCAATCTTCTTGATGGCGCTGGCCGATTCGCCTGACAACCCGACTGCTTCAGGAGAGAGGGCGGTGCGGTCGGCGGTGTCGTAGCCGAGCTTTGTCAGGAACGCCGTAATTGCGTCTGGCGAGGCAAGCTCGGTGACTTCCTTGGCGGTCAGGTCAAGGTCAGTGGTGTGCTGCACGGGCTGCTCCCAGATCCGGTCGATGTAAGGCTCGTGATCCCTTCGAATTAACGATGGAGTCGGTCTTTCCGCCTTTGACAACGCACCCGGAACAAAGGTTGCGTAGCTTCACAAACTTGGTGGCTAATACGTCAGCGGACGTGTCGGCGACCTTCTGGCGTTTGACTTTCGCTTGGGTCATCGCTGACTCTCGTTCGGTTCCGTATTGTTTTTTCGCGGCGTGGTCCTTCGGGCTGCGCCTTTTCTTGGTTGGCCAGCAAATTCGCCATCCGAAACAGCACTAACGAACAAGTGTTGTAAATGCAATCGCGTCGTTGCCCCCTGCCGCTGATGTTCGGTTTCTTTGGCTTGCTTATCGTCAGGCCGGTGTGGGCAGTCCGCCCAGTTCCCAGGGGCATCCATTGCAAGAGCCACGTGATGTTTCTGTATATTGTGCAGAACGTTCTTCATGGCTCGTGACACGTCACCATCGAGGACGTATCCAATCATCCCACCGTGGAAGACATGCCGGCTGTATTTTCCTTGAACGAAGCGCTGCATCCCTTCCTTCACGTACTCGTCGGCCAGGGACTTCATGATGCCATCGATGCGGGCGTTCAATCGCTTAGCCTCCAGGCAGTAATATGAGTTCCCGTCATGGCCAGGAAAGAAGACGATGTCTTTTCGGCCCGTTGCCTTGGCCAGGTCGGTATCGACCTCCACATCTTCATACCGAATCAAGAATCGATGGACTTGGCGATCCTGAGCCTTGACCATTGCGGCATAGAGCCGGATCGACGTGCGTTCCTCCAGTTCGTCTTCTGCGGGTGGAACGATTCTCCCCCAAGCATCTAAGACAAGAGCAAGGACGGATTCGACGCCACCGCTGGCGATGAATCCGTCCCACATATTGCTGTCTCCTGCTATCATGCGTCCCCCTTGCCGGATCGCATGAGAAGTGTACCCGCAATCTCATCAGCGTCGTTCAACGCAGCCGTACGAGTCCAAAATCGAAGGCCGATGGGCTTGGTGACGTAAAGAAGGGTTTGGTCGAAGACTTTTAGGCCGCGGACCAGTTCTAAGGTTCCGCGACTAGTCCCTGCGACGCGTTGGAGCCTGTGAAGAGTGGCCAGAACATCCCTAGTTGCTGAATCGAGGTGAGTCGGTGGTTGCCCGCGAAGGGTTTTCTCCAGAACCATCATGCCGACGCCTAAGTTACCGTCGGCGACGGCCTTGCCGTGAACCCAGTAATCTTTGTGCGCCCACTGGTTCAGCGTGTCACAAAGCAAAGTCGTGTACGCGCTCCGATCCATGTCTTTAGCCGGAGTGATCGTCGGAACGGCCTCTCGGGTCCGTCCCGGGCGGGCGCTCGGAATGATGATCCTGTCCGTCTCGTCTATAAGTATCCGCTCGATTTCGTTGATGTCGAAATACTCTTCGACAAGCGACTCGGCTTGCCGTTGAGCCTGTCTGACGATCTCGTCGCGTCCGATCACCAAACCTTCAGCCGCAGCCATGGTATCAGTCATCATCCGTCCAACCTGCTCAACGATTTCCGAAGCGCGTTGAGGATTGTCAGCGTCCTCGGGAAACGGAAAGGGCAGACGCATCAGATCGTCGATATCAGATTTCGCTCTACCGACCCCCCAACTCGAAGATGTGTGAAAAAGGAAGTAACTCGCCAGACGTGATCGCAGAAAGAACGCGAGGAATACAAGCAGATCTTTATCTCTAGTTGGACCGTGAATACCTCGAATGCCGTTTCGATACGCGATGTTGAAGTTCGCAAAGGCAACCTCTGGATGAGTCGAAATTCCGCGCTTCAGCAACACAAGTGGTTTTGTGAAGATTTCTACATCGCTAATGTCTCGTCTAAGAACGAGATCAAGAGAATCTTGGACATCACAGTCAGTCTTCAGGAGTATGAGATCAAGTTTCTGAGACTTGCTCTCAACTCTTGCCGTGTTTCTGAGCGTCAAGTGTCGGCGAGAGCGGGGCTGGTCTTGTCCGCCGAATGGCTCGAACCCCTCAGCTACCACCCATCGTTTCGCTTCCCCTTTTCCTCGTTGACCCAACACATCCCTCAATCGCGGGTAAATTCTGAGACGGTCCAGTAGTCGACGATCCCGACACGTCGCCCAATAACGCTCCTTCCAGATGAGTGGTGCGTCGTCACCGCGAAGGTCGTCCAGCACTTCGCGAACAGATAAACAAGCACGATCTTGCGGAAGGATTGAAATGACCTCTGCCTGGGTGACAGCCCAATCAGTTTTTGGTGACCAATACTGAATCTGCTGAGCATTGTCGGCTGGCTTTGCTTTGGCGTAGCCGACTACCAAAGCTGGTGCTTCCGCATCCTCGAACAGGAAGCGTTGGAAATCGGACAGGTTTAGGATCAGTTCGACGGCGTTTCTTTGAAACCATTTCTCCTGAAAATCGATTGTTGGATGCCGGTGATTGAACAAGAGTCCGTGCGGCAAAACGAAATAAACCTTGCCCTTCTCGGTAAGGCAGGTTGACGCCTTCCAGACAAAACACGCCGCAAGTTGCTTCTCCGGAACAGGAAGACAACGCGCGATACACCAGTCGATCGACTTCGGATGGGCTTTCGCCCACGGCGGATTACCGACGACGAGATCGACCATCTCCGACAGGTCGGCCTCAGCGTCGAAAAAGTCCGCGCAACGAATTCGTCCAGACATCCCAGGCTTGTCCGCGACGAGACGCGGCAGCACCTTGACCTTTTTGAGTACCCGCCGAATGTCAGGCGGCGCGAGCTGGTCGAGCAGGGCGAGGTACAGGCTGAATGCGGCGATCCGGCAGGCAGTACGGTTCTTGTCGTTCCCGTAGAGGTTCGTTTCCAATATCCCGGTCAGGCCCTTGAGTTTGTCGTCGTAACCCGCACCCGGATTCGCTCGCATCCACTCCTCGGCCAGCCGATTGAACAATCCTACAAGGAAGATTCCAGAGCCGCATGCCGGGTCTAGGAAACGCTTGCCGAGCAAATCGTTTACCCCCGCCAGTGCCTGATCCAAGACGAGTTCCGCCAAGAAACGGGGCGTGTAGAACGCTCCGGCATCCTTTTTCTCCTGTTCGCCGGCAGCCTTTAAAAAGTGTTCATAGATCGCGCTGATCGTTTCGATTGGGATGATGCCAAACTCGTAGGGCCAGAACGTCTGTTGGCCGGTGTGCGGGTCGGTACCACGAAAGAAATGGTTGAGGATGTCCAGATGTTGAACTCGGACATGACGTGCTTCGGCGTCGAGGTCGTCGCTAAACAAGTCCCCGTTGAAGTCCTGCCCTAGCCGCTGAAAAAGCGCGTAGAGGTCCGACTTCGCTTCGGAGCGTTTGGTTCTCCCTAGAATGTCTCGCAGGTGATCGGCGTCGTGGATGCCAGCCTGTTCCAAATACTTCCGGTCGATCACCTCGCGGTCGAAGAGGTAGCAGGTGAACACGAGCCGACACAGTAGGGCGTCGAGAGTATCCAGCGCAAGTTTCGCCGCCGGCACTTCTCCCAACAGAGAACGAGCGGATTGAAGGTTGCGAAGCAGGTCGCGGTCCACTCGCCTTTCGGGGTCAAATGCCCGGCGATGTTCTCGGAAATACTCTCGCGATTCCACTGCGATAATGAACGCTTGAAGCTGATCGGCAACTCTACCCAGCTTCTGCACGAACCCGGCTGGTTGGCTGCCCATCGCCGTTTTCACGGCCGGCTCGGAAAGGCTGGAGTAGACGTGAACCTCGTCAGGGGCGATCAGTACCAGTATCGGGGCCACGCCCTGGTTCCAGAAGGTGCGGTGAATAGACGAAACCAGGTCCGACGTAATCCGGTCGATCAGCCGGAAGTATATGACCGGAACGCGATCCTGACACAGTACGCCATCGAGGTGTAAGTCTTCGAACGCCCGGCGCAGGACGTGCGCCTGGCCGCCGGTCGTGTCGTCTGCAAGGTCGATGTCCGATAGGCCGGTGAAAAAAGTGGGCGGCTTTCGTCCATCGAGTCCGAATTCCTTCCGCCAGTCTTTTGGGGTTGCGGTCGTCATTTGCGTGATGACCCTTTCCCGTTCGAAACCGTTGCGGGTTCGGCGAGAAGGTGGTACGCCCAACCATCGGCGTGCTTTTCGGATCGGATGGAGTAGCCGCGTTGCTTGAGGAACTCGATGTCCCGGTAGATCGTCTGCTCCGAGACTTTCAGTTTGTGGGCTATGTCAGGCGACGAGAATTCGCCAGAGCGGATCAGCTCGATCAGCCGGTCATGGCGGTTCGCGATTGTCAGGGACCGCTGGTAGCGCATGGGTTCGTCTCCAAATCTATGTCTAACGCGCAGTGAGAGACTTGTCAATGCCCGATATACTTGTGCCGTAAGACCTTACGAATCATCGGCTTCCATATGTGCTCGTAAGTACACTAAAAGAAGAGGGAATGAAGTGGGGGGCCCCGGTGCGCAGGACCAGAGGCGCTGGCACTACTTTTGTACGGGTTTGTCACATTACGGAAAACACCGTGATTCGAGCTTAATCAGAAAGACATCTGACCCGATACGAGCAAACAGGGCACGCCATCGAGCCTTACAAGGCGGTAGAATATCGTTTTGACAAGGTAGTACCAGGGGGATTTCCGAGAATCTGTAAGGTTCATCCCGAAATCGGCCTGTCGGACTCAAGGCGGGCTCGGTCCGTCGTCCTTGCGTTGCCGCTCAAGAATGATGCGTTCCTGGAAAGTTCTCGGCGGATCGAGGGACGAATTCTGTGTATGAACGTCCTCAACCTCGGGTGCAACATCTGACTCTGTCAGGAGATCGGATGCGGAACCTGCCTCGGTCCGCCTACGAATGCGGGCGGTGATCGGTTCTTCGGCGGTGGAATGTTTCTGTCGGTCCCGCTGCGGCGTCGCCTCGATGCTGTGCACGGCCTTAAGAGCCTTGATCCGCTCGGCGATTTCCGAAACGCTCGGCCCATCCTCTTTGCCTGGCTCGTGGGCCGCGCCGGAGAGGCCGGCTTTGAGCTGGTCGCGCAACATGGTCAGTTCGGCCAGGTAAGCATCGTGCGGAAACGGCTTGCCCAGTCGGGCCTGGTAGTCGCGAAGTTGCGATTGCGCGATTCTGAGGTCTCGCTGAACGCGATTGCGTTCGGAACCGTAGCCGTCGGCTAGCCGTTCCAGGGCGTTAAGGACGGCCCGAGGTCCATGGTGGTCGCGTGATAGCGTCGCCATACGTGCGGTGGAGCCTTCGAGGTAGATTTCGGGTGCGAATTGCGAGTGGAGAACGATGCCAAAACCCAGCCCCCGGTAGTTGCCGAGCGGGATGCGGGTCGTTTCACGGACGTTCTTCGGCAAAGCGTCCAGCTTGCCGCCGAGAATGTCGGGTATGTCTTCACGTGGGTAAGTCCGGCCACCAATGGCGATGGGGGCGGTGGCGTGACTGTTCGCGGTGGCTTGGTCTGCGGTGAGCTTGGAGAGACGCTCGGACAGGCCGGCGATGGTAGCCGGCAAGTCGCGGACGCTACGCCGGGCGACGTACTGCTCATCGAGGTGGTTCTTCTTGAGCAAGGCGAGCCGTTGCAGTTCGGCGTCGGCCTCGGCGAGTGTCAGCACGGCCGGGTTTCCCGACGCGATCGCCTTGACCTCGGCGTAGGAGAGTTCGTGGCTGCCGATATCCTCGGCACGACGCGCGGCGTTGTCGCCGGTCATGACCTGCGAGATGAACCGGGCCTTGGTCTCCAACGCTTGCCACATATACGCATCAAATGATCCTTCGGTGACGTAGCGATAGATCGCCACCTCCTTGTTCTCGTTCCCCTGACGGAGGATGCGGCCGTCGCGTTGCTCGACTTCCGCTGGCTTCCATGGGGCGTCGAGGTGATGCAGCGCGACCAGGCGTTTCTGGACGTTGGTGCCGGTTCCCATTTTCTGGGTGCTGCCGATCAGCACGCGGACGGAACCTTGCCTTACTTTCTCGAAGAGCGCCTGCTTCTTGGCGTCGGATTCCGCGTCGCCGATGGCGGCGATCTGGTCTCGTGGAATGCCCTTGGCGACCAGCTTTTCGATAATCTCGTCGTAGGGCAAATACCCCCATGGGTTAGGATTGACGCCCATGTCAGCGAAGATCATTTGTGTACCGCGCGTCGGAGTCGTGCGTTGCCAGATGGACGCGACGTTTTCGACCAGGCGGTTGATTTTCGATTCCGGGAAGTCTGGGGCGGTTGCTGAAAGCATCCGTGCGTCGGTGGCGAGCTTGCGTCCGTCGGTGGTGATGGCAAGGGCGTTGTCTTCCCTCGGGTCCACTTTCTCGGACCGTAGCCGCTCGTAGCGTTTAACCAACGCCTGCTGAAGGTCGTGCTGCTCCTCGGACATCGGGCAGGCAACGACGATCGGCTTGCCAGTTTCCAGGCGTGGACGTGGCAGGTTCAGCATCTCAGCCGTCTGCACGTCGGAGAAAGCCCGGAACATCTGCTGGAGTTCAGGCAGATTGGTGAATCGGGCGAACCGGCTACGTGGACGCAGGCCCGCACCGTCGGGAGTGATCTCCATCGCGTCGATGACTTCGCCGAAGGTGGCGGCCCAAGCGTCGGCCTGGACGGGTTGGAGCGGGCCGGGCTGGTCTCCATCGCCAGTATGCCAGGTCGGTCTCCGGTCGTTACAATCCCGGACGTCCGGGCCGGGTCGGACCAACCCTCAAAGCGGGGCGGTAAAGAGAGTGTAGGTTAGGAATGGGATGGAAAACCATCAACGGCCGACGCTATTTTTACAAGTCGGAGCGAGACGCAGGCCGCGTTGGAGGACAAGCGGTTCATCGAATCTCTCGGCGGTTGATTCGTGGCACCGAGTGGGTTCTTGGTATGATCCAAGTCGGCGGATTGAATCACCTCCACGCGATCCCCAATCCCAGCGAGTGGCCTCCATGCCGTCCGGCCCCGTCTCGCGTCCCTGGCGGAAATACCTGCGGTTCCGCTTGCGCGGGCTGATCGTCCTTGTGCTCGTGATCGGCGCGGCGCTGGGTTGGATCGTCCGTAGTGCCCGAATCCAACGCGATGCGGTGTTGGCGATTCAGGGAGCCGGAGGTGATGTCACATATGACTGGGACTGGGAGTACGCGACGTCGATAACAGCAGGGAAACCTCGGGCGCCACGATGGCTCGTGAAACTTCTCGGCGTCGACTTCTTCGGTCATGTAACCAACGTCTCACGTCTCATCGCAACCGACACCTCGATCGTGCATGTCGGGAGTCTCGCCGAACTTGAAGGACTCTCGCTCGTCGGGTCGCCCGTCGGCGACATTGGGGCTGCGCATTTCCAGGGGCTGACCAAACTGCGCACTCTTGAACTCCGCGGTACGAAAGTCACTGATGTTGGATTGAAGCATCTGAACGGGCTGACAGCGCTCAACTACCTCGGCCTCAACTCCACTCCGATCACCGATCGCGGATTAGTCCATCTGAAGGGGCTCTCCGATCTCGCATACCTCAACATCCACGGCACTCAAATCACCGACGCCGGGCTGGCGCATCTGAAGGGGCTGACCAAGCTTCGATTCATCGGCCTCGCCGGCACTCAGGTCACCGACGCTGGAATGACAGACCTAGAGCGAGCTTTGCCGGACCTGACGATCGAAAGTTGACTTATTTCCAGCGAATTCGAAATTCATATATTGATGGCTATCTATCTAGACGATATTCTATAGAAGATAAACCGACTGGACCAAGCATTTGCCGCTCTTGCCGACCCCACTCGACGTGGAATCGTGGTGCATCTGGCTCGCGGCGAGGCATCCGTATCCGACTTGGTCGGCCTCTTCTCGTTGACGCAACCTACGATCTCGTCGCACCTGAAGGTGTTGGAATCGGCGGGGCTGATTTCGCGTAGTCGAGTGGCCCAGTTGCGGCCCTGCAAGCTGGAGACGGAGCAATTGAAAGCGGTCACGGATTGGCTGGAGAACGTGCAAGAGATTTGGGAAGGCAACTACAAGCGACTCGACGCGTTACTCGCGGAGTTGAAGCAAGCACGATAGAGGAGCGAAAGAAATGAAACCTGCTGACGTGAGCACGCCGTCAGATCGCGAAGTGCTGGTGCAACGGAGCTTTGATGCGCCGGTCAATCTGGTGTGGCAGGCGTATACGGAACCCGCGTTGATGCGTCGTTGGCTAATCCGCTCGACTACCTCCGGAACAAGTCAGGCAGAATCTGGCACTGCCGGCTCGCTCAGGCCGACGTGCGCGGCGCTCGCTTCTACGCCTACTCGCTCGCCGGTCCCGCCCCTCAGGGCCGTTACGACTGGCACTGCTTCGACCCGGAGAAAATCCTGCTCGATCCCTACGCGAAGTCGGTTTTCTTCCCCCAGCCTTCGATCGGGCAGCGGCGTCGCACTCGGGAACAAACGCTGGCAAGGCACCGCTGGGCCTGCTCGCCGGGGCCGGCGACGTGCGTGATGATCAACGCGTCCGACGGGGATGCAACCTTTCAGATCCAGGAGGGCCGGCCCGGGGAATGGCGGCAGGCATTCGATACCGAGTTGGTCAGCCCGGACGACTTTCATGAGCCGGCGGACGGGCCCGTCGTCGGGGCTTTGTGCTACGTCGTGCGCTCTCGCTCCGTCGTCGGACTGGTCCGCAGCCATTGGCATTGCGATACTCAGATCCCAACACGGACTCAGTCGTTCTCGAGCATCCATTTCGTGGCGTAGTGAGCAAGCGCTGCGCCATCGCTCAAATTCAGTTTGACCCGGATGCGGTCGCGGTAGGTCTCGATGGTCTTGACACTCAGGTGCAAACGCGTAGCAATATCGGCGGTCTTGACGCCCTGGCCGATCAAACGAAGGACTTCCAGCTCGCGATTGGCGAGCGCATCAAGCGGCGAACCGGAGGCTTGCTTTCGCCCGTGCCCGACGTTGCGCCGCAACATCGCCTGGATCATCACGTCGCTCATGTAGACTTTGCCTTCCAGCACCCGCCGGATGCCCTCGACGATCTTGTCGGTGGCCTGATCCTTGTTGATGTAGCCCAAGGCACCGGCGCGGAGCGCGCGCTCGGCGTAAAGAGATTCACTGTGCGTTGACCAAACCAACATGCGCACCGTGTCGTTGCGGTCCTTGATTCGCTTGATCAGGTCGATCCCGCAACTTGTCTTGAGGGAGATGTCGACAACGGCCACGTCAGGCTTGGTGTCGGCGACGAGGCGCAGGGCCTCGCTCAGGTCGCCGGCCTCGCCACAAACTTCCAGGTCGGATTGGCGACCAATCCGCAAGGCCAGCGCCTCGCGCACGGCCGGGTGGTCATCGACGATCAGGACTTTCGCTCGTTTCTTGGTGCTGTTACGGCTCATTGTTCGTCCTCGGCAAGGTACACGTCACCAGGGTGCCGGTGGGCTCAACCGGCTCAATGGTCAAAACTGCACGGATGATCGCGGCACGGTTGCGCATGATGCGTAGACCCAGCCCTCCGTGGTCGTCGGCCGGATGGTCCGAGATGCCGATGCCGTCGTCTTGCACGCTCAGGACCAGGAGATGATTCGCCTTCGCGGAGATGCGGATGTTCTGGCACTGGGAGTGCTTGATGGTGTTGTGAACCGCTTCCTGCGCGATCAGATAGAGGTGGGTCGCTACGAGGTTGTCCGTGACGAGGACCGGCTTGGGGCAGTCGAACACACATTTCACTTTTTCCTCCTCCTGGGTACGGCTGGCGAGGTCGGACAATGCAGCCATGAGCCCCTCGGCATCGACCAAAACAGGCAACAGCCCACGCATGACGTCCCGAAGCTCTTGCTGGCTGCGCTGTAATCCCACGATCAGCCGATCGACCAGCTTCGGCGCGCCTGAAGGATCCGATCGTAGAGTCTCGGCCAGGTCGCCGGCAAGCATGTTGAGGGCGGTCAGTTCCTGGCTCACGCTGTCGTGCAGGTCCTGACCGATGCGTTGCTGCTTCAGCGAGGCGATCTCGACGACCTCGCGCTCCAGTTCCTTTCTACGAGTGATGTCGCGGAGCATGCCGGTGAACAGTTTCAGGTTTCCCACCTCGCTGACGGCCAGTTCCATCGGCAACGTGGAACCATCCTTGCGCTGACCTAGGACTTCACGACCGATTCCGATGATGCGCTTTTCCCCGGTTTGCTTGTATCTTGCGAGGTAACGATCGTGCTCTTCGTGGTGGGGCGAGGGCATGAGCATCTTCACGTTCTGGCCGATCATCTCGGCGGCAGCATATCCGAAGATCTGTACGGCTGTGTTGTTGACCGACTGAATCATCCCGTGTTCATCGATCGTGACAATCGCGTCGGCTGCGGTGTTCAGGATGGCCGCGAGGCGAGCTTCGCGGTCGCGCAGGGCCGCCGCTGCACGCTTCCGCTCGGTGATATCCATGTAGGCGCCGACGACGCCCCGAACGGCGCCGTTCTCATCGAGGAGCGGTGCGGTGCTGGCCAGGAGGGTTATCACACGGCCGTCGGGGAAAACCAGTTCGTGGTCGAAATCCGTGATGCGGCGGCCGGAGAGACCGGTCGCCTGCATGGGCAATTCGGTGGGGGACAACTCCCGTCCGTCATGGCTTGCGCATGCCGGCAGGCAGGTCCCGCTGCTCCGCAGTGACCGAGAGGTTGGAGCCTTGGGGAAGGCCGAGGAATTCGTAAAACCAGCGGTTTCCAGTGATCCGCCGGCAAAGGGGATCAGCGATCAGGACGCCGCCGGGAAGGATGTCCAGCAGGGTCGTGAGTTCTTCGACTCGCGCGCCCAGCTCGGTGGTAAGTCGCCGCATCTCCGCTTCGGCTCGCTTGCGTTCGGTGATGTCGCGCCCGGTCATCGAGGCGCTCAGGATCTTGCCGTCGCCATCCCGGATCGGCGAAATTGTCAGCGCCACCGCGACTCGCTTGCCGTCTTTGCGGATTCGCTCGGTCTCGAGCTGCTCAACATGCTCGCCGTGCGCCAGCGTGGCCATGATTTTGGTCCATTCCTCGACGCGGTCATCCGGGACGAGGAACTTGACCGATCGGCCGATGGCCTCGGCGGGGCTGTACCCGTACAGCCGCTCGGCGCCTCCGTTCCAGGTTCTGATGGTGCCGTCGATGTCTTTACTGAAGATCGCATCGGCGGAACTTTCCACCACGGCCGCGAGGCGCCGGATTAGCGCGTCGGAGGCCTCCTTGCGCTCGGTAATGTCCACGAAGCTGATCACGACGCCGTCGATGCGTTTGTCCAGGGTCCAGTAGGGCATGATCCGCCGGATGAACCACCGGCGGTCCTCAGCCCGAACTTCCTGTTCGCGCGGCGTCTGAGCGCGCAGGACTTCTTCGGCCTCGCGCAGCAACCCGGGGTCGTGGAACTTCGCGACGGCGTCGCCGATCGGACGGCCGAGATCCGCCTGGACCAGGTTGAACGTGCGCGCGGCGGGGGGCGTGAATAACTTGATTCGCAGGCCAGCGTCCAGGAACACGGTGGCGATGTGGGTCGCGTTGAGGAGATTGGCCATGTCGTTCTTGGCCGACTCGGCCTCCTCGATTTTGTCGTGGAGCTGGTTGTTGACGGTGCCCAGCTCTTCGTTGAGGGATTGCAGCTCCTCCTTGGAGGTCTCCAGCTCCTCATTGGCAGACTGGAGCTCTTCGTTCATCGACATGACTTCTTCGTTGGACGCCTTGAGTTCCTCGTTGGCGCTCCCGAGCGCTTCGATGGTGCCTTGCAGGTCATCGCGCGTCGTCTCCAGCTCCTGCTCAAACTGACGCAAGACATCCGATTCTGCTGTCTCGGCGCGCGGCCGCGCTTTTTGGGCGCTTCGCCCGAAGGACTCGGCTGCTCCTGGAACGAGACCAGCAGCAGACCTTCGGTCTGCTTGGAAGGGATAAGAGGCTCAACGTCAATGTTCACCCGGCGGATTTCGCCTCCTTGGCGCATCATCACTCCTCTGACGCTCTGGGAGGCGTTTTCGTGGATGGCCCGGCGGATGACGACGCGCAGACTGGGTTCGAGCGCCTTGCGCGCCAGGGAAAGCAGGTGCTGGGTGGGTGGGCCGTCTGGCTGGACGAGGTAGTCTTCGGTCGGGCCGGCGAAGTGCAGAACCTCGTAATTGCGATTGATGACAACGCAAGCCAGACCAACCCGGCGCAGCAAGGAGTTTTGGGCCAGCTCCGCCAGCCTCGGAAGAGCGTGAGGCCGGCTGACCGGCAGCGCAGTGGCGTGGCGCGGGTCCAACTGCATTGCCGGGAACTGCAAGTCGTTCGCCCGAGGCGGGCCAATGCGCCGATAAATGCGCCACTTTTTGGAGACAGGCTCGAACAGCTCGGTGTGCCGCCCAACTGTCTCCGACGAGCCCAGGAACAGGTAGCCCCCGTCGCTGAGAGCAAAATGCAAAAGGTTGATGATCTTGTTCTGCATCTCCGGTTCGAGGTAGATGAGCGTGTTGCGGCAGGAGATCAGGTCCATCTTGGAGAAAGGAGCGTTGGTTATCAGATTTTGAACGGCAAACGTCATGGTTTCGCGCAACGGCTTGCCGACCTGCCAGGTTGATTCCTCGGCCCTCGTAAAGAAACGGGCCAGCCGTTCCGGAGAGACATCGACGGAGATTCCCTCGGGATAGATCCCCCGGCGAGCGAATTCGAGCGCGTGTTCATCGACATCCGTGGCGAAGATTTGCAGGCGGGAGGGATTCTGCGCGGTCGTCAGATGTTCGAGCATCAGCATGGCGATGGAGTAAGGCTCCTCGCCGGTGGCACATCCGGGGACCCAGACCCGTAAGGGGGCGTCGGCAGCCTTCGCCTGAATGAGTGGCGTGATGACTTCCGTGTCCAGAGCGCTGAAGGCTTCGGAATCGCGGAAGAACCTGGTCACGCTGACCAGCAGATCGCGCGCGAGCTGCTTGATCTCCTCGGGATGCTCGCGCAGGTGGGCAAGGTACTCCGCGACGGTATCGAAGCGACTCAATCCCACGCGCCGTTCCAGCCGCCGCGCCAGCATCTTTTTGCGATAGCCGCGAAAATCGAACTGGGTGCCGGAGCGCAGGATAGCGAGCAAATCGTTGAGATGAACCGGCGTCTCATCCACCGCGGCGATGACCTTGCCCCTGTTGACGAACTCGTGCTGCACATACCTGACGAGCGCCTTGGGCATCTGCTCGACGGGCAAGACATAGTCGGCCAGGCCCGTGGCGACGGCGCAACTGGGCATGCCGGGGAAGTCGGCCGTCTTGGGGTCCTGAACCATGGCCATGCCGCCGGCGGCCTTGACCGCCGTGAGACCCAGCGTGCCGTGAGACCCGGTCCCGCTCAGGACGATGCAGATCGCGTTTTCCGATTGATCGTCGGCCAGCGAGCGCAGAAAGAGATCGATCGAAGTCTGCCAGCCGCCGCGCTCGACTGGCCCGGCCAGGCGGAGCAAGCCGCCGGAAATGGTCATGTTCTTGTTGGGCGGGATGACGTAGACGTGGTTGGCCAGTGGCGCCATACCGTCAGCGGCCTCGATGACCGGCATCGACGAGTGCCGGCTGAGCAAATCGACCATCAGGCTTGCGTGCGCCGGGTCGAGATGGGGGATGAGGACGAAGGCGATGCCGCTGTCGGCGGGCATGGCGGCGAGAAACCTCTTGAAGGCATCGAGCCCGCCGGCCGAAGCGACCAACCCGGCCACGGGCAGCTCGGTTCGAGCCTGCTCCGTCGCCGAGACACCCTCGCCGGCCGGCGCACCCGACCATTCTGCGCTTGGTTCAAGAACCTTTTTTCCGGCACGCTTCGCCTGTCGGGGCGGCGTGATCGGTTCGGAAGCCGTCGCGCGGTGCTTCCCTCGTTTCTTCGCGGCCATCGCCGGCTCTCCCTCATCCCTGGGTTTCGGACGGCCCTCATTGTAGCGAGCGCCGCGCAACGACCGACACGGGTGATCCCTTGGGATTTGTGTCAGGGTTTCTCCGACAACGACTGTTTCGTGATCCCGACTGTCGGGTTTTTGGCCGTCCGGTTAAGGTATTCGGAGTACGCCTTTCAAAGCGGGTCGGTGCGGAAGCCCTGCAACTGTACAGAATTCGGTATGAGCCGCCGACTCTTGAGTGCTGATCGCGATGCCGAGCCGGACGAGGTGCACCGAGGTTTCCCCTGAAAAGCAAACTTTGGGCGTCACCGAGGCGTGCGATTGGATTCCTGAAACGTTGATCGGCGTGCTGGCTACATGGCGGTTCGTGTCGGATCGTTGAGGGGTACTCCCCATGGTCCAGCCTGTTACACCAATGATCCAGGCCGCCGGTGAACAGTGCCTCGAAAAAAGGATGCTCGGCAGGAGATGGGGTGCCTTATTAAGCCGCGAATCGATGACCGCCAAGTAGACGAGCGAACCGAGTGCGCGCTGCCTGCAACCGGCTACATGGTCTTGCGCAAGGTGTCGGTCTCCGCAAGCGCTGGGATCGTCATCCTCGAGGGCCGCGATACCAGTTGTGACCTGAAGCAGATCGTCCCAGCGAATGCAATGGCTGTTCCGGAAGCGGATCAGATCCGGAGCAGTCTGGTCGAGGTCCGACCGAACCGATGCCGCAACTCGATTAGTGACATGCAACACCAACCAAGCAACCTCAGTGATCGGCTCGATGGGAAGAGCCTGCCCGTCGCAGCCCAGCCGACCGTGCGGCATCCCTGTTCAGACTCACACATGCTCGTGGCTGAGAACGGGCATATGGCCAGTGGGATATTCGCCGATTCTCTCGCGCCCCGCATGGCTGCCAAGGGTGAACCCGGCACGAAGCCTCATCGCGGAGGTTGCGATGCCCATGATTCTCGTGGTGGATGACGACGCCGACACGTGCCAGAACATGGCGGATTTGTTCCGCGACAAGGGCTACTGGATCGAGACAGCGGCGAGCGGCGACGCCGCCCTGCAAAAGGCACGACAGCACCCCTGATGCGCGAGGCGGCTCGCAGAGAACCCGGAGCGGCCGGCAGCAGTCGCTCGGCCAGAAACGGGGGGCTCGATCGGCTTTTGCGTCGTAGCGTCATTTTTTGTCGGTTCGGAGATCGATGCGATGCCGGGTCGATCGGTGCGGCCGTTAATCTTGGTTCCGATCATTCACACCGAAACCGATATGGGGAGCCTTCAGGAATCCGTGCGCCGCCATCACATCGAGCGAACCGGGGCAGAGCAATGGGAACTGCGACAGGAGGCAGTGATGCGACTGTGGGAAACGATCGCGACGCAGATCGAGGGGCTCAACCTGGATTACCGCCGAGTGCGACTCTACCAGGACGGCCTGCCCGTGTGCGGTAACGAGGAGGCGATCGTTCGCGAACTGGCTCAGGAGGGTAGCGTGAATCACCAGATTCTCCTGGACTTGATGGCCAAGGGAGCGAAGCTCACGGGCACTGAGGCACCGGAGCTTCTGATGCAAGAGTACAAGCTCGCTCGCGATGCGCTCGCCACGCCAACGCATTCCCGCAACACAGTCCGGGATCTCAGGCATGCCAGGCTCAGCAAGCGGCTCCTGGAACAGCGTGACGATCACATCGCCAGACAGATCGACCAGACACTGAAGGAGGGCGAGACGGGGTTGATCTTCCTGGGGATCTTGCACGCGCTCGAGAGCCACCTTCCTCCGGATATCCGCCTCAGCCGTTTCAGCGACATGAGCGCGGCGGAGTCCCGTGACGGCGTTGCGCCGTCGAACAACGTGCGACCATCCGCTCCATCAACAGGGTAGGTTTTCTCCCATGACGATCCAGAAATCGATTGCGAATCGCGTTCTGGTCACGGACGACGAGGAAGATAGCCGGTGGGCGCTCACGACTCTCTTGAAGCGAGAAGGCTTCGAACCGGTCATGGCGGAAGACGGGACGACGGCTTTGAAGATCATGAGAGAGCAGGAGGTCGACGCCGCGGTGGTGGATATGAGGATGCCCGGGATCAGCGGCCTGCAAGTTCTGCAGGAAGCTCGTAAGTCCGCTCTCAAGACGCCGATCATCCTCATCACGGCGTTCGCCAGCGTGAGTTCCGCACTCAGAGCTGTCGAGAATGGGGTCTTTGCCTTCCTGACGAAACCGTTCAAGAACGACGAAGTCGTGCTGACGGTCCACATGGCGGTCGAGAGCCATCGATTGAACGGGACCCGAACGACCGCGCTTCCGCGATCGCTGGCGTCGCGCGAGCTGACGTTGCCGGAAGCAATGGGTTCGAGCCTGCCGGTGCGTCGGATCATGGATGACGTTCATCGCGTGGCACCGACGGACTTCACAGTGATCGTGACCGGCGAGACGGGTGTGGGGAAGGAACTGGTGGCCCGGACCATTCATCGGTCGAGCCCGCGGGCCGCCGCGCCTTTTGTTCCTGTCGATTGCGGATCGCTCCCGACCAGCTTGATCGAGAGCGAATTGTTCGGGCACGAACGAGGTGCGTTCACAGGGGCCGACCGCACCCGGCCGGGCTGCTTCGAGGCCGCCGCCGGCGGCACGCTCTTCCTCGACGAGATCACCAACCTGCCGCTGGCCATGCAGGCCAAGCTGCTGCGCGCACTCCAGGAACGAAGGATCTTCCGGGTGGGCGGCACGGCCCCCATCCAGCTCAACGTCCGCGTGCTGGCCGCGACGAACGAGGGCCTCGAGGTACTCGTCGCCGCCGGCCGCTTCCGCCGCGACCTGTATCACCGGCTCAACGAGTTTGCGATCGCCGTCCCCCCGTTGCGGGAACGGAAAGACGATCTGGTTTACCTGGCCCAGCGCTTTCTGCGGTCAACATGCCAGGAGCTTGGCAAGGCGGTCGAGATCGATCCCGCGGCGCTCGATGAGCTGCGCAGCTACTCCTGGCCCGGCAACGTCCGCGAGCTCCGTAATGTCATTCGTCGAGCGGTACTTCTGACCGAGACATCCATCAGCACGGAGCACCTCCGTCTCGAGCAGTCCGGCCCGCCGAGAGAAGTGGGACGGGGAGCTGGTGCAAAACTCGATGACGCCGATCCGGCCGATGCGGGCCTCTCATTGCGAGAGGTCGTACGCAAGCGCGTGTGGCAGATCGAGCGCGAACTGCTGACGCAGGTTCTCAAGCGAACGGGCGGTAACAAGGCCGAGGCCGCGCGGCTGCTGCAGGTTGACTACAAGACCATCCGAACAAAGGCGAAACAATACGCGATCGCGCTGTGATTCCAATCGTTCGATTGCGGTGCCCGACGTCTGGTGTCTGTTCCCGTGTCACCGGCCGGATGCCGAAATCTCGGTATCTCCGGCCATATCAAGGAGCTCGAGCAATCATGGCAAAAACACGAAAGGGACGTTCTGAGGAGGCGGAAGAGAAGCGGAAACCCACTGGAGGCGAGAATTCCAACGGCCTCGGTGGATTCATGGGCAGTCTCGGTGGTCTGCTCGAGAAGCTCGGGGATCTGGCACAGCGCGGCGAAGAGCTGCACCGGATCGAGGAGCTACGCGGCAAACCGGTGCGCGGCGTTGTCGGTTTCACCATCAGGACTGCTGTCGGCGAAGGCGACGGCTGGAAGGTCGAGCCATTCGGGAATGTCGGCAAGGACGAACGAACGGGCAAGGTCGCTGTCCACGAGGTCAACGAGCCGATGGTGGACGTGTTTGAAGAGGCCAAGAAGGTGCTCGTCGTCGCCGAGCTGCCGGGCGTGGGCGAGGACGACCTCCACCTCGAGCTTCACGACGACATCCTGACGATCTCGGCAGAGCGAGGGCGCAAGAAGTACCGCAAGGAAGTGCTGCTGCCGGCGGCGTTTTCCAGCGCCCAGATGAAACATACGTGCCGGAACGGCGTTCTCGAGATCGAATTTGCCAGGTGAACAGGGGATCTGCGCATGCCGGACACCGCCGAAGAAGCAACGCTCAAGCTGAAGGCAACCGAGGCTCTGGCCAAGGATCTCGGGCGCGGCCTCGTCCGGTTGGATCCGGCCGATCTTGCAAAGATCGGAGTCGAGGTCGGCGACATCGTCGAGCTGAGCGGCAAGCGCAAGACCGTCGCGAAGGCGATGCCCGCATACAAGGAACATCGCGGCCAGACCCGAGCCCAGCTCGACGGTGTGACGCGCGAGAATGCGGGCGTCGCGCTCGACCAGACGGTCAGTGTGCGCAAGATCGTGCCGCGCGCCGCGGAGCGCGTCGTGATCACTCCGCTGGATATCGTCCCCACCGACCGCGATTTGAACTACATCGGCGGTCTGGTGGATGGTCTTGCGGTCGTCACGGGCGACCGCATTCGCGCCACCCTGTTCGGAGCGCGGTCTGCCGACTTCAAGGTGGCCGGCACTGTTCCACCGGGCCCGGTCGTGATCCGGCCGAGCACGATGCTCGAAATCGGCCGGCCGCAGGCCAAGGACAAGCAGAAGGAACCGGCTCGGACGCTTTCCTACGAGAATATCGGTGGCCTCAAGCGCGAGCTCCATCGGATCCGCGAGATCATCGAGCTTCCGTTACGCTACCCGGAGGTATTCGAGCGACTCGGGATCGATGCGCCCAAGGGGGTGCTCCTGCACGGTCCGCCGGGCTGCGGCAAGACGCTGATCGCCCGCGCAGTGGCGCACGAGACCGAGGCCCGGTTTTTCTCGGTGAACGGCCCTGAGATCATTCACAAGTTCTACGGGGAAAGCGAGGCGCATCTGCGCAAGATCTTCGAGGAAGCCTCTCGGCAGACGCCGAGCATCATCTTCATCGACGAGATCGACGCGATCGCACCCAGGCGCGAGCAGGTCGTTGGCGAGGTCGAGAAGCGCGTCGTCGCCCAGCTCCTTGCCTTGATGGATGGCCTCGCAAGGCGACAGAATCTGATCGTCATCGCTGCCACGAACCTTCCCAACGTCCTCGATCCAGCGCTCCGGCGGCCCGGCCGGTTCGACCGCGAGATCGCGATCCCGATCCCAGATCGTGAGGGACGGCAGCAGATTCTCGAGATCCATAGCCAGGGAATGCCCCTGGCTGCGGATGTCGATCTCGCTCACCTGGCATCGATCACTCATGGGTTCGTCGGTGCCGACCTTGAAGCTCTCTGCCGAGAAGCTGCCGTGAGCTGCCTGCGCCGCTTTCTACCCCAGATCGACTTCGCATCCGGGCAGATACCTTACGATGCCCTGCGCAAGCTGGAAGTCTACGCCGACGATTTTCAAACGGCTCTCTGCGAGGTCGAGCCATCGGCGATTCGCGAGGTCTTCGTCGAGATTCCCAACGTTCGCTGGACCGATGTGGGCGGCCTGGACCAGATCAAGCGTCAGCTCGAAGAGGCCGTCGAGTGGCCGCTCAAGTATCCCGATCTGTTCGCCGCGGCCATGGTCAAGCCTCCCAAGGGGATCTTGCTCTCGGGCCCGCCGGGCTGCGGCAAGACACTTGTTGCCAAGGCCCTGGCGACCGAGACCCAGGTGAACTTCATCTCGGTCAAGGGGCCTGCCCTGCTCTCGAAATATGTCGGTGAATCCGAGCGCGGGGTCCGCGAAGTCTTCCACAAGGCGCGGCAGGCGGCGCCGTGCATCATCTTTTTCGACGAGATCGACTCGCTGGTCCCTAGTCGGGGCTCAGGTGCAGCCGAGTCGAATGTCACCGAGCGCGTGATCGGCCAGTTTCTGGCCGAGATGGACGGGGTCGAGGAGCTCAAAGGCGTCCTGATCCTGGGTGCCACGAACCGCGGCGACATCCTCGACCCGGCTCTCCTCCGGCCCGGGCGATTCGACGTCCAGGTGGAGCTTCCGCTTCCCGACCGCGACGCCCGCGCCGCGATCTTCGCGATCGGACTGCGAGGCAGGCCGGTGGCGGACGGTATCATTCTCGAAAGCCTCGCCGACCGCACCGCAGGATTCACGGGCGCCGATATCCAGGCCGTGTGTGACCAGGCGGCGCTGGCGGCGATCCGGGCGGCTCGCACGGCGATGGACTGCGGCGAGCCCGCCCGCGTGCTGATCCTCGCCGATCACCTGGCCCTGGCCATCACGCACATCCGATCGCAGCATGGATCGCTGGGAGGGACGCTCTGAGGCCCATGGCCTCACGTACCGAGATGTCGCAATCCCGTCGCGAAGGCAGCACGATGGACCAGATCTCGATCTATCTGTACTGCCTCGCCCGTGCGGGCTCGGTCCGCGATCTCGCGGTCGACGGGCTCGATGGTGGCGGGCCGGTCACGAGTCTCGACATTCGAGAGCTGGCAGCAGTAATCAGCGAGGTGCCGCTCTCCGTTTTCCAGCAAGCCACCGCCGTGGACGTGCCCCTCGACCCGGCCTGGGTCGTCCCGCGCCTGCCGGCACGAGCAAGTGATCGAGGCGGTCATGGAACGTTCTCCCGTTCTACCCGTGCGCTTTGGCGCAGTGTTCTCGAGCCGCGAGGCGCTGGAAACGTTCGTCGATGCACACTACTGTGCGATAGCCAGTTTCTTCGAGCGGATCACTGGCAAGGAGGAATGGTCGGTCAAAGCCTTCGTGAACATCGAAACGTCAGACGAGTGGGCCAAGTCGTCCGACCCTGCCCTTGTTGAGGAATGGCGGTGTTTGCCCAACGCGCCGGGAAAACGCTACTTCATCGAGAAGCGCCTGAAATCCGCGACACGCCGGCGGGCGATCCTGTCGACTCAGGCGGCGGCAGAGGAAATCCGCGCGGCACTGCTCGCCCGCGCAATTGAAGTCGTGAGCCTCCCGCAGAGAATCGGTTCCCGGACCGACCTGGAGACGATCCTGAATCTTGCCCTGCTCGTGCCGCGCCCCGCCGCCGATGGCCTCGGCGGCCTCGCCGACACGCTTGGATCTCGCTTCAGCGAACAGGGGATCAGCCTGGAATGCTGCGGACCCTGGCCGCCGTTTCATTTTTGTCCTTCGCTGGATCGGACCCCATCATGAGTCGCCTCATTTATGGCATTGTCCGCGAGCAAGCAGCGGCCGGACTCAACCTTGCCGCGCGTCCTGGCGGGAGCGCCGTCTCCATGGTCAAGACGCACGGCATCGCAGCCGCCTCGGCCGCCGTCATCGAGCACCCGTCGACGGAAGATTTACCTTCGGTGCTGGCCTTCGCGCAGGTTGTATCGGCCCTGCACGCCCAGTGCGACGTCCTTCCCGTTCGGTACGGCACCTGCGCCGCGTCCGAGCGAGACATCGAGGAAATGCTCACACTCCGGGCAGGGCCGTTTCGCGCCGCCCTCGATGTGATTGAGGGATGCGAAGAGATGGGTGTGCGGGTCGTCTGGAACACTGTCGAAATCGACCCGGACGAGCCGAGCCGCGAAATTGCGCAGCAGTCTGGGGCCGAGCGCCTGGCTTCCGACGTTCCGCACGCGACTTGTGCACGATCGGGCACGGAGTACCTAGCTCGCCTTCGCGCCCGGTATCAAGAGCGCGAGGCATCAGCCCGAAGAAAGGCACGCGCCATCGAGACCGTCCAGGACGCATTCGCTGGACGTTTCGTGAGGTTCCAGGCCGATGAGACCGCCGATGCCGACCGCGGCGTGCTTTCCCTTCATTTTCTCACCCGGCGTTGCGACCGCGAACGGTTCGTACGTGCCTTTGATGAGTTTCGCGATCGATGCCTCTGCCGGCTGCTCCTGACAGGGCCCTGGCCGCCTTACCATTTTTCCGCTGCTCTATCGAATCTCGACCTTGATGTTGCTAACCGATGAAAGGATCACGAAATGGGTGGCGAGCCAGCACATGAGCGATCCGTGAGCCGATTCGAGAAGCTATACACGATGCTTTTGGACAGCATCCCGTCTTCCGTGCTGCTCGTCGACCCGAGCCTGCGGATCGTGTCAGCCAACCGAAACTTCGTGCAGAAGGCCCGCGTTGCCGGAACGCAAGTCGTTGATCGGCGGCTTGAGGAAATATTTCCGCCGTTCTTCTACCAGCACATGAGTCTCAAGTCGAAAGTGGAGGAAGTGTTCCGGACGGGCCAGTCGATTACCGGCGAACATATGGTCTATCGTGTGCCAGGCGTCGCGACCCGGATCTATTATTACAGCCTGCTGCCGTTCCGCTGGAAAGGCGGGATGGAGAACGTCATGCTTCTGATGGAAGATGTGACCGACCTGGTCCGGCTCGGCGAGGAAGCGCGGCGGGCCGAGCGCCATCTTGCCAGCGTCGTCGAGAGCGCGAGCGATCTCGTAATATCGACCGACCTGCTGGGTCGGATCGTGAGCTGGAACACCGCCGCGGCGCGGGTAACCGGGTACGAGGAAGCGGATGTGCGATTTCGGAACATCTCCGCGCTCTGCTCCGAGTCGAGCCGGCATGACATGAGCGCGATCCTGCAAAGAGTCCCTGTGGATGGACGCACCGAACCGGTCGAGATCGAGTTGCTCAGTCGCGAGGAGACCGCGATCCCCATCTCCTGGGTCTGCTCCCCGATGCGCGATGAAGAGGGGAACATCACGGGGTTTGTCGCCGTGGGCCGCGATCTCACGGAGCGCCGCAAGCTGGAAGCCCAGCTCTTCCGCTCTGAGAAGCTCGCGGCCCTAGGCGTGATGGCCGGCGGCATCGCACACGAGATCCGGAATCCACTCGCTGTCGTGTCATGCGCCGGCGAGATGCTCCTCGAAGGCCGCCTCGCCAGGAGCGAACGGCGTGAGTGCGCCGACAAGATCTGTCGAAACGTGCAGCGAGCCTCGGGAATCATCGAGAGCCTCCTCCGGTTTGCTCGTCCCTCCGACCGAGGCGGGGTCCTGAGACGGCTCGATATTGTTGATGTGGTGCGGCAGGCCGTGAACCTCGTGGCCAACCAGCTCAAGCTGTCGCGCATCGACCTGCGCGCCGACCTTCCCACCGCCCCGGTCCATGTACTTGGAAACGAGGACCTCCTCCAGCAAGTCGTGACCAACTTGCTCCTGAACGCCGCCAACGCGATGAACGATCGCGGCGGTACAGTCGTCCTCGAGATCGAACCGATCGACGAATTCGTCGTCCTGCGCGTGACCGACGACGGCCGAGGGATTCCAGAGGTCAATCTGCGCAACGTCTTCGACCCGTTCTTCACGACCATGCCGGTCGGCAAAGGGACCGGGCTGGGCCTTTCGATCTGTTATGCAATCGTCAACCAGCACGAGGGAACGATCGACATTGCAAGCGTCGCAGGACAGGGAACCACGATCACCGTCAGCCTCCCCGAGGAGTCGCAGCCATGACGCCGAACCACGTGAAGGCCATGAAGAATGCGATCAGCATCCTGGTCGTCGACGACGACGACGATATGTGTTGGGCGCTCGAGCGGTTCATCATGATGGAGGGGCATCAGGCGACCGTGGTCAAGAACGCTCGTGCGGCCGTCAGCATCCTGCAACAACAACGCTTCGACCTTCTCTTCGCCGATGTCAAGCTGCCCGACATGGACGGATTCGAGCTTGTTCGGAGCATCCGACCCGATCACCCCCAGCTCCCGTGCGTCCTGGTCTCCGGCTTCTATTACAACAACGACGATGCGGTCCAGAATGCGCTCACCGACCATCTCGTGATCGGCTATCTCTCGAAACCCTTCCTCTACGAGCAGTTCAAGAGGATCATCCAGCTTGCCTCCGGCCGCTGAGTGACACGATGACCATTGATCTTTACTTCGGGCGCCCCGCCATTCCGTGGCCGATCGTGCTCGCCGGTCCGTCCGATCGCCGGGAAGTCGCCGTAGGGAATTCACTCCCGAGTCGGGCTTCAACTCCCATATCGCGCGAGTCAGGGCCGAGATCGCCTAAAGTCAATCGGTGGCGAATCGCAGGAACCCGGTACACAGGCTTCGTCGATCTCGCGGCTCCCGTGCCGCTCCGGAATTCTGAAAGTGGGCGCAGTGGGGCGCTCCGTGAGTCTGATCGAGGGGGCGGATCACAATTGCTGTCTGAGCTGGCCGGCAGCGCCGTTTCTTACGGAATATCAAGGAGTTTTCGATCGCGTGGCGCGGTTTCTGGCCACGCACTGTCATCCCTTAAACGACCCCCGTCACGGGTCTTTGTCAGCAGCATTCGTTCGGCTCCGCGGCGCGACGACGAAGAATCGTCACACATCGTACTATATATGTTCAGAGCACCAGATATGCCAGTTCCGCGTTTTCTGCTCAGACCGTCTACGGTTGGCACGGTAATTGTATCTCGTCGGTGCCGGGAAACGATCGCAGTCGGACCCCTGGCTCAGCGTGAGCCACGAGCCAAGAGTTCCCAAACCTTGAAATGAGGAGTCGTAGCAATGGCAAAGGTTATGAAGTCGACGGACAGCTCCAGTCTGGCCGAAGTCGTCGACCGGATTCTGGACAAGGGTATTGTGATCGACGCGTGGGCAAAGGTGTCGCTGGTCGGCATCGAGCTCCTGTCGATCGAAGCCCGCGTCGTGATCGCGTCGGTCGAGACGTACCTGAAGTATGCCGAGGCGATCGGCCTGACGTCGTCCGCCGCGGTGCCGGCCTGATCCCGTCGATTCCGAGCCGAGGTGATTCCTTCCGCCGGCGCGCATCAGCCATCGGCGTTTCTCAGGGCGCCAGGGAATGATTGGCCGGCCGGTTTCGTCGGGACAAGAACGGAACTCTGGACGTACTGGCACGTGCGTTCCCGTGCCGGGTTTCTCCCTTCCCCCGCGGGGGGAGACCAGGCGCAGCCGGTCGACCCTGATCGCGACCCTCTGAGGGGCGATCGGGGTTGGCCGGGAGAGTGAGTCAACATACGCTGATCGAGACACTACTTTGAGAGGACTATCGAATGGGCATCCTGGTTGAAAGTATGCGGAGGTTCACGGAGGACCTGCGAGCATCCACCAAAGAGCGAAAGAGTGATCTACGGCACATTGAGAACGCGACGGAAGAATGCCTGGAGGGCGCTCGCGGATTGATGGTGCAAATTGGCGACGCGCATCGTGAGATGGCCGCGCAGCAGCGACTGGCACTCGTCGCTAACCGCGGCGAGCGTCTGGATCGGGTCGCCGCCGCTCGCGGTTACTACCAGCAGCAGATCGCACGGATGCGCGACGAGCTGCGAAAGAGTCTCGCCCGGGAAATGCACAACTTGAGGAAATCCGTCTCGAGCTTTCGTGCGCATTGCAAGAAGGAGCAACACCATCTTGCGAGCGAGTTGCGACAAGTGGCGAAAACCTGGGCGAAAGCGCATCACCACGCGGGCTGACCTGAGTTCCGTTGCGCGATGCCAGCGCCCCTGGCCGGGGCATTGGGGCCAGTTGTTCTGTCGAGCTCAGGCCGTCCTGTCCCGCTCTCGGCCGCCGCTTTGCCGTCTGACGCCTCAAACGTTCGATTTCGTGAGATGTGGTTGACTTGTCGGTTTCCAGTACGACTGTTGCCCGGTCAGCAGTCGATTGTCGAGCACGAGGAGACATGCCTGCCGTGGATAACGACGACCTGACCGTATTGACGCTGAAGCAGAAGTCCGACTTTGTCCAGACCCCCATCGTCCAGAGCCTGGCGAACCGGGCCTTCTCTTATCTCAAGGCCGGGTATCCGATCCACTTCAGCGGGCCTGCGGGGACCGGCAAAACCACCCTGGCGATGCACGTCGCGGCACAGCTCGGCAGGCCAGTGCTGCTGATCCACGGCGACGACGAGTTCGGCAGCTCCGACTTGGTCGGCGGCCAGCTTGGCTTCCGCTCGTCGCGCGTCGTGGACAATTTCATTCACTCGGTGGTCAAAACCGAGGAGAACTTCACGAAGACCTGGGTCGACCACCGTCTCACGAGCGCGTGCAAGTACGGTTTCACCGTGATCTACGACGAGTTCAACCGGTCGCGCCCTGAGGCCAATAATGTCCTCCTCAGCATCCTGGAGGAACGTCTGCTCGAGCTGCCGGTCAGCCGCATGAATGAAGGATACATCGCCGTTCATCACGAATTCGCGATGATCTTCACGAGCAATCCCGAGGAATATGCGGGGGTGCACAAGACTCAGGACGCGCTCATGGACCGGATCATCACGATCAGCGTCGATCACTACGACCGCGAGACGGAAGTCAATATCACCAAGGCAAAGTCTGGGCTGGATCACCGTTCGGCTACCATCATCGTCGACATTGTGCGGGAGTTCCGCCGGCTCGGCATACAGAACCACCTGCCCACGGTGCGGTCGTGCATCAGCCTGGCCCGGATCATGGTCCTGCGCAACGCCCGGGCCGAACCCGGCGACGCGGCCTTCCGCGAAACCTGCCGCGATGTATTGCGCACCGACACAATCAAGATCACTCGTGACGGCGACCGCGTCGGTTCCGACTGGCTCGACGAGATCGTCAGAAACATCTGTGCGTCGGCCGGCAAAGAGAACGGTGCAAGCGCCAGCGGTACCAACGGCCACCGCAAAGCTCTGGGAGGCAAGATCCATGGCAAGCGAGCGTAAAGGGCTGCCGTCGGTCAAGACCATGGGGGCCCTCCTGGACAACCGTCGGGCGCGAACCGCCGGCGGCGCTTACCTCGAGCTCTCTGCCATGGCGAACGAGCGCTCGATGCTAAGGCGAGAACTCGTGCGCTGGCAACGAAGACATGCCGAGATCCAGAATCGCCTCACCGAGATCGCGAACAAGGAAGCCCGCCTGCTCGGGGTGACGCGCCGTGAAATCCCGCAGCACGACGTCCCGGCGGCCGGAGCGATCCCACAACCGCCGGAGCCGAAGGTTCGCATCAAGAGCAGGAACATTTCGTACTGACGTCTTGAAACTGATACCACGCCAGCGGCCCCTTTCGAGATTCAGCGATGAGGAGACACAGCACGATGGCAGAGCCGCGTCCCGAGCCACATCAGACGTCGCAGGAAACGGAGGGTCGGTACGTGTACGGGGTGATCGACAACGTCGATGATCAGAATCTGACTGGCTTGATTGGTCTGGAGGGCGGACGCGTCTACACTCTCGGTGACGGCCGGCACGCCGCCGTCGTCAGCGATATTCCCAATCGGCGCATCCGTCCCGAGCGAAGACGCGTCGCGGCCCACCATGAGGTTCTCAAACGGCTGATGGCCGTCGGCAGCGTCTTACCCATGTCGTTTGGCCTGATCGCCGACGGCCCAGATGCGGTGCGGCGCATTCTCGGCCTCAACCGCGCGGCGTTCACCGCCCAGCTCCGCAGGGTGCGTGGCAAGGTCGAAATGGGTACGCGCGTCGTCTGGGATAAATCGAATATCTATGAATACTTCGTGCTGACGCACCCCGAGCTGAAGACCTATCGGGACCGACTGTTCCGCGGTGGCCGAGAGCCGTCGCGGGAAGAGAAGATCGCACTGGGACGGCGATTCGACAGCGTCCTGAGCGCGGCCCGCGCCGAGGTGACGGAGAAGATCACGATGCAGATGCAGCCGCGTTGCGTCGAGCTCGTGGTCGACGAGCCGCGCAGCGAGCGCGAAGCCGTAAACCTCGCCTGCTTGGTTGACCGCGACCGCCAAAAGGACTTTGAGCAGGGAGTGATCGAAGCCGCCGCTCTTTTCGACGACGATTTCGCGTTCGATTTCAATGGGCCCTGGCCGCCGCACCATTTCGTGGACATACAGCTTACCTATTAGCATGGACGTCACATGATTATACTCGACAATGTCCTGATGAGTCCAGTACGAGGCGTGCTCGCCGTTTTCCGGGAGATTCACAACGCGGCCGTGCAGGAAATGCTCAACGAATCCGCCGCGATCCGCACAGAGCTCGGCGAGCTTTACATGCTCCTGGAAGCAGGGAGCATTACCGACGAAGAATTCGACGACCGGGAGAGCGCATTACTCGACCGGCTCGACGTTCTCGAGAGCCGCGAAGAGCAACAGGAGGAGCAAGATGAACCACCATGATCCTCGTTGTGCGACATTCCAGTTCTTTTGCACAGAGGGCATAGGGCAGCGTTCGGAAGCTGCCGGCACTTTTTCCAGCGTGGGGAGGCGGTGCCGGCTTTGATTGCATCTCAGCCGCCTGCCGCCGCTTGAATACGAGGCGAACTACTTCACCAAGGAGAAGATCTTCCAATGAGTACGGTACTCTCCGAGACTCCAACGATCGAGGTAACGACGCGGACCGTGCAAACCAGCGTGACGTCCAGCGAGCAGCCGCTCCCGGTGCATCATGCCTTCGCGCTGGCCCGGCTTCTCCGCATGGGCGAGGCGCTCTATTACTCCGGCGAGATTCGACATGCGATGTTCATCTTCGGCAAGATCATGAGCGATTACCCCGACAGCGCGGAGGCCGACCAAGCGTCCGGGCGATTGATCGAAGTGGCCGAGCATTATGAGAGACAGGGGGAGTTGCGGCTTGCCCAGAGCATCTATGAGGAGCTGCTCTGAGATGGACTCGAACCTCGCGCCTGCGCTTCCCGAAGGCTTGACAGAGACCGAGCGTGTCTCGCTGTGCGAGACGCTCGACCGTGTTCTGAACAAGGGCGTGGTCGTGGTCGGCGAGGTTTTCATCTCGGTCGCCGGCGTCGACCTGATTTACCTGGGAGTTAACCTCGTGTTGACCTCGGTCGAGACCGCGCGTTCGAGCGGCATCGCGCCTCAGGCCTGACGCGCAGTGACGGGAGTATGAGCCATGGTCAGATCGTCGGCACCCTTGGTAGACTCACTGGCCCTCGAGGAAGTTGCGCACGCCCTGCCCGCTTCGATCCAGCGCCGCGCCGACATCGCGCTCAATCCTGACGACGTGAAGAACGGCCTGGCCAAGCTGGTCCTCACCCTGGTGGAGCTCCTGCGTGAGCTGCTCGAACGGCAGGCGATCCGCCGCATGGAATCGGGCTCTCTGAGCGAAGACGAGGTCGAACGGCTGGGAATGACGTTTCTTCAGCTCTCGGAGCAGGTCGAGGTGCTCAAGCGGACGTTCGGTTTCGACGGCGAGGATCTCAACATTGACCTCGGACCGCTCGGGAAGCTTCTTTGAACGGGAGATCCCAGAATGGCGACCTCGAATGGCCAGGAACTTGTCGTGTGTGCCTTTTGCAAGGGGAGAGGAACCGATCCCTACGATCAGCTCTCGTCGCTCTCGAAGTGCGGGTCGTGTTACGGCACGGGCACCAAAGTGGTCTCGAATCCTCGCACCACCTGCACCTTCTGTCGCGGCACCGGGAGCTACAAGACGTTCCGGTGCCTCATCTGCGGCGGCGCGGGCGTTGTGCCGGTAGTCGACGGCCCCACCGAGACCTGTCCCGATTGCGGAGGGTCGGCGTTCGAGGCATCGAGCGGCCTCCCGTGCCTCCGGTGCCGGGGGCGAGGAGTGATTCGCCCCGCAGGCCACAAAGACGAAGTTCATCACCAGAGGGGATCGACATGACGATCAAGACCGCTCGCGACGTGAGATCCTCGCTGAGAGGCTCTGCTTTTCGGAAGGTCTCTTTTGATGGACGCACCGTTGATTTGCGCCGCATCATGACCCTGGGTAAGCGAATGGGTTGCCGCGGGCCGGGCCAGAGTTACGGCGAAACCCGCGCGGCCGCTGCTTACGTTCGCACTTCTTGCCATGTGTCGGGCGCAAACCGACAGGTCGAGGGTAGGAACCGGTAATGACGACGACTTCCCCACGCTCGTTGCCTCACTCCATCCAGAGCGCGACTCTGGCGGACGTGCTCGAACGGATTCTTGACAAGGGACTGGTCATCGCGGGAGATATCAAGATCAAGCTCGTGGACATCGAGCTGCTCACGATCCAGCTTCGCTTGATCGTCGCATCGGTCGACAAGGCGCAGGAAATCGGCATCGATTTCTGGAGAGACGGTTCCTTCAGTGCAAGCAACAAGCATGTGGATGCTCTGAAGCAGAGCATCGAGTTAATGGGGAACCGGCTTGCGGCACTCGAAGCCGGCATCGGCGGGACTGCTGCAACCGGGGCCGGGGAGCGCGAATTCGCCGGTTGACGGTCAACGTCTCCGTGTCCTGCCCCGCGAGCATTTGTTGCGATCGCAGCGAAGCAGCGTGCGCACCGGGGTCCAGAGAGCCCGATATCGCCGGTTCTTGGCGCGTTTCGTGAAACCGCCGGTCGCTTTTGGTGTTTAGCGCCCTTGAGCGTGAAACCCAATTGACAGGGGAGCTTCGCACGGCCGGCGGGCCTCAGCCCTGGCGATCTCGCGGTCGACGCTCTACGGTGTCTTTCGTGAAGCGCGTGGGCGGGTGGACACCGAGTCGATACCCGTGCGCGATTCCACGCGGCATTGGAGTCAATTCTTGATGCAGGATCCGGGCCATGAGGGACACCACGGGCGGGTCACGGCGGTGCGCGGCTCGGTCGTCGAGGTCGCGTTCACCGACAAAGTTCCGGCGATCAACGAAGCCCTGCTGCTGTCGGTAGGGACGCGAACGATCACCCTCGAGGTGGCTCATCACGTTGATCCTCACACGGTGCGAGCGATCTCAATGGCGCCCACGGAAAGATTGGCATGCGGCATGGCGGTCGCGCGGACGGGCCAGCCGATCTCGGTGCCGGTCGGCCCTTGCACGCTTGGCCGGTTGTTCAACGTCCTCGGCGAGTCGCTGGATAGGCGTGAACTGTTGACCGGAGTCGAGCGGTGGCCGATCCACAGATTCAGCGCCCTCGCTCACTGCCCAGCGGCGCGGGATCGAGTTCCTGGAAACCGGGATCAAGGTCATCGACCTGCTTGCTCCGCTGTCTAGGGGTGGCAAGGCTGGCTTGATCGGCGGCGCTGGCGCTGGCATGACGGTGCTCCTGCGAGAATTCATTCGCAGCGTGAACCACGATCATGCGGGCATCTCCGTGTTTGCCGGAGTGGGCGAGCGCACCCGCGGGGGAACGACCTCTGGCACGAGATGCAGGAGACCGGCGTCCTGGCGAACGCCATTCTCCTCTTCGGCCAGATGAGCGACCCGCCGGGAAGCCGATTCCGGGTGGCGCTGGCGGCCTTGACGATGGCCGAGTACTTCCGGGACGTGCGCAGCACCGAAGTGATGTTCCTTGTCGACAATATCTTCCGGTATGTACAGGCAGGCTCCGAGGTCTCGGGGCTCTTGGGGAGGCTTCCGTCGGAGGTGGGCTATCAGCCCACGTTAGCCGATGACCTGGGGACCTTGGAGGAACGGGTTGCCTCGGTGGCCGCTGCCTCCATCACGTCGGTTCAGGCCGTCTACGTGCCCGCCGATGACATGACCGATCCGGCAGTTGCTCAGACGTTTACTCATCTCGACGCCAGCATCGTGCTGTCGCGCGGCCTCGCTGCGCGGGGGCTTTACCCCGCGATTGACCCGCTCGCCTCGACGTCTCGTCTACTCGATCCGGTGCGGCTGGGAGAACGTCACTACCGGGTGGCGCTCTCCGTCAAGGAGACGATCGAGCGGTATCGCGAGCTCCAGGACATCATCGCCATGCTGGGCCTCGAAGAGCTCTCGTCCGCGGACCAGTTAGCGGTCCGCCGCGCCCGGCGGCTGGAACACTTCCTGACTCAGCCGTTCTTTGTGACCGAGATGTTCACCGGGCACAAAGGCCGGCGCGTCCCGCTCGCGGAGACGGTGGCCGGGTGCGAGGCCATCCTGGAGGGGAAGTATGACGATCGGGATGAGGGCGCACTCTACATGATCGGGCCGATCGAGGAGGCGAAGCTGTGACCCTGGAATTGGAGATCATCGCTCCGGACCGGGTGATTGCACACGGCCGCGTCGCCGCGGTGCAGGCGGTGGACTCGAGCGGCCAGTTCGGGATCTGGCCCGGCCACGAGGATTTCCTGACCGTTCTAATCCCGTGCTTGCTCCGTTATCGCGCGGATTGCGGCAAGTAATCGTTCGTCGCCGTCGACGGCCGGGTGCTGCTCTTGGAAGACGGGCGGATCTCCGTTGCCACCCGCGACGCGGTGGTTGCCGACCGGCTAGACGACGTCGTTGACGCGGCCGCCGCCATGCTTCTCGCTCGCAAGGACAAGGAGCAAGCGGCTCGCGCTGGTTTCGGCGAGTTGGAGACGAAGCTGTTGCGCGAGCTGCGCAAGGCGGAAGGGAAATGACAAAGGCGAGAGATCGAGACGAGGATCCGTTTGTGCGCGAGATCAGGCGCCAGGCCGAGCGGACCGGAGCCGGCGAGCAGATGACTCTGTGGCGAGGGCTTGGCCTGGTGGGGTCCGTGGGACGGATGGTTGTCGTGCCGGCGCTCTTCGGGGCTTTTCTGGGACGCTGGATTGATGGGCGAATGAACGCGGGCATCTTCTGGACGTTTTCTCTCTTGGTCGCGGGCCTGGCGCTGGGATGCTCGAGCGCCTGGCGGCAAGTGCATCAGGAACTCGACCGATGAACTGGATCGTGGCACTGGGCGCGGAGGCTGGTCTGTGCCTGGCTTATTTCGGTGGGCCGTGGTTCACCGTCGGCGGCATGGTGCGCCAGCCATTGAGGGCAGTATCGGTGCCGCTTGTCGCCGCGGTGCGGCTGATCATGTCGAGGATAGGATTGGGGATCTTGAGCCGGCAAGGCGCTGACAGCGCCCAGGAGGCGCTGGGAGGCTTAGGGCATTCTCACTTGTATCTCCTGGAGCGGCTGGGGGGCAATCGGCATGGAAGGTAAAGGCGTGTCTCCGCCGACTCTGATTCATCTCGGACCGGTCGAGGTGACCGGAACCGTTGTTTATTCGATCGTTGCATCGAGTGTGCTGATCGCACTGGCCGTGCTAGTGCGCCTCGGTCTGGGCCGGAACCCGTCCGGCTGGCCGGTTGCTGCGGAGCTGATGGTAGAGCATTTCGAGGACTTGATGCGCGACATGTTCGGCTGCGACCCGCGGCCATACACGCCCCTGATCGTGACCCTGGCCTTGTTCATCGGCACGGCAAACCTCCTTGGCCTGGTGCCGGGCCTGCATTCGCCGCCGGCTGACTTCGCGGCGACGGCCGCCCTGGCGGTCCTGGTGTTCCTGGCGGTCCCGTTCTATGGCATTCGCGCCCGAGGAGTCCGCGGGGACTTTGCCCATTACCTTGAGCCGACGCCCGTGTTGCTGCCGATCGAGATCATCACCGAGTTCTCGCGCACCCTGGCGCTGGCCGTGCGACTGTTCGGCAATGTGATGAGCGAGGAGCTGGTCATTGCGGTTCTCCTCTCGCTCGCCGGCTTCCTGGTGCCGGTCCCGATCATGATGCTTGCCGTGCTGACGAGTGTCGTACAGGCTTACATCTTCGCGGTCCTGACCGTCGTGTACTTGAGCGCGGCCGTGCGGGCCCATCCTAACCGATAGGCTTCGTGATCATGAGTGCACATTTAATCTTCGCGATTGTCGGCATGGTGGTGGCCGGATTGACGATAGCGATCGGCTCGATCGCGCCGGCGATCAGCCAGGGGCGGGCGGTTGACTCGGCACTCGATGCCATCGCGCGCCAACCCGATGCCTCGGACCGGATCAGCCGTGCCTTGTTCGTGGGGTTGGCCATGATCGAATCGCTGGCCATCTACAGCCTGGTGATCGCTCTGATCATCCTGCTGGCCAATCCGTTCCTGTCGCTGATCAGTGGACAGTGAGCCATGATTTTCAACGTCTGGACGTTCTTGTTCGAGGTGGTGAACTTCCTGGTTCTGGTCTACGTCTTGCAGCGGCTCTTCTACCGGCCGCTTCACGAGGCGATCGATCGGCGCAGGGAGGCGAATGCCAAGGCGCAGGCTGATGCCCAGAAGGCCGGTCAGGAAGCCGCCGCGCTCAAGCAGCAACTGAATACCCGGCTGGCGGCCCTTGATCAGGAGCGCCAGGAGTTGATCCGCGCGGCCCGCGAGCAGACCGAGGCCGACCGAAAAGCGACGATCGCCGAGGCCGAGCGCGCAGCCAGAAACGCCGTGAGGACGCGGCCAGCCAGCTTGAAGGGGAGCGCACCCAAGCCCGCGAGGCGCTTCGTGCCGAGCTCGTTCGATCCGCCGTCAAGCTTGCGGAACGTTTTCTACATGAGGCTTCGAGCTCGACTCTCCAGGAGCAACTTGCCGGGCGGCTCGTCGAAACGATACAGAACATCCCGGAGGACGAGCGCCAACGGCTGCGCGGGGAGCTGGAAGCGGATCACACTGCCGTCATCGAAACCGCCGTGGAGATGAACGGCAGAATCATCGAGCGTCTGGGCAGTGCGATTGAGTCGGTGACGGGCAGAAGTTGAGCCTTTCGGTCGAACCGCGGCCCGAGCTGCTCGCTGGCCTGCGGCTGCGGCTGGGCGGACATGCCTGGGACGCTTCTCTGATCGGCGGGCTCGACGAGATTGCCCCCGCCGCTCCCGGGAGGGTCACACCATGAACGAACAGCTCGAACAGCTTCGCAAAGATGTGCGCGCCACCCTGGATTCACGTCACTGGCAGGTGCGGCATCATGAGGTCGGCGAGGTGGTCTTCGTGGGGGACGGAGTGGGGCGGGTGCGGGGAGCACCCTCCGTGCACTACGGCGAGCTGCTCGAGCGCACCGATGGGCTGACCGGGCTGGCCTTCGATCTGCGGCCGCACGACGTGGGGGTGCTGTTCCTCGACCCGTCGGAACACATATCGGCGGGCGATGAACTTCGAGCCACTGGGCGTGTGGCCAGCGTGGCGGTCGGTGACGAATTGCTGGGCCGCGTGGTCGATGCACTCGGCCGCCCGCTCGACGGTGGCGCACCGATCCGTTCGCGGGCCTACCAGCCGGTCGAGCGCGAGGCACCGGGTGTCTTCGACCGCCAGCCCGTTCGCGAGCCGATGCACACGGGCATCAACGTGATCGATGCACTGCTGCCCTTGGGCGCGGCCAGCGCGAATTGATTCTCGGCGACCGCGCCACGGGCAAAACTTCGCTGGCGCTCGACGCCGTCGTCGCTCAGCGAGGCACCGAAGTCCTCTGCGTTTATGCCGCCGTCGGGCTGCGGAAGACCAATGTGACCGAAGTTGTCGAGACTTTGCGGACCGCCGACGTTCTCGCTCAAACGGTGATCGTTGCGGCCGACGCCGATTCGCCCCCGGGGCAGCAGTACCTGGCCCCGTACTCGGCGTGCACGATCGGGGAATCGTTCATGCACCAGGGCCGGCAGGTTCTGGTGATCTATGACAGCCTGACGAACCACGCCGACGCGTACCGGCGGATCGCGCTGCTCCTGGGAAGGCCGCCCGGCCGCGAGGCGTATCCGCCCGGTGTTTTTTATCTTCACGCGCGGCTCCTGGAGCGGCCCACGCGGCTGCACGACCGCTCAGGCGGCGGCAGTCTGACCGCTTTGCCCATTGTCACGACTCAGGCGGGGAACATCTCCGCCTACATCCCGACGAACGTGATCTCGATCACCGACGGCCAGTTCTATCTCGACAACCACCTCTTCAACGAAGGTGTGCGGCCGGCCGTCGATGTGGGCCTTTCTGTCTCGCGGGTCGGCGGCAAGGCCCAGCCCAAAGTGCTCCGCCAGCTCGCCAGCGATCTTCGCCTGCTCTACGCCCAGTTGCACGAGCTGGAATCGTTCGCTCGGTTCGGGGCCGAATTGGAGCCGGAGACGCGCCATCGCCTCGAACGCGGACGGCGGCTGCGCGAGGCGCTCGAAGCAGCCCCGCCTCGATCCGCTCCGCGTGAGCCATGAGGTCGCAATCCTGTTCGCCATCCGCGAGGGTTTCCTCGATCAGGTGGCCGTCGAGCGGGTTGCCGCGGTCCTCGGCAAGCTGCGACGGCGGCTCGACGACACGGAATCCGACTTGCTCGACACGATTGAGCGCGAGGACGAGATCAGTACAGCCTCGACCAGCCGGCTGCGGCACGCGCTCGAATCCGTTCAGCAAGCTTTCCCCGGGAAAGCTGCGACGTGACTCAGGAAATCGCCCAGCGGCGCCGACAGGCCGTGGAGACAGTGCACAACGTCGTGAGCGCCATGCGCGCGATCGCCGCCGGTCGGATCCAGAGCGCCCAGCGGGCCCTGGAAGGCGCGCGGCGATACCACGAAGTCGTCCTCCGCGGTCTGGCGTGGCTCTTGCCCGAATCGGAAACGATTGCGACAGAAACCGACCACCGCCCGAACACTTTGCTGGTAATGACGTCGGAACAGCCTCTGTGTGGGTCATTCAACCCCAACGTGCTTGCGCTGGCCGAGCGCCGCATTGAAGAACTGCGGCAATCCGGGAGCGTCCATCTGTTCGTTGTAGGCCAGCGTGGGATTCGCCAACTGCTGGCCCGCGGAATCACCCGGGACGGCGGTGAGCCCGCGGCCACTTCGCTGGAGGGGCTGCACGACCTGGTCAAGCGGCTGGCGAAGCTGTTGGGAACGCGGTACGCGACTGGCGAACTCGGCGCGCTTCGCGTCATTTACAGTCGCTACCACTCGATCAGCGAGCAGGTCCCAACCGAGGTGCAGATTCTGCCGCCAGACTTGAAGTGCCTCCGCTCCTCGGGCCCGGCGCGGCCACCTCGATTTCATCGCTACCTCACGGCGCCGGAACTGCTGACCGGACTGGCGGACGAGTACGCCTTCATCAGCCTTTACCTGATCGCCGCCGAGTCGTTCGCAAGCGAACAGGCGAGCCGGCTGGTCGCGATGGATTCCTCGACGCGGAACACCGAACAGATGCTCGAAAAGCTGATCAGCCTGGAACGTCGCGAGCGTCAAGCCGAGATCACGCGCGAGGTGCTCGAGCTGATCGGCGCCCGGTTCGCGGGTGGCACGTCATGACCCATTGGCTTACTTCTGCGCCAGCTCGGCAAGCAATTGCCGGCACTTGTCTCGCTCGAGCGGCGAAAGCGTGTCCGCGTTCAGGCCCGCGGTCTTTGCGTTCTGGAGAGCGGCCGTCGCAAGATCGCGTCGACTCGCGGTTAAGTACGCCTCAGCGAGGTGAAGGTATTTGAGCGGCGAGGGTCGCACGGAGATCGCATCTTCAAGGTCCTTGATCGCGGAGTCACTCCGTCCCATTGTCAGGTACGCGATGGCTCGAGCTTCGAGCAGGTCTGTGCCGGCCCGTCGCGAAGGATGCCCTGGCTGATGAGCCTGAGAGCCTCCCCCCCGTTGCCATCCCGGCGCGCCAGGAGCCAGGCCAGGTTGGAGAGGGGACCGGTGTTGTTCTCATCGAGCTTGAACGATCGCCGATACAGTGTCTCCGCATCCTGGTAGCGTCCTTGCAGGCACCGAATATTGCCCAGATGGAACAAAAGAGCAGCATTCTGGGGCGTCTTCTTCAATTCCCGCTCGAAAGACTGCGCCGCGCCGGCACTGGGCAAGATCGATCGGCGCCGAGAAGAGTACGGCGACGGTGGCCACAGCGACCGCCTCAGGAGGACATGAACCCCAAGCACCGTCGCAGATGTCCATGGCCTCGGCAAGCCGATTCTGCCTGCCCAAGAACCCCGCCAGGACCAGAACTGCTTCGGGCTGCCGCTTCTGGGACGCGAACCTCCGATAAAGCTTTTCGGCCGCAGCGACCTGGCCGAGTTCTTCCAACAACTTCGCAGCGCCCACGACCAGATTGTCGCTCTTCGTTCCCAGCGCTTCGAGTACCGGCACCGCCTCGGCGACCCGACCTCTTGCCTTCAGGATTCGTGCCTTCAGTTCGATCGTCCGGATCGCGGTCGGCTCCAGTTTCTCAAGCTTTTCGAACCACGACCGGGCTTCGTCCGTCTCGCCTTGGCGGAGCAGAACCACGATGTTCTGGGCCAAGTAATGAGGGTTTTGGCCGTTGGAGGCCAGGAGGGTTTGCAGTTGCTCGTGAGCCTTAGACCAATTCCCATCGGCCTCGTAGAGTCGGGAAAGAAGGAAGAGATCGTCAGCGGTGGATGCATCGCGGTCGACAAGCGACTGGATGCCGCGGATCGCGGCCCGTCGTGAGTCTCGGCTCTTTTGCAGCGCCAGGACCTTAACCTGGGCGCGAATCTCGTCGATTGACTGGTCGGCGCGTGGTAGATAGGACTCGCCGTCATCGTTCAAGCCCACGAGTTGAAACGCCTCGATTGTCTGCCGACGATTCCCCCCTGCCAGGAGAATGGCGAGCAGGCGGCGAGCCCAGTCGGCGTCGTCGGGGGCTTTGCTTTTCAGGTCGAGTATCGCACGCAGGTTTGTCTCCGCCTCGCGGACGGCAGTTGTCGCGAGCGAAATTGTCGCTGCGGCTCGGAGCGCGGCGACGTCGTCAGGGCGTGCCGCTAGCGCCGCCTTCAGATGGGCGCGGACTTGATCCAGGTCGCCGACCTCCTCGAAACAACGAGCCAGCACGAGGGGAGCCTGTTCGACGGAAAGATGGCTCCGTGCCTGCGTGATCGCCGAGCGAGCCTGCTCCTTGCGCCCGTTCGCGCCAGATACTGGACCCACGTGATCCACGCATCGGGCGCTCCACCACCGAGCTCGACGGCGCGGCGCAACTCAGGCTCGGCTTTCGCTGGTTCACCGGCGGCCCAAAGGATTTGACCGAGCCACAAACGGTCTCGATAGTCCGTAGAATCGGCCCGGATCGCATTGCGTGCCTGAGCCAGAGCCCGGGCCCGGTCGTTGGCCTGAAGCGAGACTTCGGCTGCCAGCCTCTCAAGTTGTGTGTCTCCCGCGGGAAATCCGGTCTCCTGCAGCTTGCGGATCAACTCATC
This sequence comes from uncultured Isosphaeraceae bacterium, assembly GCA_963781785.1. Taxonomy (GTDB): domain Bacteria; phylum Planctomycetota; class Planctomycetia; order Isosphaerales; family Isosphaeraceae; genus CAWAHD01. The sequence goes on along the minus strand of CAWAHD010000001.1, from coordinate 2,559,759 downwards.
GGCCTGATTGTAACGGCGGCGGTCGAACAGGAGCTGAACGGCCCGGCGGATCACGTTTGGGGCGAGCATTCCCAGATCGATCGCCTTCAGATAGCTCTTGATGGCGGCGTCCTGGTTGTCGGTCAATTCATCGATTTGCGCTTGGGCGAGCGGGACGAGGGACCAGGACGGTCGTCGGCTGCCAGCCTCGACCAGGTCTAGGCGAGCCTCATCGAGCTGGTCGCGGTTGATCGAGCCTCGTCCTTTGCGGGTGGCCGACCAGATCAAGAACCGAGCCCTCGCAAACCACCAGACCGGTCCGCCTCTCTGGTCGGATGCCTGAAGCTGGTTCTCAGCCGTCCGCATCGCCTCCAGAATACGCTCCATGGTCGCTTGATCTCCCGCCCGGAGCGCCAGGTCGAATTGCGAGAACCGGAGGGCCAGATCAAAGGGCCGCTCTTTGACCAATTCTCCAATGAGTCGATCGGCGACAACGGTATCGCCGATCTTGAGATGGGCCTCCGTCAGTTGACGGAGGAGCCGCTCCCGGTCGCTCGCGGCGAAGCTCGCGAGATTTCGTTCGACTTCAGTCAGCGATTTCGAAGCTTCGGGGCCGCCGCGTTTCGCCCAGTGGTTCGTACGAGCGAGCCGCAGCTCGATGCGATCGCCGAACCGCTCTTGGGCCGCCTTGAGTATCGTCTGAGCGGCCGCGGGGGTCTCTCGCCGATCCGCCAGCTCGGCGAGAGAAATCCAGAGCTCGATGCGGTCCGGTCGCTCATCGCGGGCTTTGACCAGCAGATCGCGGGCACGATCCCACTGTTCCTGTGCCGCGAATGCCTCGGCGCAAAATCGTGACCTCGGTGGAACCAGGTATCGCCTGGCCTGCCTTGGCCAGGACTTGCTCGACAGACTGCCAGTCATGCTGCTGGGCTGGCCGGCGCAGGTTTTGAAGGATCATGAGCCGCGCCGCGGCCGTGCCTGCGGTTGGCTCCACATCGATCAGCCGTCGATATACGGAGAGAGCCTCGTCAAGCCTTCCCATGGCCGCCAGCGCACCGGCGAGCCCCAGTCGGCCCTCCTTACGCTGGGCGTCAATGGAGACCGCTCGTCGATAAGCGTCGTAGCGGCGATCGATGTCGCCGAGCTGTTCATAACACGTGCCAAGCAGCAAATCGGCTGGATAGGCCAGTGCGGATGACTCCTCGAGGAGCAGAGGATAGATGGTCTCGAGCTCCTGAGAGGCCTCGATCCATTTCGTCTTACCAGCCTTGATTCGGGCGCTGAGATACCTCACCAGCTCGGACCTGACACGCCGCTCGCCAAGGCTGTCGACTGCTCGCTGGGCATCCGCCCACTTGCCCTCGTCGATCAGTAAGTCTGCGAGAGCCCAGAGCAACCGGCTGCGCCCCTCGGGATCGTCCGCTGCTTCAATGGCGCGACTCAGGCATTCCTCAGCTTTCTTGGACTGCCCCGATTGTCTGGCGATCAAAGCCATTGCATCCGGGAATCGCCAGTTTTTGGGATGCCTCTCGATACCGGTGGTGAGGTGGCGCTGCGCCAGATCGAGAGCACCCCGATCGATTGCGAACGCCGCCGCGGTCAAGAGGACATCGGCATTCTCGGGTGCTAGCTCGAGCGCCCGGGCGATGTCCTGGTCAGCCCCTGCGATCTTGTACTGCTTGCGGTAGCGAGCTCGTTCAAGATAAGCGCGGAACGACTGGGTGTTGGCCGAGACAAGGCCATCCTTGATCTCGCGGGCGTCCATAGCCCGATCGGCCGCGCTCGGATCGCTGAGGCGGATTCGGAGCACGTCAGCCAGCCGTACGTACGCGTCGATCCGGTGCGGACCGTGCTTGACGGCATCCTTGTACCAGCTGGCAGCTCGAGTGAAATCGGTTTCGCCCTCAGCGCATTGTCCTAGAAGGTACTCAAGCTCGCCGTCATCGGACTGACTGCCATTCCCTTGGCTCGAGTTTCCGGGCTCGTCGCGCCGAGCAACTTGATGAGGTGCGCGTCGGCGACGGCGAACGACTTCAGACTCATCGCTAGTTCTATCAAACGCCGGCGGATGTCGCGACGACCGGGGTCGACGCGAAGAGCTCGCTCGAACGCATGGATGGTCTGGATTCTGTCGTCAACGGTCCGGGCGCGCGGCGCGAATCAGACTATATCTCGCCAGGGCCTCTGCGTGATTGGGCCGATACCCCAAAAAGAGCGTCAGATACTCCTCGGCCTTGGCCAAATCGCCCTTCGATTCAGCCCGCTCGGACTGCTGCAAAAGGGCGTGCGAATTACGTCTGAACTGAAAGCTGTGCAACTGTGAAATGCCGACCAGGAGAAGCAGCGTCGGGGCTAAAATCCAGATCAGCAAACGAACATTCAGACGCCGGTTCTTGGCGCTGCGGACCAGCGAGAGGAGGTGTTTGGGTGGCATGGGTACCGATACGACGGGTGATCGTCAACGTTTCAGTCGCCTGATGCCCGCACTCGCGAGGACAAGGAGGCACGCCAAGCCCGCGGTCGCGATCGTCGGCATCTCCGGGGCCGAGGCGGAAACGACCGGCGCAGGAATGCATCCGCGTTCACAGTGCTACCTGTCACCGAGATGTTTCCTCCGGAGACAACGGCTCCCGTTTCCGTGGAGGATGTCAGCGTGATCGTGCCCTTTTGATCCACAAACGTACCGTTGGAGGTGCTGCTCTTGATGGAGACATTTCCGCCAATCACGTTGAAAATGACCTGGCTCGCATTCACGCCGCTCAGGACGATGCTCGAACTTGCGACTGAAACGCTACCGGAGACATTGAACACAAACATCTCATTTGCAGTTCCCTTGATCGTTAGCGACCCGGAACTCAGGTTCATGTTCCCGACCGAGTAAACGTTGATTGAGCCGGTTCCGGTGATTGTCGGCGTTGAGTCGCCGATGTCGCCGAGATTCGTGGCCGTGTAACTGGAAATCGCGGTGGGTGCAGCGCTCACATCGGTCAAAGGTTTGCCCGAGTTTGCCGTGATCGAAGACGAAGAATTCGTGAAACTGGTGTTTGGGCCCAGCTCGACATTTCCGACGATCGTGCTCCTCGTGAGCGTGAAGACCCCGCCTTTCGACGTTCCATTGGATTCCTCGAAGACGCCGTATTGCCCGGATCCGAGGTCGATCGTCTGCGCAATGGCGCGGGTCGGAGCAGCGAGCAGAGCCAACGCGAGCACGATGAACGGAGTGAGCCCGCCGGAAAGCACGCGATTGAGTCCAACTCGGAAATCGAGAGAAGCTGGTTTACGATGAGCTAGCTTGGGTCGCACGACGCTTGAACCCCTTTGCAAGCGCGAACGCCTGGATCAAAGAACCGGCGCACAACGGCGGTCCCTGCAAGAATCCCCGCAGACAACGATGGTATCAGTCTCACACTTCAATTGCAAGCAACCTATCCCAGGGTTTGATACGCTCGATCGGAGGAAATAGACCGCGCGCGTTGCTTTTTTAAGACGTGACGGCGACGGGACCTGGAGGTGCGCTGGTCTTAGCGCTTATTTGGCAAGGCGACGGCAGAGAATTGACACCAGCCATGGAAGCAGGCTGTGCAGGAGCCGCCAAAGCAGGACGTGCTGTCCAACCGCCGGCTCACGGGAAGCCGAATTGTTCGTCTGCATCGACGAAAAAATGACGGTCGAGTGTCTGCTTCGCAGAGCACTCGACGCAGTCAATGGAGAACACGAATATCATCGCGAGCCAGCAGCGCCGTGTCGATTGTTCAAGGGCATGCGGGATTCGCCACAGTGAACCAGTGGGCCCGGCTCAGAGCGGGTGGTTTGACGGCTTCGGGCTGCCGACTTCCCTTGGTCATTCAGGGCTGGGGAGGAGTAACGATCCGAAGAGTGCGTCTACGTCCTCGCAGACATTTGAGGCCACCACGGGCAACGAGGATGAGACCCGCGAAACCCGCCATCACGATCGTGGGCATTTCCGGCGCGACGATGTAGCTGTTGGCGATGGCAATGTTGCCGTTTGTGATCAAGCTCCCCTCGAGATTCGTGTTCGAAAGGGACACGGACCCGTGGCTCATATCAAGGATTGTCCCCACCACCTGCGACCCGGTGTTCCCACCGATGGATACGTTTCCGCCGTTCTCGATGTTGAAGATAATCCCCGTAACGCCGCTCGACGCCTGCACAACGGCATTGCTGAGGAACATCGCGTCGCTACTATTACTGCCTGTCCCTCCGATGGTGCCCGTAATATTGAATACGAACAACCCGGATCCGCTGATCGTGATCTGGCCACCATTGAGGTTAAGGCTTGACAGGTTGAACGTGTTTTGAGCTGCATTACCGGTAAAGCTCATGCTGCCGATGTTGCCGTATGTCGCGGATGGCGTCGATCCCGCGGCAGCCGCGGCCGCACTGCCCGCGTCGCTGGCAGCCTGCGACAGATTGACCGGAGAAAAGATACCGGCTCCTGTGGTCAGATTCGAGGTTGATCCGAAGGTGTTCGAGTCTTCATAGAGTCCGCCCGTGATGGTCGTGGACGACAACGCGTACACCGCATTTGCGCCCATGCCAACATCGTTACTGATCGTGGACCCCGAAATGCTCATGATATTGGGACTACTGCCGACGGAGGCCTGAAACAGCGAGTAGTCACCAGCTTGGCCCAAGCTGATCTGGGCGAAAGCCGGTGGCGCCGCCATGCACCCGATCGAAAGGCCGACGATCAGAACGAGTCCGCGCGAGGCCAGCGCGCGGATACTCCCCTGCAGCACATCATCATCGATCGTCGCAGATTCGCGTTCTTGGTGTTCATTTTGATTGATCCATGTCGGACGGCGACCTGTCTTCGGGAAGTCGGTAAGGACCACTTGCGGGACCTTCCATATCCCCGCAGACACGGATGATATCAGATTCCGTGGGATTGGCAAGAATGTACCGAAAGAATTTAGAAGAGTCTATTAACCTCCCTTCAGGAATGTTTCTTTTCTGAAACATCTGCCTGGTGGGCTCGGCTGTCGTCAGAACGCCAGGACTGTGCCTCAGTCAGCGCGAGCCCTGCGGAAACAGGGTCCTGTCCAGTTCCGGCAGAAATACGCGAAGAAACTCCGTTTCCGTGGCGTCGGTGGACTGCTCGAGGCCCTCGCTCGTCCGAGACACCAGGTACAGCTTGTACAGTACAGGTCGAGACGCAAATGCCAGGCGTGGGTTATCCGGAACACGCCAGGTCCCCGTGGCGTTCCAGGACCAGTAAACGCGCAGTCGCTGGTGCGGGAACGATTCATGGTTTTCGAAGTCGGCCTCAAATAAGTCAGCGCGCCGGCCATCGGCGTCCACCGAGAAGCTGCCCGGATGCGACTGAGCCAGTTCGAAACCGGCGCCGGGATAACAGACCTCGGGCGTGTGGACCGAGACCGGCCCCGGTCGCCCGCAGACGAGGACGACAGTCGTCGCTCTCCCGGTTCGACTGTTTTCATAATGTTGCATCACAAGGCCGTCGAGTCCCGCCCGGACCCATTCGTGCCGGGGCACTGACCCTCGCCGGCCCCGCCAGTCGCCAATAGTGAGTGGGACTTGATCGAGCCTGGAGACCGCAACCTCGATGTCCCGCGAGACCCTCCAGCGGTTTATCCACATTCCGTGGATGATTCCGGACGTCAAGACGATGGCAATGGCCGCGAGCGCCGGAATGACTCGCGAGCTTGTTGCTACGGGAGCCGACCGCTCGCCGGATGGTCTCACCGGTTCGATCGGGCCGTCGGAGGGCGATGTCGCGTCCGGAGCCTCGATGAACAGGCGCAGAAGCAACTGGTATACGAGGTAGAGGAGCACGAGCGCCAGCGGCATCGTCAGCCAACCAGCCAGACCGTGATAAAGCTCTTCGGCCGCCCCTTTCCCCATCATTTCATGAAGCAGACCGGTCAAGGTGATTCGCGTCGCGTTGGCCACCAGCGCGATCGGTATCGCACTCATGATCAAGATGAGCTTGTCGGAGAGGGGGCGATGGATCATCAGAGCTGCGCCGACTGAGCACGCCAGAACCATGTATGATGCGCCGAGCCCGTTACAGGCTTCGACGATGCCAATCGTGAAGTCCCTGATGACGATGGTATTGCCCGAGCTGAAGGCCGGAATTCCGAATACCTGGAGGGCATAGGCGCTCACCACGGTGGATAGCCGTTGCAGAGGCGCTCCCAGGCTGGTTTCGACACGATAGGGGAGCGGCACCATGAAGATCAAAAACGCGATGGACGGCCATGCCCAGCGCAGTGCGGCCTGCCCGCCCAGGAGCCCGCAGAGGCCGGCAAGAGATGCGAGAAATGAAATCGAATCAAGCCACGTGAAGAAGGTGTAATCGCCCAAAAAGTTCAACAATGCTCCGGCAGCGATCAGCGCAACGCCAATCCATCCTGAACCGGTTTGAGCCGATCGACGGCGACGGCGCAACCAGAGCAAGTAGAGAGCAAAGACCGGCACGAGATAACCGTGGGAATAGCGGGGGTCTCGCGACCAGGTCCGTTCCAGATCGCGCAGCGTTGGCCAGTACGCCCAAAGCAGAATCGTGACCAGAAGTCCCGCGAGAATCCTCCCAGGGCTGAGTCGAATCGTGCTGAGAACGAGCGTGCGCTCTGGCATACGTAACCGCCAATGGGTCTTCGGAACGAACATCGGAATCGGGTTTTACCGCATGCAGACTCACCAGCCAGTGAACCAGTCGGCCGGCCAGGAGGCTCAGGAAGACGGACGCGTCAACCCTTCCGATCACAGTTTATTATGGCACGGTGCCATCCCCGAGGCGACCCCTGCCCCTACACCATCGTACGCTGGATCGACCGCAAATCCATCGGTCCGTGTTTTTAGACGTCAGCGATCAGGATGTCGATTCCCTCCGCGGCTCGTTCAAGCTGGTCGAGGATCGAGCCGCTCAGAAGGCGGTGATACCAGGGCTGGCGGCTCTTGCCGACGACGATGATCTTGATCGCGTATTCGCGGGCGAAAGCCAGGATGGTGTTGCTCACGTTCACGCCCTTGAACGTCATCGGGATCCCCCCGAGCTGTTGAGCCAGGTCGAGATTCTTGCTGATGCCGCGCTGGGTGGCCGCGTCGATCCGCGTCAGGTCTTCGACCGGAGTCTGGATGTAGACCGCGTACCAGGGGACGTTGAGCCGGTCGGCGATCCGGGCGGTCTTGCGCAGGAGTGCCGGCGCATCGGGGCTCCGGCTCGAGATCCCGACCATCACGCGGTCGGTCGCGGAGAGCGGAAACTGGTCGGCCTCGGCGCGACGGCTGCGCCGGTCAATCAAGTGAGCAATCTCCGTCAGCGTGATCTCGCGCAGCCGGGTCAGGTTTGATGGTGTGAAAAAGTTTTCCAGGGCGGTGCTGACGCGGTTGGCCGGATAAATCTTGCCCGTGTTGAGCCGCTCGATCAGGTCTTCGACCGAAACGTCGACGTTCACGAGCTGATCCGCCTCGGCCAGGACCCGGTCCGGGATCCGCTCCTTGACGCGTACGCTCGTGACCCGCTCGATCTCGTCGTAAAGGCTCTCCATGTGTTGCACGTTCACCGTCGTGATCACGTGAATGCCGGAGTGCAGCAGGTCTTCGACATCCTGGTACCGCTTGGGATGGCGCGAGCCCGGGGCATTCGTGTGCGCCAGCTCGTCGACCAGGCAGACGGTCGGCTTCCGCTGAAGGATCGCATCGACGTCCATCTCGCGGAGTGTCACGCCGCAGTACTCGATCACGCGGGGCGAGACGATTTCCAGGTCGCCGATCTGTTCCTCGGTCTCGGCGCGGCCGTGAGTCTCGATCAGGCCGATGACCACATCGACCCCTTGCGCCTTGAGCCGGTGCCCTTCGCGAAGCATTGCGTAGGTCTTGCCCACGCCGGCCGCCGAGCCCAGATAGACCTTGAGCCGGCCCCGCGTCTGGCGGCGGATCAGGTTCAGGAACTGCTCGGGCGTCGGGCGATGAATTTCCGCGGAGACCATGGGAGACGTTTCCAGGCTCGAGATCAATGGCTGATGACTTGGGCCTTGTCGACGGCCAGATTCAACCTGCGTTCCTCCTTGTCGAGAGCCAGGTTCAAGAGGAGCACGTTGACGCGCGGCGGGGCGCCGAGCCAGGCTCCCGATCGATTGGTTTCACGCGCGATCAGCGCTTCGACCTGGTCGATGCCAAGCCCGCGCGCCGACGGCGACGCGCTCCGCCTGATAGAGCGCGGCGTCCGGACTGATGTCGGGATCGAGCCCCGAACCGGAGGCGGTCACGAGGTCGATCGGAGCCGGCCGACTAGCCGTCGCCTTGAGCGCCTGGGCCCGGCTGGCGATCGCCTTCTTCAGCTCGGGGTTGTTGGTGCCCAGGTTGGATGCCCCGGCGGCGTCGGCCCGGTAGTCGACGGCCGACGGCCGAGGGTGGAAGTAGCGATCTGTATCGAACCGCTGCGCCACCAGCTCCGAGCCGATGATCGTCTTGCCGTCCGCCCCGTAAATCAGGCTGCCCTCGGCCTGCGACGGGAAGAACAACTGGGCCAGGCCCCACACGACTGCCGGGTAGGCGATCGCGCACAGGACGAACGTGACGGCACAGGCCTTCAGGGCCAGGGCAAACTCGCGGATCATCTGCACAAATCCTCCGGCAACAGGAACCGTCGTAAGTGCGCTTTGATCTTGGGCCATTTAACCGGCCCCGACGAGATTCAGGAGAGGGTCGAGGGCCACGTCGATGAGCTTGATGCCAAAAAAGGGCGCGATCACGCCGCCGAGTCCGTAAAAGAGCAAGTTGCGCCGCAAAAGCGCGCTGGCGCCGACGGGCCGATACTTGACACCCTTCAAGGCGATCGGGATCAAGAGGGGGATGATGATGGCGTTGAAGATCACCGCGGAGAGGATGGCCGAATTGGCGCCTCCCTCGGTGGCCAGTCCCATCAGATCGATCGCGCGGAGCGATTCCAGCGGCCTGTAGCCGACGAACATGGCGGGGATCACGGCGAAATACTTGGCCAGGTCGTTGGCGATCGAGAAGGTCGTCAAAGCGCCGCGGGTCATGAGGAGTTGCTTGCCGATCTCGACGACTTCGATGAGCTTGGTGGGGTCGCTGTCCAGGTCGACCATGTTGCCGGCCTCCTTGGCGGCCTGGGTGCCCGAGTTCATGGCCACGCCGATGTCTGCCTGGGCCAGGGCCGGGGCATCGTTGGTGCCGTCGCCCATCATCGCGACCAGCTTGCCGCCGCCTTGCTCCTTGCGGATGTAGGCGAGCTTGGCCTCGGGCGTGGCCTGGGCGATGAAGTCATCCACGCCGGCAAGGTCCGCGATCGACTTTGCGGTGAGCGGGTTGTCGCCCGTGACCATCACCACCCGCAGGCCCATCTGCCGGAGCCGGGCGAACCGTTCGCTGATGCCGGGCTTCAAGATGTCCTCGAGCTTGATCAAACCGACGATCCGGCCGTCGGTGATCACGGCCAGCGGCGTTGCGCCCTCGGATGCGATCGCGTCGACAGAGGCCTGATACCCCTCGGGTACCAGAGAGCCCGCGTCCTGAGCGGATCTGGCGATCGTGTTCGGAGCACCCTTGCGGATCTGCTGGCCGTGGGGAAGATCGATGCCGCTCATGCGGGTCTGGGCGGTGAACTCGACGAAACGGCTGCCAGCGGGGGCTTCGAGCTCGATTGCGAATTGATGACGCGACAGCTCGACGATGCTCTTGCCCTCGGGCGTCGTGTCGGCGAGAGATGCCATCGCCGCCAGCCGCGCCAGCTCGCTCTCCGGAGTCCCTTGCATGGGCACGAACGACGTCGCCTTGCGATTGCCGAGCGTGATCGTTCCGGTCTTGTCCAGGAGCAGCGTGTCCACGTCGCCTGCAACCTCCACGGCCTTGCCGCTCTTGGCGATCAGGTTGGCGGCCAGTGCGCGGTCCATCCCCGCGATGCCGATAGCGGCCAGAAGGGCGCCGATCGTGGTCGGGATCAGGCAGACCAAAAGCGCGATCAACGTGGGGATTCCCAGGGTGATATCGAAATAGCGCGCCATCGGATAGAGCGTTGCCGTCACGATCAGAAAGATGATCGAGAATGCGGCGAGGATGATCGTGAGCGCAATCTCGTTGGGCGTCTTCTGCCGCGAGGCCCCCTCGACCAGAGCGATCATCCGGTCCAGAAAGCTCTCGCCCACACCGGCGGTGACCCGCACGATGATCCGATCGGACAGCACGCGAGTTCCGCCGGTCACGCCCGAGTGGTCGCCACCGGCTTCCCGGATCACTGGCGCGCTCTCACCGGTGATCGCCGACTCGTCGACCGAGGCCACTCCTTCCACGATCTCGCCGTCAGCCGGGATCAACTGCCCGGCCTCCACCGCCACCCGGTCCCCCATCCTGAGCTCGGTCGAGGAGACCTCGGTCGTCTCGCCGGACGGCTCGACTCGAAAGGCGATCGTATGTTGACGTGTGGCCCTCAGACTCTGCGCCTGGGCCTTGCCCCGCGCTTCGGCCAGCGCCTCGGCAAAATTGGCGAACAGCACCGTCAAGAGCAAGAGGATCGCCAGCGCCGCCTGGTAAACGATTACGCCCGTGGCGGCACCTGTCGCAATCGACTGGATCGTGACCAGAGTCGTCAAGACCCACCCGATTTCGACCAGGAACATGACCGGGTTGCGGGCCATGTTCCGAGGATCGAGCAGCACGAACGATTGTACGGTCGCCATCCGAACCAGTGCGGGCTCGAAGAGCTTGAGACGGCGCGTGTGGCGCCTGTTCAGCTTCATGGCCCGGGGATCGGCGGAAGCCTGGTCCGGAAGCTGGGTGGGAGTGAGAAGACTCATCGCGGAATGTTTCCAGTTGAAAGATGGTCGGCAATCGGGCCGAGCACGACGGCCGGCATGAAGGAAAGCGCGCCGACCAGAAGCACCGTCCCCAGCAGCATGAGGGCAAAGGTCAGATCGTTGGTCAAGAGGGTACCCGAAGTGGTTGGCACTCGCTTCTTCTGGGCCAGGTATCCCGCGATCGCGATCGGCAACACGAGCGCCGGGAACCTGCCGAGCAACAGAACCACGCCGGTCGCGATATTCCAGTGCGGGTTGTTGTCGGCAAGGCCCTCGAACCCCGAGCCATTATTCGCCGAGGCCGAGGTGAACTCGTAGAGGACCTCGCTGAAACCGTGCGGACCGGGGTTGGCCGTGGTGCTGGTCCCCCAGTTGGTTGCTGCGAACAGGGCCGTCCCACACGTGATCAAGAGCGGATGAATGAGGACAGCCAGCATGGCCAGCTTTACCTCGCGGGCCTCGATCTTCTTGCCCAGGTATTCGGGCGTCCGGCCCACCATCAAACCCGCGAGGAACACCGCCGTGATGACATACATCAGCATGTTGAGAAAGCCGGCTCCGATCCCGCTGAAATCGACGTTGAGCATCATGAGCGACAGCGGAACCAGCCCACCCAGCGGCTGAAAGCTGTCGTGCATGGAGTTCACCGAGCCATTCGAAGTGGCCGTAGTGAAGGCGGCCCAGGTCGCCGAGGCCACCGGCCCGATCCGCAGTTCCTTTCCTTCGAGATTGCCCCCAGGAACCACCGGCAGGCCGGCTGTGGCGGCGCTCGGCTGGATTTCGGAACGGACGGCCACCACGGCGCCAACGAGGAGCATGGCCATCATCACGCCGAAGATCACCACCGCATGGGCCCGATCCTTGATCATCCTGCCGAACATCACGATCGACGCCATCGGCAGGATGATGATGGAAACCACCTCGATCAAGTTACTAAAGGGGTTGGGGTTTTCCAAGGGATGCGTCGAGTTCGGCCCGTAATAGCCGCCACCATTGGTGCCGAGCTGCTTGATCGCGACCTCCGCGGCCACGGGACCGACCGCGATTTTCTGCGTGCCGCGCTCGACCGTGGTCGCCGTCCTGGCACCTTCCAGCGTCATCGGTACTCCCGTCGCCACGAGCGGGACAGCGACGATGATCGACAGCGGTACCAGGACGAGCACGAGCCCGCGAATCGTGTCGAAGTAGAAGTCTCCCAGCTCGCGGTCGCCGCGCAGGCCGCGGATCACCGCCAGCATCACCGCCAGACCACATGCCGGCGTGATAAGCTGGAGCCACACGATCGCGCCCAACTGGCTGAAATAAGAGAGATGCTGCTCGCCCGAATAATGCTGCTGGTTGGTGTTGGTCACGAACGAGCAGACCGTATGAAAGATCACCGCGGTGTCTGCCTCGGGATGTGCCGCTCCGCCCTTATCCGTGTAGCCGAGCGCCGTGAGCGGCGCCTTGGCGTCGGGATTCAATAGAGGCAAATGACTCTGCAACAGAAGGATCGCAAACGACAGCACAAAGAGCGCCGCGTTGAAGGTGAGCAAGGCGAACGCGTACTCTTTCCAGTTCATCCTCGCCGGCTCGCGATGCCCGAGCAGCCTGAGCACGGCCAGCGGCAGAGCGTCGAACCCCTTGCCGAGCCGCTCACGCGGCGGATCGAGAGCACGGGCCATCCACCAGCCCACGGGCACAGAAAGAGCCACCGGCAGGCCGATCGCCCAGAACGGATGTAAAAGCGAAAGATCCAATTCCATGTCTCCACGTTGCTCAAAAGGCCAGGAGGTCGTTTCAGAACTTCTCCGGGCGGATCATCACGTAACCGAGGTAAATGAGGGCAGCCACAGTCACCACGCCGGTCAGGTAGAGCATTTCGGGCTCCTTTCTTCAAAGGTGGTCGCAGGCGACAACCAGGGCGAAGAACAGCCCGAAGATCGCCAGGCCGAGTGCGAGCGTTGCGATCGACATCATGATGGCTTACCTCGATGCGGAATCACGCGGATTGCGACCACACACATAAAACGATTAGCGCATGTTATTGCGGGACTGTGGATAAGCTGCTGGCGACCGGCCCGAGTACCACGGCCGGCAGGTACGAGAGCGCTCCGACCAGGATCATGGTGCCCAGGAGGAGCCCGGCGAAGGTGAGATCGTTGGTATTCAGCGTGCCGGGCGTGTGCGGCAGCCTGGGCTTTTTCGCCAGCGACCCGGCGATTCCCAGGGGCAAAATCAGCGCCGGGTAGCGGCCCAGGAGCATCACGATTCCCGTGGCAATATTCCAGGGCGGGTTGTTGTCGGAGAGCCCATCGAGGCCCGATCCGTTGGTCGCGGCGGCCGAGGCAAATTCATAGACGATTTCGCTGAACCCCTGGGCTCCGGGATTGCCGACGGTTTGCGTGCCCCACTCGCTGGCTGCAAATGCCGCCGACGGCACACAGATGATCAAGGGGTGGAGCAGCAAGGCGAGCATCGCCATCTTGAGATCCGCGGCCTCGACCTTCTTCCCCAGGTACTCGGGCGTGCGGCCGACCATCAAGCTCCCCAGGAACACCGCCATGATGATATAGAGCAGCATGTGCAAGAAGCCGCTGCCGACCCCGCTCAAGACGGCGTTCAGGAGCATGAGCGAGAGTACCGCCAGGACGCTCAAGGGGTGAAAGCTGTCGAGCATGCCGTTCACGGATCCGCTCGACGCGGCGGTGGTGGCCGCGGCCCAGGTTGCAGTGGCCGTGGCGCCCAGGCGAACTTCCTTGCCCTCGAGGTTGGCCCCGGCGGTGACCGGCAAATCCGTGGCTGCACTGTTCGGCCGGAGCTCGAGCCAGATCGCCAGACCGCCCGCCGCCAGGGTCGGCACCAGCATCACCCCGAAGATTACCGCGGCGTGCTTCCGGTCCTTGAGCATCAGGCCGAAAGCGACGATAGCCGCCATCGGCAGCACAATGATCGCCACGACCTCGACCAGGTTGCTCCAGGCAGTCGGGTTCTCGAAGGGGTGCGCGGAGTTGGGACCAAAAAAGCCACCGCCAATCGTTCCGAGCTGCTTGATGGGCACCAGCGCCGCCGCCGGTCCGCGCGCGATCATCTCGGGAGCGCCCTCGAGCGACGTCGCCCGGGCGGCTCCTCGCCACGTCATCGGCACGCCGCTGGCAGCGAGCCAGAGCGACACGAAGAGAGCCGAGGGCAAGAGGACCAGAACGATCGACCGGGATAGGTCCAGATAGAAATCGCCCAGATCGGACTCACCCCGTAGTCCCCGGACCACCGCCACCATGCAGGCCAACCCGCTCGCTGTCGACACGAAGCCGAGAAACCCGATCACGCCGATTTGGCTGAAGTACGAAAGGTGCTGCTCGCCCGCATAATGCTGCAGGCTGCAATTGGTGACGAACGAGCAAACGATATTGAAGATCAGGTCACCATTGAGCGGTCCCTTCCGGTCGGGGTTGAGAGGAAGATAGGGTTGGAGCCAGAGGAGCGCGAACGAGACGCAGAAGAGGACGGCGTTGAACGCGAGCATCGACAGCGCGTAAGCTCGCCAGCCCACGCCCTGGGCTTTGCCATGCCCGAGCAGGCGGCATAGCCTGGCCGGCAGCGCGTCGAGGCCGCTCCCATGGCGGTCGTCCGGCACATCCATGACCCGGACGATCCACCAGCCCAGCGGCAGGGCGAGCAGCACCGGCACCAGAAACGCCCAGACCGCGCTCATGGCGTCTCCCACTCGCTCTGTTCAGAAAAAGGCAAAGAGGTCATGACTTTCCTCGCGCTTTTCCGCTGGGAAACCAATCTCGGAGGATCCGGAACGATCCCTGTTCTTCCTGTTCCTTGAGCGTCGAAAGGCGATCGAGCAATTCGGGGGCTTCGGCCGACCGCGGATCAAGGGCGATGATCTCGCGAAGCAAGCTTTCGGCTTCGCTAAACTGGCCGCGATTGAGGGCACGCTTGGCCCGTGCCAGATCGAATGCGACCTGCTTAGCGCGTTCGCCTGGGCTGGGGGTCGACTCCACGGGCCGGGCGGCGGCCGGTAGAGCGGCGTGGCGGTCGATGACTTCGGCGACCACGCGCCGCAGGGCATCGGGAGTGATCGGCTTGGTGAGGAAATCAATCGCGCCCAGCTTCATGGCCGCGACCGCCTCCGGGATGCTGCCATGTGCAGTCAAGATGACAACAGGTACGACGTTGCCGCGGTCGCGCAGGCGTGAGAGCAGCTCCATGCCGTTCATCCTGGGCATCTGGAGGTCGAGCAAGACGAGGTCGCAGCCGCCGCCTTCGCGATCGAGGTGATCGAGAGCCGCCTGCCCGTCTTCCGCCTCGAGCACCGTGTATCCGACCGATTCCAGGGCCGTCTGCAGGACTAATCGAACGTTGGGCTCATCATCGACGATCAGGACGCGCTTCTTTTGGTCCATTGGTTACTGCCTTCGAAGGAAGTTGGCTCGCTGGCCAGGGCGGCGGCGGCGGGCAGGGTGAACGTGAACGTGGTGCCTTTCCCGGGCTCACTGGTCAGCTCGATCCGACCGCCGTGAGCCGTGATGATCTCGCGAACGATTGCCAGGCCCAGCCCTGCTCCGCCCGGATGCCTCGAGTTGGGTACGCGGTAGAATTTCTCGAAGATGTGGGGCACGTGCTCCTGAGAGATCCCTTCGCCGGTGTCTCGCACCACGAACTGGGCGCGGTCGCCGTCGGCCTTTGCCGTCACGCGGATCGTGCCGTCACGGCCGGTGTGCTGGATCGCATTGAGGATCAAGTTGTCGAAAACGTGCTCGATCCGGTCGCGATCGACCATCACCGTGATGCCGCCTTCCTCGACTTCGGACATCAGCGTGACGCCCCGGGCCTGGGCCTGGGATTGAAACCGCGACACGACTTCCTCGACCAGCTCGGCCACGGGCAGTGGCTCGAGATCGAGCTGGACCCGGCCCTGCTCGATCCGGGTCAGGTCGAGCAGATCATTGATCATCGTGTGGATGCGATCGGAGTCCTGCCGGGCCGCCATCAGCAATTCGATCTGCTTGGGAGTGAGCGGACCGACGACTTCCTCGAGCAGCAGGTGGATCGCCATCTGAACGCTGGTCAATGGCGTCTTGAGCTCGTGGCTGACGGTCGAGACCATATCGCTCTTCAACCGATCGAGCAGGTGGAACTTGGTGACGTCGACCATGGCGACGGCGGCGCCGATCAATTCGTCGCCTTCGGTACGGATCGACAGGACGCGCGGCAGGAAATAGCGCTCCTGGCCGCCGTCGGAGAGGGTAATCGCCTGTTCGAGAGAAACCGGCAGGTAGTCACCACGTCCAGAGAGCACATCGCTCAAGAGCGTTTTGAGTGGCTCGGCGGGGAACCAGGGAACGGGGGGTTCGGCGGCCGGGACCACGCCGAGCAGACGCCGGGCGGCTCGATTGGCTTGCTCGACCGTGCCGACCGGATCGACCACGACCACGGGATCGGGAAAGGAGTCGACCGTGGCCTGGGCCGTCTTCTGGGCACGCAAGAGCCGTGCAGTCCCGGACTGACGATATTCCCGCAAGGTCCGGGCCATATCGTTAAACGCAGTGGCCAGTTCTCCGAGCTCGTCTCGAGAGGCTGCCGGTACGACCTGGTCGAGCTCGCCCCGAGCGAGCACCGCGCGCCGTCGGTAACCGCCTGGATCGGTTTCTCGATCGACCGGCTCAAGACCATCAACGCCAACACGGCCAGCGCCACGGCGGCGATCAGGGCGCCTGTCATCAGGCGGATCGACATCGCCGCATTGGTGCGTGCCTGCCGATCCATGGCCGCCATGTTTTCCTGGTTGAGCGCCAGAACACCGTCTGCGCTTTCGCGAATCTTGTTGAAGATCGGTAGCAGCTCTTGAAAATAAACGTTCGCCCGCCGCTCGGCGGGCAGGCCGAAGAACCGGTCGCAACGCTCGATATACTGACTGAACTGACTCTCGATGGCTTCGGCCAGTTCTTTTTCCCCTGGCAGCGTGATGTTGGCATGCTCGATCTGCAATTGCTCGAGAAACCGCGGGCGGTTGGCCTCGAACTGGTTGCGGCCGTACTCGTCTCGCCCGCCCACCGCAAAGAGCAGGCCGGAGTCCATCCGCTCGATCGCTTCCTTCATCTTCTCGGCGGCCAGGATGCTGGTGTAGTTTTCGCGCAAGATCACGTCGATATTGCCGCCCAGGCGATGAAACATCGCGATCGCCCAGAGGCCGAGAGCGAGCAGGATCGCCAACGTCGGCGCCAGGCCGATCAAAAGCTTGGTCCGGAGTGTCTTCACCGTGGAGTTCCCTCCCCGATCAGAGCGATTCTCATGCCGACTCGGAACATGATGGCCTCAAGTCCTGTTCCAGCATAGCCATCGCTCCGGAAAAGCCTCCCGCCCCGTAAGGACGCGAGCCAGCCGTAGGTTGCAACATGCACGATGAACGAGTCCCCAACCATGCAAATTGCAATAGCGGAGGGTCCCTGCTGTGCAGCGAATTCGAGGGATTGCGGGAAACGACTCCGGGCCTTCTGAAGGCGTCGAGGCCGGGCGGAATTCCCGGCCGCGCCGGCTCGATGTTCGATTGGTCGGCCGCCCAAGCCTCGGGCTCTGCCCTGTCACCGCGAGCCGGCTAGATCGGACTGATCCAGCCCCTTGTCAAGCGCCGATTGAGCACCGAAATTCGCCGCAAGTACAACGGGAAATGGTTCTTGGGTATTCCGCAGGATTTCATCGAAATCAGCTTCGCTCGTCGCATTTTCGCTGGTTTTACGCTCGGGGTGCCGCCGGTCGCCGGATTGGATCGGACGGATCGGACGGATCGGACGGATCGGACGCGGCGGCCGCCCAGCGCGAAGCAAAAAACAAGGGACGCGCACTATCTGGGGGAAAAACACCGAGCGGAATCGCGCGCCTGGCCGATTAATGGAACGCTTGTTTCCGCCAGATCCATTAGTTGCGATCCGGGAGCAAAACCGGCGTGAATTCGGGCTGGCCTGCGCGACAGCTCGGTGAGGTTTATCGGTTCTGCCGGATGCAATGTCGACACGGGGTCGGTCTTCGTGTCACCTGAAGCCACCAACCACCCACGGATCGCCGCACCGGATTTTGAAATGCAAGATGCCCGTCCCCCCCGCTGGCCGTGTGGTAGACTTGGGCGAGTCAGCGCCTCGGCGATGGCTCCCTGCATCGCGACATATCTCCGAAGTCGAATCGCTGGGCTGCGACGCACTCGCCCAGTGCCGGGACATCAAGAGTATTCGTGGGTTGCAGAGTGCTAAGACAGTACTGGCCTGGCCCACCCGCTTCAGCGAATTCGAAGAGGGGTAGGGGTGGCTATTGACCAAGGATAAAGGATGAATCAAAGTTCTCGCCCTTTTGAGTCCGCTTCCGTATGACAACCCGCCGGCGTCTGGCGAGCTGCTTGGTTCGATCCCGACGCTCATTCCTCTCGCCCTTCTTTCATCATTCTTGCGCGCTCCCGGCGAAGTACCAAATCTCATCTTTTTCAACGTCTAAACACGGAAGGATCGCCACGGAAAAGTGGCACAATGGGCCTTCGTTGGCGCACCCCGGCGTGGTGACGGCAATCGCCTGCGCAACCTCAAGGAAGCGATTGGCTTTCGTCGTCCGGTGATGGACTCCGGGAGTGGCAGGAAAGTGGCACGCGGTGGCATGTTTTTCAGCGGGTGGTCGTGTCGCCCCGCGCCGGGCGAGAGCCTGCGGTGGGCTGATGAAAACCGCGCGTAATACGCCGATTCTCGGATTGCGCGTACCGGCGGAATCTGTTGCACTGGCGGACAGGAGCTGCGCTCAAACGGGATAAGGAAGGCAGGAAGCCAGGAATAGCTCCGGGGACCCAATGGCCCAGTGGAACCCTAACCGAAATCTTCGTTTCCGTCGTTTGCTTCTGTTCCAATTCCGGATTTTCTGGCCTCCTGTTTTCCTGGTTTCCTTATTGAACCGTCAAGGATGCGGCCGCCGAGGGGGGCGGCGCTCTCAAACTTCGTCAGATGACAGAACACGAGTCGACCCCAGCTCGCCGTGCGCGCTTGTTCCCATTGCGCGCGTACACACATTATACGACAGCGCCGAAAATCGGACCGACCTACCGCACGGTATAACGTACGAGATGCGCTCCGACCCGCTTGTCTAATTGGGGCTTGCGGGGTTTTTCGGAATAATGTTGGGTGACATTAGCAAAGGTCGGCTCTAAAGCGCTGGTTGGTGCGGCAGGACGACCACCCCGGCACCGTGCGGTGCGAGCGGACATGGCACGATGTCCTGGAAGTTGGAAGGCCAGCTCGTTTTGGTGTTCAAGATTCATGGGACGATGCGGCCGGCTGATCAGAAGCGTGCTCGGCTGGTCGTTCGAGCCGGCCGCAATGCTTGCGCGTGGCGCGGCGCACGGACGTGCTTTGTCCGGAGCGGGCGCCGACGGGAGATCGACGGTCACTTCCCCGGTGCCGGGCCCGGGATCGCCCGGTCCAGGAGCGGCCGGAAGTCGGGCCGGGCCCGGAGGGGCTCGAATCCGGGATCCGCTTGCAGTTGCCGCTGGTCCACGTTGCCGGCGGCGACCGCTCGCCGGAGCTCGATCATGGCGCGCTGCGGGTCAGCCTTGATGCGGGAAGGATCCGGTCCGGGCCCGAAGCCGCCGAAGAGCTCGGCCGCTTCGGCCCAGAACCGTTCGTAGCCAGGCTCGTCTTGCTGGAACCGCCACAGCGTGGACATGCCCCGGACGTAGTAGTCCGATGCCTCGCCCACCCGGCCGCTTTGCCAGCAGGCCATCGCGAGGAAGAACCAGTCGCTGGCGTCGTGGCCCCGGTCGAGCAGGGCCGATCGCCGGAGGGTCGTGATCGCCTCGTCCAGAAGGCCGGCGCGGTACAGGGCGACTCCCAGCGTGTTCACGTTCGTCGGATACAGCGAACCGAGCTCGACGGCCTTGCGCGCGAGGGCCACGGCCTCGCGCGCATCGTGCGTTTCATGTCCCGGGTGGGCGACGAGCAGCCAGGCGAGCGAGTTGAGCGACAAGTCGTGGTCAGGGCGGTTTTTCAGGGCTTCACGATAGGCGGCCTCAGCCTCGCCCAGGCGACCGGCCCAGCGCAGACATTGCCCGAGGGTCCAGAGCATATTCGGGTCTTCGGGGCTGAATCGTACCGCCTCGCGCGCCTCGGAGACCGCCTCGTCGAGCCGGCCCTCGGCCTTCAGAGCTGCAGAGATATGACTATGAATGTACGGGTCGTCGGGAGCGATGCGCAAAGCCTGGCGATAGAGCTCGATCGCCTCCTCGGACCGGCCCAGTTTCCAGACGGCCGATCCCAGACCTTGAAGCGCGTCCGGATCATCAGGATCGAGCCGGAGCGCCTCGCGGAAGGTGGCAGCAGCCTCGCCGCGACGGTTGTACAAGTTCAGGGCCGTTCCCACGGAGACCAGCGCGGCGGCGTATCCGGGCCGGATCCGTAGCGCTTCGCGGTACATCGCGAGGGCGTCGTCGAGCCGGTCCAGGTCGAGGTATGCATTGCCGAGAGCGATGTGAGCATGGTAGTCGTTGGGCCGGGCGGAGATGGTCCGGCTCAGAACCGCGACCGCCTCGGTCAGAACCTGGCGAGCTAGGTCGGCTCGCCCGCGCTGTTGCAGAGCAGACCCCAGGCAGGCGAGATGCCGTCCATTGCCGGGCCGGATCCGCGCCAGGTCTTGGAAGACGGCGATCGCCTCCTCACTTTGGCCTTTGTTCTTGAGGACGTGGGCGAGGTCGTGGGCTGACTCCGGGCGGAGCATCCGCGCGGCCGTGTAGTAGCGGACGGCCTCATCCCGCGCCGAGCTTCTCGAGCGCACGCGCCAGATCGTAATTGAGCCAGACGTCGCGCGCGTGAACCCGCACGCCATGCCGCAACACCGACTCGGCTTCGGCCCAGGCCCCGACTTCGGCGAGTGCCTTGCCCAACAGGTCGAAGCTGATCGGCGGCGGTGTCTCGGTCCCGATCGACTTGGCCATACCGCTCAAGCGAGCGCGAACGCGCGGGCGGGTCGGCAATCTCCACGGCGTCGCGCAGCCCGTTTCGCCACGGGTCGGGGTCGGCCATCCGGGCGGCTGCGGCCAGCCGCAGGGCGCCGGAGTTGTCCTTGAGCTGACTGCGGCGGATCGCTGCCCAGTCATCGAGCGTCATGGCAAGGGCGCTCGTGATCTCGGCTGGGCGGGCCTTGATCCGGCGACCAGCTTCCTCGGAGGACAGGGCATCGACGTCGATATCAGCCTCGCGGAACGCTTCGCCGTAGGCGATGTCCGTGGCGTCCCCCTGCCGGTCGTCGGCCCTGGCCGAGCGGATGTCGGTCAACCGGTCAACCAGCCGGCGATCGCGCGCGGCCTCGTCCGCAGCGGCGGCCGCCCGGCCTCGCTCGGCGGCGATCACGGCGACCAGGTCTTCGACCTGCGTCTTCACCCTCGGATCGACCCCCGCGACCAGGTGGTCGCGGGCTTTGTCTGCGGCGGTCGCCGCGGCGTCCCACGGGGCCAGATCGCCCACCGCCGCCCCCTGTGCCAGTCCGCGGCGCTGCGTCGCCTCGTGCACCGCGGCGGTGACGCGGGCCGTTGCCTCGCGTTGCCGATCGAGTCGATCCAGCTCGATCCACCGCCAGCCGGCACCGAAGACTAGAGCCGCAATCAACACAGTCGCCGCGAGGGCTCGGGTCAATCGCCGGGCCCGGCGCTCGGCGGCCGCCTTGGCCTCGGCTTCCAGGGCACGTGCAGCTTCGGAGGCGCGGGCCAGCTCGGCGGCACGCAGCCGCTCCTGCACTCCTGCCAGGTAGCCGGTGATCCGGCCGGCCACGATTCCCGCGTCCGCCGGGCGGTCCTTGGGCATGACGGCCAGGCATTCGCGGACCAATTCGATCAGCTCGAGGTCGGCCTCGCAGCGTTCGAGCCGATCGAGCGCCGCGGCGGTATCGGCCCGGCTGGCCGCGCCGAGGACCTCCGGCAACGAGTCGCCACCAAACGCCGGAGACCCGGTCAGGATCTCGCAGAGGATTGACCCCAGCGCGAAGACGTCAGCCGGGCGATCGACGGCGTCGATCTGGCCCCGGGCTTGCTCGGGTGCCATGTAGGCCGGCGTACCCAGCACACTGCCCGCTTGCGACAGGTCGCTGTCTCCTTTGCTCCGGAGCGTCGCCACCACGGTCTCATTGACAGACTGTGCTTCCGGCTGGCGCACCGGCTGGCCATCACGGGGCAAAACCTTGGCCAGTCCCCAGTCCATCACCTGGACCTCGCCGAAGCTGCCGACCATCACGTTCGACGGCTTGAGGTCCCGATGGATCACGCCCCGGGAGTGGGCGTAGGCGACCGTCTGGCAGACTGCCTCGAAGATGGCGAGGAACCGCGGCAGCTCGTCCGCGGGCGACGACCGCCGAGCCAAGAGCGCCCCCAGAGTTTGCCCCTTGACCAGCTTCATCGCGAAGAATGGGCGGCGGTCGAGCAGCCTGCCCAGCTCATAAACCGGCACCACGCCAGGGTGCTGGAGCTGGCCGCAGATCTGGGCTTCTTCCAAAAACCGCTCGATCAGATCGGCCCGGCCGCGGTGCCGATCGAGGAGGATCTTGAGCGCCAGGTCGCGGCCAAGGTCGGGGTCGCGGCCCTTGAGCACAGCCCCCATCCCGCCGCGGGCGATCTCGCCGAGGATTTGATAGCGCCCCGCCGATCCATCGATGGGCACTTCCCCCTCAGTCACGACGGTTGCGTCCGGGCCAGGATCCGTCTCGGCGAGGTTGACGGCGGCAAGCGATCCCTTCTTGTCGCTGACTCCGCTCTGTGACGTGTCGTGATCGGTGCAATGCTCGAGCAGGGCCAGGCTGGCCCCCAGATCGCGGTCGGCGATCCGCTCGAGGGTCTGGCGCGCCCTGGCCGCCGACGGGATCGCGGCCAGGCTCTTGCCGGCGTCGCCGGAGTGCTTCTTGAGATGCAGGCCGACCATGGCCTCGATGATCGCCCGCTGGTCGGCCTCGAGATCGCCGCGGTTGGCCAGGAAATCGGCCAGCGGGCGGTCCTTCTCAAGCGTCCATCCCTGGAAGGCGGCGACGAGCTGGGACTGGTCGATCATTCCGTTCTGGAGGGCGATCAAGCCGAACAGCAGATCGCGGTTGGCGTCGGCCACGTCAGGGCTCCGGTTTGCGCTCATCGATCGAACCGGCCACTTCCATCATCTGGGAACAGGTCCATTGACTCGACCGAGAATTCGGATTATCGCATGAGCGATCGACCGATGCCAAGCCGCTCAGCCACGGATGGAGCACGGATTTAACACGGATCGTGAGACGACAGACGGAGAACGGGAAATTCTGCCACGGATGGAGCACGGATTTAACACGGATCGTGAGACGACAGACGGAGAACGGGAAATTCTGCCACGGATTTAACACGGATCGTGAGACGACAGACGGAGAACGGGAAATTCTGCCACGGATGAAACGCGGATTAAACACGGATCGTGAGACGACAGACGGAGAACAGGGAATTCAGCCACGGATGAAACACGGATTTAACACGGATCGTGAGACGACAGACGGAGAACAGGGAATTCAGCCACGGATGAAACACGGATTTAACACGGATCGTGAGACGACAGACGGAGAATAGGGAATTCAGCCACGGATGAAACACGGATTTAACACGGATCGTGAGACGACAGACGGAGAACGGGAAATTCTGCCACGGATGAAACACGGATAGCGAGACCACAGACAGAGAACGGGAAATTCTGCCACGGATGAAACACGGATGAAACACGGATAGGATGCAGGCTCGCGAGAAGTTGATCCCGGTCAGTTACCACGATGGAGTACAAGAGCCATGGCGCTGGAGCATGGGGAGATCACCGAACAAATCATCGGCGCGGCATTCGAGGTGTACTCGATCCTTGGGTACGGTTTCCTGGAGAGGGTGTACCAGCGGGCCATGCAGGTGGAACTTCAGGCACGCGGCCTCAAGGCCGAGATCGAGGACAAGATCAAGGTCTGGTACAAGAAGGAACTGGTGGGCGATTATCAGGCGGACCTTTGGGTCGCCGAGAGCGTCATCGTCGAGCTCAAAGTCGCCCGGGAGTATCACACGGAGGATGAAGCGCAGCTTCTCAACGAGCTCAAGGCGACGGGAATCCGCGTCGGACTCCTGATCAATTTCGGGCGAACCAGGGTCGAGTTCAAAAGGCTTGTCTTCTGAACAATTCCCGCTCGACGCGAGCCTGTAAGAAATATTGTGTCAACGTAAGGAATCGGTTATCTCACCCTAACCTACTTACCTTACGGAGACTGTCGCATGGACGCGATTTTGACAGGCAAGGCCGAACAGTTGGCACGCGAGATCGCCTCGCAGGCCACGACACTCGCGGAGCTGAACGGCCTCCTCAAGCTCATGATGGGCTCGGCCCTCGAGCGCATGCTCGATACCGAAATGGACGTTCACCTCGGCCGCAAACAGTTGCCTGGGGCCGCTGAGGACCCGTTGGTGCCGGGCGTCGCGGATCCTTTTGCTGACCCGCCGTGTAAACCCCGTGCGAAGAATCGTCGCAATGGTCGTTCCGAAAAGACCGTGCAAGGCGATCTCGGCAAGATCATGATCGCGACTCCGCGCGATCGCGATGGCACTTTCGAGCCCCAGTTGATCCTCAAACATCAACGTCGATTGACCGGGTTCGACGAGAAGATTCTCGCACTCTATGCCAAAGGGATGACCACTCGGGATATTCAGGAAGTCGTGAAAGAACTTTATAGCGTCGATGTGTCGCCGACGCTGGTCTCGGAGATCACCGCCGACCTCGACGCGCAAGTGACCGCGTGGCGCACCCGGCAGCTCGACCCGGTCTGGCCGATCGTCTATCTCGACGGCATCGTGGTGCATGTGCGTGGTGCCAATGGTCGAGTTTCGCCTCAGACAATGTACGTGGCCCTGGGGGTGAATATACGGGGCCGCAAGGAACTTTTGGGCCTCTGGCTCGGCGAAACCGAAGGGGCCAAGTTTTGGTTGTCATGCTTGACCGATCTGAAGAATCGCGGCCTGAAGGACATCTTCATCGCCTGCATGGACGGCCTCTCAGGTTTCCCCGAGGCGCTCTGCGCAGCATACCCGGAAGCCAAGGTGCAACTGTGCATCGTGCATCTGGTGCGGGCTGCGCTGAAGTACGTGGTGGACAAAGACAGCGACCAGGTCATAGTGGACCTGAAAAAGATCTACCAGGCCCCGACGGTCACTGAAGCCGAAGAAGCGCTGGACGCTTTTGCTCAAGGTTGGGGTGAGAAATATCCGACCATCGTCAAACAGTGGCGTTTGAAGTGGCCGGACATCGCGGCTATGTTCGAGTTCCCGCCGGCGATTCGCAGGGCGATCTATACGACCAATGCCATCGAGTCGGTGAACAGCGTGATCCGCAAGTTCACGCGGAACCGCAAGCAGTACCCGAATGAGGAGTCAGCGCTGAAGCTGGTCTACATGGCGATTCACGAGGCGTCCAAGAAGTGGACGCTGCCAATCCCCAAATGGAGAGAAGCGCTGAATCACTTCGCGATCATCTTCGAGGATCGGCTCCCGCCCCTCGCCCGAAACTGACGCACGCAAAAGTCGTTCCCACCTGCGTTGACACAAAAAGATTTACAGGCCCCTCGACGCCCCCAGGTCGCATGATCCCCGGTGTGCTGTCATTATCTGTATCCGTGTTCAATCCGTGTTTAATCCGTGGCCAAAATTGGAATCTGAAGGTGCCTCGCCGTGGCATAATCACTGAGTATCTATCCGTGTTCAATCCGTGTTTAATCCGTGGCCAAAATTGGAATCTGAAGGTGCCTCGCTGTGGCATAATCACTGAGTATCTATCCGTGTTCAATCCGTGGCCAAAATTGGAATCTGAAGGTGCCTCGCCGTGGCATAATCACTGAGTATCTATCCGTGTTCAATCCGTGTTTGATCCGTGGCCAAAATTGGAATCTGATGGTGTCTCGCCGTGGCATAATCACTGAGTATCTATCCGTGTTCAATCCGCGTTTGATCCGTGGCCAAGGTTGGAGTCTGATGGTGCCTCGATGTGGCACAATCACTCGAGTATCTATCCGTGTTTGATCCGTGGGTTCGAGGGCGCGGTCACTTGCCCGCGAGGATCGCGTCGATCTGTTTGATGAGCGACTGGTGCAGCGGTAGGTCGGTGTCGGAGTGATAGCCGACGTACGCGGATCGGACGATCCCCTTGCCGTCGAGGATCACAAGCGAGGGGAACCCCTCGACGCTGAAGGCCCGGCCCACGGCGTTGGTCGGGTCCAACCCGATCCGGCCGGCGGGGCCGGAGGTCAAGTTGATCCCCTTGTCGGCCAAGGTCTTCTCGATGAACTTGCGGAGGGCGGGGATCTGTTCAGGCAGCATGTCCTGGCTCAGCGCGAGTATGAGCACGCGTTTGTTCGCCCGGTTGTAATGGTCGACGAGCTTCTGGATCTCGGGCAGCTCGACAACGCACGGGCCGCACCAGCTCGCCCAGAAGTCGATGACGACGACCTTGCCGGCGAGGTCGCGGTTGGTCAGGGTGCGCATCGTGTTGTCTGCGTCGAGGAGGGTCGTGGAGAACTCGGGCGCGGGCTTGCCGATCGTCGCCTCGATGGCGAATCGAGGCCCTCCCGCGACATCGCCGGGCCGCGCCTTGAGGTCCGGGGTCAGGCTGAATTCCTTGGGGGGAACGAACGCGAAGGAGCGGTCGCTACGGATTCGGGTGGCGATGTTGCCCGCGGTCCAGCCGAACTGCTCGATCGAGGAGCGCTGGCCTGGTGGCTGGTTTTTTTTGCCCGGTTGTGCCGACTCGATGTTCAAATCGATGGCGCCGAGGAGCTTGGTGACCGGGTCGACGCGGAGGACCAGGTCAGGTCCGCTCGGGATGTCGATCACGATCGCGAAGCTCTCGGGCTTGCCCGCGGCGGCCTGTGTGCCGCCTGGAGCCGCGCCGCGGATCCTGCCCCCCATTTCCTCGACCAGCACGTCGGGGCTGGTGCCGGTGAGCAGGTTGAGTAGCACGAAGATTGGCGCTCCGGTTGGCCCGCCGAAGAGCAAGGCACCCGTTGGCCCTTCGCGGAAGGTGTCCATGGTGATCGTCGCCGGAGCCGGGGTCGTCGTGTAATTCTTGAGCGACCGGACGGCGGTCGTGAGGGTCTTGCCGTCGCTGACCACGCGCACGGAGCCCGCATCGATGTCGATCTTGTTGGGCCGGACGAAGGCCAGACCCAGCGGCTGGGCCTCACGGTGGACCTTTCCTGCCAGCGTCATCGCGACGACGAACTGACCCTGGTCGGAGTAGGAGCTCAGTGCCTTGTACGCCTCGGCGACCTGCTTGAACAGGGCCCGGGCATTGGCGTCCGGACGTGACGCTCGCGCATCCTGCGCGAGCGCCGAGGCCGGGCCGCCGGGTTGGAGCGATAGCAGAATGGGGAGGAACACCGCGATCCGCCGGGCACGACGCCAGCCGTTCGTTCGATCGCTGGGCATAAGATTAACCTCCACGAGCGTTTCGGGGAGTTGCCGCATGCAACCCGAGATTGTCCCACCCATAGTTGAAATTCGAGCGGTCCCTCGAGGACATTCTCACGTGACGCGTCGCGCGGTTCCAGACCGTTGTGCTCACACCAAAAAATTGAGAGCCTTGATAAGTGTTGGCATAGCTCGGTGGCCTTGCGCTTGCCGAAACTTGGACTGGGTCGGGGCAGACCCGGTGCACACCACCTCCTCGGGATGTTGTCATCGCGCCAGCGAGTCGCCCTGGGTGTTGCCCCGAGTGTAACACTCAGGGCAGACTCGAACGGTTCGGTCGTCGCCAAAGCGCTTCGGAGCGGTGCCGGCACGCCCAAGCGCACCACCGTTAGTCGGCCGGCTCGCTTTAAACGATCAAAGCTGGCTCACTTACCGGGATCTGTCCGAATTTCCTTCTCGGTGGCGCTACATCTCGAGACATACAACGTTTAGACTCTTGAGGGCATCAATCCATGGCGGACGACGGCGACGAGTTGGCTCAGCGGCTAGAGTCGTTCCGGAACTACCTGCTCCTCTTGGCGCGGGTGCAGATCGACGGCCGGCTGCGAGGCCAGCTCGACCCGGACGACGTTGTGCAGCAGACGTTGACCCGGGCCGTGGAAAAACGGGATCGTTTCCGCGGTTCCGACGACGCCCAGCGCGCTGCCTGGCTGCGGACGCTCCTGAGACACACGCTGATCGACGCCGTGCGCAAATTCAACCGGGCTGCCGGGGTCGCGCGGTCGCTCGATGCGTCGCTTGAGCAGTCATCGGCGCGACTGGAGGCATTCCTGGCGGCCGACCAGACTTCCCCAAGCGGCCGGCTCGAGCGGGAGGAGCGACTGCTGCGGCTTGCCGACGCCCTGGCCGCCCTGCCCGAGGATCAACGGCGGGCGGTCGAGTTGAAGCACCTGCAGGGGTGTGCATTGGCCGAGGTGGCGGAGCAGATGGGCCGGACCGTGCCGGCGGTCGCGGGCCTGCTCCAACGAGGCTTGAGGGCGCTGCGCGAGGATTTGGGGGGAGGCCTGGAAACAGGATGATCGATGAGCGAGCCGAAAATTCCGAACGACGACCGCCAGCGGCGGCTGGAAGAGGCGTTGGCCGACTACCTCATGGCGGCCGACGCCGGCCGGCCACCCGAGCCCGAATCCTTCCTGGCCCGGTATCCTGACTTCCGCGCCGAGCTGGTCGAGTTCCTCGCCGATCGTTCGGTACTGGCGGGGCTAGTCGAGCCGCTCCGCCCGGCGGCTGGACTGCCGGAGCCCGGGGCTACGCGGGCGCCAGCGGCGACACCACCGCCGATTACTGGGACCACGCAGCGCGGCTCAACGACGACCGACCGCGGTACGACGATCGGCAGGACTGCGGTGACGGATACCCAGACAACGGCCCAAACGCAGTGGACCGCCAGCCTTGGCGAACGGCCGCACGGGGCAGAGGCCCCGATCGCCCTGCCGAGCGGCACCCGCGTGCACTACTTCGGCGACTATGAGCTGATCCGCGTGCTGGGGCGCGGAGGTATGGGGATCGTTTACAAGGCCCGCCAGATTAGCCTCAATCGCCCAGTCGCCCTCAAGATGCTCAAGTCGGCCGCGTTTGCCAGCGACGACGAGCTGCGAAGGTTCCAGAATGAGGCCGAGGCTGTCGCCTTGCTCGACCATCAACACATCGTACCGATCCTGGAGGTGGGCGATCACGACGGGCAGCGCTACTTGACGATGAAGCTGATCGGCGGAACGAGTCTGGATAAAAAGCTCGCAGACTATGTCGCGAATCCGGTGGCGGCCGCGACGCTGCTTAAGAAGGTCGCCGAAGCGGTCCACCACGCGCACCAGCGAGGTATCTTACACAGGGACCTAAAGCCAAGCAACGTGCTGTTGGACGGCCTGAGCGAGCCCTTTGTCAGCGACTTCGGACTGGCCAAGCGAGTCGCGGGCGACAGCGAGATGACCGTCTCCGGCGCGATCCTCGGCACGCCCGCTTACATGGCGCCGGAACAAGCATCGGGTCGACGCGGGGCGGTGACGACGGCCACCGACGTATATGGCCTGGGTGCAGTCCTCTACGCGCTCTTGACCGGCGGCGCGCCATTCGGGGGTGACTCAGTCGAAGAGACGCTCGAGCAAGTTCGCAACGCGGCACCGCGTGTTCCGTCGAAGCTCAGCTCGCGCGTGCCGCGCGACCTGGAAACCATCTGCCTGAAGTGCCTGGCGAAGGACCCGAGCCGCCGCTATGCCAGCGCCCTTGAGTTGGCCAGCGAGCTCAGACACTGGCTCGCCGGCGAACCGATTGCGGCGCGGCCGGTGGGCATCGCGGCGCGGTTCTGGATGTGGTGCCGGCGGCGACCGGTGATCGCGGGGCTGTCAGCGGCGTTGGCAGCAGCGGTTCTCGGCGGACTAATCGGTACGAGCGTGGGGTTGCTCGCCGCGCTTAGCTCCCGTCGACATGCCCTCGACCGCGAGCAAGACGCCCTCAATGCCCAGGCCAATGAGCGAGAGCAGACCAAGCTGGCAAAGCAACAGCTCTATGACATAAGAATGACTCAAGTGCAGCACGCATGGGAGAACCACAACGTCTGGTCACTGCAACAAGGGCTGGAAGAACAACTCCCGCCCAACCAGAACGGCGTCGATCGCCGCGGATTCGAGTGGTTCTACTGGCAACGAAAACTCTCTACTGGACATATCACGCTCAGGGGGCACACCGAGCCCGTGTGGAGTGTCGCGTTCAGCGAGGATGGTCATCGGCTCGCCTCCGCGGGCGAGGATCGAACGATCAAGCTCTGGGATGCCGGGACCGGGCTGGAAACCCTCACCCTCAAGGGGCACACCGATACGATCAGGAGCGTGGCATTCAGCCCCGGCGGTAGTCGGCTCGCCTCCGCCAGCGACGATAAGACGGTGAAGTTGTGGGAAGCGGCGACCGGAAAGGAGACACTCACCCTGAAGGGGCACACCGATGCCGTCAAGAGCGTGGCGTTCAGCCCCGAGGGCAGTCGGCTCGCTTCCGCCGGTGACGACAGGACGGTGAAACTCTGGGACGCCGCGACCGGACAGGAGGCTCTCACCCTCAAGGGGCACACCGATGCTGTCAGGAGCCTGGCGTTCAGCCCCGAGGGCAGTCGGCTCGCTTCGGCCAGTGACGACAAGACGGTGAAGCTGTGGGACGCCGCGAGCGGACAGGAGACCCTGACGCTCAAGGGGCACACCGCTGCTGTCAGGAGCGTGGCGTTCAGCCCCGAAGGTAGTCGGCTCGCTTCGGCCAGTGACGATAAGAGTGTAAAGCTGTGGGACGCCGCGACCGGACAGGAGACGCACACCCTCAAGGGGCACACCGTTGGTGTCACAAGCGTGGCGTTTAGCGAGGATGGTCGTCGACTCGCCTCCGCGGGTGAGGATCAAACGGTGAGAATATGGGACGCCGCGACGGGGCTGGGGACCGTCACCCTCAAGGGGCACGTCGGCTCTGTTTTGAGCCTCGCATACCCAAGAACACCCCACTTGATCATTGGCTCCTACAGCAGCAGCATGGTGCACACCGGCTCTGTCTTGCTGGCCTCTGCCGGTGCGGACCGAACGGTGAGGATATGGGACGCGGCGAGCGGGCTGGAGACCCTCACCCTCAAGGGGCACAGAGGCTTCGTCTTGAGCGTGGCGTTCAGCCCCGACGGCAGTCGGCTCGCCTCCGCCAGTCGAGATACGACCGTGAAGATGTGGGACGCTGGGTCGGGGCAGGAAACTCATACCCTCACGGCGGCCATAACCGACGTCCATGGCACTGCGAGCTTGGGCGCCGGCCTGAAGTTCGATTGGTTCATCGGCTCCGACGCGGTTGTCGCGTTCAGCCCCGATGGCCATCGGCTCGCATCGGGCAGTGGGAGTGCTGTGCCGACGGTGCAGCTTTGGGACATTGCGTCTGGCCGGAAATCCCTGACCCTGAGGGGCCACTCTGAGGCTATTCTTAACGTGGCATTCAGTCGCGACGGCCGGCGGCTCGCTTCCGCGAGTCTCAATGGGCTGGTGAAGGTATGGGACACTGATTCCGGGCACGAAACCCTCACCATCAAGCCGAATATTGAAGCTGCGCACGCCGCATTTTCTGTCATCAGCGTGGCGTTCAGTCCCGAAGGCAGGCAGCTCGCGTGCGGCGGTTACAGCCAGACAATCAAGATGTGGGACGTTGCGACCGGGTCGGAGACTCTTACCTTTAGGAACTGTAAAACAATAACCTACCGAATTCAGCCTTGCTTTCGCGGATGGATCTCGCAGTTCCACTCTCCGTGGAACGCGCAGTGTTTGATGTAAAGTTCCTGCATCTCGGCGTCCGTAACTTTGCGTCCGTTGTCGTACTGATCTTGGTCGAGCCAGCAGTGGACCTCCAAACCTGTGCTGGTTCGCGTCGACCCGATCAGCTTGACGACGATCTCCAGGGTTTCAAGGGGAACGCCTCGCCAATTGCGGGTGATATGACAGAATACGCGATGTTCGATCTTGTTCCATTTGCTCGTTCCGGGCGGGAAATGACAAACCTCAATGATCATCCGCGTCTCGTCGGCGAGTTTTTGAAGTTCGAGTTTCCACAGCCGGTTGCGGGAGCTGTTGCTACCGCCGCTATCGGCCGTAATGAGCAGTCGCCGCGGGCTCCGATATCGCTTATTTCCCAGCCGGCGCCACCAGCGGCGGATCGCCTCTACCGCGAACTCGGCCGTGTCGTGTGTGATCCCCACGGAAACACCGGCCTCGTTGTGGTTCAGATCATAGACGCCATAAGGAATCGCCTTCCCCAGTTCAGGGTCCGGAAAATCGTGGCATTTTACTTCCACGGGATTCCGTTTGCGGCGGTACGTCTTGCCGGGATTTTTCAGATTTCCCAGCACTTCCTTCTTCTTCGTATCAACGGACAGCGCTGGTTCACCACACCGTTGTCGTGCCTTGACCCGCTTGGCGATATGCTCGAACTGGGCATTCCGATCCGGGTGTTGAGCCCCCTCGCGAGTCTTGCGGTTCGATTGAAGACTGAAGCCAGACGATTTCAGCAACTTTGCCACTGTCATGTGACTCACTTCAAAGCCTTCCGTCCGGAGTGCGCAAGCCAATGCACGAGTGCTCTTGCAACTCCATCGCAGAGGGGACTGAGGATCTCCACGGGAATCTGGTTCCACCAGTCGTTCGAGGGCCGCCACCAATCCAGATTGCTCGTCTTCTCGCGACTTCCGCCCGCCCCCCGGCCGCCGCCGGCGATCCGCTGGGAGCGGATTGCGATCGTTGAGTTCCCTGATTCCGTTGCGAATCGTTCGATCCGAAAACCCCGTGGCGACGGCGACCGCCGTGATTCCACCTCTTCCCAGCGAGAGTGCCTCGCTGGCGGCCCAACGTCGCCGTCCTCGCTCGTCCAAGTCTTGAGCAATCTTGGCAAACTTCCGCCGAATCCATTCGGTAACGCGTGCCTCCGGCATGCTCGCATAATGACAGTTTTCCGGAAACGTTACTACAGCGCATTCGGTAACTTATTGTTTTACGATTCCTTAGGAGGCAAACCGGCTCAAACCTGAGCGTGCCGTTCAGCCCTGACGGCCGCTGGCTTGCGTCCGCCAGTGAGGATAAGACGGTGAAGCTGTGGGACGCCGCGACCGGACAGGAGACGCTCACCCTCAGGGGGCACACCGAGGCTGTCAGAAGCGTCGCGTTCAGCTCCGACGGCAGTCGGCTCGCCTCCGGCAGTGACGACAAGACGGTGAAGCTGTGGGACGCCGCGACCGGACAGGAGACCCTCACCCTCAAGGGGCACACCGATGTTGTCAGGAGCGTCGCGTTCAGCCCCGACGGCAGTCGGCTCGCCTCCGCCAGTCACGATGGGACGGTGAAGCTGTGGGACGCCCGTCCGCTGGACACCGCGCTGCCGGAATCGGGCCTGTCGCCACGTTGAACGAGTTCCAGAACCACGCCACCCCGTGGACCGATCCGACGAATCAGACGCGGCGGCCGGCAGGCCCGTAAATCCTTCCGCCGCCCAAAAAGATTATGCGGTTCCACTTAGCTTAGAACGAGCAAAGTTTGCGCCTTCGTTGGCCGCTCGGCGACGCGCGGCTTCGCCGCGTTCCGCGTAAGGACAAGCCAGAAATCATGCTGGTTGGCCGCACCGCTCCGCCGGGCGCAGTTCCGGCTCGGATACATGCCGGGGACGCGTTTTCCGCACGCAGAACAGAAAACGCGCCGCTGACCGCGGTCGTCAGCCGGCCACGCTCGCACAACCTTGATGCTGTGATCTATTCGCCCCGGGGATACAATTACCGGCAAGAAAGGGGTCGGATGTGGAGGTCAGCGGCGTGTCCTACGTGGGATTCTGGAAGCGAGTGTGGGCCGCGTTCACCGACGCGCTCTTTTTTCAGTTGGTCACGTTCTTGATCGTGCTGGCCGTGTTCCGGTCCGATTACGTCGCCTACATCGAGTCGAAGCTCGCGACGATTATGGCGCTCGTGCAGGGCCCGATTAACTTCGCGGCGATCCGGCAATTCGATAGCGGCCCGTACAGTCCGCTCGTTGACGCGTGTTATTTGTGGCTCCCCGCCATCGCCACACTTGTCTTCTGGCTCGTGACTTCGGCGACGCCGGGCTTGATGGCCATTCCCGCCCGGATCGTTGATCTGCACACCGGGACGAAACCGTCTGTTTTGCGGCTGCTCCTGAGACTTGTTGCGTCCTTCCTGCTCAGTTATACCTGCGGCATTGACTACCTCTGGATCGCACTGAGCCGGCGCAAACAAGCCGTCCATGATGTCATCGCGCGAACCGCCGTCGTGTCTGCGCCCGAGCAAATCGGCAGTGGGGCGTGGACCAGGCCGAATCGCAGAGTCGCGGCGATCTACATCGGGATCGCAATCGTCGCGATTTTGCTCAATTTCGGCCTGGAGGGACTGTTGTTCAACCCGTCGGCGCCTGGCACCAAGGTGTTGCCCAATCTGCAAATCGCATCTTACTTGCACGAGATGCCGCGGCCGTTGTGGGTGGAATGTGTCTCACTCATCGCAGTTGCGCTGGCGTTTGTCGTGCCGCCGCTTTTCTTCCGGTTCTCGCTGCGCTGGCTCGATCGTTTGTGGCTGTGTGGGATGTCGCTCGCGTTCGCCGGCGGGCTGTGCAACATCCTGGAACGGGCGTTTACCGGCGCCGTACGCGATATCTATCATGTTGAAGGCGGCTTGCGATATCTGTGCTTGTACTGTGGCCTCATGCACCGCAGCTATTTTGGAAACCCCGCTGACCTCTACAATGGCATCGGCGCGTATTCCCTGCTCATGGTCTTCCTGGTCTCGCGGTTCTGGCTCATCGGGAAATGGTTTCGTTCGAGTGTCGTGTAAGGTGACGTCTGGGAGAAGATGGTCACGGGAACGTTTTGGGATCGCGAGACGGGGAAGCTGCGCACGCGTTCCTCATTGGTAAATTCGACTGCTCGGTGACGACCACGTTGACGAGGCCGTACGCCCTGCGCAAATGCCTGGCGAACCACCCGAAGTGCGGCGGCGAAAGATCGTAGGGTCTACCGAGCAGTTTGAACCGGAACCGAAGCTCATACGATTCGTAGAGGTCAACAAGGCTCACGGTGGCTGCGGGAATTCGTTTTGTCGCCTGCGACTCATCTCGCCTCCCTAGCCCACAGTGGGGGCGATGGCGATCGACCAGTTGCAGGGTGAGCCAGGATGCTCGAGCGAAACGCGGGTCGGGTCATTTGATATCACAGTTCGAGATCCGTATCTGTGCTGTTGTACACAACGCGGAGAGGCACGCCGGGAGGTGTGATTACCTGCGCGAACGATCCGACGCGTGAGGCATGGGTGAGGAACTTGTAGACATCGCCCGTCTTGGGAGCGAAGTTGTTCATCAGGCTGACGGCGAGCGAGCCATCGAGAGTGGCGCTCCCCGTGACGAGGAGACGGTCGTACTGAGTTGAAGAGGTGCCTGCAAGGCGGATACTCAGGGTCCCGGAACTGGTCTGCGTGTAGCTACCGGTCACAGATAGTGACCCTGCCGAAGCTCCGGAGAACTCGAGCACGCCGCTGTTGGCAAGGTCTCCAAAGATGGTACGCGCGCCCCCGGTTCCGAGCCCGACATTGATTGTCCCTTGGGCTCCATTCTGGACGGCGCCGGACGCCGCCGCCAAATTCGACTGGTAGTTTGAATTAGCCGACTGCATCAGGATTGTGCCCTGGTTCGTAACGCCGGCGGCCATGGTAAGCTTGGCGTCGCCGTACGCGTTGTTACCCTGAACCCAGAGCACCGTATTCGGTAGATTGTCGGTGACAAGAGTGTCCCCTTGCCCGCCGATCAAGATGGTGGTCGGCGAAGCCGGCGAGGCTGTTACTTCGATCTGACAGTTGACCAGGTAGCCAGCGCCGGCGATCGCGCCACCGGCAGCGATGTAAGTTCCCGATATCGTCAGGCTGGCGTTGGAATCGACGGAAACTGTTCCCTGGTTGGCCAGCGTCCCGCTCAGGATGCGATTGCCGCCGGAGCCGAGCGAGGAATTGATGGTGCCGAGGTTCGTCAGCGTGTACGACCCCGTAGCGATGTTGGACTGGTAGCCCCCGTTGCTCGACTCCAGCAGGATCGACCCGCGGTTGTTGACATTGCCGCCCAGCTTGAGGATCGCGTCGCTGTTGAACAGGGAGTTGCCGTTGACCCAGAGCGAGTAGCCGGCGAGGTTATCGCTTTCCAGGGTATCGTTGACCCCAGCGATGACGATTGTCGAGGCCGAGGCCGGCGACGTGGTTTCCACAAGCTGGCAATTGAGCAACTCGGCCGCCCCCGTCGTCGTGCCCCCCTGCGCCTGGTAGGTGCCGGTGATCTCCAGGTGGTCGTTGTCGCCGGCGACTGTCCCCTCGTTGGCCAGCGTGCCGCTGATGATGCGATTGCCGCCGGAGCCGAGCGACGAACTGATGGTGCCGAGGTTCGTCAGCGTGTACGACCCCGTAGCGATGTTCGACTGGTAGCCCCCGTTGCTCGACTCCAGCAGGATCGACCCACGGTTGTTGACATTGCCGCCCAGCTTGAGGATCGCGTCGCTGTTGAACAGGGAGTTGCCGTTGATCCAGAGCGTGTAGCCGGCAAGGTTATCGCTCTCCAGGGTGTCGTTAACCCCAGCGATGACGATTGTCGAGGCCGAGGCCGGCGACGTGGTTTCCACAAGCTGGCAATTGAGCAACTCGGCCGCCCCCGTCGTCGTGCCCCCCTGCGCCTGGTAGGCGCCGGTTATTTCCAGGTAGTCGTTGCCGCCGGCGACCGTCCCCTGGTTGGCCAGCGTGCCGCTGATGATGCGATTGCCGCCGGAGCCGAGCGAGGAGCTGAGGGTGCCGAGGTTCGTCAGGGTGTACGACCCCGTGGCGATGTTCGACTGGTAGCCCCCGTCGCTCGACTCCAGCAGGATCGTGCCCCAGTTGCTTGCAGCACTGGAAAGATTGAGAATCGCATCGCCAAAGCTACTTCGCCCTTGGACTCGAACGGTGACCGACGGTGAGAGATTATTGATCAAAACCGTGCTTCCTCCGAAGGCGCCGACGGACGAGACCGTCGTTACGGTGTTGGCGACCGAAAGCTGGCCGTTATACACGCCGACATCACCGACCGTCGCACCCCCGTTGAAGTCAAGAAGCCCTCCGGTGACGGTAAAGGTCCCGGTGGCGTTGATCGTTCCGGCATTCTGGTTGAAGATATTGCCCGAGCCCGTTGTGCTCAACCAGGTTCCAGCATCGACGATGATCGATCCTTCATTTGTCAGACGTCCCGTGATAATGCGATTGCCGCCGGAGCCGAGGGAGGACGTGATGGTGCCGAGGTTTGTCAGGATGTACGACCCGCCGGCGATATTCGACTGGTAGCCTCCATTGCTCGACTCCAGCAGGATCGTCCCGCGGTTGGCGACGTTGCCGCCCAGATTAAGGATTGTATCGGTGTTGAATCGGGAGTTGCCGTTGACCCAGAGGGTGTAGCCGGCCAAGTTGTCGGTGGCCAGATAGGTCGTGGTCCCCGAGATCAGGATGGTCGACGGCGAGACCGGCGAGGCGGTCTCCTGGAGCGTGCAATTGACCAGGTAGCCGGGGCCAGTGATAGTGCCGCCCTGCGCCTGGTAAACGCCCTCGATCTCGAGGTAGTCGGCGTCGGCGGCGATCGTGCCTTGGTTGTTGAGTGTGCCGCTGATGATGCGATTGCCGCCGGAGCCGAGCGAGGAGTTGATGGTGCCAAGGTTCGTCAGCGTGTACGACCCCGTGGCGATGTTCGACTGGTAGCCCCCGTTGCTCGACTCCAGCAGGATCGACCCACGGTTGTTGAAATTGGTGCCCAGCTTGAGGATCGCGTCGCTGTTGAACAGGGAGTTGCCGTTGACCCAGAGCGTGTAGCCGGCGAGGTTATCGCTGGCCAGGGTGTCGTTGACCCCCGCGATGACGATTGTCGAGGCCGACGCCGGCGAAGTGGTCTCCACCAGCTGGCAATTGAGCAACTCGGCCGCCCCCGTTGTCGTGCCCCCCTGCGCCTGGTAGGCGCCGGTGATCTCCAGGTAGTCGTTGCCGCCAGCGACTGTCCCCTGGTTGGCCAGCGTGCCGCTGATGATGCGATTGCCGCCGGAGCCGAGCGAGGAGCTGATGGTGCCGAGGTTCGTCAGCATGTACGACCCCGTAGCGATGTTGGACTGGTAGCCCCCGTTGCTCGACTCCAGCAGGATCATCCCCCGGTTGTTGAAATTGGCGCCCAGCTTGAGGATCGCGTCGCTGTTGAACAGGGAGTTGCCGTTGATCCAGAGCGCGTAGCCGGCGAGGTTATCGCTCTCCAGAGTGTCGTTGACCCCAGCAATGACGATTGTCGAGGCCGACGCCGGCGAGGCGGTCTCCACAAGCTGGCAATTGAGCAACTCGGCCGCCCCCGTCGTCGTGCCCCCCTGCGCCTGGTAGGCGCCGGTGATCTCCAGGTAGTCGTTGCCGCCCGCGACTGTCCCCTGGTTGGCCAGCGTGCCGCTGATGATGCGATTGCCGCCGGAGCCGAGCGAGGAGCTGATGGTGCCGAGGTTCGTCAGCGTGTACAACCCCGTAGCGAGGTTCGACTGGTAGCCCCCGTTGCTCGACTCCAGCAGGATTGACCCACGGTTGGTGACATTGGCGCCCAGCTTGAGGATCGCGTCGCTGTTGAACAGGGAGTTGCCGTTGACCCAGA
Organism: uncultured Isosphaeraceae bacterium; assembly: GCA_963781785.1. Lineage (GTDB taxonomy): Bacteria > Planctomycetota > Planctomycetia > Isosphaerales > Isosphaeraceae > CAWAHD01. Next base: position 2,521,303 of record CAWAHD010000001.1, on the reverse strand, counting down.
GCGTGTAGCCGGCAAGGTTATCGCTCTCCAGGGTGTCGTTAACCCCAGCGATGACGATTGTCGAGTCCGAGGCTGGCGACGTGGTCTCCACAAGCTGGCAATTGAGCAACTCGGCCGCCCCCGTCGTCGTGCCCCCCTGCGCCTGGTAGGCGCCGGTCATTTCCAGGTAGTCGTTGCCGCCGGCGACCGTCCCCTGGTTGGCCAGCGTGCCGCTGATGATGCGATTGCCGCCGGAGCCGAGCGAGGAGGTGAGGGTGCCAAGGTTCGTCAGGGTGTACGACCCCGTGGCGATGTTGGACTGGTATCCCCCGTTGCTCGACTCCAGCAGGATCATCCCGCGGTTGTTGACATTGGCGCCGAGCTTGACGATCGCGTCGCTGTTGAACACCGAGTTGCCGTTGATCCAGAGCGTGTAGCCGGCGAGGTTATCGCTGTCCAAGGCGTCGTTGAGCCCAGCGATGACGATTGTCGAGGCCAACGCCGGCGAAGCGGTCTCCGTCAGCGCACAATTGACCAGGTAGCCGGGGCCGGTAATTGTGCCACCAGCCGCTTGGTACGCACCGGAGATACTTAGAAGGGTGGCATTATCGACAATTATCTGGCCCTGGTTTACCAGCGTTCCGCTGATCGAGCGGCCGCCTCCACTCCCATTGTCGACGACGATTGATCCGAAGCCCACGTTGACGATCTGACCGGTCGAAGTCGAAAGTCCTGATGAATAGCTGTTGTTGATCGATTCCAACTGGATGGTGCCCGAGTTGGTGAGCAGGTCGCTGACCGTGAGCTGGGCGTTACCGCGTGCGTTGTCTCCCTGGATCCAGATGGTCCCGTCATTGGTCAGCGTTCGCACCGTGGGCTGGCTCCCGCGGTAGATCACCGTCGCGCCGGGAGGCAGGTCGATCTGGACGTCGTCCGTCGGACCGGGGACTTTGTCATCCAGCCAGTTGGAGGCGACGTCCCAGTAGCCGCCTGCGGGATTGTTCCAGATGGCAGACGCAGTGACGACCATGAAGGTGCTGACAACGTCGGTCGCACCAAGCGCGTTGCCGGCGACGTCGGTGACGGACGCCGCATGGATCACGAATTGGTAGCTGCCCACAGTCAGCGTGGGATAGGTAAGAACGACTGTCGCATCGTTGCGACGGAACTGGATGTTCGTGGGGATGACAGCCCCGTCCGAACCGATCAACTCGATCGTGGCCGACGTGACCGTGGTGGGATCAAGCGGCTTTGAAAACTCGAGCGTAACGGACTTGAAGGCAAGTACGCGAGTCGCGATACCGCTCACGATGCTGCTGCTCAGAAGTACAGGTGGCGCCGTGTCTGGAACAAGCTGCACCGTGAGCATGTTTGACAGGCTCGTGTTGCCGCCGGTGTCCGTGGCGCTCAACTGTATCGACACGGGGGTCGTGCCCATCTGGGCGATCGTCGGCAGCGTGGTCGAGAGGTCGAATGGCAGCGACACGTCATTGAGAACGACCTGGCCATTGACCAGAAGCTCGACATTGCGCACCTGCACGTCATCGGACACATTGGCGTCGATCGTTACGTTCGAACCCTCCACGGCCTGGATGCCCGAAGTCGTGACGGTGACGTTCGGTGACGACGCGAGGCTGATTGACGCCGTCGGTGGAACGCCCTTGGTGTCGAAAGGCTCATAATTGAGGACCTGCAATCCGCTGGAACCGTCGGCAACGAAGGCAATCCCGCTGGCGATGGCCAAACCGAGCGGGGGGCTTGGCACGTTGAACTGTGTCAGATATGAACCGGTCTGGGTCGAGTCGGAGAGGTCCATCAGGTCAACGATCGGGCCAGTGCTCGATCGCTGGGGAACGCCAACCAGGACGCCGAGGCCCGAGCCGTTTGGGGCGATCGCTGAGGCTGGGAGCGTGCTCCCGGCAGGCACCTGGGACGCGGCGATCCGCGCTGGCGAGTCGGGATTGGATACGTCGATGGTCTCGTATCCGCCCTGGAAGTTCTGAGTCGCTACCGCATACGCAACTCCGCCGGCAACGAATAGGCGGCCTCCGCCATCGGGCAGGGTTACCGACCCTCGAAGAACCATGAGAGGCGAGGTGAGATCGATCACGCGCAGGCTGTCGCCCGCGTCCATCGTGTAGAGGAAGGCACCATCGAGCGCCAGACCCGTGATGTTGCTGGTACCGAGCGTGAGCGTCTGAAGCAATTCGCCCGTCAGCATGTCGAACGACTGCAGCTCGCTGCCCACCGCGGCGTACGCGATGCCATCAAGAACCTGCACCGCAGTCGCGCTCACGTCGATGGCGTTCAGCAGCTTCGGTTGCGTTGGGTCGGAAACGTCGACCAGGTTCAGGCCGCCTGAGTTGCTGGCAACCGCGGCGATTTGCAGGTTGGGATCAACCGCAACATCGACGCTGTTGCCCGGGAGCGAAAGCTGAGAAAGGACAGTCGGCTTCTGGAAGTTCGAGGCGTCGACGATCGCCAGGCCATAGGAGCCGGTGGCAAGGTATGCGGTCTGCCCTTGGGAATCGAGCTCTGAGCCAACGAGGGTGAGTGCTTCGGCTTGGCCCTCGAGCGGCAGGCTGGCGGCAACGCCGGCGAAAGTGGCCTGGATTCCCAGGGGACTCAGACCGTTCTCGAGGTTTGTGGCGTAGCTCAACCCGTTGACGGTGGCGTCAGGAAGGGCCGGGTCGAGACCCATGGCGACCTTGCCTACGTCGGGGATCCCATCACCGTTGAAGTCCGGCCCACCTAGCTGTGACAGGAGGATCGTGCTGGTAACGACACTTCCGCTTGCACCAGTTGACCCCGAGACGATTTCGGAGTGATTGGTGCTGGGACGATAGAGGAACAGGCTGTAGTCCTCGTCGGACGGCAAGAAGACGTTGAGCTGACCGCCGGGCCCGGTCTTCCCGGTGATTTCGGACCCGTTCTGAAAGAAGTAATGGTAATAAACCGATGAATCGGCGCCGATGGCTGCGGCGGTCGAAAAGCTCGGAGTCTGAGCTTCCGTCTGAGCGTTCAGAGACGGGGCACTGGTATCCTGTTTCAAGAACACGTCGAGCTCGGTCTTCAGATCGCTCTCGGCGGTCACTGAAGTGGTAGGGCTGACAGTCGCGGTGTAAGCGGCGGGCGACGCCGCCGGTAGCATGACATCGAGCTCGGGAACGTCAATCGCGGGCGGGTTCTCCAACGGCACGTCGAACGAGTATTTCTTCGTCAAAAAGTTGCCCACGCCGAATGGGAGCGAGCTCAGGAACGGATCGGTGATCTGGAAGGAGCCCTCAATCTTCACGCTGAAGACAATCTTCCCCGAGAGCACGGCCTCGTCCGACCCTTTCTTGACCGTGATGGTCCCCTGAAACGTCGCCTGGCCCGTCAGATCCAGCTTGGCTGTCACGGTGAACAGCGAATAGTTGAAGGTTGGGATCAAATTGGCGATCGAAGTCGGAACAGTAAACGTATATAAGTATGAACTATACTTATAGGAAAATCCATTTTTGGGAAACTCCACCGATGGGTTGTAGTCGAGCTTGGGAAAACCGGGGATGTTGGTGGTCATTATCTGAAAATCGGCGGAGAGCTTCAGTGGGACGAAGGAAGCATTGAGGGCGAGCCCCGCGTCGAACGTCGTCTCGGGCGGAATAGGGGGCGGGCTGGGAGTCGGCGGCGGCGCATCCATCACCTTCGTGTTCATGCTGGAACCTGGAGGCGTCAGCCCATGCCACCCCGGCGCCGTGACTCCCTCGCCCGGGTCGGTCGTCGCCGTCAGGCCGTCGGCCGAGACGGTCGCGGTCCCGTCGATCACCAAGCGGCCGGTCGTATGGTCGAAGCTCAGGACGTCGAGCTGCGTCCCGGCGCGGCGCCAAAGACGTTTGGAAACGTCAACGTGGCCGGAGTGGAAAACGTCGTCACACCCGGAGCTTGAATGGTGATGTCGAAGGTATGTTGCATCACGCCTGCCGGTAGCATGTCCATCACCAGTTGGGGCGGGACGGTGCTGATTCCGACCTGCCCGCTGCTCATTTTCTGGCCGTCCGGCCCGACCAGGCTGTTCGGCTGGACGGTGAGGGACAATTCTTGCTGCTGCTGGGGAGTCAGGTCCTGGGCAGCGACCGGCGGCACGGTCAGAGTGGTCGGCTGGGTGTTGCTGACGGTCTGGAGGATCGAGGTCGCGACCCTCGGCAGGTAGACGCCGAGATCGGTCGGGTTGACCCCCTCGCCCTGCGGAGTTGTCATGCTTCCCATGACCGTGTTGGCCTGGCCCGGCTGGATGGTCAGGTCCATGACCATAACGGGGAAATAGTAGCCGGACGGAGGATTCGTGGCGGTGGTGCCGTCGATCTCGAGCTTCACGTCGCCGGTGGGTACCGAGCTGAACGAGAAGCTGCCGTCGGAGCCGGTGACGACGGAGGCCTGCGGATCGCCCAGGATCGAGACCGTCACGCCGGCAATCGGCAGGAGGTAGATGTCGTCTCCGGTCATGAGGAGGCCGTCCGGGCCGGCTTTGACGTCGTCGACCGTGTCGGGCTTGTCGTCCGGCCCGGGGTCAGCGACGATACCGGAGAGGGTCGTGTTGGGCACCGGCGCCGTATTGACGGTCGTGAAGGTTTCGCGCAACAGGCTCCCCGGCGTGCCGGTCCCGGCCGCATCCAGCTCGGACGCGTCAGCCGTCTTGATGGCCGAGCCGTCGACGATGAGCGTGACCGTCGAGGCGCCCGGCATCGGGTTGGTCGGGAAGAGCCAGGCGTATGTGCCGTCATCCGACGGCACGATGGTCGTGGGAATGACCGTGCCCGTCGAGTCGGTCAGGTAGAAGTCGGACGCGGTCAAGGACGCGGTGTCGATCGGCCGCGAGAACGTGATCTTGGGCCGGTAGGTCACGCCGACGTCGGTTGCGCCGTCGGCTGGCGCAACGCTGCCCAGGGTCAGTGTAAGAGGCGACGCGACGCTGAGGCTCACCGTATCGTGGCTGACGTTGCCGGCGGCGTCGCCGGCCGTTACCGACAGGGTGTGGTTTCCAACAGTCAGTTGGGACTGGTCAATCGACTGGGAGAAGCTGCCGTCGGTGCCGAACGCTACCGGGATCTCGGTCCCCCCGTCCAGGTTGTACGAGAGGGTGGTGATCGCGGAACCGGTGCCGTCGGCCGTGCCGGCGAGGAGTTCGCCGTCGGTGAAATCGCCGGTCGCCGGGCTCATGAGGGTGATCGCGGGTGCCCTGGTGTCGAGCGTCATCGTCACGCTGACCAGCGGGGTCATGTTCCCGGCCACGTCGGTGGCCTCGAAGCTGATTGTGTGTGAACCGTCGGCGGTCCCGTCGGTCTTGAAGGCGGTGCTCAGGGAGAAGTTTCCTTGCGAGTCGAACGCGACCGGCGCGAAGGCGCCGCCGTCAATCTGAGCTTCTAGCGACGCGACGCCTGAGAGATTGTCGAGCACCGTCCCTTTGATCGTGAGGTTAGACGAAGTCGTCAGGCTTCCGGACGACGGGTTGATGAGCGTGATCGTCGGCGGGGTCGTGTCGTTTGAGTTCGAGAACGTCTGGAGGACAAAAGCACCCAGTTCGGAGCCGGCGGTCAGGCCGGCGGTATCCGAGAACAGGAAGTGGATACCGCCGTAGATCCGGCTCATGCCGGCCTCTTCGGCGGCCTGCTCGAAGCTGGTAAAAGTGCGGGTGACGCCGGGAAGGCCGAACGATGTGGCCGTGAAACTGTAATTGTCGCCGAAGACCGCGGTTAGGATAGCAGCCGCCGCGCCGCTGAAGGTGCTGTGGCCGGAAATGTATTCGGGGAAGGGAGGCGTGTTAATCAGCGGCTCCCAGTTGGCGATCGTCTCGATCTGGCTGTTCACCGCCGTGCCGGCGCCGCCGGCGAGCTGGATCGGCCGCCAGGTGTTGTACGCGTACTTTGCATCAAAGGCGACGATGGCCGCGTCGGCCTCGGTGATGTTCAGCTCGGCGAAGAGCCGTGCATCCTCGGCCAGGCTGTCGCCCGCTTGTTGCGCGACCTGTTCGGCGATCGCGTTCCAGTGGCCCGGCGGGGTGTATGTACCGGCGCCGTCATTCCAGAACTTGGCGATCTGGGTCTCGTCGGCGGTCCGCGTCGTGCTGTCGACGGATCCGAGAGTCAGCGTCTGGTTGATGTCGTCGGCGTACTCCTGGCTGTCCAGCGCGGGGGCGGTCCGGGGCGGAACTGGCTATCGCTGGTCATCGCGAAGGGTTTGAGCGTGGCCCACTGCGGATTCTCGGCGGGCATGAAGGACGGCGCGGTTGGCTGCCAATCACCCGGCGCGGTGCCTGGCGTATAAGCGACATAACTCGTCGACCCGTCGTTGGCCCGCATTGCGATGATGGCATTGGCCACGGATTGACCGACCGCCAGCCCGTCGGTCTTCGACTGGCCGTCCGGAATGTTCGCCAGGTCCGCGGCCAGGATGGCGTCGAGGTTAGGCTGCTGGGCGGGAAAAAGGTACGAGAGGACCGTGTACGATGCCGACGCCACCGCGGCGTCGGCCGATGCGTCGGCCGGTGCCTTGAGCGAAACGTAGTATCCCGGCGTCCCGTTGATGGCGTTCACGGCGTCGTAGACCGAGGCCGAGACCATCGCCAGGCCGCGCGAGGCGACCTCCGGCGTCGATGCGTCATTCTCGATGGCCTGGAGCTGCACCTGGTTCCAATAGATGACCTGGTCCACCCCGCCGCTCGACGCGGCGCGTTCGATTGTGGCCTGCGCCACGCTGGCGTTGCCAACCTCGTCGACGGCCTTGACCGTCAACCTGTTCTCGCCGAGCGCGAGAGGAACTCCGGTGAACTGGAAGGTCCCCGTGTTGGTCGACTGGGCAGTGAGGCTGGTTCCCTCGAGTGTGACCATCACGTCCGGGTCTGTCTGTCCGATCACGGTAACCTGGCTATTGGTGGTCGTCAGGCCGTTCGCCGAGGACTCGCGGTCCGTCTGCGCCAGGCTGAAGCTCGGTTGCACAGGCGGGGTTGTATCAAGTGTGAAGACAAAATTCGCCGTGGAGACATTGCCCGCGCCGTCGACCGCCTGGAATTGCACGGTGTGCACGCCGTCCGCGGTGCCATTGAGCGCGAGAGCGGGCTGAAAGCTGAATGTCCCTGTGGCCGCGTTGAATTGCAACGCAATCGGCAGGCCGCCGTCGAATCGCTCGTCGAGCGACTTGACTCCGCTCTCGGCATCGCCAACCTGGCCCGTAATCGTGGGATTTGTATTGAATGCCGAGCCCGAGCTCGGGCCAGTCAAGGTGAGCGACGGGGATTGAGTTGCGAGCTTGAACGTGACATCGGCGACCGTGGAGTTTCCCGCCGCATCGGTGGCTTTGAAAGCAAGCGTGTGCGAGCCATCGGCGGAGCCATCGAGCGGTAGTGTGGTGGTGTAGGAGAAGCTGCCTGACGGGTTGTAAGCGACGGATAGCCCGGGACCGCCGTCGATGCTGACGACCAGTGACGCGACGCCCGTCTGCGCGTCGGTCGCAGTTCCGGTGATCGTGACCTCGGAGCGGACGAGCGTTCCAGGAGACGGGGCGGCCACGTCAAGCGCGGGCGGGTCCAAGTCACGCCTGACGATCGTCAGCTCGCTGATTCGCGGGCGACGCCCGCTGTTTGGTCCGATGACTTCGACCAATGTCGTGCCGTAGCCAACATCGAACTTGAATTGGAAGCGTCCCTTCTTGCCGGCCTTCACGACCTGCTCGATTGAACCGTTGGCGCCGATATCGAGCTTGAGTTTGGCTCCCTGGGTTAACTTGCCGCCGATGATTGTCGTCCCGTCGGCCTCCGGCGGTTGGATGAGACTGATCGGGAGAACGATCGGCTTGGGCGGCTTGGAGGTTTTCCCAACTTCGATGACCGAGTCGGCGAGCCTTGACGCGCGGGCGAGCAACTCGCGAGTCTCGAGGCGTTCGATGAACGGCGGCCAGGGCGATTCGCGTCGAGTGCGACGCCGAGCGGATGCCACACACCGACGGCCACGGCGCCGACCAGATGAGACGGACATGAGAAGACCCCTTTGTCGTGACTGCGAACCGCTCTGAGAAGGAGGGTCGACGCCGACCGAATAACGACTCTAGGCCTCCTGCCTTTGTGAAGAATCAGAACGTTGGTTCGACACAGAATTGAGCCCGGTGGCTTGCAAAACCGTCGCGCATTCAGCATGCACGCGGCTGGCTATGGATGCAAGAGGTCACAGGTCGGGGGTCGACGGGATCCTCATTTCCAGCCGATGGTACGCTTCATGAACACGACCGCCTCATAGAGCCCTGTCTTGCTTTGCCGGCGCCGCATTCGGTCGATACGTTCCAGCTCGAAACCGAAGTGGCCAAAGATGCTGGCGAGAATCTCATCGCTCGGAAGCGGATGACCGTAGAATTTGCTGTTTCCGATCACGTAGGCCAAGCGGCAGCGACGTGCACACACCTTGGAAATCTCAGCCGCATGCTCGTACATATCATTAAAGTACTTGGTGACGTAGCTCGCCATCAGAGCTCCCGCGTCGTCGATGTTCTTGGTATAAGGCGCGAGCAGCGACTCGATGAGAGGGTTCGCGGGCGGCACGCCTGCAGCGAGGACCGACGTTGCCTTGCCCCATGTGCCACCGATCGCATCGGTCTCTAGCTGTCCGACCGCCTCGGCGTCGTCGATGAAATCGAAGAAAAAGAGGTGTGGTCGTGTCTCACGAGCGTAGCTGAAGCGGTTCGGGTAGGGCGGCGATGTGATGACCGCCGACACCTTCGCGTCTCGCGGAAGTACCGTCGATGCTTCCTTGCTATTGCCGAGGTAGATGGTGACTTCCGGCCCGGGCAGGGCCGACGCCGCTTTAATGTCGTCGAGCATCTGCGCGTATTTGGCATTCAAAACTGCCGCAAGATCGACCATTGATGCGGGTTTCCCGGCAAACGTAAGCGAAACGTGATTATGCTTTGCATTACTAACAGCGACGAGAATGCCGAGGACGCCCATTTTCAGCAGTGCCAAATGATGGGGGTGGGCATCGAACTGCGACACCGCCTGCCGCACACACACGAGCTGCATCAGATTGCCTGGCGACCACCATCGTTCCGGGTGATGAATCCGCGGAATCCACCGCTCGTGCTCTTTGAGGTAGTCCAGCGCGTCGCTTTCGCGGGGGAGTTTGCGGAGTGCCAGTTGATAAACCTCCTTGAAGCCATGGAAGCATGCCTTGATCGCCCCCGTATCTGTGTAAGTTCGAGTTTTGACCGTGCCCACGAAGAAGAGGTACGGGTTGATTTCGATACTACACGCTGGGATGCCCCTTTGTTTCATGCACAGTGGCACTGTTCCCACGCCGCTGAAGGGGTCAAGCACGTAATCATTTCCACCGAGGCCGAAATGGTCGGCAATGTCGTTCGCGAGGTGTGGCGAAAAGCTTGGCGTCAACCGATACCAACGATGAATCGGCAGGCCGAGTTTTCCCTGAAACGTGACCGCCTTTACGTCGCGGTTGGTGAAACTTGGCTCATTCCCGAATAGGTCGAGTTGGATCACTTGGCTATGCCCCGAAGCATGTTAAACATGGGTGCCCGGAAATCCTCGCGGTTCCGCATCTGGAAATCCAGAAAGTCGTACCCACTGAATTCCTGGACCATGTTGTAACTGTCGCGCCCCTCTTTGATAACCCAGACGCTCCTGTATCGTTGGATGATGCCGGGGTTACTCTGGCTGCAAAACAGCGGCATGAGCGGCAGGATGCCGTTCGTTCGGCGAGATCTCTCATTCGCGCGTTTGCCCGTTACTCGCGACCCATGTTATCATGAAGCCGGGGAGGCCATCATTCTCACGCAAACGCCGCTCAGTGAGGATTCGTCCTGCTTTACCGCGTCGAAGTTTGGCCCCCCCTCGCTGTGAATCAAAAGAGAAGCGATCCATCTCAGGAGTTCGTATGAAGCACTTCGCATGGTTGGCTGTCGCCCTTGTTCCCGGACTGGCATGGGCCAACGACAAAGCTCCCGGCGGCGGCACGAAGGTCGCTTCCTTCACGATGCGCGATTACCGTGGCGCCGAATCGTCGCTGGAGCAATTCGCGGCGAAGAAGGCGGTCGTGCTGGCGTTCGTCGGCTGCGAATGTCCGGTGGCCAAGCTTTATGGACCGCGCCTGGCCAGGCTGGCCAAGGCTTACGAGGCCCAGGGCGTGCAGTTCCTGGGTATCGACGCCAATCAGCAAGACGGCGTTTCCCAGATCGCTCGCTTTGCCAAGGACGCCGGCATCGAGTTCCCCATCTTGAAAGACGTCAATAACCTCCTGGCCGATCAGTTGGGAGTCGAGCGCACCACGGAAGTTGTCGTGCTGGACGGCGAGCGAACGATCCGCTATCGCGGGCGGGTCGACGATCAATACAACGTCGGCATTTCGCGCACGAAGACGACGCAGAACGACCTGTCGGCGGCACTCGATGAATTGCTGGCGGGAAAACCGATCAGCAAGCCGACGACACCGGCAGTGGGCTGTTTCATCGGTCGCGTACACAAGCCGGCCGCCACGGGAACGGTGACCTTCGCGAAGGATGTCGCCCGGATTCTGAACAAGCATTGCGTCGAGTGCCACCGGCCCGGGGAAATCGGCCCGTTCTCGCTGACCTCGTGCGAGCAAGCGATTGGCTGGGCCGACACCATCGATGAGGTCGTGCGCCAGGGCGCATGCCCCCCTGGCACGCCGATCCGAAGTATGGCCATTTTGCCAACGACAGCCGCCTTACCGCCGAGGAGAAGAAGACGATCGCCGACTGGGTTCAAGCCGGCACGCCCGAAGGCGATCCCAAGGATTTGCCCGCGCCGCCCACTTTTGCTGAGGGCTGGCGCATTCCGAAGCCGGACGTTGTGTTCACGATTGCCAAGCCCTATCACGTGAAGGCAACCGGGACGATCGATTACCAGTTTTTTGTCGTCGACACCGGCTTCACGGAAGACAAGTGGATCCAGGCGGCCGAGGTGAAACCGAGCTGTCGAGCCGTCGTCCATCACGCGCTCGTCTTCGCGCAACCGCCGAGCGAGCCCCTGGTTCTCAATCCCGCCGCCATGACGCCCCAGAAGGGGGCCGGCAACCGGGGCGGCGGCGCGCGACAAGGCGGGAACCGACCCGGCGGCGGCCGGCGCGGTCGAGGACCCGACGACGGCGGCTTCATCAGCAGGTGGCTGGCCGCGACCGTGCCCGGCGCCCGGCCGCTGTGGCTCCCCGAAGGAATGGCCAAGCGCGTCCCCGCGGGCTCGAGACTGGTGATTCAAATCCACTACACCGCAACCGGCGCCCCACAAATCGATCAGTGCTCGATCGGGCTCGTCTTCGCCGATCCCAAGACCGTCCGAAAGGAAGTTGTGACCGATATGGTGGTCAACGGCCGCTTCGAGATTCCCCCCGGCGATCCGAATTTTAAGGTCGAGGCTGAGCGCGTGCTGGAAGAGGACGAGGAAGTGTTGACGTGGATGCCGCACACTCACGTCCGCGGCATCGGCTTCAAGTACGAAGCTATCTACCCCGATGGCAAGAAAGAAGTGCTGCTGAACGTGCCGCAATATGATTTCAACTGGCAGAACACTTACGTTTTGACCGAGCCCAAGCTCTTGCCGAAGGGGACGACGCTGCGGGGCGAGGCCAGGTACAACAACTCGTCGTCCAATCTGGCCAACCCCGATCCCAAAGAGACCGTGCGCTGGGGTGACCAGACCTGGGAAGAGATGATGATCGGTTATTACGACCGCGTTCTGGTGGGGGAAGACCGGATCAAGCACCCGGTGCCCACGCCCGAACGGCCTGCAACCAAGACCCCGCCGGCGCTGGACCCCAATCTGGTCAGGCTGGCGCACGCCGCACTCGATTCCCAAACGGCCTTCGATGCGTTTGCCAGGGCCGCGCACGACAAACTCCCGCAGATCGATCGCGTCTGCGTGACCAGCGTGCAAGACGGCAACTACGTCGTGCAGCGGTCCGCCTACCCGGGCAAGAAGGTTGCCCACTTTGCAGAGACCGGGTTCAAGGCGCCGGCCCGGATGGTGCCGATGACCGGGTTCGCCCTGCTCAATCGCGCCGTTTCATTGCCGGACTTGAATGCACTGGGTTCGGGGCCACAGATAAAAATGATCACGGCGGCGCTCAAATCGAGCGTCCATGTGCCCGTTTCCGTTCAAGGCCTGCCGAGCAACGTGAATTTCTGGAGCGCGGAGGCCAAGGCGTTCCCTGAAGATAGCCTGGCCGTGCTTCAAAGTCTGGCCGCGAACGTCGTGTCGAAGAACTGAGTCAGCGCGCGGGGAAGGAGGCCATTGATTAATTCCCGCACAACGGCTCAACGTCATCATCGCGGCGATTGGGTCGGTCAGACTGCGCTGCCTCGTCATGGGTGGCCATGCGGTTTATCGCCATTCCCGGTCGGCCTCATCCCGCGTCGATAGTCTCGCCGGTGCGCCGTCGCGTAAAGCATCGTCACCGCGGCGCGCCATCCTCTGAAATGCGGCCGCCCACCCTACCCTCGCACTTCTGGCCGCCAGGATGGACGAGGGAGTCATCCTTGAAGATCCATTACGGTCCAATCGATGCCAAACCGCCCGCGGCGCGGGCGCTCCTCAGCGCGGCTGGTCGGAGTAGCCGCATGGATCGTTACTCGCTATGATCGATTAGATGGAGGACGACGAAAATGACGACGATGACTGTGCAAGCCGAAGTATCCGCCGAAGGCATTCTGAAGCTCGAAGTGCCATGTCTCCTCACACCGGGGCCTGTCGAGGTCGTGCTCACGATCCAACCATGTCAGACCATCCCAAGGCAGGGACGGATCGATTGGGGCCAATTGTCCGGGCTTGGAGCGGAAGTTTGGCAAGGGATCGATGGGCAACGATACCTTGACGAGCTCCGCGCGGACCGAGAACCCGGGTCATGACCATCGTCGACGCGGTCCCGCCTGGGTCGCTGGTCGCTCTGGACACAGTCGTCTGGATCTACGAGTTCGAGGCGAGTCCCGTCTTCGGTCCGGTGACGGACAGTCTTTTCCGCGAAGGATTCGGGACTGGACAGATTCGCGCATCTTGTAGCCAACTCGTGCTGGGAGAGTTGCTGGTGCAGCCGCTCGCGCGGGGTCGGATCGACCTCGCCGACCGCTATCGACAGCTCATCGCTTCCGGTCCTGACCTCACCGTCTGGCAAGTGAGCCGGGATGTGATTGAAAGGGCTGCATCTCTCCGCGCGAAATACGGTGTGAAGATGCTCGACGCGATTCACGTCGCATCGGGCATCATCCACCGGGCCGATTGCTTCATCACCAACGATGAAGGCCTTCGCAAGATCGGGGAGATCAGGGTGCTCATTCTCGCCGATTACCTTCCGCCTCGAGCGTGAGCGGAGCCGGGCGACCCCGATTGACCGCTTCCGAGTCACGGAGGCCGGGATACGAGTTTTCCAGGTAATCCATCACAGGTATCCGCGCTCTTTGCACCACGTGATCCACGCTTCGGCCATCGCGTCAATCCGGCCGCGCTCCGACGGGGAAACGGGGTCCTCACCGGTGAGGGACCGAAGTGCGGCAAACCAATGATTCCAGAGCTTGAGGGCGACGGCACAGGCCTCGTCTGTCCGAGCAAGCGCCCACGCGGACGATATCACTCGTTAACTGATTGAATGGCGGGGTAACGCGATTTGCAATTGGGCAACCGGCCGAGCACACGCCACGACTGCCCGTGGTCCGACGTCCACTTCAGAATCGAGGATGCTCGATATCGCGGCCCTTGTCTTTGGCACTCCTGTGGAACGCAGCCAGGACACGAAGTGCGCGGCTGAAGTGCCGCTTTATCGTTCAGCCGCGGCGCGGCGGCGTTTCCAGGATCGCCGCGCCGAAGGTATAGCCGCCGCCGAAGGCGGTCAGTCCGATTGTCCCCGAGGGCCAGGCGCCGCGGCGGTGCAGATCGGCCAGACAGAGGGGAATGCTCGATGAGGACGTGTTGCCCGTCCAGGCGACGGTGCTGGCAACCTGCTCCGGGTCGACGCCTAGCCGCAGGCGGACGTCTTCCATGATCTTGGCGTTGGCCTGGTGGGGAACGACCAGGCTCAAGTCCCGCGGCGTCAGGCCGCGAGATGCGCAGGCCGTTTGCAACATGCCGGTCATGTGCCGGACGGCTTCGGCGTACACGCGCAGGCCGTTCATGGCGAAGTGGCCGCCACCTGGACCAGGGACGCGGATCACCTTTCCGGCTTCTCCCTTGGCCGAGAGAAAGGGCCGGTGCAGCCGGGCCAGGGCCCGGTCGCAATACCCTGCGCCGGCGATGATCGTCGCCGTGGCGGCATCGCCGAAGATGATTGCAGTGTCGAAATCCCCGGGGTCCACGACCCGCGACATGCCTTCGGCCGTGACGACGAGAATGCGCGCGTCAGGGTTGACGCAGATCATGTCATGGGCGATCGCCAGCGCGTAGAGGTAACCCGTGCAGGCCGCCGCCACGTCGAAGGCGGGTACCTGGGCCGGCGCACCTGCCTCGCCGAGCTGATGGAGGATCAGGCACGCCAGTGAGGGCGTCAAGGTGGGGGGCGTGCTCGTGCTGCAAATGATCGCGGAGATGTCGGTAATCGCGTGCCCGCCCGCGTGGAGCACGTCCCGGACCGCGGCCGCGGCCGCGTCGAGAATGGTCTGGTCATCGGCCAGCCACCGCCTTGAGTAGATGCCCGTCCGCTTCGAGATGTCCTCGCTCGATCGATTGAGAAACGAACCGGCCAGCTCTTCGTTGGCCACCGTCCGAGACCCGACAACGGACGCGAGCCCCGTGAGGTACACGATCCCGGCCTCGAGCCCGGCGCGGGCCACACGCGCCGGCGCTTTTTTCGCGACACGCCGGGGGCGCGGAGGTCCTGACGGATCGCGCGGCGATGATGCACGGCGGGCTGGTCGAGGCGAAGTCTCAATATCGGCGCACCGGGCCGGACGGGTTCCCCTTCGGCGATGAGCAGTTCCTCGACTTGCGCCAAAACCGATGCAGTGAGGGGGTAGATCGCCTTGTCGGCCTCGAGCTCGGCCAGCAAGTCCCCGGGACGCACCTGATCGCCCGGGCGCACCTTCCACTCGACGACCTGGATCGTCTGGTCGGCCGGGCTGCTGCCGATCGCTTCGACAACCAGCGATGCGGCGGCCTGGACCTCATTTCGCGGCCACTCCAGAGCGAGGTCGAGCATCTCGGCCGCGACGGTAAGAATCCGCTGGAACGACGGAAGCGTATCAAGCTGATTCGCAAAATCGAAGGGAACGTATGTGTCCGGCCGGGTCACGCGGCGAGCCTTGATCGGGCGGTCGATCGCCTCGGCCACATCGGCGACCACCTCGGCCCCGAACCCGCAGGTGAGGTTGTCCTCGTGGACCACGAGGAGCCGGCCGGTCCGGCGGACCGACTCGCGCACCGTGGTGTTGTCCCAGGGTGATAGCGAGCGCAGGTCGATGAGGTCGACGCCGATCCCGGCCTGGATCAGGACATCGGCGGCATGTTCGCAGAGGGGCACGGTCGACCCCCAGGTCACGAGGGTCAGGTCGTCCCCCGAGCGCGTTCGCCGGGCGCGGCCGATTTGGGTTCGGTGCCTGATGACGTCCAGCGGGACGGCGCGGTCGGGATCGTTCAGGCAAGTCTTGGGATAGAGGAACAGCGTCGGGCGCGGTGATTCGAATGCCGATTGGAGCAGTCCGGCGGCGTCGGCGGCCGACGACGGCATCACGACGTCGATGCCCGGGACATGAGTGAAGACCGACTCGAGTGTCTGGGAATGGAACGGTCCCAGCCCCGGGCGATAGCCTCCGCAGGCGGCCATGATGATGACCGGGGCGTTCCACCCCCCCGCGGTCCGCCAGAAGAGGCTCCCCAGCTCGGAGTGGATCTGGTTGAAGGCGAGGGGCAAGAAGTCGGCAAACTGGATGAAGGCGACGGGCCGGCCGCCGGCCAGAGCCCGCCCGATCGACATGCCCACGATCAGTGACTCGGCGAGCGGCGAGTTGATCACCCGGCCCGGATAGTCCGTCGACAGCCCGCGGGTGACCCCGAAGACGTCCCCCTTGGGGTCCTCGATGTCCTCACCGAAGAGAGTCACGCGGGGGTCGGTCTCCAGGCGATGTCGCAGGACAGCGCGCATCGCTTCGAGCATCGTCTGGGCGGGCCGGCCGTGATCCGGCAGGTTCTCGTGCTCGTGGAAGCTCCACTCCGCCCGCGCGGCGATGGCGACCGGAGGAGCTTCCGCCTGCCGGGCGCGCTCGATCGCAGCCGCCACGTCGCGATTCGCCGTGGCGGAAATCTGCTTGAGCTGGCTCGCGGCGATCCCCTGCGCCAGCAGGTACTCACCCAGACGTCGAATCGGGTCGCCGTGGCGTCGTACCCGTTCGAGCTCGGCGGCGGGGCGATAGACCCGCTCATCGTCGGAGTTGGAATGACTAGCGAGCCGCTCGACTTCGAGAATGACCAGCTCCGAAGGCCCTCCGGCGCGAATCGAGGTCACGATCCGGGCCAAGGGCTCCAGGCAGCTCACCGGGTCCCTGCCGTCGATGCGGTGGACGGGCAGTCCCCAGAAATCATCGGCCGCCAAGCGTCCGGTCCGCGCCGAGAATGGGGTCTTGCCCGCGGTGCGGGTCGAGATGGCGAAGCCGTTATCCTCCACCACCAGAAGAAGCGGCAGCTCGGAGCGGGCCGCCTCACTGAGGGCCTCCAGGACTTCGCCCTGTTGCGTGGCCCCTTCACCCATGCTGCACAACACCAGCGACCTCGAAGTCGGCGCGCGTCGCCTCAGCTCGGCCGCGATACCCACGGCTTGAAGCACGTGACTACCTACCGGAACGTTCTGGCTCAAGACCTTCCGCGCGGGGTCGCTCGCAAGCGGGGGCATCTGCCTCCCCGCGGATTGTGATCGGGAAGTGCAAAACAAGTTGTGAAAGAACGCATCGATTGGCAACCCGCGCGCCAGCAGCAGGGCCTTCGAGCGATAATGGAGGTGCAGCCAATCGTCGTCATCGATGAGGAGCCCGAAGACAGCGTTACCCTCGTGTCCGGAGGAGGCCAGGTAGAAGAACGCCTCGCCACGCGCGACGAGATTCGCCACAACCTCGTCGGCGGTCCGGGAGATCGTCATCCACCGGTACAACGAAAGCAGTTCTGCCTGACCGGGCGGACCGGCGCGTCCCGAGCGAACGCCGTGATCTCTCGTGAAGACACGATGTGGCGGGGCGATCCGGCGCCCGGTTTCCAGTGGGTGCTCCATCACACTTCCTAGATTGGAGGACGACTTCCGTGTCTCGACTGCTGCGTACGCCTGACGCCACGCGGCACCTTGGGGTCGCGCCGGGAATCAGGCAGCCGGCACAGACTGACCCGTCACGGTCAGGGCCAGATCAAGAACCCGCCTGATTTTGGGGATCTCATCAAGATCGACCGCGACATGAAAGCGGTCTTCCAACAGGCTTATCACTCGGACAAGGTCCAGCGAGTCCAGCGCGAGATCGTCGATCAGCAGCGTTTCCGGAGCGATCTTCACCTTCGTAGCCTGGGCCGAGACCGTGCGGATCATCGCATCGATGACGTCGAACAGTTCGCTGGGAACCGCGCTGGCGTGGTTCTGCACCGCCATGGATTGCCTCGATTCGTTGTCACGAAGGGCACTGCGGATTCCTGAGTGCCGACATCGAAACACCCCGAAGACGGACTCCGTCCGTCTTCATCAAAGCATCGCACCTACTCAAGCAAAACATCGCTTTCATCGGTCGTCGATGACTTTGCTTTTCTCGGCATCGGTCGCTGGTCTTCTTGAATTTCGCGGGCGGCGCTGGTTCATTACAAAAAGCGCGTCCGGTTTCGCTCTGATTTGGATCTTGCTGATATGGAGGAAGACGGAATGCCGGAGCCCAGGTGACGGCGGTGGAACGGATGCCACCGCCTCGAAGCCAGGGGCTTTTCCGATGATCTCATCGCCCGAGATCGTTAAATGAATGGGCGAATGTCCAGAACGAACGACGGTGTTTCGAATCATCAAGACCTGGATCCGGCGGTGTTCTTTTTGTCATCCTTCGCTCGGCGAAGGATCGCCGTCTGATCAAGCGAAACACTTCATTTCGTCCCTGAGTCGTTCCTTGCCGTATTCGCATCCCGCCCCGATCCGGTTGATGCTGCACTCGATTCTTCCGTGAACATCAGTTCCTTCCGTGGTTGATACAATTTGGTGGTCTTCATCCATCGCGGGTTTCGAGTACGATTGACACTCGGTCAATCAACCAGCGAGGGATCACGCATGTGCGAAATGAGGCTCTGCACAAAACCGGCTCTTGTCGAGCCTTGCCGGTATCGGTGCCTGAGCCGGATCGGCGCTCTTGTCGTTGTTCTCCTGTCAGCCGGTCCCACGATGGCCGATGCCCAGGAGCCGGCGTCCCCGGTCCGGCCCAACACCCTCCGGCTCCAGTCGCTGACCGGTGGTGGTGCAGGCCGCGATATCGTCAAGATGCGGGCGTATGACCATGTCGGTTCTCCGTCCTGCTCGAAGGATGGCGAATTCGCGGCCTTCGACGCTTTCAAGATCGTCACGCAGGAGATGGTCACTCCCCCGGAGTGCTGGGTCGTGCGGCAAGACGGGACGGGACTCTTGAGGCTGGCGCAGGGGACGACCCCCCGATGGTCGCCCGACGGCAAGCGGCTTCTCTTCATGCGCGAGGGCCAGGATGACCAGGACAAGGAGCTGGGCGTCTTTGTGATCGACCGCGACGGCAAAGGCGAGCGCCGGATCGGACCGGGGCGCTGGCCGGACTGGTCGCCCGACGGTCAGTGGATCGCATACTCCAATGGAGGCACCGGGGGTGGTGCGCGAGCCAATGCGCAGGTCTACGTTGCGAAGATTGACGGATCGGAGCCCCGGAAGATCTGCGAGGGGGACTGCCCGAGCTGGTCGCCGGATGGAAAGAAAATCGCGTGCTGTTACACGAACGCCGATCGCGGAGCGCATCGAGATCCAGGTTGTCGATCTCGGGACGGGGCGCGCTGTGCCCATCGGCACAGGCTGGTACCAGCCGGACTGGTCGCCTGACGGCAAGAGCCTCATCTGCAACGGCATCGTCGGTCAGGATGAATGGATGGTCCGGCTTTCGGCCGAAGCGCCTGAGCGAAAGCCCGAACGCTTGTTCGCCCCTACGTCGCGAGGGACGTCGCCGTGTTATGGGGCAAAGGGTAGCGCGATTGTTTTCGTCCAGGCGCGACCGCGGACGGAAAGCGGTGACAGGCCGCACACCTTTGACGGGAGATACGACATCGGGACGATCGACCTGACAATCGCTTACCTCGTACCGCAGGATCGAAGACCACTGGTCGACTGGCGCGAACGGGTCGACTACTTCGCCAAGCGCATCGTGTTGTTTCACAACCGCGAGTCGGGCGGGAGATCGACGCTTCGAGTCCACGTCCACCCCGAGCCCTTGAACGTGGAAGAGACCACGCAGAAGATCCGGGGCAAGAGCCCCGACGAGACGTTCGATAACTCGACACGGATCGCGCGGTCGGCACTGGCGTGGCCCGGGAAACGGGACGGGTTCCCCATCCTTCACGTCGTGAGTGAGATCAACTGGCGCGAGATGGACGATTTCCGGCGGATCACACTCGTCGATGGAATGCCGGCATTCGATGGCAGTGTTGATGCCGAAGGAAGGCACTTTCCCGGTGCGCAGGCGGGCGGCGCCCGGGCGACGTACTCGGCGGATGAAGGGCTTGGCATGGGTCTCACGAGCGCCGACGGCTGGCGCGTCCCTTACAGTGGATCGGACAGTGCCTTCTACCACGAGGCCGTCGGACATCCCATCGGCCTGCCGCACCCCGAGCCAATGGATGATTCCGTGATGGGCATCGCCCAGTACAAGTTCTGGATCAACCAGACGTGGGTCAATCCGGCGCAGAAGCGGGCCCTGGGCTGGCCCGATGAGAATGGATCGAAGCGGAGGCGGGTGCCCGGCAAAGCGCTGACGAAAGACCTATTCACGGTTTTCACGGCGCTGCCGAAGCCGCTCGTGCCCAAGCCGAAGGAGCCGGTGCAGCTCGAGTTCACCTGGCCGGAGGGGTCAACGCTGCGAGCGATCAAGATCCAGGTGCAAACGGATCTGCGGGGACCGTGGCAGGAATTCCCAGCCGGCGCCGCCGGCCCGGCACCGGCGTCGCTGCCGCTGGGAGCTTTCGCTCACCCGACACCCGTGAGCTACCGCGTCGAAGCGTCCCTCGAGGACGGCCAGACCGTCGAACTTTGGGGGTATTTCTGGGTCGCGCGGTCGCGGTGAGACGAGACGGACTCCGCGACGCGGCCCGTGCTGACCATGATCCCCGCGGAGGAGCAAAATGGCGGTCTGGCACGGATCACCAAACATCCCATCTTGCCAATATCGGACCTGTCCCGCTTTTCGCTTTTCAAAGGCCAAGCTGCTTGCGCTTGCGATAGAGCGTGCTGGGGTCGATGCCCAGCACGCGCGCGGCATCGTCGAGAGTGGGAGAGCGCTCGAGGATGAGCCGGATGTGCTCGGTCTCGATCTGTTCCAGGCTGACCGGAAGCCCGACCGCGACACCCGACCGCGGTTTCGGACCCGAGCCGCCGGCGGACTGGGCGATCCTCTCCGGCAGGTTGGTGACCGCGATCAAAGGACCACTCGCGAAAATCACCGCCCGCTCGATCGCGTTTCGCAGCTCGCGGAGGTTGCCGGGCCAGGGATACCTGAGCAGTGCTTCACGGGCTTCGGGCGAGAATCCCTCGATCTTCTTGCCGAGCTGTCCCGAGAAGAATTTGAGCAGATGCTCGGCGAGCTCGAGCCGGCCCGAACGCTCTCGCAGTGGAGGGAGCGTCAACTCGACGACGTTCAAGCGAAACAGCAAATCCTCGCGAAAAGCACCGGCGGCCGCCGCCCTTTCCAGGTCGTGGTTCGAGGCCGCAATCAGACGGACATCGGCCGTGCGGGTGCGGGACTCACCGACCCGCTCGTACCGCCGCTCTTGCAGAAAGCGGAGCAACTTGGGTTGCAACAGGAGCGGAAGGTCGCCGATCTCGTCGAGAAACAAGCTGCCTCCCTCGGCCGCGGCGACCTTGCCCTCGGTGTCGGCGACAGCGCCCGTGAACGAGCCTCGGGCGTGCCCGAATAGTGCACTCTCCAGCAGGTCGGCATTCAAGCTCGGGCAACTGACCGTCACGAATTGCGCCGCCGCACGCCGGCTCCAGCCGTGGAGCGCGCGGGCAAAGACCCCCTTCCCCGTACCGCTCTCGCCGCGAATCAAGACCACTGCATCGGTTTCCGCCACCTGGCGGCCCTGGTCGAGCACGAGCCGTAAGCGAGGATCGCTTGAGTCAAACGACACCTCGGGCACATCGCAATCGATCTGGTCACGCAGGCCCGCGACCTGGTTTCGCAGCGACTGCACGCGCCCGGCGCTCGAGCACGGCACGGATCTGTGCCGGCGTGAACGGCTTCGGTAAGTAATCGAACGCGCCGCGCCGCATCGCGTCAACGGCGGTCTCGATGCTGGAATACGCCGTGACGATCACCACCGGCAGCCGACTTGATCGGGACGCGATCGCGTCCAGCAGGTGGAACCCCGACTCCTTGCCCAGACGCAGGTCAACAAGGGCCAGGTCGAATTCCGCGCGGTCCAGGCACGCAACCGCCTCGTCGAGGCTTCCCGCGCTTTGAACGGTGTGCTTCATCGACTCGAGCGCAACCTTGAGACTCGATCGGATATTCGGTTCGTCGTCAACGATCAAAACACGCATGGGTCGACCAAGAAAATGAACGACAACCCACAAGAACGTCAGGCTGGAAAGCCTGACCTACGACAAGAACGTCAGGCTGGAAAGCCTGACCTACGACAAAAACGTCAGGCCGGCAAGCCTGACGTACGAAGAGGCCCGGACATCTCCGTGCGTCCCGTCGCTGAAAAAACGAACCAGGGGACGCGACCCCATTGTGGCCGATCCGGCTTGAAGGGCAAAGACGGAAGGCACCTTCGTCGGTGGATGTTGGTCCTTCGGCCTTCTCTTTCGGCGGCTCAGCTCAAGATCGGTGCGATCACGTTGCCGTCGACGTCGGTCAGGCGAAAGTCGCGGCCGGCGTATCGATAGACCAGCCGAGTGTGATCGATGCCCATGAGATGCAGAATCGTCGCGTGGTAGTCGTGGACGTGGACGGGGTCTTTGACAATGTTGATCCCGAATTCGTCGGTCTCGCCGTAGGTCGTACCTCCCTTCACCCCTGCTCCCGCCAGGAGCGCTGTGAATGCCTTGGCGTAGTGATTGCGGCCCTTGGACTCTGACGTGTCGGTCCAGGGCGTGCGGCCGAATTCGGTGCAGATGGCGACCAGGGTCGAACTCAAGAGGCCGCGGGCCTTCAGGTCCTTGAGCAAGGCCGCGATCGCGCGGTCGACCCGCAGCGCCTTGGGGCGGTGGTCTTGCATATTTCCATGGGCGTCCCAGTTGTTATTCGAACCGGTGTCGATCAGTTCGACCACGCGCACGCCTCGCTCGATCAGCCGGCGAGCCATCAGACATTGACTACCAAACGACGTCGTGTCTCCGTCCGGAATCCCATAGGAGGCGCGAGTCGCGCCGGTCTCTCGGTTCAGGTCGAGCGCTTCGGGGGCCTCGCGCATCATCCCGCGCGCCACCTCGAACGACGCAATGCGGGCGCGCAGGTCGGCGTCGTCCGGGCGCAAGGCGGCGTGCTCGAGGTTGACCTGGCGGAGCATGATCCGCTCGAGCTCCCGCAAGGTCACAGGCCTGGGCTGCGGGGCAAGGTCCGGGATGGGCTGGGGGCCCGGCACGATCCGCACTCCCTGATGAATCGGCGGCAGGAAGCTGCTGTCCCAGACCTGGGTGCCGGCGTACGTCAAGTGCTCGCACAGGACGACATACGACGGCAGGGCCTGGTTGAACGTGCCCAGGCCAAAGCTGAGCCAGGCACCCAGGCCCGGCATGGGAACCGTCGCCGAGCCGGTGTGCATCGCCAGAACCGCCTGAAAATGCTCGACGATGTCGGTGTGCAGGGATCGGATCACACACAGCTCGTCGGCGAGCGCCCCCAGGTGCGGGAACAGCTCGCTGATCCAGAGCCCCGATTCGCCGCGAGGCCGGAATCGAAATGGCGATCCCAGTAACGGACGCTGGCCCGACTCATCGCTCCGCAGGCCGAACGACGGCACTGGCTGGCCATGATGGCGACTCAAAGCCGGCTTGTAGTCGAAGGTGTCGACGTGGGAAAAACCGCCCGTCAAGAAGATGACGATCAGGTTATGGGCTCTGGCGGGGTGATGGCCCGGCCGGGGAGCGAGCAAGCCGCCGCCACCCAGCTCGGCCGCTCGCACGAGCGTCCCATAGCCCTCACCGCAGGCTGCCGCAGCCAGGGCAGACGCCTTCATGAATTCCCTGCGGCCTAACCGCGCGCGATTTCCGATCGTCATGGTCGACTCGTCTCAATCAATGTAAAGGAAATCATTTGCCGTGAGCAGGACCTGGGCCAGACTCGTCCAGGCCTCGATCTCGCGAGCCTCGCGCGGGACCTTTGCCGCCTCAAGCGCGCCCCGGCAGTCGGCCAGGAACCGGGTTGTGCGGTCGGTCTCTCCGGGTCGAGGAGGCCGCCCCCAGGCCAGCTCGTAAGCCCGCTCGATCCGGCCGGCTTCGCCGGCCGCTTCCGGACCCGCGAGCAGCCGGCCAGCCAGGCCGGCTGCCTGGTCGTGCACGAACTTGTTGTTCTGGAGATACAGGGCCTGGAGCGGCACCGTCGAGTGCGTCCGGACATCGGTCGAGGAGTTCGTGTCGGGGCCGTCGAAAATTGCGAGGAACGGGTGCTTCACCAGTCGCTGAGTCATCAGGTAGACGCTGCGATGGTTCGTGGCGTAGACCGCCTTGAAGGGATCGTGCTGGGTCCAGTGCCAGGCTTCAATCGGGGGAAACGGGTGCGGGCCAGCCCGCCGCCGGTCCAGTCGGCCCGAGACGGCCAGCATGGCATCGCGGATCGACTCGCCATCGAGCCGATGCCGCGGAAATCGCCACAGCCATCGGTTCTCGGGATCGGCCGCCGCGCTCGGGGCGACATGGTGGCTGCTTTGTTGATATGTCTCCGACAGGACGATCTCGCGATGGATTGCCTTGATCGACCAGCCGCTCGATACGAATCGCGCCGCCAGCCAGTCGAGCAATTCGGGGTGGGTCGGCGGTTCACCACGGAGCCCGAAATTGGACGGCGTGGCGACGATCCCGCGGCCGAAGTGGTGCTGCCAGATCCGGTTGACCATCACCCGTGCCGTCAAGGGATGACCGGGCTGCGTCAACCACTGGGCGAGCTCGAGTCGCCCGCTACTCTGCGAGGGGACCCTGGACGGTGGCTCGACGTCCAGGAACGCGAACCGAGGAACGCCCCGGGCCACGACAGGGCCGGGGCTTCCCGGGTCGCCGCGGCGCTCTAGCGGCACGTCGACCGGCTTCCCCTCCGTCACCGCGTAAGACCCGGGCAGGTCCGCCGGCAGCGACAGACGCTTGAGCCGCGTGCCCTCGGCCTCGAGTGCGGCGAGCTGTTTGCGAGATTCTAGATCTTTCTTCGATTCGAGAGACTTCGACAGCCGCTCGATCTCCGCCAGCCGCCGCATCAGGTTATCGAGCTTCGGCCGAGCCTCCTTCGGAGGCAAGAGCGGAACGAAGTTCATGCGTGGGAACTTTTTGGACTGAAATTCCTCGGAGCCGGCGTAAGGAAACGTCGTGCTGGCGAAGATCCCGTAAAGCGCGTAGTAATCGCGCTGGCGGACCGGGTCGAACTTATGGTCGTGGCAGCGGGCGCAGCGCAGCGTCAGGCCCATTACGCGCACGGCCCGTGGTGTCGATCGTGTCCTCGAGCGAAAGATGCCAGAGCTCAAACGGCGCGGTCGCATACCGCCGAGTTAGGGCGAGGAACCCGGTGGCGATCAAAGGCTCGGCGTAGTGGTTTTTTTCGCCGCGGCCGGGGAGCACGTCGCCGGCGAGCTGTTCCCGCACAAACTGGTCATAGGGCTTGTTTTTGTTGAAGGAATCGATGATGTAATCCCGGTACTTCGCGGCTTCCGGAACGGGGTAATCGGCATTGTCGCCGGCTGTGTCGGCGTAGCGGACGACGTCCATCCAGTGTCGGCCCCAGCGCTCGCCGTAATGAGGCGAAGCCAGCAGGCGATCGACCACCCGGGAAAATGCGTCGGGAGACTCGTCGCGGACGAAATCGTTGATCTCCGCCGGCGTGGGGGGTAAGCCAATCAGGTCGAAGGTGACGCGGCGGATCAAGGTCCGCTTGTCGGCCGGGGGCACCGGCTCGAGCCCAGCCGCCCGCCGGCGGGCGGCCACAAAGCCGTCGACCGGCTGGCGCGACCAGCCGCTCCGGTCACTCGGAGGGTCGACGGTCTTGACCCGTGCGAACGCCCAATGCCGGCTCGCGCTCGAAGGTTGGCTGGCGGAGGCTTGCTTCCGGTCCGCGGGCCAGACGGCGCCGGCAGCGATCCAGCTTGCGAAGTCAGCGACCACTGCGGCCGAAAGCCGTTCTTTGGGCGGCATCTTCACGTCTTGACGCGACCGGCGGATCGCCTGCATCAGCAGGCTGTGGTCCGGGTCTCCCGGTGCGATGGCCGTCCCGCGGTCACCCCCGCTCAACAGGGCCGCGCGAGTCAACCTTCAGCCCGCTCTCGGTTTTCTTACCGCCATGGCATGGCAGGCACGTGGTGGTCAAGACGGGCCGAATCTTCAACTCGAAGAAGTTCTCGGAAGCGTCATCGGCACGCGCGATATTGACCAGAGTGAGCGAGGCCAGAAGAACCAGGCGGGAGAGTCGCGCCATGGCGTCGACTCCTCATCAGGGCGGGACCGTTCGATCGTGGACGTCTCATCGGACGACGGCGTATCCGAATGTTTAACAGAATTTCGATACTCTTTCAATCGCAGAGGGTGGGTGGGGATCAGTTTGGGCTGAGGGAGAAAGCGGCTGGAAAGGAGACGGGCGAGTTGGGCAAGTCAGCGGCGGGCGGTCATCATCTGGTCGGTCCCGGCTCGTTGTAATCGCGCGACAAACTCGGCGTGCTCGGGGGATTTCAGACCTTCCTGGACCATTGCCAGAACCGAGTTCAGGTCGCCGCGCACGAGCGCGCCTGTGTCCAGCCACAGACCCGGGAACACGGTGCTCCGCAAGCTGCCATCGGGCGCCGGGGCGATGAGCTCGTAGCGTTCCCCGCGGAGCACGAACCAGTCGACCTGACGGTCCAGCACCCGCCAGACCAGATATTCGCGGACGCCGTTGCGCTCGAACGCCCGAAGCTTATCGTGCAGGTCGTAGCTCGCACTGCTGGCGGCGACTTCGGCGACCAGGTCCGGAGCACCGTCGACGTAACCCTCGGCTACCTTGACGTGGCCTCCATGCTCGGGCCGGATAAAGAGGAGGCAATCGGGCTGAGGCGTGCTGTTTAAGTCGAGATTTACGGTGGCGTTGTCCCCTCCCCGAACGCCGGGCGTCATCGCCAGGTACACGCCAATCCAACAACCGAGACTCAAGTGCGGTTCCGCGTGATAATCCAGTCTAACCGGTGATGGCACGTAAACGACTCCTTCGATGAGCTCGGCTTTCTTCAGCTCTGGCATGGCCCCGTAACGTCGCATGAACTCGTCCCGGGTCAACCGGTCGCCATTCTCCAGCGGCGGGATCGCGCCGTTGCCATCGCCGGACTCGAAGGTCGGCGTGGGCTTGCCCTGAGTCGTTGAGACGGACATGGGATCGCCCTCCCGGGCGCTGGGTCTGGACATCTTAACTTTTTCCATCCTACACGCCTCGAGCCGTCAGCGGCAACCGCACGAACGAGTCCAATCCGACCAAGGACGAGCGTTGACCTGCCCACCTCCGCGCGTCATACTCTGCCGATGTTAGACAATATTCCAAACTTTGTTGATCAACTTCGGATGGTCGAGTCATGAGCCGCAGCCCGACGACTCAACGTGACGTCGCGCTCACTCGCCGCGAGCTGCTGGCGACCGTGCCGGCTGTCCTGGCTACTGCAAGAGCTCACGGCGGTGCCGGCCAGGCAAGCGGCCGGCCCGCGATCGCTGCGATCACGACCGTTTACCACAAGGCGTCGCACGCGCAGGGGATTGTCGACCGGTTCCTGGACGGCCACGGCTGGGAGAGCCGTCATTATCGCCCCTCGGTGGATGTCGTATCGCTCTATGTTGATCAGACGCCGAGCGGCGACCTGAGCCGGGATCGGGAGAAGAGCCACCCTGGGTTGAAGATCTATCCGACGATCGGCCAAGCACTGACCCGTGGGGGAGACCGGCTCGCCGTTGACGGAGTGCTCCTCATCGGCGAGCACGGCCGGTATCCCGTCACGGAAAAGGGCCAGAGACTCTATCCCCGCTATCCCTTTTTCCAGCAGATTGTTGACGTGTTCCGGCGCAGCGGCCGCTCGGTTCCGGTCTTCAACGACAAGCATCTTTCGTGGAACTGGGAATGGGCCCGGAGCATGGTCGAGACGGCCAGAACCATGGGCTTTCCGTTCATGGCCGGGTCGTCGCTGCCGGTCACGTGGCGCATCCCTGCGGTCGACGTTCCGTTCGGCGCCGAGATCGTCGAAGCAGTAGGAGTCGGTTACGGCGGGCTGGACAGCTACGACTTTCATGGGTTGGAAGCGATCCAGTGCATGATCGAGCGGCGAAAGGGAGGTGAAACCGGCGTCGCCGCGGTCACCGCCCTGCGGGGCGGCCAGGTCTGGAAAGCACTCGCGGGCGGTTCCTGGAATGCCGGCGGCTGCGACCGCGAGCTGGTCGAAGCCTGCCTCTGCCGCAGCTTTACCCTGGCCTCGCCGCGCCCGGGATATGGCAATGCCTACCCGGAACTGGGCCAGTTGCCCGCCCTGGCCCCCGACCCCATGCTGTACCGGATCGAATATGTCGATGGATCGAGGGCGTCGTTGCTCATGCTTTCCGGGCTGGTCCGCGATTTCACCGTCGCCGTCCGGCTGAAAGGCGAGCCGCGTCCGGTTTCAACCCAGATGTACCTGGCCGGCATTTCACCCGGACAAACCATTCCCAACTTCTTCAATCCTCTGGTCCATCACATCGAAACGCTGTTTCAGACTGGAAAGCCCTCGTACCCCGTCGAGAGGACCCTCATGACGACGGGGATCCTGGCATCAGCCATTGATTCGCTGCATAACGGGCAAGCCCGGATCGAGACCCGCGCCTGCGCCAGGTTAAGTATACCGCGCCCGTGGAATCGACATTCTGGCGGAGCTGACGCGATGATCGCATCGAAGCCGGACCCACGGACCGCCAGAGCTTTTGAGCCGCTCCCGCGAAAGCGAATCGCGATCGTCACGACCGTGTGGCACTATCTGTCGCACGCCCAGCACATGGGCGACCGCTTTCTGGTCGGCTATCCCTGGGAGGGCCGGTGGCACCGGCCCGCGATCGACGTGGCCGGTCTGTACGTGGACCAGAAGCCGAAGGGCGATCAGAGTGCGGAGCGAGCGCACAGCTTTGGTTTCGAGGTGTACCCGACGATTTCCCAGGCGCTGCGGTGCGGCGGGCCGAAGCTCGCCGTCGACGGGGTGCTCGTGATCGGCGAACACGGCGAGTATCCCCGCAACCAGAAAGGGCAGATCCTCTATCCGCGTTACGAGTTCTTCCGCGAGGTGACCCGGGTCTTCGAGGAAGACGGCCGTTCGGTGCCGGTCTTCAACGACAAGCATCTGTCGTTCAGCTTCGCCAGGGCCAGCGAGATGGTGCAGACCGCCCGGCGGCTGAAGTTTCCATTCCTGGCCGGATCGTCGCTGCCGGTGACCTGGCGGCTGCCTCCGGTCGACATCCCCACGGGAAGCGTGATCGAAGACGCCCTGGCCGTCGGCGTGGGCGGGTCTGACGCGATGGATTTTCATGCACTTGAAGCACTCCAGGCTATGGTCGAGCGCCGCAAGGGAGGTGAAACGGGAGTGAAGGCCGTGCAGCTCGTGGCCGGCGAGGCCGTGTGGCAGGCTGGCAACAACGGGCGCTGGTCCCGCGAATTGCTCGAGGCCGCCCTGTCGCGGTCCGATACGATCAAGGGACTGACTGTGACCGACGGCCGGACTCAAAACCTCGCGGCCGGCAGTGAGCTGCCCAGGCTGGTCGAGCGGCCCGCGGCCTATTTCATCGAATACGCCGATGGAACCCGCGCGACGCTCCTGATGCTCGACGGCGCGGTCGCCGATTTCACCTTCGCCGCAAAGGTCCGCGGCAGCTCTCGGATCCTGTCGACCCAGTTCCTCCTGCCGCCCAACCCCAACGTGGCGTACTCGGCCTGCCTCATGCACAAGGTCGAGGAGATGATCGAGAGCGGGCGTGCCCCCTACCCTGTCGAGCGGACGCTCCTGGTCAGCGGTGTGCTCGAAAGCTGCCTGGACTCCAAGGTCCAGGGCCACCGACGTCTGGAAACCCCTCAGCTTGACGTCCACTACCAACCGCCGCTGATCTCTCAATTCTGCCAGCGCTGATCGCTTGACACCCGGCAACCGCGACCTAGACTCCTTCTGACCGCGCCGTGTTCGCGCCCTGCGCCTCTCGCCGGAGCGATCTCCTACGATGGATGCAAAAGCAAACACTCATATCTGCCCTTCTCCGGTTGGGCAGACCGGTTTGAACGACCAGCCCGGCGAGTCTCCTTCGGCGTACATGATCGTCGTCAATGGTGGCATCCCCGGCACGATGGTCCTCCTTGACCAAGGGGGCACCAGCCTGGGCCGGTCGGCCGAAAGCTCCATCCCGCTCGATGATATCACCGTATCGCGGCGGCATGCCCTGGTGACCATTGATGGCGACGGCGGCGTCTCGATCATCGACGAAGGCAGCTCCAACGGCACCTTCGTCAATGGCAAGAGGATCCCGGCGAACCGGCCGGCGCCGTTGCAGGACGGAGACCGGATCCGCCTGGGCGTCACTGTAATCCTCAAGCTCGTGCGGCTCGACCCGCACGATGAGCGGTTCCAGCGCGACATGTTCGAGCGAACCGTCCGGGACACCTTGACCGGCCTCTACAATCGTGCCTACTTCCTCAATCAGATCGCAGTGCTCGCCGAGCGCTCGGCGGTGCACGGGATCGGCATGGCCGCCTTGATGATCGACATCGACCACTTCAAGTGCATCAACGATCGGTTTGGTCATGTCGCCGGTGACGAGGTCTTGCGGGAAGTCGCGAGCGTGATCCGCGAGTCGACGCGGGCAGAGGACCTGGTGGCACGGTACGGGGGCGAGGAATTCGTCGTGGCCCTGCCGGTCTCGGTGGCCGGCCTGGCCACCATGCGCGCTGAGCGGATTCGCTGCGAGCTCGCCGAGAGGCGCATCTTCGTTGGCGACGACGCCATTCACCTCACGGTCAGCGTGGGCATCTCGTTCAACCCTCCCGGACGGCCACGGAACGTGATGGCCTCGATCATGGCGGCCGATCAAGCGCTTTACCAGGCGAAGGCGAACGGACGGAACCGTGTGATCTCGATGCCGCAATCGGCCCAATCGGCGCACAAGATGCCCCGGCAATCCGACTCATCGGTCGTGGTGGCCGCGTCGTGAACGGACGAGGGGCGCCCCGGGCGGGCTGCGCTGCCTCAAGCGGAATGAACCGAGTTTCCGTCTCGTTCGCTCCGGCATCAGATTCTGAGCGACAGCGGGCCCGCCTTCTCGCCACTCAAGTCTCGCGCGGCTATGATCGTGCCGGGCGCGATTCGGGGCCCTGGGCATTTCTGGTGGACTGAAGCGAGAAAAAGGGGACGACCGTGTCGCAGTATCTCGGGCCGTCGGCGCACCCGGCGCTGCCAGCCTATTCGCTGGGGGTCTGCAGTTGGAGCCTTCAGGTCAAGAGCATTCTCGAACTGAAGGGCTTCCTCGACCAGCTTGGGGTGAATGTGGTTCAGATTGCCTGCGGCGATCCTCATCACGCGAGCTGGGATGAAGGCGAAGGCATGCCTCTGGCGGCACTCCAATCGGGAATCGTGATGACCGGCGCGATGCTGGGGTTCCCCGGGGAAGATTACACCAGCCCGGAATCGATCAAGCGGACCGGCGGCTTCGGGGACCCGTCGCTGCGGCGCGAACGGATCGAACGGCTCAAGTGGGCGCTCGGGCGAACGCTCGCCCTCGGCCTGAGCGATCTCTCACTGCACGCGGGTTTTCTGCCGGATGAAAACGATCCGGGCCGCGATGCGCTGCTCGAGACCCTGGCCGAGGCGGGCGACCTCGCCACGGCCAGGGGTGTCACGCTGGCGTTTGAAACCGGCCAGGAGACCGCCCTGTTGCTCCGCCGCACACTGGATGAGCTGAAATCGCCCAGTCTGAAGGTCAATTTTGACCCGGCCAACATGCTGCTGTATGACATGGGCGACCCGATCAAGGCCGTGGAGATCCTCGGACCGGACATCCGCTCGGTGCACGTGAAGGATGCCAACCGCCCCACGCAAAGCGGCCAGTGGGGCCAGGAAGTTCCCCTCGGACAGGGACAGGTCGACATCCGCCGCTTTGTCCAGGCCTTGAAGGCCAATGGATACACTGGCTCGTTGATCGTCGAGCGTGAAGTGGGAAACCAGGCCGAGCGGCTGCGCGACGTCGCTCTGGGCCTGGAATTCCTGCGAAGCTGCCTGGGGGGCTGATCAGGCCGATGCGCCGGCGAAGGAATGCCGCAAATCCACCTCGCTGGTGCGCCGGGCTGGTGTGGGACGACCTTCACCTCAGCCGACGACCGAATACACCACCTGCGCGAGTTGGCGGCCGGCGTCGGTCAAGGCGTAGAAATTGTGCTTGCCGGCGCCGGGGCTCGATCAGTCGGCCATGGCGCAGCAAGGCAAGGTGATGGCTCACCGCCGGCTGGCTCTGGGTTCCAAGATCGGAACACAACTCGGTGACGTTGCGCTCTTTCTCGCTCAAGAGCATGAGCACCTGAAGGCGAGTCGGGTCAGAAACCTGCTTGAGCAATTCCGCGACTCGGCGAATCTCGGACGCCGGCCGCGCCGAAGCCGCTGTGGATTTCGACGACCGCGACGTAGACGATTTGGAAGAAGAGGGAGGCATCGTTTTCCCCAAGTTGTAATCTCGTTAATATTTCCGTCAATCTGGCTTTGGGCGCATCGCCCACCGCAACATCGGCTGTTGAGGATGGCAACAGCTTATGATAGATTCATCCCTACAGTGCGTCAAGCCCGCTTGGAGCGCTCATTCAATTGAATTCTAAGGTCAATAAAAATCCCGGCGTTTCATAACTTGCCGCCAAGCGTCCCGCAAAAGGAGTTAAATCTTTGATTCGACAAATCAAAGATCGATGACTCCCATCACTTGAACGATCATCCACGCTGTTTCTGCACGCGACTGGTCCGGCGCCGTAGGTCTCGCGGGCGCTCGAGCTTGTCGTTGTAGAGAGGTCGCCGTTAGAGTGTCTCGTAGGTCAGGCTTTCCAGCGTGAGGTCAGGGTGCGCTCGCGTCAGGCTGGAAAGCCTGATCCAGGATCTCGTCAGGCTGGCAAGCCTGACCTACATTTACGCGATCCGTTTCTCCGGTGCACTGGGCAGACATGTCTCAACCGACCGCCGCGCTTGTGAAATCGCCCGCCAAGGCAGGCGCTGCATTCCAGCAGTGCATCAACCCGGCCTGCTCGGCGACCTATGCGGTCGATCAATCTTGTTTTGCCTGCTCATCCTGCGGCGACTTGCTCGACGTCGTCTACCAGTGGGACCGCCTCCCCGTTCCCAAAAGCCTCAGCGAATTCGACGCCAAATGGAACGACCGGTTCGATCCGCTCAACTTCTCCGGCGTCTGGCGATTCCGCGAGCTGCTCCCGTTCGCCCCTCCCGACCAGGTTGTCACGATCGGCGAGGGCCAAACCCTGCTGAGACGTGCCGATAAGGTCGCGCGGTACACCGGCCTTGACCCAGGCGCTCTCTGGCTCCAGTACGAAGGAATGAACCCATCCGGAAGCTTCAAAGATAACGGGATGACGGCTGCATTCACGCATGCTCGCATGGTTTCGGCGCGACGTGTGGCATGTGCGAGCACGGGGAACACGTCAGCCGCGCTGGCGGTGTATTGCTCGGCGACGGACCTCGGCTTCCGGGCGATCATTTTCATCGGATCGGGGAAGATTGCGTACGGGAAGCTGGCCCAGGCGCTCGATCACGGTGCGCTGACGATCCAGATCACGGGCGACTTCGACGACGCGATGCAGCGCGTGCGGCAGGTGGCCGACCGCCTGGGAATGTATCTGATGAACTCGGTCAATCCGTTCCGCCTCGAGGGACAGAAGTCGATCATTTTTCGAGTGCTCGAGGGGCTGCGCTGGGAGGTGCCCGACTGGATCGTCGTGCCGGGCGGAAACCTGGGGAATTCGAGTGCATTCGGCAAGGCACTGATCGAGCTCCATTACCTGGGCTTGATCGCACGAGTGCCCCGCCTGGCGGTCGTGAACGCCGCGGGGCGCAGACTCTGGCCGAATTGGTGGGCCATCGCGACCTCCGGTGGCATAGCGGCCTGCCCGAGATGAACACGGTGAGCGACTATTACGCGCAGCTCGACCGGGAACGGGTCAAGGCGTCAACCGTGGCATCGGCGATCGAGATCAACCGGCCTGTCAACTTGAAGAAGTGCTTGAGGGCGCTGGAATTCTGCAATGGCGTGGTGACGACGGTCTCGGACCAGGAGATCATGGACGCCAAAGCGAGCGTGGGAGCGGGCGGGCTGGGCTGCGAGCCGGCCAGCGCGGCCAGCGTTGCTGGGACCAAGCGGCTCCGTGCCGAAGGCGTGATCGCACCCTCAGACCGGGTGGTATGCATTTTGACTGGCCATCAGCTCAAGGACCCGACGGCTACCGTGGCCTATCACAGCGCCGACCAGGCCCAGTTCGACCAGGTGCTGGGCTCGCGCGGCGTGCATCGAGCAGGCTTCGCCAATCGCCCGGTCTCGGTCATGAACGACCTGGACGATATCATTCGTACGATCGCTCTCTACACGGAAACCGATTCAGCACAAAGGAGCCATTGATCGTGGGCCAAGCGACTCTCTCGATCGGCATCCATGGCGCGACGGGCCGGATGGGCACGCGATTGATCCAGCTCATCGCCCTGGACCCGACGCTTTTGCTCGCCGCCGGCGTGGAGCGGGTGGGGCATCCCCAGCTCGGCGAGGACGCGGGCCGGCTGGCGGGAGTCGCGCCCCTGGGGGTCCCGCTCAGCTCGTCGCTGCCAGCCGATCGGGCCATCAACGTCGTCATCGATTTTTCACTTCCGCACGCGACGCTCGGGATTGTGGAGGCATGCGTCCAGCGAAAGATTCCGCTGGTCATCGGCACGACCGGCCTGGACCCGATAGAGCGCCAGCAGCTTGAATCGTCGGCCACGGGAATCCCCCTCCTGATCGCTCCCAACATGAGCCGGGCGGTCAATCTGCTGATGCGGCTGGTGAGCGAGGCCGCCCGATCGCTGGGAGCAGCCGCTGACATCGCCATTGTCGAGCGGCATCACCGCACCAAGAAAGACGCGCCCAGCGGCACCGCCCTGCGGCTGGCCGAGTTTGCCGGCCGGGGGCTGGCGAAAAGCGAGCGAGGCGGGACGCCGGAGACCTCCCAGAGTGCGGTCGACATCCACGCCCTCCGGATCGCCGACTGTCCGGGCGAGCACACCGTCGTCTTCGCCCTGCCGGGAGAGACTCTCGAATTGACTCACCGCGCCAATAATCGCGACGGATTTGCGCACGGCGCTCTGGATGCCGCCCGGTTCCTGGCTGGTAAACCGCCCGGATTGTATTCGATGGAAGATGTGCTGGGATGCTGAAAGCCGCATTGCGAGGTAAGATGGATCAAGTCTTCCGCTTCCGATGAGCGATTGACCATGGCCGGCTGCGAGCGAGGCTATCTGTGCACGGTGTGCGGTCAAGAGGTCGAGGAGATCACCGATTCCGACCTTTACCTCCGCTACGTCCTGGGCGAAGTGGAGTGGGAGGTCTTGCACAAGTTTCCCGAGCGCCACATCCGGTGCGATCCGATCCTGGCTCAATTCATCGTGGACGACCGATTCTCACCCGTAGAGGTCGACGGGGTTTTTTCGAAGGAACACCTGGACGCGGCGTTCGTCAAAGCCGAAGAGGGGCGGGTCACACGGGGCTATTCGCGGCTGCACGAGGTGGCGTCGGCCGGCCTGCCCATCGGCGAGTACCCGCTGCCGGAAGTGCGGTCCCGCCGCGATAACGAATGTCGCGAGGCCGAGGCGTGACCCGATCGAGCGACGTCAGTCGCCTGGGTGGTCCGCGACGCGCGATGCCGACGTTTGTCATGAATGTCCCAACTTCGACGGAACCTGGTGGAATCGGCCGCACGAGAATCGCTCGTCTGCGCCAGGCCGCCCTGCCCTTTTTGCGCGCGTTCTCGAGGGAGCCAAAGCGTGCGGCGCCGCGGCGTCTCCTGTTCCTCGATGACGACCCGCGACGCGCCGAGACGTTCTTGAGTGAGAACCCGGAGGCCGTCTGGGTCAAAACGGTCGCCGAATGCCTCGACCGCATGACGGAACCCTGGGACGAGGTCCACCTGGACCACGACCTGGGCGGTCAGCATTTCGTGGACGTCAATCAGGTCGACTGCGGAATGGAGGTCATTCGCTGGCTGTGCAAGGAGCCTCGTCCGCACTTGAATGGCACATTGTTCTTCGTGCACACGCACAACTCGGTCGCAGGGTTGCTCATGGTCCTGCAGATGCGGACAAGCGGCTACAATGCGGAGTTCCGCCCGTTCGGGCTCGACCTCGCCAAGCTGCTTGCCCACAACGAGCCGGGCCCGGATCCCGAGGCGGAAGTGCCGGCTCCCGCGGCACCAAGACACCGGCGCTTGTTCGCGTGGCTCTATTCATTGCGATCGCGGTTCGGCATGAAAGGAGCCAACGGACCGGTAGCGCGCGATTCGCAACCACGCCGGCCGGCTTCGAATTCGAGTCGCACTCGCCGAGGCCGGTAATTCCGCAGGGCAAAGGCTGGCGACTGGCGAACGGTATTCTAGCCTTTCTGACGCGAGCAGGCATCGATCGCGCTTCCGCTATACGCTGGCACGGAATCTGCGGTTGTTCGTCGAGAGCCGGTGCGATTGCCAACCCCGGGGCTGCACTGTATTTTGGGCGTCTGGCCGGTCGTCAGGCCGATGGAAGCGAACCTCGGGGTTTCCCACACAGTCAGGAGGGCTATCCTTGATCACGGTCATCACCGGTGGAGCGGGTTTCATCGGCTCGCATCTCTGCGAGCGATTCCTGGGCGACGGCGATCAGGTCATCTGCGTCGACAACCTGTTGACCGGCAGCCGCCGTAACCTGGCCCCCCTCTTGGAGCGGCCTGCGTTCCGCTTCATCGAGCACGATGTCTCCGAGCCGATCGAGATCGATGGACCGGTGGACAACGTGCTCCATTTCGCCAGTCCGGCCAGCCCCGTCGACTACCTGACACATCCGATCCCAACGCTCAAGGTGGGCTCGCTCGGCACCCACAACGCCCTGGGCCTGGCCAAGGCCAAGGACGCCCGGTTCCTGCTCGCCAGCACCTCCGAGGTCTACGGCGACCCCGAAGTTCATCCTCAGTCCGAAGATTACTGGGGAAACGTCAACCCGATCGGCCCTCGAGGCTGCTACGATGAAGCCAAGCGGTTCGCCGAAGCGATCACCATGGCTTACCATCGCTACCACGGTGTGAAAACGCGGATTGTCCGCATTTTCAACACGTATGGGCCAAGAATGCGGCTCAATGACGGCCGGGTCTTGCCCAACTTCATGAAGCAGGCCCTTCAGGGCGAACCGATCACCATTTACGGCCGCGGCGAACAGACCCGCAGCTTCTGCTACGTATCCGACCTGGTCGAGGGAATCGTCCGGCTGCTCAGCACGGACTTCTCCGAGCCCGTCAACCTGGGCAATCCCAATGAGATCACCGTGATGCAGCTTGCCGAGGAGATTATCTCGCTGGTCGGCGATTCCCGAAGCAAGATCGTCTACAACGAACTGCCGCAGGATGACCCCAAGCGCCGCAAGCCCGACATCACCCGGGCGCGGAACCTGCTCGGCTGGGAGCCAAAAGTCGATCGCGCAGGGGCTCGAGCAGGCCCTGGAGTATTTTCGACAGGTCGTGTGACAGGCTTCCAATTCGCTCACGACGAATCCGCGAGAACCTCCATCGCGGCGTTGCGGCCGTTGATCGCGATCACGCTGCCGCCGGGGTGTGTGCAGGCCCCACACAGGAAGACGCCCGGCATTGGCGTTCGCGCCTTCAGCCGCTCATCCCACATGAAACCGGGCAGGCACTCCCCCTGGAAGATGTGGCCGCCGGTCAGGCCGACCTCGCGCTCGATATCCGGCGGGCCGAGAACCTGCACATCGAGCACGGCTTCGGGAATATTGTCGCAGTAACGAGCGATCGAGCCGATCGCCAGATCCTTGACGTCGCCGCGCCGACTGTCCCAGTCGCCCTGGGCAAACGTTTCTGGAACATACTGGGCGAAAACGCTCATCGTGTGGACGCCGTCGGGTGCCACGCTCGGGTCGTGTGCGGTGTGAAAATACAGCTCGGTCCAGAGCCGCTCGGGCAGGCGTCCGGCGCGTGCCGCCTCGTAGCCCGCCTGCCACGCCTCCTTGGAAAGAGGCGTGTTGATCTGGCCCAGGTGATGAGGCATCCGCGTGCCGGGCCGCGCCGTGAAGCTGGGCAGTTCCTTGAGCACGATATTGAGCTTGACGGTGCAGCCCGTCTGGGGGATGGCCAGAACCCGGGCGCGCCAGGCTTGGTCGGCGTGGTCCCCCAGCAGTCGGAGCGTGACGCGAGGATCGGCGTTGGACACGACAGAACGCGCTTCGATGCGTTCGCCGCCCTCGAGCTCGACACCGACCTCGGGAATGATCCGGGCGACCGGAACACCGGTCAAGACGACGGCTCCCAGGTCGCGAGCGATGTCGCAGAGGATGAACGAGACCATGCCCATTCCCCCCAGGACGTAGCCCCACATCCCGGGCACGCCCCCCAGCCGGCCTGACTGGTGATGAAAGTGGATCGACGCGGTTCCGGGATCGTGAGGGCTGGCGAACGTGCCGATCACGCCCTGGCCAAGGTAGGCCACCTGGAGGCGCTCGTCGCTCAGATAATGCTCGACGAACTCGACCATCGACCACTCGAACAGCAGCTTGCGAGCCTCCTGGTCGACGCCAAGCCGGGTTTCGATCTCATCGCGTGACGGTGGCTTGCCAACCCAGAGATCACGCTCCCCGAGTGGCCGCAGAAGGTCGCGCAGCCGCTGCTTCACGCCACAGAATGCGCCGCCAGCCGCGCAAGTCACCGGGCGCAAGGCGGACAATCTCCTGTTCGCAGAGGGCGTCATCGTCCCAGAGCTGCACGCTGGTGCCGTCGTCGAACGGCACGAACATGCCGGCCGTGGCCGGCAGCCACCGAAAGCCGTAGTCCGCCATCGCCAGCTCGTCGATGACGAGCGGGTGCAAGAGCCCGACCAGGTAGGCGCACGGCGAGATGCGATAGCCCGGCCAGACCTGATCGAGGGTGCAGGCACCACCGACCCTGCGCCGGCTCTCGAGCACCAGCACCCGCTTGCCGGCTTTCGCCAGGTACGCCGCGCAGGTCAGGCCGTTATGCCCGGCGCCGACCACGATCGCATCCCAGGGGCCACGCACCGCCTCACGCAGGGAAGCGGGCGGCGGCAGAATGCCCAGGTTCGTCGCCGCAGTCACATGGCCGTTTCGGGTTGTCGCCATCAAAACCCCTCCGTCGCCTTGGCACAACAATCGGTTCCGCCCAAGCGCCGGCCCCGATCCGATCCTGCGGTCCAGGACCGTCTGACGAACGTGCGCATCGGTCAGGCTGTACATTGTATCCATGAGGCGATCGTCGTCATAATTGGATGAGTGCGCGATTTTGGAATCGAGAACTGGTCCGGGAAAGGGCGGCGAGCGATGGCGGCTGGGAACGGGGTGGTGATCAAGCTGTCGGACCTCGTCGACGGCCAGGAGGCCGTGTGCTACGCGGCTCTCGTCAAGAAAACGCGAGGTTTGACCAAATCCAACCATCCTTATGTGAAATGTGTCTTCCGCGACAGGCGCGCCGTCGTGGAATCGGCGTTGTGGCACGACAGCCGGTTCTACAAGGACGCCGAGTCGTGGAAGGAAGGGACCGCGTTTCGTCTCCATGTCCTGGCCCGGCATGACATCCGCTTCGGCTTGCAGCTCGACATCCTGGGCGCTCGCGCAGCCACCGAGGACGACGCGCGCGAGGGCTACGACTTCTTCGACCTGGTTCCCAGCAGCAAGTATGCACCCGCCGATCTGCTCAAGAAGCTCGACGTCTTGATCGAGCGGTACGTGACCCATCCGGCGCTCAAGACCCTGGTCCGGAGCATTCTCGACCAGAACGTCGTGCTGTTCAGCCGGATGCCGGCCGCGCAGAACTTCCATCACTCGTACACGGCGGGCTTGCTCGAGCACGTCTGGAGCATGACGCGGATCGCCGGATTCCTGGCCGACCACTATGCCAATTACTACGACGAGCTGGATCCTCCGCTCAATCGCGGCCTGATCGTCGCGGCCACGGTCCTGCACGACATCGGCAAGCTGCGCGAGCTTGAGTACCATCCCCTCGAGGCGAAATACACGAAGGAAGGGAGCCTGGTCGGCCACATCTTGATGGGGCGAGACATGGTCCGCGAGGCCGCGGGCCGGATCGAGGGATTCCCGCAGGAGCTGCTCCTGTGCCTGGAGCATGCCATCCTGGCACACCACGGCAAGCGCGAATTCGGATCACCCGTCGCTCCGCTCACCCTGGAGGCATTGATCGTTTCCTATGTTGACGACATGGATGCGAAGGTCAACATCGTGGCGCGCCAGGCGATCGATCCGCAAGCCGGCGAAGCGTTCACCGACAAGATCTTCGCGCTCGAGAATCGCCGGTTCTACCGGGGCGTCCCCGAAGGTAGCGCTCCCGTCGCGGCACGCTCGCTCGGCCTGCCGCCGGGTTGATCGCGGCTCGGGCCTGAGCTGCGCTTCGTCAGATCCCATCCTGCGGCCGTCTTGGCGGACCGGAATCCGTGCGGTTAGAATTGGGCTCGTACTGGTGGCGCCGCCCTGAGCGCCTTGTTCACTCCGATCGATTTCCCTTACGACGCGAGAATTCTCCGATGAATGCGATCCGAAGATCAATCGGCACCATCTTCATCCTGGGGGCGGCCGCGGGCTGCGCGGGCGAGCCCGAGTCGCCGCCTCCGCCTGTCTCGAACCCGACCCCCGCGCCCAAGCAGAGCCAGCCGCCATCGCCCAAAATCCTCAAACGGGCTCCCGACGCGGGGGAATCCAAAGAAATGACACCCGCGGCTGCGCCCGCCACGACCAAACCCGACGCGGCCAAGAAGGGCGACGACACCCCCAAGGTTGAAGCGCCCAAGACCTCGGACAACGCCAAGCCGGATGCCAAGGCAACCAACTTGTCGGCCAAGGAGCTTGCCGGAATCAACAAGTTGCCGGCCTCCGAACAAGATGCCGCAATCGCGCAGGCCGTCTGCCCGGTGAGCACCCACAAACTGGGCGGGATGGGCAAACCGATCAAGGTGAGCGCCGAGGGGCGAACCGTCTATCTCTGCTGTGATGGCTGTGAGGAAGACTTCAAGGCCGATCCCAAGAAGTTCCTCGCCAAGCTCGACAAACCCAAGGACGCGAAGTGAGCGGGTCGGATCGCTTCATCCCGGATGGACAGGCTCTGGAACCGGTGTGTCAATCCGGGTATAGTTTTCTGTCCGAAGTGTCACGAGGCTGCATCTTTCCAACCCGGCGCACTTCCGACGGCGAATCCATCGCGGCGTCTCTCCCACGCACTTTCGATTGGATGAAGCCCCCTTGTTGCCACACCTGAATGAATTGGTCGAAAGCATCGTTCCACGGAGAAACGCCATGCAACCTTCCCGGGCCCGCGATTCCGCCATCAGCGCGATCACTTCATGGCCGACGAATGGCCGGCGCGCGCCGCGGGTGGCGGCATCGATTCGCCAACTATTCGGCATCAACGTCTTTTCCGACGAGGTGATGAAGGCCCGGCTGCCGGAGAATGTGTACAAGGCCCTGCGCAACACAGTCAAGAAGGGAGCCCCGCTCGACTCGTCGATCGCCGACGTCGTCGCGGCCACGATGCGGGAATGGGCGATGGAGCACGGGGCGACGCACTTCACGCACTGGTTCCAGCCCATGACGGGGCTCACTGCCGAGAAGCACGACTCGTTTTTGGTTCCGACAGAGGGGGGCTCGGCCATCGCCGAGTTCAGCGGTAAGGAGCTGGTCCGCGGCGAGCCCGACGCGTCGAGCTTCCCCTCCGGCGGAATCCGCACCACGTTCGAGGCGCGAGGCTACACCGCCTGGGACCCGACCAGCCCCGCGTTCATCCTGGACAATCCCAACGGCACGACGCTGTGCATCCCCACCGCGTTCTGTTCGTGGACCGGTGAAGCGCTCGACAAGAAGACCCCTTTACTCCGCTCCATGGAAGCGCTGTCCAAGCACGCCGTCCGCATCCTTCGCCTGTTCGGCTCGGAGGCATCCCGGGTCCATAGCACGGCTGGACCAGAGCAAGAATACTTCTTGATCGACAAGAACTTCTACTACGCCCGGCCTGACCTGATCAACGCCGGCCGCACGCTCTTCGGCGCCAAGCCGCCGAAGGGGCAGGAAATGGAAGACCATTATTTCGGCGCCATCCCGGAGCGCGTTCTGGCCTGCATGCTCGAGACCGAGACCGAGCTGTACAAGCTGGGGGTGCCGGTGAAGACCAGGCACAACGAGGTCTCGCCGGCCCAGTACGAGCTGGCCGTGACGTTCGAGAACGCCAACGTGGCGACCGACCATAACATGCTGGTGATGGAAACGATGAAACGGGTCGGCGATCGGTACGGCCTGCAGCTTCTCTTGCACGAGAAGCCGTTTGCGGGTGTGAATGGTTCGGGCAAGCACCTGAACTGGTCGCTGGCCGACGACGCCGGCAACAATCTGCTCAAGCCCGGCGAGACACCGCACCAGAATGCCCAGTTCCTGCTGTTCTTGACCGCGGTGATCCGGGCCGTCGCGCGGCATGGCGACCTGCTCCGGGTGTCCGTGGCGAACGCCCACAACGACCACCGGCTCGGGGCCAACGAGGCGCCGCCGGCGATCATCTCGATCTTCCTGGGCGACATGCTTCAGGATATCGTCGAGCAAATCGAAAAAGGAGGCGCGAAGACGGCCAAGGCCGGCGGCGAGCTCAAGATCGGCGGGTCCGTCCTGCCGACGTTGCCCCGCGACCCTGGCGACCGCAACCGCACCAGCCCCTTCGCCTTCACCGGCAACAAGTTTGAATTCCGCGCCGTCGGCTCGAGCCAGTCGGTCGCCGGACCGATCGTCGCTCTCAACACGATCGTCGCCGAGAGCCTCGACGATTTTGCGACCCAGCTCGAGCAAGCGGTCTCGTCCGGGAAAGACCTGCACGCCGAGATCCAGGCGCTCCTTCAGAGCGCCGTCAAGCAAAGCAAGGATGTCATCTTCAACGGCGACAACTACAGCGAGAGCTGGTATGCCGAGGCCGAGCGCCGCGGGCTCCCCAACCGCCGGACTTCGATCGAAAGCTTTCCCGACCTGATCTCCACAGAAGTCGGTCAAGCTGTTCTCGAAGTACGGGGTGTTCACCGAGCGCGAGCTGCACTCGCGATTCGAGATCTTTGTCGAAGGGTACCGCAAGACGGTCAACATCGAATCGCAACTGACGCTGCAGATCGCCCGGCGGATGATCCTGCCGGCGGCCCTGCGCTACCAGGCGGAAGTCGCTGACGCGATCGCCAAGCTCAAGGCGGCCGGCGCCGTTGTTCCCAAGCCGCAGTCGGCCCATCTGAGCGAGCTCGTCGCCGGCATCGACCAGCTTCAGACCTCTCTCGACCTGCTCGACGACGCCATCGAAGAGCACCCCGAAGGAGATTCCCTCAGCCACGCCAAGCACGCGCGCGACGTGATCATTCCCGCCATGGCGGCCGTCCGCGTCGCCGCAGATCAGCTCGAGCTCCTGGTCGCCGATGACCTCTGGCCACTGCCCACTTACCAGGAGATGCTGTTCATCAAGTAGGCCGGAATGTGGGGAGCCCGAAGCGAGTCGCCAAACCTGAGCGCTCTTCCCGATTTGATCGCAATCGAGGGGCGGCCCAACGCATGGGACGGATCTCGCTGTGATCTCTGGTCCACAATCCCTACACCGGATGCCAGGGTTTCCCTGAAGTCGAACGTGGTGTTTCGCCGACGGGTTCCCGGGTTTTTCCGCCGGGCGTCACAGGGTTTTTCCCGTGGTGCGATCGATCAGAACGCTTAATTATGGCAAATCGCGTCTGAACTCCACCGAATGCCGACGGCGTTTGTGACGAAATCACACGTGTTGGAGACACGGAT
The DNA here is from genome assembly GCA_963781785.1 of uncultured Isosphaeraceae bacterium. Taxonomy (GTDB): domain Bacteria; phylum Planctomycetota; class Planctomycetia; order Isosphaerales; family Isosphaeraceae; genus CAWAHD01. The sequence goes on along the minus strand of CAWAHD010000001.1, from coordinate 2,477,877 downwards.
CAATGGAAGGGAATCGTGACCAGCTACCGCGCCGAATCCGCCAGGTCCGCCTGGAAATGTTCGGCGAAAACGGCCTCGCGACCCTGTGTCGGGCGCTCGATATACCCGGCCGGACCTGGGAGAACTTCGAGAATGGGGTGGCGATCCCGGCCTGGACCATTTTGCAGTTCATCGACATCACCGGGGTCGAGCCACACTGGCTGTTGACCGGCAACGGCGAGCAGTACGGTGCCCGGTCCGCGAGATGGCCTTCGCGTGCTTACGGCGCGGGTTGCACGTGTGAAACGGGTTGAACCGAACAGGGAAGTCTCGTTCCGTTCGGAGCACTCCCGGCCATCTTGGCTCCAAGTTGGCATCCGGCCGAGATCGTTTTGTATGGCGTCCGACAGAAACGGCGAGAGAGGTCGGGATACCTCTCTCGCCGAAACTCGAACGTCAAGGGCTTCATCGAGGCGGAGCCCCCCAGCCCGGATGGGCCTCGGCGTTCGAGCAGGTCGGGTCGAAACGGCGGCTGATCACGGGCAACACCGCGATCACCGCCGGGGAAGAGTTTTCCTCACGCCGCCGCGGACCGCTTCAGGTAACGGCGCAGGGCCAAACACCACGACAGGCCCACAGTCAAGAGGACCATCGACGTCGGCTCGGGCACCGCGAGCTCGGTGAATCCGCCAGTGCCCGTGACCACGCCGCCGTCGGCGATCACGCCGGCAAAATTAGCGCCGACCTTGGTATAGGTCAGCGACATCGCGCCACCGGCCGCAAATGGCGAAAAGTCGTAAATCGTCGGTGATGTCGCCGTCGTTTCCAGAAGGGGTGCGATCACACTCTGGACACTACCGCTGAGATTGAGGAACGAAGGCGTAATCGACTGACCACTCGTGATGCGATACTCGATGGTCGCCGTGTCAATCGCGCCGGGGCCGATGCCGAAGCTTTTCTGACCCGGAACGGTATCTGTCAGCGTATACGTCGTGAGCGGCGGAGTCGAAACCGTCGAAGTCACGATGACGTCCTCGCCACCTGTCCCGTGTAACTGCATCGCAATCGGACCGGTGGGAATCAGGACATTGTTGATCGTGGTGAGCATCACGCCAGTATAGTCGATGGCAATGTTGCCCTTGCCATCGGCCGTCAACGTGAAATTGAACGTGCCTTCGTCCTCGCTCGCCAGCACAGTGACCGCCATGGCATCCGTGGCGCTCTGGCTGCATACCAGTAATCCTGCAGCCAGGGCCAGTAGAAACGATCGTTTGGACATTCTCATGTACCTCCTTCGGATGCAAAAAACAATCCCGAGCCGTGGGGCCACACGTCGCTTCCCTCCACGGCACCGCACGCGGGCGTACCGCCCTCGCGTCGTTCAATCTTGCAGCTTAACATGGCGGTATGCTACTGGGGAAAACCCTGGGGTGTGCCGAAAAAAGACCTGGAACCGACTCTTAAGGCGCGTAACGACATGATTTGGTCATTTCAGGAGAGTTCCCGTTGAATTCCATCGCACCAGGGCAGCCTGATCTGGCGTCGGGCGGCAGTCTGCTCGACGACGGCTCAGAAATGGGCGGCGATCAACCTGCGGCTGCGGCCAGTGGCGGCTGGGCATTCCGCACTATATAAGAAAGGAGACGCAGGCGTCCGCCACGTGGGGCGAGTCGCCGAATGCCAGGACTGACGTTGGTTGAGGAGAGTGCGAGCGATGGAGCCTCTCACCGACGAATCTCCGCAGACGCTGCACACGATGCGAGGTCTGGCGGCCGTTGCGACGGCGGCCGCCGACTGGATCGGCGGGCGCCCGCTTCCGTTCTTCGAGGGCCTCGCCGACCTGCTGCTGAAGACGATGTGTGTTGACCTGATCTACTTCCGCTTGCGATCCGGCCAGGCCGGCGAGAACGTGCTGGAGGTGGTGCGCTCCCGTGACGACTCCAGCACGGAGAACCAGTCGGGTGAATTCGGCAAGGCACTGGCACCGTGGCTGGACGGCCCTGTCACCAGCGAGACACAAACGGTGGCGAACCCGCTGGGGAGTGGGACGACGCGGATCGTCGTCGTGCCGATCGGGCGCGACGCCTGCGAGGGGGTGCTGGTCGCGGGCTCGCAGCGCGCGGGCTTTCGCGCGAGGAAGACCGCTTGCTCCTGAGCATCGTCGCCAAACAGGCAGCGATCGCGCTCGAATACTGGCGGGCCGAGGACGCCCGGGGACGGCTCCAGCGCGAGCGAGACGAGTTGCTGGACCGCCTGAGTGTGCAGTTCGATCGCATGCCGATCGCGTGCATCGTCTCCGACCCGCAGCATCAAATCGTCGACTGGAACCCCGCCGCCCTTAAGATCTTCGGCTATCGCCGCGAAGAGGTCGTGGGGAAGAGCGACGACCTGCTCCTGGTTCCACTCTCCCGTCGTGAGCACGCACGGGAGATCGACCGTCTCCTGGCCTCCGGCGAAACGACAGCCCATGGCACCAGCGACAACGTCACCAAAGACGGCCGCATCATCGTCTGCGACTGGCACCACATCCTCCTCCGGAATGCCCACGGCAAAGTGACCGCCATCCTGGCGATGGCCCATGATGTCACCGAGCGTACGCAGAACGAGACGAGGCTGAGACGGAACGAGGCGCTCCTGGCCGAAGCCGAGCAGCTCGCACACATCGGCAGTTGGAGCTGGGACATCGCTTCCGGAACGGTAATCTGGAGTGATGAAACCTACCGAATATTCGGCATGAGGCCGCAAGAGGTGGAGATGACGCGCGAGCGTTTCTTGAGTTACATCCACCCGGACGACCGGATCACGCTCCAGAACGAGGGCGACCGGATGCTGCGAGACCATCAAGTCTCCGAGTGTTGTCTGCGCGCTGCTGCGCCAGGACGGAACCGAGCGGGTCGTGCTCTCTCGAGCACAAGTGGTGCTCGATGAGGCTCACCACCCCGTCCGCATGTTCGGCACGTGCCAGGACATCACCGACCGGAGACGCGCCGACGCCGCGATCGAGGAGAACCGCCGGCGGTTCCAGGCCGTCTTCGAGAATTCCCTCGACGGGATCCTGCTCATGGACGACGCCGAACGCTTTGTGGACGGCAACCCGGCGATCTGTCAGCTCCTCGGGTACAGCCGTGCGGAGCTCTTGCGATTGACGGTTTGGGATGTCACACCAGCCCCGGACCGCGAGCGAACCCGCGATCTCCTGGACCAGTTCCGCGCGGCCGGATCGTTGAGCGGCGACTACACGCTCTTGTGCAAGGGCGGAGCCACCCGGGAGTTCGAGTATCGCTCGGTCGCCGACATGCTACCCGGGCTGCACCTGGGCGTCTTCCGGGACATCACCGAGCGCAAGCGAGCAGAGCTGGAACTCCGTGATCGCCATCACCTCCTGCATGCGGTGATCGAAGGCGTTCCCGAGGGGATCTTCGTCAAGGATCTCGACGGCCGCTACTTCCTGATGAACTCGCACTGCGCGAGACTTGTCGGCAGGGCCGCTGAGGAATCGATCGGCAACGATGATACGGTCTTGTTTGATCCCGAGACCGCACAGCGCATCATGAAGATCGACCGGCGGGTGATGCAGAGCGGAGAGAGCACGACGTACGAACACGCCGCCACGGCGGCGGGCGTTACCCGAGTTTACCACACCAGCAAGTCACCCTTTTGGAGCGCGGACGGCGAAATTGTCGGCGTCCTCGGCATCTCGCGCGACATCACCGAGAGCCGGGCTCTCCAGGCCGAGCGCGACCGGCTGCTGGAACGTCTCCGGTTGCAAATCGACCGGTTGCCGCTGGCCTATCTTCTCCTGGACAAGAATCTTCACGTGACCGATTGGAATCCGGCCGCGCAAGCGACGTTCGGCTATACCAAAGCGGAAGCCCTGGGGCGGGACTGTCGCGACCTGATCGTTCCCCAACCGATCGATGAAAAGCTCCTCGAAGTCATCCGCCGGATCGAGTCCGGCGACATGCAGGCTAATCACGTCAACGAGAACCGCACGAGAGACGGTCGACTCATTATGTGTCAATGGTTCAATACGCCGCTCTTGGACCCGGACGCAACGTTCGGCGGGGCGATCTGTCTGGCGCAGGACGTCACAGAGCGTCAGTGTGCCGAAGACGAGCTGCGGGTGTTGAACGCGGCCCTGGAAAACGCCGTGGAAGGCATCGCGCGGCTGGACAGGGAGGGGCGTTATCTGGCGGTCAACCGGGCTTATGCCGGCATGCTGGGTTACCAGATCGACGAGCTGATCGGGGTGGACTGCCGGTTGACCGTCGGTCCGGAGGACCTGCAAAAGGTGGAGGCTGCCTACGAGCGCATGATGATGCGCGGAAGGTCGCAGGTGGAAGCCCCGGGGGTGCGCAAGGACGGCTCGGTCTTCTGGAAGGAGATCGTGATGGTCAAAGCCCACGATCAAGCGGGGCAATGGATCGGTCACTACTGCTTCATGAAGGACATCACGGACCGGAAGCAGGCCGAAAAGGCCCTGCGTGAGTCGGCGGCTAGCTTGCAGGTTCTTTCTCGGCGCATTGTCGAAGTCCAGGAGGAGGAGCGGCGTCACCTTGCCCGCGAGTTGCATGATGAGATCGGGCAGGTTTTGAGCGCGATCAGCGTGAACTTGCACGCCGTGAAGCGGGTCTGCGACGCGGCTGCGTGGTCGCTGATCGAGGACAGCATCCAGATCGTGGACCGGGCCACCCAGCAAGTACGCAACCTCTCGCTCGATTTGCGACCCTCGATGCTCGATGATCTCGGCCTGGCGGCCACCTTGCGGTGGTACGCGGACCGGCAGGCCCAGCGGGCCGGCTTCGCCGTCCGTCTTGCCACCGAGTCATCCGGAGCCCCATTGCCGGCCGAGCTGGTCATCGCCTGCTTTCGCGTCGTGCAGGAGGCACTGACCAACGTGGTGCGGCACGCGCAGGCGCGACACGTGGCGATCGAATTGCGGCAGCGCGAACCCGAGATCGATCTGGCGATCCGCGACGACGGCACCGGCTTCGACCTCGACACCGCCCGCCGCCGCGCCGGCCGGGGTGAGAGCGCCGGCCTGCAGGGAATCCAGGAACGCGTCGAGCTCCTGGGCGGCCGGTCCGAGATTCGCTCTCGACCCGGTCACGGAACCCAGATCCGCGTCTGGCTCCCCGTAGCGAACCCGCCGCCCACGCAGGACTCGTCGGAAGGAAACCAGCAATGAGCAAGTCCGTCCGCGTCCTGCTGGCCGACGACCACGCCTTGTTCCGCGCGGGGATCAGCGCCCTGATGAAAACCCTTGAAGGCATCGAGATCATCGCCGAGGCGAGCAACGGCCGCGAGGCGATGGATCTCTGCAAGACGCACCGTCCCGACGTCGTACTCATGGACATCATCATGCCGCAACTGAACGGCCTGGACGCGACGGCACGGCTGGCTGTGATCTCGCCCAATACAAGGACCATCATCCTTTCCATGAACGGCAACGAGGAATACGTCCTGCAAGCGCTGCGCTCCGGTGCCGCCGGCTACCTGCTCAAGAACATCAGCCCGCGGGAACTCGAGGAGGCCATTCGCACCGTCGCCCGCGGCGAGACGTACCTCAGCCCGGCGATCTCCAAGCACGTGATCGCGGCGCTACCTCGAGCGCGTCGGCGGCGAGACGACCAGCGCGTTCGAGCGCCTGACGCCGCGGCAGCGCGAGGTGTTGCAATTGATCGCGGAGGGGCATACGACCAAGGAGATCGCCCGAAAACTCGACCTGAAATTGAAGACCGTGGAAATGCATCGCAGCCAATTGATGGCTGCGCTCGATATCCACGATATTGCGGGCCTCGTACGGTACGCAATCCGCATGGGGGTGATCAGTCCCGACCTCTAGCAATCATCCCCCAAAGCGCCTATCTAAGCCCGTAATCTGCGGCTCCGGAGGACTTTCCCGGTCTTGCCATCGTTGCGCTAATGTGATGCCCGGACCCCGGTCTTTTCCCTATACACCCCGGGGTTTTCCCTGGTGGCTCGCCACGGGATCAAGCCAAATAATGGATTCAGATGAAAGGGACGGCTCGGAGGTTTCGCGCTGAAGCGCTGCTGAGCGCCATCTTTTGAAACTTCGGACATTAACCGGCTTCAATTCCCAGTTCGCGTACTGATTACCGCTTCGGCCACCGGTCGCTCCGGACGACCCCGAGACCCTGCTCCAACTGCGAGAAACTCTGTTGCGAGAACAAGATTCTCTTAGAATCCTGATCGTTCGCTCGGCGCCGCACGGTGGCGACATCGAACGGAGGTCCAGGTGAGGACCCTGCCATGAGCCAAGTCGAAAACGCCGCTGAGAGCTTGCTCGACGTCCTGAATCGCCTGGTTGCGGTGCTCGAGCCTCTCCAAGACGACGACCCCGATGGGGAGGTCGAGGGCGGCGCGGTACCCCGACGATGGGAGAGTGATGACTATACGTACGTCGAGGCCAACCTGGGCTTCGGGGCTGCGCCGGAGATCGACATCAACATCCTCGGTGACCTGGTGTTCATCCGCATCGGACGGTAGTCCCTCGCTGCCGAGCGTGCCGAGCCGTAGACGTCACGGTACAGGCTCATGCGGGCTTTGCTGAGACTGGCGATCATCGATTGAGTTGCCGATCCGCGCCTCCACGGCCTATTCTCCCGCAGCCTTTCCGCTCGCGGCGGGAACAGCCGGAATCGGTGCCGGAGTGCCCAGATTTGCCAGGCCCAGCGACTCGGGAGCTTCGCCCCCAGCGATCCGATCCGCAGCGTCGGCATAGAGCTGCTGTTCCCTGAGGCGCTCGACCCGATCATAGCGCAACGGCGCGGCCAGACCGTTGAACTTGATGGACCACAGGCAAATCACCCGCCACGCAGCCGGGCCCAGTCGACAGTGCGCCACGCAGTCGGCCGGATCGATCACGGGTGCGGGAGAATTTCGCGGCCAACCAAAGGCACCCCGCGTATGGAGCCCTTGCAAAATCGCTTGCGCCAGCGCAGCTCGCCGCGCAGCGAGGGGTGCATCCCATCCTGAAACAGCTCGTCGTCGAGCAGTCCGTGACGGCCGATCGCATGAAAGTAAGACTGGGTGTCGATCAGGATGCAGTTGTGACGCGAGGCGACGTCGCGATAGGCAGCCTGAAACTCCGACGGGCAGCGGATCGGGTAACCGTCGTGGTCGCGCGCTGCTATATAGTGGCGATAGGCTTCGTCCCATGCCCCTTTCTGCTCGAGGAGCCGGGCCAGCCGATAAGACGTCTCGGCAAACCCGGGCTGCTTCGCCAGGAGCGCCCGGTATCGGGCGATGGCTTCGTCGAGATCGGTGGCTTCCATCTTCTGCGCGGCCAGAAACTCGCGCTCGAACGCTTCACGCTCGGGACGCAAGGTCCTCGCCGGCAGGTAGGAACGATTTGGCTCGAACCGCGCGTCGTTCGCGGCCGGCAGAACGAGGATCGGCAGTGCCCCGACCTGGTCGGCATAGGCCACGATCCGCTCCAGCCGGCGGCGAAAATCGACCAGGAGGGTGGTGAATTCCGTCGTTGTGTAGATGGGCACATCCACCAGGCGGCGGCCGCCCGAGGGAGGCAAGGCGATCCGGCATTTCTCGGCCGTCTCCTGGATCAGGCCACATAGCGGAGAAAGCCGCTGGGTCCGATCGACCAGAATGTCCCAGGCGGTTGGCAGGCGTTCGTCGAAGTAATAGTCGAGCTGGCGCGAGGCCGCCAGCCGCGACGAGAACTCGTTGTGCCCGCAGAAGATGATCAGGATGTCGGGGCGCCGCGGCAAATTGGCCAGCTCCCGATGCTGCCATTCGAGCGTATCTCCCGACCGGGCCAGTACCCTGCCCCGGATCGGCCGGCCGGGTATTGCCAGTGAAAGCTTCCACTGGAGAATGCTGCCGATCGACAGCCAGGTGCTGAACGGAACCCCCTCCGCGCTGGACTCGCCGAGCACAACCAGGTCGATCACATTGTCGCCGGGCGCGTCGGTGAAGTCGGTCCGAAGCGGAAAGTCCGCCTCCGGAACCCGAAACCGCGACTCGCCGCCAGAACTCTGGTCTCGCCGGAGACCTCCGGCCGGCATGGCGGTGAAGCGATGGGCGCGGTATTGCCAGGCGGCGGCTGTCGCTTCGGCCAGAATCGCTGCCAGTAGAATCGACGCGCACAACAGCAGGCCCCGCGCTGTCCGGGGCGAGCCGCGGCGGCCTCGCCGGGCGCGAAGAGCGAGCAGCCCGAACAAGACCACGCCGGCGGCCGCAGCGATCGCGGCCGACACGTAGGCGATTTCGAAGCCGATGAGAAACCCGAGCGCCCCTCTCCAGTAGGCGCGGTCCGGCACACGACCCTCGAGCCAGAACCAGGCCTCCAAGCCAAGGAGGACCAGTGGAAAGAGCACGATCGCCGCCAGCGCGAGCCGTATGGCGGCCAGACTCGGTCTCTTGCCAGCTTTCGGGAGCATGCGGCCGCCCGCTATGATGAGGTCCGTGGAATTCGTCGCCTTCGGGACGACTCCATCTTATCCGAACGGCGCCGCCGATCTCGCAATCCGGCCGCGCATCGCCAGAAACCAGGCTCCCCATGAGCTCAAGGACCCACGCCGGTGGCCCACCGACCAACCGGTTTCTCGCTCTGCTGGACTCGCGAGGCGATCGTCCCTTGGTCGTCGCTCATCGGGGTGATTCGTTCCGGGCCCCCGAGAACACCATCGAGGCGGCGCGCCTGGGCTGGCAGGCGCATGCCCACGCCTGGGAGCTGGACGTCCAGATGACGCGAGACGGCGCCCTCATCGTCCTTCATGATGAGTCACTCTCGCGGACAACCGACGTCGCCGATCGGTTTGCCGGCGATCCTCGAGGCCGGGACGGATTTCGCGTTTCCGACTTTGATTTCGGTGAAGTTCGCGCTCTGGATGCCGGGTCATGGTTCGTCCGTCCCGACGGGGGACCGCGGTCGGCAAAAGCGTTTGGCACTCTCCTTGGTCTCGACGCTTCATGGGTCGAGCATTGTTCGTCAGGACGCGTGGTGATCCCGACCCTGGCCGAGGCACTGGTTTTCACGAGAGAGCACGATTGGCTCGTGAACGTGGAGATCAAGTCCGTTCCCGATCGGCCCAGAGACCTGGTCCAGCCGGTATTGAAGGAGATCGCCGCAACAGGCACCGCATCGAGAGTGCTCGTTTCCTCATTCGATCATCGTGACGTCGCTGCGGCGAATGTTGGCGGGCGAGAGTATGGCCTGGGCATCCTGGCCGACTCGCCGCTCTTCCGCTTCGACGTGTACGCTTCCGAAATCGTGGGAGCCGACACCGTCCATGTCTCGGTTGAAGTCGCCGGCGCGGAGACGGTCGCTTATCGCCGTCACCCCAGCGCACGATCCCTGGAGACTGCCCTGATCGCCAGACTGACGGAGCGGGGCATCCCGCTCCTGGTGTACACGGTCAACGATCACGGGCCGGCAAGCCTGGCCGATCACCTTGCCGAGCTCGGCATCGCCGGGCTCTTCAGCGACGATCCGCTAGGAATGAGCGAGTATTTCGCGGGGCGAGGAGGATCGGCGTGAACTCCCGGCCGACTAAGACCAAACGTCTAACCCGCCCAAGGCCCCTGCGCGCACCCCTGGGCCGTCAGCCTTTGGCAACGAGGCTACGGAGCTTGGCAACCGCACCGGCGGGGTTCCGGTATCGCGTGGCCAGGCCGGGGTGGCTCGCTCGCGCCAGTTCGTCGGCTCGCACGCTGAGCTGCTGGTTCATTCGTTCGATTTCACCGAGTGACTTCAAGAGCTTGTCGGCCGGCTCGTTTGCGATCGCACGGCGGCGGAGCTGGAGGAGCTGCGTACGCATCAGCGCGGTCTGCGTGAGAAACCGGGCGCCTGCCGGCGTCTGCCTCAGATCACGGGGCACCTCGCCCAGGACCTCGTCCAGCCACGCCACGGCATGGTCGACGTGAGCGACCAGGCTGCGGTTCCCTGCGGCCGCCGGGCGAGCCGAGGCCTGGGCTACCGGGGCTGGAACGATGACCCTCGGCAGGCCAAACGCGTTCGAGATGGCGTTCATTCGCCCGCGAACGGCACGCCACTGCCGCTCGAGCGCAGCCGGCCAGGCGAGGCGAGCAATCTTGGCCTCGGCGTGCAACATCCGCCGCCGTGCTGCGAGGAACGAATCCTGGGTCTCCCTGGGGGATAGATCGAGGGCGACGATCCGACCAAAATCCTGGACCAGACTGAGGAAATCGTTCAACTCCGCAACCACCCCGGCATCCGGCTTCGGTCCGCCAGGCTGCGATTTCGTCACATCATTGATCAACCCGGTGAGCTCGTTGGCCAGTTGCTGCGCCTGACCACGCATCGTATCCAGGTCCAGCGAGCGAGTGGCGATGGGTCGGGCAGACTCGATGAGATCAGATTCCAGCGCGGGCAGCACAGAGCTGATCGCGCTCACGAGGCGCGAGACGGATTGAAAGTGGTCGGCGGAACGCGGAGAGATTGCTGGTAGTGCGCCCAGAGTCGAGTTGACATCTTGGTGCGCGGCCGCCAGGTCGACGAACGCCCTTTGTGCCGTGGCCAGCGTTTCCATGTCCAGCGGTGCGGTGCTGACGATTTCATAAAAGTTTTCCGCGGCGTTCCAGAGCGTGGTGACCTCGGCGTCGAGCCGATCGCCGACGACCGTGTAGAAGAGGTCGGTCTGCACGTTGACCAGGGTTGCGATCGACTGGAGCACGGTCAGGCGCGCGAGCAGCGGGAGGTCCGACGGCTGGTATTGCCCCGTCGCTGAGAGCCGGCCCAGCATCGCGGTCTCGAGGTCACCGCGTGCCGGAGCCTGAAACCCGGGCAGCCGTCTCTGGATTTGCTGGGCCGAGAGCGGCTCGAGGCCAACCCCCAGACACGAGATCGCCGTCAATCCCGCGACGAGACTCACGCGCCCGATGAACCGTCGTCGACCCGATCTGCGCATTTTCGGCTCCCATAGCGCCCATTCATCGGAGGGCACGGCAGTTGATCAGGGCGCTTCGCGTACTCGTCACCACGATCTCACACTATGAGAATCGTACACTTCGAATCGACAATCTTTCGTCGCGCCGTTCAATCCGGTTCGGGGCCTTAGCCGAGAATGCGGCGGGATCGTAAAGCCCTGGTAGGCAAACATCGAGCCAGACGTATTTCGGGATGAGCCAGGGCACAGCGACCAAACCCGAGACTGAGTCTCGGGTTTGGTCGCTGTGCCCTGGCGTTGGGCTAGACGGATTGAGCTGTTATGCAGGATACAGGGCTGACGCCCTGGGTTTACGATGCCGGCCCTCTGGGGCTTTCTAAACGGCCGGATTAATGCGCATTCTCGAGCGGCACGTTCCAGTACGCATCGCTCAAGAATCGAGACCAGCTTGCGATTCGCACTCCCGCGGCGTCGTACAGCGGCTTCCATGATGGCCGCACGGGAAGCCGGCGGAGCTTCATGCCGGCTTGTTCGGGCGTCCGATTGGCCTTGCGGGCATTACAAGGCACGCAAGCCAGAGCGCAGTTTTCCCACGTGGTCTGACCTCCCTGGGCTCGCGGGATCACGTGGTCGATCGTGAGCTCCTCGGTGCCCGGCTGGCATCCGCAATACTGGCAGGTGGAATGGTCTCGCTTGAACAGATTGCGGCGGCTGAAGGTGACCGTCTGGTGCCGCGCACGGTCATGCCGGGTCAGGGCCATCACCTCGGGAACTCGCAGGTGAAACCGGACTGTCCGGATGAATGGCTCGCCATCGCGGGGTGCGAGCTTGGCCCAGTCAGACCAGGAGTAGAGCTGGAAATCATCGGGATCGATGACCAGAGCGGCCTCGTTCCAGAGCATCACGAGCGCCCGCGCGACGGGAGCCACGTGAACCGGCTGCCAGTGCCGGTTCAGTACCAGAGTCGGTCGTTGCAGCACACTGGCTCTCATGAGTGTGACCTCTCGACTCGTCCCCGGGGCGTTTCGGAGTCCTTCCCGGCATGGGCGCAGCACCCGGGCGGAGTCGAAGCATTCTAACCGACCGAAGAGGGATGGTGCCAGAGACTATTTGAGGTGCTACCCTGGATGGTTGCAGGTTGCGATCAAAACGGTGGTCGTGGGCCGTCAACGACGGGATTGCACGGCCGGGGCGACGATGACTTGGTGTGAATCGGACGATGGAATTCATCCATGCGGGCTGAGATTATCTCGATAGGCAGCGAGCTGGTCAGCGGGCAATCGCTCGATACCAATAGCCGATGGCTCAGCCAGGAGCTTTCGGACCTGGGGATCGCGGTCGCCTACCACTCCACCCTGGGCGACGTGTTCGAGGACCACGTGGCGGTTTTCGGGGCCGCGTGTGGTCGCGCCGGGCTTGTGGTGGTGACCGGCGGGCTCGGGCCGACTCAAGACGACCTGACGCGGGAGGCGCTCGCCCGGTGCGCGGGCGTGCGTCTGGTGGGAGACGCTGCGTCGCTCGCGGCTATCGAGGCGATGTTCGCGCGGCGAAACCGCGCGATGCCCGAGCGCAACCGTGTGCAGGCCCTCTTACCCGAGGGCGCCGAGCCGCTTCCGAACCGGGTCGGCACGGCACCCGGCATCTGGATGCGCGTCGGCGAAACGGCATTCGCTTGCCTGCCCGGCGTTCCCTCCGAGATGAAGATCATGTTCCGGGAGCAGGTGATCCCCTTCTTGCGGCGCGAGGGCTGGGCGAGCGAGGTGATCCTGCATCGCAAGATCAACCTGTTCGGCAAAGGCGAATCCGACATCGAGGCCCAGGCCATGGACCTGACCTTGCGGGGACGGGACCCCGAGGTCGGCATCACGGCTCACGACGCGACGATCAGCTTCCGCATCACGGCCTCTGGTGCGACGATCGAGGAGGCCCAGGCCAAGATCGAGCCGACTGCGCGCTTGATCCATGAGCGGTTCGGAGACCTCGTCGTGGGCGAGGGGACCATCGACGTCGCCGAGAGCATGTTTTTGCAGCTCGCGAGCAAGAATGCGACCTTGGCCACAGCCGAGTCGTGCACGGGCGGACTGATCGCTCATTGGATCACGGCGATGCCCGGCGTCAGCCCCTACTACCTAGGCGGCGTCGTGAGCTATGCGAACGATGCCAAGACCGAATTCCTGGGCGTGCCCCCATCGCTCCTGGAGGAAAAGGGCGCGGTCAGTGCGGAGGTGGCGGCGGCGATGGCCGAGGGGGTGCGGCATCGTCTGGGTGCGACGATCGGACTCTCCACGACCGGGGTCGCGGGGCCGACGGGCGGCACCCCGGAAAAGCCGGTCGGTCTGGTCTACCTGGGTCTGGCCACTGAGCGGGGGGTGCAGACCCGCCGGCTTGACGTGGGCCCGGATCAGCCGCGCGACATCATCCAACACCGGTCGTCGAAGGCCGCTCTCAACTGGGTGCGACTGGCACTCGTGCGCGGAGAATGAGAATCGCGGCAAATCATCTCCGTCGCTCAGTCCGGAGAAACTCGGACCAGCCGTCCGTCGCGGATGTCGCGACCATCCCAGATCTTCGCCGCCTGAGGATGATGATGCCGCAGCCACGTCGTGGCCTCGTCAAGGCGCTCTTCGCGCTCCGCCGGCGATCCGTCGAGCGCAGCAGCCAGCACTGCCGCAAGCCGGGCTCGGTCGTCGGCGCCCTTGGCCGCCTCCTTGAGCCGGGAAGCCGCGAGGGCGCTTGAGTCCGGGCCCACGGCCATGGCGTAATCCGCCCACAGGCGGATCATGGGGTCGGGCTGCTGCACGAGTTCAGCCAGGGCCGCGGCGGGGATCGCGAAGCCTCGCCCCGCGCCGTAGGCGAGCCGCCGGGACAAGAGCAGTCGCAGCCAGTCCGGCCAGCCGGGACTGCGCCCACCATTAACGCGTAGCCCCGTGGGTCGTTCGCCACGGCGTCGACCGAGACAGCCTCCGCTAGCAGATATCGCGCCAGGTCGGGCAGCTTGAGATCGAGGCACCCTTGCATGAACTGGGTATCGTTCAACCGCGGATCACGGCTCAGCCGATACGCGGCCTCGATCCGCGCGGTCTCCGGCCGGCTCGAGTCGTTCAAGACGTAGAAGTTGACGGCCGCGTCACGAAGCTGCCATACCCCATACGCGAACCACGCAACCAGCCCGACGAGCACAACCAGCCCCGCGATTCCGAAATGGAACAGCCCGCCGTATTTCTGGGTCTGGGTGCGGGCGGGCGGGGCCGGGGGATCCGGCGTGACGATGGGAAGCTTGGGGAAACCGTTCTGTCTCTCCGCCAAATCGATCTACCCTCGAACCCCGTAACCCCGATGCGCTGCGTGGTGCCAGTCAAAACGAATTGACGAGCTGGAGCTCGCGGCTCTTCATTCGCCGCGCCAGAAACTGGGCATGATAGTGCATGGTCATATGGAAGAGATAGAACAGGACCAGGCCCGGGCGGCGGTGGACCTTCAGAAACCGCCAGAGCCGCGTGCGGTATTCGCGTCTGAGCCGCGAATCGCGGACCTTGGTCATGAGCCGGCTGAACAGGCCGATCCCCTTGAGAACGTAAAGCAGTTCGAGCGGAAGGAACCGGGGGGTCATCCACGACTTCTTCTTCTTGATGCCGACGTCGAACGACGGATCAAGGAACAGGGCCTCGGTGCGCTCGAAATAAGCCGTCGGATCGTAGAGCTCGTTGAGCACGCGGAGGTAGCCGTCGAGCAATTGCTCGCGGCTCATCCGCAAGGGCACCACGTTGGTGCCGAACTCGCAGACGTCGGCCAGGTCGAGCCGCCCCTCGGCGGCCAGGCGCTGGTGGAGCGGCGTCTTGGGGATCGCCGACAGCATGCCGCTCATCGAGAACGCGATCCGCGCCTGCTGGACGAACTCCACCTGACGGTCGAAAATCCCCTCGTCGTCGCTGTCGAATCCCATGATCATGCCGCACCAGACTTCCATCCCGGCGTCCTGGATGCGATGGACTTTTTCGAGCATCGTGCCGCCCGACCGGACGTTCTGGTATTTCTTGGCTTCTCGTAACGAGTCTTCGCTGGGGCTTTCGATGCCGACAAACGTGGCGATGAAGTTCGCCTGAACCATCAGATCCATGAGCTCAGGGTCGTCGGCCAGGTCGATCGAAGCCTCGGTGAAGAGGCTGAGCGCGTAATTGTGGCGCTCCTGCCAGGCGATCACCTCGCGGATGATCTCCTTGATGGCCTTCTTGTTGCCGATCAGGTTATCGTCGACGATGAAAACGAGGTCGGTGCCCGACTTGTAAATCGCGTCAAGCTCGGCGATGACCTGCGGCCCGGTCTTGATGCGCGGCCGCCGGCCGAAGGTCACGATGATATCGCAGAACTCGCACTGAAACGGGCAGCCGCGCGAGAACTGAAGGCTGCCGAAGCCGTACGCGCTCATCTTGAGCAGGTCGAACCGCGGCGTCGGGACCTTGCTCATGTCGGTCTTTTCGGACTGCTCGTACCGGATCTGATGAAGCCCCTGCCGCCATTCGGTCAGAAACCGGGGCCAGGTCTCCTCGGCCTCACCCACGAAGATCACGTCGAGAAGATCGCCGAAATAATCTTCCTGGACAGTGATCCAGGGGCCGCCCGCAACGCAAAAACAGCCCCGACGCTTGAGCTCGATCAAGATCTCCTTCATGCGGAACCGCTGCACGCTCATCCCGGTCAAGCCCACGATGTCGGCCCGCTCGCAACGGTCCCAATCGATGGCCTCGATGTTTTCGTCGATCAGCGTGACACGGTGCTCAACGGGCGCAAGCGCTGCCAGAAGCGGCAGACAAGCCACCGGGAGATTGGCCTTCTTGCCGACAAACGGCATTGCGTATTCCATTCCCCAGTACGAGATCTCGAACCGGGGATTGATCAGCACGATATCCGCCATCGCCCAAGATGCTCCCGAAATGATCCGGCGCGAGGCCGGTCGCCGTGATCGCGCGATGAGACAGAAGGAATTTTAGCCCAAGATCAGCGCACGTCCTCAGCGCCCTCTCGCGATGATTCGGTATATGATTGATGTAGCGTCTCCCGAACGGTCCAGAGAGCCGCTTTACTGGCGACGCGATGAACCGGGCCCGGCCGCCGGCGAGCGGGGCACCTGCAACTCTCAACGATCGGTCGCCGCGGGGCCTGGCCTTGAAGGGAAGATGCCGCTTGTGCGAAGAGGGTGGCCGATCGGGTTACTGGAACTCTCAGACAAGAAGACGCCGCCATGGTGAATTCTCGACAATCCCTCACATTTCCGGTCGATGACATTCTTCGAGGTTTCGCCCCGACAGACGCCGCGGTTCCGCCGTTTGAGCCTCATCGGTGGCTGCGGAGCGGGCACGTGCAGACGGTGGTCGGCCGCTACTGGGGCGGCAGCCGAGGCTGGCTCGACGCCGAATCGTTCGAGATCGAGCTGGGCGACGGCGACCGGCTGGTGGTGCTGGAGTCGGTCCCGCCGGGATGGGAACGCTCGCGGCCGGCGGCCGTGCTGGTGCACGGTCTTGCCGGTTGTGCCGATGCGTCCTACATGGTCCGCGTGGCGCGGCGCGTGCTCGAGCTCGGTGTCCGGGTGGTGCGGGTCAACCTACGCGGGGCCGGACGCGGCTTCGGCCTGGCGCGCGGAATCTATCATGCAGGGCGCAGCGACGACGTCCGGGAAGTCGTCCGCTGGCTGCACCAGCGGGCCCCCGGTTCACCAATCGGCCTGGTCGGCTTCTCCCTGGGCGCCAACCTTGTACTCAAGGCCGCGGCCGAGGCCGCCGACTCGCCCGCACCAGGGCTCGACTGCGTGCTCGCAGCCAATCCGCCGATCCACCTGGCAAGCTGCATCCAACTGATGAGAAAGCCCGAGAATCGTCTGTACGACTGGAATTTCGTCCGCTGGCTCCGCGCCATGGTCGAGCGGCTCCATCGCCGTTTTCCCGACCTTGGGCCTACCGGCATGAAGGGCGTGCGCTCGGTCTACGAGTTCGACGATCGTTACACCGCGCCACGCGGTGGATTCCGGTCGGCCGACGACTATTATGAAAAATGCAGTCTGGTGGAAGCGCTGCCGCGAATTGCGGTGCCGGGGATCGTGGTGCATGCTGTCGACGACCCGTTTGTCACCTACGAGCCATGGCTGGGCGCCCTTCGACCGCCTCACCTCTCGCTCGAGCTCCTGGCCCATGGCGGCCACCTGGGCTACCTCAGTGAGCGGCCCTGGCTTGGCGACCGCCGCTGGCTCGACTTGCGAATGGCGGCCTGGCTCAAATCGCGCTGGGGCGACCGACTTCGGTGACTGGAGCATGCCGGCGTGAAAGAGGTTGCAGTCAAAGATATGTTATTTCGGTGGGATTCGATGGCGATGCCGCCTGGGGATTTCGCCGCGGAGGAACATCGCCAGCTCGTCAGCATCTTCAAGGTTGAGCGAGAGGGGAACCCACTCACCGGTCGATTCATCGAACAGGGCCGCGTCGGTGATTCCCTTCAAATCCATGCTGGGATCACACCAGATCAGGCGATCTTCTTCGTTGGTGAAACCGTGGCCGTCCCACTGGCCGATTCCGCCTACCTCGTTGCGCAAGGCCGCCCGCACGGCATAGACCGCTTCTTCCGCCTCGTCCCGCCCGGCGATCGACTCGGGATAGATCCGGATGGCGTAGATAGCGCGGATTGTCTCGAGGTAGTCGCTGAGCCATCGCACGGCCGACGGCGGCCCGCCCCCATCCAGGCTGTCGATGAACTCCGCGACTTCCTCGGCACCGAGCGTATTGGGCCCGACGGGGTTCCGCTCGATCGTTGCCCAGACGGTTTGGAGGTGGCCTTGATCCGGACCGATGGCCAGATAATTACCCAGCACCCCCGGATGGTCAACCGACCAGATCGCAACCGTGGGCACTGCCCGTTGCAATGTGGCCAGGGGGATATCCCGGTCGTTGACGGTCAAGATGCGTACGTAATCACCCATCCGCTGATTCCGTCACCAGGTGTCCTCAGCGAGCCACACTTCTCCCCATCGGAAGCGGTGAGGAGGAGGAATCGGCGCTCGGTGCGCCACCCCATGACACGGACGAGACTGGTGCCCGAAAGCCTCGCAAAAAATAGACTAGCAACGCGCCATCGATCACGCAAGGGATAAGGAACACAAGAACATCACCCGGATGCGTCCGGGCCATGATCTCACCGGCCATCACGCTGCCCAAGAGCGCCCCCAGCCCCGATGTGCAAACCAGGACCAGCCCCTGAGCACTGCCGCGCATGTGATCCGCCGAGCGGCCGTCGACGTAGACCTGCCCGCCGACGGTGAAGCATCCAATCCCTAACCCATGCAAGAGTGTGCCCATAACCGCGACCACGAGGGGCGGCCCTGCTGCAAGGGTAAGGAACCGGAGAAACCAGGCCGAGATTCCCACCACCATGGTCCCCTTGGTTCCGAAGCGCCTGAGCAGCCAGGGCAAGAGCGCGAGCGACGCAATCTCTGTCATTTGTCCCAGGGTCATTGTCGGTGAGATCCACGCCCGTGGCAAGCCCCGCCACTGGAGATATCCGGGCATGACCTGATAGACGATCGGAGCCGTCAAATAGACACCGAAGGAAGTGATCAACAGCACCTGAATATCGCGCTGGCGTGCCAGGTCGAGGCTTTCCCCCAAGGCGGCAAGACCGCTGGGTCTGGCGGCCAGGGGGGGCGTGTGCGGCAGGCTCAAGCAGTAGACCGAGACAGCCATGGAGACGGCCGCCGCGACCCACAATGCCGGAAATGCGCCTCCGCCCTTCCCCCCGTGACCGGAAACCACCAGCACCACGGAAACCAGCCAGCCGCTGACCATCCAGCCTGCGGTGCCCCAGAGCCGCACCCAACCGAACTCGCCGGACGGGTCGTCGAGGTTGCGCAGCGCCAGCGAGTTCGACAAACTGTATGCCGGGCCCGTGATCAACCAGTACACGAAGAAAACGGTGAAAAGCCAGAACGGCCCGGTCACCGAGCCCGACGCCAGGACGATGAGCAATCCCGTTCCCAGGGCATAGATTGCTGCCAGGTACCACTGGGTGGCGATCAAGCGGTCGACAACCTGGCCGGCCCCGAGAGGGGCCGCCAGCGACCCGATCGCCAGGGTCGCAAAGATCCAGCCGCGGGCCCGCCCGGTAATGCCCAGATCCGCGAGATGGACAGCCAAGAGCGGCCAGAACGAGCCCTGCACCGCATAAACGAGCGCCATCATCGCCGCCAGCCGCCACTGCCGTTTTGTCTTCATGAATACCCGGGCAAACTCCGTTTCGCGTCGCCACCCTCCTGGAGAAGAGCGGCAGCGGCCTACTCGTCAGGCTGCGATCGCTTGCGCTGGCGATCTGCCTTCTTCTGGAGCCGATCTCTGCGCCGCTCTTCCTGCATCCGCTGGCGCTCTTCGAGGGTCGGCGGCCTGGCGCCGGGCCGCAGACCCGGCAACGGACGTGCCGACAATCCTTGCAGCAGCCGCTCCAGCCCGTTCACGCCGGCCTCCACCGAGTTGCCCAGCAGCCCGGAACCGATCGCCTTCCACCGATTTTGCAGCTCGTCTCCATCGATCTTGGGCTTCTTCAAGGTCCCGGTGATCGGCAGTTCAAACCGGGCGGTCTCCAGGATCGGCGACAGGACCGGAATCGGGGACCGCGGCGGCTTGAGGGCAAACCGCGCGACCAGGTCGAGGCTCTTGTCGAAGCCGACTGCGCCATCGATTCCGATCGTGGCCAGCCCGCCCACGGGAATGATCAGCCCCTCCTGATAGACCTTGCGCCCGGCGACCAGCACCGAGACCCGGTCCCGGAGCACGACCAGGGGTTTCCGCTCCTTCACGAAGACGCTCAGGAGCTGATCGGCAAGGGCTCCGGGCATGAACCGCACGTCGTCGAAGATCACCTGTCCGCTGGCCCGGCCCTCCATGTCCTGCGCTCCCAGAATGGGGACAGAAGCCTCGGCCAGCTCGACCGACACGCGGCCTTCGACCCGGGTGGCGCCGTCAAGAACCGGGGCGGCGAACGACAGCACCCGATGCGAGACCTCGTCGTTGATCACTGCCCCGTCGAGCCGGGTCGAGCGACCGAGTTTCAGCCAGGTCGAGCCGTCCTCGCCGGCCACGAATTGGGGTTCGATGCGCAGCTTGCCTCCGTTGAGCGTCGCATCGATCGGATCAATCCGCAGCCGGCCGCGCGAGGCCCGCACGACGATCGGCGTCTGGCTGAGCCGCATGCCGAAGATATCGAGCGCGTCCAACTGGATTCCGAAGTCCCCCTCCAGCGATCCGAGATGGAGGGGGTCGGGCGCCTTCGGAACGACCCCAGCCAGTCGCCACCGCCGCGAGCGGCCGGCAATCCGGGCGCGGGGCTCGATGTTCTGCGCCAGCATCGTCTCTATCCTCTTCCAGTCGAGATCGATTGATCCGGCGAGGTCAACATCCGGCCGGCCGGTCAGATCGCGCAGCGTCCCCGCCCCGTCCAACCGCACGAACGGGGCTTTCAGCCCCATTTCGGTGAGGTGCAACAGACCGGACTCCGGCCTGTAGGCCGCCTTCAACCCGAGAGCGATGTCTCCGCCCAAGGCGGTCATGGAGCCGTCATTGGCGACCCGGGCCGCGTCACGCAGTTCAAGCCGCGCGCCCAGATTCCAGAGGTCCCGATCGCGGCGGGCGAAGAGCGCATCGAGCTGGCCGCTCCATTTCTGATCGGGCGCAAGAGCACGGGGCTGATCGATCCCAGGTCGACCAGAGCTGATGCCTCGATCTGCGCGGTGCCCAGCGACCGGACCCCGCTGACTCGGACGGTCTGCTTTCCCGAGATCCAGGTGTCCGCACGAGATCGATCGTGTGGCGGCGTCGCCGCCGATTCGACGACGAGCAGGTCGACTTCGGGATCATAGCGGCCGGTGCCCGCCCATCGAATGGCGCTAAGGTCGGCCTTTGGCGCGCCATCAAGGGCGATCGGGATCCATGCCAGCGAGAGCCGCTCGGCCGAACAGATTCGCCGGTCCCAGCTCACCTTCCACTCTCCCGCGATCCGACCGCGCCGGCCGCTTGCGGTCAGCTCGGTCTGAGCCCGTCCGCTCAGTTTCAGGTGTCCCTTGGTCGGCTCGCGGTGTGCCTTCAGCTCAAGCTCTGCGGGAGCGCTGGCGGCGTGGAGCGACGCATTCGCGAATCCAACGGGCAGCCCCGAGGATGACGCGCGGCCCTGGGCTGTGCCTTCGACGGTCAAGAAGTTCGCGCTCCACCTTTTCGAGGACGGGCAGGCCCTCAATGCGCAGCTTCTCGAAAGCCGCCGTTGCCTGTGCCTGATAATCCTCTCCATGCCGCTGGTACCGGCCATCGAGCTTGCCGCGCCCGGAAAGCTCGATTTCGCCCAGGTCGATCCAATCACGGAACCGCTCGTGAAACGCCGCGAGGTCGACGGATCCGGTCATTGTGATGCCACGGTCGACGTCGCCTTCTCCCCGGGCGGTCAAGAACGACGTCTGGAATTCCAGGCGATCCAGTTTCAGGTTGTCGGTACCCTGGCGGACCATCGCGCGGAGCGTCGCCGGCTCGGGAACCGTCACCATCTTCTGGCCCTGGCGCGCGACCAGGCCGGAAACCTGGCCGTCGATCGTCCAATCCTGGGTGTGCTCCGGCAAATTGGCCCGGACCTCCGCCGGAGATGGGCCGAGCCGCGCTCAACCCGGAGATCCTCGCGGAGCCGCAACGTCGCGGGCAAGTGCCTGGCCAGGGCGGCGAGGTCGACCGTCGCGTCGAGCCAGGCAAACCGCTCGGCCGTCGCGGGCAGCGAGCCGTGACCCTTCAGCGAGCCGATCGGGGAGGTGACATCGAGCTGCTCGAAGATCCAGGTATCGTCGCTCAGGTCGATTTTCCACCGCGCGGCGGCCTTGTCGAGGTGAACCGTGTCCGAGCCGATGAGATCGCCGATCGCGACCAGGTCCGTGACGCCCAGGTCGCCGGCAATCAGCCAGCGACCGGCGCGTCGCTGCGCATCGAATGTCCCGCTGAATGCTCCGCGCGACTCGATGCCCCGGCCGGCCAGCGTCCACGGCCAGCGCGTTCCCTCAAGCGCCAGCGTGAGGTCGTTGCGGCCTTTGCTGTCGAACTCGGAACGGCTCGAGCTGCCAGTGATGCGAAGCTTGCCGGTCTCTCGAGCCGCGGTCGTGCGACCCAGGTCGATTTTCCAGACAACCGGCTCGGAATCGACCCCGAGGTCGAGCCAGATGCTGGCAAGATCGGCAACGACGGGTTCCGGGAAGAGCGGATCGCGAAACCGGAGCCGCCCATCGGGGATCTGGATGATGAACCGCTGGGGGGGATGCTCACTGATCACCGGCCGGAGCGTCTCGTAAAGGTCGACCGTGCCGTCGGCACGCCGCTCGATATCCAGATCTCCCCGTTCGATTTTGAGCGTCGCAGTTCCGGGCTGGGCGGCCAGGATTTGCCAGAGGTTCCATTCGAACACGGCGCGCGGACCGGAGAGCACCGGGTTTCCCTGGGCGCTGCGCAGCACGAAACCGGTGATCTCGGTGGGACGAAACCACGACAGCCGGATCGAGGCGAATTCCACCGAGCCGGGCGCGAGAATCCGGTTCGCCGCCGCGGCCAACCGCCTCTGGACGATCGGCCAGCTCAATACCCAGGGCAGCGCCGCGATTGATGCCATCGCAACGACGACAAAGAGCAGGAATAACCGCCGCAGTCGCCGTGCCCGGCCACCCGTCAAGAACATCATCCTGTGCGCTCATCCTTTCGCCATCGCCCGGGATCCTCTTTGCGCCCGATTCTAGCCAAACGCCCGGCAGAAAGACCACGCCTGGCGCCCCGGCCCCCCACGGCGCCCGGAACCTCCGGGTTCTTCGGGGCGCCGGCTTCGGTGCGTTGCAACGGCATGCGGGGTCTGGCATTGTAGGCAAACGCACCGAGAGCGCGTAGCGGCGTTGCCTCTTGCCTCGTTTCCTCAAATGCGAGTCGCGGCATGAAGACGGAAAACACCCCTGGCGCGAGCGCCTGGGCATGGGGCCTCTGCTGGCTGATGTTTGCCTCGACCATTCTCAATTACATGGACCGCCAGACGGTCTCTCTGGTGAGCGATCAGATCCAGAAGGATTTCGCGATCAGGGAATACGTCGACTTCGGCTGGGTGATCTCCGCATTCTTCATGACCTATGCCCTGTTTCAGGTACCGGCGGGGTTCCTGGTTGACCGCTTCAGCCTGCGCACGTCCTATGCCGCGGCGGTCGCGTGGTGGTCGGTGGCCGCGGCAGCGACGGCATTCGTGCCCAGCCTGGGCTGGCTGATCGTCTGCCGCGCACTTCTGGGAGTCGGGGAATCGTTCAACTGGCCGTGCGCCCTGCGGGTCACGGCGCGCGTGCTGCCCCCGCGAGACCGCAGCCTCGGCAACGGGATCTTCAATTCGGGCGCAGCGGTTGGTGCGGTGGTCACGCCCCTGGTCGTCAATCACCTGACCCCGCTCCGAGGCTGGCGCGTGACGTTCCTGGTCATTGGCTCGGCGGGATTCGCCTGGGTCATCGCCTGGCTCTTTTTCGTCCGCGGCGAGCGCGGCAGTTTGCTCGAGCGGCCGCCCGCCGCGAAGGAGCCCCGGCTCACACCTGCGGAGCCCGGTCAGGCCGGACTCTCGTTGGTTGCCATGTTCGCCTTCGGAGGGATCGCGATCGCCGCAATCGGGGCGGCCGTCTTGGTCTTTCGATTTGGACGAGAGACCGTTTCGCTGGTGGTCGTCGCCCTGGCGATTATCGGGCCCTTGGCGGTCGCGGTCCTTTTGCCCGCGCCATCTCGAAGGGGCCGGCTGGGCGCGAAGCCTGCGCGAGGTCGTCCATCTCCGGCGGTTCTGGATCCTGGTGTGTGTTTCGATATCGATCAACATCTGCTGGCACTTCCTGGTGAACTGGGTCCCGATCGTTCTCAAGGGGGAGAGACACCTGAGCGACCGGCTGGGCAACTACCTGAGCGCTGCGATCTTCCTGGCCGCCGACTTCGGCAACGTGGGCGGCGGGTGGCTTTCCCGGCACCTGGCGCGGCGGAACATGAGCGTGGTCGGCGCTCGCAAGACCGTGATGGGCATCTGCCTGGTCTTGATCTTGATCGGGCCCGCCGTGAGCCTGCCGCAAGGTCACGCATCCGCGATCGTTCTGCTCGCGGTGATGGCGGCCGGAACCGCTGCCTTCATGGCCAATTACTTCGCGTTTACCCAGGAGGTCTCCACGCGACATACCGGCCTGGTCGTCGGCTATCTGGGGGCCGTGGGAAACCTGTTCGTGGCCGGCTTTCAGCCTCTGGCCGGCAAGCTCAAGGACATGACCGGCAGCTTCACCACGACCTTCTTGATCGTCGGAATCGCGCCGCTGGCGGGATTGGCCGTTCTCTTATGGGGATGGGATGATCGAGCGAACACAACCGCAGATCTGACCAAGACTTCAGGCTGATCTCGACCTGGGCTGGACGCGCGCGGTCGTTTCTGGGACCATACGATCGCATTTCTGTCTGGCCATCGACAGACAGTTCCGGCAAATCGGCCGAGAGCCCTCCCTTCCGGGTCGCCATTGAGACGGCCCATCTCGTAGGATAAGGTGGGATAGCCATGACGCGTCGATTCGTCAGTTCTAGGCTGCTTCTGGGAGCGCTCGCCCTCGGGTCGATGGGGTGCGAGACACTGCACTCGATGCTCCGGTCCAAGAACAACGACGCGGAGAATTCCCGGAAGGCCGATGAGGACGATCCGGCCAAGCCGAAGTCGGTCGAGTCGGACACATCAAAGATCCCGAGTGTCGACTCGGACGAGAAGAATTGGAAGCCGTTCTTCCAGCATACCGGTCGAGCCGGCGGCTGGAGCAAGGAAGCCAACGATATCGAGAAAAGCCTGGGCTTCTACTGATCGCCAGACATCCTCGCGTGCAGCCGGTCACGACCGCGTTTTGGCCCGCGAAGCTTGAAGAGCGCTGCCAGAAATCATGACATCGATCGTCCGAGCCCTGTGGAATCGACTTCTTGGAGAACGCGGCGAGCGCGCCGCGGCGCGTTACCTAGATCGGCAGGGTATGCGCATCCTCTACCGGCGGTATGGCACGTTGTGGGGTGAGATCGATCTGATCGCGCACGATGGCGAAACGCTGGTCTTCATTGAAGTGAAGACGCGTCGCTCGGGTGTTCCCGCCGAAGCAGTCACTCCGGAGAAGGAGCGGCGGCTCACGATGGCTGCGCTTCACTTCCTGCGCCATCACGGCTTGCTCGAACAGCGCAGCCGGTTCGACATCGTGGCGATTGTCTGGGCAGACGACCGCCGTCCGCCCGAGATCGAACACATCCCGAACGCGTTCGAGGCGGTCGGTCGCTGGCAGATGTTCCGCTGAGTTGCCGGCGGTCGCCACGGCAATTGGTCTGGTGCTCACAAAGCTCGTCGTGAGGGCAGCGGAGTTCGCGCACGTCGATCTCAGCAGAGCGCGCCAGGTCCAGCGGCTGGTGCCGCTGGACCTGCGCGGGCTGATACCTCACTTCTTGGCAGGCTCGGGGGTTGTCGGCGCAGCACCACCGGCCGGCGCTGCGGCACCCGGCGGTGTATTCGGGGCCTTGGGGCCCTTGGTCATGTCAGCCGTCATGTCCTTGAGGGGGACACCTGGTGTGGTGTCCTTCGGCATGCCGGGGTCAACACCGCCGCTCTCGCATCCGGTCAATCCGACAGAACCCGCGACCAAGAGGACGCCGAGGGCACTCATCACGAATCGCTTCATTGCTTGTCTCCAGAAGGTGTGAATCAAGAACCTGCAATCCCGCGTTCTCCTCTGTGGCCGCAGGGATCGCCGTGGCGCGATCGCCCGTGCTGGTCGGATCTCCCGCCGGCCACTTCCGAGAACTCTGACACGAATTATAGCCTGACTCGACCAAGAGCCGCACCGTCAGAATTGGGAAACGGCGCGGATCGAGATCGGTCAGGCACTCCCGGCTGTATCGTACTCAATACTGGTCGCCGCTCAACACCTCAGCGCCGTTGCGGCTGCCCAGCGCCCACCACGTCTGCGGGTTTATGGAGTCTTTGATGAACCGCACCGACCCGTCGGCCAGGCACATGTTCACCCCACCGGAATGGTTGCTCGACGCCGTTGACATCCCCGACGTCCCCCCCCACAATCCGCCGGGGTCGCCAGGGTTCAAGCACGTCCATCGGTTTGGAGTGTTGTAGTGATGATACGAATTCACCACCGTGTGCCACTCATAACCCAGCGCCCACGAAAAACCGTTGAGCCAGCCGGTATTTTGCAGCGACGTCGAAGGGATCGCCTGGCAGGCCGCCACGCTCGACAAGGCCAGCGGCTGGCTCAGCGAGTTGTACGCGACCGAGATATTGGCGTTCGTGTAAATCCCCCGCCTGCCTTCCGCGCTGTTGGCATAGAGCGGTGCACTGTTACCGGAGCTCCAGCCCAGCAGCTTTTCGCTGAACAGGCCCGTGTTCGACGTGCCGTCGATCACGCCCTCGAACCCGAAAAAGCCCAGGTTGCTGTCGGCTCCCCACCAACCACCGCCAGGGCTGGAGCTGCCCGGAGGGCCAACCGTATAAAACTCGACGATCGTCCCGGACCACATCCGGATCACTCCCGGACCACCGTGGTTGGCCACGTAGTTCGTCGGTGCCCACGGTTGGTTCGGACGTGCCTTCTGATTGTCCGAGGGACACGAAAACGACGTGAGCGACGTGTACGTCACCGTCGAATTGTTGATGTTGTCGGCGTTGAGCGAGAAATTGTACGCATTGTACAGCGGAGTCTGCTCAAGGTTCGGCAGCATGAACACCGCCCAGCTCGCGTTCCAGCCCCAGCCCGAAAGGTTCGGCCCCAGGAACATGTTCTCGGCCGGCAGAGCGTTCGTCTGCTGGTGATAGTTGTGAACCGACAGACCCAGTTGCTTCATGTTGTTCGTGCACTGCGCACGCCGCGCGGCCTCCCGCGCCGCCTGCACCGCCGGCAAAAGCAAGGCGATCAAAACCGCAATGATTGCAATAACTACCAAAAGCTCGATCAGTGTGAAACCTCTCGAGCGCAACCCGCCACGGGGGCGACTCATAGACGACCCTCCAACACAAAAAGAAGTAAACGTGGACGATCAATGATCGCAAAGGGACAATTGTTGAACGTCGAACGAGCCGATTGGAAGACAATCACCGACATCACACGGCGTCGGCCAACTTCCCGAGCGCCCGGTCCCGAGCGAGGATCGGCGCTGCCTCCACCCGGCTCTTTCCCTGGTCAACAGACCACAGTCTATCATAACTGTCAGCCCGTTGCACTCCCCCAATCCATGTCAACATGGAACAATTTTCCGGGCCCGCAGAAAGCCGGAACGAAGGGTCTACCAATGATGTGGCGTCCGGGAACAGGGAGAAGCGTTCGAGGACCGCTTAACGGGGTTGACGGATCAAACCCGGTTCTTGGCAAGATCGTCGGGAAGCCGCCCTGGCGGGCGCTCCTCGTTCTCGCAGTTTTGCTGGTTTGCTGGGCGATCTCGGCCTCCTGGCAGCGGCTCAGCACGCCTGAGGTGTCAACGGAGGTCGCCCCTCCTCCTGGGTCGGCGGCCGACCCGGTCCCGCCCGACCTGGTCCCGGCGCGAGCCAATATGACCGTCCGCCAGCCGCCGAGTCCGTTCCGGTTCACCGAGATCGCCAGGGAAGCCGGTGTCGACTTCGTCCACGTCTCGGGGATGACCCCGGACAAGCACTTTCCAACCGCGTACGGCTCGGGCCTTGCGATCTTCGATTTCGACGGTGACGGGAGGCAGGACCTCTACTTCGCGACCGCGACCCGCCTGCCGGTGGGCTCGGCCAAGACGGGGCCGAACAAGCTGTACCGTAACCTCGGCCAGAATCGATTCGTGGATGCCACGGCCTCTGCCGGCCTGGGCTTTGCGGGATATTGCCAGGGCATCGCGGTCGGAGACGTCGACAACGACGGCGACCCCGACATTTTTCTGTGCAACTATGGCGGCAACGTTCTTTATCTCAACAAGGGAGACGGCACGTTTCACGACATCAGCGTGCGAGCGGGCATCACGAGCGCGGGCTGGTCGACCGCGGCTGCGTTTCTCGACCACGACAACGACGGCGACCTCGACCTCTACGTGGCCAACTACGGCCAGTGGAAGCTGCCGGAGAACGACGAGTTTTGCGACGGTGCCAAGGGCCCCGGGGCACCTGGGTCCGAGAAAGTCAGGATCTACTGCTCTCCCAGGTCGATTCGACCGGCCCGTCACACCTTCTATCGCAACAATGGCGACCTGACCTTCACCGACGTGACTGCGGCCGCGGGGCTCGCGCGGGCCGACGGACGGGGGCTGGGGGTCGTCGCCGCCGATCTCAATGACGACGGCCGGATTGATCTCTACATCACCAACGACATGTGCCCGAACTTCGTCTTCTTGAATCAAGGTAATGGGACGTTTCTGGACGCCACGCAATCTTCAGGCGCCGGCTATGGCCCCCACGGACAGACCCGCGCGGGGATGGGCGTCGATGCCGAGGATGTCGACGGGGACGGGCGGGCCGACATCCTCGTCACCAATTTCTGGAGCGAAGCCATCGGAATGTTCATCAACCTCGGAGGCGGGCTGTTCGAGGACCGCGCACGCTCAAGCGGCCTCTTCTACGACAGCGTTTCCTGGGTCGGTTGGGGGTGTGCACTCGCCGATTTCGACAACGACGGTTGGGCCGATTGCTTCGTCTCCAACGGGAACATCGACGACAATCTGGATCGGCTGAGCCGTTATTTCCGCAAATATGCCGAGCCCCCGCTGTTGCACCGGAACCAGCAGGGCAAAGGATTCACACTGGCCACTCGCGATGCCGGCCTTTATTTCGATCACGACCATGTCGGCCGGGGAGCGGCCCATGGCGATCTCGATGACGACGGAGACGTGGACCTGGTCGTCAACCACAAGGATGGTCCTCCGGCTCTACTCCGCAACGACACCAAGACTTCGAACCATTGGATCCGCTTGAGCCTGGTGGGAACCCGCAGCAACCGGGATGCCGTCGGCGCGCGCATCGAGGTCGAAGCCGGGGGCCGGACCATCGTCCGCCAGAAAAAGGGCGGCGGCAGCTACGCATCCGCCCGCGATCCCCGGCTGCTCTTGGGCCTGGGCGAGTCTCGGCTTGCCAGCCGAGTCACGGTCCACTGGCCGTCAGGGCAGGTCGATCGCTACTCAGACCTGGCCGCAGACACCGGCTATGTGTTGCGGGAGGGAGCGGAAAAGGCCGAACCGGTCGCGGGGATAATCAACGGCGATCGACCGACGCCGTGATCGGCTTCCAGTCGAGTTTTCGATAGGCCGTCGCAAACTCGGTCACCTCGATGGCCTGGTCGGTCGGGATGTCGTGAAAGGTCTGGGTGGTGCCGCTCGTGGGCCAGTGAATCTCCAGGGCCGCCACCCGAACCGACTGGCCCAGGCCGAGAGTCTGCTCCAGCGGATTGGCCCCCCAACTGCTTCCCGACGATACGTGCCGGTAAATGGTCATGGGGCGAGCTCCGGCGGTGACTGCCTTGATCCGCACACCGATGGCCGCCCGGTTCGTCTTCTGGCCCGTGAGCTTGACCGTCAGCCAGTGATTTCCCTGCCCGGGATTCTGAAACAGGATGTTGTGGTAGCGATCGCCACTCGTTGCGCCGCCCATCTCGATGAAGAGATCAAGGTCTCCGTCGCGATCCCAATCGGCGCAGGACACGCCATGACCTTTCTGGAGGTTCCCAGTTCCCGAGGACGCCGAGATGTCGGCGAATCGCGCGCCGCCGACGTTTTTGAACATGCGGTTGGGGACCAAAGTGCTCAGGTCCGGATCGCCGGTGCCCAGGTAAAAGTCGAGGTAACCGTCGTTGTCGAAGTCTCCGTAGTTGCTTCCCATCGCCGCGAACACCAGATCGAGACCGGCTTCCCTGGTCTTGTTTTCGAACTGCTGACCCCTCGCGTTGTGCCAGAGACGGTTTGAGAGGCGCCTGTGCGGCTGACCGAGCATTCCCTTGACGATATCTTCCAGCGAATAGTCGAAGCAGGTGGCAAAGATGTCCAGCCAACCGTCGTTGTCGTAATCCCACGCCCAGCAAGAAAACCCGACCTGCGGCCCGTCGATACCCATCGTCTGGCTCACGTCGGTGAAAGTCCCGTTACGATTGTTGCGATAGAGCCGGGACGTTCCGTTCAGGAAATCGATGAACATGTCGGGGTAATCGTCGTTGTCGAAGTCGATCCACGTCGCGCCCTTGCAGACGAGCCGGGGATCGTTTCCCAGGCCGGACGCGGCCGTGACCGGCTCGAACGTGCCATTCCCCTTGTTGCGATAGAGTCGGTTGCCTTGCATCTCCGTGAGGATGAAGACGTCGAGCCAGCCATCGTTGTCGTAATCGGCCCACCGCGACGACGTGGAATCGACCGGCTCACCCAATCCGGCCGCGCTGGTCACGTCGCTGAAACACCCGTTGCCGTCATTCCGGAGCAGCGACTGCGGCATCCCATACGGCAGCCACGCGCCGCGGGAGATGAAAAGGTCCAGGCGCCCGTCGTTGTTGAAATCGGTCTGGACCAGGTTTTTTCCCCCGAGCTGCTCGCTCAAACCCGCCGTCGTGGTCTGCTCCTCGAACGTTCCGTCTCGCTTGTTGCGGTAATAGGCCATCGGCTGCGTGGGGTCAAACGCGGTGACGGCCAGGTCGAGCAGGCCGTCGTTGTCGAAGTCGTCCATCACGGCCCCACCGGCGACATTGAACCGGTCGACCCCGGCTTGGTGGCCGATGTCGCGGAACTTGCCGATATCGAATTCCGACTTCGTGAAACGATCCAGGCTCACAAGGAACCGTGGATCGACCTTGGCGGGATGTTCACCCAGGGTCATGTGGGCGAGATTGAGCAGCCAGCGGACGGCCAGATCGTCCGGGAACTTGTCGAGGTACTCCGTGAAATGCCGGATCGCCAGCCGGGAGCCTGTGGGATCGGCATGCACGGCCGCGGGCGCGATCGGCAGGATGCACGAGCTTTCTCCCCGGCACATGATGCAGTTATCGGTCTCGCCGCGGCGCAGCGCGGTCACTCCCTGGAAGAAGACCAGCGTATACAGACCGATTTCGGCCGGTCGGTCGCTGGGCTCCAGCCAAGCTCTGGCCTGCTCCAGCACATCGTAGGCGCGGCGCGATTCTCCTTCGTAGTTCAAGAAGGTCGCCTTCGACATCCAGAGCTGAAGCCTCTCGAGATCGGTCTTCCTGGGATCTGAGAGTTCGCGTTCGATTCGCGCCGATGGCGCGCGGAGTTTCCCCGCGCAGCTCTCGGCGATCTCCTCGAGCGAGGCGTCGACATTCCAGCGCTTGAGGCGGACCAGAACTGCGCCGAAGCCGGCCGTATCGATGGCCTGGCGTCGTTGATAGTCGCGCGACCGCCCTGTCGGCTGCGCGGAGGAGCCGCCGGCCTGGGGAAGAGAGCCCGGCTTGCCTTTGACCTCGCGGACGGGCCCGGATCCGGCCAGTCGCGCCTCGGTGCCGCGCTCGAAGAAAAGCAACCAGGCCATGAGCAGGCCGGCCAGCGGGATCATGCCGGCCAGCAGCTTGTACCTGAGCCGAACTGGAGTCTGACGAGTTTGTCGATCCATATCGCGACGACCGCACGGCCCGGTTCGACGAGCTCGCCAGGTCAGGACGGACGGAGGACGCCGCCCTGACCTCTTGAGCCGGCAGCCTCGTCAATACTGGTCGGCGCTCAGGACCTCGGCACCGTTGCGGCTGCCCAGGGCCCACCACGTATACGGGCTGATGGAGTCTTTGATGAACTTCACCGACCCGTCGGCGAAGCACACATTCACTCCGCCGGAATGGTTGCTCGACGCGGTCGACATCCCCGACGTCCCGCCCCACAGTCCGCCAGGATCGCCAGGGTTCAAGCATGTCCACTTGTTGGGAGTGTTGTAGTGATGATACGAATTCACCACCGTGTGCCACTCATAACCCAGCGCCCACGAAAAACCGTTGAGCCAGCCGGTGTTTTGCAGCGAGTTCGCGGGGATCGCGTTGCAGGCCTGGATGCTCGAAAACGCCAGCGGCTGGCTCAGCGAGTTGTACGCAACCGAGATATTCGCGTTCGTGTAGATTCCCCGCCGCCCTTCGGGGCTGTTGGCGTACAGGGGGGCGCTGTTGCCGGTGGTCCAACCCAGGAGCTTTTCACTGAACAGGCCTGTGTTCGACGTGCCGTCGATCACGCTCTCGAACCCGAAAAAGCCCAGGTTGCTGTCGGCTCCCCACCAGTACGTCCCGGGCCCCCAGCCATTGATCTTGTCGCCGGGCACCGAGCACGTCAAAAACTCGACGATCGTCCCCGACCACATCCGGATCACGCCGGGACCACCGTGGTTGGCCACGTAGTTGGTCGGCGCCCACGGGATGTTCGGACGCATCTTCTGGTTATCCGACGGACACGAAAAAGACGTCAGCGACGTGTACGTCACTGTCGAATTGTTGATGTTGTCGGCGTTAAGCGAGAAATTGTACGCGTTGTACAGCGGAGTCTGCTCAAGGTTCGGCAGCATGAATACTGCCCAGCTTGCGTTCCATCCCCAGCCCAGGTCCAGTGTCGGCCCCAGGAACATGTTCTCGGCCGGCAGAGCGTTCGTCTGCTGGTGATAGTTGTGAACCGACAGACCCAACTGTTTCAGATTGTTCGTGCACTGCGCACGCCGCGCGGCCTCCCGCGCCGCCTGCACCGCGGGCAAAAGCAAGGCGATCAAGACTGCAATGATTGCAATGACCACCAGGAGTTCGATCAGGGTGAAGCCCTTCGAACTGGATCTGCGCAACGGAGCCATCTTTGGTCCCCCCCAGAGTGCTCGGATAAGTAGGAATAGCGAACAAGAAATGAAGCCTCGCCGCTTGATACAATAAGCGCAAATTTCATCGACACCGCAAGACGCCACTGCTCTGGGAAAACCATTTTTTTTTCGAGGCTTTGCGGGAACCGCGGACGACGCGCCGTTTCCAAACTCTTGACGTGGGAAATCATTCGGATTCATAACCGTCTATTCCGCAATCGCTTCAGACGAGCATTCGCACGTCGATTTGCGGCGTGCGGTCATCCGCGGATCGCGGTTCCCAAAAACAACGTCGTCCGGCGGGTGAATTCCGATTATTCGCCGCGATCAATTCGCTCGGCGATGAAACCGCGCAAGCGGCCGGAGCGCCCGGTCGCCCTCCCTGAGGAGATAACCCCGGTCTGAAGCGACGTCGTGAAACTGGTCGACCATTCCAGACGGCCAACGTACCGCGACCGACTCGACCCGATTGGCTCCGCCCAGGCCGAAATGCAATCGATGATCGCTGGCCGATTGGTAGCTTGCCCCCCCGATCCGGTGGGCTACCTGCTTGTTGCCTCCCGCAGCAACCTCGACCACGGCCCCGACAGCGTCACGGTTCGACTTTGTGCCTTCAAGCTGGAACGTGATGAAATGCATGAGGGGAGCTTCGGTGCGGTTGTGAAAGTAGACCGGCGGCTCATTGTGGGCGACCATGAGGGCGTCGATACGCCCGTCGTTGTCGAGGTCCCCGACGGCCAGCCCCCGGCCCACGTGAAGCTGCTGAAACGGCGGCCCGGCGTGTGCGGTCACATCGGTCAGGCGGCCGTCTGGCCCGCCGCGGTAGAGTTGTGCCGTCATCGGGAAGGGAAAGTGCGGACGGAGGTCATTGACGTGTCCGTTAGCGGTCATCAGATCGAGCCGCCCGTCGTTATCGGCGTCGAGAAAGGCAGCACCGAAGCCGAGGACGTACCGGCTGGGAGCCGCAAGACCGATCAAGGCGGTATGATCGACGAAAAGACCTTGCCCCAGGTTGTGAAAGAAGGTCGTCGACTCGCCGTAGAAGTTGGTGACGGCCAGGTCGATGAGGCCGTCGCCGTCCGGGTCGCCGCACGCGACGCCCATGCCCGCCTGGAACCCTCCCGCGGCGTTGGCCGCGACCCCGGCGGACTGCCCCACCTCCTCGAACCGAAATCGCCCCAGGTTGTGGAACAGGAAATTCGCCGTCGAGTCATTGGCGACGAACAGGTCCACCAGGCCGTCCCGATCAAGGTCTGCGGCGACGACCCCCAGCCCTCGGCCGTCTCTGTCAATCACGCCGGATTCGGTCGTCACATCCACAAACCGGCCGGAGTCGTTGCGGAAAACGTGATCCGGCAGGGCGGGTATCACTCGAGGATCGCACGAGATGTTGATTCGCCCGGTCGGGTCCTTGCAGATCCGCGGATTCCCGGCATCCCACACGCCGTAGTGACAGACATAGAGGTCGAGGTCTCCGTCGTTATCCAGGTCGGCGAAAGCCGACGAGGTCGGCCAGTCTCGGTCGCCGCCCAGGCCTGCCTGGTCGGTGACGTCCTCGAAAGTCCCGTCGCCCCGGTTGCGATAGAGGGCGTACGACCGCCACCGAGTGACGAACAGGTCCGAGTGCCCGTCGTTGTCGTAGTCGCCCACGGATACACCGTGGCTATAGCCGCCCGCCATCGCGCTCAAGCCCGCTCGGTCCGTGAAGTCTGCGAAGGTCCCGTCGCCCTGGTTCCGGTAGAGCCGGTCGGCCGCGCGGTTGCCGCTTGCCGGAGGAAATCGCCCGCCTTGCAGGACGTACATGTCGAGCAATCCGTCTCTGTCGAAGTCAAGAAGACCGACTCCGCCGCAGAACGTCTCCGGAAGCTGATGGCTCGCCGACGCGCCGTTGTTCAGAACAAAGCCGGCGAGCCCCGCTTCGGCCGTGTCGTTCACAAACGCGAACCCGGCGGCCGGGGAACGGCCCGGCGCGGCCGCCGCCGGCTTGATCGCGCAGGAGCCCGGCGACCGAGCTAGCGAGGGAATCGTTATCTCCCTGGCTCGTTCGCGGGTCGGCCGGACCGGCTCGTGCCGGCCCGGCAGGGGCGGCCGCATTGGTTCCCGTGTTCCCGGGCTCGACCAGCGTCAAGAACGCGAGGGCCTCGAAGGATCGGCCCAGTGCCAGCGCGGTACCGGCCATTTCCACGGCGTCATCGCGCAACTGACCCTTTTTGAACAGCCGGAGGTACCGGTCCTTGTCGCGATCGAGCTCCGATTTGCGCACGCGCAGACGACGGCCGTCGTCGGTCCTGCCTGCCTGGAACGCGAGCTCCGCCAGCCGGTCGAGAGCCGATTCCTCGCCCGGCTCGAGCTCGACCAGTGTCTCGAGTGCGGTTCGCTCGGATTGCACGTCGCCCTGCCGCGCGGCCAGCCAGGCTGCCAGCCGGGCCAGCATAACAGGACCAAGATCCGAGAGCTTCCGATGAGCGAGCGCTTCCTTGACCCGGTCCGGCCGGCCGGCGGCCATCGCCCAGTCGAGCCGGGCTTGCCACAGGACGGGGTCATCCGGCTGTCGCAAGAGCGCGGCGTCCAGCCACCGCGCTGCCTCGTCCAGCTTTCCCGATCTCGTGGCGAGGTTGCCCCGGGCCAGCCACAGCCTGGCATCACCGGTGCCAGGCGGCCCTCCGTTCTGGAGGAATGCGAGGTTTCCTTCCAGCGGGAAGGTTTCCAGGTCGAGCGCCAGGTGTTCCCGAAGCAAGGCAAGCCGCTCATCGCGCGCCGCCCTCCTTGTCTTGTGCCAGTGTTGTTCGATGAGGTCGCGTGCTTCGTCGAGCCGGCCCTCGAGGCCCAGAATCGAAAGCAGCAAGTGCCGCACTTCGCCCGCTTCGGGGCCCGGTTCTTCGAGTGCGCCCCTGAGAATCGTCTCGGCCGCGGTGAACTGTCCGGCCGGCAGTTCCAGTTGAGCCTGTTTCAGGGCGGCCGCCGCGGCGAATGGCGAGCCCTTGGGTACCTGCGACCAGGCGATCGCCGCGCGGTCGACCCGGCCGCACGCAAGCTCGCTCTCTCCCAGGCGAAACAGGACCTCACCCTGGCCGCGATAGCGGTCTGCCAGCCGCCGAAGGCGTTCGCTCGAGCGATCAAAATTGCCCGCCTCCATGTCGCTGGCGGCTTCCGCGAGGCCGGTCCTGAGCCGCCGCTCTACGACGGTACCCCAGAGCGACCAGCCGAGCATGGCGGCCAGGGCGGCGGCCAGTCCCAGGATGATCCAGCGCTTGTTCGATCGATCGATCATGGGACGGCCGATCGAGCCGACCTGGCCCGCAGGCGATAGTAATTCGCCAGACCGGCTTCACTCGGCCGCTTGCTGTAATAGTCAGCGAGAAGTGTGTTGGTCGCGATGTGATCGGGATCGCTCGCCAGCACCGCTTTGGCCCAGCCCAGGCCGTCCGAGTCTCGGCCATGCGCAAACATCCACGCCGCGACCCTGGTTCGAAGCTCGTTATTGGCGGGATGTTCCATCAGCAGGCCGCGGAGCTTGAGCAGCTCGGCGTGGTCGTTCTTGTAGCGCTTGAACGATTCAAGGTCCTGGGTCGCTCCCCTCGAATCGCCGAGAATGCCGCTGATCCGGCTGCGGCTGTAAAGGGCCTCGGTGTCGAACGGGTCGATCTCCAGGACCAGGTCGAGCCGCGACCTCGCCGTCTTCGGATCCCCGCGCGCCAGATCGATCTCGGCCCTCCCCTTGAGTGCGGCGGGATCGCGAGGGTCGAGGGCCAGGGCCTTTTCCAGCCGGTCGGCCGCGCGGCCGGTCGCGTTCAAGTCGATGTCGTTGCGGCCGGCGCCTGCCAGAGCGGTTGCGTCCGAGGGATGACGATCGAGATAGCGATCGTATTCCGGCGCCGCCTCGGCGTTGCGGTGCACCTTCCGGAGCGTGTCCGCCAGCCCCAGTCGGGCTGCATCCAGATCCGGATCGCGATCAAGGGCCTGCCGGTAGTGCGTCTCGAGGGCATCGGTGTTGTCCACCTCCATCCGCCGGTCAAATTCCGTCAGCCAGAGGAACGGACGACCGTCATGAGGGGCGTCGCGAATCCATTGCTGGATTACTTGCTCCGCCTGCTTCAGCCGGTAGGTCATCAGGTAGAGCCGCGCCAGTGCCTCATCGACCAGAGCGTCCGGCTTTGTTCCCGGCTGGTAAAGCTCGACGAGGATCGGCTCAGCCTCGGCATAGCGGCCTATCCTCGCCAGCGCGGCCGCGTGCAACCGCTCGAGATCGCGCTTCGGATACCCAAGCGAACGGGCTTGATTCAGCTCTCGCGTGACTTTTTCCAGGTCGCCGTGCGCGAGCGCGAGCTGGGCCGAGAGGGCGTGCGCCTCCGCCGAGGACGGACTGGCCTTGAGCCAGCGCTCCAGAGGTAAAGCAGCCTGGTCGTAGCGGCCCGCGGCCAGCGCCAGCCTTGCGGCTTGTGCGGCCTGGCCCGACGCCCTCATCTTCTGGATCCTCGATAGGGCAGGATAAGCTACCGCGAGCCCAAGGATCCCCACCACGACCCCCACCCGGGCGCACGACCGATGACCAGCGTAATCATCTTCAAAGGCAAATCGGGCCAGGTATTCGCGGGCGCACCGTGAGACGGCACCGCCTCGATCGCAACCCCTCAGCCCGAGCATAACAGCGGCAACGACAACTCTCAAGTCTTTCGAATCATGGCTCCGCCTCACGACAGCACCGGCGTGGCGTCGCTCGGCGGAGCTCGATCGATCGCGGCGGCCGATCAGTATTGATCCCCGCTCAGGACCTCAGCGCCGTTGCGGCTGCCCAGCGCCCACCACGTCTGCGGGTTGATCGAGTCTTTGATGAACCGCACCGACCCGTCGGCCAGGCACATGTTCACCCCGCCGGAATGGTTGCTCGACGCCGTCGACATCCCCGATGTCCCGCCCCACAATCCGCCGGGATCGCCAGGGTTCAAGCACGTCCATCGGTTCGGAGTGTTGTAGTGATGATACGAATTCACCACCGTGTGCCACTCATAACCCAGCGCCCACGAAAAACCGTTGAGCCAGCCGGTATTTTGCAGCGATGTCGAAGGGATCGCCTGGCAGGCCGCCACACTCGTCAAGGCCAGCGGCTGGCTCAGGGAGTTGTACGCGACCGAGATCGCCGCGTTCGTGTAAATTCCCCGCCGTCCTTCCGCGCTGTTGGCATAGAGCGGTGCACTGTTACCCGAGCTCCAGCCCAGCAGCTTTTCGCTGAACAGGCCCGTGTTTGACGTGCCGTCGATCACGCCCTCGAACCCGAAAAAGCCCAGGTTGCTGTCGGCTCCCCACCACGCATTACCGGGCGCTGACACGGTGCTGCCCGGAGGCGCCACCGTATAGAACTCGACGATCGTCCCGGACCACATCCGGATCACTCCCGGACCACCGTGGTTGGCCACGTAGTTCGTCGGTGCCCACGGTTGATTGGGACGTGCCTTCTGATTGTCCGAGGGACACGAAAACGACGTGAGCGACGTGTACGTCACCGTCGAATTGTTGATGTTGTCGGCGTTGAGCGAGAAATTGTACGCATTGTACAGCGGAGTCTGCTCGAGGTTCGGCAGCATGAACACCGCCCAGCTCGCGTTCCAGCCCCAGCCGTTGTTCCCCAGGTTCGGCCCCAGGAACATGTTCTCGGCCGGCAGAGCGTTCGTCTGCTGGTGATAGTTGTGAACCGACAGACCCAGTTGCTTCATGTTGTTCGTGCACTGCGCACGCCGCGCGGCCTCTCGCGCTGCTTGCACCGCCGGCAAAAGCAAGGCAATCAAGACCGCGATGATCGCAATCACAACCAAGAGCTCGATCAGAGTAAAGCCTGACGACTTCGGTCGGCTCGTTCGCCCCATGTTCGACCCTCCAAGAAGATGAGTTCAGCGCAGTAACAAGGAATCTGCACAACTTTATCATAGCGCTAACCAAGTTTCGGCGGAAAGTCGTTTTTCAGGCATTGACTCGGATTTCTTTCGGGGAGCGGCTTAAGATTTCCTAACCAGATATCAATTAACAGGATATGTCGCAGACAGCGAACTCAAGATTTCACCGTTTTTCGTAAGGTCGCCCGATCCGCCAAATCCCAATCGTGGCCGGAACAGGCCGATCTGAATGCATGGCCACATCCATCGCTCGGTTAATTTCGGTTCACGGGTGCAGTGTGCGTTGCCGGTGCGACCCTGTTCAGAGATGCGACACAAGGTTGCGGTCGTACCGGGAGGAGCGATCGAGACAGGGCACGGCCCTTGGCTTTCCGCACTTGTGGCCGGCGCGGCGGCTCGAATCTGCTTGCTCGATTCACGAGGCATCCGCGATGATGGGTTCGGGTCGAGTC
The DNA here is from genome assembly GCA_963781785.1 of uncultured Isosphaeraceae bacterium. Taxonomy (GTDB): domain Bacteria; phylum Planctomycetota; class Planctomycetia; order Isosphaerales; family Isosphaeraceae; genus CAWAHD01. The sequence continues at coordinate 2,438,829 of CAWAHD010000001.1, read as the reverse complement.
GACATTGCAGGGCGAAAGCAGGCAATATGACCAAAGGGCGGCGAATCCTTGGTTTGTGGTGCGCAGCGGGCTTGGTGTTACTCCTGGCGGTGGTAGCGGCCGGCGCCTTCTTGATCCGCGAGCGGTCATTAGTCGCCGAGCTCGAGCAGGCCCGGACGGCGATGGGCGCCGGACGGTTCGGCGTCGCAAGTGCCCGGCTCTCTCGCCTGGCGCCGCGCTGGACGAACAAAGGCGAGGTTTTCTTGCTCCTGGGCGAGAGCGAGCTGAAGCGGGGTCATCGCGAGGAAGCGCTGGCGGCCTGGGCCAAGCTACCGCCCTCCAGCCCGTTTTTCGGGCAGGCCTCGTTGCGCAGGGCCACGGACCTGACCAACACCGGGCACTACCGGCCGGCCGAGGAGGCACTGCTCCAGGCATTGGCCGCGCCCGCGCCTGCGCCTCGGTACGAGCTTGAGCGAGCGCTCAGCCGGGTGTACCGCTTCGAGGGCCGATTTGACGACGTCCGCAGGGTGATCCGGGGATCGTGGTCCCGCTCCGTGATCCCGGCTGGCGATCTCAAGGAGCTGTGGGCTCTCGATCACTCGCCGATGCCGGTCGAATCATGGAGGATTGCTCTGGAGAAGGCCGACGACAACGACGACCGAGTGTGGCTGGGGCGAGCCAATGTGGCCATCCTGACCGGCCGGTTCGCCGAGGCGGTCCCGTGGCTCGATCGCTGTGCCCTCGGGCGGCCCGATGACCCGGCCGTCTGGCACGCACGGCTTGACCTGGCGATGGCGACGGGCGACCTGGCCGGCTTCTGGAATGCCGCGGCCCACGTGCCCGCCGACCGCCTCGACCGGGCGGCAGTCGGGACGTTTCGCGCCTGGGTTTCCGGTCGAGCCGGCGACCCCAAGGTCGAAGAACCAGCACTCCGAAGCCTGGTCGAGGCCGACCCGGGCAACGCCCGGGCGATCGAGCGGCTGGCTGCGCTCCTGGTTCAGTCGGGGCGAGCGCGGGAAGCCGAGGACCTCCATCGCAAGAAGGCTGAGATCGACCGCGCGCACGACACGTTTCGTAAAATGCTGTTCGACGGCGATGACCTGTCGAGCCGGGCCGGGGTGCTCTCCGAGCTTTGCGGCAAGCTCGGGCGCGGCTTCGACACGGAGGCGTGGTCGTTGATTGCGGCCGCGGGGCTGCGCGATCCAGAGCCGCCCGGCGCCGGCTCTCGACCGGCCGACGACGCGCTCTCGCCCTTCCCGCCCTCCGTGGCCGTGCGGGCGGCCGCTCTTTCGGCGCCTTATGCAACGTTACCCGGCACGGGGCAGCCAGCCGGTCCGACGCTGGGCGATCAGCTTGCCGATCTCCGCGCGCTCGCGGCGCCTCGGCCCGAAGCGCTCGCAGGATCGCAGATTCCCAGCGCGGGCCGGGATCCGTCCCGCTCGACTCCGGAGTTCGTCGACGACGCCGAAACGGCCGGGCTCCGTTTCGTTTTTGACAACGGGCAGACGCCCCTGCACCTGCTTCCCGAGACGATGTCGGGAGGAGTCGCCTTGATCGACTACGACGGCGATGGCTGGCTTGACGTCTACTGTGTCCAGGGCGGTGCTATCCAGCCTTCAACCGATGCCGTGGAGAGGGCGAAACCGGCCGCTCTCGATCGGCTCTTCCGCAATTCGGGGCACGGCACCTTCGTGGACGTGACCGAGGCCTCGGGCATTGCCAGGATTGCCTGGAGCCAGGGATATGGGCTGGGCGTCACCGTCGGAGATTATGACAACGACGGCCGCCCGGATCTCTTCGTCACCCGATTGCAAACCTACGCACTTTTTCATAACCGCGGCGATGGAACCTTCGAGGACGTCACCCGCCAGGCGGGCCTGGCCGGCGTCCGCGACAATCCGACGTCAGCGGCGTTCGCCGATTTGGACCACGACGGCGATCTCGACCTTTATGTCTGCCACTACATGGTGTGGGACCCGGCGCATCCCCGGGTGTGCCAGAAAGAGAAGGGCGAGTACTTTTACTGCGACCCCAGCAAGGTGCCGCCCGCGCCGGACCATGTCTTTCGCAACGACGGCGGCCGGTTTTTCGACGTCACCAAGACCTCGGGATGTGCGGAAACCGACGGCCGCGGCTTGGGCGTCGTCGCCGCCCACGTCGATGATGACGACCTGATCGACCTCTACGTCGCCAACGACGGCACGGCCAATTACTTCTTCCGCAACAAGGGAGGCTTCCAGTTCGAGGAGATTGCCCTCCAGGCCGGCGTGGCCGGAAGCGCTCTGGGAGGTTACCAGGCCGGTATGGGTGTGGCCTGCGGCGACTTGAACGGCGACGGCCGCCCCGAGCTGATGGTGACCAACTTCTATGGCGAAGGCACAACCCTGTACCAGAACCTCGGGGAGGGGCTCTTCGCCGACTCAAGCGCGGCCTCAGGCATCGGCCTGGCAACCCGCTACCTGCTCGGATTCGGGATCGCGATGGCAGACGTGACCAACGACGGCCTGCTCGATGTCATGATCACCAACGGGCATGTCAACGACAACCGGCCGTTCTATCTCTATGCGATGCCCAGCCGGCTCTACGAGAACAGGCCCGACGGGCGGCTGGTCGACGTCTCCAGCCGCGCTGGTCCGCCCTGGGCCGTCGAGCGCGTCGGCCGCGGACTCGCCGCCGGCGACGTCGACAATGACGGCTTGATCGATGCCGTGATTCTCGCTCAGAACGAGCCCGTGGCCTATTTTCACAACAAGACGAAGGGGGCGGGGAACTACGTGACATTCCGGCTCGAGGGAACGAAGTCCAATCGCGACGCAGTCGGCGCGGGTCACCGTCACGTCGGGCGGCCGCCGGCAGGTCCAGGAGCGGCAGGGCGGCGGCAGCTACCAGTCCGCCGGCGACCCGCGGCTCCATTTCGGCCTGGGCGGAGCTGACCGCGTCGAAATCGTCGAGGTTCGCTGGCCCTCGGGCCGCGCTGATCGCTGGACCGATCTGCCGGCGAATACCGGCTACCTGCTGCGCGAGGGCGATTCCAAGCCGCTGCCGCTCGTCGGGTTCGCCCCGCGGCCGCCCGACCGGCCATCACGGAAGACGAAACCCTGACGAGCCGTCGCCGCGAGCGCCGGTCGTTGTGCTAGCCCGAAGTTCCCGCGATGGGAACCGCTCAACCCGGGTCAACACGTGGGGTAACGTGCGCTGCGGCATTGGCTCGAATGATCGCGACGAATTCGTACAACCCGCACGAGTTCGTGAAACTCCGATATTCCCCCCTTCGTCACTTCGTCACTTCGTCACCACGGGACGTCAGGAACCGCATCATGCTTACGACCGGACCTGTCGACGACGCGGAGACCGCTGGCGAGGGCATGGCTGAGTCAATCTGGCAGCGCAAGATCGTCATCACCGGTACGACCCGCTCTCGATCGGGTGCTGCAAGGCTTTTTCACTTCGTCACTTCGTCACCGCCGCGTCACGCCGGGTGGCTCGTATTCTCCCACGACATCCGCCGGCGCGCTCCGCGATCGCTTGCACGGGCCGGCCATGCCAATTTCATCCCTTGGCCAGGTCGAGTGCTTCCGTGTAATGCGGTCCGACGGAATGATCGAAATCCCGGTCGGCGTCGATCGTGATGAGGCGGGCGTGGTTGGTCCTGGTGAACTTGACCGAGATCCCGCGGGTGCGCAAGAGCGGCGCGATGCGCCTGAGCTCGTCGCCGAACATCCGCGGCGACTGCAACCAGCGGACTGAGCCGCGGGCCCTGGGCGGCACTTCCGGCTCAAGCTCTTCGAGCATTTCCGTGGCCGATTTGGTCCAGTTCCTGAGTCCGCCCAGACTGGCCGAGTCGAGCAACATCCTGGCCAGGACCGACTCCTCGAGTGCATTCAGGGCCAAACCTCGCCGGTCCTCGTTGTAAGCCGAGAGAAACGTATCGGCCGGCTGGCCGAGCCCGCGCACGACGGCCTCTCCGAATCGGGCGAAGCCGGCCATGCGCGGCAGATCGGTGATCTCCACGGAGGGGAGCAAGCGGAGGCCTTCCGCGTACGCGCTCAGCAGTCCGCCGAACATCGCCGGGTAGTCAGCCTCGTAGGCCCGCCACAGCTCGGTCTCGACACGGCGGCTGGCGGCGAAGATTGGCGGTGGAGTGATCGTCAAGCTCCGGTCCGCCAGGTCGACCCGGCGCACGAATTCGTCGATTCCGTTCATCATGACCGGCCGGGTGGCGTGCAAGACGTCTCGAAGATCGTTCGAGAACTGGCGGCGGCTCGCAAATCCGCCGCCGGTCGCGAGCGTGCAGAGCGCATCGGCCATCGGGATCGACAGCGAGCTGACGTTATCGAGCGCCAGGAGCCAGCCATTGCACGCGGCGACCATGAGGTCTCGCTTGGTTTCAGGAACCGTGAGTAGCGCTGATTCCTGCGGATCGATCAAACGCCTGACAGCGCGTGCCAGAGTGCTCTTGGCGGATCCCTGCTCACCATGGATCACCAGGATCGGATAAGGTCCGACGGGCAAGAGAGCCGCGCACATCCAGCCGACCAGGAGACAGAATTCCGAGTCGCTCACGTTCAGATACTGGCGCAAGAGCTGGATCGAGCCATCGCGCCCTGGCATCGGCAGCGGCAGCATCCCATCCGGGTGGCGGAAATGAACGGGCGGCCTCTGGACGATCGACCATCCCTGGGCATTGATCTTCACGGCCTGACCGCTCGCATTGGCGAGGTCAAGATAATAGTCCTCGCTGCCGGCCTCACCTGCGGCGCCAACGCGCACGTAGACCGGCGGGCCGTCCGCGATGAACCGCGCGCGAGCCTGGATCGCCCGGAGCACGCGACCGATGGCGTACGCCGAGGGAAGCTCGCCTCCGATCTGGCTGCGGCAGCGATCCAGAAGCCAATCCCGGAACGCGTGTGAGTTGAGCGGAACGACCTCGAGCCGCTCATCGACCGGGATCTTGGCATAAGACTGCCCGTCAGGCGACCGAAAGGTCATTGCGTCGTCGGCCACCAGCAAAAGGGCGTCAGTGGGACTGAGCTGACCGGTGGCACTGCCATTGAGTTGTGGGGCATCCGCGAGAATGACCATGTCTGAACTCCGGGTTGGGGTGCTGGATCGAGGTTGGGGTTCGGCCCGTCGCATCACGACCTATCGGCAGGCGACGCCACGGTCTTCAGTTTTTTGGCGGAATTCCGTTTTGTTAAGCGGACATGTCACCGAAGTTGAACTAGGCAGCACGAAATGAGGGGTGAAACGTGTACTTCAGCGAAATGAGGCGATGCAGGCAGAGCGAGCAAACGAAGGTTGGCGAAGTTAGCGATGACGCCGAACGCCCGGTTGCCCATGTCCTCATCGAGGACGATGGGCAGCGCCTTGCGCAGCACGAGGAACCGTCGGCTGCTGGTCTCGTGCGGCCGATTGCGGCTCGCGGCGTTCCCGTCGGTTGCGCGCGTCACGCGATCGTGACGGTTGATCCAACCGAACGTGTGTGGTCTGATTTCGGCAGAGCGCACGGTTCGGGACCGTGAGGTCGCAAGTTCAAATCTTGTTGGGCCGATTTACAAACCCATTTTTCACAAGCACTTACATCGATTAACTGTTCGGCATATCTTGAAAAGATGGCACTAAAACTGGCACCGTTATCGGCATTATCGCACTCGTAATGCTCTAATTTCTACGTCTTTATGTCATATTTGGGTGGCACCAAAACTCATCATCGCCAAATCGCACAATATCGCCATGATAGCATAAGTGCCCAAGCCGGGCGGCGTTACGTCGCATTGTGGCATCTTCGCGTGCTAATAAATCGCCGGAATCTGCGCGGGATTCCTCGAAAAAGCGCTCTACCTTGGGTCCGTGAGGCCAGAGGTTCGAGTCCTTGCGCCCGGTTTAAGTCACTATATGGTTGACACTTCCGACCAGACGACTTCATGGTCGCAGGTCGGTGAAGTGAGTCTGGCCAGAGACATTCTGGGTTCTCGACTCAAGACGTTTGGCTCTAAGCTCTTCTGAAAGTAAGAGCGCACGGTCGCCGACCGTGCGCTCGGAGTCATTCATTTCCGGCTGCGAGCGGGCGAAATCACGAACACGAGTGCGGTCGAGATGTTAAACGCCTCTAAATATATGTAGATACATATATGTAGTTATAAAAAACTGTGGAAAACTCTTTTTCGCAGATGAGTGACGGGACATACTTCGACGTCGGGATTGTGGACCGCAGGGTATGGAAGTGGATTACAGAAGCGAATCAAGCCTCCGCCTCATCACGCCATCAAGAAAACGAATAGGAGGGCACCGGCACGCCGTTTCGAGATCTTGGGCTACCTCAATGGCGGACGAAGGCAAAAAACGCCCTGTGGCCTTCCAATGAGGACGCACGGATCTCTAGGTAACACCCATCAGACCAACGATCGCGGTCCAAGATCACCTTTCGGGAACCGGCTTCGGTCGATCGGACCGAAGCGCGCAGCGTGCCTGGCTTTGGGCGGGGCGATTGCGTTGGCCACCGGGCGGCACTCATCGGTTCCCATCCCGAGTCACTGCTCGAGGCTCCAAGGCTCGGCCGAAGCTTATTTCTGGGACGTGCCGCGGTCCCGGCTTTCCGTTGCATTTCGGCGAAATTCGGACTCAATCCGGTACTGGTCAATCTCACGCTGGCCACGAGTTCGGCGCGACCTTGAACGACGACCAACGCCGGCAGCTCATCGCTTACATGAAGACACTTCGATCTTGTGTTCGTATCGTATACGAACGGTATTCGGTCGAAGCTGATGGCCACAGACACCGAGGACCTTCAGGCCGACCCTCGGACGACCTCGGGGCGGCCGTGGTGTCTGTAATCTGTCGGCAGCTCAGGCAACAGGGTGAGGCTGACTTGCTAAATCGATCCTTGGCTCAAGGGGCTGGCGCCTCCCAGACCCTGGCCGTCCCGTCGCTGCCGGCCGCGGCGAGCCAGTTGCCGTCGGGGCTGAAGGCGACCTGGTTGGCGGCGCCCGCATTCCCGATGAGAGTCATGATCTCCTGCCCGGTCCAGGCGTCCCAGAGCCGCACGCTCTGGTCCTCGCTCGCCGTCGCCAGGCGCCGGCCGTCGGGGCTGAACGCGACGCCCGAGACGATCCCCATGTGACCCCGCAGGACCAGCGGGACGGCGCCTCGCGCATCCGATCGCAGCGACCGGAGATCCCAGATCTTGGCCGTCTGGTCCCAACTGCCGGTGGCCATTCGTGCGCCGTCGGTGCTAAATCCGAGGCAACTGACGACCCGGTCGTGCGCCCGGAACTCGAGGAGAGGCTCGGCCGAGTCTGCGGCGACCAGGCCTACGTTGTAGCTATCGCGGGCGTACGCCATCAGGTCGCCCGAAGGACTGATCGCCAGGTTCCGGCTGATGGGGAAGCTGCCGACGATGGCCCGCACCTCGCGTCCCGTGGCCAGGTCCCACTCGGAGATGACCTGCCTCCAGCGGTCCCGTGGAGAGCCCCGGGCCTCCGGTTGCGGGCGCTGGCTCGCCGAGGCGAGACGCACGTCGTCCGGGTAGAAGCAAAGTCCCCGGACACTGTTGCGGAGGCTGTATTCGCTCAACGTGCCATCCGGGATGACCGTGATGGTGCGGACCTCCTGACCCGTCTCGACTTCCCAGATCTTGATCTTTTGATCGATGCCGGCGGCCAGCCAGCGGCCGGTGGGGCTGATCGCGATGTCGAAGACGAGCCCGGCGGGACAGGGGAAGGTGCGGAGGCGAGAGGCTGTCCGGGCGTCCCAGAGCCAGATCTCCGCATGGACCCGATCGTCGTCGCCCAAGGGTGTGCTGGCGGTCACGAGACGGCGGCCGTCGGGGAGGAAGGCCAGGCGGGCCACCGGCCCGCGGTGGCCGCTGAGGACGAGGGCGGGCTGCGCCTGGCGGGTTCCCAGACCTTGATCGTCCGGTCCGAGCCGCCCGAGGCGATACGCTTGCCGTCGGGCCGCACCGCGACGCACGCGACCGCGTCCGTGTGCCCTCGCAGGACGGCCCGCTCCTGGCCGGTCGCGGCATCCCAGACACGGACGGTGCCGTCGTGACTCGACGTCGCGACCCATTCCCCCCGGGGGCCGAACGCCAGGCCGCTGATCCCGTCGCGGTGGCCGAGTGCCGTGACGAGCGGCCGGCCCGAGGCAGAGTCCCAGAGCCGCACGGCCCGGTCGCTTCCGGCGCTGGCAAGGAGCCGGCCATCATGGCTGAACGCGACGCCCGTGACGGGGCCGTCGTGACCCGAGAGGGTGCGGACCTCGGAGCCGGACGGCAGGTCCCAGACCTTGATCTCGCCCGTCCGCCGCTCGAAGGCGTCGTGCGTCCGCCAGGCGCCGCTGGCCGAGGCGAGCTGCCGTCCGTCGGGGCGGAAGGCGACGCCCAGGACGTGCTGAGAGTGCCCGCGGAGGCTGCCGACCTCGCGCCCCGTCGCGGCATTCCACAGCTTCACGACGCCCGCGTGGGACTCGCCCGGGCCGTATTCATCGACGCGATACCCCGAGCCCGTCGCGAGCAGGGCTCCGTCGGGCGAATAGGCGATGCTGCACGGGAAATGCCCACGTGCCCGGATGGTGCGCACAGCGCCCCGGTGTCGGCGTCCCAGATGCGAACGGTGTCATCGCCGGCCGCGCTGGCGAGGGCCTGGCCGTCAGGGCGAAAGGCCAGGGCCCGGACAGACGCGGAGTGGCCTTCCAGGCGGCGCAGCTCGCGGCCGGAGTCGGCATCCCAGATCCTGATATCCCCGTCGCGGTCGGCCGAGGCCAGTCGGCGGCCGTCGGGGCTATAGGCCACTGTGACCACGGTGCTGGAACGCTCGCCGTCGCGCTGGTGCACGATCGTCACGAAGTCGCGATGGCAGAGCGACTTTAGGTGTCGCCATTCCCAGCCCCTCAGCTCGGGCGGGCACTCGTCGAGCAGCCGTTCGGCGTGGCCCACGTTGCCGGCAGACCATTCCCTCGAAGCCAAGCCGATGCGGTGCAAGTAGAGGCTAAACTCGGCCTCGCGACGCTGCTCGGCTTCGGCTTGACGGGCCAGGTCGGTCGCCGCCAGGGCGGAACTTAGCCGGCCGCTATAGGACCAGCCCGTGACGGCTGCCACCACCGCCAGGAGCGCGACCAAGGCCATCAACGAAAGCGAGGCCACGGCCGGCCGGCGCCTCGCCCAGTAGAGCAGCCGGCGGACCGGACCAGCGGGACAGGCCCGGATCGGCTCGCCGCGCAAGCACGCGCCTCAGATCCTCGGCCATCTCGCGGGCCGAGCCGTAGCGTTCGCGGCGATCCTTGGCGATCGCCTTCAAGCAGATGACCTCCAGGTCGCGGGGAATCGCCGGGTCGATCGACCGCGGCCGGGGCGGCGACTCGTGGAGAATCCTCAGGACGAGGACCGGGTGCGGCCCGCGGAACGGCGGCCCTCCGCAGAGCATCTCGTACAGGACGACGCCCAGGCTGTAAATGTCACTTCGGCCATCGATTTCGCGCACGCGCCCGGACGCCTGCTCGGGGCTCATGTAGGCGGGGGTGCCGAAGAAGTCGCCGTCCTGGGTCAGCGCGGCCTGCGACCCCACGACGATCGCCAGGCCGAAATCCAGGATACGCGGATTGTTGAGGTCATCCGGAGCGGCTGCCTCCGCCGGTTTCCGGGGGATCAGGACGTTCGCAGGCTTGATGTCGCGATGCACGGCCCCCATCTCGTGGACATACGCCAGGGTCTCCGCGAGTTTCGCCGCGACCTCGGCCGCCTCCCTCGGCAACAGCCGACGGCGCGCGAGGAGATCGTCAAGAGGGGAGCCCTCCACGAAATCCGAGACGAGGACGGGCCGACCCTCCCACTGGAGGACTTCGTGCAAGGTCACGATCCCCGGGTGCCGCAGGCGGGCGACGACCCGCGCCTCCCGGGAGAAGCGCGCCAGGAAGTCTGCGGTGGCGCGGTGAGTATGGGGGATCTTCAGGGTCACGACCCGGTCCAGCTCCTCGTCGATCGCCTTCCATACGGAGCCGTTCGCTCCACTTCCCAGCGGCTCCAGAAGGCGATAGTGGCCGACGCACCCCGACCCGGCCGCCAGGGCCGCTGGGCTCCCGGGTCCGCCATGGTCAAGTTCGCCGTTCTCTGACCCTTCGGGGCGTCCCGATGCCGGGCTGGCCGCTGAGAGGTCCGATCGATGGACCACCAGCTCGGCCGCGATGACCTGCTCGACCCAGGTGGGGTCGAGGGCCGGATCGGTCTCCTCATACTCCCGGGCGATCGGCACCTCGCCGCGCCTGACGCGGTACTCGACCTCGACCCGGAGCAGCTCCCCGGCCGCGACCAGGCGATCGGCCTCCGGCAGTTCCCGGGCGTAGCTCGCCAGGCAGGGCCGCTCTCCGCGCCTCAAGGCAGACTCGAAGCGATCGCAGAGCTCGTCCACGCGCAAGAGGCTGGGGCCGACCAGGTCGTCGAGGCGGCGGACGACGTCATGCGCGCCCATGGTGGCCTCGCTCCCGTCCGGTCTGCGGCTCATCGCCCTGCCAGAGCCGGCGGATCACCTGGACCTTCCGCTCGACCGTCCGGTGGCCGCACCCGAGATGCTCCGCGATCTCGCCGTTGGTGAAGCCCTCCAGCTTCATGCTGGCGACCGTGCGGAGCGAGTCGTCGGGCAGGCGGTCGAACAGGTTCTGGCACTCGTCCGTCATCTGATGGACCAGGTCCGTAGGTGGCTCCCTCCCCGGCACCTCGTTCATCAAGGCTTCCATGCCCTCCGGCGCCTCCGCGAGCCGCCCAAACCGCTTGGCCCGTCTCTCGTGCCGCACGAGATGCGACACCTTCCTGGCGACGAGCATGAGCAAGAACGGCCACAAGCTGACGCGGTCCTGGATCTGATGCAGATTCCCCGTGGCGCGGCAGAAGCTCTTGAAGGCGCTGAGGGCGATGTCCTCCTCATCGGCCAGCCGGGATGGGCACTTCTGCAACCGCCATCGGGCCGAGCGGACCAACCTGGGGAAATAGCTCTTCCAGAGCCGCTCGGCGGCCTCGGGGTCGCCCGTCTCGAGTCGTCGGATCCAGAGGGTGACCGAGTCGTCGAGCACGTCTGGCTCGTCTTTCCGTGGCTCGAGCTAGGAATTCCGCCGCCCTCCGCGGAGGGACCGGGCAGGCCCATTGAACCAATCATCAAGCATATCCCAACCGCCGCCGCTTTTTGCGCGGCTTCGGCGTGTGCGTGGCGCTGCCCGCCGTGGAATCTTTGCTGCCGCATGGGCTGTTCGCCGCTCTTGAGCCGGGCGACGTGCTGCGCGCCACCACTGCCACCGGCGCACCCTTGCGCACCGCGTTCATCTATTTTCCGAACGGCGCGATCCCCGCGAGCTGGACCCCTGCCGGCCGTGGCAAGGATTACGCGCTCAACAAGACCATGGAGCCGCTGGTCGCACTCAAGGAAAAGATCCAGGTGCTCGGCGGCCTGACCGACCTCTCGGCCGCCGCCGGTCCTGATGGCGGCGGCGATCACGCCCGCGCCAACGGCACCTTCCTCACCGGCGTGCGGATCAAGAAGACCGGCGGCAACGATTTCCGCGCCGGCGTCTCGATCGACCAGGTCATGGCGCAGCAGATCGGCCTGCTCGCGCCCTTCCGATCGCTGGAGCTATCCTGCGACATCATTCAGAACTTCGGCGCTTGCGACACGGGCTATGCCTGTGTCTATCAGCACAACCTCGCCTGGAGCTCGCCCATCACCCCGATGACGCCCGAGGTCAATCCCCGGCTCCTCTTCGAGCGGCTCTTCGGCGCCGGTACCCGCGGCGAGCGCAAGCAAAACCTCCTCTTGCGCCAGCAACAACAGCGTTCGATCCTCGGCTTCGTGCAGAACGACGCGCGGTCACTGGCAAAGGAACTTTCCGGCCGCGACCGCGAGAAGATCGACGAATACTTCACCAGCGTCCGCGACATCGAGCAGCGGATTGAGCGCGCCGAAAAATCCCGCGCCGGCGCGCCGTCCCCCGACGCCGACACGCCGGCCGGTGTGCCCACGAGCTTCACCGAGTACGTCCTGCTTATGTACGACATGCTGCACTTGGCCTTCCAGACCGACAGAACCCGCGTCGCCACGTTCATGATCTCCGGTGACGGTAGCAATCGCGACTTCGCCGAGATCGGCATCACGGACGGCCATCACTCCCTTTCGCACCATCGCAACATTCCCGAGAAGATCAAGAAAGTTGCCGCGATCGACCTCTGGTACGTCAAGCAACTCGCGTACTTCCTCGACAAGATGGAAAAGACCAAGGACTTCGACGGCAACTCGCTCTTGCACAACTCGATGATCGTCTATGGCAGCGGCAACTCCGACGGCAATCGTCACACGCACGACAACTTGCCGGTGATTCTCGCGGGTAGCGGCGGCGGTACACTCACGCCCGGCCGCTACGTCAAGCACCCGGCCGCTCCGATCACCAACCTTTACCTCAGTCTGCTGGACCGAATCGGTGCCACGAACGTGGAGCGTTTCGGTGACTCCACCGGACGCCTTAGCGGGATTTAGACGACAGCCAGACACCTTAAAGCCACTGAACTGGCTGGGGATTTGCCAAATATGATCATCCGATCGGTCATGACATTGGTCACTGCTTTGGCTCTCCGAGTGGGCGGTTCCGCGACCGCTCCGTCCCGCACGGTCTGGGACGGCGTTTATTCCAAGGAACAGGCCGATCGCGGCAAAAAAGCCTATCGCTCCCACTGTGCCCGTTGTCATGGCGACACCTTGCTGGGGAACGACGATGCCACCCCGCTCGTGGGGAAGGAATTCCTCGAGAAGTGGGAAGGAAAATCGGTGGAGAGCGTCGTCGAATTGACGCGGAAGGAGATGCCGTCGGACGGCCCCGGCAAGCTCAGCCGCAAGCAATGCACTGACATCACGGCATACATGCTACGAGTCAACGACTTTCCCACCGGGCAGAGCGAACTCATGCCCGACCCCGATGTGCTCAAAGCGATTCTCATCCGGGCTGAAAAATGAGATCGCATCCGGTCTGGCTTCTGATCTTGGCGATTATTCTGGCGTGCTCCGCCCCGGCTCGCGTGCAGGCGCAGCAGGGTGCGGTCAACGGCGAGTGGCGCTTCTATGGCGGCGATGCCGGCAGCACCAGGTATTCGCCGCTGGACCAGATCAATGCCGCGAACGTGAAACAGCTTGAGATCGCGTGGCGGTGGAAGGCCGAGAACTTCGGTCCCCGGCCCGACTACAACTGGGAAGTGACGCCGCTGATGGTGGGAGGCGTCCTCTACTTCACGGCCGGCTCCCGGCGCGACGCGGTCGCCGTGGATGCGGCCACCGGAGAGACGCTCTGGATGTACCGGCTCGACGAAGGCGAACGCGGGGATCGGGCCGTCCGAACTCAGAACCGGGGATTGGCCTACTGGAGCGATGGAAAGGGCGACAGCCGTATCCTGCTCATATCGCCCGGTTTTCAACTCGTGGCGCTCGACGCCAAAACGGGCCGTCCGATTCCCGGCTTCGGCAAGGACGGCATCGTCGAATTGACCGAGGGTCTGGACCGAGATGTCGTGCGGCCGGGCCAGATCGGGGCCTCGTCCCCGGCCATTGTCATTCGCGACGTGGTGGTCGTGGGCGCCGCACTCGCGCCGGGGTCTGCACCTCCCTCGAAAACGAATGTTCCCGGATATATCCGCGGCTATGATGTGCGCACCGGCCGGCGCGTCTGGACGTTCAGGACCATCCCGCGTCCGGGCGAATTCGGCAACGAGACGTGGGAAAACGGCTCGTGGAAATACACTGGCAATACCGGCGCCTGGGCACCTCTCTCGGGCGACGAGGAACTCGGCTACGTGTACATTCCCGTCGAGGCGCCGACGAGTGATTTTTATGGCGGAAAACGTTGGGGCGACAATCTGTTCTCGGGTTGCCTTGTGTGCCTCGATGCGAAGACCGGAAAGCGCGTCTGGCATTTCCAGGTCGTCCACCATGACCTCTGGGATTACGAACCGTCGTCGCCTCCGCTGCTCGCCGACATCACGGTCGGCGGCAAGACGATCAAAGCCGTCGCGCTCGTCACCAAGTTCGCGGCCACATTTGTTTTTGATCGCGTCACCGGCGAGCCGGTATGGCCCATCGAGGAGCGGCCGGTTCCCCAGTCCGACGTGCCTGGCGAAAAAACCTCGCCGACCCAGCCGTTTCCCACCAAACCTGTGCCGTTCGATCGGCAGGGTATCACGGTTGATGACCTCATCGACTTCACGCCGGAGTTGCGAGCCGAGGCGGTCAAGATCCTCAACCAGTATCGCTACGGTCCGCTATTCATGCCCCCAAGCGTGCGCGATGCCGGCGGCAAGATCGGCACGTTGATCCTTCCCCATCACGCCGGCGGGGCCAACTGGCCCAGCCCCGCGCTCGATCCCGAGACCGGCATCATGTACGTCTCCTCCGTCACCGATCCCGATAACCTTGCCCTCGCTGTGGCCGACCCCGCACGCTCCGACATAGGCTACGTTGGCTCGCCTGGCTCGGGGCGCAGGCGCGGTGCCGGGGCTCCGGCGGGAGGATCGCGCGGTTTCGCCTCCGGCGAAGGTCCGGCCCGATCGAATATCGGGCCGCGGGGTTTGCCCCTGATCAAGCCGCCATGGGGCCGGATCACTGCGATCAACTTAAATACTGGCGAGCATGTCTGGATGATCGCCAACGGCGACGCGCCCGATGCCGTGAAAAACCACCCGGCAATGCGGGGCATCGATCTCAAGAAGTTGGGCAAGCCGGAACGGTCGCCTTTGCTGGTGACCAAGACGCTCTTGTTCGGAGCGGACGGTTCGGGCCTGTTCAATGCCGGTCCTGGCGGCGGCGGGAAAATCTTCCGCGCTATCGACAAGAGGACAGGGGCTGTCGCTTTCGAGCTGCCATTGCCCGCCAGCACGACCGGCGTCCCCATGACCTATATGGTCAATGACAGACAGTACATCGTTGTCGCCACCGGCGCCCGAGGAATCCCGGCGGAGCTGCTGGCACTGGCTATACCGTAGGTGCGGTATGGCAAGTTCACGGTCCTACGACCTTTCCGATTCTTGGCGCCGCGAATCCCAATCTTGGAGGACACATCATGAGCAGTGGGCGTATGACCGGCACCAAAACCTCACCCTTCGCCACTTTCCCCCGGGACAGCCACCCGCGTCCCCGCGGAATGAGACTTCCGAGCAGGACGGTTTCGACCAAACAGCTCGTGCCACGGGTAGCGCGAGATCGCGGTGACGCTGGTTTTCGCGGCCTCGGTCGCGATGGCGCAGCAACAACCGCAGCGGCCAGCGCAGAGTCAGCCCGCGGCGGCGCCGACTCGGGGTCCGGGCGGCGCGACGGGCCCGGCATTGGCTCCCGGCTCGCAGACCTTCAACACAGTGATCACCAAATTGAAAGCCGGCAAGCAGGTGTTCAGCAACACGATCACCGAGCCCGACCTCGAGGCCGCGAAAAAAGCCTGTGAAGGGCAGGATTTCATCTGGATCGAAATGCAACACAGCACGCTGACGTGGCGCGAAGCGCAGCAATTGATCAAGGTGATTGCCGAAGCCGGTTGCATCGCATTCGTCCGCGTACCGTCGGCGAACGTCGGCGACATCCAGAAAGCCGTCGATGCCGGCGCACTGGGGATCATCGTCCCGATGGTCGAGACCGTTCAGGAAGCGCGCAATGCGGTCATGTTCGCCAAATTCCCGGTCGGTAATCGCGAATCCCCGAACACCAAGCCCTGGGGTCATCGCAGCTCCGGCGGCGGCCAGGCCGGCAAACTCTGGGGCAGGGGCTATGCCACCAACGCCAACAACAACATCTTGATCATGATCCAGATCGAGAGCCCGGCCGGCGTCGGAATTATCGATAACATCCTCGAAGAGGTCGAGGGGATCGATATCGTGATGGTCGCGAGCAACGATTTCGGCCAGCACGGCGGCGACCGCGATGGCTCCCCGTCGTATAACGCGCGGGAAAAACTCGTCAGAGAATCCGTTCTGGCCCATGGCAAGATCCTTGCCGGTCCTTCGAGCTGGCAGACACGCCCTGGCTACAGGTTGTTCCAGGGCCGCAAATCCGCCACCAATACGGGATACGAAGCGCGCTAGTCTCTGCCTCTTTCCGCTATGATGCCGCATATGCGAACCCGTGGGCGTCCGAGCGACTTCAATCGGGGGCAACGATGCCCCAATTGCCTCAGCTCGCGGGTAAGGGCCGGTCGGCTCGTCGGCGATCAGCGCTTGCGGATCCGAACGCCACATGGTTCATCCGCACGGCGGCAGATTCAAGTAATGTTCGACGAAGAATGTCACGAACTGCGAGTCGGCGCCCAGCGACTCCGCCACAATTCTTGTCCGTCGTTCTTGCAAAAGCAATTAGCAGGGCAACGACAACGAATTCAGTCCGTCCATGCGACCGAATTGCATTGCCGAAAGGTCAGGTTCAGCGATAACGCGAAGCACCCCGGCTACAACCGAGTCGTTAGGCAGGTGTCTCTTCGCCCGTCATCGGGCCTGTCGCAAGCCTGCGGATCAACATTCCGCAAGCTGTGCCGCCCATCGCGACCACCAGAGTGAACGCCGCGAGATACAGGATCGAAGTATAGGTGTTCGGGTGCAGCGTGTCCGGCAAGTCCAGGACGTGCTTGACAACGTGAGCCAATGGTACGCATGCCCACGTAACGGCCGCCGATCGCCAACCGCTCCGCCTCCACATCGCCCCGGCCATTACTGTTGCGGCCAGTATAAGCGCAACGATGATGATCGGGCTGACCTCACCCTCGAGCGACCAGTTGTCCACGTACACAATGGCTGCTCCAGCGAAGAGCCCCACGCCGAGATGGGTTGGCCACTTTGACAGGAACGGCTTCATGCGATTGACATCCTCTGCCTAACACGGGTATGCGTTTCGAGTCAACGGCTCACGAAGACCATGCCAATCGCAAATAACTTTGCAATACAAAGTTAAATTACCTCCAGTTGCTTCCAGTGTCAAGCGTGGCCTTCCGTCCGGCACAGACAGTCGTACCGATCTACGGGGCTGGAAGGATGATTTCCACAATGCGGTGTCGCCCGGCGGTCTTTGCGCGTCGGCCGGACACGCCACGGTCGATCAGACGTCGATCAGACACCGGCGCGCGCAGCAGCCGAGGCGTGCAGCGAATCCGCAAGGAGCGTCCCCAAGCTGGTTCTGCTTTCACGATCGGTATGACACGACGGGCGAGTTTCACTGCCGTGGCACCAAAACCATAGAAAACGATACAAATTCCTCGAAATTCCGTAGAATTCCTGGAAACGACTTACGGCTAGGTGAAAGAATCGAAACAATTATCTACACAGCATTTACGGAAACAGCGAGCGCTCTATTCGGGACCGTGAGGTCGGAGGTTCAAATGAAACGCTTCAACTCCGTGGTGATACCTCGAACGTAGCTCAGACGATCTTTACCGCCGCACAACCTCGACGCGGGCCGCTGATCCCAGCGAATATCTAGCTGCGTCCCTGTTTCATTCCCCTTTGGTCCACAACAGTTCATGTCCTACGCCAGCTTGTTACTGACCATCCACCGTCAGACCATGTTTTTCGCAACGCCGCCGACAACCGCTGACGCGATTCAAAATTCATGCGCTGGTAGAACGCTACGCAAAGGCAGTCGCCCAATCGCGACCTTCGATGAGCAAGAAACAACTGGGTCCACATACGATTCGCCACACCACTACCACGCACTTGCTGCGGGCGGGCGTGGACATCAACACGATTCGGGCTTGGATGGAGCACGTGTCACTGGCAACGACCAACATCTATGCTGAAGTCGACTTGCAGATGAAAGAAAGAGCCCTGGCAACGTGTGATGTTGGGGAGAACCCATCAAACAAGAGAAAGGAACGCTACCGTGAAGACAAGGAACTCATGGAATTCCTGCGGAAGCTGTAAGCCGTTCGAACCGGACCCAAATCGGCCCGTATCACCACCAGTGCCAAATAATGGTCGTTTGTTGGGACGTCTCAGATGCGACGAGTTAAATCAGACGGAGTACCACACACAGGTGTTCGCGACGCTCACATTCCGGCCAAATTGAGAACGGCGAGCGACTTTTCAAATTGTCGTCGCGAACCCATCAGTTGGGTCCGACGGCCTCCTTACGTCCCGCCTCTGTCCCGCGACGGGGTGCAGCACGGACGGTAGCCTTTTTTGCTTTTTCGTCCGTCAGTTACCTCTTGATCGGTTTGCCGTTCTTGCCGAACTGCAACGTTCCCAGGTCTTTGGTTTCGCCGGGTTCGACGGTCAGATCGCGTTCGATTGTCAGAAAGCTCATTTCACGGCGGCTGGTTCGAGCTTGAAGAGAGTAGCGGCAACCAGGAAACAATACGGCGCGGAAACGTCCGTCTGCGTCGGCGCCAACGGAATCAAGGCGGGTCGCATACGCAAAGGGCACACCGGACGCCTCGATCGTCGCGCCGGAAAGAGGTTTGCCGTCTTCGTCGAGCAAGCGTCCGACGACATAGGCTTCCGGCTGGAGCTTGATCGTTATCTCGCCTGCCGCGAGTTCTTTGGGACCGATTCGCACAACTCGACCGATACGTTTCTCCACATGCCGGAAGAGGATGGGGCGTTCCTCATCAGCACCAAGATTGGTGACCGTCAATTCCGAGTGATCCGTCTTCGCGACCGGGTCTCGCGACGATATGCCGTGGACATCCAATCCGGTGATCGGCTTCCCATCAGGACCCTGGACGTGGATCCGCATGGACTGCCCCGGATCCAATGCGAAGTCGAGCGTTACCGGCCCCGTGTCGGCGGGAGGATTGATCTCCTTCATCATGTTGGGCCATTTGGGACCGGGCTTCATGGGCACATAATACGTGTCGAAATCGCGCTTCTCATCTTTCGGTCCGCTGATGTCGGCATAACCAACGCCGTGCCGATAGGATTTGAGGATGCTCTCCGCACCGACGATCGCGCGTCCCGGCAAGCCCACGATGCGGTATGTTCCGTCCGCTTTGGATTGAAAGCGCGTCTGACGGGCATCGCCGTCGACGAAACCGTGGGGTGGGACTGATCACAAAAAGAGGTTCTCCCGCACTTTCGGTGATCCCACCCTCGCTGGCCACGACTCGGCGATGAATGTCGTTCCATATCGAGTGTCGATCGCGTACGGATGGCGACGCAGTATTGCCGGGAGTACTGAGCCGCGCTGGTCATCGATCTGTTTCGCTCCCCAATCGCCCGGCGCCGGGTCCTGAGATGTTTGGGACAGCGAATACCTTACGCGATTCCGTCGGCTGCGCGACGTTTGTTTGTCGCGCACGTGGCTCAAGCCCTGGGGGGCGATGACGGTCAAGCAGCGCAGAGGATTCGTGCCCTCAGCAAAACGAACCCCGCTCTGCCGTACATCTGCCGCTTGACGGTCTTCAGGCGGTTGATGTGTCCTTCTACCGGGCCATTGCTCCACCGCTGGGTCACAGCCGCGAGTACTGCTGATTCGTCTCGCCGGATGCCATCGGCGAATCGCCGTATATCTGGAGATGAGGACACTTCGGCTTTTACCAGCCAATCGCTCAATGTCTTGGACGAGCGCTTTCGGATTAGGTCCGCGAACTCATCAGCTAAGTCCAACGCAGTTGCCAACTCGTCACTGCTGGCGCGAATCGCATCGATTCGCCTCTGCTCATTGGGCTTGCGATTCTCGGGCCGACGGACCCATTCGAACGACAACTGCCTCGGTGATGGAGGGGACGGAGCAGATGGCCTCGCCGCCCCGGCGCGCTCACGTCTTTTCCCCGCCACGCCGAGCCGTTTCCTGACGTACCGCTGCACGCTGTTGTACGAGCCGCGGAAATCTCTCGTCACCAATTGCCGGTGCAACTCGGCCGCGTTTGTACAACCCTCGGCAATACGGGCGTCGATCCATTCGCGGTGCGCGTCCCATCGGGAGCGCCATGCCCGTCCCGGTTTCCAGTCCGGACACTCTTTGCACCGTAGGTAGCGCCGTACCGTGTTGAACGACATGCCAAGTTCCCGAGCGATCCGCCGTGCCGAGTGGCGTCGTCGATGGCGCTCGTGGACCTGCTCGAACCGCTCGATCTTTTTCCTTCGTCGCGCCCGTTGGGCTTGGAGTTGAGGTGATTCCGCAGTCGGATCGGCTATCGGCTGCGGAGGAGACGATGGCTCACCCGCGGTGACGGCGCGCGCGGCGTCAGGCAACGCGGGACTGCACGGCGATTCCGTAGCCGCTGCGGGCGCTTTTACGGCTTCGTTGACCTCGTCGGACTGTCGCTCAAACAGCCGCTCGATGGCCTCTCGCAAGTTCTTCAACAGGTGCCAGCGATCAGCGACTTGCAGGGCATTGGGCGCCGAATCGGCGGCCGCTTGAGCATAAGTCGATGAGCGATCACGACTGATGAGTTCGACTCCGGGATGGTCGTCCAACCACTTCTTGACGGTCGTCGCATCGCGATCGGGCAAAAGGTCGATGATATCACTCCGCTCCAAGTCCACAACGATCGTGCCGTAGCGTTGACCCTTGCGCCACGCCCAGTCGTCGATACCAACGAATCGGGGTGGCGAAGGAGACCCGCCTTCGAATTGCTTCACGCGCCGGAGAAGCGTGTCAGGACTTGTAGAGATGGCCAAGCAAACGGTCAGACGGGAGCCGGGCTCGCCGCCAAGGGCAGACCCGACTGCTTCATGGGTTTGGCGGAGTCGATCGGTGGTACGGCTATACGGACGAGCAAATCCCAACAGGCGCTCGGCAAAGATCCGTCGTGGACATTGGGCATCCGTGCAAAAGAACCGTCGGACCATGATTGCGAGCCGAACGGCCCTGCCGAAGCAAGGTAAGTCAGCAAGGGCGCGGTGATAACGGCTGTGAACGCGGTTTGACTCCGCACCGCAGATCGGGCAAGGGGCAGTCGAAGCGGTGGTCTCCAGCGAGAGCGTGAGTGTGCCAGCCTCGACGTAGTGATCGAGTCGACTCTGGGCGGGACCCCCGAAATACTCTAACGGGAACAAAAATAAGCCTCCGTGCATGCGGCGCAAGTTGGCTGAACATAGCCATGTGATGCTTACAATACGAGCGCCAATCATCGAAAGTGCGGGAGAACCTAATTCTGTGATCGGTCCCAAACGATCGATGTACTCCTCGGCGCCTTGGCGATGCAGCAGTGGGGGATGCGGCGAGGCGCAAGCGTACCCCCAAGAGGGCGCGTTAACCATCAACCTTTCACTGAGGCAGCGAACGCTTCGGTTCCAGCGAGGCGATACGGCGCCCCGTTGGAACCGGTCGTTAGCAGACCGTTTTTCCGCCCGCTACGAGCAAGCGAGGTCAAAGCGATCAAGGTTCATCACCTTGTTCCATGCCGCGATGAAGTCGTGAACGAACTTCTTCTGCGCGTCGGAACTTCCGTAGACTTCAGCCAGAGCGCGGAGTTGGGAGTTCGAACCAAAGATCAGGTCAACCCGCGTGCCGGTCCAGTTCAGTTTCCCCGTCTTGCGATCGTGGCCTTCGAACACGTCCGCGTCCTTCGAGACTGGCCTCCACTCCGTGCCCATGTCGAGCAAATTCACGAAGAAGTCGTTGGTGAGCGACTCCGGCGCGAGGTGAAGACACCGTGCGAAGCGCCTCCGAAATTCGTTTTCAAGACACGCATGCCGCCGATGAGCACCGTCATTTCGGGCGCGGTCAAGGTCAGCAACTGGGCCTGGTCGATCAAGAGCGCCTCGGCTGGGACGCTGTATTTGCCCTTGAGGTAAGTGCGGAAGCCATCGGCGACGGGTTCGAGGACGGCGAAGGACTCGCCGTCGGTCTGCTCTGGCAACGCGTCCATGCGTCCCGGCGAAAACGGAACCGTCACGTCGTGACCGGCGTTCTTCGCGGCCCGTTCGACACCTGCGCAACCGCCCAGGACGATCAGGTCCGCCAGCGAGACTTTCTTGCCGCCGGACTGGGCGCTGTTGAACGCGGACTGGGTGCCCCCCAGGGTCTTCAGCACCCTGGCGAGCTGGACCGGCTGGTTGACTTCCCAATCCTTCTGCGGCGCCAGGCGAATGCGGGCGCCGTTCGCGCCTCCACGCTTGTCTGAGCCTCGGAACGTCGACGCCGATGCCCACGCTGTGGAAACGAGCTCCGAGACCGTCAAACCGGACGCCAGGATTTTGCCCTTGAGCACGGCGATGTCCTGCGCGTCGATCAATGGGTGATTCACGGCCGGAATCGGGTCCTGCCAGATGAACTCCTCAGCGGGAACTTCGGGGCCGAGATAACGCGCTCGCGGACCCATGTCGCGGTGCGTGAGCTTGAACCACGCGCGGGCGAACGCGTCGGCGAACTGGTCAGGATTCTCCATGAAGCGCCGCGCGATTTTTTCGTAAGCAGGGTCGACACGCAGGGAGATGTCGGTGGTCAACACCGAGGGGCCGATGCGCTTGGACGGGTCGTGGGCGTGTGGCACCGTGCCGGCGCCCGCTCCATTTTTGGGTCTCCACTGATGCGCGCCGGCGGGGCTTGTCGTGAGCTCCCACTCGAAGCTGAAAAGGTTCCACAAGAAGTTGTTGCTCCACTTCGTCGGCGTGGTGGTCCAGGTAACTTCCAGGCCGCTGGTGATCGCGTCGGCGCCTTTGCCGGTACCGAACGTGCTCTTCCAGCCGAGGCCCTGTTCTTCAAGCCCGGCGCCTTCGGGCTCGGGCCCTACATGAGACGCGGGGCCAGCCCCGTGGGTCTTGCCGAAGGTATGGCCGCCGGCGATGAGCGCGACCGTCTCCTCATCGTTCATCGCCATTCGCGCGAACGTTTCGCGGATATCTCGAGCCGCGGCCACCGGATCCGGCTTCCCGTTCGGTCCTTCCGGGTTGACGTAGATCAGACCCATTTGCACGGCGGCGAGCGGATTTTCGAGATCCCGGTCGCCGGAGTAGCGTTTGTCATCAAGCCAGGTCGTCTCGGTGCCCCAATAAACGTCCTGATCGGGCTCCCAGACGTCTTCGCGACCGCCTCCAAAACCGATGGTCTTGAATCCCATCGTTTCGAGCGCAACGTTGCCTGTCAGGACCATCAGGTTGGCCCAGGAGATCTTGCGACCGTACTTCTGCTTGATCGGCCAAAGCAGCCTGCGAGCCTTGTCCAGGCTCACGTTGTCGGGCCAACTGTTGAGGGGCGCGAAGCGCTGCTGGCCCCTGCCCCCGCCTCCGCGGCCGTCTCCAATGCGGTAGGTGCCGGTGCCGTGCCACGCCATGCGAATGAACAACGGGCCATAATGGCCGAAGTCCGCCGGCCACCAGTCCTGCGAATCGGTCATCAGCGCGGCGAGATCTTTTTTCACAGCGGCCAGGTCAACGCTCTTGAACTCCGCCGCGTAGTTGAAGTCTGGGCCCATGGGGTTCGACTTGGAGGAGTGCTGGTGCAGCAGTTCGAGCTTCAACTCGTGCGGCCACCAGTCGCGATTCGACGTCCCTCCGCCGGCGGTGTGGTGCAAGGGGCATTTGGCTTCGGTGGACATATATTCTCTCCTCGTGTTTGGTTTGAAAGTTGGTTGAACTGATTACGAGATGTCGCTTTGCTGGTGTTCAGTCGCCGCGCGGGCCCCGATTTGCCGCGCGACAGTTCGGACACGTGCCCCAGTAGATCACCTCTGCCTCATCGATCTGGAAACCCGATGCGTCGGAGGCGGTCAAGCACGGGGCAGCGCCGACGGCGCAGTCGACGTCGACCGTTTTTCCGCAACGGCGACAAATCAAGTGGTGGTGGTTGTCACCGACGCGATCCTCGTATCGGGCCGGCGACCCGGCGGGTTGAATGCGCCGGATGATTCCTTTCTCGGCCAGCATTCCCAACGCGTCGTATACCGCTTGTCGCGAGATTGCACCAATCTCGGCGCGAACGTCCTCGGCGACGTCATCCGCTGTGGAATGGCATCCCCTCGACACCGCTCGTAGCACCGCCAAGCGCTGAGCCGTCACCTGGACACCGTGTTCACGAAGGGTTTTGGCTGAATCGTCACTCATGCCCGGATTATGGGGCAATTCTGGACTATGTCAAGAATTAGACCAAGACCAACTTCGGCAACAGTCGCCTCATTTGACGAAACATCCATACCCGGCGTGTTTTCAGTCGCTGTGCGATCCGCGGCGACCTGCTCCACGTCCTTTACGGTGCGGCACTCGGCGCGAGGGAGCCGCGCCGAGGAAATGGCCGAGGACGAAACGGATGAGGGAGGAGAGCCGGCCGGCTGACGATCTCCGGCTCCTGTGATCGCGGTCGTTCCGGCATCGCCCTGCTGTCCCTGACCCGCTGGCGGCGGCTTCCGGAGTTTCACTGCCACGGCAGCAAAATCATGGAAAACCATAGAGATCCCTGGTAAATGCTAAGAATTCCTGGAAATCACTCGCGTCGAGCGAATAGACTGTATCCTCTTCTCTGAAAATGTCTTACGGCAATCGTGAGCGCTCGGTTCGGGACCGTGCGCTTTTGCACATTCACTAGCGGCCGTGTCGGCGCAAAAACATAAACACGAATAGGGTCGAATCGTGACAGTCGTCGGACGCATCCCCGCCTCCTACGCCGGCTCCGCGCCAAGCACACCAAGCGTGGCTAGCGGGACCGTTGAAACGCTTCAACTCCGTAGCGTAACCTCGCAGGTAGCTGATGACGATCTTTACGGCCCCACAACGTTGACGCGAGCCGCTGATCGCAGCCAACAACCAGGTGCGGCCCGGTTTCATTCCCCGGTTGGGCCGCCGTATGCCTCCCACGGCTCTTGCGGCGGCCATGGGGCAACTGACATTCCCGCCCGCGACGGTCGGGGATATGATGCCGCTGGAGGTGCCCTATGCTCTCTCACGAAGCCTTGGCCCTGTTTCGCCAGCACATCGAGCGTCACGGGGATATTGAGGTGAATGATTCCAACCGCGAAACGTACCGCGAGCTGGCCCGCGCCGGGCTGATGGTCGTCGGCAATAGCTTCGCCAGAGGCGAAGCGAGCGTGTACCACGTGACCAAGACCGGCTTCGAGCGGAAGGCCGAGCTGCTGGCCGCTACCGCGCCCTCGCCCGGTTCAGCCGCCGCGCCTCGTCGCTGATTGGCAGTTCAGTCTTCGCGGCGTTCTTGATCGCCTCAGCGTGCTTACCGCCCGCGCGGAGTTCCTCATACTCGTGCGCGACGATCGCATCGATGCGGTCCTTTAGCTTCATCTTGGGCCAGATGCGTCCTCCCTTCTGGCCCGCTAGGAGCTCAGGATTCAGCACGCCGGAGTCCACCACGACGCCCGTCGTGTTCTCCCCACCTATTCGTCTGTAGGGATCGAACGCTCGCCAGCGTCCATCTCCCCCATAATCAGGCTGGCCGTTCATGTCGTTCGGTATGCCGAGTTCACGATTGCGCCTGCGGACGTAGCTTTCACCGACATCCTCCCATTCCCTGGCGATCTGCTGGGCGTGCAGTGCCGGATCAGCGGGACGGCCACCGCGCGCCGAAGGGGGCTCGCCGATCATTCTGGATGGTGGCTTCTTCCTCATGCGGGCATGTTAGCGGATTCGAGCGTTGGCGTAAGCCGCCCGCCGTGCACCGGACAGAATGAGCAGAACGTGGGGCTGCCGCAAGCCGAGGAGAAGTCAAGGTAATTGAGCCTTTCGATCTGGCCGTCGCTCGGGCACCAGAGAGTCTTGATGGCGACCGCCATGATGGTCGTGTTCGGGGCGATGTCGGTGTTGAGCTGCCCGTTGAACGCGTTGTAAACCGCCGATTGTTCCAGAAAGGGGGTCAAGTTGCCATTAACTCGTCGGTCGCCGGCTTCGCGAGACGAGGCTCCATCCCTCACGCGGATTTGAGAAGCACGCGACGGCGCCTGTTGCAAACCCATCAGCTCGTCATGCTCTCCCGTGGCAGAGAATTGGCGTAGAGCCGCATCAGAGGACGGCCAGTCTCGGCTCGAAGATGCGATGGCGATGCTCATCCAGAACCAACCTGCCTTCGTCGCGCAACTCGCGGAGTACAACCGAGTCCACGATGAAGAGCGGGAGCGTAGCGGAAAACAGCCCGCAAGCGCCGGATACCGAGGGGCGGCTGGATCACCCCGCGTCGCTCCGCCTTTGTGAGGGCATGGGCGACCTCCATAGGGTAGATGTCCGGCGCGAGGATCTGATGCGTCCCCCGCCGGAGCTCGTTGCGGAACCGTACGGCTTTCGGGGTGTCAGCTTCAGGCAGCACCCACTTGAGCGCGACGTTGCTGTCGAGCACGTATTTCATTCGTCCTCGTCGGGATCGGTCAGTTCGACGGCAATGTTCAGCTCACCGAGCCGCGTGCGGATTTCCGCCCTCCCTTCGTCCATCTCCCGTGCGGCACGGTCCATCGCGTCCGGGTCGCGCACACCCTTGATCATGTCTTCCACTGCCTTTTTCAGCTCGGCCAACTCTCCGGCGGGAATGGCCGGTCGTTTCTCGGCGGTAGCCATAGTTTGGTCCTCCGAGGTAAATCTTATCCTTCCCTGGTTGGATTGA
Source organism: uncultured Isosphaeraceae bacterium (assembly GCA_963781785.1). Lineage (GTDB taxonomy): Bacteria > Planctomycetota > Planctomycetia > Isosphaerales > Isosphaeraceae > CAWAHD01. The sequence goes on along the minus strand of CAWAHD010000001.1, from coordinate 2,412,382 downwards.
GAACCAATCGACAGCGGAGGCCACGAGCTTGAACGCTTGCGCTCTACCAAGGGGAGAATTGGGGTCCGATTCTGTCGGGCGGAAGCGTTCCACTAGAAGTAAAGGCCGGACCGGTCCGCGATCAGCGGTCGATTCGACGAGATTGCGATCCGCGCACGGTCGACCGTGCTGAACACGCCGACCATCACGCGCGGCGCCTTGTAACGGTCCCTTGTCGCCCTGTCTGGAGTTGGAGACACCTTTAAACGGCTGAATTCCCTGCTTTCCCCACCCCGTGGTTCCCGTGTCCGCCTACCGCGTGCTTGCCCGCCCTTGAGCTGAAAGCGCGTTCCAGACAGGCAATCTGGCAGCACATCCATCCCGCCACGTTACCAAACCCGCGCGCACCCGCTCTGCCTCGCCACCACAGGGCGCCATTGGCCGAATGTGTGAGTCACCCGGCAATCTAAACCATCTTGCTGCACAAAGGTTACGGCGGTCGAACTGATTAATTCGCCGGGTGGCGCCGACCCCTGCGGTGCCTGTGCTTTCTCTCTCGCCGGCCTGCCATGCGCACCTCGCCGTCCGAGCTACAATGCAAGCAGGCGGACAGCAGACGGATTAATCCCTCAGGCCGGTTCATAAGCGGTTGGGACCTTGGCTTGAAGGCCCGGCCCCATCCGGATAGTCTTGACGAGGTGGGAATACCGCTAGAGAGGAGACGGCCAGTTCATGTCCGAGAGTACCCTCGTGACTGGTCCGCCGCGCACCCTTGTCGAGGGCCAGCGGCTCGATCAGCCCGCTTTCCACGCCCGCTATGAGGCGATGCCGCCCGGAACCCGTGCGGAGCTGATCAACGGAGTGGTTCTCATGCCCAGTCCGGTCGGACCCGCGCATGGTCGTGCTCATTTCCCCGCGATCGCGTGGCTCAGTTACTACGTGGAAAACACGCCGGGGGTTGAGGGGATGGACAGTACATCGACGGCCATGGGGCTCAAGAGTGAGCCTCAGCCCGATGTGCTGCTCCGCATCCTACCGGAATACGGGGGCCGGACGCAGACCGATCGGCGGTTCGTTCGGGGTGTCCCCGAGTTACTCGTTGAAGTTGCTCACACGTCCCGGTACACCGACCTTGGCCCGAAGTTCGAAGACTACGAGCGCGCTCAGGTGTTGGAGTACATCGTGCTCGCCTTGGAGCCTGACGAGGTATTCTGGTTCGTGCTGCGGGACGGGCGCTTCATCGATCTCCCGCCGGGCTCGGACGGGATCTTCCGTTCGGAGGTCTTTCCCGGTTTGTGGCTCGACCCTGGCGCACTCCTGGCCGGTGACACGCGGCGGTTACGCGCCGTCCTCGATCTCGGCTGCGCCACAAGCGAGCACATCGAGTTCGTCGCTCGCCTGGCCAACGCCCGGAGCACCCTTTAGGCAGGCCTCTCCTGGCGCCGTCAACGGTCTCAACTCACGTCGTCCTCGGTTTCTCGCAGTGACGTGGTGCCCAGGTCTTGTTCATCTTCGAAGAGCCGGTGCAGAGATCGGTTAGAATCCGAAAGGCAAACGCGATTCTGTTATCCTTGATCGCGTGGACGAAGCCGCTCTCGTTTCGATCGCTTTGCGGGCTGACACTCGCTCAAGAAGGTGGAGGATCGGGCAATGCCGTCGCCATTCCCGGGAATGAACCCTTACCTTGAGCAAGCCGCCCACTCGCAGGACTTCCACACGGAGTTTCTGACCACCATCCGCCGCATCTTGACGCCGCAAGTCGGTCCTAACTATTTCGTACAGGTCGAAGAGCACCTTTACATTCACGATATGCAGCCGGCGGCGAGAAGCTTCGCGGGACGGTCTGACCTGTCGGTTGCCCGGTCTCGCGCCGGCGATCGAGCCGGTGTCGCGATGGGTGTTCTGGAAGCCCCGGCGGAGGTCGAACTTCCGGAACAGGATGAGGAGCGCGTGCGATTCCTGGAGATCCGGGATCGCCGGGGTCGGGAACTTGTCAAGGTGATCGAGCTGTTGAGCCCGTCGAACAAACCGCCGGGCGAAGACCGGGAGTTCTACCTCGCCAAACGGCGAGAGCTTCTCCGCAGTCCGGCTCACCTCGTCGAAGTCGACCTCCTCCGTGGATGGACGCCGATGCCATTCTTGGACCGGCCAGCGTGCGACTACTCAGTCATGGTCAGTCGCGCGAAGCGACGGCCAAAAGGCGGATTCTGGGCGATTCCGTTACGCGAACGGCTGCCCGTCATCCCGGTACCCCTTCGTGCCGAGGATGGTGATGTCCGGATTGATTTGCAGGCAGCCTTGAATTCGGCGTTCGAAGCAGCGGCCTATGAGCGCTACATCTATGAGGAGATGCCCGAACCGCCGCTTGGCCCCGAGGACGCCGCTTGGGCCGAGCAATTCCTTCCGACGCCGTGATGCAAGGCTTTCAGGGAAGGAAGGATTTCGAGTCTCCTCGCTGAACACCACCGGGTCGAAGCGAAAGGGCAACACTAACCCGAAGCGTCAGCGAGGGATGCCGCAAGTTCCTTGCGGCGCCACGCCAGCGCCCTCGCTCACGCTTTTTGATGTTGCGCTGTTTTGAAACTCGCCCCGAAGGGGCCTGAACATACCAGCCCAGGGCAACGCCCTGGGGACGTTCGCGTCATGCAGTAAGTTTCCTTGCTTTCGAGCCCTGTAAGGGCGAAACATGCCGAACTCCGGGAGCGCCGCCGCAACCGTGCCCACGCTTGTTCCGCCCTTACAGGGCGGCTTGGAACTATTGGGACCCGCGTCCCCAGGGCGTTGCCCTGGGCTGATTTGTGGCTGCCCCATTCGGGGCGAAGACACATGAGCGCAACATCAAAACTCACGCTTCGGGTTGGTATTCGGCACGAGTCACACTGTGGACAGGGATCGGCGCGTGCCGAATTTCTGGGTTGTGTTCAGCGAGAAGTGTCAGCATTTCGTTCTCATAGAAGGTCCAGGCGTGGGCATCACGCTCAAGAATCTGCGCACTCAAGGAGGCCATACGCAAGATTCCGGTGGACCCCAAGCGAAGGTTTTCCCCGCCCCGCGGCAATACACTGTTGGGAGATGCATCGAACGCCCGGGGGTCAGACACGATGCAAGACGAACGCCGCCTTCAGAAGGCACTCGCACGGCGCGAACGGATCGCCTGGTCGGCGATCTACGATCGCCACGTCGGGGAGGTTTTCGGCCTCGTCTACCACCTGGTGGGACGTGATCCTGCCCTTGCCGAGGACATCCATCAAGAGGTGTGGCTGACGGCGCTCGAAGAATTCGACAGCTTCGATGCCGGCCGGGGCCAGTTGCGTGAATGGCTGATGGGGATCGCGCGGCACCTGGTCTCACACCATTTCCGCAGGATCTCCCGCCTACCACGGGAACCCGCAGAAGATGCGGTTCACTCGTCGGAAGACACCGCAATTCCGCCGCCCGAGCAGCTCATGGCCATCGAGCGCGGCGACGTCGTCCGCGCTGCCTTGCTCCAGCTCAATCCTGACTACAAAGACGTGCTCCTGAAAAAGTATGTCGACGGACTTTCCGTCAACGAGATCGCCGGGCTCACCGGCCGCTCGGCCAAGGCGGTCGAGTCGCTCCTGTCGCGAGCCAGGGAGCGACACCAGGAGCTGGTCCGCCCTTATTTCTCACACACAGATCAAGGAGACCGCCATGAACCAGCCGGCCTCAAACAACCGCGTGGATGAGCCCGATCAGGTCGGTCGCTGGGTTGCTGAGGCGGGCGATCCCACCGCCCTGCCGCGAGCCGAGCACGTGGAACGCCTCCGAGCACTGCTGCTCGATCGGGCGGACTCGTTGCAGCCTCGAACACGCCTGGTCCTGTTCGACGAAGACCAGGAAGAGGACAAGACGGACAGTGCGGGCCACGCGACGACCGTACAGGAGCTCCCAGACGAGTTCATGGCCGAATCCAATCAGCTCGATGCTGCCGAGAAGGCTCAACAGCTCCAGGCCAAGCAAGCGGCGGCGGATGCCGCAAAGGCCGCTTTCAAAGAGACCAGCGACGCCGCCGGCGAGATTCTGCGCCGGCTGCTGGAACGCCGCCGCTCTGACAAGAACTCGTGAGGACGCTCCGATTGGCTCGCTGGCTGGCGGCAGACGCAATTTCGTCCCGGTGGCGCAGGCGGTATACTCCAGTAAGTCTTCGAGTTTCCTTGAGGAGGCAGACGCATGACCTTGACCGTCGAAGCCATCTACGAGAACGGCGTGCTCAAGCCGGCCCAGCCGCTGCCGCTGAAAGAGCACGAAAAAGTCCGGATCACGGTGAAGCCGGCGGTGAGCCGCGTGCGGCGATCGGCTGGTTTGATTGGGTGGACCGGCAGCCAGGAAGATGCCGACTTCGTCGCCCTGAGTCCCGAACTCGATCCGCAGGAAGACCCATGATCTATGCCGACCTGCCCGCCGGCGGATCCGTCCTCCTGGATGCCAGCGTGTTCATCCATCACTTCGAGCCGAACACCCTGAATGGACCGTCCGCCACCGAGTTCCTCGAGCGCATCGAAAACCAAGAAATCGTCGGCGTCACAACCACGCACGTCCTCAGCGAAGTGGCTCATCGGCTGATGTCGATCGAAGCCATGCAAGCGTTTGGCTGGCCGCGCGCCGGCATCGCCGTGCGGCTTCGGAACCATCCGGCCCAAGTGCAAACTCTGACGCGTTTCCGTCAAGCCATTCAGGAAATCCCCCAGTTCGGCGTCGGGATCCTCCCTGTCGACCCGTCCTGGCTGGATCTCGCCGCCCTCGCCAGTCAGCAAACTGGCCTTTTGCATAACGATGCGTTGATAGTTGCAGCGATGCGTGCCCACGGACTCTCCAATCTTGCCAGCGCAGATTCCGACTTCGATCGCGTGACGGGAATCACGAGATACGGACCTCTCTAAGAATGTTCTCATCATCAGACTACGACGAAGTGGGCTCCCACTGCCTTGGTGCGATAACGGCCGACGGTCGCGCAGACTCAGACTTCTACCTTGCCGGGCGGCGAGAGATTCTCCGTGCTACATCTATGATGACACGCCGGAACCGCTGCTTGGTCCCGAGGACGCCGCGTGGGCCGAGCAATTCCTTCTGGCGCCCTGATGCAAGGCTTCCAGGCCGAGAAAAGGTTCGTTCTCATGGACGATGCCCGAGTGGGCATCGCGACGAGTGATCGGCGCGGGTCCCCAGACCGACCGGTTTGATACGTGCCTGAGCGGCCGACGCCCGCGAATTGCTGTGCGTGTCCTTCGGACCCCAGAAACCAGGGAGGGAGTGACGCCCGCAGAGCACAGCGTGTGAGCGTGGTACGCCGCGTTGGTCGGGTTGTCCCCGGCCGGACGGTGCGCTGGAAAGCCTGACCTACGACAACGACCTACAACAAACGTCAGGCTGGAAAGCCGGACCTACCACAAACGTCAGCCTGGAAAGCCGGACCTACCACAAACGTCAGGCTGGAAAGCCTGACCTACAGCAAACGTCAGGCTGGAAAGCCTGACCTACCACAAACGTCAGGCTGGAAAGCCTGACCTACAGCAAACGTCAGGCTGGAAAGCCTGACCTACCACAAACGTCAGGCTGGAAAGCCTGACCTACCACAAACGTCAGCCTGGAAAGCCTGACCTACAACAAACGTCAGCCTGGAAAGCCTGACCTACAACAAACGTCAGCCTGGAAAGCCTGACCTACAACAAACGTCAGGCTGGAAAGCCTGACCTACGATAAAGGCGACGCGGGAACTCATTCACCGGCACCAGGCATCCAGATCGCCGGCAAAAATGGCCTCGGCTGGCTCGCGGGATCTCTGGAAACTCGCTTCGGTCGCCGCAGCCCTCATCAAAGACCACCTCGCGTGCGGCGGCTTCTGGCGAGCGACGGTGGCGCAGCAAGTGCTCCTGGAGCGCCGCCATGCAGACTCGGCCCGGGCTGACCTGATTCGCGAAGCGGTCGGCCTCGGCGGAAAGCTGGGAATCCGTCAGGCCGCAGCCCTGGTAAAACCACAGATACAGCCGCCGCGCCTGATCAAACGTCGCAAAGCCAAGCTCGATCTTGCGATCGACCCGCCCGGGACGCAACAGAGCCGGATCAAGCCGCTCGGGGTGATTCGTTGTCATGAAAAGAATCCGCCCGTCGCGCGAACTCACTCCATCGAGCGCGTTCAAGAGACCGCTCAGCGTCACGCCGACATTGCTCTCGGTGGTTCGCGGGTTCTTGAAAACGCAATCGACATCCTCGATCAAAAGGATCGTCGCCGCCGGCAGCGCATTCACCGTCGCCAAGAGCGATTCGTCCCCCATCAGACGGTTGCTCAAACTCAACACAGCCAGGGAAAGCTTGAGCTCCCCGGCCAGGGCCAGCACCGTCGTCGTCTTGCCGGTTCCGGGCGGTCCATGGAGCAGATAGCCGCGGCGATACGGAATCCCGCGCTGGGCGTACCAGGCCGCCGATTGCTGGAAGTCGCGCAGGTCCTCCAGCCAATCGGTCAGCCACCGAAACGCCGGATCGCGATCGAGCACCTCCACGGAGATCGATAACCTTCGCTCAACAAAGGCGCAGAGCTTGCCCGGCAGGTGCCGCAGGAAGGCACCGAGCGAGCCGATCGCCATCAAGAAAAGGCCACCGGAAAAGAACGTGTTCTCAGCAAGCCGATCGAACATGCCCAGGATCATGGTGCCGAAGAGATCCACCCCCCCCATTTGGAGACACACTCGTGTTCTTGAGCCGAGAAGCCGCATCCGAATTGGACACCGCCGCGCGACGGTAGGTTCGACCTTCACGGCGCGATCGCTAAGGAATACGCCGTACCCTTCCGCCTTCGGCCTTCAGCCCTCAGACTTCAGCTCTCAGCGTTCAGCCTACTCCCTTGACGCCGCAAAAGAGCGGCTCTTACGATGAGACTCGCTCTGATCTTCTCGAATCAAATCCAGGAGACGACTCATGGCCGGGCGAGGCGGCCGCGGCGTCTGGGTTCTGCTGCTAACGAGTTCGCTGGCCGGTTGCGGCGGCTCGAGCGATCCCGCGAGCCCATCGGCCGCGCCGGCGCCAGGGGCTGCGCCCAAGGGCATCGTCTTCATCGGTTTTGACGCCAGTCAGCCGCTGGTTGACGCCATGGCCCAGGGCAAAATCCAGGGCCTGGTCGTCCAGAACCCCCTGAAAATGGGCAAGCTGAGCGTCGAGACCATGGTGAAGCACCTCGAGAACCAGGCCATCGTTCCCCAGGTCTCGACCGGTGAGACCCTGGCCACGCCGGAGAATATGAACGATCCGGAGGTCTCCAAGCTGATTCACCCGCCCCAGGTGGACAATACCAGCGACTCGAGTCTTTCCGGACCAAAGGCGAAGAAATGGCGCGTGATCGTGATTCCCAAGGGGACCACGCACGAATTCTGGAAAACGCTCCACGCGGGAACGCTCGAAGCCGTGCGCGAGCTGGGAAATGTCGAGGTGATCTGGCAAGGTCCTCAAAAGGAAGACGATCGTGTCCAGCAGATCCAGCTCGTTCAGAACGCGATCGCGGCGGGAGTCGATGGAATCGTGCTCGCCCCGCTCGACTCCCGCGCGCTGGTCGATCCGGTTGAAACGGCGGTCGCCAAGAAGATCCCCGTTGTGATCTTCGACTCGGCCCTCGAAACCAAGCAAATGATCAGCTACATCGCCACTGACAACTACCATGGAGGCGTGCTGGCCGCCCAGCGGTTGGGTGAGCTCTTGAAGGGCAAAGGGAAGGTCATCCTGCTCCGGTACGCGGTCGGCTCGGAGAGCACCGAGCAGCGCGAAAGAGGCTTCACGGACGCACTCGCTCAGAGATTCCCCGCGATTACCCTGTTGTCGGACAGCGAATACGCTGGGCCCACCGCGGACTCCGCCCAGCAGAAGGCCCAAAGCATCGTCACGCGTTACCGGGGGCAATTCGACGGAATCTTCTGCCCCAATGAGTCGAGCACGTTCGGAATGCTCCGGGCGCTCGACGGGGCGGGCATGCTTCCAGAACGGCCGTGACCGGCGGGGAAGGGCGCAGCCGTGCTCCTGGAAATGCGCGAGGTGAGCAAGTCGTTCGGGGCGACAAGAGCACTCGACGGCGTCTCGCTGGCAGTCGACTCCGGCGAGGTCCGCGCCTTGATCGGTGAAAACGGCGCCGGCAAGAGCACGCTCATGAAGATCTTGAGCGGCGCGATCCGCCCCGACTCCGGCTCGATGACCTTGGGCGGCGCACCGTACGCGCCGCGCGGACCGCGCGACGCCCGTGCCCGCGGCGTGGCCATGATTTATCAGGAGCTCGCCCTGGCCCCACACTTGACGGTCGAGGCCAACATCATGCTCGGCCAGGAGCACGTCCGCGCGGGATTGCTCGATCGCCGTCGCAATCGTCAGAAAGTCGTCGAGGTGCTCGGCCTGCTGGAACATCCCGATATCCGGCCCGAGGCCAGGGTGATGGATCTCGGGGTCGGCGCCCAGCAACTCGTCGAGATTGCTCGGGCGCTCGTGTCGAACGCCCGCGTGATCGTCTTCGACGAGCCAACCAGCACGCTCACCGCCGAGGATGCAGCGCGGCTGTTTGCAATCATCGACAAGCTCAAGCGCCGCGGGCTGGCGATTGTTTACATCAGCCATTTTCTCGAGGAAGTGCGCGCGGTCGCCCAGACATATACGGTGCTGCGGGACGGCGGCGCCGTCGCGAGCGGTCAGCTCGCCGGTAGCGAACTCAAGGCGATCATCGCCCAGATGGTTGGCCGGGATCTCGACGAGCTCTTTCCCTATGTGCCGCATGCGGCGGGCGAGCCGATTCTCGAGCTCGACGGTGTGCTCGGGAAGAGAAGAGCGAGCCCGGCAAACCTGGTGGTTCGGCGCGGCGAGATCGTGGGCATAGCCGGACTGGTCGGCGCCGGCCGCACACGGCTGCTGCGCGCGATTTTCGGCCTCGAGCCGGTCGTGGCGGGTCGGATCAAGATCGGGAAGTACAGCGGCGGGTATGCTCCCCCGGCGGCCCGCATCGAGCAAGGGGCTGGCTTTTTGAGCGAGGATCGCAAATCCGAGGGCCTGGCGCTGGACCGCTCGATCGAAGACAACATGACCTACTCGGCCCTCAGGCGGCATGCCCGATATGGCTGGCTCCGACTTAAGAAGCGGCGCACCGAGGTCGCCGGCTGGATGGCGAAGCTGCGAATCAGTGCCCGCGGGCCAGGCCAGGCCGCGAGCGGTCTCTCGGGCGGCAACCAGCAGAAAGTGGCCCTGGCCCGGCTACTCCATCAGCAGGCGGATGTCCTGCTTTTGGACGAGCCGACCCGCGGCATCGACGTCGGCTCGAAGGCCGAGATTTACCGCCTGATCGGCCAGCAGGCCGCCCTAGGCAAGGCGATCCTGGTTGTCAGCTCGTATCTCCCCGAGCTTTTTGGAATCTGCGACCGGATTGCCGTGATGTCCCGCGGGGCCCTTTGCGAGACCCGTTCGGTTTCCGGGTGGACCGAGCACCAGGTGATGGAGGTCGCCACTCGCGGACCGTCTGGACAAGAGGACCATGACCAGGATCAAGGTTAAGGCCAGGGGCAAGATCGAGACTAAGACCATGACTAAGACTAAGATTAGGATTAAGAGTAAGATTAAGAGCATGATCTCATGAACATTGATCGCATCGCATTTCGCGGAACCCTCGGCTGGGCCTGGACCATCCTCGGTCCGTTCATCGGGCTGCTCGTGATCACCGGGATCTTCGCTGTGTTGACTCGCGAGGCGGGGACGTTTCTGACCCTGTATACCTGGCGAACGATCGCCGTGCAGACAGTGATCGTGGGGGCGGCCGCGGTCGGCATGACGATGATCATGGTGGCCGGCGGTATCGACCTCTCCGTCGGCTCTGCCGTTGCCTTGATCACCGTCTGCATTGCCCTGTTCGTCAAGAAGGTCGATCCCAGCCTGCCGGAAGCGTTACGGGACTGGAAGCTCGTCGTGCCGGTGGGTCTCGGACTGGGGGTGTTGGTGGGCGGGCTGTGCGGTCTGATCAACGGTGCCCTGGTTTCCGGACTTCGGGTCGTGCCGTTCATCGTGACGCTGGGAACGCTGACGATCTACCGGGGGGCGGCCAAATGGCTGGCCTCGAGCACTGGAGTGAACATCCCCGCCCACGCCAAGCCGTGGTGGTTTGGCCGCATCCTCGCTCCCGAGCCGGAGCCGCGGTGGCTGCTCCTGGCGCCCGGTGTTTGGGCGGTGCTCGTCTTGAGCGTGGTTGTTGCGCTGGTCCTGCGCTACAGCCTGCTGGGACGATACATCTATGCCGTGGGTTCCAACGAAGCGACGGCGCGGCTGTGCGGGATCAACGTCCCGGGCGTGAAGATCGTCGTCTACCTGCTCGGTGGACTGGCGACCGGGATGGCGGGCGCACTTCAGTTTGTGTACATGTCGGGAACGGGCGACCCGACGTCCGCGCAGGGGCTCGAGCTCCAGGTGATCGCCGCGGTCGTGATCGGAGGAGGCAGCTTGAGCGGCGGCGAGGGGACCGTGCTGGGCACGCTGATCGGCTGCCTGATCATGTCGGTCTTGAGCAGCGGCTGCGTTCATGCCGCGATGCCCGATGAGAGTCGCGACGTCTTCATCGGCCTCATCATCATCGCCGCCGTGACGCTCGACAGGCTGCGGAGGCGCGGCAACGCGTAGGGTCGCATATTGACGAGCCTCCGCCCGGCATCGAAGATGCTGCTTGAGCGGACGGACACACTGTCTCCGCGTCAGTCCCACAGGAACGTCCGAGGTTTACGATGAAAACCAACGATTCCGTGTCCGGAAAGACCGACGAAACGAGCAACCCCTGTCAACCGCAGAGCCTTTCACGGCGCCAGCTCATGCTGGCGGGCGGCGCGGCCGCCGCCTTCACCATCGTGCCCCGCCACGTGCTGGGCGGCGCGGGATTCGTCGCGCCCAGCGAGAAGATCACTCTGGCCTGCATCGGCTTGGGGACTCAGGCGATCCGGGAAATCAGCGGGATCCTGGGCAGCCCGGACGTGCAGATCGTCGCCGTGTGCGACGTCGAGAAGGACGGGAAGAATTACCTGGAATGGAGCAAGAACGAGATCCGAGACAGGATCAGGAAACTCATCGGGAACCCGACCTGGAGGGAAGGCTCTCGCCACGTGCCCGGCGGCCGCGATGTCGGCAAGGAGATCGTGGAAACCTACTACGCGAAAGAGCGCAGCACAGACCATTATCGGGGATGTGCCACCTACGCAGACTTCCGGGAATTGCTGGAAAACGAGAAGGATGTGACGGCGGTCAAGGTGATGACGCCGGACCACACCCACGCGACCATATCGATCGCGGCCCTCAAGAAGGGAATGAACGTGATCGTTCACAAGCCTCTGGCGAATCGCGTGCTCGAGGCGAGGGCCGTGATCGAGACGGCCCGCTCCCAGAAGATCGCCACTCACTTCCTGCCGGCCAGCTTGGGCACCGACCAGAAACAGGCCGTGGACATGATCAAGAACGGCGCAATCGGCAGGCTCCGCGAGATCCACAACTGGTCAATGCGGCCCGTGTGGCCGCAGTTTCCGACCGTGCCTACCGACAAACCACCTGTCCCCACAGGTTTTGACTGGACGCTCTGGCTCGGCCCATCGCGTGATCGCCCTTATCATCCCAGCTACACGCACACCAATTTCCGCGGCTGGTATGAGTTCGGCGGCGGGTCGATCGCCGATATGGGTCATTACAGCCTCTGGCCGATTTTCCAGCTCCTTGACCTGGATTCCCCGATCAGCGTCGAATCGACACTCAGCCACGTCTGCACGGTTTCGGATGACATCTGCCTAAAGATCAAGAACGACTACTCGTTCCCTGCCGCTTGCACAATTCGCATGAGATTCGCGCCCAAGGGGGAGCGAGCGGCCCTGGACATCTTCTGGTATGACGGCGGCATCAAACCGCCCGTGCCGGAAGAACTAATGGCCGAGAACAAGGAACTTCCCGAAGAAGGCATGATGTTCGTCGGCGACAAGGGAAAGATCCTGGGCGGCTTCCGCAGCGAAAACCCGCACTTGATTCCCGAAGAAACAATGCGCGCTTATCGAAAGGCGCACAACCTGCCCGAACCAGCCCCGAGACGGCGCGGGGGCGGCGGGCGCCAGGGGGGCAACTCTTCAGCGCGCGATGCGGCATGGATCACGGCCTTCAAAGGCGGCCCGGCGAGCTACGGCGATTTCCTGCTGGCACGCCCGATCAGCGATGCATTCAACCTGGCCTCGATCTCGCTGCGGCTCGGTGGCCGCAGACTTCTCTGGGATTCCGCCGCCGCCAAGATCACAAACATCGCCGATGCGAACAGGTTCCTCACACGTGAATATCGCCCGGGCTGGGAAATCTAATAGGAGAAATGTTCATGGCTGCAACATCGAGACGAGAGTTCCTGGAGAAGGCAGCCGCCTGCTCCGGCGTGGCTGGGATCCTGGCCGCCAGTGCGGCGGACGTGAGAGCGAATCCGCTGGGTCTGCCGATTGGAAGCCAGGTCTGGCCCCTGCGCTCGATGCTCGACGACTTTCCTGCATTCGCCAAGAGGATCGCGGAGATCGGCGTGACACGGCTCGAGCTGTGCTCGCCTATAGGTTACGGGCACGAGTTCGCATCACTCGCAAATGGAAAGGAGATCAAGAAGATCCTGGCCGATCATGGCATGACATCCGAGAGCTCGCACTTCACCATGGGTGAGCTGCGCAAGAGCCAGGACAAGAGCATCGAGTGGGCGAAGGACGTCGGGATCACGCAGATGATCACCGCGACCCTGGGTGAAGGCAACGGGGGTAACCACCCGACGCTCGACCAGGTGAAAAAGGCGGCCGACGAATACAACAAAATCGCCGCCGTGGCGGCGCAGGCCGGCATGCAGCAGGGTTTGCACAACGAGGGCTTCGAGCTGTCCCAAGTCGATGGCAAGCGGACCTACGACCTGTTGTTCGACCTGCTCGATCCCAAGCTGGTCAAGTTCCAGTTCCAGATGTCGACGGTCACCGAGGGCTTCTTCGCAGACGAGTATTTCCTCAAGTACCCCGGCCGCTTCTACTCGATGCATCTCCAGGACGTGAACATGAACGTCGTACGCCCGCCGAGTGCGTCGTCAAAGGGTCGACCGGCCGCGCAACGCGCGGAGCGCCATCCGCAGGTTCCGCTGGGAAAGGGCAGCATCGATTGGGTGAAGACCTTCACCGCTGCGAAGACAGGCGGGGTCAAGAACTATTTCGTCGAGCAGACATGGGAACTCACGAAAGAGAGCGTCGCTTTTCTCAAGACCCTGGAGGTTTGATCTCAGCCGCTCTTTGGGCGCCCTAGCCGGTTTGCTCGATCAACGTGCTTCTGTTGTGTGGTTCAACGAGGATCGATCGTTTCTTGTCATGAAGGAGAAGTTCCGTTGCGTAACTCGATCGCGCGTTTACTGACGGGAACGGTGCTGCTCTGGTTTGTGCTCGGCCAGGCGGGATCAGCAACTGCCGGTCCCGTCGCATTTGTCGCCGCCCACGATTACAGCTCATCCACAGCACCCGATATCTTCGGTCAGCTCGATTTGACGACCGGCGTTTTCACTCAGATCAGCGAGCTCAGCCTTTCGGGCAACACGATTTTTGGGATGGGATTCGGACCGGGCGGGCAAATCTACGGAGCCGCCTCAAAGGTTGGGGTTGGCACCTTTCCCGGCGTGCTCTTCGGAATCAATCCGACGACGGGGGTCGCGACGAACCTGGGCTCTCTTCCCTTCGAGCCGGGCGGAGCGGCCAGCAATGCGAGTGGGGTCCTCTTTGCGCTCAGCTACGTCTATCCTATGCAGCCCACGGCTTCTCTCTACGCGATCAACACTCCGTCGAACTCGTCGACTTTGATTGGTACCGTCCCCTTTTCGGCCGACGGCCTCGTGGCTGTCGACGCCAAAGGGAACCTGTTCGCCACCGGCAATGCGGACGGCAGTTTTTACGAGGTCAACACGACGAACGCGTCATCCCAACTGATCGGAAACACCGGAAACACGGGCCTCTTTGACGGAACGTTTGTCGGAAGCACGCTCTACGGTCTCAGCACGAATCAATCGAACGGCGCGGAAACGATCGTCACCATCGACACGTCGAACGCGAACGTCACGCCCGGCGCACTGATCACCAACCTACCCGGGGGTTACGAGATCACGGCCATCGCGGCTTCCGCCGTCCCCGAACCCGCTTCGCTGGTTCTCGGACTGGTGGGCGGGTTTGGCGTCCTGGCCTACCGCCTGCTGCGCAGGCGTTTCTAAGATCCCAACCGAGCCGGGGCTCGACGCCGCTGCGAAATGCGGCCGGCGCCGGCTTGATCGTCATTTCCCGCAAACTCAACCTCCGGTTGACACTGGCGAAACTCACCACTACCATGCCCCGCAACGAATTCCGGCGTGTTGCTTCACGTTCATCCCGCGTCATCCGAGCACGGGCAGCTCATACTTCAAGAAAGGATTCTCAGCGCGCAACCACTGCCCCACTCTGAGGATTCGCGCTCCTCTCGCCGTATCCACACAACGCCAGTCGATTCCCTTTAAGGTCTGGAAGACAGGACGTCCGATTAAACGGGGAAGACTGTCAGCGAGCCGGCAAGGCTCGTTGTGCTGCTAGGCTGGGTTACATGCACAAGGAAGTGCCTTCGCGAATGGCCAGCACATCCGTCAAAGTTCGACCAACTCGGGTTCGGGACGGCGAATTGCGCGTGTCTCGGCCGGCGGTTCCGATTAGTCGGCCGGCGCTCTTAGACCAATGCACACGGCGGCGGATTGCATCCAATTTCGCGCGCTTGAGCCTGGCCGAGCTGGTGTGCCGCACGACGTCGGTCTTCGTAACGCTCTCTCTGGCCGGGCGGCTGGGCGTCGTGGGCTATGGTCGAATTGAGTTTGCGTTCAACGTTGTTTTCTGGCTGGTCCTGCTCTTGCGGGACTCCAGCGACGTGATCGTCGCCCGCGAGATCTCACGGCATCCGCGTTTGATTCGTCCGCTGGTCGACCAGGTTCTGGCCTACAAATCGCTTTTTGCCCTGCTGTTGTTCACCGCGCTCACGTTCGTAGGGTCGTTGACCCTGGTGGACCGGGCCGACTGGACGATTCTGGCGCTCTATGGCTCGATGCTGTTCACAACGGCGATCGGCCTCGACTTTGTCTTCCGCGGTACCGAGCGGATGGGGCTGGTGGCGGCCTCGCTCTGCATCCGGACGGGCATTTACGCCGTCGGGGTGTTGACGTGCGTGCAGGATGCCAGCCGGATTGTCTGGGTGCCGGTCTGGCTCTTCGCCGGCGAGGCCAGCGGGATCGGGATGATCTGGTTGAGCTATTTGAAGAACTACCGGCTGCCCCGGCTGCGGCTGGGAATCCGGTTTCTGTCGATCATGGTGCAGCGGGGCCGCAATGTCTGCTTGATCCAGCTCTCGCAAGCGGTGATCAACTCGGCCGACTTGCTGGTCGTCGGGTTCCTGAGTACCTGGAGCGACGTGGGCCGGTACGGGGCTCCCCACCGGATGGTCACGGCGCTCCTGACGTTCGGCCTGATTCTGCAACAAGCCGCGTTCCCGACACTCGCGCGGTTGTGGCGGCAGACCGCCGGCGCAGGCCGGGAGGCGCTGGATTCGCTGGTCGAGGTTTTGATGACCGGCCTGGTGCCCGTGGCTGTCGGCTGCACGGTGCTGGCCGATCCTCTGGTTCACCTCGTGCTTCCCGCCGGGTATGCCGGCGCCGGTGCGTTGCTGGCGCTGGGCATCTGGCGCGCACCGCTGTTGATCCTGGCGTATCTGTACCAGACCACCTTGATCGCACTCAATCGGGAAAAGGTTGGAGTTCGCACACTGGTCGCCGGGGCGATTCTGATCGTGCCTCTGGTCGCACTACTCCGGCTCAGTTTCGGGCTTTCAGGCGCGGTCATGGGCGTGCTCGTGGTGGGCTTCGGTCTGGTTCTGACGGGTTACGGCTGCCTGGCAAGAGAAGGGCGGCAGCCCGCGTGGCATCACCACCTGGCACGGCCGGTCCTGGCCTCGCTGGCGATGGTACCGGTGTGCCTCTGGCTCAAGCATCATCATGTCCTTCTGGCC
The DNA here is from genome assembly GCA_963781785.1 of uncultured Isosphaeraceae bacterium. GTDB lineage: Bacteria > Planctomycetota > Planctomycetia > Isosphaerales > Isosphaeraceae > CAWAHD01. The sequence continues at coordinate 2,396,344 of CAWAHD010000001.1, read as the reverse complement.
GTGCTCGGCGGTGCCCTCACTTACATCGCCGTCTGGGTGGCTCTGGGGGGCCTGCGGCACACGAAATTATGGAGGCGAGTTCTGGGGCCGCCGTCAACTCCGAGCGCGGCTTCCTGAAAGAGAGCGGCGAGACATCCGTGATGCGGCGCGACAGGAGGTCGCCCATGAAATTCTCGATGTTCACCACGTTTTTTGGGGCGCACAGCTTCGGCGGCGATGCCGCCTACGTCGACCGGCTCAGCCAGGCGCTATGCCGCCGCGGGCATGAGGTCCACGTCTACTACTGCGTTGACGCCTGGAGGGCCGTCAAGAACGGACATCCCCCGCGGTCGTACACGCCGCCGGCGGGCCTCTTCATTCACCCCCTCAAGAGCCGGTTCGGGATCCTCTCTCCACTGGCGACCCAGGCCACGGGGATGCCGCTGTTCAAGCGGCAGCCATTGATCGAGGCGCTCAGCGATTCCGATACCGATGTCTTTCATTTTCACAATATCTCGCTGGTCGGCGGCCCGGGCATCCTGGGGCTGGGGGCCAATCGCCGCGCGTTGCGAATCATGACGGCGCACGAGCACTGGCTGATCTGTCCGATGCATCTTCTCTGGAAGAACGACCGCCAGGTGTGCGATCGGCCCACGTGCGTGAGCTGCTGCTTGAAGGGGCACCGGCCCCCCCAGGCGTGGCGACAGTCGCCGGCAATCGAGCGTGGCCTCCGCCGGCTGGATGCGCTCGTCTTTCCGAGCCGCCACAGCCTGGAAGAGCATCGCCGCCGCGGTCTGGGCGAATTTGTCCGGCTCTTGCACCAGCCGTACTTCCTTCCCGACGACTGGTCCGGAGGCATCGAGCGGCAGCCGCCGGAGGTGCTCGATCGGCCCTACCTGGCCGCCGCCGGGCGGCTCGTGAAAATGAAGGGGTTTCAGCGGTTGATTCCGCTCATGCGTTATCTCCCCGAGGTCGACCTGAGGATTGCGGGAACCGGTCCGTTTGAGCAGGAATTGCGGGCGCTGGCGGGCGACCTGCCGAATGTCCGCTTCGAGGGGCTGCTCGGCGGCCCGGCCCTGGCCCGGCTGTTTCGAAAGCGCCGGGCGGTGGTTGTTCCATCCCTCTTCCCGGAAACGTTTGGATACGTCGTGCTCGAGGCGTTTGCGGTGGGCACTCCCGTGGTCGTTCATGAGGGCGGCGGTGCGCTCTTTGAAACCGGCTTCCTGAGCGGTGGCGGCCTGGGATATCGCACCGATACCGAGCTGTTGACTGCCCTGCGGCGCATGATCCACGATCATCGGCTGCACGACGAGCTGGCCGCCCGGGGGTTCGACCGGCGGATGGGAGAGTGGTCCGAGACGGAGCACATTGAACGCTACTTCGGCCTCATCGGACAGGCGCGTGCCGATCGGCCACAGACACTGTTTCCCAGACCGCACGTTCTCGCGCCGCGGATTCCGATCCCGAGCGTGCAGAGATCGGGCGATGAACTTGAGGAGGAATGAGTGCGGCCTCCAGAGGCAACCACGGGGGGCCACGGAAATGCGTAGGTCAGGCTTTCTAGCCTGACGTCTGATTTGTGTCAGGCTGGAAAGCCCGACCTACGCAATTGTCAGGCTGGAAAGCCCGACCTACGCAATTGTCAGGCTGGAAAGCCCGACCTACGCAATTGTCAGGCTGGAAAGCCTGACCTACGCAATCGTCAGGCTGGAAAGCCTGACCTACGCAATTGTCAGGCTGGAAAGCCTGACCTACGCAATTGTCAGGCTGGAAAGCCTGACCTACGCAATCGTCAGGCTAGAAAGCCTGACCTACGCAATCGTCAGGCTGGAAAGCCTGACCTACGATGGAGCACCAGGGACCTTGCCGTTTCGCAGCCTCAAGCACGATCCATTGATGAGCCGCCTTTGCCCACGGTGGGTGCCAGCGACAGCAGCCCCCGTGGCGGCTCTGGTTGTACTTGTTCTGGTCTCTTTCGCCGGGCTTGTCGCTGTTCCGTCGGGGTTGATCGTCGACGGCCGCCGGCCCAGCGTCGATCACGCGAACCAGGGCGAGCCGCGCCCGCTCGGCAACGATCTCACGTTCCTGTTTCTGCCGCACCACCTCTCGATCACCCGCGCGATTGCCCGGCATGGGCACTCGCCGCTCTGGGACGCCCGCGGGTTCGGCGGACGCCCGCTCGTGGGCAACCCTCAAGCGGGGATGTTTTATCCGCCTGTCTGGGCCGTGTGGTGGTCCGGCAGCACGTCCGCACTCGGCTGGTTGACGATCGGCCATCTGCTGTGGGGAAGCCTCGGCGTTTACGTTTTGATGCGGTCGGCCGCGCAGGGGAGGCTGGCGGCGACAGTCGCCGCCGCCGTATACCAGGCGTCGCCATTCCTGCTGGCCCACACGTTCGAGGGTCATTACCCGCACGTGTGGGGGGCCTGCTGGTATCCCTGGGCTTTCTGGTGCTACAGCCGGGCGCGGGCTGGCCGCTCGTTCGGGCTTCTTTTCCTGCCACCCATCCTGGCGCTCACCGACCTGGCGGGCCATCCGCAGGAATGGCTCCTCCTCGTCGTGGCACTTTCGGCGTGGTGCCTGGCGGATGCCGCGACGAGCTGGCGCAAAGGGTCTGCGCCTTGCGGCTCTCAAGCTGCTGCTCGGAGCCGGTGTGCTTGGCTTTTCCATCGGTCTGGCTGCCGTCGAAGCAATCCCCCAGCTCGCCGTCCGGCCCTGGCTCCTGAGCAGCCGGAGTCCTGCCTCCGCCGACGCGATCCCCCGGAGGTATCACCTGGAGCCTCTCAACGGGTTTCAACTGCTCGATCCGACCGCGCTGGGCGGACCGGCCGACTACTTCGGCCGGGATAACTACTGGGAAACGGTCTTCTCGATCGGCCTGGTGCCGTTGATTCTCGCAGTCGTGGCGGCTTGCCGGCATCCCCGGAGAAAACTGGTGCGCGGATGGCTCGTACTCGTCGGTCTGGCCGTCTGGTTTGCGTGTGGTCCCCAGCTCGGTTTCTACAGAGCGCTCTATCACCTGGTACCCGGCGTGAGCTGGTTCCGCGTGCCGGCGCGCTCGCTGTTCCTGGCGAACCTGGGCGCAGCGGTCCTCGCCGGGCTGGGGATACAGACCCTGCAAAGCATGATGGGCTCGCAGGCTGCCTGGCGAAGGTTTGCAATCCGCTCCGCGCTCGTCCTGGCGATCTTGCTCACCGCTCTTTGTGCGATCGACCGCGCATCGGGCCCCGCCCCCGAGTCTCGCACGGCCCGCGCCGAGGCGAGTCATTCACGATGGCGGCTTCCCGGTCACGCTCGGTGCATTCGCAGCAATTCTCGTCATCGGGTCTCTTCGTCTTTCTCGGCACAATCCCAGACTCGCCGGCGGACTCGTCGGTCTGTTAGCCATCGCCGAGCTGGGTTTTCACGGCCATTCCCTGATCCAGATTGCCCCGGCCAGCCAGTTCCAGGGCGCCGATCCCGTGTCGGAATCACTCCAGCAGCTCCAGGCGGAACGGCGATCGTCCGGTCCGCTTCGAATCAAAGCGCGCGATGCGTTTTATGGAGATTTGAACGCTCTGGACCACGATTTCGAGAAGACCAATGTCAACGACGTTTTCCAGCTCGGTCACGCGGCAAGGCTCTACGAGACGCTCTATCCCGTCGCGTCCCGGCGCCGCCCATTTCGGGACCAGCCGATGAATCAGGCGGTCGAACAATTCCAACGAGAAGTCCGCCAGGCTGTACTCGACAGGATGAGCGTCGAGTACCTCGTCTCTGACCGGTTGGAGACCGACCCGGGCTGGCCGGTGGCGGCCGAGGGAACCTGGCGTGGAGCTCGCTTCGTGATCCAGCGCAATCCGTCGGCGGTACCGCGGGCGTATGTCGTTGGACGCGCGGCGATTGTCCCTGACGGCGACTCCTTCACGCCCGACCAGTTCCGCCGGTCGGATCCCCGCGTCTCGGTGCTGATGGACGTCGATCCCTTCCGCGATCTTCCAGCAGGCCCACGGCAGCCATTCACCAGGGCGAAGTGGACCTCGACCGATCCCGACCATCCGGTGTTGCGGGTGACAACCGGCTTCCCCGGTCTTCTGGTCGTCGCGGATACCTGGATGCCCGGTTGGACCGCCAAGGTCGATGGCGTGAGTGCGCCGATCCTCCGGGGAAACGGCTGCCAGCGGGTCATCCCGCTGCCGTGGCCCGGCCGGCATACGATTGCACTCGACTACTGGCCGCCGGGCTTCACCGCCGGAACGGCCGTCACAGCGTTTTCCGTCGTGGCCTGGCTGATCGCCTGCGGCGTCGTGGCGATCTCCCGACACAGAGCCCGCCGGCGGCCTGGTGATCAGGCGCACCAGCACGGATGGCACGTTCGTGCATTTCTCCGTGAATCCCCGTATCATGGTTTCCGGAATCTGAGGATCTGACCGACTTTTTTGGTTGAACTTCCGGATTCGCGGCATGTCCCGCGGCGTCGCGGCCTTTCTCTTGTAGTCACCGACTGACCCGCGTAACTGACGACCTCGAGCTGGAGATCGTGCGATGGACGCCGCCGGCACCGTCCACCCGACCGACGAGACCCTGCAGGCTTACGGGCTGGGCAAGCTTGATGACCAGGTGGCCGACGCCGTCGGCCGGCACCTGGACGGCTGCCCGGACTGTCAGCGCCAGGTCGCCGATCTCTCCTCTGACAGCTTCGTGGAACGTCTGCGCCAGGCCCGGACTTTGGGCGGCGGCGCCGCCAGCCGGACGGACGGGGCGTCGTTTATCGGCGCCCCGCGCCGCGGCGGGTTCGGCCGCCAGCCGGCACTCTCCCCCCCGAGCTGGCCGATAACGCCGATTATGAGATCGTGCGGGAGCTGGGCGGCGGCGGGATGGGCCGGGTGTTTCACGTGCATAACCGGATCATGGGCCGCGACGAGGTCCTCAAGATTGTCGGACCGGCCATCGTCGAGCGACCCGGCGTCCGCGACAGGTTCCTCCGCGAGATCCGGGCGGTCGCCCGGCTGCGCCACCCCAACATCGTCACCGGCTACACCACCTTCCGCGCTGGCCTGAGCCTGGTCTTCGCCATGGAGTACGTCGATGGTCTCGACCTGGCGCGGATGGTCAAGGCCAAGGGGCCGATGCCGGTGGGGCACGCCTGCTACTTCGTGCACCAAGCGGCCCTGGGCTTGCAGCACGCACACCAGGCGGGCATGGTCCACCGCGACATCAAGCCGAGCAACTTGATGCTCACGCACGCCGAGGGCCGCGCGGCGATCAAGGTACTCGACTTCGGCCTGGCCAAGGCGGGCAGCGAGCAGGCGGTACTCGGCCTCGAGGCGCCCGATGCAAGTCTTGATCTGAAGGCGGGCGGAGGCCTGACGCTGGCCGGGCAGATGCTGGGCACGCCCGACTTCATCGCCCCGGAGCAGATTGTCGACGCACGAGACGCCGACATCCGGGCGGACATCTACAGCCTGGGCTGCACACTGTATTACCTCTTGAGCGGCCGTCCTCCATTCCAGGCGAAGAAGCTCGCCGACGTTCTTGCCGCGCACCGCTCGACCGACGCCATGCCGCTCAACCTGGCCCGGCCGGACGTGCCGGTCGAGCTGGCCGCGGTGGTGTCCAAGATGATGGCCAAGAAGCCCGACCGCCGGTTCCAGACCCCGGGTGAAGTTGCCAAGGCTCTGGTGCCCTTCTTCAGGAAGCGGTCAGGGGCGTCGGTGTCCCTGAGCGATGAGTTCTTTCCAGGCGTCGCGCCCGATGCCGGCGCCGCCGCGCCCGGGATGAGCCAACCCGCCACAGCGGCCGGCGCGGATTCGACGGCCGGTACGTGGTCAAGCCTGATCGACTTCGCGGAAACGGCAGAGGATTCGGCCGGAGTCTCCACCGCGGCGCAGCCGGTTGGCAAGCAGCCGCGCCGGCTCCGGCTCGCGGTCGCCGTCGCGGCGGGGATCGCCGCAGTCCTGGTTGTTGCCGTGATTCTGTTCATCACTTGGGGTCGTCTCAAAACGATCGACGAACGCACGCAACGCCTCGCAGCGAGAGAGGCCGGGAGCGCTCCAGCCAAAAGGGATCCGCGCAGCTTGCCAGAGCCGGCGCGTTCCGCTTCACCAGCGGATGCCCCTCCGACCTCACCGGACGCCTTCGCGTCCAAGCAAAAGGATCCGGCGAGTCCGGCGTCGTCGCCGAAGGCACCTGGAGCGCCACCCATCACGGCCGGAAAGACACCGACCCCGCCGCCCCCGCGGCAGCCATGGGTTCCCGGCAGCGAGATGGCAAAACTGCTCGCGAACGCGCCGGAGCCTCGTCTCTCGCCGCTTGGTGAACAAGTGGAGCACGCCACCGGAGCGGGGGTGCGTTACCTGAGGGGGCTCCAGCGTGGCGACGGCTCGTGGGCCGACATCGAAAACAACGCCCGGACCGGTGTCACCAGCCTCGCCACCCTGGCCCTGCTCGCCGCCGGCGAGAAGCCTGACTCACCCGCGACTCGCAAGGCATGCGATTTCCTCCGCGGGTTCGGGCCTCTTGACCTTCACAGCACTTACGCGATTTCGCTGCAAACCATGGTCTTCTCCGCCGTCGACCCAGTGCGCAACCAAGTGCGGATCGCGGCCAACGCCGATTGGCTCCAGCGTGCCCAGATCCGACCGGGCGATCCGCAGCCGTGGCCAGGCGCGTGGACATACGATGACCCCACGCGCGGTAAGCCCGCCGACAACTCAAATACGCAATACGCACTTCTTGGCCTGTTCGCCGCCAGCGAGGCAGGTGTCCCCGTGAAGCCGGAGGTCTGGCAACTGGCGGCCTCCCACTGGATGAAGAGCCAGAAGGGCGACGGAGGTTGGGCGTATAACGCCGATTTCAAAGACTCGACCGCGACGATGACCTGTGCTGGCGTTTCCAGCTTGATCGTCTCGGAACGTGGTCGATACCAGGGCCAGGAGTACCTTCAAGGCGAGGAAATAAAGAGCTGCGGAAGGTGGACAGTCAACCGCAACGTCGAGAGAGGAATCGATTGGTTGGCCAACCACTTCCGGGTCGACGAGAATGTCAGTCAGGGCCAGCAGTGGAAGTATTACTATCTTTACGGTCTGGAGCGCGCCGCCCGGCTGTCGGGCGTGCGGTCATTCGGCCAGCACGACTGGTATCGCCAAGGTGCGGAGGAACTGGTCCGCCAGCAGAACAAGGAAGCGGGGTTCTGGCGCGGGTTCGGCCAGGAAAACGATGTCGTGGCGACGAGCTTCGCGCTCTTGTTCCTGGCCAAGGGGCGGGCACCCGTGTTGATCAAGAAGCTCCGCCATGGCCCGGCCAGCGACTGGAACAACGACCCCGACGACGTCCGAAATCTCGTGAACATCGTTTCTCGTGATTGGAAGCACATGGTGACCTGGCAGGTCGTCGATCCCGGCACCGTTACGGTTCCGGAGCTGCTCGAGGCCCCCATCTTGTTCTTGAACGGCCACCAGACCCCGGAATTCTCGGCGAAGGCCAGGCAGAACCTCCGCCACTACGTCGAACAGGGTGGTTTCATCTTCGCCGACGCCTGTTGCGGCAAGCCGGAGTTCGACCAGGGATTCCGGCGGCTCGTCAAAGAGGTGTTTCCGGAAGAGGACTCCCGGCTGCGTCCGCTCCCTGAAGATCATCCGGTCTGGCGGGCCAAGCACCTGCTTTCGCCCGAATCGCATCCGCTCTGGGGGATTGAGTACGGCTATCGCACGGCGGTCATCTATTCTCCGCGGGATCTCTCGTGCTACTGGAACCAATCCGACCACAGCTCGGCGAACCCGCTGGTCATCCGGGCCATCAAGGCCGGCCAGAACATCATCGACTATGCGACCGAGGGCGAAATACCGGCCGACAAGCTCACCATTCGCGAAGTGCACACCTTCACGGATGATGCACCCAAGCCAAAGGCGCTTCGCGTCGCCAAGCTCATTCATGCCGGCGACTGGAACATCGCCCCCCAGGCAATCCCCAGCGTGATGGAACTTCTCCGCAAAGCCCCGCTCAAGTTGGATGTCATGATTACCCAGAAAAATGTGTTCCCCCGTGATCCAAAATTGATCGACTACCCGTTGATCTACGTCCACGGCCGCGCTGGCTTGTCATTGAGCAAGGACGACCAAGACGCGCCTGCGCAAGTATCTCGTGCCCGGGGGCGGGATGATCTTCGCCGACGCCGCCTGCGGCAGTCCGGCGTTCGACGTCGCGTTTCGCCGGTTCGCCGCCGAGCTTCTGCCCAACAATCCGCTCGTGCCGATCCCGCGCGAGGACGAGCTCTTTACAACCAAGGTCGGCTTTGATCTGCCAGACGTTCAGTTCACAGTCGCGGCGGGAGGCGGCCATGGTCCGCCCCAGCTTGAAGGAGTGAAGATCGATAACCACTGGGTGATCGCCTACTCGAAGCACGACATCGGCTGCGCCCTGGAGCGGCACAGCGGCAGATATTGCAAGGGGTATACCCATGAAAGCGCGATGAAGATCGCGGCGAACATCGTGCTCTACGCCAGGCTGCCGTGAACGGCCCGTCGGACGGGTCAGGTGCGCTGTCATGGCGGTGGCCGGCAAGATTGTTGTCGATCAAAGCGGCCCATTCCGGGGACACGTGCTTTCCGCAAGAACATGAGAGGGGTATCACTCATGGCCCGATCACCGAAACCGTCTCAGCCGGAGCCCGCCGGCACTCCGCCCGAGCCTACGGGCAACACAGTCGAGATGATCCTGATGCAGTCTCTGCACGAGACCCAGGGGGGGCAGCCGAAACCGGCGACGGAAACGATCCGCGCCTCGGTCCCGAGGCCGCGCCGGTCCGCCCGGCGATCCCGTATCGGCCGCTGGCCCGACCAAAGGTCGCCATGCTCACCGTGTGTGACGACGGCAAGACGGACGGCGAGGTCATCCGCATTCGCAGCCATCGGTTCGTGATCGGCCGCACCGAGGGCGACCTCTGCATCCCCATCGACGGCCGGATCTCGGCCCGTCACGTCGAGATCACCTTGCAGACGATCGGCGGAGTCCATCACCGCTGGGTCGTCACCGACCTTCAGAGCACCCACGGGCTGTTCGTCCGCGTGAGCCGGACGGCGCCTGGCCGATCGGGCCGAATTCCTGGTCGGCAGCGGGCGCTACCAGTTCGACGCTCCCCAATTTGGCGGCGGTGCGACGACCGACCAGGGCGCCGGCGAACCGGACTTCTCCCAGACTCATGGCTGGGCCGACGCCAGTACGCCCGGCCGGCCGCCCGCCCTGACGGAGGTGCTCGGTCACGAAATCGGCAACCGAGTTCTGCTCGCCAAGGCCGAGTACTGGATCGGCACCGACCCGGCCTGTGCAATCTGCCGCCCCAATGACCCGTTCTGCGAGCCGCGGCATGTCCGGGTGTACCGCAAGGCAAGCGGTATATGGCACGCCGAAAACAACAAGACCCAGAACGGGCTGTGGGTGCGCATGCCGCAGATCACCGTCGAGTCGCTCGCCCAGTTTCAGATCGGCGAGCAGCGTTTCCAGCTCAGGGTGAGGTGATCGCCACGAACGATCCAGAATCACTCCAGAAGCCCGCCCGCTTCCTGGCGGAGCCGGCTGAGGACACGGCCCTTGGCCTTGATCACGGCGTTGACGGTCATTTTCAGCCCACGAGCCACGTCAGCCGCCGGGCGCCCTTCCAGCGCGAACTGCTGAAAGGCGTCCCAGCTCGACTGGGTGAAATCGGGCCGAACCGCCGCCAGCAAGGTGTCGCAGATGTGCTTGTCGTGTTCCTGGTCGCACTCTTTGGCGAGCAAGCTGTTCGAGTCGGCCATCTGATCCAGAAAGCCGTCGGTCTGGTCCGCCAGGGCGGCGGGCTGCCTGTAGCGCTGCCGTCTGTAAACCCGGACCCGATTCACGGTGACCCCGCGGAGCCAGGCGCGGAATGAACCTTCGCGCTCGCGCTCGAAGCCGGGAATCTCGCGAACCAGAACCAGCAGCACCTCCTGGCTGATGTCGTCGACTTCACTGCCCAGCCCCGGAATCCGCCCGATCCAGCGGCGGATCAACGGTCGATACAGAGCCTCGAACCGGTTCCAATCCGAGTCATCGGGACGCGCCGCCTTGAGGCGATCGAGGAGGCTCACGGAGGTGGGCGTCACGATCGAAATCTCAGAAACTTAACCATGAAATCATCCGAAATTATTCGGCAAGCGTTAGTTGTCATATTGTCGACCATGCGTGCGGCGGCACTTTAGCGATCGCTTTCGACAACGTCCACCAGGCCTAGGTCGACACCCTGGCCGCCCCCCGTTTGATGACAATGCACGGCCAGCACAAGCTTCGCACCCGGCTTCAGGCGCTCTTGCGCGGCCTGGCGAATCTCCACCGTCTGGTAGCTGGTCACATAGCCCGGTTCGCTTGCAGCCAGCACGCCGTCCAGGTAGATCTGGGCATCCTCGTCGTGATACACCGCGAGCTGGAGGCGCGAAGGCTCGATCGCCGCGGGCAGAGTGATCTCACGACGCAGCCAGATGTCGGGGCTGTTCCAGATGGTGCGGACGACGGCCCCCGGCGTGCCTTTGGTGCCGAAGCCGCCCGGGCCCTCTTTCCAGTCGCGATCGTCATAGCCGGGCTTCGTCCAGTCGTCGGCCGGCTTGTTGAAGGTATACCGCCAGGTCGCAGGCCGTTCTTGCGAGGTCGCCACGATTTCGGTGATCCGGGGCGGCCGGGCGCCTTGGCGAACGGGCCAATCACCGTGTGATCGCGGCTCGACCATTTTTTCCAGGTGGCGGCGTCATCCAGCATCTTGATGAACAGGCCGCCGATCACCGGCCGGGCGCGCATTCCGCCGCTTTTGGGATCGTCGGTCTGGTACGAATCCACAAACGGCAGCCGGGCGGTCGTCACGTTCAAATAATCATAAATCGGTGACATGATTTTCTCGAAGTCTTCCCGGTTGTCGGCCAGCGTGGCGCTCCAGGCGCACCAATCGGTCTTGGTGAGCTGGGTTCTCGAATCGAGAGGGAGGCCGTATGGCTGGATCATCGACTTGTAAAACGCGACCTCCTTGCGGGCGACGGCGGCGGGGAAAATGTCCAGTCCCAGCAGCTTGTCCCAGATCAAGTTATATTTCTGGCTCCAGGTGCCGGGCTTGTCAAAGGCGATGCGATAGTGGGTGCCGTCTCCGGCAGCTTCCATCCAGTGCCGGGCATATTCGCGCCAGCTTCGTAAACTTGCCGCCGGCCAAGGGATCGCCGCGCAGCTCACAAAGCCGGCCGTAAGCGGCGATCGCCAGGATGGCCTTGACCGACAGGTTCGCATTATGGGCCAGATGACCCATGAAATCGTCGGTGCAGAGCTGGTTCTCGGGGTCCTTGCCGTACTTCTCGAGATAAGCCTCCCAGCGCGAGAGCTGCGGCCACCACGGGGCCGAGAAATCGGCGTTCCCCTCCATCCTGGCAATGGCGGCGCACAGCAAAATCAAGTTGGCGCTCTCTTCGACGGGCATCATATCGGCTTCGTTCGTCGAATTCTCTCCGCCGGCATAAACCTGGCCGTTGGCCTGCGGATAAACACCGACATCGTGCGGTGCAAACGGAAACTTCCAGTTGGGCGACGTGCTATAGATCAAGGCCGGAGCAACGAGCGCCTTGGCATAGGCCGGCCCCATCAGGAGAAACTGGGGAGCGGCCGGGTAGATCACGTCGACCGTGGCGATGCAGCCATTGCTGCTGTTTTCCTTGGTGAAGAAGAGCGGCTGGCCGCTGGCGTCGGCCGCGAGCCCGCAGCCGGCCAGGGCCTGGCGGTACGCGAGCGCGGCCATCGCGGCATAACGCGCGCCGCCGACCCGCTCAAGATCGGCCATCAGATCGTTGTCAAACCGCTGGCAGAGCCGCACCAGATCGGCACGGCCGTGCTCGGCCAACCGGAGCAGGTCCATCGTCGTCGCCCCGTTTCTTCGCCAGTACGGCCGCAGTTTCCGCCCCAGAAACTTGATCGCGTAGATCTCGTCATAGGCGAGCATCAGGTTCCGCGAGACAAAGTCCGATCGCACCGTGCCCAGGTCGAATGCAAACGCCAGCACCGGTTCCTTGTCCGCGGCGGGACGCGGCTTCCGCTCATCGTCCTCCAGCGGCAGCTTTCCCCCTTGCACGAACCTCTGGGCCAGAGTCCCAAATTCGCCCGCAGCCGCCGTGGAAACGGCCGCCGGGGCCGCCGCGTAAAGGTATCCCCAGTTGATCCGCACGCCGTCGCCGGCCGGCTGAAGCAGAGTCTGGTCCGCGCTCCCGGCACGCAGCACCGTCAAGCCGTCGCCCGATTCGCGCGACCACGTCACCTGCTGGCCCGGATCGTTGACCGCCAGGAGCGCGCTTGCCGAGCTAAAGATCGAGACGGCGTGCCCCGCTCCGTCAACCGACCGGACATCCCAAGTCAGATAAGTCAGCGGCCGCGCTAATACGTCGAGATTGTCGGGCAATGCCGGCGTCATGAACGTCAACCTCACGTGAACCTGTGCGTCTTCAAAGTCGTAGATGGTTCTTGTCGGCAACACCTTCACCCCGGCCTGGGCAAGCGGAGCGACGTTCCTGGGCTCGTTGCCCATCAGCCGATACGTTCGGTCATCGACCCGGATCATGCTGCCGAGGGGATGTGGGCGCCGCGTCCAGTGCCGGGTGGCGTCGTCGGTCAGGCGGTCAGCCATCGACCAGACGCTCAGGTACGGGTCGCTCGTCACCAGGGGTACGGCCGGCGGCCGAAACGGAGCTTTTTCCTCGGCAGGCTCGGCCCGGGCTGTTACCGAGACAATGACAATCGCCAGCGTGAAGAGGCGCGCGACGACCCGGTCGGCAGCAGGGTGGCTGGTACGAGACTTCTCGCTTGTTCGGTTCATTCCCCGCTCCTCAACAAGGACATCGCGGCAGCGACCGTTCGACACCATCCGTTCCTACTTACCACGCCGCCGCCAGCAAGGGAACAGTCTCGCGGCCGGGTCGCTCGTACCGCTGCGAGCGCACGTTTCTGTGGACGCGAGACCCGAAATGCCGTATCTTTTGAGAACTGTTTAACAATTTCGGCCGTCACGATCGCGGGAGACGATCGGCGATTGGTGGAAATGAGGTGTTTCTTGGCCAGCCCGCTGCGAGCCCGTTGTCCCGGACCTCGGCCGGTCTCGCGCCGCGAGATGATTCAGCTCGGCGGCAGTCTGGCCCTGGGACTGAGCCTTCCCGGGCTCCTTCACGCCGAAGAACGCCGGGCTCTGGCGCGCCCTAGAGGGAACGGGATCGGCTCAAATCAAGATCGGCCGGCGCTCTCGCCCACGGCCGATGCGTGCATCCTGATTTTCCTGGACGGCGGCCCCAGCCATCTCGACATGTGGGACATGAAACCGAAGGCCCCGGCGGAGATCCGCGGCGAGTTCCAGCCGATCAGTTCGAGCCTTCCCGGCGTGCAGGTCAGCGAGCACCTTCCGGGATTTGCGCGCCAGGTCCACCGCGGCACCTTGATTCGCTCGGCGCACCACAGCGTCAACAATTCCCATGGTGCGGCCGTTTACACCAGCCTGACCGGCCACGACCGTGGCGAGCTGGGCGGCGTCTTCCGCCCAACGGACAACCCCGCGATCGGCTCGGTTGTCGGGCTGTGCCGGCCCCCGGAAACAACGGTCGTTCCCTATGTGTCGATGCCGTACATCACGGCCGAAGGCGCGGGCGGGCCGCCGCAGGGAGGCTTCTTCGGCGGCTGGCTGGGGCGGTCGCACGACCCCCTGTTCATCCTCAAAGACCCCAATGCGGCCGATTTCGGCATGCCCGAGCTCACTCCGCCGCCGGAGGTCGGCCTCGCGAGGTTGCAAAAACGCCAAGACCTCGCTCTCAAGCTCGCTCGCGTCCCGGATGGCCTTGCTCGCGACCAGCGGCTCGGAGACCTCGATCGGTTCCAGTCCCGAGCGTTTGACCTCTTGACCTCACCCGCGGTCGCTCGCGCCATTCGCGTCGACCGCGAAGATCCGCGCACCCGCGACCGCTACGGCCGGAACATTTACGGACAGAGTGTGCTCCTGGCACGAAGGCTCGTCGAGGCGGGCGTTCGCGTGGCCTCGATCACCTGGGCCCCGGACGCCAACGCGACCTGGGACACCCACGGCAATAACTTCAAGTCGCTCAAGAACACCCTGCTCCCGCAGCTCGACGCAGCCGTGTCGAGCCTGCTCGACGACCTGTCGGCGCAGCATGCTCGATCGCACGCTGGTGGTCGTGATGGGCGAATTCGGCCGCAGCCCCAAGATCAACGGTGCCGCCGGGAGAGACCACTGGAACTTCGGCTACTCACTCTTCCTCGCCGGCGGCGGCATCAGAGCGGGCCATGTCCACGGCGCCAGCGACAAGATCGGTGCCCGCCCCCAGTCCGACCCCGTCACGCCGGCCGAGATTGTCGCCACGGTGTACCGATCAATGGGCATCCCCGCCGACCTTTTGCTGCACGACCAGTTGGGGCGACCGCTGACGGTCGTCCCCAACGGGCAGCCGATCCAGGGTGTCTTCGCCTGAACGACTACGGCTTGGTGTTGAAGCTGGCGATGGCGACGTCGCGGGCGTATTCGAGCTTGAACTGATACGCCACGGTCGCCGCTTTTTCTCCCACCTGTCCCGGCTCGACCGTGAGGTCCCAGCGCAGCAGGTTCTGAGGTCGATCGTTGCGCTTGTAGCCCGGGTCATCGCTCAGCTTGGGGGCCGGCTCGACCAGGCTGACTGCCACGGCTTCAGCCTCGGCGCGGGGAAGACGGTCCCACAACTGAACCTTCACCGATTCGGACTTGAAGCTGCCGATCGTGATCCGGTACTCATAATTGTGAACCTGGTTACCCCCCTGATGGCTGTTCGTCTTCTTGACCATCTTCCGCGATACCTGGAGCTGGGGGTCGACGCCGAAGCCGACCGTGTACTTCTCGCCGATGGCGATCAGCGGCAGGTTCATGCGCCCGACGAAGTCAGACCCAACGTACATGGTCGCCTCGCCCGGCAATAACACAAGCTCGCTCTTGTTCACCAGGTCCGCGAGCCGGTAAACGTGCGACGTCAGCACGGGGACCGCCTTGTAGTAGTAGTCGGGCTTGGTCTCGATGCGGGCAACGTCGATGAGCTGCTGGTCGCTGCGTGACGGAACCGTCAACCGAGCTCGCAGGTGATAGATGACACTGGGACCCTCGCGCGACGTCGTCGCCGCGTCATCGGCCTGAGCGCTCGCCCGTTCCGCGTCTTCGGCTTTCGCGTCTTTTCGCGCCAAGAGCTCGACCGCTTGTTCGAGCGCGGCAGCCTCGTTGATGAAGTTCTTGCCGGCGTCGAACCGGTTGCCGATCAACTCCTTCTGAGCTTTCTCGCGCAGCTCACGGGACTGGTCGCGGAAGATCTGGCCATTCATCCCCCCTCCCATTCCGCCCATACCACCGGCGCGCCCTCCGCCCATCATGCCCATCATCTGTCCTTGCGCGGGCTGCGCCTGCTGGCCGGGATTCGCCTGCGCAGTGCCCCGGCCCACGACGGCGATATCCAGCGCCAGCAAGTCCGGCGGCGTCGCGTTGAGCTGCGGCTGGGCCGTCGACAGCGTCATGTCCACACCCGTCCAGTCTTCGCCTGACTGCTGTTCGATGGCGGCCAGATACTGGAGCTGGATCGGGTCTTTTTCACCCCCCGCCCGGAACCGATACTGGGGGCGCCAGGTCGCAGCCGTCACGAGGTAATTGAGCCGGATCTTCCCCGCTGGCCCCGGGTTGTCGACCACGACGACGGCGTTGCGCTCGATCCGGCTCGAGCCCGAGGTCAGCTCGCCAAGCTCGCGACTGGCAAACTCGGTCGCGGCGGTGTTGTCCTCGAGGCTCTGCTGAAGTGCAACCATCGCAGTCGACTTCTCGGCCCGCGTCGTCATCACATACTTCGTCAGCGCGAGCGTCGCCTCGCTGTTCAGGACGCCCTTCTCGGTCAGTTGCTGCATCGTTGCACCGGTGAAGCCCTCGAGTTTTGTCAACAACTGAAGGTTCTGCTCGATCACTTTGATCTCGGCCTGAACCCGCTGTGCCTCGAGCTTGAGAGTGTGGATCTGCGCCTCCTTGGCTCGAACCTCTTTGCGCGTGTCTTCCTTGACGGCGCGGGTGCGGTAGCGGGTGCTGAGCACGCGCAGGCCGTCGGTGCCCTCAGCATGCAGCGAGCTATCGACCGTCTGTGCAGGAAGCGGAGTGACTACCAGCTCCACCAGTCCCCTGCCCTCGGGAATGTCGACCTCCCGCGTCACCAGGGCGTTTCCCTGGTAAACCGTCACCGCCGTGACGCGGCTCACGGCTGTCTTTGCCACTCCTCCATCCGCCACTTGGGCCGTTACCGGATCAGCTTGCGCCAGCTCACTCGAACCCTTTCCCAGGGCCACGGTCGTCATGCAGCCCAGGGCCACGACCGCCGCCAGCGATTTCCAGGTTTTCATGGTTGGTTGACTCCATCGCGCGTGGGACGGCTCGAAACCCTTGTCTGAATAGACAAGTCGGCTCGACCCCTCATTCTTTAGACGCACGAGCGGCGAAAACCATTAGAGATTCTGTCAGGGTCGCTTCATGTCGAACAGATCGGTGCTGCGGCAATAGTGATCGCCGCCCAGCCGCGCGATGGTCTTGAGCTTGCGCGGATCGACCTGCCCCTGAGTATCGAGCACGCTCTCATCGATGTGAATCAAGAGCACCTCGCCGATCACGAGGTTGGCGGCGATCGGCCCATCGCCGATTGAGATGAACTGAAGCACGCGGCACTCGAGGTGGACCGGCGTCTGGCTCACGCGGGGAGGCCGCACCTTGGTCGAATTGGTCAGGGTCAAGCCGGCGTACTCGGCCTCGCTCTGCCCGTGCGGCAGCTCCTTCGCCGTCATGTTCATCTGCTCGGCGAGGTCTTCCACGGCCGCGTTCAGGACGAATTCGGGGACGGCCTGCAAATTGAGCAGCGTGTCTTTCCTCGTTCCATCGCGCCGCAAGGTCGGAGAGAACACCACCACAGGCGGATTCGCCCCGAAGGCGTTGAAAAAACTGAAGGGGGCCAGGTTCACTCGCCCGGCTTCGTCGACCGTCGTGACCCAGGCGATCGGCCGGGGCGTCACGATGCCGACAAGAGCCCGGTAGACGTCCACGACATCCGCAGTTGCAACATCGATAATCATTCGCGAGATCAACCGCTCAAGGAAAAAAAGGGCGGCGAGGCGACCGCCGAGGTCCGCCTGGGAGCCGGTCGCCGTGGGTCGTGCGTATGGTTGCCCCCGTGGCACTATCCGCGGAGTCGTCTCGATCATAACAGCGATCGGTACTTCGTGGCGATGGACGCGCGCCCCGCAAGTGCGGTGACCTGTGCACGCCAGGCTTTCACGCGACTCAGGATCGCAGCACCGAGAGCGGCTCAAACGCCGCGCCCAGGACATCGCGATGAGCGACGCCCAGCCACCGGTCGAGCACGGTCGCATAGACGCGGCGGAAGTCGACTGCGTGGATCGGGTCACCATCCTCGAGGCAGGTGAGATCGGGGTATGCGCCGTGCAGACCGGCCTTGACGGGCTGACCCAGCAGGAAGACGGGCGCTGCGGTGCCGTGGTCGGTCCCGCCGCTGGCGTTCTCACCCAGCCGCCGGCCGAACTCC
The DNA here is from genome assembly GCA_963781785.1 of uncultured Isosphaeraceae bacterium. Lineage (GTDB taxonomy): Bacteria > Planctomycetota > Planctomycetia > Isosphaerales > Isosphaeraceae > CAWAHD01. The sequence continues at coordinate 2,378,768 of CAWAHD010000001.1, read as the reverse complement.
GAGAAGACCAGCACCAGCACACGCTCGGCCTCGCCCGATTTCTTCAGGTCATCGAGGAACGCCTTGAGCGACTCGCCGAGCTGACGGAGCAAATTCGCGTGTTGCGGGAGCTGCCCACTGTGCGTATCAAAGCCATCCAGGTGCGTGTAGTAGATCGGCGTCGACAGGCCGGCCTTGACGAGCTGGGCGATCAGGCGCAGCCGCTGCGCCAGGCCGTAGAAATCGGGGTAATCGACCTTGGCGGCGGAGCCATTTTGCTGGACCCGCTCCAGACGAGCAGCGCTGGCATAGCTGATCAAACTGCAGCGCTCGACGAACTGGAGCAGCGAGCCGGCCTCACCCCGATTCTGGTGTGCCAGACGATCGAGGGCCGCGATCTGGTCGGCGGCTTCATCCCCCGGAGGCGTGCCCAGCCGTCGCCGGAACTGGTCGAGCCGCGCCAAGGACGGTACGACCTGCTGGCCGCCGGCCAGTGCTCCGGGGACCGGGAACGACTCGTGAATGTGCAAGGCCGGTGCGTCTCCGTCCGCGCGTGGCTGCCGGTCGATGGCACGTGCCAGCCAGCCGGGTGCGGCCTTGTCGACCGTCGTCTTCGCGGTGTGCCAGATCGCCATGCTGTCGAAATGCGACCGGTTCGGGTTGGGGTAACCCACGCCTTGCACGATCGCCAGCCGTTCTTCCTCCAGGAGCTTCGAGAATGGCTCAAGCGATGGGTGCAGGCCGATGCGATTGTCGACCTTCCTCACCTCGCCGGCCGGCAATGCCAGCTTCGGCCGGCGCTTGCGGTACTCGTCGTCGCGATACGGCACCACCGTGTTCAGGCCGTCGTTGCCGCCATCAAGCTGGACGACGACCAGGATGCGGCCCTGCGGCGCCGACGGCCGGTCACTCGCCAGGGCAGTTGCCGAGTTGGCCAGGAACAAGGGGACCGTCTCGCCGCAGGCGAGGAGGGCGGACGAGCCCAGGCCCAGGCGAAGCATCTCGCGTCGAGTCGGGTGCATGGAATCCTCCGATCGTGATCGATCAGGCCAGTTGGAACTCGGGGCAGTTGACCAGGCGCTGGAGCTCCTTGCGCAGCCCGTCGGGGCTGCCGGCGCGGCCGGCGCCCAGTGCCAGCTTCCGCGCGTCATCGCCGATCTGGTCCTCAAGCAGGAGTTCGAGGAACGCGGGAGCCGCGCGTTTTGCGGGCAGACTGTAGCGGGCCGCCCAGGCAATCGGGTCAAACGGGGACAGGCCGTTCTCGGCGCGGCCCCAGATGACGTCGGCGGCCCAGTTCGTGCGTTCCAGCAAGGTGCTGCTGTTGATCCACACCGGGCCGCCGATCCAGCCCTCGACGTTCGGAGGAGCGAACAGCTCCTGGCCCTGGAGATCGCAGGCCGCCGCGAGCGCCAGCGGGTTGAGCGCCTGTCGAGGCACCTCGAGCGTGCGCACCAGGCCCGCGCTGAATTCAACCGGTGACTTGATCCGCTGGTGAATTGCCGCGCGGGAGTAAAAGTGGTTCGAGCGAAGAATGGCACCCACGATCGGTTCGATGACGAACTCGTGCCGCCTGACCAGATCGGCCAGCGGGTCGATCAGCTCGGGCCCGGGCGTGCGGGACTCGCTGACGAAAAATCGAAAGAGCTTCCGCGCCAGGAACGCGGCTGCCTCGGGACGCTCGAGCGTGATCCGGACAATGTCCGACGGCCCCCACGGGCCGCTCTTGCCCAGGAACGTCTTGGGCCCGCTGTCCACCTGCGCGGCGTCATGGACGAAGGTCGGCGTCTCCCGGACGCCGCCGCGCGGGTCTTGCCGCACCCAGCCCGTGAATGCCCGCGCGGCCTCGCGGACGTCGCCCTCGGCATAGTGCCCGGCGCCCAGGGTAAACAGCTCCAGGAACTCTCGGGCGAAATTCTCGTTGGGCTTCTCCTTCTTGCTGGTGCCGCCGTCCAGCCACACCAGCATCGCCGGATCGGCGAACATCGCCTCGAGCAGTGTGCTGAACCCGCCCAGGGCGTGCGTGCGCAGGGCCTCGTTCTGCCGGTCCATCAGTGTCACCGACTCGACCTTCTTGTTGCTGGTGGCGAAGTGGCCGTGCCAGAAGAGAGTCAGCTTCTCGCGGAGCGGATCGGGCCCGTGGAGGATGCGGTTGAGCCAGCAGACCTTGAGCAGGTCGATGTTCGACGACGATCGCGCCGTCTCGCGCAGACCAACGAGCGCTTCGGCGTCTTCTGACCCAAGCGCGACCGGCTGAAACAGCCGCGCGATGCTGGCTTCCGGACCGGCGGCCACGTCGCGCACCAGCTCGGCCCGGGTCGCGCCGAACCCGGCGCGGCGGTGGAGGTGCGCGACCTTGCGAACGTCCCAGGGCTCTTCCCTGGTCGGCTTGTAGGGAGCCCAGGGGATTGCGGTGAACGAGCTCGACATGGCGCGCACCTCACGATCAAGGCGTCTTGGGCGGTCCTATCAACGGGCTCTCCAGGCACCGGCTCTCGTTGCCTTCCTCCGGCGCTCGGAAAGCACCCCAGCGATGTCGATTCTACTTACGGCTTCGCGATCACGATATCGCCAAGGTCGAGGGTTTCCCCGGGCTTGACGGCGAAATCCTTGCGGATCTGGATACCTTTGTCATCACCGACGGTCGAGAAGTCGATGATCCGGTACAGTGCGCCCGGGATCAAGGAGATCAGGGTGATGCGGCCTTCGGCATCGGTGCCGGGCAAATTCCAGTAGTGCTTGCGGTCGACGTTGGCGACGAGCGACGCGTCGGCTGCCAGCTCGGCCTGCTGCCGCTTGCTGCGGCTGATTTTGCTCGGGCCGGGCGTGGCGACGATCTCGAAGTGGGGCCTGTGCTTGGCGACAGGCTTGCCGTCGGGCCCGACGAACCGCCCCTTGGCCTGACCACAGGGCTGCAATCGGACCGTCAGGTCACCGCCCGCCTCTTTGCCGGAGATTTCGACGGACGCGCCCCACTCATGGTCCGGGTCAAGGACGTGGATTCGCGTCGACCTATCGGGGGCCAGACCGTGCAGCTCGAAGCGGCCGTCGCGGATCGGCACCTGGTAATCTCCACGCCAGAATGGGTTGAATGGCTCGATGAGAAGCGTGGTGAGGATGAAGCCATCGGTGACGGTCTCGCCGTTGGGGCCCACGGCGCGGCCCTTGATCGTCACGCCCGGCCGCAACACCGCGGATACTTCGTGCGGCGGATCGCCGGCCTTGACCTCGTACGGGATGATGGCATGCGCACGGTAACGCGTCCCGCCAGGTTGGTCGCTGAAGAGTTTGTTGGAGCCGATCTCGCCGAGAACGTAGTCGCCGGTCGGACCGAACATGAGCAGGTGCCCCTTGCCGGCGGGGACGGCGACCTGGAACGAGCCGTCGTCCTGGCTGGCGACCATCGCCTGCCAGCCCGAGAGCAGATCGAAACCGCCCCGAACCGGGATGAACATGATGCTCGACGCGGGCAGAGGGCGATCGGCCCCGGACTCGGTCACCTTGCCTCTAATCAGCACGCCGCGTCGGACCTTGATGTCATGCGTGGCCTTGACCGCCCCCTTGGTCCACTTGAATTCGTCTTGCTGGATCAGGTATGGCTCGCCGCCGGTCGGAAAGGCGCCGAGGGTGTAGCTCTCGCCGAGGATCGGGTTCATCTTGAACCGGCCCTCCTGGTCAGCGCGGAACTTGGCGGTGACAAAGCCGTGGGCGTACTCGTTCTTGACGAATGCCTGCGCCGAGACCACAGCATTGGGGATGGGCTGTCCGGTGTCGGCGGCCAGCACGCGGCCCTCGATAATCTGGGACTGCTCGAGCGCGACGGTAATCTCCTTGGCAGAGGCAGCCTTGGCGGGATCGATTTGCACGCCCTGCCGGGCGTACCGGAGATCGCGCACGCTGAGGCTGACCGGCGCGCCCTTGCCGATGCCGGGCAATGTGATCCTGCCCTCGGCGTCGGTCTTGACCGGTCGCGGCCAGACGGGAACGCCCTGGGGTGAGCTCGTCGAGAGCGCGATCCCCTCGAATTCGCCTTTGTCGTTCATGCGGCCGATGGCCGACACAATCACCTCGACGCCTCCGGCGGGTGCGCCCGTCACGTCGACCAGCCGGACGCGCACGACTTGCTCGGGAGCGAGCCGGATGTCGGCCACGGGCCTTGCGGCGTCGGGATTGAGCTTGGCCCATCCGAGACCGAACCCGGGCGCGGCAGCCACCGCGAACACGTCGAACACGCGGGTCGACGCCGTGCGGGGTGAATCGAGCTGAAATCGCCCTTCGCTGTCGGACTGGCCCTGGCTCACGAGCGTGTGTTCGTCCATGTCGTCGCTGGCGCCGACCCAGACCGAGCGGGGCCGCGTGACCAGGTCCACGAACGCCCCCTTCACCGGCTTGCCATCGGGATCGAGCACGCGGCCGGCGACGATCATCCGGTCCTTGGCGGCGGGCTCCGGCTGCGTCGCCGGTTTGGTCTGCCCGGCCCCCTGCGGAGAGACTCTCGCCACGCGGGCCGACGGTTCCATCACAGGGTCTGCCTTGTTCGCCAGGGAATGGGCGAGCCAGCCGGCGCCGGTGGCGACGGCGGCCACGAGAAACAGTGACATTGCGACGAGCTTGAGCTTGTGGATGAGCATGGTCGTGAGGACCTCCTGGGCCAGCGCCGTCACAGGTGCAGAGAGAGCGCCTCCGGCGGCGGTGTGACGGGCCGCGAACTGGATCGCGGCCCGGGTGGTGGAATTGCACAGGAGGGGAGGAATAGACGCCGAGGCGGACCTGGGCACGAGGAAAGCGCCCACGGCAAGGGCCGGCAGGGCGATGCCCCGTCGGGCCAGGTTGATCCGGAGCTTGTCGCGAGCGCGGGACAGGCGGCTGCGGAGCGTTCCCGCCGGGCAGCGGAGGCGCCGGGCAGCCTCGTCGAGGCTGAGGCCCTCGAAGTAGCAGAGCACCACGGGCAACCGGAAGGCTCGCGGCAGGCGGTCGATCTCGCCGTGGATGGCCTCGGCCTGCTCGCGGTCGAGCGCCGGCCGGTCGGCCGGCGGGGCCGTCGGCTCCGGCAGGCCGCCCGAGCCCGGACCGGGACCTCTCATCGTGCCACTCTCCTCCCGCCGCCGCCGGCGGACGATCTGTTGCCTCGCACACCGCGCCGTCCGGATCGCGACCCCGTACAGCCAGTTGCCCAGCAGGTCGGGGTCTCGGATCGACCGAGACTTCTGAGCCAGGACCACGAACACGGCCTGGAAGGCGTCTTCGGCGTGCTGCACATCGCCCAGAAGCTGCCGGCACACACCGAGGACCATGGGTCCGTACCGGCCCACCAGTGCGGCGAAAGCGGCTTCGCTGCTTGCCTCAGACCCGCGGGTCGTGTATCGCTCCAGGAGCTGCCGGTCCGTCAGCCCGGCCATCGAGCCCCCCTCGAAGAGCGACTCGAGCTGCCGCGCCACAGACCTCGCTGCCACACGCGCCATGACGACGAGCTTTCTGGTTGCTGAACGGCCTCTGCGCGAGGCGCGGGCACAATGCCTTGGCCACGCCTCGTGCGTCCACTCATCCCCACGCCAAGGTTCTGTGGCTCCGCACTGCATTCTATCCCGAATTGTCGTCGAGATTCCGCAAGCACAGCCAGAAACTGTTGGGAAGATATGACATCCGTCATTCCTCCGGTTTCTCAATAACGACATCACCCAGGTCGAGCGTCTCGCCGGGCGTGACTGTGAATTCCTTGCGCAGTGCTGGCCGTCGTCGCTGGTATCGTAAATTCGATAGGTCGCACCCGCGACCGGGGCTGCTGTCGGTATTGACCTTGAGCCTCTGCCTGGCAAACCGCGGGTCGTCGATCATCAGAAGGACCCGGAGCCCTCGGCCCACACCCCTCACGCTGAACCGGCCCTCTCCATCGGTCGTCACCGCCTTGGGCCAGACCGGCGGGGGGCTCGTATCCTTCCCACCCGGGAAGTACGGGCCCTCGATGTTCTCGTCGGGATCATCGCCTTCAGGGTCCGGGTGCGTATGTCCCATGGCTTCGACCGAGACCTGGACTCCCGGAGCGGCCCTGCCGTGTCTCATCCCCTCGTCCTTTACTGCCCCGATGCCGGCCATCGTATCCGAAGATTCAGTCGAAAACTCGTCAGAGGCATGAATTCGCAGCCGGAGCCGCGGGATTTGTCGACGCGTCTCCGACTTTTGCCGCCGTGCGCGGGACCGGAGGGTGCGGCTGGGCTGATGAAAATCAGACGTAAACAGTTCCGGAGGGACGGCTTCAAGAGGGGTGTATTTATTGCGCAATCAAACAACGATGCGAACAACGTTCCCCCCCTTGCGAAGGGGGGGTTAGGGTGGGCTGATGATAAGTCGACGTTAGCCGTCCCCGCGGGACGGGCTTGAGGGTGGCGTTTTTGTTGCGCTCGATCGAACGACGGCGCGAGCGACCTAACCCTTTCCCCCCCTTGCGAAGGGGGGGTCAGGGGGGGGTGAACCCGGCGCTATCAGCGAGCAACGCCGCATGCAAAGAATCGGCCAGGGATGGGGTTGGTCGGCGCTTTGGATATCGAACAAGCAAGGACAGCGCGACGGCCTTGTGGCTGGCGGCGCCGCGACCACCCCCCCTAACCCCCCCTTCGCAAGGGGGGGATAATGGCGCAACGGAATCGGCGGGAGCGCGTGGCCTTCGAAAGACCAAGTTTTCAACACGCCACCCTAACCCCCCCTTCGCAAGGGGGGGAAAAAATACGGCGTCACAAGACCCGAGGGAACGCGCGCCTCGCGAAAATCCAAGTTTTCAACACCCGAGCGTACAAGAGCGCGGTTCAATTGGATTCCCTCAGTCGATCCAGCTCATGGGATAGTGCGGCTCGTCGAGCAGCATGGCCTGGCGGGTCAACTGGAGGGGTCGCACGGTATCGACCATCACGGCCAGCTCATCGGTCGATTTGACGTCGCGGCTCGCCACGATCGTGCCGGGGTGAGGCCCGTGGGGGATGCCCCGCGGATGCAGTGTGAACGACGACTCCTCGACGCCGCGGCGGCTGCCGAAACGGCCCCGCACGTAATACAGCACCTCGTCGGCCTGCACGTTCGAGTGAGCGTACGGGACCTTGATCGCCTCGGGGTCGGTGTCGAGCATCCTCGGCGCGAACGTACAGACGACAAACCCGGGCGCATCAAAGGTCTGCTGGACCGGCGGAGGCTGATGGATCCTGCCGGTGATCGGCTCGAAGTCGTCGGCATTGAACGTGTAGGGATACACCAGGCCGTCCCAGCCCACCACGTCGAATGGGTGGCCGGCCAGGGTGTAACGCGTCAGCCGGCGGCCGTCCTTGACAAGCACCGAGGTTTCCTCGTCCCGATCGACGACGGCAAGCTCGCGCGGGCCGTGCAAATCGCGCTCGCTGTAGGGCGAGCCCAGCTTGAGCTGGCCTTCGGGATTCAGGTACCGCGCCGGAATGGAAAGACTCCCCGTGGATTCGATCACGAGCAGGTCGGGCTGGCAGCCTGCCTCGAATTCCAGGCGGTAAGTCGTGCACCGCGGAATCACGATGTAATCGAATTCACGAAACGAGAGCGGGCCAAACATGGTGAAGAGCGTGCCGCGGCCGCTATGAACAAAGACGACTTCGTCGGCGTCTGCGTTGCGGAACAGCTCTTCCTGGGGACGTGAGGGACGGCACCGGGCCAGCGAGACATCATCGTTTCCCATCATCACGACCCGCCCTCCGATCGGGTCGCCCGCGCGGGGGATCGCCCGCGTTTTCAAGTGATGATGGCGGAGCGCAGGCTGTTCGCCATAATCGGCTGGCATGCTCCCGGCCGGCTCGAGCCGGACCACTCGCGTCGGCGGGCGCAGGTGGTACACGATGCTGTACGCCCGCGAGAAGCCGGCTGTCGTCACGACTTCCTCGTAATAGATCCCCTCGCCTTGATAGCCGGGCTGGTGGGCATGGGCGATGTGGCGCTTCCGCGGGATCGAGCCCAGTCGCAGATAGGCAGGCATCGACATTGCTCCGAAATTCGGTCTCTTCAGGGGTGCGCCACGATGCGGTTCTTCAAGGTTCCCAGTCGCTCGACCTGAAGCTCCACGAGGTCGCCCGGCTTGAGCCAGCCGCCCGCGGCCTCGGGAGTCAGCTCGAGAATGCAGCCGGTACCGACGGTCCCCGAGCCCAGCACGTCGCCCGGGCGCAAAGTCGCGTCGCGGCTCGCGTGGGCCAGCAACTGGGGCCACGTCCAGTACATCGAACCCGAGTTTCCCCGCGACAGCAAGCGGCCGCTCACCGTGGCGGTCATTTCCAGATGAAGGCGGCCATCGCGGTAGCAATCGTCAAGCTCGTCCAGGCTCACGATTTCGGGGCCGAGTGAAGTCGCGAAATCCTTTCCCTTGCTCGGCCCCAGCCCGACCGACATCTCGACGCGCTGAAGGTCGCGCGCGCTCCAGTCGTTCATGATCGTGAAGCCGGCCAGGACCTCGAGCGCCCGGTCGTCAGCCGGAAGGTCGCGGGCGGTCTTGCCGATCACACACGCCAGCTCGAGCTCGAAATCCAGCTCCGCGCTGCCGCGCGGTGCCCAGACCTCTCCCTCGTTTGCCACCACGTTCGCCGGGTTCGAGAAGTAAAAGACCGGCACCTGATACCAGCTCTCCGCCATCCCCAGCCCGCGATGACGCCGGCAGGTCATCACGTGCTGCTCGAAGGCATAAAAATCACGGATGCTCGGGACCTCCGGAAGCGGACTTCTCATGGAGTCCTCATTCAACCAGATAACAGCCGGGGCCAGCAGTGCGCGGGTCGAACGAGAACTCGACGACGGCCGTTTTCTGCGTCGATCTCTGCGTGACGTGGACCTCCACGTTTCCCAGGTCGCACACGGGCGGAGGCTTGAGAGCCAAAAGCAACATCGAGCGACGGCGCAGCATCGTCCACGTCCCCGGCTCGATCGGCATTCCCTCGCGCGCGCCCCGTGCCAAAGTCACCGCATGGATCGGGTCGAAGATCCCACCCTCCCAGTCCCGGCCCAGCCCGACCAGGTCGAACCGATACCACTCGGGGCCATTCCCGTCGCCCACGATGAACATCGCCGCATTCGTGCGCCCGGGAACGATTCGCAACGCCTTGGCCATGTGGCGCTCGACGTCGGTTTCGCCGATAAAGACGTTGAGGTTGCCCGCCCAGTATGTGTCCGGCCCGGTCAAGAGGTCGAAAGGGCTCGCCGGCAGCTTGCGTGGTTGGAGCGGCGTCTCGGCGAGCTGCGAGATAGCCCTGGTGATCGTCGTCCCCGGCCCCGCACTGGACAGTTCCCGCGCCAGTCGCTTACCGGTCGCCTCCGCCGCCCTTGCCTGCGATCGTGGTTCCGGCCGCTTCGGCCCCCCGCTCGCCGCAACCGGAGTTGCCCGCTTTTGATCGCTCAAGCCCAGCGCAGTCAGCAATCGACCCGGCGACACCCGATCGGGCAAGCCCAGTGGATTCGAGGCAACACGCTCGGCCTCGGTTGAGAGCACGGTGGACTCGCCCGGACCCAGCGGCGGCACTGGTATTAACGTGAGCATCTGCCAATCGACGAACGCTCCGAACGGAGCCGCCTGGATGAGCGCGGGAACCCATCCGGTACGGCCTGGGCCCGTGTTGGTCACGGTGATCGCGATCTGGACCCGGCCGGGGCCGACGTCCGCGAACGTGATGTCGCGCCGCTGGACAACCAGCGGCGTTTCCTGCGACTGAAACGACGAGGATCGCTGCCGACTCTCTGCGCCAGAGCTGCCAGCGAATTCCTGCCGATTTCTGGGCCGGCTGGTCCGTGCCGTGGCGTATTGAGCTGCCATTGTGGAAACCTCCTTCATGACGATGAACCGACCTCCAGAGGACGAGCTCGCCTGGACGTCCTCACAGCGTTCCTCGCAACGATTGTTCGCGCTCGATGGCCTCGAACAGCGCCTTGAAGTTTCCCTTGCCGAAGCTGCGCGCTCCGCGGCGCTGGATGATCTCGAAGAAGAGGGTGGGCCGGTCTTGCACCGGCTTGGTAAAGATCTGGAGCAGGTAGCCTTCTTCATCACGATCGACCAGGATCCCCAGCTCGGCGAGCTCTCGAATATCCTCCCGGATGTCGCCGATGCGATCGGGCAGCATGTCGTAGTAAGCCGGCGGTACTTTCAGAAACGATACGTCGTTGGCCGCCATGGTGCGCACGCTGGCGACGATGTCGCCGGTCGCCATCGCGATGTGCTGCACGCCGGGCCCGCCGTAGAAATCGAGAAACTCTTCGATCTGGGACCGCCGCCGGCCCTTGGCCGGCTCGTTGATCGGAAACTTGATCCGGCCGCGGCCGTCGGCGACAACCTTTGACATCAAAGCCGAGTAATCTGTGCTGATGTCCTTGTCGTCAAAACTCACCAGGAGTGAAAAGCCCATGACCTTGCTGTAATATTCGACCCAGTCTTGCATCTTCCCTTCTTCGACGTTCGCGACGATATGGTCGATGGCCCGAAGGCCTACCGGGTGAAACGTCCGGGGGTCGTAGCGATCGAGAGCCAGCGGCTCGAAGCCCGGCGCGAAGACGCCGCCGTAGCCCGACCGGTTCACGAACGTGTGCGTGGTATCTCCATAGGCATGGATCTCGGCGGTGTCGAACTTGCCCCATTGGTCTTCGAGCGTACGGGGGGACTCGCCGGCTGGGCGCCCCGGCGGACGGCGGCCTCGAACGCCGTGGGCACGTCTTTCACCTCCAGGGCAATCGTCTGCACTCCGTCGCCGTGCCGGACCAGCCGCTGGGCGTCGGGATGGTCGGCGTGCAAAGGCGATGCCAGGACCAGCGTGATCTCCCCCTGCTTGAGAACGTAACAGGCTTCGTTCTTCACCCCGGTCTCGAGCCCCGCGTAGGCAACCACCTCGAAACCAAAGGCATTGCGATAAAAATAGGCGGACTGCCGCGCATTTCCCACAAACATCCGCACGTGATCGATGCGCACAGCGCCAGTTCATCAGCGGCCATCCCCAGCGTCTCCTGTTACGGGACGGGAGTCAATTCACAACCGCGTTGCGACGGTCTTCTTCCAGGCCGTCCCAGAAGATCGCGATCGAGTCCAGGACCTCGCGGCCGCCCTGGAAGAACCGGGCCTGGTCAAACTTGGGCGCGAAGAAGACGTCCTCGAGCTCGTCCATGGTGTGTTCGGCGTGCTGCGCCTCGACCCGGTTGTGCCACGTGAAGAAGGCGACCTTGAGCCCATGGAGACGGGTCGCCTTGATCCGCAAGAGCCCGTCTTCGAGCTCCTGCCAGAAGCCGGCCGCAGCCCAGTTCTCGACTGCGAAGCTGGCTCCTTCGGCGATCTGGTCGTCCTCGTTGCCGTACAGTCGCGCCAGCTCGTCCACGAATCGAAGTGTGTATGGACGCCCATGGCGGCGCTTGCCCATGCTATGAAATCCCAGGCCCAGCGCCTCGCCGACTCCGAGCAGCCACTCGAAATGGGCAGCGCGAAACCGGAACGTACCACCGTCGACCGTCCCCTCCGTGCTCACCAGCTCCGGGTCGCCCACGGTATCCTTGGATTCCTCATCGACCGCCCGCGCGGGGGCCGTTTCGCCATGCGTGGGCCGGTAGATCACGCCCAGCTCGTTCAAGAGAATCTCCTTGGCCGATCGCGCCTGCTGGAGGCTCGGCGCATTGATCACTCGCAGCAAGGCAGCCACCAGAAACTGGTTGGAGAACACCGAGAACTGGCGGACGAAATGAACCAGCTCAGGGTCGGTCGCCTGGCCGGCGCGGAACCAGCGCGTGTAACGGTTGTCGGTGATGATGCGGTGACGCAGCAGGTTGCGCTCGACCTGGTCGAGAAAATCGCGGAACTCGTCGACTTGCCCCTCCGTGAGCTGACCCCGGCGCAGCCGATCCAGGATCCGCGGTGAAACCAGGTCGTGATGAAGTGCGGTCGTCATGAGACACCCCCTTGAATCTGTGGGAAAGGAACAAGGCGACCTGTCTCCTTTATCGTACACAATCGACGCGCCCGCGGTCGACCCTCGTTTGCAGGGCTTGCGGATTTGGGCTCGGTGCTCTGTTCCAAACCCACCAGAACGGCGGCAAAGCACCACGGCCTGACGGACCTTGGGCTTGCGTGTGGCGTCTGTAGAGTCGGGACCCGCGCGTTTGGGTGCCAAGACCTGATGGCGATGCAGGCCAAGGCGTCTGCGAATTCCGGGTTGGCACCCGGTCCAGGCGGTGCTAGAATCTAATTCAGTGCTTTAACAGTTCTCGCCTGGAGGTCCCATGCTCGATATCAGCCGCGACATCCAATCACTGACCGATTTCAAAAAGAATACATCCGAATTTGTTAACCAGTTGAAGCAGACTGGCGAGCCGGTTGTCCTCACGATCAACGGCAAGGCCGAGCTGGTCGTACAGGACGCCGCCGCCTACCAAAGGCTTCGCCAGGTGGCCGAAGAAGCGAGGGTCCTCGAAGGAATCCGGCAGGGTATCGAGGACATGAACGCAGGCCGCACCGTCAGCCTTGACGAATTCAAGAAACACGCCCGCTCCAAGCACGGAATCCGGACGTGACGTATCGCCTCCGCGTCACCGCACAGGCCGTGGCCGATGCGGACCTTGCGCATGCGTGGATCGCCGAGCATCGCTCGCCCACCCAAGCCGATCGCTGGAATGAAGGTCTCTTCAAGCGACCTCCCTGCCCGCTAAACGTACCTCGCCACGCTCAGCCCGGCCTGTTCCGCCCACCGGCGCAGAATGCCTCGGGGCTTGTCGCCAGGCAGCGCGTTGCACTTGCCTCGCGCCTGGCAGATCAATCGGGCTCCGTTCTGGACCTCGACGGTCAGGATCTTGGAGCGGCCCTCGAAGGCCTCCACTTCGAGCGTCCAGATCGAGCACGCTCCGTTCGCGCACGAGTGGGCGTAGGTTGCGACGCAGTGCTTCATCGCCCGACCTTCTGCGGCGAGCGCGCTGGTGCTGAGCAGCTCGGTGATGGTCCAGATCTTCAGGTTGCCGCCTCGCTCGGTCCCCTCGACGAACTCGAAGCCGGCGATTCCGGAACTCGGCCATTGCGCTGGCGGCTGCTCCGTCTTTGTCAGCGTGCGGTGCCAGGCCTCGACTTGCCGGAGCAAAGATGCCGGCGTGCGGCCCTTCATCGTGAAGTTGGGCTGCGGCGGGCCTCTGCGCTCGACCACGCCGGGCGCCACGAACACATCGTGCGAAACGAACCGTTGCCGATGGATAAAGTCGATGATCGGGCCGGCGTGGGCCAGGTCGAGCATCGGGTTGGCGATGAAGAACTGGATCACCGTGGTCCAGAAGTCGTCATGCTCAAAGCTGCTCCCGAGCCGCGTGCCGATGATCCCCCAGACGAGGCGCGCGGTCCCGCCTAGTCCGTGAATCTGTCCCCAGCGGAGTGCCGCGAGAACCGTCAGGTCCGATGGAGCTTCAATGAAGTGGTGGGCCATCCGCTTCGTGTACACCAGCGGCAAGTCCGCCGTGCGGATATTCTGTCCCCTGGCGATGTGCAAGAACCACTCTTGCTGCCGAACGGCTTCCCGGCCATTGCCCAGAAACCAGGCCGAGTCCATGAACGCCGGAACCGGCCACTCGGCAAACAGGTGACGCGCCAGGGACGAGAATTGGCGGCGAACGTTGTGCGTCTGCGGCGTCCAGTCGCCAACCGGGCGAATCCAGCCAGGCGAGTGACGGGCCAGTGCCAGCAGCCCGTCAACGAAGGTATTCCCGAGCTGGCAGCCGTACTCGGAAAACACCGGCCGGCTGCTGACGAGGTCAGAGCACGCGCTGACGTGTCGCAAGAGGTCGTGCAGCGCGCATCGGCTTCGGCGAGAATCCTGCGCCGACTTGAAGGCCCGGCAAACGGACTTCCAGTGGGGCTCGGTGCACTGAACCTCCTGGAGTTCGCCGCTCCAGATCCTCTCGATCACCTGCTCGGGCTGCCTGAGTTCTTGCTTCTTCTGGGCGAGGCGGGCGTCGGCTACGGCGCGGTGGGCGTAGCTCTGTTCCTTCAACCGCAGCCGACTGTGCTTGTCGGTGCGGCGGCCGAACCCATTCTGGGAGCACCACCCGAGGTATTCCTCGACGGTCGAGAGGCCGAGGGACTGGATGTGCTTGAGCAGGCCGGGATCAGGTTTGTCGGTGCGGTCTTTCTTCGGTTTCCAGCCGGTTCGGTTCATGAAGCACGCTCTGTTCATGGATCATTTTGGTGCACCACCCGGGACGGCAGCGTGTCGTCTGAGAAAGACGATGAGCGGGAGCTCATGGATTGCGTCTCCGAAAAAGGGACACCAAACGAAGGTTCCCTGCTATGACACCGAAGGGCCGAGCCGGGTTCACGAGGGCCGGGAAGGAAAGAGGGCCGCGACTCTCGGTCCGGTTAAGGCCAGGCGGGGACGCGAGCGGGGTTCGCCAGGTCACTACGCCCGTCGCGGCATCCCGGGGGAATCGCGCGGGACCCAGCCCGGCGAGCGACCAGCCCCGCGCCCGACCGCAGTTTCTGCTTCGTTGCGACTCAGGTCAGGACTTCCTGGCACAATTCAGCTAGCTTCCTCGCCTTTTTCTTACGTTGGCTCGGATTAGTGGTGTGGTATTCCAAGAAATAAACATGAGCGTGAGCGAGGTTGCTCGGCTGATCCGGGTCCAGCTCATCGCGTGTTTCAAAGCCAAGCGCCCTTGCTTGACCGCAATTAAACTGGGCGAGGCGAGTCACATTCTGGAACCGACCAGCGGTTTGCTGAGGCGTCGTCCTCGACTTGACATCGACGGAAAAAACCTCTTCGTCGAATGCGGCCGAGGACGGCCGGCTCTTCTCCTCAACCCACCAATGTGGGTAAAGAATGGCTCGATACACGTCCTCGGTGTCTGCGACGAGGGGACCCACGCTCCGTGGCATCAGCCATCCCCCGGCTCCGCTCGGAACCACCGAAGAAGAGCGTGTATCCGACCTACATCGATGACAGGGATAACATCCTCCTCTTCAATCCCTGTATCCGAATCCCACTTCAAGTAGTGAACTCGGTCCGTGCTCTCAAACTCAAGCTCCAGCGAGCGATTTCCGCGATGCCACTCGAGCTGAAGCCGACCCCTTGTCATCGGAACGACCTTGGGGCTTCCGATTTGCCCGCTCGGCGACACCGTGATGAACGCCTTGGCCGTTTCGATCACTCCACGATCGATCGGGCTTGCCCCATAGCCGCTCCAATTCGGTGGCAGGGCTGCTAATCCTTCGAGGGCTCTCAGGATTGCGGCCCTCTCTTCTATCGTTTCGGTGACGTTCAGCGGCGGCTGAGGCGACGCACTCGTCATCGTATCTTCTGAATTCGCCACACTTCCTCCTGCACTTTGGTGGCCGACATCCCTGTCGGTTGCAATCGGTCAATGCGCGAGCCAATCATGTAACCGCCCGGACAGCCCGCGCTCAGGGGCTCTCCCCCACGCCTCAATGATAGCAGATCTTCAGAGACGCGCGCACGCACGGCTCGCCGGTTCGCTGCTCAACACGCCTTGCGTAGGATCAGGATTCACCTTCATCCGGACCGAACGACATCCCCTCACCGGCCACTACGGCAGTCGTCGCCAAACTCCCAGCAGCGACTTTCCCAGACGATGACCCAAAAGCGGATCGGCGCGGCGCGAGACCGGGACCATCAGCTTATCCCACACCGCGATCTGCCGGGGGCTGGGCATGCTGCTATTGAGCACCAGCCGGTTGCCCAGCGAGGCCAGCATCCCCACCGAGTCGAGATAGTCTAGCCTCACGAGCGAGAGCATCGCGGGCGCAACGGCGCGAAGCGTCTGTTTCGTGTACCGGCGGTGATGGCCGATCGCACGATCAAAGGGGGTGAAAAGCCACTGGTGAGCCGGCGAGAGCACGACCAGGTGCCCGCCCTGGCGCACGTGATGGGCAGCCCGGGCCAGCTCGGCCCGGTCGGCGGCGATGTGCTCAAGAACGTCGATATAAAGAATTGTGTCGAAACGATCGTGGGTGGCCAGCTCGTCGAGCGTGCCAACCTTGACCGCGCAGCAGCCGGGCAGCTCGCCGTCACCGATCGAAACGATCAACTGCTCGGCCAGCACCCCATCGGGCTCCAGGCACACCCAGCGATCGGCAGCACCATCACACAGCACGCGGGTCGTATTCCCGTTGCCCGCCCCGACCTCCAGAACCGCGCGGCCGAGATAGGGGCCAATCCGCCGCTTTAGATACGACTTCCAGTTCCTGGCCGCCGCGAACAGCTCCAGCTCCGTGCCCTCGTAAACGTACGCCATGGCGCTATCTCTCCGAGAGAAGGACATCGCTCAAAAGCTCCGAAACCGGCAGGGGCTCGATCGACCGCACGCTTCCCTGAAGCGTCGAGAGAGACCCGATAAAAAACGAATAATCCCGCCGCGGCAAGAAGCTGGATCCGTGCCGTGAGCCCAGGATCACGAAGCTGAAGACAAATGCCCCCATGATCGCCTGGACCATGAGAATGAGCAGGATCCCCACCACGTAGCTCGCCCAGCCCGGCACCGCCCAGTCGGTCGCCAGCCGGACAACCACCGCGGAAATGATTCCCAGGAGCGTCACGATCACCATCCCGAGCGACATCACCAGGAGCCGCACCCCAACCACGTCGCTGTAGACCGAGATCGCGCTCAATCCGTGCGTCACCAGCGACACAAAATTCATCGTCGATTGGCCACTATAGCGCTTGGACCGCGTGGTCGGAATCATGCAATAGGGCTGGCGCGATCGGAAGACGGCCGCCGCGTAATGATTCCACAGCTCCGCCACCACGACCAGGCTCGACAGCCTGCGCCGCGGGATCGCGCTGAAGTTCCCGACACGCACCCCCGTGCCGATCAAGACAAGATGCAAGAGCTTGAACAGCATGTAAAAGAACCGGAACCGGAACGACTCGGACCGGCGCGACCGCTCGGCGAAAACGATCTTGCCAAAGCGCTCTTCCTTGAGCCGCTCGAGCAGCCGAGGCACATCCGCCGGGTCGTCTTCGCCGTCACCGTCCATCACCACGAGGGCGCCTGCGCTCAGACAATCTTCCACGTACGCCAGGCCAATCGCGATGGCCCTCTGATGGCCCAGGTTGCGCCTGAGCCGCAGCACGTCGACCCGGCGCAGTGCGGCGAATCGTCCCGGCGCAGCCAGGTCGTCCGGGTCGGTGGTTGACCCGTCGTCGACGATCAGCACGTCGGCCGCGATGTTGTGCGCGCCGAGCGCCGAGTCCAGCCGAGGCAGCAACTGGGCGAGCGCCGCCCAGTCATTGAAGGCGGGGATGAGAATGACGATCTCATCGGCGGATAGGGCGGCGGCGCTCTCATCCAGCAGCCGGCCGCCAGATGCGATCTCTCGATCCGGGGCCGACCCCACCGTGTCCCTCAAAACGCCGAAGTCGCCTCCGGTGCCCCGGTCCACTCGGTACCCGTTGCGGAAACCTTCCATGGCAACCCGCCTTTCTCGTTCGCCGTACCGCCCTTGTCACCGTTTCGGCTGTGCTGGGTGGTCGATCATTCTGTCTGCAACGCTTCGCGGGTGGCGTCGCCGCCAGAGCCGGTAGCACGCCGGGTCGAGCGACCCCAGGTCCACTCCCTCGAAACCGTGCTCTTCGAGCAGGGTCCCGTCGATGTTCTCGCCCCAGTAGTTGGTGACGTCCAGAACGTAATCGGCCCGTGCTAGCTCGGCCAGCACCGGCTCGGGTGTCGCGCTGGGCCAGTTCCCATGGTCGGCCCGGGCATCCTTTTCCGAGAAAAGGTTACGACCGACAAACCGGCTGCCATAAAACGGGATCGTCGGATCCTCCGGGCAGACGACGGTGCCCGGCAGAGCCCGGGCCACGGCTACGGCTTCCAGGTAGTCGCGATCCCAGGGCGATCGCGCGATAATCAAACTATGTTCTCGTGTCAGATGGGGAAATGTCGTCATGAGCAGCAGCACGGCGAGAAACACTCCGAGGGCCGCCCGTGAGAGCCGCGATGAGTCGATACCTTCCACTCGTTTCAACAGGCTGGGAAGTCGAAGCACGCAAAAACCCGCCATCGCCAGCAGTGCGGGCAGGAGGCTGTTGGGCCAGCCGCCGACCTTGGCGTGTGCTACCGCCGCGAATGGAACGGTCAGCACGAGAGTGGCCAGGAGCCATGGCACGCGTGGATCGCGCTGGGCCGATTTGGCGGCGATGATCCACTCGCCGAACAGGACGAGAAACAGCGGTGAATCGAGCAGCAGCTCCCAGAGAAACTTCACGGCCCGGGGCCAGTTGACCCTGTAGGCCGCGGGCACTTCCATCATGAAGTGGTAGATCGCGGGGCTCTGGAGCTTGAGTGCGACGGTCACAAGCGCCATCGCCACGAGCGGAATCGATGCGGCAACGGCCTCACTTGGTGACGGCCGTTTCCAACGCAGTACCAGGACGAGCCAGGGCACCGCGGCAAAGATCGACACGGTCTGTTTGAAAAAGAAGCCGGCGACGAGGACACCGGTGCCCACGACGACTGCCGGCCACCCTTTCCGTTCCAGTCCCCAGCCCAGCAGGAAGACGGCCGCAGCTCCGAGCATGAGGGCGGGCATGTCGGGCCGGTTCTCGGCGAAGTACTGGCCTGAGCGATGGTTGACGCCCAGGATCGTGGCCCAGGCGACCACCAGGTACCACAGAGACCTGTCGCCGCGCAAGCCCAGAGTCAAGAGGGCCACGGTCGCGAGTGCCGAGAACACCGACAGCAAGCGCCCCGAGACGTTGTTCGGCCCAACCCAGCGGAAGATCTCGCCTTGAACCCAGGGGACAAGCGCCCCGTACATGTGCGTGGCGTGTCCGTCCGGAGGCTGTTCGTAGACGGGCATCCCCTGGAGGCTGCGCCACGCTTCCAGGATCTCGATCGACTCCCAGGGATTCCGAGGCGCCGTCGCCACCACCAGGCGATAGAGGTTGAAAAAGCTGATCAGGCAGATGATCGTCGCCGCGACGAGCAGAGGGGCTCGCGCAGGCCAGAGACGAGCCGCGAAAGTCTTGCTTTCGCCGCTTCCGTTCATCGTCCCCGCCCCATAGAGCGAGTGAGGCAAAAACCGGCTGCTCTAGCCAGTGGGAAGGTGCGATTCATGGTGGTGCATCTCATCCGTGAGAATGGTCGAGGGCCAAGCTCCGTCGTGGTGTCGATTCTATAATCGAAACGCACGCCTCGGGCAAGGTGGATTTGAGCCGATCACCCTGCGAAGCGCTAACAACCATCGCGGCGCATCACGATGAACCGGCACCTATTCCTCCGCCTTCAAACCCACCCGTTTCGTTTCCGCAGCCACCACTCGATGGTGAGCAGGGCGGCGAAGATCAGGAGAAACGGCCAGTTGTCCCAGACCTTGACCTCGGTCGGGCTCACGTATTCGGTGTAGGTGGACTGGTCGATGCCCTTCAAGTGGGCGACCAGTTTCTCGGGACTGATTGATTGTTCCTCGGTGAGCTGGGCGATTCCGCGTGCCAGCTTGAGATCGGCCGACGGGTGTTCGAGCTCGCGATCGTCCTGGTAGACAAGGAAGCGGGCGGTGTCGCGGCCGACCTCCTGGCCATTCTTGCGGGCGATGACGCTGGCCGTGTAGTTGGCCGGCTGGCCGAGGTTGTCCGTCGCGAACCGAGACGCCCGAGCGTCCTCGCCCTGGGGGAAGAGCTGGACCGGCTCCGTAACGGGATTGGGCCCTTCGCGAACGATCTTGCACTCGTAGGCGACGTCGGGGATGGTCGCGCCCTTGGCGTCCCGCGCCGTGGCAGTCAGCTCGAGTTTCTCCCCCACGCCGACCCGACGGGGCTCGACCTTCAGCTTGACCTGGTTCTCGCTGTCGTCTTCCTTGTGCGCGAGGTAGAAGACCGATTGCCTCCAGAATTTCCGATGGGCGAGCCGGCCCTCTTCGGTCTTCCGTGCCCAGACCCAGGTCTCGCCGCCGTAAGCGATCACGCGGCCCGCACCGACTTCCATGCTCATCATGAGCGGCTCGGACTCGGGAGCCGGCGAGGTCGCAAGCACCGAGGCGATCAACTTCCGCTCGCCGAATCGGTTGCTTCCCAGGATCGGCGGCATGTCTGCCCAGATCTTCTGCGTCTCGGCCCGGGTCGCCCCGACTTGAAGGATGTAACTGTCCAGGCCGAGCGCGGTGGGCACGACCTTGATTCCTCCCTCGGGCTCGAACTGGCCGTCGCCCTCATGAATCTCCGCCGGGAGAATCTCCGCCACCTTCGTGCCGGCCCAGCCGCCGGAGCCAAAACTCGCGTGGCCGCCCAGCATCATGAAGCCCGCTCCTTTCTTGACCGCCTCGACCAGGAGCCCGTGCTGCTTCACTGTCAGGAACTCGGCAGGCAAATTGCTGAAGACGTACCCATTGTATTTCCCGGGAGTGAATTCGCTGTCGTCGATCTCGCTCTTATCCCCCTCGGCCTTACGGCGGATCACCACGCCTTCCATCTGGATCGCCGACGACGTGCCGATCGCCCTGCCCAGGTAACGGTAGTCCCAGGTGTGACCTGACCCCTGGAGGAACAGGACGTTCAGGCCGCCGCTCAAGATCGTCACGAACGTGCTCATGTCGTTGTTCGAGACCACCAGCTCGCCCTCCTGCTGAGGAACCTTGAGCGTGATTCGCTTCTCGCCGGGCGTCTGGGGCGTGAATTTCAAGCCCGTGACGGGGATCGTGTCCACCCCGTCGGGCACCTTGATCCGCGTCTTCGCGACCGGCGTTTCCTGGCCTTCAACGTACAGCTCGACCGGGAGCTCCTGGTTGGCAAAGCCCCGAACCACCAGCGTTCCCTTCACCTCGAGCGAGTTCTTCACGAAGCCCGTCGGGCTGGTCACAAAATCCCGCAGCGAAATGTCTTTATGAGAGGCCCCGGCGTTCTCGGTGCCCAGGCCCACGGTGACGATCGACACCCCCTGCTCCTTGAGCCTGCGCGGTTTCCAGCGGGTCGGCACCATTGTTGGATGTGAAATCCGACAGGATCACCATCTTGGCGATGCGCCGCGACGATGCTTGCAGCCGCTTCTGGACCTCGGCCATCGCCGTACCGAGCGCCGTCTCGCGCCCCTCAGGCTTGCCAGGCTTGTCGAGCTCGCTGTCCTTGAGGTCGAACAGCTTGGAGTCGAAGCCGAAGAACCTGGTCTGGAGGTCAGGGCCCAGAGTCTTGGCGAATTCCTTGATCTTGGGGATGGTTTGCTGCGCGACGTCCCACCGTGATTGCCCACGGACCTCGTCCTGGATCTTCATGCTGGAGCTGTCGTCCACCAGGACGACAATCGAGGCGGGTTGCCGTTTCTTTTCCTTGAAAATCACCGACGGCCGCAGCGCCGCCAGCAGGCAGAGGAACAAGGCCATGAGTCGGAGCGCCAATGCAACCCAGCGCCAGCGCCCGGTCGTGCCTCTCAAGCGGCGGTTATACGCATACAGGGTCAGAAAAGTGACCGCTCCGACTGCCCCGATCACGAAGACCCAGGAGCCGCCGATCGGGCTCACGCTGACGCTGATGTCGCGGTACATGGTGGTGTGGGCCCCTGTTCGCCAACCGCAAGACCCTGGACAAGCAGCCTCCGGCCGGGTGATCTCACGGCGGATCGCGCCCTGCGCGACCCTCCGCTCGGATGAGGCTCACGCCGTCAGGCCGGCGGCCTTGGCCTGGGCGGGCTCTCGATAAAACGTGTTCGCGAGGAAGTTCTCCAGGGTGACGACCATCAAGATCAGGAACATGAGCCAGGGAAAGATCTCGTAGCCGAACCGCGCTTTCCGCTCTTCTTCCTTGTGCGCCACGGCATCATCGGCCAGTCGATAGCGGTCCTTGCCGAAGATCCCGTCGAGATCGGTCCGCTCCAGAATGGTGAACTGGCTCTCCCCCGGCGGGGGATTGACACTGAACCCCAGGGTCGTCACGTGATTGTCGGGTGCCGTCGCCTTGACGGTCCAGAGACCCAGCTCCTGGGGCGCAGCAATCTCGAGAAACTGGTTGCTCGGCGTGGCCAGGGCCCGCGGCTTGACCTGGGCGTCGCTGCTGTTCAAGACGAAGTTCGTCAAATGCAGACTCGGCTCCAGGCGCAGGGAAGGGCTCTCGCCCGCGTTATAATTGAGGGGCTCGTCGGCCACTCCAGCCAGGTAGGGCACGGTCTGATTCATCAAGACGAAGAATGACCAGCCGTAAGCCGGCAGGGGGAACTCGCTCCAGGCCCCGGGGTCGGCGGCGCATGGCGCCGCCCGAGTCAGGCCGGCGCGACAGCGGGGTGGTCCAGAGTAGGACCCGGCCCGCCTTGGGCCCCTGGATGGTCCGCTCCAGGAGAGCGGGTGCCAGGTCGGCAAAGCTGAGGAGCGTGTGCGCGCCTTCGGCGGGCTCGCGCGTTGGCCAGTACCGGTAAACCGGCACCTGTGCCATCATGCTGTCGAGATCCTTGCCATACTGCGTGAACAGCGGGTGCGTTACGTTGCCGATCTTGGCGATCGTGGTCGGGGGCTTGGCCGCGTGGGGGCTCTCCGCAAGCTGCGCGGGCAGGACCTGGATGGCGACCGGATTATTGTAGGCCTCCGGGCGGCTCAGGTACCCGGGCGCGACCACCAGCCCGCCGCCTTCGTGCACGTAGCGGTTCAGCGGCCCCCAATCGGCCTCGGAGAGGTCCCTGACATTAAGCAAAAAGATCGCCGCGAATGACTGAAGCTCGCCTCTGTACCGGCTGGCGAGGTCCGGCGTGCGCACCCACTCGACCACAATCGGTCGCGGCCCCGGCACGTCGGGGTGCGGATCGAGCGCCCTGGCCACGAGCTCGGAGTCGATTCGCAACTCCGAAACGATCAAGACCTTGAGCGACGGCCGCACGCGGAACGTGAAATAGCGGATGTCGTCCTGGTCGAACGGGTCGGGCGACCCGGAGAGCTTGATCGAGCCCTGGTGGAGGTCGCCGTCCCGGAGCCGGGCGGGGAAGCTCACTTCCACCGCGTTATTGGGCTCGACCTCGATTGGCTTCTCACCTCGTTTCTGCCCGTCGAGCTCGAACTCGACCAAGCGTTTGCCGGGCTTCTGGCCCTCGTAGCGAATCCGGCTGCGAATCTCGACCGGCATCCCCTGGGGCACGACGCTCGGGGTGGGATCGGCGGACTCGACGCCGAAGTTCTGGATCTCCTTGGGAGCCAGCCGCAGGATGAATGTGGCGAGGTTCGAGCCCTTTTTCGACTTGAGCTTCGCGACTTCGTCGACCCCCTCCGCCGGCCGTCCGGGAGCCCACGCCGAACGGCACAGATCGGTCAAGACGTACACCATGCGGGCCGGCCGGTCGCACTCGGCGACCGCGGGGTACACCTGACCCATGACCTCGTTCAAAAGCCGGTTCACGGGATGCACCTTCAGGCCCTCGATCTGCTTGAGCGCCGACGCCGGCGACAGCCCGATCGGGGCCCCGGGCACGGCCGAGTCGACCACGAAGACCTGGCTGGAGTCGGGAAGCTTCGCCACGATCTCCTTGGCCCGGTCCTTCGCCTCGTCCAGCCGGGACTTGTCCTTGTCTTTGTATTCCATCGACAGGCTGGTGTCGAAGACCAGGCCCAGCGCCACCGGCATCGATTCGTCACCCAAGGGTACGTCGGAATAGATCTGGGGCCTGGCCAGGGCCAGCGCCATGAGGGCCAGAATCGCCATCCGCGCCAGGAGCAACAACCAGTTCTTGATCCGCATCCGCTTCTTCGATTGCCGCTGCCGCTCGCGGATCAGCCGCAGGGCCGGAAAGATCACGTGCTTGGGTGTCTGCCGCATGAACAGGTGCAGAATCACCGGTAGCGCCGCCAGCGCCGCCCCCGCCGCCAGCCCGACATGGATCAGCGACATCTCTCGTGACTCCCTCAAGCGCGGCGCTTGCCTCGTGAGCAAGTAGCTCATCAAGGCCTTGTCAAATGGCATTCCCGTGTGCAGTGGAACATAGTCGATCCGCGCGCGCTCGCACTCGTGGCGATACGTGCCGCGAAACTTGGCGACCTCGTCCAGGTAGTCGGCCTTGATCGCCTCGGCGTCGACCTCGAGCGTCTCGTTGGTCTCGTTGTCCTCCAGCCGAAGCATGCCTTCGAAGGGAAACTCGGCCTCGGCCTCGTCGAGAATATGAAAGATGATGATGTCGTGGCCGGCGAATCGAAGCCGATGAATGGCCTTCAAGATGGGCTCTGGGTCTCCGAGAAGGTCGCTGAAGAGCATCACGAGACTGCGGTGCCTGAGCATACTTGCGACCTGGTGCAAGCTGGCTTCGATCGACGTCGTGCCCGCCGGTTTCAGCTTGGCCAGAAGCGATAGCATGTTGCCGAGCTGAGATCGTTTGCTCCCCGGTGCCAGGCTCTGCCGGATCTTCTGATCAAACGCGATCAATCCAACCGGATCCTGCTGGCGAATCATCAAGTAACAGAGGGCCGCAGCCAGGCTGATCCCGTACTCGAACTTGGTCAGCTCCTGCCTGTAAGTGTATCCCATCGAGCCCGAGAGGTCCATCACCAGATAGCCCGTCAGGTTGGTCTCCGCCTGGAACTTCTTGATGTAAAACCGGTCGGTCTTGGCATAAACGTTCCAGTCGATGTCGGAAATGTTGTCGCCCGGAGAATACTTGCGATGCTCGGAGAACTCGACCGAAAAACCCTGGAACGGACTGGCGTGCAGACCCGAGATGAAACCCTCGACGATGAACCGGGCGCGGAGATCCAGCCGGGCGACCTGGCGGATCACCTCGGGCTTCAGGTATTTCTCGGCCGTCCCCGCCATCAGGTGCTCCCTCTGGCACTCGAACCTGCCCGCAGCCATCCGCCCGGCTGGCTCATTTCCCGGCGGGACGATCGTACTTGGGCGTTTCGGGCTCGCGGATCTCGGACACCAGCCGCTTCACCAATGTATCAGTCGATTGGCCTTCCGCCTGGGCCTGGAAATTGGTGCTGATCCGATGGCGCAGAACCGGCGCGGACACCTTGCGGATGTCGTCAAGGGACACGCTGAATCGGCCGTCCATCGCCGCCATCGCCTTCCCGGCCAGGATCAGGTTTTGACCGGCCCGCGGCCCCGCGCCGTAGTCCACCAGGTCCTTGACGAACTGCGGCGCCTTCTCGTCGGCCGGACGCGTCGACCGCACCAGCCGCGCCACATAGTCGACCGTGTACTCGGAAACCGGCACCGACATCACCAGCTTCTGCAAGTTCACGATCGCCTTCCCGGAAAGCACCTTCTTCAGATCCGGAACTTCCCCCCGGGTCGTCGCCAGCAAGATCTTCTTCTCCTCGTCAAGCGACGGATAGCCGACCCGAACATCGAACATGAACCGGTCGAGCTGGGCCTCGGGCAGCGGATAGGTCCCCTCCTGCTCGATCGGGTTCTGGGTGGCGATCACGAAGAATGGATCGGGCAGGTGCATCGTATCCTGCCCCACCGTGACTTCCCGCTCCTGCATGGCCTGCAAGAGTGCCGCCTGGGTCTTGGGAGGCGTCCGGTTGATCTCGTCGGCGAGGATGATGTTCGCAAACAGCGGGCCCGGCACGAACCGGAACGCGCGGCGGCCCGCCTCCGGCTCTTCCAGCACGTTCGTCCCCGTGATGTCCGAAGGCATCAAGTCGGGCGTGAACTGGATCCGCTTGAAGCTGACGTCCAGGATCTTGGCGATCGAGCTCACCATCAGCGTCTTGGCCAACCCCGGCACGCCGACTAAGAGCACGTGCCCTCGCGTGAAAATTGCCGCCAGGATCAGCTCGATCACATCTCGCTGCCCGATGATCACCTTGTTGAGTTCGGTGACCATCACGTCGCGCGAGTGTCGAAACTCGTCGAGTAGCTGCGTTATCCGATCACCCGCGCTAGACATGCGACCTCGAGGAAAAAGGATGAAGGATGAACCGGAACCCAGTTGCCCGAGGTCGGATTGGCCCCGCAGGCCGGCTCCTGACCCCGGGGCGTGCCGCCTGCGTGAGGACGACGCACCCCCCGGCCTTCTGATACCGCGTGAGCCAATTATCTTTTCAAACGTATTCTAAGTCGAAGACGACGGGTGATTCAAGCAAACACGCAAAACGGAGAGAGCGTGCGAAACTTTTGTGCCTGATGGTGCCCCGACCACTGACCCTTCGCAAGAGTGCGTTGCGAGCCGGTTGCGCTGCCTGCGCTGCACCACCCCCGTCCCGCCCCGTCACATTTCAATAATAACGGACCAATTCCCTTCCTTTGCAAATGACGAGACGCTATTTTAAACAGCAATGTCGAGTCGTGCCGACAGGTCGTGCGGCGTGCGCAAACCGCGGGCATGTTCACCTCCTTCACGGGAACTACTTTCTCGGCCATTTTCAAGATCCGTGCGACGACCAGACGCTATCCACATCTGATTGATTTGTGTCATCTTATGTCGATTATGCTGCGTCCGGATCGGCCGCAGTGCGTGCGGCCCCATCCGTCGCCCTGGCGGTATGGCGCCGAACTTGCTTTTGTTGGTGCAACTCCGGTCCTTCCTCTCGCGGAAATGGCAGCCGAAATTGCTTTCGCTGGCCCAAGCCTTGGGCGAACCACGTTCCGCTCAACCTGAACATGACGACGCTTTTCAAAACGGCAACCGCCGCACCGTGCGGTCAGGTTCGAGAGAATGATCAACCGAAGAGCACATAAATCATGAATCTGATGACATTGATCAGGCTGGTAGCGCTCCTGGCGATCGCCTGGGTGCTGGTTGCAATGGGTGCCGGAATCCTGGGTGTGGGAGCGCATTCCGCCAGTTCCCCAACCTATTTCTCGTGGAATGCGGCCGCTCACGACGCCGCCCTGGTAGCGCACCCCGAGGATCGCAGCAAGGAAGAGTATCATCTCGTTGACCGAACGACCGGACGGACAGAACCGCTCGTGGTTCCCGCGGCGGAGAAGTGGGGGCTTTTGAGCGTGTCACCCTGGCGCGACCAGGATGGAAAGCTCGAGGCGGCGGGCCGTTGGGTGAGCCGTGTCGGCGAATCGGAAAAAATGGCGTTCTGCGGAATGGGCCTGTTCCGGGTCTCGGATGGAACCGTGCTCGGCCGGGTCAACCTGGAAGTCCTGCCGACGGGCCGGCCCTGCTGGGTCCCTGGCCGGCCCCGAGAGTTTCTCTTTCCCGCCGGAGACGGTCAGCTTCATCGCTGCCGTCTCAACGGCGATGGTGATGATGGGACCCCACCGAACCAGAAAGACCGCCGCGCGGGGAGCTGGAAGCGGGCCGGGGAGCTTGATCCGGTCGCGTGGCGGTGTGAGCGGCCCGGACCGGGCGAGACGTACCTGGCGGACCCGGAGTGGTCGCCGGATCCAAGGCTGCGCCCTTTTGTCATCGTCTCATTGCGACGCCAGGAGGAAGTGGGGGGCAAACGAGTCTATGCGCCGTCCACGATCTGGTGGCTCCAGATGAGCGAAGACGCCGACGCCATCGTCGCGGCGGGCCGGCTGACTGCGTCGGGTTCTCGCTCGGCCGCCCTAGTGCCCTTGGTCGAGCGGTTTCCCAGCGTATCGGTCGGTTCCGACGGCCGGCTCACGCTCGTTTACCTGACGCGCGGACCCGGCGCAAGCTCCTGGCGGCTCTGCCAGAGCGCGCTTGAGCTCGACCCGAAAACCGGAAAGCCGGCGCTGGCCCCCGACCGGGCTCTGGCCGAGGTCCTGGGCGAGGGCCTCGCTCCGGCTCACGTCATTCCCTCCACCGACGGTCGCAGCGTGTACGCGTCAGCGGCCGCCGGTCAAATCCTGAAGTATCCCCGGCCGGCCGCTCGGTGAGACCGGCAGGCCATCTTGTGAACCCGCGCCCCTCTATGTCATGCTAAAGGAGGTAACGCACGTCAAGGGATCGCTCGGCTGGGCGGGGGAGGCTAATCGATGTGCCGCATCTTCACGAGCGCTCGCTCGTTCGTGGCTCTGGTCCTGGCGGTCTTCGTCGTGCTGGCCGGCACGGTTTCCTGCCCGGCCGCCGTGACCCGCGAGGAGGTCGAGCGGGCGATTCGCGACGGCGTTCGGTACCTGAAAGGTCTTCAGCGCGACGACGGCTCGTGGGCCGACATCGAGAACGACGCCCGGTCCGGAGTGACCAGCCTGGTTACCCTGGCTCTGATCACGGCCGGTGAGAAGCCCAACGCACCCCCGCTCAACAAGGCGATTGACTACCTGCGCGGCTTCGGTCCCCAGGACCTGCGCAGCACGTACGCGATCTCGCTTCAGACCATGGTCTTTGCCATCGCCGACCCGGCGCGGGACAAGCTGCGGATTGCCGCCAACGTCGACTGGCTGGAACGAGCCCAGATCAAGCCCGGCGATCCCCAGTTCTGGCCGGGTTCCTGGAGCTACTCCGAGTCCAAGCGCGGTCGGCCCGGCGACAATTCCAACACGCAGTACGCGCTCCTGGGTCTGCACGCCGCCAGCGAGGTGGGCATCCCGGTCAAGCCGTCGGTCTGGGAGCTATCGCGCAACTACTGGGAAAAGAGCCAGAAGCGCGACGGAAGCTGGGCATACACGCCCGATTCCGGGAACTCGACGGCCAGCATGACCTGCGCGGGCGTGTCGAGCCTGATCATCTCCGGCCTGCGGCGGTTCCAGGGCCAGGAGTTCCTGGAGGACGCCGCGATCCACAATTGCGGCAAAGGTGGCGCCAACAAGAATCTTCAGTACGGGATCGACTGGCTCGCCAGCCACTTTCAAGTCGGCCAGAATTTCGGGGCCGGCCAGCAGTGGAAGTATTACTATCTCTACGGCCTGGAGCGCGCCGGCCGGCTCGCCGGCGTGCGGTTCTTCGGCCAGCACGACTGGTATCGCCTGGGGGCCGAAGAGCTTGTCCACGAGCAACAACAGTTGGGCTACTGGAGAGGGCAACTGGTCGAGGATGATCCGGACCACGTCCTGGCAACCTGCTTCTCGCTGCTCTTTCTGGCCAAGGGTCGCGCGCCGGTCTTGGTCAACAAGCTGCGCCATGGACCCTCGATGGACTGGAACAACGATCCGGACGACATTCGCAACATCGTCAACATCGTGTCCGTCGACTGGAAAAACCTGCTGACCTGGCAGGTGGTCGATCCCAACATCGCCTCGGTTGCGGAGATGCTCCAGGCCCCGATCGTCTTCTTCAACGGGCACGAAGCCCCGCAATTCTCCGCAATCGCCAAGCAAAACCTGCGCGATTTCGTCGAGCAGGGCGGCTTCATCTTCGCTGAAGCGTGCTGCGGCAACAAGGAATTCCATGAGGGCTTCACCCGGCTGATGAAGGAAGTGTTCCCCGAGGAGGCGTACCGGCTGCGGCCCCTTTCCGATGAGCACCCGGTCTGGCGCGCCCGGCACCTCTTGGCTCCGGACATCCATCCGCTGTGGGGAATCGAGCACGGCTGCCGGACCGTGGTCATTTATTCTCCGGAAGATCTCTCGTGCTACTGGAACCAGTGCGAGCACAGCCCCGCAAATCCGGCGGTCGTGAAGGCGATCAAGGTCGGCCAGAACGTGATCGACTACGCCACGGGCCGAGAGATGCCCGCCGACAAGCTGGTGATCCGCGAGGTGCACAACTTCAAGGACACCCCTCCCAAGCGGGGCGCTTTGCGGATCGCCAAGCTCATGCACGCCGGCGACTGGAACGTCGCGCCGCAGGCGATCCCCAACCTGATGGACGCGCTGCGCAAGCCTCCCTATCGCTTCGACGTCGCGATCACCCAGAAAGACCTGTTTCCGCGCGATCCCAACCTGGTTTATTTCCCGCTCATTTACATCCACGGCCGCGCGTCGCTGTCGTTCGCCAAGGAGGATCTGGAATCCCTGCGCCGCCACCTCGACCCGGGCGGCGGCACGCTCTTTGCCGACGCGGCCTGCGGTAGCCCCGCCTTCGACGCGGCATTCCGCCGCTTCGTCAGCGAGCTTTTGCCCACGAACCCTCTGGTGCCCATCCCCCGCGAAGACGAGCTCTTCACGACCAAGGTCGGGGCTGACCTGAAAGACGTTGAATACACCAAGGGAGCCGGCGGCGGCCGCGACTACCCCCAGCTCGAAGGGGTCCGCATCAGCGACCACTGGGCCATCATCTATTCGAAGTACGACATCGGCTGCGCCCTCGAACATCACACCGGCATCGAGTGCAAAGGGTACACTTACGAAAGTGCAATCCGGATCGCGGGCAACATCGTGATCTATTCCACGCTGCCTTGAGTGGGTGGGCAAAAGTCGCTGATGTTGTCGGTGTCAAGGCACGCCCCATCAACCGGAAGGCCGCTTGAAGCCGCGCAAGGGCTCGACTTCGGGGCTCCCTTCGCGCACTTTGTAGCCGCGGTCCACCCGCAAGCCAATGTACTTCTCCAGTCGCCCTGAAGGCCAGCGCACCTCGAGCCGATCGATGGCCGTCGCATCGCCCAGACCGAAGTGCAGCCTGGGGTCGGCGGCAGACTGAAAGCTGCCGCCGCCGATTCGCTCGACGACCCGCTGGCGGCCGCCGGCCAGAACCGACGCCCGCGCGCCCACCGCGTCGCGATTGGACTCTACGCCCTCCAGGTCGAGCGTGACCCAGTGGCCGCCGGCCTGCGTCTGGTTGTGCAGGAAAGCGAGCGGCTCGTTCTGCGACTGCACCAGCACGTCGACCCGGCCGTCGTTGTCGAGGTCGCCGCAGGCCAGGCCGCGGCCCAGGTGGAGCTGCTGAAATACTTCGCCGCCCGCACCGGGCGGCGCGTGCAGCCGTCCGTCCGAGCCACCCAAGAGCAACTGCGTGGGCATTTTCCAGGGAAAGGCCGGGCGCTGGTCCTCGACGTGGCCGTTGGCCGAGATCAGGTCAAGCCGGCCGTCGTTGTTGGCATCGAGCCAGGCGACTCCAAAGCCGAGCAGGCAGCGCGTAGGAGCGGCCAGGCCGATCGCGGCGGTCTCGTCGCAGAACAGGCCGCGGCCCAAGTTGCGGAAGAACGTGGTCGACTCGCCGTAAAAGTTGGTGACGGCCAGGTCGGGCCGGCCGTCGCCGTCGAAGTCGCCGCAGGCGATCCCCATGCCCGCCTGGTAGGCCCCCGTGCCACTGGTGGCGGCACCGGCCGGATGGGCGATTTCTTCGAAGCGAAAGCCCCCCAGGTTGTGAAAGAGGTAATTGGCAGACAGGTCGTTGGCCACATACAGGTCGATCTGGTCGTCGTCGTCGAGGTTGGCGGCCACGACGCCCTGTCCGCGCCCGCCGGGGTCGACAAACCCGGCCGCGCGCGTCACGTCGACAAACCGCCCGCCATCGTTGCGAAACACGTGGTCGGCAACCGCCTCGAAGTAGCGCGGGCTACAGTACTGGTTGACGCCCCTTTGACGGCCCGGACAGACACGCGCGTGCTCGAGGTCATAGACCGCATAGTGACACACGTAGAGATCGAGATCGCCATCGCCGTCGAGGTCGGCCCAGGCAGCCGACGTCGGCCAGTCGCGGTTGCCGCCCAGGCCCGCCTGGGCGGTCACGTCCTCGAACGTGCCGTCGCCCCGGTTGCGGCAGAGTGCATAGGCTTGCCAGCGCGTGATGAACAGGTCGGGGTCGCCGTCGTTGTCGTAATCGCCGACCGCCACGCCGTGTCCATAACCGCCGGGCATCTTGGCGATGCCGGAGTGTCCGGTCACATCCTCGAACGTGCCGTCGCCCCGGTTGCGAAACAGGTGGTCGCCGCAGGGCTCGTGCGGAACCGGCGGCAAGGGACCGCCCTGCACGGCGTACACGTCGAGCCAGCCGTCGCGGTCGTAGTCGAGGAGCGCGACGCCGCCGCTGTTGGTCTCGGGCAGGCGTTTCAAGGGTGATTCACCATTATCGTGGATGAAGCGCAGGCCTGCTGCCAGGGCGGCGTCGGCAAATTGAGGGGTCGCGGCCGCAATGGCGGCGACGGCGGGCCGGCGCAAGGGCGGCGGGCCGGGTCGCAAATCGGCGCACAGCGCGGCGACGGTCTGGCCGGCCGGGTTGCCTGGGGCGCGCACACGATCCGCCGCGCGCTCCGGGTCCAGGGGCGGACGCCCAGGCCCGGGCGAGCCGGCCCGGCCGTCGCGCAGCACGGACCAGCCGCGAGCCTCGACCCGGCGGCCCAGGAGCTCGGCCAGGCTGGCGCGCTCGGCGTGGCCACTCGCCGTCGCTTCACCCGCCAGCAGCGTGCGATAACGCACCCAAGCCGCCGTGACCTCGGCCCGCTTCTTCCGGAGCCGGGCAGCCTCTTGGTCTTCGCCCGCCAGGGCCACAAGCGCCGTCAGGCGGTCGAGTGCGGCGGTGTCGCCCGGATCACGCTCGACCAGCGCGCGCAAGGCGGCGCGCTCACGATCGCCATCGCCAAGCCGAGCCGCGAGCCAGGCGCGAATCCTGGCCACGTTGACCGCGCCCAGCTCGGCCGCCGGCAGATGCTCGAGCGCCTGCCACACGCCCGCCACGTCGCCGGCCGTCTGGGACAGCTCCAGAAACGCGCGCCAAACGACCGGGTCGTCGGGACGGCGCTTGAGACAGGCCGTTAACAACCTGGTGGCCGAGTCCAGGTTGCCGGTGCGGGCGGCCAGGTAGGCTCGCCCCAGCCATACGCGATCGTCTTCCGAGGGACCAGTGCCCAGGGTTTTGTAGAGCGTTCCCACCTCGAGCAGTGCCGAATCGTGCCAGGACAGCTTTTGCACCAGCAGGGTGGGCGTGTCGGTGTAGGGCCACGACTCGATGATCGACTCGCGCAGGTCGTCCTGCCGCCCCTCGATCTGGTAGAGCACGCCCAGGGCATGCAGTAAGGGCAGCGCGTCAGCCCCGCTTGCCCGGGCGCTGGCCGCGGTGAGGATCTCCTCAGCGCGGCTGTACTGGCCGGCGTCGAGCAGCGCCAGCCCGCGATGAACGGCGGCCTGAGCCGCCCAGGGGCTCGAGGGCGGCACGCGCTCCCATGCTGCCAGCGCGGCCGAGCGCCGGCCCTGGCTCAGCTCGCAGATGCCCAGCACGTACTCGATTTCGCCGTCGCCGCCGCCCAGTTGCCCGAGCTCGATGAGCCGGTGCCGCGCCGTCCCCTGGCGGCCCGCCGCCATCTCGCGCTTGGCCTCTTCGAGCCCACTCTTCAACTGCCGACTACGCAGTGCACGCACGCCGCCATATCCCAGCACGGCCGCGACCAAGACGAGAAGGAACAGACCAGCACGGAGCCGGCGTGAAAGCATGCCTCGCCCTCACCGCGGAGAAATGACTCGCTGCGTCGCCAATTCCACACGTGCCAATCGAGCGACGAATTGTAGCAACCGGCCCGTGATCGAGTCCAGCCGTCGACAACGTCCATCAGAATTCGGGCGATTTGATCTGTGGCCATCGGCCGCCATATCCCCGCGCACTTTCGCGTTTTTCCCCCCTTTCGAAGCCGGTCCAGCTCAGATTGGATCAGTCGGTTGAACGGCCGGTTGATCCGGGCCATAATGGAATCAGCTCCTGACGGTCCAGGGCGGCCCGGGATCGCCCTTTTTTCTGTTCGTTCAACCGGCCAGCCGCGAGCGGGGCGATCGCTCGGATCCCTTCCTCCATTGCTTCCGGGTTCACCTACAGGTTAGATAGCGCCATGACAGGTCACCGCGTCGGGCTCTGGCTGATCGGAGCGTTCGGGGGTGTCGGAACGACAGTCACCGTGGGGCTGGCGGCGATGGCCCGCGGCCTGGCCGACCGCACCGGCCTGGTCACCGAGCTTCCCCGGTTTCAAGGCTTGCCTCTTGCCGGCCCCGGCGACTTCGTGATCGGCGGCCACGACATCCGGCGCACGACCTTCGCCGAATCAGCCGAGGAATTTCGCCGGCTCTCCGGCATCTACCCCGCTGACTGGATTTCGGCGTGCCGCGACGAACTGGCGGCCGCGTCGGCGCGGATCCGCCCGGGGACCCATCTCGGCACCGGACGCACAATCTCCAAGCTGGCCGATTGGGACGGGGCCACGACGGGGCCAGGTGCGCGGCAGGCCGTGGATCGGATCGCCGACGACCTGGCGGAGTTCGCCAAATCGGAGTCGCTCGACCACGTGATCGTCCTCAACGTGGCGAGCACCGAGCCGCCTTTTCCGGTCCGCGAGGTCCACCAGCGGTGGGATCTCCTGACGACCGCGCTCGCCGGCAACACGCCTGATCTGCTTCCCGCGAGCTGCGCTTTACGCACTGGCAGCCTTCCGCGCGGGCCATACGTACATCAATTTCACGCCGAGCCTGGGGGGGTCCATTCCCGCTCTCGTCGAGCTGGCCGGCCTGACGGGCTCACTGTACGCCGGCAAAGATGGAAAGACCGGCGAGACCCTGATGAAGACCGTGCTGGCCCCGATGTTCGCCTTGCGCAACCTGCGGGTTCTGAGTTGGGTCGGCCATAACATCTTCGGCAATCGGGATGGTCTGGTCCTCGACGATCCCGCCAACAAATCATCCAAGGTCGATTCGAAGGACCAGGTGCTCGGCCGGATCCTGGGTTACCAGCCCGCAAGCGTCGTCACGATCGAGTACCTGGCGGACATGGCAGATTGGAAGACCGCCTGGGACCACATCCACTTCCAGGGCTTTCTGGGCACGAAGATGACCCTTCAATTCACGTGGCAGGGCTGCGACAGCCTGCTGGCTGCCCCGCTGGCCATCGACCTGGCCCGCCTGGCCGACCTCGAAAAACGCCGGGGCGGCCGCGGCTTGATGCGGCATCTCGCGTGCTTTTTCAAGAGCCCGGAAGGGGTCGACGAGAACGATTTCTTCCGGCAATTCGAGCTGCTGGCCAGCCATCTCGAAGAGCGCCGGGTACCGGCCCCGGGGACGCCAGCAACTTTCCCTCCCTTGTGAAGGGGGGGGTGAGGGGGGGCTGATGAAAAGTCGGTCTTTCGTGAGCCGCGCGTTCCCCCCGATTTCGTTGCGCCCTTTTCCCCCCCTTGCGAAGGGGGGGTTAGGGGGGCTGGTCGCGGCGCCGCCAGTCACAAGGCCGTCGAGCGCTCTTCATTCTTCGACGTCCAAGGCCCCAGGCCCACCCCCCCTGGCCCCCTCAGAGGGAGGGGTTTTTCGGAACAGTTGTCGGGGGTTGATCATAGCATGTTCTTGAATTGACTCGAATCGCCAACCACGGCTCTGGTTTCCATCGAGGTTTTGGCAACGCATGCCCTGCGATCAGAATGCTGACCAATGCCGCCAATCCTTGTCGAAAGACGCTCACCAAGCGTTGTTTGGTCCCGGACGCTCGCTTCTTAGGCTCTCGCGCCGGAAGTACGGGGCATGCAATAGGTCGTCGCGTTTGAACCGATCGACCAGTGGTTCGCGTGGCGGCGCGCGTGGTTTGCGAGGTCGGTGGTGGCGCAGGGAGCGTCTCGACCTCTGTGCCGCCCGCGTCGGCTTCCCCACCAATGGCCAGCACGTACTGCGTGGCGACGGCCAGCACCAGCCACAGTCGGCTCGCGCGGTCGGGGTCGGTCATTCGGGTCATCTGCCATTGCCAGCCTCCGTGTTTGAGCAGTTTGAACCCGTGTTCGATCCAAGCCCTCATCCCGTACCACAAACTGTCGCTCTGGTCCGGCCCCAAGTCGGTCACGAACGAACCACGGTTCGTCGTGACCGGATTCCCAGCAGGCCAAGAGCGTGCAATCGAGCCGTCGCCGAGCCACCTTCGGGAAGGCCACACCACGTCCTTGCCATCGCTGGCCGACCTTCGCGACGAATGCTGTGACCGGAAGGCTCGACCGCGATCCGTTCTTGCGGAACTTGCCTCTGTGAGTGATTCGCATCAAGGGATGCCAACCCAGAGCAACGATCTCCTGAAACAGCCAGCGGGCATACAACCCGCGGTCGCTCATGACGATCACGGTCCAGTCGGCGGGAACCAGAGTTTGAAACGAGCGCAACAGCGCGATCCATTCGGGTTTCCAAGCGTGCCGGACGTTGGCCTGCACGATCTTCCAGGCCACGGGGCAAGCACTGCCGCGATAGACGACACTGATCGACAGGACGGTGAAACGGTCGCCCAGGCTGGTGGCGTCCAAAGCCAGGGCCAGTCGCTTGGACGGCCACCGTTTCAAGGTCCAAGCCAACAGGGGAGCGAAACAGGTGGTGACATCGAGTTCGCGTCGCTGTCTTCCGGACTTGGCCGAGGCCGGTTGATAGAACTCCTGCAAACGCGATCGGATGGTCGAGTAACCCAAG
Organism: uncultured Isosphaeraceae bacterium; assembly: GCA_963781785.1. GTDB lineage: Bacteria > Planctomycetota > Planctomycetia > Isosphaerales > Isosphaeraceae > CAWAHD01. The sequence continues at coordinate 2,342,733 of CAWAHD010000001.1, read as the reverse complement.
CCCAGCAACGCGGCCAAGGTCGCCGTAACGCTGTTCAGACCGCACCGCTGAGCCAGGATCGCACCGAAACTGTAAAGCGCCAGCACCGTCGCCTGCGGCCGAGAAAGATGCGGAAAAGCCGAGACGACCTGGCCAATCCACGAGTAGAGTGGAGTTTGGCAAGACATGGCCGAACCCTCCGTGACCAAGATGGTTGTTCCTACCTCTTGTTCTACGTAGGTGGCTGTGTCTTGCCAACTCAATACCTCGTCTCACCTTGTGAAAAACCCCTCCCTCTGAGCCCCTGGCCCCCCCTTCGCAAGGGGGAGAAAGGGATCGGTTGCTCGCGCCGTCGTTCGACCCAGCCCAACCAAAACAACGCCATCAGGCAAGTCCCGTCGGGGCCGCTGACCCCGACTTTTCATCACCCCCCCTGCCCCCCCTTCGCGAGAGGGGGAAGGTATCGCGCAACGAAATCGGCATGAACGCGCGGCCTGCGTAACACCACCTTTTTATCGCCCTGTCCCAGTCGCCTCTTGAAGGGGGCACGGTGTCGGCCCAAGGACCAAGGACTCACTTTTCATGCGGCTCGCCTTCAGCACCAACGCGTATTTGAGATACCCCTTCGACGAAGCTGGCGCCGGATCGCCGCCGTCGGCTACGAGGGGCTCGAGCTCCTGGCCGACGTCCCGCATGCCTGGCCGGCGGGTCTGCTCGACGTCCAGAAGCGGTCCATCCTGGACGCGATGGCCGGGAATGGACTCGCGTTCTCGAACGTCAACGCGTTCATGATGAACGCGATCAACGACCGTCGCCAGCCGTACTGGCATCCTTCGTTCATCGAGCCAGAGCCGCATTATCGCCAGGTCCGGATCGACCACACGAAGCGGGCACTCTCGCTCTGCGCAGAGCTGGGCGCTCCGCACATCACCACCGAGCCCGGCGGACCGCTTTTGCCCGGGCAGCCGCGCGGCGAGGCCATCGACCTTTTTGTCGAGGTACTCAAGCCCCTGGCCCAGCACGCGTTCGACCACGGAGTCCTGCTCTTGATCGAGCCGGAGCCCGGCCTGCTCCTGGAAACGACCGACCAGTACCTCGAAGTCGCCGAACGGCTGGCCGCCCCCTCGATCGGATTGAACTTCGACGTCGGGCACGCGTACTGCGTCGCCGAAGACCTGCCCCGAAGCATCGCCAGGCTGGCGCCGCACATCCGCCATTACCACCTCGAAGACATCGCCGCCACTCGCGTGCACCACCACCTGGTGCCGGGGACCGGCGCCATCGATTTCGCGGAGGTGATCGGGGCCATCCGCGCGACCGGCTACGATGGCTGGCTGACGGTGGAGCTGTACCCGTTCCTCGATGACCCTGATGCAGCCGCTCTTGCGGCGATGGAAGTCCTGGGACCGCTGGTGCGGCACGCCACGCCCGGGTCCTGAGCAAGACCGCAGAATTGCGTGGGACGACAGTCATCGATTCCGGCTTGAGAAACCAGGCCGGCCGCCGCAAGTGATCCGTCCGATCTGTCCGATCCGGTGGATCACACGCTGCGGCCGGGCCTCGCAACCGCTTCGCCAAGCCCACTTGACCGAGGCCTTTTTCTTGAAAACCGTCGTCGCCTGGCTTCAACTGATCCGGCTCCCCAACGTCCTCACCGCCGCGGCCGACAGCTTGGCCGGCTGGCTGCTGGCCCGGGGCTCGCTCTCCGAGCCCTCGAGCTGGCTTCTTCTGGCCAGCTCGTCGATGGTGCTTTATGCCTCGGGAACTGCACTCAACGACGTCTTCGATTTCGCGATCGATCGCCGCGAGCGGCCTGGCCGGCCCCTCCCATCCGGGCGCATCTCGAGAATCGGCGGCAGCGTGGCTGGGCGGCCTCGGGCTGGCGCTCGGACCGGCGCTGGCCGCCGCGAGCGGTTCCCGTGCCAGCCTTTGCGTGGCCGCCGCCCTGGCTGTCGTCATTCTGGCGTACGACGGCGGCATCAAACACACCTGGTTGGGCCCGCTTTTCATGGGAAGCTGCCGGGGCCTGAATCTGTTGCTCGGTATGTCGCACGTCCCCACGCTGGCCGGCCCTTTCGGCTGGTATGCCGCCCTCGCTTACGGCCTCTACGTGGCGGGAATCACCGTGGTGAGCCGGTCGGAAACCGAAGGAGGCCGCCGCGGCGGCCTCGTGCTCGGACTGGCGATCCAGCTCCTGGCCACTCTGGGGCTAGCGGCGATTGCCTTGTCGCCCGGGCGGTTCCCGCATCCAGACGCGGAGCGGCCGCTCATCCCCCTCGAAGGCCTGCTCGTCCTTTCCTTGGTTGCGCTGGCACTGAGCGCGGCCGCCTCGCGGGCCATCCGTCAGCCGACGCCGGCCTTGATCCAGAAATGCGTCAAGACGGGTATCCTCAGTCTCGTCTGGTTGCACGTCGGGCTCATCGCCGCCGTCCGCGGGCCCGAGGCCGCTTGGCCGGTTGCGCTGCTCTGGTTCCCGGCGTTTTTCCTCGCCCGCTGGCTGTACGCGACGTGAAGAGCGCCGCATAATCACCCAAGGCGCAACCCAGGAAAAAACCTTCTGTCCGCAGCGAAGGACCAAGCACTGCGGCAGCGCCAGCCTTCTCACAATCAACGGGACCGCCAGTCTGATGCGACTCGGCTACAATACCAACGGCCTGGCGCACCACCGTCTGCTCGACGCTATCGCGTTTCTGGCCGACGAAGGCTACCAGAGCGTCGCCATCACTCTCGACGCCGGCGCACTTGACCCCTACGACGACCCATCTTCGCTGACGCGCCAGGTCAACCTGGTCAAGGCGGCGCTCGATCGCCACGGCCTGTCCCGGGTGATCGAGACGGGCGCTCGGTACCTGCTGAACCCGCGCAAGAAGCACGACCCGACCCTGATGGATCCCGATCCTTCACGGCGCGCCCTCCGCCGGGACTTTCTCTGCCGGGCCATCGACCTGGCCAGTACCCTCCAGGCGGAATCGGTCTCGCTCTGGTCGGGAGCTTGCCCCTGTCCGGTCGACGAAACCCAGGGCATGGAGCGGCTTTCGGAGGAAATCCGCCGGGTCTTCGACCACGCCGAGAAAGCCGGCATGACGCTCGCTTTCGAGCCCGAGCCAGGCATGTTCATCGATACACTCGCCCGATTTGCCCAGCTCGACGCTCGGATCGGACACCCACTCTTTCAAATGACCCTCGACCTCGGCCATGCCCATTGCTCGAGCGAAGGCGACATCCCCGCCCTCGTCGCCAAATGGGGATCGCGGATTGTGAACATCCATATTGAAGATATGGTCGAGGGCGTTCACGAGCACTTGATGTTTGGAGACGGAACGATGGATTTTCGATCGATCTTCCGTGCTCTCTGGGACATCGGTTACACGCGAGCCATCCATGTGGAGCTGAGCCGGCACAGCCACGTGGCCGCGGTCGCCGTCCCGAAAGCCGCAGCGTTTCTCAGGCCGTTCCTCCAATCGCCGGGCACCTGAGCGCAAACGTCATCGAAACGGCAGAACCTGTGGGAAGTGACAACTCGGGCTCGCTCGTGGCTGCGCCGTTGGCCCGATGAGGCTAGAACCGGCTCGAGCCGCACGGGCCGCTGACCTCCGGTGCACAAACTTCGATCAAGAGTGCCTCAAATACGCGCGGCTTGGGCGAGAAAACGGTGGCTTTCGGCCGTGCAGTCCGAAATCATTCAAAGAGTTTCGCAAAAATCAGGACGAAGGAATTCACTGAATCGAATTAGGTGCCACCTTGACGACATCATTCGAAATTCTTATTGTAAATTTCTCGTTCGAAGGGAACGCTGCTACTTGCGACTTATCCAAGAGATGAGTTCGCGCTCCGATGAATCGGCAAGAAGCGTTCCAGGCAAGGGGCCGGCTTGACGTCCCGCACGGGTTATCCAACGCTTTCCGGACAGGCTTTCGCACAGTCGTTCCGCAGGACAAAACAAGCTGGCGGTTTTACGAGTAGGAGTCGCTGGTCATCTTTGTTCGATGTGATATACATTTGATGGAGATTCGACTTCGGCATCCGTGGCTTTGCTATCGGGCAGTCCCGTTTTGTTGCCACACGCCGTGAATTGCGCGGCCGCGGCGCGCGGTCGAGCGTCACTCGGCATCGAGTTTGCGTTACAAGTCTGAGAATGGCGACCGCCTCATCGGGATCGAGACGCGGATTGAGGGATTGCGACTCTCGCTGGGAATGACAACGCTCTATTTCGGTGGTTGAAGCATTCGGTTGATGAGAAGATCAGCAGTGTTGCTGTTCCGTCCGCGACGCTTTGATCCACGAGGAGATACAGGTTCGATGATACTTCGTCATGAAGCCTCGCAGTTGGCCCTCAAGATGGCAGTCTGCCTGGGTGTCGCCGGCGGCTGTTCGTTCCTTGGGTGCTCGTCCGACTATGGCACCGCTCCCAGCAGCAAGGCCGCGGTCAAGGAATACCTCGACAAGAACGCCACGGCGAACCAAGCGGCGAAGGGCGTAAGAGGCAAGGGGATCACGACGGGGAACATCAAGCAAAAGGCCCTGGCTGGGGCACCGGGCCACTGAGTGCTTTCCGCCTCGAATGAGTCACGTTTTTCGAGTCTGTCATCGTTCGTTTGTTTTCTCAACCTGAAGGAGTTCGTTCATGAAGCTGCGTCCCACCGGTAAGAGCGTGCGGCCTGGGTTCACGCTCATCGAGTTGCTCGTTGTCATCGCGATCATCGCGGTCCTGATTGCGCTCTTGCTGCCCGCGGTCCAGTCGGCTCGCGAGGCTGCACGCCGCATTCAGTGCACCAACAACCTCAAGCAAATCGGCATCGCGACCCACAACTACATCAGCGCGAACAACGTGTTTCCCCAGGGAATCATGTACCAGATGAATCCTGAGGCGGCCAACGCCTGCTACACCAGCGGAAGCTGGTTCGTGGCAATGTCGCAGTACTTCGAGCAGGGCAACGTGTACAACGCCATGAACTTCATGGTCAACATGTACACATCTTCGAATGCCACGATCTCGGCGCTCGGCCAAACCATGCTCTGGTGCCCCAGCGATTCGGTAATCACCAACCTCCAGTACACCTACCCTGCCGGGAGCGTGATGGCGGTTCCCCTCACGATGTATTACAGCTCGTACGCCGCCTGCACGGGCGAGTGGTTCCAGTGGTACGGCCTCACCGCTACATCGTCGGTCACCGCGGCCGCCTGCCAGTTCGGTACCGGATACCCCGACACCCAGACCAACGGCGTGATCTTCATGTTGAGCGCCATCCCGCTCCAGAGCGTCACCGACGGAACCAGCAACACCATGCTCTCCTCGGAACGCGCTCACGGTAAATTCCCCGGTGCCGATATCTACTGCTGGAACTGGTGGACCTCGGGCAACTACGGTGACACCATGTTCACCACGTTCTTCCCGATGAACCCGTTCAACAAGATCCCTGACTTCTGCTGCCTGGACAGCGGTCCCGATGCCTATGTCGCCTCGGCATCCAGCTTCCACCCCGGCGGTGCCAACTTCGGCTTCTGCGACGGCTCCGTCCGGTTCATCAAAGACTCCGTAAGCTGCTGGCAGATCCAGAACACCGGGAGCACCTCCGGTAACTACGCCCCGGGCGGCAGCGGTAACGGCTACCCGCGCGGCCTGTCGCGCGATGCCAGCGGCGGCTTCCTCTTCACTCCCGGCCAGTTCGTCGGCGTCTACCAGGCTTTGTCGAGCCGCAACGGCAACGAAGTCATCAGCTCCGACCAGTATTGAGGTCTTGTCGAAGGGCCTGCAAACCTTCACGCAACTGACAAACTCGAACCTCGCAAGAGAGCCAAGGCTATGCCTTGGCTCTCTCTGTTTCTGCCGGTGCGGCTCTCCCCTATTCGTTGCGCCCTCTTCCCCCCCTTGCGAAGGGGGGGTAGGGGGGGTGGTCGCGGCACCGCCAGGAACATTGCCGTCGCGCGCTTTGTTGTCCGAACCTCCGGGCACACCCCCCCTGCCCCCCCCTTCGCGAGGGGGGGAAAGGGATCCGGGGCTCGCGCCGTCGTTTGATCCAGCGCAACAAAAACGCCACCGTCAAAACTGTGCCGACGGGTCGGCTAATGCCGCCTTGTCATCACTCCACGCCGCGCTGGCCACGCTCAGCGTCCCGCGCTCGTGCTTCGGGCTGGTAGAGACGCGACCACGGCTCTGCTGCTGATTTTCTGCCCGTCGCCTCACCCAAATGACGAGGTTACGGCAGCCTTTAGTGAACCGGCGTTCACGTACCGCGACGACTGGTCTTGTACAACTGTCATTTTGCGATAGAATCCGCCAGCCATCTCTGTCAGAATGAACGGGGGACTTCCGGGGCGACAGCCCTGTTCTCCGAGCCAGATCGGCCAGGCGAAAGTCGAATGGGAACGATCCCGAAGACTGGTGGGAGCGTTCGCGGCACGGTGCGCTTCACGGCGATCGCACGGTGGCGGCTGGCGGCGCTCTGCGCCGTCCTTCTAGCCGCCGGCTGCACCCGCAGGTACTACCACGATTACGCCGACAACGACGTCTACCACATCCTCAAGGAACGCGGCTTTGACTGGCGCTGGCGCGTGCCGGAGCGGCCGGTCGAGGCCGCTCCGAAATCGCGGATGGCCGATCTGAACGACCCCAACCACGTGCCGATCGTCCCCGATGAGGTCGCCGCCCGGAAATTTCAGGTCTCCGCGCGGTTTCCCTGGGAGTACCGCGGCTGGAAGAATCGCGGCACCACCCCCATCGAGGACCTGTCCTGGCAGCCGTACGTTCCTCTGGAATCCGACGGCAAGATCCTCTTGAGCAAAGATTCGATCATGCGAATCGGCATGATCAACAGCCGCGATTACCAGTTCGCCTACGAAAACCTCTATCTGACCGCGCTCACACTGACCCTGGCACGGTTTCAGTTCATGATTCAGGGCTACAGCAACTGGGGGTTGTTCTACGCACCCTTGACCGCCTCGGGTGTGACGTCGAACAGCCCGACCACGAGCTCCGGCACGACGTCGCCGGGGTCCACCTCCTCGGGTACCGGCTCGACGACCGCGGGAACCGCGGCCATTCTGGGAGCCGCGGCCACTACGACAGCTCCGCCGCCCAACCTCAACAATCAGCTCCAGGTGGCCGCCGCCAACGGCTTCCTCTTGAACCTGATGTCAGGCGGACAGCTCCTGGTCAACCTGGCGAATAGCCTCGTGTTTGAGTATTCGAACAAGGGCGTGCAGGTCATCTCTCCCAACTTGACGGTAAGCTTCGTGCAGCCACTCCTCCGGGGGGCGTGGGCCCGGATCGTCACCCAGGCGCTGTCGGTCCAGGAACGAAACGTCCTGTACACGCTCCGCTCGTTTGCCGAGTTTCGCCGCCAGTTCTACGTGAGCCTGGTCACGACGGGCTTTGGAGGCTCTCAGTACGGTTCGGCGTCGGGTTATCTCGGCCTCTTGAGCCAGCTCCAGACGATTCGCAATACCGAGAACAACATGAAGACGATCCGCCAGAACCTGCGGATCTACGAGGCGGAGGCCGCGGCGGGACTGCGCAGTGCACTCGAAGTCGACCAGCTCGCGCTGCAGTATCAGCAGACGGAAACCCAGCTTCTCTCGGCGCAAGCGGCCCTCCAAACGACGCTCGACTCGTTCAAGATCAACCTCGGCCTGCCCACCGAGGTCGAGGTCCGCATCGACGACTCGACCCTCGACCAGTTCCAGCTCAATGACGAGCGGCTCGACGGCATGAGGACACGAACCGAGGCCCTCCTGGTCTCGCTCTTGCAAGAGAAGGGGCTGCCGCGAGCCCAGTTAATCTGCGCGGCCCGGCAGTTACTGTCGTTGCTCTCCGAGCTCGAAGCGATCCACGACCAAGTGATTGGCGAGCTGGCCAAGTGGCAGAAGAAGGTCGTTGCGGCACGAAAACAAGATTTCTCGGGACCTGAAGGCGGCCACAAGAAACAAATCGTCGACCGAGAGTACGAGCTCTCGACCAAGCTCCGGCAAGCCCTCGAGACGACTGACGACGTGATCGACAAGAACCAGGCCGATGTTGCGAGCTATATCTCCGGGCTCCAGGCGAACTCGCCAACGAATGGGCTCGGCGGGCGCTCGGCGGCGGTCCGACGGTGCTGCTTGCCGAACTGGACACGGGCACGCTCCAGGAGGCGACGCAAGCCCTGCGCGACATGGTCGGCAAGGAGTTCCGTGCCCGGTTCTCCGAGGTCTCGGTGGTGCAGACCCAGATGCGCGTGTTCTTGATCGAGCTTCCCGCGGTCGACCTCACCGTCAACCAGGGAATCCAGATCGCACTGGGCAATCGCCTCGATCTCCAGAATGCCCTGGCGGCTGTTACCGATGCCTGGCGCACTGTCGAAGTCGACGCCAACCAGCTCCGGGGATTCTTGAATTTCGTCTACAACGGGAACTGGAACGAGGCGCCCAACCACGGCGGCCTGTTCCGATTCGACGCAGCCAACAGCATCCAGACGTTCGGGCTTCAGTTTGATGCGCCGATCAACCGCCGGGCGGAGCGCAACCAGTATCGCGCCGATCAGATCAATTATCAGCGCGCCCGCCGTGCTTACATGCTGGCCCGCGACACGGTCGTCCAGCAGATTCGTCTCGATATGCGTAATCTCGTGCTCAATCGCCGCAACTTCGAGATCTATCGCGAGCAGGTCATCACCGCGGCGCACCAGCTCGAGCAGGTTGAGTACTCGGTGCGCACTCCCGTCGATGCGCAGCGCAGCCCGTCACCCTCAGCCTTCTGAACGCGCTCAATGGCGTTTTGAGCGCCCGCAACTCCTTGATTTCAACCTGGATCTCGTACGAGACGGCCCGGATGAGCCTCTATCGCGACTTTGATCTCATGGACATCGACTCCAACGGGGTATGGACTAATGAAAACGACCAGACTGCCATCAACATCGCCCTTCGACATGCCGAATCCGCCCCAGCCTTCAGCCTCACCATTCCCGCACGAATGCCCGACCTCTCACCCGGCGTCGCTTCCGACAGCACCTTCTACATCGACGTCGAGCCGGGCGGAGGAGCCAATCGCGTTCCCGACGCCGCTACGGATCGCTACGACGACGACGCCCCCCTCAAGCCCTCCGACTTCGGCCCCGCTCCCAATCTCACACCTCGACCTCGAGCCGCACCCGCACCGGCCCCCCCGGCCGCTGCCAGTCCCTTCGCTCCCGTCCGCCCGCCGTCGTAGACGACGGGCGGTCGTCACCCGCGTGCTGGGCGTGTTGGGTGGCATGGGCGTCCTGGCTGCCCTGGGCTACTCGGGCATCTTCTCATCGTGGACCAGCTCGTCCGGCGCTGACGCTCCGCTCCTTTCCCCGGCCCGCAAGGCCACGCTCCGGATCACCGTCACCGAACGCGGCAACCTCGAGAGCTGTGTCACCGTCGACGGCATTTGTGAGTTGAACGCCAAGGAGATCAAGATCATCACCCTCGTCCCGGAGGGAACCCGAGTCAAAAAGGGTGACATCGTCTGCAAGTTCGACTCGTCGGAGATCGACAAGAACATTGCTCAGCAGGACATCAAGGTCAAGCAAGCCGTCTCCAAGATCGAGACCACGCAGCAGGAGCGCGAAATCCAGCGCAACAAGGCCGAGAGCGAGATCATCGCCGCCAAGGTCGAGATGGTGCTCGCCAAGCTCGACCTCGAGAAATATCAAAAAGGAGACTACCTGGCCGAGACCACCAAGCAGAGAGGCGAGATTCGCTTGAAGGAAAAGGACTTGAAGGAAGCCAAGAACAAGCTCGAGCAGTATCAACAGCTCATGAAGAAAGGCTTCAAGTCGCAGCAGGAGGTGGTCATTCAAGAGGCCGCCGTCGCCCAGACCGAGTTCCTTTATGAAAGCTCCAAGCTCGAGCTCAAGGTCAAGGAGACCTACGAATACAAGAAGAAGACGACCGAGTTCAGCTCGAAGGCCGACCAGGCGGAGAAGAAGATCGAACAGTCCGTGGCCACGTTGAAGGCGCAGTTGTCCAAGGCGACCAGCGAAGTCGAGGCCGCCAAGGCCACCGCCGACCTGGAACAGCAGCAGTTCGCCGAATTCCTCAAGCAGAAGGAGAAGACACTCATCACCGCCGGCCAGGAGGGCATCGTCGCCTACGCCAACGACCACTGGTACGACTCCAGCCGCCAAATCCGTGAAGGAGCTTCGGTTTACTCTCACCAGCGGATCTTCAGCCTGCCCGACATGACCAAGATGCAGGTGAAGCTGAACATCCACGAGTCGCTGATCAAGAAGATCAAGCCTGGCCAGAAGGTCGAGATCCGCATCGAGTCGTTCCCCAGCATCCTGTTCGTCGGCACCGTCACCAGCGTCTCGCAGCTCGCCGATTCAACCCGCCCCTGGATGACCGGCGGCGTGAAGCAGTACCCCACCGTCGTCAAGCTCGACGACTTGAAGGGCGCGGAAGTCAAGCCAGGCATGACCGCCGAAGCCAAAGTCCTGGTGGGCCAGCTCGACAACGTGCTCCTGGTGCCGGTACAGGCCGTCTCCGAGCACAAGGGCGACTTCTTCGCCTTTGTCCAGAAGGGAGGAAAGATCGACGTCCGCAAGGTCAAGGTCGGCGAGAACAACGAGACCCACGTTCAGATCCTCGAAGGGGTCAGCGAAGGCGAGCAGGTTACTCTCGACGCCCGGTCTCGCGCCGCCGCTTTCTTCAAGCTTGACGACCAGAAACAATTGACTGAAGGTTCCAAGACCCAGGAACCGGCCTCAACGGCGCCGGCCGCCGCTCCGTGAGCCCTCTTGAGTCCCAATCAGGTAGAGCGGCCGAGACCCACTGGAAGATCCCACCAAAATGTACCGCCTCTATAACGCGATCCTGCTGGCGATGCGCAACCTGACCTTGCACAAGTTGCGCGTCCTCTTGACCATCCTGGGATTGATCTTCGGCGTCTCCTCCGTGATCGCCATGCTCGCCATCGCCGAAGGTGCCAGCGTCGAGGCCCAGCGCCAGATCGCCTCGCTTGGTGCCACCAACGTCATCATCACCAGCAAGAAACCGTCCGATGAGATCAACCCGAGCAAGCAGCAGAATACGGACAGTTATGTCTTCAATTTTGGCGTGACCTATAATGACCTCGAACGAATCGTCGCGACGATTCCCACGGTCGTGGGTGCGACGCCAATCCGCGAGTACAAGAAAAAAGTCCGCCACCTCGACCGGGAGATCGAAGGCCGGATCGTCGGGGTCAATCCCGACTTCATCAAGCTGACCGGCCAGACCATGGAAGTGGGTCGATTCTTTACCGACACCGACGTGTTCTACAGGGCCAATCTGGCCGTGCTCGGCACCAAGGCCGCCGAGCTGCTCTTTCCCTATGGAGACCCCGTCGACAAGGCGGTCCGGATCGGCGAAGACCATTATTTTCGCATCATCGGCGTCACGTCGTACAGGGCCCCGTCAGCCGGCACCGGCAGCAGCCTCGCCGCCCAGGATTTCAACAAGGATGTCTACATCCCGCTGACCACCGACCGCGCCCGCTTCGGCGACATCCTCGAGTCCGAAAAACAGGGCACCTTCACCGCCGAGCGGATCCAGCTCTCCCAGATCACGGTGACCGTGGATTCGATGGCAAACGTGAAGCGGACTGCGGCCGCGCTCGAGAGCGTGCTCATGCAGTTCCACCCCAAGAAAGACTACGCGATCACAGTTCCCCTGGAGCTGCTTGAACGTGCCGAGGCGACACAGAGGATCTTCAACCTCGTCCTGGGCGCGATCGCCAGTATTTCGTTACTGGTCGGCGGCATCGGAATCATGAACATCATGCTGGCGACCGTCTCGGAACGGACCCGCGAGATCGGGATCCGCCGCGCCATCGGCGCGCGGCGCCGCGACATCGTCGAGCAGTTCCTGATCGAGACCACGGTGATGTCGGCGTCCGGCGGCCTGATCGGGGTGCTCCTGGGCATCGCCGTGCCACCCTTGGTGTCGTACTTTTCGGGGATTCCCGTGGTGATCCGGCCCAGTTCGCCGATCATCGCCTTCTTGATCGCCGTTTCGATCGGCATCATCTTCGGCGTCTACCCCGCCCGCCGCGCCGCCATGCTCGACCCCGTCGAGGCGCTGCGGACGGAATAATTCGGGAGCGGACTTCGGAGACGATTTGATGTTGGCCGCACCGGAGCAATCGGGTCGAGACGCGTGCTGTTGGCGCGCGCGATCGTCATTTTCCCCCCCTTGCGAAGGGGGGGTTAGGGGGGGTGGTCCCGGCGCTACCAGTTAGCGACGCTGTGAGCGAAGAGGGGGCCAGCGGAGCACGGAGACACGAACGGCATTTCGCGAGCCGCGCGTTCCCCCGGATTTCGTTGCGCCTTTTCCCCCCCTTGCGAAGGGGGGTTAAGGGGGTGGTCCCGGCGCTACCAGTTAGCGACGCTGTGAGCGAAGAGTGGGCCGGCGGGAGTGGATGCGGGACCCTTCGAAATCGAAGCCGGCTCAACCGCCTCGCTATACGGTCGCCGAAACAGTAAGTTGAGATTCCATGAATGCGTTCTTCAACCGCAGGGACGAAACCGAGAAGCGCTGGCAGCTTCGTCGGTCGATTCCCGACGCGGAAGTCATCCTCTGGTCGCGGCTGAAGGGACGTCAGTTGCTTGGCTGCAAGTTTCGCCGTCAGTTCAGCGTTGGATCATTCGTGATCGATTTTTTCTCTGTCGAGATCAAGCTGGGCATCGAGCTTGACGGCGACAGCCATTTTCAAGTAGGCGCGACGGAATACGATCGGAAGCGCGAACAGTTTATACAGTCTTTCGGAATAAAGACTCTCCGCTTCCTCAATACGGAGATTTACGACAATCTTGACGGCGTGATGGAAATGATCGGCAGAGAGATTCTTCAAAGGCGAGAGCGCGGGGAGACCGAGTGACCGATCGTGTCGTGACCAAGCCTACTCGGAAGGATGCCGGCGGAGGGATGATGGATCAGGAAAGACCGCTCGGGACTTGTGTCTGGTCGTGCCGGGACCACCCCCCCTAACCCCCCCTTCGCAAGGGGGGGAAAGGGAACGCCTGCGCCCGCATCGCAAAGGCCGAAAGCGATCGGCTAACCCCCCCTTCGCAAGGGGCGGGAAAGGAATCGGCTGCGCCCGCATCGCAAAGGGGCGAAAGCGATCGACTAAGCCCCCTTCGCGAGGGGGGAAAGAAACAGCTACGAACGCCTGACGAGTATCACTGCGCCGCTGACTGGGTGCCCATGGGACTGCCACGGATCGTGACCCCGGCCGGCAGAGGCCGGCCCGCCACGCTGAAACCGTGCTCCATCAGCTCTCCCCGGATCCGGCGATAGAGCAAGAAACTGTCGGGATACACCCAGAGCGTGATCGTCGAACGGCCCGGACTGATCCGGCTGATTGCGCGCGAAAACTCGGAAAGCGGGTTCCTCGTCGACTCGAATGTCTCCCCGCGGTTCTCGAACTCCGGAACCAGCTCCCACGACCGCAGATCGAACCGCATGCTCTTCCGCTCCAGCATCTCTTCCATGGTCCCCGGCACCGCGCGCACCAACTCGTATTGCAAGGAGAACGCGCCGACCGGCCCAACCTTGTTGCTGATCATCGGCGCGTGGTCCGACATCCGGATTCGCACCTGGGCGTCCTCCCTGGTCTTGTCCAGCAGCCGGTCCAGGTTGATGAAGGTGATTCGACCACGGCTCAGCTCGAAATGATACTCTTCGCTCGCGGCCGCCCGCGCTACCGGGCTCTTGCTCAGGATCGAGGTCGACTTGGGGCGCGGCAGAGCCCGCAAGGTGGTCATCTCTTTCTCGAGCTTCTCGCGCTCCCCGCGCAGGAACCCGCCGTGCGCCGAAGCCTGGGCAATCCGGGCCGACGGATCGCGGACCAGAAACGCCAGCTTCCGTGCCCGCAAAGTGTCGGCAGCCGCCTGAGTGGCGGCCCGGCCCAGCGCACGGCCGCGGGCGGCCGCCCGCTCGTCGGCCCGCGCCCGGTCGCGACTCGCCGCATCCAGCGCGGTCTCCGCCTCCGTCACGGCAGCCCGATCCAGCTCAGGCGGCGGTTCAGGCTCAGTCGCTTTGGCTGGCGCTTTGACCTCAAAGACCGAGGCGGCCACCGCCCCCTGCCCCTCGTCCGCTTTCCCCAGGTTCGACGGGCTGGCGACCTCCACCGGTTTCGGTTCCTTTGGGCGGTGGCGGAGCTGGACGTAACCGGTGATTGCACCAACCGCGATCACCACGCTCGCCAACTGGCCGAAGATCCGCCGTCGGTCACCCGGGCCGCTCGGCCGTGCAGGCGCCACCGGCCGCCGCCCTTTCGCCGCGATACCGGAAGCCGTCGAGCCCGGCTCCGGGACGTGTCCTTCCCGTTCGCTACCGGCTGATCTGTTCACCACGCGCCCTGCCTGAAGATATGCGGATCCTGAGACCCGGCCACCTGGAGCGACACCGGCCATTTCGGCACGGAGAAGAAGAGCTGCCGCCGCGCGATCGCGAATGTGCTTCCGCCGTTGGCCTCGACCAGCAGCCTGATCGATGGCTTTGGCCGGACCATCGGGTCCACGACCGCACGCTTCCACACGATCGCCCGGATCTCCCGTACCAGGAGACCATCGTCACCCGGTGCTTCTCCGCCAGGGCCGCCTTCGTCAAGCGGTAGCCGCCAGGATGCACAAGCACGTCATCCTTGCGGCAGACCACCACGATCTCAAGCGGCACCTCGATCGAGCCGAAAGGTACCGGCTCCTTCGGACGTGGCGGTAGGCTCATTTCCGACGTCCCGTCGGGGCTCGGCGACAGATCCTGACCAAACGAAAAACTCGACCCCGGCGACGGCGAGCTTGCCTGTGCCGGTGAGCCCAGCGGCATTCCTCCCCCCGAGTTGCTCGTCGACGACGACGAGCTCGCGCTGCTCAAGGTTCCCGACGAGCTCGGGCTGCTCAGCGACGACGAGCTGGGCGTGCTCAGTGCCAGCGACGAGACCGAGCTGCTCAAGTCCGACGAAGACACCGCGCTGCTCAGGGCCAGTGAAGAGACCGGGTTGCCTGAGGCAGATGACGACGCGTTCCCAGTCGCGGGCGGATCCGAGCTGGATGACAAGCCCGAGGGGGGAATTGTCCCGGTGAGGTTCGAGCCGCGCTGTCCCTGGCTGCTCTGGCTGGGACTCGCCGCCAGACCGCCGCCGCCGGCTTCCGAGATCTGGCTCCCCTGAGAGGCCGCCGCCAGGGAGCCTTTTTGCCCCGTCGTCAACGAATCGCCAGCGCCGGACCCGCGATCAGGGCTGTTCGTCGAGCCGTCGCCTCCATCGCTCGGGGGATCAACGCCCGGCAACAGACCGCTCGCGCCCGGCCCAGCTCCCTTCGACGCGCCGCCACCTCCCACGCCTGCCGTGCCGCCGGCAGGTTGACCGGCTCCGTCAGGGGCGAATAGACCGCCGCCGCCAGTTGGCGCCACGGTGCTGTTCGGACCCGGCGACACTGATCCAACGCCGCTCGACAAGGTCGACCCATTGGCTCCGGACAAAGTCGATCCAACACCGCTGGGTGACAACGAATTACCGCCCCCGGGAGACAGCGATCCACCACCGCTGGGTGAAAGCGAATCACCGCCCCCGGCAGACAACGATCCGCCCCCGGGCGACAACGATCCACCGCCGCCAGACAATGTCGATCCACCACTGCTCGGTGCCAACGAATCACCGCTGCCGCTCAGGAATGAACCACCACCGCCCGGTGGTTGCGCACGGCCACCGGTACCGGACGAGGAGCCAAGCGGGCCCTGGCCGGGATCACCGCTGAGTCCCTGGCCGCCCGATTTCGTACCCGAGGAGAACCCGGAACCCGTCCCCGCGATTTTTCCCGGCTGAGGCGACGACGCCAGGCCATCATCCCCGGCCGGCTCGAGATCCGGCAGAACAACGGGGCCGCCGGTACCAGACGTAGCCGGCCCGGTGCCTCCGCCCGGGAACGGTTCGCTGGCGGGCATGTTGTCCGCGGTCCCGGCGCCAGCACGAATTCCGCGGGATGAAGGCTGTAGAGTCGCGGAGGCACCGAATCCGTCCTGACCACCGAGGCCGCCCGCGCCGGACTTCTGAGCGGGCGATACTGACCCAGAGCCGATCTTCGACCCACCCCCGTCCCCGAGTGCGAGTCCGCTGGCGGCGGCGCGATCGGCTTCGCCAGATTGTCGAGAGCGGCTGGGCCATACGAAGTCCTCGGGTTCGGACGGGTCCCCCCCGGATGAGCCACTGCCGCGCTGTCCCGCCGGCCCGGTCGAAACCCCTGGCCAGCCGGGGCTGCCGGCGACCGAGTCGCCCGCCCGTCCTGGATCGCCCGGGCGCGGTCGCGTCGACGATTTCGACGGCAAACTATCTGCGCTTGCCCCTGCGCCTCGGCCAGCCGAGGAACGGAGCGCCAGGGCCGGCTGCGTCCGAGGTGCGGGCTCGACCGGAATCTCCAGCGGCACGGACCCATCCCAGGTCGTCAGATCGTCGAAGTTCGGGATGTCGACCACCAGGTTTTGCTCAATCAGCTCGTAACCGAACGCGATTCCCAGCGGCTCCAGACAGGACCGGGCCTGGTAATAGTTCTGAACCCCGTCGGGACGCACGAGGAACACGAGATACGCGGTGACCGGTGACCCGTCCGGCGTATCGGTCGAGCGGATATGGAGCAACTCGCGGGCAATCTCCTGGACGAGCGGGCTCGATCGAGGGTGAATTCGCGGCGAAAGCTCCAGGCCGCTGAAGCTCGGCCCCTGGGGCTGCAACTTGACTCCGCCAGACATGCACTCCAGCACGATCGGCCGTCGCCAGGTCCCGTTGGGTCCCTTATAAGGCAAAACGGCAAATCCTCCCCGCCGGCTCGCCTTGGTGAGAGCAGCCTTGAGCGCATCTCGCTCGTGCGCCAAGACGTCTCGTTCCGCATCGAGGGCGTCTGCCTCACGCTCGAGCAGTTCGGCGCGCTCGTTCAGCCCGGCGATCTGTTGGCGGACCAACATCTCACGCCGCTTCCAACGATCCGACGCGGCGACCGCCGACGCCAGCGCCGACTCACGTGCCCCAGCCTGCCGATCGGCTTCCTTCGTCGCCTCAACTTCCTTGGCCGTCGCCGCGGCGAGCCCGGCAACGACCTTCTTCGTCGGATCCTCCGGTGGAGCACGCGGAGGCAGAGGTTCAGGCGGAGCAGAGCGATCAGCTTGGGCAGGTGGTTCCGGCGAACTGGGTGAACTCGCCAACCCCGTCTTCGCTTGAAGAGATGACGCGTCTGAACCCGATAAGGAAAACTGGGTTTGCTGGGAAGACGGATCGTCGCCCGGCTGGTCTCCCAGGTGGCGCTGAATGGCCAGCAGGAGGTTCACTGTGCCTGCGAGGCAGGCCAGAATCATCACCAAGAGCAGGCGCTCGGTCCAGATCGCCCCCCTTCGGTGCGTCATTGGTCCCGATCTCCCCATCCATGGGTCGCACGTTTACCCGATCCCGGCATCCTTGGCCGGGTTGCGAACCCCGCAGGCAACACGCCAACTCGCGATATCTTATCGAATCTCGGCGTTTCCGGCGATGCGGTTTCGCTGGCTAACTCTTGATTCAGATCGGAATCTCGATCGATCCGGCTTGAGCCCGATCGGCGACCAGACGGCATCTTGGCAAACCGGTGTTTCGTGCGTCGTGGACGCGCGCGTTGCCGGCACGAAGTGGGTGGACGTGTTTCAATCAGGGCCCACCGGGGCGTCTGTGCTGGCATCCAGACGGCTTCTCGGGAGTTCGGCATCGACGGGACGTGCTCGTTTCCGGCCGCCGTCCTCGACCCTCCGTGAGCCGCCCGGCGACACGTGCGGAGCCGGCACGGCGGAGCTCACAGGCGCCGTTCGCTGGCGCTCGCTCGCGCGGTTGAGGAGCCCGGTGGTGGAATGCCCCTCGAAGAGCGGCACCAGCACCAGCCGCCCCCCTCGTGCTTCGACCTCGGCGCGGCCGACCACCTCGTCGGGCAGGTAGTCTCCCCCCTTGACCAGCACGTCCGGGCGGATCTGCTCGATCAGTGCGAGTGGTGTATCTTCGTCGAAGACCGTCACCGCCCCCACGGCTTCCAGCTCGCTGAGCACGTCCGCCCGCGCCTCGACCGGGTTCAAGGGACGGCTCGGTCCCTTCAAGCGCCGCACGCTGGCATCCGAGTTCAGCCCGACGACGAGGAAGTCGCCCAGCGCCGCGGCTTGACGCAAGAGCCGCACGTGTCCCCGGTGCAGCAGGTCGAAGCAGCCATTGGTGAAAACGACGGTCTGCCCGGTGATGCGGCGGCGGCTGATCTCGCCGGCGAGCTGATGCCGGTCCAGAATCTTGGAGCCGTCCGGTCCGCGGTGATCCAGCAGGTCGCGGAGAATCTCCTGAAGGGTCAAGGTCGCCACGCCGAACTTCTCGACCTCGAGCCCGCCGGCCACGTTGCCCAGCGCGGCGGCCTCGGCATAATCGGCCCCGCTGGCCACGCACAGCCCGACGACCGCCAGCACCATGTCGCCAGCTCCTGTGATGTCGTAGACCTGCCGCGGCCGGGTCGCCAGCAGCTCGGCACGGCCGTCAGACCGCACCAGCGCCATCCCCTCGCGGTCGAGCGTGACCAGAACGGCCTCGAGCCCCAGCGTTTCCACCAGCCGCCGCCCCACCGCCAGCGCGTCCTCCTTGCGGGAGATCGTCATGCCGGTGGCGAGCTGCGCTTCCAGTCGGTTCGGTGTCATGCAGTGCACGCCGTGATATCGGGAATAATCCGCCGATCGGATCGGGTCTGCGAGCACCTTCACGCCGGTCCTGGCCGCGGTCTCGATCACGTGGCGCAACAGGCCGGGCGTGCAAACGCCCTTGCCGTAATCCGAAATCAAGACCACCTCCGCCCACGCGAGGGCTTCCGCAAGCTCGGCGTGCAATCGGGCGAGGGCAGCGGCCGGAAGCGGGTCGCGTGTTTCGTAATCCACCCGGATCATCTGCTGCGGGTGACGATCCTGGGCGCGGCCGATGTACCGTTCCTTGAGCGTCGTCGGCCGATCATCCAGCGGCAGGACCAGTCGGTCGTCGATCCCCTGGTCGGTCAGCATTCGCCGCACGTGGTTGGCCTCGACGTCCCGCCCAACCCCCCCTGCCAGCCGCACCTGGGCCCCGAGCGCGCGCAACATGGTGGCGACGCTGGCCGCGCCGCCCAGTCGGTGCTCGCGCTGGTCGGCCCGCAAGAGCGGTACCGGGGCCTCCTGGCTGATCCGTTCGGCGAACCCCCAGATGTACCGATCCAGCACCAGGTCACCGATCACCATGACCCGCGGATTGCCCAGCCGTTCCAGGCGCCGAATCAATTCAGGCATCATGCCCTGGCCCTCCTTGACCGCGTTCCGGACGCTCCTGCGCAGGCCCGCCTCCGGGCCCCCAGACGGCCTTTCGGGCCTCGAGACCTCGTCAAGCAGCCTCAATTGGCGGCGTGCGGTCCATCTTTCCAACCGTCCCGACAGCGTATCGGTCTCCGCAAGATGGTCAAGCCAGCTTTGCAAAATCAAGCCCAAGTGCCTGTAATCTTGCCGATTATCGATCTTGAATGGCATGGCAAACCGGTCTTCTGACCGGTTATGCTGAGCCCTTTCCGAGCGAGCAACCCACGTGTTCACATCGACCGGGGCCTCATGCAAGCCAACTATCAAGACCGGCTCGATTACCTCTACGGCCGCCTCAACTACGAATGGTCGGGAATGCCCCGATCGTCTGCGCAGCTTCGCCTGGGCCGGATGCGGCGGCTCCTGAGAAAGCTGGGCGATCCCCACCTGGAATACCCCATCGTCCATGTCGCGGGGACCAAGGGAAAGGGATCGACATCGGCGATGATCGCGGCGGCCCTCGCCGCCGCCGGCGTGCGCACCGGCCTGTATTGCTCACCCCACCTGCACCGGCTGGAAGAGCGGTTCACGATCGACGCCAGCCCGGCCTCTGCCACCGAGCTGATCGCTCTGGTCGACCTGGCCAGAGAAGCCGTCGAATCGCTCGAGAAGGAAAATGACCCGCTCGGCCAGCGCGGCTTGACTTTTTTCGAGATCACGACGGCGATGGGTCTCTTGCATTTCGCCCGTCGCCAGGTGGGGGCCGTCGTGCTCGAGGTGGGACTGGGCGGGCGGCTCGACTCCACGAACGTCGTCCACCCTGCGCTCTCGGTGATCACCAGCATCTCCTTTGACCACATGCGCCAGCTCGGCAACACGCTGGCAGCAATCGCCGGCGAGAAAGCCGGGATTCTCAAGCGCGGCCGCCCGGGCGTGGTCGGCGTAAAGGGCAGCGAGGCGCGTGCAGCCATCCGGGCTGCCGCCCACAAGCGGCATTGCCCGATCCGCGAGCTGGATTCCGACTTCTGGTACGAGGCGATTCCACCCGCGCCCCCCTTGACCCGGCCGACCACCGGACGAGTCGCCGTGCGCACCTGGAAGACCGAATGGGGAACCCTGAGCGTGCCCCTCCTGGGCGCGCACCAGGCCCACAACGCGGCGGTCGCCCTCGCGGCTCTCGACTTGCTGGCGGAGGTCGAGCCCAGCCTCGCGGTTGGCCGCGACGACGTCGTCCGCGGTTTCGCCGGCCTCCGGTGGCCCGCGCGGATCGAGATTGTCGGGGAGAACCCCTGGATCGTGATCGACGGTGCCCACAACCCGGCGTCGGCCGCTGCGCTGGCCGACACCCTCGGCACCTCGTTCCCGCCGACCAGGCGAACCTTGATCTTCGGGACCACGCGCGACAAGGATCTCCTGGGCCAGCTCCAGGCCCTACTGCCGTGCTTCGATACCATCATCGCGACCCGTTATATCGAAAACCCCAGGTCGGTCCCTCCCGAGACGATCGCCGACCGCATCCTCGAGAGCTTCGGACGCCCGGTCCGCACCGCCGTTGACCCCGCCCAGGCGCTCGAGCTCGCGCGAACCCTGACGGCCCCCGATGATTTGATTTGCGTCACCGGCTCGCTTTTCCTCGCCGCCGAATCGCGCGCGATCATCCTGCCCCAGGCTGCTTCGCCGGTCTTCACCTGTGCCGTTACGTGAACTCGAAAACAGGTCGCCTCTCGATGCGAGACGACGGGAGCCATTCATTAGAAACGAGGGAGCAATGAGCGCAGGATTCTGGCTGCGGGTCGCGGCGATCTGGGGTTTTCTCGCCGTAGCCATGGGTGCTTTCGGCGCTCATGGCCTCGAGGACCGCTTCCAGGCGGCCAGCAGCTCCGGAGCCATGCCGGCCGAGCGATTAAAGGCCAACTTCCACACCGCCGCGCAATACCACATGTACTGCGCTTTGGCGCTTCTGGCCGTCGGCGTTCTCGCCCAGACCGGACGCACCGGCACGGCCCTGCACGTCGCCGGTTGGTCGTTGCTCCTGGGCTCGCTTATCTTTTCCGGAACCCTCTACGTCCTGGCCATCACGGGATTGAGGTGGCTGGGCGCCATCACGCCGATCGGCGGGGTCGCCATGCTCGTCGGCTGGCTGGCGCTGGCTGCCGCCGCGGGATCGTCCGCAAAACCATGAGCGACTCCGCCGCGCCAGCTTCAGTGTCACCACGATCGACCTAGCCGAAATCGGGGCGATTTCCTAGACTCTGTCGCAGTCGAATCCGATCCGGGTTTCCGAGCAAATG
This sequence comes from uncultured Isosphaeraceae bacterium, assembly GCA_963781785.1. Taxonomy (GTDB): domain Bacteria; phylum Planctomycetota; class Planctomycetia; order Isosphaerales; family Isosphaeraceae; genus CAWAHD01. The sequence goes on along the minus strand of CAWAHD010000001.1, from coordinate 2,321,179 downwards.
GAGGTGCATCGTGCAGACCGTGTCGGGAATCATCCCCAAGCTGACGATCGCCGGCCTCGTCGTCGGTCTTTCGCTCATCGGCTGGGTGGCAAGAAGCTCTCTGGCGCAGGATCCCGCGCCCGCTCCGCGGACCTTGCCGGATCGCGGCGATTCGCCTGCCCCGCCGATCGATGTCGACAAGATCGCACCACCGCAACGCTCGCCCCAAACGACCGCCGAGCCATTCCCCTCGGCCGCGGAGGCTCCGCCGCAGCTTACCGTACCTACCCTGCCAGCACCGGGAACCGACACCGCCCCCAAAAGCGCCGAAATTGGGGCCACGAGCAAGACGGCTGTCGACGCGACATCAAGTCCTCCTCCAACCGTGGTCGATGACCCGGAAAAGGCCGCCCAGGACTTCGTTCAGCAAAACCAGAAGCTGGCCGAGTCCCAGCTCAAAGTCCTCAAGGACGAAGCCGAAAAACTGCGGGCGAGGCTGCGGAAGGTCGAGGCCGGAATCAAGCGCTGGGAGGCGCTCAAGCAGGCGCTAGAAAAGAGCCAGACCGCCGCGGCTGCGACCAGGAATGAACCGGCTGTCATACCAGGCGTCGTCGTACCCGGGCGCCCGACCGTTCCGGACGTCGAAACCGAACCGACGGAACTGGACCCCGTCTCCCCCGGCAAACCGGGTCCCAAATACAAAACATAGGAAGTCGACTCGGGGAATCTCGCGAAGCGGGCGACGAATGGGAGCGGCTCTGGCTGCTCTCAAGATTCAAGGTCTGTCCGGTCCCGACAAGGGGGCCGTAAAGAAGGACATAGTCATTATTGACGAAGTTCGCCGGCCAGGGGTAAAGTGAGCCCATGCCTCGAACCGCGCGAGCCTCGGTTGGTGGAATGTGGTACCATGCCCTGAATCGGGGAAATGGCGGGCAGGTTGTTTTCCGCAAGCCCGCCGATTACGACGCCTTCGTTCAGGCCATTGCCGATGCGCACGCTCGGCTGCCGGTCGACATCCTGGGCTACTGTCTCCTGCCCAACCACTTTCATATCGTGCTCCGCCCGCACGACGACGGCGACCTGGGCCGGTGGATGCAATGGCTGCTGACTGCCCACGTGCGGCGGCATCACAGCCAGTACGGCACCAGCGGCCACATCTGGCACGGTCGGTTCCTGGCGTTCCCGATCCAGAACGACGATCATCTCCCGACCGCGCTCCGCTACGTGGAAAGCAATCCCCTGCGCGCCTCGCTGGTCAAGCAGGTCAAGGACTGGAAGTGGTCGAGCCTGCCCCGCTGGCTCGACCGCGACGGCGTCCTCTGGCGAGGCAAGCCGGAGGTGCGCGACAAAGGATGGATGGCCCGGCTCGCGAAGCCGCTTTCCGCGAGCGATCTGGAGCACTTACGCAAATGCGTGAAGCGCGGCAGTCCCTTCGGCGATGAGAAGTGGACGAAGAAGACGGCCCAACGCCTCGGAATCAGCCTGCGACCGCCGGGCCGTCCCAGGAAGACCGAGGCATGAACCGCCGTGGATCTGCTCCGAATGCTCAAGCGGGGCCCGCGAATTTCGCTCGGCAATGGTTAGACCGCAGGACAGGTCTCCCGCTGAGGCCCCAGACTGGAGACCTATCGGTCGGCTCTGTGGCGAGGTCGGGAGATCTCGCGACGACTTGGAATTTGGCCTGGAGGATTCCGGGAAATGATCACTGGCCCGTTCCCGACGTGTCTAAGCCGCAGCCAAGCACGAAATCCGAAATCTCAAATCCGAAAAGATGCGCGCACGGCGCGGGGGTGTTACAGACGTAGACTTCAGGGCTGGAACCGAGCGATCACTCAACCGACGGATGCCGTTCTCGGTTGAGCTCATCTCGTGCCGTTCGGAACCGGCACCAGCTTGCCGGCCCCACTCCTTAATCCCCCCGGAATGCGTTTTCCCCGACGATCCGGGACCCGAGCCGCTCGTTGATCTGCCGCTTGATGGCCGCGCGGGTCGTTCTTCTTGTACACCGACCGCGCCAACTCGACAAACTTCAGGCCCAACTCGCCGTTGCGCTGACGGCGGAGGACGAATGACTAATGACTCAATCTCATCGCGCCGCTGGCGCTGCTGCTGTGTCCTACATCCTTGCTGCAAAAAGCCTCGTCACCCTCGTCACCTCGTCACCCGTGATGTCACAATCCGCACAATGCTCACGAGCGGGGCTCCGGAGGGCCGCAAAATTTGCGCGACCGGCACGCGCGGCCAGCCGCGGGTGACGAGACGGGTTCGTCACTCGCAGGGCATCTCGTCACCCGAGCCGGCGCTCTGGGGAATCGACGGGCCTTGTGCGGCGGTGCAATCCGCTCATCCCGCAGAATCGCGGGAATCCTGCTGCGGATCAGCAGCGTGGCGCGGGCCGTGACGTTTCCGCTCGACGGCGCGGGATCGGCTCAATCTGTGGGATCGACTGGGCGTGCCGCTCCCACGGATTTGGGCGACGAGGCCAGGCGGGCGAATTACTCGGCCAGCCTGAGTGCTTCCGTGAAATGCGGGCCAACGGAATGGTCGACACTGGGGTCGGCATCGATCGTGATCAACCGGGCATATTTCGTGCGGAACCTTTGCTTCGCGCGATCACCTCACTTCACGCTCGGCGTATGACTTCTCCTCCACGATGTGCGACCCAAGCCGCTCGTTGATCTGCCGTTTGATGGCCGTGCGCCGGTCGTTGTTCTTGTAGACCGACCGGGCCAGCTCGACGAACTTCGGGCCGAACTCGCCGTCGCGCTCGCAGCACCGGATCTCGTCTTCAATGTCCCACAACGCCTGGTTGACCGAGCGGAGCTCGGCCGTCAGGCTGTACGATGTCGCCGCGTCGCGGCTGGGAACAAAATCGGTCGCGCCCGGCCCTGACGCCACCAGGCTGTACGATATCGCCGCGTCGCGGCTGGGACCACGTTGCGTCGTTGATCTGGGCATTGGGGTTGTTTTGCAGCCCCCGAAGCGGGGCGGAATCGTAAAGCCTGGGGGCGTCAGCCCCAGGTCTAGTCCCAAAACAAGCGTAAGAAAAAAAAAGCGAAATTAGCTTACTGTTATGTGATCACTTCATTGGTCCAGGACGTACCTTCTACGGCTCAGGGGACGTCTGCCCCTGATACCGCCCCGACTGAGTCTCCGACATCCCTCACCCGCTTTCTCTGTTAGTGGCCCACACGGATCGGGGCATCCGGACCCCGACTTCATCCGCTCGCCGTTCAGCATAGCCAGCATTCGTGCAGCCGCTCGACCAATCGCAGGAAAACCCCCTGCCATGGATTCCATGATAGCAGTCGGTAAAGCAAGCGTCGTCCGCCCCGCACGATCTGGCAGGGCATCTGGATAAATGCCGCACGGTATGTGGCGAACTCCATCCTCATCAGCGTCCGTTTCTCGGCCTCGTGCTTGACCTGATGCCGAGGCGACACGGGAACCAGTAGGGCGCTCCAGGCCTTGAGGCTCCACGCTAACGACCCCATCACCATGTACGCCCAGTTACTGACCAGGTTATCGACGGGCGTCGTCAGCGCTCGCACGCCGTTTTTGAGCTGGGCGATCAGGTTTTCCTGGTCGCAGCGATCGTTCGCCGAGAAGACGATCTCCTCCGCGGTCATCTCGCGATCATTGGTGATGTAAAAGAAGTAGCGATATTCTTCGAACAGTCGCATCTGCCCCTTGTCGACCTGCACCCGCTTGCGAAGAACGATCATTCGGTAATTCTTTCTGCACGCAGTCGGCCGATATTCGAACTCCGCGACCATCTCCTCGAGCAGGTGGATATTCTCGTACCCTCGCTCGCGGACAAGCTCGGGTTTGAACCGCTCGGGCTTCTCGCGCGGCGTGGTCTTGATCCGGTACTGTGGCGGTCGTCTGAGAAGCCGGTACGAATTGGCCGGCAGCCCATCGGCTTCCGTCTTGAGGCCATCGGACGCGGCGTATCCGAAAATAAAGCGGATGTCGCCCGCATCATCCCACCGATCGAGATACCTGGTCTGGGCGAATTTGGTGTCCCCCCGCATCAGAATCTTGCGGAAGCCGGCTCGACGGCAAAGTGCGACGGCCTTGTCCAGGAAGATGTCCGCCCGCTCCTGCGAGGGGCGATTGCCGCTCCGGTTGAACAGGAACAACGGTTCAGCCGTGTTGGCCAGCGAGACCAAGAGCGGATGGTAGCCATATTGGCCGTCGTAGGTGAAATCCATCCCTTCCTTGCACTCGGCATCACTGGGCACGATGCTGCCATCGGCCTCGATGACCGCCTCCTCGAAGAACTCGGGCGGCTGAGAAGACCAGACTCGCAGTCGTGACTCATTGAAAATGTCCATAAGGTTCAGGACATCAGTCTCGAAAAAGCGGCGGCAAAAATCCCCGGCCGTCGTTGGGTCGGGAATCCGCGTGGCCCCGAGTGCGTCGAGATAGACCTCATCATTGCGCCGCAACTCCAGGTGCTCGATCCGTTCTCCGCCGGCGAGGCTGTTGAAGGCAATGTTCAGGACATGGTCGGATTCGTGGTACGGCCGATGCTGCTTGAGGAGGTGAAGGTTGCGGTCGATGTCCCTGACCAGTCCAATCTTCTGGGCCAGCAGCAGAATGGCTCCAATTCCGCCGGCACTGAGGCCCCGGACGCGATCGGCATACTCGTACTGGATATTCGTCGCGGTCATCATAGGCACAGACCGCTCGGGGCCGGGCGAGTTGTCCAGCCGTTTCTTGATTCGCCGTCGACCCTCTTGGAAGATTCTCTTCTTGCGTGCCACACGCTTTTTTCGGACAGTAGCACTCACTCGAAAGCCTCCTTGTTCTGGAATAGTGATCATGTGATTTCAGCTACATTATTCCAAAAACCTGCGAGGTTTTCGAGCTTTTTTCCAAAAATCGCTCCAGGCGAACTTTAAATCACGCTTGGTTGGGGTCTAGTTCGTGGATCTGGGCGTTGAATTTGTTTTGAAGCCCCCGAAGCGGGGCGGAATCGTAAAGCCTGGGGGCGTGAGCCCCAGGTAGACGTCGACACTCCATTGGAGAAAGCCCCCAATGGGCTCGACATCAGAGGTCGCACCATCGCCCTCACCGCTCGACCTCGCAGTTGTTTGCGCCGGGCACGGGTCTTCCACCCGAGCTCGGGGGCGCAAACCTGCGGTCAGCTCGGTGACAAGGTCAGGAGACCTTGCCACACGTTGGTCTTTGGTCGGCAGGATTTCGGGAGGTTATTTCTGCCCTGTTCCTTACGGCAGCGTGATCGTGGGCGGCGGCGGCGGCTCGGCCAAGCTGACCTCTTCTTCCAACCTGGCCGGTGTCACCGCGACGACGACGCTGACCGGTAGCTCGACCGATAACTCGTGTCCTCCCAACCAAAATGCTTGCTGCGTAATTGGGAGAATTGACCGGAGCAATCGACGTCTCCTCCCAGCCGCGGCAATGCCGCAGAGGCGAGGAGCAAATGTGGAACGAGTGGAATCGGTGGTGGAGTGGTCGAGGCGCGCCTGGCGAACGGCCGCCTGAAGAATTGGTCCGGCCGACATCCGATTTAAAGAATGATCCGGCGGCGGAAGGTGAACCGGACGCGGTCGATTCCCAGATTGACCTCATCACATTTCCGGAAGCAATCGACACGAAATCGGAGAATGCGGACGCCTCGATTGCCGAGACGGTCCATCCCGATGAACGTACACCCGAGCCGCCGGGCCTGCCCGATCGTGGGGATGAGACCGCTCCGGAGTTTGGAGACGCCCCGCAGTCGCCTGCCCGGGACGACCTCGGTGTGGAGGCGGACGAGCCCTCCGGGGTTCCGACCAACGAATTCGACAGCCCGCCGGCCCAGTTCGACCCGGTCGCTGAGCTCAGGCGGCAAGGGCTCGGGCTGCCGACCGGCAAAAGACGCACGCAACGCGGCCGGCGGCTGGCTCGACCCGAGGAGGTGAAGCCGGCGGCGTACAATCCCCAGCAGCGACTCATGATCCTCGACTGCTGGCAGCGCAGCGGCTTGCCCGCCAAGGATTTCGCAACATTGGTGGGCGTCTCCAAGCATACGCTCTATGCCTGGAAACAGCGGTTCACCCACCAGGGACCGGCCGGCTTGCTCGAACGGCCTCGAGGCGCCCGCGAAGGAAGCCGCTTGCCCGACCTGACCAAACGCACCATCCTCTTGCTCAAGCAGGCGCATCCCGACTGGGGATGCGAGCGAATCAGCCAGATGCTGGTGCGCGGCCCGGCACTGCCGGCCAGCCCGCCAGCGGTCGCCCGTGTGCTTCATGAGGCGGGCTACCAGTTGCAGGAAACCCCCACACGACCTCATCCCGACAAGGTCCGCTTCTTCGAGCGGGCCAGGCCCAGCCAGCTCTGGCAAACCGACCTGTTCACCTTCGTGCTCAAGCGGCAGAACCGGCGGGTCTACCTGGTTGCCTTCCTCGACGACCACAGTCGGTTCATCGTCAGCTTCGGTCTGCACGCCAGCCAGTCGACGGCCCTGGTGCTGGAGGTTCTCCGTGCGGGCATCGCGGCCTACGGAGTCCCCGAGGAAATCCTCACCGACAATGGCGCTCAGTACGTGACCTGGCGGGGCGAGAGCGCTTTCCAGAAGGAGCTCAAAGGGCGCGGCATCCGCCAGATCGTGGCCGCGCCGCGCCATCCTCAGACCTTGGGCAAGATCGAGCGGTTCTGGGGAACGCTCTGGCGCGAGTGCGTGGAGACGGCTGTGTTCCTCGATCTGGCCGACGCTCGCGCGGATCGGCCACTTCATCGACTGGTATAACTTCCAGCGCACCCACAGCGGGATCGACGGCCTGGTGCCGGCGGACCGCTTTTTCGGGGCGGCTCCCGAGGTCCTGCTGGCCCTCAAAGATCGGGTGGCCGCCAACGCACTGGAGCTGGCTCGCAACGGCTTGCCCAAGCCCCCGTTCTACGTGACAGGCCAACTGGGCGGCAAAAATTTCCGCCTGCATGCCGAAGGCGAGCGCGTGTTCCTGACCCGCGAAGGGGGCGTTCGACAAGAAGTGGATCTGGTGCCGCCAGCCGCTGTTGCGGACTCAGCCGCGATGCCCAAGGCCATCTGCCCGGATGGCTCTCCGGCCGCCGGACTGCTCGGCGATGTGCCGGCACAGACGCACGATGAGCTGCCGCCGCAAGGGCCGCCGCCAGCGATGCCGGACGAGACAGCGAACGAGGAAGGAGGCAACCCATGATGGCGAACCCTGCCTCGGCCCGGCCGCACGGCCCGGCGTCTCGACAAAAGGAACCCGCGGCGCAGCGATCGCGAGGCACCTGCCGGCGGCAACTGACGGCGGATTGTCCCGAAGCCCCGCACATCGGCCCTGAAGCCAGACGCGCCGCGGCTCTGGTCCTCGAAGTGCTGGCCGGAGTGCGGACTCCCGCTGGTGCCGGGACGGCGCTGGGAATCCGGTTGCCGCGCTACTATCTCCTGGAGCAGCGAGCCATTCGAGGACTGATCTGGGCGTGTGAGCCCCGTCCGGTTGGGCGCACGGTCTCGACCGACCGGCGGCTTGCTCGCCAATGGAAAGGACACGAATGGAAAGGACACGCAATGCTGTCTTGAATTGGGCCGTCCGTTTTGGTAGGTTCGGTAGTCCAGCGAAGACAACACCCGCGGAGGTTGGATCATGACGGTCGCGCGTTCGCAACTGGTCGATACAGCCGTAACCCGTTGGTATCACTGCATCACTCGCTGCGTTCGCCGTGCGTTCTTGCTCGGCGAAGGACCCTTGAACCGCAAAGAATGGATCGAAAATCGCGTGAAGGAACTTGCCGAAATCTTCGCCGTCTCCGTGGGCGGATTTTCGGTAATGGACAATCACTTGCATCTTCTGGTACGCCTCGACCCGGAAGCCACGAACGGGTGGTCGGATGAGGAAGTCGTCCGGCGGTGGGGACGGCTCTTTCCGCCCCGCGACAAGTCGCGGCAGACATTGCCGGTATCCAACGACTGGGTTCAGTCGCGGCTCAAGGACGCGGAATGGGTGGCGAAGATCCGCGGGCGGTTGCAGAGCCTGAGCTGGTTCATGAAATCCTTGAAGGAGCCGTTGTCGCGACTTGCGAACAGGCAGGACAAAGTCCGGGGAGCGTTTTTCGAACAACGCTACAAGAGCGTTGCGGTCCTCGATGAGAAATCGCTGCTGGCGACATGTGCATATATTGATCTGAACCCGGTGGCGGCGGGAATCGTGGAGGTTCCGGAGGAGAGCCCGCATACGTCGGTCACGACGCGAGTCGAGCACGTGAAGGCTCAGGGCCGAACCAGCGATTTGAAAGCGGCCGAGCAAGGCAGTGTGGCCGGATCGACCGCATCGGTCGGGCTGGAGGAAGCCATCTGGCTCTGCCCGATCGAAGATCGGCGGAAGCTGGATTCGTCGCGCGAAGGTATGGTGGAAGGTCTCTCGCTGGGCAGCTATCTGCTACTGGTCGATTACACGGGGCGCTTGTTTCGCGAGGGGAAGAGCGCGATTTCGACCGAACTGGCGGGAATTCTCGCTCGGCTGGGCACGAGCGCGGAAGGCTGGCAGGCCCGGCTGGAGAAGCTCAAAGGCGGGCGGCTGCTGGGCCGATTCTTCGCAGCCAGTCGAGAGCGGCTGCGAGAGGTCGCCGCCCGTTTGGGCGTGCACCACCTGGCAAACCTCGGCGGGTGCCCCGCGCGATAGCTCGAACGGAGTGGTGCCGATTCGCGTCCCCGACCGTTGACGCGACGCCGCGTCGCGGCCGCTGATCGACGGCCGTCGTCACGCGCTTGTGTGCGGCCGATCGACTCCGCGCAACGTCCTTTGGACGATCGCGCGTGCCCAGGTCAGCCGATTGTGACTGTGGCGACGCAGTGCCCCCGCACCGGGCTGGCATCGTTCATCCGGTCGAAGTTTCCCACGACTCTCTATTGCGTGTCCTTCTGCTTAGTGCGGCGACGCCGGTCATCCGAGCTCGCGCTTGCCGGGATTCTGCCTGCGCCGTTTGCGAACGCGGCGCACCCGGCGGCGCACCCCGCGCGGCACTCGGGCCAGGCGCAGCCGGGTCATCCGGCCGACAAGGAACCGATGGCCGCGCCAGAGGACCCTGCGATTGACGATCGCGTTCAGCCAGACCGGTAACAGCAAGATGTCCTTCACCGGGCTCAAGATCAGGTGCCGCAGCTTGGGAAACGAGCCGCGCAGCCACCGCGCCTGGACGGCATCGCGCACGATTCCCAGGCCCACCAGAAAAACCAGCCCGCCCCAGGCCAGCCCGGAATCGCCGGAAAACCCCCAGACCAATCCGATCGTCGCCAGGTTCGCCGCGGGCTCGGCCAGGAACACCGGCAGAGCAAGCCGGCGACGGATCTTGTACCAGCGCGAGTGCCGGTTGAGGAACCACCGGAGGCTCCTGCGCTTGTTGACGTTCTCGACGACGTGATGGCTCAGGCGAATCGCGTAGCCGGCCTGCCGGACGCGCAGACCGATCACTTGATCTTCCGCCAGCATGTTGCGCACCGCCGCAAACCCGCCGATCGCCGCCAGCACGTCAGCCGGCATCAGCATCGACTTGCCCACAACGCAGGTCGTGCGGCACACCGCGGCCGCGGCCACTCCCGCAGCGACGAATCCGTTCAGCGCCAGGTTCTCCATCGCCGCGCCCGTTCGAGACTCGCTCACCCCGGTGAACAGGTTGCTCACCAGCCCGACACCCGGCTCGGTGAGATAACACACCGTCTCCCGCAAGTACGACGGCCGCGCACGCACGTTCGAATCACTGATCAAGATCACCTCGTGCTTGCGATGCCGGTCCATCGCCGCCAGGCTCTCGACCTTGGGATTCAGGCCGAACGTCGCACAGCCGACGATCAGCTTCGAATCGTGCCCCGGAAACTCGCGCTCCAGCTTCTGCACGATCTCGATCGCCGGATCATCCGAGTCGGCCACACAGAACAAGAGCTGGTAACACGGGTAATCGAGCAGGAAGAAGCTGCGCAGATTCCGCTCGAGCTCTTCGTCGAGCCCCTTGAGCGGCTTGAAAATCGTCACGGGGGGATGATACCCGTTGTCGTGCCGGCGGCGGCGCGTGACCCAGAAAAGCGACGCCATCCCCCCCAAGGTCGACAGTACGGCAATCGCCGCCACCAGGCCGAGCAAGAGATTGGCACCATCTAAGGGCGACATCGTCACCACACCTTCGCTGGGCAAGGGCCCCCGCCCTCAGCGGGAGTTTCCCTCAAACTCATCGCTTGTCACACCACTTCGCGGACGTGAACCCCGCATCGCAGAATGTCGGCCTCGTTTGCCCACATCAGCCCAGGTCCGTCCCAAGTTCATCAAGCCTCACTCAAATCCGTGTTCTAGGGCTTCATCCGCAGCTCCATCGGGCCCTGGCAGCACGGGCAGATCTGGGGATAAGGAACGCTGATCGTACAAACTTCGCAGAAATACTCAGGGGTTTGCAACCGGCCATCTTCCTCGACCTGAAACGTCACAACCTGCAAATACGGTACGCCCGCGAACCGCCGTCCCTGGATCACCGCCTGTCGATCAAGCAGCCGCCTGTCGAGGAAGAGCGCCCGGCTGCCCTGATCGGAAAAGAGCGGGGTGATCGCCCCGTCTGCGCCCACGATCACCACCTGCTTCTCGGTCGGTTCGGGGTCGGCCTTCAACTCAATATGCCGCGCCTCGAGGGCCTTCGCCAGGGTCGTCACCTTCCCCCGCACCGACACCCGCTGCGGTGCGGGATGCTGCGGAGTCGTCCCGCCCAGAACCCACACCAGGAGAAAACACCATGGCCCGGGCCGCATCAGCCGCTTTTCTCCGATCCACCGGCCGTCGTTGAGTTGAGCGCTGATCGCTCTATTGACACGGGTAGATTATACCGGGTGGCGATCAAAGGCCCAAGCGGAAACTCGAAATCCCAGACCCGGAATCCGAGGTCCGAGAACGGACCTGAAAGGGCCCTCTTCCGCACCGACGGTTTGCCAGGGACAAAGGACTAAGCATACTCCCGCGATCGTTCGTAGTATGATAGGAAAGAGATATCCCCCGCTCACCCGGGGTCTCCATGAACTGCGTCTTCATCATGACAGGGAGGGTGGTCATGCGCGTGCGACTCTTCGTCCGAGCGGCTCTGGTCGTTTCGGTCGCGGGCTCTACGGTCGCGATCCCTCGATCGTGGGCACAGGAGAAAAGCACCGCCGCCACGGACGCCGCCGCCAAGAATGCCACGGCTCCTGGGAAGGATATCTACACCCAGCGGCGAAACCGGATGGTCAAGCTGCATCTCGAGGAGCGCGGCATCAAGAACCCGCGCGTGCTCGAAGCATTTCGCACCGTCCCGCGCCATCGGTTCCTTCCTCGCAACATCCAGCGCCAGGCGTACGACGATGAATCGATCCCGATCGGTGAAGGCCAGACGATCACCCCCCCTTACGACGTCGCGTTCATGACCGAAGTGCTCGACCCCAAGCCGACCGACAAGGTCTACGAGGTCGGCACGGGCTCGGGCTACCAGTCGGCGATCCTGTCGCAGCTCGTCAAGGAGGTCTACTCCGTCGAGATCCACGAGCCTCTTTCCAAGCGCGCCACCCAGGTCCACAAGGAGCTTGGGTACAAGAACATCCACACGAAGGTCGGCGACGGATACGAGGGCTGGCCCGACGCGGCCCCGTTCGACGCAATCATCGTCACGTGTGCTCCGCAGAAGATCCCCCAGCCCCTGTTTGATCAGCTCAAGGAAGGGGGAAAGATGGTGATTCCGCTGGGCGATCGCTTTCACCAAATCGTCCATCTCGTGATCAAGAAAGACGGCAAACGGATCGACCGCGAGCTCAAGCCGACATTATTTGTGCCGATGACCGGCCGGGCCCTCCGGGAGGCTGCCCGCGGCAAGCGGGCGCCCGAAGCCGCCGAGGGGGATGATCCCAAGAAAGAAGCCCCCAAGCCGTGAGGCCGGTTTCGGCGTCCAAACGGCCAGATTCCGTGGGGAGCGAACGCCGAGGAGGTGTCGCTTTGAGGTGGGCAGATTCTCTCGTGCCGGTCATCGCGGCACTTGTCATCGTCGCTGGGGTCTGCGGCGCGGGGACCACGTCGTGTTCCGCGCAGGAGGAGCTGATCGAGCGCACCGGGCCGCCCGCGCTTGACGAAATGGAGCTCGACGACAATCACGACGGAGTTCCGGACGGCTGGTACAACGCGCGTGACGCCAAATGGATGGATGCGGGGGGCAAGGTCGGTCCCCACTTCGTCCGGCTTGAGTGCAAGCAGCCGGGCCGGCCGGCCCGGCTCAGCCGCGCTTTCGGCATCGACGGCCGCAAGACCTCGGCGGTCCGGCTTGGGCTCTGGGTCAAACTGAGCAATATCCAGTATGGCCAGCGTGAGGGGTCCGAGCCCAGCATGCTCATCGACTTCATCGGCGGGGAGCTCCGCCAGTTGAGTCGCGGCACGCTCGGTCCCTGGACCCACACCGTCCACAATCAGTGGACCCGCGTCGTCAAGCAGATCGCCGTGCCGCCGGGCACCAGGGACGCGATCATGTCCGTCGGCTTGATGGGTGCCACCGGTATTCTCGACATCGACGGGCTGACTGTCGAGCTGGTCCCGCTGGGTGGCGAGCCCACCACCAACCTCGTCGTCAACGGCGGCTTCGAGCTGGGAGACCCCGCCCCTACGGCTGGCTGGTCGACCGAGGTGCCCGCCGCGTCTTTCCCGGGTTCAATTCGTGGTCGGCCGTCGAGCTCGACCGCGCGAAGTCCAAGCTCTTCACCGGCTTGGCCCTCGAGGTCGATCGCTTCGAATCGCTGGATGTGTCGGTCTCGGTTCGCTGCTCCGGGCTGCGCGGAGCCGGAGGCGTGAGTGCCGCGTTTTTCTTCATCGACGACCGTGGCATTCCGGTGCTCGGCCATGAAATTGGCGATCGATTCCTCATGTGGGCGGATACGTCTCCCTGGCACGTCGAGACAGCCAGGGTGCCCGTTCCCCGCGGAGCGCGGCGGGCGATTCTTCAGTTCGACAAGCTGGACGCGATCGGATCGATTCTGTTCGACGATATCGAGGTGACCGGTTTGGGCGACCCGGCCGCTGGGCCCTGGACGCCGTTTCAGATCTCCGATGAGACCGATCAATGGCTGCCCGTCCCGATATCGCACGCCATCGTCCCCCAGAGTGCGCTCGACGTTTCGTTCCTCGTGCCGGCACCGGCGGGCCAGCGCGGCAACGTCACCACCAGCGACGGCCACCTCGTCTTCAAACAGGGAGGCCGCGCCCGATTCTTCGGCGTTTCCTTGCTCCCTCCCGCAGCCTTTCTCGACGCTGAGCAGGCCGACCAGCTTGCCGACCGCCTGGCGCGATCGGGCATCAATCTCGTGCGGCTGGCCGATCTCGACACCGCCCTCGGGCCCGATCTCAGCTTGTTCGACGACACCCGCGAGGATACCCGCGACTTCGATCCGGTGGCCCTGGCCCGGCTCGATCATCTGATCGCCGCGCTCAAGAAGCGCGGCATCTACGTGGCACTCGAGCTTCAGAGCAAGCGACGGTTCCGAGACGAAGACGGCGTGGCTTATCCGGGGCTGCTCCCCTACGGCGGCGGGCCTGCCGCCCTCTATGACCCGACACTCGCCAAGCTCGAGCTCGACGCAGCCCGCACCCTGCTGGGCCACGTCAACCCGGAAACGAAGCTGCCCCTCCACCAGGAGCCGTCGCTCGCCTGGGTGACCCTCCTGGGCGAGACAACCCTCTTCGACCTGTTCGACAACAAACCCGAGTCCCTGCCCCCGGCCTACGTCAAAACTCTGCGCCAGCTTGCCGAGAAGAAAAGGATGGGGCCGGGACCTCGGTTCTGGGAGTCGGTCGAGTCGACCCACTTGCGTGAGATGGCCGATGAACTCCGGTCCGAAGGCCTTCGCGCGCCGATCGCCGGCGTCGCCCACTGGCGTCGCGAGCCCGAGTTCTGCGACGCCCAGGCCGCGCCGGGACTGGACTTGATCGACGACCGGATTTACTGGAGTCCGTTCATCTGGGCGAGCCCGGAGATGCACTCGCTGCTGTGGAGCCGTCGGGAGGGAAGCCTCGCGGCCATGGCCGCCGTCAAACGGCGGTCCGATCGTCCCTACGTCCTTGGCTTGTGGTGCGAGCAGACCTACGGCGCCTGGTCGTACCCTTTCGAGGCAGCCGACCAGCTTCTCGCTGCCTGCACGGCCTCGGCCGGCGACTGGGACGGCATCGTCCGCCGCGGGATCTTCCTCTATCCGCGCGAGTGGGGCAAAGGTCCCGCTGGTACCGCCGGCGACGAAGACATCTTTCAGATTCCCGAAGTCGCCAACGCCAGCCCGCATGTCTTTGCGCTCTGGCCCCACGCGGCGTCGCTCTTTCTCCGCGGCTCGACCGCCAAGGCCGCCGCCCTGACCCGTCGCAGTCGAGGCGCATCGGCCGGGAGCCAAACTCTCGGCCGCCTGGTGATCGACACCCGGTTCACCCAGGGCCTGGCCGGCTGGTCGGGCGGCGACACGGCGGCCTTTCCGACTCTCGAGTTTTCGACCGACAACCCGTTCGCCGTCCTCGTCGCCACCTCGATCAGCGATCAGCCGATCGCCACCTCGAAACGCTTGCTCGTCTCGGCCATCGCCCGGGTCGAGCCAACCGGATTCCGCTGGGTCAGCGGGTGGAAGCGCGAAATCGCCGACCAGGGAAGGCCTCCGTTCCTCCAGGAGCCCGTCGTCGCCCGCGTCGTCTGGCGGCAAAAGGGGACAATCCGGGGCTATGTCCTCGACAACGATGGAAAGCGGCTCGGACCGGCCGCACTCGAGCCCCTCAAGAACGCCGAGGGCGCCGCACTCTTGATCGACGGCAAGACCGCCGCATTCCACTGGGAGCTGACCGTGGAATGATCGACCAATGAAAGCCATCGTCACCGGCGGCGCCGGCTTTATCGGCTCGCATGTGGTCGAACGCCTGCTCCGCGAGGGCGATGAGGTCGTCGTCGTGGATAACTTCGACGATTTCTACAGCCGCTCGGCCAAGGAATCCAACCTCGCCCTGGCGAACCGCAGCCCGCGATTCCGTCTCGTCGAGCTCGATATCAGGGACTCCGCCGCCGCCCTTGCGCTCGTTGGCGAATTCCGTCCCGAAGTCATTGTCCACCTGGCCGCGCGCGCGGGCGTTCGGCCCAGCATCGCCGACCCGTTACTCTACGCCGGCGTCAATGTGCTCGGGACCGTCGCCTGGCTCGAAGCCGCAAGCCGCTTGGAGCCCCGCCCCCGGTTCATCTATGCCTCCAGCTCCAGCGTCTACGGCGACAGGGCCGACGGGCCGTTTCGCGAATCCGACCCGGTCGACCTCCCCGTCAGCCCCTATGCTGCCACCAAGAAGGCCTGCGAGCTCATGGCCCACACTTTTCATCACTTGCACGGCCTTCCCGTGACGGGCTTGCGATTCTTCACCGCCTATGGCCCCCGCAACCGTCCTGACCTGGCTATCGCCAAATTCACGCGACTGATCGACCAGGGCCTGCCGGTACCCATGTTCGGCTTCGGCGCCAGCCGGCGCGATTATACCTACGTCGACGACATCGTCGACGGAGTCGTTCGTGCGATTTCCCGGTGCACCGCGCACCATCTCTATAACCTGGGCAATTCCGCGCCCATCCCGCTTTTGGAGATGATCGAGGCGATCGCCGCAGCGCTCGAGAAACCCGCCGTCATTCATCCGCTGCCGGAACAGAAGGGCGATGTCCGCCAGACTTATGCGTCCATCGACCGCGCTCGGGATGAGCTCGGATACGTGCCCCAAACCCCATTTGCCGAAGGGTTGCGGCGCTACGTCGCCTGGTATCGCTCGGGGCAGGAAACAGCCCGGTGATGGCCGGCTCAACGCCGCTTCGCGCGTTTTTGCCGGCCTTCGCGCCGCGCCAGCACCGCCTCTGGCCGGGCCAGTGGCGACATTGGACCCTGGTTCGCCGGCTGGTCTGGTCGTTCGCCACGCGAAAGCACGACCTTTCGCTGGAGCGAGAGCCAACAAAAAGCACGCGCCGGTCGCGGCCCGGAACGCGGGCCGGCCGGCGCGGGTCGTTTCAATCCTCGCCAGGGAAAGCCGGGGCCGTAACACCGGCGCGAGGGCAGGACGAATCAGACCATTTCCTTGAGCGACTTGAGCGGCAGCGCCTTCACGACGTTGCGCGCCGGCTTGGCCTTGTACATCATCGGCTGCTTGGTGAACGGGTTGATCCCCTGCTTGGCCTTGGTTGCCTCTTTGCGCACGACCTTCAGCTTGAGCAGGCCAGGGATCTGGAACAAGCCGGGCCCCTTCTTGCCCAGCTCGTTGCCGATCATCTCGATCAACGCCTCGAACACGGTCGAGACCTGCTTCTTGCTCAGACCGCTCTTCGAGGCCAGCTTGGTGTACACCTCGCCCTTCGTCGCGGCCTTGGTCACGGACTTCTTCCCTGTCGCGGTGGCCGTGGGACCCCCCGCCTTCGCTGCGGCTTTCTTGGCCATGGACTCTCATCCCTCCTGTCAAATTCCACTGTTTCGCCTGAAACGAACCATACGAACGGGCTCGACTTGGGCCCTCACACCGAGGGCATTCAGTAGGGCTCCCCGGGTTCGTACCCGACGATTATGCCGAAAACATCCCGCAAAATCAGGGCAAAACACTGATTTTTGCTCGGTTTTTCGCCTTTTTTCCCGTTCCAGGCCCGTTTTTGCCCGGTTTTCGAACGGCGAACAGCCCTGGCGCACGTGGCCGAATCTAGACAGCCGCTCTCGGCGTCCGCGGCTCAAACCCCATCAAATACCGGCCCGTTGCCGAGATCATCGCCACGTTGAAGCCGGCTCCGGCATAGGCCTCGGCACTCTTGATCGCCTGGCCAAAATCGTTGAACGACCGATGTGTGTGAAATGTGCCATCGCTGACGCGCAGCAAGATGGTGGGACTCTCGGAATGGATTTTCGTCGCCATCAGAGTCAGCTCCTCGATCGACGCGAACTGGTCACAGCCCCCCAAGAAAACAATACCTCGCGTTCTCAGGCATGACTGCCGCGGAAATCGTGTTGCAAAAGGCGCGCCTTTCGCCCGCGCCGATTCCGTCCGGTCAATTGACTCTACGGAGCGACTCCCGATTCGTGCCGCCGCCCACTTCCCATACGTTGACGAAATTCGACATCGGTCTCGGGGCACGACCGTCCGGGCAAGAGCCGCGACCCCGGGGTGTTGAAAAGTGCGTCGTAACCGCACCGAAACGACGGTTTCGACACGCTTGTTGTTGCGGAACCAAACCCAATCATCGTCACTTGGGTGGCAGCGGCGGGAGATCGATGGAAACCGGCAAGGGAGGCAGATCGTCGGCGCCCGCGCTGGCCGCCGGGGTGGTTGGACCCTGCGCCCGGAGGACGGCGCGGTTTGCCGATCCGTCCTGGGTGGCACGGCGGTCGCAGGGGCCCGGCTGGACGCGGCCGGAGCCCGTGCTGCCGGGGTCGAGCCGGCGGGTCCGGGGGAGGATCGGCTCCGTCCCAGGGCCGCCGCGACCGAATTCCCGCCCATGCCCGGCACTGTGGGGTCGATGAGCGACGCCTGGCTTCGACCGGAATCGCCTGGCTGGCGACCCGAGGTCAGCTTCACGTCGCCGGTGGTTCCCGTGGCCGCGCGGGCGGCCGGTTGCGAGGCACCCGGGGCAGCCCCATTCTGTGACAGTCGAGGCAAAAGCGTCGCCGGCGTGTATGGCGGGAACGAGCCCGGCGGCGGCCCCAGCGGACCGGCGGGACCAGGCTGCGGCGGTTCAACCTGCCGGCCTTCCACCCCCGGAGGCGGGTTCGATTCAGCCGGATCCGGATTGAGCGGGCCGACCGGCTTCGGCGGAATCTGCGCACCGTCGGGCGAGATGTGGTGCTGACGATGCGCGCCCTGGATGTCGCGAGCCTGGATGTACGCCTTGCGGGGATGCGGGCCCTCGGCAACGGCGATATTGTCGTACGCCAGCAATGTCCCCTTGGCTTCCTCCAGCGCCACGATCGAGATATTGTACGTCGTCTTGTACTGGGCCTCGTTCGCCACAGCCGTGGCATACTGGCTCACGGCATCGAGGTAGCGGTCCAGAGTAATCTTGCCAAACTCCAGGAAGTTCCGCTGGGCTTCGAGCCGCTGGAATGACGCGGCCCGCAGCCGCGCAGCCGCTTTGAATTGTTTGTAGTTCGCGTCGATCTCGAGAAAGAACCGAGCCAGTGAATGCGTCGTCTGGTGCACGACCTGCTGCAAATAGGCACGTGCCCGTAACAAGGTATATTGCGCCTGCCGGGTGTTTGCCAGGGCGCCCGCATACCCAGGGGCGCCTGGAACGTGAAGCCGACCTGCCAGGTCACGAAATTGCTGTAGTTCCCCGGCTGGGAGTTCAGGCCCGCGGCCCGCTGCATGTTGGCGATCACCGGGTTGAGCGCCTTGAGCGTCGTGCCGGTCATCACGGCCTCGGCACTGTCGAGCTGTTGACCAAGGCCGTTGAGCTGATAAAGCGCGTTCATGCTCAACTGCGGCAACAACTGATTACGCGCGATCAAGAGCTGAAGCTCGGCGACTCGAACCAGAAGCTGCTGCTGGACGATGTCGGGCTGGAAGTTGATCATCTGGGCGAGGCTGGTATCCCAGTCGGGCTCCAGCCGCGCCTCGGTCGGCGGCGTGACCGGGATGATCCGGCGGTTGTCCGCCGGCGGCAGGCCCAGGATGTTGCGCAACTGCCGCTCGGTCGTGATGACGTCGGAGGTCCTGGTCACCAGGTCCAGGTTGAACCGCTCCAGACGCTCGGCGGCCTCGGCGACGTCGGCGATGATCCCTCGACCCAGGGCAAGCTCCACCTCCTCGCGATTCAAGATCTCCTTGGCCAGCGTGACCGCCCGATCGGACGCCCAGAGCTGCACGTGCGACTGCGCCAGGTTCCAGTATTGCTGTTCCACCGACCGACAGTGCGCCATCACCTCGGCCTTGAACCGCCAGACCGCCGCGTCGGCGTTCAACCGCGCGATCACAATCGGCGCCCGGTTGGCCTCCAGGCCCACCGGCTTGCCCGCCGCCTGCCCCGGCAAGGGAGCGCTGCCCAATAAGGGCTGCGTCAACTGGAGCTGCACGTTCGTTGTATACGCCGATGGCCACACCAGGAACGAGCTGTTCTGGTAAGACCACTGAATGTTGTGGATCACGCCCAGGGTCGCACCGGTCTCGGTCTGCTTCGAAAGCCCCATCTGGAACTGCATCGAATCGTTGACCGACACGATCGGGTACTTCGTCCCGGTGAGGCTCAGCGAGCCGCCCTGCACGCCGTTGTTATATGGCTGGGTGTTCGAACCCCACAAGAGACTGGTCGTGAACGCCGTGTCGAACGTCGACAGAGCCGACGCGATCTGGGTCTCGTAGATCGCCGGATCATACACCGACTGCAGCGTTCCTGCCCCCAGCGAGCTCGCAACGCCCGCACTGGCCCCCGTGTTCAAGGGGGTCGGCTCGAAGCCGCCGATCGGGATGCCCTGAGCACCGAAGGCGATCACGCGAACGATTTCCGAATTGTCCAGGCCGATCTGGATCGCCTGCTGCAGCGACATCGGCCAGATCTCCTGCGCCTCCGGGTCGTTGGTCGTCCTGGGCTTGGCGATCTTGGGAAATTGCAGCGGCATCGAGCTCGACAAGAGATCGGCCTTCTTGACTTCCTTGTCCTCGAGCGCAATCCGCCCCAGATTGTCATGAGGAACCGGCTTGGATTGATCGATGTAGGGAAGCTTTTGACAGCCGGAGGCAACCAACCAGGCCGCAACAACTGCTGCCCGAAGCCGCCGGTTCCTGCATAGGCTCAATCCCATGGCCAGCCATCCTTGACTTAGATCGCCATGTGACGATAAGTGTAATCGATGGGGTCCGCCGCGCCGTCCCTGGCTTGGCTCACTGATTCCGAACGACCCCGCTCTTTAACCGCGGCCATTCTTCTTGTCCCCGACAGGCTCCCGCGGGGGACGATTTTCCACAGGCCGACAGGCCCACGACGACGGAACGAGACATGATCTCATTAAAACCGGACAAGACCTTCGCGTGCAGCCATCCGGGCGGCCCTGCGCACACCCGTCGGGCCGTCTTGCCCGGCGACTCATCGGATTGGATCGGATCTTCGTGACGTGCGACTTGAAACGATTAGGAGGATTTTATCGATTTCCCGTTTGGAGCCTAGGCCAAATTTCACCGCCCGACCCCGTGATCGCACACGTCCGGCTTGACCTGGCACCTCAAATCCAAGGGCGCCGAACTGGCCATCGCACCGCCTCCAGGGATCAAATAAACGCCCCTCTCGCGCCCCGTTCGACGCGACATACGTCAGATCAATGCGTTGATGCATTTGCTCGCGCATTCCTGCCGCGAGAGAGGCCTGGCGTCGCGAGGAACGGGACAGCGGACGGGCCCGTCTTCCCGAGGAGGAGCCATCCGGACCGGACACATCGGCCGATCGCGCCGGTCTGGCGATGGCGGAAATGCGTTTCGCTGGGGGGTTGGTTTTGGTATCCGCGCCCCCCCCCTACGGATCGTTCATTTCCGGAGGGTCGCCCCGGGCTCAGCTCCCGGCCGGCGGGCCCGCCCGGGAGGAAACTCGATGTACGGAAGGCCCAGCTTGCGCTTGAGATAGATGATTTCGCCGGGATCCGTCCCCTCGAGCAGATGTCCCGCGAACTGGAGCAGGTAACCGCCGACGAACAGCGCAAGCGCCAGGAGGAAAATCGGCAGCGACAAAAGGCAGACGTAGATCGGCACGAACAGCACGCCCAGGATGGTTGGCGGGATTCCGATCATGTGCAGCACGAAGCTCGTCGGGTTGGGATGGCGTTCCACCCAGTGCGTCACCAGAGGATGAGGGGGAAGTGGTGGGTCGATCATGAAGCGCAACGACCTTTGGCCCGAGACAACCCGCGGTCGCGTCTGGCTTTCCGTCTGCTTGACGGAGCACCCGGCGGCACGTTAGCCTGGCAAGTTCGATCTATCCCTAACATACCAGTTGCCGCGGCGTTCGCAACCAGCGAAAGCTGCGCGAGGAATTCCCTCGGCGCAGCCTCGCCCTCAAGCGACCCGCGTCTCACCCAAGGGAGTCCGTGAACCAATGGCCCATGAAGTGACGTTGATCCTCGGCGATGGCGTGGGGCCCGAGCTCGCCCAGGCCGCCAAGATGTGCATCGAGGCCACCGGTGTCTCGATCAGGTGGGATGAGCAGGAAGCCGGCGTCGACGTCATGGCCCGGCTCGGCACTCCCATTCCCGATAGCTTGCTCGAGTCGTGCCGCCGTACCAAGGTCGCCTTGAAAGCCCCCGTTACAACCCCCGTCGGCACCGGTTTCCGCTCGGTCAACGTCTACTTGCGCCAGGCCCTCGACCTCTATGCCTGCGTTCGCCCTTGCAAGATCTATCGCGGCGTGCGAACCTTCTTCTCGCATGTCCCTGTCGACGTGGTGATCGTCCGCGAAAACACCGAGAGCCTTTACTTCGGCTGCGAATTCGAACAAGGCAAGCCCGAGACCGCCGAGATCATCGCCGACATCAAGCGGTTGAACGGCAAGACGATCCGGCCCGATTCCGGGATCACCATCAAGGCGATCTCCATCACCGGCACCCGCCGGATCGTCCAGTACGCCTTTGAATATGCCCGCAAACACGGCCGCAAGAAAGTCACTTCCGTGCACAAGGCCAACATCCTCAAGTTCACCGACGGCCTTTTTCTCGAGGTCAGCCGCGAAGTCGCCCGCCAATATCCCGATATCGAGTTCGAAGATCGTATTGTTGATAACATGTGCATGCAACTTGTTCAAAAGCCCGAACTGTACGATGTGCTGGTGCTGCCCAATCTCTACGGCGACATCATCTCTGACTTGTGTGCCGGGCTGGTCGGCGGGCTCGGCGTCGCGCCCGGCGCCAATATCGGCGAGGCGGGCGCGGTCTTCGAGGCGACGCACGGCTCGGCTCCCAAGTACAAGGGGCTGTACAAGATGAACCCGACCGCGCTCATCCTGTCGGGGGTCTTGATGCTCGACCACCTCGGCGAGACCAGGGCCGCTCGCCGGCTCGAGACGGCCGTGGCCAGGGTCATCGAGGAAGGCAAGGACGTGACATACGACATGAAACCCAGTCGCGACGACCCGACCTCGGTCGGCACGCTGGAGATGGCCCAGGCGATCATCCGTGTGATGGATCGGATTGCTTGAGCTGGCTCGACCGAGCGGCATATCTCCGGCTGATCCGCGGCCAGAGCCACGGTCTGGGGGCTGCCCTCGCCAAGGGCGGCCTCGGCGCGGCTTCCCTGGCGTATCGCGCGGCGGTCTCTTGCCGCAATTTCGGCTACGACCTGGGCTTGTTGCGCAGCCATCAGGCGGGCGTGCCCGTGGTCTCGGTGGGGAACCTCACCCTGGGTGGCACCGGCAAGACCCCGATGGTCGAGTGGATCGCCCGCTGGTACCGGCGCCGCGGCCTGCGGGTCGTCGTCCTGAGCCGCGGCTACGGCCAGTCGCAGGGGCTGAACGACGAAGGTCGTGTTCTGGAGGAAAACCTGCCCGACGTCCCCCATCTTCAAGCTCCCGATCGCGTCGCGCTCGCGCACATCGCTCAATACGAGCTGAATGCCGAGTTGATCGTCCTGGACGACGCGTTCCAGCATCGGCGGCTGGCGCGCGACCTCGATATCGTGTTGCTCGATGCGCTCGAGCCATTTGGAATGGAGCGTCTCTTCCCGCGCGGGCTGCTCCGCGAGCCGGTGAGCTCGCTCAAGCGCGCGGGCGTGGTCGTGTTGTCGCGCGCCGACCTGGTCGCCGAGCCGGTTCGAGCCGCCTTTCGTGACGCCGCCGAGCGCGCCGCCGGCGCGGTCCGCTGGGTCGAGGCGCGGCACTCACCCCGCGACCTGGTCGATGGCGAGGGCCGTTCCTCCGCCCTCGAGGAGATCGCGGGCAAGTCCGTCGCGGCATTCTGCGGAATCGGCAACCCCGAAGGCTTCCGCCGCACGCTCTTGCCGCTGTGCGGCGAGCTCCTGGACCTGCGCGTCTTTCCCGATCATCACCCGTACTCGGCGTCCGACGTCGGCTCACTGGAGACGTGGGCCCGCGAGCGCGGGGCCAATCTCGTCTTGACCACTCAGAAAGATTTGGTCAAGCTGCGCGCCAGCGTGCTGGGGCCTGCCCCGTTGCGAGCCCTCCGGATCGGGCTCGAGATCATGACGGGCGGCGAGATCATGGACGATAGCCTGGCCCGGCTTCTTCCCATTCGACCAGGGCAGGAGCCGCTCGAAAAGGATTTCTTGTGAGCCCAGATCAATCGAGGGCGCAGCCCGGCAACCGCGGGCTGGCGCCGCTCAACCTGGATCGGCTCTGCTTCGAACCGCTCCTGGAGCGGCCGAGCAAGGTCTCGCTGGCCGACATGGGTCGTCCACCCGATCCATGCTGCTCATTCTCGGCGTGGCTCGCCTCCTTGCCCAAACTCCTGGGGGCGGCCGACCTCAACCGGCTGCGCGATGCAATTGTCCGTGCGTCCGATTTCGATCGCCCGGTCGTGGCCGCGCTGGGCGGGCACGTCGTCAAGACGGGCTGCGGCCCCTACCTGATCGACTGGATCGACCGCGGCGTGTTGAGTGGCCTGGCCCTGAACGGCTCGGCGGCCATCCACGACCTCGAGCTGGCCATCGCCGGCAAGACCAGCGAAGACGTCGGCGCCCGCTTGATGGCAGGCAATTTCGGCTTCGCTCGTGAGACCTCCAAGCTTTTCGCCGCGGCGTGCTCGCGCCAGGGACCAGTCGATCGGCCTGGGAGCCGCCCTGGGCGACGTCGTGATCGAGCATGGCGGGCCAGGCTTGAAGGACTCGCTGCTCGCGGCCGCGCGGCGCGCGAACCGTCCCTTGACGGTTCACGTCGCCATCGGCACCGACATCGTGCACATGACCCCGGAGCTCGATGGGGCCGCCTTGGGCCAGGCCACGCTCGCTGACTTTCGCACTCTCTGTTCCCTGGTCGCCCAGATGAAGGACGGTGTCTGGCTCAACCTGGGCAGCGCCGTCGTCATGCCCGAAGTCTTCCTGAAGGCGGTGTCGATCGCCCGCAACCTCGGGCATTCCCTGGACGGCCTCACCACCGCCAACCTCGACTTCGACCAGAAATACCGCGGCCTGACCAACGTCCTGGACCGCCCGGGCTCCCAGGGCATTGCACTCACCGGTCACCACGAGATCATGATCCCTCTCCTTCATGCGGCGGTCCAGGATCGGATCGCGCAGTCCCGCGCTGCCAGCGGCCCCGCGGGCGAGCCCGCCGGCCAGAGGAACGGCTGCCTTTGATGAAGAAGATCGTCGTGTTCTGTCCGAACCTGATTGGCGATACCGTCATGGCGACGCCGGCCCTCCGCGCCCTGCGCCGGGGGTTCCCGGATGCCGTCATCACCGGAGTGATCAAGCCGCGGGTCGCCCCCACGCTCGAGGGCACCAGCTTCTTCGATCAGGTGTATCTGCTCGATCCCGGGGCAGCCGATCGACAGCATCGGACCCCCGCCGTGCTCGATCGCCTGCGCCGCGGACGGTTCGACCTGGCGGTCCTCATGCCCAACTCGATTCGCTCGGCATGGATGGCCTTGCTGGCGGGCATCCCCCGCCGGATCGGCTATGCCCGGTACGGCCGAGGCGTCATGCTCACCGACAGGCTTCATGCTGTACGCGACGGATCGGGGCGCAGGGTTCCGACTCCGATCGTGGAGTCTTACCTCAAGCTGGTGCGGCACCTCGGCTGTCCGGTGGACTCGGTCCGGACCGAGCTGGCGACGACGACGGACGACGAGATCGCCGCCGACCAGGCCTGGTCGGACCTCGGACTCCCGGCGAACGATCGGGTCGTCTCCTTGAACACCGGTGGAGCATTCGGCCCGTCCAAGAACTGGCCTGTCGAGCATTTCGCCGGCCTGGCTCGCCGCTTGGCGGGCGAGGCCGGCGTCCCGGTCCTGGTGCTGTGCGGGCCCGACGAACGCTCGGCCGCGCAAGAGATCACCCAGGCCGCCGGCCATCCCTGCGTGGTCAGCCTGGCCGCTCAGCCGCTGGGCGTGGGCCTCACCAAGGCCTGCGTGCGGCGGTCGGCCCTCCTGATCACGACCGATTCCGGCCCGCGCCACTTCGCGGCCGCGTTCAATACCCCGGTGATCACCCTGTTCGGGCCAACCCATGTCGCGTGGACTCGAACCTATCATCCCCACGCATGGCACTTGGTGCAGCCCGTTCCCTGTGGGCCGTGCCAGCGGCCGATCTGCCCCGAAGGCCATCATCGTTGTATGCGCGAGCTGTCACCCGACAGCGTCTTCCGGGTGGCCCTCCGCGCGCTGTCGATCCGAGAGAACGTTGCCTTGGCCAAACACGAAGCGACGGAATGTTTCCGGGAGTAAACACCGAGCCGACCGGGGGACACCACATCACGGATCGCGTGTCGCCGGTCTACGCTCAAGTTTGTAGGGACGGTGTGAGTGCAAGGTTTCGTGTCTGCTGTTTCGGAGCGAGGCATGGCTGTCTGGCTGATCACCGGTGCGACCGGCTTTGTGGGACGGCACGTCCTCAGCATGCTCAAGGGGTGTCCGGGCGATCTGTCTTTCTCCCGGGACAGGGTCTTCGTGCTCGGTCGCCGGCGGCCGGACGATTGCCCCGAGTCGGAGTTCGTCGCGGCCGACCTGAACGAGGCGGACCAGCTCGGCCCGGCCATCGCCCGTGTCGCCCCGGACTTCGTGATCCACACGGCCGGGCGAACCCCCCCGGCACCCGACGAAGAACTCTACCGGGCCAATTTCTGGGCGACGCTCGGCCTCTTGCGGGCTCTACGCACTCTGGGAAAACCGGCGCGCGTCGTGCTTTCGGGCTCGGCGGCCGAGCTTGGGCCGGTTGACGCGTCCCGGTTGCCTGTGAACGAATCCTATCCCTGTGATCCCGTCACTGCCTACGGCCGGAGCAAGTGGCTGGCCACGGTCGGCGGTCTCTCCGAGCGCGCACCTCTCGACGTGATGGTCGCTCGCGTGTTCAATCCCATTGGTCCGGGAACACCCCAGTCCCAGGCTCTGGGACGATTTGCGAGCCGGCTGGCCGAGCCGGGGCCCGATCCGCTCGAACTCACAGTGGGCGACCTGGACGCCTGTCGCGACTTCATCGACGTGCGCGACGTCGCCAAAGCGATGATCGCCGTGGCGCTCCGCAGCGCACCCAGGGAGGTCTACCACGTCGGAACCGGGAGATCGCATCGGGTCGGCGACGCGCTCGACACCCTGATCCGCTTGAGCCGCCGGACAGTCCGTGTGAAGGTCGACGCTTCACTGCTCAAGACCCGCGGGCCCGCCGACTCCCGCGCCGGGATCGACCGCATCGTCGCGCAGACCGGCTGGCACCCCGATATCTCCTGCGAACAGAGCCTCACCGACCTCTGGAATGCCGCCTCGCCACGTCAACATCAAGAAGAGCACTCGCAGGTCGCCGCCGCTTGATGGCTCTGCGAGTCGTTCTCTCAATCGGTTTGCGCTGGACCAGATGAGCGGCAGCGTGCACGCGCCTCGCCGTCGGTGTGGCGCGGCTCCTTGTACTCGCCGACGATGTAGGTGGGTCGCCGCTTCGCCTCCAGGAAGATCAGGCGGATGTACTCGCCGATGATTCCCAGACTGATGAGCTGGATCGAGCCCATGAACAGGACCACAACGACGGTGCTGGCCCAGCCCTGAGGCGCGGATCGTTTGTAAAAGGCGTCCCACAGGACCCAGAACAAGAGAGCGATGGCGATACCAATGGTGCCGAACCCGAGGTAGGTCACCGCGCGGAGCGGATAACTGCTGAAGCTGATCAGGCCATCGACGGCCAGGCCGGCGAGGGAGCGGAACGTGTACTTGGCCTGGCCGGCCTGCCGGGCCTCCCGCTCGTAGGCCAGCCCGACCTGGCGGAAACCCGCGAAGGAACGCAGACCGCGCACGAACCGCATCGTCTCGGGCAGTTGCTTGAGCACGTCGACCACCTGTCGGTCCATCAGGCAGAAATCGCCGCTGTCGAGCGGGATCTCCAGGTCGCTGATCGCGTTCAGGATTCGATAGAAACCATGGTAGCCCAGCCGCTTGAGCGGGCCCTCCTTGCGGTGCCGGCGGACGGCATAGACGACGTGGTAGCCTTCGCGCCAGCGCTCCACGAACTGGGGAATCACCTCGGGCGGGTCCTGCAAATCGCCGTCCAGCACCATCACGGCCTGCCCGCGAGCATGATCAACCCCGGCCGAGACCGCGGCTTGGTGCCCGAAATTGCGACTCAGGTCGACGACCGCCAGGTGCGGGTCCAACTCTCGGAGATCGTCGATCAGCGCGGCGGTCGCGTCTCGGCTGCCATCGTTGACAAAGACGATCTCGTACGACGTCGCCAGGGACCTGAGCGCCAGATCAAGGCGGCGATGCAGCTCATTGACGCTCTCCTCTTCGTTAAAGAGCGGGACGACGACACTGATCTCGGGCAGCTCGCCGGGCGGCTCGGGCATGGGGATGTCACTCCGGTTGACGATCGCAACTCAGACGCCCGCTCAAAAGCGCCACGTCGTCTGGTCCTGATACGGCTCTCAGCGCGATTTCGCCTTGGGTCTCCTGGCGATGAACACGATTTCCTTGCCGTCCCAGGAGATGGATGGGGAGAACGGGTCTTCGTAGTCCGTGGACTGCTCGACCACCTTCCTCGGGGTGCTGAGCGACAGGCGGACCATCACCGACCGTCGAGCGTCCAGACCATTGGTGACGACCGTTCTGCTGTCGGGCATCCAGTTACCGCGATACCAGCCGACCCCCAGGGGCGTCTCCACATTTTCTTCCAGGTCGTAGACCCGGATCATCGGCGGCTGTTGCGGCGCACAGTAACAGTACGCGATCTTGGTCCCGTCCGGCGACCAGGTCGGGCAGTCGCCTTCGACGACTTCGCGACGGTCCGACCCGTCCGCCTTGGCGATATGGATCGTGGCACCGATCCTTGCGCCGCCTCTCTCATCACCGCCCAGCGAGAAGACGATCTGGTTCCCGTCGGGCGACCAGTCCGGCCACCGTCCCGGACCGATTCTCTTCTCGCCCGAACCGTCCCGGTTGATCGAATAGACCCCCGCTTCACGCGCCGGGTCGTTGACTCGCTCGCGCACGAACAGGAGTCGCTTGCCGTCGGGCGAAAACCGGGGTGTCGCGCCGAACGCCAACCGCTTCAGGTCCCTGCCATCTCGGCGGGCGATCCAGCACTCCGCCCTGGAGTTATTGAACCCCAGCTTGTAGGCGTCGAACGCGATCCATCGGCCGTCCCGCGAGAAGGTCGGCGAGCCCAGCTCGCTGAAGCCAGGCATGACGACCCATTCTCCTTTGGCAGGTTCTTCCAGCGATTGGATGCGGATTGTGTTCGGGGTGTAGAGGACGTCGGGCTGATCGCCATCTGTGGCAGCAATCCCGAAGCCGGCCGAAACCAAGAGAAGCAGCGTAACGGCGACGGAAGGCGAAATCGGCATGGCGCGCTTCAT
The DNA here is from genome assembly GCA_963781785.1 of uncultured Isosphaeraceae bacterium. Lineage (GTDB taxonomy): Bacteria > Planctomycetota > Planctomycetia > Isosphaerales > Isosphaeraceae > CAWAHD01. The sequence goes on along the minus strand of CAWAHD010000001.1, from coordinate 2,292,715 downwards.
CAAGAGATCTCCCCGGGAAAAGGGCGGCTCGTGAGACTCTCCGACCGAGGTGCAGTATGAATTCCTCAGAGCGGCAACGCTAGACAGAAATGTTCGCACAAGATCCTGCGCGTTCATCGCGATGGCGTGGCGCGCTTTCTCCCCGTCGTAGAACGGAATTCATTCTTTTGCCCCATTCCAGTCGAGCGAGAAATGAAATGCGATCGTCCAGGCGAGCCGGCAGGATTTTCGTTGTCCGCGCGGATGGAATGGGCTCCTGGTATGATTTGATGGGAAGGAGTGGATCACCTCCAAACGGTCCCGAATCCGAGAGAGCGGCCACCATGCTGCCTGGACACGTCGCGCCTTCGTGGCGAAGACACCTCCGCTTGAGCGTGCGGGGCCTGATTGTTCTGGTGCTAGTGATCGGCGCAGGGCTGGGTTGGCTCGTCCGGGGAGCGCGAATCCAGCGGGATGCGGTGACGGCGATTGAGAAGGGCGATGGCAGCGTCTCTTATGATTGGGAGTGGATCAATGGAAACAGTATTCGAGTAGGGGAACCATGGGCGCCGAGGTGGCTGGTGGATCTCATCGGGGTCGACTACTTCGGTCACGTCACCACAGTCGAGCTCGACTGTTGTTCGACTGCGACCACCCATGCAGCAATCGAAAGGATTCCGTGTCTCGCCCGACTTCACGAACTGAGTCTCTCGGATTCGTCCGTTAACAACGGCGAGCTAGCGCATTTTAAGCGGCTGACCGACTTGTTCTCCCTCAACATCGCCGGTACTGAGGTCTCCGACGCTGGGCTCGCGCACCTGAATGGGCTAACCAAGCTGCGCGTCCTGGACCTCGGCGGCACCGAGGTTACCGACGCTGGACTGGCGCATCTGAAGGGTCTTACCAAACTCACAAACCTCGTACTCAGCGCCAATCAGATCACCGACCTTGGCCTTGTCCATCTGACTGCGCTGACCAAACTCTCGTACTTGGACCTCAGCGATACGCTGGTCTCCGATCCTGGGCTGGCTTGCCTCGAGGGCATGAACAAGCTCTGGCTGCTCGACCTCTCCAACACTCAAATCTCCGATGCCGGGCTGGCGCATCTGAAGGGGCTGAACAAACTCTGGCGGCTCGACCTCTCCGACACTGAGGTCAGCGACATTGGGTTGGCACATCTGAAGGGGCTGACCCAACTCTCGGAACTCGATCTCATCCGCACCCAAGTCTCCGACGCTGGAGCGAAGGAGCTAAAGCAGGCCTTGCCGAAGCTGACGATCATCCGCTGATCTGATGTTCTTGCAGCCAGTCTCGAGCCGATCGATAACAAAAACTGGTAAATTTTGTTATTCCGTGCCAGACTGGAGCGCACCCAAAAAGGAGGCTTGCGGCATGAATATTTCGCTCACCAAAGAGCTTGAGCACTAGGCGACGCAGAAGGTCGAGAGCGGCTTATACCACTCGGCGAGTGAGGTCATCCGCGACGGACTTCGGCTGATGAAGGAACGCGACGAGCTGCAACACAGCAAACTGGCCGAGCTTCGCAAGGAAATGGCGATCGCTCTGGAACAGGCCGACCGTGGCCAAACGCGGCCGTTCAACGAGGAAACCACGGCTCGCGTCAGAGCACGCGGCCGGAAACGGCTGGCCGTTCAGAACCGGTCCAAACGGGCGTGACCGAGCCGACGGGCTCTCCGTTCGCTCAACATAAGAAGCAAGTCTTGTAACTCGAACTGGCCCGGCTTCCCCTCGACAAACTCGCGGCGCACCTTGGCACTGGTCGGGCGATAAAACTGCGAGTAGTGGGCTCCGCCCTTCGAGTGGGCGGAATACTCGTCCCAGATCCAGTCGATCGTGCTGAGATCCACGTGCCCCCTCAATCGCATGTCGAACTCCGCGAGGAATCTCTCCCTTTGGGATGATTCGAACCCCGGGCCGTGATTCCCGTGAAGATTCCACGTATGAAGGATGCAGCCCGCCCATTCGGCGTCGGAAATCCCATCTGGCCGCCTTTCGGCCAGGGTCAGGATTCGATCCTCCACGGACCGGTACCAAGGCATAAGTCGCCAATGTACTACGGAAATGTAGACGAAAAGGCAGCTCCAGACGGTGAGGCAGACCAAGAGCGGAACCGCGCAGCCGAGTGCCCACCATGTTCTACTCTTGGCGATCGCCATGACCGTCTCTTGCGCTCGTTGGGGCGGACTTCACCGCCCAGAAGACTTCTGATTCACATTGCGAGATTTCGCTGCCTCCGCCGGGACCGCTGTACTCCCTTGAACCGAGGCAGGTCCATCGTGATAATCCGGGCTGCCCCACGTCTTCGTCGAATTCCGTGCGTCGTTGAGGCACCCCTCTGATGATCTCGCTCGATCTCGCTTCGGTGGATTCCGCCGCCCCGAATCCGGAAGCCGCCAAGAACGGACGAGGATTGGTCCTCAAAAACAACTTTGGGAAGCTCCATATCTCCGAAGACGAAACCATCATCTTCGGCGAGTGCCAGGGGAGCGGCAAGGAGCCGTACCGTTGCTCTTGCGACTTCCTGCGGCCCGAGGCCCCCACGCACCGTTGCAGTTGCCCCAGTCGCCAGTTTCCGTGCAAGCATTGCCTGGGCTTGATGTACGCCTACGTGCAGGGAAAGACGTTCACAAAGTCCGAGGTCCCGGACGATCTCCAGGCCAAGCGCGAGAAGCTCCAGGCCCGCGCCGAGAAGAAAGTCGAAGAAGCCGAAAAGCCGAAGAAAGTCGACAAGGGGGCACTCGCCAAGAAGATTCAGGCCCAACTGCATGGCATCGACCTCCTCGAAAAACTCACGTGCGACCTCGTTCGACTCGGCATCGGCAACATGAACGCCAAGACGGCCGCCGAGATCGAAGAACAGGCCAAGCAGTTGGGCAACGCCTATCTCCCGGCGCGCAGGCCGCGCTTCATGCTTACACAAAACTCTTCGCCGGCGACGACGGCCGGTTCGCCGGTCCCCGCCAGACCGTAGACCGCGAGCTGGTCTTCAGCGAGGGCCTCGACCAGCTCGGACGACTGCACGCCCTGGTCAAGCACGGCCGGAGCTACTTGCGAGCGCAGACTGGAAGATCCCGAGCTCAAGCCCGAGACCGACACCGCCATCGCCGCCTGGCTGGGGCACGCCTGGCAGCTCCGCGAGCTGAAAGATGCCGGACTGATCGAGACCGACGTGGACCTGGTCCAGCTCGCCTTCAATTCCCACGACGACCAGGCCCGGCGCGAGTTCGTCGACACGGGCGTGTGGATGAGCCTGAACGACGGGCGCACCCGGCTCACACAGATCTTTCGCCCTTACAAGGCCGCCAAGTTCATCAAGAGCGACGACAGCTTCTTCCAGGTCGCACAGGTGAAAGAGCTGTGCATCTATCCGGGCGACGTCAACCCCCGCATCCGCTGGGAATCGATGACTTCCCGACCGATCGCGCGGCAAGACTTCGAGAAGATTCGCAGCCACGGACACCACGACTTCGCCGCGGTCGTGAAGGACGTGAAGACCCACTTGAAGGGACCTCTCGCCGACAAGCAGCCGATCTTTGCCCTCAACTTCAAGCAGATCGGTCGCGTTGACGGCTCACTCGCGGTCGAAGACGCCAAGCGCAACCGGCTCGTCATGACCGACGCCGGCTTGACCGAAGAGCCGCCAAGCTGCCACTTGTTCTCCCTGCTGCCGCCCGAGTATTTGAGTAACCAGACCCTGGTCGTCCGGTTCCGGCACGATCTCGACACTCGCAAGCTCCAGATCAAGCCGCTCAGCATCGTGACACCGGCCGCCATCGTCCGATTGACGCTGTAAACGATTCTCGCTACGGCGTGACAACGGTGATCACATATTGCGGCGAACGGAACAACGACAATGAGCATCGCGGTTCTCACTCAAGTGTATGACGAGATGCGCAGGCTGGCGATCGCCGGCAGTGTCACGGCCGGCGATGACTTCCGGCTCAAGAAGCTCATCCCTGCGCTCGAACAGGCCGGTGCCAAGGCCCCGGTGTTTGCCAAAGTAGCACAAGCCGTGAAGACGCTCGTCGAAGGGACCGAGCAGACCTCGGCTCCGGCACTGCTCGAGCTGTGCACGCTCGTGAGCGCAGTGCTCTACACCCAGGGCGAGACCGGGCTCGCCGGTCCCTGGACCGACATCGAAACCAACGACCTGGGACCACAGACGTCACAAGTGAGCGCCAGCGTTCTCAAACCATTGCAGGAAGCGCTCACGACCCACGGTGCCAGTCGACTCGAAATCATCAAAGAGGCATTCGACCGAGGCGCCTTCCGCGATCTGCGCCTCGTGAAACCCGCGCTCGACGCCATCGATGACACGTTCGGCGAAATCGCGGACTACGTTGCCAGGAATGTCTTGCCGCTCTATGGCAAGGCCGTCCTGCCCGACCTGAAATCCCGGTTTGACCTGAAGAGCGGCAAGGCAGGCCATCCGCGCCGCCTGGCGCTCATGTATCAGCTTGATCCCGCGGGAACTCGTGCCATCGTCAAGCAGTCGCTCGACGAGGGCTCCAAGGAAGTCAAGATCGTCGCTATCGAATGCCTGGGTGACTCGAGCGAAGACCTTGGCCTTCTCCTGGAGCTGTCGTCGGCGAAGATCAAGGATATTCGCCGGGCCGCGCTCAAAGCACTCGCGAAGCACGATTCCGATACGGCGATCGAGGCGTTGCGGAAAGCGATGTGCGGCGACGATCTGGACATCGCGATCCAGCCCATCCAGCAAAGCCGAAGTACCAAGCTGCTCAAATTCGTGAGCGACCAAGCCGGACTCGAGCTCGAAGCCCTGTTCAAGACCAAGAGCACCAGCAAGGACAAGAACGAACTCGGCAAGGCCATCGGGCGATTCCTCGGGCTCTTGTCTTGCCTCGAAGGACGCGATGACAAGCGAACGGGCGAGTTTCTGGTCAAGGTCTTTGAGCGCGGCAAGGAAATCGCGGGTCTGAAGGGAGAGCCCAGCGGAGCCGCCATCAACGAAAAACTCGCGACGTTGATGGCAGCAGGATCAAAAAAGGCTCAGAAGATGCTGGCCGACACCCATGCGACCCTCGCGCCCGATGTCCTCGGCATCGCATTCCAGGCAGCGCGCAAATCCATGAAGCCCGCCGAGGTGTACGACGCCTTCTCACCTTATCTTCTGGCGAAGGTCGACGAGAAGAAGAAGGCGCGTGACCCGGCCTGGGCGAAGCGCGCCGCGATCATCGAAGTCATCACGGCCCCCGCAAGAGGGACGGCGCGTCTGGACGAGCTGAACAAGATTTACGAAGACGGGACATGGGATCCCCGCTGGCTTGACGTCGCGGTCGAGACCGGCAGCGGCGAATTGACGTGCTGCCTCGCGCGGCCGGCGCACGCAGGGTGCAAGAAACTCTTGTCGAAGCTGCTGGGTGAGTGGTACGAAAAACCCGTCAATTCTCCGACTGCCCCGCTCGGGTACATCGACCTCCTGAGAACCATGTTCCGCATCGACCATCCCGACGCCCTGGCGAGCTTGATCATGTGGATCAAGAGGTTCGACTCCGACAAGCAGGGTTTCCACCTCTTCTGGATCGGCAAAGTGATCGGCGAGCTGCCCAAGACCGCGGCGGCTCCGCTCGAAGCCTTGTTGCCGTCGCTCGGCAAAAACACAACCGACGTCCTGGTGCGCTACCTGACCGCGCTCAAGAGCAAACCGTGAACACAATTAACGACGATCTGACCAATGCCCGAGAATTCACAACATGGCGAAGAAACCATCGGCCAATTCGGAAGAAAAATCGTTGGAAACGGCGCCCTCTCCCCCGAAGGGAAGGGACAACCGCATGCTGCGGGCGCCGGCGGAAGTCCTCTATGCCGAGGAGATCGAAGCCCTCACCAGGGCCGATCGCCACGACCGGCCGCCCGGCTGGAACATGTCCGCACGTGCGGTGCTGACCTATATCTGCGGCGGCAAGTGCGGTTCGCTCGAGATCACACCCAAATACATTGGCAACCCGCGGCTGGTCGAGATTGCGATCTCGACACTCGTGACGGATCGCGCCTTGCTCTTGCTCGGTGAGCCGGGCACGGCCAAGTCGTGGCTCTCCGAGCATCTGTCCGCGGCGATCAATGGCGACTCGACCAAGGTCGTGCAAGGAACGGCCGGAACAACCGAGGAGCAGATTCGTTATACGTGGAATTACGCGATGCTGATCGCCCGAGGGCCCAGCGATGGGGCCTTGATCAAGAGCCCGATTTTCCGCGCCATGGAGTCCGGCAGCCTCGCCCGCTTCGAGGAAGTGACTCGGTGCGCATCGGAAGTGCAAGACGCCTTGATCTCGCTCCTCTCGGAGAAGCGGATCTCGGTCCCGGAGCTGGAAACCGAGGTGCCCGCGGCCAAGGGGTTCTCGGTGATCGCCACGGCCAACACCCGCGACCGCGGTGTGAACGACATGTCGGCCGCGCTCAAGCGACGGTTCAACATCGTCGTCCTGCCCACACCCGGCACACTCGAGACCGAGATGGACATCGTCAAGAAGCGTGTCGGCGAGCTGGCCGTCAATCTGGAATTGAAGGCCCACGTGCCGGCCGCAGATGCGATTGAAAAGGTCGTCACCATCTTCCGGGAGCTGCGGCTGGGCCAGACCTCCGACGGCAAGAACAAGGTCAAGACGCCCTCCGGCGTGCTCTCCACGGCTGAGGCGATCTCGGTGCTCGCCAACAGCATGGCCCTGGCCGGCAACTTCGGCGACGGCCAGGTGACCGCTCACGACATCGCCGCCGGCCTGCAAGGCTCGATCGTGAAGGACGAGGAAAAGGACAGACTCGTCTGGCAAGAGTACCTCACCAACGTGATGAAGAAGCGCGGCGCTGACTGGCGGCCTCTGTTCACGTCTTGCTCGGAGCACAACACGTGAGCACGTGGAAGATTCACGTGTTCGGAGTGAGGCACCTGTCTCCGGCCGGGGCGTGGCACCTGCGGCGCTATCTCGGCGAAGTGCGTCCCAAGGTCGTCCTGGTCGAAGGGCTGTCGGACACCGAGGAACTGGTGCCGCACATCACAAGGAAAGGGACCAAACCCCCCATCGCGATCCTCGCATACACGGACTCGCTCCCCGTTCGGACCGTCGTGTACCCACTCGCCCGGTACAGTCCCGAGTACCAGGCACTCCTGTGGGCCAAAGAGAGTAACGCGCGGGTCGAGTTCATCGACCTCCCCTCCGACATCTTCCTCGCATTACAGGACGTCGAAGATGCGCTCTCCAAGCGCGCCCGGGCCGAAGCCGAGGAACCTGCCGATAAATGCACGGAACACGAAGAAGAAGCCCCCAAGAACCTCGATCGGCCGGTCTCGATCTACGAGCAGATCGCGACCAGAAGCGGCGAGCCGGACTACGAGACATACTGGGAGCGGCACTTCGAGCACAACACCAGCGATCACAGTTACCGCCTGGCCGCCACGGAGCTGGGAGTGGCCCTGAGAGAGCACGAAGAGGACCGGCCGCGCTGGCGCGGAGAACCTCGTTCGCGAAGCGTTCATGCGCAGGCGGATCGAGAGTGTGATCGCCCAGGGGACCCGGCCCGACAAGATCGTCGCGATCGTGGGCGCGTTTCACGCCCCGGTCATCTCGGGCGAGTTTCCGTCAATGACGGATGACGAGCTGAAGCGGCTCCCCCGCCGCTCCAGTAAACTGACATTGATGCCTTACTCGTATTTCAAGCTGTCGACTCAGTCGGGCTATGGCGCGGGCAATCTGGCGCCAGCCTACTTCGAGCTGCTGTGGGATGCCTTGGAAGAGGGCGACATCCACGAGCTGCCGGCTCGTTATCTCGCGCGGATCGCCCGCTCGATGCGCGAAACCGGGACGCATCGCTCGTCCGCGGAAGTGATCGAGGCCGTGCGCCTGGCGCGGACGATGTCGGCATTGAAGGACGGGCTGGCGCCCACCCTCCGCGACTTGCGCGACGCGGCGATCACGCTCATTGGTCATGGCGAGCGATCCTCGGTCCAGGAGGCGCTCGCCCTTGTCGACGTCGGCACGGCCATCGGTGAGCTTCCGCCGGGCGTCAGCCGGACGTCGATCCAGGAGGACTTCGAACGGATTCTGAGCGAGCTGAAGCTCGAAAAATTCAAGACGACGGTCAAACAGGAGCTGACCCTGGACCTCCGCGAGAACCGCCGGGTCAAGAGCGAGGCGGCGGCCTTCGTGGATCTGCATCGCTCGTCGTTCTTCCATCGCCTCCGGGTCCTCGAGATCGGCTTTGCGACACTGGTGGCTGCGGGGCAGCAATCGGCATCGTGGGCCGAAAAATGGCACGTTCAATGGAGTCCCGAGCACGAGATTGCGCTGGTCGAGGCGGTCCTCCTGGGCGAGACCGTGGAGCTGGCGACGGCCTTCAAGTTCAAGACTCAGCTCGAACAGAGCACCTCGATTGCGGGCGCCGCCTCCATGGTCCGCGACGCCTGCCAGTGCGCTCTGATGGATTCGATGGAGTTAGCTCGCCGCCGCCTTCAGGAGCTTTCCACGGAAAGCTCCGCGTTTCCGGAGATCGCTCACGCCGCCTTCCAGTTGGGCCAGGTCGTGTCGTACGGCGACGTGCGGCAGTTTGATCCCGGACCGCTCTTGCCGCTCATCGAAGACCTGTTCGTCCAGGGCGCACTCGCCTTGCACGGTGCGGCCAGTTGCGACAACAAGGCGGCCGCCGCCGTACTGGCGGCAATCCATGAGCTGAACCAGGTCAGCCTGGACTATCACGCTCGCGTCGAGGAGGCGCTGTGGATCGAGCGGCTCCAGAGGCTCGCGGATTGTGACGACAGGAACCCGCTGCTCTCGGGTTATGCCTGCGCGGTCCTGCTCGACCGGGGGCTCTTCACCAACGAGTCGCTGGGCAAGGAAGTCTCCCGGCGCCTCTCGCCGGGCATCCCCGCCGATCTCGGCGCGGGCTGGTTCGAGGGGCTGTCGAACCGGAATCACTACGCACTCCTGGCCCGGCAGCCTCTCTGGGAGCAACTGGCCGGGTACGTGAGGTCGCTCGACGACGATCAGTTCCGTCGAGCCGTGGTCTTTCTGCGCCGGGCGTTCGGTGGATTCAGTCCGCAGGAGAAGCGGCACATTGCCGAGAACCTGGGCGAATGCTGGGGAGTCAACCGCTCGACCGCCAGTGAGCTGATCGAGCAGCCCTTCACCTCACAGGAAGAACAGAAGCTTTCCGATCTCAACGAGTTTGATTTTGGTGACATCTGAGATGACGAACCCTGTTGATCCGGTTGAGCTGGCCCGGTGGCGCTTGATCCTCGGCAAGGACTCGCAGGAGTCCTTGGCGGCCATGAGCACCGCTGGCTGCGGCCTCTCGGCCGACGAGCAGTTGATGGACGAGGCGCTGGGCGCGATCTACGACGGCACCAGCGAGGCGAGCACGCCTGCCGCGCAGAGCGCGGGGCTGGGGGCTTCGTCTCCACGGCTGTCGAAGTGGCTCGGCGACATCCGGACCTATTTCAAGGAAGACGTCGTGACTGTCATTCAGCAGGACGCCATCGAGCGCCGCGGCCTGAATCAGCTTCTGTTTGAGCCGGAGATGCTCAAGAATGTTCAGCCGAACGTGCAGCTCGTGGGAACCTTGATGTCGCTCAAGGGGCAGATCCCGGAGCGCACCAAGGAGACAGCGCGGATGGTCGTGCGGTCGGTCGTCGACCAGATCAAGCTGCAACTCGAGCAGAAGATCCGGCAGGCGGTCCTCGGCGCCTTGAACCGCAACGAGCACACGCCAATCCCGAGTGCCAGCCGGATCGACTGGAAGTGGACGATCGGCCGCAATTTGAAGAATTTTAACCTGGAGTTGCAGACGATCATTCCGGAGCGGGTTTACTTTTATTCGCGTGCGCAGTGCTCGCACAACTGGACGGTGATCGTCGACATGGACCAGAGCGGCTCGATGGCCGATTCGGTGGTCTACGGTGCGGTGACCGGCTCGATCTTCGCCAGCTTACCCGCCCTGGAGACCCACGTCATCGCGTTCGACACCGAGGTCGTGAGCCTATCGGAGCAATGTGGGGCAGACCCGGTCGACATGCTCTTTGGCGTGCAGCTTGGCGGCGGCACCGACATCAACAAGTCAGTCGGATACTGTGAGCAATTCATCAAGGAACCGCGTCGGACGTTGTTCATCCTGATCACCGACCTGTTCGAGGGCGGCAATCAGGCGCAGCTGAATCCGGCGGCTGGGGGCCATGGTCGAGTCAGGAGCTCGTGTTCTTTGTCTTTTGGCTCTCTCCGACAGAGGCGTTCCTTGCTACGATGAAAACCTGGCACGAAAGCTCGCCGAGCTGGGCATTCCCTGCTTTGGGTGTACTCCGCACAAGCTCCCCGAATTGCTGGAAGGGGCTTTGCGCGGGGCCGATCTGAAGGCGCTGGCGGCGCGCGTGGCGCACAAAAAGAGTGACACACCGGGATGAACATTCACTGACAATTGGCGGTATCGATTGATGGCGACTCCGATACGTAATTTGCCCGTGATGCAAAACTGGTCCTGTCATAGCTGCGGCGATTGCTGCCGGCGACTCGAGGGGGTGATCACCGACGAGGAAAAGCATCGCATCGAAGCGCTGGATCTGGCGAATGATCCTGACGTTGCTCCCAAACCGTGGTTCGTGCCCGTCGCTCGCGGCTCAAAAAAATGGAGGCTGGCCCATCGGCCTGATGGGGGTTGCGTCTTCCTGACGACCGCCAACCATTGCCGGCTTCAAGAGCGTTTCGGCGCCGACGTGAAACCCTTCGTTTGCCGTTTATTTCCCTTTCTCCTCATACCAGCGGGCAATCACTGGCGAGTCGGCATGCGTTTCTCGTGTCCGTCGGCCGCAGCAAATCTGGGTCGCCCGGTGGCCGAGTCGGAAAAAGATCTGGTGCACCTGTCGCGGTTGCTGGAGCAACACGTCGGCAGGACGGCGAACAGTGTGCCGGCACCCTTGCTGCAAGCCGGTCAGCAGCTTTCGTGGCCGGATGTGTGCCGTTTGGTCCAGGTACTGGTGGAGATCGTAGAAGACCGCAGCGATCGATTGGAACGGCGGCTGCGCAAATGCTTGGCCGTGGCTCGCGTTTGTGGCAAGACGCGATGGGACGGCCTGCAAGGGAACCGGTTGAGCGAGTATTTGCGGGCGGTGCGCACCGGCGTGGACGCGGACGTGCCCCGCGAAGCCGCCGGCGTGCCGCCGCCAGACCGCGTGCTCGGCAGCGTCCCGTTTCGCGTCCTGCTGGCCCTTTTTGCCCGCAGGGATCAGGATGTCTACCGGGCCAAGAGCCTACGCAGAGGGTTGGGCAGAGTACTCGACGGCTGGCGGTTCGCCAGGGGCCGTGGTCCCGTGCCTCGCGTCAACGAGTTTCTTCCCGAGATCCGCTTCGAGGAGGTCGAACGAAAGAGCGCGGCGCTGCCGGAAATCGATGAGACTCTGGAACGTTATTACTTGGTCAAACTGAATTCCCTGCAGTTTTTCGGTCCGCCCAACTTCAACTTGCCGCTCTGGACCGGCCTGGAATCGCTCGTCCTGACGCTGCCTGTGATCCTCTGGCTGACGCGAGCTTTTGCCGGCGTGCCTCCGGTGAAAGCGGTGCAGCAGGCAATTCAGCTCGTTGACGATCAATTCGGGGGTAACCCGATGCTGGGCTTCCCCCACATTCGCCTGTTGCTCCGTACCCTGGCCCAGCGCGGCGAGCTGGAAAAACTCGTGGCCTGGTACAGCCGCTGAAGCCAACCGCGTCCGCGGCCAGTGATTCGTCAATCTTCGATTTCAACCCTTGTACGACACAACCGCCTGTTGCGTGGTCGGCGGAAGAGCGTGGAACTCGCTGCGCAGGAACCCGGCCCGGGCAAAAACATCCTGGAGCTCCGCAAACGTGTACGCGTCGCCGTGGGCTGTGGTGGCGAGCATCACGAGCGCGAAATTGGCCGTCGATGGCGGCGTGATGCGATCGGGCTCGGGAATGAATTCCAGCGTGAGGGCGCGGCCACCCGGTGCGAGAGCCGCGTACGCTTTGGTCGCCAACTGCTCACAGGTCGGCACGTCGAAATGATGGAGAAAGTTGGTCAAGAGCACGATGTCGTACGGGCCGCCCCAATCGACGTCGAAGGCGCTACCGGGACGTAGCGTATACCGCTTGGCAACATCCGCCCGACGGGCGTTCTCCGCGGCGACCGCCAGCACATTGGGCCAATCGAGGGCAGTGACGTGAGCTTGGCGATAATGATCTGCGATCGTGATGCCGAACAACCCGTGGCCCGCAGCGACATCGAGCACGGAGAGCGGCTGCCCGGAATCTCCGCCGACCAGGCCCGTCAGCAACCGTGCCGGCATTTGCATGAGAGGAGCCATTCTTCGCGCGAACTCAACCCAGATGGGGTTGTCGTGGGAGACTGTTCCCTCGTCGGAAACCGCCGTGCCGCCCCGCCGCACGGCTGCCGTCAGTTGCTGGAAGCTCTCCTTCAATCCGGGCTCGAGCAAAAAACCCAGCGTGCCGCCCAGATAGGCTGGCGACGCGCGATCGAGAAACACCTTCGTGTCGGCGGTGAGCTCATACCGGTCGCCGTGCTTCTGAAGGAAGCCGACGATGGTGAGATAGTCTGCCAGGATGCGAATGCCACGGGGCGCGGCCTGGCATGCACTGGCTAGCTCGGTCGCCGTCTGGCGGCCTGCCGCCACCAGCGAGAACAAATCCAGCTCGATGGCCGCTCGGAGAGCTTCGGTACGCTGATACGCGCTGATCGTGTCGAAGAACAACGCGGGGGATGGTCCCTGGGGAAGCATGGCGTCTCCTGACTTATTGTTGAACCGCCGAAAAAAGCTCGTTCAGGCCCTCGGCCATCGTCGGGTGTGCAAGAATGGCCTCGCGCAGACCCAAATAGGGCATGCCCGCGAGCATGGCCGTCTGCACGACGGCCATGACCTCGCCGGCCTCCGGGCCAAACATCGTGAAGCCCAGAATGCGGTCGGACTGTTTATCGACAAGCGCCTGCATAAAGCCGCGCGTCTCTCCCGTCGTCCAGGCTCGAAGCACGGCACCCATCGGCAACTTCGCGACGCGCACCGCCACGCCGCGGCTCCGCGCTTCGGCCTCGCTGAGCCCGACCCGCGCCAGGGGAGGATCCGTGTACAGACAAAACGGGACGAGCCGGTCGCGCGTGGTCCGGTTGCCGCCGGCCAGGTTGTCGCGGATCACTCGAAAATCGTCCACGGACGCGTGCGTGAACTGGGGGCTGCCCGCGCATTCTCCGATCGCCCAGACGTCGGGCGCACTCGTCTCGAGGCGATCGTTGACCTGCACATAGCCCCGCGCATCGAGCCGCACAGAAGCGGTGTCCAGTCCAATTCCTGCGGTGTTGGGAGTACGTCCGGTCGCGGCCAGGATGTCGCTGCCTTCGATGAGCCGCTCGCCCATTTGCGTCCGCACGTGGAGGCGCACGCTCTCCCCGGACCGGCCCTCGACCTTTTGCGCCTCCGCCGACAGGAGAACCTCGATCCCTTCGTCGGTGAATAGCTGCGCGATCCCGTCCGAGACGTCGGGGTCCTCGCGTCCGGCCAGCCGAGGGCCGCGCTCGACCACTGTCACGCGGCTGCCGAAACGGCGGTAAGCCTGCGCCAGCTCCAGGCCGACGTAGCCGCCGCCCAGGACGATCAGGTGGGCGGGCAATCGATCGAGCTCGAGCGCCTCGATGTGCGTGAGCGGCCTGGCATCCGCCAGGCCGGCGACGGGTGGAATCGTCGCCCGCGTCCCCACGTTGAGGAAGACCCGCTCGCCCTCGAGCACGCGCGTGCCGCCGTCGCGCAGCCGGACCTCCAGCGTTTTCGGCGCCACGAAACGCCCGTCCCCCATGATCAGCTCGGCGCCGCTCTTCTGGTAGAGTTCCCTGTGCAAGGCGACCAACCCCTCGACCATATCGCGCTTGCGCTTGAGCACGCGGGCCATGTCGACCGCGACGGAGCCCGTCGCGATCCCGAACTGCGCTCCATGGTGGAGCAAGTCGACGACTTTCGCGCTCCAGACCTCGTTCTTGCTGGGGAGGCAGGCGATGTTCGGGCAGGACCCGCCGACCCACCGGCGCTCCACAACCGCGACGCGGCGCCCGGAGCTCCCCAGGTGCCACGACAGCAGCTTGCCCCCTGCTCCGCTACCCAGCACGATGTCTTGATACGATTCGTTCTGAGACATGTTCAGTGCCTCTCAAGAGCGGGCTGCTGGCGACGAACGAACGGACCCCTCGGCCTCGTAAGCGGCGAACCTCATGGAGTCTATCCAACCTACCACGACCACCGGGCCATCGCGAGCCGGCTCCCGGCCGAGCGGTTGAAGCGACTCTTGCAGCACGTTGTCGTCGAGCACGCGCTCCAGGCACTTGATCGTCGGTTGCCTCTCCTCGGGAGACGGCAGTGGTGAGGGGACGATTGCAGCAACACGGCCGCTCGAATCGAATGAATCGCCGCACGAGACCGTGGCCTTCTAAACAGCCCTGGCGCCGCCAGCTACTGGCACCCTCTCCCTGAGGGAGAGGGCTGGGGTGGGCTGATGAAAAGTCGGCCTTTCGCGAGCCGCGCGTTCCCCCGGATTTCGTTGCGCCCTTTTCCCCCCCTTGCGAAGGGGGGGTGGTCGCGGCGCCGCCAGTCACAAGGCCGTCGAGCGTTCCTCGTTCTTCGATGACCAAGGCCCCAGCGCCACCCCCCTGGCCCCCCCTTCGCAAGGGGGGGAAAGGGATCGGCGGCTCGCGCCGTCGTTCGATCCAGCGCAACAAAAACTACGCAATCAGGCCCGTCCCGCCGGGACGGCTATCCCCCAGCGTTTCATCAGCCCACGCTGACGGGGGCGGTCACTTCAGGGCCGGTGCGATGCCGTCGGGCGTTACCAGAAAGGGCCGGGCGGTAATGGGATAACTCGATGTGCGATGATCCTTGCGCAACTGGCGCTCGGTCCGCTGCCTGAGCCGGCGCCTGTCGGAATACACAACCAGGGTATCTCGATCCGGGATGCCGGCCCGGAACGGACTGCCGAGCGGGCCGGAGCACAGCCGGTGCAACCCGGGATGGAGGAGCCGGCTCGACGCGAGCCCGTCGCTGGTTGCGATGATGATCACGCGCCCCCCGTCCGGCTGCCTCGCCCCTTCCAGCTTGTCCGGCCACCCAAGCCCGCACAGGTTCGCGATGGCCACCTGGTGAAGCGCCTCGGCGTCCGTATGCCAGCGGCCCACGTCCGCGGTGGTGACGAACCGGAAAATGTTATTGGTCCGGAGGGCGTAACAGATCACCACATCGGCGAGCCATTCGCGCGCCAGCAAATACCGGTTGGCGGAACCGGAATCGAGGTAGCTGCGAGGCTTCAAAAGGGGGAGCAGGCAAGCTTGCGCCTCTTCCCAGGATTCGTGCCCCAGCGGCAGATCCACCGAATCACCGAGGCTCTGCACGAAATGCTGGATGATCTCGTCCCGGCGGCCAGGAGCCGCGCGAACCTCCCAGTGGAGGTTGCTCAGAAACACGACGCGGTTCCGCCCGCGGATCCCTTTCTCGTCGAGCTGGAAGTCTTGCTCGGGATGTCGTTCCCGCAACAGCGCCAGCACCTCGTTGGTCAATTGTCGCAGGGCGAGTTCTTCGTCGCGCGTGATCTCCAGGGTGGCCATCAAGCGCTCGAAGATCGGGTTCCAGGTCTGAGCCTCGGCCGCCGGGAGCTGGCTGCTGGCGAACAGCACCACATCACCGCCTGCGATCAGCCAGTAATGGCCTCCTTCGCCGTCCTTCTGCACGTCGGCCTTGACGCCGTAGTGGTGCAGCGTCGGGTCATGGCAAACGTTGCCCCCCTGCATGTCCGGGAGCACCTGCTTGAGGATCATGGGAAGCGCCTCGGCCATGCGGTCGCTGTCCACGCTGACCGGCATCAGGGAAATCCACAGCCCGACGTCATCGCGTTCATGGGGGCCGAATCCACAGGCGCGTGCCTCGTCTTTTTGAACCTGGTCCCAGTAGGCCGGGTACTCGAGCCTGTACACTCCGGCGGGATGCAGGAATTTCTTCCAGTCGATCGGGAACATGAGAATCCCCAGGAAAAAAGCACTGTTCGCTGCGCCCAACCCGATCTTGGCCCTGGACACTTCTGGCCGTCGGATCATTCGGACGGTCTTGCGTGTGTCGCAAGACCTCGCGGACCGGGCAACGACTCCACACAGGATACCGCGCCGGAGCGCCTCGGATGAAGGTTGGTGCGACACCCGGCTGCATGTCGTGTTCTGATCGACAGTGTGAGATCGGCTCCGTCACGGATTCAAATCGGGTCGCCCCGACTGACTCGGGTCACCGTGATCGCCGGTCAGGGATGCACACTCTGTGTCCCCCCCAACATTTTCAGAGAGCCTCCCCACCTCCAGGTAACGTCGCCAGTGCATCCTTGAGCCGTTTGAGGGCGCGGAAGTATCGCTTCGCCCCGGCTTCCTGGGTGATCCCGAGCACCTGGGCCGCCTCGGCGCGGCCGAGCTGTTCGAAATGTCTCAATGCCAGCACCTCCCGGTCGATCGGGTCAAGACTGTTCAGCGCCTCCTGGACCCGCAGCATCCGCTCGGGTGCAGGGCCGCCTGGGTTGGGGAGGTGTGCCGGCCCAGCAGCATCGACGCCAGCGCAGCGGAGCTGGCCTCAGGCAAAGCACCCTGGTAGAGCGAGATCTCCAGCCCCGCGTCACGCATTTTGGTGCCCAGGTGCTTGCGATGCAAGGTCGCCAACCGCCGGCCGACGTGCAGCCGCAACCAGAGCAGCGGTGGGAGCTTGGGGTCGGCCAGGTAGGCGTCGAGATCGTGCGCGACGTCGAGGTACGCGTCTTGCAGGACGTCCGACGCGTCGAGTCGGGCCCGGAGCCGGGCGTCAAGGCGCAAGTCCACCATGCGCCGAAGGCGGTCGCGGTGCTCGTCGAAGAGCGCGGCCAGAGCCGCGCGGTCGCCCCCGCGGAGCCGGTCGATGGGGTCGGTCGAATCTCTGGGAGTCTTGTCCATCTGGGTTCCCATACCCATTATCTGTGCGCCAGCCAGAAACCAGGACCGAGAATTCGGGAATGAGGCCGCCCAGAGCAACCCTCCCGTCTCACAACCGGCTCGACGGCACCGCACGCAGAGCGGGGATCACGCGAGCTGGCAGACGGTCCATTCATTCTCGGGCCTGGCTCATTTGATCTGCAAGGTGTGCTCCACGGGGGACCCTCACGTCACGCCCCGGTTCGGCATCTCGACGTCGAGCAAGAGGCAGAGCCGGACGGTCCTCGTCGCCGTTCCGTGAAGTTCCCGGAGGCGAACCGATCCATCACGCTCGAATCCGAGCCGCTCGTAGAAGCCGACGGCTCGGTGATTCGCCTCGATCACCCAGAGCACGACCACAGTCGAACCGCCGCCCCGCAGCCCTGTCAGCGCCGCACGCATCAGGGCCTTGCCGATTCCAAGGCCCCAAGCGTCGGGGCGGACGTAGATGGCCATCACTTCCCCGAACGCCTCCGGCGATACGTCCTCATCCCGGCACGCCCCGAAAGTCACGAAGCCGACCGGGCGCCCATCTACTTCCGCGAGCAGGGTACTCGAGGAGTCCTCGGTCAGAACTTCGCGCCACCGATCGGCCCGGTCGCGGGCGTCGATCCCGGCCAATTCCTCGGCCGGGAACAGGCCGCAATACGCCTCGCGCATGGACGCGATATGGACGTCGGTGATCTCGTCCGCATCCACGGCACTCGCCGTGTGAATTTGCATTGGACCCCCCGCCGAGCGACCAGTTCTCGCAACCCACCCAGGAACGGCCTCGGCTGGTGGGTTGGCCTTCGATGACCCATCCTGGCCAGAGCGCGTCGGATGAAAGTCAGTGCCAGACTGCTTTTGATAGTGTTCTGTTGTTCAATATCTCGTGTCAATGAGATTCAGCGCCACCTTGCCTTCGCTCACCGTGTATGGCTTGCTCATGTACGGCTCCTGGGTCGTAGGTCAGGCTTTCCAGCCTGGCAGCCCCAAGAGATCGGCGAGGACTGACTGCCGCGTGATGGCCGAGTCAATCGCAATCACCAGGGCGGCGCCGGCCGCGCAGGGTGCGTGATTGTTCAACCCACGTGGGCTGGAGTGCATCTCTCAAATTGCGCGGCACGCGAAATAATCGCGCGGGCGCGATTCGGAATCGCGCGGGCGCGATTTTGCGCGATTAATGAGACTCGTAGGCGGTGGTGCGCCCCTTTCCGGTTCGCCGTAACTTGTTCTCTACTAATAGCTTCTTGAGCGGTCGGCGGGCCTGGACCTCGCTGATTCGGCACAATTCGGCCGCATCTCTGGGCATGGTTCAACGTGGCTGCGGTTCGGGTAACGCGCGCGGGGCTCGCCCCGAAGATCATAATAACCCGAAGCGTAAGCGAGGGTTCGGGTTGCCCTCGCTTACGCTTCGGGTTGGTATGCCGGCAGTGTTACCCGCTGTTGAGCCATGCCCATCTCTGCGCGTGATTCTCCCATGGTTTCTGGCGAATTGAACGACCATCTGTTCCTGCTGAATCGGGTCGAACCCAGCCTGCCGGACGTAGTCCGCAGGTTGCCCAAGCCCCTTATAAACCTTTGGGCTAAGGGTGTAAGTTCGTCCCTTCTTGACGCCGTGGGCCTCGACAAGCCCTGCCTCCACCAACCGCTCCAAAACCTTACGGGTGGCGATCTCGTCACGCTGGATTTCACGGGCGAGACGGCCCGTCTCGATCCTGCGCTCGTGGCGTAGCAGGACAAGCGCAATCATGGAATCGACCGGCAGGCGATGGCCCAACCGGTTCTCTTGCGGTGACAGACCCATCATCCTCGATGCCCAAGTAAATCTCCCCGCCTTCCGTGTTCGCCAGGCAGATGACGGCAGCGACCAAGTCGCGGTCGCTGAGCCGATCGCGATCGCTAACGGGCGCCCCGGTCACATCGCCCGCGAAGTGTCGGACCGAAGCGCGTTACGAAAAGGCGCTGACAATTCCTTCTGCACATGTCCTGAGCCGGTTGACATTGAATGATGGCACGACTGGAATGGGGATGAACAGGAATTGGTCGATCGGCCCGGGATAGGCTGACCTGCACGCGGCGATAGCGCAACGGGCTCACGATATGCCGGCGGGGAAATACGCTGACCGGACGGTGATGTGCTGACCGACCGGTCAGCTCAATAACTCGGCCCTTGAATCGAGCGCCGGAGAGGGGCATTGCCAGAGCCACAGGACTACCTGATTGAACAACGTGCAATGACGAGCGAGCGAATCAACCAGCCCGCCAAGACCGACCTAACCCGCCAGACCAGTGCCCCACTGGCGCGTTGGGGCCGTCCGCTAGCTGTCACGACGGCGATCGTTTTCTGCATCTCATCGGCGTTCCCAGTTGTCGCGGGCTTTGTGACGAACAACGAGACTTGGCCCAGATGGTGGGGCGTGCTCGATGTCGCCATCGCTTTCGTTCTTGCCATGCTCGCGCTCTCCGTCATCGGGTTTGCCCAGGGTAAGGTCAACAAGCCAGCGGACGACGCGAGTTACCGGGCGTATCGGGTTCTGATCCACGGGATCCTCGTAATACTGGTCGTGTTCTTCCTGTTTGGCGATCGAATTGTCTGGAGCAACTGTCTCACGGGCTTTGCGTGGCGGGCCTGGCTCCTCTTCTATGGGCTGCCCGCGTGGCTTACAGCGTTGGGAGCTACAGCAGGACTTGGCGGCTCCCCTGGGGAATGACCGTCACGGTACAAGGGAGGCCGAACCGGGCGCTGCACCTGACAGGTGCCGGCATACCGAGTTTGCGCGGTGCTCAGGGAGTCGCAGGCGGCCCCGGCAGGTGAGCTTGACTGTTCGGCACCGCGCGTCGGTCACATCGACGAATGACTGGTAGGTCCGCCTTTTTTTGGATTCTCGGCACGCTTGGTAGAGACCAAGTTTCCCCGCTGTGACGTTTTTTTCGAGATCTATGTGCCATTCGTCACATCGACCGACTCATCGATGGGGCGATCGACGACCTCAGCAAAGCTCAAACCTTCGCTGTGGGTGAGCCTCTCCGCCGGCTATCAGCGTCTTTCTGCACGAACTGACGCCCGATTGAAGCTCAATCCGCAATGGCCTTGATCAGCCCTTCGCGAGCATCCCCGTAGAAGAGGATGTTGACTTTGGTGGCCATGTCGTCCGACAGGTCGAAGAGCTGCTTTCTGGACGACACCGGCATGAGCACGATCGAGGCACCCTTTTCGACCGCCAGCTCGACCGTGTCGATGGCATTGTGCAGCGGGTCGAGCGAGCCGCCCAGGTTGAGACCGCCCACAACAACGAGGCCTCCGCGCAGGCTCTTGCCGAGAAGCGCGCTGCACATTGCCAGAAGCGCGGCCACGCCCAGCGCGCCGCCGCCCTTCGAGGCGTCGTAGGCTCTGAGCTGGATCGAGAACTCATGCTCCCTGGGATTGCGATCACCGACCAGCTCGGCTGAGCGAGCATAGAGGTTCTGCGCGGCGTACCGGATGCTCTCGGCAAAGGCCGGCGGCGCTGGCCGGTTCAGAATGCGGACCCCGCTTCCCGGACCCTCCGTGACTTCAATGCGAAACAAACCCGACCCCTCGTCCTGGCCGCCGGCGCCGATGCCCCAGACCTGCCCGGGAGGGAGCGGGTCTCTGCCGATGTGGTCCTCGCTCTGAAGCTCGGGCGTCACCACGAACTTCTCGACGCCGTCCTTGCCCAGCGTGTACGAAAACTGCGTGTTGCGAAACTCCGCCGGGACGATTCGTTTTTGCTGCTCCTTCACACGGCGGCGGCTCTCCATCGCCAGCCGCAGTGCCCATTCCAGGTCCTCGTCCGGAACGGCGACCTCGGGCGAGGGATGGATCAGCTTCAAGAGCCCGCTCAAGGTCTTGTTGACCGCGTTCTGATCGCGGCCGCTCAAGGCGCCGCCATAAGTCATTCGCCCCTGCAAAATGGCGGCTCGCCCTTGACCGCGCAGGCGGCTCCAGCACTCGCTGACGAAATCCGAGACCAGGCCGAAATGGTCGGTCTTGATGCCCTCGTGGATCTTGGGCACGTCCCAGCCGGGCAGGTAGCAGTGAATGCGGTCCATGAGCGCCGTGTCGTTGCGCATCTCGGGCGGCATCGGACCGAACAGGTGGCCGATCCTCTGCTGGTGCTGCACGTCGACGTCGAAGTTGCCGACCATCACGATCGACCCATAGGCGCGGATGCTCTCCTTGCCCCGGCTGAATTCGCCAGACTCCATGAAGCCCTTCATGATGTTGACGCCGTCCTTCTGATCGAAGGAGACGCCCGAGACCTCGTCGAAGCAGACCACGTCGTACTGGCAGACCAACCCACGCTGGCCTGTCGCCATGTTCACGAACATGCGCGCGACGGTCGCCTTGCCGCCACTCACCAGGTGGGCATACGGGGAAATCTGCTGGAACAGGTGACTCTTGCCCGTGCCGCGCGGGCCCAGCTCCACGAGGTTGTAGTTGTTCTCGACGAACGGCACCATCCGGAGCAAAAACACGTCAATCTGCCGCTCGGTCAGGTTCGATGGCTCCAGGCCGATGCTCCGCAGGAGGAAGTGTTTCCACTCCGCGGTTGTGAAATGAGCCCGCCCTTCGTAAAGGGCGCTCGAGACGTCGCGCTTCGAGAGCTGGATCGGCCGGATGGCGGGGATCAAAAAGGGACGGCCGTTCTTCTCCTGCGCGATCGAGGCGTCGTACTCGAGGTCGACCTCGGCGTAGAACCCGCCCGTCAACATCCGCTCGTTCTCGTTGACCAGCTTGCTGTCGATGCACACGTCTTTGAGCTGCAAGCTGGGCAAAGTCGCCAGGTACGAGTCGGTCTTGGCGTCGAGCCGGGCGGTGATCAGGTCGATGATCTTGACCGACCCCGACTCGCGGGCGCGCGACTTGAAGAGTTCCTGCTCGCCGCTCGGGACCGCCCGGTCTCTCAGTTGACGCTCGACGATCTGCAAGCCCTCCTGGATTTCCTCCTCGTTGATGCTGGAACAGTAGCGACCCAGCAGGAACTCGCAGACATAGGTCGGCACGGGATACTGGCGGGCGAACTTGCGGACCAGGTCCTTGCGGACGATGTACCCGTCGAAGGCATCGGCAGCAATCTGATCGAGCCGGTCCAGTTCCATCGGAATCGCTTATCCCCCCACCATGAGCGGCATCTTATCGACCACCGAGCCCGACGCGTCGATCAACACCAGGGTGGTGCTGCTCCCGTCGCGGCTGTCGTCCGGGACGACCAGGGCGACGTTACCGTCGGAGCCAACGGCTTTCGCGCCCGCCACCGAAGTTCCCGGATCGGCGGGCTTGTCGCGCAGATCGACGGAGCAGCCCGCGAAGTCGCCTCCGATTGTCACCCGGCAGCGCAGCCCTGACCAGCGGACGTTCTCGATTTTCGCGGCAGGCCCTGCCTTCTTACCATTCCGTACGACGAGCTGCGGCACGACGCATTCCTGCACGCTCAGCCCGCCGTGACCGTATTCCTTGCCCGCAACGAAGCAGTCGATGCCGTACGGCGACGCCACCCGCACATCATCCGACCAGAACCAGGCGTAGCTGGGATAGTCAACCGTCGCCGAGGGCTTCACGACGGCACACCGCCCCCAGCGGGTTGCTGTCAGGTACTTGGGCAGGTCGGCCTTGGGCAGCCCGCCGGGCACCAGCAGCCAGCCGTGATCGGTGACGACGCGGACCTCCCGCCAGCCCGCTTCGAGCAGACTCGAGATCCGTTCCACAAACCCGCTCAGGTGTTCCCGGACCCGGCGCGCCAGGTTGATCCCTTCCTGATGGCCGCTCTGGTCGAGGTTCCCGGACTCGGTCCAGCCACGTCCCTCCGGTTTCCCGGTGTCTCCGCCCGCAAGCACCTGAAAGCCGGCATCGCCGAGCAGCTTGCGGAAGCGGTCCACCGTCAGGTCTTTCTGGTCCTCGGCAACCGACGGGCGGAACTCTTCTCCGGCGGTGAGGCCGGCAATCTTCGGCGCGACCGGCGAAATGGCAGGTTTGGCGGTTGGCGTGACGGTGGGCAGCGCGGCGGTGTGGTGATGCATCTGAACGACCAGCCCCCTGGCTTCGAGCAAGCCCCTGAGCCGCTGACCGAGGTCATAACGGAGTGCGTCGGCGAAGAAAACGCACGTGCCGGGTGACACCTCTTTGAGGCGCACGACTTCCCGACCCGAGAGCGGCGTTTGCTTGACGCATTCCTGGAACCGCTCTGCGAGATCGCGGAGCCACGGCGTATAGACGTGCTCGACGGCGGCCGCGACCGCGCTTCGGTCTTCCTGGGTGAAAACGGCTGCGAGGGCGTCGAGCACGGCGAGATCGGCGGCCCAGCCCTCGGCCGTGTAGGATTTGATCACTTCGTCGGTCGTTGCACCCTTGAGGGGAGCTTCGGTGAGGTCGCCGAGTGTCTTCAAGTGCCGGAGGGCGTCGGAGAGCGGCGCCCGACCCAGCCTGGCCCAGACCCACTCGCGGCGCGGGTTATGGGTGGCATCGAGCTCGCGCAGACGTTTCCGCGCCAAGGGAACAGCCAGGCTGGTCAGGTCGTGGAGGGATTGACGGAGGCTCGCCTCCTCGGCCTCGTTGTCCTGCGGCCAGGACTCGACGGCCAGCTTCCCCAGCAGGTCTCCGGACTTCGGCCGGGGCTTCGCCTTGCGAAGGATCTCCACGAGCCCGGCATAGCGAGCGGGCGAGCCCGCGAATCGCTTCCAGGCGTTCTTCCAGGCCGGCTTCGCGTGCAGGCCCAGTAATTCCGCAGCCATGAGCTGGTCGTCTTTCTCAGGGTCGAACGCGTAGTCTTTCCTGCAACGGCTGCGTAGGGCATCCCAGCGCCCCGATTCGGATTGCCAGCGGGCACGGACACCCTTGGGGTCGGCCAGCCAGCTCAACAGATCGTCGACTGGGTCGTCGACGAATAACGCGTCGAAGTCGGAGCTGTCCAGCGACCGGGTGGCCGACTTGGCTTCCAATTCGACGACGAGAACATCGGCGAGTTTCTCGGCACATCGGCGGATCGCATCCTGAGTCGCCGTGTCGCGGGCGATGCGGAGGTTGAGACCGCCCTTCTCGGCCTGGAGGAAGGCCGAAATCGTCCAGTCCTTGCCGTTATGTTGCGACCAGAACACGCCCCGGTATTGCAGCTCAGCGAGCGGGCTGAGCTCGGGCGGGCACTCATCAGTCGCCCTTAACGTGGGCCGGCTCACGCCCGGCAGGTAGATGATCGGGACGGTGTCCGGGGTGCACGACACCTCGGGGATCCTGCCCGCCATCACGCAGCGCAACCAGATCGCTGGTCCGGTGCGGGTGGCGGCGTCACAGGGGCCCAAGGTGAGCAGTTGCGGCAGCTCCAGTCGCAGGCGGGGGAGCAGCCGTTCAAATTCGCGCTTCTCGTCGGGCCAGAGGATGGCGGCTGGCGCGACGGTGTCATCGCGGTTGTAGTCCGCGGCCTTCGCGACCGAAGCCAGAAGTACCTCGAAGACCGTGGATTCCGTACTCACTGCTCGCCTGGCCTCCCTTCATACCCGGTAATCGCTGGTCGTGCCTGTCGAGAGGAGAAGCGGATGGCGATCGAAAGCGGGCCGGTCGGATGCAGTCCGCACGCGGCTCATTCTACCACCTTGGCATCGGCGGCGCTGATGCTTGAGCAGGAAACCAGCTTCGATCCGCAACTTTGCGCCAGTGGCAGGTTCTGCTTCCCCCGCGGCCGTTCTCGCGGCAATGGTCACGGAGGGCACATTTTGTCCTAGCTGGCGTTGGCTAAACCACTCCGGTCAATATAATTGAGAATTCAGTCCGTCAGCCGACAGCTAGCCGTGCTGGGGTCAAATATGCCTCTGGTTTTCCGCGTGATGAAGAAAGACGCCGATGGATTTCCAACCTGCAGCCCTACGAGCCTCGGCGTTCGTGCGGTGGATGTGGATGTAGACGCAGCGAACAACGTGCAGGTAAACGGAAAGGGAATGTCCGTCAGTCCGGGTTGGCGGGATATCAATATTAACCGAGTTCCGAAACGGCTGAGGCCGAAACTCGCCGGGGCCGGTGGAAGCAACAATACTTTCTGCTTTCGGACCGGCGCGGGTGCCTTCCAGCAGGGACCATTCGCGAACGGCCTGACTCCTGAGCCCGATTCGGCAACGCACGGGAACGTCGCCCCCGAAGTTGTCGTGCCGTTCGACACATATCGGAACGATCTTGAGGCGACACGCCGGGACTGGCAGGAAGACGAGAGCTAGCCATGCCGCCGCAACCGTTTACGATGAACCCGAGCTATCTCGCGATGGTGCGCGGTGTTCGCGAATTGCACATGCTGATCGCAGAAGGCAAAGACGACTCGCCCGAAGCCGACGCGATCCGAGACGCGACGGACTCACCTTGGGAGTCGCTTTCGGAAATCGAACGGCGACGGGTCCGAAACTTGTCCGAAGATCTCTACTCAATGCATGAACCGGCCGCCGCCGAGATGCCGAACCCGCAAGCCTTCTCGAAACTCGTCGATGCTCTGGAGGCCAGAAAACAGGGAGACTGGGATCGAGCCCTCGACCTCTTGCGCCGGTGGGGGTCTTATGTCGACCCGGCGATGGTTAGTTACGTTCGCGGGGAGATTTGGCTCGAAGCAGGAGACCCGGCCACCGCGGCGCTCTTCTTCGAGCATGCATCTAAGCTTCAATCCAAGAACGAAAACTATCTGGCAATGCTTCTGCACAGCCTGAGCCTGTCGGACCCCGAGGAAGCCCATCGTCGCGCGGAGGCAATCCTCGGGGAGCCAGACAGTTCGGGACTCTTGGTCGTCGCTCACGCCGCAAACATAGAGTTCAAATCACTGAGAAACGCTTCCGAGACCGAAGCCCACAAGCGATTTCAGCGGCTAGTTTTGATCCTGGAAAACGCCGTGAAAAGGTTCGAGCAAGAAGACCTCAGCACCGTGGATCGCTCGTCCTACGTGATGGCGCTCACGAACCTTGGACTCGCCCACGAATTCCTCGGAGAGACTCAGCTCGCGTCGGAAAGCTACTCGCGCGGGCTTAAGGTCGCTCCGGACAACGACGCACTACTCGTAGCCAGAGGGATACTGCTATACGGGACAAGCGCGGCGCAATAACGGATTTCGAGGAGGCCGTCCGCCTTCGCTCGCCGGACATTTGGCCCTACTTCTTCCTGGCGCACCACCAGCGCAGCAACAAGCGCTTTGACGAATGCCGAAGACTCTGCGAGCAGGCTCTTGAGATGCCAGGCTCGGCCGCCGTGAAGAGCGAATTGTCCGAGTGGATCGCCATCTCTCAGTCGGAGCTCGGCTTCCCGACAGAGATGGTTCGCGCGTCGTTTGAAAACGCGATTCGGCTGGATCCGTCGAACGAACGAGCGAGACGCAATTTTGCCGCCTTCGAAGCTGCCGCCCGCCCCACTATCAGGGCTTGGGAGACTCGTAGCCCGACGGCGGTGCGGCTGTCGGGCTTGGCCGAGCGAAGATACAAGATGGCAGCTTGAAAGCGCCACGGGAGCCAACCCCATGGCAAGCCTGGCCGGAGCTCTTTCAACAAATGTGTCCGATCGGGCGGGCGGGGTCGTGGCGCGCCAACCCCTTGTTCGCCAGCCAATTCTCCCCGAACAGACTCCACAGTTCGCCTGGGTCCATTTCCTCTTTCACCAGGTCTTCGAATCCCTGCGGGTCGTTGAGCGCCATGTACGCAAGCACCGAGGCCAGCCCTTTTCCATTGCACTTCACTCGTGGCGGATCATCCCGCGAGTACGACGGCCAGGCCATGACCGCTGCGTACAGCCGCAGGAATACCGTACTCGGTGGCGGTTCGAGCGCGGGGATGAGCGGTGCCCCAGAGACCGGTGCTTGGGATCCGCTCGGGCGGCAGACCCAGCTCGCCTTCTGCATCAGCTCGGGTGACGGCGGATACATCGCGGGAGGCGTCGCCTCAACACTGAACGCGCCGCCGGCTGTCTCAATCCGAATGGACAGATCGCCAACCCCGCCGCGCGTGTAAATCCAGTCGCCGTGTCGCTCGTGGGCGAAGGCTTTCTGTGGGTCGCCCGTGGCAGCACGCGCGGCGTTGTGTATCGCCTCCAGAACGCTCGTCTTCCCGCTACCGTTCGCTCCGACGAAGACCGTAAACCGTTCCAGTTCGATGGTCACGTCCCGCAGAGATTTGAAATTCTGGATGCAAACCTTTTGAATCATGATCGATGCCTCGTTGCGTCCATTCTATCCCGGTGTTTGAGATGAACGGCATTCACGCGATTCCCTGTGAGCGCTTCGCAACTCCGGGAGCAGGGGGAATGGCTCTTCTGCCCTTCGAGATGCCGGCGATCCACTGAGGCAATCTCATCGTGACGACTTGGATGCAGGCAAGCGGCGCATCAGCCGTCTTCGCGATTGCGTCAGCGCCTTGGCAGCGTCGCGTGCGTTGGCAAACGCCTCTTCGATGGTCTCCGCTTGCGTGATCAATTCTGGATTGAGCGGCGAAGTGACGATGTAACCTCCTTCCTCCGCCTCCTCCAGGTTCAGCACCAACTTGCCATCGCTCACCGTGTATCGCTTGCTCATGTACAGCTCCTGAGTCGTAGGTCAGGCTTTCCAGCCTGACATCCCCAAAAGTCAGGCTGGAAAGCCTGACCTGTGTTGCGCTGCGATCAATGACCAGGCTCTACGCCGGGACAGTGTGTCGGCTTTCGCGGAGCGAAAGGCGACTTGATTGTCAGGCTGGAAAGCCTGACCTACAACAGGACCCCGTTTCGCCAAGTGCCGGTTCGTTTTCATTGTACCGCGCAGATGTGTTCACCAGCCATTTCTCCCCGCACAAGCTCCACATTTCGCCCGGGGCCATTTCCTCTTTCCACTTGTCGAACTTGGGATGGTCGGTGAGCCGTCCGCAGCGGGAGCGGCGATCCTGACCCGCCGCCATGATTCGCACCTGCTCAGGTTTCAAGGAATTCGGCAGATAAGGTGAGCAGTTGCGGCAGCGCGATTCGCAGGCGGGGGAGCAGCCGTTCAAACTTGCGCTTCTCGTCGGGCCAGAGGATGGCGGCTGGCGCCACGGTGTCATCGCGGTTGTGATCCGCGGCCTTCCGGAGAGGCCGAGAATCGCGTCGAAGACCGTCACGGCGTGTCCTCCGGTCAAGCATGGTTATGTAGCCAATAATTTGAACTGTGAAATCCTTTCAATTCGATGAATTCGCCTTTCCCGGATGAGCATACCGCTCAGAGTCACATATCTGGCCGCTCCATGGGCCTGCCAGGCGATCTGATAATCGTCTGCACCAAGAGTAGCCTTCGCTCTGATTGCGCCTTCCACGTCGAAAAGCATCAGGACGACATCGCCTTGAACTCGGCCTTCCGGGTCAGGATCACCCAGGAGCGAATCCACGAGCGCGACGAAGGTGGAGACCGTCGGTTCCTTCCTCAGCCGAAGTTCCCGTGCGACCTTCTCGATCTCGGGAAAAACTTCGCCCCGAAGTAGAACCAGCGAGGGGGCTTCGGACTCCCGGGGGGGCGGGAAGTCTTTGGACCAGCTTGTCCGGACAGCCAGTCGAGATCGCTCGCCAGTCGGCTGCATCGCCAAGATCGCTTCGCAGAGGTTTGAGCTCAAGACCGGCTGGCCGGTTTCGTCAACCAAGAGCGACGCCGTTTTGTCGGAGTCGATTGCCTTCGTGATACGATTCAGCGAAGCCATGAGCAGGCGCGTCACTTGACGCGTAAATGGCTCTTTGCTCCCGTACCTCGCAGGTTCCGAATCCGGTTCAACGATGTTATCAAATAGCGGCATCGGTGCCGTGCTAGGTAACTGCGTGTCCAAAGCATCGAGCGGACATGCAACCTTGAGAGTGAAGCTCCCACGCTCTGTCTGACCCATCCGGCACGCTGTGACCAGTTGCTCGGCTTCGCTCCGGCTAAGGCGGGGGTGAAACGCCTGGGGCTGGATCACGCTGCACGCCGCAGATAACAGTGCTCGTTCGGCTGCTCCTAAGAGGCCGATGCCCTGCGCAAGCGGAATGGAACCGCGTCGCGAATCCGGCTCGTCTAGTCGGAACCTGATCAGGTCACACGCGGAGTCGAGCAAGTCCTCGAGAATCTGGATCGGCGCCAGGCCCGAGCGTGCAGCCAGACGAGCAATCACGTCGGCCATGCTTGCGCCATAATCGCCCATCGATCGATCCAGAGGGACGATCAACTGATCAAGATCCGATTCGGGGTGTTGATACAGTGCGATCGCGCCGTTGACGCCCTCTGCTCGCAACCAACCCTGCGCGATTGCGTAGCGGCGCACCTCGAGAGGGTTCACCTGGAGAATCAGATCTTCCGGGAGGTCATGGTACGGCATACGCGAAAGCCTCTTGACATGCGAATTTCGTCGCCACGGCACGTAAGCCTTCGTGTGAAAAACGGTTAACCTTTGAGAAGTTTCTCATAGTGATCGGATTTCAACCAGTAGCTGTAGCAGTCTTTTTGAACCGTCGCATTCCGGCTGGTCGCTTTGAGCTGGATTTCAATGGGAAAATCGGTTAGCGGCGCATTTGGTGCGAGCCGTTCCTTGACATGGACTCGGGCATCGATTCCGGCCCGGTCGCTCTGTCGACCGGCGATTTCGCACCCAAATCCCGCACGCGACGCCACGGCATGAAGATAGGCGTAGCTCAGCTCTGCCTCGATCTCGTTCATGCTCAAGAGCACGCTGATGCCTCCGAAACGCGCTTGCCTCGTCCTCAACAAAGCCTAGTGTGACGGCGCAGGGCGGCGGTCGCAAGCAATTGAGTCGGCTCCGCAGGGTCCTCACACCGCAGTCCTGGATCTCGCAGATGAGAGCGGTCACGATAATTGACCTACTTCCGATCACGATAATCGATGGAAGCCGTAGTTTACACTCGGCCGAAGTACCGGCGGCCTCTTCTCTCGACTCAGGATTGTCGGTCCATTCCCTGCTCTCTCTGGGCGGCGGAACGGGGAACGCACGCTTGATCTCGCTCGGACCCTCGTTGATCAACGACCGTCACTTTGTGTCGACCCTCAACGATCTTGCTCCAAACCTCGCACCACGCTCCGCGCAACTCCGCCTCGGGATGGCAAACGGACAGCCACGAGCGCTCGGGTGTGAGTGTTGGTTCAGGTGTGCGCCTTCTGCCTGCGAAGACGCACCGGCTTCGAGGAAACGCCCATCAGACCGATGATCGCCGACCACGGTCATCTCTCGGAGAGGTGCTTCGGTCGATCAGACCGAAGCACGCTGCGGCGGAGGATTTCGAAGGTGATGGAATCCACCAACCACCGTTCGTTAGCGGCTCGGGATGGGGCGTGTGGGGATCGAAGAGGTGAGCACCCTCGGGCACGGCTGCAGGCGGCCTACTCCGCGATCACGACCATCCACAGTCCCGCTTTCGTCTGATAGTCGGCGAGAGTTGAACCGAGGTGAAGTCCGTCAATCTGGAAGTGGTGGGGCCGTAGCTCGCTCGGTCGGGGCGGCTTTACGGGGCGCGGCGGGCGGAGGGGATGCGATCCGAGGGCGAGCCCCGGCCTCCCGCGTCACCTCGGGACTCGCTGCAGGTCCGGTCCGAGTACCACGTCCTGACCCGCCGGGATGGTCATCTTTTCAAGCTTGTCTCCGAAGCCGATCTCGCAGGGGTTCCCCAGCTCGGAATGCAGGACGGCGCGAGCCAGCTTGCCGTCCTTCCAGGCGACGTCCACCACGTAACCGCCTCGTGCCCGGAGCCCGCGGATGATGTCCGGGTCCGGGTAGTCGGCGTAGAGCGGCGGGTTGGTATACATCCCATCCCCGTTGTCCTGGGCGAGAGCGCCCACGGGCGACATCAACGGCAGAAGCGTCACGATCCAGAGCAGAATGGGCCGCATGAGCCTCCTCCAGTTCTTCAGGCCGAAGCACAAGGTCGAGTCTATTTAAAACGACGGGCCGTAGCCATAGACTTGAACTCGTGCCCGATCACCCGCGGGTTTGGCAGCCTCGGGTCGAACTCCGGGAAGGGGATGCCACGGCGCGCGATGCGTCGGCTCTCGCTTGTCTGAGCACCCTTTTGTAAAGACGTTGGAGGTGAGCGTCCTGAACGGCCCATGCCCGCATCGATTGAATCACTTGAGGCTCACGCTCCTCCTGGCCGCCGCGATCGCGGCCGGCGAATTCCGGCGCTCGGACAATCCGAGGCGCCGCGAAAGGACGCGGCCCTCGTGCTAGGCCAGCCGGCGACGGCCGCCGCCCCCACGGAGCCGTTGCGGCACGCCGCGAAGGGCCGGTTCCTCGTCGGCGCGGCGGTCATGTCCCGGCAGCTTCAGGATCCCAGGCTCGCCGCGCTGGTGGCGCGGCAGTTCGACTGCCTCACCGGCGAGAACGAGTTCAAGCTGCGAGATACACCGGCCCGCCGGGCGATCGGCGACGCCTATATCCCCCATCGGTCAAGGACCAGTAATAAAGGGAGGTGGAACATGGAAAAGAGGCGTTTATCTCGGCAGGGTTTCCTCGAGCGCTCGCTGGGAGCGCTCGCCACCGCGGGGCTGCCGACCTGGTATGCCCAGCAGCTTCTGGCCGTCCAGGAGGAGGGTGCAGTCAAGAAGTCGGCAGCCAACGATCGCCTCGCCATGGGCATCGTCGGCATCGGCAGCCCGCAGAGCCGCAGCTTGCAGATCGTCGGCGAGTCGCGCCCATCTGTGGACGCGGGACAGTTGACATTTACCCTCGGCTGCGACGTGACTGCCGCCCATCGCAAGCGCGCCACCGATGTGATGCGCCAGAGAGGGTTCAAGGACTTCGAAGCCAGCACCGAGCACTTCCGAGACCTCGTGGGCAACAAGTCCGTCGACTGCCTGCTCGTCGCCACGCCCGACCACTGGCACGCGCAGGTGGCCATCGAGGCACTCAAGGCCGGCAAGGACGTCTACTCCGAAAAGCCGCTGACGCTGACCGTCGGAGAGTCGTTGGCGGTCCAGAAGGTGGTCAAGGACACCGGCCGCATCCTGCAAACCGGCAGCCAGCAGCGCACCGACTTCCGCGGCCTGTTCCGCCTGGCGGTCGAGCTGGTCCGCGCCGGCCGCCTCGGCAAGATCCGGACCATCGAGTGCCGCCTCAACGGCAACCCGACGAGCGGTCCGCTCCCGAAAACGCCCGTCCCCGAAGGACTGGACTGGGACCTCTGGCTTGGCCCGACCCCGAAGGCACCCTATCGCAAGAAGGGCAACCAGTCGAATTGCCACTACGAGTTCCGCTGGTGGTACGACTACTCCGGCGGCAAGATGACCGACTGGGGCGCCCACCACCTGGACGTCGCGCAGTGGGCCCTGAACAAGGACGGCAGCGGTCCCATCGCCGTGGAAGTGCTCAAGGCGTCCGAGCCCTACAAGGGCGGCGACGGCTACAACTGCCACCCGAGCTTCCAGGTGCAGTACACCTACGACAACGGCACCAAGGTCATCGCCATGAGCGGCGGCGGCACCGACCTGGGCTCCAAGCTAGTCGATAAGGACGGCAAGGTGCCCGAGCGGCGGTTCGGACCGAATCGCGGCCGCCCCACGCGCGTGGGCCCGGACGAGAACGGCGTCCTCTTCCTGGGCGAGAACGGCACCCTCTTCGTCAGCCGCGGCACGATCCTCGCCAGCGACGCCAGAATCCTTGCGGAGCCGCTCAAGGAAGACCCGAAGGTGTACGACGGCCGACCGACCAACCAGATGCAGAACTTCGTCGATTGCGTCAACAGCCGCAAGCCGCCGATCTGCAACGCCACGGTCGGTGGCGGCTCGGTGATCGTCTGCCACATCGGCGTGATCGCGCTGCGGACGGGCAAGAAGCTGAAGTGGGACCCCGTCAAGCATCAATTCGATGACGCGGAGGCCAACCGGATGCTGTCCCGGCCGCGCCGCGACACGTGGCAGCTCCCGGTGTAACCGAGTTGCTCGCATTGCGCGCTGCAATCCGCAGCGCGCACCGCACCCGGCGTAACGGGACAGCAACCCCATCATCTTGAGTCCGTTGGCCCGACCTTTGTTTCAGGACCGAGGAGCACCGTCATGAGAGCAGCGTCGATGGGTTTCGTGTTGATGCCCCTGCTAGGTGGCCAAATCGCGTTGGCGCAGACCACGCAGCCCCAGACCGCGCCGGCCCAGACTGCGCCGGCCCAGACCGCGCCGGCGGTGGAGGATTTCAAGCCGGCGTCCTCCAACCAGGGCGGCAAGGAGTACCCCCAGGTCAACTCCGAGCGCCGCGCCCGCTTCCGGATCGTCGCGCCTCAGGCCCAGAGTGTACGGGTGCCCGAGTGGGGCGGAATCACTCTGACAAAGGGCGAAGACGGCGCCTGGGTCGGCACCACGCGCCCCCTGGACGAGGGCTTTCATTACTACCGGATCAACATCGACGGCGCCGACGTTCCGGACCCCGGTAGCAAGTCCTTCTACGGCGCCGGCCGCTGGGGCAGCGCCATCGAGATCCCGGCCCAGGACGAGGACTTCTATGCCGTCAAGGACGTCCCGCACGGCCAGCTCCGCCAGAACCTGTACTTCTCCAGGAGCACCAACACCACGCGCCGCTGCTTCGTCTACACACCGCCCGATTATGACAAGGACACCGGCGCACGGTATCCGGTGTTGTATTTGCAGCACGGCGCGTTCGAAGACGAGACCGGGTGGGGGAATCAGGGGCGTGCGACCCTGATCATGGACAACCTCATCGCGGCGGGCAAGTGCAGGCCGTTCATCATTGTGATGGACAACGGCGGCAACAACTTCGCCAGCGGGCCGCGACGTACTGCTCCCCCCGCCCCCGGCGGGGCTGGCGGGGCGGGCAGGGTCCCCGGCCGCCCGAGATTCGACTTCTCCGCCTTCGCGAAGATCATGACCGACGAGCTGATCCCCTTTATCGATGCCAACTATCGCACGCTCGCCGATCAGCCGCGTCGGGCCATGGCTGGGCTATCGATGGGCGGCGCGCAGACCAGGCAGATCACGCTGGCCAACCTCGACAAGTTCTCGCACATCGGGCTTTTCAGCGGCGGCAGCATCGCGGCGAATGATCCCGCGCTGGCCGACCCGGCGGCCTTCAAGCAGAAGGTCAAGGTGCTGTTCGTCAGCTACGGCAGCAAGGAGAACACCGCCGCCGCAAAGGCGAACCACGAAGCGCTAGAAAAGCTGGGCATCAAGAACACCTACTACGAATCCCCGAACACGGCCCACGAGTGGCAGACCTGGCGGCGGAGCCTCTACCAGTTCGCGCCGCTGCTGTTCCAGGATTAGTCGGGATTCCGGCCCGCGCAGGCTCGCCAACGCCTCTCGACCAGGAACGAGCGATGATGCGATACCGATCTCTTGTGGATGGCCGAGGCAGGTCCCGCCTTCGACTTCTCGGGCTCGCGGCGCTGGCCGTGCTCACGGTTCGGCCAGCCGGCGACAGCCGCCCGGCGCTCGAGGAGCGATACGGGACCCATGCCGGCTACGCGGCCGCCGTCCAGGATGCGGCCGACGCCCTCCTCCAGGCGGGGTTCCTCCGGCCCGACGACCGCGACCGCATCGTCGCCGCCGCGGAGGCTGGCGACGTGCTGCGATAGCCGTGCACCCCTGGCGGCCCGGGAAGCTCCCGGCGATGGAGGCGGACGAAGCGATGCTCGCGACCCTGGGCCTGCTGACGATCCTGGCGTTGTTGGCGTCCGTCCTCACGCGTCGGATGTCGCCGCTGGTAGCGCTGATCGCGGTCCCGACGGCCGCCTCGCTCCTGGGCGGCTTCGGGGCGAAGACCGGGGCCTTCATCGTCGTCGGGATCCGCGAGGTCGCCCCGGTGGCGGGCATGTTCGTCTTCGCGATCCTCTACTTCGGCATCATGGCCGACGCCGGCCTGCTCGACCCGATCATCGACCGCATCCTCCGCGCCGCCGGCGGCCGGCCGACCCGGATCATCCCCGGGACGGCGCTCCTGGCGCTGCTGGTCCACCTCGACGGCTCCGGGGCGGTGACGTTCCTGGTCACGATCCCGGCGATGCTCCCGATGTACGAGCGGCTCGGGATGGACCGGCGCATCCTCGCCGGCGTCGCCTCGCTGGCCGCGGGCGTGAACTTCCTCCCCTGGACGGGCCCCATGATCCGGGCCGCGGCGGCCCTGCGCATCCCCGCACCCGAGCTGTTTCGCCCCCTGATCCCGGTGCAGGCGATCGGCCTGGCCTACGTCTTCGCGGTCGCCTATTGGCTCGGCCGACGCGAGTCGCGTCGGCTCGGGCTGGCGGCTCGCCTCGAACAGGCCCCGGCCTCCCGGCGCGAATTGACCGAGGCGGAACGGGGCCTCCGGCGGCCGCGGCTCTTCTGGATTAATCTCGCCCTGACGGCCGTCTTGATGGGGTCGATGGTGGCGGGGACGCTCGAGCCCGTCGTGGGGTTTATGGCCGGGGTCGCCCTGGCGCTGGTCATCAACTATCCCGGCGCGGCCCTCCAGCGCGCCCGGGTCGACGCGCACGCGCCGGCGGCACTCCTGATGGCGAGCATCATCTTGGCCGCCGGCGCGTTCAC
The DNA here is from genome assembly GCA_963781785.1 of uncultured Isosphaeraceae bacterium. GTDB lineage: Bacteria > Planctomycetota > Planctomycetia > Isosphaerales > Isosphaeraceae > CAWAHD01. Next base: position 2,257,274 of record CAWAHD010000001.1, on the reverse strand, counting down.
CGGTATCATGAGGGGCACCGGCATGCTCGGCGCGATGGCCCGCGCCTCCGTCGGGCTCCTGCCCGCGGGGCACGCCCATCACCTGCCGTTCCTACTGGGGCTCGCCTCGATGCCCCTGAGCCTGCTGTTCGACCCGGACTCCTTCTACCTCGGGGTCCTCCCCGTGCTGGCGGAGGCCGGCGAGCTGCAGGGGGTGCCCCCGGTCCAGCTCGGCCAGGCGGCGCTCTTGGGCCAGATGACCACCGGCTTCCCAGTCAGCCCGCTGACCCCGGCGACCTTCCTCGTCGTCGGCCTGGCCCGGGTCGAGCTGGCGGAGCATCAGAAGTTCGCCGCGCCTTACCTCCTCGGCGCGTCGGTCCTGATGACCTTCGCCTGCGTCGCCCTCGGCGTCTTCCCCCTCTGAGCGTGGCGAGCTTCGCGGCCAGGAACCATCCCCATGAAGACGATCCGGATCGGCTCGGCGCGGGATACTCGGGCGACCGCATCGAGCCGGCGGTCGAGCTGGCCGAGCGGGGCGACCTCCAGTACCTGGCCTTCGAGTGCCTGGCCGAGCGGACCATCGCGCTGGCCCAGCAGGAGCGGCTGCGGGATCCCGCCCGGGGCTACGACCCGCTCCTGGAGGAGCGGATCGAGGCGGTCCTTCCCACCTGCGCCCGCGAGGGCATCACCATCCTGACCAACATGGGAGCGGCCAATCCGCTCGCGGGCGCGGCCGTGATTAAGGACGTCGCCCGACGCCACGGGTTGGACGGGCTGGTGATCGCCGCGGTCACCGGGGATGACATCCTGCAGGAGGTCGCGGGCGGGGCCTACACTCTCCTCGAGACGGGCGAGCCCGTCGCCGCGCTCGTCGACCGGCTGGTGTCGGCCAACGCCTACCTCGGCATCCCGCCCCTGCTCGAGGCGTTGGGCCGCGGGGCCGACGTCATCATCACCGGCCGGGTGGCCGACCCGGCCCTGTTCCTCGCCCCGCTCGTCCACGAGTTCGGCTGGGGCCTGGACGACTGGGACCGGCTCGGACAGGGGACGGTCATCGGCCACCTCCTCGAGTGCGCCGGCCAGGTCACGGGCGGCTACTTCGCCGACCTGGACCGAAAGCGGGTCCCCGACCTGGCGCGGCTCGGCTTCCCCCTGGCGGAGGTCGGCGAGGACGGCACGGCCGTCATCACCAAGGTCCCGGGCTCGGGCGGGCTGGTGACGCTGGCGACCTGCAAGGAGCAGTTGCTCTACGAGATCCACGACCCGGCCGCGTACCTCACGCCCGACGTGACGGCCGACTTCTTCGGGGTGACGCTGACCGACGCGGGCCCCGACCGCGTCCTGGTCCGGGGCGGCGCCGGCCGCGCCCGGCCCGGGCGGCTCAAGGCGTCGGTGGGCTGCCGCGACGGGTTCATCGGGGAGGGCCAGATCTCCTACGCCGGTCCCGACGCGGTGGCGCGCGGCCGGCTCGCGCTGGAGGTCGTCGCCCGGCGGCTGGAACTCGCCGGCGTGGCCGCCGCGGAGATCCGCTGCGACCTAATCGGGCACGACGCCATCCTGGGCCCGCGCGCCCCGCGGCCGGGTCCCACCCCTCGGAGGTCCGCGCGGGTGGCGGCCAGGACGTCCACGCTGCGGGACGCCGTCCGCATCGGCAACGAGGTGGAGGCGCTCTACACCAACGGCCCCGCCGCCGGGGGCGGCGTGACGAAGTCGGCCCGGGAGGTCATCGCGATGTTCTCGGCCCTCGTGCCGCGGGATCTGGCCCGACCGGTCGTCCACTATGAGGTCACCTGACATGAGGCTCGGCACCCTGGCCCACGCGCGTACGGGCGACAAGGGCGACACGTCCAACGTCTCGGTGATCGCGTACGACCCGGCGCACTATCCGCACCTGGAGCGGTACGTCACGGCCGAGCTCGTGCGCGCCCACCTAGCCGGGATCGTCGCGGGCGAGGTCGTCCGCTACGCCCTGCCTCGGCTCGGGGCCCTGAACTTCGTGCTCCACCGCGCCCTGTGCGGCGGGGTCACGCGGTCGCTGGCGCTGGACGCGCACGGCAAGTGCCTCAGCTCGCTGGTCCTCGACCTCGAGGTCCCGGATCCCGATTGAGGACCCGAACGGCTTGACCGATCCGCTTGAGCCGGGCGGACGATCGTCGAGGATAATCGGTCATCGCGGACTCGCCGCGGGCTTGACAAACCGTGGCCTCTCGACGGGAATAGCGCCTCGGCGCGTATGCGACGCGAATGGCACACTCGGGGAGATTCGACATGCGATCGATTTCACGGCGAGGGTTCCTCGCGGGGGGCGCGGCGGCGATCGGCGGGATCTCCGCGATCGCCCGGCGTGCGGCGGCCGACCCGATCGGGCTGCCGATCGGGCTCCAGCTCTACACCGTGCGGGGGCGGGCCGCGAAGGACTTCGAGGGGACTCTCAAGGAGGTCGCGGCGATCGGCTACCAGGAGGTCGAGCTCTACAGCTTCTTCGACCGGAAGGCCGCCGAGGTCCGCCGGGCGCTGGAGGGCGCGGGGCTCGAGTGCGTCAGCGCCCACTACGGCGTGCCGGCGCTGCGGGAGGGCCTCGCTGCCCACATCGACGACGCCAGGGAGCTGGGCCTGCAATTCATCATCTGCCCATTCCCCGGGGTCGCCGACCCGGCCCGCCTCAAGGCCGGCGGCCCGTCGTTCACGGATTCCCTGACCCTGGACGACTGGAAGTGGAACGCGGACCTGTTCAACAAGGCGGGCGAGCAGGCGAAGAAGGCGGGCCTCCGGTTCGGCTACCACAACCACCACATCGAGTTCCGCGAGTTCGGCGGCGTGACCGCCTTCGACGAGCTGCTCCGCCGGACCGACCCGGACCTCGTCACCATCGAGCTCGACTGCGGATGGGTGAAGGTGGCCGGGCTGGAGCCCGCCGACTTCATCGCGAAGCATGCGAGCCGGGTCGGGCTGCTGCACGTCAAGGACGTGAAGGCCGGGCCCGCACCCTCGAACCGCTTCGGCCCGGCCGTCCCGTTCGCGGAGGTCGGCCGCGGCTCGATCGACTGGCGCAAGGTGTTCGAGGCCGCCCGGAAGGCGGGCGTGAGGCGCTACTACGTCGAGCAGGACACCACCGAGCGGCCCCCGCTGGAGGCGATCAAGATCAGCCGCGACTACCTGCACGACCTGAAGGTCGAGTGACCACGACGACGGCACGATCAATCCGGCCGGCCAGGCACGTGAGGGCATCACGGTCCCGCCCGTCTGGCAGTGAGGTCAGCCCTCCCGCAGTGCGCCGGCCATTGAAGGAGCATGAGCATGAACGGCAAGTCTGTCTTCGCGCTGTTCCCGATCGTCGTCCTGTGTGTTGCCACCGCGCCGGTGCACGCGCAAACGGGTGCGTCATCGCCGAACGGAGGGGCAGCCGGCGGGGCCGCTCAGCGTAACCCCGGCGATACCGGACGCCTTCCCGGGGGGCCAGGTGGCGGCCGGTTCGGGGGCGGTCGCCCGGGGATGTTCGTCCCGCCGGGACCTCCGGCTCCGGTGCCTCCGCAAGTCGCCATGCTGAGGCCCACGCCCGAGGAACTCGCCAGGATCAATGCCAGCCTCGAGCAGTTCATCGAGAGCAACACCGCGCCCGAGAAGGATCTGCTCAAGAGATACGAGTCGCTCATCCTGGTGCGGATGCCGCGCGAGAATCCCTGCATCCGTCCCACGCCCGGCATCCGCGGCATGCGGCATGCTGGCTTCGTAGAAACCGCCAAGAGCGGTGATTTCGACATCCTGTTCCTGGGCGACTCGATCACCGACCTGTGGAACGTGGAGCACGATCGGGCCGGCAATCCAGGGGGTAAGCGCGTCTTCAACAAGTATTTCGGCGACATGAAGGTCGCCAATTTCGGTGTCTCCGGCGACACCACACAGGGCATTCTCTGGGGCCTGCAGAATGGTGAGGGCCAGGGCCACAAACCCAAGGCCATCATGCTCATGATCGGCACGAACAACGCCGGCGGCGCCAGCGGCCCGGAGATCGCCGAGGGTATCGGCGCGGACGTCCTGGAGCTGCGTAAAGACTTTCCCGACGCCAAGATCATGCTGCTGGCCATCTTCCCCCGAGGCAGCAGCCCCGCCGATCCCAACCGCGTCAAGGTCGAGGAAGCCAACAAGATCATCGCCAGGCTCGACGATCAAAAGCATGTGTTTTTCCTCAACATTAATTCCAAGTTCCTGGATGAAAAAGGCGGCCTGATCGGCTTCCGCCCCGGCGACAACCTCCACCCGATTGAACTGGGCTACGAGATCTGGGCGTCTTCGGTCGCGCCCACACTGAAGACCTGGGTCAAGTGACCGAAGGGCCGGCAGGTCTCCAGCGGCAAGTCGAATCGATGGTTCGGCACCGGCAAGGTTGCCCGCCGTTCGACCGCGATCTGCGCCGCCGCCGACCTCATCGCCCTCATCCCAGGCGATTGAGTGCGTCCGGATCGAACCCTGCCACCTGCTTGTACCGCCGGGCGACACCTTCCAACTCGCCCGGACGGAAGATGTCCTCCACCCGGTCGAAGCCATCGGGGGCCCGCTCCTCGGCCATCTGCATGACCACCTCCGGGCCCATCTCCCGGTTGCTCTGCACGACCGCCGCGGTTGGGCCCAGCCGCCTGGCCTCGTACTCGCGCAGGGCGGCCGGTACGTCCTCGGCTCCGGCCAGCGCCTCGGAAAGGGCCGCGGCGTCCAGGACCGCCTGCGATGCCCCGTTCGACCCGATCGGGTACATCGGGTGGGCCGCGTCGCCCAGCAGGGTCACCCGGCCGAAGCTCCAGCGTTCGACTGGGTCGCGGTCGGACATCGGGAACTCGAAGACCTCGGCCGCCCCGGCTATCAACGCGGGAACGTCCAGCCAGTCGAACCGCCACCCGGCGAACCTCGGCGCGAACACGGCCCGGTCGACCCGACGGCTCCAGTCCCGCTCCGGCGGGGCCGCGCCCGAGTCGGTCGCCAGCTCGGCGACCCAGTTCACCAGCGGCCGCGGCCGGGCGGCCGCGGCCGGGCAGATCGGGTAGGCGACGAACTTCTGCCGGGCGTGTCCGATCATCACCATCGACCGGCCGGTCAGGAACGGGAGCGAATCGCTCACGCCCCGCCACAGCATCCGGCCGGAGAACCGGGGCGGTCCCTCGTCCGGATAGAACGGCCGCCGCACGGCCGAGTGGATACCGTCTGCCCCGACCAGGACGTCCGCCTCCCGGGTCACCGCCTGCCCGGTCCGGCGGTCGACGAACTCGGCGGCCACCCGGCGGCCCCGGTCCGAGAACGTGGTTAGCGGATGGCCGACCAGGACGCGCTCCGGGCCGAGCCGGGCCTGCGCCTCGTCGAGCAGGAGCATCTGGAGCCGGCCGCGGTGGACCGAGTACTGGGGCCAGCGATATCCTGCGGCCAGGCCCCGCGGCTCGCGCCAGATCGGCCGGCCGAACTTGTTGCAGTACACGAGCTCGGCGGTGGCCACGGCGGCCTCCGCCAGCCGCGACCCCAGGCCGAGGTGGGTCAGGATGCGGACGGCGTGCGGCAACAGATTGATCCCGACCCCGAGCGGGCGGAACGCCGCGGCGGCCTCGAAGACGGTCGCCTCGACCCCGGCGCGGTGCAGGCACAGCGCGGCGGCCAGCCCGCCAATTCCGCCCCCGGCGATGAGCACTTGCATGCCACCCCCCCCGCCCGTGCCATCCCGGAGGCGCGGGACGTCCTCGGAGTCTGTGAAACAATCGAGTGCTCGACTCCGAATTTGGAATACGTTATCCGGAATCGATCCCTCCACAGGCCCTCAATCTTTCTTGAGGTACCGGTCGAACCAGTCCGCGAACCGCTCCACGTCCTGCTCCATCCCGGGCCAGCCGTGATCGCCGCCTTCCTTGACGTCCATCCTCGCCTCGACCCCGGCCCCCTTCAGCGCAGCGAGGAAGGATTCGGACTGTTGCAACGGCACGAGCCCGTCCTTGTCTCCGTGCATCAGGAGGGTCGGCGGGTCGTCCGGCGTGACGGCGTAGATCGGCGAGATGGCCCGGGTGACGGCGCGGAGCTTGTCCGGGTCGGTGACCCGCTCCATCGTCCCCTTGGCGCGGTCCATCGCGCGGTAGTCGAACGCCGCCTTGAACGGCGTCGGGTGGCCCCGGACGCCGATGTGCTCCTCGCCGGGCCGGCCCCAGTTGAGCAGGTCGGTGAGCGGGAAGAAGACCGCGGCGGCCTGTACCCGGCTCGACTCGCGATCGACCGAATCCCTGGCGTGCGGGTCGCCCACGTCCCCGGCGGTCGCCACCAGCAGCGCGAGGTTGCCGCCCGCCGAGCCGCCGGTGATCCCGATCCGGCCCGGGTCGATGCCGTAGTCCCGGGCGTGGTGGCGGATGAAGCGGACCGCCCGATTGACGTGATTTTGGATCTCGGGCACCTGGTAGCGGGGCTGGCTACCCGGCACGACGGCGAAGACGGTGTAGCCGCGGCCCAGCAGGGGCCGGAAGGACTCCCGCCGGATCATCGCGTGCGACGAGAAATAGCCGCCGCTGACGACCTGGACGACGGCGAGACCATTGGGATGCCCCGGCTTGAAGACGTCGAGCGTCAGCGCGGTGCCGTCGCTGCGGCCGTAGACAACGTCCTCGGTGCGGGTGAACGCCGGCTGCTCGACGGTCGCGATCCGGAGCGAGGCGGCAGGCGGAGTCGTACCGGCCCCGCCAGCCGAGGCGAGGAACATGATCTGGGCAGTCTGGTGGAGGTAACGTCGCCAGTTGGACCACTCGTGTCCGCCGGAGCTGAGGACCCAGAAGTTGCGGACGCCGTGCTTGTTGATCACCGCCAAGGTGCGCTGGCCGTTCCGCAGCGCGATGTCCGTCTCGCCCTCGGCCATGTAGAAGGGCACACGAAGGAGTTCATCGTTCGTCTTCGGATCGCCCAGGACCTGCTTGAAGTGATCCTCGAACGCCTGGACCTTGTCGGGGAAGTAGCCCGAGCTGTAGACGTACAGCTCGCCGAAGGTGTCGAGGTGCGAGAGGCCGGTATTCATGACGACGAAGCCGCCCATGGACAGGCCGGCGAGCGCCCGGTTCTCGCGGCCGGGCCGGGCGCGGTAGTGGGCCTCGACGTAGGGGATGATGTCCTTGAGGTACTCCCGGGTGACGGCGTCGTCATCGCCGGGCTTCGGCGGGTCGCCCGAGGCGATGCCGCGGGTGTTGGGCATCGCGATGATCATCGGTCTGGCCTTGCCTGCCGCGATCAGGTTATCCAGGATGAACTGGGCGTGGCCGCCGTGGCGAGGGTCGGTGCTCGTCCACTTCGAATCGTCGTCGCCGCCGCCGTGGTTGAGGTAGAGTACGGGATACCGGGCGTCCGCATCCCTCTCGTAATCCGGCGGCAGGTACACGTGCATCCGCTTCTCCTTGCCGGCGTGATTCTTGTAGGTCGCCTGCTCGACCTTGCCGTGCGGGACGTCGGCCTTGGCGTAGAACGAGGTGTCATTCGCCGCGGCCAGTGCCGGCAGGATCGGGATCGGGACCGGTCCGGGTTTCGGCATGCTGAAACCGGGCGGCCGGCCTCCCCCCGGCCCGCCCCTCGGGCTCGGTTCCGTCCGCTCGCCGGGCGGTTGCGCCGCCGCCCCCGGCGCCATGGCCCATGTCGACAGGAGCAGGACGGCTGTTCCCCACGGCGCGAATATCGCTCGACGTCTCACGGATGGTCCCTCCTCGAAGATTTGGCCCGCCACGGTTCGACCGCCCGGCTTGGGGTTGGTCCCCTGCGATCCGATGGCGGCCTTGATCAGTCCCCGCCTGGCGAGCCAGTTGCGGTACCCCTCTGTTGGAACTGCACACGTTCATCCCGCGACGCGGGCCGACGAACTTCGACCCTTACTCGATCATCCCCAGATTGCCGCGGGGGTAGTCGCGGCCTGGGGCGTTCGTCGGCGCCGGCCGGGAATCGGCCGCGGGAACGTCGTCCTGGGCGGAGGTGCGCGACGCGGCCGTGGCCGCCAACACCACGGCGAGTATGCGGCGGTTGAACGGCATGTGAAGGCCCCTCGCAGAGGTACGGTCAGACGACGTGTGGCCGGCAGGTGAACAAGAGCGGAGTCATCCGCGAATCCGGGGAATAGCGAAGCGATCGGAGCGTCCGTCAAGCCGGATGGCTGTCCGTGCGCCTTGACGGCCCCTTTCGACCCACCCCCGGCCGGGTCCCCCCGACCACACGGCAGGCCATCCCGTATGGCCTGGTCTCTCCGGACGGAGACTGAATCGTACTCACGCCGCCACCGGGACGCCAGCGAGAAGATCACGCCGCACCCGGCTCCGTGGCTCGACACGCCGCGGTCGATCCGACCGAATCGCGCACTGCCGCGGGGTTTGGCCCGGACGATTGCGCCGTGTCGCTTGTCGCGGAAGCCGGAAAACATTGGCGAGCGGCCATCGATCGGTGGTAGGATACTCCCCAAAACCAGCACCCCGAGCGGCCGGTTGTTCGACCAAGAGCGGCCCTGTTTCTCCCGCGGGAGCAAACATCTTTCATGTGCCACCGAAGGCTTGCGGATTTGCGGTGCGCATCCCGACATCGTCTCGTCCGGCTCGCCGTGCTGGCCCTTCTCGCGGTCCGGCCAGCCTGTGCGGGCGCGTCATCGGCGCCAGACGACGCTTTTGTTAGCGACTACTGCGCGAGCTGCCACAACGACGTGAGCAAGAAAGGCCGGCTCGACCTGACCAGCCTGGCATTCGACCCGAGCGATTCCGCCAGCCTGGCCCTCTGGATCAAGGTGCATGATCGTGTGAAGGCGGGCGAGATGCCACCCAGGAATCGACCCCGGCCCGACGCGACCCGGCAGAGAGCCTTCGTCGAGGGCCTGGCACAGTCGATCGTCGCCGCGGAGCGGGCCGCCCTGGCCGGCGAAGGTCGGGCGATTCAGCGTCGGCTTAATCGCCATGAGTATGAGAACGCCCTGCGCGACCTGCTCGGCGTCCCGTGGGCTCAGATCGCCAACCGGCTGCCCGAAGACGGTGAGGCCCATCACTTCAACAAGAGCGGCGAGGCGCTCGATGTGTCGTACCTCCAGATCGCGCGGTTCATGGACTCGGCTGACTACGCCATGCGGCTAGCGATGGGTATGCACATCGAGCGGCCCGCGAAGATGACGCGTAGGCTGTATGCCCGCGACGAGCGGAGCCTGCGCAACTGGTGGCCGCGCGAGAACGGGACCTTGCCCGACCGGCTGTCGTTCCCCGTGCTCGATGCGCACGCCCAGCCGGACGTCCGCGCCGGACGTGCTCCGGCGACCGACCCGGCGACGCGCGATCGCGAGGCGGTCGGCAAGGTGTCGAGCATCTTCAGCGATGCGGGCGGCTATAGCTGGAGCGGCTGGCGGGCGCCCGTGGCTGCGCGCTACAAGCTGCGGATCGCCGGTTACACGATCTGGGTCGCCGGCGGCGGGGTGGCGCGATGGTTCTATGAAGGCCAGGGGGCCGAGAAGGCGCCGGTGTTTCACACGCTCCTGTGGCATCGCCCCAACCTCGACGAAGTCTACGCCGGCCGGCGGAACGAACCGATCGGCGTGTACGCGCAGGGAGGCGGCCAGACCCGCCCGATCGGGGCCGTCGATTTCACGCCGCAGCCGACGGTGAGCGAGATCGAGGTCTTCCTGCTGGCGAACGAGGTCGTGCGGACCGACGGCTCCCGGCTATTCCGTACGCGGGTCAACGGCACCGACGAGCAGTATGTCAATCCCCTCGCGACCGAGGACGGCATGCCGGGCTATGCCGTCCAGTGGGTCGAGGTCGAAGGCCCGTTCTACGACGACCCGGTCGGCGGGGCCGGCTATGAGCGGTTGTTCGGCCGGTTACGGCTGGTGCCCTCGAAGCAGGCGGGGGTGGGCGTACCGCTGGAGATCGTCCCGAGCACGCCGGTCGGGCCGGGTGCGGCGGCAGGAGTCGGCGACGGCGGTCTGCGCCGCGGGCCGCAGGGATTCGGGCGCGTCGCCGTGCGCGAGGCGCTGTATGAAGTCGAATCCGCGGCGCCGCGGGAGGATGCCGAGCGGCTGTCGCGATCATTCCTGAAGAAGACCTATCGCCGGCCGGTCGCCGAGGCCGACGTGCAGCGGTTCCTGCGGTTGTTCGACGATCAATTCCAGCAGGGCTCCGGCTTCACCCGGTCGATGCTCTCGGCCTACACGGCCGTCCTGTCGTCGCCGGGCTTCGTGTTCGTCGAAGAGAAGCCGGGCCGGCTCGACGGATACGCCCTGGCCACGCGGCTGGCCCTGTTCCTGTGGAACTCGATCCCGGACGACACGCTGCGGGCCCTGGCCGACCGCGGCGAGCTGAACAGGCCCGACGTGCTGCGTGCCCAGGCCGAGCGCATGCTCGACGATCCGAAGGCGCGCCGCTTCGTCGTGGCGTTCACCGACTACTGGCTCGAACTGCGGAAGATCGACGACACGTCGCCGTCCACCACGATCTACAACGATTACGAGCTCGACGACCCGCTGAAGCTGGCCGCGGTGGAGGAGACGCGGCTCTTCTTCGCCGAGCTCCTGCGCACCGACTTGCCGGTGCGGAACATCATCGATTCGGACTTCACGTTCCTGAACGAGCGGCTGGCCGACCATTACGGCATCGCCGGCGTCTCCGGTGTCCGGTTCCGCAAGGTGAAGCTGCCGGCCGACAGCCTCCGCGGCGGGGCGATGACGCAGGCCAGCGTCCTGAAGGTGACGGCCAACGGCACGACGACCTCGCCGGTTCTGCGCGGCCACTGGATCACCGAGCGGATCCTGGGGCTGGAGACGCCGCCCCCGCCGCCGACGGTCAAGGCCGTCGAGCCGGATATCCGCGGCGCGGTGACGATCCGCCAGCAGTTGGAGAAGCACCGCGCCGACGCGAGCTGCGCCTCCTGCCACAGCAAGATGGACCCGCCGGGCTTCGCGCTGGAGAGCTTCGACGTGATGGGCGGCTACCGCGGGCGCTACCGGGCGGTCTCCGAAAAAGTCCCCCCGGTCCAGGGCTTCGGCCTGAATGGGCAGGCGTTCGCGTTCCATTACGCCCTGCCGGTCGATTCGGCCGGCGCTGCCCGACGGCCGGCCGTTCAAGGACGTGCGCGAGCTCAAGAGGCTGCTGGTCAAGGAGGAACGGCCGATCGCGCGGAACCTGGCCCGGCAGTTGACGATCTTCGCCACCGGCGCGCCGGTGCGGTTTTCCGACCGGGAGGAGATCGAGAGAATCCTCGACGCGGCGAAGGCCAGCCGATACGGCGTGCGGAGCATCGTCCACGCGATCGTGCAGAGCGACCTATTCCGGAACAAGTAGGAAGGACCGGCGATGAACCCGCAAACCGCTACAGGATCCACGGTTCCCTTCGCGTCGAGGCGGCGGCCGATCTCTCGGCGGCGCTTCCTCCGCGGCTCGGCCGTGGCGATGGCGCTGCCGTTCCTTGAATCGATGAGTGCCCCGTTCGCGCAGGCGGCCGCCGGCCCAGTGCCGCGGCGGATGTTCTGCATCTGCAACAACCTCGGCGTGCTGCCCCGGCCGTTCTTCCCCGACGACGCGGGCCGCGACTACACCCCTTCGCCGTACCTGAAACTCCTCGAGGAGCACCGCGCCGACTTCACCGTGATGAGCGGCGTGTCGCACCCGTTCGTGGATGGCGGCCACCCGACGGATATCTGCTTCCTGACCGCGGCCCCGCACCCGGCCAGCAGCTCGTTCCGGAACTCGATCTCGCTCGACCAGCTCGTGGCCGAACGGATGGGGATGTTGACGCGGTTCCCATCGCTCACCCTGGCGGTCAACGGCGGCCGCAGCCTGTCGTGGACCCGCACGGGCGTCGCGATCCCGCCGGAGGGCCGGGCCTCCGGGGTGTTCCAACAGCTCTTCCTGCAAGGGACGCCCGCCGAAATCGAGCGGCAGATCCGCGAGCTCGACACGGGGCGGAGCATCCTGGACGTGGTTTCCGAGCAGGCCCGGGAACTTCGGCGGACCGTCGGCGCCCGCGACCGCTCCCGGCTCGACCAGTATTATTCCGGCGTCCGCGACCTGGAACACCGGCTCCAGGAGTCGCGCGGCTGGGCCCACAGGCCGAAGCCTAAGGTCAAGGCCAGCCCGCCGACGGACCCGGCCAGCCCGGCGCAGTACATGGCCAAGGTGCAGATCATGTATGACCTCGCGCGCCTGGCCTTCGAGACCGATTCGACCCGCGCGATCACGCTGATGCTCAACAGCGTCGGCACGCCGGTCGTTCAGATCGCCGGCGCAACGATCACCGACAGCTATCACAACCTGTCGCACCACGGGATGGCCGAGGAGAAGCTGACGCAGCTCAAGGTGATCGACGAATGGCAGATGAGGATGCTCGCCGGCCTGTTCAAGGGCCTGAAGTCCGCCAGCGAAGATCGCGCGACGCTGCTCGACCGCACGATGGTCCTGTACGGCTCCAACCTCGGCGACGCGAATGCGCACTCGACGACGAACGTGCCGACGCTCCTGGCCGGCGGCGGCTTCCGGCATGGGCAGCACCTGGCCTTCGACCGCGGCCGCAACGAGCCGCTGCCGAACCTGTTCGTGTCGATGCTCCAGCGGATGGCGATCGAGGAGACCGGCTTCGGCCCCTCGACGGGCACGATGCGCGGCCTGGAGATGGAATAAAATGATGCACTTCCGAACGATCATCCTGGCGGTCCTCGGCGTGCCCGCCGTCGCGGCGCCGCCGATGGCCCGGTGATCATCACCTTCGACAAGGTCGAGACCGGCAAGCCGATGGCGAGGTACACGGACCGGGGCGTCGTGTTCGCCCTGTCGCACCCGCCGACCAAGAGCCATGCGACCGGAAGGGTGATGTTCTTCCAGCACCTCAAGACGCCGCGGAAGGGCATCCTCAATGCGATGGCGAACGAGTCGATCCCGGTCGAGGTCCGCTTCCCGAAGCCGGCGGCGAGCGTCACCCTCGTGCTCTGGGGCTCGATCGGCAGCAAGGCGGTCGTCGAGGCGTGCGACACGGCCGGGAACGTCCTGGACCGGGCGTGGAGGGACGCGGTGCCGGAGCGGACCGGTCCGGAGCAGCCGGTCCCGAGTTTCGAGCTGACGGTGAAGGCATCGGCCATCGCGTGCGTCCGCTTTTCGGGTGCGCCGCCGGGCGGCTACCTGGTCTGCGACGAGGTGCGCTTCACGCCGACGGCCGACGCGGCGAGCGATCCGGCGGCACCCGACTCCGCGTCCGGGACGCTGCGCCGCGCCGTCAATGGGCGATTCCTCATCGGCACGGCGGTCATGTCCCGGCAGCTCGACAACCCGGGGCTGGCGGCGATGGTCGCCGGGCAATTCGACTGCCTCACCGGCGAGAACGAGTTCAAGCCCAGGTCCCTCCACCCGCAACCGGGCCGGTTCAACTTCGCCGCGGCGGACAAGATCGTCGAGTTCGCCCGACACCACAACATGAAGGTGATCGGGCACACCCTCTGCTGGCATGGCCAGTCGCCCGCCTGGTTGTTCCGGGGCCAGGACCGCAAGCCGCTGCCGCGCGACGAGGCGGTGCGGAACCTCAAGGACCCATCGACGCGGTCGTGGGGCATTTCAAGAGGAAGGTAGTCGGCTGGGACGTGGTCAACGAGGCGATCGGCGACGCGGAGGGCCAGTACCTGCGCGACACCCCGCGCACCGGGCGATAGGCGACGACTACATCATCAAGGCGTTCGAGTTCGCGCGCGCGGCCGACCCCCCACGCCGAGCTGTATTACAACGACTACGGCAATGAACACCCCGAGAAGCGCGACAAGACGATCCGTCTCATCCGCGAGCTGAAAGCCGCCGGCGTGCGCCTCGACGCGGTCGGGATCCAGTCCCACTTCCGGCTGGATGATCCCGACGCGCCCGATCGGCTGGACCAAGCGATTTCGGGCAATCGGACCGAGGCACGCTGGCCCGACTTGGTCCGATGGCACTTCGTTGGGGGCAGGTCAGGACCTCGACCCGCCAATTCGCATGATGCTTGAGCAGACCTGATCGGGTTCCCTTGGAATTCCGGCTTGATCGGGCTGGCTTCACCAAGTCCGAAGGGTGTTCGAGCCGCCAATGTCGAGGGGTTTCGAGCGAATTACTGGCGGGGAAACCTGCCAGGAGTTATTGTCGATGCACGCATCTCATCATCCGCCCGCAACCACCCAGGCGAAGGGGCCGATCGAGCAAGTTCGAAGGAACGGTTCCTATGGGATAGACGCCCCTTATCTGTTGCCTATCCTTGGCGCGCTTCTGGCTGCCAACGTCGTGCAGGGTGTGGTTTCTGGCTCGGTATGGCCGTTCGTTGGTGCGTTGGTCGTGCTGGCGTGCGCGGCCTGTGGTCTGTACACTTCGCGCCGGGGCAAATTCGTGGCCTGGGCCGAGTTGCTGGACCAACTCAATTTGCGTGGCGATGAGCGCATCTTGGATCTCGGCTGCGGACGTGGCGCGGTGTTGCTGCTCGCTGCCCAGCGGCTGACGACTGGAAGAGCGGTGGGAGTGGACTTGTGGCGGCGCGGCGATCAGTCGGGCAATGCGGCCGAGGCCACGCGGCGCAACGTCCTTGCCGAAGGGGTGGCCGACCGGGTCGAGCTGCACACCGCAGATATGACCGCGCTCCCCTTCGACGCTGACAGCTTCGATTTGGTGGTTTCCAACGTCGCGATTCACAACATCAAAGACAGCGTCGGCCGCGAGAAAGCGCTCGAGGAGGCGGTGCGTGTTTTACGCCGCGGCGGACAATTGATGATCGCCGATCTCTGGGCCACGCGAGCCTACCGAAGCCACCTCATGAAGCTCGGGATGCTCAGCGTCACCCGCCGGGGCATGGGATGGCGCATGTGGTGGAGCGGCCCTTGGCTAGCCACGCGTCTCGTAACCGCCACGAAACCGAATGATCGTCAGATGCCGCCCTGAAAGCGGGTCGCATCGGTCGGATTTTGCCCTCGATTGTGCTCGTCTCGACAGCTTTTATCGTGGCTGAGCTGCTTCCCGGGTCGGCTTCGATCACGCAGCCTATCCTCTGGCCTTTCCTGCTTCTGATCTACGGACCAGGTGCACTTCTGATCCGGGAGTCGGTGAGACGACGTAAGCGCGGATGCCAAAGTGTCGTGCTGCTTGGGGCAGCCTATGGATTTGTCGAGGAAGGGCTCGCGCTCGAGAGCTTGTACAATCCCACACTGTACGGTGCGGCCGATTGGGGGCCCGCATTTTCGGGATCAATGGCGTGTATGCTGAGACGGCGATCACCCTTCATGCCGTCTGGAGCGCGGCTGTCCCGATTCTGCTCACAGACCTGTTGTCCCCCGATTGGCGCGACAGGCCGTACCTGGGGCGGTTTGGCCTTGTCCTGACAGGGATTTGGTACATCCTCGGTGTTGCTCTGCTCGCGCTCCTCGCCCGATTCTCAATCGCACCCGGACACCGGGCCCCTCAGCCGCTGCTGGCCGTAACCGCACTGATCACGCTGGGGCTCGTGGTGGTAGCGCTCGTCATCCCGCCGAAGAACGCACCTCGGCCCCAGTCGCAAACCAGCGCCCCGCCGCCCTGGGTGGTCCTGCTGGTCACCTGCATCGTATCGCTGATTTGGCATGCTTTGCTAGCGCTGCTTTGGCGCATCCAGCCGGCATTCGCTCATTGGCCGCTCGTGCTGGCGCCGATGCTGGGCGCAATGGCAGTGATCGTCATGATGGTCTGGCTGCTCCGTCAATGGTCGGCGACTCGCGACTGGAATGATCGCCATCGGCTCGCGCTGGTCAGTGGGGCATTGCTCTCCCACAGCCTCATTGGTGGTGCCATCCTCACGAATACCACGGTCAATCTCGCGGGAGTTGCGGTCCTAGGATTCGTGATGATCGTCTTGCTGAGCTTGTTTGCAAGCCGGGTTCGAGACAGGACCCGGCGCACTATCGGCGACGGCGTTGTAGCCAAAACCAGTCAACTTCCGGCCGGGGCAGATTCAGAACGGCCTGCTACAACTGGCGATTGATTTCAGGTAAGACCAACGAGGGGTAGCCGTTGCGAAGACTGCGGAAAAAGACCCGGTCGGCGCATGTCGCAATTTGAACCGGTCAACGTATTTCCCGCCCCAAGACACCCTGTATAGCACTACAACATCTTGCAGATAATTTTGCGCTTCGGTCCGACGACACCGAAGCAATTTGGTGCCAAGCATCAGACGCGCCCTCGCTTGGCAGTTCATATACCTCCCGACAGCACCTTGGAGATGGGGGCGGCTGAATTGGGTGCCGCGATTCGCTGCCCCGTAGTCGGAGACTCTCCCCGAGGAGCGGAGACGGCTGGACCGCTCACCTCCACCCCGGAGCGGTGGTCGCCCCCATCCGGTTACTTGCGACTATGGAATGGTGCATGTTCGATCTCAGACCTTTCTGTACGCTTGACACCATCGGCTCGTCAACGGCTACCTCATTCCGATCACGTTCTCTGATGTGGTTCCGGGGCCGAGTATCGGTCAAGTTGCTCAGAATTGGCCGAATCCGCATCGATTATCTTGACCACTCACAGCGACGACCACGAACCGCTTGCTCATCTTGCGGCACCCTCCTCGACGAGCCACTTCTCCCCGAACAGGCTCCACAGTTCGCCCGGGGCCATTTCCTCTTTCCACTTGTCGAATTTCGGATGATCTGTGAGCCGTCCGCAGCGGGAGTAACCGTCCGGTCCCGCCGCCATGATTCCCACCTGTTCAGGTTTCAGGCAATTCCGCAAATAGGGTGAGCGACCGAGGCAACCCCAGCCGCAGGCGGAGGAGCAGCCGTTCAAACTCGCGCTTCTCGTCGGGCCAGAGCATGGCGGCTGGCGCCACGGTGTCATCGCGGTCGTGATCCGCGGCCTTCCGGAGAGCGCCGAGTATCGCGTCGAAGACCGAGACCGGCGACGCGATGGCCCCGATTCTTTCAAGAAATGTGTCCGATCAGGCGGGCGAACTCGCTCCGAACCTCGTCCAGAAAGGCGCACATTCCATTATCCGCGCCACGGTCACGTAAGGTCGCCAGCATCGTTTCGCGCCAGCAGCGGCGTTCGCGGTCGGCGTCGCCGCCGCCGAGTGCGCGAAGAACACGCTTCGGGCTGCGTGGGGCGTTGTCGGCCTTGCACGCAGTCAGCTCGTGGCTTCGCAGACGGGGGTCAAATCCGAGCCTCTGGCGTTCCGCCGCGAGCCGCGATTCCTCGATCTCGTCTTGCGGGTCGAATCCACTGATAACCCAGCTTTCCCGCTCGACCACGGCCAACCCCACGACCACGGGGACCTGGCCGTCTTCGTGCCGGCGGGCCTGTTCCAGGCCCGCGCGACGCTCAGGTTGATCGTCTTGGTCCCGTACCAGCAATATGCCAGCCAGGTCGGCTACGGCGTATCGAAGGTAGAGGATCGCTCGGCGGGCGGCCCGCGCATCAGGCTCGGTCGGCGCCCCATCGAAGAACCCGATCGCGTCGATTCCTACGTCCAGAGCCGATCGCTTGACTCGCTTCCATGTCAGCGGCACCCCGCCCAATTCCTGAAGCCAGGTCCGCTGGTACTCGATCTGGTCCTCTTCCAGCCAGTCGACGGACTCCACGAGCACCCGATCCGCGAGTTCCGTCGCGGTCTGGAAATCCGCCGGGGCCTCGTGCACAACCGCGAACTGGAGGCTCACGACGACGCCCCCTGATCCGCCAACCACTTCTCCCCGAACAGGCTCCACAACTCGCCTGGGGCCATTTCCTCTTTCCACTTGTCGAACTTCGGATGGTCCGTGAGCCGTCCGCAGCGGGAGTAGCCATCCTGGCCCGCCGCCATGATTCGCACCTGTTCAGGTTTCAGGTAATTGAGCAGATACGGTGAGTGAGCCGTGGCGAGAAGTTGTACGTCAGGGTACTTCTGAAGGATTTGTTCGATCAGTTCGACCAACTGCTTCTGGGCCAGCGGGTGGAGAGCGTGCTCGAGATCGTCGAGCAACAGTATCTGCGGCCGGGTGGGGCCGAGCAGCACAGTCAGCAGCCCCAGCATCAGTATCGTCCCTTCACTGGCATTGGGTGCGGATACATTCTCCGCGTGCTCGAAGTCGAACAGGATCAGCTCCCCCTGATAAGGCCGGCGGCTGCTCCGATCCACCGTGTCCCTGCCGAATCGGACCAGCTCTCGCTCAGTCTGGTAAACGGTCGCCTTGCGAAAGCGGACGCGACGCAGCGGGGGGATCAACGACCGGGCCGCCGCCACCAGGTCTTCGAATCCTTGCGGGTCGTTGAGCGCCATGAACGCCACCACCGAAGCTAGCCCCTTACCGGTGTTCCCCATTTGTGGTGGGTCGTCCCGCGAGTAGGACGGTCTGGCCATAACTGCGGCACTCGGTCGCAGGAACACCAAGCTCTGGGACGACTCGAGCACGCCGATGCGCGGTACATTGGCCACGACCCTGCGGTAGCCCCACTTCGCCTTTTCCATCCGCTCCTGCGACGGCGGATACATCGGGGGAGGAGCCGCCTCGACACTGAACGCGCCGTCTGCCGTCTCACAGAGGATGGATAGATCGCCATCTCCACCCCGCGTGTAAATCCAATCGCCGTGTCGTTCGCGGGCGAAAACTTTCTGTGGGTCCCCGGTGATCGCCCGCACGGCGTTGTGTATTGCCTCCAGAACGCTTGTCTTCCCGCTGCCGTTCGCTCCGACGAAGACCGTGAACCGTTCCAGTTCGATGGCTACGTCCCGCAGGGTTTTGTAATTCTGGATGCAAACCTTTTGAATCATGATCGATACCTCCTTGTGTCCATTTTGTCCTGGTTCGTGAGATGAACGGCATTCACGCGATTCCCTGTGAGCGCTTCGCAACTCCGGGAGCAGGGGGAATCCTTCTTCTGCCCTTCGAGATGCCGGCGATCCGTTGGGGCACCCTCATCTTGACGATTCGGACGCGGACAACCGGCGCATCAGTCGGCTTCGCGATTGCTTCAGTGCCTTGGCGGCATCGCGCGCGTTGGCAAACGCCTCTTCGATGGTCGCCGCCTGCGTGATCAGTTCTGGATTGAGCGGCGAAGTGACGATGTAACCTCCTTCCTCCGCCTCTTCGAAGTTCAGCACCAACTTGCCATCGCTCACTGTGTATCGCTTGCTCATCGACGAGTCCTGATCACATTTTTCGATTCATTCGTCAACGCAGTCGGACTTGCGGTTCCGCTTCAATGATCGCCGTGCTTT
This sequence comes from uncultured Isosphaeraceae bacterium, assembly GCA_963781785.1. Classification (GTDB taxonomy): domain Bacteria; phylum Planctomycetota; class Planctomycetia; order Isosphaerales; family Isosphaeraceae; genus CAWAHD01. The sequence goes on along the minus strand of CAWAHD010000001.1, from coordinate 2,238,128 downwards.
CGACTGAAGGATCCCCAACGTCTGGCCGACGCGAATGTAGTTCTCGAGTGCGACCTCCTCCTCGGGGTTCAACTTGCCCTGACGGTTCTTGGCCGCGAGCCGGTTCATCCGCGCGGTCTGACGCGCTGAAGCGCAAACGCAGGATCTCGCGCGCGGCGTCCGTCGACAAGAACGGCTGATCGGGATCGACCACACGGCGTAGAATCGCCATCTCGCTCGTCATGGCGGCCGCTGTACTGGGCATGGCCCGCTCCTTTCTTCACGGCATTTTACCTTACCCATCGGTCTCTTGCCTGCGTCACGTCCCCGACCCTTTTTCCCGCGCCGCCTGCTTCTCTTGGTTTGTCAGATGAACGTCGTTGATCCGCTCGCCGGTGAACGTCTCCCCGTTCCAGAACCAGGGGAACTAGACTCTGTCGCGTTCCAGCTCGACGCTCACGTCCCGCAGAGATTTGAAATTCTGGACGCAGACCTTTTGAATCATGATCGATACCTCCTTGCGTGCCGGTCGAGAGCTTGTCGGCAAACGCACGGTGGTGTTCCGGTCCAGATCGCTGATGCGGAAGTCTACCAGACGCGGGTAACCCCATAGGCATCAAGCTGCATGTCGCCGCTGACCAGGGAAATCCCCTCGACGTTCGCCTGCGCGACAAGCAGCCGGCCGAACGGGTCGTTGTGATGGAGAGGCATGGTCGTCAAGAGCGCCGTATGCTTGGGCTCGATGGGCAGAATACGGAAGTCATTGTCCAAGAGAAGCAGCCTCACCCCATGTACTCCTCGAAGTCCTTCAGGTGCTCGTCATCCTCCTTCAGGATGACCAGTTTTCCCTTCGCGCTGCCAGGCCGGCGGGGCTTGCGGGCCGGCACTCCCTGCCCGACAATCTTGGCAACCGGCCGCTGACCCTCCGTGATGACGAGTTCTTCGCCATGGGCCAGGTTGCCGATCAATTCCTTCAGGCGGGCTTGGGCTTCCTCCACCGTGATCGTCGCAAACATCCCAAATCATCCTTTCGTTAGACGTGACACGCGGCGCCCCGTTCGTGTTCAGCCCTCGTAACAGGCCCGGCTCACGGGCTCGATCCGAACCGCATAGGCCGTCTGATCAACCGACGGTCGATCACGTTTCAGGCCCGGTAACCCACTTCAACAATTCTACTCCGAACAGGGCTTGTCCCGTGCCGCTTGTTTCTCGGCGTTCGTCAGATGAACGTCGTTAACCCTTTCGCCGGTGAAGGTCCCACTGTTCCAGAACCAGGGGAACTGGCCTTTATCACGTTTCGGTTCCGCGCCACGGTCCTTGGTCCACTTGATGTTGGGGTTCTTGCGGAGAATGCCCGCCGTCATGAACGGGCGAATGTTGAGCCGGACACCGTCGTTGAGGTCGGGGTTCCAGCCGATGGGCTGCTCCGCCAGGGGCTTCCAGCGCACGAAGATGTCGTACGGGGGCTCGCCCGCCAGGATCAGTTTCAGCTTGTCCTGCAACGCTTGCGCAGCGGCTAGGCGGAGGTCGGCCCCGGTCTGGCTCGACTTAGCGGCGGCGGCCTGGGCGGTGATCCAGTCCTGGAGGTAGGAATAAGTGAGAGTCTCCAGCCGCTGGTGGTCGAGCATGTGATAGTTGACGAGGCAGGAGAAGCCGTCCTTGCGGCCGTCCCAGATGTGCCAGACGAAGGGGCGGTTGTGAAACCGCTTGCAATGCTGCTCGAAGAAGTGGTTGCGGAGCCACTCGTCGAGCGACGTGCCCGGCTTGGCCCCGGCCTCGGTGAGCATCTTGTTTTCGAGCGGCGCGGACCATTCTGATCCGAAGGCGGTTTGCAAGACCTCGTGCAGCCGATCGGCGGCGGGGGATTCCCCCCGAGTCGAGGGGATTGCGACGATGCCATCCTTGTCGGCCAACGAATCGAGATCGTCCGGCTCCTGATCGGGCCACCGGTAGCCGAGCAGCCGGGCCATAGCGACCTGGAGCGGGTCGGTCGAGCCCTTCGGGTGGCCCTTGAAAAGCCATTGGGTCGGGTCGTGGCTGAAGGGCTCGGGGAGACCGTTCGGGTATTTCGTCGCGGCGACCGATTCCCAGTGGGCGAGGTCGAAGGGGACTTTGACCAGAGTGGCGTTCGTTACGTTCACCTTCTGGTCTACACGCCGCACGGCCGCGAGAAACTCCGGTGACCTGCAAAAGCACCAGATGGCTGGAAGATGTGAATGATTGTGCGGTATTAAAGTGGCTACATTCGTATCAAACTTCTCACCTGTGTAGAGTGTTGCGGGCAGATTACGCATCTGTGTAATGGCTACACCGTTCTTGCCCCAGGCTTCTTCGCCGCGACGATCTACGTTATGGAGCGTTTCGACAGCTTCCCGACCAAATTTCCAGAGCCGACCGCTGCCTCCCTCCCACAGAACGATACCGGATCTCCCACCGTAGGAGACGTTGTCCTCCACCGTCGACTGTTCCCGCTCCCAGAGATTCGCTAGGTCGGGCACTTCCCAAAAGTCGCGTCGAAACCTGGGATTGTCGCCTGTAGAAAGCCCCTGATGGTTAGAAGCGAATGAGTCCAACAATTCCTGATGCGCGAGTGGGTGGAAAGAAACACGCGCATCGGGATGTTCCAGTTGATTCGATTGAGAAGCTGGCATCCCGGATTCTGAACATAACAGCCTCGATTTACCGGCTGCACCTTTCAGGGTCGAGGCGTCAAATCCAACGAATTCATTCTCGGCACCAGGCAAGATGGCGGTATGTATTGAAAGCACCGTGTTCGCCGCCCACCAATTCATGTCATCGAACGCAGCCGGTCCGAGCTTGGCGATAATATTCCACGCCACCTGCCGCAGCATCCACTCGCGGAGCCCCTCGTACGACCCGAGGAAAAGCCAGTTCTGCGGAGTCACGAGCGCCGTCGTCCCGCCTCTTGAGCAGTACTGCAGGCACCGCTCAACAAAAGCCGTCGCTAGGTCGGCCTTGCCAAGCGAGAAGTGCGTCTCAACATAATCGCGCAGGCCTTCCGGCTCGCCGGCTCTCGTCTTGCCCGCTTGCTTGCCGCGCGTCAGATAGGGCACATTGGTGGCGACCAATGTGAATTCCCGCGTCATCAGCGACGCCGCCAGCGCAATCCCCTGAGCCGCGACACCGACCGCCGCTCGATCGGGATCGTTCTGGGTTTCGGTCTTCTTCAGGGCACGGTCGAGGGTGCCTTTCAAGGTGTCAAACCCCAGGGCAAAGAGGTCCTCGCCGATGCTGCGCGGGTCGATGAGCGAGCCGAGCGTCGGGGCCTTCTCGAAGAGCTCGTAAAGCCGTTCCATTCCCTCGCGGAACCGCGGGTCGTTGTTGGCGAAACGACCCCAATCCTCCTTCGACCCGACCACGCCCTGCCCGGAGCACGCGATGTTCAGCGGCGGGAGCGCCCGATAACCGAGCGGCCGCCCATCGTCATCCGCAGTCTTCCACGCCGCCATTGCCAGGGCGAACGCGGCGATCTGGGTGCAACGGGGGTCGAGCTCGAGTCCGAACAGGTTCTCCCGCAGCACGGAATCAACGGCATCGGCCGCCGAAAGCCCTTCGTCGATGCGGAGCGGCACCAGCAGGTTGAACCCCGCGACCAGGAAATGCCCGCTCCCGCAACAGGGGTCGAGCATGGTGAATTCTTTGAGCGTTTTCGGCCAGCCCTCGAACGCCCCCGCCGCCGGTGTGCCGTCGTCTTTCCACCGAAGGTAGTCAAGCCGGACGGGGCACTTGCCCTCGGGCACGCCCGCGCCGCCGGGCTCTCCCGTGATCCCATGCTGGGCACACCACCACGCGCCGATGGTATTGTGGAGCAAGAACTCCACCATGTAATGCTCGGTGAAGAGCTGGGTGACGGCGGGAAGGGTCCGCCCGTCGATCTTCTGGCCGCTCTTGTTGACCTCGTCTTTCTTCTTGGATTGCCAGAACTGGTAGACCCACCCCAGGCTATCGTCGGCGGTGAACACCTGGGCCGGCAGGCTTGCCAGCAGCCGCTCCAGGGGGAGACGGTCGTTGATCGGGAATTCGACTTCCAGGAGCACGTCGTCGATGCGAAAGATTTCGGGCAGCATGCGGCTGGCGTAGCGGGCCGCCAGCACGAATCCGTTCGCGGCGTTTTCCGACCGGGCCAATTCTTCGCATTCGGCCAGGGTGACGGCCACGCCGTCCGGGTGCATCAGAAGGTTGTTCTCGGCCAGGAAGCGGGCGAACAGCATCCGGTGCCAGTATTCGTAGGCGAGCTCCTCGGTGAGCCGGTCGATCTGCTGGGTGTCTTTGCCCTCGCCCGGCGAGTCCCCAGCCTGCTTGCCCCGGGCTCGTAGCCGCTTGCGAAACGACTTGTCCGCGGCCGAGAAGTGATCGAATGGCTTGGGGGCATCGACGGCCCATCGCTTGAGCGCGGCGCGCGCCGCGGCTTCCGTCAGCTCGCGGGCCTGGACGCAAACGTTTTCCAGTTGCTTGCGCAGGTCAGAGGCCAGCGGGGGCATGTGAGAGGAGTTCCCGGTTGTCAGTTGTCAGCGATTTGGATCACGAGCGCCTTCGTGGTTTATTCGCGCTACCGCGCTTGCGAGTGGACTTCGGAGGCGTGACTCCCAAACGTGCCTCGACCTCCGCAAGCGAAAAGGAGGTTCCGCTAGCCCTCCGCTGGCGGATCATGCGCCAAAACTCCGCCGAACTTGCCAGGCGCACGTCTTCTAGATCGTAGTCTTCGATCCCAACGAGCACGGCGCACGGCTTTCCACGCCGGGAAATCACGACGCGCTCGTTTTCGCGCGGCTCAAGATCGAGTCCAGATTGATTTGCAGCTCTTTCTCCGGGATGCTCTTCATATGATATCCTCGGTTCTCTGTCGGGGTTGCTTGCGCCGCACGGCCCGAATGTGCACACGTCGTTCCTCGTCCGCCACGTCGTAGAAGACCCGAAACCCGCCCACCCGAAGTTCCCAGACCGGCAACTCGTGTTCAAACGACGGTGTGAGGTCAATGAGGCACTTGCGTCGTCGCGTTGGCTTCCCGGGTTCGTGAGACAGTTGTTCGCGAATCTCGGCGAGCACCCGACGCTGGTCAAACGGCTGGAGCGATTCCAGTTCCTCGAGCGCAAGCTCGTGGACGACAATTTCGTAGGGCATCAACCCATGATAACGCCGAGCCCTTTCTTCATCACCTCATGTCGAGTCGCTGCCTTGGATCTCTGACTCTGCGGAATGTCTCTCGTAGGTCAGGCTTTCCAGCCTGACAGTTCGAAATGTCAGGCTGGAAAGCCTGACCTACGGCAACGTGCGCCACGTGTCGGGACGTTTTCAGAGAATCACCGGCCCCTCCTTGAGCCCCTCGCGTATTTGCTGTTCCGCTGATGAGAGCCAGGACTTGAGCTCGCCCTCATTTCGGATCGTACCACTCGGCAGCTTGACGTGCTGGGCCTTGGGCTCGAGCAGCTTCGCCGCCTCCGCCAGCGCCTGGCCAAACCGTGTCGGCGTCGCGTCGCAGAGCGTGCCCCATTCCGGCAGGCTCCTCACCCTGAGCGTTTCCAGCACCTCCTCGGGACTGCCGACCTTGACCGCCGGAAGCTGGTCGAGGTGGTGCTCTGTCGTCAGCCGGTCGCGGTCGTCCGGCTTGAGCGCTTTCCATGTCTCCGGGGCCGCCAGCGACGAGACCCCCTCGTTCCGGGCCGACTCGCAGCGGGCTCGCGCCTCGTTGAGGGCGTCCCGCAGCGCCTGAGTGACGGTCTCGATCATGCCGGGCACCGGGTCCGGGTTGGAGAGCAGGCTGCGGTTCTGCTCGATCGCCGCCGCCTCGGCGCGGAGCTGCGTCCCGACCGGCAACCGGCTGGCATGTTCGAGCAAGGCACGGAGGCAATGCCATCGAGGCACGCGCTGGGCGATCGTGTCGGCGCGGGCTTTCCAGCCGGCGATCTCCTGGGTCAGCCGGTCCTTCTGGTCGTGAATCGCCTTGAGCTGGTCGTTGCCAGCCCGGTGGGCGAGATCCTGAATGTGCAGCAAATCGGGCCGCTTCGGCATCGGGGCGTCTCCCCCCGCCGACTCGCCCAGTGCCTTCAGCTTGCTCAGGAACTCGGCGGCTGCCTGCGACTCTTGACCCGCCTTGACCGCCGGGCCGAGCTTGCCAAAAAGGCCCCGCAGAGCGATCAGCTCGGGCGTGCTGAGCGTCACGTGCTCGACCCGGAACTCGGTCGTGGTGATATTTTTCTGGTCGAGCTTGCCTTGAGCGACCGGCTCGTTGCTGTGCCGGGCCTGGAGTAGTCCCGCGCGGTGAAGCACGATCAGGGCGGCATCGATGGCGTCCTGGGGCCAGCCGTATGGGGGGTTGGCGAATTGCTTGCGGACCTTTGTGCCCTCCTTGCCGCTGCCGACGAAGCTGAGCACCGCCGAACAAACCGGATGCTGGTCGGGGTCGGCCTTGTGCCCGACGACCTCCAGGGCGTCGCTGTCGCCCTTCCGCGCCCGCTCGATGACCCTGTGCCACTCGGTGTGATCGGCGTCGTGGAACCTGGGGTAGAGCCGGTCCAGACAGGCCCGTGCTGCCTCATGCACCTTGGTCTCCAGGAGCATGCCGCCGACCGGCTCGGCCTCTCCCGCGACGTAGACCTGGCTGCTGTTGAGGAGATCCTCGATCAGGTCGTCGCGAGTCTTCTTCGCGATTCCGAGCCGGGTCTCCATGGCCCGCTTGGCTTCCGAGCCCTCGGTCGAGTCGGGGTGTGCCCTGGTGTGGATCGTCGACTGGGCAGCGACGTAAGTGGTGATGGCTCGCTTCAAGTCCTCGGCGCTCTTGCGGGGAATGTACCCGTAAACCAAAGCGGCCGAATCGCCGGCCGCCCGGACGTCGCCCAGGACGTTCTTCTCTTCGACCTCCCAGCCGTCCCGAACCCAGACGGGCACATTGGCACCGCCGGCCGCGGGCGGCTCGGCTCCGAAGTGCAAGTCGAACTTGCGGGGCTCCTTGCTCTGCCCGTGGACCAGCTTCCGTTTCTCGAACGTCTCGTTGCAAGCGGTCTTGAGCAACTGGGACCGTTCGCTGGCGAGCTTGCCGTCGTCGCCGGCCAGCTTCGCGAGCGCCGTCTGGAATGCCTGGTTCCACTCGCTCCCTTCGCGGGTCTGCATGCGGTACTCGTTCTCGACCCGCATGACCGACCCTTCTGCGACCAGCTTGTCGAGCAGCACGCCGATCTTCTTCCGCAGCGCGGCGCTGCTCTGGTTCAAGTCGGTGACCAGCAGATCCGCGAGCGCCTCGGGCGTGGCCCGGATGGCCGCGTCATTCGGGCCGTCGTGGGGCAACTGCCCGATCAGGAAAATCAGAGGCGCAGAGACGGAACCGCAGGAGACCGTCCTCCTCGTGCACCTGCTTGGCGATCGTCTCCGAGATTTCCTGGAGCAAAACGCCCGACTGGAGCACGCGGGACTGGATGTGCTCGAAAATGAAGGCGGCGTCGACCACGTTGCCCAGCGGCAGGTCAGCGGTCTTTTCGACGGCGTCGTAGACGATCCAGAGCTGAGTTCGCAGTTGCGCCCGGTACCAGTCTTATCGACCGCCCGCAGGACGCGCTCCCAGAACCGGCGCCGCACGGGCAAGAGCGGGTAGTCGCGGACCACGATCCCCCGATCGCGGGCAACCGGGGCGATCTTGGACGAGGCGAGGTGCCGCTCGATCTCACCGCTGTGAGCTTCGAGGAACGATGTGAGCGGCTCCTCTGCGCTCGGCTTCTTCTTCAGGACCAGCTCGCGGGTGACCTGCTCGACGTCGGTGTCTTGAAGCTCGATCGTGACCGGAAACCGCCCCTGGAGCCGGATCAGAAGCGGGGTCGCCGACAGGGCGTTTTGCCCGGTCGCCACGAATAGCACGTTGGCCCCGAGCCGGGCACAGCACTGTTCCTGAAGCTCCTGGACCGCCTTCGATCGTTCGAGGCTTTCGCCGATGTACTGCTGGACCTCGTCGAGCACGATCAGCAGGCAGGGCACCTTCGCTTTCTTGCCGCCGAGCGTCGAGCCGGATCTTCTCGATCAGGTCATCGGTCGAGATGTCGTCGACGTTGGGGAACTGCTTTGCGAGAAGCAGCTTGACGTCGCTGGGCTTGGCCGCGAAGTCCGGCTGCTCGGCGAGGATCGCCGCTGCGATTGCGTCGGAGACGTACAGGTTCGTCAGCTCCTTCTCGAAGTCGCCTCCTGCCGTCTCGACGCGGGTCCGCACGGCCTCTTCGACGCCCTTGCCCTTGAGCCAGAGCAGAAACGAGGCACGCGCATGGTTCGACGGAAGCAGCTTCGACCGGAAGATCAGGCTCAAGCAGCTCCAGGCGAATACTGCCCTTGGCCGCCGCTCCCAGCGTCCCGGCAGCCGCATGGAGCCCGCCTTTGCGCTTCGCCTGGGTCGAGAGCTCGGCAAAGAGGTCGGTGATGTTCTGCGGCAGCTTGGCTAACCCGCGTGCCCGGGCCCCGTCCGGGAACTGGTAGTCGGTCCAGAGGTACTGGAGCATCTTGACGAGATGGCTCTTGCCGCTGCCGTAGAACCCGCTCACCCAGACGCCAGACTGCTCGGGCTTGTCGAGATAGGTCAGATAGTTTCGAAGGATGCGCTCCAGTCCGCTGCGCGTACTGACCGTCGCACACGAAGCTCGTGATCTCGTACCGGAGCGTCTGCATCTCGGGGTCAGTGAGACCGCTGGTGACCTTGGCGACGCCCTGGTTGAGCAGCCGGTTGTGGCTGGGGTCCTTCTCGTAGACCTCTCGATTGATCAATTCCCGAGCTCCCCTTTCTGCGTCGTGATGGGGACTGCCAGGTAGTTCCAGCCGTCCCGAGCGTCCAGGAGGCGGTAGTTGTTATTCTCGTAGACGCCGGGGAAGAACACCAGCACACGCCCGCAGATGTGGGGCTCAACGAGCGGAAGCACCTCGGAAATACGCGTGAAGCCGAAGAGGGATGCCACGCCGGTGATCGCGACGACGGTATTTTCCGGGGCATCGAGCGACGTCATGGCCTCGATCAACCGGTGGGCGACTGCCTCCATGAACTCGCCCAGGGGAGCGTCGTCGAGCAGCTCCGGCGATTCGAAATAGCTTTTGGCGAAGCCGATATTGTCGGCGCGGCAGAGCCAGTCGGCAAAGGCGTCGGTCAGGTCGCACCGGTGCCAGGAGTGCCCGGTCGCGACGGTCGCTTCCGCAAACACGTCGATCTGCAACCGGAGCTTCCGTTCATCCTCCTTGTCGTACACGGCGACCCAGACGCGCTGGGATCCCGCGAGGCTCCGGTCCCAGGGCATGCCGCAGATTCGCTGGTAATTCTTGCGGAGCGTCTCAATTCGGCTCATGAGTGAGTCGCTCCTCGGCGGGTTTCAGTAATCCCGGGAATGTGATCTCGACGACGGAGCCGGCCGCCTTGAGACGGAGCCAACCCTGTTTCGACGCTTCCATCGCCAGGTCGAAGAGCTCGGCCGGTGTGCGATCGAGAAGTCCGGCCCAGAACGAATTGAGCAACAGCATGCCGCGAAGCCCGCAGAGATAGGCGAGCAGCAAGGAATACGCGGCGACCCGCGGGGTGACGGTCGGTTGACTTCGCCGCTTGTTGACCTTGCCCATCAAGTAACCGGCCTGGGTCCAGGACGAAGCAAGGTTCTGGGCCGTCGAATGCAGAGTGGTCGCCCGGAACCGGGCGGGATGACTTTCTGACAGGGCTTGAGCAATCGTGAATGCGTCGAGCGTCTGCCCACGAGGGACTTCCAGAACGATGGGCGAGGATTCCCTGAGCAGGAGGTCGCGTGCCGAGGCGGCGAGATACGCGAGCATTGGCCTACCCGCTGGATCCGCCGCCCAGAAATGACGCAGGAGACGGAAGACCGCTTTCGACGGGTCGAGGGCGTAGAGGTTTGTCAAGTATCGGGCCGCCTTGAGCCTTGTGGAGCGAGTCGCCTTGCCGAGCAGGTTCTCGTCGACGATCGCGTGGCGGTAGCGCTCGGGGCCCCGAGTCGGCGGGCACGCCATCGAGCAGCAGGCTCAAGTCGCTGGTCATGATCGTCCGGCTTTCATGGACGCTTCCGGCATCGGATCGAAACCCGAGCTCTGCGGCCGGTGCTCGTGTTTGCAGCAAGTTCATGGAAACGCCAAGGGCGTCGCCTCCGCAGGAGGGTCGGTTTCCTGGGCCTGCTCGATGGTTCCACTGGCTTCAACGTGGTCCCGTAGATGCTGTTCGCTCAGGAAACAGGATAGCCAATCCGCTCGATGAGTCCCGCGGCCCTCGCGCGACGCTTCACAATATCGCGCGCGATGATGGTCCTCTCAAGCTTAGCCGGACGGTGGACGCGAAGCACTCAATTTGTGGTGGACGCGCCTCCCGGCATCCCAACGGCTGTTGGCCCGCCTCAATTTCTTGGGAGTGAAGAGCGGCGCACCCAACAACGGACTCTTGTACCCGAAATCGAACGTGCGCGTCGGCTCGGCGCCACCCACAAGGTCCAGACGCCGAGTCCGACGAGTTCGGCTCACTCAATCGACCGCCAACGGCGACCGACGACGGTCAAGGCACGAGAACGAGACAATCCGAGCGGCCGGGCCAGCCGTTGCGGGCAACCGCCACGATCCAGAAGCTGTCCACCGTCAACCGACAACTCCTCGAACGCCGGTTCGATCGCCTGTGCCGATTACACCGATTAGACGAAGCGGATTCGCCGCGGAACGGGGGAGCGGCCTCCGTGGTGTGCGCGGGCGTGGAGCAGGTCGAGGCTGGATGAATTCGGATGGGATATCCTGGGATTGGTCGGCCATTCTGGCTGGATTCTCTGCCTACGCCCGCAAGGGTATCGCGATTTCTCGGTCATTTTCGCGGGCCGAGGCCGATCCAATCATCCGGCCGTCCCGAACGATCGCCATGGGCACGCCTGCGCTCCCCCATCCCGCGGCGAATCGCCTCGTCCAATCGGCTTTTCTCATCGGCTTCGCGATCAGAAAAGCCTGATCGATTCTCCGTTTATTCTCGATCGATTGACCGACATGATCCTCCCAATTGAATGCGATTCGTCGGATACGCGGGTTCGATGCCCCGTTCCGATCATTCCAAACTCATCCGCAACCCGAAGTCCTCTAACGAGATACAACATCAGTGCGCCGTCACCAACGAGTTCCGATTATTCCAAACCCATTCACAAGGCCAATCCCGGTAAGGACATGTGCCGACACCCCCATTTTCGCCCTTGAGTTCCGATTATTCCGTCGGAATTCACAACGCCAATTCCTGTAATGAGATGCGGCAAGGCACCCGATTTTTCCGGATATATCGATTACTCCAAACCCTATCGGAACTCCAACTCATGCGAAAGGTTAGGAAATGAGCCTACGTTTTTCCGATTATTCCAAACCCTTGCGGAACTCCAACTTGCGTAAGGGGTTGGGCAACGAGGTGGTTTTTTGCTGAGGCTCGTTGTGTGCGCGACGGAGTCATGGATCGAGTTCCAATTGGACGAAGCGGCATCGCCGCGGCATGGGGGAGCGGCCTCAGTGTTGTGCGCGGGCGTGGAGCAGGTCGAGGCTGGATGAATTCGGATGGGATATCCTGGGATTGGCCGGCCATTGTGGCTGGATTCTCTGCCTACGCACGAAAGGGTATCGCGATGTCGAGACTCAGAAACCGCATGATCCAGGATAGGAAGCTCGCCGGGTTGGTCGAAGGGACCCCCAATGACATGCCGATCTCCAAGGAACGTAACGGTTTAGAGTTGGCCGAATATTCCAACGACATACACAAAGTCAAGCCCCGTAAAGACTTGAGAAAAATCGAGTATTGCGGTTGCGATCAAACTTCTGCGCGCGCTCCACGAGCCTCGCTCGCCGCATCGACCGTCGAGGCGATTGCTGGAACGGCACCGAGGCGACCGGCGGGAGACAAACGACTCGAGGCACGGTCGCGCTCATACCAGCCCAACGCGCCAGACTGGCGCCGGACATCCTCGCTGGCGCGATGGGCTGGTGTGTGCGGTTACCGGTGGTTGTGCATCGATGCGATCGCTCGGAACCGACCGAGGCTCGGCTGAGTTTCGAGCCACGGGTCGGCTTCTCGATCTCAATGCCTGCGCCCCCGCGACGTGAATCGACGGATTAATCGTTCTGAAACCCACCGCGATGAAGGCGCAACTGAAGCCATCTGCCAAAATGGCACAAATTCCCGTGTGAGCCGTGCGCTGAAATTTGCACAACGAACCCAACTGCCAGGATGGCAGGCGATCTGGGCGGAAGTTTTCTTGCATTGGCGTCCCCATTTCGAGTTTCGGATTTAGGATTTGGGATTTCGGATTCCCGCAATCGCCAATCGCCAGCCGCCACCCATCCGGCCTTGACCACTCGGCGGGGTCCTCTATAATGCCCGCCGCCGCCGAAGGACTCGGCTGCGCGCTCATTTGCAAGGCCAGAAGATCAGGGAGGATCGCGATGGCCGGCCGCCACAGCTTGAGAGCGGTCGTCCTGTTTGCGGTGATGATCCACGCGATTGCGATTTCCCAGACGCTTCTCCCCGCGCAAGACGGGCTCAAGTTCATCCGGATCGCCCGCGAGTTTCGAACACACCCCTGGGCCGATGTGGTGCGTGGGTCTGTCGTGCACCCGCTGTATCCCGGCTTGATTGCAGCCGTCGAGCCCGTGGTAGCCCTGTTCACCGGAGAGGGCCCGGGGGCCTGGCGAACGGCTGCACAACTCGTGGCGGTGATCGCTTCCGTCGGGCTGATCCTGCCGATTTATGGCCTTACCAAGCTGCTGTTCGACCGGCGGATCGCCTGCGTCGCGGCCGCACTCGCGGTTCTGCTGCCGCGCGCGGCCGAGTTGGGGCACGACACCTTGAGCGACAGCCTCGGGCTCTTGTGCATGTTCGTGTCGCTCTGGCTCGGTGCCCTCGCCTTGCGCAACGGCGACTGGCGCGCGGCCGCCGGATCGGGTCTCGCGGGCGGCTTCGGCTACCTGGCGCGGCCCGAAGTGATCCTGGTGCCGCTGGCGATCGGGCTCACCTGGATCTTCGGCCTCGTGCGCGATGGGCCGGCGCGTGCACTCGCTCGCATACCGGCCATGGCGGTTCTGCTCGTTTGCACGCTGGCCGTGGCCAGTTCGTACGCGCTGGTCAAAGGCGAGATTTCCGAGAAGCTCACGGTTCGCGTGGCGGCCTCGCTCGGCCCGCACGAGCGGGCGGTTCGCCGGGTTCCCCAGCAGGTTCCGGCTGGGCTCGACGACCCGCGGCTGGGACTTTTCCCCGAAGGAAGAAGCCGATCTGATTCCGATCCCCAACTGGCAAAGTTGCCGTCATCCGGATCATCGGCAAGTGGTGGGAGGAGCTGTGCTGGTTCTTCGCCGTCATGACCGTGTGGGGCCTGGTGCGCCAGCGATTCATCCGCAGCCTGTGCCCCGACCGCGACCCGAGCGACGCCAGCGTGGTGGAGCGCCGGCTGCTGCTCATGTTTGCGGCCGTTTATCTCGCGGCTTTGCTGCGGCACAGCGTGGTCCTGGGCTACCTTTCGGGCCGGCACGTGATGGCTTGCGTGTATGCGTCGTTACCCTGGGCGGCGGCCGGATCGTTCGTGTGTGCTCGTGGACTGGCAGTCAAGCTGCGCTGGAGCCGGCGAGCATGCGTCGGGGCGGGAATTCTGACGGGCGTCCTCATGGTCGCCGCCTCGATCGTGGTCCAGATGCAACCGAGCCACCTGAATCACTTGAGTCGCTGGGGCCACTGGGCGGCCGGGCGCTGGCTGGCCCAGCACGCCAGTCGGAACGAGCTGGTGCTGGACACCCGAGGATGGGCCCGCTTCGTCTCGGGCCACCCGGGATATGACTACTGGCACGTACGGCAGGCACTGACCGACTCGCATCTGAGCTATATCGTCGTGGGCCTGGATGAACTCCGAGGCGATCAGCCCGCGCGCCGAACGCTCAAGGCGCTCCTGTCTTATTCCGCCACACCGATCGTGGATTTCCCCGGCTTTCCGGGCGATCGCGGCTCAGGCGTTCGCCTCTATCGATTTCACCGGCCAGGTACATGGGAAGGACTGGCTCCGTGAGCTACGGCTCGCTCTGGCAACGATGGGTCCACGGCGTGCACTGGACCTGGATCAACGAGCACTATCGTGCGAGGCTGCCGCACGACTTCGCCGCTGACGTCATGTCGATCGAGACGCGGGATCGATATCACGCCAAGCAAGGGCGGTCGACGGCGAGGGTTGTCCTGGACCACGACGGACCGGCCGCTCGCAGTTTATCTTGAAGCGGCACTTCCGGCTCCCCTGGCCCGCGCGGCTGGCGGCGCTCTTCCATCCGGCCGGCAGGCACTCACCGGCCGCCGCTGGAATGGGCTCACCTCGAGCAGGTGCGAGCGCTGGGCATCGAGGTTCCCGACGTCGTCGCCGCGGGAGAGCACATCGGCCCGCGGGCCGCGCTTTCCAGCTTCTTGATGGTCGCCGAGCTTTCCGGCTACGACGCCGTTGAACGAGTCGCTGCCGGAGCTGGAACGACGGCTCGACGCTGCGGCCTTTGCATCCTTGAAACGACAGGTCATCGCCGAGATAGCGAGGATCACCGCGACGTTGCACGCCGCCCGCGTCTTCCACAAAGACCTCTATCTTTGCCACTTTTTCCTCGCTCCGGTCGACGAACACTTCAGTCGATTGCCCCCGCGGGTCGTCTTGATCGACTTGCACCGTCTTGAGAAACACGAGCTTTGTGCCGGATTGGTGGCGATGGAAGGACCTGGGGCAGTTACTCTTCTCAACGGACGGCGTCGCCGGCATCACGCCGCGCGATCGACTGCGATTCTGGAGGTGCTACTGCCGGCGACTCCGAATCAAACGGCCAGGGTGGCATGCGCGGATCGTCCGGCTCAGAGCGGCGCGTTACCGAAAGCACAACCGCAAACGGCGTTAAGCGTGGATCGGAGAGCGCCCGTAATCATTGCAGGCCACCTCCCGGGAGTGCGATAAAACGATCAAGGCAGATTGGGCGATCACCGGACAGAAGCTTGGAGTAGAGAGCCATGCACCTGGCCTTGAACTTTCAGCGGGTTGACCCGGCGCGCGGCGGCGCCGAGACCTATGTCGCCGACCTGTGCCGCAACCTGGTCCAGGCCGGGCATCGCGTCGACCTGTACGCGGAAAGCTGGGCCGCCGGCTGCTTTGCCGCCAGAGGTCAACACCATGCAATCGCGGTAAGCGGAATCAGCCGGCTCGACCGGATCTTGAGCTTCGGCCGGAACTCTGAGGCCGCACTGAGCGAAGCCCATCACGATTGCTCGGTTGGTTTCATCAATACCTGGGCGCACGATGTGATCATCCCGCAGGGGGGCATTCAGGCCGGGAGTCTGACCGCCAACGCCCGGCGTTTCCCTCCGGCGATTCGCCGGGCTTACACGCTGGCCAAGACGGCCAACCCCAAGTACTGGCTTCACCGCCTGATCGAGCGCAGGCAGTACGACCTGGAGCGGAAACCGCGGGTCGTGGCCGTGAGCAACATGGTCAAGCGGCACATCGAGGAGTCTCACCACGTTCCGCGCCAGGCAGATCCACGTGGTGCCCAACGCGATCGATCCACGGAGGCTCGCGGTGTCGCAGCCAGGCGCGGTGCGGTGTGCCTTCCGTAACCGGCTGGGCCTCGAGCCGAGCAACCTGGTCGGCCTGTTCGCCGGCCACAACTTCGCGCTCAAGGGGCTCAAGCCCCTGCTGGCGGGTCTCGGTACCCGCCGGCGGAGAAACCGCGGGGCTCGACCGATTCATCTACTCGTCTGCGGCGGCGGCGACACCGGTCCTTATCGCCGGCTGGCATCTCAGCTAGGGCTGAAGGACACGGTCCATTTCCTGGGACTTCTATCCCGATGTCGAGGCCTGCTACTGGTCGAGCGACTTCTTTGTGCAGCCGACCTATTACGACCCGTGCTCCCTGGTCGTACTGGAAGCGCTCGCCTGCGGGCTGCCCGTGATCACGACGGCGCAGAATGGGGCCAGCGAGCTGTTGACAGACGGCCGCGAGGGTTACATCCTGACCGCTCCCGACGCCCGCGGCGAGCTGATCGCCGCTCTGGACCACATGACCGACGACCGCGAGCGCGCGGCGATGTCGGTCCATGCGGCACGGCCTGGGCCGGCAGCAGACCTTCGACGTGCACGTCGCGCGGTTGATCGCGATCTTCGAGGATGTCGCGGCTTCCGGCTCGGCCCGGCTCCCGCACCGGCGCGGCCGCGGCCCGAGGGCACCCCACTTTGATCACGCGAGGAAATCCCGGCGCTCGACGTAACGGAGGAATCGATCACTCAGATGTCGGTCAGGCTGGAAGGCCTCAACCACCGTCCGCGTTCTCGTACGGTTTGACCGGGACCGGGCGGCCCGTCGATTTGAACGGCATCAATCGAGCCAGGAGGGCTCAACCATGCAGGCTGTGTTATTGGCGGGCGGCAAGGGCACGCGGCTGCGGCCGTACACCCACGTGCTTCCCAAGCCGCTCATGCCCCTGGGCGACGCCGATCCGATGCCGATCATCGAGGTGGTGCTCCGCCAGCTCGGCCGGTTCGGGTTTCGAGCACGTGACGATCATCACCGGGTACCTGACCGAGCTGATCGAGGCGTTTTGCGGCGACGGCCGCAGGTTCGGCACACGGCTCTCGTATCGACGCGAGACCGACGCCGCTGGGGACCGCGGGCGGCCTGACGCTCCTCGAGCGGCCGAGCGAGCCGGTGCTCGTTATCAATGGCGACATCCTGACCACGCTCGACTACGCCGAGATGTACGCTTTCCACCGCCGCCGAGAGGCTGCGGCCACGATCGCGTCGTATCCGCCGGGAGGTGAAGATCGATTTCGGCGTGCTGGTTTCGGCGACGATCCTCACATCTTGACAGGATATCAGGAAAAGCCAGAGTATTCGTTCGAGGTGAGCATGGGGGTCTACATCCTCGACCCGCTCGCCTGGGATTACTTGACGCCGGGCCGGCCCTTGCCGATGCCCGACCTCCTGGAATCGATGCGTCACGCGGGCACGACATCCACTGTTACCGCCAGGAATGCTACTGGCTCGATATCGGCCGGCACGACGACTACGCCACGGCCAACGAGATCTTCGAGGCCCGCCGCGGTGCGTTTCTGGGAATCCCTACCCCCAAGAAGATGTTGATCGGGCGCGACCAGTGAACGATCCTACCGCCAGATCGATTCTTGCCTCTCGCGCTGGTCGTCGCTGGCCGCGTACCTGGCCGGGTCGATTCCGTTTGGCTACCTGATCGCCTACTGGGTCAAGGGAATCGATATCCGCACGGTCGGCTCCGGGAATCTGGGCGCGACCAACGTCGGGCGCACCCTGGGGTTTCGCTATTTTCTGATCGTCCTCTTGCTCGACCTGCTCAAGGGATTTCTGCCCACGCTTGGCTTTCCGTGGATTCGTGAGCCGGCTTACCGGTTCCCGCGAGGCCAGACTTGCCGGTCCTGGTGGCGCTGGCGGCGATCCTGGGTCATACGTTTCCGGTCTATCTCAGGTTCCGTGGAGGCAAAGGGGTCGCGACCAGCCTGGGATGCGTGCTGGCGCTCGACGCCGTGTCCTGCGCCGTCGCCGTGGTGGCGTTCGGCGTTCTGCTCGTCATCACTCGCTACGTCTCGTTGTCGGCGCTGGGCGGGGGTCTGGCCTTCGTCGTCACGCACTTCCTCCGCGAGCCATCGCCTTTCAATCGTGAGCACATTGCAATGAGCGTATTCTCGATCGCCGTCTTGGCGCTCTTGTTGTTCCGCCATCGCGGCAACCTCGCTCGGATCTGGGCCGGGACCGAGCGCCGGGTCAACCTCCGCCGGAGGCATGACGACGCCCAGGCCACGGCTCAATCGTGCGGCAAGGTCGCCATCTTCGCCCTGGCCGGTCTTCTGGTGCTCGGGACAAGTCTGTTCGCGGGCATCGGCATCTATCAGCACGCCAATCGCTCAATCGAGGTGATCGCCGGTCCGTGGTACCTCCTTGAGACCAGTCGCGTCGCGACTGGCCAGCAGCGCGTCGATCGCGTCGCATTCGCGGCGGCGGGGACGAGGCTGGCGGCGACGTGCCCCCGCTACGATGGGCTGATCGTCTACCAGGTCGAGGATCATGGCAAGCTGACCCCGATCCGCGAGATCGAGCTCGAAGGTCGCCCGGTCGCCCTGGCCAATCTCGGGGATCGTTTCGTCGTGCTCGAGCGCCCCCCGGCGACCAGAGGCACGTCGAGCCCGGCTGGTGGGAGACCTTTGACCTGGACGGCCGCCGTGCCGGTGGGCGAACCCTGGCCGGCTTTTACCCCGACGATCTTGCGATCTCGCCCGATGGCAGGCATTTGCTCTTGCTCAGCTCCGGCCAGGCCGAAGGCGACCCGAAGAAGCCTTTGCCGGCGCTTGAAATCGTCGCCCCTGACTTCCGGGCAGGCACCAGCCGGCTGGTGGGCCGGATCGTCTTCGACGCCACCGATGACCCCGCCCGGCTTGCGCTCTCCGCATCAGGCCGGGCCACTGCGGTGCTGCTGGCCAAGTCAAACCAAACCGTCGCGATCGATCTCTCGACACCGGAGTCTCCTCGCTTGATCGGTCGCATCAAGCCTTCGGGCGCTGATGTGCCGTACCTCTCGTACTCCTCGGATACCGACTGGATCCTGCTCCCGGTCCCCTCGCAATCCGAAGCGATCGTCATCGAGACACCCGCCGGCCGGAAACGGGCGAGATCGAGCGATCCGCCGGCGGCCCACCGGAGCGCGGATTTTCTCGTTTGCGCCAGACACCACGACTCCGTTCTCGAGCTGTTCCAGGCGACGCCCCTTTACTCGCTGGGACGCCTTCCCCTCACGGGACCTATGAATTTCGGCCGCACTCGGCCGACCGGATTGGCCTATTCAGCCGACCGCGGATTGCTGGCCATCGCCACCCGCTCGGGCTCCATCCACATGATCGAAATCGACTGGCGAATCCGCTCGCAGGCGCCGCAGCCGGACCGCGCCGCGACCAGCCCCGATGCCTTCACCCGGCGCTAGCACCTCGTTTAGAATGTTTCATTCAAGGCATGTCGTTTCACCGGCCCTGCCCTTGCCAGTCGCGGACATGACCGGTTGTCCGCAAACGACCGCCGCTGCTCTCGCGCTCGTCGTTGACCCCGGAGCCTTTTCGACAAGGTCGCCAAACCATGATACATGAGAGGATTCCTTCGGATCCGGTCCCCCGTTTCTGCCCTGGCTGCGGACTCGTGGATGGCGGCACGATCGAAGGCTCGCTCTGTCCCGATTGTGGCGAAACACTCGTGCGGCAGGGCTATTGTCCCGTGTGTGAGGCGCTCTGGCGGCTGCGCCCCGGGCTGCCCTGTCCCAAGCACGACGTCCTCCTGGAGCGAGAGTCTCCAGGGCCGATCGGGTCAACCGCGCCCGGCGATCCGGTTTCCTGGACGACAATCGCCGTCTTTGCCAGCGGTCTGGCCGCGGCGATTCCCCGCAGCCGGCTCGAATCCGAGGAAATCCCCACGTTCCTCGAAGGCGAAAGGATGGGAAGTGTGGGAATGTATAATGCGGCCACTCGCGGCGTGCGCCTTCAGGTGCCAGCAGACCGCGTCGCCGACGCCCGCATCATCCTGTCACAGAGTTGGTCCCTCCCCGATGATGAGAAGGCCGACTTTGAAGACCTTCTCTGAAGTCGTTGCTTGGAGACGAGCCAGATCCTCCCGGACTGTTCGCTACGGCCGAGGTTGATAAGCCAGCCACAACGCTCGAAAATAGCGGAGAACCCGGTCAGGGTCGGCGCTTTCGGGAATCTCTGCCAGGGTGAAACCCTCGTAGTTCTGTGCATTCAGGAGGGCGAAGAGCTGCCGCCACGGGTATGCTTCGTCGGTCAGGTCGCGCAGGTGGACTTCGTGGACCTTGGGCGCGACCAGGCCGAACGTCTCCTTGATCGAGCCATCCTTGACGTCCGAGGGATTCGAGTTCCAGCAGGCGTAGACGTTGGGATGGTCAGCATATTCGAGAATCTTGGCGAAGTGGGCTAACTCGGAAGTCACACTACCGTGCACTTCCACGCGGATCTCCACGCCGAAGTCGGCAGCATCGTCACCGATCTCATGGAGCGCCCGGCCGATCTGTCTGAGCGTGCGATCGAGCTCAACCCCTCTCGGAACGCCGTTGGGTCGCACCTTGACCCCCGGGGCCCCGACGTCGTGGG
Organism: uncultured Isosphaeraceae bacterium; assembly: GCA_963781785.1. Lineage (GTDB taxonomy): Bacteria > Planctomycetota > Planctomycetia > Isosphaerales > Isosphaeraceae > CAWAHD01. Next base: position 2,217,977 of record CAWAHD010000001.1, on the reverse strand, counting down.
CCAGCCGGACGTACTCCTTGGTGCCGTCGATATTCTTGCGCACGACGGCCTGATCGGCCGCCTGGTATTCGAAGGCGCTCCCCAGGCCGGCCAGTTGCACAGGTGAATCATGGAACCGCTTGCGGACCTCCTCGCGCTCGGCCCTGGATAAGTTGACCTCGACCTTGTGTGCGTGAGTCGTCCGCAGCTCCACTCCCTCGTACTCGAGCTTATCGAGCCTGGCCAGGATCGTGGGAAGGTCCCATTCCTTGGCGATGTTGTAGGTGACGATCCCGAGCTGAGACATGGTGGAAGATCCTGTTCCGGATTCTTAGCTAAGCAGCTCGCGAATGACCTGGCCGTCCGAGCCGATCGGGATGGGCCGGCCCGCGCGGTTGGTGAAGCTGGTCTCCGGGTTAATCCGGAGCTGATGATAAAGAGTTGCCATCAGATCCTGCGGGCGAACAGGCCGATCCCTGGGGATCTCGCCCCTGGAGTTGGAGGCCCCGACAATCCGGCCTCGTGCCAGGCCTCCGCCAGCAATGAGCACGCTCATGACGTTGCCCCAATGATCGCGGCCGGGCACGGGGTCGGCTCCCGGTACCCCGGTGTTGTTCATCCTGGGCGTGCGGCCGAATTCACCCATCACCATCACGATCGTCGAATCGAGCAAACCCCGGCTGTCCAGATCGTCGACCAGGCTGCCGATTGTCGAGTCCAGCAAAGGCAGTACGTTTTTCATCCCGCGTTCGAGGCTGGAATGAAAGTCCCAGCCGCTGAAGGTCAGCGTGACGAACCGGACGCCGGCCTCGACCAGCCGGCGTGCCAGGAGCGCGCTCTGGCACCATTGGTGGCGGCCGTAGCGATCGCGGAGCCGAGGGTCTTCGCGGCTCAGGTCGAACGCGTCCCTCGCCGCCTTGCCCATCACGATCGAAAATGCCTCGCGATCGAAGCGGTCGAGGCCCTCCATCAGTCCGGAGGCATCGACGTCGCGCCGCGCGCCGTCGAAAGCACCGAGCAGTCCGCGACGGCTCTCGGCGCGCCCGGCGTCCACTCCCGCCGGCAGCGCCAGATTTGGGACCTGGTAACCCTCGGAATTGGGGTCGCCGTCGGCGACGAACGGGTTGTATCCCACCCCGAGATAAGCTGCCCCGTGGTAACCCGGCACCAGGCCGACCGAGTGCGTCTGCGGCACTCCGACATAGGCTGGTATCCCCGGCTTGCGGGCTCCCTTGATCCTGGCAACGATCGAGGCGGCTGAGGGATACTGGGGCGGCAGGTCGGAGGCATTCGAGCCCAGAAAGCCTGTGAGCATCCAGTGGGCAGCCGCGAAATGGTCGCCATTGTCGTGGTACATCGAGCGAATGATCGACATCTTGCCCAGCAGCCGCGCGTGCTCGGGCAAGAGCTCGGAAAGCTGGACCCCCGGCAATGCAGTCGAGATCGCCTTGAGCGGTCCGCGAAACTCGGCCGGCGCGTCGGGCTTGGGGTCATAGGTTTCATGTTGAGGCGGCCCGCCGTCGAGCCAGATCAAGATCACCGAAAGGTCGCCGGCCGCGGGCTGCCCCGTCGTCCCGGCCAGAGACCGCGCGCGGAGCAGATCGCCCAGCGTGAGCCCCGCTGCCCCCAAGCATCCCACCTTGAGGAACCCGCGCCGGTGGAAACGCGCACCGGTCCGCGGAATCGAATTCGTCAGCTCGAGCATGGAGAGGCTCCTTCAGGATGAGACTCGAACGATGCACTCCCTTGAACCGCGAGTATTCCTCAATCGATGAACTGAAACTCCTTGGCGTTGACGAGTGCCCAGATGATGTCTTCATAGGCGCTCCGCTTGTTGCCGGCATGCCGGGCGAGGTGCGCCAGAGCGCTCTGGGCCTCGCTCGTTGAAGGAGGGCGGGCAAATGCCGCCCAGAACAGGTCGTCGATCTTCTGCGCGTCGGGGCGCGGGTCTTTGGCGAGATTCTCGGCCCGGCCGCCTGGTCCGGACAGCTTCGTCTGCACCTCGGTGGAATTGAGCAGCATCAGGCTCTGGCTGAGAGTCGCGTCGCTGACGCGCTCGCATTCGCAGGACGTGTCGCGCTTGGGCCGGCCGAACGCGTCCAGGAACGTCGAGCCCACGCTTTCATCCGGCAGATCGATGGCCCGGGTCCCGGCAGGTAGTCCATCAAACGCAGTCGGCACTTCCGATACCTGGGCAATCGCATCCAGCAAGACCTCGGCGCTCATCCTCCGGGGATAATGCCGCGCGAAGCTTTGCCGGTCGCTCGCATTGGAATCGCTGGGAACGCTCCCCAATCCGTAGACCCGGCTGGTGCAGATTGTGCGCACCAGGCCCTTGAGGTCGTAGCCGCTCCTGGTGAATTCGGCGGAGAGGCCGTCGAGCAACTCGGGATTCGATGGCGGGTTGGTGAGCCGCATGTCGTCCAGCGGCTCGACGATCCCCCGCCCGAAGAAATGTGCCCAGTACCGATTGACGAGGGCCCTCGCGAAAAACGGGTTCTTGGGGTCGGCCATCCAGTCGACCAGCTTTTGCCGAGGGTCTTCACCGGCCGCCACCCTTACCACGCTTGCCCCCAACCCCTTCGCCCCCATCGTCTCGCCGGTCTTCGGGTGAGACACAGACCCCGACCGCATCGTATAAATCACCTCGGCGTCACGGCCGGCTCGCTGGGCTTGCATGTCGGTCTTGCGGCCGACCCGCGCAAAGAACGCAGCGAAGCCGTAATAGTCGTGCTGGCTCCATTTCTCGAACGGATGATGATGGCACTTGGCGCATTGCAGCCGCATGCCCAGGAAGACCTGCGCCGTATCGTCGACGAAAGCACCCGTCTCGCGCAGCTTCCGATACCACTGCACCGGCGGCGAAGTCTCCGGGGTCCCGCTGGCGGCCAGGATCGCTCGGACAAACTGGTCGTACGGCACGTTTCGGTCCAGGCTTTCCCGGATCCAGTCGTGGAACTTGAAGGTCGCAAACTGGATCTCCGACCTGCCCTCCCGTTTGTTCCGCAGAATATCGGCCCATTTGATCGCGAAGAACGACGCATACTCGGGGCGCGCAAGCAGCCGGTCGACCAGTCTGGCCCGCTTGTCCTCTGCCGTAAGAGCAATGAAGACCTTGACCTCCTCGGGCGTGGGTAGCGTGCCCGTCACGTCCAGCGAAACCCGGCGGATGAACTCGGCGTCGCTCGACAGCGCCGACGGCCGGATTCCCAGCGCGTTCCACTGCTTGACGGCTGCCCGACCGATCACGTTTGCGACCGGAAAGTCGAGCGGGCCGGCGCTCGTTCTGCCGGTCGGCACGGTCGCGCGGAACACCGCCACCTGGCCCTGGTACCGCGCCATGATCGCTGCCTGGCCGGCTTGACGCCGCGTCTCGACGCGCCCACCCGTCTCTACCGCAGCGACCTCGGTCTCGTTGGACTGGTATTGCGCCCACCGCGTGACGTCCTCTGTGCTGCCGTCGGTGTAATGGGCAGTCACCACGATCTGCTGAGCCGAGCCCCGGGGCAAAACGCGCTCGCCCGGATAGACCGAAATTCGCTCGACCTTGGGATCGCCGGGCTTGCCGGTCGGCATGCCCGCAGCGATCCATCGGAAGATCAACTTATATTCGTGTGAATCAGGATCAAGTCGCTTGCCTCCGCCGTGCGGCATCCTGGCCGTGGCCTTCTGGAGCAAGAGGCTCGCCTCGGGCGCCGCCGGGAAAAGCCGGCGGCCCCGGCCTTCTTTCACCAGCGTCTCGTAATCGACCGCCGGCTCAAAGCCCAAGAGACTCAGGCGAAACCCGTTCTGACCGCTGGCCTTACCGTGACACCCGCCGGCATTGCACCCCAGCTTCGTAAAGATCGGCACAACCTGGTTCCCGAAGTGCACCGGTAGGCGCGCTGCAAAATCCTTGACCGCGACCGATATAGTCGATTCCTGTTTCCCAACCCGCACCGTGACTGTGGCCTGGCCGTCTCCCTGCGCTGTGATCAATCCCGACTCATCAACCGTTGCCACGGTCGGGGCGGAACTCTCGAATCGTGCCTGCATCGTGACGTCGTGCGATTCTGCCGCAGCCCCAACTCCATCAACCGCGAGCTGCTGAACAGCATCTGGACCGCGCAGAAGCACTCGCTGCGGTTGAATCAATATGCTTGACGGCTCTTCCCGGAGCGGCGAGGGTGAATCGGCACTCGCCCCGGTAACCGGGACGCCCACGAGCGACATCCAGCCCACGGTAAGCACCACGAGCCCGTTCATTCGTCGTCGCCTCGCACGGACAGACACGGCTTCGCTGGTCTCGCATCCCATCAACGGCCCTCCCGGAACACATCGAGTCTCCACAGCATGAATGTTAAACATTCTTTGCACGGGGAACCACCCCACTCCATCGAATCGAAGGGGATTCTGATCGTAAGAGTCGAGATTCTCGCAGGTTGTGGCCCGCCCGCTATCGAGCGGCCTTCCGCTGGGCAAGCGTGACTTCTTCGAACGAGTGCCATGGATTTCACCGGCAGTTTTGGCGAGGGCTAGACTGAGAAGGATGACGGGCTTAATGTTGAAAGGGCCTTGCGACCGGGTAGCTCAGTCGGTAGAGCAACGGACTTCAAGAGATCGGTTCCCGAATCAGGAGACGAATCCACAGGAGCCTCACGCGGGAAGAAGCGGAACCGCGATGAGTGGATGCTGCAGTATGCTGGGACGCCCTGAGAGCCGCTGGCACCACAACGCCGCCGGTAACGGCAAACGTGATGGTCAAAAAAGCGAGCGGATTGGGTAATCAGCAGGCAAGGGACCGGTCGTTGACCGGCCTCGGCCTCAGAGACTAGACGCGGCACGCCTGCGATGGCGATGGGATAGTCCAGACCTTCAATCCGAGACCTCGACTCACCGCGGACAAATCGTGCCACGGCGGAGGTCGCGACTGTCGGTGAAAGCCGATGAGGTAAGTTAATCCGTTGGTCGAGGGTTCGAGTCCCTCCCCGGTCATTATTATTGAAACTTTGTTGACCATCAGCGGGCATCCTCGCCACAATAATGCGTTGTGAAACCCGGGGGCCGGCGCGGCGGCAGCACAGCACTCGACGGGCATATGGCTCGAGAGAAAGGTGATCACCATGGCAGACACTCGCGGTGGAAGCGGCGCTCTTGACAACCGGCGAACGTTCCTGAAGTCGGCCGCGGCCGCCGGTGGAGCGGCAGCGCTGGCCTCGATCGATCCGGCACGCGCCGACGAGCCCCAGCCGGCTGGTTCGGGTGTTCCCCTCGTGACACTGGGAAAAACCGGGCGGAAAGTTCCCGGTCCTCGGCATGGGCACAAGCTGGGTCCTCCAGCCGAGCTTCATCGAGGCAGCCTTCCACGCCGGCGTTCGCTACATCGACACCTCGGAGAGTTACGAAAACGGGAATTGCGAAATTACCATCGGCGACGTCCTGCAACGCACCAAGATCGTCACGAGGAAGGACGTCTACCTCGTCACCAAGAACAACCGGTCCAAGGTGGGGGGCCCCCAGGCGTTCGCGGCTTACGAGAGACGCCTGAACGCCAGTCTCGAGAGGCTGAGAACCGACTACGTCGACTGCTACTACCTGCACGGCGTCGAGGGTCGACATATCCCCTTGTTCAGCGACCCGGATGTGAAGGCTGCCTTCGAGAAACTCAAGAAGTCCGGCAAGATCAAGTTTTGCGGGCTGAGCTGTCACGATCGCATGCTCCCCGAGATCGTCACCGCCGCCGCCGAGTGCGGCTGGATCGACCAGATGATGATCCAGTACAACTACCGGACCATGACCACCGACGCGGTTCGCCGCGCGCTCGATGCCGCCGCCAAGGCCAACCTGGCCGTCGTCGCCATGAAGACTCAGGCAGGCGCGGGCAGTTTCCGGGAAACCACCCCGGCACCCGCCTTCAAGGAGTTCGTGGACAAGGGCTTCAAGAAGCAGGCGGCCGCCATCAAGACGGTGTTCTCCGACCAGCGGGTCCATTGCGTCGTCAGCGAGATGACGAACCGCGACATGCTCCGCGAAAACATCAACTCCAGTCGCGACCATACCCTCACCTTCCGCGATCAGAAGCTCCTCGAGGAACACCGGCTGGCGACCGCTCATCTCTATTGCCAGGGCTGTGGCCATCACTGCGAGCCGGCCGCCGGAGGCGTCTCCGTGGCGGATACTCTGCGCTATCTGCGCTATCACGAGGTCTACGGCAAGCGTCAGCAGGCCCGCGAGCTGTTCCAGGCACTCTCCCCCGAGGCCCGCGACTTTGCCAAGGCCGACCTCGCCGCCGCCCAGGCCGCTTGCCCACACGGCCTGCCGATCGTCGAACTCATCCAGCGGGCCGAGCGACTCATGACCTGACTGATGCCCGCGGGACCGACCCATGCCCGATGACGGTCACGGCTCGATCACGGCATGGATCGCCAGCATGAAGGCCGGCGACCTCGCTGCGGCACAGCCGCTCTGGGAGCACTACTTCGCTCGGATGGTCGACCTGGCTCGGGCGCGGCTGCGTGCCTCGGGGCGGCGGGGGCGGGACGCCGCCAGCGACGAGGAAGACGCCGCGCTCAGCGCGTTTGACAGCCTGTGTGCGGGGCTGGCCCGGGGCCAGTTCCCGCAACTGACCGACCGCGATGATCTCTGGCGGCTGCTCGTCGTCATCACCACCAGGAAGGTCCAGGCCCAGACCCGACGCCGGTTGAGGCAGAAACGCGGCGCCGGCCAGGTCCAGCCGGCCAGCGACTTCGACGACCCCGACGACGACGACAACGACATCCTCGCCCGCGCCGTCGGCTCGGAGCCCACGCCCGAGTTCGCCGTCATGGTCGCCGACGAATATCGCCGGCTCCTCGATCGTCTGGGCGACGATGTGCTCCGCAGGGTCACGGTCCTCCGCATTGAAGGGTTCACCACCGACGCCATCGCCAAGCAGCTCGGCTGCGCCCGCCGCACCGTCGCGCGGCAACTCGCTCTGATACGCCGCATCCTGGCCGCGAATGTGGCCCCGACCTGAGAATGCTCGAAACAAAATGTTGGCGTGCGGAAGCATGCTGAGCCCACTCTGTCCTGCGACGGTGTTCCGTGTTCGGTTCTCGGCGTTCCGCTGGCCATCGGCCGCTGACACGAAACCGTCGCCGTCACCGTTTTCACTATCGGCGTCCGCGGGGTGAATGCGGGCGCCACTCGCCGGACCGGGGATGATTCCGCTCGGCGCGTTCCTCCATAACGGTCAGTCGCAACCCGAAATCGATGTGGTCCGAATACTTGACCCAGTTCGCCAGGAGGGCGCGACTGGCCGCAAGCCTGATTGCGTCGCTGGTGCTTTTTGTGCACAGCATGACGAGCTGAGTGATCGCCAACCTTGCCCCCTCGAGCAGTCGACCGACCATACGGTCTGCGACTCGCATGCGAGCCACGTCCACGAGCTTCCGGAATTCATTCTGAAGGGACCACTGGCGGGCCGTCTCGACGTCAACATTCTGCTGCTTCGCCCATGATCGCACGGACCGGCCCATGGCAATGGTCAGGGCAAGGGTGTATTTCAGGCTGTCAATATCCGCGGTACTCATCTCGATTCCTCCTCGAGCTCGCAATAGATCTCGTCAAGAAGCTTGGAAAAAACAGGTGGGGCCAAGGACGCAAGGATCGGCGAATCACCCGGTAGCCCGAGCGTTTCTGGCTTACGGAAGCCTTGCTGGCTGGTCGAACCGCGATCCCGGCGGTGGTCTCGCGGGCGGAACCCGTCCTTGATGCTTTGCTCAACTTCCCGATGGTGAAGCTCGCGCAGAATCGCCCGCTTCAGGTCGCCCGGCGTCGTCGGGCCGGCGCGCGCGGCGCGGGCCGCCCACTCGCGATGTGGCGGGGTGCCCGCATTGGGTTCGATGTCGGGATCTGGCACTTCGTCTTGCGGGATCGGGTCTGGGCTGATGAAAAGTCGATCGTTCGCAAGCTGGGCGTTCCCCCGGATTTCGTTGCGCCCTTTTTCTCCCCCTTGCAAAGGGGGGGTTGGGGGAGTGGTCCCGGCACCGTCAGTCACAAGGCCGTCTCGCTCTCGTTGTTCCTCGATTTCCGAGATCCCAGCCTCAGCCCCCCTGACCCCTCCTTCGCAAGGGGGGGAGAGGGATCGGTCGGCCGGTGCCATCGGGCCGGCAAGCGCCGCGCGGGCCTGCAATTCGAGATGTGGCGGGGTGCCCGCATTGGGTTCGATGTCGGGATCTGGCACGTCGTCCCGCTGGTCTCGCGGTGGCGATTCGGCCGCTTCCGCCGGTAAGACGTGTTCTTGACGGGCAAGATGCCCGTCCCCCAAATTGGGTTCGATGTCGAGATTTGGCACTTCGTCCCAGAGAGCCGCACGATCACACGAGGCGCTCGCGTCGGGATCGGCCGGACTGGTCGTGTCATCGTTGCCGACCGCGCCCCGAAGATCGGTTGTGACGGCTGGATCGATCGGCTCGCCAACATCGATCGAATCGATTGCCTGGGTTGCTGGATCCGAGCTTTGCTCGACTGTCGTGAATGGGGGAGACACTGCGTTTCCGCAGTCCCCTTCCCCCCCTGGCGACACCCGTTCCTTTTCCCCCCCTTGCAAAGGGGGGGTTGGGGGGGTGGTCCCGGCGCAATCAGTGAGCGACGGCGCCACGGGCATTTCTTCATCCTTCATCATTCCGCCTTCATCCTTTCGAGCCGGGGTGGTCCCGGTGCGACCAGTTAGCAACTCCGCGAAGGGCATTTCTTCATCCGTCATCCTTCCGCCTTCATCCGTTCGAGCCGGGGCTGGTCCCGGCGCGATCAGTGAGCCTGGCGTTTCAGGCAGAAGGTTGTGCCGGGCGCAACCAGTTAGCAACTCCGCGACCGGCATTTCTTCATCCGTCATCCTTCCGCCTTCATCCTTTCCCCAAGGCGTTCCCACTTCCGAATTCCCAGCGCGTGCCGCGCGCTCGGCGGCGCGACGGAGCCTTCCCAGCTCACCCAAGGACCGCAGCAAGGTCCTGGTGCAACTTAATTCATAGCGCCTGATCCGCTCGCCCTCGGGACTCAAGTCGATCGCCAGGCCGTTAGTCCGGCGGACGGCGTTGCGCTCGGCGTTCTGCTCGAACACGGCGGCCTTCGCCTTCAGCTCGGCGATCGCTCGCTCGGTGATCGATACCAGCACCCGCCGCGCCGCCTCGGGATCGCCGCAATCGAGCAGGTCCGCCCTCCAGCGCCTCAGCGCCCTCTTGACGAAGACCTTGTACTCGGCCTCGTCCAGCTCGCCCTTGAGCGACGCGTAAGGTTCGTCGCCGCGGCCATCGAGGATCGCACAGGCCGCCAAGACCTGCGCCACCGCTTTCACGTTTGCGGCATCAAGAGGTTGAGATCGGAGTAGTCTTATACATTTGAGCTTGTCGTGACCCTCCCACATCTTGCCTGGCTCGAGCAGCTCTCGCAGCGCGGTCCACTCGGTCAAGAGCCAATCGACCCCGCCGGCGGTCGCCTCCAGGAGCCCCACGAGCTTCGCCGGATGGTCCGGGTCGTCGGCGATGCCGGACCAAGACGTCCGTTTGCCGCGATGATCGAAGCATCCGGTGCCATGGAGTGGTGTCGGTTGCCGGCAGTCGTGAAATAACCGGGCGCCGAGACCGACGATCTCGTGGAGATCCCGCTGCGCGAGGTTCTCGATCTGTGTGTGGGCGCGGGCTGCCGTCGTCCGCTCGGCGCGTTCGACCTTCCAGCTCGCCATGACGGCCTTGCGCACGAGGTCGCATTCAACGGGCGTCTCAGGATTGAGCGTATCGAACCAGTCGCCGAGCATTCGCTCGAGTTCAAACGGATCTTCACCCGGCACGGTATCCTGACGGCTGGCCATCCCATGTTTCAATGCATTCATACATGAAATCCTACGACCACGTTCTGTGCGCGGGCCTGAACTCAAGGCCGCGTTTTTACGATTCGCCGCGAACTGGGCGGGAGAAGCTGCCATTTCGAAGTACCTCACGTGGTCGGCGCTGGGTCTTGCATTCGGGTGTCCGTTGGGACGACGAGTCCCACATCAAGCCGAGTGGACCTGCGTTGTTCCGCCTTCATCCTTCTTCCTTTATGCTTTGGTTTGTCCCTCACCCAGTACGATCTACAAAAAGGCGATTTTTGGTGCGTGATTCGCGAGGGTTTGGGCAATATTTTTGGGGTGACGTTCCAGTTTGCCTGATTGTGCAGGCTTTGCGGACCGGAAATTCCGATTTTGGATGATGGGATTCCCCAGGCCGGGCTTTGACCGAGCTGCGGACGACCGCCTCGACCGGGCTTGGGACAGGCCGGCCGCCCCGTCCGATCCGTCCGATCCGTCCGATTGGCCCGATTGGCCCGATTATCCCATGCGGCGGCCGGCCCGGTGCTTCAGGCTAGCCGGGGGTGTCAGGCGACACTAAAAGGATCCCCCTTCAGAGCTGTACCGATCCCCACTCCATGCATGCCTTCGTATTATCGGTTCTCTCCGCCTCTTTCCGTCTTTCGTCGACTCTCGGGTCCGGCCTCTCGTTCCGGTCGCTCCAGGTCGGTATTCGGCAACCTCGAGCGAATCAATCCACTCTTGCGTTTCTCGCGTAGCCGAAAACTCTCTCCCGTGATCAAGAGGGTGTGGCTGTGATGCAGTAAGCGGTCCAAGATCGCAGTGGCCAACACCTCGTCCCCGAAGACCGTTCCCCACTCGGAGACCCGCTGGTTCGTCGTCACCAGCAGACTTCCCTTCTCGTAGCGGCGATTCACCAACTGGAAGAACAGGTGTGCCGCCCGTCGCTCGAAGGGTAGATATCCCAGTTCATCGATGATCAACAAGCGAGGCTTGGCGTACTCGGTCAACTTGTCCGAGAGAACCCCTTCCGATTCGGCTTTCCCCAGAACTGCCAACAGAGCCGTGGCCGTTGTGAACCGGGCCGTGTGACCCTGCTCTACGATCTTTCGACCAAGCCCGATTGCAAGATGAGTTTTTCCTACACCGGGAGGTCCGAATATCAACACGTTTTCACCATGAGCGATAAAGTTTCCTGTCGACAACTCTCGAATTAATCGCTCGTCCACCGAAGGTTGGAACGAGAAATCAAAAGTCTCGATCGTCCGAACGCAAGGGAAGTGGGCGATCTGCATTCCCATTTGAATCCACTTACCTTGCTTGGAGTCCACTTCACGCCCCAAGATCCGATCAAGGAACTCGAGATAGGTCCATTTCTCCTTCGCAGCCTCGGACAACACTGCAGCGAGTGTGTCACGTAGGTGAGTTAACTGAAGCCGCTTCAGCGCCGCGGCTACTCGCTCCTCCGACGGATCAGGGAGATCAACGAGCATGTTCATTGTCGGCCCCCTTCCACCAGCTCGGTGTACACCGAGAGCGGCCGGCACATCGGATCAACTGCCGGATTGGATGGAATCGGGGTCGACGCATTGGCCTTGGGCCGGAATAGCCCATCGAAGTGGGCCGGGTTACGGATCAGCGCGTGGGGTTCGTGGCCTCGCGGATGCCGCGCAATGCAGGTGCCGCGCAGCCAGATTTCGACCTCCTGCTCCTTGACCACAACTTCGACGATCTTTCGAACATGCCGATACGGCACGCTATATCGGATGGTGTCGATATCCACAAAACAATCAGCGTTGCCCCGGCGTTTCAGACGGCGGGTGCGGACCGCCAGCAAGCGCGGCGGCAGGGATCGCAGAGCCTCTCGCTCATCGCGATCGAACCGCACAGCGGGCTGCTCCTTGGTCGTGCCGTGAATCCGGCGATCAGCGACCTCGACCATCCAACGCGACAGATGGCGCTGCAATTCCTCAAAGGAGGCGAACGATCGCCCGGCGAGGGCATTGTGCTTGACATAGCCTACGCCCCGCTCGATCTTCCCTTTGGTTCGAGCGCGACGCGGACGACACGCTCTGGCTGTCAAGTCCCGGTCGCGGCAGAAGATCTCAAAGCCCGGATTCCACACTACCCGGCCGGACTGGCGGTCGTGGGAGGTGACAAGGGGCGAAGCGTTGTCGCAGAGAACTTGCTCGGTAACGCCACCGAAATGCCGGAATGCTCCGTCGAGGCCTTCGAGCCAATCATCTTGCCGTTGCGCGAGGAAGGCTCGGCAATAGAGCGTGTTCCTATCTGTATCCGTGTTCAATCCGTGTTTCATCCGTGGCTGAAGATGCAGTTTGAAACGGCGTTTACCGATCGAGGCGGCATTAGCCGAGGCCACTGAAGAACTCGCGCTCGTTGCCTCCAGGTGGGATGATCAGTGGTGAGTCCCGATCTGTATCCGTGTTCAATCCGTGTTTCATCCGTGGCTGAGGATGCAGTTTGAATCGACGCTTACCGATCGAGGCGGGGTTAGCTGAGGCCACTGATGAAATCGCGCTCGTTGCCTCCAGGTGGGATGATCAGTGGTGTGTCCCTATCTGTATCCGTGTTCAATCCGAAAATTCCAGACACGCAGGGATTCGCCGCATCCCCCTTGGTATCAAGACACCCGCATTTCATTGACTGGCTGAATGTTCGCTGAATTACGGCGCACATTCACGTTCAGGCAACAAATAGGCGCGCATCAGATCGCCTGCACGCTCGGCCGGCCGTAAGGACGGTGTCTGGCAAGCCTACCACCGGCCCGGCCCCTACTCGATTTCGGCCGGTTGTTGGATCTGGTGACGCTGTTGCGCCTCGCGCACTTGATCGGGAAACTCCTCAATCGTCCACAGGTACGCAGAGGCCGTGCGGTCTGGGTTATGCCGGCGCTGCTCCCAGTGTTGCAAGGTCTTGAGAGGGATCCCATAGGCACGAGAAAATACGGCCTGGCTCATGCCAAGTCCTTCCCGGATCGATTTCGCATCGGCAAACTCAACGATCGTAGCACGGCTTTTGTTGGGCTCGCCCTTGATATGCGCGACGACTTCCTCCATGCCTGCGATCAACTGCTTGTCGAAATCCGTGAGTGTGTCGTTCTTCTTGCCCATTGTCATTTCTCCTTCTGTTTCGCCTTGATGCCGGCCTTTGCCGCCTCTGCCAACTTCGCGAGGATTGCCATGGCAGCAGGCGATGGGTTTTCCTGCGCGGCCTTTGCATAAACCATGAAGAGGTAAATGGGCGCCGTTTCGTTATAGTAGTAATAGATGACTCGCGCCCCTCCTCGCTTTCCCATGCCGGCTCGACCCCACCGTAGCTTTCGCAGGCCGCCCGTTCCGGGGATCTCATCGCCGGCAAGCGGGTTGCGGGCGACGTAATCCTTCAGATCGTCGAGCTCCGTCGCCGACCATAACGCCCCCGCCTGCTTGATAAAGGATTCCGTCTCGACGACGGTAGTACCGACATTCGATTTCATAGGACAACTATACTCGAATGGAGGATAGTTGGCCAGAACGACTTTGGGTGTCGCGAGACGACGACGGCTTCTGGGCTGCCCCGTCTTTTTCTCCTGCAAAGGGATTCCAGACACCCAGGGATTCGCCGCCTCCCCCTGGGTATGAAGACACCCGCATTTCATTCGCTGGCCGAAGCTTCGGTGAATTACGGCGCACATTCAGGCAACCAATAGGCGCGCATCGGATTGCCTGCGCGCCGCCCGCCGGAAGGAGGGTGTCTTAGCGTCAGGTAAGCTCGAGAAAGGGGGAAGTGAACTCGAAAACGGAAACCTTTCATTGCAACCCTGCGGGTTAACGAATCCCGCCCGGCAGAGCTTGGCCAGCGGCCGGAAGCGAGTCTTGCGTGGGGAGGCGTAATCCTCACTGCGAAGCGTATGTCAGGCGACACTAAAAGGAACCCCCCGGACGACACTAAAAGTACCCCCCTCTCCCTGTACATTTGATTGGAGGGGCTATGGACGAGTTCGGGTCCGATGTGGTCAATCTGCATGACACGCAGGTGGGCCAAATGGATGTAACGAATGTCCGCCTGCGATCTACGCAGGAGGACACCGGGATGCTGAAGCCGGAAGTCGTGGATCGGATCCACGAGCTCTCCGACGAAGGCCTCGGCAGTAAACGGGCCTGTAAATCTTTTTGTGTCAACGCAGGTGGGAACGACTTTTGCGTGCGTCAGTTTCGGGCGAGGGGCGGGAGCCGATCCTCGAAGATGATCGCGAAGTGATTCAGCGCTTCTCTCCATTTGGGGATTGGCAGCGTCCACTTCTTGGACGCCTCGTGAATCGCCATGTAGACCAGCTTCAGCGCTGACTCCTCATTCGGGTACTGCTTGCGGTTCCGCGTGAACTTGCGGATCACGCTGTTCACCGACTCGATGGCATTGGTCGTATAGATCGCCCTGCGAATCGCCGGCGGGAACTCGAACATAGCCGCGATGTCCGGCCACTTCAAACGCCACTGTTTGACGATGGTCGGATATTTCTCACCCCAACCTTGAGCAAAAGCGTCCAGCGCTTCTTCGGCTTCAGTGACCGTCGGGGCCTGGTAGATCTTTTTCAGGTCCACTATGACCTGGTCGCTGTCTTTGTCCACCACGTACTTCAGCGCAGCCCGCACCAGATGCACGATGCACAGTTGCACCTTGGCTTCCGGGTATGCTGCGCAGAGCGCCTCGGGGAAACCTGAGAGGCCGTCCATGCAGGCGATGAAGATGTCCTTCAGGCCGCGATTCTTCAGATCGGTCAAGCATGACAACCAAAACTTGGCCCCTTCGGTTTCGCCGAGCCAGAGGCCCAAAAGTTCCTTGCGGCCCCGTATATTCACCCCCAGGGCCACGTACATTGTCTGAGGCGAAACTCGACCATTGGCACCACGCACATGCACCACGATGCCGTCGAGATAGACGATCGGCCAGACCGGGTCGAGCTGCCGGGTGCGCCACGCGGTCACTTGCGCGTCGAGGTCGGCGGTGATCTCCGAGACCAGCGTCGGCGACACATCGACGCTATAAAGTTCTTTCACGACTTCCTGAATATCCCGAGTGGTCATCCCTTTGGCATAGAGTGCGAGAATCTTCTCGTCGAACCCGGTCAATCGACGTTGATGTTTGAGGATCAACTGGGGCTCGAAAGTGCCATCGCGATCGCGCGGAGTCGCGATCATGATCTTGCCGAGATCGCCTTGCACGGTCTTTTCGGAACGACCATTGCGACGATTCTTCGCACGGGGTTTACACGGCGGGTCAGCAAAAGGATCCGCGACGCCCGGCACCAACGGGTCCTCAGCGGCCCCAGGCAACTGTTTGCGGCCGAGGTGAACGTCCATTTCGGTATCGAGCATGCGCTCGAGAGCCGAGCCCATCATGAGCTTGAGGAGGCCGTTCAGCTCCGCGAGTGTCGTGGCCTGCGAGGCGATCTCGCGTGCCAACTGTTCGGCCTTGCCCGTCAAAATCGCGTCCATGCGACAGTCTCCGTAAGGTAAGTAGGTTAGGGTGAGATAACCGATTCCTTACGTTGACACAATACTTCTTACAGGCTCTGCTCAGCGCCATGGCCTCTGTACCCCATCGCCGTAACTCACCGGGCGGGACCGACTCATCGCCAACCTGCATCCTATCCGTGTTTCATCCGTGTTCCATCCGTGGCTGAGTTTCCCCTTCCCTGTCTGTCTTCTACTTTCCGCGATTCTCTCCACTCTGATGCGGCCAGGCTGAGGAGCCGCTCGGCGATAGCTTGAATTTCCTCCTCGGTGACCCCGGGGCGTAGGGTTGCCAGACACCCTCCTTCCGGGCGCCCGTGCGTGCAGGCAATCCGATGCGCGCCTATTGGTTGCCTGAATGTGCGCCGTAAGTCACCCAACCTTCAGCCAGTCAATCGAATACGGGTGTCTTGATACCCAGCCGGACGCGGCGAATCCCTGGGTGTCTGGAACCCTGGGATCCCCTGAAGCGCCGAGAGGCCGAATGTCCGGCACTGGAAATGCTGTGCGCGCGCCAAACTGCACCCTGGGCTCGAACCCCTCCCCAATCTCTGCCTACGTTCAATTGCAGTAATGGCTTACATCATGACGGCGTGAGCACTTTTCTTTTGTGTTTGTAAACCCTCCGCTTGATTCGAATAATTCGCTTGTTGCGTTTGTTGCGGTTTAATGATAGCCTCTCCCGGAGATGAAGGGAGCAGCGCTATGTCAGTCCAGAGCCACGACACGGCAGCACCAACAGAGGCCGATGCCCGCCTCGCCAAGGAATCCCTGCATCGGTTGTCCCAACATCTCGGAGCGGGCATATCCGACCTGAGAATCCAGATCAAGGGTGACGAGCAGGCAGGTGAGGATGTCACTCTGCCTTTGGCAGCCGCCCGCCTTCTGAAGGACATTCTCGCGGAGATGGCCGAAGGCCATGCCGTGACCGTGCTTCCCGTCCGGGCCGAGCTGACGACTCAGCAGGCCGCCGACCTGCTCAACGTCTCCCGGCCGTTCCTCATCGGTTTGCTGGAGGAAGGGAAGATCCCGTTCCGACTGGTCGGCCAGCACCGCCGCGTGCGGCTGGACGATCTCATGGCCTACAAGCGTAAGGATGACGCCGCCCGCCGTCGGATCGCCGACGAGCTGACAGCGGATGCTCAGGAACTGGGCATTGGTTATTGATGGACAGTCCTCCCACGGCGATCATCGACGCGTGCGTCCTCTACTCGGCGCCGGTCCGTGATCTCATCGTTCGCTTGGCGCAAGCGGGCTTGATCCAGGCTCGCTGGACTGCCGAAATCCACGACGAGTGGATGCGGAATGTCCTCAAGAACAATCCGAGACTGACTCGCGAGCGCCTGGAGCGTACCCGGTCCCTGATGGACGGTGCCGTCCGCGGTTGCCTCGTGACAGACTATGCGGACCTCGTCGATTCGCTGACCCTTCCGGATCCGGACGACCGCCATGTCCTCGCTGCTGCGGTCCGCGCCGGGGCCGACGTCATCGTGACCTACAATCTGGGCGACTTTCCGGCGGACACCCTGACCGCCTACGGCATCGAGGTCCAGCACCCGGACGAGTTCATTGGGCACCTGCTCGACGTCGCCCCCGCGGTGGTCACTACGGCCGCCAAGCACCAGCGGGAGGCATTGAGGAGCCCACCCAGGACCGTGGACGAATTCCTCGCGACCCTCGAGCAGCAGGGACTTGTCCGGACGGTCGCCGTTCTTCGGCAGCACGCGGCGCTGATATGAGTCCTGAGCCGGCGAGCGCCACGATGGGCCGGACGACATTGCGGTGGTCTACGAGGTCTTGGAGACCGAGCCGGCGGTCGTCATCCGGCCCATGACCACCTACGAACGCATGTCCGAAGGGTTGCCAAAGGGTTGCCAGGGTTGCCAGACACCCTCCTTCCGGCCGGCCGTGCGTGCAGGCAATCCGATGCTCGACTGTTCGTTGCCTGAATGTGCGCCGTAATTCAGCCAACGTTTAGCCAGTCAATGAAATGCGGGTGTCTTGATACCCAGGGGGACGCGGCGAATCTCTGGGTGTCTGGAAATCCCGGATTGAACACGGATACAGATAGGGACACACCAGTCATCATGCCACCTGGAAGCGTCCAGCAGGATTTGGTCGGAGGCCTCTGCTCACGCCGCCTCGATCGGTAAGCGCCGTTGCAAACGGCATTTTCAGCCACGGATGAAACACGGATTGAACACGGATACAGATGGGGACACACCACTGATCATCCCACCTGCAGGCTGCGAGCGCAACTTCTTCAGTGGCCTCGGCTGACCCCGCCTCGATCGGTAAGCGCCGTTGCAAACGGCATCCTCAGCCACGGATGAAACGATGATTGAATATATATCTATAATAACACGACTGTGATCATGCGACCTGGGACCCAAGGATCGAGTACACCTCGAATGCCGCGCCGATGATTTGTTCGGTGATCTCCCCATGCTCCAGCACCATGGCTGTTTACCCCATCGTCGTAAGTCACCGGGACCGACTCCTCGCCACCCTGCATCCTATCCGTGTTTCATCCGTGTTCCATCCGTGGCTGAAATTCCGCTTTTCTGTCTGTCTCCCGAACGCAAGCCGTAACGGCTTAGAGTCTGTCCCATAAGGTCCGGAGGCGTGACTTCGTCAATAGCCATGCTCCGTTGAGCGGTATTGGCACTCGCTCGCAAAACAAGGTCGAGCCAGGTCCCGCCCTCAAGTGGTGACATGACCGAGCCCTGGAGCTCTGCTGATATCACGGTGATTGACCCGATCCGTGACTAACTCGGTCGGCCCACGAAGGTCGTCCGGGCAGTATCGGATCAAGTCATCGCCCTTCGTGTTCGTTCCATTCCTCAGCTTCTTGCGTAAGGACTTGACGAGATGCCCGGGTTCACAAGATGGAACGTTAAAGATACCGACAACCGTTGGTTCAAGTTCGACCAGCAGCAGAAGGGGAGTTCGTGCGGGCCGACGTCCGTGAAAATACTCAAGGAAAGCGTCTCTGGGGCGATCCTTTCCGAAGAGCAAATGCGTACGATAACGGCAATGTTTAAACACGATATCACAGCGGATGATCTACCAGATCATGGAGATTCCGGCACAATGGCGGCGGTCCCACTCGCGGATCACGATTGGGATGCCCGAGGATCGAACGCCGCCGATCTCATCAAGGCGTTAAAGGCCGCGCCCTGCCCGATCGGGGATCCGACCAAAAAGACAGCGGATCTGGCTTCGGCTTAGTAGCGTGCCAGGGCGATGGCCGGTCGTCTTCCGGGTTCGCTAAGGGTTGCCAGACATCCTGCTTCTGGCCGGCCGTGCGTGCAGGAGATCCGATGCGCGCCTATTGGATGCCTGAATGTGCGCCGTAATTCCCCCAACCTTCAGCCAGTCAAGCGAATGCGGGTGCCTTGATACCCAGGGGGACGCGGCGAATCCCTGGGTGTCTGGAATCCCCCTCGGTCCACTGGCTACTCTCCAACCTGGCTCAATGCTTGATTCATCACCTGGTCGGACAAGAACATGCCGTGCTGACGAAGTTGCTCGACGATGGGACGGGCGGCCGAAATGATCCCTTGTGTCTTGGCGAATAAAACCACGCCTAGCGTACCCTGATGGGCAATACTGAGAACCGCCGCGGCCTTCCGCGCGGCCTGGTCATCCACGATGGCCCCGCTGCCGGGATTGGCGAGGGCGTAAGCCAGGACCGCGGATTCGCCAGGCCCCAAGCCGAACGCCCCAATTCGGGCCGGAATCGGTCCTGGATCGACCGCCGTCAACCAGGTCGCCTGCGCCAGCGCTTGCACAGCCGGATCGGCAGGCCCTTTGCGCTGGATTTCCAGAACCGCAGCTTCGGGAATCACCACGCGGGGCCCCAGTCGCTGCAACAGGTCAAGTTGCCCGACCCGGACCAGCAGGATCACCGGCGACGCATTGACGACCCAGAGTGTAACCAACGCTGGTCTCCTCCTTGAGCTCCTCGAGATTCACCGGGAACAACTCGAACTTCGCTCGAGCAGCCGCCTCGAGGAAATCCGCGTACGCTAGCCCGGCCAAGCGCGCGGCCTGACTCGTGGACAACTCTCCCCCGCGGCATAGGGAAAACGCGGCCGCCAGGCGCAATGCCCTGCCGGGCTCGACGCCGCCGCTCTTCAACTTGACGAGAACATCGTCGGGAATATCTAGCGTGACGTTTGCCATGCGGCACCTCCTTCTGTGCTAACACTTTACCAGAAGTTGCATGCCAACCTCAGAGTCAAGGGTTGCCGGACACCCTCCTTCCGGCCGGCCGTGCGTGCAGGCAACCCGATGCGCGCCTAGTGGTTGCCTGAATGTGCGCCAAAATTCACCCGACCTTCAGCCAGGCAATGAAACGCGGGTGTCTTGATACCCAGGGGGACGCGGCGAATCCCTGGGTGTCTGGAATCCCACTTACAACGATTCGTTTTTGATCAGTCGCACGACTTCCTTTGCCATCTTGAAAGCACCCGGATATTTCTGAGTCGACTTGCTGGCGATGAGACGTTCCAGTGCCGGTACGGCTTCCGGGCGTCGGAACTTCCTGTTCGATCTCATCGCCTCCACAATGACAAACCTCACCAAACTCGAGCGGTCATTCAATCGGTCAATAAGTGGTGCTGCAGCTCGTATGCACTTCCGTTGAATCAACGATTCTGCCGCCGCCCATCGACTCCACTTGTCTTTGCTTTTGAGACCGGCGATCAAGACGTCGATCGAGCGTTCTCCCGTTGCTGCGCCAAGTGACCAGAAGACCGTGAAAGCGTCGATCTTGCCTGACTCAAATCGGTCGATCAAGGCGTCTGCATTCTGTCGGGCGAACCAAGCGTAGACATCAGAAATCGTGTCCAATAGATCACGAGGATGAAGATGAGATTGCGGGGGATGATCGTGAGCCAGCAAAAACGCATCAAGTGCGGATTCGCCGCCGCTCACAAGCTGTGCGATTGCATCGCGTCCCGCATCGGAATAGCATCCGCGTTCAAAGATCGTGCGAATCAATTTGGTATGCATACGCCTGGTCATCGCCTTGCCGATTCCATGCTCATTTCAAGTCGCGAGATCGTTGCTTTCACGAGGAGGAGAATGGGGGCACTCAAGATCATAGCCGATTTGCAGAACCGGTTGTGCGCGATTCTTTGGCGGCAAGCGAGCAGGGAATGCGGGAAGATTAGCCACCGACGGGGGTCGCACAGGTTCGGGCACCTGACGACTGGCAATAGTCAGCTCGGAATCCCCAAGGTGGCGGGCGAAGCCGAGCCGCCGAGCGGAACGAGGTTCAGCGGATGCACATCCTGAGGAAGGCTTTTGCCGGTCCGCTCTGCATGATCCAACCGCTCGGCCAAACCAGGTTGACAGACCCTTCCGACGTCCGTCAGACTAATGCCTTGGTCGTCGCCTGAAAAACGGATATTCGGTCGATCATGCTCGACTGCGACAGGGCGCAAGCTCGACTCATCCCGATGGAACGTCGGGCCCGCTAACCTCCTGGCCGTGAGTCTGCCGATGCTAGCTCGATGGGCATGCACCGTCTGGGGTGCCTGGCTCGGGGCCCTCGGCCTGGCGACGGCACTGACCGCCTCGGGGATCTGGAACGCGAACCCGGTTTTCGGGGTCGGCTTGTCGGTCCTCATGTTCGCGGCGGGGCTCGGCCTGGTGATCGCGGCGATCGTCCGCCTGATCCGCGGCCCCCGACGCGACCGGGCTCTGGCGGGCCTGCTCGTGGGGACGGCGCCGTTCTGGTTCCTGGCCGGGCACATCCTGATGGCGATGCGACCGGCGTTCGACCGCCATGTGCTCCCCGGGTGGGCGACCAAGGTCTTCTCGCCGCTGGCCCGGCCCCTCGTGGACCTGGAAGCGCGCTGGTTCTATCCGGAGCGGACGCGGGGGAAGTGGGTGACGATGGTCGGAGCGCCGGCCGAGGACGCTCGGGCCCAGGTGACCGCGATGGACCGGCACGTCGAAGCCGCGCTGGCCCGGCTTGGCCAATCCGCGACCTGGCCGATCGTCTGGTATCGGGGGCCGATCTTCGGCCTGCGGAGCTGCGCCATTTACGACACGGCGATCGGGACCGATGTCGGCTGGCACCTGCAGCGCGGCGCCGACGGCCTGACGGACATGGACCGCCACGAAGTCGCCCACTGCGTCATCACCCGGAACTGGACGGCCCGGAGCGACCCACCGAGGGTCCTGATGGAAGGGTGGGCGCAGGCCAACCAGGGGACGTCCGCAGAAGAACTGGCCTGCACCGCCTGGGACGACCGCGAGAAAGGGCAGAGCTTGACCCTCCGACAACTGGTCGCCCCGGATTGGTACTGGTATTCGGGTCCGGCGGCCTATAACCAGGGTGCCCCGCTCGTCAACTACCTCCTCCGGGTGTACGGTCCCGAGCGATTCTTGAAGCTGTACACGACTTGGCAGCAGGCCACGTTCGAGGCCGACTGCCGCGCCACTCTGGGGATCGGCCTCGACGAACTTGACGCCGCCTACTGGGCGGATACCGAGCAGATCGTCCGGCGTGCCGACCCGCCGACCCGCGTCTGGCTCAAGAGCCTCAAGATCGATCCCAGCATCGACCCCGCCGCCTGGGATGCGTTCCTGGCCGACTACTTCGCCGCGGCCAAGCGCCTGCTCGCCCCGTATGATCACGTGCGGCTCACGACGGTCTATCGCACCTACAGCGACGGCCAAGGTGCCCAGCCGCGCTACGAACAGCGGCAAGAGCTTGTCCGCTCCGGCCCGCTGGCCCGCGTCCGCTTGACCGACAGGCGGAATGACCTGGCGTATCTCGCGGGCCCGGACCGTTCGATCGAGGCTCGGCGGAGCCTCCGGTCGCCAAACGAGCCCTGGACGATCAGTGAAGTCCCGCGCAGCTCGCTTGAGCAATCCTATCGGAGGGCGTGCAATGGCGGGATGGTCTTACTGCGGTATCCCCAGGAACCCAAGCTCGCCGGTTTCTCGACCGACTATGAAGTCGCCGAGCTCAAATCCACGACCAGCGACGGCCACCGCCTCGTGACGCTCCGGCTGCGGACAAGTCCCGAGGTCAAGGTCCACCGAGAGGATTGTACGTTCGTCTTCGACGCGGATGAGATGTTCGTGGTCCGTTCCGAGCGCGCAGATCAGTGGGACGGGTCGTTCGAGGGCCGATACGAATACGACCGCCAGGGAGGACGGCCGATCTTTCAGGTGATCACCGCGACGGACGTCGAATCAACCCCGCGGAAGCTGTCGGCACGCCTTGAGGTCACGGAGTGCCGCTTCGGCCCGATTCCGGAATCCGAGTTCGCCGAGGAACCGTTTCTGGCCCGCCTGCAGCCCGGCGAGATCATCTGGAAGCAGGTCGACGAACCCCCAACCGGTGCGGTCCTCGAATGGTACTGGCTGGCGTTCGCCGGCGGCGGGATCAGCCTGGCCGGTGGGTCCGGCCTGGCCCTGGGAAGCCGCTACCGCGACCGACGGGCCCTGCGGGCGGAATGAAGGGGATGTTGTCGCCTCGGTCGACCGGGCCGGCCCGCATCGCCGAATGCCGCGGGACTCTTGCCATGGTAGAGCCTCCCGGATGGGAACGACTGTCCTTCCATCATCGGAAGTTGCCATACACCGTCGTTTCGGCCAGCCAAGGTTTCCAGACACCCCTCCTTCCGGCCGGCCGTGCTTGCAGGCAATCCGATGTGCGCCGATTGGTTGCCTGAACGTGGGCCGTAATTCAGCCAACCTTCCGCCAGTCAATGAAATGCGGATCTCTGGATACGCAGGGGGACGCGGCGAATCGGTCGGTGTCTGGAATCCCTCTCGCACCAGATCCAACTGCGGCAATTTCATGCGCCCGCACGTACTTTCGCTGAGCGAAAGGCGACGATTGAGGTCGCCGCTCATCTGGGGGTGCACCACCTGGCCAATCTGGGCGGATGCCCCGCGCGATTAATTGCATTGCGTGTCGTTGATCTTCGCGGCCGCACTACCCCGCACTCAGCGCTCGGCCGTACCGGGCCTTGAACAATTCCTGGGCCCTCGCAAAAAGCGCCGTGTAGTTCAGCGAACCGGGGTCCCAATGGCTGTTGCCCGGAATTTCGATATGCCCGAACCAGCCGGCTTCCTTGCCCCACACGTTCTGCGTGCGGCGCGGATTTTGTTTTGTCGCCCAGACGACCTTTTTGTCCAGTTGGTCGGGCCAGAGGCGCTTGAGCGGGATATTTGCTGCATCGGAGACGACCGCGACCAGCGCGGCCAGCGTTTCGAACGTCTCGTCGTCGGGCTTCCAGAGATCCAGTTGCGACTTGGCGGTAATCTCGATCTGGACGCGAGCCCAACGGTTTGTCTCGACCGTACCCTTGTTGTGCTCGAGCGCGTGCGACATTTTCCCCAGCGGTGCAAACTGGATGATGCGGCCCTTGCCCACCAGGAAATGCGGCGCGAACTTGGTCTTGAACTCTTGGAGGGCACTTTCGAACGAGGTCTCGGTGGTGTGCAGCACGCCCACCGACGGCTTCGAATGATCGATATGGCTGGTCAAGTAGGAGACGTGCACATGCTCCACCTTGTACTTAATGGCGTGCGTAAACCAGTGAATCACCTTTATGAACATGACAGTTGCCCTCGCGCATGCCGTGGCTGCATCCAGACACTTTACGCATCTTATCGAGTTGGTGCCGAGTATGCCTAGCCCCGGAACGTTCTCCGTACTTCCGCGATCGATAACCCAGCTCGAGACCACGGCGCTCTGGATCCACACCGCGGTCCCGTGGGCGGCATGGGGCGTGAATGGAACAGCACATTTCGGTAAGTCATCCTCGAAAACCGATTTGAGCAACTGTGGACTTCGTCAAGCACGTATTCGGGGGAACGGGAGAATATCGGAACGCCCGTCCATCCGAAGTCAGAATCGGCGACTCGGTTGTGATGATCAGCGACGCCGGGTCTCGTGGCCCGATGACGGCCTTTCTTTACGTATACGTGAGCGACGCCGACGCCGCGTATCAACGCGCCCTCGATGCCGGTGCGCGAGCTCTCGAAGAGCCATGCGACATGCCCTACGGGGACCGCCGTTGTATGGTTCTAGACCGGTGGGGTAACACCTGGCAAATCGCCACGCACATGGGCGAGCCCGACGACGGTTGAACGCGCGGTTCCGCAGACCCGGCCGGCCACATATGTTGCATGATGCAAGCCGCCACGAAAAGCGGGACGGGTCCGTTTTTGGTAGAATAGGCTAGCAGGAAGCTCGCCTGGCTTGACAATATCGGACCCGTCCCGCTTTTCCAAGATACGGCACGATCTCGCGCCAACGGTTCCCGGGTCCTGTTGGGAGAATGTCATCGTTTTGAGGCGGGCACCGAGTGCCCGGTTGCGCGGGAGCGTCACCCTCACCCGAGGCGATGACCATCGTTTGATACGCGACACACTGCCACGTTCCGTGGCGCCTGATCCATGTTCTCGTACTCCGTTCCCTGACGTATCCCCGCTCCACGACGTACGGCGACCCCTTGCTGACGTTGGACCACGCTTCACCGGTCACCACCGCCGCGTCCCCGTAGACCTGGATCTTGGTGTCCCTGAACTCGCACGTGTCGTTGTGGAAGGCGTTCCTTCTCACGTGATCCAGATACTTTGACTTGTCCCAGAGGCACCCGGTCGGATCGGTGCCGATCAACTCATACGCCAGCAGCCGGTCCATTGTTCCCACGTCCGATTCGACAAGAGCTTTCCCCCAGGCATGGGTCAGGTCGAGTAATTCCTGCTTGGCATCGCTCGTCGGCCGGGACTTATCGCCCTGCTGCTCGAGCGCAAATGCACCGACTGTTCCGATCGCGATCGCCACCAATGCCGCCATCGCCGCAATCTTGATCCGAGCCATGAGAATACTCCCCAGGAATCCCTCTGCGAGCGCGGCCGCCGTAGCCGGGGCTGAGGCCGAGAACATCCCAGCCGTTGTCGCCCTCTCCACTGCGAATTGCAGCGCGGACTGAATCGTCGAACTGACCAGCGCAGACGCAACGACCGCGTTTGCAGGACTGCCGGCGCGCGCGATGACCAACACAACCGACGGAGGAGCCAGACCCCGGCGAATGAGCCGGCTGCGCAACCGCTGCCGCCCTCGGGTAAGCTGGCTGCGGATCGTCCCGACAGGCCGCGCCAATCGCTGCGCTGCTTGCCCTTCGGTCAGGCCCTCCATGTCACAGAGGACGATCGGCGCACGATACCGCTCCGGAAGCTGATCGATCTCCTCGTCTACCACCTGAGCGAGGTCATCCCACCGGGGCTCGGCCACGGATCGCTCGGCCAGATCGGCGGCCTTCCGCTCAGACTCGCGACGCCGAGACGCGGCCGATCGAGCATAAAAGGCCACACGGCGGGCGACCCCGTGGAGCCAACTGGCCACGGAGGCTCGGCTTCGGATCGAAGCGGCCTGGCGCGCCAGGGCCATGAATGTCGCCTGAAAGGCGTCCTCGGCGTCGTGTCTGTCGCGAAGGATCGTGCGGCAGACGCGGAGCACCATCGGACCGTGTCGCTCGATCAGAGCCTCGAACGCCCTTTCGCCGCCCTCACCGTGTGCGGTCACGAATCGCTCGAGTAACTGTTCGTCGGCGACGTCCCCGATCACGCCTTCATGGAAGAGCGTGTGTGCGTGTCGCCAGACACCGCCACGCAGACTTCTCGCCACTCGCAGGCCTCCAATCGCAGTTATCCGTCCTCTAAAAGTAGTGTAGACGGAAGGGACGGATCTATCCCGAGCGGACGAAAAAAAGCTCATTGGGCAGAAACGACAGACACTGCGACGCCGGCATGCCCGGGTGAACGGGTCCAGGTCGACTGAGGCAACCTTCTCATAGCAAAACGGTTCGGATCGCTGGGAGTCAGCAACATTCGGACGGTCGCGCCTGACTTCGAGCCGGGGCGGGCATACTTGAGGTTGGCGGCGGGGCGGCCCGGATGCGCTCACGCAGTGCCTGTCCCTTTTCCCATTGCACGCCGCTCACACCTGGCGTTTCTTGCCGTTACAGATTTCAAGTTTTGACTTTTGAAACCCGGCTGCGTACACTTGCTCGTGTCCTCTCAGGAAAGGAGCCAAACCATGAGTGAAGCCAAGCTCGGCGGCCGGTTCACGTTCCCCGGCACGTCATTGACGGTCCACCGGATGGGCTACGGCGCGATGCAACTGGCCGGGCCCGGCGTGTATGGGCCTCCCAGGGACCTGGATGGTGCTGCCGCCGTCCTTCGCGAGGCTGTCGCGGCCGGCGTAGACCACATCGACACCAGCGACTACTACGGCCCGCACGTCACCAACCAGATCATCCGTCAGGCCCTGCACCCGTATCCCGCGGGGCTTGTGATCATCACCAAGCTCGGGGGCCGGCGCCCTCCCGATCAGTCATGGCAACCTGCCATCTCGCCCCTGGAGCTGACCTCCGGCGTCCACGACAACCTCCGCAACCTGGGCCTGGACTGCGCTCGATATCGTCAACTACCGCGTGATGGGGGCGGGCCTCGGCCCCGAGGAAGGGTCCATCGCCGAGCAGGTGTCGGTGCTGGCCGGCCTCAAGAAACAGGGGCTGATCCGCCACATCGGCCTGAGCAACGTCACGGCCGCCCAGGAGGCCGAGGCGCAAGGAATCACCGATGTCGTTTGCGTGCAGAACAACTACAACCTGGCCCACCGCCACGATGACGCCCTGATCGACAATCTCGCTCGGCAGAGCATTGCCTACGTGCCGTTCTTCCCCCTCGGCGGGTTTTCACCGTTACAGTCGTCCACACTGTCAGAGGTTGCACAGCGGCTCGGGGCCACGCCGATGCAAGTTGCGCTCGCGTGGCTTCTGCACCGGTCGCCCAATATCCTGTTGATCCCCGGCACGTCGTCGGTTGCTCATCTCCGCGAGAACCTGGCCGCCGCTCAGTTGACGCTGTCGCGCGAGAGCTTGGCGGAGCTGGACGGGATCGCGCACTGACTCTCATCCATCGAGGCCGGCATGCCACCCGACGCCCCGCTCACCCTCGATCGAATCCTGGCTGCAGCCGAAGACGTCATCCGGCGGTTCGGCCCGGCCAAGGCAACGGTGGTGGATGTGGCGCGGGCGTTGGGCGTGAGCCACACGGCTGTCTATCGGCACGTGGCGACCAAGGCCGAGCTGCGGGACCTGGTCGTCGGGAGGTGGGTTGAAGCGACCATGCCTCCGTTACGTGCCATCGCTGCCCGGTCGGGCCCGGCTCCGCAGCGGTTACGGAAGCTGGTCGACGCCATGATTGCCGTCAAACGCGGGCGGGTTGCCGAAGACCCGGAGCTGTTCTCTGCCTACCGGACGCTGGCGGCCGATGCACAGTCGGTGGTCGCGGCCCACGTCAGTGAATTGATCGGGCTGGTCGCGACGGTCATCCGCTCCGGCGTGAAGGACGGCACTTTCCGCACCGTCGACCCCGTGGCCGCCGGCCGGGCGGTGTTAGTCGCCACCACCAAGTTCCACCACCCGGCCCATGCCGCAGAGTGGTCCGATCCGTGCATAGACGCGGCATACAACGACGTGTGGCAGTTGCTCATGAACGGGCTTTGTCCCGGTTAGAGCGGCCCATCCACTACGGCTTTCATGATCGGCGCCGAGCCGATTGAACCCCTACGCTTTCACCGAAAGGATTGATCATGCGTATTTTCGTCACAGGTGCGACAGGATTCATGGGATCTGCCATTGTGCGAGAGTTGAACGGCGCGGGACATACGGTGCTCGGCCTCGCTCGTTCGGATGTGGCTGCCGCAGCGCTTGCCGCCCTTGGTGCCCTTGTCCATCGAGGTGATCTTGAAGACCTGGAAAGCCTTCGCAGTGGAGCCGTCATGTCGGACGGAGTCATTCACACCGCCTTCATCCACGACTTCTCGAGGTTCCAGGAGGTCTGTGAGGCAGACAGGCGCGCCATCGAGGCGCTCGGCGACGCGCTCGCGGGCTCCGACCGGCCCTTGATCGTCACCTCCGGCACCGGGATGGGGAACGCTGGGCCAGGTCAACTCGCGACCGAAGACCATTTCGATCGCAACCACCCTAACCCCCGTGCAGCCGCGGAATTGGCGGCAGAGGCGGTCGCGGCGCGTGGCGTTCGCGTGTCGGTCGTGCGCCTGCCTCAGGTCCACGACCAGCTCAAGCAAGGCCTTGTGACCTACTCGAGCGCCGTCGCTCGCGAAAAGGGCATCTCGGCGTATATCGGCGACGGGCTCAACCGCTGGCCAGCGGTGCATCTGCTCGACGCTGCGCCCCTCTACAGGCTGGCGATTGAGAAGGGAACCGCCAAGGCGAGGTATCACGCTGTCGCCGAGGAGGGAGTTTCGGCCCGAGAGATCGCGGAGGCGATCGGGCGCGGCTTGAAAGTTCCGGTTGCCGCGATATCCACAGAGGAAGCCGCCGGTCACTTCGGCTGGCTCGGTTTCTTCGCCGGGATGGACATGCCAGCGTCCAGCGCGCTGACGCAAGAGCGGCTGGGATGGCGCCCGACGCAGAAGGCCGGGATGATCGACGATCTCGCCCATATAGGACGGTAACAGGGACGGCGAGAGGAGCGCCTGGGGGCTTTGCCTTGATCAAGGACGGTTCAAGCGTGTCCTGGTACCGGGTTGCCAGGGGGTTGCCAGACACCCTCCGTTCGGCGGGCCGTGCGTGCAGGCAATCAGACGCGCGCGAATTGGTCGCCTGAATGTTCGCCGTAATTCACGCAACCTTCAGCCAGTCAATGAAATGCTGGTGTCTCGATACCAAGGGGACGCGGCGAATTCCTGGGTGTCTGGAATTCCTCTCTCGCGTCGAGATGACGCTTGTCATCGAGCGACTAATGTTGTACTCTTCGCTTTTCCTTTCCCAACTTCTGTGCGCCGCTCGAATTCTCGCGGAACTGTTCCGGAGGCAACCACCCCATGCGTGGACAACGGACGATTCGACGTGTGCTGGCGTCCTTTTGCGTCCTGGCGGCCAGCCTTGCTCTGGCTGATGAGCCGCAGGATGAGAAGACAAGGGCTGCCCTGTCACTGGAGCACGGCGGCAAGGAAGTGACTGCGTTCACGATTCGCTCGACCGGGGGAAGCGGCGCCCTATTCCGTCTGGTGAAAAAGCCCATCTTGCGGTGGTCCAACCCGATCCGGGGAAGCGTGTTCGGAGATGTTTATATCTGGATTTCGAAGGGACGTCCGGAGGTCGTGGGATCGTTTCTGGAGTGGTTCGAGCCGATCCAGAGCAAGGAGGTCGAGTTGCACTCGCTGTCGCTTGAGGCTCTGAAAGCCGATCGTCCGGACCATCTGTCGTGGACGACGAAGCGGCCCGGAGTCGAGCTCAAGCCGATTCCGGGCGCTCCACAACCGGCGGCAACGCCGGAGAAACGGCTGCGGCAACTTCGCGACCTGGCCAAGGAATTCACCGCTCGCCAGATCGCCCACGACGGCGTCGAATACGAGATGCGGTTGCTGAGCCAGCCGCTTTACCGCTACGAGAACACCGAGGGAGACCTGATCGATGGGGCGCTCTACGTTTTCGTTCACGCCGGCGATCCGGAGACCTTCTTCCTGATCGAGGCGCAAACACGGCGGCGCTTCCCAGTGGGAATATGCCCTGGCCCGCTTCAACAGCGTTTTTCTGGCCGTCAGGCACAAGGGACGCGAGATCTGGAAGGCCGAACAGATCGTCCCATGGACCAATGTCCTCGATCGGACGGAACCGTATACCGCCATCATGCTTGGGAAGCAGTAACCGTGACTTGGTGTACTTTTGGCGGCGCGTTCCGATTATCCTGAGCAAAGAGCGTCATTCAAGCACCGATCGTCCTGCGATCCGGGAAAGAGGCGAACATGCCGGCGCGAGCCGCCGGACAGGCCTGGCGAAGCTACCTCCGGTTCAGCGTGCGCGGTTTGATCATCGTCGTCGTCCTGACGGGCGTCTGGCTGGGCTCGCTGGTCCGCAAGGTGCGCTGGATTGCCAATATCGGACCTGCCCCGCTTTTCACGCTCGACTGAAAGTCAAACCGATGGTGCGTTACACGCTTCTGCTCTTTCCCGTGCTCGTCGCCGTGCCGTTGGCACGAGGGGGCGAGCCGCCGCGGATCGTCCGGCACGTCCATGTGTACGACGAGAAGGGCCGATTTGTGGGCTGGCCGGCGAACCACGGGGCCTGGTCGTGGGGCGACGAGTTCCTCGTCGCCTTCAGTCGCGGATTCTTCCGCGACGGGAGTCGCGATGATTACCACCTCGACCGGACCAAGGCCGAGGACTTCCTCTTCGCTCGGAGCCGCGACGGCGGCGATACCTGGACGATCGAGACCCCCCGGCCGCCCGGGACGCTCAACGGGACGCGCGGCCAGCGCCACGCCGCCATGCCCGCGGGCATCGAGGAAGATCGGCCGGGCAACTTCCAGGGCCGCATGGATTTCTCGAATCCCGATTTCGCCCTGTTCGTCCGCATGGAAAGCCACCGTGGCGGAGCGACGCACTTCTACGAAGATTGTTACCGTCTACGGGTTCCACGGCCCGTCCACGCCAGGGGCCACGACCCTCGATGCGACGATCTGGGACCCGGGAACGCCGTGACGCCGCGGTGCTGGCCGCACCGGGACTGCCGGCGCTCGTGGGAGCAGTAAACAGGGACGCAGCGAACCGACGATATCCGCGCCGTGCCGGGGTAAGGGCTCAAGCGAGCGCTTCCTTGCAGTATTCCACACACTTGGCGACTTCTCTCACCGCGTCGGAGCCCGGCGGAATCTGGTATTCCAGCTCGATGTCGGCGTAGATCGGCCACTGCTCTTTCTTGAGTAACAGGAGTACATCCTTGATTGGCGTCTGACCCTTGCCCCAGGGGAGATTGCCGCCGTCGGCAGTGCGGTCTTTCAAGTGCATGCTGATGATCTTGTCGTGATACTTCTCGATGACCGGGATCGGCGATTTGCCCTTGGTTCCGGCGACGTAGTGTCCGATGTCGAAATTGAACCCGATGTACTCGCCGGCGTTCGAGAGCGGATCGATGTCATCGATTTTCGGCATGTTGTTTGTGTGGTTGTGGAAGGCGACCCAGATCTTGTGCTTCTCGGCAAACGGGGCCAGGCGCTTGGCCTGCTGGTCGTTGCGCTCGGTGGTGATCGCCTTGCAGCCCAGAGCCTTGGCGATCTCGAAGTTGAAGTCGATGTCGTCGTCGGTCGGGCCGAACGGGAGCTTGTGGATGTGGATGTTGACGCCGGCGTCGTTGTACATCTTGCGCAATTGCACGCACTTGGCAAGCTGCGACTCGCGCTCTTTGGCGCGGTCGGCATCGCTCACCGGCGCGGGTGCCGGTTTCTGGGCGTCGTTGCCCGCGCCGCCGCGCCGGCCGCGCCGCGGCGCGCCCGCCAGTAATCCCCGCGAACGAGCGGATGGGGCCATCCATCAGCTCCGTCTCGCTGAGGCCATCCTTCAGAAGGCACTCCAGAGTGTATTCGGCCGTATTCACGCCGCCGCGATAGCTGTAGGTGATGCAACCGATTCGCACGCCGCTCATGACGGAGTTGGGCTTGGCAGCAAGAGCGCCGAAAAGGCTGCGAGGCATGACAGCGCACGCTGCCAGGGCGGCTGTGCCGCCGAGAAACGTACGCCTTGTCGTGAGATCATCGATGACGTTCTGCGTCATGTTCGGCTTCTCCAATGTGGGTGGCTTTCGATTGTCGATCAATCCGTTATGTCTTTCAACTCCCAGCCCCTGGGAAAGTGGGGCTCGCGGATAGCGAGGCGTGCGTCAAGGCCGACATCTCTTTGGCGCGGAAGTTTCCCGGGCCGGGGACATACCGGACCCACCGGCGCGAGGACGGACAAAGCGGACGTACTCGCAGAACTTGCAGGTCGAATTCCGTGGGAAGAAAGATTCGACGGCCAACCCGCGAACGTGGCCATTGAAATGACTGGTGAGAGCGACGAGCTGTGAAGTGGAACCAACCATCGCGCGCGAGTATTCGTCGTACCAAGTCAGCCGCCGGCATTTCGGTTGTTCTCGCGCTCGATCGCAACGGAATCAAGCAGGCATTGCTTGCGTCGGTCCGGCACACCGAAGTCGATTGATCCGGCCGGGCGATGGTCAAGCCCGCTCGACGTTACCCGTTGTAGGCGCTCCAAATCGCATCCAGTGCCGGAGCGGCCCTGTGCGAGACCTTGACTGTGACAAGTTTGGTCACTCCAGTGTCGCCCGGATTGATCTCGATGCTCGGTTTGTGCCGCTCTCGTGCAGCCAGCACCGGTGCCGAGATGTAGGGGAAGACGCTGGTTGTTCCAACGGAGATCACCAGATCGAAACCGCGTCGGGTCTCCGCATGATAGGTGGCGAGCTGCCGCGCCGGGAGTTCCTCTCCGAACAAGACGACGTCGGGCCGGAGTACCCCCCGGCAGTCAGGGCAGCGCGGTGGGATCGAGAACCCGACGTAGTCATCGACCGCCTGGGTGTAACGGCACCGCGTGCATCGAATGTGGTGGAGATCGCCGTGAATATCGATCACATTCATGGACCCGGCCTGTCGGTGGAACCCGTCGACGTTCTGCGTCAGAACCCAGACGCGGTCGAAGCGCAACTCGAAGGCCGCGATGACTTCGTGCCCACGGTTGGGCCTGGCTGCTCGACACGCCTGCTCGACCTGAAGGAGGTACTTCCAGGTCAGATCAGGGCGAGCTTCGAGGGCCTCAAGGGAAAGCAAGGACTCGATGGGAATGTTCTCCTCCGGATCCCGGTTCTCGTAGAGTCCTCCGATTCCCCGGTAGGTCGGCAAGCCGGAGTCCGCCGAAAGGCCCGCTCCCGTGATGAACAGAATGCTCCGGCTCCCGCGCAGCAGATCGACCACCTGTGCAATCTGGCCGGTGTCGATGGCGGTAGGCGCCTGTATGACGGGCTCCCGTGTCTCCATACGCAAGGCACTCCGGACTTAACCTCTTGATTCGCTGACAAGAACGCAGTGAGAATGACCGGCGAAAGTCGGCCTGTCAATCACCGAATGCCTTGATCTTTCAATGGGTCGGGACGAATTCAGGCGCGCGAACGACACAGGCGTTTATTTCGCGGCAGGTCGCGCGACGGATCAAACATGCAACGGACCTTGAGCCATTTCATCGATCTCGGCCTTGCAGCGGTCATGCGCGCTTCGGTCCGCGAGCGCCGAAGTCGATTGATCCCTAGCTTGCTTCGAGTCTGACCGAGGGAACGAGCGGACGGCACAGGAAGCTGAGTTTTGTCTGGCATTTCCCTGCGAAGACGAAGAGAATTGAGCTGAGCTTGGGCTCGAGCGGGTGGACAGATGCCCGCGCTTGACCAGTGTCGTTCCTCAACCCGGAAGGCTGCGATGAGCGAACAACCGCGACAAGGTGACGACGTATTCATTAGCGACAGCTCACAAGATAAGCAATGGGGCGTACCTCATCCGCCGGCGCGAACGGGTTTGCAGCCGAGGGCGCTCGCGGTGATCGCCGGCCTCTCGATGCTGGCAGCCGGCGCGGCAACCGCAACGACGTTCACGCAAAGCGCCGCAGCCGAACCGGTACCGGAGCCTGCGCCGCTTTCCGCGCCAACGACAACAGCTCCGGGCTCGAGATTCAAGCCGCGAAATCGGCTACCCCCGCCGACAATAAAGACGTGCAGCATGCGCCGTCGCACCCGGTCAAGGCACTGATCATCACGGGCGATAATATTGACGTGCATTCCTGGAAAGTCACGACGAAAGTGCTGACTGAGATTCTCGAGGATGGCGGCAAGGTCAAGGTCGAGGTGACCGGGGCGCCCTCGAAAGACCTGACCGATGGCAATTTATCCAAGTATGATGTGCTGATATTGAACTACAAGGATACGGACAAGGGACCACCTGAGTCGCGCTGGTCGGATGAGAACAAGCAGGCATTCTTGAAGGCGGTGCGCGAAGGGAAGGGCCTGGTGGTTTGCCACTACGCGTCGAGCGCCTTTACCAAGCCCAATTGGGAGGAATTCGAGAAAGTGATCGCTGGTGGCTGGCGGTCGCAGGGGTTCCACGGGCCCAAGCACGTCTTCACGGTCAAAAAGACGGCAGCCGACCATCCGATCTCGCGAGGCGTACCCGCTCGGTTTGTGCATGCGATCGACGAGCTCTATCAGAATTCGCTCCTGGTGCCTGGCAGCACCGTCCTGGCAACGGCCCACTCCGACCGCGACAAACCGAAGGGAACCGGCAAGGACGAGCCGGTCATCTGGGTGAATACCTACGGCAAGGGACGCGTCTATGAAAACGTCCTGGGGCATGACACCGAGGCGATGGCGGATCCTCATTATCAGGAGTGGCTGCGCCGGGGCGTGCTCTGGGCCGCGACGGGTAAGGTCGACTGAGAAACCCGAAAAACAGTGGGACGTAGCGCTTTTGCGGCTGGTTTCTGCTCGGACGCACGCTCAAGCGGAGTCATCAGCCTGGAGGTCAGCGCGGCTTTGCGGTGACGTTCCTGGTGAAAACGGCGGTGCGGCTGCTTGGCCGAACCGAAAAAGGGGATGAGCGATGCCGGACAGAGAGAGACTGAGCGAGCCCTGGCTGGTCGCAGCCTGGCCCGGGATGGGGCACGTGGCCGTCAGCGCCGGCTACTACCTGATGGCCAAGCTCGGCATGCATCTCTTGTCGGAGCTGCCTGCTCAGGAGTTGTTCGACGTCGGGCACGTCGATGTCAAGGGCGGGATCATCCAACCCGGCCGCCTGCCGCGGAGCCGGTTCTTCGCCTGGCATGACCCGGCCGGCCGGCATGACTTGGTCGTCTTCATCGGCGAGGCGCAGCCGCCCCTGGGCAAGTATGCCTTTTGCCGTAAGATCATCGAGTACGCCCGGGGGTTAGGCGTGAATCGCGTCGTCACATTCGCGGCCATGGCCACCCAGATGCACCCCGGACATGAGGCGCGTGTGTTCGGCGCCGCCACCGACCCTGAGGGTTTCACTGAGCTGAGGCGGCACGGGGTGAAGGTCCTCGAGGACGGCCAGATCGGCGGGCTCAACGGCGTGCTCCTCGCGGCGGCCGCAGAGGCGGGCCTGCGTGGTGCCTGCCTGCTGGGCGAGATGCCGCACATCTTCTCGCAGCTCCCGTTCCCGAAGGCCTCGCAGGCCGTGCTCGAAGCGTTTGCGACGCTCACCGGCGTCGCGATCGACCTCGCCGAGCTGTCCGAGCAGTCCCGGGAGATGGAGCAGCACCTCGGCGAGCTCTTGGCGCAGATGGAGCAAGCGCTGGGACAGTCGATGCCGGAGGAGGAGGAGGCGATCGCGCAAGAGCCTGCCGAGCCGGAGCGGATCGGCCCCGCGGAGAAGCGGCACATCGAAGAACTCTTCGCACGGGCCTCGAGCGACCGCTCGGCCGCCTACGAGCTGAAGCGCGAGCTGGACCGCATCGGCATCTTCCCGGAGTACGAGGACCGGTTTCTCGACCTGTTCAAGAAAGCGGAATGACGGTCGGAGGGACAAACTGCGAGGACACGCACCCCGCTGGCAAGACATGGGAAGGACACCATTGCGTGTCCTTCCATTCCATTCTGGAATCAGCCACTTCCCCGCCAGGGGAGTCCTTCCTCCCCAGCGGCGGGCCGGCTCACCCTCCGAGCAAGGCCTCGTTGTCCGTGCCTGCCCGCGGCGACAGCCTCCCCTGCTCGACGGCTTCCTTCAAGGCGACAGCGTGTAATCCTGAGACAATTGGAATAACGCAACGGGTCCGGCGTCGATCACCAAAGACTCGTCCAATATCATTCCCTCGCACTCCGCCGTCAAGCTCACTCATTCGAGGCTCACGCATCATTCCGCGCCTGCCGGTCCGCGCCAACTCTGTAGGTACGTATGGATCACCCTGGCGACCCGCCGGCCGGGACGGAAACGGGGACGCGGTTAGGAGCAGACGGAAACAGGGACGCGTTTCGAGTACTGTGAGCGGATCTTGTCATGCCAAGAACAGCGAGAGTCGCACCTGGGGGCTTTGTCTATCGCGTGCTGAGCCGATCCGTCTGCAGGATCGATATGTTCCGCAAGGAGTCCGACTTCGAGGCGTTCGAGCGTGTCATGGTTGAGGCGCACCGAGGATGACCATACAGCGAAGAGAAGTGGGTCCGCGAGACGGTAAGAGATTTCGGCTTGGACCAGACCGTTCGTCTTGAACGCAGCCCGCGGAAAGCGAGCCAATCGGCGACCGAGGCGACAAGCTAACTCCGTGGATTCCGTCCGGCGGTCGGATTCGTAGCCAAGCGAATCGCGGCACCGTTGCCTCCGTCCCGCGTTGAGGCGCTCGGCCTCGGTCTGGGGCACGCTCGTCGTGTGCACGCGCGAGCAAACGTATGGTCCCGGTCCGCCGGCGGGATCCGCTACGCGGTCCACCGCCGGCGGATCAAGTCGAGCTCGCGCTCGACGGTGCGCAGGGCGCGCCCTAGCTTGGCGGCGATCTCCTCGGTGGTGTGGCCTTCCATTTTCCAGACCGCAATCGTGCGCAGGTCGGCATCTCGCAGGCCGTCCAGCAGCCGCTGACACTCCTCGGCCACCTGGGCGGCGAATGCGGGGGCGGGCTCGCGCCCAGCAACTGGTCAAGCGCGGCGTCCTCGGCGGCTGAGCCGTCCCGGCCGGCCAGGGTGGCTTCGTCGCGCACCGAACCGCCGCCGCGCTTCTGGCCGCGCTCGTCGCGTGCCAGGTGCAGCGCCTTGCGCACCGTGATTGTGAACAGCAGTCGCCAGAGGTCATGCCGATCCGCCAGTTGCGGGAAGCGGCCGCCCTCCACGCCGCGGCAGAAGCTGGCGAAGGCGCTCAAGGCGACGTCCTCCTCGTCGGCGGCGCGGCACGGCAGGCTCTGCAACTTGACCCGCGCCAGCCCCACCAGCCGCCGGAAGTGTCCTTCCCAGAGGTGCTGGGCGGCGACCGGGTCGCCCGCCCGGAGCTGCCCGATCCAGTGGGTGACGGAGCGCGATGACGCCACCGGCAGGTGCCCTCAACAAGAAACCCAGCGGGACATGTGTTGGGCGATTATAAGAACGGCGGCCCGGGGTTGCAAATGCATTCGCGGCCGGCCGTCATCCCGCACCGGCCTTTTTCGCGAACCGTGTCGGGTTATCGGGACCTTCTGCCATTGCCCACTTCGAGAAGGTCAAGACGAACGTCAAGGCCGGTGGCATCATCGTTGTTCGATTGACCTGCACTCGTCTCGCCGCCACGCGGCTGTGCTCGGGCGGCGGCGGGAGCAACAGCGGGCCTGCAACGGATGAAAGTAGTAAAGATTTAAAGCAGATCAGTGGTAAGTCCTGGCGAGGCGGAAACCGCTGCTCGCGTTGCGGGACGACGGCGCGTTCCCGAAACGGTAGGCCGAGCGGACGGTCGCCGCAGGATTGTTGAACGCCCCGGCCCGAAGCACACGAGGGGGCGTTCCATTGATAAATTCAGATATATTTATTAGATCACTGGAAAGCCCTCTCCTTTCCGGCATCAGACGTCGCACGCTATCTTGCACCCATTCAAACTCGTTCCCCAGCATATCGAACAACCCCAGGTCGTTCGGCAGCAAGCTCCCGCACGACCAGGCGTGCTCTCGGCTGTTGGCCTGATACCGGGCATACTTGCCCAGAAGCTCGATCGACAGGCCGAAGTAACGGCTGGTCACCGTACCCGAGCGGCAGGCGAATTCCCATTCCGGCTCGGTAGGCAGCCGGTAGCCGGAGCGCTCGAGCACGTCGGCGGGAATCGTCATCCCCTCGGCGTAAGCCCCGGCCTCGTTGGCGAGGTAGCACCACTCACCCTTGGGCAAGCCCTCCTGCTCGCTCAACCAGTTGCAGTAGTTTGCTGCGTGGTACCAGGTGAACCCGATCATGGGACCGTCCGGGTCGGGGCTGTACTGGTGCACGAAGCTCGGGGGCAATCCGAGCCGGGTGTTGGTCCGCTCAAACCGCTGCCACTGCTCGATCGTGACCTCCTTGGCGGCGATGGCGAACCGGCGGGGGATGAGCAGGCGGCGTGGCCTTTCCAGGGTGACATTACGATTCGGCTCTGTCGGCGGTGACCCCATGCGGAACTCGACCGGCCCGTCGATCACCGCGAACGTCTGCCCCTGGCTGTTCACGAACCAGCGCCGGTTGCCGCGGTCTTTGAGCTTCATTAACTCGGCGTGCAGTCCTTTGAGGTTCTCCTGCTGCCCGCACTGCCGCAGGGCCCATTCCGCCGCCCCGTGGATGCCGCTGTCGGGGTCGTTGCGGTAGACATCGAGCAGCTTGCCAATCAATGGCTCCCGCTCGCCGGATGATAATCCCTCCGTGCCATACGTTCCCAGCGCCAGGATCAACGCTCGGCGTTGCGAGGTCTCGGGGTGAAACAGGATGGCGTCCATCGCATTTGGTGGGCGCGGATCTCCGGGCCTTGTTGGGCGCGGGTCTCCGGGCACCCGAAGGGTCGCCGCCCCCCCTGGGACCGAAGGTCTCCCCGAGTCGGCCACTCCGGAGGCAGGAGACCTGCGGTCGGTGCCCTGGGCTGGGTCGCGAGACCTGCGGCCAACTCCGGAAGAATCCAGCCGGTCGAGCTCCGCCGCGACCGCTTGCGGAAGGGCGCCCAAGGGGTTGAGCCAGTTGACGATGAAGCTCCGCAACCTGGGGTCGGCACTGTGTCGCAGCAGAGGCCAGACTGCTGCCGCTCTTCCCATGCGCACCAAGGCCACCGCCGCCCGTGCCTGCCGCTGGGCAAGGCCGTCCTTCACCTCCTCCTGGACCGTGGGGCGGTGCCAGACCGAGGCGGTCACCAGCGGTCCATCGGTCGCGGTCTGGCTCGCCGACCACGATACTGGGCGATAGCTCTGCGCGATCAATTCCCGGCATTTCCGCAAGTGGACGGCGGGATCGAGACCGTAGATCGAAGTCGCCTCGAAGCTCGCATCGCTGCTCCAGACAGCAGCATAGCGGCGGTCGGGGTGACCGGCCTTCACGATTTCGGCGAACGCTGGGTCCTCGCGAACTGGGTCGAGGTCGGGTTCGTCGTCCATCTTGCCGAAATCGGCATTGTCGTTCTGGACGGCCTCCCTGAGCAATCGCAGTGATCGGTCCGCAACCTGACGCCCTTTCGCCTTGTCCGATCGGGCCAGGGCTTGGGACGCCAGGGAAAAGGCCCGGGCGGCGACATAGCGCAATTCTGCATCCCGGGGTTGCTTGCCGATCGCCCTTTCCATGGCCTCGAATGCCTTGTCCGCCCCCTCGCCCAGTTCCGCTGCCACGACAGCGGCAAGGTAGAGCTTGGAATGCTCGGGGGCGTCTCCCTTCTGGAATTTCTCCAGTTCAGACTTGGCGTCTTGCTTCTTGTCGAGCCGGGCCAGCGTGATGACCCGGTATTGTTGGACGGCCGTGGCTTTCGGGTATTTCGCGATGACGACCTCAAGGTCATCGAGCGCCTTCCGGTTTTCTCCCAGCAGGAAGTTCGCCACAGCCCGAGAGGATCGGGCATCGAGATCGTCGGGCTTGGTCTTGAGCTTGTTCTCCGCACGCTCTCGGTCGGCCTGAGCGCGCTCTCGGGTCGGTCGACGTGTGCCTGCCCCGCTGACCGCCAGATCGATGAGCAACTGGTCGCCCAAGATCGCTGCCTGCTTCTGCTCGAAGTTTCTCTCGAAGTGATCTCGGAACCGATCACCTGTGATGATGGCGTCCGGGGGTCGTCCCCAGACACCGCAATATCTCGGGCGACCGTCGGTCCCGATCATGGCATTCTGGGCCCGGGGAATGAGCTTCGCGTCCTTGAGCCTGTCGTGAACTTCACCCTCCTCAAGAGCGCTCATTCCCACGTACAACCGGGCGTCGTCCTCGCCGGATTTCTCCACCCAGAGGGCTGCGTAGCGATCGACGGGCTTACCATCGTTGTCGGTCGCCTGGTATCCGGCGACGTCGACCGGGAGAAAGGTCCCGGCTCTTGCCGTATTTGTTGTGGCGAGGTCTGCTGACCTCGCCACGGGCCCGACCGTGGGTTTCCCTGTCCCCGCGAGTGTTGCAACGACGTTCGGTCCAGCCTGCTGGCGGACCTCTGCGGCAGTGAGACCGGAAGAGATTTGCCAGTTCCGTCCATCTCGGGTCCAGACCGCCGCTACCTGCACCACCTGCTTGAGGGAGTAGGGACGGAACCTCACGGGCCTGTATCCCGCCGCGCGGAGACCCTCGGCGGCTGTGAGGAACTCGGACATGGGCATTGTCTGGCAAAAAGCGAACCGCTCGCTCAGCAGGCCCTCCGCCGACTCGATCCGGCTCACGAGGGCTGCGTGCGGTTTCGTCCAGGTCGGATTCAGCGGAGGATCGTCCCAGAGATCATTGGCTTTCCTGGCAAGCTCGGCCTGGAAGACCGGCAAGATCTGCTCGGCCCGCTTCTCGGCAACCGGGAAGAGGCTCACATACGCCTTCGAGTCGGAGACCATGAGCAGCTCGGCCAGCCGGTCGGGGTCGTCGCTGGCGTAGTCGGTGAGGATGTCCGTCGCCAGCGAGTGGGCGGTTTCGGAACGGTTCTTGTCCCGGAAGATCGTCTCGAGCGGGGCTGTCAGCTTGCCGCGGACGGGACGCAGCGCTTCGATCCAGGGCCGGAGCAAGAGGGAATTGACCGACACCAGCGTCTGGGCAACCTTGCCGCTCTCTGCTTCCCACTTGGGGTCATCCGGGGCGTAGGTCGCCAGTGCGCTGGCGGATTGCAGCAAACGGCATCACCCGGCTTCGCCGACTCGAGCACCGTCCAGAGCGTCGGGATCAGCCGGGATCGATAGGGCGCCAGGGCCGCGCAGAGCACGGGCAGTTCGGCCGGCGCGACGCCGAGCAGCCGCTTTCCCAGGTAGTCGGCCTGCGAGGAATCGACCGGCAGCAGGGCGAGGCTGGCGTGCAGGCGATCGCGGGTCGACTCTTCCGAATCGCGGAGCATCCGCCGGAGACGACGGTCGGCCCACGGCCGGTAGCCGGCGAGCTGGTTGATGACCGCCGGGACGTCGGTGGTGCCGGCCGTACGGAGCGACTCCACAAGGCCCGCGGCCCGCAGGTTGCCATAGCCCTCGATCCCTGCCCAGGTGATCAAGGAAACGAGCACGATCAATCCCATCATCCGTACGCCGTGCCGTCGCCCGGCCCGCTTCATCATCTTGCTTTGCGGTTCTGACCAGTTCCGCCTCCTGGTCAGGAGCCGGATATTGGCCCATTCCAGGGCAGACGGAAGATGGCGGTTCTCGGGCCTGGAGCTCCAGAGCGAGGCCCGTTCGGCCAGCCGAAGTTCGGCCCTTCCTCGACGCGTCTGGCGCTGTTTGCGAGTCAACCATTCCCGCAGGGAGTGGACCAGATAATCGTGCGCGAGCTGGTAGTAACGAAAGGATGAAGGATGAAGGATGAAGGATGAAGGATGAATCAGAACGATGACTGGCGCGCGGCTGCCCCGCTCTTGTATCGCTGGTCTTTCCTTGTTCATCCTTGATCCTGCCGCTTTCATCCTTCCCTTCGGCGTCGGTGGGCGTGATCAGGCGAAGCTCCAGGTCAAGGATACGCACCAGGTCATCGAAGTCCCTGGGGCGGTTTGCATACCTCGAAGCTTCGAGCAATTCTGGGCGTGATCTCATCTGACCCTTGATGTCGGTGCCGCTTGCGGGCAAGAGAGCTTTCAAGACCGCCTGGGCCGCTTTCTGGTGAATGCGATGCTCGGGAGGGGCGGTCGTGGCGCTGAACGTTTCTTCGAGGAAGCTCAGACCAATTCCCTCGGTACCGCCCACGTTCCTGAGAGTGGCTGGATTCCAGGACTTGCCTCGGACCATCTCGGCGAAGAGAGCCAATCGGACCGGGACGATCTTGCCGTCCTGGGCAAGCCCCGAAATCGCTTGGTCCAGAAATGATTCTTGATCGCTGCCAAGATCACCGGCGTTTTCGGGCAGCGCCCGTAGGCCCGCCCGAATGCCGTCAGCACTTTCTTGCCATGACGGGGATCAAAGAGGTCGACGAGAGCGCTGTTCTCGCCCTCGAGCAATCGGATCTCCAGGTCC
Source organism: uncultured Isosphaeraceae bacterium (assembly GCA_963781785.1). Lineage (GTDB taxonomy): Bacteria > Planctomycetota > Planctomycetia > Isosphaerales > Isosphaeraceae > CAWAHD01. Next base: position 2,175,718 of record CAWAHD010000001.1, on the reverse strand, counting down.
CGCATGAAGCGGCTGACGGCAAGCCAGAAATCATCCCGTACCAGCACAATTGCTTGAAGATGCTCACCATCGCAATGCCGCAGCGCGGCGACCAGTTCTGTCGTCTCTTCACCCCTCGTGCCATGCAGCCATTGCTCGAACTGATCCAGGACCAAGAGCACCTTGCGCTCGGGTGCCAGTACGCGGCCCCGCCGCAACCTTGCCAGCGATTCAACCAGCCCCATTCCTCGCGGCAGCTCCGGACAGACCTTGCGCAAGCCCTTCTGCAGTCGGGCTTCCGTTTCATCCGGGGTCGCCTCGATGTAAACCGTCAAAATGTGCTTGCCGAGCCGGGGCAAAAGTCCAGCCTTGACCAGCGATGACTTGCCGCAGCCCGAGGGACCGTAGATCAGCCCGACCTTGAAGCTACGGTCGGGGTCGATCTGCTCGATCCTCCGCTTCCAGAATTGGATGCTGTCCGGCAATCCGTCTCGATCCCGAGGGCCGGGCAAGAGTTCCAGGAAGAAGTCGGCATCATGCTCGTCGAACGATCTCAGCCCTCGCGGCACAATCTTGACCGGCCGATGGCAGGAATCGGAATGCCCGGATGTGGCCGCCAGCGGAGCGGATTCCCGCGTTGATCGGGGTGGAGTACTCGTCGGAACCGTCGGGGCGCCCGGCGAGGCCGTGTCTCTGGCGGCCTGGAGAAACACACGAAGGTCCTCCGCCATGTCCCCGGCCGTCGTGTAGCGATCATGGACCCGCTTCGATAGCGCCTTCAAGCAGATCCGTTCCAGCTCCTTGGAGATTGTGTCGTCGATTTGCCGAGGTGGACGAGGCTCGGTGGTTTTGATCGACTCCAGGACATCCAGGAAAGAGTCTCCCCGGAACGGCTTCTTGCCGGTCAACAGCTCGTAGAACACGGCGCCCAAGCTGAAGATGTCGGACCGCCCATCCACGCGGTGGCCTTCGCCCCGGGCCTGCTCGGGACTCATGTAGGCCGGCGTGCCGGCCAGCCCCCCGCCCTTGCCAAAGTCCTCGTCCTTGAGGGCCAGCCCGAAATCGACCACACAGGGTCTGCCTGCCGCGTCGATCAGGATGTTGGCCGGCTTGATGTCCCGGTGCACCAGACCTCGGGTGTGGGCGTAATGCAACGCGTCGGCAATGGTGGCGACCATTTCTGCCGAATCCGGGAAGGAAAGTCGAGCCTGTCCCATCCTGACCGCCAGGTCGCTCCCTTCAATGAATTCCATGACCAGGAACGGCTGGCCCCGGTGTTCGTCCAGGGCGTAAATGGTGCAGATATGCGGGTGGTTCAGGGCCGAGGCGGTCCGGGCCTCGCGGCGAAAGCGCTCCAGGGCCTCGGGGTCCCGGTTGCGCGGGCCATTCAGGACCTTGAGGGCCACCAGCCGCCCCAGTCGGTGGTCCTGGGCCTTGTAGACGACGCCCATGCCGCCGCGGCCCAGCTCGCCCAGGATCTCGTACCCCGGCAGCACGGGCCCCGTGGAACTTTCGGTGAAGGCAGCGATTGCGCGAGTCAGCCAATTCGATTCCCGGTCCGGATTGACGGCGTCATAGTCGGCGACCTGCGGGACTTCGGCCCGGCAATGGCGGTAGTGAAGGTCCAGTACGATCAGCTCGCGGGCCAGCGCCCCGCGCGGGCTCCTCGACGCCTGCGAGATAATCGCCGATCGGGGGGTGCAGGCCACTCCCGCAGGCGGCCTCGAAGCGATCACAGACCGCATCGAGGCGCTCGGCCTCGGTCAGGGGCAGCGCCGTGATGTGTGTGCGCGAGAGTAGGCCCATGGTCCCCTGTCCCCGGCCCCCGGACGAATCCGCTACGCGGTCCAGCGCCGGCGGATCAAGTCGAGCTTCCGCTCGACGGTGCGAGGGGCGCGCCGGAGCTTGGCGGCGATCTCCTCGGTGGTGTAGCCTTCCATTTTCCAGACCGCAATCGTGCGCAGGTCGGCATCTCGCAGGGTGTCGAGCAGCCGCTGACACTCCTCGGCCACCTGGGCGGCGAATGCGGGGGTGGGCTCGCGCCCGAGCAACTCGTCAAGCGCGGCGGCCTCGGCGGCTGAGCCGTCCCGGCCGCCCAGGGCAGCCTCGTCCCGCACGGAGCCGCCGCCGCGCTTCTGGCTGCGCTCGTCGCGTGCCAGGTGCAGCGCCTTCCGCGCCGTGATCGTGACCAGCAGTCGCCAGAGGTCATCCCGATCCGCCAGTTGCGGGAAGCGGCCGCCCTCGACGCCGCGACAGAAGCTGGCGAACGCGCTCAAGGCAACGTCCTCCTCGTCGGCGGCGCGGCACGGCAGGCTCTGCAACTTACCCCGCGCCAGCCCCACCAGCCGCCGGAAGTATCCTTCCCAGAGGTGCTGGGCGGCGACCGGGTCGCCCGCCCGGAGCTGGCCGATCCAGTGGCTGACGGAGCGCGACGACGCCACCGGCAAGTGCCCTCAACAAGAAGACCAGCGGGACATGTGTTGGGCGATTATAAGAACAGCGGCCCGGGGTTGCAAATGCATTCGCGGCCGGCCGTCATCTCGGTTCGGCTTTTTTTCGCGAACTGTGTCGGGTTATCGGGACCTTCTGGCATTGCCCTCTTAGAGATCGACCATGGCATTCGCCCCGGTCGAGAAGCAAGTGGTCGTGTGACAGCTTGCACTCGAGCAACCACGAGCGGTCGGCCGGCTTGGGCCGGCGCCTGAACTCAACCCTTAATTTCCCGCGCTTGCGGCCCTGGGGTGACCACACTCGGATCGCGGGCGTCAGCTGAGGAGAGCACGGAGATGCTACGCGCTCTGCATCGAGGTTTGAGCAAGCGAGGGTCTCGGACCGGCTCGGCCGAGACCCTGCGGCGAAGATCCCGGACGGCTTTGCGTTACCACCTCGGCATCGAGGTGTTGGAGGATCGCCGCCTGTTGACCCCGGTCATCTGGATGACCCCGGCCGGCGGCGACTGGGAGGTTCCCGGCAACTGGAGTACCGACCAACTACCCGGGCCCCAAGATGACGTCGTCATCAACGCCCTGAACCCTGGGGCGATCGTCACCCACTCCCAAAACGTCACCGACACGATCCATAGCCTGACCGCCGCCGCCCCGATCACGCTCTCCGGCGGCGAGATCGACCTCTCGGGAGGCACCAGCACCGCCGGCCTTTTGAGTGATTCCAGCCCCTTCTCCCTCGCGGGCGGCACTCTCAGCCTGGCCAGCGTGCAGGCCGGGACCACCCTCACGGCTTCCGCCGCCGGAGCGACCCTGGACCGGCTCACCCTGGGCGGCTCTCTGTCCGTCTCGAGCACGGTGATCCGCGTGACCGGAGGCCTGACGTTCGCGAGCGGTGCACAGGCCACCGTCGGCGACGCCAGCCACACCGGCGAAATCGACTTCCAGGGGGATCAGAGCATCGGCGGGACCGGCAACTTCAGCTTCGGTTCCGGCGGGACCTCCGGGGAAGGCGGGATCCTGAAGGTCCTGGGCAACGTGACGCTGGGACCAGGAATCACCGTGCACGGGACCAACGGGACAATCAACATCCAGACCGGCAGCCTGCTCAACGAGGGCTTGATCGACTCCGACGGGGGCGGCACGCTCACGGTCAGCGGCAGCACGGGCACGTCCTGGACCAACGCCCCCAGCGGCACCCTGAAGGCGGACGGTGGCACCCTGACGCTCGGGGATGCCTGGAACAACGCCGGCACACTCGCGGTGATCAACTCCCGGCTCAACCTGGGGGGCAGCTTCAGCACCGCCGGGCTGGGGAGCTATACCCGAACCGGCGGCACCATCAACCTGACCGGCACCCTGAACAACACCGGCGCCACGCTGATCCTCGACGCAGCCACCGGCTCGTGGAACCTGGAGGATGGGACGCTCGAGGGCGGCGCCCTGGCGACCCTGGACGGCAATGACCTGGCGACCGGGGAGTACGGCGGGAGCCTGGCCGGGCTGACCCTGGGCGCGACGGTCGCCGGGCAGGCCGAGCCGGGCAACCTGCTCGTGGCCACCGGGGGCGTAACGGTCACCGGCGGCCTGACGCTGGCCAACGGCACGGTGGTCAAGATTGACGCCGCGTCGTTCCAGCCTCTGATCTCCTTCCAGGGAGATCAGACCATCGGCGGGAGCGGGCAGTTCCAGTTCGCGGGGCCCGGGGGTTATATGCAGATCTTCGGCAACCTGATCCTGGGCGCGGGAATCACCGTGCACGGGACGAGCGGAACAATCAACATCCAGACCGGCAGCCTGCTCAACCAGGGGACGATCGATTCCGACGCCGGCGGGACTCTGAGTATCGAGGGCGCGACGGGGACCTCCTGGTCGAACTCCGGGCTGATCACGGCGACAAACTCGACGATGGAGCTGGGAGGATTTTTCCGGACGTCCACGATGGGCAAGATCGACGGCACCCACGGCTTCGTCGGCATCGCCGGGACCCTGACCAACGACATCCCTCTGGCCTTGACCGATGCAACCGGAACCATCTACCTCGATGGCGGCACGATCAACGGCGGCTTGGTCACGACCAGCGGCTCGGCGGAACTGCTGGTCAAGGACGGGGGCACCCTCAATGCCGTCACGCTGGACGGCACCCTCGACGACAGCCTGTTCGGGAGCGGTCTTAACGTGAACATCACGAACGGGTTGACGCTGAATGGCAGCACGATCAAGCTCGCCGGCACGAACTCCCTTTCTTTCGCCGGCACCCAGACCTTGAGTGGTACCGCGATCGTCTCCCTCGACAGCATGGGCGGTAACGGAAACGGGCTCCTGCTCTTTGGCGCAGCGCCTCCCTCACGATCGCCTCGGGAATCACGATCACCGGCCATGGTTTTGTGGGAGGCGACTCCGGCGGCTCGGTCACGATGGACGGCACCATTGACGCCGACGACGGAGGCATCCTGACCGTTCAGGAATCCACCAACCTCGCCGGCGGCGTGCTGACCGGCGGGACGTGGGAGGCGACCAGCAACAGCACGCTGGAGATCCTCGGCGGCCAGATCACCACGAGCGCCGCAAGCATCCTGCTGAGCGGGCCGCAGTCGCACATCTACAGTGATGACGCGATGACCAAAAACGCCCTTTCGCTACTGGCTGCAAACGCCGCCGGGGGGCAGCTCACGGTGACGGGCGGTGCGAACGTCCTTGACACGGCCGGCCTGACGAGCGCCGGCGCCTTGAGCCTCGGCCCGAACAGCTCGCTGACCGTCGCGTCCTATATCCAGACCGGGGGCAGCACCAGCCTCCAGGGGGGAACACTGGCGACCGTGCCGCACGCTCAGGTCGACATCGAGGCGGGTACCTTCAGCGGGCCGGGATCGGTCGAGGGTGACCTGAAAAACGCGGCCAACCTGGACCTGGGGTCTGCCCTCGGGACCCTCAGCGTGACGGGCAACTTTACGCAGACAGCGACCGGCAGCCTGTCCGTCGCGCTGGGCGGCACGGCTCCGGGCACTCAGTACGACCAGGTGCAGGTGAGCGCCACGGCAAACCTCGGCGGTACGCTGGACATCAGCCTGGTCAACGGATTCGGGCCGTCGGCAGGGCAGCAATTCCAGGTGCTCACGTTTGCCGCCTCGAGCGGGAACTTCGCGACCGTCAACGGTCTGGCTCAGAACAACCAGACGATCCTGCAAAGCGTCCTCAACCCGACCAACCTGACGCTCGAGACGATCGCGACCGCTCCCGACCTTGTCGCGGACGATGCCACCGTCCCGACAGCCAGCGTGATTGCCGGGCAGCCGATCACGGTCGACTTCACGATCAAGAATCAGGGCGGGACTGGCCTGAGTGGGAGCTGGGTGGACTCCGTCTTCCTTTCGAACATCACCTCGCTCGATGCGAGTGCCGTGATGATCGGGCAGGTCCAGCACACCGGCGGGCTGGGTGTCGATGGCAGCTACCAGGGTACCCTGACGGCGCCTTTGCCGGGAGTCATCGATGGGAACTATCACGTGCTCGTCGAGGCGGACAGCCAGAAGCTCGTCCTCGACAGCAATCGGAGCAACAACGTCGTGGCTACGCCCCCACTGAGTGTCTCGATCCCGAGCCTCAGCCTCGGCACGCCGGTCTCGGGGACGATTGCATCCGGGGAGGACCTGTACTATCGCGTTACGGTCCCACCAGGGGAAGATGTGCAGCTCGCGGCCAAGTTCGCCGCCGCCTCGCAGGCCGACTTCCTGGTCAGCTCGTTCCAGATCCCGACCCTCTCCACGTTCGACCAGTCCTATCCGAACCCCGCCGACCTGACGCAGGACCTGGTCTTGCCCGGATCGCAGCCGGGCACCGACTATATCTTCCTCCATGGCCTACAGGGGGCCGGTGGCGGCGAGCCGTTCACCCTCCAGGTGGGGGCCTCGCCGCTGGAGGTCCAGAGTTACGCGCTTGCGGCCGGCCCGAGCGCAGGCTTGACCACCCTGGCGCTCTCCGGCGCCGCCTTCACGCCCCAGACGACGGTCGTCCTCCTGGACAAGAGCAGCACGGCGTACGCCCCGGCCTCGGTCACGTTCGTGGACTCCACTCATCTCACCGCCGCATTCGACTTGAGCGCGATGCCGCCAGGCATGTACAACGTCCAGGCCGTGGACGGCGCCCAGGTGGCAACCGCTCCGACGCCGTTTGACAATGCCCCTGAGACCGACCTGACCTCCATCGCAGCGCAGCCGCTACCATTCGGGGAAGCATCCGGTTACATACCGGTCGGCGGCTCCGTTGCCCTCACACTCATCGTCAGAAACAATAGCGACCAAGATGTGATTACGCCCATCGTCCAGATCTCAGGGACCAATGTGGACTTGCCGCAAAACCCCTTGACGATCTTCCCGTTCGGGGCGGGTACCGGTGGCGGCCTCCTCCCGTTGGTTGCACCTTTCGCCTACACGGATCTGGAGCTCGACCCCGCGGCCAACCCCGCTCAGGCCGGTGTTTCCAGCACCCTCAGCTACGGGCTCGTCGACCTCCAGGCACCGATCGACTGGGCCAGCCAGGAGCAATCCCTGCGTCCCAGCTTCATCCCACCGGACGCCTGGGATGCCATCTTCGCCAATTTCACGCAGGCGATGGGCGCGACGCCGGCGGCTATGCAGCAGGTCATGCTCAACGACAACATCTACCTCTACCAACTCGGGGAGTTAGTGACCTCGGCGGCCCAGCTCGCTGGATTCGAGCTGATGAAGGCCGAGGACGCAGCGCCTACGCCCACGCTGAGCGTCGCGGTGGACGACTCGCTCCCGGCCCCGGGATTGCCGCTCACCTTCCAGCGCATCTACGACCAATCCCTCGAGGGCGCTATCGCCTGGGCACGCTCGGGCGCGGTTGGGTCTCGAACTGGGACATCTCGGCATCAACCGACGCGACGGGCACCGTGACCATCTTCGATGCGGGCCAAGTCCGCCAGTTTTCGCCGGTAGGAGACGGAACATACCAGGGCGCCCCGGGAGATTACGGCACGCTGAGTCTGGCTGGCGGCGCCTACCAACTCCGGGAGAAGGACGGGACGGTGACGGCCTTCCTCCCCGATGGGCAGTTAAACTACATGCAGGACCCCGACGGCAATCAGATCAGGGCGGGCTACACCGCTGGGCTCTTGACGAGCCTGACCCATTCCGATGGCGACTCGTTGACCATCGCTTACAACGCCCAGGGGCGGATCAGCCAGGTCACCGACTCCGCCGGCCGAGCGACCACCTACACTTACGACGCCGCCGGCGAGCACCTGCAGAGCGTCACCAATCCCGCCGGGACAACTCAATACACCTACATCAACGGGGCGAACATCGAGCAAGAACATGCCCTCCAGTCCATCACCTACACCGACGGCACCCACTCCTACTTCAGCTACGACGCCCTGGGCCGGCTCAGCCAGGAATCCGGGGACAACGGCGCCGGACAGTTGACCTTCACCTACTTCAGCCCGGGCGGCTACACCGTGACGGACGCCAACGGTGCCACCACGAAGATCCTCTATGACGTGAATGGCAATCCGGCCCAGATCACGGATCCACTGGGTAATGTCTCTCAGGTCCGGTACGACAGCAATGGTCAGCCAACGCTGATAGGCCTGGTGGGAGGACCGAGCGAGTCCTTGAAGTACGATGAAGAGGGAAACGTGGATCGGGTCGTCGATCCCCTCGGAAACACCAGCCAGTTCGCTTACAACCCGCTCTTCAGCAGCCTGCAAGACTATAAGGACACGCTCGGCAACTTGACCAGTTATCAACAAGACAACCAGGGCAACCCGCTGGGCATCATCTATGCGGATGACAGCTCGATCCAGGATACCCCCGATGCCCAGGGCGACATCGCCCAAACTGTCGACGCGCGGGGACAGGCCATCGCGAACACCTACAACAGCCGAGGACAGGTCGTCGATCAAACCTTCTCCGACGGCACTCACAACGAATTCACTTATGATAGCCACGGCAACCTCGCGACGGCGACCGATGCCGCCGGCACGACGAGGCTGTACTACGACAACGCGGATCGCCTGACCAAGATCACGTACCCGAGCGGGCAGTTCCTGGAATACACCTACGACAGCGGAGGCCGGCGATCCAGCATGACCGATCAGACCGGTTTCACCGAGAACTATCAGTACGATGCAGAAGGCCAACTCGCGGGCATGACCGACGGACAGGGCAACCTGGTCGTCCACTACGACTACGACGCGGCTGGACAGCTTGTCCGCGAGGACATGGGCAACGGCACGTACACGACCTATGCCTACGATCTCGCCGGCAATTTGACATCCCTGATCAACTTTGCCCCGGGTGGCTCGGTCAATTCCCGCTTCGATTACACCTACAACGCCGAGGGGCTCCAGACCAGCATGACGACTCTCCAGGGCACCACGACCTACGGCTACGACGCCGCGGGCGAACTCACGTCCGCAGACCTCCCCGGCGGCCCGATCATCACCTATGCCTACGACGCCATGGGCAACCGCACCGTGGTGAGCGACAGCGGCGCGACGACCGACTACACGACCAACGACCTGAATCAGTACACGTCAGCCGGCGACACCACGTACGCATACGATGCCGCCGGCAACTTGACGGTCGCGACCGGCCCGGGGGGTGGAACGATCTATACCTATGACAGCGAAGACCGCTTGATCGGCGTGCAGACGGCCACCGACACCTGGACCTATCAGTACGACGCTCTTGGCGATCGGATCGCCGCGACACACAACGGCCAGACGATCCAGTACCTGGTCGACCCCTTGGGACAGAATGCGGTGGTCGGGGAGTTCGGCGGAAGCGGCAACCTGTTGGCCCACTATACTCAGGGGTTGGGACTGACCAGCCAGGTCGATGCCTCCAATAATGCCACTTTTTACAATTTTGACGCATCCGGCAACACCGTGGGGCTCTCGGGCTCCACGGGTTCGTATCTCAACAGCTACAGCTACCTTCCGTTCGGCGGAATCCTGAGCTCCACCGAGACGGTCCCCAACCCCTTCCAGTTCGACGGGCTGAACGGCGTGATGAGTCAAGGGAATGGACTCGACATGATGGCGGCCCGGTTTTACGATCCGACGACCGGCCGCTTCCTGAGCCGCGACCCGATCGGGGTGGCGGGAGGGGGTAACATCTACGCATACGCTAAGAATAACCCGCTGAGCTCTGTCGACCCCTCGGGGTTGGCCACGTACGTTGTGGCTCCGGCTGAATTCATCGCGGAGTGGACGGCAACGGCCGCTCGACTCGCTGCGGAGTCCGCTGCGGATGTGCTGAGCCAGGGTGGCACGGCAGCGGAAGCCGCGGCCGAGCAAGCGTTTGTCGAACAAAGTGTATTGAGCACGGCCACGTCTACGTGGTTCGAGACGCAAGCCACCGCATACTTCGAGGCGGAATGCGTCGCCAACGGCGGTGTACCACTCGCCTTAGCCGACACACAGGCTGTAGCGGTGAGTGCGGAGGCCGGGGCAGCAGCGGCAGGAGAGGCCACGGCCGTAGGCGGAGTGGCGCTCTTCGCGACGGCCGCCGCCATAACTGCGGCCCTTGCGGGATTGGGCCTTGCGGGCTGGCAGGCCTACGAGTTGTATCAAGATTTGCACCCTGCCGTTTACACCATCATTGACGGCCAGACGGTCGCCGTCACGCAGGAATCTCCCATCGATCCAAACTTTATCTCCGGCCCGTCCGGCTATGGCTCCCAGGGCTTTGTGGGGCCCGAGACGCCGCTCCCTTACGAGATCGCCTTCGAGAACGAGCCCAACGCCGCCGTTCCGGCGCAGGTCGTCACGGTGACCCAGCAGCTCGACCCGAACCTGGACTGGAGCACCTTCCAGCTCGGCAGCTTCGGCTTCGGCGGTCAGACCTATTCGGTCCCGGCCGGCCGGCAGTTCTACAGCACCCGCATCGACGCGCGTAGCAAAGTCGGGGTCTACGTGGATGTGACCGCCAGCTTCGACCAGCAGACGGGGATCGTCACCTGGACGTTCACCTCGATCGATCCGACGACCTTGGACCAGCCCACAGGCGACGTGCTCGAGGGCTTCCTGCCGCCCGACAAGACGGCGCCGCAAGGGCAAGGTTGGGTCAGCTACTTCGTCCAGCCCAAGGCGACCGACCCCACCGGCACGCTGATCCACGCACAGGCCAGCGTGGTCTTCGATAGCAATGCCCCGATCGACACCCAGCCGTTCGTCAATACCATCGACTCCGGCGCACCCACGAGCGGCGTCGGGCCGCTGCCACCCTCGAGCCCTGCCAAGTTCACGGTGACGTGGGGAGGGAAGGATGATCCGGACGGTTCCGGTATCGATTACTTCGACGTCTACGTTTCCGACGACGGCGGTCCGTTCACGCCCTGGCAATCGGCGACGACCCAGACATCGGCCGTGTTCACGGGACAAGACGGGCACACGTACGGCTTCTACAGCGTCGCCACCGACAACGTCGGGAACCCACAAGAGATGCCCACTCTTGCTCAAGCGACGACCACGGTCGACGCGCTCTCGCCGACGAGCCGTGTCAGCCCGCTGCCGGCGACGCAGATCACACCAAGCTTCACCGTGAGCTGGTCGGGAGCCGACAACGCCGGCGGTTCCGGGATCGCCAGCTACAGTATCTACGTTTCCGACGACGGCGGCCCGTTCACCGAGTTCCTCGCCGGCACCACGAACACGTCGGCCACCTTCACCGGCCAGATCGGCCACACTTACGGCTTCTACAGCGTCGCGACCGACAATGTCGGGAACGTCCAAGCCACCCCCACCGCGGCCGAGGCGACGACCACGATCGTCATGGCTCTGACGTCGATCACGCCAGCCTCGCCCAGCGCGAAACACGCCCGTTGGGGCGATCGACGTCGCCTTCAACGAACCGATCCTGCTCAGCACCTTCACGAACTCGGCCTTGCTGCTGACCGACAACGGCGGGCCCAACCTGATCTCCGCTGCAGTGACCATTTCGCCGGTCTCCGGCTCGATCTATCAGATCGGCGGGCTCTCGGGTTTAACTGCGAGCAACGGCGAATATACCCTCACGGTGAGCGCCGAGGGTATCACGGATTCGAGCGGCAACGCGGGCACCAACTCAGTCGCGACTTCGTGGCTCATGGACGTGACGCCGCCCATCAGCAGGATCGTGCCCCTGGGCACCCGGCAAGCGGCCTTCACGTTCCCGGTCTCCGTCACCGGGTCCGACGCAGGCTCACCACCCTCGGGCGCCCAATCGTACGACATCTGGGCATCGACCAACGGGGGCCCGTGGACGTTCTGGACGAACGTGCCGGCGAGTGACCCGACGGCCGCTTTCACCGGACAGAGCAACACGACTTATTCGTTCTACAGCGTCGCCCACGACCTCGCAGGCAACGTGCAAGCCGACAAGCCGTTCATCGAGGCGAGCACCTATGTCCCCGACTTGACCCCACCCGTCACGTTCGTTAACAGCACAGCCGGCGCCAATCCCAGTTCGGTCAATACCAGTACGGCCACGTTCACCCTTTACGTCACGGGCAGTGATCAGGGCGGCAGCGGCCTGGCCTACTTCGAGGTCTTCGTCCAGGTCGATCAGAACCCGATCCAGCAAGTTGGCCCCGCGATCCCCGCCGGCGCCGCCGACAAGCTCGGTTACGATCACGCGACGGTGTTCTACCAGGGCATCACCGACGGCCAGCCGCACAATTACCGGTTCTACAGCATCGGCCTGGACGGTGCGGGCAACGTCGAGACCGCCCACGCCAGCCCGAACGATGTGACCTTCTCGCAGGAAGTCTTCACGCAGCCGACTCAACTTCAAGTCACCGGCTTCACGGTGGAGCACGGCAGCCCCAGCCGGTCGTACATCCGCTACCTTGACCTCACCTTCAACGAGAACGATTGCCAGAGCGGCAGCGCGCTTACGGCGATCATCAATTCGATCGGGACCACTGCTCCCGATATCCAGATCTACAAGTACGACCTGAACGGCGATGCCTCGAGCAAGACCGCGGTTTCACTGTCGAGCCCGACGATCCTCGAAGTCATCGACCACGTGATCGAGATCGATTTCGGCGCGGGCGGCATCGGCGGAAATCCCACCACGACGACCGCCGACGGCTACTACGAGGTCGACATCCACGTGCCAGATGGTCAGACAGCCGTGCATCACTTCGATCGTCTGCTGGGCGACGTCAATGGTGATGGAACCGTCGACGAGAGCGATTTGAACGCGATCGCCACCGACATCGGTCAGTCAGCTCCACTGGGCTGGACGCCGCTTTCGGCGGACGTGACCGGCGGCGGTGCGGTCACGGCGCTCGACCTCACGCTGGCGACCCGAGCCAAAGGCCATAAACTGGGAGCGGTCTTGTCACTGGGATAAAATGTCTTGAAAAGTGAGGGCAGACGCGGCAAGCCCACTCCGGGCCGTTGCGCTTCGCCGTGCCGCAGGCCGTGTCCTCCGTCGTTCTCCTGCACCCCGCTTCGGCATTTTTCGGGAACCGTGTCGGGTTATCGGGACCTTCTGGCATTGCCCTCATAGAGGAATCGCGTCGAGTCTCCACATCTCCGGGCGGCCCGCAGGCCCGACGAGCGGAGGTCCCGCATGACAACGACCTTAGAGATTGCACCCGCGGCCCCATCCGCGGCCGAGCTCGGCCCGGTCCGGCCGTCTGAGCGGATCACCGAGTTGGACATCCTGCGCGGGTTCGCCCTGCTGGGGATCCTTGTGGTCAACCTGTTCGCGTTCTACACCCCGCTGGCCCTGCGGTACAGCCGGGCCGTCGAGCTCTATCCGGGCAGCCTCGACCAAATTGTACGGTGGATCATGGACTTCCTCGTGTCGAGGAAGTTCGTCGCGATGTTCTCGTTCCTGTTCGGCGTCGGCTTCGCAATCCAGATGGACCGGTCCGCGGCCAGGGGGGCGCCTTTCGCCGGGATGTACCTGAGACGCCTGCTCGCTCTGCTCGCCTTCGGCCTGGCGCACGCCGTCTTCCTCTGGGACGGCGACATCCTGCACGTCTACGCCGGCATCGGACTGGCCCTCGTCCTCGTCCGGAAGCTTCGGGACCGCTGGCTCTGGGGGATCGTCGTCTGCTGCGCCATGCTGCCGATCGGCCATTGGCTCGTGGCGATGGCCAGAGGCGAGAGGCCGGCACGGACCGCCGCGCAGCGCCTCGAGCGCGGCTTGGACGAGCTCCGGATCTACGGCAATGGGGAATACGTCCTCCCCCGGATCGACAGGGACAAGGCGACCGGGGCCCTGAAGCCGCCTCTGCGGGTGACCGGCAGCGGCACCTATCCTCAGATGGTGGCCGACCGGATCAGCGACTTGATCTTCCAGTACCGGTACGGCGAGTACGTCTGGTTCTGGCCGGCGGTGGGCACGACGCTCGTCATCGGCTTCATCGCCGGGCGCCGGCGGTTCTTCCAGGACATCCCCGGCCACCTGCCGATCATCCGCACGATCACCTGGTGGTCCGGCGGGATCGGCCTGGCGATGGCCGCGGCCTTCGCCACCATGCGGTCGCTGGCAATCCGCAGCGGGGACTGGATCAGCGCCCTCAGGATGGTGACTCTGGTCCTGTCCACCCTGCAGGGGCCGATTCTCTGCGCCTTTTACATGGGCGCGATCGTCCTCTTGGCCCAGCGGCCGGTTTGGCGGGCCGCGATGTCGCCGCTGGCCGCCGTCGGCCGGATGGCCTTGACCAACTACCTGATGCAGTCGGTGATCGCCACGACCCTGTTCTACGGCTATGCCTTCGGGCTCTATTATCGGATCGGCCCCGCCGTGGGCGTCCTGATCGCCTTGGCGATCTACGCCGTGCAGGTGGCCTACTCGGCCTGGTGGATGGCCCGGTTCCGGTTCGGTCCGATGGAGTGGCTCTGGCGCACCCTGACCTACGGCAAGGCCCCCGCGATGCTCCGGCCGCCAGACGAGAGTCAGTTGCCAGGGGCTGAACGTACCGCTGACGGCCTCGCGATGCCGTGACTTCCATCCACGTTCGTGACTGGCATGGCCGCGAAGGCGCGGACCGTGATCTCGGCCTCGGCGCGCAGCAGTCGGAAATCGACGTTGGACCACCTCTCGATCTCGACCAAGAGATCTTGGCGGCCAACCACGCAGCCCAGGGACTTGAGATCCTGACCGGCCGGGAAAAAAACGTCACGGGTTCGGCCCCGGGTTCTCGCATTAAGTTCTGAGGACAGAAACAGGGACGCGAGGCGTTCGAGCGTGTCATGGTTGAGGCTCACCTGAGGCAATCCATTCGTATCCCGTCCCGCTTTTCAATTCAGCGGCGGGCCGGCTCACCCTCCGAGCAAGGCTTCGTTGTCCGTGCCTGCCCGCGGCGACAGCCTCCCCTGCTCGACGGCTTCCCTCAAGGCGAGAGCGTGTAATCCTGAGACAATTGGAACAACGCAACGGGTTCGGCGTCGATCACGATGGACTCGTCGAATGTCATTCCGTTCTGTTAGCAAATGTTGTCATGCCAGGCTCAGGTCTTGATCGTCATGGTGACTCTCGTTCCCAGACTTCGATCACGAGACCATCTGGATCGGCAATCATCATGAATTGCCCGTCGCCCTCGTCAACCACGGTGACACCATGATCTGCGATCAGCCGAGCGGCGGCGGCGAGGTCATCAACCTCCAGCCAGAAAATGGGCATGGCGTGGGTGGGGAAAATACCAGCACTCTTCTCCGTGGCATTCGCTAGTAACGTGATATCAATCCCGCCCAATCGAAACCAGTTGCCGATTCCGTTGTCTGTTGGCCGCCGGACGGCGCCGAGCACGGTCTCGTAGAACCTGGCCGTCCTGACCGGGTCGGTGCAGGCGATCGTGATCGCTCGGAATCTGGTTTTCATCCGAGCAGCTTTCTTGCGCAATGGTTTGCGCGAGCTGGCCTGCAATGCGACGTCGTCACTTGGGATCGATACTTCCTCTCCAGAAGGAACGAAATCCTCATAAACGATGAGCTGCCCCGGCCAATCATGAAAGATGCGTTCTATGATCGCACGAACCTTTTTCCACGAGAGACCGCCATAGCCGACACCGATGCGAGGGACGGCGATACTGGAGATCCCCTCCCTGTCAGCCTGGCGCCTCATTTCGGACAGGGCTGTTTCGATCGCCTCGTAGCTGGCCCTGGCTCGCCAGATTCCCTCCTGAGTGGCAAGGTTGAATACCCACGGCTGGTCGTCCGACTTCCAGAGCCACGCGTCACCGAGGTTGAATTGCCGCGGCTTTGCTTTGCACATGGTCCGAAACTGTTCGTACATCACCGGGTAGCGTTCTCTGAACCCTTTGGCGATTCCGGCCCCCATCGAGCCCTCACAGTTGCATCCGTGCGCGATCGCTCTGGCGGCAAAGGCGTTTGCAAACAAGTCACCTGAGACAAATTGGATGGGCAAAGAACGGCTCCCGAAGAACTGGTTTTACTCACGGCTCGGAGACCCGTTGGAAAAAGATTCTACGAGTTCTGTGAAGTGAAGGAAATGGTCGCCAGGAGTTCCAGGCGAAAGGCCGGTGCATTCCCCGGCGGGGGGCGAGCCTCCGGGCGATCCGCGGGGCAAGGCTCGGACGGAGCCGCGCCCTCCCGGGAGGCTCGACGGACCCGAGCCCTATGGCTTCTCTGGCAGGGCCAGGGCCAGCGCCGCGGCGGCCCAGCCGCTCGCGGCGACGGCGATGAACTGGTCCTTGCCGTAGGGGAAGCCGCTTTCGAAGTAGAGCTGGAACGGGTGGCTCCGGGAGGCGACGAACCAGGTGCCGTCGGCCTTCTGCGTGCGCATCAAGAACGCGACCCCGCGCCGGTACGCCGGATCGTCGGTTGGCAGTCGGCCAGCCTGGTGCAGCGCCACCAGCGCGGAGCCGGTGGCATACGCGTCGCTCGCCAGCTTGTCGGTCTGGGCCCAGCCTCCGTCGCTTCGCTGAGTCGCCCGTAGGTCCCTGGCGGCGGCCTCGAGCTCGGCGCGCGACGCGTCGGCATACTTCAGGCCCCAGAGCCGGAAGACGCGGTCCTCGGTGTCGACGGGACGGCTCGCGGCCAGCCAGGCGCGGGCCCGGCGGGCCCGATCGTTCACCCCGCCGGTCTGGCTCTTGGTGCTGTAATACCGCAACGCGCGGAGCGCCAGGGCCGTGGTCGTGAAAGTGCTCGCTTCGATCGGCGGACGCCGCGAGGTGTCGGTCCAGTGGTCTCGATCGGGATCGGACTTCAGCAGGTATTCCGTCACCGCCGCGGTGACTTGGTCGGCGGGACTCCCGGCGGCTTCGAGCGTCCACAACGCGTAGGCCGCCCGGGTCACCCCTCCGGGCTGCCCGCGCCCCTTGCGATATTGCCCCAGCGCGCTCTCGAGGTCGGACAGCGTCAGGTCCATCGCCCCCTCGAAGGCCTCCTCATCGATCGCGAGTCCGCGGGCGCGGGCGATCTCCAGGGCGACGAGCGAGACCGCCTGATGGTGGCACGAGAAGCAGTTGCGCTTCTCGGCGTAGACGATCAGACCCTTCTGCAACGGCGGCAGAGCCTTCGTCACTGCGGCCCGGATCCGATCGGGCGTGGCATCGTCGGGCTTCGCGACCGCTCCCGGATCCTTGCGGGGCTCGGGGGCCTGAGGCCGGTCCGTCACGGGCGTCGCCGCGGTGCGGTCGAGATGTCGCAGTCGATCGAGTCCGGCGGCGGTGATCTTCGTGTCGTCATGGTTCAACCGCTTCAGGTGCGGGAGCGACTCGAGCGCGACGAGGCCGGCGTCGGTCACGCGGGTGCCCTTGAGGGAGAGTTCTTCCAGGTCGGACAATCCGACCAGGTGAGCGAGGCCAAGGTCGGTGATCTCATTGCCGTCGAGCGCGAGCCGCCGCAGCCGGGAGAGGCCCTGCACGTGCGCGAGCCCAAGGTCGGTGATCTTCAATCCGACCAGGTCGAGCTCCTCGAGACGCGCCAGCTTCGCCAGGGCCGCCAGCCAGGAATCGGTGAGATCCAGGTCGACGAGACTGAGCGCCTTCAGGTGCTTGAGCGATGCGAGGCGGGACAGCCCCGGTCCGGACACGTCGCAAGAGCCCACGAGCAGCTTCTCCAGGCCACTCATCGTCGTGATGTGCTCGAGCCCTCGATCGGAGACCCTGGTGTCGTAGACGAGAAGGCTACGCAAGCCCTCGTGCCCGCGCAGCCGGGCCAGCCCGGCGTCGGAGATCCGCGTCTGGGTCAGGTCGAGGGTCCGCAGCGACGACAGGCCGCGCAGATCGCCGAGCTGATCGTCCGCGACGCGCGTCGTGCGCAGGCGGATCTCGACGATCGGCCGCCCGGTCGCCTGTTCGTCAAACTGGACCTCGCCGCCCAGGCGCCCGACCAGCGCGACGACGCGATCCCGCACGGGATCGCCGCCGGGTGGGCCGGCTTCTACGTCCCCGGGGGTCGGGCCAATGAGCGCGCAGAAGATCGGGACGAGCCCGCCCAGATGCATCCGAAGGCCCGCGGGCCGCCAGGTCCTGATCCCGTCGCTCATACGAGGGCCTCCGCCGATGGAACACTGTTACGAACATGCATCTCACAATGGTATGGGACACGGTTGGGCCGCGGATTGCAAGGGGCGATAGACGGGACGCCGCCGTGCAGACGGCCCCGCGCACTTGGAATGTTTATTTAAATATACTACATTCTGTTGTACGCGTTCACGGGCCGAGGGTGACAAGCGCAAAGAGCTCGAAGCTCTGGCGGCCCTAGCGCAACGCGTTATTCGAGCAGCGGTTCCAGAGCGTTGGTGTGCTGAATGAACAAGCGCTGGTGACGCGGCTGTTCCGCGAGGGGATGACCGCGAAGTCGGCCGAGCTGGCGGGAGTTTTCGCTCGGCTGGGCACGAGTGCGGAAGGCTGGCAGGCCCGGCTGGAGAAGCTGAAGGGCGGCCGGCGGCCGGTCCGAATCTTCGCGGGTCAGTTCCAAGCACGTACTTTCACGGAGCGAAAGGCGACGATCAAGGTCGCCGCACGATCGGGCGTGCGCCATCTGGCGAATCTGGGTGCGTGCCCGGCACGACGGCTCAAGCGACGTGGTGCCGATCGCAACGGAGAAACAGTCAACAATCTTCAAGATTACAAATGCTCAGTCAACGCTCTGGTCTATTCGAGAACAAATGGGAGCGAGTGGCCGAGGCCGACATTGCCGATGAACGCCGCATCGTTGAAATCGCCCACGGTCTCGAAGGCGCCGCTGGCGAAATAACCCAGCAAGAGACGATCATTCTGATCGGGGTTATCGTCGCGCACCCGTCGCCGTCGGCGTCGCCGGCGAGTGAGACGCTTGGCCGCGGCGCCCAACCCTCGATCCAGAACTGGCCTCGGCTCATGATCACGGCGCTGTCCGCACCATAAAGCGCCGGAACACGACCCGTGCATATCAGGCAGGCGGCCGGCACGATCGAAATCGGCAAGGTTCTCATGGTCCGCTCCGGGAGACGGATTCGTGTTCCGTCAATCTTCGATTCTTCATCTTCTTCCTCGTCGTAATCTTTCCCAAGACCTTGCTCGTCTTGCAAGACCCGGCGCGGTCGCTGTCTTGTCTCAAAACGCTGCGTGGGGCAGGGAAAGCGGGACGAGTCCGTATTTGGCAAAATGGGCTAGCAGGAAGCTCGCTTGAATTGCCAATATCGGATCTGCCCCGCTTTTCCCGCTCAGGTCACACGGCCGGAAGCCATTCACGGGATCAGACAAACCGATGGTGCGTAACACGCTTCTGCTCTTTGCCGTACTCGTCGCCGTGCCGTTGGCACGGGGCGGCGAGCCGCCGCGGATCGTCCGGCACGTCCATGTGTACGACGAGAAAGGCCGCTTTGCGGGCTGGCCGGCGAACCACGGGGCCTGGTCGTGGGGCGACGAGTTTCTCGTCGCCTTCAGTCGCGGATTCTTCCGCGAGGGGAGTCGCGATGACTATCACCTCGACCGGACCAAGCCCGAGGACTTCCTGTTCGCCCGGAGCCGCGACGGCGGCGACACCTGGACGATCGAGACCCCTCGGCCGCCCGGGACGCTCAACGGGACGCGCGGCCAGCGCCACGCTGCCATGCCCGCGGGCATCGAGGAAGATCGGCCGGCCGACTTCCAGGGCCGGCTGGATTTCTCGAATCCCGATTTCGCCCTGTTCGTTCGCATGGAAAGCCACCGTGGCGGAGCGTCGCACTTCTACGAGTCGACCGACCGCGGCAAGAACTGGCGCGGTCCCTACCGGCTCCCGCTATTCGGGCTGAAAGGCGTCATGGGGCGGACCGATTACCTCGTGAACAACCGCGACCGCGCCCTCGTCTTCCTTACCGGCACCAAGTCGAACGGTAACGAGGGCCGTCCATTCGTGGTCGAGACCGCGGACGGAGGCCGTTCCTGGCAATTCGTTTCCTTCATCGGCCCCGAGCCGGCCGGCTACGCTGTTTGCCCCTCGACGGTGCGGCTTTCCGCTGCCGAACTCGTCACGGCCGTCCGGGCCAGTGGCGAGCCTCACCAGTCGATCCAGGCGTTCGCCTCGCACGACGGCGGCAAGACCTGGACGTTCCTCGCGACTCCGGCGCCCGACACTGGCCTAGGCAACCCGCCGTGCCTTAGCGCGTTGCCCAACGGCCGGCTCTGCCTGACGTATGGCCATCGCGCCAAGCCGTATCCAATCGTCGCCCGCCTGAGCAGCGACCACGGAAAGAACTGGAGCCGGCCGGTCACCGTTCGCGGCGACGGCGACAGCCATGACACCGGCTACCCACGCTCCTTCGTGCGGACCGATGGGAAGATTGTTAGCGTCTACGCGTTCCACGGCCCATCCACGCCGGGGGCCACGACCCTCGATGCGACGATCTGGGACCCGGGAACGCCGTGACGCCGCGGTGCTGTCCGCACCGGGGGGCTGGACAAGTTGAGGGGTGACCGGCTGCCGGGTCGATTCTTGCCGGGCAGTTGCATGCACGTACTTTCGCGGAGCGAAAGGCGACGATTGCGCTTCACGTGAGTCGCTCAAAACAATGCGTGTTCTTGTATGATAGCCCGTCGTTCGTTCTGGCCGAAGGCACGGCCAGGCCCCATTTCATTGCGCCCGCTTCCGAAGCCCATCGGAAATCTCGTAGAATGCGCAATTGTGCCGATCTCGGCATAAGACGCATCATTTACCCGCGGTCCTGGAGATCGAAGGATGCCGGACGCTCCTGATGGCGGCAAAAGAATCGGCAGGGTCTGGGTTGCATTGACCGCCTTCGCGACCATCGCGGCGGCGATCGGCATCTATATCTTCCAATCACCGCAGCAGGATGACGCCAGGTCGCGCATCATCGGGATGGCACGGGTCCTGGGAAGACTGGTTGGCCTGGAGGATCGAGCCAGGAAACCGATCGGGGTGATCGTCCAGGAGATCGAACAGGGCGACGAAGCACGGAAGGCGCAGACCATCGTTCTCTGCTATGAGTTGGCGGAGGCCGAACTGGCGCAGGTGTTTCCCCCTCTCATTCGGGCCATGAAGGACGAATCGGAGATAGTCCGGAATGCAGCGGCTGCCGTCGTCGGCGACCTGAGTGAACGTTTTTCGGGGGAAGCACCTGTCGCCGAAAAGGCGCTTACGGCCCTGCTCGACGATCCTTCGCCCCAACTCCGCTTCCGGGCGGCGAAATCCCTGGGATCCATCGCCGCGAGCGGCCGGCTCGACGCCCCGCCACCTCGACTGGTCGCGTGCCTGGACGACGGGGACGAACATGTCCGCGTCAGCGCGGCCGAAGCCCTGGTCGAGTATCGCAAGGGACCCGAACTGATCGTCCCCGTGGCGCTGCGACGCATTCCGACCGAAGGTAAGGCCGCCAAGAACGCATTCACAGATCTCTTCTGGCACGTCCGCCTCGAACCGTCGGTCCTCCCGCTCTTGATCGGAGGATTGTCGAGCGACGACACCGAGGTGCGCCTCGTTTGCGCAGCGGCGATCAACCACATGGGCCACGAGGCCAGGCCGGCGCTGCCCGCGATCCTGACCTTGCTCCGAAAGGAGCTCGACACGCCCCATCCCCCCGATTCGCTCGCCGTTCACGACAGGATCATGGACATGGCAGCGGGGGCGATCGGTGAGGCGACGTCGGATGGGGAATGCCCACCCGGCTCCGTCGAGATCCTGTGCGAGATCCTAGAGCGCCATAGCGGAGCGATCCGAGGAACGGCCGCCGCTCGACCTGATTCGCCGGGTCCGTCCGGCAAGGCCCTTCAGCCTGAGGAGGAGTTACCGGCCAAGGCGGCCTGGAGCCTGGGAATCCTGGGCCGATCCGCCGCGCCGGCGGTGCCTCTCCTCCTTTCCTTGTTCGAGTCGGCCCGGAAAGTCTCCAACCTCCGCGGGGTGACCGCCGAGTCCCTCGTTGAGATCAGTCGAGGGACGCCGGACGAGGACCGCGTCCTCGCCTGCCTGGCGAGGGCCTGGGAGACGTCGCCCCCGGAGCAGAAGGCCGCGATCGCCCGGGCGCTCCGGAGGCTCAGCCCGAAGTCGGAACAGCTCGTCGCGGGGCTCAGACAATGGCCTGCCGATGGGACGGGCTCGCAGATACGACGCTACCGATTTCCCCGATCCCGACGGGAATTTCCCGTGCAACAATAGGCTCTGTCTCAAGCCCCGCCGCCGGGCAAGCCGGGGGCGCGGCAGGCGCGTCGGCATCATGCGGGAGGCGGCATCATGGGTTGACTCCTGGAAGAGCCAGACGCAACCTCCGGGATAGCTTCCCGGGGAACGACGAGGTCTTCGGTGCCGCACATACGTCCCGACCAAACTTCGAACGTCCCGTTCCCGACGACCCGCTGGAGCCAGGTGGTCGCCGCGGGCGACCGCGCGGGCCCCGCGGCCCGCGAGGCCCTGGCCGAGCTGTGCTCGGCCTACTGGTATCCCCTGTACGCGTTCGTCCGTCGCAAGGGACACCCACCTGACGAGGCCGCCGACCTCGTCCAGGGTACGCTCTTCACCCTCCTGGACCGCGATGGTCTGGCCGCCGTCGCGCCGGATCGCGGCCGATTCCGCTCGTTCCTGATGGCCGCCTGTTCCCACCATCTGGCGGATTGCCGCGACCGTGACCGGGCCGTCAAACGGGGCGGCGGTGTGATGCCGATCTCGATCGATCGCGCCTTTGCGGAAGGCCGATATTCGGCCGAGCCGGTCGACGAGCTGACGCCCGAGCGGCTCTTCGACCGGCGCTGGGCCACCGGCCTCTTGGACCAGGCGCTGGCGAGGCTGGAGGCCGAGTCGATCGCGGCCGGGAAGTCCGCCCTGGTGTCCCACCTGCTCCCAACCTTGACCGGCGGGCGGGGCGAGGTTCCCATCGCCTCCATCGCCGCCGAGCTGGGAATGACCGAGGGGGCCTTGAAGATGGCCGCCTCGCGCCTGAGAAAGCGATATGGCGAAATCCTCCGCGAGGAGATCGCCCGGGCGGTGGCCGACCCCGCCGATGTCGAGGGGGAGATCCGGGCGCTGTTCGCCGCGCTGGCTCGATAAAATGGCGTGAATTGTGTGACCTTCGGCGGGATTTCCCGTTCTTGGGGGTGAAGGCCGACGAGAACTGGCCGCCCTGTTGAAGAGGAGCCGATCGGAATGAACCCGAAACATACGTGCCCGGATTGCGGTTCGACCTTGCCCGATGACGCGCCCCGCGGGCTCTGCCCGCAATGCCTGATGGTGGCGGCACTGTCGGCCGACGGCACGGATGCCACCGGCGTACACGAGCCGGCCCGCCCGGGCGTGCTCGATACCATCGCCCAATCGATCGGGCCGGTCCCACGCGTGCTCTTGCGCGATACCGGCCCCGGCGAGACGCCGGGGCCGATCGTTCGGCCCGATGCCAACGGCGGCGGGTCTTCCATCCGGTACCGCATCGACGGCGAGATCGCTCGCGGCGGGATGGGGGCCGTCCTCAAAGGACGCGATCCCGACCTGGGCCGCGAGGTGGCGCTCAAGGTCCTGCGCGAGGACTACCGCGACGACGCCACCATGGTCCGCCGGTTCGTCGAAGAGGCCCAGATCGGCGGCCAGCTCCAGCACCCCGGTGTCGTACCGATCTACGAGCTGGGCACGATGGCCGACCGCCGGCCTTTTTTCTCGATGAAGCTCGTCAAGGGTCATACCCTCGCCCAACTGCTGGACCAGCGGTCCGGCGCACCGGCTGACCTGCCGCGCGATCCTCTCGATCTTCGAGGCCGTCTGCCAGACCGTCGCCTATGCTCACGCCCGGGGAGTGATCCACCGCGACTTGAAGCCCTCGAACGTGATGGTCGGATCGTTCGGCGAGGTGCAGGTCATGGACTGGGGACTGGCCAAGGTCCTGCCGCGCGGCGGCGTGGTCGACGACAAGAGCGCCGGCAAGACCGGCACGGAGACCGTCATCGCCACCGCCCGCAGCGGCGGGGCTGATCCCGATCTGTCGCGCATCGGCTCGATCATGGGCACGCCCGCGTACATGGCACCCGAGCAGGCCCGCGGCGAAGTCAACCAGCTCGATGAACGGGCCGATGTCTTCTCGCTGGGATCGATCCTCTGCGAGATCCTCACGGGCCGGCCGGCGTTTGTCGGCCGCTCGAGAGGAGGAATCCAGCGCAAGGCCACGCTGGGTGACACGGCCGAGGCGCTTGCCCGGCTCGACTCGTGCGGCGCCGAGGCCGACCTGATCACGCTGGCGAAGGACTGCCTGGCCCGCGAGCGCGAGGACCGGCCGCGTGAAGCTTCCGCCGTGGCGGAGCGGATGACGGCTTATCTGGCGAGCGTGCAGGAGCGCGTCCAGGCCGCCGAGCGCGAGCGGGCGGTCGCCGTGGCGCGGGCGGTCGAGGAGCGTCGCCGCCGCAAGGTGCAACTGGCGCTGGCCGGCTCGGTCCTGGCCTTCACGGTGGTCAGCGGGTTGAGCGCAACCTACTATCTGCAAGAGCGGGCCGAGAGCGAGCGGAAGCGGATCGCCCAGGACGCGGCGACGGAGCGGGTCGTGGGCCAGGCCGCGACGCTCCTCCTGCAGGCCCAGGCAAACCCCGAGGAGATCTCGCGGTGGCAGGCGGCCCTGGTCGCCGTCAAGCAAGCAGAGGCCGCCGGCGACGTGGGGGCGCGGCCCCGTTTGCTGGCCCTGAAAGACCAGATCCAGGACGGGCTGGACGCGGCCCTGCGCGACCAGGCGCTGCTCGATCGCCTCGTCGAGATTCGATCGGCCGAGGCCGACGACCTGGGCGGCTCGATCACCGACAAGGCCTACGCCGAGGCGTTCGGCGACGCCGGGATCGATCTGGCAACCCTGGCGCCGGCCGACGCGGGGGCGAAGATCAAGGCGCGGTCGCCCTCGGTGGCGCTGGCCATGACCGGGGCGCTCGACGACTGGGCGGCAATCCGCCGCGGCAAGCTGAAAAACGACGCGGGCGCCGCCCGATTGGGCGAAGTCGCACAGATCGCCGACCCGGACGCCTGGCGGAACGGCCTGCGGGCGGCCCTGGGCCAAACCGACAAGGCGAGCCGGCTGACGGCGCTCGAGGCCGTGGCGAAAACGGCGAAGTTCGATGAGCTCGGCCCGATCAGCCTGCAACTCCTGGGGACAGGCCTGAACGATGCCGGCGGCTCTGCGCTGGCCGAGTCAATCCTGCGGAAGGCCCAGCAGCGGCATCCCCGCGATGTTTGGGTGAACCACGAGCTGGCGAAGGTCCTGGCGGGTCTCAATCATGGCGACGAGGCGATTCGCTTCTATTCCACCGCCCGTGCAATTCGCCCCGAGACCGCGCACGAGCTGGCCCACGCCCTGGAGAATCGCGGGGATATCGACGAGGCGATCGCGGTCTTCCGCGAGCTGATCGCCCTGCGCCCGAAGACGAAGAGGCACCTGGACTGCCTGGCGCTGCGATCATTTTGAATGACCGCCAGGAGAAGGTTGCCTCCGCTCTCGAACTGGTCGTGCCCGCCTTCCGCGAGGCCGTCCGGCTCAAGCCCGAAGACGCAGCCGCCCACTGCGTGCTGGCAATGGCGCTGACCAGGCAGGGCAAGCCAGCGGAGGCCATCGCTGAGTTTCGCGTCGTGCAGCGTCTCGACCCCGAGCGACGCGTCGCGTGGAAACACGCGACGTTTACGACTGGGTCCGGCACGTCGCAAGGTAACCTCATGGCGCGCCTGGTTGAAGTGATCGGCGAACTCCACGGCAGACTTGGCGACTCCCTGAGGCTTCAGGGAAAGCTGGACGAGGCGATTGCGGCCTACCGCGAGGCGATCCGCCTTCAGCCCGACTTCGCCCCGGCCCGCCTCAACCTGGGCGCGATCCTGTGCGACGTGAAGCACGACTACACGGGAGCGGAAGCGGAATTCCGCGAGACGATCCGGCGTCAGCCCCACGACGCCGCGGCCCACCTCAACCTGGGAACCGCCCTGGTGGCGCAGGGGAAGGTGTCCGAGGCCATCGCGGCCTACCGCGAGGCGATCCGGCACAAGCCCGAGCTGGCCGAGGCCCACTGCAACCTCGGCCTCGCCCTGCGGCAGCAGGGGCAGTACGCCGAGGCGCTGGCCGAGCTCCGCGTGGGGCACGAGCTCGGGTCGAAGCGGCCCCGCTGGGGCTACCCGTCGGCGCAGTGGCTCCGTGAGGCCGAGCGGATGGCGGCCCTGGCAGCGCGGCTGCCGGCCTTGCTCAAGGGCGACGACCGCCCCAAGGACAACGCCGAGCGCCTGGCCGTGGCCCAGGTGTGCTACGACACGAAGCGCCATGCCGCCGCGGCCCGGTTCTGGGCCGAGGCGCTGGAGGCCGACCCGAAGCTCGGCGACGACCGCCGGGCCGGGCACCGCTACAACGCCGCGTGCGCCGCCGCCCTGGCCGGCTGCCGCCAGGGCACGGACGACCCGAAGCCTGATGACGTCGTCCAGGCCAGGCTACGGGGCCAGGCCCTCGACTGGCTCAATGCCGAGCGGGCCGTCTGGGCCAAGGTGCTCGATTCCGGCGATGCCGCGGCCGCTCGGTCGCCCTTCAGATGCTAAAGCACTGGCAGGCCGACCCCGACTTAGCCGGCGTCCGCGACCGGGACTTCATCGAGAAGCTCCCGTCCGACGAGCACCGGGCATGGGAGGCGCTCTGGAAGGACGTTTCTACGCTCCTGAAGGGCGAGACGAAGCCGTCCGCCGCCAATGGGAAGCAACCGTGAGACTGCGGAGACTCCGGCGAGGACGAGGAAAAGGAGACCCAAGCTGGATTACGCTCGTGACGCGATCCAATCAAGCCAGGGCGGTGCATGTGACTGGCTCGTGATTCCAGGACCACGCCGAGACCGGGCCGCTACCGCCAATCGGGACTCCAGCCGGTCGTGAGGAAACGTGCCTGGCCCCCCTCCCGCGGAATGGACCAGATGCCCAGGCGTGAACCCGGTTCGGCCTTCTCGCGCTCGTCGTCGTCTTTGAGGTAGCGAGAGAAGGCGATTTCCGTCCCATCCTGTGACCAGCAAATCGGACCGCGCAGGCCCTCCGGGTACCTGGCGATGGCTCGCATGGTCGCGTCGGGCAACTCGATAACGCCCAGCTCGATGCCCTTCGGATCGAATTCCGACGCCGGTGTCCGCAGGTGACGCGAGAACGTGACAGCGAGCCGCCGGCCGTCCGGCGAGTACCGCCCGTCGTCGAATGTCCTCATCGGCTGACCGCCCGTCAGCAACGTGATCAGGCTGTCGATTTGCGTGCTCGAAGGGAGGTCCGAACCCGGCGGCATTCGCCCCTTCACCGCTTCGAACCGTGCCAGGTCGTACTCCACGAGGTCGCTGGTCCCGTACTTGAGCGACAGTGCGGATTGAGTGAGCAGCAGCAGTTTCTTGCCATCCGGAGACCAATCCTCGACGTGCCACCAGCCGGGCTGGTCCAGGACGACTTCCTCCTTCGACCCGTCCACGCCGACCACGACGATTTGCGTGCTGGGCGACCTCCCCGCGCTGCCGGGCGGCATGTGGGGCTGCTTGACCGAGTGGACAGCGTAGGCGATCCGCTTCGAGTCGGGGGACCAGGCGAACAATTCATCGGCATCCGGGGCGAGAACTCTCACCGGTCCGCCGTCGAGCCTCCCCAGATATATCATGAAATGGGCTGGTGATTGGTACTTCTCTTGGGGCAACCCCGTGTCAGTCGCCCAACTGATGAAGAACTGCCGGTCCGGGCTTTGCCGCGTCCAGTGCGGCTCGCGATAGAGCGTCAGCCCGGGCGAAAGCCCGGGCACGTCCTTGAGGTCACCGCCGAAGATCGGCGTCAGTTCGCTTCCGTCCGCCCGCATCTTGTACAGGAGATTCCCACCGGAACGCCGGGAGAGGAACGTGATCCAGGAACGCGCGGGTTCATCAGCCGCGCATTCGCCCGTGATGGTGAACGCAGTGAGAACCAAGATGGGAAGTGCATGAAGCGATCTCATCTCGCTGACCTCTCAGGCAGGACCCAACCTGCGAAAATGACCTGTTGGCAGACTCCCGTCGTCCCGGAAACTTTGCCGTTTCGGAACGCCTCTGGGGATCTCCTGGCTTTCTCTGACTTCGGCCAGTGTACCCTTGTGAAAGCCGTTCCGAAAACGACGTCCTAGAACCCGACGTTCGTGCAATTCTGGAATAGCGAGTTGACCGACGAATCGCCATTAACTTGAAACTAGGTCTGACCCCCATGAAAAACGACGTCCTAGAACCCGACGTTCGTGCAATTCTGGAATAGCGAGTTGACCGACGAATCGCCATTAACTTGGAACTAGGTCTGACCCCCATGATGAAGGTCTGACCCCCATGACTAGGTCTGACCCCCATGAAGGTCTGACCCCCAGGATCGCGGCGCTGATCTCGTTGCTCTTTACCCTGATTTCCGGCCCCACGATCGCCTTCGTGTGGGGGTTCATGGCCGTGATGTTCAGGTGGGCAAATGTCGATGAGGATCAAGTCGCGTGGAATTCGGCCCTCGCGGGCATGACCATTGGCATGCTGGCGAGCATCGTTTACCACGCTGGCATGGAAAGCTCGCGGTTGCAGGCGACCGTCGGAAAGCTGTTACTGAGCGTCAAAGTGACTGACCTGCAGGGCCGGCGGATCTCGTTCCTCCGGGCACTCGGTCGGTTCGCCGGCAAGTTCGTTTCGGGCTCGATCCTCTGTATCGGCTTCATCATGGCGGCTTTCACCGCAAAGCGGCAGGCGCTCCACGATCTCATCGCCGGAACGCTGGTGATGAAGGTACGCTGACTCCTTCCGTCGGCCGCCAGTCTGCGGTGACGCTCGCCCCTCACCCCAGCCCTCTCCCCAAGGAGAGGGAGCCGGAGACGATTCTCGGCCGCCGGTCTGCTGTGGCGAGGCCGACGGCGTCTTCGGCGCGCTCAATGGAACAGGTACACGGGGACCGGACTCTGCTCGAGAATGGTCCGGGTGACGGAGCCGATGAAGAACTCGCGCAAGGTCGGCTGGCCATAAGCACCCATCACCAAGAGGCCAGCCCCCAAACGGCCGGCCTGCTCCAGGATCACGCCTGCCGGATCGGCAGCGGACTTGAGCGCAACTGTGGCGGCCTCAATCTTGTGGGAACTGAGGAATTGCCGCGCGAGCTCGGCATGACCGGCTGCGTCGGTGGCACTGGCCTCGACGCTGACGATGTGGACCCGACCCGACTGGGCGAGCCCCGTCGCCTCGAAGGCCGCCAAGGCGCGGGCGGCCTGGAGACTGCCGTCATACGCGATAACCACCGGGCCCTCGGGACAGGGCGTCCCGCACACCACGACCAGCGGGCGCGCTGCATTCCTCAAGACCTTCTTGAGCGTCTCATCTCCTTCATCGTCGCGCGTCGTGTAGCGGAATTGAGAGCCTCGGACCAAAACGACCAGGTCACAACAGTGCGCCTGCCGCTCGAACACTTCATGGGGCGTGCCCACGGCTTTCACCTCGCGATGCGCCATGCCCGCCTCGCCGCAGCGTGCGGCGAATTGCTCCAGAACTTGCCCGGCCTGCCGATCCAACGCCTGCAGCCGACTGTCGTATCCCTGATAATAAACGGGGTCCACGCCGGGCTTGCCACCCACCGGAAAGGCCGGCTCGATCGCACGAACGCCGGGCTCATCGATGACCGCCAACCCTACGAGCGTCGCACCCGACTGCCGAGCCCAGCGAGTCGTTGGCTCCAGGAGCGCGGTCATGTGACTGGGCCTGTCCAGGCCGATCAAGATACTGCCAAGCATCAGACGACCCCCCTCATGATACGAAAACCGCTGACAGCCATCGCGTGACTGCGATTCTCAGTTCAGGACCCATCACTCTCCCACATGACATGCTACGGTCCCGCGGCTCGGTATCCAAGGGTTTCGCGACGATGGCGGACGCCGCTCGGTTCGCTTCGTCCCGATCAGCCGGCGGAGTGCCCGTCCGGCAGGCCGGCTGAGCTCAGGTGCTCGCGCTCCTCGCCCGCGCCCGTGCCAGCACCCGCGTGAACCCGTTCGTAAAGCTCCTCGCGGAGGACTGATACGGATTCGGGGGCCTCGATGCCGAGCCGAACCTGGTTGCCGCGGAGGGCCACCACCGTGATGCGAATGTCGCGGTTGATGATGATCGCCTCATTCAGCTTGCGTGTCAGAACCAACATTGTTGATGAGTCCTTTCGTGTGTCGCGTGTTCGTGGAGGACCAGCCTCCCCGGGAGGGAGGTCGTGGCCCCACCGGGATCTTTGAGCTGGGCAGGGACTTTTGATCCGGTCGCGCTCCGCCGACCGGCCGGAAGACTTCGATCAAGTTGACGACGTGACGGACCCCCTCCACCCGCGAGGCGACCTCCTGGGCAACCTGCTTGAGGTAGTGGGAGTTCACGGAGCCGTGCAAATACAGCACGCCATCACTGGCGAGGCACAAGATGTCGCGAAGCGCCAGATAGCTGCTGGCCCGGAGCCGCGCTTCGACCATGTGGTCGATCGCCCGGACCGGGATGCCCGTCGTGCCTTCGCGGTTCTCACCTCTACTGACCAAGAGGCGCATACTACCGTCTCCTCGAGTCTCGTGGTGGCAGAGCCACCATCGATACCTGGGACGCGGCAGCCATTACCGCGGGAATCACCGACCGGGACGGTTGGAGTCTCGGCTGTTCGATCGTGGAACGGAGGGCGGCTTCAGGCGCAAACAAAAACCCCGATCCCGCGATGATTCACAGGACGGGGCCACCATAGCCGCGATTCCTTACCCGTCATGAGCAAGGACACGTGGAATGTATCAAGAGAACGCAGGCCGGTCAACCCCTTTCCGTTTTATCCGAGAATCCAAAATTGCACGGCCCACTTTCCATTTTTGGCTTCATTGATATAGAATCGACGTCGTTCACCGGAGGGCTCACGAATGGGTCGTCCGGCTGGGGTTTTGAGAGCCCACGCAACCGCCGGACGGCGGAGCGTGGGTTTTTTTGTGGAATTCAGCGAGCGAACGGGGTGCCGATGGACGCAGATCGATTGTACAACCGGTATCGCGAGCTCCAATCTTATGTGGGTTGGACCGAGACTGACGCAGAACGGATCATCGCGGCCGCTCCGCTTTTGGAGTCGTCTCTGCTCCCGCTCATCGACGACTTCTACGCCGAGATCGAGCAGCATCCCGAAGCGCGCAAGGTCATCACGGGCGGGCCGGCCCAGATCGAGCGCTTGAAGGGCACGCTGGTGCGATGGATCCGTGATCTCCTGGGCGGGAAGTACGACGCCGACTACGTGGCGCGGCGCTGGCGCGTGGGCTGGCGGCACGTCGAGATCGGCCTGGACCAGGTCTATACCAACGTCGCCTTGTCACGGCTTCGAACTGGCCTGGTGCGTGCCCTTCATGAGGCGTGGTCGGGCCATCCCACGATCTTGAAGGAGACGGTCCGCGCGCTCAACAAGCTGCTGGACCTCGACCTGGCGATCATCGAGGACGCCTACCAGGCCGAGTACATGGCGCGACTCCAGCGGAGCGAGCGGCTGGCCACTCTCGGGCAGGTTGCCGGCGGGGTCGCCCACGAGCTGCGTAACCCGCTCAATGTGGTCAAGACCTCGGTTTATTACCTGACGAACGCCCGCAACGCCACCCCCGAGAAGCAGGCGGACCACCTCCGGCGGATCGAGCGGAACGTTGACCTGGCCGACAGCGTGATCACAGCGCTATCGAATTTTGCCAAGATCCCCATGCCGAACTTGCAGCCGATCGCGATCGAGCCGATGGTGCGCGATGTGCTGGAGATCAACCCGCCAGCCGAGGCGATCGTGGTCACGCTCGAATGCGCGGCCGATCTGCCTGCGGCCCTGGGCGACGGCGATCAGCTCCGGATCGCCATTAGCAACCTGATTCCGAAATGCCTGCGAGGCCATGCCGCAGGGGGGGCGGCTGACGATCGCCGGTCGCCTGGTCGACGGACACGTGAACGTCTCGGTTGCCGACACGGGTGTCGGAATTCCGGGCGAAGACCTTGCCCGGGTCATGGAACCCTTGTACTCCACCAAAGCCCGCGGCCTGGGCTTGGGTCTTGCGATCAGCCGGTCGATCGTGGAAAAGAATCAAGGTACACTGCATGTGGCCAGCGAGCTGGGCAAGGGCAGCGTGTTCACCATCGGATTGGCCGCCTCGACCGGCGATGGAGCTGCATCATGACGTGCCAGGACGCACCGCGAATCCTGGTCGTGGACGACGACCGGGATATCTGCCGCAACCTGAGCGACATCCTTACCGACCTGGGCTACCAGGTCGATTGCGCCACGACGGGCTGTCGGCGCTCGAGCTGGTGCAGAAACAGCCGTACGCAGTGGCGCTTTTGGACCTGAAGATGCCCGGCATGGACGGGCTCACACTCTACCGCAAGATCAAACAGCAGCGTGCCGGCACGGTCGCGCTCCTGGTGACGGCCTACGCCAGCCCGGCCACCGCCGAGGAAGCGCTGGCCGCCGGGACCTGGAAAGTCGTTTCCAAACCGGTAAATCTTCGCGATCTGCTGAAACTGGTCGACGAGGCGCTCGAGCAGCCGCTGGTCCTGGTCGTGGACGACGACCACGATCTCTGTGCCAACCTTTGGGACATTCTCCGCGAGCGCGGCTTCCGCGTCTGCCTGGCGCATGACGGCCGCGAGGCGGCCGACCGGCTCCGCGACGCGACCTTCAAGGTCGTGCTGATCGACATGCGAATGCCCGAGGGAGACGGCAACAGCGTGTTCCGGGCGGTCCGCGACGCGGACCCCGAGGCCCGCACCATCCTGATCACCGGCCACCGTTCGGAGATGGACGAACTGATCACGCAGATGATTGCAGAGGGGGCCGACGCGGTCTGTTACAAGCCGTTTCACGTCCCGGAGCTGATTGAAAAGGTGGAACAACTGGCCGGGTCGAAGCAGGAGGCGGCCGGCAACGGACCGCGGTGAGCCCATGGGTCCTGCACCGGGCCTGGACATCCTGGTGATCGAGGACGACGCGGATGCGCGGAGAACCTGCGCGACATCCTGGAGCTGGACGACCACCGCGTGGCCACGGCCGGAACCGCCGCGGAGGCGATGACCCGGCGGGATTGGGCGCGGTTTGCGGCGATCATCCTGGACCGCCGGCTGCCGGACGCGACGGCCGAGCAGCTCATGCCCTACCTCAAGTCGGTGGCGCCCGATGCCGCCATCATCGTCGTGACCGGATTTGCCGACCTCCAGGGGGTGATCGCCGCGCTACGCCAGGGAGCCACCGACTACATCCTCAAGCCGCTGGCACCGGACCTGCTCCGGACCAGCATGCGCCGGATCGTCGAGCGCCGGCAATTTGCCCTGGCCAAGGAGCGCAGCGAGGCCGCCTTCCGCCATCTGGTCGAGGCCGCCGAGTGCCTGATCGTCATCCTTCGGCCCGATCACACGCTTGTCTACTTCAACCCGTACACCGAGGAGCTGAGCGGCTACGCGGCGGACGAGGTGCGCGGCCGTGATTACCTCGCGCTCCTGGTGCCCGATGCCGATCGCCCGGCGGTCGTCGAGGAGCTGGAGCGCGTGGCTTCGGGCCGCTCGACCCCCGGCTTCGAGAATTCGATCATTTGCCGGCACGGCTCGCGGCGCTGGATTGCGTGGAAGGCGCGCCTCCTGCCCGACTACGAGGATGGGCCGGCGATCCTCACGGTCGGCCAGGACATCACGGTCCTCAAGCAAGCGGCGGAACGCGCCTTGCAGGCCGAGCGCCTGGCGGCCATCGGCGAGATGGTGACCGGGCTGGCGCACGAGAGCCGCAACGCGCTGCAGCGCAGCCAGGCGTGCCTGGAGATGCTGGCTCTGACCGTCCCGGACCGGCCCGCGGCGCTCGATCTCATCACCCGTATCCAGAAGGCCCAGGACCATCTCCATCGCCTGTACGAGGACGTCCGCAGCTACGCGGCCCCGATCAAGCTCGACAAGACGCCGTGCGATCTGGGCGCGATCTGGCGCGAGACCTGGGCCCACCTCGAACCCGCCTGCAAGGACAAGCAGGCCGTCCTTCGCGAGAAGGTCGACGGGGTGGACCTGCGCTGCATCGCCGACTCGTTTCGCATCGGGCAAATCATGCATAATATCCTGGACAATGCCCTGGCAGCCGGTTCGGCGCCCGTGACGGTCGAGGTGCGAGCCGAGGATGCCCAGCTCGACGGCCAGCCCGCGGTGCGCATCATCTTCAGCGACAACGGCCCGGGGATTCGACCGGAGCAGCGACCCAAGGTTTTCGACCCGTTTTTCACCACCAAGGCCAAGGGGACCGGGCTGGGCATGGCCATCGCCAAGCGGATCGTGGAGGCCCATGGCGGCCGGATCACGGTGGGCGATGGCGACGGACCCGGAGCGGTTTTCTGCATCACCATCCCGAGAGGAGTTGTATGAGCCGTTCCCTCAAGATCGCCGTCGCGGATGACGAGCGCGACATGCGCGACTACTTCCAGCAGATTCTGCCGCTCCTGGGGCACCAGGTCGTGGCCGTGGCCCAGACCGGCGTCGAGCTTGTCGAGCTGTGCTTGGCGCACAACCCGATCTGGTCATCACCGACATCAAGATGCCCGATATGGACGGCATCGACGCGGCCGCGCAGATCTACCGCAAGGCCGCCATTCCGGTCATCCTCGTGTCGGCCTATCACGACGCCGAATTCATTCGCCGCGCCGAGGCGGACCACATCATGGCGTATCTCGTGAAGCCGATCAAGCAGTCCGATCTCGAGCCGGCGATCGGGATCGCGATGCGGCGGTTCGAGCAATTCCAGGCGCTCCACAAGGAGACCTCGGACCTCAAACAGGCGCTCGAGGACCGCAAGGTGATCGAGAAGGCCAAGGGGCTTTTGATGAAGAAGACCGGGCTCGATGAGCACGACGCGTTCCGCCGGCTCCAGAAGTTGGCGAGCGAGAAGAACCGCAGATTGATCGAGATCGCCCAGTCGATCCTGACTGCTGAAGAGGCCCTCGAGCCGCGGGGACGGAGCTGATTTCCGGCGGCGGCGAGATACGGGCTGGACCGGGTCCCTTGCCGAGGTCAATCTGCTGATGGATCTCCGGGAGTTGATCGATGCCCTGTCGGCGCCGTCGGCTTATCCGCAGCCAGTCGAGTCCGTGGAGGTGCGCCAGACGCACATCTCGCTCGTCTTCCTGGCGGGCACGTTCGCCTACAAGATCAAGAAGCCCGTTGACCTCGGCTTTGTCCACTACGAGACACTCGCGCTGCGGCGGCATGCCTGCGACGAAGAGGTCCGCCTGAACCGCCGGATGGCGCCCGAGGTCTATCTCGGGGTCGTTCCGGTGACAAGAGAAGGCCGTGCGATCCGGATGGAGGCAACCGGAGAGCTGGTCGAATGGGCGGTGAAGATGGAGCGGCTACCCGAGCGCGCCACGCTGCGCGCACACCTGGAGGCTGGTAACCTTGGGGCCGAGGCACTTGAGGAATGGGCTCGCCGGCTCGCCGGGTTCCATGCTTCGGCTGAATCGGGCGAGCACATTGCCGCGGGCGGGTCGCTCGAGACGATCGCGTGGAACGCACGCGAAAACCTGAACCAGGCGCACGGCGCAACTTGGGGTGACGATCAGCCGATTGACACTCGATCGGCTCAAGGAGAGAACGGAGGCGGCGCTTGGGCGGCTGGGCGGTCTGATCGGGCACCGCGCCCACTGTGGTGTCCCGCGTGATACGCACGGCGACCTCCGCCTCGACCACGTCTACTGGTTTCCTGACCGTGATCCTCCGGGTGACTGGATCGCAGTGGATTGCATCGAATTCGCCGACCGATTCCGCTACGCCGACCCGATTGCGGACATCGCGTTCCTGGCGATGGAGCTAGCGATCGAAGGCCGAGGCGACCTCGCCCAAGCGTTCGTCGAGGCGTATCTTCGCGCCTCCGGAGACACGGAAGGGCGTCCGCTCTTGCCGTTCTACCGATCGTACCGTGCGGCGGTTCGCGGCAAGGTCGAGGGCATGAAGCTCGCCGAGCCGGAGATTCCCGAGGCCGAGCGGGCCGCGGCGCGTGTGCGCGCCGCGCCCTGTGGCTCTTTGCTCTGGGCGAGCTGGAGGACCCGCGGCACAAGCCGGGTCTCGTCTTGGTCGCCGGGCTGCCCGGGGCGGGTAAATCTTCGCTGGCGCTCAAGCTCGCCGACCAGGCGGGGTTCGCCGTCATCCGCTCGGACCTGATCCGCAAGGAGCTGGCCGGTCGGGCCCTCAGAGGACGCACCACCCGCGGCGTTCGGCGAGGACCTCTACACGACCGAGTGGAACGACCGGACCTATGCCGAGTGCCTGTCCCGCGCCGAGCGGGTTCTCTTTGACGGAGGACGCGTGCTCATCGATGCAACCTTTCGGGAGGAATCGCGGCGTAGGGCTTTCCTCGACGCCGCGCACCGATGGGGCGTTGCCGGATGCCTGATCGTCTGCCGGGCTGATCCGGATGTGATCCAACATCGGCTGGGCGGGCACCGAGGCGACGCGTCGGATGCCGATTTCGCGATCCACACGGAGATCGCCCGGCGCTGGGATCTGCCGAGCCCACGCACTGGTCAGGTCACCCGCACGATCGATACCGGCGGAAGTCTCGCTGGGGCGACGAGCGCGGCGATCGAAGCACTCCAGGAATTCGGGCTTTGTGATTAGCGATTGTTTTCTGAGGACGAACTCTGGGATTGAGCGCGATGGCCTGCTGTGTAAGCGAGGAACCACTTGACGCAGCCGATCGAGTTGATTGTCCGACCAATCGGCGATGAGCCGGATGCACCGGCTGTTCCGGCGGCTTTGTCGTCGTATTATTGTCGCCTTTCGCTCCGCGAAAGTCTCTCTTTGGCGGAGCGAAAGGCGACTCTCAAAGAACAACTTTCGCGGAGCGAAAGGCGACAATGGGGCTCGAAGTTCCTGGGCCGCTCTACTCGTCGCGGGCTGTCGTTGTCGCCTCAGTACCAACTTGTTGGCTCACGACGCAGGCCGATCGCATCCGCCAAACGCCGACCGGCGATCAATTGGCAACTCCATACGTGCTTGCGTACTATTCTATATGTTTGCACGCTGTCATTTTTAGTTAATTATTTCACAGTTCACGATCTCGTTGACAACACGCTCGAGCCCCGCCAGGGCGGCGTCGCTGAGCGAGTCACGGGCGGGGCCCGCGGCGGCCTCGACGGTGTAAATCGTGACTTGGCGCGGCAGGCGGTTGAGCGCGGCGGCCATTTCGAGCGCGGCGGCAAGCCCGAGCCCGTGCGTGCTCCAGGCGCGTCCCCGCCCAGCTCGTCGCTCGGCCACTCGATCTTACGGACCCGGCCCGGGCAACCCGCCGGGTTCGACGCATCGATCACGATCACCTCGTCATGACCCTCGAGTTCCAACAGCAGGTCGACTCCATCGCGCACGAGAACCGCGCCGGCCACGCCCGCTTGAGCGAGCCGGGCGACGGCTTCCCAGCCCAGGCGGTCGTCGCCGAACGGACTGCCAAGACCGAGCACCAGGATGTCATCCCGCGGTTTCATTCATCATCCCTCGATCACCCGGAGCTTGAGGGAATGCGTCGCGCAACTGATGCATGGGTCGTAGTTGCGCACAACCTGCTCGCAGCGCCAGGCAGCTTGATCTTCGGGGAGCGCCAGGACCGAGGGGGCGAACCGGATGAGATCCTCCTCGATCTGCCGCAGGTTCTGGCTCGTGGGGGCGACGATCGTCGCCAGGGCGATCCGGCCATCGCCATCGATCACATACCGATGGTACAAGATCCCGCGCGGGGCTTCCGTGATCCAGGCCCCGGTGCCGGCCCTGGGCTCGTAGCCGATGGCCGGGACAGAGGGCGGCTCGTAGGCCGCGATCAGACGCAATGCTTCGTCCACCGCGTACAGGACTTCCAGGGCACGGACGACAATCCCCACGTAGGGGTTGCGGCAAGGCCAGGCAATCCCGGTTGCCCGAGCGGCCTGGTCGACCACGGGTGAAACCCGGTCGCGATTGAGGTTCCAGCGCGCCAGCGGACCGACGAAGTAGGCCCCGCCACCCGGCTTACGGCGGCTCTCCAGCGCGTTGGAATAAGAAACCTGATGCTCCTCGAAATGGTCGGGGAACTCGCCCATCGCGATATCAAGCCCCCGGCTGGAGACAAGCCGGCCCTCGTTCATCGGGTACTCCGAATCGTGGCGGAGCGCGACGAACTCGTAGTCGTGCTCGAAATCTGGGAAGTCGAAGCCGGCGACCCAGCGGACCAGCTCCCGGGCGATCTCGCGGGCGGATTCCAGGGGCGCGGTCAATGCGGCCAGCTCGCCCGGGCCGGGGACGCGGTAGAAGCCGCCGATCCGCACGTTGATCGGGTGGATCTCGCGGCCGCCCAGGAGCCGTACGATGGCGTTGCCTGCCTTCTTCAACTGCAACGACTCCTGTACGCGGCCGGCGTATTCGGGCCGGTCCTTGGCCATCGCGATCGCGCTCTCGTAGCCGAGGAAGTCGGGAGCGTGCAGGAAGACGATGTGGAGCGAGTGGCTCTCGATCCACTCGCCGCAATAAAGCAATCGGCGCAGCGATCGCCACGGCTCGCCGACCTCCAGGCCGAGCGCTGCCTCGATCGCGTGGCAGGCACTCATCTGGTAGGCGACCGGGCAGATGCCGCAGACCCGCGCAGTAATGTCGGGCGCCTCGCTCATCGAGCGGCCCCGCAGGAAGGATTCGAAGAAACGGGGCGCCTCGAAGATCCGGAGCTGCACGTCCTCCACCCGGCCCCCCGCGAGCCGCACCGTAAGCGCGCCCTCGCCCTCGACCCGCGCAAGCGCGCTCACGTGGATCGTCCGCTCGGCTCGATTTCCCGTGTCTTCAGATGACTCGGACGTCATGAGCGTGGCTCACCTTTTCGAATTCCGGGGCAGTCGCGTAGAACGTCAGGAAGAGGCGGTGGATTTCGTCCGGGGCGAATCCGAGCTGCGCGAACCGGTTTGCCAGCGAGACCGCGTTGGGCTCTCGTGCGGGCCCGAAGCAACTGAAGCAGGGACGGTCGTAGCTCGGGCAAAGCACGCCGCAGCCGGTGGACGTTACCGGGCCCATGCACGGGGTGCCGTGAGCGACCAGAACGCAGACCAGCCCCTGGCGCTTGCAGTCCAGGCAGAGGGCATGCCGATTGACGCGGGGTCGGCTGCCGGCCAGCATCTGCGCCAGGACATTGAGAAGCTGGTGCTTGTTGATCGGGCAGCCGGGCAGCTCCAGATCCACTCGGACGTAGGCGCTGGCCGGCCGCGAATGATCGAGCGTCTCGATGGTTTGCGGGGTCGCGTACACGACCGCCAGGGCCGCGCCGGGCGGGCCGAAATTGCGCAGCGCCTGGATGCCGCCGTGCGATGCGCAGGCACCCAGACAGATGAGGATCCGGCTGCGGCGGCGGATGTCGCGGATCGCCTCCTCCTGCTCGGGCACCGAGACCGAGCCCTCGACCAGCGCAATGTCGAACGATCCCTCGAGCGGCCGGCGGGTTACTTCGCGGAAAAAGGCGATCTCCACGCGATCGGCTATCGCCAGAAGCTCGTCCTCGCAGTCGAGCAGCGAGAGCTGGCAACCGTCGCACGAGGCGAACTTGAAGACGCCCATCCTGGGTCTGGGCAGGTTCTGCGGCTTTGGCGGATCGAGGAGCGGAAGCGGCAGCATGGCGTAATGGTCCTCATCCTCAAAAGTGTTCCTTGCCGAGGAAGCGGGCAACCTTGCGGTAGGAGAACACCGGCCCGTCCATGCACAGGAACTCGGGGCCAAGCTGGCAGTGGCCGCACAGGCCGACGGCACACTGCATGTTCCGCTCGAGGGAGACGTAAATATCCGAGTCGGCGATGCCCCGGCCGAGGGCCTCGCCGATCGTGTACCGCATCATGATGTCCGGGCCGCAGGTCATCACCGCTGTCCGGGCTGGATCGAGATCCAGCGTCCGGA
Source organism: uncultured Isosphaeraceae bacterium (assembly GCA_963781785.1). Classification (GTDB taxonomy): domain Bacteria; phylum Planctomycetota; class Planctomycetia; order Isosphaerales; family Isosphaeraceae; genus CAWAHD01. Next base: position 2,136,002 of record CAWAHD010000001.1, on the reverse strand, counting down.
ACAGGACGGGTACCACGCCCACGTGGCCGCGCCAGTCGGCCGTTGCGCGATCGACCGTGACGACCAGGTCCAGCCCCTGATTCTGCCAATCGTCGTACTCCTTGGTGAAGAGGAGATCGGCGGGATGCCGCGAACCGTAGATCAGGGTCAGGCGGCCAAACCGATCGCGAGCGGCCAGAAGCGCCTTGACGGCCGGACGGAGGGGCGCCATTCCGAGTCCTCCGGCGACCAGCACGACGTCGCGGCCCGCGCTCGAGTCGATCGGCCAGGGGCTCCCATACGGCCCGCGCAGACCGAGGACCGCGCCTGGCTTCATGGCGCCCAGGGCGTCGGTGACCCGGCCCACGAACCGGATGGTATGCCGCAGCCCCTCGCTCATGTCGGGGCGCCGGAGATCGAGATCGCAACCTCGCCGACACCCGGCACGTAGATCATGTTGAACTGGCCCGGCCGGCAGGCAAATGCGGGGTTACGATCGGGCTCGAGGAATTCGACCACGAACGTCGCCACGCGGGGAGCTTCCGGCTCGATAGAGCGGACCACGGCCATGTGAGGAAAATACGGGTCGTCCCGCGGATCGATCCCCCTGGCCCCGGTTGCGGCAGTTGGGATCAAGCCTCAGCCCTCCCCCGGATGGCAGCGACTTCCTCGGTCAAGTCGATGCCCACCGGGCACCAGGTGATGCAGCGGCCGCAGCCGACACAACCGGAGACGCCGAACTGGTCGATCCACGAGGCGAGCTTGTGAGTCAGCCACTGGCGGTATCGCGCGGATCTCCGGCGCGTGTTGCCGCCGGCCACGTGGCTGAACTCCGGGTTGAAGCAGGACTCCCACTGGCGGACCCGCTCGCTGCCCTGGCCGAGAAGGTCGGGGACGTCGTCAACCGAGTGGCAGAAGCACGTCGGGCAGACCATCGTGCAGTTGGTGCACGACAGGCAGCGCCCGGCGACGTCGTCCCAGCGGGGATGCTCGAGGTTTTCGTACAGGAGCCGCGGCATGTCCGACGCGTCGAGCCGGCGGGTGATCTGCGCGGCCGCCTGACGGACGGCGCCCTCGGCAAGGTCGCGATCCTCGGCCGTCGCCTCCCGGGCTGGAAGACCTTCCAGAAGAGCGCGGCCGCGGTCGGTCCCGATCTCGACGAGGAACACCCCGGCCAGCTCGGTGAGCGCCAGGTCGAACCCCTGCTCGGCCTTCGGGCCGGTGTTCATGCTGGTGCAGAAGCACGTGGATGCCGCAGTACCGCAGTTCACCGCGATCAAGAGCGCCTGTTCACGCCGCGCCTTGTAGTGCGGATCGACGAAGTTCCCACGCAGGAAGGTCCGGTCCTGCACCTCGATCGCGTGCAGGTCGCACGACCGCACGCCCAGGAACGCGAACCGCGGGACCGGCTCGGGGCTGGGCACGACCGTGAACGACTCGCCCCCTTTCCTGATCGAGTATAGCGTGAGGCGGGCTGGGAACAGGTACTTCTTCCAGGAATGGGGCCCGACGGCGTAACCGAAATACGCGTTGTCGCCGCGGCGCTTGAGCCGGTATGTCCCCCCATCTTGCTCATCGGTCCATCCGATGGGGAGCTGGTCCAGCGACCGCAGCTCGTCGAGCACGATCGTCTCCTGGGCGATCCTCGGCCCGATGACGGTATACCCCTCTTGCCAGAGCCGGTCGATCAGCCGACCCAGGTCGGGCTTGCCGATCACCGCGGCCGCACGGTCCGGTGCCGGTTCCGGGTTGCACGCCATCAGGGCGTTCCTCCATCGAGAGCCGTGTGCGTGTTCGCGGGGTGGGCGAACAGGTCGAGCAACTGGATGCGCGTGGCCTTGAGCCGCTCGGAGACCGTTTCCAGGAGCCGGCGGGTGAGCACGTACCCGAGTTGCGGGTCGGCGTCGCAGAGGGCGCGCAGCGCCGGCCCGTCCATCGCCAGCGCCGCGGTCCGCACGACGGCGCGGGCCGACGTCGTCTTGGGCCGGTCATAGAACACGCTCGACCAGCTAAAGATCTGGTCCTTGCCCACGGTCAGGATCGTCGTCCGCCCGCGGCCGGGAAGCACGAGCTCGATCGCGACTCGCCCATCCTCGACGATGTACAGGGCACTCCCGACCTCGCCCTCCCGGAAGATGATCGCGTCCGATTCCCAGTGAATCGGCGTCGTCAGCGCGGCGAGGTGGTCCATTTGCTCCCCGACGAAGCCCTGGGTGAACGCCAGGTGCGACAGTCGAGTCGAAATGTCCTCGCCTTCCATTTTGTCCCTTGTCCTTTGTTCCTCGTCCTTTACAGGGGTCTTCTTATCAAGTGACGTTGGCCACTTCAGCGACCGGCCGGTCTTGGGCCGGTGCCACAACCTGCCGGGAAGCTTTCACAACCATGACGGGGCAGGCAGCCTTGGGCAGGACAGACTCGGCCACGCTTCCCAGCAAGTACCGGGTCAGCCCGGTGCGCCCGTGGGTCCCCATCACGATCAGGTCGCACCCAATCTCCTCTGCCATCATCAGGATCCCTTCCGCCTCGAAACCGTGGGCAAGCCGGGTCTCGACGGGGTACTTGAGGTCCGGGCCATCGAGCCGGCTGCGCACGGCCTCAAGGGCATCTCGATAGTACCGCGGGTCCATCTCGACCGCCACCGTGCCGTCCATGAGGACCTTGAGCGGGGCGATGTGAGCGACGACGAGCCGAGCGCCCTGATCCCGGGCGAGCGAACGTGCCACCTGGGCTGCGGCCTCGGAACCGTCCGAGAAGTCGGTAGGGTGGAGGATCAAGCGTGCGTCCTCCGGCGTGCGCAAGTTCGTGAGCGTGCAGGGCCAGGATCGGGCAATGGGCTCCGCGCAGGACGGCGATGGCCACGCTGCCGGCCAGCAGCCAGCGAATGCCCGTGCGGCCGTGGGTACCCATCACGATCAGGTCAGCCCCGATCTCGCCGGCCATGCGGATGATCTCCGTCGCGGCTGCTCCCTCGGTCGTACGGTAAACCAATTCGAGCGGGCGGCCCGGGACGTAGACCTCCCGCATTTTCCGGCTCAGCGTTTCGTGATTGCTCGCGTCTCGCTGCGCGGCAAAGCACGGGACGGTCGGTTCGCCGGTGTAGGCCGGCTCCGCCGCGACCAGGTTTGGCTCGATGACGTGGAGCAGGACCAGGCGCGTTTTGTTCTCGACGGCAAGGGCACACGCCATCCGAAAAGCCTGCACCGAGCTCTCGGAGAAGTCGGCCGCAAACAGAATGGTTCGGAACGGCTGCATGACAGCTCTCGTCGACAGATCTTCGGTTTCATCGATGCGATTGAGCATGTTCCACCTCGCCTTCTGGCCAGAGCGAGCGGATCTGGGCGGGAAGCACGTGCTTGATGTCCCGGATCTCGCCCGCAGAAACGCGCCTGCCGAGAACCTTGAAGACGGCCCACGCAACACCCTCGGGGTAAATCGCAGGCTGGCCGCGGAAAGCGGCGGCGATATGGGCCAGGAATTCTTCCCGCTTGCGATCCCGGACGGGTTTCCCGTTCGGAGTCCATCCCTCGTAGTACAGGCCGCGGATCAACATCGGGAGCTGGGCGCCCAGGTCGGCGGCTTCGGCAGCGGTCAACCGGTCGCGCAGGGTGTGGAGGACCGCTGCCAGAGCGTGGTACGCCCGCTGACGATCGTCCCAGCCCAGTTCCTCCATCAGTTCTTTGAGCCAGACGTTGGTGGTATGGACGGTGCTTTCAATCGGCCCGATCGCTGTCAAACTCATCGGTTTATCTCCATGTGGTGGTTCGTTCCCGGTGAATTCCGGGTTGCGGTCCTTAAATCACGGTCACAGTTTTGCCCGCCGGTCGCTCGGGGGTCGATGCCGGCACTTGATGCTGCGGTTTCACAATCAACACCGGGCAGCTCGCCCTGGTCATGACCGACTCGGCCACGCTTCCCATCAAGAGCCGGCCCAATCCGGTTCGCCCGTGTGTACCCATCACGATCAGTCCACAGCCAACCTCGTGGGCAACCTGGAGGATCTCCTCACGGTCACGTCCGAGGCTCAGCCGGATCTCCACCTGGTACTTGAGGTCCGGTCCGTCGAGGCGTTTGCGCACATCTTCAAGTGCATCCCGGTAGAACCGCGGGTCGACCTCCGCCGCGACCGTTCCGTCCACGAGTGCCTGGACGGGGCCGACGTGGAGGATGATAAGGCGGGTCCCCAGCTCGCGGGCAAGCGAGCGTGCCACGAGTGCGGCGCTCTCGGAGCTCTGCGAGAAGTCCGTCGGATGAAGGATGGCGTGGATTTCCCCGGGCTTCAAGGCACCGGGAACGGCACGCAGCGCCAGGACGGGGCAGTCGGCCCCGCGAAGGACCGCGGTGGCCACACTGCCGGCCATCAACCGGTCCAGGCCTCTGCGCCCGTGGGTACCCATCGCGATCAGGTTGGCGCCGACCTGGACGGCCAGGCGAAGGATTGCGGAGGCAGCGTCTCCATCCTCCACACGGTACTCCACGTCGATGGGCCGGTCGGGGGCGTAAAGCTGGCGCAGCCTCTCCTTGATGGCTTCGACCCGGTCTGGCACATGTCCAGCGGCAGGGGCCTGGCCGGATGCCGGGCCGAAGTGCACGGGCTCCTCTCCGACGAGAGTCGGAGCGTCGACATGGAGGACGACGATCCGGGTATTCGAGTCGGCGGCAAGCGAGCAGGCCAGGCGAAAGGCGTCGTGCGAGTTCTGCGAGAAGTCGGCCGCGAACAGAATCGTCCGGAAGGATTGCATCGGAGTATTCCTCTTTGGTTGAAAGTCAATCAATCACCGCGGAGCCGGAAGATCGGAGCCCAGATGCCGCTTGAACCACGCGGTCGCGAGGCGGGCGACCTCCTCGAGGGTGCCGGGCTCGGGGAACAGGTGGGTGGCGCCGGGGATAACGACCAGTTCCTTGGGGCAGCGCAACAGGGTCAGGGCCCGCCGGTTGAGCTCGAGCACATCCTCGTCGCGGCCGCCGACGATCAAGAGAGTGGGCGCAGTGACGCCGGGCAGGTCGTCCCAGGCGAGGTCGGGCCTGCCGCCGCGAGAGACGACCGCTCCGATCCGCTCGGGCCCGCGGGCCGCAGCGACCAGGGCCGCCGCAGCGCCGGTGCTGGCGCCGAAGTACCCGACTTCGAGGCCCTGCGTCTCGGGATCCGCTCCCAGCCAGGCGGCCGCGTGCTGGAGCCGCTCAGCGAGCAGCTCGATGTCGAAGACCTTCCGTCTGTCTTGCGCCTCGTCCTCCTCGAGCAGGTCGATCAAGAGAGTCGCCAGCCCGGCGTCCACGAGTGATTGAGCGACGAACTGGTTGCGCGGGCTGAACCGGCCGCTGCCGCTCCCATGCGCGAAGGCGACCACCCCCGTGGCCTGGCGCGGCAGGCTCAAGAGCCCGCAGACCAGCCTTCGGCCGGCCGGGATCTCCACCGAGCGCTCGCGTGGTTTGGTGCTGGTATTTGTCATGTCCGATCTCCTTTCATTCTCTGGGGCCACGGCCCTCGCATACCGATACACCATCCCGGTTCAAATCCCCGTCGGGAACGTCTCGGGAACCTCGCCCGCCTCCCACTGGCCGGTGCGCTCCAGAGGCTCGACGGCCCGCGTCCGGTCGAAGTGGAGCACGGCGTCGAACTGGGATGGCAGGCTCGCGCGGAAGTAGTGGCTGGCTCGTTCGGTCTCGGGCCGGTAGATCACGCCGATGGCCCGCTCCAACCGCGGCTCGTGCAGGCCTGCCAGCCGGTCGTCGCCGCGCAGGCACAAGAGGAACCGGGGCGGGCCGGCTGTGTGGAAGAGCGCCTCGTAGCTGCCCAAGAGAGCCGGCCGCACGCGTTTCCGCTCGGCGGGTGCGTCCCAGTTCGACGCGGCGGTCACCGTGCCGTCGTACGTGGTGAACCCGACCGAGATCGCACTCTTGCCGTGGCGCTCGCGCACGAGCTGGCCGACGTTCCACTCACCGCGGGCCCCCATCTGGGTAGCACGCGCGTCGCCCAGGTGGGAGTTGTGCGCCCACACCACAACCTTGGTGGCGCCGCCGCTCTGGCCCAGGTAGTCGACCAGTCCCTCGAGCGTCTCGGCCATGTGCCGGTCGCGCAGGTTCCACGAGGACACTTCGCCCCGGTACATCGTGCGGTAGTATTGCTCGGCGTCCTTGACCAGCCGCGGCGTTCTGCTCGGCGTAAAAGTAGTCGTCCTCGGCGATCCGGCCGTCGCGCAGGGCGTACTCGGCAGCGGAGCGTCGGAGGTCGACGAGCTGGGTGACCACCTCGTTCTCGCAGGTGTGGCCCAGTTCGAGCGTGGTGGCAAAGCCGTACGTTTGCGGGTCATCGCCATAGAAGTCGAAGCAAGCGTAGCGGCGCCGGGCGCGGTTTGCCGCGTCAGGGTCGACCTTTTCGAGGTAAGCGATCACGGCCGCCATCGAAGCGTGCAGGCTGTACAGGTCAAGGCCGTAGAAGCCGACCTTCGGTCGTCCCGGGCCGGTCTCGTCGTTGTGGGCGCGGAGCCAGCCGATGAAGTCGAGGACGTCGGCATTGCGCCACATCCAGGCGGGGAACCGGCGGAATCCGGCGAGCGCGTCGGTCGCGTCGGCGTCGTCGCCGCCGCCGCGGGCGTAGCGATTGACGCGGTAGGCGTCCGGCCAGTCGGCCTCGACGGCCACCGCCGTGAACCCCAGCTCGCGGATCAGCCGCTTGGTGATCTGGGCGCGCTCCCGGTAGAACTCGTGCGTGCCGTGCGAGGCCTCCCCGATCAACACGAAGCGGGCATCGCCCACCAGTTGCAGAAGGGAGTCATGGTCGTCGGCAGCGCCCCGCAAAGGGCGGGCCGCCTTACGAATGCCCTTGATCAAAAGATCGTCCGACAGGTCGACTGCGGTCTCGGCGTTCATGGCGGGTGCTCCTCATCATTCTCCGGCTGCGGCCGTCATCGGGAGGCCGGCGCGCTCCAGGAGTTCACGGACCTCGTCGTCGCTGGTCTGGGAGAAATCCTCGTACCAGACTCCAACGGCGTAGAACGGGTCGGGCGTGATGCACGCGACGCACTCGTCGGCTTCCCGGCCAAGCTCAGCGCAGGTCGAAGGCGCCGCGGTGGGCACGGCGACGACGATCCGGTCGGGCTCCAGCCGGCGGAGGGCGGCGACGGCGGCCCGCATCGTCGACCCGGTCGCCAGCCCGTCATCCACCAGGATCACGGTGCGGCCGCGCACCTCGGGCGCCGGGCGATCGTCGCGATAGAGCTGCTCGCGGCGCGCGAGCTCCTTGAGCTCCCGCGCGGCGACGGCGCGGATCGAATCGGCGGGAATTCTCAGCGGGCGGACCACGTCGTCGTTGAGCACCCAGGCGCCGCCCGAGGCGACGGCGCCCATGGCCAGCTCTTCGCGCCCGGCACGCCCAGCTTGCGGACAACGAAAACATCGAGCGGCGCGCCGAGAGCCCGGGCGACTTCATAGCCCACGGGGACGCCGCCGCGCGGCAGGGCCAGCACCAGCACGTCCGGTCTCCCGGCGTACTCGGCCAGCTTGAGGGCGAGCTCTCGTCCCGCCTCGGCACGGTTTTGGAATCGTTTCAACATGGTATCCTCTTTCAATCCGATATCGGCCGGGCGGCATGGGCCGCTAGGGCCCTCTGCCGCCCGGTTCGCTTCAGGTTGAGGACGCTACTTGCCTTCCCGCACCTCGACTCGCCGGGCCTTCTGCTCGGGACGCGGCGGCGCGGTCGGCACGGTGATTTCCAGGACCCCGTTGCGGAAGTCTGCGGCGGCCTTCGCAAGGTCGGCACCCTCCGGCAGCGGGATCGCGCGGTAGAACGAGCCGTAGGAGCATTCACTGTAGCAATACCCCTCGCGCTCCTGCTTTTCCTCGTGCTTGCGCTCGCCCTGGATCGTGAGCATGTCGTCCATGACCTCGACCTTCACGTCGTCCTTGCTCAGTCCGGGCAGGTCGGCGCGGACCACGAACTGGCCCTCGCGCTGGATGACGTTGACGTGCGGCGACCAGTCGGCCGGTACCAGCCCGGTCTCGCGCCGGAACAGCTCGTGGCCGCGAGAGACCAACCGGGGGATGTGCATCCGCGTCCCCAGACCGAAGTCGTCGAACATCCGGTCCATCTCCGCAGCGAATCGGCGCATGAACGCGAGCGGGCTGGTCGCCAGGAAGGGCGTCGCCGACGTGGCGGGCGCGATGTCCTTGGCCTGTCCCGGACCGTTCTGTGCCTTGGGCTTGGGTGCTTCTTTGAGCTCTGCCATGGCTTTCTCCTTTGCAACTGGATGACTCACACACGAAACGTGAAACAATCCGCCTGAGGTCTGTTACCCGCTTGCGCGGGGCGGGCGCCGTCCCCGGGCCGTCTGTTTGCGGCATTCCGCACGATCCCGGCGAGTGCCCCTGATCGGGGCGCAGGGGAGCTCCGCCGCAGGGCCTCTGGCCCTGAGGGCAATATTCACGGATGCGGGATCGCCGCCCGGACCGGGGAGGTCCCGTTGGCTCGCCGGGCAGTTGGTGAAGAAAGGGGACATGCCGCAATCTCCAGGAAACCCGAGGGAAACGAAACCCTCTGGGCACCTTTGCGAGCGGCAGTCGTTACCGCGGAGGCGGAGTCATCCGGAGGCGGATGATTCCGAGCGTCCGGTCGTCAGACGGGTCAAGGCGTAAAAAAACCCCGTCCATGCACACTCGCACGGCGGGGCCACCATAGCCAGTCAAGCTACCCATCACGAGCAGCCTTACGAAATACAGCCTACTGACCTTACTCCCCCGTGTCAAGACTCAGGCGATTTTTCTTGCGGATCCTGAAAATGACCTGAAATCTGTGGTCGATCGACCAGGCCCGGCGGGCGCGACGGGGCAATCGAGGAGGCCGGCGCCTGCCTGCCCAGAAGGGCATTGAAGGTCTGCTCGTCGAGGGTCTCACGCGTGAGAAGCTCCTCGGCGACGCGCTCGAGCTCATCACGATGCGACGACAGGATCGCCTTCGCCGTTTCATAGGCATCGGATAAAATTTTCTTGACTTCCTGATCGATCGCGCTGGCCGTCTGCTCGCTGCAGTCCCGCTGGATCGTGCCATCCTGAAGCGCGGGCAGGAATGGATTCTGCTTCTGCCCGACGTGTGCCAGGCCGATCGATTCGCTCATGCCGTACAGGCCGATCATCTGACGAGCGAGTGCCGTCGCGTGCTCGAGGTCGTTTTCGGCGCCGGTTGTCACCTCGCCGAAGACGAGCTCTTCGGCGGCACGCCCGCCCAGGAGGCCGCGGATTCGATCGATGAGATCCGAGCGACTGAGCAGGAACTGGTCGCCGGTGGGGAGCTGGAGGGTGTAGCCGAGCGCTGCGCGGCCGCGGGCGACGATGCTGATCTTGTGGACGGGGTCGGCATGCTCGCAGTAGGCGGAAACCAGGGCGTGGCCGCACTCGTGGTAAGCGACCCGGCGCTTCTCCTTCTCGACCAGGCGGCGGCTCTTGCGCTCGGGGCCGGCGACGACCTTTTCGACGGCGTCTTCGACGTCGTGCTGGGTGATCGTCGCCGACCTTCGTCGTGCGGCCAGGAGGGCGGCTTCGTTGACGGCGTTGGCCAGGTCGGCTCCCGAGAACCCTGGCGTGGCCTGGGCCACCCTGTGGAGGTCGACATCGGGTGCCAGGGGCTTATCGCGGACGTGGATCTTGAGGATCGCCTCGCGGCCGTCGAGGTCGGGCGAGTCGATGATCACCTGACGATCGAACCGCCCGGGGCGGAGCAAGGCGCGATCGAGCACCTCGGGCCGGTTGGTCGCGGCCAGGAGGATCACGCCCGAGTTGGGCTCGAAGCCGTCCATCTCGACGAGCAACTGGTTGAGGGTCTGCTCGCGCTCGTCGTTGACGGTTCCCAGGTGGACGCCGCGCTGGCCGCCGATGGCGTCGAGCTCGTCGATGAAGACCAGGCAGGGGGCCTGGGCCTTGGCCTGCTGGAACAGATCGCGGACCCGGGCGGCCCCGACGCCGACGAACATCTCGACGAACTCGCTGCCGCTCAGCTCGAAGAATGGGACCTTGGCTTCGCCGGCGACCGCGCGCGCCAGGAGGGTCTTGCCCGTCCCGGGCGGCCCGAGCAGCAGGATCCCCTTGGGGATCTTGGCGCCGAGCGCCTGGTACCGCTCGGCGTGGCGGAGGAAGTCGACGATCTCGACGACCTCGGCCTTGGCCTCGTCGCAGCCAGCGACGTCATCGAAGGTCACGCCGGTCGACTTCTCGGCGACCAGCCGCGCCCGGCTCTTGGCGAAGCCCAGGACGCTCTCCCCCATGGTCCCGATCCGGCGGGTCACCACCCACCAGAGCAAGGTCAAGGCGGCGATTGGCAGCAGCCAGGCCCAGAGGAAATTCGACAGGATCCCCGGGCGCACGCCCTTGTATTCGACGCCCGCTTTCTGGAGGTCCTCGACGAGCTTGGGATCTTCGATGCGGACGCTCCGGAACTGAAAGGGCGCGTCCGTGCCGGCCTTCGCCTTGCCTCCCGGCACCGCGGGCGCCCCGGGCTTCGGTGTCGCCTTGCCGGTGATCTCATCCTGCTCGACGGTGCACTCGGAGACCTCGCCCCGTGCCAGCCGCGCCTTGAACTCGCTGTAGGGGATCGTGGAGAGGGACACCTGACGCAGCGCATCCTGCCAGATCCAGAGCAGGATGAGCATGAGCATAAGATACCAGAGGAAGGGCGGGCGGACGGCCGGCAGCCGCGGTCCCTCCGGCCCATTCTTCACGGCATCTCCTCTTCGCTCAGCCATCACGCGATCCTCTTCGAAATCGAGGACAGGGCACGTCGTCGCAGCCCCGTTCAAAGGTCGATCTCGGCCTGGATCACCGAGTCGTCCATGCGGTGCGCCATCCGGAAGCCGAGCGCCTGGCAGATCTGCGTCATCGCGCCGTTGCCGGGGCGGATCACGCCGACGATGCGGGCGATCTTCTCGTCACGGCCAATCTGGAGGAGGCGGCTCAAGAGCTCGGTACCCAGCCCCTGCCTCTGGAAGCGGTCGCTGACCACAAGCGAGAACTCGGCCTCGTCGGTCCCCCGGATCTTGCACAGCCGGCCCACGCCGAGGATCTCATGATCGCCGGTCACGGCGTTCTTGCAGTCAGCCACGAGGGCCATCTCCCGGTCGTAGTCGATGAAGCAGATCCGGGTCAGGCGCTCGTGGGCCACTCGCGTGCTCAGCTTCATCGCGTGGAAGTAGCGGAGCTCGATAGTCCGCTCGGAGAGGGTGGCGTGGAACGCGACCAAGAGCGGCTCGTCCTCGGGGCAGATGGGCCGGAGGATGAGCTGGGAGCCGTCCCTGGCGGTCCAGGGGATGACGTACCGCGTCGGATACGGGCGGATGGCGAGCCGGGGAATCGCCGCGTCGTCGATGTTCCGAGGATAAACGATCACCCGCGCGTCCAGGGCCAGCAGCCGGTCCGGCGAGGCGAGCAAGGGGTTGATGTCGATCTCCTTGATGCCGCGCAGCTCGACAACCAGATGGCTGAAGCGGACCAGAAGCTGCTCGAGCGCAGCCAGGTCGACCGGCCGGCGGCCGCGCACCCCTTTGAGGGCGGTGAAGAGCTTGGTTCGCTCCATCATCCGCCGGGCCAGCGTGGTGTTCAAGGGCGGCAGGCCCAGCGCGCGATCCTTGAGGACTTCGACCAGTTGGCCTCCCGCGCCGAAGAGAAGCACCGGGCCGAACTGGGGGTCGACGCTGCTGCCGACGATCAGCTCATAACCTTCGAGCGTGACCATCGGCTGTACGCTGACCCCCTGGAACTGCGCGGCCTGGCGCGCTTTGCAACTGCACTCTCGATGGCGCGATACGCAGCGCGGACGGCGTCGGCATCGGAGAGATTGAGCTGCACGCCGCCCACGTCGGTCTTGTGGGTGATCGTGAGGGAATGCAGCTTGAGGGCGACCGGAAACCCGATGGACTGCGCGGCTAGGGCGGCCTCGTCTTCGGTAAGGGCGACGCGGGTCTCCACGGTCGGGATCCCATAGGCCGCCACGATCCGCTTCGATTCGAACTCGGTCAGAACGGTGCGCCCGTCTTGCCGCGCGGCTGCGACGATCGCCGCGGCTGCCTCGCGCGCGGTGCTGTCCGCGGTGCCGCCGGAGGGGAGGCTCGGGGTCTCGTACAGAGACTGAAGGTTGTCATACGACCGCCACATCAAGGTGAAGATCTGCGCGGCGGCATCGGGATAAGCGAAGGTGGGGATGCTCGCGTGGTCGAGGATCTGCTCGCCGGGCTCGACGGCCGCGCCACCCATCCAGCTTGCGAGCACGGGCTTGCCGGGGACCTTGGCGTACGCCTGAAGCTCGCGAGCCGTCGCGGTCGGGTCGCTCATCGCCTGGGGAGTCAAGATCACGAGGAGGCCGTCGATCGAAGGGTCCTGGGCCGCGATCGCCAGCGTGCGAGCATACCGCTGGGCGTCGGCGTCACCCAGGATGTCGATCGGGTTGTTGTGGCTCCAGGCGGCCGGGAGCGAGCTATTGAGTGCCTCGACGGACTGGGCCGAAAGCGTGGCCAGCTCACCGTGGTTCTCGATCAAGGCGTCGGTGGCCAAGACGCCGGGCCCGCCTGCGTTGGTCACGATGGCCAGCTTGGGGCCGCGGGGCCTGGGTTGCTTGGCCAGGACATCGGCCATGTCGAAGACCTGCGAGATCGAGTTGACGCGCAGCACACCGACGCGGCGGAACGCGGCGTCCAGGACCTCATCGCTGCCGGCCAGGGAGCCGGTGTGCGACGCCGCCGCCTTGGCCGCTGCCTCGGTGCGGCCCGCCTTGATCACGATGATCGGCTTGGCAAGCGCCACCTCGCGCGAGGCCGACAGGAACGACCGCGCGTCGCCGATCGACTCCATGTACACGACGATGCACTTGGTGCCGGGATCATCGCCGAGGTAGTCAATCAGGTCGCCCCAGCCCACGTCGAGCATCGAGCCGACCGAGACGAACGCGCTGAAGCCGACATTGACCCGCAGGCTCCAATCGAGAATCGCGGTGCACAGGGCGCCGCTCTGGCTCAGGAAGCCGACCGCCCCCGGCCGTGCGATCTGGGTGGCGAATGTGGCATTCAGTCCAATACCGGGCCGCATGACTCCCAGGCAGTTGGGCCCGATCAGGCGCATCCGCCCGCGCCGCGCGGCTTCCAGCACCTGGCGCTCGAGCGCGGCCCCCTCCGGACCGATCTCCTTGAACCCGGCCGAGATGATGATTGCCCCCTTGACGCCGGCGTCCACGCACTCGGCGATCACGCGGGGGACCGTGGGAGCGGGAGTCACCACGATGGCGAGGTCAACCGGTTCGGGCACCGCCGCGACCGTGGGATAGGCCCGGACCCCCAACACATTGGGCCGGTGCGGATTGACGGGGTAGACGGTCCCTCCGAACGGGCTGCTGATCAGATTCCAGAGGACCGAGCGGCCGACGCTCCCTGTTTTCTCGGTCGCGCCGATCACCGCGACGGCGCCCGGCTCGAAGATCGCGTCCAAGGGGAGTCGGGGCCCGGATCGGCGCGACGGGGCCTGGCCCCGGGACCGAACAGTCGGATCGCTCATGTCCAGTTCCTCTAGCGCCATGGGCGACAGTCGGGCTGAGGGGTCCGTTTGCAGATCCTCTAGCGGGCGCGTGCGGCGAACGCCCGGACGTCTTCAATGGCCGCCAGGATCATCTCCCGGCGCCAGTCGCTCGGGGCATTGTCGAGGGTGCGGCACAACAGCTCCTCCAGCCGTGCGGCGGCGTCTTCAGCCGATTCGCCGCCGCCGTGGACCTCGGGAAAAACCCGATGGTGGGCGCAGAAGCCATGGACGGTGGCCTGGGGGCAGTCGTCGGGCGTGACGATGACTTGACTCGGGTTGGGGTTCATGGGAGGGCTCCTTCTGTCTCTGGGCTGATGTCTCTCCAACCGGCGCGCACAAAAAAACCCCATCACTGCGCCGGACGCAGATTGGGGCCGCCTTAGCCACTGCCTCCTCACCCGTCTTGAGCGAGTCAGCTTCACCTGAATGATAGACATGGGCGATCAAAAAGAGCAAGATGGTTCTGGCCGAATCTGACGAGGACCTCAAGGAGACCAACGATGACGATGAACGTGATGGCGATGAGACGCATCGTGCTCGGCGTGGCCGGAATCGCGGTCGCCGCGGTTGCCCTGGCCGCCCAGGAGAATCCCAAGCGTCCCCCCTCGCGGGCGGAATTCATGCGGCTCAAGCTTGAGTATTCCAAGAAGGTGCTCGAGGGCCTGACGCGCGAGGACTACGAGGCGATCACCACGAACGCCAAGGCGCTCAAACGGCTCAGTGAGGCCGCCGAGTGGGAGGTCCCGACCATCCCCAACGCCACCGACTATCTCGTCTTCACCACCGAGTTTCAGCGCGTCGCCGACGAGATGGTCAAGAAGGCCAAGGAGAAGAACATCGACGGGGCGACGCTTGCATATGTCCGCCTGACGATCAACTGCGTGAACTGCCACAAGTACGTCCGCGAGACGGGTAAATGATCGTTCATACCAACGGTCGCTCGATCGACTTCTGGGTGGACCGGCAGTGAGAGGCCGCTTATTTCGATGAGCCAGCGCCATGTTCGAGAGTCCAGGGGCGGCCCGATTCCCGACGACGTGCTGGAGTCGCGTCGCACACGCGAGCAATCCGTCCGACCCCGAGGCGCGTGCCGCGCTCGAGGGGCTGTCGCGTGATTACTGGTATCCCCTGTACGCATTCGTTCGTCGCCGGGGCTTCGGCCCTGAAGATGCCGGCGACCTTGTCCAGGGATTTTTCGCCGACCTTCTCGAGCGGAGCGACCTGGCCTGTGCAGACCCGGGCCGGGGCCGATTTCGCTCGTTCCTTCGGGCGGCATGTGCCCACTACCTGGCCCACCAGCGCGACCGCGACCGCGCACTCAAGCGCGGCGGCGGCCGGCGGCCGATTCCCATCGACGTGCCCGGGGCCGAGGGACGGTACGTTCGGGAGCCCGCTCACGAGCTGACCGCCGAGCGGCTGTTCGAGCGCCGCTGGACGCTCGACCTCCTCGGTCACGTCCTCGCGCGCCTCGAGGGCGAAGCGGCCAGAACCGGAAGAGCCGAACTGTTCGCCCGGCTCCGTCCCATGCTCGAGGGGGACGATCGTGCGGAAACTTATCGCGAGGTTGGCCACGCCCTTTCACTGAGTGAAGGGGCCGTCAAGGCGGCCGCCCACCGCTTGCGGCTCGCTATCGCGAGGTGCTGCGTGAGGAGGTCAGCCGCACGGTCGCCGACCCCGCCGAGATCGATCTTGAGCTGTCCGAGCTGATAGCCAGCCTGGCTGGCTGACGGGGCAGGCGTGGGGGAAACGACGATGGACGACCAGAACCGTTGCCGCGGATGCGGCACAGAGCGGCCGGCCGACGCGCCCTCGGGGCTCTGTCCCCTTTGCCTGCTGCGGGCGGGACAGATTGCCGACCCGGCCGCGCCGATTGATGAGAACCTTGGCGACATGGTCGAGTCGGCCGGTCTGGAGTCGCCGAGTCTCCTGTCAACCGTGGCCCGGCCGGTGGGCAAGTTGCCACGCTGTCCGGTTGCGCGACGCGGAAATCGCCAGCGGACCGGCGGCTCGCGCGGGGCGGCTGGAGATCTTCGGTCCGATCGGCCGGGGCGGCATGGGCGTTGTCCTCAAGGGCCGCGACACCGAACTGGGCCGCGACCTGGCGGTCAAGGTCCTGCTCGAGCCATTTCAGGACAACCCCACAATGGTCCGCCGTTTCATCGAGGAGGCGCAGATCAGCGGCCAGCTCCAGCACCCAGGCGTCGTGCCGGTGTATGAGCTGGGCACGTTCGCCGACCGCCGGCCCTACTTTGCGATGAAGCTGATCAAGGGCCTCACCCTGGCCGAGCTGCTCTCTGCCCGGGGCACGCCCGAGGATGACCGGACACGATTCCTGGGGATCTTTGAGGCGGTCTGCCAGACCATGGCCTACGCCCACGCCAAAGGGGTGATCCACCGCGACCTCAAGCCCTCGAACATCATGGTCGGAAGCTTCGGCGAGGTCCAGGTGATGGACTGGGGGGTGGCCAAGGTCCTCACAGATCCCGGGGAGACCGGCGAGGTTCCAGGCGCCGGCACCGAGATCCAGGGGACCCGGATCGCCACGGCACGATGCTGGTCGGAGAGCGACCTGTCGAGGCCCGGCAGCGTGATCGGCACTCCCGCCTACATGGCACCGGAGCAGGCCCGAGGCGAGGTCGACGTGCTTGACGAGCGCGCCGATGTGTTTGCGCTGGGCTCGATCCTGTGCGAGGTCCTCACCGGAGAACCGGCGTTCACAGGCGATAGCGCGCTGGAAATCGAGAGCCAGGCCGCCCGCGGCGACGTGGCGCCAGCGCATTCCCGGCTCGATCAGAGCGGCGCCGACATGGAGCTGGTCGAACTGGCGAAAGAGTGCCTGTCGGCCGGCCCGCTGGACCGGCCGCGCGATGCCCGGGTCCTGGCCGAACGAGTGACTTCTTACCGGGCGCGCGTGCAGGAGAAACTGCACGACGCCGAGCTGGCGGCCGTCGAGGCTCGCGCGGGCCGATGAGGAAGCCAAGCGGCGCGGGCTGGCCGATCAACTGGCGGCCGAGGCGGTGGCGCTGCGCCCTGGACGAAAGGCGGAGGAGGAGGCTCTTGACGGCGCTGGCTGCCGCCGTACTGGCGCTGGTGGTCTTTGGCGGTAGCGCGGCGGCCTGGCTTGTGCATGCGCGCCAGGCCATGCTGGAGAAGGTCAACCTCGTTCTCAACGAGGCTGAGCTGTTGCGCAAGCAGGCTGCCGACGATCCCGACGGCGACCTTGGCAAGTGGCAGGCCGCTCAGGCGGCGACACGGCACGCGCGCGAGCTCCTGGAGACAATTCCCGCGGCGAGCATCCGGAGCCGGGTCGACGAGCTGGAGACACAGATCGACCAGCAAACGGCCGCGGCCCTTCAGGATCGCAAGCTGGTGGCGCGGCTGGAGCAGATCCGGGGCGGACTCGATGCCGACGCCAAGGCGGACGCGGCGTACGCGGAGGCATTCGGTACCCTCGGGCTGGACCTGATGTCGACGACCGGGGACTTCGTCGCGTTCGGCAAACGTCTGGGGGCCCGGCCCAGGAGCGTGGCCCAGGCGGCGGCCGCGGCGCTCGATGCCTGGGCCGTCGTCCGCGGCAGCCGGACCCAGCCCGACGATGTGGATGGTGAGGCCCGATTCCGGCGGCTGCTCCAGGCCGCACGCGCGGCCGATCCCGATCCCTGGCGCGACGCACTCCGCGATGCCCTCGAGCGCCGCGACCTGGAGGCCTATCGCCGCCTGGCGCTCGACTGGGAAAAAAGCCACCAGGGACCGGTCAGCCTGTGGCTTCTGGGCTTCGCCCTGGAACGGCGCGGCGACCACGACCGGGCGCTCGAGGTCCTCAAACGGGCGCAACAGATGTATCCGGGCGATTACTGGCTCAATGTCGAGCTGGGCCTGGCCCTCCTGGGGGGCAAACGGTCGGGGCCCGGAACCACGCGCTCGGTCGTCACGGCCTCGCTGGGAGACCGCGAGACGAACTATCAAAGGGCCGAGCCGTTCCTCATGGCGGCGGTCGCCTTGCGGCCGCGGTTCGCCGGGGCCCATCACCTGATCGGCGTCACCTACCATCACCAGGGGAAGGTGGACGACGCCATCGCCGAGCTGCGCGAGGGCATCCGGCTGGATGAGGATGATCCGACGATTCGCAACAGCCTCGGCAATGCCTTCCTGGCTCAGGGGAAGCTGGACGAAGCGATCGACGCGTATCGCGAGGCCATCCGGCTCGGACCGCGATATAACCTGCCCCACCTCAACCTGGGCGACCTGCTGCTCACGAGGCAAGGCAAGCTCGACCTGGCGATCGAGCACTATCGCGAGGCCGTCCGGCTCGACTCCGACTACGACCCAGCCCACGTGCACCTGGGATACGCCTTGCAGCTTTCGGGCAAGGTCGATCAAGCGATCGCCGAGTACCGTACAGCGATCTCGCTCAACCCCGATAGCTACCTGGCTCACGCCAACCTGGGCGATGCCCTGAGCATGCGGGGCAACTACAAGGACGCGGTCGCTGCGCTCAAGAAGGCCCTTGGGCTCACGACAATCCCGCAACGGAGAGAGAATCTCGAGCAACAGATCGCCATGTTCCAGCGCTGGTCGGTGCTAGCACCCCGGCTGCCTGCAGTCCTCCACGGCGACACTCGGCCCCAGAATCCCGCTCTAGCGCTCGAATTCGCGTACCTGCTCCATCATCAGCGGAGGTTTGCCGCGTCGACCGAATTGTTCGAGCAGGCGCTCGCGGCCGATCCCAAGCTGGCCGGCGACGCGAAGATCCAGAATCGTTATAACGCCGTCTGTGCCGCCCTTCTGGCGGCGTCGGGCCAGGGCAGCGACGAACCGCCGATCGATGAGCGGGGTAAGGCTCGCATGCGCCGGCGTGCATACGATTGGCTCAAGGACGACCTGGCGTCGTGGTCGAAGGGGTTGCGATCCGGGCCGCCCCAGGATCGAACGCTCTTACGAGCAACCCTCGAGCACTGGAAGGCCGACCCCGACCTGGTGAATATCCGCACGGCCGAGGCCCTGGCGAAGCTTCCCGATCCCGAGCGGAAAGAATGGCAAAGCCTGTGGGCCGAAGTCGACGCCTTGCTGCGGAAGTGATTCTCGGCCCGCTCTTCAACTGCCAAACCCCGTCAGGCAGTGCAGGATTTGAATGGCATCGAGGGCATCGATATCGCCCATCGGATCGGGTTCGAGCGCGTCATCGACGGGTCGCGAGGTGCGGCGTGGCCCGGATTTCGCTGGTCCGACGGGCACGGCCTCGTCCCACTTTCGTCTCCACGTTTCCCGGATCTGAGCGAGGATCCGCTCGACCCTGGCAAGAGAGCAAGCGAGCTTGGTGCCGATCACCTGGTTTGTATGTCCGGCCAGCTTCCAGATCGCGATCTGCCGCAGCTCGTCGTTTTCGAGCAGGCCCAGGAGCCGCTGGCAGGCGTCGAATGCCAGGAGGAGCAGCTCCGGCGGCATGGCCGAGTCGGGAATCTGGCCGAGGATGCGCGGGTCGCTGGTCCAGGCGGCGTCGCGCTTGGCACGATGGAGCAGGGTTATGACCTCGCGCGTGGTCGCCCAGCGGAGTACCTTGTACAGATCGACGCGATTGCCCAGCTTGAGCTGGCCGCGCTCGATGCCGCGGCAGACCCGCGTGAACGCGCGTTCGGCGGCGTCCTCTTCGTCGGCCGAGCCTCTCGATGCATGCGCGGCCTGAAGACGTCGCCGCGCGTAACACATCAAATCGGCAAAGAAATACTCCCAAAGCTCACGCGCGGCGGCATCCCGCTGCGAGGTCTCTCCCCGCTCCAGGTCGCGAATGCACCGCGTGATCGTGCCCGTTTGACTCATCGACCGGCTCCCCTCCATCCCGGCGCGCCGCCTCGAACGGTCTTTTGCGCCGGTCCCTCAAGTCAGGTCGCTCAGGCGCAATCGACTTCGACTTTCAACATACATATGACGGATCGGCCCCCAAAGGTTACCCACGAATGATGGAGGAAGAATGAAGAATGGAGGATAACTCGACTCTGTCGCAGTGCACCCTTGCTAACGCCTTTTAAGGCGTTAATAATCCTAAGTAAGCCGATGAGGGGATTTGGCGACTTGGTGCGATAGGAATGGAGAAGACCCGGCGAGTTACCAGCCCGCATGACAACGATTGAGGCTCATCATGATCCCCATGAATCTGCATCGATGGCTGCACGGTCAGAACCGATCCCCGCGCGGGGATCGGGCGTCGGCTCGGCGAAAGCGTGCGCTGACCTTTCACGCCGAATCGCTCGAAAGTCGCGAGCTGCTCGCGGTCCTGGTCACACCCCACAGCAACCCGGTCTCTATTCTCAAGAACGTGCAGGTGGTGTCAATCTTCTACGGCAACTACTGGGACTCGGTCAATCCGGCCATTCTGAACCTGGAGACCGATCTCGACACCTACCTGAACTCGCTCAGCGGCAGCCAGTACCTGGGCGATCTTGCCGAGTACGGCGTCGGCACCGGGAAGCTGATCGACTCGGGGCCTGGACTGGCTCTACCGCACGACGTGGTGGATTTTCCGGCGCCCTTCTGAAGTTTCCCAATGGCACCCCCGTCATCTATGACCGCAATGCTCTTGGTATTACCGACGGCAACAACGTTCAGAACATGATTCAGAACCAGATCGCCCCCGGGCCTGGGGGCGGTGCCCCGACGCTGCCGGCACCCGTTGCCGGCACCACCCTTTATTTCGTCTGGGTTCAGCCGGGCGTGGTGGTCGGAGCTCAAGATTTTACCGGAGCTAACCAGGTCCTTTACAGCGCGACATCCTTCGGCGGATACCACTTCTACGCCAATGCCAAGAACGGCACCAAGTTCGCGTATGCCGTGATGCCGTTTCCATCGGCCGCCGCGCAAGCCAACTCGGGGCTGAACTATTTCCAATTTCTGACCGGGGTCGGCTCGCACGAGCTGGGCGAGGCGACAAGCGACCCTTACGCCACCGGATGGTTTTACGTCAACACCGGGGGAGAAATCGGCGACCTGTGTAACGGTCAGTGGCTGAACTACACCGTCACCGATCCGATGACGGGGTTGAACCATACCTATGTCGTTCAGGCACTCTGGTCGAACTTGATCGCCCTGTCCACTTACCCGCACGCCCTGCCTCTGGTGGGGGGCAATTCAGCGTTGCCGGGGGTCGTCTCCGCGCCCGGGGCGATCGGCTCACCCCGATTCAATTCGTTCACGCCGTCGCCACCGAGCACGACCCCTCCCCCGCGGCCGACTCAGCCGAGCCCGCCGAGTCTTGCCAATCCGATCTCGCCGACGCCGCCGACCCATTCAGGCCCCAGCATTCCCGGGGGTCCGAGCCTCGTTCAGCCGGCGATCGTGGCCAGCAGCTACAACCCGAACGACCTCGCCGTCGCGTCACAAAACGGTCTCGAAGTTTCGAATAACGGCGGCGCGACGTGGAGCGCGCTGATCCCATTCCCGACCACCTCGAGCGGCGATTCCAGCGTGATCTACGACAAGAAGGGGAATCTCTACTGGTCGTACCTGAACGCGGCCACCGGCGGGATCACGATCACGGAGCGCGATCCCAGCACCGGGGCCTTGATCGCCGGCCCGAACACCGTCGACGCACCCGCAAATGGATCCACCGACGTCCAGCAGGAGCTGGCGGCCGACAATCCCGCCGGCAGCAACCGCAGCAATAACCTGTACGAGGTCTGGAGCCAGCTCAGCTCCTCGGGCAGCTCGCAGATCCTGGTCTCGCTCTCGACCAATCAAGGCAAGACGTGGTTAACGCCGCTGATCGTCGCGTCGTCGACCTCCAGCTACATCTATGGCGCGGGGATCACCGTCGGGCCTGATGGGTCGATCTACGTGGCCTACCACTCACAGCCCGGTTTCAGCCTGGCACCGGACAAAGGCATCGTGCCCGACGGCTTGAGCGGGCAGACGCTCATGGCTGTTTACACTTTCAACAGCACGACCAATGCCCTGGTTCAGCAGGGGAGCACGGTGACGGTATTCGGCGCCGGCGCAAGCGACATCACATTCAACGACCAGTCGGGCGGCCGCACGATCGCCGGGACGAAGTTCTCGACGCAGGGATCGGTGATCCCCGATGTCCTCGTGGACCCGAGCCAGCCGGGCATCGTGTACGTCGTGACGGTCGAGGATCCTAGCGCGGGCACGATGAATGCCCCCTCTTCGGAGGTGGTGATCGCCACGCTCACCCAGAACGCCTCGACCGGCGCCTGGAGCACGACGACGTCGTCCGTGGCGTCACCGGCGTCGAGCTCAACCTTCCAGCTCTTTCCGACCGCCGCGATCGACCAGAACGGCGACGTCGTGGTGAGCTGGTACAGCAACCAGAACGGCCAGAAGAACGCCGGGGGAGATTATTTGCTGGACGTGTTTGCCGCGTACAGCGTTCAGGGCGGTGCATTCGGGCCGGCTTTCCAGGTCGATACGCAGCCATTCGACCCTGATGCCGGCGCGGCCGACGTTTTGAATGGACCGCCGCCGACCACGGGGATCGGCAACTCCTTCGGGATTGCCATCGCCGGCAGCAGGATCTTCGTGGCGCACCAGTCCAACACGTTCAGCGGCATGACGGCCACAGGCCAGCAGGTGGGTGTCGACTCGTTTGCGTTGCCCGGCACGCTCGTGATCTCGCCCACGTCGGGGAACATCACGATCACGATCCGACGGACTTCGATCACCTCCGACTTCGACGTCGTGCTGCTGAACAATGTCCCCATTTTCACGGGTTCCGTGGAGAGCCTGGCGGGCGGAATCGTGATCCAGCACGGCCTCGACGTCGACAACGAGCCCAACGGCGACGTGCCCTTACCCAACCTGGGCAACAACGACACGCTCATTCTTGACTACACAAACGGTGATCCGGTCCCGACAGGCGGCGTGACTTTCAATGCGGCAGAAGGCGGCTCGAACGTGATCGAGGTCAACGCCGACGCGAACGATACTCTCAGCGACACCAGTCTGACAATCGCCGGGGCCAGCGGCACTGACACGGTGGCCCTGGACAACGTGACCTCGGCCCAGTTGAGGGGCGGGCCGAGCAACGACACCTTCACGCTCAACGGATGGTCGGGCATGACGACCATCACCGGCGGAACGGGAACCAGTGCGGTGGTCGTGGCGGGCGGGACCGTCGCGACCGCGCACCTGACGGTCACGAACGTGCAAACCCTGTCGGTGGCGGGCGGCGCATTGGACGTGAACGCCAGCTTCACGATTGCAAGCGTCCAGGTTCAAAGCATGGGGACTCTGGAGCTCGACAACGGCGTGACCCTGTTTACGAACGTGACGAATTCCGGTACCCTCACACTCGGAGGTGTCAATCTGGCAAGTGCGACGGTCAACGGCAGCTACACCGAGACCGGCTCCGGCGTCCTGGATATCAAGCTGGCAGGCACCGGTGCGGGCCAGTTCGATCAGCTCACCGTTACCGGTAACGCCAGCCTGGGCGGCACCCTGAACGTAAGTCTGATGGGCGGCTTCACCCCCTCGCAAGGCGAATCGTTCCAGGTCTTGACCGTGCTGGGCACCCTGACGGGCGACTTCAGCACCAAGAACTTCCCGGCCCTGGGCGGCGGGCTGGTCTTCGTGACTTCCACCAATAATGGGATGTACACACTCAGCGTGACGTAGGTCAGGCTTTCCAGCCTGACGGCACGTAGGTCAGGCTGGACAGCGCGACCCGCGTATTCCGGAAGGCAACGTCAGGCTGGAAAGCTTGACCTACTTCAAGACGTCAGGCTGGAAAGCCTGACCTACTTGGTTCCGAAAGTGAGAATTCAACGATGAAGAGCGATACAATCCCGATTCGCCTGATCGCGGCGATGGTCGTTCTCGCAAGCTGGTCAGCCACAGCGGCTCGCGCCGGAGTACTCTATGATCAGCCTTACGTCGGGAGCCCCTATGCCACCGTCTCCCAGATCTTCCCGCCCACCGATTTCCCCGCGGGGAGCACACTCTCGTTCGATGACTTCAATGTCACGTCACCGGGGTGGATCATCCAGGGTGTGACGGCCTACGGGCTCGAGCAGGCGAACCCGGCCTTGAACCAGGGAGTCTTCTTCCAGATCCAGTCGACGAGCTTGCCCAGTTTCTCCGACACCACCGACCCCATTTATTCCGGCACCGAGGATGCCAACGGCAACCTCAACTTCACGGGTCTCAATATTGTCCTGAGCCCGGGGACGTACTGGCTGACTGCGTGGGTTGTTCGACCGGTGGCCGGCGGCAACTGGCTCTGGGACTATACCAACGACGGGATGCCCGTGGGCAGTGAGTTTCTGATTCAGAATCCGGGCGGACAATACCCCGGCAACAGTCTCGGTTTGACAGATCTTGTTCCCGGCAGCACGTATTATGGAACTCCGCCCTCGGACCTGGCATTCACGATCTACGGCGGGTCAGTGCCCGAGCCGTCGAGCGTCGTGCTCCTGGGAATCGGTGCGCTCGGCGTGGGAGGATTTGCGTGGCGGCGGGGGAAGCGGTTGCACGAAAGGCAAGATCGTTAACCGGTCTTTCGCTTGCGGGCACCGCGGCGCCGGTCAGGCTCTCCAGCCTTACGCCAGGCGGGACCGCCTGACCGACATCGCTCTGGGCCGCTCTCAGTCATTGCCCGGTGCTCTGCTCTCCATCAGCGCTCGGAAGTTTCGAGCTGCCGCGGCCGAGTCGATGCTCAGCCCTCCCTCCTTGACGATGTAGCCAAGACCGAGTTGCGCGAGCAAAAGCCGCAGAGAGGTCTTGAGGGGGACACCCTCGAGGTCGATGGTGACCGCGGAATCCATGGTCTTCGAGGTTCAGCTCATGACCAATCGCCAGGCCTTCCGGCTCCTGTCGGCGCGCGAAGATCGACGGCTCGGCTTTGGTCCTGGGCGGCCCGGCGCGCTTGAGCGGCTGCGCGTCGAACACCATCAGCTCGGGCTTGGATTTCGGGGGCGCAGCCCCCGTTTTCTTGTCGAGCTCGGGAGCAGTCTTCGATGCTTGCAAGAGCGCCACGACTTTGGTCATCGAAGCGGGGCGGTCCTCCGGCTTCTTGGCCATCATCTTCAGGTAAACCGCATCGAGTGCGGAAGAGACGTCAGGCCGAGCGATGCGCAACGACGGCGCGGGACGTTCCCTGTGGGCCATGAGCGTCTTGAGCACCGTTTCCCCGACAAACGGCGCCTTGCCCGTCAGCAGGTAATAGAGCGTGCAGCCCAGGCTGTAAATGTCGGCGCGATGGTCAACACGGTGCGAGTCCTCGGCCTGCTCGGGTGCCATGTAATCGATGGTGCCCATGTACATGCCGCTCTGGGTCAGCCGCCCTTTTGTGGACTTGCCGTACGGGTTGGCGGCGTCGACGATCCGGGCCAGCCCCAGGTCGAGCACGCGGCCCGTGCCGGTCGAATCCAGCATCAGATTCCCCGGCTTGATGTCGCGGTGGATGATCCCCTGGGCGTGGGCGGCCTCGAGGCCGCGGGCCGCCTGGATCAGACAGTCGACGGCCTGGTTGACCGGCATCAGCCCGCGATCTTGGACGGTGCGGTCGAGATCGCGACCTTCGACGTAGTCCATGACCAGGAAATGGACGCCGCGGTCTTCGTCGGCGTCCTGGGCGGCGACCAGGTTGGGGTGCTTGAGCTTGCCGGCGGCCTCGACCTCGCGGCGAAATCGCATCACGGCGTCACGATCGCGGCAAACGAAGGAGGCAGAAGCTTGAGCGCGCCGACCCGCCCCAGCCGGCGGTGCCGCGCCTTGAAGACGACGCCCATCCCCCCCTGCCCGAGCTTGCCCAGGATGATGTAGTTGCCGACCAAAAGGCCCCGGCTCTTGTTCTGGTAAATCGCCGCCGCCTGGTAGGGAGTGAGCTTGCCCGCCTTGACCAGAGCGCGAGAGACCCCCAGCACGCCCTCCGCGGAATCTGCGGCAAACGATTGGAGATCCGCTTCGTCGATCAATCCGACTTCGACGAGCGAGCTCTGGAATTCTTCGAGCGTCGCGGCGCCCACGGACGCGCGAGAATCGGCGGCGGCGTGCGGAGCCCCTCCCACGCCGGGCCCGGCTCCCTGAATAACCGTCTCGGTTTCATGGACGCGCTGCGCCGCATCAGAGCCAGCGCCCTGGACTTCATCGCCGGCTGGCATGTTGAAGTCTCCCGCGGAAGCTGAGTTTCACGGCTGTGCCACTGTTGGCTCGCCCAGCGGCGAAGCCCCTTCTCGGCACCGAACGCAATGGACGCCATCATAATTAGACCGAGATGGCGAATGTGAGGGGCAACGTCCCTCGAATGGATCAAGGATGAAGGAGGATGCGCATCGGGTGACTCAACTCGGGAAGGCTCTCGGTGGCGCTCGGCCCTCACCCCTGCCCTCTCCCCCAGGAGAGGGAGCCAGTGAAATGCGCCGGCCGCCGGTGTACTGTGGCGCTCGGCCCTGACCCCTGCCCTCTCCCCCAGGAGAGGGAGCCAAAAAAAATCCGCCGGCCGCCGGTGTGCTGTGGCGGAGCCGCTCGCACGATCACTCCTCTTGATCCGCGGAGATTTCACCCGGTTCATCGACGTCCGCATCCGGGTGATCGGCCGGCACAGGCACCGAATATCGTCCGTCGATCCAGCGCCCGAGGTCGACCAACCGGCAGCGCTCCGAGCAAAAAGGGAACGCCGGGTTCTCGTCCAGCGAGGCGATCTCGAATCGATTCGAGCAGATTGGACACTTTCCCTTGATCATGACTCGCTCTTGGAGGCCGGCGGCGGTGTGCTTGCCTTGGCCGGCTCGCTCTTGGGAGCACTTGCGCCATCGGAGGCAGGCTTGGAATCGCCCGCCGGCTTGGCCGGCTCGTTCGTCGACTTCTCCGCCTGGGCGGCCTTCTTGTACGACTCGCTGCGATAATCCGTCTGGTAAAAGCCCGAGCCCTTGAACAGGATGGCGGCGCCGGGGCCGATCTTCCTGCGGAGCTTCTGCTCCTTGCACTCCGGGCAATCGGTGCGGGGTTTGGCCATGATCGACTCGAAAAGCTCGAATTCATGCCCACAAGAATCACAGATATAATCGTAAGTCGGCATTCTGAAGGAGCTCCCTCGTGGCTCGACGCGTCTTTCTGATCGCTCGCGCTCCCTCAACCAGAGCACGGCCGGGCTCCTCACAACGGGGCCCGGCACCTTCCGGGATTCAATTCGGGGCGGGCTTGGTGGACACGGCGACCTTGCTGGGCCGGAGCACTCGGTCGCGAATCTTGTAGCCCTTCGTGAGCTCGGCGACGACCGTCCCTTCCGCGTGCTCGTGAGAAGGCTGCTGCGCGACGGCATCGTGGAGATTCGGGTCGAATGGAGACCCGTGCGCCACGATCGGCTCGATGCCGTGCTTCGCCAGGATCTCGAGCAACTGCTTCTGGACCATGTCCAAGCCCGCCGTGATCTCCGCTGCGCCCGAGACGCGCAGCGCCTCGATCGCTCGCTCGAGGTTGTCGATCGAGTCCAGCAGGTCGCGGGCCAATGCACTCACCGCGTAAACGCGCTCGGCATCGGCCTGCTGCTTGGTGCGCTTCTGGTAATTGGCAAATTCGGCCCGGCTGCGCAGCACCTGGTCGCGAAACTCGTCGCGTTCTTGTTTCAACTGGGCAATCTGGTCGAAAGCGGACATTGTCTCCCAATCGGACCGTTGACCTTCCCGTGGCTGTGCGCCCTCGCCGGCCTGCGGGCTGTCCTCGGGCCGGCCCAGGGTTGGGTAGTCGTCGGTTTTTTCGGACGCCGAGGGGTTCGAGTTTTCACGTTTTCGGGTCGATTCGTTCATACTCCGCTGCTCCTGGACGGGACGGGACGGATCGGTTCGGGCGGTGGCGGGCCAGGCTCGGTTCAAGACTCCTCCGAATCGTCGGGCTCCGCCTCCTCCGTGAAGTAATCGCGCAGTTTCTCGAAGAAACTCTTGCGGCGGGGGCTGACCTGGTCGTGCTCGATCTGGGCCAGCTCGCGCAGCAGCTCTTCGTGTCGCGGGGTCAAGTGCCTCGGTGTCTCGACGTGAACCTCCACCAGCTCGTCACCTCGTGCCCTTCCCCCAATATCCGGCATGCCCCGGCCCTTCAGCCGCAACGTCTCCCCGCTCTGCGTACCTCGGGGAACCTCCAGATCCTCGGGACCGTCCAGGGTCGGCACTTCGATCACGCCACCGAGGGCTGCCTGGGCAAAACTGATCGGTACCTGGCAGATGAGGTCGTTTCGCCGCCGCTCGAAGAACGGATGCTTCCTCACCATCACCTGGATCCGGAGATTGCCCCGCGGCCCGCCGACATCACCCAGTTCCCCTTGATTGCGCAACTGGAGCCACATGCCGCTTTCGACTCCGGGTGGTACATCGACCTGGAGGCGGGCGGCCTTGGGAACTCGGCCTGCGCCTCGGCAGCTCGGGCAGGGATCGCTGATCCGCACTCCTTCGCCGCCGCAAGCGGGGCATGTGGTTGCAACCTGAAAGAAGCCGCGTGCCTGGACGATCTGGCCGCGTCCCCCGCAGTAATTGCAGGTGGTGGGAACCGTACCCTTGCGAGCACCGTTGCCATTGCAGTCGCTGCAAAACTCTTGCCGGCTGACTTCAATCGAACGGCTGGTTCCGCGGGCCGCCTCGACCAGGTCAATTTCCAGCTTCATGAGCAGGTCGGGGCCCGGCCGCGGGCCTCGCCGCCGTTCGCCGAAGAAGTCTCCGAACAGGCCGCCGCCGAAGATGTCGCTGAAGGCCGACATGATATCTTCGGTGGAGCGGAAGTCGTGGAATGCCGCTCCGTTCAGGCCCGCATGCCCGTAGCGGTCGTACCGCTGGCGCTTTTCGGCATCGGAAAGCACCTCGTAGGCTTCCGCTGCTTCCTTGAACCGTTTCGGCGCTTCCTCGTCACCCGGATTGCGGTCTGGGTGGTACTTGAGAGCCATCTGACGGTAGGACTTCTTGATGTCATCGAGCGGAGCATCTCGACCCAGCCCGAGCACCTCGTAATAGTCGCGCTTCATAGCTGCCATTGGCATGGCTTCTCGATCGGGTTAGTTCTGCGGACCCGGCTTTTACGCCCCTGGCGCGATCCACCGCGGACGCCGGATCCGGATATCCTCTTAGAATATCATACGCCCCCGATTCGTGACATCGAATCTGGAGGCGACGCGCCACGGGGATTTCAAGGAAATCCTCCGAACGACCCAAGGATGGAAGGTGCGCCCGGCCGAAGAGAAGGAATGGGCCGGGACGGTCGAGGCTCATCGCCGATCTCCACCGCGGCAGGTGGGACCGCCCACACCAGCCCGAAGCCGCCAGCGAGGGTTCCCGCAACCCTCGCTGGCCCGCTCGCGGAAGAACCCGCGCTCGCGCCGGGCTGGTATTCTGTCCTTGGTAACGCGTCGGGTTGGTGGTTAGCGCACGGCTCCTTCGATGCGAGGTGCGTTTTCCTTCTCGTCCTCCTTGATGTTGGTGATCATGGCTTCGGTGGTCAGCATCAAGGCGGCGATCGAGGCCGCATTCTGAAGGGCGGTCCGGGTGACCTTGGTCGGGTCGACGATGCCCGCCTTGAACATGTCGACGAACTCGCCGGTATTGGCGTCGAACCCCTCCGAGCCCTGGCGCGACTTCACTTCTTCCGCAATCACGCCGCCGTCGTGCCCCGAGTTGGCCGCGATCGCGCGGATCGGTTCCTCGAGCGCCCGCAGGATGATCGCCGAGCCGATCCGCTCGTCGCCGCTCAAGCTCTCGTGCAGCTTCTGGACGGCTGGAATCACCCGCAAGAGCGCAACGCCGCCTCCGGGCACAATTCCTTCCTCGGCCGCGGCGCGAGTCGCGTGCAAGGCGTCTTCGATCCGCGCCTTGGTCTGTTTCATGTCGGCCTCGGTCGGGGCACCGACCCGGATCAACGCCACGCCGCCGGAGAGCTTGGCCAGTCGCTCCTGAAACTTCTCCTTGTCGTACTCGCTCTCGGTCTCCTCGATCTGGCGCCTGAGCTGGTCGATCCGCCGCTGGATGTCGGCCCGCTTGCCGGCCCCTTGAATCAGCGTCGTATTGTCCTTCGTGACCTTGACCTGCTTGGCGCGGCCAAGCTGGTTGAGCTGGAGGTTCTCCAGCTTGAGGCCGAGGTCCTCGCTGATCACCGTGCCGCCGGTCAAGATCGCCATGTCGCCCAGCATCGCCTTGCGGCGATCACCGAAGCCCGGCGCCTTGACCGCACAGATGTTGAGAATCCCTCGCAGCTTGTTCACCACCAAGGTCGCCAGCGCCTCGCCTTCGACTTCCTCGGCCACGATCAAGAGCGGACTGCCCGACTGGGCAACCTTCTCCAGGAGCGGGATCATCTCGCGGAGGCTGCTGATCTTCTTCTCGTGGAGCAAGATCAGTGCATCCTCGAAGACAACCTCCATCGTCGACGGGCTGGTCACGAAATAGGGGCTCAGATACCCCTTGTCGAACTGCATCCCCTCCACGAATTCCAGGACCGTGGTGGCCGTCTTGCCTTCCTCGACGGTGATCACGCCGTCCCGGCCGACCCGCTCGACCGCGTCGGCCAGCATGCCGCCGATGGCCGCATCGTTGTTGGCCGAGATCGCACCGACCTGAGCAATCTCCTCCTTCTTCGACACGGGCCGAGACACCTTGCTCGTGAGCTCGGTGACGGCGGCCTCGACCGCCTTCTCGATTCCGCGACGGACGGCCGTGGGATTGGCACCCGAGGTGATGTTCCGCAGGCCCTCACGGAACACGGCGCGGGCCAGGATGGTCGCGGTCGTCGTACCGTCCCCCGCCACGTCGGAAGTCTTGGACGCGACCACGTTGACCAGCTTCGCACCCATGTTCTCGAACGGGTCCGGCAGCTCGATCTCCTTGGCCACGGTCACGCCGTCCTTGGTGACGGTCGGACCACCGAACGACTTGCTCAAAATGACGTTGCGCCCGGTCGGCCCAAGGGTCGACCCCACGGCGTGAGCCAGAATGTCGACACCTTCCATCATCTTCCGGCGGGCGGTGTCGGAAAAGAGCAGTTGCTTAGGCACGGACGTACGCTCCTCGAAACAAGAATATCAGGGAAACCGAGGACCGGTCGTGCCGGCTCTCTCGACCCGCGGCTCACCACGGCCCTCGGCAGGGAGTTACTTGACGATCTTTGCCAGAATGTCGGACTCGCGCAGAATCTTGATCTCGTCACCGTCAACCTTGATCTCGGTGCCCGAGTACTTGCCGAACAACACCTCGTCGCCCTCGACCACGCCGATCGGAGAGCGCTCGCCAGAATCGAGAAGCTTGCCGGGCCCAACCGCCAGCACCTTGCCTCTCTGCGGCTTCTCCTTCGCCGTATCGGGAAGCACGATTCCACCGGCCGTCTTCTCCTCGGCCTCAATCTGCTGGATCACGACACGGTCCTCGAGCGGGCGAATCTTCTGCTTGGCCATGGAGTAGTTCCCTCTCCTAGTCAAAGGATGAATCATGAATGATGAAGGATGAACGCTGAAAGATGAACGTTGGATTGCTTGATTCATCCTTCATCCGTCGTCCTTCATCCTTTGGTTACATCATTCCCATATCACCCATACCACCACCCATTCCTCCCATGCCACCCATTCCTCCCATGCCACCCATGCCGCCTCCGTGGTGAGGATCGCCGTGTCCGGCGGCCTCTTTCTTCTTGGGAGGCTCGGCGACGAGTGCTTCGGTGGTGAGCAAGAGGCCGGCGACGGATGCACCGTTCTGGAGGGCAGAGCGCGTGACCTTGGTCGGATCGACGATTCCGGCGGCGAACATGTCGCCCCACTGGCCGGTCTCGGCGTCGTAGCCGAACTTGGGGTCCTTGCTCTTGCTGATGCGATTGACCACGACGGCGCCGTCCATTCCGGCGTTTTCGGCGATGTAGCGTGCGGGCTGTTCGGCGGCACGCTTGACGATATCGGCCCCGAAGCCTTCGTCACCGGAAAGGCCGAGGTCGCCGACGGCCTTTGCGGCGCGGATCAGTGCCGTGCCGCCGCCGGGGACGACGCCCTCCTCGATGGCCGCGCGGGTGGCGTGAAGGGCATCTTCGACCAGGGCTTTTCGCTCCTTCATCTCGGTTTCGGTGGCCGCCCCGACGTTGATCTGGGCGATGCCCCCGGCGAGCTTGGCCAGCCGTTCCTGGAGCTTCTCGCGGTCATACTCGCTGTCGGTATCGGTGATCTCGCGGCGGATCATCTCGGTGCGGCCCTTGATCTCGGCGGCTGAGCCGGCTCCCTCGACAATCGTCGTGTTCTCGCTGTCGATCGTGATCTTCTTGGCACGCCCTAAATCGGCGAGCTGGATGTTCTCGATATCGATGCCCAGGTCTTTGAAGATCGCTTTGCCGCCGGTCAGAACTGCGATGTCGCCCAGCATGGCCTTGCGGCGATCTCCGTAGCCGGGGGCCTTGACCGCAGCCACCTTGAGGATGCCGCGGAGCTTGTTGACGACCAGAGTGGCGAGTGCCTCGCCCTCGATGTCTTCGGCGATGATCAGGAACGGCTTGTTGGCCTTGGCCAGACGCTCGAGGAGCGGGATGAGCTTGGTCGGCGAGGTGATCTTTTCTTCATAGATCAAGACATAGGCGTCTTCGAGGACGACTTCCATGCGCTCCTGGTCGGTGACGAAGTGCGGGCTCAGGTAGCCGCGGTCGAACTGCATGCCCTCGACGACGTCGACGGTGGTTTCAAACCCTTTCCCCTCTTCGACGGTGATCACTCCGTCGGTGCCGACCTTCTCGAATGCGTCGGCGAGCTTCTCGCCGATCGATTTGTCGTTGTTGGCGGCAATCGACGCGACTTCCGTGATCTCTTTCTTGCCGGAAACCTTCTTGGACTGCCCCTTGATCTGCTCGACGATGGCGATGACGCACTTCTCGATGCCCCGCTTGAGCGCCATGGGGTCGGCGCCGGCGGCCAGGCACTTGACGCCTTCTTTGAAGATCGCTTCGGCGAGTACAGTCGCGGTTGTCGTGCCGTCACCGGCGGCGTCAGATGTCTTGGACGCTGCCTCCTTGACGAGCTGGGCTCCCATGTTCTCATAGGGGTCGGTCAGCTCGATCTCCTCGGCAACCGTCACGCCATCTTTGGTGACCGTCGGGCTCCCCCAGCCTTTATCGATCACGGCGTTGCGGCCGCGCGGCCCGAGCGTCGAGCGAACGGCCCGGGCCAGCTTCGTCACACCACTCGCCAGCTTCTGGCGGGCCTCTTCATTGTAGGCCATGATCTTCGCCACGATGGTTCTCCTTGGGTCATGTCTTTTGGGTCGGCGGGGCCTCGAGCCCGCCCGTCGCTGTCGCGGCGCCGCCTCCCGTCGATTCGATGCCGGCGGCCTTCCACGCATTTCGAGGGCTTGCATCAGATGCAAGTCATATACCATCGCGGATATTTTGCTTTAAATACAGTCAAATCAGGGTTTAGGGAAAATGGATGTCCGCGGACGGCGCACGCTGACTGTCGTTTTGGCAGGTAATTGCGTCATTTGTCACTTGGAAGCGACAGTGAGACTGACGGTCGGGCTCGTTCCTTCCCGCGACGGGTCGTAATATTCGTAGGCCCGTGCGGCGGGCACCGTCACTTTCACCGGCATCGTGGCGCGGAGGCGGAAGCGAAGCGTGAGCGGTGCGCCCGGATCGAGGTTGCGCAGATACACGATGACGGCCCGCGCCGAGAGCTGGAATTTCGCGATCAGGCCGGCCTGGACGAGTTTGGCCAGGTCATCCGAGTCGACCACGAACCCGGCGGGGATCGGCAGGTCGAGGATCACCATCGGGGCCGGCTCGGGTCGGTTGTTCACCACAGAGGCCACGGCCGTCACGGTCTCATCCACGGCCAGCGCCGCGCGGTCAAAATCCAGGCGGATCGTGAGCGGGCCAGCGTCCGCCGGGACCTCCGGGCGGTCGACGGCTTCGGGCCCATGGTAGCGGAAGATCACTTGATAACAGGAATCCGCGCCCGAGCGATTGTCGATCCGAAGCCGGTGAGTGCCCGACGCTTTGGCGACGCGGTCCGAGAGATCCACTTGCCGCACGACGTCGGATTGGTCGGCGGGGATTAACAGGTCCTGGACGGTCTCACCGTCCAGAAAAATGGCGATCCGCCGCGGCTGGTCACCGCCCAGCGGCTTGCCCGCTCCCGCCAGCAGCGCGTTGAGCGCCAGCAGGGTCGCCTGGGTGGATCCCCACGTGCCATGCTCGTCCTTCTGGGCGACGAGCCAGGCCAAAGCCCCGCGGACTGAGTCAGCGCTTCGACTGCGCATTCCGGAGAGCCATCGCCGCCAGTGCGGTCGTCTCGATATGCCGGGTCGGGCCGGCCCCGAAGAACAAGGTGCGCTCGGATGAGGACCGGGAGTCCGCCGGTCCCCACCAGGCGAGCTTGCCGTCGGTCGAACTCTGCCTGAGCGACTCCAGGCGGTCGAGATGAGGCCGCGCGGCGGTACCCTGGGGATCGATCGCCAGGAGGGCGCTTGCAACCAGAGCCAGGGCGTACGAATCATCGCGCGCGACGGCCGCCTCACGCTGGAGATACGCCAACGTGGCGCGGACGTTCGGCTGTCCCGCTTGCCCCGAGAAGACGGACCAGGCGATGTAAGCCGTGGTGCTCAGGCGCGCCAGAGACTGGCTGCTCGAACCGTCCGACGGTCCACCGCGGAATGAACGGCGTTCGGGCTCCCACGACCCGTCTGGATTTTGGCGAGCAAGCAGCCATTCTCGGGTGCGCGCGACCAGCTTCGGGTCAACGTCGTGGACCTTCGCCATGTCCTGAAACTCCATCAGGCCATAGGCGGTCAAGGTGCGGTTGGCGGGGGGATTGCCGAACCAGTCGAAACCGCCGCCAGTCACTTCAAAGCCGAGGAGCCGCTGATGACCCAGGTGGATATACTGCCGGGCCTTCGCCTCGACCTCCGGCACGGTCTTCCCGATGCGCCGCAGGTAGTCGAGAGCCAGGACGTTGGGATACGTGATCGACGACGTCTGCTCGAAACAGCCATACGGGCGCCGGAAGACCGCATCCAGGCCCTCGACGAGTTGACTGAAGCTCGATGGGTAGATCTTGACGATGGCCTGCATGCTGCCCGGGATCACGTTCTCCGGGCAGGCGAATTCCACCTCGGCTGAACGATCGAGCGTACCGGAGGCGAGGCGCTCGATGCGGCGGCCGTCGGGAACGACCTCGATCTTCCGGCGGACGGCGTCGACCACGCCCCGCTCACTTCCCCTCGCTGTCACCTCGATCTCGTGATGGCCGACCGCCTTCACCCGGATCGGGAAGTGCACCGATCGCACTTCATTCGGCTTTAGCTCCACGGATCGAAGAGTGGACGGTTCCAACCGCTCGAACCAGGGGGCGTCAGCCAGGTTGATGTCAACCTTCTGTGGCTTTTCGAGATAATTTGAGACGACCACCGGGATGCCGATCTCGTCGCCGCGGGTCAAGACCGAGGGCAGGTCGACGTCGACAAAGAACGGCTGGAACACACGGATGGCTGTCTGGGCGGCGCCCAGGCTCCCCTCGGCCGAGACGGCGCCCAGCGAGACCCGCCAGGTGGTGATCGAGTCGGCCAGGTCCGCCTCCAGCCTGGCGTGGCCCTGGTCATCCGTGATCAGCTCGGGACGCCAGATCAAGGTCTCGGGAAAGTTCTGCCGCACGCGCACGGGCCGCGCTTCGGTCGCCGCGGCCATGCCGATCTGCTTCAGGTCGTTCAAGGCATGGGCTCGCCGTGCCGACTCACGGGCCGATTGGACGGCAGGGAGCAGCAGGGCGGGGAGGACCCCCAGGATAAAGACGACTGCCACGATCTCGCCGAGCCAGCCGCGCCCGCGTCGGATCCGCCAGACGATCCATGCGACCATAGCGGTGAGGATCAGCGCAATCCACGCCATTACGAGCGCAGGCGCCGCGCTCGCTTGAACGGATTGGATCTGTTCCAGCCCTTCGGAATAGCTGCTCAAATCCAGGCTGTGCAGGCCGGCTGCTCTCTTGAGCTGAGTGACGAGTTCGGCGGGCAACCGGGCCCGGCGGGCGAGCTGCTCCCAGTCGGGTCGGTCAAGCACGCGGACTGCTTGCGCGAGCTCAGAATTGCTGCTCCGGGGTCCGTCGATTGCCAGAGAGGCATACTGCGGGCCGCGGGCCGTGCGGGCGAAGAGCGCCTGTTCGAGCTGGACGCGGTCGGCGGTGAGGCCGGCACGAACCAGGTCGCCCGAATTGCGCTCGTCGGGCCACCAATTCTTGATCTCATACACGGGTTTGAGCAGCTCCTGCTCGAGGGTGAAGAACGTCTGCTCCAGCCCTGGGCGACGGTCGAGCACGCCGAAGACCGCCTCGTCGACGGCGGTCACGCTAATCGCCCCCGGCGCCGGCTTGCCGTGCTCGTCGAAAACCGCAAACGTGAGCGCCGCCCGTTCTCCCGGCCGGTATTCCGGCCGGTCCGTGGTCATCTTGATCGATAGCGCGCGGGCGGGCTGTATCTGGATGACCCGCGATTCCCGCACCGGCAGCCCTGAAGGCCCGTAGCGGTACGCATAAAGGACGACCGTGCCGAACATCTCGGGCGGCAGGTCAATCTGCCGCTCGCCGCGTCCCTGGGAGACCTCGATCGACTCGCTCAGAATAGTCTGGCCGTCCTTGATCAGGTCGAGGAAAACGGGCTCGAGGCCACTGGCCAGGACCAGCACGCGGATGGGCTCGCCACCCTGGTAGACCGCCTTGTCGGTGCGGACCAGGTAAGCCCCGTCGACCACCCCGCACTCGAGGTCGACATGGCGATGGCCGGTTCGGCCCTGCTCATCCTTGGCCTGGACGGTCAAGCTCACCGCGCTTGAGGGCGGGATCAGCTCGAATGACGCGACGCCCAGCTCGCTGGTCTTGAGAGTGCGATCGAGGCCGGAGACCGTCAGCGTCGTCCGGACGGGCCTGCCGTCGACCGCGGTCGTGAGGACGTGGATCGTGTTGGCCAGGTCCTTGACCAGCGACCCGGTCTCGGGAATGATCTCGATCACGATTGGCTCGGCCGCGACGAGGCGGGTCTCGGTGCGTTCCTGGGTCTGGCCGGATGGGTCGCGGACCGTCGCGATGACGGCGACCCGCGCGACCGCCGTCTTGCTCGCGACCGACGCGCATCCTGGGCAAGGCGAATTCGAACGCTCCCGTGCCGTGAGAGTCGGTGCTGATCTTCCGGGTTTCGAGCGTGTTCGGAGCCAGATCGGTCGACTCCAAAGCGACTGTCACGGAACCCTCCGCGACCGGCTTGCCGAAGACGTAGTCGGCCTGGACTTTACCCTTGATGGCCTGGCCCGGCTGGTAATACGGTTGGTCGAGCACCAGGGCGACCTTGAACCGCGGCAGGACGTACCCCTTGACCTCGACGGTCGCCCGGCTGGTGGTCTCACCGACCTGGCAGTCGACCTGGTAGTTGCCCTCGATCAGTTCGCCTGCCAGCGGACAGTCGGCCGAGCTGATTCCGAACCGGCTGGTGGGTTTCTTGTCACGGAACACGACGTTGCCCCGCGGGTCGGTGAGGGAGAATGCCATCACCTGGCCGGCGACCGGTTTGAGGTCGGGCCGCCTGAGCGCCAGCCCGCGCACGTGGATCACCTGTCCCGGCTGGTAGACGGGCTTGTCGGTACTGACCATCAGGCGCAGGAGTGCTTGAGCGCGACGGTTCGCGTGAACGTCTCAGGGTTGCCAGCACCGGGCGGGCTGGCCGTGACCTGCAATTGATAGCGACCGTCGGGCCAGTCGGGGAGCCGGAACCGCGGCAGGGCGGCGCCGTTTTCGCCGGTCGTCAGGCTGGCCAGTTGCACGCGACGGCCCGCGCCGGGGCTGGGATCCCTCAGCTCGACCGTGACGGGAACGCCCGGTTCGTGCGCATCGTCGTGGCGCAGGACCCTTAAGTGGATTGCCGCGTCTGTGCCCGGCATCCACTCGGTTTGACCGAGCACGCGGAGGTCGTAGGGCGATGGCTTGAGCGCGATATAATGAACCGAGAACACGGCCAGCACGACGGCGGCCAGAGCCAGCGTCAGCCAGAGATACCCAAAAAATGGGCCGGAGCCGCCCGCAAGACGGGCGGTTGCCCGGGCCGAACGGGGGGCGGCTCCTCCGCTCTGCCACGGATGGGTTGTTCGCTCGGCTGCGAGCCGCACCAGCGTCTCCCGGCACGATTGGCACTGGGCGCAGTGCCGCCTGACGGCGGCCGAATCGACCAGCGACAGGGTGCAGTCGAGATAAGAATGAAGACGGTTCAGCACATGTTCGTCGAGAGGGATCATGGCACAGCCTCGCAATGGAATCGACTGGATCGGATGAAATCGAGGCAGCAGCCGCAGGGTCAGAGATGATCGCACGAGCCGGGTGCGGAATGGCCCCACGGCTTCGTGCATGATAGCGGAAGAGCCGAGAGTCTGAACACTCAAGGAACGGAAAATGAGGGTCGACAAGCGAATCGAGCCAACCACGAATCCGCACGAATCGACAGGCACAGGACAGATTGGAGATTGGTCCGCTGATGCCGCAAATGGAAGAACTCACGACCGGTCGAGGAACTCGGGACCCATTAGCCACAGATTCACACAGATCATTCAGACAGTACGAATATCTTATTGAGCCTTGTAGATGTCCATCGAGGGGTCATCCCAACCCGCACGGGCGGCGATCCCGACAGCCCGGAACGAAAGCTTGTTGCATCGCAGTGGACGTATGGATAGAATCACGGCTCTGTTGCCGCAGATTCGTGACTTCTGCAACGTCCCGGCATCGACACGCTCCAGAGCGATTTGCCGTCGTCGCGACCAGAGGTGAGGGAGGCCAGACAGCCTCAGTGGAATGCGGGAAGTCGAGCCATTGTGGGAAGGAATCGCAGTGCCGGAAGAGGGCGTTGCGGTCGAACCCACGCTTAAGCGCAAGATCATCCACATCGATATGGATGCGTTTTATGCTTCCGTCGAGCAGCGCAACAATCCCGAGCTGCGCGGTAAACCGGTGGCTGTCGGCGGGTCTCGCGCTCGCGGAGTGGTTGCAGCGGCGAGCTACGAGGCGCGCAAGTTCGGCGTGCACTCCGCCATGGCGTCGGTGACGGCGAAGCGAAAATGCCCGGAGCTGATCTTCGTGGTCCCGCGTTTCGCGGTCTACAAAGCGGTGTCGCAGCAAATCCGCGAGATTTTTGCCGAGCACACTCCCTTGATCGAGCCGCTCTCGCTCGATGAGGCCTATCTGGACGTCACCGAAAACCGCAAGCAGATCGCCTCGGCGACGGCGATCGCCGAACAGATCCGGGCGCAAATCCGCGCGGAGACGGGGCTCACGGCTTCTGCGGGCGTCTCGTACAACAAGTTTCTGGCCAAGATGGCTTCCAACCAGCGCAAGCCCGATGGATTATTTGTCATCACGCCGAAGATGGGCCCGGGGTTCGTCGAGACTCTGCCCATCGGCAAGTTTCACGGGATCGGTCCCGTGACCCGTGCCAGGATGGAACGGCTCGGCATCCAAACTGGCCGCGACCTCAAGGCACAGACATTGCCATTTCTTCAACAGCATTTCGGCAAGGCGGGACCCTACTATTACTGGGTTGCGCGCGGCATTGACGAGCGCCCGGTCTGCGCCGACCGTGCTCGCAAGTCAGTCGGTGCGGAGAACACGTTTGAGACCGATCTCTACTCTGCTCAAGAGATTCACGCGGGTCTCAGGCCGATCATCGAGAAGGTTTGGACTTACTGCGAGCGGACGGGACTTCGCGCACGAACGGTCACGCTGAAGGTTAAGTACGCCGACTTCCGGCAGATCACCCGAAGCCGAACCGGCCCCGCGCCCTCAGGACGCAGGAAGCACTGGAAGAGATCGTGAATGTTCTCGTCGACGCGATTCTTCCCGCCAAGAAGGCCATCCGGCTGCTCGGGGTGACGCTGTCGTCGCTCGGCCCCGAGACTGGCAGTGAAGAGCAGCTTCGGCTGTCCATCTGAATCGACGCGGAACGGGGGTTTGGTAATCACTGTCGATGTGCATCGAGGAGTCATCCCTCGATTCCGAAGAGCGGGCCGAGTATGGCAACTAGTCCCCAACCAAGCGTGATTTAAAGTTCGCCTGGAGCGATTTTTGGAAAAAAGCTCGAAAACCTCGCAGGTTTTTGGAATAATGTAGCTGAAATCACATGATCACTATTCCAGAACAAGGAGGCTTTCGAGTGAGTGCTACTGTCCGAAAAAAGCGTGTGGCACGCAAGAAGAGAATCTTCCAAGAGGGTCGACGGCGAATCAAGAAACGGCTGGACAACTCGCCCGGCCCCGAGCGGTCTGTGCCTATGATGACCGCGACGAATATCCAGTACGAGTATGCCGATCGCGTCCGGGGCCTCAGTGCCGGCGGAATTGGAGCCATTCTGCTGCTGGCCCAGAAGATTGGACTGGTCAGGGACATCGACCGCAACCTTCACCTCCTCAAGCAGCATCGGCCGTACCACGAATCCGACCATGTCCTGAACATTGCCT
Organism: uncultured Isosphaeraceae bacterium; assembly: GCA_963781785.1. Taxonomy (GTDB): domain Bacteria; phylum Planctomycetota; class Planctomycetia; order Isosphaerales; family Isosphaeraceae; genus CAWAHD01. The sequence continues at coordinate 2,096,057 of CAWAHD010000001.1, read as the reverse complement.
TCAACAGCCTCGCCGGCGGAGAACGGATCGAGCACCTGGAGTTGCGGCGCAATGATGAGGTCTATCTCGACGCACTCGGGGCCACGCGGATTCCCGACCCAACGACGGCCGGGGATTTTTGCCGCCGCTTTTTCGAGACTGATGTCCTGAACCTTATGGACATTTTCAATGAGTCACGACTGCGAGTCTGGTCTTCTCAGCCGCCCGAGTTCTTCGAGGAGGCGGTCATCGAGGCCGATGGCAGCATCGTGCCCAGTGATGCCGAGTGCAAGGAAGGGATGGATTTCACCTACGACGGCCAATATGGCTACCATCCGCTCTTGGTCTCGCTGGCCAACACGGCTGAACCGTTGTTCCTGTTCAACCGGAGCGGCAATCGCCCCTCGCAGGAGCGGGCGGACATCTTCCTGGACAAGGCCGTCGCACTTTGCCGTCGAGCCGGCTTCCGCAAGATTCTGATGCGGGGGGACACCAAATTCGCCCAGACCAGGTATCTCGATCGGTGGGATGATGCGGGCGACATCCGCTTTATTTTCGGATACGCCGCGTCCGATGGCCTCAAGACGGAAGCCGATGGGCTGCCGGCCAATTCGTACCGGCTTCTCAGACGACCGCCACAGTACCGGATCAAGACCACGCCGCGCGAGAAGCCCGAGCGGTTCAAACCCGAGCTTGTCCGCGAGCGAGGGTACGAGAATATCCACCTGCTCGAGGAGATGGTCGCGGAGTTCGAATATCGGCCGACTGCGTGCAGAAAGAATTACCGAATGATCGTTCTTCGCAAGCGGGTGCAGGTCGACAAGGGGCAGATGCGACTGTTCGAAGAATATCGCTACTTCTTTTACATCACCAATGATCGCGAGATGACCGCGGAGGAGATCGTCTTCTCGGCGAACGATCGCTGCGACCAGGAAAACCTGATCGCCCAGCTCAAAAACGGCGTGCGAGCGCTGACGACGCCCGTCGATAACCTGGTCAGTAACTGGGCGTACATGGTGATGGGGTCGTTAGCGTGGAGCCTCAAGGCCTGGAGCGCCCTACTGGTTCCCGTGTCGCCTCGGCATCAGGTCAAGCACGAGGCCGAGAAACGGACGCTGATGAGGATGGAGTTCGCCACATACCGTGCGGCATTTATCCAGATGCCCTGCCAGATCGTGCGGGGCGGACGACGCTTGCTTTACCGACTGCTATCATGGAATCCATGGCAGGGGGTTTTCCTGCGATTGGTCGAGCGGCTGCACGAATGCTGGCTATGCTGAACGGCGAGCGGATGAAGTCGGGGTCCGGATGCCCCGATCCGTGTGGGCCACTAACAGAGAAAGCGGGTGAGGGATGTCGGAGACTCAGTCGGGGCGGTATCAGGGGCAGACGTCCCCTGAGCCGTAGAAGGTACGTCCTGGACCAATGAAGTGATCACATAACAGTAAGCTAATTTCGCTTTTTTTTTCTTACGCTTGTTTTGGGACTAGTACGACAGCGCTACTTGCTGAATTACGGGGGAACGCAGCAGGCCAAATCCGCCAGGAGAATCCCCATTCGCCTGAGCCGCGATAGCCTCGTCTTCGTGTGCGACTTTCGGGCGCACCGGTTCTGATCCTGAGTTTGGTGAAGATTGTTCGACGCCTTTTCGAGTCGTTCGGTGCGGGCAGCTTCGGCAAAGGCAGCACATCGACTAGCACGTTCGCAGCGGTTCGGACCTGGCACAATGTGATCTCTAGGTTTTTCCCCCCGGAGCCGCTCGGTTTGGCGGGCGAGGAAGAGGTGGCTTACTTGAGTCACACTCAAATGTCTCATGATTGAATGATATTTTCGGACCTCGAAGTGACTCAGTCCGAGTTCGTCCTTCTCGTCCTCCAAGGTACGCTCAACGGGCCACCGCGCAAATGCCACGTGGACGATCGACTCCAGCGGAGTCCCTGGGCTTGCATTGGACAGGAAGTACTTGACCTCGCCGGGGTCCAGCACATTGCGGGCGTATATGAGCCAGTAGGGCCCCAGAATGCGGCCGTCTCGCGAGAGCCAGATCGGAGCGTGCTTGACCTCCCACACCATCGGCCCTTTGTCGGTGTCTTTCACGTAGACCCGCTGCCAGGGCTGCCGCATCATGGGAATGGAAAACGAGCACAAGTTCTCGACCGTGCTCAATTGGGCACGGGGCTTTTGTTGGGGATCGTACAACCAACCTCGGAAACTCTTGCGAACTTCAGCGACGTAACGCTGGTGCCGTGCCTCCAAGCCAGCGAGGAACTCGCCCGGGATCGAATACCATTCATCGAACGTGAGCCAGCCGAAAACCACGTTGTTGCCAAGCGCGCGGTCGAGTAGTTCCAAAGCGATTTGCCACTTGGGCCGGTAGGTCAGCTCGGCCGGGATATCAGCCTCCTTACGACGCGCGGGATCGTCCCAGCCGTTTTCGGGAAGGAATAGCGCGCTATCGAGCATCGTCCGGAACCGAGTATCGTAGGTCGTGTAGGCAAGATGAACAGTGACCACGCAGTTGTCGATTTTGCCGGTGTTGCCACACCATTGCCTCTGGACACACGCCGTTTTGTTGCCTGACTTGGGATGTCCCGAGTCATCCAGGATACCAATGGCATGAGGGTCGGCATGGTCCCGTGCTACGATCATCTGGACGCGGTCGCGCATCAGAGCATGGTCCCAGTCGGACCAACTGAGGAACTCTTGCAAAGTCCGCCGCGGCGTACCGCTGAAATCTGCGATCGGCTGCACGCTCTTACGCGGCAAATCGGCGAGCTGGCCACGCACGTAGCTGGCCAAGTGGCCACGGGGTTCCGAACGTGCAAAACAGTCGTCAAACTCGTCGAGGAAGTCGGCGAGCTGCGACCCCAATGACAGGATCTGTCGTGGAGTCATCCGTAACTCCCTGGATCTGAAGTTCCATCAATGAGTTACGGAGAATAGCCGAGATGCCCGATTTTGCCAAGTAGCGCTGTCGTACTAGGTGACCTTTGGGACATTCGTCGCCATCCTCAAATCCAAGGCCCGCCAACTTCTCGCCAATTCCCCGGGTGAATGATGAACGCCGCTCTCCGGGCCCTCGTCCGGGAGCGGGCCGGCCGTCGCTGTGAGTACTGCCGGCTGCACGAGGACGACGCCGATTTCTTTGAGCCTTCGCGGGTCATGCTGAGGGAAAACCTCTTGTTTGAAGGCCGTTTTCCGTCCGACGAATAGAGGCGCTTTCCGTCAGTGGCGAACGCTCATCCGCCAGGCCGCGCCTCAACGGCGTCCGAATCCGATGGCGTTTCCGGTGTTGACCTGACCGGCCGATCCGCCACGGTCCGCCTGGTTCGCGTCAAGAACACCACTTCGTCCGCTTGCAGAAAAAAACAAAAATGAAAAAAGAGTGTTAGTACGACAGCGCTACTTGCTGAATTACGGGGGAACGCAGCAGGCCAAATCCGCCAGGAGAATCCCCATTCGCCTGAGCCGCGATAGCCTCGTCTTCGTGTGCGACTTTCGGGCGCGCCGGTTCTGATCCTGAGTTTGGTGAAGATTGTTCGACGCCTTTTCGAGTCGTTCGGTGCGGGCGCGCTTCGGCAAAGGCAGCACATCGACTAGCACGTTCGCAGCGGTTCGGACCTGGCACAATGTGATCTCTAGGTTTTTCCCCCCGGAGCCGCTCGGTTTGGCGGGCGAGGAAGAGGTGGCTTACTTGAGTCACACTCAAATGTCTCATGATTGAATGATATTTTCGGACCTCGAAGTGACTCAGTCCGAGTTCGTCCTTCTCGTCCTCCAAGGTACGCTCAACGGGCCACCGCGCAAATGCCACGTGGACGATCGACTCCAGCGGAGTCCCTGGGCTTGCATTGGACAGGAAGTACTTGACCTCGCCGGGGTCCAGCACATTGCGGGCGTATATGAGCCAGTAGGGCCCCAGAATGCGGCCGTCTCGCGAGAGCCAGATCGGAGCGTGCTTGACCTCCCACACCATCGGCCCTTTGTCGGTGTCTTTCACGTAGACCCGCTGCCAGGGCTGCCGCATCATGGGAATGGAAAACGAGCACAAGTTCTCGACCGTGCTCAATTGGGCACGGGGCTTTTGTTGGGGATCGTACAACCAACCTCGGAAACTCTTGCGAACTTCAGCGACGTAACGCTGGTGCCGTGCCTCCAAGCCAGCGAGGAACTCGCCCGGGATCGAATACCATTCATCGAACGTGAGCCAGCCGAAAACCACGTTGTTGCCAAGTGCGCGGTCGAGTAGTTCCAAAGCGATTTGCCACTTGGGCCGGTAGGTCAGCTCGGCCGGGATATCAGCCTCCTTACGACGCGCGGGATCGTCCCAGCCGTTTTCGGGAAGGAATAGCGCGCTATCGAGCATCGTCCGGAACCGAGTATCGTAGGTCGTGTAGGCAAGATGAACAGTGACCACGCAGTTGTCGATTTTGCCGGTGTTGCCACACCATTGCCTCTGGACACACGCCGTTTTGTTGCCTGACTTGGGATGTCCCGAGTCATCCAGGATACCAATGGCATGAGGGTCGGCATGGTCCCGTGCTACGATCATCTGGACGCGGTCGCGCATCAGAGCATGGTCCCAGTCGGACCAACTGAGGAACTCTTGCAAAGTCCGCCGCGGCGTACCGCTGAAATCTGCGATCGGCTGCACGCTCTTACGCGGCAAATCGGCGAGCTGGCCACGCACGTAGCTGGCCAAGTGGCCACGGGGTTCCGAACGTGCAAAACAGTCGTCAAACTCGTCGAGGAAGTCGGCGAGCTGCGACCCCAATGACAGGATCTGTCGTGGAGTCATCCGTAACTCCCTGGATCTGAAGTTCCATCAATGAGTTACGGAGAATAGCCGAGATGCCCGATTTTGCCAAGTAGCGCTGTCGTATTAGGTCTGGAGGTTCCTCACGTATTCTGGGGGAACACTTGTCATGTCCACTGACGCCGATCGTCAACGGGATCGATCCAGGAACGACGTCCATGACTGCCTGCCCGAGCCACGAGCTCATCCTGGCATTGCTCGACGAACGGGTCCCAGAGCCGGAGCTTTCCGCGATTGTGGCTCACGTCGACGAGTGTCGGCGTTGCCAGACGCACCTGGAAGAGCTGACTCGCGGTGCTGGCCGGATGACGACCTTGCGAGATGTCGCCGGGACAGGAGGGCCCCGGGATGATGCGGCCACATGCGCGACCGCGGTCGACCAGAACGGAGGGGCCGGAGATCCCGCGGGCGCCTCACGGATCGACGACGCGGGCGATCTAGACGATCCGCCAGCCGCAGCGACGGCCTGTCTGACCGATCAAGACCTGAGGGCCGATCAAGATCGAACGATCCCGCGAATCGACTTTTTGAGTGCCGCACCGAGACCGGGCCGGAACGGATCTGGTACCGACTTCCCTGACGTCACCGGTTACGAGGTTCTCGAGCGGCTGGGCTACGGAGGGATGGGGGTCGTTTTCAAGGCGCGCGATCGGGGGCTCAATCGCCTGGTCGCCCTCAAGATGATCCGCGGCGGCAGCCACGCCAAGCCGGAGTACTTCAAGAGGTTCTCGACAGAGGCCGAGGCGATCGCCAAGCTCCGCCATCCCCATATCATTCAAATCTACGACATCGGCGCAGCCGGCGGCCTGCCGTATGTGGCGCTCGAGCTGCTCGAGGGCGGCAGTCTCGACGACCGCCTGGCCGGTACGCCGCAGCCGGGAGGCTCGGCGGCCGAGTTGCTGGCCATGCTCGCCGGAGCCGTCGAGCTGGCCCACCAGGTCGGCATCATCCATCGCGACCTCAAGCCGAGCAACGTTCTGTACACCTCCGACGGCGTGCCCAAAATCACCGATTTCGGTCTGGCCAAGCGGGTCGACTCGGACGACCACCAGACCGAGTCGGGGCAGATCATGGGCTCGCCCAGCTACATGGCTCCCGAGCAGGCGCGAGGCCACTCCAGACAGGTCACAGCGGCGGCCGACGTCTACGCCCTGGGAGCCATCTTTTACGAGATGCTCACTGGACGGCCGCCGTTCAAGGGCCAGACGCCGATGGAGACAGTCCGCCAGGTGATCGACGACGAGCCGGTGCCGCCTTCGCGGCTGGTTCCGCGGCTGGCCCGCGACCTCGAGACAATCTGCCTGAAGTGCCTCCAGAAAGATCCGGCCCGGCGATACGCATCGGCCGAGGCCCTGACTGACGACCTGGGGCGCTACCTCGACAGAAAGCCGATCCTGGCGCGCCCCGCTCCCGCGTGGGAGCACGCAGCCAAATGGGCCAGGCGGCGCCCGTTCACCGCCGCCGCCTCGATCCTGGGGGCTCTGCTCATTCTGGGCGGGTCCGCGGCGGGGTTCGCTTACGAGCGTGCGTTGCGCATCGCCGATCAGAAGCACAATGACACGCTGGTCGCTCACCAGACCACGGGCTGGAAGTTGCTGGGAAACGCCGATGCAGCCCGAACCCAGGGCGAATTCGAGAACGCCCAGAATGACCTTGCCGAGTTCTTTCCAGCAATCCAGAGCGAGCGGCAGCTCGCCTCCCTCGCTGCGCTGGTCGCCGACAAGCGGAAGTGGGTGAGCGACCAGCTCGCGCGGCTTCAATCCGACGAGGCAAGACAGAAACGGCTGCGAGAGGACCGCGAGCGGTTACAAACATTTCGCAGGCTTCGGAAAGAGGCGCAGCTCTACGCCGTGCGGATGGGGGTGATCGAGCCCGCGGAACACCAGAAATCACTCCGCGCCAGCGCCCTGGCGGCACTGGCTGTCTTTGGGCAGAACCGTGAGGCGCCCCCTGCCCTCTGGAGCCTCTCCGACCCGCTGCCAGAAGCACTCAACCAGGCAGCGCAGGACGAGGTCAAGGCCGGCTGCTTCGACCTGCTCTCGATCCTGTCGGATGCCGTCGAGCCGGCCGAGGGACTGAAGGTCCTCGATTGCGCGGCCCGGCTGCACCCCGAGCCGCCCGCTGCTTACCACCTGCGCCGGGCCGCTGTACTTTTCCAGCTTGGCGACAAGGTTGGCGGCGCACGCGAGGAACAGCTTGCCCGCGAGCTTCGGCCCACCACCGCGCTTGATCACCTTCTGATCGGCCGCGAGCACATCGTGCGCGGGCAGTACCAGGGCGCGATCCACTCGTCCCAGTCCGCCATACGACTCGACCCCGACCAGCTCGGGGCTCACCTTCTCCTGGCGGTCGCCTACTACAACACGCAGCGGTTCAGCGAGGCCAAGGTCAGCCTCAACACCTGCATTCAAACCGCCCCCGACCTGCTGGGCCTCTATCTCATCCGGGCTCGCGTCTTTGGCGAGGAAGGGAATCGGGCGCTCTCGATGATCAGGGAGGCCCCCGCACGCGCGGCCGAGTTTCAGCTCGAGGCCGACGAATCGTTCGCGGCTGCCGGGGAGGATTATCGTCTGGCGCTCGAGCTGCATCCCAGCCCTGCCCTGCTCTACGTGCTGCTCGTCAACCGCGGCGGCATGAATCTCCAGAGGGGCCGGCTCGACGGGGCGATCGCTGACGCCGAGGCCGCCCTCAAGCTCGACGGCAAGCCCTACCACGCCCATGCCCTCTTGGCCCAGACCTGGGAACGGCAGGGCCGGCTCGATCAGGCCGCCCTGGCGCTCGACCTCGCGATCGAGCGGCAGCCCGACCGCCCCGAGCTGTTCCGTGCCCGCGCCTTGCTCGTTGCCCGGCCGCGGGAGAAGGACGGCTCTGGGTCCCAAGAGCCGACGCCCGACGAGCGCAACCGAGCGATCCGCGACCTGGAGCAGGCCATTCGCCTCGAACCCTGGGACAGTCCGCAAAAGGCCGACGATCACGCCGAGCTGGGCCGCCTGCTGTTCGCCTCGGGGCAGACTCCGCAGGCGCTGACCGCATACGACAAAGCGCTGCGAATCGCCCCGGATGACCTGAAAGCTCTTCGCCTTCGGACCCTGGCACTCCTTGAGCAAGAGCGATACGACGATGTGCTCGCGGCGTGCGATGCCTTTCTTGCGAAAGGGAAGCCGTCGGCCGACCTCCTGGAGATCCGCGGCCAGGCCCGGCTCGCCCGGAAGGACTTTAGCGGCGCGATCGGCGACTACGCCGTCGCCCTGTCGCTGAATCCGAACTCGGCGACGCTGCGCAATCGCCGGGGCTGGGCCTACCTGCTTGCCGACGCTTTCACGCTGGCGCTAACCGATTTCGATGCAGCGCTTGTCCTCGATCCGGGCCTGGGTCACGCCTACAGCGGCCGGGGGCTGGCTCGGGTCAGCCTCGGGCGATGGCGCGACGCCGTGGCCGACGTCGACACGGCCGTCAAGCTGGCCACGACGGGCCTGAAGCAGCAGGCGCTCTATAACGCCGCGCGGGCCAACGCCCTGGCGAGCCGTTACGCCGGCGAAGAGGCCAGCCGCCGCGGTGAGTCGGGATTGGTGCTGTACAGGCGACTCAAGGAACGCACCTCGGCGCTCTTGCTCGAGTCAGTCCGTCAGCTTCCCGCTGACCGTCAGGCCCGTTTCTGGCGCGATGTGGTCGGCTCAGATCCGGTGTTGCGGCCGTTCGGGCCGTAGTTGTCAGTTGTTGTTTGTTCGTTGCTGGGGAGAGACCAACGATCCCATATCAACCGTCACGAAGGGAGTAAAAACCTCGAGACGTTCGCCGCCGTGAGCGCGAGGCTCATCAGCGAGCCCGGCCCGTGAAAACCTGAGCCGGCACCGTGGTTCGACGACGTGAGGCCGCCGGCCAATTTTGTCGACTGCTGCCTTCTTGAGCAACGGCGCCCCACGCGTCCAGGCGCTCGGTCTGCGCGCCGGAAGCGGGGATGGCGTTGCCGCTGATCCGGTCATCGTGGTCCTGATCTTACTTGCATTTCGATCCCCAAAGGAGCTACCCCCATGTTGTTTCGACACTCCACGCTTCACAGTCCGTCAACCAGCCGAGCCCGGCAGCGGAACCGCATCCGGCGGCGCCACCTCCGGCTCGAAGGGCTGGAACACCGTTGCATGCTGTCGGGCGTTTCCTCGATCACCGAGTTCCCCCTACCGAGTGGTAGCCTTACGAATAGCGCCTTACAAGGGATAACGGCCGGGCCCGACGGCAACGTCTGGTTCACGGAGGGGGGCGCCAATGCGATCGGGATGATCAACCTGACCACTGACGTCATCAGCTCATTCACCGTGCCCACCGCCAACGCCGCTCCCTCCGGGATTACGACCGGGCCCAACGGCAACCTCTGGTTCACTGAGCTGAACGCCGACAAAGTCGGTGAGATCAACCCGACCACTCACGCCATCAGCGAATTCTCGCTCCCCGCCGGCAGCGGCGGCCCCACAAATATCACTGTGGGCCCGGACGGCAACCTCTGGTTCGGGCAGCCCAAGGCCCACGAGATCGGTGACTTCAATCCGACCAACCGCACCGTCAGCGAGTTTGCTGATCCTCTCTGCTGTTACGCCGGCACAGCCGCGATCACGGCCGGCCCTGACGGCAACATCTGGTTCAGCCAGGCGTTTCTGGGTCAGATCAACCCGACCTCCCATGTGATCACGGAGTTCGACGACAGCGGGGAAACTTGGGGGATCACGGCGGGGCCGGACGGTAATGTATGGTTCACCTCCAGTCTCGACGACGTCGGGATGATCAACCTGGCAACCGACGCCATCACCGACTTCACTACCCCCACCGCCTATTCCGAGACGTATGGGATCACAGCGGGCCCCGACGGCAACCTCTGGTTCACCGAGGAGCCGAACGCCAACGAGTCTACCGTCGGCAAGCTCGCTTCGATCAACCCGACGACCGACGCCATCACCGAGTACGCCGTTCCTTACGCCAACGCCTCGCCCAAGTCCATCACGACAGGCCCCGACGGCAACCTCTGGTTCACTGACCCAGGCACGAGCGCGATCGGCGTTGCCACCCTGACCACATCGCAACTGGTTGTGACGACGCAGCCCCCGGCGAGCGTGACCGCGGGCAGCCCCTTCGGCCTGACGGTCGAGGCCGAAAACAGCTCGGGCGACCTTCTTTCCTCCTTCAACGGGACGGTGACGGTAGCGCTGGCCAGCAACCCCGGCGGTTCAACGCTCGGCGGCACGCTCTCGGCGCAAGCGTCCGACGGCGTGGCCACTTTCTCCGGGCTGTCGCTGAATAAGGCGGCGTCCGGCTATACGCTCCAGGTCTCCGCCAGCGGACTCGGCGCTGGAGTCACCAGCGCCATCACCGTGACCCCCGCCGCCGCCACGCAGTTAGCGATCACAGAACAGCCGCCGGCCACCGTCACGGCGGGGAGCGGTTTCGGATTCCAAGCTTCGATTGAGGACGCGTACGGCAACGTGGTGACATCCGCCTCCAATACTGTGAGCGTGGCGCTGGCCGCTAGCCCGACCGGGACGACGCTCGGCGGGACGCTCTCGGTTGCGGCAACGAGCGGCGTGGCCTCCTTCACCGGACTGACGCTCACCCAGGCCGTGTCCGGCTACACGCTGAATGCCTCGAGCAGCGGCCTCAGCGGCGCGACGTCCAGCGCCATCACCGTGACCCCCGCGGCGGCCACGCAGTTGGTGATCACGGAACAGCCGCCGTCGACCGTCACCGTGAACTCCGACTTTGGGCTCGAAGCGACGATCGAAGACGCTTATGGAAATGTGGAGACATCCGCCACCAGTACCGTAAAAGTGGCGCTCGATAACAACCCGGCCAGGGCGAAGCTCGGCGGAACGCTTTCCGTGAAGGCGAGCAAGGGCGTAGCCGCGTTCTCGAGCCTGACGCTGAACAAGGTGGGAACCGGCTACACGCTTGAGGTCTCCAGCAGCGGTCTCACGAACGCGATCACGTCCCCCATCAACGTGACGAGCGCAGACGCGATCGCCTCGCCTTCCGCGGTGACCGCGACCAGTGCACCCGACCCCCTCCTGGCGCCCTTGGTGCTCGATAGCCCGGATTTCCTGAACAGCCTGGGAATCAAGAAGCGAGCTCGATGGGTCTGACTGAGGCGGGCGCGTTCCGGAGACCGTGCGCCGCGCAATCGTGTGGTGAGACGCCCCCGCGCCCGGTTTGATGACGATGGTTCACCATGCAAGCCGAGTTGGGGGCCAATATCTCGCGCCAAGGCCAGCAAAGAAGAGATTTCATAAAACCCGTTTCGGCGCCGCTGATCGGCGCAGCGATGTTGTCTCTGTCTCGCACGTTGTCGGCTGTTACTTGTTGGTTGTCGGGTGTCGAGTGTACGGTGTCGGAGAAGAATGCTGAAAAACGTATCGGAGCCGATTCGTAGCATTCCCAGGGCGATTGCACCTTAAGTCATGAGCCGATCAGCACTTTTTCAAGATAACTATCGTCCCAGCCGGCGGTGAGGCGTTTGTTCTTGATACCGACCTTCAGTGTGGTCTCGTTCTTCAGTAGGCTCAGCGCGGTGCGGCGGAGGATGCTGAAATTCGCGTCAGCGTGACCTTGGCGAATGCGGCACTGGTCTTCCTGAAAGGTGACATCGAGTTGCCAATGCAGACGGTTCTCGATGCTCCAGTGGCCGCGCACCGCGTCGGCGAAGCGACGGGCCGCGACAAACTTGCTCAGAATGTAATAGCGGTTTTCACCCACCCTCTTTCCGTCGCGCTGAGTTTCGTTGATGGCAACTCCAATCGCCTTCAGACCAGTCCAACGCGAACGGTCTGGCAAGTCCTCGGGAACGGGACAGATCATGTAGTAACGTGCCTCCTCCCGGCCGTGCCCTTTCTCGTCAGTCACGTGGTAACGCATCCGGATGCCCGCGAAATCGTCCTCCACGTGCTTCTCGAAGAAGTCGATGATCCCCTGATGCAATGTCGGTTGGTTATCCTTGACGGCCAGGCAATAATCCGCGCCCGCGCCGACGATTTGCTTCGCGATTTCGGTCTGACAACCCATCGCGTCGATAGTGACCATAGCGCCCGACAATTCGAGCATTTCCAGCAGTTTCGGAATGGCGGTGATCTCGTTGCTCTTGGCGTCGACGACGACCTGTCCCAAGCTGATATGATTGGCGGTCGCCCAAGCGCTCACCATATGAATGGCCGCCTTACTGTTGGCCGAGTCGAAGCTGCGGCGGAGCGTTTTCCCGTCAATGGCGATCACCTGGCCATCGGTGATTTCGTGCAAGGCCGTGATCCAACTCAGCAAACACTTCTCGAACTCCGCCGGCTTGATGACGGCGAAGATCGCATTGAAACGATCGTGCGACGGGATACCATTCTCCAAGTCCAGAAATCGTGCCAGCCACTCTCGCTTGGTTGTCCCAAATCTGGCAATGGCGACGAAATCATCCGCGCCAGAAATCACCGCGCAAACTGCAATGACCACCACATTGATCAGCGGATATACCACCTCCCGACGCCGCGGATCCGTGAGCTCCGCAAAATGGTCTGCAATCCGAACGGACTTGGGTTTCGACATGGCATGGATTCCGGACTCGCGCAAGCTTCTCTACCCCTGCTGCTTCGCAACAAGCGGCGACAATGCGTTCGCCCAATCATGCCAGATTACCCATCATGGCGCAATCGCCCTGGTAGCATTCCGCCCTTGCCCGATGCCGGGGCCCGGAATTTGCCGAACGCGCCTGGGCTGGACGCGCAAAACGCAACGCACACATCCGACAACCCACAACTAACACCGTTCTCTCGAGCGTCCGCCGAGCACGCGTAATGAATACCTCCAAGCCACAATGGGTTTCGTCCGGTAGCAGCCGCCCGGAGGAATGTCACGCACCCAACCGGCTCCGCTACCGGCTACGCATCCGCCCGCGGTTGGAATGGATGGAAGACCGGACGCTGCTTTCCACGTTCACGGTCTCGAACACCGGCGATGCCGGCGCCGGCTCGCTCCGCCAGGCGATCCTCGACTCCAACGCCGATACCGGCCAGGCGAACACGATCGATTTCGATATGCCCGGGGACGGCGTGCAGACGATCGCGCCCCAGACCGAGCTGCCCGCCATCACGGTCGGCGTCGTGATCGACGGCTGGTCGCAGCCGGGTTTCCGCCGGCACGCCGCTGATCGAGCTGAGTGGCAGCCAGGCCGACGGCGGCAACGGCCTGACGATCACCGGCCCGGATGTCACGGTCCGCGGGCTGGACGTCAACAATTTCAGCCAGGGCGCCGGCATCCACATCACGGGAATCGGCGCGACCGGCGACTGGATCTATGGGGACTTCCTTGGCACCGATCCGACGGGCACTCAGGGCGAGCCCAACGATTCCGGGGTCAAGATTGACGGAGGAGCCACTCAAAACACCATCGGAACCAACGGTGATGGAATCGGCGACGACGCCGAGCGGAACCTGCTCAGCGGCAATACCATCGCTGGTGTGTGGATCGACGGGCAGGGCACCGATGGCAACGTCGTGGCCGGCGATCTGATCGGCACGACTGTCACGGGAGACGCGGCCCTGCCCAACGGGACCTCGGCGGCCAACGACTATAACGGCTACGGCTACTACTATTCCGGCTTGAGCGGCGGCGTCGTGATCTCGGGAAGCGCCTCCGGCAACCAGATTGGCGCCGATCTTGAGAGCGCCCTCGCCGCCGGCGAGGGCAACGTCATCTCGGGCAACGCGAGTTTCGGCATCCAGCTTTCCGACCCGGGCACGAGTGGCAACGTGGTGCAGGGGAACTTGATCGGCACCGACTCGACGGGGACCGTGGATCTGGGCAACGTGTCTGTCGGTGTCGACTTCCAATCCGGCGCCGCGGACAACACGATCGGTCGGACGACCGCGGCGGCAGGCAACGTGATCACCAATAACGGTGCAGGGGGCGTGTTCGTCAACGGTAGTGGCTCCGTCGGCGACGAAATCATCGGCAACCGCATTTTCGGCAACAACGGGCAGGCCATCGTCATCGATCACTACGGGATGACCTACAACTCCAGTGCACCTCCCCAGGGGCCAAACAACCTCCAGAACTTTCCCATCATCTTCACCTCGAGTGACGGTCAGTTCGAGGGCGGGCTGTGGGGTAGCTTGCCCGACGCGACTTTCCGCGTTGACCTGTTCGCAAGTTCCGCCTTCGACTCCAGTGGGACAGGCGAAGCCGAGGATTTCCTGGGATCGATCGAGGTGACGACCGACGGCCAGGGCCAGGCCCTCTTCGACGTCCCTTACGTGCCGCCGACCGGACTTCCGATCATCACGGCCACGGCGACCGACCCCCAGGGCAACACCTCCGAAGTCTCGGCCCTGCGCCGAGCGACGCTTCAGGCGCCTGATCGTTCCGTTCCCGCGACCGCCAACCAATCGCTGGCTTTCGCGACCAAGGCAGGCGACGGAATCGCGATCCAGGATCCCGATGCGGGTCCGTTCAACCCGGATTGGAGCCTGACGCTCTCGGTCACGACGGGCACACTGTCGCTGGCGAGTACCGCCGGCCTGACCGGCTCGGGCGACGGAACCGGATCGCTGTCGTACAGCGGTCCGCTGGCGGCACTCGACGCGGCGCTAGCGGGCATGACCTTCAACCCGCCTTCCGGACCCCACGTCCTTAGCACCCTCACGCTCGCTGCCCAGTCCTACGGAGCGTCGCCACTCCAGACGCAGTTCGCGATCACGGATGGAGTCTTCGTGGTCGACACGGCGGCTGACTCCGGGCCCGGCTCGCTCCGCCAGGCAATCCTCGACGCCAATAGCGCGGCTGGCCTGGGGGTTACGATTGATTTCGCAATCCCCGGCGCCGGCGTCCAGACCATCGAACCGATCACGCCTCTGCCTCCGATCACGTCTTCCGTGCTTATCGACGGTACCACTCAGCCAGGCTTTGCCGGCACGCCGCTGATTGAAGTGGGCAGCGGATCCGGGAGCGGCCCCGCCGGACTGACCATCGCGGGCTCCGACGTCACCGTTTGCGGCCTGGTGAACGATCAATTTGCCTTGAGTGCGACCACCGACGAGGTCTTGGTCGCGCAGGTCCATCCCCAGGGCATGACGACCCAACTGTCGCTCCTCGACTCGCAAGGCAACGTGCTCGTCCAGAGCGACGGCCTCTCGCCCACTGATCCGGACGACCTGATCGCCCAGCAGCTCGTGAGTGGGTCCTATTTCCTGAAGGTCGAGAGCGACGGCAACGCCGGCAACTACACCTTCACGACGACGGTGGCACCAACTACCGCCGCGTTTCAACCTCTGCCGGTGGGATCGTTTCCCGACGCCATCGTGGCGGGGGACTTCACCGGTGATGGCCACCTCGACTTGGCCGTCGCAAACGCAAACTCCAGCAACGTCTCGATTCTGCTGGGCAATGGCGACGGCACGTTCCAGCCCCAGGTCACCTACGCGGTCGGGTCGGCGCCGGACGCCATTGTGGCGGGGGACTTCAGCGGCAACGGCCACCTCGACCTGGCCGTGGCGAACGAATTCGGCAACACTGTGTCGGTGCTGCTGGGTAACGGCGACGGCACCTTCCAGCCCCAGGTCACCTATGCGGTCGGATTGTCGCCGGACGCGATCCTGGCCGGGTATTTCACGGGCAACGGCCACCTCGACCTGGCCGTGGCAAACGAAAACGACGACACCGTGTCGGTGCTCTTGGGCAACGGCGACGGCACATTCGGCCCCCAGGTCACCTACGCGGTCGGGTCGGGCCCGGATGCCATCGCGGCTGGGAACTTCACCGGTGATGGCCGGACCGACCTGGCGGTGGGAAACAGCAACGACGGTACCGTGTCGGTGCTTCTGGGCAACGGCGACGGCACCTTCCAGTCCCAGGTCACCTACGCGGTCGGGTCGGGCCCAAGCAGCATCGTGGCCGGGGACTTCACCGGTGACGGCCGGACCGACTTGGCTGTCGCAAACGAGGGTTCAAACGACGTCTCCATTCTGCTGGGCAATGGCGACGGCACCTTCCAGCCCCAGGTCACCTACGCGGTTGGGTCGGGCCCAGGCAGCATCGCGGCGGCGGACTTTCGCGGTGATGGCCGGACCGACCTGGCTGTGGCAAACTTGGGATCCGACGATGTCTCCGTGCTGCTCGGCAACGGCGACGGCACGTTCCAGCCCGAGGTCACCTACGCCGTCGGGTCGATCCCAGGCGCCATCGTGGCGGGGGACTTCATCGGCGACGGCCGCACCGACCTGGCAGTCGCCAACACGACCTCGAACGACGTGTCGGTGCTTCTGGGCAACGGCGACGGCACGTTCCGGTCCCAGGTCACCAACCTGGTCGGGTCGGAGCCAGGCAGCATCGCGACGGGTGACTTCACCGGTGATGGCCGGACCGACCTGGTCGTTTCCAACTACGACAGCGACGACGTTTCCGTGCTGCTGGGCAATGGCGACGGGACGTTTCAGCCCCAGGTCACTTATGCGGTGGGATCGTCCCCAACTTCCATTGTGAGGGGGGACTTCAACGGCGACGGACGGACCGACCTGGCCGTCCTCAACGAGGGCAGCGACGACGTCTCGGTCCTGCTGGGCAACGGTGACGGCACCTTCCAGCCCCAGGTCACTTACCCGGTGGGGCCGGACCCGGACGCCATGGTGGCGGGCGACTTCACCGGCGACGGCCGGCTCGACCTGGCCGTGACAGGCAGCAGCACTGACCCCGTCACGGGAGGATCGGTGGGCGACGTCTCGCTGCTCCTGGGCAACGGTGACGGCACCTTTCAGCCCCAGGTCACCTACATGGTCGGGGTGTTGCCACAGGCCATCGTGGCCGGCGACTTCACGGGTGACGGACGGCTCGACCTGGCCCTGGCAGGCGCGGGCGTCAACCCCGTCACCGGAGGAGTCGAGGGCGAAGTCGCGGTGCTCCTGGGAAACGGCGACGGCACCTTTCAGCCCCAGGTCAATTACACCGTGGGTTCGGGCCCAGACGCCATCGTAGCCGGGGACTTCACCGGTGACGGCCACCTCGACCTGGCCGTCACTAACGAGAGCTCGAACACCGTCTCGGTGCTGCTGGGCAACGGCGACGGCACCTTCCAGCCCCGAGTCAGCTACGCGGTCGGGTCGCAACCACGCTCCATCGTGGCCGGGGACTACGGCGGTAATGGCCATGTCGACTTAGCCGTCACCAACGGAAACGGCTTCGGCCCCGGCACCGTGTCGGTGCTCCTGGGCAACGGCGACGGCACGTTCCAGCCCCAGGTCACCTACGCCGTCGGGTCGACATCATTGGGCATCGTGGCGGGGGACTTCAACGGCGACGGCAAGCTCGACCTGGCCACCACCGACGACCAGTCCGACGACGTCTCCGTGCTGATGGCGACCGGCGACGGCTCGTTCGTATACCCCGGCCAGTTTGCCACCACCCCCCACGCCACGCCCGTGGTCGCCGACGGCGACGGCGACGGCACCGACGATGTCCTGGTCGTCGATGGGTCCGGTGATATCCTCGATCGACAGGGGATCCCGGGCCAGCCCGGCAGCTTCGAGCCTCCCGTAACGGTCAACCCGGGCAATCCGTCACGCGATATTGCCTGGGTCCAGAACACCGCCGCCGGCCCCCTGCTCGCCAGCGTCGACGCCAGGGACCCGGCCATCTCGTTGTACGCCTGGCGCGACGGGGGCTTTATCCAGATCGGTTCGCTCTCGACCGGCCAGTTCCCGGCCCAGATCATCTCGGCCGATTTGAGCAGCGACGGCTTGGACGACCTTGTGGTCCGTAATGCCGGCGACGGCACCCTCACGGTTTTCTTCGGCACGCCGTTCATCGGTCCCGTTACTCCCGGCTTCATTCCGGTGAGTTTTCTGGCGCCCGTGACTCTTCCCGCCGGCCTGGGAGTCTCCGACGTCGAAGCAGTCGATACCACGGGAAGCGGCAAGCTCGATCTTGTCATCACGAATGAGCTGACCGGCCAGGTGAGCGTCCTGCGAAACCTGGGTGACGGAGCGTTCGCCCCAGCCGTGCCCTATCGGGCCGGGACCGACTTGTCGGCTGTCGACCCCGGCGGCTCGCCCGAAATCACCAGCCTCGAGGCGACGGCGGGCGTGGCCGCCGGAACATTCACGACCGGCGGTCCGAGCGATCTCGTGACGATCAATCCGGGGTCGAACACCCTCGACGTGCTCGCGGGCTTGGGCGACGACCAGTTCGCCAATCCCGTTACCGTTTTGACCCCGAGCCCAGCCCAGGTCGTCCGCGTCGCCGATTTCACTGACAACGGCATCCCCGATCTGGCCGTCCTCACGACCAACGGCGTGAGCATCTACCTGGGCAACGGCAAGGGCGGTTTCCTGCCACCGGTCAACTACGACGCCGGCGTCGATCCCACCGGATTGACCGTCGCCGATCTGAGCGGCGACGGCAAGCTCGACCTCCTCGTCGGCGACGTCTATGGCGACGTGCTGATCCTCGAGGGCAACGGCGACGGCACGTTCCGCCCGTTCGAGCCGGTCAAGGCGGCCATCGCCCTGGCCGTCGCCGACTTGACCGGCAACGGCGTCCCCGACTTCATCTTCGCGGACCAGTCGCTCAACCAGGTGAGTGTCGTCTACGGCACTCTCAGCGACACCTCCAATAGCTTCCAGGTCATCGCCGGCCAATCCAGCGGCCTGCTCGCCCCCGGGGCCGTCAAGCTGGCGGACCTGAATGGCGACGGCATCCCTGACCTGATCGTGGCCAATAGCGGCGGGGATAACGTCCTCGTGTATCCCGGCCTTGGCAACGGCCAGTTCGGCCCCTCGATCAACGGCAGCGCTGGCTTTCCGGTCGGCACCGATCCCACCGGACTGACGGTCGCCAATCTGAACGGTCAGCCCGACCTGCTGGTCGCCGACACCGGCTCCAACGATATCTCGGTGCTGCTCGGTCAAGGCAGCGGGTCGAGCTGGACATTAATCCCAGGGGCGCGGGTGCAGACCGACGCCGGACCGGTCGCAACCGTGGTGGGAGACCTGCTGGGAGGCAACCAGCTCGACCTGGCCGTGGCCAACAGCGGGGCCGATAACGTCCAGGTCTTCCCGGGCGCCGGGGGCGGGTTCTTCAGCGAAGTGCCGCAGGCGATCAAGACCTATCCGGTCGGTCAGGACCCCGTGGCGCTGTTCCAGGGAGATTTCGGACCTGGAAACCTGGCCACACTCAATGGTGGCTCAAACGACGGGACTTTGCTCGGCAATCTCAGCTCGACAACTCCGTCGATCCAGACATTTGCAACCGGCGGCGATTTCCCAGTCACCGGCTTTGCCGGCAATTTCAGCAACAACGGCTTCACCGACCTCGTGGTCGGCAATAATGGCGACGGGCATCTGGCACTCTTGCTGGGGGGCAGTGACGGGTTGAGCCTGAGTCAGAGTTTCACGAATCCCGCGGTGCCCAACCCGACGGCGATGAGCTTCGGCGGGGTCGAGAACGGAGTCTTGAATTTTTATGTGAGCACTGCCGGCCGCGAGGCGGCGCTCGAGATGGCGTTCAACCTCGAAGGTGGCGGGCCGGTTGTTGGGCCGGTGTCGGCAACTTCGCCCGGTCTGTCGGCGGCTCCTGGGCTGACGATCGTGCAAATCTCCCAGATCGGGGGCTCGAGCGGCACGGTGCTCGACCTGATCGCCTCGATCGTCACGTTCACCGTCGCCCCGGTCAACCTGGAAAGCGAGCTGGAATCCGCCGGCGGCGGAGCGGCGCTATTGGCCTCTTTTTCTCCCGGTGGACCATCCGGGGCCGGGCAGAGCCTTGGCCTGCCTGGCGCCAGAGACGAAGGCGGCCTCGGCGAGGCCGACGTCAAGAACCAGGCGGGCACTACCGATTCCGGCGGAGGGGGACAGGGCAGCGCCGTGGTGGAACGGCTGGCGCCGTGGGCGCGGTTCGCCGTCGGGCTGGACGAAGCTTGGCAAGAGCTTCGCGCCCGCGTTGTGGGAGCCGAGCGAGCCGTGTCAGCCCCGACTGCGAATGAGGAAGGCGCACCGTCTGGCGCGCCATGCGCGCGCACGCAGGCTCCTTCCCGCCTGATTCCCGAGGCGGATTCGTCGGGGTCGGGCACGAAATCCGGCTCCGGATTGCGCGACGGAACTGGTTCGCTGTCGCCATCCCGATCGGATCTGCCTGCCGAGTCGACGACGAATGGAGCCTGGAAAAGCGAGTCAGCGGCCGGCGTGAAGTTGGCGTTTCGACCCGGTCTCCTTCGGGTCCTCGCGGCGGTTGACCGGGCGCTTGAGGTGTTGGCCGGGGATGTACCGCGCTCGAGTCGGTTGCTCGGGATCGTGCCACCGGCAAACGGCGAGGGAGGCGATTCACCAGCGCACAGCCTGATGGAAGTGGTCGTGGCCTCGATGGCCCTGTCGATGATGCGGGAACGTAGCTTCGTAGCCGCCCGGCGCGGGCGCCTGTGCCGGACTTCTCTGGACGGTTCCGTGCTGAACACGGAAAGCTGAACCCTGACAACCGGCAACGGGCCTGTAAATCTTTTTGTGTCAACGCAGGTGGGAACGACTTTTGCGTGCGTCAGTTTCGGGCGAGGGGCGGGAGCCGATCCTCGAAGATGATCGCGAAGTGATTCAGCGCTTCTCTCCATTTGGGGATTGGCAGCGTCCACTTCTTGGACGCCTCGTGAATCGCCATGTAGACCAGCTTCAGCGCTGACTCCTCATTCGGGTACTGCTTGCGGTTCCGCGTGAACTTGCGGATCACGCTGTTCACCGACTCGATGGCATTGGTCGTATAGATCGCCCTGCGAATCGCCGGCGGGAACTCGAACATAGCCGCGATGTCCGGCCACTTCAAACGCCACTGTTTGACGATGGTCGGATATTTCTCACCCCAACCTTGAGCAAAAGCGTCCAGCGCTTCTTCGGCTTCAGTGACCGTCGGGGCCTGGTAGATCTTTTTCAGGTCCACTATGACCTGGTCGCTGTCTTTGTCCACCACGTACTTCAGCGCAGCCCGCACCAGATGCACGATGCACAGTTGCACCTTGGCTTCCGGGTATGCTGCGCAGAGCGCCTCGGGGAAACCTGAGAGGCCGTCCATGCAGGCGATGAAGATGTCCTTCAGGCCGCGATTCTTCAGATCGGTCAAGCATGACAACCAAAACTTGGCCCCTTCGGTTTCGCCGAGCCAGAGGCCCAAAAGTTCCTTGCGGCCCCGTATATTCACCCCCAGGGCCACGTACATTGTCTGAGGCGAAACTCGACCATTGGCACCACGCACATGCACCACGATGCCGTCGAGATAGACGATCGGCCAGACCGGGTCGAGCTGCCGGGTGCGCCACGCGGTCACTTGCGCGTCGAGGTCGGCGGTGATCTCCGAGACCAGCGTCGGCGACACATCGACGCTATAAAGTTCTTTCACGACTTCCTGAATATCCCGAGTGGTCATCCCTTTGGCATAGAGTGCGAGAATCTTCTCGTCGAACCCGGTCAATCGACGTTGATGTTTGAGGATCAACTGGGGCTCGAAAGTGCCATCGCGATCGCGCGGAGTCGCGATCATGATCTTGCCGAGATCGCCTTGCACGGTCTTTTCGGAACGACCATTGCGACGATTCTTCGCACGGGGTTTACACGGCGGGTCAGCAAAAGGATCCGCGACGCCCGGCACCAACGGGTCCTCAGCGGCCCCAGGCAACTGTTTGCGGCCGAGGTGAACGTCCATTTCGGTATCGAGCATGCGCTCGAGAGCCGAGCCCATCATGAGCTTGAGGAGGCCGTTCAGCTCCGCGAGTGTCGTGGCCTGCGAGGCGATCTCGCGTGCCAACTGTTCGGCCTTGCCTGTCAAAATCGCGTCCATGCGACAGTCTCCGTAAGGTAAGTAGGTTAGGGTGAGATAACCGATTCCTTACGTTGACACAATATTTCTTACAGGCTCGTACCGGTTTTCGCTCTTCCATCTGTGTTTATCCGTGTTTACCTGTGGCTATTATTGTATTGGAGTATACTCGCATTATTGTCTCTGTGGCTTTGCGGCTTCTCGGCTTATTGGGGATCGCGCCCTCATGGCCTCACCAAACGATAGCTCACAAAAGCCACGCGCTTGCTGTCCGGCGACCAGGAGGGCACGTTCATCGTCCCCTGTCCGCCAAATAGTGTCGCGAGCACCCGAGGCTTTCCACCCGCCAGCGGCATGATCCGTAACACCACGTCTTTATCTGCGGGATGACCGGTCACGCTCTTGTCGTACGAGACAAACAGCAGCCAGTTCCCGTCCGGGGAAGGATGAGGAAACCAATCGACATACTCCGTATCGTTGGTGACCTGCTCCTGCTTCGAGCCATCAGCGTTCATCCGCCAGATCTTCATCAGACCCGAACGCGTTGAGTTGAAATAGATATGCTTGCCGTCGGGCGTGAAATCGGGTCCGTCATCCAGGCCAGGGGCGGTCGTCAGTCGCGTTTCGCTGCCGCCTTCTACGGAAATCGTGTACACGTCGAATTCGCCGTCGCGCTGGGCACAGTAGGCCAGCGTGCGCCCATCGGGCGACCAGCCGTGCCAGTAGGAGGGCCCGGCGCTCGTCACCTGCCGCGGGGTTCCCCCCGCGGCAGGCAGCACGTAGATCAACGACTGTCTCGAGCGTGGCTCGTTGTGACTGATGGCCAGCCATTTACCGTCGGGCGAGAGGCCGTGGTCGTTGTTGCAACGGTCGGCCGTACCCGTGTCGATACGCACTCGTTTGACGCCGCCCTCGACCGGAAGCGAATAAATGCTCCCCTGGCGGTTAAACAGAAAACTGCGGCCGTCGCGTGACCAGTTCGGAGCCTCGAAGTGCTCAGTCGCGCGATAGACCATTGCCCTCAGGCCGGTCTCGACCGCCACGGTTTCCAGGGTCGATTCGCGCACCCGAGATCCGCCCGAGCCGCCGGACTCGTTCTTCAAGGCCACCTCGGTGAAGATGGCCGTCTCGCGGGTCGTGGCGTCGTGAGAGCAGACCACGAGACCCGCGTAAACAGGGTCAGTCAAGGTGACCGTGAGCGATCCGGCGGGACGAAACGATTCTCCTTTCGGCGCGACCGAGAGACTGAAAACATTTCCCGTGCGCTCGAGCCGGATCCTGGCCGGCAGCTTGAGCGGCGCTTTGACTTCCATGGTCGGTCCGCCGCGGGTGCGCCGATATTGCAGCGAGATCAAGCCATCTCCATGCACCACGGCGTCGGCATAAGGGGAATCGGCCTCGAGGTCCTGCCGCACCATCCAGCCGGCCTTGCGGTGCGGCTGTTTCCCCGCTCCAACCCACTGGATCTCCGCCGTCATGTCCAGGTCGCCCGATTCCTTTCTCCAGGCGAAATGGAATTGATCGGAAGTCGCCCAGATGTTCGCGCCGCTGCCGCTGATTCGGTAAGTGCGCGAGGCCGCATCAAACTCGGCCGAGCCGGAAAGCTCGACCTTGCCCACATCGGTCGATCCTTCAAAATCGCCGGGCGCAACGGCTGCCGTGACGCTCGCTCCCCAGGCCTCGAGGCAAAAGAGAACGAGGGCTCCACTTAACCACAGCCGGCAGGTTCGGAGATGAAGGGTTGAATAGGTTAGCATGATCAGGCCTCTCGAGCGCGAATGAGCTGAATTACGCTAGGACCAACCAGGACCGCGGGAATGCCTGGGTCGAGAGTCAGGGCCTCTTGCCCGAAGAGCCACGCAGACCGCCGCATTCAATCGGACCGATCGGACGGATCGGACGCGGCGCCCGACCTGAGCAGTTTCTCGGGCACGGGCCGGCCAACGACCCAGACCTGAAGGTCTGTTGTACTCGCTCAAACGCGCGGTGGGAACGCCGTGCCGACCGTTGTGCGCGGAAAGCCAGCGCGAAACGCTAACGGGTGCGGGTCCTGGTCGTTTGCCGAGCATCCTCGCCGGCCGCGGCGACTCGATCAACGTCGGCCTGTGTCACCCGGCCTCGTGCGGCGAGGGCTGGTCGCGTCACCTGCCACGAGCGGCCGTCGCTCGTGATCGAGATCGTTCCAAGCTGGTCGGTGCGCAAGAAGGGGATTCCGCTGCGCCCTAGCAGGCTGATGGTTTCCGAGTGCGGATGACCATACTCGTTGTTTCGGCCCATGCTCCCGACGGCCAGCTCCGGCCGCACGGCCTGTATCCAGCGGGCGTCCGTTCCGTTGCGGCTGCCGTGGTGCGGCAGCTTCAAGATTGCGCAGTGGCGCACCAGCTCGGGATTGTGCTTGAGCCACCACGCTCGTTCGGAGGTCTCGCTGTCACCGGTCAGGAGAACCGAGAACGACCCGTAGCTGAGCCGCAGGCCGATCGAGTTGTTGTTCTCCTCCTGGCGGTCTTCCGGAGGCTGCGGGAAGATCGTCAGCTCCACCGATCCCAGCTCGATCTTGCGAGCCGACGACGACGGCTGGATCACGGTCAAGCCCTGTGCCTCGACTGTCTTCAAGAGCTTGAGGTAAAGCGACGTCGAGTGCCCCGACCGGCTCGCCAGGAAATAGCGCGGCTTGAGGGCCTTCACGACCGCGTCCATACCGCCGTAATGGTCACTGTGATGATGGCTGATCGCCACCAGGTCGAGCGACGTGATCCCCTTGCGCTTGAGAACGCTCAAGGCCGCATTCCGCGTCGGCCCGGCATCGATCAAGGCGGTCTTGCCCTCGGGCGAGCGGATCAAGATCGAATCACCTTGCCCGACGTCGAGCACCTCGACCGTCACCGGCTGGCCGCGATTCTGCCCGAAAAGCTGCGCCTCGGCCTTCCCGGAGACCGAGGTCCACGCCAGGCCCGCCAGGATCAGCGCAAAAACGCGAAGATATCGCGTGACTCTCACAGCTTGATGTCTCCGCCGGGATCGCGCTGCGAAAGCTTGTCCTGCACCTGTCGGGTCTCCTCGGCAAGCTGGTCGGTCGCCGCTTGATCGCGCTTCAGCGACAAGGTCAGGACGTCGCCGGGCTTCGATCCGCCCGGCAATAGCGACCTGGGAATGTTCAGGGTGTCACCATCCTCGGTCACGAGGACTGCGATCTCTTTGCCCTTACCTTCGAAACGGTCAAGCGAGAGCCGGGTGGACACACCTGTGCTCCTTTAGCAACATAGGCTTACTTGATGACGATGGGCCGCTCGGCGACCTGGGGACGGTCTGCCTGATGTTGCGTTGAATCACCGACGCGTTGACTTTTCAGGACGACATGGGTGACTCGCGGGTCCGAAGTCCGGTCGGGCTTCCGGACCGGCTCGAGCGGAAAGTCACCGGTCTTGAGCGGGAACTCAGCCGGTGCCGAACTGCTGATAGCCAGGCTGAATCGCTCCGGCTCGGCGAAAAGACCCGTTTTGCGGTTGTAGACTTCGAGCAAGATCTCCTCGCCGGGGCTCCACTCGACGTGGAAGGGCCGGTCGGGCCAGCCCGCGGTCAAGTCGTCCTTTCCGACCGCCGCCAGCCGCTCGCCGTAGGTCCGGGAATCCCACAGGACCGAGTCCCGGCCCCGCGCGTTGCGCCGCGAGACCTTGGCCTGAATGTCGAGGGTGTGTCCCGATTTGAAGAGGGCGGGGTCGAGCTCGACCTTGTCGATTGTGACCTGGTACACGCCCGCGCGGCGAAAATCCGCTCCCGGCTTCAAGATATCGACGACGTCACTCACGAGCGTTCCGTCCAGGTTCGTCGCGTCGTCATCCGCGGGCTTTCCGGTCACGAGGGTCCAGATGGCCTGGACTCTGGGATGGTCCTTGAATGCCCAGCCACCCACGCCGGCTCCGCCTCCGCTCACCAGCAAGATGAAGTAGATCAGCCGCTTGAGTAGAGAGGGCTTCTTCCTTGGTCTGCTCATGCACCTTTCCCCGTCATTCTGGCGCAGTGGGATACGGGCCTGGACACACCAGACCTGCGCGGGCGCTCGACGCGCCGCGCATTGCGACCAGATCGCCGCGGTTGCGCTTTCGTTCGATGGATTCCCCGGCTTGTGAGGCTGGGCGAATTGATTCATTGAGGGGAAACGGCCACGTTATCGGCGAATATCCCCAACCGGTCAAGGCGAGTTGGCCGCTCGCTCGGCATTGGGCTCTCTGTTCACGGATGATTTGTCGTCGTCTTTCGCCGTGACGGGTTCTTTGATTCAATCGATGATTGAGATATTTCACCGGCCGGTCTCGCCGGGAACCTGGACGGCGGCCGTCGTGTCAACTCTGTGTGCGGATTCAGGAAAAGCGCCGCTAAAGGCCCTGGCGGTGCGGGCGCAGGCTTGCCACGTCAAGGCCGGCGAGTCGAAAACGACCGGAACATGCTGATCGCGGCAGAACGAGCACAGGCATCGATTGACCCCGACACCCTGGAGCAGATCCGGAAGCTCTATGTTGAGGGATACTGTCTCCGCGCATACGAATTGGCGAGGAGCTACGGCGAGCTGAGACAGTGGCGCGGGACGGCCGAGAGAATGATCGCCGGCCGGCTGGCGCCGCACCTGGGCTCCTGGCGGCTGGGAATGGCGCTGCACAACCAGGGGTGGCGCGATGATCCGACTGACCCCGAGGCGTGCTCCTATCGTGCGCTCGTGCTCCTGGCAAGGCGCGGCCCGCTCAAGACCCGGCAGTTCCTCACCGAGGTTGGCCTGCTCGAACACGCACGCGATTCGGTCCGAGCCGACTGGCTTGCCATCCACGCGAGTGTGCTGGGCCGTCTCCGCGACTTCGACGCGGCGGAGTCGTGGTTAGCCCGTGCCCAGCGGATCTCTCCCGGACGGGCCTGGCTGTTTGTGCAGCGAGCCGACCTGTTCGAGCTGGAGGACCGGTACGAAGACGCCCTCGCCGCCGCCCAGGAGTCCCTCGCCATTCGGCCCTGGTACCGGCCAGCCGTTCAATCGGCGGCTCACGTCCTTCAGCTCTTGGGCCGTGATGCCAAGGCGCTCGCCTTCTTGACCGAAGCCGCCGACCGGATCGAGAGCTGTACGATCCTTGCCCAGCTCGGCACGCTCCAGTCGGAGCTGCGGCATCATGCCGACGCTCGGCGAACCTGGGATCGATTCCGGGAGCAGGCACCCCTGATCGATGTTCCCACGCGCCAGTGGCTGACCGGCTGCCGGTCGGACCAGGCCTACCGCTGCGGCGACTTCGAGGTGGCCGCGTCGCTGGCGCGAGTCCGGCCATCCGTTCTTTCTGACGATCGCCGGCCGCATTGAAGACCCTGAGCGAAGCACCCGGAGCGTCTTGCTCGACGTCGGGTTTGTGCGCCAGCACTACCAGACGTGTGCTCCGGCCACGTTGACGGCAATCGCGCGGTTCTGGGGAAAGGAAGGGGATCATCTCGCCCTTGCCACCGAGATCTGCTACGACGGAACGCCCAACCATCGCGAGCGGTCATGGGCCGAGCAAAATGGCTGGGTCGCCCGCGAGTTCACAGTCACCTGGCCCTCCGCCATCGCCCTCCTTGACCGCGGAGTGCCATTCACGCTGACCACTGTCGAGACGAGGAGCGCCCACCATCAAGCCGTGATCGGCTACGACGCCCGACGGGGAACGCTGCTGATCCGCGACCCGACCCTGCCTCAGGCGGGCGAGGCGATGGCCGAGGAGTTCCTCAGCAGGTATCGGTCGGTCGGCCCGCGCGGCATGGCTCTGGTACCGCTCGAACGTTCCGGCCTGTTCGACGGGCTCGACCTGCCCGAAGCAACGCTCCACGACCAGCTCCATCGGCTTCAGGAGGCGCTGCGCCAGCACGACCGCGCACTTGCCGCATGTGCTCACGACGCGCTGCGGCTTCTTGCACCCGGGCACCGCCTGGAGCTGGTGGGCCGGCATGCGCTTGCCTACTACGACTGCGACCCGGCCGCGATGCTCGCCGCCGTCGTGGAGCTGCTCGAGATCTTTCCCGACGATGTCAATCTTCGGCTCAGCCAGCTTTCCTATCTGCGCACGCTGGGCAGGCGCGACGAGCGGCTGGCTCTGTACCGAGAGGTTTCCGCGCGTCCCGCGGGGGATCCGATTCTCTACCAGCAGTATGCTCAGGAGCTGCTGCCCGACGCGCGCGAGCGCGCGACGGTTGTCCGCCTGATCAGCCGAGCCCTCCGGCGCGGCCGGTCGACGCGACAAACCTGTTGATCCTTGCCCAGATCCGCTGGAACGAGCGGCGGCTCGACGAGGCCGTCGAACTGTACCGCTTTGCCTCGTGCTTGAATGACAAGGACGAGGGCCTGGCCCAAGCCTACTTCAGCGCGGCCAAGCATTTGAAGCGCGAGGAGGAAACGCTGCAATTCCTCCAGGGGCGATTCCGCCGCTTCGCCGCCCAGTCCTCCCAGCCCGCGCGCACTCTCCACTGGGCCTTGTCCCAGCTCGGGCGAATGCCCGAAGCGTTCGCCGTGCTCGAGGAGGCGCTCCGGAAGCGACCGCAGGACACCGACCTCTTGCTCTTGATCGCGCTTGCGCATGCTCGACAGCGTGAATTTGAGCTTGCAGGGCGCGCCTGAGTGAAGCTCGTGGCCTGTGCCGGCACGTTGACTGGCTGCGCACAGCCGCGAACCTCGCCTCGCTACAAGGCGACCGGCCCGGCTCGCTTGACCTCTGGCGGCAAGTACTCGAGATTGAGCCCTCTGCTGTGGACGCGACCCGGGCGACGGCCCAACTACTGACCGAGACCAGCGGCCGCCCCGCCGCGCTCGAATTCCTGGCCCGCGCCTGCGCGCGATTCCCGCACAACGATCCGCTCCATCAGGCGCGGGTCGAGTGGCTGCGCGACGCCGGGCCCGCCTTACTCGAGCAGTACGTCGAGGCCGCCGAGGCACTGGTGCGGATCAACCCGGATGCGGTCGCCAGTGCCTATCGCGGCGATGCGCGTCTCAAGTCAACAGACCGAGCCGGCGCCAGGGACGACTTCCGCCGCGCTCTGGAGCAGGCTCCCAGCCACGCGTTTGCGGCCTTTCATCTGTTCGATCTCGAGCTTGGTGATGGCAACCTCGACGCCGCCCTCGCCTTGCTCGAAAGCCTGAAGACCCATGCCGGTGGTGATTACGTCGATGCGCGGGAAGTCCAGCTCGCACTGGCACGCCGCGATCTTGGAGCCGCGTCGGCTGTGCTTGCGCGGCTTTGCAAATCGCCGCTTTTCGACTCGGAATGGCCTCTCGAGGCCGCCGACAAGGCGTTCGTCGATCAGGGATTCGGCCGTGAGGCCGAGGCAGTCTACGATGCCGCTCTCGAACAGGCCGGCACGCATCCCCGAGTCGGGTCGCTCTGGGTCGAGCGCCGCGCAGCCAGAAAGGCGTGGAGGATCGACCGCCGGCTCCGCAAGCTGCGGGAGTCATCCGCTGAGCTCGGCAAGAGGGCCACGTATTCCTATCTGAGGGCACTGGGTGACGCCCGGCAGTCGCGCAGGATCCTGGCGGCGGTCCGCCGCGATCGCCGGGCACTCCGCGCCGATACCCAGACGTGGGGAATCACCGGTTTTTGCCTGCACGAATCGGGCGCCATCACGCGATGGTAGAATGGCTCGGCGACTGGCCCAATCGGTCCGGCGTCCCCACGTGGATGCTGACCAATCTCGTGATCGGACTCCGGCATTTCCGGCGCAATCACGAGGCGAACCGGGTGAGCCGTCATGCCCTTGGTCTTCCTCGAGGCGCTCGACGCCGTACCACGAGCTCTGGCTGATCCTCGACGACTTGCTCGCCGGCCCTTGCCCTCTTGCCCTGGAGCGGCTCGAGGGGATCGACCGATCCCATTTTCATGACTACGGCCACTATTTATTCGGCCTCGCCACCATTGTCGCCAGAGAGCCAGAGCCGGACGGTCGCTCTCGTTGGCGCGGGCTGGCCATGCTCGATCGCGAGGTCGCAGCGCTCCGCCACAAATATACGATGGCGCCGGATGTAAGAATGATGATGCTGAATACCTATGTAAGAGTGATCTGGCACCTGGCGCCGGCGCGGGGGTTTGCCGGGGTGGCTTTGGTGGCTCTGGCGCATGCTCGACGCCCGGGCGCTCATGGCCCTGGCCGGACTCAAAGGGTAGCGGCCATTGATCGGACCGTGGCGCCCTTCGAGAGGTCAGGGCGCTCCGGAATGGGCCGGTACGAGCCTGCCGATTTCAGCTTGACGACCGCTCGTAGAACACGAGCATCGTGTTGCCGTACCGTCTCTGACTGGTCTCCCGGACCGGTCCCAGGTCAAGGTCTTGATACTCCCTGGGGTCGATCTGGGCGATCACCAGCCCGGCCTGCTGGTCTTCATCCGATTCGCCCGCGGGACTCCGCAAGATCTCGGGGCGCTCGGCAATCCCGCGCAGGGCACTGATCCAGAGGTTCTTGTACTGGGGCGGGGCGACGTAGATCAGGTCATACACAATCTCTGTCTTTTTGAGGAATTTGAGGGCGTCGGCGCGCTTCACCAGGGCACGGCCGGAAAGCGCGGTGTGCGCCAGATTCTTGGTGATGACCGCGATGGCCTGGTCGCTGGTGTCGACGAGTGTGCAATGTGCGGCACCCTGGCTGAGTGCCTCGATGCCGACGCTTCCGGTCCCGGCGAACAGGTCGAGCATGACGATGCCTTGTAGCCGCGGCCTGAGGATGTCGAACAGAGATGTCTTGACCCGATCGGTGATCGCCCGGGTTCCGCGGCCCGGCACCGAGAACAAGGTCTTCCCCCTCGCCGAGCCCCCGACCACGCGCATCATCAGTCTTACCTCGCACGTCAATCGGAGCCGGGTGCCAGTTCCAGTGCGGCACGGTAGGCGGCGATGTTCTGGACGATGCCGGGAACTTCGTCGAGGGCGAACTGGGCCTTGATCGCCCCTTCAAGGAATGCGGCTTTGTTCATGCCATAGACGGCGGAGCTGCCCTCATCCTGACCCAGGCTGAGCCCGCCGGCGGCCACGATCTCCTTGCAGCCGCTCACGCCGTCCCGGCCCATGCCGGTCATCAAGAGGCTGACCACAGCCGACTGGTATGCCCTGGCCGCACAGTGGAACAAGACGTCGATGGAAGGCCGATGGCCGCTGACCGGCGGGTCGTCGGAGAGCACGACTCGCACCCGCGGCGCATGTCCCGTCAGCATCATGTGCATGCCGCCCGGAGCGATCAACACGTGGTCCGGGAGCACGAGCTCTCCTTCCTCGGCTTGCTTGACCTTCAAGGCGCTGTAACGGTTGAGCCGCTCGGCGAAGACCGCGGTATACTGCGCCGGCATGTGCTGGACGACGAGGATGGGCGGCAGCGGCGGGGCCAGGAGCGGGAAGATCTCGCTCAAGGCCTGCGGGCCGCCCGTGGAGATACCGATGACGAAGCAATGGATGCCATGAGGCAAGGCCGGCGCCGGTGCCGCCCCCGTTGTTGCAGGCGGTGCGGGCCTGGAGCTCTGTTTGCCCGGGGCAGGTTGTGACGTCGATGGCGACACGGCTGACGGCGGCCTGGTCAAGGGCGGCGCGGTGCTCCGCCGCGGACGGCGGACGCGGCTGTGCGCGGCCGCCAGCACCTTGGCGACCAGCAGATCTCGACTGGCGCGAAGCTCGGCAAGCTGGTTTCGCTCGGGCTTGGGCATGAAATCAAACGCGCCCAGCTCCAGGGCTTGCAAGGTGACCGCGGCGCCCTCCTGTGTCAGAGCGCTCACCATCACGACGCGCGCGTCATGCACCGCCATCAAGGTTGGCAATGCGTCCAGACCCGAGACCTCAGGCATCTCGACGTCGAGGGTGATCACGTCCGGCTTGAGCCGGACTGCCTGAAGGACTGCTTCGCGGCCGTTGGCGCCGTGCCGATGACCTCGATCCCGGGATCCGAGCTCAGCAGGTCCGACAGCAGCCGGCGCATCAGCGCCGAGTCATCCACGATCAGGACGCGGATCCGGCTCGATGCTTCATCCGACTCGTGCACGTCTTCTTGGTCGGGGATCGCCACGGCGGGCCTCGTTGAAAACGATCACATGCGGGAGCCGATCAGACGGAACAGGGACGAGAGCGGTCGAGGGTGGACAACGCCAGGGCACAAGAGCCGTTTTCAGCCGGATGCCGAGAGCCTTGCCGTGCCTCCCAGCTTGGCAAGTAGCGTCAGTACCCGCTGGCGATCGAACGGCTTGACGATGAAGTCCACAGCACCGCCCTCGATCGAGTCCATGAGTGCCTGCTTCTGGTCGAGCGCGGTCACCACGACGACCCTGGCTTGCGGGTCCAGGGAGCGGATCTGGCGCAATGCCTCGAGGCCCCCCATCACGGGCATGACCAGGTCCATCGTCACCAGGTCGGGACGGTGCTCCTGGTAGAGCGAGACGGCCTCCGCGCCGTTGCCGGCTTCGCCGACGACTTCCCAGCCGGCCTCGGCCGCAACTCCGCAGATCAGTTTCCGCATGAACAGGGCGTCGTCAACAACCAGGAGACGCTTCATTGGAATCTCAGAGCTCATAGTCGGCTCCTCCCGGAACCTTGATTGTGACGATGCCCGACACCGTGTCCAGGGTCAACCGCCGGCCGGCGGTTCCACCCACGTCACGGGCCAGCACGGGAATCGCCAGCTCGGCGAGGATCTTTTCGATGGCTTCCTGGTTCCTCTGGCCGATGTTCAACCCCGAATTTCCAGCCACAGTGGGATCGAGCGGAAACATGCTGGCCCCGCCCACAAGCTTGGCGGTCAGCCGCGACCGGGCCTTCCCCCCCATCCTTCGGTCGAATTCGGCGATCATGGCAGGGATGGCCGTGTCGGCGTACTTGCCGGGATGGTCGACGGCACCGCGAGCACTGGGTAACACGATGTGAGCGAGGCCTCCCAGCTTGGCCGTGCGATCGTAAAGGACGACCCCCACGCACGAGCCGAGGAGCGTCCGGACCTTCGCCGGCGCGGGGGCGACGACCCACTGCCCGATCGCCACCGAGACGATCGCCTGGGAATCCGGTGAATCCGACGGAGACAAAACCGGCACAGTCGACACCTCGGTTCACCTCCCTCCGCGCGACTCCAGCTCTCGAAGCGACGCGGCCAAGGCATGCAGCGAGTCGCGACTCGGGATGAAGAGCAGCGTCCAGTCGAGATTGAGCCCTTGCACGCCTGAGGCGAACTCGCTGTGGATCAAGAGGACCTGGTCCAGCTCCAGGGCTTGCTCCATCAGCGCGAACTGAAGCAGACTGCCGGCAAACTCACGGACAAACGTCGGCGGCGTGGGGATCAGCTCGTCGCTGCCGTCGGCTGTGCTGGCGCCTTCGGCCGGAACGCCCAGGGTGCCGGGCAGGTGCGTGGCCAGGGCGTTGACATAGGCGCAGCCGACGATATTGGTCGTTTCCTTGGCCGCCGACTGCTCGAGCTCACCCCAGGCCGTCGTGGTCCCGACCGGCTGGTTCGTCAGCAGGTCGACCAGGGCCAACCCCGAGCGGTCCTCGAAGATCAGAAGGATCAAGCCGGTCAGGCGGCCGGTGAGCCCCATTGTGCACGCGTCGACCAGGGTATCCGCTGGGCCCAGCAGCTCTGCTGCCCGCTCCAGCTCAATCAGCTCGATCTCGCTGACTGCGAGGCGAACTTCGTGGCCCAGCCACTTGGAGAGCGCCTGGGACGCACTCTCGGCGCCGCGGTCGAAGATCATCCCCAACAGACGCTGCTGTGCGGAGGAAAGCATCGGTTGCATGCGCGTTTGTGCCTCGGTGAGCCAGGCAAGTCAAAATCCGTTCAATCGACTGTTCGCTATTGTCTGCGCCGTTCTCGAGTGCGTTCCAGGGCCGATCCTCATTCACGGTGGTTTACCGGCCGTCGCGCCACCAGGTCCAGAACGGCGTCCAGGTCGAGGATGAGCGACACGCGGCCATCGCCCAGGATGCTGGCCCCGGACAATCCGGGGATCGTCCGGAAGTTCTTTTCCAGCGATTTGAGCACGACCTCCTGCATTCCGATCAACTGGTCGACCAGAAGGCCGATCGTGGTCTCGCCGTTCTGGACGACCACGACGGTGCGCTTGTCGGAGCCATTGTCGGAGGCGGGGTGGTTGCGCTTCTCCGGTCTGGAACTGCTCAAGGCACTGGGATGGTCTTTGCCCCCCCAGCGAAAGACATCTCCCAGGGCCACCAGTGCAACGATCTTCTTGCGAATCTCGATCGCCGGCCGGCCCTGGACCCGGTAGATCTGGCTGGGCCGGATCTCGACGATCTCATCGATGTGGTCCAGCGGGATCGCGTAGATTTCATCGTAGATCCGCACCAGCAAGCTGGACATGATCGCCAGGGTCAACGGGAGCCGGATGGTGAAGGTGGTTCCCTGACCGAGGACGGATCGGACGTCGACGGTCCCGCTCAGGTTCTCGATCCGGCTCTTGACGATGTCCATGCCGACGCCGCGCCCGGAAATCTCGGTGATTGTCTCGGCGGTACTGAGTCCCGGGTGCCAGATGAACGCGATCAGGTCGCGGTCGGCCAGGTCGCGGGCCTCGGCCTTGCTCACCAAACCCTTCGCGACGATCTTCTTGCGAATTCGCTCGCAGTCAATGCCGCGGCCGTCGTCGCTGACCGTGATCACCACGCTGTTGCCGCGGTGCGAGGCTAAGAGGGATACCGTGCCGGCGCGCGGCTTGCCGGCGGCTTCGCGGTCGGCGGGGGGTTCCAGCCCGTGGTCGACCGCATTACGCACCATGTGAATCAAGGGGTCAGAGAGCTCGTCGATCATCCGCTTGTCGAGCTCGGTCTTCTCGCCACCGATCTGAAGGAGCACCTCCTTGCCGGACGAAAGGCTCAGGTCGCGGATCACCCGCCGGAACCGCTCGAAGAGCGGGCCAATCGGCACCATCCGGGTGTCGAGGACGCCCTTTTGCAGCCCGTCGGAGACACGGCCGAGGCTGTGGATCGTCTCGGACAGCGACTTGAGCTGTTCCCGCGCGACGCGGATCAAGTCGAGCTCGTCCTCGATCGCGCGGAAGTTGTCGCGGAGCCGGCGGACATGAACCGACCAGCGGTCGAGCGAGTCACCGGACGACCCGCTCTTGAGCTCAGCCAGCCCATCGAGCCCGCGGGTGATGCTTTCGAGCCGCTCCCGCGTATCGGAGGCAAGTGCCTGGGCGCTCGATCCGCGGAACAGCTCGTCGAGCCCGCGGGTGATCGCAACGAACCGGGCCTTGGTGATCACGAGCTCGCCGGCCAGGTTCATCAGGTAATCGAGCCGATCGCTGTCGACGCGAATCGTCTCGGCAATCCTGGGCTTCGCCGGGGCCCCGGCGGGCTTCGCGGCGGCCGGTGCCTGGTCGGGCACACTCGCCGTGTTCAGGGCCGCCGCTGGTGCGAGCTCCGGGGCAGGCGCCGGCGTGTCTTCGATTTCCACATAACTCGGCGCCACGGTCGCCGGTGGAATCGCGACGGGGGCCGCTGGCCCGGGTTCTCGTGCCGGCGCCCTGATGGGTGCCGGCTGGCCGGCCGGCACGGCCCCACTCCCAATCACATCGGCGGAGGAAGGCGCCGCCAGCCGGATCTCCGCCACGCCTTCGACGTCGGCCAGGCCGCGCAGCTCGCCCAGGTCGGACTCGGTGACAAGGCAGACCGTGAGCTGGCTCAGGTTCTCGACGACGTCGAGCTGCTCGACCGAAGGGTCGCTAGAAAGGATCCGCGCCTTGGTTGACAATCGGTTCAAGACCAGCCGGGCCTTCATGTCGGCCAGCGGGAGATTTGCTTCGAAGACGACGACCAGCGTGATCCGGCCGGGCTCTTCGAACCGCGGCGACGGCGCCCGGCTCCCCGCAGCCGGGGCCGCAGGAGCGTTGACCGGCGCAAAGGCTGGTGGCCGCGGGATCGCGGCCGTACTGGCGCCGGTTCCGGCGCGGCAGCCGGCGAGGGTGCGCGTTCGGGTGTCTCGCCGGCGGCTGGCTTGCCCTCAGCCGGCACGGTCGCTTTCAGGAAGTTGACGACCTCCGCAATCAATCCAGAGAGATCGACGGCGCCCTCGCCCTGCGCACGCAGGTTGCGGTGGTAATCGCGCAGGTCGTCAAGGCAGCGGAAGGTCAAGTTCAGTGTCGGCCGGTCGAGCTCCCGCTTCCGGCTTCGGAGCTGCTCGAACAGACTTTCCAGGTGATGCGTCAGTTGATTGACCGGCACGAACCCCATGACGACCGCGGCGCCCTTGATGCTGTGAAACATCCGGAACGCTTCCTGCAGGGCCTTGACGTCGGTCGGGGCTTGCTCGAGGCGCAAGAGCGCGTCGTTGAGCGCGGCGATGTGCTCGTCGGTCTCGTCGAGATAGAATGGAAGCAATTCGGCCAGGTTGAACCCGGACATCGCCATCTCCACAACCGGGCGGATTCGAGATCCCGCCGTTTCGGATGCCGCGCTGGAATCGGAACCCGCCGCGCTGCTCAAGCAAGCCGCTGGTACAGCCAGGGCTTGAGCTTCTTGAGCGGGTCGAGCATCGCATAGATCCCCTCGGTGGGGCCGGTCACCAGGTATCCCCCCTTGGCCAAGGCACTGATGATGTTACGGACCACGATTTGTTTCGATTCCGTATCAAAATAAATGAGCACATTCTTGATGAAAATACAGTCAAATGGTTCCTCTTCCAGCGGAAAGAGCAGATTGTGCTGTTTCCAGGTGACGAGGGCCTTGACCTCGGGTTTGACGGAACAGCGCTCTGTTTTGGGGTCTTCGTCGAAGAATTTCTGCCGCTCGGAGGGCTCGATCAGGCGAACGGCCCGGGCATCGTATCTGCCGGTGCGAGCGGCGTCCAGGACCGCGCCGCTCAAGTCGGTTCCCAGGAGAGTGATCCGCCAGCCGGCGAATAGCGGCTTTTTGGCCAGGATCTTGAGCGCAATCGAATAGGGTTCCTCGCCGGTGCTGCAAGCCGCCGACCAGATTCGCAGGGTCTTGGGTGTTTCCGCGGGCCGGCCTGCTGCGATGATCCCAGGGAGGAAGGTATCGCCCAGCCAATCGTAATGCTGGGGGTCGCGGAAAAAGTAGGTCTCGTTGGTCGTGATTGCGTCCAGGAACAGCGGCATCTCGCCGTTGCCCGAGGGCGAGGTCAGGAAGGCATAGTACTCTGCGAAGCTCGTGATCCCGGTCGCGCGCAGCCGGCGGCGCACGCGATTGCTCACCATCACCCGCTTGTTCTCGACGATCCGGATGCCGGCGACGCGGTAGATCAGCTCGCAGAATTTCTGGTATTCCTCTTTGGTGAGCTCAGCGTGATGCATGGGTTCTATGGGGGCCGGCACAGCCTGCCTTAGACTTTGAATCCGGAGATCACATTCTTGAGAGCGCCGCCTGGGCGCCCAGCTCTTCGGAGCTGGCGGAGAGCTCTTCGGAGCTGGAGGCGTTGGTCTCGGTAAGGTTGGCGACGCTCTGGATGGCCTTGTTGACCTCGGCGGAGGAGTCTGTCTGTTCCTTGGTCGCCTGGGCGATCTTGGCGATCGCTGGCGGCGGTTTCCTCGACGCCCTGGACGATCTTGGCCAGCGACTGGCCGGCCTTCTCCGAGAGCTGGGCGCCGTCGGCGACCCGGCGAGTCGACTCCTTGATGAGGGCGGTGATCTCCTTGGCGGCCGCGCTCGAGCGTTCGGCCAGCTTGCGCACCTCGTCGGCCACGACGGCGAAGCCGAGCCCGTGCTCGCCGGCCCGCGCCGCCTCGATCGCGGCGTTCAAGGCCAGCAGGTTGGTCTGGCTGGCGATCTCGCTGATCACCTGGATGATGTCGCTGACCTGCTCGCTCGACTTCTTGATCAGAACCATCGCCTCGATGGCCTGCTCGACCGATTCGCCCCCCTGCTTGGCCAGTTGCGAGGTCTTCACGGCCTGCGTGTTGGCTGCGCCGGCGTTCTGGTTGATCTCGACGATCGAACGAGAGAGCTGCTGGATCGAGGCCGACATCTCCTCGACAGTGGCTGCCTGGTTCTGGGCTGACTCGCTCAGGTAGTTGGCGCTTTCGGCGACCACGCGCGAGCCCTCGGCGAACTGGTTGGCCGATTCGATGACCTGGCTGATGACATTCTTCAAATCGCGGATCATCCGGCTCAAGGCGTCGCCGAGGCGTCCCATGTCGTCGTCGCCGCGGACATCGACGGAAACGGTCAAGTCGCCCTCGGCGGCCGCCTTGGCGACTTTCATGAGCTGGTTGACCTTGGACTCCAGGTCTCTCTTGGCCTGGTCGATTCGCGCTTGCTGATCGACCCGCTCGAGTGCCGCGGAGACCAGTCGTCCCACGTTCCGCAGGGCGTCGAGCCGGCTCTCCGAGAGGGTGACCCGCTCGTCGGTAAAAAAGTCCATGGTGCCGAAGACCTGGCCGCCGAGGATGACCGGGAAGCAGACGCCCGACTTGAGCCCGCTCCGCCGCGCCACCGGGGCGCGGGAGCAGCTCTTCATCTCGCCCAGGTCGGGAACGAACACCAGGTCGCGGGTCTGCCAGGTCTGGCCGTTGAGCCCCTCTCCCTCGCGGAACCTCGCCTCGGCGGTCACGCGACGAAACTCCTCGCTGACTGATCCCGAGTCATGGGCGAACTTGAGGGCGTGCTCTTCGGAGTTGACCTCCCAGAACGACCCGTACGACCAGCCGAATGACTCGCGCACTGCCGATAGCGCGGTCGTGATCACTTCGCGAACCGTGCGGCTCTTGCCCAGTGCCACGAGCAACTGGTTGACCGCCCGGATGTCGGTCGCCGTCTCGGCCTCGCGCTGTTCCGTTTCCACCTTTTCGGTCACCATCTCCCAGGTGATCATCGGCCCGATGTATTTGCCGTTATGGTCGACCATCGCACTCACGCTCAGATCGAGAAGCTCGGGGCCGACGTTGATTCTTGCCGTGCGCGGCAGGTTGCGGGGATCGGCCAAGAGCCGCCGCTGGTGCTCCGGAGTCTTGTGAAAGATGTCGATCGTGTGGCCGATCATCTGATTGACCTTGATCGGCAAGTGCGCCTCAAGCCGCCTGAGCGTCTGCTCGGCCCGCGGGTTCATGTACTGGATCTTCAGGTCCAGATCGGCGTAGAGCATATTGACCGGAGCGTTCTCGACCATCTGCTTGATCCGGTTCAGATCGACCTGTCTGGCCAGCTTCGAGACCTTGTCGGAGGCGACCTGGCCGATCAAGCGGATCGCATCGAGCCGACCCTGGGAGATCTCCTGCGAGTCGGTCGCGAAAAAGTCGAGGGTGCCGATCACGCGGCCGTCTTTGAGGACCGGCAGAGCGATCGCCGTCTTGATCCCGGCGCGGCGCGCCAGTGGCGCGCGACAGCAGTCGTGCAGCTCACCAAGGTCGCTGATATGGACCAGGTCACGCTGCCGCCAGGACCGTCCGTTGAGGCCCTCACCTTCGCGGAACCGAGCGGTGCGGGTCAACCGCTGGAACTCGTCGTCGACTCTCCCCGACTCCAGGGAGAAGACCAGCACGTTCTCGACGGGGTCGACCACCCAGTACGACGCGTAGACTCCAACCGAACTCCTTGCGCACGGTATTGAGCGTCCCGCGGACAAGGTCGTCGATGGTTTCGGCCTGGATGATGGCATTGATCGAGTCGATCATCGCCTGGGTGTTGGCGTTGGCTTCCGTGAGCAGGGTTTGGGCCTCCTCGGCAATGGCGAGCCCCGCGGGTGTGCGCATGGATCCCGGGTTGTTGATCATCGTCATGGCAGTTCTTCTTCTCACTTTCGTTTTGCCGCTGCTGGCTGGTAATACGGTGTTTTCGGTAGCGGGAGGCTGTAGTCGCTCGGAGATTGTGGGCTGAGGGTCCAGGCTCGGCTCCGAGTCGAGAGCGCCGGCGCTGAGCCTGGGATCTTTCGGTTCGTGGGACATGGGTTGCTCGTCGCTCTTCCAAAAGTCAGCGAAAACCGTCGTGCCGACGGAATCCGCACAGATTTCCGTCAGTGTTCCGGTTTCGGTGCGCCTGGTCGCTCGTCAATCTTTTCTGACCACTGGCCAGTGACGACGGAGCTTTGCTCATCGAAGAGCCGGTCGATGTCCAGGATGATCATGAGCCGATCATCGAGCCGGGCCAGCCCCTCGATGTATTGATGGGAGACGGCCAGGACCGACAACGGTGGCGGCTGGATCTGGTCGCGATTGATCCGCATCACCTGCGTCACGGCATCGACCTTGCAGCCGACGGTCTTGTCATGGATGTTGACGACGATGGTGCGGGTCTCGTCGTCGACCTCGCGAACCGCCAGGCCAAATCGCTTGCGCAGATTGATGATCGGAATCACGGATCCGCGGAGATTGATCAGCCCTTCGATGAAGTCGGGCACTTGCGGGATCCGTGTGATCGGCTTCATCAAGATGATTTCCTGGATTTTGGTGATGGCGATCCCATAGTCCTCATTGTCCAGCCGGAAGCCCACAAGCTGGATGACCGGGTTGTCGCCACGACGTGAAGCCCCTTCTGCCGACTGCACCTTTCGAGCTCCGGCAAACATGGCAAATGAGTCCTTGGTCTCTTCGTGACTGTCTCTGGCGCGGAGAGCCCGCGGCTGTTTTTCGTCGGCGAAGTGGAAACTCGCGCTCAGCCCGACGTGACGGAGCAAAGGCTGACAAGGCCCGATCACAGGTCCACGCGAGGCGGTAGCCCCCAGAGAGTCTGATCATTTCGTCGTTGGACGCTGATCTTGTATCTTACCGCGCGTTTGCCACTTTTGCATTTGTTGTTCTCGTGAAGACAAGATCGCGCGCCCGAGGGGCCCCTTCGCCCTGTTGCGTGTGGAACACCTGTTGAGAATCGACTCTGACGGTTCGCGCGATTATTCCGTCACCAAGATGCGGCGACCTGGTGCAAGGTCACCCGTTCAATCCCCCGACGCTGTTGCCGTCACGCGGCGGTGATCGGCGATCCCGTGGAGCTTCCCGCCTGCCGGATCGACGACGATCGTGTTGGCAATTCCCTGGTGATTCACCACTTTCAGCTTGTGTCCGAGCGCACTCAAGGCCGTTCGCGATTTGTCGGACCAGGTTCGTCCCTCCAGCTCCAGGACGTCGGGGAACCACTGGTGATGAGTGCGAGGAGCGTCGACGGCTGCACGCGGGTCGAGCCCGAACTCGAGCAGATTGAGCAACACCCACAAGGTCGTGTTCGGGATCGTCCGTCCGCCCGGCGAGCCGGTGACCACGTGGACGCGACTGTCCTTGAGGACCAGAGTCGGAGTTTGCGAGCTGAGCATGCGCTTGTGGGGAGCGATCCGGTTGGCCGGAGTTCCGATCCGCCCCGATGTGTCCGTACGGTCCGGAATCAGGTTGAAATCGCCCATCTCGTTGTTGAGCAGAAAGCCCGCACCGGCGACGACACACTTGGCGCCGTAGGAATCTTCCAGCGTATAGGTGAGCGCAACGGCATTGCCGGCGGCGTCGATCGTGGAAAGATGGGTCGTGTGATCGCTCTCGGGCGGCAGGACGGTGAATGGTGCGAGCGCCTGGCTCGGCGTGGCTTCCCCGTTGATCGAGCGGGCAAGCTCGCCGGCGTGGGCTTTCGACGTCAGCTTGGCGACGGGAATCGTCACGAAATCAGGGTCGCCGAGCTCGTTGGCTCGTGTGAAATAGGCCCTGCGCATTGCCTCGGTCACCCGGTGAATCGTGCGCGGAGAGTCGCGGCCGTCTCGCTTCAGGTCGAATGCCTCGAGGATGTTGAGCATCTGGCACAAGACGATTCCCCCGGAAGACGGCGGTCCGATGCTGAAGATGTCGCAGCCGCGGTAGGTGGTGTGCACGGGCGGCCGGAGCTTGGCCTGATACATTTTCAAGTCGTCGAGCGTGATGAAGCCGTCGTGTGCGGCCATGTACCGGGCGATCAGCCGGGCGGTCGGGCCGGTGTAGAACTCGTCGGGGCCGCGCTCGGCGATCCGGTCCAGAGTGCCGGCGAGGTCTGGCTGCACCAGGCGGTCGCCGGCGCCCCATGGGGTGTGATCCGGCTTGCCGAAAGCCGCAACCGATTCTGCAAAATCGCCGAGCCGGCCGTCGTCGTCCCGCGCCGACTTGCCGCGGTCGCCCGGGTTCCGGGGAGCCAGTTGGCGGTTGAGCGAGCGGGCCAGGTCGGCCGAGATCGCAAAGCCCTCCCGGGCCAGATTCGCGGCCGGCCGCACCAGCTCGGCCCACGGGCACTTGCCGAATCGGCTATGAGCCAGGCCGAGACCTTTGACGGTTCCCGGCACCCCGGCGGCCCAGGCGCCGGCACGATGGCGCGGCCGTGGCTTGCCGTCCGGGCCCAGGTACATCGTGGGCGTGGCCGACTCAGGCGCCAGCTCCCGGAAATCAACGGTCACCACTTCGCGGCGATCCGCGAGGTAAAGGACGATGAAGCCGCCACCGCCGAGGTTTCCCGCCTCGGGCACCGTGACTGCCAGCGCCAAAGCCGTCGCGATCGCTGCATCCACGGCATTGCCCCCGCGCCGAAGGACGTCACGTCCGGCGCCGGCCGCAAACCGCTCCTGGGCAACGACCACGTGCCGCGAAAATGTCTCGTTCATCGCCTCCGCCCGCGCGGATATGGCCGGCCAGCGCACCAAGACGACCAGGACCAGAACCACCGCAAATGTCACCGTGCGGATCATCGTGCTTGTCCGTTTCTGTGAATACGACACCATGCGAGCGCATCTTACGCCAGCTCCCCCGTCTGTTTCCATGGCGCAGCCCCCCGAACCGATTGCAACGTAAGACGTGGCCGCATTGTATCGATCGCGTTCAGGGATCATGCGCTCACATATCGTGTCCGATTGAGGTTGACCGGTTGGTCGCGAAAACTTAGAGTCTCGCCCCGAATGACCCGAGGAATCGGTAAGTCTCGGCAGTTCCCAAATGGAATAAGGGAGAGGCCACGTGATGATCGCAAAGGATCGCGGTCGGGAGATGAGGTTTTGTGGGTATGTTCTGGGGTTCGCCATGACGATGGCGGCCTGCCCGGCATGGGGTTTTCAGGAGGACGGGCAGAGGTTCCAGGTGCCGCCGCCGGCGCCGCGAGTCGGCGACCCGGCGGCCAAGACCACCGGCAAGAATAGCGCCAGGACGAAGATCAACCTGAAAGACATCAACGTCCCTCCGCTCAAGGCGACTCAGATTCCGGTCAATCCCACTGACGCGATCATCATCGTCAACGGCCAGATCATCACCCGCCAGCAGCTCGCCGATGAGTGTGTGGCCCGCAAAGGCAAAGAGATTTCCGATCTGCTGATCAACCGCCTGCTGGTCGAGCAGGCTCTTCGCGCCCGGAAGATGGAAGTGACCGCGGCGGAGATTGACCAGGAGATCGAGAACGTCGCCCGCCGGTTTGGCATCGGACGCGAGGCCTGGCTGCGAACGCTCGACAAGGAGCGCGGCATCAGTCCGATTCAGTATGCCAGGGATATCATTTACCCCGCGATTGCGCTGCGGAAACTCTGCACGGGACGGGTGCAGGTCACGCCCGACGACCTGCAAAAGGCCTTCGAATCGCAGTGGGGCGAGAAGCTGCACTGCCGGATGATTCTGGTCGACAAGCAGACCAAGGCGATCCAGATCTGGGAAGAGCTGCGGAAGAATCCCGCGGGGTTCGAGACGATTGCGCGGGACCGGTCGATGGACACCGGCAGCCGTGGACTGGGAGGGCTCCTGGCCGAGCCGATCACGCGCCATGCTCACCCCATTACTATCTCGGATTCGGCTTTTCGTCAGCTCGTCGACGGCGATCCGCA
Source organism: uncultured Isosphaeraceae bacterium (assembly GCA_963781785.1). GTDB lineage: Bacteria > Planctomycetota > Planctomycetia > Isosphaerales > Isosphaeraceae > CAWAHD01. The sequence continues at coordinate 2,052,738 of CAWAHD010000001.1, read as the reverse complement.
GGACAGAGACCCGAGCCACAAGCCCAAGAACGGCGATTTCACGGGCCCGATTCAGGCGGACGAGAACGTCTGGATCATCCTCCGCCGCGAATCGGTCGATGACGCCCGCAGAGATCTCCAGCTTGAAGGATGAGCGAGTCCGCAAGCAGACCTACGAGATGATCTACGAGGTCAAACTCAAAGAGGCGATGGGGCTCATCTTCCAGGAACTGATCAAAGCGGCTGCGATCGAGAACCAGTTGACGGGGACCGTCAAGCTCGCCAACGAAGAGAAGGACCCCAGTTACGGTGTCGACAAGGACGTCGAGCTGATGTCGAACCCGCCCGGCGGCAAGGACGGCGAGAAGCGGCCGGCCCCCTCGGGCAAGGTGAATACCTCGAAGATCCCTCCGCCGGCGGCCCTGTCACAGGACGCTGCTCAGGAGTTCGATCGCTTCCAGCGCTCCCGCAAGGCAGCCGCGACGAGTCCGGCTGCGACCGCAACGGGAACGACCACATCGGGAGCGACGGCTTCCAGTCCCGCCGGCTCGAATTCACCGAATTGAGCGGCTGCCGAGCCGTGCCCAAGGGCTCCGAATGCAATCGCAGCGCGGGGGTAGATCGTCTTTCCCCCCGGGCTGGCTTGGTCAGCCTGGGGGCTCATCCGACACTGGACTTTGGGCCGAACTTTCCCGATAGTGGTGTCTGATCCAGATCGACTGGTCTGAGCCTGAGCTCAGCAGGCCGTCCTTCTGGCGGGCTCAGCCACGCCCGCTCCAACGCCATACTCGGGAGCCTTGAATCCATGCCCGGTTCCGCGCCGATCAACCTCCGCGACTACATCCGCGACATCCCCGATTTCCCCAAGCCGGGCATTCTGTTCAAAGACATCACGCCGCTGCTCAATCATCCGCCGGCGTTCCGCGACACCATTTCGCGGCTGGGTGCCCGGTTCACGGGGCGAGGTATCGACGTGATCGCCGCGGCCGAGGCGCGAGGGTTCATCTTCGGCGCGCCGCTTGCGCTGGAAATGGAAGTCGGATTCATACCGATCCGTAAGCCCGGCAAACTGCCTTATGCAACCGTTGCGCTCGAGTACCAACTGGAATACGGCACCGACCGGCTCGAGGTACACACGGACGCGTTTGGACCCGGCCACCGCGTCCTATTGATTGACGATGTCCTGGCCACTGGCGGTACGATGCGCGCCTGTCGCGACCTGGTCGAGTCGACGGGCGCTGTGGTCGTCGCCTCGGCCTTCTTGATCGAGCTCTCGTTTCTGGGGGGCCGCGCCAAGCTCGAGCCCGGCGAGGTCTTCAGCCTCATCACATATTGATCCACTCCCCTCCGAGCGCAACTCGCCGTGAACGACAACCTGATTGCCGCCCGCATGCGACAGATCGACGCCTCCGGCATCCGCAAGGCGTTTGACATGGCCAGGGCGATGCGGGACCCGATCAACCTGTCGATCGGCCTTCCCGACTTCGACGTCCCCGGCCCCGTCAAGGAAGCAGCAGTCGAGGCAATCCGCGCCGGTCACAATGCGTATACCGTCACCCAGGGTATCCCCGAGCTCCGAACCAGAATCCAGCAAACCGTCGACGAGACATTCGGTCACGTCGACCGCCAGGTTCTGATCACTTCGGGAACCTCGGGCGGGCTCTTGCTCGCCCTTTGCTCTCTTGTCGACCCGGGCGACGAAGTGATCGTGTTCGACCCTTATTTCTCCATGTACCGGCACCTGGCGACCCTGGCGGGCGGAGTGTCCGTGCTCGTTGACACCTACCCCGATTTTCGCATCGATCCACGCCGGGTCGAAGCGCTGCGTGACTGCGCGAACGAAGTGCGTCGTCGTCAACAACCCGGTCAACCCGACCGGCGTCGTCGCCACCGCCCAGGAGATGCGCGGTCTGGCTGAGCTCTGCCGGCGCCGGGATGTGCTCTTGATCAGCGATGAAGTGTACCGGGCGTTTTGCTACGACCATCCCTTCGCTTCGCCGGCGAGCTGGAACGAGGACGTGCTGGTCGTCGACGGGTTCAGCAAGTCTCACGCGATGACCGGCTGGCGGCTGGGCTTCGCCCACGGGCCGGCCCGCCTCATCCAGGAGATGGCCAAGCTCCAGCAGTTCAGCTATGTCTGCGCACCAAGCATCGCCCAGTATGCCGGAGTCGCCGCTCTCGAGCAGGACATGACCGCCCAGACCGAGGCTTATCGCCGCAAGCGCAACATGGTGGTCGAAGCCCTGAGCGACGACTTCGAGCTCGCTTGTCCGGACGGGGCCTTCTATGCCTTCCCCCGCGCTCCGTGGGGCACCGGCACCTCATTCGTGGCCGAGGCCATCAAGCACAATCTCTTGATCATCCCGGGCAATGTCTTCTCCGTCCGCGACAGCCACTTCCGCATCTCCTACGCCGTCGACGACGAGACGCTCAAGCGCGGGCTGGATGTCCTGCGCAAACTCGCGCGGAGTGGTCCAGACTGACTGGAAGGGACTAAATCGGCGGGACGCTCGTCGGCTGAGTTCGTTCGGCGGTACTCATCGCGGGTTCCTCCTCGCGCGGGCCTTGGCCAGCTTGGCCACAAATGCCGCGTGCTCGGGCGTGGCCAGGCCCTGCTCCAGGACCTGGATCAGCCGATCCAGGTCTTCGGCAAAGAGTGCTTCGGGATCGAGCCACAGGCCCGGAAAAACCTGCGAGCGATAGATTCCAGCGGCATCGGGGCGCAAGCGTACAAACCGGGCACCGCGGCGGATGAACCAGTGGATGCGATCCGGGTCCAGCTCGACGACGACATATTCGCGAACGCCCGCCCGTTCGTAATCTGCCTTCTTTGCTTTCAGGTCATAACGACGGCTGGATCGAGCTAGCTCGACAATCAATTCCGGAGGGCCGGCAATGTAACCGTCGTCGTCCACCAACGTTCGTCCACCCAGCTCTGCGGGGATCCGAAGCTGGCAGTCGGGTTGCGGTTCCGCGTTAGAATCGAGTTTGACCGTGGCATCGCTTGCACCGCAAACCGCGGGCGTGAACCGCTTGTAATGGAACAACCATCCGCTGACGTTAATGTGTTCTGCCCCATGGTCAGCACTCAGCGGAGATGGCATGTACACGACTCCTCCCGCCAGCTCGGCCTGGGTATCGGGCGGCATCGCCTCGTAGCGCTCGTGGAACGTTCGTTGGTCGAGGTGCTGGCCGGCCGCCAGCGGCGGGAGCGTCTTCGGCTTGACGCGTTCGGCGGTGCTCATCGTCTTTACCCGAGCTTTTCGCCCGTTCTCCGGGCGTTCCCGAGACTCACGCGCTCTCCTTCTTGCGCTCGCGTTCGGCGGCCGCGGAGCTGCCGGACTTGCCTCCACTGAGCGGCAAGGGAGGAGTATCGAACAGGCTCTTCTCCTTGCGGACCACCTCGGCCGTCACCATGAATTTGCCCTTGTCCTTGGTGGTTCGCTCGGGGAGCTCGAACATGATGTCCAGCATGATGTCTTCAACGATCGAGCGCAGTCCGCGGGCACCGGTGTCTTTGGCCTTGGCCATCTTGGCGATTTCGAGCAGGGCATCCGCGGTGAATTCGACGTCGGCGCCTTCCATGTCGAAAAACCGGCGATACTGCTTGACCAGAGCATTGCGCGGCTCGGTCATGATCTGGACCAACGCGCTGATATCGAGCGGCATCAGGGGGCAGATCACCGGTAGACGGCCGATGAACTCGGGGATCATGCCGAATTCCAGCAGGTCGTCAGAGGTGACTTTACCGAGCAGCTCACCCAGGTCGGTATGCTGTTCCGCCTGGGATTGGCTGCCGAAGCCGATCGTCTTGCGGCCGACGCGGCGGGCGATGATGTGCTCGAGCCCGGTGAAGGTTCCGCCGCAGATGAACAGGACGTTGGTCGTGTCCATTTGAATGTACTGCTGCTCGGGATGCTTGCGCCGCCCTGGGGCGGCACGTTGGCCACGGTGCCCTCGAGCATTTTGAGCAGGGCTTGCTGCACGCCTTCGCCCGAGACGTCGCGCGTGATCGAGACGTTGTGGGTCGTCTTGCCAATCTTGTCGATCTCATCGATATAGACGATGCCGCGCTGGGCCGATTCCAGATCGAAGTCGGCGGCGTGCAGCAGCTTGAGCAGGATGTTTTCGACGTCTTCGCCGACGTAGCCGGCCTCGGTCAAGGTCGTGGCGTCGCCGATGGCGAACGGAACGTTCAAGACGCGCGCCAGGGTGCGGGCCAGCAGGGTCTTGCCGCAGCCCGTGGGCCCGATCAAGAGGATGTTCGACTTGTCAAGCTCGACGTCGGTCTCGGGATCTTCGCCGTGGACCAATCGCTTGTAATGGTTGTGCACAGCGACTGCCAGGACTTTCTTGGCGCGCTCCTGGCCGATGACGTAACTGTCGAGCTGCTCCTTGATCTCGCGGGGTGTGGGAATGTCGGTGAAGAGGGTCTTGGGCACGCCCCTGCGCTTCCGCTCCTGGTCGAGGATCTGCTGGCACAGCTCGATGCAGTCGCCACAGATGTAAACGTCTCCAGGCCCCTCCACCAGAGGACCAACGTCGCGATAGCTCTTGCGGCAGAACGAGCAGTTGGCGTTCTTCTTGGTGCCGCCGGAGCTCCCGGAGCTCATGCCGCCAGCCCCGTTCCGTTTTCCACCGCCGGACGAGCCGCCGCCCGTGATGTCCTTACCTGATGGCATGATTTATCCTTTCGTCCCTCGACAGGGATGAGATCACGGCCGAGCCGTGGCAGGGAGCACTTTTCGTGGTCACGGTTCCCTGACAATCCGTCGGCACGAGGGTGGGAAACCATCCACCAGTTGACAGCCACATCATAGCTCATGGCGCAGCCAGCGGAGAACGATCTTGAATTTCCGCGAAGACCCGGCCTCCGACCAACCGCGACGTCCCCGCATCCCGGACTGATCCGGAGAACCCGACCCGCGGGCTCTCCTGGCTGATCACGAGCACTTCACCGTCGCGCACCTCAATCTTGCCTTCCTTGACCATCTTAGAGCAGCCCCCAGCGCACCGCAAGGCCGCTGAGCGGCTCACGCAGCCCTCGCCATGATTTCCCCACTCACGAAGCGAGGCCGCTCGTTCCCGAGCCGATTGCAGGTCATGGAATTCGCACGCCAGACAAACGGAGGAGGTGGGATTCGAACCCACGGTACCGCGATGCGGTACACCGGTTTTCGAGACCGGCCCTTTCAACCACTCAGGCACCCCTCCTCATCCCTTCGACACCGGAGACATTTGCGGCGTAAGCCCGCAGCGCGCGGGCGGACCCGATCACTCACACTTTACGACATGACCTGCGTTCCTGGAAGAATTCTTTGAGGACGTCGCCGCACTCCCGGGCCAGCACGCCGCTTGTGATCGGGACCTGATGGTTGAGCCGCGGATCAGAGACCAGCCGGTACAGACTCTCACACGCGCCCGCCTTGGGATCGGCTGCGCCGTAGACGAGCCTTGCGATCCGGCTCTGGATAATCGCGCCTGCGCAGCATGGCGCACGGCTCGAGCGTCACGTAAAGAACGCATCCCTCCAGACGCCATGAACAGAGGGCTGCGCCGGCCCACGCCAGGGCTAGTCTCTCGGCATGCGCGGTCGGGTCGCAGAGCACCTCGCGCAAATTAAACGCTTGCGAGAGGATGCGCCCGTCGCGTACCACCAGGGCACCGACGGGCACCTCCCCCATGCAGCGAGCCTCTCGCGCCAGGTCGAGCGCCTTGGCCATCATCGACTCGTCGAACGAGGCCTGGTCTCTCGATCCGACATCCACGCCGCTAAAGCTCCTTGTCCCGCCATGAATCCGTCGGCTACCGTTCGTGTGAGCTTGACCTTAAGCGTTTGCTCACGCGTGCTTCTCACCCATCTTCAAGGCACTGAACAGCAATGCGGCTGCCGCCCCTCCTGCAAAGTCGGCCACGAGGGGGATCCAACTTTCCGCGACAGGTTTGAGTCCCATCGTCGCAGCGCCGACCGCGACTGCCGGGTTGAACGCACCGCCGGATACAGGTCCGACCGCGATGGCTCCCACAACGACGGTGAATCCGATCGCCAGCCCGTAAAACGAATTACCCTCCGTTCCCTTCGAAGTCGCCGAGTTCAACACGACATATACCAGGGCGAATGTGAACAGGAACTCGGCCAGAAGCTGGGCGGGAACGCCGTACACCGTCGGCGAGGGCCCTGGCGGCGGCACGGGAAGTCCCGGTTCACCCTGGCTCTTGATGTATAAGACGAGCCCTGCCGCCGCCAGCCCGCCAAGGATCTGCGCGACCCAGTAGACGCCCGCCTCCGGCCAGGTCGTCCCGCCACGCAGCGTCACTCCCAAGGTCACCGCGGGATTATAGTGCCCGCCCGAGAAGTGGCCGCCCGCATAAATCATCACCATCAGCGACGATCCGATCGCCAGCGCGGCCAGCGGGCTCGGACCGTCAGGACTCTTCACCGTCTGTCCAACCGTGAAGACCAGGAAGAACGTGCCGATAAACTCCACGACCCCCTTTGGTAGCATGTCATGTTCCCCTCAAGTGAGATTGCAAAAACGCGAAAAGAATTGCGAGGTCGCGACGCTTTCTACACGATCGTGCATAATCGACGGAGATATTGACAATCTGAAGTGGTTTCTCTGCGAGTTTGCAACGATAAGCGCCGGACGGGGTGATTGTGACAGATGCGAAGCCTGTTGAGAAGTGGGCGGTCCGTTCGCTGGAAGACTTCTTGACGGAAGCCCCGGATTGTTCGCTACAACCCTGCGGGTCGGAATGACGCTCGATCTGGCGTGCACGCTAACGAGTTCGATGTAAGGTAGACTATCATCGTCGGTTTGAATACTGCTCGGACGAGGTGAAGCATGAGGCGCGTCATCACGGAATGGGGCATGGTCCTCTCATCCGTGCTGGTGATCGCTTTCGCCGTGCTGTGGATCGATTCGGTGCTGACGAAATGGAGCCAGGAGCCGCTCGCGGCAGGGTCCGGCTTGTACTTGAAATCGGAAAGTGGACGAATCTGCTTTTTCAGCGAGCTCGGTGACGACTGGAAGCCCAGTCCGGCCGCCACCGGACGATGGGCGACGATGTCGACGCATCATTACACCAACTGGAGGCTGCCGGGGATCGAGTATCACCACCGTGAGTTCACGGTTGGACACATCGTCTGGTCGCTGGAGGTGACGCTGCTCTTACCCATCGGATTCTTCTTGATTGTGATTGCGGTGTGCTGGTGGCTCGGGCGACGAATTGCGCGACAAGATGTGACGGCTGCACTCAGGGTGGGCTCGGGACGCGAGTCGCGTTGACGCGCGCGATCGACCAGACTATCATCCCGCCGGTGGCGACGGCTTCCCCGATCGGACGATCTGCTTCTTTTGCCATGGAAGGCGGCCCGCGTGCCGATTTTCTGTCGTGAAAACGGCCAACGCCTGATCAAGCTGACAATGCTCCTTCTGGTCTGGAGCTCGAAGGCCGTCGCATCGCCGACCTACACGTTGACGGATCTCGAGGTAGGCGCCGAAGACCTCGTCTTCACGACCAATGCCAGCGGCAACGGCATCGTGATTGCCGGAAATACGACGGTTTATCCGTTCGCCCAACCGCCCGCCGTCCCGATCAGCGTGGATGCTCTGGGTTTGCCGGCATACAATCCACTCTCGGCGCTACCGGCCAACGAAACCGCTTACAACAACATCCTCAATGCGGTGCAGAACGCGAGTGGCACCGTTGCGGCAACGGGTGCTACGGCTGTCGAGACCTGGAACGGACCGACGCTCGTCAACTCCCAGGCTGTTTCACAGTCTGTTTTTTATACCCAGAAGAACGCCGATGGATCGTGGAGCGCGCCCACCTTACTCTGGACGGAGAGCCCAACCCAGTACGTCCAGAATATTGGGCAATTTGGCAACGAGGCGATGGGAATCAACTCACACAACCAGGTGATCGGGATCATGCAGACGGGCACAGGAAGTGCCGCGACGGATAGCGGAGTCCTGTATGATATCAACACAAAGACGCTGACCGACTTATCGACCCTTCCCAGCATTCTCCAGGGCGGTTTCGTCGCGGTCGTCCCGTTTGCCATCGATGACGACGGCCGGATCCTCGCGTCGGTGCTGAAGCCGACGCCAGGGGGATACCTGGCCGCGGACACGGTTCTGCTCACCCCGGACGGCGTTACCTCAGACCCGGTCCCCCTCCCCGAGCCGAGCACCCTGGCCATCACACTGCTGTCGTGTGCGTTTTACGCGACGTACCGCTGCCGGAAACGAGCGCGCCCTGGTTCGGCACCAGAATTGCAAAAAATCGCGAAATAATTCACTTGCCTCAAGACCGCAAATTCTCTAGTATTGGAAAAAGGCGCTTCGGACTGACTGGTCAGTCCAACTGGCATCCGATGAGCGGGGATGGAGCAACGAGCTTGATTTCCGGGACTTCCAGAATGTACAGCCCCTTGATTTTCCGGCCGGACTTGAGGGAATGTGTTCTTGAAGAGCGGCTTCTGCCGGCGATTGCAAATTTCGGGGTCATCATCCTGACGACGAGCGGCCTGACGTTGATCACGCCGTTTCCGGGTGCGAACACGTCGGCGGCGGGCTCGTTGGGCAGCAGCGGATCGAGCCAGAGCTCTGCCAGTTCCGTCAGCGGTGTGCCGATGCCGACAAGCCTGTACATCACGGGCAGCGGCGGGATTTCCAGCCTCAAACCCGGAAACATCACTGGCGTTCCCAGTCTGGGCGCGGCAGCAGCCGGTGCTGCCGGAGCCGTCCTCAGCTTTCAGATCGGCTCGGGTTCCGACACCGGCGGCGGCACGCCCACGACGATTGTCTCGCGGAACGTCGTGGCCGACCCGACTGCCCAGGCGACGTATCAGCAGATCCTCGGTCCCTCCGCCACTTCCGGCGACGCCGATCTTCCCGCCGGCCAAACTTATCGAGACACGGCCCCCGTCCCTCCTCCGATGCCCCTCGGAGTGTTGAGCCAAACCGGTTCGAGCTCGAGCTCGACCGCGATCACTAGCGGCACGATGAACAGTGCTTACTCCGGCCCGAATCCTCAGCTTGGAGCGCCGACTCTCGGTCGGTTCGGCACGGCCGCACGGGGAATGATGACGAGCCCGCTTCCGGGCTCGCTGGCGCCCGCAATGCCGATTCCCGGAAGCAACTGATTCTGGCCGTGGACCGAGCGAATCCGTCAACTGCTCGGACGAGCAATTATCCAGATCACGATGATGTCGAGCCCAGACGGCGGCGCGTCGCTGGCCGTCGTCGAGCCCGACGGTTCCGTACGGCAGCGCAGGCGACGCCGCACACGGCTGCCATTGCCGTCAGGGTCAATGTCGATGGCTCGGGAACAGCCGCGCCGGTGATGATCCAGCGGGACTCGGAACCTGCAAAGGGTCCGCTGGGAGTCAGCGAGGCGGCAAGACCCTGCCCCGCAACGAGATTCCAGTTTTGGTCGAACTCGACATTCATGGAGCTGCCGCTGCTATTGGTTGCAAAGAGCTCGGCAAAACTCCCTGTTGGGCCTGCCGTCGCGGTGCTGATCGCAAATGGGAAATCCGTGTTCGCCAGATCGGCCGTCGTGAAAGTCGCAACGGACGTCTGGAAGTGGACCGTGAACGAAAAGTTCACGACGTCGGCGAACTGGATTTGACCGTTCGTCTGAGCCACGCTGTTGACGACAAGATCTCCCGAGGACGGGGACCCATCACCGCCGCTAGCCCAGGTGTAGGTGATCATCCCCGCATCGGACGCGCGCGGTAGAATTGCAAACGCGCACCAGACGATGAGGGTGCTGAGCAGTATGCGAACCGAGCAGGTCGAGCGCGCCAGGTCATACCACCGGTGGTTCGGCTGGCGGACCGTGCTGGTCGGACCCGTTCCGAGAATTGATGTCGTACTCATGGGAAAATGAATCCTCGTCGGCGGGTCGTGGTGCGAGGCGATTGGTCGAGAATCGTTGACGGCAAGAAAGCGCAACAGGACAAGGGACGGGGCACGATTCGAGATCGGAGCGGACGATGTTATGCGGCTAGCTCGTGAGTGTCAACAAGTTTGTTAAGATTTCTGTTTTCGGTTCTTTGCGGGGAGTGCACCCGATGAAACAGGTGATCGTGCAGTGGACGTTGGGTCTTGCGGCGATGTTGGCCGTGTGTTCCGCAGGTAGTCCGTCGCTGGCGGCGCCGAGCGAGCCAAAGAAGGACAAGGTCTTCGTGGGTTATCTGTACGGCCGCACCCCCGATGTCAACTTCCGGCTGTATACGCATCTCTGCCACGCCTTTCTCGTGGCCGACGGTGAGGGAAACGTCCAGAAGGGGCGTGACGTGCCGAGCCGCGCGCTCACGCGCGACGCCCACGAGGCGGGCGTCAAGGTGATCCTGTCGCTGGGCGGCTGGGGTTGGGATCGTCAGTTCGCGTCGATCGTGGCCAGACCGGCAGCCGAAGACCGCTATGTGAAATCGGTGGCTGCCATCATTGACGACAGCGATTACGACGGGATCGACCTCGACTGGGAGTACCCCGACACCGGGAGCGAGATCGCCGGCTTCGAGCGGCTCACGCGGCGGTTCCGCAAAGCGATCGACGCAATCGGTGACAGGAAGAAGCGGCCAATGGTGCTGACGATGGCCGCCTCGTCCAACAAAGGCACGCTCGGGTGGCTCAAGAAAGACTTTCTGCTGGAAACGATGGATTGGATCAATGTGATGACCTACGACTACACGGGAGACTGGACGAACTACGCCGGCCACCATTCGCCCCTCTTCGCGTCGTCCAAGCAGCCGGCCGGTTCCGCTCGTTCCACCGAATTGACCATGAGGTATCTCCTCGAAGAGCGAGGCCTTCCCGCAGACCGGCTGGCCGTGGGGATTCCCCTCTATGGCCGGGGTTTTGCGGTCAAGGATCCTTACGCCTCGACCAAGGGCGCTCCCAGGGGCCGGGTTCCACGGGGGGGCGATTACAAGAACATTCACCGCCTCTTGCGCGAGCCGGGCTGGGTCCGCCAGTGGGACGACGAGACGAAGAACCCGTGGCTGATCGCGCACGATCATTCCGCCGTGATCGGCTACGACGACGCCGAATCGGTCGCCCTCAAGACCGAGTGGGCGATGAAGCAGGGATTTCGCGGAGTCTTCTTCTGGCAAATCGGCGCCGACCGCCTGCCCGACCTTACCAATCCGCTCCAGGAGGCGGCACGCAAGCAGTGGGCTGGGGCTCGGAAGAAGTGACCGACCAGCTTGATTAAGAAGGGGCCGAACGGCTGTTGCTGGACGACGATTGAGCCGGGGCCACCGCCGCGGTGGCGCCGGCACCTTGCTCGATGCTCTCGATCGCGAAGATCGCGCCCAGGTATGGGTTCTTCAATTGAAACTGGGCGGGATTGCTTTCGTAGAGAGCTTGTTGCTCGGTGTAATACTCGGTATCGGGCAGCAGATGCTCGTTCTGCGGCCCCGGCGTCTCCAACTGGAACAGTGCGCCCAGAACGGCCTGAGTCTGGTCGAACTGCTGCGGGTTCTCCACGTACAGCTTGCGCTCGACATTCACGTTAAAATGTTTATTCACAGGAACAATCGTGGTCGGCGTCGTGGGGACTCCCGTGATCTCCAGCCCGATCAAGACGCCGATCTTGGGGTGATAGAAGTCGAACCGGGGCGGATCGATGCTCCGCCGTCGGCGCAGGTAAGTGTAGTACGAGGTATCCGGGAGCAATCGGATCGAGCTGGGTGTGATGGTGAGCTGCACGACCGCCGTGTTTCCCAGCGTGCTGCCGATCGCCGCTTCGTAAGTAAACGAATCCTCACCGGTGTAATTGAGCGCTGGAGTGTACACGAACGATCCGCTCGCGCTCAGGGTGAGCTTCCCGTGCGCGGGACCCGCCACCAGAACGGCGGTCAAGCCTGCGCCTGAGGGGGTGTCGTTGGTGAGCACACCCGGGGCCGCGATATCGAGCTGGGTGTTCTCCCTGGTGGTGTAAGAATCCCCGTTTGTGACGGGCGGCTGGGTGACCTGGGTCACGCCGGTCACGGTGATCGAGACCGTCGCCGTATCGCTCGTCGTGAAGCCATTGTTGTCGGTGAACTGAAAACTGTCGGCCCCCGAATAGCCGCTGTCGGGCGTGTAAGTCAGGTCCGGCGCGGTGCCCGAGAGCGTCCCGTGCGCCGGTGAGACTGTGACCCTATAGGTCAACGCAACTGGCGGCGAATTGGGGTCCGATCCATGGATCGTGATGGCAAGGCTGGTATCGTGCGCCGTCGTCACCGACTGGCTGAAAGCGACCGGTGCGCCGATGATCGTGATCGCAACGGTCGCCGGTGAACTCGTGGCGACGCTGTCATTACTGTCGAACTGGAAGCTGTCGGTGCCGTAGTATCCGCTGTCGGGCGTATAGGTGAGGTCAGGGGCCGTTCCCGAGATTGTCCCGTGTGACGGCTGCCCGATCACGGAATAAATCAGAGGCAATGCCGGTGAATTGGGATCGCTGCCGGTCAGCGAGATGGCCTTTGCCGAATCCTCGACGGTTGTTACCGACTGGGCGTTGCTTGAGGGCGTACCGACGACCGTGATCGATACCGTGGCCGGGCTGCTGGTCTGAACCCCGTTGTTGTCGGTGAACTGGAAGCTGTCAGCGCCGAAGTAGCCGTTGTTTGGCGTATACGTCAGGTCCGGTGCGGTGCCCGACAGCGTTCCATGGGCTGGGTTGGTGCTGACGGTGTAGCCCAGAGCCAGGGGCGGAGTATTCGGGTCGGATCCGCTGAGCGTGATCGCCTGGGCAACATCCTCCGCCACGCTCACCGACTGGGCGCTTGCCGAGGGTGTGAGGACGACCGCCGGCTGGAATGTAAACGATTGGGTGGACGCAGTGTTGACGTTTCCGGCGAGATCGGCAACCTGTCCGGCGCAAGGTTCACATTCACCGGGCCGGCCGTTAAGGCGCCGGCATTCAAGTTGTACTCGTAGCGCTCGAGATCGTTACCGAGATCTTGAACCGCATCCACCGTCACTCCCGTGATCGTCACGTTGCCGACGCCGAAGGTCGTGGGGTCGATCGGGGCCACACCGGCGTCGGACCACTGGATGTCGACGTAGCCCTGATCCTGGCTGATGGTCGAATTCGGCGCGGGGCTCACGAGCGTTCCGGCCGGCACATCTTGATCGATCGTGATTGTCTGGCTGGCAATGGTGGTCCCCTGGGCGTTGGTCGCCTCGACCCGGACCGGGTTGGGGCCCTTCGCCAAGGTCACGCCCGTGAACGTGAAATGCCCGTTGGAATCGGCTGTGGTGGTGCCATTATTGAAGCCGTTGCCGGTGGTATCGAGCGAGACGGTCAGATTGGGATCGGTGGCGCCAACCAGGTTCACAGGATCGAAGTTGGTGATGTCGTCGCCGATCACCCCGGAGTCCGTCGACGGGTCGAGCGTGAACGAGACCGTGGGAGGCACCGGCCCCTGGTTCAGCTCCACGTCTGTGACCCGCACGACACTGGTCGCCGGGCTAAACCCGATCAGGTCGAAATAGAGCGTGGCCTGGGTGTTGGCGGGCACGCTCGACACGTCCACCGTGACCTGCTCGGGAAACGTGAGTGAGCTGACGCTGCCCGAGGCCCCTGCTCCCGGCACCGTCACCTGGGGAGCGTAGAAGACCTCACCCGTCTGCTGGATGTTCAGGAACGAGTCCGTGTTCGACAGATCGATCGGCGGCCCAACCAACGGCTGGTCGGTCTGCGTGTTCAAGAGCGCCGCCTCGAATGCATCCGGCGGGCTGAGGGTGCCATTGGCTACCAGGTCGGAAGCAACGATCGTGAAGGAGAGCGTGGTCGTTCCCGACGGAACCGTGAAACTCTGGGAAAACTCGGTTTGAGCGGCCGTCCCTTCATTCAGAATGCCTTCGCCGTTTGCAACGGTCGCATTCCCCTTCTCTGTCCAGCCGAAGTTCGGGTCGGTCGGGTCGCTGATCGAGAAATCGCCATTGACCAGACCAGAAAGGGCAATCCGTTCCTCCAAGCGCTCGAGCGCAATCCGCCGCCTCAGGCGGCGCCGCCCTCCCCTGGCCCCACGCGAACGCGCAGCCTGCTTCGCCCCCGTCTGTCCGGCGCTCGTCATCGCTCAACCTTTCCGCGTTCCACCAGGATCCCGCACGACGGACCTCGCCCAGCCACCCGTCGACACTGTTAACGATTGGAGAATTCTAGCAGACTGCGGGAACGAGGAAGACTATATCGTCCCAGATTTGGGCTCGCGACACCGTCGCGCTCTTCTCCAATTCGCTTGCGTCCGTTCCCTTCCGCTCATTTATCGTCATCATGATAGCATGGTTGCACGGCTGGTAACGATATCAATTTGGATTTTTTGCTTGCTAGCCGGTTGTGAACGAAGACGACGGGTTTGATAGACAACGGCGCGGTGGTTCGGCGATGGGACGTCGGTCATTTCTTGGGCAGGTGGTGCTGGCCTGGCTTGATGATTGGGCCTCGGCTGGAAAGATGAAGGGCGACGCTGGCATCGGGTGTGTGCTTCGGCTTGGGTGGCGAAGGCTTGGCGACGATGCGAGGGTTTGCCTTCTTCTTGTGGTGGCCGGACTCGGCGGGGTTCATTTTGATCGTGGTGTGATGCGGTTTCGATCGAACGGCTTTCTTGCCCTTGGTGGGCGGCTTGGTGCTGGGGGTCGCAGCACTCACAGGCGCGATCGGTGAAGGCGTGCTGCCCAGGGCGGCGACGGCGTGGTCGACCGCGGTCGTTGTCAAGCTGGGCGGAGAATTGGCGGCGGGCTGGGAGGGCGAAATCAGCGTGGTGCCCCACAGAGTGCTGACGACATCCAGCTCGAGGGCCGCCGGCAGCTTGCGGACGCCCGGCGCGAGGTTTGCAGCCATGACATCGTCGGGATAAAGATTCGGATCGAGCTCGCCGCCTGAGGTCACCTGGTGCTGAAGCCTGTTCCGACGAAGACCTGCGAGACGCCGATCGTCTGAAGATGGGCTTCGTAGCCGGAATTGGAGGGGTCGAACGCCAGGAGATGGCCGATTCTCGTGCTCGAGCGCGGTGAGCAGGTCGTACTCACCGTAGGCGAGGGAACCGGGCTGCGCGGCGGATGCGGTTGACGACAACGCCTCGGTGAACGCACCACTCGACCCGCCCGGCGGGTCGACGTACCAGCCGTTCCCGGCGGCATCTGGCGAGATGATGATCAGGCCCGCGGTGGGTTGACCCTCCGCGTTCCAGGTCGTGACCTCCGACTCGGCAAGCACCCCGGAGGAGAGCGGCCCGACGGCGAGTGTGATGGTGACCGGCAGGCGCCCGCCCACGGCAGGCGCCCATTGCGCTTCAGCGTCGGCGAGGACGGTCGCCAGCCGTGGGTCGGTTGACGTGAGAGGTGCCGGCGGACTGGAAGGGGCCGGCTGGCTGCCGGGCGCTGCATCCAGGAAAATCGGCGTGAGGATCGGACTGAAAATCGGCTCGCTGCCGATCGCGGCGAAAAAGTTCGCGATGTTCGGCGGCAGCGCGCTTGCCAAGCCGCTGATGGCCGTCCCGTAGTCGATCGTCTCATCCACGAGCACGTGAGTTTTCTGGTTCAGCACCTGTTCGACCGCGCTCACTCCCTCTTGCAGCGTACTGAGACCGGTCTGCCCGCTGTTCAGGTCTTGATAGATATCACTCAGCACTCCGCTCAGCGTTTGAAGCACGTTTGACACGGGACCGTTCAGGAAGCTGATGGCCGCGCTCAGGGTGCTTTCCGCGTTCTGGCCGTCGCTCATCAAGGTCTGTAGGCTCGAATCGAGGCTGGTGAGGTCCGGCACGAGTATGTTATCCAGGTAATCCTCGACGGTCTGGACGCCGTCCTCGAGGTCCTTGACAGGGGCCTGGGCGACCTGCTCGATGCTGTTCAAGAACTGCTCGAGTGACTGGAGATCAGGCAGCACCGAGCTGTTGATTTGATCGAGCAAACTCTGCACTTGCTGGTCCTGTTGCTGGCCCAGGTCAAGCACTTGATCGAGGTCCGCCTGCGCCATGTTGAGTGTGGCGACCCCCTGCGATACGTAATCTCCGAGCGTGGCGATCGATGTCTGGATGCTGGCGACCTGCGACTTGATCGACTGGGCCAGGAGCGTGAGATCGCCCAGGGCGGAATTGAACGAGGTGAGCTTGCCTTCGAGGGGGGGAATCTCGACCAGGGTCTCGGTTGTCACCTTGAGCGTGGCCGACTGGAGGTAATGTCCCAGATTGACGTTGACGAAGTTCGTGATCAGGGCGGCCGGCTGGTTCAAGCTCTCCTTCGTCGGATTCACGGCCGCCAGCGTGAGCGAGTTGACGATCTGGGCCAGAGCGTTGATATCGGTGGGAGGATCGAACGCGCCCAGGATGAATCGGCCGATCATCTTGGCCAGGTCGGGCCGCACGCTCAACTGAGACGTGATTTGCAGAAGCGGCTGATTGGTCACGGGCGAATCGATCGTGTACGACGTGTTGAAGAGTTCCGCGATCGTCTGCAAGAGGGGAATTTCTTGCGCCACATCGGCCACGATCTGGAAGACCTTTTGGAGCGATGAGAGAGCACCCATGGCCACGGACAGGCCGCCCAGTCCCGGCACGAATGCCGAGACGAACTGGAGAGCGATCGAGTTGATGATCGACGGAATCGCGTTCTGCAGCGATTGCGCCTGCTGTCGGGCAGTCTGCTTGATCTGGTTGGCGATGTTCTCATAATTCTCGGCGGCCTGGATGGTCGTCGCCAGTCCCTCGACCAGGAACTGCTGCCCGGTGAGGACCGCCTCCTGAACGAAGTTCTGCTCGCCCTGGTTGAGAACGAGCTGCTTGCCGCTGATGATCAAAGGCGGGTTGCTCACATCGTCGTACAGGTTCAGGATGCCACCGATCAACTGCCCTGAGAGGGCCGATGCCAGATCGTTGAGCGCGTTCCCCAGGTTGTAGAGCGATATCGCCAGGGCGCACGGTACAGGAGGGCGGTGAGCAGCGGCTCGAACGGGTTCAAGAGCGTCTTGACCAAGAGCGCCGCGGCGAAGCTGCCCGGCAGACCGGCGTTGGCTGCGAAGCCGGTCGCGATCAGACCGTCAATCGCCAGGTCGATCGGAAATGCGAGCTTCCCGGTGGGATCCACGTTATTGACGGGATCGTCGCTCGCGTAGATGTACCGGTTCAAGGTCAAGGGCTGGTCCTGTTCGCCGCCGTAGGTGTCCATCCGATCGAACCGCCCGGTCGACGGATCGTAGTTGTCCTCCCAACCAAAATGCTTGCTGCGTAATTGGGAGAATTGACCGGAGCAATCGACGTCTCCTCCCAGCCGCGGCAATGCCGCAGAGGCGAGGAGCAAATGTGGAACGAGTGGAATCGGTGGTGGAGTGGTCGAGGCGCGCCTGGCGAACGGCCGCCTGAAGAATTGGTCCGGCCGACATCCGATTTAAAGAATGATCCGGCGGCGGAAGGTGAACCGGACGCGGTCGATTCCCAGATTGACCTCATCACATTTCCGGAAGCAATCGACACGAAATCGGAGAATGCGGACGCCTCGATTGCCGAGACGGTCCATCCCGATGAACGTACACCCGAGCCGCCGGGCCTGCCCGATCGTGGGGATGAGACCGCTCCGGAGTTTGGAGACGCCCCGCAGTCGCCTGCCCGGGACGACCTCGGTGTGGAGGCGGACGAGCCCTCCGGGGTTCCGACCAACGAATTCGACAGCCCGCCGGCCCAGTTCGACCCGGTCGCTGAGCTCAGGCGGCAAGGGCTCGGGCTGCCGACCGGCAAAAGACGCACGCAACGCGGCCGGCGGCTGGCTCGACCCGAGGAGGTGAAGCCGGCGGCGTACAATCCCCAGCAGCGACTCATGATCCTCGACTGCTGGCAGCGCAGCGGCTTGCCCGCCAAGGATTTCGCAACATTGGTGGGCGTCTCCAAGCATACGCTCTATGCCTGGAAACAGCGGTTCACCCACCAGGGACCGGCCGGCTTGCTCGAACGGCCTCGAGGCGCCCGCGAAGGAAGCCGCTTGCCCGACCTGACCAAACGCACCATCCTCTTGCTCAAGCAGGCGCATCCCGACTGGGGATGCGAGCGAATCAGCCAGATGCTGGTGCGCGGCCCGGCACTGCCGGCCAGCCCGCCAGCGGTCGCCCGTGTGCTTCATGAGGCGGGCTACCAGTTGCAGGAAACCCCCACACGACCTCATCCCGACAAGGTCCGCTTCTTCGAGCGGGCCAGGCCCAGCCAGCTCTGGCAAACCGACCTGTTCACCTTCGTGCTCAAGCGGCAGAACCGGCGGGTCTACCTGGTTGCCTTCCTCGACGACCACAGTCGGTTCATCGTCAGCTTCGGTCTGCACGCCAGCCAGTCGACGGCCCTGGTGCTGGAGGTTCTCCGTGCGGGCATCGCGGCCTACGGAGTCCCCGAGGAAATCCTCACCGACAATGGCGCTCAGTACGTGACCTGGCGGGGCGAGAGCGCTTTCCAGAAGGAGCTCAAAGGGCGCGGCATCCGCCAGATCGTGGCCGCGCCGCGCCATCCTCAGACCTTGGGCAAGATCGAGCGGTTCTGGGGAACGCTCTGGCGCGAGTGCGTGGAGACGGCTGTGTTCCTCGATCTGGCCGACGCCCGGCGCGGATCGGCCACTTCATCGACTGGTATAACTTCCAGCGCACCCACAGCGGGATCGACGGCCTGGTGCCGGCGGACCGGTTTTTCGGGGCGGCTCCCGAGGTCCTGCTGGCCCTCAAAGATCGGGTCGCCGCCAACGCACTGGAGCTGGCTCGCAACGGCTTGCCCAAGCCCCCGTTCTACGTGACAGGCCAACTGGGCGGCAAGAATTTCAGCCTGCATGCCGAAGGCGAGCGCGTGTTCCTGACGCGCGAAGGGGGCGTTCGGCAAGAAGTGGATCTGGTGCCGCCAGCCGCTTTCGCGGACTCAGCCGCGATGCCCAAGGCCATCTGCCCAGATGGCTCTCCGGCCGCCGGACCGCTTGGCGATGTGCCGGCACAGACGCACGATGAGCTGCCGCCGCAAGGGTCCCCGCCGGCGACGCCGGACGAGACAGCGAACGAGGAAGGAGGCAAGCCATGACGGCGAACCCTGCCTCGGCCCGGCCGCACGGCCGGGCGCCTCGACAAAAGGAAGCCGCGGCGCAGCGATCGCGCGGAACCTACCGGCGGCAACTGACGGCGGATTGTCCCCAAGCCCCGCACATCGGCCCTGAAGCCAGACGCGCCGCGGCTCTGGTCCTCGAAGTGCTGGCCGGAGTGCGGACTCCCGCTGGTGCCGCGACGGCGCTGGGAATCCGGTTGCCGCGCTACTATCTCCTGGAGCAGCGAGCCATTCGAGGGCTGATCTGGGCGTGTGAGCCCCGTCCGGTTGGGCGCACCGTCTCGACCGACCGGCGGCTGGCTCGCCTGGAGCGCGAGCTGTCTGTCAGTCGGCGTGAGCTAGCTCGCCATCAGGCGCTAGCCCGAACCACTCAACGCGCGTTGGGGCTGGCGCCGGCGGCCAGCAAAACGCAGGAAGCGTCCAGCGGAACCAAACGGCGGCGGCGGAAACCGTGCGTGCGAGCACTCCGCGCCGCGCGGTTGCTGCAAACCGCGGATTCACCTGGCAAGGAAGGGCCGGCTGCGGTACAAGGACCCGTTGGGAAACCCCCTGCGGCGGGGCCCGCTGGCGATGGGAATCGACCAGCGGCGTTGGAGACGATCCGCTCCGAAGGGCAGGGCGATCACGGAGGGTCTATCCATGCCGGCCGGCCGAAAGCCATTGAGCATCGCTGACCAAGTCGACCGTCTGGCAGGATCACCCGTAGCCAAGGCCCGGCTGCGGGTGATCCTGGCCAATCTCGCGGGGGAGATCAACATCGCCGACGCGTGCGCCGATCTGGGAATCGAGGAGTCTTGGTTCTTCGATCTCAAGCACGAGAGCCTGGAGCGCTGGGTGAAAACCCTGGAACCGGGATCACCTGGCCGGCGTCCCTCGGCGGAGAAAACGCCCGAGCAACAGCAGATCGCGAATCTGGAACAAAAAGTTGAGCGGTTGGAGCTGGAGCTGAAAGGGGCCCAGTTACGGGCGGAGCTGGCGCGCCAAGGTCTGTCTCGGCCCAAGCCGCAGCTCGAGCAAGCCGCAAAAAAAGCGAGTCGGTGAGGGATCAAGTTGAAGATGCAGGCAGCGTCCCTCACCGAGACCATGAGGCCAGGAAAGCCTCCACGAATTCCGATCTGTTCCGGGACGCCGTAGCCGGAGACGCTCGGGACGACACCGACTTCGAGTTCGAACTTGAGAGCCAAACTGCGGCGGTCGTGGTCGACGAGACCAGCGATCCGGCACGTCGTCACGACCGCAGCATCGCGAGCACGTGGGTCGGCAACGATGGTGCCGCGCTCTTGTCGATCGCGACCGCCATGCCGGGCTGGACGATGACCACCGCGGGAGACCCCCTTGGCCATTCAGCCGGCACGCCGCCGTGTGCGCGTGGTGAGGCGCGGGCCGGTCAGGCGGCGGTCGAGGGATGTCGCCGAGACTCGCTGCCACTGGACGATCGCGCCGGTCAGGCCGAACGTGTGCCAACGCCCGACAACCGTGAGGTACCGCGCCGCGGTTGGGATCGCCAATCCAAGCGCCGATGGAGCGAGCGCGATCTGCGAAAACGGTCGGTTGCGTTTCGCCGTTACGCGCGTGGCCACGGCTGGTCGACGGAGGAGACGGCCGGTGCTCTTGGTCTCTCACCGCGCACCATGTGGAATTGGGATCGAGGTTGGGGCACAGATCGGCTGGCGCCGCGCCCACGGGGGCGGCCACCGCAAATTGCCCCGGTCGAGCGCCAAGCCGAGGTCACCGGCTTTCTGGAACTGCACGGCCCGAGCATCAGCCTATCGAGTCTCCAGGCCGAGTATCCCGATGTCGCGTGCGCCGAACTGGCTGAGCTCAAAGCGGGATATCGTGCCGAGTGGCTCCAAGAGCATGTCGAGGAACGGTGTCGGCTGGAGTGGCTCTGTGGAGGCAGCGTGTGGGCGATGGATTTCACTCATCCCCCCTACCTGATCGACGGCATCTTGCCTGCGATCCTGAACGTGCGCGACCTGGCGAGTCGACAGCAGTTGCTCTGGCTGGCGGTGGCGCGCGAGGACGCGGCGACCGTGGTGGAAGCGCTGGCCGATTTGTTTGAGGAGCACGGTGCGCCGCTGGTCATGAAATGTGACAACGGTCCGGCGTTCCGCGCCGACCTGACGAAGCGCTTCTTGCACGGCCGGGAGGTTTTCACTTTGTACTCGCCGCCGTACTGTGCCCCGTACAACGGCGGCTGCGAGCGTGCCAACCGCACGCTCAAGGAGTTGACCGCGCACGTTGCCGATCAAGCGGGTCGCCGCGACTTCTGGACGAGCGACGATCTCCTGACCGCGCGTCTTCGCGCCAACCGACTGAGTCGGCCGTGGGGACCGACGGGACTGACTCCGGAAGAAACCTGGGCGGTGCGCGCCGTTTTGTCACTGGACAGACGCAAAAACATGTGGCAACATTTAAGGAGCGAGATCGCGACTGTCCTGGAACAGCGCATGATCGACCCAGCAGCCGCGCTCTCGCATTACCCCCAAGCCGAGATCGAGCGGATCGCGGCGCAACCCGTCCTCGAACAGCTCGGTCTCCTTCATGTCACGAGGAGACGAATTACTCCGGCATTTTGACGCCCAATCGCTGCACGAATAATGGTGGGGGCACATGAGTAATACGCCGGGGACGGTGATGCTCATGTCATTGTAACTCAACGTGAAGTTGCCGAGCTTGGCCTGGCCGCTCACGTTGTAGACCTGGTCTGCCGTCGAAACCTGGCCGCTGGTGTCTTCGACGGTCAGGCGCACGTCGTAGAACCCGTTCACCATCATCGTGGGGTCGATAGTGCCCAGCGTGCCGTTCACGACCGGCGACGTGCCGGTGGCGAACGTGGTCCATTGGTTCTGTCCCTCGATCGAGTATTGCAGCGTGTAGTCGAGCAGGTCGGGCGTATTGGCCGTGCCCATGATGGCCGTCGGCAGGGTAACGACCGGCGTGACCTGTGTCTCATTGAAGCCGGCAACGGGAGCGGGCAAGCCGTTGGGGGGCGTCAGGAACGTGATGGTCTCTGTTGCGCTTCCCTCGTTCCCCTCGGCGTCGAACGCATCGACGGTCATCGTGAACACACCCGGCGTCACCGAGGTGAACGACGTCGTGCCGGCCGCGGAGAGCGGAGCGACGCTGCCGTTGATCAAGAACACCTCGCTATAGAGCGGCTTCCCGTCGTGCGTCGCGGTGACGACCGAGATGGTGACCGTGTCGCCAACCTTTGCGGTCGTTTGCGAAACATTCAGCGTGACATCGGGCGGCAGCAGGTTCGACGGCAGTGTGTCGTCGAGCCGCATGAACGTTTCCGACAATGAGCTGACGTTGCCCGCGACATCCGTCGCTTGCACTGTGAACGTGAATGCACCCAGGCTCGGCAGGTTCACCGGGTAGAACGTGAAATCGCCCGATGAGTCCGCCGTCGTCAAGGCGCCGGTCTGGACGAGTTCCACGGTCGC
Organism: uncultured Isosphaeraceae bacterium; assembly: GCA_963781785.1. GTDB lineage: Bacteria > Planctomycetota > Planctomycetia > Isosphaerales > Isosphaeraceae > CAWAHD01. The sequence goes on along the minus strand of CAWAHD010000001.1, from coordinate 2,030,241 downwards.
GCCGGGCTCGGTCTGGCCGGCGAGCTGAACCGTCGGCAAAACCGTGTTGTTCTGCCCGTAAGGCGGTGCCTGGTCCGCGGGATCGAGCCCGAACGAGATCGTGGGGGGCTTTGTCTCCACCGTCACCCGGAGCGGGGTCGAGAACGGACTCACGAGGCCGGAGACCGTCTCGGCGGTGGCCGTGAAGACGTACTGGCCGTCGGCGAGTGGTCCGGGAATGGAGAAATCAAGGACGCCCGAGGCTGGAGACGTCGCCGAACCGACCTCCGTGCCCTGCATGTACAGAGTCACGATCAAGCCGGATGGCGCCCCAGCCTCGACCGTGAACGACTGAAGCTGCGTGATGCCGTCGCTATCGCTGGAACCAGTGTCGTCGGCAGGGAGCAGTTGCACATCCGTCGGCGGCAACGGCCGCGTGCTCTCGAGCGTGAACGACAGATGAAAGACCGCCGATTGATAGCCCAGGTTGTCCGTTGCCTGTAGCGCGATCGTGTGTGGTCCGTCCGCCAGGGCGGTCCCGCCGTTCATGGTCGCCAGGTCGGCCGCAGTGAGCGTGAAGCCCTCTCCGCTCAGGAATGAGGTGGCGTCGGTCATTGGCCCGCCGTCTACCGACGCCTGGAAGCTCTGCACGCCGCTGGGGTCGTCGACGACGCCGGTGATTGTCGGGTCGGAGGTGATCCCGCCACCCTGGGAAATGTCCGTGTCGAGAGCCAGCGCCGCGGTGATCACCGGCGGACTCGCGTCGCTTGCCGTCGTCGTGATCGTCCGGGTGAGCTCGCTCGTGTTGCCGGCGACGTCGGTCGCCACCACGATGAACGCTTGAGAGCCGGCTGCAAGGGCAATCCCGGTGAACGTGAAATTGCCGCTTGAGTCGGTGGTCGTCTGGGCGATCGCCGTGCTCGAATCCCACTGACGGTAGAGCGCCACCGAAACGCCGGCTTCGCTCGTGCCGGTCAAGTTGACCACATCCAGGTTCGTGAGGGTCGTCTGCCCCGCCGGGCTCGCGGAAGCTGCATCCAGCCCCAAGGTTGGCGTGGCCGGCGGCGCGGTCTGGATCACCAGCGTGACCGGCGCAGCCGGAGTGCTCGTGTTGCCGGCGACGTCTTCGGCGGTTGCCGTCATCTGGTAGGTGCCGGGGGCCAGCGTGGTGGTCGAGATGAATACCGGGCCGTTGTTGGCTGTGGCCCGCCCGACTTGAACACCGCTGGCATAGAGCGTAACGATCGAATTTGGCGGCGCGTCCACCTCGTAGATCGGCGTCGTGTCCCGAGTGATGCCGTCGCTTGAGCTCGTGCCGGTGTCGCTTGATGCCAGAAGAACGGGGACCAACGGTGCCGGCGGCGTCGTGAGCAGGATGAAGCTGACGGTCACCGGCTGGGACACGTTGCCGTTTGAATCCTTGGCCAGCAGGGTAAGCGTGTGCTTGCCGTCCGCGACCGGCCCTCCGTTGATCGTTTCCAAGAGCGCGGGCGTGATCGTGATTGTCGTGCCGGGTAGCGCGCCCAGCACGCTGGTGACACTCGATTGATCGAGCTGCGCCATCGACGACGTGATCGGATTGACCGCCGTGATCGACCCCGTGACGGTGTCGTTGGATGTGATGTTGTCGAGCGCCGACACGCCGGTGTCGTCGGCCAGTTGAGCGGTGACAACCGGGGGAACGAGGCTGAGCCCAGGTTGGTTGCGCGTGATCGTCGTGGTGAACTGGCTGCTCGTGTCGTCGGCGCTTGTGGCATTGGCAGTGAACGTGTTGTCGCCGAGCACAAGCGGCACGCCGAGGAAAACGAACAGGCCGTTCGGGTTGGACGTGGTTGTGGCGCCCGTCGGTTCCAGTGTCACCGTCACGTTCGGGTCGGTCGTACCGACAAGGGCCACGGTGGCGTCGGTGGTCATTAGGGCGGCACCAGCGGGCGTCTCCGAGTTGAAGTCGAGGCTGAAGACCGGGGTCGCCGGGGGCGTGGTGGGAACCGCGGCGGTCGTCGCGTGGAACCCGTAGTCGCTTGCCAGGATGACCTCGTCGGCCTGATCAACAATGCCGTCTCCGTTGATATCGGCGGCCAGGCTGTAGTTCGCGGAGCCGGCCGTGCTGCCCAGCGCTGCGGCCAGCAAAGCGCTATCGTTGCCGTCAACATTCCCGTCGCCGTTCAAGTCACCGGCCACGGTGACGTTGAGCGAGTACTGACCGGTCATCGTCGCCGTGCCGCCCGTGACCGACACGACGTACAGCCCCGGCTGGCTGATCGGGAACAGTGCGACCACCGTGGCGCCCTGTGTATTGACCGACAGCGGCTCGAGGCCGGCGATCGTCGGAGTCGCAGGGACAAGACCGCCGGAACTGCCCTGGACAAGCACGCGCAAGAGGATGCTGCCCGTTGCCGTGGAATCGAGCTCGGCCTGGTCCAGGCGGAAGCTGAAAAGATTGGCAGTGCCGGCGGCCAGGGTGTTGGTGATCGTCGTTCCCGAGAACTCGGCGGCGTCGCCCAGGTCCCGCTGGATGTAAGCGATCGTGGGCGGGGTCGTGAGACCCGCGCCCAGCGCCGCCGTGTACTGCACGCTGTCGCCGTTGGACCGCACGGCCGCAGTGAGCAGGTGAGGCTCGGACAGCGAGTAGCCGTAACGCTGCGATCCGCCGGTGGCCGGGTTTTGCATCGACACCAGATTGCCGCTCGAATCGTACTGATAGTTCGCGACCTGGCCGTCGGGCGCGACGATGCTGGTGATGAACCCCTGGCTGTTGCGCAGGAACTGGATCGTCTCGCCGCCCTTGGCCGTGATGCGGCTATCGCTGATATGAAGCTGGGCGCCCGACGGAGTGATCTCGCCGATGATATTCCCGTTCTCGTCAAGCTGGTACTGGGTGTGGTCGGGAGCCACCAGAGTGTAGCTGGGCCCGCTGAAAAACGGATTGCCGGGGTTATAAGGCTGCCCGGTCGAGAGGTCATAGTAGCTGTTGCCGGCTTTCGTGAGCACGGCACTCGTCGACTGAAGCGTGTAAGTGACCCCACTGTCTGCCGTCCATGCCGGTTCAAAAAACGTCTGGCCGGCGACCTGGAAGCTCGTGGGCGTGAATGTGAATCGCACGCGCTGGCCGGTGGACAGCGTGAGATAGACCTCAGTGCCATCGCTGAATGCGCCATATACGCCGTAGGCTTCTTCGCCGGTGAGCGGCACATTGGTCTGGAGGTCCGTCTGGCGGTTGACCAGGGTCCATCCCGCTCCGAAGTCGCCGGCGCCATCGCGGTTGAGCGGGTCGTAGGTGCGCTCGATCAAGACCGTCGTACCGTCCAGGTCCACGCTCAAGTCCGCGTCGGTCACGACCAGGTCATTGGGCTTGGTGGCGGTGTCGACCTGGATCTGGGCGGTCGTTGTTGACGTGCGGCCGCTCAGGTCGGTCGCCGTCAGCATGAGCTGATAGAAGCCGTTGGCTAATTCGCTGGGATCGAGCTGGCCGAGCGCACCGTCACTGACCGGCGTGGTGCCGCTTGCGAGCACCGTGAACGCCGGGTTGCTGGGTGTGGCGATCTGCAGGGACCATGACGCGAGGTTGCTGGAGGCGACGGTCCCGAGAATCGTCGTCGGGCTGGAAAGAACCGCGTAAGGCACGGAGCTGGCGAAGAAGACGGCCGGCGGCGTGGTTCTGTTCGGGTCGCGCACCTGGAGGTACGCCGTCTGGGTGCCGACCAGTCCGTCATCGTCGGTCGCCGTCGCGGTGATCAATGACTGCCCCGGCGCGCCGGCGGTGACGGTGGCCTCGTCGTTGGCGTTCAACGTGAGCGGCTGGCCGTTCAGCGTAACCACCAGGCTGGCGATCGGCGCCACACTGCTGGCAACCGCGTTGATCACGACCTGCTGGCCCGGAATCGCCGGGAAGCTGGGCGTCAAGACGATCGTCACGCTCGGAAGTTGCGGCTCGACGGCAGCCTGGATCAGGATGTTCTGGGTCGTCGTCGCCTGGCCGTCAGAGACTTCCAAGGTCACAACGTAATCGCCCGACTGCGATGGACCCGGCGTCCACCGGAACTGGCCGGTCTGGGCGTTAACCGCTGCGCCGGAAGGCGGGTTGATGGCCGAATACGTGAGAGTCGTTCCAGAATCGAGATCAGTCGCCACGATCGGGAACGTCAGTGGCATGCCGAGCGTCGCCTGGTGATTGGGCGTGTTGAGCACAGGCGGCCGCACGACGTGCGCGATGTTGACCACAACGCTGAGCGAAGCGCTCGCGCCGGTCGGGGCAGTGGCCGTGAAGTTGAGCGTGTAGACGCCGGCCTGTCCATAGGCCGGAGTCCATGTGAACTGCCCTGTTGATGCATCAAACACGGCTCCTGCCGGCACGTTCGTCAGGTTGTACAGAAGCGGCGCCCCTTCCACGTGGTCTGCCACGACCGAGAACTGGAGCTGGGTCCCTTCCCGCCCATACTGTGGCAAGAGCGGTACAAACTGGGGTGCGAAATCGGTGTGGGTGACCGTGATATTGACCGTCTCGGTGCTCTGCATGGTGCCGTCGCTGGCGGTCACCGGCACGGAATAGTTGCCGGCCTGACCCGGCGCCGGCGTCCAGGTCAATCGTCCCGTGGCCGGATCGAGGCTCGCGCCGGTGGGCAGTGCCGTGGCGGTGTATGTGAGCGGGTCCCCTTCTTCCTTGGTCGCGGTGACATTCAGGCTCAGTGATCGCCCTTCGGCGACCGTAGCGGTCGTCGCGATTGCGGGGACAACCGGCGCCGTATCGCTCGACCGCACGACGATCCGGATCGTCGTCGAAGCCAAGGAGGGCTGCGTGGTCGTGCCGTTGCCCGTGTCGGTCACGGTGAAAGTAACCTGGTGGGCGCCCACGTCGGCCGCCGTCGGCGTCCAGTCAAGGGTGGCCGTGCCATAAGTCGTTCCGGGGGTCAGCACCGCGGCGGGCGGAAGCCCGCTGACGGAATACGTGAGCGGATCCTGGTCAGCTTCGCTGGCGTTCAGATTGAGCGTGAACAACTGTGCGGCCACTGCGACCTGATCGCCCAGGTAGCCCAGTACCGGGAGCTGGGTCGGCGATTCGACTGTGACGACGAACGAGTACGTGCCGCTCAAGACGCCGGCAGGTCCCAGGCCATCGCCGTTATCCGTGGCGACCACGGTCAACGTGTATGTGCCGCGATTGCCCGCAGGCGGGTTGAAGTGGAGGATGCCGTTGCCGTTGCCGTTGTCGGTCAGCGTCACGAAAGTTGGGGGCGCGTAGCCGGGAATCCCGTTCTCGACCGAGAGGGTGATCGGATTGCCGTCGGGGTCAACCGCCTGCACGGCCTGATTGAACGGCTGACCGGCCGCGAGCGTAATGTCGGCAATCGGCGTGACGACCGGCGCGTGGTTCACGATCAGGACCGTGATCGGCACCGTGATGCTGGTTGACAAGGGCCCGCCGGAGCCGTCGTTGGTCGCCGTGAAGACGACATTGTAGGTCCCGTTCTGGTGGTCCGCAGGGGTCCAGCTAAAGAGCGCCGTGTCCGGGTCGAACGTCGCCCCCGGCGGCAGTCCGCTGACCTCGTAGGTGACCGTTGGCTGAGTGGTCGAATAGGGCGACAACGACCCGTCGGGAAGTCGCGTGGGCAGCTCGAACGTCGGATTGTGGGGATCAACCGCCATCGCCGTGAACGAGATCGGCTGGCCTTCGCTCACTTGCCAGCTTTGCAACGGCACAAAGACGGGCGCCGCCGGCGCCGCCAGGATCGTGTATGTGGCCGTCACCGTGGTCCAGATGCCCTGGGCGCTTGTAACCGTGAACGGGACGGTCAAGGTGCCGGCCTGGTCGTAACCGATGGGCCAGTCGAAAACACCGGTATTGGGATCGAGGGTCGCATTTTCGGGCAGGTCTGCGCTGGAATATGTGAGCGCTCCGCCGTCGGCATCGCTCCCCACCAGGGTGAACCGCAGGTGGTCCCCTTCACGCACGGTCTGGTCGGGCACCGGGGCGAACTGCGGCGGGGGAGGAGACGGAGCGATCAGGAGCGAGATGCTCGAGCTGACCGTACTCACGCCGTCACTCACATAAAATATCACACTCTTATATGTGCCTGCCTGGCCATATGCCGGCTGCCACAGGAGTGTGTGGGTGGTCGGGTTGAACAAAGCGCCTCCGGGCAGGTTGGCGGCCCAGTAGACAAGCGGCCGGCCGTCGGGGTCGGTCGCGGTCACGGGGAGCACAAGCGCCTGGCCTTCCTTGCCCGAGACCTGTGCCGGCAATGGTCCGATCACCGGCGGCACGCTGCCGCCGGCGACCTGAATCGAGAAATGCTGAATGGTGTGGCTGCCGCTCGGGTCGTACGCGAACAGGTCGGCAGACACCGTGGCGGGACTGGTCGGCAGCGTGCTCCACGTTAAAAGCCCGGTGGCCGGATTGACCGTCATGCCGGCCGGACCATCCGCCAGGACGAAGCCGGGCGTCGAGCCGTCCGGATCGTGCGCCTGCGCCTGGTAGGTGTAGACGCTGCCGGCAGTCACGCTGGCTGGCGGCGTGCTATCAAACGCCGGCGCACTCGCGGCCGGCGGCTGGCCCGAGACTTCGGTCGTGTAGGCGATCGCTTGCTCGTCCGGGTCGCTCAGCGTCACGGTTGTTCCGGTTGTGCTCTGTCCCGGTTGCAGCTCGACGCCGCCGGGAACCGAGCTGTTCAGGCTGATCAGCCAGCTCCCGCTGGAGCTTTCTGTGGCGTTCTGGGGCGTGCCCGTGAAGCCCGGCGCCAGGTCGAGGATCAATAATAGCGGCGCCAGGAGATTGAACTGGCTCGTATTGGTGATCGTCACGTCGAACGAGACCGTCCCGGTGTTGCGGTCCGATCGCGTGCTGGTGAAGTTCAGCGAGACATAGGGCGCCAGATCGCTCACGGTCGTGAAGTGCGTCACATACGGAACCACGAGTCCAAGCCCATTTGCGCTCTGGATCGAGTCGGCGACCGTCAATGTGTACGAGTCGGCGACCAGACCGGAAACGATCAGCAGCGCCGTTCGCGTGTTCGAGTTGTACTCGACCGACTCGACCGTGGCGGCGCCAGTCGACTGGCCGATCAGTGTATAGTTGGCCGGGTCGGTCACCGAGGAGCTGTTGATGGCGGATCCGGCGAACATGTCCTGGTCGAAGGTCACGTCGACGAACGCCAGTGGCAACGCGGCGATGCTGCCGGGCGGGGGGTTGACCGCGAGCACGCTGGGGGGCACGACCGGCTCGAGCACATCCACTTCGTGCGACTGACTGATCAAGAGCTGACCGCCCGAGGTGGCCAGCAGGGCGAACCCCCGCGTCCCTCCCGCGGCAATGGCCACTTGCTGGAGTGTGGTGATGTCGACCATTGTCAGCTCGGTCGGAGTCGGGGCCACAGTGCCGCCGGGAGTATCGGGCGCATCGTCGTGAGAGACGAACAACAAGTTGGCGAGGTCGGTGCCCTGCTGGCCGAAGGCGATCGATTGGATGTCGGAATCGAACGTGAGCATGACCTGGGCGCGGGCCACGTCGTTGAACTCGACGACCTGGCTCGCGTCGGGCCAGGTCACTGCCCACAGGTTGCCGCTTGAGTCAAACGCCAGGCTCGAGACGCGCAGGTTCTGGTCGCGGCTGTACTGCGTGAATGTGTCGGTCGTCGGGTCGAAGATCTCGACGCCGGTGTTGGTCGCGACGTAGATCTGGTCCGTCTTGGGGTCGACGGCCAGAGCGAGCGTCACGCCCTGGCCGAACTCGTTCACAATCGCGCCGGTCGTGGGGTTGAGCTGCAAGAGTGGTCCGCCGCCGGTGGCCGCCCAGAGATTGCCCTCGTTGTCGAAGGCCAGAGCAAAGATCTGATACGGCAGCGCGGCCAGGGGTGCACCGATTGCACCGCCGTCTTCCGAGACATGGAACAGCTCGTTACGCGATGCGCCGCCGCTGATCAGGAAGCTGCCGTCGGGTTCCTGCACGAGCGCCATCGGTCCCAGGATTCCGTCGCTCTGCGGAAAGCCGGTGGCGAACGACTGGGCCTGAAACGGCTCGAGGACCGTCATGAATTCCGAGGGATTGCTCGCCGGTGGGGCGGCCGGCACTCCCGCTTGCGCCTGGATGAAGAGCGGGTTGGTCGAGGGCGCCACAGTCGGCGCCGGCGGATTTCCGAAGTTGGGCGGTGTCGTGTTGGGGACCGTGGGCAGCGCTCCCAGGTTTACGGTGGTGTTGTCCTGGGGCAGGTTCGTCCCCGCCGGCGGAAGCTCGTGATTGCCAGCCACGTCGGTTGCCAGCGCCAGGAACTGATATGTGTAGCCGGCCTGGCCCTGATAGATCATCGTGCCGGAGGCCATGGTCACCTGGTCCTGCCAGATCTGATAGGCGCCGCCGTCCTCGGAGACGTACAGGTTGACGTAGGCGACACCCGAGCCGCCGGCATCGTCGGTGCTGTTCCACGTGACCTGATAGTTCGGGCTGGAGCCAATCTGCGAGACCGTCAGTTGCGTCGTCGGGAGCACTGAATCGAGCGTATAGGTGAGGGGCGCCGTCGTCTGGGGTGCCGCGGTGTTGAAAAGCACCGTCGCCGTCGCGCTGATCTGCGCGCGGTGGGCGCTGTCGCGTACGGCTCGATCGTGTATGTGACGAAACCGGCGCCCGCGCCTTCGGCGTTGTTGGGGGGCAGGAGTCCGTCGGCCGGATTCGTGACCACCAGTCCGGTGACCGGGTTGATCGCCTCGATCAGCCAGGTCGCGACTCCCGTTTGCAGGTCGACGCCGGCACTCACGCGCACGATGTATCCGTTGCTGGCAGTGAAATCGAAATCGCCCTGAAATAATCCCAGATTGCTGGGGATCTGGATGTCGATGTCGCCGATCTGAATGTCGCCCAGCCGGAACGTGCGCGGATCGAGATTGGGATCGAGCTGGGTGGTGATCCGGATCTCGCCCGGTGACGTCGTCGCCTCGGGGTCGTTCTGGAAGTTGACCGTGAACGGGAGGGCCTGGCCGTTGGGGATATACCCGTTGTCTTCCGACGTGAATGGCCCGGTCATCGACGCGAGACCGGAGTCCTCACCCTGGTTGGCTACGTACTGACTGAGATTGAGCGGGATGACCGGCAGCGGCCCGTTGATCTCCTGCATGCCGTTGATCTGGAACGATGGAGGCAGATCGGCGCGATCACCCCATCCGACCCACGGCACGTAGACGTTGAAATCCTCGAAGTTGGTCGGCAGCGCCTCGTTCAGGTTGTACTGGTCGAGGGTCGGCAGGGTTGCGATCTCGTTGCCGTTCTCGTTGTAGCCGGCCGCCGGAGCGATCTGATTCGTATTGTTGCCGTACCAGGACAAGAGTTCGCCGAAGAACTGGGACACGTTGCCGCTGGAGATGATTCCGCTGCCGGCCGGGCCAGCCAGCACGCCGGTGGCCAAGGTTGCCATCAAGCTCATGATCAGGGGATTCTGGCTGATGGGCGGCGTGGTGCCATCGGGCAAAAGCTCGCCCGCCTGTTCCAGACCGGCCAGGTAAAGATCTTCGAACGTCGTCTGGTCGGCGGCGAGATTCTCGAGAGAGGTCGGGGCGGTGGTGTCGGCGAGGATCGCCGCGCGCAGGGAATCGGCTTGCTCGATCGATTGCGCAACGAACTCGGCCCGAGTCAGCGTCGTCGACGACGCGTTGATGTCAAACTGGAACGGGACAAAGGGGATCTGGGTGATCGACGGGATCGAGCCGAAGTCTTCGTACGTCTGGTACAAGTCCGGCGAGATCTGGTTGAGACCTTCCGGCCCGTTGTTGAGAATTCCCTCCCGCGCGTAGGCCGGAAATGCCGCGTAAATCTGGGCCTCGAGCGCGGCGAAGTTTCGGTCGTTCAAAGCCTCGAGACCGGGATACGTCTGGACGTCGAAAGTGAATGCCGTGAAGCCGCCGGCCGCCTCGTTGAACAGGTAGCCCGGGATCTCGATGTGGCCGTTCGTGGCGGACGTATCGGCTTGGGACGAGAGCGTGGCGTACGGAACCTCGGAGTCGAGGGTCGAGTCAGGTGGCTGGCCGGCAAGGTCGGTGGTGAGCTCGACATAAGGGAGGTCGTCAAGATTCACGTTGACCGGGTCGGCGATATTCGGCTCGCTCGGGTCGGAGGGCGTCGCATTGCTCAACTGGGGGATGCCGACACTGAACTCGACATAGGGAGCGTTGATGTTTCCCAGGTTCTGGAGCGACACGCTGTACGTGCCGGAGTCTCCGGCGAGAATGAACCGCGGACCGCCCACGCCGATCGTCACGTCGGGCGGGATCGTCTGCTCGATCTCGAAGCGATAAGGTGCAATCGCCTCCTGACCGTCCGGATTGATCACCTGAACGTCATACAACCCAAAGGGCGCTCCGGTCAGGTCGAATTCGGCGATGATCTCCGTGTTGTTCACGAAATCCGTGAGCAGCGGCTGATACTCGGCAAAGCCGGGCATCACCAGCTTGACGATCGAGTTGGCCTGGAACTGGGCCCCGGTAATCGTGGTCGTGACATAGGCGCGGTCTCCCCCCTGATCGACCTGGACGTTGGTGATCGACAGGGGAAGGAGCTCGGCCAGCACGGTCACAGGCGTATCGTCGGCCGGCTCGGAATTCCCTTCAATCAACACGTAGTAGACGCCCGGGGTGGTTGACGGAATCACGGCCGTTTGCGTGGGGGAAAGCCCCCCCTGGTAGGCGGCGTCGTAGACCGACTCGGTCGGCGCGGCACCGAACTTGAGGAAGATCTCGTTGGTTGCGCCGAGGCACTCGAGCTGAGCGTGACCTGGAGCGTGGCGTCCGCGGGCACAGTCACTTGAAGCAAGCGGTCTTGGCCGCTCGACAGGGTCGTCGAATACGGCACACCCAGGGTCAGGCTGTCAACAACCACGGTGAGCAGGTTGGCCGACGCAGTCGTCTTCGTCGAATCCGGCACGCCCGGCGGCAAGGAAAGCTGATCATAAATATCTGTGCGCACAAAGATGTGATACTGGCCGGGCGCCAGGGACGGCAGGACCGCCGCGAGCGTGCAGGTGTAGCTGTCACCGGGCTCGAGCGTTCCGGTGTGCAGCACGGTCCCCACGTAAATGTCGCTGATGCTCCAGGTGGTGCCGGTGCCGATATAGACCGCATCCGACCAGCTTCCGGGCGCGGGGTTAGTCTGACTTTCGTCCGTGACTGTCCAGGTCACATTGAACGGGTCGCCCGACTTCACCGTTGCCGGACTCGGCAGCGTGATACCCGTGACCACGAGCTGCGACGGCGGCGGCGGGTCGATGATCAAGGGCGGAGCCAGATACAAGTCGTTGAACTGGTTCGCTCCACCTCCTTCAAAGACCTGGCCGATCGGGCTGTCCACAGGCGGATTGGTGATCACGAACAGGAAATACGGGCCACTCAAATCGGTCGGCACCTGCACCTGGGTCGTCACCGTGTAGCTTGCGCCTGCGGCCAGGCCATTCTGGTGCTCGACCGACCCGAGGTAAACGTCGGCCTGCAAATCGAGGTTCGTGTCGGCCGAGAAATAAATCAGGTCGTTCCAGTCGGGCTCGGTCGAGGGCGTGGCAGCACCATTGTTGGTCACGGTGTACGTGACGTCGAGCGTTTGCCCCTGGTAGACGTGGCCGCCGCTGTCGTCGGCGCTCAATGCCGTCACCTGCAAGAGGGGCGCCGGTGCCAGCGTGACCGGTAATGGCACCGAGGCGATCTTGTCGGCCTCGTCTTCGTATTGCGGCACGTTTCCACGCCCCAGGCTGCGGATCGCGTGAGATGCCAGGTCGTAGGGATTGAGCTCGTTGGCTGCGCCGATCTGGATGCCGTAGAGCCCATAGCCGATGTCGCTCTGGACCTCGTAGTCGGTCGTGGCGTCGGAATCGGCGTAGACGATGATGTCAAAATTCCCCTGGATGCCGTCGGGAACGCGGACGTCCACCGTCTCGGTGTAAGACGCACCCGCAGCCAGAACCTGCCCGTAGCTCGCCGAACCCAGCTCGGTGTCGTAGACATCGAGCGAGGGATCTTGTGACAGGAAGATGCGATCGGTCCAGCTCGCCGTGCGCGTTGCGCGCGTGCCCCGGTTGGTCACCGTGTAGGTGATCGGGATGGTCGTGCCGGACTCTACGCCTGAGGGCACCGTGATGTTCGTCACCGTCAAGTCGGGTTCGCTGTAAGTGATGTTAAAGGGCGTGGCGATGCGGTTGTTGTTGGGGTTCTCGAACGCCCACTCGGTGAACTCGCTCAGCCAGTAAGAATTGTCCCCCGTGCTGGCCGGCCACCAGTCGGTCGTCTCCAGACGTGCCTGGTACACATAAAGGGCAGGCGGCAGGTCGTTGTGCGCATCCAGGTCGATGTACAGGTAATACTGGCCGCCGGTGCCCGGGGGAAGCGTGACGGTATAATTGACCGTGTAGCTCTGGCCGACGCCCAGGGGCGTGGTCTGGGCGTGAGTCGTCTGGCCCAGGAACGACGCGTCCTGACGGTCGAACGTCGGCTCGGGAGAAATCCAGATGAAATCGGTCCAGTACTCTGTGCCCGCCCAGACCGGATACGGTCCCTCGTTCTCGACCGTGTAGCTGAATGTCATGCTCTCGCCGGAGTCGTTCACCTTGGGAATAGAGACGTTCGTGACCACAAGATCGGCGGGCACCGGTGTGACCGTGATCGGGACCGCCTTGAGATTGTTGGTCTCGGAGACTTCCGTGACGAGATTGACGGGTGAGGTCAGCTCCGGCTGGGGAGCGTCGGTGTAGACGACGATGTACTCGCCGACCGCCGAAGGCGACAGTTCAACTGTCAGAGTCGCGTTGTACGATGCGTCGGAATTGAGCACCGTCGTGTGCGTGACCGAGCCGAGCGTCATCGTGATGGCATTCTGGTCAAGCGGATCGGTCGGGTCGTTGGTGAGGTAGACCGTGTCGATCCAGCCGGTCGGCTGTGCGATGCCGGTCCCCATGTTCTCGACCGTCCAGTTGACCGTGATATCGGTGCCGCCCAGGGCCGTGGTTGGTGCGGTCACGGATGTGACCGTCAGGTCAGGCAACGGAGCGAGAACGGCGATCGGGGCCGCCCTGTAATTGTCGTTCTGGATGTTGTTGGGATCATCAGGATTGACATTCACCGCCAGCTCGGTCTGCAGGACCACCGAGTACGTATCCGTCCACGGGGTGATGTAGTACGTCCCCGGCGGAAGATCGATCGGCAGCGTGACGGAAACCGTCTGGTCGTAGCCCGCGTCCAGAGCCAGGGCGCCCTCCTGTGGGAACTGAGCGAGCAGAATGTCCCCGTTTGCCGGGATCGGCCGAGTCTTGTCGCGCGACAGCCAGACCGAATCGGTCCAGGCATTTTCCAGGGTTGGCCCGGAGCCCAGGTTGGTAACTGTGTAACTGACGTTGAACGTGCTGCCGGCAATTTCCTGGGTCGGCACGACGACGTTGCTCACGACCAGGTCGGGCAACGGAATCGCGTTCACCTGGATCGGCTGGTACTGCACGTTCATCGTGCCGCCAGGCCACTGGTCAACCTGCTGATCGGCATCGACGTCCACGATCACGTAGACCGTGCCGGCGTAGCGGTCCGGCACCGTCACCTGAACCGTCGTCGCCTGGTACTCTTCACCCGGCGTCAGGGCCGACTGGTTGGGGAGCGACTGGATCAAGATCGAGTCATCGGCCACGTAGGGCGTGAGCGACAGGTAGACGTTGTCGACCCAGTTGCTGGTCGTGGGTGCATTTCCCTGGTTGATCACGGTGTAAGTGACCGCGAACGAGCCTCCGGCGTTAACGCTCGAGGGAGCGTCGATGGCGGCAACCTCCAGATTAGGCCGCGGCATGACCGTCACGGTCAGGGGGTTGGGCGCAATGCCGGTGTTGTTGGTCGCTCCATTCTCGAACAGCGTGCCGTCGTCGTTGGTGATCACTTCGACGTTGTAGAGTCCGCTGATGTGAACCGGAAGGTTCACAACTTGGGTACGGCTGTACTGGCTGCCCGACCCGAGGCTGTTGAAGTTATTGAACGTGCCGAGCACGAAGTACTGGGAACTGGGCTGGCCCTCCTGCTGAAGTACGACTTCGTCCTGCCACGCGCCTGTGGCGGGGCCGGGCCCGACGTTCTGCACGGTCCAGCCCACTTGAATCGCGCTTCCCTCCTCGGCAGTGGTCGGGGCGCTGACGTTCGTGACGGTGAGATCCGGTGGCGGCGTGAAGTTGATCGTGAACGGCGCCGAGATCGTGATGTTATCGGTGCCGTTGCCGTAGATGTACTCGAACGGCGGATTGCTCGCGGCCGCGGTGACCACGAAGTAGTACGTACCGCTTAAACCGTTGGGCAAGGTCACCTGGGCCGTCCGGACGTAGCTACCGCCGGGGCCAACGGGACCGAGATGGTTAAACAGGCCGTAATCCTGAATGATGTTCGTGCCCGCCGGATCGCTCGCCAGCGCCAGGTCGTCGTCCCAGGTCGGCACGCTCGTGAGGCCGATTCCCTGGTTGGTGATCGTCCACGTGACATTGACCGGCAGTCCGCTGCCGGCGTTCTGAGGAACCACGATCGACGACACGACCAAGTCGGCGTAGGGAACCGGCATGACGCCGAACTCGTTGGGCGCCTGGGCGACGTTCGCGGCCCTCGAGCCGTTCTCGAAGACCACATCGTTCACATCGCTCTCGACGAACAGGTGGTAAAGGCCGGCGAAGCCCGGCGGCATCAAGACGCTCTCGGTCTGGGTATAGCTCGCGCCGACGGCCAGCGCACCGGTATGGGGATACTCGGCCAGAGTCACGGCATCGGGATCAGCGTAATTGTCCGACGGGGACGCAATGATCGCGTCTGTCCAGGAGCTCGTCTGGCCCGTCCCGGTGCCGGTGTTGGTGACGGTCCAGGAAATGGTCGCGTACGCCGGATCGCCGATCGTCTGCGCAGGAGCCACGACATGACTGACGGCCAGGACGGCATAAGGAGCCAGCGCGATCGTGATCGCCCGGGACGTGGAGTTCGCCACGCCGCCAGGCTCGATGAGCTGGTTGCTGGCGTCAGCGATGATGATGATCTGGTAGGTTCCGCCGTCGCCGAGCGGAATCGTCGCCGTCAGGGATCCCGTGGCGCTCTGGCCCGGTGCGAGCGGCCCGGACTGGGCGACTGTGCCCAGGAGCAGGGAGCTCGAGGTAACTTGGTCAGTGGACGAGAGGTACGCGTCATCAACCCAGCCGTTCAAGGTCGACGCACTCCCCTTGTTGGTCGTCGACCAGTTGACGGTGATCGATGCCCCCGACGTCGCCGACGCCGGGGCCGACGTGATCGCCGGCACCAGATCGACATGGCCGAAGACGAGCGGCTCGGGCGCACTGCTCTGGTTGTTGGCCCGGTTCGGGTCGGTCGCGACGGCGTCGCCGGCGTCAGTCAAAACGATGACCTGGTAAGAGCCGTCGGCCAGTGTGCTCGGGAGCGTGACGGTGAACGAACCGTCGTAGGAGGCACTCGCTGCCAGTCCGGAAATCTTCGTCGTCGACCCCAGCAGGGTGGCGTCATTCAGCTTGCCATCGGGCGAAAGATACACGTCGTCCGTCCACGAGCCGGTCGCCGGCGAGCCGCCGACATTTTCAACCTGCCAGGTGACCGACTCTGACTGACCGGGCTGTGCGGTCGTCAGCGATGACGTGACATTCGAGGCTGCCAGATCGGGCGCCGGCGCCGCCGCCAGGGTGATCGCAGCGCTGCTCACCTGGGTGGTCACGTCAGACTCGTTCACCACGCCGCCGGCGTCGGTGAGCACGACCAGGTAGTACGTGCCAGCAACGAGCGACGAGTTGACGGGAAGCTGCACGGTCGCCTGTCCCGTGTAGCTGCCGCCAGGGGAAAGCACGGCGCCGCTCTCGGCCGTGAATGAGCCCAGGTAGATGGCACTTGCCCCGAGCGCCTGGGTGGCCGACAGGTACACATTGTCCATCCACGGGCCCGTTGCGCTCGATGTACCGCTATTGGTAACCGTCCAACCGACGCCCAGCGTGGCGCCGAATTCGGCGGAGCTCACCGACGGGCTCACCGCGCTGGTGACCAGATCCGGAAGGGACACCGTGAACGACGCCCGAACTGCGGTGCCCAGAAGCGTTCCCTCCTGGGCTTCCACTCCGGTGCCGATCGTGAGCTGGTACGAGCCGTTGGCCCGCTGCGGCTGAATCGGGATCAAGTACGTGTCGCCGCTTGAGAGAGAGCCCTGCCCCACCGCCACCGCCCCGCCCGGCCCGGTCAATGTGATGGTCGACCCGTTCAATGTGGATAGCTTCATTGCCTTATTGAACGTCACCGCGATGGAATCCACGACTTCGCTCACGGTGCCCGTGGGACTCACCGAGACCACCGCCAGGACCGTGTGGTCAATCGTGAAGCTAGTCTGGTAGGCGGCGGTCATCGAATTGCCGGAAATGTCGAGCACCCCCGGCCCGCCGATCGAGACATTGTAGGTCCCCTCCTCGGTCTGGGTGGGAAAGGAAACCGTGTAATCGGCAGAGTCGACCTCGGTGATGGTGCTCGAGCCGGCGGCGATCGCGCCGGATGGTCCGTCGATCGTGACTTCGGAGCTGGTGAACGTGCTGGGGTTGATCGCTTTGTCGAACGAGACGGAAAGGCTCGAGACATTGGCGCTCGTGAGCCCGGACGGGCTGACCGCACTCACCACGGGCGGCGTGGTGTCGGGAGTAAGCTGGAATTGATCGGTGACCTGAGCGCCGATCGAATTGCCCGCCAGATCGGTGATTGCCGGGGCGAGGGTGAGGGTATAGGTCCCTCCCTTGGTGAGGGGCGAGGCGAAGGTCACCGCGTAGGTCGTGCCCGAGCCGATCACCGACTCCGGCTCGACCGAGCCCGTGATTCCCGGGCCGGAGATTGCGATCGCCGAATCGTCGATCGTCGCGGCGTACATGTTCTTGCTGAAGACGAGCGTCCGCGAATCGAGGGGGCCCTGCTCGGTCGCTACGCCCTGCACGAGCGTGGGGGGTGTGGTGTCGATGGTGTAGCTGACGCTGGCGGTCACCGGGCTGCCACCTGTCGGCGTGAGGGTCGCCTTGGCCGTATAGCCGCCGTTGGCCAGTGCCGGTGCTGTGAACATGTACTCGCCCGCCGCCGTGACTGTCTGCGACGTCGTGCTGGTTCCGTCTCCCTTGAAATCGACCTGGATCACACCCGCCTCGTTGACGGTGACATCGAACGTGGGCGTGGTGTCGTCGGTCAGATTGTTCTCTTTCGCTCCGGTCTCGCTGCCGGGATCGAGGGCGACCGACACCTGGCCGGGGGTAAGGTTTCCCGAGACGACGGTGATCTTCTGGGAGTTCGTGACGTCAGGGGCCACCCCGCTGCCCAGCAGAACGAGCTGCGCCGGGCCCGACGCCGTCGTCACAGTCGCCGCGGCCAGAAATGGCTCGCCTGCGGGGATCCCTCCGCTGCTTGTGAGGATGATGTCCGTGATCCGGGATGTCGCAAACGCGCTGGGCAGTGTAAATGTTTGCAAGTCCAGGCGAACCTGCCCGCCGCCAAACGACGCCGTCGGAGTGCCCGGTGCAATCGAATTCTCGTAGACACCGTTGTTCTGGTCGCGGATGTTGGTTCCTTCGACGAGAGAGAAGGTGGCATCGAGACCACCAGTCCCCTTGACTTCCACGGTGCCGACGGTGACGCCGGCCGTCCCGTAGGCCGAATTGATCAGCGTGTTGAGCACCGTGCCGCCGGCAATGTTGACCGGAATGTCAAACGACGTACCGCTTGCCGCAGTCAGCAAGACCCCGACGCTCGAGGTGGTCGTTCCATCGGGTATGAGTGCGAAGTCGACGCCGCCCAGAGTCAGTGTGGTCGGCGCAGCGGGGTAGTCGGTCCCGTTCGTGTAGATTCGCAGGTTGGCGTTGGTCAAGCTGGCCGCGGATTCGAAGGCGGAGTAATTGACGTTTGCCGTGACGGCGATCTGCAAGTTGCCCACGCCGTCGGCACCGGCCGGTAGCGTGAACGAATACTGCTCGGCCAGTAAGGCCCCCGGCTCGAGCACGCCGTCGATGTTCGGATCCGTTTCCACCGCCGCGGTAACAAGCGTATCCCCTGTCGTCGTGTTCGTGATGACGACCTGGTCATCCTGTGCCGCAATCGCTGGCATGTTCCCTGAGTTCGAGTCATCCCAGGTGATGGTCAGGTTTGAGCCGGAGTTGAGCCCGCTCGTGGGGCTGACGGCGAGGTTGGTCACGGCGATATTCTCGACTTCTGCGGGCAGGTTCGTCAGTGACACGCTGACCGGCTGAAGGCCGCTATAGCTCGTGTCGGTGCTCACCGCCGGCGAGAAGTCGACCTGGTAGGGAGTGCTGCCCGATTGACCATCGTTGACACCGGTCACGGTGACGGTCTGTGCGACATTCCAGTCGGCGGGCGTGAACGTCAACGTGCCCGGTGAGACCGTCCCCTCGGAGGTGTTGCTGGAATTCAGATTGAGCGTCACATTGGCACTCGGTTGCGTGGCGAGCACCACGGTGAAGGAAGTCGCGTCCCCATCTTTGCTGGTCAAAAGGCCGGTGATCGGGAAAGCACGAACGTCGGCGTTCGCGGCCGTCAGCTTGAAGGCGGTCGCTGCGTAGACGGTCTGTAGTGTCGCGCCCGTTGCATAGCTCAGCCCGTCATACGTGGAGAACTCGCCGGACTGTGACGCGTAGGTGATCACCGAGAACTGGTTGCCAACCGCCGGCGTGAATCCACCGCTCAACGAGATCGCGATCGTGCCGCTCAACTGCGTCGCACCCGTGACAGCGAGCTGATCATACTGCGTGCCAACAGTCGTCCCGGCCAGCACGACGTCGAGAGCTCCGGCTCCATACTGCGTGAAGCTGCCGTCGATCGTCAGCACGCCGGTTCCATTGTCGCCAGGAGCCGTCGCGCCGGCACTCGTCACATTGGCCTGGATCGTGCTGGTGCCGGACAGCGTGCTGCCGGGCAGTAGTCGCAACGTGCCTCCAGCGATCGTACCGGACGCGGTCGCGCTCACGTTGACGTTGGTCAAGATGATCGTGCCGCTGGTTAACGTGATCTGGCCCGAACTGGTCGCGTTCAGGGTTGAGTCGTTCTCGGCGTCGGACGCCAGAGTGGTCAGACTCGAGAGGTTGACCACGCTGCCCGTGCCGCTTGCGGTGAAACTCGTGCAGCCGCTCGCGTCACTGGAAAGCTTTCTGAGATTGACCGTTCCACCCGACGCGGCATCGAAGAAAAGCGTCGAGTAACCCGTTCCTCCGGTGAACATGGTCAGGGTGCTCAGGTCGAGGACGCTGCCCGACCCGCTGGCCTCCGCCGTCGCTCCGCCCGGGTTGCTGAATTGAGACAGCGCCGGAAACGCCAAGTCGCCGCCACCGTAGACGTACAGGTTCGACGACGTGATGCTCGTAATCTGCGACGTCGTGATCGACGACATGTTGTCGTCGAGCTGAATATCGCCGCGATCGAGGGTCGTGAGCGCGCCCGCCAGGATCGAACCACCCCCCTTGGCCTCGAATCCCGAGTCGCTTTCGGCGTCTGAGTACAACTCCGGAAGCTTCGAGAAGTCGATCACGCTGCTCGTGCCGTCGGAGTAGGCGTAGATCCGCCCGCTGGGCTGGCTGGTCACGTTGCTCAGATCGACCTCGCCACCGGACTCGGCGTCGATCGCCACCGTCGCGTACCCCGATCCGCCGGTCAGCGACGTCAGGCTGGTGAGGTCGAGATCGCTGCCGGTCCCGCTGGACAAGAGCGTCACACCGCTCGATTCAGCGAACTGACTCAGTTTCGGAAACGCCAGGTCGTCCCCGCCGTACACAGTCAGATTCGACGACGTGATGCTCGTGATCGCCGACGTCGTGATCGACGACATGTTGTCGTCAAGCTGAATATCGCCGCGATCGAGCGTGGTCAATGCCCCAGCCAGGATTGACCCGCCCTCCTTCGCCTCGAAACCCGAATCGCTCTCGGCGTCGGAATAAAGCTCCAGCAGCTTCGAAAAGTCGATCACGCTGCTCGTGCCGTCGGAGTAGGCGTAGATCCGCCCGGTGGGCTGGCTGGTGACGTTGCTCAGGTTCACCTCGCCACCGGACTCGGCGTCGATCGCCACCGTCGCGTACCCCGATCCGCCGGTTAGCGTGGTCAGGCTGGTGAGGTCGAGATCGCTGCCGGTCCCGCTGGACAAGAGCGTCACACCGCTCGACTCAGCGAACTGACTCAGTTTCGGAAACGCCAGGTCGCCCCCCCCGTACACAGTCAGATTCGACGACGTGATGCTCGTGATCTGCGACGTCGTGATCGACGACATGTTGTCGTCGAGCTGAATATCGCCGCGATCGAGCGTGGTCAATGCCCCAGCCAGGATCGACCCGCCCCCCTTCGCCTCGAATCCCGAGTCGCTTTCGGCGTCGGAATAAAGCTCCGGCAGCTTCGAAAAGTCGATCACGCTGCTCGTGCCGTCGGCGTAAGCGTAGATCCGCCCGCTGGGCTGGCTGGTCACGTTGCTCAGGTCGACCTTTCCCCCGGACTCGGCGTCGATCGCCACCGTCGCGTACCCCGATCCGCCGGTCAGCGACGTCAGGCTGGTGAGGTCGAGAGCGCTGCCGGTCCCGCTGGACAAGAGCGTCACACCGCTCGATTCAGCGAACTGACTCAGTTTCGGAAACGCCAGGTCGCCCCCGCCGTACACAGTCAGATTCGACGACGTGATGTTTGTGATCTGCGACGTCGTGATCGACGACATGTTGTCGTCGAGCTGAATATCGCCGCGATCGAGCGTGGTCAATGCCCCAGCCAGGATTGACCCGCCCTCCTTCGCCTCGAAACCCGAATCGCTCTCGGCGTCGGAATACACCTCCGGAAGCTTCGAGAAGTCGATCACGCTGCTTGTGCCGTCGGAGTAAGCGTAGATCCGCCCGCTTGGCTGGCTGGTCACGTTGCTCAGGTCGACCTTTCCACCGGACTCGGCGTCGACCGCCACCGTCGCGTACCCCGATCCGCCGGTCAGCGTGGTCACACTGGTGAGGTCGAGATCGCTGCCGGTCCCGCTAGACAAGAGCGTCACACCGCTCGATTCAGCGAACTGACTCAGTTTCGGAAACGCCAGGTCGCCCCCGCCGTACACAGTCAGATTCGACGACGTGATGCTCGTGATCGCCGACGTCGTGATCGACGACATGTTGTCGTCGAGCTGAATATCGCCGCGAGCGAGCGTGGTCAATGCCCCAGCCAGGATTGACCCGCCCCCCTGGGCCTCGAATCCCGAGTCGCTCTCGGCGTCGGAAGAAAGCTCCAGAAGCTTCGAAAAATCGATCACGCTGGTCGTGCCGTCGGAGTAGGCGTAAATCCGCCCGCTCGGCTGGCTGGTGATGTTGCTCAGGTTCACGTCGCCGCCGGACTGAGCGCTGATACCGAGCGTCGAGTAGCCCGAAGCGCCGGTCAGAGTCGTGATCTTCGACAGATCGAGCACGCTGCCCGAGCCGCCGGCCTCAAGCGTGCTGCCATTACCGCCGTTGTAGCTGGTCGCCCCCGACAGTGTCAGCGAGGCGCCCGACTGGGCGTACAAATTGGCACCATTGACCGTCGTCGATCCGCTTGCCGCGAACGAGACGTCCATCCCGCTGGCCGCAAGTGTGGCCCCGGGGGCCACCGTGAGCGAGCCGCTCAACTGCGAAGCCCCCGACGTCACGGTCAGCGAGCCGCCCGTGATGTCGAGCGCCGCATTGGCATTATCGGTAACGTTCTCGATCGACGAACTGCCGTTGTAGAGGATGGTTAAACTGTTCGCGACATTGATGACCGCGCTATCCGAACTGCCAGGGGCCGCGTTCAGACTCCAGTTGCTGCCGTCTTGCCAGGTCTTGCCATCGCCGCCGCCGGTCCACAGATCCTGTGCCAGGAGCAGGCGGTTCTCCAGGAATTCCATCGCCAATCGGTGCCAGTGTGCACGCTTGCGATGACTGGTGCGAGGCGGTGCCGACTTGGCCCCCGCCGGCGAATTCCGCGGCGATTTTGGTCGTGACATCTCGGTCACACATTCTTAAATGTACGATCTTCGATCAGACTCTCGCATCGCAATGTCGAGCCGATGCCACGGCGAAACCGCGCGCGGCATCAGCAGTGCGCGGCACAGTCCGAAGCCCGGAAGCAGATCGATCGAGACCTCTCCTGGAGCAGGCTTTCTGGCGCTGTTCTCGCAGGAGTTCTGCTGAGCGCGAGACCAGGTGGCAAAAACCGGCGCAACGGCTCACACGGCCAATACCTCGGTCGCAGAGTTCGAGAGCGGCCCTTCCGTCGCCGCGGGTCCAGCACCTTGCATTCCAGGGAAGAGTGGTCCGCCCCAGGCAAACTCGGCGGACAGGCGCCGCCAGGGACAAGAGACCCAGTAGCCCGCCGACGTCCCTTGATCCATTCGCCCCAAGGTCGAGGCCCGACTCATCGCGAAATACAATCTCAAAGCCGACAACTCAAACGTCTGCGCGGTACACCGAACGCGGTCACCGTAGCCAAACACGAACACAAAGCAGCAAAGCAATACAAACTCAACCTTGACCCGGGACACCATTATGACACCGTGGTCCCATGGAATCAAGCAACCACCCCTGCGTTCTCAAGTCCGTGTCTGCGGAGGCCAATCGTTGACACAGAAGCTAGTTTAGAACATCATCCTGGAGCCTTCCGCGACAGTACGACCGCTGCACGAAAAAGACCGCGACGAGTGTTGTGAAAACGCAACATGCCCGTGCCGCCTTGCTACCGCGCTCATCAGTTCGACTGCCAATCATCAAGCTGTTCACCTCCTACGGCAGCGACGACGCGTGGAGGATAGTCGAGTGAGAGTCGCGTTCGGACTCAAGGCTCATTCCGGCTGGTCGAGCCTCGTTGTCGTCGGCATCTGCAATGGCGAGATTCAGTTGATCGACAGGCGCCGGATCGAGCTCGTCGACCTGGCCGACGCTGCGTCTTCCAAGCAGCCTTACCACGCGGCAGAGAGACTGGATTCGATCGGTGCGCGCGAACTGGTCAGCCGTGGCGTCGCGGCAGCGCGGCGGGCGGCCCTCAACGAGATGTGGGCGGCCATCAACCGATCGCGTCTGTCGCGGCATCTGGTGGCCGCGTGTGCGGTGCTCGTGCCCGAGCCGATGCCGGCATGGAGCGTCGACGAGATCCTCGCCGTACACTTTCGCATGCACAAAGCCGAGGGTGTGCTCTTTCCGGACGCTCTGGTCCGAGCCGCGCTGGCGTGCGGATTGAATGTCGTGACCATTCCGGAAAAGCGACTGGCGGAGCGCGCCGAAACGGCACTCGCGACTCCGATCGGGGACTTGACGAAGCGGATCGAGACGCTCAAGAAATCTGTCGGCGCGCCGTGGGGCAAGGATCAGAAAAGCGCGACGCTGGCCGCCGTGATCGCGTTAGGGCGCCGAAGAGACTGAACGCTCTGGCAGACGCGGTCGGGCCATCACGGAGATCGCCGGGAATCGCGGCCTCTTGACAACTCGTCGAAGTGTCCCGTCTCACGAACCCACTGACCACGTTGCTGCCTGTCGCTCAAACCGCGTCGCTCTTGGAGGTGAAGTGGAAGTCGTGAGCGCGGATTGCCGGAACGGTGAGCGAGAAGAATTCGCTGCCGGCCGGGCTGGCAATGCTGGTTGCTTCCAGGTTCTTGAGCAGGTTGACCGGGCTGTCGTTGAACCGGAAGTTGTTGACCGGGTGAACGACTTTCCCGTCCTCGATGAGCCAGACGCCGTCGCGGGTGAGGCCGGTGACCATGGCGTTCTGCGGGTTGACCGAGCGAATGTACCAGAACCGCGTGACCAGAAGGCGCGCGGGGTCTCGGCGATCAGGGTTTCGAGCGGCTTGTTCGAGCCCTCCAGGACCAGGCCGCCGGAGAGCGGGACCGGCTCGACCTTGGTCTTCCTGGCCCAGTAGCGGTCGACGGAGAGCGTCTTCACAACCCCGTCGTCGATCCAGGTGGTCTTCCTGGCCGGCAGACCGCCCGAGCCGCGGCCACCCCGGCCGCCGCCATCGGCCCAGGGTGTTCCGGGGTGGCGCGGGTTGAACGGGTCAGAGCGAAGCGTCACGCTGTCGGCGAACAGCTTTTCACCGAGCCGCGTGCCGCCGCCGGGCTTCGACAGGAAGCTGCGGCCCTCGTCGGCGGTGCGAGCATTGAGCGAGAAGAGCAGATAGATCAAGAGGTCGGCGACCGCCTCCGGCTCGAGGATGACGGTGTAGGCACCCGGCGCCAGCTCGTGCGGCTTTGCCGACGACTGGGCCTTCTTGGCCGCACGCTCGGCGAGCGCGGACGGATCGAGATCCGAAAGCCTGGTCGAGTTTCGTCGCGCGTAGCCCGAGCCCGTGCCGTCTGCCGTGCGCATCGTGGTCGAATACTCGGCGAGCGTCGCGCGGTGGAAGCCGAAGTTGCCCTTCTTGTTCGCAATTGCCATCCAGCGGGCGCCGGTCTCGAAAAAGCCGGAGGCGTTCAGGCCCTGTCCGCGGGCCCGGTCGAGCGCCGCCTTGACGCCGTCGCGCCGCTCGATGGGACCGGCCGAGGCAGTGGGATCATCGAACGCGGGAATCGTGGCATAGTCCTGCGGGCCCAAGCTCTCGACCTGCTCGGGGTCGGGCCGTGCGGCCGCCATGAGCGCCTCGCTTCTGGCCACGGCCTCTCGGAGCAACGAGTCGTCAAGCTCGTCGGTCGTGGTCGACCCGCTCTTGCCGCCCTCGCGGCTCGTGATCGTGACCGACACGTTGCGGACCATGCCGGCCGTGGTGATCTCGTTGGCGGCGAACCGGGTATTCCCGGTGTGCGCCAGCCGGAGGGACACCTCGCATTCGGGGGCCCTGGAGAAACCGAGGATCCTGTCTGCGAGCGATTTTGCCTGGTCGCTGGTCCAGCTCATTTCAGGAGGTCCTCAATACGTTGACACGCCGGAACCGCGCGGGAGCGCACCCGTGGCTCATGGCGTTGATCTGTCCGGGCTGGCCCTTGCCGTCGGCGTCGAGACCGACGTTCTCCCACAGAGCCTGGCCGCCGATGCGGTCACAGGAAGACCAGAAGTCGGGCGTCCGGCTCTGATACGCCACATCCGCGATCATGCCGCGCACCTTCCCTCCCTTGATCTCCCAGAACGCATCGCCGCCGAACTGGAAGTTGTAGCGCTGCTGGTCGATCGAATAAGACCCTCGGCCGTCGATCAGGACGCCGTTATCGACTCCGGCCACGAGGTCGTGCAGCGTCACCGGCGCGTCGGAAGGTGCAAGCCAGACATTGGGCATGCGCTGGAACGGTACCGAGGCGTACGAGTCGGCATAGCAGCAGCCCATCGACTCGGTCTGGCCGATCAGGTGAGCCTGGTCGCGGATCGTCTGGTAGCCGACGAAGATCCCCGCCTTGATGATCGGGAACTCGCGGGTCTTGACGCCGTCGTCGTCGTATCCGCAGGTCGAGAGGCTTTCGCTGCGAATGCGGTCGCCGTTGAAATTGACGATCTCGGAGCCGACGCGGAACTTGCCCAGCTTGTCGGGCGTCAGGAACGACGTGCCGGCGTAGTTGGCCTCGTAGCCGAGCGCCCGATCGAGCTCGGTCGAGTGGCCGATCGACTCGTGGATCGTGAGCCCCAGGTGGCTGGGTAAGAGCACCAGGTCCATGACGCCGGGCGAAACCGATGGCGCCTTCAAATGCTCGACGGCCTCCTCGCCGACCCGGCGCGCCTGATCGAGCATTCCGGCCCGCTCGACCGCCTCGTAGCCGGCGCAGACCGCGTGCGGCAGATACGTGCGCGACTTGACCTTGCGCCCGGCTTCGACGGCGGTGGCCGTGAACTCCGGTGAGATCTGATAGACGTGCTGCTCGATCGAGCTCCCCTCGGACGAGACAAAGAACCGGTCTTCGAGGCGAGCATGGATCGAGCCTGTCGCGGAGAAAACTCCCGCGACCTTGCGCATCCGTCGCGACGGCGCGGAGCAGATCGAGCTTCTGCTCGATCGGGACCGAGAACGGATCGGTGACAACCTTGGTGCGGTACGTGTCGCGATAGGCCGGCGTCGCCGCCAGCCGGATCGGCTCCAGGCGCAGGGGGGCATTGGCCCGCGCGATGGCGACGGCCTCGCCCGCCGCGCGGGCGATCGCTTCGCGCGTCACCTCGTGCGAGGCCGAGAACCCCCAGGCGCCGTCAGCCAGCACGCGCAGCCCGAAGCCGAACGATCCCGAGTCAGAGACCGACGGCACCTCGACCGGCTTGCCGGTCGCACGGTCGGCCTGCGCGCGGAAGCCGACGTTCTGGCTGCGATAGCGGTTGATTCGGATGTCGGCGTACGTGGCTCCGGCCGCCTTGGCCCGCTCGAGCGCGAACGCCGCCAGCTCGCCGAGCTGGCCCACGTCGAACTCGGCCGCCACCGCCGAAATGGCCGACCAATCCCCGCTGGCAAGAGCGGTCCACACCGCAGCCCCGGCGCCGCAAGCGACCGAGAAATGCCCGTCGAGACTCCATCGCGCACGCCTCCTTTAGAAGCATGAACTTGAGACGGGCGATACGCTCGCCTCGCCTGGCGCGGATCAAGCGCGCCTCAACCTATCACGCGAGCGAGCCTCCCGCAAGCCGTTAGTGCGGCCCGGCCGCCGCGACCGATCTGTCCGATCCGTCCGATCTGTCCGATCCGTCCGATCCGACGCGGCGGCCGACTGGTCCGTCACGTTCAAGAACCGGCAGACGCTCGACCCGAGCAATCCTGCGGTCCCATTTCACTACCGAGCCCCTGGCTCGGCCGCCACCGGTGCGGGCGTCAGCTTCATCTTGCGGATGAATGCGTCTCGCATGGTCTGTTCGTCGAACTTCACGCCGGTGGAGTGCGAGAGCTCCCTGGCCCAGAAGTCGACATATTCCTTCAACAGCTCGTCGCGGTGATCGACGCTCACGAGCTGAAGAGCCCGGAGCGCGAACGCTTGTTGCAACATCATCCCGGTCATCGTTTGCAAGGGTGCGTTGAGACGATCCATCTCGGCGGTCTTCTTGACGACTTCGTTCCTCCCCACGAACAGTCGGTCGCCGGGGAAAATCTGGTAATTCGTGGCAACCTCGCCCCTCTCCTGGATGGCTTCGAGATCAACTTTGTAAACCTTGGCGGGCCTTCCCTTCCGCTCTGGGCGAATCAGGCTGATTTGCTTCGGGTCTGCTGTTGACATGAGACCGCCGGCGTATTGCAAGGCGTCCAGGACGGTCTCATTTCCCGTGGAGGGGTTGCGGCCTGTAATCAAAACGTCGCCCTGTACGTAGTAATTCATCGAGTTGAACCCGGAAATATCGACAAACACTTTGTCCGACGCGTCGGGAGGAACGATCGTCCATGACTCTTCGGTCGCCGCGTTTGCCGGCTCGAGCGCCGGAATCGGGCGCGGCGGTTCCTGCTTCTTGGACGCGTCGGCAGCTTGGTTTAGATCGAAGGGGTTGCCGTTCCCGGGAACTGGAGGAATCGCCGGCCGGTCCGGCACGAACATTTCCGCGCCCGGCTGCTTCATGACAGTCAGTCCCAACGTCTCATCGTCGAGGAACTTCCTCAATTCTTTGATGATCGCCACCTTGACCTGCGGCAGCGTTAGCCCTCTGACCTGGGCCTCGCCGTAAAAGCCGAGCTGGATCGTGCCGTCCGGCTTGACCAGCCGCTCGCCGGAAATCGGCCGGCCCTCCAGGGCCTCCAGAACTTCGACAACGACCAGGTCCGGCGGCTCGACGACAACCGGTAAGTTGATGAGGGCACCCTCGTGCGGAGGCGGATTGTCGGGGATGACGGGCGCGCGATGAGGCGTCAGGTCGTAGTCCGCGATCATCTTGTCAACCAGCGCCTTTCGCGTCGCGGCATCCCGCAGTGGCGCCTGCGTGGGCGGCTTACGGGGAGACTTCGCTGTCTCGGCGACAGGCGCCTTCTCTTTTGACGCTGGCTGAGACCCGACGAGCACGGTGATGGAGACGAGAATGAACGCGCAGAGCGACGCCGTCTTGAACCAGGCAAATCGGCGAGCGATCATGGTTGTCACCCTTTTGATGGTGGATTGCCCAGACGAGGAACGCCCTCATCGTCAGTAATCCGGTAACGCGCCTCGATGCTTGAAATGGACCAGAACCCTCGACCCGCCGCAAGGAAGCTGCGGAAGATCTCGGAAGACACCTGGCGATGCGACAGGCAGGGCTTCAGGCCGGTTCGAGAAGCGTCGGGTCAGTGGCAGAACTTGAGGCAGGGCAAAGTCTGTTTGAGCTCTTTCATATCAGCACGGGAGACCTGAGGGCCGGCGGGCATGATGGCAACTCTCCGGGAATGGCGATCGATGTCCTCGGCACATCAATCACTCTGCCCCTGCCCTGCCACTTTTGCAGCCGCCCGACACCAATGCTCATCGACGGCGGCACCGTACTGTTTCGCCCACTCGTGGAGGCCCGACAGGGCCGGCATCAGGGTCAAGCCCAGCGGCGTCAGCCAGTACTCGACTCGCGGCGGCACCTCCGCATAAACCCGCCGATCAACCAGCCCTGATTTCTCCAGGTCACGAAGCCGCTTCGTCAGCTCCTTCTGCGTGATCGGCGCCACGGTCCGCTGGAGCTGCCGGAAGCGGGCCGGACCGCCAGCCTCGTAGAGCGCGAACAGGATGTGAATGGTCCACTTGTGGGCGACCAGCTCCATCGCCCGACCAGCCGGGCAACCGGCGACTGCCTTCGCCGTTTTGCTGGCCGAAGTTTCGCCCTTGGCGCCGTGACGGGCCGGCGGAGTTGAGTGTGCCATCACCATTGGTATCCATTTGGTGCCTACGTTGTCATTTGGTCCCTACTTGTCAAAGGATACCACAGCTCTATCTTAACTAACACAGGCTGAAGACACGACGACGGCTGCCGTCCTCAGGGGACGCATGAGAAACCGAGGTGCACGATGATTTTGGTTCGTCCGGCTTCTGCGCGGGGGCATGGCCAGTATGGCTGGCTCGATACCCGCCACACGTTCTCGTTCAACGATTATTACGACCCGTCCCGCATGGGCTTCCGGGTGCTTCGGGTCATCAACGAAGACCGGGTCCAGCCGGGCCAGGGCTTCGGCATGCATGGCCATCGAGACATGGAGATCATTTCTTACGTCCTCGAGGGTTCTCTCGGCCACAAGGACAGTCTCGGCAACGGGTCCGTCCTCCGTCCGGGGGAAATTCAGTGCATGACGGCAGGCACCGGCATCCGGCACAGCGAGTTTAACCCCTCCGATTCCGAGCCGGTCCACTTCTATCAGATCTGGCTGCTGCCGAAGCAGAACGGGTTGCCGCCACGGTACGATCAGCGTGCGTTCCCCGCGGGCGAGCGACAGGGCACGTTGCAGGTGGTTGCATCCCCCGACGGGCGGGACGGCTCCCTGACCATTCATCAGGACGCCGAAGTGCTCCTCGCCTCGCTCGCTGCGGGAGAGCGGGTCTCTCATGATCTGGCACAAGGGCGGCACGCCTGGCTTCAGGTTCTGCGCGGGGCCGCCGAGCTGAACGGCCAGCCGCTTGCTGCCGGAGACGGCGCTCTTGCCAGCGACGAATCGTCGCTGACGGTGCTCGGGACCGATGCGTGTGATGTGATGCTCTTCGATTTGCCGTAGGGGAAAAAGCTCAAACGACGTGCGAGTTTCCTGAATGTGATCACCGATTGAAGGAGCAGCCCATGAGTAGCTTCAAGTACCGCCGGATTTCCCGAGACGAGTGCGCCGTCCTGTTCGTGGACCATCAATGCGGCTTGACCGCTCTCGTCCAGGACTTCACGCCGGGCGAGTTCAAGAACAGCGTGCTGGCCCTGGCCGATATCGCCAGGTACTTCAAGTTGCCCAGCATCCTCACGACCAGTTTCGAGGAAGGGCCGAACGGTCCCATCGTGCCGGAGTTGAAGGCGATGTTCCCGGACGCACCGTTCATCGCTCGCCCTGGGCAAATCAACGCCTGGGACAATGAGGACTTCGTCAAGGCCGTCAAAGCCACGGGCCGCAAGCAGCTCTTGATCGCCGGAATCGTGACCGAGGTCTGCGTCGCGTTCCCGGCACTATCCGCCCTGGAGGCGGGCTACGAGGTGTTCGTCGTCACGGACGCGTCCGGCACGTTCGACGCGGCCAGCCGCGAGGCCGCGTGGCTGCGGATGTCGGCAGCCGGCGTGCAGCTCGTGAACTGGTTCGCCGCGGCGTCAGAGCTCCACCGCGACTGGCGGAATGACGTTGCCGGATTCGGCAAGCTGCTCGTGGACCACACCCCGATCTATCAGGCCCTGATGACGGCCTACACGGCCGGCAAGGGTGGCTGAACGTCAAGGTTTAACGGCGGCGCGCTCCCCAGAATCCGTACCAGAACCAGAAGGTCACCACCTGCCAGATCGCCCAGAAGCCGGCGAGGGTGAGCACCACGCCGAGCACGAAAATGAAGAGCGGCACCAGGAGGTTCAGGAGGCCGATCAGCAGTGCCACCCCCCAGACAACCATCCAGAAACGCGCGAAGACGCCCAGCAGGTTGGTCAATCGGAGCCTGGCCGCGGCCGCCCGGAACGCGTCGGCGGCTGCCGCCAGATCGTCCAGGAGCGAGTACGATGGCCGCAGCGTCCAGGAGCGAGCTGGGATCAACGTGGCGTCATCCGTGGCGCTTTTGAGCAACCGGCGCGAGCGGGTGATGACCGCCAGGGCGCCGATCGGGTCCGACTCGATCATCCCGCTGGCCTGCGCAAACAGCGCCTCGGCCCGCGCGATCTCTTCCTGGTGCGGGTCGGTCGGCAGAGTGACTCCTGTCCCCAGGTCGCTCGACTTCCGCAGCACAGCCAGATCGTCCCAGCCCGACTTGAGCGCCTCGCGCGCCTGCTCGTGCCCCAGGTTGAGCCGGTCGAGCCGCTCCTTGCACCAGCTCGACTGGCGCAACAGCTCGTCGATGCCGCCCCGATCCAGCAGCTTCCTGGCCTCTTCGGCCTGCCGAAGGGCCAGGCCCGAGCTCGACTGAATGAGCTCTTGCGCCTGGCCCCAGAGCTCCATCACGCTCAGCCAGCGCTCCCACAACCCGTTCAGGTCGCTCTCGACCCCGTTGTATAGCGCCAGGGTCGCACCCGACATCGGCGCTGTGAAATCGGGATCGCTGGACGGTAAAGTCTTGTGACGATGGCGCAGAGCGTCGAGCTGGTCCATGAGCGCAACCGCCTTCTCGCGGAACGCCTTGAACTGCGCGTCAACGGCGGCCTGGAGCTGCTGCTTGCGGAAATAAAGCCGGCCCAGAGCGATCACTCCCAGCGCGACCAGGCCGGCCATCAGAACCAGCGGCAACGTATGTGTCTGGGTATCGGGACTCATGGGCAGTCTCTGCTCGCTTCCAGCCGGTTTCTGCAAAAAAACCTTGTGTCGATTGAACCGATTTTCTCTCAGCGGTCAAGAGAGCGAAAGCGGTGCGGGCTCATCACTCGCCTGAACAACAGCCAAGGCCGGCAAGGAATTGACAATTCGCCGCGCCGATTGGTATGCTAGCTTTGCAATACAAAGTTATTGGCAGCAGCGAGCGATGCCACGATGTGCAGCGTGCAACGAAACAGATCTGGCGGATCAGGGAATGGACGGGGGTCGTTTCTTGTCGTCGTTCACGATGTATGCCCGGTTCACTCGCGGAATACCCAGCAGATTGTTGCCGCTCTGGAGCCATTGGTTGGACAAGCCATCTCGGCGGCGGTCGTACCGAACTGGCATGGAGTCCCGTTTGACGCGGAGATTTGTTTTGCCGAATGGGTGACGCGTCAGTTTGGCGAAATCCTGCTTCATGGCTGGACGCATCAGCGAGAAGCCGGTCGCGGAGTGATTTCGTGTCTCACGAACCGTTCCGACGAGTTCGCTGGACTCACCTCGAACGATACGAATGCGCGAATTCAGCTCGGACAAGATCGACTTTCCAGCCTGTTCGGGCACCAGGTCGCAGGATTCGTTGCTCCAGCATGGCAGCGAGGACGCATCGACCGGAAAACGCTTCGTCTTCACGGACTGGAGTTTCTGCTGGGTTACACTGCGATCGAGTGCGCGGACAGCCGGCGGATTCCGGTTTCGACGATTACCTGGGATGTCGGCCGATTCGGGCGATTGGGCCCTGCTGCCGAGATGATCGGGCGCGTGCTTGGCCGCGTCCGCGGCCGGAGCATACGTTGCCTGGCCGCTCATCCCGCGGATGTCTCGCGGGGTTACCTGCCGAGAATCCTCAGTACGGTCGAATCGTGGATCGAGTCCGGCGGAACGCCCATCCTGCCAGGCGAGCTGGTGTGTGCGGCCAACGAGGAATGCGCATCGTGAAATGGTTGATGGAGACTTTGCTGAAGCGTCGGGCCAAACGGCTGGTCCGGTTCATATCGCCGGACCTGCCCGCGGTTGGTACCATTCTCGACGTCGGGTCGGGCACGGGGCACAACGCAGAGTGCCTGGCGCGCGTCTCCCCGCTGGAGGTCATCGAAGCAGACGTCGTCGACATGCACGCGGTTGGCCGTGGTCCGGTTCTCTTCGATGGAAAGACGTTGCCGTTTCAGGACGCAGAATTCTCGGCGTCGATCGTGTTATTCGTATTGCAGTACGTGCCGGATTCCGAGTCGCTGCTGAGGGAAATACGCCGCGTGACTTCCGGCCAGGTGATGGTTTTGCAATCGACATATTCGGGAAGCCTTGGGCGGTCGATCCTGTGGGCCTGGGAATTCGTCACTGGCCGTTTCGCCTTCTTCCTGGCCGGCGTCTCCGGACTTGTTCCTGCGCGAACGTGTCCTCTCCATCCGAACCGGCTTTTCACCCGGCAGAGCCTCGAAGCTGTTTTGGCCGCGTCCGGCTACCAGGTGCGCGCGATTCGCCGATTGGACACCGTGAATCTTTGTGTGAGTCGCGATTTGTTTGTGCTGGAGCCCTTGACGCCATGCCCATCACCGTGTCTGTGATCATTCCCTCGCTCAATGAAGAAGCTCTCATCGTCGAGACACTGGAAAGCGTCCAGTCGGCACTGGACGTCCTCCCGCCCACGGTCGCGGCCGAAGTGATTGTTGTCGACAACGGCAGCACGGATTGCACACGCCGACTCGTCGAAAGAGCGAGTGGTCTGATCCGACTGCTGGATTGCCCGGCAAAGGGTGCAGCACGGGCGAGAAATCTCGGCGCGAGATCTTCGCGAGGTGATATTCTGGTTTTTCTCGATGCCGACACGACAATCCCGGCACGCTCGATCAAACAGATCGTGGAACAATGTCACCAAAATGGAAAGAGCGCGGGAATGACAAAGCTCGGTCCTCGCCACAGTGGGCTTCGTGCCTCCTGGTGGTGGCATTTCTGGAATTCCGTGCGCCGGCTTCCCTTGCCGCGTGCCAAGGCGATGCCGGCATTCATGTTCTGTACGCGGAAGACGTTCGACGAATTCGGGCCGTTCGACGAACGCGTGGCGATCGGTGAGGAATGGCCGATTCTCGCCGGGGTTTATCGATCGCGCCGAGATGAGTTCATCTATCTGCATTCGATCACTGCGTGGACGTCGAGCCGTCGAATGGACTTCGTTTCCTTTGGCTACACCCGCCTGTTTCTCAAGTACGTCTGGGCCATCCTCGACTACCGCGGGCGCATCCATTACTCCGACTCGATTCGAGACGGCGCCCGAGCCTTCCAGGATGCGGAGGAGGCCACCACGCATTCTGGTCGAGCAGCAGGGGACCTGCGCTGATGGAAGCGGTCGCGCGATTGAGGTACATCCTGGTGTCTTGCCTGGGACGCGCGCTGGCTCAAGTCAAAGTCAACGCCGTCTGCACCCTGTGCGTCAATCGACAAACATACCGCGGCAAACGGCGGCTCTGGTTTGGCGCTCCGCTGATCACTGCGGGAAACCTCTATCTCAAGCGACTTGGCGCGCACGCCCACGTTTTGCCGGATCGCCCGTGGCATCGCTGGGAACACGAGGTCTACCGTGCCGTCTACGATATCGAGCTGCTGACTGATCCCGGTGGACGCCTCTTGATACCGGAGTGGCCGGGCGTTGCTCTGTCAGCATATCTGGAATCAGACGTCAACAGCGAGGCAGACAAGCTCCGTGCAATCCGGCTGGCCGCCCGGTCGCTGAGCCGGCTCCACGGTGTCGTCCTGGAGTGGCCAGACGGGCAGGAGCGCCCGCTGAGCCATGGAGACGCGACTGTGAAAAACGTGGTCGTCGACAACACCCAAATGACGGCTTTCTGGTTCGATTTCGACACGATCCATGAGAGCTCGATGGATGCCAACTGGCGCCATGCCGATGATCTCCGCGCATTGACGTATTCGGCTGCGGAACGGCTTGATGCAGCGGCGTTCCCGGCACTGACAAAAGCCATTGTCGAAAACTACCGGTTGACAACACCGCTCGTTGCGCTTGGGGACGCAGTGGCATACTGGCGAGCTCGTCCGATCAGTTTCCATCTGGCACAAGCGCAGATCGGCTATCGAAAGCGCCAGTTGCTGGATGAAGCCTTGCTCGATTCGCTGCGCTGGATCAATTCGGACAAGGAGAAATGGGAGGACCTGGGATCTCCCGTCGAACAGAAAAAGGAATAGCCGCGCCAGTCGACGAGTCGCCTCTGAAAATGGCAGACACGACTCGATGCAGGGTATAATAATGGCATTTGTGTCCCAATCGCACGGCCCCTGTGAATGCAGGATCGCGAGAATGGCAATGACGACAACCAAGAACGCCAATCCGGAGTACCACGTTGATGGGCGCGTTTCTATCGCGCTCGACGCGCTCAGCGATGAGCAGCGGCGAGCCGTGAGCAGTGTTCTGATCGACAGAGAACACTTTGTCGCAAGTATCGCCGACCGCCGCAGGGTCGAGAAAATCTCGCGAAGCGAGCCGGTTTATGCGCTCGTTATGCCATCCGGGCTGAATATCATTTACGAGGTCCGTGGAGAACAGATCCAGGTCCTGGACCTGATGGCGAAAGCGACCCTCGCACGATACGGACCCAAGAAGCGGACTCGCTCCCATAGCAGGGCGACCAAGAAGCCGAACGGCGCGGGAGGGTCGATGTAGCCGCGCCATCCCCATGAAACACTTCAAGAGCATTTCACTCAACAAGACTCAAGCGAGGAAGGAGCTTGATGAATTCAAGGCGCTTCTGGACGACCCGGCAAAACAGCATCTGAAGGAGGAGGATGACATCCTCCCCTTTTTTGCGGCCCGCGAGCAACTGATCGCGCTGATGGGCACTTACAACCCGAACATCGAGAATTTCGACAGGATTGCGACCGAGTTTGACATCTTCGGGGATCATGCGGCCGACTTCGCCATCGGCGATTCCCGTGAGCATCAGTACTGCTTTGTCGAGTTTGAGGACGCGACGAAAACAAGCATCTTCAAAAAGAGAGCGGGAAAGGCGACCCCCGAGTGGTCGAACCGCTTCGATCACGGATGCAGCCAGGTCATCGACTGGCTTCTGTGGCTCGATAACCAAAGGCAAACGGTCTCGTACACACAACGGTTCGGCGTGGGCGAGATCCAGTACGTCGGATTGCTCGTGGTCGGCAGGGAGCGATTCCTCATCGACCCTACGTTGAAGCAGAGATTGACGTGGCGTAGTGAGCAGGTGATCGTTTGCAGCCGTAAGCTGCACTGCATCACGTTCGATAAGCTCTACTCCGACCTGGATTCGAGGCTGAGAATCTGGAGCCGGAAGTGATCACTGGTGGCACCGTCACGTGCACTGTGCGGTCGAATCGCGTGGATTGGCGCTGATCACGGTCTTAACGTCACCGCGGGAGGACCAACCACGGCTCCTCCCTGTGCCGCTGTAATGTCTTCGGCAGGCTTTTTTGAAGTGCTGTCATTCCGGCGGGGGTGATCGCGGTGGAATCCACCACGAGCCTCTCAAGGTTAATCAGTCGCGCCAGGTGTACAAGCCCCGCGTTGGTCACCTTGGTCTGGTCGAGGTACAGCGACTCGAGAGCCGTCAGCCCCTGCAAATGAGCCAGGCCAAGGTCGGTGACGGCGGTGTCATAGAGGTCAAGACTTCGAAGCCCGGTCAGCCCCGTCAAGTGGACGAGGCCCGCGTCGGTGATGGCTGTGCGACTGAGGTCAACACTTCGAAGGCTGGCCAGCCCCTTCAAGTTTGCGAGCCCGGCGTCGCCGACGCTCGTATCGGCGAGACTGAGTTCCTCGAGCCGGGTCAATCCGGTCAGGCGCGCCAGCCCGGCGTCGCTGATCTTCGTGTACTCGAGAATCAATTCGAGTCAAACCGCTCAGATCGCTCAGTTGGAATAATCCCTGATCTGTGACCGCAGTACCCTCAAGGGACAGGCTCTGGAGCCGTGCAAGCCCTTTCAGGTGCACCAGCCCGGCATCGGTGATTTTGCGACAGTCCAGGTTCAGTTCCTCGAGGCGCGTCAGCCCTTGCAGGTGCTCGAGTCCCACATCGGTGATGTTTTCACCGCCGAGCTCAAGGGCAGTCAGCCCCTTCAGAGCCCCGACGTGGTCCATCCCGGTATCCGTGCACGCTTCGCCGAAGAGGCGCAGCCTCTGAAGACGAGGCAGTTCGCTCAGGTGCGCCAGCGCGGCGTCGGTCAGTTCGGTTTCGTCCAATGTCAATTCCCGGAGGCTCGGCAGATCTTTCAGGTGCACCATTCCTTGATCGGTCACTTGCGACTCGACCAGGTCGAGTTTCTCAAGCCGGGTGAGCCGCCCGGCACTCAGGTTGGCGAGACCCTGATCCGTGATGCCGTCAAGCCTCAGGCTCCGGAGGCCGGTCAGTCCGCTCAGGTGCACGAGCCCAAGGTCGGTAACCTGGGTCATGCCCAAGTTCAATTCGCGGAGGTGGGTCAGCCCTTTGAGGTACGACACGCCGGTGTCGCTTGCTTCCGTCTCGACCAGGTTGAGTCCCTCGAGCTGGGCCAGTTTCCCGACCTGGAACAGCTCCGCATCTGATCCCCCGCCCGAGACAGCGCTGACGTGGCTGAAGTAATCGATCCCGACGCGATCCACCAGCCATCTCGGCCACCAGGGTTTCGCGTTCGAGACCGGAACGCCGTCCTTGCACTGCCAGTCATAATAGACCCACCCACCGCGTCTCCGGATCGCCGCCACCGTAGCGCGCTGGTCTCGGGCGGTGCGCACAATCCAGGCCAGCCCGCCGCCGATCACCAGAACGGCAACGATCAGTGCGCGCAGGCTGAAACCGCAGGTATCTTCGCCAGGGTCGAGGGATGGATCTGGGCTGATCGGTCATCGTGATCGAGTCGGAGAGCGGGCCGTCGAATTTCTTCCTCTCCAGCCAGTCTATCGGCCCTGCTGACGCGATGGCAGGGAGGGCCGAGACCACGGCCCGACGTCTGGTGAAGCCTGTCCTGAAGCCTTTGGCACGATCAGGCCGCAGTCAAAAAGGCGTGAAGATGCGCAAGCCGGGCAGACGAGTCTGGAGGTCAGTCGTGCCGGCAGCGGTGACCTGAGTCTCACGCAGCTCCAGAACGGTGAGTTTGCTGAGTCCCCTGAGATGCATCAGACCGGCGTCGCTGACCCGCGTGCCGCCGAGGAGGAGTTCCGAAAGGCTGGTCAGACCCTGAAGGTGCACCAGGCCGGCATCCGTGATGTGAGTGCCGCGGAGGTCAAGGTAGGAGAGGCTGGTCAGACCTTTGAGATGCATCAGCCCGGCATCCGTGACGTGCGTGCGGCGGAGGTCAAGAACGGAAAGGCTGGTCAGCCCTTTCAGATGCGCCATTCCGGCGTCGGTGACCTGCGCATCCCGAAGGTAGAGGCTCGAAAGATTGGTCAGCCCGCGCAGGTGCGCCACGCCGGTGTCGGTGACCGGAATACCGTTGAGGACGAGCCTGGAGACCTTGCTCAGTCCCTTCAGGTGCGAGAGCCCGGCATCGGTCACGTGGGTGCCGCTCAAGTTGATCGACGTGAGGCTCGCAAGCCCCTCGACGTGGACCAGCCCAAGGTCGGTGACGTGAGTCCCGGTCAGGTCGAGGAAGGAGAGCCTGGTCAGGCCTTTCAGATGAGCCATCCCCACGTCCGAGACCTCATTGCCGCCAAGGCCGAGCATGGAGAGATTGGTCAGGCCCTTCAGGTACAAGAGCCCGGCGTCCGTGACGTCTGTGCCGCCGATGTTGAGCACCGAAAGATTGGTCAGCCCCTTCAGTCGCGCCAGATCGGAATCGCCGAACTTCGTGAAGACATTCAGTCCCTGGAGTCCGGGGAGATGCTGGACCTGTGTGATCGCGACATGGGCATCCGCCGGGAAGTCCGACGTGAGCCACACCGCGTCGACGCGGCCGAAATACTCGACCCCGATCTGGTCCACCAACCACTTGGGCGCCCAGGGCTTGCCTCCTGGAATGGGTTTCCCGTTGCTCCACTCCCAGTCATAAACGACGCTGCACCCGGTCTTCTTGATGGCCGCCACCGCCTCGCGCTGGATCCGCGCGGAGCGGACAATCCAGCCCAGCCCGCCGCCGATGACAAGCACCAGGACGATCAGCCCCCGCATGCTGAACCGCAGGTATCTTCGCCAGGAACGTGGCACAGGTTGATCGGACATCGTCATCATCCCTGAGTGAGTTTCATGCGATCTGCCAGACTGACCCGGCTGTGATTCGGCCGCCTCACGACTTCGCTCGGCGTACTCTCCACCCCGGCAGTGTCAGGGGCTCCTCACCCGCCGGCGGCGGTTCGGTGAGCTTGCCATACAGCTCGGGTCGACGCACCCGCAGGTAGCGCCGGCCCGAAGAGGTCGCGATCTTCTCGGATGTCAAGAGCGCAACCACCACGTCATCGCCCAGTGCCTGGCTCTCGGCAAGCACTTCACCGAAGGGGTCGAGAATCATCGCCAGGCCCGGCTTGATCGTATCGTCGTCGACTCCGACGGCATTGCTGAAGATGCCGTAGATGCCGTTCTCCCAGCGCGCGCCGGCAGCCAGCGCATCAGCCAGCCGCGCCCCTTGGGGCCTTGAAATTCGAGCAAGAGCGGAACCGGATCGCGCTCACGATTTTCCCACAAACTCCGGTCGACCGTGCCGCGGCCGGGCATGGTCGAGGGCAGACAGCCGGTCACGTGCGGCATGAAGATCACCTCCGCTCCGAGCAGTGCGGTGATCCGCACATTCTCGGGCAAGTTGTTGTCGTAGCAGGTCAGGAAGCCCGCCTTGATGCCAAGCAGATCGATGACCGTGTAACTGCTGCCCTGGCTCAGGTAAGGATTGATAAATGTGTGCAGCTTCCGGTGCTTCGTGATGAACCCGTCTGGTCCCACGGTGACGTAGCAGTTGGAGAGCTTCCCCGCGCCGTCGGTTTCGATCAGTCCGGCCATGAGCACGACCCCGAGCTCGCGGGCAATCTCCCAGAGCGCGCGTGAGGACGGGCCGCCGGGGACAGGCTCGGCCACCTGACCAAGCTCGGCACGGCTCAGATGCTGAAGATATGTGTAACCCGAGATCGAACATTCGTGGAAGCTGACAATCTCGGCCCCCTGCTCCACCGCCTTCCGGGCGAGCGCCGGATCCGCGACAGGTTGTACGCCTTGTCGTCATTGCGGTGCTCAAACTGGGCCGCCGCAACGCGTATGTCTCGCATGAGTGTGTCCTGACGTGCAACCGCTCCGCGTCCGATCCAGCATCCCCGACCAAGCCGACGTGACCCAGGCGATCGACCCCGACATGATCGGACCGCGCCTCCGAAACGTTCGCGCACCCGCTCCCGTTGTGCCATCCCCATCGTTGATCCGTGCCGCGAGTATACCCGCTCAGGACGCAATCGCCCCAGATGCCATCCCGGTGCTTTCGCTCCCCCCGCACAAAAAAACCTTAATCCTCCGGGCCCTGTTATGGCGAAATGCTATATATGGCGTATCGGAGCCCTCTGCTCGCGGGTGAGAACCCTCGATGCTGGGTCGCCGCCGGTCGCGGCAGCGGGCGTGCGGCGGCTTTTCTGCTTTGCAGGAGGTGAAGTCCATGGGCAAGAAAAAGCCGAAGCGGCCGCTCAGGGAGAAACGCTTGCTGGCGGAAGTCATGAAATTGGTCGACGCGACAACCGAGGACGCCCCGGCGCTGCGGCCGGCAATGTACGAGGGATTCACGGCCTTCCTTCAGCCCGAGGTCCTGAGCGAATGGCTCCGCGTGGGACCCGGCCAGCAGGCGCTGGCGCTGCTTGCGCTCAAGGATGCGTGCCAGGGCCTGCTCGAGAAAAAAACCTGCGATTTCTGCGATGGCATCGCATCAAGGGTCCGCTCCGTGTTCATTCCCC
Source organism: uncultured Isosphaeraceae bacterium (assembly GCA_963781785.1). Classification (GTDB taxonomy): domain Bacteria; phylum Planctomycetota; class Planctomycetia; order Isosphaerales; family Isosphaeraceae; genus CAWAHD01. Next base: position 1,990,073 of record CAWAHD010000001.1, on the reverse strand, counting down.
CGGACGGCGATTTCGGTCCCGTGAAACGTCCCAACGAAACCTGTGCCATGACGGCGTATCTGATCCTGTGCGACGCCTGTGCCGGAACCGATCCCGTTCTGCAAAGAAGTCAATTCCTTGAAGGGTACGCCCGGCTCCAGCAGGAAGCGGGGCGGGTTTCGTTGAATCAGTGCGCCGTCATCGGCGATTCCGTCGGTGCAACGACGAGACTCGGTCAGCGCAGCGCACTCGAGTCGTGCGAGAGATGCGGCCAAACCATCTGGTTCGACCAGGATCAGCTCGACCGGTACGGGGTAACCGCTCTCAGCGTGGCTTTCGTTTGCCGGAAATGCGCCGACCGCCTGAGAGAGAGCGGCGAAATCGAGCCTCTGCCGATCGCAGCCTTCGTCCCGGCTCTGAACATCCCGGAGTAATCGAGGCACAGATCAAGGCATGTGTGAGCAAGATCGGGCTCCTTCTGCGAAGTCGAACCGAGGTGCCGACCCCCTGACCGGCCGGCCATAGGGATTCTAGCAGAGCCGCGACCGTTTGCGAGGCATCTCATCGCGCCAGGTCAACGAATGATCGACAGCCTCGGTAAAGCCTGCTTCAGCTCGTACGCTCCGATGTCCGAGACACGCGTCCCGTGGACCTCGAGATACGAGAGATTGAGCAGGCCGTTCAGATGTTCCAGCCCGGCATCAGTGATCACCGTGCCCCGGAGGTCGATCTGGGTGAGATGAGTGAGCCCCTTCAGATGGACCAGTCCGGCGTCGCTGATCTGACAGTGGCTGAGGTTGAGATCGGAGAGCTTTTCGAGGCCCTTGAGGTGAACCAGGCCAGCGTCGGTGACCAGCGTATTGCTCAGGGTCAGCCACTCGAGATTGGTGAGCCTCGTCAAATGCGCCAGCCCGGCATCGCTGACTCGAGTGGCGTCGAGGCCGAGCCACTTGAGATTGGTCAACCCCTTCAGATGGACCAAGCCGGAGCCGGTGACCGGCGTGTCTTCGAGATAGAGAATCTCGATATTCGCCAGCCCCGCCACGTGCACCAATCCACCGTCCTTGACCTGCTTGCATCCGCTGAGGACGAGCCACCCGAGATCGGTCAGCCCTTTCAGATGCGCGAGCCCCGCATCGGTCACCCGAGTATCGCCGAGGTTAAGGACGGTGAGGTTGGTCATCCCTCTCAGATGCGCCAGCCCGTCATCGGTCACCGGAATGCCGTGGAGGTCCAGGAAACCGAGATTGGCCAGCCCCTCCCAATGCGCCAGGCCAAGATCGACAGGAGACGATCCCGAAAGACTCAGTTGCTCCAGTCCGGCGAGACGTCCGACCGGTGCGATCGCTGCATCGGTTGTCGAGGGAAGCTTGACGATGCTAACGTGACTGAAAAAGTCGACTCCCATGAGATCCACGAGCCATCGTGGCGCCCAGGGTTTCGGTCCCGGAAAACAACTTCCCTCGCGCGACTCATCCCAGGCATATTCGACCTTGCCGCCGGCCTTTTCAATCATCGCCACCGCGTCGCGCTGGATTCGCGCGTCGCGGACGATCCAGCCCAGCCCGGCGCCGATCCCGACGACAAGGACGATCACCCCGCGCAGGCTGAAGCGCAGGTATCTTCGCCAGGGACGTGAGACGAGGTCGGCCGGCATGGCGGCAACTCTCCGGGATTGGATACCATCTGGAGGTGATTCACTCCTCCCAGCTCCGATCATACCAAGAACCGGATCGGGCCGACGGATCAACCCCCGAAGGATTTGACGAACCGCACTTCTTCCAAGCCGGCCTCGACTTCCTGCACCGGCATCGCGCGGATTTCTTCAATGTCCAAGGCGCCCGCCGCTTGGATGATCACCAGCGCGGCCCGGAGCCGCACGGCCGGAGCAACTCGGGGCCAAAGACCATCTCACCGCCGTGGAGCCATCGCTCATTCGTCTGCAACCCTGATTCACCGGCACTCCCACTACCGTCCTGGTTTGGCCTCGCTCCGGCCTTCCGATGGATCGCTCGGCTTCCGTCCCGAGTGGTGCCTGATCAATGTTTATGTGTAGGTCAGGCTTTCCAGCCTGACTCTTCGAGACGTCAGGCTGGAAAGCCTGACCTACGACATACGGACGTCAGGCTGGAAAGCCTGACCTAGGTCGGCGCAGTCCCTTGCTCTGGGGCACTACGTTTGTCGCCGTCGTCTGCGGCTGGATCGGTAGCGAGCCGCAACAGCCAGAATTGCGATGGGTGGTATCGCGAGAACGAGGATGGTCTTCAGAGGGATAAAGTAAGTGCTTCTCCTCAAAAACAGAATCGCTCCGCCGCGTGCGGGAACATCCGGCCCCTTCGGCACCACGTCAATCAGGATGCAAGGGTCCGATCCCAGGAACCCCAGTGCCACTGCGGTAACGCCGGCCTGAAGTGCGAGTATTCGGACTGTGCCCATCACGGCCGCCAGTACCGCGACCACGATCATGATCGTTCGGAGCCGGAACCGAAGCCGCGCCACAATATGACCCTCCCCACGACATCAATGCAGAATCCTGAGACTCGGCAAAGCCTGCTTCAAGTCAGCGATTCCCGCATCGGTGACGTGCGTGCCGCCGAGAGCTTCGACGATCCGCTTGTGCTCCCACCCGACTTGAGCGCCTTTCGCCGGCATCGGTGCGAGCTCTTCGACGCATGCGATGGCTGGTGTGGCGAGAACACGGAATTCATGTCGTAGAACGGAATTCATTCCGTTGGGACGCCAATTCCTTTGCGTGCGCGGAAAACAAGCGAAACGGAATGAATTCCGTTCTACAGGGCCGCACCCGGGGTGCGCACTTAGGGCCGCAACCGTTTTTCCGTCTGCTCTGTGCCGAGTGGTCGATCAGCGAACAATCCTCGCCTTTGGCAGCGCCATGTGAAGGTTCTTCACTCCATCGGTGGTCACTTTGGTGCGCTGTAGTCCCACGTAGCCAAGACGCGGCAGACCCTTGAGGTGCGCCAGGCCGCTGTCGCTGACGTTCGTGCCGCCGAGGACAAGTTGCTCGAGGGCACTCAGTCCGCGCAAATTCTCCAGTCCGGCGTCGGTGATCTTGGTGCCGACGAGATTCAGCCGTTTGAGGCCCGTCAGACCCTTCAGGCGCACCAGTCCGCCGTCCCCGATGCTGGTACGGACCACGCTCAGGAGCTCGAGCTTTGTGAACCCTCGCAAGTGCTCCATTCCCCGGTCGGTGATCTTGGTCCCGTCCAGGAAGAGCGTCTCAAGGCCGGACAGTCCTGCTAAGTGCTTGAGACCGGCGTCGCTGACGTCCGTCCGCTGCAGGAACAGTTCACGCATTGCGGTCAATCCGTCCAATTGCTCCAGGCCCTCGTCGGTGATCATGGTACCGTCCAGGTGAAGCACCTGAAGGCCCGTGAGCCCGCGCAGGTATGTCATGCCAGCGTCCGTTACCTTCGTATTCCGCAGATCCAGGGTTTGCAAGGAAGACATATGTTCCAGGGCGGCCAGACCGTCGTTTGTGACTCTGGTCGAGCCCAGGTTAAGGGATTGCAGGCGGGTTAATCCCGCCAGACGGCTCAGTCCTTGGTCGCCAGCCTTCGTATTGGAGAGGCCCAGAGTTTCGAGGCCCGTCAGCGTCTCGAGATTCCGCATCCCCTCGTCGCCGATGCCAGCACTGGTGTTGAGCACCAACACGTGAAGTCCGGTCATTCCGCGCACATGAATCAAGGCGCGGTCGGAAATCCCGGTTCCGACAGCCGAGAGATATTCGAGTTTCGTGAGACGCTCGAGATGAGCGAAGCCCGCATCGGTGACGGCGGGTCCGCTGAACATGAGTAAGCGGAGCTCACTCAAGTCTGCGACGCTGGCCAGGTCGCGGTCACTCAAGCCGTTTCGTCCAAAAAAGACAAAGGCCGCGTACCCGAAATAGTCGGGACCGACTGCATCAACGAGCCACTTCGGCCACCCTGGCGTCGCGTTGGGACGCACGCTGCGGCCCGCGAACCCGCCGGTCATACTTCTGGTCAACTGCCAGTTGTAGTAGACTTGGCCGCCGGCCGCCCTGATCGCCGCCACCGCCTTGCGCTGCACGCTCGCCCGGCGGACCGTCCAGCCCAGTGCAGCTCCCACCACCAGCACGAGGATGACGAACCCACGCAGACTCAGCCGCAGCCAGCCACGCGTCGGTCGCTTCGTGTCGTCGTTTGACATGGCGGTTTCCCATCAGAACACCGACTGCCGGCCAGAGGACGGTCAGAGAGCCTGCACTCGGACATGCTCCGACCGTGATTCAAGTCCGCGACTTCAATCATAACGGCAATTCCGCAGGGTTCCGTTGCAATTCGGCATGAGCTCCAGCATCTTCAGTTCAGTTAGCTCGGTGTCGAATCAGCGAACGATCGTCAGACTCGGCAACGCCTGCTTCAGGTCATCGACTCCTGCGTCCGTGACGTTCGTGCCGTGTGTTGACGAAACAGGGAAACTCCAGGCTGGCTGGACGAGTGCTGAATCGATGATGATCGTCACGGGAAGCGAACGAAGGTCAGGCCGGGCAGAGCCTGCTCGAGCTCTCTCATTCCAGTCTTGGTCACCCGGTTACCCCGCAGGTCGAGTTTCGAGAGGCTGGCCAGCCCCTTCAGGTGGACCAGCCCGGCGTCGGTGATCTGAGTTTTGTCCAGGGAGAGGTTTGAAAGCTTCGACAGGCCCTCGAGATGGACCAGCGCAAGGTCAGTGATCCGCGTGCCGCCAAGGTCGAGGAACTTGAGATTGGTCAGCCCCTTGAGATGCTTCAACCCGGTGTCGGTAACCCGAGTATCGGCGAGGTAAAGGCCGCAGAGGCTGGTCAGCCCAGTCAGATGCGCCAGCCCTGGATCGGTGACCCGAGTATCCCCGAGATCAAGGAAGGTGAGCTTGGTCAGGCCTTCGATGTGTGCCAGTCCCACTTCGGATACCTGAGTGCCGTGGAGGTCGAGATTCGAGAGCTTGGTGAGGCCCCTGATGTGTGCCAGTCCCAGATCGGTGACCTTTGTGCCGTAGAGGCGGAGCCCCGCGAGTTTGGTCAGCCCGCTCAGATGTTTGAATCCGGCGCCGGTCACCTCGGTGTCGGACAGGTCAAGTTTCCAGAGTTTGGTGAGACCCGTCAGATGCGCCAGCCCGGCATCGGTCACCCGCGTGTGGCTGAGGTCGAGTCTCAAGAGTTTGGTGAGACCCGTCAGATGCGCCAGCCCGGCGTCGGTGACCCGTGTATCGCCGAGTTCGAGGCTGGAGAGATTTCTGAGTCCCCTCAGATGCACAAGCCCAAGGTCGGAGACGTCGGTGCCGCGAAGGTCGAGATAGGAAAGCGTGGTTAGACCCTGGATGTGTGCAAGGCCGGCATCGGTGACCTTTGTGCCCCAAAGGGACAACATCTTCAGTTTTCCCATTCCCTTCAGATGCGCCAGGCCAAGGTCGGTGATCTGAGTACTCCGCAGGTCGAGTTTCGAGAGGCTCGTCAGCCCCTTCAGATGCGCTAGACCGGCATCGGTGACATCCGTGCCGTCGAGCGTGAGATCGCGCAGGCTGGTCAGCCCTTTCAGATGTACAAGACCGGCACCGGTGACCCCAGTGCCGTCGAGCTTGAGTTCGCGCAGGCTGGTTAGCCCCTCTAAATGCACCATCCCGGCGTCGGTGACCTGAGTATCGCTCAGGTCGAGGAACTCGAGTTTGGTCAGCCCCTTCAGGTGCGCCAGACCGGCATCGGTGACGCGGGTGCCCCTGAGATCGAGTCGCGAGCGGCCGTTCAGGTCCTTCTGGTGCGCCAGCTCAGCGTCACTGACCTGAGTATCGCCGAGGCCGAGGAAGTCGAAGTTGGTCAGCGCGTTCAGGTGCCCTTGACCAGGGTTGGTAACATTCGTGTCCATGAGCACTAGCGAATCGATCGCCGCGAGACTCCCGGCGTTGGCAACGTTCTTATGGATGCACCCTCCACGGGACCTGGCGCCGATCGCAAGCAGAAAGATGATCAGCGCCTGTACGCTGAAGCCCGGGTATCTTCGCCAGCGGCGGGAGACGGGGCCGGATGGCATCGTGGCAACTCCCCAGGATCGGGGGCGCTCTGGACGTAAGGCAATCACTCGACCCAGATCATACCAAAAACCCGCGCGGTACCACGAGTCCACGGCGGAGAGACTCAACGAACCCCGCCAGTATCGCCCGGGACCGCTGGCTTGCGATGCTCGGCCCGCCAGGTCAAACTGAAAGCCATTTGGTCGACAGAGCCGAAGTTCTTCGACGACGAGGTGCACCATGCTCTACGTGCTCGCCATCCTCTGCCCGCCGCTCGCCGTCCTGCTGTGCGGGAAGCCCTTTCAGGCAATCCTCAACGTGATTCTGACCTTCCTCCTCTGGATTCCCGGGTTGGTTCACGCATGCTGGGTGGTCAACGGTTACTACCACCGCCAACGCCTTGAGGAGTTAGCGGTGATCGCGGGTGCGATCCGCGACCGGAAGTGATGCGCGATCCGTCGATTACCGGCGACCGACGTTTCGGACGATACGACAACGGAAGCAACCCGGCAGCGTCTTGGGTACAAGCTTAGCGACGCGATCGGGTCGATTGCGAGCCGTCAGGACCGGCGCCAATTCAGCGGTAAACCTTCAGGCCCGGCAACGCTTGCCTGAGCTCGTCCGCGCCGCCTGCGGTGACCTTTGTGCCGCCGAGCTTGAGCACGGTCAGCGCGGTCAACCGCTTCAGATGCGCGAGCCCGGCATCGGTTACCCCGCGATCGCCGCTGAGGTCAAGCTTCACGAGCTTGGTTAGCTCCTTCACATGCACCAGACCAGTATCGGTGACCCGGGTGTGGCCGAGGTCGAGTTCGGTGAGGCTGCCCAGTGGTCGCAGATGGACCAAGCCCGCGTCGGTCACCGGAGCACCGTGAAGGTCGAACTTGGAGAGTTTCGTGAGGCCCTCGAGATGCACGAGTCCGGCGCCGGAGACCTGAGTTTCGCTCATCCAGAGGCTGGACAGGTCAGTCATACCCTTCAGATGCACCAATCCGGCGTCGGTTACCTCGGTACACGACAGGACCAGTTCGGAAAGCTTGGTCATACCTTTTAGACTTGCCATTCCTCGGTCGGATGCCCGAGCTCGAAGCAGGTTGAGTTTGGTCAGTTGCGTCATCCCCTGTAGATGCGCAATGCCGGCGTCGGAGACTCGAGCGTTCGCAAGGTTAAGCCAAGTGAGTCTCGAGAGCCCCTCCAGATTCGCGACCCCGTCGTCCGTTAAAGGGCATCCTTGAGCCCAGAGAACTTCCAGGCTGGACAGACGCCCAACGGGGACAAGCTCGAGATCGGAGTTCCATTCAGGGAGATGCACGCTGCGAACGCTGGCGAAGTAGTCGATGCCGAGACCATCCACCAACTTTTTCGGCGCCCACCGCACGGAATTGAGAGGAGGCAACTTGCCCCTCGATCCCGAATTGTATGTGACCGAACCGCCCGTACTTTCGATCGCCGCCACGGCGTCGCGCTGGATTCGGGCGCTTCGCACGAGCCATCCCATCCCCGCGCCGATCACAAGCACCAGGACGATCTGCTCCCGCAGGCTGAAGCGCAGGTATCTTCGCCAGGGAAGCGAGACGCGGGCGGCCGGCATAGCGGGCACTCTCAGGGATTGGAGACCATCGGGAGGTGATTCATTCCCTCGCCTCAGATCTTACCAGGAACCACTCGGTTACCGGGATCAACCGCGGAGATACTCAATGAGCCGCCTGTGATTTAGCCTGGCCTCAACCCCCTCTGCCGACATCGGACCGACCGATTCGAGGGTCAGGGACCTTTGCCCGCGTGGGCTCTCCCAAAGTCCGATCAGCTTGCGCAAATTCGGTCCTGGCACTCGACCAAGGCATGGTTCACAGTGGGAGCTGGTCCACCGCGCTCTGCCAGTCCGCTGGGTCGCTTGCTTTGGCAATCAGCTCCAAATCGCTTACCATCCGGCCGATGGTCAGGCGCATGGGATGACCCCACACGAGACCGGCGAATGGCTTTCCCTGGCGTCGCCAGTCCTCCGCCAATGCTCTGAAGCGAATGTCGTGCGTGAAAAGGACGCGTCCCAATGTCGTCGACCTTTCCAGGAGCTCGTCGTCCCGAAGGCGAAGAGCACCGTCGTCCTGAGCAGTGAGGACATCGACGCCGCGGCGGCGTAGTTGCTCCGTAACTGCAGCGTGGACATGCACGTCCATGTACAACGCGACGGACATGCACTCGTCCTACTTGATCAAGCCTTGGGCCTTCAGCTTCACCCACACCGGGGAACGCTTGGGTTTCTGCAAGACGCGATCGACCTCCTCCAGCTCCGTGGTGATTTCGCCGTCGATCTCGTGTTGATGATCATAGTAGAAGCCCATGGCGGCGTGGACTTCGGCCAGCGTCAGATGCGGGTGTTGGCGGCGAATCTCGTCGGGCGACCAGCCATAGGCCAAGTAGTCCATCACAATCATGGCCACGCGGATGCGCGGATGTTGCTCCAAACGCGCCGGCTGGCCGTCTTCTTTGACGATGTGCGGGTAAACAGGGGCGACCATTTTCATCTCCATCCGTCCAGTGTAGCCGGGGAAGAGAAGTCCTCCAACGGTGGTCGACCAAAATTCGCGAGGATGGAATCCGGAGCCGCGATCGAATCGCCAGAGCGCGAGCGTTGCGTCGTCGTTACCCGCCGCGACCGGGATGATGCAAGGCCGCCTGGATCCACATGAAATCAATGCACGATCCACAGTCCCGGCAAAGCTTGCTTGAGCCCTCGCGTTCCCGCGTCAGTGACCTGGGTGCCGCCGAGATAGACGAACGAAAGGTTTGTCAGCCCCTTGAGATGTGCCAACCCGGCGTCGGTCACCTGAGTGCCGATGACGGCGAGGCTCAAGAGCTTGGTCAGGCTCTTCAGATGCGCCAGCTCGTCGTCGCCAAGAGTCGACGGACCGATAATCAGGACCTCCAGTTCGGTAAGACGCGCGACGTGCGTCAACGTGGTATCGGTTGGCTTCGACAACGAGATCAGTTGGACACAGGTCACGTGACCGAAATAATCGACGCCAATCCGCTCCACGAGCCACTTCGGCGCCCAAGGCTTGCCTCCGACAACAGGATTGCCGTCGCGCCATTCCCAGTTATAGAAGGCGATGCCTCCGGCGTCCTTGATCGCCGCCACCGCCTCTCGCTGCATTCGCGCGCTGCGGACCACCCAACCGAGCCCTGCTCCAATCACGAGCACCAGGACGATCAGCCCCCGCACGCTGAAGCGCAGGTAGCGACGCCAGAGACACGAAACGGGTTGATTGGACGTCTTCACCACGTGCGGGTAAGCCTGATGCGATTTAATGCGACTTCGGGTAGTTTGCGCCCAGTCGTTCCCGAAATCCTTGAGGGCCTCTTTGGCGAACGCTTCCAGTCTTTCGTCCCCAGTGAAGCCGAGAGCCTGGATTGTTTGGATTTTCGGAAACGGCCTGCTTTTCACCAATTCGAGGAACACCTCCGGAAAGCGTTTGCCAAGACAGCCCAGCGCCAGAGCCCGGTTGGTCGAAGCGTCCTGCCAGTACCCACCCAGAGGGATGCTGACCAGACCTTCTGTTACCTCAAAGAGGCGCCGCAATGCCGGTTCGCCTAACTTCTCTAGCTTTTCGACGGCATCGTCACACGAGCCCAGATATTCGATCCAACGATCGATTTCGCTTTGATCCATGGCGCGCCCGTCTCCACGATTGGAAACCTTCTGGAGGTGATTCACTCCCCGGATTCAGATCATACCGAAATCCCGCTCAGTGCGACGAGCGAAACTCAGAAGGATTCGATGAAGCGACTGTGAGTCGTTGTAACCCCCCAACCCGCGACGAATAATGTAGAAGGGCGCGATCGCCAGGCGCCCTTCTCCTCTGCCATCCCAGATCCGGAGTTTTGCCATGATTGGTTCCGCGACGATTCTCAGATCGTGTCTTCTGCCGATTGCGCTCCTTTGCACACAGCAGCAAACGCCGGCCAAGAAGGACGGAGATCCGATCCCGAGCGATCTCAAGATTGTCGCTCAGTATGGTGCGGGCTACAGCCCCTGGAAATCCTGGAAATTTACGATCAGTGGCGACGGCAAAGTCGCCAAGGAGTGGGGCTTTAGCGGTGGCGGCAAAGCGGCCAACAAGGACGACTCCAAATCGTCGGAGAAAGACACAAAACTCTCGAAGAAACACCTCAGAGAACTGGTGGCGAAGATCAAGGAAGCAGACTTTTATGGGTTGCAGGAGAAGTATTCGTATCGCGTGACAGACAGTCCAAGGCTTGTCCTGACGATCACCCAGGACAAGAAAACGCATCGAGTCGAGGTCTATGCGTATAGCCACCTCAAAGACGACAAAGACGTGAAAAGGTTCCTCCGGGTCTGGTCCGAATTCCTCAGGAAGGTTCCCTCGCCCAATCCCGATCAGAAACCCGAAATCTACGAGCCCCAACCCAGCAAGTCGGCTCAACCGTCGAGCAACAAGAAAGTCAGTGGATGATCTCCAGGCTCGGCAAAGCCTTCTGTAATTCTCGCACACCCGCATCGGTGACCTGAGTGCCGCTGAGGCCGAGGTCGGACAGGCTGGTCAGCGCCTTGAGGTGGGCCAGCCCAAGGTCGGTGACCTGAGTGTTGGCAAGTTCGAGTATCGAAAGCTTGGTCAGTCCCTTGAGATGCGCCAGCCCTGGATCGGTGACCGGCGCATCGATGAGGCCAAGGCAGGTGAGCTTGGTTAGTCCGGTCAGATGCTCCAGCCCGGCTCCGGAGATCTGCGCGTCGCTGACGAACAGGAACGAAAGATTGGTCAGTCCCTGGAGGCGCCAATCCCCGCATCGGTGATGTGTGTGCTGCGTATGGAGAGTGTCGTGAGATTGGTCAGCCCCTCCAGATGCGCGAGTCCGGCGTCGGTGACCTGAGTGTTGCCGAGCTTGAGTTCGGAGAGATTGATCAATCGCTCCAGATGCTTCAGACCCGCGTCGGTGACCTTGATGCCGCGGAGGTCGAGCTTCGAAAGCTTGGTCAGCCCACTCAGACTCGCGAGCCCTCGATCGGTGACCTGGCAATTGCCCCAGAGCTGGAGTTCCGTAAGCTTCACCAGCCCCTTCAGGTGCGCCATTCCCACGTCGGTGATTTGCGTGTTGTATAGGGTGAGTTTCGAGAGCTTGGTCAGCCCCGACAGGTGCGCCATCCCCTTATCGGTGACCGGCGTGACGCCGAGTTCCAGGTCAGTGAGTTCGGTCAGCGCCTTCAGATGCGCCAGCCCCTCGTCGCTAACCGACGATTGAGAGAGCCACAGACGCCGCAATTGAGTGAGACGCCCGACCGGCGCGAGCGCTGCATCCGTAACCATCGAGGAATGATGGAACATGACGTCAGTGGCGTGGCCGAAGTAGTCAACGCCGATCAGATCCACGAGCCATCCTGGCGCCGGCGGTTTCCCTGCGACTCCTCGTTTGGCGTTACTCCACCGCCAGTCATAGTCGACGCGGCCTCGCGCCGTCTCAATCGCCGCCACCGCGTCGCGCTGGATTCGCGCGCTGCGGACGATCCAACCCAGCGCGAGCCCGATCACAAGCACCAGGACGATCAGCCCCCGCACGCTGAAGCGCAGGTATCTTCGCCAAGAACGCGAGACCCGGGCGGCTGGCATAACGGGCACTCTCCCGGATTGAAGACCCTTGGATGGTTCAAAGCGGGAGTTGGTCCACCACGCTTTGCCAATCCGCTGGGTCGCTTGCTTTGGCAATCAAAGCGACGGACATGCACTCGTCCTACTTGATCAAGCCTTGGGCCTTCAGCTTCACCCACACCGGGGAACGCTTGGGTTTCTGCAAGGCGCGATCGACCTCCTCCAGCTCCGTCGTGATTTCACCGTCGATCTCGTCCTGATGATCATAGTAGTAGCCCATGGCGGCGTGGACTTCGGCCAGCGTCAGATGCGGGTGTTGGCGGCGGATCTCGTCGGGTGACCAGCCATAGGCCAAGTAGTCCATCACAATCATGGCCACGCGAACGCGCGGATGTTGCTCCAATCGCGCCGGTTGGCCGTTTTCTTTGACGATGTGAGGGTAAAGACGGGCAACCATATTCATCTCCATCCATCGAGTGTAGCAGGGGAAGAGAAGTCCTCCAACCGGTCTCGATCGAAATGCTCCGGTCTTCTGGTGGTTCACTTCGAGTTGCTGTTCGCTCGACACTGGGTTGGATTTACCGGCATGGATTCGTTGCGACCCGACGAGAACAAATACAGGCCGGCTGGATAAGCGTTCTACGAAGGGTCGCTTTCCAATTTCGGCAAAGCTTTCCTCAGCTCATGCTTTCCCGCATCGGTGACCCGCGTGCCGCCGAGATAAAGTCTCGAAAGTTTCGTCGACCTCTTCAAATGCACCAGCCCGGCGTCGGTGACCTGGGTGTCGCTGACGCGGATCGAGCACTTTCCTCGGAAATGGTCAACACCATTCACCCCCCCGCGCCGTCTTTCGCGGTGAGCAGCCGAGCGAGCTTGGAGAGGAACCGATCCCACTCGATGGGCTTACTCAAGTGGTCGTCGCATCCCGCCCCGATACATTCTTCGCGGTCCTCGCTCATGGCGTACGCGGTGACGGCGAGAATCGGTTCGGTGAAGCCGCGGGCTCGGAGTTGCCGGACCGCTTCATAGCCGTCGAGCACCGGCATTTGCATGTCCATGATCACGGCATCGAAGGGGCGGCCCTCCCTGGCAGCCTCGCTCGTGCGATCGAGAGCTTCCTTGCCGTTGCCCGCTGTCACCACCTCGGCCCCAGCCTGGCACAAGCGGAGACTGATCAGTTTCTGATTGGCCGGGTTGTCGTCTGCAAGCAGGATCCGCGCACGAAGCGGTGGCGAAGACGCTCGAGGGGCGGCAGCCAGCTCTGGCGATTCTTCATGCTGCCCGCCGTCCTCGATTCCCTCGGCTCCCGCGGCGGGAATCGACAGAGTGAAGACCGAGCCTGACCCCGGCGTGCTCTGCACCGCGACATCCCCACCAAGCCGCCTGGCAATGCGCTGGCATATCGCCAGGCCCAAACCGGTCCCACCCGAGCGATCCCCGGCCGAAGACGGGACCCTGTAGAACGGCTGGAACAAGCCGCTCATCTCCGCCGCCGTCATGCCGACGCCCATGTCGCTCACTGCAAACTGCAAAACCGGCTCTTCGCCAGCATGGTCAATCATTCGGACAGTAAGCCCGACAACGCCTCGCTCGCTGAACTTGATCGCATTGTCCAGCAGGTTGACAAGGATCTGCTGCACGCGCAAGCGATCGGTCGCGACGACTCTGGGTATCGCTCCTGCGAGCTCCACCTCGATTCGCAGGTGCTTGGCCTCCGCCTTGGCCCGGAGCGACTCGACCGCGTCAGAAACGATCCGCGCCGGAGAACACGGCTCGCTATCGACGCGGAGCTGACCCACCTCGATCCGGGAAATATCCAGCAGGTCGTCGATCAGTGCTAACAGGAGCTGACCGTTCTGGCGGATGATCGCGAGATGGTCGTCGATCTCGGGAGCGACCCCTTGTAACTCGGGATGCTCACCCAGAACGTCCACGAAACCAAGAATCGCCGTCAGCGGTGTCCGTAGTTCATGGCTCACGCTCGACAAGAACTCGCTCTTGGCCCGATTGGCTTGCTCCGCGTCCTCCTTGGCCCGCCGCATCGATTCGGCGTGTTCGAGGGCCGCTTCGTGTCGCTTCTGTTCGGTGATGTCGCGCAAAACCGCCACGACCCGCTCGGTGGAACCCTCGCGAATTCTGGTCACAAGCAGGACCTCGCACTCCACGTAATCCCCGGTCTCGGTTCGAACCCGCAGCTCGTACCTTGGGAGTGTTTGACCTTGGATCGCACGCTGGTGCATCTGCATCGCTCGTGTGCGATCATCGGCGTGCAGCAACTCGTCGAAGCGCTTGCCGATCCAATCGCCGCACGACCAGCCGAGGATGGTCTGAAACGCCGGGCTGATCGAAAGAAAGGCCAGGGTGGCATCGATCTCCCAGACCATCACCCCCGTCGATGCGATCAGGCTGTTGTATCGGGTCTCGACCTGCTTGAGGGCCTCCTCGGCCCGCTTTCGCTCGCTGATGTCGCGGGCCACCACCAGTCCAACCGGCTTGGGCTCGGTGTGGATGCGGCTCACACTCAGGTTCACTGGCAGGTCGCTCTGAGCCAGCCTCTTGAGGAAATACCCTTCGCGCGAGTGGAAGAAGCCGGTTCTTGCCAGAGCCTGGGTCAGCGCCTCCAAGCCGCCAGCACCTGAGCCGGAGAAGACTTCGTCCAGACGCATCGAGCAGGCCGCGTCTTTTTCGAGCCCTGTCAGTCGCAGAGCCGCCGGATTGAGATCGACGATCACCTGGGTATCGGGATCGAACAGAAAGAACGCGTCATTTGCCTCGCGAAAGAGGCTGCGACTGATCTGCACATGGCGATCTGCTGAGTTCATGAGCCGTTCCGTGCACGGTCCGTGCTTCGGGAATTGTCCCGTCCAGGCGCCGTTCGGTCGTACGAGTTGTGCGAAGGCTAGTCCACGGGATGTCGCCGCATCTCTTCCTCAGTTTCCTTGAGCAGTTGGGCTTCGGCGGCGCGCATGTTCTTTTCCCTGACGGCCTCACCGGCCGCTCCCGAGGGACGCCCCTCTTGGTCCCAGATCAAAAACGCCCGCGCTTTGACCTCATCGAGAATCTGGCGTTCGGCTTCCAGCCAATTTTTTTCCTTGACCGACTCGCCCTCCTCGCCGGTGGGACTGCCGCACTTGACCCAGATCACATAAGAGCGCAGCTCAACCAACCGGTGGAACTCCTGGGATCGCTCGGGCGCTTTGGCAGCCGGTTCCGCCGGCTTAAGAGCGTCGGTCGGCTTGCCCGGTTTCGCCGGCGTCGGGTTCAGCGCCGCGACGACCGCCACGCGTTTCGGTGCAATCGGGACGTCTCGCTTCGGTCCAGCTTCCGCGATCCATTTCAACCCGAGAGCGGCAAGCGCAAGCGCAATCAGGCCCGCAAAAGCCACGGGCCACACTTTGGGTTTCGCGGGCGAAGCCGCCAGCGCTTGATCGAATGCCGAGACGAATTCTCGAACGGTCGGGAACCGATCCTTGGGTTCTTCCGCCAATCCCCGCAAAATGACCGTGTCAAGCTGGCGGCTCAGTTGCCGATTCAGTTGAGAGGGGGGTGGGAACGAGCCCAGCGGTCGTCGACCCGTCAATAGCTCGTAACTGACAGCCGCCAGAGAATACTCGTCGGTTCGCTCGTCCACCTTCAGACCGTATTGCTGCTCGGGGGATACGTAGCCGACGGTTCCCATGCCACGGAGGGACTGGGTCAGAAGCCCGGCCTTGTCTTGCATCACGGCAATGCCGAAGTCGCCAACCTTGACGAGCGTATCGGTTGGCATCAGGACGTTTTCGGGCTTCAGGTCACGGTGGAGGATTCCTCTTTCGTGCAAGTGCGTCAGTGCCTCGCCGATCTGGGAGACGATGGATCGTACCTGGCCGACCGGCATGGCCTGGCCAGCGGTCAAACGCCGACGCAGGTCGCCCGCCTCGATATACTCGGTTACCAGGAACGGCAGCCCGAGATCGGCCGTCGCTCCGAAATCAAAGATCGAGAGAACGTGGGGATGAGAAACGCTCGCCAGGAGCTCGGCCTCGCGGCAAAACCGAGATCGGCAGAGCTCGGCATCCTCCCCGGCGGGGATCGACAGGACTTTCACGCAGACGAGGCGGTTGAGCGCGTGCTGCCGCGCAAGGTAGATCTTGCCCATTCCTCCTTCAGTGAGCGCTTGCACGATCTCGTACCCGTGAACCATCGCCACGGGGGTTCCGGAGGTTCCATGGATGGCTGGCATGGCATGCCTCCCTTGGTGGTGAGTCCGTCGCATGGATAACCGCACGACGCGCTCAGAACAATGTCACGCCACCGAGATTCAAAATGGTTGGATGTGGTCCAGGACACGTCCCGGGTCCCCTGCATCATGACCGATCTTCCGGTCGGGACGCAAGACCGAGACGATTGGGCGCCGCCGTCAACGGACACCCAGTCCACCTTGGTGGCGGCGGCCTGCCTGGCTCGTGGCCAGCGCGTGCTCGATCGACTCGGCCTGGCCGAAGTGATGACCGACTCACGTGCACTGCGGCTCGTTCGGTCGTTTGTGAACGCCGCGTCGCGGCGCCCATGAGCAGCAGTCGATATGACTCATCAAGAAGCTTGTCTATGCGACGGGCCGCGCAAAACCGGGTCGGGCTCCGTCGACCAGAGCCGCGCGACGCTGTCGCGGCGCGCCTGGCCCGCTCTTGTGGCCGCTCAGGTCGACCCGGACGGCCAGGGCGCCGGGACTTTGCTGTAGCGCGGCTGGTAGAGCTGCACCGTAAAGCCGCCGGGCACCCGAAGGTGGGTAACCAATCCGTAGCCTTCGTCCTTGACAGGCCCCGTGAACTCGACGCCGCGTGCCGTAAGCTCAGCGACCGTCCGCTCGATGTCATCGCAGTAAAACGAGATGTCGTGGGTCCCCGTGGGCGCGCCCTTGACCTCGTCGGCCGGATGGCAGCCCATTTCGGCCTCGGGCAGGTCGAAGATCAACCATCCCCCGCCGACATCCGTGGAATGAAAACCCAGCTTGTCCTTGATGAAGGCGCGAAGTGCATCCGGCTCCGACGAATAGAACATCGTATGAACACCACGAATCATCGTTTCCTCCCATCGATCCAGCAACGGTCGGATTGATTGCTCGAACTTGCCAGATGATAATCGAACGTCCGCCGAAAATCATCCAGGGTCACGGTCCGGATCGGGACCGTGCGCGCGAAGGTCGATGAATTCTCAGCCTCGCATGATTCATCACGAAACCGCTGAGTGAGGACTTTCATGGCCCCGATCAGGAACATCGACATCAGTAGCGCGGCCTTCAAGACCGACCCGTATCCGTTCTACGCGCAGCTTCGTGACGAAGCCCCCGTCCACAGGATCACGCTGGGGGACAAACGGACCGTCTGGCTGGTGACCCGCTACGAAGACGCGGTGACGGTGCTCAAAGACGACCGCTTCGTCAAAGACAAACGAACGGTCATGTCGCCGGATCAGTTGGCCAGAGAGCCCTGGATCCCCAGCATGCTCAAACCTCTCGAGCACAACATGCTCGACGTCGACGCGCCCGACCATACCCGGCTGCGCGGCCTCGTGCACATGGCGTTCACCCCACGGCTGGTCGAGAACATGCGCGAGCGGATCGAGAGACTGACCGACGATCTGCTCGACGCGGCAGAGGCGAGGGGACGCATGGACTTGATTCACGACTACGCGCTGCCCTTGCCCACGACCATCATCGCGGAAATGCTCGGCGTGCCAGTCGCAGACCGCCATAAATTCCACCGCTGGTCGAGCACCATCGTGTCGACCGTGCCGGGCAAATGGGCACTATTCAAAACCATTCCGTCGTTGATCGCGTTTCTGCGCTACATCCGGCGGCTGGTGCAAACCCGGCGCGCGGCTCCCCAGGATGACCTGGTGAGCGCTCTGGTCCAGGTGCGCGAAGCCGGCGACCAGTTGAGCGAGGACGAGCTCTTGGCGATGGTCTCCCTGCTCTTGATCGCGGGACATGAGACGACGGTCAACCTGATCGGCAATGGAATGCTGGTCTTGATGGAACATCCTCAAGAGATGGATCGGCTGCGCGACGACCCCGCGCTGATCAAGCTGGCGGTCGAAGAGCTTCTGCGCTTTAACGGCCCGCTCCAGACGGCGACGGAACGCTATGCGCGTGAAGACGTGACGATGGCCGGTGTGACGATTCCGCGCGGTGAGATGGTATTTGCCGTGGTCGCATCCGCCAACCGGGACGAGCGGCAGTTCGATCGTGCGGATACGTTGGACCTGGCGCGAGCCCAACCGGCACCTGGCGTTCGGCCAGGGTGTGCATTTCTGCGTGGGCGCGCCGCTCGCTCGACTCGAGGGGCAGATCGCCATCAACACGTTGCTCCGCCGGATCCCGGACTTGCGGCTGGCCGTCCCGCGGCAGGCCCTCCGCTGGAGGCCCGGGCTCGTGCTTCATGGCCTGAAATCGCTGCCCGTGACGTTTTCCCGGCGGAGAGCGCAGGTCGTCCATGCGGCGAAGTAACAGGTTGTGCTCCGGTCGGCATCCGCGCGGCGCCTGTACGCGGCTGAGCGGCCGATCGCGTGAGCGCGACCGAGCTCCCGGCCTCGTTCAACCGGCAATCCGGTCGGTCAGGGAACCGATCGACCGGTCACGCTCGATGGACCGCCACATACGGCGCTCGCCCGACCGGTCCCGATCGGGGCCGGTTTTGCCAGACCAGGTTGAAGAACTCGGGTTCACTGATGATCGAGATCGGCACGCCCTGGCGAATCAGCTTCTCCGCCGCCAGGAGCTTCGAGCCCTTGTGGCGCATCACGTAGTCGTGCGACCGTCGTCCCTGAACGATCACGTTGACTCGACTCGTGACTTGATCCGAAATGGATGCTCCGGCCTGCCTGACCAGGACCTCGGCATCGAATCGTCGTATCGAGAGTGCACCGCTGAAGACGACCGTCTTCCCCTCCAGGCTCGCTAGCGGCTCTTGATCGGGATAGTCATACCCTTGCAGTGCTCGAAGCATGTCCAGAGCGGTAGCGAAGCGGTGCCGTCGGGCGCAGATCGCCTTGGCGACGATCCCGTGCAGATCACCCTCGCAGGGCAGCTTGCTGGCGTCTTTCACGCTGATCAAACTGTCGGCGTCGCCGCGCAGCAGCATCGCCAGCAACTGCCCCATCTGAAAAACATCATCGGACGGCAGCCAGTACCGCCTCTCTCCCTCCGCCATCCGTTTGGAAACGAAGAACGGGGTGAACGCAGAGGCCATCAGCATCTTGCCGGCCAGCACATGTCGAGCAAGTCCGAAGTCGCCCAGCTTGAGCTTCCTGTTCTTGCACACGAAGACATTCATCGGAGTGATGTCCCGATGCAAGGCTCCCGCTCCGTGCAACTGGTCCAGGAGCTTCAAGAGCGCGACGATCTCGCGGCGAGCCCGGACTGGCGACCAACCCTGCTGGGTCGAAGCCAGATGGTCTCGGATCGTCCCATGTTCCGCGTACTCAAAGACCAGGCAGTAAAGCACTCCATACCGCCTGGTCGGCGGAAAAAGCGGAAACGAATCGTACATCCGAATCGCACGCTCGCAGCGATTCAGAAGTTCGCCAAAATAAGCCTCGCGATGCCAGCTTTCCGGATCGGTGGTCGTTTTGAGGCAGTAATTCTTGATCCGCCGGTCCCACGAATCGAGCCTCTGGACGCGATAGGTACATCCGTACCCACCTTCTCCGAGCCGATTGGCGACGAGGAACCGGTTCCCCGTCGCGGGGCTTTGCACCACAGTCCCAGGTTTCAGTTTTCTGATATGTTCCATGGCGGGAGGCTGGCGCAAGTGCCTGGAGGCGAGCCCCCGTCGACACCACACTCCCCTGGTGAATAAGAACGGAGCGTCCGCCCGAGTCTGGGTCACCTTAACACCGGACTTCTCCCTCGTCCGCATCGCAAGATTATCATACGCCGACCGGCATCCAATCTCCAATAGGCTTGTGAAAATATCAGCGCACCGACGAGCCCGCTCGGCTTACCGACGATCGACCTCCCAATCACGCCGCGCGAACCGCTGGAATACATCCATCGATACACGCATTTAAAGTGGGCGTCGCGGACGGAAATCAGGCGACGGCTCGCACCGTCCTACCGTGGCGGGATGGCCCCGCCGTGGGCTGATGAAGAGTCGGCCTTTCGCGAGCCACGCATTCCTCCGGATTTCGTTTCGCCCTTTTCCCCCCCTTGTGAAGGCGGGTTAGAGGGGTGGTCGCGGCGCCGCCAGTCACATGGCCGTCGAGCCCTCTTCGTTCTTCGATTGACTTTCGAGCTTCGCAGCCGCAATCTAAATGGTTTTCCGGCTTCGTGCCGCCGCTGGCGGCAGGATCGCTGGCAAGATCGAGCCATGTGTCGCCCAGCCATCGAGAGATCGCCACGGGCCGCGGGCGGTTGACGTATTTCGATTCTCGACAAAGGATCACTCCATTGCGTGAGACACCGGTCGAACTGGCGGAAGGTAAAAGCATCCTCCGCCGGGCGGCGTACGATGCCCGTAATGCTCAGAAAAACAAGAATCGCGCTAGCGAAGTCGCCGTCAGAACTCTCGTGCAACTGCCGGAGTATCAAGCGGCCGGGACGGCCTTGTGGTATCTCGACTGCCGGTCGGAGCTGCGAACGCGGCACGCGATTCCCAAGGCTTTGGAAAGCGGCAAGAAGATCATCATCCCGTATTGCACAGTGGACGACTCCGGCGCCAACAAGCTTGGCCTCTGGTGGCTCGAGAGCATGGACGAGCTGGTGGTCGGCGCATGGAAGATCCTGGAGCCGCCCCGCGACCGGTGGGGAGACCCTCGCAAGGAGTGTCACCCCGAAGAGCTCGATATCGTGATCGTGCCCGGTGTGGCTTTCAGTCGCGGCGGCGGTCGAATGGGAAACGGGCAAGGCTATTACGACCGGTTTCTTGAGCGCGTGCGACCCGATTGCCCGCTGGTTGCGCTCTGCTACGAATGCCAGTTGTTCGACGATCTGATCGTCGGCCCGCACGACGTCGTCATGGACAAGGTCGTCACCGAACAGGCGACGTACGATGGCCAGGGTCGATCGCGCGGCTGGCGAAGTCTGACTTGACGTCCGGGGTTTCCCATGAGCGCCTTGATCGACGACACCTACGCCGAGGCTTTCCGCAGCATCTACGTCGAATTCCTGATCACTGCGTATGATCGGCGGTGGGTCGAGCATGCTGTTCACGCTGCCACCGGAAATGCATCCAGCACGATCCTGTGCGATTGCGAGGCCGGGCTGGATCGATACGTCGGCCCGGGAGGCGATCCATCGTTCACGACGCCCGATGATCGTCCTGGTGCGATCGTGCAACTGCACGTGCCGCGGTTTCGCAAGGACCGCATCCCGGCCCTGGAACGCGCGGCCCTCGTCCGGATCAGCCAGAACGTGCTCACCTGTCCCACGGCCGCGTGCTTCAATCTCATCGACTCGGCGGAATATTTTCACATGGGCCGCAAGATCGCCTATTTCGGCGACGGATTCCAGAAGCGAATCGAGCGCTTCGGCCGCAAGATGTGGTGGATTCCCACGCTCGGCGGCGAGTTCATCCTCGACCGGCGGCTGGGTTATTCCGACGGGCTGATGGGCGGCAATCTGTGGTTCATGGGCGAAACCGAGGATGCTGCACTGGGTGCCGCGGAGGCGGCCGTGGCAGCCGTCCGCGCGTGTCCGGGCGTCATCATGCCTTTTCCCGGAGGCATCGCCGGCAGCGGGTCGAAGGCAGGCAGCAGGTACCGTTTCGCGGTGGCAAGCACGTACGAGAAGTTTTGCCCGCGGTTGGCCGGCGACCCCGCGGCGAAGTCGGAGCTGCCTGAAAACGTCCGTTCGGTGATGGAAATCATCATCAACGGACGTGATCTGAACGCCATCATCCGTGCCACCCAAGCCGCCATTCTTGCCTCGGTGAATACCCCCGGGTTGGTTCGGATCTCGGCAGGCAACTACGGCGGCCGGCTCGGCAAGAGTTTCATTTATCTCCATCCCGAAAAGCAGCCCGTCGTTGCGTAGCGCCCGACGAGCTAGTCGTTGAGGGCGAACGGATCGGCCGGGAAAGCCAGGTCCAGAATGAGGGGCTGGAAGTCGGGGAGAGACCGGATCGGCTTGAGGTCGGGGTCGCCCTGGCGAATCCAGGTATATTCGCTGTAGCCGGCTCGGACGGCGCGGCGCACCAGCGCCACGGCCCGTTCGGCCTCGGCCTGGCCCTCCGCTGGGGTGAGACCCGAGCCGGCTTGGGCGGCGGCGCCGGCGATCAGCGACCGAGAGCAGGCTGCCGATCAAAGTACTGCTCTTGCCAATCTCGTAACGCAGCTCCGGGTCATCCGGATTTTCGCGGCCGAGCGCCTCGAACAGACCGAGTGGCGCGCTCGTGAACCACGAGCGCCTCCTCGCGTGAGCCGATCAAGCTGGTGAGCTCACCGACGTCGCGATAGGCGCGGCCCAGGGCCAACCGCGACTCCTTATCCTTTTGCCCCTCGAGGAGACCCTCCAGCTTCTGGTAGAATTCCCGGGCCCCGTGCAACAGTTTGGTCCGCAGCGTTTCAAATTCCTTCTGCTTCAAAAGCAGGTCTTCGCTCACGCCGGTGTAGAACGTCCGGATCGCCTCCTGGGCCAGTGCGAACCGCGCTCGCTCCCGCTCGTTGGCTGCCTTCAGGTCGACGTTGGCCTTGACCTCGCGCCGGTTCGAGATCGCCGGTGGCCTGCTCGGGGCTCATGTAGGAAGGAGTTCCCAGAGCTGAGCCGGGCAGCGTCTCGGCCGTGCCGCTGGCAGAGCTTGGCATGAGCGTTCGTTCGCCTGTCGCCGAGCCGGGCTCTGCCTTGCCCAATGCCTTGGCTAGCCCCCAATCGACGAGCAGGGTCTCTCCGTGCTTGCCGATGATCGCGTTGGCCGGCTTGATGTCGCGGTGCAGGACACCCCGCGTGTGGGCGTAGTCGATCGCGTTGCACACGTCGACGAACCGCCGCAACAGCTCCCGCAGTCCCAGCGAGCGCCGGCCAGGGTCGTTCTTCTTGGCGAGGTCAGCGTGGAACTCAGCGATTTTCTCCTTGAGACTGTCGCCCCGGACGAACCGCATGGCGTAGTACGGCCGGCCGTCGCCGTAGCTCCCGAGGCCATAGACCGGCACGATCCCGGGGTGTTCCAGCCCCCCGGTGACCTCGGCCTCGAGGACGAAGCGCGTGCGGCTGACAGGGTCGTCGGCGTGGTGTTCGAGAATCTGTTTGAGCGCGAATGAGCACATCCTGCTCGACGAGCCCGTTTTGCAGGGCGAGCAGACCAAAAAGCAGATCCCGGTTCGTGTCGTTGCGATGATCCATGAGCGGCCTCGGACCGGTCACATTGGCCTGCGGAAGCCGATCTCTCGCTTCCCGAACGTTTCACGCCTGCGGCGGAACGAGATCGGTTCGGCTCGCCATCATACCGGCTGTCCCAAAGTATTGCTCGGTCCAGTTCATTCACCGATCTTAGTGATCACTTCGCCTTGATGAACCGAGCCTCTGCAACAAGCACGGGGACCCTGAATCCCGACGACGCCAACACGGGAAGATTGGTGTCGTCCGGGCGCTGTGGACGCACAGGCACCAATCCACGGTAAACGTAGCTATGGGGATGGAACTCTGCGCCTCGGAACAACCAAGGCTCAATACCGTCAAGCGCAAGGTCCCGAAAGCCTAGAATCGCGCCGCCTGTCTCAGTGATCGCTCTGATGTGAACGTTGCTCTGTTCGAGGCACGGAGCGCCCGCGATGGCCTCGCATGTCGGCAACGCGGTGGAATGCCAGTCGAGAACACCTGCAAGGAAACTCGTTCTCGAGCCGATTTCCCCCTTGGGCGCAATGTCGATGACCCTGGCACAGCCAAATGACTGATCAGAGAGCGGCAACGCCCAGAACTGACCGGGTCGAAGCCAGGTGACAGACTTCGGAACAAAAGGATAACTTGGTTGAGCGCGCGCTTTCATGGTGGATAACCCAAGAAACCGTGACTACGCCCGCCATGGACTCGTAAAGTGTTGCGCTCAGGGCGGGGGCGGGTCAGGCTCGACAGGGAGCCAGGGCTTGGCAGCGGCGCTCCGGTATTTCTGTGCCAGCTTCTTGTGCCATCCAACGGCCTCCACTTCGGCGGCCGTCATGATCTTGTCATTGCGGTCGTAGTAGACCGGCGGGCCGATGAACGAACAACCGATCCCATAGATCAATTCCGATTCGTGATCGGCTGCCAATGCTTCGAATCGGCGCCGGCGCTCGCCGATCAATTCGACGGCAAGACCGACGAGGGTGATCGTGACCGCCACGATCGCTCCTGCGATCACCGTACGCCGCGAAATCCTTGTTGGTAGCGACCTGACCGTTCGAGGAAGCGCTACCAACAGCGTTGGGAAGTGTCGCCCCATGGACGTCCACAAGGAGGTCATCGCCGATCGTTCTCCCGTTAGGCTTTTCCCGGTTGTTGGGCGCGACTCCCCCGCCTCCGGCCGTGGGCCCGCCGACCCCGCCGCGGGCGCGACCGAAGGTCTCCAATCCTCGTTCGAACGCTACGGATCCTCTGAGGATACCGCGCCGCCCGGATGACCGCACCAGGAGTACGCCTCCGCGCCACAACCAACCTGGACATCGGTCGCGAAGCTCATTCAGGATCTCGCCTCGATCGCCGGGGGCTTGGCGGCCGTTGCTGTACGCAGGACAATAGTCGTAGGCAGCCGCTCACCGCCAACGATCAGAGCAACCAGGATGTGGTGGGTGAGGGCACTGGCAGGCGGCTTGTCGCGTGCTCCATGAATAAAGACCGCGTCCCGCGACTCCTGCCGAGCGGCCCTCGGGGGCGATCGTGATGTTATCGTGACACCCGCGCCCAACTGAGTCTGACCCCTGAAATTCCAGAAGGAGGCCGTCATGAATCGAACACGATGGCTCGCTGCCGTGGCCGTGATCCTCGCACCTTCGCCGTGCCTCGCCCAGTTCGGGGCCATGGGTGGCATGGGTGGTGGGGCCGCGCCAGGGGCGACCAGGAGGATAATGCAGGGCGGTCGTCTTGCCGGCGCTGGCTTCACAGAGGTGCTGCGATCTGCCCGGGTCGAGATGGAGGGCGGTCAACTCCTCACCGGCAAGATCGACCTCAGGCCGGTCGTCGTTGACGGCGACCTCGGCCAGTATGCGATCACGCCCGGCAAGATCAAGATGATCCGGTTCTTGAAACCGGTCAACGCAGCCGAGAAGGATCGCAACGGCGAAGCTGGCGGTGGCGAGCAAGAGGTCGCCTTCCGCCAGGGACTCCAGAATCAAGCGGCGATGCTCCGCGCCGGTCGCGGTGGCGGTGGGGGCCTGGCATTTCTGGCCGACGCGAGTAGCCGGACAGGCGCCGCGGTGCTCACCCGAGGGAAGGTGATCACCACGACGGATCAGGAGATCATCGGGACGATTCACATTCCCAGCGACTTCAGCCTTGAGCTCGAATTCGGGTCGCTGACCCTGGCGCCGGTCAAGCTGCGGGCGATTACCTTCTCGGACGATGATCGGCAGGAGAATCCCGCCAAGGCGGGAGCGGCGGCCCTCAGCACCTCGACAGACGCCGGACCACCCGCATCGGGCGAGGAACCGAGCCCGCCGCGTTATTTCCGCCAGGGCAGCTCGATCATCGTGATCTCGCCCAAGGGGGACCGGGTCACGCTTTACAACTTTGACACAAAGAAGTCCGAGTCGCTCGAGCTTTCGGGGTCGAAAGACGGACCGCTGGAGGTCACTCCCATCCTCGCCGAGAACCTTGCGGCGCTCATGTTGAAAGGACCGAAGGTGACGCGGATCGCCGTCGCCGACACCGCCAGCGGTACCTGGCACGCACAAATGCTGCGCAAACCGATCGACGGACAGGCGGTGCCGATCGTCGAGTCCGGAGTCGTCGTTTACAAACTCGGCCGAGATGTCTACGCCTACGGTGTCGAAGCGCAGCGCTGGGACGTCGTGGAGCTGCCCGAAGGGTCCCTGGCCGCGCCCTCTGTCGGAGCGGGAACCATCACGATCGAGAGCGATGGCCACATCTACACGTTCACCGGCAAGACCGGCAAGTGGGATCACGTCGATGTCCGCACCATTCTTGGTGGCACCGGCGCGGAGAAGAAGTAGTCAGACACGGGCCCGAAACGCGAGTTATGTCGACGGTGCAGAGCCCGTGCTCGTTGAGCGCCGCGGCAACGTGATCGAGCGCATCGTGAAGCTTGACGAGGCTCGGCGGAAACCGGAGAAGGCCGCCGAACGGCGCGAGAAGTTCAAGGCGTAGACCGCAATCAAGCCCAAATCGGACACGAATCACACAACGATCCACTGATTCCCAAAAGCGATCTGGTAGGATTCGTACTTTGGGGCGTCGTCGACAATTTCGATGATCCAGTTATTTGAGAAACCTAGCCTGAGCGTTCCCGGAGCGATTGCCTGTGCTTTCACAAAGGATTGGCCGATCAGTCGCGTCAACCGATGCTGCATGAGGCTGCTGTATCTTGTTCTTCGTGGTCTTCGTTTTCTTCTGTTCAAGTCGTATTGGCAGCGGGGCGAATCGCGGGCGTGGTGCAGGTCTGATCTTGGAACAGAAGCAAACGAAGGAAGCGAAGATTTTGCTGCGGTTTCCAGTGCGCCATCGCGTCCCGGGGCTATTCCTGCCTTTCTTATTCAGATTGAGTGGGGATTCATGCGGACCGACTTCTCCGGCACGCGGCGCACGCCGATGGGTATCCCTGAGCACGATCGTTCCGGACAGGCAACCGCTCTCCTCTCAGCGAGCCTGGCCGCGATCGGAGTGGCTCTCGGCACCATCAGCCTCGCGCTCGGGCCTCATGCACTCGTAGCCGGCTTTGGAATCCCCGATGTTCACAGCGACGGCGACCGAAGTGAATCGGCGGACCTTGCTCGGCCAGAGTTGACCCTTAAGAGCTGCGACGGGCGTCATCGACCCGGCTTTATGGCGTCAGGTCGGCCGGTGTGAGCCCGACGTACCGCCTCGTTGAACGCTCGTTTCTAGATCAACCGACGCGCTTTTCAACCGGGCCAAGGCCCGAGTGACAAGCTTCAACTATAGTTGAGGCGTTCCACTCACTTCCCACGGATGAGCTTGATTCGACGGAGCATCTGCCCGCGCTCGGCGAGTTCCGCTTTCGTCATATTCGGCCCGGTCAGTGTGAACACCGTCCCGTGCAGATTGAGAATCGCCGTCAGGCTGGACAGGCCCTTTAGATGGTCGAGGCCCTCAGCAGTCATCGAAGTTTCGGTGAGATGGAGGGACGTCAGATTCGTCAGCCCCTCGAGGTAGACCAGCCAGCCATCATCGAGGTTGGCTGTGTAGAGGTTGAGGTCCTGCAACTTGGTCAGCCGCCTGAGAAACGCCATGTCCTCGTCGGTCGCCGGGACAGGAAAGAGCTTGAAGGACAGCGTCAGCGTATGCAGCTCGCGCAGCACCCCGATGTGCCGGAGCGTCCGGCGGGTAATCCCCGGGTTCAACCGGAAGTCGAGCAACCGCAAGTTCGTGAGGTATCGGATGCCCTCCGCGGCGTCGTCGGTTGCGCTGGAGTTCAACACGGTCAATTCCTCGAGCCACGGGAGTCGGCAGGCCGCCCGGAGTGACTCGTCGTCACACTGCGGGCCCATCAGGCGGACGGAGGTCACGGCGTCGAGGAAGTCGGGTCCCAGGATGCGACGCACCCAGTCGGGCCACGGAGGTTTCGATCGCGGGATAACCGGGGCACCGTTGGACCATTCCCAGCTGTAGGCCGCCTCCCCTCCGACTCGGCGGATCGCCGCGACCGCGTCGCGCTGGACGTGGGCGCGGTGGATCACCCAGCCCAGGCCGCCGCCAACGAGGAGGACGAAGGCCATAAGCCCCCTCACGCTGATCCGGAGCCGACGTCGCCAGGTTTCGGTCGAAGGTTGTTCTGGCATCTCTCCTGCCCCGAGCGGCAGGTCTGATTTCTAGTCCAGTCATTACACCGCGGATTTGACGTAAGACGTTTCTCGACGTCTCGGTTCTTGTTGATGCAATGGGCATATTCACCCTTTACACATCGGACACTTCTTGCCCAGCCTCTCTGTTGATTGTCAGATGTTCATCGTGCGGCTCATGGCCGCCCTTCGAAAGATAACGCGCCGCACGGACCATTGCACCAGGACCACACCTTTGTGTGACGACCACCCTCCGCATCGGTCGGCAAGCTCATCTCTCGGAACAGACTCGGTCTGCCTGCCCGTTCCTTTGCCCGTGCCGGTGGAATGGCGCGCCAGCTCTGGATAGAATCAGCGAGCAACCCCCGGTGTCGTGTCGATCAATTCTCCAGACAAGACGCCCAAGTGCAACAGCCGCTAAAGACAAATCTTTGGTTGCGACGGCCACGAGTCAGGGTGAGCGTGCGGGCCTTGATGATCGCCGTGCTGATTCTGGGGGCCGGCATGGGATGGATTGTCCGCGGCGCGCGCATTCAGCGCGACGCCGTCGCGGCGATCGAGCGCGGCCGAGGAGGGGTCGTCTACAACTGGCAGCCCCGCTCTTCCACCAAGAATCTGTTGGCGACCAAGATACTGCACTGGATCGGCAGCACCGGGCGGGACTACTGGGACTACTTCTTTGACCTCGACTTCGTCCGGGTCGGGCCCGACGACCCCGACCTGGTGATGGACCACGTCGCCCGGCTCGGCCGCCTGAGGATTCTCCACTTCCTCGACGAGCGGAGCTTCGGGTCCACGTACTCATTCGGCAACGACGAGGATCGCGAGGCCGGACCCACTTTCACCGCGGCGAGCCTGAAGAAGCTGAGAAACTTCACCGGGCTGGAGCGACTGTGGTTCGATACAACGCCTACGCTGACCGATGCCGATCTCGCCCACATCAGAGGATTGACGGCTCTCAAGGTGTTGCGATTGCCCGCGTCGCGCGGCAGCCAGGTCACCGATCTCGGGCTGGTCAATCTCCAGAGCATGTCCGAGATCACCTTCCTGGATCTGGAGAACCATGCCCGGGTGACCTCCACCGGGTTGGCTCACCTGCGCGGAATGACACGCTTGGCCCATCTCTGGATCGGCGGGACACAGATCGACGACCTGGCGCCGATCGCGCACCTGACCGGGCTTCTGGACCTGCATCTCGGAGGCACCCGGATCACGGATGCCGGGCTCGCACCGGTCGCCCGGTTCGCCGGCCTGAATGTCTTGTATCTTGGGAACACTCCGGTCACCGATCTTGGGCTGGCCCACCTGCGGAACCTGACACGCTTGACACACCTTGGCCTGGATGCGACTCACATCACGGATGCCGGGTTGCCGCATCTGTCGAGACTGGCGTCATTGCGGGAACTGGACCTGGCCAGCACGGCGATCACGGATGCCGGCCTGACGCATCTGGCTGGACTCGCCTCCTTGCGCACTCTGCGCCTGGCCGGCACACCGATCACCGACCCGGGCCTGGTGAGTCTGGGCAAAATTCCGACGCTGATCCGTTTGAACCTCCGCGCCATGCGCGTCAGCGATGCCGGCCTGAAGCACCTCACCGGGCTCGGGTCACTCACCATTCTGAACGTCGCCGGTACGCGGGTCACCTCCGCCGGTCTGCGGCAACTCGTGCAGTTGAAGAGCCTGGCGGAGCTGGTCATCGATGAGAGCCAGACGACGAATGCCGATCTGATCGCCCTCCGAAAATCCCGGCCAGGGTTGCAGATCCACGTATTGGGGAATGGCGGGCCGGATTGGTGGGAGCGATACCCGTGACCCGCTCCCATTCCGAAGCCGCAAGCCGATCGACCGCCCAGTCGAGACTGCGCGGGGCAGCAAGCAGGTCGGCAATAGGGTTGTCGGTGGTCACAATGAGATGACCCGTTCAATTTGCCCCTTACAGAATCAGTCGAAGGCGTCATCGAGCGGCTGGTACCCCCCTGCCCGCTTCGGGTCATGCTTCTGGTCTGCTCGGAGGGATGCGGCGCCCGCTGCGAGATGGTACACAAGCCCAACGACCAAACCGACCAAGCAGCCGACCAGTCCACCTACCGTCGCAAATACCACAGCGATCAAGAGAAGAATGATGTAACCGGCGGCTCCGCCATCGGTATTATTCGGGACGTTACTTGGCATGAAAAGGATCACGAGGAACCAGACCAGGCCGGCGAAAACCCCGAGAACCAATCCTCCTAGAGCGGTCCACAACACCCGCATGGGCCACTCCTCCCAGTCCGAGTTCTGGATCAACCGTCACAGCCTTGTCGCCGCGTCGACGAATGACGGTAAACCATCCTTACCGATGTCACATGCAAATTCACGTGTACAAGTCCACCACGGCGGCCAAACGCCGGAGACAGGGCATATGTGGAATCAGTCTCGCATCCCTCGAATGCCCCGGCAAGGGCGCGCCTGCGCGAACCAATCAGCGACCGTGCTGGCTCGCAATGAAAATGAATACGACACGCACTGCAATTGCAGCTCGAACGGACGTGCCGAGCCGACGTGCTTGGCCAAACGCGAAGACGATGTGACGGGTGGCCCGAGGCGCGTCGGGCTGGGGTCACCGCGACCGGGCACGGCCCGGATCGTAGGGAGAGATGATCGGCTAGGTAGCTCGGCCGAGATCGCGGGCTCGCCATCGCGGAAAAGCCGCTCCGTGTCATCGACCAGCACCCGATTGCTTCCCGACGAGATAAATACCCGCATTCCGCCCCGTGACGAATCCAGCACGCGTCGATCTTCAGTTTATAGTCTTGCACGCGATGCTCGGGGCATTCTTTCGAAAAACCCACAACCGACAACCGAACGGCTCGGCCCACTCGGGTGATCGGCAGGACTGAGCGAAAACGGCCAGCCCTGTCGGACGCAACGCGGATTCTTACCAGCCTGCCGGCCAGCGGGTCGTAACGCGGATCGATGAGGATCGGGCACAGGCGAGAGCCGATGGTGTCGTAGCTAACCCGGAACGCCTGGAGCTGGCCGGCCCAGCGACTCAGCTCGTAGAAGGCTGGCATCACGGCCGGGTAGCCCAGAAACGTCCTGAGCACGAGTATGGCAGGCGCACTGCTGCACAAGTCGGGCGGCACGTCGCCGTGGACCTGTAACAGCAGCACGAGGGGTTGAGCGTCGGCGCGGCGCCAGACCCGGACGCGGAACCGGTGTCTGGCGACCGGCACGACCTCGTCGACGACGAGGTGGAGTGTTGGCGAGGAACACGGTCAGGGTCGCGTTCCCGGCAAGTGGGGTATTCGCTCGACGCGAGAGATGAATGGCCGGGTTTGGGTCAAGCGACGAGAACGGCTTCGGTCGATGTGACCGACGCGCGCCTGGGGAACAACCGCGTTGACTTGCCGGGCCGGCTGCCAGAAACGTGATCTCTCGAAAAACCGGAGCGCCGGTCCAGTCAAGTGCAACGCTTGGTCCGTCGGCGACCCGCAATCAGTGAGTAGATGATGTCGCCAGTCCGCAAGACCATACCCGCGCCGTGGGCTGTCAAAGCGCCGCTCATCGCAATGGCCCGCTCCCCGCTCGGCGCACGGACGGTCTCGCCGAGCGAGCCCAGCCTCTGCCTGATGGTCTTCATCGTTGCGACCAAGCCGGCTGGCCGCTCAATGATCTGCCGATGATCGATGGCGGAGTAATAGTCCCAAAACAAGCGTAATATATTAATCAACAATATTACAAATCATTCTATTATATTCTTTAGTAAGAGACGTACCTTCTACATTCGGGAGGCGTGGCTCCCGTTTCTCACCCGCAGCTTGTCTACCTCATGTGTCCCTCCCCTTTCTCTACTCGGCGGCCCAAACGGATCGGGGCATCCGGACCCCGACTTCAAACCTCAATCGCCTCAGCACAACCAGCAACTGTGCAGCCGCTCCACCAGCCGGAGGAACACCCCTTGCCACGGGTTCCACGACAGCAATCGGTAAATCAACCGTCGTCCGCTCCGTACGATCTGACACGGCATTTGGATGAAAGCCGCGCAGAAGGTCGCGAACTCCATCCTCAACAACGTTCGTTTCTCCGTCTCGTGTTTCGCCTGGTGCCGAGGCGATACCGGCACCAGCAGGGCGCTCCAGGCCTTCAGGCTCCACGCCAACGACCCCATCACCATGTACGCCCAGTTGCTCACCAGGTTGTCCACCGGCGCCGTCAACGCATGCACCCCATTCTTGAGCTGGGCGATCAAGTTTTCCTGGTCGCAGCGATCGTTGGCCGAGAACACAACCTCTTCGGCCGTCATCTTGCGGTCATTGGTAATGTAAAAGAAGTAGCGGTATTCCTCGAACAGCCGCATCTGTCCCTCGTCGACTCCCACCCGCTTGCGGACGACGATCATGCGATAGCTGTTCTTGCAGGCGACCGGCTGGTAGTCGAACTCTGCAACCATCTCCTCGAGCAGGTGAATCGTCTCGTAGCCTCGCTCCCGGACAATCTCCGGTTTGACCCGCTCGGGCCTTTCGCGGGGAGCAGTCTTGATCTGGTACCGTGGCGATCGTTCCAGAAAGCTGTACGCGTCGGCTGGGAGCTCGTCGGCTCTGGCCTTGAGGGAGTCGCGGGCCTCGAACCCGAAGATGAAGCGGATATTGCCCGTGGCGTCCCAGCGATCCAGATGCTTGGTCTGAGCGAATTTGGTGTCTCCCCGCAGCAGGATCTTGCGGAAGCCAGCCTGAAGGCAAAGCGTGACAGCCTTGTCCAAAAACACGTCGGCCCGTTCCTGCGAGGGGCGGTTGCCACTGCGATTGAACAGGAACAGTGGTTCGGCGGTATTGGCCAGCGAGATCAAGAGCGGATGGTAACCGTACTGACCGTCGTAGGCAAAGTCTGCCCCTTGCTTACACTCGGCATCGGTCGGCACGATGGTGCCATCGGCATCCAGGGTCGCTTCCTCGAAGAACGCAGGTGGCTGCTGGGCCCAGACTCGCAGGCGGGCTTGATTAATGGCGTCCATCAAGGTCATGACATCGGACTCACGGAAGCGGCGGCAGAAGTCCCCGGCAGTGGTGGGGTCGGGGATGCGCTCGGCTCCCAAGGCGTTGAGATAGACTTCGTCGTTGCGTCGCAGCTCGATGTGCTCGATGCGGTGGCCGCCGGCGCAGGAATTGAAGGCAACGTTCAGAACGTGGTCGGATTCGTGGTAGGGAAGATGCACCTTGAGCAGATGGAGGTTGCGGTCAATCTCGTTGATCAGGTCGATCTTTTGAGCCAAGAGAAGGATGGCGCCGATGCCGCCGGCGCTGAGCCCCTGCACGCGATCGGCCAGTTCGTATTGGATATTGGTCGCGGTCATCATCGGTACAAGCCGCTCGGGTCCAGGCACATTGGCGAGTCGCTTCTTAATTCGTCGTCGCCGTTCCTGGAAGATTCTCTTATTGCGAGCCTCGCGCTTTTTTCGGAGAGTAGCACTCACTCGAAAGCCTCCTTGTCTTGGAATAGTGAGGACGTGTTCTCACCTACATTATTCCAAAAACACGGGAGGTTTTCGAGTTCTTTCTGAACAAAAAGCTGGGGCAAACTAAAATCACGCTTGGTTTGGGAATAGTACGGGTAATCGCTGAACATTCCGGAGATGATCTCGTCCGGCTTCTTGTGCGACGGAAAACCGAACCTCGCAATGAACTGGATCGAAGGGCCACCAAACCGCGGGCTGACGTACCAGTGTGGCGTAAAGTTCGGATTGTTATCGCAAAGGTGGTGCTTCAGGGGCTCAATGCTCCATTCCGGCGAAGTCAGGTGGTAGCCGAGTCCCGGCGCCACGGACGGATACTGGGCGAGATTGGCCGCAACATCCGCCCGCGTCTTGAGACCCGGTGCCGGCAAGTCCCCGAACCAAGGATCGGGATACGCGGTCATCCGTAGCTCGGTGAGGATCATTTCCCATACCACCTGAAGGTCGTCATCGGTGGCAACAAAGACGATTTGAGCCATGTGTTTAGCCGGCCAACTTGTGATTCTTTCACTGAGACGCATCGATCGTGACGGGCCAAAGTCGGCCTGTCAATCAGCGAGCTTGCAAATGACTCAATGGGTTAGAACGATTTCGGCCGCGCGAACGGCATCAGCATTTGTTGGGCGGCTCGCAGCTCGACCGCCCAACGTTGCGACAGGACCTTGAACAACTTCGTCAGGCTTGGCCTTGGAGCGGTCTTGCGCGCGTCGGTCCGACGACACTGACGCGCTTTCGGGATACGGGCAGGGATCTATCTCAGTGCCCGCGGCAAATTGACATGAGCAGCCCTCGCGGCGAGACAAGCACGAAGCAGTTGTGTGCTCAGAGTGGTCGTTCGATGTCCTCCAGCTCGATCTCGTCACGTGAAATACTCGCGCCGACTTCGGGCTGAATCACCTTTCCGGTAAGTTGCTCGAAGGAGTCGATGTCCGACTGAAGCTGATAGTCATCGTTGATGAGTTCCCGGCAATCGTCCTCGTCATCGGGCAGAAGGGCGTTGATGATCGTCTCGGCGATGCCGGCCTTCCCGTAGCAAACGGACAAAAACCAACGTTAGGGCCGAGACTGCCTCCGTCAACCACTCGACAACGAGCCGCCCGCATTCGATGCTGGTGATTATGGAGACGCGGGATCGACGGCCCTGGTGGAGATATCTGCGCCTCAGCCTGCGTGCCCTGATCGTCCTGGTCCTATTGATCGGCGGCGGGTTGGGCTGGATGGTCCATCGCGCCCGGGTCCAGCGCGAGGCCGTGGCGGCAATTGAACGAGCGGGCGACAAAGGCTGGTATGACTGGGAATGGAGCGACGGTCATCCCAATCCGAGCGGTCAGCCTCGGTGGCCGAAATGGCTGGTGGATCGTATCGGAGTCGACTACTTCGGCCACGTCAGCGCCGTCTTCACCAGACGTGCTTCCGATCGAGAACTGGCCAAGATCAGTAATCTCGGCCAACTTGAGTGTCTGCTAATCGGCGGGTCGTCCGTGACCGACGCCGGGCTGGCGCATCTGGAAGGGATGAGCCGGCTTCAAGCATTGAATCTGCAACATACCAGGATTACCGACGCCGGGCTGGCGCACTTGAAGAAGCTGACCAGCCTCCAAGATTTAGGTCTCGGCGACACCGGAGTCAGCGACGCTGGCCTGCCCCATCTCGAGGGCTTGACCCACCTCAAGACTCTGGCGCTTGAGGAGACCCGGGTCACCGCTGCCGGGGTGCGCAAGCTTCAGAAGGCGCTGCCGAATGCGAGGATACGCCGTTGACTCCTCGACTCACCTATCCCCGAAAACCACCGATTTTTCGCACCTCTCCTCAGAGTAGCAAAAACCCGCTGAAAAGGCCCTGAAACCGTTCCTCTACCCGTCCCGGAATCAACGCCGCTCGCCGTCGCCCAACGATCGAGTTTCGGGACTGTCCAGCCTTAGCGGGTCTTGCCGCCGA
The DNA here is from genome assembly GCA_963781785.1 of uncultured Isosphaeraceae bacterium. Classification (GTDB taxonomy): domain Bacteria; phylum Planctomycetota; class Planctomycetia; order Isosphaerales; family Isosphaeraceae; genus CAWAHD01. The sequence goes on along the minus strand of CAWAHD010000001.1, from coordinate 1,955,120 downwards.
AAACCTGGGCGCGGCAGAAATGCCGAGGGTAGCGAAGCCTCGGAGAATCTGCGGACGCGCTCGTCGAGATACGGCAGCAGGCTCGGCATACCGCGCTGGCTCCCGAATCAGAAAAGTACAATCCGAAGCCGCCACGTCTCTCGGCAAACGTCAGCGCCCCGACGACGGGGACTGGCCCTTGGCCGCGTCTTTCGCCTCGTCGAGCCGAGCAAGTCGGCGCGGGCTGCCGCAAGGACTGGCGCGGGAGGCTTGAGGTGGGTCTTTTCCATCAACTCGACGGCGACACGCAGGTTCGTGGTCGCCTTGTCCCTTTCTCCCAGGCGGAGCTGGCAGGCGCCGATCATACTCCGCAGATGAGGCAGGAGCCAGTCGAGTCGCGGCTCCAGGCGGTTGGTGTCGTTGTGCAACGCCTTGAGAACTTCGATGGCCGCCTCTGGGTCGCCCTGCTCAGCAAGCGCGTCAGCCAAGGCGCTGGCGAGGCGGTCGGCCGGGACGCGGAGAGGCCGAGTCCTCGCGTGCGCCTCCAGGATCGGCAGGAGAGCTGTCACGGCGCCGGCGGTGCGGCCGCGGGTCAGCTCGACGCGGGCCAGGCCGGCGTGGAGAACGGCCTCGAGCTGCTTGCTGTCGCGCCTCTGAGCGAGCCCCTTCGAGTGGATCGCGAGCGACTGCCGGTACTGGAGAAGGGCGCCGTCGAGATCGCCCGTCGCCTCGAGCGCCAAGCCGTAGTTGCGCAACAACCGGCCGCGCTGGAAGTGGTCCGGTCCGAGCACCCGCGCGAACGCGTCCGGGAGCGGGACGAGCACGGACCGAGCCTCCACGAGCTTCCCCTGCTTCGCCAGGATTTCGCCGTGTTCTGCGAGGGCGAAGAGGGTCCCCGGGAATTCGCGCCCGTACTTCCGCACCCAGAGCTCGGAGCTCTCGCGGGACAGGGACTCTGCCTCGTTGAGGTCGGCTTGGGCCTGGCTGCGGCTCAGGCCGATGACCAGTTGGCTGGCCGCGAGCAGGGCGAGCTGGTGGTCGGCTCCGAACCGGCGGCGCTGGATCTCCAGGTTCTCCCGGAGGAGCTCGATCGCCCTGGGCTTGCTCCCGTTTAGCTGCGCCCAGTTATCCGCGGCATAGACGGTCTCGGGGTGCTCGCGGCCGAGCCGAGCCTCACTGTCCTTGAACACCTGGTCCGCAGCCAGCGTTACGTCCTGGCCTGCCATGGCCGCGGCCCAGATCTCGCGGTTCCGGGCGAAGATGAGATCCTCCAGCGGGGCACTGGCCTGCTCCAGGAGATACTCGGCCCGGGACAGTTGCGTGCCGGCCTCCGCGTAGAGCCCCAGCTCGAGGTAGGCGTTGCCGATCGTCGAGCGGACCGTCCCCTCCACGCCGGGCTCGAGGGTGGCCGACTCGGAGGCGTCCAGTGACCTGGCTGCGCGGTCGAGCAACTGCCGCACGGTGACGTCCGCCCCGGCGGGGTTGCGCTCCGGGTCGGCCTGCCCGAGCAGGTCGTTGACCAGGAAGTTGTTGATCGCCTGGGCTCGCGCCCTGGCCGACTCGGCGGCCCGGCGCTCGCGATCGATCCGCGCCCGCGATTGGCCGAGCAGGACCGTGCTGACGGCCAGGACGACCACCGCCGTCTGGAGCAGCCCCGCCCCGATGGCGACCCCAGTCCGGTGCTTGCGCGCCCAGCGGGCCAGCCGCACCGGGAAGGGCGCGCGGTAGGCCGAGACCGGCTCGTCGGCCGCCCACCGCTCGACGTCGTCGGCCAGCGTGCGACAGGACGGGTAACGGTCCTCGGGCCGCGTCGCCATCGCCTTCAAGCAGACTGCCTCGAGCGCCGGGTCGATGCGGGGATCGAGCTGGCGGGGGCGCGCGAACTCGCCGCGGGCGACCTTTTTGAGCACCTCGCCGACGTCGCCATCGAAGGGGGGCTTGCCGGTCAACAGGCAGTAGAGGGTGGCGCCCAGGCTAAAGACGTCGCTGCGGGTCCCGAGGCGACCGAGGTCGCCGGAAGCCTGCTCGGGGCTCATGTAGGCGGGAGTCCCCAGAGCAGTGCCGGGCAAGGTTTCTGCGCTGCCGCTGGACGAGCTAGGCATCAGAGTGCGCTCGCCGCCGTCGCCCGACGCCTCGGACTTCCCCAGCGGCTTGGCCAATCCCCAATCGACAACGAGAGTCTCGCCGTGCTTGCCGACGATCACGTTGCCCGGCTTGATGTCGCGGTGGAGCACGCCCCGGCTGTGGGCGTACTCGATGGCGTTGCAGACGTCGACGAATCGACCCAGCAGATCGCGCAGCTCGAGCGAACGGCGACCGGGGTCGGGCCGGGGCGTGTCGGCGTGGAACCGTTCGATCGCCTCCTTCAGGCTGTCGCCCCTGATGAACCGCATCGCGTAGTACGGCCGCCCGCTTTCGTAGGTCCCCAGGCCGTAGACGGGGACGATCCCGGGGTGCTCCAGCCCGCCGGTGATCTCGGCCTCGAGTAGAAAGCGACGGCGGCTGTCCGGGTTGTCGGCGTGGCGTGGGAGGATCTGCTTGAGGGCGACCTCGCGGTTGAGCTCGGCGTCGAGCGCAACGAAGACGGTGCCCAGGCCTCCAGAGGCATGGGGCCGCAGCACACGGAACCGCAAGCCATCGGCGTTGGCTGTGCCGATGCCGTAGCTGGCCGTACGGTCAAGATCGGCACCCGCCTCTGTCGCAGCCGAGCCGAGATGCCCGATCGACGCCACGATGTCGGCATCGGCTACCCGGGCCAGGCTCTCGCGCGTTGACCGGCCGGCGGGGACGGCGGCCAGGCTCTTCTCCACGTCGCCGCCGTGCCTCTTGAGGTGCCGCGCCGCCAGCCTTTCGACGGCCGCGCGGTCCTCGTCGTCGATGTCGCCGCGTTCGACAAGGTGGTCAGCCAAGCTCCTCGACTTGTCGAGCGTCCACGCCTGAAATGCCGCCACGAGCTGACCCTGGTTGACGATCCCGTTTTGCAGTGCGAGCAATCCAAAAAGGAGATGGCGGTCGGCAACCATGAGAGCCCTCCGGTGAAACTCTTTCGCGCGTCGTCGCGTTGCAACACCGCGAGGCGACTGGTCGACAATGGGAGGAACGTGTCAATCCTACAGCGAGCGGTGTTCCGCCGCCATCGCCGGCGGCTACCGCACGATTCACTGGATCAACCGCGCGGTGCATGCGCATTTCGGCGCGGGGGGTGCATCTCTTCGAGTGCCCCGGGTTGTCCAGAGTTACTTTCTGTCGGCTTGCTCTCCCAAGCAACGGAACCGATCCCAAGATCGACGGTTCGTTGGCGCCCTGCTGTCACGTCAATCTTAAATTGACGGTTGTTGGGCGCGGGTCTCCCGACCCCGCCCTCCGGCCGACCGACAGGTCTCCACGTGTCTTGCCCGTCAATTCAAGATTGACGGCCCACTAGCCCCGATGCGCGAAGCGGGTCACTGGAATCAGCCTTTGCGCGCGTCGGTCGGACGAAACCGACTCGCTTTCGGGATATGGGCAGGGATCGATCTCCGTACCCGCAGCAACGGCCTACTCGGGTGATCGACGGGACTTACCGAAGACGGCCAGCCCTGTCGAACGCAACGGGTATTCCTATCATTCTGCGGGCCAGCCGGTCGTAATGTGGATGGATGAGGATCGGCGCAAATGACAGCCGATGCTGTCGTAGCTGACCCGGAACGCCCGGAGCTGGCCGGCCCAGCAGCTCAGCTCGTAGAACGCGAGGATCACGGCCGGGTAGCCCAGGAAGCTCCTGAGCACGAGGTTGGCAAGCGCACTGCTGCACAAGTCAGGCGGCACGTCGCCCTGGACCTGGGACAGCAGCACGAGGGGTTGAGCGTCGGCGCGGCGCCAGACCAGGACGCGGAACCGGTGTCTGGCGACAGGCACGACCTCGTCGACGACAAGGTGGAGTGTTGGCATCAAGGGCTCCGTGAGTTACATGGGGTGAGGGACTCCTTTAAACAGCGGGCGCAATGTCTGCGCGGACGGCTGGGGAAGAGGTTTGAAGCCTAGGGCGATGACTTGGGCGCCACGACGGCGGCGGTGGTCAAGCGGTTGCTGAGATCGAGGGGAGGAAGACTTTCAGGATAGGGTTCCCGGCACGAGGAGTGATCGCTAGACGCAAGAGATGAATCGCTGGGTTTGGGTCAAGCGAGGAGAACGGCTTCGGTCGATCAGACCGGAGCACGTCAACGTCCTGGTTCTGGGATCTAAAATCCCTCGCCTTCCAGGCGACCACTTCGAGTACGTCAGTCGAGGCAATACATTGGGTCAGCCGGGGTCCCGGGCTGAGGCAATGGTCTGCCCGTGTCATGCAGGCGATTCCGAGGCCCGTTGGATGAACGGGGAGTCCAGAGCAGCCCGACCCAAGATCAGTCGGGCATTGAGCCGACTGTCGAACCCACCGGCTTCCAGCCGGTGGTGGTTCAGTTCATAATTTGGGCGATGTTATTCGATTCCCTTGGGCAACCCAAACACCAAGCAGGACCGGATCATGATGAGCGAAGTCAATCCTACGGCAACGATCATGGAGCCCGAGACTCCGCTGTTGAGGAACTATCAGTTCATCGCTGGCGTTGTCTCTGTCCTAATGCTCATCGTGACAGTGGCTACGGTGATCCTCGCGTGGGATCCACCAAACGCCGCAGCCGAATACACGCTCGTAGCCATCTGGGCGTTTGTGCCCCCGTTTGCATTTTGGAAGGAGGTCGCGGTCGGCGGTCATGTTGGAGCTCTCAATCAAAATGTGGCGTGTTTTCAGCGTGCGAACGGATTCGGCGGAAATCCCGTATCCAGGATCAAGGCCTGGAAATCGGGGCGCGAGCGGATCGGGTGGAGATCAGTGTCGGTCGCCAGCGCGGTACGGGCTCGCCAGCCGGCGGCGACTGCCTGCCGTAGGGCGGTCATTGCGGCGTCGGCCGCGGCCCGTCCGTCGGCTGCCGTCAGTCCGGAGCCGGCCATGCTTGCGGCACCCGAGATTAGCGATTGGCTGCACGCGATATTGTAATAACCCCATGGATCCGGGCTCGTGAGCTCTCGCAGGACGACGATCGATTGGCGAAAATCTGACACCGCCTTTGCGGGCAGGCCGCATTTTTGCATCGCAATCCCGCGCCGCCGGATCGCGTGGAATAGCTTGAATCGATACGCGGCTGTCGATCGATCGGCCTTGATCAATTGGCGCCAGATCAGAATCGCCTGTTCGAAGCACGACGACGCTTCGGTGGGCTTGCCCAGCTCACCGTGAAGGTCACCGACGTCGGAGCATGCTCCAGCGAGATCTTCTCGATACGATCGGATCTGGGGGTGGACCTTGACCAAACTCGCCGCAACCTCGCGCGCCCGCTCGAGCGACGCGAGCACCAGCGATGTCCGCGCCGCCCGGCGATGGATGTCCGCGGTGTCGCGATGGACCCGCAACAGTTGCTCGCGGTTTCGCGTGACGGTGGGGTTTGCCTTGATCAAAACTTCGCGGGCTGCCCGTGCGCGGTCGAGGGCCTCGAGGGCCTCGGCGTCCCGGCCCATCCCGACGAGGCTCTCGGCGCGCGCCGAGTCGATCCATGCGGACGCCGCGGGGAGGCGCACAACGGTCGGGTTGGCGTCAATCAAAACCTTGAGCACCTTCCGCGCCCGGTCAAACGCGGCAATCGCCTCGGCGTGACGGCCGGCACTCTGCAAACAAACCCCCGTGTTGCCGAGCGTCCTCGCAAAATCGTGGCCGAATGCCGGGTCGCTGGGGTTTGCCTGGAACAACGACTCGCCCAGGTCGCACAACCGCCTGTAAGCCATCAGCGCATCCTCCGGTCGGCCGGCTTCGTGCAGAGCGAGGGCCAGGGCTTCGTAGACTTGCGCGAGGGCGATCTGGAGATCGCCGGATGGAGGATCGCCCCCCGCGGCCGCCTCCAGGATCGACCGCGCCCCCTCGACGGCTGCCAGCGCCTCGCCTGGCGGGCGGTGGAGCAAGCTGAGCACCATTCCAAGAGACTTCTCCGCTCGGGCCCACTCGACCCGGAGCCCGCGGTCCGCCGGATCGGATTCAGCGAGCGTGCGGAGGAGGTCCCGAGATCGTCCGTCCGCTGTGAGCGCATCTTCGATCCGGCCGACACTGGAGAGGACGATTCCGAGCGAGGCGAGGCTCCGCGCCAGCGCGCGCCGCGGCTCGGGGTCGGCCGGGTTCTCGCGGGACAGGGCCTCGAACAGAGCGATGGCGCGGCGGTGGACTTCGCCGGCCTCCTCGATCGAGTCGAGCTGCCGCGTGAGCTCGCCGACTTCGTAATACGACCGTCCCATGGCCATGCGCGACTCTCGATCTTCGTGCCCCTCCAGCAGTCCCTCGAGCTTGCGGTAGAACTCCCGCGCTCCCTTGAGCAGCTTGGTCCGCAGCGCCTTGAACTGCTCTTCCTTCAGCAAGATGTCGTCGCTGACACCGCTGTGGAACGTCCGAATGGCCTCCTGCGCCAGCACGAAGCGAGCCCGCTCGCGCTCGTTGGATGCTGCGAGGTCTCTGTTGGCCCGCATCACCTTGGCGTTGGCGATGGCGAGCTCTCGGTTGGCGCTCCTCAGCTCGCCATTGGCCTTGGTCTGGACCGCGAGCACAGCCCCTGTGCCGGCCAGGGCCACCAGCACCGCGGCGCCCGCCGCGGTGACGCCAACGCGGTGCCGGGTCAACCAGCGCACCAGTGTCCGCGTCCACGGCTCATGCCAGGCGCTCACCGGCTCGTCGGCCATCCAGCGCTCGACGTCATCTGCAAGCGCCCTGGGCGAGCCGTAGCGACCCGGCGGCTTGACTGCCATGGCTTTCTGGCAAACGGCCTCCAAAGCCCGGTCGATCGCCGCATCGAGCTGTCGCGGCGGCGCGAATTGTCCTTTCTGCACGCCGCGGATCACGTCAACGAGCTCGCCCTCGAACGGCGGCTTGCCCGTCAGCAGGTAGTAGAGGGTCGCTCCCAGGCTGTAGACATCCGACCGCGGACCGAGGTTCTCGATGTCTCCCTCCGCTTGCTCCGGGCTCATGTACGCCGGCGTTCCGAGCGCCGAGCCCGGCAGAGTCGAGGACGAGGCCGCTCCCCGACGACGGGACCAGCACCCGCTCACCCGAGTCGACGCCCGGCTCGACCCGGCCCAGCGCCTTGGCCAGCCCCCAGTCGACCACCAGCGTTTCACCGTGCTTACCGACAATGATGTTGCCCGGCTTGATGTCGCGGTGCAGCACGCCCCGTCCGTGCGCATATTCGATTGCGTTGCAAACATCGACGAAACGACCCAGCAGCGTGCGCAATTCCAGCGAGCGCCGGCCGTGGTCCTTCTTCAGCGCCGGATCGGAGTGGAACCGGTCGATGGCCTCTTTCATGCTGTCGCCGCGGATGAAGCGCATCGCGTAGAACGGCCGGCCATCGCCGTAAGTGCCCAGGCCGTAGACCGGCACGATGCCGGGATGCTCGAGGCTGCCGGTGACTTCGGCCTCCAGCACGAACCGCTGACGACTCACGGGATCGTCGGCGTGCTGGTCGAGAATCTGTTTCAGCGCCACTTCCCGGTGCAGTTCTTCATCCAACGCGACGAAGACGGCGCCCAGGCCGCCGCGCGCGTGGGGCGCAGGATGCGGAAGCGCTGGCCCTCACTGGTGGCGGCGCCGACCGAGTAGTTCGTGGTGCGGTCGGGGTCGCCATCGTGGCCGAAGACGAGGCCGACGAGCGTCGAATTGATCTCGGGGTCGGCGACCGCGGCGAGGCTCGGTCGGATCGATGCCCCGACACCGACGGCGGCCAGGCTCTTCTCTGCGTCGCCACCGTATTTCTTGAGGTGGCGTGCCACGAGGGCATCGACTGCGGATCGGTCGTCCTCATCGAGGTCACCGTGATCGACCAGGTAGTCGGCCAGCGCGCGGGCCTTGTCGAGTGTCCAAGCCTGGAAGGCGGCCACGAGTTGGCCCTGGTTGATCAGCCCGTTCTGCAGCGCGAGCAGTCCAAAGAGAAGGTGGCGGTTGGCAGCGGCGGTCATGACATGGCTCCGATCGTCGGTGACCGATCGGGCGAAGGCCCCAGTCTCTGGGGCCGGCCCTGGAACTGGGTCCCGTCGGCCGGATTATCGCAAGTCCGCCATGCATTTCCATACGTGCCGCCGAGCGTCATCGGACAGCCGCGATCGTCCCCGGGTGGGTGCGTCACCGTGCGATGATCGCGCACGCCGGTAGCAACGCCCACCGCCGGGCTTTACTTCTTGCCTGCTTGCTCTACCAAGGCACGAGAGGGACCCGAAATCGAGAGTTCCATGACTCTCTCGCCCCAATGTACGGAGTGGGCGCCGTGGAATCAACGATTGCGCGCGTCGATCCGACACACCGACGTGCTTTCGGGATACGGGCAGGAATCAATCTCCGTGCCCGCAACAAGGTGACACGAGCGGCCCTGGCGGCGAAACCACAGCCAGGCGCTTGCCCGCTCAGAGTGACCGTTCGACGTCCTCGGGCTGTATCACCTTGCCCGTGAGTTGCTCGAAGGTCTCGATGTCCGACTGGAGCTGATAGTCGTCGCCGATGAGCTCCCGGCAATCGTCCTCGTCGTCCGGCAGAAGGGCGTTGATGATCGTCTCGGCGATGTCCGACAAATCGGCCAGCCTCCCGGTCGGCGGCGGCTCCATGCGCAGCGACTGCCGGGTCCGCTCCTCGAGCCGAGTCCAAGCCTTGCGCAGCGCCTCGGCGTCGGACTCACCGGAGGTTGGCGCATCGCACCGCTCGGGGAAGTAATTTCCCTGGTGATACCATGGCCCCTCCCCGGGCTCGAAGACCTGGGTGTGGACGAAGTGCTGGTGGCCCAGATCACGGATGACGATCCGGTATGGCAGCGTGCCCGACCCGTGGACCACGGGCAAGGCTGCGAGGATCCGAGGATCTTTCCTTCACCGGCACATGGATCGAGGATGCTGATATCCCCTGGCCTGAGCTTGTGGTCGGGGGGTGGGTCCGGGATCTTCAGGTGCCGGAGGATACCGGCGATCGCCTCCGGCGGCGCAGGGTAGAAGCCCTGCTTGAGGACCGATGCAATACGCGCCATCAGGGTGCTCCTTTCAGTTGAGGGTGTCTGGCCTCAACCCGAAGACCTGCTCGAGTGACTTGCGCGCCAGCGGTTCGTAACGGGGATTGACGAGGATCGGGCACAGGCGAGAGCCGATGGTGTCGTAGCTAACCCGGAACGCCTGGAGCTGGCCGGCCCAGCGACTCAGCTCGTAGAAGGCTGGCATCACGGCCGGGTAGCCCAGAAACGTCCTGAGCACGAGTATGGCAGGCGCACTGCTGCACAAGTCGGGCGGCACGTCGCCGCGGACCTGTGACAGCAGCACGAGGGGTTGAGAGTCGGTGCGGCCCCAGACCCGGACGCGGAACCGGTGTCTGGCGACCGGCACGACCTCGTCGACGACGAGGTGGAGTGTTGGCGACGAACACGGTCAGGGTCGCGTTCCCGGCAAGTGGGGTATTCGCTAGACGCAGAGATGAAATGCTGGGTATGGGTTAACCGAGGAGAAAGGCTTCGGTCGATCCGACCGACGCGCGCCTGGGGAACAACCGCGTTGACTTGCCGGGCCGGCTGCAAGAACCGTGATCTCTCGAAAAACCGGAGCGCCGGTCCAGTCAAGTGCAATGCTTGGTCCGCCGGCGACCCGCAATCAGAGAGTAGATGATGTCGCCAGTCCGCAAGACCATACCCGCGCCGTGGGCTGTCAAAGCGCCGCTCATCGCAATGGCCCGCGCCCGCTCGGCGCCCGGACGGTCTTGCCGAGCGAGCGCAGCCTCTGGCTGATGGTCTTCATCGTTGCGACCAAGCCGGCTGGCCGCTCAATGATCTCTCGATGATCGATGGCGGAGTAATAGTACGGGTAATCGCTGAACATTCCGGAGATGATCTCGTCCGGCTTCGTGTGCGACGGAAAACCGAACCTCGGAATGAACTGGATCGAAGGGCCACCGTACCGCGGGCTGACGTACCAGTGTGGCGTAAAGTTCGGATTGTCATCGCAAAGGTGGTGCTTCAGGGGCTCAACGCTCCATTCCGGCGAAGTCAGGTGGTAGCCGAGTCCCGGCGCCACGGACGGATACTGGGCGAGATTTGCCGCAACATCCGCCCGCGTCTTGAGACCCGGTGCCGGCAAGTCCCCGAACCAAGGATCGGGATACGCGGTCATCCGTAGCTCGGTGAGGATCATTTCCCATACCACCTGAAGGTCGTCATCGGTGGCAACGAAGACGATTTGAGCCATGTGTTTAGCCGGCGAACTTGTGATTCTTTCACGAAGACGCATCGATAGTGACGGGCCAAAGTCGGCCTGTCAATCAGCGAGCTTGCAAATGACTCAATGGGTTAGGACGATTTCGGCCGCGCGAACGGCATCAGCATTTGTTGGGCGGCTCGCAGCTCGACCGCTCAGCGTTGCGACAGGAGTTTGAACAACTTCGTCAGGCTTGGCCTTGGAGCGGTCTTGCGCGTTGGTCCGACGACGCGGAAGTAATTCAGGGCGAAAGGTCAGATGTCCGGTCACTTGGTAATCCAAATGCTGATCCTCGTGCTCCGGCGGTTAGGCGTGGCCGCCGCCACCCAGTTTCTTCCGAAGTTGGACATGGCCCGAGGCCGGCTGGATTGAATCTCATCCCTTCTTTCTCTACGCGTGTCACCTTCGACTCGTGAACGATTACCTGCGGACACGCCGCCGCGAGGTCGGGAGCCGACGATGCGGACGAGGGTCAGCCCCACCGCATGGACTACCCGCTCGCCACTCCCGAGTCGTCTCGCGCCTAGGTACAATATGTTTTTTGGATGTGGTTGTGTAATAGATGAGGAGGAATCGAGATGACTCGGCAACGGGCGACGCGCGGCGACGAAGCGGCGCGGGGTGGTCGATCGCGGAGGGGGACGGACGGTGTGGGGAGAGACCAGGCATCGCCGGTCACGAGTCCCGGCCCGCGCCGGGCGAGCCCATGGAGGTGGCAAAGCTCGACGGCCGGCAGCTCGGGGAGGTCGTGCCTGGAATGTCGGGCTGGGTTGCGCCCGGGAGCCCTGGCGGAGCCTCGACGGATGGTGGAGCGGGCCCTTCAAGCATGTCCGGCGCCGCGGCGGTCCCCCAGGATTCGGAGGCCACCAAGGAAGGAGAAAAGCCGGGCTATCATGTTTTCAATCAGCCCGAGGAGATAGTCAACACCAAGTCGTCGCAGGAATTCATAGGGAGGATCCGCGAGGCCCTCGATCACGGGTATGGATTCGTTCCCTTCATCGGAGCGGGGATGTCGGCGCCGTCGGGGACGCCGCTCGTCACAGAGCTGCACCACTATCTGCACGCCTGCATCGCCATGGCTCTGGGAGTCGGCGAGCCGGGGAAACGCCCGTGGAATCCTCGGACCGACCATTGGCCGCCGTTCACCATCCGCAACCAATTCACCCGGGACGATTGGCTGAGGCAGATCAGCAACGAGCACACTCGACGGCGGGAGCAGCCGTGGAGCCCGGAGACCCTGATCTTCCAGCAGGCGGTGGGGGACCTGGCTGAATGGCGCGGGGCATTGGTCTTTCTGTCGCGGATCGTGCGTGAGATCAAAGGAATCGAGGGGGAGGTCGAGTACGGACTGGCGCTGGACGCCCCGGATGCCGAAGTGATCGACAGCGGCATCCGCCGAGCTATAAGCGGCCGCCAGCCCACGCTCGGCCACCGGATGCTCGCCACACTGGCAACCCACCTCCGCCTGGACATCATCCTGACAACCAATTTCGACGACCTGCTGGAGAGTGCCTTCCGGGAGATGAGGAATCCGCTCTCGGTCTTCGAGGTTCACATGGCCAGCAGCCTCCCTCCCTGGTCGGCATTGGAGGAGAAGAGGTCGCTGATCAAGATGCACGGCAACCTCTACTCGCTTCGGGTGGACTACACGCTCGACGCTCTCCCGGTAGAATCCGACCGCTGGCGCTTCCTTGAGTACCTGCTCTTGCCCAGGGAGCGCCTCCGGTTGGCCGAGGGCCTGCCGAGCGGCTCCCTCACGAGCCGCCGAACTGAACCCGGCCGACAGCCACCCGTCCGACAGCCGCTGACGAGCGAGAGATTCGAGCACGGCAATCATCTTCTCGTCATGGGGGTGGCGGCCTCCGAGCGCCGAACACGGGCCTTCATCGAGCACGCGTGTCGGCACCTCAAGAAGGGATTCCAGGTGTTTTGGCTGTGCTACACGCCCAGGGACCTTGTGGAGGTCAAGAAGTTTGCCCAGGAGTCGGCCTTGGAGCCAGAGACGTTCCAGATCCTCAGGCACCCCGATTACGGGCTCTTGTTCACCGAGCTGTATCAGACGATCCGCCGCGGCATTCCCACCTCAGGCATCATCTACCCCTTCGCCTCAAGGCTCTCGATGCCACCCATGCCACGGGTCGTCAGCCCCGGAGGATCGGACGTGCCGCGGGAGCGCAGCAGGGCCGGCGAGGAGTACAGCAAAGCGGTAAAGGAGCGTCTCGACCGGATCCAGGACCGGGGCTACCAGTATCACAAGTTAATCGTCGCCACCTCAGCGGTCCAAGAGAAGGGCCGCCCGGTCGAGGGAGGCGGCGCAACGGCGTCAGCGAACACCGGGATCACCACGGCCTGCGCCAGGGTATTCGAGCAGATCCGCGTCGAGCAGGTGGCCATCTGGCTTGACATGAACGACGTATGGAGCACCGACGATCTCTTCGAGCAGCTTCTCGACGCCGTGAATTACCGGGCCGGGCAGAGCAGCCCCCTTCCCGTGCACGTCCGCAAGCACCCCCAGGTTCAGGCCGAAGAGATCATCGGCTTGGTCAAGGACGCCAATAGGAAGTGGGTCTTCTTCCTCAACGCCCGAGAGACACCGGGCACGAACCTCATCGACGAGCGCCAGCCGGATCAGAAGGAGCTCCCACCGAATGATTGGCTGGACGACCTGACCTCCGAAGGGGGTCGATTGAGGAGTGATGACGAGTCCAACAACTGCCCTCGCTTCCTCCAGTTCATCGCGGCGCTGTGCGGGCCAAGATCGCCGCTCATCTCGGTCATCCTGATGTGCCGTCAGAGGAGCGCGACCCGGAAGTCCGTCCTTGTCGAGCAGATCCTGGCAGAGGGCCTGGGGGCCTCGCTCGTCGAGCTGACCACGGACTGCGCGGAGGTCCGGGAGGTCAAATCCGTCATCGAGGTCCTGCGCTGGGCAAAAGAGCAGAGCCACGGCAGGGACGACCGTAAGCAGCGGAGGAAGTTCCTCCAGGCGCTCATCTCGCTGCAGAGGACGGCGCTACCTCGCGACCATCTGGTCGGAAGCCTGTGGGGGCGCGGCCCTGCCGCCGGGGGCGGAAGGAAAAGACAGCGCGACCCAATGGATCGAAGAGTTGGAGGGTCGCGGGTTGGTCCGCCGCAAGCCCGGCGGGTTCGTCTGGATCCACTCCCGCACCCGCACGACGCTCCGCCGGGCCTTATTCCGGCCGGAGGATTTCCGGAAGGAGCTCCTGGATGCCCGGGGCACGGCAATCGCCACGGACGTCCAGGAACTCGATTTCCAGACACTCATCGTGGAGTGGGATCCCGACAGGGAGGCGCCAGAGATTCACTGGCAGTTGGCTCATTGGTATCGTAGGATCCTCGCCGCTTCCCGGTTCCCCGGGGCCGTGTTTGAGGCGAGCTATCACGCCATCCGGTCGGCGGAGGAGCTCATCCGATCGGCGATGCGGCCAGTTCCGCAGGCACCCGGGCTGGACCTGATGAGGGCGGCCACCGACCGGATCGACTGGGCTTCCTCCCTGCTGCACGCCAACGCCTTTCTCGTCCAGACCCAGGGCTATTCCCGCGGGAGTTGCCGCCGACTCGGGGACCTGCGCAGCGAGCGGTGCAAACAGATCGACGAAAAGATCCGGCCGGCCCTCGCCATCGAGTTGTCCAAAGCGACCGCCGAGGCCGCACTGGCGGCGACTCGACGGCTGAGGATCCGCTGCACCGAGGCCATGCGGACGATCGCTCGGGAGGTCGGCGAGGATCGGCTGGCCTATAATCGCCAGCAGGAATTGCGGGCGCTCTTCTCGGGGGACGGCCTAGACGTCAAGGAATATCCCAAGGGGCAAGCGACTAACAAAATGCTCCGCGAGATGGCGGGCCAGGGTTCCGAGGGCGGACCGGAATCGGCCTCGCCGAGTGACCAGTCCTCCGCGTGCCAGGAGCGAACGGACCTCGGCGAGTCGTGGCTCGAATGGATGAGGTGGTGGCGCTGGAACGGGATGCTGGGGATCGCCTCCCGGTCGTACGTATCAGCCCGGCGATCCTTCCTGCGGGCGGCGCTGTCGATCACCGACGAGACGCCCGAGAAGGCTCGGACGATCGTCGATCAGTGGGAGGCGATCGGAGAGCGCCTGCGCGACTACGCCCTACGGGCCGTGGACAACACGTCTGACCCGCCCGAGCCGTCGGACAGGATTCTTGAGCTATTCCAGCACTTGGCTAAGGCGTGCGAGGGCCGGCCCCAAGTCCTTGGACACGTCGTTGCCCAGCAGCAGCGGCTGCGGGTCGAGGTCGCCCGTTTGCTGGAGCAGATCGTTTCCCTGGAGATGCAGGAACTCGGCTTGATCGCCCGGCTCCGGCTTGACCTCCGACTGATATCCTGGGGAGATGGCTCTGGAGTACCGGATTCGGCAAACAACCTCGTCATCGTCGGCATCGCCAACAACGGCTTGCTCCACGTCCGGACCTTCGACGCCGGTGGAAACCGCCTCGCGGACGAGGGCGAGACGACGCTGCCCAGTACGCAGGCCGGGGCCGTGTCGGCCCTCAAGAAGCAACTCCCGGGCTTGTTGCCTCCGCACGTGCTGACCAATGCCGAAAAAGCCAAGCTCATCAAACAGGCAAGATCAATCTTCGATCGGACCCGGCTCCGGGTTACGGGTTTTTCGGAGTTGCGGCGGCGCTACGAGCGGATCATCGACTGGATCGGGGTCGCGAAGCGCGTGGTAGAAGCGATCCGGTGGAACGATCACGCGCCGGACTCGCACGATACCATCCTCGCCCTCTGGTGCCAAAGCCGGCTCTTGATGCACGAGGGGCTATGCCGAGGCCGGCTCGGTCGTCCGGACGAGGCAATGGTGCTCTTGGCCGACTCTGAGGCCGCGCTCGGTCTCTACGACCCCCGCCGCCTGAACGTCGACTTGGCGATCATCGAGCTCCACCGCGCCGAGGTCAAGCTGACCGAGGCGAACGAGATCCGGCTCCCATGGTTTTCGAACGAACCCATCGAGGCCGCATTCTGCGAACTCAATGCATGCTACGAAGGCGAGCGGTTCGATAACGACGCTTGGCGGAGGAACAGCAAGGAGTTGAGGGGCCGGTTCGAAGCCCAGGCGAGCGACCGCGAACTCCCGCTACGCCGCGTCAGGTCCCTGGTTCAGGACGCCTGCTCGTACCTCAACCGTGCCGACCAAATCCTTTCTCTCCGCCGACGGCACGTGGGATGGATGACGTGGTTCTTCCAGAGGAAGCTCTCGGCGATCGCTATGTCGGTCTGGACTACCGTGCTCGAGAGGGGTACGCCGATCCCCTTCCTCGGTCTCGAGGCCGCCCCGCGCGGATGCCCGACCGTCGCCGACCGCATCCTCGGCGATGCGCAGAGGATGATCCGCATCGACGCCTATCGGCTCGCCACCATACTGGATGCCTACATCGGATGCATTAAAGGATTTTTCATGCGCATTTATCTGGAAATACCTAACGACACCATGGCGGAGCGGCAGGAGGACATGATCAAGAGACTCGAGGCAGCCACCTCGCGCCTCCAGGAGACTATCGGCGAACGGAAGAAGAACGACTTATCAAACCGCTTGCCGTCCGACACTGAGGTCGCCCAAAGGAAACAGCAGGATGATTCCCTGGATGTACGAATCCAGAGATATGTAGAGCAAACTCTCGACAGAGCAGGTCAAGTCGTCAAGCAGTTGGGCCGGCCCCTGAGGTGACGGAGAGTGTCGGCGTGGGATCTACCCGGCGAACCGATCGTTCGAGATGGACCCGGCGGTCGCCGCGAGAGAGGTCTCGCACGAGGCGCGGTCGTTGATCGTGGAAGCCGCGCCGCGCGGTCCCGCACGCTTCCCCGTGGGCCGCCTTCGGCGCCGGCGGAGCACGATGACCACGGCCCGAGGGTCACGGAAAGTACCCCGCGCCCCGGCCAAGCGGAGGAAGCCGAGGAACCTACGGATGTCCCGGGGTCGTTCGAGTTGGCCCATCCGCCCTTCGCAGCGGGTTCCGGCCGCGGGAGAAGTGGGCTCCGCCCTGAGAAAGCAGAGGTCTGCTGAACCCGAGAGGCCGAGAATCACCCACACGATTCCGCGCAGAACCCCAACAGATTGATGCCGGCCTGCCCCCGGCGCGAACGGGTCGTTTTCTTAGCCGGCTTCCCCTCCGTGGGCACCCGGGCCAGTGGAGTCGTGCGGCCCAGCCAGTCATCTTTGTTTCCGGTTTTGGACGCGTCGGTCCGACGACACCGACGCGCTTTCCGGACGCGGGCAGGAACCTATCTCCGCGCCCGCAGCAAGGTGACATGAGCAGCCCTCGCGGCGCGACCAGGACGAAGCACTCGCCCGCTCAGAGCGACCACTTGATGTCCTCCAGCTCGTTCTCGGCACCGGAGATAGGAGAGTTACTTTCGGGCTGGATCATTTTGCCGGTGACCTGCTCGAACGTCTCGATATCCGACTGGAGTTGGTCGTCGTCATCGATGAGGTCCCGGCAATCGTCCTCGTCATCGGGCAGAAGGGCGTTGATGATCGATTCGGCGCTGTCCGCAACTTCGGCCAGCCTCCCGGCCGGCGGCGGCTCCATGCGCAGCGAGTGCCGGAACCGCTCATCGAGCCGAATCCAAGCCTTGTGCAGCGCCTCGGCGTCGGACTGACGCGATGTTCGCGCATCGCACCGCTTGGGGAAGTAATCACCCTGGTGATACCAGCGCTCCTCCCCGGGCTCGAAGACCTGCGTGCGGACGACGTGCTGGTCGCCCAGGTCGCGGATGACGATCCGGTACGGAAGCGCGCCCTCCTCGCGGACCACGGGCGGACCGGTTTTTCCGCTCGTAGTGGTTGAGCGAGCCTGCGATCAGGCATTCCGACAGGCCAGGGGTCTAGTAAAGGGCCCTCCTAGCCACAGGCGTGAGGGGAAGGCTCGCACCTTCAGCCTCTCACCCATGATCCATCAACGTATGTAACTTTCACATGCGCAGCGGTCATCCTTAATGTCACTCAACAATTTTCTGGAAAAAAACTTAAATGCTCATGAGCGAAAGTTTAACGGACCGTCTCGTGCATGCAAGATTGCAATTTTACGTGGGCATTTTTCGAGCATCGCTCATAATCTTAAGTAGGGGGAGATCCGAGCATTTCGGATTCAGGATCTCGTGCTGAGAGCCCCCGGCTCTCACCGAGCCTTTCCCTTCCATTTTTTGCCCCTCATTCGAGGGCGTGCCGGCCAGCCTGGGCCCCGGGCTGAGAACCGCGAGCGGGGCGACACGGAGCCTCGGTGGATTAGTGCCATCGAGTGCCACTTAGTGCTATGTCCGAAGAACAGCCCAATAACACAAAAACCCAGCTCGCCCTAGCGGTTGCGCAGGGCACTTCCGTCGCCGCGTGGCGCGCGCGCAACGAAGTCCCGAGGCGCACGGCTTTCCGATGGGCAAAGGAAGTGTCGGTCCGGCGTGCCGTCGAGTCTTATCGCCGCCGCGCGCTCGACCGGGCGATCGGCCGGATGGCCAAGAGTTCCACCTGGGTGGTCAACGAGATCGCCAAGCTGGCCAGGACTGCCGAGTCGGAGTCGGTCCGATTGAGTGCGCTCCGGGCCATGTTGAAAGACATGATGGCCGTCTCGCAGTTCTCGGGGCTCGAACAGCGCGTCGTCGAAGTCGAGGAGTTAGTCCGTGAACGGGTTACCAACGCGAATCGACCGGCTTAAGGCCTGCCTCGGGACGGCTCGTCCCGAGGTGAGCGACCGCGCGCCGTGGGAATGGTACGCCGAGTCCTGCCCGTGCGGCCTGCCGCCGGGCGAATGCGGCGTGCATCCGCGGGCCCGGGCAACCCAACGGCCCCCGGCGGGCGACTGGCGAGTCTGGGGGTACGTCGCCGGCCGCGGGGCGGGCAAGACGCGCGCCGGGGCTGCCTGGATCCAGCGCCGGGTCGAGGACGGCACCATGAAGCTTGGCTGCCTGATCGCCCCCACGGCCAACGACATTCGCGACGTGATGGTCGAGGGCCCGTCCGGGCTCCTGGCCGTCGCGTCGCCGTGGGCGCGGCCTCGGTTCGAGCCTTCCAAGCGGCGCGTCACCTGGCCCAATGGGGCCCGCGCGATCTGCTTGAGCGGCGAGGAGCCCGAGCGAGCCCGCGGCTTGAACGTCGACACCCTCTGGGCCGACGAGCTGGCGTGCTGGCAGCGCGCCGAGTCCACCTGGGACCTGGCAATGCTCGCGTTGCGCGCCGGCGGCAATCCGCAGGCTCTGATCACGACCACGCCCCGCCGCGTTGCCGTGCTCAGACGCATCCTGGGCGAGGCGACCACGGTCCAGACCACCGACACCACCTACGCCAATCAGGCCCACCTGCCACGCGCAGTTCCTCGATCAGATCGTCAGCTTATATGAAAATACCAGGCTCGGGCGGCAGGAGATCTACGCCGAGTTCCTGGAGACGACCGAGGGCGTGTGGTTCACCGGCTTCGACCCGAAACGGCACGTATCCACCGAGGCCGAGTTCCATCCCTCTTACTACGTTCGGTGTGCCATCGATGCCGGCACGTCCCGCCATACCGCGGCCGTGTTCTTCCAGGTCCGCATGGATACCGGAACCGAAAGGCCGCGGGTGACGGTGTTTGGCGAGTACCTCGCCGTCGATGTCGTGAGCCAGAAGAATGCCCGGGCCATCCGGATGCTGGGCGATACGCTGCCCTGTCGCGGCCGGATCGACATGGTCCGCCTCGACCCGGCGGCGTCGGCGCGGTCGTCACTGGGCCCGGCCGCGTACGGCGAGTATGAGCGGGAATTCGGCTCGCGGATCGTCGCCCGGTGGCCACAGCACCTGGTGCTGGATGGGCTTGACACCATCGAGCTGCTCCTGGACTCGGGCAGTTTGATCATCCACCCACGATGCCTGCGGCTCAAGGACGCGTTCGCCAACTACTGCCGGCAGCGCCGTGGCGGCCAGTGGATGGACTTCCCGGCCGATGGGCATCCGGAAGAAGACTTGATCGACGCGCTCCGCGGCGGAATTCGCGACGCCTTGCCCCATGGCGGCGTGATCACGCCCAGCCTTCCGCGAGTCCATGCGTCGAAGGTCTACGGCTGAGCCGGCGTGGAAGAAGCCAGACACGAGCGAAGCGAAAGACGGTGGTTCCGAGAGGAGTAACTACAGAGTCGACGCACGAGAGCAGGTTTTTGCTCTCCTCACGATCTTTTCGGCTCTCCTGCGGCAAAGCCGCAATAATGGAGGATAGGGGACTTGAACCCCTGACCTCTTGCATGCCATGCAAGAGAGTGAGATTATTGTAACGTGTTGATTCACCAAGGGTTACGTCCGCATTCTTCGGCGGAGAGCGGTCCAGGAATTATCAGGATTTCCCGTGTTTGTCGATGATTTATCAGGGTTTTGGAGTCGGACTCCAAAACTCGGCAGAAACATGATCTTGAAAGTTGATGGGAGGCGGTTAGCTGGCTGACTTCCGCCGGTCGCCGATTTTGGGGTGCGTGAGTGTAAGCGTTATGTCGCTACTCGTTCGGGTGATTGTCTCGATTGGCAACTATCATACACACGGCCACCGCAAGAGAAAACTCACATGCCAACGGCAATTCTCGGCTGGGGTTCATTGCTCTGGGACGATCCTGATTCGTTCAAAAAATGGCACGACGATTGGCAATCTGATGGACCCAAGCTCAAGCTCGAGTTCTCACGCGTATCGGAAAGTAGGCTGCTGAGAGTGGTCACGATCTTTGACACGTTGTTGGTCAAGATAAGCGATGGGAGATGCCACCGCCCCGTGGAAGTACCGGTGGCCCCTTCTCTGGTCCGTTCGCGTCGTTGCGGGCACTTTGGTTGGCGCGAAACCGACATCGGAGATGTTGCTCAGAGGTTGAGATTACGCCAGCAATTATTTTGGCCAGGAACAGCTGCGTGCTCTCACTCTCGTGATAGACGAGGTGAATGGCCTTCTCTGCGAGCTATCTTACGCGATCAGCAGGAGAAAGCACTTCGACGATGTGGTAGCAGATCTTCGGTGCAGGGAAGGATGCGACCCGCATGGGATTGGCCGATTGCAGACGTCAACGACAACGAACGCCAATCAGTCGCCTAGCCAGAAAGCAATCCACGACTGGGCTTCGGCAAAGAAGATTGATGCCGTGGTTTGGACCGCGCTGGCAAGCAACTTCCGATCGAAAGTCAATAAAAAGTTCACTGTGAATGACGCGCTTGAGTATCTCAAGGGCCTTAGCCCAGAAGCTGAAGTCAAAGCGGCCGAATACATTTGGTGTTCTCCAAACTTCGTACAAACGCCTCTACACTCAAAGATACAAATCGCCCCCTGGTTTTAGGACGCCGCGCAACCCACTCGTACCTCATTCTGGTGAGCAGGCCGGCTCGGGGGTAGCGCCTGCTTCGACCCTTCCGTGCGGACCCCAAGATCTTCGCAAACCGCGCGCTCTGAGGTAAGATCGAACGAAACCTACCGGAGATCGATCTGTGCGCGTTCCGAAGTTCCGTCTCCGAACCTTGATGATCGCAGTAGCGGTTCTGGGAATCGCGTTCGGGAGTCTTGCAGGTCTTCTGCGAATGGGCCAGCGGACGCAAAGATTCCGCGCAGTGGCGCGGGAGCACCGACAGCGGGAGATAGTCAACCGCCTCACCGTGCAGGGATTGGTGATGCAAGGGGCGGCGAGTCCTGGCATCGAAAGGCATCGCGTGCTCACCGACTACCACAAAGCACTCAATCTGAAATACGAATACGCAGCCAGCCACCCGTGGCTTCCGGTTTCGTCAGACCCACCCGAACCCAGGTGAAAAACGACTGCCATGTCTTAATTCCGATGGCACTGGCTGCGCCGATCTCCGGCCTCCGGATCGTCAGGCGATCGCTCACACGGTCTCCCAATGACGCCTTGGCCCCAAGCCCGGGTTTTTTATTGCGCCATGAAATAAATAATTCTTGAATGTTATTGCAATCTGCAATAGCCTCCATCTGCACGGGCGATGATGCCCGGATGAGAGATGGGGATAGTATGTCGGAGATGGTCAGAATCTGGTCGTTCGAGCACGACGCCTGGTGGAGGGCGAGCTCCCAGGAATACACGAGTAACGAGGAGGAAGCTGGCCTATATCCAAGGGCCAAGGCTGAAGAGATTTGTCGCCAGGCAAACTTCGGCGGCAGACTTCACGAGGAAGTCGTCGAACTCGTCCTGCAGCCGCTGAAGGAACGCGTTGCCGCCCTCATCCGCGAGATCAACGCCCAGAATAATCGCGCGACGGCCAGCCCCTATTACTTCGCCGTCCAGAGCAAGCGGTGGGTCGATACCGTCCACGACGGCGAGAAGGAAGTCGTGGCCTACAATGGAAGACTCTGGACGTTGGAAGAATGGCGCGAGTCGCAAGATTGGGAGAATCCAACCGAGACCTACGACTCATGGCATGAACAAGGCCCATTCTGTGTCCGTGGCGAGTGGGAAGACAAGGCGGTCTTTCTCACTGAAAAGGAAGCTCTCAAATTCATTCGGGCCAATGCTCATCATCTCAACGAGCCACGAACCTTCGTCAAGCATTTCTGGCAAAATTCGGAGATGGAAACCGGCATGCGGGCGCTGGAAGAGTTCTCTGGCGAGAAGCTGATCTGGCGATGACCCGCGCTGACCTAGTGACCATCTGCAATTCGCTCAACGACCAGCGTGGCACGGGCGGCCAAACACGGCTCGCCCATCTCCTTGGCTGGCATCACAGCACCATCTGGCGAAAGCTCAACGGCAAGTCGCGGATCACCCAGGCCGATGAACTGGCGATCAGGCAAGCCTTGGATTTGGAGTCGCGGCAAAAGGCTTGTCCGGCAACGAGTTAGGTACGGTTCTCGCCGAGTTTTGGAGTCACAACGGACAATGACATGTAGGTAACAACGCCTATCTATCGATGTAAATCGCTGGCGTCTAATGAGTTGCAAAGTGGAGGATAGGGGACTTGAACCCCTGACCTCTTGCATGCCATGCAAGCGCTCTCCCAACTGAGCTAATCCCCCGAGACTCCAAAAACCAAGGACAGACAGGAACGTCGATCACCACTCGCGTCCAGCTCCCTTCGCCGTATCCTCGGACCTCGACATCATATCGCTCATGCAGCCCATTTTCAATGCCACCGAACACGTCGCCAGAAAGCGACTTCCTCCCTCGGGATCATCGATTTTGGATTGAACGGTCGCGTCTGCGCACAAAATCCCCAAGCGAAAATCGAGAATCTGCCCGTTGCGGTGCCGCCACTCGGCGTCTATGTTAAGCAATTGTCGAATCCGAACAGCCGGATCCTCGGCTGAGTCCTCGACGAACCCGCCCGGGAAGGGATCCGGTCGCGGAGAGCCGTGCCGCGGTTCCGGCTCTCGTACCTCGCCTTCACCCTCCCACCTGATGTCACCCCGTTGAGAGGAATACAACATGGGTCAACTCACGAAACGATACCCGCGCCTTCTGGCCTTATTCCTGACCGCGATCCTGACCGCGAGCATCGCCGTCGCCCAGCAGGCGGCCGTCGTCGGAACCCTCGATGGACATACAAACCCGGTTTACGCAGTTGCCTGGAGCCCCGACGGAAAGAGCATCGCGACTGCCGGGTTCGACAACACGGTCCGCGTGTGGGACGCCGCGACCCGCAAGGAAATCCAGAAGCTCGAAGGTCATAGCAAGCTGGTCCTCGCCGTCGCGATCGCGCCTGACGGTAAACATATTCTGTCGGGGAGCCAGGATAACTCGGCCAAGATCTGGGATTGGCCGGTCACTCTTCCGCTCAAGAAATTCACTGGTCATCCCGCCGCGCTCGAGGCCCTCGCCGTCAAACCCGACGGCAAGCAATTCGCAGCGGCAGCGGGCAGGTCCGTCAAGATCTGGGACCTTGCCACCGGCGCGGCCGTCAAGGAGCTCGAAGGACATTCCGGCGACGTGCAAGCCGCCTCGTGGCGCGGTGACGGAGCCCAGATCGCCACCGGCGACAAGGCGCATACGATCCGCCTCTGGAAAAATGATTTCAGCCCCGACGGCCTGATTGAAGCGCCGTCCGACGCGGTTCTGGCACTGGCGTACATGCCCAATAACCAGCAACTCGCTTCGGCAGGATCCGATGGACTGGCGCGACTCTGGCAGCTTCCAATCACGGCACCTCGGCGGTTCGATGCCAAGGGACCCATCGGCACGTTTGCGATCAGCCCCGATCGCACCAAGCTGGCGACTGCCGGCGCCGATAAGATCATCCGCATCTGGAACCCGGCCGATGGGAAATCGATCAAGGAGATCAATACCGGTGAACCCGTGTTCGCAGTGTCGTTCAGCCAGGATGGCTCCAAGATCGCCGCCGCGCTGGCCAACAAGACCGTGCGGATCTTCCAGACCGGGGATGGCAAGGAAATCAAAAAGATCGACGGCCTGCCCGCGCCGCTCTCGGCTCTCGCGCTTCGGGGAGACGGTGCCCAACTGGCGGTGGCGGGTGAGGACAAGACGATCCGCGTGGTGAGCGCAGGCGACGGAAAGACGATCAAGGAGCTGAAAGGGCACCAGGGGCGGATTCACGCTCTCGCTTACTCGCCCAAGGACGGGAATCTGTTGTTCTCGGCCTCCGCCGACAAGACGGCCAAGCTCTGGGACATCAACCAGGGCAAGTCCGTGCGGGACTTCACGGGTCACGGCGATGCCGTGCTCAGCTTGAATGTCAGTCGTGACGGCACCAGGCTCTTGACCGGCTCGGCGGATAAGTCCGGGCGGGTGTGGAACGTCGCCGACGGCAAAACGATGGCGACCTTGGCAGGCCATGCTGGGCCCGTGGGGAGCGTGTTCCTTTCGGACGATGGTTCCCGCGCGGCGACCGGCTCGGCCGATCAATCCGTGCGATTCTGGGAGGCCGCGAGCGGCCGCGAGCTACAGCGACTGTCGGATCACAAGGCGGCCATCGTCGGAGTCGCGATGCTGCCGGACAACAAGTCGCTTGTCTCGGTCGGTGGTGACAACGCGGTCCGGATCTGGGTACCGGCCGCGGTGCGCGTGTTCGCCGGACATCAAGGCCTGATCTCGAGCCTGGCCGTCCACCCCAAGGGAACCCAGCTTTTCACGGCGGGGGCGGACAAGACGGTCAAAGCCTTTGACGTCGATCACGGTAATGTCATTCGCACGATGGTCGGTCATACCGGCGCCGTCAAGGCCTTGGCCGTGACGAAGGACGGGAAGACCGTGATCTCGGGGTCGGACGACAAGACGCTTCGCCTCTGGAACGCCGCGGACGGCAAGCCGGTGATGACGACGCCGGCCTTGCCGGCGGCGGTGACGGCCGTGGGCGCCGCGGCCAACAACGCCGCGGCGTGTGCGGGCCTCGCCAATGGCATCGTCAAGATCTACAGCCTGGCCGTCACCGACCCGGCGAAGTCCGAGGTGGCGAGCTATCAGAGCGGAACGGCCGCAGTAACAGCGATCGTATTTGCACCCGACTCGGCCACCGTGCTGGCTGGTTCGGCCGACAAGGTCGTCGCATTGTGGTCTGTACCGCGGGCAGCGGGCCCGAAAACACTGTCTGGCCATACGGCCCAGATTTACAACGTGGTCTGGAGCCCGAATGGCAAGCTCGTCGCCACGGCCGCGGCCGACAAGACGGTCCGGATCTGGGACGTTGAAAAGGCTGCGCAGGTGCGGTCGATCAATGCCCACGAAAAGGTCGCCTACGCGGTTGCCTTCAACCCCAAAGGCGATCTGCTCGCCACCGGAGGTGACGACAAGCTGATCAAGTACTGGAACGTCGCTGATGGCAAGGAACTGCGCAAGAGCCAGGGCCACGGAGCACCGATCTATGCGCTGTCGTTCCACCCTGATGGAACGAAGCTGGCCTCGGGCTCGGTCGACAAGACCATCCGGATCTGGAACGTCGCCGACGGCAAGGAGCTGCACAAGCTTGACGGACATCCCGACGACATCTATTCGATGGCATATAGCCCGGACGGCAGCCGGCTGGCATCCGTCGGCTACGGCGGCAACCTGTACGTTTGGGACGTGGCGGGAGCCAAACCGCTGTTTCACCAGCACATCGCGCCGTACACGATGACTTATGGCCTCGCGTGGAGCCCCGATGGTAAGCAAATCGCGGTGGCGGCCTCGGATAACAAGGCGTACATCCTCAAGCTGCCGTGAGGGACGGGCCATTCGATGGCCGCGTCGCTAACCGGTCATGAATTAGGAGCGCCCCTTCGCAACGGGGGGAAACGCCTGGTCGCATTCATTCGACGGGCACATCGGGCAACTCCGTCGTCCGGACAATTTCACCCCGAGCGCGGAGCAGCCCGACCAGGCCGTCGAAGCGCCAGCGCCCGGTTTCGTAGATGAACTGGTAAACGGGGCCGATCCGGTTCGTGGGGCAGATCCAGACATTCGGTCCTTCGCGCCAGGCCTGAAAATTCTTGTTGATATTGCGCGGAATCCCCACCAACCCCTCCCCTTTGGCGACGGCCAGGGTGTGCGTTTCCAGGTAGTGCTTCGAGCACAACGATCGTGCAGCATCGAGCCGCTCTCGATCCGTGAGGCCGGGGCGGTTGGCGATGGTGAAAAGCTCGGAGCACGTGCGAACCGCGCCGCGCACGGGCTGGGTCGTCACGATTTCGTATGCCAACCCGGCGATCAGAACGGCCGTGATCGCAGTTGAGATCAGCGCGATCCTCATCTTGGTCATCGAGGTTCAATCTCTTGGCAGTCAGAAGTTTTTCAGGGCTTGAAATCAGCCTTCAGGCGTTTCTTGAGGTCATCGCGCAGGCGGTCGATGATCGAATCGGCCTTGGCCTCGGTGAGGATCTGCTGGATGACGGTCTTGATACCTCTGGGTCCCCACTGGCATCCCTGGCGGAGGTAAGTCTTGGCCCCCTGGCCCAGGACGTAGGATGTCGATGCGGCCGTGGCGGCCTGGGCCAGGCTGAAGACGCCATATCCGAGGGCAGTCAGTGGTGCAGCAAGGCCGCCGCTCAGGATGGTGAGACCGGCCAGGGACGATCTGATGCCGCTGCCGATGAGCCTGCCGGCAACGCCGACGGCGCCCATCGCCCCCAGGGCCAGCATCATGTCGCGGACCAGGCTGATGGCGGTGCGGCGCGTGAGCGGGATCCCATAAACATTGCTGAGAGCGACGATCATGCCCACGTCAATCGCGAGCCCGCCGGCGATGTCGGCCAGAGGTATTGGATTCAAGGCCACGGCGGCTCCCGTGGCGAGGGAAAAGTTCCAGATGAGCCGGTTGGCGGCGTCGTCACGAATGCGGACCTTCCGTGCGACGATCTCCGAGTGCAGATCGCCGGCGATCAAGAGGGTGTTCAAGGCCACCAGCGCTTTGCCGTTGCGCTCGAGGACGTCGAGGATGCGGGCCTTGAGCGGCTCGATTAGCGGTGCGGGGCGTTCCCACTGTAGCTGCGTTGATCCGTCGGGAAGCTGGATCTTGACCTTGTAGGCGTCGGGCCGGGCGGCCGTCATGACGACGTCTTCGGGCCGGAGGAGGTGTTTGACACGCTCGTCCTTGATCTTGTTGTAGATCTGGTCGCGATCGAGCTCCGGGTAACGGTCGACCTGGTTGAAGACCAGGATGATTGGCTTCTGTGCTTCGCGCAATTCGGAGAGGGCTTCGACCTCGCGGCGCTGCATGTCGCCGGAAACGACGAACAGGATCAGGTCAGTGTGGCGGGCGACATCGCGGGCCAGTGCTTCGCGGACCTCGCCGCCGACCTCGTCGATGCCGGGGGTATCGACGACGACCAGGCGGGCACCTTCGAGTCCAGGCCGGCCGGCCGAGTCGTGCTGCCACCGCTGAGCAGCTCGTTCCACGGTGGTTCCGTGGGTTACGCCAACTTTGAAGACATCCTTACCCATCAAGGCGTTGAGCACGGAGGACTTGCCCCGGCTGACCATGCCGAAGGCGGCGATCTCGATCGTGGACTCGTCGAGCTTCTGGCCGAGCTCGCGAAGCTGGGTTAACTCGATGGCCAGGGCTGTCTCTTCCTCAGGGGTGAGTTTGAGGCTGGCCAGGGTGGCTTCGAGGCTTTCCCGGGCGCGTTCGACGGCCTCGTCCTTGGGACCGGTGTCCTTTTCCAGCACGTCGAGCAGCTCGTTCAACTCGGGATCGATCATGGAATGAGCCTTTCACCGTCCCCGTTTTGGATCGTCTGTTCACACCAGGAGGCCACTTGCAGGAGCTTACGTCCGCCGAACCACGAGCCGATGAGCTGGATAGCGACGGGCAAGCCATCGGTTGCGAGGCCGATCGGGAACGACACGGTGGGAAATCGGATGTAGCTCCAGGGTGAGTTGAACGCCGGATCGCCGGTTGTCGACGGGTCAGGGGCGGTACCAACCGTCGCAGGAGTGATGAGGGCGTCGAGTTCGTTGCCCTTGAGCGCCAACTGGATCAAGCGCTGCGCGGGCTGGCGATTCATGGCGTTCAGGTAGGTGAGGGCCATCAAGCCGCGTCCCTCGATAATTAAGTTCCGAATCTGGGGTGGAAAATCGTCAGGATGTTCATCGAGCGCAAGCGAGTGAGTTCCGGCGGCCTCGGCGGCCATCACGCGTCGATGGTCGGCGATGATCTGCTCGAATTCGACCGGATCAGGAAGATCGACGACGTCGGCCCCACGCGCGGCGAGGGTGCGGATCGCTCGTTCGAGCACCGGCACGATCACCCGATCGGCTCGTTGATCGAAGAATCCGCGGATCCTCCCGATCCGAAGAGGCTTCTCTTTCTCGACCGGGATCGAAGGTCCCCGTCTTCGAGACCGGCGATCACGGCTAATGGCGTCATACAAGACTTGCAGGTCGGCCACGGACCGTCCGATCGGCCCGACGTGATCGAGGCTCGGTGCGAATGGAAGAACTCCCATGCCGTCGACGAGGCTGTATGTCGGCTTCATGCCGGCGACGCCGCAAAAGGAAGCCGGCCGGGTGATCGAGCCGCCGGTCTGCGTTCCGATCGCTCCCAAGCACATGCCGGCGGCCACGGCAGCGGCCGAGCCGCTCGACGAACCCCCCGGCGTGCGCTCGACGTTCCAGGGATTGCGGGTGATGGGCGGATCGATCCACGCGTATGGTGTCGTGACCGTTTTGCCCATGATCACGGCCCCGGCCTCGCGGAGATCGGCAACGACGCTGGCGTCCGAGTCAGCGACCTTGTCGGCCCAACGCTTCGATCCGCAGGCGGTCGGCAAACCGGCCACGTCGATGATGTCTTTGATGCCGATGGGAATCCCATGAAGCGGGCCACGATCATTGCCGCTTTTCAGCTCGTCGTCGAGCTCGCGCGCTCGATCCATTGCCCGCTCGCGGTCGAGCACAACCCAGGCGTGAACCCTCGGCTCCCAGTGGTCGATTCGCTCAAAACATCCCTCCAGAATCCGGACGGCGGTGGTGCGCCCCGCTCGCAAGGCACGGCCGACTCCAGTGATCGTCTGATCGGGCATGGGGAAAAGCCGGGGGATGCTTTCACGTGGTGCCGGCATGGTGGTGTTCTCCGCGGACGTTCAGGGCTTGGGCGCCGGTTGCTCGGGGCTCCTGGCGGATCCCTGAAGGACCCGGGTCGACACTTTCTGGAGCGCCTGCTTGGCGAATTCCTGGAGGAAGTCGACGCGGCTGGTGAGGTCGAACTGGCGGATCAAGGCGGCCTGCATTCCGCCATCGCCCCAAGCCTGGCCGCGGCGGAAGTACTCAGCGAAGGCCTCTCCCGAAACATGAGTCAGGTAAGCCATCGACACCCCCTGCACTGCCCCCGCGGCCGCGTAGCCGACAAACGACGACTTGAAGATGCCTGCGACGAGCGACGTCGCCGTCTCCACCAAGCCGAGCTTGAGCAAGACCTGGATCATCTGGCCGCCGATCATCCGTACGTGCGATGTCGAAATCTGGACGCCGTAGACGCTGGCAAGCTCGGAGATCATTTGGAACTGGACTGCCCCGTTGGCCACAAGCTCGAGGGCGGGAAAGGGATTGGCGAATACGGTCCCGGCGGTGATCCACTGAAACCGCTCGATCAAGTCCCTGGCCCTGGCGTCGCGCTCGACGGAGAGCTGGTCCTGGGCTTTCCGACTGAGCAAATGGGCGCGGAGCAGGAGATTGCCCGCGCGGAGCGAATCGCCGTCCCGGTCGAGGATGCGTGCGATCCGGTCATGGAGGGCCTTGAGATCGGGAGCCTGGGCCTCGAGGTGCGTCGCAATCGAGCCGTCCGGCTGTTGCGAGCGGACGGCCATTGGCCGGGGTGCAGCGGCACCGGCGACGACGTCCTCGGCAGCAACCAGCCCGCGGAGGCGTTCCCGGAGCTTGGCCAAGATTGCCGCACAATCAGAATCGGTGAACCGATCGGTTTTGTTGAGAACGACGATCGAACGTTTCCCCTGGCGGGCAAGTGCCGACAGCGGCTCGAACTCAGTGCGGATCAGGTCGTGGTCGAGCACGAACACCAGGAGGTCGGCGCGGGCCGCCAGCTCGCGAGCCTCCTGCTCGCGGGCCGAGCCCTCCGCCCCCATCTCCGACAATCCGGGGGTGTCGGTCAGGAAGACGGCGCCTTCGACTCCCTCGAGCGCGTACGTGTGGTTCTCGGCCTCCCTGGTCGTTCCCATGGTGGCCTCGGTCCTGCCCACCTCGCGACCCAAGAGCGCATTCACCAGCGACGTCTTGCCGGCCGAACTTGTGCCAAAGACCACAACGTGAAATTCGCGCCGGCGCTCACCAGCTTTGATCTCGTTCAATTCGCGGTTCAACCGGGCCCGGGCCGACTCGTCCCCGAGTTGCCGGATCACCGCCTCGGCCTGTTCGGCCTGAACAACCGCGGCTTGAACCATATCGTCCGGCGCGTGGGCTCTCGCGCGGTCGCCCGACCGCGACATCCAGACAAATCGGCCCACCCAGAATGTGCCGATCGCGAGCAGCAAGAGCATCAGGATCAGGAACGCGATTCCCAGCGCTCGCGAATGGCCCGCAAAACGGTCGTGGAGCTCGGCCACAGAATTGAAGAGCCAGGCGGCAACACCGCCAATCACGACGAGGCCAATCGCCAGGGCAATATAGAGATGAGAGGGTCGCGTCATGGCGGTTGGTTCAGCGGGCGGCAAGGGAACAGGATCTCGCTGTCGTACTCGAGAGGTCGAATCCGACAGAAAGGTGATCGATCGAGCAAATGAACTTCGACCGGGCACACACCTCGATTGTGACAGGATCAAGGCCGGCTGGCCACAGCCGTGGTGCGACGAGCCAGAGAAGAGAATGATAGCCACGGATGAACACAGACGGTATTATCTGTATCCAACCGTGGCCAAATCTCTTCCCCTGCGTGGATCTGCGGCCTAGCGACGCGTCCAGTTCCAGCCCAGGTTGTTGAACAGGCCACTCAAGAAACCGCGGCGAGGGGCCGGCGAAGTTGCCGCTGGATTTGGACCCGAGTCGGCGGTCGTGGCGGCTGGCTGGGCCGGTTGCGCTCCGAACACAGACCCAGAATCATCGACGGGCGGCACCGTGATGCTCGGCAGCGCGAGCAACGGACCGTCCTCATCGCGGGTACCAACCTCTTGATTGGCGTCGGCACGGACGTTTCGCTCTCTAGTGACCCGGTCAGATGCCGCAGTCGGCGCGGTCAGTTCCGGGGGATCTGCCCCTGCCGAAGGAGCCGCCGGGCGTTCTTGTCCGGCTCGCGGAGCATTGGGAGTGGCACCCGGTGCGGCGTCTTTCTTCTCGAGGTCGAAAGGCGACGGAACGACTGTATCGCCTCCTGGTGGTGCCGGAACATTACCGGGCCTCCCGGCGCCCGGTTGAGTCTCGAACGGCGAGGGGCGCCCCCCCGGAATAGGCGGCACTTCGGGCCTGGTCAAATCCGGTTCGCCTGGCATCGGGCCCATATTGCCGGGGCCTGGCTCATTGAGTCCGGTGCCGGCATCGAACGGCTGTTTCCGGAACGCTTCGGCCTTATTCGGCGCTTCCGGGCTGGGACATCCCCATCCGGCCGGGAACGGTTGCCAGCACGTGGGATGATAACCGAAGTACTGGTACTTGTGGATCTTGTAGGTCGGGTCCTGCTGGTCGCACGGTACCCGTTGTCTGCGGATCGGCGCCAGCGGAAAGAGCCCAGTCTGTTGGGCTTGGGCCCGTTCCGGTAAACCGACGATCAGAGCGAGCGCGGCCAGAACCAATCCTTGGCCGCGCCTCCTGAAGATTGTTCGCATCCTTGCCTCGTCCCGTCGCGGTTGACTTGGTTCGCCTCCGTAATCCTTGGGCGGAGGCAACCCCTTTCCTCATGCGACCTGTCTCGTTCGATCGGGTCAATCCCGGTGATCGCTTCAGGGAAACTAGGAAAAAGAGTAAATCTCCGTGTTTTACACAAATGACGGATCGAGGGTATTCAAGGAAGAAAGCGATTTTGAGTGTTTCTCCGGCAAAGACGGAGTCGAATGTATGAATTGGGAGCTGAGCGTGGGAGGTTGCCTGGAGCACGCGCGATGTGGTGGTGCACGTCGAAGGTTGAATTCGGCCTGCCTTGAAGAGTTCGGATAAGCGATCGTTAACCGGACGGGACGACCGAGACGATAATTGGTCGCGCCCAAGGTTGGCCGCTCGTGAACACGCCGTGGCGTCTCATTTTCGCGGAGGAGGGAATCGTCATGGAAGGAATCCGGAATCGACTGATTCTGGCCGCGGCCGCGTGCGCGGCCGGGGTGCTCGTTGCACTACCCGAGGCAAAGGCGCAAGGCACCGCGATATCGGGGTCTCCGACGTCGAACACGACGGGCATGGGGTTGGGCACCGGCATGGGTATGGGAATGGGCACCGGCATGGGTATGGGAATGGGTATGGGTATGAATATGGGGATGAATTCAGGTATGGGCTTCATGCCGCTTCCCTACGGCATGTTCGGATCAGCATCACTGAGCCCGACGGACGCCGCTGCGCTCAATATGAAGGCTCAAACCAGCGGGGGGATGGGCACGGTGGGTCCGTCCAACAACATCTTCGCCAATCCACTTGCCGCTCCCATGCTGTATGGCAGTCCGTACCCGATCACGCAACGACAGGCTGGCCTGATGATGCTTGCGGGACAGTCTCAGCATATGCTGGGTGGAATCGGGTCCGGCCAATTGAGCGGAGTCCGGCCCGGAATGGGCGGGCAATCGAGGGGTCGGACGGCTCAAAACGCGGCTGTGAGGCCACAAGGAAGCTCAGCCCGTCCGGGCGGATTGGCGGCTCGATATTTCAATCGAACCGCTCCAGTCAGCCGTTATCCTCAAAGTTACTACAACCGGCAGCCT
This sequence comes from uncultured Isosphaeraceae bacterium, assembly GCA_963781785.1. Classification (GTDB taxonomy): domain Bacteria; phylum Planctomycetota; class Planctomycetia; order Isosphaerales; family Isosphaeraceae; genus CAWAHD01. Next base: position 1,922,612 of record CAWAHD010000001.1, on the reverse strand, counting down.
CGCTACTTCCCGCAAGCTACGCGATAAGTGAGTTCCGCCTATTTTCGATTTGAGCGAACCAGCGATTATGCCGATTGTATCTCGTGTCAAGACCGATCCGGGCGAAAGCGGGTTGGCCACCTCGTACAGACGCGAAAAAGACGGGCGGCAAGCCGGGGTTCGGTCGGGTGCTTGACGGACGCCAATCGTCTCCGGCCGTGGTGTGCGCTTCGTTTCTCTGAGCGCCGGTTCGGTCGATGTCGGAGTGCCGGGAGGAAGATTTGCATGGTTACTTCAAGGAATGTCTACCGACGGGCCGGCTGGCTGGCTCTTCTGGCATGGTGTGTTGCCTGCGGCTGTCAGACGGTTCGTACGCCCGAGGAGAAGATTGCGAACGGACGGATTCCCCGGGAATTCGAGAAGGTGACAATGCCGGACTACGTTGTGGAGCCGCCGGACCTCTTGGTGGTCGAAGTTCTTGAGGGCTTGGCGGGGCGGCCGATCTCCGGCGAGCGGCTCGTCCGGCCCGACGGCAAGATCTCGCTGGGTTTCTATGGCGAGGTGTACGTCGCGGGACTGACGATGCCAGAGGTCAAGGAGAAGATCGTGCTTCACCTCCGCAAATACTTGACCGATGAAATCCTGGGGCTGGTCAAGATCGACCCCAACACGGACATGCCCGCGATCGACCCCAAGACCGGGAAACCGGAAATGGTCGATCCGAGAGACACCGACCGTGTGTTCGTCGACGTGACGGCTTACAACAGCAAGAACTATTACATGCTGGGCGACGTGTTGATCACGGGCCGCAATCCGATAACGGGGAATGAGACGGTACTTGACGCGATCAACTATGCCGGCGGTCTGATGCCGACGGCGGCTCCTCAGAACATTCGTCTCGTGCGTCCGGCGCCTCCAGGTGCGTGTTGTGCTCAGGTATTGCCGGTCAACCTGGCGGCGATCACCAGCGGCGGCGATGCGACGACCAACTACCAGCTCATGCCCGGCGACCGGATCGTCGTCTACAGAGACCCGATCGTGCGGTTCACGATCTTCCTGGATCGACTGGCGGCTCCGTTCCAGACCGTGCTCGGCTCGACGCTTCAGTCTGCCTTCACCATCCGGGCTGTCAAATTTGCGGGACTGCCAGCGACCACCGGGGCCGCCGGGGCTGCTCGCGGACCGATCACCAACCTCCCGCTGGAGCCCGGGGCGAGATGACGTGATCGCGTCGATCATCGAGACGATCGGGCGTCGATGCCGGGAATCGTCGCGAAACGTTTGAGAGGCCGGTTTCACCCGGAACGAGCGGGAGGAACCGGCCTCTGGCCGCTTGATCGGCGGAATGTCGGATTCGCAGCGGTTGACTCCTTGGGCGTCAGCAAGACGCCTTCTCGATGGAATCGCGGTGGACTGGCAACCGAGTTACGGTTATTTTTCGACGATCGTGACCGAAAGGATGTCTCGTTGGCGTCGACTTTGACCTGGAAACCGATCGGCTGGACAGGCGCCCGGATTCCGCGGCCTGGAATCCGACCCGCGAAGACAGCGGCCATGTTGGTGCTCGTCTGCGCGATCGCGATCGCTTGGGTGTTCCGCCGCCCCTGGTTTGACGGGAACTTGGGTGTAGTCGATCCGGGGAAAGTGATGCGTTCAGCCCAGCCCACCAGCCAGCTCGCCCACTGGATTCGGGATCACGGAATCAGGTCGATTCTCAACCTTCGCGGAGGGAGCAATGCGGATTGGTGGTATGAAGAGGAAGTGCAGACTGCCCGGGCGAGTGGCGCGACCTACTACGATTTACCGCTGAGCGCGACCCGCAGGCCTACACGGCGCGAGCTCCTGCGCTTGATCGACCTTCTCGAACGCTGCAATTACCCTCTCTTGATTCATTGCAAGTCCGGTGCTGACCGTACGGGTCTCGCCTCAGCTCTTTACCTGATGGTGCGACGCAATGAGCCGCCCGAGCAAGCGATTGGTGCGTTCTCCATCGAGTTTGGCCACATTCCTGCCTTCGGAACAGAGCACCTGCACGAGCCTTTGACCGAATACGGAGCCTGGCTCAAGGCCAATCAGCTCGCGCACTCGGCCGAGCGGTTTCGTTCCTGGATCAAGAATGAGTATCGCTCCGCTGACCCCTCAACTGACCCCCCGCCGCTCCCGCCAGGACCCCGCGCCCGGCGCACGTCGTAGTTGACCGCCGTTTCATCGAGCGGCCTCTTCCTCCCAGAGTGCGCGGATCAGCCGGAGCTTGCGGTCGACGGTCCTTGTGGAAGTCCCGAGCGCTGCCGCGATCTCCTGGGCTGTATTTCCTCTCAGCTTGCGGAGAGCGACTATCTTGAGCGTGGAGTCTTCTAGCTTGTCGATCAGGTGATCGAAAAAATCGGAAAAGCGAGCCGCTTCGTCAGGGCTCGGCTCCCGGCTGAGTATTTCGGCCAAACCTTCGCCGGTCGCGGAGTCGTCGTGTGGAAGCCCGAAGGCGGACTCCCCGAGAACGCGGCCCCCGCCGCGCTCGTGGCGCCCGTGGTGCCGCATCATGACGGCCGCCTTCCGCACCGTGAGCGTGGCCAACAGCCGCCAGAGGTCGTCCCGCCCGCTCAACTGCGGGAATTCCCCCCGAGCGGCGCGGTCGCAAAAGCTCTGAAAAGCGCACAGAGCGACGTCTTCCTCGTCAAACGTGCGGCGGCAATGGCCGGGCAGCTTGCTGCCGGCCAGCCGGACCAGTCGCGAAAAATACCGGTTCCAGAGGAGCTGAATGTCGGCGTCGTTTCCGGCCTTGGCCCCATGCACCCAGCGCGTCACTGACTCGCCACTCGTCACGTCCACGCTCCCGCTAAACAGATGGACCAGGATCCTGCCCCTCATGTTATTGCCATTTCATCGCGCACTCAGACGGAAAACCGATTGCGATTTGAGCGAACTTCCCTGCTCTGGCACAAGCGGATGACGTAACTTTGCTTGCTCATTGAGGTTCAGACAGTGCAAGCAGCACGCAAGTCCGAAATCCTGAGGCCGAATCAAGTTCGAGAACCCGATTGTTTCTTGGCCCAGCGAATTGCGATCTCGGTCGCCAGTTGTGCCGCTCGGTGCAAGGCTTGGGGATCGACCGAATTGTCGCAGAATGCGCTCGGATCCGAGCCCACAAGAGCGATCGTCGGCTTGAGTTGCTCGAACGGCCAGTGCGGTGACAGATCTCGATAGTCGAGTCTGCGAAATGGGATCCAGAGGCTCCGCGCCGCGTCGAGCGCAAGTTCTTCGGTCCCTGAAGACGCGATCTCACTCGCACATAGGAGTAGCTTGTCACCAGCGCCGGGAGCGACGAAAAGCAGCAAGAGCGTCGGCTTGGACGACCATCGCGATTCAAGCAGACGTAGGACCTCCCGGGAACCGGCGTAGTCGAGACGCTGGCCTCCGGCGGCCACGAAGAGTGCCTCGATCCGCTTCGGGCCGCCTCGCGGCCAGTTCCGGACCATTTCCATCAGCACCGCAAGGCCGGGGCGATCGGGTTGATTCATCGCTTCCGTCGATCGAAATGTCCGATATTCAAAGGAGAGGATCCAGAGAATGGCAACCCAGGCAAGTGCCAAAAATGCCGTAGCGACCGCTAGGAAAAATGGAAAGTACCGCGGTGCGCCGGTTTTCGCGGTCGCCGAAAGCGCACCGAAGAAGCATAAGCCGCCAACCAAAGAGAACATCAGTAATCGGTGCGCGCGAGACGTTCGTAGAGAATCCGTTGCGAGGTTTCCCAGAATGACCTGAAAAACCACTCGTACCGGAGCCGACGGATCGCCATCAGAGGAAGCGATGACGAGCGGAGCGCTTCCTAGCGGTTCTCGTCGGGAGCCCAAACGAATGCGGTGAGAGTTCACGCCGTGGAGCCACGAGCCACTCGCAAAAATGAACGCCGCGAGTGCCGCCAACACCGAAAACGGAGCCGTCTGCACCAGCGCAAACGCGACGGAGACCGCGGTGATCCCGCCGCCGACGCCTAGCCACCAGACCCAGATCGCCAGGCGCCCTGGCCAGGGCGAACCGAGCACCTCCCGTCGCTCGACCTTACAGCCCACGGCCTCGAACTGCGTAACGACGAAGTCCGCGACGCGGGTTTCGCCGTCTGGCCCCGAGAACCGTGAATCTCCCAGCTCCTCGAAGATCGTCTTCGCCCGTGCCCTATCGAACTTCATTCGCGTCGCGTTTCCCACAAGAGGCGCACTCGACCGATCCGCGCACAGAACTCGATCATAATCCAGAGCAATCCCCGGTCGCGACGAACCCGACCGACAGACGCCATGACGCCATGTCTGGAACTTCGAGTGCTTGACGGTTTTCAAACGGCGGGGGTATCGTAAGTTTGCGGGGCCGACTTGGCGATCGAAAACGATCGCGATCGTTTGTCGCGGTGTCTATCTGCTTATTTCCTATTGGCTTAGCGATTTCCCCATGTTGCTGAAACGAACGCATACTTGCGGCGAATTGATGACGTCCGACGTTGGCCGGGCGGTTGTACTGAACGGCTGGGTCGATGCGTGGCGCGACTTCGGTGGGCTGGTATTCATCGATCTCCGCGACCGGTACGGGATCACGCAGGTCGTCTTCGAGCCCGAGGCCGGCCACGACCTCCAGGCTCGGGCCCACGAGCTCCGCAACGAATACGTCGTGGGCATCAAGGGGACAGTTGCACCGCGGCTGGCGGGCAAAGAGAACCCCAGGCTCAAGACGGGTGGGATCGAGGTCCGGGCCCGGGAGCTGGTCATTTACAACGCGACACCGACGCCCCCATTCGAGATGCACGGGCCCGAGCCCAACGAGGAGCTGCGCCTGACCTATCGATACCTTGATCTGCGCCGGCCCGCGATGCACGAGATCTTCATTCTAAGGCATCGCCTGGCGCAGCTCATGAGGCGTACCATGTCGGACCTTGGATTCCTCGAAGTGGAGACGCCCGTCCTGGGACGGAGCACGCCCGAAGGCGCGCGCGACTTCCTGGTCGCCAGCCGGGTGCACCCGGGTCATTTCTACGCGCTGCCGCAGTCTCCCCAGCTCTACAAGCAGCTTCTGATGGTTTCGGGCTTCGATCGATATTTCCAGATCGCGCGCTGTTTTCGCGACGAGGATCTCCGCGCGAACCGCCAGCCGGAGTTCACCCAGCTCGACGTCGAGATGTCATTCGTGGACGATGTCGACGTGACCTCGACCATGGAGATCCTGGTTGCCGCGATGGCTAGGGAGTTCCACGGCGAGGAGATCACACTCCCGTTGCCGCGGCTCGACTATCACGACGTCGTGGAGCGGTTTGGCAGCGACCGGCCTGATCTCCGCTACGGCATCGAGCTCAAAGACGTCGCCGACATCGCCGGGGAGACCGAGTTCAAGGTCTTTCAACAAGCCAGAGATGCCGGACACCGCCTGAGAGGCATCTGCGTCCCGGGAGCGGGCGGACGCTATAGCCGCAAGGACCTCGACGGGCTCGCCGAGCACATCGGCGGAATGGGAGCCAAGGGCCTCGTCTGGCTCAAGGTCGAGGCAGAAACCCTGGCCGGGCCGACGGCCAAGTTCTTCGCCGCCGCCGCCCAGAACCGCCTCCGCGAGCGGTTTGGCGCCAGGACAGGTGACCTGATCCTGATCGTCGCCGATACCCAGGCAGTGACGAGTCTGCGCTTTCCAGCCTGCGAGCCCGGCTGGCGGACGAGCTCGATCTTTATGACAAGAAATCGTTCCATTACTCGTGGATCGTTCGCTTCCCGCTATTCGCGTGGGACGCCGATGCAAAGCGGTTCGCGGCCGAGCACCATCCTTTTACCATGCCGATGTTCGAGGACCTGCCTTTGCTTGATTCCGATCCCGCCAAGGTTCGGCGCAAGCATACGACCTGGTGGTCAATGGCGAAGAGTGCGGTGGCGGTACCATCCGCTGCCATGACGCCGTCATCCAGTCCAGGATCTTCAGCCTGCTGGGTCTGTCGGTCGAGGAGGCTCAGGAGAAGTTCGGTTTCCTGCTCAGCGCGCTGCGCAACGGTGCGCCTCCGCACGGAGGCATTGCGCTCGGAGTCGACCGCCTCGTCATGCTCTACTCCGGCTTGACCAACATCCGCGACTGCATCGCGTTTCCCAAGACGGCCAAGGGAACCGATCTCATGACCGGTGCGCGGGAAAGGTCGATCTCCACCAGCTCCAGGAACTGCACATCCGAACGGTGTAGCAGGACGAAGCACGAAGGACGGACGACGAATGAACGAGCGGTCGTTGATCGTGGCTGGGGTTCCAACGGCCATCGGGGCCATGAACGGTGCGCTGGCGAGCGTTCCGGCTCCCGAGATGGGGGCAGCGTGCATCAAGGCTCTGCAGTCACGAACGGGTGTGGAGGGCAACGAACTCGACGAAGTGATCATGGGCACGGTTATCGCGGCGGGCATGGGCCAGAACCCCGCCCGGCAGGCTGCTCGTTTCGGCGGGTTGCCGGACGCGGTCGGTGCCCTCACGATCAACAAGGTTTGCGGCTCGGGGCTCAAAGCCGTCATGCTGGCCGACCAGGCCATACGTGCCGGGGACGCAAACCTGGTCGTGGCGGGAGGCATGGAGAGCATGTCGCGCGCCCCATACCTCTTGACCAAGGCTCGTGAAGGCTATCGGATGGGTCACGGCGAGCTGTATGACTCGATGATTCTGGACGGACTCTGGGACGTTTACGGCAAGAAGCACATGGGAACCTGCGGCGAGCTGTGTGCGGAAAAATACGGCTTCAGCCGCCGGCAGCAGGATGACTATGCCGTCCGGAGCCACACGCGGGCGCGTTCCGCGATCTCCGCCGGGTTGTTTCGATCCGAGATCGTGCCGGTCCCGGTGAGCTCCTGCGGAAACGATATTCTGGTCACCGAGGATGAGGGACCGGCCCGGTTCGACGAGCCAAAGCTGCGCTCGCTGAAGCCTGCGTTCAGCACCGACGGGACCATCACCGCGGGAAATGCCTCCAAGATCGGCGACGGTGCGGCCGCGCTTTTGGTGGCATCGAGCGCGCGGTGCAGTGCGCGGAAACTCGAGCCGATCGCCGAGATCAAGGGCGCCGCGACCTTCAGCCAGCATCCGGAATGGTTCACGACCGCTCCGGTGGCCGCCATCAGGGCGGTCCTAGAGCGCGTGGGCTGGAAGATCGGCGAGGTCGACCTCTTCGAGATCAACGAGGCGTTTGCCGTGGTGGTCCTGTATGCCGAGCGCGAGCTGGGGATTCCTCCCGACAGGGTCAATATCTACGGCGGAGCAGTGGCTCTGGGCCACCCGATCGGCTGTAGCGGAGCCCGGATCCTGGTGACGCTCCTGACCGCCCTGCGAGCGACCGGGGGCCGTCGCGGTATTGCCAGTCTTTGCATCGGCGGAGGCGAGGCGGTCGCCGTTGCGGTCGAATCACTCGCGTGATCGGAGCCCTCGTCGTGAACTGATCTTCTGTACTGCGACTCGAATTCGCAACGCTCGACTGGAAGCTCGGCGAGATCACCGAGGCAGGAAAATCCGAGAGTCCACATTCGCTGGGCGGGCCGTCATCATCCTCGACGACGCATAGTTCTCGGTAGGTCGTCACAATGTCTTCGCGGGGAACGCCGGACGTCGGAACAACGGATGCCCTTAACGGCACGAGGCGGACGAAAGACGCTCGGGCCATCCGAGGGCGCGGGCGACAATGTCAACGTGGGAGAATCCGCTGAAACCCGCACTCTTGCAATTGATGCGACAGCCTGTAGAATGTTTTGACCGCCACGAGCGGCACGCACGTCAGAATTACCGAACTCTCGAGAAGGACGGGTTTTCCGACCTGGATTGTTTTGTGAAGCCTGATCTTGATCCCTGTTCAGGGTGAAGCGCGTCGGGCTTGGCGGTCAGGGCGCGCCTGCGCAGGAAAGGTTTCTCAGGTCTCGTCGTCGACTGGTCGACCGCGGTGCTTTGACCCATCGTCATCGCGGATTGACTCTGGGCTGGGTCCTCGCGAGTGCAGCCGCTGCTTTTCGAGGGGAGGCACTTCTTTCATGTCGGACAAGTCTTCGGACTCTCCGGTTCGGATTATCGGTAGCCGGGAGTTGCACCAGAATTTGCCCGGGATTCTCAGAGAACTCGAAAACGACACCGTTCGTTATGTCTTGACGGTTCATGGGAGGCCGCGCGCAGTTTTGATCGGAGCCGAGCCTTATCTCAACATGATCACTGATGGCAGGCGGCCGAGCGAAACACTGGTTGGGCTCCAGCTCACGGCGCTCCTGGGTGGAAGCCTCGACACGGTCGCCCTGGACGACATGGAGAGGGCCCTCGAGGAAAAGGTGAATTGATCGAGACCGGGCCGTGCTCGAACCGTGGCCCGGTGAGGAAACGCGCGCATGCCCTCTGTTCGCGTTGGGCTACTCAAGACGCCTTTTTCCCCCTCGAGCACTAGCGGCGGTGCTGGTCGCGTCGAACTCGGACGTATTCATAGACGCCCGGCAGCACCGAGATGACGATGACGGCGACGATCACCAGCTTGAAGCGCTGCTGGACGATCTGGAGCCCTCCGAACCACCAGCCGGCCAGCAGAAAGCTCAAGATCCAGAGGGCGCCTCCCGTCACGTTGAACAAGGCGAACCTGGTGTAGGTCATCTTGCCAATGCCAGCCACGAAGGGTGCGAACGTGCGCACGATCGGAACGAACCGCGCCAGGATGATCGTCATACCGCCATATTTTTCGTAGAACTCATGAGCCCGGAGCAAGTGCTTCTTGTTCAGGAGCCGGGAGTTCTCGCGTGAGAAAACGCGAGGACCGGCCAGGGCCCCGATTGCGTAGTTGACGGCGTCACCGAGCACGGCCGCCACCACCAGCAGGAACGCAATCAGCCCCAGATGGACGGGAGTCTCGGGAAGAGCGGCGACCGCCCCGACCGCGAACAGAAGCGAGTCGCCCGGGAGAAACGGGGTGATCACCAGCCCCGTCTCGGCGAAAATGATCAGGAACAACACGGCGTAAAGCCATGGACCCAGCACGTCCGCATAATGATTGATGGTCTGGGGGCTGAGATCGACCACCGCGCGGATGAAGTCGCCCAAATATTGCAGCATTCCACCGAATAGTTCCATCCGCGACTGTACCTCAAGGTGCATGCGATGACTCGTCGCGCGAGCGAACGGGGAGCCGCACGTTGCGGATACCAGCCTCGTCGCAGACAGATAGCACATCGGCCAGGTCCTGGTAGGCGAGGGAAGCGTCCCCGCGGATCACAACTCCCTGGTTGATGAATTGGGCTTTTGCCTCTCGCAGCAAGTTAACGAGCTGATCGAGGCTATACGAAGACTCGCCGACCGTGACGACGCCGGGGCGGGCGACGATCAGAACGAGGTCGTCGGGTGCGGCGGTCGCGGGAGCGGCCTCGGAAACCACCGGCACGCTCACGACGAATTCGCTTTCGTCCCAATCATACAGCCGCGTGGCAGCCATGAAGAAAACCAAGAGGCACAGGATCACGTCGACCATGGGAGTCATGTTGATGACCGGCGGCTCATCAACCTGGTTCCGGCTCGCGAGCATCGGGCTAGTCCTTTACACTGCCGCCCTACTGGATGGCCAGGCGATCGCAAAATGGGTGTCGACCCAGCTCGCTGCGCAGGAACAATTTGGTCGGTCAGATGACCCGTGACTCGTGGCGGTGAGACTCGATCGATCCTCCCAGCGGAGCGTGGCGTCGTTCCGCCTGCCCGAGCCGTTGCGACTCGATCGCGACCAGGTCGATGACCTGGCGCGCGCGGTCATCCAGCTCTCTGGTAAGGAGGTCGACGCGATTCAGGAAAAAGTAATAAGCCGCGACCGATACGACTGCGATCAACAGACCGAACGCCGTCGCGACGAGGGCCAGACTGATGCCATGCGCGAGGGCCTCGCCTCTGGCCGGACCGATCCGCCCTCCCAGAGCGTCGAATGACTGGATAATGCCGACGACCGTTCCCAGCAGGCCGAGCAGAGGCCCGAGCGTCGCCGTCGCGCTCAGGACCCGCAGGTTGCGCTTGAGCTCGACAACTTCCCCCGCGGAGTCGTAACTGACGGTCTGGCGGATCGCCGCTCCCGGCTGGCCCCACGCATTGACCACGAGCGCAAAGATCCTGGCCGCGGGACTCTCGTGCGCGCGACACAGCTCGAGAGCTCGTTCGCGGTCCAGCTTGCCGCTCGAAAGGCGCTCGAGGAAACGATCCGCGAATTCGCGGGGGATGACCCGATTGCGCCTGAGCGCGAAGAATCGCTCGAGCACGTAGCCCACCGTGACTATCGAGCAGATCGCCAGCGGCCAGAGCATGGGGTTGGCGTGCCAGATGAGCTTGAGCACGCTCGAGCGGTCGATCGCGGCTCTGGCAGTCGTCGACAATCGGTTCGCCGGCGAGCTGCTCGTTTCGCCGGACTCGGGCTTCGCCTCATCCGCGGCCGGAGCCGGATCACCCGGACCGAGCGGACTCCTCGAATTCGGAGTCTGCGCCTCCGCTTGCGCCAGCGGAGCGGGTGCCCAGAAGAGCGGCCCGACGAGGGAGCCCAGCACCAATCCCAGGACGAGCGGTTTACCGGCCATCCGTTCCCATCCTCCAGACGAGTGACCGGCGCATCTTATCCCACACCTGCTATTTTTCCTATCCCAGGTGTCAGACGGTCTTGGCGTCGATCCAGGGCATCAGGCTGCGCAGGCGTTTCCCGACTTGCTCGACGGGGTGTTCGCGTTCGATCCGCTTGGTCGCACTGAAAACCGGTCGATTCGCCCGGTTCTCAAGGATCCATTCCCGGGCAAACTGGCCCGATCGGATCTCGGCCAGGATCTTCTTCATTTCGGCGCGAGTCTGGTCGGTGATGATCCGGGGACCGCGGGTGTAATCGCCGTACTCGGCCGTGTTCGAGATGCTGTAGCGCATGTAGTTGAGCCCACCCTGGTACATCAGGTCGACGATCAGTTTGAGCTCGTGGAGGCACTCGAAATAGGCGCTCTCCGGCTGATACCCGGCCTCGGTCAGGGTTTCGAACGCCATCTTGACCAGCGCGCTCACGCCGCCGCACAGGACGACCTGCTCGCCGAAAAGATCCGTCTCGGTCTCCTCGGCGAACGTCGTTTGCAGGACGCCGGCGCGCGTGCCGCCGATTCCCTTGGCGTACGCCAAGGCGAGCGCCTTGCCGGCGGGCGTGCAGGTCTCTGTGGTGGCAATCAGGCAGGGGACTCCTCCCCCTTTGACGAACTCGCTGCGCACCAGGTGGCCCGGGCCCTTGGGGGCGACGAGCGCGCAGTCGACCCCCTCGGGCGGGACGACCTGGCCGAAGTGGATGTTGAAGCCGTGCGAACAGAGAAGGAGGTCTCCCGGGGAAAGGTGCGGCTTGATATCGCGGTCGTAAATCTCCGACTGGACCTCGTCGGGCAAGAGAATGTTGATCAGGTCGCCCGCCTGCGCGGCTTCGGCGGCCGACATGGGCTTGAAACCGTCGCGCACAGCGGCCTCGTAGTTGGCCGAGCGCGGGCGCTGGCCCACCACGACCTCACATCCCGAGTCGCGCAGGTTCTGGGCCTGGGCGTGCCCCTGGCTACCATAACCGATCACCGCGATCGTCTTGTTCTTGAGCAGGGCGAAATCGGCATCCTGATCGTAGAACATCTTGGCGGCCATTGACGAGTTCTCTCCTTCCTTATAGCTCGGAATGCCCCTGAATTGCCGGCTCTGCCGGCTCCGCGCGGCCGGCCGCCCCGGGCCGCGACTCGGGATCTCCCTCGAGCGGCCTGTCGCCGCGGACCAGAGCAATCTGCCCCGTTCGCGCCAGCTCCTGGATCCCGTAGTGCCGGGCGTGTTCGATGAACGCTTCGATCTTCTTCTCCTGCCCCGAGATCTCGATCATCAATTGATCGGGGCTGACGTCGAGGATCCGGCCCCGGAAAATCTGCACAAGCGCGGTGATCTCGGGGCGAAGGGCGGGCGGGGCCTTGATCTTGATCAACATCAGATCCCGCTCGACGTAATCCTCGCGCGAGATGTCGTGAACCTTGACCACCGTGACAATCTTCTCGAGCTGTTTGCGCACCTGATCGAGATGACGGTCGTCGCCCATGACGACGACCGTGATGCGCGAAAGATGAGGATTCTCGGTTTCACCGACCGCCAGGCTCTCGATGTTGAAGCCGCGGGATGCAAACATCCCCGAGACGTGCGCCAGCACGCCCGGCTGATTCTGGACCAATGCCGACAGTAAATGACGTCTGCGCCCCGAATCGGGCTGTTCGACCAGCCCCGGAGGCAGAGGATTCGGGCTTGCGCTCGGCTGGGTTGCCATGGTGAACACCGCGGTCGTTTACCGGTTGCCTCTGGGCGTCAGGTCACAAGAGAATGGGAGTCGATTTCCCGGCGACCGCGATTCGGCCGTGCCCCGGCGGACAGCACCGCAATGCCCGATTCCAGATCAGTCCGCGTCGGATCGGTCGATTCCCGGCTTCATTCACTCCGGCCGGAGTGGCGGAAAACCAGCGGGGGGCTCCTTGGGAGCACCGAAGTCCGGTGCGCCGGCTGCGCCAGGGGGTTTCTTGATCTCGATCACGTCGGTCTTGTCGAGGTTGATCGAGCGAAAGCTGCTGCCCGGAGTCACGTAATACCACGGGCCGAAGCGGGCGGCAAGGTCCTGCACTCGCTTCTTGCCGTCGGCGATCTTCTTCTCGTAGTCGGCCTTCTCACGCGTCGCCTTTTCCTCGGCTGCCTTCAGATCGGCCTGGTGCTTGGGATCCTTGGAATCGGGCGCAAAGACATTGTCGGGCAGCTTCACGGGCCCGACCGGCTTGACGAACGGCTTTGGCTCGAGTGACTCGGGCTTCGGGATCAATGATGGGTCGAAGGAGACGGTCACCATCAGGAAGCGATTCTCCTCCTTCTTCTCGGACTTGGCGGCGGAATCGTCTCTGGGTTTCTCGTCCTTTTTCTTCTCGGCATCGTCGGCAGTGCCGAGCACCAGCTCGTCGCCGACGGCGAACACCGGGCCGCCGTAACGGAGTGTGTACACGACTCCTTCGTCCGTCGAGATCAGCACGTCGCCCTGGTCAGAGTACAGCCCCTGCTTGGCGAGGAAGAAGCCCTTGTTCGCCAGCGAGGCCACGACCATCGGCGTGACCTGGAGATTCTCCTTGTCGAGGTCCTGCAAACCGGCCGGCCGCGGACGGATGCCGACGATTTTGAGGTCGGCAACCGCGTCGGTCAATGTGCGCAGGTTGTTCTCGTTGAGCTGCTCGGTCGCCGACAGGCCCGCCATCGTCCAGGGCCCCGAAGCGTCTTTGCGCTCGACGGTCACTTTGTCGCCGCGCTTGAGGACCAATCGGCCCCCCTGGGGATCCTCCTGGATCTTGTAATTATCGAATACGATACGGCGGATCCGGCTGGCTTCGGCCTTGAGCAGGTTGGTCTCGATCCAGTCTGCAAACCGGGTGGAAGGCTCGGCCTTGATATTCACACCGTAGATCCGCTTCTGGTCGGGCACGCGAACGTACCGCTGCGGTGCGCCCCCTTTTCGCTCGCTCCCCTTGATCTCATTGCCGATGATCAGGTCAGCCAGGACTTTCTCGGAAGCGTCTTTGAGGGTGATCCGTTTGCCGCGACCCTGGAGGGTGGTGACCTTGGCGTCGAGCGGGTCGATCACTCCCATCGACTCTTGGGTCTCGGTGCTGTTGGAGCGGATCGTGTCCTTGGTCAAATCCATGATCGCGGCGGCGGTATTCGCCAGCCGGTCGCGAGCGTCGGCCGGGTAGTTGTAATGCGAGGGAATCACCCAGCGCTTGTCCTGGAACTTCACGTGAAACCGCGTCGCCGTCGCAGTCGACGGCTCGAATTCCACGACTTCGAGATCCGTGCACAACAGAGGGTTGGTGGCCTCGGGGAAGAAGGGCTTACCCTGGTCGTCGAATTCGGCGCTTGTCCTGCTGCGATCGCGGGTGCCGACCAGCGCGGCGCCGGTCAAGAGCAGGGCCACGACAACGAAAATCAAGCTTTTCCACAGCTCTTTCATGGGTCGTTCCTGGGGTTCTCATCGGCTGCAAGGTCGATCTGACCTCGGGCCCAAGATGTCACTGACAATCGACTGAATCGAGCCGCCGCGGTGAGCGGCCAGGAAAGCGGGCACAGCCGCTGGCCCTGGCTCTCCAGGGGCTGCTCTCTATTACGCAAGGCGCTTGGGATTGGCCCCGAGGTTTTCACGCCGGATCCGCGCGAACCACACGACCAATCCGAGAATGAGCGGGGGCAAGGGCGGAATCGCAGCCGTCTTGAACCGAAAATTGTTCTGGATCCTGCGGATGTTCTCTTCCGACTCGGCCTTGGCCTCCCGTATCTCGTTGAGTTTCTTGTCCTCGATAACCTGCTTCTTGACATCGAATCGGCGCTGGGCGACTCGCTGGAGATTGGCGAGCTGGATTTCCTTGGTCCGCTCGTCCCACTCGGTATTCTTCTGGACGACTTCGACCTCCTTATCGAAGGTCTGCTGGGCCTGGAGCAGCTCTTCGCTGGCTTCCTGATCGGCCTGCTTGGTCTTCTCGGCCAATTTCGCGTCGAACTCCTTGACCTGACTTTCGAGCGCGTCGAGCCGGCGGTGAATCAGCCGCTTGCGGCGCAGGCTGACGAACGACTCATCGCCGGCCAGCACGTCCACGCAGTTGAGCACGAACGGAACGTTGTCGAACTCGAGGTCTTCGATCTTGCGGCGGCGCAGCTCGAAGAACTGCTCGCCGATCAGATCAAGATCGGCGATGGCGATCACGTTGATTTTCGCCGGAGTGGCAGCCGCCTTGTCGTCCTTCTTCTTTTCCGCGTCTTTCTTCGCCAGGTTGGCCGCCTTGTCCTTGGCGGTGTCCGCCGGGAAGTGGCCGGTGATCCTGGCTGCCAGCGTGTAGCCCATGCCTGTGGGAATATGCCGGCGCCGCGGGTTGATCTGGACATTACCCATGAAACCCTGCTGGGCGAAGTCGCTCCAGGCGAGCGTGCCGCCGTTGACGCCGGTGCGCAAAAGCGGCGTGAACTCGGCGCCGGAGCCGACAGCCGCCGGCCGCAGCAAGCCGGGAAACAGGGCGACGATCTCCTGGAGGCCGGCGCTGGCGCTTTGCTCTTCGTTGAAGGCGTCCTTGGCCCCGCTCCCCTTGCCGATGAAAACGATCTCGGGGGTTGACTGCAGGTCGGCCATCTTGCGCAGGGGGTTATACGCGTTGAAGATGATCTCGGAAGAAGGCCATTCCAGCCCGATCAGGTCGAGGAGCGGGCGGAGATTGCCTTTGGGCTCCGGGGGCTGGCCGCCGCCGAACGGGCCACCGACGGGCATCTTGGGCAATTCGGGCGACATCGACGGATTGTCGTAGGGATACGGATCGAGGAACACGAGAGCGGCGCCGCCCTTCTTGATGTAGTCGGTCAGGTTGTCGATCTGCCGCTGGGCCAGCGACGACGGCTGGGCGACCAGAAGGACATTCAGATCCGATGCGATCGGTGTATCGGGCGAGACCGAGCTGACGTCGTATTGCTTCTTGAGCTCGGTGACAATCGACCATTCGGGCGTTTGACTGAACGTCCGCATGTCGAGCCCGCCCATGAGCTTGGCATCGGTGGTCAGGATGCCGACCTTCTTTCGGCCGCTCTTGGAGACCACGCGGATCGAGCGGGTCAGCTCGTACTCGACCGGCAAGCCGCGGTCGAAAAACGGAATGACGACTTCCTCGACTCCGGAGGTGAACGCGACTCCCAGGAAAACTTCATCCGACATCTGCTTGCCCTGGTCGATGCTGGGAACGCGACGGGGCTCGATCCCGAACCGCTTCTCCGCCTCCCGCGCCTGTTCCGAAAAAACCTCGGTTGGAACGAGATTGAGCCGGATGTTGCCCCCGCTCCTGGCTGCATATTCCTTGAGCAGACCCAGCAAGTCGGACTGGACCTCGACGTAGTCGCGCGGGACCGTCGGGCTGTAATACGCCTGGATCAGGACCGGACGATCGGCCTTGATGCTCCGTGCCAGATCGAGGGATTCTTGCGACAGCGTGTGGAGCTGCTCGGCGCTTGTGTCGGCGCGGACACTGAGATGGTCGACGAGCACGTTCAGGCTGAGAATCGCCGCGACCACCGACACGAACCGGACGATCGAATGGAGCCAGCGGCCGAAGCTGGACTCGCCGCCGGCCCAGTGCCGCCGGCCCAGGAGCACCATGTTGAGGTACAGCATCGCGGCCGCACAGCCCAGGAAGTAGAACACCCCGCCAAACGAGATCACGCCGGTACCGAAATCCTGGAAGACCGACGGGATCGACCAGTCCTCGATGAGACGCCGCCACCACGACGGGAAGAGCGAGCCGCCCATGCCCAGAAAAATCGGCAGGGCGCAGAACAACGCACCCAGGATGAACGCAACAGTTACATTGGACGACAGGAGCGAGGCAACCATGCCCACCGCAATCAGCATCGCCCCCATCAACCAGTATCCGACGTAAGTCGCGAAGATCACTCCCAGGTCGGGTGAGCCGAGCATCATGAGCACGAAAACTTGAGCGAGTGAGAAGCCGAGCGCCACCGAGTAAATCCCCAGTGCTGACAGGTACTTGCCGAGTACGACGTCGAAGTCGTGGGCGGGGAGCGTGAGCAGCAGCTCGTCGGTCCCCTGGCGGCGCTCGTCGGCCCAGGTGTTCATCGTGATCGCGGGGATGAACAAGAGGAGCACGTAGGGAATATAGTTGTTGAGCTGGTCGAGGTTCGCGAGGTTGTTGGTGAAGAAGATCGGCTGCCAGAAGGCGATGAGCGAGCTGATCAACACGAAGAGTGTGATGAAAACGTAGCCGGCGGGGTTGCTGAAATAGCTCAGGAAATTGCGCTTGAAGACCGCCCAGATCACATGAGGGCGGCCAGGCTGGACCCAGCCGGAGGACTCTCGTTTCTCAACCCGTTGTTCACTGATCGGTTTGGTTTCAAGCGTGGTCACCGAAGGTCATCCTCTCAACTGGACTGGATAAATAGGTTGCTCAAAACCGCCAATGGGCATTCCGTTGGTGTTGTCACTGTGCGGACACTGAAGCAAGGTCACGATCGAGCGATCAAACGGTCGACACGGGACAAAACCAAACACCCGCCCTCCCTATCGCTGGCGAGGTGTTGGTCGCCTGGTAGCCTGCTGCTCGTTTCAGACAGGCTGGGCCGTCAAGTTGTAGAACGCTTGCTCGAGATTTCCGTTCTGGTTGGCGAGCGCCGCGGGTTTGCCATCGAAAACAATCTTGCCGTCATGGATGAACAGGACACGACCGGCGACCGGCTCGACCTCTTGAAGGATGTGGGTCGACACCAGCACGGTCTTCGACTGGCCGAGCTCGCGTATCAGTTGACGAACGCCGCGAATCTGGTTCGGGTCGAGGCCGCTCGTCGGCTCGTCCATGATCAACACCTCGGGGTCGTGCAACAGTGCCTGTGCCATCGAGACTCGCTGGCGATATCCCTTGGACAGCTTGCCGATCGGCTTGTGAGCGACCGATTCCAGGGCGCACTGCGCGGTCACGGCATCGACGCGCTCCCGGAGCCGGGCCGAATTCATTCCCCTGGCCTGTCCGAAGAAGCGGAGCAAGCTGATGGGAGTCATGTCGGGATAAAGCGGGCCGTTCTCCGGCAGGTACCCCAAGTGCTCGGCAGCCCGGATTCGCTCGGTCTGAACATCGATGCCAGCGATCCGTGCCATGCCGTGCGTCGGCGCCACAAACCCGGTCAGAAGACGCATGGTCGTCGTCTTGCCCGCTCCATTGGGACCGAGGAAAGCGACGATCTCACCCTTGCCGATGGTGAACGAGACATTGCGAATGGCCAGGAATGATCCGAACTGCTTGCACAGCCCATCCGCTTCGATCATGACGGGCTTTGACATACGCTTGCGATCCTCCGCTCGTTCGAGTGACAGTCTGTCCCGCACGATTTTTCCACGTCCCACCCGCAACGATACATACATGATGGCACGGTCAAGAGGGAACCGGCCGGCCGCCGCGGGAAGTCCCTGGGGCTTACGTCAAGGCGCGCAACCCTCTTTAAGAATCTCTACGAGGGTTGGCCGAATGTGTTCATTATGCGCAGACCGCCCTGGCGATGCAACGGCGCGGGTCCATCGTGAGGCGGGAGCTCGGAGGTGAGCTGCGGGCGAGTGCCGGAAGGTCGACGACCTCGGGAGTCGGGAATCGAGAAGCCCATGGCACCGAGCGCACCACAATTCCGCCGCACCAGCGAACTTTTCATCGCCGCAACTCTTTGCATGAATTTCAGTTGTGCATGTCGCTGGAACGGTCGCAAGACGGAAAGACAATCCGCGCTGTCGACTGACCACACGGCGCGCGTGTTCCTTCGGGAGATGCCCAGGGTTATTGTTGCATGATCTGACGCGGCGACGTTCTCATTCACGCGCGGATCCATCGCACGAATCTTTTGCGCCGTGAGGCAGGTGTCATGCGAAGCGCCGGGCCGCCGCTCTTGGGGGCGGTGATTGGATGCGGATTCGTGTCTCGGTTTCACCTGGATGCGTGGTCGCGCGTAGCCCAGGCGAGACTGGTCGCGGTTTGCGATCGCGATCCGATGCGGCTGGCACGCGCTGCCGCGGTCGTTCCCCTGGCGAGGACTTACACCGACGCCGCCGCGCTCTTGGAGAACGAAGAGGCACTCGATTTTGTCGAGATCTGCACCGGGCCGGAGTCGCACAGTGACCTGGTGGCGCTGGCGGCCCAACGCGGGGTTGACATCCTTTGCCAGAAGCCGGCGGCGCTCGAACGCGACGATCTCGTGAGGATGATCGCTCTCTGCGAGGCCGGTCGAGTGCGGCTGATGATCCACGAAAACTGGCGATTTCGCCCCTGGTACCGGGCAATGCGAGCCGAGATCGAATCCGGCGCGATCGGCCGGCCGATCCGGCTGCGAATCGCCCACCGGGAAACGCGAGCTCTGCGCGGGGACGACGGTTTCGCCAATCAGCCTTACCTGAAAACGATGCCCAGGCTGATCCTGATGGATATGGGCTGTCACCTGGTCGACACGGCAAGATACCTCTTCGGTGAGATTCAGACGATCTCGGCCACGATCGGCCGCTATGGCTCCGCCAACATCGGCGAAGACGTCGCGATGCTGGTACTGTCTTTTGAAGGAGGTGCATTGGGATTCCTGGACATGAGCTGGTGCGCGGTCGCCGACACCGCGCGGCCGGAATGGGCGCTCAACCAGACGGTGGCCGAAGGAACCTCGGGAACGCTGAAACTTCTCACCGACGGCTCTCTCGAGCGGATCAGTTCGACAGGCAAGAGGGAGCGCAGGCCCGTGGTCTTACCCGCGGACGACCAGGTTTACGTCGACGGGTACGCCGCGACTCAACGGCATTTCATCGAGGGCCTCGTGATCCGTCGTGAACACGAAACACGCGGCACCGACAACTTCAAAACGATGGAGGTGGTCTGGGCTGCCTACCGCTCGGCCGAGGAAGGGCGCACCGTCCGGCTTTGAAGTGCCGCGGTTCTCCCGGCGTCCGTCCCGACGACTTGTTGGCGGAATCCCGATCCGGTAGGATCGTTGGAACTGGCGTACCCAGGCCGCTAGAGATCCGCACCCGTAGCTCAATTGGATAGAGCATCGGTCTACGGAACCGAAGGTTAGTGGTTCGAATCCACTCGGGTGTAATATGCGGCCACCGGCGTCCGGGGGGCGGTCCCGGCGAGTTGTCAATTAGCTCCGGTGCCAAAGCAGGTCGCGGGGATGAAGGCGTTGACGCCCCGTGGATGTCTACCTCCCTTTCGCAATTTGTATCGTCACCTTCGTCACATCGTCACCCGCGATGTCACAATCCGCAGGATGTTCACGAGCGGCGCTTCGGTGGGCCGCAAGATCCGCGCGACCATCACGCGCGACCCGCCGCGGGTGACGAAGCGGGTTCGTCACCGCGGAGCACTTCGTCATCCCGAGCCGGCACGCTAAAGGGTCGACGGGCTTGGTGCCGCCGTGCACTCCGCTCATCCGACAGGACCGCGAAAATCCCACTCTGTCTGTAACCTGACCCGGGCAGTGACGCTTCCGCTCAACGGCGACGGATCGGCTCAATCAATCTGCGGGATCGAGCGGGCGTGCGGCTTTCGCGGGTTTGGGCGACGAGAACGGGAGTGGGAATTAGTCGGCAAGCTTGGGTGCTTCCCTGAAATGCAGGCCGACAAAGTGGTCGAAGGTCGGGTCGGCGAGGTTGCTGATCAGCCTTGCCACTGCCGGACGGCAGGATGCGCGTGCGATCGTGAAACTCCGAACGTCCCCCCTTCGTCACTTCGTCACTTCGTCACCAAGCAATCGCATGACCCGCATAACGACTACGACCGACGCGCGATACGACGTCGACACCGCTCCGCACTCCATCGCTCGCTCACGGTGGCACGCTACGACCCGCATGGGTGGTACAACCCGGCCTCAATCGGGGGCTGCGCGGCTCTTTGACTTCGTCACTTCGTCACGCTGCGTCACACATGAGCGTCAGGCAAGAAAGCCTGACCTACGCCAACGTCAGGCTGGAAAGCCTGACCTACGCCAACGTCAGGCTGGAAAGCCTGACCTACGCCAACGTCAGGCTGGAAAGCCTGACCTACGCCAACGTCAGGCTGGAAAGCCTGACCTACGCCAACGTCAGGCTGGAAAGCCTGACCTACGCCAACGTCAGGCTGGAAAGCCTGACCTACGCCAACGTCAGGCTGGAAAGCCTGACCTACGCCAACGTCAGGCTGGAAAGCGTGCGAAGCGAGATCGCCGGCGGGAGCCGGCTCCTGCAGGCACCCCAAATCGTGGAACGGCGGGTGCGAGACGGCTCCGCGGTGCGCTCGCATGAGGACGCCTTCTGCAGGAGGGGGCTCTGTCCGCCGGTCTTCGTTTCCTCCTGACCAGGCCGGCCGAACCAGTCGCGATCCCGACGACCTCCGCGGGCGGAGTCACTCCCGCATCAAGAACCACCGGAAGCCCCGGGGAACCGATCGCTTCCAGCGGTCGTTCCGGCAACCGCCGGATGTCAGGCGACTCGATGAGTTTTTCCTCGGTGCGGAGGTGGTCAACGTCGCGATCTTGGATTTCTGTTCCGCGATGCTCGGCTCCGGAGATTTCGACACCTGCCGAGGCTTCGCCTTGCGAACTGCGGCCGCGCTTGCGGAGCTCCATGAACTCGTTCAGAGCCGATATGAAGGCGTCGAAGTGTTTCTCTTCGAGCCGCCGGAGCCGCGCACCGTCGGGACTGAAGTCAAACGACAGAAGGGCGAGCCGCTGCGGGGCTTCCCGCTCCTCCCGCACCTCGGCCTCGGCCAGCTTTGCCCGGAGACCCGCGACAGCCCGGTCGACCAACGCCAAAAGCACGGCCCGTGCGTCGTCCCGGTTGTACGGCCCCAAACGGTTTCTCCATGACAATCGGATCGTCCTGGCGAAGTAGTGGAAGGCCTCTGGGCCATGCTCGCTGGCGAATTCAAAGAAGGGATTGTCGCGCTTGGGGTAGAGCGACCAGCTCGCCACGAAGATATCGAGAAGAGCGCTGTTATGCTCAATTTCCCACGGCTGGCGGCCCAGCAGGCGGATTGCCTTGAGCTTGTGGTGCGGCTCCCACACGCCGCCATCGTCGAGAAGAGCGCACAGCTCTGCCCACGCCTTGATCAGCGCCTTGAGCCCGGCCGAGCTCCGCTCGAGTTGAAAGACCAGCAGGTTGGGATCGTCGCGAACGTCGGCGCGTCTCCAATAGGCCCGCCAACGTTTCGGGGAATTCCCGAGGCTTCCAAATCGTTCGATGGGGCCTCCAGGGTAATGGAATAACCGCTCCAAGAGCTGCTCGGCCTCCTCGGCTTCGCGCAGCGGGGCGTTTTCGATATTGGCCGAGATACGCTGCGTTTGCATATGAATCGCTTCGTGCTGCGAAACCAAGGATTGTGCTGCCTGCTCGATCAGCGCTCTCTCCACGTCATTGCGCGGCGGCAAGGTTTTGGTGAAATCCTGCACGTACTCGTCGCAAGTCGGCGAGTCGTCGCCGGGCACGGCGGTCGTTTCCCAATGCGCGGGATGCATCCTGGGTGCTCCTCGGGGAGAGGCAAGAGTGCATATCATGCGGGCTGCTTACCCAATATGATCCACAAATGACGCAATTCTGTTGCTAAAATCCGCGCCGTTGACGCGCGTGCTTTCCCGTGCTTTTCAGGTTGGCGGGATTATCCGGGTTCTGCGGGCAGGCAGGGAGGATTTTGAGCCGAAGAACGAAGCCGTTCACAGCCGGAGCCGGCATGGACGGTGGCCTGATGTCGGCCCAGAACGGGATCGATGCCGCCAGCCGGGAGGGAGCTTCGCGGGAACGAGCTCTTGCATGGCACGCTCGAGGTCACGGGTTCAAGTCCCCTGTCCGCTATCGCCGAATGCAAGTCGCGCTCAGCCCCAGATGCACGCCGATACACGCGGATCGAAGAATCTCACCACAGCCAGGTGAACAATCGACCGACACGGAGCTGTCTGGCATGGCTCAACGGCGCGGCCCCGCGTCGCTGCTGAGCTGTTTTCAGAGCGTATTCAGCTTGTGAATGACGGCGTCGGTACTCCGGCGGGCAGCGTAGGTGAGCTGCTGGCCGAGCGTCTGCGCCGCTTTGACCAGGCTCCCCAGCCCGTTGGGATACAAGCCGTTGGGGATGTAGAACTTGTACTCGGTCGCCGCCTGATCCTCGACGCCCCAGGCGATGTTGAGCCCTTGTTCGGCCCGGGAAGCGAGGTCCGCACCCACCTGGACGATGCGACGATCGCGCGCGATAGCGTGATTCGCCCGGCCGGCGAGCTGCGTCACGGCGGCCTGGATCCGTCGATAATCGTCGCCCAGGGCAAGCGAGGTTCTTGCCTGGATCGCCACGACCTGGCGATACGCGGCGCCGAGCTGCGCCGGCGTCGGAGCACCGATGGGCTCCGGGCTGTTCAGGACCGGGTTGGTCGGCGACGAAGAGCCGGCAAGCAGCATTCGCCCTTCGAGCGATTCGACCGCCGGTCGGCGGCGCCTGCGATCGGACATGGGATCGGCTCCTTCCCGCTGGCATGACCGTGGCGTGTGGGCGGGGTTCGCCATCCGATATTCTATCACACGCCGGCGGTCGGCGCGGTCTCAGCCGTGATGCCTTTCAGGCCAACGGCGCCGAGATGGTGCGGTTGGCCTGTTGCCTGGCGACAGAGAGAGGCGTCAGCGTCGTGGCCCCGGTTCATGTCGCCTTGATGGTGGAGGGTCGGGCCGACGCGATTGATGATTTCGTGGCCCAGACCCAAGACGCGATGGCGGAGGCGTCGGCGATCGTCTTGGCCGGGTTTCGGCTCCGGTCCGACGTCAAGATCGTGCGTTGGCCCGATCGGTACATGGACAGACGCGGCCGAGAGTTTTGGGGCCGGTTGATGGCGTTGCTCCCGGCCGGGTCGGACGCCGATCTCCCGGCCGATCTGGGAACGGGTCCGGAGAGACCCGACGCGGCGGAGGCGGTCCACTTGCTATCGGACTGTCTGATCGTTCGATGGTTGGCCTGACGTGCTCGGTTTCGCTTCGTAGATTTCTGGCTTTTGCCATGGATTGGGTGAGGGAACCTTCCTGAGGATCTCAGACCAAACTCGAAGGAATCTTTTCACTTCCTTGTTGTCTGTCAGATTGCCATACGCATAGACAAGAACCTTATGCGTCTTTTGGTTCTGCGTGATCGTGAGGACAAGGCTTGAGGCGTCGTTCACTGGATACGTATACTCCTCCCGCAGCCCATAAAAGTCGGCTTCCTTGACCTTGGCCACCAAGTCTCCAAGGTCTTTCTCGGAGAGCTTTGTCTCTTTGTCCCGCGATTCGGAGCCGTCCTTCTCGGCCGCTCCGAGGCCACGGTTGGAGCTCCGCTCCGCCCCGTCCACTTTGCCGTCAACGGTGATGGTGTATTGCCAGGGCCGCGAAGCGCTAAATCCCGGATAAAATCGGGCGACGATCTTGAGATCGCTTGGGATCGGCTCATCGTCCTTTTTGAGGCCGCCGCCGGCCCGCCCGACTTTGAGATCGCCGTGCATGGGCTCGTTGTCCTTTGTGAGATCGCGTTGTGTCTGCTCCACTTTGAGGTCGCCGGGCATCGGTGCCATACGCTCTTGAGTTGTCTCTTTCCGACATCCGATCAGGAACGCCAATGACAAAATACAACCACTCAAGATCGTCAGTGGACGCATGATGGCGTAACTCCATCTTGACCGGTAATCAAGAACGCCGCAAAACCGACGCACCGATCTGATTCTCGCTCGCGGCGAGGCGGGGTGTAATGATACAAGCTGGCGTTTAGCCCAACCCGTGCGGAATTGCAAGGGGACCCGTGCGGAATTGCGAGTCCTGTCCTGCTATAACTCTTTCTCTCTCTCTGTCTTCTCTCTGAAAAGATAGATATGGGTGGTCTAGCGGAAACGGACCCTTGGGATTTGGATCAACACCGCCTACCGGCCGAGCTGGTTGGAGACACGGAGGGTCAGAGACGGCCTTCCCGCCATCGGCCGGGAGACCTGTTCATCAAGGGGCCGATTCCCTATGCCTGGATTGCGTCGGCGTGTCGGCTCGCCGGGGCCAGTCTCCAAGTCGCGATGGCGTATCGGTTCTACCGCGGCCGGTTCCGGTTCAAACGTCGTGGATTGCGTTGGGGCCTGCCGGACGTCGCCAAGGGATTGGGAATCTCCGACGACTCGACCCGACGGGGCCTCCATGCGGCCGAGCTGGCCGGGTTGCTGTCGGCCTCTCGGGAGCCGGGTTGCAAACCGGCGGTCTCCGTGTTGGATCTCCCGGAGCCGGAGGCCGGACCGAAGCGCCGGCCGCTCTACGGGCCGACCCCACGGAGTTGGCGGCCCCCGGCCCCCGGGGAAATCGCTCCAAGTTGCGTGGGTTTGTTGGGTCTTGGCGGGTTGGAACCGATTGGCGGATTTCGAGCTGGTGTTGGGCGGTTGGGCCGAGTCCGGCCTTTCCCGGTTCTCGGCCTCCCGGGGGTTGGATACACTGGAGCGGGTCGGGCTTGTTTCTACTCTCCGCCGGCAGGGCCGGTCTCCGATCGTGACAGTCTGGGACGCCACCCCGGCGGATGGCTGACGGTGCAGCGGGCGTATGCGTCGAGTTCGATTCCGAATCCGGACAATCATGATCGCGATTGCAGCGCTCGCGGTTCTCATGGTTCTGGCTCGAATCGCCGTTCATAATCCGGTTATCGTCGGTCTGCTGTTAGGCGCCCTCGCTTTGTTCGGCCCGAGCGTCGGCCTCTTAATACTCCCTTTCGCGGTCGATCGGATCGCAGTAGCACGGAATAGAGTATCGTCCAAGTCTCCACCACGACCTGACGAACTGAACTCAAGCGGCGAGGCCGAGGGAGTGTAGGTTAAAAATGGGATGGAAAACCATCAACGGCCGACGCTATGACTACAAGTCGGAGCGGGTCGGAGGCCGAGTTGGAGAGCGAACAGTTCATCGAATTTCTCGGCGGTTGATTCGTGGCACCGAGTGGGTTCTTGGTATGATCCAAGTCGGCGGATTGAATCACCTCCACGCGATCCCCAATCCCAGCGAGTGGCCTCCATGCCGTCCGGCCCCGTCTCGCGTCCCTGGCGCCGATACCTACGCTTCAGCGTGCGGGGGCTGATCGTTTTTGTGCTGGTAATCGGCGTCGGGTTGGGCTGGATTGTCCGCAGTGCTCACACCCAGCGCGATGCGGTGGCGGCGATCAAGAAGGCTGGCGGACTTACCTTCTACGACATCCCGAGGATCCCGGTTGACTCCTGGCACGAGCCCTCGGGCTGGAGGACTTTGGTGGGCGTAACCATCGGGATCGACTATGCCGGCCACGTCACATTCGCTCATATTGCGCCAACGGGCAACGACGCGGATCGTCAGGAAGCTCTCGCTCATGTCGGAGACCTCGGCCAGCTTGAGCAGTTAGACCTCGCGGGAGTGTCCGTTACGGACGGCGATCTTGCGACACTGGACGGTCTAAACCGGCTTCAACAACTGATGCTCCAGAATACGCAGATCACCGACGCTGGGCTGGCACATCTGAGGGGGTTGACCAAACTCGCGCAGCTCAACCTCGAGCGCACGCGAGTCTCGGACGCCGGGCTGGTGCATCTGAAGGGATTGACCAGCCTCTTGGAAATCAGCCTCGGGAACACTCAGGTCTCCGACCTTGGGCTGGTGCATCTGAAGGGACTGACCGAACTCCGGTACCTCGACCTCTCCGGCACCCAGGTCACCGACGCCGGACTTGTCCAACTGAAGGGACTCAAGAAACTCTTGACCCTGCGCCTCAACGACACTCAGGTCACGGATGCTGGTCTGAAAGAGCTACGGTTGGCTCTACCCAGCTTGTATATCGGCCGTTGATTTGATGCCCATCGAGCCGGCCTGGAATCGTCCCTCTCCCGTCGCAAGGTCCCGGAACGTCCAATCGATCGACACTCGCTCCCGACCCGTTCTACGGGCCGAAAGCTGCCTCCGGACAGGCCAAACGGACCCGTTTCGGCGATGACTACCGGATTTCGTTCGGGTGACGGTTGGGCCGAGCTCGGCCTTTGTCGGTTCTCGGCTTCCCGGGGCCTGGACGGGTTGGACCGGGCCGGGTTGGTCTCCGTCGGCAGCATGCCAGGCCGGTCTGCGGTGGTTACAATCCTCGATGCGA
The DNA here is from genome assembly GCA_963781785.1 of uncultured Isosphaeraceae bacterium. Taxonomy (GTDB): domain Bacteria; phylum Planctomycetota; class Planctomycetia; order Isosphaerales; family Isosphaeraceae; genus CAWAHD01. Next base: position 1,895,953 of record CAWAHD010000001.1, on the reverse strand, counting down.
CCGCGGCGAACGGATGATTTCGTTGGGAGGGCTAGCTGATGCGGCCAATCCGTTTCAGAATCCGGACGATCATGTTCGCCGTCGCAACGCTGGCCGTCTTGATGGGGGCTGTTCGGGCATTGAAGCTTTCCGGACTCAGGGCGTGGGCGGGAATCCAGCAATCGGACCTTTTCATCGTGGTTTCCGTGCCGTTGGAAGCACCGGGATACTTCGGGTATCAACACTATGTCACGCAAATCCCCGCGCTCAACGCCGTCGGTGTCGTCGGTGTCTTGATCGCGCTTGTGCCTCTTACGGTTTACTTCTGGTCTAGCGGGAGACGACGCGGGAGCGCTTTGGCGTCAGCCAATCGCCCATGCCGTAGTCCGGCGCCGGATCAAAGCGGGCAGGCCGAGAAAGTGTAAGTTGGAAACGGGACGGAAAACCATCAACGGCCGTCGCTCTTGCGACATGTCGGAGCGGGTCGGGAGGCCGACCTGGAGGACAACCGGTTCATCGAATCTCTGGGGCGTTGATCGTGGAACTCGCTGGGTTCCTGGTATGATCGAAGTCGGCGGAACGAATCACGACCGGGACGTCTCCGAGCGCGGGGCACCGGCCCGCCGTGACCGGTTCCGTCCTCGTTCTTCAGTCCGTTTGCGGAGTGGCCACCATGCCGCCCGGCACCGTCTCGCGTCCCTGGCGTCGCTATCTGCGATTCAGCTTGCGTGCGCTGATCGTCGTGGTGCTTGTGATCGGCGGCGGGATGGGTTGGATCGTCCGCAGCGCCCGAATCCAGCGCGCTGCGGTGGCGGCGATCAAGGACGCCGGAGGCATGGTCTACTATGACTGGGAGTGGAGCAACGGGAAACGGATTCCGGCAGGAAAACCTGGGGCGCCCGAGTGGCTCACGGATCTCATGGGAGTCGATTATTTCGGTCACGTCACCCTTGTCCACCTCGGCTCGTCCTCAACGGCAACCAGTCGAGCGATGGCACACGTCGGGAATCTTACCCGGCTTGAGCGATTGATTGTCAATGCATCGTCCGTTCGCGACGCTGATCTGGCACATCTGAAACGTCTGACCAACCTTTCCGAGCTCTTTCTCTCCAACACTCCCATCTCCGATCCTGGGCTTGTACATTTGAAGGGACTGACCGGACTCTCGTCTCTCGAGCTCCACGGCACTCACGTCACCGACGCCGGTTTGGTGCATTTGAAGGGGCTGACCGGCCTCCGCATTCTCTGCCTCGCTGAGACTCCGGTGACCGATCGAGGGCTGGCGCATCTGAAGAGGCTGACCGGACTCTCCGTCGTCAACCTTATGTACACTCAGATATCAGGCGGGGGAGTGACGGATCTACAGCAGGCGTTGCCGAGGCTGAGGATCGACCGTTGATTTGATGCCCAGAATTCGAAGCTCAAACACGGACCTTGAGAGGCTGGCGGTGGAATGCTTGGCGAATGAAGCTGCTGGGCGTGGCGGCTTGACCAGTCGCAAGAAAGTTTCCGTTAGACCGGAGAATCAGTCCATGGGTCGGGCACCTCACCTCCTCGCGATGGCCTCGGCCGCGAGCGCGCTGATCGCTGCGGGCTGCGACCCAGGCCACACTTATTATCCACTTGACCGATATGGTCTGGAGGCCGATACCACGGCCGAAGTCATCGACGGTGTTGAGTTCCGCGTGAACCGTTCTTTGAGGCTGGAAGGCGACACCATACATGCCGCCCAGCTAAAGGTCACCAATAACTCGAAGAACGACGTGAGCGTCCTGAACGCGCAAATGCAGCCAAACCGCGGCAGGGCCATCGAGGCTACTCGGCCGAAGACCCCGGAACAAAAGAAGACGCACTGCTGGACCGTTCCAGCGGGAAAGTCCGGTGTGGTGCATGCAAGTTGGGACTTTCCCTCGAGCCAACGGCGTTTGGACGCTACGGGGCAGCGCTTCACTTTGGTGTGGAATGTGCGAATCGGAACGAAGGAGCACGTCCTTCGCATCAGGATGGAAAAAGACTGACAAAGCGCGCGATTCCTCCGGGTCACAGCAGCGCCCGATTCATTTTTTGGTCGGGTACGGCGAAAGTTGCCGGCCGTCAAGGCCGTCGGCTGGCTTGCGAGAAGTCGCGATGGCCGAGCGAAGTGGGACCGCGGAATTGCGTGGGTCGAGGGTCGGGGTTTCCGGTCTGAAGAGCTACGCCGGCCGCCGCATCTGAATCGGACGGATTGGACGGATCGGACGGATCGGACGCGGCGATGGGAAGGGCGGCCTTTTTGGCGGCCCGACGTTCGGTGCACCCAGATCACGCGTGCCGTCACGGCTGATCTGGAAGCGGCCGTCCCATCCGCTCACATTCGCCGTGACTCGACCGCGCGCAGTACGGCCTCGGCAGTGCGGCGCCAGGTGAATTCTTTCGCGGTCGCGATCCCGGCGTCGTTACGAGGCAGGGAACCTTCCTGCTTCAGCCGGTGCACGTCGCGCAGATGGTAGACCATCTGCTCCATCTGCGACGGGCCCAGCTTGGCCCAGTTGCCCTCGCCCCAGACGAACTCGCCGGTTCGCGCCGGCTCGGTCTCGTCGATGTGCACGATCCGGCAGTTCGCAGGATCGACGAATTCGGTATGAGCCGAGTAGTCGGTGGCAATAACGTTCAGGCCGACCGACATGCATTCCAACAGGCCGAGATTCCACCCCTCAGCGCGGGACGGGAATACCCCGCAGTCGCAATCCGCCAGGAAAGCCGCCACGTCGACATGCGTGACGAGCCGCGGCACAAGCTGCACCTTGGTGCCCAGCCGCGAGCCCAGGAAGACTTTCCCCCACGAGTCGTTGGCTTCGCCCGAGAGGGTGTAGTTATGGCTCAATAGCTTGAGCAGACAATTGTCGCTCGGCGTGAAGGCGTTGCAAAACGCTTGCAACAGGAAGTCGTGGCCCTTGCGCCACTCCCATTTGCCGTTGTTCACGAAGATTGTCGGGCCGGGCTCACGCAGTGGGTCACGGCTCTGGCCTGAGCCGGCCGCCTCGTGAAAGACCGAGCGATCGACACCGAGTGGGGCGACGACGACCGGGACAGGAACTCCGCTGGATGAAACGACCCCGGCCGCCCACTTCGAGCAGACCAGGATCGCGTCCAACTGCTTCAAGTGGTGTAACTCGCCGTCGTCAAATCGATCGGCCTCGAAAATCGGAAACCCGACGTGCCTGCCGCGGCCGACGTGCTCTGCGAGCGACCGCGCCAGCGCGAGCCGGACGCTCGGCGCGCGGATCGTACCGCGCGGCGTTGGCGATGGCGAAGCGGATCGGGTCTCGCGGATCGTGGCCCAGGAACACGCTGGAGCCCATTGAAAAGAGCGCGACCTGGACGCCCGCACGGATCAATTCATACAGGATCGCACGGCCCGCGTACCCGTATCCGGTCGGGTCGACAGAGGTGATGAGATTGAGGTTCAAGGTCGCAAGTCCTTTGCTGCCGGGGGCTGGCTCGCTTCGTCCGTCGAGCCGTCCTCCGCGCGGGCGTCCCCGGGATGTCCGCCTATTGTACGTCACGGCCCTGCCGTGGCCGCAAGGCCGAGCTGGAAGCCCGCCCATATCCGCCCTTCGAGCACCGTTTCCCCGCGGCGAGAGGGAAACGCTCAAGGGAACTCCGGGGCCTCCGCCGGGACAGCAAGTCGATTCGGCCCGCAGCGCGAGCACGCCGCTCCACCCGGGCTTGCCATCCCACGCAGATCTGGCTGAGCGATATCTCGAAAATGGGATCCTGGTATGATCGGAATCGAGTGAATGAATCGCCAAAAGCCGCGCTCCCCGGCGCCGCGTCCGATCCGTCTGATCCGTCCGATCCGTCCGATGAGATGGGGCGGCCGGCGTATCCAATGGCTCCCCAATCCCTGAGAGTGCCCGCATGCCGGCCGTATCCGTGTCGCTTCCCTGGCGGAGATACCTGCGCTTCAGCGTGCGGGGCCTGATCGTGCTCGTGCTTGTGATCGGGCTGGGGCTGGGGTGGATCGTCCGCAGCGCGCGAATCCAGCGCGACGCGGTGGTGGCGATTGAGAAAGCAGGCGGTAGCGCTTCCTACGACTGGCAAGCAAACGACGGGATTTCTACTCCGGCAGGAGAGCCCTGGGCGCCAAAGTGGCTCGTGGAGCTCATCGGAGTTGATTACTTCGGTCACGTTACCTATGTCGAGTTGTGCTATTCAACGACGACAACCGATGCAGCACTTGCACAGGTCGGGCGGCTCTCGCGATTAGAGGAACTGGGGCTTGATGATTCTTCGGTTGGTGACGCCGGGTTGGCGCATCTGAGCGGTTTAGCTAGCCTCTCGGGACTCGGGCTCAACGGTACTCATGTCTCCGACGCTGGACTAGCGCATCTGAAGGGGCTGACTAACCTCTCCGGCATCAGCTTGGAAGGGACAAACGTCTCTGATGCTGGCCTGGCGCATCTGAAGGGCCTCACCAAGCTCTCTTTCCTGAACCTTTGGGATACTCAGGTAAGCGATGCTGGGCTGGTTCACCTGCAGGGGCTGACGAAACTTTCGACACTTTACCTCAACGGCACGCGGGTCACCGATGCTGGGCTGGCGCACCTGAACGGGCTGACCAACCTGAAACAACTCTTCCTCGACGGAACGCCGGTAAGCGACGCCGGGTTGGCGCATCTCAGTGGGTTGACCAATATCGAATGGCTGAGCCTCATCGGTACTCAGGTCACCGACGCCGGCGTTGTGCATCTGAAAGGTCTAACCAAACTCCGGGAGCTCAACCTTTGGGCGCTCAAATCACCGACGCCGGGTTGGTGCGTCTCAACGGGCTGACCGAGCTCACCTCTCTCGGTCTCAGCGACACCCAGGTCACCGACGCCGGGCTCGTGCATCTGAAGGGACTGACCAAACTTTCGAGTATTTTTCTCCACGGCACGCGGGTCACCGATGCAGGAAAGAATGAGCTGAGGAAAGCTTTGCCGAATTTGGAGATCGACCCTTTGTAGAACGCTCATCCAGCGGGCCTGTTTTCGTTCTCGTCGAGTCGCCAGGTCCGAAACGTCCGGTGATCAACGCCCCCCATCACGAGCCGTTCCCGGCCGTCTCTGGCTCCGGGTAGCCCACGGGGTTCCTTCTGGACTGCCGGATGTCGCGACGGCGTTTTCCCGCAAGTCTTCCGATCGGTATGCGAGGGTATCCAAGTGGTCACGACTCGGCTAAAATGCCTGTAGCAACACGGGCTTAACCGGCATCGCCTCGATCTTCGTAGGGCGCTAGGTTCGTGGCCACTCAGGAAGGTTGCCGGCGGAGTTCATCGATTCGTGGGCGGAGTGCGCACGAAGCGGAAAGGATCGGGGCGAAATGGCGGCAGTTGAAACAGTCCGCGAGGCGCTAAAGCACCAGCCATTCCGGCCGTTCTCGTTGCGGCTGGTTGATGGCACGGTTTACGACGTGAACCACCCGGACTATCTCTCGATTCCGCCTGTCCGGCGGCCGCGGGAGGTCATTTATTATGTGGTCGCCAACGGCGACGGCGAGGAATACCAGGCACGCTGGCTAGACCTTGGCCTGGTGATGGAAGTGATCGTTCCCAGCACCCCGGCGACGCGGGCGGCGGCCGGGGGGAGCACGTGACCTGTGCGCGGAGAGATCAATGCGGACGGGTCCGGAGCAGTAAACGGCCTGACGGCTCCCGGTAATGAAGCGGCAGCTTCGTCGTTTTGAGGCTGATGGCGTACGGGTCGATCCCTTTTGGCTGCTGGCTTTCGAACTCTCGGCTCGGGGGGAAATCCCTCGAATTTGCGTCTCTCTGTTGACTCTTGGCCGCCCTTCCGAACGGTGCGGAGACCTATTACCTCATCTGTGCGATGTGCGACTTCTTGAACCCTGAGTAGGGATCGTCAGAAAGCCCATCGAGTTCGCACTGGACGGCGAGCGGTGCCGCCGATCGAGCGCATCGCCGGTCTGTTGCTACCGCGTCGCAATCGAGATATCCTTCTTTCGACCGGGCAAGAGGATATTCGCCCGACGGTTTCTTGCGACTTGGCCATATTCAAGAGATGCACAGCTTTCTTGACCCACACCCGTTCGGTTGATCGCAATGTCAAGTTCCCGGTGACCTTGGTCACCATTTTGAGGAGTTTTCGAAGGACTACGACTCCAGGCGGGCACTCTTTGTCGGTTTAAAGGATGAGGAGTCGCACATGAGTCAACCACCCGCCCATCCCAAGGTTTTCCATATCACGCACGGAAGGAACCTGGCGAGAATTCTGAATGATGGTTGGATATGGTCGGATGCCCAGATCAGCCATCGAGGTGGGCCAGAGACCACGATCGGGATCGCCGATATCAAGCAGCGGCGATTGACGGAGCTGTTCGTCCCTTGCCATCCGGGAACCCGAGTCGGGGAGTTCGTCCCGTTCTACTTCTGTCCGCGATCGGTCATGCTCTACCTAATTCACCGCGGCAACCATTCCGCGCTCACCTATAACAGTGGCCAACGGCCTATTCTCCATCTCGTGGCTGATCTCCATGAGGTTGTGGCATGGGCCGATTCACAGGGGCGACCGTGGGCTTTCACCGACCGCAACGCGGGGACTCGTTACTTCCAAACATTCCGTAGTCTTCAGCAGCTCAATGAGTTGAACTGGGATCACGTTGCCGCTGACGACTTTCGCGATCCCGTGGTCAAGGATGCCAAGCAAGCCGAGTTCCTGTTCTACCACTCGTTCCCGTGGTCATTGGTGCGGTCAATCGGCGTATACGACGAATCGATCGCCGAACGAGTGCGGGAGATCTTGAGCGAGACCGGACTCCGGCCGGCTGTTGAGGTCGAACGCGCGTGGTATTATTAACGAGAACGGAGATACTTCGTGATCTACCTGACGAAAGGCGACATCCTGAAGCAGGATGCCGACGCACTTGTCAATACCGTCAACTGCGTCGGCGTCATGGGCCGCGGCGTCGCGCTCCAGTTCCGCCGTGCATTCGAAGACAACTACGAAGCCTACCGCAAAGCCTGCCGTGGGAATGAAGTCCATCTCGGTCGGATGTTCGTCTTCGAGCGATCCAGCCTCGATTCGCCGCGATGGATCATTAACTTTCCCACAAAGCTGCACTGGAAGGGTCGGAGCCAACTTAGGGACATCAACTCCGGGTTGGCCGACCTTGTGCGTGTCGTTCGTGAGAAACAAATCCGCTCCATCGCGATACCAGCATTGGGGTGTGGTTTGGGTGGGCTGGATTGGAAAGTGGTCCGTCCACTCATCGAAGAGTCTCTTGCATCCGTCCCCGAGGTCGAGGTTTATTTATTCGAACCGGGCGTGGTTCCCGATGCGAAAGAGATGGTCAACCGAACCAGTCAACCGAGGCTCACGGCAGCCAAGGGAGCTCTGCTTGGATTAATGGACCGTTACCTACGTGGGCTCATGGACGTAACGGTTACGCTACTTGAAATCTACAAGCTGGCTTACTTGCTCGAGGTGTCTGGCGAACCTCTACGACTCTCGTTCGCCAAAGGACCGTACGGACCCTACTCGGAACGACTACGTCACATGATCAACGACATGGAAGGGCATTATATTGTCGGGTACGGCGCGGGGGGCGACCGGCCAAACAAGCCGATTGAGCTCCTTGAGGGAGCCGCAGTGCAAGCGAGAGCAGTGCTCAGTGACCATCCTGAGACACTCGCGAGGTTCGAGAAAGTTAGCCGCCTGATCGAAGGATTCGAGTCACCCTACGGCATGGAGCTTCTCTCCACCGTACATTGGGTCGCTGATCAGGATCGGGCTGCTACAATCGATGAAGCCGTTCAGCAGGTTCATTCCTGGAGCAAACGCAAGCGGATGTTTACGCGGTATCAGATCGGCGCCGCGTGGGAACGACTGCGCGAGCTCAATTGGTTGAACCCGCGCATCGATGGCCAAGGTCCGAGTGAACGGGTCTCGTAGCGCCGAGTGTGAGGTGCATGGCCTCCGCTGCGATGGCAACTCTCCGCGAGCTGATCACCTGCCCTGGCGTCGCTTCGGCCGTCCGACTCCGGGCGTCCCTGGCGATCATTCAAGCGGCCGACTGAACATCGTAGAAACCGGCCCCTCGTCGGCAGAGTGAGCTGAGGCCGAGTTGGAGCACAAACCGTTCATCGAATCCTCGGGAGTTTGATTCGGCGCACCGAGCGAGGTTTTGGTGCGATCTGAATCGAGGAAGCGAATCGCCTCCAGAGGGCCCCGAATCCTGGAGACTAGCGCCCCATGGATCAAAGCGAGATCGATCGTTGGATCGAATATCTGGGCTCGACTGGAAGCGATCGCTAAAGACGCCCTCAAGAATTTCGGGAACGACTGGGGCGCAAACTACCCGAAGTCGCATTAAATCGCCTCAGGGGTCACCCGCAGATGGCGAAGACGCCCAACCAACCCGTCTCGTGTCCCTGGCGGAGTTCACCGATTCGTGGGCGGAGTGCGGAAGAAGATGAAGCTGCCGTTGTACAGGCCGATCCAGAGAAGCGACGGACCACGTGCGCGGTCTCAGGCCCACTACGCCCAACAGGCAGAACGATGCTTCGATCTGCCCCAGGAGTCCGTCATGGTCCGCATTGGCGTCGCACTCTGCGTTCTCGGTCTGACAACGGGCTGTGCCGATTCGGGGTCAAATGTCGGTCATGGCCCTTCAAGTGCCCAGAGCACTGGTCCTTCCGAGTCGGCAGGAGATGGGAACGCTCGGCGAGAAACGATGCAACCTCCGAAAGCCAGGAAGCCGGACACCAAGGTCGCCGTGGTCAAATCGGGCATGGCGATCATGATCGACGGTCCCGATCGGCTCCTGGCGACATCGAGAGGCAGCAGTTTTGAACCGACCTTCTATGAAATCGTCAAGAAGAGCCAGCACTGGACCGATGCGCTGAACCTTGATCCAGCCGTTTATCATTGGACCAAGAAGGACGGACTCAAGCAGGTCTCCCATAGACCCGCGGATTGAGGCGCAGTACCCAACAGACGAAGGCACCCGGGTGAGGAATCGACTCATGCCGCTTCGGCCGCACCAGGTCACGCTGGGGCAGATTGTCAGGCTCGTGGTGATCTCCGCGGGTATCTTCTACATACTTGGCCCATCCGTAAAACCACTGACCGCCGGATTCGCGCTCGCGATCGTGGCCGTCACCATGTTCGACGCTCTCCGTCGCGATTGGCCTGATCAGCGCGCGTATCTCTTCTTCTCCGCAGTCGTGATCATTACTTGCTCGTACGAATCGTTCGCTCGCGGGTCTGGTTATTCTTTGAACATGGCACTGACCTATCTCCTCGGCGTTATCATCATGCCATTCCGCGAACGACTCGGCCGCACCGCTCGTCTTCTACTTCTCAAAGTCGTGGGACTTTTTTCCGAAACACCTCCGGAGGAGCCATCGGCGCCGATCGTCTGGCGCGGCTGGGACGATGGTGCGAGTGGTGAGAAGCCTGCCTAGCGGATCGAACAAACCGGCGGCCGGGTCGTATACGCCTGGGCGGCACGTTTCGATCCGGCATAAGATGGGGTGAAAGGGAATAGACGGCCGAGTTATCATGGATCACGACGCGGGCGCCGATTCCCTCGATCGAAAGGACGAGACGCTCATGGCCACGATCGCTACACCCCGTCGCATCGGCCCAGCCGACCACGGTCGCGCGATGACGCTCGACGAGTTCATGGAGGCCGAGGAAGCAGACGGGTATCGCTATGAGCTGGCGCGAGGAGTACTCGAAGTGACCGAAGTGCCAAACGACCCCCACGGTGACGTTGTATCGAATCTGTTCGACGCAATGGCCCGCTATCGCCGCGACCATCCGGGCGTCATTCGCCGCTACGGCGGTGGCAGCGAGTTCCGTTTCTGGCTCCCACACATGGTCTCCGGTCGCAATCCCGACCTGGGCGTGGTCCTCCTTGGCGCTGCCAAGGATTGGCGGGGCCGGCGTGTCCCGGCGCTGGCCGCCGAGGTCGTATCTCGCGGGAGTGTCCAGCGTGATTATGTGATCAAGCGCGAGGAATACCTCGCCTACGGCCTTCTCGAATACTGGATCGTCGACCCTTTGAAACGCCAGGTCACCGTCCTGACCCGGCACGGCGATGCCTGGAACGAACAGGTCTTCCGCGACGAGCAAGTCATCGGCAGCCTGGTCTTGCCCGGCTTCGGAACGACCGTTGCCGAGCTGTGGACCGACGTCGAGTCCAATGACGATGATATGGCCGATCCCAGTGCAAATGGCTCGTAAGCGCGGAATCAACCACGACGCCGGTTCGAGCACGATCGAGCGGATGACCGACAAGCGGAAAAGAAGGTGATGTGATGCACCGCGGCGCAATCGGAAGGGACGACCCGGCGAGCAGGTACGGAAGCAGCCCCATCGAAGCAGGATGATCGCAGCCGCCCGACAAGGGTTCCGTGCACCACAACCGCGGGAGTGAACTATTCCCGGAGCCTGCTGAATCTCGGAGAGTGGCCACCGTGCTCGCTCAACGCGAAGTTTGTCCCTGGCGGAGATATCTGCGATTCAGCGTGCGCGGGCTGATCGTCCTGGTGCTCGTGATCGGAGGTTGGCTGGGCTGGATCGTCCGCAGCGCCCGAATCCAGCGAGAGGCGGTGGCGGCGATCAAGGACGCCAGAGGCCAGGTCTGGTATGACTGGGAATGGAGCAGCGGAGAACCCATCCCGGATGGAAAGCCATGGGCGCCCAAGTTTCTCGTGGATCTCATTGGAGTCGACTATTTCGGTCATGTCACCGTCGTCGGGGGCGATGCGTTTCCAACGGAGACAACCTTGGCACAGGTTGCGCATTTGCGCGGCTCGAGGGGCTGTATCTCGCCCGATCATCGATTGACGACACCGAACTGAAGCATCTGAAGAGACTGACATACCTCCACGACCTCAACCTCGGCGGTACGCAGGTCTCCGATGCCGGGCTGGTGCATCTCAAGGGGCTGACAAGGCTGGAGGTGTTAGCTCTCAACAACACAAAAGTCTCCGACGCAGGATTGGTGCATCTCAAGGGCCTCACCAGCCTCTCCACATTGCAACTCTACAACACTCAGGTGACGGGCACCGGCCTGGGGCATCTGAAGAACCTGACGACCCTCCGCTGCCTCGACCTTTACAGCTCGCCAGTCACGGATTCCGGGCTGGCCCCTCTGGACGGGCTGAGAGGCCTTGAGAGCCTCGACCTCCGCGCGACGCAGATCACCGACTCTGGCCTGGCGCATCTCAAAGGCCTGACCAAGCTCTCGGTTCTCAAACTCGGTGGTGCTCGGGTCACCGATGCCGGACTGGTCCACCTCAAGGGGCTGACGAACCTCGTACAAATTGACCTCGAGCACACCCAGGTCTCCGATCTGGGGTTGGCGCATCTGGAGCGCTTGACGAAGCTCAGATGGCTCAATCTTGGGGGCACGCGAGTCTCCGATGCCGGGCTGGTGCATCTGAGGGGATTGCCCAAGCTCTCGGCACTCGTCCTCGTCCGCACTCGAGTCACCGACGCTGGAGTGAACCAGCTAAGACAAGTTTTGGCGAGCGTGACGATCAGCCACTGATTCGATGCCCATCCCAATGGCCTGGAATCGTCCCTGTCGTATCGCCACGCGTGCGGGCATCAATCGATCGGTCGGCCCTCAAGACGCATCGTGCCGGTCGGTATGCTGATACGAGCAAATGGACGTTCGTTCGCAGGAGGCCAGAATGACCGATCGAGCAAAACCCGCCTCCCGTCCCTGGCAGAGATACTTGCGCTTCAGCCTGCGCAGGCTGATCGTCCTTGTGCTCGTGATCGGACTCGGCCTGGCCTGGATGGTTCGGAGCGCCAGAATTCAGCATGAGGCGGTGGTGGCGATCAAAAAGGTTGGCGGGATTTCTTACTACGACTCCGGTCCGGACGCAGCTTCTTCCCAAAGCAGGCCTTCGGGCTCGAGGAAATGGATTGGAGAAACCATCGGGATCGACTATGTCGACCACGTTGTTTCCGTTCAACTCCGGTCGCGCGGAAGTGACGCGGATTGGCAGCGCGCTGTTGATCGTCTGGGGTATCTCGATCAGGCTCAGGATCTGAACCTGATGGGAACCTCCGTCAGAGACGATGTTCTTTCACAATTGGATGGTATGCATTGTCTCGAAAAACTGCGGCTCCAGAATACGGACATCACCGACGCCGGACTGATCCACGTGAGAAACTTGACGACCCTGCAAACGCTGATGATCTCCGACACCGGCATCGGCGATGAAGGGTTAAAGCACTTCACGGGACTGACGAATCTCAAACAACTCGACCTGTCCCGGACCGGAGTCACCGACGCCGGGCTGGCGCACTTGAAGGGGCTGACCAAGCTCGCCATGCTCGTCCTGGGACAGATTCATGTCTCAGACGCCGGGCTAGCGCATCTGGAAGGGCTGACCAATCTCTGGGGCCTCGACCTCTGGTACACCCAGGTCTCCGACGCGGGATTAATCCATCTGAAGGGGATGACCAAACTCTCGGACCTCGCACTCGACGGCACGCAGGTCTCCGACGCCGGGCTTGTGCATCTCAAAGGGCTGACCAAGCTCGCCAAACTCAGGCTCAATGGCACCCAGGTCACCGACGCTGGGCTGGTGCATCTCAAACACCTGACCAATCTCTCCGTCCTGAACCTGCGTGACACTCAGGTCACCGACGCCGGGCTGGTGCATCTTGAGGGGCTGACGAAACTATACCAGCTCGACGTTCGCGGAACGCGGATCTCCGATGCCGGATTGGTCGAGCTCCAGCAAGCTTTGCCGAGACTGAAGATCAGCCGTTGAGTTGACGCCGAGCGCAACGGCATGGAATCGTGCCTGTCGCATCGGCTTTCATTGAGGCAGAGGCAAGGGATTGCGATTCCACGGTGCCACGGTGTGTGGCACTGGTGAGCATTTCTGGGTGCCACTGGTCGTACCCGACCAGTGTCTTCGTTCCGTTCGTCGTTCGTGAGGAGTGGAATCCGTCGAGAGCATGAGAACCTCGACTCGTGGCAATCACCGGGCTCATGAAATCGCTTGACGGTCTTAGGGTGGCCACTCATGGCCGCTTTAGTGTAACCCGGCAATCGCCCTCGGGCATGGACCGGAGGTCGTCGGTCCTCCCGCCAAAAGCACTGGTCGAGTACGACCAGTGGCACCCAAGAATGATCACCAGTGCCAGCCACCTGAGCGAGGGAACGTGACACAGGTCCTTTTCTGCATTCGTGTTATCACCAGGGATAGAGCCGATCAATCGAAGGTTGACGTCACCGTCGCCCCATACGAGATCATCGACCGCACATCGATTCCGATCGTCCCCGCCAACAGCAAGTCATCCGGACAGCGCCGTGGAAAACTGAGGGCGATCTTTTGGTCTTGCCCCACACGAACGACGGTCGCCTCCACCCAATCGGTCTTCACCGGGCTCTCGATCCGCAGCCAGATCGGCGGCTCATAGGGCAGCGCATTCTCGGTGACGATCAGCGCGCCGTCCCGGCTGAGGTTGACCAACTGCACCTCGATTCTCTGTCTGCCGTCTGCCACTGCAAACTCGAGCCGCGACTGATTTTTCACCGCGGCGCAGCGAGGTGAAGCCCTGCGTTCGGAGGGATGAGACACGCGCCGCCATCCTTTGGGTTCTGAAGAGCGACCTTGACTGAATTCATCGATTCATACTCGACTCTAGAACACGTTCGAGAGTCTGCGGGCGTTTTCGATGGAGGGCCCGGCCTGGGCTGATGAAAAGTCGGCCTTGCGCGAGCCACGCGTTCCCCCGGATTTGTTGCGCTCTTTTCCCCTCCTTGCGAAGGGGGGGTCAGGGGGGGTGGTCGCGGCACCGCCAGTCACACGGCCGTCACACGCTTTTGATTGTTCGATTCTCAAGTGTCCGGCCCCGCCCTCTTGGCCCCTGCGCACAAGGCGCAGCTAGCTGGTCGCGCGGGGTCCACCCCCCATGACCCCCCCTTCGCAAGGGGGGGAAACCTGTGCGCGTCGTTATTCAATTGCGCAACAAAAAGACCCGTCTTGAAGCCGTCCCGTCGGAACTCTCTACGCCTGATTTTCATCCGCCCAGGGTTAGGGGAGGTGATCGCGGAACCGCCAGCCACAAGGCCGCCGCTCTGTGTTTGCTTTTCAATTTCCAAAGCGCCGACCAACCCCATCCCTGGCCGATTCTTTGCACGCGGCGTTGCTCGCTGATAGCGCCGGGTTCACCCCCCCTACCCCCTTCGCAAGGGGGGGAAAGGGATTGCTGGCCCACGCTTCGTCCATTTTAGCGAAACAGAAACTGCTCATTCCCGACAGTCCCTTTGGGGCGATTAAAGTCAACTTTTCACCAGCCCAGAACCCGACATCGAGCGTCATCATTTCGCCGGAGCTCGATCGGGGCGCCGATCCCATCCTCGCAGGGGTTTGACGACGGCAGCTCCCTCCCGCAGCAAATAGCCCCGGTCCGCGGGCAGCCCCGTGTACGACTCCACCAGCCCCGACGGCCACCGCACTTCCAACCGTTCGATTCGGTCGGAAGTGCCAAGCCCGAAATGAAGTCTCGGGTCGTTGGCCGACTGATAGCTGCCGCCACCCACGCGCTCTCCGACCCGCTGCCGGCCTCCTGCCAGGAGCGTCACTCGCGCGCCGACGGCGTCTCGATTCGATCGACTTCCTTCGAGCTGCAAAACGACCCAGTGGCCGCCGTCACGCGTTTGGTTGCGCAGGTAGGCCAGCGGCTCGTTCTGAGCCTGAACGACCGCGTCGATCCGGCCGTCGTTGTCCAGGTCTCCCACCGCCAGCCCGCGGCCAAGGTGCGCTGGTTTGAACGGCTCACCGCAGTCGGGATACGGGACCTTGAGCCGCCCGTCCGGCCCGCCCAGGAGCAACTGCGTGGGCATCCTCCAGGGCAAAGCCGGCCGATGATCGTTGACGTGGCCGTTGGCGGAGATCAAGTCGAGCCAGCCGTCATTATTGGCATCCAGGAACGCGACCCCGAAGCCAAGCAGACACCGGGTGGGGCCCGCCAGCCCGACCAGCGCCGTGTCGTCGGAAAACATCCCCCGACCGAGGTTCCGGAAAAACGTGGTCGACTCGCCATAGAAATTGGTGACGGCCAGGTCGAGCCGGCCGTCGCCGTCAAAGTCGCCGCAGGCGATCCCCATGCCCGATTGAAATCCGCCGCTGGAATTGGCGGCAGCGCCGGCGGAGAGAGCCGTCTCGTCGAAATGAAAGCCGCCCAGGTTGCGAAACAGGTAGTTCGCCGACATGTCGTTGGCCACGTAAAGGTCGATGCGGTCGTCGTCGTCGAGGTGGGCGGCCACGACGCCCAGTCCTCGGCCGTCCGGGTCAACAAACCACGCTTGTTTGGTCACATCGACG
The DNA here is from genome assembly GCA_963781785.1 of uncultured Isosphaeraceae bacterium. Lineage (GTDB taxonomy): Bacteria > Planctomycetota > Planctomycetia > Isosphaerales > Isosphaeraceae > CAWAHD01. The sequence continues at coordinate 1,880,628 of CAWAHD010000001.1, read as the reverse complement.
AACCGCCCGCCGTCGTTGCGGAAGACATGGTCGGGAAGCGACTCGAAATCGCGCGGACTGCAATAGTGGTTCCCCTTCGCCGTCGGGCTCAGGCACAGGCGAGGCTTCTGGACGTTGAATACCATGTAATGACAGACATACAGGTCGAGGTCGCCATCGCCATCGAGGTCCGCCCAGGCAGCCGAAGTGGGCCAGTTGCGCTCGCCCCCCAGGCCCGCCTTGGCTGTCACGTCCTCAAACGTTCCATCGCCGCGGTTTCGTATGAGGGCATAGGCCAGCCACCGCGTGATGAACAGGTCGGGATGGCCGTCGTTATCGTAGTCGCCGACCGCGACGCCGTGTCCGTAGCCTCCCGACAGCCGGCGCAGGCCGGCCTTCTCGCTCACATCCTCGAAGGTGCCGTCGCCGCGGTTCCGGAACAGGCAGTCCTGGCATTGCGAATCCGGAGCAGGCGGGAGCGGCCCACCTTGAACGGCGTAGACGTCGAGCCAGCCGTCACCGTCGTAGTCGAACAACGCGACGCCCCCGCTCATGGTTTCCGGCGGCAGCTTGAGCGTCGACTCGGCGTTATCCTGGACGAATCGCAGCCCGGCAGAGTCGGCCTCATCGATAAACTGCGGCATTACGCGGGGAGACCCGGCTGGCGGGCGGCCAGTGGCGACCTTGCGCAGGTCGGCGCACAGTTCGGCGCAGGAACGCGCCGGCTCTTTGCCTTCGGGATGGGATCTGACCACTGGCCGATCGAGATCCAGCGGCGCGCGCGACGGTCCCGGCCGATCCACTTTGCCATCGCGGAGCAGGGACCAGCCTCGCGCCTCGATTGTTCGGCCCAGGACTTCGGCCAGGTGCGCCAGCTCGGCCGGGTTCCGGGTGGACGATTCATTCTTGATCAACGACAAGTAGCGCTCCTTCGCGGCCGTGATTTCGCTGACTCTGGTTCGCAGCCGGGCCACTTCCTTGTCGTCGCCAGATGAAGCCGCCAGCGCTGCCAGGCGGTCGAGAGCAATCGTGTCAGCAGAATCTTGTTTGAGCACGGCAGAGAGCGCGATTCGCTCGGTCTTGACATCGACTCTGCCCGCCACGAGCCAGGCCCGGATTCGTGCCAGCTCGACGGCCGAAACCTCGTCGGCCGGAATGTGCTCGAGAGCCCGCCAGCCCAGGGCGAGTTCGCCGGACGCCTGCGCCAGCTCCAGGCCCGCTCGCCAGACGACCGGGGCGTTCGGGCTTCTCTCCAGGCAGTATTTCAGGACCTTTTGGGCCAGGTCGAACTGGCCGGTTCTGGTCGCCAGATTAACGCGCCCCAGCCAGATCCCATCGTCGTCTTCGGGGTTCTTGGCCAGGACCTGCTGGAGCCTGCCCACCGGCAAGGGCGCGGTCTCCTGGCCGGCGAGCTTCCGCAAGAGCGTTTCGGGAGTGTCGGAGTATTGCCAGCACGCGATGATCGACCTGCGCAGATCGTCACGGCGACCTTCGATCTCGTAAAGGACCCCCAGGGCGTGGAGCAACCCCAGCGCGTCGGATCCGGTCGCACGCTCCTGCGCCGCCTCGAGAATCTCTTCGGCGCGGGTGTACCGGCCGGTGTCCATCAGTGCGAGTGCTTGCTGGATGGCCGTCTTAGCGGCGAAGACGCTCGTCGGTTTGACGCGCTCCCAGGCTGCCAGTGCCGCATTGCGGCGACCTTCGTGCTGCTCACAGAGGCCCAGCAGATACTCGACCTCGCCGTCACCCTTTTCGCTTCGACTGAGCTCCGCCAACTGTTTGCGCGCCTTCTTGTAATAACCCGCTGCCACATCCTTCCTGCACTGGTCGAGCCCTACCTGAAACCTCCTGGCCTGCACGACATGCAACCCGCCGTAGCCCGCCGCGATGCCGAGCCCCAGGACCAGCACAAATCCTTGCCAGAGCCGGCGTGTGTGCATCTCTTGCTCCCGCACTAGCGGAGACGAGCCATGGGGCGCAGACGTAGTGGGTCGTGATCGCGAACTCAAAGCGATTGGAGCGCGCGTGGAGAGTGGATGTCTCGGAAAGAGACTGCGAACCGTGACAAGCTCGATGCGATCGCCCCCGCGCGGCTGCTTCAAGGCGCCCGGGGACGATGGAAGCCGATCGCTCTCTCACGGCCCGCTGAGGCGACGTTTCTCATCCCTGGCCAGCCCGCCTCGGCGACCGAAAAAGAGCATCACGATCATAACAAGGGGCATCGTTCGTCGTCGAGAGCCCACAGACCACCCGTCAGCCGCGACTTGCCTGACGCCGGCGCGCCACCCCTTGCTCGGCGCGCCCGATGGCGCGATACTTGAGTCAGCCCGGCCTCGTTGCTCGCCCTGTCACCACCCGGAGCCACCTCATGACGCGCCTTCTCGGACTGACCCGTGCCGGAGCCTTCGGCCTGGCCCTCTTAACCCTCGCCGCCGGCTGCGCGGACCAGGTGCCGGCGAAGCCGAAGCTCAAAGCTCGTGAGACTCTCGGCAAGAAGACTCAGGACGTGCGCAATCTCAAGCCCGAGCTTGGCAAGGGGGGGCAGGTTACTGACGGCAAGATCCACTCCACCGACTATATCAGTCTCCAGGCCGATGCCTATCGGACCACGGTCGGCAATATCGCCAAGATGGCGGTCAAGCACAGCATGGATCTCTACGAGGCACTCAACGGCGAAAAGCCCAAGACCTACGAAGAATTCATGGCAGAGATCATCAAGAAAGGCAAACCCGACGGCCTCTGGCTGCCGACGCTGCCCTACTACCAGGAATACGGCTACGACCCCGACACGAAGGAGCTCGTCGTCATCGAGTACCCCGCGAAAAAGAAGGCGATGGAAGAACAGACCAGAAAGGAACACGAGTGGTGATGAGCCACCGTCAGATTTCTACGGCTTGAGCTCCTTGATCTCGATGTCCTTGAACCGGACTTCCATCGGGTCTGGCCAGACGTGGATCTGAAGCGCGATGATCCCTTCCTTGTCGAACTTGGGATCGTCGCGGTCGATGATGCGCGTGCCGTTTAAGTCGATCGTGACATGCTGGCCCTTGGCGGTAATTACGAACTCGTTCCAGCCGTCGTCCTTGAGGAGGGCCTTGGCCTTTTCAAGAGGGTAGCGCTGGAGTTGGCCGCGGCCGCGTTCTTCGTAGAGCAGCCCCCACTGGTCATCGGCCACGTCGGCCTGAGGGCCGGAGACGACGCCGTCGTCTGTCCGCTTGCTGCGAAATTGGATGCCCGAGTTGCCGTTCTTGAATTTGACCTTGGCCTTGAGCACGAAGTCTCCATAGGTTTTCTCGGTCGCCAGGAACTCGTTCTTCTTGATCTTTTCCTTGGTGCGGCCGACGATCTCACCGTCCTCGACCACAAACAGCGATTTGTCCTTGGGAGTGACCCAGCCGGTGAGGTCCTTACCATTGAACAGCCGGTGGAACTCGCCCGGCTCGTCTGACCGGGCTGTCGGCACGGCCAGAGCGATCGCGGCGATCAGGATCCAATAGGTCGGCACGCGGCGAATCGATCGAGACATGGGAGGGGTCCTTCTTAGGGATTCCAAAAGGTCTGCCCGAGAGAGACTTCTTGAGCCCGCATCATGCACGAAAGTCTGGACGTTGTTAGAATGCTGGCCGTGGCGCTTTGATTTTGATGACGATTCCGGGGCCGGTCAATGACCTCCCGGCCATCAACAGGGAAACGCGGTAACCCGGCCCGATCGGAATCGAAGCCGGGAGCATCCGGCAAGGGCGGCCACGGCAGACGCCACGCGATTCGAGCTGATCCGAACATGACCTTCTCCGACGACCTCGGCCGATTCGGGCCCGGGAATTCGAATCGTCTCGACCGCGCAGAGGCTCTGTCGTACTGCGCGCGGCTGACGGCGACGCATTACGAGAACTTCAGCGTCGTGACCTGGCTGACGCCACGCGAATATCGGCCGGCGTTGGAGAGCATCTACGCCTTCTGCCGATGGTCTGACGACCTGGGCGACGAGATCGGCGACCCGCGGAAGTCGCTCGAGCTGCTCTCGTGGTGGCGTGGAGAACTGCAAGCGATGTACCGTGGCCAAGCCCGCCACCCTGTCATGATCGCATTGGCGGAAACGGTCGCTCGCTACGGGATCCCGATCGAGCCGTTCGAGGCGCTGATCTCGGCTTTCGAGCAAGACCAGACTGTCGCTGAATACCTCACGTACTCGCAGTTGGTCGACTACTGCACGCGGTCGGCCAACCCGGTGGGACACCTGGTCCTCCACGTCGCCGGCGCGTTCACACCCGAAAACGCGCGGTTGGCCGACCAGACCTGCACGGCCCTGCAACTGGCCAACTTCTGGCAAGACGTCGCACGCGACCTGGCGATTGGCCGCATCTACCTGCCCCGTGAAGAACGCACGCGATTCGGCTATTCCGAAACCGACCTGCGTGAATTACGATTCACGCCTGCGTTCGCAGGCTTGATGAAGTTTGAGGTCGATCGCACCCGCGTTCTTTTCGAGCAAGGCCGATCTCTGGTCTCGCGGATCCAAGGGCCGCTGGCTGTCGATATTGACCTCTTTTCCCGGGGGGGCCTGGCGATCCTCGATCAGATCGAAGCGCAGGGTTTCAACGTGCTGTCCGTGCGGCCAGCCCTGTCCCGGTGGACCAAGCTCAGGCTGCTGTTCTTTGCGGTTGCGGGCATGGGAATGTCCCGGATCCAGCAAAGGGCATCGAGCACGTGCGCCCGGCCTGCTGCAAAGGGCGCCCAGCCGGCGAATGGTGCCGATCGCGTCCCGCGCGAATTCCTGGCAGGCCCGTGCCGGAGGGAGAGCCAGCGGTGAAGAGTGACACGGCGCTCGAATCCAGCTACCGGTTTTGTGCGACCTTGGCGCGGCGGGAGGCGCGGAACTTTTACTCCGCGTTCCTGCTCCTGCCCCGGCAACGGCGCTGGTCGATGTGCGCACTCTACGCCTTTCTGCGACGAACGGACGACCTGGTCGACGAACCCAGCTCGGCCGCGGAGAAGGCCCGGTCGCTGGACGGCTGGCGGCGCGAGCTCGATCTTGCCCTGGCCGGCGCGCGGCAGCCTGGCCGGGGCTGCTGGCCCTCTCGGACACGATTGCCCGGCACGGCATCCCGGTTCCGTTGCTTCACGAGGTGATCGACGGCGTTTGGATGGATGTGCAGCCCCGTCTTTACGGGACGTTTCAGGATCTCGCGGATTATTGCCATCACGTGGCTTCTGTGGTCGGCCTGAGCTGCCTCTACATCTGGGGCTATCGCTCGGAGGAGGGCCGGGCCGAGACGCTCGCCGAGCACTGCGGCATCGCACTCCAGCTCACGAACATCATCCGCGACGTCCGCGAGGACGCATGTAACGGGCGGATCTATCTTCCCCAGGACGAGCTCGCGCGGTTCGGCGTGGCACCGGAAGAGCTTGCCTCGGCCGGACGCCCCAGCGACCGGGTACGCGCTTTGCTGGCGTTTCAGGGTCAGCGCGCCTATGAATTCTACGAGGACGCCTACCGGCTCGCGCCGCTGGTTGCCCCGGTCGGCCGGCCCGTGCTCTTGACGATCGTCGGCATCTACCGGGCCTTGCTCGACGAGATCGCGCACCGTGATTACAACGTCCAGGGCGGTCGAATCTCGATCCCAACCTGGCGAAAAACTTGCATCGCCCTGCGTTCGCTGGCGGCTCGCTTCGGCGGAAATCCGACTCGCCACAAACCACTCGCGAGACCGACGACATCTTGCGATTCGATCGCCCCACCGAGATGACATCCATTCCCAAGCCTCCTCCACCACACGTGGTCATCGTCGGCGGCGGTCTGGCGGGTCTGGCGGCCGCGTCGTGCCTCGTCAACCGCGGACTGCGGATCACTCTCCTCGAGAGCCGGCCGCGGCTGGGAGGCCGCGCCAGCTCATTCCCCGATCCCGCCACGGGAGATCTCGTTGATAACTGTCAGCACGTGAGCATGGCATGCTGCACGAACCTGGCCGACTTCTGTCGACGGGTCGCGATCGACGGGATGCTGCGCCGCGAGCGCGAGCTTGTCTTCTTGAGCGCTGGCGGACAGGTCTCGCGGTTCCGGGCCGGTCTGTTTCCGGCTCCCTTCCATCTGGCCGGCAGCTTCTTGAGGGCCGGCTTCCTGAGTGCGGGCGACAAGCTGCGCGTGGCGTATGGATTGGCTCGCCTTGCCCTCACCCAAGACGAGCGCCCGGGCGAATCGTTCGCCGGCTGGCTGCTCCGCCATCGCCAGAACGTTCGCACGATCAACCTGTTCTGGGGGACCGTGCTGGTCTCGGCCCTGAACGAGCGGCTCGAGCAGATGGACGTCGGCCACGCTCGCAAGGTTTTCCTCGATGGGTTCCTCCGCAATCGAACGGGCTTCCAGCCCGAGCTTCCGCTGGTTCCCCTGGGTGAGCTTTATGGGTCGCGGCTGGAGACGTGGCTGCGCGATCACGACGTCCTGGTGCGGCTAACCACCGGCGTGCAGACGATTGAATATGATGAAACCGGCGCGGTCAGCGGCGTGCTGCTGCGCTCCGGCCAATCCCTTGCGTCAGATTTCGTCTTGATCGCAGTCCCGTTCGACCGGGTGCGCAGCCTGATTCCCGACGCGCTCTCCCAACGGCTCCCCGGCTTGCTCAAGCTGGATCTTCTGCGTTCGACACCAATCACCGGAGTTCATCTTTGGTTCGACAGGCCCGTTTGCCCATTCGAGCACGTTGTGACCACGGGCCGTTTGATCCAGTGGGTGTTCAACCACACGGCGATTCGGGGTAGCGCGGCGGTGAACAGGAACGCGCCCCGGAACCCCGACCCGATCGCGCGCCCAGCGGAGGAGTATCTGCAAATCGTCATCAGTGCTTCGTACGACTTGCTGGCACTTGATAAAACGGCGATCTGCGATGCGGTCGTCGCCGACCTCGCCGAGATCTGGCCTGCGGCCCGGACGGCGACGCTGCTCAGATGGAAGGTCGTCACGGAGCACGGCGCAGACCTTTTCGGTTCGGCCCGGTGTGGAGGCGCTCAGGCCGCCCCAGTGCACGCCGATCGACGGTCTCTACCTTGCCGGCGATTGGACCGACACCGGCTGGCCCGCCACCATGGAGGGCGCGGTCCGGAGCGGATACCTGGCCGCGCAGGGAATCCTCGCCACCCTGGATCAGCCCACGCGCTTGGTCCGGCCCGGACTCAAGACCGGACTGATTGCCCGGTGGCTGTTCGGGGCCGGCGAAACCCGGCCCGCCAGAATTCCCTCCGGCCCTGGCAGGGATCCGCTGCCAGGCGGTGCGGGATTCACGCCGGAGCGCCCCCAACCGTTCTCGCTGTCAGCGACCGATCGCTCAAACTCAGTCGACGATGTTACGGGGCGTCCTTCGATTTGAACTGCGGGGTTTCGATGATGCCTTGCCGGCTGAATGCTCGCAGGATCTCGGGCTTGGTCTTGTTGGCATTGCAGACGTCGCGGAACTCTTTGCGAGTCAGTGGCTCCAATCCGGGGATCTCGATCTCGGCAAACTCGTCGACCGCAATGACGTACATGGCGGCTTCGAGCTGATCCGGCTTGGCCTCCTCCCACTCCCCTCCTCCGGCGGCCGGTTTGATCTTCGGAGGCCTGGCGTAGGAAACGTCCAGCTTCGCCAGACGCACACCGATCGTCGCCCAGAGCCGCGTTCGCTGTTGGGTGTTGTCGAAGTAGAGCGGGACCGAAACTCGGGTATCGACCTTCAAATCGGCGTCGTGACGGTACAGCGCCAGCCACTGGGTGGCGTTCGCCTCGCAGGCGGCCCGATCGACCGGCTCGTCCGGCCGCAATCCCGGGGCCATGCCGATGTCCTCCGCACTCAGCAGATGAAGGCCGTAAAAGAACTCGCGCATCGAGCGCAGCTCCTCCAATAACGGCCTGCTGCGGTCTCCCTCTTCTTTCTTCGCGTGCAGAAGCGCGAGCCCGTCCTCGCCGACGGCAGCGACCAGGAAATTGAGCAGAAAGTCGTACGAACGGGCCGTCCGCAGGTAGTAGCTCGGGCACGGTTCCACGCGGAGCCTTGGCTTCACTTTCGCGGGCGGAGCAAGCGGCTCCGCCGATTTGGCTGCTACTGTTTCGAGGAACCGGATGTGCGTTTCCCTGCGCTTGGTCACGAGGGCCGTAAAGGCCTCGAGCATTCGCTTCTTGTAGGCCTTTGTGAGCAAAAGCTTGGGGTTTTCTTCGCCCTTTTCCGGCAAGAGCAGCGTCTCCAGTGCGTAGATCTGATACTCGTACCAGCCGCTGTTCGTCTTGGGCGCCAGGTCGACCTTTCCCGCGCGGATCGCGCGAATCAATTCCCTCATCAAGTCGGCACCGGCCGGAAGACCACCGGGGAACAACTGGCGCAGCAGCTCCGTTTCCTTCGATCGAGCACTCGGAAACACGGCGATCGCCTGCGGACCCCCGGGCTTTGCCCCCTTCTCGAGCGCGTCGACCAGGGTGAGGTTTGCGAGCGGGTTGGTGAGCTTCGCGTAGAAGGCGCTCACTCGCTTGTAGTCCTCGAGCAGTTTCGGGTCAGAGCCGACGGCCCGGGCAAGTTCCGAGGTGAGGTCGGGCTTGTCGGGGGGAAGCGGCTGCTGAAAGAACCGCATGAAGCGGAAGACCCGCACGAGCTCCGGGCTCCAGGTGTAGAAACCGAGGGGTTTGGAGAACATCGCAGCCAACTCAAAGCGGGTGCGCCAGGACGCCACGTGTTCCGGCTGGCTGGTCTGCACCGGGGCGCCGGCGATCTGCAAGCCGGCCGCGAGATAAGCCGCTGCGGAGCTGTCACGCGGGGCGCGGTCGTGGATTCGCTCGATCAAGGCCACGTGGCTTTCCAGTCGAGGCTTCAATCCCTGGTAGTAGGCGAGATCGATCGCCGCATACAGACCGTCGTCGAACTGCTTGGCCTTGCCGTCGATGACGTTGAGCGAGGGGAGAACGCTCATCCCGGCAGGCGCGCTGGCCATGGCGTCGGCGTAGGAGGGTCGCAGTTGCAGAAAGTGAGAGTCGGCGTCCGGCTTGAGCATGGGGACGTCGAGACGCAGAACGGCCGAACTAGCATTGATTCGCCAGCTACCCTCTGGCCGGCGATCGACCAAGTCGGGCAAGAACGCCGGATTCTTGTCGCTGAGCAAATCGTCGGCCAGCGGCTCGTCCGGCTTGGGCGGCGGCGGCCGGTAATCGGTGAGCTCGACTTGTTCGGTATCCCCCAGGTCGAAGGGCAGTCCCGGCATCGGACTTCCGCTCAACCAGGGAATCACGACATAAACGAGCGCGAGGCTCAGAACGAAAACCGCGACTATCCCGAAGGCCACCAGGCGCAGCCGCATGATCGATCCTTACGTGTGTTCGGTGAACGGGTACAATGATTCGGAAAAGTCGCCGCATGCGTCCTGCTTTATCCCGGTATACCCCGAACGACGCGAGGGATCAACGATCATGCTCGTCGTGATGCAGAGCCACTCCACTCCCGCCCAGATCGACCGGGTTCTCGACACGATCCGGCAGATGGGTCTGACGCCGCACCCCATGCCGGGTGCCACGCGGACAGCGATCGGGATCACGGGAAACACGGGCTCGGTTGATCCTCGGACACTGGACGTGCTCCCCGGAGTCTTCGAGCTGATCCGGGTCACCAAGCCCTACAAGCTCGCCAGTCGCGAGATGCATGCGCAGGACACGGTCGTGCGACTGCCGCAGGGGAGCTTCGGCGAGCGCCGATTCACGATCATCGCCGGGCCGTGCTCCGTCGAGGATGAGACGATGATCCTCCAAACGGCCGACTGGCTGCTCAAGAAGGGCATCCGGTTCCTCCGCGCCGGCGCGTTCAAGCCGCGGACCAGCCCGTACGCCTTTCAGGGGCTGGGCCTGGAAGGCCTGGAGATCCTCAACCGAGTGCGCGCCAAAACCGGCATCGGCATTGTCACCGAGCTGATGGATACCGAGAACGCCGAGCCGGTCGAGGAAGTCGCGGACATCATTCAGATCGGGGCGCGGAATATGCAGAACTTCAGCTTGCTCCGGCGGGTCGCGCAGGCGCGCCGGCCGATCCTCCTGAAGCGCGGAATGTCGGCCACACTCGAGGAGTGGCTGATGTCGGCCGAGTATCTGCTCTCGGGCGGGAATCCCGACGTGATCCTGTGCGAGCGAGGCGTGCGGACTTTCACCGACCATAGCCGCAACACCCTTGATCTGTCGGTCATTCCTCCGGCCAAGACGCTGTCGCATCTGCCGATCGTCGTCGATCCCAGCCACGGCACCGGCAACCGCGACCACGTGCCGCCGATGGCACTGGCCGCTTTGGCCGCCGGCGCCGACGGGCTCTTGATCGAAGTCCACCCCGATCCGGACCGCGCCCTGTCCGACGGCAAGCAGTCGCTCAGCTTCGAGAGCTTCGAGCGGCTCCTGGGCCAGCTCCGGGCGCTGGCCGAGCCGCTGGGATCGACCGTGGCCTGATGAAAAGTCGAGCTTTCGCAAGCCGCGCGGTCGCCCGGAGGCGCCCCCAGATACTGGCTCCCTCTCCCTCAGGGAGAGGGCTGGGGTGAGGGTTGGGTTGATCAAGTTTAGTGAGGATGCACACCGGGCGATTGAATTTGAGAAGGCTCTCGGTGGCGCTGGCCCCTCACCCCAGCCCCCTTCCCAAGGAGAGGGAGCCAGAAGCAATCCATCGGCCGCCGAAGTGTTGTGGCGGGGCCGATGGCCCGCCTGGCACGTGTCAGAGAAACCCCTGCCTGTGAGCCCCTGGCCCCCCTTCGCAAGGGGGGAATTTGAACGCGATGCATTCTCGTCTCCGAAGGGCTTGATTCACTCGGTTCTCTATTCGAGAATCGAGGGCCGTCGTTCGGTTCTTGCCGTTTCTGCCGAGCCGCCTCGCACGAAACGTCGCCCGGCGCACCGTCACCAGCAAGAAGAGGCCCGCACCGAGTCAAAACCATGCCAAAGAAAGACCCGCGCATCGACGTCTACATCGCCAAGTCGCCGGAGTTCGCCAAGCCGATCCTCGCCCACCTTCGCGAGCTGGTCCATGCGGCTTGCCCGGATGTCGAAGAGACCATGAAATGGAGCCGTCCGCATTTCATGTACAAGGGAATGCTCTGCGGCATGTCGTCGTTCAAGGAGCATTGCGCCTTCGGTTTCTGGAAGGGCTCGCTCATCGTCAAGGATGGCAAGCGCGAGACCGACGCGGCAATGGGCCACTTCGGTCGGATCACCTCGCTGACGAGCCTGCCTGCGAACAAGGTGATCACCGGATATATCAAGAGCGCCATGAAGTTGAATGAAGACGGAGTCAAGCCGCCCGAGCGTGTCAAGAAGCCTCCCAAGCCTGTGGTCGTGCCGGACGACCTGGCGGCAAGGCTCAAGAGGAACAAGAAGGCACAGGCCACGTTCGAGGCCTTTTCTCCCAGTCACAAACGCGAGTACATCGAGTGGATCACCGAGGCCAAGACCGACGCGACACGCACGAAACGGCTCGAGACCACGATCGAGTGGCTGGCCGAGGGTAAACCCCGAAACTGGAAGTACATGAACTGCTGATGACTGCTGGTCAGAAATCGAACTGGTCGATGTTGCTCTTCGTGAACAGATATGGCTGGCCCAAGAGGATGTTGTCGCCCTGAATCTCGACACTGCCCAGCCTGCCAGCGCTGAACCTTTCGGCGCGGGGCTGGAGGGTCCCCTCTTTCAATGCGACGGCCGCATGAATCGTCAGGTAGCCCAGGTCCATCGTGTTCCAGAGCACCACGCAGTCTGTGATTCCTTCATGGACATATCGTCGATTATCATTGGGTAGACCCAGGCCGATGACCTTGACATCGGTCCGGCCCGACTGCTTGACCGCTTCGGCCGCGCCGGGGACGGCCGGCGTGCAGATCGCCATGAACAGCTTGACCTCGGGGTCGGCGTTCATGATCGTATTGGCCTCGTCGAAGGCTTTCTTCTGGAGGTCGTCGCAAGGGCGCAGGGCGGCCATCTTGATCTGGGGGTACTTCTCGAGACGGCGAGCCTCGATGGTCTTCTGCCAGGCGATCATGTTGCCCGCGGTGAGCGAGGCCGTGATGATGGCGAACGAACCCTTGCCGCCCAGGATCCGGGCGGCGTTGTCCATCAGCGTCGTACCAATGCCTTCGGGCGTTGCCTGGTTCACGAAGAAGTCGCGCGCGCCGGGCTCGGCATCGGCGTCCCAGGTGAGCACCTTGATGCCGCGGTCGCGTGCTTTCTTGAGCACCGACGAGATCCCCTCGCGATTCTCGACGGCGACCGCGATCACGTCCACGCCTCGGGTGATCCAGGTATCCACCACCTCGTTCTGCTTGGCGGGATCGGGGTCGGTGGGCCCGTCCCAGATGAGCTTGACCCCCAGCTCGCGGGCCGCTTCCTCCGCCCCCTTGCGGCAGGCGATGAAATAGGCGTTGCCCTTGCTCTTGGGCATCATCGCCACGGTAATGGCCGGCTTGTTGCGCGGCGCCTCCGGCCTGGAGAGCGACCCACGCGCCGGCTCCGGGGCGGCACGCCCTGGTTGCTCGCGCAACAGCGACTGAACCAGAAAGACGTTGCTCGCCGCGCTCAGAAGCGCCGCAATCAGGATCGTGGCGCAGATCATCGCCACCTGTGAGTTCTTCACCGTCATCGTCTCCAAAGGGGAATAGGCCGGTGCCCGCGCGCGGGCCGGCGACAAGTAATGATCAAGGCCAATGGCCACCAGGAGCAACAGTCCGGTCAAGACGCCGGCCAGCTCCGCAGGAAGGTCGGCCAGGCGCAGCCCGTTTTGAAGAATCGCGATGGCGAGGAGGCCGAGCAGCGTGCCCGGCACACTTCCGCGCCCGCCGAAGATCGACGTGCCCCCGAGCACGACCGCCGTGATTGCCGCCAGCTCGTAGCCCGTTCCCGCGTCGGCCTTCGCCTGTCCCAGGTGAGCCACATAGATGACGGCCGCGATGCTCGCCACGAGTCCCGCGAGCAGGTAGACCAGGCCGAGCAAGCGCGCGACTGGCAGGCCGGCGTAGCGGGCTCCCTCGGGCGACAGGCCGATCGCGACCAGGCCGCGGCCGACGGTCGTCCGGTGCAAGAGCATCCAGAAGGCCACGGCGAATGCCACGAGGATCGGTACCTGCGCGGGGATCCCACCCAGCGAGTAGCCCTGACCGAGGAACAGGAACGACTCCGGAAAGTTCGTGAAGTTGTCGACGCCGCCGGTCAGCCCTTCCGCCAGTCCTCGGTACAGCGAAAATGACCCCAGGGTCACGATCAAAGGCGGAATGCGCCCGCGGGTGATCAGAAGCCCGTTCAAGCCGCCCCCCAGAGCGCCCAGGACCAAGGTCAGGAAAGCCGCCGCGCCGACCGGTACGCCGCCGTCGCGCCACAGCTTGCCGAACACGACCGCCGAGAGGCCCATCAGCGAGCCGACCGAGAGGTCGATGCCTCCGCTCGTGATCACCGGAGTGAGCGCAAGCGCCAGGAGGCCGATCTCGACGCTCAGCCGCAGCACCTCGAAGGCATTGGCCAGCGACAGGAAGTTGGTGCCGATGATCGAGAAAACAACCAGCTCGACCAGGAGCAGTGCCGCCAGCGTTCCTTGCGCGGGCTCGAAGGGGCGTGCGCTCGAGCGCGCGGCCACCATCGCGACTGGCTCGTGCGCTTGTGCCATGTCAGCGTGTCTCCCGGTTGAGCGAGTCGGACGCGACGGCCAGGAGGATGATCAGGCCCTGGATGGCTTTTTCCCATTGGGGCTTGCCACCGAGCGCCGCAAAATGAGGATTGGTTCCGAGAAACACGAGAGCCGGCGCGATCGATCCCAGCAAGGCAACGCCCAGCAAGCTGCCGACCAGGTTGCCTCGCCCGCCGGTGACGGCCACGCCGCCCACGACCACCGCCGCGATCACCTGGAGCTCCAGACCCAGACCGGCGTTGGGGTCGACGTCGGCGAACCGGACCGCATTGAGGAGCGCCGCCAGACCCGACAGACCCCCCATGATCACGAACACCATGAAGACGACCCGGCGGGGCCGGATGCCCAGAAGCCGCGCGGCTTCCGGGTCAGAGCCGGTCGCATAGATCACCCGGCCGCCGGACAGGTTGCGCAGTCCCCAGGCAAATGCCAGGAAAACCAGTAGCGCGATCGAAACGACCAGCCACTGCCCTGCCCTCTGGCCCACACCGAACCACTGAAAACCTGTCGGCAGCTCGCGCACGAATGCACCCTCCCGCACGTAACGCAGCGACTCGCGCCAGATGACGAGGTTTGCCAGGGTCACGACGATCGACGGCAAGCCGAGACGCGCAATCAATACTCCATTGATCGATCCCAGCAGGCCGCCGGCGGCGAGGGTTCCCAGGCCGACCAGACCCATGGGCAGGCCGGCACGGGCCAATAGCCCAGCGACCACGCCGCAGACACTGAAGATCGATCCGATCGAGATGTCGATCTGGCGGCACAGGATCACGAGCGTCATCCCCACGGCCGCCACGAGCAAAGGCGCCTGGCTGACGACCAGGTTTCGAAGCGGGTCGGGCCCGAAGAAGCGAGGGGACTCTGCGGCCAGGAGCAAGAGGAACACGACGTACGCGGCGGCGACCGAAAGCTCGCGGCGATAACGGCCAATCATGAGGCGGCTCCTGCCGGGGCGAGGTGCCCCAGCGCCCGCTCGAGGATAACCTCCTGCGTCGCGTCCTTGCCGTCGAGAATTGCGGTGATCGTGCCGCCATGCATGACGGCGATCCGGTCGCTCATCGCGAGGATTTCGGGCAGCTCGGAGCTGATCATCACAATTGCCAGTCCGCGCGCCGCCAGGTCGCTCATCAGCCGATGAATCTCGGCCTTGGCCCCGATGTCGACGCCTTGCGTTGGCTCGTCGAGAATCAAGACGGCGGGGGTTGTCGCCAGCCACCGCGCCAGCGCGACCTTCTGCTGGTTTCCCCCCGAGAGATCTCCCACCGGCGTCTCGACCGATGGGGTCTTGATCCCGAGCTGGTGGATGAAACGAACCGCAAGGGCGCGCTCCATCCGGAAATCGAGAAACCCGAACCGCGAGATCGCCCTGAGAGTCGCCAAGGACGCGTTGGGCCCTGTTGCCATTTCCAGGATCACGCCATGGCGGCGGCGATCTTCGGGAAGGTAAGCGATCCCCAGGCCGACCGCTCTGGCCGGCGAATCAATGGAGACCGCCCGGCCGCGCAGCCGGATCTCGCCCGAGTCGGCCGGCGTCAATCCGAACAGGATCCGTGCCAGCTCGGTGCGGCCCGCGCCGACCAGTCCCGCCAGTCCCAGGACTTCGCCGGCGCGGACACTCAGGGAAACATCCCGCACCCGCGCCCTCCGGCATCCCAGGCCGCGCACCTCGAGAACGACCTCGCCGGGGGCCACTCTCGACCGGGGAAAAAGGGCCGAGAGCTCGCGCCCGACCATCATGCGGATCAGGTCGCCGCGCGACACCTCAGCCATGCGGCGCGTGCCGGCGAGTACTCCGTCACGCAGCGCCGTGACGCGGTCGGCGACGCGCGGCAGCTCATCGAGGCGATGAGAGATGTAAATGATTCCGGCACCCTGAGACTTCAGCTCGCCGATCACCCGGAACAGCCGGTCGACTTCCTTGTCGCTGAGCGAGGCCGTCGGCTCGTCCATGATCACGATGCGGGCGTTGGCCCCCAGCGCCCGCGCGATCTCGACGAGTTGTTGTTCCGGCATGGTGAGCCGCCGTACCTCCGTCTCGGGATCGATCGCTGCGCCGATCCTGTCGAGCAAAACCCGCGCTCGCGCCCTGCGCGAGCCCCAGCGAATGCGGCTCCAGCCACCCCCGTGTTCGAGCCCGAACGCGATATTCTCTGCCACGGTCAGATCGGGAAACAAAGCCGGCTGCTGATAGATCGCCGCGATTCCCAATCCTCGTGCCGTGAGCGGGTCGAGATTCGCAACAGCCCGCGACTGAATCGCGATCGTGCCTTCATCCGGCTGGTGGGCACCGGTGATCATCTTGATCAACGTCGATTTGCCCGCGCCATTCTCTCCGACCAGAGCGTGGACCTCGGCAGGCCGGAGGGAGAACGAAACTCCCTTCAAGGCGTGAACGCCGGCAAACGACTTGCTGATCCTCTCTAGCTCGAGCAGCATCATCACCACTCACGTTTCGAGAGCACGGAGCGCTCGTACTCCTTGACCTGGGCAAGCCAGTCTCTGCCGACGGGCACCTCCTGGGTCAAGCAATAAAAGTCCCAGACTGCGCCGAAGGGCAGCGTTTTCTGCTCTTCAAGCAGGGCGAGTCGTGCGGTGCTATCGCCGTTGGACTCGAGCTGGCGCAGGGCTTCGGCCGGCTCGAGCAAAGCGAGCAAGAGCGCTTTGAGCGTACACCGCACGCCGATCACCCACGCCGCCACCCGGTTGATGCTACCGTCGAAGTAGTCGAGACCGATATGGACGCGACGCAGGTAGTCTCCGCGGACGATCTCCTGGGCGATCGCCTCGAGCTCATCGGTCAGCAGCACCACGTGGTCGCTGTCCCAGCGGACCCCCCGGCTGACATGCAGCAGGACTTCGTCCAGGTAGACGAGCACGGCGGAGATCTTGTCAGCGACGCCCTCGGTCGGATGATAGTGACCTGCATCCAGGCACAAGAGCTTCTGGCGCGAAAGAGCGTAGCCGAAGTAGAACTCATGCGAGCCCGCGACGTACGATTCCGAGCCGATGCCGAAGAGTTTTCCTTCGACGGAATCGCGGTTGTATCGTCGATCGATCGTCTCGGCGAACACGGCATCCAGCGACTCGGCAAGCGTGTGTCGCGGGCCCTTGCGGTCGACGGGATTTTCCTTGCAGCCGTCGGGAATCCAGACGTTCGTGATGCAGGGAGTGCCCAGCGCTTTGCCCATCGCGGCTCCGATCCGCCGGCTGGCGATGCCATGGTCGATCCAGAACCGGCGTATGCCCTGATCCGGATGGGTCAAGGTCAAGCCTGAGGAGGCCATCGGGTGTGCAAAGTACGTCGGGTTGAAATCCAGGCCGATCCGCCGGGATCCGGCCCAATCGATCCAGCGGCTGAAGTGCTCGGGCTGAAGCTCGTCGCGCTCGACATCCTTGCCGCGCGTCTCCGCATAGCTGGCATGGAGATTGACGCGATGTGAGCCCGGCACCAGAACGAGCGCCTCGTCGAGATCGGCACGGAGTTCATCAGCATTGCGAGCTTTGCCCGGGTAATTGCCGGTGACGGCCAGCCCGGCGCCCAGATCCGCTCCCGAGTTCTCAAACCCGCGCACGTCATCCCCCTGCCAGCAGTGCAGCGAGATCGCGATCGTCGATAGCTTCTCGAGAGCGCGATCGACATCAACCGACCATGCTGCGTACTGCTCCTTAGCCCAAGCGAAGGCTTGTTCCACTGCCGAGCTCGGAAAGGTCATGACGCTGTCCTGAAAACAACGAGGAAACGCTGGTGGTCGTCAGCAATTGATTTTGCCGGAATATCGATTGGCATGCCAGACAGGGGCCGCTCGCCGAGCGCCTCTTTTCACAATTAAACTGTGAGGTTGAGCGCAATGGCTTGGGCTCGCCGCAAGGAGCCCCTTGACCGAACCTCGCCACACCAATCCCCACAGTGACGTGTGCCCATGGAGCACGGAGTCTCCGGCAAGTCTCAAATGTCGCCTTTCGCTCCGCGAAAGGCGACACTCAAAGACCAAACTTTCGCAGAGCGAAAGGCGACAATGGTGCTCTCGCATGATTGCCGTCGATGGCCACGCTGTGCGAGAATGGTTGCCTGGGGTCGACGGCGGCATTCAGCCGCCATGCACGACGGACCAATGATGAATTGACTGCGCGACGAGGGACCTTGGTGGCGGCCGAGATTCTGGATGGACGTGCTCTGGCGGAACGGGTTCGCCTCGACGTGGCCCGCGAGGTCGCGACCCTGGCGGCCCGCACCGGTGTGGTTCCGGGCTTGACGGTTGTTCTTGTCGGCGAAGATCCGGCCAGCCGGGTTTATGTCCGGAACAAAGCGCGCGCATCGAAAGCGGCAGGAATCCACGGGGCTGTCCTCCGGCTGCCTGCCACGACGTCTCAAACTGAGCTTCTTTCGCAAATCGACGCCCTCAACGCGGATTCCTCGGTTCATGGCATTCTGGTCCAGCTTCCGTTGCCGAAATCGATCGACGAGTCGGCCGTGGTCGAGCGGGTCTCGCCTCTCAAGGACGTCGACGGCTTTCATCCCGTCAACTTCGGCCTGCTGGCGGCCGGGACGCCCCGGTTCGTGCCGTGCACCCCGCTGGGAATTCGCGAGCTGCTGGTCGATTCCGGCGTCGAGACTCGGGGCACCCATGCCGTGATCCTGGGCCGGTCGCGGATTGTGGGTCGACCGATGGCGCTCCTCTTGCTCCAAAAGGGTCCGGGCGGCGACGCGACGGTGACGGTCTGCCACACCGCAACCCGCGACGCTGCCTCGATCGCGCGGCAGGCCGACCTGCTGATCGTCGCAATGGGCCAGTCCGAGCTGGTGACCGCTGAATGGATCAAGCCCGGCGCGATCGTCGTCGATGTGGGCATGCACAAAAGGGAAGACGGCCGGCTCTGCGGCGACGTCGAATTCGAGAGTGCCGCCCGGGTGGCCTCGCGGATCACGCCCGTGCCAGGCGGCGTGGGGCCCATGACCATCGCAATGCTGCTGCGCAATACCCTGCAAGCTGCCCGGCTCAGCGCAACGGAGCAACCGAGTGCGCAAACGTAGGTCAGGCTTTCCAGCCTGAGGATCCCGGTTGAAAAACCTCCGGATCAAAGCGGCGCCAACAGCGCAGGCGGGTGGCGGTGGTTCTTGTTTGTCCGTAATATAGTCCACACTGACTGAGCGCCCATGATCAGCGCGGTTTCCTTGTCGCCGGTGAACACTCGGGTCCCTTTTTCGGACCGGTCTTGAGACTTCCTGGCCTTGGCTTGCGCCAATCCATATCTGCCACTCGGAGGTCTTGCCCATGGCCGTAGATCCGCGCCGCGTGAACGCATTCTTCAACACTGCACGTGACCTGCCGGCGCCGGCCGACCGATCCGCGTACCTCGACCGTGAATGCGGTGACGACAAGGAGCTGCGCCAGCGACTTGACGCGTTACTGGCCGCCCACGACGACCAAGCAAGCAAGCCCGATCATTCCCTCGAGGCGGTCATCGCCACCGGTGACGATGCCGGCCAGGCTGCGGCCAGCTTCGAGCCGCCGGATCGCTCGATGGATCGAACGGCCAGTCTGACTTCCGAGGAGCAGCCGACGGCTTCTCTCATCGGCAGCGTCATCGCGGGCCGGTACAAGATCCGCGAAGAGATCGGCGAAGGCGGCATGGGCAGCGTCTACCTCGCCGAGCAAGCCAGGCCGATCCGGCGGATGGTCGCGCTCAAGCTGATCAAGCCAGGCATGGACTCGCGGACGGTCCTCGCTCGGTTCGAGTCCGAGCGTCAGGCCCTGGCGCTCATGGATCATCCCAATATCGCCAAGGTGCTCGACGCGGGCACGAACGAAGCTGGCCGGCCGTTCTTCGTCATGGAACTGGTCAAGGGCATCCCGGTCACGGAGTATTGCGACAAGCACCGACTTGGACTGCACGAACGGCTGGCACTGGTTCGCCAGATCTGCTCGGCCGTGCAACATGCTCATCAAAAAGGCATCATCCACCGCGATCTGAAGCCGTCGAATATCCTGGTGGAGAGCCACGACGACAAGCCGGTGCCCAAGGTGATCGACTTCGGCCTGGCCAAGGCGACGAGCGGCCTTCGGCTAACCGACCAGAGCTTGTTCACGGTTTTCGGCTCGGTGGCGGGCACGCCCCTCTACATGGCCCCCGAACAGGCCAGCTTCAACGCCGTCGACATCGACACGCGAGCCGACATCTATGCCTTGGGCGTGATCCTGTACGAACTGTTGACAGGCAGCACGCCGATCCGCCGCGACACGATGCATAAAGCGGCCCTCGACGAGATTCTCCGGGTGATTCGCGAAGACGAGCCGCCCTTGCCGAGCAGCCGGCTGAGCACGTCGGACGCCCTGCCTGCCCTGGCTGCCAATCGACACATGGACCCGGCTCACTTGCGCAGGTTCGTGCGCGGTGACCTGGACAGGATTGTGATGAAGGCGCTGGCCAAGGAGCGTCACATGCGCTACGACTCGGCGATCGGACTGGCCAACGACATCGAGCGGTTCATCAACCACGAGCCGGTGAGTGCCGCGCCGCCGTCGGCGGCGTACCGGCTGCGGAAGTTCGTGCGGCGGAATCGCGGCGGCGTGATCGCGGCATCCCTGGTTCTTCTGACTCTGGTAGGAGGCATCATCGGCACATTAATGGGTATTGTCGAGGCGAACAAGCAGAGTGCTCTCGCTCTTGCCCGGCAGAAAGAGGCCGAGGGGCGGCTTGCCCAACGGGACAAGGCCAACGAGATCCTGTTGTCGGTCTTCAGCGACCTGAATCAAGATGACTCCAAGAATGAGACCTTGCCGCTGGCAAATCGCTTGGGCAAGCAGCTCGACGCGGCGGCCGCCCAGCTCGAGGGGGACGCAATCGCCGATCCGCTCGGCGTGGCCGAGATGCAGTCGGCCCTGGGTTGGTCGATGAACGGCCTGGGTTACCCCAAGCAGGCGATCGCCCTGTTGACCAAGGCGCTGGCATCCTTCACCGAACGACAGGGTCCCAACGCACTCGACACCCTTACAGCAATGTCGCGGCTTGCTATCGCTTACCAGACCGGAGGCGAATTCGATCGCGCCGTGACCCTGTCCGAGAAGTACCTGGTTCTCGCGAAGAAGCAGTTCGGCCCCGGTGAGCGCGACACGATCTACGCGATGGCCAACCTCGCCGACGCCTACAAACATGCCGGCCGGTACGATCAGGCGCTGCCGCTGTTCGAGCAGTCGCTCGAATTGGCGCGGCAGAAGCTGGGGCCCGACCACATGTCCACTCTCACATTGATGAATAACCTCGCACTGGCCTACCAGGAAGGCGGACAGTACGAACGGTCGCTGCCACTGTTTGAGAATCTGGTCGCGATACGGAAGGCCACCGTCGGCCCGGACCACCTTGCAACGATCACCGTGATGAACAACCTTGCCATGGCTTATCGTTATACCGGGCAGCAAAGGCGGGCAGTGCCCATCCATGAGGAAGTTCTGCGCGCTCGCGCCTAACGCTCGGGCCGGACCATCCTCTGACGATCATGCGGATGGGGAACCTCGCGGAGATCTATCGAGAAACGGGGCGGTTCGAGCAGTCGGTGCCGCTCTTCGAGGAGGCCAATGGCCTGGCGAAGGCGACGCTCGGGCCGGACCATCCCCATACGCTCACGAGCGAGGGCGACCTCGCGAGTGTCTACGACGATCTCGGGAAGTTTGACCAGGCGCATCGACTTTACCAAGACGTCTTCGCACGATCGAAGGCCACGCTCGGTCCGGACCATCCCAAGACCCTGAATGCCATGACCGACGTGGCGGATAGCTACCTGGCTCTCGGGCAGTCCGAGCGGGCGCTCGAGCTGGCTTGGGAAATACGCGAACGCCGGCGGCCCAAGGACGGGCGGCCCACGCTGGATTATGCCTATGCTCTCGCGACGCTCGGCAAGATGCTGGTCGTCTGCAACGCATGCACGGAAGCCGAACCGATCTTACGGGAAGTGCTCGCAATACGAGAAGTCATGCTGCCCAACGACTGGCGGACGTTCAACACGAAATCGCTCCTCGGCCGCGCCCTTTTCGGCCAGAAGAAATACGCCGACGCCGAACCACTGCTCCGGGCCGGGTACGAGGGAACGAAGTTGCGAGCCGAAACGATGTCGCCGTTCAGGAGATACTATCTGCGCGACACTCTTGACTGCCTCATCAAGGTTGCGGAGGCCACCGGCAAGCCCGACGAGGCAAAGGCGTGGAAGGAAGAACGGGCGAAAATGAACGTCAACCCACACCCGATGCCCGCAGTCGAGCAAAAGTGAGCGAGGATGAGCCCGGCGGCCTCAGTTCCGATCGTCATCGAAGGATGGGAAGGCGACCGGTCCCGGCACTCTAATCTCCGGTATGTCTCGGGTATGATCATAGGCGATGCTGGGCGAACTGGATCCCTGAATGGGGTCTCCAGCCGAAAGGGGCCAAACGATGGCGAACGAATCTGGACGACCAAATGAGTCAGGCCCGATGCCGATCGGTGGGCAAGAGCGCGCGGTATGCGAATCATGGGATGAAATCGTGGGCCATTATCGGCGCAATTACGGCGAAGATTGTTGGGGGGAAGAGTATCGGCCGATGCTGGGACTGGTTGAGGAGATCGCCGGGTCCGCCTATGCGCCGTTCCTCTTCGGCAGGCTCACGTCGACTTGTCCAATGGATTACCACCGAAGCCAGCTCAATCTCTGCCGCACCCCCATCCTCGTCATGCGTCACCAGATGCTGGGGGTCAGCTTTGTTCCCGCAGAGGATTGGTTCCTGTTTGAGTACTACGAGGCCGCATACGAGCCGAAGCCCTGGGCCACAGTCTGTGCCGCCTCAGAGGGATTCGCGAAGCTGGAGTGGGTGCTCAACAAACGGCTGCGCTGGTTCAGAATGCCCCGTATCGGTCGACAGGGCGCCTGAGCGTTACGGATTTGAGTCCGCCAAGCTGAGCCCCCGATGGATCCCTTCGGCTGCTCTGGCTCAGACGATCCGATTGTTGCGGATCACCTCCGCGTACCAACGACTACTCAGCTTGGGCGTGCGGCGCTGGGTGCCGAACGCGACGTGGACGATCCCGAAGCGGCTCTGGTAGCCCTCGGCCCACTCGAAGTTGTCGAGCAAACTCCAGAGGAAGTAACCACGAACGTCGTGGCCCTCCGCGACGGCCCGGTGCAGTTCGACGAGGTGGGTGCGCAGGTACTCGCGGCGGTGGAGATCGAGGACCTCGCCAGCGGGCGTGATGTCGTCGTCGAACGCGGCGCCGCTCTCAGTCAGGTAAAAGGTCCTGACGCCGAATGCCTGGCTCGCGTGCCGGATTGCCCAGTAGATGCTCTGCGGAGTGATCTTGAGCCACCAGAGCGCGCCCTCGGGGTATCCTCGCGGGAAAGGCAATACCTCCGGTCGCCCGCTGGCGCCCAAGCGGACGAAGTCGCCAGCGTAAATATTCAGTCCCAGGAAGTCGGTCGGCCGAGCGATCTGCTCCATATCGCCCGGTTCGACCCGCGGACGATCGGCCCCGGCTTCGCGAAGAAATGCCTCGGGATAGTGGCCGAGGAAAATCGGTCCCATCAATTGGCCGTTGGCCCGCTGGTACTCCGCCAAGGAGGCGGCGATGTCGTCGTTGGTCTCGGTGACGGGAATCGGGGGCGCGGGCAGGTGATTGTGCACCAGCCCCACACGCGCCCCCGGTCCTCCGCATGTCCGCACGGCCTCGACGCCGCGCCCGTGAGCGAGCAGGGCGTGGTGGTATGCCTGGTTCAGGTCGCCAAGGGCCACACGCTTGCCCGGCGCGAAGTACCCGTTGCCATATCCGTTACCGATGAAACAGGGAATCTCGTTCACGGTGAACCAGTTCTTGACGCGGTCGCCCAGACGCTTGACGACTTCCTCGGCGTAGCGGCCGAATGCGTCGACCGTTTGGCGGACGATCCAGCCGCCCCGGTCCTCGAGCGCCTGGGGCAAGTCCCAGTGAAACATCGTGACCCAGGGCGTGATGTGACGAGCCAAGAGGGCATCGATCAACCTTGAGTAAAAGTCAATCCCCCGCGCGTTGATCGGTCCAACTCCGGCGGGAAAAACGCGCGGCCAGGCGACCGAGAGCCGGTAATTGGAGACGCCGAGCTTGCTCATCAGGTCGAAGTCGGCCTCGTACCGGTGATAGTGGTCACACGCGACCTCGGGAGTGTCGCCGTTCTTGATGTTGCCGGGCAAGCCGGCGAAATGATCCCAGATCGACTCTCCCTTGCCGTCAAAGCGTGCCGCCCCCTCGATCTGCGCGGCGGCCGTGGCCACGCCCCAAACAAAGCCGTCCGGAAACCGATAGGTGGCCATGACGATCATCTCCCCCGTCGAGACCAGAATAGCGCGGTCCGACCTTCGGGTGACCCGCTCAAGAATCCACAGAATATCCCATTTCGGTCAAGCCGGCCGAAAATGGGGAGGAAAAAGTGCCGTCGGAGGCAGTCGTCGATTTGGTGGATGATGTGCCGCACGTTGATCCTTGTGCGGTGGACTTGCATCGGTTAACCTGTCGCCGCACCATCTGGTTCAGGACAGTCCCACCTGGCGCCGTATTGATGTTCTGAAGACGGTGCTGTCGACGACGAACTTCTGGCCAAGAACCGCGAGAGAACCCAACGTGACAATTCAACGAACTCGCTGGCAGAGGATGAAGACCGCTCTGGGTGATCAGTTTGTCAAGGTCCTGATCAATTCTCAGGGAGTTGCCTCGGCCCTCGTGGCACTCCCGCCCGTCGCGACGTTTGTGAACAAATTGCTTGTTAACGGCGCGGTCGACCGCATCCCGAGCCGGCCGCTGCTCTACAGCACCATGAGCGACTACGCGTCCTGGGCATCCCTGACGGACCGCACATACTGCGGCCGCCACCTGCCCTCCGCGGTCGTGCCCACCGACTTGCCCAGCGAGAACGAGGTTGCCGAAAGGTTGTTCCTCCGCCCCCCGTCCGGGATGCGCGCGTCGCTGAAGTCGACCATCATGTTCACCCACTTCGCCGCCTGGTTCACCGATTCGTTCCTCCGTATCGACCCACGCGATCATCGCAAAAACACTTCGAACCACGATGTCGACTTATGCAACCTGTATGGTCTGAACAGCTTGCAGACCGATGAGCTGCGCTCCAAAGAGGGGGGCAAGCTCAAGTCGCAGTTTATCAACGGCGAGGAGTTCCCACCGCGCCTCTACGATGAGAACTTCCGGCCGAAAGACGAGTTCAAGAACAATCAACTTCTCAAGCCAGGCACGATTGATGCATTCAAGCGAGCGAAGACGCTCGGCATCGCGAAAATGTATGATCTCACCGCGCAGGTCGACTTGAGCGCGCCCTTGGACCCCGACCTCTTCGCGGTCGGGACCGAACGGGTGAACTTTCAGACCGGGTACCTGGTCTTCAACACCCTGTTCCTCCGCGAGCACAATCGAATTTGCGAGGTGCTCCACAAGGCATTCGGGGGCTGGGACGATGAGCGGCTGTTCCAGACGGCCCGGAACATCCTGATCGTGGTGCTGCTCCGCATCGTCATCGAGGAGTACATCAACCACATTTCGCCGCTTCACTTCAAATACCGCTTCGCGGGCGGAGCGTTCGAGAACCAGGTTTGGTACCGTCAGAACTGGATGTCGGTCGAGTTCGACCTCCTCTACCGGTGGCACGCGATGGTGCCGGATGCCTACTATTTCGGGACGAGCGGCTCGGCCGGCGGCTCGCGGATGGTGCCGACCACGGAGACCTACTTCAACAACAAACTTTTTATCGACCGCGGCGTCGGCGGAGTGCTGGAGGACGCCTCGCGTCAGAAGGCCGGCGAGATCTGTCTCTTCAACACCACGCCGAGCCTCTTGCCGATCGAGGCCTTCGGTGTGCTCGCAGGGCGATTCTTCAAACTTCCGCCGTTCAATGCATATCGAGATCTCTCTCAGGCACCACTGGCGAAGTCGTTCGAGGACATCAACCCCGACCCCGAAGTCCAGGCCCGGCTTCGCGACCTCTACAAGACCGTCGACCGGGTCGAGTTCTTCCCGGGCCTGTTTGCCGAGCCGGTCACGAAGAACGCAGCCCTCCCCACGATGATCGGCCGGCTCGTTGCCACCGACGCCTTCTCCATGGCCATGACGAATCCCTTGCTGGCAGCTCGTATCTGGGAGGACGAAGACACCTTCACCAAGGTCGGGATGGGTATCATCCAGGAAACGAAGTCGCTCCACGACATCCTCAAGCGAAATACTCGGACGGGAAGAGACTCGTTCTACCTCAACATGGACATCGTCCAGGACGAGATGCGAGCCTGAGCAGTGCCCTCGGCGCGGGCCGAAGGGAACCGGGACGCTCGCAGTATTGGCGTCAATCCGCCGTTCCGGTGGCAGATGGCGTCATGCCAAGGGCACCGGGAGTAACTTTTTTTGGGGGGGTATTCATCACTCATTGATGGACCTTGCGCTCACGTCGAGGGTATCCGCGGGGGCCTGGGCGGCCGCAGGGTGTAACCCCCAGCGATCCGTTCATCCGGGCGATCGGCGGTTCATCGCGAAAGTCCCGCGATCATGAGCCCGAACAAGTGCTCCGCGGTCTTGAGCCGAGCGGAAAGCTGATCAGATCCCGTGCAGTCTTCGAACCCGCCGGCGCGGAGCGTCCAGAATATCTGGTGATAGCGGTAGGCGATGCACCATTCTCCGAGTCCTTCCAGACACCAGCTTGGCTCTCGTTCCAACGCATTCACAACGTCATCGTTGAAGAAGCGCCCAAGGTCCGCCGCTAGCCCGGCATGGAGCACGTACCGCTCCGCAAACCGCGGTTTTTCGCTCAGCTCGACTCGCGTCGAGTCCACGCCGTTGTCGCGCAAGAGCTCGGCAACCTTCGCCAGCCGCAGATCAAATGCGGGCAAGTGAAGCTTGTGTCGCCGGAACGCGAAGACCGTCATCACGAGCGGCCGGTCCGTGGGCCCGCCCACCCAAGCGCTGCGAACAATTCGTGACGTCACCAAACCGAGGATCAGCGTCTCCAGATCGTGGATCTGATCGTTGCGCTTCAGCACACAGTGT
Organism: uncultured Isosphaeraceae bacterium; assembly: GCA_963781785.1. Taxonomy (GTDB): domain Bacteria; phylum Planctomycetota; class Planctomycetia; order Isosphaerales; family Isosphaeraceae; genus CAWAHD01. The sequence continues at coordinate 1,853,965 of CAWAHD010000001.1, read as the reverse complement.
GTTTCCGGCTCGCGCGCCTGCGCAAGAGGGGAAGCTCAAGCAAGCTCTCCGGGAGAGTCTCTCGAGCCGGGGCCCGAGACTCGGACGTAACCGTGAAGCCATGAGTGATGGCCCATTCGGCGAACATCCGGACGGCTCGTGACCGCCTGAAGCTGACGACGGCGGCGACCAGCGCGCAAACGGCCAGAACAACCAGCATGGTGATCTGGTCTGTTCGCCGACGGACAGGGTCGCGCGTCGGGATCAAGAACGTCGCCGCCAGGCAAAGAGCGCCGATCACGGCTACCCCGAGCAGTCGGTATCGGCGCGGCATCTCGTATAATAATCGGTTTATCCCTAACCGTATCGCAACGAACATGACCAGGAGGGAGACCCAAAAAAAGCCTGATGGCATGGAGTACTCACTTCTGCCGGCGCTGCGCCGGGCTAACGCAGCAGGCGCCGTGCCAGGTACAATCCGAGCGCGAGGATCAGAATGGCTGCGATGACGCGCCGGATTGCAGGCAGATTCGACGAATCGAGCAGTCCTCGAAATGGTCGGAACAGGAGAGAGGCAATAAACCGCCAGCCGCGCCGCGATCGTGCGCTTCGTGGTTTCTCGAACCGGGGGCTGCCGGCGCCTCGGCTCCTCACGAAGACACTCGAGACAACTCCGGATCTGGGTGGGGTTGAATCGTGCTTCGGTCGTACGTACTGGTAAGTCGACTCGCGCTCGCGGGTCGCCTCATCTCGATCGTCGAACACCATGAGCGGGCGCGGTGTTTTGTGCCGAGCGGCACTTCGGCACCCCTCGAGCTCGCTGATGACGGCGGCCATGGTCTGGGGGCGGCCTTCGGGCGACTTGGCGAGTAGCGACTGGAACGTGGCGTCGAGAGAAAGAGCGACGTCCTGCCGGGATGCCCGGAGAGACGGGATCGGCCGTTCGCGGTGGCCGAGCAGCCGTTCCATGAACGTCTGGCCGCCAAACGGGGGCTTGCCAGTCAGGAGATAGTAGAGGGTGCACCCAAGGGAGTAAATGTCGGAACGGCCGTCGGCCATTCTTGGGTCATAGGCCTGCTCGGGCGACATATAGTCGACGGTGCCCACGATCGACCCGCTGACCGTCAAGTCGAGCGCGGACCCATCGGCGGCGAGGAACTCCTGAGGTTGATTCACGCGTGCCAGGCCGAGGTCGAGAATCTTGACCGTGCCCGACGAATCGAGCAGAAGATTGGCGGGCTTGATGTCCCGATGAACGATGCCGTGATCATGAGCTTCTTGCAGCCCGCGGGCTGCCTGGATGATGCAATCGATCGTCTGGGCAACCGACAAGGGACCCTTCTCCTTGACGGTCCTGGATAGATCCCGGCCCTCGACGAACTCCATGACCAGGAAGAGCAGCCCATGGGTTTCGCCCGCGTCGATGGCCGCGACGATATTGGGATGGCGAAACCTGGCGACAGCCGTGGCTTCACGGCGAAAGCGCTTCACGGCCGCTTTATCTCGGCTGAACGAGGGCGGCAACAACTTGAGCGCGACGATTCGCTCGAGCTGCTGGTGGCGAGCCCTCAAGACCAGGCCCATGCCGCCTGAAGCGATCTTGTCAAGCACGATGTAGTTGCCGATCGACAGCCCCTTGGTCTTCCCCTGACGAATGGCCGCAGCTTGATAGGGCGTGAGCTTGCCCAGCCGGATCAACTCGGCAGCGAAAAGCTGGACGTCCCCGTGCTCTCCGCCGGGAAATAGCCGCGCCGACAGTGTGGATATCTCGGACTCGCCCACCAGGCGGGTCTGAATCAGGGTGTCGATAAACCGGCCGATGTCGTCGCCGATCGACCGCTCGGTACCAGATCCGGTGCTCTCTCGGCGAGATTCACCCGCGCCGGGCTCCACACGCGCGGTCTCGGAGTCGTCCCAGGTGTACTCCGACAGGTCGCTCGGCGGGGGCTCGGTCAGATCGCCGTCGCTCGGATCGGGCATTGGTGACTGTGAAGGCGACATCCGGGCGATCCCCGACCAATGGAATTCCGCGAGGCGACGCGAAACCCAGGCACTCCAGGATCGCCCGCGCAATCTTCGTCAATTGGTAATCATCGATTATAGAGTGACCGGCAGGATTTGGAACGTACTTGAACCGTCAGATTGAGCCGACGGACCAGAAAGGATGAGGAAGGCCTATCCGGGGGAGATTTCTGGTGGGCTGTGCGGAAACGAGCCAAACAACCAAAGGCAGCGGCCGCGGCAGACCGCGCCACAAGGATGGGTTCGTCGTGACGCCGCTGGCTCACGGTGCCTTCGTCTCTTCGATCGCAGGGATGTCCCGGTCGTAGTACCCGCGGAAACGTTGCTTGGAGTCTTGCACGGGCGCATTATGCGAGATCAACGGGGCGGTAAACACTTCCTTTCCTTTGTGCCGTACCACCAGGCGGAGGTCCGTGAGTCGGCAGATGGCGTAGTCCCAGACGGGGCCATCGGCTGCGGCCGATTTGCGTGCCTCCATGACCACCAGTGCTTCGGGATCGGTCGAAGCGACGAACGCGAAGAGCGCCCCGTCGAGCACGGCGGGATCGGCGCTTTCATAGCGATAGAGGGGCTGCGGCAAGAGACGCAACTCCAGTCGCCGCTCCGCGCCGTCCATGGTCGAAGCCGAAAAATCGCGGCTCAGGGCACGCATCTGTGCCAGCCGCTGCGCGGCGGATCGCGCGGGAACTGGCGCGCCTGAGAGCGCTGCCAGCTCGATGCCCGGGGCCGACGGCGTCCAGGTTCGAGCATGCGTACCGGCGCGAGAGACGTCGAGTACGGACAGCGACAGCGAGTGAAACTCATGGTACAGATGGCGCGGCCCCGTCGTGGGGAACGAAAACAACATGCCGATGACCTCGGGGCGGCCGCGGTACGTCCACACAAAGACGGCGCCATCCCCACCCTCGCGCCGGGTTCGAGCAGACAAGGACCGGCTCACGCCGGAGCTCCGCCATGTCTTTGCGGCTGGCGTCGCGGTAGATCGTGAATTCGGCCGCATCGCCCGTATAAATCTCGAGGATCCGTTCGTGCTTGCTCCTGGCAGACTCTCTGGACGCAGAATCGTCCTTCGCCTGCATCGTGGCGGCGCAGACGACGATCAAGCTCACCGCAGCGTTCATGAGGTATCAGCCTTCTCAAAGGCGATTGGACGATCGCAACGGGCTCGCGGGCAGATTACGAATCAAGTCGTATGACTACAAATATCGCCGCTGCACAGGGGTGTCAACGAAATTCTTTTCGAGTGAAATGCGCGGCCAGTCCCGACAGGAGGCGGGGTAACGAATCTCTCGCCCATACGGTCGCTCCAGGTCCTCCTGGCCTTGCCGCCCCGATGCGGTGGCCCGACAATATGATAGACGCGGGGCAGAGCGCATTCTCGAATCCTTCGTTTTACTTCGAATAGCAACCCAACCGAGTCGAGCCATCATCATGATCAAGCTGGGCATTTGCAACGAGCTGTTCGAAGGCATGGAATTCGGCGAAGTTTGCCGTCTTGTCAAGGACATCGGATACGACGGCCTTGAGATCGCGCCGTTCACACTAGCACGGCTGATCACCGAGTTGAGCTCCGGGCGGCGCCGCGAGCTTAGGCGAATGGTCGAAGATGCCGGTCTCGAGACAATCGGGCTGCACTGGCTGCTGGCAAAGACCGAGGGCTTGTATCTGACATCACCCGATGCCACGGTGCGGCGGGCGACCGGCGACTACCTTGTCGCCCTCGCCGGCGCGACGGCCGATCTGGGCGGTACGCTGATGGTGCTGGGCTCGCCGAAGCAGCGAAGCCTGCTGCCGGGTGTGACCTTCGACCAGGCCTTCGGCTTTGCACTCGAAGTCTTTGATCGGATCATGCCATACGTCGCCGCGGCGGGTGTGGACCTCTGTTTCGAGCCGCTGGCACCGAGCGAGACCGACTTCATCAACACGTGTGCCCAGGCCATGGAGCTCGTGGAACGCGTCGGGCATCCTCACTTCAAGCTACACATGGACGTCAAGGCCCAGAGTAGCGAGACCGGCGCGACGGTTCCGGAGCTGATCCGCCGCTATGCAGGCAAGGCCGGCCACTTCCACGCTCAGGACGTCAATCGGCGCGGACCTGGGATGGGCGATGTCGACTTCAAGCCGATCATGAAGAGCCTCGTGGAATCGGGCTACGATCGGTGGGTATCAGTGGAGATCTTCGACTTTTCCCCGGGTGCGGAGAACACGGCGCGGCAGAGCATCAGGTGCCTCAAAGAGTCGCTTGGCGGCGACTGAGGGTTGCCCGTTTTCCGTGCTCGGCCATTAAACGGTTAATACCAAAGTATACCCGGTTATACACGGTTTTCGCTATACTTTGGTATAATTCGGCAGATCACTCCGCCGCCAATGCCCCTCGCGAAGCCAGCGCCGGCTGTGTACAATTAAGCGACAATGGCCGACAGGAAACTGGTCTAAGAAAGTGAATCGTCGTATGATCGGAGCGTGCCAAACAGTTTTCGATGCCGACGATGCATGGGAGGACATGCCTTTCTGATATCGCGTCCCGCGAGTGTTGATGCCCGGCTGGGTTGATGCGATCGCTTCGATCGATTCGAGCCCACCGGGTCCCATGGAGGGGACGCCTGCCAGCCGCTCGAGCTGGTTGGGAGCCTGGATCACCATGTTTCAAGCCGATCTCCGCGCGATCCCATTCGGCGTCGCCGCCGTGATCTCCGCCGCGCTCGCGGTCTTTGCGTCACGGCGTCGCGGGCTGCCCATGGCCCCGGCGTTCACCGTCATGATGGCCGGTGAGGCCGCCTGGGCTTTCTTCGAAGCGCTCGAGCTGGTCCTTGTCGATGGCGAACTCAAGCAGATCAGCAATAACTTCCGGGTCGCCGGCGCGGTGATCACGGTCCTGGGCATGCTGGCCTTCGTCCTTCGCTACACCGGCTGTACCGACTGGCTGAAGTTCCGCCGGTTCGCCGCGATCTCTGCGCCAGCAGTAGCGATGGTTCTCGTCGCCTGGACCAATTCGTGGCATCACCTTTACTGGACCAAGCACGACCATCTCGTGATCGATGGGCTCCAACTCGCGAAACCCGAGTACGGGCCCGGCTTCTGGGCGCATTTTTCCTACTGTTACCTTCTGATCGCGGTCGAGACGGTGCTATTGGCCCAGGCCGTGGTCCGGTCGGCCGGGGTGTACCGCGCCCAGTCCGCGGTCTTGCTGTTCGCAGTGATCCTCCCCTGGGTGGTCAGCATGATCGACATGTCGCAGGTCTTCGGCTGGATCTACGTCGATGCGGCCGCGATGACCTTCGGCGTAACGGGGCTGGCGTTTTTACCGGGTTTGTTGCGATACCGGCTGCTGGATCTGACGCCGGTGGCATGGGCGGCCGTGGTGAAAGGGATGAACGACCCGGTGGTCGTGATCGACCGATGGGGCCGGATTGTCGAACTGAACCCGGCGGCCCGGCCGCTGGCCGGCCGGCCATATCCCGAAGTTCTGGGCGCCCTGGCCGATCGTGTCTTCTCGCACTGGAGCATCCTGGCGGAACGGTTGGCGGGGATCGCGGAGCACGGTGAGGCGAGTTTCGAGCTGGTCGGCGGGGACTCGGCCCGGCCGTCGTCGTTCGACGCGCAGATCTCCCGGCTCGGCGAGGCCGGCTGCCCGTCGGGTTGGGTGCTGGTCCTCCGCGACATCACCGAACATAAGAGGGCCGCGGAGGAACGGGTCCGCATGCTTCGCGAGCAGGCCGCCCGCGCCGAGGCCGAGACGGCCAATCGCGCCAAGGATCGCTTCCTCGCCACGCTCTCCCACGAGCTGAGGACGCCGCTCACCCCTGTCCTGGCCACCGTCACCGCCATGCTCGCCGACCCCGACACGCCCGAGACCATGGGACCAGTCCTGGAAATGATCCGCCGCAATGTCGCCCTGGAAGCCCGGCTCATCGATGATCTCCTCGACCTGTCGCGAATCAGCCGCGGCAGACTCTACCTCAAGCGCGAGATTGTCGACGCTCATGAACTGGTGGATCAGGTCATCGAGATCTGCCGCGACGACTTCGAGCGCGCGCGGCTGCGGCTGGTCGTCGACCTCGCCGCGAGCGACCATCACGTCGACGCCGACCCGGCAAGGTTCCAGCAGGTCCTCTGGAACCTGATCAAGAACGCCATCAAGTTCACGCCCACTGGGGGACAGGTGAAGGTCGAGTCGCGCGATCGCGAGCCCGGTTCGAATGGAGCGAATGGCGATGGGCTTTTGATCGTGGTCAGCGATGAGGGTATCGGTATCGAGCCGCGGATCTTGCCGCGGATCTTCGACATCCTCGAGCAGGGAGGGACCTCGGCGACGCGCCAGTTCGGCGGCCTGGGGCTGGGGCTGACGATCAGCCGCTCGATCGTCGAACAGCACGGCGGCCGGCTCTGGGCGGCCAGCGCCGGCCTTGGGAAGGGCGCCACGTTTACACTCGAAATGTCCACGGTCGGCGCCCCGGCGGAGCGGCCGCTCGAGGCACCCGATTACGATTCCCAGACGGGTGCAGACGCCCACCTGGTCACAGGCGCGGCCCGGCCGCACCGGCCCTGGCGAACCCTTCTGGTTGACGATAACCAGGACACTCTCAAGTATCTCTCGAAGATTTTGACCATGCGGGGGTACCTGGTCCGAACGGCCGACTCGGTGGCGACCGCCCTGGCGCTGGCTTCTGAAGCGGAATTCGACTGCTTGATCAGCGATATCGAGCTACCGGACGGCAGCGGGCTCGAGCTGATGTGGAGACTGCGGGCCAGCCGGCCGCTTCCCGGGATTGCGCTCTCGGGATTCGGGTCGCCAGAAGACGTCGAGCAAAGCCGCTCGGCCGGCTTCGCACTCCACCTGATCAAACCGGTCGACTTTCGGCGGCTGGATCAAGCGATACAGGAAGTCGTCGCCAGCGCGGTGGCCGCGAAGCTGGTGAGCCGTTGACGCAAGGCCCGGATTTCGCCACAGAATTGGTGTCAGTTCATTTTTAATCAACTGACACGAATTCTGCACCTCAAGACTGAAGCGAGCACGCCACAGCCAGATCCACCGGGAGTCAGCTCCTATTCCAAGCAACTGTGGAATGGCGTAGTGTCAGCGGATACCGGAGGTGGCCCACATGAGGAAGTTCGCAGCAGCCGGAACCGCGGTATTTGGCGCGCTGGCGCTCGTTCTGGCGACCGTGGCTGGCCCGCAAGCCGACAAACCGCCGCTGTCTCGCAACGCCCAGCGACTTCACGAGCCCGGCCTGCTCGAAGTCTCGGCCGCCGAGCAGTCAGACTGGCTCGACGAGAACCTCCCCAAGCTCCTGTCCCTGACGGCCGCCTCGCCCGAGGCGCAGGCCAGGATCGCTGGATCACTCGTCGCCACGAAGGTTCCACCGGTCTCGTTGACACCGCTGGCGGCGGCGCTGGCCCCGGGTGACCTGGAGCGGTTGACCGCACTCGTCCATTCCGCCGTCGCCGACAATCCCCGGTACGGTGTTGGTGCCACGGCCAAGCCGAAGCCGACGGTGACCGGGATGCCGCAGACGCATACGGTCAGGGTGGCGATCACGTACCCGGCGCCGCCGGCCTCTGCCGCTCTCGAGCCGGGCCCCCTGACCTTCGACATCTGGGTCTGCCCGGATCGTGATACGGCCCTCGCGCTGTTCTGGTGCCGACGGGGGGGCATCAACGTCCTGGCCCGGATGCCACAAACGATGAAGCAAAGGATCCTCGACCCACGGTTGCATTACGCCGCGCCCGAGATCGCCAAGGATCAGCAACCTCCCGGTGAGGCCGCCTCATGGATCTTCCCGAGGATGGCGATCTCGGTCTTTCTCGAGAAGGGCCACAAGCCCATGCCCGAGGACCGCCTCTCGTTCCTCCGCGGCAACGTCGTCGTCGAAGCGTCGACCGTCGAATTGGCGTGGTTCCGTGAGCAGAATAAATGGCTGGCCGTACGGCTCGAGCACTGCGCCCAGATGTCGCCGGCGTGATGCGGGCGATTGATCATGGCCTGGACCGGAGTGCGCGGCGCGAAGAGCCCGGCAAGACGGGAACGATCGGAGCCAGTCTCCAGCCGTCCCGGCGCCTTGCAGTCCCCAAGCCCGGTCTGACGCAAGTCTCGGCGTCCGAGCAATCGGCCTGGCTCGATGAAAACCTTCCCAAGCTCGTGGCGGCCATGGCCGATTCGCCCGAGTTACGCACCGGGATCGCGGGTCCACTCGCCGCAACGAAGGCGCCGTCTCCCACGAGTCCCAAGGCCGGGGGCGGGCCCGCTCCGGGCGAGCTGGAGCGGTGCTCCGCCCTGATCCAGAACGCCGTTTCCGCGAATCCCCGCTACGGACCGAGCGCCAAGTCCCGGCCGCAGCCAGCCGTCACGGTCATGAAGTTCTCGCACGTCGCCCGGGTCGAAGTGACTTACCCGGCGCCGTTGGCCTCGAAGGTTCTCGAGCCGGGTCCGCTCACAATCGACGCGTGGGTCTGCCCCGATCGCGAAACGGCGCTGGCGCTTTACCGGCTCCGCGAGGGCCGCACTTCACTCCTGGACACGAGCTCGGATGAAACCATCAAGCGGACGATCCGCGAACCCGGATATCCGGCGACATTGCCCGCGATGACCGCCGACCTCGATCCGCCTGGCGAGTCGGCCTACCGGTTCAACCCGCGCCTGGCGATTGCGATCCTGCTTCCCAAGGGCCACGAGCCGATGCCGGCTGACCGCCTCTCGTTCATCCGGGGCAACGTTGTCGTCGAAGCATCGACCGTCGAATGGACGCGCCGCCATGGCGAGAAGGAATGGCTGGCCTGGTCGCTGCGGGAATGTGTCCCGGACGTCGTGGCTGTGCTGCATGCGATCGATCGGGGCCTCACCACGAGCGCGGGGCGGGATGAACCCGGCCGCACCGGCTCCGGTGGCGCCGGTTCAGAGCGCTCGCCAAGTCCTGCACCCACGACGCGCAACCTGACGCGATCCTCGGCCGCGGCGCAATCCGCCTGGATCGAGCAACACCTCGTCAAGGTGATGGATGCGATGGCCACCATGGCCGGAGCTGACACCAGGATCACCAGCCCGCTCCGGCGCAACGACAATGATCCCGCTCAATACCCCCTCACCGCTGACCTCTCCGGATTCGCTCCCGACGATGCGGATCGGTTGACCGCACTGGTCCAGATCGCGGTCACCAAGAGCGCTCGGTTCGGCGAGGCGGTCAAGGCGGCTCCGCGCCCGAGCACGGCGGTGATGATCGAAACCCAGCTCGTCCGCTTCGAGACCACATACCCGGCGCCACCCGCTACAGCGATGGTCGCCGCAGGCCCGCTGACGCTTGACATCTGGGTCTGTCCCCACCGTGACGCCGCGCTGGCCCTGTTCTGGCTCCGCAAGGGGGCCGACCGGTTCCTGGACACTCGGTCGAGGGATGGGACCAGCCAATCGGTGCTTGACCCGTTGTTTCCAACCAAGCGGTCGATCCTTGATGCCCGGTTTCATGTCGCGGCGACCGATCTCCCGGTCGACGACAACCCTCCGGGTGAGTCGGCCTATTATTTCAATCCCCGGCTGCCGGTCTCACTGCTGCCTACCAGGGACCCCGAGCCACTTCCGGCCGACCGCGTGTCGTTCCTCCGCGGTAATGTCGTCGTCGAGGCGTCGACCCTCGAATACGCATGGCGAGAGAAAACGCAAAAATGGGTCGCGACCGATCTGCGCCGCTTGGTCCCGGACATGGTCGCCGTGCTGCGCGAGATCGACGCGGGACTGCTGCGGTTCGCACGAAGGGAATAGCCGAACGCGAGATGACGGAAGCCCGTCGCCGTGCGCGGATGGTCGCGCACGGGCGGAATCAGGGGATATTGCGAGAGTGCGGTCATTTTGGGACGGCGCCCATCTGGCGATGCTTGGCGGGCGCGGGTTCGAGCACGCTCAGAATCCGCTCGAGTTTCCGCTCAATTTCCTTGAGGCGCTTTTCATGATCGTCGCTCGCGCTGGCATCCGGTTGCGCACGCTTCTGCAAGGCTTCCCTGTCCGCGGTTTTCACCAGCTCGCGCACGGCCTCGGCAATTTCATTCGTGCGTTGCTTACGAGCAAGCACCTCTCGTGCAAAGCGAGCGCGAGCCAGAGAGAGAGCGGCCTCGCGCGGATCGGCCTCAGTCGTGGTGGGCTTTAGCGCGTCGCCGGCGTTCGGGAGCGATCCGGCCCGCGGATGGAACAGCAGCTCGACGGTTCCTTCGGACGTGGGAAGCAGGGATGGCTCGCCTGGAATCGCCATGACTTTCACGGTTTGCGTGAGCGGCACGCCGTCTTTCCAGACCCTGATCTCATACTCGAACACCGGCGGGATGTCGGGTCGGGCCGTGATCAGTTCGGCCAGGGCTGTCGCCGCCTGGCGGCCCGCGGTTGCTGGTTTATTCGTGGCTGTCTGCGCCAGCACGGTCGCGGCGACACCGACGCTGACGGTCAAAATGCACGCCCACTGCACCAATCTGGTCATGATCATGGACCTCAAGGAATGGGAAAGAAGCGCACTGACGGAAGCTGATACGACGGGGGCAGACGTTGGATTCGATAGCATTCTGACGGCCTCTCGGGCGGTGGATTTGGTCAGGTAGTGGGGGATCCTCGCACGAACCGACGGAAGTGCCCAGCCCGCCGGAAGTGCACTGGCGAGGCCACGGCGGCTCAGCCCGGCACGCAGCCTGATCCGAGCCCGAGCCTGCCGGCTCTTGACCGTGCCGAGCGGCCATCCCAGCGCTCGAGCAGCTTCCTGATGCGACTGGCTTTCCAGGTCACAGAGCAGTAGCGGGAGCCGGTATCGTTCCGGCAATCGGTCGATTTCCTCGTGCACGACCCTGGCGATGTCTTCGGTGTCGTGGTTCCGAACAGCTTGCGTCACCCCAAGCTCTGCGGCTCGGAGCTCACGAGCTGCTCGGGCGAGGGCTGTTGCCCTGGCACCCGTTGCGACCCGGCGAGCGACGGCGGAGAGCCAGGGACCCAGCGATTCACGCACGCGCAGACGGCCAGCCTTGGTGGCCAGAACCAGAAAAGTCGCCTGGAACGCGTCTTCGGCATCGTGCTCGTTGCGTACGATGGCACGACAGATCCGCATGACGCTCCCCGCGTGCCGTCCGACGAGCGCCCCGAAAGCCAGCTCGGCCGCGTCGCCTTCGCGGTTCAGAAACCGCGCCAGGAGCTCGCCATCGGACAACCCGGAAAGGCTGCCGAGCTCGAAAAGCACGCGGTAGGGTACAGAAGCCGGCGGCTTCCTCGAATGCGCCATGGTTTCGTCCTCGGCGTTTAACGAACAGACACCCATAATGCGGGCTGGCGGTCCAGTGGTTCCGGTTTTTTTCGCGTGAACGGGAAAGCCGTCGCCCGCACCAAGAACTCCACAGATGCAATCGCGATCGCCGCGGTCTTCTCGGTATCCGGCTCCATGCTCATCCCCGGTTCCAATACCCTGGACATTCGCGACAATCTACCGTATAGATGGATAGAGACCCTCCAGCAGTCTCCCCTACCCTCCCCTGGCGAGCCAAGCCTCGCGTTGGTTATTTCGAGCGTCTGAGGTGTCACTGAGGAGTCTTCCCATGTCGTGGCGATTCCTGACGGCCAGCGTCCTCTTCACGGTCGTTTGCGGGCTTTCAAGTCATCTGTGCGCTGACGACGGCACCCCGCCGGCCAAGACCGGCGGAAGCGACAAGACCGCCGGGACCGACAAGACCGCCGGAACCGATAAGACCGCCGGAACTGACAACGGAGCGGCCGACAGCACGGTCAGCCCGAAGGCAGCGAAGCCGTCGGCAACGAAGGCCAGGTCGAAAAAGAGCAGCTCGCGGCTGAAAACCCGAGTCCCGTCTCAGACCGAGTCGAGCCCGTCCGACCAGCGCATCGAGCGAGCGACATTCGGCGCCGGCTGCTTCTGGCATGTCGAGGACACGTTCGAGCGGCTTCCGGGGGTGCTTGCGGCCGTTTCGGGATACGCAGGCGGCAGTGTTCCCAACCCGTCGTACGAGATGGTGCATGAGGGATTCACCGGCCACGCCGAAGTCGTGATGGTCGAGTACGATGCGGACGTGATCAGCTACGAAGACCTGCTCAAGGTCTTCTGGACGCATCACGACCCCACGACGCCCAACCGGCAGGGGCCGGACGAGGGCCCCCAGTACCGCTCGATCATCCTCTACCACAACGAAGACCAGAAAAAGGCCGCTTTGAAGTCTTACCGGGACCTTGTCGCGAGGCGCGTTTTTCGGTACCCGATCGTCACCCAGCTCATCCCTCTGACACGGTTCTGGCGCGCCGAGGACTATCACCAGGACTACTACGGCGGCAAGCCGCGAGCGACCGTGCGCCGCCGCAAGACGACGCCCGTGAAATCGAGGACCGCACAGTCCAAGAAGGCGAGCTCCGCCAAGGCGGCGAAGCCTGCCGAGAAGCCTGCCGACAAGCCCGCGGAAACACCGCCGGGGCCGTGAATCCTGGTCGCGGTTGCGAGCGAACAGGCGCGTCCTGGCTGCCAGCCGGCCGCGGCGCGGCGAAGGCCTCGATGAACTCGGCGTACTTGAGCAAACGGACAGACCCCTCCCTGACAACTCCGGCGGATCGACGGCCGAGTCAGTCCACGGCGAGAGCGTCGGCGACCGGTTCTGGCGCCGGCAACTTGTGGGTGGACGCCGCCACGAGATCGGCCGGGACCGCGTCACTTCCCGGAAACACGACCGCCTGCCGGGAATCGCCGTACACCCAGGCGTCGACCGCGGTGGCCAGGGCTCCGCCGGCCATCCGGCCGGCGAGGCGGTCGAACCGCAGGCTGGTGTCGGCGACGATCAGCACCGTGAAGAGGAGGGTCACCAGGTCAACCGTAAGCGGCCAGCCGTTATTCCAGCGCATGGGGAACCACGGAGTGGCGTTCGGCGGTATCAACTGGTACTGGGTGCCGAACGCCCAGATTCCGAGACAAACCGTCATGACGATCGCGATGATCGAGAAGGCGCAGAACGCCACGATGGCATTCCCCGCCAGCCACAAGCCGATGGTCCAGGTCATGGCTTTGGTCGCGGTGGGGAGGGACAGCGAGCACCGCACGCCGATCGCGGCCATGAACGCGCACGCGACGGCTGTGCCGGCGATCCACGTGATGTACTCGTGAGGACTGACTGCCTCGACGAGCGCCCCCAGGGTCCAGGCCAGGACCATGGCGCCGGCCATCCACCGCAGGGCAAACAGACTGCCATAGACCTTGGCCGGGCCAATCTCGCTCGGCATGAGGGGGCTCATGAGGAGCGCATCCCAGGTTCCGCGCTCGCGCTCCGAGGCGATCGAGACGGCCGCCCGCAGGCCGACGCCCCACTGGAGCAGCCAGCCGAGAAGCGTGCCGGCAAATCCGCCCAGTGCCATCGCCAGCAGGTCGTGCGCCCAGGTTGTGGATGACTCGTCGGAACGAACGAACAGGCCCCAGAGGAGCACGCCCGCGAGGATCAGGCTGCCGGCGCCGATCGTCATCGTGATCGCCAGACCGAGCCAGCGGCCGATCCGGCCCAGCGAGGCGGCGCGCTCGATATAAAGCTCCTTCCAGAGCATGGGCCGCTCACCCATGGCGGGAATCGCTCGGCGGCGGCTCGCTTTCTTGACCGTCACCCCGGAAGCCTGGCACGAGGGCCGCAGCCGCCAGATCGCCGTGCCGGTGCCGGCCAGTCCCAGCAGTACCCACAGCCCTGATGTGTACAGGGCCGGGGCCGTGTCCAGACCCCAGACGAGCCGGTTCATGCTGAAGTACGGGTTGAACCACCCGAGCAATTCGCCCACCTCCGGCGGCAGCCCCAGCCAGGACAGCATCGGACTCACGATGAGCACCATCATCAGGATGTACACGGAGAGGAGCGCATCGCGTCCCCGGCGAGAGATGATCGAAGCGCCCACAGCCAGCCCGCCACCGCCGAATCCGACCGCCACCAGCAAGACCGCAATCGTCACGAGGTCACCGAGTCCCATGCCGTCGAATGGGGCCAGGAACGCCAGCACGGGAATACCAGCCAGAACGATCATGCCGACCTGGCTCAGCTTGCCCAGCAACCGGCCTTGTACGATCTCGCGCGGGCTGACGGCCGTGGTGAGTAAAAGATGAAGCACGCCGCGCTCGCGCTCGCCGGCCAGCGAGCCGGCCAGCACCGCGGGTGCTTCGACAACGACGACCGTGAGCAGGACCAAGGTCACGGCCGAGAAGACGATGCGGAGCTCGAATGCCGGTACGAACGTCGGGTCAAATCGGACGCTCAACCACCACGTCCAGAGCAAGAACAAGAGAACCGTCGCCAGCAGTCCGCCGACCAGGCCTCGGACCACGAGCAGCCAGCCGCGCGCGGCGCTCGGCGGCACTCGGTGCCCGTGAGATGGCCCAGGAGGACCCGGACGACGTCCACTAGAGCTCTCCCGGTTGCAGCCGCGTCTCTTGCGGGAGTGGCTTCAAAAATCTCAGACAGGCCGCGCGGGCTGGCGGCCGAGTCAGAAACCAGATCGTGAGGACAGGGTAGATCGAGGCGACGATGGCCGAGAAAATCGCGGTGGCCGCTCCAAAAATGGCACCGAGCCGCCCGACGTCGGACAACGCAAACGGCGCGCCTCTCGCTCCGCCCTGTGCCTTGATCTGGGCGTCCAGCTTGACCATCATCTTCTGAGTTCGCTCGAGCGTGATCGGCAAAACGAGCGCCATCGACACCACCGTCATGAGAACCCATCGGAGGATCTTGAGCTCTGCGACGAGAATCGCCATTCGCCGCCCCCACTCCGTGAGACCCATCAGCCCAAGGCCGGCGACGATCATCAGAATATTCAAGAGCACCCCCGCCGCGATTTCCGCCACGTAATAAACGAAAACGCGCCTGTCGGAGAGGCCGGTCAGCTCGTTGAAGTCCATGATCCCACTGAGATCCGGCTCGACGGCGGCCTCGAGGGCGGCTCGTTCTTGCTTTAGCTCCGCTTTCTCTTCCTTGGTCTTGGCCGCGTCTTCCTTGGTTTTCAGCTCGGCGATCTTGGACTCGCGCTGGGCCTTCTTCGCCGCTTGCTGCTGCACGATGGTGTCCTGGAATCGCCCGAATAACTTCGGCAGGAGGAAATACGATGCTGCACTGTAGCCGCCCCCGAGAATCAAGAGCGCGCCGAAGATGATATTCATCAGCCCGAACGAGCGCGGGATCTGGGGGTTGGGGACGACCCACTTCCCCTGTTGCTCCTTGACCATGAACGCCGACTCCAATTCGAGCGCAGACGATTCCGGATTCTTACAGGACGACACCTAGCCGAGATGTCGCTCGGCCTTGTTCACCACCCTTGGGGCTTTTTGAGCCAAGGGATCTTCGCCGGCCAGCCCCGGATATTGGCGAACCTACGCCCAGCACGCACCGCGACGGATCCTGCGGCCAGTCATCGATCCCCTCGGTAGACGCATTATCTCCGCGCACGATTGAACTTGCAATTTATTCCCGGACATTTGTCGTTCTTGCGCCGGGCCATTTCCGGCAAGCGCCGGCGGACCCTGGCGGGAGGCCGAAACGACAGAGTCCGGGCGGAAGCGCGTGGCTGTGCGCCGGAGTCTCCCCCGGCCGCCCGACTTGCAGGCCGTGCACCTTCGGCGGATAATAAGCGCCTCGCCAGATCGCATTTCGGCTGCCAGGCATCGGAACCTGTGCGCTCGGTTAGTTGTCGCGCATTCGGGCCGGCGGTTGCTTTTCCGTACGACCAACCCTCAGGACCAGGACGAGAGGAGTGACAGTTTGGCGAGCGATCCCGAGCGGCAGATCCTCTTCGGCCTGATCGCGATCCAGTTGAAGCTGATCACGGTGGCCCACGCCGCGCGCGCTCTGGCGGAATGGTCGCGGGGCCAGGATCGATCGCTGCGCCAGATTCTGATCGACCAGCAAACGCTTGCACTGTCTGCCGCGGACCTGGTCGAGTCGGTCGTGTGCCATCAGCTTTCACTGTCTGGCGGCAGCGCCAGGCAGAGCCTCGAGTCGTTCGCTGGTGGCGACGCTCTCCAGGCCTTGCGCGGAGTGCTCGAGCAAACGATCAGGCCGGCGGAGACCGCGGAACCGACGATTGCGAAACGGGATGCTCACTTCAGCTCATCGGGCGGGGGCGGCAATGGCCGTTCTCACTCGGTTGAGGGGGCAACCCATGTCGAAGGTGGCCAGGTCGACGACTCGGCGAAGACGATGACGGTAGGGAGCGTGTCGTCCGATCAATCCGGCTTCGAGATCTTGAGGCTGTTGGCTCGGGGCGGTCTGGGCGAGGTGTTCGTGGCCCGTGACGGCCGGCTGAACCGGGAAGTCGCCGTCAAGCTGATTCAGGCATCGCAAGCGGACGACGCTCCGAGCAAGGCCCGCTTTTTGCTCGAGGCCGAGATCACCGGCGGCCTCGAGCACCCAGGTATCGTTCCGGTCTATGCGCTGGGAGAGACGAGTGACGGCCGCCCGTTCTACGCCATGCGGCTGGTGCGAGGAGAGACCCTCAAAGCGCGAATCCGGAAAGTCTACGAGGCCCGGAGGGGCCCTGTAGACCCCCGCGAGTTCAGACAGCTCCTCAACCACTTCGTCCGGCTGTGCGACATCGTGGCCTACGCGCATAGCCGGGGCGTGCTCCATCGCGATTTGAAGCCATCAAACGTGATGCTCGGCAAGTTTGGTGAAACGCTGCTGGTCGATTGGGGCCTGGCCAAATCGATCGCGCGCACCGAGGAGAATCGCGGCACGGAGCATGAAGAGGCCACGCTCCGTCCGGTATCGGGAAGCAGCGTGCAGGCGACGATGGCGGGAGTGTCCCTGGGGACGCCGCAATACATGAGCCCCGAGCAGGCGCTCGGCCAGCTCGAGCGCGTGGGCCCCGCCAGCGACGTGTATGGCCTGGGAGCGACCTTGTATTGCATCCTGACCGGGAACGCGCCGCTTGCCGAGCACACCGACGTTGGCGAAATCCTCCGTCGTGTGACGACCGGCGACATCCCTGCGTGCCGGATCGTTCGTCCGGATGCACCCGCGACCCTCGACGCGGTCTGCCAGAAGGCGATGGCGGCGCGTCCGGAGGATCGCTACGCCTCACCGCTCGCGCTCTCGGCCGACATCGAGAGCTGGCTGGCGGATGAGGCGGTCGCCGGGGTCCGCGAGCCGCTGGGACGCCGGCTCGGCGCCGGGAGCGCCGACACCGCACGTTCCTGCGTGCGACTGGGTTGGCCCTCTTCGCCGTTGCCCTGGTCGCCGTTGCCGCCGCGTTCGGCGTGAACGCCGCTCGCGAGCGTACCGAGGAGCGCCGCCAGGAGGCCGTCGCGCTCGGCAAGGTCGCCGAGGCTCGCAAGCAAGAAGCCGACCAAAAGCGCGACGCCCTGCGGCGTCTCACGACGCGCCTGACGCTCGACCGGGGCTTGAGCCTGGTCGAATCCGGCGATCGTCGCGCGGGGCTGCTCTGGTTGGCTCGCAGCCTCCAGAGCGCAACCGACCCCGATGATCCGCTCGAGCCGGCCATCCGCGGCAACATCGCCGCTTGGAGCTCGCTGCTCCATCGCCTGCGCGATTGCATCGTCCATCAGGGCCCGGTGCACGCGGTGGCGTGGAGCCCGACCGGGCGGTCGGTCGCGACAGGCGGCGATGACGGCGTCGTCCACCTGTGGGACCCGGCGACTTGCGAGCCCTTGTGCCCCGCACTCGAGCACGGCGGTCCGGTGCGGTGCCTGGCCTACAACCGCGACGGCAAGATCCTGGCCACGGCAAGCGACGACGGGACCGCGCGCCTCTGGAATACGATTTCGGGCGCCCCTCGGGGCCAGCCCTTGAAGCACCGCGGGCCCGTGACTTCAGTCGTCTTCAGCCCCGACGACGGCTCCCTCGTCACGGGCAGCACCGACGGCTCAGTCCGGCTCTGGGACGTGGGAACCGGCCAGTTGCGCGGCCAGCCGCTTGCGCATGGCAAGCCGCTCGACACCGTCGTGATCGCACCCGACGGCAAGTCCATTGCCAGCATCGACGAAACCGGCTGCGCGCTGGTCTGGGATGTGGCCGGGGCGAAGCCCCGAGTGAAGCTCATGAATTCGCCGGCCGCTGTCCGTGCCTTGGCGTTCAGCCCCGACAGCTCGAAGCTGGTTTACGGCGGAGAGGACAGACAGTTGTGTCTGCTGGATGCGCTCACCGGAAAAGAGCTCGCACGCGGGCCAAACGGGGCACTCGGAGGACCGATCCTGGCCGTGGCGCTCAGCCGCGACGGGACCAGGGTCGCTACGGGGAGCTACGACACCTCGTGCGCCATCTGGAAATTTCCCGAGCTGACGCGTCTGAGCCCCAAGATGGAGCAACGCGGGCACGTGTGGGCCATCGCATTCAGTCCCGACGACTCGCTCCTGGTCGCCGCGGCCGACGACAATACAGCGCAGCTCTGGGACGCCGCCAAGTACGGGCCGGTCGGCAACCCGCTTCCTCATCACAGGCCGGTTCGCGCGGTGGCCTTCAGCCCCGATGGGCGTTCGGTTCTGACCGGATCCGACGATGGCGTTGCACGGATCTGGCAGCTCGGAACGGGCGGCGGTGTCGGTCAGCCGATGCAGCATTCCGCCCAGGTTCGCGATCTGGTCGCCCGCCCTGATGGCAAGGTCATCGCCACGGTCAGCTCCGACGGCGTCGTCTGGCTCTGGGACGCCGTGACGACCCGGGGTATTGCGCATTCTCAGGGCCACGCCCCGGGCGCCAATTTCAAGTTGGCCTATAACCCGGCCGGAACCGTGCTCGTGTCCGCTGCGCCAGACGGCACGATCCGGCTCTGGAACGGTGGCACACTCGAACCGGTCGCACCTGCCATTCGAATGACGGGCTGGGTCCGGCGCATCGCGATCAGTCCCGACGGGGCGACTCTGGCCGCCTGTGATAACAGAGGCCAGCTCGGATTCTGGGACGTGCGCACCGGGCATGCCCTGACCGCTCCGATGCAATTGCCGCGCATCCCGACCGCACTGGCCTTTGACCCGGACAGCACCCGGCTGGCGGTTGGCCACACCGACGGCGAGCTCCAGATCTGGGACGCGTCGCGGTTTCAACCCACCGGGGTGGCGATGCGGCACAATCGCTCAGTCAGGGACGTGGCTTTCAGTCCTGATGGATTGCGGCTGGCAACCGCGAGCTACGACAAGACGGCCCGGCTATGGGATGCACGCACCGGGGCAGCCATCGGGGCCCCGATGTCGCACCGCGCCTACGTGTGGACCGTCCACTTCAGCCCCGACGGCGAGCGCCTTCTCACGGGCAGCTTTGATGGAACCGCCCGGATCTGGAACGGTCGCACGGCCAGCCCCCTCGCCGAGCCGATGAATCACGGCGACTTGATTTACAACGCCATCTGGAGCGACGACGCGTCGACGGTGCTCACGCACGGCCGATCTGGCATCGCGCGGCTCTGGGATGCCTCAAGTGCGCGCTCCCTGGGCCCGGGGTTCTCCCATGGCAACGAGATCGACGCGGCCGCCTTCCTTGCCGGAAGGCCCGTCGTCGCCACGGCCTCGCGCGACGGATTCGCGAGGCTGTGGTCCGTGCCCACACCGATTACGGGTGATCCCGGGCGGATCGCCGACCAGATGAGCGTCATGACCGGCACCGCGTTCGGAGAGCACGACGAGGTCCGCCTCCTCGACGCCGCCGAGTGGAAATCCCGTCGCGATGCCCTGGAACGAATGCGAGATACAAGCGCCCCGTGAGAGAGCCGGTTGGGAAGGCCCCGGTTGGCCGGGAGCCGGTCAGCTTTTTTTCTTCGACGCGGTTGCCCGGTGCCTGGCGAGAGCGTGCTCAACCTCCAGAAGCAGCGGAGTTCCCTCGATGTTGGCATCGCGGGCCACGGCGGAAAGAGACGGAACCAGCCTCGGGTCATTCAGAGCGATGAGCGCGACAAGGGCGGCCTGACGAACGGCGGGGGACGCGTCTGAATCGGTCAGCAACACGGCGAGGCGGTCGCGGATCGGCTCCGATCTGATCTCGCGGCGGGCGAGCAGCCTGGCGGCCGCCTGGGTTGCGGCGATCACGAGCTCGTCGCTGCGTGACGAAAGCGCATCGAGCAGGATCGGCAAAGCTTCGGGCGATCCGAGATCGCCCAGTCCGACGAGAGCCGAAGCGGCCAGGGGTTCGCCGGGAACCTTGGCGAGTTTGAGCAGCTTCGGCGTGATGTCGGCCTGGCCCAGCCGCGCCAGCGCCCGGATCGCCGCGGCGTTCCAGGCGAGGTCGTTACTGGTCTGCCAGATCCGCCTGAGCTCCGGAATGGCTCGCGGATCGCCGATCGCCCCCAGGGCTTCCACTGCCTGATCGCGGAGGGCGGCCTGGGAAAGGTGCTCGATCGCCTGGGAATAGCCGTCGCGATATCCGTGGCGGCCCAGGAATGCGATCAGACGAAGCTTGTTTGACAGGTTGGCCTCTTCGTCGAGGTGCGGCCAGAGAGCACTGGCTGACTCATCGGAGTCAATCCTCCGGAGAGCCTCCACGGCGTACATCCGTACCTGCCATTGCCGCGGGTCGAGCAAGGTCGAGACGGCGGGGACGAGCCGCGGGTCGGCGGTGATCGAGCTGGCTTGGGCGAAAGCGAGCGACTCCAGAACGCTCAAGGGCCGGCCCCACGCTTTCATGAGCTCCGGCGTTGCAATCTGCGCCGGCAGGCGACCGAGCAAAGTGATCTCGTGCTCAACACTCAGTCCGGCAGCATGTTTGCTCGCCAGCCGCACGGAAAAAAGTCGGGCGGCCGAGTTGGCGTCGAGCCGGGCCAGGGCTCGGCCCGCCGCTTCCTGGAGGTCGGCCGGAGCATCGAGCGCCATCGTTTCATAGAAACGGATCACTTCGTCTTTCTGGTCGGCTGGCCCGAGCTTTGCCAGAGCTCGCAGCCGCGCAGCCGTCTCGACCAATGTCGGCGCAGGGCGCCCGGCTTTCAACCACGCAATGGCCGCACCGGCGCCCCGGCTCTGCTGGCCGACTGCGCCGAGCGCGTCGATCACCGCGACGCGGGCGGAGACGTTCGGGCCGGCCCCTTCAAGCGATGCCAGAAGCCCCTGGGCGGCCGCTTCAGAAGCGCCTTCGTCCCCCGACCTGCCGGCTTCCAGGATCGCGCCGATCGTTCGCGCAGCGACTTCGCGCAGGGAGGGCGTGCTGCTCTTCAGGTAGGGGAGAATTGCGTCCGTCACTCCCGCCACTTCTGCCCCCAGGACGGCGCGGCGCAAGAGCGAGAGAAGTAATGGTGCCGCGCCGCGGCCCGATGCCTTCTTCAAGCCGTCGCGCAAGAGCTCGATCCGCGCGACCCGGTCGCGCAGACGCGTCATTCCGATCAACATATCAACGGACGCCAGGAGCGGGTCGTCCTTCCCGTCAAGGCGCGGGATCGACTGCGAAAGGGTCGCCGCCGGATTGCAATTGAAGTAATTCTGCGCCTTGCCGGCCCAGTAACACGAGCAGGAGCTGACCGCGCGCGAGCCGCTCCGATCCCCCGGCGAACCGATAGATTCCCAGGTCCTGACCGGTCAGAAGCAGTGACTCGCGCGCGAAGATTCCTTTCAAGACCCGCACGGGCTCGAAGCGGTACTGCTCGGTGATCTCGACGTTTCTGCCCCCGTGCACGATTTTCGTCTCGGTCACCTCGACCAGTCGCACCGCCAGGACCAGCTCGGCCTGCGAGACCGCCATCTCCAGGTCAAGGACGTCCGGCCGGCTGACCAGCGCGGCGATCATCGTCGGGAGATCGGTTTGAGCCGCGAACTCGGCGGTTTCGGGCAACGCAACCGGCCAGGCCTGGGCGCTTACCGGCATCGGAATCAGGAAGAAGAGCGCGACAATAGAAGAGCGAGAGAAAATCGAAAACGCGGGGTGCACGGTCCTGATTTGCCGGGCGGGATATCGGTCGATCCGGGCCGGAAAGCTCTCGGGCATTTGTCGTTCCTCCGGGATGTCTGCGCTGACTGTTCTCGGTGTTCCGTCTTCGAAGTGAATTCCGGATGGTAGCCTGACCGTGTAGGCGCGGCAATGCGGGGCGATCGCCGACACTTCTCGCAGAACACCACGCAGAAATTCGGCAGGCGCTGATCCCTGTCCACAGCGTGACTCGTGCCACATACCAACCCGAAGCGTGAGCGAGGGCGCTGGCGTGGCGCCGCAAGGAACTTGCGGCGTCCCTCGCTGACGCTTCGGGTTAGTGTTGCCCTTCCGCTTCGACCCAGTGGTGTTCAGCGAGGAGACTCCGATCGCCGCTTGAATTGGTCTGGCGCGGGCAGCCGATGCCGGCCCGGTCCTCTTGGTGGATAGGCGTCAAATGGCGCGGAGCGGTGCGCGGCAAGAGCGAATTGGAAAAAAAACGCGGGGCGAGAACCCATCCGGATTCCCGCCCCGGCTTACGGCTAGTTTCGCGTCATTTCGCGTTCATCGTCCAGTACGGCCCCGGCCCGTAGGCGATGCCGAAGCGGCTAATGTTGGGAGAGAGCATGTTCGCCCGGTGACCTCGCGACTCCATCCACGCTTCGGCCGTGCTGGCGGCATCAGGCGTGTTCCATGCGCAGTTCTGGTAGCAGTTGGGACTGATGTGGTGTCCCATCCCGCGGCTGGACTGCTCGAGATTATTGCTGGCCGCCCAGGCAGAAAGCTCGTGATCGTACGCCACCGGAGGCAACCCGGCCTCGGCACGGTAGCCGTTCAAGATGGCGGCGAAACCATAGGGGTCCGTCACGGGCACGATTTCTTCCGGTGCCCGCTTGGAATCCGGGTCAACCCGCCAGAGCCCGCGGTGGGGACCATCCTGGATCTGATATCCAAACCCCCACACGCCCTGGCTGTTGAGCCAAACCCATTGCTTGACGGGCTCATCCTGTGCGTTCAAGGTGGCCGCCGTGGCAAGCAAGAGCAGTCCCGTTGCCAGCAGTTGTTTCGCGTGGTTCATTGATATTCCCCTTTCTTCGGACGGAGATCGTTCGTCGCGAGGGAAAACCCCGGGCAACCCATGAGGGCGCGCGTTGCTCCGTCAAGTACCGGCGCGAACGGCGATCATCACTCGAAAACGAGCAAGAACAACCGCTCTCCGTCCGTGGACCTGGGTGAAACTCAGGGAGGAAATTCGACTCGATCGGTCACAGCTTGCGCGGAGGCCAATGGATTGGAACCTCCCGCTGGTCGAGAATCGGCGGAGCCGCCGATGCCCCAGGGTGCACAGCAAACCGCGGGCCGAACCGATTGCCGGCAAAAAATGGGTGAGTTTTCCGCGAACTGGTGCCGGTCGTTGGTGTCGTATCGACTGCGCGGCCGCAGGCTTCGCGCGATTTCGTGACCACCTTCGCCGATTTTACAACGGAGGATTTGAAAGAAAGGATGAAGGATGAAGGTCATGGCGTCCGGAGAGCTCAACCCCTGCGCGTGCGACGCACTTTGTCGCTCCTGGTCGTTCGACCCGAGCGTTTCTTGGGCGGATCGGGTTGATTGATCACGGCGGCAAGCAATTCGGCCAGCCGCCTGCCGGCAGCACAATCGCAGTCGGCGAGCTCTGCCATTTCCGCGAAGCTCAATTGGGGGTCAGGAAACGGCAAGCGGCCCTCCGCTTCGGCGGCGGTCGCCACCAGGTGGTAAAGCTTGGCCTTGTGCCGGACCTTGACTCCGCACCGGGTGAGCAACTCGAGCTCGCGGTAAAAGGTGCGAAGTCCGATTCGCAGCTCAGTCAGGATCGCCGGGCGACCGCGCGGTCCGCCGGAGAGGTATCGAACCAGGCGGTGAAGTCGAGCCGCCCGCTGCAATGTGATGTGCACCGAGGGACGTCGCCTCGGATTCGCGTGGCTGGTCATGATGAGGCGATCCCTCGATACCGCTCGCCGGAATGCCTGAAGGCGACCACTGGCCCTCCACCGTGGCTCCGGAACCAAACGACACCCGTGCCAGCCACGGAAACCCGTCGATACAGGCGACCGGACGACGTCACGGTCCTGGTCAGCCCAGCTCCGACCCTGACTATTATGAGGGCTGCTTCAGGTTGTTCGAGTTGTGGCGATTGAAATAATTCTAACGATTCTCTCAAGAATTCCGAATGGGCCGCCGATCAGTAAGTCAAGCAGGCGGACTCTGCCGCCACGCTGCGCATTGCTGGATGGTCGCACATCCGAATGATTGCGGACAAGTCAATTCACGAAAGTTCTGGCCAGTGCTTCCTTTGCGATCAACGGGAGGTCGACCCAAGTTCTCGTCCAGATTGATGATCGATCTTTGAAGACGAGCGAGCGGCCGGCCCTGTCTGCTGGGAAAGGGGTATCTGATCCATGTCGAAGCGGAAGCCAGCGCCTCCGATGCGGTCTCTTCGGCCGATGGCCGAACTTCTTGAGTCTCGCCAACTGTTGTCGCTCAACACCAAAGATGTTCCCAAGGGGCTGCCCACCGAAGCAGCGTCCGCCGTCGTGCGAGGAACCGACCCCGACGGTGCCCAATGGACCCTGCGGCTTTACGGACCTGGCACGCTCAACGTCGTGGGCACCAACGGCGACGTCTTCACGCGGTCGACCGGCGAGCCTGATGGAATCGATCAATACCATCACCGTGGCCGGATCCACCACGACCGCGACCCGCCTGGTCGGGACGGTCAAACCCACGTCCACGGGCAGAGGCGAGCGTCTTCTTCCAGAACCTCATCGTCACGCCGACCGGCGAGCTGGGCAAGATCGACCAGGGCCAGGTCAGCAATTTCCGGACTGTACAAAACGGCATCCTGGCCATCGACATGCCCAATTTCTATCATGGCCCATACCGAGACCACCAAACCGAGCATTGCCTCGCAGATCCACACCTCGGCGATGTCGGCCGGCGAGATCTATATCCCTCAGGGGGTCCTCACGCTACGCTTCGGCGGCGTGAACGTGAACTATACGCCCGCTGGCGGGACTCCACTCAACACAACCGGCCAGAACAACGAATTCCAGATCAGTCTGGGCCTGCCGGTCGTCGTCGGGAACCAGCATCATCGTGAACACGGTGAACAGCGACGCCGAAGCGGCCACCACCTCGGGCTTCGGCACCCAACCAGGATTATGCCACGTTCCTGGTCACTGGCCGGCTCAACCTCTTCCAGGCCAACGAGATCGACGGAAACACGACGGCCGGGCTTGTACCCACACAACTCGTCAACTCGCCGTCCAGCACCGGGAGCTCGCCGGGCGGTACGTACGTCGTCTCGCAGGGCGGCGCCGCCACCGGGCAAATCGGTGACGTCCGGATCGGCGGCAGCGCGACCAATTTCACCACGCTCGTGACCGAAGATCCGCTCAACGTGGCGGCGTCGGAGGGCCAGCTCGACGCCAAGATCAGCAACTACTACATCGGCGGCCAGACCCAGAACGTGCTCCTGATCGCGCCGTCCGGTTCGCGAAACATTTCGTTCGGGCTGGGGATGGATAACGTCACGATCAACAGCCTGGCGATCTCGTCCTTGCGGGCCAACCGCGATGCCCTCAACTCCAATGTCACGGTCAGTCGCTCGATCGGCAACCTGCTCATTGGCGGCGACGTCGCAGAACACCAACGTGAACGTGGGCGAAGGCTCAGAGTCTCTTCACGTTCGTCAATTTGCCGCCGACAACGCTGTTTGCCTCAGGCACTGGTGCTCTTCTTCGGCCAGCCTCCGCCAACGGTCGTCAACCCCGAGACCAACAGCTTGACCGCCCAGCCCGAGCCATTCGCTCAGAATGGCGGAACCATGCAGGCGCGAATCGCCGGAAGCGTGATCAATTCGGTGTTCTCGGCGTCCGTCGACCCGACCCGATCCGGATTCTGACCGGCAACGGGTTCGGCACGCCACCGACCTGATCCTGCCGCGCGGCGTCATCAACGCCAAGGTCGAAGGGAATATCGACAATTCGAGTAACACCCTGGTCGATCCGCGGTAGCACCGGCCGGGCATTCTTCGCCAAGACCGTTCACCTCACGCACGGGCCGGTGATTCCGCCGACTGTGCCCTATCAACCCACGGTGGTGCCAACGGTTTACCACAGCGGTCAGAACGGGCTCAAGGGCCTGTTCAGGGTCGATCACCCGATCACCTTCAAGCCCAAGAAGTCGGCGAAGAAGTGACGTGACCACGGGAAACGACAGACGATCGCGATCCCTCATCGGCCAGCGCGGACGACGCGGCCGCCGATGTCGCGGCGATACCAGGCGCCGGGATACTTGATGGTCGCGGCGGCTTCGTAGGCGCGAGCCTGGGCTTCCGCCAGGGTCGCGCCGATCGCCGTCACGTTGAGAACCCGCCCGCCGTCGCTGACCACCCGTCCTTCACGGCCGAGAGCGGGATCGGCGCGGAGCGTCGTGCCGGCATGGAAGACCTTCACCTCAGGCATCCGCTCGACCACGTCCAGGTTCTGGATCAGCCGTTCCCGCTCGTAATGGCCGGGGTACCCTTCGGACGCCATGACCACGCTGACGGCCGGTCTCGGGTCCCAGTCGAGAACCACGTCGCCCAGGCGGTCGTCGACCGCGGC
This sequence comes from uncultured Isosphaeraceae bacterium, assembly GCA_963781785.1. Classification (GTDB taxonomy): domain Bacteria; phylum Planctomycetota; class Planctomycetia; order Isosphaerales; family Isosphaeraceae; genus CAWAHD01. Next base: position 1,827,503 of record CAWAHD010000001.1, on the reverse strand, counting down.
CTCGAGAATGTCGAACAGGTCCGATTTGAGGCGGAACAGGACAACCTGGGTTTCCGGATCGCCGAATCGGACGTTGAACTCGAGGACCTTCGGACCCTGGTTCGTGATCATCAGGCCCGCGTAGAGTACGCCGCGAAATGGGCGGCGGGCGCGCTTCAAGGCATGGATGGCGGGGACGAGGATCTCGCGCTCGACTTGCTCCATCAGCTCGGGGTTCATGTTGGAAGTCGGAGAGCAAGCCCCCATGCCGCCGGTATTGGGCCCTTCGTCGTGGTCGAATGCCCGTTTGTAGTCCTGGCTGGGCTCCAGTGGGACGATGGTCCGGCCGTCGGTGAGAGCCAAAATGCTCGTTTCATAACCGTCGAGCCGCTCCTCGATGATCAGGTGGTCTCCAGCCTGGCCAAAGATGCGCCGGACCATGATCTGGTCGATGCTTTCGAGTGCCTGGCGGAGGTTATCGCAAACGGCGACCCCCTTGCCTCCAGCGAGTCCGTTAGCCTTGAGCACCAGCCCCATTGGACGCCCGAGCACGAAGTCACGGGCCTCGGCTGCGGTGGAGAAGACTCGCTTGTCGCCCCGCTCCTCGATCTCGACCTGCACCCCGGGGCTGAGCATCTCGCGCGGGTCCATGATGCGGTCAATGGCTTCGAGGGTCTCGCCGGCCGTCCGGCAATGGAGCGTGTGGCGGATCGTCGAGCGGCCCCGTGAGCGAACGATCAAGGCGACCTCGCGCGAGCGGACGTAGAGCTCGGCATCCGGCGCGGACCGGAAGACCCGATAATCGGCCGTCGGTATCCCCGCCTGCCGCATCAATTCCTTGGCGAAGACCTTGCTTCCCTCGAGCTCGGCGGCCTCCTTGCGCGGGCCGAAGATCCGCAGTCCCTCACGCTGAAAGACGTCGACGATTCCTTTGACCAGCGGCTCTTCCGGACCGACCACGGTCAGGCCAATCCCCTCCCGCTTGGCAAATTGGGTCAAGCCGCGAAAATCACCGGGCTCGATCGAGACGTTCTGCACGTCGAGCGCCGTACCGGCGTTGCCCGGTGCGCAGAAGACAGCGGTCACCCGCCGTGACTGCTTCAATTTCCAGCAAAGGGCGTGCTCACGCCCTCCTTTGCCGATCACGAGGACTTTCACCACACAGGCCCTCTTCTTCGAAGATGATCCACATCCGTGGCTGGCCCCTATTCTATAGACGACGGCACCGCCCGCACAGTTGACTATTTCTTCGAACCGGCGGCATCGTAAAGGTGGAGGGTGCAAAGTGGAGCGTACACCGTGGACTGGCCGCGGCGAAAACCTCCGGCGGCGCAAGGGCGCGGACGCTGACCTGCGCCCAAGGTACGAACCTCCATGGCCGCGTCGCTGTCTAATGTGGGCACGCGATCTTGATCCAAGATTCAATGGGGCGATCCTTCGGCGGAACTCGGAGCCTGGCTGTGAAGCACGTTGCCGTTGTCGGTGCCAGCGGGGCCGTGGGAGAGCGGATCATCCGGCTGCTCGAAGAGCGCCGTTTTCCGGTCTCGACAATCAGGTTCCTGGCCTCGGCGCGAAGCGCAGGAAAATCGGTCAAATTCCATGGCGAGAGCCATCCGATCGAACCGATCTCCGCTTCGGTGTTCCGCAACGTCGAGATCGTGCTCTCGAGCACCCCGGGTGCAGTCTCGCGCGAGTGGAGCCCGATCGCCGCGGAAAAAGGCGCCGTCGTCGTCGATAACTCGAGCGCGTTCCGGATGGACCCTGACGTCCCACTGGTGGTCCCCGAGGTCAACTCGCACGCGATCCACCAGCATCGAGGAATCATCGCCAATCCCAACTGCTCGACGATCCAGATGGTGGTCGCGCTCAAGCCGCTCCACGACTTCGCCCGGATCAGGCGGATCGTCGTCAGCACCTATCAATCGGTCTCGGGCGCCGGTATGAAGGGGATCTACGAGCTCGAGTCGCAGACCGAGGCCCAGGTCAAGAAGACTCCGATGCCCGCGCCATCCAAGTTTGCCCACCCGATCTTCGGCAACTGTATTCCGCAAGTCGACGACTTCCTTGAGAACGGCTACACCAAGGAAGAGATGAAGATGGTCAATGAGACCCAGAAGATCATGGGCGATTCGATCGATCGACGTCAGCCCGACCTGCGTGCGGGTTCCCGTGCCCATCTCGCACAGCGAGTCCATCCTGATCGAAACCGAACGCCCGATCTCACCCAGCCAGGCACGTGAAATCTGGGCGACGGCGCCAGGCATCACCATTGTCGACGACCCTCTCAAGAGCACGTATCCACTGGCCAGCCTGGCTGCCGGCAAGGACGACGTCTTCGTGGGTCGAATCCGTCAAGACCTCAGCCGGCCCAATGCCTTGCTCTTCTGGTGCGTCAGCGACAACCTCCGCAAAGGCGCAGCCACGAATGCCGTGCAGATCGCCGAGAAGCTGATCGCGCCCTGACATGCGCCTGGCATTCCGAATTAGGCAGCTTGTCGTCCGCCTACTCACCCGCGATTCCGTCGATGCGGAATATCAAGCTGACTCTTTGCTACGACGGCACCGACTTCCACGGCTGGCAGCGCCAGACGGGCCTGAGGTCGGTTCAGCAGACATTGGAAGAGGCCGTCGAACGGCTGACCGGCCAGACCGCAATAGCGACTGCCAGCGGCCGGACCGACGCGGGGGTCCACGCACACGCTCAGGTCGCTCATTTCTTCACGACGTCGCAACATTCAACCGATACGCTCGTGCGCGGGCTCAACGCGCTCTTGCCGCCCGACCTGCGGGTCCTGAAGGCCGAGGACAAGCCACAGGCGTTTCACGCCACGCTCGACGCCAAGTCGAAGCGCTATCGTTATGTCATCGACAATCAGCCGATCGCGAGCCCGTTTCAGCTTCGCTATAGCTGGCACGTACGGCGGCCGCTCGATGAAGGCGCGATGGTCAAGGCCGGGCAGTTCCTGCTGGGACGGCACGATTTCCACAGCTTCGAGACCGACTGGCCCAACCGGATGAGCAGCGTGCGGACCGTCCTCGATCTGAGTGTCGTGCGATCGGGAGGCTTCGTGACAGTCGAGGTCGAGGCCGACGGCTTCCTGTACAATATGGTCCGGTCGATCGCGGGCACGCTCGTATGGGTAGGACTGCGCAGCGCCCCGCCGAATGGGTCGCCGAGGTGCTGGCGGCGGAGAACCGCGTGGCGGCCGGCCCGACGGCGCCGGCGCGGGGGCTATTCTTGGTTGGGGTTCGCTATGCGGATCGTGCACGTCATCACCCGTCTGATCCTGGGGGGTGCCCAGGAGAACACGCTCCTGACCGTCGATGACCTGCACCACGTGTATCATGACGATGTCACTCTGATCACGGGACCGGCCGAAGGGCCCGAGGGCGATCTCTTCGACCAGGCGGCGCGGCGGGGATTGAAGGTCGAGGTTTTTCCCGAGCTCGTTCGTGCGATCCGGCCTGCTCTCGATCTGAAGGCCTACCGCCGCCTGCGAGCAGCCTTTCGCCGGCTGCGGCCGCAGGTCGTGCATACCCACAGCTCGAAGGCCGGGATTTTGGGCCGGGCGGCGGCCTGGCGCGAGAAAGTCCCGGCTGTCGTCCACACGATCCACGGCATGCCGTTCGGAGCGTTCGAGACGCCGCTCAAGAACCGTCTCTATATCGCGCTCGAGCGCTGGGCGGCGAAGCGGGCTCACGCGATCGTGAGCGTGTGCGACGCCATGACAGCCCAGGCGCTGGCGGCAGGCGTCGGCCGGCCCGACCAGTTCCACACCGTCTACAGCGGCATGGACGCCGACCTGTTCCTCACGCCCCGGCGGCCCAGAGACGACGTTCGCCGGGAGCTCGGCTTGAACGACGAGCAGGTCGCCTTCGCCACGGTGGCGCGTCTCTTCGAGCTCAAAGGCCACGACGACATCGTCCAGGTCGCGCGCGACGTCCTCCAAGCCAACCCCAAGGTCCGGTTCGTCTGGATCGGCGACGGCATCCTGCGCGATCGATTGATCGCGGACCTCGAGCGGCTGGGCATCCGCGATTCGTTCATCTTGACCGGTCTCGTCGCCCCCGAGCGCATCCCCGAGCTCTTGTGCGCCGTCGACGCGGTCATCCACCCCAGCCTGCGCGAGGGCCTGGCCCGAGTCCTGCCGCAAGCGCTGCTGGTCGGCCGGCCGGTGATCAGCTACGACGTCGACGGCGCCCGGGAAGTCGTTCTGCCGGAGACGGGCATCTTGCTGCCACCACGAGACCTGGCGGGGCTGCGCGAAGCGATCCTCAAGCTCGCCGCTGACCCCGCGGCCCGCGCTGCCATGGGCCAGGAGGGCCGCCGCCGGTTTGCCGGCCAGTTCCGCCACGAGACCATGACCGAGCAGCTTCGCTCACTTTACGAGCGTCTCCTTCAAGCCGATCCGGCGCACGTTGGGCGGTAAGGGAGCCTCGTCCTCCGGCTCGGCTCCTGCTCGCACGACCGCAACCTCGAGCGTCTCTTTCTTGCCCTTGGTCAGCACATAGCCGTCGACCTGGTCGACGGGGGTCACGACCAGCCCGAAGTGCTTGCGCATCACGGCGATCTCGCTGGGAAGCGCCACCGTGAGAACCGACCTGCCACCGCTCAGGTGGGCGAAGAACCCGGCGCGATTGCGCGTGGTCGGGATCGGGCGTCCCATGGCGTAGACCACGCCGGGCTCCTGGTACTCCAGCAGAACCGGTTCGATGTGCAGCTCGGAGGATCGGCGGGCCAGGCGCTCGCCGATGATCCGCGAAGTCCGGTAGGGCTCGGCCAGCGGGATCAACCAGCCGCCGCACACGAGCATCACGACCGCCCAGGTTCCCGCCAGGCAGTATGCTGCGCGCTCGGTGGCGCCCTGTTGCAGCAACGACACCCCCGCCAGTGTCCCCGCCGCGATCAAGACGGCGACCAGGATCATCGGAGGCGCGAGCGATCCGCGCACCATGGCTCCCCCTGTGAGCATGAGCACAGTGCCCGCCAGCCCGATGCCGGCGAGAAGGGCGAGCCCCAGCCGCCCGAGGGGCCAGCGCCGCACGTTGACCCCTTCGGACGCGATCGCGCGAATCAGCCAGGCCAGGAGGATCGCCCATGCGGGAAACGCCGGCAAGTAGTAGTGAATCAGCTTGGTCCTGAAGCACTCCAGCAAGAGCAGCGGACCGATCGCCCATCCCATCAGGAAACCAAATCTGGGGTCGGACTTGCGGCGCAGCCATGCTCCGGCCAGAGCCGCCGGAACCAGGGCCGACCAAGGATAGAAGGCCAGGGCCGAGACGATCAGATAGTAGCCCGGGAAGCCGCCGTGCGCTTCCATGTCCGACAGGGCGCGATGCACGATCTGCTGGCCGACAGCGAATCGGAGGAACTCTCCCCCCGAGGCGATACCGATGGCGACGTACCAGGGAACGGTCAGGATGACGAAGCCAAGGAGTCCGGCCTTCCCGTGCAGCCGCTTCCAGCACGACGTCGGCCCGCCCCACCACCATGCCAGGAGCGCGCCCGACGCCACCAGGGCGGGGCCCACCGGGCCCTTGGTCAACGTCGCCAGGCTCAGACAGATCCAGAACAGCGCCGCCAGCGCTCGAGACGGACGCCGAGATAGCTCCCAAAGGCAAAACTGGCAGCCGAAGAGGAAGAATGCCAGCGTCGCGTCGGTCGTCGCCAGCTTGGATTCGGCGACCATGATCGGCGCCGTCGCGAGGATGAGACCGGCGAGCCGCCCGCCGCCTTTGCCCAGCATCCGCCTCCCAAGGCCCCAGGCCCCAAGCACTGTTGCGGCACCGGCGAGCGCCGAGACCAGGCGCGCCCGAATGGATTGTCCCCCCCGATCGCCGTTCCCCAGCGCATCAGCCAGTAAATCAAGACGGGCTTGTGATAGCGCGGCTCACCGTTGAAGGTCGGAAAGATCCAGTCGCCGCGCGCCCGCATTTCGCGTACACAGACGGCGTAGCGCGGCTCATCGCGATCCCATAGCCCGGTTCGCCCGTTGCCTGCCAGATTCAAAATGAGCGCCAGGACGACGATCGCAATCGGTTCAATCCAGCCCCACCGGCCGAGTTTGCGTCCTGTCCCGGCCGGTGCCTCAGCCCCAGCCGGCGGATTCTCTGCTTGCTCCACGGATCCGTCCTCCGCTCCCGAGGCCAGCAGGCCGCGGGCGAGCTGATGAAAAGTTCCTCGTTCGCAAGCCGGGCGCTCCCCCCGATTTCGTTTTTCTCTTTTCCCCCCCTTGCGAAGGGGGGGTTAGGGGGGGTAGTCGCGGCACCGCCAGTTACAAGGCCGTTGCGCTCTCTTGGCTTTTCGATCTCCGAGGCTCCGGCCCCTCCCTCTTTGCCCCTGCGTACAAGGCGCAGCTAGGTGGTCGCGCGGGGTCCACCCCCCTTGGCCCCCCCTTCACAAGGGGGGGAAAGAGTTCGGTGGCTCGCGCTTTGGTTCGATCGAGCGCAACAAAAACGTCGCCCTCGGGCCCGTCCGGCCGGTGCGGCAAACGCCGACCCTTCCTCAGCCCAGTCCGCGGGGGATTCTTCTTTCTTCCGCCCATTCGGCCGACGACGACAATCCCGGGAATCGCGTACTATAGTGGGTGACTCCGGTTTCGAGGAGACCGATTTCCCGGATCGCCGGAGAAACTTGGTGCCGGTTCATTTTTCTCCGAAAGATGAACCGGCACCAATTCCTCGAACTGACTCCAATTACGAGACCACGATTTCCATGGCTTCCGGGCATCGAACCGAGGCTGCCTGTCTTCTGGAACAGGGAGCATCCTACCGCAGGCGGATCGGGCTCCAACCTGCGATTGCTTCAGCGGACCCGATTTTCGCAGGCTTCAAGCCGGGGGCATTTTCGCTCTACTTTGGCGATGCTCCGATCTATCACTTTGACCTGGAGGGGCGGTGGCAGCGGGCGTTTGTCGAGGGAACCCACTACCTCAAAGGTCTGGACGCCTGCGTCCAGGCGATCGACAGGGTGCGGGAGGGACCGAGCCTCGTTCTGAAACGACGATCCTTGGACGATCAAGAAGCCAGCGACTTCGATGAGCGGGTTCGTGTGATGGCGCTGGACCTGATCGCCAGCGTGGGCACCGGCCAGCTTTCGCCGGCTAACCCTCCTTCGGCCAAGGCCGAGCCAATTGATCCCGGCGAGCTCCGCCTGTTCCTGGAGGCGATCAGCCGCTGGGATCATGCTCGCTGGCTCGCTCACCGCGACGACTACCGGAGAACCTACGGCCCGCTGCCGTTCTTGCCTCCGGAGTGCCAGAACGGCGTCGTTCTGCAAGCGACACTCGGGTCATCAAGCCGATTTGGCACAGGCTGTCCACCACGCGGCGAGCTGTGGGCCCGCACGCCGGCCGAGTTCGAGCAGCACGCCCGCGATGTGGCAGCGCTCTGGGGCCGCCGGCTTCTGCAGAGCAAGGTCGTCGTCCTGGCCGGCAGCGACGTCCTGCACCGCCCGGCCGAAGACGTCATCGGCTACTTGAACGCCGCCAGCCACGTCTTCTCGATCAAAACGGCTCGTGAGCGAAGCACAGTCGATGAACGAGATCGAGGTAAGGAGATCGCGCATTCTTTCGAGGGCATCCACGCCTTCCTGAACGATTTTGCTGCGGCCATGCCCGCTCGCACGTCCTGGGCCGATTTTTCCGCCGGGGGCCTCTCACGCGTGAGTTTTTTGATCGAGTCCGGCGATCCCGCGGTGCGGGCGCTTTACCTCAAGACCTGGCACGACGACGATCTGCGCCCAGCTTTGCCGATCTCAAGGCGGCCGGCCTGGGGGCCAGCGTCTTGACCCTGGTGGGCGCGGGCGGCATCGAGCGAGCGGGCTCTCATGTCGAGCAGACGTGCCGGTTGATCACATCCCTTGAACTCGGTCCGGGCGACTTCGTCTTCCTGCTCGATGAAAACGAGCTCCACGACCGTCAGCAGGCTCCTCCGGGTCTGACACTGCTGCAAGAGCCGGCCTGGTCCGAGGCGCAAACCCGATTGAAGGAAGCACTCGCTCCGCTCAAGAAACGCGGCGTCAAGGTGCTGCCGTACACGCTGGAGAAGCAAGGCGTTTGAGGTTCCCTGGGTCAAGAGCGAACCCCAGACCGTCAGCCGTGTCAGGGATCGAGGTTTCGTCGACGACCGACCACGGCGGAATGCAACGTCCCCAACCGGATCCCGATCTTTATTAAAAGAAATGCCAACATCGTGTAATATGGTGCGGTTCGCACGGGCTGTATTTCACGATCCTTTCATAGCGATACGGGACAGGCGCTCTGATGCGAGCCGGGCGATTCATCCGCCAGCTTGAGGGGTACACGGCGTTCATTCCTGCGACTCGGAAGGCTGGATCAGGTTCTTCCTGGAGGGCGTCTACGAGGTCAGCCAGGCGGCGACGGCCACAGCCCGCAAGATCCTCGCCCTTCGAGAGGAGCAACGGAAGCGAGTCAAACATCAAGCACTTCTCGACTACTTGTTCGAGCAGCCATTGGTGTCGATCAACATGGTGAAAGTCCGGCTCGGTTGCGGGTTCCCGACTGCACGAAAGTACATCGAGCAGTTCGTCGAACAGGGAATCTTGCGGGAAACGACCGGGAAATCGCGGAACCGGCGGTTCCGGAACGATCCCTACCTGTCGCTCTTCGAATCGCCCGGCTTCGCCCCGTTCACGCAGGTCGAAGACACGGTCGAGAATCCTCAGACGACCCGATCTGAAGGCGAGCCGCCCTCGTGAAAGAACTTCAACGCCCGACTGATCCGATTGTTGTCTCGCGGAGATGTGGCCGCGGTCGAGACCGCCGCCGGATCGCGATGGACGGCTGCTGGTGGTCGTCCGCCCGCACGGCAGGCGTATGTATGGATTCCGCCTTCCATTTCGCCCCTTGTCAAGATTCAGATCCCTGACTTGCGCGTCGGGCTGGTGATTTCGTGGTTCGTTTTTCCGCCTTCCAGCAGCGCCCTCGGCGCCGCTGCTGCTGTGTCGTACCTCCTTGCTGCAAAAAGCCTCGTCACCCTCGTCACCTCGTCACCCGCGATGTCACAATCCGCAGGATGCTCACGAGCGGCGCTTCAGTGGGTCGCAAAATCCGCGCGACCCGCACGCGCGGCCAGCCGCGGGTGACGAGACGGGCTCGTCACTCGCAGAGCATCTCGTCACCCCGAGCCGGCACTCTGGGGAATCGACGGGCCTGTGCCGCAGTGCAATCCGCTCATCCGGCAGGATCGCGAAAATCGTGCTCTCTTTCCGCAGCCTGACGGAGCCGGTGCCGTTTCGGTCGGACTGCGACACGAGTCGGCTCAATCTGCGGAATCGACTGGGCGCGCCGCTCCCGCGGATGTGCGCGACGAGAGCGGAAGGGTGAATCACGCGGGCAGCGCGATTCCGTCCGTGAAGTGCGGGCCGACCGAGTGATCGAAGCTCGGGTCGGCATTGATCTTGATCAACCGGGCATGTTTCGTGCGATGGAATGTGACCGAGATGCCGCGGGTTCGAAGCAGCGGAGCGATGCGCTTCAACTCGTCGGAGAAGATCTGGGGCGAATGAGTCCAGCGCGACGAGGCTCGCTCTTTGGACGACACCTGGTGGGAAAGCTCCTCGATCATCTCGGTGGCGGACTTTGTCCAATTCCTCAACCCTCCCAGGCTGGCGGAATCGAGGAGAGCTCGGGCGAGAGTGGATTCCTCGAGGTGATTCACGGTGGTGGCCTGGCGATCCTCGGCATAGCCGCCCAGGAACATGCCGGCCGGCGAATCGGCGGCCTGATTGACGGCTTCACCCAAGCACGCGAAATCGGCCAGCCGCGGCGGTTCGGCGAACTGCACCGACGGGAGCAGGTAGAGGCCGCCCGTGAAGGCATTGAGCATTCCGCCCAAGAGCGCGGGATAGTCGGCCTCGAACGACCGCCAGAACTCAGCATCACCGCGCCGGCTTCTGGGCAGGATCGGTGCCAGGGTCATGGAGAGGCAGCGGTCATTGAGGTCGGCCCGGTCGATGAAGTCGGGGATTCCATTCAAGATCGTCGGCCTCTCCGCGGACACGTCCTCGCGCAGGTCGCCCGAGAACGGGCGGCGGCCGGAGTGTCCGCCGCCGGTTGCAATACCGCAGAGCCCATCGGCCAGGCGGGGTGAGACTCGAGAGATGTTATCAAGCGCCAAGAGCCACCCGTTATGTGCGGTGACCATCAGGTCGCGAAAGCTTTGAGATCCGGTGATCAGCGGCATTTGGTGGGGGTCGATGAGGAGCCGGGCGATTCGCGTCAGGGTGCTTTTGGCGCTTCCCTGTTCACCGTGGATGACCAGGATGGGGTAAGGGCCGACGGGCCGGTATGCCGCGGCCAACCAGCCGATGAAAAGACAAAAGTCGACGTCGCTCAGGTTGACGTACTGCCGCAAGAGTTGGATCGACCCGCTGGCCAGAGGGGTTGGAAGCGGCAGCATTCCATCGGGGCGGTAAAAATGGACGGGCGGGCGGTCGACGATCGACCATCCCTCGGGAGTCATCTTCACGGCCTGGCCGCTGGGATTGGCGAGGTCGAGGTAGTAATCCCAGTCGGCTGCGCCGCCGTGCAGGTTTCGGTCGCGGCCGACGCGTACGAACACGGGCTCGGTTTGGTCATGCAATCGGGCTTGGTCTTCGAGGGCCCCGACCGCCTGGGCGACGACCGATGCCGCGGGCAACTGGTGATGTGCCGCACGGTAGGATCCGACGAGCGAGTTACGCGATGCCTTCGAGCGGAGCGGCACGACGTCGCGCCGCTGGCCGGTGGGCAACTGGACAAAATATCGGCCGTCCGGCGACCGAAACGGATACGCCGCCTCGGCGGCGGCCAGGAGCGCCTGGCCCTGGCTCACGTTATTCTTGGCACGATCGTCCCTGCTGGTTTCTCCGGTGGCATCTGCGGGAATCATAGTGGTTGCGCTCGTAAGTGTTCTTGTGGGTTCAATATCAGGTCTGCGGGCACTGGCGGGTTATCGGCTCATGGCCGGCGAACCTTTCGTTTTTTTAGGCATGGGTTCGTTTTTTTTACGTTGGGGGCGGCGATACCTGGGGAGCTGAGGGCGTTTCATACCGAAGGGAGGCACGCTAACGCGGGCGGAAGCCGCACGTGGTTTGGCCGCATGGGACTGCCCGGCGATGTCGATGTGTTGTCGCTTATGAGTGCAGCGAGGGCGACGACGCTGCTCGTGAGGACGGGCGCAGTCCGGCCGCCCTCTTCGCGGACGATTTGCAATCCGTGTTTCCGTCCGGCGACAGGTCAGCCGAGCGCTCTCTCGGTCCGCCGGTCTGGCCGAAATGCAATGGCTGTCCTTGCGTTTTTGACCGGGCTGGACCCGGCAACCGGCAAGCTGACGCGGCTTTACCATCCGCGACGGCACAAGTGGGCCTATCACTTCCGCTTCCAGGGCAGTACGCTGATCGGCCGCACGCCCATTGGCCGGACGACGATCGACGTCCTCCAGATGAACCACCCTGAAATTGTCGCTATACGCGGCATCCTGATCGCGGGCGGGTTGTTTTAGCACGCCGGCACCCTAGTCACGCCATTTCCCACATCTGCTATGATGCAAAGCATTCGAGCCTTGCTCACTGCGAATTTCCGTTATATCAACGAGTTGATATTACTAGAGTGGTCGCAGGCAGACCTATGGCCGACGTCATCATCGAAAACCCGATACTCAACTCCCCGTTCCGGGAGCCCGGTGCAGACGCGGGCATTACCCTCACTATCGGCAGGGCATCGCTCACCGCCAGCGGCGAACCCGCCCCCCCAGCATCAAAGCGGAAACCGAGTTGCGATGCCGCCCACAGATGGCCGTGCGTCATGGCCGAAAACAAACGATAATTCGCTTCTTCACCCAGCATCAGCCCGGTGAGCTTCGTGAATTGCTGCCACCGCTCACCGATCCCAGTTAGCTTACCTTTATCCATAAAGATGTCCTTCCACAGGTCGATGGCTGGACGTCACATATCCCCTGGGAGCAGCAGTACTCCCGCCAAAATCTCCGCTCTCTCTCGCCGTCTGCCCGTCACATTTCTTCCACGCAATCCCCTTGACACCACTACTCAGTCTGTCTAAATATTGAGTATGAAACCCATCGGCGGAGACCAACTGCGGGGGCATCTCGAGAGCCTGGTTCTGGCCGTGCTTGAGGACGGCGCGGCGCATGGCTGGGACATCTGCCGCAGGCTCGATTCTACGAGCGAGGGAGCCTTGTCGCTCAAGGAGGGCTCGGTCTATCCGGCGCTTTACCGCCTGGAGCGCCGGGGGCTGGTCACCGCCCAATGGGACGATGAGCCCGCCCAGCGGCGCGGGCCCCGGCGGCGGGTCTACCGCCTGTCCCCCAAGGGACGGCGGGCGCTGGTCACGGCCCGGGGCCAGTGGCAGCATTTTGCCGCGGTCGTCACCACCATCTTGGGAGCGCCGGCATGATTGAGCTACGCAAAGACGTCGAGCGAGTGGTTCGACCCATTCGGGCCAAACCCTGGAGGAAAAACCAGATGCGCGAAGAGCTGCTCGCCCATATCGAGGGACTCTTGGCTGACGAGAAGGCCCGGCGAGGCGACGACGTCGATGCTGTCCGCCGCGCGCGGGCGCGATTCGGCGAGCCCGGCCAACTCACCACCGAGCTTCAGGCCACGGTCCCCCGCTGGGAGCGATGGGCGTGTGTGCCGGTGCCCGGGCTGGAAGGAGGCCGCCGCCGCCCGGGGGAGACGCTAGCCGCCTACCAGCGGCGCTGGAATGTGCGAATGACGTACGTTGTCTTGGTTTGGTTTGGGTTTGCCGTGGGCTGCGCGCTCGTTGGCCCGCGACCAATCGAAGTGACCGGAGTCTTTCTGGTCCCAGTTCTATTCTGCACCCTACCACTTGCTCTTGAGATCCTGGCCGAGGCGATTCGCGGGAGCCTGATGCGGCTTGAATCGGCGGACCCCGCCGCTCGTCGCACGGCATGGCGGGCCGTGGCATTCGAGGCACTGGCCGCCGCTTTGCTGGCGGGCAGCACCATCGCTGGGGCAATGCTGTTGATCGAAAGGTCGGCCCACGTGCCGGTGTACTCGCCCCGCATTTTTTGGGGCATAACGCTCGTGTTCGAGCTCCTCACGCTGCCGGCATTGGCCGGACAGGTCCGATCAAAGATTGCCCAGATTCGCCAGTTCGACCAGTGGGACGGCCTCGATCTTTCGCTCGATGCGTGATTCCGCAAGCGTGATCGTACCGGGCTGCTCAAGCAGCCGGTTGCTTGAAGAGCGGGCTCGCGTGGCTTCAGGCTCTGATCCAGAATCCGCATGCAGCTCCGCCTCATGGGCTTCGTCCTGGCGATCTGGCCAACCTGTTGTGGCTCGTGGCGGCCCGCGGCGAGCGACTTAGCCGTGGCCCCATCCAGCACGCCCGGCTCACCGAAGTCGAAAGCCTGCCCGGCCCGTCCGCGGCGAACTTCGCCACGCCACATCATGGGTCCGGCACCACTCCGCGCATTTTACAGCGTGCCGGGCGGTGCAGGCGTACGCGCCGATCACGCCGTACTCTGCCCAGCCACCAAGCGCGCTGCCGTCTTATTGATCGAAACTGACTCCTTCGCTCATCCAGTCGGGGGCCCGATGTACTTGCCCGTCAGCCCTCCATGCACGTCGCCCTCAGCCGGGTCGGCATACACCTGAACGTCGGCCGTGTCTGATAAATGGGTGTAGTGCAAAGTCCGGTAGGACCGCAATGTCGGGGCGTTCCCTCCTTTCTCCGGCTTCCTCATCGTCACTCCCCGCGGTATATCCTCTGCGGCTTGCTCCAGAAACCCGCAGCTACATCGGTCGACCGTGACCGAGGCAAATGTGGGCTTCTCCACGCAAGCACGTCACCCGTCTGAATGCATGAGCTAAGCGAACGGGGCCGCCGCGAAGGTGGCAAGCCTGAGTTCCAGTCCAAACTTTACATCGGAAATCTGACGTAACTTTTTATTTAACGTAGAAGCTTTCATGGGTCCATGGGGCATATTCACCCTTTACACATAATAACAGGAGGGACCACATAAACCCGGTTATGTGGCCGGCCACATAACCGGGTGGCGACGGTAATCGATCTGCTGGATCAGAACGTGCCGCTGGACGATGGCTAGCCATACTGCCTCCTTCGACAGTTCTGTCCAGGCTTTCTTCCAGCGGTTTCGCCGACGACTTGTCGGCCTGTCTGCCATTCTTCGCAAAACCCAATCCGCGTCAATGCCATCGATAGTTCGGCGACAATCACTCGGAACGTCGCCTCCGTCATCGCACGGGGCTGCACACTGCGCGTTGGGTGTGTCGGACGAATGGCACTAGCTTAAGCGTAAAGTCAAGGCCCGTCTGTGCTTGCGGAACACTTGCTGGGCCTTTCATAAAATCTGAAGATATGTTGAGTATTTTAGATTAGCGAAAAACCCTGCAATTCCAGCCACATGCAGTAAGCCAACTATTAGCACGTTATCGCATGTCCGGTGTACGTGCTTAACCTAAATCCTTTGATATCAAGACGTTAATCCTTAAGCTTGTGCCATTCGGTGTGTCGGACCGAAGTGCGCAAGTGGTTTTTCACCCGCGTGCGTTAGCCATCCGCCGCGGCCGGCGTTGTCCGCTTGGCCGGGGATGCGCACGTGCATGGACCTGGCGAGTGGTTCAATGCCGTAGCTCAGCTAAAGGTCTCTGCAGACGCCCTTAAGGGGTAGGCCCGACAGTCGTGTCAACAGCCGCGTCTGGGACCTGTGCCCGTGGTTTGAGCGCGATCAAGGCGTTGCCGACACGCGAGGAACGGGTCGCATTGAGATTCGGGAAAGTAACGCCTGCCTATCATATTTTGGCCTTTGGGTTTATGCTGAAAGATGGTCGTCCGCACTCAGGGCGGTCTCGCCCGGGCGGAGCCGAGGCAACGGCGTATCGGGGTTGATCGGGACGGTGGTACAAGTGGATCACCGGGGACGACGGCATAGCCCCGGGAGACGGATCGTCCTCACGACGTTCGGCTCCCTGGGCGATCTGCATCCGTACATCGCCCTCGCCCTGGGTTTGCAAGCCCGCGGATACGAAGCGATCATCGCCACCACCCGCCACTACCAGCAAAGGATCGAGGCACGGGGCATCGGCTTCCACGCCGTGCGTCCTGACGGCCCTAACCTCGATGCCGACCGTGACGCGATGCGGCGCATCATGGATTCCCGCAAGGGCACTGAATTCGTCGTCCGCGAACTGTTGATGCCGGTCTTGCGGGAATCCTACGAAGACCTGCTGGCCGCCACAGACGGTGCGGATCTGCTGGTTTCCCACGTGCTCACATACGCCGCGCGGCTGGTAGCCGAGAAGAGACATATTCCGTGGGCGAGCATTTTCCTCCAACCCCTCGGTTTCTTCTCGGCTTACGATCCGCCCGTATTGCCACAGCTCCCGAACTTGTCGAAGCTCCGGTTTCTCGGCCCGGCCTTTCACCGCCCCTTGTTCTGGCTGGCAAAGCGGAGCTGCCGTTCGTGGGCTGACCCGTGGCACCGTTTACGGGCTGAGATTCAATTGCCGCCCACATCGGAGAATCCACTGTTCGAGGGCCTCTATTCTCCTTCACTGATCCTGGCGATGTTCTCACAGCTTTTCGCCGGCAAACAGCCCGACTGGCCTAAGCAAACCGTCCTCAGCGGCTTCCCGTTCTCTGACCAAGGCGATACGGCCGGGATGTCGCCCGAGTTGGTCCGCTTCCTCGACGCAGGTCCGCCACCCATCGTGTTCACGCTCGGCTCGTCGGCCGTCGTGGATGCTGGACCGTTTTTCGGGCACAGTGCCGCCGCGGCCAAATTGCTCGGCCTACGATCGGTGCTGATCCTCGGCCAAGACCGCGGAAACATGCCCGCATCCCTGCCGGAAGAAGTCATCGCGTGCGATTACGTCCCGTTCTCGGAGCTTTTTCCACGTGCCGCTGCGATTGTCCACCCCGGTGGCATTGGGACGACGGGCCTGGCGATGCGTTCCGGTCGTCCCATGTTGGTCATGCCCTGCGCCCACGACCAGTTCGACAACGCCGCGCGGGTGACCCGACTCGGGATCGCCAGGACGATTTCTCGGCACCGATACCGCCCGAGCCATGTCGCGGCTGACCTGCGACACCTTCTCGACAATCCGCGGTATTCCCGGCAGGCCTCGGGGATCGGAGACAGGGTGCGGGGAGAGAATGGACTGCGGTCTGCTTGCGATGCGCTGGAAGAACTGCTTCAGGGCGGTGGGCGTGCCGAAGCGGTTTGACCTGAGAATGGTCCCGGCGATTGTCACTGGGATTCCCGTTCCTGAGGAACTCGATGCTCATAGTTCGGAAGATCGAAATCGTCCCGCAGATGGCGCACGAAGAGGTAGTGAGCAAGCGGGGGAAACGCCATCAGTTTCGTCACCTGGTTGCGAAGCCACACTCCAGCCCACGTCTTCGGCACGAAGGCAGAGGCGAAGTACCGGGCCAATTTCTGTTTGCCTTCAACGAACGGTCGAATCAACTGCTCGTAGCGACGATAGGCCGCCTTGTAGTCGTGTCCGGCGCGCTTGAGTTCACCGGCAAGCACATAGGCTTCGGTCATGGCGAGTCCCGCACCTTCGCCGGCCAGCAGAGAAACACACGCCGCGGCATCGCCGATCAGCATCACGCGTCCGTTGGACCAGTCGTCCATTCGGATTTGACTGACACGATCATAATAGACGTCACTGATTTGATCCATCGCGTGGAGGATCTGCGGGCATTCCCAGCCGGCATCCGCGAAAACCTGATGCAGAACGGCCTTCCGCTCCGTTGCATTGCTCGGCTCTGGGCCGGTTAGCTTCTCGCCGGAGAAGAGGAAGGAAAAGATCGTCAGGTCGCCGCGTAGAGCAAAGCGCCCGACCTGGCGCCCGGGCGTTGTGTAGGTGACGCCAATGAGTTCGTCGCGTGGCCGATAGCCTTCGACCTCGAAGGTGGCGACCCGGTATCCGAGCGGCTTCTCAAATTGACGTTCGGGCCCGAACACGAGCGCTCGCACGGTTGAATGTAACCCGTCGGCGCCGATCACGAGGTCGAACTGGCGCGCCGGACCGTGCTCGAAGGAGACGAGCGCGCCGGTCGCACGTTCGTTGATGGCCGAAATGCTATTATCAAAAAGCGTTTCGACACGGCTCCCGATGGTCCGGTAGATCGCTGCGGCCAAATCGCCGCGCGGTACGCTAGTGAAGCGGTCCATCAGACTTTGGGCAAGAGAATCCGTGGAGAATCCTCCCACCTTGCGACCCCGTTTATCGACGTCCCGAACTTCCCGAAACGTGTATCCGTGCGCTCGCACCTCCGGCAGAATGCCCATCCGTTCCGCAACCGTGTAGCCCACGCCCCAGAAATCAACCGCGTACCCGCCAGTGCGAAACTGGGGAGCTTTCTCGATCAGCACGACGTCATGGCCGCCACGCTCGAGCCAGTAGGCCAGGCATCCTCCGGCGATCCCCGCCCCATTGATGGCAACTCTCATGCTTAAGGGCCCTCGATCAGTACGGCCTTCTTGTTGGAGTGTATCCCGCCGATCGCTGGGGAAACAGACCGGACGCAACCTTCGATGGCGGTCTCAACTTGTAGTTATCAGCCCCATCCGAAACGCGGCTTCCCAGTCCCGGATGCCAGCCAGTTAGGTTCACTGGCGGTCCTGCCGTTCGATTGGAAAGGAAAAGAACCCCGATGCGGGGTTTCCGGTGGGGCCTTTCTCGTTGAGTACCCGTCCGCAGCGCGCGTCGGTCGGATCGCCGAAATGAAAGCGCAACCCAGTGCTGCCGATGAGACAACATCGCCGCTGAACCGTTTTATTCAACCTTCCGTTCAAAGTAAGGCATTCAAAGCAACCGCCGCCCCGAATTTGGCCAACCGTTGAGAGTCGCGAGTAAAAGCTCGAACGGTGTCTCGTCGCCCCGACCTTTTTTGGAAAAAAGCCCTTCACGTCGATCGATTCCATGGCCGCGAACGGCCCATACCGCATCGCCATCGCCGCCGCGAGAGAATTCGACCGCTACGGATGACTCAGCTGTCAGCAGCGCCTCGTAGCTGTCGAAAATACGGCTCCAGGCAACCAGTGCCAGAATTCGGGTATCTCCGACTTTAAGTTGCTCGTACATGTTGAACTGATTATAGTAAGGCCGACCTGGTTTAGAGAGCGACAAATGACGGAGCGACACGAAATTGCGGTCTACGACAGATCGAACCTGGCCAATCCAACGACGCCGGTGTCAGCTCGGAACGCACCCGAGATCGTGAAATGCGTCGGCCAGGCTGCCGAGTTCGCCTGGGAGGAGTTTTTCCAAGGCGAAATCGCCAACCCCCATACCCGCAAGAACTACATCCATGCTGTCAAGAAGTTCTTGGCGTGGTGCGAAGAGCGCAACCTGCCACTGATTCGCGTCACTCCAGGCGACGTCGGCGCTTACTTTCAGGAATTGCCGCTGGCCGTCCCGACCAAGAAGCTCCATCTGGCGGCGCAGCGGAAGTTCTTCGACCGGCTGGTCAACCGCCACGTGATCGTCATCAACCCGGCCGCCACGGTTCGAGCCGAGCGTTATTCCGTTGTCGAAGGCAAGACGCCGGAAATCCGGCCTGACCAGGTCGCCAGGCTCCTCACGTCGATTGATGTCTCGACCAAGATCGGCCTCCGTGATCGCGCCGTACTTGCAGTCCTCATCTACACGGCGGCCCGTGTCGGGGCCGTCGCCAAGCTGACGCTCAAGAGCGTCAAGCACGACGGCAGTCAATACGCGCTCAGGTTCTCGGAGAAAGGCGGAAAGTCACGCGAAATCCCGGTCCGGCACGACCTGGAACTGGCTCTCCTGGCCTACATGGAAGCCTCGGCCATCACGGAAGGTCCCCTCTTTCGCACCGCCGCAGGCAAAACGGAGAAACTTACGGAGAATCCCATGACCGGCATTGACATTTGCCGGATGATGAAACGACGGCTGAAAGCGGCGGGATTGCCCGGTCAATACTCGCCCCATTCGTTCCGTGTCGCGACGGTCACTGACCTGCTTGAGCAAAACGTCGAACTCGAATCGGTGCAGGATCTGGCCGGTCATGCCGACCCGAGGACGACCAGGCTCTATGACCGGCGGCGGCGTAAGGTCACGCGCAACATCGTCGAGCGGATTTCCCTCAAGGGATTGAGCCGGCAGGATTGACGGCGCGTGGCCGCTGGAATCCTACCGGCTCTTGACCGTGGCCCCGCTCCTGCCTTGATCCTCATCTCGGTGACGAGGATGCTTTCGGGGGCCATCTGCAACCGCGACCGACTCAGCCCGGTCGCGGGACTACGTCATGCGAAACTGAGGCGGAGGCAGCTTCGGCGTTGTCAACTGAGCAGGCAGGACCGGCTGCCACCAGCCCCTAGGTGTCCGCGCCAGTCGGCGCAGGCGGTCGAGTTCGTCGGGATCGGCCCAGCACACGCATGGGGTACGAGGCCCGGGTGGCCGCCGGAAGCTCACCCACCCGCGTAACCGCCAGGCGTGAAGCGTGTTCTTCACGATCCCCACCTCCCGGGCCAGATCGATCACAAACCATTCATTCGGACCGAGCGCGGACCGATCGGATTTCGGTGGCCGTCGATAGCCTGGAGTCCGCCGCCGCACGATGAGGCTGACGATGTCCTTGTGAAATCGCCCGGCGCCCTTGTGCGGACGGAATCCTTCTGCGTTCAGTCGGTCGGCGATGGCGGCGAAGGTGAGCCCTTGCGTTCGAAGCTCACGGATACGGGCCATGAGCTGATCGAATTCCACGGTTTGCTCATATCGCCCGATTGGGCGGGTCAGCTTATGCTCAGTCCGTTGACCTCCAGCCCAGGTGATCTTCACATGGACCTGATCGCTCACCCCCTCGACGGCGACCTCGACCCGCTCGACCAGGAACCGGATGATCCGTTGGCGGTCGACCGGCGTGGACGTCGGCGCGTCCCACAATGCCGGCAGGTCACGCGCCAGCTCGCGGATCTGATCCACCTCCCCTCGCGTGAGCGCGATCGGCTCCGTCTGCCGGAACCTGGCGTACTCCTCCTCCAGCCGCCGGACGTCCTGCAACGCCTCCTCCCAGCGCCGCTCCAACGTCCGTGTGACAAGGCGATTCTCCGGGTCCGCCGTCTGATACTGCCGTTCGACCCAGTCCGCCTGGGTCTTCGCGCGCTCCAACCGTTGCCGCCAGTTCTCATCCAGCGCCGTCCGCTCCTGAAGAACATCCTCGGCGGCGGCGAGACTCAGCTCCAACGCACCGGGCCGCAGCGCGGCCAAGACTTGATCGGCAATAAACCGATCGAGGACCCGGCCCGCCAGTGCATGGCGACACCGCCCGCGGGCGTGCGCCACGCCCGTCGGGCAGGTGTAGCGGAGGATTTGCGCACGGCCAGAGTAGTGGACGGCCATCCGCTTGCCACATCGGCCGCAGATGACTAACCCGGCCAGTAGCGACGGCCCCTCCCTTGGTGCCCCCTTGGACTCCGTCCTGGCCCGGTTCTCGGCGAGCGTCTGCTGATTGGCGTCGAACCGATCGCGGGTAATGTATGCCGGGCACCGATCCGGGATCAGAACGAGACATTCTTCGCGCGGGACCACAACCCGCCCCGACGAACGTCGGCCAGGCTTCTTCCGCCGCGGATCGGTCTGCCTGCGCCCGTAGCAGTAATAACCCGCGTAGATCGGGTGTGTGAGCAATTTGGCGACTGTGTTACGGGTCGGGAGCCGCCACTCCAATTGGCCGCGAGCCGGTCCGAAGTGCGGGCGGAGGCCGATCCGGATGTCGTGGGCGAGCAGGTGGCGGAGGACTTTGCCGATCGTCCCCAGGCGCTCGAATTGGTCGAAGACGAAGCGGACGACGGCGCGGACCTGCTCGTCGGGATCGAAGTCATAGCCGCCACTGGGCGAATGCACATATCCGACCGGCGGATTGAAGAAGACCTCACCTCGGAGGACCTTGTTCAGGAGTCCTTGCCGCATCCGCCCACGAAGGAGGTGAAGCTCGGCCTCCGACATGATCCCGGTCAGCCCGAGTAAAAGCCGGTCGTTGTGGTCAGTCGGGTCATACAACCCGTCCTGATCCGCCAGGAGGGTGCGGAACAGGGCGCAGAGTTCCAGCAACTGGTGCCAGTCCTTACAGGATCGGGCCAGCCGGCTCATCTCCAGCCCGAGGATGATCCCGACGTGATCCAGGCTGACTTCCGCAAGCAGCCGCTGGAAGCCGAACCGGTCATCGGCCGTGGCTGCGCTCTTACCCTGATCCTCGTCGATGACGAGAATGCGTTCGCGCGGCCAGCCGAGTTCAATGGCCCGGTTGACCAGAGCGTACTGGCGGTTGGTGGACTCCCGGTTCTCGGCGACCTGCTGCGGGGTGGACTGGCGGATGTAAACGATCGCCAGTCGGTCGAGATGCCAGGGTTGGATCTTCGGGGAGATGGAGGGGGCGTGTGCCGGCCTTCTTCCAGCCTGGTTCGAGCCCGCGTTATTGAGAGTCATGGCTGACCTCCCGACGGTCGGCCGTCCGTAGGCGCCGGGCGAGCAACTGCCCGACGAGGCGAGCGAGTTCTTGCCGCTGGCTCTGAGCGAGTTGGTCCCAGACGTGCGGGCCGCTGGGGTGCAGGCTCGGCTGCTTCAGGGGTGGGGGGGGACTGGTCCGGACCTGTGCCTGTGCATGGTGAAGCTCCTGGTTGTTGAGAGTGGTGCCGGCACCACCGGGACAGTCCCAGCAATGCCGCAAAAGCGATTGTAGGCGGCGCGGCTGAGGCGGGACAGCCGCTCGCATGAGGTGCAGTCTGTAGTAGCTTTGGAAGACGTCCAATATCTGGCCGGTCACGCCGACCCGCGGACCACACGGATCTACGACCGACGCCGGCGCAAGGTCACGCGGAACATTGTGGAGCGGATCTCGATCTGAGCCACGGAGATGGACCGTGCGTTCTGCCGAGGGAGCCGCATTCCAAAGCCAGGCAGTCTGGACCTGCTTGACGAATTGGGTCACCACAGAGTCTGGGTCTCGACAGTACTTGCTGGAAGTTCCGCGGCCGGAGTGATGGATGCCTAGCCAGGCCCTGCGAATCCGACATGGCCGCCCACTCAGCCCACTCCTGGTCCGCAGCCAAGTGGAAATAGAAAGGTTCGGACCGGAGCTTGAGCGAGATTACGCCCAGGTAGCCCCGGTCGAAACAGGTCTTGCGATTGTAGAGGGCCCATTCACGGCATGTTATAATCGGGCACCCATGACCCAACGATTCGAGCCCCGAACGGCGCCGCGATGCCTTTCGCATAGACGTTGACCAAGAGTTCCGGCTCGGCCCCGGGTGTCCCCCATGAGCAGCCTCTTCCTGTCCTATCGCCGTTCCGACAGCCCTGGCACCGTCAAGCAGCTTTACGAGAGCCTTCGGTCGCGGCTGCCGCGCTGGACTCTCTTCTACGACCACAGGGCCATCACGCCC
This sequence comes from uncultured Isosphaeraceae bacterium, assembly GCA_963781785.1. GTDB lineage: Bacteria > Planctomycetota > Planctomycetia > Isosphaerales > Isosphaeraceae > CAWAHD01. The sequence goes on along the minus strand of CAWAHD010000001.1, from coordinate 1,805,099 downwards.
GGCGAGGACTTCCCGGAACGGTTGCGGCAGGAAGTGACCTCGGCCAGGGTTGTCCTGGTCATCATCGGGCCTCGCTGGGCTGGGTTGCTGCGCGAGCGGCGGAATCGACCGGAGGTGGATCATGTCCGCGAGGAGGTCCGCCTCGCCCTGCAGGCGGGCAATATCGCCATCCCGGTACTGGTTGAGAATGCCTCGCCGCCGAAGGAGGCGGATTTGGCGGATTTCCCGGAGTTGCTGCCCCTGTTGCGGCTCAACGGCCGCGCGGTCCGGCCCGACCCGGACTTCGACACCGACTTCGAACGCCTTGCCGCCTTCCTCGATGAGCTGGGTCCGGGCGTCGGCGCGGGGACGGTCCTCGCCGGGAAATACAAGATCCTGGGTATCCTCGGCCAGGGAGGAATGGGCATCGTCTACGAGGCCGAGCAGCTCCAGCCCAGGCGGCGAGTGGCCGTCAAGATGGTGCTCGAGGGGATGGACACCAAGGAGGTCCTGGCGCGGTTCGACGGCGAGAAGGAGGCCCTGGCCAGGCTGAACCATCCCAACATCGCCGGCGTGATCGACTCCGGCTCTAGCCCCAGCGGCAAGCCCTTCTTCGTCATGGAGTTCGTCAAGGGCGAGCCGATCACGACCTATTGCGATCGGAAGCGGCTACCGCCGAATGAGCGGCTCAAGCTGTTTCAGGACGTCTGCGATGCCGTGCAACATGCCCATCAGAAAGGGATCATCCACCGCGACATGAAGCCCTCGAACGTCCTCGTCGAGGAGATCGACGGCCAGCCGGTCCCGAAGGTGATCGACTTTGGCCTGGCGAAGGCCCTCGCCGGCCGCCTCACCGATAAGACCCTTGTGAGCGAGTTAGGCAAGATTCTCGGCACGCTCATCTACGCGTCCCCCGAGCAGGTCGCGGGGCGCCAGTACGACATCGACACGCGGACCGATGTCTATTCCCTCGGCGTGATCCTGTACGAGCTGCTGGCCGGCGAGCCGCCATTCACGGAGCGCGACTTGCTCCAGGTCGGCGAGGAGGCGATGCGCCGCGAAATCATCGAGACCGAGCCATCGAAGCCGAGCACCAAACTGAGTTCATCAAAGGACTTGCCAGCAATTGCCGCCCATCGCCAGCTCGACACGGCGAGGCTGACGCATATGGTGCGAGGGGAGCTGGACTGGATTGTGATGAAGGCGCTCGAGAAGGAGCCGGACCACCGGTACGCCACGCCGAACGCATTCGCCGAGGATCTCCGGAGGTACGTGAACAACGAGCCAATCTCGGTCGGTCGGCCGTCGACTCTCTTCCGCTTGCGGAAATTCGCCAGGCGCAACCGGGGGCCCGTGATCGCGGCCTCGCTGGTCTTCGCGGTCTTGGTCACGGGCGTCATCGGCACGACCTGGGGCCTCCTGGAGGCGAAACGGCAGGAATCGCGTGCGCACGCGGAGACGCACGAGAAGAGCATTGCGCTTCGGAAGCTTGACCAGGCGTTGGCGGGTGTCACCAAAGAGCAGAAGAAGACGGCGGCCGCACTGGCCGCCGAGCGCGATCAGCGTATCCGGGCCGACCTCCGCGAGCGTGAGGCCCGCCGCGCCTTTTCGAACAGCCGGATCATTCTGGCCCAGCAAGAGTGGGTCGAAAAGTCGGAGTTCATGAGCGGCGTCTTTTGGGACGAGAAGGACGCGACTATCGCCCGCGACCGCATCTACGAGGTCCCTGAAGAATTCCGCTTCTGGGAGTGGCATTACCTTGATCGCCTGTTCGAGGGAGGCGCATTCACCCTCTACGGCCACCTCGGTGATCCTACCACGCTCGCCTACGCGACCGACGGTCGTCACCTCTTCTCCGGGGACAGAAACGGAGAGTATCGCTGCTGGGACGCACGGACGGGCCGTCTGGTGTGGAAGGTCAAGAACGCTGCAGGGCCCCTGGCCGTGAGTCCCGACGGCCGCCACCTCGCTGTGGCAGGCGTGTCGGACGTCCTTCTGCTCGACGCCGCGACTGGACAGACTGTGCGGACAATCTCTTTCGCGGATCCCATGGTCCTCTCCGTGGCATTCTCCCGGGGAGGCGCGTTCCTCGCTGTGGGTTGCGCTTCAAAGGACGGGAAGACCGGCGAGGTGGCGATCTGCAACGTGGCTGCGGGCCAAGTCCGCGTGCACATGCCGATGCAGGCGCCAGTTCGCCAAGTCTTCTGGTCGCCCTACGGCACTGAGATCGTCGTTTGCTCAGAGGACCGGCTCATCTCGCGCTGGTCCCTGGGTGCGACAAAGGAGTCTCTGTCGTACGAAGGTTCGAAAAGCAGCTTGATCAGCGGCGTGTGCGTGAGTCCCGATTTCGCACAGCTTGCCGTCGTCGATTCGACCGAGATCAAGTTCTGGGCTGTGCACTCGGGGGAGAAGGGTGTTTCGCCCAAGTTGGGCTTGACTGTCATCGGAACGGCGGCGTTCAGCTCCGACGGCTCGATGCTGGCGGTCGGCACTTGGGACGGAACCGTCAGACTCTGGAACGCCTGGACAGGCGCGGCCGACCGGGAGTTCAGGGGACCGAAGGCATCCATCCGGTCTCTCGCGTTCAGCCCCGACGGTCGGTTCGTCGCCGCAGGTGGCTGGGGCGGGATGATCAAGATCTGGAATGTTAACGACCGCACGATCACGACACGTCTGCGGAATCATTCTGGAGAGGTCAAGACACTGAATTACTCTCCCGACGGCCGCTTCCTCGCCACGGGTGATCAGGAGGGCCACCTCCGCCTGTGGGACACGGCGACCGGCACGCTGGTCCGAAAATGGCAGCCCGACGGGGGGTGGGTCCACCGCGTCGAGTTCGACCCCGTACGCAATGTCATGGTCGCGCGCGTCAGTCCCCGCGAGCCTCCCGAGCCGAAGAAGCTGGGAGCGAACGGCAAGCCCGACAAGAATATGTCCAATGATACATCATCCTATCACTCGGATCGTCGTCCTGGTGTTTTCGCCTACGATCTCACTACGGGCGCGCAGTTGTATCAGCTCCCGCCAGGGCCATCGGGCTACTCCGACTTTGCTCTGAGCTGCAAGCTCGGATGCCTGGTGGCCTGTGTCGCATCGGGTTCCGAGCCGAATGCGGCCGAGAGACTGCTCTTTTACGACGTCCGCACGGGAACCCGACTTGAATCATTCCCAGCGCCCTCGGGAATCATCCTGCGGATGGCGTTTCACCCCGATGGAACACGTTTGGCCTGCGCCGATCAAGAGGGTCGACTCACCATCCTTGATGCGAAGACCGGCCGTCAGCTCGCCTCGACGCGTGCCCACACTCGGGCTCCCTCCCACATTTCGTACAGCGGTGAGGGGTCACTCGTGGCGACGGCGGTCAACAGGGAAGTCACCGTCTGGGATGTAGAGAGCCTGTCACCGGTCTGCAAACTTCGGGGGATTGATCTGGGAGTTATGGATGTTCGCCTTAGCCCTGACGGCGAGCGTGTAGCCACGTGTACGCAGAAGGCCGGCGTTCGGATCTGGGACAGCCGGACAGGTCAACCTCTCATCATGCTGCGCGGCGGTCGCGCCGACATGGGCCTCACTGCACTCGCTTTCAGTCCCGACGGCCGGAGCGTGGCAGCGGCCATCGGGCTCGAATACGTCTACTTCGGCGACATCTGCATCTGGTCGATCCGTGCGCATTGCGCAGTGGTCGTGCTCAGGAGCGATGACGACGATGATCTCGATGGCGCATCGATCCACCCAAACGGGTCGATCGTCGCCGCTTGGAGCAACGAGGCCCATGGCGAGGGCGTCGGGAAGTTGACGACTTGGGATGTGAGCACCGGACGCACGGTCCTCTCACGTGTCTCGTTCCGAAAACGTATCAGCTCGATTCAGTTTGGCGACGACCCGGAACGCCTGCGGGTCAAGCTATCCAATGGAGATTCGCTCGTGATCGATGCGCGCACGGGCGCGCCGGCCGCGGGCGGAGGGGCGTGGGCCAAAGACTCGCGGGTCACGGCCAGTGGTCGGCGCCACGTCCTGCTGCAAGCGAGGGAGGTTCGGCTCGTGGACGAGAACTCGCCGACTGCGATCCCTGAATCGGAGCGCGTCTGGGCGACGGCACCTGACCTAGCGATGCACAACTGGAAGGAGCGTGGCTTCGAGAACTCGGGGATGGCATTCGCCGCCCGATACCACCTAGAGCGAGCCACCGGCCTCGATCCGACGATCCGGGCCTCAACAGTGACGAAACGCCTTGAAATTGCCCGCCGCAGCCTGTTCGGCAAGCGGGTTGATCGAGGGTTGCCCTGGCTGTTCGCCCGAACCCGCGTGTATCGGCCCGAGCTGGTCTCCCGCGATATGACGTTCATCGAACAGTACGCCAAGGATCTGGCGACCTTGTTTGGCTTGCCGATCGACCTCCGTGTTCACGGCGGCATCCTGCTGCGTGCCGGCAAGGCGGCCGAGGCCTTGCCCTTCCTCGAGAAAATCCGCCTCGCTCCGCAATCCGGAGAGTGACCCTCCCGTGGCCGACCTGCTCTTGGCTCTCACCTACCACCAACTGGGGCAGCCCGATCGGGCGCGATCGCTCTACCACTCATCTGTCGCCTGGCTCGACCGTTATCGGATGCCCATCTGGATCGTCACTGGCTCATCGTTAGCGCGCGACGACCTCATCGACCCGCGATACCGCCCGGACGACTGGGAGTCGTGGCATGAAGCCGACATCCTGCGCAAGGAACTCTCAACACTCGTTAGACCGGGCTGATCGCGATATTGCGGACCATGGCCCCGAGGCTCAACGTGGGCTGGATCACGCGCGCCCGGTCCGACCACCGGCGCATCCTGCAGGGGTTATCGTGAACTGGATTTTGGCAAACGCGGTTTTACTGCATGCATTGCGCCAAATAACCCGAAAGAAACCGCGGCACTTACCGGCGAAATTAACAGTTTTTACACCCGAGAAGGTAGCAGCGTCCTAGGAGGAAATAAAGGGGATTAATTCCCCCTCGCCATGCCGTACGCCGCATCCGCATTTCTGGTCACTCGAGTTTCCCGAGGTTATCCACCGCGGCGACCACCTAACCGGTGGCGGCGGCATCGCACCCGCACATTTCTCGCCCGGATACCGGGCTCGCCAGCGGATCTCTCTACGTTTCCCTGAAAGTCGGTCGCTCAGGCAACTTGACATTCCAGCCTGGCGTCCCCGTCGTCCATCCAACGCGGCGGACCCGCGCCGTTACCTACGTATGCGGCGACCCGCGAACGGAAAATACAGGCAATGTATATTTGGCAATGGCGGGGCGTTTCTGGCAGATTGGGCAGTCCCAGGATCGTGCATCATGACTGTCGCTCGCATTCCCGGGGTTCACACCCCGGGCTGTGCGAAGCCGCCCCTACCTTCCAGACATATGTCTGACCGCCGCGACTCACTCGAAAAACTGCGGTCGGACATATGTTTCGGTAGCCCGATCCGGACCATATGTTGTCCACCGGCACGACATACGTCCGGATCGTGCGGGGCTCCGAGAATCGCCAAAAACGAAGGCCCAGCTCAGGGCCGAATCAGTGATGGGATCAGGTGCGTCGGCCGGATTGGAGGAGGCCATCTGGCTTTGCCCGGTTGAAGATCGGCGCAAGCTGGATTCGTCACGCGAAGGAATGGTGGAAGCTCTCTCGCTGGGCGGCTATCTGCTGCTGGTCGATTACACGGGTCGGCTGTTCCGTGACGGGAAGACGGCGATTTCGGCCGAACTGGTCGGAATTCTCGCTCGGCTGGGCACGAGCGCCAAGGGCTGGCAGGCTCGCCTGGACAAGCTGAGGGGTGGGCGGCTGCCGGGACGATTCTTGCCGGGCAGCCGCAAGCACGAACTTTCGCGGGAGCGAAAGGCGACGATCGGTGCACCAACTTTCGCGGGAGCGAAAGGCGACGATTGAGGTGGCCGCACGTCTGCGCGTCCCACCATCTGGCCAACCGGAGCGGATGTCCGGCGCGATCGTTCAGCGAGTTTCGCACCGTCGCGCCTGGACCGGCCATCTCGCCGCCGTCTGAGGCCGTTTGAGGCGCACCGTCGCGCGCCTGACCGACCAACTCGCTGCCGAGTCAACGTTTCTTACAATGATTGCCACTGCGCGGGTCAGCCGAGTGTGACTCTGTGTCGGCGGCACGCTGCCCGCGGTTCGGACCAGCATCGTGCATGCCGCGGCGCCGATTTCTCCTTGGCGATCACGGCCAGCCAGCGGCGCATCCGTTCCTCGACCATGACAATGGCCACACCTGCGACTTCGGAAACTGACACAGCGCCGAGTCGATCAATCATGCGACGGCCACGTTCACTGTCGGGGTATTTCAGGAATGTCGTATGGTCCGTGCCGAGCAGGATCATTCGGCGAACTCTACCCGCCGCGCCGCTTCCCGTGCCCGCAGGCATTCCTCGTCAACTTTGCGCATGAATTGGCTGTCGCGGAACATACCGACGCCTGACGGCGTGCCCTCTCCGGTTCCATCGCGGTTGCCGGCACCGAGCGATTCGCTAATAATCCCAAGTGACGGTAGAACGATGAGCCCGGTGAGGCGGGAGTGGATGCACCTGGCTCGCCATGAACGGATTGGGAGCTGGGTTACCCATGAGTGACGCCGCACGCTCGCTGGAAAACCGTGAACAGCGTCTCTCCGCATCGCAGCTCCGAAAGCTGCCCGTGGAGGAGCGGAACGCCATCCTCGCGGCTCAAGCAACACTCGCGGAGCCCATCTATCGCAGCGATAAGCGGTTGACGGACTTCGAGGCCTTCGGCGAGGACGACCTGCATGGCGAAAGTTCCTCAACCGAGACGGGGTGAGATCTGGCAGGTTCGATTCGACCCGTCAATTGGTGCTGAGATCCGCAAGCAACGACCGGCCGTGGTGTTGAACCCAGACGGGACCGGGAAGTTACCTCTCCGGATCGTTGTTCCGATCACGGATTGGCAGCCCGCGTTCGGAAGCCTGTCGTGGTTCGTTTTCCTCCGGGCTTCGGCGGATCATGGCCTCTCGAAAGACTCGGGCGCCGACGCGTTTCAGGTCAAATCCATCTCGGAATCGCGCTTCGTCCGGAAACTTGGCGTCGTGACAGACGACGAGCTCGATGAAATTGCGTCGGCAGTTGCATGATGCGTAGGTGCCCCATGATTGATGCCGCGCCGCTCAAGGCAGGGCGGAGAGTCAGCCTTCCAGACATATGTCTGACCGCCTCGACGCGCACGGAAAAACCGCGGTCGGACATATGTATGCGGAGCGTGATCTGGACCATATGTTATCCGGCGGCACGATATATGTCCGGATCGCACGGGGCTCCGGGAATCCCCAAAAACGAAGGCCCAGCCCCGGGGCCGAACCAGTGCGTGGATCGGCGGCATTGGCTGGCCTGGAGGAAAGCATTCCCGGGGTTCACACCCCGGGCTGTACGATGCCGCCCCACACGGGACTCGGAGAATCCCCAAAAACGAAGGCCCAGCCCCGGGGCCGAACCAGTACGTGGATCGGCGGCGTCGGCTGGCCTGGAGGAAAGCATCTGGCGCTGCCCGTTTGAAGATCGGCGCAGGCTGGATTCGTCACGCGAAGGGATGGTGGAAAGTCTCTCGCTGGGCGGCTATCTGCTGCTGGTCGATCACACAGGCCGGTTGTTCCGTGAGGGGAAGACGCGATTTCGGCCGAACTGGTCGGAATTCTCGCTCGGCTGGGCACGAGCGCTAAGGGCTGGCAGGCTCGGCTCAAAAAACTGCGAGGTGGCCGACTGCTGGGCCGATTCTTGCCGGGCAGTCGCAAGCACGAACTTTCGCGGGAGCGAAAGGCGACGATTGAGGTGGCCGCACGTTTGGGCGTGCACCACCTGGCCAACCTGGGTGGATGCCCCGCGCGGTCGCTCCAGCGAATTCACTCCGTGTCGCTTCCCTTGCCTTGGCGAACTCTTTCCATCTCACGACAGAGGTGGCCTCTCGTCCGAACGGTCTACGTGCCGAGCAGTGAACAAAACACCGAGTGTTCCGTGGCGAACGGTCTCCGTCCGTCCCTGGGTTCTTGAACCCCCGTCCCGCCAACTCCCACCTGGCTGTCTTGCGTTTCGTCGGTCGGGCGGCACTGCCCAACGTCTACCCGACCGCCCGTCGCATATCACATTGGCAGCCATGGACGTTTCTGCTAGAATAGCTCCAGCAATCATGCTAGTTGATGTACGGATAATAGACTATGGCGACACAGCAACTAACGGGCATTGGGAGCAAGGTGGAAGCGGCTATCCTTACCCGCCTGATCCGGCCCGACAAGGACGATTTACCGGCTGAGCAGGCGAAAGCCTTGCTTCGGGTAAGATTCGAGCAGAGCGATTTGGATCGCCTGCATGAGCTTGTCGTCAAGAACCAGGACGACAACCTGACGCCCCCCGAGAAGGAGGAGCTGGAAGGCTATCTCCGCGTCAGCGCCTTCCTCGATCTGATGCACGCCAAGGCCCGTTACTCCCTCCGCAAGCGAAACTAGGGGCGTTCCCGGCATGGATGCCGCGTTGCACCGGCTGGTCAGGAAGCGAGCGGGCGGGCGGTGCGAATATTGCCGCCTGCCCGCAGCCGAATCACTGGTGCCCTTCGAGATCGAGCACATCATCCCCCGCAAGCATCGCGGGCGAACGGTCGCGGGCAATCTGGCATGGTCCTGTATTTACTGTAATGGATATAAAGGGCCGAACCTGACCGGCCGCGACCCGGCGACCAGCAAAGTGACGGTGCTTTATCATCCGCGACGGCACAAATGGAGCTATCACTTCCGCTACCAGGACGGTACGCTGATCGGGCGCACGGCCATCGGCCGAACGACGATTGAGGTGCTCCAGATCAACCGGCCTTATTTGGTGGCTATCCGCGAGGTGCTGATCGCGGCCGGTGTATTCTAGAGACAAGCGGCCTAGGCCAACGTGGCGAGGATCGCCCGATCACGCAGGCACACGACATCACCGGTGCCAATGGACGCCAGCAGCGTGCGGCCCCGCTCGACGCCGATCTCCGGCGTCTTGCCCTCGATCACCTGTTCCTTGACGCCTTTGACCGACGACGCTGGATTGAGAATGCAGACATGCCGGTTCACCATCCTGTCGAAGAATCCACGCAACGCTGATAGATGCTGATTACGCTTGGCAGGCGTCCCGCCCAGAGCGACAAGGTAGTGGCCGACCATCCCAGGCGTGATGCTGGCCAGCCCAATCCCCTGCCCCTCGGCCCAGCACAGGAATAGCCGCACCGCCCACATACATGCTTTCTGCGTGTGCGGGTTATGGTGCTCGGCATAGAAGTATTCATCCCAGGCGAAGCGTGCCGCTCCCCCTGCCCGCTCGACCAGCTCCGGCAGCGGTTTTGACGCCACCAGTGGTCGCGCAGGCGCAAGCACGATTTCGAGGGTCATTCTCCGTTGTCCTTTTTCTCGTCGTCTTCGGACGTGGGAACATCCGACTCCCGGGCCTGAGTCCGATGCAAGTCACGCTGCTTCATGTCCGCGATGACAGCGCGGACCTGGTCGCCAACATAGAAATTCGTTTGAGTTTGCAAGTGTTCGAGCTTCTGAGAGACGTCGTCGATGAGCCCTCGCTCGGCTGCCTCGTCGAGCACCTGAAGCATCCAGAGCGGTTCACAGCCTCTCTTCTTGGCCTCCCTCCTCGCCCTCATATCGTCCATCACGACGAAATCCGCCCCCTCCTCGCGTGCGAGGGAGATCACGGCTCTGTCTCCGTCTCCTCTGGTTCCCTTCCGTCCGAGTGCGGGAATGTCCTCAACTTGAACCGGCTCCTTGACCTCAAGCCATTGGGGCGGCGAGCCAGCCCAGCGGCGAACTGGCTCGGGCGCCTCGGGACGGCTCATTTCCGCCAGAACGACGGGAGGTGTGAGCACCCGCGTGAACAGCCGGGGCAAAACGTGTTCGACTCCCATGAGCACCAGGTAATGCAGCGGCCCCATGTCGCACACGACGATCATCGCGGCCTGGCCTTCCTCAGAAGGTCGCGTCCCGCTTCAAATTCCTCGATGTCGAGGTCCTGACCTAGACCGCGCTGCTTCAGGAGGTGCTCGGTTTCGTCGAAGCTCAGGTCGAGCGCCTCTTGGAGCTGGCGATGGGTGATCTTCGCCTGGCGGTACTGCTCCATCAGGTAGACCTCCTTCGCCTGCCGGCTCGGGTCCACACCATCGGTGCGGAGTTGCTGCTCGATGTCCTGGGGTATCTCAAAGCTGATGGTCATGTCGCATACCTCTCGTGTCGCGTGTCGCAGCGCTTCGCCCGTCGAATTTTGTACCACACGAGTAGCGGGAAATAAAACGGATGAATTCCCCCTAGCCATGCCGTACGCCGCTTCCGCATTTCTGGTCACTCGAGTTTCCCGAGGTTATCCACCGCGGCGACCACCTAACCGGTGGCGGCGCCATCCCCCCCGCAGATTTCTCGCCCGGATACCGGGCTCGCCGGCGGACCTCTCTGCGTTTCCCTGAAAGTCGGTCGCTCAGGCAGCTTGACATTCCAGCCTGGCGTCCCCGTCGTCAATCCAACGCGGCGGGCCCGCGCCGTTGCCTATGTACGCGGCGACCCGCGAACGGGAAGACGGCGATTTCGGCCGAACTGGTCGGAATTCTCGCTCGGCTGGGCACGAGCGTGGAATGCTGGCGGGCCCGGCTGGAGAAGCTCAAGGGTGGCCGACTGCTGGGACGATTCTTGCCGGGCAGTCGCAAGCACGAACTTTCGCGGGAGCGAAAGGCGACAATCGGTGCACGAACCTTCGCAGGAGCGAAAGGCGACGTTCGGTGCACGAACTTTCGCGCGAGCGAAAGGCGACGATTGAGGTGGCCGCACGTTTGGGCGTGCACCACCTGGCCAACCTGGGTGGATGCCCTGCGCGGTCGCTCCAGCGAATTCACTCCGTGTCGCTTCCCTTGCCTTGGCGAACTCTTTCCATCTCACGACAGAGGTGGCCTCTCGTCCGAACGGTCTACGTGCCGAGCAGTGAACAAAACACCGAGTGTTCCGTGGGGAACGGTCTCCGTTCGTCCCTGGGTTCTTGAACCCCCGTCCCGCCAACTCCCACCTGGCTGTCTTTCGCTATCCGAGGTCCACTCCTATACTTGCTTTGAACCAACAGCGAGCACGACGTGTGCTCGATGACATTCGCAAATCGTGGTCCGATTCCCGCTTCTGAGCCGCCCGGACGGCGGCATCCAGCGAGATCAAATATGGAACTCATCGCGCCCGGAAGTATCGAACTGGACGAAGTGACCGCCGCCATGCTCGGCGACCTGGCCGAGGTCGCGCATCAAGTCAACGAGATTCGCCCATTGAGCGACGCCGTGCTGCGCCAGGTCAAGGACGAGTTGATGGGCGAACGCGTCTTTAGCAGTAATGCGATCGAGGGCAACACCCTGACGCTTCGCGAAACGCGACTCATCCTCCAGACCAAGACGATCCACGACGTCCGGCGAAAACGTGAAGCGCAGGAAGCGATCAATCTCGCGCAAGCGGCCGAACGGATGGAGCAGTTTCTGAATGACGAGTCTCGCTGGCACGATGTTTCCACCTTCCTCTCCATTCACGAGATTCTATTGAAGGGTGTCAATGATTCCATTGCCGGCGTGATCCGCAATCGGGACGTGATGAGCACCGGCGCAAAGCACCAACCGCCGGGCGCGCGAAGCTGGGGAACGCCTCGATGAGATGTTTGCGATGCTGGCCCAGGCCAAGGACGTCAATGACCTTGTCCTGGCAGCCTGGACACACTGGGCGATCGCTCGGGTCCATCCGTTCGAGGACGGAAATGGTCGAATGGCGCGGCTATGGCAGGATCTTGTGCTTCTCCGGTCGCGACTCACCGTGGCGATCATCCGCCCTCAGGATCGCGAGGTCTACCTGGACGCGCTGGCACGCGCCGACGACGGCGACTTCCATTCGCTTGTGCAGTTGATTTGCCAGCAGGTGATGAGCACGTTTCGAGCGTATCTGAACGCTCAGCAGGCAGCCGATGAGCTCGCAGGGTGGGTGACTGAATTGGTCGGCGAGGCGTCTGCTCGCCGGAGGGAAATGCGGCGAATCCAGTACGAGCGGTGGCGTCACGCCGCCGAGCAGCTCCGGGACGCGTTCGAGCGGTGCGCTGCCTTGATAAACCACGGCGCGGAGCCGTCCCTGGAGGTGCAGGTTCAAGGGTACCCCATCATCGACCATGTGACGCCGATCGACGTCGCCAAAGACTTTTTCGAGGAAGTGCTTCTCAAAAAGCTGGGGTGACACACCGCCAGTCAGCGATCAATTGCTCTGTAAATTGTTCAATCGGCGCTTCAGCTCCGTCGCAAACTCCTCTCTTTCGTTCGGAGTCAGCACGACGGTCTCATCGTGCTTCATCGTGATCACAACCGAGCCATGCGCTTTGGTTCCGTACATATGGAAATTGCCCAGAAGTTGATCGTAAAAGCGACCATATATGCCGAATAGTCCGCTGTTACCTCCGGGCAGCCCCTTGACCGATAGTCCATACCAACGATCATCGGTCCCCACCTTGGAAATCTCCGAGAAGGCAAGTCGAACGTCCCCGACCGGGCGACGGACAACGACCGTGTCGGTTTCGAGCAGGAACTTTGTCGGTGCGAACAGGAAGGCCCCAATCAGAATGGCCGAACAAACGACAATCATGCACGACGGCAATAGCCATTGCGCGGGCGTCACAGCCGTCCAGCGAATGGAAAATGCAATGATCGAGGAAAGGATTGATACGATCATGGTAGAAACCGCGAACACGAAAGGGTCCAAGGAACCGGAGAACACTTTTGTCTCTTGCATCGCTGAAGCTCCATGGGATTGGACTGAACCGCTACGCGGTTGAGGTTTGAATCGTCGGCCAGGCTGTTACCGTGGTCACTCCCCTGCTTGGCCAGCGGTGCGTTCCAGCACATAGTATTTTCCATCCTTCTTGATCCGGCTCGTGTCCCTCACGCGTGTCACCGAGAAATCACGGAGGATCACGCCGACTCCCGAGGGGTGGTCGGTCGGATCGACCTTGATTCGCGGAAAGTCCTCGACCTTGTCGCGGGGGTCCAGCCAATCGTGGTTGGCGTCCCAAGCTTCCAGCACGAGCACCGCGTTGGCCGGAATCTGGTCGATGGGGGTGTCTCCGAAATCATTGATCATCACGAAAGGCGAGCCGTGGGGATTCTCGAGGGTCCTTGATGGGCAGCGCAGGAATCCGGGGACGTAGGATGAGAACTTGCTATTCTCCTGGCTGTCCCATCGCTGATGGAAATCGTAGTTTCCCGTCGGGGCAAGGTCATCGTGGGGCAACAAGCGGGAAATGACCGCACGCCAGGAGTGCTTCTTCTCCCCGTGCTCATCGACCTCAAAGGGCCGGGGGAATTTCCCATGCTCCTCGCTGTATTCGTACATGGAGAGCGAGATATTGTTGAGGCTGGAATAGCACATTCCCTGATTCGCCAGACGAGTGCCCGCTCGTTGAATCGACCTGATGGTCATCGCCACGAGCCCAAATGCACCCCCCAACACCGCGATCGCGAGAACGAGCCACCGCAAACTGAACCGCAAGCGTGGAACCACCCTCGGGGGATCATCGCGCGGAGTATCTGGGGTGTTCATGATTGGGAAAAACCTTGCTCCTATCCCTCGTAGGATAATCGTCCGGAGATGCCAGACCGATCGGCGAAGGCCGGTCACCGCAGACGACAGGCGGCCCTGGCCCCGACGACCACCTCGCCGCTCTTGACGCTATCGCATGTACCGGTGAAACTCAAATCCATTGTGGGGATAGGACGGCCGGATCGACGTGTCGGATCACGTCCGTTCGTCCGTCCAATCCCGCCCCAGGCGCATGAGACGGACAATTCCCGGTCGACTTCGTGTTCAGCTTAAGATCCCGATTCCGGCGGTTGGCAAGGTGATATCGATGTCTGCACGCGGCTCTTTCGTCACGAGTCCAGGCTCTCGGTCGTCGAAATTGATGGCTGAATCGAAAAATCGTATCCCTCTGTTTTGGTTGTCGTTCCTTTCGACGGACGACATCGATCGCGCCAAGCACCCGGGACAATTCGAGATCGACAGGAAGCAGGCGATCGAAAGGGCCTCAAGCCATCTTCCGTTTTTCTTGAAACTCTTCCCGGAAGTTGGCTTGTTTGAGGAAGCTGCCCGCAGCTTTCTGGATTTGCTCCGATCGCAACGGGCCAAGACCGTCGGAATCGAGGTCGTTGAACTGTTGGAGGAGTTGCAGGACGGGGAGGGTATCGAGGGGATGCCGAAGCTCCGAGATGCTGTGGAGGCTATAGGGAGCCAGGACGCTGATTATTCGCTGACCGTCCCGGCGCGAACCATCAAAAACCCCTTCACCGAAGAGGATATGCCGCTGAAGGAACGGAGGTTTTCGTCTACGCGCGAGATGCTGCTCTACATTTGCTCGCTTCGGCCCGAGGATCTGAAATCAAAAAAGAGAGAGGAAGTCCGAGATACGATTGTCGGTCACAATCTGGAGTGGGAGTAAACGGTGTAAACCAAAGACGCGTGCCAGCGAGTGTGTGGATCACGCCTGGCTCACGGCCGGAGGCCGGGGATGTGCGCGGATCGTTTGTTGATCGCATACCCCAAAAACGCGCAAGGTCGTTTCGAGATTGACGTCAGCCCGATTTGGTGGACTGCGCATCGTGAAGTGCCGCGTGGTCCTCTTCGGTCGTCGGCCGGGTATCGCGGCCGCGCCTGCCGGTCAGCTCGATGCGACTGAGGAATTTCACATTGGCGCAGTCGTCAAGCTCGCCGGTATGGCAGACGGACGGGTCGCGAATCAAGAGGCGGATCGGCCCGCCGTCCTGGACACCCAAACGTTCGGGCCCGACCCGATAAACGACGATACCTTCGGGGCGGATCAGCTCAAGCGGTACCGAGACGTGGAAGTCGTCGCGGTCGGCATGCAGCGTCACGTAGCTCGCCTCCGGACGCACTCTCGCTCGGTCCAGGACCGCGTCCAGGGTGACACCGTCACCCCGCCGCTTGGGATGGAACCGCGAGACGTCATGGACCTGGCTTTCTGCGGGGAAAGACTCCAGGTCGGCATAGGCCAGCTCGAGCGGTTGTTCGACCGCACCCTCGACCTTCAGCACGATTTCGCTCATTTCCGTGGCCTCGTTGGCTCGTCTCGGGCTCGATTGATATTCCGGCCCAGGGTTTGCGAACTTCAGTCTTCACCAGACTCGCGCACGTTGAATTCCAGCTTCCAGCGTCGTGGGTCGCGGGTACTCTGGCACGAGAGTTCGAGCGTGCCCACCTCGGTCACGCGGGAGTGAAGCCGCACGGGCACGGGCTCTCCGGAGCCGCCGTCCTCGGCGTGAAGCGCCGTCTCCAGGGGCGAAAGCTCCTGGAGCTCTTCCCCGCTCCACCGTTCCAGGGTCGTCCCCGGCGCGTCGTCGCGGCGGGTGGTCGAGCCCAGGAACCGGAATTGGGCCGGCTCGCCGACGATCAGGCCGATTTCTGGCCCGGGAACTTCGGTCTCCGTCCCTTCTTCCATGCCCATCGGCACGACGCACAGCGCCTTGATCGCGGGCAGGACGCCGGGAACTGCGGGAGCCGCGGTTTCCAGCCCGACGTAGTACGACCGGCCCACGCCGCCTTTGATTCGCACTCCCCTGCCCCGACGAACCTGGCCGTAATAGGCGGCTCCATGCGCCACCGCCAGGTCGAGGTCGGCCGCTTCCAGCTCGGGCACGCTGGTTCCTGCCCATTTGGAAAGGATTTCCAGGACCCGCCGCCGCAGTTCAGCCGCTTTGAAGACTCCGCCGTTGAACAACACAGCCGACGGGAGCACCATCCCCCCTTGGGTATGCAGCGACTCGGCTTGCTGGCCGAGAAACCGCGCCAGATGCCGCGTGATGGCCGGGTCGGCGGCGTAAGGCAAGCCGATCTCGGTCATGCCGACCCGGCGGCCGCGCAGCGGCTGTTCGTCAGGCCCGCACTGCGGCAGGAAGCCGTCAATCAATACCTTTCTCAAGATCTCGCGGGTGAGCTCGGTCTTGACCGAGCCCCCCACGACCTTCGAGCCCCTCCCCAGGACGGTCACCGTGGCTGCGTTTTTCTTGGAGTCCGAGAACAGCGTCTCCTTGGCGGTGCGGCAGGCGTGCAGGAGGGCAACCCGCTGGGCGGCGTCGAGCCCCTCGATCCCGTGCGGTAAAGTGCCGGCGACGGCGTAGGCGAGCGCCAGGTCCATGTTGTCGCCGCCCAGCAGAATATGCTCGCCCACGGCCAGCCGCGACAGGACCAGGTCGCCGGCTTCCTCGGTGACAGCGATCAACGTGAAGTCGGTCGTTCCACCCCCCACATCACACACCAAAATGACGTCCCCGACCTTGACTCTCTTGCGCCATTTTCGGCCCTGGGCAGCCAGCCAGGCGTAGAAGGCGGCCTGCGGTTCTTCGAGAAGTGTGACGTTTTTCAGCCCCGCCCGGGCGGCCGCCTCCATGGTCAGCTCGCGCGCGACCGGGTCGAACGAGGCGGGAACGGTCAAGAAGACGTCCTGGTTGTCGAGCCGATCCGCCGCGGTCTTGCCCGCGACTCGTGCGTTCCAGGCGTCCCGCAAATGCTCGAGAAATGCGGACGACGCCTCGACCGGCGAGATCTTGGAGACGCCCTCGGCGGCCGTCCAGGGAAGAAGGGCGGCCCGGCGATCGACGCCCGAGTGCGATAGCCAGCTCTTGGACGAGCTTACCATTCGCCCGGGTACTTTCGCACCGTGATCACGCGCAAACACGCCGACAACCCGTTCCGACGGCGACTTCCAGGGCAATTCGAGTGAACCCGCCGGGAACTCCTTGGCCGCAGGCAGATAAAGGAACGAAGGAAGGAGCGGCCGCTCCGACGCGTCGTTCAGCGCCACGATCTGGGGGATCGGCAGGCCCAGGATTGGCGCGGTCCGCTCATCCGCCGGCCTGGGCTGATCGTCCGGGAACGCGGTCGTATCGGCATACGCGAGTGCCGAGTTCGTCGTACCCAGGTCAATGCCGACCACGTAACGAGACATGGGAATTCTCGATCTCCAGGGTCAAGTTCCGTTCAAGGCAGATTGCGACGAGGCGAGCCGTCACGGAAGCTCGACCTCGGCGGGTGAAAGCACCGATGAGTCGTCGCGCGCCACTGGCAGAAGCGGTAGATGGACCGATCGAACCCGCCAGCCGTGATGCTTGAGAACGCCTTGAAACGGCGGCGAGCCGTTCACGTTGCCGACCAGCCGGATGGCGGCCGGGTCGAAATCGCTCTTGATCGTGACGTGATCTTCCTCGGCCGCGTCGATGATGGGTGAAATGGTGAGATAATCGCGGAGCGCCTTGCGGCACCCGCGGTGGATGTCACGAACAGCCGCTCCGACCTGGGCATCGCTGTAGCCGTCGATCTCCTCTTCGAGGAAATCGACGAGGCGGCCATCGCGCTGGAGCACGGCCAGAACCCGCAAGTCCGGGCCGGTCGGGGCACTCGAAAACAGCGGCTCGACCCGACTCGCGAAAGCGACGTCGGTGACGATTCGCCAGAACGCTCTCAATGCCAGCCAGATTCGATTCAAATCCCCGTCCTCTCAATTCCCGCCTTGGTTCTCAGGTCGGCGCCCACGAGCAAGACCCGTGATGCCACTTCTTCAGTGTAACGACCCGCGCCGCGGCTGCAAACGATCGATGGCCGATCAACCTGGCGATCACTGCGGTCATTACTTGAAAAGGCTCTCGGTGGCGCTGGCCCCTCACCCCAGCCCTGGGCTGATGAAAACCTGGCCCAGTCGCGTTACGCGCTTCCCACCAGTTCTGTTACGCAACTGCAACTCCTTGAGGATTGAATAAGGAACCCAGGAAAGCAGGAGGCCAGAGAGTCCGGTCGGATTTGAGACTCAGGATTTCGTGCTTGGTTTCGGCTATGCCGCGCTGGGCTTTTATCTCGGTCTTCTCTTCGTGGCCTTCGTTTGCTTCTGTTCAAGGCGTTTTGGCAGCGGTGCGGATGGCCGGCGCTTGGTGCAGGTCGGATCTTGGAACAGAAGCAAACGAAGGAAACCAAGATTTCGGTGCGGATTCCAATGGGCCATAGCATCTTGGGGCTATTCCTGGTTTCCTGCCTTCCTTATTCCGTTTGAGCGGGGGCTTCTGTCCGACAGCGCAACAGATTCCGCCAGCACGCCCAATCCGAGAATGTCAGCATTACGCCTGGTTTTCATCAGCCCACCCCAGCCCTCTCCCCAAGGAGAGGGAGCCAGTGAAGACCCATCGGCCGACGGTGTGTCGTGGCGGGCCGACGGCCCGCCTGCCAGCGATCAGAAAAACCCCTTCCGTAAGGGGCCCAGGGGGTGCCGCTCATCAGCCCAGTGCTTCCCCCCTACCGTAGCGGCCCAGCCAACCGGGAGGAACCGCGCTCGACGGGGTACTTCGATCTGAGCTTCTTCCACACATCTTTCAGCTCGTCGGCCGACAAGGGAGAAATCGCTCCGGCTGCATCGCTGTGTTGTCCAGAGAGAAGCTGGGTCAGGAGCACCAGGTCGGCGACCGGCCGCTCCTCCTTGATCAATCGCCAGAATCGCACGGTGCCATCCATTCCGGATGTGGCGATCCAATCACCTAGCGGGCTGAACAGTGCTCGCCAGACCGGCCCGTTGTGGCGTAGCGGAGCGCAGACCGGCGCACCGGTGCGTGCGTCCCAGATCCGGGCGGTGCCATCGAAGCCGGCCGACGCCACGAAACGGCCGTCGGGACTGAACGAAGCGTGGAAGACCGACCCTCCGTGGGCCAAGGGCGGGGTCAACTGAGCTCCGGTGGCCGCGTTCCAGACCAGAGCCGTTCCGAACGTGCTGGCGGTCACGATGCGGCGGCCATCCAGGCTGAACGCCGCCTGGACCACGGAGCCCTTGTGTTCCAGCGGCGGGGTGATCGGCTCGCCGCGATCGACACTCCAGACGCGTGCTGTGCCGTCCTCGCAGGAGGTGAGGATCTGCCGGCCGTTCGGGCTGAACGTCGCGAAGTAGACGATCCCACGGTGCCTGAGCGGTAAACCGACAGGCTGGCCGGTGGCCGCGTTCCAGAGCCGGGCCGTGAAGTCGTTGCTTGCCGTGATCACCCGCTGGCTGTCCGGACTGAAATTTGCCCAGCGAACATTGCTCTCGTGCTTGAAGGGCGCGATGGCCGGTATTCCCGTGGCCGCGTCCCAGACCTGGGCCGTCCCGTCTTCCGAGGACGTCACGACGAGCCGGCCGTCGGGACTGAACGCGACGTGGTGGATGGGCGCCTTGTGCCACAAGAACGGCGTGATCGGCGCACCGGTCGCCGCGTCCCAAACCCGTGCAGAGCCATCCCAACTGGCCGATACCACTCGGCGGCCGTCCGGGCTGAAGTCCACGTGCGACACGTTCTTGGAATGCTTGAGCGGGGATGTGACGGCCTTTCCCGTCAAGGGATCCCACACCTGTGCCGAGCCCGCCGAACACGCGGTCGCCAGCCGCCGGTCGTCCGCGCTGATCGCGATGTGAACCACCGGTCCGTCGAGTTTCAGGGTCGGGGCCACGGGCTCGGCCTCCGACGTGTCCCATACCCGGGCCAGCCCATCCTCGCTCGCGGTCGCCACATGCCGCCCGTCCGGGGCGAACCAGGCGGACGACACCGGGCCATTGTGCCTCAGTGGCGGCAGAGCGGGTTTGCCCGTCGCCGCATCCCACACGCGAGCCGTGCCGTCAACGCTCCCGGTCAGGATCCGCTTGCCATCCGCGCTGAAGATGGCTGTGCGGACGATGCCCTCGTGTTTCATGGGAGGCAGGAGCTCTCGCCCGGATGTCGCATCCCAGACACGCGCCGTGCCGTCCCAGCTCGCGGTGACGATCCGGCTGCCGTCGGGGCTGAATGAGGCGTCGTACGCGATGAGGACGTGCCTGAGCGGCGGCGTGGCTTCTTGACCCGTGGCCGTATCCCAGACGCGGGCGGTGCCGTCCCACGCCGTCGTGACCAAACGCTTGCCCTCGGGGCTGAACGCGACATGACCGACGACGTGGCCATGATGAAGGGGCGGCGTCGTGGGCGCTCCTGAGCTTGCGTCCCAGATCCGCGCTGTGCCGTCGTCGCTCGCCGTGGCGACGCGTGACCCGTCCGGGCTGAACGCGACGTGACCGACGCGGTAGGCGTGCTTGAGCGCGGGCGTGACCGGCTGGCCCGTGGCCGCGTCCCAGACCCGCGCCGTGCCGTCCCAGCCAGCCGTGACCACTCGCCGGCCATCCGGGCTGAAGGTCGCAAACGGAACTCGGTTGGAGTGACTGAGGGGCCCAGCGACGAGCTGACCAGTCCGGGCAACCCAGATCCGGGCACCGCCGTCCCGGCAGGCCGTCAGAACTCGTGTGCCGTCGGAGCTGAATTCGGCGTGGTCCACAAAATCGTCGTGGTTCAATATCGGCGCGACCGGCTCGCTCGCGACCAGGTCCCAGATCTGGACCTTGCCGTCAGAGCACGCGGTCACGAGGCGCGCGCCGTCCGGGCTGAACATCGCGGAGGTGACGATGCCGTCGTGGGGGCACAACTGAACGATTTGGGGTGTCGCGGCAAGCACCGATCCCAGCCGGAGCCGATGACCTTCCTCCCGCTCGGCCGTGCCCTGGTCAAGGTTCAGTGCTTCGCCCAGTCGAGACAGAGATCGAAGCAGGTCGCCTTCCTCCATGCGCTCGGTCGCCTCCGCCACGTTCATGCGCACAAGCCGCCGGCGGCTCTCCTCCTCCGCGGCGATCGATCGCAAGGCGACGACCATCGAGCCCACTGTCAACATGCACAAGAGCACGAGCACGATGGCCATCAGGCCGGCGACGGCCCGGTTGCGGCGGCTCCATCTCACCAGACGCTCGACCGGACTGGAGCGGCGGGCGAGAATCGGCCGGTCATCCAGGAACCGCCGCAAGTCCTCGGCCAGCGCACCGGCCGTCTGGTACCGCAGCTCGGGCTCCCGGGCGATCGCTTTCTGGACGATTGTCTCCAGATCGCGCGGAGTGGTCGGGGCCACCTTGGACAGGCGCGGGGGCTCATCCTGGGTCACCTTTCGGATCAGGCTGTTGTAATCGACCTCCGTGAACGCCGGCTGCAGGCTGATCAGCTCGTAGAGGGTCAGGCCCAGGCTGTAAACCTCGGACCGCGCGTCACCCTGGCCCCGGAATCGTTCCGGGCTCATGTAACGCAGCGTCCCCACCACGCTGCCGGATTGGGTGAGGTCTTCACTGCCGGCGAGCTTGGCCAGTCCGAAATCCGTGATCCAGGCCGAGCCATTCCTGTCAAGCAGGAGGTTGGAGGGCTTGATGTCCCTGTGCAGCACTCCCTGGGAGTGGGCGTACTCGAGTGCCTCGGCCACCTGCACGGCGACTCTCGCCACACTTTGAAGATACGTCCGGTTCGGTTCGCCCGGCCCTGGCGAGCCGGCGGTCGCCTCGCGAGGGTGGTCTTTGTCACGGAGGACGTCATTGGCATCATGGATCGTCGAGGGGAAGTCGCGGCGCGGCCGGTGTGCGTCGCCTTTTCGCTCAGTTCCCTCCTCGCCGGTCACGGGTGCAGTCACGGTGCTCGCCGGCGCAGGCCCGCTTCGAGCAAACCGTCCGGTCGCCAGCGACCTGGCCAGCTCGGCCGCCGCACCCGAGCCCGCCGGCTCGGGAACCGATAAGAGAGGCCCGTGAGCTTCCCCTCTGGCCGTTGATCGCCTCAGCTCCTTGATGACGGCATCGAGGCCCTGGCCGCTGATGTACTGCATCACGTAAAAGTGGAGGCCATGGTCTTCCCCCACTCCGAAGACCGGCACGATGTTGGTATGGTGCAGCCGGGCTGCTGCGCGTGCCTCCCGCTTGAACCGCTCGACGTGCTCGGGAGTCAAAAGCGTGCTCGCCGACAACACCTTCAGTGCCACACTGCGTCCCAGCGACTCCTGCTCGGCCCGGTAGACCACTCCCATTCCGCCGCGGCCAATCATCCCGATGATTCGGAAGTCACCGAGCCGCTCCGGCCTCACATCTCTTTGGACCGCTCGCGTTAGACCGTCGAAACCCTCGGTAGATTCCGTCGAGTTGAGGCTGGTCGTTTCCCCATTCCCGCCCGGCGTCAGGAACAGGCGGAGAATCTGCTCAGTGTAGTGAGGATATCGTTTCGTGTACTCTTCCGGGTGCGGGCTCTCACCCCGCTGGCGCCGCCGGGCGATCTCCTCGGCGATCTCGACAACAGAGTTGCCACCCGATTCAGTCAAACCATCCACAAGCCCTGGCTCCATTCGCCCTTCGGTCTGCCGGCATCTGTCCACCAGAGACCAGATTACACTGCCCAGCGAGAATCGGAAACCCTGGGACGGCGGCGCCCGTTCCGTGCTTGATCGCGCCGAGCATCCGCCCAGGTTGGCCAGGTGGTGCACACCCAAGTGGGCGGCAACGTCTCGCAGCCGCTCTCGACGGGCGGCGCAGAAGCGGGCCAGCAGCCGGACGAATCACGAAGCCTCAACTCGAATTCCTGTCTCTGTCGGCCCTGAAGCCCTGTCGTTACACTAACGCAAATGCCTTCGACTCTCCACATTTCGGCCTCAAACCGACAAGGAGCCCTTTTATGCGACTCGTCGCGCTATCTGGCTTGCTGATTTGCTCATTGGCTGCCACTCTCCGCGCCGCCGGCGACGACGCCGACCGCTTCCTCGAAACCGCGAAGAAATTGATCCAAGCCATCAACAGCGATGACTCGCCCGCCATCCAGGCAAGCCTCGACGCTCAGATGCAGCAGGCCTTGCCGCCCGACAAGGCCACTCCCTTTTTCCGCGGACTTGTGACCGCCAAAGGCAAGTTAAAGGAAGCCGGCGCGCCACAAGTCACCGGTCCCACCGCCATCGTGCGAGTGACGGCCGAGCGCGGAGCCTGGGACTTCAAAATCAGCCTGAATCCCTCAGGCAAGATCGCCGGACTGCTCATCACCGAGGCCGCTGCTGAAGCGTCCGCGCCCGCTTCCGCCCAGCGCTTCACCAAGGTGGCCAACAAACTCATTCGGGCGATCAATAGCGACGATTCGGCGGCCATCCAGGCAAGCTTCGACGCTCAGATGCAGCAGGCCTTTCCGCCCGACAAGGCCACTCCCTTTTTCCGCGGACTTGTGTCCGCCGCCGGCAAGTTGAAAGACGCCGGCGTCCCTCAAGTCACCGGCCCCACCGCCATCGTGCGAGTGACTGCCGAGCGCGGAGCGTGGGATTTCAAAATCACCCTCGACGCGTCCGACAAGATTTCCGGTCTAACCGTGACCCCGCCCGGTTCCGGTGCGGCGGCCGACTCGACGGCCGTCCCGCGCAGCCGCACCCCCATGCAGCTTCCGTTTCGAGGCGAGTGGTACGTCTTTTGGGGCGGCGACAACGAAAAGGTCAACTCCCATGTCTCCGTGCGTGGCCAGCGCCGCGCCGCCGATATCATTATCAAAGGTGCCGACGACCTCTCTCACAAAGATACCGGTCGCCGCAACGAAGATTATTTTGTTTACGGGAAGCAAATCCTGGCCGCAGCCCCCGGCACCGTCGTCACCGCGATCGACGGCGTCCCCGATAACGAGCCAGGCTCCATGAACCCTTTGTGCGCCGTCGGAAACTGCCTGATCATTGACCAGGGCTCCAACGAGTACGCCGTCTACGCGCATCTCAAGCCCGACTCCCTGCGCGTCCACCGCGGCGACAAGGTCCGCAAGGGCCAGGTGCTTGCCCTCTGCGGCAACAGCGGCAATTCCAGCGAGCCCCACCTCCATTTTCATCTGCAGGATAACGCCATCCTTCAGGACGGCGCCGGCATCACTCCCTATTTCACCAACGTCAAGTGCCGCCGCGGCAATGCCACCCTGACTGATGCCGAATACACCTTCCTCCAAGGCGACCACATTCAGTCCGCAACCAAGAAGTAACCCAGTCCTGATCACCCTGGCCTCTCGCTCGTGAAGCGAGGAAAGCGGGACGGGTTCGATGCGCGGGCTGGTTTGCCAAAACTCATCGATCTGTTCCCGAGCGACACGGCGCGTCCTTTTCATTCAACCGGAATAATTCTGTCCGGTCCGCGCTAGCCCTGTCAGGATCGGTTGCGGGCGATTTCGAGCGTGTCATGAGTGCTTGGCCTCTCCAATAACATGCGTCGAGCCCCCGACTCGTCGTAGTAGTATGCCAGACGTCCGGGGAGGCAACTGATAAGCGTACCCCACTGGGACCACTCGGCTCTCTCTACCGCTTCAGCGAGCAGCATTTGCCGGCCGTCGATCTCGTCGAAGTCGGAGATCACGTGGCACAAGGCGGGGGCGCCACGTAACTGTAGCACCGCGACGATATCGGTGTTGGAAGACAGCGGCGTGGCGTATCGATCGTCGAAGTCGTGGCAGTGGTTCAGACGGTCAAGGAATCGTCGCCGCCGTTTTGGAGATGCGAGGGCCCCAAGCCACCGCACACGGCGCGACGACGAGATGAACGCCTTGATTGTGGCGTGCTCGTCCGGGTGCATCCGCAAACGCGTGACGGCCAAGATCAGAGGACCGGCCCGCCGAGAGATGCCACGATTGTACCAAGAGCCGCCGCGGCGGGCCGGGTCTGCTGCGGCGCCAGGTTTGGACTCTTACTTCTTGGGTGGACGTGGCGGGTAGTGCTGCAACAGGAAGCCCGCCAGTTGCCGGTACGGCAGCCCCCCTGTCGGCACCCCTAGCCAGTCTACCAAATGACCAAAGTGCGATTCCAGCGCCCGATGCGCTTGGCTGCCCTGCGGAACCACCGATGACGCCCACCGACTCGATTGCACCCGGAGCGCCAGGAACGCGAGGAAGTGAGCGAACTGAGCCAGTCCGTCTCTATCCCCGTCGCTAATGGGCACATCGGTTTCGTAGAACACCAATTCGCTAAGGTACGCGCCGGGGTCGAACTCGCTCAACGGCGGCGTTGGGGCCGCCAGGGTGCGAATCTTCACCGCATTACCCATCCGTCGCGCCTCCGCCGCCCAACGACAAAGCTAACTTGCGGGGGCCGCCTGCACGGACGTTGAAGTGCGGAAAACCAGCATGGCGGCCCGGGTCAGCTTCAGCCGTCAGGCGTCTTCGTCTTGGCCAAACGCCGAATACTCCAAGAACTCCTCCATGAACTGGCCGAAGTTAGCGGCGAGTTGACGCACCGACGGTGGGCGACCCTCATGCGCCCAATACATAATCGGGTACTCACCACCGACCAGCCCGGGGCCGGTGTCGAACAACACCTGATCCCCATCTGCGTCCATGAAGAACTCCGCGAAGCAAAGCATGCCCTGGCTCGCCGGCGGCCACGGTCCACCCTTGAGGGCGACGACTTGCCGCTGCTGCGGGTTCAGGGACTCTAGCGGTGGGAAGTCGTGGACGAACGGATGCTGCGGTCCGAACTGCACGACTCCGCCCACCAACCAGAACCCGCGGGCGCACCGCAACAGCGCCTTGTAGGACTCGGGCAAGAGCAACCCCAACTGCTGCTCCAGCGCGGCGATCTCGGCGGCCGTCGCCGGCGGTAGAACCTGCTCCAACTCGCGGTCGGCGGCGAGTCGCGCGAATCGAGGGAACAGTCTGGCAACCGCTTCGAGCATCCTCGCCTCGTGCGCCTGACTTGGATTGGACAGAATGAATTCCATCCAATCCGCCGATCCGATCTTTCTAACGGGGGTTCGATTCAGTCAAGTCGGGAACGTGACAATTGCGCGCTGGAGCGATCACTTACCCGAAAATCCTAGCCATGGCCTGGAACGCTCGCAAGGAGTGACCCGATGAACGCAACGGATCAGGCCGCCAAGGCCATGGTTGGCGAGCCGCCCAAACTGCTTGATCACGTCGCTGCCAAGATGCGTCTATTGCACTACCGGAAGCGAACAGAGCGAGTAATATCCTTTCGCCGGAGCGAAAGGCGACGATGGCCGCCGTCCCTGGGGCCACCTCCGGCAGCCGCTCTCGACTGGCGGCGACGAAGCGGCCCAGCAACCGGCCGCCCCTACCAGATCCGGACATACGCCATCCGCCATGGACCGGCGTCCGTCATTGCGCGATCAGTTGTTCGTACCGATCATGGGCACCGATCCAGAACCAGACCAAGCCCTCGGGGCGTCCCTCGCCAACGCACGGATGCGAAGCCCAACGCGAGCAGACCAGAAATCCCCGACCTTCTTGAGCCGGAGCGACGGATGGCGCGGGTCGGCTTGGAGCATCGCGAAACATCGATCCGCCAACTCGCGGGTGTCTGCGGGTAATTGGCGGTAATGGAACCAGAACTCGGTGGTGGCGAAGTGGTTCACGGGGAGAGCGGCGTGCACCGACCGGCCTCGAACTCCTCAAGGGCGCGGCGCCCGGCGGGATCCAGGCGCCCTGCCAAGATGTCGGCCTCGATCTGCCGATCCCACTGGTCCGCCAGGAACTCCGCGAACCACTGCGAGAACCGATCGAGCTCCTCAGCGGGGAGCTGGGCGACGGCGGCTTGAAGTTCTTCGACGCTCATAACACGCAGCCTACCGCACCCTGTCGTTCGCCGGCAAGAGTGCTGCCTATCCGCACGTACGAATCCGCCTGACGTCCAGGTTCAGCGGCCCGCCGCCGGCCGTTCGTTGAATCGACCCGTTTGGGCGCCGTCACCTAAAGCAGCCGGCGGAACTCGTCGATCGTCAGGCCGGCACTCCGCACGATCGCGCCCATGGTGATCGCGTTGACCGGATTGTGGCGCGGGATCGTGACGATACGCGTACCGTCGGTCATCACGATATGCTTGCCCTGACGCCGGACACGAAAACCAACCTTTTCCAGGGCGCGGACCGCGTCGAGGTGATTGACGCCCGCGAGCTTGGGCATAGCTAGACGCTGACCTCTACCTCGCGGAACTCAGCCTCCGCGGCCAGCTCGGCAGCCACCTCAAGATACACGCGGATGGCATCGGCGATGTTCTCCAGCGCCTCGGCCTCGGTGGCTCCCTGCGAGCAGCACCCCGGCAGGCCGGGCACGGTGACGCTGTAGCCCTCGTCCGAGCGACTGAGTGCGACCTTGTAAATCATACGAGCCTCCCGCCGTTCGAGATCAGCAGCTCGGCGGCGATTTGAGAAACACAACGCCCAGGGGCGGCAGGCGCAGCGACAGGTGGAATGGACGGCCGGCGTGAGGTTCCGGTATTCCCCAGGCCCCTCCAAAATTGCCGGCGTTCGACCCGCCATAACACTCGGAATCCGTGTTCAGAAGCTCGCGATAGCATCCGCCGCTCGGAACGCCGACCCGGTAGTGTTCGCGGACGACCGGTGTGAAATTACAGACCACCACCACAAAATCGTTGGCATCCCGGCCGCGACGCAGAAACGCGATCACGCTGTTTTCCCAGTCGTGCAGCTCGAGCCATTCGTAGCCCTGCCATTCAAAGTCGACCTGGTAGAGCGCGGGCTCTGAGCGATACAAGGCGTTGAGGTCGTGGACCAAGGCGAGAATCCCCTGGTGATCGCGCCATTGCAGGAGATGCCAGTCCAGACTCTCGTCGTGGGTCCACTCCCGCCACTGAGCGATCTCGCTGCCCATGAAGAGCAGCTTTTTACCCGGATGGCCGTACATGTAACCATATAATAATCGCAGGTTCGCAAATTTCTGCCAGATGTCGCCCGGCATCTTGTCGAGCAGCGAGCCCTTGCCGTGCACCACCTCGTCGTGCGAAAGGGGAAGGATGAAGTTCTCCGTGAAGGCATAGATCATGCTGAAGGTCAGCGAGCCGTGTTCGTACTTGCGGTAGACCGGATCTTTCGACAGATAGCGCAGCGTGTCGTTCATCCAGCCCATGTTCCATTTGAGACTGAATCCCAGCCCTCCCAGGTACGTCGGCCGTGACACTCCCCCCCAGCTCGTCGATTCCTCGGCGGCAGTGAGCACGCCGGGATGTTCCTGGTGGCACAGCTCGTTGAGCCGTTTGAGAAAGTCGATCGCCTCGAGGTTCTCGTTCCCCCCGAAGATGTTGGGGACCCAGCCGCCGGGCTCCCGCGAGTAGTCGAGGTAGATCATCGATGCCACGGCATCGACCCGCAAGCCGTCGATGTGGTAGCGGTCCAGCCAGAACAGGGCGTTGCCGAACAGAAAGTTTCCGGACCTCGGGCCGCCCGTAATTGAAGATCTTCGTCCCCCAATCCCTGTGCTCCCCGAGCCTGGGGTCGGAGTGCTCGTACAGATGCGTGCCGTCGAAGTACCCCAGGCCATGGGCGTCGTTGGGGAAGTGGGCCGGCACCCAGTCGAGAATCACGCCATAGCCATGACGGTGCATCGTGTCGACGAAATAGGCGAAATCGTCCGGAGTACCGAATCGCCTCGTCGGAGCGAAATACCCGACTGGCTGGTATCCCCAGCTCCCGTCGAAGGGGTGTTCGGTGATCGGCATCAGCTCGACGTGAGTGAACCCGGTGTGTTCCAGATGATCAACCAGTTGATCGGCCAGCTCGCGATAACCGAGGAACGCATCGCCGTGATAACCGCCGCGTTTCCACGAACCCAGGTGAACCTCGTAGACCGCGATCGGCCGGTCGAGCGCCTGCGCTTTCCCCGACTCGAGAGCCATTCCTCGTCATTCCAGCAGAAATGACCGACGTCCCAGACGACCGAAGCGGTTTTCGGCCGCAGCTCGGCGGCGAACCCGTAAGGGTCGGACTTCTGAACCACGTAGCCGTGATGCCGGCTCTTGATCTCGTACTTGTACACTTCGCCCGGGCAGAGATCCGGGATGAACAACTCCCACACGCCCGTCGCGCCACGGTTGCCCATGGGATGGCGGCGTCCGTCCCAATGGTTGAAGTTGCCCACCACACTGACCCGCTCGGCGTTGGGCGCCCAGACAGCGAAATGAACCCCGCGAAATCCGTGATGCGTCTGGAGGTGGGCTCCCAGCCGCTCATAGTTGCGGTAGTGCGTTCCTTCACCCAGGAGATGCAGATCAAAGTCCGTCAGGAGCGGGCCGAAAAGATAAGGGTCGACGAAGTCCCATCGATGCCCTTCGTGGTTCTCAACGCCGATCCGATAGGGAAATGCATTGGAACGGCCCGCGAACCGCGCGCGAAGAATCCGTCCGGGTGAATCTTCTCCATGGGAATCCACTCACCCGGCTCGCCTCGCGACAGGTCGACGACCCACGCCGCCCGGGCCTCCGGCAGAAAGCCGCGGATGATCCATGTGTTCGAGCCGCCCGGCTGGCCGGCCAGCACGTGGATGCCCAGCACAGAGAACGGGTTCCAGTGATTCCCATGTACGATCAAATCGATGTCGGTCTGCAACGTCGTCACGACCGGGCTCTTCAGTACTGGCATCGTCATTGACTCTTTCGAACTTCGAGCATTCGCTTGAGCGCGACCTGCGCCCAGCGAGCCGTCTCCTGGGGTACCTTGATCCGGTTGACCGGGGTTCCCCGATCCAGGTTCTCGAGGCACCACGCAAGGTGGGGGAGGTCGATTCGGAACATGGTCGCGCACATGCAGACCATGGGAGACAGGAACTGAATGCGTTTGTCGGGATGCTCGTGGGCTAATCGATTAACCAGATGAAGCTCGGTGCCGATTCCCCACGTCGAGCCCGCTTCAGCGTGCTTGATCGTCTCGATGATGAACTCGGTAGACCCGACAAGATCTGCCGCATCAACAACTTGCATCATACATTCCGGGTGGACGAGGACCTTGCCTTCCGGGAACCGGTGGCGGAATTGACGGACGTGGTCGGGCTTGAACATCTGGTGGACCGAACAGTGGCCCTTCCACAGCAAAACCCGACTGGCGATGAGTCGCTCAGCAGCGTTTCCTCCCAGAGGCTCGCGCGGGTCCCAAACGCACATCTGTTCAAGAGGTATCCCCATGCGGCGAGCCGTATTGCGCCCGAGATGCTGGTCCGGGAAAAAGAGCACCCGGCTGCGCTCTCGGAACGACCACTCCAGTACGGCCGCCGCGTTGGAGCTCGTGCACACGATTCCATTGTGCCGCCCGCAAAACGATTTAAGCTCGGCCGACGAATTGATATAAGTCACTGGTGTCAATTGCGTTGTATCGATGACGCTTGCGAGGTCCTCCCATGCGGCTTCGACAGATTCGCGATCGGCCATGTCGGCCATGCTGCATCCGGCTGCGAGATCCGGCAGATACACGTCGACTTCCTCGCGTGAGAGGATGTCGGCCGTTTCGGCCATGAAATGAACGCCGCAGAACACGATCGCACGGCAAGACCGGCTCTCCAGGGCGAGTTGCGTGAGGCGATAGCTGTCGCCCCGCAGATCGGCAAACCGAATGACTTCGTCCTGCTGGTAATGGTGTCCCAGTATCAAAAGCGAGTCGCCCATCCGTTCTTTCACGGAGACGACTCGCCGCTCGAGCTCGGAGTCGGGCAGTTCGCGGAACTGGTCGAAACTCAGCGCGCTCACCGGGGTTGAAAGATCTAATGTGGTCGTCGAACTCATCCGTTTTGCCGAGCGCGACAAGCCAGTGGTCAAGCCACCCGGTCGTGCCGCGGCGGGTCTCCTTCGTGGTCGCAATTGCGGGTTGCCAACCGCAAAAAAATTGTCCCTAGTCTGGACGTCCCACGTATTATAGCGTCGAGTCGATCGATGACGAGAGTCCGGTCATCGCGGACCGACCCCCTCGCATCGTAGCCATCGATCATGAATCCATGACGTGCGTCCGATTCGGCGGATTCGTGGCGAGCTGCTTGATGCACGGGAACATGGAGCAGGGAGCCGAGCCAATGAGTGCGGTCTTGATCGTGGATGATAGCGCGGCGGATCGCGCCTTGCTTCGCACGATCCTTGGTCGGGCCGGCTACACGATTTTTGAAGTCGCCCGCGGGCGAGACGCACTCGAAAAGGCCCGGGAAGTGCGTCCGCACATCGTTATTCTGGACGTTAACCTTCCCGACATGAGCGGGCTCGACGTCTGTCGTGCCATCCGCGCCGATCGGGAAATCGCCCGCCTGCCCGTTCTGATGCTCACCGTCCGCCACGACGACACCGACGTCCTGGCAGGGCTCGACGCCGGCGCAGACGATTACGTCGCCAAGGATTCCGCCGGCGCGATCATGCTGGGCCGGATCCGCCGCCTGATCCAGTTTCGCCAGATGTCGGGCATGGCGATGCTCAACGAGCAGCTTGTCCAGGTCGGCCGGCTCCTCGCCGGGATCATCCACGAGATCCGCGGGCCGTTATCGGTGATCCGCGGCAGCGCCGAGCTATTGACCTTGAAGGATGATGACGACGGCGAGAATGCCCAGTGGATCGACGCAATCGTCCGGAACTCGCAATTGCTCCAGATCCGGCTCGATCATTTGCTGGCGACCGTGCGCAATACATCCTCCGACGTTCAACTGGTCGATTTGCCGTTCTTGCTCCGGGAGTCGTCCCAGTTGTTCGTCAAGGGCCTGCCGACGACCGACTCCAAGATCCAGGTCCAGACAGCCTGCGATGATCCGGTTCCCCAGGTCCGGGTCGACCCCGGGCGGTTGATGCAGGTCCTCTTCAACTTGCTCGCCAATGCCCAGCAGGCGATCTTGAGCTCGGGCCGGGGTGGGCACATCCTGCTGCGGGCTGGCACGGCCCAGGAGGACGGACGTGAGATCGCCGTGGTGGATGTGGTCGACGATGGCCCGGGCATCCCGGAGGCATACATCGATCGCATCTTTGAGCCGTTCTTCACAACCCGAGAAGATGGAACCGGTTACGGCTTGTACCTCGCCGCCGAGATCTTGAAGGAACAAGCGGGCCGGCTGTCGGTGCGAAACAACGGGGAGGGTGGAGCGACCTTCACGATCTGGCTCCCGGCCGTTTCTGCTTGTGGTTGACGACCGGCGACACAGGCTACATCGAGAACAATCGCGACGATCTGGGATCCCAAGAACTGCGCACGCGAACATGGCGAACTGACAGCTCATGACCAGCAACTCCCCATGATCTCCAAGTTGTTTCGCTTCGGACGACCAGGTCGATGGACCGCCGCGATGCTCATCAGCGTGGTGTGGCTGGTGGTCGTCGCCGTCGCAGTGCTCAAGATGGGACCCACCGATCGCATTGTGGTCGCGGTCGCGGGGCTGGTAGCGGCCGCGCTCACCTTCGGAATCATGTCGTGGGCCGAGCATGCGCGGTGGCACGAACCGATCCGCGACGTGGCAAATTTCGCCTCCGCCTTGAGAGTCAATCGCAAGGCACGTCCGGAGTCTGCACCCCCGGCGGATCTCCTCGAGCTGACCCGGGAGATCGCGACGCTGGCAAAGAGCTTGCGCCTTCGGGCCATACCGGAGCGTCCCGCACTCGGGATCTCGGCGAATCATCAGGCGGGCCAACCGCCCCCGCTGTCGACCGCCAGCCTGACCCGGAGCGGGCTCTTCGACTCACCGCCGCAGGAGGCGAGCCGGCAAATCGACCCCAACATGTCTGGTGATTTTTCGACGATCGACATGGTCAACCGGCTCGAGCCTGTCGGATTTCACTGGATCGAGTCGAGTCCGGCCGAACAGGACTTTCTGGGCTGGACCCTGACGGAATTGCGGGCGAAATCGTTCCTTGACGTCTTGCACCCTGATGACCGAGACCGGACCGAGGAAAACTTTCAGCAGGCGCTCGCCCGGGGAGAGGCCCTCGGCCTGGTCGTGCGCATGCGCACCGGACACGGCAAGACCCGCGCGGTCGAGGTCAATGTCGGCGCGCGTTACGGGACCGATCAGAAGGTCAGCCATCTCCGTTGTCATCTCACCGACGTGAGCGACAAGGTCCGTGCCGAGCGCGAGCTCCGGCTCCGCACCCGCGAGCTGACCCAGGTCAACGACCAGCTCCGCAAGATCAACCGCGAACTCGAGGAGCTGAAAGACCGGTATACGGATCTCTACGAAAACGCGCCGGCGCTGTACTTCAGCCTGGACCTGCAAGGACTGGTCATCGAGTGCAATCAGACCATGCTGTCCACACTCAAGCAGAGCCGCGACCAGGTCGTCGGCCGCCCGTACCAGAACTTGCTCGACACGAGGCACTCGGAAAACTTTCCGGCCCGGTACCAGGAGTTCCTGGGCAAGGGCTCGGTCGAGAAGGAGACCTGCTGGGTCAGATCAGGCGGCGATCTGATCGACGTCTGGATCCTCGGCACGGTCGTCACCGGCGCCAAGGATTCGGTCAGTCACGCCAGGTTCGTGGCGCAGGATGTGACGGACAAGCGACGACTGGAAGCACAGCTCCAGGAGAAGAACCAGCGGCTTGCTCAGACCAACGACGAGCTTTCGCTGCGCAATCGCGAGCTCGACGAGTTCGTCTACGTGGTTTCCCATGATCTTCAGGAACCGCTGCGCACCTTGATCGCGTTTTCCGATTTCCTCATGAACGATTACGGCGATCGGCTCGAGACCGAGGGACAGGAGTATGTGCGCTACCTCGTCGACGCCTCCCGCCGGATGCGGGCCATGATTCACGGAATGCTGAATCTTTCCCGCGTGGGCAAGGTTCTCGGCGACTTCGCGCTGGTGGATCTCGATGAGCTGATCGGGGTTGTCCGGGCAGATCTGGGAGAGCTGCTGCGCACGCGAAATGCCGAGCTACGGATCAAAAGCCCACTACCAGCGGTATGGGGCGACGGGGACCGAATCGGCCAGCTACTAGTCAACCTGGTGAGTAACGGCATAAAATACAACCTGAGCCCGAGGCCGTGGGTCGAGGTCGCGGCGACCGCACAAGCCGGCACTGATTTGCCGGACGGGACTCCCGATGCCCGTGAGGGCGCTGACGTCATCATCACCGTTACCGACAACGGAATCGGAATCGAACCGCAGTTTCACAAGACAATCTTTCAGTTGTTCCGGCGGCTCCACGCCCAGGATGAATATGAGGGAACAGGTGTCGGGTTATCGATCTCCAACAAGATCGTCCAGGCGCACGGGGGCCACATCTGGGTCGAGAGCGCGCCCGGAGCGGGCTCGACTTTCTTCATTCGTCTGCGGGGCAGCTCCCCGCCGGCCCAGCCAGACGCTGCTTCGACGATCGGACCCGCACCGCCCTTTCCCCACGAGACGTGACTGACCACGGATGAACGCAACCAGATCTGATTTCCACATCCTGTTGATCGAAGACAGTCGTGCAGACGCCAAGATCATCGAGCGCGCGCTGCGGGAGGGAGACCTGACGCATCGCCTGACCGTCATCAATGATGGTCGGCATGCCCTCGACTACCTGTTTCGCCTGAGGGACCAGACCAGCCCCACAGACGGCGAACCCGACCTGATCCTCCTCGACTTGAATCTGCCGGGCTTGAACGGCTGCCAGGTGCTCACCCGCATCAAGAACGATCCGATCCTTCGAATGATTCCCGTGGTTGTGCTCACCACCTCCAATCGCGAGGAGGACATCATGCAAACCTACCTGGCCGGGGCCAACACCTACATTCCGAAGCCCGAGGAGTACCCTCGCTATCTCGAGCTGGTGGCGACATTGCGGCATTACTGGGTCGACACCGCCGTGAAGGTGCCGCGCCATCTCGGCCGCTCCCGGACCAGGGGATCGGCAGAGGGCTGAAGTGAAGTTGGGCGCGATCGATCGATGCGACTCCCGGGAGGGTAGCTGGACATGGCGACCGAGCGGCTGAAGTTCCGCTGCTACCGCTGCAATCAACTCCTGGCCGCGTCGGTGAACAAGGCGGGAACGGTCGTATCCTGTCCCAAGTGTCAGGCAGACCTGCTCGTCCCACCCCCGGAGCCACGGTCAGGCTCCGAGCCGGAGCTTCCCGCCCGCCCTGTGATCGAGCCCCAGGTCAAGGTCGAGGGAGGCGACGCGCCGAGGATTCAATCAGACGTCCCGAACCGTGGAGAACCGGCCTCTGGAAAGGCCGTGGTCGAACCGGCGGCCCCGCCGGCGACTACCGGTAGCTTCGTGAGCGACATCTCGGCGATGATCCCTCCCGACCTGATCGACTTGAGACCCGAGGACCTGCGGGTCGAGGCCGAGTTCTTCCAGAGCTTGACGCGCGAGCCGGCACGGCCGGCGACGACGGATCCCGTCCCGTGGCCGGTGCCCGAAACACGTGAGCCTTACACAGGATGGGAGGGGCCCGTTGCTCCGTCCGCTCCCCCGGACACCCCGGAGCCCCCCCGGGCTGCCGCCACGATCGAATCACCCCCTGCTGTTCCCGAGACGGTCGAAGTCGCTCCGCGGCCGCCGGAAGCTCCCAGCCCGGCGGCTGAGGCCCAAACCGTGGTTCCGGAGATCGAGATCGAGCCCCCGACCATCCTGCCGCCCAGCCACGATCTCGGCCGCATACGCGAGGTCGTCCTGCCGGCGTCGGTTGTCCTGGCGTGGTCGCTGTTCGTCCTCTTGGGCATCACCGCTTCGTTCGTCGCCGGGCTCTTGATGGGGCACTTCCTCTGGAGAGCGCCTTGAACAAAGCGCCTCCCGCGACCGCAACATGCAGAAGCTGCGGACGTCCCTATCGGCCTGGCGGGGCTGGCCGTTCGACAACAAAGCGGCGTGATCACGGGAAGCAGGGAACTCGGCTCCACGAAAGGCGAGAGCCGTTGGAGTTCACGCTCCCGACATCGTGACCCCGTTGTGCCAGCAAATGAGCTTACGCGCCGGATCGCGCTTGGCTTTGGTAGTCTGCGGCGGTACTCTACGTGACTGCTCCGGAAGCGTCACGGGAGCAGCAGAATGCCGCGATTTCCCAAGCGTGTTGAACTACGCGCCGGACAAGGCACTCCGAATGATGCTCCCGGAGCCGAAGAGCACGTACGAGACCGTCGGCGAGAGAATCTGCCAGGAACTGGCCCACTTCAAGTTTGTCGTGGCGACGAAGGGGCGCGGTGACGAGCTGACGATGTATTTCCAGTCCAGCCCATCTGCTTCGCGTCGAACGAGCCTCAGGAGACACCTTGATGTCGTTTCGTAAGAAGAACCGAGCGCGGCGTAGTTTTCTTCGATCTCAGTACCAAGCTACTCTCGAACGGCTGGAGGCGCGTACGGTCCCTACGGCTTCATGGAATAATTTCGGCGGCAACGCACAGCACACCGACGTGGCCCAGGTCGCGGCCCAGCCCATTAACCAGCTCCTCTGGGAAGTGCCGCTCGACATGGCTCCCTGGGGGGCTGTCCACTACGGCGATCCGGTTTTCACAGCCAACAACGTCGTCGTCGTGCCCATCAAGGTGACCTGGGGCGCCAACAACCAGGGCGCCACCAATTTCTTCGAGGTCGGGATCAATGACGTTTCCGGCGCGGTACTCTGGAGCACGGCGCCCATGGGCTCGATCAGCTCCATCACCAACAACGCCAACAACACCATGACGATCACCAGCACCATCGTGCCCGGGACGGTGCTGACTAGCGGTGAATCGGTTACGGTCTACGTGCCCCAGGGCGACACTGCCGCCAACCCCGGCGAGGGTAACACGACCTATCAGGTCAGCAATGTTAGCACGAGCGGCACTACGTCTTCATTCACCATCAACGTCGCCGGTAACGGCGCTTATACCGGTGGCGGTTTGTGGACGCTGAGCACGGCCTCTTCGGCCGCGACCAGCTACATCGAGCCGCCTTACGGTTGGTTGCCGCCCGACCAGCCGGCCTACGACCCGGTCACCGACCGCGTTTATTTTCCCGGCCCCGGTGGCACGATCGACTACATCAGCAATCCCGACACGGCCACCGGTGTGGTGACTCCGACGCAGGAGGCATTCTACGGGACTTCCAGCTATAACGCCAACCAGTCCGCGTACAACCAGTCGATTTACATCAACACGCCCGTGACGGTGGACTCGCAAGGAGACATTTTTTTCGGATATGTGGTCAACCCCAGCAATTCGAATCCGTCCGGCATCACCGAGGGAGGCATCGCCCGGATCAGCGCCTCAGGTACGGGCACGTTTGAATCGGCATTCGCCGCCGTAAACACCGCCGGGCAGACCCCCAGCGACGACGGCAACTGGACCGCGGCGCAAGGCTCGGCGCCGGCCCTCAGCAACGACGGCTCGACGCTGTACGTTCCCGTGGCCGATGGCGGCTACAACGCCAACGGTAACTTTTACAACTCCTACCTGGTTGGCCTGAGCAGCACGACTATGGCGCCCGCGTACTCGCTGCCATTGTACTACCCGGACACCGGCAGCGGCGTCCCGGCCAGTGGTGTGCAGACCAGCGGCGACCAGGCCTATCTGCACCCGGACAGCACGGCGTCGGTGATGGTCGCTCCGGACGGCACGGTTTTTTTCGGCGTTTGGGCGTATGGCTCTAGCTACGGCAACGGCTCGCGCGGCTTCCTCTTGCACTTTTCCGGCAACCTGCAGACGGAATACACCCCCGGGGCCTTCGGCTGGGACGACACTCCCTCGATCATCCCCTTGACCGGCCCCAACGCGATGACGGTCTCCGGCTACACGGGTTCGTCCTCGTACCTCATTGTGTCCAAGTACAACAACTACGCCAACACTGAGGTCGGCGACCCCTACGGCGGCAACGGCGTCAACGAGATCGCCATCCTGGATCCCAACGCCAGTCAGCCCGATCCCAACGACGACGCCGAGGTCAACGGGCAGCCCATTCCGGTCATGCAGCAGGTCATGACCTTCTCTAGCCCATCGCCCGATTTGGGAAATATCAACGCCGGCGATCCCGACGCCGTCCGCGAGTGGTGCACCAACGGCACGGCGGTCGACCCGGCGACCGACAGCATCTACGTCAACGACGAGGACGGCTACACCTACCAGTGGAATCTGGGCACCGACACAATCTCCAACACCGTCGAGGTCAGCGCCGGCTACGGTGTGCCCTACACACCGACGGCCATTGCTCCCAATGGCGAGGTCTTCTCGGACAACGGCGGCACGCTCTTCGCCCTGGGCGGCTACTCGAATTTCACCCTCAGCGCATCCGCGTCGGCCAACCCGGCGGTTTACGGCAATGCGATCACGTTCACGGCAGATCTGGCTTCGAGCATCGGCGGGCCTATGCCGACCGGTACCGTGACCTTCACCACCTATGCCGGGGCCAACAATGCGCTCAACGACGACACGACGCCCATCACGCTGGGCATGGCGACAGTGGATAACGGGGTGGCCACGCTGTCGCTATCGGCCAGTCAGTCGGCAGCGATGTTGCTGGCGGCCCACTACCATGTGACCGCCAACTACAGCGGCGATTCCAGTTACTCTCCCGGCGTGGCGACTTTCGTGCTGCCGGTACTGGAAACGGCCACCACAAGCGTCTCGACGTCGGCCAATCCGGTGGCTCCTGGCAATGGTGTCACCTTGACCGCCACGGTGACGCCCAACGGCACACCGAACACCGTGGTAGAGAACGGCAGCGGCTCGTCCAGCTACTGGGTGCCCACCGGAACGGTCACCTTCATGGACGGCAGCACTGTCCTTGGCACGGTTACGCTCAACCCTTTAGAGAATGGGACCTATTCCTCGACCTACTTGCAGCAGGTCACATTGATTGTCCCAAGCCTGCCCCCAGGAACCAACTCAATCACGGCCGCCTATAGTGGCGACCAGAACTTCGCCAACGGCATCTCCACGACACTTCCGGTATACGTGCTGGACCTGACCAATCCGGGCACCCAGAACGGCGCCGCAGGCGATAACGTCTCGTTGCAAATCCAGGCGGGCAGTCTGCCCTCCGGCGACACTTGGACCTATGCGGCAACGGGTTTGCCCCCCGAACTGTCGATCAGCAGCAGTTCAGGGCTGATCACCGGCACGATCACCGGCACTAGCAGCCCGTATTCGGTCACAGTAACCGCCAGCGTCAGCCAGGTCGGCAGCGTCAGTCAGAGCTTCACCTGGAACGTGTCGACCTTGTCGGTGACTAATCCAGGGACGCAAAACGGCGCGGTAGGTGACAGCGTGGCGCTGCCGATTGAGTCCGGCGGTCTGCCCAGCGGCGATTCGTGGACCTACGCAGCCACCGGCTTGCCATCGGGCCTGTCGATCAACACCAGCTCGGGCCAGATCGGCGGCACGATCACTGGCTCGGCGAATGCCTACTCGGTCTCGGTCACGGCCAGCGACGGCGAGGGCGCGAGCGCCAGCCAGAGCTTCACCTGGAACGTGTCCACCCTGTCGGTGACTAATCCAGGGACGCACAACGGCGCGGTAGGCGACAGCGTAGCGCTGCCGATTGAGTCCGGCGGTCTGCCCAGCGGCGATTCGTGGACCTACGCAGCCACCGGCTTGCCGTCGGGCCTCTCCATCAACACCAGCTCGGGTCAGATCGGCGGCACGATCACTGGCTCGGCGAATGCCTACTCGGTCTCGGTCACAGCCAGCGACGGCCAGGGCGCGAGCGCCAGCCAGAGCTTCACCTGGAACGTGTCCACCCTGTTGGTGACTAATCCAGGGACGCACAACGGCGCGGTCGGCGACAGCGTAGCGCTGCCGATTGAGTCCGGCGGTCTGCCCAGCGGCGATTCGTGGACGTACGCAGCCACCGGCTTGCCATCGGGCCTCTCCATCAACACCAGCTCGGGTCAGATCAGCGGCACGATCACTGGCTCGGCGAATGCCTACTCGGTCTCGGTCACGGCCAGCGACGGCGAGGGCGCGAGCGCCAGCCAGAGCTTCACCTGGAACGTGTCCACGCTGTCGGTGACTAATCCAGGGACGCAAAACGGCGCGGTAGGTGACAGCGTGGCGCTGCCGATTGAGTCCGGCGGTCTGCCCAGCGGCGATTCGTGGACCTACGCAGCCACCGGCTTGCCATCGGGCCTCTCCATCAACACCAGCTCGGGTCAGATCAGCGGCACGATCACTGGCTCGGCGAATGCCTACTCGGTCTCGGTCACGGCCAGCGACGGCCAAGGCGCGATGCCAGCCAGAGCTTCACCTGGAACGTGTCCACCCTGTTGGTGACTAATCCAGGGACGCACAACGGCGCGGTTGGCGACAGCGTAGCGCTGCCGATTGAGTCCGGCGGTCTGCCCAGCGGCGATTCGTGGACCTACGCAGCCACCGGCTTGCCATCGGGCCTGTCGATCAACACCAGCTCGGGTCAGATCGGCGGCACGATCACTGGCTCGGCGAATGCCTACTCGGTCTCGGTCACGGCCAGCGACGGCGAGGGCGCGAGCGCCAGCCAGCGCTTCACCTGGAACGTGTCCACCCTGTCGATGACTAATCCAGGGACGCACAACGGCGCGGTTGGCGACAGCGTAGCGCTGCCGATTGAGTCCGGCGGTTTGCCCAGCGGCGATTCGTGGACCTACGCAGCCACCGGCTTGCCGTCGGGCCTCTCCATCAACACGAGCTCGGGCCAGATCGGCGGCACGATCACTGGCTCGGCGAATGCCTACTCGGTCTCGGTCACGGCCAGCGACGGCCAAGGCGCGAGCGCCAGCCAGAGCTTCACCTGGAACGTGTCCACCCTGTTGGTGACTAATCCAGGGACGCAAAACGGCGTGGTTGGCAAATCGGCATCGCTGCAGATTCAGACCAGCGGCTTGCCCAGCAGCGACACCTGGATCTATTCGGCCACCGGCCTGCCATCGGGCCTGTCGATCAACACCCCTTCGGGCCTGATCAGTGGCAAGATTTCCGCGGCGCCCGGCGCCTATGCCGTCTCAGTCACTGCTGGCGACGGCCAGGGGGCGAGCGCCAAGCAGAACTTCACCTGGAACGTGGGCGCAACCACTAGCACCGTGACTTCGAAACACAATCCTTCGGTATATGGACATAAGGTGACCTTCACCGCCACCATCACATCGGTCGTGAACGGGTCCGGCAAGCCCACTGGAACGGTCACGTTCTTCGATGGCACGAGGGTCCTGCACACCGCCCACTTGAGACGGGGCAAGGCCAGATACACGACCTCGGCGTTCGCCCTCGGCGTGGGCACAAATTCCATTATGGTCAGATACAACGGGAGCAGCAGCTTCGCCGCCAGCACGTCCGTGGTTCTCGTGCAGACGGTCACCGAGATCCGACCTCGACCACGGTGACGATGTCGTCGTCCACGGTCGTCTACGGCCGGAGCGTGACCTTCACGGCCACGGTCACTTGCTTTTTGTTCATTGCACGAGGTGCGGGGCAAAGCGCCTGGCGTGAGGCTACCCCTGACCTACGGTGATCTGCCAAACGCCGGTCATCGGTCGAATCTTTGCCAAAGCCGCGGCAACTACAGTTCGAACGCGCGGATGGTTGTCGCTTAGACGGCCCGTCAGCGCGGTCAAGGCGCCTGCGCCGCGGTGCCAAGATCGCCCAACGTGAGCGCGGCCGCACGTCGAACCTCCGGATGCCGGTCGGCAAGTGCTTGGGCGAGGGCAGGTAGCGCCGCAGCTCCATCGGCCCCAAAGCGACGCAAGGTTTCGACAGCCGCCAACCGCACCATGGCTTCCGGGTCAGCCGTGGCCATCGTTGCCAGGTTGGGCAGAACGCCGCGCGCTGCCCGATCACCAACGTTCAAGGAAAACAGCGTTGTTGACCGGACAAACGGGTCGGCACTAGCGAAGGCCTCCACCAAATTGTCGTAGGTTTGCTCCGGCAGAGCTGCGGTCTGCCCGCCCTTTACCCTGAAGACGCGAAACTGGTGGCAGCCACAGACTGGGCATTCATGGGCCAGCATGTCTCTGTCCCATTCCGCCCCATGCTGCCACATCGTTCCGCACAACGAACATTTGTGCTGATGCATGATGACTCCAGACACCGGGCGCTGACGCCGGACTTGCAGTCAAGCAGATAGCGTCCCTGCGCGATTCATCGCGATCCGAGTGACGAATGCACGGTTGATTCTACGCCAGGCCGTGCGAAAAAGGATACCGGGAAGTATGTTTAAGGTCAAAGTAGTTATTGAGTTAGCGATGCGAATCCTCGCTAACCGGCCGAAGAGACCCCGCGCGACGTCCGCTCATTGCACAAGCCTCCGCCGCTTGGACCGGACGCTCCAGTCTGCTACGATGGCCTGAGGCATTGAAGAGCTTGGGCCCCGCGGAAGGCCGTCGCACTGCGCCGGCCCGAGGCAACACCACGGTCCCTACCGCCGCGCGATCATCCTTTTGCCGCATCCGAGGCCAACCCGATCCGGGAGTCGCATCATGCGTTCTGACACGATCAAACGAGGTGACGCCCGCGCTGCCCATCGCAGCCTGCTGAGAGCGACCGGCGTTGGCGAAGCCGACTGGGACAAACCCTTCATCGCCATCTGCAACAGCCACGTCGACATCATTCCGGGGCACGTCCATCTTCAAGCGGTCGGCAACTACGTGAAGGAGTGCATCCGCGCGGCCGGAGGAATGCCGTTTCTGTTCAACACGATCGGCGTCGACGACGGCATCGCCATGGGTCACGATGGCATGAAGTACTCGCTGCCATCGCGGGAGTTGATCGCCGACAGCGTCGAGACCATGATCCAGGCGCACTGCTTCGACGCCATGATCTGCATCCCGAACTGCGACAAGATCGTGCCCGGCATGTTCATGGGGGCGATGCGGGTGAATGTCCCGACGATCTTCGTCTCGGGAGGCCCCATGGAGGCCGGCCGCACGGCATCCGGCAAAACCGTCGACCTGATCGACGCCTTCGTTGCGGGCGTGCAGAAGCAGAACGGCCAATTATCCGCCGAAGCGCTTGATGAGATCGAAAAAGCGGCTTGCCCGACCTGCGGAAGCTGCTCGGGGATGTTCACAGCCAACAGCATGAACTGCCTGGCTGAGGCGATCGGCATGGCACTTCCGGGCAACGGCACGATCCTGGCCACCTCGGCCGATCGCAAGACGCTGTACGAGCGGGCGGCCCGGCGGATCGTCGCCATGGCCAGAGAGTTCGGCCGCAAAGGGGCCGGCCACGGGCTTTTGCCCCGCGAGATCGCCAGTGCGGCTGCGTTCGATAACGCCATGATCCTCGACATGGCCATGGGAGGGAGCACCAATACCGTCCTGCATATCCTGGCCATAGCCCACGAGGCCGGTGTACCGTTTTCACTCGAGCGGATCGATGAGCTCAGCAAGAAGACGCCGAGTCTCTGCAAGGTCAGTCCGTCGAGCCGCTATCACGTGGAAGACGTGGCGAGAGCCGGCGGAATCCACACGATCCTGGGTGAAGTGGCTCGCGGCTGCCCGGGCCTCCTCGACCTTTCGTGTCTCACCGTGACCGGGAAGACTCTGGGCGAGAACATCGCGGAGTACGATGTGCGCGGGCAAAAAGCCGCGCCTGCCGCCCGGCTGCTGACTCAAGTCCGTGCCGGCGGCGAGCGCTCCAACCAGGCATGGACGGTCCCCAGTGTGGCGGCCGACGCTCGCTCGCGGGTCGCCGGCCTCGCTTTGCTCGAAGCGGAAGGAGAAACGGGACATGATGAGTCTACCGCGAATGACC
Organism: uncultured Isosphaeraceae bacterium; assembly: GCA_963781785.1. Classification (GTDB taxonomy): domain Bacteria; phylum Planctomycetota; class Planctomycetia; order Isosphaerales; family Isosphaeraceae; genus CAWAHD01. The sequence goes on along the minus strand of CAWAHD010000001.1, from coordinate 1,761,821 downwards.
CCGGCACATCGCCACCGAGCGGGGACGGCTGCGACGATGGATTTGACCCGTACGACGTGATCCGGACGGTCGAAAACGCCTATTCCCAGACCGGCGGCCTGACCATGCTCTCGGGCAATCTCGCTCCCAAGGGAGCGGTCGTCAAGACCGCCGGCGTCAGCCCGAAGATGCTCGCGTTCAGCGGTCCGGCGGCGATCTTCGACAGCGAGATCGACGCCTACAACGGGATCGTCTTCGGCAAGGTCAAGGCCGGCGACGTCGTGGTCATCCGTTACGAAGGGCCCAAAGGCGGCCCGGGAATGCAGGAGATGCTCGCCCCCACCACGGCGATCAAGGGCGTTGGCTTGGGCGACAAGTGTGCCCTGGTCACCGACGGCCGGTTCTCCGGCGGGACCGCGGGTGCCTCGATCGGCCACGTTAGCCCGGAGGCCGCCGTCGGCGGGCCGATCGCACTCTTGAGAAACGGAGATGTCATCGATATCGACATCCCCAAGGGGGTCCTGTCCGTCCGGCTTTCGGACCAAGAGCTGAGCGATCGCCGCGCGGCCTGGTCGGCCCCGAAGTCCAAGATCACTTCGAGCTACCTCGCCCGCTACGCGAAGATGGCCACCAGTGCCGATACCGGCGCGATCCTCAAGTGGGATTGACGCCTGCTCGCGAAACGAAAAACGAGCCAGAAGACAACGGAGGAATCTGTGAAGCTCTTCGACCTGAGCGGCAAAGTCGCCATTGTCACCGGCGGCAACGGCGGCATCGGCCTGGGGATGGCCCAGGGCCTGGCCCAGGCCGGGGCGGATATCGTGGTCCTGGGCCGGAACGCCGAGAAATCCCGGTCGGCCGCCAAGCTTCTTGAGGACCAGACCGGCGTGCGCACGCTCGTCGTGACCGCCGACGTGTCCCGCCCCGAAGACGTGGAACGCGCGGTCTCCGAGGTCCGGAATCACTTTAAGCGTGTCGATATTCTCTTCAATAACGCCGGCATCAACGTGCGCAAGCAGCCGCAAGACCTCTCGTTCGAGGATTGGCAGACCGTCTTGAACGTCAACCTGTCGAGTGCCTTCTTGATGTCAAAGGCGGTGTACCCCGCAATGAAGCACTCAGGCGGCGGCAAGATCATCAATATCGGCAGCATGACGTCGATCTTCGGGGCCGCGTTTGCCGCAGCCTATGCGTCGACCAAGGGCGGCATCGTGCAGTTGACCAAGAGCCTGGCGCTGGCGTGGGCACAGGACAACATTCAGGTCAACGCCATCTTGCCCGGTTGGTTTGACACCGAGCTGACAGAAAAGGCCCGCGAGCAGATCCCCGGCCTCCACGAGCGCGTGCTCGCGCGAATCGCGGTGGGACGATGGGCAAAGCCGATTGACATGGCGGGCACAGCGGTGTGGCTCGCGAGCGCGGCCAGCGATTACGTGACGGGGGTCGCCATCCCGGTTGATGGCGGCTACACAGCCGCTCTGTAACGCGGCGCGACCAGCCGCGCTGGGACGTCGGCCGGCAGTCCCGGTAGCCGCCTCCTGCCCCACGCGAACGGGGCAGGTCCATCTTCCTCTTGAGCATCGATGAACAAGACCGATGAACAAAACGAGGACCCGCGGATACCGGGAGCCGGATCAGGGGCGTTTGCTCTCAGCCGATCTGATAGGGCGACCGCTGCGGACGAGTCTGGAAGGAATTGGCTTCGGTGTCGCCGACGATTTCCTCCTTGACCGGGTCCCAGGTGAGCTTCTGGCGGCCCAGTCGCATCGCGATGTTGGCCAGGTGGCAGGTGGTGAGCGCGCGGTGATGCGTCCAGACGTCGGAGACGGGCACCGAGCGGTCGCGGATGCATTCGAAGAAGTTCGCCATGTGGCCGTCGACCGGCTTGCCCTTGCGCAGCTCTTTGAGCATGGACTCGGGCACCGGGTTCTTGAAGAGCGCATCGACCGCGCCGCCGTCCAGGTCGATACGGTCGCGGGTGACGAAGATGTGGCCGCTGGTGCCCTCGAATCTCACGCCGTTCTCCCGGTCGTGCCGGATGTCCATGACGATGCCACCGGCGAACCGGGCACGAATGAGGAACTCGGTCGCGGTGTTGAATCGATCGTCGACGGCCGCGTAGCCGGCCTTGAACTCGACGGGCAGCACACCCTTGACGACCTCGATCGTGTTCGGGCCGGAGTTCTCCATGCCGATCGCCCACTGGCCGATGTCAACATGGTGGGCGCCCCAGTCGGTGAGCTTGCCCCCGGAGTATTCGTACCACCAGCGGAAGTCGGCGTGGCAGCGTTGTTTGCGGTAGGGGACCTGGGGAGACTGGCCCAGCCACATGTCCCAGTTCAGGTCCGCCGGGGGATTGGTTGCTGGGAACGGGCCGCCTGTCGGGCCGCCGCCGATCGATGCCGTGACCTTCCTGATCTTGCCGATCCGGCCGGCGCGGACCATGGCGACGGCGAGCAGAAACACGCGGTTGTGGTCGCTGCGCTGCTGCGTGCCGACCTGCACCACCCGCCTGGTCTCCTTGGCGACCTCGCCGATCTTCTTGCCCTCGTCGATCGTGAGGGTGAGCGGTTTTTCGCAGTAGATGTCCTTGCCCGCGTGCATGGCGTCGATGCAGATCTTGGTGTGCCAGTGGTCGGGCGTGCCGATGATCACGGCGTCGATGTCCTTCCGGTCGAGGACCTTGCGGTAGTCTTCGCAAACCTCGGCCTTGCCCTTGCCGATGCGGCTGTCCTTCCTGGCCTTTTCAGCGTGCCCCTTGTCAACGTCGCAGATCGCCAGAAAATCGCCGTGATGCGCGGCGCCTCGTGCGTCTCCGGAGCCTTGGCCGCCGGCTCCGATCAGCCCGAGGCGCGGCCGGTCGTTCTTGGCCGGGATGTCCGCGGCCATCGTGCGGCCGAAGGGGAAAAGGAAGGGGGCAAGCGCTGGGCTCGTCGCCGAAACGCGCAGGAATTCGCGACGATTGTGGGTGCGGACGATCATCGTGTCGGCTCCTCGTGCATGATGCGACCCGGCCGGAGGGGGGGCAGGTGCGGTGCCTCCGGCGCCTTGGTGTGTCATTCCCATGCCGAGTCTAACCGCCGGCCGCTCGGTGCGAAAGGGGGGACAAGGCGTGAGCCGCCGACCTTGTCGCCGATCACGCGGTCGATGGCACAATCGCCGGCAAAATGGCCATGTCTTCCCATGAGGCCCTGATCAAGGGCGCAGCGCGAGAGCGGCCGTCGGGATCTGGCGCGCAGCGATCAACCAGCGGCCCGCGTGCGTGGCAGCAAGGAGTCGAAGAGGATGAACGAGCGACCCAGCCAGCATCTGGACGGTTTGGACCTTGATCTGGTGCGCGCGATCGAAGCGGTTTGCCGCCGGTTCGAGGCTGATTGGCGCGACGGCCATTGCCCGGCGATTGACGACTACCTCGGCGAGATCGCCGCGGAAGGCCGGCCTGCGCTGCGGGCCGAGCTTCTGGCGCTCGTGGGCGAGCTGCGTATGCCAGAGCGGAGTGAAGGCGATCAGCCTGGCGCGGGGAAGCAGGCCAGGGCGGTCGCCGAGGCTCCGACCATGGCTCCGCGCCAGCCGCAGGACGACGCCGCTCCAACCGGCCCTGCAACGTCACCTCACGACGAGCCAACGCGTCCTCCGCGCGATGACGCCACGGTTGATCTCGGGTCCGCGCGAAGGGCGCGAGGCGCCCCGCGTCTCTCACCCACGTGCGCTACTTCGGGGACTACGAGATCATCCGCGAGCTGGCTCGCGGCGGCATGGGTGTTGTTTTCGAGGCGCGGCAGGTGAGCTTGAACCGCAAGGTCGCGCTCAAGATGATCCTGGCAGGACAGCTCGCCGACGACACCGATATCAAGCGGTTCTATACCGAGGCCGAGGCCGCCGCCAATCTCGACCACCCGGGCATCGTCCCCATCTTCGAGGTTGGCCAGCACGAGGGCCAGCATTACTTCTCGATGGGCTTCGTCGAGGGCAAAAGCCTGTCTCAGCGCCTGACCGAGGGACCGCTCCCCGCGCGACAAGCCGCGGAGCTCATGCGCCGCGTGAGCGAATCGATCGAATTCGCCCACCAGCGGGGCGTGATTCACCGCGACCTGAAGCCGGCCAATATCCTGCTCGACCAGAACGGCAACCCTCGGGTCACGGACTTCGGACTGGCGAAAAAGGTGCAGGGCGACAGCGGACTGACCGGCTCCGGGCAGATCATGGGGACGCCGAGCTTCATGCCGCCCGAGCAAGCGGGAGGCAAGCGCGGCGACGTCGGGCCGGCTTCCGACGTCTATGCGTTGGGAGCGACCCTGTATGCGCTGGTCACTGGCCGGCCGCCGTTTCAGGCAGCGACGGCGATGGACACCGTGCTCCAGGTCATCAGCGACGAGCCCGTTCCACCGCGGCGGCTCAACGCGACGATTCCGCGCGACATCGAGACCGTTTGCCTCAAGTGTCTGGAAAAGGAACCCGGCAAGCGCTATGCCTCCGCGGCCGCTCTGGAAGAAGACCTACGGCGGTTCCTGGCGGGCGAGCCGGTCACCGCGCGGCCCGTGGGTGCCCTCGAGCGAACGTGGCGATGGTGCAACCGTAATCCGAAGCTGGCGGCCGCCCTGAGCGCAGCCGTGGCTGGCCTCTTCTCGGTTGTCGGGCTGTCGAGCTTGCTGGGCGTGCGGGAATACAAAAGCGCTCAGGAATTGCGCAAGGAAAAGAGCCAGACCGAAACGGCCCTGCGGACGGTAGAAGAGCAGCACAACGATGCCCAGGCGCGGTTGTACGTATTCAATATGAGAGAGGTCGAGCGCGCCTGGGACGAAGGGAAGATAGGGCTATTCTGGGAGAAGCTCGGCAGGTACGGGCCCGGATCGCCCTTGGAAAACCTCCGAGGATTCGAGTGGTACTACTGGCAGAAGCGCGCCGAGGGTCGCGCACGCTTGACCGGCTTCACCGCAGACGTCGTCGGGCTCGGAATCGACGCACGACGCGCAGAGGTCCTGACGGTCGAGGCAGATGGACGGGTGTCGGCGCACCCGCTCTCCGGCGGTGCGACCCGTGATCTCTTTCGACTCGAAGCCGGGACGAAGGTCACGGGCGCGGTATTCGATCAAGCGCTCGCTCGAGTCGCCCTGGGACTTTCGGGAGGGCGCATTCAAATCCGGGACCGCGCAACCGGTCAGTCGCTCAGAACCATAGAGACCGGCGGCGAGCTGACCGGCACACTTCGGTTCAGTCCTGACGGCAAGATGCTGGCTGCGAGCTCGATGAAGCCAAAAGATTATCTCAGCGACGGCATCAGCGTCTGGGAGCTGCGTTCGGGACGCCGTGTCTTCGAACGTCCCAAGACCCCGGGTTTCATGGCATTCAGCCCGGACGGTCAAACAATCGCGTTCTCGGGGCTTCTGGACAGGGGCCTCAAACTGATCGACCTCGCCAGCGGGCGCGAGAGCGATCCGTTCGGCGCAGACCCTGGGTTCGCGGGCGGGATGCCGGCGTTCTGCGCTGGGGGAAACAACGTGGTTCAGGGCGGTGCGATGATTGCCGCCGACGGAACCAGCGGGGGTCGCCTGATGCTCTGGAAGGTCGCCGACCGGAGCGTGCTGGCGACGCGAGACAAGCTCTCGTGGAACCCGTCCTTCCTGATTCCGAGCCCCGACGGACAGCAACTGGCGATCGCCGGGCTGATGGATGGCATCGTCCATCTCTGGGACGCTCGCCTGACGAGTGAGCAACACCGGCTCACGGGCACACGAAACGAGTTCGTGAGCGAACTGGTTTATAGCACGGATGGCAGGCTTCTGGGGGTGGCGGCAAAAGACCGAACGGTCTCGGTGTGGGACGCGAAGTTCGGACAAGAGGCGGTGACTCTGACGGGCCACGGCCGCTGGGTCTCGGATTTCGCTTATGTCGGCCGGGGCGATCGTCTGGCAACCTCGAGCTGGGACGGGACGGTCAAGATCTGGGACATTGTATCGGGAACCGCAACCGCGACGTTCGCGACCCCGAAGGGTTCGGTGGTCGCCGTGGCGGCCAGCGCCGACGGCCGTTTCGTCGCCGGGGCGATCAAGCCCAAGCAGGTTTTGATCTGGGACACGATGACCGGCGCCGTTCACGCCACGTTCCCGGCGTCCACCAGCGACTTCACGCGGCTCGCGTTTGCGCCCGACAATCGTACGCTCGCGCTTGCCAGCGCCCAGGCCGGCGTGGTGCCGATGTGGGACGTACTCGAGAAGCGCGCCCTCCCGGAGCTTCGGAGTGGAGAACAGCCGTTCTCCGCGATCGCATTCAACCCGGATGGTTCACGCCTGGCCGTGGGACAAGACATTGCCGGCAGTTATCGGATCGCCGAGGGCGTCACGGCGGCGGCGATTTTCGAGTGGGATGTCAAGTCGGGGCAATTGCTGCGGCAGCTTCGCGGGCATATCGGTCCGATTCGCGGCTTGGCCTATCGCGGCGATGGGCGCGTGCTCGCATCGGGATCGGAGGACGCAACCATCCGGATCTGGAACTCCGATGACGGGGCGCTTCTTCAGACCCTGAGCGGGCACACGCATGCCGTTCAAAGCGTCGCCTTCAGCCCGGATGGCAGGCGGCTGGCGTCGGGGGCAGGCTCGCCCGCCGCGGTCGCTCCCGAGCAAGAGCTGAAAATGTGGGACATGAGCACAGGAATGGAGACGCTCGATTTGCCAGGCCACACCATGGGAGTGTGCGCCGTCGCCTTTCGACCCGACGGCGGGCAGCTCGCTTCGGCGAGTGCCGACGGCACGATCAAGCTCTGGGATGCCATCCCCGCGCCGCATCCGTCTTCGAACACCGGGCTCAGCCAGTCAAGGTAAAGGAAAGCGACTTGCTGGCCAGGAACTCCGCACTCCGCTGGAACGCGACGACAAACTTGCCATGAGGCCGGGCCTTCCGGCCCAGAACGAGCACGGCGGTGCCGTTCTTGAGCTTGGCTTTACCAACAATCGCACCGTTCCGTCGAAAGATCACGGTCCCCGTGGGCGTGGCCGCGGATTCGCCGCCGGTCGTGACCGACGCAACCAGGATGTACCGCTGGCTGCCGTTCGGCTCGGTCATCGGGGTGATGCTGCCGATCGTCACCGTCCCGATGCGCGTGACCGATTGCTTGATGATCGGACTGACGGACGACAGGAATCCCGGGGACCCATTGTAAATGGCCTGAATCCGGGCGACCCCCACCGGCAATGTCGCGACGGTCAGGCTCGCGGCGCCCGAGTCATTGAGCAGAGCGGTGCCGAGCGTCTGGCTGCCGCGCCGGAATGTGACCGTTCCGGAGGTGATTGGACCGGCCGGACTGTCGACCATCGCGGTCAAGATCACCGGCTGGCCGAAAGCTGTCGGGTTGGCCGCGCTGACGACGCTCGTCACGGTGCTGTAGGGAACAACCGATTGAGCCATGGTCGGGCTGGTCGAAGCCAGATCAGGCCCGGCACCGCTAAAGACCGCGGAGATTGCCGAGGTCCCCAGCGGCAGCCCGGTCGTCGTGAGCGAAGCGGTCCCTCCGCTGACTGGCACGGTCCCGAGGACGGTCGTCCCTTGCAAAAAGCTGACTGTTCCGGACGTGACCGGCGCGGTCCTGGTGTTCACGGTCGCCGTGAACGTGACCGGCGCGCCGGGATGACTGGGGTTGATCGAGCTGCCCAGCCCGGTCGTCGTCACCGATTGAAGCGGGGCGATTGCCACCGAGGCGGCGCCTGAGCTGACCGCGAACGGGACACTCCCCCCGATGACCGTGCGGCCGCCGACCACGTTCTGGAAGCCGTTCTGAATGACGGGGGCGGAGATGATCGTGAATTCATCTCCATCCTCGTACTGATAGCCGATCGAGGCCGCCAGCGTGCTGTTGCCCAGGTTGACTCCGCTGGTCGTGTTTGTGTCGACGAGCTGGGTGTACTGGGTGCCGGGCGCCAGTCCGTCCAGCGTGACGAGAAAGGTTGCGCCGGCCTGAAAGACGACGGCCCCGGAGAACGACCAGCTCCCGAGCCCGCCGAATGTTGCAATGGGACTGACCTGCAGGGCTCCCGCGCTGATCGAGCCGTTCACGTCGAGCGTGCCATATTCCGCTTCGATCGAGCCGGCACCGCCGAAGTCGATGGTTCCGGTCGTGAGCGTTCCGTAGCCTCCCGCGATAAACTGCCCGATGCCGTCGATGAACCCGCCGAACACGTCGGTCGTGGCATTGGGAACGCGAATCGTCAGGCTGGTCGTGTCGTCCGTGGTCGTCGTACCTTCGAGATCGACCAGGCCCGTTCCCGTGAATGAGCGAAGCGTGGCCGAGACGTCATCGGCGATATTGAGACTCGCCGTGGAGCCGATCTGGATGTTGACCGCCGTGAGCGAGACGCTGACGCCGAGCGTGATCGAACCCCCGCCAATCGTCACTGGCACAGGAAGCACAGTCGGCGTGGTGGGATAGAAGACGCTCGAGGTATCGATCACGAGTTGCCCGCCTCCCACCTTGGTCAGACTTCCCTGCAGGGTGAGCTGAAGCCCGGTCGGAGCGGTCGCGCTGCCGAGAATGAGGGTGCTCCCGGTCTGGGTCGAGATCGTCGCGCCCGGGGCCAGTTTCAAACCGGCGAGCAGGATGGTCGCGACGGTGCCTCCGGGAGCTGTCGTGTACGAATTCGATACGGAAAGCGACTGGTCGATCGTGAGCGGGTTGCCGTCAAAGGTGTAGGAATCGCTGATCGTGAGCGAGTTGAGCGGCATGTAGAGATACGTGAAGTTAAAATCGATCGTGGTCGTGCTGTTCTTGGGTAGGAAGGAGATCGCCGGGAACACCACGTCGGAATAAGCAACGGGAACGCCCGGCTCTTGCGCCTTCAGGATCGGGTCATAGTGCGCCCAGTTCATGGGATCGGTCCAGGTCGTCCCGTCTCCCAGTGCCGTCCACGTATACGTGCTCAACACGAGCCGGTGCTCGAGGACCTCGAACGAGGGCCGGGCAAAGGCCCGGCGCCGGCCGGGCCGGGCATCCGGCGGCGAACCAGGCTGGGCGTGCCGGCCCGGAAAGATCACAGCGACTTTCTTGAGCGGCATTCACGAAGTCCTTTCCCCGGGGAGATTCCTGTTCAGAAGGCGCCGAGCGCCCAGGGTGCGCGGTACGGACGGCTCAGCATCCTGGCGGCCTCATCATCACCGATGATCTGCTCGGTCCTGGGGTCCCAGCGCAGCTTGTCTCGTCTGAGGCGCATCGCGATATTGCCCAGGTGGCAGATCGTGATCGATCGGTGGGCCACCTCAACCGGCGCGGCCGTGGGCTGCCGCGAGATGACGCAGTCGATGAAATTGCGGAAGTGATCGTCGCTCTTGTACAGGTGAATCTCGTCGGGCCCGATCTGGGAATCGAGCAGCGTTTTGGGGTCGGCTTCGAGCTTGCCGCGGGCGACGTAGATCGAGCCCTTGGTGCCCTGGAAAGTGACTCCCATTTTTTCCTTGTTCGAGACGATCATGACGACGCCGTTATCGTAAACGGCCTCGAACGAGTATTCCGTGGCGGTATTCCAGAGCTCGTCGGGAGGGAAAACGCCGGCAGCGTTCCTGATCTCGATCGGGCCGGTCATCTCGGTCCCCATGCCCCACTGCGCACAGTCGGGATGGTGGCCGCCCCAGTCGGTCACCTGGCCGCCGGAGTAGTCGTAGATCCACCGGAAATTGACGTGGCACCGCGCCCTCGCATAGGGCGCCTTGGGGGCTGGCCCGAGCCACAGGTCGTACTCAAATCCCTCGGGTGGCAGCGCCGGCTTCTTGTAGGCTGCGGTCTTGGCGTAGTCGGTGCGGCCGGCCGGCATACCGACCTTGACCGTGCGGAGGTCGCCGATCCGGCCGTTTTGGACCAGCTCGGCTGCCCGCCGAAACCGCTCGTCGGAGCGCTGCTGGCTGCCGGTCTGGAAGACCACGTGCGATCGATTGACGGCATAGCTCATCACCCGGCCTTCCGCGACAGTGAGCGAGAGCGGCTTCTGGCAATAGATGTCCTTGCCGGCCCGGCACGCCTCGACGACCATGAGCGCGTGCCAGTGGTCGGGAGTGCAGATCTCGACCGCGTCGATATCTATTCGCCCGAGGACTTCCCGGAAGTCAACGTGCGCGGCGCAGCCGCGGTACGACCCGGCCTTGGATTGCTTCTCGTAATGCGACTCGACCCGCCGCCGCGCAGGCTCACGACCGCCGACCTTGCCGTCCCAGTATCCGGGGCTTTCGCGGTTCGCGTCGCACACGGCGACGATCTGCACCCGGTCGTCGTGCAGGAACGAATCGATGTCGTTGAAGCCCTGGTTGCCCGTTCCGATCACTCCCAGCGTGATCCGATTGCTGGCCGCGACCGCGCCCGATAGGCCGAGGGCTGTCCCCGGTACGATCGTGGGAAAGGCAAAGCCGGCCGCGGAAACGCCGATGGCCTTGCGCAGGAAATCACGGCGAGAGCGGCAATCGGGGTGAGCCGGATGCGGATTCATGGAATGAGCTCGCAATGGAGTGGAGGCGGGCATTCAAAGGGCGGCGCGCTCGAGCCACCGTCCCCGCGCCAGTCAGGCCGGGCTCCGGTATTCCAGTCGTCAATTCTTGTATGCTATTGCAGCCGCGCAGCCGGCAAATCAAGACGGTCTTGGCTCCGGCGTTCGTTCTCTACCCTGTTCGGATCAAATGATGACGGGCGTCGCGCTGCAACATCACGTCGTGAGATATTTCCAAGCCCAGGCTGGAAGGTTCCAGCTCGACGCCGGGTCGGTGACGGCCACGCGAGTGCTGAATTGGGGCGGCTTCGGCTCATACTCGTATCGTGTCGGCGACGGCACGCGATCGGTTCACGTGAAGCTTGCAGCCGATCGCGCCGACTTGGAGCGATGGCTGGCCGTCCACGACTTGCTAGAGAGCGACTACCGCGCCCCGAAGGTGCTGGCGTGGGTGGACCTGCCCGGTACGTCTTGCGCGGGGCTTGTGTTCGAGCACATCGACGGCCACACGTGGGACACTGCCGCACATCCTGGATTGCTTCACGACCTGCGGGATTTGCTGGTACAGCTTCACAACGACGGCCGGCTCGCCGCTCGACTCGGCGACGGAGCCAGAAGCTACCGGCAGTGCTGGGAGGTGCGCTACCGCGAGCAGTTCGAGGAGGACTTGAAGACCGTGACCGCGAGTCGCCCGGCGTTCGTCACCGACGCCCGATTGTCATGGATGGAGAGAGAGTCCCGTCAGGTCCTCGCTCTGGCCGACGGGAACGCGGCGTTCGACGGTGCGACATGCTCGCCGTGCCACTGGGATCTCTGGCCCAACAACGTGCTGGTCCAGGCCGACGGTTGCTGGTGGGTCCTGGACTGGGACAGCCTGGCCGTGGGCGACGAAGCTGAGGATCTCGCGACACTCGTCTGGCCCTTGGTCCATTCGCAAGGCAAGGACTGGCGCGATCTGCTCGGCGGCGAGGGCGACGGGCTGTACGCCTTGCGCATGGACCTCCACGTGCGGGCGATCGCGCTTGACTACCTGATCGACGTGCTGGCGGATTGGGCCGAATGCGACGTCACGGAATGGCAGGAGGACGTGCGCGGGCGGAATGAGGCAGAGCACAAGCGATACTACGACTGGTATCTGAGCCGGTGGGGCTGACCGAAGACGCTGGCGCTGAGGACCTGTATACCCGCTGTATTCTGTGGTTACACTCGGAAACTTGCGTCAACGTTCTAGACCCAAAACAAGCGTAAGAAAAAAAAAGCGAAATTAGCTTACTGTTATGTGATCACTTCATTGGTCCAGGACGTACCTTCTACGGCTCAGGGGACGTCTGCCCCTGATACCGCCCCGACTGAGTCTCCGACATCCCTCACCCGCTTTCTCTGTTAGTGGCCCACACGGATCGGGGCATCCGGACCCCGACTTCATCCGCTCGCCGTTCAGCATAGCCAGCATTCGTGCAGCCGCTCGACCAATCGCAGGAAAACCCCCTGCCATGGATTCCATGATAGCAGTCGGTAAAGCAAGCGTCGTCCGCCCCGCACGATCTGGCAGGGCATCTGGATAAATGCCGCACGGTATGTGGCGAACTCCATCCTCATCAGCGTCCGTTTCTCGGCCTCGTGCTTGACCTGATGCCGAGGCGACACGGGAACCAGTAGGGCGCTGCCAGGCCTTGAGGCTCCACGCTAACGACCCCATCACCATGTACGCCCAGTTACTGACCAGGTTATCGACGGGCGTCGTCAGCGCTCGCACGCCGTTTTTGAGCTGGGCGATCAGGTTTTCCTGGTCGCAGCGATCGTTCGCCGAGAAGACGATCTCCTCCGCGGTCATCTCGCGATCATTGGTGATGTAAAAGAAGTAGCGATATTCTTCGAACAGTCGCATCTGCCCCTTGTCGACCTGCACCCGCTTGCGAAGAACGATCATTCGGTAATTCTTTCTGCACGCAGTCGGCCGATATTCGAACTCCGCGACCATCTCCTCGAGCAGGTGGATATTCTCGTACCCTCGCTCGCGGACAAGCTCGGGTTTGAACCGCTCGGGCTTCTCGCGCGGCGTGGTCTTGATCCGGTACTGTGGCGGTCGTCTGAGAAGCCGGTACGAATTGGCCGGCAGCCCATCGGCTTCCGTCTTGAGGCCATCGGACGCGGCGTATCCGAAAATAAAGCGGATGTCGCCCGCATCATCCCACCGATCGAGATACCTGGTCTGGGCGAATTTGGTGTCCCCCCGCATCAGAATCTTGCGGAAGCCGGCTCGACGGCAAAGTGCGACGGCCTTGTCCAGGAAGATGTCCGCCCGCTCCTGCGAGGGGCGATTGCCGCTCCGGTTGAACAGGAACAACGGTTCAGCCGTGTTGGCCAGCGAGACCAAGAGCGGATGGTAGCCATATTGGCCGTCGTAGGTGAAATCCATCCCTTCCTTGCACTCGGCATCACTGGGCACGATGCTGCCATCGGCCTCGATGACCGCCTCCTCGAAGAACTCGGGCGGCTGAGAAGACCAGACTCGCAGTCGTGACTCATTGAAAATGTCCATAAGGTTCAGGACATCAGTCTCGAAAAAGCGGCGGCAAAAATCCCCGGCCGTCGTTGGGTCGGGAATCCGCGTGGCCCCGAGTGCCTCGAGATAGACCTCATCATTGCGCCGCAACTCCAGGTGCTCGATCCGTTCTCCGCCGGCGAGGCTGTTGAAGGCAATGTTCAGGACATGGTCGGATTCGTGGTACGGCCGATGCTGCTTGAGGAGGTGAAGGTTGCGGTCGATGTCCCTGACCAGTCCAATCTTCTGGGCCAGCAGCAGAATGGCTCCAATTCCGCCGGCACTGAGGCCCCGGACGCGATCGGCATACTCGTACTGGATATTCGTCGCGGTCATCATAGGCACAGACCGCTCGGGGCCGGGCGAGTTGTCCAGCCGTTTCTTGATTCGCCGTCGACCCTCTTGGAAGATTCTCTTCTTGCGTGCCACACGCTTTTTTCGGACAGTAGCACTCACTCGAAAGCCTCCTTGTTCTGGAATAGTGATCATGTGATTTCAGCTACATTATTCCAAAAACCTGCGAGGTTTTCGAGCTTTTTTCCAAAAATCGCTCCAGGCGAACTTTAAATCACGCTTGGTTGGGGTCTAGAGCGACGCATGGAATATCGTCGCACCGGTGGCGAATCCCTTCGCAGGTCGATCGATTGGTCCCGAACTGAGAGGACGATTCCGAAATGTACCGGGCTTACCGTTTGCGTAACGTGGCTTCGGCATTCGCCTTGGTTTTGGCGCTGGGCTGGCCTCTGGCTGGCCCGACCGCGGCGCGGCGCAAGATACCTTTGTGCTGAAGCGGGTGCGCGTATTCGACGGATCCCAGGTCGTGCCCGCGACGACCGTCGTCGTCAAGGACGGGCTGATCACCCAGGTCGGGCCCGGGGTAGAGGCACCCGCGGGTGCCACGATCATCAGCGGCGACGGGAAGACGCTGCTGCCCGGCCTGATCGACGGCCATACCCACGCGTACGCGGCCGAGCAGCTCCGGCAGGCGGTCGTCTTCGGAGTGACAACCGAGCTGGACATGTTCACCGACCAGGCATTCGCAGCCAGGATGAGATCCGAGCAAGCCGCCGGCAACGCGTTCGACCGGGCTGACCTGTTCTCCTCCAGCACACTCGTCACCGCGCCGGGCGGACATGGGACCGAGTATGGGCTGAAGATCCCGACGATCACCAAGCCCGAGGACGCCGAGGCGTTCGTCGCCGCCCGGGTCGCCGAAGGGTCCGACTACATCAAGCTCATTTACGACGACGGCCACGAACTCGGGATCTCGTTTCCCACGCTCAGCCGGCAAACGCTCGCGGCAGTGATCAAGGCGACGCATGCGCGCAAGAAACTCGCCGTCGTCCACGTGCACGCGCTTGAAAACGCCCGCGAGGCGCTGGCCGAGGGTGCTGACGGCCTCGTGCACCTGTTTTTCGACAAGCCAATCGACGATGATTTCGTCGCGCTCGCGGTCAAATCCAAGGCGTTCGTCATGCCGACCCTGACCGTCCTGGAGGCGGTCGGCGGCAAGGCAAGCGGCGCGTCGTTGATCGACGATTCAGCCCTGGCGCCCTATCTCTCGCCGACCGATGCCCGGGAACTCAAGTCGAGCTTCCCGAAACGGCCGGACGCCGCCAGGACGCTGGGCATTCCACCGGACGCGGTCCGCAAACTCAAGGCGGCGGGCGTGCCCATCCTGGCCGGGACCGATGCCCCGAACCCCGGCACGGCCCACGGCGCCAGCGTGCATCGCGAACTGGAGCTGCTCGTCGCATCCGGCCTTTCCCCGACCGAGGCGCTGGCCGCCGCGACCTCGCTTCCAGCCGCCCGGTTCGGGCTGGCCGACCGCGGCCGTGTCGCGCCGGGACTCCTGGCCGACCTGGTGCTCGTCGAGGGCGACCCGACGGCCGACATCAAGGCCACGCGGAAGATTGTCGGCGTCTGGAAACACGGCCGGCCGGTCGATCGCGACGCCTACCGGAAGAATGTCGAGAAGCAAGCCCAGCAGCTCGCCAAGGCCAAGAGGATGCCCGCGCCCGCTGGTTCCGAGAAGGGCCTGGTCAGCGATTTCGAGGGCGAGACGGCGAAGTCAGCGTTTGGCAGTGGCTGGGCTATCTCGACCGACAGCCTGGTCGGCGGCAAATCGAAGGCCGAGTTCGAAATCGTTTCCGGTGGCGCGGGCAAGAGCAAGGGGTCGCTCATGGTCCGCGGCACGATCGATGACAGGCCCCAGCCGCGTTGGGCCGGCGCGATGTTCTCGCCTGGTGCGGCGCCGTTTGCACCGGCGAATCTCTCGGCGAAGAAGGCGATCGCCTTCTGGGCCAAAGGCGATGGCAAGTCGTGCTCGATCATGGTCTTTGCCCAGTCCAACGGCTACAGGCCGGCGACCAAGACCTTCGTCGCGGGCAAGGAATGGGAGCAGCACCGCTTCGCCCTCGCCGACTTCGAGGGCTGCGACGCCGCCGGCCTCATGGGAGTCTTCTTCGGCGGGGGTGCCGAGACGGGCAAGTTCGAATTTCAGATCGACGACGTACGCTTCGAATCGCTGTGAGCGCAACCCTCAGGGTTCGCAGCGCATCGACCGTCCCTCGACGCTGATCCTGCGCAAGTTGTTGTGCCCTATCGACTTATTCTGTCTAGCAGTCAACGGATTAACCATTATTCTGGAATCGCCGATCAGACCGAACGCGCCGGGACACGACGAAACGGCTGACAAAGCGTGAAAAAGATCAACCGATCGATCCTCTCGCTACAATACCTCTAGAGGAGGACACTGCTGGCTTCATCCACTAACCTCGAGCCCGGCCTGGTATGTCCGATGCCTGACGCCGAAACGACGCAAGATGTGGCAACGGCCTACAGCCACTACCGGAGGCGGTTGTTCGGCGCTCTTGCCATCCTGGCCCGGCAGGGCTTCGCGGTCCAGTTGACCGACGGGTTGGACCTGATTCAGGAGTTCTTCACTGAAGCCTGGGCCGGGATCGAGGCGCGCTACGACCCCAAGCGTGGCCCGTTTGATCGGTATGTCTTTGCGGCATTTGTCCGGTTCGCGCGGCCGCGGATCTTACGACTGAAGCGCTGGCAAAGCTGCCTGGTTGACGCGGCGAGGCTGGCGGATCTCGTAAGCGTAAATCCAGTCGAACAGCCGATGGAAGGAACGGGCCCTACGCCGGAATTCATACGTGAAGTGTTGCTGACCCTTGCGCCGCGCGACCGGGACGTCTTGTACAGTTATCTGCATGCCGGCGCCCGGAGCGAGCGAAAGCTGGCGAGCGAGTTTGCCGTAACCCGTTACCGCATTCGTGAGATTCTGGCTGAGGCCTTGGGCCAGATCGTTGTCTGTTTAGGCGAGCGCGGCGTGGTCAGCCCGTCTGATTGGCAGGTCGCCCTGGCCCTCTGGCGGGATGGGCGGACCGTTCGTCAGACCGTGGGATACCTTCACCGGAGCGCAGATGAGATACGAGAGAGCCGTTCCCGCATTATCGCCCTGCTGGCGGGACGCCTCCGACGATTGGAGCGGGGCGACTCTTCGCGGTCAAGGAGTTCGTCCATGTCTCCGGTGCGAGAGGATCCGCTCGAGCTCTTAAAACGAGTGCTTTCAGAGCCGGGGAACACTCAGCTCCTGGCAGAAGTCCGGCAACGGGCCGATGAGCTGATCCTCTATCTTGACGAGGCCGACCGTAGCGTCGACGAAGAGATCCGTGAGGTTCGGATCGATCCCAACTGGCTAGCGCTCGTGCACGAGGCGCTGGCTAAAGAGGAGCCGCTCTCGCCTGCCGAACAAGAGGTCCGGGCAAAACTCTTTGAGGCCAGTGCCGACGATGAGAAGTCTGTCGGCCGGGCTTTCAAGGAAGCCCTACTAGCAGACCTGCCCCGGCAACTCACGAACTGGTCGTATTGGTTTGAGCTCGTGCCTCGTCTGTCTGGAGAGCAGCAGAGGTATCTGTTAGAGCAGCCTGCAGTGCGGGCCGCCTGGCCCGAGTCGGAAGAGCTGGTCGCCCGTGGTCTTACCCCGGTGAGCGTCTACTACGCTGCCGAGGCGGTAGCGTTCTTGGCGGAAGACGCGCTGAGACGCCAGCCAGCCGCGCCGGAGCCGGCCGTCCGAATTCGCGTCCAGGGATCTCCCCTACGCAATCTCCCGGCGGTACGCGCGCCGTTGACCATCGAACCGGAGGAATGGCCGCGCTGGGACGATTACCAGGTCATTCCGCCGCAGTTGCTCGTGCAAGAGATCATCCAGATGTCGGAGTGCCCCTTGGTGACCGCGCAGTCACTGCTCCCATGGCTGGTGGCGGTGGCTCAGTTGAAGCCGTTTCTCTTCGCTGATCTTCAGGCATTGCCGATCGGCGAAACGGGTTTGCAGCTCACGTACGCTCGCCGTGGCGAAGGCACGGGCGTCGAGGATCGGTTCGACGATGACGGGGGGAACTTGTACCGGCGGTGGGGACGAAGCAGTTGAGCTGAGAGCCTCGCCCGGATTGCTCACGGCGGCCGGGGCCAGACCTCCAGCTTTCCCACGGGCCCTGACGTTTTGAATTTGAACGTGGTTCGAGTATAAGTCTCCACCTCCCACTGGATCTTTCCCCGGTCCGCGAAAAGGCGATGGACGAGCAGGCTGTTGGGCGGCCATTTCCGGTTTGGAGCGATGCCCAGCAGGTTAAACCAGTGCAGGGGCACAACATCACGTTGCGTTGTGGTGCCACAGCGCGCCTCCATCGCGTCCATCACTCGTGGCGGGGCGGTTGACGTGATAGTGATGGGATCGATAAACGGAACGTGTATATGTCCCGATAGGAGCACGGGGATGTCAGATTGGACGAGAAACCGGTCGAGAGCCGAGCGCGATTGTTTGTCGATCTTGAGCGAGTACCCCGTTTGATGGGCGCGTGAGTGGTGCAAAAGCAGCACACGGATTTCGTGCTCACTTGGCGGACCCAATAGCGCCGCGGCGGTGGTGAGCTGGTTTACAAACGAGCCTCGAGCCCACAGGCGGTTTCTGCCATAGGGCCAATTGCCCGCGTCCGTGTCGATGCCAACAAACCGCAAGACCGCAGATGTGGGCGGCAGCGGCACCGGGGGACTGACGAACGGCATGTTGGGAAAATACTGCGTCAGGCCGTAGGTCGGCCCACCCAGGATCGGACCCCCTCTCCAATTGGTGACGCCACAGAAGTAATCGTGGTTTCCGGAAATTGCTTTCTGCTGCCAAGTCGCGACCTCAAGCCCAACCCGACCCTTGGGCGGACGCAACTTCGCCCTGAGAAAGTCATCCGCCGTATTGAACTGCCCGACCTTTCCCGTGCTTGTCAGGTCCCCTGTGATCAGCAATTCCGCTGGCTCGCGCTTCTCGGCCTGCTGCCGAGCCTGCATTTCCTGGAAGAATTTCGTTAGCCGTTGGAGCGCCACGTAGTGATGTCCCAGGAGCCCGTCGAAACATGCGGAGTTGGACCAGTAGGAAGGAGCCACGGCATCCAAGGTAAGCGGATCGATGTCACCAAAATGCAAGTCGGAAATCTGAACGTAGGTCTTCAAGTGCGTGCCAGGAGTCATCGAAATCTCCGACGAAGCAACGAGCGGCATTTCATGTTCTGGAGCAGGTTTTGTTGTATCGTGCGGTGCACAGCGACGAATCCGTCCTTTAATAAAATACGCATGTCGTCGCCGTGAAGCGAGAACCCGTGACGAAGAGTCTGTTCAGAAAACAACTGTGTACAGCTTGCGAGATGATTCGGGCGAGGCGGCACGAACAGATTGGCCCGGTCAGGCGCACATCGAATCCGATCAAACCGGCTCTTGGGCCGTGCATTCGCCTGGCGACGCTTTTATAATCAGGGCCGCGACGCGAACCGGCGGTTCGCCGGCGCCTGTATTCGGAGCACCCGACTTCTCCCGCTGGGTGCCCCGGCGCCCTTCCTGGATCAGCCTGCTGCGGCCGTGCAGGCGAGACCGAGAACGACCCTTTTTGACTATTGCCAACGTGGGAAGCACAACCATGAGACTCATCCAGCGGGCGAGCACCAGCTCGCGTGGCCTTGCGGTCGTTGTCGGCATGCTGGTTGTGATCGGGCTGAGCCTGCCGGCGGCCTGGTCGAGGGTCACGGCCGACGACCAGTCGAGCCTGGGCTCGGGTCTCTATCCGGCCGCCCGCGCGATTACCGGGGCCAGGATCATCGCCGCGCCCGGCAAGATCTACGATCCGGGCACGATCGTCGTCCGCCGCGGGTTGATCGAGTCGGTCGGCGCCGACAAGGACGTCAAGGTCCCGTACGACGCAGAGACGATCGATGGCAAGGGCCTGGTGGTCTACCCAGGCTTCCTCGATCTCTACACCACGATCGGCCAGGCCGCCGGGGTCGAGCGATCGGCGACCGGCAAAGGCCGTCCGGTCGACCTCGCCGAAGCGCCCCTCTCGTCGACTCCGCCCGATAACCGCAGGGGGCTGACGCCCGAATTCGAGGTGGCCGGCGTGCTCGACCTGAACGATGCCCTGGCCGATCCCCGCCGGCGGCTCGGCTTCACCGATCTGGTGTCGGCACCCTCCGGGGCGATCGCAACCGGCCAGAGCGCTCTGGTCAGCTTGAGCGGACTGCCCCGACGGGAGACGATCGTGGCCGCACCGGTTGCCCTGCATGTCAACCTGGCGCCTCCGTTCGAGCCGGCCGCGGCTCAGGCACCCGCACAACCCACGCCCACACCGGGTCCCGGCCCCGGCCAGAACCGCCGGCGCGGATTCGCGACCACGCAAGCCGGCGAGAACCCCTATCCGCGCGTGCTGATGGGCTCGATCGCCCATCTCCGGCAGGCCATGCTCGACGGCGACCACGCCCGCAAGCTCGAGGCGTTTTACCAGGCCCACGGAGGCCCCCGCCCGCCGTTCGATCCCGCCCTCAAGGCCCTTCAGTCCGCACGGTCCAAGCAGCTTCCGGTCTGGTGGGAGGCCAACACCCGCGATGAGATCCACCGGGCACTCGACCTCGCCGAAGAGTTCGGCACCAGCGCGGTCATCGTCGGAGGTAAAGAGGCCGCCAAGGTCGTCGACCGGCTCAAGGCCGGCAAGGTGCCGGTCGTGCTGCGGCTCAACTTCCCGGTCGAGCCCAAGGTCCCCACCGAAGAAGAGTATCAGAAGCGCGCGCCTGCCGAGCGCGACGAGCCCCTCAAGGTGCTGGCCCACCAGAAATCCGAATGGAAGAAGCTGGTCGAGACGGCAGGGGTCCTGGCCAAGGCCGGCGTTCCGTTGGCGTTCGCCACCGACGGAATTGAACGGATCGACGCGTTCCCCGGGGCCGTGCGGCAGCTCGTGTCGGCGGGCTTGACGGCCGATCAAGCCCTGGCTGGGCTCACCAGGAGCGCAGCGGCAATCGCCGCGGTGGATCGGCGGCTGGGAACACTCGAGCCCGGCAAGCTCGGGCACGTCGTTGCCATGACCGCCCCGTTCACCGAAGAGCGCGCCAAGGTTCGCTACGTGCTGATCGACGGTCTGAGATTTGATATCAAGCCGGAAGATCGGGCCAGGACCAAATCGCGGGCCGGAGGGCCCGACAGTGCTGGCCCGGACGGAGCGCCGGGTGACCGCCCGGGTTTCGCCGGCAGGGGCGGAGCCGGGCGGCGGTCCCGAACCCCAGGCACGGAGCAAGACCGGCCGAACGGTCGCGACCGGAGCGAACCCTCCGCGGATCCCGAGGCGAAACGCGAGCCCGAGACTGCCCCCGAACGCGGGTCGCGGCCAGGGCAAGACACCGTCCCGGCGAAGTCCGGCAGGCCTCGATCTCCCGACGCTGCCGATCCCTCCGGGGTCGTCGCGACACTGGCCGCCCGGACCACGCCGTCCGGCAAATCGAGCAATTCCGGGCCGGACGGCTCGAAAGCGCCCCAGGAGACCACGACCGGCGGCCCGGCCAAGGCCGATGCCTCCTCCAGGAGCGAAGCCCCCAAGCCGGCGACAACCAAGCCAAGTCCGTCCGGCGAGCCCTCGAAGGCGGCGTCTCCCAACGGCGACGCCTCGAAGTCCGGGACCAGGAAGCCGCCGGCGCCCCCGTTCCATGACGTCGCCACCGAGCTCGACGACGATCGCAAGCCGGTGCTTCATACCGGCGGCGACGTCCTGATCAAGGACGCGACGATCCTGACGGTGACCCGGGGCACGATCGCCAAAGGATCGGTCCTGGTCAAGGACGGCAAGATCAAGGCGGTGGGGTCCGGCCTGACGGCCCCGGAGGGAGTGATGGTCATCAATGCGGCGGGGATGGTCGCCATGCCCGGCATCATCGACACGCACTCGCACATCGCCGTTCAGGGCGGGGTGAACGAGGGCAGCCTGTCGATCGTGCCGGAGGTACGCGTCAAGGATGTCGTCACCGGCGACGAGATCATGATCTATCGTGCGCTGGCCGGCGGAATGACGACGGCCCGGTTGCTCCACGGCTCGGCCAACACGATCGGCGGCCAGGATGCCGTGATCAAGCTGAAATACGGCAAACCGGCCCGCGACTTGATCATCAGGGACGGGCCCCAGGGTGTGAAATTCGCCCTGGGCGAGAACGTCACCCGGTCGGCGCGACGGTTTCCGAACACGCGGATGGGGGTCGAGTCGGTGATCGAGCGGGCGTTCGAGGAAGGCCGCGCTTATCGAGAGCAATGGGACGCATACCGCAAGATCGTCGCGACCAAGGGGGAAGCCGCGGCCGGCCCGCCACCGCGGGTTGATCTGCGGCTCGAGGCGCTGGCCGGCGTTCTCGACGGCTCGATCAAGGTTCACTGTCACTGCTATCGCAGCGATGAGATCCTCATGCTGCTCCGGGCAGCACAGCGGTATGGGGTGCGGGTGCAATCGCTCCAGCATGTTCTCGAGGGCTACAAGGTCGCCGCCGAGATTGCCGCCCATGGGGCCAGCTCATCGACCTTTTCGGACTGGTGGGCCTACAAGATGGAAGCCTACGACGCCATTCCGTTCAACGCCGCGCTCCTGACCGAGGCCGGCGCCAGCGTCTGCATCAAGAGCGACGACGCCGAGCTGATGCGCCACCTCAACCTCGAGGCGGCCAAGATGGTGAAGTACGGCGGCGTCTCCGAGACCCAGGCCCTGGCGATGATCACCATCAACGCCGCCCGGCAACTCGGGCTGGACGGGCGCCTGGGCTCGATCGAGGTCGGAAAAGACGCCGATATCGTCCTCTACAATGGGCATCCCTTCGACGCGTTCTCGCGCTGCGAGCTGGCGATGATCGACGGCGAAGTCTTCTTCCAGCGCTACGAGCCCGGGGGAGGGTTCGGGCTCCGTTCGGGCGAACACGCCGTCATGCCCACTGCGCCGAATCGACGCGGAACCGCTCGATCGACATCGCCGCTCAGCCCAAGGGCCTTTACGCCCTGGTCGGCGGCAACCTCCATCCGGTCTCCGGGCCCGAGTTGAAGGGGGGAACGCTGGTGATCGCTGGTGGCAGGATCGCGGCGATCGGTCCTGCGGGCACCCCGGTTCCACCCGAAGCCCAGACCATCGACCTCAGCGGCCTGGATGTGTGGCCCGGCATGGTCGACGCCGGCTCGACGATCGGTCTGTTCGAGATCGGCAGCCTGGCCGAGACCCAGGACCATTCCGACGCCGCACAGTATCAGCCCGAGCTCCGTACCAGCACGGCCATCCACCCGGACAGCGAGCACTTCGGCGTCACGAGAGCCAATGGGGTCCTCACGTCTTTGGTGCAGCCAACCGGGGGGATCATCTCGGGCCAGGGATGTCTGATCGACCTCAATGGCTGGGTGCCGCGCGAAATGGTGATCGCCGATCGTCTCACCCTCGACATCCGGATTCCCCCGTACGTTTCTCGCACAGCCGGTTCCCGGCGGCCCGGGCTCGGCCCTAATCGCCCTGGTCCTGGACCGGGCGGCGCTCCGGCAGGCGAAAATGCGGCGGCCGAGGCACGCAAAAAACTGCTCGACAAGATCAAGGAATTGTTCCACACCGCGCTGGCGTACGACGGGGTTGTGACCAAATCCCGTGAACGCGGCGAGTCCCCCCCTGCCCCGGATTTGAGGCTTGAAGCCCTGGTCCCCTACGCCCGGGGCGAGAAGCTGGTGATCCTGCACGCGAACCAACCGGTAGAAATCCTCGACGCGCTCGACATCGCCCGAGAGCTGAAGCTCAAGGCCGTGATCTCCGGAGGCGCTGAAGCCTGGAAAGTCGCCGACGCGCTCAAGCAGGCCAAGCTGCCGGTGTTGATCGAGGGCGCGCTCAATCTTCCACGGCACGAGCACGACCCTTATGACTCGGCCTACGCCAACGCGGCCAAGCTGCATGCCGCCGGTGTCACGTTTGCCATCCATTCCAAGTCCGGAGGTGCATCCGGTGAGACCGCCGCGCGCAATCTCCCGTTCGAGGCGGCGGCGGCCATCGCCTTTGGCCTGCCCGAGGAAGTCGGCCTCAAAGCAGTCACCCTGACCCCGGCGCAGATCCTGGGCGTCGCCGACCAGGTCGGTTCACTCGAGAACGGCAAGCGCGCCAACGTCGTCATCACGGCCGGCCACCTTCTTCAGCCGACCACGCCGGTGCTCGCGCTGTTCATCGATGGCGAGCCCCTGCGCCCGAGAGCCGTCATACCCAGCTTTACGCAAAGTATCGCCGGCGCCTCGACGAGGTCCGGGCAGGCCGGGCTAAACTGGGAATCGACGAGGCACCCACCAAGCTCTCCGGCGCCAGCGCGATCGGCGCGCCACCCATCCGGGCTGAGCGGCAATGACCGGTTCCGATCAGACGACCTGGGCCGTCACGGACGCCGGTGCATGTTTCGAGCCCCAACCCTTCGAGAGCTGTCCCGGCTCGGACGAGACCGCCTGGGCCGTCGGCAGAGTCAAAGGGTGGAGATAGGCTTCGAACACCCGGCCGAGCTGCTCGAGGTGGTGCGTCCGGCTGATGTATTCCGATACGCCCATCCGGTACATCATCGTCGCCTGATCGATCCGATACCGGTCGGCGATCACGAGCACCGGGGTTTTCCTGGAAAGCACCGAGGTCGTCCAGAGCAACCGGTCCAGTTGCTCGTACCGGGCACTCTCCCCGTTCCAGTGGAGAACCACGAGCCGGGGATGAACCGACTTCAAGATCGCGCACGTGTCCGTCATGGAGCCGGACACAATCATACGCGCCCCAGGCCCGGCCTGGCTACGAAGCTGCTCGCGCAGAACAGTCAAGAATCCATCATCCTTGGTGATCGTCAGAATTGTCGAAGGTGACATCGGCAAGGGACTCCCTGTACTAGAGCGCCGATCCATGCTTTCCAACAGGGATGCGCAGGGGATCGCCCTGAGGCGTGGGAACAGAGTCCCTGGTCGTGCACGAAAGACCAGGAACGACGTCGCACGGAGGTGAAACCGAGAACGCAAGCCGCGCGCGACACACATCAGACGGTTCCGACCCGATTTGCCGTCGTGAATGTGTTGCTACACGAAAATCATTATACAAAGTATTTTATTTACGGCGTTCAACTTGTTCCAAGAATTCCACCTGTCGAGCCCTAACTCTCAAGAATAATTGGACTTCGAAACGTGAGAATTTCCCGAAAAATATCGTTGCGAAAAATGAACAAGCCTCAAGTTCACGGGACGTCGGTCTTCTTGGACTTCATCATTCTCTAATCACGCAGCCCAATGACGGCATGTCTCTATTCAAGTCTGCGTGATTGAGTGATTTAGGAGAATTGGCGCCGTCGGCCTCTTGTTTCAGCGGCGTGTAAACGGGACGATCAGGCACTCGCTCAGAGAGGAATGGCACCGAAAGAATAAGACCGGTCGGGAACACCTGATCCCGAGATCCATCACGACGAGACATCGCCGGATATCGCGGTTTGGAGGCGCACCGCCATGGGTTCACGAATTCGTAAGATGACTCTGCTCGTGGGGCTCTTCTGGGGGTGGGGAATAGCGGGCACAGCCGCACCACCCAACTCGAGCCGCGGGCTCCAGATCTATTTCATCGACGCAATGGGCGGGGCGGCGACCCTGGTCGTGACGCCCGAGGGTGAGTCGGTCCTGATCGACTCAGGTTGGCCCGGCATGGAGGACCGCGACCCCAAGCGGATCGTCCACGCACTCAAGGATCTTGCGGGGTGCGACCATCTGGACCACCTGGTGACGACTCACTGGCACACGGACCATTATGGCGGCGTGGCCGGGCTGGCAAAGCTGGTGCGAATCGGGCACTTCTGGGACCGCGGGCTGCCTGAGGACGAGGGAGCCAGGCCAGACTTCCCGGACGGTCCCGCAGCCAATGATCCACTGGGGAAGGCCTATCGCGCGGCCAGTTCGGGGAAACGGACCGCGCTCAAAGTGGGGGATACGCTACCGCTCAAGGGGATCAAGGTACTCGTCCTGGCCTCCGGAGGCTCGGTCGCTCCAGCCGACCGCGCCGTCGCGCTCCGCAGCCCAAGGCCCGCCAATCGTCTGTGCGCGGCCGCACCGCCGGACCTGCCCGTCGACCGGTCGGACAATGCTCGAAGCCTCGCACTTCTGTTCTCGCTCGGCAAGTTTCAGTTCTTTGATGCCGGCGACCTGACCTGGAACGTCGAGAAAAAGCTCGTCTGTCCGATCAACCTCGTGGGTCGGGTCGACCTCTACCAGGTCACCCACCACGGCATGGATATCTCGAACCATCCGACGCTCGTGCAGTCGATCGCGCCCCTGGTGGCGATCATGAACAATGGCCCGCGCAAGGGGGGCTCGCCGGCGGTCGTCAAGCTGCTCAAGTCGATTCCCTCGATCCAGGCGGCCTACCAGCTTCACAAGAACGCCGCGACCGGGGTCGACGAAAACACCGACCCGTCCCTGATTGCCAACAAGAACCCCGCAGGCGGCGAATTGATCCGCGTGCGGGTGACCCCCGACGGGTCGAAATTCACGGTCCAGATCGGTGAGAACGGCCCCGAGAAGACCTTTGAATCTCGATGAGGATTTCCCATGCGAAGATGCTTGAGACCGATCTTCCTCGGGGCCGCGGTCTGGTCCGCGGCATACTCCGTAGCCGTCCATGCAGCCCAACCTCCGGCGACCCAGGCCGGCCCGGTCTTTCCGTATCCGATCCAGAAGAGCGTGCTCGACAACGGCCTCACGGTCTTGTCGGTGCCCTTCGACTCGCCTGGAATCATCGCCTATTACACGGTCGTCCGCACAGGCTCGCGCAACGAGGTCGAGCCAGGACTTTCGGGCTTCGCCCATTTCTTCGAGCACATGATGTTCCGCGGCACCGATCGTTATCCCCAGGACAAGTACAATGACGAGCTCAAGGCGCTGGGCGCCGATTCCAATGCCTATACGAATTCCGACGGCACCTGCTACCACATGACCATTCCGGCGACGGCCCTGGCCACGGTCGTGCAGATCGAGGCAGATCGTTTTCAGAACCTGAAGTACGACGAGCCGTCGTTCCAGAAAGAAGCCCGCGCGGTCCTGGGCGAGTACAACAAGAGCGCGTCCTCGCCGTTTCTCAAGCTGTACGAGACCCTGCAGAACGAGGCTTACACGCGACACACATACAAACATACAACGATCGGCTTTCTGGCCGACATCAAGGAGATGCCCGAGCACTATGGGTACAGCAAGGTCTTCTTCGACCGATGGTACCGCCCCGAGAACTGCACGATCATCGTGACCGGAGACGTCCGTCACGAGGCACTGCTCTCGCTCGTGAAACAGTACTACGGCGGATGGAAGCGTGGCAGAGCGCAGGTGGAGGTACCGGTCGAGCCACCGCAAACCGGGCCGAAAACCGCGAAGCTGACGTGGCCGCTCTCGACGCTGTCGACTCTGGCGATGGGCTATCACATCCCGGCGGCCGACCCCGGGAATCCCGATTTCGCCGCATTGAGCGCGCTTGCGCAGGCGACCTTCAGTGAGACTAGCCCGCTGTACCAGGAGCTGGTGCTCAAGGAACAGAAAGTGGTGACCTTGCAGGCAGAGGCCGAGTCGAAGCGCGAACCCGGGACTTTTCCTGATCATCGCCCAGGTGCGGAAGCGCGAAGATCTCACGGCCGTGGTCGGGCGTATTCGCGCCGCTTTAACCGAGGCCGCCAGAAAACCGATTCAGCCGGCACGGCTTGATGCGATCAAGTCGCATCTGCGCTATCAGTTCGCCGGCTTGCTGCAATCGGCCGACGACATGGCCGACGCCGTCGGCACCGCGGTCGCGATCACCGGGCGGCCCGAATCGATCAACGAGCTTTTTGAAGCGTACGACCGGCTGACTCCGGCCGATCTGAAGCGCATCGCGACGCGTTATTTTTCATCCAGCAACGAGACGCTGATCACACTCGAGACGGAGGTCAAGAAATGACCCACCTCGATCGCCGGCAAGCCGCGGTCGGGCTGCTGCTCTTTGCCGTGCTGGCTTCCAGAGCCCTGGAGCCGCGCGACGCCGCAGGCTCAGACGACCGCAAGGCCGCCCCGGCGTCCCGCCCTCCCGTGCTCTTGAGCTCGCCCACCAATCCGCTGGTCGCATTTCGCGTCGTCTTGCGCACCGGCTCACAAGACGACCCGCCCGGCAAGGAAGGGCTGGCCGCACTCACCGCCGCGATGGTGGCTGAAGGTGGCACGAAATCGTTGACATACGACCAGATCCTGGCGGCATTTTACCCGATCGCGGTCACACTTGAGGGGTCATGCAGGAATGAGCTCACGGTATTCAAGGGGCTGGTTCATCGAGACAACCTGCGCGGCTTCAGCTCCCTGGCAACCGAAATGATCACGCAGCCGCGATTCGCACCCGAGGACTTCACGCGGCTGCGTAATGAGGCACTCGACTGGGTCACCAAATACCTGCGTGGTGCCGATGACGAAGAGCTCGGCAAATGGACTTTGCAGGTCGAGCTTTACAAGGGCCATCCCTACGGGCACCCGAGCCGGGGCACCGTCCAGGGATTGCAGTCGATCACGCTCGACGACGTCAAGGAGTTTCACCGCCGTTATTACAACCTGCGGGCCCTTCAGCTCGGCCTCGCCGGAGGTTTTGACCCGGGGGCGCCCGCCCGGATACTGAAGCAGTTTGACACACTACCCGCAAACGGGCCCGAAGTGCCCACGCTTGCAGCGCCCCAGTCGTTAAAAGGATTGGAAGTCACGATCGTCGAAAAGCCCGCCGACTCGACCGCGATCTCGATTGGCTTTCCCATCGATGTGACTCGTCGCGATGATGATTTCTACGCCCTGTTCGTTGCGAATACGTTGCTGGGAGATCATCGCACGTTCAACGGCAAGCTGATGCAGGACCTGCGGGGCAAGCGCGGCCTCAATTACGGCGACTATTCCTACATCGAGAACTTCATCCAGGATGGCGGGAGTACATTTCCCGTCCCGAACAACCCGCGGCGCCACGAGTATTTCTCGATCTGGATCCGGCCCGTGCCCGGCGACAAGGCGGTCTTCGCGCTGCGGGCAGCGCTCTGGGAGCTGGACCGCCTGGTCGAGCGGGGCCTGAGCGAGAAGGAGTTTGCGGAGACTCGGAACTACCTGCTTAATTACAGCAAGCTCTGGGTTCAAAGCCTGACGCGCCGCCTTGGCTACGCCATCGACGGCGAGTTCTACGGCCGGCACGACCTGGTCACCGAGCTGGCCCAGCGGTTGCCCAAGCTCACCGTGGACCAGGTCAATTCGGCAGTCCGGAAGCACCTGCGCCAAAGCGGGATGAAGGTGGCGATCGTCGCTCGCGACGCCGCGGCCCTCAGTGAGCTGCTCATCTCCGGCAAGCCAACGCCAATCATCTACGACACCGAAGGCACGCCTGACGACATCCTGGCCGAGGACAAGCAGATCGCGGCGTTCCCGCTCAAAGACGTATCGGTGCGGATCGTTCCGGTCGAGAAGATGTTCGAGGGTGAGGCGCCGCTCAAAAAAGAGACGTCGGTCCGGCCGGCGCCGGTGCTGGAAAACGAAAAAAGCAGCACCCGCAATCTGGTTCGGTTGGGAGAGACCGATCAAGTCGACAAGCTTGGCCCGCGGTGACGGCGATGTGCCACGTCAAGCTCGATCCAATCGATTGGCGTATGGCCCGGAGAGTTCGGAGACCTGCGCGACGAAGTGGGTCGATCGCCCTTTCGATGTGACGTCGAGCCCACGAGAGCCAGGCATTCTCGGTCAATTCGCTCCATCGCGCCGTACGACCGCCCAGATTGGCCAGGTGATGCACGCCCAAGCGTGCGGCGAGCTCAATCGTCGCCTTTCGCTCCGCGAAAGTACGCGATTGCGACTGCCGGGCCAGAATCGGCCCGGCAGTCGCCCGCATTTGAGCTTCTCCAGCCGGGGCCGCCAGCCTTCCGCGCTCGTGGCCAACCGAGCGAGAATTTCCGCCAGTTCGGCGGAAATCGCGCTCTTCCCCTCGCGGAACAGCGCCCGTGTATTCAACCAGAAGCAGATAGCTGCCCAGCGAGAACGCTTCCAGCATCCCTTCGCGTGCCGAATCCAACTTGCGCCGATCTTCGACCGGGCACAGCCAGATCGTGTCCTCGAGCCCGGCCGACGCGGTCGATCCGGCTACTGGTTCGGCCCTGAACTGGGCCTTTGTCCTTGGGGATTCTCGGAGCCCCGTCGGGAGCGGCATCGTAAAGCCCGGGGTGTGAACACCGGTAATGTCATCGCGCTACGACTGTATCGACCTGTTGCGAACGCGCGACCGTTATGGCGCAACGTCGTCGGATCTCATCTTCGCTGGACTGCCCAATCTACCAAAACAAATAGCCCGATCTAAGATTTACATAGCCTATTCTTTCCATTTAGCTCTATTTTAGCTCGCCGCGATCCGATAAATGCATAATAAGGCTACAAACTCGGCCGAACGAGGAGGGATCGGGAAGCGAAGATGAGCAAGCAATCCGGGGTCGCGCGCAGCGCTCGAGGGACGAATGGAGGCAACGAGGTCCGCGCCCGTACGGCGGCCGCCGCTGGATGTCGAGCGGATCCTACGATGGGCCGATGCTCATCGCACTGCGAAGGGGCGCTGGCCAGACCGGACATCCGGGCCGGTCGGTGGCGAATGCAACGCGATGTGGTTAGCGATCGACGCGTGCCTGCGGCGAGGCCGGCGCGGGCTCCCTGGTGGTTCGTCGCTGGCCGAATTGCTGGCCGCCGAGCGGGGTGTCCGCGACGGGAATAATCCAGAGGCGCCCGATGAGCGAATGCGGGCGTGGGAGGCCGAGAATTTCGCGCCAGGTCGGACGCGGCGGCGCGCGGGGCAACCGCGGGCGAGAACCCAACTTACGATCGACCTGATTCTGTCCTGGGTCGACTCCCACCATGCCGCCACCGGCACGTGGCCTCGAAACGAGTCCGGCCGGGTGCGCGACCACCCGGTACTGAACTGGGCACAGGTTAACCGCGCGCTCCATGAGGGTTACCGCGGCCTGAAGGGCGGTACGACGCTGGCCGACTTGCTCCAGGATCAGCGGGGCGTCCGCAACAAGCAGAACCTGCCGCGACTGGACGTCGAGCAGATCCTTGCGTGGGCTGATGCCCACCGCGAGGCGGCTGGCGATTACCCGATCATCCAATCCGGCCCGGTTGGCGGCGCCCCCGGCGAGACGTGGACGGGGATCAACTCGGCATTGCACAAGGGCCTCCGCGGCCTGCCCGGCGGATCGTCGCTGGCGCAACTCCTGGCCGAGCGCCGGGACTACCGCGGCCCCCTGACCGTCGAGCGCATCCTCGCTTGGGCCGACGCCCATCACGCGGCCACCGGCCGCTGGCCGACCTCGTGGTCCTCCGGGCGGGTCCGGGGCGGCTCCCCGGGAGTCGTGGCCGATCATCGACGACGCGCTGCGGGCCGGCCGCCGCGGACTGACCGGGGGTACGACGCTGGCTCAGCTCCTGGCGGAGCACCGCCAGGCCCCGAACATCTACACGGAACCACTGCTGACGGCCGAGCAGATCCTCGCCTGGGCCGACGCCCACCGCGCCGCCACCGGCCGCTGGCCGTCGTCGCTGTCCGGCCCGGTGCTCCATGCCGAGGGCGAGATCTGGGGCTCGATCGACACGGCTCTGCGCGAGGGCTATCGCGGCCTGCCGGGAGGCCAGGCACTCGGCCGCTTGATCCGCGGGCATGCTGGCCCGGACGCGTATCGGACGCGCCCCGTGTTGACCGTCGAGCAGATTCTCGCCTGGGCCGACGCCCACCGCGAGACCACCGGCGAGTGGCCGATCGAGGACTCCGGGGCGGTTTGCTCGGCCCCCGACGAAAACTGGAATGCGATCAGCGGCGCCCTACTGCGTGGCGGCCGTGGCCTGCCAGGCGGGTCGTCGCTGGCCCGACTCCTGGCCGAGCACCGCGGCGCCCGCAACCCGCAGGACCTCCCTGTTCTCACGAGCGAGCAGATCCTCGTGTGGGCCGACGCCCACCGCGAGGCGACCGGCCGCTGGCCGTCGAGCCTCTCGGGACCGGTGGCCGACGGTTCAGCGGAGACCTGGTCGCGGGTCAACATGGCCCTGTGGCACGGCCTCCGCGGCCTGCCCGGCGGCTCGTCGCTGGCCCGCTTCCTGTCCACGCACCGGCCGGTGCGACCGCGTCGGCTGTCGTTAGAGAAAATTCACACTTGGGCCCGCGCCACCGCGAGGCGACCGGCCGCTGGCCGGATGCCCACGCCGGCCCCGTGCGCGGCGTGACCGACGAGATCTGGGCCGCGGTCGATGCCGCCCTGAAGTTCGGCCGCCGCGGGCTGCCCGGCGGCTCGTCGCTGACTGCCCTGTTCGGCCGCTCGCTTGACCCCGCCGCCCGTGGCAAGCGGCCCGAACTGACGGTCGAGCGGGTACTCGCCTGGGCCGATGCCCATCGCGCCGCGACGGGCCGGTGGCCGACCCTCGCGTCGGGCCAGGTCCACGGCGAGCCCGGTGAGAAGTGGGTCAACCTCGACATGGCGTTGCGGCACGGCCGCCGCGGTCTCCCGGGCGGCACCAACCTCAGCCGCTTGATCGCCGAGCATCGCGGCGCACTCGAGCACTGCCGCGCAGCCGCGGTCGCGCCGCAAACCGAACGCCGCGGCGGACCACCCTGCGGCGCAACACCAAGCCGCTGATGAAACGCGGTGCTTTCGGCGACGGCTTTCAATGGGCGACAGAGAATGAGAAACCAGCCAGCGGCACGGAAACGAAGGAACCCCACGACCGCCCATCACGCTCAGTTGAGATAGAGGAGAGACGACTCGGGCTGGTAGACTTGCACTCTTCGAGTGTTAGAATCTGCGACCAGGCGAGGTGTGGCATGGACCTGACGAGGCGAGAATGGATGCAGGTCGTTTGCTCGGCGGGGGCTGCCCTGCTGCCGGCCGCCTGCGAAAGCAGGCCGGACGAGGCGCCCGACGGCCGAGGCGGCGATGATCTATTCACCCGGTTTCCCGGCAAGGTGGCGATGCGGGTGGTCAACGACCGCCCGCCCTGCCTGGAGACGCCGTGGAAGTACTACCGTCACGATCTGACGCCGAACGAGGCGTTCTACGTCCGCTGGCACCTTCAGGCGATTCCGATGGCAATCGACCTCAAATCCTGGCGGCTCCGCGTCGACGGGGCCGTCGACCGCCCGCTCGATCTTTCGATGGACGACCTGCGGCGGCTCGGAGGTGACGAAGTGGTGGCCGTCAACCAATGTTCGGGCAACTCCCGCGGCCTGTTCGGCCCGCAAGTCGCGGGCGCACAGTGGCGGAACGGGGCGATGGGCAACGCCCGCTGGTCCGGGGTTGGGCTCGCCAAATTGCTGAGAGCGGCGGGGCTCAAGCGCGGCGCCGTGCAGGTGACGCTCGACGGACTGGACGAGGGGCCGCTGGCCTCGGTCCCGGATTTCGTCAAGGCCCTCGACATCGACCATGCCCTCCAACCCGAGGTTACGGTGGCTTACTCGATGAACGGCGAGTCGCTGCCGGTGCTCAACGGATTCCCGGCCCGGCTGGTCGTCCCCGGCTGGTATGCCACCTACTGGGTCAAGGCTCTGCACAAGATCACCGTCCTTCCTCACACATTTGACGGCTACTGGATGGCCAAGGCGTACAAGGTTCCCGTCGCGCCGAACGGGAACGAGAGCCCGGCGAGGCTTTCCGATCAACTGATCCCGATCAACCGGATGAATGTGCGCTCGTTCGTAACGACGCCCGAGCCGGGCTCGGCCGTGTCGCTGGGCCGGGCCGCCGACGTCGAGGGGATCGCCTTCGACGGCGGCAGCGGCATCCGCGGCGTCGAGGTCTCGACCGATGGCGGATCGACCTGGGCGGCGGCAATGCTCGGCGACGACCGGGGCCGGTATTCCTTCCGCCGCTGGCGCCACAGTTGGATCCCGGCGTCGCGAGGCGAGCATCGCCTCAAGGTCCGGGCCACGGGCCGAGACGGGCAAGTGCAGCCGGACGAGGCGGGCTGGAATCG
The DNA here is from genome assembly GCA_963781785.1 of uncultured Isosphaeraceae bacterium. Taxonomy (GTDB): domain Bacteria; phylum Planctomycetota; class Planctomycetia; order Isosphaerales; family Isosphaeraceae; genus CAWAHD01. The sequence goes on along the minus strand of CAWAHD010000001.1, from coordinate 1,728,485 downwards.
GGGCGGCTACATGCGAAACGTCGTCGAGGAGATGGTCGTCCATGTCGTCTGACCCGGCCGCGCACAAACTCAGGTTGAGCCTGGACGCCGGCGCCTCGGCACGCCAGCGGTTCGGGCTGGTGCTGTCGATCGTCCTGGGGCTGATTGCCGCCGGGATCTCGTACTTCGGAACGAGGGACGTCTGGAGCGTTGCCGAGCGACCTTCCGACGCCCTGGTTGTCGCGAGGTCGGATCTGGCGGCCGACCCAGCCTGGGATATCGAGCTGCCGGAAGGCCCGCACCGCGACGAGTTCCAGAGTTCGTGTCTGATTTGCCACTCGGCCCGCCTCCCGTTCGGCCAGCCGCCGTTCGGCCGGGAGAAGTGGACCGAAATCGTTCACAAGATGGCGGCGGTCTACGGGGCACCCGTAACGACCGAGGATGAGTCGCGTGTCGTGGACTACTTGCTCGCCGCCCGGCCCCCCGTCCCGTGACGGGGCCGCTCTGTCGCTCCGATCACGATTCGCGCCCGCAAGGGAGATACCAGGACCGCATGGCTGCTTTGCGAGAACGACACCCCTCTGACGTCCGAACGATCCCAGCCCTGATCCGCTGGCATGGGTATGCCGCGCTGGGGTGCGTTCTCTACGTCGCCCTGCTCGGGCTGGTGATGTCGATGAAGCTCCACTGGCCGGACTGGCTCGGCAGTGTGCCCTGGCTGTCTTGGGGCCGGCTGCGCTACGCCCACACCCAGGGCCTGTTCTTCGGCTGGCTCGGGAATGCCTTCCTCGCCTTCCTGTACTTCGCCGTGCCCAGGCTGGCGGGACGCCCGGTCACGAGCGTATGGCTCGGCTGGGCGCTGTTCGCCGCCTGGAACGGGCTGGTCGTTCTGCCAGGCTGGGCCCTGGTCCAGAACGGCGTGAGCCAGCCACTGGAATGGGCCGAGTTCCCGCTATCGATTGACGGTGCCGCGACCCTGGGGATGGGATTGGCGTGCGCCCAGTTCGTCATGCCGCTCTTGCGTGCCAGGGTTGCGAGCCTGTACGTCTCGGCCTGGTACGTCCTGGGCGGCTTGACGTTCACGCTGCTGGCCTATCCGGTTGGCAACGTGGTACCCGAGTATCTGCCCGGTGCCCAGGGGGCGACGTTCAGCGGACTCTGGATTCACGATGCCGTGGGGCTGTTCGTGACCCCCCTGGCTCTGGCCATCGCCTACGCCGTCATTCCGGCTGTCTCGGGCCGGCCGATTTTTAGCCATTTCCTATCGATGATCGGGTTCTGGCTGTTGTTCCTGATCTATCCGCTCAACGGCACCCACCACTACGTTTTCTCGTCGATCCCGATGGAGGCCCAGAAGGGGGCGATTGTCGCCTCGGTCTACCTCGGCGCCGACGTGATCCTGGTGGTCACGAACCTGCTCCTTTCGCTCAAGGGCCGGTCCGGCACGGCCGCAGCCGACACGCCGCTGCGCTATGTCTGGGCCGGGACAGTTGCTTACCTGATCGTCAGCCTCCAGGGCTCGGCCCAGGCGATCATGCCGCTCAACCGATTCGTCCACTTCACCGACTGGGTGATCGGCCACTCGCACCTGGCGATGATCGGCTTCGCGTCGTTCATGGCCCTGGGCGGCCTGCTGCACGCCTGGCGTCTGACGCCGGGCTGCCGGTACAGCCTGCGCGCGGCGGGCTGGTCGTTCTGGCTGCTCAGCCTGGGTCTCATGGGGATGGTCCTCGACTTGACCGCCGCCGGCCTCGTCCAGGGGCAGCTCTGGCAGGGCGATCTGCCGTGGATGGACTCGGTGCGAGCCTCGGCACCGTTCTGGTGGGTCCGCTCGGTGGCGGGCTGTGTGGTCCTCGCCGGGTTCCTCGCCGTCGTGGCGGCGCTTACCTCCGGGCCGTTCGTCGTACCGGTCTCGGCGCCGGACGCCGCGCCCGTCACCGACCAGGAGGAAGTTGCCGAGGAGGGGGAGGACGGGTTCCCCTGGCTGAAGAACGCCTATGTGCTGACCGCCGGAGCCGGGATCGGGCTGTTCGCGCTCTCGTTCGTTGTCCTGGGGCTCTGGCCCAATCGCACGTTGGGGGAGCAGATCGACCGGACGCGGCCGGCCGATCGATCGACACGCACGGAGAGCGAGAAACGGGGACGGCGAATTTACTCGCGAGAAGGCTGCACGACCTGCCACTCCCAGCTCGTTCGCTTCACCGAGGATGACGTGCGTCGGTTCGGGTTGGCGAGCCAGGCGTGGGAGAGCGACGGCGACGCGCCCCAGATGTGGGGGACGCGGCGGATCGGTCCGGACCTGGCGCGTGAGGGAGGCCGGAAGTCCAGGGACTGGCACCTGGCGCACCTCTGGAACCCCCGACACGTTGTCCCGGACTCGATCATGCCCGGCTACCCATGGTTGTTCCATGGTCTGTCGACCAGACCGGGGCGCGACGCTCTCGACCTCGTCAACTACCTGGAATCGCTCGGCCGCGACGCTCGGCTGGCGGGCATGGCCGGACCGGCTCCCCTGCCCGGCGGCGACCCCGCCGAGGAGATGCGGAATGGGATGTTCTGCGATTGCGCCATTCCGCGGACCGCCGGTAAGGCCCCGGTCTGGGACACCACGCCGGCAGCCGGCGAGAGCGAACGCTTCGCTCGCAAGGGCGCTGTGGTGTTCGCCCACAACTGTGCCGGTTGTCACGGGACGGAGGGCCGCGGAGACGGCCCGGCGGCCGTGGCCCTCACGCCGGCCCCGCGCAACCTGGCCTCGGCCCTGTTTTCCGAGCGTTCCTTGAGCGAATCGCTCTGGAACGGCGTGCCGGGTTCGTCCATGCCCGCCTGGAGCGAGCTGCCGAGCGGCGAGTTGAGGGGGCTCGTGGCTTACCTGACGACAATCGCTCCGACGGATCGGCCACCCAATCTCACCCCCCAGGAACGTACGGCGGCCAGCGCCATCTTTGTGAAGCAGTGTGCCGTCTGCCACGGTCAGAACGGGGCCGGTAACGGCCCATCGGCGCTGACCCTGGCCCCGGCCCCCACCAACTTTCACGAAGTCCGGCCGACGGTCGCCCACGCCGAGTCGGTCTTGGTGAGCGGGGTTCGGGGGACGGCGATGCCGAAATGGGGACCGAAACTCACGCCCCAGGAGCGTGCGCTCCTGGCTCGCTACGTGGCGTCGTTGTACGGTAAGGCAAGACGGGAGTAACCTGATATGGCTGTCAACGTCATCGTCATCGCCGTCACGCTCATGATGGGCGGGTTCGTGGCTGTCTGGCTCATCTGCCCGCGGTGCCGCCCGTGGTTCGAGGCGCCCAAATGGCAGCCAATTTACTGGGACGAACCTCCGCGAGCCTCAGAGGATTGAGTGACCGTCTCGACTCGATCGACAATCCATCGAGGGCCGCTGCGAGATTCTCCGCGATACGATTGGGAGCGGCCGGTGATTTGCAGGCATACCGGCCGCTGTGGCATCAAGCGTCATCTGGGCCGGTTCACAACTTCGACAAGTGGGAGACTTCTCATGTTCAAGACGAAGAACGATCTTTCCGAGGGCGTCCGCATCAAGGCGATCAAGCTCCTGAACGAACGACTCGCCGACTGCATCGACTTGCAGACGCAGACCAAACAGGCCCACTGGAACGTGAAAGGGCCCCACTTCATTGGCCTGCACGAGTTGTTCGATCAGGTCAATGCGGCCGTGGAGGACTACGTGGATGACATCGCCGAGCGAGCTGTTCAGCTCGGGGGTGTGGCTGAAGGAACGGCTCGGATGGCAGCCCGTCGCAGCTCGTTGCCGGAATACCCCGTGGGGGCTGCCGACGGCCACAGCCACGTCGAGGCGCTGTCATCGGCGCTGGCGGCGTTCGGCAAGGGGGCACGAAAGGCCATCGACGAAGCAAACGAGTTCAACGATCTGGACACGGCCGACCTGTTCACCGAGGTCTCGCGCGGCATTGACAAGTGGCTCTGGTTCGTCGAGGCGCACCTGCAAGCGGAGCGCTGAGCCGGCGTGTCACGCCCGCGCCGCGACACGGTTCGCCCACGATCGCAATGCTTGGGGGTCATCAAGAACATGAAAGAGCGGAACTCGACATACCACGCCCGAATCTGGGTTTTTTGTTCTGTCGTGGTCGCGATCGCCGCCGGTCTCGTCGCGAGATCGGCGCTGGCGACCGACGACGCCGATCTCCTGAAAGAGGCGCGAACTCTGTTCCAACCGCTTCCGAAGGACATGGCGACGGCGGAGTTCCCCGTCGCTCCGGAGCGCGTTCGGCTCGGTCGCTCGCTGTTCTTCGACCCGCGAATCTCCGCGGACGGCTCGGTGAGCTGCTCGAGGTGTCATCTACCGGCACGCCTGACTGGTTCGCTGCCTGACGGCTTCGAGCGTGCGCCCGTGCTCCCGGCGGGCGGCTTCGGGCTGCCGCCGTCGACTTCCTCCGGCTCACAGGCGAAATGAGCTCAATGAGGAGGTAACATCGGACCACCGAATCACCGCTCCGATCGTGCTCAATCGTCTGCCTCGAGGGCGCCGGATACGCGGTTCTGAACCAGGCCCGTGGGCTTTCGAGCCTGCGGCTGGTGCTTCCAGCGGCGGTGCAACCACAGATACTGGGTCGGGTCTTGAATGATCAGACGCTCGAGCGCGCAGGTGAATTGCTGGGTAAGCAGCCGGACGTCATCGGCCGTTCCGGTCAAATTCGCCGGGTCGATCACTTCCTCGCAGCGGATCTCGTAAAAAAAACCGGGCCCGACCCGCCGCGCCACGCCAACCGCGACGAGCGCCTGATGTTCGATGGCAAGCAGGGCCATCGCCTTGTGCGTCGAGGCGGGCCGTCCGAAAAAGTCGACGTAAAGCCCGCGCTGGCCGGCGTCCTGATCGGCCAGGAACGTGAGCGCACGGTTGCTCTTGAGCACCTCGACCATCTGGTCGTATCCCCCGGTCTTCGGGATCAGCAATTGACCGGTGCGCTCGCGGAAACCGCGAAGATAGCGGTCCAGGTAGGGGTTGTCGAGCGCGCGTGCGACCGCGAAGGTCGGGAAACCGAACATGCCGAACAGGTAGCCGGCGAGCTCCCAGTTGCCGTAGTGGCCGGTCAAGATGATGAGCGGACGCTCACCAGTGAGAAGGTGATCCATCAGAGGTGCAAGCCCGACGAGCTCGATCGAGTCCCGCCAGTTGGTGAGGCGCAGTTTCCGCGGTGTGTGCAGGATCTCCATCAGCATCGTGCAGAAATGCGCGTACACCTCCCGGATGATCCGGTCGCGATCTTGATCGGTGAAGCGGTCACCGAACGCGTGGGCCAGGTTATCCAGCCCGACCTTGCGGTGCCGTGAATCAACGTGGTAGAGGACCCAGGCCAGGCTCCGGGCCAGCGCGTACGATTGTTCGATCGACAGCATCTGGGCGAAGGCGACCAGGCAGCGCACCGCCAGGTAGGCGAGGTAATCGAACATCGAGTTGCGTGGCCGCTTCATGGTGCCCTTTTGAGTGGTCGAGAGGGGTCCGAGCCCGGAATTCAGAGTCGCGATCTAATGATCGTCCAGAGGAATCGCGACGACCTGACCGGTCTGGGCCGATCGGTAGATCGCCCGGATGATTTCGACCGATTTGCGGCCTTCGCGACCATCGACAGAGGGTGCGCGGCCGGTGTCTATGGCCGCGAGGAAGTCGACGAGCTGATCGCGGTGGCCGATGTGAGTGATGCCGCGGGGATCGCTGGCGCCCGCTTTGAATCCAGTCTGCCGTGCCATGGCAGCGTGCACCTCGTTGTCGCTGGGGACCTTCTCCTGAAATTCCCAGAGCGTGAGGTCGTCCTGCTCGACGCGTGCCGACCCGCGATCACCGTGGATCTCGGTTCGTTTGAGCAAGCCGGGATAGGCACTGGTGGCCGCCTCGATCACACCCAGGGCACCATTCTGGAACCGCACGGCAGCAACGGCTGTGTCTTCGACTTCGATCCGTTCGTGAGCGAGCGTAGCGGTCATTGCCGTGATCGACACGACGTCCCCCATCAGCCAGTAGAGCAAGTCAACGTTGTGGATCGCCTGGTTCATGAGGGCTCCGCCGCCGTCGAGCCTCCATGTCCCGCGCCAGCCGCCCGAGTCATAGTATTGCTGGGTTCGCCACCATTTGACGTAAGTGTCGCCAAGCGTCAGCCGGCCGAACCGGCCCAGGTCGATTGCCTCCTTGAGGCGTACGTTGGCCGGAGTGAATCGCGAGGGAAAGATCGTGCAGAGGCACACTCCGGCGGCCTCGCATGCGCTGATGATCGCGTCGCACCGTGGCAGAGTGATCTCAAGCGGTTTCTCCACGACGACGTGCTTGCCAGCCCGAGCGGCGCGCACCGCCGGGTCCATGTGGGCGCCGCTGGGAGTGCACACGCAGACCACGTCAATCCCGGGGTGGGCGAGCAAGGCGTCCAGATCATGGCAGACAGTGCAGACCCCCCTGGCCATGTTCGCGATCTTTTCACTGCTCTCCGGGTTGCGGCTCCAGGCGGCGACCACCCGCGCATTTTCGATCTCGTTGATCGCGCGGGTGTGAAATTCCGCGATCATTCCGCAGCCGATCAAGCCGAAGCCGTGCTCTGCCATGATTTGCCCTTTCGCTCAGACCAGCCGGACACGCGCGATCTTGCGCTTGCCCACGCGCACAATCAAACCGTCGCTCACGTAAATGAGCGCCTTGGGGTCGTTGATCGTCTCGCGCTTGTGGCCCTTGCTGACGTTGAACCCTCCTCCCTCAATCACGCGGCGGGCGCCGGAGGTACTGGTTTCGAGCCCGAGCTCCTTGATCAAAAGCGGTGCGGGGATCCGCCCTTCCTCGTCGAGCTTGCCGGCGTCCAGACCGACGTCGGGGATGTCTTCGGGGTCCTCACCGGCGGCGCGGCGGCGGAATTCGACCGCGGCCCGGTCAGCGAGCTCGGAGCTGTGGTATTGCGCCACGATCGCCTTGCCCAGCACCTCCTTGGCGTCTCTGGGGTTGACCCCCGGCGCCAGCAGGCGATCGACCTGTTCCAGCGGCAACTCGGTGAGCAAGGTGAAATACTGCCTCATCGGCTCGTCGGGAATGCTCATGACCTTGCCGAACTGGCTATCGGCAGGCTCGGCGACGCCAATGTAATTCCCCAGACTCTTGCCCATCCGGCGCACCCCGTCGGTCCCGACCAGAATCGGCATCGTCATCGCGACCTGCGGCTCCTGCCCCTGCGCTTGTTGCAGGTCCCGGGCAACCAACAAGCTGAAAAGCTGCTCGGTCCCCCCCAGCTCGACGTCCGCGTGGATCTCCACGGAGTCCCAACCCTGCATTAGCGGATAAAGGCATTCATGGAGATAAACCGGCTTCTGCGCGGCGATGCGGTTGGCGAAGTCTTCCCGGGCGGCGATCTGGCGCAAGGTCATCTGCCGCGTGAGGTCCAGCACGTCCAGGAAGCTCCAGCGCGAAAACCAGTCGCCGTTCCTGTAGACTTCCGCGCGCTTGAGGTCGATAATCCGTCCGACCTGCACAAGATACTCGGCGGCGTTGGCTTCCACCTGCTCCTGGGTGAGCCGAGCGCGGGTCTCGTCGCGGCCGGAGGGGTCGCCGACCAGGGCGGTATAGTTGCCGATGATGATCACGGCCGTATGGCCGAGCTCCTGGAACTGACGGAGCTTGCGCAACGGCACCGTGTGGCCTAGATGGACGTCAATGCCAGTCGGGTCGATGCCGTACTTGACTCGGAGCGGATGATTTTCATGGACCGACCGTTCGAGTTTCTTGAGGAACTCGGATTCGGGCTCGATCTTTTCGACTCCGCGCTTCAGGATCGCGAGCTGCAGGGCGACATCCCGCATGGGACCAGAGGGCTCCTGTGGTTCGGAAGTGAATGGTCAAGCGCGATCGGACGATTCCGGATGCCGGCAATGGAACAGCGATTGGAGAACTTCCAGCCGTCTCCGCTCGAATGGCTCGCGATCGCTTTCCCGCAGTCCTCGACTCCAGATGATTACCATGGGCTGATTAGTCCCGGCCCTGCCGGTGCGCCCTGTCCTATTCTTACACCCTTGTCCTCAAGGGAACAACTCCGACGAACCTCAACGGCTGATCGTTGCCCAGGCCGCCGGCGAATGCGTTGACCTCGGGCGCAGGATCTCCGATAATTGTAAAATCAGCCATTTTCAAGAAATCGCCAGATGGAAGCATCCGGGAAACCGCTCGCCTTGAGATCGCTTTGAAGGCGTTGCCCGACTGGCCGGCGTGAGGTAAGCACTTGAAATTCCTGGGTCGCGCAAGACGATTTCTCCAGGATCTCGGGACCGAGCCCGAGTCCAAGACGCAGTACTTCAATGTGTTGTGCGCATCGGGTCATCGGGTTCGAGGCGAACGAACCGAGGGGTATCAGGCGCTGCGCTGCCCGGCATGCGGTGAGGGCGTGTTCGTCTTGCCCAGAAGTCCGCTGCCGGAGCCGGTAGCGCCGCCCAGGACGACTTCCGCCAGAGGCGGCGCGGGCGAGGGATGGATCGACGAGGGCCCGGTCGAGCTCACGGATCCAGCTCGTGTGTCAGTCGAGATCGACGCCCGGGAGTCGGGAGCCGACGATGCGGAGATCATCTGGGACGACCCACCGGTCGAAACCACCCCTCGAACGAGTGGCAATCGTGGAGCCGCCCGCGCACCGAAACCTGGCACCGAAGAAGATGAGCCGGCCGGTACCTCAACCGGGAAAGGGGGCCGGCGCACGAGCGCGGGAACGGGCAGGCCCGTGGCACGAGACGACTCAGCACCGGTAGCCGGCCCTCCACCTCCGGGAACTCCGGTCCGCCACCGCAAGACGCGCAGAGAACGAAGACCCACGGAAGGCGACCGTTCCGTCCCCGCCCAGGGTGAAAGCCGTGTCCCCGAAGGTGACCGGGGGCGACGGGAAGCGGCATCTCGAGGAGCCAGTCGGGGCGCGTTCGCCACGGCCCTGGACGAGCCAGAGCTGGAGCCACAGCCAAGGACCTCGTCGCGAAAGCGCTTGCTGCACAGAGCCTTGTTCGTGGTGGTGCCGCTCTTGATCCTTTTGACGGTGGCCTGGCGGTACTGGCAGTATCGCCGGGCCGAAGCTCCCTTGATTGCCGAACTCGGCCGGACCGAGGGAATTCCCGCGCTCGAAGAGGGAAACTTCGACAAGGCGTTTCAGCGCCTTGCCGCCGCCAGAGCGGCGGTGGACTCGCTCGGGGGAGCCGTCGAAGGCGCCGACGAGATCCGAAACGCGGCCGATGAAGCCGCGATCTTCGTCGACCTGATCCCCCAAACCCTTGAAGACCTGCTCGCCGAGGCCGGCCGGACACCGGCCGACGCGTGGTCGAGCCAATTCAAAACGCTCTACAAGGGACGATCGATCATCATCGATTCCTGGGTCACGGCCAAGCCCGATTCCGCTCCGGGTTCAGGGTACGAGATCCTGTACAGGGTGCTTCCGCCGGGCCAGCCCAGCAACTTCGTCGAGGGGGGAGGCTCCCGGCCCGATCGTAGGGGCCGGATCGACCTGACCGGATTTAAACTTTTCGAGCTGGCTGATCCGAGCGTCGGCGATCAGGTCATCTTCGGAGCCAGGCTCGCCTCGTTCGACTACGATCGCGAAAGCAATGAGTGGGTGATCCGTCTCGAGCCCAAAAGCGGTGTGTTCATCACGCATAGCAAGGCGCTCCAGTCGATCGGGTGGCGGCTCACGCCGGAAGCCGAAGGGTCATCGAGGAGCGAGCGATGAGCATCCGGGCGGCGATTGTGATGGTCTGGACATGTGGCCTTACCAGCGGCGCGATCGCGTCGTACCAGGACGACCCGCTACAGGTCGAGCCGGCCGACCTGGCTCGCCGCGCGGACCTGATCGGTAAGGAGGTCGCTCTCGACGACCGTGTGAGGATTTACGTACCTCGGACCGGAACGGATCCCGACGAGCTCGAGCTCCAGCGCACGAAGGTGACGTTTCTGGTACCGCGGAGCCTACGTCCAGAATCTTCGCGGCATCTCAGAGGCGTGCTCGTCAAGGGCGTACTGCGGCGCGACGAGGGCCGTCTGGTCTGCGAAGTCAAGGAGATCACGCCGGTTCCCAGCGATATGGATCGCCTGGAACGCGGTCTGACGGGCCTGTCGCCCAGGGACTACGAGACTCGGAAGGCTTGGGCGGCCTGGGCTCAGAGGCGCGCCCGCGACTTCAATGATGAGCCGCTCTCGATGAAGGCCCGGACCCTGGAAAGCGAGGCCCTGCGCATCGAGGCCGACAGCAAGCGGCTCGGCGTCGATGCTCCACGCGAGTGGCTGGCTATGGCCTGGAACGCCCGCAAGCGCCGGGTCCGAGAGCCGGAGCCCTCGGCCCTGGCCCACCGCGCGCTCGGGCGCAACTCGCCGCGGCGGCCACTGTCGACGACTTCAAAGCGGTAATCAAGGAGATCGAGGCCTTTTTCCCGGACGCTGCGGCTGATCGCGACGGCGGGCGCGTGAACCTGGCCCGGTGGGAGGCCGCCTACGACAAGGATCCCGCGGCGGCATACCGAATGGCGTCATCCGAGGCACGGAAAGCTCTCGACCGCCGGCTCTGGGCCGACGCCACGGAACGCCTGCTCGAATTGCAGGTGGCCGACAACATGCAGTCGGCCCTTCGGTCAGCCGAGCAGGCGGCTACCCTCTTGCCTGAACGCCCCACCCTTGCAAACCGTCTGGTCGACAAGGCCGTCCACCGGGCGCGGCAAGACCTGGGCCGCCTGCGGCGTGCCGAGATTAAAGAACTGGCCGCCGTGCTCCGCGATCGACTGGCCCAACCCGCCGAGGCTCTCGCCGTGTTGCGCGACTGGCTCAAGATCCAGCGAGACCGCCTGAGCAGCACGGACGCCGAAGGCCCACTGGCACTGGCCTTCCTCTACGAAGAGCTGCTCCAGGATCGCGTCACAGCGATCGAGCTCTTGCGTAAAGCATGGAGTATCGACCCGACCTCGAAGGAAATCGCCGAAGCCTTTCGCACGCGGGGTTTTCGCAAGGTTCAGAATGACTGGATCGAGGCAGCCCCGAAGTCCACGGCCAATGCGGGCGATGGGTCGGCAACTCCTCGCGCAACCCCCGGCAGATCTCAAGGTTTGCGCGGGCTTACCGCCGACGAGGTTCACCAGCGACTGGGTGTCAAACCCGATCGGGTCAGCTTGATCGGCACCAAAGGACAACTGATCGAGCAGTGGATCTATCTTGACAGCGGGCACATTCGTTTTGTAAACCTTCTGCGCACTCCTGGCGAATTTCAACCAAGAGTCGTCGCCGACTATACACTGCCCCCAACGAGCGTGAAGGGAGGCCTTGGCTCACCCCGCTAGATGGACCACTCGCTTCCGGATTTGTTCCCAGGTCCCGCCGATTGATTTGATCTTGACCGCTCGAAATCCTGCCCGCCCTGACACCCCTTTGACCGCGCTCCATTCGATCGCCCGATCCAACGGCGCGCGAGAATCTCGACGTCGCGGAATGGATTCGTCGTCCCGTAATTCGCCACTGACCGAACATCAGGAAGTTTTTTCGGATTTTTCGGCAACCCGTTGGCGATTCACGACGTACTATTCGTTGTGGACGCAACGGAACCGGCTCTGGCTCTTGCCGATGGCGCATAATGTGCTAGACACTCACAGGGGCGATTCGGTTTCGTCCCAGCCTGCAGAGCCTTGTGAAGGTGGACCTCAAACGACTCAGCCTCACCCAGTCCAAGCTATTATCTATTTGATTGAAAAGGTCTTAGGTGTTCGTGCGCAGACTGGGAAATGCTGGATTGGCGGGTTTGCCGGCTCGATTTCGATGACTAGTAACTCGGCGTGATCGACACCAGGAGGTGTTTAATGGCCCGCAAAGACGCCTTATTAAGGCTGACAGCTCGACTGATCGCACGGCGCGATGCCCTGCGAAAAGCGCTGAACGGCGATCTGGACAGTTTCCGAAAGTTTTCGGACTTGAACGCTGTTGGGGATAACGTCGATGCCGCCGTGGATTCGGCGAACGACGAGATCTGCTCGCAGCTCGTCGAGATTGAGAGCCGCGAGCTCGGACAAATCGAGCACGCCTTGGAGCGGCTCGCCGCAGGAGTTTATGGCCGATGCGAATTCTGTGGCGGCAAGATCGCCGAGCCACGTTTGAACGCGCTGCCTTATACCAACTCATGCATTGATTGCCAGCGGGAGAACGAACGAGCCGGCCAGTCGCGTGGTCTGGAGCCGGAATCGAAACGGTGGGCGAAGGTCTACGACAAATCCGTCGACGAGGGCGAGAGCGACTCGCAGATCAATCTCAGCGACTTCGAGATGGACTTCAGCGAGACCGGACGTTGATTGGGTGCGATCGCCCCGAGGAATTCCAGTCCTGCACCGAACGAGCCGCCGGAGCCAATCCGGCGGCTCCTTTTTTGCGCATGTTTTGAAGAAATCCTTACAAACGAAGGCGAAGATGATCGCTCAACCGAAAACCGATGGTCGTTCACGATCTTTGACATGCTCGAGCGCCGGGCAGTATATTAGGACGTGAGATACCGAACGACTGCGAGAGATGGATCTTTGACGACCGGGCGGTTGCTCCCGCGCCCCGATGCGCCACCGGCGTGGAGTTTGGTTGATGTTATCGCGATCTTCGGCCGTGATTGTTTCGCTGTCGTCTCTGTGCACCGGGATTGTGCTCGGGGTCGTCGTGGGGCGAGGTGGGCCAACCGTCTCGGCCCAGGTTGCCGGCGGACAAGCCGCCGTGACGGCGCCGAAAGCGCCGATTGACACCGCCCGGCAAAAGCCAGTTGACGATGCGATCTACGACGTTCTAGCCAAGCAATACGAGCAATTTCAGCAAATCAATCGGACATTCGAGCTCGTGGCTGAGGCCGTCTCACCTGCCGTGGTACACATCGTCGCCCAGAAGACGTTCCGGCCTGAGGATAATCGGCGTTCCCGGCAATTCGAGGAGACGGGTTCCGGGGTCATCGTTCGGAGCGATCGGGCGGCCGGTCTGTTCGTGCTGACCAACCATCACGTCGTTGACGGCTCAAGGCCGGCCAAGATCCGGGTCTTTCTCCGGGACGGGCGTTCGATCTTGCCCGTCAAGGTGTGGAATGACACGAAGGCCGACATCGCGGTCCTTCGGCTTGATCGCGCGGACCTCCCGGCGGCCCGGCTGGGCAACAGCGATCTCGCTCACGTGGGCACGTGGGTGATGGCACTGGGCAGTCCGTTCGGGCTAATGCACTCGGTCAGCCAGGGGATCATCAGCGCCCGGGGGCGTCACATGGAAGAGCTTCTCGACGTGGAGAACCAAGACTTTCTTCAAACGGACGCGGCGATCAACCCCGGCCACTCGGGCGGACCGCTCGTGAATATGAAAGGGGAGGTCATCGGCATCAATAACTCGATCGCCTCCAACGGCGGGGGAAATGAAGGGGTCGGCTTCAGCATTCCGATCAATCTGGCGCGGTGGATCATGAACGAGCTGATTGCTCATGGCCGCGTGACGCGGGGTGCGTTGGGAGTCAATCTGCACCAGCAATTCGGTCAGGACGACGCCATCGCTCTGGGGATGGAGCGGCCGAGAGGCGCCTGGATCGATACGGTCCATCATTCCTCGCCCGCAGCTAAGGCGGGCCTGCGCGATGGTGACGTTGTGGTCCGCTTCGCGGGAGTCGAGATCACCGACCTCAACCACCTGATTAACGTGGTCTCGATGGCGGCGGTGGGGAAGCCGGCCGAAGTGGTCATCTGGCGCGACCGCCGCGAGCACAGGCTCCAGGTCACCGTGGGCGAGCGCGACCGCACGCTGGCGCAGCTCTCGCCGGCGGCCGAGACAGGACGGGATTCATCGGGCCTTTTCAGGCGCCCCAACCGCCCCGGCGCGAGCTCGTCGTTCGTGCTGGGCATCGAGCTCGCCACCCTCACCGCGTCGCTCGGCAGACGTATCGAGATACCCGAGACCTGGCGGGGTGCCCTGGTGCTCAGCGTCGACGACGATAGTCCACTCGCCCAGCTTGTGAAGCCGAACGACGTGATCTCGGCCATTGACAATCAGGCCATCCAGTCAGCCGAGCAGGCCGTCCGAATATTGAACGAGCGGGCCAACCACGTCCAGCTTGTCATGAGCCTCGACCGGCTCGACAACGGGGCAATGAAACGGCACACGATCCGGGTGCCGTGATGGACGCGGTCAGCTTTGCCCTCGACAGGCTGGCTGCTGGCAGGGCACTCACCCCCACCGAAAGCCACGATGCCATCGCGTTCGTCCTGGACGGCGCGGCCTCCGATGCCTCAGCCGCGGCACTTCTGACGGCGTTGCACTTCAAGGGTGAGACCGCCCTTGAGCTGGAGGGTGCAGTCCGGGCGGTCCGGGAACGAATGAGCCCGTGGGAACCCCGTGTGGCTCGTGACGTCGTGGTCGACACCTGCGGGACCGGGGGCGACGCCGCCGGGACGTTCAATATCTCGACTGCGACAGGCATCATCGTGGCGGCATGCAACGTGCCGGTCGTCAAGCACGGAAACCGGGCGGCGTCGGGAATCTCGGGCAGCTCCGATGTGCTCGCTGCCCTGGGCGTGCAAAAAGATCCCGATCTCGCTGTCGTCGAGCGCTGTCTTGCCGAGCTCAACATCACCTTTCTGTTCGCGCCGAGATTCCATCCGGGTTTGGCGCGGATCGCTCCGATCCGCCGCCAGCTTCCGTTTCGAAACCGTATTCAACCTGGTCGGCCCGCTCTGCAACCCCGCCAGTCCCGGGTACCAGCTCGTCGGCGCACCGGACGAACGAAGAGGCAGCCTGGTGGCCGAGGTCCTCTCTCACCAGCCGCACATCCGCCGCGCGGTCGTCGTCTCCGGCAGCGACGGTCTCGATGAAGTCACGCTCGATGGCCCGACTTCGATCTGGGTGATCGAGCCTGGCCGGATCGAACGCGGCATCTGGTTGCCGGAAGACTTCGGCCTGACCCGCCAGGGAACCGCAGCTCTCAAGGTGCGCAGCGCTCTGGAAAGTGCGGAGTGCATCAAACGGGCTTTCGCAGGTGAGCGAGGACCCCTGCGCGACTACCTGCTGGCCAACAGTGCGGCGGTTCTCTGGACGACGGGGCGGTTCTCCATTCGCCAGGGGATGGCGCTTGCCGCCACGGCCATCGACTCCGGCCTAGCCCTCCGACTAGTCACCCGGTGGAGCGAACTGGCCCCGGCAACCGGGTCAAATCATGAATCACACACCTGAGTCAATCCATCGTTCATATCTCCATTGTTTCAGACGTGGGTGCGAGCATTATTGCCAGCACGAGCCTCACCATGGTCGCGATCGTAGCTGTGCGGATGTCGGATGCGCGTCGTCTGGCCCACAAGTGCTTCGCTCACAACTATCTACGTCCTGAGCGAAAACAGGTTCCGACTATACTGGCGAGAAAATCCGGCTAAAAAGGCGCGGTGCGTTGTCACGCTGTGCTCGATTTGTCCTAGATTGCTTGAAACAGAGACCGACGGCTGCGCGGAATTCTCTGTTGAGGCTCTCCGCCTGCCCCCCGGCTGGCGGGCCATGGCAACGTTCGATGGCCATGGCGCGTGCTCTCGCAATCAAATCAAGACGGTGCTTGGGACATCGCGATGAACCACACGCTGGATCTGGCTCAAACTCTCCACCTTCGGGGGCGGCTGTCGGAGGCGGAGACCCATTATCGCAAGGTACTCGAGTGGCAGCCGGATGCCGTTGAGGCCCTGAGTGGCTTGGGTACGCTGGCCTATCAGCATGGACGCGTCGACGAGGCAGCGACCCTGTTCGCGCGCACTGACAATCCGGCCCGACGCGGCTGATCTCCACGCCAACGTGGCTGAGGCGATGCGAATCTTGAAGCGCACGGACGAAGCATTGGAACATGTCCAGAGGGCAATGGCGCTGGATAAAGCCCTGCCCGACGCATGGAACACGATGGGCCTGCTGGCACACGAGCAAAAGCGGTTCACAGACGCCGAGACGGCATACCGCGAGGCCATCCGGCTTCGGCCGGATCACGCGTCGGCGCACGTCAATCTGGGTAGCACTCTCCAGGTTCTGGGTCGTACGGCCGAGGCCGCCGAGTTGTTGCGCAGGGCGAACCAGCTCGAGCCCAACAATGCGGCGGCGCTCACAAACCTGGGGCAGCTCCTGATCGAGACCGGGGATCTGAATCTTCTGGACGAGGCGGAGGATCTCTGCCGTCGCGCCGTCGCCGTGGCGCCGGGCCTTACCCAGGCGATCAACAGCCTCGGCAATGTATACCGGCTTCAGAGCCGCCGAGACGACGCCATGTCGTGCTACCAGCGAGCGTTGCAACTAGACCCTCGCCGGGCTACGCCCTGTCACAACATCGGCAAACTACTCGAGGAGTGCGGAAGGTACGACGAAGCCGCCCAGTGGTTTGAGCACGCTCAAGCTCTCTCGGACGACCCGGCGCGATACCACGCCAACCACGGCAGCCTTTGGGCCGCCCGCGAGCGGTACGAGGATTCGGCGCGGCGCTACCGGCTGGCGCTCGCGCACGACCCGGACAACGCCGAGGCCCACCATGGTCTGGGTCGGGCGCTCCTGGAGCAGGGTCGGCTCGATGAGGCCGAGACCTGCTTCCGAGAGGCGATGCGAGTCGACCCGTCCCTGCCGTCCCCGTGTGTTTCGCTGGCGCGCCTTCTCGCCGAGCGCGGCGACATCGAGTTGTCGTGCCAGATGGCGCGGCAAGCGCTGGCTCAGCGCCCCGATCTCGCCGATGCCTACAGTCAACTGGCCAACAACCTCAAAGGCCGCCTGCCTGCGGCCGATGTCCAGGCCATGGAGAACTTGCTCCACCAGAGATACCTGCCCGACGACAGCCGTAGTCTGCTTCTCTTCGCGTTGGCGGGGGTGCTTGACGAACAAGGCAATTACGCCCGGGCGGCCGTCAGAATGGATAGTGCCAACGCGTTGCAGGCTTCCGCGCGGGCCGGGCGGGGCGAGCGGTACGACCCCGACCATCACTCGCGATTCGTCGACAGGATCATTGCGGCATTCACTCCGGAATTGATCGCGCGAGGGAGGGCCTGGGGCGACCCCGATCCGCGGCCGGTCTTCGTCGTCGGGCTGCCGCGATCGGGAACGACCCTGATCGAGCAGATCCTTGCATCGCACCCCAACATCCACGGCGCCGGTGAACTGCCCGAAGTCCGCCGCGTGTTTCAATCGTTGCCCGAAATCGTGAGCCGCCCAGGTAGCCACCCCTGCGACGCCCTGATCGCGCTCGACCCGAATACCACGCGAGCTGCTGCCCGAGGCTACATTCACCGTCTCAACACGCTGGCACCTCCCACCGCTCTGCGTGTCGTTGACAAGATGCCCGACAACGTCGAGCTTCTCGGCCTGATCGCATGGCTATGGCCCAATGCCCGAGTAATCGTTTCCCGCCGGGACCTGCGCGATGTCGCGCTGTCTTGCTGGCAAGTCGGCTTTGCCTCGATCCGCTGGACCAACGCCTACGAGCACATCGGACGGCAGTTCGCTGATTACGAGCAGATCCTCGATTACTGGAGAAGGACGAAGCCGGTCGAGTGGCTGGACGTATCCTACGAGGACCTCGTCAGCGACCTGGAGGGCCAGTCCCGGCGCATGCTCAGTTTCCTCGGTCTCGAGTGGCACCCGGCCTGTCTCAAATACCACTTGACTCGGCGCGTGGTGCGATCTGCTAGCCAGCTTCAGGTTCGTCAGCCCATCCATCCTCATTCGGTTGGTCGATGGAAGAATTACGAAAGCCTTCTGGAGCCGCTGTTCCAGGCCCTGGAACGAAATGGAATCGACAAGGCCGGGCAGGCCGATCGTCATTTCTCTACGAGCCGGTCGATCCAGAGGTCTTCATAGACGGAATATCCGCCGGGCTTCATGCCCAGGGCTTGATAAGTGCGCTGTGCTGCGTGGTTGCAGTTCTCGACGTAAAGCCTGAGGCCGATCACATCAGGCAAAGCGAGAGCCTCCATACGGATGTGCTGATAGAGAGCGCGGAAGACACCACGGCCACGGAACGGTTCGGCGACATAGACACTCTGGAGCCACCAGAGCCAGCCGTTGCGCCAGTCACTCCACTCGCGGGTGATGGCTGCCTGACCGGCAATCCGGTCGTTGTCAAAAACGGCGGCGACCCAGTAGCGGATCCGGTCGGGATTGGCAAGCGCCTGGGCGACTCCCCGGTCGAGAACCGCCGGGTCAAGCACTTTTCCCTCGGTCTCGAGAGCGAGCCGGCGATTGAAGTCTGCGATGGCTGGATGATCAGCCAACCGCGCCTGGCGGATCTGGAACGTGGGAGCGACGGGGGCGGTCAAGGCCGGTCGCTCCGCCGGATGCGGGCGCGCCGGCTGGCTTCCTGGAGGACCCGCTGCTCTTCCTCGGTCAATCCCGCGCGACCTTCGCGCGCGATCTTGGCGAGCACTTCATCGAGCCTCGCATCGAGCTGCTCTTCCGGCAAGATCGAGACAGCGGGAGCTTTCCCGGCTGTACCTACGCTCGCCGAGGTTCTCCAGGGGTTGGGAGACCGCGACGCGGTCGGCTCGCGGGGAACCGGGGTGAAGATGCGCAGCCTTGGCCGGAAGAACCGCCCGCTGGTCAACCGCGACCATCGGAGATCGAATTGTTTGTATGCGAATGCGAACGCGGCACCGGCGAAATGTGCCTCGATCGCGATCCGGGTTTGTCCACCGTTGAGCACGTACAGGAGAGGGGCGACGAGCACGATGGCCAGCATTGCCCACATGGGCATGGGAATGAAGTAAAGCTGGATCTCGCGCTTGGGGTAGAACAAGGTGAAGAGCGTGACCACCGCGGTGACCGCCCCCGACGCGCCGACCATGGTGTGATGCGAGTGGGCGGCGAATGCGATCAAGACCCAGATCAGCGTGCTGAAGATCGCCGCGCCGATATAGAACGCCGCGAAGTCGCGACTGCCGTACAACGGTTCCATCTCACGAGCGACGATCCAGAAAAACCACATGTTGAAGATCAGATGCAACAGGCCGTCGTGGAAGAACGTCGCCGTCAGCAGTTGCCAGAGTCGATAATGGCGGAGGGTCTCGTCGGCCGATGCCGCGAAATAGCGGTTGATGGTGTCGTCGTCGGGCTTGGTGAACAGCACGAACAGGAACACGGCCGCGTTGATGATGATGATGGCGTTGCAGACCGGCGCCGTGCCGCTGAACCAGCCGGACCCCCGAGTTTCGCCACGATAGTATTCGCGGTCGTAGATGCCCATGTCGGCTCCGCTGTGGCGGAACGAACTCCAGCCCATGCCATCCCGTGTGCGCCCTCTTCGGGCGGCCGTTCCTTCCCCGTCAGTTCATCATCGGACTCATCGAGATACCTGTCAACGGCTGGCGCTTTGGTCTTCTCAGGCAATCACGCAACGTCCCCAAAAGGAAAGCCGCCGAATAGTCGCCCGCAGAGACCGGGAAGCCAGCGCCGCGGAGCGCACAATTCCTCGACAATGATCACCAGGACTCACTCAATCCAGGAGCATCGCTTCCATCGCCTCCCGTTTCGAATCGTAGATCGGCAAGACGGTGTCGAGAGCCGTCACGCGGAGCAGTTCCCGCGTCCGCTCGGTCACTCCGGAGAGCGCCATCGTCCCTCCTTGCAAGTGAGCCAGCTTCCAGCAACGGATCAATAGCGCCAGGAACATCGACCCAAAATTATCGGCCTGGCTCAGATCGAAGATGATCAGCGGATTCTCTTGCCGCTTGAGCGGCTTGAGAATCAGATCCGCGACTTGCTCCTCCAGGCCGAATTCGATCCGCTCCAGCGCGCGCGTCGCCGTGATGACCGTCAGATCACCGTGACGCTCGAGCGTGAATGCCTCATCGGATGAGGAGCTATTCGGGTTGGTCATCGGAGCAGCTCAAGACCGGGGGGCAGAAATCCAGCGAGGCGAATCCGAACCGTCCTGGCTCAGATCATTAAAGGTAGGGTTTTCGAGTCCGCCCGACAAGTCCCCGTAACCGCGCGTCACGCCGAGGGACGGCAATTCGAGAACGCACGGACTACTTCATAAAGATCGTTGCTGACCAGAAGTTCATCGTCCTCGAAGTCGCGCAGCCAGACATAGTTGTCCCGATAAGCCTGAGCCAGGAGCGGATACAGCTCACTTAGCCTGATCGGAATGGAGGGGTTGATCGATTCTTCGTCTTGGTCTTCCTCGGGATGAGGGAAGACGCGCAGTTGCGCGGTCGCCATGGACATTCCTCCTCCACGCGTTCCTCTATGGTTCCAGCACCGGATCGCAGGACTCACCCCTGCGCTCGCTTTTGACAGTCGTGGCCGGAGACTTGGAAGGGCACAGGCTCAAGAGGGGGAACGATCCATCATCCTCATCCCGGATCCAACCGGAATAGGAATCGGAATAAAGGGGCGGCCAAGATCAGCGAATCAAAAAAAGGGGCGACAAGAGGGGCAGGTTCTGATAGAGTTCCGGCCCGGTTGGACAGCCGGCAAGCCACACGGAGGTGCAGAGAGCATGGATGCTCGTTCGGAACGCGACGCGTTGCGGATCTGGCGTCTCGCCCTATTGGCAGTAGGGATCTTCCCGCTGCTCGCCGGTGCCTCCTTCCGCTCGGCGAACTTTGCCGTCGAGGCCCAGACGCGGGAAATCGCCGAGCGCGTTGCCCTGCGGGCGGAGGCTTGCCGGACGAGGATCGCCAAGGCATGGCTGGGGCACGAGCTTCCCAACTGGAGTACTCCTTGTCCTGTTCGCGTCAAGCTGACGGCCAGCGAGGCGGGGGGCTTGACCTCCTTCGGCTTTCAGCAAGGCCGGGTCACGGATCAGCGGATGACGGTTGAGGGCCGGCTCGACCGCATCCTCGACTCGGCTTTGCCTCACGAAGTGACGCACACCATCTTCGCGAGTTATTTCGGGGGCCCCATGCCGCGGTGGGCTGACGAGGGGGCCTCCCTTCTGAGCGAGGACCGGCGCGAGCGGCTTCGGCACGACCAGATCGCCAACAACTTGCTCGCCCGCGGTGGCGAGATTCCGCTTTTGCGGCTGTTTCAGATCGAAGACTACCCCAAGGACCTGATGAGCTTCTACGGGCAGGGTTATTCGATCTCTCGCTTCCTGATCGAGATGGGCGGGCGCCCGCGATTCCTGCGATTCATCCGAGACGGGCTCAGAGACGGCTGGGACTCCGCAACTCGAGTGCAATACCAGCTCTCCAACGTCCGTGAGCTCGACCGAGCCTGGCGAGCCTGGCACCGCGTGACCCTCCAGAACCCATCGGTCGAGCGCCGAGATGACATGATGGCGCTGCACAATTGAACCGTGCTGCCGCATGGCTCACTTTCTTCCTCGTTTGAACCGGGCCCCGCTGGCGGAATCCTGGCCGGCGTCGTCGCGGAGCTCGAGCGTCATCCAGAGGCTAGGATTCTCGCCCACCGGAAAGTCGCGGCCCACGCCCAGTAAATGATCCTCGCGCACGTGGTCGGTCACCTGGACGGCAAACCCGAGACGGCGGTTGGTGTCGGGGTCAAAACCGTGCAGGGCCTGCGCCGGCAGAAAGAGATCGAGGAGCCAGCCTGGCTGGCTGAGCTCGGCGCAGGGCGCTCAAGACTTCGGGGCGACACAGTGGTGCATCGTGGATCGCCCGGGCGATTGGCTTTTGCTCAACCCGCACCGTCAGGTCCTGAGCGGACTTGCCCACCGTGAGCGTGGCCACGAAGCGGTGACAGAATCGCGTTGCACGACTGACGTCGCGCGTGTCCCGCGTGTCGACCCAGAACTGGACGGCCGCGAACCCTTCCGGCCGGAACCTTTGAAGCTGGATCGGTGAGACTCCCTGGGCGACCACCGAGATGCCAAGCCCCCGCGCGTTCCAGCCCGTGCGCACGTGAGCCCAGGACGGCTGAGAGTCGAGCTCGTGCAAGTCCGGCAACGCCGCTTCTTCCGGCAAATCAAGCAGCCGGCCGTGGGCGCCCGTGAGCAGCATGCTCTCGAATTTCCGGCAGGGCAATGCGAACCGGAACCAGAAAGTCTGTGGCAGTATCGGCTTGGTGGCCATCGCGCGGTCCTCTGCGTCGCAACGAGGATGGCATTGCTCTGATTCTATTGTCAATCGATGGCAACAAGGAGACCCATTCCGGATTGCGGACGATCGGCGACTGAGATCCAGGCGGATCAATGCGGATGCGGTGTTGCTGAGAATTTAGGATTTGGATCCCTGCGACGTCTGCGTCACAGCGTCACGACCTTGCAGGCATTGGGCTTACGTGTGACGCATGCAGAAAAGGCTGCGTCACACTGCGTCACACCAAGAGCGCCAGAATTCGCCGTATCTTCAACGGGGGATTGTTCTTGTGCATTCCTCATGCTCTCATCGAAATCGGCTTCGCGCGTCGCATTCTGGCTGATGTCGCCCTCGGGATGCCGCCGGCCGCCCGATGGGATCGGACAGATCGGACAGATCGGACCGATCGGACGGATCGGACGGATAAGACCCGGCGGCCACCCAGCGCGAGATAAAAAAGAAAGAACAGGCGCTTCTGGGGGGAAGAGGCAGAGCGGAATCACACGCCTGGCCGATTAATCGAACGCTCGTCTCCGCCAGATTCTTAGTTGCGATCCCGTTGCAAAACCGGCGGGAATTCCGCCTGCGTTCCGCGCCGTCGGGGAGATCCTGCCGATTGTGCCAGAGGAAAGGGGCCCGGCGGCTATTCGCAGCCTTTCCCGCCACGCCGCACGACCCGCCGTGTGGTAGAATTGAGAAAGTCTGCGCCTTGGCGATGGCTCGCTGCATCGCGACTTATCTCCGACTCGGGACCAAAGCTGAGCTGCTGCCTGCATTGCGAGGGACTGCGCACGGCCAGCCCGCCAAACAGCGTTCGACGTCGGAGAGTCCTGAGACAGTACTGGCCTGGCCCACCCCAAGCGAATTCGCTGAGGGGTAGGGGTGGGTGTTGACCAAGGCATAAGACATCTCGCCTCGGCCTTCATCTCGCCGCAGCACCCTTGTTGGCGAGCGTAGCAAGCGCGTCGATTGCCCATGGGCCACGCCTGACCAGCCGGCCAACCCCAATTCAGCCGGCCCCTCAGTCGAGACCGCGAGAACCGCCAGCGGCTGAACTCCGAAGCCGATTCGGTGAAAAACTCGCTTCTGTTTTTTCAACGTCTGAACACGCAAGCATCGCAACGGAAAAGTGGCACAATTGGCCTCGGTTTGCGCACCCCCACGTGGCGACGGCAGTACCCTGCGCAACCTCAAGCAAGATTTCAGCTTTGGTCGTGCGGCGATGGACTCCGGGAGTGGCAGGAACGTGGCACGCGGTGGCATGTTTTTCGGCCTGGTTCAACCCTGGGTAACACTTGGCGGCGTAGAGTCGTTGATCGCTTGGCCTGAAAGCCTTGATCAAGCTGCCTTTGTGACCGACACAGCACGGACGTATATCGGGGAAAGTGTTACCCTGGCTCCCGGCGAATTGAACCATGCCTGTTTTTCAGCGGGTCTTCGTGCCAGTTCCTGCGCGGGTTTTGGACATGGTTCAACGCGGGTAACACTCCGGGTAGACCAGCCCGACGCGCCAGCGAGGGTAAGCCGAACCCTCGCTGGCGCGTCGGGCTCGTGTGATCGCTTAGGGCGCGTCCGAAAAGCGTTACCCAAACGGACGACCCATTGAACCATGCCAATCGTGGGACAATTGGCCTTCGTTGCGCGCCCCCACATGGCGACAGCAGTCCGCTGCGCAACCTCAAGCATGATTTCGGCTTTCGTCGTGCGGCGATGCACACCGAGAGTGGCACAAAATGGCACTGGATGGCACTTTTCAGCAAGTCTCTGTGTCGCTCTGCGCCGTGCGAGGGCCTGGGCTGGCCGGCATGCCCTCGAGGGACAAGGAAGTGGAAAATAACCCTCAATGAGCCTCGGCCTCTCCGGAACGCACACAATGCAAACGAAGTCTCTCATGAGATTTGAACCACGATGAGCGCGTCAACGCACACGCGAGGATGCGACGGCCGCGACGGACGGCGCTCTGAAACGTCGTCAGGTGACAGGACACGAAATTGACCCCAACTCGTCGGGCGCGCACGCTCTCTATGCGCGCGTACTATAATTATGCGCGGGTGTCGAAAATTGGGACGTACCTACCGCACGGTATATCGTACGAGACGCGCTCCCAAGCGTTTGGCTAATTGGCGGTTGTGGTGTTTTCCGGAATATTGTTCGGCGACATTAGCGAAGGTCGGTTGTAGCGTGCTCGTTCGTGCAGTCAGACCACCACGAGGCGTCGTGCCGCACGAGGGATGCGATCACCTCGTCAGTGCTGAAAAATCGGCTGGCCACGGCGATGTCGTCGGGTTGGAACAGCGCGGCGACCACTTGACTCGGTCTGTCCGCCTGTATCATCGCTGCAATACGTTTGCCGGCGCTCAATCGGCGCTCAATCAATGAACGAGCCAAGCGCAGGGCAACCGCACCTCTGGATCTGTGGGAGCTCCGGGCGAGCAATCGCCCGGGGCGACCCGGCTATCCAATTGACCGATGCGGCCGTTGGGCCGAGATCATCCTGTCCCATAAGCTGATCCCGCGGACCTTGAACCATCGCCGCTTCTGGACGGCGAAGTAGAGCACGGGCAGGAAGACGTCGATGACCTCGTCGGCGATCAGCAGGCCGCCGAGCACCGGCGCCGCCATCGGCCGGATCACCTCGGCGCCGACGCCGGTGGCCCAGAGCATCGGCGCGATCGAGATGATCGCCGCCCCTTCGGTCAGGAGCTTGGGCCGCAGCCGGTGGACCGCCCCTTCGAGGATCGCCTGCCGCAGTTCGGCGATCGAGCCGATCCGCTCCAGGCCCCCGCGCTCGTCGATCGCCTCGCGGAGGTAGACCAGCATCACGACGCCCGTCTCGACCGCCATGCCGAAGCAGGCGATGTAGCCGACCTGCACGGCGACGCTGAAGTTGAAGCCGAAGAGCCACTGGAAGATCGCCCCGCCGGCCAGGGCCCCGAGCACGCTGGTCATCATCAGCAGGGCGTCGATCCAGCTCTTGTGCGTCAGGTAGAGGATCAGCGCGATCACGGCGATGACGGCGGGGAAGACGAGCCGCAAGCGTCTTCTGGGCCCGGACCTGGTGCTCGAACGTGCCCGTCCATTCGAGGTACATCCCGGGCGGGAGCGGCTTGACCTTCTCGGCGACGACCCGCTGCGCCTCCTCGACGAAGCCGACCTCGTCGCGGCCGCGGACGCGGAGCTGGATGTAGGCGCGGAGCAGGCCGTTCTCGCTCTTGATCATCGACGGCCCTTCGACCACCCGGATGTCGGCCAGCTCGGCCAGCGGGACCTGGACCGGCTTCGCCCGCGCCGGACACTGTAGTGCCGCCCGGTTGGCCCCCCGTCGCCATGCCGCTCGCTGGCCCCGGGCTGGCGCCGGCCATGCCCGCGGGCAGAGACCAGGATGCTCTTGAGCGCCTCGACGTCGTCGCGGTAGTCGCGGGCGTAGCGGACGCGGACCGGGTAGCGCTCGCGGCCCTCGACGGTCATCGTCAGCGGCCTGCCCCCCATCGCCACCTCGACGACGTCCTGGATGTCGCCGACGTTGATGCCGTAGCGGGCCGCCTTCTTGCGGTCGATCTTGATCTCGACGTAGCCCTTGCCGATGATCTGGTCGGGGAAGACGTCCGCCGCCCCGCGGACCGCCGCGGAGCACCGCGGCGATCTCCTGGCTGACGCGCTGGATCTCGTCGAGGTTCGAGCCGAAGACCTTCACGGCGACCGGCAGCCGCACGCCGGTCGAGAGCATCTCGATCCGGTTGGCGATCGGCTGGGTGAAGCTGTTGCCCCAGCCGGGCATCTGCAAGGCCGTGCTCATCTCCTCGACCAGGTCGGTCTTCGTCTTCTTCCAGAGCAGGAGCCGGTCGGCGAACGGCTTGTCGAGCGTCGGCGCGGAGGGCCGGCAGCTCCTCCGGCGTCGCGTCCCGCGCGGCCAGCTTGCGATCGTCGCCCAGCTTCGTCAGCTCGTCGAGGGCCGCCCAGTTGGCGGCGCCGACGGCGCGGTCGAAGAGCTCCCAGTTGAGCGACTTCATCCGCTCCTCGAGCCGGTGCGTCGTGCTCGGCGGCGAGGTGCTCGGCGATCCGGGTGAACAGGGTCGGCTTGGCGAAGCCCAGCACGTCGCCGGCGACCTCGGCGGCCCGCTCCAGGGGGTCGGGGGCGGACGTGAGCAGGTCGGGGCGATCGCGGAGCACGCCCAGCGTCGACCAGCCGCCTGCGCGGCGTCGCTTGACCAGCTCGGTCACGTCGTCGGGCAGGACCTGGACGGCGAGCCGGTCGCCGTAGGTCTTCGCCAGCGGACTCGACCAGGGCCTCGCGCTCGGCCGGCGGTCGGCTTGCGGGCGACGGCGGACGGGTCGACGCGGCCGAGCAGGTCGTCGATCGCCTCGCCGACCAGGGCGCGGCCCAGCTCCGGCCGGAACTCCGCCAGCCGCCGCGCCGCCAGGTCGCGGAGCACCTCATCGACGCGGCTCGCGACCGTCATCGCCGCCTCGTTGACCAGGCCCTCCCGCTCCTCGGCCGAAGCCGGGCGGCGGAGCAGGCCCTTGCGCCTCCAGGGCGTCGAGCGCGACCCGCGTCTGGGCCACGGCGTCCTCGAACCGGAGCTTCCGCTTGGGCCAGACCTCGTGGTCGCGGAGGTTGATGACCGTCTCGATCATGTCCAGCGGCGCCGGGTCGGTCGGCGTCTCGGCCCGGCCCGCCTTGCCGACGACCTGCCAGACCTCGGGGAAGCCGCGGAGAACCTCGTCGCGGACCCGCAGGTCGTCGCTCGGCCTCGGCGATCGAGGCCCGCGGCACGGTGGTCGGCATGTCCATGATGGCTCTGCTCGTCCAGGTCGGGCATGAACTCGCGGCCCAGCTTCGTCGAGGCGACGTAGCCCAGGCCCAGGATGACGACGAAGAGCCAGCAGACCAGGGTCGTGCGGTCCATCAGCCAGGCCAGCATCGGCTTGAAGATCTCGATCATCGTCCGGACCAGCCAGTTCTCGTCCTCCGACTTGATCCGCCCCTTGAGGAAGATCGGGATCAAGGCCGGCACCAGCGTGATCGACAGCAGCGCCACGCCGACCAGGGCGAAGGTCTTGGTGCACGCCAGCGGGTGGAACATCTTCCCCTCGCGGCCCGATCAGGGCGAAGACCGGCAGGAACGACAGGATCGTGATCAGGACCGAGAAGAAGATCGGCCGGCCCACGGTGCGGCACGCCCGGATGACGATCTCGGTCGTGTCGCCGGTGACCCGCTCGCGGCCGAAGTGGCGGGTCAGGTGGTGGGCGGCGTTCTCGCCCATCACGACCGCCTGGTCGATCAGGATGCCGACCGAGATCGAGATCCCGGCCAGGCTCATGATGTTCGACGACATCCCGAACAGCCGCATCATCAGGAAGCTGAACAGGATCGCCATCGGCAGCGTCACCGCGACGACGAAGGCGTTGCCGAGGTGGCCCATCACCAGCAGGATGGCGATCGTGCAGACGATCAGCTCTTCCTTGACCGTGCCGCTGACGGTCTCGATCGCCTTGTGGATCAGCGGCGTGCGGTCGTAGAACGGGACGATCCGCACGCCCTGCGGGCAGGCCGGCCTGCAGGGTCGTGATCTTCTCCTTGATCCGGCGCGTGACCTCCAGCGGGTTCTCGCCGTAGCGCATCAGGACCACGCCGCCGACGACCTCCTTGCCGTCCTTCTCCAGCACGCTGCGGCGGAAGGCCGGGCCCGACCTGCACCGTGCCCAGCATGCCGACCGTGATCGGCGTGCCGTTCCGCGCTGGGCGACGACCGTGTTCGCGGATGTCGTCGCAGGTTCTCGATCCAGCCGACCGAGCGGATCAGGTATTCGGCGTTCCCCTGGTGGATCACCCGGCCGCCGACGGACGAATTCGAGCGGGCGACGGCCGAGTAGACCTCGCCCAGGCTGATGCCGTAGGCCCGGAGCTTGTTGGGGTCGAGGTCGATCTGGTACTCCTTCGGCGCTCCGCCGACCGAGGCGACCTCGGCCACGCCCGGGACGCTGTTGAGCTGGTAGCGGACGAACCAGTCCTGGATCGACCGCAGCTCGCCCAGGTCCTTGCCGTCGCCCTCGACGGTGTACCAGAAGATCTGGCCGACGGCCGTGGCGTCGGGGGCCAGGTAGGGAGTCACGCCCGGCGGCAGGAACGTCGAGGCGATCGACAGCTTCTCCAGCACCCGCTGGCGGGCGAAGTAGTAGTCGGTCGCGTCGTCGAAGATGATGGTGATCATCGAGAAGTTGAACTCGCTCGACGACCGCACCACCTTGACGCCGGCCAGGCCCTGGAGGTTGACCGAGAGCGGGTAGGTGATCTGGTCCTCGATCTCCTGGGGGCTGCGGCCCATCCAGTCGGTGAAGACGATCACCTGGTTCTCCGACAGGTCGGGGATCGCGTCGACCGGCATCGTCAGCATGGCGCGCACGCCCGGCGACGCCGAGCACGAGCGAGGCCAGGATCACGAGGAAGCGGTTGCGGATCGACCACTCGATGATCGATTCGATCATGGCCGGCTTATCCTCCAGGTCGGTGATCGATCGCCGTCCGCCGCCATGGGACCGGGCGATGAGGGCCGGGGCCAGCTTGTCGGGCGGAGCTTGGTCGTTCTGGGAGGCTCGCCGGCCGGCTGGACGGGTTGAGCCGGCTCTCGGCATCGATCAGGAAGGCGCCGGCCGCGGCCACCTTTTCGCCGGCGGCGAGCCCCTCGAGCACCGGGAAGCGGTCGCCGGAGCGCGGGCCGAGGACGACCTCGCGGCCCTCGAAGACGCCCGGCTCGGCCTCGACATAGACCATCTTGCAGGGTCCCGGTGTCGATCACCGCCGACTCCGGCACGCTCAGGACGTCGTCCCTGGGCGCCGGTGCAAGACGGGCCAGGTACTTGGCGGGCTCGGCCTTCAGCTTGGGCGGACAGGCCTTGCAGCAGACCAATACCTTCCGCCCCTTGACCGCGACGGGGATCGGTGCACCCATCGAACCGAGCTTGGCGCCGGTCACCGGGCAAACCTTCTGTCCCTCGACCGTGGGCGTTCCCTCATCTCTCGCCCCGTCCAGGCCAATCTTGGCGAGGTACCTGTCGGGGTTCGCCTTGATCGCCGGCCAGCACGCAGCGCAGCAGGTCCAAACCTTCTGCTCCTTGACCTCGACCGCCACCGCGTCGCCCATCGAACCGAGTCCGGCCCCGGTCACCGGGCAGATTTTCTGCTCCTCCGCGGTGAGGATTGCCCGTCGGACGCCGCCGCTCCCGCGGATGCTGGGGCTCGCGGCGACCACATTCCGGAACAGCGGGCGTCTCGGCGACCGGTGTCTTAAGCGTCACCGTGGCGAACATGCCGGGGCGAAGCCGGTGCTCCGGATTGTCCATGTCGTAGCGGACATCGATCGTCCGGGTCGCCGGGTCGAGGTGCGGGAAGATGAACTCGACTTTCCCTTTGAAGACCTCGCCGGGAAACGATCTCAACCGTCGCTTCCACCGTTTGACCAACGCAGATCAACGGCGATGTCGTCCTCGTAGACTTTGGCCCGAATCCAAACGTGGCTCAAGTCGGCGATCACAAACATCGGCTGCCCCTCCTCGATATACTGGCCCTCGACCACGTTCTTCTGGATCACGTGAACCATGCCTCCGCCGCCGAGCGGCGAGTAGATCGGCACCCGGTAGTCGGCCGGCCCTCGCGGAGCATCTTGTCGATCTGCGCCTGGGTGATGCCCCAGAGTTTGAGCTTCTCGATCGTCAGTCGGAGCATTTCGTCGGGGTCGCCCGGTCCTCCCGCCCCTCGGCGCCCTGCGCGCCGCCCTCCGCGGCGCGGCGCCGGTTGATCAGGCAGTTCGCTGCGATCGCCTGATACAGTTCGGGGTTGTAGAGTTCGGCCAGCGGCTGGCCGTCCCGGACGTTGATCCCCTCGAAGTTGACGTACAGCTTCTCGACCCGGGACTTGCCGGGGACCTTCGAGGCGATGTGCGCCACCCGCCGCTCGTCGTGCTCGACGTAGCCGACGGTCGTCAGCGTCTCGGCCAGTGGAGCGTAGCCGATTTCGACCGTCTTGATGCCGGCCTGCTTGATCCGGAAC
Source organism: uncultured Isosphaeraceae bacterium (assembly GCA_963781785.1). Taxonomy (GTDB): domain Bacteria; phylum Planctomycetota; class Planctomycetia; order Isosphaerales; family Isosphaeraceae; genus CAWAHD01. Next base: position 1,698,444 of record CAWAHD010000001.1, on the reverse strand, counting down.
GGGGCCAGTTGGACGCGGGCCAGTACGCCCTCGGGGAGAACCTCCTTCTCACCCTTCTTGCGCTTGGCCAGCGGCATCCCGCAGATAGGGCACGTGCCGGGCTCGTCGCGGACGACCTGCGGGTGCATCGGGCAGTAATACTCGGTGGTTGAGGCTGACGCGACCTTTTCGGACGCTGGCCGCATCCACTTGTCGTAGCAGTTCCAGAGGGTGTCCCAATAGGCGAAGGCCAGCCCGGTGACCGCCAGCAGGAGGATGAATCGCAGGCGCAGCTCGATCACCTTGACGACCAGGCGGAGCTTCTTCCAGCGCGACAGCAACGGATGGGCCGGAGGCGGAGCCAGCCCGGGCACGGCCGAATCGTGGCGACCAGGAAGGTCGTTTGAAGACATGGCATTCGGCTCCCTACGCCGATCCGAGCGCATGCCCGTCGGCGCAATCACGAGTTCACGGAAGAAGCAAGAGTTGGATGATGGATGACAGGCATCGGACAAGCGCCCAGCGCGGACACGGGACGCGGACGCCGATCGCGGAGGCAGGGACTGCCCGCCGGAAGGGGGGGTTCAGATCAGGAGGCGAGCCGTGAGCAGATAGAGGGGAGCCTTGGGAGGACAGGCGCGAGGTGAAACCGGTTGAGCCGGTGGAGCGGGGGCGGCAACTGCGCATAGCCCCGCCAAGGACTCGGCCGAGGCTCTAGCGAGCCGTCTATTCCCCCTCTTGGACTGGAAATTCGATCGGGCCCGCGCGGGATCGCCGCCTGAACGGCACTGGCAGGTTCGGCCCGTGCCCGAATCCTGTTGGCCATCTGCGCCTGGCGTCGCTTCGGGACCCGACTCGGCGGCAGGCGTGCCAGAGAGGTGGATGGGCTCGGAGGTTTCGCAGCAACAACCCGAGGTGTGCGTGACGCAGCAACAACCATTTTGCCGCATCGCCCGCGCCCGGTCCGGGGACGTGGGGCTGGCGATGGCAGTGTGCGTGGCCGGCACGGTCCCCACGAACGCCGCCAGGGCGATCAACGAAATACGGAAGCGACGAACAAACACCATGCAAGACACGCCCTGAGAACGAAGATTTCGCCAGTTTCTCGATTCTAACATCGGATTGCCTTGGTGGCAAATCGGGCCAAGCGCACCCACTCCCTTATCGTCCATCCTTGCTGGTCCGCTTGAATACGGTTCGACACCAGGATTCGGTTCGCCGCGGCGACGGAGGGGCGTGCCCGGTTGCAATAACCTGAGAATCCGCGCGATCCGTCGAAGGCTCATTGCCGACACGACCGATATAGGTGTTTATTGGGCTCACCTGCCCGCTCGTGCCGGTTGCGCTGGCGGTGCGCAATGCGGCGTCCTCCTGCTTCAAGAGGGTCGCGATGAATCGACGCTGGCCCCTCGCCTTCTCTACGGCATTCTCGTTCTGGGTCACCGGGTGTGCCCAGATGCACGGGCGATCCGAACCTGTGGAAGTCGAACGGAACCTGCACGCCGCCACGCAGCATCCTTCCGGGTTGATCCCTCCTGATGGGCCGATGGCTGCGGCTCTGGGCCCCGCAGCGATTCCGCCCGAGCTGGTCGGTGCACAGCCGGTGGACATCTTGATCCGCCGTGCCCTGGCTGAAAACCGCACCGTCCAGGCCGCCCACTACAACGTCATGGCGCTCAGGGCCCGCATCCCTCAGGTGACGTCGCTGGACGATCCGGTGGTCTCGAACACCATCTACCCGATCCCGAGCGTAGCGCCCCAGTATTCGCTGATGGGCTACAACCCATACAACTTACTGCTGGCCCAGCAGTTTCCCTGGTTCGGCACGCTGCGGCTGCGCGGGCTGGCCGCCGAACAGGACGCGAAGGTTGCCCTCTACGAGCTGTGCGCCGCCCAGTTGGATGTGGTCGCGAGCGTCAAGCGAGCCTATCACGACCTGCACTTCAACGAGCGGTCCGAGCAGATTCTCCTCGACAATCGAAAGCTGGCCGAGGACTACCTCCAGATCATCAAGGCTCGCTACGAGACGACCAACGCCGGTCTCCAGGACGTTCTCCAGGCCGAGGTTGCGATCCGGGACCTGGACCGCGAGCTGGTGCGGGTGCGCCAGGGAATGGTCGCGGCCAGGGCCGACCTGGCCCAGCAGCTTCATGCGAGCCCCGACTCCGACTTTCGGACCTTGCCCGAGGTGCCGGTCGAGGATGCTCCGGACCAAATCGACCGGCTCTATCGCCTGGCCGTGGCCGCCCGCCCCGAGCTCCAGGGCCGCCTGGCCGCCATCGCCCGCGACGAGAGGGCCGTCGAGCTGGCCGCAAGCGGCGACTACCCCAACGTCAGCGTCGGCCTGTCGTTCATGGACATGACCCGGCAGAATGCCGTTTCGCCGACGGCCAGCGGCTCGCCCAACGTCGGCCTGTTCGTCGGCTTCAACCTGCCGGTGTACCGCAACAAGCTCGATGCCGGGGTGGCCGAGGCGCAGGCCCGCGCTGCCGCCGACGCCAAGCTCTACGAGGCCGAGCGCGACTCGGCCTACCGCGAGGTGAAGGACCTGTTCACACAGGCCCAGGCCCAGCGTAGCATCCTGGGATACTTCCAGACCGGCATTCTCCCCAAGGCGGAGCGAGCGCTCGAGGCCACTCTCAGTGGTTACGCGAACAAGCTTGTGGACTTCCCCACGCTGATCACCGCGTGGCGAGAAGTGCTCCAGATCAAGCTCCAGATCGCCCAGGTCGAATCGGAGCTGGGCAAGGCCCTGGCCTCGCTCGAGCGGGCCGTCGGGTCGCAGATCAACGCCAGCCCGCCGCTGGACCCGGCTGTGCCCGAGGCCGCGCCGATTCCTGCTCGACCATCGTCACCGCCCGGTCCATTCAGCCCCAAACCTTCTCCTGCGGGGGCGATCCCGGTCCGCTCGGAAGGGGGACCTCAATCGAACCGCGATGGCCGACCGGAATCACCGGGCCTCGATGGCCCGAGTCGTGTCGCGGAGAGGGCCGGCGCACCGCGATCGCCGGATGAGGCTGCTAGAGCGAACGCGCCATGACGGAAGCACCGCCCGCCCCATTTCTACGGCATCCGGAAAGGATAACCGAACCCCAGCCCCAAAGACGTTAGCCTGCCACCTTGCTTCGTCAGGGGCGTACCGATCATGCCGGCGCCCAGCCCGATTCCTCCCTCGTATCCGAAGGGCGCGAACAGCCCGCGGCCCGCAAAAACCCCCATTCCACCGGGGGTCGAGATTCCGCCGATCGGTGTCGTGGGCATCGAGATTCCGCCGATCGACGTCTGGGGCAGTCGCCGGGAAATCGGCTGGAAACCGAAGCCACCGGCGTCGTCCCCCCGATATGGGATAAAACCACCTGCGCGACCGTTGTAAGGCAGGTAACTGCTTGTGCGATTGCTGTAATACTGGCCGATCGTGGCCGAGCCATAGCCACCGAGCGAGCGGCCTGCGCGGGCCATGCCCACCTGGGCCTGAACCGAAGGCGCGCCAATCGCCGTGATGCCCGCAACCAGGAGAAGCCCTTCAGCAACTGCCCACCATCTCTGTTTCATGGTGCTTTCCTCCCTCTTCAAAATATGTGCCGGGTCGAGACCTCGGATCAACTGCATCTTCTCCGGGATCATACGCGACTCGCGCAGGACGCCCATTACCCATCAGTATTATCGGCCAGTTCACACTCGGGGGCCCTGCGCAAGGTCGACGATTCCGCGGTTAGAGCGGTGAATCAGGAAGACAATGTCGCGGACTGGCCTATGATTTCAAATCTGTGGATTCTACCTTGCCAGCGATGATCACCTCCATGGGCACTCCGAATGAGACCACGACGTGCCGGTGCTCGACTTTCCAGCGGCTGCGATCCAGATACGATTCGAGATGGATCGGACGACAGCCGCCGACGAGTGGAGCATGCACGCGGTAGAGAATCGTCCACAACCCCACGAACAGCCGGGAGAGCCGGGTTACTCCCTCGCAGAGACTGACAAGACAGAGTTTCCCCCCTGGTCTGAGCACGCGCTGCGCCTCTCGGATGGCCTGCTGGATGTCGGAGTCCGACAGCAAATCGAAGACGAACGCGGAGACCACCCGATCAACAGATCCGTCGGGGAGCGGGATCTGCGGCGATCCATCGGTCTGCGCGACCTCGGCGCGCGAGCCAACCGGTGCGAGGCGCTCGCTTGCGAGGCGCGTCATCGTGGAGCTGATGTCCACGCCGACGTACGAGGCTGAAGATGGAAGATGGGCGGAGAAGAGTCTCGCTGCGAACCGTCCTGTGCCGCAGCCCAGCTCGAAGATCCGTTCCGCGTGCTCGAAGTCCGCGTGAGCGACGAGTCGATCCAACGCCGGGTCTTCGTAAAAGCGCTGCGAGTCCTGTTTCTTGCCGAACCAGTCGTAGTACGCCCGCGCTGCGGCTCGTGATAGGACCATGACCGTCTGCCGATTTCCGTCGAGGACCGCGTTTCTCCGGGCGCTCACACAAAAGGCTGACCGAGCGTCCGGCCTTGTGAAGGCCGCACCTCGGCCCACCACTTCCAAATCGTGTAGATCGCCGGATAGATCAGGAGTTCGAGGATAAACGACGTAATGATTCCGCCAACCATCGGCGCTGCGATCCGCTTCATCACATCAGCCCCTGATCCGGTCGACCACATGATGGGCAGTAAGCCCATCAGGATTGCCATCACCGTCATCATCTTGGGCCGGACCCGCACTACCGCCCCCTCCAGCACGGCCTGTTCCAGGTCCTCGACCCCGTTCATCCGGCCGGCCTTCCGTTCGTGTTCGTAGGCGACGTCCAGGTAGAGGAGCATCACGACGCCGGTCTCGGCGTCCACGCCGGCCAGGGCGATGATACCGACCCAGACCGCCACGCTCAGGTGGTAGCCCAGCAAGTACAAGAGCAGGAAAGCTCCGACCAACGAGAACGGGACCGCGAGCAGGACGATGATCACCTTGACGAGCGATCTCGTGTTGATGTAGAGCAGTACGATGATAATCAGCAAGGTCAGCGGGATCACATAAGTCAGCCGCCGGCCGGCCCGCTCCATGGCCTCGAACGAGCCGCTCCACTCAAGGGAGTAGCCGGTAGGGACCTTGACCATCCTGTTCACCATCGCCTGGGCATCCCGCACGTAGCTGCCGGCGTCGCGGTCAGCGATGTCGACGTAGACATAGCCGACCAACTGGGCCGCCTCACTCTTGATCGAGGTCGGCCCGGCGGTGAGCTTGAGCTCGGCCAGCTCGCCCAGGGGAACCTGAGCGCCGATGGGCGTCTCCACCAGGGCCCGCTGAAGCTTGGTCAGATCGTCCCGGAACTCGCGCCCGTAGCGCACGTTGACCGGGAATCGCTCGCGGCCCTCGATGGTGGTGGTCACGTTTGCCCCACCCACGGCCGACTGGATCACCGCCTGCACGTCATCGACCGTCAGGCCATAACGGGCAATGGTGGGGCGCCGGACGGCGAAGTCGAGGTAGTAGCCTTCGGACACCCGTTCGGCGAAGACGCTGCGCGTGCCGGGCACCATGCCGACGGCCGTCTCGATCTCGCGGCCGATGCGGGCAATCTCTGCCAGATCCGGCCCGAAGACCTTGATTCCGATCGGGGTCCGAATGCCGGTGGAGAGCATATCGATGCGGCCTTTGATCGGCATGGTCCAGCTCGTGCTGAAACCGACGAGCTTCCGCTTGAGCGCGGCGTCCAGCTCGGCGATCAGCCGATCGGGAGTCAAGCCCGGCCGCCACTGTTCGGGTAATTTGAGGTTGACGACCGTCTCAACCATCTCCAGGGCGCGGGGTCGGTGGCCGTCTCGGCCCGGCCGGCCTTGGCGAAAACGCTGGCGACCTCGGGGAAAGTCATGAGGATGCGGTCCTGGTCGGTGATTGCTTCGCGCATCGTCTCGATCGACGCTCCCGGCAGGGTCACGGGCATGTACAAGAGCGTCCCCTCCCACAGTGGCGGCATGAACTCCGAGCCCAGACTGCGGTAGATCGGGACGATCGAAGCGATCGCCACGATCGCCAGCAGAACCATGAGATAACGAAAGCGCAGCGCCATGCGGGCGAACGGGTGGTAGAGCCAGATCAAGAGCCTATTGAGCGGGTTCTTTTCCTCCGGCGGGATCTTGCCGCGGATCAGGATGGTCATCAGGAATGGGGCAACCGTGATCGAGAGCAACGCCGCGAAGAGCATGGAGAAGGTCTTGGTGTACGCCAAGGGCTTGAACAGCCGGCCTTCCTGGTCCTCTAGCGCAAAGACCGGCAGGAAGCCGACGGTGATGATCAGGAGTGAGAAGAAAAGCGACGGCCCGACTTCCTTGGCCGCCTCGATGATCACCTCCTTGCGATCGCGGCGCTGGGGCTCCGGCTTGGTCTGTTCGTGCTCGACGTGTTTGTGCGCGTTCTCGATCATCACGATCGCGGCGTCGATCATGGCGCCGATGGCGATGGCGATTCCACCCAGGCTCATGATGTTGGAAGTCAGGCCGATGGCGCGCATCGCCAGGAGAGCCAGCAACACGGCCAGGGGGAGCGTCAGCACGGCCACGAGCGCACTGCGGAAGTGGAAAAGGAACACGACGCAGACCAAGCTGACGATGAGGCTCTCCTCGATCAGCTTCTCACGCAGGGTGGCCACCGAACGTTCGATGAGCTCCGACCGGTCATAGGTTACGATCAGCTCCACCCCCTCCGGCAGCGAGGGCCGCACGATCTCTCGGATGGTCCGCTTGACCCTCTGGAGCACGTCGTAGACGCTCTCGCCGAAGCGGACGACGACCACGCCCCCGGCGGCATCGCCCATGCCGTTGTAGTCCACCACTCCGCGGCGGATATCGGGGCCGAGTTGCACGGCTCCCACATCGCGGACCCGAATGGGCGTACCGTCCTTCTGCGTGCCCAGGCTGACTTCCTCGATGTCCGGGATTCCCTTGATGTAGCCGCGCCCCCGCACCATGTACTCGCGCCGGTGAACTCGATGACCCGGCCGCCGATCTCCTGGTTGCTCGCTCGAACCCGCTCGACGACGCGGTTAATCGGGATGTCGTAGGCGAGCAGTTTGTCCGGGTCGATCGTCACCTGGTACTGCTTGACATACGCGCCGACTGCGGCCACCTCGGCCACTCCAGGAACGGCCCGGAGCTGGTACTGGACGTGCCAGTCCTGGAGCGTGCGCAAATCGGCCAGGCTGTGCCGCCCGGAGCGGTCGATCAGGACGTACTCGAAGCCCCAGCCGACCCCGGTCGCATCCGGCCCAAGCTGGGGCGCGACGCCCGCCGGCAGCTTTCCGGCCATCCCGCTCATGTATTCCAGCACCCGGCTCCGTGCCCAGTAGAGGTCGGTGCCATCCTCGAAGATGACGTAAATCAGCGAGAAGCCGAAGAACGAGTTGGCCCGCACTGCCTGGACGCGTGGGGCCGACAGCAACTGGGTAACGATCGGGTAAGTCACCTGGTCCTCGATGATGTCGGGGCTGCGGTCGTCCCACGGCGTGTAAACGATCACCTGCACGTCGGACAGGTCGGGAATGGCATCGAGCGGCGTGTTGACGATGGCCCAACCGCCGCCCGCGAGGATCGCGGCGACGAGCACGACGATCAGAAACGGGTTGCGGGCGCTGAACTCAATGAGGCGAGCGATCATGGGTCGCGGCTCTTGGGTAGGTCGTCGGGATCAATGCTTCATGTGAGCGTGGTCCATGCCCTTCATCTCCTTCATGTCCGCCTTTCCCGGGCTGTCTTTCATGCCGCCCATGTCCATCCCCGGCATTCCGGCCATGCCACTGGCTCCCTCCTTCAATCGACTCTCCGAATCGATCAAGAAGTTGGCCGACGTGACGACGCGATCCCCCTGAGCGAGACCCTTGAGGACCTGAAAGCGGTCGCCGAATTTCACCTCGCCGATCTGGACTTCCACCGGGACAAATCGGTTGTTCGGCTCGGCGCGGAAGGCCAGGTCGCGCTCACCGGTGCGGATGACGGCCGACATCGGCACCAGCAGTCCTTCGCCCATGTCGTGCGAAATGACGATGTCGGCGAACATGCCGGGTTTGAGTAATCCGTTCGGGTTGGGCAGCTCGACGCGCACCTGGATGGTCCGCGTGGCCTCCTCAACGGTAGGCTGAATGAAGACCACCTTCCCCGAGAACTGGCGCCCTGGCAGGGAGGGGACGGTCACGGCGGCCGGCTTGCTCAGCTCGATGTGGGGCAACTCGTACTCGTAGACCTTGGCCTGGACCCACACAGTCGAGAGGTCCGCCACGGCGTAGAGGTTGCGCTGCGGGGTAATGTACTCATGTCCCAGGACATTCTTCTCGAGCACGGTCCCGGTCACCGGACTCCTGAGGGTCATGAACTCGCGGGGTTTGCCGGTCCGTTCCAGCTCCTCGAGCTCTTGGTCCGAGACGCCCAGGAGCCTCAGCTTGACGAGGGCCAGATCGGCGAGCGGTTGCTCCGCCTTGGCCATGCTGCCGCCGGCACGCGCCGCACGCCGGGCGGTCATGTAGTCGAGCTGAGTCCGGTAGAATTCCGGGCTGTAAACCGACAGGAATGGCTCTCCTTTGCCGATCCGCTGACCGGTAAAATTGACGAACAGCTTCTCGACCCAGCCGTCGGTCCGGACATGGATGTGGAACGTCCTGGTTTCGTCGGGCCGGACGATTCCCACCGTGCGGACGCTCATCCGGAGCGCGGTTTTCTCGACCTGGCCGATCGTCACTCCGATGCGCTCTTGCACCTCGGCGGCGACCTCGATTTCCGCGTAGCCCTTGACGCCGGGGGATGCCCCTTGCTTTCCCATCGCCCCCATGTCCGTTCCGGACATGGCGCCCATGGAGCCGCCCTCGGAGCGATTTGCCTGGCCCCTTTCGGTCGTCCGGCGAACCCATTCGTCGATGGGTTTCAACCAGCCGCGGCCCCTGGCGTACCACAGCCCGCCTCCCAGCGCCGCTATCGCCGCCAGGAGAGCGACCCCAATCGTGCGTCTCGTTCGTGGCTGCGGCATGATTTCGCCTCCGCATCGACCTCTCGTCTCAATGGATGATGACGAAACTGCCGTCCGGGCGGGCGACGACGGCCGGAAGGCTCCAGACGGGGATGCCATCGTTCACGCGTCCCATTTCGCGAGTCGCTCGCCCCGACCGGTCGAAGATCCGCCAGACGAGCGAGCCGCCGCGTTGCCATCCGGTGTCCTCGGCCCAGACGACGATCATTTCGCCGTCTGCGTTTACCGCGAGCGCGGGATGTTTCCGGTTTCCGCCGCCGGGCGGAGAAATCGGCGGCGAGGCGACGAGCGATCGCGGATCGACCCGGGCGTAGGCAATTTGTCCCTTCGTCTCCCAGGCGGCGAAGACGCCTGAGGGAGTATCGATGAGCGACTCGGAGCTCATCGGGCAGGTGCTGACCCGCCATGGTTGCAACGAGGCCGCCTGGAAATGAGCGCCGTGGTCGCGTGAGGTGACCAGCATCATGTCCCGCTCGACGTTGCCTTTGGCGGCGCGATAGAGGACGTAGAGCGTGCCGCGACGATCGACCAGCGCCTTCGTGCCGCAGCAGCCACACGCCCCCGTCGCACTCTCGAGCGCCGGCTCTTCGTCGGCGAACGTCTCTCCATCGTCGCGCGAGCGCGCGACCCAGAGCCGACGGCCCGCTTCGCCTTCGGGGGCATCCGGGCTTGTCGCGTGCCAGGCGACGTAGACGCTCCCCTCCCTGTCGGCACCGATCGAGCCGCCGCCGTCGAGGTAGAACGTCCGATGCATCAAGTTCCGCTGGGGCTCGAACGCTCCTCGGCCCTCGTTCAGTCGCGTGTAGAGCATCGGGCTGCCCTTGATCGGGTTCGGAGGCGCCGACTTCTGCGACCCGTTCCAAGCGACGTGGATCCGCCCGTCACGGCCCAGCGCGAACTGGCCACCGCGGATCGTGCCCATCGCAACCGCGCTGCCGGGCTGGCTGTTGACCCGATTCGGTTTCGAGAACTCGGTCGTCCCCGGCTTGCTGCGGACATAGAACAGGTCGCCACCAGCGGGTTCACCCTTGAAATAGATCAGGTGGACAACCCCGGCGTGATCGGCGACGGCTTGCGGCTGAATCCCTCCAGCAGGAGTACCGATCACAACGACCCGGCCCTGTCGATCGGCCGCCTCGGCTGGCTGACTGAACACCGCGGCGTACAATCCAGTGATCAGAATGCAGACCAACCCGTGCCAAGGTAGCTTTCTTCCGATTCGGCTCATCAACGGGTCCTCTCAAGGGTCTTGGTCTCGGAGACTCGGCATCTTCACTCTAACAGCGCGGACGGTAGGGGCGGAACTTCCGCTCCGACGCGCGTTCCTGCTGGGCGAACGGCCGATGGGCCGCAGGGAATGGATCGAAAATCGCCTGAAGGAACTTGTGGAATTTTTCGCCGTCTGCGTGGGCGGCTTCTCGGTGCGGGACAATCAGTTGCATCTGCTCGTGCGCCTCGACCCGGACATGGCCAACGGCTGGTCGGACGAGGAGGTCGTCCGGCGCTGGGGGGACTCTTTCCGCCACGAGACAAGTCCCGGCAGACATTGCCGGTATCCAACGACTGGGTTCGGTCGCGGCTCGAGGACGCCGAGTGGGTGGCCAAGATCCGCGAGCGATTGCAAAGCCTGAGCTGGCTCATGAAATGCCTAATGCGGCAGAGCCGCAACCAAGCACGAAATCCTAAATCTCAAATCCGAACAGATGCGGGCACGGCGCGGAGTTGTGACGGATTCAGAATCTGAACCAGCCACCGTCTCGGTCAACTAACCGGCGGGACAAAACGCGCGGTGCGTGTTTCGAGCAACGCTTCAAGAGCTTCGGGATTCTCGATGAAGAATCGCTGCTGGCCACTTGCGCTGACATCGATTTGAACCCTCTCGCTGCCGGCATCGTGGAGGTTCCGGAGGAGAGCCCGCACACTTCAGTGACGGCGCGAGTTGATCACGTGAAAGCCCTGAGGCGAACAGGCGACCTCAAAGCTGCCGAGCGCGGCAGCGTGGCCGTTCGACAAGCTCGCGACATGGCGGGCTCCGATGCGTCGGGCGGATTGAAGGAAGCCATCTGGCTCTGCCCGATCGAAGATCGGCGGAAGCTGGATTCGTCGCGCGAGGGAATGGTGGGAGGTCTCTCGCTGGGAAGCTATCTGCTTCTGGTTGATTACACGGGGCGCTTGTTCCGCGAGGGCAAGACGGCGATCTCGGCCGAACTGGCAGGAATTCTCGCTCGGCTGGGCACGAGCGTGGAAGGCTGGAAGGCCCGGCTGGACAAGCTGAGGGGCGGCCGTCTGCTGGGCCGCTTCTTCGCAGCCAGTCGAGAGCGGCTGCGAGCGGTCGCCGCACGTTTGGGCGTGCATCACCTGGCAAATCTCGGCCGGTGCCCCGCGCGATAGGTCCAGCGAATTCGCACGGCAGCGCCGCCCTTGCCCCTGGCGCACTCGACGTCGCATTCCAGGCCGCGATCAAGGACCGGGGTCGCAGGCGCAACTGGCCGATCGAGAGCGCACCGCGCACCGGATGATGGAATCTGCCCAGGTAGGCCACTTCTGTCCGCGACGTTGCCTCTGACTTGGGCTGCCATCGGTCACTCGTCGTCCCTGTCACACCCGACGCAGTGCCTGTCCTTTCCATCCTGTCACACCCGACGCAGTGCCTGTCCTTTCCATCCCTACGAGCTCTTGACCGGCAGCGTGCCGTTGTCGCGCCAGGAGCTGCAGGCGGCCGGCTTCCTCGAGATGCTCCACGTGATCAAGGAGGTGGAGCCGCCGCGGCCGAGTACGAAGCTCTCCAAGTCGGGGACGCTGCCGATCGTCGCCGACGTGCGCCGCACTGATCCGCAGAAGCTGGTATCGCTCATGCGCGGCGAGCTGGACTGGATCATCCTCAAGTGCCTGGAGAAGGACCGCGGTCGACGGTACCAGGCCGCCAGCGGACTGGCCCGCGACCTGGAGCGCTACCTGGCGGATGAGCCTGTCGAAGCATGTCCGCCCACCGCCGGCTATCGGCTGCGCAAGTTCGCCCGCAAGTATCGGACGGCGCTGGTGACGGCGGCGGCGTTCGCCATGCTCCTGGTCGCCGGGGTCGTGGTGAGTACCTGGCAGGCGGTGCGTGCCACGTCGGCCGGGCGCGAAGCGAACCAGGAGCGACTCGTCGCCCTGGTGGCGAAGCAAGAGGCCTTGGAAGCAAAGACTGAGTCAGACAGACAGCGGGACCAGGTGAGTCTGACCGCCTATGCGTCCGGGATGGGGCTGGCCCAGCGTGCCTGGGACGAGGGTAATGTCGTCCGCGCCCGAGAATTGCTCGCAGAGGTACCCAGCGCGGCAGCCGGCCGGAACCTGCGTGGATTTGAGTGGTTCTACCTAGCTCGGGTGTGCCGTCCCGATGAACTGACCCTCAAGGGCCATTCCGGTGGGGTCAGAGACGTCGCGTTCAGCCCGGACGGCCAGCGCCTGGCGTCAGGAAGCAATGACAAAACGTTGAAGATCTGGGACAGCGCGACCGGCAAGGAGCTGTTCGCCCTCAAGGGCCATGCAGGTGTGGTGACGAGCGTGGCGTTCAGCCCGGACGGCCAGCGCCTGGCATCGGCGAGCGTTGACCAGACGTTGAAGATCTGGGACAGCGCGACCGGCAAGGAGCTGTCCACCCTCAACGGCCACGCAGGCTGGGTCTGGAGCGTGGCGTTCAGCCCGGATGGCCAGCGCCTCGCGTCGGCGAGCTCTGACCAGACGGTAAAGATCTGGGACAGCGCGACCGGCCAGGAGCTGATCGTCCTCAAAGGCCATGCCGGTCGGGTTACGAGCGTGGCGTTCAGCCCCGACAGTCAGCGCCTGGCGTCGGGAAGCGATGACAAGACGGTGAAGCTCTGGGATGCTACGACCGGCCAGGAGCTGCTCACCCTCAAGGGCCATGCAGGTACGGTTTGGAGCGTCGCGTTCAGCCCGGACGGCCAGCGCCTCGCATCGGCGAGCCGGGACAACACGGCGAGGATCTGGGACGGCGCAACCGGCAAGGAGCTCTGCGCGCTCAAGGGCCATGCCGGTTGGGTCAGGAGCGTAGCGTTCAGTCCGGACGGCCAACGCCTGGCTTCGGGAAGCGATGACAAGACGGTGAAGATCTGGGATGCCACGACCGGCAAGGAGGGTCTGTTCGCCCTCCACGGCCATGCCCATTTTGTCGGGCGCGTGGCGTTCAGCCCGGACGGCCAGCGCCTGGCTTCGGCGGGCTGGGACCGGACCGTGAAGATTTGGGATAGCGCCACCGGCAAGGAGCTGCTCACCCTCAAGGGCCACGCCAGTGCGGTTTATAGCATGGCGTTCAGCCCGGACGGCCAGCGCCTGGCGTCGGCGAGCGGTGACCAGACGGTGAAGATCTGGGACAGTGCGACCGGCAAGGAGCTCTTCGCCCTCAAGGACCATGCCGGCATAGTCAGGAGCGTGGCGTTCAGCCCGGACGGCCAGCGCCTGGCCTCCGCCAGCGTTGACCAGACCGTGAGGATCTGGGACAGCGCGACGGGCAAGGAGCTCTTAGCCCTCAAGAGCCATGCCGGTTGGGCTGATGAAGTGGCGTTCAGCCCGGATGGCCAACGCCTGGCCTCCGCGAACCAGGACGGCTCTATCCAGCTATGGGAGACAATGAGCGTCTCTCGCCAAATCCAGCACCGTCGGGCGATCAATCAAATGGTGGCCGACCTCTTCGGACAGATGCCCCTTCGTGCCGACGTCCTGGAACGGTTGCGAACTCTGCCCGGCATGAGTCCGTCCCGCAGGCAAGAAGTGCTGGCCGTCGCCCAGACGTATCCTGAGGATCCGTCGGCACTCAACAATCTCGCCTGGGAACTGGTCAAACTGCCTGGCGGCGAAATGTCTGGCTATCGCAAGGCCCTGCGCTTTAGCGAGGAAGCCCGTGAGCTGGAACCGGAAAATGGCGAGTTCCTGAGCACGTTGGGCGTGGCCTACTACCGCGTGGGCAACTTTGAGAAAGCGCTCGACCTGCTCGCGCGCGCCGACAAGATCAACGCGCTTAAAGAGAAAGGCTCTATCCCCGCGGACACCGCCTTCCTCGCCATGGCGCACCAGCAACTCGGCCACGCCAAGGAAGCAGAGGCCAAGCTTCAGCTCCTCCGGGAGCGAATGAAGGATCCGCGCTCGGCGCAATCCGCCCGGGCTCAGGGCTTCCTGCGCGAAGCGGAAGCGCTGCTGGCAAAACCCAAGGCTCCCGGCAGCAAGTAAACCGGTGCGGGCGGCCCCAGGAAGGGTGCGATCGCTTCCGAGTGGGATCCGGTGGGGCCCGAGCGGCGCATCGGAGGATTTTGAAAGTGCATCGGTGTCAGAGCCGTCCGCAGCGGTCCAGTGGCTTCGCGGTGTCCGAGTTGTTTGTTGTTTTCGGCCGAACGATCAGTCTGTCGAGCGTTCAGGCTCGGCTCGCCCACGGCGACTTCGGATCGAGTTTAACGGCGCCATGTTTCCGCTGCAGCTCGATTGGTTATGTGGTCTCCGCCCAGTTCTCGACAGTCAAGCCGGGGACGGCCGCGAGGTCGCTATCCATCGTGACGACAGTCGCGTTCCCCAGAGAGAGTGCGATGGCGGCGATCATGATGTCATTCTGGCCTATTGGGCGGCCGATCGTCTTCAGCTCGAATGCCAGCCGTCCGTATTCGAACGCGGCGGCGGTGTCGACCAGCCAGAGTTTCCATGCGTCCAGCGCCTGGCGGAGCCGCAGGATGTTCCGGTCGCGCTGCGGGCTACCTTCGGCGCGAAACGCGAGCTCGGCCAACACCGGCGCGGCGATGCCGACCCGGTTGCCTCTAGCGACCTCGGCGGCGGATCGCTCAAACACACCTCGCTTGCGGTCGAGATGTAGCGCGGCTATGCCGGTATCGAGTATGAACCGTTTCATTCGGAGACGTCCTCGCCGTCCTCGTCGGCGTGATCGATGCCATGTTGATTCAACTTCCTTTCCCATGTGTCAAGGTCCGCCGCCACATCGTCGGGAATCTCCAGTGGTTGCAATCGCCCCATAGCCGCGAGGACGCGAGCGATCTCCGCGGGCGACATCGGACCGTCGTCATCGACGACATCGGTGCCGATCGTGACGATAACCTCCGTCCCATCGGCGAGGTCGTCCGGTGCGGGAATTTCGATTCGTCGGTCGTGGATCACCGTACGCACTATGGTCATGGCTGTTGCTCCTTCCCTTCCCGGACGACGGGCCCTGCGACGACGCCGAATCCGATTCTTTGGACCGTCGAGCGCACGGTCAAGCGATATGACGCGTCGGGATTGGTTTCATTTTACCAGACCGAATGCGTACGCGCTGCTCCTCGTTGGGACTTTCGATATGCATTCTACCCAGTTATGCTGAGCACGCAGACCTCCGTGGCAGATGGCGACGGGGCTCGCGGGAGCGAGTTCGAGCACATCCCGAGCAGTGGGCGGTGTCCCGGGCGGCCTTCTAATGAACGATGTCATGCACATTCTCTCGGCCATCGAGCGGGGTGACCCGAAAGCGCCCGCCCAGCTCCTGCCGCTGGTCTACGACGAACTGCGCCGGCTGGCCGCCCACCGGCTTGCGCAGGAGAAGCCCGGCCAGACCTTGCAGCCGACCGCCCTGGTTCACGAGGCCTACCTCCGGCTCGTCGGGTCGGGCACGCCTGCCCATTGGGACGGGTGCGGCCATTTCTTCGCCGCGGCCGCCCTAGCCATGCGCCGCATCCTGGTCGAGCAGGCGCGGCGCAAACAGACCCTCAAGCGTGGCGGCGGCCGGCGGCGCGAGCCCGCCGACCTGGACGCCCTGCTGGCCGTCGGCCCCGCACAGGAAGTCCTGGCCCTGCATGAGGCCCTGGAGCAGCTCGCCGCGCACGACCCCGTCAAGGCCAAGCTCGTGGAGATGCGGTTCTTCGCCGGGCTGACGCTCGAGCAGGCGGCCGAGTGCCTGGGCATCTCGCCGAGCAAAGCCGAGCGTGCCTGGCGGTACGCCCGGGCCTGGCTGTACACCGCCATGGCCGGGCCGGATCCCCCAAAAAAATGAAGGGCTCGTGACGCCTTTCTCGCTTCGACATCGCATAGAGGGGTGGTGAGGGCCCACTCCACGCTCCGCGTAGACCATTTTCGCCCGCGGGAATTCGCCCGGGGCTGGGGCTGAGGCCCGCTCTCAGGCCCGAGTCAGGGGGGCAGCGGCAGCGCCCGGGGCAATCGCAGGGCCGTGCTCGGTGGAGGTCTGATGCAATGAGTGACGAGTCGATCTTCGCCGCCGCCTTGAGCAAGGCCCCCGGGGCCGAGCGGCGCGCATTCCTTGAGGACGCTTGCGGCAGCGACAACGACCTCCGCCGGCGCATCGAGCGCCTGCTGGAGGCCGACGGGCAGGCCCGCGGCATCCTCGAGCTCGGCCCCGACGCCGGCCCGACCGACGCCCTCGGGCCCGATGGGCCGCCGCTCTTGCCCGAACGCGTCTTCGCCGGCCGCTTCAAGCTCCGCCAGAAGCTCGGCGAAGGGGGCATGGGCGAGGTCTGGGTCGCCGACCAGGCCGCGCCCGTACAGCGCCGCGTTGCCATCAAGGTGGTTCGACCCGGCCTCGACTCCGAGCGGATGCTCGCTCGCTTCGACCAGGAGCGGCAGGCGCTGGCCTTGATGGACCATCCCAACATCGCCAAGGTCCTCGACGCGGGCGAGGCCGATGGCCGGCCCTACTTCGTGATGGAGCTGATCAAGGGCGTGCCGATCACCGACTATTGCGACCGGGCCCGGCTGTCGCCGCGCGAGCGGCTGGCGCTGTTCGTCCCCGTCTGCGAGGCGGTGCAGCACGCCCACCAGAAGGGGGTGGTCCACCGCGACCTCAAGCCGTCGAACATCCTGGTCGCACTCTACGACGGCCGGCCGGTGCCCAAGGTGATCGACTTCGGCATTGCCAAGGCGACCGGCGCGCGGCTGACTGATCGCAGCATCTATACCGAGGTCGGCGCACTCATCGGCACGCTCGAATACATGGCGCCCGAGCAGGCGGAGCTGAACAATCTCGACATCGACACCCGCGCCGACGTCTACGCTCTCGGGGCGATCCTCTACGAGCTCTTGACCGGCAGCGTGCCGTTCTCGCGCCAGGAGCTTCAAGCGGCCGGGTTCCTGGAGATGCTGCGGGTGATCCGGGAGGTCGAGCCCCCGCGGCCGAGCACGAAGCTCTCGAAGTCGGGCACGCTGCCCAGCGTCGCCGACGTGCGCCGCACGGATCCGCAGAAGCTGGTATCGCTCATGCGCGGCGAGCTGGACTGGATCATCCTCAAGTGCCTGGAGAAGGACCGCGGTCGGCGGTACCAGGCCGCGAGCGGGCTGGCCCGCGACCTGGAGCACTACCTGGCGGATGAGCCTGTCGAAGCCTGTCCGCCCACCGCGAGCTACCGGCTGCGCAAGTTCGCCCGCAAGTATCGCACGCCGATGTTGGTGGCGGGTGCCTTCGTGCTTCTCTTGGCACTGGGCGCAATCGTCGCCGCCTGGCAGGCCGTGCGGGCCACTTCCGCCGAGCGGGTGGCCAGACGTGCCGAGTTCGAGGCGAAAGAGGAGCGACTCGCCGCCCTGATGGCGAAACAGCAGGCCCTGGAAGCCAAGGCCGAGACGGAGGCCCAGCGCGACGAGGCTCGGCTCGCCGCGTATGCGTCCGGAATCGGGCTGGCCCAGCGCGCCTGGGAAGAGAATAATGTCGTCCGCGCCCGCGAATTGCTCGAAGCGGTACCCACGGAAGCGGCCGGCAGAAACCTGCGCGGTTTCGAGTGGTTCTACCTGTCCCGCCTGTGCCGTGCCGAAGAGCGAAACCTCGTGGGCGATCCCGGTCCGGTCGACAGCCTGGCGTTCAGCCCGGACGGCCAGCGCCTGGCGTCGGGGAGCCGTGACCAGACGCTGAAGATCTGGGATTGTGCGACCGGCAAGGAGCTCTTGGCCTTGAAGGGCTATGCCGGTTGGGGCAACAGCGTGGCGTTCAGTCCGGACGGCCAGCGCCTGGCGTCGGCGCTCGATGACCATACGGTCAAGATCTGGGACAGCGCGACGGGCAAGGAGCTGTTCACCCTCAAGGGCCATGCTGGCCCTGTCCACGGCGTGGTGTTCAGCCCGGACGGCCGGCGCCTGGCGTCGGCGAGCGATGACGACACGGTAAAGATCTGGGATTGTGCGACGGGCAAGGAGCTCTTCGCCTTCAAGGGCCACGCCGGTGGGGCCAGGAGCGTGGTGTTCAGCCCGGACGGCCTGCGCCTGGCGTCGTGCGGCTACTTGGACAAGGCAGTGAAGATCTGGGACAGCGCGACCGGCAAGGAGCTGTTAGCCCTCAAGGGTCATGCCCGCGGGGTCAACAGCGTGGCGTTCAGCCCGGACGGCCTGCGCCTGGCGTCGGCGAGCTTTGACCGGACGGTGAAGATCTGGGACGGCGCGACCGGCAAGGAGCTGTTAGCCCTCAGGGGCCATGCCTCTGACGTCCCGAGCGTGGCGTTCAGCCCGGACGGCCTGCGCCTGGCGTCGGCGAGCATGGATCAGACGGTGAAGATCTGGGACGGCGCGACCGGCAAGGAGCTCTTCAGCCTCAAGGGCCATGCAAGCTGGGTCACGAGCGTGGCGTTCAGCCCGGACGGCCTGCGCCTGGCGTCGGGAAGCCATGACCGGACGGTGAAGATCTGGGAAAGCGCGACCGACAAGGAACTCTTCGCCCTCAAGGGCCATGCTGGTGGGGTGAATAGCGTGGCGTTCAGCCCGGACGGCCTGCGCCTGGCCTCCGCGAATGGAGACGGCTCGATCCATGTCTGGGAGACTGTGAGCGTCTCTCGCGAAATCCTGGACCGTCGCGCGACCAATCAAATGGTGGCCGACCTCTTCGAGCAGATGCCCCTGCGTGCCGACGTCCTGGAACGATTGCGAACGCTCCCCGGCGTGAGTGCGTCCCGCAGGCAGGAAGCCATCATTGTCGCCCAGACGTTTGCCGAGGATCCGTCGGCACTCAACAATCTCGCCTGGGAACTGGTGAAGTTGCCTGGCGGCGAGATGTCTGGCTATCGCAAGGCCCTGCGCTTTAGCGAGGAAGCCTGTCAGCTTGAACCCGAGAATGGCGATTTCCTGAGTGCGCTGGGCGTGGCCTACTACCGCGTAGGCAACTATGAGAAGGCGCTGGACGTGCTCGCGCTCGGACAAGATCAACGCGCGGAAAGACAAAGGCTCTAACCCCACGGACCTCGCCTTCCTCGCAATGGTGCACCAGCAACTCGGCCACGTCAAGGAAGCAGAGGCCAAGTTTCAGCTCCTACGCGAGCGGATGAAAGATCCGCGCTCGGCGCAAGACGCCCAAGCTCGGGGCTGCCTGCGCGAAGCGGAAGAATTGCTGGCAAAGCCCAGGGCTCCCGGCAGCAAGTAAACCGGTGCGGGCGGCCACAGTAAGGGTGCGATCGCTGCGGAGTGGGATCAGGTGAGGCCCAAGCGGTGCATCGGGCGCGAGGCGTCCGCTAACGCCGGCTCGATTGGTAAGAGCCGTTTCGAAATGCGACCTTAGCCACGGATTGAACACGGATGAAACACGGATGAAGGCACACACCAGTGAGCATTCGACCGGAGGCGTCGAGCGGGAATACCTTCTCCAGGAAACCGTACCCAGGGATCGAGTACACCTCGAATGCCGCGCCGATGATCTGGTCGCTGATCTCCCCGTGCTCGAGCGCCATGGCTCTTGTACCCCGATTGCGGTAACTCATCGGAACCAGCTCTTTGCCAGCCTGCATCCGATCCGTGTTTAATCCGTGTTCAATCCGTGGCCGAGTTTCCCCTTCTCCGTCTGTCGTCTCGGTGGCTCGGATCGGCGAAGCCCTCCTGCTCCACCATACTGGCGTCCCACGGGGCCCGGAATCGTCGTCCGCCTCGCTCCGGTTGCGGCTTTCGATGTGCGTGCACGGTAGTTATGCTGATCACATCCACCTCCGTGGCGAATGGCGCCGGGGCCGGAACGAGGGAGATCGGGCCCATCCCGAGCCGCGGGCGGTGTCCCGGGCGGACTTGCGGGCCTGGCGGTACGCCCGGGCCTGGCCATGCACCGCCGTGGCCGGACCGGATTCCGGAGAAAAATGAAGGGCCGCTGGCGCCTTCCTCGCTTCGATGTCGCATAGATGGGTGCTGAGGGCCCACCTCGGGCCATGGATTCTTCGTGGACTGTGCTCGGTGGAGGTCCGGTGCGATGGATGTCGAGTCGATCTTCGCCGCCGCGCTCGGCAAGGCCCCCGGGGCCGAGCGGTGCGCATTCCTCGACGAGGCCTGCCGGGGCAACCACGACCTTCGCCAGCGCATCGAGCGCCTGCTCGAGGCAGACGACCGGACCGCCGGCATCCTCGAGCGCGGCGCCGACGGCCCGACCGAGGCCCCAGGGGAGGGCGGGCCGCCGCTCTTGCCCGAACGCGTGTTCGCCGGCCGCTTCAAGCTCCGCCAGAAGCTCGGCGAACGGGGCATGGGCGCGGTCTGGGTCGCCGACCAGGCCGACCCACGTGCGGTTTCTGCGGCCCGTGCTCCCGCCTACGCAGCCGCCTATCCGGCGAGTCGATACGCTGTGTATGCCGCCTGGAATGCCGCTTATGCCGCCGGGATTGCCGCTGTAAATACCGCTTAGCAGAATCAGGTTTCCCTACTTCGTGACATCATCGGAAATCCGTTCCAACCGGTGACGATTGACCCTGCCTGGCTGACGCCTACCGGAGCAGATTGCGGCCTGGGTCAAGCAAAACAGGGCGCAAGCGAATGTACCTTGAGATAACATGACACCAGGAGAGAAGACGATGGGGTGGTTTGGTGCCAGCAAAGACGAAGTGTGGCGGCAACTCAGCCAGGAAATTGGGGCTGAGTTCGTCGAAGGTGGGTTCTGGACGAGTACGGGTAGCAAGGTCCAGGCTCATGTCGGTCCCTGGACAGTGACCTTGGACGTGAGCACGTCTGACGAGGACGGTAAGAGCCCGGTCACACGACTGCGTGCTCCGTACATCAACCCCGAGGGCTTCCGGTTCACGATCTACCGAAAGGGTTTCTTCAGCGACCTGGGCAAACTCCTGGGCATGCACGACATCGAGGTCGGCGACGCCGACTTCGACGAAGCGTTCATCATCAAGGGGAACAATGAGTCAAGGGTCGTGACCTTTTTCTCCGAACCGAAGATCCGCCAGATGATTCAGGCGCAGCCCAAGATCCGGATGGACGTCAAGGACAGCGAAGGGTGGTTCGGTCCCAAGTTCCCCGAGGATGTGGATGAGCTGCACTTCGAGGTCGCTGGGGTGATCAAGGACATCGATCGCTTGAAATCTCTGTTTGACCTGTTCGCCAGCGTCCTGGACGAACTTTGCCGGATCGGGTCAGCGTACAAGCAAGAGCCAGGGATCACGCTGTGAATCCAGATTGTGGCGATCGAAGCGTCGTCGGGGCCGTCCAGCGCCTTCCCATGTACCGCCTCACCTCGGCGACCCCGGTCGTCCCCTCGACGTCGATCCAGACCCGCTCTCGGTCAAAGATGACCCGGCAGCGTGGTCGCTCCTGGTAAACGTACTCCTTGGTGTTCCCAACCTGCTCCCACTCGCTGGCGTCGTCGAGGCGATGGACAATGCCGGGTGCGTAGCCCAAAAACGTGCCCACGATCCGAGACTCAACGATCACGCTCATGGTCCCGACCTCCGCTAGTCGGGATAATGAACTAACGAACAGTATGTGTCAAGATGTTACCTTTCTCGGTCGCAATCTGGCAGTAAGCGGCGCGGAGCTGCAGCCAGCCGAGGGCTGGGCTGATGAAAACCACGGACTCTCTGGCGTCCTGCTTTCCTGGGTTCTTTATTTAATCCTCGAGGAGAAGCTCTCCGATCGAGTCACGAGATTCTGCTCCCACATCGGGCAAGAACCGTTTTTCGAGTTGATGTAAGCTGAGGTCATTCGGGCTTCGTATCGTGCGGTTCGACGAGACTTTTCAACAGCGGAGGGCTAAATGGACCGCTCGACGTTTGAGTCTGCTGATGTGGTCCTCGACGAGATCGCAGCGAAGCTCGAAGAGCTTCTGGACTCCGATCAATTTGCTACCGTCCAACTCCTCTTGGCTCGTCTGAGCGAGACGGTCGGACCTCGCTATTCGGTGAGCTTGAACGTGTGCGTCGATGCCTTCGATGCCGAGCGACCCAACGCTCTTCCTCTGCTCACGCTCGGTCTTTCGACTTCCAAGGGTGAAGCACCTTACAAGACCCATAGTGACTCAGCGCCCCAGAAATACGTCGTGGATGGCGAGATGCAAGTCGTTCCAGACGACCGCTGTCCCAAATGTTACGGCGTGTGGGACTTCAAGCTTATGCATCGGTCGTGCTCGAAGTGCGGGGCGACTCTGGGTCAAGACGTCAAACTGCTCCTCGACAACGATCTCTGTCCGTTCTGTGCGGAGGGAACGGTCTCGCTGAACGTCCCGGTATGCGCCGCGTGCGGTCAGCGGATCGATCCTGAGATCGTGGTTTGGGGCTGAGTTGTTCTCTTTCAGAGCGGTGATGACATCGGGGTTGATTCGACTCAGATAGAACGTCCCAAGGATCGAATCCACAACAGTCACGAAGAAGATCAGCGAGCCCTTGGGCCACATCCACGTTCCCGCAGGAAGGAACAGGCATAGAAAGAAGATGAGCGAGGTCCGGATGACGCCCACGAGCAGACGTCGGCGGTCGATCGGCTCCGGCTGCCGTGGTTGATCACTGTTGTTCGCCATCTTCTTTACGGCAGGTAAAGGCTGGGCGCTGAGATGTCTTTCATCCCACGCTGGTCATTGAGTCGACGAAGGGGACGATCGTGCGTGGTGTCCTCGTCTATGCGTATACGCCGAAGTGGGCAGAGGTGCCCCATTACCTTGCCGGTCGGACGATCACTGTTTCTCTCAAGGAAGCTCCCGTGGCGCGGGCGGATGGTCGCTGAATTATTCCCAGTCTACCTCCACGGGCTCTGTCTGGTCCGTCTCGTGGTCCCAGCACTCGATCTGATCCGACCCGGCCTGTACGATGAGAAAGTCACCGCCGCCGTTTGCCGCTATCGCAATTGCGTCCTCTGGAAACCCGGCACGTTTCCGAGCCGATTGGGTCTCACGAACGATATGGTTGGCTGTTCTCGCGATGCGTCTCCGATCACCGGGGTCAAAGACGGGAAAAAGCTGCCACACATCGCCAGCAGCCCGTATTCCGCCGCCGTTCTCACGGTGCAAGCGAACCCGTAGGTCCATGGGCAATTTGCGACCAAGTTGGTGCTCGGCCTCGTGGATCAAAGAGACCTCGACCGGGAATGGCATCTGATTCGTCCCTCGTACGTCAGAAGATGATGAGCTTTCCCTCCGGCAACCTGATCGGAGGCTCGAGGAGCGGGAAGTTGAGGGCACGGGTGATTGAGTCGGGACCATCGTCCTCCATCTCAGCGAGTCGGATCTTGCCATCACGATCGACCTCTCCGTAGCCGCACGGAAATCGTCCTTGCGTGTACCAGCCCATCAGGTCGGTGAAGAACGCGGTCGGGCAAATATCAACATACTCGCTCTCCATGCAGGCCCCCAAAACGTCCCAACGGACGCAGTGTCCAACGACCTCGGGCAGAGCGTGCTCTCTGACGATCGGCGTGATCTTCCGCTCCACCATAGGGGTCAACACCGCCTTGACCTCGTCCACGATCTGGTTCCAGCGCTGGTAGCGATCTCGGCCGTGATCATGCAGGTGTGACGTAAGGAGGTTCTGTTGTTCCAGCGTGTAATTCTCCCACGAGGTCGAGCCGCAGTAATCGACTGCCTCCGCCCATGACGAGACGAAAATGACCTCGTTGCGGAGAGGCTCGGCGAACGGTTGACCGACGGTCGAGAACCAATCGGCCCCGTCCAGATCGGCAAGTAGCTCTTGGGTTCGCTGCTGCATGGCGGTGGCTCTTTCGACGGTTGTGTTCGTAATACGGTCTGGGGGATCGGTCACTCATGATCATAGTCCTTCGCCTGGCCGTCAGCCAATCGTCGTAGCCAGGTGTCCAGAAAGCTGCCACGGACGATGCGAAGCGGCTCACCTTCATTGAGGATCCTCACGCCCTTTTTGCGATCAACTACGATGGTCGCTTCTGCCGGGAAGGTCACGAACGCCTGGGTGCCCCTCTGTCCCAGATACGCCTCGTACAGCGACACGCAGCAGAGGTTGCTGGTTTCGTTGTGGTCGTGTCCGTCGTCCAGGCAGCCGACGAACCGGCTATGTCGAGGATTTGCGGCGGACATCGTCCAGGTTTCGTAGAAGCGAACGATACCTGTCGTTGCCGTACTGGCTCTCGATGAACTCGCAGAGGGCTGCCGCGTGGTGTGAGGACAGCATCCCGACGCCCCACCGGGGCTGGGGATGCCACCCGCCATGCTCCAGGAATCGGAGCCAGGTCAGCTTGTCCGAGAAGACGAAGTCGGGCAGGCTGCACCTGACGAGCGTTTCTCTGTGCTCATCGAGCCACTCCTGCCAGGCTCGTTGGTCCTTACACTTGCGACGAAAGCCCATGCTCGTCTCCAACGGCAGACACGCCGAGTGCGAATCCGGCGGTTTCGCTACCTTGATGACAACCTTCGTCCCGTCTGGGACACCCCGCAACTGGTCGTGGTACGAGCCATAGACCCCGAAGTGCTCGGAGATCGGGAGGACGACCGTGTTCTCGATCGTGTAATCGCCCCCAAGCACTGGAGGGGTCAGGAAGCTATAGCACTCCCCCGGTTTCAAGAGGACGCCCGCCTCCACCAATCGATCGACGAGCGGGATCATCAGCCAATAGTCGGCGTTATCGTCCTCGTCGATCATGCGGGCGAAGTCGTCTCTGGATTCAGCCAGCCTGGTGAGCGAATCGGCTCCAAGGTCTAGCATGTGAACGCTGCCATCCCGCAGGATCAGGAACAGATCGCCGAACCTGTTCATCATCCACAGGGTAAACTTCGGGGGGAGGAGCGATTTCCAGCCTGAGAGCAGATGAGCCCAGTCGAAGTCGCTATGGTCGATCAGGTAGTCGTGGAGCGTCATTGATTGGCTCTCATCGTGCTGGCGGCATGCAAGCGATGCGATCTCGCTGCACCTCAGCGACCAAGGACGATGTTACTCGAAACGAGAGCGGCTTCGTCGCAGGCGGCGCATGATCAATCGTGTTGAGTCGTCGGGCCTCGTCGTTGGCCGTTCATCATGGGCTGACCGGGTTTTCGATCCAATAATTGAAACACGGCACGCATAGATAGATCGCTTTCTGGCGAAAGACCTGGCGCTCCAACTGCTGCTCGCTCATGCTCTTCATTAAACTGATCAGACGCTCGATCTCGGCTCCGGCATCCTTGTCGAGATCCTCGTGAGTGATGATGGGTGGATGGGGGTCGGCAACGGCGTCGATTCTGACGAGGTAGTAATCACCCCGACCAGGACGGACGTCCTTCGAGCAGCGTTTGCAGTGTAATTGCCCCATCGTGTCACCTCTTGCCGATGCAGAGCCGACTCTCATTCAATCGCCTCTTGGCGAGAATAGCTCAATCTCACACGATCGTCCTGACCATGTACACACTGTCCCAGTAATCGTTCGGTCCCCAGAGTTCCCGAGCGGACTCGATCGGGACTTCCAGCCGCTGAAAGCCTACCTTCTCGTAGGCTCGAATCGCCCGTGGATTGCGAGCAGACGGCTGCATCATGAACTCCTCCACCCCGAACTGATCGTGCAAGTACTGGCAAATTGCATCGAGGGCATCGGTGCCGTAGCCCTTCCCGCAGCAATCCTCTGAGCGCATCCAGATATCGAGTTCCACTCTCTTCCTTCCGTCCCACTCCATGATGTCGTTGTAGGTCACCTGTCCTACGGGTTCACCACCGACCAGGATGAGGAAGCAGCGACCGAGGTAAGGAGCGGTGCCATCAAAGTAGTGGGGGTCAAAGTTCTGACTGGAGTCCTCCGGTCGTGGAACGAGTCGCTCAGGAAATCGAGGGGGTCCGAGCAATGAGGGCGTCACATCCGAACGGAAGAGCCAATCGAGGATTCGCGGCTCATCCTTGGGAGTCGCCGGTTGGAGGGTGACTCGCGTGCCCTGGATGGTCTGTTGACTGTTCATAGAAGATAATTAAAGTCACAAATATGTTCAGTCATTTGTGCTTCCGACCTTGGCGCAATGGCTTGGTACGAAAGTCCGGGCCGATGAATTGGGTAAGACCTCGCTCAATAAGTTCGGTTTCGATTTCGGTTCTCCAGGCAGAGACCAGTTGATCGTGAGAGACCCCTCGGAGTGGACCCTTTGACCGAGAAATACCAGTCGGTACGTGGACCAGTTCGAGGAACGTGCCGCCGGCGCAACGTCCCACTCTGATGCGAATGTCCTCCTCTTTAAGCATGGCTTCGGATCTCCTGTTCTCCCGCATCCCAAGACGAAATGATCCGGCTTGCGGATCCGCTCTGGCGATCAGATTCGGTACTCGAGTTCCTTGCCAATCAGCGTTCGATCGTCAGGCTTGGCAGGGCCTGCCGAAGTTCTTTCACTCCAGCGTCGGTGACCTGAGTCAGCATGAGTTTGAGTTCCGAAAGGCTGGCCAACCCCTTCAGATGCACCAACCCTGCATCGGTGACCTGAGTGCCACTGAGGTCGAGTGTCGATAGCTTGGTGAGCCCGTTCAGATGGGCGAGCCCGGCATCGGTGACCTGGGTGTAGGTGAGACTGAGAGTTGTGAGGTTGGTCAGCCTCCGAATATGCACGAGCCCGGCACCATTGACTTGATCGCCCCATAGACTCAGGTACGACAGTTTCGTGAGCGCTTTGAGATGCACCAGCTCGGCGTCGGTGACCTGAGTTTCGTCGAGGTACAGCTCCGATAGGTTGGTCAGCTCCTTCACGTGCGCCAGCCCGGCGCCGGTGACCCGAGTACTTTGTATTGCAAGCGACCGGAGATTGGTCAACCCCTTCAGATGCGCTAGCCCAGTGTCGCTGGTAGACGTTCGACTGAGATGGAGCGACTGCAAACCGCTGAGACGCCCCACCTGCACGATAACCGCATCGTTTACAGGTTGGTAAAGTCCAACAAAGGTGAGGCGACCGAAATATTCGACTCCCAACAGATTCACCAGCCATCTTGGCGCCCAAGGTTTTCCCGCCGGAATAAAACTTCCATTGCTCCATTCCCAGTCATATTTGACGGTACCTCCGGCGTTCTCGATCGCCGCGACGGCTTCATGCTGAATTCGGGCGCTACGCACAATCCATCCCATCCCGGCGCCGATCACAAGCACCAGGACGATCAACCCGCGCACGCTGAAGCGCAGATAGCGACGCCAGGGACGCGAACCGGGTCCGGCAGGCATGTTGCCCTCTCTGGGCGGATGCCCCAAAAGGGCGCGTGACGGCATTGCGGCTGGCGGTGCCACGACCACCCCCCTGCCCCCCCTTCGCAAGGTGGGGAAAACGACGCAACGAAATCGCGGTGAACGCGCGGCGTGTGCAGGATCGAGTTTTCAACTCCTCTGTCCCTCTCCGCCGAGAAGAAGGACGATCTATCCACGACGTCCGCCTGCCCGGTTACGGCCGCGCTGACTCATCGAGGCGGGCGATGAGGTTGACCATCTCGATGGCCGCCATGGCGGCGTCGGCACCCTTGTTGCCCCCCTTCAGACCGGCCCGATTCAGGGCTTGCTCAACCGAATCGGTCGTGAGGATGCCGAAGATCACGGGAACTCCGGTCGAGCAGGCGGCCTGCATGACTCCGGCAGCGGCCTGGTTGGCGACGTGGTCGAAGTGGGCTGTCTCGCCGCGGATCACGCACCCCAGGCAGATGACGGCCGCATAGCGGCCGCCGGCGGCGAGCTTCCGGGCCAGTAGTGGGATCTCGAACGAACCGGGCACCCAGACGACATCGATGCGATCCTCGGGCACACCATGGCGAGCCAGAGCGTCGCGGCAGCCGGCCAGGAGCGACTCGGTCACGACCCCATTGAACCGCGCCACGACGATGGCGAACCGACCCGGGGGAGGCGCAAAATCACCGATAAACTCGGGCATGTGGATTTAGTTCATCGTCAAAAGCAATTCGGCGTTGAGCTTGGTCTTGCGCATCCGGCCGGTCAGGAACTCCATGGCTTCCACGGGGTTCATGTCGTTCAGGACGCGGCGAAGGATCCACACGCGGCGCAGCTCTTCGGCGTCCATCAAGAGCTCTTCGCGGCGGGTGCCGGAGGGATTGACGTCGATGGCCGGCCAGACCCGCTTGTCGACCAGCTTGCGGTCGAGGTGGAGCTCCATGTTGCCGGTGCCCTTGAATTCCTCGAAGATCACGTCATCCATGCGGCTGCCGGTGTCGACCAGGGCCGTGGCCAGGATCGTGAGGCTGCCGGCTTCCTCGATTTTGCGGGCGGCGCCGAAGAACCGCTTGGGCTTCTGGAGCGCCGAGGCGTCGATGCCGCCGCTCAAGATCTTGCCGGAATGCGGCGCTTCGGAGTTATAAGCCCGGGCCAGACGCGTGATCGAGTCGAGCAGGATCACCACGTCTTTACCGAATTCGACCATCCGCTTCGCCTTTTCGATGACCATCTCGGCGACCTGGATGTGCCGCGACGCGGGCTCATCAAACGTCGAGCTGATGACCTCGGCCGTGGGGCCCTTGACCGAGCGCTCCATGTCGGTAACCTCTTCGGGACGCTCGTCGATCAAGAGCACCATCACGTAGGCGTCGGGATGGTTGGTCAGGATGCTGTTGGCGATCTTCTGGAGGAGGATCGTCTTGCCGGTGCGCGGTGGTGCGACGATGACGCCGCGCTGTCCGAAGCCGAGCGGAGTCACCAGGTCGACGACCCGCATATTGATCTCTTCGCTCGTGGTCTCGAGGCGGATCCGGCCCTGGGGATGCAAGGGAGTCAAATCGTCGAAGTTGACTTTCTCGCTGAGCTTGTCGGGGTCTTCAAAGTTGATTGCCTCGACGCGCAAGAGGGCGAAGTATCGCTCGTTCTCCTTGGGGGGCCTGATCTGGCCCGACACGATGGCGCCGGTTCTGAGGCCGAACCGGCGAATCTGGCTGGGCGAGACGTAGATGTCGTCCGGGCAGGGAAGATAGTTGTAGTCGGGGCTTCTCAAGAATCCGAAACCGTCGGGAAGGACCTCGAGGGTTCCCTCGCCATACATCAGGCCGTTTTGCTTGACCCGCTCTTTCAAGATCTTGAAGATCAGGTCTTGCTTCTTGAGCCCCATGAAGTCGGCAATGCCCTCGGTCTTGGCCGTGCGAATGAGCTGGGGCATCGTCATCTTCTGAAGCTCGGTGAGATGGATCTCGCCGCGCTTGATGTCTTCATACCGGTCGTGGAGCGCGGCATCGCCGAAGATGTCTTCCTCTTCGTCGGGATAATCGGCGGGAAGGTCGACATAACTGGTGGGAGCGGGTCGTTCGGTCCGGGGCGGTGGGGGGGAATAATCACGGTCGCGCTGGCCGTAGACGAGCTCGCGCTGGGTGCGGTCGCGATAGCCGGCGCCGGGCTCGGCATCGCGTTCTCGCGGGCGTTCGCGGGTCAGCGGGCCGGCGTCTCGATCGCGATCTCGGTTGTGGTCGCGGTCGCGGTCTCGGTCGCGAACGATCGGGATTCCGTCGTGCTGGATCGGGCCGGCACCGCCGTCACGGTCGGCCCGGTCGCGGGCCAGGCGTTCGCGCACCGAGAGACCAGGCTCGCGGTCGGGCCGTTCCCGGACTGGCTCGCGGTTGCGCTCGCGGATGAATCGGATCGGCTCGCGATCGGCCGGAACCTCCTCACGGTAAGGACCGCGATCTTGCCGGTTGCGCTGGGTGTCGACGGGGCCCGGCGGCGGTTCTCCGGCCGCGGAATACGGTGGGCTGGTGCCTGAAGGGGCAGCGCCGGCGTCGTCCGGAGCCTGGGGCGCCGGCGGCGGGATGCTCTTGCGAATGCGGGAAGTACCTGATTCCCGGCGGGGGCGAGTCTCGTTGGCCATGGGGATTCTTCTCCTGTTCAAACAAAAACCGTGATCTCGAAACGGCCCGGATTACCCGCAGGCCGTCGCCTCCGGCCGTGAGTGCGCCGGAGGGGGAAACTCGGCCTTTCCGCTTCAGACAACTTTCAGCCGGCCGACCAGCCGATCGACTTCCGGCTGCAAGGCGTCGATCTCGCCGTCATTGGTGATGACCATCCCGGCACGACGCCGCTTCTTGTCGCAAGGCCACTGGGCCCGTTCCCGGGCCTCGAAAACCCCGGCCGGCCAGCCGCGTTGAGCTGCGACACGACGGACGCGAACATCCCGCGGCGAATCGACGAAAACCACCAGGTCACAGAGGTCGTCCCAGCCGGCTTCGAGCAGGATTGCGGCATCAAGCACGATGGGCCTGGGATCGCTCCGAGCGGCTTCCCGGGTAATCGACTCGATGAACCGGGTGCGCATGAGTGGGTGCACTACGGACTCGAGGTCGCGCCGCGCCACGGCATCGGCAAAGACGATCGCCCCGAGCGCTTTTCGATCGACGTGCGGCGAACTGCCGGCGCCACCCGCCTGGTGCACCAGGATTCCCTCGCCGAACCGATCGACGAGCCGGCCGGATACGCCGGGATCTTCCAGCGCCTTGTGCCCCAATACATCGGCGTCGATCACCCGGCAACCGGCTCTTGCGAGCAGCGCCGCGACTTCGCTTTTGCCACTGCCGATGCCTCCCGTCAGACCGACGACGGGCATGGAGCCGTGTTTCCAGCGCAGAGTCGAGCGTGGGACGTCCAGCGGTTCACATGAAGTCATTCTTGGGGTGCTCCCCAGCACCGAGACAGGGAGAGTGGAATCACCTGGGCTGGCCGCCCACGATGGATCGTCCCGGCTCGCGCTTCGCCTTCCCCGGATGCAGGGCGGGACGAAACTGCATGAAACGACGAGAACATGAAGGCCGCCCGGTCGACTACCGTTGGTGGAAGCGGTGTGGACTATCGGGCTGGAAGGCAGTGCCGGGCGCACGAAACGTGATTGTCAAGGCGCGGTAAATTTGATTGAGCCAGGGGGGTTTCCTGAGGGTTTCCGCCGTGGTGGCTCGTGCGGGCCTTTGCGAAGCATCGGAGGGGCCGCAGGAGAGAACCGGCGAGATGACGGGTAATGTCGTCGTGAAGCGGATCTGCGACGTTCGATACCGAATTTATACGACATCGCGCCGGCTCCTGCAATGGGTCTGTGCGGCTTTCGCCGAAAATGGTGGTCTCCGCCGATCGGCTCCGCCGGGGACGCGAGTCCGCTTGAGCCGCTCCTGTCCCTCGCTCGGATGATCCAAAAAACATCAAACCGGGCCCTGGCTGGGGATCGGCTCGACGTCGAGCCAGTTCGGTCCCGCGGCGAGATCGACTTTGAGCGGAACCGTCAGGTCAAGCGCCGTGGTCATGTCATGGCGCACCAGCTCGGCCAGATCGGCGATCTCGTCTGGAGGCGCCTCGAAGACCAGCTCGTCGTGGATCTGGAGCAGCATCCGCGCTTGCATCTGACGTTCCTGGATGCTCTGGTCCAGCAGGATCATCGCCCGCTTGATCAGGTCGGCGGCGGATCCCTGGATGACCGTGTTGATGGCCGTCCGTTCGGCGAGATTGCGCGCCCGCCCCGTCGTCGACTTGATGCCGCTGATCGGCCGCCGCCGTCCCAGGATCGTCTCGACGCGTCCAGCCGCCTGAGCGCTTTCCAGGATCGTGGTGATGAACCGGTCGACTCCGGCGTATTCCTGAAAATAGGCTTCGATGAATGCCGCGGCTTCGGTCTGCGAGATCCCCAACCGGCTGGAGAGTCCGTAGGCGCTCAACCCGTACACGACGCCGAAATTCACTGTTTTTGCAACCCGGCGCTGCGACTCGTCGACGTCGGCCTCGGGCACGCCGAAAATCCGCGCGGCGACGGCTCGATGGATGTCCTGGTCATTCTCGAATGCGCGGCACAGTGCCGGATCGCCGGAATAATGCGCCAGGATCCGCAGCTCGATTTGCGAGTAGTCGGCCGCCAGCAGGCGCCAGCCCGGAGGGCCCGCGATGAACGCCTGGCGGATCTGGCGGCCTTCCTCGGTGCGCACCGGGATGTTTTGCAAGTTAGGGTCACTCGACGACAGCCGTCCGGTCGCGGCCACCCCCTGATTGAACGAAGCGTGAATCCGGCCGTCACTCTGGTAGACGAGCCCCGGCAAGGCGTCGAGGTACGTGCTCTTGAGCTTGGCGAGCTGGCGATGCTTGAGCAGAAGCGCGGGAAAGGGATGTTTGAGCGCCAGCTCCTCCAGCACGTCCTGAGCTGTGCTCTGCTCGCCCTTGGGGGTTTTTTGGAGTGGCGGCAGCTTGAGCTCATCAAAGAGCACCCGGCGGAGCTGAGTGCTCGAGTTGATGTTGAACGTCCGCCCGGCCAGGGCATAGGCCTCGGTCTCGAGCGCCGCGATTTTGTGAGCAAACTCGTTCGAGAGCTGCTTGAGCCGCCGGGCATCCACGGTGATTCCCGCCGTCTCCATCCGCGCCAGAACGCCAATCAACGGGCGCTCCAATTCGGCGTACAGCTTCCAGAGCCCCTCTTGCCGGACTTTGTTCCCGAGCAACGCCTCGATCCGCCAGGTTGCATCGGCGTCTTCACCGGCATACTCGGCGACCCGATCGATAGCGACCTGGTCCATACAGAGTTGCTTCTTTCCCTTACCGATCAAGTCGGTGATCGGGATCATCGTGTGGTCCAGGAGCCGGGTGGAGAGCTGGTCGAGGCTGTGGTTGCGCTCGCCGCTTTCGAGGAGGTAGCTCAGGATCATGGTGTCGGTGATCGGACCCTTGAGCTCGACTCCCGCGCGATTGAGCGCCAGCATGTCGTACTTGATGTTCTGGCCGACCTTCTCCACGTTGGGATCGCTCAGGATGGGTTTGAGCGCGGCGAGTGTCGACGGCTCATCGAGCACGCGCGAGCCCAGCGGCCCGCGGACTGGCAGATAGT
This sequence comes from uncultured Isosphaeraceae bacterium, assembly GCA_963781785.1. GTDB lineage: Bacteria > Planctomycetota > Planctomycetia > Isosphaerales > Isosphaeraceae > CAWAHD01. The sequence continues at coordinate 1,665,532 of CAWAHD010000001.1, read as the reverse complement.
AAGCCTCGCCGGCCTTCCACGAGAACGACAGACCAACCAGGTCGGCGCGGAGCGGATCGACCGACGTCGTCTCGGTGTCGACGCAGAATCTGGGCTGGCGCGTCAGCTCGTCGAGAAACGCGGCCAGCGACTCCGGGGTGTCGACGGTGTGATACACGGCCTCCCAGCTCGATTCCTTCTTCCCCGCAGCGGCCGGCGGCGCGAGAGCGTCGCGGAATCCGTGGAAGCCGCACTCGGTGCACAGCCGCTTGAGGGTGTCGACGTCGGGGTCCTGGGTGCGCAGGGCGTCCCAATCCAGCGCCAGGGGAAGATCATCGCGCAGGACAACCAGCCGGCGGGCCAGCCGGGCGGTCTCGGCATGCTCCCGCAGGCTCTGTTGCTTCTTGGCCCCCTTGACGCGGTCCGGGTGTGCCAGCAGCTCGTCGAGCGTACCGAATTCCTTGAGAAAAGCCGAGGCATAGCCCGGGCCGATGCCCGGAACCCCCGGGACGTTGTCGACCGAGTCGCCGGTGAGCGACAGGTAATCGACAACCTGGTCGGGGCGGATTCCCCATTCCTCGGCGAGAACGGCCGCGTCGATCACCTTGTTCTTGCGCAGGTTGAGCAGCCGGACGTGGTCATTGATCAACTGGCGAGCGTCCTTGTCGTTGGTGACGATGACGACGTCGAGCCCGCGGTCCTGGCCCTGACGGGCGAGGGTCGCGATCACGTCGTCGGCCTCCATCATCGGCTCGGTCAAGACGGGGACGCGAAAACCCTCGAAGACGCGGCGGATGACCGGGATCTGGGGAACCAGGTCGACCGGCATCTCCTTGCGGGTGGCCTTGTACTCCGGGAAGATCTCCGAGCGAAACACCGGCCCGGGTCCATCGAACGCCGCGGCGAGGTAGTCGGGCCTGGGAGATTTCACGATGTTGAGCAAGTCTCGAAAGATGCCGAACACGGCGTGGGTCGGCTGCCCGGCCGGGCCGGTCATCTCCGGAATGGCGTGGAAGACTTGAAAGATCAGGGAGAAGGCATCGAGAATGGTGAAGGTTGGGCGCGTTGCCATGCGATCTTGTTCCTGCGGTGCTATTTGACCGTCTTCGTGCCGGTTCTTACAATGGATTGGATCCGGTGAATTCTCCCGATAACGATGACCAGGCCGAATGCGTTGCGGGTGATTTTTGTCGGTGGTTTGGTCGTTCCTCTCAAATGTGACATATTATCAGCAAACCGGCGGATTGCATGAGCACGTCGCTACCGCTGGGCACTGGGGAGTAACCATCCATGGCCGCAGCCAACGAGTCGCAAGGTCTCAAGATCGCCGTCGCGGCGTTTATCACGCTCACGGTGATCCTCGCAGTCACGTCGTACTTCCTTTATACCAACGGAGCGTCCGCCGAGGCGCGGCTCGCGGTGGCGGAAGAGAACCTGGCGGGCAAGGCCAAGAGCGCGGACATGGCGCTCAGGCAATTCGAAGACATGAGGGCGCGGATCGGGACCAAGGGTGCGGAATTCGAGGCCGCCAAGGAAGAGGTTATCGCCCACCACAAGAAGATCGACGAGCGGCTGAACGAGCTGGACAATCGGGTCAAAGAGTCGGTGCAGCGAGCCCAGGCCAATGGAGCTCAGGGGCCCGAGCTGGAAGAAGCCAAGCAGAACATCGCGCGTGCGATCGCGTCGTACCGGGCCGAGCCCAAGAACTACATCCCGTCGCTCGATCGGCTCACGGATCTCATGGACGGCCTGTCGATGCTCACGACCGAGCTCTCACTCAGCTACGTGAACGTCAGGCACAGCCTCGAGTCGGCCACCAGCGTCGCCAAGGACCAGGTGGAAGTGCAAAGAAAGGCCGCAGACACGGCCCACGCCGACGTCCTGAGCGAACAGACCAAGCACACCGAGGAGCGAGCCAGACTCTTGAGCTCGGTCGACAAGCTCCAGACCGACAACGACAAGGCAACCGGCGAGATCAACAATCTGCGCAAGCTGCTCGCGGACCAGGAAGCCGATTACAAGCGCCAGCTCGAGACGATGACGACGATTCTGCGCGAGCTGCGGGACCGCCTCGAGCGCAAGGAGCTCATCCTCGACCGGCCCGATGGCTATGTGACATACGTCGATTACGAGACCCGCGAAGTTCTGGTGAGCTTGAATCGGCGCATGGGTGCGCGTCCGCAGATGAACATGACGATCTTTGACGCGCACTCGCCCGGCATCCCCACCGAGAAGCCGAAAGGCAGCATCATGCTGACCCAGGTCGGCGAGCAGTACAGTTCTGCACGGATCGTCAAGACCGACAACCCGATCGATCCCATCCGGGTGGGTGACATCGTCTACTCGGCCGCCTGGTCGCCGAACCAGCCGATGCGGTTTGCCCTGGTGGGCAAGATCGACATCAATCGAGACAGCAGGGACGACCGGGCGGAGCTCAAGCGAATGATCCAGGAAGCCGGCGGTATTGTTGATTTCGACCTGCCGCCGCCCGACCTGGGCAAGGAAACCGGCACGCTTTCTCCACGGATTGACTGGTACGTCATCGACGATGAGCCGCCGATTCGGGACGCGTTCGTCCACGAGACCGATGCCGGCGCAGGCAGTCGCGAGGCTGGAAAAGCGCGTCGGAGAGGTCATCAAGGAAGCCCGGTTGAACGGCATTCGCCCCATGACCAAGCACCGGCTGCTCATCTACCTCGGTTATGACATCAACACGCCGATCGTGGGCCGGGCCGAGGCGGTCGACCCCAAGTCGATGATGCGGCTCACGTCGCCAAGGCGCCGCGCCGAACAGCCCAAGGCGGCGGCCGATGCGATGAAGGCCGAGCCCAAGGCCGAGGAGATGAACAACGACGAGGCTGGCGACGATCAACCCAAGACCAAGACCGGCAAGAAGGCGGCACCGAAGAAGAAAGCGGCCGACGACGAAGGATCGGGTGACGAGCCGAAGTGAGGCGGATGGGCTGAAGGAAACGCGTACGCGGCGTTGTGTCTGATTGCGCCGGGACCAGCCCCCCTACCCCCCCTTCCCAAGGGGGGGAACGTGACGCGTGCGCGGACCGGGGTGCAGGGCGGTCGGTGGCGCGCCGGGGTGAGCATCGCATCGGTCGCGCAATCCTTTCCCCCCCTTGCGAAGGGGGGTAAGGGGCAATACGGTTGAGCGAGTGATAACCTGAATGCAGAAAAGGACCTGTGTCAGGTTCCCTCGCTCAGGTGGCTGCCACTGGTGATCATTCTTGGGTGCCACTGGTCGTACTCGACCAGTGCTTTTGGCGGCGATCCGTGAAGGCCGTTGAAGCCGCAATTGCCTACATCCACGAGAACCCCGGGGCGTCGGCAACTCTGCGAAAGGTTGGCCCAGTGGCGAATGTCCGGCGGCCGTCACTACGAACAAGATGGACCAAGGGCAATTCGACCCGAAGTCCCTCCGACGATTCACGGCCTGACCTGGGACTTCTTCGCCTAGCCTTTGTCTGTTCGTCGAAGGAATGAAGACACTGGTCGGGTACGACCAGTGGCACCCAGAAATGCTCACCAGTGCCACACGCCGTGGCACCGTGGAATCGCGCGTTCCCGTTATCGCTCCGCGATCGGCTTGACTTGCCGGTGGGGCGGGCCGATGTAGCGTGCCCGCGGTCGCATCAAACGATTGTGGTCGAGCTGCTCGATCACGTGCGCGGCCCAGCCCGCGGTTCTGGCCATGGCGAAGATGGGCGTGTAGAGATCGATGTCCAGCCCCATGTAGTGATACAGGCGAGCGCTGGGCCAGTCGACGTTGGGTGGGAGCAGCTTCTGGGCGGTCACTGCCTTCTCGATCGGCTCGGCGATCTGCTCCCAGAGGGGGTCGCCCACTTCCTTGGCCAGCTCGATGCAGTATCGCTTGAGGATGGTCGCCCGGGGGTCGCCGGTCTTGTAGACGCGGTGTCCGAAGCCCATGATCCGTTCCTTTCGGGCCAAGGCTTGCTGGATCCACTTCTCCGCATTCTCGGGACTGCCGACTCGCTCGAGCACTTTCCAGGCTTCTTCATTGGCCCCCCCGTGAAGCGGGCCCTTCAGCGTGCCAATGGCCGCCACGATGCCTGAATAGATGTCCGAATAGGTGGAGACGGTCACCCTGGCCGCGAACGTCGAGGCATTAAGCTCGTGCTCGGTGTAGAGCACCAGCGACACGTCGAACGCCTCGCGCATCGCAGGTGACGGGACCTTGCCGTTGACCATGTTCAAGAAGTTGGCCGGGAGGTCGAGGTCTTCGCGCGGCGGAATCACCGGCAGCCCCTTGGCGATCCGTTCACGAAAGGCGATGGCGGTCGCCATCTGGGCGATCATTCGCTCGGCTTTGCGGACGTTGGCAGCGTGGTCGCCCGGCGGTGCGTCGACGTCCGGGTCGAAATGCGACAGGACGCTCACCGAGCTGCGCAGAACGTCCATGGGGTGGACGTGGCGGGGAATCTGCCGGAACAATGTGATCAGCGCCTCGGGAATCATGCGCGACTGGCGGAGCCGCCCATTGAACTCGCCGAGCTGGTCCTTGGTGGGGAGATCCCCGTGCAGGAGCAGGAACGCGGTCTCCTCATAGGAGACGTGACCAGCCAGGTCCTCGATCCGGTAGCCCCGGTATTCCAACCCCCCGGTGCCGTCCCTGCCCTCGATATTCGCGATCGCCGTCTCACTGGCAATCACTCCTTCGAGTCCCGGATGGTATTCTTCCGTCGGCGCGCCGCTCATAAGCCAACTCCACACAATGAAGACACCTTGCTTCTCGGTTCATTTTAGACGATTCGACCGCTGTGTTCCATGACTTGACCCCAATTCCGATGGCGGTGCGGCCCGCAACGTTCACAGCAGACTGCTTCACCCGCGCGGCCCGCAAGCGCCTCGATCGCTCACGCTCCCGCGTCGTCCTCGGCCAGGAGCCGGCCGATTTCAGCCAGGTCTCCCGATGGAATCGAGAGCAGGCGGACAGCCAGGGAATCGATCAGCCTGAAGAAACTGCGGAGCGAGTCGATCCGGGCGCGGAGGTCCTGGGCGGCCGGGTCACCCACGACCTGGTCAAACGCACGGTCGAGGGCTGATAGGCTGGGATCCAGCTCCCGCCGCTTGCGTTCGGTCAGAATCTTGCAGAACAAGGTCCACACGTCGCTCTCCGCCCGGAACAGCTCGCGCCGCTCTCCCGTGCGGCGAGCCTTGTGGACGACCCCCCAGGCGAGTAGTTCGCGCAGGTTCATGCTGACATTGCCGCGAGAAACGCCGAGCCAGTGGCGAAGATCTTCGGCCGTCCAATCCGTTCCCGTAATGTAAAGGAGGGCGAACAACTCGCCCATGGTCGAGTTGATCCCCCAGGTCCGTGCCATCAGACCCCAGTGTGCGACGAATTCTCTGATCAGAGGATCCGAGGAGGGGGTTGGCTCAGGCATCGCGTGGCCGGGCATGCCCAGCGGATCCTCCAATGACGTCGTTGAACCTTGGTCTCGGACACCGCCCGAATGGGCCGTCAATCCTCGATTGGGGGGCCGGAGGATTGGAGACCTTCGGTCGCCCCCTGGACGGGGTGGGCGGACCCACGGCCGGAGGCCGGGGAGTCGCGCCCAACAACCTGTCAATCGAAGGTTGACGGCGCCCTAGCGCGGAGATTGTAAGTCCGGATTCCCGGCGCGTAAACAACCTTACGTCCAACCGTATCTCCTTGAGTGGACGACCCGTTTGCCAGATCCACCCGTGGCATCTTTATATTGACGGCTCAAACGGCTTAATATAGCCAGTGAACGGAACGGGTCGGGAAAGACTGACGAGTTCGCACAATGTGCACGCTATCAAACCGTAGGTTTTCAGAGAAAATAATGAAAGCGGCGCGAGAAGTCGGGTACAATAACAGTGCATGCACCGAGGCGGCTTCAACCGAAGCTGGGGTCAGTACCCGACTACTGATTGTTGGTCGGGGGCCCGTTTTTGAATTGAGGAGGTGGTCCCATGCCTGAAACCGTGGTTCATTTTCAGATTCGCATGCCCCCCGTACTGCACGAGCAGTTGGCAAGCTGGGCGAAGGAAGACAAGGCTTCGTTGAACGCCTTGATCGTCGGTCTCCTCGAGGAGGCCATCAAGGTGCACGAGAAAGCGGTAAGCCACAAAGACTGATCCGGCCGGCCCGAGGCCACTCTGGGTCGCCACTTGGCATCGGCGATTCTCGGTGGAAGTCCGGGTTCCATCATAGCTTGAGGCAGATCCGGTTCGACGAAAGGCTTCGCCGCCCGGCCTTGGTGAACGACTGCCGGGCGTCAGCCTGTCGCCAAGGATACCTATTTGCCGGACACGGCCCTGGGGCGATCCGACTGGTCGAGTTGCGATCGGCCAGCGTTGCGCTATTGCATCGAGTCCCCTTGAGAACGGCACACCGTACCGGTATGCTCGACGGCGCTGTTTTTCCCCGATAGCTCAATCGGTAGAGCGAGCGGCTGTTAACCGCTAGGTTCAAGGTTCGAGTCCTTGTCGGGGAGCTCGTCCTCAATGGATGGTTCGCCCCCCTTCCCTCACTGAGCGCGCACTCGCCGATTCACCGGGTTGGCGTGTGGGAACGGATCGCCACGCTCTGGCTGGCCGCCGAAACCATGGAGTGGACCGCGCATGCACGTGGCCAGATTCCGCCAGCTGGGCGGTGCTGCCGCCGCATGTTTAAGATGGCGCTCACGGAGGCAAATCGGGTTCGGTGACGAGGATGATGAGGGAGTGGGCCCGAACGCGATAGACTTGAAGGACCGGGACGTGTGGTCCTTCGTTTTCCGGAACGATGTCCTGCGGTGACTCGAGCGCCGTATCGACGACGCGCCGCCAAGGGCGGCCGGTCGGCGAAGACGGAACCTTGAAATCGAGCGGCAGGTGGAAGGAGTTCATCGCGACGTAGATGTCCTGATCGATCAGGTTGGGCCGGTCGGAGCCCCGGCCGTCGAGGGCGAAGGCGAGTGAATGGCTCTGGTAAGAGAAGTCGGGCTGTGCCGGCTCGATTCCGTGCCAGATGATTTCCGGCGGCTGGCCGGTGCGCTGGCCGGTGAAAAACGTCCGGCGCCTGAGCGTGGGATGTGCTTTCCGGAGTGCGATCATCATCCGGACGAAGCGCAGGAAATCGGCATGCCGCTCGCGCAGCGACCAGTCAACCCAACTGGTGGGATTGTCCTGGCACCACGCGTTATTATTGCCGTGCTGGGTGCGCTCGAACTCGTCACCGCTCAGGATCATCGGCACTCCTTGCGAAATCATGAGGGTGGCCAACAGGTTTCGGATCTGCTGCCTGCGGATCTGGTTCACGGCGGGATTCTCGACGGGGCCTTCTGCCCCGCAATTCCAGCTCCAGTTGCTGTTGTTGCCGTCGCGGTTCCCTTCGCCGTTGGCCTCGTTGTGTTTCTGGTTGTACGAGACCAGGTCCTCGAGGGTGAAGCCGTCGTGGCAGGAGAGGAAATTGATCGAATGGAGCGGTCCCCTTCCCTGGTAGAGGTCGTCGCTGCCGCAAATCCTGGTTGCCAGGGCCGAGGTCATGCCGGGATCACCGCACCAGAACCGGCGGACGTCGTCGCGATAATGACCGTTCCAGTCGGACCATCGGCCTGCCCCCGGAAAGGTGCCGACCTGGTAGAGGCCGGCGGCGTCCCAGGGCTCGGCAATCAGCTTGATGTCGCGCAGCAGTGAATCCTCGGAAATCCGGTTGATGACTGGTGGCTCCAGGAGCACGTTGCCGTGCCGGTCGCGGCCGAGCACCGACGCAAGGTCGAACCGAAAACCGTCGATCCGACCCTCGACAGCCCAGTTTCGAAGGCAATCCAGCACGTAGTTGCGCACCACGGGATGTTCGCTGCTGAACGTATTGCCGCAGCCGCTATAGTTCAGATACCGGCTCCGTTCATCCAGCATGTAAAAGAGCGTGTTGTCGATGCCGCGGAAACTGTAAGTTGGACCGTCTGCACCCCCCTCAGCCGTATGGTTGAAGACGACGTCGAGATAGACCTCCAGCCCGACTTTGTGAAACGCGTCGACCATCGCGCAAAACTCGTGCCACGGAGCGAATCGTTCGGGATTGCTGGCGTACGCCGCCTTGGGCGCGCAGAAGGCGATCGGGTTGTAACCCCAGAAGTTCTTGAGCCTCTCGCCGGTCAATGGATTCACGAAAGTGCAATCGTTTTCGTCAAACTCGTCGACGGGGAGCAGCTCGACCGCGGTGACACCCAGCTCGGCCAGCTCGGCTGCCTTCTCGGCGAGGCCGGCGTATGTTCCGGGCCGGCGCACGCCCGAGCTCGGGTGAATCGTGTATCCTCGGACGTGGAGCTCGTAGATGATCGTGTCTTCCAGGGGAGTGCGCGGCTGGCGACGCGGTCGCGGTCGATCATGGATTCGGTCATCAACGAGCGGCGCGGCAGATTGCCCGGCGATCCCCAGGGACGACCGCAGGAAAGAGCTCGCGAATACGGATCATGGAGGATGATTCTGGGATCGTATCGGTGACCGTTGTCGTGGGGACCGTCGACGCGGAATCCGTAGCAGAACGTCTCGGGTAGTCCTTCGACGCGGATGTGCCAGTGGTCGCCGGTCCGGTTACGCACCGGATCGAGCGGAATCTCGGCGGCGATTTCGCCGTCGCAAGGCTCGGAGAGGACGAGCCAGACGGAGGTGCCGTGCCGGCAGACCAGCACGAAGTTGATTCCGGTCGGCGTCACGGACGCCCCGGGCGGCAGCGGGTTGCCCCGGGAGATGATCAAGAGGCGATCGTGATAGGTAAACTCACTTTCGGAAGCGAGACTCGACTGCTCGATCGTTGTTGCCATGGGAGCCTTCGGCGAGGAGGGGGGGATCGGTCCGGGCGTGACGAAAGCTCGGTCACGACGATTCTCGGTCCCGCGACGGTTTGAAACAATCCGAAAACCCGGATATCCTGGGCAGAAAATAAGACAGGAGCCGACGATGAGACTCTCAGGAATGGCGCCCTTCTCGCTCGCGGGACTTTTGCTGCTCTTCTACCCTGCGGCGGTGCGCGGCGGCGATCCGGCGCGCATCGATTTCAACCGGCAGATCCGGCCGATCCTTTCGGAATCGTGTTACCAATGTCACGGCCCGGATCACAACAAGCGTAAAGCCGATCTCAGGCTGGACCTCCGCGACGGCTTGTTTCGATCGGTGGACGGCACGACCGTCGTGGCTCCGGGCAAGAAGGGCGACAGCGAGCTTTATGTGCGGATCACGACCACCGATCCGGAACTGCGGATGCCGCCTCCCAAAAGCGGCGGCCCGCTCAAACCTGAACAGATCGCCCTCTTCGAGCGCTGGATCGAGGAAGGAGCCCAGTGGAAAGGGCACTGGGCCTATCTTCCCGTCGCGCGGCCGGCCCTGCCTGCGGCGTCTGGCGGCCGCGACGAGCAAGGCGTGATCGACCGCTATATCCGCACCCGGCTGGCGGCCGAACAGCTTGCACCGACGCCAGAAGCCGACCGGGCGACTTTGATCCGCCGGCTCAGCTTCGACCTGACCGGCTTGCCCCCCACCCCGCGGGAGATCGAGGCATTTGCCGCCGACACCAGTCCGTATGCCTATGAACGGCTCGTTGACCGGCTTCTTGCCTCGCCTCACTTCGGAGAACGGATGGCGATCTTCTGGCTCGACCTGGTTCGCTACGCCGACACGACCGGCTACCACGGCGATAATCACGTCGATCTCTACTTGTTCCGCGACTACGTGATCCGCGCATTCAACGACAACACCCCGTTCGACCGTTTCACGATCGAACAGGTAGCCGGCGATCTGGTGGCCGCCCCGACCACCGAGAGCCGCATTGCCTCGGGATACAACCGGCTGCTCCAGACCACCCAGGAAGGAGGCGCTCAAGCCAAGGAATACATGGCCAAGTACTCGGCGGACCGGGTGCGAAACCTTTCGACCGTCTGGCTCGGGACCACCCTGGGCTGCGCCGAATGCCACGATCACAAGTACGACCCGTTCACGACACGCGAGTTCTACAGCCTCGCGGCCTTCTTCGCCGACGTGAAGGAGACGGCGGTCGGGGTGCAAGAGCCGACTTTTTTCCCATCGCCTGACCAGGCCAAACGATTGAAGCAGCTCGAGGACGAGCGAGCCGCCTTGAAAGCGATGAAGAAACCGTCGGCAAGAGAGAGCGCCAAGCTCGCGGCGCTGGATCGGCAGATCGAAGCGCTCAAGACAGAGGTCCCGAACTCGCTGGTTGCGGTGTCGATGCCGCCGCGCGTGATGCGGGTGCTGCCGCGTGGAAACTGGCAGAGCGAATCGGGGCCGGTTGTGGTGCCCGGCGTCCCGGCGCGCTGCCGTCCCTGGATGCCAAGGGCCCTCGGGCTTCGCGTTTGGACCTGGCACGATGGCTGGCTTCCCCCAGCAATCCGCTGCCCGCCCGGGTGATGGTCAACCGGCTATGGAAGTCGTATTTCGGCCGCGGGCTGGTCACAACCCTCGACGACTTCGGATCGCAGGGCGCCTGGCCCACTCACCCCGAGCTGCTCGACTGGCTGGCCTACGAGTTCCAGGACGGCGGCTGGAACGTCAAGCAGATGATCAAGCGGATGGTCACTTCAGAGACGTACCGCCAGTCGTCGAATGCGTCCGAGGAAACGCGTCTCCATGATCCCGGCAATCGCTGGCTGGCGCGGCAGAGCCGGTTTCGCCTGGACGCCGAGCTGGTCCGGGACAACGCCCTTTCTGTCGCCGGATTGCTGTTCGACAAGATCGGCGGCCCGAGCGTCAAGCCCTACCAGCCTCCCGGCTACTGGGTTTTCCTGAATTTCCCCAAGCGCACCTATGTGCCTGACAAGGGAGAAAACCAGTATCGCCGGGGCCTGTACACCTACTGGCAGCGTACATTTCTCCATCCCAGCCTGCTGGCCTTCGACGCGTCGACTCGCGAGGAATGCGTTGTGGAGCGGCCGAGATCGAACACGCCGCTGCAGGCGCTCGTCCTCTTGAACGACCCGACCTACGTCGAGGCCGCGCGGGCGTTCGCCGTTCGCTTGATTCACGAGGGAGGCAGCGACCCCAATGCTCGCCTGGAACGCGGGTTCCGCCTCGCCCTGTCGCGGTCGCCGCGGCCGCAGGAAGTGAAAGTCCTGCTCGGATTGGCGCACCAGCACCTCGACCACTTCAGGGCAGTCCCCGCCGCTCTTCGCGAGGCGCTCTCGACCGGTCTCGAGCCGATTCCGGCGGGCATCGATCCGGCGGAGATCGCGGCCTGGATGTCGGTGGCCCGCGTGATCTTGAACCTCCATGAAACCATCACGAGGAGCTAGAGTCGTGCACCTTTCCGGTAACGACCGTGTACTGGCTTCGATTCACCGCCGGACGTTCCTGGGCCGCTCCGCGACCGGGATCGGAAGCCTCGCTCTGGCCTCGCTCCTTGACCCCAGCTTGCTGCGCCGGCGATGCGAGGGGAAAGGACTCGTCGTCGCGGCACCCCGGCCGATGGACCGGTGCCCTGGATCCCGTGCATTTTCCGCCCAAGGTCAAGCGGATCATCTATCTGTACATGGCCGGTGGCCCGTCGCATCTCGAGACGCTCGACTTCAAGCCGACCCTCGCCAGGATGAACGGCCAGCCCATGCCCGATTCGATCACCCGAGGTCAGCCGATCGCTCAGCTTCAAGGGGCAAAGCTCGTGTGCCTGGCACCGCAGCACCGCTTCCAGCGATGCGGCAAGAGCGGCCAGGAGCTGAGCACCATCTTCCCTCACCTGGCCACGGTCGCCGACGAGATCTGCATCATCCGCTCGATGGTGACCGAGGCGATCAATCATGATCCGGCTCATACGTTCATGAACACGGGCACGACGATCTCGGGCCGCCCGGCGCTGGGGTCTTGGCTCAACTACGGGCTGGGCAGTGAAAGCGACGATCTGCCCGGTTTCGTCGTACTGACTTCCGACGGCCATTTCGGCCAGGCGCAGCCCATCGCTTCGCGGCAATGGCACAGCGGGTTCCTTCCCAGCCGGTTCCAGGGAGTGCGGTTCTACTCCAAGGGAGATTCGGTGCTCTACATGGGAAACCCGCCTGGAATCGATCGACAACGGCAGCGCGACGTGGTTGATTCGACGGCCGTCCTCGATTCGCTCGAGGATCAAGTCGAGGCCGACCCCGAGATCGCGACCCGGATCGCGGCGTACGAGACCGCGTTCCGGATGCAGACCAGCGTGCCCGAATTGATCGATCTGAAGAGCGAGCCCAGGTCCGCTCTGGCGATGTATGGTATTGAAGGCGCAGACGGCAGTTTCGGGGCCAATTGCCTGCTGGCGCGGCGGCTCGCCGAGCGCGGCGTGCGGTTCATTCAACTCTACCATCGCGACTGGGACCATCACGGCGTCATCAAGCAGCACGTCCAAGGTACGGCCGCCGAGGTCGACCAGGGCGCCGCGGCGCTCATCAAAGACCTGAAACAGCGCGGGATGCTCGATGATACTCTGGTGATCTGGGGCGGCGAGTTCGGCCGCACGCCGATGGCTCAGGGCGACGGACGCGATCACCACATCAAAGGCTTCTCGATCTGGATGGCCGGCGGCGGTTTGAAACCGGGGATCACGCATGGAGCCACCGACGAGTTCGGCTATGCCGCCGTCCAGGACGTGGTGCACGTTCACGACCTGCACGCCACGATCCTCGCCCTGTTCGGCATCGACCACCTGCGCCTGGTCTACCGGTTCCAGGGGCGCGACTTCCGCCTCACCGACGTCGCCGGAAACGTCGTCAAATCGATCCTGGCCTGAGGCCAAAAAAAGGCTGGAGCTCTTGCCGGGCAGTTGAGTGCCCGGCGAGAGGTCCAGCCTGTTGACTCAGTCTCGGTCCTGTATGTTTGGCTGCTTGGTGCGAGAAGTCGTCGCGGCTCCTGGCGCTTTCATCAACGCGTTCAGCGCTCGCTGCCAGTGCGATCACTGATGCGTCCGCCGCGGCTGGAGTTGACATAAGCGGCGGTCAGCATGCCGAGCAAGGCCGAGCGACGGCCGGCGCGGCTGGAGCGCACTCCACGGCGGACCCGGGCAACGGCCCCGGCCCACTCAAAACCATCATTCACAGGTGCGATTTTCTTGGATTTCGATTCGTTCATCGGACACTACCCCCACGAGGAGAAACGCGACCTAAACAGCAGGTCTACGCTCCACCATTCCCTTGGGCCAAGAGGAACCCGAATTCCCCCCAGCACGGCCGTCCTGGCATTAGCGACTGCTATTGACCCGCGGTTCTCTGGGCATTCATTCCCGCGGATCACGTCGCGAAGGAACAAATCATTGGGTCAGATCGCCTCGCGACTGCACGCCCGGCCCGGCACCAGAACGATCCCGGGCAGCCTCTCTACCATTGCCACACGGAGTCACTATGTCATCGGATAACTCGTCATTCAACTTTCACCCGCGACATTTTGGTGACCCGGGCAAAGCCATGAATTGAGACAGGAAGCGATTCTCAAATTCAATTCGTTGCCGATTCCTGGACTCTGGGCACGACGCCACCCAAACTTTAGCAGTCCCGTCCCTGCCCGTCCATAAAATTCCTGTGAAATTTCATTTTGGACCACATCGGCACATTCGATGCAGATCCACGATTCAATGCATCCAATCGAAATCCATGGATGGCGAAGCATGCACTGCGGCCGGCTGAACGGGTGGAAGTGGCGGCTTTTTTGATTCGTGGATCTGGGCAACCAAGACGCCGCCGATCAACATGATGGTGCTAATTCCGTTGAATGTTGCGTGAATCAGGATCGCGGCTATCAAGCTTCCGGTGCGGTAGAAAACGGTGCCGATCACCAGTGCGAGGACGAAAAGTCCAAGGGGCGCCGGCCACTGCGGTCCATGGACGACGGCAAACAGAAGCGACGTCGCGAAGATCGCCGCCCAAGCGGCTGATCGTTTCCCATCCTGGGCCTCCGGGGGAGCATACGGGTTCGCGTCGTCGATCTCCGTCAAGCTCTGGGATTGTGTGTCCTTCTCCAGATCGATGTTCGCGCAAGTCATTTCAGGCATTGGTGGTGCGGAACAATCGCCCGAATCGGCTGCCCAGGAATGCGGCGATCCATCCTTGGCCTGCGAGTGCCATGGGGCCGGAGCGGGTGCACCGACGCAACCCTCCAGCGAGGGCTTCGCGGTCGCATCAGTCCAGCGATCGGCCAGACGGACCAGCCAGCTCTGGATGATGCCCCGAAAGAACAGTTCTTCGAGGAGCGGGGCCGCGACCACCGCCGACAGGATCGCCAGCTCCGCGATGCCTGTCGAGAATTCCTTGATCAACATCTTCTGAAGAGGGTGCTCGTGGTTTTTGAAAACCTTGAGCGCCGAGAATTGAATCAAATAGACGACCGGAGCTGCCGCCAACCCGGCGGCGCACCCGAGCGCGGCCTGACGTGGCCAACCCTGGAAGCTGATTCCCAGATCACGCAGCCGCGCACCACAGGTCAAGCGCAGCAAAAGCGGCAGAACGACAAGCAAAACTGTGTTCAGCACGACGCTCAAAGCCATCTGTTCGCTCGGCAACAGGGTCGGCCTGTGGGAACCCGCAACGATCAGATTGAAGTAAGCCGCCAGTGACTTGACCGGCAAGCGGCCTGTCGCCATAGAGTAAGTAGTTAATATAACTCTAGTTATGATATAGAAGACGCCGAACGCCAACGCGACTGATCCGAACCCCCAAGGCGTCTGTCGCCGGGGCACCATGGGGCCTGCCGGCAGGATTGGCCGGGCTGTGAACAAGCACAGGATCAACCAGCACCACGTGAACAGGACCGCGGCGAGCATAGACATCATCAGGAGCCCGACGAGCGCCAGGAGAATATCGGGTGATCCGATGGAGGGCATGGTTCCGCTCAACTCCCAAGACCGGCGAAGGCTGGCGTGATCGTGCCGAAGGCGCACGATGAATCGTGGATTGCCATCTTACCCTCTGGCGGCGCCAACCGGCCACCGAGTCCAGGTTGTTGGTCGGTGTGAGGGCCGCTCGTCGCGAGGCCGTGAGGTTTCCAGGGCTCCGAATGAGTTACACTGGCTTCCGCGGGTGCGCTCTTGAGGTTTTGCGACCGCGGGACGGGGTTTCCGCTGGGCCATCAGGCAGATCGCACGAATCGCGGCGCGACGATTGTCATGGAGCGGTACATGATCGACCTCTCAACCTGTCCAGCCTGTGGAGCGCCGGCTGCGAATTCGCGCGAGATCAAGCGAACGGATGTCCGTCATCGAGACTCGCCGCCGCTCTCGATCCGAATCGTCGAGTGCGCCTGCGAACATGCGTTCATCAATCCTCAGCCGACCTGGGAGGAGCTCTCACCGTTTTATCAGACGGATTACCACGTCTTCGCCGACCCGGTGCCGCACGCGGCCAGCGTGGAGCGATTGCTGGCTGTGAAGCACCGGGGCGACAGGCTCAATCACGCGCTGGTGGTCCCGGGCGGCAAGTACCTCGACGTGGGCTGCGGGCTCGGGGAGATGGTGGCGGCGATGGGTCGGCTCGGAATGGAGGCCGAGGGGGTCGAGCCGGGCGAGGCCGCTGTCGACAAAGCCCGGTCACTCGGGCTCAAGGTCCATCACGGAATGCTGGACGATGCGCACTTCCCGGACTCGATGTTCGACAGCATCAGCCTGTACCACGTGCTCGAGCACACGCCGGATCCCGTCGGGATCCTGGCTGAGTGCCGGCGGATCCTCAAGCCCACGGGGGAAATCGTGGTCGGCGTGCCGAACTTCGGGTCGCTGGTTCGATCGCTCGTCGGCTTGACCTGGAGTGCCTACGATCTGCCGCGGCACCTGCACCACTTTTGCCAGTCCTCGATCACGAGCGTCGCGATGCGGGCGGGGTTGACTGTCGTGGCGATGGAGACGGAATCACTTCCGGAGCACGTCGAGCTCGAGCTGGTGACGTGGCTGAGGCGGCGGCTCAAGGTCCCGGCCCGCCTCACGCTCAAGACGCACATGACACGCCCGCTGGCCGGGTATCTGGCAAACAAGGGCAACGCGTCGGGACGCGGCGAGTCGATCGTCGCCCACCTGCGGCGCGAGGTCGTGTAAAGCGGCTGGAAACGAAGGCGTATTGACGCGTCCTGTCGATCGCTGGGAAGGAGCACTTGCTCCACATCCGCTGCCGCGTTTTCCTTCAGCTCCTGGTATGTTACGATCCCAGGAGGAAAAAGAGCTGAAAGGATCGCCACGATGTCAGTCAGCCGGAACTCGGCGACTTCGATCGAGCAGTACACTCGCATAACTCAGATCATCATAGGCGCGCTGATTGCCGGCGTGACGATCTTCCTGCTCATCGTCGTCTACCTGGTCCATTTTGCGGGATTCCCCGCACACGCGATTTTGCCCGCCGCGCCCGGCCAGGTAGCCGGACCGAACGCTCCGGGCGCAGCCGGTCCTGCTCGCGGTGCGGCCGCCGGTCAGAACCCCTCACGGTCGATTCCGATCTTGACCTATCTCAGTGTTGGCGTCGCATTGACCTTGCTGCCGCTGTCGTTCATCCTGCCTAACGTCATCGCGAGGCAGAGCCTGCGCACAGCCGATGCGCGCGGTTCAGGCGGCAGCTCGAATCCCAGTCCATCCGTTGCCGGCGCTGCCAACCCCGCCTTCGCGTTCCAGAAAAGCGCGATTGTCGGCGCCGCTCTCATCGAGGGTCCGGCATTCCTCGCCGCACTGGCTTACTTGATCGAACAAAACCCCATCGCCATCGGGGTATTTCTCGCGCTGCTGGTCGCACTGATCCTTCAATTCCCAACCCGCGAACGCGTCGAGCGATGGATCGTACTGCAGGAGGAGAAGCTCCGCTCAAGATCGTCCGGATGAGAGCCGAGCTCGGGATCGTCGCCGTGGGTCTGCTGCCGCTCAGTGTGATCGCCCCGATATGTACTGAGGTGAGCAGGGAACCCCGGCCCGCCATGCGCAGTGTGCCCCGCCGGCTTCCCCGAAATGGGGAGTATTGCGCTGCCGGATCGTGTCGCAAATACCGGGGAGGCGACTCGAACGCCTGACCTGCGGATTATGAGACCGCCGCTCTAACCAGCTGAGCTACCCCGGCTTACATCGAAGTGACCAGTTCCGGACAACCTCGAAAGCCCCTCGGCTTCAACCGATTCAGGCTAACAGATGAATCCGGCGACATCAAGCCGGCCGGACGTGCGTCATCAGATCGACGACTGCGTTTTGCTCCAGGTGAGTCGGCTCTTCTCATTCTCGGGGTGAACGGATTACCTTGAAGCGATACAGAAAGGTCTACAATGTGTTCGCGACGGCCTTCATGAATGGCCCAGCCGGCAGGATACCTGCTCCGAAAACCCACTCCAGCGAGACCCCATGCCCGCCCAATATATCTTCACCATCGAAAACCTCTCCAAGGCTTATGGCAAGAAAGAGGTCTTACAGAACATCTGGCTGTCGTTTTACCCGGGTGCCAAGATCGGCGTGATCGGCGGCAACGGCTCGGGAAAGAGCACGCTTTTGCGGATCATGGCCGGCAGCGAGACCGACTATATCGGGACGGCTCGTCCGGCGCCGGGAATCACGATCGGCTTCGTGCCCCAGGAGCCCATGCTCGACCCTTCCCGTGACGTCCGCGGCAACGTCGAGGCCGCCGTGGAGCCGATCCGGGCACATCTGGCGCGGTTCGACGAGATCAACACGAGTCTCGCCGAGGGAGCCGACCCCGATGAGATGGACCGCCTGCTCGACGAGCAGGCCCGCGTTCAGGATGCGATCGAAGCCACTGACGGCTGGGACCTCGACCGCCGCATCGAGATCGCCATGGACGCCATGAGGCTTCCCCCGGGCGACGCGGAAGTGAGCACGCTCTCAGGCGGCGAGCGCAGGCGGGTCGCTCTGTGCAAGGTCCTGCTCGAACGGCCCGACCTCTTGCTCCTGGACGAGCCCACCAACCACCTCGACGCGGAGAGCGTCGCCTGGCTCGAGCGGCACCTGCGCGAATACCCGGGTACGGTTGTGCTCGTCACGCACGACCGCTATTTCCTGGACAACGTCGCCAAGTGGATCCTCGAGCTTGATCGCGGCCGCGGCATCCCCTGGGAGGGCAACTATTCCTCGTGGCTGGAACAGAAGCAGGCCCGGCTGGCACTCGAGGAAAAGCAAGAGAGCTCGCGGCGCAAGCAGCTTGCCGCGAGCTGGAATGGGTCCGACTGTCGCCCCGCGCCAGGGTCGCCAAGAACCGGGCGCGGCTCCAGCGTTACGAACAGCTTGCCAGCCAGGACGCCGACAAGCGCGACGAGGCGATCGTGCTTCAGATTCCCCCGGGTCCGCACCTGGGCGCACTGGTCGTCGAGGCCAAAGATCTCGCCAAGGCTTACGGCGACAACCTCCTCTTCGAAGGCATGACCTTTCGGCTGCCGCCGGGCGGCATCATCGGAGTCATCGGCCCCAACGGCGCTGGCAAGACCACGCTGTTCCGCATGATCGTCGGCCAGGAGACGCCCGATCGCGGCAGCTTGCGCATCGGCGACTCCGTGGTGACCTCCTACGTCGACCAGAACCGCGACGCCTTGAATGCCGGCAACACGGTTTTTCAGGAGA
This sequence comes from uncultured Isosphaeraceae bacterium, assembly GCA_963781785.1. Taxonomy (GTDB): domain Bacteria; phylum Planctomycetota; class Planctomycetia; order Isosphaerales; family Isosphaeraceae; genus CAWAHD01. Next base: position 1,647,015 of record CAWAHD010000001.1, on the reverse strand, counting down.
TCACCGGCGGCCAGGACCCGATTGTCCTGGGAAAGCGTAAAGTGCCGGCACGAGCTTACGTGGCCCAGTTCAACTTCAAGGGACCCGACCAGGAAAAGAAGGTGGGCAACCTCTCCGGCGGCGAGCGCAATCGCGTCCACCTTGCCAAGCTGCTCAAGAGCGGCGGTAACCTGCTCCTCCTGGACGAGCCCACCAACGATCTCGACGTCGAGATGCTTCGCGCCCTCGAAGAAGCCCTCGTCGATTTTGGAGGCTGTGCGATGGTCATCAGCCACGACCGCTGGTTCCTCGATCGGATCGCCACTCACATCCTTGCGTTCGAGGGCGAGAGCCGGGTTGTCTGGTGCGATGGCAACTACCAGACGTATGAAGATCAACGCAAGGAACGCCTGGGCCAGGACGCCGATCAACCGCATCGGATCAAATACAAATCACTGACGCGATAGACCACCCACGTGATGGAGAACGAAATGAGCCCTGAATTGGCGTACATGTACGCGATGTTGCTCTCGCTACTGGGCCCGGCTTCCAGCGGCGAGCCCAACATCAATATGCCGCGCGAACTAATCCTCAAGGCTGGCGCTCAGATCATCGCTATCGGCGACTCGATCACGGCCGCAGCCGGCTATCTGAAGGACGTCGATGCCGTTCTGGCCAAGAAATACCCGGAGCTCAAGCTGCCGCCGATCAAGAATGTCGGCATCAGCGGCCAGAAAGCCGAAGATCTGGTAAAGCGATTTCAGCACGACGTGATCGACCAGAAGCCGGCCGTGGTGACGATCAGCATTGGTATCAATGACGTCTGGCATCGAACCGGCCAACCCCATGACCCGCACGTGCTGGCCGAGTACTGGATCAACGTCGCGAAGATGGTTGATATGGCGCAGACGGCCGGGATCAAGGTGATTCTTCTCACTCCGACCGTGATCGGCGAGAACCCGGAGGAGAGCGCGAACAAGCGGCTCCGGATCTATATCGAGGCCGAGAAGCAGATTGCTCGCGAGCGACATTGCACGCTCGTCGATCTGCACGCGATGTTCCTGACGGTTCTCTCCAAACGACCTGCCAGTGTAACCGACACGGCGCACTGGCTCACCGGCGACGGCGTCCACATGAAGCCACTGGGCGATGCGCTCATGGCGATCGGCGTGCTGCGAGCGCTGGGAGTTCCCGACCGTGAGATTGCAGCCGCCGCGAATTGAGAGCACGGGCTGGCCGGGACGCACTTGCCGTGAAGAGGGAGGTGCGGCGGGCCATCAATCGAAGCCGGGGTGGATCCGACCGGTTCCCGGGGCTGTTACAATTCATGAAAGGGATGGCGAATTCCACGCAAACAGTGAGCGAGACCATGATCGAGCAAGAGGACGAAGAGAACCCGTATGCTCCTCCTAAGGTCCACGAGGTTCGCCCAGTGGAACGGCCCGGGCTGGCCTGGCGCGATGGCCAGATGCTGATGGTCCGCAAGGGAGCTGAACTACCCGATCGATGTTTGAAGTGCAACGCTTCGGCCGAAGGATATCGGTTCAAGCGATCGCTGACGTGGCTAAGTCCGTACTGGGCGATCTTGATATTAGTCTGCGGCCCGATCCCGTTCGCCATCATCTACCTTTGCTTGTGTGCTCGCGGGAAGTTAACTGCGGGCCTTTGCCCGGTCCACCGAACCAGTCGGAGGCGGGCCATCGCGATCGGTTGGTTGACCGTACTCTTGGGGGTAGGATCGATGATCGTCGCGGGATTCCTCTCTGATGCGCGCACAATTCCGAGCAACGTCATACCGTTCGTCATTCTTTCTGGGATCATCCTTGTGATCGTCGGTTTGCTCGTCGTCGCGATCGGCGCACAGGTACTCGTTCCGAGCCGAATCGACAAGCATTTTATCTGGCTGAAGAAAGTCTCGCCCGCGTACCTTGCGACGTTTCCGGACCGGACCGTTTGAACGGAGGGGCGCCCGCATGAACCAGACGCGTTGGTGGCTCCTGGCGACGTTCGCGTCTCTTGCGCTGGCGGGTGCTTCCGGCTGGATGGCAGTCACCTGGGCGATGGGCCGTACCGGGCCGCCAGCGAACGCGATCATGGTGATCGCCCCGTACTGGTATAATGGTACGTGGGTGTTCGACGATCCGGCGGTCGGCCTGAGGCGCGAGCCGTTCGTGGCCGGCGTCCCGGAGATGATCGATCGTCTGGTCAAGAACATCCCCGGCGCCAGGGATGGTTTTCGTCTGACGTTCTCGGCCAACCCGTTCCCGGGTTACCAGAACAAGCTGACGTGGCTGCGTGGCGATTCCAATGGGAATTTCTACAGGCTGGATGCCAACCCTCCGGAGGAGGGCTGGCTCTGTCCGGCGATGTTCAAGTATTACAAGACGCCGCCCGCAAACATTTACGTGAGAGCCGAGCCGAAAGGCCGCTAAGTGGGACCGCCGCAGGATGTGTGCCGGAGGTCAGGCTGAAGAGCCTGATTTACGGAAGTCAGGCTGGAAAGCCCGACCTACATTGAGACGTCAGGCTGGAAAGCCTGCCCTACGTTGAGGCAGCCGCCAGCTTGAATTGAGTGATGCCAATGGACCACAACTTGCTCGTCGAATCGGCCGGAGGCGTGGTGCGGCTGACCTTGAACCGGCCGGAAAAGCGCAATGCCCTGTCCGTCGCGTTACTGAGGGATCTCGAGCGCGCACTCGCAGCGATCGAAACAGACCCGAAGGCGCAGGTGGTGGTGGTCGGCTCGCGCGGCAGCGTGTTCTGCTCCGGGCACGACCTCGGGGAGATGGTCGGGCAAACGGAGGAGTCTTATCGGGATTTGTTCGAGCTTTGCTCACGGGTCATGCTGGGCTTTCGTCGGCTGAGGCAGCCGGTGATCGCCCGGGTTCAAGGGATCGCCACGGCCGCGGGCTGCCAGCTCGTGGCGGCCTGCGACCTGGCAGTCGCGGCCGCGGACGCCCTGTTCGCGACCCCGGGCGTCACGATCGGCCTCTTCTGTACGACACCGATGGTTCCTCTGGTCCGGGCGGTGCCGGCAACGGCCGCCATGGAAATGCTTCTCACCGGCGAGCCGATCCCGGCTCGCCGCGCCCTCGAGCTGGGACTGGTGAATCGCGTCGTGCCGGCCGCCGAGCTTGACGCCGCGGTCAAAACGCTGACCGATCGAATCCTTGCCATGAGCCCGTTCGTCATCGCAACCGGCAAGAGGGCCTTTTACGAGATCGAGGGTCTCCCGGAGTCCGACGCCTACGCCCGCGCCGTGACCGTCATGACTGCCAACGCGCTCCACGGTGACGCCCAGGAGGGAATCTCGGCGTTCCTGCAAAAACGCGCGCCGAAATGGACGGAAGCCGTCCCGAATTGAAGTTCCGGCCGCCGCACCATGCCCGATTCCCGCCGACTTGTGTAGAATTCAGGGAGACCCTCAAGCTGCGCCAATCCGGAGCAGGCCATGAGTCAGGTCCAGGAATTCCTTGATTTCTGTGATCTGGTACACAACCAGGACCTTCACGAATCCTGGTCGATGACCTGGCTGGACATCCTGCGGGACGGCCAGACCCTGACCATCCGGCTCGGCGTCGACACCGGAACGGATGAGATGTCTGACCAGATCTGGGAAGTCGGGGCTCACCACACTCGCAGCTTTGCGTTGACGGAACTGGATCTCTATGAGTGGACGTTTTCACACGACCATGTCCTCCTCTGGGAACACCAGGAGCCGTTCAGCCAGTTGAACTATCGCGGGCCGCCGTGCCGCCACGACGAGGTTCTCTGGAACCTGCACGAGCGCCATCGCGTCGTGGCTGGTCACTGGATTCCCTTCGAGAGATACATCAACAGCGCCTTCCTGTCCAACCGCCTCTCCGGCGGCGGCGGCGTGCTGGCGGACGGGCCCGAGCGACTACTCCGTGAATATGCCGACGTGCTCTCGAACAGCGATCTCGAGCCCTACTTTCCTTATTCGCCCCGGCCGGCTCACTGGTGGGATGACGAACACCAGCGCTGGGTCGACGAAGATCAAAACCTGTCGGTACTCATCCTCGGGGGCTCGTCCTACATCGTGGGAGCCGACTTTTTTGCCAACCGCCTGGAATAGCCGGTAAAGACCAAGATCCATGGGACTCGACGGATTCCGCCGGCTCTACCACGACGCCGACCTACGGGCTGAGCCAGTCCGCGTTGCCATCGCCGGGGGCGCAGATCCGACCGTGCTCGAGGCGATGCGAGCTGCGTGCGACTGCGGCTGGGTCCGCCCGATCCTGGCCGGTCACGAGCCCGGAATCCGGGCCGTCGCCCATGCACACGAGATCGATCTTGCCGAATTCGAGATCCGCGACGTCGAGCCGGGCGCCGTCGCGAGGGCCGCCGTCGACGAGGTCCTGTCCGGCAACGCCCAGGCGCTCGTGAAAGGCCAGATCTCGACGCCTGAGTTGATGAAGGCCGTGCTCGACCATTCGAATGGACTCCGCACCGGGAGAGTCATCTGCCAGGTCGTCTTGATGGAAATCCCGCGCGACCGCAGACGGTTTCTCCTCGCCGACACCGGCATCTGCGTGCAGCCCAGCGTGGACGAGCGAATCGACATTTTGCGGAGCACCGTCGAGGTCGCGCACGCGCTCTGGGTGCCGGCACCCAAGGTCGCCCTCATGGCCGCGACCGAGACCGTCAAGCTGTCCATGCCGGAAACGATCGAGGCGGCTGAGATCGCACGGCGCTGCCGGGAAGGCGAATTGGGAGACTGCCTGGTCGAAGGCCCGCTCTCCTTTGACCTGGCATACGCCGCCCTAGCCGGAGTGAGCAAACACATCGACGGCGAGGTCGTCGGGGCGGCCGACATCATGCTTTTCCCGAACTTGCTCTCGGCCAACCTCACCGTCAAGGCCATCATGTACACCGCCAACTGCCGGTTCGGGGGCATCTTACGGGGCACGTCCGCCCCCGTCGTCTTCATGTCCCGTGCCGATTCCACCGAAACCCGGCTCAACTCGCTTGCGCTGGCTTTACGCGTCCTTGACCACGAGCGAGTTCCGCCTGGTACTCGGGATGATTGATGGGAGCGATCCGATGCGCACGCGTTGTATTGCGGGATTCCTGGCACTGGCAATGCTTACGTTTCCATCGGTCCGCGCCGGTGGCGATCCGGTCTCGTCGTCGGGCACAGCGCCCGTGAACGCCGGGGAGGACTCCGAGAAACAGCTCGACGAGATGATGCATCGCGAGCTGCTCGAGCAGGCGCGGCAGCTCTTTGAGTCGCGGCGCAAGGCGATCGGGGCTATCAAAACACCGCAAGACATCCTCCAGCGGCAAAAGCTGCTGCGCGAGTCCTTCCGGCGCTCGCTGGGCGATCTGCCGGAGCGAACGCCGCTTAACCCACGCAAGGTCGGCGTGCTCGAGCCCGACGGCTATCGCGTCGAGAAGATCATCTTCGAGAGCCGACCCGATCATCATGTCACGGCCAATCTCTATGTTCCCGACGGCAAGCCGCCGTTTCCCGGCGTACTTCTTCCCTGCGGGCACAGCGACAACGGCAAGGCTTATGCCGACTACCAGCGGATGGCGATCCTGCTGGCCAAAAACGGCATGGCCGTGCTCTGTTTTGATCCGATCGGACAGGGAGAGCGTTACCAGCTTCTGGATGCCCGCGGCAAGCCCGTGGTCCGGGGCACGACGGAGCACACGATGGAAGGAATCGGTGCCTTGCTTGTAGGCCGCCAGCTCGCGAGCTACCGGATTTGGGACGGTATGCGCGCGCTCGACTATCTCGCCGCGCGGCCCGAGGTTGACCCCGATCACCTCGGTTGCACGGGCAACTCCGGCGGCGGGACCATGACCTCGTACCTCATGGCATTGGACGATCGCATCAGCGTGGCGGCTCCGTCGTGCTATATCACGTCGCTCGAGCGGCTATTCGCCACGATCGGACCTCAAGACGCTGAGCAGAACATCATCGGCCAGGTCGCTCTTGGCATCGAGCACGCCGATTATGCGACGATGCGCGCCCCCAAGCCCACGCTCTTCGTCGCCGGCACCCGTGACTTCTTCGACATTCTGGGAAGCTGGGATACCTACCGCGAAGTCAAGCTGATCTATGGCCGGATGGGCTTCGGCGAACGGGTGGACCTGTTCGAGTCGGATGAAGAGCACGGCCTGACGCGGCCGCGACGGATCGCCACGGCCCGCTGGATGCGGCGCTGGCTGCTGAAACAAGACGACGCGATCACCGAGCCCGACTTCCCCGTCGCATCCGACACCGAGCTGCAGTGCACGCGTACGGGCCAGGTTCTGACCGATTTCCACGGCGTTTCGGTCTTTGATCTCAATCGCCGGCGAGAGGAGGAGCTTCGACCGGTCCGGGAATCGGTGAATGCTGAACGCTCGGCCGAGGTATTTCGGGACGCGACTGCCGGACGTCTTGGCCTCATTGGCTGGCAACCCAGGCGCGTGCCGGTTCGTATCGAGAACGGATTCCTGGTGAGGATGCTTGTCTTCGATTTTGGACCAGGCAGCTCCGTCTCGGCGGTCGAGCTGCCGCGGAAGGAAGGCCAAGATCGCGGTCCAACGCACGTCGTCGTCGGCCCCGACGCCTGGGAGATTTTCCATTCCGGGATGCTCGCCGAGATCACCGGGCAGACTGGAAACGCCGTCATGCTCGACCCGCGCGCCATGGGTTGGACTGCCGCGCCGCCGGGCCAGAAGGGACCGGAATCGCCGTTCGGCCGCGATTGGAAGGATGCCTTCCTGGCGCTACTCGTCAATCGGCCTCTCTTGGGCCAGCGCGTGGCCCGACTGATCGAAGTCATCGAGAGTCTGCACGCGCAGCCGGGGGGCGAGCTCAGCGAGGGATTTCATGTGATTGGCTTCGGGCCGGCGGGTCCGGTGGTGCTCCATGCTGCACTTCTTGACCGGCATGGCTTGATCAAGAAGGTCACGCTGCACGGCTCGCTCATTTCCTGGTCGAACATTGTTCAAAATGGTCCGAGCCGCGATCAACTCGCCACTGTCCTGCCAGGCGTGCTGCAATCTTACGACCTTCCCGACCTGGCAGCCCGGCTTGCTCCTCGTGATCTTTCCGTCTTCGACCCGGTCGATGCGGTGGGAGCGCCCGTTTCCCAGAAGGTGCTCGACACGACCTACGCCGCGTGCGTGCAGGCTTACGGCCGGGAGGGGAGGCTGAAGCTCCGGGCGGCTCAGGGCTTGACGCCCAGCCGTTGACGCAGCCGGATGAATTTATCGTGGAGCGCTCCACCGCCCAGCTCCGGATGAAGAATGGCGGTCGAGTCGATGAGCTGGGCGGCCTCTTTCAGCCTGTCGGAATGAAAATAGGCGAGTGCCAGGGCATACCGCGCGTCGAACCAGCGAGGCGAGCCTGGGGGGTTGTTCTTGAGCCGCAGCCGCTGGACGTCGATGTCAAGTGAATAGACTTCCAGGCGGCTGTACGTGTCGCCCAGGTCGCGGAGCAGGCGATCGCTCGTGGTTGACTGGGGGAGCCCCCGCCAGGTGTCAAGCGACCGGCGGGCATCGCGGTCGGCGCCGATGGCGAGCAAGGCACGAGTCAAGCGCATGGCCAGCTCGCCGCGCTGTTCCGGGCTCAGCTTTTCCTCGTCGCCGAGCAACGGTTCGACGATCAGCTTGTTGACGAGCCCAAACCGCCGCTGCCTCAGGTCGGTATCGGAGGACGCGGAACACTGGTCCAGGAGGCGGACCACGTCGAAGAGAGCGTTTGTCTCGGCGGGCAAACGCCACGCCGAATGGCTTTGTGCTTCGCGCTCGGCTTCGACGTAACGTCCCGCTTCGACGAGTGCGGCCAGCCGGAGCAGCCGTGCCCGGTATTGCTGGGCCGTCGTTCCCGGTATCCGGCTCAGGCGTTCGCACAGCTCTCGAGCCGCCTCGGGCTTGCCGGCCCTGGGAGTCAGGTCGAGCCTGGCCAGTGCCAGCATCAATTCGGACTTCTCGGCCTCGGAATGAGCCTCGAGTAGACTCCGTTTTGCAAAGGCTTCCGCCTTCTGGAATCGCTCCGCCAGCTTGTGGCGGTCGGGGTTGAGCTCGTCGAGTTCGAGCTGGTCACGATCGAGCTCGATCAGGGCCAGCCGGGAATCGAGCCAGCGCGGTGAGTCGCCGGGGATGGCTGACCAGAAGGCTCGGGCCTGCTCAAGCTCGGAGCTTGCGGCGGCCAGCCTGCCGAGCAGCCAGCGGGCCTCGCCGGTCGACCGATCGCCGGGGAAGTCGCGGGTCTGCCGGTTGAGAGCTGCGATGTACTCCGAGCGCGATGAGCCGGGCAATCCCAGGCCCAGCGCTTTGCCCAGGGCCACTGCACGAAGCATGCCCGCCATCGCGCGGGTCGAGGCGGGCGCCGGGGCGTCCAGCACTTGCGCCAGGACCGCGCTCGCCTCCATCAGCTTGCCGGCCTGAAACAGAAATCCGCCCTCGCGCAGTCGATAAGTCGCCGCCTGGTCTGCCTGGCCAAGGGCGGCCGCTCCCCGGGCAGCGATTGCCATCTGGGCGGCCGCTTTCGCTGGGTCGCTCACGGCCGCATAGGCAGCCGCCATGGAATCCCAGACCTCAGGCGGATGCTTGGCGTCGGGCTTGATCCCGGCTTTCGCCAGCTCCAGGAGTGCTCTGCGCGATTCGGCAGACGTCCCCTTGCGGAGCGTGCTGATCCGGCGGAAAAGGTCGGTCTCGACCGCAATGCGGCCCGCTTCTGCGGGCAGCCCCGCAAGCTGCTCCAGGCGAACCCGCGCAGCCCACAACGCCTTGGCCGGCCCCTCCAACCCGGAAACCTCCACCGATGCGACGGCCTCGTTAAACTTCTTCTGTGCGAGCAGGAGCGGCACGCGGACCTCGACGATCTCCGCGGCCGGCGGAGCCGGCGCGGACTTGACGGCGGCGTCGAGCTCCGTCTGGGCTTCACCCGGTCTCCCCGACGCGCGGAGCAAGTCGGCCTTGAGTAAATGCCAGTAACCGGCGAGGCCGGGCTTGGCCGGCGGTTGTGTGAGCAGGGACAATGCCTCGGACTCGCGCGATCGCCGGCTGGCCGAACCCACGGGCTCGAGCTCGGCGCGCCCGGCCAGCGCCTCGGCCAGGCGAAAGTGGAGATTCTCGGCGAGCGTCTGGTCGATTCCGTCGCCGGACACCGTTTTATACCGGTTGATCGCGTCGTCCAAGGATCGTACGGCCTCCTGGCGGGGCCGGGGATCGCCGGGATTGAGCGCACCGGAGAGCGACCAGGTTTGCGCGATCGCCCAGCAAAACACAGCGGCTTGAAACCGAATCTGCCGTTCACGAGGTGAAACCGGGTTCTCCTTCACGAACCAGTCGAGCAGGTCCACGGCCTGCGTCCACCGCCGCCGGCGCGTGTCGGCGTCGGTGGATGACTGCGCAGCTCGATCGAGCGTCGACGCCATGTCGAACACCAGGTCTTCACGGCGGGAAATATCGATCGACGCGGTCTCGACCTGCGCGCGCACGGCCGTCAAATGCCGCGACAGCTCTTCCTCCGTCGCTGGCTGCTGGGCCGCCGCCGCGAGCGCGAGAACCGCCAGGCACCAGCCCGAGATGGGGATGAGCCACGCAACCTTGCTAGCTGACAAGGACGGGGACCTCTTCGGGGACCGGCTCTTTGGCTGGGGGATGGAAAAACACCACCAGAATGGCCGTTGAGAGCAATCCGAGCGCCAGCGGGACGAGAAAAAGCAACGTGTAGTTGACGATGCTCTGTCCATCGCCCGTTTGTGTCGTGAAAACCGCCTCCAGACCTTTCCAGAGGAAACCGCCGACGAACGGCCCCAACCCCAGGATCAGCAGGTTGAACAGGCTCTGGGCGCTGGTGCGGACATCCTTCGGAAAATTCTCGTCGACGAAAATATACACCGTGGCGAAGAAAAACGCGTAGGCGAATCCGTGGACGACATTGCTGAGGACGACGAGTCCCAGCCACATCTGCCCGCCGTAGTAACCACCGAGCGCATAAATCGCGAACCGGACGACGTGGCCGAGGACGCCGATGATCATGGTTGTGCGCCAGCCGAGACGCTTCAGGAAAAACCCGAGCGCGGCCATCGTGGCGATCTCGGCGACCTGACCGATGGCCATCGCGGCGGGAATCCGGTTCTCGGCCAATCCCAGCATCTTGTAGAACGGACCGCTCGTGATGAAGTAGCAACTGTGCACGAGCGAATCAACGAACGTCACGATGAACAGCACGAGGATCGTGGGAACCGATAGCAGCTTGAACGCCTCGAACGGGGCGAAAGCCGAGCCCGTGCGCTTGGCAGGCGGCGTGTGAGGCAAAATCATACAGTACGTGGCCGTCGCGAGCGCCGCGATCCCCGCGATCGTGAACAAGTTTGTGATCGGCACCAGGAAGAACGGCAGGGCCGCGGCAATCCAGCCCAGTGTTCCCCCGACCCGAACGATGCCGAAGTCCTTCTGTGCGTCCTTAAGGTTTGCAAAAGCGATCGCATTTGTGACGGAAAGGGTCGGGACATAGAAGAAGCTGTAAAGGAGCATCAAGCCGAAAAACGGCCAGAAATTCGTGGCGAGAGTCAGTCCCAGCAGTGCCACGCCGCTGACCAGGAGACTGAATTCCAGGAACTTCTCCTGGGAAAAATAGCGATCGGCGAGCTGGCCCCCGAAGAAGATCGCAGTCAGCGACATGATGGCAAAGGCATCATTGACGAGTGCGCCCTCGAGCCAGTTGAAATTGAGGTAATCCTTGCCGATGTAGTTGTTCAAAAGCGGGAACCACGCCCCAGATCACGTACTCCATAAACATCATCACGATGAGCTTGATGCGGATCGCGGAATTCATCGGCATGCTCGCGTGTCGAGGTTAAAGAGGGATGCAGGAGACGCGGCGCGGCCCGGTGGCCGCCCGGCTGGAGTGCTGAAACCTTGGTCTTGCACCGGCCGCGCCGTCCCTCGGGTATGGTTGTGCCCTTTTCCCCCCCTTGCGAAGGGGGGGTCAGGGGGGTGGTCGCGGCACCGCCGGTTAGAATGCCGCCGCTCGCTCTTTGTCTTTTCATTTCCGAGGCACCGGACCCACTGCATCCAAGGATGAAGGACGACGAAAGACGCTCCGGGGCGTTGCTAATTGGTAGCGCCGGGACCACCCCCCCCTACCCCTACCCCCCCTTCGCAAGGGGGGGAAAGGGTTCGGGGGCTCGCGCCGAGGCTGATCCCGGAACGACTCTACCGTCTGGCGGTGCGGGTTGCCATCGGCTGCTTGCCAAAGTCAGGGCGAATGCGTCACATTCCGGGAGTCGATGCCACCAGGCTCGGCGGGCCGCGACGGGCCGCGGCAGCGGCTTGGAGCAAGTCAAGGATCCGCTCGCCGACCTCGTGGCAGGTATTGGCTCGGGCGAACGCATGCCGCAGGGCGGCTCGGCCGTCATCGGAGCTCCGCTCAAGAATCCACCCGACGGCCCGGAGGAACTCCGGTTCATTTTCGACGACGTGGAATCGCTCGGCATGAAGGCAGCACTCAGAGATCGCCGTGGCAACGATTGGCCTTCCCGATCCCATCGCGTCCATGATCTTGGTCGGGTTACAGGCGCGGTTGAACGGATGGTCGATCTGATAGGGGATCAGGCAAACGTCGAAAGCCTGGTAGTAACGGGCGAGTGCCTCTTGGGGCCGCCATCCCAGTGCGTGCACGTTCGGCCGGGCCAGGAACCGCGAGCAAGCGTCCCACCAAGGCTCAGAGACCGCGTCTCGCACGCGACCGACGACCACGATCGAGGCGTCGGGGAAAGCCAGGCTGAGTCTGTCCATGAGTTCCCAGTCGACGCGGTCCTCGAGCGAGCCAATATAGCCAAGATAGGGGCGCGGCAGCCGCGCGAGGTCGGCAGGAGGCTGTGCCGGACGGGATAGCGGGGCCTTCGCCACAAACCGCGAAGGCGCTCCATGGGGGACGTGGTGGATCCGATTCGCGGCTTCAGGGACGAGCGCGCGGAGCTCATCGGCCCTCAGCCGGGAAACGCAAACGGTGAGATCGGCCGCCAGAACAGTCCTCTCTTCGAGCGCCCGGATCTCGTCGGCGAAACGAGGCCAGTAGAGGGTGTAGTCGTCGATGTTGTAATAAATCGAGAGCTCGGGCCGAAGCAGATCGTTCAGGTGCAGGTAGTACGGGTAGGTCATCACGAGACCGCGCCGCTGGGCCGGCGGCTGCGTGTGCCACCAGCCACGGATGGCTCGTGCGACCGGTCTCATCCCCAGCCGGGGATAACGCTTCATCCAGCCGCTGGGCAAGACGAGCTGGCGGTCCCACGACCTTGGTCCGAATGGGCGGAGCTGGCAGGCTTGCGACCAGGGATAAACCCCGCGGCGCCAGCCATTGACGTAATCGAAGCACTTGAGGAGCAACACCGCGACCGACTCGCGATCGATCTCACGGAACAGGTTCTCGGTGTTGAACCAGCCGACGTCGGCGACGGCCAGCGAGAGCCCCTTTTGGTGGGCCCGAAGGGGCTCCGACGGCGACCGCGTTTCCAGCGTTCTCGAGCTACTCATCGTCGCGGCGTCCCAGCCTTCTTTCCACCGAGTTCTCGCCCGCCCTGGTTGACTCGCTGCCCGGAAGAGCACTTCTCCTCTTCAGTAACGTTTCTCGAACGACAACCAGCGAGCGGAGCGTCGTCGTCGTCGCCCGGAGTCAACTCTATAACCCAGACCGCCGTTGGCGGTCAACGGACGATGGTCTCGTGCGCAAAACCGTAAACCGAGACTTTTGCCTGACAGCGGCTGGACGCACTGATCAAAACGAAAGGGTTCCATTCATGTCGCATATCCTTACAGCAGTTCGGGTTGCGCATGAACGCGAAATCATCGGTACTCACGGCTAAAAAACCCTGGTCTTCTGCTGTATCCTATTCCAGGACTGTGAGTTAGTGCTTGAAGTCATCAGCCGCGTAAGCAGAATCGGCGTTCATGACGCGCTGGCGATTCTCTGTGGTCGGTTATCCATTGTGGGACCACAAATCCTCGGACTGGCTGTGAGTTGTCGGATCGCATCCGCGCGACTGCTCCGGAGCGAGTGTCGCGTTTTCTTTCCCCCTTTTCCCCCCTGTCCTCGAATCGGTGCCTTGCCGGATTGCTCTCTGTAGTGCGTCGGAATAGCATGTGCGTATGCCGACCGTATTGCGAAGCGGCCCCTATCGGTTTTTCTTTTACGCGGGAGATGGTGGTGAGCCCGCCCATATTCACGTCGAGCGCGATGACTGCGAGGCGAAATTCTGGCTGGATCCTCCGACATTGGAGCGAAGCAGCGGATTCTCACGCAAGGAGATCAACCGCGTGCGCGAACTGATCGAGCTGCACCACGAGGAATTGTTACGGAGCTGGGATGAGTTCTTCGACCATTGAAAGCCGATTGGCCTTGGCCATGGCCAGGGCGGTGCAGGTCAGTGAGGATACCCTGTCGGTGGAACTGGCCGATGGCCGGAGCATTGCCGTTCCGCTCGACTGGTATCCCCGTCTGGTACACGCAACAACGGCGGAGCGGAATTCCTGGCGGTTGATCGCCGGTGGCCGAGGAATTCACTGGGCTGCTGTCGACGAGGATATCAGTGTCGCAAACCTCCTCGCCGGGCAGCCGTCCGCCGAAAGCCAGAACTCCTTCAAGAAGTGGCTTGCCAGCCGGGCCAAGGGGGTTCATCCCCGCAAACGTCCGAGGGCCTGACAAATCCCGAAGAGGCTCCAACGAACAGGGAATCGTGAGCCCTCCGGGAACGGGTTCAGGCTTCGTGATCGAGAATCCCCAGCGAGAAGGAAAGATGCGAGTGCGCCACGCAAAAAGGGCATCGTCCCAAAAAGGGCGAATCGGGCGTCGTGCGGGTTGACAGTTGGCAAGCTTTTACCAGCAGGCCCTTGATTTTTGCGGGGGCGGACCTGATGTGTGCGGTTGTAAACCACTCCGACACACAACAGGAACCACCCCCATGCATACCCTACCCTTTGGTTGCTGGATTACCAACGCGGCTGCCGGTTTGACGGGCGTCTATGGCGCCGTCACCGATCAGGCCCATCTGAGCGGCTGTAGCCGCCAGACTGTCTACGTGCATACTTACCAGGTCGTCGCCGCCCTCGAGGCCCAGCACAGTGGCGGACCAACCCGAGAGGAGTTGGTCCGGGAGAATGAAGCTCTCCGCCGAGAAAACGCGCAACTGTGGGACTGGCTGTTCCAAACCGTTGAGTTTCCCGAGGTCAAGCAACAGGAGTTCACGGTCACGGCCCTGGCCATGGGGCTGAGCCTCAACCAAAACCTCGGCTTACTGAGAATCGTCCTGGGTGCACAGGCGGCACCCGGTCGCTCGACGATCCATCGCTGGGCCCAAGCCGCCGGTGACGCCGCCGGTGTGGTCCTCGAGCGACTGGATCATTCCTGCGGGGAGTTGGTGCTGGAGGGCTGTCTCGATGAGATCTTCTTCCACGGACGACCGGTGCTGGTGGGGGTCGAACCTCGCAGCATGATGTGGTTCCTGGGGAAGAAAGCCGACAATTATCAAGGATCGACCTGGTTCAAGGAATTGCAGCCTTGGATCTGGTTGCGCTATGTGACCTCCGACGCAGGCGCAGGATTGCGGGTGGGACTGGCCCAGTTGCAACGGTACCAACGCGCGACCAACCGAGTCCCTCTGGAGAAGGGGCTGGACGTGTTCCACACCAAGCGGGAAGCCCGGCGGGTCTTGGGCATGCTGTGGGCTCGGGTGGAGCGGTGCTGGGAGCAAGCCGAGGCCGCCGACCGAGCCCTCGACCAGAGGAGCCGGCAGGGGCGCGGCCTGTGGGGATTGACTCACAAGGTCCGCGTGAAATGGGAGAAAGCATCACGTGTCTTTGAACTGTATGAGAAGAGAGAGAAGGCTTGGCAACGAGCCGAGCTGGCCCTGAATGTCTTTCGTCCCGATGGTCGACTCAACGATCGGGCTTGGGCGCAAGAGCAAGTCAAGTGGGCTTTGTCCCGGCTCGTGGGCTCGGTATGGGCCAAGGTGCGTGGTTTCCTTCAGAACAAGGAGTCATTCACGTTCTTGGACCGGTTGCACGACCAGTTGGGTCGACTGTCGCTACCGGAGACGTCGCGCGACGCCTTGGTCCACCTGTGGTGGCTGCGCCGGCAACGGCCGAGGAAATCGGCCGACACGGCGGTCGCAGGTTATCGCCATGTGGCTCCAGTGGTACAGCAGATCCTCTGCGAGAAGTTGGACCCGAACTGGCGGGAATCGTACCGTCGGGTCGCGGCGGTCCTGCGTCAGACGGTGCGTGCCAGCAGCGCGGTGGAGTGTATGAACAGCGTCTTGCGGATGCATCAGTCGCGGCATCGAACGCTGACGCAACCGATGTTGGACCTGAAACGGCTGTACTGGAATACTCGCGTGTTTGTCGGGGGGAAGCGAAAAGGCCGCTGTCCGTATGAGCATTTGGGCCTCAAGCTGCCCAGTTATGACTTTTGGCGCTTGCTCCGAGCAGAGATGATGCCCGCCCTCGCGAGAGCTAAGGCAAAAGCCAAAGAAAACGCTGTCGCGGCTTGACGTAAAAAGTGTCAACCTGCAATCTTCCGATTTGGGACGATCCCCGGGCCACGCTGCACGGCGTTGCCACATGTCTTTACAGCGACTTTGGTTGCGCATGCTTTTGGAATAATCGGAACTCCTAGCAGGAAGCTCGCAGTCGCTATATCTTATTGTCGCGTTTGAAGTTGCGCATGTTTTTTGAATTTTCGGAACAGGTGGTCCAACCGGCGAATCCGGCAAAGGCGGTTCCTTTCTAAGGAGCCTGCTCGACGGCCTTGAGATCGTCGTATTCATCCGGGGGCTCGACATACGCAAACTTGATCAGGATCCCTCGATTACTTCGCTCGAATTCAGCGGTCACGCCATGCTGCCGCAAGAGAGGTAAGACCCGGCGCAGCTCTTTGGAAAACTGCCTGGTATCCTTCGGCCAGCTTGGGGAGTTGGCCGTACGTCTCCTGTTTGGCTTCATGTGACCCCGCGCGGGCGATGTTGTGGTCCCGGTACTCCACGTAATGGGTGAGCTCGCGGAGCAGCGCCTCGGGTCCGCCCCAGAACTTGGGCAATTCCGGGGCCCAGTCGATCAAGGCCATTACAACGAGCGAATCTTCCAGCGCGGCGTTCGTCGCACAGTCAATATTCAAACCATACGCCGACATGAACGCGCTTTTCGGCCATCCGAGGGCCCGGCCGACGGCTTCGCCCCATTTGGCAAAATCCGCCATGCGCGGCATCTCGGCAAGGTCAACGGATGGCAGCTCGCGCAGGCCGCCGGCCAACGCGTCGAGCGCACCTCCCAGGATCCGCGGGTAGTCGGCGTGGAAGGCCTTCCAGAACTCGTCCTCAGCGCGGCGGTTCGCCGGCGCGATCGCCTCGAGGTTGATGACGATGGCTCGGTCGATCGCATCGGCGCGCTCGAGGAACTCGTCGATCCCGTTCAAGATGATGGGCCGCTGGCCCTGGAGGACGGTGAGCCGGCGGTTGGTGTGATTCGAGCGGGTCGCGTAGCCGCCTCCGGTCACGAGTCCGCAAAGGGCATCGGACATGCCCTTACTGATCACGGAGATGTTGTCATAGCTGAGGAGCCATCCGTTGACGGCGGTGACCATGAGATCGCGGGTGGTCGAGGGCAGTGCCAAGAGCGGGCAGGCTTGGGGGTCGATCAAGAGCCGGAGGATCTTGGCGAGGGTGGTCTTGGCGGAGCCTTGCGGGCCGTAGAGCACGAGGATGGGATAGGGGCCGATCGGTCGAAGGGCAGCCGTGATCCAGGCGACCAGGAGTCGAAAATCGTCGTCGGTGAGATTGACATACTGCCGCAAGAGGTCGATCGAGGCCCCGGTCCTGGGCACGGGTAGAGGCAACAGGCCGGCCGGGCGCCAGAAGCGGCTCGCCGGCCGATCGATCACACGCCAACCTGCACCGCAGACCGAGACGGCCCGACCCTGGGAATCCCCAAGGTCGATGAGGGAAGCCGAGTCATCGCCGCTGGGCTCGCGGCCGACGCGAATCGAGACGCTGGGAGTGCCGGCATCCAGCCAGGCCCGGGCCTCCAAGAGCGAAACGACCCGCTGAATTGTGCCGATGCCCGGCGGTTCGCGCGATTCGGTACAATAGCCGCTGAGCAGCCACCGGCGGAATTCCGCCGAGTCCAGTGGTACCGTTTCGGATCGATCGCTGATCGAAACCCAGGCATGCAAGCGGCCGGATGAACGATGCAGCCGCGCCGCCGACGCCAGACGCAGCAGGGCGCCGACGGGTTTCTGTGTCTCTTGAGTGTCCATGAGTGTTTGGTCCTTGGTGTCAATTTCCGCGGGCTTTGGGTGTGTGCGGACAGAAAGGACAGACAGAAAGGACAGGCACTTTTGTGGGCAGAGCGGATTCAGACGCCTGGCCCATCAATGGTACGCTTGTCTCCGCCAGATCCTTAAGTTGCGATCCGGGAACAAAACCGGCGTGAATTCCGGCTGACCTGCGCGATAGAGTGGAGGGATTTGCGGGTTCTGAGGGATGAGATGCCGTCGGGGGTGTATTTCTCTGTCAGCCGACGTGCTCCTTGTTCCCGCCAGCCTTCTCAAGATCGCGAAACTCGCCAATCCCAAGAGGACACTGGTCGGGCACGACCAGTGGCACCCAGAAATACTCACCAGTGCCACACGCCGTGGCACCGTGGAATCGCAACTCCTCGTGATCATCCGGACCCTCACCCCAGCCCTCTCCCAAAAGGAGGGGGAGCCAGTATCTGGCCGCTTGCGTCGCCCATGATGGAAGCAGTTGCCGACGTCGATTCACCCACACCCAAAACGAGAGGGTGCCAGCATCTGGCCGAGCCACCGCTCTCACGCTGGCCGCGGTGCCCCCTCACGGCTGCCTCTCTGCTCTGTTTCATCCTTCATCCTTCATCCTTCATCCTTTGATTCATGGCGGCAACGCCAGGGCATTCGCCAGTGTCTCACTGAGCGAGGTGCACCCCGCCTTCAGTGGGTCCTCGACCATCCTCTCCGCCGCCGGTCTCTCCTCTTCGCGTCCTGACTGACTGTTCGCCCGCTCCGAAAACCTCGCCGGCACGCTCGCGCCACCCGCCCGAGCGCTCGATTCAGGCGTCTCAGGCTCCGGATCGCCGCTTTCGGATGCCGACGCTTCCATTCTCACCGGTTCCTGCGCGGTCTCGTCACCTGGCTGATCCACCACCTTGTCAAGTGCCGAAAGAACGCCCAAATTCGCCGTAAGCTCAACAGACTCTTGTGATTCGACAATTGGCATGGCTTCATCGAAATTGGCTTCGTTCGTCGCATTTTCGCCGATTTCGACCAGTCCGCTCACTTCATCCACGTGCGTCTCCACGGCCTCGGTATCGACCACGTCCGCCCGCTCGAGGCGTTCGTCCGGGCGTTCTTCCCACCGGAATGAGTCGTCAACCGGCGGCTGCGAAACTCCCCGCTCGGGAACCGCACGTCCTGGTTCCTCCCACCTGGCCGGCTCCGGTCGCTGCTGCCCCACGCCCGTGGCTCCGCCGCGCCCGCCACTCGTCTTGGCCTGGCGCTGACGATAGTTGGCCATCCCTCGAAACAACGCATTGGTGCATTTGAGCAGATGGTTGCGCAGCGCCTGGCCTTCGGGGCTGGGATCGAAGCTGAGGCGGGCGTAGGCTCGCTCGGCGTTCTCGTCCGCGTTCTCTTCGTGCACGTCGAGTATTCCGTCCAAGCGATCGATGTTCTGATCGACCAGGTCGAGCAGGATCTGCCGCCACTCGTCTTTCTCCCTGGTGCGGAACAGATCGGGCCAGCGCGCCGGACGGCCTTGCGGTAGCGGTTGCGCTGCGAGTCGTCCATATCGCTCAAGAGGTCGTCAAACTCGGTTTTGCCGGTCGGATTGAGGAAATGGCTGGCGACAAAGACCTGCCCGAGCCGCAAATCCTGGATTGCCTCGACGGGCTGAAGGCCCAGCAGGCGCACGGCCTTGAGCCGATCGTGCGATTGCCAGAACCCGGTCGACTCCAGTTGCCCGCGCAGAGCCTGCCACTCGTCCCGCAGCCAGCAGCACCCGGCTTCCGTGCTTTCGAGGATTCTCACCAGTTGGGCCGGGTCGTTTTCATCGACGGCCTGTCCGTTCCATGAGGTCTTCTTCTTCTTTCGGACATAGGCTGGCGGGTTTCCATAAAGCGCTGTCGGCCCGGAGGGATCGAAGAACAACCGCTTGCCGACCGCCTCCGCTGCGGCGATCTCGGCGTCGTCGGAGTTCTCGATCAGGCTGGTGCGCCGCTCATGACGTGCCTGTTCGGCTCGATCGAGCTCGAATGACAGACAAACATTGCGATAGACCAGATATTCATCAACATCGTTTTGTGCGTCGCCGATCGCCATCCACTTGTGCAATCGCTCGTCGAAGGCATACGACTCTTCGCGCATGCGTTTGAGCTTACGAGACCGTCTGCCATGTTTGAGTGCATTCATCGATGATCTGGCGCGGCCTTCTGGTGTGGTTGCCCCGCGTGATTTTTGACTATTGGCCAAGTTGGCCGCGACCTGCCGCGGAGATGCGCACACGGTGATCAACTCCTCGTTCAAGGTGGATTGTTGTTTCTGTCCCGCCACCCAATACGATCTACAAAAAGGCGAATTTTGTTGCATAAAAGTTGACGATTGCGTTGACTTGCCTTCTGGAGGGCTCTGGGAAAGGGTCAACGATTGCGGCGGAAGGATGGGGCGAAACGGCTGTTTTTCAGCCTTTTACCGCACTTGGGAGAGTGGCCATTGACCGGGAGCTGATGCCCGTTTGATGGCGCTCAGGCGGGCCTGATGCCGGCATTTCCCGGATCGCGAGGTGGATGGCGCTGGCGGGATTCCGCCGCATAAAGGTTTGGCACAAATGAAGATAGGAACCGATTGCGGGAGCGGATCGCAAACGCGTGCGCTCTTGTGCAGATCGGCACGATTTTTTGATCGTCGATCGTTTCAATCGGCCCAGGCGGCACGGACGCATCAATCGGCAGAAGCGGAGGTCGGTAACACCGGGAACGAGGCGGCCGAGGCGACCGGATGTTTGAGTAGGTCAGGCTTTCCAGCCCGACCGCCTTGTCGTAGGTCAGGCTTTCCAGCCTGACGGCCTTGTCGTAGGTCAGGCTTTCCAGCCTGACGGTCTTGTCGTAGGTCAGGCTTTCCGGCCTGACGGCCTTGTCGTAGGTCAGGCTTTCCAGCCTGACGGCCTTGTCGTAGGTCAGGCTTTCCAGCCTGACGGCCTTGTCGTAGGTCAGGCTTTCCAGCCTGACGGCCCGGCACGTCAGGCTGGAAAGCCTGACCTACAGAAATGCAGGCGCCGGCCCTGTGTGGCGACAGGTGTGGTGTGGCCCCGCATCGGGTCGTTGAACTGAGGGAGTCAGTCGAACGAAGACAAGCGACAGGTCCTCTTTCAGGGACGAGACAGAACGCGATCACACGCATAGCCGAACGACAGCGCACTCGAGCGCTTGATGCGAGGGCCGGTGGGCGATACGCTGGCTCAGCCCGGATTGGAGGCGACATGAGTTCAGCGACGACCCATCCTGGGGCGGTACCTTCCCAACCTCTCTCGCACGGACCTCGGTCCGTCCCGACCTTGGACCAGCTTTCGCTTCCAGACGGCGACAGGTCCTGATCTGATTGGTCCCAATAGGACGCGTTGGGGGGGGCCGTCTACGTCGAAGCCGAACGCAGCCACTCGTTCCGCCGTTTGGAATGTCAATGAGCAATACCCAAGTACCGCTCGGCACATGATTGACACGTTGTCTGATCGTGCATCCATTCGGGTGGCTGCATCTTTCCGCATCTCTCGCACCGGCGATACTTCGCCGTGCGAACTTCACGTGCCGCGATGACAAGGCCGCGAAGTGTCATCATCAGTGTGGAAGCCGGAAGCCGTCGCCAATTCAGGGTTGCGAAGTGGATGGGTCGCATGACCGGGGTGTACGGCCCTTCCCAACAGACACGAAATAGGGCAATCGAGACCTTGCTTCCACTGACCCGGGCAACGACCTCACCAGGATCGCCGCCGACCATGACGATTGTGCCATCAAGCTGCGTTTCCTCACGAATTGAAGCGCCAAGCAGGTCTTTGACTTCCCTCAGCAGTGACTCACGGTCGATTGGCTCTCGGTCAAGCATTATTCAGCTCCCTGCTTCTGCAACTTGCGCATTACCGACCAGACATCGTGCAGCGAATGTCCACTGGAAATAACCCGTGTCTATCTCTTCTCGGATCTGCGCGACGATGGATAACCCCTTGCTTCCGCAAGACCGTGACGATCAGCTTTCCTCGAACCCATAGTCATCGAACTTCAGCGTCCGGCAATTCTCGGTTACATCGCGGACAAGCTTGTCGGTCGCTCCCGTGGGGAGCTCGACCTGGATATCCAGCGTCACCTGGACGTCGGCTCCGACGATGGCTGACAAGTGTTGCACGACCTCTTGCGCGATCCGCCCCGCATCGCGCTCCAGCCGGACGGGGTCGAGCTGCGCGGAACCGTGGAATCGGCGCAACTGCCGGATCGGCGGGGAAACCGTCGTTCCCGTGCCGGTCTTGGTGCTCGTTACGGTGGTCGTTGAGCCTGCGCCGGGACCCCCAACTGCGTCCGGGCCACCTCCGGTAACCGTGGTCACGGCGGTCTGGCGGTCGGCTTCCAGTTGAGCCGCGGCAATCTCGGGCTTGACGACCAGACTCTCGGCGTCGAGGACCACCCGCGCCGGTTGGCCGGCAGCCAGGCCCTTATAACGGCCGCGCGGCTCGTCCCAGCCTTCGGCGTAGGCGAATGTCTCATCCTGCCACGTCAGCCGCGCCAGGCCGTCGCGGACCGCGGCCAGAACGACCTCTTCATCCCGCAGCCGGGGCAGGTACAGGTAACGCGCCATGTCCTCGCAGAGCTGCTTCAGTCCAACGTGGTTGCCGCGCCAGAGCGGGATCTTGTCGATTTCATGGCGGAGCCGCGTCCCACCGAGCTGGACCATCAACAGCTCCTCACTCCTGAGCTTCTTGCCGGCCCGGGCGGCCAGGGAATCTTGACCCTGGAGACGAATCTCCGTCCATTGCACGCTACCCTTCGGGTCGGGCTGGCCCGGGACAAGCAGCCACTGGTACGTTTCCGGAATGCGGGCATCGACCGTCTCGTCCGCGCTGTCGCGCTTCGTCTCAGCCTGCCGGGACTGGAATGGATCGAGGTTCAGCGTCGTCCGGTCAGTCCAGATCGACGACCAGGCCAGATACTGGCGCAGCTTGCTCGAGCTCGCGCAGCCGGTTCGCGTCGGGCGCCAGGAAAACCAAGGCGTTCTTGTAGTTACGCGGGCCCGTTCCGTGTGCTTCGAGGATCGTCGCCGCCTCCGTGCGCGCCGGGCTCGTGTCCTGCCGGCCCGAATGCGGGTGCCCAGGCCCCAGGATGACCAGGCGGGCCTCCCGTCCGTCGGGGATATCGCTGCCGGGAAGGCACGCGTGGACCTTCACGAAGTCGCCCCGGGTGTGGGCCGATGCGCGCAGCCGCTTCTGGATCTCTTGCTCGACGTCATCTTCCGAGAGCTGGGTGGCGCGATCATCGGCCAGACGGGTCACCGTCGGCTGAGTCGAATACCAGTACCTCTTGCCGTCCACGTAAAGATAGGTGGCGCGGTCGGTCAGGCGCCGGATCGCGTCGCCGAAGGTGGCGACCGACTCCCCGGGCTGCACGCAGCCCAGCTTCACCTGGCGCTCGTCGATGCCGCGGTTGGCGGCGCGCTGGATCGGAGCCGAGCCCATGTAGATCGTCCGTGCGACCCGCCGGCATGCCGAAAAACGCCCCAGGGTCGGATTCTCCCGGTCCAGTGCCAGCGGCAGAGAATTCGAGCCATCGACGTCCTTCTCGATGACCGGAATCCAGTGGTCTTCCAGGTAACGCGTGAGCTCAAACTGAACGATCGGCTCATCGACCGGGACGGTCGCCGGCATGATCAGCAGGTTGGCGTCGTTGCGTTCCCACAAAGAATGAATCACGGCTGCCATGAGCCGCAGCACTCCGCGAGTCCGCTGGAATTTCTCCAGGGTCGACCAGTCGTTGTAGAGCCGGTCGAAGAGCTCGGGGTGAATCGGATAGGCCAGCTTGAGCCGGCGCTCGTAATCGGCCTCGCGGCATTCCAGAGGGAAGTCCTGGGTCTGGGCGCCGTAAAGTTCGGAGAACGCCCTGGCAACGGCGTCCCGCGCAACGAACTGTTCGCCCGTGAGGGGCTGGAAGAGCCGCCGGCGCACGATCTCAAAACCCTCATCAGGGCTGGCGGGCCGCCACGACGCCTCGACCCTGCCGATGGCGTTCTTGAGACGGACGAGCGCTTCGCGGCCGCGCTCGCCGCCGACTTCGATGTCGGTGATGCCCTGGCCGGGCCGCTGGTGAGGGCCCTCGGATGCCGGGATGCTGACCACCAGCAGCGTCTGCTTGGCCGCCTTGACGGCCTCGCTGAGCGCCTGAGCGAAGGTGAACTGGGTGTCAAAGGTGCCCGCGGGCAGGTCTGCCCCGCCGTGGAGCTGGCGCGATACGCGACCCATTCGTCGATCAGGATCAGGCAGGGTGCGTACTTGTTGAAGATTTCCTTGAGGGCGTTGCCGGGATTCGTCGCGCGCTCGTCATCGTCGCGAATGACTTCATACGCCGCCTTGCCGCCAAGCTGCCAGGCGATCTCGCCCCAGATGGTGCGGACCTCGGTACCGTCGGGCTTGCGATGCTTGCGGCCGGGAGAGATCTGCGTTCCGACAAAGACAGCACGGTGGACGTTCTTGGCGATGGCGCCTCCTGACTCCTTGACCAGCCCCTCGACGCCCGGCATGGCGCTCGCGGGCGCGCCCGAGAACAGGTGATAGAGCGCCAGGATGGAGTGGGTCTTGCCGCCGCCGAAATTCGTCTGCAATTCGACCACCGGATCGCCGCCTTTGCCGCTCAGGCGCAGGAGCGCCTGGGAGAGCAGCCGCTCCAGGCCCTGCGTGATGAACGTGCGGCGGAAGAATTCGGTGGGGTGCTTGTATTCGTCGGACCCTTCGCCCTGGTAAACCTGCCAGAGATCGGCGGCGAACTCGGCCTGCTGATATCGGCCGGATGCGACATCCGGGTGCGGCGTGACAACTTCGCGCCACGACTTCAGCCCACCCTGGGGCTTGCCCTCGGTCGGCTGGAACGCTTTCTTTCGCATCTCGGAACGGCGCTGCTCGTCGAAGACGACGCGCATCAGGTCCGTTCGCATCTGTCCGACTTCGGTCGCGATCTCACCCGCGGAGACGGCGCTCAGCAGGCGCTCGACCGAATCGAGCGCACGGATGGCATCGTTGCTGGCGAACTGTTCGTGGTGCGCCCACTGGTTGCGGAATACCTTGAGCTCGTTCACGAGGCTGCGCTCGGCCTGGCCCAGGGATTCGCGGAAGACCGCGTGCCACTGGTCGAGCATCACGCCGAGCAGATGCTGGGGATCGTTCCAGTTGATCTTTTGCGGAGCATCGCGGATGTGCTCGCGCGCGATGGATTCCCAGTTCGCGCCAAGGTGGGATTTGAGCTCGCGTTCCACAAATGGCCGGAGCCCCGTAGCCATCAGCTCGAGGCCCTTGCCGACACGATCGCGATTGGTGATCGCCATGCTGACGAATTCCTCAGCTCGTTGCGGGATCTTTTGCACGCGGCCGGGCTGGCCACTTTTTCCTGCGTGGATGCTGCTTATCGACCTGCTCGATGATTTCGGAGAACGGAATTCCGCCCCCTTCCCTGGTTCTGCGGCATGCCTCGTCGACCAGCCGCCGCAGAGACTTGTCCCGCCCCAGCGAGAATGCCTCGCGGTCGAAGTGCTCGTCCAGGCCAACCAGCGCGGCGCATGGCTGGCCCTTGCGCAACAGTGACACCGGGCCTTCGGTCAACACGTCAACCAATTGAGTCAGTTGGGTCTGCGCGTCCGTCAGGGACATCGTCTTCATCGTCGCCTCTGGTCGAACGCGCGCGTCTTCAGCAGTCGTTGCCGGGCGTCCGGAGAGAAAACCAGTTCGCCGTTGGGTTTCGTGGTGTTTCCAGCCGGGGGGATGGATGAGCCGCGGATCTGCGCCATTCTACTCTACTTCCGTCCTTGTCTGAAGTGCCAACGGCCACAGATGAACGGGCTGGGGCGAAGCGTGATGTCAAAGCTCGCTTAAAACATCTCCTGCTGTGTCGGCGCCTCAACTCTAGTCCGCTCCGACACGGCCAGTTTCGTGAGTTCAGGCCAGGCGATAACCAGCCCGTTGTAGGCCAGCGCTTCCTCGGCCCACTTTTTGCGCTCGCAAATCGCGTAGAGGCGATAGGCTAACTCGTGCGCCGTTTCACCGATGCCTCCGAGCTTGTTGAGCAGCGCCGCGGCACCTGACTCCCCGTCCTGGTCCAGAGTGCGGATGAGGTGCTGGGTCGTTTCCCACACTGTGAGCCGCTTGTCGGTCGTCGGGTCTCAAGTCTTGGGAAGTTCGGCGCGGCTGATGAGCTGGACCTTGCCCGCACGGGCTTTGACGACACCCGCTTCAACGAGACCCCCGACGGCCGTATTCTTGGCCTTGCTGAGCGTCTCGGCGACGCCGAAAGGTCCCTCGCCTGTTCCAAATTGCTCGAACCACGCCAGGGCCCAGCGCGTGTCGGTGTCGAAGTCGCCTTCCTGCTCTGCGAGCACCTCATCGAGGACCTGGTTGATAATCCCGAGCGCCGAGCGCACGGTCATGGACGAGCCGTCCGACTCGAGCACCTTTGCATGGCGCGTGAAGACGGCCATGCCCGGCCCGATTGCTGCCTGCGCCAGATCCACCGGGGCGATATTGCCACGCTGGAGGTCCCTCAGGGCTGCTGGCAGGTCGTGCCGCAAGCCGTCGATTAGTTCCTTCCGCGTGGCGAGCCGCGCGCCCAGTGCACGCGAGCGACAGACGAGCACGATGGACGAGGCAAGCGCGTTGCTTGCGTTATCGCGTAGACGCCCCGACCGTTCAGTCCTAACCGGCCAAGTCCCAACGATCTCCCAGCCCGAGTCAACTAACCCTTGCAAGAATGTCTCCCAGCCCGTAGACGCTCGGTTGGTGCGTTCCGTGTCTTCCTTGCGGGCGTCGGTTTCCCCTTCGTCCTCGGACTGTTTGAAAGCATAATAAATGGTCGCGGGAAACGATGGCGTGGTTGCGACGCGCAAGCGATCGAAGACAGTGCGCATACCGCGCTCAAAGAATGAGCGCGCTTCTTCTTTTCCCCCGTGGCGAAAGGGTTCGGCCACTAATTCCTGCGCCTTCGGAACAAGGACGGTCGCGAACAATTGAGGATAAGATGGCGACAGGCAGCGCCGCAACCAAACATAGAAGAAATCCGACAGATCCGCGTACGGAACGTTATCGTAGTAAGGTGGATCTGTAGAGATTGAGGCCCCCGTGCTCTGGACGGCCGTCGCATCAATTTGAGAAACAGTTCCCCCTCCGCTGGCGGGAACGTGTTCGAGAGACTTGATAGTAAACCCCAGGTTACCGAGGAAGTTCCCACCGCTCTGGCTGAACGGGTTAATTTCGCCGAAATCCCAAGTAATCGGCAGGGCTTGGCGACCAAACGCGTGTCCCACTAACTCGTTTTTCGGTTGCCAGCTCCAGGTAGCGAGCGTGTTCCAGAAGTCAGCGCAACGACCAACCCCAAGAGCCAGATATGTCGCCACAGCGTCCGCGTACTCCTTGTTCCCCTCTGGCGCGCTGAGCATTCTCGCGCGGGCTTCCTTTACCAGATCGCAGAACGTGCACATGGCTACCAGTTGGCGCTTAGTGAATAAATGTCGATGTTTGGTCATGCCGTAGTTCTGGACTCGAAAGCCGAGAGCCTCGGTCGGGAGTTCCGTGTCGGGCGAGTCATCCGGAGGTTGAGCGTTTCGCGCTATCTCCTCGTGGTTTGTCAGAGGTGGAAGGAAAACCCGGCTGTTTCGCCCTTCGGCCACGATCGCGAGCAACTTCGCCCCAAGCCGCCCTGCCCTGCCCTGCCCTCTGCCCGAATGTAATCGAGAGTTATCGGACTGTCCGTCAGGATGCACATTCCGCCATTTCGAGTCACGATTCCGATCGACGGGTCGAACCCGTCAGCGGGCTCGCCGGCGCGGATCTCGAACCGGTAGGAATTGGTCGAGCGGTGTACGACTGGCTGAACGAAGGCTTCCTTCCCCTTTTTTGTAG
Source organism: uncultured Isosphaeraceae bacterium (assembly GCA_963781785.1). GTDB lineage: Bacteria > Planctomycetota > Planctomycetia > Isosphaerales > Isosphaeraceae > CAWAHD01. The sequence goes on along the minus strand of CAWAHD010000001.1, from coordinate 1,619,866 downwards.
CAAGCCAAAACGAGCGGACCAGCGGGACCTCGACGCCGCCGCAAGCAGGGTTGGGGCTCGCCACCGTCCGCGCCCAGAGCCACGCGATGACGGTCAGTTCTTGGCCAGCGTATTCCTTCAGCTCCGGACGATCCTTCGCCATCTCAGCGGTGATTTTCACCTTGGGATAGAGATGGCCGATCCGCTTCTCGGCCTCGTCGCGCATCCACTTGCCGTAATACCGGATGTCCTCGGCGAGCCCCTGGGCTCCGCGCCACTGAGTGATCGCCTTCTCTTGCGGCGACTTCTTCTGCCATTCAGAGTTCACCGGCGGACGACCGGCGAACTTGGGCGGGATCTCGATGAGCGCTTTTGTGATAAGAACGGCCACCGGGTTCAGGTCGCTGGCGTAAGCTCGCAATCCCAGGCGCTGGGCTTCGAGCGGAATCGACCCGCCGCCGCAAAATGGATCGAGCACCGGCGGCGCATGCTCGGCCAGGAAGGCATCCACGGCCTCGGGATCGGGCAAGTGATCGGCGTCGATAACGCCTTCGAGATCGATGCGTGTACGCCCCTTGGTGAGCAGACTTCCCACGGTCTCGCCACCCGTCAGTTTCGTGGCTTTCTTGAGTTCGCCGCGCTCGACCTTGAGCGATGCGACGCAGCGCGCAATTTCGGCGCGCGGCGCGGATGACGGTGCGGTTGTTCGAGTTCTCCCAGGGCACCAGTTGCTCGATCAGGCGATGGAGCCGCTGCCGCTCCTCACCGATCCAGTGCTCGCGGGTCTCGCCTGAGAGCTTGGTGGCCTCGGGGTCGCTCTCCGGGTCGTCTACCAGCGACGAGAACAGCACCGCGCGGCAGGCCGCCAGCGGGCGCCGCGCCCACCAGAGATGCAGCGTGCTGGGATGCCCGTGGCGGATCGATTTCTCCCGCGCCGAGGCTTCGTTGATGGCCTTGAGCGGCAGGGCGACTTCGATGAGTTTTTTGCGGTAAGCCGCCACGTCAGAGGTCCTCTCCCCGTGGCTTAGCTTTCACGCTCTGAGCCAAGATGGCATCGAGGACGTGGACAACCTCGGGCGAAATCAGTTCCTTCGGCACAAACCTTGCGGGGATGTGATAATCCGACTTCTTCATCAGTGAAACGGGAAGACCTAGCCTGCCGCAGTACGCCCGGAAGACCAGGTCGAGGAAATCGTCGCTTGCCTTCGTGTCTTTCCACCAGGAGTGCTCAGAATCGCGCAGCGCCGCGGGTGGTATATTGTCTTGGATGCTCTCCTGCATCCAATCGCTTCTAAATCGCGATTCAGGTCCAGCGAACAACGGCCCGGCGAGAGCATCCGCTTCCTGCGCCGTTGCGAAGGCGAGAAGTGTCTCGGGCTGACACAGGTAGTTCTCAATCTCGCGACGTTGCCACATGTACTCGCCGAGCTCTGCGGTGGGTTGCAACTGCGACTCGAGACGGTCGCAGAGCGTAAACCCCACCAGATCCGGCTTCGCTTCGCGCAGACCATAAAAATGAGCACGTGCCCTTGTGGGTTGATTCTCAACGTAGTGGACGAAAGGTCCCTCGAGCACGCTTTTCGCGGGATGACCGAGCACCTCCGCGAACGCCCTCAGGATCGCGAGGTCAGTGGAACCCTCGAGATAGAGCACCCAGCCCTTCTGTTCGGCCTGATAGTATTGTTCGAACCCGATCTCCTTAAGTGACTTCAAGACCTGTCGGCCTCCACGATCGTCGATCCGGTGCGGTTTCCCTACAAACGCGACCACCACATCTCGATCGGCGGCCTCGTTCAGAATGATTTCGGAATGACTGGCGATGACGAGCTGGCAGGATTGTTCGCGCACGGCCTCGGTGAGGAGATCGTAGATCTGGCGTTGCCGCAGTATCTCGAGATGGGCGTCAGGTTCGTCAAGCAGAAGAACGGATCGCGGATTCAGTGCCAGGTGGGCGAGGAGCAGAACCGTCTGCTGGAGCCCCCTTCCCGACGCCGACAGATCAAGGCTTACGCCTTCCCGGGTCTTGAACGTCATTGCGATCTCGCCGCGTTCCGCGATGTAGATCGGATCATCTAGCGATACCCCGAAGAGGTGCTCGATTCTCTTACACAGTTGGGCCCAGCCAGATGGGTGCTCTGTTTTCGATTTGATTTGGTGGCAAAGATTTCGAAGAACCTCGGCGGTTCTACCTTCCCCAAGGCGAACGTTGATTGCCCCTTGGTCGAGCCGCGTCTCATTAGACGCCAGACCCGACATCGGTGGCAGAAACGCGACACGAACTTGACTGGCCTGCGCTGGAACAGGCATCCGCTCCGCCGTTTTTTCCTCGGAGAGGCGAAGAGGACGACAATAGAGCGATTCATCGTTCGCGTAATCGAACTCCAATCCACATGTCCAAGCCTGATCGGCCGTAACGCCCTCAATCGTGATCTCGAAGCGAATGTTCTTCGTTTCCAGCGCGCCATTCGTTCGGCGGACATCGCGAACATGAAGATTGCGCCACAACAGATTTGCATCGGGGATTGGTACAGCGATCAAATCCCGGCGGTTGAGAGTTACCCCCTTCTTTTTTTCTCCGCTCGACGTTTTAGCCCGCTTCTCATTCCATCGTCGCAATCCGATATCCCAGAGCGCAATCGCCTGCAGTGCCGTCGTTTTGCCCGAGTCGTTCGGCCCGATGAACACAACGGGGTTGCCGAGCTCGATCTCCACTTCGTCGAAGCGCTTGAAATTTCGGATCGTCAACTTCGTTAGCATGGCATGCCCAACTGTCCCGTGAGAAAGCGGAGTGACCAGTTCGCACCGCAGAAACCGAGGTCTGGCGCGCGCTGAACGCATTGCCGCGCCGATCTCGGATCGACCGGACGGCCATGGACGATTGCAGGTCGAGGAATGAATCCAATCGGCCCTTTGAGAGCCGCGGGGTTTTCATCCGTCGTAATCGTAACAGCTTACGCGCCCTTGACGCTATCTTCGACCTCCATGGCGAGACAGTGATCGAGGCCCGCTCGTGCTGCTTCTTGAAGTCCCGGTCGAGAGCTTCGAGGTAGAACTGCATCTTACCAAGATGCTCGGGCTCGAACTCGACGACTTTCAGCTCAAAAGCGATCAGTGCATTGAGTGCCCGGTTGAAGAAAAGCAGGTCGAGGGCAAAATCCCGGCCGCCGACCTGGATTGGGTACTGGCTGCCAACGAAGCAGAAGTCGCGGCCGAGCTCGAGCAGGAACTGCTTGAGCTGTTCGACCAGGGCGCACTGCAAGTCCGCCTCTGAGTGCCTGGGCGGAAGGTCAAGAAACTCGACGAGATAAGTATCTCTAAAGACCGAAGCAGCATCGGGATGCAATTCTGTCAGCGGTGGTGACAGTTTTGCCGGCGACAGGACCACGCGCTCGAACAACGCCCCCGCCAGTTGGCGTTCCAGTTCGCGCTTGCTCCACTTCTCGCGCGTGGCGAGACATAGGTAGAACTCGCGCTCTTCGTCTCGCTTGCAGCGGCTCATGATGATGAGGTTGTGGGTCCAAGACAATTCTGTCACCAGCGGTGACAGTTTTGGCTGATTGTGGTAGTTCTCATAGAACTGCATCATTCGCCAGAGATTCCGCGCGGAAAAGCCTGTGGCATTCGGGCGGCGCGTCCCGATGTGCTCGGCCAAGGCTTTCACGGTGCCTTGTCCCCACCCGTCGGCGGTGATCCGCCGGCTGATGTACTCGCCAAGCACCAGTGCAGTTGGATCAACATCGTGTTGACCGCGCCAAGAGCGTGCATTCGGGCGTCATCGATCAGCCGTAGGACCTCGTCGAAGTCGGCCTCAGACGGCAGAGCAATGCCGGCTCGCCTCGACACTCCTCGGGGCTTCCCTTTTTGGGGTATCTTGCTCATGCCGGCTCCTGGGAAACGGCCAGCAGAGCCGCCAACTCGTCGTTCACGCTCGTGGCACCGAAATCCGGCTCGCGGGTGAACGGCTTTCGGACGTAGCGGAGATCGGCTCGGTCGCCGTCGAGGAGCGCCATGAAGAGTTGAAAATCCGCCTCCTTGCCGTTGTGCGGCGTCGCGGTCAAGAGCATGAAATGCCGCGTCAGCGTACCGAGTAGCTGCCCCGGGCGGTAGCGCTTGGCGTACTTGACCTCGCGGCCTCGGGCGATCTCTTCAAGGCGGGTCATGCTTTGAGCCACCGATGGCGAAAGTCAAAGGTCGAGTGCCGTCGCCAGCGACGGGGATGAATCGTGGGCGGTCTGAATCAAGTGCGCACGCTCAACCGAACGCGGTGCCAGTTCACAACCGTGCTGACCGATCATGGTCCGGTTCGGTCCACCACCCTTTTCATGTCTAGCATAGTGTTGCGACCTGATCAAGAGGTCAGTAGTCGCGAGGAAAGGATGGAGGATGAGCGCTATCTTGACAAGGGGCCAAATGGAAGGCGGAACCCATGCCGGCGCGACGCGCCAGCGGCGCGTACGATTCTCACGATTCTGGCGGTCGAGCGAGCTGCGCAGGCGCACGAGGTCCGGCCTATCCAGAGCCTACGCCTCGTGATGACGAAGTGCCTCGGCCGTGACGATCTGCCTTCGTCATCACCGGTGTTTCGCGCGTGCCGGTCGTGCGGATCTTCCGGCCCAAAACTTGGGTTTGCGCAGCGGGCGGAGCGCCGCTTTTGAGCATTTTGCGGATTCTGCCACCGCATGATGACGATATGACGAAGGTGACGAAGCAAATTGCAAAAGGGAGGTAGACACACGCTTCGGAAGGCGGAAGGATGAAGCGGCAACACGGAGCGCAGAGCGCGGAATTCCTACTGGCCCGACGCACCAGCGATCTGATTCATCCTTCATGAAACTTGCCGCGCCGCGGAAGGACGTGCTTTCGCGGGAGCGAAAGCCGGCACAAGCCTGAGCCTGACGAGGCGACCCGTTGACACGACGAACCCCTACCCAGGCGGCGCAATTGTGGCAAACGTCTTGATCTGGACGGGAGCCTCGTCTTTGAGGTCGCTCATGATCTTGAGGACCGCGTGGAACGGACCGATTGTCACAGGAGCCTGGAGCGTCACGCTGACAGTATGGTCCGAGCCGCCGCCGGCACCTTGTTCCACGGCTTTGAGGTCAGTCTTGCTGGCCTCGATCTGCGTGATCTTGAACGGCGAGCCGGAACGAACGTGCACCACCTTGCTGATGGCCTGTCCAGGGCGGACCTGACCGAAGTTAATGATCGAGGGAGTCGCCGCCACGGCCCCCTGAATATTGGCGACCACCGAGATCGGAATCGTCTGGCGCGGCGAATCATTGGTGATCACGGTGATCTGATCCCGGAAATGGCCGTGCTTCAGGCCCGGCTGCAAGGTCGCAGTGATCTGCCACTGGATTCGTCCCAGCGTCCGCGTGATCTCCTTGGCCTCGGCCTTCACCTGGGCCGTCTGCGTTTTCATGTCGGCAATTTCCCAGTTGGGCTTACCGCCGGTATAGGTGAGGGTCAAAACGGCCGAGGGAAGCTTGCCCGTGGGCCGGATCGCACCGAAATCGATCTGGCCGGGCTCCAGGGTGATATCGCCGCGAATGAAGCAGGTCAGGTTGAGGTCGATCTGGGCGAACGTGGGATGGTCGAGCACAAGGATGAGCCCCGATGCTTTGTAGCCCTGAAACCGGGTGGTATCGATCGTGGCCTCGACGGTGGTCTGCGTGCCCGGGGGAATCACGCGGGCACCCACTCGAACGTCTGTGCAGCCGCACTTGGGCTGCCAGGTCGCAATCCGGATTTCCGAGGCGGTCCGGTTGATCACCGGGAAAGTGTGGCGGACGAGCGACCCGCGGGCCACGGTCCCGAAATCGTGAGCACGCTCGGGGAACACGGTCGTCGTCCAGTCGGAATCACTCGCGCAGAATTCCGTCGGAAACCCCAGAGCATGCCGCAACGACACAGAACATCAGGAACCGGCGCATCGGGGCGACTCCTTCCATTCCTAACCGGAACAGGATCCGCAGTGCGGTCACTCCGCTCGTGACGATCATTCCTCTAAGAATCGGCCAGTCCCCGCTTCGCTTTCAACCCGCTTTCCTGTGCCGCGGCCATGTCGAGCCGATTGAATGGATTGTGACGACAGTTCGCCGCGGCGTCGAGTTCGATTCCCAATCCAGCGCCTGGCTTGCCCGCGCCACTCTCTGATACGATACAGAGGCTGCCCTGTCCTGGGTCAGCGCGCCCCGATCAGAAAGGTTCTTCGCCTCAACCGCATCGAGACCGAGCGACGGCTTGGTGATTCGTGTGAGTGAACTCGGCCTCCTTGAGAACAGATTTTCGGCGGGGCATGGTTGGCGAGCTGGAGAATGTCCTTGAAAGCCCATGGTGCAGGTGACTGATGCTCAAGCCGTCGCTCGAGATTCGCAATGTGGATGGCATCCTCGTTTCGGAATTCTGGGATTGCCTTCGCCTGGACCCTGCCCCGGTTCAAGAGCTGCGCAACCGTTACGATACGCATCGCAGGAACGGCGGCCGCCCCGACGTGGTTGTCGACCTGAGCGGAGTCGCCTTTGCGGGGTCGGCGGCCCTGGGGAATTTCGTTGCATTGCATCGACTGGTACGACATGACGCAGGCCGGATCGTTTTTTGCAACGTCGATCCGACAGTTTCCGAGGTGTTCCGAGCAAGCAAGCTCGAGTCTCTATTCGAGTTCGCCGTCGATCGGTCGGACGCTCTGCGCGCGATCAACACGCAGCCTGCCGCGCAGGCGGCCGGGCCAAAGCCCGGCGGAGCCCCCCCGGCCCCGGGAGACAAGCCTCCAACATTGGGCCGAGCCGGCGGCGGTCCGCTCAAACGAAGAAATCTCGATCCCGGAGCCACGTGATCACGCTGTCCCCCCCAACGAAACGCTTGCACTTTTTGCGGGGCTTAGACGATGGCCGTAACAACGCGAATTCAGGTCAGTGAAGTGGACGGGATCAAGGTCGTCCGGTTTCAGGACCATCAACTCTTCGACGAGCGAACGGTCCGCGAAATCGCCGACCAGATCGCGGTGGCCTTGCCGAACGACGGAAGCCCGATCCGGCTGGTCGTCGATTTCTCGGACGTCACGCTGATCTCCAGCACGTTTCTCAGCAAGCTGATCCTGCTACAGCGAAGGATCGACGGCACACACGGGAAGCTACGGTTGTGCGAGATGTCGCCGCTCATTAGCCAGGTGTTCCGAACATCAAACCTCGATCGTCTGTTCAAGATCGACCGCGATCAGCGGACCGCGATCGATTCGTTCCACTAGCACCACCCCAGGCAGCTCACGATCGCTGCCTCGACTGCTTCCGTGCTGGTGTCACGGCGGAACCGCTACGAGGGTCCTCATGGCGCGCGCCCTTCTGCGAAACCGCCGGTTGATCCTGCTCACGACCTCTGCCTTGATTCTCGGAGGGATAGCGGCCTCCCTGGCAAGGTGGGTCCACCGGTCCCGACCGGCCAGCCCCCTGCCCAAAGCGATAGCGGCCTACACTCGCCGAGACTGGCCTGCGGCCGAGCGCTGGTCGCGCGAGCAACTCAAACAAAGGCGCGATGATTCCGGAGCGCTGCGCCTTCTGGCCCGGTCGCTGTTCCGCCAGGAGCGCAACGAGCCTGCCGCGGCGGTCAGCCAACGAGTTCCTCAGAGCGCGCTCGAAGCCGAAGACTTCCTCGTCAGAGGGCAGGCGCTTGAGCGGCTCAACAGGCCTGACCTCGCGATGGCTGCATGGCGGGAATCTCTGCGACTCGACCCGCACGCCAGCGAATCGCGAATGATGCTGGTAAACGCCCTGGTCAACCGGGATCGGTTGAGCGAAGCGGTCGGGGAAGCCAGCAAACTGGCCGGGGAGGGTGGCTGGGAGGCCCGCGCCGACCTCATGCTGGGCCGTATCCTCGTTCAACAGGCTGACCCAGCGTCGGCAGCCCTGGCCTTCGAGCGCGCCTTGTCTCGCCCACACGACTGGCCTGGCGCCGAGGACGTCGGCGCGGTTCGCCGGCGGCTGGCTCGCTGTTACCTCGAAACCGGACGGCCGCGGCAGGCTCGCAAGCTGCTTGAGCAACCGCCAGGTGCCGGTCTTGACCCGGAATCATCCTGGCTTTTGAGCCGATGCGACCTCCAGGAGAAAGTCGCCTCCGACCCTTTGGTGATGGACCAGGCTCTTGCCTATCGGAAGTCTCATCTCATGGAGCCAGAGCCGTCGCCGTATCTCGGCGAGACCCGCTGCGCCCCTTGCCACTCGGCGACATTCCGCCACCAGCACCAGAGCCGGCACGCCCATACATACGTCCACAAAGACCATTTTGGGGAGGTCCCGTTTCCGGACCGCCCGATCGCCGACCCTGGGAACTCTCGGGTCATACACAACTACCACAGAAACGCGGACCTGGTCGAGGTCCAGACCAAGGCCGACGGCCAGGTATTTCGGACGATCGTCGACTACATTTTTGGCTCGGGAGACCGGGGTGTGACGCCGGTCGTCCATGACGCCGACGGCCGTTACTTTGAATCTCGGCTGTCGTACTATCACGACCCCGTCGGCTGGGATGTCACGTCCGGTCATCCAGTGCAACCGGACCTACCCCCTGCCCTGTACCAGGGTCTTTCGCTTTCACTCGATGAAGTTCGGCGCTGCATGGACTGCCATAACACGAACCCTTACGCGATCCTGTCCGGCACAGGGCCCGAGTCGCGCGACAACGCGATCGGCTGCGAGCGGTGCCACGGGCCTGGGGCCAACCACCAGCTCGCCGTTTCCGCCAGGAGTGCCGATCTGGCGATCGGCCGGCCGTCGCTGGCGTCCGGGGCGCCGATCGTCGCACTGTGTGGCGAGTGCCACAGCCCCCGCAGCAAGGACCAAACGCCGTCTCCGGGCTCGCCGGCGTCGGTGCGGTTTCCAGGCACCACTTTGCCCTGGAGCCGTTGTTACTCGGAAAGCCAAGGTACGCTCGACTGCACCACCTGCCACGACCCCCACAAAAACGCCGAGACGTCGATGAGTTGGTACGAATCGCGCTGCCTGGAATGCCACGCGCCCTTCCGCTCCACGTCGATTCGCTCAACCGGGCCACCCGCAGGATCCGACCGGCACGGGCGGTTGTCCTGCCCGGTCCAACCCGAGACCGGCTGCATCACGTGCCACATGCCGAAGGTCAAAACGCCCGTCGCTCACACCCGCTTCACCGACCACTTCATCCGCGTTCACCGCTAAGTTGTTCGATCACCTGCTCCAGCCTGCGAAAATCGACTGGCTTGGTCATGTGAAGCGCAAATCCCGCCGCGCGGCTCTGGGCGATGTCTTCAGGCGAGTTGAATCCGGAAAGGGCGATCCCTGGAACGGGGCGACGAGACCGGACGACTCGCATGAGTTCCAGGCCGCTACCGTCAGGAAGCTCGATGTCGCTGATGATCAAGTCGAAATCGGCTTCCGACGCCAGTCGTAACGATGAGGCGAGGTCTGGTGCGGTCAGCACCTCGTGCCCTTGCCGATTCAAGATGGTCGACAGGAATTTCAGGGTATCCCGGTTGTCATCGACCAGCAGAATCCGCACACCGCGCGCCCTCGGGGCCGGGGCCCCATTTGTGGGGATCGCTTGCGGATCGGTTGTCTCCGTCATGATCCTGGCTCCGGCCGGGCACGAAGCCGCCGGCGGGCATCCTATCCGTGTGAACCGAAGAGCTAGCGTGGCGATGCATTCCCATCAGCAGGATGCGAGCGCCGTCATTCGTGATTCGCGCCGTGATCGGGGAACAGCCCACCTGTCCCGCTTGACCTGACACGCGAATTCGACGCGTGGAGGCAAGGTTTGCCCTGCTTGACGGCGCGGGCGAAAGCACGACCAAAATATACTTTACCCGCCTGAGGACTGCTCCGCGAGGTCTTTGTCGGCCATCAGTCGCCGATTGTCAGCGAGGCAGGACGCTGGCATTTGGGAAGTCGGAAATGAGCCGTCGCCGGCGAGGTAGGCATTCGAATGCCCAGCCGGTACTCATGCACGGCTCGCGGCGGTACGATGGGAAGCTGAGGAAGGGGCTCCCTGGCCCGGACAGGTTGTCAGCCGTCTTGCCCCGTGAGCCCTCGGGCCGAGCAAACTTACGACGCGGAGACCGAGGATGCGAGGTCGCCTGCTCCCGTTGGCCTGCGGGCTCGTGTTTCTGACAACTGCCTCCATATCGTGCGCCCGAGGGGATACCGCGGCACGTGTCGTGGCGACATCCCCTGATCAGCAGATTTCCGCTCAAGTCTCACTTGCCAAACGGCGCAACGGGGAAGCATTTCCCGTCTATTCGATCTCGTTTCGAGGCAGGCAAGTCATCCTGCCGTCCGAGCTGGGCATCGACCTGGCCGGCGGTCCGGCCCTCGGCCATGACTCGACGATCGAGGAGATCCGGACTCGGAAAATCGACGAGTCGTATACTCAGCATCCAGGCAAGCGCAGCCGGGTGACCGACCACTGCGAAGAGGTGGTCATCGTGCTTCGCGAGCGTTCCGCGCCGTCGTGGCGCTGGGAGATCGTCTTTCGGGCCTACGACGACGGCGTTGCCTTCCGCTATCGCTTTCCTGCTCAGGAGAGCTCGAAGCACCTCGCGATTGCCGCCGAACGCACGCGGATCCACATCAGCGGCAACCCGCTGGCTTACGTCCTACCGTTGAATAGTTTCACCACGTCCCATGAGGTCCGCTACCGAACAAAGGCCGTGTCCGAGATCCCGCCAGAGTGGCTGATGGGGTTGCCGCTCTTGACCGAGCTGCCGGGCATCGGGTGGCTCGCGGTGCTGGAGGCCAACCTCACCGACTACGCCGGGATGTACCTGGCGCGAGGCCGGCGAAGGGGCCGTCCTGGCTTCCCGGCTATCTCCACTCCCGGATGAGCCGAACGTTGCCGTCCGGGCCGATCTCCCGCACGAGTCGCCGTGGCGGACCTTCCTGATCGCCGACAAGCTCGAGCGGCTCGTCGAGTCTGACCTGGTGCTCAATCTGAATGCACCCTGCGCTTTGGCCGATACGTCCTGGGTCCGGCCCGGCAAGACGACGTTCCCCTGGTGGAACGGTTTCCACGAGGACAAAGTCCCGTTCGAGATGGGGCTGAATACAGCGACGGCCAAGTACTACATCGACTTCTGCGCCGAGGCTGGCATCCCGCACCACTCGCTCGACGGCAAGGACAATACCGCATGGTATGGCGGCCCGATCGTCCCGTACCTGGGTGCCGACATCACCCGGGGGATCGACGGTCTCGACTTGCGCGAGGTGCTCCGCTATGCCGCATCGAAAGGAGTCAAGATTCGCCTGTGGATGCACTGGCGGGCGGCCGAGGCCCACATGGACCGGGCGTTCCCGCTCTACCGCGAGTGGGGCGTCGAGGGGGTGATGCTCGATTTCATGGACCGCGATGATCAAGTGATGGTCAACTTCCTGCGGCGAGCGCTCAAGACGGCGGCGGCGAACCGGCTGACCGTCACGCTCCACGGCGTGTCCGCGCCGACCGGACTGGAACGAACATTTCCCAATTTGCTGACGAGCGAGGCAGTCTTGAACCTGGAATACAACAAGTGGGATAAGCTGGGTGTCCCGCCTGAGCACGAGCTGACCGTGCCGTTCACGCGGATGCTCGCCGGCCCGCTCGACTTCCACCAGGGATCGCTCAGGGGCGTGCCCGTCGAGAAGTTCGAGGCCAGGAGCGAGGCCCCGCTGGTGATCGGGACGCCGTGCCGGATGCTCGCGTCCTACGTCGTCTTCCAGAATCACCTGCCCATGGTGGCCGACTACCCTTCTGCATATCGAGGCCACCCTGCTTTGCCAGTCCTGGCGGCGATCCCGACGACGTGGGACGACACGCGTTGCCTGGCCGCCAGGATCGGGGAGCTCGTCATCATCGCCCGGCGGCACGGGGCGGACTGGTGGCTGGGAGCGATGACCGGCCGGGAACCGCGCGACGTGGAGATCCCGCTCGGGTTCCTGGATCCTGGCCGGTTCCGCGCTCAATACTACGGTGACGACCTCGGCGCAGTAGCACGCATGAACCGGCGCACGCAGGATGTCACCAGGGGGCATGTCCTCCTTTCGAGGCTCGCCCCGGCAGGCGGGTTGGTGGTCTGTTTGTCCCCGGCGGAAAACACACCGAAGCGGAACGGAGAGTAGCCGGAACTCGGTTTTTTTGTTGGAGAGCGCAACGAGGCCCTCCGCGAGACAGTCAGGATCACCCCGCCAGGTCGAGGCGACTCTTTGACCCGGGATGATCCCTGGCTGGTCCAGCCGCGAACTGCTGGTGGTGGATCTACTTTCCCTTCTCGAACTTCGCGAGCTCCATGTCGACATTCATTCCGTTGATTTCCATGGTCTGCTTGACGACCCCGACGTCTTTGGCAAACCAGTAACGGGTCTTGACGTTGACGTTACCCGCCATGACTTCCAGCTCGCTGGTGACGGCCTTGTACTTACCCGCCGGCACAGTGACGTCTTCTTCTTTCCCCGCCTTGGCCTTGAACGTGACTTTCTCGGTGCCGATTTTCACTTCGGACTCCCACGACTCACCGTCCTTGACAGGAAACTTCAAGAGGCAGACCGGCGGCGAGATCTCGGTTTCATTGATCCGATTGCGGAAGACTCCCTTGTCGGTGACCGTCAAATGTTCCGTTGCTTTGACCTGGTCCATGATGGTCGTCTCGAGCCGGGAGAGCGACTTGCCGTCAATCGTCTCGATCTTGGCGATGGCGTTCGTGACATTCTTCTTTTCGCCATTGGCAGTGACCTCATAATGCCACTTGGTGCCGACCTTGAGCGGATAATAATCGGGCTTGGCCTCGTCGTTCGCAGCGGTCAGCGATGCCCCGCTGACGAAAGCGATCGCGACCGAGAACAAGATTCCGGCAGTCCTTTTCATGTTGATGTCTCCCGGTATGGACCGGGAGGTCTCCTCACGGGTTGTTGAATTCGGGACGATGCCCAGGGCGGCTGGCGGTCCGTGTCCTCCAGACCGAACCGTGCGGCGGACCATCGTACCCGATCCTGTTCTGAATGATAATGGGAGCTGTTCGTTTCTTTTGACCACCGGGAGTACGAACCAGGCAGCCGTCGGACGGTGAAGTCTCGACGTGGCCACGAGATTCTGGGAGTCTGGGAAGGGTCGCTCGCGATCGAGGAGGCGTGACCATGCCGGCGTTTCCTGTTCCCAGATTTCGGAAGACGGCCATCATCCTGGGCGCCCTGGCTCTCGCGGGAGTTTTTGCAGCGCTGGCCATCGGAGCATTCTGGATCGACGAGCCCGAGGAGACTCACACGGCGCGGCGGCTGGAAATGGTCGCTGACCAGATCGAGGCTCGGGGAATCAAGGATAAGAGCGTGCTCAAAGCGCTGCGCAAGGTGCCGCGGCACCGGTTTGTGCCTGCCGTCTGGAAACCTTTGGCCTACACCGACGGGCCGCTGCCCATCGGAGAAGGTCAAACCATCTCCCAGCCGTACATCGTCGCCTTGATGACGGAGCGGATCAAACCCGTGAAGACGATGCGTGTCCTGGAGATCGGCACCGGCTCCGGCTACCAGGCGGCCGTACTGGCGGAGTGTGTCGCCGAAGTTGATTCGATCGAAGTCGTCCCGGATCTCGGGCGCAAGGCGAAATCGGTTCTCAAGGATCTGGGTTACGGTCGCGTTCGCGTCCGGATCGGAGACGGATACGCTGGCTGGCCCGAACGTGGACCGTATGACGCGATTCTTCTGACCGCGGCGCCGCCCAAAGAAATCCCGCGTCCGCTCCTGGACCAGCTCAAGCCGGGGGGCCGGCTGGTGGCGCCCTTGGGCCGCGACGATCAGCGACTGGTGCTCTTGACCCGGACCGCGACGGGCTTCGAGCGCGAGGAGATCGCGGCGGTACGTTTCGTTCCCATGACCGGCAAAGCCCAAAACGATCGCTGAGCGCGAAATTGTCTCCGATCAGCCCGTTGCCGGCTAACATCCTGGCGAGGAGTCTGGTTTAATGTTCGACCTCGACGCGGTTCAGCGCAGTCTGCGGGAGTTCGGCCTCGACGGTTGGCTCCTTTACGACTTCCGGGGCAGCAACATCCTGGCGCGGAGGGTCCTGGGCCTTGACCAGAAAGCGGCCGGCAGCCGGCGCTTCTTCTACTTCGTACCAGCCGACGGCCAGCCCAAGAAGCTGGTGCACCGCATCGAGACTGGCGCACTCGACGATCTGCCAGGAGAAAAAACGATCTACCTGCGCTGGCAGGACCTTGAGGCCGGGGTTTCGCAGTTGCTGGCCGGCAGCCGGCGGGTGGCGATGGAGTACGCTCCCGGCGTGTCGAACCCATACATTTCGCGGGTCGATGGCGGGACGATCGAGCTGGTCCGCGGCTGCGGTGTCGACGTCGTCTCTTCCGGCAACTTGATCCAGCGGTTCGAGGCGACATGGGACGACGCCCAGTGGCAGATGCACCTGGCAGCCGAGCAGGTCACGAAATCAGCCTACGACATGGCGTTCCCGCTCATCGCCGACAGAGTGCGGCAGGGTGGCACGATCCGTGAGACCGAAGTACAGGCGGCGATCATGGATCACTTCCACAAGAATGGGCTGACGACGTATAGCCCGCCGATCGTGGCGGTTGGTCCGCACAGCGGCGACCCGCACTACGAGCCGAAGGCCGGCAGCGACGGTTCGATCGGTCGCGGAGATTTCGTGCTGATTGACCTCTGGGCCAAGCTCGACCGGCCGCGGGCCGTTTACAGCGACTTGACGCGCGTGGGATTCGTCGGAGAGGAGGTTCCGGCCCGTTATGACGAAATCTTCGCCATCGTGGCCGGTGCGCGCGACGCGGCGATCGCCTGTGTGCGCGATGCGTACGCAAGCAACCGGCCGCTCCATGGCTGGGAGGTCGACGCAGCCGGCCGCCACGTGATCGACCGGGCCGGTTACGGTCGCTATTTCATCCACCGGATCGGTCACAATATCGGCCAGGAAGTCCACGGCAACGGCGCCAACATGGACGACCTCGAGACCCACGATGAACGCCTCGTGCTGCGGCGAACTTGCTTCTCGATCGAGCCCGGGATCTATTTCGACGAGTTCGGGGTGCGTAGCGAGGTCAACGTCTTCGTCGACGCCGAGGGACGCGTGCATGTCACCGGCGGCCTGCAAACCAAGGTCGTGCCGATCCTGGCGTCGTGAGCAGGTCGAGCGCTGATCACAAATAGCGTCCGGCGGGTTGATGAACGCAGCGGTCGCTGTCGCGAAATCGTCGGTCGTCGATCGTCACTTGGTCTTGGAGATATCCCAGACTTTGGCCATGTCGGGGGAGCACTGCTGGCGGATTCCGTTGTCATTGAGCACATCCTCGGTCGCGGCGAGAGCCTCTTTGCGGTTGAAGACGATTTTCTCGGCATGGCGGCCGTAGAACGAGAATTCGACGAGGTCGCCGGTCGCATCGCGGAGGACCTCCAGGAGGTGCCCGAGGTTTCGGATGCGCACGCCGTTGACCGTCGATACGGCTTGCGTGTAGGGGTCGGTGTAGCCCTTGCCGATCTTGTGGCTGAACATCGGCGACGGGACGATGACGATGCGCTCGCCAGCGAACGCTGGGTCGTCGCCGTATCGCGTGAAAGCGGGATTCTCGGTGTAGAGCATTCTCAGCAAGCTCTCGCGTCCCTGGCGCTGAACGTAGCTCGACATCGAGCGAACGTATTCTTCGCTGGCCTCGGTAAAGACGAGCGGGCCGTAGATGAAGTAAGACGAGGGTTCCTCGGTGAGGTCCCGGAAAAGTCGCCGCGGATTGCTATCGATGGGGACTTCGAGCTTGATCTCTTGATCGTGGCGCAGCACCGTCAGTGGCAGGCGGCCATCGTGCGTCAGACGCTGCACGAGATACTTGTACCCGAATGGCCGGTCTCCCTCGAGCCTGACCATGCCGAGATTATCGATGGAGTGATCGCCGATCTTGATCAGCACGTCGTCAATTTTCAGTGGATAGGATGACCCGGGCAGGTGGATCTTTCTGACCAGAACGCCGGCGGTCTTTTTGCCCAGTCCGAGGCTAGCGCGGAGAGTCTCGTTCTCCAGCGTCTGGCTTTCGACCGGAAGGATGGGCTTGCCGTCATAGCGGCCGTCCTTGATGTCGTCAAGGAAGAGAGTGATTTCCTCGATGGGAATGACGTAGCCGATGTTTTCCGACTTGTCGAGGCTGCTGAAGACAATCCCGATCAACTGCCCATCCGCGACGGCGGGGCCGCCGCTATTGCCGGGATTGATTGCCGCGTCGATCTGGATCCGCAGCCCATCAACACCCAAGTAATAATCGGCGTATTCGATCCTGGAGACGATCCCGCGCGTGATGGACAGCTCCGATCCGCCCTCGGGAAAGCCATAGGTGAGCACAGCCTGCTGAAGGGCTGGCACCTTGGAATTGGTGCGCAGCGGAGGGTGCTTATCGAAGGCCGACTCATCGGCGAGCTTGAGCACGGCCAGGTCGATTCCCGGGGCGATCGCCACGGCCGAGGCCGCCAGCTTGTCGCTGGACTTGTCGAACTGGACGAAGATCTGACTCGCGAAGCTCACCATATGGGCATTCGTGAGGATCCGCTTGCCGTCGATCACCACTCCCGAGCCCGTCGAGTCTTCAGGCGATGACTTGGTCCATGGCCGGTAGGGATCCGGCTGGTGAGTCGTCGCGAAGAGTTTGACCACCGACAACCGGGTATTCAAATCGTCGCCTTCCGCCCCCGTAACCATGCTGGGCAGCAACATCAGAATTCCAGCGACGACCGTCCGGGAAATCGTTTTGCACATGAGAACGGGCTTCACTGAGTGAGGTCGCGATGGCATCGTTTTGAGCCAGGCGCCGACGATTGTTGCGTCAGTGTAACTGTGGAGTCGCGATCTCGCAAAGCAGGAGCAGCGCAACCACCGAACGAACTGCGTTAGACGTTGGAGACAGTGCAGGATAGAATTGGCCTCATGGAACCGACTGCGAGCGAGGACCAGGACACTGCGACGATGGGGACACTCCCGGTCATACGCGAGCACATCGTCAGCACGCCCGGGACATGCGGCGGTAAGCCACGCATAGCCGGAAGCCGGATTCAGGTGAAGCACGTCGTTGTCATGCATGAGCGGCAGGCGATGACGCCCCAGCAGATTGTCTCCGAATATCCCCACCTGACCCTGGCCGGCGTCTACGCGGCGCTCGCTTACTACCACGACCACAGGGAAGAGGTGAACGCCGACATCCGTGCGGAACGGGAATGGTACGAGGAGATGAGAGCAAAGCATCCATCGCGTCTGCACGAGAAGCTCAAGGCGCGGAAGGCCGATGCCCCGGACGATACGCTTCCACCTGGATGAGAACTGTGCCACGGCCATAGCCAGGGGTTTGCGGCGTCGCGGTATTGACGTGACGACGACAGCCGAGGCGGGTTTGATGGGCGCACCGGACCCGGAGCATGTTGACTACGCCTTGCCCTTGGGTCGTGTCATCTTTACCCAGGACGGCGATTTCGTGGGTATCCACCGTACCGGGACGCAGCACCCTGGGATCGTTTACTGCCCCAAGGCCAGCCGCACAATCGGGGAGATCATCGACTTCCTCGTTCTGCTTTGGGAAGTGTGCGAGCCTGACGAGATGGTCAATCAGGTCGAGTTCATCTAACTTTGCCACCTCGGCACACCCGATGAGCCCGCTAAGCCCCGCTCAAGCTACCCGGCCAGGATTCGAACCTGGAAAAACAGGACCAAAACCTGTTGTGATACCGTTTCACCACCGGGTAAGGCTATGCCTATTCTATCGGTTGCACCGCCGCCCGGGAAGGCTAGCCGGCGCACGAGGTCGAGACCTCGCCCAGAGTCTTTTGAACCTTGTAGGCCAGGTTTTCGAGCTGCACGCTCAGGTCGACGGGCACGAGGTTTACGTGTTCCGGCACGATCAGGGGAACCGGAGCGAAATTCAAGATGCCGGCGATGCCGCTGGCGACCAGCAGGTCGGCCACGCGCTGGGCGGCTTCCGTGGGAACGCACAGGATCGCCAGCTTGATCTTGCGGACCGCTGCCACTTTTCGCAGCGACTCGATCGGCTCGACGATCAGGCCGTCGTATTTCTGGCCGATCTTCGCCGGGTCGTTGTCGAACAGGGCGACGACGTGAAAGCCGCGGTTGCGAAAGCCGCGGTACCGGAGCAGGGCTCGGCCCAGATTGCCGAGCCCCACAACCGCCAGCGGCCACTCGTGGTCGATCCCGAGAATGTGCCGCAAGGCCTCGATCAGTTCATCGATCCGATAACCGATGCCGGGATGACCGAACTGGCCGAAGAACGCCAGATCCTTGCGAACCTGTGCATTCTTGATCGACAGCGGCTCACCCAGCTTGCTGCTGGAGATGGTGGAATGACCCTGGCGCTGATGAGCCTCGAGCTGCCTGAGGTAAAGGCTCATCCGTCCCACGACCGCCTTGGGGGCCATTTTCATTCCTGGAGGCTCGCGCTCTTGGTTGGTCACCTGCGAGTCTCCATCGCGGAGCAAGGTGTTCCAAACACGGCGCACCTCGGACGGGCACTCCGGGCGAGATGCGTGCCATCACCCGTGACTGTAACGATCGCCCGTTCGAGCGGTCAAGGTCACTCAGTCGGAGCCGAATCCTGCGAGCGCTGCGCCAGGGCTGGGCGACCCAACCGCGGACGCGAACGTCGCAATCAACCTGGCTGATATCGATCTCTCGCAGGCGCAGTGCGTCTTGCATCCGATCAATACCGTTGCCTCGGGCTGCCGTCTGGGCGTGGTCTCCTCCCTCCAGGATGGGCGCGATGAAAACGTCCACGGCGTCGACCTGGCCCGCGTCCAGGAAAGATCCCACGACTTTGCCTCCGCCTTCGACCAGGAGGTTGGTCATGCCTCGACGGCCGAGCTCTTTGAGCAAGGGGACGATGGGGACGCGACCCGAACCCGGAAAAGCGACGACTTCACAACCGAGCTGAACGAGTTGGTCTCGCCGCGCCGGGGTCGCGCGGTCGGTAACTGCGACCACGACCGGTGCCTCGTGGGCGGTCCGGACAAGCCGGCACGAGACCGGTATCCGCGCTTCGCTGTCAAGGACGATCCGTACCGGGCAGCGCGGGCCGGGTGGTCGCGCCGTCAAGAGCGGGTCGTCGGCTTCGATCGTGCCGATTCCAACGAGGATCGCAGTCCATCCGGCCCCGCAGCTCGTGGACGACACTCCGGGAGACCTCTGAGGAGATCCAACGGCTGTCTCCGGACCGCACGGCCGTCTTGCCGTCGAGTGTCATGGCCCACTTGGCCGTCACGAACGGCAAACCGGTGATCACCCATTTCAGATAAGGAGCATTGAGTGCTTTAGCCCGTTGGGCTTCGCAGCCGGTCTCGACGACGAGTCCGGCCGCAGAAAGGGCATCCAGGCCGCGTCCGCTGACTTGCGGGAACGGGTCGCGCATCGCCACGACGACCCGGGTGATGCCCGCTGCGAGGATCGCCTCGGTGCAGGGAGGCGTCTTGCCGTGATGACAGCATGGCTCGAGAGTCACGTAGAGAGTCGCGCCGGCGGCGGCAGTACCGGCGTTCGCAAGTGCGATTACCTCGGCGTGAGGGCCCCCGAATCGTTCGTGATGGCCTTTACCGGCGAGCTCCCCATCGCGAATCACGACCGACCCGACCAGCGGGTTCGGCTCGACCCGTCCACGGCCACGCTCCGCCTCCTGGAGGGCCCGCCGCATCCAGTGCACGTCTTCGTTCTCGCGCAAGACTCGTCCCACGAGCGCGGCCTCGCTTCAGAAAGGGGAGGCCCCTGAAGAGGTGGCCGGCTTGCCGGCCGGACCTGCCGGCGCCGGGGTTGGTTGGGGATCGGTCCAGGCGCAGCCCTGGTAGGCGGCGGCCGCTCGCCTGCCTTCATCTCCGCCGGATGAGGGTAGACCAGCCTGTAGACGATCGACAGCCGGCGGCGTGCTTCGTCCGGAGGAAAGGGATCAAACGTGGTTCTGAGCCACGGCGGAAAGGCCGCCATGAAGTCGTCGAGTCGCTCGGGCGTGACCGCGTGCGGCGGATTGGCGACGAAATAATAGTTGATCGTCATCCGCCGCACTGTCTCACTGCGCGGTCCCGCGGTTTCCAATATCTTTTTCAATTGTGGGAACAGGACCATCGGCCGCCGAGCAGAGCGGAGGAATTCCTCGACTTTCGCCATCCCCGCGGACTCGTCGAGCTCCGGGGGCTTGATCTCGCGCGGCAGCCTGTTCTTGTCGGCAAATCGGAACAATGCATCCTGCCGCTTCGGCACCGCGTCGAGCCGTTCAATCCGTTCACGCTGCGCCGGCGGCATCGCCTGCCAGATCCTGTAAACGGCGGCGAGTTCCAGTGGCGAATACTCGCCAAGGTCGGCGACCTGCATGAATCGGGACGTCGTCGCCTGGGGAATCGGATAATCGGCGATCAGCTTGCTCACCACCGCCATCCGCTCGCCGGGGGGCTTGTCGCTCAAATCGCTCTGCTTGTTCTCAGGTAGCTGGTTGAGCCAGTTGTGATAGCCATGCAACACCGAGAAATAATAGCTCCGCTCGGCCGCCGGCAGCTCGTTGATCCGGCGATCGAGCTCGCGGAGGTCTTGCCTTTGTTTGGGAGTGTACACCAGGTCGAATTTCTTGAGGGTTTCGACCAGCTTGAGCCGTCGGTCTGCCGGTAATGACCGTAACCGCTCCCAGCCTCTGTCCATTTCGGATGCCGCGGCGACCAAGATCGTCGCCAGAGCGGTCACGGCTGGAACGCCCCAGACCCGGATCAAGTTGCGCTTGGTGGAAAAGCTCATCGCTGGGCGGCCTGCTGGCAGGGGTTTTTGTCAGGTCGACGATGCGCCGCAGAAGCTATCGAAACACCGGCCGGCGCACGCGTGCGAGAAATCGACCGCGCCCCCTCAACCTTAATCGGCGTCGGCGAATTTCTGGGAGTCGGCCAGTTCTTTCAGAAAGTCGAACGTGCCGACCTCTAAATACTCGTCGAGGTGCTCGGCGAGCGTCAAGTCACGAACCAGGCGCTCTGTCGGATCCGGCCAGACCCAACGTGAGACGGTGTAGCCGAGCCCGGCGCATGCCACGGCGATCACGACATACGCCATCGCGCGGGCAATTCGGGCCGACCAGATTGCGACGGCCGGTTCCCACGACCGCGCCTCCAGCTCGAGGCGACGGATATGCGAGACCGTCTTCTCGGAGAACTGGCCGGTCACCTGCGGTCGCGGAAGATGGTCGAGCAGCTCCCAGGTCTTCTGGAGCATCTCGACTTCACGGCGGGCCGTGGCACTTTGAGTCAGCTTGGTCGCGATCGATCGGGAATGCGCCTCTGGCAATTCACCATCCACATAGGCGACCAAGTCGGCTCGCTCATCGGGTGTCAGCCTTAACTGCTCGGGCCGCATTGCCACTGCGGAATTCCTCGCGGCGTGGATCACATCATTCCCATGCCACCCATACCACCCATGCCACCTCCTCCCATGCCACCCATGCCACCCATGCCACCCATGCCACCCCCCATGCCCATGCCGCCAAAGCCGCCGCCGCCACCACCTCTGCCTGCGCGGGGAGACGTGAAGCGGCTGGCTCGTGCCATTGCCGTGCTATTGACATTCGCATTGGGCCCGCGGCCAGCCCGTAATTTCGGGTGGTACCTGCCGACTCGATTAAAGTACAGCGAGGGGCCTCCGCCATCGGAACTTGACGGGTTTGTCTCGAACACGAATGGCCGAGCGCCGCGCTCCTGGCCCTGCTGCCTGGAGTAAGGCCGAAGCGGGTCGGAATTCTGGTCGGAGTAAGGGGAAATGGGGTCGGTGAGTCCCGTGCGATCCATCTGAGCATAGTATTGACGAGACACCATGGCCTGATTGATGGTATCCATTGGCCTGGGCCGTAGCGATTGCATCTGCTGGTTCGGCAGGTAGAAAGCATAATAGAACGTGAAGGGGTCGCTGAGAATCCCGCCCCCACCTGCCCCACCGCTAAAAAAGTCCTGTGCCTTGGCCGCCGAGGGTGAGATGGCCAGACAGACCAAGACCGCAATCGATCCGCCGACTGAGTGCAGATGATGCCTTCGCATGACACCTCCCCTCCTCGTGAATGGGTGGACCGTGTTTCCGTATAACGAAAAGTCGGATTCTGAGGTTGGACAGGGCGAGCGGAAGTTGAGGCCGATTCCCTCACGGAGCCCCACTCACTAAAATCTCTATCATAACCGTGAGAGTCCTTCCTTCAAGCCGCGACGTAAAAAAAAACGCCGTCGCGCGCTGACGTGCCGATCGTAGGGACCAGGAAGACGCGACGGCCGTTGCGGCTGCGAGCATGAAGGGGTCTTGGCCGCTTTACCGTGCGGCTTGGCTGTCTGGATCGAACCGCTCTGGCCCGACCGTCTCAACTGCGGAGGCAAGCCCGCAATGACTCTTTGGCGGATCTACCACCTGAACGGCGGCGTCGAGGTCGTCGCGGCTCTCTCCGAGTGGGAGTTTGTCGCCAGAAGATACCTGCCCGTGATCCTGCTCTCGGGCCTGCTCGTCGCATTGCTCATCAAGGCCTACCGTCTCTGGCAGGAGATTCACGATGTCGAGGAGCCAGTCTTGACCGGCGACTTGCTCGAAGCATTTGAGCAGGCTCATGCCGACGGAGATCTGGACGACGAAGAGTTCGAGCGAATACGGCGTCAGTTGAAGTCGAATCCTGGCGGCGTGGACATGACGTTCTTGCAGCGATCGAAGAGCTCCGCGCCGTCCCCTCGCAAGCCGCGACCGTCGCAGGGCGAACTCAGGAGTGAGCCCGACAGGTCATTCTATGACCCATCGCCCTAGACGGCGGTGACGAGTTCTGGGCTCTCCCACGTCGGAGAAGGTGGTTCGGCGCGTGCAGCCGATTCAGGCCGTTCCCAGACCCCGCTCCGTCGAGCGTGCGGGGTTGATTCCCACCTTGGATTCCCGGATGAAGGCGACGAATTCGGCCACTTCCGGGATCATTCCCAACTCGGCGTCGATACGGTCGAGCGCGGCGGATTGCAACCGCACCTCCCGGTAGAGGATCCGGAAGGCTTGACGCAAGCCATCGATCGCCGAGGGGTGAACCCCCGCGCACCGTAGACCAATGATATTGAGCCCGGTCACGCAGTTCTGTCCGTGCTGAAGGATGAACGGAGGAATGTCCTTGGTCGTCGACCCCATTCCACCCAGCATGGCCAGCCGGCCAACGCGCACACGTTGTTGAACGGCGGTATGACCGGAAAGGATACAGCCGTCATCGAGCGATACGTGGCCGGCGATCAATGCGTTGTTCACCACCGTGCAACCGTTGCCAACGCGGGCGTCGTGGCCCATGTGGCTGTTGATCATGAACATGTTGCGGTCGCCGATCCAGGTGACTCGGTGGCCTTCCGCGGTGCCGCGATGGACGGTCACGAACTCGCGGAACACGTTGTCGTCGCCGATTCGCAGGGATGTCGGCTCGCCCCGGTAGCCGCGGTGCTGAGGGCTTTTGCCCAGGACCGCGCCATGCCCCACGAAGTTGTTGGCACCCATGACCATCGGGCCGCAGAGACAGGCATGAGCCTCGATCACGCAACCCGGCCCGATCTCGACCGGTCCGTCGATGATCACGTAGGGCCCGACCTGCACGTCGGCGGCCAGGATTGCTTCGGGATCGATGACGGCCGTCGGGTGGATCTGCTCCGAAACGGTCAGCATCATCTGGGTCTCTCCTTGACTTGCGCCCGATGTCGGGACGTCCCCGTCCTCTTCTCGGAATCGGAAAAAAAAGCCTCGCGCTTGAGAAATTGTCTTAACAGAAAGGATCGGCTTCACCCGCAAAGTTTCGCGATTAAGTGCGAAGAACGGCGCGCGATCGTTCATGCGAGAATGATCAGCTTCCCGGTCTTGACGCTTTCGATTTCCGCCAGGCAAATCCTCAGAGCCTGTCGGGCCAGCTCGCCGGAAAGGTCTGGCGTTTGAGAGCCGGATTCCACCGCAAGGGCTGCGGCAGTAAGCTCTTGCGCGAAAGCGTCGATCGGATCGCCCGATCCCAGTGCCGGTCGCTGCACGGTCCCGTCAGGCAAAATGACCGAAAGAGGCATGGCCACATGCGGCTCGCCGGCGAGATTTGCAAACTCGAAGACCACCGTTGCGGCCTCGAAATAGAGCTCGAATCCGTGTGCGAACGGTCGGCCCGCCTGGCTGATTGCGCCGGAGGTGCACGAAACGGCCAGGTTCTCGGTCTCATAAAGATACTGGGTGTTGAGGTGAACCACGGCGCCGTTTTCGACAACACCACGCGAATGGATGGCCCGGGGCGTTCCGCAGAGGAGAGCGATGAAATGCGCGTCGTGGATATGCAGATCGACGGCCGGGCCGCCGCTTCGCTCGGGATCGGCAATGCCGCTGGACCAGTCGGGCTTTGCGATCACCCGCAGGAAATGCGCCGCTCGCAACCGACCATATCGTCGAGATTTTACCGCCTCAAGTGCGAACGCGAACTCGGGGAAGAACGGCAGAACGTGGCCGACCATGAGCAGCTTGCCCGACGCTCTCGAAGCAGCCACCATCTGATCGGCATCCGCCGTCGTCAGAGCGATCGGCTTCTCGACCAGAACGTGTTTGCCAGCCTCGAGTGCCTGGATCGCCATCGAGGCATGCGAGTCGTTGGGGACGCACAGGTCGACCAGATCGATCCGTTCGTCGTTCAAGAGCGATTGGAAGTCACCGTGTCCGGAAACCCCTGCGAGATCCATCTGCGTACCCCGCGGCCCGAAATTCCCCTGGATGCTCGTCCAGTCTCCGCCGAGCTTTCTGGGGTCGCGGCTGCACAGCGCGAGGATCCGCACCCCTGTGGCCCTTTGTGCAGCCAGGAAGTGGATCATGCCCATGAAGCCAATTCCACATATTCCAACGTTGATCATTTTAAGCTCTTTCTCCCAAATCTCTTGCGAACACGCCAAACCATTAGCTTGCCGGCCCAGTGGATGTTTCGGTTCATTTCCTGGTCATGCACCCACAAGCAGGATATCACATCGTCAGAACGCCAGTTCCTCGCGCTCATCCGCAATCAGAATGATTTCCCGAAGCAGGGAAAGAAACAGTCTGGCGAGGCGCGCTGCGTCCTCGATCGTGCCCACGTCATCGCTGTACTTCAGGTTCCCATGCAGGCTCCGCTCGAATTCACCGAGCTCGAGTACCCAGTCGAATTGCCCGACCTGCTGGACAATCGAGAAGGGCTCGAGGCGGCAATCGCCGAAACGCACGCAGGCGGATGACCCAACCTCGAACAGACCGGCAATGCCCGGAACACGGGGGACGCGCTGGACGTTCAACATCGTCTGAAAAAGCGGAGCGAAACCGGCGTCACGCCGGAGTCTCAGTCGCTCCACGATGAGCGAGAGCGGGTAATCCTGATGTTCGAGCGCATCGCGCACTGTCTCCGTGACCGCGGTAAGCTGAGACGCATACGATCGCCCTGAATCGACGCGCACTCGCAACGGCAACACATTGACAAAGAGACCGATAAGCGAGTCCCATTCCGGTCGGGTGCGGCCTGACACGGGTGTCCCGACAATCACTTCCGCTTGCCCGGATTCTCGGGCCAGGAGCGTGCTCCAAGCGAGGAGCAGCACGCTGAAAAGCGTCGTTCGGTTATTGTGCGCGAAGGCGCGCAAGCCATCGACCAGATCCGGATCGACCGACAATGGAACGAAGCCGCCGGTGAACGAAGGCCGGACCGGACGCACCCGGGCCAGGCGCAGCCGCAGCGCAGGTCGCTCACCAGCGAGCTGAGTCGTCCAGTACCTTTCCAGCGCCCGGCCTTGCGGTCCGGCGACCATGTCGCGTTGCCACGCGACAAAATCGCGATAAAGGGAGGTCAAGGGAGGTAGAGGCGAGCCATCGTAGGTCGTGCAGAGCTCCTCGAAGAACACGTGCAAAGAACGTGCGTCGCAAACAATGTGGTGCAGGTTGAGCAGAAGCACGTCATGACCGGTGGCGCGGTAAACGGAAACACGAACGGGCGGATCGGCGTCGAGCGAAAAGGGCCGCCGGTAATCCGCTTCGACGGCGACGAGGAGTTCCGCCGGCGAAAGGTGGTGTGCATCGCACACCTGTACGGTTGGCAGGGCTGCGGCTGGCTCTTGCCATGGGTCGCTCGGGTCCCCACAAATGACGGCGCGGAGTGCGTCGTGGCGGGCGATCACTTTGAGCAGGGCGCCCTCAAGACGGCTGACGTCCAAAGACGGCACGACACGCGCGGGGATTGCGACGTTGTACGACGCGGACCCAGGCGAGAGGCGTTCCAGAAACCACAAGGCGCGCTGGCCGTACGACAGCCGGTACCGGTCGCTTTCGACCCTTTTCCGCAACAGCTTTCTGAGCAAGCTGCGCTTCTCTTCGACAGTGAGTGGCGCGGAAGGTGGATTCAAAGCCGAATGTCCGGTTCAGAGACCTGGCGCTCGTACACCGCGATTGAGGTCAGAGCCCCGGTGACCGCTGTTGCCAGATCGACGGAAAAAAAGTGCCCATCAGGTTGCGTCCCCGAGAAACCGAGCGAGGGCTGCATCCACCTCCGCTTCGCTGAGGACGTCCACCCGTGCAAGCATCTCGCGATCGGTGATCTCTTGGGTCCTGTTGTCGGCGAGAGCGGCATCCAGCTCGGCGGCGAGTTGCTCGATGTTCTTTCCTTCCAGGAAACGAACGATCGGCAGCGACACGCTCATCACGGCGTGGACCCGGTTCTTCATCTCAAGTGCCATCAGAGAGTCAACGCCGAGCTCGGTCACGGGCTGACAGATCTCGATGGCTGATGGCGCAAAGCCGGTCACGCTCGCCAGTGTCTCGCGGAGGTATCCTTCGATGGCTTCGCGCCGCAGGTGCGGCGGCGCGGTGAGAATCCGGTCCTGTGTGGCAGCGTCACTCGGCCGGGCGATGGCCGGGCGCTCTCGATCGAGCTCTCGATCGGTCAGCGCCGGCGATCGGTTCCCAGTTTGGGTTTTGCCGGCCGACGCGAGCAAAACGGCCATCGGCGCGCCTTCGATGACCTCGGGCCCCATGAAGTGTTCTTGCTCCAGCAGCACCGGCCAGCGATCGGCGGAAAGCAGCGGGTAATCGCGCAGATCGAGGTCGTTGAATCGCCACCAGCCGTTGGTCGTGCCAAACGTGAGATCGACCCCGCGGTCCGGCTTCGTCACTTCCAGGAGACAGAGCACGCCGTCAGGGGCCAGCAATCGCCGCACGTGACGCAGAGCCTGCCGTAAGTCGGACGTTGCGTGCAGTACGTTGGCAGCGATCACGAGGTCGTACTGATCTGCGGCGAAGCCCATTTGTAATGGGTCTTTCTCGATGTCCAGGGTTGCATAGCGGACGAAGTGGTAATTCGCAAATCGCTCACGTGCGCGAATACAAAAGAGCGGAGAGACATCGGTAAAGGTGTATTCAGTAGATTCCGGCGAAAAGAGCGGCAGCAGAAGATCGGTTGAGGCGCCGGTGCCCGCTCCGATTTCGAGGACGCGCACCGAGCTGCGCTGCAAGCAGGCTGCGGACGGCTTCGGCAAGCAACACACTGGCCGCCCGATTTTCGGGAGATTCCCGATACAGACGCTCGGCATCGGGGAACAGCAGCTCGAGCGGTTCGACCTCGGCCCGCAGCAGCTTGGCCAGGTTCTCGGCACAGCGCTGGTGCAGCGTGATCTGCAGCTCGAAACTGGGGAAGCACCGGAACACGGGCTGATAGTCAAGCGGACCGCGCGGTACCGCTTCTGTGCATATCCATTCGTCACCCTCGCGGCGCAACAGACCATCCTCTACCAGGATCTCGAGCAGGCGGGTGAAGAGCCGGCGCTGGTGCTCAACGACGCCGCAGGTCTGCGCCAAGTCCAGGGTGCGATAGCGTCGTCCCACAGTCAGTGGCGGCAGCACATTGACGATCGCGGCCGTCGAGAGCCGATCGACCTCCAGCGCCAGCCGCCGCGCTGCGGGTACGTCTTGCTCGAGGCAGACGGCGGCTACATGCTTGCGCACAGCGGCGGCGATGGATCTCAGATTGGGCCCGGTCTGCGGCTTCCGGACGGTCTCTATGACCTTGCCGGTGCGGCCGTGCGGCCGGAGTTCCAGGCCTTGGAGCTGAGCCAAGAGCATGCCGGTGTCGTCAAAGATGGTGATCTCCGCCTGAATCGCATCGGAGTTCTGGTCGATCAGTCGTGCGTGCGCCCAGACGCGATCCGACGCCGCTTGGGAGACCATGAAATGCTCGATTCCGACCACGGAATGCGACTCGGTGCCGGGCGGCATCGCGGCGGTGAGGACCAGTACGCCCGCGTCGAGGCAGGCGGGGTGCATGGGGAAGCCGATCGCGGGCAGACAGCGGATTCTCGCAACGGCTGTATTCTTGCCGCGGTGCAGGGACTCGATCAAACGCAAGGCCGGGTTCAGCTCGCGGCCGCGCTGTTTCAGGTCTTCGTAAAACTCGTGCACGTCAAGCCTCGCGGACCCCGGCGCCGGACACGATTCGGAACCGAGCAGGTGCAGGCCGTCAAACGTCGGCGCGGTGGTGTCGGGAAGCGGCGCGGCGGTTTGCGGCTGAGCGGGCGTGCGCTGCGCTGAAGCATGAAGTGTCCAGGAGTCGTCCTGCCGACTATAGAACTCAAGCTTGGCTTCCTTGGCAATGATCTGAACCGAGACCGGATCCTGTACCATGGCGAGCGGCTCGAGAAGAACGATGTCCGCTAGGTGACATTCGGCGGCCGCGGCCATCATTTCCAGGTAGACCGTCATGGGCAGAAAGGTCTCCTGGTGCACGCGGAGATCGGCGATCCAAGGATAGGTGGCAATGCTGAGCTGAGTCTGCCAAAGTGACGTGCCACCGGCCACGTCGATCCGCTCGCCAAGCAACGGGTGCCCCTGGCTTGGCCGTCGATCGGCAAGTGCCGGGTGGTCTTCGATCCAGTACCGCCGGCGCTGGAACGGATACGTGGGCAGGCCGATGCGGCGGCAGCCCCGTCCCTGGTGATACCGAGCCCAGTCGACGTCCACGCCCCGCGCGTAGAGCTCCGCCAGGCTCTCGGCCATCTGCCGACCGTCGGGCTTGGAGCGGCGGATCGAGGGGACCCACACCTGGCCTGGCCCACCAATCACCGCCTGGCCCAATCCGAGCAGTGTCGAGCCCGGGCCGATTTCCACGAATAGCTCGCACCCGGCCAGTTGTTTTGCCGCCTCGTGGAATTGCACGGGCTCGCGTACTTGACGCCGCCAGTAGCTTGCCTGGGAGAGTTCCGCCAGCGTCGCCGCACGGCCGGTCACGCTGGAGATCAGTCTCAACCGCGGCGACTGGAAGTCGATTGTCGCGGCAAGCTGCCCAAAACTCTCGGCGATCGGCTCCATCAGGACCGAGTGGAACGCATGGGACACCCGCAGCCGCTTGACGGGCGTACCAGCGGCCTGGAACGCCGCGCAGATTGACTCGACCTCGGCAATTGCCCCAGAGATGACGGTCTGCTCCGGTCCGTTGATGGCGGCGATCGACACTCCCGTGGTCAACCTGGCACGGACGGACGGTTCCGGCGCCAGGATCGCCGCCATGGCACCGGCAGCGGGCAATTCACCCATAAACCGGCCTCGCGCGGAGATCAGCTCCAGCCCCTGGGCCAGAGAAATGACGCCCGCGACACAGGCGGCCGCATATTCCCCAACGCTGTGGCCCAGCGCAACGGTCGGACCGACGCCCCAACTTTGCCAGAGAGTCGCCAGAGCGTACTGGAGCGCAAAGAGGGCCGGCTGCGTGAACTCCGTCTGGTCAGGTTGGTCGGCCGCGCTGCCATACAGCAAGTCGTACGCCCGGCAGTCGTCGATTGCCTGGCGGAAGACGGGCTCGGTGTCGTAGAGCTGGCGCCCCATCTGGGGATACTGCGCCTTGGCCGCTGAACAGGAAGGCAACCTTGGCGTCACCCGGCGCCGGGGTTCGGCCGGTCGCCGGCGGGGCGCCGTCGCGGAGTTTCTGCTGCAACTCCTCGGCCGATCCCGCAACATAGGCCGCGCGGACCGAGAAATGAGACCGGCCGGTCCCGGCCGTGTAGCACAGGTCAGCCAGGTTCGGCTCGCCCGACCCGGCCAGGGTGGCGTACCGCCGCTCAAGCTCGCTCAGAGCCGAGTCGGTGCGTGCCGACAGAGGCAGAACGTGAACGGACCGAGGCGTCCCTGACCGCTGCGCGGCGGGCGGCGGCTCCTCGAGCACCACGTGAGCGTTCGTCCCGCTGAAGCCGAACGAGCTCACGCCCGCGCGGCGCGGCCGAACGCCCGGGGACCAAGGCCGAGCTGAGTCTGCGACCTCGATCGACCGACCGGACCAGTCGATGTGGGGGTTGAGACGATCAAAGTGCAACTGGCGTGGGATCAAGCCATGCTGCAATGCCAGCACGACCTTGATCAAGCCGGCAACTCCCGCTGCCGCTTCCAGGTGTCCCAGGTTGCCCTTGACTGACCCGACAAGCAGCGGAACCGAGCGGCCGCTTCCCAGGACGGTCGCCAGTGCGTTTGCTTCGATCGGGTCACCCAGCGAAGTGCCCGTGCCGTGCGCCTCGACGTAGTCGATCTCATGGGGTTGGAGCCCGGCCCGCTCCAGGGCGGCACGGATGACCGCCTCCTGAGCCGGCCCGTTGGGGACGGTTAAACCGCTCGAGCGGCCGTCGTGATTGACGGCCGAACCCCGGATGAGCGCCAGGATGCGGTCGCCGTCGGCGACCGCGTCAGAGAGCCGCTTGAGCACCACCACCCCACAGCCTTCGCCGCGCACGAAACCGTCGCCGAGTTCGTCGAACGGCTTGCAGTGGCCGTCAGCAGCCATCAGGCCCGATTTCAGAAAATAGAGAAACGGCTCTTGCGATATGAGAGCGTTGACGCCCCCGGCAAGGGCCATGCGGCAGTCGTGGGTGCGCAAACTTTGACATGCCAGATGAATCGCCGCCAATGAAGACGAACAGGCGGAGTCGACGGATACACTCGGTCCCCGCAGGCCGAGCACAAACGACAGCCGGCCCGCGGCCGCGTTGCTCGCGTTGCCAGTGGCTGTGTAGAGCTCGCGCAAGTCCTTGCCCGTATCGTGGATGATCTGGGCGTAATCGGAGCCGGTAATCCCGATGAAAACGCCCGTGATCGATCCCGGCAGGCTGCCGAAACTCTGACCGGCGTTCTCGAGCGCCTCCCATGCCGTCTCGAGAACCATGCGATGCTGAGGGTCCATGACGGCAGCTTCGCGTGCCGAGATCCCGAAAAAGAGCGGGTCGAACCGATCGATGGCATCGAGGAGGCCGGCGTACCAAACACCCTCGTGCGGGAGCTGTGTCTGCGAGGCCCAACGTGACGGCGGGATTTCGCGTACCACGTCTCGCCCCTGCGCCAAAACCTCCCAGTAAGAGTCGAGGCCGTTCTCGGCGCCGGGGAAGCGGCAGCCGGCACCCACGATGGCAATCGGCTCGGTGGCAGCTTGCTCTGAAGCGCGGAGGCGGTTCTTCATCCCTTCGACTGCCTGAAGGGCTTGGAGCAGAAGGAGGCGGTGATCAGCGGTGCTCTCGTTCATAACTCACGTTGTCGATTTGATGGCCTGGACGAGCAGCAGGGCGAGCTCGCGCTCAGAAAGACCTTCACGCTCGTCGGTAGTTGTCTGCGACAACGACGCGGCGGTCGCGGCTCCTGCCGGATTCAAACCTGGTGCCAGCCCCAGCACGTCTAACAGAAAAACCGCCAGTGCTCGTACGTTCGGATAATTGAACGTCAATGTCGAGGGCAGCCTGCGGCCCGAAAGGGCCTCGAGACGTCGTTTCAGCTCGACCGACATCAGAGAATCCATTCCCATCTCGAAGAGCCCGAGGGCAGGATCCACTTCGTCGGGTCGCAGTGCGAGTACTCCCGCCGCTACGGTCCGGACAGCCGTGATTGTGCAGTCGAGCCTCTCGGCTGGAGGTACGTCGGCGAGGATTTTCGCGAGCTCCTGACATACCGTCGGCGGTGGACTCGATTCCGGCTCAAGCACGCTCGGGGAGACGAGCTCAAACATCGGCTGAGGGCGCCACGCTTCGTACACCGCCTTGAGCGCGGTCCACTCAATATTGGCGACGACCTCCTGGTTACGACGGGCGGCGATGAGAGCACCGAGTGCAGCCAGTGCCAGCTCCCGCGGCATGGGCGGCACCCCCTTGCGCAGAAATGACTCGCGCTCCTCTTCCGAAGTGCCGCGCATCTGTTCCCAGCTTCCCCAGTTGATTGACATGACCGGGATTCCGCGTCTGCGGGCGCAGTGGGCAACGGCGTCCAGTGCCGCGTTCGCTGCTGCGTAGGCCCCCATCCCGCGCGCACCGAACGCTCCGATAGTCGAGGAGAAGAAGACGATGAAATCGATCGCCCCGTCGTCGCTGAATTGGAGGAGATTGAGGGCGCCGCCGAGCTTGGGACGGAGCACAGCATCGAGGGTTGCCTGTGTGAGCTCGACGAGGGGCGTGTTGTCGAATACCGCCGCCGCATGCACGATACCACGAACTGGCACGCCGGCGAGTGCTGATCGGATCGCGGTAACCGCGTCACTCGCGGCGATGTCGATCGCCACGACCTTGACGACCGCCCCCAGTCGTTCGAGAGCAGCGACCGCCGGGGAATCCTGCTCGGCGGTCCGCCCTACCACGACCAACTGGCGAGCGCCATGGCGGACGAACCATTCCGCGGTCCTCCGTCCCAGCTCGCCAAGGCCTCCGGTAATGACGTAGGCTCCATCGCCCCGGAACGTGGGCGTAATTTGAGGCACCATCGAGTCGCGAACCAGACGCAGCACGTAGCGGCGGCCCGAGCGGAATGCGATCTGATCCTCGTTCGAGCCGCTCGACAACTCATCGAGAACGGCGGCGACGATCTCGGACGAAGTGGCGTTCGAAGCAAAGTCGAGAGCACCGGCCCAGAAATGGGGATGCTCGAGCGCGGCGACCCGTGCCAGGCCCAAGTGGACGGCCTGCTCCGGAGACGCCGGCTCGTCGCCAAGTGCGTGCGCGCCGCTCGTCACGAGCCGAACGCGCGCGGAAGCGCCGCTTAACCTGGCGACCCGCAGAATCTCGGGCAGAAAGCACTTCCTTGAGATCGCATCGACCACCACATCCGCCTGCGCGACGAGTTTCCGCTCCAGTTCTGACGCGCTGGAAACGACGGTTAGGCCGGCGCAGTTGGCAGCGAAGGCGCTCGAGAGTTCGCTTTCAGGAGCGGAGACGAGGATACACGGCGCTTTTCGAGCAGGCGCCCGGGCAAAGATTAGCACCTGCTGCGATTCCGGTGCGGGCTGTACAGCAGCAGCCGAAAAGCCTCGGCTCTCCAGCAGACGAAGCCAACCGTCGCGCGAGAGCAGCGGATAGTCGACTCGCAACTCGTGGTCGTGGAACTTCCACCAACCTTCCGTCAAGCCGAAGGTGAGATCGACCCAGCGCTCCGGTCGCGTACCCTCGATCAGCAAGAGCAGCCCGGAGGGCGCCGTCAGCTCGCGGATATGGTCGAGCGTGCGACGCAAGTCCGTTGTGGCGTGCACCACGTTGGCTGCCACCACAATATCGTAGCGATCGGCAACGTTCGGCGGATGTTCGATGTCGAGTGTGGAGAAGCGGAAGAACGGGTACTCCCGAAAACGTTCTCGGGCCTTGGCCAGGAACAAGGGAGAGATGTCCGTGAACATATACTGGGCGGCGCGGCCAGCAAGCGCAGGCGCAGGATTGACGTGGTGCCGCCGGTGCCTGCCCCGATTTCGAGTACCTTCACCATGCGGTCAGTCGCGATACGACCCAGGGCGGCCTCGACGGCAGCCCGTGCCATGCCGTTCAAGACCTTGGCACCGGGCGATTCGATGTAAATCTGCTCGAGCGTGTCGAGCGCCTCGCCCAGGAGTTCCACCGGGTCGATCACGCCGCGGAAGACACGGGATAGCTGAGGGCCGCAAAGGCCCAGGAGCGCGATCTCGCCGCGGAACTGCGGGAACTCGCCTGCCAGCCGCGAGCATTCCTGGTCCGGGTCCATCGGAGTGAGAGCACCATCTTCTGCCAGCATCGGCGCAGACGCTTGTATAGACGCTCGTATCGCCGGGCGGGAGGTTCGGGCACCTCGGCGAGAGCCGCGTCGACGTATGCGGCGCATACACGGTCCAACTGCGGCGCCAGATCGTCGTAGCGAGATAATCCATGCATACGCACTAATCGTTGCGACTCTTGCTCGACGCGCCTGATCAAGGTCGGATCCGTTGCAAGGGCGCCCGCGGCAGTGACGGTGCCGGGCCGCTCCTGCCACTCGAGGCGGTAGAACCAATCTTGGGGCGCCCGTGGCTCGATATCTATCGAAGCCATATGGACAGAAACGGCTTCGGCCAGCAGCCCTTCGTCCGCGGAGAAGATCCGCAAAGCGGCGACGTTCCGATTCTCACAACGAGCGTGAACGACGACGCGGTCCGATAGCGGTGCGAAAACTCGAAACTCGGTCATTCGCTGCACGGCGAGAGCGACGGTGGAATCGGTCGAGTCAGACAATCTGGCCGCTTCGAGCACGCGAAAACAGGAATCAAGGATTCCAGCACCGTCCGGGATCAGAATCTCACCCAGCGCTTCGCCATTGCCTCGCCACAAGGCACGGATAGTACGGCAAGAAGGTCCCAGATCGATGCCTCGCTGAGCCAGTTGCTCGTAGAACGAATCGACCGGGTATTCGTCGTGGACACGAGCTCGCACCGCCGCGAGATCAGACGCGTCCGGTCCGGGCGCACCGATCAGCTTGCCTGAAGCATGCAAGATCCAGCGACCCTCGCTGGAAAGGCTGCAGATCTGGAACTCGCCCGGCAAGAGGACCGTCTGCAAGTGACGGTTCTCGGTCAGTCGTAGCGGTTCCGAGACTCGCAGATCGGCCACCGACACCCGCTTCAGATGCTGCTCTTCGGCGGCGAGGGCGATTGCGATTTCAATGTAAGCGGCCACGGGCAGCTCGACGACACCGCCCACGCGGTGGTCACGGATCCATGGGGAGTTATCGAGGTCTACGATGCCTTCGTAAAGCGGCAGCGCGGTGGCAGCGCGTGTGCCGAGCAACGTGCTCTTCGAGCTCGGTGCCGTCGCGGGCGCGGGAGGGGTGTCGAGCCAGTATCGTTGACGCTCGAAGGGGTAGGTGGGCAGCGACACGCGGCGACCGCCACGATCGGCGTGATACGCACCCCAGTCCACCGCGGCGCCCCTCGCGTAGAGCGCGGACAGACTCTCGGCCATCTGGTCGCAGTCATCACGGTTCCGCCGGATCGATGGCGCCCACACGCGCTCTTCTCCGCTGATCAACTCTCGGCCGAGACCCAAGAGCGTCGAGCCCGGACCGATCTCGACGAAGACCGCGCAGCTCTTGACCGCCTCCATGGCGCGCTCGAATTGCACCCCGTCTCGCACCTGCCGGCGCCAGTAGTCCGCACGCGATAGCTCCTGAGAGCCGACCGACTCGCCCGTCACCGTCGAGATCAGAGGCACCTCCGGCTCATGGAAAGCCACAGTGCCGGCCTGTTCCGCCAGCGCCCGGGCGGCCCCTTCCATGAGCGGCGAGTGGAATGCGTGCGAGACTCGCAACCGCGCAACGCGGTATCCTCCCACCGCGAACCGCTCGCAGACCGCCTCCAGCTCCGCGAGTCGCCCGGAAATCACCACACTCTCGGGACCGTTCACCGCTGCGATCGACAACCATCGCCCCAGCGGTTCGACGGCCGCCCGCACCGCCTCGGCCGGCGCCAGTACTGCGGCCATGGCCCCCTCGCCCGCGGGCAGCCCCCCCGTCAGCCGGCCACGGGCACTGACCAACCGCAGCCCGTCAGACAAGGTGCAGGCGCCGGCCACGCACAGAGCGGCGTACTCGCCCACGCTGTGTCCGAGCACGGCCGTCGGCTGCACTCCCCAGCTCCGCCACAACGCCGCCAGAGCACACTGGAGAGCAAATAGCGCCGGCTGGGCGAACCGCGTGTCGTCCAGCCGCATTCCGGACGTCGGGCCGTAAAGAAGGTCGTAAGCGTCGCACTCGTCGATCACGCGACGGAATGCGGGCTCCGACACGTAGAGGTCGCGGCCCATACCGGCGTATTGCCCCCCCTGCCCGGTGAACAGGAAGACGACCTCCGGCGGCCGCTCGAAACGGCCTCGGGCTGCGGCGTCGCCGCGGCGGAGCTTCTGTTGCAAATCCTGGGCAGAGCCGGCAACGTAGGCGGCGCGGACGGCGAAATGAGACCGGCCGGCCCCCGCCGTGTAGCACAGATCGACCACGTCCGGCTCGCCGGCCACGGCCTGCACAGCGTACCGCTCTTCCAGCTCGCGGAGCGCCGAATCGGTGCGCACCGAAAGCGGCAGAACGTACATCGACCGAGGCATCCCGGACCGCGGCGCCGGCTCGGGAGGCTCCTCGACCACCAGGTGCGCGTTGGTGCCGCTGAAACCGAACGAGCTCACACCCGCGCGACGCGGCCGCCCGCCACGCGACCACTCACAACCCGCAACCGCGACCTCGATCGAAGCTCCCGACCAGTCGATATGGGGATTCAAGCGTCGGAAGTGCAACTGGGGTGGGATCACGCCATGGTGCAGAGCCAGCACGACCTTGATCAGTCCGGCGACTCCTGCCGCGGCCTCGAGGTGGCCCAGGTTGGCCTTCACAGACCCGACCAGGAGCGGAGCCGATCGACCGGTGCCCAGTACGGCGGCCAGGGCATGGGCTTCGATGGGGTCGCCAAGCGCGGTGCCTGTGCCGTGCGCTTCCACATAGTCGATCTCCTCGGGCGCGACCCGCGCCTGGCCAGTGCGGCACGGATCACCGACTCCTGGGCCGGACCGCTCGGGGCCGTGATGCCGTTGGAGCGGCCGTCCTGATTGACGGCCGTGCCGCGGATCAGTGCCAGGACAGTGTCACCATCGGCCTGCGCAGTCGGAGAGCCGTTTCAGCACGACGATGCCACATCCTTCGCCGCGAACGAAACCGTCGGCGCGCTCGTCAAATGCCTTGCTCCGGCCATCGGCGGCCATCATGTGCGATCGCGACAGTGCGATCGACACCTCCGGGGACAATAGCATGTTCACGCCCCCCGCGAGCGCCACCGTGCAATCGCCGTTCAACAATCCTTGGCAGGCCGTGTGCACGGCAACGAGCGACGACGAGCAAGACGTGTCGATGGCCAGGTTCGGGCCCCGCAGGTCGAGAACATAAGAGATCCTGGCCGCGGCGATACTGTGCGCGGAGCCGCTGGCGGTGTAGGCGTCAATGGCGTGCGGACCGCGCGTCAAGAGCAGGTGATGGTAATCGGTCGTGGAGATGCCGACGTAGACGCCGGTCTGTGATCCGGCCAGCCTTTGCGGATCATGGCCGGAGTTTTCAATCGCCTCCCACGCCACCTCCAGCAGCAGGCGATGCTGCGGGTCCATGCTGACCGCTTCCCGGCCAGAGATCCCGAAGAAGAGCGCGTCGAACGCCCCGACGGGTCCTTCCAGGAAGCCACCCCAGCGGGTGGAGATTCGTGCCGGTGCATCCGGATCGGGATCGTAATATCGGTCGATATCCCAGCGGTCCGCCGGAACCTCGCAGACGGCATCCCGCCCGTTGGCGAGCAGGCTCCAGAACCCCTCCGGGCCGGGGGCGCATCCAGGAATCCGGCAGCCGATTCCCACGATGGCGATCGGCTCCGGACGCCGCCCTTCGATCTCTTGCAGTTTCGCATCGAGCTCGAGCGTCGAGTCAGCGCCAGCGCGCTGGGCGAGAGGGATTCAATGCGGTCGCGCATTGCGGTCACAAACGGCCTCCCCGCTGCGAAGGCTCAAGCATCGATCATCCTCCCGCCCGCGGTCCGGGCTCGCCATTCGAAGTCCGCGGCAAGCGTGGAGGAGATGGATTCCAGGAGCCACGCACGCGCGGTTTGCAAGAACATATGGCCGCCTTCAAGCCGATGGACTTGAAACTCGCCCGAAGTGTGGTCGCGCCAGCCATCGAGCGCGGCCGTGTCGACCATGCAGTCCTGGCGCCCACCGAATACGGTGATCCCGCACCCGAGCGGTCGTTCCGGCGTGTAATGATATGTTTCAAGCATCGTCAGGTCTGCTCGCAGAGCCGGCACGAACAGTTCCTGAAGCTCGACATCTTCGAGGATTTCAGCAGGCACGGCGCCGTAACGGCGGTGAACTTCGCGCAGCAGGTCCCTGACGGTGAGTTGTCCGATGGGCGGATGGGGCCACCGCAAGTGCGGTGCGCGGCCGGCGGAGACAAAGAGATGCTCCGGCTCCGCGAATCTGCGGCGGCGCAGCTCGCGCGCGATCTCAAAGGCGACGATCGCGCCGAAACTGTGCCCGTAGAAAATGTAGGGGCGGTCCACCCAAGGGGCCAGTGCAGTGGCCAGAGCGCCGGCGAGCTGCCCGAATGCCGTGAACGGTGATTCCCCGATGCGATTCTCGCACCGGGCAACTGGATGTAACAGAGATCAATTTCCCCATCCATGTTCTCGGCCCATCCACGATACGCAGAAGCGCCGACACCCGCGTGCGGAAAAGCGAACATGCGCGTGCGTGCCGTCGGCTTGGGCGCGGACGAACCAGGTAATCTGTGTTCACCATCAGGCTCCGGTCAAGCAAAACCCTGTTTCATTCCAGAACCAAGCTCGAACTGCGATTGCTCAACTCCCAGAGCGGTTCGCGGGGATCGGCGATCCGACCGCAGTCGAGCTTGATGAGCCGGTCCGCCAGGTGGAAGTAGCGGTCGTCGTGGGTGATCACGACGACGGTCTTGTTCCGCGCCCTCAGGTCAGGTAGGAGTCCCTCGTAGAACACGCGACGGAAGCTGGGGTCCTGGTCGGCAGCCCACTCGTCGAGAACATAGATGGGGCGGTCTTCCAGGTAGGCTGCCACGAGCGCCAGCCTTCTCCGCTGCCCTTGCGAGAGCGCCGTCGTCGAAAACGCGTCGCCGCGCAAAAACACTTTCTTTTCGAGCTGAAACTCTTCCAGGTACTGCGACCCGCGCGAGCAAATCGGGATTGGCGGATTGATACAACCGCTCGAACAAATAAAAATCGGAGTAGACCGCCGAGAACATTTCGCGGTAGGCGCTTGCCGACGTTATGCTCAGGCCGTCGACCATGATCCGCCCCGAGTCTGGAGCGTAAAGGCCGGTCAGCAGCTTCGCGAAGGTCGATTTGCCGCTTCCGTTGCCGCCGATCACCATCACGAGCTCGGCACGCCCGAGCTCCAGGCTCAAGGGCCCCAGGGTGAATCCGCCGTCGCCCCTCCGGTTTCTACCGTAAGTGAAACAGACCCCTTCGAACCGGATCTCGGGCGGGGAGACCCGCGGCGCAACAGCTTCCAGGCACACGGGAGTCTCCCGATCCAGCGAGCCGCCGATCTCTTCCAGCCGCTCCCAGGCCGAATACCCAAGGTTCAATGCCGGCAACGATCCGAGAATTCCCCAGACGGGCGTCATGCAGTAGATCACCGCGATCACGAACGTCGTGATCTCACCCGAGCTCAGCCAGTTCGATCCTGGCAGGACGAACAGCAGCACCATCAAGAGTCCGTAGAGGGACGCCTGGCTGCAGGCTTCCGCGATCGTATACTGCGTCGTTGCGATGATATTCTGCTCGCGTACCGACGCGACAATACTTCCCATGTCGTGATCAAGGAAGACCCGGCTCCGGGACGCGTTGAGCTGCAATTCCTTGATGCCATCGGTCAGCATGCGGAATCGTTCGAACAGGCGGTCGCGGCTCTCGAGTGCCCGCCGGACCGCCTTGCGAGCCCTTCGCAAGAGAATTCTGTACGCGAAGGCACCAATGCCGGCGACGACGAGCGAAGCCAGGAAGCTGCGGGGCGATACCCAGGCGAGATAGCCAGAGCAACCGACAATGATCGCGCCCTGTAATGTGAGCGTGGGAATCGCCATGATGGCGGCCGACAGGATTGCGATATCGTCGGTCATCGCGGCGAAAATCCGCCCCGTGCCGATCAGCTCCAGCCGGCGGAGTGGGGTTCTGAGCACTTTTTCCGAGAGCCCTAGCGATAAGTCGAGGAGGGTGTCTTGAGCAAACCGGATCAGGACGAGCTTCGAGGCGAAGGACGAGGCTAGCTTGAGGATCAACACGCTGGCGAAGCCCGCCACGAGGATGGGTGCCGTGGAATGGCGCTTCAGAACTTCGTTGATGAGCGCCAGGAGGCCCGCGGTCGATAGCCCGCCGAGTGCGCCCAAGCCCGCCAGCAGCAACAAGCGTCGACCCGACTTCCGGAATAGTGCGAGGATCAGCTTCATGGTCGCGCCGCCATCACCGCAGTCGGCGCCAAGGCTTCGTTCAGGTGATCGGCCACCGATTCGACATAAGGCGATTTGAGAAGCGAGTCAGTGTCTTCTAATGGGATCTGGTGAATTGTGCAGCCGCGACGCACCATCGTGAGCCAGGTGAGGCGAGGGTCGGCCGTTTCAGCGAGCGGGCGCTCGGCCGACGCGATCAAGATCAGGCTACCGTCGTAGGGCTCGAGCCGGTATCGCTCGAACGCCTTCAGATTGGCTGTTACCACCAACTCGCGAAGAAATGTCGTCCTATCGTATTCACGCCTCCCAGAGAATAATTGCTCAGTCAACTGCCGCCCCTTGTCGCGCAGGAAGGCCGGCCAGTGCCATGGCTCGAGGGAAAGCAGTCTGCGCAGAGCGATACGAGCTCGCCAGAATTGTACGTTCTCATGGGGAAGCAACCGCTCGCGCGTCGTACAACGATGCGGGGGCCAAGCATCGAGCAATGCCAGGACGCTCACTTCAGAGCCGTGCGCTCGCAGTTGCTGCGCCATTTCGTAGGCCACTACTCCTCCGACGCAGATCCCTGCCAGGCAGTACGGGCCCGACGCCTGGACCGTCCGGATCTCGTCCAGAAAGTGTGCTGCGATCTCCTCCATGCGCTCCAGGGCGCATGCACGCCACCGAAGCCCACGGACTGCAGACCATAAACGGGTTGATCCGGCCCGAGCGCCCGTGCCAGTGCCGCGAGGCGCATCACGTTTCCATTCACGCCGGGAACGACGAAGAGCGGCGGACGGCTTCCTCCGGGCTGAACGGCGACGAGGCTACGCCAGTCCGATGGTACGCTGGCGCTCTCGAGACGTTGTGCCATCTGTTCGACGGTGGGTGACTCGAACAGAATCAACATTGGTGTCGGCCCAATCCTTTTCTCAATCAGGCTGAACATCCTCACTGCCAGGAGCGAGTCGCCCCCGAGGTCGAAGAAATTGTCGGTGACCCCGATGTCGCGGACACCCAATGAATCTTGCCAGAACTGTAAGAGCTCCGCTTCGAGCGACGTCCGCGGCCGAACTTTTTTTGCCGACGATCCGGCGCCGAAATCGGGCTTGGGCAGTGAGTTGCGGTCCAGTTTGCCGTTGGCTGTCAGCGGCAGTTCGTCCATGAGCGTGATCAATGCCGGCACCATGTAATTCGGCAGCGCTTTATGCAGGGCCTTCTTCAAGTCTTCAACCTGAGGAGGGTCCCCGCGTCGCGCAGCCACATACGCCACCAGGCGTAGATCTGTGCCGTCGCGATGGGCCACAACCACAGCCTGCCGCACTCCCGGCTGATGCTCGAGCACTTGCTCGATCTCGCCGGGCTCGATGCGGAAGCCGCGGACCTTCAACTGAGTGTCGGCGCGACCGAGAAACTCGAGCTCGCCGTCATCGCGATAACACGCCAGGTCTCCCGTTCGGTAGAGGCGTTCGCCGGGACAGAACGGATGGGACACGAATTTCTCTCGCGTGAGCTCAGGCCGGTTGTGATAGCCTCGCGCCAGTCCGTCCCCGCCGATGTACAGCTCTCCGGTCACGCACCTGGGCACCAACTGCTGGTACGGGTCCATGACGTAGAGCGACGTATTCGCGACCGGCACTCCTAACGGCACGGCTCGCGCACCGGCCGTTACTCGCGCCAGAGTGGACCAGACGGTCGTCTCCGTCGGTCCGTAGAGGTTCCAGACTTCACTGCCCCGCTCGAGGAGCCGGTCGGCGAGGTCACGCGATAGCGCTTCGCCGCCGCACAGGATCTTCAGACCAGACCGGCCGGTCCATCCCGACTCAATGAGGACGCACCAGGTTGCAGGGGTTGCCTGCATCATGGTCGCGCCGATTCGTCGATCATCCGGCGCAGCGCGACCCCGTCGACTTCGGTGCCGCGAGGCGTGATTTCAAGGCGTGCGCCGACAAGGAGCGGCAAGTACAACTCCAGGGCGGCGATGTCAAAGCAAAGCGTCGTGACCGCCAGCAGCCGATCACCCGCATGGATTCCGGGTTCGCGCCGCACCGAACACAGGAAGTTCACCAGCGCGCGGTGCGGAATCTCGACCCCTTTTGGCTTCCCGGTCGAACCGGAAGTGTAAATGATATACGCAAGGTCATCGGGCGAAGCCGCATTGACGGGTCGGCCCGGTGGCATTTCTTCGTCCAGCCAGATCTTGACGAGACCTGTGGTCGCGACCCGGTCGGCCAGCGATCTCTCGGTGAGCAAGACCGCCGCTTGAGAGTCCACCAGAATGTTCCTCTGGCGCTCATCGGGGAACTGAGGGTCGAGCGGCACATAGGCACCGCCGGCCTTCAACACCCCCAGTAACGCCACCGGCATCCGTATGGAACGGTCCACGCAGATGCCCACCGTCACTCCCGGGCCCACGCCAGATCGCTCCAGCTTGGCTGCCAAGCGGTCGGAGGCCTCGTCAAGCTCGCCGTAGGTCAACTCGGTGCCGCAGGCGACTGCAACCTGTCCGGGAGTGCGGTGGCATTGCTCTTTGATCAGATCGTGGATGCAGCGATCGGAGGGGTATTCCACGGGCGGCCTCGCCGCGGCGGCCAGGATCTCGGCACGCTCTGCCGTGCCGAGCAGCCCGAGCCGTCCGATCGATTCATCGGGAGTGCTCGCGAATGCCGCGGCCAGGTTCGTGAAATGACGAGACATGCGCTCGACGGTGCCGGGACTGAACAGCCCCACTGGATATTCAAATGAGCATCGGATCTCTCCGTTCGGGTTCTCCCAGGCGTACAGCGTCAGGTCGACCGTCGCGCCACCGCTGACCGTCTCATACTCGGAACTGTGCGGCGTGTTCTGCACCACGAGCGCAACCTGGAACAGAGGATTGGAGGCGGTGGCGCGCTCCGGATTCACCCGTTCCACGATTTTCTCGAACGGCGTCTCCGAGTGCGCGTGCAATTCGAGCACCGATTCGCGCACCTGACGTACCAGGCTTCGCGCGGTCTGCTGGCCGTCGAGATCCGTGCGGATCACCAAGGCGTTCACGAACAGGCCAATCATGTGCTCGAACTCGGGACGGACCCGGTTTGCCACCGGGACGCCGACCAAGATCGACCTTTGATTGGTATACCGGAACAGAAGCGCGTTGTGGATGGCGAGGAGAACCATGTAAAGCG
The DNA here is from genome assembly GCA_963781785.1 of uncultured Isosphaeraceae bacterium. GTDB lineage: Bacteria > Planctomycetota > Planctomycetia > Isosphaerales > Isosphaeraceae > CAWAHD01. The sequence continues at coordinate 1,576,484 of CAWAHD010000001.1, read as the reverse complement.
TCGCGCGCTCGCTGGCACACACTGCCCGGATGTTCTCGGACATCGCGCTCCCGAGAGAGAATGTGTAGACCGCGCTTTTTGTTTGCGGCGCGGCGGCGGATCGTGCCCCGGGCAACTCGAGTACCGTCGGGCAACCCTCGAGCTTACGCTCCCAGTAATCGAGCTCGAAGCCGAGGTCCTCGTTCCTGACCTGCTCTCGCTGCCATGCCGTGTAGTCGGCGTACTGAACAGGGAGCTCCGGCCAGGAAGGTTCCGCGCCTCGGGCCAAGCACTCGCACGCGAGTCCGAGCTCGCGAAGCAGCACTCCAACCGACCAGCTATCAGAAATAATATGGTGCATGACCAGCACGAACACGGAGGGCGCCCCGGGCTTTCGCAAGAGGAACGTGCGGAAAAGCGGCGCGCACGAGAGATCAAAGGGTTGCTGTGCCAATCGCTCGACCACCGCGATTGTTTCCCCCGAAACGTCGACCACCGCGAACGGCGTTGGAACGTTGGGAGCGATGGACGCTGCGGGCACGCCGCCATGATCCGAGAAACCTGTCCGCAGGACCTCGTGCCTGGCCACGAGGGCGGCGACGGCTCGCCCCAGCAACTCGGTATCCACCGAGTCGAAGATCTCCCGGTATGCGGCAATGTTGTGGTTGCTGCCGGGATGCAATTTCGTCAGGAACCAGAACCGCTCCTGAGCGAAGGAGAGCGGCATTCTGGCGGCTCGCGCAACCCGTTTGATTGAATGAGGCTCGTCTGGGTTGGCTGACTTCAACAGCCCTAAGAGCTCCGATTTGTAGCTGCTGAGCGCGTCCTCCAGCTCGGGTGTCATCGCTCCTTTGGGCGCGCTCAATCGGAGCCGGCCACCGTCTTCCCACAGCCGGATGTGGCGGCTGCGTAGCTCGCTGAGGATCGCTTCGCAGCTCATAGTTCGATTTCCTCGCGATCGTCGTCACCCTTGTCGTGCGCAGGCGAGCCTGTGACCGCCCAGACCAGGGTGTCGACTCGTTCAGCCAAGGCGCGGACGGTCGGTGCCTCGAACAGAGTGCGCAAAGGAACCGACACCCCGACTTGGCGGCGGATTCGCGACAGCATGCTTGTCCCCAAGAGCGAATGCCCGCCCAGCTCAAAGAAATTGTGGTCCAGGCCGATGTCGGGAATGCCCAGCAGCTCTTTCCAGATTTGCAGAATGCGTACCTGCGAGCCCCCTCCGGCTGCCGCCAACTGGGCGTTGACCGGCACGGACGATGCGCTGTCAGCCTCACGCGTCGCCGCCTCCTCGGCCGCGGCCATGCCGGCGAGCAAACTAGGCAGGTTGCGCGTGATGACGGCTACTTGCGCAAGACTCGTGGTTAGCGCCCTGCGCAGCGCCTCGATTCCTTCCTCGTTGCCGATACCGTGCTTGAGGGCATATGCTCGGTCCGGCGCCGTGAGATTCACAGCCATCCCGGTCTCTTGCCACGCGTCCCAGCCGATCGATATCAGCCGTGTTCCGTCAAGCGCATGCTTCGAGACCGCAAAAGCGTCCAGAAACAGGTTCGCGGCACAGTAATCGACGGCGCCGGCTCGACCGAGGATCGCGTCGATCGACGAGCAAAGGACCAAGAAGTCTGGCCGATCGGCTTCGAGCAGCTTCTCGAGTGTGCGACTTCCACAGACTTTTGGACCCAGCACGGCGTCGACCGATTCCCGAGTTTGAAGTTCGATGGCGCCGCCGCCCGCAATCCCTGCCGCGTGAATCGCCCCGTCGATCTTGCCCCAGCGCTGCCGCGCCAGGTCGATCACGGACGCCATTTCTTGCAGATCTCCAGCGTCCGCGCGGCCGATCAGGATTTCCGCGCCGGCGGTCTCGATCTCGAGCAACGCCGTGATTCGTCGAGCCGTGGCGTCTGTGGCTCTATGCGAGGCCAACCAGCCCTCCCAGTCCTGGCGCGGCGGGAAGGTCCCCCGGGAGGTGAGTACCAGCCGCGCCTGCGACTCTCGCGCCAACCAGCGCGCAGCACCAGCCCGATGCCTCCCAGGCCACCCGTGATGAGGTACACTCCCCGATCCCGTAGCGGCACGCTTGCAGACTCCGTCAGTCGTTGGGGCTCGTAAGTCTGCTCCCACCGCTGCCCATGCCGAAAGGCGGCCACTCGAACGGGACGATCCACGGCCATCTCGAGTAGCAGGTCGTGCACAAGACGCTCGCGCTGCGGCGGCGTTTGTGTCGCGTCCACGCCGACTGCCCGCGTGCGCAGGTACGGCATCTCTTTCGGGATGACCTTGACCGGCCCGAGCAGCGTGGCTTTCTCCGGAAATATGGTCTCGCCACCGTCGATGCTCTGGAGGCTGTCGGCGACGACAAGCACGTCTCGCTGCTTCTCGTTCGCGCGGCCGGCGCAGGCCTGCGCAAGGCCCATCAGGCTGTAGAAGCCGGTCTCCTCGGCGTGTTCCGGAGCGCGGCCTTCCGTGACGTTCCAGAGGTGGACCACATGATCGGGGCCGTTCCTGTGCTCCTCCAGATCGTGCAGCAGCCACTCGTAGTCCTCGCGCTCGCCAGCGCGGATCCCGTACGAGTTGCCACCACTCGATCGGTTCGCACGTTCACGCACGATTGCGACGGGCCGGCCTGCCGCCACGAGCGCTTCGACCACTCCCTGGCTGAGCGCCGTGTCGTTGCCAAAGACCAGCCAATTGCCCTTCGCTGGCTCGCGACCCGGATGCAATTCTGACGGCGCCGCCGTGCGTTTCCAGCTCGGGACATAGAACCAGTCCGCAAGGTTCGGGTTCTTTTCAAGCCATCCACCCGCATCGTTCTGTGCCGTGGACGCCTTCCGCGGTTGCACGAAGCAAGCGCGTCGTTCGAAGGGATACGTTGGCAGGGGCACGCGGCGCAGTCGCTCGTGCTGGTGAAACCTCGCCCAGTCGACTGGCACGCCAGCGATCCATAATCGTCCCAGTGTCGAAAGCGCGTGCTCAGAGTCCGGTTCCGCCGACCGTGGGTGGGGCAGCGACGTGAAAACGTCAGTCACGCCACACTGCCGCGCGAATGTGCTGAGCACGTCACCCGGTCCGACCTCAAGGAGTGCGGGCGAGGTCTTCTGTACGAGTTCCCCCAGGCCGTCGGCGAAGCGCACCGTCTGGCGAAGGTGCCGCGCCCAATAGGAGGAGTCGGTGGCTTCTTGAGGGGTGATCCATCGCCCGGTGAGGTTGGACGCAAACGGTATCTGGGGAGCATGGAGTTTCATGCCGCTCACGTGTGCTCGGAATCGCTCCACTACGGGATCCATCGTCGCGGAGTGGAAAGCATGCGAAGTGCGGAGCCTGCGGCAGGCGACGCCGTCCAGATCCAGTTTTCGTGCGAGTGCGTCGATTTCTTCGATCGGACCGGCAACGGTACACAAGGCCGGAGCGTTCACCGCGGCGAGCTCCACCCCTGCCCCGCAGAGCATCTGCAATCGATCGGCCCCCAGCGCGACAGCCATCATTCCGCCCGGTGGCATCTGCTGCATCAAGCGGCCGCGCTCGGCGATGAGCGACAATGCGTCGTCGAGCGAGAATACGCCTGCAATGCAGGCCGCGGTCAACTCGCCGACGCTGTGGCCGATCATCGCGTGCGGCGTCACTCCCCAGTGCATCCACATTTGCGCCAGGGAATACTCGACGGCGAATAGCGCGGGCTGGGTCAGCGCGGTTTGATCCAGCGAGGGCGGCATGGCGGGGAGTGTCCGGCCCGCGTCGTTCGCGACTCCATCTCCGGTCGCGGTCGGGACGACGTTACGGGTTGCCGCTGCGCCTGCCGCCGGCCCGAACAGCACGTGCCGCAAGTCGCATCCGATGTATCCCTTCAAGATGTCTGAGCACTCTTCCAGAGATCTGCGGAAAACCGGTTCGATCTCGAAGAGCCGCGCGGCCATGCCGGGGTGCTGGCTTCCTTGCCCGCTGAACAGGAACGCCACCGGACGATCTGTCGAGTGCTGGACGCCGGTCGAGGCGGCGCGAGCTTCCTGTCCATTGAGCGCCGCGATAGCCTGCTCGTGCGTCTGCACCAGGAGAGCGAGCCTGTCTGGGAATCTCTTGCGGCCAACCTGGAGCGTATAGCACACATTCGCCAGGTCGATTTCCGGATGCACCTCCAGCCAGCGTGCGAGGTCGGCGGCCGCGTGGCGAAGCGCCGCAGAAGACAGTGCCGACAGCGTCAGTAGCTGGCAGGGCCAGGTCTTCGCGATCGCGGGCGATTCCGGCGCTTCCTCGAGGACGGCGTGGGCATTGGTCCCGCCAATCCCGAAGGAGCTGACGCCTGCCCGTCGCGGCGTGCCATTGGTCTCCCACGGGCGGAGCCGGTCGTTGACGAAGAACGGGCCGTTTTCGAAGTCGATCTGCGGGTTCGGGCGTTCATAATGCAGACTCGGCGGGATCGTCTTCCGCTCGAGTGAGAGCGCGGTCTTGATGAGGCCTGCCACACCCGCGGCTGCGTCAAGGTGGCCGAGATTGCTCTTGAGCGAACCGATGGCGCAGAACCGCTTCTTGTCGGTCTCCGCGCGGAAGACTCGTTCGAGCGCCGCCACCTCGATCGGGTCGCCGAGCGGCGTGGCCGTGCCGTGCGCTTCAATGTAGGTGATCGACGAGGGTTCGACTCCGGCTACGGACTGCGCCGCGGCAATTACCGCCGCCTGGCCGTCGACGCTTGGAGCCGTGAACCCGATCTTTCCCGAGCCATCGTTGTTGATCGCCGTGCCGCGAATGATGGCGCGGATATGGTCGCGGTCGTGCACGGCGTCTTCGAGTGCCTTAGCACAACGATTCCCGCGCCGGCACCCCCGCGAGTCCCGTTTGCTCGTGCGTCGAACGGCCGGCAGTGACCGTCCGGAGAAAGGATCATCCCCTCGGTGTACAAGTAGCCCGATTTGGCGGGAAAGGTCAGGGACACGCCCCCGGCCAGCGCCATCTCGCAGAACCCACGACGCAAATGCTCGCAGGCCACACTGACTGCCACGAGCGACGTGGAGCAGGCGGTCTGGATCGACAGGCTTGGTCCCCGCAGGTTCAACTTGTATGAAATGCGGCTCGCGAGGTAATCCTTCTCCGATGCCAACATCAGTTGGTACCCACCGACCGTCTCGACGACCTCCGGATTAGTCAGAACGTTCTGGATCAGATAGGTGTTCGGACCCGCGCCGGCATACACACCGACAGGGCCGGGCCGCGGGTCGCCTGCGTAGCCCGCGTCCTCGAGCGCCTCCCAGGCGCATTCCAGGAAGACCCGGTGCTGCGGATCGATGACTTCAGCCTCGCGCGGATTCATACCGAAAAACGCGGCGTCGAACAGCTCAGCCCCTTCGATGAATGTGCCGCGTTTCACGTAACTCGGGTCTTTGAGCAAGCTGGCAGGGACGCCCGAGGCGAGAATCTCCTCGTCGTCGAAGTCGTGGAGAGACTCGGTGCCGCGCAAGATTCTCCCAGAAAGCGTCGAGATTCGCGGCGCCCGGAAAGCGTCCTGCCATTCCGATGATCGCGATCGCCGGAGAATCGCACCGATCCAACGTTCGCATGCTGCGCACCTCGCCTCAGCCGCGTGGCTCAACCATCATTTCACTCGCAAAAGACTCTGCGATCGCCGCAACGGTCGGTCTCTGGAAGAGCTCGATCAGTGGCAGTTCGCGCCCGAACCGAAGTCGCAGTCGGCTCTGCATCTGCACAACCAGGAGCGAATGGCCACCGAGGTCAAAGAAGTTGTCGTGGATCCCCACCTGGTCGACGTTCAGCAGGCCGTGCCACACGTTTGCCACGTTGCGCTCAACCTCAGTCCGAGGCGGCTCAAAGACCGCTGACGTGCCGGCCCGGAGATCGGGCTTAGGCAGCGCCCTTCGGTCTAGCTTGCCGTTCGGCGAGAGTGGAAGTGCGTCCAGGAACACGAAGAATGCTGGAACCATATAATCCGGCAGAGTTCGGCCCAAGGCGGCCTTGAGAACGTCCACCCGCGGACGGTCCTCGCGCCTGCAGACCACGTAAGCCGTCAGATGGATGTCTGTACCGTCGCGATCAGCCACGACCACGGCCTGTCGAACGCCAGCCTCCCGCTCGATTGCATACTCGACCTCCTCCGGCTCGATGCGATGCCCACGGATCTTCACCTGGAAGTCGGCGCGGCCGAGGAACTCGAGGCCTCCGACAGCTCGAAAGCGCGCCAGGTCGCCTGTCCGATAGAGGCGCTCACCAGGACGGAACGGATTTGGTACAAATTTCTCCCGCGTCAGTTCGGGCCGATTGCGATAGCCAAGGGCCAGCCCTTCGCCGCCGATATACAGCTCTCCGGCCATGCCTCTGGGTACCAATCGCTGGTGCGCGTCCAGGATGTAGATCGCCGTGTTCGCGACCGGCTCCCCAAGCGGAATATACTCCATGCCCTTTCGCAACCTGGCGGCTGTCGACCAGATCGTCGTCTCGGTCGGTCCATACAGGTTCCAGACCTCGCCGCAGGCGTTCAGCAGCCGGGCAGCCAGCTCGCGCGACAGCGTGTCGCCGCCGCACAGGACTTTGAGCCCGGACCGTCCGTTCCATCCGGAGTCGAACAGCATGCGCCAGAGTGCTGGCGTGGCCTGCATCACGGTCGCACCGGATTCTTCGATGACCCGTCCGAGCGCCTCCGGATCCAGCACTGAGGTGCGCGGTGCGATCTCGATCCGAGCGCCGACGAGAAGCGGCAGGTAGATCTCCAGCCCGGCGATGTCAAAGCTGAGAGTGGTGACCTGGAGCAACCGGTCATCCGCGTTGATCCCTGGCTCCTTGCGCATCGACCACAGGAAGTTCACCAAGGCGCGGTGCGCAATCTCGACGCCCTTCGGCTTACCGGTCGAGCCAGACGTATACAGCACATATGCCAGGTCGTCGGGTTTGGTGGTGTTTGCCGGACGGCCCGGCGGCAGTTCCTCGTCCAAGAGTACGGTGAGAATGCCCTTGGAAGGTAACTTGCCGGCCAGAGAAGATTCCGTGACGAGCACCGCCGCGCCCGAGTCCTCCAGCATGGTGGCCACCCGCTCCTGCGGATACTGCAGGTCGAGAGGCACGTACGCCCCGCCTGCTTTCAGCACGGCAAGGAGCGCGACAGGCAAGCGAACGGACCGCTCGAGGCACACGCCTGCGATGACTCCCGGCCGGATCCCGGACTTCTCCAGTCTGGCGGCAAGGCGATCGGAGAGCTCGTCGAGCTCGCCATAGGTCAACTCGTCGGCTCCGCAAGCCACGGCAACGCGCGTTGGCGTGCGCAGGCACTGCTCTCGAATCAGGTCATGAACGCAGCGGTCGACCGGGAATGACGCCCGGGGTGGCTCTGCGCCCAGAAGCAGCGATTCACGCTCATCGTTCGCCAGCAGGGAGATTTCAGAAATCCGGCTGGCCGGCTCGGCCACCATCACGGCGAGGATCCTCTCGAAATGCTGCTGCATGCGCTTGATCGTGGAGGCATCGAAGAGATCGGCGTTGTACTCGAAGCACAGTTCAAACGCGCCGTCTCGCTGGAAAACGTCCACCGCGAGGTCGTAACGCGTGATCCCCGCGTCGAATGGCATGCCGCTGAGCGTGAGGCCCGGGAGCTCCAGCCGGTTGTACGGATAATTCTGAAGCGTGAACATGGCCTGAATTACCGGCGAGTGACTCAGGTTGCGCTCGGGCTGCACCGCGGCGACCACCCTGTCAAACGGCACATCGGCATGCGCGAACGCGCCCAGCGCCGTCTCTCGCACTCGGGCGAGCACTTCGCTGACTGTTGGATCGCCGTCAAGGCTGGTACGCAGTGCGAGAGTGTTGATGAACAGCCCGATCATGTTCTCCACGTCGGACCGGTTCCGGCCAGCGACCGCGGTTCCAATGATGAGATCCTCCCGCCCCGTGTAACGGCAGAGCAGAATCTTGAAGGCGGAAAGGAGCACCATGAACAGCGTAGCACCTGAGGAACTGGCGAACTGGATCAGTCCCTCGACGTCGTGAATGGTGCGGCGCAAGCATGCGCCGCGGTCAGTCATCACCGGTGGTCGCGGACGGTCCGAAGGAAGCTCCAAGACGGGCAATGGACCCTCTAGTGACCGCATCCACCACGCAAGCTGCCGCTCGATGATGCGCTCGTCGCATGCCTTGCGATTCCAGGCCACGTAATCCGCAAATTGAAATGGCAGTTCGTCAAGCGCCGGTACCTCGCTCCGCTTGAGCGCCGGGTACAGTTTCCCGATCTCGGAGGCGAGCACCGAGAGCGACCATCCGTCGGCGGCGATGTGATGAACTGCGAAGAGCAGAATGTAGTCAGTTTCGGAGAGCTCAAAGAGAGTTGCACGCATGAGCGGCGGGCTGGCCAGGTCGAACGGCTCGCGCACGTGTTGTCTCGCTCGTCTAAGTGCCTCTCGCTCTCGTTCGTGATCGGGAAGCATTCCCAGATCGACGTGCTCCAGGCGCCACTCCTCGCCGCTGCCGATCACCGCGCGGGGGCTGCCGGCATCGTTGATGTAGCCGGTCCGCAACACCTCATGTCGACGAATCACTTCGGACAGGCACCGCTCGAGCACGTTCCTGTCAAATACCCCGGTGATCCGCACCGCGCCCGAAATGGTATAGGCCGAGCTATCGGGTTCATACAGGCTCAGAAACCACAGCCGCTCCTGCCCGTGAGACAACGGGAGTTCACCGGTGCGCGAGACTTTCTCGATGACCGGCGGGAGAATGCCGCCTTCGGCGGTTGCGCGGAGGAGATCGACGATCTCCGGCTTGCGGCGCACCAACTCCGCCTTCAACTCGGCTGTCAGCGCCGCTTTGGGCGCACTAACGTTCAGACGGTCGAATTCGAGGGTTAGCCGGACATCCAGTCCGCGAAGGTGCGACAGGAACTCGGTCACGCTCGGCGAAGTTCGTGAAGTCATGTCCGTCGTTCGAAGATCCTAGGGGGTCGTTGCGCGGGTGTTCAGAAACGGCTGGCATTGGCAGCAAATTGTTCCCCGTCGCCGGTCATCACAATTCGCTGACTAAACTGATGCCCCCTGGTGCCGGTTGCCAAATCATTGAGGCCTCTCCACTCGCCATCGAAGTCCAACGAGAGTTACCGACTGCGTCGGCAAGGCGCACACTCCGTCGTGGTGGGTTGCTTCTGGCCGACTCTTTCCCCGAGTCTGGCCGACCCTACTACGTCATAATAATCCGGTGAGGGACATCCGACGGACCAAGATCCGTCCGGACAAAGTATAGTCCCTCTCCTCCACGCGGGCAGCTACGATGCCTCTCACACTTGCATCCAACATTCTTTCAGAATTGTGTCCAAGAGTCAATCCGTAAGCACCGGGAAGAAGCCAATGGCCGCTTGATTCACTCCATCACGTTCCTTCGAGATAACGCGGAAGAGTTCCGTCCGCTCAATGGACTCCCTGCCTGCGACCGAGGCTCCGCGACCAAGAGTTTGCTGCACTCCAGCCCAATCGCGCTTGGCCGAGCGCTGATGGGTGTGCAAGGAAGCGGTGTCTGAGAAACGCCTTGCGTTGCGTGCGCGAAACTTTCTGCTCGCGTCCCGAGAAAACGGCACTTGCAATGGAGGATTGCACTCCGTCATTCTATTATGGTATTGAGCAAGCTTGTTTTCGTGACTGCGCGCGAGGGTTCCACAAGGAAGACATTCTTTACGTCGGCACGATCTGGCGGCATTTGGAAGCTTGGATGAGCGTGTGCCTGGCTGTCACGTAGGAATTTCGCGTACCGTATTCGCAATGCGTGAGTGGATCGAGTTGCGGAAAAGAGCATGCGGTGACCGCCGCTCACCAAGCCACCACGGATGATCTATGACTACGTCAAGGCCCGCTTCAATCCCTCCGGTCTCGTGCAGAGATTCTTCTCCTCCGCCACGTGACAGATGCCAACGCCATCGATCCGCTTGTAAATCTGAGGGAACATGGTCGTCCCCTGGCCTACGACTTTGACTGCACGGTTGGTTTCTGAACACCCGGTTCCCCATCAATCTGAACGAGAGTAGCGCAGAGATGAATTCGAGCGGCCATGATTCTCACCCCGAATTGCGCGGAGCGGCGCGTTTCCGGCGGACGTTCGAGAAGTCCGGCCCGATTGCCATCGTCGGGATCGCATGCCGGTTCCCCGGCGCGGCAAATCTGGTTGCCTTGTGGGACTTGTTGATCAAGGGCGAGGATGCGGTCGGTGAGATACCCCCGGACCGATTCGGTGAGCTGGAACGATTAGTCGATCCCCATCCCGGTGCTCCAGGGAAGATCAACTCGTGCGCGGGAGGATTTCTCGGCGATATCGACCACTTTGACGCGGAGTTCTTCGGGATCAGTCCTCGTGAAGCCGGCCTCATGGACCCTCAGCAGAGGCTGCTCTTGGAGACGACGTACGACGCCTTGGAGGATGGCGGGGTGCCCGTCGATCAACTGGCTGGGCGGCCCGTTGGCGTTTTCATCGGCATGTGGACCAATGAGTTTGAGGAGTGCATTTACAAATCAACGCGCGACCTCGACCTGTATTCGACGACAGGCGGAGGGCGATACTCGGCCTCAGGGAGGATCTGTTTCACCTTTGACTTCCACGGGCCCAGCCTGACGGTCGACACGGCCTGCTCCTCCTCGCTCGTGGCGGTCCATCTGGCGTGCCAGAGTTTGGAGATCGGTGAGTCGGAACTGGCTGTGGCGGGCGGCGTGAATCTCTTGCTCACGGCGGAGACAAGCATCGCTTGTTCGCGAGGAGGCATTCTCTCGCCCGACGGGCGATGCAAGTTCGGCGACGCGAGCGCCAACGGCTACGTGCGGAGCGAGGGAGTCGCGGTCCTCATCCTTAAACCCCTCCAGCGCGCGCTGGCCGACGGCGATCGGATTCATGCGATCATCCGCGGCACGGCTGTCAACAGCAACGGCCGAAGTGGGGGCTTGCTGGTCGCTCCCAACCCGCAGTCACAAGAGAAGTTGCTCCGCCACGCGTATGATGAAGCCGCTGTCTCGCCCGCCGACATCGACTACGTCGAAGCCCACGGGACGGGCACGGCCGTCGGCGACTCAGTCGAGCTCAACGCCCTGGGACGCGTTCTCTCGGAGGGGAGGCCGAAGGATCGGCCCTGTCTGGTCGGGTCGGTGAAGACGAACATAGGCCACACCGAAGCCGCCTCGGGAATGGCCGGGCTGATCAAGACGGCCCTGTGCCTGAAGCGGCGCCAGATTCCGCCCAGCTTGCACCTCAGGGAACCGAACATCAATGTTCCGTGGCAGGATTATTGCCTTCGGATTGTCACGGCTCCGACGCCCCTCAAGCCGGTTTCGGTGCGTGCGCTAGCGTCAGTCAACTCTTTCGGAATCGCCGGCACCAATGCCCATGTGGTCCTCGAGGAGGCACCGCCGCCGGACGACGTGCATGAGCCCCACGGCAATCGACCGGAAGCCGACGTTGAGATGACACGGTTGCTACCCGTCTCCGCCCGTAGCGAGCAGGCGCTGCGAGAGCTGGCACTTCGATACGCTCAACTGCTGGAAGGCACAGGGCCCGACACGCTGGCGGATGCGTGCTTCCATGCCGCTCGTGGGCGCACCCATCAAAACTGGCGACTGGCGCAGTCGGGCGCGACAGTCGCGACGTTGTCGAGGCGCTCCGATCTTTCGCCCGCGGCGAATCGCCACCGCACCTCAAATACGGCGCCCAGGCAATCGACCGCGAGCCGCGGGTGGCCTTTGTCTTTTCCGGTCAGGGAACCCAGTGGGCCGGCATGGGCAGCGCGCTCTTGGCGCACGAGCCGGTCTTCCGCGACAAGCTGGTTCGCATCGACGGCTTGCTGCGGGACCAGGCAGGATGGTCGCTGCTTGAGGAACTGGCGGCTGTGGGCACGGCGAGCCGCCTCGGTCAGACGGCTGTTGCCCAGCCGGCGATCTTCGCGATTCAAGTCGCGATGGCCGAACAGTTACTCGCATGGGGGGTTGAGCCAAGTGCGGTGGTTGGCCACAGCGTCGGCGAGGTGGCAGCGGCCCATGTCGCAGGCATGTTGAGCCTGGAAGACGCCGTGAGGGTGGTGTACCACCGCGGACGCCTCATGCAAGGGGCGACGGGGCGAGGAAAGATGGCCGTAGCCGAAGTGACCGAGCCTGAGGCGCAGTCGTTGCTTGCCGCTTTCGACCAACGCGTGTCGATCGCGGCCATCAACAGTCCACGCTCGCTCACGCTTTCCGGGGAAGAACGCGCGCTCGAGGAGATCGGCGCGGCGCTCGAACGTCGGGGACGATTCTTCCAGCGGCTCGACGTCGATTACGCCTTTCACAGTCCGCAGATGGAGCCGTATCAGCAGGAGCTGGATCTCGCGCTAGACGGCATTCGCCCACGCCCCGCGGTGCGGGCGATTTACTCCACGGTTCAAGGTGGCCCGGCGGGCGAAGCCGATTTTGGCCCGGCGTACTGGGCGCGCAACATCCGCCTCCCTGTCCGTTTCTCGGCTGCCATCGCGGAGATGGCGCAAGCAGGGTGCAACACGTTTGTGGAATTGGGCCCCCACCCGGCCCTCGCCTCGGCAGTGAGGCAGTGCATGGAAGGAAAGTTCGAGGATCGGGCGGTTGTGACGACCCTGCGACGAAACGGGGATGGCGCGGTCGAACTGCTCGCCGCACTGGCCACGCTCTACGTGCGGGGCTGCCACCCGAACTGGACGAGCGTTTACCCTGGGACGCGCAAGCACATCACATTGCCTTCATATCCCTGGCAGCGCCGGCGGTTCTCGGTCGAGGGGAAACCGGCAGGCGGGCCGAAAGCGACTCCCGACACGGAGCCTCAGGGACAGCGAGGCCACTCGCTCTTGGGTCGGCACACGCAGCCCGCGCCCCATGTCGGCACTCACTTCTTCGAGACCGAGGTCGACCTGGACCGCTTGCCCTGGGCTGCGGATCACCGCGTCGGGTCAAAGGCGGTCTTCCCCGCAGCGGGCTACGTCCTGATGGCACTCAAGGCCGCGGCCAAGGCTCTGGGAACCGCGGGAGCGGAGTTGAAGGATGTCCAGTTCAGCGAGGCACTGTTCCTGAATGCCCATGAGCCGCAGTCACTGCAGTTGGCCATCGTCCCCGACCGCGGAGGTGAGTCCGAGTTCCAGGTCCATGGTCGCCCGTTCGGGGAATCAGGCGATGGCATTGCCTGGCGGAGACACGCAAGCGGCAAGATCGCCGTCGAGCGCCGCAACGGCCAGGCGCTTGTGCCCCCAACACTGAGGGCATTCCAGGACGCCAGCCGCGCCTGCATCAGCGCGGACGAGCATTATCGCACGCTTGAGGGACGGCAGTTGCACTACGGCCCCCGCTTTCGTGAGATCGAATCGCTTTGGCTTAAGGACACCGAAACTTTGGCGCGGATCCAGCCAGCCGGCGAAACCGGGTCCGACGACACCGAGTTCATCATCCACCCGGCGACATTGGACGCGGCCCTCCAAGCACTTGTCACGCTTGTCCCGAACGCAACCAGAGAAGAGAGCGACGCGGTCTGGCTCCCTGTGGGACTTGAGACCGCGCGTCTCGGCGAGCGGCCGGCGAGCCGAGAACCCCTCTGGGCATGGGCCATCGCCCGTCCCGCCCCATCCGACGAGCGATCCTTCAGCGGTGATGTCGTTCTGCTCACAGAGGACGGCCGCATCGTCTGCGAGGCCAGAGGCGTGCGGCTCAAGCGACTGGAACACGCGCCGGTCGAGGACATCGGCGATTGGCTCTTCGAAGTGGAGTGGCATCCGAGGCCGCTCGCCCAATCAGAGACTGCCGGGGAGACCCTGGCTCCTCGATCGCTGTCGGAAATCACCCGCCGGCTGCATCCCCTCACGCTGAGCGCGGCAAGCCTGGGCGACCGCGATCTGGCGAGGGCGCTCGTGCCGGAACTCGACTCGCTGGGTGTCCAGTTCATCCTTCAGGCGCTGCGCGACCTCAGCACCGAGCCGACGGCGCGCCGGTCGTTTACACTTGATGATTTAATGCAAGAATTGGAGGTCTCCGATCAACATCGCCGGCTGCTCGGCCGCATGCTCGAGATCCTCGCCCACGATGGGCATCTACGAAAGGTCGGAGATCGGTGGGAGGTTTGCCGAGAGACGGCACTGGAAGCTCCGGTGACTCAATGTGCCGAGCTCCGCGTGCGCCATCCGGAATGCGCCGCGGAGCTGGAGCTATTCTCGCGCTGCGGCGAAAACCTGGCGCGGGCGCTCCGCGGCGAGCTCAACCCTCTCGAGTTGATCTTTCCCGGTGGCTCGCTGACGAACGCCGAGCGTCTCTACAGTGACTCTCCATTCGCCCGCGGGGCGAATCGACTGGCGCGGGCGGCGGTCGAGGCGGTCCTGCAAGCCTTACCGGCGGGCCGCCGATTGCGCGTCCTGGAGCTTGGCGCGGGTACCGGCGGATTGACCGGACACATCCTCCCATTGCTTCCGGCGGATCGCACTCAGTTCACATTCACGGACGTGGCCCATCACTTCCTCGCCAAGGCGCGGGAAAAGTTTCCAGGACTTCCCGTTCGTGGAATACCGCCTGCTCGACATCGAGCGTTCACCGGATGAACAGGGCTTCGCCAGGCCTCAGTTCGATCTCATCCTCGCGTCGAACTGTCTGCACGCCACGAGAGATCTGCGGCGGACGCTTGGTCACGTCCGGCAATTGCTCGCCACGCATGGCACGCTGGTCCTCGTCGAAGGGAGCCGGCCGAGGGCCTGGGTTGATCTCCATTTTCGGCCTGACGAGCGGGTGGTGGTCATTCGCGGACGCCGACCTGCGAGCCGACCATCCGCTGCTGCCGCCCGCGGCGTGGCGGCAACTCCTCCTTGCGAGTGGATTTACAGATGCGTCCTCGGTCGGCGGCGAAGAGCCGGCGGCTGATTCCCTCTTTGCTCAGTCCATCATCCTGGCTCGCGGACCGAGAGAGGACCTTAGCCGCGACGCCACGCAACGAGCTCCGAGAAGTTGGTTGGTTCTCGCCGACCACGGCGAGACTGCGCAGCGGCTGCTCGAGGCGATGCAGGCGGCCGGAGAACGTGGGACCCTGGTCAAAGCGACCGACGATCCCGTTCATGTGCACTTTGATCGACCGCGTACCGACGCGCGACCTGCGGGGAATGATGCCAACGTGCTCAAGGAGCTTCTGGCTGCGGCCGGCCCGCCCCCGCACGGCGTCATCGACCTCAGACCTCTCGACGCTTTGCTCGGCGAGGACGCATCCGCACAAGATCTGGCGGATATCGAACGTAGGGCCTGCGGCGGAGCGCTGCACCTGGCGCAGGCGCTGGCCAATTTGAACACGACGGCGACCCCCAGTCTCCTCATCGCCACGCGCCGGGCACAGCCCGCAGGCGGTGATGCGGCCGGCCTCTCGCTGGCGCAAGCCACGCTCTGGGGTCTGGGCAAGGTCGTTGCGCTCGAGCACCCGGAGCTACGGACACGGCTGGTCGACCTGGGTACCGACGGCGAACGCAGTGATGTCGGCCATCTCCTCGCGGAAATGCTCGAGAGTGATGACGAGAGAATGGTCGCCTATCGCGACGGGGCAAGGCTGGTGCCGCGCCTGATCCGCAGTCGATCGGCGCCTCGTGGCGAGAGCGAGCGCCGAGTCGTACCCGACGGCCGACCGTTCAAGCTCGTCATCGAGAAGCGGGGCTCGGTGGACGGGTTGCAACTACAACCTGCGTCGGCTTCGACTCCCGAGCCGGGTCAGGTTCAGATCCGGGTCCGGGCGACAGGGTTGAATTTCCGGGACGTTCTCGATGCGCTCGGGCTATTCCCAGGCGACGCCGGTCCTCTCGGCGTCGAGTGCTCGGGGCGAGTGCTGGCCGTGGGAGAAGGTGTCGCGGGGGTCGCCGTCGGCGATGACGTCATCGCTGTCGGATCGGGAAGTTTTGGCACCTTCATGACGACCAGGGCCGCATTGGTGGTGCCAAAGCCCGCCTCGCTCAGCCATTCACACGCGGCGACCCTACCGATCACTTTCTTGACCGCCCACTTTGGACTCAGGACGCTCGGCCGCATTCGGCGCGGTAACAGGGTGCTGATCCATGGGGCGTCCGGTGGCGTCGGACTCGCCGCTGTGCAACTCGCTCAAATCGAGGGTGCCGAGATCTTCGCCACGGCCGGCAGCGATCGTAAACGAGGGTACCTGCGATCCATGGGGATCCGTCACGTCATGGATTCACGCTCCTTGGCGTTCGCCGAACAAGTGATGGAGATCACACGCGGTGAAGGGATCGACATCGTACTCAATTCGCTGACTGACGAATTCATCGGCAAGAGTATGGGATCTTTGGGGCGAGGCGGGCGGTTCATCGAGATTGGAAGGCGCGGTATCTGGTCGGCCCGACAGGCGGCGGAGTTTCGCCCTGACGTCACGTATGAAATCTTCGATCTGATGAGAATCATCGAGGAACAACCGGAAAGCCTGCGTCCCGCACTCTTGCAAGTGATCGGCGAGGCGGCGACCGGGAAATTGCAGCCGCTGCCGCTACAGGCTTTTCCGGTCGAAGAGGTCGTTTCCGCGTTCCGACACATGCAGCGAGCCCGGCACATCGGGAAGATCGTGGTGACACAGCCGGCGTGGGGCGTCGGACGGCCGATTGACGCATCCGACGCGTTCGACGGCGATGGGACCTGGCTCCTGACCGGCGGGTTTGGCGGTCTGGGACTCTGCGTGGCCCGCTGGCTGGCCGATCGCGGCGCACGCCACCTGATCCTGTGCGGGCGGAGCACGCCCACCGACGAGGCCCAGGCCGTCATCAGCGAGCTCGAAGACACGGGCGTGACAATCCGGTCGATCCAGTGTGACATCGCCCGCGAGAACGATGTCAAACGACTGATCGACCAGGCCCGGGCGACCATGCCGCGGCTCAGGGGGATCTTTCACCTGGCCGGCGTGCTCGACGACGGCGTTCTCGTCCAACAGAACTGGGAGCGATTCGCGACCGTGTTTGGCCCGAAAGTTCTGGGGGCCTGGAACCTGCACCGATTTACACAAGGGATGGCGCTTGACTGTTTTGTTCTATTTTCTTCATTCTCCGGGCTCGTTGGCTCGCCGGGCCAATCCAACCACTCAGCGGCCAACTCTTTTCTCGACGCGCTGGCCTGGCATCGCCAAGCGGCGGGACTTGCCGCCGTCAGCATCAACTGGGGCGCCTGGGCAAAGGTCGGGGCTGCGGCGCAAGGCGACATCGCCGAGCGATTGGCTCGCTTGGGGATCCGCAGTTTCTCGCCCGCGCAGGGGCTTGAGTCGCTGGGAAGGCTCATGAGCCAGGGCGTACCCCAGGCCGCGGTCATGCCGCTCGATTTGTCAAAGCGGTGTGCTGTGTATCCGGCGGCGGCAGAGTCGAGGTTATTCGAATTCATTCAGGAAGAGAGGCGGGCGCCGAGCCCGGAAAACAAGAGCCCGCGCGGCGACGGGAACCTGGCGTTGCGGGAGCTTCTGACAACGACTCAGGCCGGCCCGGCACAGCGGCAGGCCATCGAGGCGCACCTGCTGAACCAACTGGTGCACGTGCTGGGGCTCGCCTCCGCGCGGCTCGACAGGACCAGATCCTTCAAAGATCTGGGGCTGGATTCCCTCACCGCGCTCGAGTTGCGCAACCGCATGGAGTCAAGTACGGGACTCAAGTTGCCGGCTACCGCGTTCTGGAATTACCCAACCGTCGCCGCTCTGGCCGCCGAGCTAGCCGCGTTGATGGGTCTTCCCGTCGACGCCGAAACCCAGGCTCTCCACGGACCGACCGTCCGCGCCGGGCACGACAACGGCAATTGCGAAGACATGGAGCTGGATTCACTTCTGGATGACATCGGGAGTCTATCGGATGAAGACCTACGCCGAGTGATGGGCGAGTCGCCGATCATGGAGCGCCGAGCATGAGCGACGTCTCCAGGCGCCTGGCCGAACTCTCACCGGAGAAGCGAGCGCTCTTGGCGAAGCACCTGGGAGCGACCGCCGCGAATCGCGGAGCGCCTGGCCGCGAAGATGTCGCCATCATCGGCCTGGGCTGCCGGTTCCCAGGTGGGGCGAACTCCCCCGAAGCCTTCTGGGATCGACTTGTTGCCGGAGTGAACGCGGTCGGTCCCACTCCCGCTGACCGCTGGGATCGGGATGCATATCACGCTGCTGACGCCGCGGTGCCCGGGAACACGAATACGCGCTGGGGCGCTTTCTTGGAGGGGGTGGATCGGTTCGATGCCGCGTTCTTCGGCATCTCGCCCCGCGAAGCGAGCTCGATGGATCCGCAGCAGCGCCTGCTCCTTGAAGTGGCATGGGAGGCGCTCGAGGACGCTGGGCAATTGCACGTAGGCCTGGCCGGGAGTGCCACCGGCGTGTTCGTGGGCGTCCACAGCCATAGCATTGACTATTTTCTGATGCAAGCCGGCGAGCTCGAGGCGATCGACATTTACACCACCACAGGTACAGCTCACAGTATCCTGGCGAACCGGCTGTCCTTCTTCCTGGACCTTCAAGGTCCGTCGCTTGCCATCGACACGGCGTGCTCGTCGTCGCTCGTGGCAGCCCATCTGGCTTGCCAGAGCCTCCGCGCCGGCGAGTCCGACCTGGCGCTGGCGTGCGGAGTGAACCTGATTCTGTCGCCGCAAACGAGCCTCGCCCTGGCCAAATTGGAGATGCTGGCCGCGGACGGGCGCTGCAAGACCTTCGACGCGAGCGCCAATGGCTTCGTCCGCGGCGAGGGTTGCGGGGTGGTGGTCCTCAAGCGCCTCGACGATGCGCTACGCGACCGGGACCGCATCGTCGCCGTCATCCGCGGATCCGCGGTCAACCAGGACGGGGCGACCAACGGCCTGACGGCGCCCAACGGCCTTTCGCAGACCCGCGTCCTGCGCCGTGCCCTGGCCAACGCAGCCCTCGAGCCTTCTCGCATCTCATACATAGAGACCCACGGCACCGGCACAGCGCTCGGCGACCCAATCGAAGTCGAAGCGCTCGCCACCATCTACGGCCGATCGACCACTCCGGGGCAGCCTTGCTATCTCGGGGCCGTCAAGACGAATATCGGTCACCTGGAAGGCGCTGCCGGGATCGCCGGCCTGATCAAGGCCGCACTCTGCCTCGACCAGAAAGTGATCCCGCCCAACCTGCACTTCACCGCGCTCAACCCACACATCATCCTGGACGGTACGTCATTCGTCATCCCGACCCGCCTGGAGCCGTGGAGCACGGCCGATGGGCAGTCGCGGTGCGCTGCGGTCAGCTCATTCGGCTTCGGCGGTACCAACGCCCATCTCATCCTGGAAGAGGCGCCAACCCGACCGCCAGATCCCCGCCCACAGACATTAGCGCCCGCAGCACACATTCTGCCTCTTTCGGCGCAGCGATGAGGCGTTGCGCGCCCTCGCGGGCTCTTACGTGACGTTCCTCGCCGACCCACTCGGCGGCGCGCGATTGAGTGTCGGTGACATTGCCTATACTGCGAGCGTACGTCGACTGCATCATCGCCACCGCCTCGCGTTCATCGGGCATTCTCACGAGGAGTGGATCAAGCAGCTTGAGCGGTTCCTGGAAAGCGACCGGTGGAGCCTGACCGACCCGCAGGCGGCAGATAACGCAAAGGACAATTCGCGGGTGGCTTCTGCCGGGGATGAGCGGTATGCGATGCTCGAGGCTCACGCGAAACTCTACGCTGAAGGCCTAGAAGTGGACTGGGGGAGTTTGCATCAAACGGGCGGGGAAATTGTCCTCCTGCCGCGCTACCCGTGGCAGAGGAACCGCTACTGGATCGCACCCTCGAAGAATCGCGGGCTCGAAATCGGCTACAAAGCTACCGAATCGGGCCGAGGCGATTGGTTCTACGAGATCGAATGGCAGTTCAAGCCAAACCTTCGGATCGGCCTCCCGAGAGAGGCCCCGGATTACTTACCTGAACCGGCCGTGCTTGCTGCTCGCATGACGTCCAGTCTAGCACAGTTTGGCTTTCCGAGCGGCCACGACGATCTGGAAGACCTCGTTCCCAAGCTCGAGGCCTTGGCCGTCCGCTATATTGCGCGCGGGCTTGCCGATTTCGGACTGCGATTTGATCGTCACGCGCGCCTTTCGATCGAACTGCTCAGCCGACATCGAGGCATCCGCGCGCACCACCGGTGCTTGCTGGGTCGTCTGTTCGAGATCCTCGAACAAGACGGCGTGCTCCGGCCGGATGGAGGGCTTTGGGAGGTCGTGCGCGAGCCGGACCTACGTGATCCGCAGGCCCAATGGGAGGAGCTCCGAGACGCTTTCCCGGTTGCCGGGGACGCACTGGAGGTTTTCGAGCGCTGCGCCTCCCGGCTCGCGGATGTCCTCCGCGGTAACCGCGACCCTCTCGAGCTCCTTTTCCCTGAAGCCGCCGGTGCGTCGGCTGAAACGCTCTATCAAAATGCTCCGTTTGCCCGAGCTGCAAACATGTTGATCGGCGAAGCCATCGAGGCTGCGCTGAACTCGCGACCCGAAGACAGGACGCTGCGAGTCCTGGAGATCGGGGCCGGAACGGGAGGAACGACTGGCGACGTACTGCCGAGGTTCCCCGCCGGCTGTACCGAGTACGTCTTCACCGATGTGTCAGACATGTTCCTGCGCAAGGCGAGAGAAAAATTCAACGCCTATCACTTCGTGCGATTCGAGCGACTGGACATCGAACAGTCGCCGCCAGCGCAGGGCTTCGGTCTGCACCAGTTCGACTTGATCATTGCCGCCAATGCACTGCATGCCACAACCGACTTGCGGCGGTCGCTGACTCACGTCCGAGACCTGCTTGCCCCAGGAGGATTGCTAATTCTTCTCGAAGGGACAGCCCCGCGGCACTGGGTTGATCTGAGTTTCGGTTTGACCGAAGGTTGGTGGAGGTTCACCGACGAGCGTCTTCGTCCGTCGTATCCTTTGCTTTCGCGACAGCGATGGGAAAGCCTGCTGGCCGAACTCGACTTCGCCAAGGTTGCCAGCACTTCCTGTCAGGCGCGAGAGGGAACGGCCCTTTTTGATCAGGCCGTCATCATTGCCCGCGAGCCGGCGCCGCGGCGCGATGTGTTGCCCGGCGAGGACGGGCGATCCTCGTTGGCTGCAATTTCTGATGCAACGAATCCTGGCCAATGGTTGATCTTCACCGGCGGGCGCGGCGGGGGAAGAACTCGCCGCACTGCTGTCGTCCCGCGGTGATCTGTGCACACTGGTCGCGCCCGGCGAGGCGTTCGAGGTTATGGAGGCAGGGCGTTACCGGATCCGCCCGGAATGCCTTGAAGATTACCGAAGGCTGCTGGAAGCCATTTCCGGCTGCGGTAATCCGCCGTGTCGTGCAGTCGTCTACCTTTGTGACGTATCTGCCGAAATGCCCAACCTGAATGGCCGCGCTGAATGGGAAGCGCTCGAGAACAAGACATGCGGCGCGTGCAGTCCTCCTCACCCAAGCCGTCCTCGCTTCCGGTCTGGCGCCGGAACATGGATTGTGGCTGGTCACGTGTGGTGCTCAGACCGTGGCTGCGGCCCCAGGCGTGCCAGCGGTCGAGCAAGCTGCTCTGTGGGGTCTCGGGCGAGTTATCGCTTCGGAACACCCCGAACTCTGGGGCGGTCTGATCGACCTGGACTCAACGCGCGAATGCGGCGCCGCCCATGCCCTGCTGGCCGAAATCGAACATTCCGATGGCGAGGACCAGATCGCTCTGCGGCGAGGCGATCGGCATGTTGCCCGACTGGTCCGGAGGGGCTGGCCGGAATCTCCATCGCCGCGGCTGAGCACGGACGGAGCCTATCTGGTCACCGGTGGCTTGGGCGGTCTGGGATTTCAGGTGGCCCGCTGGCTGGCGTCCCACGGTGCTCGTCATCTCGTGCTCCTGGGCCGCCGGCGGATACCCTCCCGGACGAGCTGGCCGTCAATCTCCCTCGGGCAAGAAGGGTACGGAATGGTCGCCGCAATCCAGGCAATCGAGCGGCTGGGTGCGACGGTCGACGTCGTTAACGCCGACGTCAGCGACGACGCGCAGATGGCCACGGTTTTATCCCGGTTCGGCGCCGAAATACCGCCACTCCGAGGAATCGTCCATGCCGCGGGAACGGTGGCTAGCTCGCCCCTGGAATCGGTCACGCTCGCGGAGCTGCACGCGATCTGCCGGCCCAAAATGGCCGGCTCATGGATTTTGCACAAGCGGACGCTCCAGCATCGCCTCGATTTCTTTGTGCTCTTCTCCTCGGGGGCGTCGTGCTGGGGAGCGAAGGAGATGGCTAGCTACGCGGCCGCGAATCATTTTCTTGATGCTCTCGCCCATTACCGCCGAGCCCACGGGCTGCCTGCCTTGACCATCAATTGGGGGTGGTTCGAGGGCGGAGCCACCACCGACCAGAACCACCGCTTTTTTGACCAGATCGGTTTGCGAATGATGAGATCAGACGACTGCCTCAATGCCATGGGGCAGTTAATCGTCAACGGCGCAGTTCAGGCCGCTGTGGCGTCGATCGACTGGGCAAAATTCGCCCCGATTTACATGGGCAAGCGGGATCGGCACTTCCTGCGGCGCGTTGCGCCCTTAGCCGGGACCGGTAGACGGCACGAATCGTCGACCATCGGCGGCCTGGGCCAGCGAATCCGCCTGGCCCCGATCCAGGAAGCCCGGGAGATCCTTGATGGGCACGTGCGACACGAAGTCGCGCGGCTCCTCGGTATCGAGCCGGGCCGCTTCATCGAGGCGAGCGAAGGATTCTTCAAGATGGGCATGGACTCGATCACGAGCGTACAGCTACGCAACCGCTTGGAAGTCAGTCTCGAGTGCGCGCTGCCGCTGACCGTGGCCTTCGAGTACCCGCACATCGAGGCGCTGTGCGGGTACCTCTCGCAGGCGCTTGGATTGTCGTCGGCCGGAGAAACTGCGCAACGAATGCGCCCTCGCCGGGCCCACGTCCACGACCGACGACACCTCCGAAGCGGGCGACCTGGACGAGTGCTCGGAAGAAGATCTCGCGGAGATGCTCGACCAGGAGATTGGCAGGCTGATCGGCCCCGCGCGGAGGTGCCCGGTGAGCGACACCCACCCGCCCGGCGGCGATCATCGCGAGCGACTGAAGAACGCCCTCTTGGCCTTGCGGCACTTGCAGAGGCAAGTCGAGGCCCTGGAACAGTCACGCGCCGAGCCAATCGCGGTCATCGGCATCGGCTGCCGCTTCCCGGGAGGGGCTATCGATCCCGAGGCATTCTGGCGGCTTTTGCGCGACGGCGTGGACGCGATCACAGAGGTCCCATCCGACCGATGGGACACGGACGTCTATTACGACTCGGACCCGGAGCGGCCGGGCAAGATTTACACGCGCCACGGTGGCTTTCTCGAAAACATCGAAGGCTTTGACCCACAGTTCTTCGGCATCACTCCGCGCGAAGCAGTCAAGATCGATCCGCAGCATCGTCTGATCCTCGAAGTCGCCTGGGAGACACTGGAACGCGCCGGACTCGCCCCAGACCGTCTGGGCGGCACCGCCACCGGCGTCTTCGTCGGGATCACGGCCAGCGACTACGCAGAGCGACTGGGGGCGGCCGGGCTCGCGAGTATTGACGCCTATCACATCCTCGGCAACAACCTCAGCTTCGCGGCTGGGAGGCTGGCGTTTGTCCTCGGATTGCAGGGCCCAGCGCTGGCAGTGGATACGGCCTGCTCGTCTTCCCTCACGGCCGTCCATCTGGCCTGTCAGAGCCTGCGAGCGGGAGAGTGCGACCTGGCCCTCGCGGGCGGTGTGAACGTGATCCTCTCCGCAGAACACACGATCGCGGCTTGCAAAGCCCGGATGCTAGCGCCGGACGGGCGTTGCAAAACGTTCGACGAAAGCGCCGACGGATTCGTGCGCTCCGAAGGATGCGGCATGGTGGCCCTCAAGCGGCTGAGCGCGGCCTCAGCCGCCGGCGACAACGTTCTGGCCGTCCTGTGCGGCTCGGCCGTGAACCAGGATGGACCCAGTAGCGGACTGACGGTTCCCAATAAGCTCGCCCAGGAAGCGCTTTTGCGTCAGGCGCTCAGGAATGCGGGTGTACAGCCAGGCGAGGTCGACTACGTCGAGGCTCACGGCACCGGCACGCCGCTTGGTGACCCGATCGAAGTGCGTGCGTTGTGTGCAGTGCTGGGTCAAGGCCGCAGTCCGGAGCGGCCGTTGCTCGTGGGGGCAGTCAAGACAAACGTGGGTCACCTGGAGTCGGCGGCCGGGATTGCCGGCCTGCTCAAAGTTATCCTCAGCCTCCAGCATCGAACGATTCCTCCCCATCTTCATCTGAGAACACTGAGCCCCCGCATCGACTGGGAGTCGCTCCCGGTGCGAGTCCCCACGGTGTTGACTCAGTGGTCGGCGGGCGACCGGCGAATCGCCGGTGTGAGCGCTTTCGCGCGAGCGGCACCAACGCCCACGTCGTGGTGGCCGAAGCCCCGCAGCTTGAGCAGCTACGACCGATCGTGGATCGTCCGACACATCTCCTGTCCTTGTCGGCGAAGACAGCTCATGCACTGACTGAAACGACACGGCGCTGGGCAGACCATCTGGGCAGAAACACTCAGGAGGCGCCGGCGGATGTCTGCTTCACGGCCAACACCGGCCGTGCCGCATTCGGGCATCGGCTCGCTGTCGTCGCCGGGACCACAGCGGAGATTCGTGAGAAGCTCTGCGCCTTTTCCGATCAACAGGCAGCGCCTGCCATCTTTACGGGGCGGGTCGACAGCAAGGATCCCCCGAAGATCGCTTTCCTGTTCACCGGGCAAGGGTCACAATATGCCGGCATGGGCCGTCAGCTCTTCGAAACGCAGCCGACGTTCCGGGCAACCCTGGAGCGGTGCCAGGAGATCCTGCGTCCGCACTTGGCGCTTCCGCTCCTCTCCGTGCTTTACCCCGAAACGGTCTTGAACGCGGGCGCGTCGTTGCTCGACCAGACCTTGTATACGCAGCCCGCCCTGTTCGCATTCGAATATGCACTGGCCGAGCTCTGGCGCTCCTGGGGCGTCGAACCGGCTTATCTTCTCGGTCACAGCGTCGGGGAATACGCGGCGGCTTGCGTAGCGGGACTGTTCTCCCTCGAGGCGGGTCTCGAGCTGATCGCTCGCCGCGCCGCGCTGATGCAAGCGCTGCCGCCGGGCGGCAGGATGGCGGCAGTCCTCGCTGACGAGTCGACAGTCGCCGTCGCGATCGCCCCTTTTGCCCGCACCGTCGCGATTGCCTCCATCAACGGCCCGCGGCAGGTCGTGATTTCCGGTGCCGGTGCTCAAGTCAGTGCCATACTCGCAGGACTCGCCGATAGAGGCATTGCCTCCCAGCCGCTCAATGTCTCGCACGCGTTCCACTCACCGCTCCTGGACCCGATCCTCAACGACCTGGAGACGGCCGCGGCCAGCGTTCCATTTTCGCGTCCGAGCTTTGGTCTTGTCTCCAACCTCACCGGAAGACTCTCCAGTGGTGATGAGCTGGCGCATGCGGCCTACTGGCGACGGCACTCGCGCGATCCCGTCCGCTTCTCCGCGTCGATCAACACCCTCAAAGACCTTGGCTGCCGGGCGTTCCTCGAGATCGGGCCAGGATCAACACTTCTGACGATGGGAAAACGCTGTTTCGATACAGAGTTTGGAGTATGGTTGGCCTCCCTGCGGCAGGGGCGCGATGATTGGCAGCAGCTTCTGGAGTCCTTGGCGACGCTTTACGTTGGCAAAGCCCCGGTGGACTGGGCCGGTTTCGACAGGGACTATCCGCGACGTCGCCTGGTGCTGCCAACCTACCCGTTCCAGCGCCAGAGATGCTGGATCGAGACTGCCGCGACCCGCCCGGAGACCCATGCTCCGGCCCGGGTGGCTGCCGATGTGAGCGCCGCCACCGCGACTGCGACGGTTGATGGGTCCCTGTTCGAGGAGGCGGGGGCCGCTTCGGGCCTCATGAACGGCGTCCGGCTCCCGCGGGCAGACTTGACAGCCTCCCAGGGCGGAGGACCGACTGTCACCCGTCCGGAACTTTACCAGGTGGAGTGGGAGGCCAGGCCGCCAAAGCCTTTGGAGGTCGAGAGCCGCGACCCGTCCTCTGCCAGCGATGCCCGAGCATTCGATGCCGGCAGCCATTGGCTCTTGTTCGGAGACGCCTTGGGTGCCGGCCAGAGACTGGCGGAGTGCCTGCGCAAGCGAGGCCAGACTTGCACGGTCGTTCAGCCGGGCACTGCCTACCGATCGGACACGGAAGGACTGATCCGGCTGGTGCCAGGCGACACGACACATCTGGATCGCGTCGTGAGGGAGCTTCGTGCGGAGAACCCCTCGGCCTTCGCGGGTGTCATTCACTCTTGGGCCCTCGATGCGCCCGCCAGGGACGATTCGGGCGGGGAGTTGCCAGCACAACGTGAGACGACGGGCTGCGTGAACGTCCTGCAAATGGTGCAGGCGCTCGTTCGCGCGGGGGCGCCCGTCCCAGGCCTCTGGCTGCTCACGCGGGGGGCGCAGCCCGTTGGAACAGGACTTGTTCCACCGGCCCTCAGTCAGGCGCCGTTATGGGGCCTGGGGCACACGGTCGCTCTGGAACACCCCGAGGTTCGGTGCGTCTGCATCGATCTGGACGCCTCTGCCGATGCCGGCGAGATCGAGCGGATCGCGGACGAGATTCTCAAACCAGGCGCAGACGATCGGGTCGCCTACCGTCGGGGCGTCCGTCATGTGGCTCGCCTTACCCGAAATATGTTCACCGGCGGGGCGCGTGCCGAGTACCCGCCGGCGTTTCCGCCTGTCGCTGGGACGATTGCTGGCGACAGTCAGGCCCGCGGCCGGGAGCCGTCTCTGCCCCCGCTTTATGCCGACGCGACTTACTTGATCACCGGGGGACTGGCGGGTCTAGGGCTCCGGGTCGCACGGTGGATGGTCGAGCGCGGGGCCGGCAACATTGTCCTCATGGGTCGCGGCGAACCTTCCCCGGACGCAACGGAAGCGATCCAGGAGCTGGAGCACGCGGGCGCCAGGATTGTCGTCGTCCGCGGTGACGTCGGACGGCGCCAAGACGTGGCCAGGCTCCTTGCCGGCGTCGGCGCCTCGCTCCCTTCCCTTCGGGGAATCATCCACTCGGCCATGGTGCTCGACGACGGTGTTCTGCTACAGCTTGACCAGAAACGGTTCGAGCGAACCATGCACCCCAAGGTCGCCGGCACCTGGAATCTCCACGAGCTGACGAAGGACATGCCGCTCGACTTCTTCGTCCTGTTTTCCTCTGCGGCCTCGGTCTTGGGCTTGGCGGGACAGGCCAACTACGCCGCAGCCTGCGCTTTCCAGGACGCGCTGGCCTTCCACCGCCGTGCCTCCGGGCTACCAGCACTGGTGGTCAACTGGGGACCGTGGTCCGAGATTGGCAGCGCGGCCCGGCGCGGACTGGGCGAGCGTCTCCACGCGAAAGGGTTGATCGCCCTCACGCCGCAGCAGGGGCTCGACCTCCTGGAACAGGCCATGTCACGCCAGCTCACCCAGGCGGTGGCCCTGCACGCCGACTGGCGGCAGTACGCGGAGAGCACTCCCGGCGGAAATATCTCTCCACTCCTGGCACGATTGGTTGAGCGAGACCGGGCGGAGGTTGTGTCGGGACGAGCCGCGGGTGATCCCGAGTTACTGCGCATGTGGAGACAGGCGGCGCAGGCGGAACGCCACTCCCTCCTCAGGTCGCAGGTTCGCGAGCAAGTCGGCGAGGTGCTCGGGTTTGCCCCCTCGTTCGTGCTGGATCCCGACCGAGGGTTGGGAGAACTCGGGATCGATTCGCTGCTGAGCCTGGAGTTGAAGAATCGATTGCAAGCGAGCATCGGACAATCCTTGCCCTCAACTCTGGTATATGACCACCCCACCGTTTCCGCACTGGTGGAGTTCCTTCGGAGAGCCCTCGAATCCATTGCGCGAACACAAGACCACGCGGCGGTTCTCCCGCGCGACTCCCGCCGAACCGGCTCATCAGCCGTTGACGAGATCGAGGATCTTTCGGAGGACGAAGCGGAATTGCTCTTGTTGCGGGAACTGGCAATCTCCAGCGAACGGAGGTCGCGGTGAGCAATAGGGCGGAAGGCACCGAGCGGCAGCTCAGCCCCGTGAAGCGGGCGATCCTCGAGCTGCGCGAGCTGCGCGGCCGGCTCGCAGACCACGATCGCCGTCAGCGCGAGCCGATTGCGATCATAGGGATCGGCTGCCGATTTCCGGGGGACGTCGACGGCCCTGAGTCGTTCTGGAAACTGCTGCTCGACGGCGGCGACGCCATCACGGAGGTCCCTCCCGACCGCTGGGACGCAAGCGCCTTGTACAACCCGGACTCCGAAGTGCCCGGCAAGATGTCGACGCGATGGGGCGGCTTCCTGGAACACATCGATCGTTTCGACGCAGACTTTTTCGGGATCTCGCCACGCGAAGCGGATTCCCTCGACCCGCAGCAACGTCTTCTTCTCGAAGTGTCCTGCGAGGCGCTCGAGCGGGCCGGCCAAGCTCTACCCCGGCTCATGGGCAGCTCGACGGGGGTGTTCGTCGGGATCAGCAGTTTTGATTATGCCCACTTGCAACTTCAATCAACCGGGTTTGATCACATCGACGCGTACTATGCAACCGGTTGCTCGCACAGTGTCGCCTCGGGGCGCCTCTCCTACCTTCTGGGTCTCAAAGGACCGAGTCTCTCGATCGACACAGCATGCTCGTCATCGCTCGTGGCCGTGCACGTCGCCTGCCAGAGCCTTCGCGCCGGCGAGTGCGCGCTGGCGCTGGCTGGGGGAGTAAATGCTGTCCTGATCCCGGAGATCTTTATCAACCTTTCCAAGGCCGGCATGATGGCGGCCGACGGCCGATGCAAGGTGTTTGACGCCGCCGCGGATGGCTTCGTGCGCGGCGAAGGCTGCGGCGTCGTTGTCCTGAAGCGCCTGTCCGACGCGGTCGCGGATCGCGACCCTATTCTCGGGGTCGTCCGGGGCACGGCCGTTAACCAGGATGGCCGCACCAGTGGGTTGACCTCACCCAATGGGCCTTCTCAGCACGAGGTTATCGGGGCGGCACTAGTCAACGCCGGCGTAGATGCCGCGCGCATCGGCTACGTGGAGGCCCATGGCACCGGGACGGAGCTCGGGGACCCGATCGAGCTGCAGGCCCTAGCGGCAGTGCTGGGCCCGGGAAGGATGCCGGAGCAGCCTCTGTTGGTCGGCTCCGTCAAGTCCAACATCGGCCATCTGGAGGCCGCAGCCGGCGTGGCCGGGTTGATCAAGACCGTCCTCATCGTGAGCCACGGCGAGATCCCGGGGAATCTTCATTTCCATCGGCCCAATCCCCTCATCCCGTGGGAGGCGCTGCCGGTCCGGGTCCCGGTCGAAACCACGCCCTGGCCGTCGGGCGATGTGCCCCGGCTGGCCGGGGTCAGCTCGTTCGGCTTCAGCGGCACCAACGCCCACGTCATCGTGGAAGAAGCCCCCTCGGTTCCGCCGCAGATCGCTGCGGTCGACCGCCCGCTGCACGTGTTGACCGTCTCGGCCAGGAGTGAGCCGGCACTTCGCGAGTCGGCACGCCGGTTCGCTGAGCATCTGGAGACGTGGCGCGACGAAGATCTCGGCGACGTCGCCTACACCGCGAATGCCGGGCGGGCCCATTACCGGTGGCGTCTGGCGGTCATCGCCGGGTCGCTCGCGGAGGCGCGCGACCTGCTTGCGGCCTGCGCGGGCAACAAGCCGCAGCAGGTGCGGTGCGTCCACGTGCAGACTGAGACGCCGCCAGAGGTGGCCTTTCTCTTCACCGGCGAGGATGCCGCATACGTGGGGATTGGCCGGCAGCTCTATGAGACCCAGCCGACTTTTCGGCGAGCAATCGGCCAGTGCGGCGACCTGCTCCGCACCAACCTGGACCGGCTGCTCTTTTCCGTCCTGTACCCGGAGACCGGAGATCCGCCGGTCGTGGCGAAATCGGAGTACTGCCAGCCCGCGCTATTCGCCCTTGAGTATGCGCTGGCCCAGCTCTGGCGGTCGTGGGGGATCGAGCCGGGCGTGCTTCTAGGGCACGGCGCCGGAGAGTACGTCGCGGCTTGTGTGGCCGGCGTATTCAGCCTTGAGGATGGGTTGAGGTTGGTCTGGGAACGCAATCGTCCGACCAGGGACTTCTCCGCCATCGAGCGCATTCTTCGTTCGGTGCGTTTTGCGGCACCGAGGATCCCACTCATCTCCAGCTTGACAGGCCAGTTGCACGGTCCGGGCGTGGTTCCAGACGCACGTTACTGGCTTCGTCAGATGCGGGAGTCCGTGCCTCTCGCCACGGGGTGGACGACGCTCTCCGACCGAGGCTGCCGCATTTTTCTCGAGATCGGGCCGGGAACGACACTGCGGGATTCTGCGCGAAGGAGTCTGCCGGAACATGCCGGAATGTGGCTCCCGTCCGCTGGTGAGGCGAATGATTGGCAACAAGTGCTTGAAAGCTTGACCTCCCTGTACGGTGCGGGGGTGACGATCGATTGGGAATCTTATGACCGAGATTACTCGCGGCGCAAGGTGACGCTGCCGACCTACCCCTTCGAGCGCAGGCGGTACTGGTGCGATCGAGACAGCCGGGATCGAGACGAGAACAGCCTTGGAACGCAGGCGGCGTGGGAGTCGGTCGTGGCGGCAGGGAACCAGCAGGCCGGGCAGGTTCCCATCGACCTGGGGTTGCACACCTACGAGGCAAAGTGGAATTGCCTGGACCGACTGGCAACCGCCTACATCATCGAGGCTTTTCGCGAGCTCGGTGCATTTACTCAATCTAACGAATTCCACCTGGTCGATGACATGCTGCCCCAGTTCGGCATAGCCCCGACGTATCGGCACCTCCTTGGCCGATGGCTCAGGAAACTGGCTGACGAGGGCGTGCTTCGAAACGACGGAGACGGCTTCGTCGCCCCGAGACCGTTGCCGGAGCCGGCGCTTGAATCACGGATCGCCGAGGCGAGAGACGCGCTTGCCGACGTCCCCTTCCTGATGGCCTACGTCGAGCGGTGCGGACGCTTGCTGGCCGTCGTTCTGACCGGCAAGCAGAGTGCACTCGAAACCCTGTTCCCCGGCGGCTCCACGGAGACCGCCCTGGACATCTACCATCGCTGGCCCGTGTCCCGGTATTTCAATGGTATCGCGCGCGCTGTGCTCGAGTCCATCGTCAAGACGATGCCGCAGGAACGGCCGCTGCGGGTGATCGAGGTGGGTGCCGGCACGGGTGGCACCACCGCTTCGCTATTGCCCGTCATTCCCGCCGCGCGGGCGGTTTACGATTACACAGACGTCACGAACTTCTTCCTCGCCTCGGCCGTGGAAACATTCCAGGCCTACCCGTTCGTTCGTTATCGACTCCTCGACCTCGAGAAGGACGTTCAGGATCAGGGTTATCTGGCCGAGGGGTATGACGTCGTGATCGCTGCCAACAGCCTGCACGCCACGCGTGACCTGCCTGCAACCGTCCGACGCGTGGGCTCGCTGCTGGCGCCCGGCGGGTTCCTGTTGCTCTACGAAGCGACCAACCCGCCTTCGTGGTTCGACATCTCGATCGCGGTGATCGAGGGGTGGCAGATCTTCGAAGATGGATTGAGGGGCGACGGTCCGATCCTTTCCGCCACGGAATGGGAGTCGCTCTTGCACCGCGAAGGGTTCGAATGTGTCGCGGTCTTTCCGTCCCCCGGCTCTCCCGCCGAAGTCCTGGGGGCCCGCGTGCTGGCCGCTCGTGTGCCGACCGAGGCGCGGCGCGGCGATCAAACTCGAAAGTCTGCCGCGGGCGCAGCAGAGCTGATCAATGGGTTCCGGCGGTCGGATCAGAAAGGCGGAAACTCCGGTGCAAGGCCGGCACCGGTCATTCTGAAGCAGCTCGCCGAGGCACCGCTCGTCGAGCGACACGAGCTGCTGATCGACTACGTCCGAGCCCACGTCAGCCACGTGCTGCGGCGTGCGGAGGCGGATGTCATCGACCGGCAGCACCGCCTGATGGACCTGGGGATCGATTCGCTGATGGCAGTCGAGCTGCGCAACCGCCTGCAAACCGGCCTGCAGCTCGATCGCCCCTTGCCCGCGACGCTGGTGTTCGACCATCCGAGCGTCGACGCGATCGCTTCGATCCTCTCAGCCTTGCTGGGATTGGGGCTCCCGCACGACGACGACGCGTCCGAGGCGCCGCCGGCGAGTGCGGATAGCCTGGCCCGCCGCGCCGAGATTGAGTCGCTTTCCGACGCGGACGTCGAATCGTTGCTGATGACGAAGCTCGAGTCCATCGGCCGGGGAGAGCCATGAGCAACGCACTCGATCAACAGTCGCTCTCGCCGATGAAGCGAGCGCTCCTTGCACTCGAGGAAATGGAGGCCCGGCTCAAGGCAGTGCAGCTCGCCCGCACCGAGCCCCTGGCCATCATCGGCATGGGCTGCCGGTTCGCCGGCGGGGCCGACCAACCCGAGGCGTTCTGGCAGCTTCTGGTCGAAGGGCGGGACGCCGTCAGCGAGATTCCTCCCGGCGCTGGGACGTCGACTCGTGCTACGACCCGCGGCCCGGCGCTCCCGGTAAGATGTACACCCGCCGCGGGGCCTTTCTGGAGAGCGTCGACCGTTTCGATCCTCAGTTCTTCAACATCGCTCCGCGCGAGGCGGTGGGGATGGACCCCCAGCAGAGGCTGCTACTCGAGGTTGCCTGGGAGGCGATCGAGAACGCAGGCGAATCGTCCGAGTGCCTGCGCGGCAGCAAGACCGGTGTGTTCATCGGCATCGGCGCCAGCGACTACGCCAACATGCAGATCCGGCACGCTGATCCGACGCTGCTGGACGCGTACTTCGGATCAGGCGTTGCTCATAGTATTGCATCGGGCCGCCTGTCTTACGTGCTGGGACTGCACGGACCAAGCCTCTCCGTTGACACTGCCTGCTCTTCGTCGCTGGTGGCCCTGCATCTTGCCTGCCAGAGCCTCCGCTCGGGAGAATGCCGGACGGCCCTGGTTGGGGGCGTTCACCTGATCCTGTCGCCGGAGAGCTCGATCACGCTATGCCAGGCGCGGATGATGTCACCCGACGGCCGATGCAAGACCTTCGACGCCGCGGCCGACGGCTTCGGGCAGGGGGAAGGATGTGGCGTCGTCATGCTCAAGCGGCTGTCCGACGCGCGAATCGACGGGAACCGGGTCCTGGCTTTGGTCCGAGGCACGGCAGTCAATCAGGACGGCCAGAGCAGCGCCCTGACGGCCCCCAACGGTCCAGCTCAGGAAGCGCTGATTCGCGAGGCGCTCGCCAGCGGCGGCGTAGACCCGCTGCGGGTGAGCTACGTCGAAGCGCACGGTCCGGGCACGTCGCTCGGTGATCCGATCGAGGTCCAGGCTCTGGCCGCCGCCCTGGGAAATGGACGCGCTCGCGACAAGCCCTTGCTCATCGGCTCGGTGAAGACGAACATCGGGCACACAGCGGCCGCGGCGGGCGTGGCAGGGCTCATCAAGACGGTCCTCGCTTTGCGGCACCGGCAAATCCCGGCGCAGCTTCATCTCCACACGCCCAATCCGCACATTGCCTGGAACGAGTTGCCGGTCCGGGTCGTGACGGACCTGACGCCATGGCCGTCCGCGGACGGCCCCCGCATTGCCGGGCTCAGCGGATTCGGTTTCAGCGGGACCAACGCGCACGCGGTGCTCGAAGAGGCGCCGGACTCAAGCACCGAAACGTCATACGTCGAGCGGCCCCTCCACGTTTACACGCTCTCGGCCAAGAGCGAAAATGCCCTCCGGGAGCTGGCTGGGCGACACAGGACCATGCTGATGTCCGGGCCTGCGGAGGCGCTCCCCGATATCGCATTCACCGCGAACGCCGGACGCGCGCACTGGAGTCATCGTCTCGTCGTCACCGCCGAAACCTGCGAGCAAGTGCGCGATTCGCTCGACGCCTTTGTCAAAGGGCATCGTGCGACGCGGATGAAAACGGGGCGAATCGAGGGCGTCGACCGGCCCAAGGTCGCGTTCGTCTTCACCGATCAGGGGTCGCAGTACGCTGGCATGGGGTGTCGCCTCTACGAAACACAGCCGACGTTTCGTCATACCCTCAACCGCTGCAACGATATCCTCCGTCCCCACCTGGACATTCCGCTCCTGGACCTCCTTCACAGCGAGCCAGGCGGTCTGGCCGCGGCAAGACTCGACCAGACCGAGTACGCACAACCCGCGTTATTCGCCCTCGAATATTCGCTGGCCGAAATGTGGCGATCGTGGGGCATTGAATGCTCCGCTGCCGTGGGTCACGGGATCGGCGAATTCGTCGCAGCCTGCCTGGCAGGCGTTCTCAGCCTGGCGGACGCCCTCAAGCTCGTCGTTGCCCGGGGCCGTTTCATGCGAGCCCTCCCGCCGGAGGGCGGGACCGCGGCCGTATCCGCAGAGGAGACGCATGGGTCCGATGCACTCGCGCGATTCGAGCAGCTCGCCAGCGAGATCCGTTACTCGCCGCCCCAGATCACATTTGTCTCAACCGACACCGGGCGGCCGGTTACTTCACGTGAGCTTCCCGGCGCCGCATACTGGCAGCGCCACGCCAGCAGTCCCGTTCGGTTCGCTGCTGCTCTGGATTCGCTTCGCGGCCGAGGCTACGGAATCTTCCTGGAGATTGGCCCCGATCCGAACCTGGCGGGCTTGAGTGCCGCGCGGTTTCCTGGGGCGTCCTGGTTGCCATCCCTGCGACGCGGGCAGGATGACTGGCAGCAGGTTGTCGAGAGCCTGTCCACGCTCTACGCCCTCGGCGCTTGCATCGATTGGCAGGGTTTCGACCGCGACTACAAGCGCCGTCGCCTCGCGCTGCCGACCTACCCGTTCCAGCGGGAGCGATACTGGGTCGGGCCAATCGAGCCGGCTCACGGGCCGCAGACAGAGGCAGCGTTCGTTCGCCCCAACGCCAGCGCCGCGCAGCGACACCCCCTGGTGGGTGATCGATTGGGGTCGCCGCTTAAAGAGGTCGTCTTCGAGACGCGGCTTGGCGTGGACACCGCCCCTTTTTTGCGCGACCACACCGTGCACGGGATGGTGATCGTTCCGACCGTGGCGTACCTCGAAATGCTGGTGGCTGCCGTTGCGGCCTGGTGGGGTACGGCTGACGTGTCGCTCGAGGACTTGACGATCGCCGAAGCATTGGTGCTCCCCCCCGCCGGCGATCGTGTGATCCAGACAGTCTTTGTTCCGCAACACCCAGGCAGGGCCGCCTTCCAGGTTTACAGCCTGGGCGAACCGGACTCCGAGCCAGCCTGGAGACTCCATGTCGCGGGCACAGTGAGTTCGCGATCGGGCGAGCCGGCCATGGAATCGCCAGCGGGCGAAGTCCTCCAAACAGTCCGCTCCCGCTGCTCGGTGGTGATCGACTCCGACGCCTTCTATGGGTCCCTCGGCGAGCGAGGGCTGAACTTCGGCCCTTCGTTGCGCGGAGTTGCGCGAGCCTACTCCGGCGATAGGGAGGCGATCGGCGAGCTGCATCTGCCGGCACCCAATGTGGGCGAAGCCGGATCCTATCACATCCACCCCGCCTTGCTCGACGCCGGCATGCAGGTCTTGGCCGCCGCGGCAGGCGTCGAACCAGCGAACCACGAGCATCGCGCCTTCCTGCCCATCGCCATCGAACGTTTCACGGTTTTTGACAGGGGCGCTACTTCCCTCATCAGTCATGCGCGGGTTGAGAAGCCGACGACGAACGAGGGGGTTACGCTGACCGGGCACGTCGACCTGTTCGACGAGGAGGGTCGACTCTACGCGAAGCTCGAAGGCCTGGTGATGAAGCGAGCCACCCCCGAAGCCTTAGAGCGCGACAGCTCCAGCAGCCTCGCCGGCTGGTTTTACGAGGTCGCCTGGCAGCCAAAGCCAATAACGCCCGGCGTCGGGATCAGCGCCGCACAGGGACATGACACCTGGCTGATCTTCAGCGATCACGGCGGTCTTGGCGAGCAGCTCGCCTCCCGGCTGAAACGATCGGGGCAGCGGAGTGTGCTGGTCTTCGCCGGACCGGCGTTTCAGATCAAGACCGAGGACGTCGCCGAAGTCCGCCCGGCGTCGCCGGCAGACTTTGCCCGATTATTCCGCGAAGTGCTGGGCGAGGGCCCGTCCCTGCGATGCGGTGTGATTCACCTCTGGTCTCTCGACGGAGCGTGCTGCGAGGCAGATACACCGGCCCGCGTGGCTGACGCTCAGAACCTGGGTTGTTACAGTATTCTGCATCTGGTGCAGGCACTGATCGCGATCCCGCAGACCGCAACGCCCGGACTGTGGTTGGTCACGCGAGGCGCCCAGGCGGTTGGCCCAGGCCCGTCGCTCGTTTCTGCGACCCAGGCGCCGGTTTGGGGCCTGGGCAAGGTAATTGCACTGGAACATCCGGAGCTGCACTGCATGCGCTTGGACTTGGCCTTAGGCGCCGACCCACGCGAGGCAGAATTCGTGTTCGACGAACTCTACGCTGGCGATGGAGAAGCGCAGGTTGCGCTTCGACAGGGCGACCGCCTGGTCCCTCGGCTGATCCGGCTTGCAGACGATGGGCCCTTCGCAGGCGCGGCCATTGACACTTCCCAGCCGCAGGAACTGTACTGCGCCCCGCCCGGAGGACTCGATCGGATTGAATTCCGGTTGGCCCTCCGGCCGGCGGTGAATCTCGACGAGCTGGAAATTCGCGTCCGCGCGACCGGCCTTAATTTCCGAGACGTCCTCAATGTACTGGGCGCGCGCAGCGACCCCGAGCCCCTGGGCGGCGAGTGCTCGGGTATCGTCACGCGCGTTGGGGCAAGCGTGACCGACTTTCGGGTCGGCGACGAGGTGATCGCGATCACGATGGGAGGGTTCGGCACCTTCGTGACCGCATCCGCTCAGCTCGTCGTGCCCAAGCCACGGCATCTCAGCTTCGAGGAAGCGGCGACCTTCCCGCTCGCGTACCTGACCGCGTACTACGCGCTACACGCCGTGGGCCAGATGTCTGCACGTGAGCGGGTATTGATCCATACCGCCGCGGGCGGAGTGGGAATGGCCGCCGTTGCGCTCGCCCAGCGGGCGGGCGCCACCGTCTTCGCGACCGCCGGGATGCTCTGAAACGGGCGTTTCTTCAGGCCATGGGCGTGCCTTACGTCATGGACTCACGCTCGCTCGACTTCGCCGACGAAATCCCGAAGTTCACACATGGCGACGGAGTCGACATCGTATTGAACTCCCTGACCGGCGATTCGATCCGCCATAGCCTGGCGCTTCTCCGCCCCGGCGGACGCTTCCTCGAAATCGGCAAAGCCGACATGTGGAGCTCTCAAGAAGTCTCGGCCGTGAATAAGGAGGCGTCCTATTTTGCGATCGACGTCGGGCAGATGATCCGGAACGATCCCGCGTCGATTGGTGGCACCTTCCGTCAACTGTCGGCCTGGCTGGAGCAGGGTGTTCTACGACCGTTGCCGATGCGGGTGTTTCCGTACAGCGAAGCCGCCCAGGCGTTTCGCCACATGGCGCGGGCGAAGCACATCGGCAAGGTCGTCGTCTCCCAGCGGCGCGAGTTCGAGGCCGACCGGCGTGCGTCCGGGACCGGTCCGTTGCCCTTGTCGTTCCGCTCAGACGGAAGTTACTTGCTCATCGGTGGCCTCGGCGGCCTTGGCCTGCGGCTTGCGCGCTGGATGGCGCAACGGGGTGCGGGACACCTGGTTCTCATGGCGAGGCGCAGCCCCACCGCCAAGTCTCAGGACTGGATCGAAGAAACCCAGCGAATCGGGGCTAGTGTAAGGATCATTCAGGGTGACGCTGCCTGCGAGGACGACCTCCGCCGAGTTATCGCGGAGATCGCCAGTTCCGGGGCACCGCTACGCGGCGTCTTCCACGCCGCGGTCGTCCTGGACGATGGGGTGCTCTCGCTTCAAAATCGGGAGCGTTTCGCCAGCGTCATGGCCCCAAAGGTCTTGGGCGCGTGGAACCTGCACAGACTCACTCGCGACATCCCCCTGGATTTCTTCGTCCTCTTCTCTTCGATATCGGCGCTTCTGGGCTCGCCCGGCCAAGGCAACTATGCGGCGGCCAACGCCTTCCTGGACGCACTGGCCCATCGCCGTCGGGGGATGGGGTTGCCAGCCTTGAGCATCGACTGGGGCGCGTGGTCCGAAGTTGGGGTCGCCGCCGAGCGCGGAATCGACCGGAGCGTTGCACAGCATGGGATCTCTGCATTCTCGCCCGATCAGGGCCTGATGGCTCTCGAATCGCTGCTGGCCGGCGTCAGCCCCCAGGTCGGGGTCATGCGCGTCGAATGGCCGAAGTTCCTCGAAAGCTGGCCGTGTCCGGAGGAGCGATCCTTCTTCGCGAACCTGGTCGGCGATGCGCCGGCCTCGCGCGATTTCCAGCAGGCGCCGGCGCCCAGCCTCCTGACCGAGCTGGAGGGTATTCCGCCCGCGAAACGCGATTTGCGCCTGCGGGCGTTCGTGAGCGCACAGGTCGCCCACGTCCTCAACCTTGGGCCGACACAGATGATCGACGCGAAGCAACCCTTCAGTGATCTGGGTCTGGATTCGTTGATGGCTGTCGAGCTTCGCAATCTCCTCGGGGCCGGTTTGGGTTTGGAACGGCCGTTGCCAGCCACGGTGGTCTTCGACCACCCGACGATCGCGTCTCTGACACGCTATGTGGCCGACAGATGGCTCCCGCGAGAAGCCCCCGATCGAATTGCGCAACCACGCGGAAACGGCAAGACCATCTCGATGATTGATCGGCTGGAACAGCTCTCCGATGACGAGGTCGAACGGATGCTCGCGACAAAAGACGTCAAGAACCGTTCTTGACGCTTCCTTCTCTTCGGGGGATTCGCTCACCTCCGGGCTTCTTTGACGACCGGTTTGCACCGGCCGTTTCTAGCCATCCCCGGATGTGTGTTCTGGTGGGCCAGGTTGTGTGCCCCCGAGGTTAGTCGTCGCGCCGGTCGACGTCACGGTCCCGGTGTTGGACCAGGACGCATTGCCCAGATTGAGCGTGCCGGTATTGGCGGTCACCGTCCCGGAGTTGGTCCAGCCGGTGCCGTACAGGTTGAGGTCGCCGCCGCCGGAGGACTCGACGGTGCCGCTACTCAACCACGCGTTGCCATTCAGCGTGATAGTCCCCTCGACATCGGCGTCAATGGTCCCTTCGTTGACAAACGAGACGTTGGCCGGTCCCCCAATGTTGGCACTATAGCCGATTGTGCCGGTGCCGCCGCTGATGGTGATGTTGGGCCCGATCGTCAGGGTGCCGCCGGCGGCGTCTTCCTGAAGCGTGTTGCTGTAATAGCCGTTGTTGTTGCTGAAGGTCACGCTGCCCATGCCAGCCAACGAGGCCGACACATCGGTGAACGAGAGCACTCCGTAAGTGCCCGGCTCGATCGCCACCGTCGCGTTGGCCAGCGTGAGCGCACCACCGCCGATCGAGACGTGCGTCTCGTTGGTGGCCAGGTCGAGCACCACCGGGTTGGTCAGCGACGGGTCGCCGGAGAGCGTCACGCCACCCTCGAGCGTGCCCCCCTGGTCCGTACCCTCCAGCCGGCGCCCCCCGTGGCGCTGACGCTACCTCCGTCGATCGTCCCCCCCGACAGGTTCCACGAACCGGTCGTGGCATTCAGGGCAAGCGTGCCGCCGGTGTTGGTCAGCGTGCCAGTCAGGTTCACCGTCCCCCCGGAGCGAGTGAACGTCCCCAGGTTCGCCTGCGTGAAAGTGCCCCCGAGGTTGGTCGTCGCGCCGGTCGACGTCACGGTCCCGGTGTTGGACCAGGACGCATTGCCCAGATTGAGCGTGCCGGTATTGGCGGTCACCGTCCCGGAGTTGGTCCAGCCGGTGCCGTAGAGGTTGAGGTTGCCGCCGCCGGTGGACTCGACGGTGCCGCTATTGGACCACGCGTTGCCATTCAGCGTGATGGTCCCCGCGGCATCCGCGTCGATGGTCCCCTCATTGACGAACGAAACGTTTGACGGGCCGCCAATGGCGCTGTTATAGCCGATCGTGCCCGTGCCCCCGCTAATGGTGATGTTGGGCCCGATCGTCAGGGTGCCCCCCGCGGCATCCTCCTGAAGCGCGTTGCTGTAATATCCGTTGTTGTTGCTGAAGGTCACGCTGCCCGTGCCGGTGAGCGATGCGGTCGCGTCGCTGAAACGGACGATTCCGTACGTACTCGGCTCGAACACGACGGTGCCGCCCGAGAGCGTCAGCCCACCGGTCACGGTCACCGTGGGCGTGCTGCTGTTGAGGTCCAGCCTGCCGCCGAGCGTCACGCCGCTCAGTGTTCCGCCGGCGTTGGCCACGGCGATTGTCGTGCCTACGTCGAAGGTGGCTCCGCCGAGCGAGCCCCCGGCCAAGGTCAGATCGCCGGGGCCTTGCACCTGGCCGGTCACGATTAGCGATCCGCCAGACAGCGTGACGTCCGCCTGGCTCGTCAGGCTGCGCACCGCGTCGGTCACACTGGCAGAATGGGTGACGGTGATTCCGGCGATGTTGATGATCGCATCATCGCTTGGCCCTGGGACAGTACCGCTGCTCCAGTTGCCGGGCGTGTCCCAGTCACCCCCGTTGGGGTTCGTCCAGTTCACCGCAAGCAGCACGCGATTTTCCTATCGAGAGACCGCGGCGCGAGTCACCGTCGTCAACCGATTCTTCCTCGGTCGGACGTCGCGTTTGAAGAGGGAGCGGACTCGCTTGATCATCTTGGTCATCCTCTGAAGCCGCGAAACCGTTCGAGGAAAGTCGGTTCTGCCGTCACCGCCCGGACTGACAACCACCGCGCCACGTCAGACACCAGTCGTCCATGAGTCATTACAGCGGTGGTTCAAAAACCTAAGTCCAAGCGGATCCGATTTTCTATTTGGCCGATGGGGTTCGCTGAGTAATCAAGAAAACGTGAGTTGACCGAAATGTTTTGTTCATCTCGCCGACGTGACGAACGGGCGGGGGTCGCTGCAGGCACCAAACACAGCATCTTGCGGCCAGAATTGGGGTCGGTCGATCATCGCAGCCGGCGCAGGCCAGCCTTGGCGCCGCGTGTCGATCTCGTCACTGCGGCTCGCTACGAGAGGTAGCGCGTCAAGGAGATCAGCCTGCGTCTCATCCGCGCGCTCAGACAAATCCCTGCTGTGGGAGGTACAGGCCGGTCCAGGGCAAACATCGCCCGCGCGTGGTCAATAAATACACGCCGACACCCGCGTGCGTCGTCCGGCTGCGTCCGATCCGGAACCGGTCCTGATTCAGATCCGCCTCAAGACCTCGTTCCTTGTCAGAGTTCCGGGCGTGCGCCTCTCCTGACTGAGGTCAAGATTCTCAATCGCCCCGCGCCCCCTGTCAATCCCCTGGCGCGGAAAGAGGAATTACGTGCTGCCGTGAATCAACACCTCACGGATAGCTCGACACGCTAAGATGAACCCAGTCGCCTGCAATTCTCAACGAGGCTTTCCGGAGGAAAAGTGGCCTGAAGTAGCCAGAGGCAGAAACATGTCCACTCAAACAGAGCGCCCGCCCGAACAGTCGTCGCCCCTCACCAATCACCAGATCGCCGCTCATCTGGAGGAGCTGGCCGACCTGCTTGAGGCTCAGGGCGCCAACCAGTATCGCGTCCGGGCCTACCGAACCGCCGCCCAGAACCTGCGCGACCTGCCGCGACCGGTGCACGAAATCCTCGCCACCGACGGCGTCGCCGGTCTCATCGAGTTGCCCGGGATTGGACAGTCCCTGGCGCGCTCTATCCAAAGGCTCCGCTCGAACGGCCGGCTGCCTCTCCTGGATCGCCTGCGGGGCGAGGCCGGGCCGGAGCGCCTTTTCATGACGGTGCCGGGAATCGGTCTGGAGTTCGCCACTCGGATTCATGAACAGCTCGGGGTCGAGAATCTGGCAGAGCTAGAGGCGTCGGCTTACGACGGCCGCCTGGCGTCGGTGCCCGGCATGGGAAGCAAGCGCATCCAGGCCGTCCAGGAGGTCTTGCGCGGCCGGTTTCGCCGGCCCCGTCCTGAGCCAGCCGGGCAGCCCCGCCCCGAACCAGCCGGGCCAACCCATCCCGCTCTCACCGAGCCGCGCGTGGAGGAGATCCTTTCCGTCGATCGGGAGTACCGTCGCAAGGCGGCTGAGGGCCAGCTCAGGTTGATCGCGCCGCGCCGCTTGAACCCAACCGGCAAGGCTTGGCTGCCGGTCATGCACACCCATCGCGCCGACCGCCAGTACACCGCGCTTTACTCCAATACGGCGCAGGCGCACGAGCTGGGCATGACGCACGATTGGGTTGTGGTCTACCGCGACGACCACGACGGTCACGGTCAGTGGACGTTGATCACCGCCCAGTTCGGACGGTTGCGGGGCAAGCGCATCATTCGCGGACGAGAAGGTGAGTGTGCCCTGTACTACGCCCAAGAGCCGCCGGTACCGGGCACGCTCCCAGATGACCAGCCGGCACAGGAAGGATCGGCACAAGAGGCATGATCGACAGTGCGCTGTTCGCGCACTACTCCCCGGCCTTCCTGCCATCGCTCAGAGCGTGTCGCCCCAGAACCAGGTCCATCAAGCGAAGCTCGACAGGAATGGGAAAGCGAGCTCAACCCATTCCACCTTTGCGACCACGAGCCGAACGACGACGCCCCGATCCCCCTTCCAGCAGATTGCGCAGCTCGCAGGCATTGGCTACGGCATAGGCGTTCTCATCGTTATTAAAGTAGGCGTACACATCGCGATCGGAAGCCCGGAACTGGCGGATCTTCTTGGCCCATCTGCGAAGCTATTCCAGGTCATACCGGCCTTGAGCGGTTGGGCGGGATCTTTCAGCATTTTCATGTGGGTAAGGAAGCGGCTCGCTTTGACCGCATAAACGAAGCCTGACGGGGCTTGCCGGCGCCACGCGGTAAACACTTCGGCCGCTGGCAAGCGGTAGAAGGTGTAGTTGATCTTTACCGTGTCGAAGGAGCGGCTGTAGAAGGCGAGCCAGTCGCTCTCCGGCAAGTCCCGTGGGTAAAAGGTGCGCCGCCAATGCGGGTAAATATAGCCGGACGTGCCGATGCGGACTCGCCCCTCATTTGACACGCCATCCTCCACCGCAAAGTCCGCGCCCGAGCCCTCTTTGACTTCCCTCGCCTGCCCCTTCAACTCAACCCGGTGATCTCGCCGGCCGGATGAACGTCGATCCCGTGCGCGGCCGGCCGGTCAGCCCCGGCATCGTCTGGACCTCCCCGGCCAGAGCGTAGAGAAAGCCGGCTCCGGCGGCCAGCCGCACGTCGCGGATCGGAAAGCGATAGCCGCGCGGGCGGCCGAGCCGATTCCGGTCGTGCGAGAGCGAGCATGGCGTCTTGGCAATGCACATCGTCCTTAACCTGATTTGCTGTCAACTGTTACGAGTCAAATCCATCCGCAAAATGCGGGAATCGCCAAAATCCGATTACAATACATCGACTGGGCGTTCTTGTGGGTATGTGGCGGAACGATCACGACGAGGAGGACGTGATGGAGCAGTTGACTTCAAGGAGGCGAAAATCTCTCAGGCGTCTGGGTGCCTGGGCTGGCGGATTTCTGCTCTTCCTCTTCGGACTGGTCTATGTCGGAATTTCACTATTCACCGCCGATCGCCTGACCCGGCCCACCAATCATCCTTCTCGGATCGATCCTCGCAAGTGGAATGAGGCAGCGCAGCCGTGGTCGACGCGTACCCACGATGGGATCACGCTCCGCGGGTGGTATCTTCCGACCCGAGCGCGGCGGCATCTCGTCGTGCTCGTGCACGGGATGTGGAGCTCGTGGCTGGAGATGGCGTCCCTGGGGCGAGACCTGCACGGCCGCGGATTCGACGTGATCCTCTTCGATTTGCGGGGACATGGAGAGAGCGACCCGTCGCGGCTTTATCTCGGGCGGCGTGAGCGGGCGGACATCCGTGCGGTCATGTCATGGGCTCGATCCCAGGGTTACTCGCACGACCGGATCGGCTGGCTCGGTTATTCGATGGGCGGCTCGACCGTGCTCATG
This sequence comes from uncultured Isosphaeraceae bacterium, assembly GCA_963781785.1. GTDB lineage: Bacteria > Planctomycetota > Planctomycetia > Isosphaerales > Isosphaeraceae > CAWAHD01. The sequence goes on along the minus strand of CAWAHD010000001.1, from coordinate 1,532,644 downwards.
GAAGCCGCGCGCAACCCCGCGATCCAGGTGGCCGTACTTGACAGCCCGTACGGTAACCTGCCCAAGTTGCTGGACAAGCAGCTCAGCGAGCACAGCGGGTTGCCCGGATGGTTCAATCCGGGCATCCTCCTGGCTGCGCGCTGGGTCTATGGCGTCAGGACCGACGACTTGGTGCCGACGCGGTTCGCCCGGGCCTGGGGCGAGCGTCCGCTGCTCGTGATCCATGGCGAATCGGACACGATCGTTCCGGTGAGCCAGGCCCGCGAGCTGGCACTGGCCGCGGGCAGCTCATGCTTGACCAAGACGCTGCCAGGCGTCGACCACGTCAAGGCGTACGAGAGCGATCCCGAGGGCTACGTGCAGACGGTCGGCACATTCTTCAACGACCATCTCAGCCCGTGATCGAACGGGCACGCCTGGTCAGGCCGCGTCAGGTCAGGTCAAGGGCCAACGCCGCCATGAATCCGGTAGGGCGTCATGTGCGAGGGCTGGTCGAGCAGCCAGAACCGCTCCCACTCGTCGCCGGCCTGTCGCAGGTTCTCCGAGTCGACCAGCAGCTCTTCGACCCGCCGGGGTTTGTAGGCTGCGTAGTGCGGCAAGGGGATCGGGGCGCATCCCTCGAAGATGGCGAGAGATGCAGCCGTGATCGCCAGGGCAGCAAACAGTTTACGCATGTCGGGCTCCCTCCCGTCTATTTGTCCTCGCGGACCACTCGGGCCCTGCATTCCACGCGGGCCTTGGTCGGCGGACTGCCCTTCGGGACTCCGCCCAGGGCGCAACCCGAGTTCCGCTGGCCGCTGTCCGTAGGCTCCCGAATTCCCTGCTTCTACCGAAACCGGTTACAGGATGTGCCACTTAACCTCATGGCATCAAACCTTTTCCGCCTCGTGTTGGGCACAGGGCTTCATCGGTCACATCGCGACCGCTTTGCCTGGGGATCAGTCAGCGGTTGACCTGGCCCCCGGCTCAGAGACCGGTTCCACGGATCCATTGTTTTCTAGATCGGCATCCGAGCCTTCTTCCAATAGTGGAAGTTTTGACGGATCTAGCTTTCGAACCAATTCTTCCATTTCCTTGCCCGGCTTGAACGTCACAACGTTCTTGGACGGGACATAGACCTTGTCGCCGGTACGCGGGTTGCGCGCCTTCCGAGGGGCACGCTGCTTGACTTCAAAGACACCGAAGTTCCGCAGCTCGATCCGGCCCTCGGACACCAATGTCTGGATGATGGCGTCGAGAGTCCGCTGGACGATGTCCTTGGTCTTGAGCTGAGTCAGACCGATATCCTCTGAAATCTTCTTGACAATTTCTTTCTTGGTCACGATGGCGATCTCCACGGATTCGTGGTCGGCCCGGTGCGGGCAGCAGAGTGGCTCAAGTGTATTGGTGGCTTAGAGTAGTGTCAAGAAGGTACCGCCCTGTCGTTCTCAAAGAAGGAATTGCGCTCTGAGAAAACACCGTGTGCGAACCCTTCCCAAGCGAGAAATCCCGCTCCCGAGCGGTCAAGCCTCCTGGACCGATGGCGACTCGCATCTGGCGAATTCACCGGGATCGTGGAGGGCCGGCCGGATCGGAAACCCTTCGCTGGATGGCTCCTCGCGGAGGTGGCGATGCAAAGGGGCGTAGTTCCAGGGCAAATCGTGCCGGTCCGAGAGTGCCTTGAGTCTGGCGATGAACTTCTCCGAAAGCTCATGGGCGGCGGACTGATAAGACGGATCGCAGTAGTACACGCGGCATCCCAGCGGCCGGCAGTCGCTGGCCGTGCAATGCCCCGCTTGATCTTGCCAGGGACACGTTCGCCCCTCGATCGAGCGGCGCGCGGGCGGGCCGGCGACCTCGACCAGGAACTGGACCTCAGGGCTGGAGACAAACAACGTATGACCGTACTCCTCGAATCGGCAGCACCGCCCGCTCAACCTGCAAACCGGCCCGAGTCGCGCGACTTCCGCGTCCAGGTCGTTGTACAGCGCCTGGAGCTCGGCACGCCACTGCGGCTCCGGAGGCGATACCGGCGTGCTGGTTGGGAGAGGAATATCAGTCATTTGGGTGTCTTGGCGATTGACGAGACGAATCTCTTCGACCGAATAGAGCCGGCCATGGCCCGAGCCGGGGCAGATCTCGCTGCACGTGGTCCCAGTCCTCCCGCGTCTCGACATTTTCCGGCCAGAAAGGCCAGGTCCGGCACTGGATCGGGCGGGCTGGATACACCGTGCAGCCGGCGCTCTTGTCCCAGAAGATACAGTCGCCTCCCGGCTTCTCGATCAGGCTGTAGCCGCTCGCCAACCTGCCGCACGAATCTCGCCGAGAACTGCTCGACGGTCTCGCCACGAAACTCCGCCAGCCGCTCGATTTCTTCAGGAGAGACCCACACGTATCCCGGCGCACCCGTGCAACAAGCCCCGCATCGCGTACAGGAGAATGCCAGTCCTTCGCGATACCAAGGCGTCGTCGATTTCTGCGCACTCATGATCGATCCTTCCATAGCCTCCAGGCCTCCGTGCTCCCGGCCGAATTACTCTAGCGGCACAAACCCAGCCTGGCAACCCTCTTCCATGCGGGATTCAACCCCCGATTGAATGCATCAGGCGCTCGGGCTGGATGAATCGCGAGGTATTGATCTCGTGTCCCTCCCACTTCGCGGCCACGCAGTCGCGAATCGCCTGGACGATCTGCGCATCGGCGGCACCGCCGCGTAAGAGACCACGGACGTCCGTCTCCTCGAGCGCGAACAAGCAGTTCCGTAGCTTGCCGTCGGACGTGAGCCGGATCCGGTTGCAGCTCATGCAGAACGGCCGGCTGACCGAGGCGATGAAGCCGACGATTCCCGCGCCGCCCTGGTACTGATAGTCGAGGGCAGGCGCACGCGGGTCTTGTAATTCGGCGGGGACGAGCGGGCCGAACTCGCGGGTCAGCCTCTCCATGATGTCAGCCGCGAACAGGACCTTCTCTCGCTCCCAGAGATGGCCGGCATCGAGCGGCATGTACTCGATGAAACGCAGCTCCAGTCCGTGCTCGCGCGCGAATCGCGCCAGTGGGACGACGTCGTCCTCGGTCTCCCCCCGAATGGCAACGGCGTTGACCTTCACGGGCCTGAAACCAGCCGTCCTTGGCCGCGAGGATCCCTTCGATCACCTGTTCCAGGCCCGGGCGCCGCGTCAGCCGTTCGAACCGGGCCGGATCCATCGTGTCTAGGCTGATATTGATCCGTTTCAACCCTGCATCAAAGAGCGATTGCGCGACCGGGGCCAGCAAGATGCCGTTGGTGGTCAGCCCGACATCCCTGAGACCGGGAATCGGAGCTAGCTTTTTCACCAGAGTCACCAGGTCGCGCCGCACCAGCGGCTCGCCGCCGGTCAGGCGAACCTTGTCGATCCCCAGCGGTAGAGCAATCCGCACGAATCGCTCGATCTCCTCGAAGCTGAGCAGGCTGGCGCGCGGCTGGAACCGCACCTCTTCCGGCATGCAGTACACGCACCGGATGTTGCAGCGGTCGGTGACGCTGATCCGCAAGTTGTTGTGGGGCCGGCCCCACGAGTCGATAAGCTGGTTGGGTGAGGATGTCATCAGAGCCTATTGGAGTGCTAGATCGAAGCCGTTTCGTCGATGTAGATCATTATAGCCGAAAGAGACGAACGGAATCGCTTGTGGCGCCCGGCAGGAATTAAATGACCAGAGCTGCGGTCGTGCCCATATCAGGCCGGCGCGCAGCGAGGGAATGGCGGAAATGCCCCTCGCCCGGCCCATTCCTCAACCCGGCGCAAGCCCCGGGTGGACCCATTCTTCACCCCCATCGGCCCAGGACTCTCGTTTCCAGATCGGCACGATCTCTTTAAGTGTATCGATCAGCCACCGGCATGCTTCAAAGGCTTGGTGGCGATGAGGGCAGCTCACGGCGACGACCACGCTGACTTCGCCCAGCTCGAGGTCTCCCAACCGATGGACCAGAGCCAGCTCGATGATCGGCCACCGGCGCCGCGCTTCGTCCTCGAGCTCAGCCAGCTTTTTCACGGCCATTTCGGGATAGCCCTCGTAGCGAAGCGAGACCGTCTGGCGACCGCCGGTGAACTCGCGCACCGTGCCCAGGAACGTGCAGACGGCACCGGCGCTCGACGATCGGACCCGTTCGGTCACGGACGCGTGGTCGATCGTACTGGACGTAATCTCGATCATGGGCGTCCTGGTCCCAACTGGGCAAGTCCGGCCGGCTTGCGTCGATGTTCGCCGGAATCGACAGACCCGCCGCTCACCGGCGGGATGACGGCAATCCGCGCGCCGGACGGAATGACGCAGTCGTCGCCGGCATACTCTTCATTGACGGCGATCAGGACATTAGGAAGCAGGGCTGCCAGCCTGGGCAGACGTTTGGCCAGCAGAACCCGCAGGCCGGCGATCGTGCCGCCAGGCGGCAGCTCGAAGTCGATCTGACTGCATCCTACCCGCTCCCGAGCGAGCGCAAAGAAACGGACGCTCACGACAATCGGCTCGACGGGCGGGGTCGCTCCGGCCTCTTGCGTAGACCGGCAATTGTCTCGCTGGAGAGCGTCTTCTGGCCAGCGGGCGTTCCACTTGCGGAGGTCCTCCGGGGTGTCGATGTCGGCGATGATTTTCGGGCTTTCGACCGGTAGCTCGACCACGCGGTCGGAATACCGGCCGACCAGTGCGTTGACTCCGACCCCGAGAGGAAGTGCCGGCACCAGAGCGGCGAGGCTCCACGGCAGAACGATCGGATGTCCGCGGCGTCCGTCGCAGGTCGGAATGACGATGTGATCGGGCCGCTTCCCGGCGCATTCGAGCACTTGAGCGACGACCTCGGCGGTGATGCCCGGCGTGTCGCCCGGCGTCAGGAGCACGGATCGGGGGGGTGTCCCGCGGGCAAGGGCCTCCAGGCCCAGCTCGATCGAATCGCGCATCTCGGCGGGGCGTGCCGCCGGCACCACGACCTCCGCCAGAGCGCGGCGTGCCTCGGCCGCGACGTCCCGCCCGCGTTCGGAATCCAGCGGCGGAGCCACCACGATCACGCGGTCGGCTCCCCCCTGCCGCAGTGCGGTCACGACGCGGTGGATCAAGGTCTGGCCTTCTCGCTGGAAGAGCAGCTTGGGTGCAGCCATTCGCGAGCTGGATCCGGCGGCGGGTACCACGGCCGCGATCATGCGTTCGCCGCAACGCCGGCATCGGCACGTCCGCCGGACGTCACGCTCCTCAGCAAGTCGTCATGATGAGACGGTGCCAGACGCCGCTGGCCCAGGTTGCGCCGCGCGATCAGCTCGGCGACGATGCTGACGGCGATCTCGGGCACCGTCTGCGACCCGATATCGAGTCCCACTGGTGCGGTCACGCGCTCGAGGTCCGACGGCGTGATTCCGGCCTGGAGCAGGTTTTCAAAGATCAGCCGGATCTTGCGGCGGCTGCCGATCAAGCCCACATAGCCGGCGGGCTTCGGCGCCAGGTGGTAAAGGGCCTCTTGATCGTGCCCATGGCCGCGCGTCACGATCAGGGCGTATGTCTCCGGCGTGATCGGGAGGGTGGGGATGACCTCGTCGATCGGACCGACGAGGATTCGCTGAGCGGCAGCAAATCGCTCGCGATTAGCGTACTGATCGCGGTCGTCGACAACCCAGACGTCGAAGTCGGTCTGCGCCGCCAGGGTAGCGACGGCCTGTCCCACGTGTCCGGCCCCGATGATGATGAGCCGGATGCGGGGCCAATGAGGCAAAAATGCGACACCGCCCTTCACTGCCGGCCGGGGCCGATCGGCGGGCGGGACGAGATTCGACATGAGTGCCCCGGGCACCGGATACTCTGGCCAACTGGCCAGGGACTGCCCAGTTTCGTCGAGCAAGAACCGGCTTCCCAGTACCGGGCCGGCCGCCGGCCCAAGATCGACGACCACAGCCTCGGTGAAGCCTCGTCCGTCTTCGATCGCCTGGTCGAGCGCCTGGAAGTAACCCAGGGCGCGGGCCCGCGGACGGACTGTGTGACGATGATCATCTTGCCGCCGCAGATCAGACCGTCGGCCCAGGCGTAATCGTGGTCGAGGACAAACGAATGCACGGCCGCCGCCGAGTCGCCGGCTTGGCGGACGGCCTTCATCTTGACTTCGTTCTCGACGCAGCCGCCGCCGAGCGTGCCGAGTTGGCCACCGTCGGGATCGATGACCATGAGCGCACCGGCCTTTTGCGGCGTCGACCCCCGCGTCTCAACCACCTGGCAGACGATCAGCTCGCGATCCTGCCGGAGGGCCTCGATCAACTGTCGAACGACGTCGCGCATATTTCCGGATTCCCGATTCCTGAAATCAAACCCACATGCCAGGCTATCGTCGTGGCGATCCAGGGGCAATCCGGCTCTGCGGCTGATGGGCGGTCTGTGTTGCGCATCGGCCGATTCCCGTTATCCTTCCCCGTTCTCCGTTCGGCGTGGCCACTCACTCGACCACGACGTATGATTGATGCCAGGGAGAAGCAGAGTGTGCCAGCGCTCACGACCGAGCCATGCCAAGGAGCCTCGACCATGTCCACCCTGGTGACCCGACCGCGAGTGTCCCCGGCCTTGCCGGCATCTTCCGGGCCCTCTAGCGTTGTTCTGGGTGAGCAGCGGATCACAATTCGTGGCTTGAGCTGGGACCTCTATGATCGCCTGTCCGACGCAATCGGCGAGGGGCAGCACGTCCACCTGGCCTATGATGGAAAGGACCTGGAGATCATGACCACCGGCTACGTGCACGAGGACTTCAAGGAGTTATTGGGGCGGCTGGTCAATGCGGTGACGGTCGAGCTTGATATCCCGTGCAGAGGCGGTGGTCAGACGACATGGAAGCGAACGGAGGTCGCGCGCGGGTTGGAAGCCGACCTTTGCTACTATTTCGAACCCGGCAAACTGGCGGTCGTGGCGGCTGCGGTGGCTCGCAAGTCGAAGGACATTGCTGACTATCCCAACCCTGACCTGGGGATTGAAATCGATCTGTCTCCTTCGCAGGTGGACCGCCCCGGAATCTACCGGGCGCTCCAGGTTGCCGAGGTCTGGCGCTTCGACGGCGAATCGATGGTGATCGAACAGCTCGGGCCAGAGGGGAAGTACGTCGTGGCGGAATTGAGCCGGTTTCTGCCGATCCGGGCGCAAGAGGTTGCGCACTCGGTGACCGGGGAAGACGCGACGGACACGACGGCCTGGGAACGGCGGCTCAGGGCGTGGATTCGCACCGAGTTGATGCCGAGGAAGGCGTGATGCCGCCGATCGCGCTTTTACCGTAAGGGCCGTCGACTTTGAGGCGAGGGATCAGACGATCATGCCGGAGATTGGTTGATTGACGCGCTAAATCCATTGGACGTGGGATCGACGCAGGGCCGATACGCGCATCGAGAGTTCGATCGTGAACTCACCTTATCGGGAGCCAAATCGACACTTCCGGTTTGGCGATGACGGAATCACGGCCCAGACTCGGCGAGCGGGTGAAGGGTTGCCGCCATGAAAATACGCCGGCCGGCCTCGCTGTCCGTGCAATTACTTGGTCACGGGCTTTTTTGCCCATTGGTGCTACTGTACCCAGCACCCTTGTTGTTCCGCCACGGATCACTGGACCCAGCAGATGCGGACCCGCGCCAGGCCGCCTATTCTGGTGCCAAGACCGACGCGGCGCCCGTGGTTCGACGGGTGGCGAATGATCGCGAGATCGCCATCCTCCTGGAGGAGTTTTCGTCCAATCTCGCCCCGTGCTGCGGGACGCAACGTCTCACGCAGTCCTTCTGGGCGCTGCAAACCATCAACGGCGGGAGACCCGCCGTCCCCGCGCTCATCAGATGGTTGAAGGCGGGCGGACCGACGCCTCTTGCAGTCTACTACATTGAGGAGGTCGGTCCGCAGGCGGAGGACGCGATTCCGGACTTGGTGGAGCTTCTGACGGCGGTCTCGAAACATCCCGAGGAACGCACGAAGCAGTTCGGCGGCCCCCGCTGGATTTGCGATATCCTGGGATCGATCGGACCGCGGGCCAAATGTGCTGTCCCCCTCCTCACTCTCTACGTCAACGAGGAGCGCGACGAGAGGGTTCGTCTGGCGGCCACGGTTGCAGTCATCCGGATCGACGGCGTCTCGTCGGCCACCGACGGTGCGCTTTTGCTCTTGAGTGCCAGCCGAGACCCAAGGGTCCGGTGTCGGGTTGCCGGCAACATCGGCCGCCTCGGTGTGCAGCCGCCGGCGCTGAAGCGGACGCTCACGACATTGCTCAGCGACGAGGAGCCGAAGGTCCGGATTGCGGCTTCCCGAAGGCTCTGGGAGCTCTTTCGCGACTCGGAGCCCTCCGTGTCCACCTTGACGAAGATCCTTGAACAGCCGCCCGGCTTGAATTCCGACCATACGGACGCCCTTAAGTTGCTGGGGACCATAGGCGCGGAGGCCCGCGCCGCCATTCCCGCGATCCATCAGTTCACGGTGCGCGGACAGGACGGCTTTGCGCGCGACGTTGCTTTCGTTGCCCTACTCAGGATTCAGGGTCCGTCCTCGGAGTTAGAACGCCGACTGGCCGCTTCCCTCGAGGCCCGCCCGATTAACGTGCTCGACAGGTTTACGGCCTCGACTCTCCTGGAACTCAAGGGACCGCTCAGGGACCAGGCCATCCAGGCGATCGGCCAGATCGCTGATGGAAAAAGCGAGATCGTTCTACCCGAGTTCATGTTTGAAACGATTGACGGTCTTCGACAGCAGGCGGCGCCCCTTGTGGCCACGCTCATCAGGATCCTGGGAGACAAGGACCCGTTTCAAAGGCAGATGGCTGCACGGGCCCTTGGGCAGATCGGTCCCCCGGCGTATTCCGCCGCCCTACCGCTACGGGAGCTTGCCGAACAGGAAGACCTGCACGTGCGGTTGCAGGCCCTGGATTCGATCGCCAAAATCCAGATTGAGCAAAATCCATAACTCCGCCCACTGGCTTGGACGACCACGAGTGCCAGATCTCATCGCCGTCGAGGAGATTGCGGGACCAGTTCTGGGCCCTCTTTCTATCCTTACTCGTCGCGATAAGCAGGATTGCGAAGGAGCGTTTGCTGGACTGTCACCGCCTCGACATTCTCGGCACGTCCCTTGAGATTCAATTCGTTTCGTCTTTCCAACTTCGAGGACCAGACGCCTTGACATCCCGCCAAGAGATAGTATACAGACGAAGACGTAGGGTCGGATCTCGCAGTGGTGAAGACCGTACACGGCAGCGTTCATGACCGGGGCCTGTGAGAATGAGCACGATAGCGCGCACAAAGAGGAAGACGAGCCGCTTCCGCTGGACCCCCGAGCAGTTCCAGAAGGCTGCCGAGGACGGCTGGTTTGGGGACCGAAAGGTCGAGCTGCTTGATGGAGACGTTTACTACATGGTCCGCAATCCGCTGCATCGCAACTGCGTGTGGAAGCTGTTCGAGCTGTTCAGTGCCCTGCTTGACAAGAAGCAGTGGACGATCACCAGGGAGGACGACGTCGAGATGGGGGACGACTGGGTTCCATCCCCGGACGTTGCGGTCCTTCGCGGCAATTTCGACCTCCTCAAGGACGACTTGCTCAAGGGCACCGACGTTGCCCTGTTGGTCGAAGTATCGCACAAGACCTACGCACGCGACCGTGGTTGGAAGCTGCCCCGCTACGCTCACAACAAGATCCCCGTCTACTGGATCGTCAACATTGAGCGCCGGACCGTCGAGGTGTTCACGCACCCTGTCGGCCAGGGCGACCTGGCGACCTATGCCGGCACCCCGCTTATCTTTCGCGAAGGCGAGGCAGTGCCGGTGGAGCTGGACGGCTCCGTTGCAGGCCACCTGGACGTCAGTGAGATCTTCTCATGACCAGACAGGTGTCCAGCGAGAGACTCTAACCCGCCTTCTGCCAGCCGATACTTGCTGAACGCCCTGCCAGAGCCGAGCACTTGCCCAAGCGGGTCCCGTCCACCCCCCACGCTAAAGGAATTCCCGCGTGGCGCGCGGTCTCGCAGATTGGAGAACGGAATGAATTCCGTTCTACTTGCGGAATCGCTTCAGCTCCCAATCAGGGCCTCTCCCGTCGTCTGGTCAAACCAGACAACTCCGGTCGGATCGAAGGTCACCGCGACCCGCTGTCGATCCGTGATCGGCTGGCTGGCTCTGAGGCGCGCCCAGAGCTTGTGCGGGCCGACTGCCAGTGCCGCCAGGACCTCGGGTCCGTTGAACTCGAGACGGCGGACCTGTGCGATCAAGCCGGGTCGTGAACCCGGCGTGTCCGTCGGATGCGACGCATCTCTCACCGTGATCGCTTCCGGTCGCAGCCCCAGGTCGAACACGCGCGTCGTGCCTTCGCACCCCGGCGGCAAGGGAACGACGCCCCTGGCTTCCCACGGCAGTGCCGTCTCGGTGCCGAGCGGGACCACGCGGATCGACTCCCCTGCTCCCTCGATCTGGCATGGCAGCAAGTTCATGGGAGGGCTGCCCACGAACGTCGCCACGAACCGGTGCGCGGGGCGATCATAGATGGTGCGCGGAGTTCCACACTGGAGCACTCGCCCGCGGTCGAGGACCACGATTCGATCGCCCATGACCAGGGCCTCGGCTTGATCGTGCGTGACGTGGATCATCGTCGTCCCGGATCGGCGATGGAGTTCCATCACCTGCTCGCGCAAGGCCGCGCGCAACGGCACGTCGAGATTCGAGAACGGCTCGTCAAACAACACCACGCGCGGCTCGCGCGCCAAAGCACGGCCGATCGCCACGCGCTGCCTTTCCCCGCCGGAAAGTGCGCTGGGGGTTCTCCCGAGCGCATGGTCGAGCCCGAGAATTCCCGCGAGCGTGCTCACCCGCGACCGGGCCTGGCCCCGTGATAGCCCACGGCCGCGCAGACCGAACGCCATGTTGTCGAAAACCGATAAGTGGGGATACAAGGCTGGGTTTTGAAAAACCATGGCCACGTCGCGCCGGTGGGCCGAAACGCGCGTCATGTCGCGTCCGTCGATCCACACCGCGCCCGAGCTGGGCGGCTCCAGGCCGGCGATCAGCCGCAAAAGTGTGCTCTTGCCCGACCCGGACGGCCCCAGCACAACCAACAGCTCCCCCGCGCTCACGGCGAGGTCGATCGGCGTGAGTGCCTCGATCCGCCCGGAAAATCGCTTCGAAAGCTGCCGCAGCTCGATGGTTGCCAAGGCTTCTCTCTGATGTTAAACTTTAGTTTGAACCTGGTGGAACACCCGGAGCCCGCCTTCCGTCCTGCCGCTAGCGTATCTCGACAACGTTCCTATCCCTGAGGCGCGAAGACAAGGGAGTGGTGCGATGCTCAACCTGAATCTGGGCTGGAATCGTAGCTGCGATCACGTGACCAGGCGCGACGTGCTGCGAGTGGGCTCTTTGGCTGCGCTGGGTGTCACATTGCCCGGCTTTCTTGCGCGTCAAGCCCGGGCGGGCGGCCGGTCCGGCAAGGACGTGTCGTGCATCTTGGTATGGCTGCAAGGTGGGATGAGCCACATCGATAGTTTTGATCCCAAGCCGGACGCGCCGCAGGAGATCCGAGGCGAGTTCGGTGCGATCGCGACGAATGTCCCCGGGATTCTGGTCTGCGATCCGCTACCCCGCCTGGCGCAACACCAGGACAAGTATTCGATCCTGCGGTCGCTCAATCCCAAGAATGGCTCGCACGGGGTTGCCGACGCCTACATGCTGACGGGTCATCCGTTCAACCCTGCGCTCACCTATCCGTCGTATGGCGCGGTGATCGCCCGCGAGCGGGGCGACCGCCACGCGATGCCGCCTTACGTGCAGCTCGGGTCGTCGATCGACAAGAAATTCGGCGGTGGCGCGTCCGGGTTCCTGGGCGACCAGTACAACCCGTTCATCTTACCGGGAGACGCGTCGAGCCCGAATTTCACGGTTCGCGACGTGGTATTGCCGGGCGGAGTCGACCGCGGCCGGTTCCAGTATCGGATGAAGGTTCTCCATGCGGTCGACACGTGGCAACGGAAGCTGGAGACCGCCTCGGGCTCGTCGCCGCTCACGGCCGCCGACACGTTTTACCAGAAGGCGTACAACCTGGTCACGGCCCCGCAGGCCAAGAAAGCGTTTGACATCCACTCGGAAGATCCGCGGCTGCGCGATCGCTATGGGCGGAACTCGCTGGGCCAGGGCTGTCTCCTGGCGCGGCGATTGATCGAGGCGGGCGTCCGGTTCGTGACCGTCACCGACGGCGGCTGGGATACGCATCAAGATAACTTCAAGTCGATGAAGACCCGACTGCTGCCCAAACTCGACGGGGCCGTCTCGGGGCTGGTTCAAGACCTCGCCGACCGGGGGATGCTCGACGACACGATGGTCGTGGTCTTGAGCGACTTCGGCCGCACGCCCAAGGTCAACCCGTCGGCCGGCCGCGACCACTGGTCGACGGCCAGCGTGGCGCTACTGGCCGGTGGCGGGCTTCGCTGCGGCGTCGCGGTTGGCCGCACGGACGCTCTGGCCGAGCAGCCGACCGAGGCCCCGTATTACACCGAAGACGTGGCGGCCACGATCTATCACTGCCTGGGCATCCCGCTCGATTTGACCCACCAGACTCCCGACGGCCGTCCTGTGCAGGTCAACTACGATGGGCGGGTCATCCGGGAGTTGGTCTAAGAACGGGCCAGAAGCTCCTGCGGAACTTCCCGTACGCAAGATACCATCTCAGCGATCGGTGCATTTCGGACCTTTTCTCAATGGCTTTGTCTGACGAATCTCACAGTTCCATCTGCGGTCCCATTCCCTCTGACAGGTTTTCCACCACATCTTGGGATAAGATGACCGGTGCTGGGGCACTTTTAGTTTGGGGATGAGTGTGAACCAAGGTCTCATCGAGAGCCCCCGGACATGGCGCAAGTGGCAGCGGGTTCGGTTGGCCGGCAGATCCAGTCGCTCTATGGCGGCAGCTCCGTCGCCGGGTTGACTGACCGCCAGCTCCTCGAGCGGTTCACCACCCGGCGTGATACCGGTGCGGAAGTCGCCTTCGCCGCCCTGGTAACGCGGCACGGACCCATGGTGCTGGGCACCTGTCGCCAGATCTTGGGTGACCGCCACGATGCCGAGGATGCCTTTCAGGCCGTCTTCCTCGTTTTGGCCTGCAAGGCTCGCTTGATCAGAAACCCTGACTTGGTGGGAAGCTGGCTCTATAAAGTGGCGGTGCGCACTGCCCATAAGGTGAAGACCCGGCTTAGCCGCCAATGCACGAACGAGGGGGGCGACGACTTGAGCGATCCGAGTGCGGTCACGATGGTCAAGCCGATGGTCCCGCCGGTCGACGTCTCGGCGATGGCCTGTGAACATGCCGAGATCCTTCACGACGAAATTGGAAGGCTGCCTGGGTCGTTTCGGCTGCCAGTAGTCCTCTGCTATTTCGAGGGATTGACCCTCGACGAAGCAGCGCACCGGCTTCAATGCCCGGCGGGGACACTTCGCAGCCGCCTAGCGCGGGCGAGGGATAAGCTCCACCGGCGCCTCTGCCGGCGCGGTCTGGTCTTACCCTCCGCCGCGCTGTTCGCTGGATTGAGCCATCGATCCGCCGCGGCCTTCGTCTCAGCCGCTGTTTGCGACATCACGACCCGATCCGCGGTCCAGTTCACGGCCGGACAGTCCGCCTCGTCACGAGCGGCGTCCCTTGCCCGCGAGGTGCTTCGAGCCATGTTCGCGAGCAAGCTGAGACTGATCGCGACGACCGTGTTGTTGATCGCCGCCGGCGCCACAGGCGCGGGGTATCTCAGGCTCTCTATGGCGAGCCAGGGCGAGCGCAGACCGCAGATTGCCGCTCAAGAGCCACGGGCTGCCGCCCAGCCGGTTGACACAAATCAGCGTCCAGCCCCCGGCCGGATGTTCATCGTCGGGCGCGTGCTCGACCCACGTGGAAAGCCAGTAGCCCATGCGATGACGATGGTCTACGCGGCGATCAAGCAGCCGGGGCACTTCGAGGGTTTTGCGAAGATGACAGCATCGCCAATCGGCCAGGCACAGAGCGATGGCTCGGGCCGGTTTCAGATTGATGCGCCGCGCACCGAATCGTCAAGGCATTATCGCACCGGCGCTGTCGCAATTGCGCCAGGCTATGGTGCCGGCTGGATCGAACTCGATCCCGATGCCGACCGACCTGACGTTGACATCACACTCCGACCCGAGCAGGTCATTGAGGGGCGATTGTTCGACGTGAATGGCCGCCCTGCCCAGGGCGTCACGGTCGTGGTCCAGACGATGGGCCGGCTTGTCCCGGCGAATCCGGCAACCCATCGACGCGAGAGCATTGACGGACCCTCGTTTGGGTGGAATGCAGGCAACAGCCTGCCAGCGTGGCCCATGCCGGCGGTGAGCGATGGCGACGGCCGGTTTACCATCCACGGCGCGGGCCGTCACCTTCGGGTCATCCTCGCCATCGACGATCCGCGGTTTGCTCGGCAGCAAATCTCGATTGATACCGACGGCACACCGGATTCAAAGCGGGTCACGATGGCGCTGGAGCCGGCCAGAATCATCGAAGGTCGCATCACGGACGCCGGTACTGGCGAGCCGATCCCTCATGCTGCGGTCACCGTCTTGTCCATCACGGGCGGCGGGAACCATTCCAACGAGTTCCAAGCCGACGACGACGGCCGCTTCCGCGCCAATCCAGTCTCAGCCGACCGCTACCATGTTTCGGCGTCGGCGCCGGACGGGAAGCCCTATTTGAAAGTCTCGAAAGATTTCGACTGGCCCAAAGGGGCAATCGAGCACTCGATCGACTTCGCCTTGCCCCAAGGCGTGGTCATCCACGGCAAGGTCGTCGAGGAAGGTTCCGGCAGGCCGGTGGCCGGAGCCAGGGTCAGGTTTGCGGCACGTCGGGTTGACGCCTCGGGCGCCGCCAGTGGCGGTGCGTCCAGCGATGCAACCGGCTCGTTTAAACTGGCGGTGGTGCGTGGCCCGGGCCATCTCGTTGTCCTGGGCCCAAGCGACGATTATGTACTCCGAGAGGAGAGTGGCGACAAGCTCGTCCGCCCGGGGGCGACGGCGGGTGGCCGCCGGTTTTATGCCCACGCCTTCATCACCTGCGAGCCTCGGGCCGCTGAGAATAGAGTGGAGGTCAACGTCGCACTCCGCCGGGGCGTGACCGTGAGCGGTCAGGTCGTCGGACCTGACGGTCAGCCGGTGCAAGATGCCTGGATGATCAGTCGCATCTTCCTGGAGCCATCGTCTGCATCATGGCTGATCTGGTACGCTCCCCATCACGGCAGCGCACTCGGGGGCCGGTTCAGAATCCACGGGCTCGACCCTGATGCCGAGGTCCCCGTCTACTTCCTCGATCCGCACCATAAGCTCGGCGCGACCGTGAATCTCTCAGGCAAGTCGGCGAACCCGGGACCGCTCACCGTCCAGCTCCAGCCCTGCGGCGCGGCCGTGGCCCGGCTGGTTGACCCAACTGGCAAACCGATTGCAGGATATCGTGCCTCGGGCAAGATCATGATGGTTGTTACTCCCGGCCTCTTCCGTGCGGCCGATGCAGCAGTCATTTACGGGATCGACCCGGTCAACTACGCGGATGGCCCCGTGTCCGACGCCCAAGGCCAAGTCACGTTCCCCGCCCTGGTCCCCGGGGCCCCCTACCGTCGCACGCCGCATGATGTGACCGAAGCTCAGCGTAACGCGGACTTCAGCGTCAAACCGGGCGAGACCCTCCACCTGGGCGATATCGTGATCGAAAAGCCTCGAGTCGGGACGTGAAATGCGGCGACCGAAGGGCAGCTCCACCCAGCCCGGGCTCGCCGGATCCGCCTTCGTCCAAACCAGCAACACCCGGGCGAGACTGATCAAGTGGATGCCCGCATCCCTTGTCCGTTCGTGCCGGTTGATGCACAATAGTCATCTGACGCGGCGAAGGCGGGCGCGGTCGTCTTCAGTCTGGCGTCAACCTTCGATTGAGGGGTAGAATCCCGCGGAGACCTTCGGTCAGCCCAATGGGCGGGGTCAGGAGACCCGCGCCCAACAGCCCGTTGACCCCAGGTTCACGGATCACTAGCGAAGAACCCACCGCGCGATCCCTCTCCGCCCTTGAGGCCCCCATACCTTTGGCTGCTCGCAAGCTCCTCCCGTTTCAGCTCACCGCGGTTCTTGCCTTGTGCGCCGGCGTCATGGCCGGGGATCAGGCTCCCCCGCCCCAAGGCGAAGCCGCGCCCGAATTCTTCACCGCCGAGCAGCGCAGCCACTGGGCCTATCAACCCGTAGTCCGGGTCAGCCCGCCCCCGGTCAAGGAATCGGCCTGGGTCCGCAGTCCGATCGATCGGTTCATCCTGGCCGAGCTCGAAAAGCTGGGCGTGCCGCACGCCCCCGAGGCTGACCGGGTCTCCTTGATCCGCCGCGTCACCTACGACCTCACTGGGCTCCCGCCGAGCCCTCAGGAAGTCGCCAACTTTCTCGCCGATCGCCGGCCCGACGCGTATGAACGACTCGTCGACCGCTTGCTGGTCAGCCCGCGGCACGGCGAGCGCTGGGGCCAGCACTGGCTCGACCTGGCCCATTACGCCGACTCCAACGGCTTCGAGCTTGACGCCGAGCGCCCCGACGCTTGGCGCTACCGCGACTGGGTCGTCCGCTCGCTCAATGCCGATCTGCCTTACGACCGCTTCTTGACTCTCCAGGTGGCCGGAGATGACGTCGCGGCGGGAGACCCCGACGCGCTGATCGCCACGGGGTTCTGCCGCTGTGGTCCCCGCGAGGTTGTGGGCGGCAACGTCATCCCCGCGGTCAAACGACAGTCCGAGCTCACCGAGATCACCGGCACAATCGGCTCGGTGTTTCTGGGCCTCACGATCGGCTGCGCCCGCTGTCACGATCACAAGTTCGACGCGATCCCCACAACCGACTACTACCGGCTCCAGGCGTTTTTCGCGGCATCTGACCTGAGCGACGTGCCGACCGCATCCAAGCCCGACCGCGACCGTTACGAAGCCGCCCGGAAGGCGATTGAGGCGCAGGCCGCCCCGCTCAGGAAACAGCTCGCCGAGCTCGAAGCCCCGATTCGTGAAGCCCTCAAGACGCACAAGCTGTCGATGCTCAGCACCGAGGAACGCTCGGTGATGGAGACGCCGGAAAAAACGCGAACACCGGCCCAGAAGCGGCTGGCGAAGGGGCTGGAAACCTCGCTGCGGATCACCTGGGAAGAAGTCGCGGCGACCGCCGCCGCCCAACCGGCCGTCCACTCGCGACGCGAGCACCTCAAGCGGGAGATCTACGAGATCGAGCGCACGCTCCCTCGCCCGCCCGCGCACGCAATGGCACTCGTAGATAGCAGCTCGAACACGGCCTACACGTTCGTCCTCCGCCGAGGCGATTACAAGAACAAGGGGCCGAAGGTCGCCCCCAGGCCGCTCGGCGTTGTGCTTGCTTCCCAGCCGGATGGGGCGTTTGTTGCTCCGCCGGCCGCTGCCAAGGGCGGCAAGACCGGCCGCCGCGCGGCCCTGGCCCGATGGCTGGCCCGCCCTGACAACCCCTTGACCGCCCGCGTCATGGTCAACCGGCTGTGGCAATCTCACTTCGGCCGGGGGATCGTGGCGACGCCCAGCGATTTCGGCACCCGCGGCGAGCCGCCTTCCCACCGAACGCTTCTCGACTGGCTCGCATCCGAATTCGTTGCCCAGGGCTGGCGGCTCAAGCCGATGCATCGCATGATGGTGACCTCGGCCGCCTATCGCCAGTCGATCCGTCCCGATCCGCAGGTCGCCGAGGACGACCCGGAAAATACCCTGTTCGCGCGGATGAATCGCCGCCGCCTTGACGCCGAGGGCGTCCGCGACGCGATGCTGGCCGCCTCGGGCGAGCTCAATTCCAAGATGGGAGGCCCCGGAGTGCTCGCTCCGCTCGAGAAAGAGGTGGAAGACTTGATATTCACTGAAGCGGAGGCCGTCGACCTCTGGCCCGAAGATCGCGACCCCGCCGAACATCACCGCCGGGCTCTCTATTTGTTCCGCAAACGGAACGTCCGCTATCCCCTCTTCGATGCGTTCGATGCCCCCGACACCCAGAACGCCTGCCCCCGCCGCGCGACCAGCACGCATGCCCTCCAGGCCCTGGCGCTTTTGAACAGCGAGTTCGCAATCGGCCGGGCGCGTGCTGTGGCCGGCCGAGTGGTGCGTGAGGCAGGAACCGGCATTGACGACCGCATCCGCCGAGCCTATCAGATCGTGCTTGCCCGCGAGCCCAAGCCGTTCGAGACCGAAAGAGCCCGGTCGTTCTTGAAGGCACAGGCCGATCTGATCCAAAACGAGTCGCGAGGGTCGGAGCGCCGCGGGGGTGACAGGTCCGCCGGCGAGGCCGCCTGGGTCGATTTGGCCCTGGCTCTGCTCAATTCCAATGAATTCCTCTACGTGCCGTGAAGGACGCATTCGAGATGTCTTTGCCTCGCTCATGTTCATGCCCTGGTCCTCAGCCGTTTCTGCCCCGCAGCCGCCGCGAGTTTCTCAAGGCCGCCGGCTGCGGTATTGGACTCCTTGGCCTCGCCGATCTTCTGGCTCGAGACGGACGGGCCGGTGCTCCCGAACGTCCGCTGGCCGGCAAGCCGGGGCATTTTCCCGCCAAGGCCAAGAGCTGCATTTTTCTGTTCATGACCGGTGGCCCCAGCCAGATGGACCTGTTCGATCCCAAGCCCCTGTTGAACCGACTCGATGCCCAGCCCCTGCCCCCGAGCTTCGGCAAGATCCACAGCCAGTTCCTTGAGTCCGACCCCCTCTGCCTGGGCAGCCACCGCAAATGGGGCAAGTACGGCCAGTCGGGCATGGACATGTCTGACCTCATCCCGCACCTTCACGCCCATGCCGATGACATCGCGCTCATTCGATCGTGCCACGTCGACAGCGTGATCCACGCTCCCGCCATGTACCAGATGAACTCCGGCCGGGTGTTCATGGGGTATCCCAGCCTGGGAAGCTGGGTCACCTACGGCCTGGGGTCGGTCAGTGAAGACCTGCCGTCCTACGTCGTGATGACTCAGCCCGAGGGGACGCCAGAGGGAGGTGCTCCGTGCTGGGGAGCCGGGTTCCTGCCCGCCCACTACCAGGGAACGCTATTCCGGAGCGGCCCCGTGCCCATTGTTCATCTCAAGCCCCCGGAGGGAGTCTCGACTGTCGAGCAGCGGGGCACGCTGGATTTGCTGCGGTCGATGAACGAACAAGACCTCGACTCCGCCGACAGCGAGCTCTCGGCCCGGATCGCCACGTACGAGCTGGCGTTCCGGATGCAGAGCTCGGCCCCCGAGGCCGTCGACATCGCTCGCGAGCCGCAAGCGACGCGAAGCCTCTATGGTCTCGACGACCCGCGCACCGCCGAGTTCGGAACCAGGTGCCTCCTGGCGCGGAGACTCGTCGAGCGCGGCGTCCGGTTTGTGCAGCTCTATTCCGGTGGCGGGCCCGTGGCCGTCCAATGGGACGCTCACGACGACATCGACGCCAACCACGAGAAAATGTGCGGCATGACCGACAAGCCCGTGGCCGGTTTGTTGGCTGACCTCAAGCGCACGGGGCTGCTCGACGAGACTCTGGTCGTCTGGGGAGGCGAGTTTGGCCGGACCCCTGTCCGCCAGGGAGGCGGTCGCGGCCGCGATCACAACGCGACCGGCTTTACCATGTGGATGGCCGGCGGCGGAGTCAAGGGCGGCACGGTCGTGGGCACCACCGACCTGGCTGGTCTCAAGGCCGTCGAAGATCCCGCTCACATCAACGACATCCATGCCACAATCCTCCGCTTGATGGGCCTCGATCACAAGCGGCTCACCTTCTTGCACGACGGCCGCGACGAACGGCTCACCGACGTCGGCGGCCGCGTGATCAAGAAACTATTTGCATGAATCACGTCAGCTCGGTCGCAAACCCGTGCTGCTTGCGGTGGTACTTGCTGTCGTAGGCCTTGGAGCTCTTGAACAGCTCATACCGGCCGTCGCCGGCGACCGCACTGACCTTGGCCAGGACGGTCGCTCGTTCCTCGACGGTCATTGGTTGGAAGTCGCGCACGACCGCGAGATTCTGTTCGAGCACCTTTTCGGAATCGATGCCCGACACCAGTGTCGCGATCGGCAGAGAGAACACATAGCGCAATGCCTCCTGGACCGAGATCAGCCCGTCGCTGACGATTTTCCCGTTTCCACCGAGGCTCTTCATGCCGATCGGCGCGATGCCGCGCTGGTTCAACACCGGCAGAACCTTGTGCTCGAAGCTGCGAAACTGGCCGTCCACCACGTTCAGGGGCATCTGGACCGAGGCCCATGGGTATGGCTTGTCGACCATCTTGAGATGGATCGAGGGGTCCTTGTGGCCGGTGAAGCCGAGGAACCGGATCTTGCCTTGCTCCTTGGCCTTGAGGGCTGTCTCGATGGCGCCTCCGGTCGCGAAGATCCAGTCCGGATCATTGTCATAGACGATCTCGTGAAACTGCCAGAGGTCGAGATGGTCGGTCCGGAGCCGGCGCAGGCTGTCTTCCAGGTGCGCCTGAGCGTCCTTCGCCGTGCGGCCGCAGCACTTGGTCATGAGGAAGACCTTGTCGCGACGGTTGCCTTGCGAAATCGCCTTGCCCATCCGCTCTTCCGCGCCGCCGTCATGGTAATCCCAGGCATTGTCCAGGAACGTGATCCCTTCGTCGATCGCCCGCTGGATCAGCTTGATGCTGTCGTTCTCGCTGGCATGGACGCTGCTATGGTAACCCCCCAGGCAAATCATGGTGACCATCTCGCCCGTCTTCCCCAGCGGGCGCATCGGGATCCCTTCCGCATTGGTGGGACGAGCCTCTGCGCTGGTCGTCGCCAGTGCCGAGATCGCCAGGCCGGCGGCGCTGGCGTGCAGGAAATCGCGGCGGGTAGGCTCAGAGGTCGGAGCCGACTTCGGTGATGGGGGCTTCATGAGCTGTGGCCTCCTCGCTGAAGACTTGTGGGGACATCACACTCGCCAGATGGTATCCTCGAAGGACACCGTTTGTCGACGAGCTGGGAGTTGATCCGATGCCTTGTGTACCGAGACGATCCGGAGCCGCACCTGCCTTGGTGCGAACCACTCGATGCGTGGGCTATTTGTCGGTGGCCGCTTGCTTGCTCATTGCGACCAACTCGAAGGCTGATGAGCCCAAGGTGCCGCAGCCGGCTCAGAAACCGCCGGCCTTTCCTGCCGAAGAGGGCTGGCGCGCGCTTTTCAATGGCAAGGACCTCTCGGGCTGGAAAGATCGCAATCCCCATGCGAGGAAGGTCTGGAAGGTTTGTGATGGAGTTCGCCTCGACAAGGCGGATCCATCGCGTCTCGTGCCGGTGGGTCGCGGCGGGTCGCCCACGTCTGTCTTGCTCTGCGGCGACGACGGCCGCGGTTCGGACATCATGACCGAGGAGTCGTTTGGCGATTACCAGCTCCATATCGAGTTCACCGTTCCCAAGGGGAGCAACTCCGGAATCTACAATCGCGGGCTCTTCGAGATCCAGGTCTTCGACAGTTACGGCAAGCCGAAGCTTGGCTTCCACGACTGCGGATCGCTTTATGAACGGGCTTATCCCCGCGAGAACCTCGCCAAGCCGCCCGGAGAGTGGCAAACCTACGATATCACCGTAAAGGGCAAGAAACTCACCTTGATCTGGAATGGGAAGACTGTGTACGAGGATCACGACGTCCGGTACGGCGAGACCGACCGCGAGGCGTTCGAGCGGCTCAACCAGGAGAATGCCGGCAAGCCGGCGGACCTGCGGGTCAAGCTCCGCCAGGAGGGAGACCGATACGTCGGTTACTTCGGCGAAGGGGGAACCCGGTCCAGCCTCGACGGGCCCGACCGGCCCGGTCCGATCCTTCTCCAGGGTGACCACGGCCCAGTCGCCTATCGGAACATATTGATCCGTCCCTTGCCACTGCCACGCTGATCATGCACTGGCTCTCGACACGGCCGGCTCGTCCGGACACATTTTTCTATCGCTTGAGCAACCACTTTCGCGAGGAACCAGAAGCACGATGAAGCCGCTGAGAGTGACGCTCGATTACGGGCGGACAGGGCTGACTGTGGAGCTGCCCGCCAAGCGCGTGGTCGGTCCACTGGCGATCCGCGACGTGCCCCCGCTCAAGGACCCCGAGGCTGCCGTCGCTCTCGCGCTTGAGCAACCGATCGGCAGCTCGCGGCTCCGTGAAATTGCCGGCGGGCGGAAGGATGCTTGCATCCTGATATGCGACATTACGCGTCCCGTCCCCAACCAGACGATCCTGCGGCCGATGCTCGAGGTCCTGGGACAGGCGGGGATTCCGCGCGAGCGAACTCTGATCCTGGTCGCCACCGGGCTGCATCGGCCGAGTACCGACCAGGAGAAGCTCGAGATGCTCGGCCCGGAGATCGTGGCCGGCTACCGGATTGAGGACCATTTCGGGACCCGCCTCGAAGAGCACACGCTGGTCGGCACGTCGTCGCGTGGCATTCCCGGTTGGATCGACAGCCGCTACGTGCGGGCGGGCCTCAAGATCGCCACAGGCTTGATCGAGCCCCACTTGATGGCCGGTTATTCCGGAGGGCGCAAGCTCGATCTGCCCCGGTGTGGCCGCGCTGGAGACGGTCAAGCGCTGGCATGGTCCGGAGCTCCTCGAGCATCCGCGGGCCGATTGCGGCATCCTCGAAGGCAATCCCGTTCACGAGCAGAACACCGAGATTGCGCGGATGGCGGGCTGCGATTTCATCGTGAACGTCACGCTCGACAGCGATCGGCGGGTCACCTCGGTCGTCGCCGGCGACATGGAACAAGCTTTCATGGAAGGCGTTCGGTTCATGGAGAAAGTTTGCCGCGCGGATGTTGCCCGGCCGGTCGATATCGTGGTCACAAGCGCCGCTGGATATCCCCTCGACACAACATTTTACCAGGCCGTCAAAGGGCTCACGGGCTGCCTGGCGATCGTCAAGGAGGGAGGCACAATCATCATGGCGGCCAGCCTCTCCGAAGGGCTGGGAAGCCCCGAGTTCCAGTCGCTGTTTCAGGAAAATGCGTCGCTCGAGATCTTCATGGAGCGGATCCTGGGGCGAAACTATTTCGTTCTCGACCAGTGGCAACTCGAAGAGCTCGCCAAGGTCCGCAGGAAGGCGCGAGTGAAGCTGGTCTCCGACGGCCTGGCCCCCGATGTATTGAAGGCTTGCTTCGTCGAGCCCGCGCCAAGCGTCGAGCAAGCGCTCCAAGCCTCACTGGCCGACTACGGGCCCGACGCGCAAGTCGCGGTCATTCCCAAGGGTCCCTATGTCTTGCCGATCCTGGCGGGTTGAGGCTCGATCCCATCGAGCAGACAGCCGACTCGATCCGACCCATCACACGGCGCCAGAATCTCAATCACTCAATCACGAAAGTATGCGTTCGAATTCCGCGAGCGCCTCTCAGAACCACGTCCGCCCCCTCCCCGTCACACACCGCCGCCGGCGTTCGTACAATGGCGCGTGCTCCGTCGAGCATCGACGCGGGCCACTATCACGCTATCTCGCAATGCGAGAAATGACCCCTCTCCGCCACACTCGGATGCATGTTTGATCGTGATGCGGGAGATTCCCGGCGCCCTGGCGGTACATAACCACTTGAGCCGGCAATGATTGTCGGGAGCCACGGCCTGCCGGTTGCGAACGGTCCGCCTTCGGTTCAGGAGAACCCATGCGAGACATCGATGAGTTTAGAGACCTTTTGCTCAAGCTGGGGCGGGAGCGTGCTGACAAGTCGAGTCGAGTGAACCGGTTCCGGGAATCGGTCGTCACGAAAATTCTGGGCGTGCTTTCCGTCTTGATCGGTCTTGTCGTTTTGATCTGGCCGGTCGCGGCAGGGGTGCCCTTCCCTGGCTTGCGCGTGCTCCAGAGCCCGGTAACCAATCCGAGCCTCGGTTCGACGCCGCGAGTCGTCTTCGCTCTCACGGCCATCGTGGGCGAATGCCTGGGAATCGCTGGCGTCATGGTCGCACGATCGCGAGGGCGGCTGCTCTCGCCGCTCTGCGTGCTCGGTACCGTGCTTTGCGTGCTGCACATGGCCTATTTCGTCGCCCCGTACATCCTGGTTTTGTGTTTCATCGTTGTGCTGATGCCTATGCTCTACTTCGGCGCGAGAATCGTTCAGAACAAGATCTCGTGGACGACGAGAAGAGATCGCTCGGCTCGAGTCGGCTGGGCGCACCCGCTCGGGAGCGGGCGGTTATCTCGCGCGAATGCAGAGGCAACGTCCGCGGACCGGAGACCAGAGGCTTAATCGGCTTTCGCCGAGGGCTTCGGGCCTGGCACGGTTTGCGTGGCACCCGGCTTGGCAGAGGCTGCTTCCGCGCTCGCTTTGTCTGGCGCGGCGCCGTCAAAGGCTGCGACGATGGCCGCCGCTTCCTCGCGAAAGCGACTGAGCTCGGAGCCGGGCTTCGCCTCGCGAGAGCTTTGATCGGCCGTCCGGTAGTTTTCGCGGGCCATGTCGTGGTGCCCCAACCGGGCGTGGGCCATCGCCAGGAAGAACCCGCTCTCGGCGTTCGGCCCTCGGATCCGCGTGCTGCCGTCGAGCGTCTCGATGGCGGCCTGCAGGTTGCCAGCGCGGTATTGCGCAACTCCCAGTGTATTCAGATAGACCGCGTTGTCGGGTTGAGCCTTGACAGCCTCTTCCGCCAGCCGCAGCGCTTCCGCGACGTCGCGCCGGGCGGGGTCAGGGTCGGTCGCCAGGCGCCAGGCACGGTTGTTGAGGGTCAGCACGGAAAGACCTTCACGCGCAGATCGAGCGATATGTGCCCTGGCGGCGGCTTCAGCAACGGCATCGGGCACTTTACTGAGCTGCCACCCGATCAGCAGGCACGAGGCGAGAATCGCCAGGATCCAACTGGATAGGGCGCTGAAGCGGCGGACCCGCGGGACCGGCGTGGAACTCGCGGATCCGGCTGACATCCTGCAGAACTCCTGATCGATGCGCCATGCGCGGCGGCCGAGGTACAGGTATACGAGCAGAAACGAAACGGACACTGCGGAATTGGCCACGAGCGCGGTCACGAGCGCCGCCAGAGTCACCCCGCCAGAGTCTTCGGTTTCGAAGCCACTGGTTCCGCGCAGGTAGGCTGTTCCCAGGGAGACCGCCGCGATCAGTCCGCCGAGCGGGGCCATACCCGATTGGACGGCCTTGGTCAGAAAGCAAAACGCTGTGGGACGAACAAGCTGGGGCCAGCGCAGGAAGCTCATCCCCAAGGTCAAGCTCGTGATCACCGCCCAGAAAGCCCCGTTGATGCTCGCTTCGTGCTGCGTGATGAACGCCAGAGGCCGCGCTGGAATCTCCCGGACGTTCTCCAAGGCGATCTCGGCCCTGATGAAGTTGACAACGCCGCCGAATACAATTGCCAGGATGAGCATCGGTCCTCGGATGTGGGCGATCTGACTGGCGAACCACCGGGAATTCAGCTCGCGGCGTCCTTCTTCGTCGACGGCACGCACGGCCGTCCCGCTGAACCGGCGTTCGGTTCGCACCAGTCCCGGCAGGCTCTCGACGTTCAGATCGACCACAGCGTCGGCGCCCATCATCGCAGCGCGGATGGCAAGACCGCTTTCCGCGCCGCTTGCTGGGCCCTTTGGCTTCGACCATTCCCAGCAACTGGAACCGCGTGGCGGGCCTACCTTTCAAGAGTACAACCGGCTCGACACGGGGGCTGCCGTCCGCCTCGGCTGCTCCGGCTGTCTGGCCATCGCCGTGAATGGCTGAGTTCTTGTGAGTCTGCCCTTCTTCGAGTTTTGCCGGCTCCTGAGACGAGATCAAAGGCACGAGTATTTCCTGCCAGCGCCGGCACTCCTTGCGGCCCTTGAACTGGAGCCACTGCCGGTCCTTGCCGGCGACGCCCCGGATCCGAAACGACAGCCCCCGGAAGCCGCGCCGCCCAAGGTCGTACACGCTGGATAGCGGCCAGCGCATGAGGTCGGTTCGATGAATGGCCCAGAGGGCCTCAG
The DNA here is from genome assembly GCA_963781785.1 of uncultured Isosphaeraceae bacterium. Classification (GTDB taxonomy): domain Bacteria; phylum Planctomycetota; class Planctomycetia; order Isosphaerales; family Isosphaeraceae; genus CAWAHD01. The sequence continues at coordinate 1,506,749 of CAWAHD010000001.1, read as the reverse complement.
GCGCAGCGCCAGGTACGTCCAAGCGCTCCGAATGGCAAACGGATAGCGGACCGTCTTCCAGCGTCCGCCCATCTTCTTGATCTCGGTCTCGAGCAGGATTTCCGGCAGCAAGGCCGGGCCCGTGAGAAACTGGCAGCCCAGCGCGACAGCGAGCTCGGTGCACGTCGAGAACCGGCGATTGGGATCTTTCTCCAGGCTCTTGAGGATCGCCTCGTCGACCGACTCGGGGAGCTCAGGAACCCGGCTCCGGGGCGATGGGGGCGGACTGGAATAGTGGTGCTCCAGGAGGTCGAGCCATGAGTCGCTCTGAAATGGCCGCGTCCCGGTCAACATCTCGAAGACGATCAAGGCCAGGGCGTACTGGTCAGTGCGGCCGTCGGATGGCCGCTCAGCGGCCTGTTCGGGGGCCGCATAAGCGGGTGTTCCCGCGAACCGCCAATCCTCCTGCCTGCTGAACTCACGCGCCAGCCCAAGGTCCAGGATCTTGAACTGCCTCTGCTCGGTCGCCCGGATGTTCTCGGGTTTCAGGTCGCGGTGCACGATCCGCCGCGCGTGCGCGAAGTCGAGCGCCTGGGCCAGCGGTCCGATGATCAGCCGAACTTCGTCGAGCGGCAATCGCCCCCGGCGCTCGATCAACTCCCGCAGCGTCTCCCCCTCGATGTACTCGAAGACCGTGAACGGACTCTCGTGTTGAAACCCGAAGTCGAAGACCGTCGCGATTGCCGGATGAGTCAGGCTCGCGCCCATCCGGGCTTCCTCGGCGAACGACGACTTCAAGCGGCTGTCCATCGAATCCGAGGCGTTTAAGCCATCCGCTGCGGACAAGATCACCTTGATCGCGACGGAGCGGTCGAGCCGCTGGTCGCGCCCCAGATAGACGACCCCCATGCCGCCGCGGCCCAGCTCGCGGACCAGGCGATAGCGATCCTGAAGCACCGTTCCGGCGCGAAATCGTCGCGCAGCCGGGTCGAGAGCTCGGGAGCCAGATCAACCGTGGGCAAATCCCGGCCGGCGCGAGCGACGATATAACTGACCGTCGCCTTGGGATCGATGCCGGCAGGGTCGTTCCTGGTGCGCGTGAACCAGAGGGGCCGCTCCGGGGCGATCGTCGCCTGCTCGGCGACGGCGTCGGACGACCGGGCATTCAGGTTTTGCGTGGGTACTTCCGATGGGTTGTGCGGCATCGCGGTGATCTCTGGTCAATTCATCGTTCGCCAGAATGCCCTTCATTCGCGGCCTCTATGCCGATTCCGACCCGGTTCCCTCGCGAAACCTCGTCCCGGGCCTTTTCGAAAACGCCCCTGCGGCGATCGATGTAATCGCCGGCGATCCCGGTGTCCAGCAGGAATCGCCTCATTCCCAGATCTCCCGGAGCCCTTCGGCATGCTCGTTGAAGTGGGCCATCTCCCAATCCCTGCGGGCCTGGCGTTCGAATTCAATCACCGCCCGGTCCTGGTCGGTCATATCGAAGGGCTGGACCTCGTCCATGGCGGCCAGGACGCGGCAGATCTCATCGGGTGTCTCCGGCCCCTCATCGGCCGGTTTCGGGAGCCCCAGGGGGACGACTTCCACTTCGGTCCCTTCGGGCAGGTTGGTTGGCTGGGTAGGACGACCTGCCCGTTGTGGATGATTCCCTTGAGCGTATTCACGCGCGATCTCCTTCCTGGGGTTCGGGTCTCGTGGCACAACCCGCTAACACGTACCCTTTAATTCTATATTCGGTTCGTTCCTTCGCACGGTTTGACGGTTGGTGATCAACGAAAACTCGCGGCCTTCTCCCTATTTTGACGGCTTCTCCGCCGGGCCTGCCCGCGGCCGTTCCTCGCGATGGGACAGCAGGAACGCCATCAACCGGTAAAAGTCGGCTTCGGCGATCTGGTCGACCAGGTTGGCCGGCATCGGGGAAAGCGGCGAGGTGCTCCGCTCTTCGACCGACGACTTCGGCACCCGGACTTCCTTGCCCTGCGAATCAACCATGATCAGGACTTCTCCCTCCTCGCGAGAGAGCAGGCCGGACACGATCTGGCCGTTTTTGAGCGCGACGTTCGTCAAGCGCAGGGTCTGATCGACGTTGCGATTGGGGTCGAGGACATCTTCCATCAACCGGTCCAGCCCCCGGGTTCCGATCCCGTCGAGCTGGGGGCCCACCTTCGCTCCCTTGCCCCCGAGCTGATGGCAAATCGCGCAGTGCTTCTCGAAAACCGTGGCTCCCAGGCTCGGGTCGGCCTTGGCGGTCTGAAAGCCCTCACGCCGCCGCTTGAAGAGCGCGATCTGCTTTTCATCTGCGAGGGGAAGCCCCTTCAAGAGCGCGGCGATGCGCTTCGAGACACCTGGCAAGCCCGAGCTTTCCAGGCTGATCGTGACGCTGCGATCCTGGAGCAGCCGCGCCGACGCCTTGCCAGCGGCAATCGCCTTCAAGAGTCCATCGGCCCCTTCTCGGCGGCGAACCAGGGCCGTCGCGATCGCCGTCTGGAGCCGTTCGGGCGCGATCGGCAGATTCACCAGCAGGGCGGTCCGCGACTCGGCGCGGTCGATCCCTCCGAGCAGCCCCGCCGCCCATTCCCGAACCGCGATCGGCATCGACGCGTCGCCGACCGCCTGTGCAATCGTTGCCAGATTCGCTTTGGGGTCGATGACCGAGAGCGCCCCCAGCGCGTGCATCCTCGGCTCTTGCGGCAGGTCACGCCGATTGACCACTTTCTTCAGATCTGCCTGCATCTCCCGAAACCCAAAGTCGCGCACCACGTCGATGCCCAGGGCGATTTCGCCGGCTTGGCTTGAGCTCAAGAGCGCGCTCGCAAGCCGGGCCGCCTGTTTGCGAACTCCCTCGTCGAGCGTGCCGCCCCGCTCTTGCGTTCCCTCCTGGATCGCTTTGAGAATCTGGAGCCTCGCAGGCGTGGCACGCGCCGAAGACTCCGTCAAGAAGACCAGCGCTCTGGCCGAGGCCGGGGCTCCATAACGCGCGACGTGATGCACGAAACGCAAAAGCGTTTCCGGCGACGGCTCGGCCTGCTTGAGTTGGGCTAGCAGAAAGGCAGCCGCCTCCGTGGAGTGGACCCCGGTTGCGACGTCCGCAATGTCGCGGCGGTCGCGCGTGCTCAACCCCAATGTCTCCAAACGCGACCAGTGCTCCGGCGCCAGCAGTTGATCCCGCAACGCCATGCGCACGACGTGAATCAAATGGGTGTCGTCGGCCGCCGTTCCTTGCCAGAGCGAAAGCAGAGGCCGGATATGGGCGAACGACGGGTGCCGCCCGAGCGCCTCTGCCGCAGCGCGCTGGACGAACGGGTCGGGGTCGCTCAAGCTCGCCGTGGCCAGCTCGGAGAATGGCCTCGTGAGCTCGCTCCGCTCCCCGAGCAGTTTCAGGCTGTGAACGCGCAACTCGCGATCGGGGTCGCGCGTGCAGTTCAAGAGCAGAGCGTCGTCGACGGCGTGGTGCCGCTCGAGCACCCAGAGCCCGTGCACGCGCTGGCGGGCTGGTGCACGCGACGTCATCATTTGACGCACCGCGGCGAATGTCACGGCATCACCGCGCGCGACAAGCTGGTTGCCCGCGGTGATGCGAACGGCGAGGTTGGGGTGGCCCAGGTCGGCGATCAGCTCGTCGCCCGATGATTTCGTCCGGTCGATCATGGCAGGCGGCGGGGCCGCCTGAGAGCCGGTGCCCCGGTACACGATCCGCCAGATCCGCCCGCGCGTGCGGTCGCGGGCCGGATGCGTGAGCGGCACTTCGTAATGGCCGATGATGCTGTTATAAAAGTCCGCGACGTAGAGGGCTCCGTCCGGACCCAGCTCGATGTCCACCGGGTGAAACCAGTTGTCCTCGCTCCAGACAAAGTCGGGCAGCTCGATCCCTTTGGGCGTTGAGCCGTGCCACTCGATCCGGTCGTGGTTGATCCGGTTGGTCACCACGTTGCCGATAAAGGTCGTGCCCTGGTACGCCTCGGGATACTGGCCGGCCGCGTAGAAGCTGATGCCGCCGATACCCGTCGAGCCATGATCGTGAGTGACCATCTCGGGGCCGAACCCCAGCCCGTCGTCCGGCTTGCCGAAACTGGGATAATAAGCACCACGCAAGAGCTGGTAGAGCGGCCGGCTGTGGCAGTCGCACGAGTACAGGTTGCCCAGCGTGTCGAACGCCAGCCCGAACGGGTTCACCTGCCCGTGGGTGACGTATTCGGCGTGCGAGCCGTCGGCTTTCATCCGATAGGTATTTCCCGAGTTCATGCTGATTGGCCGATGGTCGTTCCCCTGGACCTTCGAGTCGTTGGAGAAGCCGTGACAGGCATAGATCCAGCCGTCGAAGCCCCAGGTGAACGCATTCGTCATCCCGTGCGTGTCCCGTTTTCCAAAGACGCCGTACAGCACCTCGCGCACGTCGGCCTTGCCGTCGCCGTCGCTGTCCCGCATCAAGTAGATGTTCGGAATGTTATGGACCAGGGCCTCCCGGCACGAGGGCAGCGGCAAGAGACCGATCGGGATATTTAACCCGTCGGCGAAAGTCTCCAATTTGCCGCAACGGCCATCGGCGTGGAAGTTCGAGAGAATCTTCACGGAATCACGCCCTCGAGTTCCCTCGGGCGCAGGGTAAGGATACTCGACCGTGCTCGTGACCCAGAGCCGCCCTCGATCATCAAAGGCCAGGTTCAGCGGCTTGTTAATCTCCGGCTCAGAAGCCACGAGCTGGATCTCGAAACCCGGGGGGGCATGGAGCGCTTTCTGCTCGTCGGCGGGCGTTCGAGGCGGAAAGGAAGAAACGTTTTCGACCGGAGCCGGCTTCTGGGCCAATGCGACCTGGGCGGCAAACCCCAGGAAAAGTGTGGACAAGAGCCTTGTTCCGATCACTCGCGCGACACGCATGTCAGCTCTCCGCGGGGGGGTGACAGACAACCTTCCGTCGATCGAGGATTTCGCTTGACGAACCGCCGTCAATCGGTCGCTCGACTCAGGTGCTATTTTCGCGAGAACCATTGTTCTCGCTCCCGGTCGAGCCAGGTAAACAGAGTCAGGCTGTTCCCTTCGGGGTCATGAAGGCGGATTTCTCGGTAGCCTTCCTCCCGGTTGTCGACGGGAGCGCTGACCCTGACTCCTTGCTCAATCAGCCGGTTGCGCTCGCGGCCGACATCCGGGACCTCGAATACCAGGCGGACTCTCGTCCGTTCGTAAACGGCGCGCGGGCCCTTCACGCCTTTCAGGCCGACTCGGCCGCTTCCGGCTGCCAGGAACGCAAATTCGTGGGTGGGATCCAGCAGCACCGGCTCAAGACCCAGCTTCTCGACATACCACTGCACAACCGTGGGCCAATCGGCGACCCGGACTACGGTCATGAACAGATCGAGGCCGGGGGGCCCGGTCGCCGCAGGCGGTTCGGGCTCGGGAGCGTCTGCCATCGGAACGCCCAAACGCGACGACTCGGATCAATGGGGGAAAACTCGATTCATCATTTTGCCAGGTGGAAGCCAGCGCGGCGAGAGCCGATTCGGGATTTCGGATTTTCGATCCGTAGTCAGATCACTCGCCGCTCCCCTGCACGCACCGAAAGCCAAGATGATTGCTGCCGCTGGACACCTCGCCCTTGCCTCGAGTGCCGATCATGTAGCGCGTGCAGTATTCCTCCGTGCACAGGAACGATCCGCCGCGATGCACCCGCTTGGGCTGCGTCGGCTCTGCCGGGTCGAAGCTCGAGGGCGGCCCCTGCGGATTACGCGCGAAAGCGCCATCGGCTCCCGAGGAAAGTTGGGCATAGGCATCGGGGCGGTACCAGTCCGAACACCACTCCCAGACGTTTCCGGCCATGTCGAAGAGGCCGTAGCCGTTCGGCGGGAACTGTGCGGCCGGCGCGACGCCTGCGTACCCGTCCTCGCCGGTATCCCGGACGGGAAACCGGCCTTGCCAGATATTGGCCATCCACTTGCCGGCGGGCCGGAACTCGTTGCCCCAGGAATAGGGTGCGCCCGTGAGTCCGCCACGAGCGGCAAACTCCCACTCGGCCTCTGTGGGAAGACGCTTGCCGGCCCAGCGAGCGTAAGAAGCGGCGTCCTCGTAAGCAACGTGCACGACGGGGTGATTGCCGCGGCCCTCGATGTCGCTCGCAGGCCCCTCGGGATGTCGCCAGCTCGCCCCTTTGACGTAGGTCCACCATCGGTAATGGTTGTCCAGGGGCACGGGTTCTCCGGGAGGCTGGAACACGACGGAACCGGCCACCAGGTTCTCCGGCGGCGCGCCGGGAAACTCCGCAGCCGTGGGAGTGCGCTCGGCGACGGTCACGTATCCGGTCGCCTTCACGAACGCGGCAAATTGAAGATTGGTGACCTCGACTCGATCCATCCAGAACCCGTCCACGCGAACGCGGTGAATCGGTCGAGCGTCGGCCATCGCATCGGGACCGCCATGCGCCAGATCACGCGGGTCAGAGCAGCCCATCGAGAACTCACCGCCGGGGATCCAGACCATGCCGCTTGGCGCCGGGCCGGGTGGCCTGGGATCGTTGGGCGCCGTTGGTGCGAACGCCGTGGACGACACTGCGTGCGCCGTGGCCGTCCCCGATCGCGACGTTTCCGCTCGCGACATCTTCATGCCCGCACCGAGGCCCAGACCACGACGCCGCTCAAGAGTGCGAGTCCCAGCCGCCACAGCCAGGCCCTGTAGGGGCGAGCTGGAGGCACCGCCGTGGCGTTTTCAACAGGCTTCCCGGCGAGTCGTGAATGTCTCATCGGTGAATCAGCTCGGCCGCCGTGACTTCGTGAACGACGACTGGCAGCGTAACGCGTCTTGCCGTCCCGGGCAAGCCGCGCCTTGGGACCACAATGGGTGTCCTCGATGAACCGATGAATGAATGAATGAACTCTCGGGGTTCCGCCGGTCGCCGGATTGGATCGGACGGATCGGACGGATCGGACGGATCGGACGGATCGGACGGATAAAACCCGGGGCCACGCAGCGCGAGACAAAAAAGAAACGGCGGGCGCTTCAGGCCGGAAGAGACCGAGCGGAATCGCACGCCTGGCCGATCAATGGAACGCTTGTCTCCGCCAGATTCTTAGTTGCGATCCCGTTTCAACACCGGCTCGAATTCCGCCTGCGTTCCGCGCCGTCGGGGAGATCTTGCCGATTGTGCCAAACGAAAGGGCTCCGGCGGCCATTCTCATCCTTTTCCACCACGCCGCACGACCCGCCATGTGGTACAGTTGAGACAGTTACGCGCCTCGGCGATGGCTCTCTGCATCGCGACATATCTCCGATTCGGACATGAGCTGAGCTGCGATCCTGGACTGCGAGAACCTCGCACATTGCCAGGACGATTAACAGCGGACGAGGTCGGAGAGTGCTGAGACAGTACCCGCCCCAAACCCTGACACATGCTCAGGGGGGTAGGGGGGCGCGTTGACCGAGGCTGACGGATGAATCAGACATCTCGCCTCTTTGAGTCGGCTTCTGGACGGCAATCCTCCGTAGTGGGCTGATGAAAACTTGGCCCTCCCGCATTTCGCGCTTCCCACCAGTCTTGTCGCGCGAATGGACTCTCCTCGGGGATTCCATAAGGAACCCAGGAAGGCAGGAGGCCAGAAAACCCGGAAACGAAGATTTCGGTGCGGCGTCCACTGCGCCATTGCATCTCGGGGCTATTCCTACCTTCTTGCCCTCCTCAGTCTGTTTGAGCGGGGCTTTTGTCCGACAGCGCAACAAAGTCCGCTCTTTGCCGGTTGTGCCGGGCGGACTGCTTGACTCGATCCCGAAGTTCATTCCTCTCCGGGTTTTTCGTCATTCTTTCGCCCTCCCTCCTCCGCACTACTCCACTGCAACCCTCCCTCGACCTTCGCGATGTACTCCGCGTCTGGTCGGCTTCGATCCGTCGGCCGATAATACGCTCCCGCCGAAGTACCAAAGCCCATGTTTTTTTGAACGTCTGAACACGGAAGGATCGCCACGGAAAAGTGGCACAATTGGCCTTCGTTGGCGCAGCCCGGGCTGGCGACGGCAGCCCTCTGCGCAACCCTAAGGAAGATTTGGGCTTTCGTCGTGCGGCGATGGGCTCCGGGAGTGGCAGGAAAGTGGCACGCGGTGGCATGTCTTTCGGCGGGTCTTCGTGCCAGTTCCTGCGCGGCTTTCGGGCTCGGGGATCCGGCTGGCCGATACTCCCTCGATGCGCAAGGAATTGGACGAATCGCGTCGATGAGTCTCGGCCTGGGCTGATGAAAACCTGACCCTGCAGCATTTCGCGCTTCCGACCAGTTTTGTTGTACGAATTGACGCTTCTTGAGGATTGGATAAGGAACCCAGGAAAGCAGGAGGCCAGAGAATCCGGAAACTGGGTCACACTCCGGCCGTTTTCCGTGATTGCCCTCTGGGTCGAGGCCCGCAGACCATTCTTGTCGACATTCTGATTTTGCGTGCCTTGTCTCGCTGTTGCATCAGGCTGCCGTCGCTTTCTTCTTCCTTCGTTGTCTTCGTTTGCTTCTGTTTGTTCCTGGCCAAGATAATCGATGGCTGAATCTCAACTGCTGAGCAACTTCTCCGAGGTCGATGTCGGGCGGACTAAAGTGCCGCGGCTACGGAAACGGCCCAGAGAAGAGGCCACCGGTACTTCCACGGGACCGGCGCATCTCCCAGCAATTATCTTGACTCACAACGTGTCAAAGATCGTGACCACTCTCACTGTTCAAGGTGTTTTTGGCTGCGGTGCGAATAGCGGGCGCACGGTGCAGGTCTGTTCCTGGAACAGAAGGCAACGAAGGAAACGCAGATTCCGGGGCGGCTTCCACCGGGCCATTGCGTCCTGGGGCTATTCCTGCCTTCCTGCCCTCCTCATTTCGTTTGAGCGGGGCTTCTGTCCGACAGCGCAACACGAATTGACCCCAGCTCGTCGTGCGCGCGCTCTGTGCGCGCGTACTATCATTATGCGCGGTTGTCGAAAATTGGGACTTACCTACCGCACGGTATAAAGTACGAGACGCGCTCCCAAGCGTTTGGATAATTGGCGGTTGTGGTTTTTTCCGGAATATTGTTCGGCGACATTAGCGCCATTCGTCGATGCGAACGAAGCGCGCGACTCCCTCCGAGGCGGTGATTGGCTCCGTGGGCTAGGGAGCGGCGGTTTCCGCGTGGCGCTGGCGCCAGAACTGTGCCTGGACATTCGCCGACTCGAGCTCAGCCGCCGCCCACTCCCGCACCCGCTTGAGCGGGTGCCCGAGGAATCGTCGGGCCGTCTCGGCTTCCTCCTCGTGTTGCGCCGGGATGTCATCGGCGTAGACTTCGCCCGAGTGCGTCCCGCACAGGAACTCCCGGAACACCTCGTCGTCGTCCTCGAAGCGGGAGAGGACGAATCCGGTGAGCGGTGGGACCAGTGGCTCGCCCTTCTCGGTCAGGGCTGGCGTTGGGAGGTGACGGGCGAGCGCCCTGGCCCCCTGCTTCCCGGCCCGGTCGAGCCAGGTCCGGACGACGCCCTCCGGCACGGCCCCGAGTAGTCTGGAGAAGTCATCGGTCCGGAACACCCAGCCACTTACCGGGCTCAACGCTGACTCGCCGATCGCCTCCATCACCGCGGACGGGAACCTGCCCGCCAGGCGGACCAAGCTCTCCTCAGCCAGGGCCCGGGTGTTGGAGTCCCGGCTGACGAGGGCGTGTGCGAGGAGCTGTACGCCGGCGTCGGGGTCGACGGCGGCCAGATCCTCCGCCAGGTGCACCCAGAAGTTCGGCTCCCGGCCCACGGCCGCCAGCGTCAGTTCAAGAGCCCTGTGCAGGATCTCTCTCACGTTGTCGTGGGTCTGCAAGCAGTCGGCCCCCGTTGCCCGCCGGCCCGGGTGTACCCACCCGTAGAGCAGGTGGACGGCCGCCGAAGCAGCACGCTCGTTGCCGGCTTGCGCGGCGCGGAGGAGGCGATCGACAGCGCCAAGCAGCTCGTCTTCACGGAGCTGGCGGTCCCGTACGCCGTACTCCAGTCCTCGGAGGAACTCGGGCCCGAGTCCGCCACGGTCCACCATCGCGAACAGGCGTTCTACCTTGCGGATCTCGTCCCCTGCAGACCAGACGACTTCGAACGCAGCCCGCGGGTTCTCCGCCTGCAACCTGTCCAAGCCCTCGTTGACCCGGGTCAGGAGGTCGGGGCGGGTAGCCGTGATCCGCTCCAGGTACCCCCGGGCGAGGACCGTACCCCCGGCTCGTGGGACGTCCGAGAGCATCATCTTGAGCAGGGCGGCCCCCGCGTCCGCCTGGGCGAGAGCCTGCCCGAACCGGTAGGCGCTGCGGGCGTCCGGCGAGCAGAGCCAGCCGAGTTGCCCCCGGAAGTCGTTGGGTGACCGGACCAGTTCCGCGGCCAACTCACCCAAGGCCCGCTGCCAGGCATCGGGGTCCCCGTCTAGCTGCTGGTGCCAGTACTCCTGGCCGACGAGGCTGACGACCCGGCTGTGAAGGTCCCCGGGGATGAGGCTGCGGTACCACTCCCGCACCCGGGCTTCAAGTTCAACGCTCGCGACCCGGGTGAGCTCGCGCTTTTCCGACTCGTGCCCGGTGGTGGGTCCGGCTGCCTCCCGCGGGCGGTGAACCGGGATGTTGTGCTCCCGGCAGAAGACATCGAGGAACTCTTCCAGCCCCCGCACGACCTCGATGAGCAGCGCGTCCGGTAGCGGAGGCGCCCGACGATCGCCCTGACCTCGTCCAGGAACCCGGCCAGAAGGAGCGGGGACAGCCGTCGGACGACCGTGGTGCGGATGCCGTCCGCGACTGCCCCCCCACCCAGTGCGACCCTCGCCGCCATCTCCAGCGCCGCCCCATGGCACTCCCGGCGCTCGGCCTCGTTGCCCGGCCGCCACTCCGGCGGCGGGATGCGGCCGAACAGCACGGGAGGCGATGCCAAGCGCGACACTGGGGCGTCCGTCAGGACCTCGTCGAGCGCGGCGAGCGCGAGTGGCAGTTGCGCTGCGTCGGCGGCACTTATCCGTCGTTCGAGGAGAGCCAACCGTTCCGGGATCGGGATCGGCGTCCCTGACAACACGACCCGGAATAGCGCCGCCCAAACACGCGACGCGCAGTTGCCCAGGTGCGGCTCGGTTTCAGCCACGGCCAGCCGCAGGAGCACCGACTCGGCGTCGGCGAAGGTCTCGGGGAAGTGGGCGAGCTTCTCGCCAAGCCAGACTAGCTGGCGCCGGGCCAGCTGTCCGTCCGTAGTGTCGGAGTGGAGCTGCTGCAATTCGTCGGGCGGAGTCGCGTCAAGGAGTGCCCGCAGGACGGGAAGGGCGAAGTCGGGCCGGACCTCGACGAGGCGCGCGAGGCGGAGGACGGCACCCTCAGACCCCAGTGCCGGGGGACCCAGCTTCGCCGCCCAGCCGAGAAAAAAATCCGAGACGGTTCTCCTCATCGCCTCCGTGCCGGCGCTCTGGACCCGCTGCATGAAGGGAGCAATGAACGACTCCGGTAGCGCGGACAGGAACGCGGCCGTGTCCGGGGCGACCCACCGGTCCCAGGCCCCCTGGAACGCGACCTGCCCGATCAGCGTTGGGGTCACGTACAGGTAGCGACCGGCGAAGGCGATGAACCCCGGGGCCTGCTTGATCTTGTGGGCCGCCTTCACGATGTCACCGGCGCGGATGCCGACGAGCGGCAGGTCGCAAAGCCTTTCCAGCTCGGGCTTCATGTCATCGCGGTAACCGACCCGCGGGAGGAGCGAGACGAGTTCGACGGCGTCGAGTTCCTCTGGCCGGAGGCGGCGACGGAGGTAGGTGTCGTGAAAGAACCCGAAGACTGAGTCGATCCGGCCGTCAGGCGGGACCAGGTCGTCGTGCTTGCAGAGGTCCACCGCGAGCCGGACGAAGCCCCTCGCCAGGTCGGAGTAGGCCCGACGGCGGTCGCCGGGCAGGTCCGGGAAGTTCCGCTCCAGGACCGTCTCGACCTCCCGGCTCTCGAGTTGACCGAGCCGGAGTTCGCCCGCGCCCCCCGCCCGCTGCAGGCTGTTGTCGATCACAACCACCCGGAGTCGATCGGAGCAAGGCTCCGCGACCCGCGCGAGGTCAACGCGGTAATTGATGGAACACTCGTCCGCGACCAGGACGGCCCGGGTCTGGCGGTCCTTTGCGATAACCTGAGCGAACGCCAGGGCGAGGCGTTCGTCGCTCGTGACAGCGACCAACGCGTCCCGGGCCGGGTCGCCGAGGAGTGCCTCGCAGACCGAGCGCGACTTGCCGACCCCGGCCTCGCCTTGGACCGTCAAGGTCGAGAGGGCGGGCCGGGTGAAGTCAACGTGTCGGCGAACGGCTTCCGCCATCGCTGGCCAGACCGCCGTGTGGACGAATTCGGGAGTGACGGACCGGAACTCCTGGTGCCAGTCGTCGAGAGCGAGGAGGCCCCCCAGGAAGGGCCGAAACTCTCCGGCGACGAGAGCGGTGTGCCGGTTCACCCACCGGGCCAGGTCCGAGGCGGTCACAACCAGAGCCGGCGGGGCGGCAGGGTTGATCTTCCTGGCCTCGTCCGTCAGCCATCCCTGCCACTCCGTCTTTTTCTCGTTGGGCATGTCGTCGGCGATGCAGAAGCGGTAGGCGTACCCCTTCTTGATCAACTCCTTGGCGTACGGCTTGCCGATCTCCTCCCTGAGTGCCGCCTCCTGTCCCACCGGGTTCTGGGGTTTGGCGCCACTGCCCGCCCTGACCTTCGGCGGGCGGCCCGCCTTTTGTTTACCCTTACTCGTGGGCTGGATGTTACCTCTGGGCTGCGCCTTGTACTGCCAGCAGGTCGCTACTTCAAGGAACCCCGTCGGGTCGCCGGGCACGGGTAGGTCGACGGCGGCGTCCACGCCCCCATCCGGCTCGGTGTCTTTCACATTCAGGTGGACCGCCCCATCGGGGATGGCGCCCGCGGCTTGCTGGGCGAGGAGGCTGTTGACGACACGCACGAAGTCGGGCGACCTCCCCTGCAGCCCGATCACGTCGTTTCCATCGATGTGCCATACCGGTTTCATGCCGCGGCCCTCGGTCCCGTCCCTTCGAGCGGTAGGCAGTCATTGTAGCCAATTGCCGATACCAAAGAGAACCTGACCTGCCGCGCGGCGGTCAGCTTGGGGCATACCCGGAGAGGTGAATCAAGACGAGGCGCGCTACACGGACGCACCGGCATTCCCGAGCCCGATGGTCTTCGCTCAGCTAGCCTGCGGACCCGTGATGACTGGGTTGGCGTCCACGAATGGCGAAAACGCCAATAAGGGTTCCACACACCCGCTTTCTGGGCGGCGTACTCAACTCCCTATCCTGCTCAGAATCCTCAGATCACTATCTCTGCCAACCAAGAAAGTGGATGTATTAAAACAGCTCTTTAAAACCCCTACTGGCAACCAAGAAAGTGGGTGTCTTAAAACCCCTCGGGCAACCAAGAAAGTGGGTGTCTTAAAACCTTCGTTTCACGGTATACGGTCCGAGACGCGCTCCCAAGCGTTTGGCTCATTGGCGGTTGTGGTGTTTTGCCGAATATTGTTGGCGGACATTAAGCGAAGGGTCGGCTGCGCGGGAGTGATTTGCGCAGTCTGACCACCGTGAGGCGTCGTGCCGCATGAGGGATGCGATCAGCTCGTCAGTGCTGACAAATCGGCCGGCCACGACGATGTCCCAACGCGGCTGAGCCGCAACCAAGCACGAAATCCGAAATCTCAAATCCGAAAAGATGCGCGCACGGCGCGGGGATGTTACAGACGTAGACTTCAGGGCTGGAACCGAGCGATCACTCGACCTGCGGTTGCTGGTCTGGGTTGCACTCACCTCGTGCCGTTCGGACGGACACCACGTTCCCAGCGCTTCCTGCGCCCCATGGAATGCCTTTACCTCGACAATCCGGGACCCGAGCCATTCGTTGATTTGCCGCTTGAGCCCAGGCGCAGGTCGTTGGTCTTGTAAACCGAGCGGGCCAGCTCGACGAACTTCGGGCGGAAATCGCCGTCGCGCTCGCAGCATCGGATCTCGTCTTCAATCTCCCAGACCAACTGGTTGACCGACCGCAGGTCGGCCGTCGGCGCGGTCGAGCGCCTCTGACATGAGGATCACGGTCGCGGGCGGCCTGGAGCGTCTCCAGCTCGTGATGAACAGGTCCAGGCACGTCAGGATCGCCGCGGTGTCCATCAACGGACCTCTGTCGATGTCGAGGCGGCTACCCAGCTCCGTCACTTCAAACTTGCCGGCAATCTCGGCCAGTTGCTCGACTCCATGCGAATGAACCGCATGACGTCGCCGAATCCTTGTTCGGTGATCATCAGGATCGTCCGGCCTTCCAGCGGAAACCCGTTCCACTGCGGCTGAATCAGCGGGCGGTTGCTGAGGAACGAGCCCGAAACAACTCCCATCGCAGCCAACCTGGGGCTGACGCCACCAGGCTGTACGATGCCGCCGCGTCGCGGCTGGGAACAAAATCGGTCGCGGCCGGGCAACCTGGGGCTGACGCCACCAGGCTGTACGATGCCGCTGCGTCGCGGCTGGGACTACGTTGCGTCGTTGATCTGGGCGTTGGGGTTGTTTTGGAGCCCCCGAAGCGGGGCGCAATCGTCAAGCCTGGGGGCGTAAGCCCCAGGTATACTTCTGATCTGGAGTTGAGTTGTTTTGGAGCCCCCGAAGCGGGGCGCAATCGTAAAGCCTGGCGTAAACCCCAGGTATACGCCGACATTCCATTATGGAAAGCCCCCCAACGGGGGCGATATCAGTGATTGCACCATCGCCCTCACCGCGTTACAAGTTGGAGCGGCGAATTCTCAAAGAATCGGGCGTGCCCAGAATCCGAATTCCGCGGCCACGGGGCAGCTACGATGACAGCTTTCTTAAAGAGCGCACGCGATTTGTTCGCATTCTTGGAAGAGGACCATGGGTTTTCAATCGCAGGCACCTCCTGCGCGGGTGCCACCGAATCGATCACCTACGTGAATATCACAAAGAGTGTAGCTGTCAAGCTAGAGTACGAAATTATGGCTGCGCTCGTGTACGTTATGATTTACAAGCTCGCTGACGGGCAAATGCTTGAGACCGATTCGCGGATAACAGATGATTCTATTATAACATGTTTTGACTTTGCGTACGTTCTCCCCGCTAAGGAGAGAGTAAAGCCGGCATACAAATATGGCGAGAACTCGAAATATTACGACGAGCAGAATGGACTTCGCAATTATGTGGCTGAGTACGCGGCTCGGCTGCGTAAATACGGCAAGGATCTACTGTCTGGCAACTTTGCGGTTTTGCCGAAAGTCGAAAAAATGATTAAGCGACGAGCGCGGAAGGATCTCGCTGAAGATTGAGAAGAAGGAAAAGGACACGCGATTTTCCTCTCGAATTGGGCCGTCCGCTTGCGTAGTTTCGGCAGTCCAGCGAAGACAACACCCGCGGAGGTTGCATCATGACGGTCGCGCGTTCGCAACTGGTCGATCCAGCCGTATCGCGATGACATTCCCGGGGTTCACACCCCGGGCTTTACGATCCCGCCCCCCCTTACGGGGCTCCGAGAATCCCCAAAAACAAAGGCCCGGGGCAGGGCCGAACCAGTAGCCGGATCGACCGCATCGGCCGGGCTGGAGGAAGCCATCTGGCTCTGCCCGATCGAAGATCGGCGGAAGCTGGATTCGTCGCCCGAGGGAATGGTGGAAGGTCTGCCGCTGGGCAGGTGTCTGCTTCTGGTCGATTACACAGGGCGCCTGTTCCGCGCGAGGAAGAGCGTGATTTCGCCCGAGCTGGCGGGAATTCTCGCTCGGTTGGGCACGAGCGTGGTAGGCTGGCAAGCCCGGCTGGAGAAGCTCAAAGGCGGGCGACTGCTGGGCCGATTCTTGGCGGGCAGTTGCAAGCACGTACTTTCGCGGAAGCGAAAGCGACGATTGGGGTCGCCGCCCACTTGGGCGTGCACCACCTGGCCAATCTCGGCGGGTGCCCCGCGCGATAGAGCCAGTTGATGCAGACTTGGCAATCATTTCTTTTTCGGCCGGCGCCCGCGCTCACGATTCCCGGCGGCTGAAATCGGCTCCATCACCTCGACCAGCAGCATCTCGGCTTGGTGAATCCCATCTTGATCCAAAACAACCAGTGCGCGGCCCGCCGGGTCGCAGGCGGCATTCTCGGGATGTCGAACGGTGAACACCCGCCCCCCCGTCACCCGGATGACGAACGGTACGAACGGACTCGCCGTCATGTAACTTCGAAGCTGCTCCCGTGTCGCCATTCCGATTGAGCCCCCCACCGATGACCGCCACCCGCTCTCGGGCGATGAGCTTGTGTCACCGGCTCGATGTTTGCGTGTTTCATCCGGCAGAACAAGAGACCTGATTCGGGTGCGCCCCGCCACGAATTGACGGAGTCTGCCCAAGGGGTGGCCCACGCTTGACTGTACCGGCACGATGCGCTCGTCCCAGCCCGGCATCGCTCCCTCGCACGGCGCCTCCCGCCGAGCGCGCTAGGTGTCCTTGCCTTTGACAAGGCGATCGGTGTCCGATCGCTCACATCCCCAACCGCCGCAACACTTCGGCACACACACTTGCGGTTGACCAGACTCTCTCGAAGATTACAATCAGGCTCCTGTTGCCAGAAGTGATGACTCGAGAAGCAGTAAAGTAATACGATAGAGAGACGCGGCTCCTCGCCCTGAAGGGGCCGAAGTCAGTCAGCCCAGGGCACCGCCCTGGGAGGCAGAAGGATGCCCGAGGAGCCGCGCGAGAGCCTGGAGTCGGTTCGCCTCGAAAAGCTCGAGCGATTCGCCGCCCTGGGAGTAGACCCGTGGGGCGAGCGGTTCGATGGGCATCAGGCCATCGCCCAGGTCCGCGCCTTGCCGCTTCCCGCCAGCAGTGAAACCGAACAGCCTGGGCCCGAGGTTCGGGTCGCCGGCCGGATCATGCTCCGCCGCGGCCAGGGGAAGGTCGTTTTTCTCAATCTCCGCGACTGGTCCGGAGACATCCAGATCTTCGCCGGCAAGCGGCAGGTCGGCGACGCCGGCTGGAGCCTCGTGGATCTGCTCGACCTCGGCGATCTGATCGGCGTCGACGGCCGCCTCGGCCACACCAAGACCGGCGAGTTGACCGTCTTCGCAGAGAAGCTGACATTTCTCGCCAAGTGCCTGCTCCCTCCCCCCGAGAAATGGCACGGCCTGACCGACATCGAACAGCGCTATCGCCAGCGCTACGTCGATCTCTTCAGCAATCCCGAGTCGCTGGCCGTCTTCCTGGGCCGCTCGAAGCTGATCGCCTCGTTCCGCCGCACCATGGCCGAAAAGGGATTCGTCGAGGTGGAAACCCCGACCATGCAGTCGATCGCCGGCGGTGCGGCCGCGCGTCCCTTTGTCACCCATCACAATGCCCTTGACCTCGACCTCTTCCTGCGGATTGCCCTGGAATTGCACTTGAAGAGGCTCCTGGTCGGCGGGATGGAGCGGGTCTTCGAGATCGGCCGCGTCTACCGCAACGAGGGCCTCGACCCCCGGCATAACCCCGAGTTCACCATGATGGAAGCCTATCAGGCTTATGCCGACTACGGCGTCATGATGGATCTGACCGAGTCGCTCGTTTGCGGAGCCATCGAGTCGCTGGGGGGCGGGTTTGTTCGTCCCTGGGGCGAGTCGACCGTTGACTTCACGCCTCCGTGGCCGCGCCGGACTTACGCCGACCTTCTGGCGGAGCACGGCGGCATCGACCCCAATGATTTCGCGGCGGTCAAGGCGCGGGCGGAAGCCGCCGGCGTCGCGACAGCCTTGAAAGATCCGGACGTCGTGACGAGCGAGCTCTTCGAGGCCGTCGTCGAAGACCGATTGACCGGGCCCATCTTCGTCATCGACTATCCCGCCGCCCTCTGCCCGCTGACCAAGCGCAAGGCGTCGAACCCGAAAGTCGCCGAGCGGTTCGAGCTTTACGTACACGGTATGGAGCTCGCCAACGCGTATACCGAGCTCAATGACCCGCAGCTCCAGGAAAAGCTGTTCAAGAGTCAGCTCGCAGGCCTGCCGCCCGAGGAGTCGATGGCCAAGATGGATGACGACTTCGTGCGGGCGCTCAAGCACGCGATGCCGCCGGCCGGGGGCCTGGGCATCGGCATCGATCGGCTCTGTATGATCCTCTTCAATCAACCCAGCATCCGCGACGTGATCCTGTTTCCACTTTTGCGGCCGCAGCTCTCCAGCGCGGCAACATAGGCTCTTGGCGGCCATGGAAGGGCGCCCTTATCCACGGCCCACGGAAGGAGTTGCCGAAATGTATAAATATCTGCTTTGCTGGCGCTACTTGAAAACCCGGTACATCGCGCTGGCGAGCGTGATCAGCGTGATGCTGGGCGTGGCCACGATGATCGTGGTCAACTCGGTGATGGCCGGGTTCTCGGAGAAGATGCGCGACCGGCTGCACGGCGTGCTGGCCGACGTAGTGGTCGAATCGCTCTCGCTCGACGGGTTTTATAATTCCGAAGAAGTGATGGCGCGAGTGAGCGATATCGCGGGAGACCAGGTCATCGCGATGGCACCGACCATGGAGACGCCCGCGATCCTGAACTTCCGCTTCCCGGGCGGCCAGGTTATGACCAAGCCCGTCGAGTTGATCGGCATCCGGCCCAAGGACCGGGCCAAGACTGGTGATTTTGCCGAGTTCCTCTTTGACGACCAGAATCAGCGGATCGCGCCGTCGTTCGAAGTCACCGACGAGCTCAGGATGCGCTCGCCCGCCGGCCAGATCCTCAAGGAGGTGGGCGCTGATCCGATGGACGATGCGATCAAGAAAGCAATGGAAAAGCAGATGCGCGAGCAGGTGCCCGACGAGGGGACGATCCTGGGATATGCGCTTGCGACCTGGCATAAGGGCAAGGGTCTGCCCGATATCTACGTGGCGCCGCCGGGAACCAAGGTCGGCATCCTCTTTCCGCAAGCCGGCAAGCTCAAGACGGAGGGAGGCTACGATACCTTCACGGTCGTCGGTTATTTCAAGAGCGGCATGAGCGAGTACGACGCGACCCACGTTTATGTACCGCTCGAGCGGTTGCAGGACCAGCGGCTGTTGCGCGATGTCAATGGCCGAGGGGCCGTCAATCAGATCCAGATCAAGGTCAAGCCGGGCGTCGAGCTCGCCGGGATGGCCGAGAAGATTCAAGACGCCCTCAACCACCTCGAGCCCGGGTACTTCCGGGTTTACACCTGGGAGCAAAAGCAGGGGCCGCTCCTGGGTGCCGTCGCGATCGAGCAGAGCATTCTCAACATCCTGCTCTTCTTCATCATCGCGGTGGCCGGGTTTGGCATCCTGGCCATCTTCTCGATGATCGTGGTCGAGAAAACGCGCGACATCGGCGTCATGAAGGCACTCGGCGCCTCCACGGCCGGCATCCGCGGCATCTTTCTCGGTTACGGGCTCCTGCTCGGGGCCGTCGGCAGCGGAGTCGGAATGGCCGGCGGCCTCGTGTTCGTTCGATATATCAACGAGATCGAGAAGCTGCTCAGCCAGGTCATGCACCGCAAAGTCTTTGATGATACGATTTATTATTTCGACAAGATTCCGACCCTCGTCCAGCCGTTCACCGTGTGCTGGATCGTGGTCGGGGCTATGTTGATCGCCGTGACGGCCAGCATCTGGCCTGCCCAGCGAGCGGCTCATCTTCACCCGGTGAAGTCGCTTCGTTACGAATGAGTCCAAGGCGTGTCACGGCGGCGGCGTATAAAGGTTTTGGATCCCTTCATCACTCTCCAGGGAAGGCAAGGACGATGACCGGCCAGCTCAAAGCGCAAGGTTTGTGGAAGAGCTACTGGAAAGGGAACATCGAGGTCCCCGTGCTGCGCGGCGTGGACCTCGAAGTCGAGCGCGGCGAGATGGTCGCGATCGTGGGGGCCAGCGGATCGGGCAAGAGCACTCTCTTGCACTTGCTCGGGCTCCTGGACGGCCCGGATTCCGGCGAGGTCCATCTGTGCGGCAAACGGATCGACAATCAGTCTGACCATGAGCGCGACCGGCTGCGCAACGGCACGTTCGGATTCATCTTTCAGTTCTATCATCTGCTTCCGGAGCTGACGGCGCTCGAGAACGTGCTCATGCCCCAGTTGATCCGGCACGGTCTCTGGTCGTACTGGAGAGACCGCCACCAGCTCAGGCGCGAAGGGGAAGCGCTTCTGGAGCGTGTCGGCCTGGGTCCGCGCCGCACGCATCTGCCGTCGGAGCTATCCGGCGGCGAGATGCAACGCTCGGCGATTGCGCGAGCCCTGGCGGGCCGTCCCGAGGTGCTCCTGGCCGACGAGCCGACGGGCAACCTCGACGCCGGCAACGGCAACGGCGTGCTCGAATTGCTGCGCGACTTGAACCGCGAGCACGGTCTCACTATGATTTTAGTGACGCACGACCTGCACATTGCCCAGCAGGCCGACCGGGTCGTTCGGCTCGCCGAAGGTCGAATCGAGGAGTGGTCTGCCGCTCTGGCCTGACTTTCTTCTGAGAGCCGCGGGGCCTCGAGTGGACCGATCGCTTCCGCCCTCTTCTTGCGGGAGAACCGCGCGAATGAGCCCCAAGGTCTATATCAGCGGCAAGCTCTACGACAAGTCGGAAGCCAAGATCAGCGTCTTCGATCACGGCTTGCTCTACGGCGACGGCGTGTTCGAGGGGATTCGCGCTTATTCCGGGCGGGTATTCCGGCTCAAGCGGCACGTCGATCGGCTCTATGACTCGGCGCTGGCGATTCATCTTGAGATTCCGATCGAGCGCGAGCAGATGGCCTCGGCCATCGTCGAGACCCTCGCATTCAACAAGCTGATCGACGCGTACATCCGGGTCGTCGTCACCCGGGGGGCGGGCAGCCTGGGTCTCGATCCGCGCAAGACGACCGACCCCCAGGTCATCATCATCACCGACTCGATCAGTCTTTACCCCGAAGAGCTGTACGATCACGGTTTGAAGATCGTCACGGCCGCGACGACTCGCAACCACCCCAACGCGGTGAATCCGCGGATCAAATCGCTCAACTATCTCAACAACATCCTCGCCAAGATCGAGGGAACGCAGGCGGGCTGCCTCGAGGCCCTGATGCTCAACCATCAGGGCGAAGTCGCCGAATGCACCGGCGACAACATCTTCGTCGTGCACTCCGGCCAGCTTCATACCCCTTCGATCGACTCGGGAATCCTCGAGGGAATCACCCGGGACGCCGTCATCGAGCTGGCGCGTGCAGCCGGTTATCCTGTGTTCGAGCGCACCATGGACCGTCATGACGTCTTCACGGCCGAGGAGTGCTTCTTGACCGGAACGGCTGCCGAGCTGATTCCGGTCGTCGAGTGCGACGGCCGGTTGATCGGCTCCGGTCGGCCCGGTCCGATCACTCGCGAGCTGCGGCAGCGGTTTCAAGCATTGGTACGCGAAGAGCGCTCTTGAGAGGTCCCTCGTGTTTGAGATCGCGTCCATCCTCGCGCCCACCGATTTCAGCACCCACTCGGAACGGGCGGTCCAGTACGCCTGCCGGCTCGCCGAGCGATTGGGTTCATCGCTCCATTTGCTCCATGTCCTCTCGGAGATCCTGCCGGCAGGTCCAGACCCGCTCTTGATGCCCGTGATGCCGGCTGAATATTACGCGGACAATGAGGCGCGGGCCAAGGAGACGCTCGATCGGCTCCGGGACCCTGGTTGGGGCGAGCCAGCCAAGGTCGTCACGGTCGTCCGGTGGGGAAGCCCGGTCGAGGCCATCGTGGCGTATGCGCTTGAGCAGAAGATCGACTTGATCACCGTGGCGACGCACGGGCGTACGGGGTTAAAGCACGTGCTCCTGGGCTCGGTGGCCGAGCAGATCGTGCGCCAGGCCCCCTGCCCGGTTTTGACCATCCGCGACCGCGGCGGTCCGGGCCGGGCACCGGCAGCGGCTAACCCGTGAAAAGACCCGCCCCGCCGATCTCGCTGGTTCTTCACGCCCACAATCGGTGACCATTCCCGTGCCTTTGCGAGGTGGGCGGCCAAGGTCCGCGGCCAGCCCTCATTTGGAAAGGACGTTTCTTGTGTCCGACTCGATTCCGGCGCACAGGCTGATTTACCGCGGGCGAAGAGTGGATCTGGCGCTCCAGGCCGTTCCCAGGCTGGATGGCACGATTGTCGAGCGCGAAGTCGTGATTCATCCCGGGGCGGTGGCGCTCTTGCCGATGGTTGATGACGCTCACGTGTGCTTGGTGGAAAACCAGCGTTATGCTGTCGGTAAGACGCTGCTGGAAGTCCCCGCTGGTACACTCGACCCGGGCGAGTCCCCGGAAACGACGGCCGAGCGCGAATTGCGAGAGGAGACCGGCTATCGTGCCGGTCGGCTGCGCAGGCTGCGCGAGTGGTATGTTTCACCCGGGGTGATGACCGAGCGAATGTATCTTTTCTTGTGCGAGGACCTCGACCCGGGGCCGCCAGAGCACCAGCCCGACGAGCGGCTAAATCCGGTCGTCGTCTCTTGGGAAGAAGCCCTCGCGATGGCTGCCGACGGCCGGATCGAGGATGCGAAATCGATCCTCGCCCTGTTGATCTACGATCGATACCGTAGGTCAGGCTTTCCAGCCTGACATCCCGTAGGTCAGCCTTTCCAGCCTGACGGTTACCGTCCAGCTTCGCAACGCTGAAGACGTCAGGCTCAGACCTCCTGATCTGCGAACAGAGTAGCTTGTGGGGTGTGGAGCTTATGTGCTAGCAGGGATGAGGTTTGTGGGATCCTTGTTTGAGCAGACAAGGATGAGGTGGCGGGAAATAGAAATGGTACCTTCCGTGATTGCTGAGATCACCTGGCACTCACCAGGAGGAAGGTACCATTCCCCAAGCATTATTGCCGCTTATCCCTGACGGTGCCACGCGCATCAGCGACTCAATCAGTGTCGTGCGCGAAAATGGCCAGTGGACATACTTCTGCGGCGTGTATCCGGTATTTCAACACGCCGAAAACGACCGCTGTGCTTTCCGGATGTTTACCGCCCAACTGATCTGCCAAGGCGCCTGCCGTCAGGTGGACATTGTGCGGGCCTTTGGCGTGTCGAAGAACAGCGTCATTCGTGGCGTTGACGCCTACCACGCCGGCGGGGTGGGAGCGTTCTACGCGCCGCGCGCAAGTCGCGGGGCCTCGGTGTTGACGCCCGAGGTCACGGCCCAGGCACAACAGCTACTGGAAGCGGGTTTGAGCCCAAGAGAGGTCGCCGATCACCTAGGCCTCAAGTGCGACACACTCCGCAAGGCGATCCAGCAGGGCCGGCTGACCAAGCTCGCTTTACCTCAGTTCGGAGAGACGACACCCGAAAATCCACCGGCTCCGCAGACTGCCAGCCCCCACCGACAAGTCCACACGCGCCGCCCTTGACGCCACGGCGGAAATGGGCACGGCCTGCACCAGGCCCGACGAACGCGTCTTGGCAGCATTCGGTTTCTTGAATGGGGCGTCGACCCGCTTTGAAGCCTGCCGTGACGTCTCCTTCGGTGGCGTGCTATGCGCTCTACCGGCTCTGGCGGAGAACGGCCTCTTTCGACACATCGACGCTTGCCTGCGACAATTGCGCGGTTATTACAGCACTCTGCACGTAATCGTCCTGTTGGCCCACATGGCGCTGTGTCGGATCAAGGCCGTCGAGCAGTTGCAGTACCAGCCCCCAGGCGAGCTCGGCAAGTTGTTGGGGCTGGACCGCGTCCCCGAGGTACGTTGTCTGCGGTATAAGCTGGCCGCCCTGAGCAGCGACGACGGCCCGGAAAAATGGGCTGGGCTGCTATCGCGAGATTGGCTGGAGGCCGCGCCGGAACTGGCTGGCGCGCTCTACGTCGACGGTCACGTTCGCCTCTATCACGGCGGCCTGACCGCGCTGCCCAAACGCTATATCGCCCGGCAGCGGTTGTGCCTGCGAGGGACCACCGACTACTGGGTCAATGACATCCTGGGCCAGCCGTTCTTCGCCGTCGAACGGCCGATCGACCACGGGCTTCTCGAAGCACTCAGGAGCGACATCGTGCCGCGTCTTCTTCAGGAGGTCCCCGGCCAGCCCAGTGCAGCCGAGCTCGAGACAGACCGCTATCGCGCTCGTTTCGTGATCCTCTTCGACCGCGAGGGGTACAGCCCGGAGTACTTCAAGGAGATGTGGCGAACGCACCGCATTGCCTGCATCACCTACCACAAATACCCCAAGGACGATTGGCCGACCACCGAGTTCGAGGAGATCGAAACGACGCTGCCGAGCGGGGAGCAGGTCTCACTGAAACTGGCCGAGCGAGGGACGTGGATCGGCGACAAGAGGAGCGGGCTCTGGGTGCGGGAGACCCGCAAGCTGACCACCAGCGGGCACCAGGTAAGCCTGATCAGCACGGCTTACAGCGAGTCGGCGCGGGAGGATTCTGTCCGGTTGTTCAGTCGATGGTCCCAGGAAAACTTCTTCCATTACATGATGCAACACTTTGCCATTGATCTGCTTAACGAGTACGGAACGGAGGAGATTCTTGAGACCAAGCGGCCGGTCGTTAACCCGCGGTGGAGGGAGCTGGACCGCCGGAAGCGCTCGGTCAAGTCAAAGCTAAACCATCGTCAAGCTCGCTTTGCGGCCCTGACGTTGCACCCGGAATCCGACGAATCCGCACAGGCGAAGTGGGAAAAGCGGAAAGCCGAATTGCTTGAGGAGATCGAGCAGCTCGAACACGAACTGACGGGCATCGACAGCCAGTTGAAGGCGACGCCCAGCCACTTGGATTGGGACAAGCTGCCCGAGAACGAAAAGTTCCAGCGCCTGGCACCCAGCCGCAAGCAACTGGTCGATACGGTGAAAATGATCGCCTATCGCGCCGAGACGGCGCTGGCATCAATCATGCGCGAGGAGCTCGCCCGGACTGACGACGCTCGCAGCCTGCTGCGTGATCTGTTTTGCTCAGAGGCCGACCTCACCCCTGATCTCGCCCAAGGGGTGCTGAAGGTGCAAGTCCACCCGATGTCGAACCCCCGGGCCAACCGTGCGATCACTCATCTGCTGGAACATCTGAATGCGGCCGAGTTCAAATATCCGGGCACCAACTTGCAACTGGCCTACTCGATCGCCGGCTTGGTACAAACCCCGGAACTGGCTCCAAATCAAATTCCCGCAGATCAGGAGGTCTGAGGCTGGAAAGCCTGACCTACGCGTCAAGACGTCAGGCTGGAAAGCCTGACCTCACTAGCGCCCGAAGAATGGCATCTTGCTGGGCACCAAGACGGCGTCCTGGGCATCGTACCCAGGTCGCGGCTCCTGGTCGTTATTCAGGAAGATGTCCGGGTCAACCGGATTTGCTCGTCGCGTCGACAGCCAGCGTACGCTGAAGTCGCCGAACAACACGTTCTGACCTCGGCGGCCGTGGTTCGGGCTATTGCCGGCGCGGATCGCGGTGAAGTTTTCGTGGTCCGGCGAGTCGGCGATAACCGGAACGCCGGCCGAGTACGCAAATGCCACCGGCATGGGTCGCCCTGTGGCACCGTCTCGGTAGCCGACATTATACGAGTAATCCCAGCAGAGCATGCGGCCATAGCTCTTCGGGTCGGTGCGGCGGATGTGGTCTACCTGCTCGAAGCCGGCAAGCTCCTGGCGCACGTGGGGGCATGGTCCGTTGCAGGGACAATCCAGGAGCGACAGATCCTCGAGCACACCGGCATCGTGAAGAATCACCGCGAACATCCCCGCATGGGTGTCGGATCGGTGCGGCGGGGGATACGGCAAGAATTGGTGCAGCGATGCGTACTGGGCCAGGCTGGTGCCGAGCTGCTGAAGGTTAAAGACACACCCCGCCTGATTCATGCGTTCACGTGACCGCTGGATGGCGGGGAGCAACGTGCACACCCCCGCGAGGAAAATACTGGCCGCGACCGCGAAATCCGCCCAACGAAAGGGAACGCGAATCGGGATGTAATCGTGGAGGGTCTTGGGCCGCCGACGGTTACGAGCGACGAAGGCGAGGGTGCGGCCGGCGAGCCCAGAGGGGTGTTCGATCCAGTCCCCGTCGTCGACCAGGCGATTGATCGATTGCCTGAGCCGCCCCGCCCGAGCCGCTTGCTCCGGGTCGCCGGGAAAAGTCCGCTCGAGCCGCTGGCTTTCCGTCTTGCTCAGAGCGTTTTCGATCATCTCTTCGGCATTCATGGCTTCACTCATCTCCGTCACGCTTGGCAGACCGCGCCATCTGCTGAAGTTTCTCGAGAGCAGCGTGCAGGCGCGATTTTACCGTACCAACCGGGATCTTGAGTATCTCAGCGATCTCACGATATTTCAAATCCTGGTGATACGCCAGGATCAGCGTTTGTCGCAGGGTATCCGGCAATCGTGCAACGCTTTCACGAACCCATTCCTGCCGTTCTGATTCTTGAAGATCCGCAAGCGGCCCGCTCGTGTCGCTCGTCAACAGATCGACCAGGTTTCCAGCGTCCGATTCGCTCCGGGCGGCGCTCACGCGCTGGTCGAGGCTCACGGTCGGATGGCGCCCGGCTTTCCGCAGAGCATCGACGGCCTGGTGCGTGGCAATCGCATACAGCCAGGGCCGGAACGGACGCCCATTCTCGAATAATCCACGTTTTAGATGAACCTGCAAGAATGTGTTCTGGAACACGTCTTCCGCAGTTGTTGCGTCACCCAGGTAACGAGCCAAGTAGCGATACAGCTCCGCCTCGTATCGATGGACCAGCTCGTTGAACAAGGCCGCTCGCCCCTCCTCGCGATATCGGTTCATCAATTCCTCATCAGCAAGCTGACTGAGGTCTTGCGCGTCGGAGCCAAGGGCCTTAACCATCTTACGCACCGCCGCGGCCAAAGGTTCAAGGGGTAGGCGGGCAAGAAACGCCGCCGGGCACCCGGTCGCGTTCCAGATCCCAGGAGCAAGTTCGTAACAGCAAGTCTACGGCGAAGTTCCGACGAGTCAATATCCTCAAGAACGAGGGCATTCGGAGATACTTTATTAAGGGTAGTCCATGCGTGCGCGAATCCATTACCGGATCCAGCGCATCCGTTCGATATACGGAAGGATAGGCAAACAGATGTCTGGACTCAAGCGTAGCTTGGTGGGCCAGACTGGCTTGCCATGGGGCCAGTATACGCAGAAGGCCTTGCCGACCACGAGGGCTTCGGGAACCTCCCAGCTTGCACGTCCCGAGTCGTCCCAGCCCTGCCCGGGAAGTCCTTCCTCGATCTGGTCGGCTCGTCCCCATGCACGGGAATCGCGGCTCCAGGGGCTGTTGTCCCCCAGCATCATGTACCGTCCCGGCCCGATCGCGTAGTCGCGCGCCGGGTGGCGTTCCAGCAAGCAGAACCGGCTCGGGTCGGACAGGAGCGCAAAGAGCGCGGAAGAGTCTGTATAACAGGCAGAGTCGAGGTTCAGGTAATCGGACACCGAAGGTTGGTTGGTGTAGTAGATGTCGCGTCGCAGTACGAGGTGATCGACTTCGATCGCAGCCCCCCGAGCTGCGACTCGCACCGGCTCGAGATCGGCCGCGGTGGGTACTGGAGCTTTCGTAGAATCGCCCGAGGACGCGAAGGTGAGCCCGTCCTGGAACGGGAGAGTTCCATCGACCCACAACGTGAGGCGGTCGTCGACGTTGGCGAACACGAGCTCGTGGCTGCCGGGTCGGTTGAGCGGAGAGGGCGCAGGTGGCCCGACCGCGGAATCTCCGCGGAAGAGGCGTGCCAGACCGCTGGCAAGATCGATCTCGCAGCGATGGGAAACGCCTGCCTTGATGAGCTCGAGGCGAAGCGTGCCCGCTCGTTCGACAGCCGTCACTCGCAACGACAGGGTCAGGTCGCCGACCCAGTGTGGGTGCAGCCACGCACCAGCAGCGCGGCGAGGGTCGCCGCGGTCGTCACCGGAGATCGCGGTGTTGTACGACGAGAAGTCGGTGATCAGGGTCGCCCGCGGCGGCTCCGTGGCCGCCTCGCCGCTTTCGACTTGCCTGCACTGGTCGGGGCTGGGAACGAGGTGATGGTACCGTAGCTCGCTCCACCGGTCAGTTCGCTTCCCCGCCAGGAATCGGTCCTGGGCCGGCTCGGTCCAGTCGCCAGGCCGCTCAGGGGTCCAGCGGTCCCAGCGGCGATCGTTCCGAAGCGCGGCCGGGCGATGCCCATCGTCGTATACCAAGAGCTGCATGGCCTGCTGATGGTCGAGGCTGCGGTGCAGTCGTTCAAACCCGGCCGAACTGTCCGCCGGCCGCGCCCAAAGATCTCCAGCCTGGATTCTCACGACCTCTTCCGGCAAGCCGATCAGCCGCTTGATATAGCGGATCTCAGGCTCTTCGGGCAGCTTGAACACCACAACGTCCCACCGCTTCGGCTCGACTCGGCGGCTCGACGCAAGAAAGGGCAGCGACAGCCCGTTCTTCATCACGTAGATGCGGTCTCCGCTGAAACTGGGCTGATCGTCGACTGGCGATTCGAAACGGCAATTCTCGCACGTTCCCGATTCGATTCGCCGGCCGGTGGTTCCGCCGCCGATTCTGGGATCGAGCTCGCGATCGGCGTTGACGGTGAACACATAGCCGCATTGGCCGCAAACGATTTCCTTGTGCCGTCCCATCAACGTCGGCGCCATTGAGCCGGTCGGGATCACGAAGCCTTCCGCCTCGAGATTCCAGAGCAAGAGGGAAACAAACACCACCACGAACGACTCGACCGACTCGCGCCGGTTCTTCGTCTTCTTCTTGCGCGCTGGATCGGACCGGCTCTGGTCCTGCCCCGGCTGCCGTCCGGGTTGCGGGCGGGCTTGAACTGGGCTGGAAGTCTTCATCGTCATCCTCGGCTCGCGTTGTCTCGGGACGGTTGCCTCCGCCTCGACATCATAACAAATCGAAGCATCGAGCAGGTCCATCGCGCCGGTTCGAGGCAGTCCCCGTGATCGGCCGCATCCTGTCGATGCTCACTCGGCACGGCCACCGGCCAGGATCGTCCGCAATCGTTCGCGCTCCATGGCCCACTGGCGGTCGTCGAGCACAGGATTGAGCTCAGTCGTCGGCAGCGGTTCGTCCAGCTCGACCCACGTTTTGCAGCCGGCGTGCTCGGGGGTCGCGGCGATGTCATAGCCCGGGTCATGCCGCCAGGCGCGGGCCCCCAGGATCCAGAGCCCCGGCTTCCGGTAATGGAACCGCTTCATGATCGTCTCCGGAGTGTAGATATGAAGCTCTTCGAGCGCCGGCAGCTTTTCTTCACGCTCGAGGTAGCCGACAAGCTCGACGCGCACGAGCACCCGGATCGGCACCGATCCGCGGGCGGGGGCAGCATGGAAGGACACCGATCCCCGGGCTTCCGGCCGTACCCCCTGTTCTGCCTGGTGCAGCCAGGTTGGGTAGAGCCAGAACTGGGAATGTTCGGGAGTGAACACGCCTGGGCCGCCGCCCTCGCTGATTCCCCCCTTCCGCACCAGGAGCGCTCGCGCCCCGACAATATAGCGTCGCAGACTGAGGCCCATTCCTTGAAGGCGACGGCACAGGTGCTGGCCTCGGAAATCACCATGTGAATTCCACCTTCGGCTGGCGGATCATCAGGTCGACCACCGCGGCCCGGGGGGGCTTTCCCTCGAACAGGACCTGATGGAGCTGGGTCGTGATCGGCATCTCCACTCCGCGCTCGAGCGCCAGGGAATGAACGCTCCGGCTCGTGGGCACTCCCTCGGCGACATTGACCATGTCGCCCAAGACGTGCTCGACGGCCTCACCCCGCCCGATTCGCTCGCCGACGGCGCGGTTGCGCCCATACGGGCTGTAGCAAGTCGTGACGACGTCGCCGACTCCGGCGAGGCCGTAGAACGTTTCGAGCCGCGCCCCGAGATCGACCCCGAGCCGGGCAATTTCGACGAGCCCGCGCGTCAAGAGGGCAGCCTTGCCGTTGTCGCCGATCGCGAGCCCGTCGCAGATTCCCGCGGCGATCCCCAGGATGTTCTTGAGTGCCCCCGCCAGCTCGACTCCGAGCGGGTCGGCGCTGGTGTACACCCGGAACGCCTCATGGCTCAGAACGTCGCGGATCTGGGCGCAGAGCGGCTCGAACGATCCCGAGACCACCACCGACGCCGGAAGCCCGCGAGCCAGCTCCTCGGCGTGGCTGGGCCCGCTCAAGACAGCGATCGGCCGCGCTCCCAGAGTGTCCTCGATGATCTGGCTGGGCCGCGCGAAAGTTCCAAATTCGATCCCCTTCACCACGCTCAAGACGGGCGTCCCCGCCGGGATTTCCGGCGCCAGCATTGTCAGGGTCGCCCGCAGGTACGAAGTGGGCACGGCGGCGACGATCAGGTCGGCTCCTTCGGCCGCAAGGCGAGCGTCGTTGCTCACCAGCACGGAGTCCGGGACCCTGATTCCGGGCAAGTGGCGCTCATTCACTCGGAGCCGAGCGAAAAGCTCGGCGTGCTGCCGGTCGCGCGACCAGATCCTGACGTCCGGCACCGCCTTGCCAAAGAGCAAGGCCAGCGCCGTGCCCATCCCGCCTGCACCCAGGATCGCGACCTGCCTCATGGTTTCCGGCCCACCTGTTTTTCCTCCCCTTGATCGTCGGATGATTCGTGAGCTTTTTCGCGTTGCGGCGCGGCTCGCAAGGGCCGCGTCGCCGAGATGCGGCGGCCATTCACTATTTCGCTTGGTCGAACGACTCGGCATCCTCTCGGAAGTTCTTGAGCGCACGGTCAACGATCTGGCGGATGACTCGCTCAACCTCGGCGACGGTTTTCCTCTCAGCCGGCAGCATCATCCACGCGAACTGGATCGCCTGTCGAATTTGATGATCCACCTGGTTCGGGCCCATGAACGACCGCAGTCGATCAGCACTCTCGGGGTCATCGGTTGGAAAAGTCGCCATCCATCACCCCCACAACAAGCGATTGACTCGAAAATCACTCAGCCGAAGCTGAACCCGGACTGCCGGGACCTAATCCCCATTATCGGATCATGCTTCCCGGCTTTTTGCATCGTCCCGCGCCCGACTGTCTGCGCCAACTACGGTTACCCGCTCGCGTTCATGGGTTGCCCTCGGGGGAATCTATCCATGGATCCCAGAGCGGGTCAACCTGTGACACCGGTGCGGCCTGCTCCTGCAGCGGCGGAATGTCCCGAGCCTCTTCCCAGCGAGGCTCGAATGGCGATCCCGGAAAGGGACCGGTCCGAATGAACTCCAGCCGGCCGCGTCGACCATGCCCTTCCGAGTCGACCGCGGTCACGCAGGTGGAAACACTCAGGACAGTCTTCCAGAGGCCCCGACGCTGCTGGTCAAATACCCAGAGACAACGGCTCGGTAATGGAAACGGACCTGTCAAACCGATCCGACGAGAGAGAGGTGCTTGCCGCGGTCGTTCCTGGCCGACGATTCGATAACCCTTCTCGGCCGCCCAACTTTGAAGCCGCTGCTGCATTTCATCCGCCATCGAAAGTGCATGCCATCTCACCACGTAGAGAATCGCTCCCAGCAACGGCATCAAGCAGGATGACGTGCACGCCAGGCCCAACAAATTCAGAAGCAATTCAGATGGCTTCATGAGAGCGCACGCACAGCAGGAAACCGTAGTTGGTGCGGGTCCATTCTCTGCGAGCAATAATTGGTGCCGGTCCAATTCTCAAATTGAACCGGCACCAATTACACGCCCCGATAGGCCCTGTCGAGCAAGTCGACCGGGTGCGCCACCTCGATCGGACGGCCGCGCTCCTTGATCTGGCGGGCGATCTGCATGATGCAGCCGACGTTGCCGGTGACCACCATTGCCGCGCCGGTGGCCTCGATGCGATCGAGCTTGCGTTTGCCCAGCCGCTCGGACATTTCGGGCTGGGTCAGGTTGTACGTTCCGGCGGCTCCGCAGCAGATCTCGGATTCCTCGAGCGGCACCAGCTCAAGCCCCGGAATCATCGCCAAGAGCGCCCGCGGCTGGCTGCGGATCTGCTGGCCGTGGCACAGATGGCAGGCGTCGTGATAGGTGACTGTGAGTGGAACCGTTCCACGAGGCGGGATCGGGCCCAGGCTCACCAGGAATTCCGAGATGTCCTTGACCTTGGCGACGAATCGAGCGGCTTCGTCGTGCAGCTCCGCCGGCAAGATGTGTGCATAATCCTTGAGCATCGCACCGCATCCGGCGGCGTTGACGATGATCGCGTCGACGCCGGCCGCCGAGAATGCCTCGAGATTGCGCCGCGCCAGCTCGAGGGCCGGCTGCTCGACCCCCGAATGATAATGGATCGCCCCGCAGCAAACCTGACCAGGCGGGATCACCACTTCGCAGCCGTTTGCCTGAAGGACGCGCGCGGTTGCGGCCGTTGGTATCGGGAAACATCGCGTCGGCGACGCAGCCCAGGAACAAAGCGACGCGGGCACGTTTGGGCCCTGCAGGCGGCAGCACTTCGGGGAGCCGCCGGTAGGTGCCCGTCAGCTTCGGCAGCATCGCCTGCATTCGCCCCAGGGTCGGCGGCAGAAGCCGCGTTAGCCCGACCCGCTCGGCCCAGTCGAGAAGTCCGAGCTTCTGGAGCAGCCGGGCCGGTTCCAGCGCCACCGCACCCGGCGGCGAAACGGGAACAGGTGATGGAGGATCAGCTTGCTCGAGCCAGCTCGACCTCTCGCTTCCGGTCGCCGAGCTCGCCAGTGCGATCTTGAATGGCTCGATCATCTTGCCGTACTGAACGCCGGAAGGGCACGCCGATTCGCAGGCCCGGCAGTCAAGGCAGAGCTCCAGGTGCTCGCGCACTCCCGGCCCCATCGCCAGCCGTCCGTCGGCGACCGCCCGCATCAGGTAGATCCGGCCGCGCGGGCTGTCGTTTTCGTCGCACGTCTCGATGTAGGTCGGGCAGCTCGCCGTGCAGAGCCCGCAATGGACGCACTCCTGGTAGCGGCGTAGCGGAATCTTCTCGCGACAGCCAGTCGAGATCGATCGCCGACTCTCCTGTCGCCTGGCCGGTGCCCGGAGTCACAGCCGCCTGTTCCGATGCCGCAGTCGCCATCCGGCTTCATACCCCGCTTGCAAAGGATGCGATTCTCGCCATTCAAATTCTACCAACAAATCGACCTGGGTTCATGGCTCCGTGCGGGTCGAGGGCCGCCTTGACCCGTTCAGCGATGGCCCAGTCGGCCCGGGGCTCGCCCCAACACGCAACGGCTCCTTCCACCCCGTCGGGCACCGGCACAGGATCAGGTTTCCGCCATCGGCGCACGCCAGCGCGACGGTGTCTCTCGATCTGCCTCGGACGCATCTCTGGAGGCTCCAGTCGCCCAGGGCATGGGCACGGACAATCCCGTTGCCCGCGTGTGCCTGCACGGCCCATCGCTCCGGGTCGAGCCCGACAATAAATGAGACCACTGAAGAGGGGCGGAGATTGGCGACGATGCTGATCGGGTCCAGCGTTCTTGCCTGAAACTCCGTCATGGCCGTCCAGAGCGGCTCGGGCTGAGTCAGCGTCCACGATCGTGAGATCGAACGATTTCAGCTCGGTCTTCAACCGGTCGAGCTGCCAGCTGCACGGATGTCGCGCTTTCCTCATAGCCGATCGCCAGCACAAAGTCACCGGCCGGCAAACCCAGTCCTTGCCCGGCCAGCCTCGGCCCCCGAGCGATTGAACAGATCGAGCGCCATCGGGCGCGTCGCCGACGTGTTGAGCTGATCGAGCGACACCGGCAACGGCTTCCGCCGTTCGGAACGGCACCCACGCGACCGCCGATGCCTCGGGGATCGGGCCGCACCTTGAGCGTCAGTTGAGTGATGATGCCGAGGGTGCCCATCGAGCCTGTCAGAAGCTTGGGAAAATCGTAGCCGGCGACGTTCTTGACGACCCGGCCGCCGCCCTTGACCACAACGCCCTCGGATGTGACGAAGCTGACGCCGATGATCTGGTCGCGCGGCCGGCCCGCGCCGCATACCGCCGCGGGCCGCTGGTGTTGGTCGCATAGATCCCGCCCAGAGTCGCCTGCTCGGGTGCGGGTGCATCGAGCAGCACGCGTTGACCCTGGGCCGCCAGGATCGCTCGCAGGGCAGACAGGGTCATGCCCGCCTCGATCGTGATCGTCATGTCGGCGAACGGGTAGTCGATCAACCGGCTGATGGCCGTGGTGTCGATGGCGACCCCGGGCCGGCGGGGGACGCCGCCATAGTCGAGTGCCGTCTTGCCCCCTTGGGGATAGATGGCATGGCCCAGCGCCACCTGCTCGCGAACAGTTCTCGCAGAGCATTTCCACGTCTTCGGGCTCGATCATTCGCCAGCGCAAAGCGGCCGTCACCGAGGGTGCCGCCGGCGGGGGGCTCCGGCCATGCTGGGGCGGTCAAGTCAGTCGCTCCGGAGCAGGTTCGGCAGCGGCGGGATAATACCGAATATCCTCGCCCGACAAGATGCGCTCGACGGCCTCCTGAACCGTCCGGATGACCGAGATCATCGACTCGTCGAAAGCGCCGGGCCAGGCGTCGGTCAGCGAGTACCTGGGATTCCAGAGCCAGCCGGTGCAGCAGGTGGGCCGTGCGGCGGTCGATGGCCTCGCGGCCGCTGCAGCTCCTCCTCGAGCTGATCCAGAGCACGATGCAGCTCGTCCGCCTTGTGCGGCAGACACCGGCTCCCCGCGCCGCAGGCAGGGCAAGAAGCCCCGATCGTCCTCGCCCGGCGCGGACGTGCCGCGCAGATCATCGTCGCTCGCTGACCGATTCGCTCATCTTCAGCACCGTAGGCTTCGAGATAACGATCGGAACCACGACAGGAATCGGTGCATTGGCCGGTTCAGTGCCGTCGACGTCCGCACTTTGCTCGGCGTGCTCGAAAGCGACACCGTCGGCATTCGATTCGAGCGCGAGCGTTGGTTGATCGGGCAGAACGACATCGAGGCGGATCGACTCGGTCTGGGCAGGATGCTCAGCACTGGCCCGGCCCTCTTCGCGACCACCGGCCGAGGGTTCCGATTTCGCGTCCGAGCGCTGTTGCCACTCGGCCAGGTAATCCGGGTCGTCGGCGATCTGCTTCAAGCCCTCGAGCGGTCCGCGCCGTGCCTCGAATTCGGCCACCTGCTGCTGACCCGCTCGTTTTCCAGTGCCTGCATCAGGAACAGCGCACAATAATCCTGCACCGAGGGCACGCCGGCCTTCTCGGCGAGCTCCTCGGCCAGGTCGAGGATCCGGGCCGGCACGTACAGGATGATCCGGTCGAGCTCGGTTCCGCTGTCGATCGGCCGGTGCTCGCCGGTCCGGAACACCCCGGGGAGCCGCCGCCACCGCGAGAATCGGGGTCGCTTGGGCACGGCGACATCACTCCCAGAAATCGAAACGCGACCCGGCCACTGGCTCGAATCGATCTCAAGATCGATTTCGCTCGGATCTCCACGCCTTCCAGGATAACCCGTTCGATCCGGCTCGTGAATGATGAACCGGGGCGGGCCCTTGTCCCGGGGGAATTCGCTCCTGTCATGCCGGCGCTGCCCGGCGTGGGCCCTTTTGTTCGATGCAGCCCGCGCCGCCGGGAAGCATCTTGAACGGATTGCACCGTCCCGAAGGGTTGAACGCGTTCCGCAATGGCGACCATGGCGGCCAGGTCTTCCGGCGAAAACAGCTTGGGCATGAATTCCATCTTTTCGACGCCGATGCCGTGCTCGCCGGTCACGCTTCCCCCGACCGCGATGCACTCGTCGAGAATCTCGTGGCTCGCCAGGAACACGCGCTTCACCTGATCGGCGTCGCGCTCGTCGAAGAGCAAGATCGGGTGAATATTGCCGTCGCCGGCATGGAAGACGTTGGCGATCCGCAGATTGTGCCGCCGACCGACCGTCGACGATATGCCTGAGGATATGAGGCAGCTTGGTGCGGGGCACGACACCGTCCTGGGTGCAGTAAGTCGGGCTCAAGCGTCCGATGGCGCCGAAGGCCGATTTGCGGCTCTTCCAGATGGCGACGTATTCCGGTTCCTTGCGGGTTCGCCACGTGATCGACTTGCCGACCGAGCCGCCGTGCGCCTGCACGATCTCGCGGATGGCCTGGGCCTCGCGATCGAGGCCGGCGTCGAGGCCGTCGACCTCGATGATCAGAACGGCCCCGGCCTCGACCGGAAAACCGAACCCGAACGCCATCTCGACGGCCCGGATCATCAAGTTGTCGAGCATCTCGAGGGCAGCCGGCACGATCCCCGCGGCGATGATGCCGCTCACGGTCTCGGTGGCCTCGTCGACCGAGTCGAAGACGGCCAGCAGGGTTCGGCCCGCCTCGGGGTCGCGGGTCAGGTTGACGACCGCCTGGGTGACGATGCCGAACGTCCCCTCGTTGTCCCACGATCAGCCCTGTCAAGTCGTAGCCCGGGTTGTCTTCGGTGACCCCGCCGGTCTCGACGACCGTGCCGTCGGGCATGACGAGCGTCGTCCCTTTGATGTGGTTGACCGTCACGCCGTACTTGAGCGTGTGCGGCCCTCCCGAGTTGGTCGCAACGTTGCCGCCGATCGTGCATGCCCCCTGGCTCGACGGATCGGGTGCGTAGTGAAAGCCGGTCCCCGCCAGCGATGCGAGTCAGCCAGACGTTAACGACCCCGGACTCGACGACCGCATAGCGGTCGCGGATGCTCACCTCGAGAATCCGCTTCATCCGGGTCAGGCAAACCATCACGCCCCCGCCGATCGTCAGCGTGCCGCCGGCCAGGCTCGTGCCGGCCCCTCGGGGAACGAACGGAATGTCATAGCGGTTGCACAATTTGACGACCTCCACGACCTGCTCGGTCGACGTCGGAAACACGACCACGTCGGGAACGCTCCTCTCGACCATGTAGCCGTCGCACTCGTAGACCAGCATCTCGTCCCGGCGATCGAGGACATTTTCTGGCCCGAGGATCGCGATCAAGTCCGCCACGATCGCTGGAGTGACCCGCGAGGATGGACGAGCCGCCGGTCTGGTGCTGGTGGTCATGTGAGACGGTTTCCCCAACTGGTTGCGTGACGCCGGAATCTTCTTCCCAGCCCGCCGCGCGGCTCGAGTACTGCCAGGCTTCCGCCAGTCTTAGTTCAGGGTACCGCGTTGAACGCGGCTCGACGACGGG
Organism: uncultured Isosphaeraceae bacterium; assembly: GCA_963781785.1. Classification (GTDB taxonomy): domain Bacteria; phylum Planctomycetota; class Planctomycetia; order Isosphaerales; family Isosphaeraceae; genus CAWAHD01. Next base: position 1,469,864 of record CAWAHD010000001.1, on the reverse strand, counting down.
GCAGTGGCGAAGCAGGCCCGGCGAGAAAACTGCGCAGGTCGGCCGCCGCGTCCGATCTGTCCGATCCGTCCGATCTGTCCGATTCCGATGCGGCGGCCGGCCGGGTTATCCCGGCTAGACACCCCACCCTCGACCCAAGCAATACTGCGGCCCGACTTCGCTCACTTGCCCGAGCCCGGCGCAAGCAGCCCCTGGCTGCGCAGCCATTTGATACAGAGCTGCGTCCAGCTCGACGGAAGTTTTTCGTTCTGCCGCACGCCGAAGTCGTGGTCGCCTGTCGCAAAGACGTGCAGCTCAGCGGGAATGCCGGCGCGCTTCAGTGCCAAATACATGAACACGCTGTTCTCGGAGATCGAGCCGCCGTAGCTCTCGCGGTCATCTGAGGTGTGGGCCAAAAAGATTGGCGGCGCATCGGCCGGGATGTGGATACCCGGCGAGATTCCGTCCTTGTCTTTGGGCTTCAGATAGCCTGAATAGCAGCACACGGCGAAGTCCGGCCGGCAACTGACCTGGTCGACGGCGTCGATCGGCTCGTACAACCGCTTTGCGAAATTGGTGGCCGTCGCCAGGGCGAGATGGCCGCCCGCGGAAAAGCCGACCATGCCGATTCGCTTCGTGTTGATGCCCCACTCGGCGGCCCGGCTCCGGACCAGGCTGACCGCCCGCTGGGCGTCGAGCTGCGGACCCAATGGCGGCTCGCCGCGCACGTCCCCGGGGCGCCGCGGACAACGGTACTTGAGGATGATCCCTGTCATACCGACCGAGTTCAGCCAGGCCGCGACCTCCTCGCCTTCGAGCTCCCAGTACAGGTCCCAGTAGCCACCGCCCGGACAGATCACCATCGCTGTTCCGGTGTTCCTCTCCACGGGAGGCCGGTATATCGTCAGCGTCGGCTTCGTGACATTGGTGATCAGCTTCGTCGGTCCCACCAGCGGTGACTGATGAATTCGGCTCGTCTCCTTGCCACTGATGCCGACGTCTCCCGGTGTCTTCCCCGGCCAGAGGTCGACAACCAGCGGCTTCTGAGCGTACGCGCGATCACTCGCGAACAGGACGACAACCAACGAGACCATGAAAGTCATGCGGTGCACGAGGGAAGCCTCCACTCAGTCCTGGGTCTGCCCGCGACAGGTTTGCACCCAGCCTACTCGACCCCGCGTCGCGATTCACGCAATAATCAATACAATGTTTAACGGGGTCGCGGCGGATCTTCAATCGATCGGGCCAGACCGATTCGGTGCATTTCCGCCCGGTCGCAGCACAGGAGCGCGGTCGTGAGTAGGGAAGCAGCGTTCGGGCACACCGCAGAAACGGGACCGCGTCGCGGCTTGTGCTGGCTTCTTACCCTGTGCTTGGCGAGCGTAATCGATCTCGCGGCCAGCGCCCGGGCCGAAGATGCGTCCACCGAGGCGTTCTTCGAGAATCGCGTCCGCCCGGTGCTTGCCGGGGTGTGCGTGCGCTGTCACGGCCCGGAGAAGCAACGCGGCGGGCTGCGGCTCGACACGCGCGACGCACTTTTCAAGGGGGGAAAGCGTGGGCCGGCGATCGACAGCGATGACCGCGATGGGAGCTTGATCCTGGAGGCGATTCGCCGGATCGACGGCGTTTCCGCGATGCCGCCGGACAAAGCGTTAGCACCCAGGCAAGTGGCCGACCTCACGGCCTGGGTCAAGGCGGGCGCCCCCTGGCCCAAACAGGCAGCGCTCATCTCTGCGGCGTTGCACTGGGCATTTAAGCCCATTGGCACTGTCGCTCTCCCTGCCGTGCAGGATGAGCACTGGGTAGAGAGCGGTATCGACCGTTTCATTCTGGCACGGCTGGAATCGATCGGCCAAAAACCCGCGCCGCCTGCGGACCGAAGAACACTCCTGCGGCGATTGACTTACGACCTGACCGGATTGCCGCCGACTTTCGACGAGTTAACTGCATTCGAACGAGATCAGTCACCGCTGGCGATCTCGGCCGTCGTGGACCGCCTTCTGGCTTCGCCGCACTATGGCGAGCAGTGGGGACGGCACTGGCTGGATGTCGTTCGCTACGCCGACACGGCCGGTGAAACGTCCGATATTCCGGTGCCGCTCGCGTGGCGTTATCGCAACTACGTGATCGATGCGTTCAACGCCGATAAGCCTTATGACGAGTTCCTTCGCGAGCAGATCGCGGGTGACATCCTTGCGGTGGAAGGGCCGCGCCAGCGGTATGCGGAACGTGTTACCGCCACGGGATATCTCGCCGTTTCGAGGCGGTTCGGGTTTGACTCGGAGAATTATCACCATCTGACCATCCAGGACACGATCGACACCCTCGGCCAGAGCGTACTCGGCCTCAGCCTGGGCTGCGCCCGCTGTCACGATCACAAGTTCGATCCGGTTCCGATGCACGATTATTACGCGCTTTACGGGATCTTCGACAGCAGCCGCTACGCATTCCCCGGCTCGGAGCAGAAGCAGCGGGTGCGAGCGATGGTGCCGCTTGTCCCGCCGGGCGAGTCTTTAGCGGCCTGGCGCGAGTTCGACGCCGGTGTGGGTGCGGTCGCCGCGAAGCTCGAGAAGGCGGAGCCCAAGGCGACGGCTGTCCTGCGCTCGCTGCACGACGCCGATGGAGACTTCGAGCTGCAGGCCGTTGCGGCCGGAGGCAGCAACGGGGTGCTCGTGCAACCCTGGCTCTACGAGGGAACGATCGCCGTGACCAATGAGGCGCAGAGCCCGTACAAGAATCTCTACTCGCACGGGAAGGTCGGCGTGAGCATGGCCAAGGATGCCGGGGCTTATCGCATCTGGCAAGCCATCTACCCCGCGCGGTCGCGAGGCTGCGGCCAGTTACTGCACGTGAATCTCGACTTCCGCGTCGGCTCTCCTGGTACGGGCACGAACGCACAGCATCGCTTCTGGTTGGGCGCACAGCCCCATTCACCCGCCGTAGAGGTGCTCATCTCCGAGGACGCCGTGTCGCTTCGCTCGGGACCGAAGCTCGAACGCATCGGCACCGCGCGCAAACAAGTGGTACAACCTGCACCTGACGCTCGACCTGCATGGTCAGGTCATCTCCGGCAGCCTCAGTACGCCGGACAGCGCGACGGCTTTCTCGCGCAAGCCGTTCTCGCCCGGATGGCAGGGTCGTATCGATCTGGTTGTGCTGGACTCGGTCGCGCGCGACGCGACCGATCGCCAGACCACGATCGCGCTTCCAGCCATCGAAATCGATAACTTCGGCGTTCAGGATTCCGTGATCCCTGCTGTCTCAGCGGAGGCACCGGAGGCGCGAACAGCTCTCGCGACCGGCACCGCGACCAGGAGCGTCCCAATCAAGGCGGACGCCCGCTCGGCCGCGGAGCAGCTCAAGATGCTGCTTGCAGACGGACCGTTTGCGATGGCCTACGGCGTGGCGGAAGGAACTCCGCACGACGTTCGGCTGCAACGGCGCGGCGAGCCGGATCAACCGGGCCCGCTCGTGCCCCGTGGGTTTATCAAATCGCTCGGTGGTGGTCCGCTCGCGGCAGATACCCGGGGCAGCGGCCGGCTGGAGCTCGCGCGGTGGCTCACCAGGAGCGACAACCCGCTGACTGCGCGGGTGATGGTCAATCGGATCTGGCAGTACCACTTCGGGCATGGACTCGTGAGGACGCCAAACGACTTCGGGGTGCGCGGCTTGCCCCCTTCGCATCCCGAGTTACTCGACCACCTGGCGACCAGGTTCATCGCGAGCGGATGGTCGATCAAGGCGATGCACCGTCTGATCATTCTAAGCGCGACTTATCAGCAGTCTGCGACGAGCGGCACGACCGAGGGCGATGCAAGAGAAGGCACCCTCGCGGATTGTTTCACGCCGTTCGCTCGTCGCCGCCTGAGTGCCGAGGAAATCCGCGATTCGATTCTCTTGAAAAGCGGTGAGCTGGATCGGGCTGTGGGGCGCGGCCATCCGTTCCCGTCGCCGGTCGACTGGGGGTTCACACAGCATGCCCCCTTCAGCGCCCTTTATGACCACGACAAGCGCAGCGTCTACCTGATGACGCAGCGGATCAAGCGCCATCCGTTCCTGGCGCTCTTTGACGGAGCCGATCCCAACGCCAGCACGGCTGTGCGCCAAACGACCACGGTTCCGACCCAGGCGCTGTTCTTTCTGAACGACCCGTTTGTTCATACCAAAGCGGAGAAATATGCGGCGCGTTTGCAGGCGGCCCGGCCCGATGATCCTGGTCAAATCGAGCTGGCGTGGCGCGGCGTGCTTGGTCGTTCCCCCACCGAATTTGAGCGTGAGGAGGGTATGGCTTTTCTCAAGGAATACCGTGACGGGCTCGCCTCGCTGAAACGGCAATCCCGCGACCTGCGTGCGCTTGCCGCGTACGTCCGGACGCTCTTTGGCAGCAACGAATTCATTTACCTGGACTGAGTGAAGCGATGAAAAACGAGCGAATCTTTGATCCTTCACGCCGCGGGATGCTGCGATCGATGGTCGGCGGCTCGATCTTGCTGCCGGGGCTTGTGTCGCAGTTGCTGGGTGACGAAACCGCTCGAACTCGCGCCGCCGATCCCCTGGCACCGAAGCCGCCGCATTTTCCTCCCAGGGCCAAGCGCGTCATCTTTCTCTACATGAGCGGCGGTGTGTCGCACATCGACTCGTGGGACCCGAAGCCGAAATTATTTGCGGATGCCGGCAAGACCGTGCCGGTGAATGAGTTCCAGGGCCGCAAGGGGAACTACAACATGTTCCTCAAGCGGCCGCAGTGGGAGTTCAGGCCGCACGGCGAGAGCGGCACCGAGGTGAGCTCGCTGTTTCCGCAGATGGCAGAATGCGTCGATGAACTGTGTCTGATCCGGTCAATGAAATCGGATCACACGAATCACTACGAGGCGACGCTGGGAATTCACACAGGATCGTTCACTTTCGCGCGGCCGAGCATTGGCTCGTGGGTGAGCTACGGGCTGGGGACTTGGAATCAAAACTTGCCGTCGTTCGTTGTGATTGCGCCCCATTCGCCGTATGCCGGAGGGCAGGTGTGGGGCAGCGACTTCCTGCCGGGCGCGCATCAAGGGACGCTGGTCGTTCCGGGCCCCGAGCCGGTTGCGAACATCCGCCGCCGGGCCGCCAGCAGCCGCTTGCAGGAAATCGAGCTGGCGTGCATGGCGCGCATGAACGAGCGGCACCGGGCGTCACGCTCAGGCGATCCACACCTGGCCGCGCGGATCAAGTCGTTCGAGACCGCCTTCGGGATGCAGGCCGAGATGCCCGAAGTGTTCGACCTGTCCCGGGAAAGCCAGGCAACGCTCAACCTGTACGGAATCGAGCGAGGCAGCACGGCGGGTTTCGCGTGGCAGTGCCTGATCGCTCGGCGGCTGGCGGAGCGCGGAGTGCGCTTCGTCGAGCTGATCGACTCCGGCTCGTCGAACAACTGGGACGCGCACGGTGACATGCTCACGCACAACCCCCTGGCCAAGAACGTCGATCGAGGGATTGCCGGCTTGTTACGAGATTTGAAACAGCGCGGGATGCTCGACGACACGCTGGTCGTCTGGACCACCGAGTTCGGTCGGACGCCATTCAACGCGGCCTCCGGGGCCGCCGGCCGGGAGCACCATCACTGGGTCTTCTCCTCCTGGCTTGCCGGTGCCGGCGTGAAGCCGGGGATGATCTACGGTGAATCCGATGAATACGGCATCAACGTTGCGAAAGATCCCGTCCATGTCCATGATTTTCATGCGACGATCCTCCACCTGATGGGCCTCAATCATGAGCGCCTGACGTATCGTCACAGCGGTCGCGACTACCGCTTGACGGACGTGTCCGGGACCGTCGTTCGGGGTATTCTGGCGTGAACAACCAATGGAAATTCGGAGAATCTAATCCTTCTCTCTGTCCTGCTGAGCCCGCCACACTTTCAGTGTCACCCCTGAGGTGGATGTCTGGAACCTTTGCTTTGGACTTGATTGCAAAGCCGCGCGCGAAGTTCATGCGTTGAGATCCTTCGGCGCTTGGCAGCGCCATGCCTCCGCGATCAGTGGCTTGAGGTCGCGGACGGTTACGGAGGGCAGGTTGACAAGAACTGCAGGAAACCCGTTGTAGTGCGGCTCCGTGAAAAACTTTGACGGGGCCAGGGCGAGTATGCGGTCCTTCTCCGCGAGGCTCGCGACCCGGACTGCAATCACGTCCGGCTGCGGCACGCGGGGCTTCTTCGGCTCGACGCGCTCCATCCACACCCACACGAATCCCTTCAGTTTCCCCTTGTTGCGAACCGAAAAGGCGAAGCGGTCGCGTGCCTCCTCGGTCTCGGGCAACGCGAGCGCAATGCGGCGAACATCAGCCTGAGTTGCCATCGTATTTGCCTTGAGTCCAGCATGTTCTTCTTGCCCTTCCTGCCGTCATTGTACCACCCGGAGAGTCGAAGGGCTTTCGTACTTCGACGCAGACCGTTGCGCCATCGAGCATGCGGTAAATAAAGATTCGATGTCGTCGAGCGTCAGGCTTGACGGCCGCTTCTGCGTTAGAATGGTTCACGGGAGCCGCATTCGCTATAATCTGCTTGAGGACTGTGTTATGCCGTTGCGCGATCATTTCCACCCGCCGGTATCCAAACGCTCTTCGTGGGAGGGATTTCACGGCGGCTGGCCGATGAGGATCGTCGAAGAACTCTCCCCGAGATTGCCGGATGGCTTCGTGGCGGAACCGCGCGTGCATCTCGGCAATTATTACGAAATCGATGTCTGCACATTCGAGCAAGAGGAAGACCGCGCCACCACCCTGAATTCTGCGCGGGAGTCGAGCGGCGGCTGGGCAACTACCGCGGAGGCATCTCCAGCACCGACGCTCACCGTCGATGCCGAATTCCCGGAACAATACGCCTACGAAGTCCTGGTCTTTGACCTTGAACGCGAGCACCGGCTCGTAGCGGCCGTCGAGATCGTCAGTCCGCCAAACAAGGACCGGCCGGAGAGCCGGCAGTTGTTCGTCGCCACTGTTTTCCATTTGCTGCGACAGGACGTCTGCGTGTCGATGATCGATATTATTACCATCCGCCAATTTAACCTATACACCGAACTGCTGGGACTACTGAATCGTTCCGACCCGAGGTTCAGTCCTCCTCCGCCGATCTACGCGGTCACCTGTCGCAAACGACGGTTCGGCCGACAGAGCAAGCTCGACGCGTGGTCCTGTCCGCTCGCAATCGGCCAGCCGCTCCCTTCGCTACCAGTCTGGTTATCGGAAACTCAGACCGTGTCCCTCGACCTGGAAGCTAGCTACGAGGAGACTTGCCGAGTGCTGCGAATTCCGTGAGGGCTGGTTGCCAGCCCGGGACGCTGGCGATGAGAAGTTCACGCGGGCAGGAAGCAGGGTCGCAGCTCGTTTTTCATTCCTACACAGGGGCAGGAGACAGGGACCCAGTTAATTTTTCATCCCGACACAGCCCTGTGATCCAGCGAGCGAACGCGCTTCAATGCTCGACCGCAACGTAGGATTCACACGTCCCTGCTTCGCATGCGCTGGGTTTTGGGTGTCGTTCGCCCACGAGTGGACGACAGAACGCGCGAGCCGAAGGGATCAATCACTGCATACGCATAGCGCAGACGGCGTTCCGACATTCTCGGTCGACGGTGAGCTATACTGGGAACCGGAGGCGGCGGGAAACCAGCCCGCATCGCCCCAAATCGCAGACCGCTGTAATTAAACGACTTATAGCGCGAATAGCGGAGGCGGCGGGAATTGCACCGTGGCCCCATCGCCTGGACCCATTGTCCACAATGCGGTTATGACTTATCGGCTGGGGACGCGCAGGAAATGCGTTGGAAGGACGAGGCACTCAGGCAGCTCGTCGCCACGTGGCACGGCCTGACGCCGGCCGTCAGGAAGGCTATCATGGACTTGGCACGGGCCACAATCTGTCAGGGCGCGTAGGGGATTGGGTGGTCACGCGTCACCTCAGAACCACCAGCGACTGTCCGCAGATAATCGCGTATGGTGCGCCCGGAAACCTGTACAGCTATTCCCGGCTCATGGTATGAGCGGATGCGTGCCGGCGGCTGGAACGGCGCAGATCAGCCACCTGCGAATCCCGACTCAACCAACCAGCACCAAGCGGGAATTGAGTAGCCTCCGGCGACTGAAGAGAGCGATCAAGGCAAGTCTCAGTAAATGACGAGCCAATCTCATGGCGGACTCGATGGCTCCCAGGCCCTCCGATCGCTTCCCCACGACGCACTGGAGCTGGGTTGTCCAGTCCGGCAACCCGTCTTCGCCCGAGGTCCGAGCGGCGATCGAAGCGCTTTGCGGCGCCTACTGGTATCCGCTTTACGCGTTCATCCGGCGCCGTGGCCATGATCCCGATGCTGCTTTGGACCTCGTGCAGGGCCTCTTCGCGCACCTTCTGGAGCGCGACGCCTTTGCCACGGCCGACCCGCGCCGGGGTCGGTTCCGGACGTATCTGCTGGCCGTCTGCCGCAACTTCCTCAGCGACGAGCGTGAGCAATGCCAGGCCCAAAAGCGCGGAGGCGGGGTAGCGATCGTGTCGATCGACCAATTGGCCGCCGAGGGGCGTTATCGCGTCGAGCCAGCCGACACATTAACCCCCGACCGGCTTTTCGAGCGCGCCTGGGCACTGGCTTTACTGGAGCGAGTCCTCGGTCAACTGAGGCATGAGTACACCGTCGCCGGAAAGGCGGCGCTCTTCGAGCGTTTGGAGCCGACGCTGGCCGCGGGAATTGACGCCGAACCGCTTGCGGCGATCGCTGCCGCGCTGGGCGCTACCGAGGGAGCCATTCAGGTGGCCGTTCACCGGCTTCGACGTCGTTACCGCGAGCTGATCCGCGCGGAAATCGCTGCCACGATACACGACCGAGCCGAAATCGACGACGAGATCCGCGCGCTGTTCGGCGCGCTGGCGACGTGACCGGAAAAAATCCGGCGCGTTTCTGTAAGCTGATCCCACATTTCCCGTAAGTATCAGACAGTAAGCGAAACGACCGATTGTCGACACGGAGAATTGTCCCATGGGCGACCACCTGCGTCGTTGCCCGACCTGCGGCAAAGATCTTCCCGCGAACGCTCCCGACGGGATTTGTCCCCGCTGTCTGCTCCGGAACGCCCTCGACGGCGATGGCACCGAAACATTTTCGCACGGGATGAGTGTCTCGTCGGAGCCCGGCCGGGTTAGCAGTCTGGCTGAGTTGGCCGAGTCGATCGGGGGCGTTCCGAAGATCTTTTTGCACGATCCGGACTCTGGCGATGGCGCGTCGCCCCTGGTCAAGCCCGCCTCACGCGAGATGCCGGTCCCCGGCGACCGGCCGGGGCGGCTGCAACTGCTCGGCGAGATCGCCCGCGGCGGCATGGGAGCCGTGCTGAAGGGGCGAGATCCCGACCTCGGCCGCGACCTGGCCGTGAAGGTCTTGCTCGAATCCCACCGTGACCGGCCCGACCTGATTCGGCGTTTCATCGAGGAAGCCCAGATCGGCGGCCAGTTACAGCATCCGGGCATCGTCCCGATTTACGAGCTAGGCGCCTTCGCCGACCGGCGCCCGTATTTCGCCATGAAGCTGGTCAAGGGCCGCACTCTGACGGGCCTGCTAGTCGAGCGAGGGGATGGCGCGCACGACCTACCTCGATTTCTCTCGATCTTTGAGTCAGTCTGTCAAACGATCGCCTACGCGCATGCCCGGGGTGTCATCCACCGTGACTTGAAGCCCTCGAACATCATGGTCGGCTCGTTCGGTCAAGTGCAGGTGATGGACTGGGGCCTGGCGAAGGTCTTGCCGCAAGGAGGCGCGGCCGACGACGTCTCCGCTGGCAAGACGCGCGAACGTGACACCGTGATCGCCACGGCCCGCAGCGGCGGCGAGTCTGATTCCGACCTCTCGAAGGCCGGCAGCGTGATGGGCACGCCGTCGTACATGGCACCCGAACAAGCCCGCGGCGAAGTCGAGCGGCTCGATGAGCGCTGCGATGTCTTTGCCCTGGGCTCGATCCTGTGCGAAATCCTCACTGGCGAGCCAGCGTTCGTCGGACGATCTTCGGGGGAGATCCAGCGCAAGGCGTCGCGCGGCGAATTGCAAGATGCCGTTAGTCGATTAGAGGCAAGCGGCAGCGAGGGCGAGTTGATCGCCCTGGCGAAGGACTGTCTTGGCGGCGAGCTCGAAGACCGGCCGCGCCACGCCGGCGAGGTGGCTTCGCGGATCAACGCGTATCGAACGGGCGTGGAGGAGCGATTGCGATTGGCTGAGATTGCGCGGCGCAGAGGAGACGGCGCGGGCGGAAGAGGCGAACAAACGGGCTCGCGTGGAGCGCGACCGCCTGCGCCTAACGCTCGCCCTGGCGTCGTCGATCTTCGCCTTGGTGGCAGTCGGTGGCTGGGGCGCGGCCTGGCTGTTTCAACAACGTCAGGAGCGACTCTCTGCAGTCGAGGCGACCCTCGCGCGGATTCAGGTGATTCGGGACCAAGCAGCCGCCGACGGGGCCGACCCAGCCCCGTGGCAGAAAGCGCTGAGCGCGGCCGACGAGGCGCTGGCATCGCTCGGTGATCTGGCGGCCTCCGAACCTGGCCGCCGGTTGGCCGCACTTCGCACCGCGATAGTGCAGGATCAGAAGCAGGCCGAACGTGACTTCGAACTGATCAAGCAGCTCACGAACATACGATCGTCCCTTGCCGAAGCCTCACACGAGATCGACCCGTTTAGCGTGAACAGGCGATTTCAATTCGCCTTCAAGCGATACGAACTGGATGTGGATGCTACGCCGGTCGAGGCAGCGATCGCTCGTCTTGGGTCCCGGCCGAAAGTCTTCGTTGGCGACGTCGTCGCTGGCCTCGACCACTGGCTGTTATTTCGCCGTGCAATCGAACACGGAGCGGAGAAGGTGCTACGTCTCGTCGAGTTGCTGAAGGGCCTCGACCCAGAGCCAGAGCGCAGCCGGCTGCGCGCCCTGCTCGCCCAATCCGACCTGAGATCGCATCGCGGAGTGCTGCTTGCGATGGCAGATCGAGCGGAGGCAATTGAATCCAACTCCTCCACACCTCTGCTCCTCGCGCGGTCCTTGGACAAAGCTGGAGAATCAAAGCGTGCGATCGCCATCCTCCGAGCCGCCGTGTCGCGATATCCGGGCGACGCCTGGGCAAACTTCGAGCTCGCAAAGCTGCTCAGATACGCCAAGCCGCCGCAACCCGAGGACGCGATCCGCTATTACACAGCCGCGCGGGCCCTTCGCCCCGAGACGGGGCTCGACCTCGCCGAGACGCTGCGAGAGCAAAGACGCAACGACGAGGCCGAGGCAATCTATCGCGAGCTGGTCCGCGGCAATCGTCGGAATTTCCTCTCGCTGTTCCGGTTCCTGAAAGTGCTAAAGCAGAACGGGAAGTGGGACGAGGCGCAATCGGTCGCCGAGCGAATCAGTTCCCCTTTCCTTAATCGTGTCAGCCGCAACCCGAGCGACGCCGGGGCTCGGCAGAAGTTCGTCCAATCGCTGTGGGTGACCGGCGATCACTCCCGCGCGATCGCGGAGATGCGTGAATTGGGTGCTCTTTGCGGCAAAGACCCACTTTACCATCGGCTGCTCGGTCACATGTGCCTTGCTGTCGCCGACCTGCCGGGCGCGATCGCCGCCTACCGTGAGACGACACGAATCAACCCGTTGGACGTCTTCTCGCATCACGTTCTCGCCTGGGCGCTCGGGCGCTCGGGTGATCGAGCAGGCGAGATCGCGGAGTTGCGCACCGCCGTTCACATCCAGTCTGCCTCGGAAAGCCGACCACATTCTGATCGCGTCCAACCGTTCTCGGGAAGCTGGCTATTGTGGGTCGATGGCGCCGAGGCCTTCGCGGGCGCTGTCCATATTGGTCTCAAGGAAGCGTGGGCTGACTCATTCCGGGTCAAGGACCAGCTTGCACCCACTGATGACCCGATTGACTTCGGTCACATTAATGCCACGCGCATGGGTTATGACGGCGCTCCCGAGCGTGGCGGCGAGATTGAGAAACCGACACCCGTTGAAGAGTTTTTTGCATACAACCTGGACAATATCCAGTATGCGATTGAACAGGGACTCGAGGAGGGGATATTCAGCGATTCTCCTTCAGCTCATTTGTACGATGGTTTGTACGTTGACACGTATTTCATAATGTCATTTGCCTTTATACGCCCTCACCTGGCCCTCGGACGAGCTCACTTGGCCCTGGGAGCAGCACTGGCGGAATCCGGCGATCTGCCCGGCGCGATCGCCGACTACAGCGAGGCAGTCCGCCTCGGCGAGGGTGACGCCGAAGCAAGAGCGACCGTTCACGACTCTCTGGGCAGCGCCCGCTGGCTAACAGGCGCACCATCAGCAGCGATCGCGGCCTTCCGCGAGTCGATTCGCGTCAATCCCGATGGAACCCTCGAAGGCCGCTACAATCTCAGCGTGGCGCTGGCGGAATCGGGAGACGTATCCGGAGCGATCGCTGCACTCCGCGAGGCCGTTCAGCGGCAGCAACCACGCCAAGCAGGATCGTTTCGTCTGCTGCGTGCCATCGTGATGTCACCACGTCCCAAAGATGCGGTCCAGGCGCTGAAACGCGTTCGCGAAGAGGCGCGCGACGACGGCACCGTTCGCAAGGCGATCGAGGTCACCGTCAGCCAGTTCGAGCAACTTTCGAAGTTGGGTGTCCCGATTCCGAGGGTCTTTCGTCTCTGGCCCCAAGGCAACGATTATCCCGCCCACTGCTACAGTTTGCGCTTGTTCGCAGCCTCGGCAGCGATCTGGGCAGCCGGCTTCGCCGCAGACCCGACGCTTGCCCAGGACATGCAGGCCCAGAAACGCTACCTCGCCGCCAGTGCTGCCGCGCTAGCTTCCGCCGGCCAAGGGATCGATCAGCCGCCACTGGACGAACTGGCCAGGTCTCGCTGGCGAAAGCAAGCGCTCGACTGGCTCAACGCCGACCTCGCGTACTGGTCAAAGGAAGCCGAGACTGGCGTGCCTCAGTCCGCGGCGCTCGCGCGGAAGACACTCCAGAACTGGAGAGTTGACAGAGATTTAGCGAGTGTCCGCGATGAGTCCCACCTGAAGCGACTTCCGCAAGATGAGCAGAAGGCCTGGCAAGCATTTTGGGCCAGCGTCGCCGCGCTTCTCAGAAGCGCGAATCAATACTGAGGATCTCTGCACTGGGCATTGCTCGAATTGCTGCTCGGCTGCGCAATCTTGGAAGGTGAAGGGGGACAAGCAGACACTCAGTTTTTCAACTGCGTCATCCATGAATGCCGACGGTCCGAATCCTGGGTGTCTGGAATGTCGGGTAGATCGCCATCTGGGGCGTCCGGTAGATCGCCACTTCCTTGTTGTCGTTTCCCTGCCGCAGGATTCGGCCGTCGCGTTGCTCGACCCCGGCCGGTTTCCACGGGGCGTTGAGGTGATGCAGGGCCACGAGGCTCCTCCGGGCAAGCCTAGCGCCGCCCCCGGACGCAGCGCTCCCGCTCACGGTTCCCAGGTCAACATTTCTTCTTGGCCGCCGGGCTGGAACACTCGAATACCCACCTGGCTGACTCGCATCACTCGGCCGAGTCGTTTGGCCTGGGTGTCGAAGGACGGATGTCGTAAGAAGCGACGGACAAGGCTGGCCGCCTCGTCCGGCTCGACCGCAAGACAGACTATGCCGTACCTGGCGTGACAGAGCTTCGCGTCAATAAAACCGAGGTCGCGCGTAAAGAAAGTTGGTCGGCGCAGCTTGAGAAGCAATGGGATGATTTGCTCATCCTTGATTCCGGCTCGGCCAACGTCTCGACCGACTTGATGCGCCCGGATTCGCCAGCTTCTCAAGAGCAGGCGCTGATCTTCGGGAATGTTCTCATCAAGTACGATCATCAGCGGGCAGTGTCAGTGACCAGTTCGTCCGCGTGGTTCATCAACGCCTCGCGAGCCAGCCGAACCGCCTCGGCGATCGCTTCCTTGGAGATCGACCCATGCCACCGCTCGATAATGGCCTCCCAGGCCATCCCGCGCGCAACGTCATCCAAAACGTCGCTTACAAAAACGCGCGTACCGCGAAACGTGGGCCGTCCGTGACACACGGCAGGATCGGAAATGACAAAACGGCCCAAGAACTTGCTCATCGCGGCTCCCCGCTGGCTCTGGGTGCTCTCTCACCTTGACGATATCCATCTTATGCACTCCGTTACGGAAATAGCCACGTCAGGTGCTGTTTGATGGGCAGACGATGACCTGCACGCATATCGGCCCGAAGAATCAGGCCCGGGCGCTGGCCGGGCTGCCTTGTCATAATGATTGCGTATGCGTCGATCAGTCGGAAATGCGTCGGGAATAGTGCGGCGTCTTCGGTCAGGAGCTTTCAGCAGGTGACAGTAGCATCAACTGCGGCGTGATGCTCGAGCGCGAAAAAGCCCTTTCCGCTGAGGGGTTTCGTCGTTTCTTGTCACCGCCCATCAGGAAGTTTCGGTTTTACGTAAGTAATGGGGCTGCGGGAATTGCACCCGCGTCCCGCGGGTCGTTTCGCAGCGCGATCGCTGCGTCGTGCGCGGGTGCGAGTGATTGCTCGATGTTTGCACCGATCCGGCGCTCCGGGAGAACCTCAGGAACTTGCATCTGCTGACCCGGGCGACCGGGGAAAGGATCAGTGACGTCGCGCAGGGTAAAAGCGACCGCCGCCGGTCGATTATCGACCGTCGGAGCCTTCTGCGGCCTGCTCCCCGGGAAGGGGTCGTCGTCAGCTCGGTGAAGCGAGCCTCGCCGTGTCGGTTCCTTCGATTCCCGGACGCCGCCTTGATCACCGATTGCATGGCGTTGGCGAGAGCAGCGGGGAAGAACCGTTGCGAACTGCTGCCGGGCCGCTCCCAGGGGTGCCAGGTACCTCCAGGTGCACGCTGCTGTGCTGATGATCCATCTGAGTTACGATGTTCCGAGCGGAGGCCGTGAAGCCAGCACGGTCGGCGACTGAGCGGATACGCGCGAGTGCCCATCGCCAAGCGAGCGCAGAAACAATGAAGGACGTGCTCCTTCCGCCCGTCGCCGCGGAATTCTCGCAAGAACCCAGACCCGCCGCGCCCAAGAGCCCGCGAAGCGCGCGTCCGGCGCAGCAGCAGTTGGGGCGACGACCTCGAGCCGTGCCGCGCCCTTGATCGCGTCGACTCCGCCGCGCCTTCCCGCCGCCAAGGGAGCGTCCGCTTCCTCGGCGTGCTTTGCCCCGCTCTCGGCCGAGCGGGTCCTTGATCTCGGCGCCTCTGTTCTCTTATCGTCTGTGATTGAGGGTGGCCCAGTAAGATCGGACTCATCACGTGGGGGAGGAATCGACCATGAAGCCCTGCAATCGTCTGACGCGGCGGGATTGGCTACGTGGTTCGGCAGGGGTGGCGCTGGCAGCGCCGTGGTTTGTGCCTGCGGGGGCGCTCGGCCGGGACGGAAAAACAGCGCCGTCGGAGCGCATCACGTTGGGTGTGATCGGCGTTGGCCCGCGCTGCACGTACGACCTTCAAGCCATGCTCAAGCATGCCGACGTGCAGTGCCTGGCCATCTGCGACGTGCAAGCGAGCCGGCGCGGCAAGGGCAAGACGCTGGTGGACAAGCACTACGGGAGCAAGGATTGCGTCGCTCTACCGCGACTTCCGTGAACTGCTCGATCGCAAGGACATCGACGCCGTCTTGATCGCCACCGGCGACCGCTGGCACGCGCCGGCCTCCATCCTGGCCGCGAAAGCCGGCAAGGACGTCTACAGCGAGAAGCCCTGCGGCATCACCATCGCCGCTCTGCCAGGAATTGGCCGACGTCATGCATCGCGAGAAGCGTGTGTTCCAGGCCGGCACCCAGCGCCGCAGCGTCCCCAATTTTCAGAAGGCGGTGGAACTCGGTCCACGGCGGGAAGCTCGGCAAGCTCCACACGATGCACGCCTCGATCTACGCTCCCGTGCTTGACAATACGTGGCTGCCGGCCCAGCCCACGCCGGATCGGGACGTCGTGGATTGGAACCTGTGGCTCGGCCCGGCTGCGTGGCGTCCGTTCAATCAGCAGTATTGCGACGGCAACTGGCGCGGGCAGTGGGACTTCGATTCCGGCGCCCGGCTGCACGATTGGGGGGCGCACACGGTCGATCTGTGCCAGTGGGCCAACAAGGCCGACGGCACGATGCCCATCGAGTACGAGCCGACGCGACAAGAACATTGTGTGCCATTACTGCAAACGGCGTGAAGCTGATCATCGATTTCCTGCCGGATGCCGTTCGGCAAACGCGAACCGCATTACATCACGCGGTTAGGGACGTGTCCGGTGCGTTTCGTGGGTGACGAGGGATGGGTCGAGACCGGCGACAATGGGGAGATCGCGGTCGAGCCGGAATCGCTGCGGAAATTGCTCCCGCAGGCCGCGAAGAGCGTAAATGGTCTCGACGTTTCGGCACATGCCCGCAACTTTTTCGATTGCATTCGCACGCGGAGTTCGACCGCCGCGAACCCCGACGTCATGCGGCGC
The DNA here is from genome assembly GCA_963781785.1 of uncultured Isosphaeraceae bacterium. Lineage (GTDB taxonomy): Bacteria > Planctomycetota > Planctomycetia > Isosphaerales > Isosphaeraceae > CAWAHD01. The sequence continues at coordinate 1,453,440 of CAWAHD010000001.1, read as the reverse complement.
TCCCACATCGCCTGTCATGCCGCGGCGCATCGCCTGGGTCCTCCATCGCAAGCTGAAGCTGGACCCCGCGAAGGAAGCGTTCATCGACGACGAGGAAGCGAACCTCTTGCGCTCCCGGCCTGCGCGGGAGTGGTCGACCTGAGACCCTAAGCGCCGACACTCGGATATCGCCCCACGATCCAGACGGCGGATCGTGGAGCGATCGCCCGGGTTCCCAGCATTCGCGACGTTACCCGTTCCCGCAATTGACGGCCACCAGTGGACTCGAGGCGGCCCAGGCGGCGGGCGATCATTGATCTTCTTGTTCGCGAGCTCGTTCCAGCAGTCGATCAAAGGCGTCGACGTATTGCTCGTGGATGCCGGCGAGATGTTGACGGATCATGCTGGCGCTTGCGGGATTCGCCCGCATCAACTCGATGACGTCGCTTTCATCGCGACCACGGCCGGCGGCAAGTTTCAGTTCCGCGAGTGCGGGCATGTCGATGTAGCGAAGCAGAAAACCGGCCGCACCCATGACGCTGGGGTTCGGGATCGTTGTAGGGGCCAGCTTGTTCGCTGTGCCTGGCCGTTCGCCTTCGGGGAGAATATCGACCTGAATGTCGGTCTCCTTGTGCCGAAGCTTGGGCCAACGGCCTTTTGGCTGCGGCAGAACCTCGAAGCCGGAAACCGCCGCGTCCTGAACGAACACGTCGACTCGCTCCTTCGCCAGCGCGATGTCGATATCCTGCGTCATGCGGGCGAAATAACTGTGATGCCAGACGGCCCATCCACCGGCCACGACCGCTTCGCATTCGAGGGCCTGAAGCAAATGGTCGACGGCCTTGACCACTCGCCCGTAGCGACCTGGGAGATCCTGCGGCGTGAACATCGTCCCTCTCGCTTGCAGGAGTTGCTCGCCAAGTTCAAGTTGCTGAGCCAGAAAATCAAGACTAACGGCCCGCATCGAATTGCCCAGGGCAACGGTTCCGAAAAGCCATCCGTGACAACTTTCTACCGCTCTCGTTGCCATTGCTGGGTCGCGGCAATCCGCCCAGACGCTTCTTAATTCTACCCCGGTGCGCCGAGGATTCATACCTGGCGCTGGTCCAGTGTCACTTCAAACCGCGATCGACGGGCTGGTGGGCCCTCCCAAGACCGCAGGTCTCTCCGCTCCATCAAAAGGGGCGCGCGGGGCTGTTTCCCGTTGGAGCTCGTTCATTCAGTCGTTCCACGGCTTTGACGGCGACGCGTTGCGGACCGTCGGTTTCTTGGTCCCCGGATCGGCCTCCCACTCTTTAAGCGCCGAGTCGAACCGGGCCTTCCACGGTCGATTCGGCTCGCGCGCGGCCTGCTCGATCAGTGCGATGACTCTCGGGTTGCGCTGCCCGAAGCCGAAAAACGCCAGAGCCGACTCCTCGCGCATGGCCGTGTCGTCGTCGGAGAGTGCCGCCAAGAGGGCCGGGAGGATCGACGCTCTTCTCTCGTTCCACGCTGAGATCGTTTCTCCATGGGACCCGAACCGAGTCGCACTGAGAATGAAGGCCGCGGTCCGGCGGACATCGACGTCAGTGTCATGGAGCGCCGCGACGAGGGCGGGAACAACATCCCGACCGCCGCCAGGAGGGTGCCGGCCATGGTCGCGGCCGAAGACACACAATCCCCATGCCGCTGGAACCCGGACACGAGAGTCTTCCCGGCTCGCCAGGAGGGGGATGAGAATCGAAGCGACGTCGGGCCGCGTCTCCGGGACGATCGCCCCCAGCACCCCCAGTTGAGACGCTGCCTCGCGCCGTACCAAAACGGACGGATCATTCAGCGCCGATCGAAACGCGTCGATCACCGCCGTCGTGTCCCGCTGGGCGAGGCCGACCAACGAGTCCACGGCGGTTGCCCGCACATTCGCGTCGTGGTCTCGCGTAGCCGCGAGGATCTGACGCAGGACCAGAGTCTGCTCGGACGCTGGTCCGAAGAGCGTGGCCATGTGATCGAGAGACTTTAGCGCGCTTGCGCGACAGCCTGCATCGGGGTCTTTTGCGGCCCGGATCAGGGCGGGAATCAACAGTGCGGCCCGACGCTCGCTGCGGCCCGATGACGCACCGGTCCGCGGACTGGCTGGGCCGGAGCCGACGGAGTCCAACACGGCAAGAGCAAACGCCGTCCGCTCCGACTCCCAAGCGTCGTGTGCCGCGGCTCGTCTCGCCTCAACGCTTCCGTAGCGCAGCTTCAAGACGAGCCAGTGCGCTTCGATGCCGTCGCGGTAGATGCGCACGCCGGCAAGGCCGAGACCGGATAAAGCAACAATCAAGAGGAGCGTCCGGATGCGGAACCGGATCCTTGGCAGGCGCATGGGTCGATCGAGCCTCGGGGCACACTTCGAGCGCACGACTGCTTAATTCCCGCTCAATCATTTTACTCCCATGTGGCAACCACGGTCGATAGGCGTTCGCTCGAGCCCGGTGGTGTCCCTTCAATTCTCAATCGACCGGTTGATGGGCGCGGGTCTCCCGACCCCGCCCGTTGCAAGACCGAAGGTCGCCCGGCGTCGTACCGGCCGGTCGAAGATTGACGACGCACGAAATGCCCTTGCAGGAGTTTGGGACGCGTCGAAAGCAGCGGATAGCGCATCGGAGACCGCCGGTCAGGCCCCAGGGCGGGGTCCGCAGGCCCACGGCCAGAGGCCGGGGAGTCGCGCCGATCGTGTCGAAAGCAGCCGATCGCGCAGCGGAGACCTCTAGTCGGGCCCCACGGCGGGGTCGGCGGGCCCACGGCCGGAGGCCGGGGAGTCGCGGCGACCTTTGGTGATCGTGCGTCGCAAAGACACGCAAGGTCATTCAGGCACCCTATTGCCCCGCGCGAGCGAGCTGAGAGGAAAGAGCGGCCGAGCCCCAGAGCGAGCGTTCCAGATTGATCGTTCCCCTGCGGTGGCTGGGTCGAGCTGTCGCCGTCGGGTCGTGCAAACTCTGGCGTGCACACTGCGAAGATGCTTCAATGTAACCGATCCGTGGCATGACCTTCGTCGTCAAGAAAGCCCGATTCGGCACCACAGATTTCAGAGCGGGCAGCAAGCGGCTTGCGAGAGTTCCGCATGGCGTACGTTCACCCCGACAAGCCTGATATCTTCATCAGTTACGCCCACGTGGACGATGGGCCCGACCCGGCCTTCGCCGACAGGCTGGGATGGGTGACGACGTTGGTGCGTTGCCTCGAAAAGCGCATCGCGAAGAAGCTCGGCCGCGTTAACTCTCAGGGCTGCACCTCCCGCCAGGGAAAACGCACCACCGAATCGAACGGCATATTCCTGCGAAGTGAGCGAGCGCGATGACTCGCTCGACGAATCGTCTGGGAATGGCGCAATGGCAAGCATCTTCCTGAGCCATAGCAGTCAGGATAATGAGGTCGCCGCGGACCTCTCTCGCCGGCTCAAGGAGCATGGCTATGACTCCCTCTTTCTGGACTTTGATCCCGACTCCGGGATAACGGTCGGGCGGGACTGGGAGCGCGAGCTGTACCGAAACCTGAGGCTCGCCCGCGCGGTCGTCGTCCTGTGCAGCGCGAGCTCGATGGATTCCCGCTGGTGCTTCGTGGAGGTCGCTCAGGCGAAGGCTCTGGGCAAGCCGATTTTCCCGATCAGGATCAGCCCGTGCCGGGTGGAGAACATCCTGACGGACCGCCAGGTGATCGACCTGACCGCCGTCGGGCCGGATGAGGCCTACAGGCGGCTCTTCGACGGCCTCCGTGCCGTGGGACTCGATCCCTGGGACAGTTTCGACTACGACCCCAGGCGACCCCCTTTCCCCGGGCTGAGCTACTTTGATGCCGAGGACGCAGGTATCTACTTTGGCCGCGATGACGAAATCCGGCAGGTGATCGAGACGCTGACGCGGATGCAGCGCCAGGGGGAGCCGCGTCTGCTCGTGGTGGTCGGCTCCTCCGGCAGCGGCAAGTCGTCGCTGGTCCGCGCGGGCGTCTTGCCGAGACTGCGCAAGGATCGGTCGCGCTGGGTGATCGTCGACCCGTTTCGTCCCGGGGCCGAACCGACAAGCGAGCTGGCCCGATCCTTGTCCTCGGCATTTCCAGAGGGCACAGCGCGACCGGACTGGAAAACGATCCGCGATCGCCTTCGGAACGAGGGCGGCGCGGCGAACGATGGCGATGGCGCGGCGCCACCGCGCTGGCGATGTCGGTGCTGACTGAGTATGCAGACGACCTCACCATGGTCCTCGGCCGCCGCGAGGCGTCGGTCCTGATCGTGGTGGATCAAGTCGAAGAACTGTTCCAGAACGTTGAGAGCGCCGACGCCTCGGCCTTCTTGAACGTGCTCAGGCGCGCGACCGAACGGCGCGGCGGCCGGGTGTTTGGGCTACTCACGCTCCGTTCCGACTTCCTGGGCAGCTTTCAGATTCACCCGTCCCTCTCAGGCGTCGCGTTCGCTGATTTGCCTCTCGGCCAGTTGCCGGTGGAGAACTTTCCCCAGGTGATCGAAGGCCCGGCTGACCGGGCGGGGATCGTGCTGGAACCGGGGCTCGTCCCGTCGATGATTGCCGACGCGCGGACCGATGACGCCTTGCCGCTGTTGGCATTTACACTCCGCGAGATGTACGAGCGCTGTCGCGAGCAGGAACGATTGACGCTGAAGGCATACCGCGAGGATCTCGGCGGCATCACCGGGGCAGTTGTCCGCGTCGTCGAGCGCATCAAGACCGACACCGCGTGGACGCCGGAGATCAGCCCCATGCTGCGTCGGGCCTTTCTCAAGCTGGTACGCGTGAATGATGAGGGCCAGTTCACGCGCCAGCCCTGCCGCTGGGCAGACGTGCCCGATCGGGCCGCGCCGATCCTCGAAGCCTTCGTGAAAGCCCGGCTGCTCAGCTCGAGTGGCGACGTGGTCGAGGTGACGCATGAGTCGCTCTTCCGCGTCTGGCACGAGCTGGCGGGGTGGCTCTCCGAGAGCCGGGAATTCATGCTCTGGAAAAAGAATGTCCTGAATCAGGTCAAGGACTGGGAAGCCCACGATCGTTCCTCGCTTTACCTGTTGAGCGGGGCTCGCGTGGCGGAGGCTCGGCGCTGGCTGGCCAGCCACGCCGACGACTTCCCTGACCCGGAAGGTGAGTTCTTGAGGGAGAGTATCGCCGCCGAGGACAGGCGGATCGCCCGCGAGCGCGCCCAGCAGGAGAAGCTTCGCTGGCTGGCCCGCACACTCGCGGCCGTGGCCGTCGCCGCTTCGATACTCGGTGTCTATGCCTGGATCCAGCGGAATGAAGCCGGCGCCAAAGCAAAGGCCGCTCTCAAGGCAGAGGCCAACGAGAAGAATCAACGGCTGGCGGCACAGGAAGCGACTAAACGAGCGACCGCACTCGCGAAGATCGCGACCTCCCGGCAGCTTGCGGCTCTTTCCTCGATGGCGCGGGATAAGAGGCTGGACTTGTCCCTGATCCTGGCGGTCGAGGCGCTCCGAGCTGCTAACACGCTCGAAGCACGCAACTGCCTCTTGAATGCATTGCGGGCCAGACCTTGGCTGAGCTCGTATCTCCACGTCGACGAGGGTTCGGTTTCGAGCGTGGCATTCAGCCCCGACGGCAAGATCCTCGCTACCGGTTACGAGGACGGCCACGGGAGCGGCGTGGTGCTCTGGGACGCGGCCGGCCGCAACCGGCTACTCGATACCGCCCTCGACGTGAAGGAGGGCTACATCAGCGCCGTTGCCTTCAGCCCCGATGGCAAGACCATCGCGGCCGGTTACCGTGCCCGCGACGGCAAGGGCGGCATCGTGCTGTGGGACGCGGCCAGCCGCCAGCGGTTGCTCGATGCGCCGCTCCGAGTGAAGGAGGGCTACGTGCACAGCGTGGCCTTCAGCCCCGACGGCAAGAATATCGCTGCCGGTTACTCACTCCGCGGCGCCGGCGTGGTGCTGTGGGGCGCGGCCAGCCGCCAGCGTCTCTTCGATGCTCCGCTTGGAGTCACTGACGCTCAAGTGACCAGCGTGGCCTTCAGCCCCGACGGCAAGACCATCGCGGCCGGTTACCGCATCTCCTTTCACGCTGGAGGCGTCGTGCTGTGGGACGCCGCCGGAGGCAAGCGGCTGGTTGACGCCCCGCTCGATGTGAAGGAGGGTCAGGTTTCGAGCGTGGCCTTCAGCCCCGACGGCAAGACCATCGCGGCCGGTCACGGGTTCTCTACCCCAGGCGGCGGCGTGGCGCTCTGGGACGCGGCCACCTACAAGCGGCTCGGCGATACCCCGCTCGACGTGAAGGACGGCGACGTTACGAGCGTGGCCTTCCGCCCCGACGGCAACATCGTCATTGCTGGTTACAGCGTCCGTGGCAGCGGCGGGGTGGCGTGCTGCTACGCGACCGGTCGGACGCGGGTCGACGACGCGTCGTTCGCCGTGACCGAGGGCCTCGTTAACAGCGTGGCCTACAGTCCCGACGGCAAGACCATCGCGGCGGGTTACGGCACCCGCCGCGGCGTCGGCGGCGTGGTGCTCTGGGAGGTGGGCGGCCGCGACCGGCCGGTCGATGCGCTCCTTGACGTCACGGAGGGCGACGTTAGCAGCGTGGCCTTCAGCCCCGACCGCAAGACCATCGCAGCCGGTTATCGCGGCGGCGCTGGGGGCGGCGGCGTGGCGCTCTGGGACGCGGCCGGCCGCAACCGGCTGGTCGATGTGCCGCTGCGTGTGACGGAGGGTGACGTTAACAGCGTGGCCTTCAGCCCCGACGGCAAGACCATCGCGGCCGGTTATGGCGAGAGCGAAGACTTCAGCTTCGCCGGCAGCGGCGGAGTGGTGCTCTGGGACGCGGCCGGCTATAGGCGGCTACTCGATGCCCCGCTCGACGTGAAGGAGGGACCTGTTTCGAGCGTGGCCTTCAGCCCAGACGGCAAGACCATCGCGGCCGGTTACCGCGCCGGCGGCGTGGTGCTCTGGGACGCGGCCACCTTCAAGCGGCTCGGCGATGCCCCGCTCGGCGTGCCCGAGGGCAGCGTTTGGAGCGTGGCCTTCAGCCCCGACGGCAAGACCATCGCGGCCGGCTACGATTACGCCGGCGGCGGAGGGGTGGTGTTGTGGGACGCGGCCAGCCGCAAGCGGCTAATGGATCCCCCGCTTGATATAAAGGAGGGCGACGTCATCAGCATTGCGTTCAGTCCCGACACCAAGACCCTTGCCGCTGGCTACACGGGCGCCATCGCCGCGAGCGGCGTCGTACTGTGGGACACAAACGGCCGAAAGCGGATGGTCGACGCCCCGCTTGACGTTGAGGAGGGCAGAGTTGTCAGCGTGGCCTTCAGCCCAGACGGCAACACTGTCACAGCCGGTTTCCGCCGTCTCCTGAAGAACGGTGTGGTGCTGTGGGACGCTGCCGGCCACGGACGGCTGATCAACGTCCCGCTCCACGTGTTTGAGGGCCTCGTGTCGTGCGTGGCCTTCAGCCCTGACGGCAAGACGATCGCAGCCGGTTTTGGCGGCCCCGGCAGCGGCGTTGCGCTGTGCGATTTGAATCCTGAATCCTGGAAATCCATCGCCGCCCAGATCGCCAACCGGAACTTGACCCGGGATGAATGGCGCCAGTATTTCCCCGATGAAGCCTACCGCGCGACCTTTCCCGACCTGCCGGTTCCCGCGGAAACGCCGCGATAATGAAACGCTTTCCCGTACGAAAGACAAGCAACGAAGCCGCGAACATTGCATCCGGACAAGAGTCCCACTACAATCGTCCCTTGGCTTCACATCAAAGGAGGGTCGCGCCGATGCCTTTGTCGAAACTCGGTGTCGCGATTGGCTCATTCGGTCTAGCGGTCTCGGCCGGACTGTCGCTTGCTGCCCAGGAGGCAGCCGCACCGGTGAAACCGGATTCGCCGCCCCGAGGCGATCGCGCATTGATCGTGGTCGGCCTTTCCGGAGACTCCCAGCATGAGACCCGGTTCCGCGACACCGCCCGCGCCTGGCGCGATTGGCTGAGCGGCCCGCTCAAGTTCCCGGCCGCCGGCATCCGGATCCTCTTCGGGGAAAAGGGTAATTCCGATCTGGCCGCCGGGCCCGCCACGGCCAAGGCGATCGCCGATGAAGTTGCCTCGATCCAGCGCTCGCTCGCTCCGGATGGCCGCCTCTGGGTCTTCACCCTCGGGCACGCCAACGAACGCGAGGATCACGCCTACCTTCATCTGCCGGGTCCCGACCTTTCTGACGGCGAGTTCGGTGCCCTCTTTAGTGGGATCACATGCCGCGAGCAGGTCTTCTGGCTGACCACGCCCGGTTCGGGCTGGTTCCTGTCGGGCCTCTCAGCCAAGGGCCGCATCGTCATCACCGCGACGACCCGAGACCAGGAGTTTAACGAAACCGAATTTCCGCAGGCGCTTGTTGATGTCAGCAAGCTGGCTCCGGCGGAACTGGACGCCGACAAGGACGGGAAGGTATCGGTCTGGGAGCTGTTTGTCCGGACCAGTGAGAACGTCCAGGCGAGCTTCGATGCCGACATGCGCGCCCCGACCGAGCACGCCTGGCTCGACGACGACGGAGACAAACTCGGCAGCGAGCGGCCAGAGCCTCCTTCACCAACCGATGCTGCCAAGGAAAAAACTGCCGATTCCAAGCTCAAAGATACCGCCAAGCCAAAAGCAGCAGCTCCCAAGCTCAAGGATGGTGAGCTTGCCAAGAAGACGTTCTTGCCTGGCTAACTGGTTGCGCCGGGACCACCCCCCCTAACCCCCCCTTCGCAAGGGGGGGAAAGGTTGGCGCCTAACGGCTGAGGGCCAAGACTAAGGACAAAGGAATCCCATGGCTGCAAACCCTACCCAGCACCCGCCCGCCGAGCCGGGCGATGATGACGTCAAGGCCGTGAAACAGCTTCGTGCTGCCCGCGAGAAACTGCGCCAAGAAATCGGCCGGGTGATCGTCGGCCAGGACATCGTCCTCGACAATCTGCTGGCGGCCCTGCTCTGCCGGGGCCACGCCTTGATGGTGGGCGTGCCCGGGCTCGCCAAGACCTTAATGGCACGGACCATCGCCCAGACCTTGCGAATGAATTTCAACCGGATTCAGTTCACGCCCGACTTGATGCCCTCGGACATTATCGGAACAGACGTCATCGAGGAAGATCCCGAGACCGGGCGGCGGCGGCTGGAGTTCATGCAAGGGCCCCTCTTCACCCAGTTTCTGCTCGCCGACGAGATCAACCGCGCCCCGCCCAAAACCCAGTCGGCACTGCTCCAGGCGATGCAGGAACAAGAGGTCTCGGTCGGCCGGCGCAGCTACAAGCTGGAACGCCCATTCTTCGTCGTCGCCACCCAGAACCCGATCGAGCAGGAAGGGACGTACCCGCTGCCGGAAGCGCAGCTCGATCGATTCATGTTCAATATTCCCGTGGGATACCCGACCCCCGAGGAAGAGGTCACCATCGTCAAGAACACGACGGTCAACCTCGAGCCGGAGGTGCACCCGATACTGGACGCCGCCGAGGTGATCCGGCTCCAGCAAGTGGTCCGGGGTGTTCCGGTCGCCGACGTCGTGGTGCGCTACGCCGTCGATGTGGTTACCGCCAGTCGTCCGGTGTCCGGCAAGGCCGAGCCTCGCGTCCACAAATACCTCACCTACGGGGCCAGTCCGCGGGCCTCGCAATACCTGGTCCTGGGAGCCAAGGCCCGGGCCATCCTCGAGGGCGCTTCCACGTCGACTTTGCCGACGTCCGGGCCGCTGCCCTGGCAGTGCTGCGGCACCGCCTCGTGCTCAATTTCCACGCCCGGGCGGAGGGAATCGACGCCGATGACCTGATTCGCAGACTGATCGAAATCGTCCCCACAAAGTAATCCAAAATCGATGAACGTCCCAGCATCAGGAAGTACCACGTCGCGGTTGCTCGCACGGGTCAAGCAAGGCCGGGGCAAATCGGAACGGCTTCGGCCGGCCAACCTGTTTCACGAGTACATCGATCCGTCGCTCCTGGCCAACCTCGAGGATCTCGAGCTGATCGCTCGGACCGTCGTCGAGGGTTTTTTGCACGGTCTTCATCGCAGCCCCTACGTCGGCTTTTCGGTCGAGTTCGCGTCGCACCGGGAGTATGTTCCGGGAGACGACCTGCGGCACTTGAACTGGAAGCTCTATGCCCGCAACGACAAGCTCTATGTCAAGCAGTACGACGCCGAAACCAACCTCGATTGTCATCTCGTGGTGGACGTGAGCACCTCGATGGAGACGAAGAGCGCCGGCGTCTCCAAGCGCCGGTATGCGACCATGCTGGCCGCGGCGGTCGCCCACCTGGCCTTGACCCAGCGCGACGCCGTGGGAGTGACGCTTTTTGCTGATCGCGTGCTCGCCCACGCCCGGCCCAGAGCCAAGGTCAACCAGCTCGAAGAAGTTCTCGGGACAATGGTCCGGTGCCCCGGGAAAACGCCGGCCGCGTCGGCCGGCGTGCTCCACGAAGTCGCCGAGCTGATGCCCCGCCGCGGGCTCGTCGTCCTGATCAGCGACCTGTTCTTCGAGCCCGAGGAAGTCTTCTCGGGTCTGGACCATTTCCGGTTCCGCGGGCACGATCTCCTGGTGTTCCATCTGCTTGACCCGCTCGAGCACCACTTGCCCCTTGAGGGTCAAGTCCGGTTCCAGGACCTGGAAACCGGTGAAGAGCTGACGACCCAGGTGAACGAGATCCGTGCCGCTTACGAGTCGGCCATCGTCGCCTGGGAGGAATCGCTCGACGAAGGCTGCCGGGGCCGTGAGATCGACCGGGTCACGGTGACCACCGAGCAACCGCTGGAACAGGCGCTCTACGATTACTTGACGAGACGTGCGCAGCTCTATTGAAATAAGGCCTCCTCACCCACCACGCAACGACGAAGACACCCTGATCCCTTGAGGCTCTGCGATGCTCTCCCGATCCCTTGGTCTTGTCGCCGCGTTCGCCGCGTTCGTGGTCTGTGCGTGCGCGTTCACTCAGGCACCCAGCGCAGAACCATCGATCATGCAGGCCGCGCTGGTCGGGCCGGAATTCCTCACCATCACGCGGGTCGACCCCGATGGGACGATCGTCATGGGACCCTCCGAGTCGGTACCCGTGGCCGTGCGTGACTCGCTGGGCTCAGGAATCGCCGAGGGATTCTACCTGCTCGTGACGAACGACTCGAATCCGGCACTGCCGCGCCGGGTGTTGCGCGTCCAGGTCACCGACATTGCCGACGGGTGGGTCTTCACGCTCAAGGCCGGCCCCAAGGCCGCCCTTCGCGTGAAAGTTAACGACCTGGCCCGGCTGGTCCGGCCGGTCCCGGCGACGACTGCCCGGCTGCGTGCGCTGCCGGATGAGATCCTATTTGAGTCCCAGCCGGATGGCGCGAACCCTGCGTACGCCCGCGAGAACGCAGCGCGCCAGCAATCGATCAACAATCTCAAGCAGATCGCACTGGCGATGCACAACTTCGAATCGGCCTACGGCGCGTTTCCCCCGGCCGTCATCTACGGCCCGGACAACAAGCTCTGGCACTCGTGGCGCGTCCTGATCCTCCCATTCCTCGACAGGAGGGATCTTTACAACGCCTATGACTTCACGCAGCCCTGGGACTCGCCCAAGAACAAGGCACTCGTGGACAGGATGCCGCCCGTGTACCGCGATCCGATCTACGGCGAAGCGATTGAGCATTCTTACACGCACTACGCGGCGCTCGTTGGCCCTGCCGCGTTTTTCCGGCCCCAGGGAACGAAGCAGGCCGACCCCAAGAAGCCGCCGATCGGCACCGGGGGCGTGCGAATCGCAATGATCACTGACGGCACGTCGAACACCGTCATGTGCAGCTCGGTCGAGCCGGAGCGGAAGATACCCTGGACCAAGCCCGAGGACATCGACGTCGGCCCCGCCTTCAAGGGCATCGGCCGGCCCGGTGGGATCGCCACGCCGTACACATTTGGTGGTCCGGGCGGCGGTAAGTCCGCACCCTTCGCGTTCGCCGACGGCAGCGTCCGCACGATCGGCGCGTCCATCAACCCGCAGACGCTCGCCGCGCTTCTGACATGCCAGGGCGGAGAGGTCATCGCATTCGACGCGATTCCCACCGAATCCGGCTCTTTCAGGGCGCAGCGCAGGATGCTCAGTATCCGCATCCACGGACGCAAAGTGACTGCCTCGATCGAGGCGGAAACAATGCAGCAACTTCAACCGACGAAGCCGTTTGCGCCCTTCCGTAAGGTGTTCCGATAACGCGAGGACCGCAAGAGCGCCGGCGTCAATTGCGTCCCGACTGGTTTTCCAGCGTCTCGCGGCCTGCTGTCCTTCCGTCTTCGACCTGGCGGTGCGCTTCCGCCACGGTGGCCCGGAAGCCTGGATCGTGTTCCCGGGTATACCATTCCAGGTCATCGTCGCCAAATGGTGTCATCAAGACCATGGGATGACCGTCGCGGAGGACGAGCACATCCTCCTGTCCCGCTTGGCGAAGCAGTTCGTCCCACGATGCGCCCTCGGTCCAGACCACGGTCTTCACTGCGATCCCTCCGCCATCCTGTCCATCCTATCCAATCCACAAAAACACGGAGCCCGTTCGCGACTCGGCGGTCGTTAGAGAGACCGTAGAACACGCGCCGGGTTGGAGCAAGAATTCGACCCGCACCCCGCGAACCGGCTGCGGCAAAGGGGTGGTTCCAGCGCCACCCATCACAAGCCCGCACAGGGCCTTACCTCATTCTTCGGTCTTCAGTCTTTCAATTCCGGCGCTTTGAGCGATGACAGGAAGACCTGAAGCTGGGCTTGGTCGTGCGCGGGCAGTTGGCGATAACGCTGGGCTGCGGCCGACGCTTCGCCACCGTGGAGCAGGATCGCCTCCTCGATGGTCGCCGCCCGTCCGTCATGAAGATACGGGGCACTGTCGCGCAGGCCCCAGAGCGGCGGCGTCCGCCACTCGGAGTCGGTTGCGGCTCCGGCCCGCCCGCGTGCCGGATCACCCGGCGGTTTAGCCGGCCGGGCGTCCGCACCAGCGAGGAACGCGCCGTAGAATGACGTATCGCTCAGATCCGGGCCCATGTCGTGCAAGAGCAGATCGCTGTAGAGGTTCTTGACTTCGCCGAGCTGGGGGGCGTGGCACTCCGCGCAGCCGAGCGATTTGAACAGCGTTTTGCCGGCCTTATAGGCGCGGTCGTCACGAGGATTGGGTCGTGCCGGGGCGGCCGGGGCCGCCAGCGACCTGACATAGGCTGACAAGGCGTCGCACTCGGTTGCGTTCATATCCAGGCCAGGCGCCTTGAGTGGGGGCACGCGCGGGTCTGCGGCCTGGACATGGCCGGGCACTTCCAGACCCATCTCGACTGCGGCCGCCGACAGGTTGAACTCGCGCAGGCTCGCGGTCTGGGCTTTCCAGCCGAAGCGGCCAATACGGCCGTCGTCGAGCCGGCTGGCCCGACCGTTGACCCGTGGTGAGCCGGGATGCTTTCGCCGTGCGGCGGCCTCGATGACGGCTTCCGGGATCTTGTCGATCAAGCCGGCGCCGAAAAGTGGAATTGGATTGCGCTGGGAAGTCTTGAGCGCGATGGCGCCATGCCGCTCCAGCACCCACTCGCGCCAGACACGGTAATCGCTGTCGTTTCCATATCGGTGCAGAACGACGCTCGGCCCGTCTCGAAAGCCCGGGTGGATCCGCACCAGCGCGGCGAGCTCAGGCCCCACTACGCGCCGCGGCCGATTGGACGTTTGGGATGGGTCGCCAAACCGGTATTCGAATCCGTTGGCCCCATAACTGAACGAGAATGCGTAGAAGTAGCCGGGTCCCCCCGACCCATTGGCAGTCGACCCGGCGGTGATGATCTCGATGTTCTTGTCGGCGGATCCTCCACCGCCGGGTCCGGCCTGATGATGGCAGCCGGCGCACGAGCGCTCGTTGTACACCGGGCCCAATCCATCGCCGCCGTGGCTCCGCCGATCGTTCGGAACCCACTCGCGGAGGAAGAGATCGCGCCCCAGCTCGATTTTCCGCGCCTCGTCGGCTTTCCGCTGAGGGCCGGGAAGGGGATCGCCGGCCAGCGCTCGCGGGCTCGACGGCAACGACCAGATCAATACGATCAAGAGCAGCCAGCCCAAGCCGAGCGCGAGCCGGCCGAGTCGATCGGGAGGATTCATGATCGGTGTCCTCTTGGGATTGAGGGGAGCGCCGTCCCTACTGACGTTCGACCCTATGTTTTTATTCTATCGCTGAGTCAGCGCCGCGAGGAGAGAATTCCGTTCTACGCCGCGCGCCGTGCCATTGGACGGAAACGGAATGAATTGCGCTCTACCGCTACTTCGCTCGTCCGTCCTTCACAATGAAGGACCGCACGAGATCGGGGTTCCGTGCAAAGAGCAGGTTCCATCTCTCTTGCCACAGGTCCGTCGTCAGGCCGCTCAAATCGCCAAGTTCGATGCGCTGGGCCGTGGCCAGCTCAGCGAGAAGCGCCAGATCGGCAGTCGGTGGGCTGGAAGGGGAAAGCAGCGCCTCGAGATCGACAACGGCCAGATCCATTGCTGGGCTGGCGCTCGATTCCGTGAAGCTGACCAGGGCGCGCCGTCCGTCTGGCGTGACCGCCAGTGTACAGAACGCAGAACCTTCGACGCAGCCAAGCCGCACAGGCGGGGCAACCCGTCGGCCCGTCGTCAATTCCCAGACCTGAATCTCCGGCCAGCCACTCTCCGCTGTGAGCGCAAACCGCCCGTCGGGCGTGATGGCCACGTCTGGCACTTCGTTGTCGTGCGCCATCGGAGGGCAGACAAGCTTGGCGGCTTGCCAGTCCCAGTTTCGAACCTGCCCATCCTTGTGGCTTGTGAGCAGGTAGCGCCCGTCGGGGCTGAAACGAACGGCGAACAAGCCCCAATAGTCGCCCGGATGCGGCAATGGCTGTGACAGAGCACGGCCTGTTGCCAGGTCCCAGACCTGAGCGGAATTCTTGATGAGCGCGATCGTCGCGAGCAGCCGGCTGTCGGCCGAAACGGAAAAACTGTGAAAATTCGAGCCGTCCACGCTCGCATAGAGAGGTGCAAAACGCAGCAGGCCTGAGTCGGCGTCACGAACGTTGACCGTGGCGGGATCGCCACCGCTCAAGGAGACGACCGTCTCCCCATTTGGAGTGTACATAACTTGAACTGACTTTTCAGAACTCGCCCAACCTTGGTGGCGCAGCTTGAGCACGCGCTTTCCCGTCTTGTCATCGACGACCAGCAAATCACCTGTCGCACAGATCACGGCCAGTTGACCGCTCCCCGGTTCGCGCTGCGACGGAAATTGGTAACCCGGGAAGCGCGATCGGGTCAAACCTCGCGCTGGAGGTAGCCAGGTCCCAGACGCCGAAATGCCCGTTCGCGCCTCGTGAGAAGCCGGCCGCCGTGGCGAGACCGTCGGCACACGCGCAGGAATCGATCAAAGTGCCGGGCAAGTAAATGTCCGCTCCCGCAGGCTGTCCGTTGGCGGTGGCGACGACTCGGAGTCGATTGACGCTCTGGTGGCTGCCGTTAAATGGCGCCTCGTGCCAGAGGCCGGGGACGACAAGCCGGCCATCAAAGCTGACGCGCGGCCGCGCCCCCAGCCAGACTCCGCTCTGATGACGAGGTTGTCCACGGGACGCTGCCAGACGCGAATCAGGCCGTCATACTGCACCGTCGCCAGGTACCTCGCGTCGTCGGACCAGGCACATTCGTGCACGGTTGCCATGTGCTTCAGTGGCGGGCCAATCGGCTGACCGCGGGGAATCGACCAGAGCCGGGCTGTCTGATCGGAGCTTACGGAGAGCAGCATCGTATTGTCGGGGCTGAAAACATATTTCGTGACCATGTTCGTGTGGCCCAGGTGCACCGGAGGCTGCTTGCCATCCGCCCTGTAGAGTACCGGACCATAGTAGCCACCCGTGACAAACCAGTTGCCATCGGCTGAGGACACAACCCCCCGAAGGTCCGTCGGCTTGGTATGGATCGGGTTCGCAACAGGCTCGCCGGTTGCCAATTCCCAGCGCGTGAGTTCCGAATCGCCGCTGACTGTGACAAGAATACGGTCTTCGACGGTCAGTGCAGGTGGAGAAGGCGCGAATATGCACAATAGGCGCGTACAATGGCTCAGTGCGATCCGGCCCGCTCTCCACGGCGAACACACGCGCCAGCTTGTCTTCGCAAGCCGTGATCAGGCGATCTCCATTCCGGTTGAACGCGACGGCACTGACCGGCCGCGGATGGTTCCAGACCGGTGTGTGAAACGCTTGCCGCCGAATATCCCAAACCCGCGCGCCTTGGCTGGCGATGGCCAGGAATCTCCCGTCCGGGCTGAAGGCCAACGCCTTGATTTGCCCCTGGTGCCGGATCTGGGCGAGGAGTTCGCCGCTCTGGACATTCCGTATTTGCACCAGGCTGGAGAGGAAACCCAAAGCAACCGAGGCGCCGTCGGGGCTAAATTGGGCCGAGCAGACGCCGGAGAGTGTTTCGGCCCATGGGAGTTGTTTGCCGTCCCGCCAGGACCAGATGATCACCGCGCTATTCCTGTGTCGCACGAGCAGAAGATGCGCTCGTGGTTGAAATTCGAGCTGATCGACGTAGGTTGGCGACGACATCGCCGCCACCGGGACAATTGCCTGGCGTATCCAGTTGCGGGCGCGCAATCGATTGTTCGCATGGCGCCTTGAATCCTCGGCGCTTGCTGATTGTTCCGCTGCCGCGGCAAACCAGAGCACCGCCTCCGCGGGAGCGTCTCGCTCGCCGGCGAGCAATCCTCGCGAGGTATACATGTCGGCCAGCGTGACGTCAGCGCGCTTCTTTTCCATTTCCGCGCGCTTTCGTTGCGATGACTCCGCCTGCCGCAACAGATCGGCCTCCTGCCTGGCGGCCCGCTCGCTCTGAGCGGACTGGTTGAAGTAGCCGGCGGCCAACAGCGAGCTCACCGTGGCGAGTACCAGCACGGCGGTGAGCACACCGCCGAGAACCGCGATCGCCGGGTTCCGCCGGGCCCAGCGCCAGTATCGCTCCGCGGCGCTCACCTGGCGGGCCCGGATCGGCTCGTCGGCGAGGAACCGTCTCAAATCCTCGCCCATCGCCGCGGCCGACTGGTACCGCGCCTTGGGATCCTTCTCGATCGCTTTCAAGACGATCGTCTCCAGATCGCGCGGAATCCGGCCGTCGAGCGATCGGGGCTGCTGCGGCTCCTCGGTCTTGATCCGCTCGATCAGTTCGAGCCGGTCCGCTGATTTGAAACTCGAGCGCAGGGTGAGCAGCTCGTAGAGCGTCAACCCCAACGCGTAAATATCGGCCCGAGCATCCCCTTCTCCGCGGAACCGCTCGGGGGCCATGTAGCGGAGCGTGCCAAGAATGTCGCCCGTCTGGGTCAGCCCATCGTCGTCTGCCTTGGCCAGGCCGAAATCCGTGATCCACACCACGCCTTCGGTGTCCAGGAGCAAGTTCGAGGGCTTGATGTCACGGTGCACGATCCCGCGCGCGTGCGCGTAAGCGAGGCCGCCGGCCACCTGCCGGCCGATTTGAGCCAGACTGTGGAAGAACCTGCGCCGACCCGAATCGACCGACGAGAGCTGGGAACCACCGGGCAAGATCGCCGAGCTTGACGATGGGGACGCAGACCATGACGAGCCGGGGGCGAGTCGATACTCGAGCTCTGGGCCATCTGGGTCACCGGCTCTCGCACTCTCAGCCTCGGTGCGCGCCAGTGCTGGGTCGGATGGAGCGGCGCGACGTTTCGCCTCGGGCACCTCCGATGGCGCGACGCCCGCTGCGCGGGCCGCGGCCAGCCCCAATCGTGAGGCTTCCCCCCGCTTCGGAGGGGGGCCGCCAACGTCGAACCTGCCGGTCAGAATCGATCGCAACACCGGGCTGACCTCGGCCTCTGCGTCGAGTGTCGGGTCGTCGGTCACCCCGCGGGAGTGCTCTGGGCCGGACCGGACAGACTCGTCAATTGATGCCGCCATCGTCTTGGACTCGGGACCGGCCGGGCTGCGGTGCCGCCGAAGTTCCGCGATGACCAGGTCCAGGCCCTGGCCCTGGATCAACTGCATGGCGTAGAAGCGGACGTCTCCATCCTGGCCGACCTCGTAAACGGGTACGATGTTGGTGTGATGCAGTCGTGCCGTGGCGCGGGCCTCACGGCGGAATCGCTCGAGGACCATCCGGTCAGTGGATGCTCTCCAAGGCAGGACCTTGAGCGCCACCCGACGGCCCAGCGAGATTTGCTCGGCCTCGTACACGACCCCCATGCCACCACGGCCGATCTCGCGGACGATCCGGTAGTCACCGACCTGGCTCGGAGGTGGATTGGTGACCGGGGAATGGTGGGTGTGCTCCTCGGCCTGCCGGAGCCCCTCGGCCTGCTCGACCTTGACCAGCGCAGGGAAGAGCTCTCGGATCTCATCGGCCAGGTCCGTGTAGCGGTCGGTGTATTCCTTGATCGCGGGACGTTCACCGCGCCGGAAGCGGGCGGCGAATTCCTCGGCCAGCCGATCGAGCAAGTCGTACTGCTCCGACTCAGGAATCGACATCGATCACAACCCTTCCAGACCGCCGGGCATCGCCGCGAGGATGGACTTGAGCTTCTTGAGCGCCCGGATGTAACGCTTGGCTCCGGCTTCTTCCGTGATGCCCAAGACGACCGCAGTCTCGGCTCGACTGAGCTGCTCGAAGTGCCGCAGCGCCACCACTTCTCGATCGACGGGATCGAGCGAGTTGATCGCTTCCTGGACCTGGAGGATTTGCTCGGCCCGGATCGCTGCATTCGAGGGAGATGTCAGCCGCCCGAGCAGCATTGAGGCCAGTGCTGCCGAGCTCGCCTGGGGCAACGGATCGCGATAGAGCGAGACCTCCCGGCTGGCGTCACGCATCCCCGTTCCCAGGTGCCGGCGGTGGTAATTCGCCAGCCGATCGCTCACGACCAGCCGTAGCCAGAGAAATACCGGCAGCTTCGGATCGCTCAGGTAGCTGTCCACTTTATTAGCCAGATCGACAAAGCCGTCCTGAAGCACGTCGGAAGCGTCGACTCGACCATAAAGCCGTGGGTCCATGCGCAGCTCAACCATTCTGCGGAGGCGGTCGCCGTGCCGCTGGAAGAGATCGGCGAGCGCGCTGCGATCCCCGGCTCGGAGCCGCTCGACCAGGCGCATAATCTCGCTCGGTGGATCCTTCATGACGCTGCCCATAGCTTATAACCGGCGCACCGCTCCTGGCTCGAGACAAGAATCATTTCGTTTGTGCGCGAACAGTCGAATTCATTCTGGTCCGCCGAACGGTTCGATGCCTAGTTCCATCGAAACCCAACGGAGTGAATTCCGTGGAACGCCGAAATCCGAACTGTCTACTTGACAGATCATCCGTATCGACGATATTTGTAGTCATACGACGTGTTCCGTAACCATTCAGGACCTGAGGGGCGAATTTGGGACTCGGCTTCATTCACCTGGGTTTCCTGGCGGCCGCACTGGCGGTGGCGGTGCCGATCTTGATTCACCTGCTGTTTCGCCAGCGGGCGCGGCGGGTCGAGATTGGGACGCTGCACTTCCTGCGGGTGGTGCTCCGCGATCACGCGCGGCGGCGGAAGATCCGCCGATGGATCCTGCTGGCACTGCGGTCAGCCGGCGTGCTCTTATTGGCGCTCCTGTTCGCGCGGCCGTACTGGAACGCGCGCGGCGACACTGGTCGGGAGCGCGAGGTCGTCCTTTTGATTGACCGCTCCGCGAGCATGGCCGCCAGTGGCGCGGACTCGTCCCCGTTCGGTATCGCCAAGCGCCAGGCTAGCGAGATCCTCCGGAACCTGCCCAGCGGCACGGCGGTCCACCTGGCGTATTTCGACGCCGGCGGGGTCGAACCTGCGCGCGAACCGCGGATCGATGCGGATGCGGCCCCGGGCCTCTCTGGCACCGATTTCACGAAGGCGCTCGGCTGGGCGCGGGACATCATGGTCGGATCGAAGCGGCTCGACCGGCAGGTCTTCTTGTGGACGGACCTCCAGCGCTCGGGGCTCCGCCCGCCACCCGGCGAACGGTTTCCGCCGGGTGTCGACGTCGAGATCATCGACGTAGGGCGCTCCCTGACGAGGAACCTGGCTGTCGAGGAGGTCCAGGCCGAGCGGACCGATCTGCGAGATGGGAAGCCGGTTTTGGTCACAGCCCGAGTCTTCAATGCCGGACTATTCCCCGTTCGAGACGTGCGCGTGAAGCTGGCGCTGGAGGGGATGCCCGCACTCGAGCAGACGGCCAGTGTCGAAGGTCATACGCGGCGGCTGGTGCGGTTCGAGGTGCCGGTGCGCGAGCCGGGGCTGTATCACGGCTTCGTCGAGGCTGCCTCGGGAGACGACTTGCCATTCGACGACCGCCGCTGGCTCGCCTTCGCGGCTCGCCGGCCCGAACGGGTCCTCCTGGTCGATGGCGAGCCGGGTCAGTCGGTCTTCGGCAACGAGACGTACTACCTCGAAACGGCGCTGCGACTGACGGTGCCCGGTCAAGACCCGAACGCGTCGGCGACTCCGTATGTGCCGGAGCGACTCGCCTGGAGCGGCCAGCCCGGTTCCTTGCCCGGACTGGATCGCTTCCGTGTCGTCGCCCTGTGCAACGTCCCGGACGTAGGGGCGGCCGACGCCGCCGCACTCGCGCGTTTCGTCGCGTCGGGCGGAACCTTGATCATCTTCACGGGGGACCAGGTCAAGGCGGGGGCCTATCGAGCACTCGAGGAGGCCAAGGTCCTACCCGGGCACCTGGCAGGGCCCGCGGAGGACGCGTCTTACCGGTTCGCAGCCTGGGAGAAGGAGCACCCCATGTTGGCTCCGCTGGCGGACCCCCTGCATGGCGACCTGCGAACCCTGCGATTCCGGCGGATCACCCGGGTCGTCGCCGATCGAGACGCTCGCGTACTCGCCACCGAGCAGGGGGGCTTGCCCCTGGTGCTGGAACGGTCGCATGGCTCGGGCAAATCGCTGCTCTTCGCCTTTCCGGCCGACAATGCGTGGGGAGAGTGGGCCATCCATCGCCTGTATCTGCCGCTGGTCCATCAACTGGTGGGCTACGCAACCGACCGGCTGCCCGAGACTGGTCCGGTGAAATTCGCCGGAGCCGGCGCGGGCCCGAGCGAGGCTCCCGGGGTCGCTGTCAAAAACGGCCATGCCCTGGTCCGGAATGTCGACCCCGCCGAATCCGAGATCGAGCGGACGACGGTGGCGGCCCTGCGCGAGGTCTACGGTCTGCCCGAGGCGAAGGCCGGCAAGCCACTCGAGGAGAACCTCCCCGGGGCGCCCGCGGCCGGAGAAGAACGGCCGGATGAGCTGTGGCGATCGATCGCGTGGGCGCTTTTGATCGTTCTCGTGGCCGAAACGTTTGTTGCCAACAGGACGTACGCGTAATATGGGAGAGACCGGGGCCGGCCGCGCCCCGTGCGATTCCTGAGGAGCTGACGCGATGACTGTGCTGACACCCGACCCGGAAGTGCCGACTCACTCCGCCGCAGTTGCCGGCGCACTCGGAAAACTCGAGGCAACCCGGCGGGACCTGAGACGTTCCAGCATCTGGGTGGGCCTGGCCACACTTCTCCTGGCGGAACTCCTGCTGGGCGCGGTCTTCGTTCTGGCTGACTGGATGTGGGTCCTGCCGGCAGCCGTGCGCGCGCTGGGTTTGCCGGCAATGGTTGCGCTGGCGGTCATTCTGCATTTCCGGGCTCGCCGCCAGTACACTCGCGACCAGGCCGCGGCCGATGTGGAGGCCCATTTCCCCGAGCTGGGCCAGCGGCTGCGCACCGTGGTCGAGTATGCCGAGCCCACCCGGCATCCTGTCGCGGCCTCACCCGGGCTGCTCAAGGCACTGGGCCGCGATACCGACCGCCGCACCGCCCGGCTCGACTTCGGCAAGCTGGTCCCCTGGCGGACATTCGAGCGCCGCGCGGTCGTCTCGTTCGTCGCCGTGTTGTTCGGGCTCGTTGCCCTCTTCATGAACTCGGAGCTTCGAACGGCCGCGCTGCGAATGGTGCTCCTCCCCTTTCATTACACGACGCTCCAGGTCCAGCCCGGCGACCTGACCTTGAAGGCCGGCGAGGAGCTGAAGCTCGATGTCACCTTGAGCGGTCGTCCCGTGAAGGCGGCCCATTGGTATTACCGTGACACGAACAGCGGCTCGGAATGGACCGCGGCGTCGCTGGCTCCCGGCCGCGATGCGAAGCAACCGGCAAAGCCGCTCTATGGCACCCTGACCACCAGCCGGAAGGATTGCCAGGCCGATTTCGATTATCGCGTGGTCGCCGGCGAGCTAGAGAGCCCGGTCTTTCACGTCAAGGTCGTCCACCCGCTCGTCGTGAGGGCGATGGAGGCAGCCGTCACGCCCCCTGCCTACACGCGGAAGCCGCCCGAGGTCGTCAAGGGAGGGAACTTCAAGGCCATCGAGGGCTCGCAGGTCGAGCTCACGATCACGCTCGACCACGCTCCCACATCCGCCCAGCTCGTGCTGGGAGCGCCCGGAGAGGCTCCGGTGCAAGTGCCGCTTTTGAACATCGGCGACGCCAAGCTGGCCGGCCGCTTGCCGGTGATCGCCAAAGACGTGCAATACCGTATCGACGCAGTCGATGCCGACGGCATGACGCTCGAAGCCGATTCATTCCGGATCAAGGTCGTTCCCGACCAGAAGCCCACTCTGGCCTTCCGTCGGCCGGAAGATTCGCTTGCCGTGACGCCGACCACCGAGGTGCCGATCGAAGTCGAGGCGAGCGACGATTTCGGCGTGAGCCAGGTGGGAATCACCTACAAGGTCGGTAATGGGCCCGAGGAGACGCTCCACCTCGCCGACATAAAGGACCAGCCCGTCACGGCTCAAGCGCTGGCCACGCTGTACCTCGAGAAGCACCAGATCGCCTACCCGGATGAAATCAGTTACTACGCGTTCGTCCTCGACAATTACCCTCCCCAGGCGCACCGGGTCGTTTCCGAGATGCGATTCATCGACATCCTTCCCTACAAGCAAGAGTATCAGTTCATGGACGGCGAAGGCGGAGAACCATCGGCCGGCTCGCTCAGCCTGGAAGAGCTGATCGCTCGCCAGCGTGTGAACCTCAGTCGGACCTTCGTACTGGAGGGTGATCGTTCGATCGACAAGGCCGCCGCCATGAAGCTGGCGACGTTCGAGGAGGAGCTTGCCAGCGCGACGACCGAGTTCTCCGACGGATTGAAAGCCCGGGGGATCAACATCCCCGCGCTGGACGAGGCCGCGAGTGCAATGCGGTCGGCGACCGACGCGCTCGACAGGAAGGATCTACCTCCTGCGCGTACGCACGAGGAGGCAGCGCTGAAATCGTTGATCAGTGTCCGCCAGAATTTGCGGAAGCTGCTCGGGCTCAACCCGGGCCAGCAGGCGAGTGCATGCCGCGCGTTCGACCGGCAGCAGGTCCAGAAGATCCGCCGGCCTCCCCAGGACAAGAAGGAACTGCTCGAGGCTGAGCTGATGGAACTGGCCAAGCGCGAGGAAGAGTTTTCCGAGGAGATCGAGGCCAAAGGCGGCGGAGGGCCGGACGTCGAACCGCCACCGGCGAACCAACAACAACCCGCCGAGGATCCCGAAGATTCGTCCCAGGACCCCTCCTCCAAGAAATCGTCTTCCAGTTCCTCGGCCACGAAGTCGGGCTCTGCCTCGACCAAGAACTCGACGAATAGCACGCAGTCTCGGATGAACCCCGTCGAGCAGCAGCAAAAGGCGGCAGCGGAAGCCGAGCGGCTTCGCCAGATGGCGCAGAAGGACAAAAATCTGACCGAGCTCGCCAAGGAGCGACTCGATGCCGCGGCCAAGATAGTTCAAGAATCCAGCCGGGCGATGGAAGAGGGCAAATCGGCCGAGGCCGCCGAGAAAGCCCGCGACGCCGCCCGCAAGCTCCAGTCGGCAGCTCGCCAGGTGGGAGCCCTCAAGGCGAAGGAACTGGCGGACGCTCTGGCGCGCGAGCGCGACATCGCCCAGGCGATCGCCAAGGCCGAGCGCGAGCTGGGTAAGTCGCTCGACCGCGGCACCGAGTCGAAGCCAGGCGACACCGGAACCGAGTCGAAGCCAGGCGACAGCGAGGGCCGGAGTGGTCCCGGCAAGTCGAAGCGAGGCGAATCCGGTGGCCGGGGTGGCCTCGCCAGCTCGAAGCAAGCCGGCACCGTCGGCCGCCGCGACCCGGCCAGCCGCCAGCGCGAGCTGGCGGACGAGGTCGCTGCACTGGGGGACGTGCTCGAAAAGCTCCGGTCGGAGGCAGCGCTCGACTACCGAGAGCTGGCACAGGCCATCGACCGTGCCGCCAGGCGAAACCCGCCGGATGAGGTCGAAGGTTCGATGCGGCGAACCGCCCAGGCGATCGAGTCGGGCCGGACCGCCCAGGCGGCCCGCGACGCCGATCAAGCCGCCCAGCGGCTCGAAGACCTCGCCCAGGACCTCGAGATCGCCCGGCGGTCGGCCGTTCAGCCACAGCTCGAACGCCTGCTGGCTGCCGAAAAACAGGCTGCCAAGCTCCAGGAACGCCTCCGGTCGATGCGTCAGCCGTCGCATCTGGCCGAAGTCCAGAAGGGCATGGCCGATCTCGCCGATGTCGTCGATAAACTCGCACCCGGCCAGGGATCGATGCGCCAGGCCGCCGACAGTGTCCAGAGCGCGATCCGGGGTGCCCATACCGGAGTCCTGAACCGGGTCGACCGGGTCGTGGACGATGGCACCGGTTATTTCGTTCCCCCGGTCGGATACAACGAGGGCGTGGCTCTTGTGATCCTCGCCCTCCAGGCGAAGATCCAGGAGATCATCCTCGAAAACGCCCTGGTCGAACGCACTGGTCCGGTCCCTCCGCAATACAAAGAGCTGGTGGAGGATTATTATCGCGTCCTTTCCCAGGACTTGCGGTGAAGCATGAGCACGGTCGGTGCTGCCTGGTTCTGCAAACCTCAACCCGGACGAGGAGATGGTCTGGTCACATCCCCATGACGCCCCGTTCTATCTGGTGCTTGCCGTGGGCCTCGCGGGCCTTCTGGTCCTGGCATTCCGGCTTGCCGGGCCAGGAGGTGCCCGAAGCAAGGTCCTCGTGGCATTGCGCGCGGCGGCGCTGTGCATTCTCGTGGTGATCGTGCTGAACCCGACGCGAGTCGAGCATGTAACGCACCCCGGTCCGCAGCCGACGGCGCTGTTCCTGGTCGACGAATCCCGGAGCATGAGCCTGGAATCCCCGACGAGCCGTTCGCAGGCCGCCCGTGAGCTGATCCGTCGCGCGGACCTTCTGGTACAGGCCGACCGGCGGCCGGCGATCCAGAAGTACGGCTTCGGCGGCGACCTGGTCGCAATCGCCGGGTCGGGCCAGGGCCGCCGCGCGGACGCCGACCAAACACGGCTGGGGCGGGCCCTGGAGCAGCTTCCCGCGCGGTTCGGTGAGACCGTGCCGTTCGGCGTGTTCGTCTTTTCCGACGGCCGCTCGACCGAGCCGGAGCGGTTCGAGTCGACGGCCCGAGCCTATCGCGACCTGAAAGTGCCGATTCACGTCGTCCCCTTGGGCGACGAGCGGGTCTCGGGCGACGTGGCCGTGCAGGACATCGACGCGCCCCGAGACGCCCGGCCCGGATCGCGCGTGCCGATCCGGGTGACCTTGCGCAGCTTCGGTCACGACGGTGAGCGCACCGAGCTCAAGATCCGCTCGGCCGCCAATCCGCAGGAAGATTCGCTGGCGAGCTTGCCCATCACGCTCTCGGGCGGCGAGCAAGCCCACGAGCTGTTGATCGACGCGGACAACGCCAAGGGCCCGCTCGCCGTCGAAGTAGAAGCCCTGCCTCACGAGGCAATCGCCGGGAACAATGTCGTACCGTTTGAGATCACTCCCCGCCGGACGAAGCTGCGCGTCATCTACATGGAAGGGAGCCCGTTCCCGGAATACCGCTATATCCACGAGGCCCTGGAAGAAGACCCGAACATCACCGTTGTGTCGATGACCGTGGACAACATGCACGCCGAGCGGCCCAGGATATACCGAATCGCGGACGCAAGACGCGGTTACCCCGCGACACGGGCAGAGATGCTCAGCTACGACGCGGTCATACTCAGCGACATCGCGTTCGGGGCTTTTACTCAGGAGCAGCTCGCGTGGACGGTCGAGCTCGTGAGCAAGCACGGCGGCGGGTTTGGCATGATCGGCGGCAACCGCAGCTTTGGCGGCGGCGACTGGGACCAGACGGTCTGGGATGCGCTCATCCCGGTCGATATGAGCGAGCGCGGCGAGCCAGACTCGGAGTTCTGCGTCCACGCGTTCAAGCTGGACATCCCGCCGGAGGCACTCAACCATCCGATCTGGAGGATCGTGAATGACCAAGAGCGGAATCGCGAGATCCTGGCGCGAATGCCGGCATATCTGGGCTCGAACTTGATCGACCGTGTCAAGCCGGCCGCGACCCTCCTGGCACGCTCGGACCGGCCCCTGGAACAGGCCAATATCACGAGGGCAAGGCTCGCCGGCAAGCCGATCCCGGCCCCCAGGCCGCATCCCAAGCGCCCCGATGGCAGTCCCGCGTGCTCGGTGATCTTCGCCTGCCATAGCTTTGGCCGCGGCCGGACGTTCTCCATGTCGCCCGACTCAACCTGGGCCTGGGGCCATGAGATCGAGCGCCACTGGGGCGAAGGCGATAACCGTTACTTCCGCAAGTTCTGGCGCAACGTGATCTACTGGCTCACCGAGAATCGGGGCGGCCCCAATCGACGGCTGCGGGTCGAGACCGACAAGGTCATCTACCGGCCAGGCCAGCCGATCCAGGTGACCGTCCGGGCGTACGACGAGAAGCTGGTCGAGACCGGCCTCTACCACGTCGTCGCCCGCCTGCGCGGTCCGGCCGACAGCGAGTCGCTGCCGTTCGACGAGTCCGCGATCAACCTCGTCCCTCAGGTCACAGATCCTGCCTATCGAGGCACGCTGACGGCTCCGCAGGCAAGCACGATCCTCGACAACCCGGCCTCGACGGTTCATCAGCTTCGGCTCGACGTGGCCGTCCTGGACGGCGATGACGTCGTGGCCAGGTCGAGCACCGAGCTCCAGGTCATCGACGACCCTGCCGAGTTCCGGGATCCCCGTCCCGACCCCTCCCGGCTCAAACAGCTCGCCCAGGCCACGGCCGGACGCGTGATCCGGACCCCCACCGAGCTGGCGACCCTGCTCGCCGGGCATCCCGAGGCGCCCGTCAGCGAGGTAATCACGCACTCGCCAATCTGGGACTCTCCGCTCCTGTGGCTTCTCATGCTGGGATTGCTCACGAGCGAATGGATCATTCGCCGGTTCAAGGGGCTGGCGTGAGGACGGGATTGGTGGCGAAAATGCCGTAAGGAGAGCCTCGATGCGTGTGCCCGCGGTGACCGCAGCCTTGTTGGGACTGGCCAAATAAATGGTCTGGTCACACCCCTACGACGGCCGTCTCTATCTTGTGCTCGGGGTGAGCCTCGCGGGCTTGCTCGTGCTCGCTTCCCGGTTTGCTCAGGCGCAAGTGCCCGCAGCAAAGTCCTCCTGGCCCTGCGAGGATTGGCCATCGGGATCCTGGTCTTGATCCTGCTGAACCCGGTGCGAGTCCAGGAGGCCCGCTACCGGGGGCCAGAGCCCGCGGCCATTTTTTTGCTCGACGAATCGCGGAGCATGAGCCTGGAGAAACCCGTCAGCAGGGCCCAGGCGGTCAACCGGCTGATCAGGAGCGCGGTCGGTTCGATGCCCGTGGAGCGGCGGCCGGCGATCCAGAAATTCGGCTTCGGGAGCGATCTGATCGCCCTCCCCGATCCGGTGCCGGCCGGCCGGCCCGCGGCCGACCGTACCCGCCTGGCCTGGGCTCTCGAGCAGCTTCCCACCCGGTTTTCAGAACACTTGCCATTTGCCGTGTTCGTTTTTTCCGATGGCCGGTCGACGGAGCCGGGTCCGCTCGAGCCGATCGCTCGGGCGTTTCGCGAGCTGGGCGTGCCGCTCCATGTCGTGCCGGTCGGCGACGAGCGGATCTCCGGCGACGTGGCCGTTCAGGACATCGATGCGCCCCGAGACGCCCGGCCGGGGAGCCGGGTGCCAATCCGGGTCACCCTGCGCAGCCGAGGTTACGGTGGCGAGCGGACCGAGCTCAAGATCCGATCGGCCGCCAATCCCCAGGGAGAATCGCTCGCGACTCTGCCGGTCACCCTCGCCGGCGGCGAACAGGCGCACGATCTGGTCGTCGAGACCGACCGGGCCAGGGGCCCGCTCACCGTGGAGGTTGCACCGCTGGCTCACGAGGCGATCGCCGCGAACAACGTGGTTTCATTCCAGATCACTTCCCGCGAGCCGCAGCTCCGCGTCATCTACATGGAAGGAAGCAACCCGCCTGAATACCGGTACCTTCAGGATGCGCTCGAAGATGACCCGAACATCAAGTGCGTGTCGATGTCTGTAGATAATCAATATGTTGAGCGCCCGGTGCTTCATCGGATCGATGACCCGGCCCGCGGCTTTCCCACGACCCGCGAAGAGCTCCTGAGCTATGACGTGGTGATTTGCAGCGACGTCGCCCGGATGGCGTTCACGCCCCAGCAGCTCGAGTGGACCGTCGAGCTGGTCAGCAAGCGCGGTGGCGGTTTCGTCATGATCGGAGGACACACGAGCTTTGGCTCGGGGGGATGGGACCAGACCATCTGGGACGGCCTGATTCCCGTTGACATGAACGGGCAAGGCCCGGCGCGCTCGCCCTACTATGACGGCCAGTTCCGGGCGGTGATTCCCCCGAGCGCCGAGCGGCATCCGATCTGGAGGATCGTGGACGATCCGGTGCGCAATCGCGAGGCGCTCGACCGCATGCCCAATTTCGGCGGCACAAACTTGATCGACCGGCTCAAGCCGGCCGCCACGGCGCTCGGGTTTTCCGATGGGCCGCTGCCGGGCGCCGCTGGCGCGACAATCCTCTTCTCTTGTCAGAGCTTCGGGCGCGGTCGAACGTTCGCCATGGCGACCGACACGACCTACGCCTGGGGGACGGCGTTCGAGCACTCCTGGGGCGAGAGCGACAACCGCTACTTCCGCAAGTTCTGGCGCAACGTCGTTCGCTGGCTTACCGAGAATAGCACCGGTGCCAATCGCCGGCTCCAGGTCGAGACCGACAAGGTCATGTACCGCCCCGGACAGGTGGTCCAGGTAACGGCCAGAGCCTACGATGAGAAACTGGATGAGACCGATCGCTACCGGGTGGTGGCGCGGCTCCGCGCACCCAATGAACCGGAGTCGCAGCCGTCGGGCGCCGGTGGCACGAACCTGGTCCCCCAGCTCGAGGGTGCGGCCTATCGCGGCGGGCTGACGATCCCCCCGGCCGGCGCGATCGTCGAGAACCCGGGCTCGACCGTTCAGGAGCTCGCGCTGGACGTCGCCGCACTCGACGGCGAGGATGTGGTGGCCCGGTCGAGCGTCCCACTCCAGGTCATCGACGACCCCGCCGAGTTCCGGGACCCCCGTCCCGACTCCGCGCAGCTCGAGCGGCTCGCCCGGGCCGCTTCCGGACGCGTGATCCGGACGCCCGCTGAGCTCGCGGCCCTGCTCGAAAAGCACCCGGACGCGTCGGTCCGGGAGGTCCTCACGCGCTCGCCGCTCTGGGACACGCCCCTCTGCTGGCTGGTCCTTCTGGGTTTGCTCGCAAGCGAATGGGTCCTCCGCCGAAAGAAGGGGTTGGCTTGATCGAGGGGTTTGCCGATGGGCTGGTCACATCCACACGAAGGCCGATTCTATCTTGTGCTCGCCATCGCCCTCGCCGGCTTGCTGGCGCTCGCCTCGCGGCTTGCGCGGGCGCCGAGCGCCCGCGCCAAGACGCTTCTGGCACTGCGCGGATTGGCGATTGGCGTCCTGGTACTGATCCTGCTCAACCCGGTGCGGGTCAACGAGGTTCGCTACCGGGGCGCGGAGCCACCGGCCATCTTCCTGCTCGACGAATCCCGGAGCATGGGCCTGGAGGCACCCCGAAGCCGCGCCCGCCGGGTCGATGACTTGATTAAGGGCGCCGTGGACCAGGTGTCGGTGGATCGGCGACCGCCGATCCTTCGGTTTGGCTTCGGCCGCGAGCTGGCCGCGATCCCCGCTTCCCAGAGGACCCTTGTTCCACAGTCGGATGAGACCCACCTGAACCGGGCGCTCGAGGAGCTGCCCTCGCGGTTTGGCGACACGACCCCGTTTGCCGTCTTTGTCTTTTCCGACGGCCGAACGTCCGAGCCCGAGTCGCTGGCGGCGACGGCACGAGCCTATCGCAGTCTGGGGATTCCGGTGCACGTCGTCCCCGTGGGCGATGAGAGGATCTCGGGCGACGTCGCCGTGGAAGACATCGACGCCCCCCGGAACGCCCGGCCCGGAACCCGCGTACCGGTCCGAGTGACTGTGCGCAGCCACGGCTACGCGGGACAGCGGGCCGAGGTGCGGATCAGATCGAACGCCCAGGTCCGCGGCGATGCGCTGGCGATCCTGCCGATCACACTCTCAGGCGGTGAACAGGCGCATGAGCTGGTGCTCGATACCGACCGGGCCAAGGGCCCGCTCACGGTCGAGGTCACTCCGCTTCCCCACGAAGCCATCGCCGTCAACAATGCCGTGCCGTTTCAAATCACGCCCCGCGACGCCAAGGTCCGCGTGCTTTACATGGAGGGAACCGCCGAGAGGGCGGAATACAGCTTCCTGCGTGACGCCCTGCAAGAGGATCCCAAGATCGAGTGCATGGCGCTGACGGTCGACAACCAGTACGCGGCCCAGCCCCGGCTCTTGCGAGCGGACGATCCCGGCCGCGGTTTTCCCACGACGCGCCAGGAGCTGTTGTCGTTCGACGTGGTCATCTGCAGCGACATCCCCCGAACCTCGTTCACGCCTGAGCAGCTCGAGTGGACCGTCGAGCTGGTCGGCAAGCGCGGCGGCGGCTTTGCCATGGTCGGCGGCTACACCAGCTTCGGGTCCGGAGGCTGGGACCAAACATCGTGGGACGGTCTCATCCCGGTCGACATGAGCGGGCACGGCCAGGGCCGCTCCGAGTACTACAACGGCCCATTGAGGGTCGTCATCCCCCCGAAGGCCGCCGAACACCCCATCTGGAAGATCGTCGACGACCCGCTGCGTAATCGCGACGTGCTGGAGCAATTGCCAGTCTTTTACGGCACCAATCTCACCGACCGGCTCAAGCCGGCCGCCATCGCTCTGGGAATGTCTGACCGGGCCCTGCCCGGCTCTCAGATCGTGACGGTCTTCTCGGCCCAGCCCTTTGGAAAAGGCCGGACGTTCGCCATGGCGACCGACACCACCGTCGAATGGGGAAAGGATTTCGAGAGGATCTGGGGCGAAGGCGATAACCGCTACTATCGCAAGTTCTGGCGGAACGTCGTCGAGTGGCTGAGCGAGAATGCCGAGGGACACGATCGCCGGCTTTTGGTCGACACCGACAAGGTGATCTATCGGCCGGGCCAGGACATCCAGGCGACCGTCCGGGCCTACGACGACAAGCAGGAAGAGACCGACGCGTATCGCGTGGTCGCACGCGTCCGCAATACCGCTCAGGCCGAGGCGACCCCATTCGAGACGACCGCGATGAATCTCGCGCCAGGGCTCAAGGACCGGTCGTATCGAGGCAGCCTGACGGCCCCGTCAGTCACGGAGAGCGTTGAGAGCGCGGGCTCGACGATTCATCAATTCGTGCTCGAAGTTGCGGCGCTCGACGGCGAGCGCGAAGTCGCGCGCACGAGTCTCGATCTCCAGGTGATCGACGATCCCGCCGAGTTCCGCGACCCCCGTCCCGATCCGTCTCTGCTGCGCGCAATCGCCAGGGAAACCGCGGGACGGGTACTCAATAATCCCGCAGAGCTGGCGGCCGCGCTGGCCAGCCACCCTTTAGCGTCCGACCGCAGCGTCGTCACCCGCTGGCCCATCTGGGACAATCCTTTGCTCTGGATGCTCCTCCTGGGCTTGCTCTCCGCCGAATGGATCCTCCGCCGGCTCAAAGGGCTGGCGTGACACAGGCCGTCTTGCGTGATTGGGCAAACTCGTGTAACTTCCCGATCCGATTGCGCGCGCCTGGAGCGAAGGTCCGGCCGGTGCAAACCCTCGGGACTGGAGTGAGGAACAGTCGCGTTCCGTTGTCCTGAGGAACGGTTTCGAGACAGGTGCTGTTGTTGCGCACGATCCAACGACGGCGCGAGCCACCGGTTCCTTTCCCCCCCTTGCGAAGGGGGGGTTAGGGGGGGTGCCGTCGGCGCGACCAGCTAGCAGCGCCTTCTTGCCAAGGAGAGGGCTGGAGGCTTGGAGGTCGAAGAACAAACAGGGCGCGACGGCCTTGTGGCTGGCGGTGCCCCGACCACCCCCCCTTACCCCCCCTTCGCAAGGGGGGGAAAGAGCGGCGCAACGCAATCGGGGTGAACGCGCGGCTCGCGCGAGATCATCTTTTTGATGATTCACCCCGGGCCGGGCGCGTTCCGCCAATTCGAGCACACTCAGGAGGCCGGCATGGAAGCCAGCACCCGAACGGGAACGACTTCGGTTCGGCCCGACACCGCGATTCCATTGCCTCGAACGAGCCAGCCGGCGAGATCGGATCAACAGCACGCGCTTCAAAGCTCGGCCCCTCCCCCATTGGCAGGCCTTCGAGTGGCGCTCGTGCACGACTGGCTGACCGGAATGCGTGGCGGCGAGAAATGTCTCGAGGTCCTTTGCCAGGCGTTTCCCCACGCCACGCTTTATACGTTGATTCATCGGCGCGGAGCTCTCAGCCCAGCGATCGAAGCGATGAACATCCAGCCGTCGCCGCTGCAACGGCTACCTGGCGTCTTTCGTTACTATCGCCATCTCCTCCCGGTCATGCCGCTGGCCGCCCGCCTCTGGCGGCTCAAGGATGTCGACCTCGTGATCAGCTTGAGCCACTGCGTGGCCAAGTCTGTCGTGCCGCCGCCCGGTGTGCCTCACGTCTGCTACTGCTTCACGCCGATGCGATATGCATGGCAAGGGCGGGATACTTATCTCGAGACCTGGTCGGATCGCCCGATCAAGAGGGCGATCGCACGCGCCTTGCTTCGGAAGCTGAGGCGCTGGGACAGGGCAACAGCGAGCAGGGTCAGCCACTTCGTGGCGATCTCGGAAACGGTTCGCCAGCGAATCGCACGCTACTACCGCCGCGACAGCCGCGTCATTCAACCTCCCGCGGACGTCGAGTTCTACGCGGCCGGGTCTGGCAGCGCACCTCGCGGCCGGGATTACCTGGTCGTCTCGGCTCTCGTCCCGTACAAGCGAATCGACCAGGCCATCGCGGCGTGCACCCGATCGGGCCGCGGGCTCATCGTGATCGGTGAGGGCCCCGAGCGCCCCGGCTGGCGGCGATCGCTGGTCCGTCGGTGAGGTTCCTGGGCTGGCAGCCCGACGAGATCATTCGGGACCACTATCGAAACTGTCGGGCCTTGCTCTTTCCCGGCGAGGAGGATTACGGGATCGTTCCCATCGAGGCGCTCGCCTGCGGCGCCGGTCATCGCACTCGGGCGCGGCGGCGTGGCCGAGACCGTCGACGACGTGGTCGGCCAAACGTACGCCGAACCGTCCGCGGATGGCCTTCTCGCCGCAATCGACGAGTGGGAAGCCCAAGGCTGTCCCCACGACCCGCACGAAGCACGCCGCCGGGCCGAATCATTGTCGCTGCCGGTGTTTCGCCGGAGGATTTTTCGACTCTTGGCCGAGGTGGTGACCGGGCGCTCGCTCGACGCGGTGCCTCCGGCCCCGCATCTGAAAGAGCTCAGTGGACCCGCTGATGGAGGCGCACAGCGTAGGTCAGGCTTTCCAGCCTGACGGTTTTGCGTAGGTCAGGCTTTCCAGCCTGACGGTTTCGCGTAGGTCAGGCTTTCCAGCCTGACGACCTTGGTAAACTCTCAGCTCTTGGCTTGCTCTTTCTTGGCCGCGCGCGCCTTGCGCCGCTCGGCCTTCGCTGCCTTGGCCTCGGTCGAGCCGGCGGTGCTGGTAAACCGCTCCTTGAGCCGGACTGCCTTGCCGGAGCGCCCTCGCAGGTAGTACAGCTTGGCGCGCCGCACCTTGCCCGAACGCTTGACCACGATGTCGGCGATCCGTGGCGATTGCAGTGGAAACTTCCGCTCCACACCCTCGCCCTGAACGATCCGCCGGACGGTGAACATCTCGCGGGCCCTGCCCCGAGCGGGCGATCACCACGCCGTTGTAAATCTGAATGCGTTCCTTGTCGCCTTCGAGAATCCGCACGTGGACGTCGACCGTGTCACCGATCTCGAACGCCGGCGTCGACGCTTTCAATGTCGTTTTTTCCACGGCTGCCATCAGTTTGTTCTGCATCGGAGGTCCCTTTCGAATTCGAACGGCCGGCCCCGTCGATTTCCTGCCGGTTGATTTTGATCGTTCGCGTGATTGATCGTGAAATTCGTGTTCAGCGTCGCCTTTCGAGCCGCCAGCGGGCGATCGCGGCGTGGTCGCCGCTCAGGAGGATTTCGGGGACCGCATGCCCGCGAAAGACGCGGGGGCGGGTGTACTGGGGATACTCGAGTCCTCCATCGGGCCCGAACGATTCTTCGATCGCGCTGCGAGAGTCGCCGAGAACCCCGGGAATCAACCGCACGACCGCATCGATCAAGACCATCGCCGCGACCTCGCCTCCGGAGAGGATGAAGTCGCCCACGGAAACCAGCTCGGGCTGGAGGATCTCGATGATGCGTTCATCGAATCCCTCATAACGCCCACACAGTAAAATCAGTCGAGGCTCTGAGGCCAGCTCGGCGACCCGGCCCTGATCGAGCCGGCGTCCTTGCGGTGACAGAAGGATCAGCCGTCCCGCCGGCTCCGCGGCCTTCTGCACGGTCTCGGCCGCCGCCACCAGGGGCGGCGCCATCAACACCATTCCGGGCCCACCTCCAAACGGCCGATCGTCGACCTGATGATGCTTCCCTTCGGCAAACCGGCGAAAGTCCCAGCGCTCGATGAAAACGAGCCCCTGGTCGATCGCCCTCTTGAGGATGCTCTGACTGAGGAACCCTTCGAACAACAGTGGAAACAGGGTCAGAACGTCAATCCGATGGAAGGGCGATGCGGACATGGGAGCGATTTCCGACCCGGGTCACGTCACGATCCGGCGGGCGCTGAGTATCCTCGGTCGCCGCCGCCGGAGCATGTGCCGCTACGGCCGGAGCATGTGCAGGCACCGCCGGTGCCGGAGACTCAGCGACCTTCCACGGCTCGCCCGCCGCCGGCTTCTTGACTCCGAACTTGTTCAACAACACCTGGACCTTGTGAGAGGGCTGCGCGCCCACCGAAAGCCAGTACCGAACCCGGCTGATATCCAGTACCGTCTGCGTCTGGGCATCCTTGCACATGGGGTCGTAATGTCCCAGTTCCTCGATCGGGCACCCGTCGCGACCGGTGCGCGAATCCATGGCGCAGATCCGGAAAAACGGCCGATGGCGGCGCCCCAATGCTTTCATACGAAGTCGAACCACTCGTGTACTCCTCTGGAATCAAAACAATCGTGCGTCAATCCCGATTCAGTCCTTGATCCGTAGCCTCCGAAAGCCCCCTCACCCGGCCTTCGGCCACCCTCTCCCCGACGGGGCGAGGGCAAAGAACACGGCGACTTCCCCCAAAACAGGGTAACGGCCGCCACCCGTCGCCCTCGCCCCTGCGGGGAGAGGGTTGGGGTGAGGGGGTCTTCACACCGCATCAGCTTCAATTCGGCCGGTCGCGCAGCTCGCGGCGACGCTTTCGCTCCTCCTTCTCGCGCTGCTTCCGCAGCCGCTCCCGCTCCTTTGGGGTGAGCCGCTTGCCCGTTCCCACTTTGGGTGCCATGAGCCGGGCGGATGGGTTGGCAACGGCCGCCTGGCCCAGCCCCGTCAAGGTCTTGATCTTGTCGATGAAGCTCATCTGCGCCATCTGCTTGACCACGGCCGCCATCGTATCAAACTGCTTGACCAGACCTGATACGTCGGCCGGGTCGACACCGCTTCCGGCCGCGATCCGCCGCCGCCGCGAGATGTCGATCAACGAGGGGTCGCTGCGCTCGTCCGGCGTCATGCTGTCGATGATCCCCTGGATCCGCTTGATCTCCTCATCGGCATCGATCCCACCCAGATCGCCGGCCCCCAACTGGTTCAATCCCGGAATCTTTTTCATGAGATCCGACATCGAGCCCATGTTCTTCATGTGCACGATCTGCTTGCGGAAATCATCCAGGTCGAACTTCCCTTTGAGAAGCTGCTCCTGCTGGCGCTGCGCCTCTTCTTCATCCATCACCGACTGGGCCGCCTCGACCAGCCCGACGATGTCGCCCATTCCCAGCATCTGGCCGACCAACCGCTCCGGATCGAACGGCTCAAGCTTGTCGAGCTTCTCCCCCTTGCCGACAAACTTGATCGGGACACCCGTCACCTTGCGCACCGACAGCGCCGCTCCGCCGCGCGCGTCGCCGTCGAGCTTGGTCAGAATCACGCCGTCAAGCTCGAGTGCTTTGTTGAACGCATCGGCCGACGCCACCGCGTCTTGACCGGTCATGGCATCGCATACGAAGAAAACCTGATGCGGCTTGACCCGCTTTTCGATCAAGGTCAGCTCCGCCATCAGCTCGTCGTCGACGTGCAGGCGGCCGGCCGTGTCCAGGATCAGCGTGTCGCACCCGTTCTTGTTGGCCTCGACCAAGGCCTGCTGGCAGACAGTGACCGGGTTCGAGTCACCCAGGCTGAATACCGGCACTCCGACCTGGCCGCCGATCACCTTGAGCTGCTCGACAGCCGCCGGCCGCTGGAGATCGGCCGCGACCAGCATGGGCTTGCGCCCTGTGCCCCCAGAAGCCGCGCCAGCTTGCCGCAAGTCGTCGTCTTGCCCGAGCCCTGAAGGCCGCACAACATCAGGACCGTCGGCCCGGCCTTCTCGACGCGTATCGACGTATCCCCAGGCCCCATCAGCTCGATCAGCTCGTCATGAACGATCTTGACGATCTGCTGCTCGGGCCGGATGCTCTTGATCAACTGCGTCCCGACCGCCTGATCGGTGATCTTGGTCATGAACTCCTGGACGACGTTGAAATTGACGTCGGCCTCCAGGAGCGCATTGCGAACCTCGCGCAGACCCTCGGTCATGTTGGCCTGGGTCAAGACGCCGCTGGCGCGGAATCGCCGGAACGCCGAGGAAAGTCGCTTTTGGAGGTCGTCGAACATCGCCTAGAGGAGCCTCAGCCGTCAATTCTGCGAAAAGAAGCTTCGATAACGGGGCGGATCATCGGCCGTTTTCCCTAAGTCGTTCAAGGTCTTGATCTTGCCGATTAAGTTCATCTGCGCCATCTGCTTGACCACGGCCGCCATCGTATCAAACTGCTTGACCAGACCCGATACGTCGGCCAGGTCGGCACCGCTTCCGGCCGCGATCCGCCGCCGCCGCGCGTTGTCGATCAGCGAGGGGTCGCGGCGTTCATCCAGCGTCATGCTGTCGATCATTCCCTCGATCCGCTTGATCTCCTCATCAACATCGATCCCACCAAGATCGTCGGCCCCCGACTGGTTCAATCCCGGAATCTTTTTCATGAGATCCGACATCGAGCCCATGTTCTTCACGTGCACGATCTGCTTGCGGAAATCTTCCAGGTCGAACTTCCCTTTGAAAAGCTCTTCCTGCTGGCGGTGCGCCTCGTCTTCACCCATCGCCCACACCCCCGTCACGTTGCGCTCTGTCCGCGCCGCATTGGCACGGAACCGCCTAGCCGCTGAGGAAAACCACTCTCGTGGGTCGTGGCACGTCGTTCGCCAGAGCCCCGCCCATCAGCCAGTGGGCAGAATCTGCAATTATAATGCGAACAACGATCACTGGCAACGCGCTCTCGACAGCCGGACCATGTCGGCAGTCATCGCTTCAAACCGCTTGCCCCGACACGATTTGGTCCAAACCGCGTGCGCGCAAACCTCCGGAATCAACCCGCCTCGCGCGCTTGGAGCCGCCGCACCAGCCGGCCCACGTCATAGCCCAGCAGGCTTTCCACGACGTCGTCGGCGCCGGCCTCTTCGAGTGTGGCCCCAGGGTGGGTCGTGGTTAGCCCGACGGCATACATCCCCGCACTTTTTGCTGCCTGGATTCCCACAGGTGCATCCTCGTACACGACCGAACGGGCTGGCTGCGTACCCGCCTTGGCCGCCGCGACCAGAAAGACCTGGGGGTCGGGCTTGCCACGCGTGATGTCCTCCAGTGAAGCGATCGCCGCGAACCGGCCGGTGAGCCCGCATTCGCTCACCGTCAGCTCGAGGTTGAGCAGCGGTCCGCTCGAGCCGATCGCCAGCTTGACGCCCTGGGCTGTCAGCGCGTCGAGCAATTCACGAACGCCATCGATCAACCGGATTTTCCCCCGCGCCACGTCGCGATAACACACCTCCTTGAGATCGGCATAACGTCCGATCTCTTCCTCGCTGATGGTATCGCCCAGGAGACGCCGGAAAATGCTCGGATTCGTCATGCCGAAGGTCTCGTGGATGAACCGGGACGTGAATCCCAGCTTGGTCCGCCGCTCCAGCTCGAGCCACGCTTGCTCGTGAAGTGCAAACGAGTCCACCAGCACTCCGTCGTGGTCGAAAATGGCGAGAAGATCGTCTTGACTGGCCGGCACGGGAAGGCCCTCTATCGATAATAAGGATGGCGAACGCACCCCCACTTTATACTACAATCCCCAGGAACCTCGAGGATCTTCCGCTTGGCAATCCGGCTCTGGCGGCTTTTCTGGCTGACGATCCTGGTTGGACACGCCATGGTGGCCCTCTTCTGGTGGTGGGCTCAACCTGGGGGATTCAACCCGGGGCATCCGCGCTTCTGGTCCAATCGGGTCGCCCCAATCGTTGTGCTGGCGGTCGCGATCGCCGCGCTCGTTGCGCTCAAGCGGGAAAAGATGGAAGCTCTTCGACTGCTCTTGCCTGTGTGGCCCGCGGCGTGGTCCGCGGCGGCCGTGGCGAGTCGCATCATGTTTCCGACGACCCTGGCATGGCTGTGGCTTCTGCCGGAGGGAGCCGCGGCGATGATGGCGCTGGCCACGATCCGCGTCTGGCGAGGTTCCTCCCGAGCGTCCTCCGCCGGAGGTAGCCTCGCAGCGGCCCTCGCCTCGGCCTTGATCGGCGCGGCCCTTGTCTCTACCCAGCGTGTCCCCCCACCGGCGACCCACCCGCTCAATCTCGATGCAACCGGGCTTGAAACGCTCGCCAGGGCTCCGCTTGAAGTGACGGGCGCGGTCCGTCTCAACCCGGCGGTGCTTGTCCAGACGTATGACGGCACGGTTACCGTCCGGCATTCGCACTTGACCGTCACGCTCCAGCCGCTCTTGACCTTCCTGAGCCGGTCTCCAGATGGCTGCCCGACGGTACTCGTACCGCGATCAGAACGCGACGGGCCGGCACCCGCCTGCTCGCGGCCAGCCGCGACACAGAGCGATCCTGCTCTCTCAAGTACCTGCTCAAGGGACAGGGGCCGGCGTCGCTCGAGGTCGGCGTCGAACGCGGCGGCGAGGTGGTGGCAGTCGAAGCCATCACGCGACTGGATCAGCCGGTCTATTCTCATCTCAACTCGTTCAGCGATTTCGAGATCCGCGGGCACCGCCGGCTGTCGCTCAGGTTCTCGCCCTGTCCCGGCGTTCCCATTGAAGTGAGGCCGTCCGATTATCCGATCGGCCGGCCAGTGCGGTTCGCCTTCGTCGATCGGGACGGATTTTTCAAGGTGGCCGAGGGGTCCAGCGGAGAGAAGGGCCCGTTCCGCATCCTCGCCAGCGGACCGCTCGGCCCCGAGCAGTCGCTCTCGATCACGCTTTGTGATCAGGACCGGCCGGTCGGGCGGATCGCGCTTGCCGATTGGGCAAGCCAATCGGACAAAAACCTGTCGCCGACGGCCGGCTGGGGTGTTCCGGTCAACGCAATCGAATTCAGCCTCTCGGGCGACTCGCCCTCATCCCCAGCCTCGATCTTCGTGACCCTCGCCGGTACGTCGGTCGGTCGCGGCTGGGACTGCGTCGGACACGCCGCGGGCACCTATCGCAACCGCATCGCAATCGATTCGATCGCGAATTAATTGGTGTCCTTTCACTTTTTTGCGAAAGAATGAACGGGCACCAATTCTCGGCACGCCTCGGCGCTGGCCCACTGCCGGAGCGGTGCCAGGGGTGCTCGCCGTCGGTGTCGGCGGACCTTGCACCTTGGGCGGTGTGACTTCCGGAACCGGGTTGACCGGAGCGAGCGGCGTAAGCGGCTCGCGATTGAGGCCCACGCGCATCCAGCCACTGGGATCCAGGCGCGAGATCGAGCGGATCGAAATCCCCGGAATCTTGAGCTGCTTGAGATCCGCGTCGATCGGCCGGCTGCGGAGCTTGCCTCCAACCGCTCCCAGAACGATGGCTGAGGAGAATCGAGACAGGCTCTTTCCTTTGGTCTCGTCGTCGGTGATCGCCAGCACCTCGGCATTGGTGCCGGGGTTGAAATCCTCGATTTTGGCCCGAATGCGCAGCTCATCCCCCGGGGACGAATCAACGTGGTACGACAGCGCAACCTCCAGGAGCGGGATCTTGATGTGGTAAATCTTGGCGGCGGCCCCCACGACCCCTCCATTGGCTTCCTGGTCAGGAGCCGGCACGTCGAGCTGGAGGTCGCGGATCAAGGCGACCAGAAAACCCCGGGCATCGGTGACGAATTCGGGGGGCTCCTTGGGCCGGCTGATTCGCAGGACTGCCGGCCGAGGCGTTCCCGGCTTCGTCTTGCGCGACTCGTCAACCTCCTTGGCGTAGGTTGCGAAATCGACATTCTTGATGACCTTCACGGCGTCGCCCGGCGGACTGCCGGCAGGCACGTCCTTGATGATAAGCATCAGGTTGTTGACCGAGCGGACCAGTTCTCGCTCGTAAACGCCCGCGACCAGGCTGCCCAGGAGCGAGCCGAGATGCACGTTGGCCGTGATGCCTGGCTCGAGCGATGAAAGCGCCACCGGCTCGGGAAGGTCGGCACCGATCTGCCGCGGTGCGCCGCGCCACTCGACGATGCCTCCGGCCAGCACCGCCTCCGGCCGCGACCGTAACGAGAGATGCGTGATCTGAAAGTCGCGGATGTCCGGTGCGTCCTTAGCCACCAACCCCTTCGCGCTCTCCGCCAGAGAGGGCCACTTCATCGGCGCCGTGATGGCAAGCGTGTCGTTACCCACCAGGCCCTTCGAGCGCAGATCGGCGTTCCGCTTGACCGTTTCCGCCGCAATCCGCTCCTGTCCCTCTTCCATCGCCTCGATGGGGATCTGCTGCCGGAACTCGCCGATCGCGCCCTCGTAAACCTTCTGGTTGATCCGCGCTTGGTTCATCCCGACGAGTGAGGCTATCGCCCGGCCCATGCCTCCGCTCTCGGTCGGCGCCGACGCGATCGCCGCGTCGATCGCATGGTGGTATGACGGTGAGATCGACAGTCCGCTGCCCTTCAAGACCGTGGTGATCGTCAGCTCGGCCCAGTCGTACGTGGTGGCGCTGAACTGGTAGAGCTTGGTCGCGCGCTGCCCCTGGGGATTCGACGCGATCCGGTTCTGAAAATCCCACACCGGCGTCACACTGGTGTAAAGCTGGCTGTTATAGAACGCGATGCCGTCGTCGCTCGCCAGCAAACCGAAGCCCGTCTTCGGGCCCGCGGTCACCTGCGATACGTATCCCTTGCGATAGACCGGCCCGGTCTGGATCAGCGGTACATCGAGGATCGGCGCGACCGTAGCGGGATCGGCGGACACATCGACATTGGGCCGGTTGAATAACTCGGTGACCGCGGCTTCGAGCTCGGTCGACGGCCACCACGGCCGCTCTCGGTTGCCGGCTTCAAGCGCTCGAAGAGCCTCATGAATCCGGCGCAGGGCGACGGTCCGCTGGGCGACCGTCGCCGCCTGGTCGTAGTCGTGCAGGGCGGCGCCGAGCTCGTTGCGGGTGAAATCGACCCAGCGCTGGCGGTTGGAGCGCACATGGGAATCGCTGGTGGCAGGCAAGGCTTGCACGGTCTCGCTCAGCCGCCGCGCGGCCCACGCCAGCCGGAGTCGCGGCCGGAGCCACTGCCGCAGCTCTTCACGCAGATTGACCGCGGGATGCCAGGAAACGGTTGAGAGCGCCTGCGAGATCAGGTACGCGTGTTCCAGAACGGAGAGACGTTCCTCATCGCCGGCGGCCTTGGTATACGCTTGCAGATCGGCGAGCAAAGTATCGAACAGCGCGTCCCAGCCCGGGCGGTTGGGTTGCGCCGCCGCCCCCGACCGCGACCAGTCCTGGCGAATGGTTTGGATCGTCCGCTCCACCCCGTGATAACTCGGAGTTGCCGGGGCCGCCGGCCAGGCCACGCCGGCCAGCCCGCTCCAGACCGTAACCGCCGCGACCAGCAGACTCACCGTTGCTCGCATCGTCGTCTCCGTCGTTAAGCTCTTGCCCGTTCCGCGAGTAGAGTTCCTTGATGAATCGTCTGAACTCGCTTCCACTGATGATCAATCCGGTGGTCAACCCGATTGATCGGCCGGCATCTCCCGCAAATCACCTACCGATGAGCCGTAGGTGGTGACGATTGGCATGGTTACAGGTTATGCATAAACGATGCCGCCCGCACAAGATGCTGGTGGGCGCCGGGCGTGACCGGCGAAGTTGACGACAGCCTGGCAGTTGGTGTCTGATGATACTATTCGAAAATCGGCGCGCGGCGGCTTGCTCTCGTGCGGATCGCGTTTGGTCCAGAGCACCGCCCAAGCGGACTTATCCATCTCATTGATCGCGCCGCCCTCTGGATCGCAAGTGCAGCAAGGAGAGATTCCCATGTATCCCAGTCGACGTGCCCTTTTGGGAGTATCGGCTTTCGTCGCGGCCGCTGCAATGGTTGCGGCGATCGCCCTGGTGTATTCGGGGTACAACGCCGAATCGTCCTGGTCGGACCGCGACCCCGCCTCGACTTCAAGCGCCGCCAACTCGACCAAGGGTCCGTCGGGTGCGGCTCCGGACCGCTCCCAGCAAGCCGCCCCCGGCAAGATGGTTTCGACGATCGCGGGTGACCGCGTCCAGACGATTCCCACCGCCATCCTGACCAAGCAAACCGAGTCGAGCCCGTTCCGGTTCGCCGAGATCGCCCGTGAAGCCGGCATCGATTTCGTGCACTTCTCGGGGATGACCGAGGAAAAGCATTTCCCCACGGCCAACGGCTCCGGCGTCGCGGTCTTTGACTATGACAACGACGGTTTGCTCGATATCTACTTCGCCACCGCCACCCTTCTGCCTTTGGGAACGGCCGAGAAAGGGCCCAACCGGCTCTACAAGAACCTGGGCGGCAATCACTTCCAAGACGCCACGGCTGCCTCCGGCCTGGGCTTCCGCGGCTTCTGCCACGGCATCATCACCGGCGATATCGATAACGACGGAGACCAGGATGTATTCCTGTGCAATTACGGATCGAACGTGCTCTATCTGAATCACGGCAACGGGACGTTCAAGGACGTCAGCAAGCAGGCGGGAATCGACGCGCCGAACTGGTCCTCCGGAGGCGCCATGCTCGATTACGACAACGACGGATACCTGGATATTTACGTGTCAAACTACGGCCGCTGGATCTATCCCGAGGACCACCACAGAGTCGGCGACGTCGAGAAGAAGGTGTGGCTCTACTCGTCGCCGCGCACCGTCAAGACCGTCAAGCACCTGCTGTTCCACAACAACCGCAACGGGACCTTCACCAATACGTTCGATCAGGCGATCACCCGGGAGGAGGTGGTCGAAGACCCCGCCACGAAGACCAAGAAAAAGGTGCGCGTCCCCAGGCCGCGCGACGACGGCCACGGGTTCGGCGTCGTCACGGCCGACGTGAACGACGACGGCCTGATTGACATCTTCGTGGCCAACGACATGAACCCGAATTTCCTGTTCCTGAACAACGGCGACGGCACGTTCGAGGATGCCTCGGACCTGTCGGGTGCTGCCTACAATATCGACGGCAATGCCCAGTCGGGGATGGGCGTCGACGCCGAGGACGTCAATGGCGACGGCCTGCCCGAGTTGTTCGTCACCAACTTTTCCAACGAATACAGCACCCTCTACCTCAACTACGGCAAAGGCATCTTCTACGACCACACGGCCTTCTTCGGCCTGGCCTCCGACTCCATGCCGTGGGTCAAGTGGGGCTGTGCGCTGGCCGACTTCGACGGCGACACCTGGCCCGATTGCTTCTTTGTCAACGGACATGTCGACAACAACCGCCGGGAGATCGGCCAGCCCATCGACTACGAGGAGATCCCCCTGCTCTTCCGCAACATGGCGGGAAAGCGGTTCCGGCTTTCGACCCGGGACGTCGGCCCTTATTTCGACACCAAGCACGTCGGCCGCGGCGCCGCGTTCGGCGATCTCGACAACGACGGCGACATCGACATCGTCGTCAACCACAAGGACGCCGCGCCCGCGTTGCTCCGCAACGACACCAAGTCGAACAATCACTGGGTGCGCTTCGTCCTTCAAGGGACCAAGAGCAACCGGGACGCAATTGGCACCAAGCTCGAGGTGACCG
Organism: uncultured Isosphaeraceae bacterium; assembly: GCA_963781785.1. GTDB lineage: Bacteria > Planctomycetota > Planctomycetia > Isosphaerales > Isosphaeraceae > CAWAHD01. The sequence continues at coordinate 1,409,021 of CAWAHD010000001.1, read as the reverse complement.
TCGCGATCGAGGGCGAGGTGACCGCCGGCTTGCAGGGCGATGTGAAGCACGGCGAACAGACGATCTACCGTCAGCGCAAGGGGGGCTACAGCATGCAAGGGACCAACGATTCGCGCGTTCTCGTCGGAGTCGGTCCCGCCACCGAGATCAAGAAACTCGTGATCCGCTGGCCGTCCGGCCGGACTACGACCCGCGAGAAACTCAAGGTCGACCAGGATTACAAGTTGCTCGAGCCCACCGACGGGCCCGTCGAGAAATCCGCCCCCGCGCCGACAAACCGAAGGCCGCGAAGTAGCTTCATCCATTTCCCCCCCTTGTGGAGGGGGGTCACGGCTCACAGGGCAGGGTTTTTCTGACACCCGCACGCCATGACATCGGCGCCGCTATATCACACCCGCGGCCGATGGCGTTTGCTGGCTCCCTCTCCGTGGGGAGAGGGCTGGGGTGAGGGGCGAGCCCCACCGTGAGCCTTCTCGACTTCAATTGCCCGGTGCGCATCCTCACTTCTCCCCAATAATCACCTCCGGACTCCGAACTCGATCACATGGGGCGTGTCCGCGCACCACGCGGCCAGCGGCAGTCATCACATGCCGCTGACCTGGCGGATTCCCTCTGTGGGGATGACGAGATGAGCGTAGATGATGACTTCGGGCCGATGATCAAATTCAACCTGATCGGCCGCGCCTGGCGGCTTTACCAGCGTCATTCGCTCGTATGGTCGTTGGCCATGCTGATCGTGATGCTCGTTCATGGCCTCGTCAGCGGCTTGTTGCATGGCATCCTCAGAGGGGGCGAGCACATCGGCCCCGGCGGCTTCGGGATGGTCCAAGCCTCCTCGCACGCGCTGCAAATTCTCGTTTCCACGGTCGTCTGGAGCGTCCTCTTGGGCGGTATGATCCGCATGGCCAGCAATCAGATCCGGGGCGGCGTTCCGCGGCTTGGAGATCTGTTCAGCGTCCAGGACCAGTGGTTCGACCTCATCCTGGTCAGCATCTTGATCGGCGCCGCGACCACCCTGGGACACATGCTCTGCGTGATTCCCGGTCTTCTCGTTTCCGGTCTCCTGATGCTCGCCATCCCTTTGGTCGTCGAGGGCCGGCTCCCTGCGACCGGAGCGATGATCCAGAGCTGGGAGGCCCTCAAATCCCAGTGGCTGACCGCCACCGTCTTTCAGGTCGTCTTGTTCCTGGTCGCAATATCCGGGGCCCTGCTCTGTTGCGTCGGCGTCTTCGTTACCGGACCAATCTACTCCCTCGCCATCGCCCTCCTGTATCATGACTTCTACCGGGCGCCCTCGTTCGATACCTGGGAGAAAGAGCCCGCGCCGTTCCCCGAAATCTGAATGCAGCATGCGAGGCGCCGATTGATTGTCCGGCTGGAAATCGGATTGATCCTGGCAATCGTGCTCTCGGGTGGACCGGCGGCCGCCAGCCAAGAGCCCGGTGGGTTTGCTCCCGATGAGGCTGCCCGGCGGATGGTCGTCCCCGCGGGTTTTCACGTCGAGGTCTTCGCGGCCGAGCCGATGGTGCGGCAGCCGCTCTCGGCGAGCTTCGACGAGCGAGGCCGGCTATGGGTTGTCGAATACTTGCAGTATCCCAATCCCGCGGGGCTCCAGCCGGTCACCGTGGACCAGTATCTCCGCACCGAATACGACCACACACCGGAACCCCCGCCGCGCGGTCCTCGAGGCGCCGATCGGATCAAGATCCTCGAAGATACCGACGGAGACGGCAAGGCCGACAAGGCGACCGTGTTCGTCGAGGGCTTGAACCTGGCCTCGGGGCTGGCCGTCGGGCACGGCGGCGTCTTCGTCGGCCAGGCCCCTTATCTCTTGTTCTATCCCGACAAGAACCGCGACGACCGCCCCGATCGAGACCCCGATGTATTGCTGACCGGCTTCGGGCTCCAGGACGCCCACGCGACCGTCAACTCGCTGACGTGGGGCCCCGACGGCTGGCTCTACGGAGCACAGGGAAGCACCGTCACCGCCCGGATCCTCGGCCACGAATTCCAACAAGGGATCTGGCGCTACCATCCCGATACCCGGCAGTTCGAGGTGTTTGCCGAGGGAGGAGGTAACACCTGGGGTCTCGACTTTGACTCGACCGGCAACGCATTCGGCAGCTCCAACGGCGCCTACATCACCTTCCACATGGTCCAGGGAGGTTACTACCTGAAAGGGTTCGCCAAGCACGGCCCGCTCCACAATCCGCATGCTTATAGCTATTTTGGCCCGATCGCCTACGACGGCCGCAAAGAGGGCGGACACGTCACTCCCGGCGGCATCATCTACCAGGGCGACGCCTTCCCTCCACCCTTCCGCGGGGCATTCATCGGCGGAAACCTGCTATCGAACGCGGTCTACTGGCATATCCTCAAGCCACAGGGATCGACCTTTTCCGGCCGTCATGGCGGCACCTTGATCGAAGCTCGCGACCGCTGGTTCCGTCCAATCGACCTCTTGATTGGACCCGATGCCGCGGTCTACGTCGTCGATTGGTACGACAAGCGCGCCGCCCACCTCGATCCCCGCGACACCTGGGATCGTTCCAACGGCCGGATCTACCGTGTCGTCTACAACGAGCGCAGAAAGATTCCTCCCTTTGACCTGGCGAAGAATTCGAGTGCCGAGCTGGTTGCTCTTCGTTCGAGCCCGAACGATTGGTTCGCACGGGAGGCGCGGCGCCTGCTGGCCGAGCGGCGCGACGCCTCCGTTGTCAGTCACCTGAAGAGTCTGCTCCAGGCCGATCGCGACGAGACGCTGGCCCTGCGCGATCTCTGGGCTCTCCACGCCAGCGGCGGCCTCGAAGATGGCTTGGCTCTCGACCTCTTGAGCCACCCGGTCGCCGGGGTCCGCCGCTGGACGATCCGCCTCCTGGGCGACGGCCACCGGATGAATTCCGACCTGCGGAGGAAGCTCGCCGCCCTGGCCGCCGGCGAGCAAGACGCGATGGTCCGCAGTCAGCTTGCCTCGAGCTGTCAGCGGTGGGATCCGGCCGACGCGCTGCCGATCCTGGCCCGGCTTTTGGAGCGTGACCACGATCGGGCTGATCCGCACATCCCCAGCTTGCTCTGGTGGGCGATCGAGCAGCAGATGCGCCGGGACCGTCCCGCGGTGGTTGCGCTCTTGAGCACACCGACCGCCCAGCGAGCAGCTCTCGTTCAGGAGGCGGTGCTTGAGCGTGCGGCCCGCGTGCTGGCCTCCGACGGCTCCGACGAAGACTTCGCCCTGGCTGCCAGGCTGCTCGCAGCCGCGCCCGACCAATCGGTGGTCAATCGCGTTCTGGCTGGGCTCGACAAGGGCCTGGAAGGCAGGCGGCTCGCGAAGACTCCGGCCACGCTGGTCGCGGGCTTGGCCGGATTGTGGGGGGACTCGCAGCGCAGCCCCAGCCTCACGCTGATCCGATTGTACGCGCGCATGGGAAATCGCGACGCGCTTGCGACCGCGCTCGAGCGAATCCACGAGGGTTCGGGTCCCGAATCTGACCTCGTGTCGTTGATCGAGCTGTCCGGCGAGCTAGGCACAGCTCAGGACAGTCCGCTTCTCTTGCAGACGCTCATTCGCCGCGGATCAAGCGAGAATGTCCAGCTCGCGGCTGTCGCCGCGCTCGGGCGGTTGCCGCTCGTGCCGGCCTCGCCATTTCTGGCGCATTATCGCCGGGCATCGAGCTCGGTCCGCGATCGGATCGTGTCGCTTCTTTGCACCCGGCCCGACTGGGCCGGTTCCCTGCTGGATGAGATCGGCCGCGGCACAATCGCCGCCAAGGCAATCTCGCCCGCCCAGGTCTTGCTGATCGCTCAACTGGGCGACGCTCCGCTCTTGAATCGCCTCGAAGCCGCGTGGGGCAAGATCCCCCGGTCCGGCTCACCCGAGAAAAAGCGGCGAATTGCCGAGATCCGCGGCCTCCTTCCCGAGGGCGACAAGGGAAACCTCGTCCGCGGCAAACCCATCTTCAAGGAAAACTGCGCCATCTGCCACAAACTCTTCGGCGAAGGCGAGACCATCGGCCCCGACCTGACTGGAGCCGACCGCGGCAATCTCGACTTCCTGATGACCAGCCTTGTCGATCCCAGCGCTCTGGTCCGCAAGGAATACCAGTCCCAGACCGTGGCACTCAAGGACGGCCGCCTGGTCAGCGGCCTGATCGTCGACGAGAACGACCGCTTGCTCACCGTGATCGACGGCAATCGCCAGAAAACCGCCATTTCTCGCCAGTCGGTCGAAGCGATCAAGCCGTCTGCAGTGTCGCTGATGCCCGAGGGACTCTTGGACAAGCTCACGGAGCCCCAGATCCGCGACCTGTTTCGCTACGTTCAGAGCAGCGGACCCAGGTGAGCCGATCCTGACTGATCTTGCTGATTCTGATCGGGTCTCCCAATAATCACTGTCCGGCGCCGAACACCGTCTTGAGGATTCTCCCGTTTCGGATTCAGGACTTCGGATCTCGGAATCAGGATTCAGATATGTCCGTTGATGCACAGACTGAGCAGGTCGGACCAGAACCGACGATGCTGGACACCGAGCCGGTCGATGGTAACGGGCCAGCTCTGGGCGACGTGGTTGAAGTCGGGACGTCGGCGGCTCCCAAGCCGCGGGCCGAGCCGGTCTCGAGCTCGGAGCGGTATTTTGCCGTCGACGTCCTGCGCGGCTTTGCACTCCTGGGCATCCTCGCGATGAATATCGTCGCATTTGGATGGCCGATGGCCGCGTATGGCAACCCGACCCGCGGCGGCGGTTTCGAAGGGCTCGACCGCGCGATCTGGTTCTTCAATCATCTTTTCTTCGAAGGCAAGATGATGACGATCTTCTCGATGCTCTTCGGCGCCGGGCTGGTGCTCATGGACCAGCGAGCCGAAGCGCGGGGAGCCAGGATCCGGGGAGTCTACTATCGCCGGGTATTCTGGCTCCTTTTGATCGGCCTGATCCACGCCTACTTGATCTGGAATGGTGATATCCTGGTTCTCTATGCCGAGTGCGGGTTCTTGCTCTACCTGTTCCGGAACCTGAGGCCAAAGACACTGATCATCGTGGGAATCTCGGCATTGCTCTTCGTCGTCCCGTTGCTTCTGGGTTTCGGCGCGGCCTTCGACTACATGCGCGCGGCGACCGCCAGAGTCGAGGCCCAGAAGAAGGCGGGCGAAGAGCCGACGGAGCTGGACCAGAAGCTGCATGACATCTGGAAGGAGAAGATCGAAGAAAACGTTTCGCCGACGAGCGAGCAGCGAGCGAAGTCGTGGACCGAAGAGCTCGTCGCGTATCGCGGCGGCTATCTCGGCATCGTCAAGCATCGGGCTTTCCAGCTTCTCATGGAGCACACCGTCGGTTTCCTGCTGGGCGGGTTCTTTTTTGCGGTGAGCCGGATGCTGGTCGGTATGGGTCTCATGAAGCTGGGGGTGTTTTCGGCTCAGCGCTCCACGAGATTCTACGCCTGGATGGTCGGTCTGGGTTACGGGATCGGATTGCCGCTCATGGTATTCGACGCCTTGCAATTGATCCGACACGATTTCGGCGTCGATTACGAGATGCACGGGGGCGCCTTGTACAACGTGTTCGGCAGCCTGATCGTTGCGATGGGTCACGTGGGCTTGTTGATGCTGGTTGTACAATCGGGGGCACTCGCGTGGCTCACGCGCCGCCTGGCGGCGGTGGGCAGGATGGCGTTGAGCAACTACTTGACCCATTCTCTGGTGTGCACGACTCTGTTCTACGGCTACGGCATTGGCTTCTTCGGGCTGATCAACCGCACCGGCTTGGCTGCGATCGTGCTGACGATCTGGGTTTTCCAGCTCGTGATCAGTCCCATCTGGCTCAAGCACTTCCGGTTCGGCCCGGCCGAATGGCTCTGGCGATCCTTGACCTACTGGCGGCTCCAGCCCATGCGAGTCAGCCCGGTTCCCGTGATGATCAGCCCCAACGGGGCGACATCGTAAAGCTCGGGGCGTGAGCCCCGAGGTTCAGCCCTCGCGAGTCAGCCCGGTTCCCGTGATGATCAGCCCCAACGGGGCGACATCGTAAAGCTCGGGGCGTGAGCCCCGAGGTTCAGCCCTTGCGAGTCAGCCCGGTTCCCGTGATGATCAGCCCCAACGGGGCGACATCGTAAAGCTCGGGGCGTGAGCCCCGAGGACATGGCGCGAGCCCTGCGGACTGTTGGCGGTCCTTATTCGGATTGAGATATGTCATTAGATGCACAGATCGACCAGACCGGCCCGGAGCCGACGATGCTGGACACCGAGGCCGGCGAGGGAAACGGTCTGTCTCCGGGCGACGCCGCTCTGGTGGCGACATCCGAGGCTCCGAAGCCGCAGGCCGAACCGGTCTTGGCGTCCGAGCGATACTTCGCGGTCGACGTCCTCCGCGGCTTTGCTCTCCTGGGCATCCTGGCGATGAACATCGTCGCCTTCGGCTGGCCGTTCTCCGCCTATGAAAACCCGCTGCGCGGCGGCGGCTTCACAGGCTTTGACCGTGTGGTCTGGTTCGGCAATCACGTCATCTTCGAAGAAAAGATGATGACGATCTTCTCGATGCTCTTCGGGGCGGGGCTGGTGCTCATGGACCAGCGAGCCGAGTCGCGCGGAGCCAAGATTCGCGGAATCTACTATCGCCGGGTTTGCTGGCTGCTTTTGATCGGTCTGGTCCACTCGTATCTCATCTGGATGGGCGACATCCTTGTCCTCTATGCCGAGTGCGGGTTCTTGCTTTACTTGTTTCGCAAGCGCAGGCCGATCACCCAGATCATCCTGGGAGGTTGCGCTTTGCTGGCCATTGTTCCCCTGACCCTGGGGTTCGCCGGCTGGACCGATTCCGCGAGGGCGGCGTCGGCGAGAGTCGAGGCCCAGAAGAAGGCCGGGGAAACGCCGGCTCCGCGCGACGAGCGGCTCCATGCGATCTGGACCGAGCATGTCCAGCAGTTCGTCGACCCCACGCCCCAGCAGGCCGACGATGACTGGGCCAAAGAGCTGCGCGTTTATCGCGGCGGTTATCCCGGCATCGTCAAGTATCGGGCACCCATCTTGGTCTTTGTCCAGACAGCGTTTGCCCTGTTGGGCGGCTGGCTTTTCTTCGCCCTGGGCCGGATGCTGATCGGAATGGGCCTGATGAAGCTGGGAGTCTTCTCGGGCCAACGATCCCGGCGGTTCTATCTCGGGATGGCCATCCTGGGGTACGGGATCGGCGTGCCTCTCATGATCTACGACGCCTCCTTGCTGATCGGGCACAATTTCTCGGTCGATTACGCGATGCACGGCGGCAAGTTTTACAACACTTACGGCAGCCTGGTCGTCGCCCTGGGCCACGTGGGTCTCGTGATGTTGATCGTTCAATCCGGCGCACTCGGATGGCTCACCCACCGCCTGGCGGCGGTGGGCCGGATGGCCTTGAGCAACTATCTGACCCATTCGCTCGTGTGCACGACTCTCTTCTACGGCTATGGCTTCGGCCTGTTTGGCCACATCAACCGCACCGGGCTGGCAGCCATCGTGCTGGCGATCTGGGTCTTCCAGCTCTGGATCAGCCCGATCTGGCTCAAACATTTCCGGTTCGGCCCGGCCGAGTGGCTCTGGCGGTCCTTGACCTACTGGCGGCTTCAGCCGATGCGAGTCGCGTGACCCCAAGCTCGCCCGGCGCGAAGACACCGCGCCAGCTTGCACCATCGCGCTGAACCGGTGGCTAGTCCGAGCGGACCCGCGCCGCCACGTTTCGGGGCATCGCTGCAATGGCTTGTTGAAAAACGAGTTGTGCAGTATTGGCGCACGTCGGCTCACGACGTTTCGGCCTTCCCGTAGCAAACGGACAAAAAACAACACTAAGCCGATCATCGACCTGACTGGCAAGCTGCTCGTTGTGAACAGAGCGTTTCCGGGCGGGGGACGCGGCGAGCTCACGCTGGTAGGATTCGCAGACGGCCGGGTTCCACTCGTTCAGCTCGTGCGCGGTCTTGACGTTCAGCTTTTTCGCGCCCTGGCTGCATTCAACTCGTACCAGGCCATCCCTTGAGATACTGCCGCTGCGGCCTGAGGATATCGCCCTGGACCGTCGAGCCCGGCAGGACCACGTCCTGGGCCCGGATAGGGTGACCGGCCAGCCTCATCGAGACCCAAAGGACTGTCAGCGAATTCGCCCTGCACCTACGATGGCCCCTGTGGAAGTCAATCAGAAAGCCCTATCCGGAGTTCAACAATCAATGATTAGTGGGCAAACGGATCGGACGGAAGATCCGCGTTGCCGCCCTCGATGAGGGCCTTGGCCTCCAAGGTGACCAGCGTGACGGCGAGGACGTAGTCCCAGGTGTGGGAGGGGCCGCGAGCCCGGCCAATCCCTTCTTCTCGATAGATGCCAACGTTGACATCGCCTTGGCCAGAAACTCGCGTGCCTTTACGGGATGACCAAGTCTATGATGAACGAGTGCAAGAAACGGTATAAGATAATCTATATCAGCATAACGCAAATCTGGTGAAGTTCCATACCCTGCGTCGATATATTCCTCCAGATACTTCAAAGCCTCCCTGTTGCGGCCGGTTCGCACGAGAATGAGTGCGCCGTCCTCGCTCGACTCCAAGGGGTCTTCTTTGCCCATTAGCTGCAACAGCCTCTTGACCTCGGGTCCGTTGCCCAGAGGCGACGAGCCGGCGGAGAGAAGAAGAAGGATATTACGACCGAACTGCTGGGTTTCTATCGAGCGCTCGATCATCTCGTGACGAAGTTCGCGGTAGCCCTTCTCGTCTCCCGAGGCAAGCAGACAAAGCCCCGTGCACGACCACCATCGTGCGTCCTCCTTGACCCGATCACCACCGATCTGAAGAGCCTGTTGAAAGGCGGACGCGGCTTCCCGATACCGGCCGAGCCCTCCGAGAGCCTCGCCCAGTCGTTGGCGGTGGCGCCATTGCCCGGGCTCGGCGTCGATCAGACGCTTCAGGATCTCCACGGCGTCCTTCAACCTTCGCGTCGGCTGAGCCGCGTGCAACTCACCCTGAGCCAAGTCCAACTCACACCGAAGCCAATAGAGCCGATCAGACGCGATCCGTCGCACACCTTCGGAGACTGTGGCTGCTTCGATCTGGCGCTCCAGCTCGCGGCGTCGCTCTTGCCAGCTTGGTTCGTCGAGTGGCCTGGGCTGCTCGCCACCACGATACTCCGATCGTGCGACGAGTTCCGCCCAGAGACGGACTTCCCCCACCGAACCCTCGACTGGCGAAAGAGACCAAAGCTCTGAATCGAAGAGCGTGCGCTTCCAGCGAACCGGGTTACTCTCATCGGTCCTGAAATGCGACCCGATCAAGGTGGCGCTCGTCGGATCGAACGCGCCGGACTCGCCAATATAGACGACGCCCAGCAGACGACCTGACGAGCTATCCAGAATGCTGGTGCCGCCACAATCTGTCGTTATAGCCAGCCTGTCGGAATCGAACGGGAAAGCCATCCCTGGACCGTCGCAGAACGGTATCGTGACGGTCGTCCGTTCGCGCCACGTTTCGACGTCCCAAAAAGAGACAGACCTCGGGTACGAAGTCAGCAGTGTACGCCCGTCACGGCTGAACAACATGTTGGAGTCACCCGGCCCGCCCTTATCGTGGTAGAGTATGCTCAGTTGCTGTCGAGTCCTCGCGTCGTACACCGTCAGGTCGCCTTGATACCAGGCGGCAATCAACCGGTTGTCGCTGCTGAGTGCCGCGCTCCTGGGTCCGCCGTCACAGCGTATTGGATCACCAATAGGAAGACCTGTTCTGGTGTCGATGAATTCGACCTCAGCCTTGACGCTGTCACCGACGGCCAGGGCCTTTCCAGTCGCGATCACGTATCCGTCACCTCCCGGGACCACGAGATCGGACTTCCGCGTTATCGCAGGGCCGAGCGGCTGGCCGGTTGAAACATCCCAGAGTTGCGCCTTCACCATCGGGTAGCCTTCTGCCACCTGCAGGATAGACTTTCCGTCCGCGGTGAAAGTCACTCGGGCCTCATATGGCGATAGGGCCTTTCCGATCCAGCTTGGAATGGGCGGCCCCAACGGCCTGTCTCCACTGAGACTCCAGGACCGAACTTCCGATCCGTTCGTGGCGGCGAAGGCGGTACCATCGGGACTGAACGCAATAGCGTCACAGGATCCCTCGCGGAACATGGGGATATCCTTTCGCAGTTTGCCAGATTCGGTTTCCCAGATACGCGCGTGGCCGTCTTCCTTGCCGGTGACAAAGAGATGACCGTCAGGGCTAAACGCGGCGGAGACGAAATGGTCGTCAGGATCGAGGTGCCTCGCCACCTCGGGGAATTTCGTCATCGTCGCCGCAAGAGCCCATCGGATCGATCGCTGAGTCTGAGCGTGATCGGGAGCCGCTAACTCGAGTGCTCGGACGAGCCGGAACAAGGCTTCCACAGGCTCTTCATTCTCCGCCCGTGCCGAAGCTTGCTCCAGCAGGATATTTACCGCGTAGTTCTGGGCCTCGATGCGGTGCTCCTCCGACTTCTTGTAAGCCGTGGCCACCCGTTGTGCCGCCCGAGTTCGAGAGACTGCGAAAACCGTCGACACGGCTGCTGTCGAGACCAAGGCTACGAGGGTCACAGCGAGCAGGCACGCGACGGCAGGATTCCGCCTGCACCACCTCCAGGCTCGTTCGGTGTGGCCCACGGGGCGGGCGGTGATGGGACGGCCTGCGAGCCAGTTTCCCAGGTCGTCAGCCAGAGCCACGGCCGACGCGTAGCGCCGCGACGGCTCCTTCTCCAGGCATTTAAGCACCACCGTCTCCAGGTCGTGGTCGAGCCCCGGCCGGATCGATGAGGGCCGCGGTGGTTCGGACTCGCGGGCTTGCCGCAGGAGGGTCAGGGCGTTGTCGCCCGTGAAGGGGGGCTGGCCGGTGAGCCGCTCGTAGAGGATCACGCCCAGGCTGTAGACGTCGGCGGTGACGGTCAGGTCTTTGCGGCCGGCCGCTTGTTCGAGGGGCATGTACTTGGGGGTGCCCAGGACCTGGCCGGTTTCGGTGATGGAGCCTTCGGCGTCGGAAAGCCGCTTGGCCAGGCCGAAGTCGGTGACATAGCGCGTGCCCTTCGCGTCGACGAGGACGTTGGAGGGCTTCAGGTCGCGGTGCAGGACCCCGCGCTGGTGGGCGTGGTGGACGGCCCGGATCACGGGGAGCATGGCCTCGACTTCCCGGCGTGGGGCGGCTTGCGGGCACATCGTCAGCGACGTCCCCTCGACGAATTTCATCGCATAGTACTGTTGTCCTTCGTGTTCCCCGACCTCGTAGATCGGCACGATGTGAGGATGATCGAGGTTGGCCGCCGCCTGGGCCTCGGAGCGGAACCGCTGGACATCACGGCTCGAGGCGAAGCTGGCGGCCAGAATCATCTTGAGCGCGACGAGCCGGTTGAGCGACATCTGCCGCGCCTTATAGACGATCCCCATCCCGCCGCGGGCGATCTCTTCCAGCAGTTCGTAGTCGCCGAAATAGCGGACCGTCGGGAGTTCGCTCTGGCCGTCCGCTTCGACCGTACTGGTCGCATCGAGTCGGTCAGCCATCCGCAACGGAGAGGCGACGCGGTCCATGCGGTCGAGATCGGCGAAGAAGGCGCGGAGGGCGTCGGCATGCTCGGAGTGGCGGTCGAGCAGCTCCTGGCGGTTCGGAACCTCACCGGTCTCGACGGCCAGCATGTACGCGGCGATGACCGCGTCGAGCGAGTCGTGCGACATCGTGGGATCGTTGGGCGTCGTCATTGCGTAACGGTTCCAGGGTTTCCGTCGCGTCTCGGGTCATGGGCCATCGTCGTTTCCCCTCTTCCCAAGAAGACGACGTCTTTCCATCGATAAACCAAGGTTTTTTCGCGATACCTCGATTTTGACATTTCCGTCCGGCGAGCGTTCATGGTGGCGTTCAAAACTTGGGGAGCGAGTCGTCGTGCCGGCATGTCGGTGGATCATCGCCCTGAATCCGGAGTTGAACCATCAGCGATTAGTGCGCAAACGGATCGGACGGAAGATTGTCGTTGCCGCCCTCGATGAGGGCCTTGGCCTCCAAGGTGACCAGCTTGAACGCGAGGGCGTCGTCCCAACTGTGGGAGGGGTCTAGGAGCCCGGCCAATCCCTTCTTTTCGATAGATGCCAACGTTGACATCGCCATGGCCAGATACTCGCGTGCCTTTACTGAATGACCAAGTTGATGATGGATGATCGCGATAAATGGCATGATATAATCATAATCAACTGAACCATCGCCTTTGTCGACGTTCTTCTCCAGATACTTCAATGCCTCCCTGTAGCGGCCCATTCGCACGAGAACGAATGCGCAGGCCTCACTCGACTCCAAGGGCGCTTCTTTGCTGATTAGCTGCAACAGCCTCTTGACCTCGGGTCCGTTGCCCAGAGGCGACGAGCCGGCGGAGAGAAGTAGGATAGGACAGCGCTGCTGGGCTGCTATCGAGCGCTCGATCATTTCGCGACGAAGTTCGCGATAGCCCTTCTCGTCTCCCGAGGCAAGCAGACAAAGCCCCGTGCACGACCACCATCGTGCGTCCTCCTTGACCGGAGCACCACCGATCTGAAGAGCCTGTTGAAAGGCGGACGCGGCTTCCCGATACCGGCCCAGCCTTCCGAGAGCCTCGCCCAGTCGTTGGCGGTGGCGCCATTGCCCGGGCTCGGCGTCGATCAAGCGCGTCAGGATCTCCACGGCGTCCCTCGACCTTTGTGTCGGCTGAGCCTCGTACAACATACCCTGAGCCAAGTCCAACTCACACCGAAGCCAATAGAGCCGATCAGACGCGATCCGTCGCACACCTTCGGAGACTGTGGCTCCTTCGATCTCCCGCTCCAGCGCGCGCCGCCGCTCTTGCCAGCTCGGTTCGTCGAGTGGCCTGGGCTGCTCGCCGCCATGATACTCCGATCGTGCGACGAGTTCCGCCCACAGACGAACTACCGCCACGGAACCCTCGACTGGCGAAAGAGACCAAAGCTTTGAATCGAAGAGCCTGGGCTCCCAGCGGTCAACGGCCTCCCTGCGGTCAACGGGCCTAAAGCACGACTGTAGCAACGTGGCGCTCGTCGGATCGAACGCGCAGGGCCGCCACCAAGAATTGCCGACGTCCAGCAGACGACCCGACGAGGTATCCACGATGCCGGCGTTGCCAAGATTTGACCCTATAAGCGCCAGCCTGTCGGGATCCCACGGGAAAGCCATCGTTGCATCGACGCCAAACGGTATGGTGACGGTCGTCCGTTTGCGCCACGTTTCGACGTCCCAAAAAGAGACGAAGCTCTCTTCCGAGATCAGCAGTGTATGCCCGTCACGGCTGAACAATATGTTGGAGTCGCCCGGCCCGCCCCTATCGTGGGAGAGTATGCTTAGCCGCTGTCGGGTCCTCGCGTCGTACACCGTCACGTCGCCTTGATACCGGACGGCAATCAAGCGGTTGTCGGTGCTGAGTGCCGCGCTCCCGCGTCCGCCGTCACAGCGTATTGGATCACCAATGGGAAGACCTGTTCTGACGTCGATCAACTCGACCTCAGCCTTGACGTCGTCACCGACCGCCGGGGCCATTCCACTCGCGATCACGTATCCGTCACTTCCCGGGAACAGGAGAGAGGACTTCCGCGTGATCGCAGGGCCGAGCGGCTGGCCGGTTGAAACGTCCCAGAGTTGCGCCTTCACTATCGTGTCAGGCCAAAATCCCGCCACCTGTAGGATAGACTTTCCGTCGGCGGTGAAACTCACGCGGGCCTTACCTGGCGATTCGGCCTTTCCGATCCAGCTAGGAATGGGTGGCCCCAACGGCCTGTCTCCACTCAGACTCCAGGACCGAACTACCGATCCGTTCGTGGCAGCGAAGGCGGTACCATCGGGCCTGAACGCAATAGCCTCACACGATCCCTCGCGGAACATGGGGATATCCTTTTGCAGTTTGCCAGATTCCGTTTCCCAGATACGTGCGTGGCCGTCTTGCTTGCCGGTGACAAAGAGGTGACCGTCAGGGCTAAATGCGGCGGAGACGAACTGGTCGTCAGGATCGAGGTGCCTCGCCACCTCGGGGAATTTCGTCATCGTCGCCGCAAGAGCGCATCGGATCGATCGCTGAGTCTGGGCATGATCGGGAGCCGCTAACTCGAGTGCTCGGACGAGCCGGAACAAGGCTTCCACAGGCTCTTCATTCTCCGCCCGTGCCGAAGCTTGCTCCAGCACGAGATTTGCCGCGTTGTTCTGGGCCTCGATACGGCGCTCCTCCGAGTCCTTGTAAGCCGCGGTCAGCCGTTGTTCCGCCTGCGTCCGAGAGACTGCGAAAACCGTCGAAACGGCTGCTGTCGAGACCAAGGCTACGAGGGTCAAAGCGAGCAGGCACGCGACGGCAGGATTCCGCCGGCACCACCTCCAGGCTCGTTCGGTCTGGCCCACGGGGCGGGCGGTTATGGGACGGCCGGTGAGCCAGTTTTCCAGATCGTCAGAGAGGGCCTCGGCCGACGGATAGCGCCGCCCCGGTTCCTTCTCCAGGCATTTCAGGACCACCGTCTCCAGGTCGCGGTCGAGCCCCGGCCGGATCGATGAGGGCCGCGGGGGGTCTGACTCGCGGGCTTGCCGCAGGAGGGTCAGGGCGTTGTCGCCGGTGAAGGGGGACTGGCCGGTGAGCCGTTCGTAGAGGATCACGCCCAGGCTGTAAACGTCGGCCGCGACGGACAGGTCCTTTCGGCCGGCGGCCTGCTCGGGAGCCATGTACTTCGGCGTGCCCAGCACCTGGCCGGCCTCGGTGAACGATCGATCTCCGGCGGCTAGTCGCTTTGCCAGGCCGAAGTCGGTGACGAGAAGAGTTCCCTGGGAATCGACGAGGACGTTGGAGGGCTTCAGGTCGCGGTGCAACACCCCGCGCTGGTGCGCGTGGTGCACGGCCCGGATCACGGCGACGATTCCTTCGACTTCCCGGCGCGGATCGCCCCGTGCATGCTTCGCCAGCGAGGTCCCCTCGACGAATTTCATCGAGTAGTATTGCTGGCCGTCGTGTTCGCCGACCTCGTAGATCGGCACGATGTGGGGATGGTCAAGGTTCGCGGCGGCCTCGGCCTCGGCGCGGAACCGCTGGATATCCCGGCTCGACGCGAAACTGCCGGCGAGGATCATCTTGAGCGCCACCAGGCGGTTGAGCGACACCTGACGGGCCTTGTAGACGATCCCCATCCCGCCGCGGGCGATCTCCTCCTGCAGTTCGTAGTCCCCGAAATAGCGGACGGTCGGCAGCGCGGTGTGGCCATTCACCTCGACTGCGCCCGTTGCATCCAGACCGTCGGCGATGCGCAGAGGGGAGGCAACGCGATCCATGCGATCCAGGTCAGCGAAGAAGGCACGGAGAGCGTCAGCGTGCTCGGGGTGTCGGTCGATCAGTTCCTGGCGGTTGGGAACCTCGCCGGCCTCGATCGCCAGCATGTAACCGGCGATGACCGCGTCGAGTGAGTCATGGGACAACGTGGGGTCGTTGGGCGTCGACACGGGTCACTCCCTGGTCTTCAACCGGTTTCGCAACTCTTCCAGGCCCCGACGCAACAGCGAGGCGACGGAGGGGACACTTCGGCCGATCCGCTCGGCGATCTGCGGTAGAGTCCAGCCCTGGCAGTGCTTGAGCACGACCACCTCACGCATGTCGTCGGGCAGTTCCGCCAGGGCCTCGACCATTCGCAGCAGCTCCTCATTCCGCTCCGCCCGCCCGCTGGGCGAGGTCTGGTCGGCGGCCAGCCACGCGGCGAACCCCGACGAGGAACGGTCCAGGTCGGCCTCTAGCGACCGCTCCAGGGCGACATCCCGCTTGTCACGCTCGTAGTGCTTGACCGCATCGGCCAGTGTCCTGGCCAGGATCCGCCGCAGCCAGGCGACCAGCACTTCGGGCCGGGGGTCGCGCACTTCCCCCAGGGCCGAGTAGGCGCGCAGCATCGTCTGCTGCACCACGTCGGAGGGGTCGAGCTTGCCGCGCAACTTCCGGTCCAGGTGCAGCTCGGCCAGCACCTTGAGGTACTTGCGGAACGGCTCCAGAATTCCTGTCGCGTCTTGAGTCATGGGCGAACGTCGTTTCCCCTCTTCCCAAGAAGACGACGTGTTCCGATCGATGAACCAAAGTTTTTCTCGTCGGGCGTCGATTTTGACATCTCTGCCCCGATAGCATTGATGGATGCATTTGATGCTTGCCCCTGAAGAAGCGACGTCGCGTCCCGAATTGGGACCTCTTCAGGACGACCTCCGTTCACCCTTGAATTCCTTTCCAAAGGCCCAGCATAGCGACCGAAAAGCCGTTCCGAAATCAACGTCCCACAATCCTCACCTGAGAAATGAGATTCGGTACGATCCGACGACGAGGATGGTCCTACCCATGCTCATCGACTATGCCCGCGTCTCCACCACCGAGCAGAACCTCGACCTCCAGACCGACGCTTTGAACCGCGCCCGCTGTGATAAGCTCTTCACCGACACCACCAGCGGCGCCCGCTCAGAGCGGCCGGGGCTCGACCAGACGCTCGAACATCTCCGCCGGGGCGACACCCTGGTTGTCTGGAAGCTCGACCGCCTGGGCCGGAGCATCCGGCACCTGATCGACACCGCGGGGCAGCTCCAGGAGCGGGCGGCGCATCAACACCCAGCTCAATAAGGGGCAATCACTGCACTCCCTGCGAGAGTTCCTGTTCTTCGCCAACCGGGGCAAGATCCGGCGGAAACAGGAGGAAGAACAGGAGCATCAGGCGATGTGCTTGAATCTCTCACCAACTGCGTGATCACCTGGAACACGGTCTACATGGCAGCGGCCATCGACCAGCTACGCCGCGAAGGCCATGCCGTCCAGGAGTCGGACCTGGCCTACCTGTCGCCGTGCCGGTGCGAGAATATCAACCCCTATGGCAAGTACGACTTTGAGGTCAACGAAAGCCAGCGCGGGGCCAAGCTTCGACCGCTCCGACCGGGTCGTCCGCCGGCTAAGCGTTGTTTTTTGTCCGTTTGCTACGGGAAGGCCATGTTGCCGGGACCTTGTCTTTCCACGAATTCGGTTCAACCAATACATCGCGCAGGTGTCAGGTTGGCACACCGAATTCACGAAGTCAAATAGCATGATTCCGGTTATTTTGAAGGCTGTGGTCGAACCGGCTCATTTCGCCATGTCCACCTGAATTCGACGTGCGCTCAAGGCGCCCGGTGGTTAATATTGAAGCACCATGAATGTCCGACGAGTTGCCGCCACGGATGACGCCGAGTGGACGCGGATGCGCGACGCGCTCTGGCCCGGTCTGTCCGCGGAGACGCACGCAGCCGATGGATATGCCGAGATGGCCAGCGACTGTCTCGTCGAAAACGACGTCAGCCTGTTCGCTCACACTGCGCTCGGTTACACCGAAACGGGACGATTGATCCATTTCCGAAAGCCGCTCCTCTAACGGCACTCACTCGAGCGTCTTAACGCGGAGACACAACCATGAACAGGACGCAGTGGGTCATTGCCAAGCTCGCTGCGGTGGTGTTTGCCGTCGCAGCCGGAACTGTGAGCGCCCGCTCAGCCGAGGATAGCGGGCACGGGTTCGCCCCCGTCAAGGGGACGCGCCTGTTCTATGAGGTTAAGGGAACCGGACCAGCCGTTGTGCTCATCCACGGGGGTCAACTGGACTGCCGGATGTGGAGCGATCAATTCACTGCTCTTTCTCAGCAGTTCCGCGTCATCCGCTACGACGTCCGCGGCTACGGCGGCTCGTTCCGACCCGACGTGCTGTACTCCGACGCCGACGACCTGGCCGGGCTGCTCGACTACCTCAAAGTGAATAAGGCCCACATCGTGGGGCTTTCACTCGGGGGTCGGATTGCGCTCGATTTCGCCCTGGCCCATCCGGCGCGGGTCAGCTCGCTGACACTCGCGGGCCCGGGCCTCTCAGGTTACGAGCCCCCGGACGGGACCGAAACCGATCTCCGGATGTGGAATATCATCAAGGCTGCCCGAGACGAGGGGCCGGAACAGGCGACGGCGCTCTGGCTCAAGGATCCCTTCATGGCTCCTGCCATGGAGCAGGCGCGGCTCGTGCCCAGTCTCGAGAAGATGGCCCGCGAGAACGCCCATTGCTGGCTGGAGAACCCGGTCCTGCAGCGATCCCCGCAGCCGCTCGCCGCCAGCCGGCTCGGTGAGATCAAGGTCCCCACGCTTCTGATTCTCGGCGACCGGGATGTACCCCAGATCAAGGCGACGATCGAGACGCTCAAAAAGGGGATCGCCGGATCGGCCAAGGTGGTGATCAAGGACGCTGGTCACATGGTCAACATGGAGAAGCCCGACCCGTTCAATCAGGCCGTGCTGAGCTTCCTGCGCAGTAAATAGCCGCGGCCGTGACGACTCGGGAATGGTTCTCGATCGTGCCGGCCGCGGCTGATCACTACGCACTCGCGAGCTCGTGCTGCGCGGTCAGTTGCCTTTGGGCACCTCGTACCGGTCTCCGATCAGGTCCTTCACCTTCTCGCGCTGGTCCGCCGTCAGGAGCGCGGAGAGGGCATCAAGCTCCTTCTGGCGCAGCTCGCGGCGCTGGTCGCGCTGGGCGCGATATTTCGGGATGAAGCCTTCGTGAGTCTCCTTGATCTTGGTCTTCTGCTCGTCGGTCAAACCGAGCTTGTCGGCAACGCCCTCGAGCCGCTCGGCAATCGTCTCGCGCAACTGCGCGATCGCTGCCTCGTCGAGCCGGCTGAGATCGCCGCCAACCATCACGACCCGGTCCGCGAAGAAATTCGTGACCTTCTCGCGCTGCTCCGGCGTCAGGATCCCGCTCATGGCCTTCAGCTCTTCCTGGAGTAGTTGGTTGCGCTGGTCAAAAAGCGTGTCGTACTGTTCCTCGAAGCTGCGATGGGCCTCGCGAATCTTTGCGAGCTGTTCGGAGCTGATCCCCAGGTGTTCAGCCAGACCGCGGATTCGATGGGCCACCGATTGGGCCGCGGGAGCGTGCATCATGCGGGCTTCGATGAAGTTCCGCATTTTCTCACGCTGCTCCGGTGTCAGCAGCTCGGAGACCGACTTGAGCTCGTCCTGCACCAGTTGATGATGCTCAGCCCGCTGCGCGCGATATTTGTCGGCGAACGGCGCGTGAGCCTCGCGGATCTTCGTCTTTTGCTCCGGCGTCAGATCGAGCTTGGCGACCGCGGCGCGCAGGCGGTCGGCCAGCGTCTCGCGGATCGGGCCGATGTCGCTCCCGTCGCCCCCCGTAACGGCGGCTTTGATGTCCTCGACGTATTCCTTGGCGATCTCGCGCTGCTCCGGAGTCAGAACCCGGCCCAGTGCCTGGAGCTCGGACTGAAGCAGTTCGCGGCGCTGCGCCGGAACGTCTGGTATTTCTCCGCGAAGGCCGTATGGGCATCGCGGATCTTGGTCTTCTGCTCGTCGGTCAGGCCGAGCTTGTCGGCCACGGCTTCAAGCCGCTCCGACACCGTTTCCCGCAGTTGCTCGAGCTCGGGACGGAAGTGCCGCTCTTCCTGGGCCCGCAGCCCGTTGCCGCCGCACACGACGATGAATCCCAGCACCACTCCGGTCAATCGTTGGTTTCTCATGCTCATGGCGCGACCCTTATTGTGATCGATGTGATCGGTGCAGAGGCGATTGCGGGCTGCCCACCCCTGGCATTGACGAAGCCCGATAACCTCTGTGCCGGTAACCCTACCGGGGTCGCTGCCGCGCTGCTATTGGACTTTGGTCTCATGCGCGGCCTGCCCCCAACAGGCATCAACCTGCGTGGACCGGGTTGTCGGCCGGCTCCAGGGCGACCCCGATCGCGAGGGCTTTCCTGACAAGCTCAGCCACCGAGCGCACCTGCATCTTGGACATCACGCGACCGCGGTGGACATTGACCGTCTTCTCCCCGATTCCCAGCTCATTGGCAATCTGTTGGTTGCGCAAGCCCTGGACCACCAGGGCCATCACGTTGCGCTCCGCGCGGTGAGCCGCTGGTAAAACCCGCCATGCAGCTCGCGGTCTAGCTCCAGCCCGCTCAGGCCGGGCAACTGGATGTCGAGCACCAGGCAACCGGGCGTCTCCTGGACGCGCATTTGAGCGAGGAACTCGGCGGCGTTCGCAAAGGTCTCGACGTGATATCCTGCCGATCGCAGGATGTGCGCCAGGCTCTTGCGCACGGACGCGTCGTCATCCACCGCAAATATCTTATTTATTTGTTCGTTTATGTCTTGCTCCGTCCAGGGACGCTGAATTCGATGGATCGGAAGAGCAAACGAGAACGTCGCCCCGCCCCCAGAATTGTTTTGGCCCAGATGCGACCACAGTGCAAACAGACGTGTCACCATCCGATGATGCCGAACCGCGACTTGCTGAACCCCCCTTGCAATCGCAGACGATGGCGAGATCCAGACTCTGCCGGCAATCAGTCCCACGTTTCTTGCCGGCGCTAGGGTGGCTGGTTGGTAGCGCAGCTTTGCAGCCAGAGAGTGCCTTGCAGTTGCCCAGGCGCAGTCCTAGCCTGAGGTACCAGGCCGGCCGCCGCATCTGATCAGTCGGATCGGTGCGGGCGGCCCGCGTGCGCAGCGTCTTCGGCGGCCTGTGGCCGCCGAGCGAGCACACCAACAGAACCACAGCACAAGGAAGCCGCTCGGCAATCCGTCACCGGCCACGCTCCTTGAATCCTGAATCCAACCCGTTACAATTGTCAGATGCTATCGCCCGGATTGCCGATTTAACGAAAGGCGAATTGGTGTCAGTTCGTTTTTTTTTGTCCAAAAGATGAACTGACACCAATTTCGACCCATACTCCCTTTCGCCGAGCCTTCGCCATGAAGCTGCCTCGATCCTCGATTGCCATGCTCATGGGCGTGATTGGGATCGTTGCTCTCAACATGGCCGTCGGACGTGTGATCTACGAGTTTCTGCCATGGAGGCTCGCAGGGGCTTTCCTGATCGGCGTGGTTGTCCAGGTTGGGTTATTCTGCCTGGTTTGCAGTCGGGGCCGGCAGCGGCTCTACGCATTCTGGTCTGGGCTCGAGTTGGGCGGCCTGCTGGGACTGACGTCTTTTCTGTACGCCCGCGTGCCTGACTCATGGGTGGGCTCGCTGTGGGAGGCGTACGCCGTGTTCGTCGACGACCTCCTTCTCACGCACTTTGGTTTCTCAGTGCTGAAACGCGGCCCCGAGGATCCCGTCATGCTGGTCACGGTTGCCGTGTGTGCATTTCTACCGCAGTTTTTGATGGCGCTCATCGGTGGTTTTCTGGGCCTGTCTTTGGGGTGGTCTGGACGGTCCCGCCGGGCGGTCTTCACGCAGTTCGCGATCGCCGGGATCCTGGTTGCCAACGCTGCTGCATGGGCTGCCGCGTGGAGTTCCCTTCCGGCTCAGCCGCCGTGGCTTCCGGTCGGTGTTACTCCTGGCGGCCTGCTTGTGCAACTGGGGCTGTATGGATTGATCCGGAGCTGGCGACGTTCGCGGGCCCGCGCGTTCTGGGTGGGGTTCGTGGCGGTCGGCTCCCTCGTGTTCTGGTCTTATCTGGAGGCCATGGTTTTCACGAGGGTCCAGACCGTTGGGTATCTCGCGTACTGGCCCAATGGTCCCTCGTACGCCACGCCAAGCCCGGCGGCTCCGCTCTGGACACTCTGGATCGATTACGCGGCTCTCGCCAGCTATGCACTGGGACGGCCGCCGTATGGAACGTTTCTTGTCGTGTGGACACACCAGCCGGCCGACAGCCTGGTCTACGCGCTGATCGTCCTTCTGCCACACGTGCTGGGCGCCCTGGGCGGAGGGATGCTGACGCTCTCTGTCACGTGGCTTGCGGGCGTTGGCGTCATCGTGAAACGAACGGGTCCCATGACCGGATTGGGATCACCTGGTCGGTCGTCGTCCGTTGCGCCACACGAGTGACGCGTCTCGTGAGAAAGAGTGCGCACACGGCGATGGGCGGAAAGACAGTGAACGCGAAGATTCTCTGGAGAAGCCCGCTGTACGCCCGCGTGTCGTAGTTGGTCACCCCAGACATGATCGGTATCATCACGACAAGGACAACGATGGTTGCCGCGAGATACGCCTTCATCAGTCGTTGATCACGCTCCTTCCACAGCGCAGCAGCGAGGAGAAACGGCAGTGAAATCATAGCAACGAGCAGGGCTGGGTGGCCGACGTGCCTCGGGTCAGGCAGCGGGAAATACCCAGCCAACAGGCTCGAGATGGCGCTTCCAACGAGCGCCATTGACGTCATCCACGTCAAGATTGGGTTCGCACCAAGACGCTGTAGTGCACGGAAAAAGCCGACGGCGGCGCAGAGTGTCGCGATGCCCGTGGCGATCACACCGGCGTTGAAGATCGATGGATGAGTCGAGTGGTCGGACCCCAGAAGACTTGCAGCCTGACTCATAAAGCTGTAGCCGGGAAAGTACGGCGCGGCAGCGATCTGAACGCCGTAGTACAGAAAAGGTACAGCCATACCCATTCCCAGGGCAGCCAGAGTGAGGTAATCTCTCGATGGCCGGTGAACGGCGCGGGTGTCGGCTGGCGAATCAATGTTCATCGGCTCGGCTCCGCTGCCTGGTTCGAACCCACGTGTCAACGTCTGGCTATTGGAAGTTCGGTTTGCGGTGGCGATTATTGGGGCGCCTACCGTGGACGCGAACGCTGGGGCTGGTCTTTAAGCAGCAGAATTCTTGTATTCCGCGATTGCGAGTTCGCTCCCCGGCGGTTGCAGGATAGAATCCCAGTCCGCAAGCGGTTGTGTACCTTGCGCGGCCAACGCCACCGCGTCGTCGACCGCCGCGGGCGAGGGGATGCGTTTGGTTGGCCTGCCGACGAAGCATTGCACGCCGGCCGCCGCGTCCGATCTGTCCGATCCGTCCGATGATCAGACCACCGTCCTGCATCTGCCAATTCATTCGAAACCGCGTTTTCTCAGTCGTTTCAGGTCGCGTTCAAACGACTTGGTCGTGACAAGAGCCCGAGGCGTCACACCGCCGCCCGTGGCCATGTCGTCACATCCCCAGTTTCTTGGCCAGTTCCTTGGCGTCCTTGTAGCGATTCAGCCCGCGCCTTCCCTGAACATCTTCGATTGCGCGACGAGTCTCGGCGTTGGGTATCACGACTTCAAATGGCAATCCCTTACGCAGCACCACCTGCTTATAGAACATGCGGATGGCCTCACTCGGATTCATGCCGAGCCTGTCGAGAATGCCTTCGGCTTCTGCCTTCAACTTCGGTTCAACGCGCGCTCGGATCGTTTCCGACTTTGCCATGGGTTCACCTCGGGTCCGATTGTACCTCGCCTGGGGTACGATCGCAACCCGCCATTCTTGAGGGATATTTCAACGGATCTGAACCCTCGCTCTGTCGTCGATCAGCCGGGTGAGAATCGTCATCTTGGCAGAGAATCAACCGGGTGACGGTGCGATCGAATCAGGCCCATGCGGATTTGGGGTCGAGGCGGACGGCCTCGCCGTGGTCGGCGACCGCCTGGTGGCGTGAGCCCCAGGTTGGCCGACCGCCTCCGATTCTGTTCCCAGCCGCGACGCGGCGACATCATACAGCCTGGTGGCGTGAGCCCCAGGTTGGCCGACCGCCTCCGATTCTGTTCCCAGCCGCGACGCGGCGACATCATACAGCCTGGTGGCGTGAGCCCCAGGTTGGCCGACCGCCTCCGATTCTGTTCCCAGCCGCGACGCGGCGACATCATACAGCCTGGTGGCGTGAGCCCCAGGTTGGCCGAGATCGGGAAGTTGTTTCGGGCCAGTTCCTCAGGCCCGCCAACTTCCATGGGCCTTCAGACTACCGGAGTCGTCGCCGTTCTCGCGGATTAGCTGCTCCATCTGGCCACTCGAAGCCGACGCGAGGCCACACAAGCGGAGCGTGCCAGAGGTGCTGGCGAACCATCTTCCACGGCAGAGCGCTCGCTCGAATCGTCCGGTCGTGACAATCGTGGAGGATGCGGCAAGCTCGCTTGGCAATACTTGCCATGACGGATAAGATGGTTTTTCAGGAGGACGACCGTGATGACGACGATGAACATTTCGCTTCCCGATGAGATGAAGACGTTCGTCGAAACCCAGATGGCGCAAGAAGGGTATGCCTCGGCGAGCGAATATTTGCGCGCGTTGATTCGCGAGGCGCAAAAGCGGCGCGCCAAACAAGAGCTCGAAGCCAAGCTCTTGGATGGACTGCAAGGACCGGCGGTCAAGATGACCCGAAAGGAATGGAGCTCCATCGAGCGCGAAGCGCGCGAAGGCCTGGCCGGCGAATCGATTCGGCCATGAGCGCGACGATCTACCGATCCGTTGCCGGCGGCATCGAGATTGTTCGCGTACTGCGCGGTGCGCGCGACATCGAGAACATCTTGGCTGAGGAATTCGGCATCGAGGAAGACGCGGGTGATGATGAAACGGGCGAGCCGGAGACGTGAGCACAACGTTCCGAACGCGACCGAGTGTCTCCGCAAGGACTGCGACCGATGTCATGTCGACAGCGTGTCCTGCCTGGATGCCAAGTCGCGGCCGCCCGGACGTCACGCCACGGGGACTCCGCGTACGAGTGCGACCCGGCCCTCGCAAGCAGTTCCTTGAATCTCCCGGCGATTGATTCGTCTCATTGAGCCAGTCCCTGGTATGATCAGAGTCGAGGGACGAACGCGCTGCGAAACGTCTCGATCCCGGAGAATTGCCCGCATGTTCGGTGGCCGCATTTTGCGTTCGTGGCCAAGTTACGTGCGTTTCAGCGTGCGCGGCCTGATGGTCCTTGTGCTCGTAATCGGGGCCGGGCTTGGTTGGCTGGTCCGCAGCACACGAATCCAGCGTGAGGCAGTCGCGGCGATACGCGATGCCGGCGGCTCGGTCAAATATGGCTGGGAGCGGAACAACGGGTGTGATATTCGCGGCGGAAAACCGTGGGCGCCGACATGGCTGGTCGATCTCATGGGCGTCGACCTGATGAAAGAGTGATGAGTCGCCTCGAAATCATCTTGGTGGCGTCACCAAGCATCGGGCCCGATGACAATCCCGCGACGACTGACCCAGAGGTCGACAGTGGTGGAGTTCGAAGACGGGACAGCCACGTCCATTGCCCGCAGCGACTGCGGTTGCGCCGAGCTGGCACCGCGCGGGGCGAGTGGTTTAACTCGCCGGGGCTCGCTGTGCCGCAGCGGCTGTGCGATTCAGCCCCTGGAGCTGCTCGGGCTCGATGATTCGCCCATGCTCCAAGTCGGCGATCTTGCAGCCGGTTTCCCGGTGGAGACGCAATGCAAACTCCTCGGCAACCAGGTTGCGCCAACCGCCCTGCCAGGGTACGACGACATAGCCGTCATGAAATCGCACGTCATCACCGTCGAGCTTCCACTCTCCCTCCTCGTCGGCACGGCCCAGCTCTACGAGGAGCCGATGGACAGAACTCATATCGAGGGGTTTCGACACGACCGCCCCGCCGTCGCGCGTGACGGCCGAGGGGTCGAGATGCCCGAGTGTCAGCCGGTGAACCATCACGATCGCTCCGTTCGTGCAATGGTGCGCAAGATTCCGCGCGCCCCTTCCGTGATCGCCAGCCCCGTGTCAGCCGCTCGTCTTACGGTTTCCGCATGAGATAGGCCCAAGGCTTCCTGTAGCTCGTGGGCAATCACCGCATCGATCCTATCGCGAAGCCGAGATTTTGCCCATACCATAGCTGCTTTCGGCCCGTAGGGCTTGGTGAGGAGCTCGGGATTCAGGACACCGCTATTGACGCCGATCCTGTGACCCATGACGCTGCCGCCGGTCGTCGCGTACGGGAAAAAGACGCGCCAAGGGATTCCTCGATCCGGATCACCATGGCCAATCTGATTCTCGGGGATGTCGAGAGCATGCATCCGCCCTTCGACGTAGACTTCCAGTCGATCGGCCCACTCAAGGGCGAACTGGACAGCGTGATCCGCAGAGTTTCTCGGGATGGCAGCCACTCCGCGCGCCGACGGCGGTTCGCCGATCATGGCGGGCACCGGCTTGCGGCGAAACTTGGCGGCCAACGCTCGTGCCACTGCTGTGATCGCGCCCCATATCCTCATGCCGGATGATGCTAGAGCACGCTCGAACGATGGTCAATTTCCTCGGGTTACGCCCCAGACAATTCCTGCGAACCGGCGGATTCCTGTTATGATCGCAGTTGAGGGCGTCAGCCCGGTCCAGAAGCCACCCAATCTTCGAGCGTGGCCAACATGCCGGTCGGCCCACTGCTCCGCCCTCATTCTTCCGTCCTTTTGCGGAGCGGACTCGATGCTGGCCGGACCCATCTCGCGTCCCCGGCGACGGTACCTACGATTCAGCGTGCGGCGGCTGATCGTCTGGGTGCTCGTGATCGGAGCCGGGCTGGGCTGGACCGTCCGCAGCGCGCGGATCCAGCGCGAGGCCGTGGCGGCGATTACGACAGCCGGCGGCATCGTCGCTTATGACTGGGAGTGGAGCAACGGGAACGATATTCCGGGAGGAAAACCTTGGGCGCCATGGTGGCTCGTGGATCTCGTTGGAGTCGACTATTTCGGTCACGTCACGTCCGTCTGGCTTCCCGGGCCAACCGAGGCGAAGATCGTTCAGGTCGGGCGCCTGACCCAGCTACAAAGACTGGAAATCGACGGATGGCCCGTGAGCGACGTCGGGCTGGCGCATCTGAAGGGGCTAACCTGCCTTCACACCCTCACGCTCAACGACCCTCGGATCACAGACACAGGTCTAGAACGTCTGTCAGGACTGACCAACCTCACGGCGCTCTACGTCGACGACAGCCAGGTGAGCGATAATGGACTCGTCCACCTGAAAGGATTGACCAAGCTCTCCAACCTCGGCCTCGAGGGAACCAAGGTCACGGACGCCGGACTGGCGCACCTGAAGGGCCTTGCTGGCCTTTCCATGCTCGACCTCCGTAATACGAAGATCACCGACGCCGGACTGGTGAATCTTGAGGGGCTGACGAACCTTTCCGAGCTGTTTCTCGGCGCCACGGTCGTCACCGACGCGGGGATGGTGCATCTCAAGGGCTTGACGAATCTTGCCTACCTGGACCTCTACGACGGGCAGGTCACCGACGCTGGGATGGAGGAGTTGAAGCAGGCTCTGCCGAATCTAGAGATCGCACACTAACCATAGCGCCGATCGAGCCGCCAGGATCGTCCCGTCGAATCGACTGGTATCACTCGACCTACCCAACCGGCGCCGCTCCCCGAAGCCGCCGGGGTCTCGGTTACGCGTCCTTTTCGCGTCCCAGCGTCAGTTCGATCTCGCGGAGGAGCGACGCTGGGTCCAGCACTCGAATGCCCGGAAAACGCGTCGTGAAGTCCGGGTCTTTCATGAGGTCGAGTAGGTCTCTGTCGCGGCTCGTGAGGTAGTCGGCGTTGGCCGCGATCGCAAGGTTGACATAGGGCTCATCCTTTGAATCGCGCGGGTACTCGAACCTGCGCGGAACGCCGTCGAGGGACGTGCTGATCCGCTCGACCTCTGTGATCAGATTCTGGGCCACTTCGTCAGTCAAATGCGGGAATTTCTTTCGGATGTTCGGGCGAGTGAGAAGCCCTCGAAGTTCGGCGACGGTCTCAGGGCTTGTAATCAGCGCGAGCGTCCCCGAGCGGACATGGGCAAAGCACGCTCCGCTCGGGCCCGAGGGGTTGGCGACGGCCTGAAGGAAAATCATCGCGTCAAAAACAGCCTTGCGGGTCACGAGTGTTTCTCGTCCCAGATGGCCCGCCGTTCCTGTTCGACCAAAGCGTCCAGGTCCTCTTCGGTCATGCCGCTTTGTCGGAAGTCCTCGGCGAGCGGCGCCATGGCCTCCTCGAACAACGCCGCGGAGCCGCTCACGTGTTGCTGAAGAAAACCGACGATGAATTGCTCGCGGCTTTGACCGCGCCCTTTGGCCAAGGTGTCAATCGTGCGGACCAACTCCGATGGGAGCGAGACAAGAACGGAGACCGCCGGGGCCGTTGTCGGGGTGCTCATGACGAGGTCCTCCTGCGGACCATTATAAAAGATTTCAGAATGCTTTCCCAGAATCCCATCACGCCTCAGAGTCGATCGATATCCTCGCTACGTGTCCTCACTCGCTTGAGGTCGCGTTTGAACGACTCGGGGTTGAATCACAAGCTGTCCATTGACTCTCTCGGCGATCGATTCGTCTCACTGAGCCGGTCCCTGGTATGATCAGAGTCGAGGGACGAACGCGCTCCGAAACGTATCCGATCCCGGAGAATTGCCCGCATGTTCGGCGGCCGCATCTTGCGTTCGTGGCCAAGGTACGTGCGTTTCAGCGTGCGCGGCCTGATGGTCCTTGTCTTGATGAGTGCCGTTTGGCTGGGATGGCTCGTGCGCAGTGCGCGAATCCAGCGCGAGACGGTGACGGCGATTGAACGCGCCGGTGGCTCGGCCGGATACGACCTGGGATGGACGGATGACCGATTACTTCAGAAACGCGGGTCGTGGGCGCCGACCTGGTTAGTGGATGTTCTCGGCGTCGATTATTTCGTGAGCGTGGTCGACTTAGCCTTCTCGGGAACCTGCACGGATCGAGAGCTTGGCCGCGCCGGGAGTCTCTCCCGCCTGGAGCAGCTCAGTCTCGCTCGATCCCGGATCAGCGACGCCGGCCTGGCGCATCTTCGGGGGCTCGCTCATCTTTCCTGGCTCAACCTCTGCGACACGAAGATCACCGACGCCGGACTGGTCCATCTGGAGGGGCTCACCACCCTGGAGGGGCTCGACCTCAGCTTTACCCCGGTGACGGATGCCGGACTGGCGCATCTGAAGGGCCTGAAGGGCCTCACCGAGCTCGATCTGAGCGGCACCCGGATTACGGACGCCGGGCTGACGCACTTGAAAGGGCTCTCGAACCTCGCGCAGCTCCGCGTCCTTCGCACCCACGTCACCGGCGCGGGAATCCAATCGCTCAAACAGGTCCTGCCGCGCCTGACGATCGATCGTTGATTTCATGCTTCTCCAGCCGGCCCGGAATCGCCCCCGTCGCTGCGCCAAAGGGCCGGGCGGCAACGACAACTGCCGATTCGGCGACGAAACGGCGTTCATCTCACTCGGCGGCTGATCCGGGGAACCGAGCGGCTTCCTTCTGCCGGGCGCCCCTGCCGCCTGTAGCGACTCTGGCGAAGATAGCGCGGCCGCGCCCTCAGAACCTTAGTTCCAGCCGCTGCGATCGTCAAACTAAAAGCCGGAGACGTTCATTTTCTCGCACCAAAATGAGGCGATTTGTAGATCGTTTTGGGAGACAGACGGGTCTGTCGCGCCGGCCGCAGCGTTTCGTGGCCGGCGCTGGCAGACGTCACCCCGAGGCCAACGATCATGATGCCCATCGCAGACAACACGGTGATCGAGGAAAAGCCGGCCGGCGACTCCGGTCCGGTCGAAGTTTTGCTGCGGCTGCTCGGTGAGGCGGCGCTCCATCGAGGGGCGGACGGCCGGCATTACGTCAGAGTGCCCGTCGGCGGGCGCCAGGATTTCTACGAGTTAAAGGGGGCACCTTTACGAGATTGGCTCGTCGATGCCTATTATCAGAATCATGGAACAGCGCCGTCTCCCAGCGCGCTGGGCCGCGTGATCGCCGTGCTGGAGTCTCGGGCGCGGTTTCGAGGCGCAGCCCGGCCGGTCTCCGTGCGGGTTGCTCTGGAACACACCACACTTTCGCCGGCCTCCTATCTCGACATGGGCGACCCTTCCGGCCGCGCCATCGAAATCCGTGATTCCGGATGGACGATCGTCGAGAAACCTGGAATCGAGTTCCACCGGCCGGCGGGGCTCTTGCCTTTGCCGGAGCCTCGAACGGATGGGTCGGTCGAGCTGCTCAAGCCGTACGTCAATCTCGACGAACGCGACTTTCGCCTGTTCGTCGCGTGGATCACCGCGGTCACGCTCCCGGTGGGTCCGTATCCGCCCTTGGTCCTCCAGGGTGAACAGGGAGCTGCCAAAACGACGTTGGCACGGGTGGCAAAGCTGCTCGTCGACCCCCACGCAGTACCGCTGCTCGGCGAGCCCGCCAGTACCCGCGACCTGATGATCACCGCCGCCAACGTCTGGTTGCTCGCGTACGACAACGTCCGCCCTTTCAGGCCATGGCTGTCGGATGCCCTCTGCCGGCTGGCCATCGGAGCCGGCCATGCCAACCGCTCGAACTACACCAACGACCAGTTAACCTATCTCGCCGCCATGCGGCCCATGATTCTCAACGGGATCACGGATTTTGTGACCCGCGGCGACTTGATTGACCGGTCATTAATTCTTTATATGCGAGCGATTCGCTTCGCCCACCGCCGCACCGAAGCCGAGTACTGGCGCTCGTTTCTGGCGGACTATCCGGCGATCCTGGGCGGCCTGCTTGATGCCATCGTCCTGGCCCGGCGGCACCTTCCCTCGGTCGTCTTGTCCAAGGTGCCCCGCATGGCCGACTTCGCCCATTGGGGCGAAGCCATTGGCCGCGCTCTGGGCTGGCCCGAGGAAGAGTTCCTCAAGAGCTACCTGAGAAATCGCTCGGCCGCGACGATTGGAGCGGTCGAGGACTCGATGGTCGCCAGCGTCGTGATGGCCCACGTTCCGGAATGGAGCGGGACTTTCGGCGAGCTTTACATCTACCTCACCGAGAAGATCATCAAGAAGACTGGCCGGCAGTCAGCCGGCTGGCCCAAAACCCCCGCGGTCTTCGCGCGCGAGCTCCACCGCGTCGCCCCTCAGCTTCGAACGCACGGCGTCGCGATCACCGTCACTCGAGAGAAGTACCGCCGGCGATTGTCCATCTCAAGCCGTTGAGCACACGTCCGGGCATTCATCACTCACGCATGCGCGATTTCCACAAAAATCGCGCTGCGTATTCCGATTATTCATCCGACAACCACTAAGCCGTTATCCCGCAATGATATCGGACCATGATCAGTCCCGTTCCGATTATTCATCCGACAACCCTTAAGCTCTTACCGAATAACGGGATAACACACAATTCCGATTATTCATCCGACAACCGTTAAGTTGCGTTGGCTCAAGAGCTTGTGTCGTCGAGAGGGGCAAATTGCCATCAGAGGCATTGTGAGACTTCGGCGTTGCGGTTTGGCCGCGCGCAAGACGACCGAGCCATATATATAGGAGCGCAGCAGCGCCGAGTCCCAGAAGACGGGCGAACGAAGCTGTGGCCGATGGTTGTGCGCACCGAAACCCTATAGATTTGATGGGAGCAACGATGCCGAGGCCGCGGCCTCTGTGCGGCCCGGCCCCGACTGTCGATCGATGAGAGCCGGTGGACAGCATGAACATGACCTCGCGACCCGCTCACCGGCGCTGTCCAGGCATGCGGGGCGTTGGTCGCCCTCGCCGGGGGAGCGGCCCTTCTGGGCTGGGCCACGAACCAGCCCATCCTGCTCGGGCTCCGCGCCAGCTACATTCCGATGGCCCCCAACACCGCCCTGGCGTTCGTCGTCCTTGGCCTGGGGTTGGCTGTCGTCGTCAGCGCCTGGCGATGGGCGCGCGGAATTGCCGGCGTCGGTGCGACTCTGGTCGGTGCGATCGGCGTGCTGACGTTGGGCGAGTACGCCACGGGTGTTGGGTTCTCGGTGGATGACTGGTTCCTGCACGTCCGGCACGGACAGCTTGGGCTTGCTCCGATCGGCAGGATGTCGCTACCGACCGCTCTTGCATTCGTCGCCGCCGCGACGGCCGTCTTCTTGCTGGCCTGGCGAATAGAGCGAAAACTCTTCGGACATGCGACGGGTGCATGCGGTCTGGCCGCGGGGATGACCGGCCTGGTGTTCTGCCTCGGATATCTGTTCAGCCCGAACGCGGCCTTGCTCTACGGCACGGAGTCGATCCCGATGGCGCTCAACACGGCCCTCTGTTTTCTCACTCTGGGCGTGGGGTTAGCCGTAGCCGCCGGGCCGGAAGCGTTTCCGCTCAAGCGCGTGTCCGGGCCGTCGATTCGGGCTCGCTTGCTGAGGATCTTCCTCCCTCTGGTCGTGGCGACCGTGGGCGTCGTCGCCTGGCTCACTCATCTCGTCACCACGACCGCGGGATCAAGCTCGGCCGCGATCTCATCGGCCGCGCTGGCGACCGCGGCGATCGTTTTGTTCGGAGTGATCTGCGAGCGGATCGCCGGCCGTGTCGGCGGACAGATCGAGCGGGCCGAGTCGGAGCTGAAGCGCGCCTACGACACGCTGGAAGCCAAGGTCGACGAGCGCACCCAGGAGCTGAGCCGGGCGAATCGCGAGCTCGCCACGGCGCTCCGCGACAGCCAGCTTGCCCACGAGTCGCTCAAAGAGGCCCACCTGGAGCTGAAGCAGGCGCAATCTCGGATGCTGCAACAGGCCAGGATGGCCAGCCTGGGGCAGACCGCGGCCGGGGTCGCTCACGAGATCAACAATCCGCTGGCCTTCGTCACCAATAATCTCGTCATCCTCCACCGCGAGGTCCACGGCCTGCACGACCTGCTCCGGCTCTACCAGCAAGCCGAGCAAACCCTGGCTGTGTACCAGCACGACCTGCATTCGAAGATCTCCCATCTGGCTGAGGAGGTCGACCTGCCGTATGTGCTCGATAACCTCGATAGCCTGCTGGAGCGGTCGCGGTGCGGGCTCTTGCGAATTCAGAAAATTGTGGCGGACCTCAGGGACTTCGCGCATCTCGAAGAGGCCGAATTCCAGGAAGCCGACCTGAACGCTGGGATCGGTACGACCGTCCGTCTCATGCAGAGCCTCGCCGACTTGCGGCAGGTAACGCTCGAAATGAGCCTCGCCCCGGTTCCCCGGACGACCTGCTTCCCCGCGAAGATCAACCTGGTGGTGCAGAGCCTGATCTCCAATGCGATCGATGCGTGCCCAGCCGGCGGGCGGGTCTTGATCGAGACAAAATCGCGGAGCGGAGCAATCGAGATCAGTGTATCGGATGACGGGTACGGAATCGCGCCGGCCATCCGCGACCGGATCTTTGATCCGTTCTTCACGACCAAGCCGGTCGGAAAAGGGACAGGGCTCGGCCTGTCGATCAGCTACGGGATCGTCAAGGACCACTGCGGAGCGATCGATTTCGAGGCGTGCCCGGGTGGTGGCACGCGGTTCACAGTCCGGCTCCCCGTGGTAAACTCCGGGGTCGAAGACCAGCAACTCACGAATCCAGCCACGATCGGAACAAGATCGCCATGACGCGAGCAAACGAACGCCGAAGTTATGGCCTTGAAGCCCGGCCGCCAATCCCATAATAATTCTACCTGTGATCTTGGCGGCGCGGGGGCGACGCAACGACGACTCATGTGTGTGTCAGATCCGGCACGATCCCTTCTGGTCGGCCGGTCCGGGAGGTGTCACGCAAAAGATGTACGTACCCACCAAACTGTTCTTCACCAAGGGCGTGGGAACCCACCGCGAAAAACTCACCAGCTTCGAGCTGGCCCTGCGCGACGCCCGCATCGCCTGCTACAACCTCGTTCGCGTGTCGAGCATCTTCCCGCCCAACTGCAAGGAAATCTCGATCGACGAAGGGCTGAAGCAGCTCCAGCCCGGCCAGATCGTCCATGTCGTGATGAGCGAGAACGCGACGGCCGAGCCCAACCGGCTGGTCGCCGCCAGCGTCGGCGTGGCGATTCCGCGCGACCGAAGCTTCTTCGGCTACCTCTCCGAGCACCACGCCTACGGCCAGACGGCCAAGACCGCCGCCGATTACGCCGAAGACCTCGCCGCCGAGATGCTCGCCACCGTCCTCGGCGTCGAGTTCAACCCCGATAGCTCGTGGGACGAAAAACGAGAGATCTGGAAGATCGCCGACGTCTTCTACAAGACCAAGGAGGTCACCCAGACCGCCGTCGGCCACAAGGACGGCCTCTGGACCACCGTCGTCGCCGCCGCCATTCTGCTGCCTTGAGCCGGCAGACGAACCCGCACCGGCATGGTTTCGCCGATCGGCCCTGCACATCGGAAGTGGCCCGTATCTACTGGGAACCGGGCGGCGATCGCGGCATCCCTCTTGAAAGTGGGCAATCATGGACTTCCTCGAGAGCATCAGCCTGCATCGGATCGCTCCGCCGGAGGTGTCAGGGGGCGAGGCCGTCGCCGACCTGATCGACCAGACCTTCTCGAGCTACAACGCCGGCCGGCTGCGCGAGGTCTGCCGGGTCTTCACCCAGAAGTTGCTCGAGCCCGACTGCACCGTCGGCCTGACGCTCTCGGGCGCGCTCACGCCGGCCGGGCCTGGGCATGAGCTGCCTGATCCCCTTGATCAAGGCCGGCTTCGTCGACTGGATCGTCTCGACCGGCGCCAACCTCTATCACGACACCCACTACGCCCTCGACCTGCCCCTGCATCAGAGCCGGCCCAACCTCGACGACCTCGCGCTGCGCCAGAACGACGTCATCCGGATCTACGACATCGTCTTCGATTACAAGACCCTGCTCGACACCGACGCTGTTCTACCGCGAGCTGATCCGCGACGAATCGTTCGCCCGGCCGATGGGGACCGCCGAGTTTCACCACCAGGTCGGGCGCTACCTTCACGGCCGCGCCCGAGAGCTGGGCCGGCCGTCGCCCAGCTTGCTGGCCGCGGCGTTCGAGGCCGACGTGCCGATCTACACGTCGAGCCCCGGCGACAGCTCGATCGGCATGAACCTGGCCGCCCTCAGCCTGCAAGGCGGCAAGCTCCAGATCGACACGCTCCGCGACGTCAACGAGACCGCCGCCATCGTCTATGCCGCCAAGCGCGACGGGGGCAAGTCGGGCGTCCTGATCCTCGGCGGCGGCAGCCCCAAGAACTTCATCCTCCAGACCGAGCCGCAGATCCAGGAAGTCCTCGGGCTCGCCGAGAGCGGCCACGACTATTTCCTCCAGATCACCGACGCCCGTCCCGACACCGGCGGCCTCTCGGGCGCGACCGCCAGCGAGGCGATGACCTGGGGCAAGGTCGACCCCGACACGCTTCCCGACTCGGTGACCTGCTACACCGACTCGACCATCGCGCTGCCCCTCCTGACGGCCTACGCCCTCGCTCGCCATGCCCCGCGGCCGCTGCGCCGACTGTACCGCCGACGATATCGACATACTACGCGTCGCTACAAGCTGAATACCAGTGCCAAACTACAGACCGGACCACGTGTCACGCCACCGCTCGTGCACGGCCGTACGTGCAAGGTTGATCCCCACGAATCCGGACCCGGCCGCCATCGACAGCCGGCGGCCAGGCTTTTGCTCGAGGGCGGGCTGGTCGCCTTCGCAACCGAGACCGTCTACGGCCTGGGGGCGATCGCCACCGAGCCCGCCGCGGTCGCGCGGATCTTCGCGGCCAAGGGACGGCCGGCGGTCAACCCGCTGATCGTGCATGTCGCCGGGATCGACGAAGCCAGAGTCTGCGTCGAGCACTGGCCCGACGCCGCGGAATGCCTGGCTCGCCGATTCTGGCCGGGTCCGCTCACGCTCGTCCTCGAGCGCTCGGCAGTCATCCCCGACGTGGTGACTGCCGGCAAGACCACCGTGGCGGTGCGCGTGCCCGCCGGCAAGGTCGCTCGCGGGCTGATCGAGCGCGTCGGCCAGCCGATCGCCGCCCCGAGCGCCAATCGCTCGAATCGGATCTCGCCCACCCGCGCCGAGCACGTGCTGGCCGATCTCGACGGCCGGATCGACCTGATCATCGACAGCGGGCCCACCGACCTCGGGCTGGAATCGACGGTCCTCGACCTCACCGCAGCCCCACCGCGGCTGCTCCGCTCTGGCCCAGTGCCCAGGTCAGAGCTCGAGGACGCGCTCGGAGGCCGGCCAATCGTCGAGGGAATCGCAGGAGAGTCATCCGCCAGCCCATCGAGTCCCGGGCAGATGCCGGTCCACTATGCGCCCCGAACCCCGTCGTTTCGCGTCGACACGATCGAGCGAGCTGGAAGGCCTCGCCGGCCGAGCGCGGCTCGCGGTGATCGCATTCGGGCAGCGAGCCGGCGAGGCACTTCCGGCGACGACGTGTCGGTTCGAACTGGACACGCCGGAGACGGCGGCTCGCCAGCTCTACGACATTCTTCACCAGTGCGACTCGCTGGGCGTCGACTCGATCATCGTGCTGATGCCGCCCGACGAGCCGCATGGCGAGCCGTCCGCGACCGCTTGCTGCGCGACGTCACGCCCGATCGATGAGCGGACATGATCCTCGCGAAGCGACGGCTCAATCGAAGAGCCGTCGCTGGGACTCGGAGCGGCTCGTCGTCCGGCTCGGGAGGGGGCGCGGGAAGTCCGAGGTGGAGATAGGCCGCGGAGGTCACCTGGCGTCCTCGCGGCGAGCGGACCACGAATTCGCGGCGCAGCAGGTAGGGCTCGACTTCGTCCTCGAGCGTGTCGACCGACACGTTCATCGTGGCGGCCAGCGCCTCGACGCCGGTGGGCCCTCCGCCGAAGACGCGGATCAAGGTCTCGAGATAGCGGCGGTCTTGCTTGTCGAGCCCTTCGGAGTCGACTTCCTGCATGTCGAGCGCATCGCGGGCGATCGACAGGCTGATGTGTCCGTCGGCGCGGGCCAGGGCATAGTCGCGAACCCAGCGCAGCCGGGCGTTGGCGATTCGAGGCGTGCCGCGGCTGCGCGCGGCGAGCTCCCAGGCCGCGTCGGCGTCGATCGTCGACCGCAGCTTGGCGGCGTTGATCGTGATGATCCTGGCGAGGTCGTCCACGTCGTAGAACTCGAGGTGCTCGTGCATGCCGAATCGCTCGCGGAGCGGGCCGGAGAGCATGCCGCTCCGGGTGGTGGCACCGATGATCGTGAACTTCTTGAGGGGAAGATTGATGCGTTCGCGCCGACATTCCCTCGCCGAGCACGACGTCGACCCGGAAGTCTTCCATCACCGGATAGATGAATTCCTCGACCGCGCGGGGCAGGCGATGGATCTCGTCGATGAACAGGATCGAGCCCTCCGCGGCGTTGGTCAGGAAGGGCATGACGTCCATCTTCTTGTCGAGGGCCGCGCCGCTGGTGATGTTGAGCTCGACGCCCAGCTCGTTGTGCAAGACCGTGGCGAACGTCGTCTTGCCCAGTCCGGGTGGTCCGTCGAAGAGGATGTGCGGCAACGGCTCGCCCCGTTTCCTGGCGGCCGCCAGGCTGATCTCCAGCCGCTCGGCGACGGCGCGCTGGCCGATGATCTCGCACAGCCGCTGCGGCCGTAGCTTCTCGTCGACGGGATCGGTGGAATGCGCGTCGCTCGCCGGGCCGGCCGGCGGATGATCCGTCCGTGGCTTACCTTTGATCGTCGGCTCGCGCACCTGACCGTCGGCTCCCTCGCTCGGCTCTCGCATCGCTCCATCCTCTCGTTCGTCCTGGCCGGCCGGCAATCGACCGCGAGAGCGACCAGTCCGGTCGCCCGCCGGCCTCGAGCGTTCGGCCTGGACCGCTATCGGCTTTGCAAGTAGATCGCTTCGATCATATCGGCCACGGACTTGAATTTCTTTTTGCCGGCCAGGACGCGGTCGATCGCCTGGCGGGCCTGGCTCTCGGTATGACCGACCGAGAGGAGTGCGGCGTAGGTATCCCGAATGACGTCGGGCTCGGCGTTCTCGGGCGCGCCGTTGGCCTCGGCCGCCACCTGGTCGGTCATCTGCTGGCCGACGATCAAGGCGAACTTGCCGACCTTCCGCCGCAGCTTGGCCACGATCCGCTCGGCGGTCGCCTCGCCGATGCCAGGAAAGGTCGCCAGAACCTTGACGTCCTGGTCCTGGATCGTGCGGGCCAGCTCGCGCACCGGCCGGACCATCGCCCGCAGCGCCTTGCGAACGCCGACTCCGTCGACCGAGCAGAAGATCTCGAAGAACTCGCGATCGATCGGCGACAGGAACCCCACGAGCCGCGGAACCAGCCGGCTCACCATCGCGCCTCCCTCGATGTAGAGAGATCGTGTGGAGCGTGACCGGCTCGCCGATCTTCGACTGGACCAGCCGGCGCGTGTGCTCGGGGATCAAGACCTCGATCTCGAACGGATCGATCACGAGGGTCACCGACTCGTCGGCGACAGTCTGGAGGATTCCGCGAACTTTGGTGAGCACCGTCCTCGACGTCCTTTCGCTTTCGATACGATCCTATGAATGCTTCTCTGATACTTTGTTCAGACATTGTGCCGGAAGTCGAACTCACCTGCAAGCCGAGTCTCCGGTCGCCGCGATCCTCGTCGCGCCATGCCGGACACAGACCGCGCGAGGGTGCGATTGCCCGCGCTCGATCCCGAACACAACACAAAAAAACGATTCGCGAACAAAATTTTTTGGAGATATTTCGAGTTCGTCGTGCGACTCAACTTGAGCTCGTCTCTCGGAGACGAATTCAATAGTCGGCAATTGCAAAGCATATTCCACCGTTCGCGATCCACACTAGAAAACAAGGGGTGGCGAGCCTGTATGCGTCACCTCCATTGATAGAGTCTATTGTCAATATAAAATACATGCACGATACAGGATATCCGGATTTCATTGGAGCAGTCTCATCGAATTCCATCTCACCGTGAAAAAAAAAGACCATTTCTTGCGAAGTTCCTCTTCCAAATGTTGAAAGATTTGGTATGAATTGGCGCAGGGACCGGTCGATTCATGCCGGTCGGGATCAAACAAGTATGTCTTTGACAACGAGGAGACCGCAATGGCAGTCAAGAAAACGAAGCGAAGAAGAGTGCACCGAAGCCCGCAGCGAAGAAGGCCGCCCCCAAGAAGCCGGCCAAGAAGAAGTGACATCGCGCCCGAGGCATAGCCTTGGGCACTAGAGCGGAGCGC
This sequence comes from uncultured Isosphaeraceae bacterium, assembly GCA_963781785.1. Taxonomy (GTDB): domain Bacteria; phylum Planctomycetota; class Planctomycetia; order Isosphaerales; family Isosphaeraceae; genus CAWAHD01. The sequence continues at coordinate 1,370,385 of CAWAHD010000001.1, read as the reverse complement.
CGTGAAATGGATTCCGGCGCTCTCGCTTGTCGACTCGAGGTGAGCGACCCTTGCTTCGGTCCGATCGGCAGACGCTCTGGTTTCTCAGGTCATGAGCCTCGGACGTTCGCCTGATGTCAGGGGAGCACGGCCGTCTCTCCAAAGAGCCGAGAAGGCAGGTGAGTCGGCCGTGCTCCAGTCAACCTGGGCGAGGTCATGCCCGTTTGACCCGCCTCCCCGTTCGGGTAGGGTTACCCCGGTACCTGGCGAGGGCGATGACGCTCTCGAAACAGCAGGCGAGCCTTGCCGCCATGCCATGGTTCTGCCGGTCGTGTCGCGGCGAAAAGCCATCCAGCTTGACGACCTGCCCTTGGCGGATACCGAGCTTCCGGATAACATGCCGGCCAGTCCCGTACAGCATCTCTCGAAGTCCCGACGCCCGGTGTGCCTTCGCCTTGTCGTCGGCAAACGCGCTCTTTTCACTTCTCCTCCCGGGCCGACGCACAGGCGCCCGGCGCTTGATCGTTGTTTCTCCGGAGATACGGGGTAGTCGGTCATGGATGCCGCATCGAGGTCGCGATTGATCTGCCGCTTCCTTCTGCTGCCCTTCATCGGGGTCGCGGTGGCTCAAGGCTGCGCACCCTTTATCGGAACCACGTATCAGAGTTTTCTTCGCCAGGTCCGCGAGAATCCTGACCCCAACATCCGATACATCGCCTACGCCAAGCTGGGCGCACCTGGGCTCTATGACATCCCGGCCCAGAGGGAAGAGGTCGTCAAGGTCCTGATCGCCAAGCTCGAGGCGGCCAAGGAGCCGGTGGCTGCCCGCGCGGTCATTGTGAGAAGTCTTGGTAATCTGGGCGACAAACGTGCCAGGAACGCGATCCTGTCAGCCGTCAACGACAAGGACAACGCCGTCATTCGCGTCGAGGCCTGCCGTGCTCTCGGCAAGGTCGGGTTGCCCGAGGATGCCACGACGCTCGCCCGAATCATGACGATCGACACGCTCGAGGACTGCCGGATCGCGGCGGTCGAGGCGATCGGCGAGCTCAAAGCTGAAGACCCGCGGATCTATCAAGTTCTCCTTGACGGCATGGACAACGACGACCCGGCCATTCGACTGGAGTGCTTGCGTTCGCTGCGCAAGCTCACCAACAAGGACTACGGAGTCGACCCGGCAGCCTGGAAGCGCGAGCTTGCTCCGGCGCTCGCCGCCATGGTGAAGGCGTCGTCGCCGCCGCACGGCATTTTGCCCCAAGCTGTGGTCCGCTCGCCGCCGACACTGCGATAATGAGCTTGGCTTCCGCGAACCAAGGTCGTCGCCAGGGTGTCGATCCGGGCGCGGCCCGGAGCTCTCGGACGAACGCTCTTTTCGCGCGACCGTCCTTGCCGCGCGGGTCGTGAGGCGACATGGACCGGCATACGCTTGAACTCCTCGACTTCGACAAGGTCCGCACGCTGCTCGCGGCGCGGGCGGCATGCTCACTCGGCAAGACGGCCGCCCGACGGATCGAGCCAGGAGTCGACCCGGGCGAGATTCACAACCGGCTGGCGCTCACCACCGAAATGGTGGAAGCCCTCGCCGCGGGCCTGCAGCCCCCCTTCGGGGGATTGCACGATATTCGTCCGCTGGTGCGCCGATCCCAGGTCGGCAGTGCCCTCGAGGCCGAAGAGCTGGCAGAGACTGCCGAGACGCTCCGCGCGATTGGCAATCTCGACCGGTGGCTGTCGCGAATCTCCGACCAGTTTCCACGGCTGGGTGGTCTTCGGAATGACGTCGGCGAGTTCTCGGCGGTTGTCGTCGCGATCGACGGATGCCTTGACAACCGCGGCAAGGTCGTCGACAACGCAAGCCGGCGGCTCGCGGCTCTGCGGCGCGAAATCGGCCGCGCGGAGGAACGAATTCAAGAGACTCTCCACCGGATGCTTCGGTCGCCCGAGATTCGCCGAGCCCTTCGCTTTCCTAATTTTACCATGGTGGGCCATCACTACGTTTTGCCCATTGCCAAGGACAAGCGGGGCGAGGTGCAGGGCTCGGTCCTCCGCACGAGTTCCAGCAACGAGACAGTCTATGTCGAGCCGACGGCCATTGGCGAGCTATCGGCGAAGCGATCGTTTCTTCGCGACCGGGAATCGCGGGAGGTCAGGCGGATACTCCGCTGGCTGACTGCCCAGGTCGCCATGGTCGCCGACGCGCTCTTGGCTGCGATCGAAACCATGGCCGAGCTCGACCTGGTCCACGCCCGAGCGCGGCTGAGCCTCGACTATCGGATGTCGGCCCCCTCGCTCAACCAGGAAGGCCGGCTCGTGCTTCGCGCCGCGCGGCACCCGTTGCTCGAGGCATTATTCCGGGGAGACCCGGCCATCGTCGAGGCGCGACCCTTGGAGGCGGGCGCGGCAGCCGATCGGTCGTCTGTTGCGGCGGCTCTCGCGGTAAGCCCGCCAGAGGCTTCGAATGAACCGGCCGAATTCGAGGCATCGCCCCGCCCGCCTGATGCGCCCGGGCCGTCCCCTCGGACCGTGACACCGATCGACCTGACTCTCGGAGTCTCGTATCGCACACTGGTCGTCACCGGCCCGAACACCGGCGGCAAGACGGTGGCTTTGAAGACAGCCGGCCTGTTCGCGGCCATGGCCCAGTCCGGTTTACACGTCCCCGCCGCTCCGGGTGCTCAGCTCCCGGTCTTCGATGACGTCCTGGCCGACATCGGCGACGAGCAGAGTCTCGAGCAGTCGCTCTCGACCTTCTCGGCGCACGTGCGGCGGATCAGCGAGATCTTGACCAGGGCTTCACCCAGCTCGTTCGTGTTGCTCGACGAGCTGGGAGCGGGCACCGACCCGACCGACGGGGCGGCCCTGGGCCGCGCGATCCTCGACGAGCTCGAGCGGATCGGGTGCCGATCGATCGTCACCACGCACATTGGCGACCTGAAGACGTACGCTCTGTCGAACCCGAGCACCGAGAACGCGGCAGTCGAGTTCGACCAGGAAACGCTTCGTCCGATGTACCGGCTGCACGTCGGCGACGTCGGCCAATCGAATGCACTCACGATTGCGCGGCATCTGCAACTTCCCCAACGTGTGATTGAGCGCGCCGAAATGTATCTGGCCCAGCGCAAGAGCCGTGAGGCACCGGAGTGGGAGGCCATCCAGAAGCTGCGCACGGAAGCCGATCTTGCCCGCCAGGCAGCCGTCGAGGCTCAGGCCGAGGCCGAACGAACGCGCGAGGCGCTGTCCCTGCGCCTCATCCAAATGCATCAGGAAGCCCGATCAGCCGATGAGCTGGCCGGCGCCCGCGCGCTCTTGAAGCCGGGTGACCGAGTCGTCGTCCCTCGGCTGGGGTATGACCGCCCGGGTCGAGTCGTCAAGCTCGATCCCCGCAAGAAAACCGCCGTGATCGCGATCGGCCATGTCACCTGGAATGTGGCCATCGACGAGCTGATCCCCCAGACGATCCGCACCCCACCGATCGCGCCGCCATGATCGGGATCGTTTGCCTATCGTGTTGCCACGGCGATCGACGGGTATCGAGAGCCGCAGCAACAAGACCGGGACCCGGAACGGTCGGTGGCCTTGGCGTTGCCTGACTTCTTTCGCGGAGCTATAGTATGCCCGGCCGGGAAAGGCGGTTCAGCGGCTCGAGTGCGAAGAAGCCGCCGGCGACCCGGTTCACGTCACAAAAACAGACGCGTCCCGCTGTCGTGATTGACCGTCCCCGGTCTTTGGTTCAGGATGGCAGTCTTTCGATGCGACGGAGCTTGATGATCCTGCGATCCGCGTGGGCGCTCGCCGCGTTCGGCCTGGCGATCGCGAGCGGTTGCACCAGCATGAAGGTGTCGGGGACCGCCCGCACCGGCACGGAGCAACTCCTTCTCACCGGGACCTGGGACGCCGCGCTGGGCGGCGTCGACTTCCGGACGCTTGCCGGTCGAAGGGTCTTCCTCGACGGGCAGTATATCTCGGTCGTGGACAAGGACTGGGTGATCTCCAGCATCCGCCGCACGATGGCCGAGCAGGGTGTGCTGCTGGAAGGCAATAAGGATAAGGCCGAGTTCATCGTCGAGGCGGCATTCGGGGCTTACGGGACCGACCAGCGCGATCTGAAGACCGGCTTACCCGGGATCGGGCTCGCCCCGTCACTCACCGGGGCGTCGGTGGTGAGCTCGGGATCGGCGACCTCGCTCACCTTTTCTCAGACCAACCAGCAGGACGCTGTCGTGAAGGCGGCGATGTTCGCGTACGAGGCGAAGACGGGCCGCATCGTATGGGAAACGGGTCCAATGTTCAACGCACAAGGACTTCGGGACCATTTCGTTTGCGGCTCGGGCCCCTACCGTTTGAGCTCGAGACCCGAGGTCGAACAGTACCCCAGCGAGGCGCAGGGACGAGCCCGCAAGCGCCTGTTGCATCGCGTGATGGGGCAGTGAGCGTAGCGAGCTGGATTCGGTTCCCTCAAGACTTGAGTGGCCTCTGCCCCCAAGGGATCGGCATCGTCGGGGGGATCCGGTGCCGGTCGCGACGGGCGTCCTTGGGACGGTCTTTGAACCAGCTCATGAATCGGACCAACTGCTTGACGGATTCGTCGTAGGCGGCTCGTCCTTTCTCGGCCGTCGCCAGCTCGGCCTCGCCGAGGACGCCCGTCTCGGAGTAACTGCTGGTCCACGAGATCAAGGTTGCCGGGCCGGCGCCGAACAGGTCGACCCACATGAACGGGCTGTCTTCTTCATTGAACGAGATCGTGCCGTTCTTGACCTGGTCCTTGCGGACGTTGTCGCCGTCCAGGTACAGGTACAGCGACGTCTCCAATTCGCAGGCGTGAGCGCAGCCGCCGGGAAACTTGCTCTGCCGCCACTTCGGCATGAATTCCTTGTCAACAGTCGAGAGGTTCCACCAGCAGATCGGCACGCACTCGGCGTCGGTCTCAAGATTGGTCCGCCGGGCCACCAGGTCCAGGTTGGGCCAGTTCGAGCCGTGGCCGTTCAGGAGGATGATCTTCTTGAATCCGTGATAAGCGAGGCTCTTGGTGATATCGAGCACTCCGTCCATGAAATGCTCGAAATGCGTGTTGATGGTGCCGGGGAAGTCCATCACGTGCCCCGTGTAGCCGTAGCAGTAAGTGGGCAAGAGCAGCATCTTCTCGGGGATCGAGCCGCCCGGCCCCCGCGCGATCTCGGTGGGGCAGATCACGTCGACATCGAGCGGCAGGTGCGGACCATGCTGCTCGACAGCGCTACAAGGAAGCATGCAAACCTTGCCCAGTTCCACCGCGTCATTGATCTCGGGCCAGGTTAGCTTTTCGTAGCGATATTCTTCAGCCGCGCGACTGGCCATGGCTGGCTCCTCATCGAGAAAGTGATAAAACGAGAATCAAAGCCCGGTACAGACTGTATTCTCGAATCGGCAGGCGCACCCTGCAATGAGGATCACCGATCATGTTGCAAGCTTATTTGGGATGTTGGTTGCTCGTCACGGCGGCGCTTGGTTCGGCTGCATTCGCAAGGGAGTCAGCCCGTAGAGCCGTTCGATCTGCTGATCCGGGGGGGCACGATTGTCGATGGGACCGGGAATCCCTGGTTCGTTGGCGACGTCGGCAATCAGCAAGGACCGGATCGCCTTCATCGGCCAGTCCGGGGCCGCTCGTGCCGGCCGGACGGTCATCGACGCTCGAGGCCTCGTCGTCGCGCCGGGGTTCATCGATATCCACTCGCATTCCGACATGACCTTCTTCGAGGATGGCGCCGCTTCGAGCAAGATCCGCCAGGGCGTGACGACGGAGATCCTGGGTGAAGACACATCGGCCGGGCCTGTCGAAAGGGAAGCGCCGCCGGACCGGACCGTGACCACGGGTAAAGCCACACGGACCTGGACCACGCTCGGGGGTTACTTCGATGCACTCGAAGCAAGGGCAGATCGCCGTCAACGTCGCCAGCTACGTGGGGCTGGGGACTTTGCTCGAGTGCGTGCAGGGCGACTCGCTCGACCGCCCTGACGGCTCCCGGCTCGAGGCGATGAAACAGCTCCTCGATGAAGCGATGGCAGATGGCGCACTCGGCCTGGCGACAATGCTGGCCAGCCCCCGCGAGCTTGCGGTCACGACCGACGATTTGGTCGCCCTCTGTCTGGTGGTCAAACGGCATGGCGGGATCTATTCGTCGCATATCCGCAATGAGGGACTGGATGTCATGGACGCGGTCAAGGAGGCAATCGCCGTCGGCCGACGTGCGAACGTTCCGGTCGACATCATCCACCTCAAGATTGCCGATCAATCACTCTGGGGGCGCATGGGCGAGGTCGTCGCACTCGATCGATGCCGCGCGGCGGGCAGGGGTTAATGTGCAGGCTAACGTGTATCCCGTACACCCGAGGCAACAACGACCTGGTCAGCATCATTCCCCCCTGGGCCCACGAAGGGGGTATCGACCGCTTGATCGCACGGCTGAAGGATCGCACCCAGCGCGACCGGCTCAAGCATGACATCCGCGCCGGCCTGCCCGGGCTGGTACAACCATTACACGGCAGTCGGCGGCGACTGGTCACGCATGCTCGTGAGCGCCCGGCTCAGCCCGGCGAACCGGTCGTTCGAGGGCCAGACCATGGACAAGATCATCGCGGCGAAATCGAAGGGGCAGACCCCGCGCCTGACCCTCTCGACGTTCTTTTCGATTTCCTGATCGAAGAGAACGGCTCGATCGGCACGATCTACGCCCATCATACCGAGGAGGACATGAACCTCGCGCTCGTGCAGCCGTGGTGCTCGATCGGGTCCGACGGGTCGGCCCTGGCCATCGAAGGGCCGCTCCGGCGCGGCCATCCCCACCCTCGGAACTTCGGCACCTTTCCCCGGGTGCTGGGTGAATACGTGCGGAATCGCAAGCTGTTACGGCTCGAAGAAGCCGTCCGCAAGATGACCTCGCTCAACGCGACCAAGGTCGGCCTGTTCGACCGCGGCCTGCTGCGCACCGGGCTCTTCGCCGACGTCACGGTCTTTGACCCGAATTCGATCATCGATCATTCGACCTACCTTGAGCCGTTCCAGTACAATTCGGGCATCGTTCACGTCGTGGTCAACGGGCAAGTCGTTCTGGAACAAGGCCGCGAGACCAAGGCACGGCCAGGCCGAGCGCTGCGGCATGTTCGGTGATGCACACAGCGCGGCGAGCCGACGCGCAAAAAAACCGGCCAGTGAGCCAACCCTCGAACGACTACCTCTCCCTTAGCCGTTCGAAGGCCAGATCCGCTGGCCGGTTAGTCGGAATCCGAGGCGGCCGAAGCTCGCCTCAAGGCATTGAAAGAAGAAAGGGCGAGCGGGGGGTCGTGCGAGGCAACCCGCCCGCCCTTTGGCGGGGGAGCCGGTCCAAGTTGGGTGGATCGGCTTGCGCCATTTGGGGTGGCTCCTTACAAAGTTGTTTAGTCCCGGCTTGAACGCCGCCCGTTATTTGATGATTCTTTGTCGTTCATTTACGCTGGATACGAAAAGCAAATCGAGTGCCAGACCGCACAAACAGCCCCGAATGGCGGGTCGGCCGCGGGAGCCAGAGTTGAGTGATTTCGTCATAAGCGCCTTTTTCTGTAGTGCATTGCGTCATTACATTGACGTGCGCAGCGAAGGACGTTTTCGGAGTTCCGGACGGCAAGTCGCTCGACGACAAACGACTGATTTGTGTGCATTCCCGCCCAATAGGGCGACAGAGATGCTTCGTCTGACGGGAAGAGCGCAATGAATGAAGAACGATCTACCAGGTCGCGTGTACTCGATACATTCAATCAGGCGCTCGACTCTTGGGTCTGCAAAGACAATGAGCAACCACTGACGCGCTGGCTGGCTCGTGAACTGGATCGCGAGGGCCGCTTGGCTCGTCTGTCGATCTCTGACTGGCGGGAATGCCTGGCGAATTTGCTCAAAGCGAAGCGTCGGAATCGCGATTGGCCCGAGATCTGGGATGAGCCGGTCGACCGGTTGAATCGCGCGGTCCGGCGATACTCGCGACCCGACGGTTCCGCGGCAACCGACTTCGAGTCTTCGAACGGGCGAACCGAGTCGGCGACGCCGGTCGCCGAATGGTCGATCGCGAGCAAGCGTCCGGCCATGGCGAGGGAGATCGGTACCGGGACGAATCGGGAGGATGGGGATCCGCTCGACGTGGAACGGCCGGCTTGGGACGGTTGCCGGCGCGTCTTGGCCGCGCTGGGATCTGACCGGCTGGCGACCGGCGATTTCCTGGTGCTTGATCATCGTGAGATCGGGAACTCGTGCCGCTTCGAGTTATTCGGTGGCGGACGGTCATGGTTGGGACCGTTGTGGACGATTGACGACGGTGCGGTCGCAACATCGAACCCGAAGCCCGGGTCGTGGCTTTCCAATCCCGGCGCCGAGCTCGCCGAGTGGTCCTATTCTTGGGGCGATCGTCGGATCACCCAATCCGCCGTGTTGCTCAAGACCCGCCGCCTTGCGCTCCTGGGGGTCATGTTCGAGGGCCGGACGGCACTTCCAGCCGATGCTGTTGTTCGGGTCTCGCTGCCACCACCGGTCGCTGCGGCGCCGGCCAAGGATCACCGCGGCGTGCTGTTGTCCGCTGCGAAGAGACCTGGCTCCGCCCTGGTTCTGCCGATCGGTCTCCCGAGCCTCTCGTACGCAACCGAGCGTGGAGCCTTTGACGCCCAGGGCGATGTGCTCGTCTTGAAACACGCGACCATCGGCCGGCGGTGCTGGCTGCCGCTACTGGTCTCCTGGGAGCCGCGACGCAACCGGAAAAGTTCAAACTGGCGCGTGTTGACCGTCTCCGAGAAGTCGAGCGTCGTTCCGGCGGATCGGGCGATCGCTGTTCGAGTGAGCTGGGGACGCGATGAGAGCTACGTCATCTACCGCAGCCTGGGCCCGACAGCCCTGCGCTCGTTTCTCGGCTACCAAACAACGGCTCGTTTCCTGGTCGGTCTATTCACCCCGGATGGCACCGTCACTCCGATCTTGGCGCTCGAGTCGTGATCCGGCGGCCTTCGCCGCGGCTGGCCGCAGTTTCGGCGCTCGACGGCGCCCGCCCCGAATGGAACCGAGCGTCAAGACCTCTTGGGCCTGGGGGTCGATGCGATGGTCCCAAGCGACAATCCAATGTAGACCAAGCTGACGGCGACCGTCAGGTAGCCGGAATGCTGGTGCGCCGTTCGCAACGTCGCCTGGCCTTGAAGAATCAAGAGGCCCAGCACAAGCTGGAAGACGATCAAGACCGCCGACAGGAACCCCAGGACCAAAAGAAACGGTTTCATTGGATTGTTCAATCCCTCAGAATAGAAGAGCTTGGTGCCGCAATGGCGGTTGTGTTCGGCGAGTCTGCAAAAGTTCCCACCCGGGGATCGCGAGTTGGCCGTTCAGATCGCGCGGCGCCGGCATCAGGGCGGGTCTCACTCATGATCGAGGAACGCATTCGGCGCAATCTCGAGACCGTTCGGAATCGGATCGCCGAGGCCGCCCGCCGTTCCGGGCGGAGCGCGGAAGCCGTGCGGCTGATCGCCGTGACCAAGAAAAGCCCGCCAGAGTGGATCAGGCCGCTGGCCGGCTGCGGAGCCCGGGATCTCGGTGAGAACTATCCCCAGGAACTCTGGAGGAAGGCCGAGGCTCTGGCCGACCTCGGCGATTCGATCCGCTGGCATTTGATTGGACACTTGCAATCCAACAAGGTCAAGAAGACAATCCCGCTCGTAAAGATCATTCATTCCGTCGACTCGGTCAAGCTGCTCCAGGTTTTGAACGACGCGGCTCGCGGGATCGGCGACCCACCCGGAGTCTGCTTGCAGGTCAACACCTCGGGCGAAGAGACCAAGCACGGCTGGACCGGGGAGCAGATCCTGAGCGACGCCGAATCGATCGCGGGCTGTCGATCGATTCCGGTGATCGGGTTGATGACGATGGCCGCCCTCGGGACCACGGCCGAGGCCGCGCGGGGGTCGTTCAGCCGGCTGCGTGAGCTGTGCGAGACCCTCCGCCAAAAGACGCAACTGCCCCTTTCGGAGTTGTCCATGGGGATGTCGAACGATTTCGAGGCGGCCATTCTGGAAGGGGCGACCATGGTCCGGATCGGCTCCGCGCTGTTCGAGGGGGTCGAAGATTGATCGCGATTCTTCCGCATAAAAGCGGTGCGATCCTGCCGGTCCTGGCGTATCCCCGTTCCAAGCGGGCTGCGATCCTCGGCGAACGAGCCGGGGCTCTTCGGGTCGCAGTGACGTCCCCGCCCGAGAGCGGACGGGCCAACGACGCGATTGAGTCGGTGCTGGCCCAAGCTCTGGGCTGCAAGAAAAGCCAGATCACCCTGATCTCCGGCGCGGCCTCTCGGCGGAAACGGTTTCTGATCGGGGAGATGACCGCAACAGATCTGAAACACCGGATCGCCGTGGTCGTTCCGCAAGACGATTCGCATTCCGCCGAGGGCTAAGCTGCAATGGCCGGTCCAATCGAGTCGACATGACATGAACAGCATCCGTTATCCCCCTGAGTTGCCGATCGAGCCCTGGGATGGTCCTCCTCCTCGGGCGGTCGTGCGGGTTCCCGGCTCGAAGAGCCTGACGAATCGCGCACTCATCGTGGCGGCACTGGCCGATGGCCCGAGTCTCCTCTCCGGGGCTCTCGACTGCGAAGATACTCGGGTGCTCGTCCAGGCACTGCGCGATCTTGGAATCAGCGTGCTCCACGATGTGGGTCGGTCGGAGATTCGAATCCAAGGCTGCGCGGGCAGGATCCCATCGCAGGGCGCCTCTCTTCGTGTGGCAAACTCGGGTACGAGCCTTCGTTTCCTGACGGCCATGCTGGCACTCGGGCACGGGACGTTCCATGTTGACGGTAGCCCGCGCATGCGCGAGCGGCCGATCTCCGATCTGCTCGACGCACTCACGAGTCTCGGCGCTGAGGCGCGGTCGGACCTGGGCACAGGCTGCCCGCCAGTGACGGTCCAGGCCAGAGGTCTCGACGGCGGTACCGCCACGGTCAAGGGAGACGTGTCGAGCCAGTTCTTGAGCGGTCTCCTGATGGCTTTACCTTGTTCCCGTCGCCGGACGACCATCGAGGTGCTCGGCGTCCTCGTTTCCCAGCCCTATGTCTCGATGACATTATCGGTGATGGAGGCATTCGGTGTCACGATCGACCGCCAGAACTTTCGCCGCTTCGACGTTGAGCCCGCCCGGTTTATCGGCCGCGAATACGCGATCGAGCCCGACGCCACGTCCGCCAGCTACTTCTTTGCCCTGGCCGCCATCACCGGGGGGAGTGTCACCGTCGAAGGGCTAGGCGATTCGAGCATTCAAGGAGACATGCGGTTCGTCGATATCCTCGAGCAAATGGGCTGCTCGGTCCTTCGGGAGCCGGCCCGGACGACCGTCAAGGGTGGCCGGCTGCGCGCGGTCGACGTCGACATGAACGCCGTCTCCGACACGATGATGACCCTGGCGGTCGTGGCCCTGTTTGCTGGAGGCGCTTCGCGGATCCGCAACGTGGCCCACGTTCGACACAAGGAGAGCGACCGGATCGCCGCGCTGGCGGCCGAGCTGCGGAAGCTCGGTGCACGGATCGACGAAAACCCCGACGGACTGGTGGTCGACCCACCTCCCTTGGACCAGCTTCGCGGAGCCCGGCTCGCCACTTACGACGACCATCGCATGGCCATGTCACTGGCGCTCGCGGGCCTCCGGATCCCCGGCGTGACGATTGGAGAGCCGGGCTGCGTTGCCAAGACATATCCTGGCTTCTGGGATGATCTCCAAGCACTGCGCCCGAGACCAAAGGAATCCGGTGAAATCGCATAGGCAGCGAGGCGGATATCATTGCTGGAATCTTTGCAGCCAAGGACCAAGTTGTGACAAGGTCTCCTGCCGCGAGCCTCGGCGGGGTCAGGACACCCGCGCCGAACCGGTGCATTTCTCACGTCCTCGGTTTCGGCGCTGCCTCGGGCGGGAGCTTGGGGATTTGCTTGAACCGCGTTGACTCGAACGTTTTGATCCCTTGAGCCGTCGAGCGGACGAAGATTGCGGCAGCGCCCGGGGTCTCGTCGACGAGCTTGAGCCCGCGCTCTGGTCCCAGGATGTAGACGGTGGTTTCGAGGGCATCTGCGGTCGCGCCGTCTCCGGCGACGACGGTTACGCTGGCGCGATCCTCCACGCCCAGGCCGGTCTTCGGATCGACGATATGCGAATATCGGTGGCCGTCCAATATCACGAACTGCTCGGCGTCGCCGGCGGTCGAGACCGCGCAGCTCGCAAGCAACAAACCCCGGGGTGCGGAGCTCGCCTCGCCGGGAACCAAGGGCGCGATGGCGATCGTCCAGCCCACGGCATCCGGCGGCGGGTCGCCGAGAGCGATGTCGCCCGCTCCGGCGACAAGGCGCGGGTGACTCCGGATTTCATGAGCACATTCAGGGCAGCCTGGGCCGCATAGCCTTTGGCGATGCCGCCCACGTCGAGCTTCATCCCCGGCTTCGCGAGCCGGACCGTCCGCGCCGCTTTATCGAGCACCAGCTTGTCCGAGCCCACCAGGAGGCGAGCTTCGGCGAGTTTGAGCGGGTCCGGCAATTTGTGGTCGCGGCGTGCCCGGCGCCACAGTCGCCCGACCGGAGCGATCGTGACGTCGAAGGCGCCGTCTGAGCGTTCGAATATTCGTTTGGAAGCATCGAGCACCTCGAAGAGGTCGGCGCTGACCCGACTGGCCGGACCGCCAGCCGATCGAGACAATCTCGACAGCTCGCTCTCGGGGTCGTAATCGCTCAAAACGGCATTGAGAGCGGCGATCCGCTCGTAGGCCGCCCGGGAGGCACGTCTGGCGGTTGCTTCGTCGGTGGAGTATAAAACAATCTTGAAGGTGCTGGCCATGTGCGTTTCCTGGAACTCGAACCGCGACAGGCCGCCGGGAGGCTTCTGACCTTCCTGGGCGCCGGGGCCGAACAAGACAGGCGACAGCAGCCAGACGAGCGCCACACCCCAAACCATGATTCCCTCCAATGACGCGGACCAAGAGAAACCCGGATCGAACGCGGCCAAGGGGTCTTTGAGGATCAACTGGAGCATACCAAAGGTGAGCAGTCTCTCGCAGTCCGTTCATACGGCGGCGGCAGTTACCGCGTTCGTCTTGATCACCGCGGGGAGCGCTTTGTCGGCGAGCCAAGAGCCGCCGCCCGGGCACGCGGCCGCCACGATGAAACCTTACGTCGAGACGATTCCGGGAACCGATGTCAAGTTCGACCTGGTTCCCATCGCCGGAGGAACATTTGAGATGGGGAGCCCGGCCACCGAGGCCCACCACGCCAAGACCGAAGAGCCCCAACATCCGGTCACGATTGCACCTTTCTGGATGGGAACCAAGGAGGTGACCTGGGACGAATACGACGAGTTTGCATTCGCTCTCGACCTCAAAAAGAAAAAACGGGAGAACATCGATCTGACAAAACAGTCCGAACTGGAAAAGAAGGCCGACGCTGTGACGCGCCCGACTCCGCCTTATGCCGACCAGACCTTCGGCTACGGCCGTAGCGGCCAGCCCGCCATCTGCATCACTCACCACGCCGCCATGGAGTACTGCCGATGGCTCTCGGAAAAGACCGGCAAGACCTATCGGCTGCCGACCGAGGCCGAATGGGAGTACGCTTGCCGCGCCGGCACGAAGTCAGCCTACTTCTGGGGGGACGACGCGGCCTCGATCGACGAGTACGCCTGGTACGTGAACAATTCCGAAAAGCCGATGCCCGTGGGCAAGAAGAAGCCCAGCCCGTGGGGGCTCTACGACATCCACGGGAACGTGGCGGAATGGTGTTTGGACCACTTCGTCGCGGATAGCTACAAGCTGTATCCTCAGGATAAACCGGCCGTGGGGCCGGTTGTCCTGCCGGATGCCAAGGAGTATCCCTACATCGTTCGGGGCGGTTCGTGGGACGACGATGCCGAACTGTTGCGTTCGGCCGCCCGTCGTGGATCCAACCCCGAGTGGAGCGTGCAAGACCCGCAGCGCCCTCAAAGCATCTGGTGGCACACTGACGCCACATTTGTTGGATTTCGCATCGTTCGACCCCTGAACGAGCAAGCCAACCTGAAGGGTTTCAAGTCGCCCGTCGTCAAGGGCAAGACCACTCGCTAGGTCGTGCTCCTGCGCCCGGTGAAACGCAGCAGCCTGCTTCAGCCTCGAATCGTGTGTCTCGATTGTTCCGGCTTTATCCGAACTCCAGGAGAATGAACCATGACTGAACCAACCTCCTCGAAGGCCCCATTCGCGTCGCGCCGTGATTTCCTGAAAACGTCGACCGCGGCAACGATCGGCCTGGGCATGCTGTCCAACGCCCACGCCGCAGGCAGCGACACCATCAAGGTGGGCCTGGTCGGTTGCGGCGGCCGCGGCACCGGCGCAGTCGAAAACATCTGCGAGGCAGCCGGCACGACCTACAGCATCAAGATTCACGCAATGGGCGACGTCTTCGCCGACCATCTCAAGAACTGCCGCGAAAGCAGCCAAAACAACTCGAAATGCAAGGACAAGTTTGACGTCGCCGACGACCGCTGCTTCGTCGGCTTCGATGCCTATAAAATGGTGATCGACTGCTGCGACCTTGTGATCCTCGCCACCCCGCCCGGCTTCCGCCCGCAGCACATCGAGGCCACGATCAAGGCCGGCAAACAGCTCTTCTCGGAAAAGCCGGTGGCCGTCGACGGAACCGGCATCCGCAAGGTGCTGGCCGCCTACGACGAGGCCAACAAGAAGGGACTATCGGTTGTCACCGGCACCCAGCGCCGCCACCAGGCCAGTTACCTTGAGAGCTTGAAGCGGATTCACGACGGTGCCATCGGCGACTTGGTTGGCGGCCGCGTCTACTGGAACCAGGGCGACATCTGGGCGCACAAGCGCCAGCCCGGTTGGAGTGACACCGAGTATCAGATTCGCAACTGGTACCATTTCGTTTGGCTGTGTGGTGACCACATCGTCGAACAGCACGTTCACAACCTCGACGTGGCCTGCTGGGCGCTCGGGGCTCATCCGATCCGCGCCGTCGGAATGGGAGGCCGCCAGGTGATCACCGAGCCCGAGCGCGGCCAGAGCTACGACCACTTCGCCGTCGATTACGAGTTCCCCAACGAGGTGCACGTCCTGAGCATGTGCCGCCAGATCCCGGAATGCGAGAACAACGTGTCCGAAACGATCGTCGGGTCCAAGGGGCAGTGGCACAGTGGCGGATACCGTTTCACCGGGCCCAGCAAGGGCCGCGTTCGCATCGACAACGAGATCAACCCCTACGTGCAGGAGCACATCGACCTCCTGGAGAGCATCGTTTCACACAAGCCGGTCAACGAGCTCAAGCAAGTCGCCGAGAGCACGCTCACGGCCATCATGGGCCGGATGTCGGCCTACACCGGCAAGGCAGTTCCCTGGGATAAGGCACTGAACTCGAAGCTCGACACCTTCCCCCAGACCCTGGCTTGGGGGCCCATGGAAGAGCCGCCGGTGCCCAGGCCTGGTGTCACGCCGCTCGTTTGAGTTGGGCGACACGTCAGACCGATCGGATCGAAGTCGAGTCAGTCGCGAGTAGTCGGCCGCGGGGTCAAGGAACAATGTCCTCGACCCTGCGATCCGGCTCGGCCGGGCGATCGCCATTGGTCTCGTATCCAATCCAACTGAAGGGGGTCTCCGATGAGGAAGCTGCTGTTCTTGGCCGCGCTCGCTGTTCTGGCCGAAGGTTCTTTGTTGTCCGCCGCTGCGCGGGCCGCCGATACGGCCAAGATCGTTCTGGTCGCCGGTCGGCCGAGCCATCCCGCTGGACAGCACGAGTTCAACGCCGGTTGCAAGCTCCTGGCCAAATGCCTGGGTGAAGTGCCTGGGGTCGAGCCCGTGTTCGTCGCCGGTGGCTGGCCCAAGGATGAGTCGGTCTTCGAAGGTGCTCGCGCGGTCGTCTTCTTCATGGACGGCGGCCGCGGGCACCCCATCATCCAGCCTGGCCACCTCGACACGATTCAGAAGCTGATCGACAAGGGGGTCGGAATTGCCTGCTTGCACTACGCCGTCGAGGTGCCCAAGGGGAAACCCGGCGACAAGTTCCTTGACTGGATCGGCGGCTATTATGAAGACCGGTTCTCGACCAACCCGCATTGGATCGCCGATATTCAGAAGCTGCCCGATCACGCCATCGGCGCGGCGTCAAGCCATTTGCGATCCGCGACGAATGGTATTTCAACATTCGCTTCCGTCCCGAGATGAAGGGGATCACACCGATCCTCGTCGCCAAGCCCGACGACAAGACCCGCGGGGGAGACACGGCCTCGCCACGCGGCCCTTATGCCCACATCGCCCAGGCCAAGGGACGCGAGGAAGTGCTGGCGTGGGCCGTCGAGCGGCCCGACGGCGGACGGGGCTTCGGATTCACGGGCGCGCATACCCACACCAACTGGGGAGACCCCAACTTCCGCAAGCTCGTCCTCAACGCCATCCTCTGGACAGCCAGGCTCGATGTCCCGTCCGACGGCGTTGAATCGAAGGTCAGCGAGAGCGAGCTCAAGGCCAATCTCGATCCCAAGTGAAGCCTGTGAGGGCGTGCTCACGAGTCATTGGCTTCGCCCCCTCACCCGGCCTTCGGCCGACCTCTCCCCGAGGGGGCGAGGTAAAGAACGGGATCTTCATGCATCGCTCACTTCCCCGCTCACCGAGCCTTCGGCTGATTCCTCGTTCGGTTCCTCCCGGCCGCGGAACGCCTGGCTCACTCGCTCGCCCAGAACGTAATAGATGGGGATGACAAAACGGCCGAGGACCGTGCTGATCAAGATGCCGAACGCGATGACCACGCCGAGTGAGTTTCGGCTGTAGGCGCCCGCGCCGGTGGCCCGCGCCATCGGCAACACCCCCATTACGAACGCGAACGACGTCATCAGGATCGGCCGCAGCCGCTGCCTGGCGGCTTCCTTCGCCGAGTCGATGATGCTCATACCGTGCTTTTCCTGGAGCTCGACTCCGAACTCGACGATCAAGATCGCATTCTTGGTCTCGAGCCCGATCAGCATCACCAGGCCGATCTGCCCGAACACGTCGAGCGGCATGTCATAAAGCCACAGGCCCACCATCGCCCCGAACATGGCCAGAGGCACCGTGAAGATGATCACCAGGGGACGCATCCAGCTCTCGTAGAGGGCCGCCATGAACAGGAACACGCAGACGATCGACAACCCGAAGATCAGGTACGCGACATTTCCCGTCTTCTGCTCCTGAAAGGTCGTACCAGTCCACTCGAATGAGAACCCCTCGGGCAGTACCGAGCTGCCCACGCTTTCCATCGCGGCGATCGCCTGGCCGGAACTGAATCCGGGCGCCGGCTGGCCGGTGATTTTGGCGGCATTGAACATATTGTAATGGGGCACGTCGATAGGCCCCAGCGCGAAGTCGGCATCGCCCAAGGCGTCGAACCGCACGCGGTGTCCCTGGCGGTTGAGGACGAAGAGCCGCATGATGTCCTCCCTGGTCAACCGGTGCTCACCCTCGGCCTGGATCATCACCTTCCACACCTTGCCGTAGAGGTTGAAGTCGTTGACGTAGTAGCCGCCGAGATACGCCTGGAGGACGGCAAAGACGTCGGACACAGCGACGTCGAGCCGCTCGGCTTTGGTGCGATCGAGATTGAAACGGATCTGGGGCACGTTGACCGAGAACGGCGTGAATAGCGGGCCCAGCTCCGGTCGCTTCCGCGCTTCTTCGAGAAACTTGTCGGTGATCCGCGCCAGCCCCTCCACGCCTCGGCCGTCCCGATCCTCGATCACGAACTCGAAGCCGCCGGTCTGGCTCAAGCCGCGGATCGGCGGTGGCTGGAGCACCAGCGTGAACGCGCCGGGAACCTTCCCGCGGAGTTCGGCCTGAAGCTTGGCGGAGAGCGCCGGAGCGCGGAGCTCGTCCGTCTTTCGCTCCGACCATTCCTTGAAGATCACAAACGCGGTGGCCGAATTGGTCTGGTTGGTCGAGCTCAGGACGTTCAATCCCTCCAAGAGGACAACGTCGCTGACCCCTTCCAGCGTCTCGGCGATCTTGCCTACACTCAAGGCGGCCTGCGAAGTCAACTCCTTGCCGGTTCCGTCCGGCGTCTGGATCGACACGATCAGGTAGCCCTGGTCTTCTACCGGAATGAACGCCTTGGGCCGCTCGATCAGCATCAGATATGTGAGCGCCAGAAGGCCCAGCGACGGCAGGACGATGGTCCACCAGTGATGCGCCGTGAAATCGAGGAAAGTGTCGTACGAATTTTCCAGCCAGCGCATGCCGTGGTTGAAAGCGCGGAACAAGAAAAACCGGGACTCGCCGTGTTTGCTCTTCAGGAAAAGCCGCGACATGGCCGGGCTGAACGTCAGTGAGTTGATCGCGGAGAACACGAACGAAAAGACGATCGTCATCGCGAATTGGTTATAGAGCCGGCCGGTCAAACCCGGGATGAAGGCCACGGGGACGAACACCGCCGCCAGGACCAGCGTGATGGTGACAATCGGCGCCGTGATCTCCGCCATCGCCGCTCTGACGGCCTGGAGCGGTCGGTCGCCGCGGCCCAGGAATTTCTCGACGTTCTCCACGACGATGATCGCGTCGTCGACGACCAGGCCGATTGCCAGGATGAGGCCGCAGAGCGTCAGCGTGTTGATCGAAAATCCAAACGCCGCCATCGTCGCGAACGTCGCGACCAGCGAGACTGGAATGGCCAGTAGTGGGATCAAGGTTGCCCGAAAGCCCTGAAGGAAAAGGAAGACGACCACCAGCACCAGGAGGAACGCCTCTCCCAGAGTTTCCTCCACTTCACGGATGTTCTCACCAACGTACTTGGTCGTGTCGTAAGCCATGCGGTATTCGAGGCCGGGAGGGAAATTCCCTGACAGGCGCTCCATGTCGGCCTTCACCTGCGCGACGATATTCAGCGCATTGGCATCGGCATACTGGTAGATCGGCAGCGTCCCCGCGGGCTTGCCGTTCAACCATCCGCCGGTGTCATAGTTTTCCGAGTCGAGCTCGATCCTGGCGACGTCGCGGAGACGGACGAACGAGCCGTCATCGCGGCGGCGCACCACGATCTCCGCAAACTCCTCCACGCTCGTCAGCCGTCCCTTGACCAGGATTGGATACTCCTTGACCGAGCGGCCCGGAGGAAGCGGCTGGCTGCCGATCCGGCCGGCCGCGGCCTGCAAGTTCTCCGACTGGACGGCCTTGATGACTTCCGAAGGCGCGATCTCCTGGATGGCCATCCGGTCGGGGTCGAGCCAGATGCGCATCGCATACTTGCGCCCGAATGCGCTCACGTCGCTGACGCCCGGAATCCGCTTCAGCACGTCAAGCACGTAGATCTGAGCATAGTTATCGAGGTAGGTCGCGTCGTAGCGGCCATCTGGAGACACCAGGTTGACCACGCATACCATGTCGGTCGAGGTTTTCTTGATCGTCACGCCGAATTGCTTCACCTCCGGCGGGAGAACGGCCTGGGCGGTCTGCACGCGGTTCTGGATGTCGACGGCTCCGATGTCCTGGGAATACCCGACGTCGAATGTCGTCACGATGGTCGAGACGCCGTTGCTCGTGCTGTCCGAGTTGAAATAGATGATCCCCTTCACCCCGTTGATCTGCTGCTCGATGGGGGTGGTGACCGTCTCGGCGACGGTCTGGGCGTCGGCGCCGGTGTACGTCGTGGTGATCTGAACCTGCGGCGGTGTGATCTGGGGATACTGAGCAATCGGCAGAATCCTGATGCAGATCCCGCCGATCAACAGCATGAGCACGGCCAGCACAGTCGCGAAGATGGGCCGGCCGATGAAGAAGTTGACCATGACGTAGTTCACCTCGCCTGGTGCGCGGGCAGTTTGGTGGCAGGATCGGCGGGGTTGCCGTTTGCGCTCGGCCGGCTTGGCGGGCGGAGGGCTCGGGGAGCCGGGTGCCGGCAATCGGGAGTCGGGTGTCCGATTTCCGGTTGGCCTCGCGGGCGAAGGGTTTGGCTCCCTGCCAGCAGGGTTGAACTTCTTCACCGAGGACCCAGCCTTGGCGTCGTTCGGATCCATGCCGGGAATCCGAGAGATCCGGCTGTCGAACCGAAGGTCGGTGCTGGAGGGTTCGACATCGGGCCGGATGAACTGGTCGATTGGCACGACTGTCGGGTCGACTGGCTGGCCGGGCCGCACGAGCTGAATACCGTCGACGATGACCTTGCGCCCCGCGTCGAGCCCATCTTCGAGCACGCGCAGGCCCTGGTACGCGACCACCGGACTTACCTTGGCGACCTGCACTTTGTTTGCGGCATCGAGCGCGTAGACGCGATAACCGTCCAGGCCCTGCACCACAGCCTGGTCGGGCACAACCACGGCTCCCTCATACGTGCCGATAACGATCGTCGCCCTGATGTACTGACCCGGCAGGACCGACCCGTCGGGATTGGGGACCTGAGCGCGGAGCAGGAACGTCGAGGTGGTCGGGTCGACCTGGTTATCGATGAAGATGGCCTTACCCCGATGGGGGTGCCGGCGCGCGCCCTCGACGGACAGGTCAACCTCAAGGCCGGCCCTGAGAAGTGCGGTCGCCGACGGCAAGTAGCGCGCAGAGGGATGGAGATCAAGCCCCATGGGGTCAAGCTGCTCGATGGTGACGAGCTCGGTCTGGCCGGGGTCGCCGACCAGGTTGCCAACCTTGATCTTGAGCTCGCCGATCCGTCCGCTGATCGGCGCGTTCATCCGGCAATAGCCCAGGCTGATCTCGGCATCCTGGACCGTCGCCTTGGCGTTGTCGACTTCGGCCCGTGCCGAGAGGATGCCAATATCGTAATCGGCAATCGCTTGATCCAGGCTGGCCTGATCGGCTTCGACCTGGGCTTCACTCTTCTTTTTCTGGGCCGCGGTGCGGTCGTAATCTTCCTGGGATGTCGCGTTGCGAACCAGCAGATTGTGCCCGCGACGCTCCTCGATGGCGTCCAGGCGCAACTGGGCCAGCGACAAACCGAGCCGGGCCTTGGCCACTTCGGGTCCTTTCGACGCCCTAGCTTTCGTGAGCGATGCATCGGCCGACTCGAGCTGCGCTTTGGCCTCGGCGAGCTGGACCTTGAACGGCTTCTCGTCGATCACGAGCAACAGGTCATCTTTCTTGACGTTGGTTCCATACTCGAAGTGTTTCTCGGTCAGAAAGCCTCGGACGCGTGCCCGGATTGTGACTTCCTCAAGAGCACGCGTCGTGCCGATCGGGTGGACGATGATCGGGAGAGTCATTTTTCGCGATTCGGTCACGACCACCGGAGCAAGCACTTTCGTTTGCGTAACCGACCGCGCCTGGCAGCCAGCCAGGCCCGAAGCCAGAACCGCCGGCATCACGCACAGTCCTGCCAGCAGCCGGGCGAACCTCACGGCCATTCGTGGGCTCGATTCTGTCGAAAAGTGCATGGCGGTGATGCTTTAACTTGAGCCAGAGCGTCAGCGCATTTCTCCCGGCCGAACTCCCTCGGCTCACAAACGAAATGCCGACCGACGCAAGTTGGAAAGAACTCAATTTAGCGGACATCGTCCGGGCGAGCCAGTGAGCGGCGGCGGTTGGCGATTCCATCCGGCACGGATCCCCGCCGACGACTTCGGGCCGATTCGTTCGATGGACTGGCAGGGATAAATCTTGGTGAAGCTCAGGTCGAGGACACGGAGATCGCTTTCGCAACAATGTGACAGGGACGATTCCTGGCAGGCTGAAAGAGCGTCGTATCAATGGTAGAACGGAATTCATTCCGTTTCTCCGTTCCCATCGAGCGAGAAATGCGATCGTCGGGGCCAAAGAGAAGGATTATCCCCTGGCGATCGGGAGAACCGGCCGGCCGGTATGGGACACGTCCGACGAGTCTTCCAGCAACAAAACGGAGCCAGCCCCATGCGGATCATCGACCTGTCGGCCCCGATCGCCTCCACCCCTTCCGACGTCGCCCCTTGGGAGCGGGTCGAGTTGAAGTACACCTCCCACGCCGAGGGAGCTGCTCAGATCCAGGCCATGCTCGGCGTCCCACCGGAGTTGCTCCGAGATGGTGAAGGCTGGGCGATCGAGGAATTCACGAGGCTGGGCACCCACAGCGTCACGCACGTCGATGCCCCGTGGCACTATAGCAGCCGGATCCAGGGCCAAAAGGCCGCCACGATCGACGAACTGCCCCTCGAGTGGTTCTTCGCCGACGGCGTGGTGCTGGACTTGACCGTCAAGGCCGACGGCGAGAAGATCGAAGCGGCGGACGTCGAGGCCGCGCTGGCAGCGATGGACTACGCGCTCAAGCCGCTCGATATCGTGCTGGTGCGGACCGGGCGTGACGCGTTCTACGGTCGGCCTGACTACTCACGGCGCGGTGTCGCCGTGACGGCCGAGGCAACCCGGTGGATGTACGAACGGGGCGTCCGGGTCATGGGGATCGACGCCTGGGGCTGGGACGGGCCGCTGGACCGCCAGGCTGCCGAGGCGCTGGCGACTCGGCGGCCAGGCGTCTTCTGGGCCGCCCACCAGTCAGACGTGCCCTACTCGCAGATCGAGCGGCTGGTCAACCTGGCCGCGCTGCCTCCCTTTGGGTTCAAGGTGGCCTGCTTCCCGCTCAAGATCCAAGGCGGCAGCGCCGGACCGGCCCGAGTCGTGGCGATCCTGGGGGAATGACGAGCTGCAAATGAAAATGCGTGTTCCGCGTTTCACGATACGACGCTGGATGCTCCTGGTGTTCTTGGCTGCGCTGGCTCTATCCCTGGGCATCGACATTGCAAGCTTGCGGAGACGCGCTGCGGCGCACGGTCGTGCCCGGCAAGCTTATCAGACCATGATGAAGTATCTGGACTTTGGGAAAATCACCTTGGCGCAAGCTGTTCTGGCATCGGAGCGATTGATGAATGCCGAGTTGGCATTGTGCAACGGGAAGAAAGAGAAAATCGCTGTCATGTCCGCGCACCTGCGTCGTGCGCACGGTCTGATCGACGCAGAAACGCGTGAGCACGATGAACATCCCGCTTTCCATCACGACGACAAGGAGTGCATCGCCGAAGCCGAAGCGGTACTCTCGAATTGCGATGAGCACATGATGTCGCTAAGACGCCTTCGATGACCGGAACCCGCCCGGGCGGATCAGTCGGTGTAGGTCAGGCTTTCCAGCCTGACACTAACGTCGCCTTTCGCTCCGCGAAAGTTTGTGGTTTGATGCGCCCTGTGGAATTGGACGATCCAGTCAGGCTTTCCAGCCTGACGCTCCAGCCCCGTTTCGCCGCGCGAGGGGTGGTTTCGCGGAGCGACAGCCTGATCGACCACAGTACTCTGTCCGACGGTCGCAGTTGGTGCGCCGTGTGCGTCTCATAAGGAACCGCGTCGTCGCTGGCCCTCCAGCATTGCGTCAGGCTGGAAAGCCTGACCTACATATAAGCATTTTGGCGGCCTCAGCCGTGACGGGCTCAGGCGGGCAAAATCGCCTTGAAATCAACGGTCTGTCGTCAGCCTCGACATGGCCTGCAGAAGGTGTTGCTTAGCGGCATCGGTGACCCGAGTGCCGTCGAGGTCAAGTTGCGCGAGGCTCACGAGCCCTTTGAGATGCGGCAGCCCAGCGTCCGTGACCTGCGTATCGCTGAGGTTGAGAGCGGAGAGTTTGCTCAGGCCCATCAAGTGCGTCAGTCCGGCGTCGGTAACCTGAGTGTTGGAGAGGGAGAGGCCGGAGAGACTGGTCAGCCCGCTGAGATGCGCCAGACCGGCATCGGTGACTTGAGTGTGTCCCACGTCGAGGACCTTGAGGTTGGTCAGCCGCTTCAGATGCGCGAGGTCGGCGTCGGTAATGCTCGATTCAAACACACTGAGCAATTGCAGTCTCGTGAGATTCCCGATCGACGCCATCGGCGCTTCGTCTCTGTTAAACAATAACTCGGCAGCGGCGAAATGACCGAAGTAGTCGACTCCGATGAGATCGACCAGCCACCCTGGCGCCCACGGTTTTCCTCCCGGAATGTCGTTCCCATTGTTCCACTCCCAGTCATACTTGACCGAGCCTCCGGCTGTGGTGATCGCGGCCACCGCTTCGCGTTGGATTCGCGTGCTCCGGACCAGCCAACCTAGCCCGGTGCCCATCACCAGCGCTAGGACGATGAGCCCCTGTACGCTCAACCGCAGGTATCTGCGCCACTGCTGCAAGACGGGGTTGCCCGGCATGATTGTTACGCTCCGATATCGGTGCGATTCAAAAGGGCGGAAGCATCGGGACGCAAGACCGTGCCGGTCAGCAAGGCGCCCACACTCCGGGATCGAGCACCGTCGAAAAGTAATGAACGTCCTCAATAGTTGATCGTTAGCCACGGCAGAGCCCGCTTCAGCTCGGTAATGCCGGCGTCGCTGATCGGAGTGTCGGTCAGGCTGAGCAACTCGAGGCGGGTCAGGCCCTTCAGTTGCACCAACCCAAGGTCGGTGACCTGCGTATGGCCAAGTCCGAGAACGGTAAGGCCGGCAAGGCCCTTGAGCTGTGCGAGACCCCGATCTGTGACCTGCGTCCCATCGAGGTGGAGCTCCGAGAGGCCGGCAAGGCCGTTCAGATGCAAGAGCCCCGAGTCGGAGACCCTGGTGAACCTGAGGTCGAGCGCCGACAGGTTGGTGAGCCCCTTGAGGTTCGCCAGTCCGGCATCGGAAATCCGGGTGCCGTCAAGGTCGAGTACGCGGAGGCTGGTGTGGCCCTTCAGTTGCGCCAGTCCCAGATCGGTGACCTCCGTACCTTCCAGTACGAGCACCGAGAGGCTGGTCAATCGCTTCAGATTGACCAGTTCGGCGTCGAATGCTCGGCCGCGAATCTGAAGTTTCTCAAGCTGCGCCAGGTCTCCGATGCGGCCCCACTCGGGATCAGAAGGCCCGAAGCCGCGAATATCCGCCCGGATGACGTGGCCAAAGTAATCGACGCCGAGTCGATCGACGAGCCACGTTGGCCACCAGAGCCGTACGCTGGGATTCGGACTGTGACTGCGGGAACTCTGCCCGTGATACCAGACGCTTCCTCTCTTCTTTTCGATCACGGCCACCGCTTCGCGCTGGATTTGCGTCGTGCGCACCAGCCATCCGAGCCAGACGCCAAAGGCCAGAACGAAGACCATGAACGCGCGCAGGCTGAACCGCACGTATCTTTGCCAACGCTGTGAAGCATGCTGGTGCGGCACGGTGGCCCGTTCCCAAATCAGAGCAGGAATGGGATCGGAGCCGTTCCGCATGGTGGCCGCTTTCCGGGAGTGAGGACCGCGTCGCAATGATTCGCTATCCCCCCTGCGATGATACCACGATCGTGCTCGGTTCGAAGAGTCATCCACCGGCAGACGCGATCTCCATTGCGTCGCTGTCCGATTCCTGATTCAATCCGTTTTCACCCGGTGGAAACGGGTCTTCGCTCTTGCAGGAGATGCTGATCATGCGTGTGCCCCGCGTGCAATTCACGGTGGGCAAGCTTCTCCTCGCCATCGCCGTGGTGGGCGCGAATCTCGGGGTTCTTCGACTCATCTACGGAATGGTTGCTAATGTGCATGGCGGCTTTCCGCTCTCGGTGAAGCGATTCGGCTTCAGTGCGGGCTTCCTTCCGCTCGCCAACGTTGCGCTGATCGGGGCGTTGCGCTTTGTGGCACGGCAGCTTCATTCCTTGCGTCGCGCAAGCACTGCGCCTGCTCGGCCGTTCCAGGCGGGTGGCACGTATTTCAACCTCCAGCTTCTTGTGATCGGCGGCCTCGCCAGTCTGTTCCTGCCCGACGTGATCCGGGGCTATCGGGAAACGGTCGACCCTGTCATGGATTGGGCGTACAAAGTCTGGTCGGCGGTCTTTGACCCGTATCGGCACAACTTACCATGGCTTTTGCTGGAGTGCGCGATCTTGAGCGTCTTCATATCCGGCCCGCTGCTCCTGTTCTCCTGGATCGGCAAGCTGCTGGCGCGTCGGTGCGCCGCGACTCTCCCTCGATGGCGATTCCGGGTGATGGCGTGTCTGGTTTCTCTCGGCTTCGCGGGCGTCGGCCTGGCAATCGCGTTGACTCCACAAGAGTTCGAGGATCAGGAAGAGGTCGCTCTCGACCTGGAAATCGTCGACGACCATTCGGGCCAGCCGATCGGCGCGGCCTTTGTTCGCATGACCGATGCGTTTCCGTTCCTGGCTTCAGACGCAGCGTCGCGCCCTTTGCAGGCTTTTGCGGGTGGAGATGGCCGCCTACGATTGAACGCGAACTTCACCACAAGGGGCCAGCGCAATGCGTTTGCGGCGATGGGGTTCTTCTCGACCTATGGCCGATGGCTCGAGGTCTCCGCAGTGGGTTACCGGACCGCGCACATCCCGCTTCCCGACGTTTTCGGCTCGCTTGTCGAGCTCGATCGCCCTCACTCGGGTACGGTCGCGCTCGTCACGGGCCACGCGCCCGAGGATGCGTTTCGCGATATTGCCGGGATTTATAGCATGGGCAAGCGGGGTTTTAATTCAGGTAGCTGTATTGAGATCTTGCCGGAAGGCCGGTTCACCTGGTCGGACTGGGGATGCACGTACTACTTATTGGAATATGGCAACCTGAAGCGGCGTGACGGCGAAATCGAACTTCTGCCGGTCCCGCATCCCGGCACCGAGACGATGCCCGAGATGCCACTCAAATACCGGACGATCGAATGGGGAGACCGCATCTATCTCTCGTCGGCGGACAACCGCGACCTGCGGAAATTCTGCCAGGCGGCTCTCACACCACACGACCCGGTCGACGACCGCGACACCTATGGCGGCTACATCCGCGCTTCCGATCGCAAGAAGCCCCGCACAGGCTTGCCGCGGCTGCCGGCGAAGGCGTGGTTGACGTTCCTGCTCGATGAGGTCGGTCTGCGCAGCGAAGAAGGAACTGCCGCGGCGAAACAGCAGGAATTTCGCCTCACGCGCGGAGGGAAAACCTTCGATGGGGCAGAAGCAGAAACGGAATGAATTCCGTTCTACGTGCGGCTCGAACCGACCGGCGCACTCTCACCAGCCCCGGTAAGGCTCGTTTCAGCTCCGCGATTTCAGCTTTGGATCGGAGTTGCCGTGAATATGCCTCGGCCTCACTGGGAGGCTTCACCGGCATTTTCTTATGACCTCGATGTCAGGGCCTACTCGAGTTCGAGCCCGAAGAGCTTGGCGTGCTGCATTTCGATGCGTAGGGTAACGGGCCGGCCGGAGTCGACGCCAAGGTCGGTCGCGCCTTTCCAGGCCACCACGGACCAGGGCTGGTCGCCGATGATCGGGACACAATCGGCAAAGCTTCGGCCGGCCTTGCCGGCCACTTCGATCTTGATCCAGCCGGTGCGGAGAGTGAGGGCGTTGATCTTGAGTGTCTTGCCGGGAGCGATGAAGGGTATCATCGTGAACGCACCGTGGTCGCGGGCTTCGACGGCCACCAGCCGGCCCTTGGGCCAGATGGCATAGCCGGTGCGTCCGACGACCTGGCCTCGGGGGTACTTGTGTGGGAAGTTGTGGGCGAGGTAGGGCAAGGCCCAGTCGCCGTTGGGGAGTTCCAGAAGGTCGGGGGTCGCCCAGATGCAGCCGCCATCCCAGCGGCCGAACGCGCCGGTGCGGAGGATGTCGCCGCCGGGGACCCAGTGCCAGACCTTGCCGTCATGGCTGGAGGCCAGCGCGATCCGCGTGGTGTCGTCCACCGACCCGTTCCAGAACGACGGAAACATCAGGTGCTCTTCGGGTGCACCCGGGACCGTCGTATGGCAGTTGGTGTAAAGCTGCTCGGAGGGGAGCATGTCGGGTGTCGGCTCCAGGATCATCTCGGAGGGTGTGAACCGCCGGAAGTCGCGCGAGGCCGTGCGGCCGATCGCCCGGCGGCCGGTTCCAGTCCAGCTATTGCGAATGTCGGGGGGAAGCCGGTCGGTGCGCGGGCCGATCGACCAGTAGCGCGTGTAGAGAACGTACTCGCGCGAGCGAGGGTCATAATAGCCGGTGTTCCAGGTGTCGCTGTATTCGACGACCAGCGGGTCGGGGAGCGCCATCCAATGAACGCCGTCCGGCGAGACACCGCCGCGCAGGCAAGCGACTTCATCCTTCTCACCGAGATGCAACAGGGCCTTGGGCTCCCATCCGTCGGGTCGGGCAGCGCGGAACGCGCGGAATTGCGCGCCGGTGATCACTCCGGTCCAGATCGCTTTGAACCGCGCCGCGGGGGAAGCGTCCGGGTCGAGAAACACCTGATAGAAGCCATCGTCGGCAGTCGGCTCAAGCTTCAGCTTCGCTTTCTTTTCCCAGCGGATGGCGTCGCTGGACTCGAAGTACTCGGTGTTGGTCCAGCCCTTGTACAGGGTGCCGTCGCGGATGATCATTCTGTGCGGGTGATCGAGAGGTCCGCGAAGCTCGGGTTTTTCGGCGTGGATCCGGATGCCGTGGGGCGCATTGATGCCGACGTGGTGCGCACCGAAGGGGCCGCTGTCGCCGGTGACGTAAACGCTCTTGCCGGCGGCGTCGCGCCAGTCGAGATCACCCGGCTGGATGTAATACCAGTTCGTAAAGACGATCCGCTTGCCCGCCAGTTGATACGGGGCGCCGGGGACGACGCGAGTCGTGGTGATCCCCTCCATGGCCTTGTGCTCGGGCGCGGCGGCGGGTTGCTCATGGGCACTGGGCGAACTCAGGGCGACGACCAGAAGCAAGCGGGCGCAGCGTTGGTTGATCGCGCTACGAACCATCGGTCGGGTTCTCCCGGGATTACCGGCCGGCATGATGACCGGTCCGCAAAAGGATGGAAGTCTGACGGCGGGGCGGAGGACGGAGACATCCAGCATCGTGCCGGCTGTCCGGTGTTGCGAGCCCTAGGGAGGTGGTTCAGTCCCTCGACTCCGATCATAAATGCCATGACATGACGGTAGTCCGCGGACCCTCTGGCGCTGGAAGGGCGGATGCGTCCGATCAAAGGGTGCGGCGGGGGACCAGTTCAGCGCGAACCCAGGCGCGGAGTCGACGCGCCCACGCCGACTCGTCGCTCGAGTCCTCTTCAATCACCCAGCGACGGACCTCGTCGGCGCGAATCGTCAAGAAAGCACTTGCCTCAACGGACTGGTAAGATCCGTCGTCACCCAATCGCTCGATGAAAACTTGCTCGCTTTTCCCGTCGAAACGCCAGATCTCGGCGATTTGTAAGGCGGCATAGATCCCGGGACGGTCGATCTTCGAAGGCGAGATATCGACTTCGATCCCTAGGTCGGGGTTCGGATAGTCGGCGATCGTTTCGGATCTTCGCGACTTCGCCCGGCTCACCGTTGCGAGTTTTTCGGGTTGGAAGAAGTTGCTCTCGTCGGCCTCGAGACCGCGAGCAACCTCGGGCCGTTTCCAGGTCGTCTGACCGGCACTTTTATAAGGGATTTCCAACTCCTGCGCGATCGCCTCCACCAGTTGACCCAACAGCTTCTTCTCACCCTCGTGAAGCGGGCTGCCCGGGAACATGACCTCGAGATCTCTGCCGTCATAATCGACGTGGATGTGGCACCCGTCCGGGATGGAGTCGGCGAGCCGCTCGTAGAACGCCCAGTCGACATCCCTGATCACGACCCGGTGATCAGGCTTGGAAGTCCACTCGTAGAGCTCGTCAAGCGTGGGCAGGGGTCGAGGCGAAGCCGACAGCGGCTGTGGCGGTGCCGACGAGGGGTTCGCGGGTGCCTGGCTCATGCTCCCTCCGCTCGAATCAACTCCCGAACCGGACGTTTGTGGGGCAGCGACCCCATCAGGTGGAAAAATCACAGCTTCCGTTACCGTCCGTCCCTGCTAATGATAGCGGGAGTAAGTCGCTGGCGGCGAATGACGTAACGTTCACGAAGATGCTGGCAGCGAGGATGACGGGGCTCGAACCCGCAACCTCCGGCGTGACAGGCCGGTGCTCTAACCAATTGAGCTACATCCCCAAAGCTTATGCCATCGGCAGTTGTGTCGATTACGAGGGATCAGGCATTTCCAGGAATCGCACAGTGATGCTGCCGATTTTCGCCACAGTTGCTGATTGTATCCACCACTGTCCGGTACTTCAAGGATCGTCGCGGAACCGCTCGCGAGCAGCGCGGCAAGACGCGTCACACAGGGGTTGCCTGACCGCGTGATCGCCGGTTAGTCTAACCCATCCGTCCCGAGGGAAGGCTCTTACGCTCGCTGGCTTGTGCTCGCGCCGGGGACAGATCGAAGCGTCACGATCAGAGAGGGTCGCGCTCGGTGCAGATCTCGAAGGCAGTGATCACAGCGGCTGGGCGCGGTGCCCACGAATATCCCGCGTCAGACACTGTTGGGAAGGCCATGCTTCCTCTGGTCGACCGCGACGGTCTGACCAAGCCCGTGCTCCAGATCATCGCGGAAGAAGCCCTCGAAAGCGGGATCGAGGAGATCTGCGTCGTCACCGCGCCTGGCGACGAGGCGGTGTATCGCAGTCATTTTCGCAACTATGCCGCCAACTTGAGCTCGACCCACAAGGGAGCGGACCGGGCCGAGGAACAGGTGCGCCGGCTCGCCGATCTGGAGCTGCGGCTGCGATTCGCCGTGCAGCGTGAACCGGAAGGGTATGGCCACGCGGTCTGGTGTGCACGATCGTTCGTGCGGGATGAGCCGTTCTTGTTGCTGTTGAGCGACCATGTTTATCTCTCCTCCGAGAAGAGACGATGCGCACGCCAGTTGATCGAGCTGGCGGCCGCCGAAAACTGCTCGGTCTCGGCGGTGCAAGCCACCCGCGAACACCTGATCCACCAGTACGGCACGCTGACGGGCCGGCGGCTGCCTCAGCACCCGGAGATCTACGCCATCGACACCATCATCGAGAAGCCGAACCCCACGCTCGCAGAGCTGCGGCTCAGCGTGCCGGGCCTGCGCGGGGCATTATCTCTGCTTTTTCGGCATGCACGTCTTGACCTCGAGTGTCTTCCATTTGCTCGAAGAGCTCGTTCGCGATAACGTCCGCGACCATGGCCAGATCCAGCTCACCAGTGCGCTCAATACGCTGGCGCAACAGGAGCGCTACCTGGCGCTCGAGACCCGGGGCTCGCGGTTCAATCTGGGTGTCAAGTATGGGGTGGTCGAGGCTCAGATCGCCCTGGCCATGGGCGGAGTGGACCGCGAACGGATCCTGGAGCTGCTGCTCGAATCGATCATCCGGATCGAGCAGAACGCCGCTCGCTAGACAGATCCACGTTCGGAAGGGATTGACTGAGCAATATGTCGCGGCTTGGCCGGCTTTTGATCGAGACGATCACGCATTCCGATCCGGCACTCCGGAACCGCTCGGTGAGCGGGCTGGCGGCCGGGGCCCCGGTGGCCGAGAAGATCGAGGCATGCCGGCAGCTCGAGCAGTTCCGCCGGAGTGCGTCGAACCTCTACGAACGCGTGCGCGCTTCACTTTTTCTGCACTCTCTCTATCGCTACGAGATCCAGGAGAAGGGTGGTGTCAACAGGACCGGGCTCCTGCCGTTCTCCGGGTTTCTGGACTTGATGGAGCGGCGCTACGAGCAGGCCATTGCGGCCTTTCACGACGCGATGAGTAACGGCGGCCCAAGCGGTACGATCTTGAGCGCGCTTGCGCGGGCTTACGAACAGATCGCGTTTCAAACGCTGGCCGACCAGGTACGGCACTCGGTGCGGAGCTGTCAGGGAAACCGGTGGATGTTCCGGGTCGGGTGCGCCGAGGAGCACCCGCTGCGGATCGAGCCACGGCTCCTGGACCGCGAGTCTGACGAGGCACTTTTTCCGATCCTGGTCGAGCGGACGCCGGTGCGCCTGGATTTGACCCACAGCGGGTGGTCCGATATTTTTTTTCTGGGGATGGATTTTCCCGAAGGCGCCCGGGTTTTGAATATCTCGGTCGACCTGGGCGTCCACGGCCGCGACAAGGAACCGAAAGCGCCGATCGAATCGCGGCTACGTGTAATCACCGAGCCGATCCTTCGCTTGACGAGCATCGATCTGAACGCCTGCAAGGACGTCGACAGCCTGGAGGAGCTGTTCAATTTCGGCAATGACTACCTCGGGCTGGTCAAGGCGGCGGTGGTTGCCTCGGGGCTGGTTCCGCCGGCGCTTGAAGGGACAAGCACCCGGCTGTCAGACGTGCTGGCGCGGGTCGTCGGGGCCGGGCACGGAATCGAAGTCGTGAGCAAGGTCAACGACATTCCCAAAGGGTCGCGCCTTGCCGTCTCGACCAACTTGCTCGCTTCGCTGATCAGCCTGCTCATGCGAGCCACCGGGCAGGCGCCTTGTTTGACGGGCCCGCTCGGGCCGTCTGAAGCGAAGGTCGTGGTCGCGCGGGCGATCCTGGGGGAATGGCTGGGAGGCTCGGGCGGGGGCTGGCAGGATTCCGGCGGCGTCTTTCCCGGTATCAAGTTGATCGAGGGGGTCGCCGCCCAGGAAGGAGATCCCGAGTGGGGCATCAGCCGGGGCCGCCTGCTGCCCTCGCACCACTTGCTGAGCGCCAGCGGCGCACCGCGCACAGCAGGCGAGTCGGCGGCGAAGCTCGACGACTTTCCCGAAGCGCTCGCCAGAAGTCTCGTGCTGGTTCACGGCGGTATGGCCCAGAACGTCGGGCCCATCTTGAACATGGTGACCGCCAAATACCTGCTGCGTGAAGACAAGGAGTGGCTCGCCCGGCTGGAGAGCCTGCGCATCTTCGACGAGATCCGCTCGGCCGTTGCCGCGGCCGATGTGCGCCGTCTCGGCGAATGGACGACCAAGCACTGGAATGGGCCCCTGAAGGATGTGATTCCCTGGGTCACGAACGAGTTTACCGAGTCGATCATCCGGGAAGCTCGCAACCTCTTGGGCAGCGATTTCTGGGGGTTCTTGATGCTGGGAGGCATGTCGGGGGGCGGGATGGCATTCTTCGTCGCCCCCGACCGGCACGACGAATTTCAGGACCAGATCGCGGCCATCATGCAAAGGGTCAAGTTGTCGCTGGATGATGCCCTCCCGTTCGCCATGGATCCGGTTGTTTACGATTTTCGCATCAACTCGGAAGGGACGGTCGCCACGCTCGATTCCGGGGCCGGGGCAATGATGCCTCCCCATTACTACACGCTTCAGACGCCCCGGATGATCGCGGCATCTTCGGGATCGCTGCCGTACCACCGCAAGGCCGACGTCGATCATTTTGTCAACAGTTATCCCGAGACCGACGAGCTGTTGCGGGTGTTCCGGACAACGATCAACCATCTATTTCCCGTGGCCGGGTCGGTCGAAGCCGGATTAAAGGCCCAGTGGGACGCCGAGGCCCTGCGAATCCGCCGCGACAACGGCTTTGACACGCTCCAGCACGAACAGCTTCGTGATGACCTGGAGCGCGGGCGGATCGGGCTGGCTCGAAACCGCCTTCCCGTGGACCTCGACGTGCACGACGTCGACGATTCCGATCTGATCGATGCCCGCGATCCGTTCCCACCGGCGGCCGTCGCGCGCGGTGAAGCGGCTTTAGAGCGCGGCGAGGTCGCCATGGTGACCCTGGCAGCCGGTGTGGGCAGCCGCTGGACGACTGGCGCCGGA
This sequence comes from uncultured Isosphaeraceae bacterium, assembly GCA_963781785.1. Lineage (GTDB taxonomy): Bacteria > Planctomycetota > Planctomycetia > Isosphaerales > Isosphaeraceae > CAWAHD01. The sequence goes on along the minus strand of CAWAHD010000001.1, from coordinate 1,336,942 downwards.
GTGGTCAAAGCGGTGAACCCGTTCGTCGAGATCGCCGGTCAACATCGCAGCTTCCTCGAAATCCATCTCGCCAAGACGAGCAAGACGGCTCGGGAGAGAGGAGTCGTCATCCCCCACGTGGTGACGACCAGCTATCTGACGCATCACGCGATCGAGCGGCACTTGACATCGACCGGCAACTACGGTCACACCGGACCGGTGGCCCTGTCACCGGGCAGGTCGATCGGCCAGCGGCTGATTCCGATGAGCCGGGACCTGACGTTTCTGTGGGAGGAAGCCGGCCACGAGACCCTCGACGAGAACAAGCAGAAGGTGCGCGAGGCATCGCGGCGGGCCATCCTCGACTGGGCGAGAAGCCAGGGTGAAGGCACCGACTACACAGACAACGTGCCGATTCAACGGTTCAACCCGCCTGGGCATTTCTACGAAGTGCCCAACATGCTCTCGAACGGTCTTCTGGGCCGGTTGCTGGATGAGTATCCCAACCTGTGCTGGCTTCTGGTCCATAACGTCGACACGCTGGGAGCGACCATTGATCCCGGCGTATTGGGACGGGCCATTCAATCCGGCTCCAGCTTGAGCTTCGAGGTCATTCCAAGGCGGATCGATGATCGCGGCGGCGGCCTCGCCAAGGTCGCCGGGAGAGTGAGACTGCTGGAGGGGCTGGCGCAGCCCCGCGAAGAGACCGAGTTTTTGTTGCGCTACTACAACACGCTGACAACCTGGGTGAACATCGACCTCTTGCTGGAAGCCTTTCAGCTCACGCGACCGGATCTGACCGGCGATCCCGCCATGGTGGCTGCAGCGATCCGGGTGATGGCCGCGCGCATTCCCACGTATGTCACGATCAAGGACGTCAAGCGGCGGTGGGGTCACGGCCAGGAGGACGTTTACCCGGTCGCCCAGTTCGAGAAACTCTGGGGTGATATGAGCTCGCTTCCCGACCTGAACTGCTCGTTTCTGGCGGTCGACCGCCAGCGCGGTCAGCAGCTCAAAGACACCGCCCAGCTCGATGGCTGGGCCAATGATGGCAGCCTGGACCACGTGCGGTCGCTCTGCGAATTCGCACGGTAGAGGGCATCTGAGACGCGCGGGGACCTGTCGGTTGGCCGGAGGGCGGGGTCAGGAGACCCGCGCCCAACTGCGCGTGCATTCGCCAGGTAGGTCGACGGTGTCGCCTCACACCTGGCACAACCCGGCCAGGTCGCGGATGGCGGCCTGGGCGACGGGCGTCGGGCACGACCAGACGAGAAAGAAGAGCGCCTGGCGCGCCCATCGCTGGGCGGGCTCAGTCCGCAGAAATCCGGTTCCGCGGCGCGCGGTGAGAAAAGCCTGCGTGGAACGAAGAACCAAGCCATTGGCCTGGGTACGGATCTGACCGGGGGAAACGGCGCCCTGATCAGCGTGCGCCTGGCTGATGAGCTGCCTCCAGAAGATTTGCCAGTTTTCACACAGAACCTCGAGCGGCTCGGCCAGGTCAGATCGGTCCGGGGCCAGATCGAGGAGGGCCAGAAGCGCGGCCCGCGCCTGACCCAGTGCCAGGGCCGACGTTTCGAGTCCGGCTGTGCCGAGTGCGCCCGGAGCCGAAAGGATGTCGCTTGCCGGGCCCGCGAGCAGGTCCGAATCATCGATCTCGACGCCCTCGAGCGCGACCTCGGTCGTGCACGACGCCTGGAGCGCCGCCAGGGGAAAGGGAAGACGCACGGCCACGCCCCCTCGATCGACGGGCATGGCGATCAGCAGTTGCCGGCCGTCGTCAAGGACCGCGCCGGTGACGAGCACATCGGCGCGCTCGGCGGCTGTGACCCAGGGAATGGTCCCGTCGAGACGATAGGTGCCAGGCACGACCAGAGCGGCTCTGACGGGCTGAGCCCCCAGCCGGCGCGATGTCGTCAAATGCGAGATTCCCACGGTGGTGAACGCGCATGCTGCACCGATGGCCTGGAGCCATCGCAAGGCACCGGGCCGTTCCCGAACCATGAGCAAACGGCGAACGGCCGCGTCGTGCTGCGAAAGGATGAAAACCGCGGTCAAGCTCGCTCCAGCCAATGTCGCGAATCGCTGGAGCAAGAGCGGTCGGGAACACGCTTCGCCACCGAGCTCTGCCGGCAGCGACCATCGAGGAGCGCCGGCCTGCTCGAGCGAGCCCCAGAGCGCGTCTGGCCACTCGGTCGAGGAGTCGGCGCGGCCATCTTCCGCCGCCAAGCTCGCCGACAGAGCCGCGATCCGCCCCGGATCCGGGTCGGATTCGGTCCAATCGAGCTTCTCCAGCAGGCCGCGACTCATGAATACCCCTCGCCCAGGCAATCTGGCGTGCGCGCGTGATCAGCGAGCTGAGCAGCCGGCCACGTCGACTATGCGAGGTCGGCCTCGCACAGCACTTCGAAGCCCATGTTATGCAAGGTGGCCCCGGCCTGCTCGACATTGTCGATGTGCATGGCCACGGCCGGGCGATTCCGAGGGTGCACGATCAGGGGGTAGGAATAGTGGATACTGATCTCGGCCTGCAAGAGGGCCGTGCAAAGGTCGGTGAGCGACTGCGGGCCGAGCGGAAGCTCGACCACCAGCAGCTCGTTTTCGGCGAACGCGTGTTTTTCCAGGGTCAGGATTTCTCGGCCTTGCTCGGAGTGGCTCACAATCAGGCGGAGAATCGAGCAATCGGCCGAATCGGAGACGGTGAGCCCAACGATCTTGACGCGCGAGCCTTGAAATGCTCGATAGACTTCCAGCAGTTGGCCCACCCGGTTCTCCAGGAACACGGAGAACTGGGTCACGGTCGGCCAGCTTCGACCATGGAGCGTTTCGAGCTCGACCTCACTGCCGCCATCATCCTCGCCATAACTCATGAGGGCCCTCGCGGTGCTCGTTCAAGCCAAGCGCGAAAAGAAGTTCTCCCTGAAGCGAGTGTAGTTTTTATGAAACACCGCGGTCAATGGCATGTCACGATTGATCGCATTATCGCGGTCGGCCACAGTTGGCCAGGTGGGCTGGGAGGCGCAGCATCTTCCACCCCGCCCCTACGGGGAGAGGTCGGCCGAAGGCCGGGTGAGGGGGGGCGCCGTCGGGCATCACTTCCGGAGGCTCCCGCAGGAATCAGTCGAGCCGAAACCGGCGCAACTGCTCTTCACTCAGCTCCACGCCCAGCCCCGGACCTTCGGGTACTTTCGCTCCCTCGAACCCCAGGGCAAGCGGTTCGGCCAGCAAGTCGCTCTCGTGGTAATGCGGGCCGAGGATGTCAGCAGGGTACCCTTCGCTGTCAATATTCTTGATCGCGCAAGCCAGGTGAAGCATGGCCGCCGAGCCGACACCCAGCTCGAGGTTGCTGCCCATGTGGCAGGGAACACCGGCGGCAAGGGCGACGTGGGCGATTTCCACAGAAGCAGCAATTCCGCCATTCTTGCCGGGATAGAGGCTGATCACGTCCGCCGCGTGGGCGCTGAGGACGGTCCAGGCGTCGGCGAGCGTAAAGACACTTTCGTCGGCCATGATTGGCGGGCCGCCCGCCGCTCGCAGTGAGGCCATCGCCACGGGGTCACCCGGAGGAATCGGCTGCTCGGCGATCAAAACGTTGAAGCGGCGGAGCTGGTCCAGAGCGATCCGCGCCGTGGTGACATTCCAGCCGCAATTGGCATCGATCGTGATGGGTATGTCAGGCCCGGCGAGATCACGAACAGCCTGCACGCGGGCGACATCGCCGGGCAGGTCCAGGCCCACCTTCACCTTCAGGCAGCGGACCCCCCAGCCGAGGAACTGCTTGGCCAGTCCGCGGACGTGGGGGATGTCGAAGGCGCCGATCATCATCTTGGTCGGTATGACGTCGCGAACCTTGCCGCCGAGAAGCTGATAGACGGGAACCCCGAGTGCCTTCCCGGAGATGTCCCAGAGAGCGATCTCGACGGCGGCCTTGGTGAACGGATTCAGCTTGATCAGGAAGTCCATGCGCTGCCGAAGCGCCGCGATCCGGGTCGGATCGGCGCCGACCAGCGCGGGGCCGATCAGATCGCTTATCGCGGCAACGCAGCTCTTGCTGGTTTCTCCGCTCCAAAGGGCGGAGACCGTCGCCTCCCCCAGGCCGGTCAGACCCGCATCCGTGTGCACGCGGACGATGACATAGTCGGATGTATGATGGTCGCCGTGGGCCGTTTTCGTGACCATACCCGCCTTGAGCGGCACGCGAACCGGGATGGACTCGATGTGTGTAATCTTCATCGTCAGCATCCTACACAAGAAACCGCCTGAGCACGTTGGCGGTGATGCGTGAGATGTGGTCATCCACGAGGATGGCGCTCGGCCAGGCGATCGAGCCGGCCGAGAACACGGCGCCGCCGGATGCTGTCTCGTAATAACAGAGCTCGGCGCCTCCATCGTCGATGTTGGTCCCCTTGGCGAGGCGCTTTACGTTCTTTGGCGAGCTGGGCGAGATCTTGTCGGTCTCGTGCGCCGACGCGCCGCCGGGGCAGCGCATGTGGAGGCTCGCGTGGCCGAAGAGATCGCCGTCTTTCAGGCCGGTTCCGGCGAAGCACCAATGGTCGGCGCTCAGAACACGAAAAGGCGCGCCGGTCATGATGCCGGTTTCCGTGAAGACAACTCCCAGGAGCGCGGCCTCGGATTCGACGCGCATTTGGAATCGACTCTCAAGAGCCTTTTGCTTGAGGAGTCGCGCATCGCCATTGCGATAGATTACCGCGCCGGAACCAACGACTTCGGCCTCGCAATTGAGGCCGTTGCCTCCCAGGTAAAGAAGCTTACCACCACGCTCGTGCACCCAGGCTTTGATCAGGAAATACATCTTGCGAGACCAGTATTCGGGATGCGTCGACAGGATCAAGACCTTGTAGGCATCGAGGTCAAGGCTTCCGTCGTGGAGCTGGGTTTCGGCGCAATAGTCATACGAAAAGTGCTCGCGCTCGAGCCAGCCCAAGAGCCGCCACTCCGCCGGGGCGACGTGGCAGGCTGCCCTGCCCTCGATCGGGTCGGTGATCTTTGTGGTCAAATCGATGTGGATGATCGGCTCGGGACGATCGAACGAGAGGGGTGCGTAGTCGTCGGTGTCGTAAGTGACAATGTCGGGATCGGTGTAGCGTTTCAGCTCGAGCCGCGCGTTGACCGTGGGTGTTACCGGCAATCGGTCGGGATTGATGTAGTTACTGCGACCGCCGAAGTTGTTGTAAGCGTTCCAGGTGATATTCGAGGCGAGCACGGCGATCGGCGCGGCCGGCTGGCGGGGAGCCACGATCCAGGGGAACGAAAACTCGGCGCCTTGCGCGGTCCGCGCATGGAAGTAATACAGGCCCGACCGTTCGGGTGCTTCGACGTACTGATGCAGCAGCGGGTTCGCATAACCTTGCTGGTTCCATCCCACGCCCGTCTGGGTGTAATCGCCATCGGGGGTGATCTGCATCGTCGCCCTCGGGCCATGCTCGTCAAACCAGCCGAGGCTTTTGACGGGCTCCTTGTCGAGCCCATATCGCCACAGGGTCAAGTGGTACGGCTCGACCGAATGGACGCGGAACTCGGACTTTTGACCTCCCTTCACCCACTTTGGCCAGGCGTAACCGAGCAGCCCATCGGAAAGCAGGCGGAATTGATAGGGTGGCTGCCCCGGTGCGACGTCGATACGGACACTCTTGGCCCCGAAGCCGTGCTTCTGGAGGGTGACCTTGTACGGCCCGGGTGGCAGGTCGATGTGCACCGAGCCGGTGGCGCGCGAGCGGGTCTCGAAGGAACCGGCGGCTCCCTCGAATTCGAGGAGAACCTCCGGCAATGCAACATAGCGCTCGTCGCTGATGTATGCGACCAGCATCGTGGCGGGAGCCTCACGCTCGGTGATGTCGATATCGCTTCTGAAATATCTGGCGAGGGTGGTCGAAATTAACCAAACAACCGCATCCATCCGAACAAGAAACCGCATACGACGCAATAAATGCCCAATACTCTGCCGGCACGATCAATCCAGCTCCGTTCCGAACGCCAAACCCTCCCCAGCCATAGTACGATCCAGACAACGGGAACACAGATTTCGATCGCGTCAAAGCATTCGCCCCATACCCGTGATGGCAACTGGGAAAAGTCCGGCAGATCTCTCCAGCCGATTGGTGTCTGGAAAGCCTCATACCCGATCAGGACTATAAGCTTTATCAAGAAGATTAACGTACCAGTCAGAATCACTGTGCATGCGATCATACCAGGTTGCCTATAGACCTGCCAGAGCTTCGGTCGAGGCTTTCTCAGACGTAACACCCAGAGTGCGGCGCTCCAGGTGATCAAGATTGGAGCGGTAAGCGTGCTTGCCAGCATCGCGAATACGTAGATCGACTCCAGCGTCCAGTCCTCGGGGCCTGAATTTACTAGAATCTCATCATAGAGGTACCTTATCGGCACAAACCCGACCGCGGTGGCTGCGATGATGACCATGGCATCGAACAGCGTGAACTTCCTCACGACATGGGAAGGCATGGACGCTCCTTCGTGGCGGGATTCTTCCTGAAAGCCGTAGCGCATCCTACAATCACAGCTCATCGCGCACGGCCGTGAACGCGCTCAACGCGAACTCGAGATCTTGACGAGTATGGGCGGCCGAGACCTGGACGCGGATCCGAGCCTTGCCCTGCGGGACGACGGGGTAAGAGAACCCGATCGCATAGACAGCCTTCTCCAGCAATTTATCGGCCATTTTTCCGGCCAGGGCGGCGTCGCCGATCATGATCGGCACGATCGGGTGCTCCCCCGGGACGATATTGAACTTGCGCTCGGTCATCGCGGTGCGGAAGAACCGGGTGTTTTCTGCGAGCCGGTCGCGAAGCTCGGTCGAGCGAGTGCACATTTCGAGGGCCTTGAGCGAGGCGCCCAGGATGGGAGGCGCGACCGAGTTCGAGAAAAGATAGGGACGGGACCGCTGGCGCAGGATGGCGACGATCTCGGACCGGGCGCTCGTGTAGCCGCCGCTTGCGCCTCCCAGGGCCTTGCCGAGCGTGCCGGTCAGGATGTCGACGCGGCCCATGACCCCGCGATATTCATGCGTCCCGCGGCCGTGCTGGCCCATGAAGCCGACGGCGTGTGAATCGTCCACCATCACCAGAGCGTCGTACTTCTCGGCCAGGTCACAGATCGACCCAAGATCTGCGATGATTCCGTCCATCGAAAAGACACCGTCGGTGGCAATCAAGCGGAAGCGAGCGTCGCGCGATTCCTGGAGCCTGGCCTCGAGATCGGCCATGTCGTTGTTCTTGTAGCGGAGGCGTTTTGATTTGCAGAGACGGATTCCGTCGATGATCGAGGCGTGGTTGAGCTCGTCGGAGATCACGGCATCCTCGGCTCCGAGAATCGTCTCGAACAGTCCGCCGTTGGCATCCCAGCAGGATGAATAAAGGATCGTGTCCTCGGTGCCGAGAAACCTGGAGATCGCGCTTTCCAGCTCCTTGTGCGGCTCCTGGGTCCCGCAGATGAAGCGAACCGAGGCCAGCCCGTTGCCCCAGTGGCCCAGCGCCTCGCGCGCGGCCTGCACGACCTCGGGGTGATTGGCTAGCCCGAGGTAGTTGTTGGCGCACATGTTCAACACGTCGGGACGCTGTTTCACGCCCACGTGGGCCTGCTGAGCGGTGCTCAAGACGCGCTCGGCCTTGAATAAACCTGCCTTCTTGATCTCGCCCATCTGGCCCGAGAGGTGCTGCTGGATCGCGCCATACATGCTCGTGTGCTCCTCGGTCTATTCCTCGTGCCATGTGAGAATGACTTTTCCGGACTCGCCCGACTTCATCGCCGCGAAGCCTTTCTCGAAATCGCGGAAGTTAAACCGGTGTGTGATCACGGGGCTGATGTCGAGGCCCGACTGGAGCATGACCGTCATCTTGTACCAGGTCTCGTACATCTCCCGGCCGTAGATTCCCTTGATGGTGATCATGTTGAAGACCACGGTAGTCCAGTCAATGGCGATTTCCCTGGTCGGGATTCCCAGCATCGCGATCTTGCCGCCGTGGCACATGTTGGCGAGCATGTCGCGGAAAGCGTCGGGGTTTCCGGACATCTCCAGGCCGATGTCGAAACCTTCCTTCATGCCCAGCTCTTTCTGGGCGGATGCGATCGAGTGCTCGCGCACGTCGAGGGTCAGGGTTGCGCCCAGCCGGCGGGCCAGAGCGAGGCGATAGGGATTGACGTCGGTGACAACGACGTGCCGGGCTCCGGCATGACGGACGACGCTCGCGGCCATGATGCCGATGGGGCCGGCACCGGTGATCAGCACGTCCTCGCCGAGGACGTCGAATTGGAGAGCCGTGTGCACCGCGTTGCCGAAAGGATCAAAGATCGCCTGGACGTCGCGAGCGATGCTGGGGTCATGGGCCCAGACATTGGTCATCGGCAGCGCCAGGTATTGAGCAAAAGCGCCGGGGCGGTTGACCCCGATGCCCTTGGTGTCCTTGCACAGATGCCGCCGCCCGGCCAGGCAATTGCGACAGCGACCGCAGACCACGTGTCCCTCGCCGCTGACGATCTCACCGACGTGGAAATCCTTGACGTTGGAACCGACCTCGACGATCTGGCCCACGAATTCGTGACCGATCACCAGCGGCACGGGAACCGTCCTTTGAGCCCAGGCGTCCCAGGTCTCGATATGGACGTCGGTGCCGCAGATTCCGGTGCGCAGCACCTTGATCAGGACGTCATTGAGGCCGTGGCGCGGCATCGGGACTTCTTCGAGCCAAAGTCCGGGCTTGGCCTCCCGCTTGACGAGGGCCAGCATCGTCTCCATCTCAATCATCCTCCGGGTCTGTTGGAAGTGCCGCCCTCAACAGATCAAGCGACAGGGCAGCATGAGCCAGTTGATTAGATTGAAGGCTAACCTTGCCGGGGCCGGCTCGCAATGGCAAGGGCCGGCTTGATCGCTATGATGTTGCGATGGGATCACTGGCGCGTGTGGAGAATCTCGAGCGGCTTCGAGGCGAGCCGGCCTGGGACGTGGTCGTTGTCGGCGGGGGGGCAACCGGGCTGGGTTCGGCCGTCGACGCCGCCGCGCGAGGCTATCGCACGCTCTTGCTCGAAGCATTCGACTTTGCCCACGGCACGTCGAGCCGCAGTACCAAGCTGATTCACGGCGGGGTCCGCTACCTCGCCCAGGGAAATGTTGGCCTCGTGCGCGAGGCTCTGCGCGAGCGGGGAATCCTGCTCCGCAATGCCGCCCATCTGGTCCATCCCCGCGATTTCGTCGTTCCCGCATACCGGTGGCTCGACCTTCCTTACTACGGGACCGGGCTCAAGATCTACGACTGGCTTGCTGGCTCGCTGAGACTGGGTCGATCCTACTGGACTGGCGCGTCCGAAGTGGCCGCGCGGATCCCGACCCTGCGCCGCGACGGACTGCACGGGGGAATTGTCTATACCGACGGGCAGTTCGATGACTCGCGGATGGCGATCACGCTGGCACGGACGCTCGTCGATCTGGGAGGAACGGCACTCAATTATCTCAGGGTGATCAGCTTCACGAGATCCGCCGGTAAAATCTCCGGTGTGGTCGCAGTGGACGCCGAGACCGGTGAGGAGCTTCGCGTCCCGGCCCGAGCGGTCATCAATGCCGCGGGGGTCGAGGTCGATCGATTGCGGCGGCTCGACGACCCCCGGGCTTCTTCGCTTTTGACCCCGAGCCAGGGCACCCACCTTGTCTTCGACCCGTCGTTCTTTCCCGGCGACACGGCTCTCTTGGTTCCCCGCACCGACGATGGACGCGTGCTGTTTGCAATCCCCTGGCATGGCCGGGTGCTCGTGGGCACGACGGACACCCCGGTCACCGACTTTTCCAGCGAGCCGCGTCCCCTCGACGACGAGGTTGCGTACCTGCTCAAGCACCTCGAACGCTACCTCGTGAAAAGCCCGGCAAAGAGCGACGTGCTCAGCACGTTCGCCGGTCTCCGCCCACTTTTGCGCGGCCCGATCAGCTCCTCGACGGCCAGGTTGTCGCGCGAACACGCAGTCATCGTCTCCAATTCCGGACTGGTGACGATCACGGGGGGGAAATGGACGACCTACCGCCGTATGGCGATCGACGCTGTCGACCACGCCGCTCGCGTGGGCAGCCTTGCCGGCCGGCCTTCTTCCACCGCCCTTCTGAAATTGCACGGTTGCCCGGAGGAAGCCAACGACGATCTGGGGTCCCTCGCCGTGTACGGATCCGAAACGGCGCAGGTTACGGCGTTATTCCGGGAGCGTCCCGAGTGGAATCAACTGCTGCATCCCTCATTGCCGTACCGCGCGGGCGAGGTGATCTGGGCTGTGCGGCATGAGGCAGCACGGACGGTTCAAGACGTGCTGGCCCGCCGAACCCGGAGTCTGTTCCTCGACGCCCGGGCCAGCACGGACTGTGCAGAACAGGTCGCTGCTCTTGTGGCTTTAGAACTCGGCAAAGGGCCCGACTGGCGTGACCAGCAGACTGCCGATTTCCGGAAACTCGCGACTGCTTATCTGGCCGCTCCGTGATCGCTCAGCGTGTCACGTCCAGAAGCAATCGTAGGGGTCGCGGCTAATGAAATCGAGAGCCTCGTCGAGCGAAGACATCGTGACCCCCCACTCACCAACCCGATGCCAGCGCTCACGGCTTCTGGACCAGTAAAGGATTTCGAACTTTCCTTCGAGCTCTTGAGGGCGTAGCCGAGCCACCGGAATGCCGGTATCTTCGCGAATCAAGGAGTAGCCTCCTCGGTCCTTACGAACACATACACCGCCTCCCTGAGCATGATTGAACGCCTCGATCCGTCCCTGGATGAAATCGATCACGACGGCTCGTCCCCGATTGCCTGCGGAGCCTTCCACGGCGGCAGCGCCTTTACGGGCCCCTCGGCCGGACGGATTCTTGGTGTTCATGATTCCTCCATCCCGATTCCGACCAACGAACAACCCTCGGACCGAATCGGGACTCGCTCTCGGTTTCTCCCAGTCATGACATCATACACGATTCATGCCAGAGGAAAGAGAAGCAATTAGGGAGAACTTTTCGGCGCTGGTAGAATGAGAAGGATCGAGAAGATTTCCAGGAGCATTCATCATGAAATCGGGTGCAGATGTATTGGTGGACGGCCTGGTGGGCCACGGGGTCCGTCACGTGTTTGGGATGCCGGGTTCTCATTCGACGACGATTTATGACGCGATCGCCCGGGAGGGCTCGATTCGCACGATCTTGACTCGCAATGAGCAGGCGGGCGCCTTCGCCGCTGACGGATACGCGCGGGTGACGGGCCGGCCGGGAGTGATCTGCACGACCGCGGGGCCCGGCGCAACCAACGCACTCACGGGAGTTGCGGAATGCTGGGCCGACTCGGTGCCGGTACTGCTCGTATCCGGACAGGTCAATTCCGCAACCCTGGATCGTGAGTGCGGCAATTACCATGAAATCGATCTCGAGGGGATTTTTCGCCCGGCGACGAAGTGGTGCGGCACCGTGCGCCGGGTCGAGGAGATCCCGGAATTGCTCGAACGCGCGTTCCAGGCGATGACGACTGGGAGGCCGCGTCCCGCAGCGCTCTTCTTGCCGCAAGATCTGGTACGACTGCCTTGCCCGCCAGCAAAACGACGATTTGACGAGCCGTTCCGAGCGGAGTCGACCTTACCCGAAGAGGCAATCGCGCAGGCCGCGGACATGCTGGCTCGTGCAGATCGTCCCATCATCCTGGCCGGCGGAGGCGCTCTCTGGTCGGGGGCGGCGGCCGCGATCGAAGCTCTGGCGGCGCGGCTGGAAGCTCCGATCATCACCACGCTTAACGCCAAGGGGCTGCTCGATGAGCGCCACCCGAGATCGCTGGGTCATGCGAGGTCGGCGAGGGCACGACACGTGCTGCCGCACGCGGACGTCATGCTTGCCGTCGGATGCCGATTCACCGAGGTCATGACCGACTGGCGGCGGATGACGATTCCACGAAAGCTGATCCAGGTCGATCTTGATCCCGAACAGATCGGCATGAATTATCCGGTATCAGTGGGTCTGGTCGGCGACGCGAGGCTCGCTGTCGAGGCGCTCTTGAGGGCGCTGCCGTCCAATTGCGGGCCCAACGAATGGGGTAAGCTGTGGGACCTAGCGCGTGCGGCTCGGCCAGCCCGGCCGGAGTGGCTGATCGATGCCTTGCGCGAGGCCCTTCCCGGCGAGATCCCGGTGTTCACCGACGCCTGCGAGATCGGGTATCGCATGCAAGCCGACTGGCCGTCCCATGGCCCGCGGCGGTTCTTCTACCCATCGAACTACATCACGCTCGGGTGGGGATTTCCAGCGGCCGTGGGAGCGGCCGTCGCACTCGAAGGTTGCCCGGTTGTGTCTGTGAGCGGCGACGGCGGCTTTCTCATGACCGCGCAAGAGATGGCGACGGCCGTGCGATACAAGCTTCCGCTCATCGCCATCGTGCACAACGACTCGACCTACGGGGCGATCAAGAACATTCAAGATCGTTTACATGATAGGCGGTATCTCGACGTCGAGCTCAACAACCCGGACTTTCTGACTCTGGCCGCCGCCTATCAAGTTCCGGCTCGAAGGGTTTCCGGCCCGGACGAGTTGCGTACGGCGATTCGTGAAGCGCTCGAGCGTGGCGGCCCTGCGGTGATCGAAGTCCCGGATCGATGGCGGTTCCTTCGCGATCTTGCGACGCCTCAGAATGAGTCGTCGCTGATCGGCTCGCCGTCGTCGCGGTTGCCGAGGAACTTGTAGACGTGGCGCTCGATCGAGGATTTCATCGGGCGGACCGAGCCGTCGCAGAAGAGGAAGTTCGTCCCGCCGGAATGAAGGCTGGAAAAACCGCCGGTGAGCTCGACCGGCCAGAGCTCTTCTTGCGCCAGCTCCTCCACGATCGCAAACCGGACTTCGCGCGGCGGGTTGTTCGCATATTGCGAGTTAAAGCCTTTCGATTGGGCCAGCGGATCGGGCTCGCCCAGGGGAACCCCCGTATTCCGCAATGTGCACCGAGTGCCGGACGCCCAGCCCAGCGACGGGCCACCGGCACGAATCTCGCCGAGGAGAATCGTACAGGCCGCTCCATCCGGAATCTGATCGAGTCGCACCCGGCTGTTAAGATAGAGAACCCCGTGATTGTCGGCCGCAATCGGAGCATCGACGTCGTGATGGCAGCCGGCATAGTTGGGATTTTGGGGCAGCACGACGCGCCAATTATCGGAAGGACAGTTCAACGTGGAAATCACGTTGTCACACGCGGTGTCGTTGCTCGCGTTGTAGACGCCTTCCTGGAAATTGAATCGGTCATAGATGACGGTCTGTCCAATAAAGGGAAGGATTTGAACGACCCAGTTATGGTGGTAGCCCGTCGGCAGGTTCCGGATCGGCCCGGTGGGATTGACCACTCCCGGCGGCAACACGGTATGAGTCGACGCATAGTTTCCCAGGGCAATTCCCAGTTGCATCAGGTTGTTGGCGCACTGGGCGTGGCGCACCATCTCGCGCGACCCCTGGATCGCCGGCAGGAGCAGTGAGATCAAGATCGCGATGATCCCGATCACGATCATGAGCTCGATCATCGTGAACGCAGGACGGCGTGCCATCTTCGAGTCTCCCGGTGGTTCAGAACTGGTCCGAGCTGAGCATTTCGCCGTCGGCTCGATTGGCCAGCAGCCTGCGAATGTGCGGGCTCATCGAGTTCTTGAGGAATCGCACCGAGCCGTCGCCGAATGCAAAATTGGCCCCGCCGGGATGGAGGCTGCTGTAACTCCCGACGAAGGATGCATCGTCGTCGCTTGCGCCGGCCTTGGCGGTGCCGGCCTTCGGGCTCGTTCCTGGTCCTTGATCGCCCTGATCGCCGGAAATCTGGTACGAGATCTTTCCACTTCCGGCCGCGGAAGTCCTGAACGACCCCATGTTCCGGAGGCTGGCTCGCGTACCGGAGGCCCAGCCCTGGTCGAGGCCGTCATTGAGCTTCTCGCCGATGAAGATCGTCTGAGACGTTCCGTCGGTGACATCTTCGATGCGCACGGAGCTGTTGAGAAACAGGACGCCGTTGTTATTGGCCGCGATCGGCGCCTCGATGTCGTTGTGGCAGCCGGCGTAGCTCGTCATCGCGAAGCCGGAGGCGCTGCGGTGGGAAGCCGGGGCCTCGGAAGGGCAAAGGAAGCTCTGCACAAGGATGGCCCGCACCGAGCTGTTTTGAGGCACATACAGCCCAAGCTTGAAGTTAAAATGATTGTACGTGTTCTTCTGTTCGAAGTAGGGAAGGATCTGACTGAGCCAGCCGAAGTGGTATCCCTTGGGCTGATCGATGATCGGCCCCGTGTCGTTCACGACACCCGGCGGCAGTGTTTCGTGCGACGATTCATAGTTCTGGAGCGAGATGGCGAGCTGCATCATGTTATTGCAGCACTGGCTGCGCCGGGCTGCCTCCCGGGCCGACTGGACCGCCGGTAACAGGAGCGCGATCAAGACCGCGATGATGGCGATGACGACCAGGAGCTCGATCAACGTAAAGGCCGGCCGCAGTGGAGCGCGATAAGAACGCAAGCTTCGCCGGCCCGTTCGAACGGCTCGCGATCCGCGCCCGAGTGTGTCTTCGATCATGGCTTGACTCCTGGCTTGGTTGGTTCGAGATCGATCAGGATCTGCTTCGAGTGCCGCGCCCGCCGCGGCGAATCGGGAGGATAGTCGGCCTGGATCCGGACGCGGCGGCGAACCGGGTTGTCGGCCAAATGGTCGACGGTGATGATGACGACCGCGGCCGGCTGGTCGTGTTCGTGGCCCTTGCCGGTGGAACCGCCGTGACGCGCCAGACCAAGATCATCCCCGCTCAAGAGCCATGTCTCTCCGGCATACTCGCGATTGTCGGCGAGCGAGGCACGGCAGCGCTCCACGCCTGATTCGACCAGCCATTCGGCCTGGAGCCGCCGCTCCTGGGCCCGAATGAATTCGCGCTGGGCCGCGCTGACTCGGAGGATCGCGGCGCTGATCAGGGTCACCAGGATCAGGCAGATCAGAAGGGCCACAACCGTCATACCGCGTCGCGGCCGTTGCAGTCGGGACTTGTTCATCGTCGGGGGTCTCCCTCTTTCCCGAGCACGCGGGGCCGGTCTTTGCCGACCAGCGCGAGCACTTCAAGCGGCCGCGGCGGGTCGGTCCGGCTCGTTCCCGGCGAGCTGGACATAACCAGCCCAACGAGCTTGCCCCCGACTTCGTCGCGCAGCTCGAACCGGCCGGTGCGGCTGTGAGCCAGGCCGTAGGATTCGTGCCGGATCCGTTTCCCGGCGCGCGACTCGAGCCGGACGATCGACGTATCATGCACCTCATAAGCAATCAGGTGTGCAGGCTCCAAGGTCAGACGCAATGTCGCCGGCTTCCCTTCCGGCAAAATGGCGGGCGCAAGGAGAACTGTCTCGGAGGCGTGGACGTCCTCGCGAAGCTGCCGCGCCAGCCGCTCAAAAGTCATGGCAGCGCCGAGCCTGGCCTGGCTGGCGCCGTTCAACTTCATGAGAAGTTGCAGGGTGACCGCACACAGTCCCAGCATCACGGCGACGCCCGTCACCACGATCATGGTCTCCAGGATCGTGATCCCGCGCCGACACAGCCGCGCTGGTCTCAGCGGTGATGGGCGAATCATGAGTCTCTCCTCCGGGCTGCGATCCAGGAGGTCAGGCGGACAGGCGCATCCCACTCGCCGCTGCGATTGCGCCAGCGGAGTCTTATGCCAATTCGCTTGGAGGACGGTCGTGCCGGAGCATCCTCGCGGCTTGCGGCGATGTCGACGGTGAGCTCGGCGTCGGGCAACGACTGGCGCGCCGCCTGCGAAAGGGCCATCCCGGCAGCGAGGCCCGGTGTCACCTGGTCGTATCCGTAAGCCGTGATTCGTTCCATCAGGTTGGCGACTTCCGCAGTCGCGCGCTCGCGGCGATCGGACGATCGACGCTCATTGGCCACCCAGCTCAGCACCTTGACGGTCAAGGTCATGGCGATCATCAAGAGGACCGTGGCCATGGCCACTTCCACGAGCAGCGAGCCGCGGCGCGTGCGCAGTAGGGCGGCGCGGCTCGTTCGCCTTCGCGTGCCATGCGGATGCCAAAATGGCGTTCGCTCTTTGATCATGAATTGGTCAACCCCTCGATGAGGTGGATGAGCGGCATGAAGTACGCCGCGGCCAGGATGAAGACGACGATCCCCAGCATGAGCACGACCAGGGGGAAAAACGTCTGCACCAAAAGCTGGGTCCGGGTCGCCAGCCGTCGTTCGGCGGAATTCGCCAGTTCGGTGAGCGCCCAGGCGAGGTTACCGACCTTGGCCGCCGACACAAGGACCTCGACGTCGGCGGCTCGGATCAACCGGTGGCGCCAGAGCGACTCGATCCAGTCGGTTCCCTGGCGGACATCCGACTGGACTTTGAGCAGGCGCCGGTGGATCCAGTACGTCGGGTAATGCTGCGCCAGCGCCGACATCCCCTCGGTGATCGGTTTGCCCCCTTCGATCACGAGCGACAGCGCCCGGAGCACGAGCGCGGTATGGCGCCGGCCCAGCAGCCGATCGAAAATCGGGACGTTGTAGTTGCCCCACGACAGAAACGTCAAAGGCAGCAAGAAGAGCAGCGCCACCTCGATCACGGGAAGGAAGAAAAACGGGTAGCCGTATTTGATCACGCCATGGGAGAAATCGATGACCAGAATGGTGACCTGAGGGAGACTGAGGTCAAAATCGTGGCAGATTGCCTCGAACTTGGGGATGATGTAGTAGAGAACAAATCCGCTGATCACCTGGATTACCAGGAGAAGGACCAGAATGTAGGCGATTCTCGCGGCGATGGCCGTCCAGACCGAGAGGAGGGACGACCGCGCTTCGGCTGCCAGCCGCAGCGCCTTGGGAAGCATGCCGGCGGCCTGTCCGACCCACGCCAGCAGCACCGCGTCGCGCGACACGATCTTGCGGGCTCGTTGCAGCGCCTCGGGAAGCGCGGTTCCCCAGTTCAATTGAGCCGCCAGGTCCATGACTCGCCGGTAATAAGTGCCGCGGTATTGATCGGCGAACGCTGCGACGGCAGGAGCCATCGGCATGTTGCGCTCGGCCGCGATCGCCAGCAGCCACAGCAGGGAATCCTGTCGGGTGGACGACCGCCGTGCCAGGATGGCGCCTGTGCCCATCAGGATCGTGAACGCGAACAAGAAGATGCTCGAGACCATCATGAAGATGATCGCGGCTGAGCCCAGGAGCAAGACTCCCAGCCAGAGAAGCACCGCTAGGCCGGCGATCAAGATCATCAAATGACTGAGCCGCCACGGCTGCAATCGCGACTTCGCGTATACGGCCGGATCAAGACTCACGTCCTCTTCCGGCTGCGGGGCAGCGGCCGCTGCCGGCAGATCCGCCGGTTGGTCAGTCTCGTTACTGGCGAACGGCTCGTCGGTGGGCGTGGCCACGGCGTCCTCCGGGTGAGGTCGAGGTCATCCCGACAGTTTGGAGATCAACGTGATGAGCGGTAATATCAACGCGGGTATGACCAGGACGACGCTGAAGACCAGGAGAACGCACAGGAAATTCAGCACGGTACCGGCGAAGACCGCCTGCGAGCGGGCCCGCACTTCAAACATCGATCCGGCCATGTGCAGAACCTCGGGTAGACTCTTCTGGTGTTCAGCCCACCGAACCAGACCAGCAAGGCCCAGGAGATGCGCGCCCCGCTCTCTGAGCGCGAACGACAAAGGCGTCAACCAGTACTTCGACTTGTACATGAGCGCCTGATGCGTGCCTCGTTGCTTGATCGCCAGTGACAACGGCTGACCCGATTCGACGTCACGGGCCATGGCTCGGCAGGATGAGTCAATTTCGGCATCTTGAACTCCCTCCCCGGTGAGCCTGAGCGCCTCCGGCATGGGAAGGTGGCTCTCCAGCAGCAGGGCGAGAAGATGACAGAACTCCGCGAGCGAGATCGACCGCCACACGGTTCCCAGGAGCGGGATCCGGTTTGCCAGGCTGCGGCGCCTTGGCGGTGAGAGCAGAACCCGTACCGAAATCCAGGTCAAGAGCAGAGCTCCGCCGACGGTCAACACAGGGATCCAGATCGTCCGCACGACGTGGGCGACGTCGATTACAGCCATGGTCAACCGCGGTATGGGCATATTGAAATCTCTGTAGATGGCCTCGAACTGGCCCACGAAAAACAAGCTGACCGCCCCGAACAGGGCCAGCGCGAGGATGGCCGTGAGGACCGGGTAGGCCAGGCTCACCCACAACCGGCGTTTGAGCTCGGCCCGGATAACGGAATACTGGGCAAACCGACCGAGGAGTTCGCCAGGCCCGCCTGTCCGCATGCCGGCCACCACCAGGCCACGCAAATCCGGCGGGATCCGGTCGTAGTGCTTCTGGACGGCCACTTCGAGCGGGACGCCGGACTCCAGTGTGCCGGCCAGCTCGTTCATTGACTGGCGCAGCCGGCCACGGGGCAGTTCTTCTCCGAGGGCGACCAATCCTTGCGCCAGCGGCAGGCCGGCACGGGTCAAGCCGGCGATGTGGCTGGACAGTTCGACGGCCTCTCGCGCCGAGAGGGGTGGCCCTTCACCGGTTGGTGGTTGCGAATCCGGCATGCCGCATTTCGCTCCTTTTTCGCCGCAAACCGTAGGTCAGGCTTTCTAGCCTGACGTCTTTTCCATCGTAAACCGTACGTCAGGCTTTCCAGCCTGACGTCTTGGGAAGTCAGGCTGGAAAGCCTGACTTACGGCGCGGTCAAGCCCCGCAACAGGTCAACCAGTGGAATGAAGAGCGCAAGTGCATAGAGCAAGGCCGCACTCGCCCCGATCACGAACATGAGGATCACCGGCAAGAAAACCGAAAGCTTATCGGCCTGAAACCTGTGCGCTTGCGGTACGTATCTGCAAGATTGTGCAGCGAGTTCACCATCGAGCCCTGCTGTTGGCCGACTGCCAGCACCCAGCGCAGCATGGGAAGAAACTGCGCCGCGGTCGAGGGCCGCCAGTGCGATTTTCACCGGCTCACCGCGCGTGATCCCCTCGGCCAGCCGCTGCGCGCCCTGCGTCAGCTTTCGGTTTCCCGTCGATTCCGCGGCCAGAATCAACGCCGTCGGATACTCGACATTGTGCTCGAGGAAGAGCGCAAGCAGCTCGGAAAAGCTGGCGGTTTCGTAATTCGCCAGGATTGACTTCATCCAGGGAAAGATCCGCAGCCAGGCCCATGACGGCGACTGAAACCGTGCGGCAGTCCCTGACCTGATCCATGCGATCAAGAGAATGAACAGCAGAACGGGACCGGCGAACCACCAGTACTGGGCTGTCCCACCGGCCGCGCTTAGCCACCGGAGCGGAGCCGGCAGGGCCACGCCCAGCGACTCGAAGGCCGCGACGTACCGCGGCACAGCCAGCGAAACCAGGCCGACAAAGAGGACATAAGCCAGAGCGAGCACCAGCAGCGGATACCACAGGGCCAGACCGATGGCGGCCCGGGCCTCGGAGTAACCACGCACATATTCCGCCAGCCCCTCGAGCGCGACCGCCAGGCGACCTGACCGCGCCCCAGCCTGCACCACGGCCCGGTAAAGCGGCGGAACGGACTGCCCCTCGCTGTGCAGGGCATCGGTCAGGCTCTCGCCCCGGCTGAGCCGTTGCCCCAAAGCAGCAGCCAGCCTCCCCAGCCGCCCCCTCAGATCACGGCCGGTCACCTGCAAGCCGCGCTCCAGCGGTACTCCCGCACGCACGAGCGCAGCGATCTCGTCATTGAGCGCCAGCAATTGATCGAGCGTGATCGGGCCGGGCGGTCGTCGCTCAAGCTCACCGTGCGACATTGTGTGCGCAACCTCCCTCAACCTGCACCCAATGCCTCGCATACCTACGACATTTGTGAAACATTAATCTCACCACAATTGTCAGAGGATGTCAAGAGGGCTTTGCCTTCAGAGGGATCGTGGCCGGGGAGGGGGTGGAGCGACACCGAGAACCCGGCGGACTTCCGCGGGAGATGTCATGCCGGCCTGGACGGCAGCGCAGGCGCGTTCCCAGCGATCGATCATGCCGGCAGCCAGCGCGACCTGCTCGAGGCGGCGGACATCGCTGCGCTCCAGGACGGCTCGCGCAACTTCTTCGGCCTCGGGCCGCAGCATCTCGGCGAGGACCATGCGGCCGATGTAGCCGCTCCCTCGGCAGGCATTGCAACCTTGGGGGATTCGAGCCAGCTCGATCGGCAGGCCAAGAAAATCCTCGGCGCGAGTGGACGGCGTCGCACAGTCGCACAGCCGGCGCACCAGCCGCTGCGCAACGACTGCGCGGAGCCCACTCCGGACAACGTAGGGCTCGATGCCCATATCGAGAAAACGGCCGATTACCTCGCAAGCGCTTCCGGCGTGGAAGGTCGTGAGGATCAAGTGGCCGGTGAGTGCGGCCTGCAAGGCGATTTCCGCCGTGGCCTTGTCGCGAATCTCGCCGATGGCGATGACTTCCGGATCCTGGCGCAACAGCGATTTCAAGCCCGACTCGAGCGTGAGGCCCGCGGACTGGTTAACCTGGGACTGGGCGACGCCCGGAACAACCGCCTCGATGGGATCTTCCAGGGTGGCCAGGCTGCGCTCGCCACGCGACCGCGCCGCCAGCTCGCGAAGGCACGCGTAGATGGTGGTCGTCTTTCCGCTGCCGGCCGGACCGGAAAGCACGATGGCGCCCGAGGTCTCCGCGAGGAGCTGCCCCAGCTCGTCACGGACTGCTTCGGGCAAGCCGAGATCGACCAGGCGAAGGAACTGGCCGGGGCCGGCGAAGAGCCGGACCACGGCCTTCTCACCGAACAGCGTGGGGAACGTGCTCACTCGCATTTCGACTTCGCCGGGAATGCACCGGATGCGTCCTTCTTGCGGCACGTCGGTCCGGTAGGTCAGAAGCTCGGCCAGGACTTTGAGCCGCGCCACCACGTTGGGTGCGACGCGGGCAGGCAGGATCGAGACGACCTGGAGAACCCCGTCGATTCTCCAGGAAACCTGCAGGCCGTCGGCTGTGGGCTGAAGGTGAATATCGCTTGCGCTCGTCTGCGCGCAGCGTCCAGGACCTGGTCGACGACGTCACTTGCGTACCGAGGATGTCCGGGATCGAGCTTGGAGAGTGCTTCGACCAGGTGGTTCGCTGGCATGCTGGATCACGCTCCGTGGCATTCGACCAGGTTTTCCCGACGTGCTTCTGCGAATGAAGTACAACCCGCCAGTCCCAGCGTGAGATCGATATCGGCGATGAAGTTCACGAGCACGTCGCGGACTCCTTGCTCGCCGCCCAGCGCAAGCCCGAAGCAGTAGGGCCGCCCCAGGAGCACGCACTGCGCACCGAGTGCGAGGGCCTTGAAGACGTCGGAGCCGCCGCGGATGCCGCTGTCGAACAGTACGGCTGATTGGCGGCCGATCGCATCGACCACGTCCGGCAACGCGTCGAGGGTTGCGATTCCGCCGTCGAGCTGGCGGCCGCCGTGGTTGGAGACGATCACTCCGGCTGCGCCGTGACTCACGGCCAATCGGGCATCGTCGGCATGAAGGATTCCCTTCACAAGGACGGGAAGGCGGGTCGACCGGCAGAGCCGGCCGAGGTCGTCCCAGGTGTGCGAGGGATCGGAGAAGATGCGGAGGAAGTACTCGATCGCTCGGGCCGGGTTCGATCGAGGATCGCCGCCGACCCTCGCTTGAAAGACTGGGTCGCTGAAGTAATTGGCCAGTCCGTTGCCGTATACGAATGGGAGATAGCCATGCGCCAGGTTGCGCTCGCGCCAGCCCAGCAGGCTGGTATCGACCGTGACGACCATCGCGCCGTATCCGGCGCTCTCGGCGCGGGCCACGAGGCTGGCCGTTAGCTCTTCGTCTCTGGGCCAGTAAAGCTGAAACCAGCGCGGGACTTCCGCCATCGCCTTGGCCACGTCTTCCATCGTCGTGGAGGCGGCCGTGCTCAGAATCAGAGGTACGCCGAGCGAGCGGGCGGCACGAGCCACGGCCACATCGGCATCCGGATGGACGATCGACAAAACACCGATCGGCGCCAGCATGAACGGCGCGGGAATCCGCACGCCCAATACCTCGACGCCAAGGTCGCGACGGCTCACATCACGCAGAAACCGCGGGACGATCCGCCAGCGGCGGAACGCCTCGTGGTTGGCCCGCACCGTGTCTTCCGACCCGGCCCCGCCAGCCACGTAATCATAGGCCTCGGCACTCAGGACGGACCGGGCTTTGCGGTCGAGGTTCTCGATCGAGATGGGGTGCTCGGGTTTTTTGCCCCCGAGGCCCGCCTGGTAGATTTCCATCTGCCGCCGCACGCCTGGGGGCAGCTCTGAAATCGGATCGGTCATCGAAGTTCTCACTTTCATCCTTCCGCCTTCATCCTTTCGACTCGGTTCGCTTGCGGCTATCATGATTCCTCATGAGAGTCGATCCAGCAACCCTCGAGCGATTGAAATCGCACGTCAACCGCGGCCGGCTCCTGGAGACCGCGCGAAAGCTGGTCGAAGTTCCGAGCCCGACCGGCGCCGCCGGGGCGGTCAGCGACCGGCTGGCGGAGATCCTCAAAGCCGACGGATTCGCCGTGGAGCGGCCGGACGGAGGGTACACGGCTTCTCGAGCGGTTGCGGTGCGACTGGAAAGCGGCCGGCCGGGCCGCACACTTCAGTTCAATGGGCATCTTGACACCGTCCATCTGCCGTTTGTGGCGCCGAAGGTCGAGGATGGCCTGTTCAAGGGCAGCGGAGCCTCCGACATGAAGGGGGGGATCGCGGCGGCGATCGAGGCGGTCCGTGCGCTTCGGGACGCCGGAGTACTCTCGGCCGGCTCGGTGCTCTTGACGGCCCACGACTTGCACGAAGCACCCTGGGGCGACGGCCGCCAGCTCAACCAGCTCATTCGCGACGGAGTCCACGGTGATGCTGTGCTTCTCCCCGAGCCGCTCTGCGACGTGCTCCCCGTCGCTGGAAGAGGCTCTGCGACCTGGCAGGTCTTCATTCGTCGCGAGGGAAAGCCAGTTCACGAGGTGATGAGACCGCGCGACGAACCGAGCGTGATTGCCGCCGCAGCCGACCTGGTCGGCCGGCTGAGCCGGCTTGACCGGGAGCTCGCCGCAGCGCCTCATCCGATCTGTGGCGCGGCCAGCGCTTTCATCGGTCAGATTCATTCGGGCGAGATTTACAACCAGTATCCTCAAGAATCGTGGCTCGAAGGAACCCGGCGGTGGTTGCCGGGGACCGACCCGTCCCAGGTGGAAACCGAGTTTCGCGCGCTCCTGGCGCGGCTCGCGTCGGACACGCAGACGACTGTTTCGACCAAATGGATCCTGATTCGCGATGCCTTCGCGCTCGATCCGGCGGACCCGCTGGTGGCGGCCTTCCAGGATAGTTATCAAGCGGTCTGCGGGTCGCGGCTGCCGATCGGGCCCAAGCCGTTCGTCGACGACGGCAACAGCTTCTCGGCCCTGGCGGGCGTTCC
Organism: uncultured Isosphaeraceae bacterium; assembly: GCA_963781785.1. Lineage (GTDB taxonomy): Bacteria > Planctomycetota > Planctomycetia > Isosphaerales > Isosphaeraceae > CAWAHD01. The sequence goes on along the minus strand of CAWAHD010000001.1, from coordinate 1,313,552 downwards.
GGCCATCACTCATGGTCCCCGGGCGGGCGGACAGCACACCGTCTCGGAATGGGTCGAGATCGACGACCTGGTCCGGGTGGCCAACCTCTACGCCGCCACCGCCCTTGCTTACTGCGCGCTGACGGTTTGAATCGAATCGAAGGACTCACAACCGTGATGACCACCGGAACCCCCCTGCCCCAGTTGATCGACGAAGCCCAGACGACCGAGGAGGCTTTCCTCCGCCAGATTTTCGTCCGTGACCAGATGGCCGAGTGGTCCAAGGAGCCGCTGGTGATGGCTCGGGCCGACGGTGTTTTCTACTGGGATGTCCACGGCAAGCGTTACCTTGACGCGATCTCGGGCATCTACGTCGTATCGGTCGGGCACAACAATCGCCGGGTCATCGACGCGATCAAGGATCAGCTCGACGTCCTGACCTTTTCGCCGCCGATGCACGGGACCAACCCCCAGGCGGTGCAGCTTGCCAACATGCTGGCCGAGCTGGCGCCCGGAGACCTCTCGACGGTCAAGTTTGAATGTGGCGGCGCCGAAGTGATCGAGGCGGCCATCAAGCTGGCGCGGCAGTACCACAAACTGACCGGCTCGCCCGCCAAGTACAAGATCATCAGCCGTTACCAGTCGTGGCACGGCTCGACCCTGGCTGCATTGTCGGCTTCCGGTCTCAAGAGCCGCAAGACGGTCAACGAACCGCTCGCCCCGGGATTCCTTCATGTCTTCCCACCCACATGTTATCGCTGCCCGTTCGGCAAGACCTATCCGGAATGTGGAATCACCTGCGCCACGATCGTGGGAGACGTCGTGGAGATGGAAGACCCCGCGACCGTGGCGGCCATCCTGGTCGAGCCGATCGGGCATACCGGGGGAGTGATCGATCCTCCGGAGGAGTATCTGCCGATCCTCCGTGACGTGTGTGACCGCCATAATGTTCTCTTGATCTTCGATGAGATCATCACCGGGATCGGCCGCACGGGGCGGATGTTTGCAGCCGAGACCTTCGGCGTGACCCCCGACGTGTTGTGCACCGCCAAGGGGCTCTCCGGGGGTTATGCGCCGCTGTCGGCGATGATCTGCCGGCGGCCGATCGCCGAGGCCTTCTGGGGCCCGATTGCCGAAAACCCGGGGTTTGTCGAGGGGCACACGTTCGAGGGCAACCCCGTGTCGTGCGCCGCGGGGATCGCCGTGTTGCGGGAGATCCTCGAGCGGGACCTGCTCAGTAACGCCCGCACCCAGGGAGATCGGCTGCGATCGGGCTTCGAGGCGATACAGCGGAAGTACCCGGTGATTGGCGACGTGCGCGGCAAGGGGTTGTTCCAGGCAATCGAGTTTGTGAGCGACCGCGCGACCAGGGCGCGGTTCCCCGACGCGGCCGCGATCGGTGTCAAGGCCGGCCGCCGGGCCCTTGCCAATGGCCTGTTGTGCCGGTTCGACCCGCACTGGATCGTTTTCGGGCCGCCCCTGGTCGTGACGGCCGAACAGATCGACGAGATGGTCGCGATCCTCGACCGCAGCCTGGGCGAGGTATGGAATGAGGTCGATCGCGCGGCCAGGACCGCGAGCTGACCGCCATGAGACGGATAGCCCCCCACGTTCGCCTGCGCACTCGGCTTTTCATGTATCTGCGGTTCACCCGCTTTCTATTCTGGGAGTTCCGCTGGCCGCTCGTTGTTTTCACGCTCCTCGTGCTGGTGAGCGGTCTGATTCTCCATCTGTGGTACGGACACCCTCGGCTTGGTTACGCCCGTGCCTGCCACGCCGTCTTTTTGTTGATCTTCCTCGAGTCGTCGCTCGAATTCCCCGACGAATGGTATCTCCAGCCTCTCTTTTTTCTGTTGCCGGTGGTGGGGCTGGGCGCGGTCGCCGATTCCGTGGTCCGCCTGGCGTATCTTGTCTTCACCCGCAAACAGAACCTTCCGGAGTGGAATCGCATGCTCGCCTCGCTCTGCCGCAACCATTTCGTCGTGATCGGGATTGGCAAGGTCGGATACCAGGTGGTCAAGCATTTGCTTGAGCTGCGTGAGAGCGTGGTGGCGATCGAGATGGCCGGCGGCGCGCCGCTCCTGGGTGAGCTGTTTGACAAGGGAGTTCCGGTCGTCCAGGGTAATGCGCGGATGGCGTCGGTGCTCGAGCAGGCAGGCGTTCGTCAGGCTCGCGCGGTGATCATCACCACCAGCGACGACCTGACCAATCTGGACGCTGCGATCACGGCGCGCGATTTGAACGCGAGTGCCAGGATCGTGATCCGGCTGTTTGATGAAACCCTGGCAACGAAGGTGGCCGGTGCGTTCTCGATGCCGACGATCTCGACGTCGCAGGTCGCCGCGCCGGCCTTCATCGCCGCCGCGACCGGGCGGAAGATTTACCAGGGTTTTCAGCTCGCCGGACAGTACGTCCACTTCACCGACCTGACGATTTGCCCGACCGGCCGGCTGGTCGGGTGCACCGTCGGCGATCTCCAATCCGACAAGCGGATCAACGTCGTGATGCAGCAGGGGTCGCAGGGCGTTCACGTCAACCCCGACCCGCAAATTGTCCTTGAGCCTGGAGACACCATCCTGGTCATCGCTCCCATGGAGGCCTTGCTGACTCTCGAATCGATGAATCAACCGCAGGATGGAGAGCCGCGGCGCGTGCGGGCCGCCGAGAAAGTGGAGCCGTAGACCGCACGGCAGCGTACTGCCTAACGGCCGCCGTCCGGGACGAGGCACACGACACCGGCCGCAAGCGTGCCGGCCAGCTCAAGAAAGGCATGAAACTCGTTTTCGACGTACTTCCCTGCGAATGGAACCGCGGGGCTGTTCCCCAGACCGTCTGAAATCGGTAAATTGTCCCTGGCGCACTCCTTATTCATCAGAGGCTCCTTTCGCGATGCGGTACGTTCAAATCACTGGCTCTGACGATCGCATGGACTGCCGCGACATGTTCGATGACCCGATCAATCCCCTCCCGCGCAAGTGCCCGAAGCGCGGTTTCCCGGATCTTGACCACGTTCCACAGCCGTTCTTTCGGAAACATTGACGAGCAAGAGGGATTTTCCGCTCGCGTCCTTGGTCCCGGCGATCTCGATGCCAAAGGCTACCGAGCCGGAGCCCTCGACGCCGAGGACGAAGAAACCAACGCAGTTGACGGCGTGATGTTCGCCACGACTGAGTACGGGGATTGCTTCTGCTTCGACGTGCAACGAGGCAAGAAGGAGTTCCCGGTTTTTCTCTACAAGCATGAGTACAACTGCTTTGAGCCGTATGCCGAGCATTTCGCGGCATGTATCAAGCGATTTGCGGGCGGTGGTGATGGCTGACTTGGTTGCCCAGTTGATTGACACCACCATCTGCCCGGCATGGAAGGCGCTGGGAGTGATCGGCACGCAGGTCCATGACGGCCGCTTGGTGGGCGTCTGCCAAGGGCACCGGGTGATACACCTGCTCACGTTCAATGTTGCACACTTCGTTCGGATGGCGGGATTCGGGGGGCGGATCTTCTGGTGATCGCTCGAGCCAGCGTCTGAGGGTGACGCCAAACCGGATGGAACAATCGTGGTGGACGCGTCCTGCTGGTTGCAAGTCCGCGGTTTGTCATCGTGCGCCTCGTCGTTCAATCGACCGGAACACAGTCATGACCGGACATTCTTGAAGTTTTCCCAATTGAAAAATGTCCGGTCGCTGCATATACTGTCTGCAGCGGCAGGAGAACCATGCCGAAGGTCGCGTGCTTCGAGATTCCAGGCCTGACCTGCTGGTTCTGGTCGAACGACCATGACCCGCCGCATTTCCACGTCAAGCGGGAAGGAGAGTGGGAGCTCAAAGTCAAGTTTGCCGAGGGCGAGGAGGAGATGTTTGAGCTGGAGTGGGGCGACGCTCCGAAGGCGAAAGTGTTGCGGGAAATCGCCAAAACCGCGCATCAGAATCGGCTATGACTGCTGGCGGAGTGGGAGGCGAAGGTAAACCAGTGACTACGAAGACTCTCAAGCGACACATCGTGGAATTCTACACGACTTCACCGCGGCTCGCCCACGCGTACCACCACGCTGCGAAGCACAACAAGAGCCTGGCCCGCCTTGCGGGCATCCAGGATCTGCGGCATGCCGCAACGATGCACGACATGAGAAAGCACGCCCACCAATTCGAGATGGTGGTGCTCTCCCACGCGGACGACGACCACGTTGCGCTGATCGACTCGCGCGTGCAGCCCGTGGTCTCGGGGGCCTTCCACCTGCTTTTCACGGGACCGGCCACGCACCCCGACCAGGTCGCCCAGTGGATGAGGTCAACGAATATCCGATCCGAGAACCGCCTTCACGTGGTCAAGGTCGAGGACATGCAGGCGCCGCAGGTGTCCCAATTGCTCGGGCGAGTCTGCTCCGCTCTCGTGCGGGACGGGAGCCGGGGCAGCATCATCGACGCGTACTTTGTCGGAGACCGGCTCTTCGTCCGCGGCCCGAAGCACCGGATGCTGCACATCCCCCTGGAATCCATCGGTGCTCTGAGGGGACGGCCTCGGACCGCAATCCGAAACTTCTCGATCGACCCCGACGGTTCGTTCATCTACTGGCCGGACCTCGATGTTCACCTTGGCTGGAACCAGTTCCTGCAAGCGGTTGACCCGGACGAATTCCGCAAGGCCCAGCAGCGCAGCGCCGGCTTCAACAAGCGGTACGGCGCTGCCATCCGCAGGGTCCGCGAGGCGGCAGGGATCCTGCAGTCGAAGGTCGAGGGGCTCACCGAACGCCAGCTCCGCCGCATCGAGCAGGGGGAAAGCCGGGCCACAACCGCAGCGATCGTGGCACTGGCAAAGTCTCACGGCCTCGACGCGAACGTCTACATGGAGCAACTGACGAAGGCGATCCCGTGAGCGAAACGCCGAAGTCATCCGAGGCTGCAAGCAGGGCGGGATTCGGGGTGGGTCTTCTGGTGATCGATCCAGCCAGCGTCTGAGGGTGGATGACGATGACCGCGGACGAATTCCGGAGCCTGGCGCTAGACCTCCTCGAAGCGTCGGAAGAATCGCACATGGGCCATCCCGATTTCCGGGTCAACGGCAAGATATTCGCCACGCTCGGGTCTGACGAGACCTGGGGTATGGTCACGTTGACGCCGGACCAGCAAGCGATGTTCGTTCGAACGGAGCCGGACGTATTTCGACCCGCCAACGGCGCTTGGGGTCGTCGCGGCGCCACCTATGTCCGCCTCGAGGCAGCTACAGGACCGACGGTGCGTCAAGCGTTAGTCGCAGCCTGGTGCAACAAGGCGCCGAAACGCCTTACCCAATAATTCGAGAATAACCGGCCAGCAAGATCTCGTAGCGGTGTATCGCCACTGGCCACCGTTGGTGTTTTCGAAGATCCGCAGGCCAGCCAGCAATTATCAAGGTGGCGTACGGCTTCATTGCTGCGAGTTTGGCCAGCCTCACTGATGGTTCTGTGACCTCCGGCGATTCGGCACGGGACTGAGAGCGGTTGCCAGCGCTTCCCGACGAGTTTTTTAGCTGGTATTTTCTTCCAGAACACGCGATCAGCTTCTTGCCCATCGATGAGGAGGACGTATTTGCCCGAACCGGTGTCCGACAGCCCAGAGTGTCCGGCGGCCGGTACACGCCGATCGACCGCGCCGCGGAAGATGACGCTCCTCCAGCTCATCGCCGCAACTTACTTCATGGTTGCCGGCGGTCCATATGGCCTGGAAGAACTGGTGAAACATACGGGCTACTTCGCGGCCGTTCTCGTGCTGCTCGTCACGCCCTTCCTCTGGAGCGTGCCGACGGCACTCATGGTGAGCGAGCTGTCCACCGCGGTCCCGGAGGACGGGGGCTACTACACCTGGGTGCGCCGCGCGATGGGCCCGTTCTGGGGCTTCCAGGAGGCGTGGCTGTCGCTGGGCGCCAGCATCTTCGATATGGCCATCTATCCGGCGCTCTTCGTCAGATATCTGAGCGGCCTGTGCCATCGACCCGATCTCGCCACCGGATACTCCGCATGGCTGCTGGGCGGTGCAGTCATCGTGACGTGTGCCCTCGCCAACATCCGCGGGGTGCGGACGGTCGGCGGCTCATCCCTCGTGATGGTCGCCGCATTACTCGGCCCGTTCGTCGTCCTGTGCGTGGGCGCGCTGGCCTTCCAGGGGCGCCGGCCGCAAAAGCGACGCAGCCGGCGGAGTTCGACTATCTGGCCGGAATCCTCGTCGCCATGTGGAACTACATGGGCTGGGACAATGCCTCGACGATTGCCGGCGAGGTCGAACGGCCGCAGCGCACGTACCCGCTAGCGATGCTAGGGGCCGTGTTGCTTGTGGTTCTCACGTACGCGCTCCCGGTCCTGGCGGCATCGCGGGTGGGCATTGACCCGGCGAACTGGAAAACGGGCTCCTGGGTCGAGGTGGGAACGATGGTTGCGGGGCCGGCGCTGGGCGCCTCGATCGCGATTGGAGGCATGATCGGTGCCCTCGGGATGTTCAATTCACTGGTGCTCTCCTATTCGCGCTTGCCGGTTGTGCTCGCCCAGGACGGTTACTTGCCCGCTGTCTTCACACGTCGTCACTCCAGGACCGGCGCACCCTGGGTGTCGATTCTCGCGTGCGCGGCCGCCTGGGCACTCGCCCTCCAGCTCAGCTTGCCGCGTCTGTTCGCTCTCGATGTGATACTGTACGGACTGAGCCTGCTGCTGGAATTCGCCGCGCTCCTGGTCCTGCGGATCCGCGAACCCGAGCTGGCGCGGCCATTCCGGGTACCGGGAGGGAAGCCACTGGCCCTGTTCCTGGGCCTCGGACCAGCACTGCTCATTGGACTGGCGATCTACGACCAGAGCCGCAAATGGGTTCCGGAAGGGGACGACCCGATCGCCCCGGCCGCCGCGATCGTCCTGGGAATGTTTCTGGCTGCTCTCGGTCCCGTCGTTTATTTTGCGAGACGCGGCTTCCGTCGTCCGGCGCTCAAACGGCTTCCGATGGACACGGCCGACGGAAAAGGCGACATTCCTGGTCAGCGGGCCTGACCAGGGGATGCATTCGACTGGGCGGGTCATCTGGGAAATGTCGAATCCGATAGGGAAGGTTGAATCGACGATGAATCGCTCAGGAGCGGCCTATGCGTTGTGTGTCTTGTTCGCGATCAATGCGATCAACTTCTTCGACCGACAAATCGGAGGGGTGCTGGCAGAGACAATCCGGAAAGAGTGGAGACTGAGCGACACGCAAGCCGGCTGGCTGATCACGGCGTTTACCCTGCTGTACGCGGCGATCGGCGTGCCGCTGGGACGCCTGGCGGATCGCTCGAACCGGACGCGGATTCTGGCCGCAGGTGTCTTCTTCTGGAGCCTGATGACAGCCGCGGCAGGCCTGACGCGCAATTTCGGGCAACTGTTTCTCGTTCGCTTGGGGGTTGGCGTCGGTGAAGCCACATGTGCCCCCGCTTCGGCCTCGCTCATCGGCGACATCTACCCACCGCAAGAACGTGCCAAGGCGATGTCCGTTTTCATGATGGGTCTTCCGGTAGGCGTGGCGCTCTCCTATCTGGTCAGCAGCCAGATTGCAGCGAGGTACGGCTGGCGGCAGGCTTTCTTGGTGGCGGGAATTCCGGGGCTTCTGTGCGCGCTTTTGGCCTTGTCCGTCCGGGAACCTACACGCGGCACGACCGAGATCCACACTGCCGTCGGCGCACGAAAACGCGCTGGCTCGCCGTACCTCCTGGTACTCACAACTCCGACGATGTTCTGGCTGATCCTCTCCGGTGCATTACACAACTTCAATATGTATGCCCTCTCCGCGTTTCAGATGCCGTACCTCATGCGATATCACGGCGCGAATCTGGCGTACGCGGGCCGCCTGTCGACCCTGCTGGCCTTGGCAGGAATCCCGGGACTGCTGCTGGGCGGCTTTGCCGGCGATTTTCTGCGGCGCACGCGTTCCAACGGCAGACTTCTCGTGGCTGCCCTGGCGTGCCTGTTTTCGACGCCGTTCATCTACCTGGCATTGTGGGCCGCGCCGGGCGACGTGTTGCGCTTCGCCGTGTTCTTGGCCATCGGCGGCGGGCTCATGTTCGTCTACTACGCTACGGTTTACTCCACCATTCAGGATGTGATTGAGCCGTCACTGCGCGGCACCGCGATGGCCCTCTACTTTTTTGCGATGTATGTCTTCGGCGCATTGTTCGGTCCGGTCATCACCGGCGCTCTGAGTGACAAGTACACACAGAATGCGGCGTTAGCGGCGGGCGTCGTGACGTTGACCAAAGACGCTCTGGAACCGTTCCGAGCTACCGGGCTTCATCGGGCGATGTATCTGATTCCGGTGCTGGGCGGCCTGCTGGCACTCGTGCTCCTGGCCGCCTCATTCACGGTCGGGAAAGACATGGACAGCCTGCGTCGTTGGATGCTCACGCTGGAGCGACCGGTTGACCGGTGCGAAAGTCAGGGACCACGGTGAGTGAGTTACTTTCCGCTCAACGCCAAGCGATTCTCTGGAGCTTGCGGATCGCATTTCATTTTCGCCGGGAACACGGTACAAACGACCTTGGTACTGGCACGCGGCGGAAGCGATCTGCAATGCTTTGACGAGAATCCCTGAAGGACACGCGATGTTTCCCGCAACAACCTCTTCGTCGTCGGCATTCAGTCCGCTCGCTGCGAAAGCGAGGCTGGAACTCGCGAATCGGCTCTATCGTGAGTACCATGCCCGGTGTTTTTGGCATTCGCCGCGCGATCTGATCATCACCGAAGACCTGATCCCGGTGGTCGTGAAAGGCCTGCGCAAGCACGGTGGCAGACGTGGTTTTGTCCTATCCGGCCAGATCAAGTGCGAAGATGCTGCGCAGCCAAGCGCCCTAGGGGAGCTTCCAGAATGCCGCTAACTACCTTTCAGAGGTTGGTCGCCCGCCTCCTGGCGGCGCACCGGAATCCGGACAGCCACCTAGCAGGCGGGGCGGTCATCAACCGTGAGGATTCGAGCCTTCGCTACTCTGAGGACCTGGACATCTTTCACGACGCGGCCGACAGTGTCGCCGCGTGTGCGGAAACGGACGCGAGAACGCTCCGAGACGCGGGTTACAATGTAACGTGGGCTCTCAGACAGGACGGGTTTTTCAGGGCCGAGGTAAGCCGAGGTGATGACCGCGGCCGTCTGGACTGGTCTTACGACACGGCGTTTCGGTTCTTCCCTGTAGAACCCGATCTTGAGTTCGGCTACTGCCTCCACCGAGCTGATCTGGCCGTCAACAAGGCACTGGCGCTCGCCAGCCGAAGCGAAATCCGAGACTTCCTTGACATTCTTTACCTCGACGTCAGCTATCTCAGCCTGGGTGCCATCCTCTGGGCGGCTTGCGGTAAGGACCCCGGCTACACGCCCGATCTCCTTCTGGACATGGCCAGCCGCCACGTGCGGTTTCAGGAAACCGACCTCAAAGCGGAAATGCTGGCGCACCCGCTCGATCTCAGAGACCTCAAAAAGCAATGGGTCGCGGCCCGAGAAGGCGCGGAAAAGCTATTTCTGCGGCTTCCCGAGCGCGAGCTCGGTTGCCTCTATCTCAACGCTCGCAACCAACCCGTCACTCCTGACCCCGACCGGCCCGATTTTCCGACTTTGAGACGCCATTTCGGGTGCATTCGAGGGGCCTGGCCGAAGTTCGCCTGAGCTAAAGGGATCGCGCCGCCAGGCGCGGCTGTTCCGGTATCGATCGCCGGAAGCATAAGATCCAGGCGACCGCTGATGCCAGTGCGTTGGCGGTCCAGCGGCTTTAAGTGAGGAGTGGCGGATGAAGACTAGCCCAACACTCACTCTCGCGTCGAACGCTGTCGTCTCTTCGTGCGGCGCGTATCGCTATCTACTGACCCGCGAGGTTGGCCGCGGCAATCGAACCGTCACGTTCATCATGCTCAACCCGTCGACGGCCGATGCCGTGACCGACGACCCGACGATTCGCCGGTGTATCGGATTCGTGCGCCAGTGGCGGTGTGGGCGACTCGTGGTTGTGAATCTCTTCGCCGTTAGAGCGACCGATCCGGCCGACATGCGAAAGGCCAGCGATCCGGTCGGGCCGCAGAATCACGCCTGGGTCAAGAGAGCCGTGGAGCGGGCGGCTGCTCCATGCGACCCCGCCGACCGCGGACCCGTCGTCTGCGCCTGGGGGACGAACGGCTCTTTCATGGACCAAGATTTGAAGGCGCTCGGCTGGATCGAGGGCCTCTGTACGCCGATGGCCCTGGACGTCACGCGAAACGGTCATCCGAAGCATCCGCTGTACGTGAGGTATACCGCCGAGCTGGTGCCGTTTTCGGGCAGACATGCAGATTTCGCGGCGAGACCGCAGCAGAATGTGTGCGATCGGTCGCGCTTTCCGGCCTGACGTCAGGCTGGAAAGCCTGACCTACAACACACACGTCAGGCTGGAAAGTCTGACCTACGTGCCCGGCAGCCGTGAACACCTGCCACGATCAGCAAGACGATCAGCGCGGCAACGATCGAGGCGGGCTCGGGAACCGCGGCGCTCATGATCGTGACCGTCCCCAGATTGCTCGTGAACGGAGACGCCGAGATTTCCGTGAACGTATTAAAATCGAAATTGTCGAAATAGGTGTACGAGTTGGTGTTGATCGAGCCATCGCCCGAGCTCGGAACCAGGCTGATCGTGAACGAGTCGCCCAAGATCGGTGGTGCCGAGGTCGCGGCGGTGATCGACAGGATCGCCAGAAGATTGGTCTGTCCTGAAATCATGGTCACAGGGTTGCCGCTGAACGTGGAATCCGCGCCCTGGAACGAGTCGTTCGGGTACACTGCCGTGAACGGGGCGCCGATCGCGCTCGGAGGTGGCTGCGCGGCAGAGCTGTCATTGAGAAATACGTAACTCGGATTCAGCCCTGTATTACTGATATAACTAAAATCCTGCGTGCTCGAGAACGCAAGCTGGGTGTTATCGGTGCCATTATTGGTGATCTGAAGTTGAAATCCGTAATTGTTGATCGATTCGGTTGAGGTCGCACTCAAGAGAACTTCAACCATCGCCGAACCTCCCGGCTGCACCGACATGCTTCCGATCGAGATCACCAGGCCGGCATGAGCTGGACGGCCGAAGCCGAAGATGAGTATGGCCAGGACCCAGACCCACGTTCGTGGTCGCATGACAGTGACTCCCAGGAAGTTATCGAAAAAGAACAACGGCGAGCTTGGGTTCCGATTCGGCGCCGTCTCATCCCAGCGACAAGCCCGCCCCGAGCTTGTGATTCTTGGCCCGAGTCGCGAGTGTCAAGTCAAGCGCCGTCACCGAACCGGCGCCCGTCACGTCGGCACTCAACGGCGTCCAGCCCAAGGGTGACGTCGTGCCGATGGCCGCCGCGATCTCGTTCAAGTCGTTCTGGTCGACGATCCCGTCGCCGGCGACGTCGCCCAGCATCCGGTAGAAGTGGTGCACGGCGATTTGACCGCCGGGCAGCGTGATATCCACCTCGTAGTAGCCGTCGGCGGCCGTCGTGCTGGGGCTGCCACCAATGCCGCCTGTGCCAAAATTGATCTCGATAGCATGGTCGAGCACGGCAAGAGTCGTCGGGCTGCCGAGTGACACGGACGTCTTGCTCGACGCGTCGCCGTTCAGGTCGTACTTGTAGATCTGGATGTCGGGAGACGCGGTACCGATCGAGTTGACGATCGAAGTCAGCGCGCCGCCGCTCTGACTGTCGCTCTCGTTGAACGCAAGGTCGACGTAGCGCACGAACGACCGGCTCGGGCTGCCGTGCTCAACGGTGAAGCCCGTGACCTGGAGCTGGCTGCTCGAGGTGAGCGCGGCAAATGTCTCCTGGAAGGTCGCGTTGGGGCTGGATGGGGCCGTTTGAAGATTGCCGGCGGAGTCGAGCCCGATGCTGTAAAACGCATAAGTGTGCATCGCGCCGTCGGTGAGGCCCTGGTAAAGCACCGTTGAGTGACAGGTTCCCGTGCTGTCGGCCGCTCCAGCGGGGATCGAGTAGGGGCCGACGTCCTGGTAAGCGCCTCCATCGATCGAGACTAATACCTCGAACTCGGTCACCAGAGCGCCGCCCGGGTCCGTCCCGGTCAGGTTGAGCGTAAACGTGCCGGTGCTTGTGTTGACTGAACTCGGGTTGGAGGTCGCCGTCGCGCTGTCGACCGAAGTCACCGGCGGAGTCAGGTCGGGCAAGTACGTGCTGGCCTCGATCACGGGGCTTTTGGTCTCGACGTTGCCCGCAAGGTCATGGGCGATGCTGTAGAACGAATAGGTCGTATTGCTCTGCCCGGTGAACGTGGCCGACGGAGTGGAAGCCGGCACGCTCGTCCAGAGCGACCACGCTCCGCCGTTGGTCGAGGAGTAGATGTCGAACGACTTCACGCCCGATGCCGGCGAGCCGCCATCTGATCCGCTGACCGAGACGGTGAAGCTCAGGCTCGTGCCGCGCAGCCAGCGCGTTCACGTGGCTCGTCGGCGGAGTCGTGTCCATCAGCCACGTCGTCTTGATGGTCCCCGAGCCGGGATTGCCGTACGTGTCCTGGATATCGGCAGAGTTGACCGTCAACGCGTAATTGCCGTTGTTGCTGGTCAACCCGCTCAGCCCGCTGATCTGATAGGTCGAGCCCGAGACCAGGCTGATCGTGACGGCACTCGTGATCAAATTCGACCCGCCGTTGTCGGTCAGCGTCAAAGCCGAGCTGGTGAAGGTCGCCAGGTTGACCGGCTGGTTGAACGCGACCTGGGCTGTGGAGATCGGGATATTCCGTGGGTTGGGCGCGATCGCGGTGATCGAAATCGCCGCGAGCGGCGAGAGGACGCTCACCGTCGTCTGCGCAGCGGCCGGAGTCGCTTGAACGTTCCCTGCGTTATCCGTGGCCACGCTGTAGAACCCGTACGTGTTGCCGGCCTGTCCTGTGAACGAGGCCGACGGGCTAGCGGGAGTGACGGTCGCAAAGAGCGTGAATGCCCCATTGTCTTTCGACTCAAAGATGGCATACGACGCAACGCCCGAGGGCGTGCTGCCGTTGGCCCCGCTGGGGTCGCTGCCGGTGACCGTGATCGCAAAGCTGGTCGTCGTGGTTTGCGCCAGCAAGGCGTTGAGAGTACTTGTCGGTGGCGTCGTGTCCATGAGCCATGAGGTGGAAACAGTGCCGCTGCCGGGGTTCCCGTTCTGGTCCTGGATGTCGGCGGCGTTCACGGTCAGGGTGTAATTGCCTTCGGCTGCGGTCAGCCCACTGAGCCCGCTCAACTGATAGGTCGCGCCGGAAACGAGGCTGATGGTGACGGCACTCGAGATCAGGTTGGAGCCGCCATTGTCGGTGAGCGTCAGGGCGCTCGTGGTGAAGGTCGCCAGGTTGACCGGCTCGTTGAAGGTAACCTGGACGCTGGACACCGGCGTGTTTCGTGGATTGGGAGAGATGGCCGTGATCGACTTGGGAACAAGCGCGGGAAGAGGTGGAGTATTGGTCACGACGGCGTCGGCCGAGAACTCGGAGGTGTTGCCGGCGGGATCGGTTGCCGTCGCGGTGATGTACTGCCCCACGGTCACGACAGTCGGGCTATCCACGCTGAAGGACGCATCGCCGCTGGAATCGGTCGTCACGCTGGTCGCCATCAGGAATGCTTGCCCCTGGCCATATCCCGATGGATCGGCGGCCGGGTTGCTGAAGAATTCCAGCTCGTAGGCCGTGTCGGCGGCTCCGGAAAGCGTCCCACTGATCGCCGTGGCTCCGTTGTAAGTGCTCGCGGAGGTCAAGACGGGGAAGTCCTGGAACAGATTCGGGCCGGAATGGCCGCTCGAATCGTTGAGCGTCACACCGTTATCGCCCAGGTCGATGCCGAGCTTGGAGTTGGCGAAGATTGAGTTTTCCAGAATGGCGTCGCCAGTGCTGTCGTCGGTCGCGCTGTAACCGATGGTAATCCCATTGCCGGTGTTGAAGGCGATGACGTTGCCATCGCCGCTTGAGGTGCCGCCGATCGTGTTATCGCTCGAGCCGTTAGAAAGTTCGACCCCGTCGCCAGCGTTGCCCAGACTCGAGGTGCCCGTGACGTTCGTACCAATCAAGTTGTCTTGCACGACGACGGACGAGACCGAACCCCCGAAAACGCCGCCGAGGCCATTTCCCGAAATGAGGTTGCCGGCATTCGGAGCCCCGATGGTCGTGTCGCTCGCCGCGGGGCCGGCGAGCAAGATGCCATACTGGCCGTTTCCGATCGTCGCTTTCCCCGTAATGTCCGTACCGATGAAGTTGTTCTCGATGATGTTGCCGGGGGAACTGTCGTCCAGACCGATTTCGATTTGGTCGATCTCGATGCCGCTGAAGCCGTTGCCCGAGATCACGTTCCTGGCGGCGGCAGAATCGCCGCCGATGAGATTTCCCGGCGCTGAGGACGACAGTGCGATCCCCCATTGCCGGTTGCCAATCGCCTTCGTTCCGGTGGCGTCCACGCCGATCAGATTGCCCTGGATCACGTTACCCGGCTCAGAACTCAGCGGACCACTATCACCCAGATCCAGCAAGATGCCGGCGACAGTGTTTCCCGAGATGACGTTTCCGGCCCCGTAGCTGGTTCCTCCAATGGTATTGCCAAAGAAAAAGATGCCGACACTGATCCCGGTCCCATTGGCAAACGCCAACTCGCCCGTGTCGTCTGTACCGATATAGTTCCCCTGGATAAGGTTGTCATTACTAACGAGTAACGCCACACCGGTGCCGTTGCCCGAGATGAGGTTGCCTCCGCCTGGTGCGCCGATCACGTTCTCTAAAGCGGTAGCAGTCGCGCGTGCAGCATGGAGTGGATACGGCGACCCCGTCATCGAGATTACTGGTGATGCTATTTTCCACGATTTGATCATTAGATGCACCTTGGATGTTGATGCCGTCACCAGTGTTGCCGGAAATCGTGTTGTCCTCGATCACGTTGGAGCCGCCGCTGTCGTCATCGATCCCGTTGATGAAACCTTGAATATTCAAGTTTTCGATCGTGTCACCGGACCCGCCGAGCACGAGGCCGTCGTAGTTCGGGCTGCCCATCAAGTCGACATTACCACCGTAGGTGCTGCCGTCAATCGTCACGCCGGGAGCCGTGATGGTGTCGAGCTGTGAGTACACGTCAATGTCCATCGGCGACGCAAACCCGATAAATCCAGAAGGGCTGCCCGAGTTACCATCGATGTTGACTTGTTCGATCGCCGAGCGAAGCGTGATCGTACCGAGGTATGTCTCGCCCGGCCCCACGGACGGGTCGAGTGGCTCGTCGCCAGGGTCGTTGACGACATACGGGGCAACGAACTGGCAAAGGATGGGGGCAGAGAACTCGGAGGTGTCGCCTGCAGGATCGGTGGCGGTTGCGGTGATGGCTTCGTCGGACGTGGGAGGACCGACGACGTCCGGTCCATTGGCGGTGAAAACAGCCGTGCCCGAAGCATTGGTGGTCACGTTAACGAACGTAGAAAAGGTACCTCCAACACCAAACGCAAAAGACTGGAAGAGCTCGACCCGGTACGTTGTGTCAGGCGTCGCCGAGAGAATCCGGTGACTTGGATGACTTCGCTGCTGGTGACGGAAGTAGAGAGGACCGGGTAGTTCTGAAACAAATTGGGACCAGTGTGGCCGCTGGAATTATTCGCCGTGGGACCATCATCACCCAGGTCGATCGATCCCTCGATCGTATTCTCGAAAATCGCGTCCCCTGCGCACTCATCGGTTACGCTGGAGCCAACCACAACGCTCCCACTGATAAAGTTCCCGGCCAGGCTGACCTTGCCACCGATCGTGTTATCAGAGGCGTCCTGTATGATATTCACGCTTTGAGTGCTGGACTGTCCGATTTCGTTGCCTGCTACCTGGTTTCCCGACGTACCGTTCCCCGCGATCTCCACGGCGACTTCGCCGTTTCCGTCGTTGTAAACGAAGATATTGGAGTCCGGCCCGGGAGAGTCGTAGATGCTCGATTGCAGACCGCCGATCTTATTGCCCGACGCGCCGTTCGCGAGTTCGAGTCCGTAGCTGCCGTTCGCGTCGTCGTCGTATCCCGGGTAATATGTGGGGTCCGTTCCGAAGTAATTGCCCGTGAGTTGATCGTCAGAGGCCCCGTCAAGGAGTATGCCGACTCCCAGGTTGTCGTCGACGAGATTGTCCTGAATCGTATTGTCGCTGGAGGTGTCCTCGAGCCCGGCCATGACGTTGCCGCCGGCATTCGAGTTTGCCACATCGGGTCCGATGTCGTCGTCTTCGATTGTGTTCTGGCTCGACTGGAGCACGACTCCCACAAGAAAGCTCTCGAACACCAGGTTTTCGATCGTGGCACCACCGCCCTTGATCACCAGGCCGTCGTATCCCGAGGCCCCGCTGATCACGACCGAGCCCTGGCTGCCCCCGTCGATGGTCACCCCCGCAGCCGTGATGGGGTCCAACTGCGACTCCACTGAGATCGTCATCGCAGAGCCAAATGTGATCGACCCGCTGTCGTCGATGTTGACTTGTTCGATCGCCGAACGGAGGGTGATCGTGCCAGTGGCCGTCTCGCCCGCTCCGACGGCTGAGTCGAGCGGCGCGTCGCCCGGGTCGTTCACGATGTAGGCTGAGAGCAGCCGGCGCAGCTCCAGCTCCATCAACTCTGGCTTCCACTTCGGCCGTCGGAAGGACCGAATGCGCGCACGGCGTTCATACAGTCTCGAAATGGACATGGAGTGTACCTCGGTGTACCTGGCCTTCAGTTCGTCGGTTGCAGGATCAGTTCCGGATTCGTCGGATCTCAGTCCTCGACAGGACGCGCACGCTGAGCGACCCGTGCCGGGCGTGCGCTCACCATCGAGACACACGACGACCGGCACAAGTGGAGAAAGTGTGATGCGATTCCGAGCGGCTAACAAAAACTCGATGATTCCACAAAAAGCACGCCAATCGGGCCGCGCCGCGCGGTCGTCGCGGTGCCCCCTATTTCGGGATATCCGAATCGGCGAGCGGCGCCGGCCAAGAATGTTGTGAAAATCGAACGAGACCCGGAAAAAGGACCTGGGTCATTCGAGACGACTTGCAATCCCGCGACCGCCGACTGGAGAATGGTGACTGCCTTGGGCGGCGACCTACCGCCAGTCTGGAACAGTCCCTGAGTCCTGCGCCGCTTTTGGGAGCGGGCTCGGCTCAGTCATCCGTGGGATGGTCCGGACGCCTTTCGCGATGCGGATGCGACGCAGGGGGTCGGCCGATCATGGGCCAGGATGACTCGTTCGACGATTTGATGGCCCGACTGCGATCGGGCGATTCATCGGCCGAGACACTCGTTTTTCGCCGTTTCGTGCACCGGCTGATCGCACTGGCGAGCCGGCAGTTCGCGACAGAGATCCGCGAGAAGGTCGACGTCGAAGGCGTGGTGCAGTCGGCCTGCAAGAGCTTTTTCCTGCGCCAGCGTCGCGCCGAGTTCGACCTGGACAACTGGAAGGAGCTCTGGTCGATGCTGGCGACGATCACGCTCCGAAAGTGTGCTCACCGGCGCGACTACCTGCGCGCGGCCCGGCGCGATGCGACGCGCGAGGCAAGCTGGCCGGCGAACGAGCGGCAGGATCTCCTGATCCCGGACCGCGCACCGACGCCGGAGGAGGCCGCCATTCTGATCGATACCATGGAACAGTTCCTGGGGGCGATGGAGCCGGCCGATCGGTCGATTGTCGAACAGATCCTTTTGGGTTATACGGCCCTGGAGGTTGCCCACCAGCTCGATTGCTCCGAGCGCACCGTCCGCCGGGTGCGCCAGCGGGCCAAGCAGCGGCTGGAGCGATTGATCGCGCCGGGTCCGGCTGGTGCGTGACTAAAACGATTTGTGATCGCGTGCAACCTGGACGGCTTCGGCCGGCGCCCGTTCGCCTCGAGAAGCCGGGACACCTGGCGGAGCTGCACGTCCAGCGCGTTCCGGTGTTTGATTTCGTGTGGCTCGAGACCACAGACCGCGCGCTGTTGACCGACGCCCTTTTGATAGGCGCCAATTGCCTCGCTGATCCGCCCGAGGCTCTCGAGCACCTCGCCCAGGCGAAAACAGCTCCCCGAGCAGTCGCTGTGCCACCGGGCGCGTTTGGGGTCGGCGCGGCTCATTGCCTCGCGAACCGCAATGGCATTCTGATACGGCTCGACCGCTTCGGCATGATGTCCGGTGTCGACCAACAATCGGCCGAGAACGTGGTAGCTGGTCGAGAGTACACACTGGAACTCGTTGTCGAGCGGCTTCGATTGCTGCATTTTTTCGACCAGCCCGATCGTGCGGCGGAAATGGACGGTTGCCTCGTCCCTCCGGTCTGCGCGATCTTCGGTCACGGCCAGCAAGTAGAGGCAACGGGCGAGCTCCTCCTGGACGCCGGCATCAGAAGGACGCTCGCGCGCCACCGGCTCGATCAATTCGCACGACTTCCGGTGCAGGGCGACCGCCTCGTTGGGCGCTCCCTCGTGCAATCGAAGGTCGTGCACCCACAGAGCGTGAGCCAGAGAGATGCGGAAGGCCGTACTTGTGGGCTGCTGCCCGATGAACTGGTCGGCATCCACTGTGGCTTGCCGCTGCCATTTCATGGCTTCGGAAGTCCGGCCCATGCGCGATAGGGCGGCGGCCATGGCCACCTCGGATCGAATCCGCAGGGCGGAGCTCTCATTGCCAGGGTTGTCACGGACGATTTCCTCGGCGAACTCTAGCGCCCGCCCAAAGCTGGCGACCGCTTCCGTCGTGTGGCCCAAACGCAGCTCGATTGAGCCCAGGTCTAACACAGCGCGCGCCCACGCGGCCTTCGACGCGCGATGGGACTGATCCGGCGCTGGATAGTCTAAAGCCCGTGCGCCGTACCGCTCCCATTCCACGATCGATTCACGCCACCGGATCGCCGCCTCCGCCGGGCGATCCATCTCGATCAGCAACCACGCCTCGCTATCGAGACATGTCGCCAGGGTGGCCGGCCCGAGCCAGTCAGTCGGATCATCGTTCATGGAGCTTTTGATCAGCGCGCTGATCTTTGTATAGGCTTCGAGCGATTCTTCGCGCCCCGCGGTCTGCCTGATCAGGTTGAGCGCGGCCATCGTCACGTTGAAGAGGGCGTCTCGCAGTTCCGGATAATCTCGAGTCCGACGGGAAAGCGAGCCCCTGAAGTTGTCGACGATCGCCGCGCGGAGGCGGCGAGCTTGATCGGGATGGGGCGGCTGGCGATAAGCGAGAGTAATCAGGGACGAGACGGTTGAGAGCTCCGAGGCCAGGTCTTGCCGAGCCTTTTCGCGCTGGTCGTGCTCCCGCCGCGAGTGCCAGGCCACAAGGGCGCTACCGAGAACGACAGCCAACACCAAAGACGCCGCCAGAGATGAGACCGCCGGCTTCCGGCGGCAATTGCGCCATATTCTGCCCAGCGGTCCCACGCGCCGCGCCAGAACCGGCTCGCCGCGTTCGAACCGACGGAGATCGGCCGCAAATGCGGCGGCGTCCGGGTACCGATGGCCCGGAACCTTGGCGATCGCCTTCAGACAGATGGTCTCGAGGTCCCGGGGAATCGCGTCGTCGAGCCTGCGCGGCGGGGGCGGCTCATCCTCCTGGATCCGCACCAAAAGCATCCGCTCGCTCCCCTGGAACGGCCGCACGCCCGTCAAGAGCTCGTACAGGACGACGCCAAGGCTGTAGACGTCGGTTCGCGCGTCGACCACCACGTTCTCGCCGCGTGCCTGCTCGGGGGCCATGTAGGCCGGGGTCCCAACCAGGCGGCCATCGATCGAAAGGGTCGCCGCGCCCGTGTCGCTCCTGGCCAGCCCGAAGTCGGTCAAAAAGACCTGGGCCTCGCGATCGATCAGGATATTCGACGGCTTGACGTCGCGGTGGATCACTCCCGACCGATGGGCGTGGTCGAGCGCCTCCGCCAGCGCAGCGACCCATTCCGTAGACTGGCGCACTCCCGGCCGGCCGGACGCCAGCTCGTCGGCCAGATTTCGCCCTTCCACCAGGGCAGTGACCAGGTATGGCTGGCCATCGATCTGCCCCGCGTCGTACACCGCGACAATGTGCGGATGCCGCAGGACGCCGGCACTGCGGGCCTCGCGGAGGAACCGGTCGACTGCCCCGGGGCCCTCCAGCGCTCCGGCCCGCGGCCGCTTGAGGGCAACCGCCCGATTGAGTGTCGTGTCCCACGCGCGGTAGACGAGCCCGAACGCGCCTTGGCCGATCACATCCCTGAGCTCGTACCGGCCGATAGAAGACGGTGCCGCGCGATCGGCCGTTTCCCTGATATCCAGCTTGGTTTCCGGTTGCCCAGAGGCTCGCCCGACCAACTCAGACTCGGCCGCCAAGAGCTCGCTGACGGCGTTGGGGTCGCTAGCCAGGTCTGGAAATCGCGCCAGGTAACTCTCCAGCCGAAATGGCTCGCCGGCCTTGATCCGGACCTCCATCTCCTCGTGCAGCAACTCGAACAGCACGACCTTGCGATCGACACTCCCTGCCGGGGCATACATCTCGATCTCCGGCCGTTCGCCGCGACGTAACGCCTGGCGAAAACTTCGCACGCGCTCCTGAACGCGTTGCCAGGCCGGGTGATCCAGCTCGGGAGCCAAGCAGAGTGTCCGGGGCATGTCGCGACCCTCATGGTGTCGATATCCATCGGGATCTGCTCGACCAACGGCCGGTCGTCCGGCCCCATTGCCTGGGAGAACTGATCCCTCGTCTCGGGCTGCCCTCGCCCCCCCTCGACACACACTGCGGACGTTCCCGAAGAAATCAACCGATGGTCCGGTATTCTCCGAAAATGGCCGAGTGAGTTCAAGCATCCATGAGCGGAAATCGTCGTTTTTGGTCTCGGCGTCCATTTCTTGCTGCAAATCCGGCCGGTCTCGAGCGACATTGGGCCTTGAGGTGAATTGCACCAACGACGACCGGCGCGATATGATGGAACAATCGCGCAGAGACGGGCCGACGCTTGGCGATCCGGACCGTTAGACGTGGAGGGTTTCTCGCCGTCATGTCAGCCTTTAGTACGCGTCAGGACGCCAACGTCTTGATTGTCACGTTTGAGAGTGCGGCCGGACTTAATGATTTTCGGAACAGCGCACTGCGCGACTCACTCTACGAGCTTGTCGGGTCTCAGCCGACACCCCACTTCGCCCTGGACCTGGCCAAGGTCGATTATCTTTCCAGTTCGGGCGTCGCGATTCTCGTCGGCCTCAAGCGCCGGGTCGAGACCAAGGGCGGCAAGATCGTCATTCACCACCTCCAGCCGATCGTGCGCGACCTGCTCGCCGTCATGAAGCTCGATCGATTCTTCGTCATCGCCGAAGACGAAGCCCGTGCCCTTGCCTCCCTCCGTCCCTCCCCCACGGCGTAACCGATCCCTTCGTTTTCCTCGATACCCCGACTTTCCCATCTTTACACGTCTCATGAAGCCGGCGTGGATGACCCGCCGATGGAAAGAGTCGTAAGTGCGTCGCTGCGTTGACGTGAGGTCAGGGGCTCGAGGCGCGGTACGGCCGATACGGTGGTGAAGCGCTTTCGCGCAGCAGCGGTTTCGTCGTCTCTCAAGAGCCGGATGATCGTCCGAACCACAGGGAGGGCAACTCCAGGGCGTCGAACCGAGCGGTCGCCTCTTGCGATCGCCGGCCCGATGCGCCGCGTTGGCGTTGCCGGGGGAGGGATTCTACGATGAGCGTCACACGGCAGCGGTCCGATCGGGGTCGGCACTGGCGGTTTTCCGAGCCGGAGATCCTGGAAGTCCGCCAGGTGCTTTCCGGGATACCGGCTTATCAGTCGCCGTGGATTCCCTCCGACCAGTTGGTCACCAATCCGATCACGCATCAGCGCGAGCTGTACAACGGCGCCAGCGAGATCAACCAGTTCAACCCCAACAGTCCCGGCCTGAGCAACGAAGGCAAGGTCGTGTCGGGGATCGATCGAGCCGGTGACAAGTGGATCATCACGGTCCACGGCCCCGGCAAGGTGATCGTCACGGATACCACCCCCAACGACGGCGTCCTCGACGACGACATCAACACGATCCAGCTCGTGAACACCAACATTAGAACGACGTATGTCACCGCAAATGTGATTCCGTCGAACATCGAGCCGACCGACGGGATCATCCTGTTCAACCAGCTCATCGATCTTTCCGGGGTGAAGTCGATCGAGCTCAATGGCTTTGATCTGTCGTCGGCGGTCACCCCGACCGTGACCACGCCGACGGGGATCTTCCTGTTTGGCGGAGTGGGCGTTCTCTCGTTCAATGGTGTGGACGCGACGATCGACACCTCGGTGAACCCCTCGCCGTACCAGATCGAGATCGGAGAGGCGAGCACACCCCTCAAGGTGCAGCCATCGATCTACATCAACAACATCACCAACCTGGTTTTCGACAGTGCATCGTCGACGATTCCGACGACCCCGCTCACCACGCCCACGGTCCAGATTCGTCGTCAACGGCGCGATCAAGAACTTCGACATCGTGTCTGCGACCGGAGGAACGATTCCCGCCGGCTACCAGGTCGAGTTCCCGGTTGTGGGCACGACCGGGCGTACAGCCGTCCAGGCGACGGCGATCGACAAACTCAAGGTGGCCGGCTCGGCGCAGGAACTTCACGGTCTCGCGGGCGCCGGTGCCCTTCTCGTCGGATGCGAGCGGGCTGGCCTATTTGCACAAGGCCACCTTCGGCGGCAATGCCGATGCCGTCGGCCTCGACGTCAACGGCAAGATCGGCAAGCTCACGTTCAAGCGCGGTCTGGGCAACCCTGCCGGCGTCTACACGGCAACGGCTTCGAGCGGCCTCTTGCTGCCAAGCACGACCTACGGGACGCCCCCCGGCTCGACCGGATACCCGGCCGCCGGCCTCTCCGGCGGCACAGTCCGCGCCAAGAAGATCGGCAAGCTCACCGTCAAGACCGGCCAACACGCTGGTGCAGACGGCCCAGAACCCGCTGTATGTCCAGCTCCAGGAATGGGGGTAGCCGACCTACGTCGCCAGCAACGGTTATTCACTGACCAATGCGGTCATCACGACATCCGGATCGATCAGCCAGGCCAACGTCACAGGCACCCAGCTCAACAGCGAAATCAAGACCGGGTTCGACTACCCTGCGTACGTGGCGGGGCTGGAAGGGACGCGCGGGAGCCAGCCGCATCGCCGCACTCAAGCAGAAAGGCGACCTGGTCAACAGCGTCGCCTCGGCGAGCTTCCGCCCCACGGACAATCATTACAGCCATTCGACGGGGACGCGCGGGCAACGGCCAGATCGCGGCCAGCGTCAAGGGCGGCCGGTACGACACGGGCGGCACGACCGGGCTCGGCAACACGGGTGCCGGCCTGTTCGCTCGCCGCGTCACGGTCGTTGCGGAAATCTCGCTAAGAGCGCGAGCGGGAACGGCGATCGAGGACGGCGGCGGCTTCTCGCCGCCCCCTTCGGCCGAGCCAGCGATTTCACCAGCGCCAGAGCGCCGTTCCCCAGTTCAAGCCCGCGCCGAAACCGGAGGTCAAGAGCAGGTCGCCGCGCTGGATCGAGCCTTCGCGGTACAGCTCGTCAAGGGCGATCGGAATCGAGCCGGCCGACGTGTTGCCGTAGCGTTCCAGGTTTTTGTAGACCGCGTCGCGGGGAACCCCAGGACGTCGCTGGCGGCGTGAATGATCCGCACGTTGGCCTGGTGGGGAATGAACCAGCGGATCTCCGGCACCTGGCAGCCGGCGTGAGCCAGAACCGCGAGCGCCGAATCAGCCAGGATACGGACGGCCCACTTGAAGACTGCGCGGCCGTCCATGGTGAGGTAATGGAGGCCCTTTTCCAGTACCGCGGCAGTCGGGGGAATTCGGCTGCCGCAGGCAGGCCGGCTCAAGAGGTCGCCGCCGGAGCCATCGGACCCGAGCTGGTAGGCAACCAACCCCTGGTCAGGCTCCCCGGCGCGAGCAGCACCGCTCCGGCCCCGTCGCCGAACAAGGGATAGCTCTTCTGGTCGGAAGGATTGATCACGCGGCTGTTGCAATCTCCCCCGATCACGAGCGCACATCGGCTGTTGCCCGTCGCGACGAACTGGGCCGCGATGACCAGCGCGAAGACGAAGCCCGCACAGGCTGCCTGGACGTCAAAGGCGGGGCAAGTCAGCTTCAGCCGGTCCTGGATCAGGTTGGCCGTGGATGGGAAATGCCATGTCGGGGGTGAAGGTGCCGACGACCAGCAGGTCGACATCGCCGGGCTCGCGCCCGGCGGCCTTGAGGCAGCGGATCGCCGCGGGCATGCATAAATCGCTCGTCGCCTGGTGCGGCAGGGCAAACCGCCGCTCGTAGATCCCGGTCCGATTGACGATCCACTCCGGGATCGAATCCCATGCGCTCTTGAAGGTCGTGGTTGCTCACGACCAGCTCGGGGACGTAAGATCCCCGTACCGAGAATCCGCACGCCCAGCAGCGATCGGGCCGGCGGCGCGAGATGGATTTGGCCGTTGCTCATGAGCAATCCGCGACCGACCTCACTGGCGAGGTGTGAATGGCAAGGCTTTCGAGCCGCTCCGCCCACGACATCATGGCCTCCGGCGACGTCCGCACAAAGGGCGGCCTGGGCTAGGCTCCGCCAGGAAGCGGGAGGATTGCGATCTGAGCGCGGAAAAAACGTGGCACAACCGCGAGTGGCTCCACGGAAACCCCGACTATAATGAATTGATCGGGTAAAGGCCATACCAAAGCCGGAATGAATCGCGAAGTTTGGCGGCCGGAGCTTCCGCGGAATTCGCAAAGCCGGCAATCGTTTTTGGCGGCGGGGCCGGGGGAGGCAGTCTCACGTGGCCGAGCATCAGATCCGGCTCCGCGGCGGCTGGGAATGCCGGGCGGCCGGCTTGCCCGAATCGGCCGGAGAGCGGCTCTCGCTCCCGATACGCTGGCCACCGGAAGCTCCCCGCCGCCTTCAGTTGGTCCGGCGATTCGGCCGGCCACCTCTCGATGGCGAGGGCCACACCCTGCTCCTCAAGCTGGACCACGTTCCCGGAATTCATCGCCTGCCTACTTAACGGACAGCCGCTGGTGCATTCCTCTCCGGGCAGGACATCCTATGAGATCCCGCTCGACCGGGTCATCGAGCGAAATATCCTGGTTCTCGAGATCGAGACGCCTCCTCCGGGCGACGCCCTGGCCGCGCCGGCACTCGAGTGGGGGTTCGTGTCGCTTTTGATCCGGCCGATCGATCGCGAGACGGATTGTGCTGCCAGTCCGATCCGCTAAGGGCATGCAAAACAATAACCTACCGAATTGCTAACCATGTGCGAGTCGCAGGTATGTCGAGTGCAAGAGGAGAAAACTTCGAGGTTGCTTACGTCTGCCGCGTCAGTTACTGTCCCAGAGTTTAAACGAATCGCGACCGTGTTTCCCTTCCGAATTCTTCGTTTCCTTCGTTTCCTTCTGTTCCAAGATGAGACCGACGCCATGCACCCGCTATTCGCCAAGGCTGACAAGCTCTCCGGTGAGATCATTGGCGCCGCTATCGAAGTGCACCGGATCATGGGGCCAGGTTTGTTGGAGCTCAGTTACATGAAACTGCTGGACGTGCCCGTTGGGCTCATGTTCAACTTCCATGAGATCAAGCTCGTCGACGGAATCTCAAGGCTAGTCCTGCCTGGCGCAAACAACCCTGGAACAGAAGCAAACGAAGGAAACGAAGGTTGAGAACCGAGCGTGAAGCGAATGCCAGACGCCGAAATGTCGGAGCTCTGTATCAAGAGAAACACATTACTCGGCAACCGGGATTACAAGATTCACACGCGCCATTCAAGACACCAAATTCGGCAAGTTATTGTTTTGCGCCCCCTAAGAGCCGGCGGCCGGCCGGCCGAAATCGCGCACTTCTCGTTTTTCTTGACTCTGGACATCATCCGTTCTCCCAGGCAATGGCTCCGCCGGCCTTCACCCGTGACAGTATCTTGGCGTCGGCTGCCGGCTCGCTTAGAATGAATTCGATTGATCTGGACCCGGATCAGGTTCTGGCGCATCAACAGATCGAGACGCTTCCGCCATGTTCGACCTGGAACGAGATGAGCTTCGCAAGACCTATCAGCTTTGCCGCCTAGGATTCGGGTTCATCGCCGTCGCCATGGTCCTGTTCTCGCTCGGGTCGGTGGTCGATCTGTTCTCCGTGTTCCACCGCCATCTGGTCCAGTGGGTCCATGCGATGCCGTGGTTCGCGTGGATCGGCCACCGATCGCTTGGGGCTCGCTGATCGGGGCCGTACTGCTCTGGGGACGGTGGGATCATGAAAGCTGGCAGCGGCGAGCGGGCATGCTCCTGATCCTGTGCCTGGTCGATGTCGGCCTCTGGTTCGCCGACCGCGGTGAAGCCATGGGCTTGGCCGGCGAAGTCGGCCATCGCTGGTTCCGGCTCAATTTCGCCGAAGCCCTGGCCTGGAGCGAGTTTGCCCTGCTCTCGAGCTTGTCTTGCGATTATCTCGTGCACCTCGGTGTGGACCACGCGCGCGATTCCGATAAATCCACTCGGTCGATGGCGGTCACCGGCGCCCTCGTCTGGATGCTTTTCTTTTGCCAGCGGACGAACTGGGCCGCCGGATGGCCCCTCCAACCGCACCAGGTCCGCGGTCTGGAAAGCGAGTTGCTGTTACACGGCTCGACATTGATCTGGACAATCACCGCAATTCAGGTGACAGCGCTCACCATATCCGCGACGCACCAGAGCACCCATGTCCTGCGCGAGATGGACCGCGAAGACCAACGATACGACTTGCTGCCCTCGCGATCTGATTGACCAAAAGAACACATTTTTGTTGGGTCAGAAGGACACGCAACGTAGAGCCCTGGGAAAGGTCGACCGGATGAACGATGCCAGATGGCACGGCGGCCATGGGGAAGCTCGCTTTTTGACACGGCTCTATGAACTCGAAGCCGCATGAACCCAGCAATGTGGCCCAGGTCACGTGCAGCGATGCGGTCAAACGCGCCAACCGAAAACGCGTCAAACAGCTATCTAAAACGCTCTCTCCTTGATCAACTGAGGGAACGATAAGCCGCCGGGCAGGCCGCGGCGCCCAATTTGAACGGCGCGATAGACTTGGTACCAGTTTTCGCCCGGGGCCTCGAGGATGGGGCCGGACTTCCGAGTGGGCCAGCGGCCGGTGCGCACGAAATGCGTCAGCCCACGCCAGGATTTGCGGAACCGTCAATGCGGGCCGGCGCGGAGTCGCCAATCGCGATGCTGGGCGAGCAACAGGCTGAGTCGTGACCTGCCGGCGAGGCCGCGAACGCCTCTTCGGAGGGCGCACTCCACGCTGTTCCACGTCTCGCCTGGAACCTCGGGGATGGGACCGGAATCAGCTTCGGCCACTGGCCGGTGCCCCGCAGCGACCGTCGGCCCAGGCCAGGATCTGCGGCGCGGACAGGTCGGGCAGGCGTTGAGGATTGCGCAGCCCGCGCTGCTCGGAGAGCAACTGGGCGAGGCTTGAACCCCCGGAAAGGCCGCGTAGTCCGCTGACCAGGGCGGATTGCACTTTCTTAGGATTCCTCGGGTGCCTCCGGGATCGGTCCTGAATGGAGGTTAGGCCATCGGCCAGTCCTCGCGTGGTGGGCGTCTGCCCAGGCGAGGATTTGAGGAATCGAGAGCAGCGGCAGGTAGGACACACACCTGATCCCGCGGTGCTTGATCAGCAGTTGACTGAGCGACAAACCTCCGGGAAGACTGCGGTGTCCTCGGATCAGCGCCGTCGACATTCCCAGCCAGGTTTCACCCGGCCTATCGAAGTTCTTCGGACCGGAGTAGGCATAGGGCCATTGTCCCGTTCGACGGTGATGGGCATCGGCCCACATCAGGATCTGTTCCTCGGTAAGGGGCGTGTCGTGAAAAAGGCGGTGTTTGCCGGTCAGAAAGTGGAGTAGCGATGTGCCACCGTCCCGGCCCCCGCGGCCCCTTTCGTAGCACCTGGTCAACGCCGAGCCACGTCATACCCGCCTTGCCCCGGGATCTCGCCTGCGAGGGTCGTCGGCCAGCGGCCGGTTTCCGCGCCCCGCCCCAGGATTTGGCCCAGCCCATGATCTGCTTCAGTGAGAGTTCCTGCTCTGACCGGTTGTATCGACCCCGATGGCGGGCGAAGAAACGCGGAAGCGATCCACCAGCACCGCGGACCCCGCAGGCCCAGCACAAGCGCTGCCGACACGGGTGAGCCAGGTCTCGCCGCATGACTCGGGAATCGGCCCGGAATCAAAGCTTGGCCAATCGCCGTGGCGAGCATAGAAAGCATCGGCCCAGCCGAGGATGTCATCCTCGCTGCAATCACGCGGCTCGCCGCACCACCAGCCCGTCGGCTCTCACGGCATCGTTCAGTACGCCGAACCAGTATCCCGGATTTCGCTTTCGCCGCCGCTTCAGACCGATGCTCGCGTGCGGGTGCCGGCTTGGTTCTTGTCTGTTGTTCGTCGCTGACATGCGTTGCCTGGAAACGGGGGGCAGAATCTCATACACTCCGCGGACGCACGGCACAAGGGCGAAGTTTCCTGCGCTTGGAAACGTCGCTGGTCGCTCCCAGACCGCCTTAGTAAGCGACCGATTCTCCTTATCGGATGCAGCGGCGTGGATCATGAGAAGAATTGGGACGATTTACGCGTGGAAGTGGGCGGGCGGAAAGGGAACGGACACGCAAGGCATTGGGACCGGAGAGGCCCGTCGTGTGGTCGATGCCAGCGCCTCGAGCGGGCCCGATCGACCGGCGCAGTCAGAAGCGGCCAACCTGGTCGCGGTCCATCACTCCGCACGCTGTGTGCATGCTCATGGGCCAGTTACGCGCATCATACGCACCCGATAGCCGACCCCCGACGCGACGTCGCTTTCGCCAGGGGAAAGCGGCAACGAAGAGGTGAGTATTTGTTGGCGCTATCTCACAGGGCACCCGCCCAGATTGGCCAGGTGGTGCACCCCAATCGTCACCTTTCGCTCCCGCGAAAGTAGGCGCTAGCCGAACTGCCCGCCAAGAATCGGCCCAGCAGCCAGCCACCCTTGAGCTTCTCCAGCCGGGCCTGCCAGCCTTCCGCGCTCGTGCCCAGCCTAGCGAGGATCCCCGCCAGCCCGGCCGAAATCGCCCTCTTCCCCTCGCGGAACAGCCGCCCCGTGTATTCAACCGGAAGCAGATGGTTTCCCAGCGAGACACCTCCCACCACTCCCTCGCGCGACGAATCCAGCTTCCGCCGGTCCTCGACGTGGCAAAGCCAGATCGCCTCCTCCAATCCGGCCGACGCATCGGAGCCCGCCACGCTGCCGCATCGGCAGCTTTCAGGTCGTCGACTCGCCCCTGGGCTTTGACGTGGTCAACTCGCGTCGTGACCGACGTATGCGGGCTCTCCTCCGGAACCTCCACGATGCCGGCGGCGACAGGGTTCAAATCGATGTAAGCACATGCGGCCAGCAGCGACTCTTCATCGAGGACCCCGACGCTCTTGAAGCGTTGCTCGAAAAACGCACCGCGCGTTTTTGTCCTGCCGATTCGCTAGCCGAGACAGTCGCTCTTTCAAGAATTTCATGAACCAGCATCGTCGAGCAAAACGCGTGACGAGGTGATATGCCCTTCCATCCCTGGAATGATGCTGCCGGCAATAGGCAGTGGTGGTATACTTTCCTCAGTTACTGCCGACTTTATGGATCGCAAGGACTCGGCCGTGAACCACATCGCGCTGGACAAAGAGGACGAAGCAGTTAAGCGGTTCGTGCTGTCGCTGCCGGTCGATGCCAACGGCTCGGTGCTGGAACTCGAGGGCCGGGCCGTCGCGTGCGTCGTGCCGATCGTCGAGGAACCGGTCGAGGGAACGGCGCCTGGAGCGAAGCGAAGAACGCCCGCCGGTGCGCGCTGATCGACAAAGAGATCGACGGCACGCTGTCGGCGGGAGAAGCCGTGGAGCTGCACCTGCTGCAGCGCGAGATGTTGGCCCATCGCCGCAAGGTCGCTCCGTTGCCCTTGGCCGAGGCGCGTAAGCTCCACCAGGAGCTGCTGGCGAAGGCCCGGCGCCGGCCAAGCGAGTAATGCATGACGCCCTTCACGTATCCTCCCGAGCCGCACCTGCGCCGACACGGACCGCAAGGCTATGCCGACGCGGCCAGCTACCGGCCTTGGCTGCGCGACGAGTTCACCTTTCGTTGCGTCTACTGCCTGTTCCGAGAGCAATGGGGAAGGCTGCGCGGCACGTTCGACGTGGAGCATTTTCGGCCGATCGCTTCTCATCCCGGCGATACGTTATCCTACGACAACCTGCTTTATGGGTGCTCGGCCTGCAACGTCGGCAAGGGCAAACAATTGGTCCCGGACCCGCTGACGGCCCTTGTGTGCGGCGACGTCCGGGTCAACGAGGACGGTACCATTGAGGGCCATACCCGGCAGGCGCGCCGGCTCATTCGCGTGTTGGGGCTGGACGATCGCGAGTACACCGAGTTTCGACTGATGTGGCTGGAGATTGTCGGTCTGGCAGCCCGAGAGGACCCCGAATTGCACCGCAAGCTGATGGGCTTTCCCGACGACTTGCCGAACGTCGCCCGCCTGCGCCCGCCCGGCGGCAACAGCCGGCCGGAAGGGATCGAGCAATCGTACTTTGTGCGAAAGCAGAAGGCCATCCTGCCAGAAACATATTGACGCGACCTGACATTGACCCAACGCGCGATCGTGCAAAGCACGTTGGGCGAAGTCGATGAGCCAGTCACAAGCAAGGAACGACGGCCATCGAAGAGCGGCCGCGACGCGGCGTCGGGTCGACGGGTGGGATAGCGAATCGGCATCACTGCATTTGAGCTATCGCGCCGGGCACCCGCCCAGATTGGCCAGGTGGTGCACGCCCAGGCGGGCGGTGACCCCAATCGTCGCCTTTCGCTCCCGCGAAAGTACGTGCTTGCAACTGCCCGCCAATAATCGGCCCAGCAGCCGGCCGCCTTTGAGCTTCTCCAGTCGGGCCTGCCAGCCTTCCGCGACCTCGTGCCCAGCCGGGCGAGAATTCCCGCCAGCTCAGCCGAGATCGCCGTCTTACCCTCGCGGAACAGCCGCCCCGGTCTGATCGACCAGCAGCGGATCAACTGCCCCGCGAGAGACCTTCCACCATTCCCTCGCCGCGACAGAATCGAGCTTCCGCCGATCTTCGATTGGGCACAGCCAGATCGTGTCTTCCAGGCCGGCCGAGCGATCCAAGCCCGCCGCGATGCCGCGGTTCTCCGCGGCCTTCAAGACGCGAACCCGTCGAAACACCGTCGTTCGTTTTTGGGCATTCTAGCAGACCCCGCGAGGGGCGGTATCGTCAAACCAGGGGTTCGAACCCGGGAATGGTCCGGCCCTGAGCCTTCACGTGCTCGACTCGCGTGGTCACCGGCGTAATGCGGACCGGCCTCCGGAAACTCAACGCGGAGCTTCTGATCGAACACGGACTTGGTGTGATCACGACCGAGACCAAGGTATGCCGTAGCCCAGGCTGGGAATTAGTCGTCGCGCGGACCATAATGCGGAAATGGATTCACGAAACAGCGTCAGGCAAACAATCGAAGAGGTGGAAAACCTGACGGGATGCCCGGTTCAGATCGTCCAGGATTCGTCGATCAAGAACATGGCTGTTCTGGACGTCCCAAGCCTGACGATCGATGCGGCGTCTCCCGCCAACGACCAACCACGAAAGCAGAAGACTGACCTGCGTCAGACGGGCACTCTGCAGCGAATCAAGCGGTTCGCCAACGCCCTGATGGACCACGTGCCCGTGCAGGACACGGATCGCCCAGGGCGGCGGAGATGGCCTCTCGCCTGGCTGCGGCAATGCAGCCGTGCGGGTCTCTACCAACAAGGCCGAGCGATTCACGAGAAGGGCGGCTTGAATCTTGCGGAGCGGACCGACGAGCAACCGATCGAAGCCGAGGACGATCATCGGATCTGTGCCCGCCGTGGTAGCCAGCAAGAGGGCGAGCCGAAGAAGCGTCAGCGTAAAATGAAACGGGCCGAAGACGACGACGAATGAGAAAGAAAACTACCCATGACGAAAACCCTTCACGGCAAAATTCACGGCAGGACCATCGAACTGGACGAAGACCCTGGCGTGCCCGAGGGCCAGCACATCGAGGAATCACAGTTCGCACGGTCCCGTCGATCAAACCCGCCCGAACCGGCGAGGGCTTTCTATTAACCGAAGGAGCCCTGGCGGATGATCCCTACTGGGACGCCGTCGTGGAGGAAGTTCACCAAGAGCGAAGTTGACGTTCTCGATTTTGACGCGCCGTCCGGCCGGCAAGTTCGGCCAGGTCAGGGGAACGTTGCTCCAGCAGGGAATATCGGTGAGTCGGATGGACTTGATGATTGGATCGGTCGCTCTTGTCCACAACCTGACGCTGGTGACCCACAACACCGCGGACTTCCAGAACATTCCTAACTTGCGGCTCGACGACTGGCTCACTCCCTGAGAGTTCCAGGCACCCATCCGCCAGAGAGAAATGGTCCCATGCTGGGCGAGGCCGTTCCTAGACCGGCACGCTCAGGCCAGGTCTTGATGGTAAAGAGGCTCCAGATGCAGTGCGTCAGACATAAGCGCAACTGAAATGGCCTTGAATAGAACATGGTGCCAGCGTCGCACGCCATAAGCCATCGCCACTCAGTAACAGTTCCGGATGAGGAAACACGTGGGGAAGTTTAATTGTCGTCGATCACCTGGAAGACAGGCCGTCGCTTTGCCGCGAGTTCTACGCCGGGCCCGGTCCTCTCGTCCGTCAGCTCAAAAACCGTTTACCGGACCTGACCACGCGGATGCCCCCCGCGGACTGAAATCCATTTACCGCACCCGACCCCGCGGATAGAACGGTCTTGCGGCATCGAACGGAGGGGACGTTCGTTCGTGCCGACCTACTCTGCTGGACGTGATGCAGCGCAACGATCTCCACCTCGACCGAGAAGCAGGTACGGCGGACCCCACAGCGACGGCACATAGACAGCCTTCCGAGGCGTCATGCCTGGCCGCTTTTTTTGATACTCGGCGACCGGGTTGCGACTGGGGAGATATCCTGGTCCCCGGGAGCAACGCGCACGAGATGACCGAGGTTCTCGCGGATGCCTATCTGGCAAACCGGCTGGCCCGGGGCGAACGTGTAAAGCCCGAGTCACCTTTTCCGACACTCCGAAAGTCGGTCTCGTCCCGTTCCAGGATGGAATCACTCATGTCATCTCAAGCTTTCGAGCAGGAATGCCTCCGAAATGACTGTTCGGGCCAGGGACTTGTCTTTGCTAGCCTTCGGCACGTTCGGATTTATGTCAACCGCGATGAGAAAAACAGTCTTGTCAGCGAGGTGCACCGCCGGGGGCCACCGCTTCTTGGACTGGATCTCGAACAGCAGGAGTTTGTCGGAGAGGTTAAAAACGACGAGGTACCCGGCCGGCAGATTGTAGTCGGCAGCGTAGCGATATGCCTGGGAAAACCCCTTGCGGACGTACGAGTCGTCATATCTATTGGGTCCGCCAAAAACCTTGATTATCAGCGCCAAGCGGCTCGCAGGTGTCCAGGCCCGCGACGACGTCGGGATAGCCAGAAGGAGACGCCGGCTGAGAGAAGGGGTAGGCGATCCCTTGGTCGACGAGATACTCACCAAGGTGAGCGTCGAGTTTTTCTTCGCCGTGTGCTGTGTCTACGTGGTACAGGTCGAAGAGATGCCGGCACTGGAACCACTCCGACCGCCTCTTGTATCGCTCAAGTACACCAAGCACCGAGCTGCCTTCCTCGATCCGATCCTCGACGTAATGAACAAGCGGATCGACAAACGTTTCAACGACACGCACGCGCACGGCGTTATTGCTGCTCTCTATGGTAATATTGTGGGCGTAGTTTCCGGCGTCCCGTTTGCGGCAGATCTGAAGACAGATCTTAGCAGCCTTGATCTCCGAATCGGGGAAGACGAGTTTTAACCAGCCGAAATTCTCAGGCTCCCAGACTTCAAGCGTTATATCAGCGGTTTCAATCTCGGCCAGAAGCGATGCCAGATAGGGCTCCTTTTCCATCCAACCGACGAAGAATCCCAGCTCCGTGTCGAAGAGTTGGAAATCCTTCCGATACAGCCGATTCCGCCGCTCCTTCAAACGTACGCGCGATTCATTGGCCAGACACCATCAATCACCTCACCTTCCGGTTGCGGAATGCCCGGGTCAAGCCCTCGAGCAGGTTCTTCACCTGCACGTTGGCCGCGTACGCCGCTGCCTTCGTGATCGCGTCACCTGATTTCGGTCTTGCAATTGGGGCAGAAGATCCTGGACTCCAGACGCGCATCGATTATTTCGATTTCCGTCGGGTAACTGCATCGCGGGCAGGTGATCTCGATCCACAGGTCATCGATATCGAACACTTCTGTCTCCGAGACTGAAACTTGCCGACCGGGCTTCTGTACACGAGTATATATCGTGTTGCCGGCCCACTCAATGCGATTTCGACAACGACTCTCAGGGCGCCTGCCCCGGCTTTGGCTCGATCAGAGCCGGTGCATTCAACGAGTCCGGCCTGGCGAAGGCGGCCCCGCGCGTCAAGGTGCGGGTAAAGAACCAGGGCGGTACTGGCGCAGCCAGCAGCGCAAACCCCTGTCCCTAAGGTCGGCGAGTGCAGTCCGTCACGAGTCCCCGGGAACCCCGCACGCAGAATTGCAGTTCGTGCCGTGGGTCAGAGCACACCGGTTCGCCCGGCCTCCGCAATCTTCGCCTTCCGTTCGTCGGGCCCCGCGACATGCATCGTAACATCTCCGGCGGTCCACGACCGCAACAGCGAGAGAGCGAGTCGCGTCCGCTTTTTCGTGACCAGGCCAGTCATGGAAACCCTGCGACGTTTGCCCTAACCGGACCATGCGAGCGTGTAACGCGAAAATCAGTGGAACCTCAGCAAAGTGTGCGAAATCAGAATCGGCTGGCCGACGGTGGGTCGGTGGTGTTGCGAGAGGTAGGTGTTTAGCGAATCTGTCGAAGGCATAGAATCCGAGGAGAACGGAAAGGAGGGATCAACGGCATAGACAATGGCGTATTGGCCAACTCGTCACCGATCTTCTTGCCCCAGTCTGCGAGACGGCCGGACTGAACATAACCAAGCATACCAGCCTCCTTTTCTACTTCAGCATAGTCACCACGGAGAAAGCACCCAAGCCCCTCGGCTCCTAAATAAACCGTCACCGGATGGCGAACGCCCAGGCGCTTAGCTTCGGAAGCGATAACGTGCTCGCGGCCGGAAACGTCCGGAGTCGATGCGGAGGTCCACTCGCTTGCGATGCTTACCTTTGCGGCCCCCGCCAATCACAGGCGAGTCGTCATGCACGCTGAAGAACGCCATCCAATCTTCGCCGCGCAGGCTCAGGACGTTGTCGATCGCCTCAACCAAGTCGCCGGTGATCGCGGGTTCCTGGGCGTGAGCATAAACATCTGCGGGCTAACCGCTCAAAACCAAGGCGCACGAGGTGGTGAACGCGATGAACGAAGATTCTTCTGAGAGCCGACGCGTGACTGGATGAACCGCTTCGCTGGTAACGCGGAGAGTGCATCACGGCGACCACCATCTCCGAGCTGCAAGGTCTCGGCGACAATCTCGTGGGCGTCTAGCATGGCTTGGCTCTCGGTCCAGTGGACGCACTGCAAAGGCTTGAAGACGAACGTCTTTGTTCCTTCATAGATGCGGAGATTGCGGTCGAAATAAACCCACTGGCCCGCCCGCCTTCTCAACCGCCGCCGCGTCTCCTCTAACTTCCTGGCAGTTGGACTGTCGGCTAACACCACAACGATCTTTCGAGCCTCGATCTTGTCTGAAATGAGGTCGATTTGAATCATGCCGCTCTCGGACAACTTATCGAAGAGGATGCCGATCTGATGCCGCCTTCCCAATTCTTCACCGATGAATGCATCAAGCTCCGACTTGAGCCGGCGAGCGTACCTCTCCAACTCGTCAACCCTCGGCGGGCGAACCGCCGGTTGTCCCATCTTGCCGTCGTTCAGTTCAAACCGCACATTAACGAAGTCGCTAACCAGGGCTCGTTCTCGGTCATCCAATCCGAGGGCGTCGTAGACGAGTGCGTTCAGCTCGCGGAGCAAAGACCCGAGCTCTTGGTCATCATGATCGAACAGTCCGCGCTCCTTCGTCCGGCCTTCCTGACGAATCTCCCGAACATCGATCGGGGTTGTCCTGACCAGTCGTTCGTGAAGTCGTACCCATGGCTTCAATTGCTCCCGGGTATAGTCCACGATTGGAACTGGAACGGAGCGGAGAGCCGCCAATGTCGCGACATCCCGCTTCACTCCAACTTGTCACGCGCCTCAGAAATTGATGGTAGAACGCGAAATCGGAGCTCAGAAAGACAGCCAACGCCTTGAGAAATGCCGTGTCGTCCGTCCTGCTCCGAATTCCGGCTTGGCCCTTCGGAACGACTAAATAATCCTCACGGAATACAGCGAAGTAACGGGCTTCGCTTACAATCAAATGGGGCCCCGGGCACACGAGAAGACCCCTCTGATTGCCGCTCAGTCGCAGATGGTGCCTGACATTCGGCTTCACCGCTTTTGCCGGGAAGTCAAATACGTGCCGCAGTCGCTTGAGCACCCTCACATCAACCGTATTCTTTCCCACCACGTCACTTACGAACCTGGTCCGTCCGGACCCACCCTTCGTTTCGTTCATTACCAGCGATGGTCCCTCAGCGACGTCGACGATTTCCATCTCTTCGAGCCTGCCAAGGCTCGTTGTGACTTTTCTGATCCGCTCAAGCAGACGTGCGTCCTGAGCGGAACCCCAAAGGCCAAGTTTCCAGGGTAAGCTCTCTCCTGAAGCAACTTCGCCAAGCGACACGTCTCGCATTTCGTTTGCGGTGATCAATAGACTCCACGTGGGTCTTCGCTCCCCAGCGATGCCCGACCGCGTGGTCTCCTGGTTCGCAAGGAAGGGGGAAAACAGGGCGATGAACTCCTCGTCGTCGACACCGCCTTCATCGGATCGCTTGCCAAAAAACACTGCGGCCGCAGGAACGCGGGGACGTTTGCTTGTCGACCTAGGTCGCCCCGCTGCAAATAATACCTCCGCCAAATTCGAGAGATTCGCGACCCCAGTGACCTTCTGCGTGACCAGGAACCGTGCCCGAAAGGTCCGGCACAAATTCTTGAACAGAGTCAAGGCTGGAAGCAACGGCGCTCCAAGACCCCGTGCGGCTGAGGAAGTCGCAGACTCGCCAAGCAAAAGCCTGAGCGGCTTCGTTATCGCCGCACGGGCGGAGCTTCCTGTTTTTCGGCCTGGATATCCACTCCCAGACCGGCTCGTCCTGCTCGATCAGCCTGGCGGGGTCAAGGCACTGCACGGCGGATTCCCGACAACCCAATCGAAACTGGACTTCGTCAGTGCCTATTTCACTGACTTGCTCAATCTGAAGAAGTTCGTGTGAAAGATGTTCGTGTCGCTCAACGTTGGAAGCCTAAAATCAGAATGATCCGTGGCCGATGACGTCGGAAGCAGGTCTGGTACGTCGACGTAGTCGAGCAGCGTGAGAACCAGACTCAACTCCGTCACCCGGCAGGCGTCCTGATCGTTATCCACGCCGAAGATGTGGCCTTCCAGCAGGTCGCGTAATTGCTGAGGCGTTGGCCTGCTGCCTGTTGCCGTAAACTCGCGCTCGATCAGTCGGCGATAACTCTTCACTAGAAACGCCCCCGACCCGCAGGCCGGATCAAGCACCCTCATTCCCCGCTTCAGCGGCAGTCGCTCGTCCATTTCAGACAGCATGAAATTGACGACGGGGATGGGAGTGTAGTACGCAGCAGCATCTTCACCCTTCGTGTTTCGACCGTCGGCCTCGGGCACATGAAGAAATGCCGTAGACCACCGACAATGTCTCGATGGGGATGTACGAAAAGTCGTAGGCCCTGAAGTCCAGGTGCAATTGCCAGTCGCTCGCGCCGGTGATCGCGTCACCATCAAAAGTGGCTGCGACACGTGAGATCGGGCCGTCGCCCGGTGCACCGCGGCCTCGCAGTCTCAGTGGAAAAACCGTGCCGTTCAGCATTCCGTCGAGCCGCTCGACGGCGGCTTCCAACCCCGCTCGCGTTGCGCCGCGCCCGAAGATCGTTGACTTGTCAAGCTTCCATTCGGCCAGTCTTGCATTCGAAAGAATTTCCCTGTCCCGAAGGTAATGGAGATAAACATACTTACCAATTAAAGCATGCGAGACCTCCTTCTTGAGTCCGTCCGAGTCCTGGAGCCAGCGATCCAGCTTTAGTAGATTGTCGAGCAGCTTTTTCCAATCCACGCGCGTCTCGGGCGTGGCATCGTCTCCCCCAGCTCGCCACAGTTGGCCGCTTCAATAGCATCAGCGTGAAACGACTCTGCCAGACTCGACACCTCGTTGAACTGCGTCAGTACTTTCAACACGCCGCGTTCTAGACCATCCTTCTGCGGCTGGCAGCGAAATCCGGAGTAAAGCCGAACCGCTCGCCGAGAGTGGACCAGAAGGAATGGAACGACGTCCTGGTTCCACACCAGCTTATGAATGTTGCTTGCGGCATCCTCCGAGAGCGCACGGCAAACATAGACCACCGGGACAGAGGGGCTCGGTTTTGGACCCCGCCGTCCGCCGCAGTGCATAGACGCCTTCCAAATGACATGGTCCCCTGCACGCTCTCCGAAATACGTGGCCGAAGTCCGGCGCGGTGCGCAGTTCGGCGGTTCCGCGACGTAAGAAGTGCGGGGAATCGGAGTAACCCAATTCGTGTAACAGTTTTGACAGTTCCATCGCACCTGCCTGAAGTCACCGACGAAAGAACTGGGTTCCCGTGTCGTCTTCTATCAAAAACGGGCAGCAGCTTTCCGAACCCGCAAGGCCCTTCGAACCCGCTGTGAGCCATCGCGTCATTGCCGCCGGTCACAGCATCAGGCGGCGGGCGGTCGAAGGTCAAGTAAGCATAGCATCCTGGTGGTTAGGGGGAACCGACTCAAAGGCCGATACGGGTCCAACGGTGCGGCAGAGCGCGTATAGTGTATTTTTGTTCTGTTGCATACGCAAGGCGTCTTTAACTGGGCCAAGCCAATCTGCCAGGTCCGGGCGGCTGCCCGCGCCGAATTCGATCCCGCGAGCAGGTCGGCCTCAGTCGCGGCCGGGTTCAACTCGATCTTTTCGCGGTGCGACCGCCGCGCCGCCGTCGGACATCCCCGTTCGAGCCCGCCCGATCGACAACTCGCGAGCGTGACAGGAGCCTTGCCTCAGCCCAACCAACCTGCGAAGATCACCAGACTGGATGTACAGATGGGAGGGTCCATGGCCAAGAAGAAACCGGCTGCGACTCCCAAGTACGAGGCCTTCGAGCATCGCGAGGCGACCAGCCCGATGCGGCCCGACGTGGGGACCCAGGCGGCGTTCAAAAAGAAGAAGCCGCCGGTGACGTATCGCTATGATTCCTCGCTCTCCCCGGCACTCGACTGGGACGGCCAGAACCCGGCACGCGAGCAGGGCGAGGCGATCCTGGCGGAAGCTCGCGAGGCAGCTTGCTGAAATCCGCATCGCGATCGAGGATCGCAAGCTCGAATCGACCATCCGCGACCGCCTTTCGGCCGCCGCGGCGAATTGCGTCGCCCAAATCGACCGGCTCAAAGCCATGTCGCGGCCGTTCTTGAATTGGGCCGGTAAAGCCGAACGGCTCTCGTTCGACGTGCCCACACTGCCTCTATTCGTGCATGAGCGGCTCTCGACCAAGGCCATCGATGATGGCGCCACGCGGCGGGCCACTGCAAGACGACTCGGCCGGGAGTTTACCGGATCCGGGGCTCGGCGTCGAAGCCGGCGCCCTTGAACCCGGCCGATGTGCTACCATACATGATCCCGCTCGCCGGCGGAAGCGCACCGGGTCGGATCGCCCCCTACAAGGGCTTGAGAGGTGACAATGCTGCTGCGGAAGCTGCACAGCGCGCGAACATGTGCTGGCCAACCTCAGCGTCAATCACTTGGAACGCCACGTGCTCCTGTGCGGTTGCTCCGTCCAGCGCATACACAGCGATTATGGCTACGACCTGATCATGTCCACGTTCGACGCCAACGGTGAGATTGAGCCTGGGGTCATTTTCCTGCAGGTCAAAGCAACGGACAACCTACCGCTGCTTGCCGATGGGAAGACGATCTCCTGGGGCGTCAACCGCCGCGATCTCCTCCTGTGGCTCAGCGAGGCATTCCCGGTTATTCTGGTCGTATATGACGGGCAACGAGACAGGGCCTTTTGTCTACACGTGCAGGCCGATTTCGCCGACCGCACGACCGCCGATTTGTTTCTTGCGGGACAGACGATCAACGTCCACCTCCCGGTAACCAGTCGTCTCAACCGCCGCTCGGTTCAAAGGATGGTTCAACGTAAGAACGCCACGCAAGCGCAACTTCACGAGGGCGAGCTTTTCGATGTCTAAGCCTCGCGTCAAGTTTTCCAGCCTGAGGCACCTGCTGATGGAGCTGGGATTCCAAGCGGTTCCTGTCACCAAGCCGCACGTCGGGTTCCTGCACGACGAGTCCGAACTCTTGATCGTACTGCCGCCGTACCGGAGCAATGCTTTGGTCGCTCCCCATCACCTCGTCTACGTGCGGATGATGCTGGACGGGAAAGGCATCCTGAACGCGGACGAGTTTGATCAACTCGTGGCCGATGCGGGCGTTCGACATTCGCCGTCAAGCTGATCCGGCAGACAAGTGCCGACGGGCACCAAGCGCAGGGCGTAAGAGCATCGCAATACCCCGATCCTGGCAAAGGACCCGCTTCAACGTGCCGTGATCGGAGACCTCGATAGGACGACTCAACCCATCCTCGTTCGTCGATGAGAACCCGTTCACTCACCCCGCCGGGTATCTGGGCTCCAATCGCCGGGTCCGTCCTCCAACAGCTCGCACCGGCCAAACCCACACCGCGTCCTCAACCCACTGCCCTCCCTGAGGTACGGCCTTGCCTCCGCCACACCAACCTGCGAAGATCGCCTGGGTCAATGCACAGATGGGAGGGGTCATGGCCAGGAAGAAAGCGGCTGCGGCGCCCAGGTACGAGGCTTTCGAGCATCGCGAGGCGACGAGCCCCATGCGGCCCGACGTGGGGACACAAGCGGCCTTCAAGAAGAAGAAACCGCCGGTCACGTACCGCTACGATTCTTCGCTTTCCCCGGCACTCGACTGGGACGGCCAGAACCCGGCACGCGAGCAGGGCGAGGCCATCCTGGCGGTGCTCGCAGGACAGCTCTCCGAGATCCGTCGCGATCGAGGATCGCGAGCTCGAACCGGGTCTCCGCGACCGCCTCGCCGCCGCTGCGGCGAATTGCGTCGCGCAAATCGATCTCCTCAAGGCCATGTCGCGGCCGTTCCTGAACTGGGCGGGCAAGGCCGAGCGGCTCTCGTTCGACGTGCCCACGTTGCCGCTGTTCGTCCACGAGCGGCTTTCGACCAAGGCGATCGTTGAGACCCTCGGCGGGCACCGGCGGACCCGCCACCCAGGGTACGATGTTCGACCTCTTCGGCGACCCGCACCACTCGATCGCCGACCAGCTCACCCGGGCCTACGAGTACAAGGACAGATGGGTCAACCGCATGGTCCTCGGCGACTCGCTCGCGGCCATGAACTCGCTTCTGCACTTCGAGGGCCTGGGCGGGCAGGTGCAGATGATCTACATGGACCCGCCCTATGGGAACAAGTTCGGGTCGAACTTCCAACCCTTCGTCCGAAGCCAGACGTGGCCACGGCGACGATGATAATATGACTCGCGAACCCGAGATGGTCCAGGCCTATCGCGACACATGGGAACTCGGGCTGCACTCCTACTCTGGCTTACCTTCGCGATCGCCTGTTCTTGCTCGCGAACTGCTGTCGCCAAGCGGGAGCATCTTCGTCCAGATCGGCGACGAAAATGTCCACCATGTTCGCGAGGTGATGGACGAGGTATTCGGGGAAGATAATTCTCTTGTCGTCGTATCGAGTTTCAGAAGACAAGTGCACGAACTTCCGAGCAACGTGGTTCGTTCATCGGACTATCTATTATGGTTTGCAAAGCAGACCGCGTCAATTAAAGTATCACCAACTCTACACTCCGAAAGACTCAAAGCCGTTGAGAGACTGGAACTCAATTACGCTGAATCGTCCGGAAAGAACGCGTCGATCTCTTACCAGTTTCGAGAGAAAAGGGATGAACCAATCCCTATGTTGGAAGTTCGACTTGTTAGGCTTATTGGCTCACAGAGGCACGACGACAACGGGGTTAGGTAACTTTGGTTTTAGGGGGAAATCCTATCATCCCGGTACAACATCTCCATTGGAAAACAAGTGAAGAAGGCATGGCGTGGCTGGCTAAAGAAGCAGACTCGAGGCCTCGT
Organism: uncultured Isosphaeraceae bacterium; assembly: GCA_963781785.1. Lineage (GTDB taxonomy): Bacteria > Planctomycetota > Planctomycetia > Isosphaerales > Isosphaeraceae > CAWAHD01. The sequence goes on along the minus strand of CAWAHD010000001.1, from coordinate 1,271,316 downwards.
CAGATTATGTCAGCTACGTTCGATACTTCGATGATTTTCCGGTTCAGCTCTTCGCAACATGTGGTAGACTCGACGTATGCGGGATTGATGTGGATCCGAAACTATATGTGGTGCAGACAACCGCGAAGGTCGTTCAGCGCTGCCTCCTCGATGACCACGGACCCCGGCGACCTCGTTCTCGACCCGACTTGCGGCAGCGGCACCACGGCCTACGCCGCCGACCATTGGGGCCGCCGCTGGATCACGATCGACACCAGCCGCGTTCCGCTGGCATTGGCCCGGCAGCGGCTTCTGACGGCGACTTTCCCGTACTATCAACTCGCTGACGAGAAGCGCGGCCCGGCGGGCGGATTCATCTACAAGCGCAAGCAGAACAACAGGGGCGAGGAGGTCGGCGGGATTGTCCCGCACGTCACCCTCAAGTCGATCGCCAACAACGAGCCGCCGGCCGAGGAAGTGCTGGTCGACCGGCCCGAGCCTGAGCCGAGTATCACGCGGGTCACGGGGCCGTTCAGCGTCGAGGGACGATCCCGCCGCCGGTCGAGATGCAGGACGAGCCTGGCCCGACAGCCGCGGCCGACGGCAAGTTCTCCGACCGCATGCTCGAAGTGCTCCGCAAGAGTCCCGTGCTGCGGCTGGAAGGGAACCGGACGGTCACCCTCAAGAACGTCCGGCCGCCGGCCAAGACGCTGTCGCTCTCGGCCGAGGCGATTCAAGACGGCGAGGAAGACAAGCCGGTTGCGTTCGTGTTCGGCCCCGAGAATGGGGCAGTGACGGAGACCCTGGTCCACCAGGCGCTCCGCGAGGCGAACATGAAGGGCTACGCCCACCTCTACGTCATCGGCTTCGCGATCCAGCCCAACGCCCGCAAGCTGATCGACGAGGCCGCCGTGATGGGCGTGCCCGCGACCTATGTTCAGGCCACGCCCGACCTGATGATGGGCGACCTGCTCAAGAACATGCGGTCGAGCCAGATCTTCAGCGTCTGCGGCCTGCCCGAAATCAAGGTCCGCCCGGCCGGGATGGCCAGTTACCAGGTCGAACTCATCGGCCTCGACGTGTTCGACCCGATGACGATGGAGGTCGAGCATCGCCAGGGCGACGACGTTCCCGCCTGGTTCCTCGACACCGATTACAACGGCCTTTGCTTCCACGTCTGCCAGGCGTTCTTCCCCCGCACCTCCGCCTGGGACAACCTCAAGAAGGCGCTCAAGGGCATTTACGACGATTCGGTCTGGGACCACCTCGCGGGGACCACGAGCACGCCGTTCGAGCCGGGCGAGCACAAGCAGATCGCGGTCAAGGTGATCGACGACCGGGGGAATGAGTTGCTGGTGGTGAAGAGTCTCGGAAAATGAAACAACTGAAGTTTTTTCAACTTCTGTCCGGAGGTGCTGGAGACCCTCATCAGGAACGGGAACCCCTGGTGGCGCGGTGAGCCGATCGCGGGGCTTCCCCGTTTCGCCGCTGGGCGTTCGAGCCGGTCTATCGCAGTCTGACGCACGGCTTGCCCCGGCAATCGTTCTTCGCGGCCCGCGCAGATCGGCAAGACGACGTTGCTGAACCAGGTCGTCAATCGTTGATCGGGGACGGTGTCGACCCCGCGACTGTTCCGGCTTCAGTTCGACGAACTCGGTGACCTGAAGAAGTTGCAGCTGCCGATCGTGGAACTGGTCGACTGGTACACGCCGCGAAGTGCTGGGCGAGACGCTGAACAAGGCGGCGGCGGAGGGGCGCGCACCGTTCTTGTTCCTCGACGAGGTTCAGAACCTGACCGAGTGGGCCCGCAGCTCAAACATCTTGTGGACCTGGGAAGGTCCGAGCGATGGTGACGGGAGCTCGGCGCTGAATCGAGGCGGGGCACGACAGCCTGGCGGGCCGGGTTCAGACGATCGAGATGGGGCCGCTCTGCTGCGGGAGATCGCCGCATTGCGGGGGTTCGGGGAGGTCCCGCCTCTCTCTCGCCCGAATGGACTCGGTCCGCTCAAGGACAAAGATTCTGGCACGGGTTGCGGGAACACGGCGAGACCCACCGGGAGATTCGCGACCGGCGTTCGCCGCGTTCGCCGAACGGGGAGCCTACCCCGTGGCCCAGGTTCGGGCGGATACTCCCGTGGGAAGAGCTTGCCGACTTTCTCAACGAGACCGTGGTTCGCAGGGCGATCAAACACGACCTTCGGATGGGTTCGCGGGCCAGAAGCGCGACGAGCATCTTCTGGAGGAAGTGTTTCGGCTCGCCTGCCGCTATATCGGCCAATCGCCCTCGCAGGCGATGTACCTCGACGAGATCAAGCGAGCGATGAACGCCAACATCGGTTGGCAGCGCATTCTGGCCTATCTCAAGTTCCTCGACGGAGCCTCTTGCTCCGGCTGATCGAGCCGCTCGAGCTGCGGCTGAAGCGGCGGCGCGGGGCTTCGAAGCTCTGTCTTGCGATCCCGATGCTCCGCGCGGCCTGGTTGCAGGAGTGGTCCCGCTTGACCCCGAGCGTCTCGCAGCGTCTCCGCACCTCTACGACCTGGCCGGCCACATCGCCGAGAGTGTGGTCGGATACTTCTTTCGTTCGGTGATCGGTCTCGACGTCGCGCACTTTCCCGAGCGCGACGCCGAGCCCGAGGTCGATTTCGTTCTGACCGTGGGCGAGCAGCGCATCCCGATCGAGGTTAAATACCGCCGTCGGATCGACTATCGCGACACGATCGGACTGAGGTCATTCATCGAAAAGGCCCACTATCACGCGCCGTTCGGAGTGCTGGTCACGATGCTCGACGAACCCGGCGACCGATGACCCTCGGATTGTCTCCATCCCGCTCACCCTCCTTCTGCTATGCGGTAGAACCGGTCATCATGAGCAATTACGAAGTTCCCCAGCCGATCCTGAACTCCCCTTCGACCCGCCTGCCGAGCACTGGCACATCGTCGAAGGGGAACCACCGAGCCGCGTCGGCGGCGTAAGGCGGTCTACTTCTACCGCGACCCGAAGGCCAAGGACGCGCAGGGCCAGGTCGCCGGCGTTCCGGTCGAGCTCGACTGGTCAACCTGATCCGCGAGCGGCTCGACAAATGGCGGGCCGAGGTTACCCCGGCGTGACGCGAACAACCCTGGAACTGCTCCAGTGGTGGCGCGCGACGGCGCGACCGGCGGCTTTTCTTCGCGCAGCGCGAGGCGGCCGAGACCATCATCTTCCTGACCGGAGGCCCGCGCGCGACTTCCTCCAGGGGATCGCGGTTCCGCGCGACGAACCCAGCGACGCCGAAAAGGCCGAGGGTATGCCGGTTTCTCCGCTACGCCTGCAAGATGGCCACGGGTTCGGGCAAGACCACCGTGATGGGGATGCTGGCCGCCTGGAGCATCCTGAACAAGGTCAACGACCGCTCGACGCCCGGTTCTCCGATGTGGTCTTGATCGTCTGCCCCAACGTGACGATCCGCGACCGGCTGAGCGAGCTCGACCCCGAAGAGGGCGAGGCCAGCCTCTACCGAACGCGCGACCTCGTCCCGCCGCACCTGATGACCGCTGCTCACACAGGGCAAGGTGCTGGTGACCAACTGGCACGTCTTCGAGCCGCAAGGGTCAACACCGGGGGCGTGAGCGCGAAGGTGAGCAAGGCGGGCGTGCCGGAGCCGACCCGCGAGTGGATCGCCATCGGCGGCAAGACGACCACGGCCCGCGGGTCGCGCTACCTGACCCGAAGGCGCTCGACGCGGCGATCGCCGCGGGTGATGTCGTCGTCATCAAGGAGGAACGCGACAAGCCGGGAACCTCAAGAAGGTGCTGGTGCAGTCGGAGAGGCGGGTCGAGAGCGACACGTCGCTGGTCAACCGGATCATCGGGCGCGAGGTCGGCGGCAAGCAGAACATCCTGGTGATGAACGACGAGGCCCACCACGCCTACCGCATCAAGCGCGAGGTCACCGGAAGCAACGAGGGATCGCTGCTCGAAGACGAATTCGAGGACGAAGAGGACGCCGAGGATTTCTTCAAGGAAGCGACCGTCTGGATCGACGGGCTCGACCGGATCCAGAAGCTCCGCGGCATCAACTTCTGCGTCGATCTGTCGGCGACCCCCTATTTCCTCGGGCGGGTCGGGCAGGAGGCCAACCGGCCGTTCCCATGGGTCGTCAGCGACTTCGGGCTGATCGACGCCATCGAGTCGGGGCTGGTGAAGATCCCGCAGCTCGCGGTCCGCGATACCACCGGCGCGGCGATCCGGGCTACTTCAATATCTGGCACTGGATCTTGCCCAAGCTCACCCCGGCCGAGCGCGGCGGCAAGCGGGCCAATCCCAAGCCCGAAGCGATCCTGAAGTGGGCGCACACGCCGATCGCGATGCTGGGCGGGCTCTGGGAGGCCACGACGGAGGAATGGGCCGAAGGCGGCGAGCCCCGCCCGCCGGTGTTCATCCTCGTCTGCAAGAACACGGCGATCGCGAAGGTCGTCTACGAGTGGCTGGCCGAAGACAAGGCCCCGACCGGTATCCCGCCCGTCAAGATCGACGCCTTCCGCAACCGCGACGGCCTGGTCAACACGATCCGGGTCGACTCCAAGATGGTCCATGAGACGGATACCGGCGAAGCCAAGAGCGACGAGACCCGGTGGATGCGATTCACTCTCGACACCGTGGGCAAAGCCGACTGGCCGAGGGACCGCCAGGGCCGGCCGATCTACCCGGATGGATTCGAGGAATTGGCCGAGAAAGCTCGACCGTCCGCTTCACCCGCCCGGCCGGGATGTGCGGTGCATCGTCAGCGTGGGGATGTTGACCGAAGGCTGGGACTGCAACACGGTGACCCACATCATCGGCTTGCGGCCGTTCATGTCGCAATTGCTCTGCGAGCAGGTCGTTGGCCGCGGATTGCGGCGGGCGAGCTACGAGGTGGACGACGAATGGGCTTCTCGCGAGGAAGTCGCCAAGGTGTTTGGCGTGCCCTTCGAGGTGATCCCGTTCAAGGCGAACCCGCCAGGGCCGGCGCCGCCCCGGAAGGACCGCAAGCACGTCCATGCGATCGCGGCGAAAGCGGCCTTCGAAATCAAGTTTCCGCGCGTCGAGCGGTACACCAGGCGATCCGCAACCGGGTCACGGTGGACTGGGCGAGTGTTCCCAAGCTCATCATCGATCCGGCCCACATTCCGCCGGAGGTCGAGGTCAAGGGCCTGAGCGTGACAACAGGGGCCGGCTGTCTTTGACCGGACCGGGGCGGGCGGACCAGGTGACCTTGGCCGATTCCGGAGCAAGCGGCGGTTGCAGGAACTGACCTTCGACCTGGCTCGATCGCTGACCCGCGACTACCTCTCGCAAGCCCGCTGCGATGTTCCGACCCACGTATTGTTTCCGCAGTTGCTGGCGATCTGCGATCGCTACGTCCGCGACTTCGTCAGGGTTTACAAACCCGCTGATCGGAAAGACCTGTTTTGCAGCCCTTACTACGGGTGGCTCGTGGAGCGGCTCGTCGAGGCGATCCGTCCCGACACGTCCCAGGGCGAGGCACCGGAGGTGCCCAAATACGAGGAAAGCCGCGGACCGGGTAGCACGGCTGACGTGGACCTCTGGACGACGAAAGAGGTCCGCGAGGTCAACCGGTCACACCTTAACTACGTCGTTGCCGACACCCGGCGATGGGAAGAGCAAGCGGCTTACTACCTCGATACCAACAAAAAGGTCGACGCATTCGTCAAAAACCAGGGGCTGAACTTCGCGATCCCCTACCTTCACAACGGCCAGGCTCATGATTACGTGCCCGATTTCATCGTCCGCCTCAAGACGAACCCGCCGAAACACCTGATCCTTGAGACGAAGGGTTTCGACCCGCTCGAGGATGTCAAACGTGCCGCGGCCGAGCGCTGGGTCGCGGCCGTGAACGCAGATGGGAGCTACGGTCGGTGGGAGTACGTCATCGCCAAGAAGATGACCGAGGTGAACAATATCATCGAGGCGGCCTGCTCGAGCGCGTGAGGTGGGTGCCTTCATAAGCGAGCCAGCCGCCCGATCGCCGTTGCGCCGTCGGCCGACGGATCGACACGTGCGCGATCGGGTCCTTCTAGATCGGTGTGTCCCCGTCAGTCTGTCTGCATCGCCCGCTCGTTCGCTTGGCTTATCCGTGCATCCGTGTGCATCTGTGGCTCGATTGTCTACCGTTTTTTCGCGTCGGGCGCTCGCCCTCGGACTGCCCGAGCATTTGTGGTAGAATAGGGATGATGGAGAAGTCCCAAGCCGAGAATATCGATGTGTTCCTCAGCCACTTTACCGACCCGGTGGAACGGTTGCTCGTCACCGGGGCTGCCGGGACGGTGTCCGAAGCGGAGGACATCGTTTTGAACACATCTCTTGATGCCGTCACCGAATTGCTCCGGACGCCGCTATCGGATGACGAGCTGGGCCGCCACCCGCTCTTGGTCCTGTACCGCACGCGGGGCAGCCGCCCGCGTGAGGACGATCTGCGATGACCCCCGAGGAGCGGCTCGGTGACATCGTGAGCGCTCTTGAATCGGTGGGCGTGTCGTGCCTGGTGATGGGGGGGCACGCCGTCCGGTTTTACGGGCTTGCCCGCAATACGAACGACTTCGACCTGAAGGTCTCCCCCGACCAGTGGGACGACCTCGCCAGGCGGTTGAGCTCGACTGGGCTCTTTGGCTGTCGACCCGCCGTGGAGGGACCGTCCTGGCGGGCCCACGCGTTTCGGCGATTTCGCATCGGGTCGCTGCCTGACGGGAAGGATGAGTGGCTCAGTTCTCCTGCGCGAGAACCATCTTCTCGCGTCGCACGCGGAACTCTTGGCCTCGCCGAACGCGGCCGGTACGGGAGCCGCAAATCGCATTCCTCGGCCTCCCGGACCTCATCCGCAGCAAGGAAACAGAACGTGACGCAGACTGGCGAGACGTGAGCGTACTCGAAGACTTTCTTGATTTTCGACTGCTCGCCGGCGTGCGCCGTGGTGAGGTCGAACTCGCGGCCGCGCTCACGCAGCTTCGCAGCCGAGCGGGGTTGGAGGTTACCTTCAGCACGGTGCATTCGCCGATGCGAACGCGATTTCCGCCGCGCGCTCGCTGCGACGACGAATCCCATCACCCAGTCGTACCTGATTCCATTCTGCCCGCAGACCGAGTTGTCTCCTGCATCGTCCTTTGCCATCGAGCCGGTCGTCCTCGATCGATTGCGACGACTCGAACCCGGCTCGTCGCTTCATATTGCGTAGCAGAGGTTCTGCGGCGTCGCTACATCCTCTTCCGTAAAGACATCGATCGCCGCGACAAGGAGGCGATTCAGGGTCGCACCAGCGCGGTCGATCCATGATTCTCATCCACGGGGCATTTCCGGTTTCACGGTTTCACGACCCAGCGTACGCGTTCGCTGAGGTTTGCTCTGCGACTTGATTGAGGTCATCCCTGTTGTCGTCTCGGTCATCTGCGTCTGTCGGCGTCCATCGGCGAACCAGCGTAAGCCGGCAAGTGCTCGAAGACACGAAAGCCGCTGGACACGACCACTCACCGCCCGCTCCCGATTCTGACCATCGGCGCGGTCATGCCTGCCGCCCGGGTTAATCCGATTACGGAGCCGAGGAAAGTGGGAAAAAGTAGCCCGCGGCGAGTTCGTGCGTCAGAATTCAGTAGATGGACCATTGTCGGCGCTGACTCCTCACTTCACTGCGTCGGATCGACGACGAGCACCAACCGGTTCTTCCGAGGAACGCCGCACGATCGTGTGAGCGATGCCGCCACCGCCCAGACGTACGAGGGCGCGATGACCGACCGGGGCGAAATCCGCGAAAATGCGACGAACGAAGCCAATTTCGACGAAATGGTTCGGATCATGGAAATATAAGATCCCGCTCCAGTTACGGCGAGTTTTGGCCCCGATCCGGGACTTGACAGGGGGCGAGGAAAGGATGAAGGATGAAGGATGAATCAATACGGGGACACGTTTCGGGCGGTGGGGGCTGATGAAGAAAAACGGCGAGAGGAACGACCAGCGCGATCGAGTCAAGCGGTTCATCTGGCACAACCGGCAAAAACGGACATTGTGGCGCTGTCGGACAGGAGCCCGCTCAAACAGAATGAGGAGGGCAGGAAGGCAGGAACAGCCCCAGGACGCGATGGCTCACCGGAAGCCGCACCGAAATCTTCGTTTCCTTCGTTGGCTTCTGTTCCAAGAACGGACCTGCACCATGCCCCGGCGATTTCGAACTGCTGCCAATACGCCTTGAACAGAAGGAAGCTAAGGCAACGAAGGGAAGAGCGAGGTCGCAGCCCAACGCGGCGTATCCGCAACCACGCACGAAATCCTAAATCCGAAAAGACTCGTGCACGACGCTGCGACGTTCGCTCTCGGACAGGAGCCCCGCTCAAACAGCATGAGGAACGCAGGGGTCGGAGAAAGCGGGACCGGTCCGATTGCTCAATCAGGAGAGCTTCCAACAAGCCCGTTTTGCCAATTAACGGACCTGTACCGATTTTCCCATCTCCGCTTAATGTCACCGAACAATATTCGGGAAAACTCCCCAACCGCCAATGAACCAAACGCCTGGGAGTGCGTCTCGTACCGTATACCGTGCGGTAGGTACGGCCCAATTTTCGACACCCTTGGATAATTCAGGTACGCGCGAATAGAGAGTGCACACGACGAGCTGGGGTCAATTTCGTGTTCTGTCATCTGACAAGGTTTCAGAGGGACGCCCGTTGCGGCCGTCGCATCCTCGCGTGTGCTTTGACTCGCTCATCGTGGTTCAGATTTGGCGAGAGACTTCGTTTGCATTGTGGACGTTCCGGAGAGGCCGAGACGAGGCTCATCAAAACGGGGCGTGACGCGGACATACTCGGATTGCGCGTACTGGCGGAATCTCTTGCGCTGTCGGACAGGAGCTCCCGCTCACACAGCATGAGGAACGGAGGAAAGCAGCAACATCCCCAGGGCGAAATGGCCGAGTGGAAGCCTCACCCAATCTTCGTTTCCTCCGTTAGCTTCTGTTCCCAGAAAAGACCGGCACCATGCTCCCGCCATTCGGGCCGCTGCCAATACGCCTTGAACAGAAGAAAGAGAAGGCAACGAAGAGCGAGATGGCAGCCCAGCGCGGCATAGCCGCAACCAAGCACGAAATCCTAGATATCAAATCCGAAAAGATTCGTGTACGACGCGGTGGTGTTGCGGAATCAGAGTCTCATGCACCGCCAGACAAGACACGCAAAATCAGAATGTCGGCAAGAATGGCCTGCGGGCCTCGACCCAGGGGGCAATCACTGAAAACGGCCGGAGTGTGACCCAATTTCCCGATTCTCTGGCCTCCTGCTTTCCGGGGTTCCTTATCTAATCCTCATGCCACCGCGTGCCACTTTCCTGCCACTCCCGGAGCACAGCACCGCACGACGAAACCCCAAATCTTCCTGAAGGTTGCGCAGGGGACTGGCGTCAGCGCGCGGGCGTGCGCCAAGAAGGCCAATTGTGCCACTTTTCCGTGGCGATCCTGCCGTGTTCAGACGTTCAAAGAACATGGGCTTTGGTACTTCGGCGGGAGCGCATTACTGGCCGGCGCATTGAAGCCGGTCGGACGCGGAGTCGATCGCGAAGGTCGAGGGAGGGCTGCCGTGGAGAAGTGCGGAAAAAGGACGGCGACAAGAATGAAGGAGAATGGGGAGAGCAATGAACTTCGGGATCGAACCAAGCAGTTCGCGGGACCTCGGGGAATGACAGTCCAAAAGCGGACTGAAAAGGGCAAGCTGTCTGATTCATCCTTCATCCTTCTCCTTATCCAATAGCCCCCCTACCCCCCTGGGTATGTGTCAGGGTTTGGGGGGGTAATGTTCTTCAGCACTCCCCGACCGCGAACGCTGTTAATCGGCCTGGCCGTGTGCGAGTCCTTCGCAATGCAGGATCGGCAGCTCAGCTTTTGTCCTGAGTCGGAGATATGTCGCGATGCAGAGAGCCATCGCCGAGGCGCGGACTTTCCCAATTCTACCACATGGCAGGTCGTGCGGCGTGGTGGGAAAGGATGCGAATAGCCGCCGGCCCCTTTCGTTTGGCACAATCGGCAAGATCTCCCTGACGGCGCTGGACGCAGGCGGAATTCGAGCCGGTTTTGCGAGACTTCTCGCTGAACACCACCCAGAAATCTCGGCAGGCGCCGATCCCTGTTCATAGCGTGACTCGTGCCACATACCAACCCGAAGCGTGAGCGAGGGCGTGGCGAGGGCCGCAAGGAACTTGCGGCATCCCTCGCTGACGCTTCGGGTTAGTGTTGCCCTTCCGCTTCGACCCGGTGGTGTTCAGCGAGGAGACTCGGTTTTGCTCCCGGATCGCAACTAAGAATCTGGCGGAGTCAGGCGTTGGATTAATCGACCAGGCGTGTGATTCCGCTCGGTCTCTTCCCGCCTGAATCGCCCGTCGTTTCTTTTTATCTCGCGCAGCCTGGCCGCCGGGTCTTATCCGTCCGATCCGTCCGATCCCATCCGGCGGCCGGCGGCATCCCGAGGGCGAAAGCTACGAAAATGCGACAAGCGAAGCCGATTTCGATGAAAGCATCAGCCAAGGCCAGCGTCTCCTCGCTGGGCCCGTCCGGCTGGTATCCGCGACGGCCGTGGCCCTGGTCGATCATCTCCTGCCGGTCGCCTGACGCGGCGTGATCCGATCCGATGCGTCGGGTGGGTCTCTATGCTTCGTGCTCCGCCATCGCCTCGAAACCGTCGTCGATCAAGCTTGAGCCGGCGGGCAACAAGTCCCTCAGCGATCGGGGAAGCGGGAAATGGACATTTTCCCTGCGCACGGTCTCTTCTCGGATCGTTGCGCCGAAGTTGCGCTCGAGGTACTCGACGCATTCTTGTACCACGTCCTCCGGTGCGCTGGCTCCAGCCGTGATGAGGACAGTCTCCGCGTCCCGGAACCAATGATCCTGGATCTCGGAAACCCCGTCGATCAAGTGAGACGGTATCCCTAGCCCATTGGCGATCTCGGCCAGCCTCCGGCTATTGGAGCTGTTCTGGCTCCCCAGAACGAGCACCAGGTCGGCCTGCGAGGCAAGGTCGCGGACGGCCTCCTGGCGATTCTGGGTGGCATAGCAGATATCGTCCTTGGGTGGGTTGGCGATCCGAGGGAACTTCCTGCGCAGAGCAGCGATGACGACGTTCGCATCGTCGACGCTGAGGGTGGTCTGGGTCAGATAGGCGACTTTTTCAGGGTCGGGAACGACGAGTCGATCGACATCTTCGGCGGTTTCGACCAGGATCATCTGCCCGGGGGCTTCACCCATGGTGCCGATGACTTCGTCGTGTCCTTCGTGACCGATCAGGATGATGGTGTAGCCATCGCGGGCGTAGCGAACGGCCTCGAGATGCACTTTGATGACAAGCGGACATGTCGCGTCGATGGCCAGGAGCCGTCGCTCCCGGGCCTGCTCGCGAATCTGGGGAGAGACGCCGTGAGCGCTGTACAGGAGCGGGGAGCCCTGGGGCACCTCGTCGAGCGACTCGACGAACACCGTGCCGCGGTGGCGGAACCGTTCGACGACGAACTTGTTGTGGACGATTTCATGATAGACGTAGAGCGGTGGTCCGAAGAATTCGAGTGCGCGCTCAAGGCACTCGATCGCCATGTTGACCCCCGCGCAGAAGCCTCGTGGGTTCGCCAGCATGATCTTCATCGACAGGCAGCCTCCAGGACCCGGGGGAGTGAGAACGGCTCCCATGGTACGTGTTTCCCGCCCTGGCGAAAAGGTGAGACGTGGTACCGGTGGAGACAATGCGGAACCGTTTTCTCGCACGAAACCCCAATCGGGTATCGAATGACGAAACTCGATGTTTCTCGCCGGTTGCACGCCGGCGCCGCGGCTGCTTGAATCGAGCCATGAATGTCTGGTACGGTGAAAACGACCCGCGGGTTTGGCGTGCGGAGAAAAAGCATGGAACCGGTCGAGACGAAGCCGCCAGCGACCGCCAGTCATTTCACGATCCTGGTGTACTCATTCCAGTATTGTTTTTCCGACAACGCGCGGGTCAGCTCTTTCCATGCCTTGGCAGGGCGCTGGCATCATTGGTGGGGTCGCCTCCACGAAGACGCGGCGCTGGCAACCGCACTCGACGACATTTACTTTTTCCTGCCCCATGTCCATCGCCTGCTGTTCCCCGAAACCGCGCTTCTGCCCGAAGGTGAACGTCCGGCGCGACTGGCAGAGGCGCGTCGGCTGGCGAGTCTTGCCCTGGAAAAGCTCGCTCCGCTCATCTCTCCCGACGCCGCATTGCGCCTGACCTACGACACGCGACGGCTGGAGCCTCTGCGGCGCCTCGAGCTGAGTTTTGTCTTGAAGGGCCACGACGGTACCGTGCGGGACCACTTCGCGGCGCCGTTTGAGCTCGAGTGGGTAGACGCGATGTTGTTCCCGCAGTGCGTCGGCCTCTTGATGCTGAAGGTTCGGTTGCGCGAGGCGGACCTCGACGTGGCCCGGATCAACGACTTCCATTTCTATCTCCGGCCGATCCATCCTCCGAAGCTGGACTGGCAACTCGCGGATTGGCGGGTATCCGAGACCTCCCCGGCAGTGCTGGCCAAGGCTCGTGATGTGATCGACTACCTGCTTGAAGGGCTCACCGGCAAGGTGGACCCGAGTTCTGCATCCCTGAAAGCCGCGGTCGCGGACTTCGGCCGTCTCGGCGAGGAGGCGCGACCGACCGGCACACCGTTTGGAAACGTCTACGGGCAGTCATTTCACCTCTACCATTACAGTTGCCTGGCGGGGGCGCAGCCGCCGGACTGGCCGTCTGGACCCTTCCATTCGCCGTCCGAGCGAGCGCTCTACGAGCTGGCGACGTGCACCGACACACGCCTCCCGGACTATTACCCCGACGAGTCATATCTCCGCAATCTCATGAGCCGCCACCGGATCGCCATCTGGAGCAACTGGCAAGGCATGGCACTGCACGACAACGTCGTATTCCTCGGCCTGCGCGAAGGCCAGTTAACGCTCCGCGACCTGCCTCATAATATCGAGAACGATTATTTCTACCTTTATCTCGTCACCTTGTTTTACAAGATCCGCCTGAGCGTCCTGGCCGGCGAGATGATGGGTCGTGACGATCAATTCGGGGACCGAGCGGTCCGGGCACGCCGCCTGTGGGAAGAGTTCCGCATCTTCCAGGACGACCACTGGTTCGACGAGCTGACGCATAAACCGCAAGGGATCGAAATCCTTCATCGATTCCGGGAAGGCTTGGGCATCGCACCCATCTTCCGCGAACTCCGCGGGAAAGTCCGTGAGTACCAGGAATTCTACGAGCTCAAGCTGGAACGACAGGTCAGCGACCTCCTGGCACTCTTGACATTCATCTGGGTGCCCGCCGGGGCGCTGTGCAGCCTGTTCGGCTCGGCTCTGGGTTTCCAGGCCACCTGGGGCCAGTTCATCGGATGGCTCGGAGGCGTGTGGCTCGTCATGGCGGCCATCTGGCTCTTATGGACCCGTCGTCCGGAGATTATCGACAGCTCCGACGAGACTTTCGAGGCCGACTCTGGCCAGGATGGGGATTCCGCTCAATCGCCTCGCAGGCAGGGCACGTGAGGCGATCTTTTCCAGATACAAACATTTTTGTCAGAACCAGGGGCCGGCACCGTTTTCCTGCTAGGCAAGCGAGCGGAATCCGCTCTTGTCGCAGGCGATCGTGGCCACTCGACGGATGTCGTAATATCGCGAGGCTTCCATGAGCAGCCGGCACTCGAACCACATGTCCCCGTCGACGACCGGCATGAAGAGATCGCAAATATTGTCGATTCCCAGGTACACCGGGATTTCTGCCTCGAGCAAGGGCACCAAAGGCGCGATCGAATTGTGTAGCGGCGCGTTCCGCTCGAGTGGTTTCATGCTGAGGGCGGCTGAAGGACAGATGATGACCTTCAGGCCCGCGTCTTTCATGATCTTGATGACGCGATCTTGCTCGTGCTTGGGTTTCGCGGCGAGCGAGATTGCGTGCACGGCGGTGACCGTTCCTTCCAGGCCGTGCTCGATCGTCTTGAGCGCCAGCAGCTCGGTCTCGCATTCGTCGGGATTGTTTTCCTGATCGACGTGGACATCGAGCGGCTTCTGGAGGTCCTTCGCGATCTTCATGATCGTGTCCAGGTGCTTTTCCGGGCGGGGACGATCCCTCGATGGCAGTCCACCGACGACATCGGCCAGATCGCAGGCCTCGACGAACTGGGTATAAGAGGCCTTGTCATCGACCACTCCCTGGAGTGGCTGGGTGCCGATTTCAAAGACGATCTGATCTCGGTACCGGCGTTTCACCTCCAGCGCGGCCTTCACCGTCGCCAGCTTGACCGTGCTGTCGGCGTCGAGCAACGTGCGGCAGTAAGTCACGCCTTGACCGATCATTGTCTCCACCCCGCGCGAGATTCGGCTCACAAGGTCGTCGTGGCTGTAATTCTCCTTCAGATACTTGTACAACTTCCATTTTTCTTGCATGTCCCGGTGGCTCAGCTCGAGGTACTCGAGCGAGATCAAGTAGGCCTTGTCAAAGTGAGCGTGGTAATTGGCGAATCCTCCCAGATCCCGCACCATCTTCAGGAATTCGGCCTTCAAGTTCCAGGGTTCCTGGGGTCCGCCCTGAGTCTGCCATAAGTCCAGCGAATGCTTCCTTTCCCACTGGTGAATCGTCAAAATGGCAATGTCGACGTCCGTGATCAGCGGGATCCCGTTTTCGATGGCCAGCGTGCGGATCAGATTGCTGTCCGAGCTCTCATCATAATCATTATTGCCTGTCAACACGTTGATAACGAGGTCAAGCCGGCCCTGACTGAGAAACGACTTGATATTCGGCTCGGTTCGGTCGGTGATCTTGTGCAGTGTCTGGTTGGGCAGGCCGTTAGTGGTCAAGAAGGCGCTTGTACCGGAGGTGGCGAAAATATCGATGTTCATCTGGGGCAGCTTCTGAATCGCCGGGAGCATCTTTTGCTTGTCGCTCAGTTTCCCTGCGCTGATCAGAACGCGCTTTCGACTCTTCTTGCTCAGAAGCTTGAGGTTGAAGGCCAGCATCTCGACAGTATCGAGCTTGTCCAAGGGAGCCTCCTTGAATCGAGACGTGTTCGAGCAACCCAAAATTTGGGCGATTGTACCACGCGATCGGATAGAATAGGAGTCTCCCGTTGTTTCTGATGGCGAGGATGGCTCGTCATGCGTTGGTTGATCGACGGCTATAACGTGATGCACGCCGACGGCCGGCTGGGGCCGAAGCTGGGCGCGACGGGTTCCGCCGCGCCCGCCGTCGATTCCTCGACGACCTCTCCGCCCTGGTGGGCCCGGGCGTCGCCCGCGAGTCGACCGTCGTCTTCGACGCCAGGGTCCCCCCTGGCGATTTTCAGATCGTCTCGACTTATCGCGGGCTCGATGTCGTCTTCGCCCTCGGCGACGAGAACGCCGACGCTCGGATCGAGCAGTTGATCGCTGACGACGCCGATCCCAAGAACCTGGCCGTGATCTCGTCGGATCGCCGGATCCGTCTGGCCGCGAAAAGGCGCCATGCACAATCGGTGACTGCCGAGCAATTCTGGGACATGATCGACCGCCTCAAGGAGCGCGGAAACCGGCCCGAGCCGGTGCCTCCCGCGGCGTCTCGCCATGACCCGGAACGAGAGCCCACTCCCGAGGAATCGGCTTTCTGGGTCGAGACTTTCCGTGAGCTGCAGAAAGATCTGGAAGCCAGTGCCACCCTCACACCGAACCGCTCGCTCCTGACCGACGCCGAGATCGCCGAGCTCAAGCGCGAGATCGATGCCGAGCCTTGACCGGCGGAAGCTCAGTGTGCGCCGCGCCGATCAAGCAGACTGGCATCGGGCCCAAGACCACGGTAAAAAGGAAGCTTGCGCGATCGGTTGAGGCCGATCGGGGGATCGGGCTTCATCATCTAAGGACTGTCGCCCCATGAAGGTTCACGAATATCAGGCAAAAGAGCTACTCAAGAAGGCCGGGGTCGCGGTGCCGGAAGGAATCGTCGTGACCGATAAGGCGGAGGCCGCCCGGGCGTACGACGCGCTCGGCGGAGGCCTTGTCGTCGTCAAGGCGCAGGTTCACGCCGGCGGACGGGGCAAGGGCGTGGCGATCGGGCCCGGCGACGATCGCAGCCGGGCGCTCAAAATCGCCAGCGGACTGGAGCCGCGCCCCGAGTCGATGGCCAAGGGCGTGCAGCTCGTGAAATCCGCCCAGGAGGCTCAGGCGGCCGCCGCCAGCTTGCTCGGCAAGACGCTCATCACCTATCAGACAGGCTTGCAAGGCAGCCCGATATCGAAAGTGCTCGTGACCGTCGGGCACGATATCGCCCGCGAGCTTTACCTGGGAATGGCGATCGACCGCGGGCTCCAGTGCCCAGTGGTCATGGCTTCGACCGAAGGAGGCGTCGAGATCGAGACCGTCGCTCACACGAGCCCCGAGAAAATCCTCCGCGTGCCGATCGACGTCGGGCTGGGGCTCGCCGATTTCCAGGCCCGGAAGATCAGCAAGGCGCTGGCCCTCACTGGCGAATCCGCCAAGAAGGGTGCCGTCTTTTTCAAGAACTTCGTCAAGCTGTTCATCGACACCGACTGTTCGCTCGCCGAGATCAACCCGATGATCGTCACGGCCGGTGGCGACGTGCTGGCCCTGGACTGCAAGCTCAACTTCGACGACAACGCGGCCTTCCGCCACCGCGATATCGCCGCCATGCTCGACGAGACCGAGGAAGACCCGGCCGAATTGCGTGCCGGCCGCTGCGGGCTGAGCTACGTCAGCCTGGACGGCGACATCGCCTGCCTGGTGAATGGCGCCGGTTTGGCCATGAGCACGATGGATCTGATCAAGTACCACGGCGGCGAGCCGGCCAACTTTCTCGACGTCGGCGGCGGCGCCAACAAGGACCAGGTTCTCGAAGGCTTTCGCATCCTCCTCTCCACCCCGCGGATCAAGGCCGTCCTGGTCAACATCTTCGGCGGCATCATGAAGTGCGACACGATCGCGGCGGCCCTGCTGGCGGCCTACAGCGAGCTAGATTTCCGTGTGCCGCTGGTCGTCCGGCTCGAAGGGACCAACGTGGAAATGGGCAAGAAACTAATCAAGGAGAGCGGCCGCCCCATCGTCACGGCCGACGGCCTGAGTGACGCCGCCAAGAAGGTCGTCGCCGCGGCCAAGGGAGCGGCGTGAAATCAGAACCCACTCAATCGGCCGAGAAATCACCATGGACACTGAAACAATGGGTCGAGTAACCGTTATCGTAAAGATTGAAAACCTGAGCGATCTTTATCTCGAAGAGCAACAACTTTTACCGTCTGAACAGGTGCGCCATGTGGAAGTGGATGACGCCCTTGTGGACACTGGCGCGACCACGCTTTCAATGCCGAAGAATATGATCGAGCGACTCGGCCTCAAGCCGGTCCGCACGCGGATGGCTCGAACCAGTTCGGGGACCGCTGTTGTCCAGATTTACGGGGGCGTGCGTCTTACCATTCAAGGACGAGAGTGCCTGATGGACGTCGCAGAGCTGCCGAACGATTGCCCCGTTCTGATCGGCCAGGTCCCGCTCGAGCTACTCGACTTCGTCGTCGACGTGCCGGGACAGAAACTCATCGGCAACCCCGCCCATGGGGGCGAACACATGATCGAGATGTATTGAGCTGAACTGATGGTAAGGAATGGCGCCACGCGACAAACGACTGCTATAACTGTCATCATTGGGAGTTTCCATGAGCATTCTGGTCGACAAGAACACGCGGCTGATCTGTCAGGGCATCACCGGCAAGGCCGGAGCGTTTCACTCCGAGCAGTGCCAGGCTTACGGCACGAATCTCGTCGGGGGAATCACGCCCGGCCGCGGCGGATCGACGACTCTGGGTGTCCCGATCTTCGACACTTGCATCGAAGCCGTCGCTGCCACCGGTGCCAACGCCACCATGATCTTCGTGCCTCCGCCGTTCGCGGCCGACGCCATCATGGAAGCCGCCGATGCGGGAATCCGGGTGATCGTCGCCATCACTGAAGGAATTCCCGTCATCGACATGGTCCGCGCCGCGGCCTATCTCAAGGTCCATCATCCTTCCGCGCGCTTGATCGGCCCCAACTGTCCGGGGATCATCACGCCCGGCGCTTGCAAGATCGGCATCATGCCCGGCTATATCCACAAGCCCGGCCGGATCGGTGTCGTGAGTCGTTCGGGAACCCTCACGTATGAAGGCGTCTGGCAGCTCACCAGCCTGGGAATCGGCCAGAGCACCTGCATCGGGATCGGCGGGGACCCGGTCAACGGCACGAGCTTCGTCGACACCCTGGAGCTTTTCGAGGCTGACCCCGGCACGGACGGCGTCTTGATGATGGGCGAGATCGGCGGCAACGCCGAGGAACAGGCGGCCGCGCTCAAGGCGTCCGGCAAATTCACCAAGCCCCTCGCCGCCTTCATCGCCGGTCAGACCGCTCCGCCAGGCAAGCGTATGGGACACGCCGGTGCCATCATCTCCGGAGGGTCCGGAAAGGCATCCGACAAGATCGCCGCCCTCGAGGCCGCCGGGATCAAGGTCGCCAAGAGCCCCGCGGATATGGGGGTCACCTTGCAGGCGGTGATGAAGGGATGACCGACGGCATGAAGCCTCCCGGAGCCCCGCAGGCCAGTGACGACCGCGAAAACCCCTGGAAAACGCTGTCCACGCGGTGCGTCTACGAGAACGCATGGATCGGCGTCAGGGAAGACCAGGTTCTGAGACCCGACGGCCTGCCGGGCATCTACGGCGTTGTCCACTTCAAGAACCGCGCCGTCGGAGCGCTGCCCGTGGATCATGAGGGAGCGATCTGGCTGGTGGGGCAATATCGATATCCCTTGCAGGCGTATTCCTGGGAGATTCCCGAGGGTGGTTGTCCCGAACACGAAGCCCCGGAAGAGACCGCCCGGCGGGAGCTGCGCGAAGAGACCGGCCTGACCGCCGGCTGCCTGGAGCTGGTGGCCACTTCGCATCTCTCCAATTCCGTCAGCGACGAGATCGGGTATGTCTTCCGTGCCACCGAGCTGAGCCACGGCGTCGATGAGCCCGAGGGCACTGAGCGGCTGGTCGTCCGCCGGTTCGCCTGGGAAGACGCCTGGCGAATGTTGAAGCGAGGCGAGATCACCGACTCGCTGAGCGTGATCGCGCTCTTGCACGAGGCTGTTCGCCGCCTCGAAGTTTCGAAGTGAGCGAGCGAGCGAGTCCGCGTCCGTGCGGGCTCGTCCTTCCGGCCGCAGGTGGGACGCTGTCCCCGGCCGAAAACTCCACTATTGCACGCTCGAGTCGCGGACGACTTTCCAGCCGGTGCTGCGCACCGTCCGCGGGCTGGTGGCGTTGCCCCTGGCGCTCAGGATCGCGTCGTTGGGAAAAAACTTCCCGGGGCAGACCGTCGGTGTACCGGCCAGGTGGGCATGGCTGTCGACCCGGCTTGCCGCGATGTTGTACCGCTGGCTCAGATGTGCGATCAATGCCTGGGCGGCGGCCACTTGCCTCGGCGTCGGCGGCTGCTGGTCGAGATCGCCGACCAGACAGATTCCGATGCCGTATTCATCCATGGCGTGCTCGCGTGCGTTGCGGCAATGAACGCCCTGCTTCTGGTTAGTCCACCGCTGCGCAACCTCAATCATGCCGTCGCCGCTGCCGGTGCCGTTGCCGATCACAAAGTGATAGCCGCAGCCGTCGAACCCCAGGATCTTGCGGTGTTCGCCGTCAATCTGGTCGTAATTGCCGCTGCGAGCGGCACTGTGATGGAGCACGATGTATCGCCAGGGCCGGTCGGCCTTGTTGGGGTACAGAAGCTCGTTGGCGCTCGATTCATCAACAAATGGACGAAGCCGTTCGCTCAACTTTGTGCCTCGAACTCGCGCTCCAGCCGCCGTCGCGGTGCGGCCATCCGCCGTGGACCCAGCGTACCTCGACTGCAGCAGCGTGGCGGCCGGCGCTTCCAGGTTCGGTCCAGTTTTCGGGACGACCGGCGTGGGTGGAGGGGGAGGCGTTGAGTCCTTGCCCTGTCCTCGAGCAGGCAACTTGGTTTCATCGTAGCTCGGCTCGTCTTCAAGCCGCGACTGCGGTGGCTTCTCCACCGTCGAGTTGAGCGTTCCGCCAGAACCCGAGCGAGGTCCGCTCAGGGGAGCGGTCGACGAATCCGATGGTAAAGGCGCCGGGTCGACCAGCGAGGGCACGCTCGTGACCGTACCGGGCTCTTCGGTCGTGACAGTCGCGCCGGGTCCGCAGTTCGTGCAGGGCCGAGATAACGGCGCGGGGGTCGTGTACACCGGCCGGTACGATTGGCGGCTGTGTCCGCAGCCCGCCGTTGTGAGAGATGCCACGAGCGCGATCCCGATCCGCCACGAGCGACGCGGGCGCAGGTTGAGCGCGGCCAGCTCTAGAAGGGCCATCATCAGTCTCCTTGCCAGATTGAACAAACGTCCGACATCCCGGGTCGGATCTCGACAGACTCACCATCGCAAGCGGGATGCCGAACTCTCGATCGATGCGTTCCGGACGATCGATCGATAGTCCTGGCTTTCGACTCAAGTCTACACGTCGTTTGGCCGAATGGCGGATTCCGCGCGATTTTTTTTTCGAATTTCCTCAAGTCAGGGCCGGTCACTTCCGCAAGGTCGTTTGTCAAAACTGCCATTCTGGCGGAACAAACTGCGGACCCTGGCCGCAAACGAGGCATAAGCGTCAAATCCGAAATCCGAAACCCTGAATCCGAAACGGGGGATGAGGAATGAAGAATCGGCACACGACAATCCGACTTCGTAAATCCGAAGGGGATCTTGCGGATCGCGCGTGCTGGTTGGGTTTTGGCGACTCTGCGGCCTTCAATTCGCGGTGTCAGCAATGACCAGGACGGCACCAGCTACCCAAGCTTGATGCCGCGGCTAGAGCGCTCGCGGCAATCCTCACCGTTCATTGTAAATGGAGCCACTTCGGCGATTGCAGGAGCAGACTTGCCGGAGCTTCCGTATCGCGAGATCTACGTCAAGCCCTACCGGTTCTTCTATCGCGTTCGAGCAGAGACCGTATGGATCGTCGCACTCTGGCACGGCGCTCAGGTACTTGATCAGCCAGGTGATACGTAGTTCGGAACCCGCGTCGCGACGAAGTGACAGGCGTCGTGTTTTCGGCTCCGGCACCATAGAGCGTATCGGCGAAGATCCGTCTCATGCCGAGATGCTCCGACATCCGCTCCAATCGGCACGAGTCAAACCCAGCCGCGACGGGAGCGGGTATCGATGGCGCGACCGGCTCGCCGGTCGGTATTTTTCGGTTGGTTGGCTAGGCGAAGTTTTGCACGCTTTTTATGGCACACGCACGCGCCGCCGATATAAAGAGCTGGGACAGGAATCGACATCCATCAACACTCAACCATCACCTGCCTATGAGTAGCCGCAATAAAGTCAAATCGCATGTGCGCCGCCCTATGGTGGCTGTGAAGGCCCGCTGGAAGCCGGATCGTGGTAGCCCGGGGCGCCGCTGGTTCGGCATCCTGCGGGCGGCCGTGCAGGATGATCGCGATGCGCGCGGCCAGGCACCGGATCTCAGTGTGGATGAGGTTCTCGACTGGGCCGATGCATTCCACGCACGCACCGGCGAGTGGCCCACGGCTGAATCGGGGCGCGTACCCGAATCGCCGGGTGAGACCTGGCTCTTGATCGAAGCCGCGCTCACGTTCGGCCTTCGTGGCCTCTCCTCTGGCGGCACGCTTCCCCGTCTGCTCGCCGAGTACCGTGGCCGGTATAACCGCGGAGACCAGAACTTTTCCATCATCCAGATCTTGGCCTGGGCCGACGCTCATCGTGCGCAAACAGGCGATTGGCCGTCGCACGCGTCTGGCTCCGTTTCGGGTGCCGGCGGCCTTACCTGGAGTGCCGTGGACAGCGCGCTCCGGATGGGCAAGGGAGGACTGCCCGGCGGTTCCTCAGTATTCCAGCTACTGATCCAAGAGCGCGGTGTGCTGCCATACGTGCCATTGTACGAGGACCAGATCCTGGGCTGGGCTGATGCCTTTCACGCCCGGAATGGGCGATGGCCCAGCGCCATTTCCGGTCCGATCTCAGAAGCGCCCGAAGAGAACTGGGCGGCGGTCAACCTTGCGCTCGAGCTCGGCCATCGTGGTCTTCCGGGCGGTTCCTCGGTGGCGCGGCTCTTGATCGAGCGCCGCGGGAGCAGAAGCCCGGGGTATCTTCCGCCGCTC
Source organism: uncultured Isosphaeraceae bacterium (assembly GCA_963781785.1). Classification (GTDB taxonomy): domain Bacteria; phylum Planctomycetota; class Planctomycetia; order Isosphaerales; family Isosphaeraceae; genus CAWAHD01. The sequence continues at coordinate 1,249,153 of CAWAHD010000001.1, read as the reverse complement.
GATTTTGCTCAAATCCTCGCTTGGGCTGATGCATTCCACGCCCGGACCGGCCAATGGCCGACAGAACGCTCCGGACCGGTCGCCGAGGCACCCGCCGAGAACTGGCGCACGCTCTATCTGTCACTCAGACAGGGCACCCGAGGTCTGCCCCCTGGCTGGTCTCTGACCCGGCTGCTCGCACAGGAGCGCGGCGTGCACAGCAAGGCCCATCGCCCTCGGATGACTATCCCGCAGATCCTCCAATGGGCTGACGCATATCATGACCGCCATGGAAAATGGCCAACGGACAGCTCAGCCTCCATTCCCGAGGCGCCGGGCGAAACGTGGAATTGCGTCAAGCGTGCTCTTTATTCCGGCCTCCGTGGTCTTCCCGGTGGAACCACGCTGGCTAAACTTCTCAGGGACGAGCGCGGCGTTCCGCACAGCCAGGATCTTGTTCCCTTAACCGTCGAATGCATCCTCTCGTGGGCCGACGCCCATCATTCAAGGACCGGCAAATGGCCGGGGTCCGATGCCGGACCGATTCTGGAGTCCCCGGGCGACACCTGGCTGAAGGTGAACGACGCATTGACACGCGGCAGCCGCGGCCTCGAAGGTCGCTCATCGCTCGCCCGCTTGCTCGAAGCCGAGCGCGGTCGGCGCCATTGCGGCCGGGTGCCGAAATTGACGATTCCGCAGATCTTGGCGTGGGCCGATTCATTTCGAGCACGTCGCGGCCGATGGCCGACTGCCAGGTCCGGTCCCATCCCCGAGGCGCCGGGCGAGAACTGGGCCTCCGTCGGGAATGCCCTCCGAACCGGCCGCCGGGGTTTGCCGGGCGGATCATCCATCCCCCGGTTGCTCATCGACCAGCGTGGGGCGCGAAATCGGATGCAGCCGCCGGAACTGACGGTTCCGCAGATCCTGGCCTGGGTCGACGCGTTCCACGCGCGCCACGACCGATGGCCGGATCCATCGTCAGGCCCGATTCCCGAAGCGCCCCCGGGCGAGACGTGGTGCTCCGTCGATTGGGCCCTCCAAGCCGGCAAGCGGGGCCTCCCTGGCGGATCATCGATCCCCCGGTTACTCGCCTACCAGCGCGGCGTGCCCAACCGAGTCTCTCGGCCGAAGTTGGCGCTTCCGCAGATCCTCGCCTGGGCCGATGCATTCCGAGTGCGCACCGGTCGATGGCCGACTTGGGGATCTGGCCCCATCCCTGAGGCACCAACTGAGAACTGGTGCGCCGTCGGGTCCGCCCTCCGAAAGGGCCAGCGCGGCCTCCCGAGCGGTTTGTCGCTCGCTCGTTTGGAGAACCAAAAACGCCCAGCGAAACCATCGTGCGGGTGAAGAGAAGAACCACGACCCCTGGGAAATAGCCGGTGCTGGCGCGGACCGAGGCTCGGTCGCTGAGCCGGTCACGGTTTCGCCCGCCATCGGTCCGAGGTCCCCACGAAGGGAACGAGTGCCGGGAACCCACTCAAGTTCGCCGGGATTCTCAATGCGATTTTCTCCTTGCTCACGTTGCCGGTTCGCTCACGCGAGTATCTCTCTGATCAGCTTGCCGTGTTCGACCGCCAGCCGCTTGCGGCCGGGGATCTCGAGGCGGTGAGAGTCGAGCCCGAGCAAGTTGAGCACCGTCGCATGGATGTCGGTGACGTAATGCCGGTGCTCGACCGCGTGGAAGCCAAGCTCGTCGGTCGCGCCGTGGACCACGCCCCCCCGGATGCCGCCGCCGGCCATCCAGACCGAGAATCCGTAGTTGTGGTGGTCGCGGCCGTCGGAGCCCTGGCGCAGGGCGTGCGGCCGAACTCGGTGGCCCAAACAACGACCGTGTCGTCCAGCAGGCCCCGACGCTTGAGGTCGATCAACAGACCGGCAATCGGCTTGTCGACCTGGGCGCAGAGGCTCGAATGGTTGGCGCGGAGGCCGGCGTGAGCATCCCAGGCGCCAGCGGCACCCTCACCGTGAAAGACCTGGATGAAGCGGACCCCGCGCTCGGCAAGGCGGCGGGCTGCGAGCATCTGCTGGCCAAACGGGCGTGTGACCTCCTGGTCAAGACCGTACAGCCGGCGGGTGGATTCGTCCTCGTCCTGGAAGCGAAGGACCTCCGGAACGGCCGTCTGCATGCGGAACGCCAGCTCGTACGACTTGATCCGGGCGCGGAGCTTGGGGTCCGATGGATACTCAAGGGCCGCGAGCCGGTTCAGCCGCCCCAGTAGCTCGGCCTTCAGCGCCGCCTCGGTTCGCCCGAGCGGGACCCCTGGCCGCGCAAAAGGCAGAGGGTCCGACGGATCGACTTTCAATACCACACCCGAGTTCTCAGGGCCGAGGTAATTGGCGTCAATCGCCCCCATGCACTGGTATTCGAGCGGTGGGCCCATCGAGATGAACTGCGGGAGGTCGTCGCTGAGTGCACCGAGACCGTAGTGAACCCACGCTCCGATCGTCGGATGGCAACCGTCGAGCAGGTGCCGGCCGGTGAAGAACTCGAGCTGCGCACCGTGGTTGTTGTCGGTCGTGTACATCGACCGGATCACGGCGATGTCGTCGACGCATTCGCGCAGATGAGGCCACCAGTCGCTGACCTCGATCCCGCTCTGTCCCCCTTTCTTGAACCCGATCTGTGTCGGATAGATCTTCGCCTTCGCCTTGTCGATGATGTTGTTGGCGACCTGCTCGCGGACATTCTTGAGAAAGGGCGAGCCGAAGACCGCGCCCTTGTGCGGGCTCTGATTGATCGTCTTGCCCGCATGAATCGTCAATTCGGGCTTGGGGTCGAAGCTCTCGAGATGGCTGACGCCACCCCGCATCATCAACCAGATGACCCGGTTTGCTCGCGGCGGAGAATGCGGCTTTCCTTCCGGCGGGCCAAAGCCCGGAGCAGGATTCGCGCGGACAATCCCGTCTCGGTGCAAGATCGCGCCCAAGGCCAGGCCGACGAAGCCCATGCCGGCATCCGCCAGGAAACCCCTGCGCGTTGGACTCGAAGCAGGCGCATTGAGCGGGATGCTCGTTCATGCCGGACGCTCCATTCATCGGATCGAGACAAAGTCGTTGTGGTTCAGCAACACGTGCACAAGCGCCGTGCGGGCGCGGGCTTCCGGCGTGGCAGCGTTCTTCTCCCCCGCCGCAAACCCCTCGGCCAGTCGCGCAAGGCCCGCCGCGCACTCCGCCCGCTCCGCCACGCTCGGCACCCGCCCGAGAACGCGCTCGAAGGCTGAGTCCACGAACGCGCCTCGCGCCGCGGAGCCAGCGCCGACCTCGCCGTCGATCACCGCCGCAATGTCGCCAGCGCGGGTCAAAACCATGCCGCTATTGGAGAGCGCCAGCGCCTGTTGGGGCACAATTGTCTCGTGGCGTCGGTAGCACTCCGTCACGTCGGCGGCGTCGAACATGCTGAGTAGCGGAACGTTGTCGCCGCTGGCGTAGCGGTAGTACACGGTCCGGCGAGTCCCGGATTCGGCAGAGGCGACGGGCGCGTCGGGTCCGCCGATCTTGGGGTCGAGGCGGCCGGCAAGGTACAGGATGCTGTCGCGCACGACCTCGCCCTCCATGCGCCGAACGTCCATCCGCCAGAAGTAGCGGTTGTCCGGGTCGATGGCGACGTTCGGGTCTCCGGGCCCGGAATCGGAGGATCTCATCCGGTAGGCCCGCGACGTCACGATCAGCCGGTGCAGATGCTTGAAGCTCCAGCCTGATTCCATGAACTCGACCGCCAACCAGTCCAGGAGTTCGTGATGGAGAGGCGTGGGCGTCCTCAGGCCGAAGTCGTAGACAGAGGCGACCAGAGGTTCGCCGAAATGCCGGGCCCAGACGTGATTGACCGCAACGCGCGCTGCCAGAGGGTTCCGCCGGTCGACGATCCAGCGCGCCAGCGCGAGCCGCCGGCCAGTGCTGATCTTCGAATACGGGGCATTGCTCGGCGTGTCGCGGTAGGTCGTCTTGCGCGGGGAACTCGAGTGAGCGGGCAATGTACTCCGTGGTGAGGGGCGCCTTGGCCGCTGCCTCGGCTTTGGCACGCTGCGCGTCCGCGGTGGCGAGACGGCCGCGCGCTTCGACGAGCGCTGCGGCAGCCTTCGCACGGGCGTCCTTGAACGGGTCACCTTTCTGACCCAAGTCGGCGGCGAGAAGGCCGTCGAGCTTGCGGCGTGCGCTCGTCATGTCTCTCAGGGCTGAAAGCCGGTTGGAGCCGGCTTCGAAGAGTGCGACCTTGCGCTGGGCAGCCACGGCCTCACGGGCCGCCGCAGCCCAGGCCGCGTAACCGGTCGTCTTGGCGCCCTGGTCTTCGAGCGCCTCGATGTTCAGGACCTCCTTCAAGGCCGACCGTTTTGCCTCGGCCAACCTCAGGGCCGAGTTCGCGAGGTCCCGGTCATCCTGGGCCTCACGGGCGGCTTGCTGGGCAGTCGCCAATGCCTCGACCGCCGTGGCAGCGGCAGCCTGCTGTGCCTTGAGCAACTCCGGCATTCCTGCGGCAGCTTTGACCTTCGCCTCGGCCTGATGGTCGGCCAGGGCGGCGGCAGCCAGTGCCTTGTCCGCATGCTCGGCTCGACTCCGCGCTGCGGCGAACACCGAGTGGGCCTGGGCAACCGCTTTGTCTGTCGCCTCCACCGCCTCGCGGACGACGAACTCCCGCTTGTCGGGACAAGCGGCCGTCGGTGACATCGAGACAGGGATAATTCTGACCTCACCGCCGAGAACCGCGGGGGTCGTCGGGCGAAGCGGCCGCGTCTTGTCGGGAGCAGTCTCGTCGCCGCGGACAAACAGGTACGTCGGCGTTTCCAGAAAGTCGTCGAAGGCCCGCGACAGGCCCGCCTTGGCGCGGTCCGGCTCGCCCGGCACGCGATCGATCCGGATGTGGTACGGCTCGAAAAAGGCACGCAAGCGATAGTAATCGGCCTGCGAGACCGGGTCGAACTTGTGATCGTGGCAGCGGGCGCACTGGATCGTCACGCCGAGGAAGGCACGAGCGGTGTGCTCGACGGTGCTGGCGAGCCACGCGTTCCGGTTGAAGACGTCCCAGTTGCGTACGAGGAACCCGGTGGCGCGCACGGTTGCCGGGTCGTCCGGTTCGAGTTCGTCGCCGGCAAGCATCTCCACGACCATCCGATCGTAGCCCTTGTCGGCATTGACCGACGCGACAATCCAGTCACGCCAGTGCCAGATGTGAGGGTGGCTGTAACGAATCTCCGCGCCGAGTCCGTACCAATCGCTATACCGCCAGACGTCCATCCAGTGTCGTCCCCACCGCTCGCCGTGGCGGGGGTCGGCGAGCAGGCGGTCGACGATTGTTTCCTCGGCGTTTGCCGAATTGTCGGCGAGGAAGGTCCGGCGCTCCTTGCGGGTCGGCGGCAAGCCGATCAGGTCGAGGTAGACGCGACGAAGCCAGAGGTCCCTGGCCACCGGGCCACTCGCCCTCAGGCCGCGTGATTCGTAACCGGCGGCAAGAAAGGCGTCGATCGGGTTAAGTTCCCAAGCCGCGTTGGCCGCGCGCGGAACCCTCGGGCGAACTGGCGGCCGGTAGGCCCAGTGCGTGCGGGGGTCAGGAGGCGTCGGCTCGGGCGGCGCCTTCGCACCCTGGTCGATCCACGCGCGAAGCACCGCGATCTCGCCATTGCTGAGAGCCGCGCCCTCGCTCTCGGGCGGCATCCGGTCAACGCCATCGGACGCGGTCACCCGTTCGATGAGCAGGCTCTCCCGGCTCTTGCCCGGCTCGATGGCCGGCCCACCCTTGCCTCCGCGGCGAGCGAATTCAGCAGTGTCCAGCCGCAGGCCGGACTTCTGACGGATCGCCCCATGGCAAGTGGTGCACCGCGCGACCAGGATCGGCTGGACCTCGCGCGCATAGTCGATCGTTGGCGCAGCCGGGGCGATCTGCCCCAGCCCGAGGACGCATGCCAGGATCATCGAACTGACGCTCATCAGGTCGCCTCGCACCGCGGACGCAAGGTTGCGCTGGGCTCATGAAGGATTATCCTCGGGAGCAAAAGAAGGCGTCAAACAAATTTTAAACAACGAGAGCCCGGGCTGCGTCGCTTGACCGGAACTTGCGTCGTTCGAGGGCGGGCGTAAGCTTTGACTTCACATCTCGTTGAAGAGCCGAGCCCGCGACTTCCAGCACCGGCGAATCGCGCAGCGGCCATTGTCCGGCGGTACCTGACGGCGCGATGCTGGGTCGAGCGGGTTATCTCAGAACCTGAAAGCGGCTTGCAGGACGATTCCCTGATCCCAGAACTGGCCGAGTGAGGGAGGGGCAAAAGGGCCGCCGTTATTCTGGGAAACCCTGTTCAGGTCCCAGAAGACCTCGTACTGGTAGCCGATGAAGAATCGCATGCCGCTGGCTGGCGCGGGTTGCCACGCCAGGCCCAGCCGGCCGTTGATCATCGGCATGCCTTGGTGGCCGAACGCGCGTGTCTCGCCGAACAGCGGCCGGCCGGTCGCGCCGAGCGTCGTGGACGCGGTTTGCCAATCGTTCGTGACCCAGTCGAAGGTTCCAGCCGCATCAATTCGGGACGAGAGTGACCACCCGGAATCCCCCAAGTGACGTGCCAGCTCCAGTACGACATGCGGGCCAAGGCCGAAGAGGTTGTTGGATTCTCGCGCCTGGACAATACCGGTGCCGGCGGACGCCTGGCCGAATGGTTGGTTCGCCTGCGAATCAAAAAACAGAAAGATGGAACGGAGCCCGACCGACCAATTCATGTCCCAGCGGGGCCCCAGCGAGAGTTCGCTGCTCCGGTAGTCGAAGTCGATCATGTCGAAAGCGAACCGGCTGTTCAGACCGACGGATCCGCCCGTATCCGGCACGCTCCCGCTTCCATCGGTTCCCAGGTGCCGGTAAGCGACCAGGAATTCGCCGAACCCAGCGGGAAGGCGGTAGCCCAGAAAAACACGGGGAGACGCCGTCCAATCCAGCGGTGCCGACGAGAGCGCGACGGTAGTCGCCTTCGAGCCGAGCGGACCGCTATTCGGGTAATTATTAACGAACCTGCCCGGCAGCACGCTGTTCCTCATTTGGGGGAGGAGGTGCGGCTTGACGATTTGAACTTCCGCCCCGGCAAACCAGCCCGGGGGCGGCAGCCCCGCCGGATCCAGGAGCGGGTCCTGGACGAAATACGGAGCGTCGACGCGCAACAGCCGCGACGAGGCCGGGGCTGGCGGCGCGAACAGCGAGGCCGGCAGATCGCCGAGTCGCGGTAGAACCCGCAGGACCCCTCCGCCAACGCCCTCGTCAGGTCCGTCTGGCAAAGACAACAGGCTGGGTACACTCTCTTGGCCCAGGCTCACGTCGGCCAGTTCCTTGAGCTCGGCGGCTGCTCGAGAGGCCGGATCCGCGGGAGTCTCCTGCGCATGTCCCGAAGCGCTCAGAAACAGCCCCATAACGCTTGCCAGAAAGAGAGGTGTTATCTTGGTCATCTTGAACCCCCTACGAGCGAGCTGCGCTCGGGCGCCGAAGGGTCCTTCGTCGAAGCTCCGGATGGGTGCGCGGGGGGCGGAGCCGCCGTGGAAGGTGGATCGCTGGACTTCGGCCCGACCAGTCCCTGAGGGTGAGGACAAGCCCAGGCGTCCAGCGTGTCCAGATCGGGCAGTTCCGGCAACTCGAGAGGCGTGCCCAGTTGATAAAGGTCGTCCGTCTGCAGGTAGTCGGCAACGTTCACCACGGACGTCCACAACGACGCCAGGATTCCCAGGTAGGCGGTGACATCGGCGACGAGGACCTGCTGGGCTTGGACCAGGTCCCCGAACGCGACCGACGGGTCGATCTGTCTCCGTTCAAAGATGCCCCGGTAATAGCGCACCTGATCGGGCAGGATGTTACGGCGATAGTATTCCACGGCAACCAGGTTCGTCTTGTAACCGCCGTAGGCCGTGGCCAGTCCGGCGGTCAGGGCCGCCTCAACCTGGTGCGGCCCCTCGGCGGCTCGAACCAGAGCGGCCGAGGCCGTGCGGATGTTGCCCTGGTTCCGGTCCCAGATCGGGAACGGAATCCCGACACTCAACTGGTAGTAGTTCTGGAGAGGCTGAATCTGGCGCTCTTTGAACACGTCGCCACGCACATCCAGGTCGGGCACGGGAGTGACCTGCGCCAGCTTGAGGCCGTAGCGAGCCCCGAGCAAGGTGTTGCTGGCGGTGACCACGCTGGTGTGATTGCGCAGGACGTACTGGAGAACGGTGTCGTAGTCGTAGTACGGGATGAGCCGATCGACCTCCCCTGCGACAGCGCTCAGCGGCAACTGTTTCAGGCCCATGTCGGCAACGAGCTGCTTCCAGGCATACACGTAGTTCGCGATGGCTTGCTTGTAGCCGAGACGGATCACGAACGCCTGGGACCGCAGGGCCGCCGGCTCGTGGCTGGCGGCGAACCCGCCCCCCAGCAGGTCGGCTTGCAGCCGGTAGATCTCGTCGGTGTACCGGGCCAGGGCCTTGTTGACGCGAACCGTCTCCCTCGCGACGACGAGTGTGTAGAAGTCACTCCGGATCGTGGTCGCCAGCGTGAAGCGAGCTGCTTTCAAAGCCAGTACCGAGTTCAGCATATTCATGTACGCCGCCGCGGACTGGAGCTTCAGCTTGCCGGCAGTCTTGATCACTTGATCGATGAAGAACCCCTGGGTGGTCGAGCCCGTGTTGTTGGCGTTGGGAGCCGTCTCGTAGCCGACGGTCGGGTTGGGATACAGGCCGGCCTGTTTCAGGACGCCCCTGGCCGCCTCGACGTCAGAGACCGCCTGGCGCAGCACTGGACTGTTGGCGGCCGCAAGTCGCTGGAAGTCTGCCAGCGTATACGGTCGGCCATCCGGGCCCGGCAACGGCACGGGCTCCTCGGCCACTGGGGGAAGTTGCGGAAACAGCCGGCTGATCGCTTCCGGCCGCTTCGCCCGATCGGCGGGCAGCTTGACCAGTGGTGTCTCCGACCCGGGAACCTCTTGGGGAATCGCCAGCTCGAACTGCTTTCTCGGTTGTCGCGCGGCCTGCCCGGGGATGGCTCCAGAGACCTGGGTCAAAGAGGTCCGTACGACGTTGCCGGTTGGCGGCCGGGAATCGGCAACGGCCGGACCGGGAGGTTCGCCGGCGAGGGCCCGATCTGCTGCGGTGGGCGGTGCGTCGATTGGTCGTGGCTGGGCACGCGGCAGATCTGGGCTCGGAGTCGCGGCACCAGGCGACACATCGCCTGCGACGGGCCGGCCATCGACGTGCTTGCGAACGGGAACGGGCGCCACATCAAAGGGGTGGGAGACATACTCGGCGACGGTCTGGTCAATGTTCTCCAGGGGCGGCGTGCGGCAGCCGCCCACGAGCACAATGACGCAGAACAGTGCCGCCCAACGCATCGACATCAACGGGCCTCCCCGCCCACCGAGCCGAGAGAACTGCGATCCGGGTCGCGCACAGCCGCGACCCACCATGTCAGCCTGCTTCGAGCTGATTTGAGTCCCCCACGGCCGGGAGCTGCCACCGGCTCAGGTAAGCCGCAAGAACTTCCTCGGCAATGGCTGACTGAGAGATCCGCCGCATCGCCGACTCGACGCCGAGACGCTGGGCCGTCCCGACGGTCAGGTGGAGCGTGACCTTGACAGGTTTCCGGTTGGCAGGCGAGCCGCCGTGCCCGCCTTCCTGAGTGCCGTGACGCAGCCCCGCCTCATTTCGTTCCATTCGTTTTGCCTCCTTGCCGTCATGCCTACTCCTGGGCTATCGGCAGATCGGGCCGGAAGCTTGAGCAATTCCGGCGAATTCGTACCGGGATCACGCGCGAGGGTGCCCAAGCTCCGCCAGCACTTCGCCAAGGAACCGTTCCACTCGATCCCCGATCCCGTGCTCATCCTGTTCGCGGTTACCGGCGACGTTCAATGTCTTGATCTGATTTTCCACGATCCACCTTGTAACGTGCCAGGGCTCGAACGACGCGGCCGGGTAGACCGGCATGCACGGCTTGCCCAGGTTCAGGCACGCCACGACCGTCGCATGGGCGTCCGCGGTCGTCGTCTGGCCAAACCAGACGGTCCCGTCCGATTCTCGGGCATTCTGTTCGGTGCGAGCCGCCTCACTGTTCGTGGGAAGCTCGGCCGCGGAGAATTGGCCGGCGAATTCGGGGTGGCACCCGTCGTCGGTCAGAAACCCGTGGCGCATCCAGCCACCGGTGGCGACGCCGAACGTCTTCGCGGCCCGCCACCCGGCTCTGTTCGCGCCGGTGTCGCCGCCGCTGATCAACTTTTCAAGCATGGTTGAAGACCTGGGGTTGACGCTTGGGAGGGAATAGCGAGTCAGGGTTTCGCGACGATGATGGTCAACAAAAGTGAAGCATCCTCAATGCCCTCGAGTCTGCGCAGCTCGCGAGGGGGTAGGTGCATTAGCTTCCCGGCAGATTAATGGGCCAGTCCCCCGCCCCCTGCCGGCGGCTCGCGGTGACCGTAGAAGCTGTAGAGCACGGGCATCAGATAACGATCGAGCAGGAGCGTCACGGTCATGCCGCCGACCACGACGATGGCCAGCGGCTGCGCCGTTTGGGCGCCCATCTTGGTCGACACGGCCGCGGGCAAAAGACCCAGGATGGCCGTCATGGCGGTGATCATCACCGGCCGTACCCGCTTCAAGGAGCCCTGAACGACGGCCTCTTGCACCGGCAGCCCCTGGCTGCGCAATGCGTTGAAATACGAAATCAAGAGCAGCCCCTCCATGATCGCGATGCCGAACAGCGAGACGAAGCCAACCGCCGCCGAAACACTGAAATTGGTTCCCGTCAAATACAGCGACCAGATGCCGCCCACTGCCACGTCGAAGACGTTGCTGAAGATCACGATCGTGTCCAGGAACGAGTGGAACGCCACGTACAGCAGGATGAAGATGAGACCGAGCGATAGCGGAATGATCCACAGCAGCCGGCCGTTGGCTTCCTCCATCTGTTCGAACTCGCCGCTCCAGACTCTCGTGTAGGGTGTGTGAAAGAGGTGATCGGTTTTTGTTCGGGCCTCGTCGACGGCGCTGCCCAGGTCGCGGCCGCGGACGCTGAACTTGATGGCGATCATGCGGTGGCCGTTCTCGCGGTAGATCGTCGCGGCGCCGGCATCGATGAACGAGCCGCCCGGCTCCGGGTCGAGGTTCTTGTCCACCGGCGTCACCAGGTCGCGGAGCCGGATTCGCGGAGTGCTCGAAATCGGGTTGGACGTGTCGGCCAGGCTGCCGGCAACCGCCGGCGGCGGCAGAGCATGGCCGGCCGCGTAGGGCGTGAAGCTCGATCCCTGCGGCAGGACCACCTGGTTGTTGATGACGTCGACCGGGATGTCCAGGATCGACGTCTCGTCATTCCGCCGCCACTTGGGCCAGCGGACGGAGATGTTGAAAAGCTTCTCGCCTTCGACCATGGTGGACTGCGGCTGGGCGGCCATGGCGGTGGTGACGACGTTGTTGACGTCGGCCGTGGTCACGCCCCACTTCTGGCACTTGAGCGGATCGACGCGGAACTGGAAGTGTGTCGCTCCCCGGACGTGGAAGATGCCCACGTTGGCCACACCCCGGATGCCTTGCAACACGTGCTTGGCCTTGGTGGCCAGGAGCTCGAGCTGGTCGATGTCCGGGCCGAAGATCTTGAGGGAATTGTCTCCCTTCACTCCCGACATTGCTTCCAGCACGTTGTCGCGGATGTTCTGCGAGAAATTCCACGTCACGCCGGGAATCTCACGTTCCAGGTCGGCATTCATCGCATCCACGAGCTCTCGCTTTGTCCGCGCGCTAGGGGACCAAAAATCCAGCGCCGCCACCCGGTCGCCGGCACCACCTTGGGCCAGTCTTCCTGTAACCGTAGCGGCACGAAGTACTCACCGCTGTAATAACCCTCGGTGTCCGTGCCGTCGTCGGGCCGGCCGCTCTGGGTCACGATCGAATCCACCTCGGGGTAGCTGGCCATGATGGCCCGCGCCTGCTTGGCGATCCGCACAGAGTGCTCCAGGTTCATGTTCAGCTCGCCGATCCCGCGCAGCCATAAGTTCCCCTCCTCCAGTTCCGGCATGAATTCGCGGCCGAGCTGCGGGATCAAGCAAAACGTGCCGCCGATCAGGAAGGCCATCACCACGCACGTGGTCTTGGGATAGTGCAGACAGAGCTTGAGTTTCCACAGGTACCGGAACTTGAGGGCACGGACGAGCATGTTTTCCCGGACCGGTTTGAAGTGCTTGAAAAACAGCATGCACAACACCGGCGATAGCGTCATCGACAGCACCAGGGCGCCGGCCAGGGAGAACGCGTAGGTCTGCGCCATGGGTCGGAAGAGCTGTCCCTCCGCGCCCGACATGGCAAAGAGCGGCACGAAGGCGCACACCATGATCAGGATGGAAAACAAGAGCGCGTGGTCGATCTCGTGCACGAACAGCTTGATCCGCTCTTTCAAGTGCAGGCCGGGGTGATTGCCCGAGGCCAGGTTGCGGTAGACGTTCTCGACCACCACCACCGAAGAGTCGACGATGATGCCGAAATCGACCGCCCCGATCGAGAGCAGGTTCGCCGACTTGCCGCGCAGGTAAAGCACGGTGAAGGCGAACAGGAGTGCCAGGGGGATGTTGATCGCGACAATGATCGCGGTCCTGATATTGTTCACGAACATGAACAGGATCGCGACGACAAGCGCGACGCCCAGGCACAGGTTTTCGGTCACGGTCTCGGTGGTGAGGTGCAGCAAGTTGGTCCGATCGTAGTAGGGCACGATCTTCATCCCGGGCAGCAGCCGGCCGGATGCGGGGTCGTTCATTTCCGCGACCTTGGCCTTGATATCAACGAGCGCGGGCATCGTATCCGCGTCCTTCCACATGAGCACGATGCACTGCACCTTGTCGGTCTCGTCGTGACCGACATCTTTGAGGGTCAGCGTCGATCGCGGCGGCCGCTCAAGGTCGGCACTGTAGTAACCGACCCGACCCAGCCGCGTGAGGTTGCTGACCACCACGCCCTTTTCGCCGGGCAACTGATCGGGAAGCAGCCGTCCCCCTTCGGCCACATCCTCGATGCGGATCGGCTGGTTGTTCACCGAGGTGATGACCAGGCTGCGGATTTCCTGGATCCGCCGCCTTTCTTCCGCGCGGAGGATCGCGGCGGCAGCCTCAGGGCTCTTGAGTGCCAGCACCTTGTTCACCGGGTCCAGGCCGCCGCGAAAGAGGCCGATGCTCCGCGCCGTCATGGCAATCTGGCCCTGGGTGATATAGTCGCCCCCCACCGTGGTGTTGGCGTTCGCCAGCGCGGCCACTAGCCCCAAAACAAGCGTAATATATTAATCAACAATATTACAAATCATTCTATTATATTCTTTAGTAAGAGACGTACCTTCTACATTCGGGAGGCGTGGCTCCCGTTTCTCACCCGCAGCTTGTCTACCTCATGTGTCCCTCCCCTTTCTCTACTCGGCGGCCCAAACGGATCGGGGCATCCGGACCCCGACTTCAAACCTCAATCGCCTCAGCACAACCAGCAACTGTGCAGCCGCTCCACCAGCCGGAGGAACACCCCTTGCCACGGGTTCCACGACAGCAATCGGTAAATCAACCGTCGTCCGCTCCGTACGATCTGACACGGCATTTGGATGAAAGCCGCGCAGAAGGTCGCGAACTCCATCCTCAACAACGTTCGTTTCTCCGTCTCGTGTTTCGCCTGGTGCCGAGGCGATACCGGCACCAGCAGGGCGCTCCAGGCCTTCAGGCTCCACGCCAACGACCCCATCACCATGTACGCCCAGTTGCTCACCAGGTTGTCCACCGGCGCCGTCAACGCATGCACCCCATTCTTGAGCTGGGCGATCAAGTTTTCCTGGTCGCAGCGATCGTTGGCCGAGAACACAACCTCTTCGGCCGTCATCTTGCGGTCATTGGTAATGTAAAAGAAGTAGCGGTATTCCTCGAACAGCCGCATCTGTCCCTCGTCGACTCCCACCCGCTTGCGGACGACGATCATGCGATAGCTGTTCTTGCAGGCGACCGGCTGGTAGTCGAACTCTGCAACCATCTCCTCGAGCAGGTGAATCGTCTCGTAGCCTCGCTCCCGGACAATCTCCGGTTTGACCCGCTCGGGCCTTTCGCGGGGAGCAGTCTTGATCTGGTACCGTGGCGATCGTTCCAGAAAGCTGTACGCGTCGGCTGGGAGCTCGTCGGCTCTGGCCTTGAGGGAGTCGCGGGCCTCGAACCCGAAGATGAAGCGGATATTGCCCGTGGCGTCCCAGCGATCCAGATGCTTGGTCTGAGCGAATTTGGTGTCTCCCCGCAGCAGGATCTTGCGGAAGCCAGCCTGAAGGCAAAGCGTGACAGCCTTGTCCAAAAACACGTCGGCCCGTTCCTGCGAGGGGCGGTTGCCACTGCGATTGAACAGGAACAGTGGTTCGGCGGTATTGGCCAGCGAGATCAAGAGCGGATGGTAACCGTACTGACCGTCGTAGGCAAAGTCTGCCCCTTGCTTACACTCGGCATCGGTCGGCACGATGGTGCCATCGGCATCCAGGGTCGCTTCCTCGAAGAACGCAGGTGGCTGCTGGGCCCAGACTCGCAGGCGGGCTTGATTAATGGCGTCCATCAAGGTCATGACATCGGACTCACGGAAGCGGCGGCAGAAGTCCCCGGCAGTGGTGGGGTCGGGGATGCGCTCGGCTCCCAAGGCGTTGAGATAGACTTCGTCGTTGCGTCGCAGCTCGATGTGCTCGATGCGGTGGCCGCCGGCGCAGGAATTGAAGGCAACGTTCAGAACGTGGTCGGATTCGTGGTAGGGAAGATGCACCTTGAGCAGATGGAGGTTGCGGTCAATCTCGTTGATCAGGTCGATCTTTTGAGCCAAGAGAAGGATGGCGCCGATGCCGCCGGCGCTGAGCCCCTGCACGCGATCGGCCAGTTCGTATTGGATATTGGTCGCGGTCATCATCGGTACAAGCCGCTCGGGTCCAGGCACATTGGCGAGTCGCTTCTTAATTCGTCGTCGCCGTTCCTGGAAGATTCTCTTATTGCGAGCCTCGCGCTTTTTTCGGAGAGTAGCACTCACTCGAAAGCCTCCTTGTCTTGGAATAGTGAGGACGTGTTCTCACCTACATTATTCCAAAAACACGGGAGGTTTTCGAGTTCTTTCTGAACAAAAAGCTGGGGCAAACTAAAATCACGCTTGGTTTGGGACTAGCTGCGGCAGCGTGATGCCGTAGCGGCGCAGGCGGTCCGGGTCGGGCTGCACCTCGTAGCGCCGCACCGTGCCGCCGAAGCTGGTCAGGTCCACGACCCGCCGCACCCTCCGCAGCTCGCGCTCCAGCACCCAGTCCTGCAGCGCCTTGACATCGTTTAGCGTGTAAATATCTTTTCCTGAAGCATCCTTGGGCACTTTCAAGATATAGCGGAAGATCTCGCCCGTGGGAGACTCCGGCGAAATCACCGGGGTCACGTTGGGGGGCAGCGGCTGCGACATGGTCGCGATCCGGTTGATCACCTCCTGCCGGGCCGTGTAGTAGTTGTATTCGCTGCCGTACTCCCAGGTCATCTTCAGGTCGGAGAGGCCGAAGAGCGACTTGCTGTTGATCTTCTTGAGGCCCGGCATGGCGGAAAACGTCACCTCGAGAGGGACGGTGACCTGCCGCTCGACCTCCTCGGCGGAGGCGCCGGGGAACAGCGCAAGCACTTCAACGATTGCCGGCGCCGGGTCGGGGTACGCCTCGACGTTGACGTGCCAGAACGAATACACGCCGACCATCGCCAGGAAGAAGGCCCCCAGGATGACGGCGATCGGGTTTTCAAGCGCCCACGCGATGACCTTGCGAACCATGGCAGTCTCTCGAACAAGCGAACATCAGCCTCTTGCACTCAACCGGTGCGGGCTTTCAGCTTCTGCTCCCGCGGCAACTCAGCACCCAATGCCGATCGCGCCTGCGCCTGCGCGGCGTGATCGGCTGGTTGCTCTTCTGGGCGCGATTCGAGGTCGATCGCAATCCGTTTGAGCTCCACCGCCCCGGCCTCGAGAACGCGGTCGCCCGGCCGGAGGGGCTCCTTGGGCAAGAGGCCCTCGTCCGCCTCGGCGGCCGTCAGTTGCTCTTCCTTGGGGATCGGCGTTCTCCGGACAAATACCGTGCGCTCGAATCGATGCGTGACCTGGACGCGGCGCATCGCAAACTGGCGCTTGGACGCATCGGGCTGCACGAACACCAAACTCTGCTTGCCGTCATCGACCAGCGCATCCACCGGAATCTCGACCACGTCGTCCGGCGGAGGGATGTTCACGGTGGCCGTGCAGTACTGCCCCCCTCTGATCCGCTCGCCGGGGTTCGGAACATACCCCGTGATGACGGCCGTGTGCTGATTGGGGTCGATCAACCAGCCGATCACGTCGATCGTCCCGGGAAGTCCGCCCGACGCTGCCGCACCGACGGTCTGGATGGTCCACTTCCGGTCGCTCGGCCCCAGCGCCTCCAACTTGGGCAAATCATCTTCCGGGCAATTGACAACGACCTGAAGCCGGCTGACGTCCGCGATCTGAAACAAGTTGACCGTGTTGTCCACCACCATCTCGCCTTTGTGAACATTGCGTTCGACGACAACGCCGTCGAAGTCCGCGCGCAACGTCACCCGTCCCCATGGGTTTTCTTGTTCCTTGCCGGGATTGAGCGCACTGCCCTGGGCCAGCTTCTCGCGGTTGACCCATCGGCCCTCCGGGGTCTTGAGCCACGCGTTCTTGTTGGCGCAGATCTTCTGGGCTTCGGTGTGCAGAGCGTCGATCTCGTCCTGGGGGATGTCCCATAGCTTCAAGTTGTCGAGGGCCCGATTGATCGCGTTGCGGTCTCCCTGGACGGCGCGTTCGTACGTGATCATGAAGACCGGCGGAACCGCTTCTGTGTGCTTCTCGGCCGCGTCGAGAATCTTCTGGTCGAGCTCAAGCTGCACGAGGGCATCGAGAAGGTCGTGCTTCTTGGACTCGACGTCCACACTGTAGAAGACTCCCAGGAGTTCGCCCTTGGAGACCCGGTCGCCCGGCCGCAGTTCGCGGAATTGTGTTCCCCCGCCCACGCGGGGGAAATCCCGGACCCGGGCGATCTCGATCACTCTGGCCGGAGCGAACCGGGCGCGGATGCGGTCCAGGCGAGTGGGGTCCAGCCGCGTGGACCCGGGAAGCACGAGCGGCCGCATTGTGACTGGCGGCTTGGCGATCGCGATCGAGTCGCGATCACCCTTCTTGATTCCGAGCGTGGCGGCGACCTCCTCGGAGACCTCCAGCGTATGAGCCTGGCCTCTGACCAGCGAGATGCTGGGTGCGGCGGCAGACTCGGTGGCCTCGCCGCCGTCCTTCTTGGCCGCAAGCAGACGCAGAGGGACGCCCGAGAAGTAGCTGTAAAACCCCGCCAGCGGCGGGACGAGCACGACCGTCAAGAGAAGCGCGACGACCGCCCTCTGCCCCCAACCCATTTTGAGCCGCGCAGCCGCCGCCCGTTCCATCTCGTGGTCCACCTCGTGGTCCACGGCGGAATCGGGGAGCTCGCCGGTTGGCGCCGACACTGGTGTATTCATCACTTTGCTCTGCCTTTCCAGGTCTTCTTGTGAGATCGATCAGGTGCGGGCGAGGCGGGACGGGACGCTCTTGCCAGGAATTCAACTCTCTGGTCGGCATCCATCGGAAGGCTTTGGCACGTGCTCGCCCGTGCGCGGTCAGCGGGCGCAACTGGCGCCCGCGCGCATTCGCGCCGCCGTCAAAACGGTATATCTACGACGATTGATGGATTGGCGCCGAGATACAGCTCAACCGAGAACAAGTGCCCCGGAGTGAACGGAGACTTCACGCCGGTCAAATGCTGCGCCGGCACGACGGGTGAAGAAACCCGCGCGGCGCGTCTCGGACGCGCATCAATGGCGCACGAGAACCAGTCACTCCCGAGCGCACTCTGGTCGGTCGACGAGTCGTGTCAGCAACGGAGCGGCTGGAACGAGGGCGGAGGTGAGGAAGGGGTGTCATTGAACGTGAATCGGCAGTCGCTAGCCGGCACGATCGCATCGATCTGGAGACGGGTGTCGCGGAACCAGGCTCGCACGGGCAGGTCGGTGTCGTCGTCTCCGTCCTTGCGATCTTCCAGATATTCGTCGTCGAAACCCATGCGTTGACGCTTGCCGTGCCGCAGTGTTGGAGCGCCGTCCAATCGACCGCCGTGATCGAGGCGGCCGGCCCCGACGTGAACGGGGAACCTCGCGTGCGCTCCCACGCACACTTGAGGCGCCGGGCACCCGTCGAAAACGCGAGGCTTCGTCAAGGGTTTTGTGCTTGACCCGTACCACGGTCGCTTTGCTAGGGATTCAGCCAGTCGAAGACCCGCATCGAGCCGGCCCGTGTCGAGGGCCAGTCTTTGGGGCAACGCCGCTCCGGCGACTCCGTCTTTGATCCCGCGAGCCACGTCAGAGCTGCGATTGCAGCTCATCTTGTGGGCAGACGCATCGGCCGTTATCAGCACCGATCCCACGATCGTCGCGAGGATAACCCCATTTCGGTGCAGCCGGCAGACGACGGTGGCCATGACCAATCCTGGACAGGAAATGTCGAGACGCTACCTTCCACGCGCTAACGTACCACCAAAGCCCCGCCGGATGCAATGCCGAAACGCGGCAACGCAACCGAAGCCGATGTGCACGCCGTTCCTCGAGCCGCGCGGACATCCCTTCTACGCCATGCATTGAGCTGGTGGCTGTCTTTTTCTTCCCGCCCTTGCTAATTTGAGCCCGGACGGAGAAACAGCACTTCGACTCGGAGGGCACGGTTGAATTCCGAACGAGAGATTCTCGAATTACTGGACCGCGAGATCGGCGCGCCACGGGCGGCGGTGTTCCTGTCCGCCCTGACGGCGGAAATCGACGCCGTCCTGAATCGCGATCCCGCCGCACGGCTGGCATGGCGCAGCGTGCCGCTTGTTATCTACGATCGTCTACCGGGCGGCATCGCTTCCAGTTGGGTGTTCGTTTTGCGGGAAGGCTGTTCGTCGGGCGCCGAGCGGCACCCCAACAGCATCCAGCGCGTGATGTCGTACCAGGGTTGCGCCGACATGCGGACGTGGGACGGTGAGCGCTGGGTTTCTCACCTGTTGCAGAGTGAAGCGGGCCAGCCGCTGGAAAACCGGTGGCTGTCGATTCCGACCAATGTCTGGCATCGGCCGGTGATGGGAGATGTCCGCTGGGCCGTCGTCTCCTTCCATACGGCATCGGACACCGAGCTGATTGAGGAACTGCCGCTCGATGACGAGCAGCCCGATCGCGGCAGCCGCACTGCCACGGTCTATGCCGGCAGGCATGCGCGCTAGGGCATACCCGGCCTCGGTGCAGTCGCGGCCGGGAACACTTGCCATTGGAGGATACCGGCCGATAGGTTGGGCCGGAGCTTCACCTCGATGCGAAGTGCCGTCGTCTCGACGGGCTCGAACTCGACCGTATTGGCGGTATCGAGCTCGGTGCCGAATTTGTCGTGCGCTCGGACATGCTCCCAAGTGCCGTCCGGCTTGCGGAAGACCAGCCGCCAGCTCATCGGCGCGGCGCAGTGGCGTCCGAGTCGAAAGTCGTCCCACCAGTAGACGCTCATGCCGCCGACCCGGCGCGGCTGGCCGAAGTCGTACTGTACCCACTCGTCTGTTCCCCGCCGGTCCCACCAGGTGAACCTCTTGCGGGTCTCGTCCGACGAATTCTTGGGCGCGACGCCGTCGTTCATCGCAGCCACGGTGTCGTTGACGAAGCAGTGAGAGGCTGTCGGAGTGGAAAGCGATGCGATCGTCGGGCGCGTGGCGCCGGCCGGGGTCGTCGGCACCCAGACGATCATCTCCGCCGGGCCGCGATTGGCGTTCGCGTAGTACGGGATCGCCACAACTTCGGTCTGGAACGGCTTTCCATCTCCGAGCGGCAGTCGCTCAGCCGCGGCGCGGAGGATTGTCACGCCGCCGAGAACCTCGGGACGCCAGTCGGAGGTGATCGACCCGCGCTCCGGGAGCCATACGTCTCGCACTCGACCTCGATTGTCATGGGACTCGAGGCAATACAAGATCGGCCCACGCATGAGGGCAGCACGACCGCGGTCGCTGTCGACGCGGTCGTCGGCCCTCACGAACTGCGCAGGCATCGCCATGCGTATGTGGACCTTGTCCCCCCCGCGCCACTGGCGGCGGAGCACCGCATATCCGCGGACGATCGTCGGCGAGGCGACGGGCTCGCCGTTGATGGAGATGCGGAACGCGCCCGGCCCTACCTTCGGCATCGTGTAAAGGCCACCGTTCATCACGCCGCCTCGACACCAGGCTGGGACTCGGACTCGGACGTCGAAGGTTGCAGGCCGTTCGGGATCGACGGCCAACCGAACGTCGCCATCCCACGGGTAATTCGTCGTCTGGGTGAGGGAGAGCCGCTTGCCCTTCTCGCCTTCAAGCCGGATCTGTGCGCCCGACCCGATGAAGAGGTTGACGTACAGACCGCCCGAGTCCGTCGCGTAGATGTACCCCGGCAGTGCCCCCATGAGCTTCAGGAACATCGGCGGGCAGCACGGGCAAGCGTGCCAGGACCATCGCGCGCGATTCCTTCCGGCGTTCAGTGGGTTTTCGTAGAAGTAAGCGTCGCCTTTCAACGAGACGCCGGCGAGCGCGCCATTGTAGAGCGAGCGTTCCAACTCGTCGATCTTCGCGGCGTCGGCCGTGGCGAGGAACAGGTTGTGGTCGAGGAATCCACACGCGACGGCGGCGCAGGTTTCGAGGTAACCGTCGTTCGGTAGAAAGAAGTCGCCGCCGAACCTCTCGTCTCGCGCGATTGCGCCGACGCCACCGGTGATGTAAAGGCGGCGGGTGACCATGTTCCGCCAGAGGCGATCGGCCGCTTCGATGTATTGGGGCTGCTCGCCCGCAACACCGAACGCCGCGACGCCTGCGGCGAGAAGCGTGGCTCGCACGGCGTGCCCTTCGATGGTCGCTTGCTCTAGCACCGGCAGGTGGTCCTGGCCGTATTCGCCGAAGTTTTGCCGGCCCTCATGGTGGCCTCGAGCATCGATCCAAAAGCGCGCGAGGTCGAGGTAGCCCCTCTCGTCGACCCGCACGCCCAGGTCTCTCTTGAGCTCGGGACACTCCCTGAACAATTCGTAAAGGCGGACGAATGATTCCTCACTCAGCGCGTGCCCGGGGATGATGTTCTTCCGCGGCGGAGGCCCCATCACCGACACCATGCCGTTCGCCGCCCGCACGGCCGTGGCGAGCAACTTCGTCTTGCCCGTGGCGCCGTAGTAGTGGATACCGGCCTCGACGAGACAGCCGATGTTGTACAGGTCGTGCTGCGCGCGGTCGTTGCCTCCATGCTGGCCCCAGCGGTGGCCGGGTTCGCGCATTTGCGTATAGGTATTGATGTAGCCGTCGGCGTCACGCGCCGCCGCGGCGCAAATCCTGTCGATGTAGCCGCCCAACCGCGCCTCGAGCGCGGGATCGGGCTCTTGCGCCATCAGGTCGGCCGCGCCGCGAATGACTTCGTAGATCAGCCCGTCGTACCACGGCGGGCCGCCGTGCGGGGCGTTGAGCTCATCGCGGGCGACGTGGTCGAAATTCCTGAACGCGCCGTCCCTGTCGAACTTGTCCAGACAGTCTTTGATCGTCACCGCCCGCCAGGTCTTCAACTTCGGAGACCAGAACGCGTCGTCGATCGTCACGCGGTTCGCGGTGACAGGAACGGGCCGTACCGCCCTGGCGTCTGACGCGAATGACGACGTCACGACCGCGGAGCACACGAGAAGGGCGAACAGCGGACACCTGACGCGGCCAGAGAACTTCATCGCTCTTTTCCCAGAACTCACGGAATTCACACAAGGCACGGGACAGGCGTGCGCCCGCGCATGCGAATCCGTCTGGAGTACCCTCATGGCAAAGTTTCTGTTCACGATCTCTATACGCTTGTCACCCTCGGCCCGTGAACGCGTACGGTTGAGTTTCTTCTATCTCAAGATGCCTTTCCAGGGCGCGGGGCCGTCTGCACGGCGGCTTCCCGCCGATCGCCCCTTGCAATCCGCGGCTGAACAGTTTCCCATGCCGTTGTGAGATGCATGTTCGTGACATGTCTCCATCGGCGGAGGCCCTCGTATGAGCGACGGGATGAGGACTTGGCGGCTCGCGCGGTCGGCGGCATCAGGGCGGGCTCCTTCCGATCTTCTGCGCGCTCATTTGCCCGACCCCCGGGGGTGTGCAAGCCCGCCCACCCGGCGGCGATCCCGTGCGGGATCGCGTCATCGCGCTGGTTGGGCGCCTGGGCGGCGAGGCCCGGTTTGACGAACAGGCGACTGGGGGGCCGATCGTCGAGATCCGGCTGCGCACGACGCGCGTCGCGGACGATCAGCTTGGCGATTTGCGCGGCCTCTCGTCGCTGCGGACCCTCGACTTGACCCAGACGCGGATCTCCGACGCCGGGCTGGCCCGGCTGCGAGGGCACGAGGGCTTGCGTAGCCTCCTCCTCTACGACACCAGGGTCTCCGATCGAGGGCTCGAGCACATCGCGACGATGAGTCGCCTGGAGAAACTGCTCGTGGGTTCTTGCGACGTGTCCGGCCCGGGGCTGTCCCACCTCGCATCGCTCAAGCACCTGAAGGCGCTCCGTCTCGTCGACCTGGATCTCACCGATTCCGGGCTGGCGGCCCTGGCGAATCTGGCGCGTCTCGAGGAGCTCGACCTGGTCGGGTTGAAGATCACCGACCTAGGGCTCGCGCACGTGCGGGGCCTCTCCCGGCTGCGGCGGCTCGCGCTCGACGCCAATGCGATCACCGACCTCGGCCTCGCCCACCTGGCCGGATTAACCGGCCTGGAAGACCTCTCCCTCAAGGGCACCCGCGTGACCGACGCCGGCCTCGTCGCGCTCAAGTCGCTCCCGCACCTCAGGCGGTTGAACCACGACGACACGAAGGTCACCGCCGCCGGACTCGATCGATTGCGACACCTCGACCGCACCGCGGCGACAGCCGTGACCGACCGGCCCCAGGCCCCCGAGCCCCGAAAGGACCCCGGAGGGGTCGCGAAGCCCGACGATGCCACGCCCGATCGGATCCGGGCCGCTGTGGTGAAGGCGCTGCCGCCGTTGCAGAAGGGCCTGATCGTCTACGCCGAGAAGCGCGACTGCTTCTCGTGCCACAATCAGGCGGTCCCGCTCGTCGCCCTGCAAATCACTCGCGCCCGCGGCCTCGCTATCGATGAGGAGGCCTTCGAGGGGGCCACGGACTTGACGCTGGCCGACCTGGAGAGCGCGCTGGGGCAATATCGCAAGGGACGCGGGCAGCCCGGAGGGGTGACCCGGGCGGCCTACGCGTTGTGGACGCTCGAAGCCGCCGGGAGTCCCGCCGACCAAGTCACCGCCGCGGTGACGGAATACCTTCTGAAATCCGATCCCGATCGAGACCACTGGACCGAGACCTCGCGGCGTCCGCCGATCGAGGCAAGCCCTTTCACGACCACGGCCCTGGCGCTCCGGGCGTTGCGGTATTACAGCACCAAGAGCCAGACCGGCGGGGTGAACGATCGGGCCCGCCGGGCCCGCGCCTGGCTGGCCGCGAGCCGTCCCGTCGACACCGAGGACCGCGTCTTCCGGCTCTGGGGCCTGAAGTATGCCGACGCGTCGCGCGCCGAGCTCGAGGCCGCCGCCAGGGACCTACGGGCGACTCAGCGAAGCGACGGGGGCTGGGCCCAGACCGACAAGCTGGCGAGCGACGCGTATGCCACCGGCTCCGCGCTGGTGGCGCTGCACCAGGCTGGCCGATTGCCGACCGACGATCCGGCGTACCGGCGCGGGGTCGCGTTCTTGATGCGCACGCGGAAGGCCGACGGCACCTGGTTCGTCGCCTCCCGGAGCCACCCGTTTCAGCTCTACTTCGAGAGCGGCTTCCCTTACGGCAAGGATCAGTTCATCGCCGTGGCCGCGAGCGGCTGGTCCGCCGCGGCGCTGGCCCTGGCCCTGCCGGAGAAGCCATAGGGTTCGGCGTCGGAAGGGGCTCGGAGCGTGTTCAAGAAGTCGATGAGCACGGCCCGACTGTCGGCAGGGAGCTTCACGTACGCGGCTGTCACGGATTCCGCATCGCCATGATGCCGCCGGACCGCCGACTCCAGGGTCGGGGCGCCGCCGTCGTGGAAATACGGGGCGGAATCCGCCACTCCCCAGAGGGGGGGCGTCTTCCACTCCTCGGGCAGCGGGTAATCCTCCGGCAGCGGGACCGGGGGCGTCTCGCGATAGCCGCCTCCGCCAAGGGATCGGTCATCGAGGCGGTGCAGCAGGAAGTCGGAGTAGACGCTTTCGACGCCCGCCATGTCCGGGGTGTGACAGACCGCACAGCCGATCTCGCGGAACAGCGCCTTGCCGCGCTCGGATCGGCGCCGCCGATCGGGGTCGGACGGCGTGGCCTCGACCGGGCGCGGCAGCGTGTCGACGAACGCGACCAGCGAGCGGAACTGGGCATCGGTCAGGTTGCGCTCGACCTGCGGGTAATCCAGGCGGACCATCGGCCTGGCCTGCTCCATGCGGGGGTTGCCCAGGCCGAGCTCGTTGGCGCACGCGGCGGCGACGAACTCCTCCAGGGTAGCGAACTGGGCTTTCCAGCCGAACTTGCCCAAGCGGCCGTCGGGGAGCACGCGCGGCCGCCCCGGCACCACCCCGCCGAGGTTGCCGGTGATCTCGTTGCCGACCGCGGCGGCCGCGGTCCTCATGCTCTGGTACCGGATCGTCTTGCCCGAGATCCGGTCTAGCCAGCCCACGCCGAAGAGGGCCGTGGAATTCACGGTCTCGGTATGGACGGGGTCGAAATCCTGGGTGAAAACCTGGCACCCACCCTCGACCCGGGTCCCGCCGGGGACGATCGGGAAGAACTTGGTGAGCTCGCTTCGCCCCTCGAGGAAATGGTTGGCGACGGCGAACCGATGGATCAAGCCGCCCTTGACCTCGGGCCGATCCTGGGTCGGGAACGCCTCGAAGGCCATGACGTTGTGCGTGTTGTCGCCGCCCCCGCCGGCGCCCCCCTGGAAGTGGCACTCGACGCACGACCGGGCATTGAAGACCGGCCCGAGCCCGTCACCCCGGGCCGACGGGTCGTGCGGCTGCCACTCGTGCTCGAACAGCTCGAGCCCCGCCGCCCTGGCCTCGGCCGAGGCCCGCGGGGCGTAGAAGACAGGCAGCCCGGGCGTAAGGTTCCACAGGACCCCCAAGGTGCCCAGCCCGAACATTGCCACTCCGACCCGACGGCGAGTCCGCGCCAATGGCAACTCGTACATCGCAACCCCCCCCGAACAGGGCGAACGCCCAAGCGGGCGTCAGGATGAGGAAGACCTTCCACGACAGGTGTACTCTGACAACTGTAGTGATATCCCCGAGAGAATTCAAGGGCTCACCGCCCCCTGCTCGCTTCGAGCATGGAGATGGTCGGTGGAATGGCCTGGCGCACCGCTTCCAGATCATGTGATCGAAGCATCGGTGATCCGGCGACGGCGAGCACCGCGTTCCTGATCAGCGACAACACCACTTCACTGCACCGCCGGGATGCAGTCGTCAAACACGCTTCGAACAGAAGCACACGAAGACGAGACTGCAATAAGGCCGCGACGAAAGGGTTGTGGATTACTGGGGGACGGGCGTCCCGCCCGTCAGGATGGATCAGGACGCTTCCGGGGAAGTCACACACCCACGATCGGGGCGCCGGCAACCGGCGCACGATGCGGCGGAAGCTGGACGCCCACGGAGGAAGCCGGAGAGGGGGACATGCTCCCGTTCGAGTGGGATACGTACAACTGGAGGTGGGGCGACGGTCCGAAGTTTGAGGTCGGTGTCGTCCGGCAATTCATCGTTGCTGACGACGAGGACGACGAGCCGCGGCGGCTCAGGCTCTGCTTCCGATATGAGCCAGCAGCGGGGGCGGGGACGGGCCACGGGGCGAGCGACTGGTGCGCGTCACCGGACGGGTTGGCCAAGCTCCGATTGTTCGTGGCTGGGTCCCCCGCGATCAAGGCCGTAGGCCACATGCCCCCGCAATCGATACAATTGTGGTACGAGCGGCCTTGACCGGGCCGAACCAGGCGCTGCGCCTGATGGGTGCCACATCACGGCTTTTCGCAGTTCACGGATCTCCTACGGCCTTGGCAGGTGAGCTGGGGTGTTAGCCAGCGGAGGTCGACAGCGCTCGATGAGCACGACTTTCGATGTTTACCCGGGCACGACGGATCTGCCCAGTTTCGCGGCAATCGTTGATCGCTCGACCGCAGAACTTCACCGATTCCTCGGCTCGGTCGGCATCCGGGCACGGCCTCCCATCCATCTGCGGATTCAGCGCTGCGAGGATGATTCGCATGTGCCCTTTTCGCTCGATGCTCCGGCGCAGTGGGGGAAAGACACGTACGCATGGTTCATGGTCGGAGACGTCCCAGGCGGCAGCGACGCCTATTTCGATGACGACCGCGTCCAGATCCAGGAGCGGTGGGACGACGGCTTCGAGGACCCGCGGAGCAAGCTGCTTGAGCCGCTGATCCGCAAGTGTATCCGGACCGGGCATCGCTGGTGGTTTCGGCGGTCGGCCGGTCAGCCAGCGGTCATCAACGTGGCGTACGGCTTGATAGCCGCTAGCATGGCCGCCATCACGGATGGTTTTCTGACCTCTGATGATTCGGCGTGGGACTGGCAGCGTTTACCAGCCCTCCCCGACGAATTCTTGGCGTGGTATTTTCGACCAGAGACAGCCATTGGAGAGCACCTTCGCGAGTGGTCACAACGCTGCCTGGGCTGCCTCGCAGAAGAACTGGAGGGCGGCCGCAACTGAGCCGCCGGCTAACAAAGCTTGGTCGCTCGGCCGAAGAGGTGCGCGTGGAAGAGCAGATCGCCGAGGTCGTGCGGCAATACGGCTGGTACGCTGTTAGCGCACGTTCATGCAATCGCGCCGGATTCGGGTGTCAATTGAGCGCACAACTCGGGAAGGCCCCCGATTGGAATCACGCAGGCGTGCCCAAAGCGCGGCGACATCGACAAGATGATCGCCCACCGCTGTGCCGCTCGTCGCCCCCCCGGACTCGCGTGTTTGATCGACGGCAGTTGGCCGACGAGAAAGCCACGGACCTCCTTTCGACCGGCGTCAGCAGGGCCTGATTCCGACCCGATCCGTGGATCCCCTCGGACACTTGTGGTATTATCGCTCCGCGGTTCGGAAAGCCGGTTTGGAATATTGAGGGCGGGACGATGGGCGCAATGGGTTTGGTCGGGGTCATGGCGCTGATCAGCCTGGTCGGGCTGGGCGAACCGGCGAATTCGACAGTCGATTTCCGACTCCAGGATCACCGAGGTGCCTGGCACACGCTCGACGAAGCCCGCGACCGAAAGGTCGTCGTCCTGGCCTTCCTCGGGATCGAGTGTCCGCTCGCCGAGGCCTACGCGCCGAGGCTCGCCGAGCTCGCCCGCGATTTCAACAAGCGAGGTGTCGCCTTCTTCGGCGTCGACGCCAACGAGCAGGATGGGCCGGTTGCAATTGGCCGGTTCGCCGAGAGGCATGGCCTGCCATTCCCGGTGCTCAAGGACGTCGGCAACGGGTTGGCCGATCGCATGGGGGCCGAGCGGACGCCCGAGGTCTTCGTCCTGGATGGGTCGCGGGCCGTCGTCTACCGAGGCCGGGTCGACGACCAGTACGCCATCGGCATCCATCGACCGTCATCCACCCGGCACGACCTGGTCGACGCCCTCGATGCGGTCCTCGCCGGGCGGCGGGTCGCGACGCCGAGGACAGACGCGGTCGGCTGCACGATCGGCCGGGTTACGAAGCCGGCACAGGGTGGCGCCGTGACGTACACGAAAGACGTCGTGCGCATCCTCCAGTTGCGCTGCGTCACCTGCCACCGACCCGGCGAGATCGCCCCGTTCTCCCTGACCAACTACCGTCAGGCGGCCGGCTGGTCGAGCATGATCTCCGAAGTCGTCGATGATGGCCGAATGCCCCCATGGCACGCCTCGCCTGAGTTTGGCAAATTCGCCAATGACGCCCGACTTTCACCCGGCGAGAAGAAGGCGATTCGCGACTGGGTCGCCGCCGGTGCGCCCGAAGGAGACCCCGCAGACCTACCCCCGCCGCCCCAGTTCGTCGAGGGATGGCAGATCCCCCGGCCCGACCTTGTCCTGGAGATGCCCCGCGAGATCGAGATCCCTGCCGAGGGATCGATGCCTTACGAGCTCGTCAAGATCGACCCGAAGATCACACACGACGTCTGGGTCCGCGCCTCGCAGGTCCGGCCGGGGAACCCAACCGTCGTCCACCACGTTGTCGTCTTCGTTCTGCCGCCGGGTGTCGAGAAGATTGACGAAGCCGGCGGCGACTTCCTCGCCGCCTACGCACCCGGCATTCCGGCCCGCGTCCTGCCCGACGGCGTCGCCAAGCGGATCCCGGCCGGATCGAAGATCGTCCTCCAGCTCCACTACACCCCCCGCGGAACGAAGCAGGTCGACCGCAGCCGGATCGGCCTCCTCTTCACCGAGGCCGCGAGAGTCCACAAGGAACTGATGTCGGGGATGGCGCTCAACCTCCGCCTTCAGATCCCGCCCGGAACGCCCGATTACGTTTCGCGCGCCGATTTCCGCTTCTCGCAGCCCTCATTGCTGCTCTCGCTGCTGCCGCACATGCACCTGCGGGGCAAGTCGATGAGGTTCGTCGCCGAATATCCCGACGGCCGCCGCGAGGTCATCCTCGACGTACCCCGATACGAGTTCGACTGGCAGAACCTCTACGTCCTCGACCAGCCCAAGCCGATGCCCGAAGGGACGATCCTCCACACCATAGCACGCTTCGACAACTCGGACGAGAATCCGAACAACCCGGATCCCGAGACGCGCCGTCACCTTCGGTGAGCAGACGCGCGATGAAATGCACGTCGGATACCTCAACTTCGCCCTCGTCGACCAGGAACTCACCCTTGGCGCGCCCACGTCCAAGCGACTCGCCAGCGGCCAGTACGAAGTCACCTTCCAGCACCGCCCGAGAGCGCCGGCGAAGTCGGTCGCCTTGGTCGGCACGTTCACCGACTGGAAGGAACGGCCACTCGCCATGACTGGTCCGGACGCCCAGGGGCTCTACTCGACATCCATCGCGCTTGAGCCCGGGTCGCACGAGTACAAGTTCCTCATCGATGGCGAGACCTTCTGCCATGACCCTGGCAACCCCGAATCCGCCGGCTTTTTCCACAACAGCGTGATCCGGCTGCCCTGAGCCGGGTCGTGCCGGGCCGATCGATCAGTCGTGCCGCAGCGCCGAGACAGGGTCAAGCTTCGCCGTGCGCCGGGAGGGATAAAGCGCCGCGACCACCGTCACGCCGACGGTGAATCCGAGGACGGTCAGGAAAATCCAGCGCGGGAAGGCGAAGATCGAGCCCGTGAGGTCGATCTGCATGTCGCGGTGGACCATCGAGCGGACCCAGACGTCGCCGGGGAACGAGATCAACCAGGCGAGCACCAGGCCGAGCAATGCGCCGACCAGGCCGATCAGGCCCCCCTCGACGACATACAGGGCCTGGAGCTGCCAGTCTGCCGCACCGACGGCCTTCATGACGCCGATCTCCTTCTGCCGTTCGAGGATGCTCATCAGCATCGTGTTGGCGATCCCGAGCGACGACACGAGCAGGGCCACCGCGGCCACGCACGTCATCCCGCCGAAGATGAGCAGGTAGGTCAGCCGCTCTCGCTCGATGAAATCGATGATCGACCGGGTCTGCATGCCGAGCGATTCGACGTTCTTGATGACCTCCTTGACGTTTCTCATCTCGTCGACAAACAGAACCGCCTCGTCGACACCCGCCTCGCGACGGGCGGGGTCGCGGAACATCAGCTCGACGGCCGTTCGCCGGGGCAGCACAAGGTCTGTGTAGGCGGGAAACTGGCTCCAGGCTTCCTTCGTCTCGTCGTCGGTCAACCCGCGGAAGATGCCGACGACCCGGAAGTCGTCGGCAACGACGACCTGGTCAACCTTCGCCGATTCTCGCCGTATCGCCTTCCGCAAAGCCGCACTCTCCTCGGCGGTCAGGCTGAATCTGTCGAGTGACCCCGGGATTTGCCAGGCGAGCTGGAGCAGCGCTTCATTTTCCTCCCGGCTGCCGCTGGCTTTCGACCGATCAGCGAGGTTGACACTGAAGCTCGGCCCAACTTCCTCGCCTCGAAGCTGGATCCGCAGGGGCTTGCCGAGGACCTGGTCCAGGTCTGCGTCGTCGATCAGCCCGATCCGGTGCGCGAACATTTCCGAAAGCAAGACTGATTCTCTCGTCGTCCGAGTCAAACGACCGGCCGAAGACGACGCGTTTGCGGAACTCCGGGTCCTCGCCGGCGCCGGAGGAGACGGACACATCCTCGGGCCGGTTGCCCAAAGTCGCGACGACCATGCTTGTAACGGTCGGGATCATCTGCGCGACATGAGCGATGCACGAAAGCTTTTCCAGCCGGTCCTGCGTCAGATTGACGCGCTCCTCGCGGGAACGACTTCCTCTGGCGCGCTCGGCGAGGATCTTGCGGATTCGCTCGCGGCGCTCCGGCGACATCCGCCCGGCGACCTTCACGTCGTCGGCCGCGGAGGTCTCGGCGACCCGCCACCCCGGCATGACGGTCACCTTGCGCGAGGCGTTTCCCTTGCTCGACTCGCGTTCGATCGTCTGCTGGACCCCCTCGTTGATCGAGAGGCTCGCGGCGAGTACAAACGCGCCGAAGACGACACCGAGGGTCGTCAGGCACGTGCGAATCTTCTGCTGGCCCAGCGAGGCCAGGGGCAATCGGAGCAGGTCGATCCAGCGCACGAAGCGATCCTCCATCGACTCCCGATCAGACGCCCCCTGCCGCGATCCGGCCGTCGACGAGCCGGATGACGCGGTCCGTGCAGCTCGCCGCCAGCTCCTCGTCGTGGGTGACGAGTACCAGCGTCGCGGCGTGCTCGCGGACGTGGTCGAGGATCAGGGCCATAACCTCGCGCGTCGTCTGGCTGTCCAGGTTCCCCGTCGGCTCGTCGGCGAGAATGACCCGAGGCCGGTTGACGAGCGCCCGCGCAATGGCGACCCGCTGGCTCTCGCCTCCGCTCAACTGAGCCGGGCGATGATTCAGCCGCGCGCCGAGCCCGACGGCCTCGAGCGCCCGACGGGCCGCGGCCATCCGTTCGCGCAGCGACCGGCCGGCGAAGACCATGGGCAGCTCAACGTTCTCGACGGCCGACCTCGAGCTGATCAGGTTGAAGGACTGGAAGATCATGCCAACGGCCGTCGACCGGAACCGGGCCATCTCGCGCGCTGAGAGCTGGTGGAGATCCCGGCCGCCGACCCGCAGACCGCCCGAGCTGGGCCGGTCGAGACCGCCCAGCAGATTCAATAAAGTCGACTTCCCCGACCCCGACTTGCCCAGGAGCGCCACCCGCTCACCGCCGGCGATCTCGACCGAGATCCCCCGCAGCGCCTCGATCTGGGCGTCCTTCGTCCCGTACACCTTCCGTACCTCGACAGCACGGATCGCCACCCTGTCCCCTCCCTCGCGATCCGATTCCATCGCCGTCCCAACCTGATCCGATCGGCCCATCTGACAGATGTCAACGGTCAACCATCCTACCAGATTACCGTACCCTCGCTAGAGCCGACCCATCACGAGAGAGGGGCGACACGGTCTCGCACCTGATTGCCATGGAAGGTAAGTCAAACGGCCGACCATCCCCGACGGGAACGGCGCTGTGGCCGGGGCCTTGTTCGGCCGGCTGCTGTACCGCGGGGATGCGATCGTCATTCAAGGACGCCGCTATTGCATGCAAGTCAAAGAGTCCGATTCGACCAGGGCGCGATCCATCGCGGTGCCCTAAAGACTGATCCAGGTGGCGCGCACAATCCGGTCGGCTGGGCCGTTGAGTCCTCTGGCCCGTTTCGGCAATGTTACCGCCTACGAGTTTCGGGTATCATCCTATCCAGGCCGTCACGCCGAGCCGTGGACCACGCGGCTTTACGATCGGCGACTTAATGGAGCGTCAGATGTTCGCACGAATGACACCGACGGTCTGGCGTCGAAACGGAATCCCCGTTCTGATCATGCTAACGGGTCTACTGGTTAGCTGGTGCGTGCTCGCCGGACTAATCTGGAGCGTCTTTCACCGTTCGTTTCGCGAATCGAGCATGCTCGCTTGGGGCGTGCTCCTTGGGACGAGCCTCCTCCTGGTCCTCGGCTCTGTTCCTCGTTACCTTCGCGACTTCGGTGCCGGCGGACGAGTCCTTCTTGACTGTGGCCCGTGCCCTATGCGGGCGCTCCTGTTCGGCGCCAGCGCCTTCTGGGGGGTACTAGGGATCACTGTCTTTACGGCGAACCCGTGGTCGGAGCCTTTCACTGTCGCCAGTCTCGTGATCGGCGCTGTGTCCGCGTTTTTCTTCTTGTTCGCGTTTTCCTTCCTGACCATGGCATTAGGTCGCCTTCAGATCCGGGAGGACGGGCTCCGATGGTATTGGGTATTGCATACGTGGGAAAAGATCGACTCATTGCGGCTGAATGACGACTCGACGCTCTTGATAGACGTAAAGACTTTCCCATCGTTTCTCGGCCACGGCGCTATTCCTATCCCACCAGAACACAAGTACGCCCTGAAAGAACTTTTGCAGAAGAAACAGTGTTTGGTCTGGGATCGTGACTTCTAAGCTTCAAGGGCCGCCGGCCGAAGCTGCGCGCACGATCGAGTTCGACCAGGCCACGGACAGTGTGTGCCTTGCGCTCGCGTGCGGCTTTGCCGATCGGTCGGAAAGCGCGATGCACCCCGCGTCGAGCGGTTTCACGGTCAGGGGATTTCACCGGCTGCCCTGAGGTCGGCGATGCCGGCCTCCAGAGAGATCGCATACCGCAGCCCCACAGCGGATGCATCACGGTCGATGTCCGGGTGGAACACAGTCGCGTTCGGGGCGGCGAAGTCCGACCGGTTCGAGCTGATCAGGACGCGCGAGTAAGGATATCCGGCGGCCGCGAGCAGGCGCGATCAAATGTGCCGCAGCCTGGGCGATGGTCGTCATGGGGCCATGACAGCCAGTCGCTTGGCCAGCCACTCGGAGTCCGCGAAAAACCGGTCAGCGAGCGCCGTCGCGGCCTCCGGTTCCCAACCGAAGTCCGCAAGCCACCGGCCCAACTCGTCCCGGTCGATGGCGACCTGGTCGGCGAGGCAAACCGAGACAAGCTCGCCCCACAAACTCTCTGTCCGATCCGTGAGCGGCCATTCACCCTCGGCCGTCTCCGAGAGCCGGGCGAACAGCATTTCGGCGCCCGGGGTCACGGCGCTCCGCGGACCAAACGCCGGCCGTGTGCAGCGAAGCCCGGCGGCAACGGCAGCGGGGAGCACACAGGCATCAGCGAAGTCCGCGACTAGCCGCCCGATCCGCGCTGCGTCCCCCGAGGGCGAATGGCGGAGCAACTGGACCGGTCCGCCGCGCACGCGTCTTGCGCTCACCCGCTCGAGGCACACCCGCACCGCCGCGTCCCCCGCGTGGTCGAACGTGTAGCAACGGCTGCGGTCCGGCTGCGAACGGGTCCTCTCGTAATCACGGTCGCGAACCCAGCCGGGCAACAAGCTCGCGTCGATTCCATTCAGGAATCGGTCGACGACGGCCGGGTCACCTCGGTACAGCGCGAATCGCCAGTCGCGTAGCGGGACGAACGGGTCGACCGTTGCCATGTTCGCTCCTCGTTCTGGGCGTCCGTGATCCATTATACAACAACCGCCTCCGGCGGAGCACGCTGGTCCCACCAGTCAGCCCCCTGGTCTTTGTTGACCTCGTCCGCGAAGTCGGTGAGAACTTCGGCCCGAAGGGGAAGTCCGTCACCCACGATCCGGGTGCCGGCAACCGTAGCACGGCGCGGCGAAGTCAGACACCCAGAATGCAGCATTCTCCTTTCGGGAGCCTGGGGCTCGGTTCAAGGAAGGAGAGGTGGGGCTCGCCCGCGACTGTTCGCGGGCGGCCGCGATCCGGCGTGCGGGACCACATCGGTAGGATAGCGTGTCGGGGCGGGGTGTGCCCAGGGTGGTCCGGCAGGGGCCGCGAGCCTCCTCGCCGTAAGCGCTCTCGCCACCAGCCTTGATCTGTGGCCGGGCGGCGATGTACATAGGACGTCCAACTGACAGAGCAATCTGGGTGGCGCTGAGTTTGCTTCTGGTCCTCGCTGGAGTAATGGCCCGTCTTGATGTCCCGTAACCCCTGAGCGACAACTCCCGATTACCACAATCGGGAGTCAGTGCCCAGGCCGACGGTATCCAGCAAGCCGCGATCCTCAACTTGCTTGCTGGCTACGGAAAAGGAGACACGGTGACGAAAATGAAAACCCCGGGATTCCGAATGTGGTTGGCGTTGCCGCTCGTCGTCGCGGCTGATCTTCTGCCGCCGAGCGCCGCTCATGGCGAGACCCGCATCGCCACCAACTTGACGCCGGAGGCCGTCTGGGATGCGATCAACGCCGCGCAAGACGGCGACATCGTCCAACTTCCCGGCGGGACGGTGGTCTGGAAGAGGGGCTGGAACGCCGGCCATTGGGCCAGGATGAAGGTCATCACCATCCAGGGGGCCGGAATCGATAAGACGGTCATCCGCACCGATACAACCTTTAACACCCGGACGATCCAGGTCAGTCATGAACGATCGTTCATGACCCTCGGCGAGTTTGCGGAGTGTGACGGGAGAGACCCTATTGACGGCAATCAGATTCCCGCGGGCCAGAAAGGGGCGGGCTATCCGTGCTTCGGCCAACCAGGTCACGCCACGGATGCCGACCGAGACGGGGTGTTCGAGCCATCGCCCTGTTACGCCTGGAACAACACGTTCAATGGCGCGAAGCTCAATATGGTACTGCGCCCCTGGGCAGATCCGCGACAGACAGAGCGGCAAGCCGCGCACGTCGAGGAAGGGCGGGATTTCTTCAACAGGGCGCCCGAGCCGGAGGATTATCAGCCGTATCGCTATCCGCATCCGTTGCAACGCGCGCCTTGACGCGAGCCAACGCCGATGCAGCTCGCGCGGCTGAAATCTTCCTGACCGATTGAGTCATCTGGATGTTTGCTGATTGACATGCCGACTTTGGCCCGTCATTGTTAATGCGTTTTCGCGAGAGAATCACAAGTTATCCAGCAGGGAGCAGCCGCGCGTGACTGATGACTATGCGGAACTTCAGCAGGCGATCGAAAGCGCCGGCTTCTACACTACCTTTCAGCCGATTGACGAGCCCGGTGACCGCATCGTCTGCGCGTCTCATCAATATCCGAACGGTCAAGAGCGGCGAGGCTTGCACGGCAACAGTTTTTGGGTTGCGAAGCGCGGAGCGGATTGGTTTGTCGCGAGTTCGGCGCCAAGCATTTATCGACTGCCGGAAGCGAGACGGGTAGCGGAGCTTTGCCTGCGGTTGCTCCGTCGGAAGCCGGGCGGCGCTTATGGAGACTTCAACGAGGATGTACGCCGAGACTTCGGTCTGATCGCGGTTTCCAACGAGGAGTTCGGCCGCGCGGCCGCTGGATGACCACACGCTGTAATGGACCGGCCCAGAGGAGCGGTCATCGTAATTCGAAAGCGTGGTCGGCGCCGGCCGACCGTTGAACGTCGATCCGTTCGGCCGCAAATACAGTACAATGAATAGCCATGCCAAAACAGCCGCATAACCCGGTGTTGCGTGCCGCGATTCTGGAAATCGTTGACAACCAGCTTCGTGACGGGTCACCTCCCGAAACGTGCGCCACGCTCAAGCGTCTCTTGGCCGATGGCATCCCTGAGAATAAAGCGCGAGAACTGATTGCCTGCGTTGTGTCCGCGGAGATTTTCGACGTTCTGAAAGGCGGTCAGCCCTATCAAGAAGAACGCTTCGTGGCTGGTCTTCGAGCACTTCCACGGCTGCCGTGGGACGACGAGAACTAGCCGAGCCAGTCGCTGTACGCGACGGCGGCACTTCTGTTTTTCGAGGCACGCTGTCTCAAGAGCAGTCGCCGCGGGTGAGCTGGGGCGTTCGCTGGCTCTCTGTGGCGAGGTGCGAATGCAACCCGAAGCGTGGGCACGCGACTGGTGTTACGCCCTTATCCAAGGTCGCGCGGACGAAACGCGAATGCCCGCGGCCGACTCGAGATTTTCTGATTTCTTTCGGGCTGCCGCGCGTTGTCATCTTCGAGTGGCGCAATAGCTTCGAGATTTCCTTCACGCCGCTTGAGAAAGAGTTGGTCCCCTACAACGCGCTGATCCGGTGGGGTGATTTCTACGACAAAGCCCGTGATCGCGAGTGGAGCCAGCAGCTCGTTGTCGGCGAGGAGGAATTCTGCAACGGCCACGCCTCGTTTTGTGTGCATGAGCATGACGGGACGGTGAATCGACTCGATTGCGAATTGCTAAAGGACCCACAGCGCTTCGTAAACTCCAGCATCGAGCTATTCGGCATGTCCCTCCTGTTTGCCCAGAAGTGGTCCGTCGCCGTGCACTCTAACGGCGCGTCGCCATCGGCTGCATCGTTTGGGAAGTTGGCAAACGAGCTGAAGCGTGCCGGTACATGGGCGGTACTTGGGGCATGCGAATCAACGCCCGAGGAAACTGCGAGAGCTGTCTTCCGTGCCGCGCAGATGTCCCTGGATGCGAGCGGCGGCTAACAAAGCGTTGCACTCGACCGGGCCGCCATTGCGGTTTTTCGAGACATCACGTTCCTTGCCGCCCGCCCGGCAAGTGAACGCAGTCGTTCGGCCGTGGGGGATCCGATGTCTCCGGTCGTGCCCGATGCGCGGAAGCCGCGGTTGCAGCGGTATCTCCGCCAGCGGCAGGGCGAGGAGCGCAACCGGCCCTCGGCGAGCGATTTCTCACCGGGCGAACGCGTCTTCATAAGCTTCCCCGACGGCTCTCACGTCTTCTTTCGGAATGCATTCGCCATCCGCGATGAGAGGTCCCGCGAGGTCAGGGTGTAGACGGACCACTGCGGATACCATATATTCCCGCTCGACCATGATGCGGAAGTCGAGGAACTGTGCTCGACGGATCCGGGAGCGGCTGACTCCTGACGAGGCGATGGACCGGACCCCGCTGCGCAGAACCGCTGAGCTTGATCGTTCGGCTTGTGCGGGTGGCGGCACTCCCGGGTCGCGGTAGCAAAGCGAACCGGAGACGGGCGACGGAGTTCGGACGTTCACGCTGCGCAGTCCGTTCTGGGAGTGAGTCTCATGTGGCTGCTGCACGGAACGACTCGCGCGGGCGGACAGCATTGTTCAGCACGGCCCCGATATCACTTTCGTTGAGCCGGGAGGGCAAGGCATCGCCGAGAACTTCTCGTTCACCACCGAGGGCACGGCGTCCGCTGTTGGTGACCCCCTGGCCTATGCCCGAGGGAAGGCGACCGCTTTCCCGAACGAACTCGGCCCGGCGGTCCTCGCGGTCGATGTACCGGACGACGTGGTGCGTATGGCGGCGGTCGAACACCTGTCCCTCTACGCGGGCTTGATCGAGTATGATGAAGGCGCGGACGTAGCGGAACTCGTCGCACTCTGCGGCGGGGTCGTCCAGTTCGACCCGGGGCCCGCGCTCGACAGCCTGTTGGCGAGGTGGGGGTCGCTCGTGAAAGAGATCCGAGGTGTGCCGTGATCCCATCCCAAGCGGCCGAGGATTGCCTGCGACGTGCTTTCGCGCCGACGCAAGGCGGCATCGTCGGGTTGACCGATCAGTTACTTGAGGCGTGCGTCGACAGCGACGTGGAATTCAAGCGGGTCGGCAACCGGTTCGTTTGCAACTGGACCGTCAACGGGGAGACAAAGGAGGCACTGGTGCCTCTGGCGCCCGCCGCCTTCCGGACGATCCTGGCTCGCATCGCCGCCCTCTGTAACGAATACAGCCCAAACGCTGTCACCCCGTACGGCGGAGAAGGTCTGCTGACCGTCAAGGGACCCCCGCCGACGGTCGTTCGTGTGGCGTTCGTCAATACTCCCAGCGCACAGCGGTTGGAAGTGAGACGTGTACCTGACCCGGCGGACGCGTAGGCATTCTGGGGGACGGGCGTCCCGCCCGTCAGGATGGATTAGGACGCTTCCGGCGAAGTCACACACCCACGATCCAGGTGCCGGCAACCGTAGCACGGCGCGGGGGAAGCCAGACACCCGGAATCTGGTGCTGGCAGCCGGCTGGTGGATGACGCCCTTCACGCCACCGCAGAAGAAGCCGTGACATTCCGCCGGCAGACGCGAACGGGGCCTCCCTGAGCACCCCGAGGCACATCGCATGAACTATAAATCAGCTATTAAATAATTAACGTTCTTATTTGTCTTTATCCAAACGACCATAGTCTTTATCCAAGCGGCCATCGTAACGCCAGCCATTCCGAGCACACCACCTACGATGCCTGCGACTGCCCCCAGAAGGACCGAGAACATGACCAGTGGAACGGCCACTTTGGACTGGATTAACCCTGTGCAAAGTAACATGGCCACCCCGATGCAGAGCCCTCCGTAAGGACCCAGGAGAAGGCAGAGAATGCCAAGACGCCCCCCCGCTTTGACGACCTGGCGGCGGCGTTGTCGTTACTTCGGTCGCGACTTCAATACCGCCTCGGCCTGAAATTGCTTGCCGTCACGGATGAACCACACCGGGATTCTGTCACCGATCTTCTTCATACGCATGATGAGGACGACGTCATGCAGATTCCTCACAGAGTTTTCGCCCGCGGCTACAATCACATCGCCAACGCGCAGACCAGCTTCCTCGGCCGCTCCTCCTGGCACCACTTCTGTGAGCAGACAACCTTTATCGTGAAGGTCGCCCCGAATTCCGAGGACCGGCGCGTTCGCCGCCACCGCGAGCGTGAAAAGCAACATTCCTAGCGATATTCCATTGGTCAGCGAGTGCAACAGGACGGGCGAGACCAGACTCTTCCTCCACTCGTACAAGAGAGCGAGACAAAAGCCGACCGTCGAGATCATCAGACGCTGGGTGAGATCGAAGGGATGCCAGAAGCCGAACACCACTGCCTGAAGTAAGCCGGCGAAGACGAAGTGCATCCGCCGTCTGAGCGCGTTATAGACCATCCCACGGAAGAAAACCTCCTCTGCCAGAGGGGCAGCTACGATGGCCATGATAATGAGAGCGATCAACTGATAACGTTCCGGCGCCGCCGCAATCGCCTCGAACGGGCTCGATGATGTGCCCTGGTTCATGAACTGCGACAACACATTCGTCACGACGGACAGTGTGGCGATGACGAAGATGGCGGCGGGTGCAGCGATCAACGCCTCGATAAGGACGCGGCGAGGCTTCGGGATGGAGGGAATACCGAGGCGGCGGCCGGCTACCCAGAGCGGGAAGGCAAACATCCAGGCCAGCAGTACGAAGCTGGCTGGTATCCACAACCAATGCGGTAGCGAGCGTTCGATCGAACGGCTGAGTAGGTAGGGAGTTGCCAACCCCAAAATGACCGGCGCAATGCCGATCGCCACGTCTTTTCCCTTCCAGGGGACTTCCCGGAGCGTCACAGTCCAGGGCTGCGATTCGATCTCGACTGACGCCATCGCGTCGCCCTCAGCTAGTCCACCCGTACCGGGTTCCCGCTCTCTTCCGAGCCCAGGTGTCCGGGCCGACTATCATTCAGCGCTTCCATCACACGGGGCGGGCTGAGGTCGCCGCGCCCGACTGCTAGCCGCCGGTGCGCAACCGCTGGGCAACGGCCCGGAGTCTCCAAGCAGACGTTGCGCCACGCCCCTCTGCCCGGCCAGCGCCGCGACCAGCTCACGCTCGGATACCGATTGCTCGTGCCGGAACGCGACCTTGACTGCTCGTCGGGCGTTTTCGCAGAACCTCTCCATCATCAGGTTACGCTCCGCGGTTGCCGTCCATTCTCATCCCTTAGTGGGCCTTACCGCCGGTCACATGGAAAGTGTCGATCATGAATCGCAGTTAACACGATACCACGCTGATCCGAGCCTTCAATCGTCGGCACTGAGCATCAAGAGTAGGAGCATTTCGGGCGAGAGAACGACGACCGCCAGGGTACCGAAGTAGGCGATGGGTCACCAGGGGGTGCGAGGCTCGCTGGACGATCAACGTGAGATCGACTGCCACGACGGCGATGAGAACCATCCACCGCCGCGCCGCCATCCGGGGTAGTCGCATGGCCGGTAGCTGGGTCAGACGGAACGGCAAGCCTAATGACTGATTCATTCTTCACAGCTTGCTCAACCTGTCGGATGGCGCCGGACCTACGGGAACCGTGGCGGGACTTGGGACAGCACCAAATTGTGTCGTGGACTGAAGGACCAGGTCAGCAATTCTTCAACCCACGCACCCATCGATTGCCCGCGTGGCTCCGGTACGACCAAGTAGGCAGGGCGCGGCGCAGGCGGTAGGCCGAGGAATTCCGGGCCGTGAACCGCGAGGATCGGCACCTGGTCCGAGGCACGCCCCAAGGCGAATGCGACCACAAAGCGCTTGTCCGCAGAGGCGATGCGAAGCCAATAATCCCCGTCGATCCACCAGACGAATTGGCGGCCATTGAAGTCGAACTTCGCTCGCCCCCTCGTTCTCGCGGGCATCGTGCGGGCCTCTGAAAGACCGTCAATTCTCGATACCAATCGAGGCTTTTACACCGGCAATTTGACGTAAGTCCTGAAACAACGTCTCGGGTTTCGTCGCTGCGTTGGGGATATTCTTCCTTTACACATCGGACATTTGTAAGTCAAGCATCTGGTCGTTGTCAGACATCCATGATTCGGATGCTCGCCAGCTTCCAAGTGATACCGCGCCGCGGCGGCCGTCGCACCAGGGTCGAACGGGCGAACCCTCGCGGGTTGACACGCGGATCGGCACCGGCCATTTCGGCGCCCCTCGCTGCATCCCCGCCGCCCGCGAATGGGTGACGTGACTTCACTCGCCGTCAGGGCGACCTGCCAGGTCGGACTGACCGGGCCCGATAGACCTCGTACAGCAGCAGGCTTCCCGCCACGGCGAGATTCAGCGAGTCGGAGACGCCGACCATCGGGATGCGGACGAGGTCCGTGCACAGGTCGCGCAACAGCGGCGAGAGCCCCCGGCGCTCCTCGCCAAGAACGAGGATCGTCGGGCGGGGGTAGTCGAAGCGGTGCAGATCGGCCGACCCGTCGGGCGAGGCCCCGATCAAGCGACAGCGATGGCGGCGGACCCAGTTCCGGAGGCTGCGGTCGTTCGTCCGGATGAAGGTCTGCTCGAACAACGCCCCCATCGAGGCACGGACGACCGCGGGGTCAAAGGGGTCGATCCGGGGCCCCACCAGGATGAACCCGGCGCCTCCGATGGCCTCGGAGGTCCGGATCAGGCTGCCGAGGTTCCCCGCGGACCGGACCGCCTCCAGCACGACCCAGCACAGACCCGCCCTCGGCGAAGCGCCGAAGAGCGGCGACCACCGCTGGGAGACGACGGCGCCCATGCCAGAGGCGCGAGGCGTCGTGGAAACCTGGCGGAAGACCTCGGGAGAGACGTGAAGCGTCGGGGTGCCCGTCCGGCATCGGTCGCGGACCAGCCTGCGGGCGATCGGTACGATGAGGAGCTTCTCGCTGTAGACGAGCGTCTCGACATGGAAGCCGCTCTCGATGGCATGGACGACGTGTCTCACGCCCTCTACGAAGAACGCCCGGCGCGCATCCCGGTGCGCGCGATCGGTCTGGAGACGCCTGATCTGTTCGAGCGTCGACCGGACATCGGGCGAGATCTGGTCTGGTTGGATTTCATGCGGCATTCTCCTTTCGGGAGCCTGGGGCTCGGTTCAAGGAAGGAAGGGCAGAGCTCGCCCGCGACTGTTCGCGGGTGGCCGCGATCCGACGTGCGGAACCGCATCCCTAGGATAGCGTGTCGGGGCGGGATGTGCCCAGGGTGGTGTGGCAGGGGCCGCGAGCCTCCGCCCCGTAAGCGTTTCCGATGCCTGACGCGGATCACTCGGCGTGAGCCAATGCAGGAGGGTCTCAGTCGTGGGCATTTTGCCTGAAGAACGCAATGCAGTGCCGTAGTTCCTCAGCCACGGCAGTAAAATGGTCACCGTCGACGCTGACCGCCTCCACGTTCAGGCCGGCGGACTTGGCTTGCCGGGCCGTCTCTTGACTGCTCATCCGGAAAAATATCTCCTGGTTCCCGAAGTACAATCGCACCGGGCATTTGAAGCTTTGCGGGAATGCCAGGGATGAACGCATCTGGAACTCTCGCGGATCATTGCGGTCGAACGGGATGATTTCCTCGCCGGCATTGCGAAAAGGCTGGCTTTGGTCCCAGTCTTCGGGCGCGAACGCAAAGCCGCCGTGGAGAAAAAGAACCGCGGGTTTCTTCTGTTCGCCCGGCTGTCGATTCACCCAGGCCTTGAGGCGAAGGCCGCCGGATTGATATTCGAGCTCCTCAACCCCGGGAGGCGGTGCCTCAGGCCCCCCAGGTTGTGGAGCCGGTCCCTGGTGCACCAACCGGGTGCGGAACTGCTTGCACGCTTCCGCATAATCTTCCGTCTGCGCGGGGAAGGATGTCGGCGCCAGGAGCCGGTAGATCAGAAAGCCGATGCCGCCGCAGGCCAGGATGGCAAGCAGGCCGCAAACAGCGAGGACGGTTACCAAGACCTTGATGGCGGTACGGGGTTTTCCGTCGACTCGGCGAGACGGGTCGCTCTCCATTTCCTACTCCGATTCCTTCTGAAGTGGATGGGCGGTTGCGGCCGGCGGAACGAACCGTTCGCCGCAGAAAGGGCAGCGAATGGCCTCGCCGGTCTTCACTTGCCCGCGGAATCAATAGTATCGCAGAACGAGCACACCATTGCGGAACCGCCGCTCCTCGACCAGGTCCAGATCCAGGCGAACCCCATCCGGGAAAAACCGTTTTCCTCCGCCGACGACCACGGGGCAGACGATCATTTGAAGTTCATCGACACGACCGACCCTGAGTGCGGTTTCCCCGTAGACCATTGTCTCGTACATCCTCCGTCCGTAGAGGTAGGTGCCAAAT
The DNA here is from genome assembly GCA_963781785.1 of uncultured Isosphaeraceae bacterium. Lineage (GTDB taxonomy): Bacteria > Planctomycetota > Planctomycetia > Isosphaerales > Isosphaeraceae > CAWAHD01. The sequence continues at coordinate 1,206,276 of CAWAHD010000001.1, read as the reverse complement.
CACGACCCGAGTTCGTTAATGTACGAGTGAACTGATGCATCTTCTGGAGCACCCCAGCCGAAGCCGCCGTGCTCATCTTCCGTGTAACCGTCCAGGGATGTGAGCATCGAATAGATCAACTTCGCCATGCGTTCCCCGATACCAGTGGTTTCCCTGGCTACTGTTGCTGGATTGGGAATCGCCTGTCCAGTTTCGTGAGCTGGCTCGTGAAACCCTCGACTGTCATTCTCGTGAACTCATCGTTGTGCATCGGGTGAAGCGTGATGACCATTCGCACCGCGTCGCCGAGCGGGAAGAATTGCACGACGATTGTGCTCTCGTAGGGCTTCACTCCGGGTAAGAAGTCCATCACGTGGTTGAGAATGAGCCGCTCGTACGGTTTGAATTCGGAGTACCTGGCCCGCGTTTCATGCGAGCGGGGTCGGCCCATCTGCTTCATCGCCTCGATCATCTCCGGAGCCTCGGCGATCATGTCATAGTGCAGCTTGCCGTTTTCGCACGCTTCGATGGCGTGAACCTCCGCACAGAAGCCATCCGGTCCCCACCAGGACTCGAAACCCGCCTTCGTCGTCCACAGCTCCCAGAGTTCCTCCACCGACGCTTGGTACGTCCGTTCGATGACGATTTTCGAGCTGGGTGCACCTGTCGCACTCTTGATCGTGTCGCTCATTTGCCTTGCTCCTGGTGAGGGGTTTTCGATTTCTTGAGTTTCTTTTCGAGTGCCGCTTCGAAGTGGTCGAGGCGTGCCTCCCAGAGCTCGCGGTACTGTTCCAGCCACTTGTCGAGCTCGCGGAAACGCTCGGGTTTGAGGGAGTAGAGCCGCCGTTGTCCCTCCGGCCGCACTGAGACGAAGCCAGCGGTGTGCAGGATGCTCAGGTGCCGCGACACACCGGACTGGTGAATTCCCGCCCTGGCAACGAGGTCATTGACCTGCTGCTCGCCATGCCGCAGGGCTTCTACGATGCGGCGGCGCGTCGGGTCGGCAAGGGTCTGGAAGGCATCTAGTTGCGTTGCCATGCATATACACTATAATGCATATACTGGGTGTGTCAAGGCCCTCTCCACCGGGAGCCCGGGACGGAAACCGGGACCCGAGGAGTTTCTCCTGGACGAGGTCGAAATGAGCGAGACCAGGACGGAATCTGAGCGGCGGTCGCTTTGTCGTACGTTGCGCAGATGCCAATACTCGTCGCGTCCCGGTTTCCGTCCCGCGCACAAAATGACAGCAAGATGAGGGGAGAATTGGTGGGGAGGGACGTGTGCTGACGTATCGAATGTTTGCCTTGCCCTTGACAGGCAAGCGGCGACTTGCCTATCATTCGCCATGACGGATGTGTTCGAAGCTTTGGCAGCCCAAGCGAGACGCGCAATTCTGGACGTTCTTTGCGAGCGGGACGGTCAGACGTTGTTCGAGATCTGTTCTCGCTTGGCGATGAAGCACGACCTTACGCTGACCCGCCAAGCGATCTCGCAGCACCTCGATGTGCTGGAAGCTGCTGGTCTGCTCAGAACCGAGAGGGAAGGCCGTTACAAGTACCACTACCTCGACACCACGCCGTTGAACGCGATCGTGAACCGCTGGCTAACCGCGAAGCGAAAGGCAAGAGAAGAATGAAAATCGTCGTCACGAGCGTCCTGGTTGACGATCAGGAAAGGGCATTGCGATTCTACACAGACGTGCTTGGCTTCTTGAAGAAGACCGACATTCCGATGGGGCACCATCGCTGGCTAACCGTGGTCTCAACGAGCGATCCAGACGGCGTTGAACTGCTTCTTGAGCCGGACGAACACCCAGCGGCGAGGCCGTTCAAGAAGGCTCTCGTTGAGGATGGCATTCCCTTCACGTCGTTCGGTGTCGAGGACGTGCAAGCCGAGTACGACCGGCTGCGCAAAACGGGTGTGCATTTCACACAGCCGCCGGTCGCGATGGGGCCCGTCACCACTGCGGTTCTTGACGACACCTGTGGCAACCTCATCCAGATCGCACAAAAGCACTGAGCGAGTTCGGAGGCAGTATCGCTGTCCTCTGCATGTCGAGGAGAACAGGTTATGCGAATTTCTTTTGCAGCACTGTGCTGCGCCGTCGGTTTCGTCGCGTCCGGCGGGTGCGGCACCGCGGCGGATGACAAGGCGGACCTTGAGAAGGATGTGACAATGACCGAGGGCCTGAACAAGGGGACGGTCATGCTGGGCATTTACGAGATCGACGGGGACACGCTGAAAGTCTGTTTCGATTCCCAAGGGAAGAAGCGGCCGACGGAGTTCAAGAGCGCGCCCGGTTCGGAGAACTTCGTCAATATTCACAAGCGCGTCAAGGAGTAATTCCGTCACTCGGTGTGTACCGAAGTCGACCGAGATGTCGTCGGACCGAAGCGCAGAACGCAGCCACTCGATGGCACCGCACGCGTGGTGTATCCGGTCGCAAGTCTACATAGTGACGCTGGATTTATCCGGACCGTCCGCACGTGGTACGATGGTCAATGCCCTGAGTTGCCCACAGAGCGACGAGCGGATCTCGCGACCCAGAGCCGGCGCATGGCCTCTTCAGGCTTCAAAAAGGAACAAGGCGTTGTCCCGACTACCCATGTACAAAGCGGAGTAGCTCGATGAAAAGTGCAGCGACGACAGTGGAGGCGTACCTGGCGACGTTGCCGGAGGATCGGCGGAGGGCGATCGACGCGGTGCGGAAGGTGATTCTGGACAACCTGGACGAGGGGTATGACGAGGGGATTCAGTACGGGATGATCGGATACTACGTCCCGCACCGAGTGTATCCGGCGGGGTATCACTGTGACCCGAAACAGCCGTTGCCGTTCGCGGCCCTTGCGTCTCAGAAGGGGTACATGTCGTTGTACCTCATGTGCATCTACGGCCATGAGGCGCTCCGGTCCTCGTTTGAACACGCGTGGGCAAAGGCTGGAAAAAAGCTGAACATGGGCAAGTCGTGCGTGCGGTTCAAGAAACTCGACGACCTGGCGCTTGATGTGATCGGCGAGGCAATCCGCCAGGTGCCGGCACGCAAGTACATCGAATATGTGGAATCAGCCCGTGCGGCGGCGGGGGCAGGAAGAGCGAAGCCGAGCAAGATAGAGACAGTTCCTGAAGCCCGCACGTCGACGAAGCGCAAAAAACCGAAATGATATCATTCTGTCTCAACGACGTGGTCAATCGTTCAGAATGAGGGTGCCCCCGGAGTGGATTTGGGGATGCCATCATTGACAGAGGGGCACGCGCGGCCATACGTTTCAGGAACCCGAGATCGTCGCGTCTGGCGATCCTGCCTGGTTTCGCCGCCTACCACCTTGGGGTCCCGCGGACCCGACCGCAGGGCACGGACCCTCCAGATTCGGAGCCCGACCATGAGGGACGCGAACCGTCCAGTTTCCTCACGCCGTGAATTGTTGCAGAACACCGGCCGCCTGGCCGCTGCATCCGCCCTTGCCAGCGTGGCCATACCTTCGGTCCACGCGGCGGGAACCGATCTAATCCAGGTGGCACTCGTCGGCTGCGGGGGGCGTGGTACGGGAGCGGCCGCCAACGCGCTGTCGACCAAGAGCGGGCCCATCAAGCTCGTCGCTCTGGCCGACCTCTTCGAAGACAAGCTCTGGAAGAGCTACAAAAACCTCCACGAGGACAAGGAGCTGAGCTGCAAGCTCGACGTGCCGATCGAGCGGCAGTTCGTTGGGTTCGACGCCTACAAGAACGCGATGGACTGCTTGAAGCCGGGCGACGTGGCCATTTTCGCCACCCCGCCGGCCTTCCGCTGGGTGCACTTCACCTACGCGATCGAGAAGGGCCTGAACGTCTTCATGGAGAAGCCGGTGACGGTTGATGGCCCCACGTCGAAGCGCATGTTCGCGCTGGGTGAGGCCGCAACGAAAAAGAACCTCAAGGTGGGCGTCGGGCTGATGTCCCGGCACAGCCGGGCGATGCAGGAACTCGCCAAGCGTGTGCACGACGGCGCGATCGGGGAGATCGTCCTCCAGCGCGGCTACCGCATGCACGGTCCGATCGGCTACTTTGAGTCGTTGCCCACACCCCAGGGAACCAAGGAACTGCTGTACCAGATCCAACGGTTCCACAGCTTCCTCTGGGCCAGCGGCGGGAACTACAGCGATTTCTACATTCACGTCATCGACCACCTCTGCTGGATGAAGAACGCCTGGCCCGTGAAGGCCCAGGCGCTGGGCGGTCGCCATTTCCGTAAGAGCCCCGAAGGGATAGAGTACATCGACCAGAACCTCGACACGTACTCGGTGGAATACACCTACCCCGATGGGACCAAGCTCTTCTTCGACGGCCGCTGCATGGAGGGCTGTAAAGGTCTCTACGCGAGCTTCCTGCACGGCAGCAAGGGCTCGGCGATCGTCTCCAAAGCGGGTGACATCGGGCAGCCCTCCAGCATCTACAAGACGCATAGCCTGAAGCGCCCGGACCTGGTCTGGGAGTCCAAGATCAAGCCGGAGGAACAGGACCCTTACCTCAACGAATGGACAGAACTGATCGACGCCATTCGGAAGAACAAGCCGTACAACGAGGTGAAGCGGGGCGTCGAAGCGAGCCTCGTGACCTCGATGGGCCGCATGGCCGCCCACACCGGCCACGAGATCACTTTTGACGACATGCTCAACTGCAAACATGAGTTCGCCCCGGGCGTCGATAAGCTGACTACTGAGTCGCCGGCGCCCCTGACGGCCGGCAAGGACGGGAGGTACCCCGTTCCCAACCCGGGCGTCACCAAGACGCGGGAGTACTGAGCACCGCCGGTCGCCCCTGGCGAATCATCCTGGGATTGCAATGAGAGGCGCCGATTTTGGGCGAAGCGTCCTAGGAGTCGTCGGTAGCCGAGGCCTTCGGCAACTTACTTTCGAGTCCTGCGTACCTCTCACCCGCCTTCTTGAAGGATGAGCCGTCGTCGATGTACTTCCGCTGCTGACGCTGCTCGTTCGCCACCGCGAACATCCTGCGCACGATCGCGGGGCTGGTTTCGTTGCCCGCCTCGCTGCGGCCGCTCTCCTTGTCCGGTCGCCAGGTCTCGATCAGCTCGGGGACGACCTCGAGGAGTAGCTTCACGCGGGTGGCCCGGGCGAGCTTCGGATCCTCAAGCTTCGCCAGAACCTGAGCCGGAGTTCTCTGAGCAGTGCCGGAAACAGTCTTCGCCTGGCCGTCGTCCGCCGGCGTCGGGTCGAGCGCCGTACGCGCGAAGGGCTGGAGTGCGAGCTTCTCGGCTCTGAGGGGATCGCCGTCCAGCACGCCTGCTTTGTATGCGTGCACCTCCTCGAGGACGCCGCGCAATGCGGCGGCGAGCGGCGTCCGGGACTCGGCCCGCGACGGATCGAGAGAGACCCGCAGGAGGTTCGCGAGGTGCTCGTTCTGAAGCCTTCGATCGCTCGCGTGGCGTGCCGCTGCCTGCATGAGGATCCCGCTGGCCCACCGCGTCTCTCCCGCCTTGGCTTCGATCAGCGCACGTAATGAGGCCGCCTCACTGTCGTCGAGCGCCCGCACCGTCAAACCGGCCGGGGGGCCGGTGGTCGCTCCCGTCGCCTTTGTGGCAGGCGGCATAACTGCTGGGCCGCGCGGCGCCGGCTCAGGGGCCGGTGGGGTCATGAGCGTGCCCGCTGCCGGAGCCGGAGTCGGATCAGCCGCCTGGTCATATTGCCGAAGTGGCCCGGACGGGAGCCGCCGCCCCCGAGACGGCGCCGGCGGGGCCGCCTCATGCTCCGGTTCAATCTCGGTGGGGGGTGACGGCGCGTCACCGAGCTCGGCCAGGGCAAGCTCATGGAGTCGATCCGCGTCGTCCACGTCGGTGTCCTTCTCGCCGAGCAGGGCGACCTTGATGGGCAGGTCCTTTACCTTCTCACCATCTGCATTCTCGAAATGGGTCAGGACGAGCGCATCCCCGTCCATCCGGCAGAAGATCTCTCGGACGCCGACCTCCTGAGGCTCGCCGGCGTCGTTCACATAGGTGATCTTGATCGAGGGCGCCGAGGGACGTTTGGTCATTCCGTCCCTGTACCTCGGGTCGGCTTCGGCGGTAGCCAGGAATTGACGGGCTGTGTACGCGCCGTAGGTGGCGGGGTCGGCTTGGTCGATCCGCAAGCGTCCCTGATCGTCCTTGATGACCCGGATCTCCGGTATCGACCACGCCGTCGACGCTCGAGGCGCATCGGCTCGTGGTGCCGCCTCTCTTCGTCCCCCTTGATCGGTCGCTCCTGTCACCACGTTCTTTCTCGAATGTCTGGAGGGTAGATATTCGGTCCCAAGGCCACCCGTTGATTGGCGACGTTCATGTCGGTTCCCCGCCGACCGGCGTGGTACGCGACTTCCCACCCGAATCCCGTCACGCGAGTCCTTGAACAGGTCAGGTCCTCTGTCCTTTTTGACGCTTCATCCGGCTCCGAAGTTCCACGGCTTCCGGGACATCGAGCGGCTCGCCGCCCGCGAAGTCCGGTTGGTCCGCATGGGTCGAACCCCGCGGGTACCAGGAATGCGATTCCCGCGAGAACTAAGCCGGCCGATCGACGCGACTTTTCTGTGATCTCCATGGAATCGCCGAAAAACGAAAGGTTGAGCCAACTGCGAAGCCATGTCAACATCCAGACTATGGACGAAATCCCAGCGACTTCTCTTTTGTTGTCGTTGCCATTCCCGACCCAGACCGATTGTACTCATATTTTTGGGAATTCGCCACGCAAAATGCCCGCTGAGCTTGTATCGGCCGCGGGCGGGGTCGTCGACCTTGCCGCGACGCTCGCGTCCGCGCTGGCCGCCGCGGTCGCCGCCCTGACGCTCCTGACTTAGGTGTTCATTTACACGCCGCGCAAGTGCCGTACGCCGCTCAATCCGCTGGTCGGAGCCATCCCCGGGGCCCTCCCTCCCGTGATCGGCTTTTCCCTGAGGCGGTCCACTGCGCGGCGCGCGGGGTGCCGCGGGCGTCGTTGATTTACTTACCGGCGCTGCTGCCTCTTTGGTTGCTCGACGGCATTCCGCATGGATAGAATAACCCCCGCTCGCGATCTGGCTGGGAAAGAAAGGAGCGACCGCGATGAACTTCTCGCACCATAGCACGTCGATCTTCGACCCGGCCTCCCCGCCGGCCGAGTCGATCCGCAGCCTGTCGGTCCTGGTCCTGGCCATCACCGGTTTCATCTTCATTGCGGTCGAAGGAATCCTCGTTTATTCCATCATTCGCTTCCGGCGCCGTGCGGCGGCCGGCACGTCCCTCGCCCCGGATCAAGCGGGGGAGAGTGCCGCACGCGAGATCGAGCCGCCCCAGTTCTACGGGAGCAAGCCGATCGAGATCGCCTGGACGGCGGCGCCGGCGCTGGTGGTCTTTGTCCTGGTGCTCGTCTCGGCCCGCACCCTCTTCGAGGTGAACGTTCCGCCGCCGCAGCCTCGCGAGGGAGACAATACGCTTTTCGTCACGGTGGTCGGCCGCCAGTGGTGGTGGGAATACACCTATGACCGTTACAACGGCCAGGAACTGGGATTCACGACGGCCAACGAGCTGCATATTCCTGCCAGCGAGAAGGGTGTACCGCGGCCTGTTTACCTGATCCTGAAATCCGCGGACGTCTGCCACAGCTTCGGGGTACCTCGGTTGGGCGGCAAGACCGACCTGATCCCGGGTCGCACCAACAGCATGTGGTTCCAGACCGACAAGGCCGGCCTGTACCTCGGGCAGTGCGCCGAGTATTGCGGCACCCAGCACGCGAACATGCTCCTCCGGGTCGTCGTCGATTCGCCGAGCGACTTCGTGGCCTGGCTGGCCAACGAGCGCAAGCCGGCCGTGGAGAGCTCCGACGTGCGGGCCGGGCGGGCCGCCTTCCTGGGCCAGTCGTGCGTGAACTGTCATCGAGTGCGCGGCACTCCCGCGCGGGGCGGGTATGCGCCTGAGCTGACGCACTTGATGAGCCGCAAGACGCTAGCATCCGGCATGGTCGAGAACTCCTTCGAGAACCTCCGCCGCTGGATTGCCGACCCGCAACAAGTCAAGCCGGGCTGCCTGATGCCGGCATTCGGTCTGGGGGATCGTGAGCGCGACGAAATCGTCCGCTACCTGCTCTCGCTGCGCTGATCGCTGATGAGGTCTGAAGATGGCCATCGCCGAAGTTACTCGAGCGACGATCACCCGACCCGTGGCGCCCCCCTGGACGGAGGTGCTCCACGAATGGGTGACCACGCTCGATCACAAGAAGATCGGCATCATGTATGTCGTCATGGCCGTGGTCTTCCTGGTGGTCGGCGGCGTCGAGGCCCTGCTGGTGCGCTGGCAGTTGATGTGGCCGCGCTACGACTTCATCGGGCCGGACACCTTCAACCAGATGTTCACGATGCACGGCACGACCATGGTCTTCTTCATGGGCATTCCGATCTTGGTCGGCATGGGCAATTACCTGGTGCCGCTCATGATCGGGGCCCGGGACATGGCCTTCCCGCGGCTCAACGCGTTGGGCTTCTGGGTGACCCTGTTCGGCGGCCTGCTCGTCTACTTCAGCTTCGCGACGGGCGGCGCCCCGGCCATCGGCTGGTTCGCTTACGCCCCGCTGACCGAGCGGACCTTCGCCCGCTCCGCTGCCACCGACCTCTGGGCCCTGGGCTTGATTGTCAGCGGCGTGGGCAGCCTCGCCGCCGCCGTCAACTTCATCGCCACGATCCTCACGCTGCGCGCCCCGGGCATGGCCCTGTGGAAGGTCCCTTTCTTTGTCTGGACGATGCTCTGGACCTCAGTGCTCATCATCTTCGCCATCCCGCCGCTGACGGCCGGACTGGCGATGGTCCTTCTGGACCGCCAACTGGGGGCGCACTTCTTCGACGTGCAAAACGGCGGCTCGGCGGTCTTGTGGCAGCACATCTTCTGGTTCTTTGGACACCCGGAGGTCTATATCTTGATCCTGCCGGTCTTCGGGATGGTCACCGAGATCATCCCGGTCTTCTCCCGCAAAGTGCTGTTCGGCTACGAGTTCATGGCGGCTGCCACCGCGGCCATCGCCTTCATCAGCCTCGGCGTGTGGGCCCATCATATGTTTACCGTCGGCATGAGCCGGACCGCGGACCTCTTTTTCATCGTCTCCACCTTCATGATCTCCATCCCCACGGGCATCAAGTTCTTCAACTGGCTGGCCACAATGTACGGCGGACGGATCTCGTTTGCCTCGCCGATGCTCTTCTGCGCTGGCTTCCTGTCGATGTTCCTGATCGGCGGCCTCACGGGCATCATGCTCGGCGCGGCCCCGTTCGACTTTCAACTGCAAGACACCTACTTCTTGATCGGCCACTTCCATTTTGTCCTCATAGGCGGCACGCTGTTCGGCTTCTTCGCCGGCATCCACTACTGGTTCCCGAAGATGACCGGCCGGATGCTGTCCGAGCGGCTGGCCCGCTGGCAGTTCTGGCTGCTCTACGTCGGCTTCCTGCTCACGTTCGGCACCATGCATATCACCGGGGTGCTCGGCATGCCGCGGCGGATCTACACCTACGACGCCGATCGAGGGTGGGCGCTGTTGAACCAACTGACCACGCTCGGCGCGATCATCCAGGTGCCGAGCTTCGTCCTTTTCGTGTGGAACGTGTTCGCCTCGTTGCGCAACGGCCGGCCGGCGGGCGCCGACCCCTGGGACGCCTGGACGCTGGAGTGGTCCACCCCCTCGCCCCCGCCCGCGTATAACTTTGCCGTGATCCCGACCGTACACAGCCGCCGGCCGTTGTGGGACCTCAAACACCCGGATGACCCGGACTGGCTATACCAATAATGCGATGGCAACTTTCTAGCGTAAAGTCACAAGGCGGAGCAACGACGTGAGCCTCGCAACGACTCCAATGGCTGGGCCGCCCGCGGGGCAGTCGTTCCCTGTCCCGCCCGCGATCCGACCCGAGATTACGCTGAGCCCGGGCCAGTGGGGCATGCTAAGCTTCCTGGTCTCAGAGGTGGCCCTCTTCGGCACGCTGATTGTCACCTACCTCTTCTACCTGGGCAGGGACGTGGTCGGCCCGACGCCGACGGAGGCCCTGTCGCTGGGCCTGGTCGCGTGTACCACGGCGTGCCTCCTCGCCAGCAGCGCCACCGTCCATGTCGCGGAGCGGAGGCTGCATCGAGGCAACCAGGTGGGTTTCCTCAGGTGGTGGCTGGCGACGCTCTTGCTCGGCGCGGCGTTCCTCGGAGGAACTGCCTTCGAGTGGCGGGATCTGATCGATCGCCACCAATTGACCATCGGCCGCAATCTGTTCGGGACGACCTACTACACCCTGGTCGGCCTCCACGCGTTGCACGTCACCGCCGGGGTGACCGTGATGCTGATCGTGCTCGCCTTGGCGCTCGCCCACCAGGTGACGAGCGCCAACCGGGCCGGGGTCGGGCTGGTCTCCTGGTACTGGCACTTTGTGGACGGCGTCTGGGTGGTCGTGTTCACGGTGGTCTACCTGGTGGGACGGTAAGCCCGGGTTTGCAAGCCGGGTCCGGGGAGAGACGCATGGCAAGCGACGCGCAGCGATCGCCGCAACCCGAGGCCCCGGCCGCGCCGGATTCCCTCGAGGTGCCCCGGCCGACGGCAGCGCCCCTGGTGGTGGCCCTGGGACTCGCGGCGCTGGCCGCCGGCGTGGCTCTCGGCATCGGCTTTATCGCGGTCGGCGCCGCGGTCGTCGTTGCGGGCTTATGCATCTGGATCGTCCAGTTACTGCCAGGCCGCGGACACGTCCATGAGTTCCTGACGGAGGCGGCTGGCCCCCAGCCGGTGCAGGCCAGGCCCGGCGGCGTGGAGCATTTGCGACCGGGCATGCCCGGCTACCGCCTCCGCTTGCCACAGGACGTTCATCCCGTCTCCGCCGGCCTCAACGGCGGCCTCGTTGGCGGCGCGGTGATGCCGGTGCCCGCCCTCCTCTGGGGGCTGCTCAGTGGCCACGGCCCGTGGTACCCGATCAACCTCCTGGCCGGTATGGTCCTGCCCGGCGTGGGTCGGATGAGCGTCCCCGAGCTGGAGCAGTTCCACGCCTCGCTGCTGCTGACGGCGCTCGTCATTCACGTCACGATGTCGGTGGTCGTCGGCCTGATCTACGGCGTGCTGCTGCCGACGCTGCCGGAGGTCCCGCGGCCGATCGCCTGGGGCGGGCTGCTCATGCCGATCGTGTGGACAGGGGCGAGCTACGTGGCGATGCGGGTCGTCAACCCGAAGCTACCGGGAGAAGTCAGTTGGCCGTGGTTCCTGCTTTCGCAGCTCGTCTACGGGATCACGATGCCGGCCGTGGTCCTGGGGGCCAAACGCCTGCATCCGGTCCTCGCCGGTGTGGCGGGCGGCCTGTTGGGCGGTGCAGCCATGGCCCTGCCGGCCGTGCTCTGGGCGGCGGCCAGCGGCCGCGGCTTCTGGTATCCCGTCAACGTGCTGGCGGGGATGGTTCTGCCCGGTCCGGGCAACCTGGAAGGGGCGGAGTTGGGGCGCTTCCAGGTGGAATGGTTCCTCGCGGCCGGCGCCTTGCACGCCGTCCTGTCCATTTGCTTCGCGGTCTTGTTCGCCTTGGTGACGCCCCGGTTGCCGCCGATGCCGGGCCCGATTGTCTGGGGCGGCCTGGTCCTGCCCCTGGTGTGGACCGGGACCTCGTTTGGGCTGATGGGGGTTGTGAACCCTGTGCTTCAAGACCGGGTTGACTGGGCCTGGTTCATTGTCTCGCAGTTCGTTTTCGGCGTGGCCGCCGCGGTGGTGGTGCTCCGTTCGGAGAAGGTGTCTGTCCCTCCCGCCGGTCTCGGCCCGGACCGGGTGGCGGACTTCGTGGCCGGCGAAGGGGGAGGTCGGACGTGAACACACTCAGCAAGGCGAAATGGCCGCTGCTGACTTTCCTGGTCATCCTGACGGGCGGCTGCGAAGCCCCCGGCAAGCCCAGGGAAGCGGACCGCCCGGTGCCGGCGAACGAGGTCAAGAGTTTCGACATGCTTTATGGTGCGCACTGCGCCGGCTGCCACGGGGCCGACGGCAAGCTCGGCCCCGCCCCGTCGCTGAACGACCCCCTCTTTCTCGCCATCGTCCCGGACGCCGAGTTGCAGCACGTCATCTCCGAGGGGCGGGCCGTTAGCGCCAACCAGAAGAGCGCGATGCCCGCGTTCGCGCGAAGAGCGGTGGCCCGCTGAGTGACGCCCAGGTCCAGGTGCTGGCCGAAGGGCTCAAGAAGCGATGGGCGCCGGCCGCCTCCAGTGATGCGTTACCGCCGTACTTGAGCCCCGCCGGGACCAAGAGCGGCACCGTGGACGCGGGAGCCCGCGTGTTCGCCCACGCCTGTGCCGGCTGCCACGGCCCCCAGGGAGAGGGCGCCAAGGTTGACGAGCAGCCGATCGGCGCCATCAACGAGCCGGCGTTTCTGGCGCTCTTCAGCGACAAGGCGCTGCGGCGGACGATGATCACCGGCCGGCCCGATCTCGGCATGCCCGCTTTCGACGGCACGGTCGGCCGGCCGGCCGATTTCCATCCGCTGAACTCAGCGGAGATCGACGACCTGGTGTCGCTGCTGCGCTCCTGGAGGCAGGGTGGGCCGGCGGGCCGCGAATGACGACTTCGGCCTTATGAGAGGCAAAAACGATGGACCCTGTTTCCGACCCGCCGCCCCCCTCGCCCGCACTCGACCCCCGTCTGGGGCGGCGCTCGTTTCTGGGCTGGCTGACTTACGGGCTGGGCGCCGTCGCCGCGGCCGCGGTGGGCATCCCCGTCATCGGCTACCTTTTCGGGGCGCGCAAGGCCCCGGTCAAATGGTTGCCCGTGGGGCGTGTCACCGATTTTCCGGAGGGCCAGACGCGCCTGGTGACCTTCAACAACCCCATCAGCCGGACGTGGGACGGTATGGTGGCTCATACCGGCGTCTTCGTGCGCTACGAAGGCCATGACGCGCGGGAGGCCGACGAGACGAAGGCACACACGTTCCTGGTCCTGGCCGTCAACTGCGCCCACCTGGGCTGCCCGGTGGAGTGGTTCCAGGAGTCGGGGCTGTTCATGTGCCCCTGCCACGGCGGCGTCTACTACGCCAACGGCGAACGCGCCTCCGGCCCGCCGCCGCGCGGCCTCTACCGCTGCGTCTGCCAGGTGACGCGAGCCGGCGGTGTTCTCGAGCTGGAGGTCCAGGCGCCACACTTTCCGACCCGGCAGGACACCCTGGAACAAGCATGAGGGGTAACCCACCATGAAGAGCTGGCTGCTTGCCGCGGGGAACTGGTTCGACGCCCGGCTCAAGGTGCGCGAAACCCTGCTACCGATGCTGCGGCACCCCATCCCCCGGGGAGCGGCCGGGCCGATGGGCTGGTGGTACGTATTCGGCAGCGCGTCCATGACCCTGCTCTTCATCCAGATTCTTACCGGGGTTGCCCTGGCCTTGTTCTACGTCCCGGCCGCCGACAAGGCGTACGACAGCCTGCTCGCTCTGAACTATGATGTGACCCTGGGCTGGTTCCTGCGGGCGCTGCACTACTACGCCGCGTCGGGCATGGTGGTGCTAGTGCTCGTGCACATGACCCAGGTCTTCTTGCACGGGGCCTACAAGTACCCGCGCGAGCTGACCTGGGTCCTGGGCGTTTTCTTGCTCCTGTGCACCCTGGGCATGTTCTTCTCGGGCCAGGTCCTCCGCTGGGACCCGGACGCCTACTGGGGCCTGGCGGTCGGCGGATCGATTGCCGGGCAGGTGCCGGTCCTCGGGCCATGGGCCGTCCGCCAGCTCCTGGGTGGCCCCGTGATCGGCGGCGATTCGCTCAGCCGCTTCTTCGCCCTGCACGTCTTCGTCATCCCAGGCGCCTTGCTGCTCTTCCTGGCGGTCCACCTGTGGCTTGTGCTCACGCGCGGGGTCAGTGCGCCGCCCGTCCCCGGGGAAGTTGTCGATCCGAAGACCTATGACGAGGCGTACGAGAAGCAGCTCGAAAGCGGCGTCCCCTTTCTCGGTGACGCCATGATGAAGGATGCGCTATTCTCCGCCCTGGCCGTGATCGTCGTGGTCGTCCTCGCCGCCGTCCTTGGGCCGAAGGGGCCGACCGGCCCGCCCGACCCGACGCTGGCGGGCGCCAACCCCCGGCCCGAGTGGCCGTTCCTATGGCTCTTCGGGCTGCTGTCACGAAGCCCGGCCGGGGCGGAGACCTTCATCAGCCTCGTGTTCCCGGTCCTCCTCATCGGCGTGCTGTTCCTCGTCCCGTTCGTCAGCAACCGCGGCGAACGCGCCCCCAGCCGCAGGCCGGTGGCCGTGATCGCCGTGATCGTGATCTACACGGTCCTCGGCGTGCTCACATACCAGGGGGCCACCTCGCCGTGGTCGCCGCAGATGACCGCCTGGAGCGGCGAGCCGGTCCCCGAGCGCCTGGTCCGGGCCAGCACGCCGTTGCGGCTCCAGGGTGCCGCTGTATTCCAGAGCAAGAGCTGTCGCAACTGCCACGCACTGGACCGCAGCGGCGGCCGGCGCGGCCCCGACCTGACGGCGGTCGGCACGCGCCTGACCCGCGACCAGCTCATCGACCAGGTCAGCAACGGCAGCCCGGGCGGTGGCGACATGCCGGCGTACGGCAAACAGATCAGCCCGCCCGAGATGACCGCCCTGGTCGAGTTTCTGGAGAACTTACGCCCGGAGAGGGCGCCGCCGGCCCGGCCGGCCGACGCGCGGGCTGATGAGAAGGAATACCCGTGAGCCCCACGCTCGACGCCTGCCTGCGCTCCTGGCCGTTCGAGCCCTGGCTCCTGGCCGCGCTGCTGCTCGCGGCCGGCGTCTATCTCCGCGGCTGGCTCGTGCTCCGCCGCCGCGACCCCCGGCGCTGGCACAGCGGACGCCCCGCCGCGTTCCTCGGCGGTCTCGCGGCCATCGACCTGGCCCTGGCGTCTCCGATCGAGCCGTTCGCCGGCCTGCTGCTCCAGGTCCACATGGTGCAGCATCTGCTTCTCATGATGGCGGCGCCGCCGCTCCTCTGGCTGGGTGCGCCCTGTTCCCCCTGCTCCGGGGCTTGCCGCCGCCCGTGCGCATCTTCTGGGTAGCCCCCTGGCTGTCCGCGCCGCCGCTGCGCCGGCTCTTTGGCCGCCTGACCCACCCGCTGACGGCGCTCGTCCTCTTCGTCGCCACCACCTGGGTCTGGCACGTCCCGCCGGTTTACGACCTGGCTCTGCGCTCGAGCGGTTGGCACTACCTGGAGCACGCGTGGTTCCTGGGCTCGGCCGCGGTGTTCTGGTATACCATCGTCCGGCCTTACCCGGCCCGGCCGCGCTGGTCGCCCTGGCTGCTGCTCCCGTGCCTATTCCTGGCCGACCTGTCGAATACCGCCCTGGCGGCGTTGCTGACCTTCTCCGACCATCTGGTGTATCACTACTACGCCGAGGTACCGCGCATCGCAGGCATCTCCCCCGTGGACGACCAGTCGGCGGCGGGCGTCGTCATGTGGGTGCCGGGCTCCGCGGCGTTCCTGCTGCCGCTGTTTGGCATCGGCGTCCAGCTTCTGTCGGGCCAGGACGCAAGCGTGAAGAGCCAGAGGCCGGTGGTCAAAGGTCAGAGGTCAGGGGTTGCAAGTCAAGGGACAAGACCGCTCCCGGTGCGTATGTCATTGCCCGTGGTGAATCCCCCTCGGACCTCGGACCTTCGACTTGCACCATCTCGCTTTGACCTGCTACGCCTTCCGCTGGTGGGCCGATTTCTGAAATGGCGACACGCCCGGCTCTGCTTGCAGGTCCCCCTGTTGCTGCTGGCCGCGGTGATTATCTACGACGGCCTGTGCGGCCCGCAGGTGGGCGCGATGAACCTCGCCGGCGTCCTTCCCTGGATTCACTGGCGCGGCCTGCTCATCCTCGGGCTGCTGGCCGCCGGCAACGTCTTCTGCATGGGCTGTCCCTTCCTGCTGCCTCGCACCCTCGCCCGCCGCTTCCTGCCGGCCGGTTGGAACTGGCCGAGGCGCCTCCGAAGCAAGTGGTTGGCGGTCGTCCTGATCGTCGCCTTCCTCTGGGCTTACGAGGCGCTGGCCCTCTGGGACCGACCGGGGTGGACGGCGTGGCTCGCCCTGGGTTACTTCGCCGCGGCCTTCGTCATCGACGGCCTGTTCCGCGGCGCCTCCTTTTGCAAGTACCTCTGCCCGATCGGTCAGTTCAACTTCGTGCAATCCCTGGCCTCGCCGCTGGAGGTCAAGGCGCGGGACCCGGCCGTATGCGCGTCGTGCCGGACGAAGGATTGCATCCGCGGACGCGACGGCATCCCCGGCTGCGAGCTGCACCTGTTCCTGCCGCACAAGGCGGGCAACATGGATTGCACCGCCTGCCTCGATTGCGTCCACGCCTGCCCACACGACAACGTCGGGCTGATCGCCGGTCTCCCGACCGCAGAGCTGTGGATTGACCGCCAACGGTCCGGCGTCGGGCGCTTGGGACGCCGCCGCGACATCGCCACCCTCGTCGTCGTGCTGGTATTCGGTGCCTTCGCCAACGCGGCGGGCATGGTCGGCCCGGTAGCGGAGGCGCAGGCGCGGCTCGCGTCGCTCGTGGGCGTTCGCTCTCCCTTGCTCACGACGACCGCGTTCTACCTCTTAACCGTGGTCGCACTGCCGCTGTTCGCCGTCAGCGGCGCGGCCGCGCTGACTCGTCGGTGGGGCCGGCTGGAGGCCGGCACCCTGGAGGTGGCGACGCGCTACGCCTACGCCCTGGTGCCGCTCGGGTTCGGCATGTGGCTGGCGCACTACTGCTTGCATTTCCTGACGAGCTACGACACCGCCATACCAGTCGCGCAGCGCTTCGCGGCGGACCTCGGGCTGACTTGGCTGGGCATCCCGGCATGGGGCTACGCGTGTTGTCGCCCCGGATCGGGCTGGCTGCTCCCCTTGGAATTCCTATCCCTGGACGTGGGGCTGCTCCTGTCCCTCTATACCGGCTACCGCCTGGCGCCCTCGCTGAAGGCCCTGATGCCCTGGGCACTGCTCCTGGTGCTGTTGTTCGCGGCTGGGGTATGGATCCTCCTCCAGCCGATGCAGATGCGCGGCACTCTTTGAGGGATCAGGGTTGAGTTGACCATGAACCACCGCATCCAGCCGATCCTCACGTTGGCGATTCTCTCATCCCTCATCCTTCATCCCTCATCCCTCGCACGGGCGGACGGGGGTTCGGTGCGGCTGCGCCAGAGGGCCGGCGGCTACCAGATCGCAGTCTTCACTTCGCCCACGCCGTTCCGGGCCGGGCCGGTCGACGTCAGCGTGCTCGTGCAGGACGCCGCGACCGAGGAATGCCTGCCGGACGCGCAGGTGACCGTGTGCCTCAAGGCGACCGGGGCCGGACGCACCGTGGAATGCCCGGCCACCACGGAAGCGGCAACCAATCGACTCTTCCACGCGGCTGTCTTCGAACTACCGGAACCGGGCTACTGGGATGTGGAAATTGCCGTCGAAGGGCCGCACGGGCCGGCCCTCCTCCGGTTTGGGGTTGAAGCGGACGGACCGGTTCCTCGTTGGCGCGAGTTGTGGCCGTGGTTCACGTGGCCGGCCCTCGTGGTGGCTCTCTTCGGCCTTCACCAGGTACTGGTTCGGCGCAGGATTCCTCTGCCAAGCCACTAAGCCTCATGAGGGGGTGCCTCCCGGGCCCGCCCCAGTTTCCTTGGCCATCCGTGTCCTCGCCGTGGCGATGTGCGCCTATCTAGCGGGCGTGTAACTTTTCGAGGCTTTCGAAGACCGCCAGGTTCCTACGCGGCTCGCGCTCTGCGCCCTACGTTCTTCCCGCCGGCATCAATCAAACGGGTCGTTGTCTTCGGTGTCGGGCAGCCAGAGATGAAGGAACTGGCTTTGGAGATATCGGAATCGCCGCTCGCCTTTACGGCCCAATACGTTGGCGACGGCGAGCCGCGCGGCATTCTTGGTGCTTCGGACCTCCAGATCACGATCGTCCGGCAGAGCTTCCACCAGCCCGGCGGCCCAGGTCGGGTCGATTGCGGCGGCCGTAGCATAAGAGACTTCGCCGGACAACCGCGACAAGGGCGCCGATCCCGTTCCCGAAAAGATGGGCTCGACCAGCGATCGGGCAATCGCACGGTCATACCGGGCCACCATCATGGCCAGTTGCATGTCCTCGTGCGCGGCATTTCCCATCGGATTGGCTTCCCATGGAACCGGTTTGCGCATCGCCAGCGCACGGTCGAGATACTCACAAACGAGCGCCGTGTCGATGCGTTCGGCCACGCCCAGAAGGGCACCCGCGGCCGGCGCGGGGGAATACAGGCTGCGTGGGTTCGGCTTGTTTGCAACGGCCGTCCGCTCGAGCGTGTCAAACGCGCGGTCGAGAACTTCCCTGGCTGAAGCTTTCCCGGTCTCGGCCAGCCGAAGCGCCATCATTCCCAGGGCAATGCCCCGCAGGCACTCATCGCTGATCGATTCCGCCAGGCGCCCGCGCGCACCAGGTCAAGCGGAGCCATCCGATAAACGACGCGCACGGCGTAGGTGTTGCGCTGCGATTTATCCTTCACGATCTCGAGTACCCGCTCAGCTTGGGCAGGGTTCCGGCCCGCCAGCTCATGAGCGATGTTTCCATGATGACGATTGAACGCACGGGGATCGGCCAGATCCTTCGTGAGCTCGAGTGCTGCATCCAAATCAATCTGTGCCAGCTCCTCGGCAAACGAACCCCGGGCGAAGGCCACCCATCCCGCATTGGGAAACTGCTTGGCCTTCGCCTCGCCCTCGCGCAGGATCGCCTTCCCTCTCTCGGTTTGACCGAGATCGAGAAACTGTTCGGCTACCTTCCCCATCATCACCACCCGGATCCCATCGGGCCCTTGCGCTGCCCGCGCATTCAAGAGCGCGCGGTCGAGCACTTCCACCGCCTGGGCCGGCTTCCGAGCGCCGAGTTTGGTGCTCGCTCGGATATACCCCAGCACTTTCGACCCGGGGTCGTTCAGGCTTTCCAGAACCGTCAAGGCGTCGTCCAGGTCGTCTTCCATCATGTTCATGGCGACGATCTGGCCGATCATCCCGTCCAGAAACGGATTCTTGAACGCGCCTTTCTGGATTAAATCGAGGCACCGCTCCGGCTCGACGGCTGCCAGGGCCTGGAGCGTGCGCACCTTGTCGGGGTCGCGACCGTCTTTGAGCACCCGTTCGGCGTACGGATGAAGCAGCCGCCGTGCCAGCTTGAGCTCCTGGTCGCGTGGCACAAAGGGCGGGAGTGTCTTGAGCACGACCCGCGGCGGCTCGGTCGTCTTGGCGAGTGCGACCGTCACGTGTTCGGATTGCGGTGCAACCGCCAGCCCTCGAAACCGGTAGCCGGGTTTTCGCACGAACAAATAAGTCGGCCGCACCGCGACGCCGGCCAGTTGGAATCGCCCGTCCGCGCCGGTCTGAGCTTCAGTTCGTGCTGACGAATCGCCGGACTGAAAAACAGTCGCCGCGGCGATCGGCTGGCCGCTTGAGTCAACAACCTGCCCCGGCACGGTCCGCTCGCGGTTGGGGCTTTCGGTTGGGATCGTGACCTCCGTCGTCTTGCCCGCCTCGATTGACACTCCCCTCGGGGGCTTGCCTCGAAGCGTGACTCCCTCGTCGGGCCACACGTTGAGCGCAAGCTCGCCGGCCGCGATGGCCGGGATCTCGAATCGCCCCTCAGAATCCGTGATGGCCGAGGCGTTTCCATTGAGTTGGGGGCGCTCCCGCTCGCCTGGCAGCGTCATGGCGAGAACCTTCAACCCGCGCGCCATTTTCGGGTCATTTGCCTGCACGCGGCCGATGAGACGGCCGGCCGGCTTGAGTTTGACCGTGGGCACGGTGCCGGCTTTCGCCACCATCGCGGTCGCCTGGCTGCCGAATCGCGTGGCCTCTACCGATAACAGCTCAATGTCCTCGGCCCGGCAGCCGTGGATTTGCGCGTTCCCCTCGAGGTCGGTTGACGCCGTCAGCAAGGCCATCAGCTCATCCGGCGGCGCAAACGATGACCAGGTGTCCGTCCCACCGGGCACCTTCACCCACTCCGGCATCACGCGTGCGCCGGGCACCGGCTTACCGTCCGGCCCCACCACCCGCACCGCCGCGTGCACAGGCCCCGGCAGCTTCAGCACGATCGACCCTGCCGCCGGCAACTTGGCGGGCGTGAACATCTGCCCGGCTAATCCCGCCTTCGGATCGTACGCCCAGACCGCTTGGCCGAAATTGGCGCGGTCGGAATCTTTGGGCACGGGCAGGCTGATTTGAAATCGCCCGTCGGGGTCTGACTTTGTCCGCACGAGCACCGGGCGACTGGCGGCCCGGCCACCCCGGCCCGAGAGCATGACTTCGATGCCCGCGGCCGGCCGGCCCTGCATATCCACGACCCGGCCGGATATCGCCCCTTGGCTCGCCGGCGCCTGGGCCACGACCACCAATACGAGTGTTGCGAGTGTCATCGGCAGTTCCATGATTCTCGGTGCCAGCCGCTTCGGGTGTCCCGTTCTTCCCGGCCTCCGCCTCTCGGTTGCAAGGTTCGACACACGTTCGATCGCCGAGCATACCACAAATGTCGTGGGTGCGTGCAAGAGAAAAAGACCGGCCGCCGTGGCGGCCGGTCTTCTTGTTCAAGTTCGGCCGAGCCAGGGCCGCTTCCGGCGCGGCGTGGCTGCTCACTCGCCGAGGTTTGCCAGGTGGTGCACGCCCAAACGGGCGGCGACCTCAATAGTCGCCTTTCGCTCCCGCGAAAGTAGCGTTTGCGACTGCCCGCCAAGAATCGGCCCAGCAGCCGCCCGCCTTTGAGCGTCTCCAGCCGGGCTTGCCAGCCTGCCACGCTCGTGTCCAACCGAGCGAGAATTCCCGCCAGCTCGGCCGAAATCGCGCTCTTCCCCTCGCGGAACAGCCGCCCCGTGTAATCGACAAGGAGCAGATAGCTGCCCAGCGGCAGACCTTCCATCATTCCTTCGCGCCACGAATCCAGCTTGCGCCGATCTCCGACGGGGCAAAGCCAGATGGCTTCCTCCAATCCGGCCGACGCGGTCGATCCGGCCACACTGCCCTGCTCGGCCGCTTTCAAATCGCTGGTTCGGCCCTGAGCCTTCGCGTGCTCGACTCGCGTCGTGACCGACGTATGCGGGCTCTCCTCCGGAACCTCATCCGACCACCCGTTAGAGGCTTCCAGGTCGAGGCGCACCAGCACGTGCAATTTGTCCTTTCCACATCGAGTCGGGGCCGTTTCGCCACAGTGAGCCGGTACCCGGCTCACCGGGGCTGGTGGCCCACGTCGATGGCGATGGCGCGCGATCCCTGGGGCGATTCGTCGGTCGGGGCTTCCAGGCGGTTCGATGCCACTGATGGACGCGAGGCCGTCTGCCATGGGAAAATGCAGGCGGACACGCTATAATTCGGTGACGCGGCGGGTAATGGGAATGCGAAAAGTATCTCCTGACTGTGGGCGCACAAACTGTTCCTGTCGAAGCGCACACTGCGTATAAACGGCTCACGCGAATCGTCGTTCCAAGGGTGATGGAGTGCATCTTCGACAGGTCGAGCGGGGCATATGATGAGCGCAGTCAAGGCCGAAGCGATTCGATTGATCGAGTCCCTCCCGGAGCATTGCTCGCTGGAAGACATCCAGTACCATCTTTACATAATCCAGAAGATCCGCAGGGGTCAGACCGACGTCGATGAAGGGCGGTCCATCCCGCAAGAGGAAGCCGAACGAAGGATCGCCGAATGGGGCAAGTCTACTGGGCAGAATCCGCGCTCGACGACTTGAAAGACCTCCTGGAATTCGTGCGCAAGGACTCTCCGGCGTATGCGGATCGGCTGGCAGCGAAGCTCTCCGGAGCGACGCGCTCATTAGCGAGTTTTCCGAGGCTCGGCTCCATCGTTCCGGAAGTCCAACAGGACGCGATACGGGAAATCTGGGTTCGCCCTTATCGAGTGATCTACGTGATTCGCGGCGACGCTTGTCACGTAATGGCAATCGCGCACGCGAGCCGAGACCTCCCGACGCTGTTCGAGGCTGAAGAACCCCCCGAGATATGACGGTAAGGATCATTGTCCGGTCATCCCCCCGGCCAGACGGACCCGGGAAAGGTGGAATGCCGGATTTCAGAAGACGGCGCGCCGCGGTGACGATGGCTCACTCCACCACGCGCCGCCGAGCCGGTCGGCGCGGGATGAGGACGACCGGGAATGAACTGCAGCACCGCCGACTTGCTTCGTCCGGCGAACCCGAGACCAGGATGAGATGAAAGGACGACGGCCATCGAAGAGCGGCCGCGACGCGGCGTCGAGTCGACGGGCGGGGAAGCGAATCGGCGTCACTCCGTTTTGAGCTACCGCGCCGGACATCCGCCCAGGTTCGCCAGGTGGTGCACGCCAATCGTCGCCTTTCGCTCCCGCGAAAGTACGCGCATCGATTGTCGCCTTTCGCTCCCGCGAAAGTAGCGCTTGCGACTGCCCGGCAAGAATCGGCCCAGCAGCCAGCCGCCCCTCAGCGTCTCCAGCCGGGCTTGCCAGCCTTCCACGCTCGTGCCCAACCGAGCGAGAATTCCCGCCAGCTCGGCCGAAATCGCGCTCTTCCCCTCGCGGAACAGCCGCCCCGCGTAATCGACAAGGGGCAGATAGCTGCCCAGCGGCAGACCTTCCATCATTCCTTCGCGTGACGAATCCAACTTGCGCCGATCTTGGATTGGCCAAGGCTAGCTGGTATCCTCCAGGCCGGCCGGCCCACCCGACCCCGCTACACTGACAAGATCAGCCTGTGGTTGGACACGATCGCCACCGTGGCGACAGGCGCGTCACGCCGTAAGCTTTTTCCGAAAGGACGCGAGGCTCCGGCACGTCGCGGCATGCTCGATCATGTCCTTCAACCGGGCGTCATCGCCGGTCGCCCTGATCTCGGTCTCGAGCGATTCTGCCGCGACGCCAAACCGCCGCACCAAGACCGTCATCAGGGCTTTGATTTCCCCTTCGCGCATTCCTTCGCGCATCCCCTCGTCGGTCCACTCTTTCCTGAGCTCCTGCATCAACGGTGATTCGATCATGGCTTTTCGCCCTCCCAGGATCTCGAACAACGCTTCATCATTATACCGCAACCGCGCCAGGTACTGAGTGACGGCGAGCAGATTCTCCTTGTCAACGGGCGAGCCGGCCTTGTCGATGCGGGCCCGGCATTCGCGGATGATCGGCTCAGGCGGCCCGTCGAGCTTCGCCAGCGGGACCCATGGAACCACGCCGACGTCCACGGTCGCCAGCAGGTCCTCAGCCGGCACTTCCCACAGCTTGATAATTCGCCACGAAGCATCCCAGGTGGTGCATCCCAGACGGCTGTTCAACTTGATGGATTCGACGGGCACCACATTTCCCCTGGGATAGAGGAAGAGGACCACGACCTCCGGGAGTACGTGCCGGCTGAGCCAGGAGAGCGCGATGTCGTCCATGACTTGGCTGGCGACGCGGGCGTCGGGGTAGGTAGAGATTTCCAGTAGGTACGTGTCGGGCTGGACTTCGCCCAAGTGCAGCACTTCGAGGAGACCATCGGGAAGCCGCCTGTGCTGGACGAGCTCGGTCTGCACGGGCTTCCACGACACGATGGCCGGCGCGCGAGCCATGCGCAGGATCGAGTCGCCGTGGTGCTGGATCTGGTATTTGCCGCACTTGTCATATTCGTGCATGGCGGTGGTAACCGGGTTGAGGACAGTCGCCCATAGTGACTGGCGGTCGTCAATCGGCCCATCCTTCAGCGTTTCGAGCCCGACCGCAACTGGGTCGGACAAAAAACCCGCGTCTGGTACACCCCACCAACCCCTTGCCCGATTGGACGGCTCTGCGCAGGGGCGGCTGTCGACCGCCACCTGAAACGCGGCGTCGAGTCGACGGCCGGGGACGCGAATCGGCATCACTTCGTTTGAGCTATCGCGCCGGGCACCCGCCCAGATTGGCCAGGTGGTGCACGCCAATCGTCGCCTTTCGCTCCCGCGAAAGTACGCGCATCGATTGTCGCCTTTCGCTCCCGCGAAAGTAGCGCTTGCGACTGCCCGCCAAGAATCGGCCCAGCAGCCAGCCACCCTTGAGCTTCTCCAGCCGGACCTGCCAGCCTTCCACGCTCGTGCCCAGCCGGGCGAGAATTCCCGCGAGCTCGGCCGAAATCGCGCTCTTCCCCTCGCGGAACAGCCGGCCCGTCAACTCGACCAGAAGCAGATAGCTGCCCAGCGAGAGACCTTCCACCATTCCCTCGCGCGACGAATCCAGCTTCCGCCGATCTTCGATCGGGCAGAGCCAGATCGTTTCCTCCAGCCCGGCCGACACGGTCGATCTGGCCACACTGCCCTGCTCAGCCGCTTTCAAATCGCTGGTTCGGCCCCGAGCCTTCACGTCCTCGACTCGCGTCGTGACCGACGTATACGGACTGGCCCCCGGAACTTCAACGCGGCGCTTCTGAACGAACACGGACTTGGTGTGATCACGACCGACACCAAGGTATGCCGCAGCCCAGGCTGGGAATTGATCGTCGCCCGGACGATAATGCTGAAATGGATTCACCAAACAGCGTCAGGCAAACAATCGAAGAGGTGGAAACCCTGACGGGATGCCCGGTTCAGATCGTCCAGGACTCGTCGATCAAGAACATGGCGGTCCTGGACATCCCAAGCTTGACTATGAATGCGGCTCCCGCCCGCCAACGAGCAAGAACGCGAGCAGAAGGCCCCCCTGCCCCAGACCGGCACTCTGCGGTGGATCAAGCCGTTCGCCAATGCCCTGATCGACAGCGTGCCCGTGCGGGACAAGGATTGCCCAGGCAGCGACGCGGACCTTCTGGACTGGCTGTGGCAATGCCGCCGTGCCTGTCTCTACGAACAAGGCCGAGCGATCTACGAGAAGGGCGGCTTGAATCTCGCGAACCTGACCGACGGGCAGCAGATCGAAGCCGAGGACGATTATCGGATTTGCGTCCGCCGTGGTAGCGAGCAAGAGGGCAAGCCGAAGAAGCGTCAGCGTAAAATGAAACGGGCCGAAGACGACGACGAATGAGAGGAACAACCCATGACGAAAACCCTTCACGGCAAGATTCACGGCAGGACCATCGAACTGGACGAAGACCCTGGCGTGCCCGAGGGCCAGCACGTCGAGATCACAGTTCGCACGGTCCCGTCGATCAAACCCGCCCGAACCGGCGAAGGCTTTCTATTAACCGAAGGAGCCCTGGCTGACGATCCCTACTGGGACGCCATCATGGAGGAAGTTCACCAAGAGCGAAAAAGCGACTCGCGCAGGGAACTTCCGGAATGATCTTCCTTCTCGATACGGATACTTGCTCCGCGCACATGCGCCGACCTGCCCGCCTTGCGCATCGGTTTATCCAATACACGGGCGGTTTGGCCATTCCGACCATCGTGCTGGGTGAGCTGTATGCGGGCGCTTATAAACATCCCAACCCGGCAAAACTGCTGACCTTGATCGGCAACCTGCTACGCGAAGTTGACGTTCTCGATTTTCACGCGCCGTGCGCCCACGAGTTCGGCCAGGTCAGGGGAACGTTGCTCCAGCAGGGAATATCGGTGAGTCGGATGGACTTGATGATTGGATCGGTCGCTCTTGTCCACAACCTGACGCTGGTAACCCACAACACCGCGGACTTCCAGAACATTCCTAACTTGCGGCTCGACGACTGGCTCACTCCCTGAGGCGGTGCAACCAATGATCGAACAATGGGTCATCGGTAAACTGAATCTCCTCAAGGGGGAAAAGCTCACCATTCTTGCTGATCCCCAGGGGATGATCCGAGCCGGGGCGCGGGCCGTCGATGGTTGGGCCAAGGACAACGGATTCACCGTGCTGTTTTGCAGCGGGAACCTGGCCCTGCGGGAACTGTACGAGAACCTGCGGGATGACGCCTCCGCCAAGCTGATCCTGGTCGATCGCACCCGCGACAAGGCGAAGCTGCCCCTCTTTTACCCGGATCTGGAAGCGCATTGCCAATCGAGGGCAAGGCTCACGATCACCCTGCGGGACTTTCTGACCGAGAAGACCGGCCACCAGCGGTGGCCGCTGCTGGTCGGAGTTCCAGGCACACCATACTCAATTCTCCGGCTGTCATTTCGGGGGCTTTTGCCGTTTTCGAATGCGCCGCGGCCGTGGCTTCGGTCCAGGCTTCTGACGTCTGAGGATTCTGCCAAGGTTTTGTTCGAGCGTCGCCAAGAACTCCTCGTCGCGCAGAAGCCGGCCCGTATGCCCGTGGGTACGGAGGAGTTTGATGTCCTCTTCGCAAATCACCCTGGCGAGGAAGCCGCGCCACGGAGGCGCCAGCTTCAGCAGAGGACCGACACGTACGAGCGCGTCGTCCTGTCCGCGCACGCGGGCACCCGCGCTGCTCCACCGATAGCGGCTCCGCTCGTTGACCCGCCCGGCGCGCGCGGGGTTGAGCGCCACGCACCGCACGGCGGTCAGCAGGTACGACTCTTCGAGGACGCACAAAGCGAACCGCCCCCTGCCACAAATGGCCTCGCCACCGCTCGCGGAAATTGAGTATGGCGCCCCCGAACCCCCCAGAAGTTTTCGAGGGTCTGGTCGAGATCAGTCCTTCAAGCCAGGACTCATGGTTTGGACTCGCCGAGGCGCTCTTTGTTCAAGATCGACCCGAGGACGCCGACGAGCTTTATCGCAAAGCGATCGACATCGACGCCAGCAGCAAGATCGCGGAAATCGCCCGAGGGCGGCTGAGCGAGATAGCCCAAAAGATCTTTCGCACCAAGACGCCTGGCGCTGAGCGGATGGACGCCGTGATGTACCTCGTCGGTGCAATCGAGAAGTTTGGGGGGTTGTCGAGGCAAGAGCTCCAGAAGATTGGGCTCGAGATCGCAACACTCGGAGCAGAAGGTTTCGATGTAAACGACTCTCGCGAGAAATACCAGCTTCGCAGCCTACCGGGACCCTTCAGCGGCTTGCACATGGTCTGTCTGATGTACGCGGTGTTCAAGATCATCAATCCAACCGCCGACATCGGGTTCGATCTCGCGAATGAGTATGCCTTGGCGCAACAGATGAAGCGAGACCAGAGAAATTCCTGAGCGTGTTGTCAATCTCACGTTGCGATCCAACCCCTTTGCCGTGGCTCTGGAACGATCATCTTCAGACAGTCCGTTGCTGACGCGTGCATGGGCTGCTTCCGATCAATCCACGCTCTCACTTGCTTGATGCGGCTCGACTGAACGTGTAGGGTAGAACGATGAAACCGGAAGCGCGATCCTTAGTCCCTGATCGCAACCAGGATATAACGACTCGGACGACGAGAGAATGGGTTGAGACTTCTTCGGCATGACGGCAAGAGGACGACCCGTGTCCGATCGATTCGAGACCCAAGATGAGGTCGGGTGTGGCTCAACGCCAATCCATGCCTGTTCAGTATCTCACGCCCGCCGCGAGCGCTCGTTACTCGTCCAAGATCATCAAGGCCGGTGCGCTTCTGGCCGACACGAAGACGCTGCTCTCCCAATGGGACACGCGAGCGACGGTGCAGAGCAATCTCGATCGCATCCGGCGCGAAAATTCCTTCGGCAAGGCATCGCGTTCGCGAGTCGAAGACATCCTCGCCCTCTTCCGGCAGCGTTATCTCGCCGATGACGAGATCGTCAAAGCGCTGGTGGTCCTCGTCCGAGAGCGGGTCCCAGCCAGCATCATGGACCGGATTCTCTACTTCCACGCCGCCCAGGCTGACCCGCTTCTGTACGATGCCGTAACCGAATGGCTTATTCCACTACAAGGGCGGGGCATCACCGAGATCCACGTGGACGATCTCCAGCGCCTCCTCATGACGTGGGTGCGCGAGGGTAAGACCAAGGGCGAGTGGTCCGACGAGACAACCTGCCGGGTCGCCCAGGGCCTCACGTCGACGCTTCGAGACTTCGGCGTGCTGCAAGGAGCAGCCCACAAGCGGATCGCACCAGCCTTCCTACCGGTGCCGGCATTTGCCTACGTCATTTTCTATCTCAAACTGCGGCAACCCTCCGGCGCCAAGCTGCTTGAACATCCCGACTGGAAGCTGTTCTTCCTGCCTCGCGAAGGCGTCGAACGCTTCTTGCTAGAGGCCCATCAGCAAGGTCTCCTGGAATATCACGCGGCAGGTAGCGTCATCCGGCTGACTTTTCCGGTCCCAACCTTGGGGGAGTACGCGCATGCCCTTGCTCAAAGAGCGCATTGAACTCCTCGAGAGCGACCTGAAGGCGGTGCCCGCCAGGATCAGCGTCTATCACGACTTGCCATTTGCGATCCTTCGCTACGACCCGAGCGACGAATGGGAGCTCCGCCGGGAGGTCAAGTTGCTCGCCACCCGCCTGGAATCAGCCGGCAAGGAGGTTCACGTCGTCCCGATGTCGGAATTGCTTTGGTTGGCGCTGGAACGGGTGCATCAGAACGACGAAGACGAGGGTTTGGAGGCCATCGTCGAACTGGAAAAAGACCGGGGCTACGTGGAGGCGCAGCGGCAGGTCACCACGTACTTGTCCGATGAAACGGTGTGGGTGCCGCTGTGGGATTTACTCGCAGAGCGGCTGGCATCGATCAACCCCGAGAATTCGGTCGTATTCCTCACTCGCGTTGCGGCCATGTCGCCGGCCATTTTTCACATGTCGATGCTTCTCGACAAAATGCACGGCAAAACCCGCGTCGCGACGATCCTCTTCTATCCCGGCTCCATCGAGGGCACGACGGCCCTGCGTTTCATGGACCTGAAAGATCGGGATGCATTGGGCAACTACCGGGTCAAAATCTATGGCTGAAGCAAGGGCGGCCCGATGAAGACAATTGGCGACCTTCTGGCACGCGACCTCAGCCGCAGGATCGAGGAAATCATCCAGGTCGATCAGGCGGACGAGCAATCGGTGTACGACGAAATCACGGAGTACGTCGCAACCGACAGCATTCGCGAGCAGTATCACCAGCTCCTCAAAGCCGTCGCCGAGGCTCCCGCCGACCCTCACGAAAGTGTGGGCGTCTGGGTGTCGGGCTTCTTCGGGTCCGGCAAAAGCTCATTCGCGAAAAACTTCGGATACGCCGTGGAAAACCGCAAAGTCGTCGGCAGCAACTTCGCTGAGCTGTTCAAGCACCAACTGGGCGACTCGCGCATCAGTGACTTGCTCGATCTCATCAACGCCAAGACCCCAACGGAGGTCATCCTCTTTGAAGTGGCGAAGGAGGCCGACACCCGCAAGGCCACGCAACGCATCGCCGAGTTGATGTACACCGTCCTCCTGCGCGAGCTTGGGTACTCCGAAGACTTCGACATCGCCGAGCTGGAAATCGAACTCGAAGCCGAGGGACGACTGCCTGAGTTCATCACCACCTGCAAATCGCTACTGAAAAAGGACTGGGAGATTGTCCGGGCCGGTGCACAGAAGATTTCTCGTGCCAGCGCCATCTTGCACAAGCTCGATCCGGCAACTTACCCCTCTGCCGATTCCTGGTCGCGCGCGCAGCGAAACCGGGAAGCCGCGATCTCGGTGAGCAAGGTTGTAGAACGCACGTTTGAACTGTGGGGGCGTCGTCGAAAAGGCAAGGCACTCGTCTTCGTCATCGACGAAGTCGGGCAGCACGTTGCCCGCAGCGGTGACAAGATCGAAGACCTGCGCGCCACCATCGAAGAGTTCGGCAAGGTCGGCAAGAACCTGTTAAAGGCCCGCAAGATTACCGCGCCGTGCTGGATCGTCGTCACGTCCCAAGAAAAGCTCGATGAAGTCGTCGCGGCCATCGACTCCAAGCGCGTCGAGCTGGCCAAGCTGCAAGATCGCTTTCGCTACCGCGTCGACCTCGCCCCATCCGACATTCGGGAAGTGGCCACAAAGCGTGTCCTGGCCAAGAAGGCCGAAGCCGAGAAGCCGCTGAAAAAACTCTTCTCCGAAAATCAGGGCCAGTTGAACGCCGCGTTGCGACTGGAACGAACAACGCGCCGCACCGATGTCGATGAAAGCGATTTCATTCATTTTTACCCGTACCCGCCGCACTATATCGAGCTCTGCATCGGGATCATGTCGGGCATCCGGCTTCAGCCCGGCGCCCCGCGTCATTACGGCGGGAGCAACCGTACGATCATCAAGCAGGCGTACGAGATGCTGGTGTCGGAGCGGACTGCGCTGGCCACGAAGCCGATCGGCGCGTTGGTCACGCTCGACAAGGTGTTTGAGCTGGTGGAGGGGAACCTGTCGAACGAGAAGCGCACCGACATCCACCAGATTGCCGAACGGTTCAAGAAAGACCCGGACGACCACGGCTGGGCATCACGGGTCGCGAAGGCGATGTGTCTGCTTGAATTCATCCGCGACCTTCCTCGCACCGAGGCCAATCTCGCCGCCGTGCTCGTCGACGAAGTCGGCAAGGCAACGCCCGTGAGTGAAGTTCAAGCGGCCGTCAAGCGGTTGCATACCGCCCAGTTCATTCGCAACACCGAGGAAGGCTGGAAGCTCCAGACTGCCCAGGAAAAGAACTGGGAAACGGAACGGCGGGGCCATCTCGAGCCGAAGCCCCGTGAACGGAATGAACTGGCACGGACCGCCGTTCAGCAAATCTTCGATGAGCCGGAATTCAAGACCTTCCGCTACCAGAACCGCTCGTTCCGGATCGGCATCAGTGTCGACGGCACTGGTCTTGGCGATGAGGGTGAGCTTCCGCTCACGCTGTCCGCGGCCGAGGATGCCGACGAACTGACCAAGCGCATCGAGGAAACTCGCACTGAAAGCCAGCAGAAATCTCACGACAACGACCTCTACTGGCTGTTCTGCCTGACCCCGGAAATCGATGAGCTTGTGGCCCAGCTCCACGCCTCACGCAAAATGGTTGAGAAGTACAGCCAGCTCAGCGCCCAGCAGAAGATCAGCCCGGATGAGGGAACCTGCCTTCAGGACGAAAAGAACTCCAAGAACGGCTACGAAACCCGCCTGCGTGACAAGCTGACCGAGGCGATGGAACGTGGGACCGGCATGTTCCGGGGTGTGCAGAGGGATGCATCCGCGCTGGGCACTGGCCTGGGCGAAATCTTGAAGAAGCTCTTCGGCCAGGTCGTGCCCGACTTGTACCCCAAGCTGCAAATGGGTTCTCGGCCCCTGAAGGGCGATGAAGCCGAACTCATCCTCAAGGCGGCTGACCTCAAGGCTCTGCCGAACGTCTTCTACATCGGCGATCAGGGGCTGGGCCTCGTTGTCAAAGATGGCCCCAAGAGCATCGTCAACACAAACGCCGCTGTCGCCAAGGAAGTGCTCGATTATTTGAAGAGCGAGCACAGCTACGGCAACAAAGACAGCCGCATGGGCAAGGCGCTCGAGAAGCGATTTGGCGGCACGCCCTACGGCTGGGAGCGCGACATGCTGCGGTTGATCCTCGCCACACTATTCCGGGCCGGCGAGATCGAAGTGACCTGCCAAGGCACTCGCTTCCATAATTACCAGGACCCCGCCTGCCGGACGCCGTTCACGAACAACCCGGCCTTCAAGTCGTCGCTGTTCTCTCCCCGGCAAACCCCGGGCATCAAGACGCTCACCGAAGCAGTGCAGCAGCTCGAGAACTTAACTGGGGAAGAAGTCGACGTTGAAGAGGGAGCGATCGCCACGGCGTTCAAGAAGTTGGCTGCGGAAGAACTCGAAAAGCTGCACCCGCTGAAAGCCACAGCCGAAGCCCACCGCCTTCCGATCATGCCCTTGTTGTCCGATTTCCAGCAAACTCTGCTCGGCATTCAGTCGTCTGCCTCGGATGACTGCGTACGCACCCTCGCTGAGAGCGGAGCCGACTTCGGTGAGACCAGAGACAAAGTTCGAAAGACGCGGGAATCGCTGGACGCCTCGGCGATTGGCATCTTGCGGCAGGCCCGACTGGCAACGGAGCAAGTCTGGCCGAGGCTCGCCGCCCACTGCCCCTCGCGTGAAATCGCGACCAGCGTCGACGAACTGAAAAACCTGCTCGTTTCCGGGCAGATTATCGACTCCTGGAAGGACATTTCCCAACGCTCCAAGGCCGTCTTGGATGCCTACAAGCACGCCTACTGCGACCTTTTTGATCGACGCAGGAAGGCGTACGAAACGGCGATCGAGGGGATCAAGAACCGCACCGAGTGGGGGCCGTTGGAAGCAAACAGTCCCGCTGCGGCGTCCTCGTTGTTGTCGTCGCTGGCGGGGCGGGTCGGCACCGACGATGACAAGGATGCCGTCACTCGAGGTACGTCCCTGGGCAAAGCGAGTCTGGCCGAAATGGAGTCCGATCTCGCCGCTGTCGATGGGTTGAGATCATCGGCCCTGGTCAAGCTGCAAGAACTGTCGATTGGCAGCGAGACAAAAGCGCCCGTGCGACGCGTTCGGGTCTCGGAGTTCTTCAGTCGCCCAATTCAGACTCAAGCGGAACTCGATAAAACCATTGAACTCATCCGGGATTCGCTTCAGAAGTGCATCGACGAAGGCGCAGTCATCATTCTCGAGTGAGTCATGGACCAAGAGATTCGCAACAAGCTGCGCAACGTCGTGACGCAGTGCCGCAAGCTGCTGGAGGACGCCATTTCGCAGGAGCTTGAGGGGAAGTACGGCATCTTCGCCAAGAAGGACCAGGTCACTGCCGACCCTGACGCCAAAATGGCCCACCTGACTGACGAGGAGCAGACGGCACGCAAGGAGATCCTCGATCATTTCGCCCACATCAAAGCCCGTGGCTTCAATCCGAAGGAAGCCTTGGACCAGTTGGTGCGGGAAATCGCCTTCACGCACCTTAACCGGCTCTGCGCCTACAAGATGATGGAGGCGCGGGAGGTCTATGTCGGTGGGCAGAAGTTCCGTGAAGCGGTCAGCCGGGGCGTCAACTCGAACGGCGTGAAGTTCTACCTGGCGGAACACCCAGAGGAAGAGCGACTCTTTAACACCGGCCATCAGGATGTCGCCTATCGCCATTTCCTCGACTGGCTCGGTGGGCTACTCTCCGACGAAATCGGCGTTTTGTTCAACCCTTGTGATCCAGCCAACCGGCTCTACCCTCGGCAGAAGACGCTCGATGAAGTTCTGGACCTGCTGAACGCCGGCGGTATCAAGGCCGAGGAAATCGAATTGCGGGAGGAGTGGTCGAAGATTTGGTCGCAGGACGAGACGATCGGCTGGGTGTACCAATATTTCACACCGAAGGAGTTGCGAGACGCTGCGAGGGACCCCAAGAAAGGAGGAAGCCAAGCACCCCGTAATTCCTACGAACTGGCATTCCGCAACCAGTTCTTCACGCCCCGGTACGTGGTCGAGTTCCTGACCGACAACACGCTGGGACGAATCTGGTACGAAATGCGAAAAGGGGACACCAAACTCAAGCGCCACTGCCGGTACATGGTGCGACGACCGAACGAGATCTTTCTGACGGAAGGGGAGCAGCCCCTCAAGGATGCCACCGTAGATCGGAACGACCTCTCGCCGGAAGAACTGGTCAAGCTCTCCGTCCACATCCCGCACCGCCCGAAGAAAGACCCGCGCGAATTGAAGATTCTCGACCCTGCCTGCGGTAGCGGTCACTTCCTGCTGTACTGCTTCGACCTGCTCCTCACCATTTACGAGGAAGCCTACGCCGATGCCGATCTCGGTCCGGCGCTTCGCAAGGATTACCGTAGGCTGGAAGACTTGCGGCGAGATCTTCCCCGCCTGATCCTCGCCCACAACCTGTACGGGATCGACATCGACTTGCGGGCCAGTCAGATCGCAGCTCTCGCACTCTGGCTCCGTTGCCAGCGGGCCTATCAGGAGATGGGATCCAGGAAAGAGCGGCCCAAGATCACCCGATCGAACCTGGTCTGTGCAGAGCCGATGCCGGGCGAGGAGCACATTCTCAAAGAGTTCGTTGGTCGATTGGAGCCGAGGCTGCTCGCGCAACTGGTCGAGACCGTCTTCGACAAGATGAAGCTCGCGGGCGAGGCGGGGTCGCTCCTTAAGATCGAGGAAGATATTCGTGACGCCGTCGTTCAAGCGAGAAAGCAATGGCTGGCTCGTCCGATCGCGGTTCAAAGGCGCATGTTCGAACCCGACAATCCAGACGACGAACGAGTAATGTTGCAGCGACGGTTCGACCTCTCGGGGATCACCAGTGCCCAGTTCTTCGAGCAGGCTGAAGCCAGGGTCGTGGAGGCCCTTCGCGATTACGCAGAGAACGACCATAACGGGCGTCAACTCGAACGACGGCTCTTCGCAGATGACGCGGTAAGGGGCTTCGCTTTTGTGGACCTATGTCATAGGCGCTTCGACGTTGTGGTGATGAACCCTCCCTTTGGCTCTGCCACTGCGAGCACAGCAGCGGTGCTTGACGAGGATGCTGCAAGCAACCTGTACCCAGCATTCGTTCTCCGCGCCCTTGAGAATTGTGTCGGTTTCGTAGGGGCAATTACCGACCGAACGTTTTTCGTGCAAGACTCTTTCAAGGATTATCGACGCAGAATCCTTGGCTCGCATTGGTCCCTAATGGTCGCAGTTGACTTGGGCTGGGGGGTTCTTGACACTGCAGACGTACAAGTGGCTGCCTACGTGGTCGCTAATCGTGGCATCTCCGACCACCTGTTTCTTGATGTACGGGAGGCCGATGAAAAACCTGCGGTTATATTAAGTGGCTTCAGTGACGCTAAAATGCCGCAAGTCAAGGTGCTAACTGACAGCCACTTCCGTCACATCCCAAATCATGTTTTTGCTTATTCGCTGCCGCAGGTCATTCTCGACATGTTCGTTCGCGAAAGGACACTCGCCGATATCGCTGTGCTTCCGAGAGGACTCGGATCGAATAAGGCGTTTCGCACGTACAGGGTATGGTTTGAGATCCCACGCGGAAGCATTGGCGAACGAAGGCGTTGGCGAACGCTGTGCAATGGTGGCGACTTTTCTCCGTTCTCTCGTGAGGATGCAGGCGTAGCAGACTGGACGCTCCCTGACGGAACGATGCTAACCGCCAGCGGCTACCCCGACGGGTTCAAAGCCTATGACCAAAAACATGCAGAGATATATTTTAGTCCTGGTCTATCTTTCCCCAAGCAATCCTCTGTTTTCAATGTGGCGGTATTGTCAGCAGATGCGATTCCGACTCGTGAGGGAAAGGCGATCATTCCACATCGAAACGAAGACATTTGGTTCTTGCTCGCATACCTGAATAGCTCGTTGGTGCGCCGAATTGTGGAATCGACAACCGGCCTACACAAGCAAAGTGGATCAATTGGGCTCTTGCCTGTACCGCAGTTTTCCGACACGGCCCGGTCGACGCTTGAGTGTCTGGCAAGAAGATTCGCGGAAAGCCAGTGGAAGGACCTTTGCTTTGACGA
This sequence comes from uncultured Isosphaeraceae bacterium, assembly GCA_963781785.1. Classification (GTDB taxonomy): domain Bacteria; phylum Planctomycetota; class Planctomycetia; order Isosphaerales; family Isosphaeraceae; genus CAWAHD01. The sequence continues at coordinate 1,171,096 of CAWAHD010000001.1, read as the reverse complement.
AACCTCGAGGTTCTTTCAACGTCCGAAGTGCGTGCTTCAAGAAGCCAAGACCGCCGATCATTACGCATTGCCATATTCGGCAATCGACGATTGTATTTTCGATGACATGAAACTCGACGACAAAGTTCGCGAAACCCTGCGCTGCACTCCGCCCGATGTACCTGCGCTGTTCATTCCGATGAAGGATGACTTGCTCTCGTTCGCTGTCGGTTGTTGCTTTGGTCGTTGGTCACTGAATTCGGGCTTGGCGCAGGAGTACGCCCTTCTGGATCCAATTCCGGGTGAGCCACCCGCAATGCTGAGGCAGTCAGACGGCGAAGAGTGTCCTATCGCTGCGGATGGGGTTCTTATTGATGACTCCGCGTCCGCACGAGACATCGTGACATGCGTGCGAAACGTAATTGAGCGATTAACACTCGCCGAAGCGGCCGAAACGTTTGAAATGAGATTCTGTCATGACGTAGGTGTACCAGACCTTCGACAGTTTTTTCGAGCGACGAGCGAGCGAGGGTTCTGGCCGATGCACATCGAGCGGTACGACAAGAGCCGCCGCAAGGCTCCCATTTACTGGCTGCTCCAATCGTCCAAAAGAAACTACGCTCTGTGGCTGTACTACCACCGACTCGACAAAGACCAGCTCTTCAAGGCGCTGGTGAACTACGTCGAACCAAAGATTCGCCTGGAATCCAGCCGACTCCAAGCGCTTCAAAGCCAGAAGGCCGCAGCAGGCGAATCGGGTAAAGAGGCGAGGCGACTCGCCAAGGAGGTCGAACGTCAGGAAGACTTCCGCTCCGAACTTCGGGACTTCGAGGACAAGCTCCGCCGGGCCGCTAACCTTGGCCTTGAGCCTGACCTCAACGACGGTGTGGTGCTGAACATCGCCCCGCTCTGGGAACTCGTCCCCTGGAAGGAAGCCAAAACCTACTGGGACGACCTCATGAAGGGCGAGTACGAATGGTCGTCGATTGGGAAGCAACTGCGTGAGAAGGGGCTGGTCCATTGAACCTACCGGGCGCGTTCATCGACGCAATCTTGAAACGACTGCAGGAGGCCAATTTCCCGTGGCTTGCCGTGCCTGCGGGCGAGTGTGACAATGAGGGGAGACGCGCGTGAGTCGGACCGAAGATCTGGTCGACAAGATGCGCCGGTCGCCGGCGAACATTCGCTTTCGCGAGGTCGAAACCTTGCTGCGGCGCGCCGGTTTCGTTTTGTTCAACAGCCGCGGCAGTCATCGCACGTATCACCATGCCGATGGCAGAGTGCTGACGATCGTGCGGCCACACGGCGGTCGCAAGACGTGCCATGCGCAAGACGTTCGCAAACTTTTGAGGGTACTCGGGCTATGAAACGAACGATCCACGAATACTTAGGGTATGTCTTCACGATTCAGTATCAGCCCTCCGACCCGATCTTCACGGTTGACTTCGCAGACTTTCCCGAGATCATCACCAGTGGCGATACGTTGTCCGAAGCGTTCGCCAATGCGTGCGAGGCTCTCGACCTGCACCTGGAAAGCCTGCGGAAGCTGGGGCTCCGCGTGCCGAAGCCCAAACATCGTTTGCTCGTGGAAGCGCGATGAGCCGCGAGGCGACGCGGGAGAAAGGAATCGTCTCATGCTGACGAGCCTCCGGTTGCAAGGTTTGGGACCGGCTCCAACTTTCGACATCGAATTGTCGAACCGGCTCAACATCTTCACGGGTGATAACGGCCTCGGGAAATCGTTCATTCTCGACATCGCATGGTGGGCACTGACTGGCAACTGGGCGACCCTTCCCGCGTGGCCAAGTCGTCGGGAAGGTGTGCATCCGCGGATACAGTTTTGCTTGGCCGGAAGAAAGGGCCCCGCGAAGAAATTGAGCACAATCCCCTTTAGCTTCGATCAGCAAGAGTGGATACGCGCGAAGGCGCGCCCCGTCATGCCCGGCTTGGTCATTTACGCACGGGTTGACGGTGGCTTTTCCGTTTGGGATCCGGCGCAGCGACTGGAAAAAAGGCGATTCGGCTTGGGACTGGCGTACGCGGCCATTTCAATTCTCGCCGGACACGCTCTGGAATGGGCTGGAGCACGCAGGCCAAACTCTTTGCAACGGATTGGTCCGGGACTGGGCTCTTTGGGAGGTTCAGCATTCCGTTGAGCAGACCCAGAGGGCGCGAGGTAGGGCAAAGGGAGGCAGTGGCCCCGCGGATTCTCCATTCGAGGTGCTCAATCGACTCGTCAACAAGCTTGCAGGCAACCCACGAGAACCGGTCGGAATCGGTGACTCCGTTCGGCTTTCGGCTACCGACGTCAGGGATGTTCCAACGTTGAAAATGCCCTACGGCCACGTCCCGGTGGTGCATGCGTCGGCGGGAATGAAGCGAATCGTGAGTCTCGCCTATCTGTTGACGTGGGCGTGGGTCGAACACAAGAGGGCGTCCCAATTGCGGGGTCAGGAGCCGGCCGGTCGCATTGTACTTTTGATTGATGAGGTCGAGACACACCTGCATCCTCGTTGGCAGCGCACACTGCTGCCATCAGTCCTCGAGGTGGGAAACGCGCTGGACCTGCGGGGCGACTTGCAGATCCTGGCGACGACCCACTCTCCATTGGTCCTGGCCTCCATGGAGCCGCACTTTGACGAAGAGGCCGATTCCCTGTTCTTGTTCGAGCTCGACGAGGGTGCCACCGATGTCTCGCTTCGAAAGCTCCCCTGGGCGATGCACGGTGACGCGGTAGGATGGCTTACTTCGGATATCTTTGGTTTACGCCAAGCTCGCTCCAAAGAGGCGGAGGACGCGATCGAGGTGGCCGAGGCGTTCATGCGTGGCGATCGAACGAAGCTCCCCAAGTCGCTCCGAACCAAGGACCAAATTCACCGCGAGCTTGTACGAGTTCTCGCCGGACTGGATCCTTTCTGGCCGAGGTGGATCGTGCACGTCAAAGCGGGCAAGCCATGATGCGATTCGAGCGACGACCGGCTCCGGGTGAATACGAGGAACGCTGCCGAAGACGAGGCCTCGCATGGATTAGTAGAAGGGGCTCGCACTGGCGGAAAACGCGCGACCCGAGGGGAAGAAAGCTGCGGCCGCCCAACTACTGGACGGATTTTCTGCCGCAGTTGCAGGACGCATTCCTCAGTCTATGCGCCTACAGTTGCATCTACGAGCCAGGGGGGACCGTCGACCATTTCGTTAGCATCGAGCGGGGAGGCGATCCTTACGATTGGGCGAACTTCCGCTTCGCTCAGCAACGGCTAAACAGCAGGAAGAAGGACATGGACGTCGACGCGCGCCTGGATCCCTTTGAAGTCGAGGACCACTGGTTTGAAGTGATTCTGCCGTCGCTTCAACTGATTGCCACCCACGAGATTCCCGGCGCCCTCCGCGAGGTAGCCGAGGCGACCCTTCGTCGCCTTGACCTCATCGACGGCGAGGCCGTTGTGCGCCAACGGCAGCACTGGTTCATCGGGTACAGTGAGGACCAAATGACTTTTGACTTCCTGAACGCCCACGCGCCCTTGATCGCGCGAGCTGTCGAGAAGCAAGCGAAGGGATACCTGAGATCATATCCCCGAGCGACAGCTCCGGGATTAGCACGGGAGTGTCGTATTGCTGTTCCCCAGGCCCAACGGTTGCTGGACCGCCTACGAACGTCGGGAACCGTGGTCAGAGGACATGAATCAAGACGACCGTGACGATGGAGTGGATGGGTAGCCCCTCCCGGCCGTGGCCGGCGCGGAGAAGACCGCAAGGTGGAACGAGCCATGAGCCCTGACACGGTTTTGTAGAATGACCTGAAACTCCGTGTCGTCGGGACGGTGCATGCGCTCTCGCCCACATTGCTCGGTTTGGCCGCGCAACGCGAAATGGCGCCGTACAGCGACCGAGATACAGTGGAGGATTATCGATGTCCGCAACCGTCACCGTCGAAGAAGCGCAGGCCAAACTGGCCGAGCTGATAGGCAGCCTGCGCCCGGCGGGGAAATCGTTCTGACGCAAAACCAACAGCCGGTTGCGAAGCTGGTCGGCCAACGCTCCTCAGAGGGGAGACCGCGCTTGCCCGGAAACTGCAAGGGGATGATCACTCTCGCAGTCGAGGACGACGAGCATCTGAAGGATTTCGAGGAGTACATGCCGTGAGGCTGCTGCTCGACACGCGCGTTCCTGTGGTTCGTCACTAATGATACCCACGGGCTTTGGTAGTTAGCTCAATGCGGAAACACGCGGCAGAACTGTGCCGGATCAGCGAAGATCAGGCTAGCCGGCCGCTGAAGAACCTCGTAAGCGGCCATACGTTACGTCGAACTGGAGAGGAGCGCGCCACGACCAACGCCCCTTAACTAATCGCGCGAAATCGCGCTCGCGTGATTCCAAATCGCGCGGGCGCGATTAATCCGGTTTGCCCGCCATTTGTTCTTGAACCGGCACAGATCGGCGGCAGGCAGCCTCGCCAGAGGACGTTATAGTGTGAGCGGCCTGCAGAGAGACCTTTCGCGGTTGTCGGGGGGGCGGCCGTCCCGGCCGCCAGACGGCGGGCGAGACGCCCGCCCCCCCCGGGGCTCAGAATGTCCCATCGGTCACCACGGCGAGTATAGCCGCAGGCTGGGCGTTGGGTTTCCTGAATTCGACGGTTTTCCCAGCCTGGCAATTGGTCGAAATCGGGAAAACGACGCAAGTGCTTGTCACGATTTAGACTACAGCATCAGGTACGTCGTGCCGCGCGCAGATTGGACCACAACGGGTGGTGAGTTTTCCTGGAATATGTTATTTTCCAGAACAGGAAAATGGAACAAATCCGGAAACCACCGACCGAGAAAGAGGTGATCGACCGGCTGCGAACTGGCCGGCTCGAGCTGCCACCATTGCGCTTTGCGCCCGTCGGAAACGCGGGAGCAGCCGCCCGAAATCTCCCGTGGGACCTGATGGTTGAGGGGCGTTGGGCCAACGAACGGGCGGTTTTCGTCGTCGAATGCAAGTCGGTGTCGACACCCAAGGCATTTGAAGAATCGGTTCGTCGCGCCCTCGACACCACGGCGCCCCCGGGGTGCTTACCGCTCATCGTGATGCCCTACCTTCGCGACACCCAGCTCGCCGAGCTCGAGAAAAAAGGTCTCAGTGGCGTCGACCTCTGCGGCAACGGTGTGGTCGTTGTGCCCGGTCGGTTCTCGGTGTATCGAAACGGCGCAAAAAACCAGTTCCCTAGCTACTCGGCCATCAAGAATGTCTACCGCAAGAACACATCCATGGTCGGCAGAGCGCTCCTGGCAAAGCCGTCGTACGCGGAGGTTCAGGATCTACTCGAAGAAGTGAACGCGCGCAATATGCTCGTCACGCGCTGGGGCAAGACGCCGATGAGCTTCGGCACGGTGTCGAAGGCGCTCAAAGGAATGGAGGACGACTTGATCGTCGACCGCCGCGATGGCGTCCGACTTTTGCAGGCAGACAAGTTGCTTGATCGGCTAAGCCAAAACTACGAGAAGCCTCTCGTGACCAACCGGGTCCGCATGAAGGTCGATTGTGGACGCGATGAGCTCACTCGCGTCATTCGCGAACGATCCGACGTTGCAATAGCTCCAGTCGTGGCGACCGGCTTGACTTCAGTCTCGCGCTACGCAGTCATGCAACGCGATGACATGCTGTCGGTGTATTGCCCGCGCAGCGCACCGATCTTGGAGCGATTACCCGGGAAAGAAGATGATCGGTTTCCCAACCTTGAACTCTTGGAGACCGAGACGCAATCGGTCTATTTCGACGCTCGCGACGAAAACGGCTTCGTCTGGACCTCCCCGGTGCAAACCTACCTGGAGCTCGCGGCTGGAGATAAGCGCGACCGCGATACGGCCGAACAAGTGCGGAGCTTCCTGCTCAACCGCCTGGAAGGATGCTCGCGATGATCACCATGCCCGACCTCCAGACAGCCCTTCTCGATCTGTTGCACGAAACGCGCGACGACGATTTGAGGCTGATCGTCGGAGGCGGGTACGGGGTTTACCTCAAGCGGGAACGCGTTCGAAAAACGGGCGATCGAACCCTACTGCTGCAATGGCCCGAGGTCAGGGCAACAAACGATCTGGACCTTTTTCTTCGTGCGGAGTTATTGACCGAAAGCGAAAAACTTGAGCCGCTGTCAGCGGCGATCAAACGGCTGGGATACGAAGTCATCGAAACGGCGAAGTATTATCAATTCGCCAAACCTGGGCCCACAGGCGGCCATGAAGGCAGCATCAAGATCGACCTGCTCACAGGGCCTCGCCACAGCTTTCCGCCGCACGCGGTGCGTATGGACTCGCGGAGAATCAAACCGAGGAGGTCCGTCGGCCTGCACGCGCACCCTACTGAAGAAGCCGTGACTCTCGAAGAGCGTCTCTTGCCGGTCAAGATCGACGGCAATACAAGTCATGGCACACCATGTTCTGCGACGGTTTTCCTGCCTCATCCCTTCACATTTGTGCTGATGAAACTGTTTGCTTTTCGAGATCGGATTGACGACGTGCGCAAAGACAACGGCAGCTATCACGCTTTAGACATCTATACGATTCTGGCGACTACCACTGAGGTTGAATGGGAACAGGCGAAGGCGCTTCGCAACGAGAACGAGGACGTGCCGAAGATTGCTGAAGCGTGTGGACTGGTGGCTGAGTATTTCTCTGGGCCAACGAGTAAAGGGATCTTGCGGCTGCGGGAAAGTCCCTACTATCGCCCCGAATTGCAGTTGGATGAGTTCCGGTCGTCGCTCACTGAATTATTCCCGCCTGTGCATCAGGAAGAAGGTTGACTGATGCCTGGAATCGTGACCGAATACCTGCTCCAACAGATCGCCAAGCAAGTTGACGACCATGGCCTTGTCGTCTGGTATGACCCCGAGGGCGACTACGAGCACGCGGCCGCCAGCCTTGCGCTCCCAGACACAACAATCGCCAACTACGACGGTTCCTTCTTCCAGCTTCGACGTGAGATCGACCCGCTTTTGAACGAGCTGCAGCCGCCACGTTTGCTCGTCTACGTGCCCGTTGAACGGACCGAGACCCACAGCGCCTTGGTCGAGCTCGAAAGTGCCGGCGTCATCATGCAGCCCCGGCAGCAACCCCCCGTCTGCAACACGCGGCTGTCCGTGGTTGGCCGCAACGCTCTCAAACCGATACTCGGTGAGGACCAGGTCGCCGACATCGAGCGCCAAGTCGAGGCGGGCACGCTGTCGCTGGCCGACCTCAATGAGCTGGCCGAGAAGGGAAAGGATCTCTCGACCGGCGTCCTGGCGCTGATCTTCGGATCAGCCAACCCCCAGGAGGTCGCCCTCGCCTTTTTGCACAGCGACGAGCACGACGACCAGATCGGCAAAAAGGACGCCGCCCCGCAGCTTGGCCGCCTCCTCCAGATCAGCTTCGATATCGAACTACCCGCGGCGGACAGCCTGCCAGTCTGGCGGATGAAATTGAGGCGGCACGTCCTGCTCACCGATCTCTTCGCCGCGCTCCGGAACCAGGTGCCGGCCAAGCTTTCGTCGGTTCCCGTGGCACACAGCCCGGGCGGCATTGAAGTCTGTGTACGACTCGCTCGAACCTGGCGCAATGATCGGGACGTGCGAGAAAGCTACGTGGCCGCAGCCAACAAAGTCGAACACGAGCTCGCCCTGGGTCAGCTCGACCTTGCCACCGAGAGGCTCGAGGACAACGAGACGTTCCATTGCGTCGAGCGGCTATTGCTGGCCCATGCGGAGAAAACACTTGTCGAGGCGGCAACTCCGGAACTACTCCATCTCGCCGAGCGGCGCATGACCCGCTTCTGGGCCGATGTGCTCCCCGCGGTTCAAGCTCGTTGGGCACTCGTCGCTTCGGCCGCCCGGGTTCTGATCGAGGCCGACCGCGTGGAAAAGGCGATCAAGACGGCTCCGAAGACCGTTCCGGAGCTCGTCAAGGCTTACGCCGGCGACGACGAGCCGTGGTGCTTGCTCGACACGCACCACCGGCACATGGAGACGCGGAAATACAACTTCGATTTCCCCGCCGATGGGCAGCACGACGCACTGGACCAGCTCATCACTCGGGCCGAGCAGCGGTACGCCGAGGTCGGCTCGGCACTGGCGCAGCACTTCGTCACGGCGTTCAGCAAGGCCAAGCATCCGATCGCCGGGTTGCCCCGGCAGCTCGACGTGTTTGAGACGCACGTGAGGCCAGAGCTCCGTGATAAGAGAATTGCGTATGTGTGGGTCGACGCCCTGCGGTTCGAGATGGCCCGCGAGCTGGCGGGGCTGCTGGAGAGCGACTTCGAACTGACGGTTCAAGCAGCGCTCGGCACCATTCCCACGATCACCGAGATTGGAATGGCTGCCCTGCTGCCGCGGGCTGGCAAGTCCGCCAAGGTCGTCGCAGTCGGAAGTGGAAAGCTTGGCCTGCAAATCGATCGGTCGATTATCAAGAACCGCATGGACCGAGTCGCTTTTCTCAAGGAACATGCGGGTGTCCCCGTCTTTGATGCGAAGCTCGACGACTTGCTCCCCAAGCCGCCCAAACGCGTGAAGGATGGCATCGCAGCCGCGCAGCTTGTTCTGATCACGTCACAGGAGATCGACGAGCTTGGCGAGGGAGACAATATCCACCACACACGCCGGCAGATGGACGGCGTGCTCAATGACCTCCGGCGCGGGTTCCGCGTGCTCGCCGGTCTCGGGATCAAGACCATCATCTTGACCGCCGACCATGGTCATCTCTTCGGCGAAGAGATCGGTGAGGACATGAAAATCGAAGCTCCCGGCGGCGACACGGCCGATCTGCACCGGCGGGTCTGGCTGGGCGTGGGAGGGACGTCTGAGCCGTCGTACCTGCGCACGTCGCTTGCGTCGCTGGGAATCGACAGCGACCTTGACATCGCGACGCCGTGGACCCTGGCGTGCTTCAAGTCCAAGGGGGGCGCCAGAGCCTACTTCCACGGCGGTCTCTCGCCGCAGGAACTGATCATCCCCATCGTCGTCATGACACCGGCGGCTCGGGGCCTGGCGGCTCCGCCCACCGGCATTTCGTGGACTTTGGCGCCTGGATCGAGGAAGCTCTCAACCCGGTACTTCTCCGTTCAGGTCTCGGGCCAAGCGAGCGGGCTCTTTGGAGTCGAGCCGCCCAAGGTCCGTGTGGAGATTCGAGCCAAAGGCAAATGCGTATCGGAGCCGGTCAGCGCTTCCTACGGATTCGAGCCGGCCACCGGCGATGTGCAGCTTCGGCCTGCGACCGCCGACGCGAAGCAGATCGAGCCCAATACCGTGACGCTCATGGTCGAGGTGGAGCAAATCGGTCAAAAGACGGTTTCCATCAGCCTGCTGGATACGACCAGCGGGGCGGAACTCGCTAACATGGATAAGATCGAAGTGACCAACATCATGTAAAGCGGTGCTGCGATGCCGGAACTGGACAAGAAATCGACGACCATCTTCGCGGGCAAAGTCGTCCGCAAGGACCTGGTCCGCAAGGTGAAGGTCGGTGCCAACGTCCCGGTCTTCGTGCTCGAGTACCTGCTCGGCAAGTACTGCGCCACCGACGACCCGGCCGCCATCGACGCCGGGCTCCGGGTCGTCAACAACACGCTGACGTCGAACTTTGTCAGGCCCGATGAGGCCAACAAGGTGCAGTCGATCGTGAAGGACAAAGGCAAGCATACTTTGATCGACAAGGTCAAGGTTCGCTACCTTTCCGACGACGACAAACACTGGGCAGAGCTGGTCAACTTCGGGCACAAGTTCGTCCACATCCCGGAGCATTATCTTCGAGACTTCGACCGTTTGCTCATGGGGGGCGTCTGGGCCCAGGTCGACATCCGCCATCAGTACGATGAAGAAGCGACCGGCAAGCGGAGTCCATTCTGGATCGATGGTCTCAAGCCCATTCAGCTCGCTACCTTTGACTTCGACGAGTATCGCGAGTGCCGCGGCCAGTTCACGAGCGATGAGTGGATCGACCTGCTGATCCGCAGCATCGGACTCGAGCCATCGCACTTCGAGCGCCGGCTCAAGTTGCTGTTCTTGCTTCGCCTCTTGCCGCTCTGCGAGGCGAATTTTAACCTCGTCGAGCTTGGTCCCCGCGGGACCGGCAAGAGCTACGCTTACCAGGAACTCTCGCCCTACGTGATCCTGCTGACTGGTCCGACGACGGTCGCAAACCTTTTCTACAACATGGCGACCGGCAAGATGGGCCTGGTTGGGATCTGGGACGCCATTGCCTTCGATGAGGTCGCCGACCTCCAGAAGATGCCCAAGGAGGTGGTGACGACGCTCAAGACCTACTGCGAATCGGGGATGTTCGCCCGAGGGAAGGACTCACTTTCGGGGCAGGCGTCGATTGCCATGTTCGGAAACACCAACCAGCCCGTCGACGTGATGGTCCGGTCGTCGCACCTGTTCGTGCCCATGCCGGATGTGATCCGGGAGGACATGGCATTTCTCGACCGCATTCATTACTACATCCCGGGGTGGGAGATTCCGAAGATGCGGGTGGAGTACTTCACGGACCATTACGGGTTCGTGGTGGACTACCTGGCAGAGGCACTGCGAGAGCTGCGCAAGCACAATTTCACCGAGGTCATCGACCGGCACTTCTCGCTGGGTTCCCATCTCAATGCCCGTGACGTGAAAGCGGTTCGCAAGACGGTCTCGGGGCTGGTCAAGCTGCTCTACCCGCACGGTGAGCTTTCATGTCACGAGCTGGGTGAGCTGGTCGAGATGGCCTTGGAAGGGCGAAGGCGGGTCAAAGAGCAACTCAAGAAGATGGGTTCGTTCGAGTACCATCAGACCTCGTTCAGCTACATCGACAACGAGTCCCGAGAAGAGCGGTTCGTAGGCGTTCCCGAGCAGGGCGGCAAGGAGATGATCTCAACCGACCCGCTAGCTCCCGGATCGGTTTACGCCGCCTCGGTAGACGATCAGGGCAAGGTAGGGCTCTACCGCATCGAGGTCGGCTGCGCGCCGGGTACGGGCAAGCTGAAGATCGCAGGGGGCATCGAGGGACCGATGCGAGAGTCGATCAATCGAGCATTCGCCTATCTTCAGAGTCAGAAAGGGAAGATGGGCATTGCCCAAGCGGTGGACACGACCGACTTCCATGTGGAGGCGATCGACCTGCTGAGTAATCGCGTCCCGTGCGAAGCGGGGATTGCACTGGTCGTGGCCGTCTTCTCGGCGGTGAAACGGCACTCGGTCCAGCCGGGTCTGATGATCTTGGGAGACTTGAGTATCCAGGGGAACATCAAGTCCGTGAAATCACTGTCCGAGCCGCTTCAGGTAGGAATGGATAACGGAGCACGCCGGGCACTTGTACCGCTGGAAAACAAGCGGAACTTCCTCGAAGTCTCCGGTGATGTAATAGAGCGGGTCGATCCGATTTTCTACGCCGATCCGATGACGGCGGCGATGAAGGCGCTGGGGATGACGTGAGAGGAGTGAGAAACCAATGCGAGCCCTCAGCATCCGACAGCCCTGGGCAGAGTTGATCCTGCGTGGCCTGAAGACGGTCGAGGCCAGGCCGAAGTGCACGAACAAGAGGGGCGAGCGGGTCCACATCTACGCCGGCTTGCAGCGCATCGAGCCGGACGAAGAGGCCCGCATCGCCGCCGAGTCAGGAATTGACGTTGATGCCCTGCCTCGTGGCGTGCTGGTTGGTTCGGTCGAGATCGTGAGCTGCGAGCCACTGAATTCCGAGCACAGCCAGGCCGGCTGCTTCGAGATCACTGAGGCCACGGGCGGATTTGCCTGGCACCTGAAGGACCCTCGACGGGCCGACGTCTTGATGAAGCCCAGTCGGCACCCGCAGCCCTCGTTCTTCGAGCCCTATTGATCGAGTTTTGAAGATCCTCGGATCGCAAGCGAACCGAAGATCGTCAGCGGCATCATACTATAGGGTGCCACGGACGATCGAGGTGGACGATGACGAACTTCGACACGGATCGCTACAGCGAAGCGGAGCTTGAGGCGGAATTCGACCGGCTTTACCCAGACGGGTTCGCCGGCCCGGATGTCTTGGAGGAGATTGCACCAGGCGGCTGGGAAAATTCGCCGCTACTGGCCGTTTTCCATCCGTCACCGGCACAAACCTATGAAGAGGCCGTCCGATTCCATCGCAACCTTGGCAACCTGCGAAGGCCGGACGATCAGCGCCCCGTGCCGGCGGAACCCACCTTCGACGAGGTCGCCAGAGACTTTCGTGAACGTCCTATCGAGGCTGAACAGGAAATCCGCGAGCTGGTCGGGCAGTGCCTCTGGGACGTTTTCTCCGACAGTCACGAGGTCGTTGCGCTCGATCACCGGGTGCTCGATCTCGGTTCGTTCCGGGCCAGCGGAGGGTTTCTCGCGGATATCTTGAATCGGCAGACGGGCGCGGAGCATTACGATTACATGAATTTCTACATGGGGACGCTCTGGGTGGCGCAGCGAGCCGACCTCAGACCGGTCTACCAGATGATCTTCCGCCGCCTTCGCCTTCGCCGGCTCGATTGGATCTACCACTTTCCGCGGTTGCACGCGATCGACTTCCGGCCGCTGAAGGAGGCCCTGGAGCAAAAACAGGAGCCCGACTGGGCGAATTACTCTCCCTCCGAAGCACTGGCCGAGCAGGAGGAAGAAAAGGAGCACGATCAGAAGTTGGCCAAGCTGCGTGAATCCCTTGACGCAGGGTACCGCGAGGCGATCGAGGAAGCTCTGAAGTGCCCGGCGCCGACAACGGCGCAGGCGTATGAAGCCGTGTACGGCTGCTATCCGCTGGGATGGCCGCCGTCACCGTGATCCCTCTGGAAGAATCCACTCGAGTTCGTGGGATCAGATCCGGTAAACGGTCTTCATTTGAACGACAGGCGGACCGGACCCAGCGTAAAACGTCGGGCGGATAGAACGTTGAAATCAAGCGAAATGCAGCCGGCGCAAACCGTCAAGCGAGCCTGCCGCCCGATCGCATTTGCGCCGTCGGCCGACGGATCGACACGCGCGATCGGGTCGTTCTTCATCGGTGTGTCCCCGTCAGTCTGTCTGCATCACCCGCTCGTTCGCTTGGCTTATCCGTGTGCATCTGTGTGCATCTGTGGCTAGATTGTCCACCGTTTTTTCGTGTCGGGCGCTCGCCCTCGGACTGCCCGAGCATTTGTGGTAGAATAGGCATGATGGAGAAGTCCCAAGCCGAGAATATCGATGTGTTCCTCAGCCACTTTACCGACCCGGTGGAACGATTGCTCGTCACTGGGGCTGCCGGGACGGTGTCCGAAGCGGAAGAGATCGTTTTGAACACATCTCTCGATGCAGTCACCGAATTGCTCCGGACGCCGTTATCGGATGACGAGCTGGGGCGCCACCCGCTCTTGGTCCTCTACCGCACGCGTGGCAGCCGCCCGCGTGAGGACGATCTGCGATGACCCCCGAGGAGCGGCTGGGTGACATCGTGACCGCTCTCGAATCGGTGGGCGTGTCCTGCCTGGTGATGGGGGGGCACGCCGTCCGGTTTTACGGGCTTGCCCGCAATACGAACGACTTCGACCTGAAGGTCTCCCCCGACCAGTGGGACGACCTCGCCACGCGGTTGAGCTCGACTGGGCTCTTTGGCGGTCGACCCGCCATCGAGGGACCGTCCTGGCGGGCCCACGCGTTTCGGCGATTTCGCATCGGGTCGCTGCCTGACGGGAAGGATGAGTGGCTCGAGTTCTCGCGCGAGAACCATCTCCTGGCGTCGCACGCGGAACTCTTGGCCCGCGCCGAACGCGGCCGGTGCGGCAGCCGCGAAATCGCATTCCTCGGCCTCCCGGACCTCATCCGGAGCAAGGAAACAGAACGTGACGCAGACTGGCGAGACGTGAGCGTACTCGAAGACTTTCTTGATTTTCGACTGCTCGCCGGCGTGCGCCGCGGTGAGGTCGAACTCGCGGCCGCGCTCACGCAGCTTCGTAGCCGAGCGGGGTTCGGAGGTTACCTTCAGCACGGTGTATTCGCCGATGCGAACGCGATTTCCGCCGCGCTCGCTGCGACGACGAATCCCATCACCCAGTCGTACCTGATTCCATTCTGCCCGCAGACCGAGTTGTCTCCTGCATCGTCCTTTGCCATCGAGCCGGTCGTCCTCGATCGATTGCGACGACTCGAACCCGGCTCGTCGCTTCATATCGCGCTAGCAGAGGTTCTGCGGCGTCGCTACATCCTCTTCCGTAAAGACATCGATCGCCGCGACAAGGAGGCGATTCATGTTGCCACGAACGCCGTCGACCGCTGATCTCTCGTTCGTAGAGCCGCGACCAACCCGCAAGCCGACTGCGTCCGCCGGGCTCCAGAAACCCGACACTGATTAGGTATGGTGTCCCCGGAACGCGGAACGCCAGCGTAAACCGTCAAGCGAGCCTGCCGCCCGATCGCCCTTGCGCCGTTGGCCGACGGATCGGCACGCGCGATCGGGTCCTTCTAGATCGGTGTGTCCCTGTCAGTCTGTCTGCATCACCCGCTCGTTCGCTTGGCTTATCCGTGTGCATCTGTGTGCATCTGTGGCTAGATTGTCTACCGTTTTTTCGTGTCTCTGCTCCTCTTCGTCGAGACCCGCGCGAGTGTTACCGGGTAAGCCGGCGAGTGCTCGAAGACACGATAGCCGCTGGATACGAACACTCACCGCCCGCTCCCGATTCCGACCGTCGGCGCGGCCATGCCTGCCGCCCGGGTTGATCCGATTACGGGCCTGAGAAAAGCGGCGCAAAAAGTAGCCCGCGGCGAGCTTGTGTGTCAGAATTCAGTAGATGGGCCATTGTCGGCGCTGACTCCTCACCTCACTGCGTGGGATCGACGACGAGCGTCAACCGGTTCTTGGCGGGAACGCCGCACGATCGTGTGAGCGATGCCGCCGCCGTCCCGACGTACGGTGGTGCGATGACCGACCGGGGCGAAATGAGCGAAAATGCGACAAACGAACCCAATTTCGACGAAATGGTTCGGATCATAGAAGCACAAGTTCCCGCTCCAGTTACGGCGAATTCTGGCGTCGATCCGAGACTTGACAGGGGGGCGACGAAAGGATGAAGGATGAAGGGTGAAGGATGAATCAATACGGGGACACGTCTCGGGCGGTGGGGGCTGATGAAGAAAGCCGGCGAGAGGAACGACCAACGGGATCGAGTGAGGCGGTCCATCCGGCACAACCGGCAAACAGCGGACTCTGTTGCGCTCTCGGACCGGAGCCGCGCTCACGCAGCATGAGGAACGCAGGAAAGCAGGAATAGCCCCAGGACGCAATGGCTGATTTAAAGCCTCACCGAAATGCCGGGTAGGCCTGATTTTTCGTGTCGATCAGCGCCTTCCGTGGTTGAAACGCCTTGACCATCTTTGATCAGTGTCTATCAGTGTGAATCTGTGGCTTCCCATCTCCGTGGGGAAAGAAACGGGAAAGAAACGGGGCCGCGGACAGTTTTGCGTTCCGGTGTTGCACGAATTTGGCGAACTCGATCGCTCCCAGGCTAGCTTACCTTGCGCGGCCGTCCCTCCGGGCGGACGGTGTGCTCCGAGCCAAGCTCTTTTAGCGTTCGCCGTACCCACTCGTCGTCGCCGTAGGGTCGTCCTCGCTCCATGCTCAGGCGCAGTCGGTCTCGTTCTTTGGTCGTCAGCGGTGCGCTCAAGCGAGCCGTCCAGTTCGTGGGGCGTTCCACCGGCCATGTTGACAGCGAAGCCCTGATCTCATCCTCATGACACAATACGACAGGATGCGGATCGGTTGCCGATCGTGTGCCTCCACCATCACCCGCTCGAACGCCTCGAAGTCGGCATCCTTGCGAAACATATGCATCCGCCCGACCGATCGGTTCAGGACGTGATAAACCTGTCCACCAAGCGCGACTCTAGCAGTCCTTGGCATGATAAGAATGAATACGAGAACGGCCGATCGAACCTCGATTCATCGCTCTGGACTGCTCCGCAGGCGCAGCCACCGGCCCAAATGGATCGGCAACGGATGTCCACCAACTTGGGATTGAGCGTGCGCCGCGTAGTGTCGCCCAACTTTCTTGTGGAAAAGAGCGCATCCCCAAGCTTCCCAAGCCCATCGCGCCGCGCGTCGGGTAATATACCGCTCGGTAGCATGCCAGGTTCCGGGCGCCGCGCTGCATAATGTATTCATTCACGTGTCATTAAGCCGCGTGGAGCGGGCCACATCGTCCCGTTGACCTCCGGCCAAACAAACCGGGCTGAGATTGTGCCCTGATCCAGCAGAATCTCGGTCATCCGCGGCAAAGTCGCCGCCCGGTCGCGATCGTCGCAAGACGCCGCGGCAAACCAAGAAATGTGCATTCGTAGGTCAGGCTTTCCAGCCTGACGTCAGGATCGAAAGCCTGACCTACGCCAAACCGTCAGGCTCGAAAGCCTGACCTACGCCAAACCGTCAGGCTCGAAAGCCTGACCTACGCCAAACCGTCAGGCTCGAAAGCCTGACCTACGCCAAACCGTCAGGCTCGAAAGCCTGACCTACGCCAAACCGTCAGGCTCGAAAGCCTGACCTACGCCAAACCGTCAGGCTCGAAAGCCTGACCTACTTCAGACCTTTTCCCGCCGTCGCGATTGGGGTCGACCCATGTCCCGACTTCACACACTAAACCCTTGAGTCTCACAACGAGGAACATCGAGCCATGGCGACATCTCAGCGGCGCATAGACGCAAACCGACGCAACTGCCTCAAGTCGACCGGGGCCAGGACAGTGAACGGACGTGCCGTATCGCGTCTGAACGGCCTGAAACATGGCCTTACGGCCAAGACCGTGGTCATCCCCAGCGAGGATCCCGCGGAGTATCACCAGCTCCTGGCCGACGTCTCAGGTACGCTTGTGCCGAGAAACCGGATTGAAACGATTTTGACGGCTCAAATCGCTCACGCATCGTGGATGCACGACCGCGTCGTGCGAGCCCAGACCGCGCGGCTCACATCGGCGATCGAAGGGGCCGATCATCTTGCACTCGAGGAGGTCTACAACCTGGGCGCCCGGCTGTTCCACGATCGCAGAGTGCCCGCGGCGATCTCGGCGCGATCCCGTGGAATCATGTCGGGCCGCGGACCTCCCACTCGGGAACCGCGATTGACCCGGACGATCCCGCGCGGATCGTGCGGAAGCTCTCCACCACCGTTCACGGCTGCGATTGGATGCTCAAAGAGTGGTCGGCTCTGCGGGCGCTCCTCGAGCAAGGAGGGGCCTGGCAGGGCAACCATAAATTCATGGCAGTGAGGCTACTGGGTCATCAGCCCATCGACTGTTGGAAATCCAGGGAGATTTCGACCCTCTATGTCGCGGCCTGGTCGCTCAATTCCTTGCGCGGCAACGCGTATTCTGAGATCCGCAGCGACCTGGGGGCGACCGAGTACAAGCACTACACCCGGCGTGTGCGGGGAACATGGACCAATATGATCAACGCGATGGACCACGAGAACGCCCGGCGAGTGCTGATCGGGATCGTCGATCGGGCGGTCGAGCGCGTGCAGGCGCACCGCGCTTTAGCCCAGGAGCGGGCCGTGCGCGACGAGGCGCGCCGGGCCGACTGCCTGTCGTTCGACGACAGCCACGAGGGAGAGCTCCAGAGGCGGTACGAAACGACTAACCATCGAAAGTTCACCCGCACCATCAATGAATTCTTTAAGTTTCGCCGCGCCGCCGAGGAAAATGGGTGCGAGGAGTTGCTCGAAGCCGGCGAGATCGGCGATCAAGGCGACACGCCAGCCGCTCCCGAGTCTTGCCGTCCGGAGACCGACAATTGCCCTGATCCCACCCTACCGCAACCTGAGATTCTAGAGTCCACACCGGACGACTCGAACAATCCGCAAAGGGATGACTATCGACCGGCAACGGACAACCCGTCCGGTTCCATCGATCCGCAAACCGAGCGCCGACAAGCGGCAGAAAACAATGCGTCCCTCGCTCCCCGATTTTTGCGAACCGAAGCCAATGACCCTCACCAAGCCGCACCAGATAACCCCGATCTGGCGCAATCAGCATCCAACCAAACGATCGCGATGCGGCTGATTGCGAAATTGGACACAATGACTCAAACATGGCCGGCTGTACAGACGACGCGATGGGGCGGCTTCCATTTGCGCGAGAGCTGCTCGTCGGCCTGATCTTCCTATTCGCCTGCGCGGCGGTCTTGGCGGCCGTCGCTGGCCGCGCGGCTGCCAGCCTCGAACCAGCTTTTCTGCCTTCACGCGATACACGGGACCTCCGGGGCAACGCGACGGGGCAATCCGGAAATGATTTCCCCGAATCCTGCCAAGCAAGGATCAAGGCGTGGCAAGGTCTTGCAAACGAGGTCGGGCACCCACCCACGCCGGAATCTGGAAAGACAAGTGACACAACGTTATGCTAGGCTGGATTTTCAACGATAACGAGCGGCCCCCGAACGTACCCGGCGGGCTTTTTTTGTCAGCGGAGCGACCGGCAGGAAGGGCCGATCACGCCCGCCATCGGGCGGTCGCGCGGCCGGAGAGCGTCAGAAATGCCCGCGTATCACCCGCAGTTGATCGAGCCCAAGTGGCAGAACGAATGGGAGCGGAATCAAACCTTCCGCGCCATCGACCTGGACCCTTCCCGGCCCAAGCTCTACATCCTCGACATGTTTCCCTATCCCAGCGGCGCCGGCCTGCATGTCGGCCACCCGGAGGGATACACCGCGACCGACATCCTGTGCCGCTACAAGCGGATGCGCGGCTTCAATGTTTTGCACCCCATGGGCTGGGACGCATACGGCCTCCCTGCCGAGCAGTACGCCGTCCAGACCAACACCCATCCCAGGATCACCACCCAGACCAACATCGATAACTTCCGCCGCCAGATCAAATCGCTCGGCTTCTCCTACGACTGGGATCGCGAGATCGATACGACCGATCCTCAGTATTACAAGTGGACTCAATGGATCTTCCTGAAGATTTACGACACATGGTATGACCCGGACTTCGAGTGGACCGACGGCGACGGGCGGTGCAGGAAAGGCAAGGGCCGGCCGATCGCCGAGCTGCCGATTCCGCCTGGCACTCTTCACCCGGAAGCCTATCGCGACTCGCGGCGGCTGGCGTACCGGGCGGAAGTCCCGGTCAATTGGTGTCCCGAGCTGGGGACCGTACTGGCCAACGAGGAAGTGATCGACGGCAAGAGCGAACGGGGAGGATATCCCGTCGTGCGCATGCCGCTCACCCAGTGGATGCTGCGGATCACGGCATACGCCGAACGGCTCGTCGAAGATCTCGAAGACGTCGACTGGCCGCGGCCGATCAAGGACATGCAGCGCAACTGGGTCGGCCGCAGCGAGGGTGCCGAAGTGGATTTCCCGGTGATGATCGGCGACGAAGTCGAGGCAATTCGTGTCTATACGACGCGGCCCGACACGCTGTTCGGGGCCACGTACATGGTGCTGGCGCCCGAGCATCCGCTGGTCGAGAAGCTCACCACACCGAGCCATCGCTTGAGCGTCGAGGAGTATCGCAAGAAAGCCGCGACCAAGAGTGAAATCGACCGCACGGACCTGTCCCGGACCAAGACCGGCGTTTTCATCGGCGCTCACGCCACCAACCCACTCAATAACCAGTTGATTCCGGTGTGGATCGCTGATTACGTGCTGATGGGGTACGGCACCGGAGCAATCATGGCCGTCCCGGGTCACGACGAACGTGACTTTGAGTTCGCCCAGGCGTTTGCGCTGCCGATCATACGCGTGGTCGCTTCCAGCCTGGATCAGGCTGATTCGCCGCTAGCTCAAGCCGAGGCCGACCCCGGGGTCTCCGTGAATTCACGAAACGACGGGATCTCACTCGACGGCTTGCCGACACCCGATGCGAAGGCGGCCATCACGCAGTGGCTGGAAGAGCGCGGGATCGGCAAGAAGATGATCAATTACAAGCTGCGGGACTGGCTCTTCTCGCGGCAGCGCTACTGGGGCGAGCCGTTCCCCGTCGTGCTCGATTCGAGCGATCGCACCCGGGCCGTTCCCGAATCGGAGCTGCCCGTTCGTTTGCCCGAGCTCGACGACTTCAAGCCGACCGGCAAGCCCGAACCGCCGCTCTCCAAGGCGAAGGACTGGGGCCGCTACTCGGAAACTCACCGCCGCGAGACCAATACGATGCCGCAATGGGCTGGCTCGTGCTGGTATTACCTGCGATATCTCGATCCCAAGAATGACAAGCACCCCTGGGACCCCGAGAAAGAGAAGTACTGGATGCCGGTGGACCTCTACATCGGGGGCGCCGAGCACGCCGTATTGCACCTGCTCTACAGCCGGTTCTGGCACAAAGTCCTCTACGACCGGGGACTCGTCAGTACGGTCGAGCCGTTCCGGAAGCTGGTGAACCAGGGCATGATCCTGGGCGAGACCGAGTACACCGGCTACCGCGATGACGCCGGGCGTTGGGTCAGTCCCGACGAGGCGGCGCGGCCGGGCATCACTGCGACCAAGCTCTCCGAGACCCAGGTCGTCAAGAAGGGCGATGGATTCGTGCTTGCGGCCGAGCCAGGCGTCCGCGTCGAGGCGCGGGCATTCAAGATGTCCAAGGCGCGGGGCAACGTGATCAATCCTGACGAGATTGTCGCGGAGTACGGGGCGGACAGCCTGAGACTTTACGAGATGTTCATGGGCCCGCTGGAAGCCGTCAAACCCTGGAGCATGAAGGGAGTCGAAGGGGTTTATCGCTTTCTGGCCAGGGCCTGGCGCATGATCGTCGACTCCGAGGCGGATACCCTGCGCCTCGATTCCCGGGTCCGGCCCGTCGCGCTTTCCGCCGAACACGCGAAGGTTGTCGCCCGGACGGTCGCGGCGGTCACCGACGATCTGGAAGGTCTGCGGTTCAACACGGCGATCAGCCGGCTCATGGAATTCGTGAATTTCTTCACGGCGCAGGAAACTCGGCCGAGCAGCGCGATGGAGACATTCACGCTCTTGCTCGGGCCGATGGCTCCGCACATCGCCGAGGAGCTCTGGCACCTTCTTGGCCACGAGGATACCTTCGCTTACGAGCCCTGGCCGGCGTTCGACTCGGCGCTTTTGATCGATGAGCAGGTCGAGATTCCCGTTCAGATCAACGGCAAGCTGCGCGGCCGGGTTGTCGTGCCGGCGGGCGCGACCGCTGACGTGATTGAACGATCGGCCCGCGACGACCCCAAGATCGCCGTTCTTCTTGACGGTAAGACCATCCGCAAGGTTGTGGTGGTCCCCGGCAAGCTGATCAACTTCGTTCTGGGCTGATCGATCCGTCGGTCGGAGCCTTTCGAGAATGCGTGGTCCCTGTTCCAGCGGAGTTCAAGGCGCGGTATGAGTCGGTCACGTTACTTGATCGGGATCGACCTGGGAACGACCAATTGCGCGGTCGCGTACGTGGATACGCATGGTCGCGAGCGGCCTTCCGCCGACATTCGCAATTTCGAAGTGCCGCAACTGGTCGCGCCGGAGAGACAGCACCCCGGCCGATGCTGCCGTCCTTCCTCTACTTACCGGGGGGCCACGAGCTTCCGCCCGGGGCGGCCCGATTGCCCTGGAGCGAGAACGCGGAGTGGATTGTCGGCGAATTCGCCCGCTTGCAGGGTGCGAAGGTTCCCTCCCGCTCGATCTCCAGCGCCAAGAGCTGGCTTTGCCATTCCGGAATCGACCGTGAGGCTGCGATCTTGCCTTGGGGCAGCCCGCCCGAAGTGAAGAAAATCTCGCCTGTGGAGGCGTCGGCCGCCTACCTTCGGCACATTCGAGACGCCTGGAACGACAGCTTTGCCCGCGATCAAGAGTCGTCTCGCCTGGAGCAGCAGGAGGTTGTGCTCACGGTCCCCGCGTCGTTCGACGAGGCGGCCCGGGAGCTGACGATCGAGGCTGCCAGGCGTGCGCAGCTTGGTTCGGTCACCCTCCTCGAAGAGCCCCAGGCGGCGTTTTACTGCTGGATCGTCTCGCACCATGATCGCTGGCAGCGCGAAGTTCGAGCCGGCGAGCTGATTCTGGTCTGTGACATCGGCGGGGGTACCACCGATTTCAGCTTGATCACGGTCGTCGAGACGCCGACCGGGCCGGGATTCCGGCGGGTCGCGGTGGGCGATCACCTGATGCTCGGCGGCGACAACATCGACCTGGCACTGGCTCATCACGTCGAAAAAAAACTGGGAGGCGTGCGGTTGGATCTGGAGCAATGGAGCGCATTGCGGGCCGCCTGCCGTACGGCCAAGGAGAAGCTGCTGGGCCAGGAGGACCATCTTGCGGCGCTCGAGCGCTGGCCGGTCACCATCGCCGGTCGGGGCTCCCGATTGATCGGCGGCAGCATCCAGGCCGAGCTGACGAGAAGCGAAGTCGACTCGATCGCACTCGAAGGGTTTTTCCCGAAGGTCGCGCGCGACGAGCAGCCCGATCGGGGGGCCAGAATCGGCCTGCAGGAGTTCGGGCTGCCGTTCGTTGCCGATCCGGCCGTCCCCAAGCACTTGAGCGATTTCCTGCGGCGGCATCGTGCCGAGGCCGTTAGCCCGGTTGATCCACTGGCCGGCGACCGTCCGGCTCGTCCCGATGCGATCCTGTTCAACGGCGGCGCGCTGACCCCCGAAAGTGTCCGCCGCCGGATCGTGGAGGTGGTTACCTCGTGGTTCGCCGCCGATCCGGGACCGGCATTCTCCCCGCGGGTGCTCTCGAACATCTCGCTCGACCTGGCCGTGGCTCAGGGTGCGGCCTATTACGGGGTGGTCCGCCGTGGAGGCGGCATTCGCATCGGCGGCGGCACGGCACGGTCGTTCTACGTCGGTCTCGACACCGGCGCCAGCGACAAGCCGTGGCTGTGCGTCGTCCCCCGCGATGCGCAGGAAGGCGAGGAGATCGCGATCGCCGGCCATGATTTCGATCTCTTGATGGGCCAGCCCGTCGTCTTCCCGCTGGCCAGCAGCTCGGTCCGGCCCGACGACCGGCCGGGTTCCCTGGTTCGCTCCGATCCCGACTCGATTCGTGAGCTGCCGCCCTTGCAAAGCCTGATGCGCGTCAGCCGCAAGGCCAGGGCCGAGCGAGCGCCGGTCAGCCTGGCGGCGCGGGTGACCGAAGTCGGCACCATTGAGCTCTGGTGCCAGTCGCGCACCGACCTGCGCCGCTGGCGGCTTCAGATCCAGCTTCGTGGACCCGCGGGACAGCCCACCGCGGCCGGCAAGATCGTCGGTGATGAATCAGACCGCGTGGTCATCGAACAATCCGAGCTCGACCTGGCGATCGCCGCCATCCGCGCGGCCTTTGATTACTCGGCGCCCGCGCAGGCCAACGTGCCCCCCTCCCCCGGCGCGGACGCCGAGCCCGCGCGCCTGGTCAAGCGGCTCGAAGAGATCATCGAGATTCCGCGCGACCAGTGGCCGCCGTCGGCATTGCGGGCTTTCTGGGAACCTCTTCTCGAATCAGCCGAGAAGCGCCAGAAGAGCCCGCGCCACGAATCACGCTGGTTCAATCTGGCCGGATTCTTTCTGCGGCCGGGACGGGGGTTTCCGCTCGACGACCTGCGGATCAAGGCATTGTGGCCGGTCTTCCATCAAGGGGTGAAGCACACAAAGGATGTGCAATGCTGGGCCGAGTGGTGGATCCTCTGGCGGAGAGTGGCCGCCGGGCTTTCGCGGCCCCATCACGAGGAGGTCTACCGGCGGCTTGCTCCGTTCCTGCTGCCGGCCAAGGGAGCAAGCCCCGCCAGGAAGGCCGGCCGACCCAAACCGGAAACCCACGAGCTCGCCGAAATGTGGCGCTGCGCCGCCAGCCTCGAGCGCACAGCTCCCGAGGTCAAGGAATCCCTGGGCGATGCGCTGCTCAAGGAGCTGAAGCAGCCTTCTCCCGCGGCCTTTGTCCTCTGGTGCCTGGGCCGCCTGGGTGCGCGCGTGCCGTTATACGGGCCGGCCAACACGGTCATCCGCAAGGAGACCGCCCAGCGGTGGACCGAGGCCCTGCTCGAGCGATCGACCGCCCCCGGCCGCGAGACCGGGGACGCGATTTTTGCTTTGGTGCAACTGGCCAGAGTTGCGAACGACCGCGCCCGCGACCTCGACGATTCCCTTCGAAGCGCGGTGCTCAAACGGCTCGGGGAGCTGGGAGCCGATGAGCTTGCTCTGAGGCCGGTGCGCGAATATCACGAGCTGGAATCGAACGAGCAAGTCCAGGCTCTGGGCGATTCGCTGCCGATCGGTCTGCGATTGCTCGATGACGCGAGCACCGGCGGCCCTTCCGGCTAAGCCTTGGATTTCACATGACAACACGAGGATTTTGCCGTGAAGTTCAGAGACCCTTTGCCGTGCTCAAGGTGATCTGGTCGACTCCTCCGGTTGCTGTAAAGGTGATCGGCACGTTCCAGATGTAGCTTTGAATCATGCACAGGCTCGACTTCTCGCTGCAGACGAATGTCTTGAGTGACAGGCGGAGATCGAGCTTCTCTCCGGCTTCCGCGGGCATGGCCAGTGGAATCTTGATCTCCAGATGAGTAGCGGGAGGCTTGATGTGCTGACCTTCGGGCCGCAGCTCAGGTCCCAGGACGCCGGTTTTGTCGGGCACCTCGGCGAGCCAGGTCAGCGGAGTTTCCTCGTTGAGCTTGAATCCCTTGGGAATGACGACGGACACGGTGACCGCGACGGACTTGCCGGCCGGCACATCAACTGGTGGGACGTCGAATGTTTTCGCATTGGGAAACACCGGGGCCCGCGCGGCCAGCTTGGGCGGCGACATGCCCTCGAGTGCGAGGGTCTTGACCGCGTGGGTCTTGAGGTCGACGACCTTGATCTTGTGGTTGTTGGTGTCGGCGACATAGAGCCGGCCTTCGATCGCACTCAGGCCGCCCGGCTCGTAGAAGTGGGGCGGGTCGTCGGAATCGCCGGCTTTGCGGTTACCGACGAGGGTCCTGACGGTCCGGGCCTTCGGGTCGCTGACTTTGATCTTGTTGTTGTAGGTATCCGCGATGTAAAGATGCCCATCCGCATAAGCGAGCCCCAGGCAATGCTGAAGGCGGACGTTCCCCGCGCGGCCGTCGACGTCGCCGTTCACGAACAGCCCCTCGCCAACAATGGTCCGAACCAGAGGTCCCCGTCCCTTGGTTTCCTGGATACCTGTGATCACCCGCACTCCTGAGACCTCGGAATCGGCAACGAACAGGTTTTCGCCGTCGGTCGCGAGCCCGCTCGGCTGGGCAAAATTCGCCGATTCCGCGAAGCCATCAACAATATTTTCGCGTCCGGATCCGGCGAACACAGCGATCACATCCGTGGCGAGGTCGAGCTTCCAGATCTGGTGAGGGCCGGCCATCGCGATATAAAGCGCCTTGTCGCCAGGCAGTTGAATCACGTCCCACGGGCTACAGAGCTGAGTCGTCTTGGCCGGCCCGGATGAACCCACCGGGTAAATACGGGCCGCCTGCTTGCCGATGCCGGCGATTGTGGTGACGTTGCCGTCCTTCAGGTCGACCTTGCGGATGGCATGGTTCTCGGTATCGGCGACGTAGAGCGTATCGTTCGCCAGGTAAATGCCTTGCGGGCGGTTGAACGTCGCCTTGTTGAAGTCACCGTCGTCGAAGCCTTCCTCGCCGCTTCCAATCGAGACCGGATTGGTCCCATCGAGGCCGGCCTGGACGATCCGGTTATGGCCGGTATCGGTGATGAACAATCGCTTGCCGGCTCCGTCAGCGAGGACCTTGCCGGGAAACAAGAGGGGGCCGTTCGATGAGCGTTCCATTTCCGGCGTGAACTTGAGCGGGGCGAGGTTGAGCTCTCCCCTGGCTTTGTGCAGCTCGACGAGCTCTCCAATCTCCCGATCAATCGCCGCAGAATTACCTTCTCCGGCCCAACCATTGACGAACTTCCCATCGGCGTCGATCAGTACCAACGTCGGCCAGCTATTCACCCCAAACCGCTTCCAGAGCGTCATGTTGGCATCGTTGATCACGGGATGCTTGATCCGGTACTCCTGCACTTTGTGGCGGACATTCGCGGTATCGCGCTCGGCCTCAAATTTGGGGCTGTGAACACCGATGACGACCAGTTCGTTTTTGTATTTTTCCTCAAGCTTGGCAAGCTCCGGCAGAATGTGATGACAGTTGATGCAACAAAAAGTCCAGAAATCGAGCAGTACGATCTTGCCGCGCAACTCGGTCAGCGTGAGCGGACTCGAGTTGATCCAGTCGACGCCACCTCGAAGGCTCAAGGCAACCGCCTGACGGTAAGAAGCCCGCTTGAGCTGGGGTCTCATTCCCAAGTCTCTTTCGGCGGCGAATGAAGGACTGCTCCAGAATACGTTGCGGCTGACCAAGGTGCACGCTGTGGCGACAGCAAACAGAAGAGCCGCCGCGATCAGCCAGCGAGCCCTGGAGTGATGATGACGCATGCCGGGAACCTCGTCGTGGTGCCTGGGCTGTTCGACTCGGCGCCACAGCGGCGCCTGA
Organism: uncultured Isosphaeraceae bacterium; assembly: GCA_963781785.1. Classification (GTDB taxonomy): domain Bacteria; phylum Planctomycetota; class Planctomycetia; order Isosphaerales; family Isosphaeraceae; genus CAWAHD01. The sequence goes on along the minus strand of CAWAHD010000001.1, from coordinate 1,144,754 downwards.
ATCTCATTGCCAGCATTGTAAACCACGCCGCGTGGGTTCGGCATTCCTTTTTTCAGCCTGGGGCCGCCGGCAGGCCAAACCCGCGATTGTTTCCGCGAAAGAACACTCTCCGGCCGTGGGCGAGCGCTGGGTAGCGGTTTCGCACGCCGTTTGTTAATATAAACTCCGCAATTCAGGACGAGCGATCGCGTCCGCGGGCGGCGCGTGGTGACGCAAAATGCGTGATCCGCTAAGGTTGGCGGCAGACCAACGACCGGGCTGGCGGAGCAAGCACCGTGGGCATGGACAAATCGCTGATTTGCAATGACGACTCATCCAAGAAGACCGATCCCTATGGCGAGCTGAAGGTCTTCGCCGGAAGGTCCAGCCCGAAGTTGGGCAAGGCGATCTGCGACTACTTTCGGATGGACGTGGCGCGGTCGGAAACGCACGTTTTCAGCGAGGGAAACGTGTTTGTACGCGTTCTGGAGAACGTGCGCGGCCGCGATGTCTTCATCGTTCAAGGTACGGATTACCCGGTCAACGACAACTTCGTCGAGCTTCTGTTCTGGATCGACGCTTTCAAGCGTGCAAGCGCAACGCAGGTCACGGCGGTCATCCCTTATTTCTCGTACGCCAAGGGGGACAAGAAAGACGAGCCGCGGGTCTCGATCCGGGCCCGCGTCTGCGCAGACTGCATCGAGGCGGCGGGCGCCGACCGCGTTCTCACTCTCGACCTCCACAGTCCCCAGATTCAGGGGTTCTTCAAAATCCCCGTCGACCACCTGTACGCGATGCCCGTGTTCGTCGACTATTTCCGCTCCAAGGAGATACCCGACCTCGTCGTGGCGGCGCCCGACGTCGGCTTCGGCAAGCAGGCTTACAAGTTTGCCGAGATGATGCACGCCCCGGTCGTTTTCGGGAACAAGACGCGGCGCACGCACGACGAGAAAGCCGAGATGCTCAGCATCGTCGGCCAGGTCGAGGGCAAAAACGTCTTGATCGTGGACGACTTCACGATCACCGGCGGCACATTGATCGAAATGGCCGTCGGCTGCAAGAAGCGCGGCGCCAAGGATATTTATGCGTGCGTCTCGCACGGAGTCTTCTCGCACGGCTCGGCCGCCAAGATCGCCGCGAGCCCAATCAAGGAACTGGTGCTCACGGACACGATCGAATACCGCTTTGAGCCCCTGCCCTCCTGCTGCACGGTCATCAGCGTCGCCCGGTTGTTCGCTCAGGCCATCCAATCGATCCATCGCCGCGAGAGCGTGAGCCGCCTGTTCGATTACTGACCCGGGTTACCAGGTCGTTGCGTTGGGCCGATTTGTGGTTCCGTCTCAGCGAAGACTTCGAGACCCAACATCAGAAGTTGCGCCTGCGGCTTTCCGGTATTCCATACCTCCCTTGGCTGGTCCGACATACGTGCACACTTGGATTGTCGCGTCTCGTTGACTTCCACTGGCCGGCCCCCTAGCATGGGAATGGCTTGTGAGAGGCGCAGGGCGAATCGGCCACAAGAGGAGGGGCAGGATGGTGATGACGGTGGATCGGCCGCAGACCTTGGGCACGCTTCTGGCGAGCGGTTATCGGATCGAGCCGGTCAAGGATGAAATGCGGCGCAACCTGATCGCCAAGCTCGTCGCGGGCGAGGCGCTGTTTCCCGATATCCTGGGTTACGACGAGACCGTGGTGCCCCAGGTTCAAAATGCGATCCTGTCCAAGCACGACATTCTGTTCCTGGGTCTGCGCGGGCAGGCCAAAACGAGGATGCTTCGCCAGCTTGTCCAGTTGCTCGACGACGCCGTTCCGATCATCGCCGGTTCGGAGATCCACGACAACCCGTACGCGCCGGTTTCGCGGTACGCCCGCGACCTGGTCACCTCCCAGGGCGATGCGACGCCGATCGAGTGGATTGGCCGTCAGGACCGCTACCACGAAAAACTTGCCACACCGGACGTCACGATCGCCGACTTGATCGGCGAGGTCGATATGATCAAGCATGCCGAGGGTCGCTACCTCTCGAGTGAGCTCACCATGCATTTCGGCCTGATTCCCCGCACCAACCGCGGCATCTTCTGCATCAACGAACTGCCCGACCTCGCACCCAAGATCCAGGTCGGGCTGTTCAACGTGCTCGAGGAACGGGATGTCCAGATCCGAGGTTACCCGGTGCGTCTCGATCTCGATCTGTGCATGGTTTTCTCGGCCAACCCGGAAGACTATACCAATCGAGGGAGGATCGTCACGCCGCTGAAAGATCGGATCGGATCCGTCATCCGCACCCATTATCCGCTCACCCGCGAGATCGGCATCCTGATCAGCGACCAGAATGCCTGGCTCGACCGCGGCAACAGTAAGACCACGGTGGCGATCCCGGTCTACATCAAGCAAATTGTCGAGGAAATCGCGCGGGCTGGCGCGGTCTTCGCCGCATGTCAACCAGCAGTCGGGCGTATCGGTGCGCATGTCGATCGCCAACCTGGAGAACGTGGTCTCGAATGCCGAGAGAAGGGCCATCGTGCACCACGAGCCCTGGGTCATCCCCCGGGTCTCGGACCTGGGCTTTGCCGCCGCCAGCTCGCGCGGCAAGCTCGAGCTGACGATGTCGGAAGACGACGGACACGAGGACAAGCTGATCCACCGCATCATTGACGAAGCGGTCAAGAATATCTTCACCCTTCACGTTGATACCCGCGAGCTGCGGCCGATCGTCGATCATTTTGAGACGGGGCAGAGCGTGGAAATCGGCGACGACGTTCCTGCCCGCGCTGTGCTCGAGCGCATCGGCAAGATCCCGGGCCTTCGGAAGCGGGCTGACGAGCTGGCGGCCGCGTCGATCAACAACCTGGCGGAGCGCGACGCTCGCGACATCGCCTGTTCGAGCGCGGCCGAGTTCATTCTCGAGGGGCTGCACGTTCACAACAAGCTCAACAAATCGGCCAAATCGGGCACTCGATCGTATCGTCGCTAGAGCGCGGTATGGAATCTTGGCCTGGATCGCAAAAAGAGGGACCGCCGAATGCCGCTCTTTGAGTATTCCCGGTGGGATGGCTCGCAGCAGTTCCTGCCACAGTCGGCAGACCAGGTCTTCGACCAGCTCGCGGAATACCTGATGCAGCGCGGCGACCGCGTTCTGGAAAACCTCGACCAGCTCGAGGACGAGATTCCGGAAATCATCGAGCTGATCCAGAAGGACGGCTTGATCGAGAAGGACAGCGACGGCCAGTGGCGGATCACGCCTCGCGGTGTGCGGCGCATCGAGAATCGGGCGCTCGAGGATCTGTTTCAGTCGTTCCGCCGCGATGCGCTGGGCCGACACGACACCCACGAGAAAGGTGAAGGAAGTGTTCCTCTCGAGGACACGCGGCCGTACGTCTACGGTGATTCCCTGGCGAATCTCGATCTGCATGAAACCCTGAAGAACGCCTACATTCGCCAGGGAGGTGGGGTGCCGATCCGCGTTGGGCCGGATGACTACGTCGTCCACGAGACGGAGTATCAGACCCGATGCGCCACCGTGGTCTTGATCGACATGAGCGGCTCGATGGGCCGCTACGGCAAGTACTATATGACCAAGAAGGTGGCCCTCGCCCTCCAGGCGATGGTTCGAGCCCGCTACCCCCAAGACTCTCTGCAGATGATCGGCTTTTACACATTCGCCAGCCTGATGAACGAGCGCCAGCTTTTGAGCTCGGCGCCCAAGCCGGTCAGCCTGTTCGAGAGCCGGGTCCACATTCGGGTCGACCTCGATCACCCACTCGGGCGCGTTCCACAGCATTTCACCAATATCCATGCCGGCCTTCGCCTGGCCCGGAGCGTCCTCTCACGCCAGCCCGCTGCCAACAAGCAAATCATCATCATCACCGATGGCGAGCCGACTGCTCACATCGAGGGGCGGGAAGTCGTCCTGATTTATCCCCCCGCCGAGAAGACCGCTCAACACACCCTCGCCGAGGCCAGAAACTGCGCCAACGTCGGCATCCGCATTTCCAGCTTCGCGTTGATCGAAGATTACTTCTATCTGGGCTTGGTCAATTTTGTCGAGGAAATGGCCCGCGTGTCGCGCGGGGTTGCCGCTTACTGCTCGACCGACGAAGTTGGCAATCTTGTATTCGAGAGCTTCATCGGCGGCCGGCGTACCAGGCGATACCACTCCTGATAGACTCACGCGCCACCGGCAAGCAGCTCGGCGAACTTCCACGAGAGAACGATGACCGTGACGGCTCCGGAGCCGAAGGCTGCCACGAGGACCCCCGCGGCTGCGATCTCGCGGGCGGTTTTGAGACGGGGCTCGTCGGGGTCACCGACTGCTCGCGCCAAGGTGTCGACGGCGCTGTGGGCGAGCTCTGCAATCAACACCAAGCAAGCGCCGACGATCAGCAGGCACCAACCTCGCTGGTCGATTCCCAAGAGCGCGGCGGTCAGGGCGATCAAGGTGCCGCGATAGCCGTGCGCGAAGAAGCTGGAGTCACCTCGGATCGAGGCCTTGAGCCCACGCCAGCCGGCCGCGAGTTTGCCACGGGCGTTACGACGGTCAGCCTGTGCGTTCAGATCCGACGGGTCATCGAGATCCGGTACGCGCTCGTCCCGATCGAAACCGGGCTGAAGAGGCGCCGCCGGCTCGATGCTCAGCGGCGCGTCGGCGGCGACGATCTCGTTCGAACGTTTTTGATCGCTCATGGCCGACGCCTTTGGGCAGGTCAGGTCACTGAGTGGGAGCAAACCGCGTATCAAATCCACCCGAGCCCGCGTCGCCCTCCGCCGCCTATGCCGGGGCTCAGCCGCGGGACGATCTGAACCCCGAAGTTGAAACTGTTCAGTCGCTGAGGGTCGACTGACAGACCGATGGTCGTGATGTAATCGGCGCCGATCCGTGTGAACGAGAACATCGAGGCCAGCAGGATGGCGTCGCCGAAGTCGTACGACGTCGAATAAGTACCATACCACTTCGGGCTCAGCCAATAGCTCATCGAGACGTTGGCGGCCGAGGTCTTGATTGGGCCGGTGTCGATGATCGAATAACCCAGGTAGTAGTTGGAGCGGGGGGGCCGGGCTGATCGAGACGCCGGTGGTGATGATGTTGAGCCGTTCGGGTTGTATCCCGAAACCAGGTTATTGTTCAGAGGAGTGCTGCCGACGAGCTTGAAGAAGTCGAACCAGCCGGCGGAAACGATGCTGGTGCGATCGCCGATGTACCACTGCCAGTTGTACATGGCCTGGCCCCAGGGAGTCCCGAAGTTATCGCGGGCCGCGGTCGGAAAGTACGTCGTCGATGCGTCGAGAGTCATATAGTCGACGATCCGCCGCCGGCCCTTGGGCCCCCGCTTGGTTTGTAGCCGCTGGTGAACTCCCATCTGTACGGTGTTGATCGAGGCCTGAACGTCGGTCGTTCCGGTGATCGGCGACAGGGTCTGGCGTAGAATCAGGTGCCGCGGGTCGTAGGGAAACGGCAAGAATGCCCGCCGGTGAAGCTCGGTGATCGCCAGATAGCGGCGAACATACTCATAGGTATTGTCGTCGAGATCATCCTGAACGGCGATGTTGTTGAGCTTCACGTTCGACCAGGCGGTCCTGGCATCGCCGAACAGGCTGATCTTGTTGTTGAGTCCGTGCACGTTCCAGAGCTCGCTTTCGACCCCGTTGTAGACTTTTCCATGCCGTAACCTCGGCGCGAAGCCCGGCCGCGCCCCAGATTCGGCCCATGGCCCCGGTCGGCAGATGGCCGAGCGGGCCGCCGCCAAGCTGGTCGGTCCAACCGACCGCCTGCCCCTGAACGTAGGGCACGAACCGCACGACGTTGCCGAGATTGAGCGGCATGTCCAGCTCGTGGTTCGTGTAGAACCGCCCCGAGGAAAACGTCCCGGTCGTGTTCGAAATCGGATCGTAGGGAAGGAATGCGAATAAGTTGGGATTATTCACCATAACGTCGGTATGGATTGTTGCATAATCCAGACCTGTATGCGTGTAATAATTAAACATGTTTCGAGAAGAGCGAGTCGCCCAGGCGGTAGTAATCGGCACGTGGGAGCCATTGGGTGTCGGTGTACCAGTTCTGAAGGTTGGCCTCGGTCCAGAGGTTGGCATACTGGTTGTCTTTCTGCCAGATGACGATAGGCCAGGGTTTCCTGGTCCATCCCCGTGTCGAAGAGGCGTTTGTAGTATTCTTCGATGAAATTTCGGTCGGAAGCGTAGGCAACTTCGAGCTGGAGCCTCAGCTCTTCGAAGAGGTGGTCTTCGTCCTCGGGAAGAAAGCGTTGGTTGTGGCGGATATTGAGCCGTCCGCGCATCTCCTGGAACGGCGGGTCGTCGCTACGCTGAAACCCGGACTTTCCCGCGCCGGGCGGACCGTTGGTGACGATCGCCGGCCCGGTGCCCAGGACGTCGACGCCCGCATCCTTGAGGCCCCAGATGTCGAAGTACCCGAAATAGTTCTTGGTGAAGTTGTCGGAGGGATTGCGGTCCTTGCGGTACGGGTCCTGTAAGTCGCGGATCAGGTCGCTGCCGTACCAGCCCATCTCGCTGCCGAGCGCCGGAAAGTCCTTGGTGCGCGCTGCTCAGGTAGTCGACATCGATGTTCCAGAGGTCGATGAACTTGGGCCGCGCTTGCCCGAGCAGCCGGAAGCCATTGCAGTCCGTCTTCAACTGCTGGCCGAAATAGTTGTTGGTGTTGAAGCCGATCATGCGCAGCGGAGGCTCGAGGTCGTCGATGTCCTGGACGACGTGCGGCCAGTAGAAGAGGGGGATCGGGCCCCGCGAAGTAAAAGTTCTGGCGGGCATCCACCCGCCAGATGTCCTCTTCGGGCGGCGGAGTTGGGGTCGCTCGGGATCGCCTGGCTTCTTGACCAGTGATCGGGATTGGTAGCGGCCGGGAGTAGCCGAGTCAGGTCAATCGAGCTGCTCGTGATCTTGTAGCCCGGGTTGGGAAAGCGGCTGCCGGTCATGGTCGAGGGTTCGGCGCGGATTTCCGGTTGTTCGGAGAGGGTGAAGGTCCCGTTGGGCAACTGCACCGGCCGGCCGAAACTGCTCGATGCCGCGGCGACTTGATCTTGATCGGGGCCAGGAGCGAAGGTGCAAACATGTCGATTTCAGCATTGGGGGCCAGGAACCGGTCGGTGAGGAAGTCGTAATAGAGCCGAGGGGAGCGGATGGTGCGCTGGTCGCCTTTGCCGGCCAACTTGTTCTCGTCCTGGCGGAGCACGACGTTCCCTTCCAGGTAGACCTCCATCGGCTGCCGGGCGTCGTCGACCCAGGTCTCGCCGTTGGGGCCCGGAATCGGCTGGCCCTTCTCCGGTCCCGGACCGCGCCAGATGACGGCCTCGTCGGACTCGATGTCGATCGTGCCGAATCGGGGATGCTTGGTGATGATGTTGATTCCTCCGCGGCAGATCCAGATCTCGACGCCATCCGGAGTGGTCGGGAGCTTGTGGATCTCGAGTTTTCGTCCGCTCCGGGGAACGAGGCTTGTCGGGCGATAGCTGCCGGGCATGATCGGCACGATGGGCGGTGGCGGCGGGCGATTCGTGCGCCCACCCTCCGGCTGCGTCGTCGAGCCGCGCAGGGACGGCACCGAGACCGGGCCCTCGGCTCCCGGCAATGGCTGAACGCTCGGCGGAGGAAGGTCGTCCCGGTTGGCCGGGAGCTTGGGAACCTGAACATCGGGTGCGCCTTCGATCGGCGGCAAGTCGATCGCGGGCCCTTGAGCACCACCGGGAACCTGCGCGGCTGTCGCCTGCCGGACTTCCGGATCGGCTGCCGGAGCCGCCGCACCATCAACAGCGGCCGTGCCGGCGGCAGGAGCCGCCGAGAGCTGAGCTTGCTGGACCGTCGAGTCGAGCTTGGGTGTCGGCGGAGGCTGCGCCGCACGGGAGCCCGTGTTTGTCGGTCTGGCGCCACTCGACGTTGCGGGCAGGGATGGCTCAAGCACTGGTGTGCCCGGAGAGTTGGAGACGACGGCCTGGGTCGGCAGGATCGACGGGCCGCTGCGCAGAGGCGCAGCGACCAGGTCCGTGTCGGCGGTCGCCTTAGCAAGGGCAGGCCGATTTGGAGTGAGGAATCCCGAGCGGCGGATGATAGGCAATAGCAAGGGAGGGTTTTTGAGCGCGGTTCGGACCGCTCTTCTCGTGGCATCGTAGGTGGACCTCGGCCGCACGAAAGACCGCGTGGAAGGTGGAGCGAGGTGATCTGTCACTCCCGTCAACGCGCACCTGTCCTTCGGCATAGACTTCGAGCTGCGAGATCTTGTCGGTATCAGTGGAGACGTCCACGATCCGAACGAGGGCCTCGCGCGCACGGACGCCGTGTAACACCCTGCAGCACCGACGAATTGCCCTGAAGGAGGACCCAATGGCCATCAGGCGCGATCCAGTGCGTCACCCGGCCGGCGGCCAAGGCGATGGCCCCGCTCTGGCGAGCGCGCGGATTCCTCATCCAGCGCCTCCTGGGCGACGATGGCGCGCACCATCCCCATGACGAGGATGAGACCAAACCACACGCCGCGAGGCGGGTAGCGACTGGATCGGTCGTACCCTCGCACGGTTCCTCCCAAACAACCGGCACGTGTTGCGGGCCGACAGAACTCACGGGCCGTCCCGCGATGTACCGGTTTTCCACTCATCGAATCCGAGAGACATGCGAAGCCGCCCGAGGGACGCAGATCGAACTCCGGAGATGCCCCCGCCCGAGCGACGCGGAGACCCTCGGAAAACGCGCAATTCCGACGTGGAGGGGAAATCAGCCGCCTCCGGTTCGGCCCAGTGTGACTGAACTCAAGACATGCATGTGACGGGACAATCGCCGGGCAAAATAGCCGGATCGTTGGTTTGAGTCAAGGGCGAGCCATGCTCCAGCAATCAGCCCAAGAGGAAAACAAGGCAAGCAAAGGGGACGAGGAAATCTACGGAAGGCTCTTGAAAATGTTGGATCCATCGGCTCATCGCGCTCCATTATTGATAGCGAGGGGAACTGAGGCACAGGAGATACACGTTCGTGGCGAGCGGAAAGAGCGGGTCTGCCATCCGGCCCCTTCGTGTGCTCTTTGACGCGGGGACGTTCGGGGAGCTGACCGACGGACAACTGCTGGAGCGGTTCGCGTCGGCCCGGGGCGATGTCTCCGAAATGGCTTTCGCGATCCTGGTCGAGCGGCACGGCCGGATGGTTCTCAGCGTCTGCCGGAGCGTGCTCTTTGACTGTCACGAGAGCGACGATGCGTTTCAGGCGACGTTTCTGGTGCTAGTCAAGAAGGCCCGAGGGTTATGGGTGCGGGATTCGCTGGGACCATGGCTTCATCAAGTCGCGTACCGGACGGCGTCGAGCGCACGTAAGGTGGCTGCACGGAGGAGGAGCCACGAGCGCAAGGCAGCGGCCGAAGTGGTTCTGGAGAGAGGAGATCCGGCCGGTGAAGACCTCGGTCAGGCAGTCCACGAGGAGATCGAGCGGCTGCCCGAGCGGTTCCGGAGGGCCGTGGTCCTGTGCGACCTGGAGGGGTGCACCCACGAGCAGGCGGCGCGGCACCTTGGGTGGCCGATCGGGACGGTCAAGAGCCGCCTGGCACGGGGACGCGAACGGCTGCGCGATCGGTTTCGCCGCCGTGGGCTGGCACCTACGCCGGCCTTGCTCGGCGGCGCCATCGGGCTCGACGTCCCGAATGCCCTGCTCTCTCGAACACTCGTCGAAGCAACCTGCCGGGCCGCAGTCCAGCTCGCCACGATTCCAGCAGTCGTTCCGGGCTCCGCTACGGTTCTCGCCCAGGGAGTTCTCAAAGCCATGTTCATCGCGCGATGGTTCAAGATCGCCTCGATCGTGTTCGGCCTTGGTGCGGCCGGCGCTGGAGCCGAACTTTGGGGCCGGAACAAAGGCACGGCTGGCGGAGCTGAAACGAGCCAGCGCGCTGTAGCCTCCCCCGATGATTTCCCCACGTTGACGGTCCGGCGAGGCAAGCTTCGTGCGACCGAGTTCGCGCCAGGGATCGTGGCGCGGTCCCGGTCGTTTGATGCGGTCTCGCAGGTCGAAGGTGCGACGACGATCGTCTCGCTCCATCCCGGGAATACGGAGGTCAAGAAGGGCGAGCTCGTGTGCGAGCTCGACTCACGGGCGCTCACGGACAGTCTCCTGAACCAGATCATCACCGTCCAAGGGGCCGAATCGTCCTACAAGAAGGCCAAGTCCGCTCGTGAGAACGCAGAACTGGCCGTCGTCGAGTATTCCGAGGGGATTCTTCCCGTGGAGAGACGGTCCCTCCAAGATCAGGTGGCGGCCGCCGAATCAGCTATCCGGAAGGCTGAGGCACGGGCGAACCGAACCAGCCAGGCTCGACGAGCAATCCTCTCCCTCGTCACCGAGCGGGAGCGGAACAGGGTGATGACGCCGGCGGACGTTCTCGCGGGCCTAGACGTCGACGATCGGTTGGAAGTGGCGGAAGAATCTCTGGACAGAGCGCGGATGGCCCTCGATCAGGCCAAGGCCAAGCTCAATCTGCTTGTGAACTACACCGGGCCGAAAACCATCAAGGAGCTCAAAGGCGGTGTCGACACCAACCGCGCGGACGAGCTCGCGAAGAAGGCGATCTATGACCTCCAGCATCGCAGGGAAGCACGTGTTCGCCGGCAGATCGATGCGTGCAAGATCGTCGCACCTGCCGACGGCCTGCTCATTTACGCCAACGTGCCGAATCGGCCCGGCAGGCCGGTTCTCGACGTCGGCGATGTGGTCATGGAGCGACAGAAGATCTCTCAGATCATCGACCTGAATAGCCCATTTCTGGTGAATACGAGGATACCTCAGTCGATGATCGAGCGAGTTGCGCCCGGGCAGCAAGTCAAGATAAAGATCAACGCACTGCCCGGCCTTCTGGACGGCGTGGTCAAAGAGGTGTCGCCACGGCATCACGCTCCTGATCCAAACGCCGGGGGCGAGAGTTTCGACGGGTCGGATCGTGTCTACCCCGCACAGGTTCTGATAGAGAATCCCCCACCGGCACTGAGCCGCGACATGCTGGCCCAAGTCGAAATGGTGGTTGCCGAGCTCAATGACGTTCTCACGGTGCCGGCGCGAGCGGTGCTTCCCGGAATGCCCACGCACGTGGCCGTGAGAAACATCGACGGCATGGTCGAATTGCGCAATGTGTCGCTCGGACTCACGGATGGAACGCTCGTCGAGGTCACGCAGGGAATCAAGGAGGGCGAGGCCGTCGTCGTCGATCTGTCCGAAGTGCCGGAGGAGAAACGGGGAAAGTCGTTCCGCCCGGCGCCTGTCGCCCCGGGGGCCGCGCGCCCTTGAACCCCGCGAGTGCGAGTTTTGACGTCCGCCCCCTGTCGCTTCCCATTTTTGATCGCTGCTTTCAAGACATGATGTGGGGATGTTTGTGGTCTTTGAAGTGCTGGCGCAGGGACGGGTTGAACCCGTAGCCCAAGCCCGAGCAGCTTGATCGGGTGCAAGGTCCGCTTCGGTGATCCCTTGTTCCATCTGGATGCGGCACGCGCCGCATTCGGTGGAACCGATTTCGATGTCGTCGTCGCGGAGGCGTCTGAGCAATCCGCGGCCAGCCCGCAGCGAGGTCCAGAAGCGATCGCGAGCCAGGCCATAGGTGCCGCCCATGCCGGAGCAGCCGCGGTTGATGAACTCGACGTCGAGCGAGAGAACGTTCGTCATCAGGTCGAGACCCGGCCTGCCGACGCCCGAGCGCTCGCAGATGGCAGGGCTGATGATAGCCGACGCGCGCGTCCAGGGGCTCATGCGGGCGAGGGAGCTGGCCCCGGGCGTCGAGGCCGAGCAAGTACTGGCCGACGTCCATGGTGTTGGCGGCGACCAGCTCGGCATCGAGATCCTCGGTGAGCTTGACGTACTCTTCCTTGAGCATGAGCGCGGCGGTCGGCTCGGAACAGACGACGGTGTACCCGTCGCGGACGGCGTTGGCCAGGACGCGCAGGTTGACGAGCGCCTGGTCGCGCGCATGATCGACGTCGCCGACGATCAAGGCGGCCATGCCCGAGCTCCGCTGACGGTGACGGCACGAACACGTTGACGTCGGCGTGGCGGAGCACGGCGACGACGGACTCGGCGAGCTCCTGGTCGTAGTAGTTGGCGTAAACGTCGACGAAATAGACGACCCGCGGGCCAGGCTGGTGAGGGCGAGGCTTGCTCAACCCGAGTCGGGCCGCGCGGCGCGTGAACGAGATGCGCCGCACCCGGGGCAACAGGCGGTGGCGCGAGACGCCGAGCAGCCGGTCCAGGAGCCACCGCACGGAGCGCCGCGAGAGCAAAAAATTGGTCGACGATGGGAAAGCGGCTGCCGAGCCTTGCCCAGAGCTCGATCCGGGAAAAGATCCAGTCGCCTGGTGGGCAGCCCGTGCTTCTCGACGTAGGCCGCCTTGGCTTCGAGCATCAGGCTGGAGACATCGACCGCCGAGGGACACTCGGTCCGGCAGAGCTTGCAATGAATGCAGAGATCGGCGTGGGCCTTGAATTCGTCGGCACCCCAGAGGCGCGGATCGACCTGGCCGGTGGCGACCTCGCGGACCAGGTTGGCCTGTGACCGGGGCGAGGCTGCCTCGAGGCGGAGCGCGCGATAGCTCGGGCACATGCGCAAGGTCGGATCGAGCGATCGGCAGGTTCCGCAACCCTGGCAGTTGGAGGCCGTTTCGACCAGGCTGAGGTCGGGCCAGCGCAAGGCCGGCTGGATCACGGACACGCCCGAAGAGACGGGCCGGATCGCCCGGGGCCGATTGCCTCCGGTGGCGCCTGGAGACGCGACCTGGCGAAGCCGCTGCCGCGGGGATTTCACCGTTGCCCCGGGAAGCGCGTCAGAGATGGCTCGACCGCGGGCTCGGTCGGAAGCGGAGCCACGTGCCACGACTTCAAGCTGCGGAGCATCAGGTGCGGGTCGTCGCCGATCACCTTCCCCGGGTTGAGCTGGCCCAGCGGGTCGAATGCGTCTTTGATCTCGCGGAACACCTGGGCGAGCTCGCCGTATTGCTTCTTCGGAGGAACTGCGTGCGGGCCAGACCGCAGGCCTGGGCACTCGAGATGGTGCCGCCCGCCTCGAGGACGATGTCGTAAAAGCGGACGGCCAGCGGCTCGAGCTTGGCCCGGTCGCCAGGGTCGGACAGATCGAGAAACGGGCGGATTCGAAGCCGGCCGTCGCCGGCATAGGCGTCGAGCGTCCAGGTGACATTTTGCTGCTGGAGCAGACCTTGAATCCGCTGCAATACCGAGGCGAGCTGTCGGGGGGGACAGCGACGTCGTCGAGGAACGAGATCGGGCCGGCGCGGCCGCGGAAACCGCATCAAGCAAGGGCTCGACCAGGCGGCGCAGGCCGAGCAATGCGCTGGCTCTCGGTCCGCTCGAAGGTTGCGAACGGCGGTGAGACCAGAACTCGTTTCCGCTCGACCCAGTCGCTCAAGCAGGCGAACCTTGCTCCACAACGGTGTCGGGCTCGTCGCCTTCGAATTCAACCGTCAGGATGGCCTCGGCCGCCTCGTGGATCCAGCCGCGGAACGAGGGGTCCGCGTCGCGTGCCAGGCTGAGCGACCGCCGGTCGAACAGGTCGCACGAGGACGGGGCGAAGGCGGGGGTCGATGAGCTCGGGCACGATTCCCGCGGCGTCGGACAGCCCGACGAACGGCAGCAGGACGACCCCTGCGCCGGCGGGAACGGGGACCGTGCGCAACACGGCCTGAAGGATGACCGCCAAGGTTCCCTCGGAGCCGGCGACGAGCCGGCCAAGGTGGATGCCTGCCTCGCTGGCGGCGCGGGCCAGAGCGTAGCCGGCGCGATCATGCACGAGGGCCGGCATCTGACGGCCCAGCCTGCCCTCGCAGCTTCGAAAGAGAACCATGAGCTTGCGAACGACAAGGTCCTTGAAGTCGGCCGGCTCGGCCTCCAGGCCAGGCCACCGCTCGAAGCCGAGATCGGCCACTTCGCCCTGCGCGAAGACGACGCGCAGCCGATCGACCTGATCGCCGATCGAGCCCATACCGCGAGGACCGGGCACCGACCGCATCCACTGCGATCATTCCTCCCAAGGTGGTCACGTCGCTGTCGCTGGGAGCCGGCTCCAGGCGTCGCCCCAGGAGAGCGAGATGCGCATTGAGCACTTCGAACACCACGCCGGGCTCAACCACCACGTGCTCGGCGCCGATCGCGATGATCCTGCGCAGATGGCGGCTCGAGATCAATCACCAGTCCGGGGCCCAGCGCCCCGCCGCCAGTGTCAGTACCGGCACCCCGCGCATGCACAGGAAGCTGGTTCTCGGCCGCATAACGAACCACGTTGACGACGTCGTGCTCGTGGCGAGGCACGATCACCCCGAGGGGATCGATCTCGTAGAGACTGGCATCGTGCGCGTACGGCGGCACGATCCAGGGGCTCGAAGTAGAGATCCCCTTCGACGACCCCTCGGAAATCATCATAGATTCGAGCGCGGCGCTCGTCCACGGCGGTGGCAGCACCTCAAGTCCAGAGGTCTCGATCGTTCCAGTCGGTCAATCACGCAAAGCTCGGGCCAAGCCGCAACGGCCGCAGGCCCCGACAGGACAGAAGCAAGAGGCCGCGAGCAGACTCGCCATTTGCGGGGCGCATCCCGTCACGGCGCTGCGCTCGTTCGATCGGTCGACCGCTCCAGGTCGCGCAACTGTTGAGCACGGATTCGTTCTTGACGATACCGCTCGCCGACCGCGAGGTCGAACGGCGAGAACCGCCCCTCGGGATTGGACCCGGCTCCGCGAATCTGGCAGAGACAGCGGTAACAGATCGTCACGTCCGGCACCGTGTAATAAAGCGCCATATCGACGAGGGCGGAGGCCAGCAGCACGATATAGGCAGGAATCGGCATCTCGTAATACCAGAAGATGGTACTGATCGCAAAACCCACGACGACGATGAACAGCCCCAGGCCCTGAGGAAAGTCTTTCTGGATGTAAAGATCGGTGGTTGCACACGACGGGCAGGCCTCGAGCCCCGATTGTCCGAAGGCTTCGGCACGCAATCGCCGAGCCGCCCCGCAGTGACGGCAGGCCGCCTCGCGCGTCGTCTCGACGTGTGCAAGGTAACCCACGGCGCCGCAGCCCGGACACGAATATGTGAGCTCCATGACGCCTCATCCCGCGAAGCGAGCCCAGCAGGAACCGACAGAGCCCAGCGCGGAAGCACCGGGCGTCAACCTCGATTGTAATCGATTCAACCAGGGGAGATAGACGCGCCTGGGGGCAAATGCCAGCAATCGGTCAAATCCAGGACGAACATCAACACAATTCATGAACGGCCGCGGCCAAGGCTACGGAATGACCCTTCCCGGCTCGGCCAGCACCAGCGAGGTCAACTCTCCGAACAAGACGAAGATCATTGTGATGTAGAGAATGCCGGTCGCCGACTGGGTAGACCGGATCAGGACGGTCCGCCAGGTCATGAACGCGGCGACTGCGAAAGCAACGAATCCCACGCCCCAGCGGACGGCCAAGATCGTGCCCAGATTGGGCGCCCCCGGTGCAAAGGCCGGGCTCAGCTCCGCGAGCTGGGTCGCCCAAGTGCCGAAACCGGCGAACGCGACACGCACCGCAAGTGCCCACCCCATCACGACCAGAACTCGCTTGAGCGGATCGATCGTCATCGACGGGGCCGTCAGGTACTGGTGCCCGAGCAGCATGGCCGTTAGGGTGGAACCCATCAGGAACCCGGAGCCTGCGCGGCTCGCCGCGTTGATCGCCCAAAGGGCTGGCGAACCCGGCTGAGACGCGGCCGACAGCCAAACCGCCGCGGCAAGGGAAGCGAGGGCCGACGTCCCCACTCCGAGAGACGGCAAGCCCAGGCCCCAGGCGACCGATGCGAGATACGCCAGGCAGGCGCCCGCGACCACCGTCCAGAGCGCCGGGCCCTGGCCTGCGGCACGAGCTTGATCGAGCGCCGCGAGAACCAAGAGGCCCAAGACGACCTGCATCTGGATCCGGAAAAAACGCAGCGGTACGGTCTTCCATGAGAGCAGAAGGATCGTGATCGCCAGGCCGAAAGCCAGACGGATCGAAAAATCGGCCAAGATTGGCACGGCGCTCGTCAACGCGGCATGTTCCTCGATATCAAGGGGCCTGCCAATTCATCGCGGACTGGCGCCGGCCCAGGGATTTCTACGGTGCAGAACAAGCGATACGGCAATTCCATGGGCAACCTCGGTCCCCTGGCATCTCCCACGATACCTTTGTACCATAGGGCGTCGGGAGGAACCAAACCTCAGCAATCGACCAAGGAACAACCGATGCGTAAACGTGTGTTGATGGCATGGGCGCTTGTGACACTCGGCGGATGGGTGGTTTCCGCTAGCACGGCGATGGCGGCCGACCGGCCGGCCGAAGCGATCCTCAAAGAGCTGAGAGCAACCAAGCTCCCGGTGGAGGACCCATCCAAGAAAGGCGACCCTGCCTACATCCAAGACTTTGTCAAAAAGTACAAGGAGACCACCGAAAAACGGTCTGCTTTGATCCTCGAACTGTACAAGGCCGATCCGGACCGGATCGAAATCCCGGGGCTGATGGCGGAGCGCTGGGGCACAATGCTGTTCGAAGGCCCCGACAAGGCTGCGCTCAACAAGGAGCTTGACTACGCCCTGGGCAACGGTCCAACTCGGAAACTCAAGATCGAGGCCATGTTCATGAAGGCCTGTGTAAGGCTCGTCGAGACCCGTACGAACAGAACGCTGGATCTGAACGCGGTCGAGAACTTCATCAAGATCGCGCCCAAGGAGCCTCGGACCGCAAAGCTGCTGTACATGGCCGCCGCGCTGACTCGGGATGATAAGGCCAAGGCTGAGCTTGAAGCTCGGATCCTCAAAGAACACCCCAAGTCCGAATTCGCGGAGAAGATTGAAGGCGAGCGTCGCAACCGAGAAACTATCGGCAAGCCATTCGAGCTCGAGTTCACCGACGCGATCAAGGGGTCGACGGTGTCGATGAAGGGCCTCAAGGGGAAGGTCGTGGTGGTCGACTTCTGGGCGACCTGGTGCGGCCCCTGCGTCCGCGAGATCCCCAAGATGAAAGAGATCTATGCGGAATACCACGACAAGGGAGTGGAGTTTATCGGGGTCAGCCTCGACGCACCCAAGGAAGAAGGGGGCCTCGACGATCTCAAGAAGTTCGTCAAGGAAAAGGAGATCGCCTGGCCGCAGTACTACGAGGGAGGCAAGAACGAGTTCGCGAAGTCCTGGGGAATCGTGGCAATTCCGACGGTGTTCCTCGTCGACACCGAAGGCAAAATCTACTCCATCGAAGCTCGCGGCAAGCTCGAAGAGCTCATTCCCGAGCTGCTCAAGAAAAAGGAAGCCGCACCCGGCAACGGCGCGGGAGGCGAGTGACTTCGGTTGGCCAGGGTGCGCAGAGCTGACCTATCCTGCGGGGGCGAAGCTTCGCCCGGCCGGTTGTCGAAATCGGCCGCGGCCGGAACCGCCCCCCTCACCTCATCAGCGACAGCACCTCCGACCGGGTCGCGAGCTTGTCCCTAAAGACGCCGCGCATCGCGCTGGTGACAAACGTGCTATCTGCCTTGTTGACCCCGCGGATCGTCATGCAACTGTGACTGGCCTCGATGACCACGGCTACTCCGCGTGCGTCGAGCTCTTTCATCAGCAAGTCAGCGAGCTCCTCGGTCAAACGCTCCTGCATCTGGGGCCGTTTGGCCAGGACGTCTACCACGCGAGGGATCTTGGAAAGGCCCACAACCTTTCCGTTAGGGATGTAGGCGACGTGGGCCCGCCCGACGACCGGTAGAAGATGATGCTCGCAGAAACTGACAAGGCGAATGTCCTTGACCAGGATGATCTCGTCATACTTCTGTGTGAACAGTTTCTTGAGATGCCCGCGGGGATCCTGATGAAGGCCTTCGAAGACCTCCGCATACATCCGGGCGACCCGGTCGGGCGTCTCGGCCAACCCCTCGCGGTCGGGATCTTCGCCCACAGCCAGCAGAATCTCGCGGACCGCGCGACGGATGCGCTCAAGGTTAATCGGGGTTTTCGGATCCACCGGCATCGACTCGAGTAGACGTAACTGACTGTAATCTTTGAACTTCCGTAGAAAAGCAAGGCCATTGTATGCCGCCGGCCTTCAAAAATCAAGCGGCTCCAAGAATCGCAGGCGTGGGGCGTCAAGCGTCGCGAGAAATCCTGTTGGTGTCGTAACGATCAGTCTGCCTCTCCGCGTCGTGGTGGAGAAGGCGTTGCAATCGATATTGAGCGTCAGATTTCGCTGCATCTTTAACGGGAGGCCTGCCTCGATCACGACCATCCGCATCGGCACCGTAGTCGGCATCACCTTCCGCAGCTCGATCGCGATCCGACCGAACGCCGGCGCCCAGTCCGTGAACGTCTGCTGGCGGAAGATCCGCATCCAAAACAATTCATTACGTTGCAAAAGTATGCGTCACCTTCGTCACCTTCGTCACCCCGTTTCAGGCAAAGGACTTACGGGTGACGCAGGCAAAAAGCCATTCGTCACATTCGTCACCCCAAGGGCCGCCAGGGCTGCGTGATCCGCGGCGCAGGAATAATCGGAATCGAGCACGTGGGCGTTTCGTCCCGCTACGGCCGCGGCTCGGGGTGCCCGTCGGACGTCAGGAATCCACTTGAGTATTTCGGCGTCCTCCAACTCGGCGTCTCCGTCGGCTGGCGGGTGCTCCTGGGCAGGTTGTGGCGTTCGGGCATGGCGATGCGACGCCGGTGCGTTTACAAGGTCAGCTTGCCGATCGCCGATTTCGGAACCGCATTCCGCGGCCGCCGCATCTTTCCCGCTCGCGACCGCCGTAGTTTCTCGCTCGCAGACGTTCTGCCGCAGGGTGATGAGCTGATCCATAGCCGAAAGGAACGTGTCGAGCGATCGTTCTTCGGCTCTCCTGAGCCGCTCGCCCTCGGCACTGAAATCGAAGGAGAGGCAGTCGGCCCTGAGCGCAGCATCGCGCTCGGCCCGTCCCTCGGCCGCGGCAGCGACCGGCGCCAAGCGTTCCATGGCCCCCTCGACGATCCGCAGGAGCATGCGCCGGGCGGTCTCCGGGTCAGGCGAGACGATCCTTTCCGTCCGCGTCGCTCTCAACATGCGCACGAATCCGCGGTACTGGCCGGGGCGCAGCTCGCTGCCGATCTCGCAGAATGGGTGTGCACGCTTGGGATGGAGCGACCAGCTTGCGACCAGGATGTCGAACACGTCGCGCTCAACGGCCGCTTCGTGCCCGTGGCGGCCGAGAAGGCGGAGACACTTGAGCGTGTGCTGAGGTTCCCAGGCTGCGCCGCGCTCGAGGACGGCGCGGAGCTCTGCCCACTGGTTGAGCAACCACTGGCAGCCCGCGAGGCTCCTCTCCATTTCCCAGATCAGCGTCTCTGGGTCGGCAGCGACGCGGCGGTTCGAGGTTCGTCGCGAACCACGCCGGTGGTTGACGCATCCGTATTGTTCGATTGGACCATGGCGCCAGTGGAAGAGCTGCTGGGCGCGGCGTTCCAGCGCCGCAGCATCGCGGCGCTCGGCGTCCGCGATATTCGACGAGATTCGCGCGGCTTGCAACTGGACCACCTGTTCGTGCACATCAAAAGCTTGGGCAGCCCGTTCGACCAGCGCTCGTTCCCGGGCGTTTCGCGGCGGAAACGTCTCGATCAACCCGTTCATGTGCTCGTCGAAGCGCCGGGCGCGGTCGCTGGTCGGTGCAGTGCAATCGGCGGGGGTTGGCGACATCTTGGGCGTTCCTCGTCGAGGGGTCGAAGCAACGTGTGCCCTCACCCAATATGATCCGCAAAAACACGAATTCTGTTGCCAAAAAGCGCGCGAACGAGGCGGGTATTTTGCATGGCAGGTGAGTTTGGGCGGACTGTAAGGGTTGTGCTCCGCGATCGTCATCGCCGGACACGCTTCGGAGTCGTTGAGGCTCTCCCCACTGAAGGAACCGGCAGCTTTTGATGCAAGAGAAAGAGTGGAAAGACACGCCTATCCAATTCTGCAACCTCTGTCTCCGCCAGAATCCTGGTTGCAATCCAGGACCCGCAGCGAATTCGCCGAGGGGTAGGGGTGGCTATTGACCAAGGATGAAGGATGAAGGATGAAGGATGAATCAGGTCTCTGGTCCGTCCTTCTGCTTTCCGCCTTCATCCTTCCAGCAGCGCCGCTGGCGCTGCTGCCGTGTGTCTACCTCCCTTATTCAATTTGCTTCGTCACATTCGTCACATCGTCACGCGCGGTGGCAGAATCGGCAGAAGGCTCACGAGCGGCACTCGAGCGGGCCGTAAAATCCGCGCGACCGGCACGCGCGACCCGCCGCGCGTGACGAAGCAGATTCGTCACGGCGGAGCGCTTCGTCACGCGCAGGGGGCGGGATCGGGTGAGTACGTACCACGTGGTCCCGGGCATTCCGTTTATCCGCCAGAATCGCGAAAATCCTACTCTCAATCAGCAGCCTGGCCCGGGCCGTGACGTTTCCGCTCAACGGCGACGGATCAGCTCAATCTGCGGAATCGAGCAGGCCTGCCGCTTTCGCGGGTTTGGGCAAAGAGAACCGGAGGGGGAATTACTCGGCCAGCCTGATCGCTCCCGTGAAATGCGGGCCGATGGAATGGTCGACGCTCGGATCGGCATCGATCGTGATCAACCGGGCAATTTTAGTGCGCTGGAATTTGACCAAGATGCCTTGCGCTCGAAGCAGCGGAGCCATGCGCTTAAGCTCGTCGGAAAAGATCCGCGGCGATTGCTGGGGGCCGATGAGCTTCGTGGCGTTCCGCCCCACAAGGCATGTCCTGGCGTTTCAATGTGCGCAAACGCTTGCACAAGGCGGCATAACGGCTAACCTCGTGCCATTCGTGTGTGAATCCCCTCGAAACGGGCTGAGGCACGTCGTCCGCCGTTTGAGTGTCGAAAGCCTGACCTACTTCGGCAGGCTTTTTCCGGCCTGCAAGCTAATTGGCGTGACGAATGGCTTGATGCCGGTAGCTGCGTGGATCTCGGCCGGGAAAAATACGATGCCGTCTTTCATCACCAGGTTGACGCGGCGGATGGCTGAAATGTCCGCGGTGGGATCGTCTTCGATCAGGATCAGGTTGGCCAGCTTGCCGGGCGCGATCGAGCCGAGCCGGTCGAGCGTTCGGGTGTATTTCGCGCCGTTCCAGGTGGCGATTTTCAGCACCTCCGCGGGCGGGATGCCGGCCTTGACGTACAGCTCGAGCTCGCGGTGCAGCGCGAAGCCGGCCATCGCGTCGGTGCCGGCCACCAGCGGAATTCCCTCGCGATGCATCACGCCGGCCATTTCGACCATCTTGGCGTGTGAAGCGCGGTAGCGCTGCGCATTCTGTTCGGTCAGGTTCATGGAATTGGTGCGCAGGCCGCGCTGTGTTGCCAGGGGCAGATGATCGGCGATTGATGCGTAGCTCGGGTTCATTTCGCCCTGCCGCTGGTTGAACCTTCCTTCCTGGACCACCAGGGTCGGATCAATCACTGTCGGCCCGCGCCGCAGCAGGGCCAGTAAGTCGCGCACCTCGGTGGAATTCAGGTCCAAGCGATAGGCATTCTCCGTCACGATCGAGAAGCGCGCCAGCGTGCGGGTATCGTCCTTGGGGGTGACGAAGAAGTTGAGCATGACCTGGTTCATGTGCTGGATTTCGTCGAAACCCTGTCGCGCCACATCTTCGGTGCGCATGAACGCGGGCACGTGCCCGCTGACGCGCAGGCCGCGGCTGTGGGCGTACTTAACGGCGTCGGGCACCCACTCCGGACGGAACGAGTTGTAAATCTTGATCTGGGGATAGCCTCGCTGGGCGTACCAGTCGATCGCCTTCTTGACTCCGTCCAGATCCAAAACGACGATTCCGATCTTTGCGGAGAACTCGCTCGCGCCTTCAATGAAGCCGACCGGCACGATATGCGGCCCGATCGTCGTGCCCTTGTCGATGCGCTCGATAAGCCCGGCCAGATAAGTGTTGTCATTCCCCAGGTCGCGAATGGTCGTGACTCCCCCGGCGATGTGCTGCATCGCGGTCCAATCTGCCACGTGGGCGTGCATGTCAAAGAGCCCGGGCAGCAGCACACGCCCCCGCGCGTCGATTTCCGTACCGACGGCTTGCGCGGGAGATCCGGTCTCGTAGAGCGCTGCGATGCGTCCGGCGTTCACGTACACGTCCTGCGCCGAGCCAAGCATCGCACGTTCGGAATCGAACACGCGAGCGTTGCGGATCACGATCGGCTCGGGCAGCCGGTGAGCGAGTTTCACGGCGAGCTTGTTGAGGAGTGCATGGTCAGCCTCGGTCTGACGGCGTTCCAGCTTATCGGCGACGGATTCCCAGCCGGCTTCGATGATCCGTGCCCAGCCGGGAGTGATCGAAGCGAAGAATGTCATCTCGGGCTGGCGGGTTGTCCAGCAATAAGAGGGTTGGTTGTAGAGGCCCTTGAGGACGTAGAGCGACACGTCGCGAGCCTTGCCTCCCGCCTCGACGCGCTCGTCGAGCATTTTCTCGACCTCGAGCTCGCCGCCCGGGAGCGCCTTGAGTCGCCCCCGGGGTTGTAATGCGACGGCCCGCACAATTCTGGCGAATACGTCTGACGAGCAATCAACCGGCACGTACGCGGCAGCGCCCAGGAGATTCGACGTTCCTCGATCCGCGGAGGACTTCCACTCGACAGTGTGACCGGCGCGCAAACGACTCGTCGATCGGCCCGCCATACGTGGAGGTTCCTTTGACCGAGTACCGCGCAAGCGTGCCGTCCTCGGCGAGCACAAATTGCTCTTTTAGATCAGGCCCGCGGCCGTTGTTGCGAAAGCTGAAGTCAACAGTGACTGTGCCGTCATCGGCCACCCGTGTGGTCTGCGCACCGCTGGGTTTGTTCTGGAAGAGGATCGTGTAACGAGTGACCGTGTCAGCTTGGGCGGGGATCGCTGCGACCAGAATAACGACGGCAATCAGGAAACGCATGACCTCTCCCGTGTGATGATGCGCCGGAAACCAAGCATGTGACCAAACCACGGCTATAATATCACGTGCTCAGCCCATCCCCACAACAGAACAGGCGGTTTTGAGTAAAAGGATAAACGGACCGGGCCCCATCGAAGGACGCCTTGATCGGCGACGAGTCGTTGAGCTGTAGTCTAAGTGCGTCCATCGAAGCGTCAAAGTCGATCAGCAATCTACCGACGCGGTCGTAGCTCATGATCTCTTCCTCGCCGAAATCGAACGGCGACCTGTGAGGGTGATCCACTACGGCACATCCGTGCATTATACCCTCGCTCTAGCGGGCTAGTTGATCACAACGGGCGTCTCTCGTGACGCGGGATGGATTCTTGGTGCCTCCTCTACCTGAGAAGTCCGCAAAAGTGCCATGATCGCGTCCCTGCCGGAAGGCGACAGGCGGTGCCAGTCCGCGACCAGCTCCCGTAGTGCCGCCTCGGTGCGGACATAGTGCAACCACTGGCACTCCCAGAAAGAAAAGGACAGAAAGAAAAGATAGTATGCGGGCGGGCAGTGAGTGGTAGGTGACGTGAGTCGCCGCGAGTACGCTCGAGTTGGTGATTTCAACACTTCCTTTCCAAGGAGCTTACCCATTACAGCGACTCACAGCCTCGATTCTACCCGACCCGTCGCCCCGGTGCTTTGCGTTTCTTTCGAGCTCTCGAGTCGGCCAGTGGAGGATTGCTTCGACCACCGCACGTGGGCAACAGCCTCGTCAGGTGTCGGTGCCGGCTCGCGACCAGGCCCGGGTCCTCAAGGAGATCGCCCGGGCGAAGATTCGCTTCGGTCTCCCAGAGGACACACCCGTTGTCTCCTGCTACGAGGCAGGACGCGATGGCTTCTGGCTTGATCGCTTCTTGCGCCAGTCCGGGATCGACAATCGAATCGTCGACTCATCGAGTATCGAGGTCAATCGTCGGCGTCGACGGGCCAAGTCCGACAGTTTGGACGCCGTCAGCTTGGTGCGACTGCTCATTCGCTACTGCGAGGGTGAGAGGAAGGTGTGCAGTATGGTCACCGTGCCGAGTCCCGCTGATGAGGACCAGCGTCATGTCCACCGAGAGCTCCACGAGCTCCGGTGTGAGCGTACCGACCACACCAATCGCATCGGCGGTCTCTTGGCCACGCTTGGTATCAAGGTCGCCCGCCAGTTAACCCGACCTTCTCAGCCCGAAGCGCTGAGACAGTGGGACGGCGAGCCGCTGCCGGAAATCCTCAAGCGGCGGCTCCGGCGCGAGCTCCTGCGCATGGAGCTGCTGGACCGTCAGATCCGAGCCATTGAGGCCGAGCAGGCCGCGCAGATCCGCAACGATGAGGCGCGCCACGTGGCGAAAGTGCGAACGATGATGGAGCTCAAAGGGGTGGGCCGGGTCTCGGCCACGATCCTGGTCTACGAGTTCTTCGGCTGGCGGAAGTTTCGGAATCGTCGCGAGGTGGCCGGACTCGCGGGACTGACGCCGACGCCGTACCAGAGCGGCGACAGCAATCAGGAGCAGGGCATCAGCAAGGCGGGCAATGGGCTCGTCCGCTGGATCATGGGCGAGCTGGCGTGGAGCTGGTTACGGTTCCAACCCAACAGCGAGTTGAGTCGCTGGTACCAGCGGCGGTTGGCCGACGGCAATTCCCGCATGCGGCGGATCGGGATCGTGGCCCTGGCCAGAAAGCTCTTGATTGCACTCTGGCGATACGTGGAGCACGGGGTCGTTCCCAAGGGGGTCGAGAAGATGGACTGGGAGGCGAAGCTGAGGCGTGCGGTTGGTCCTCGGCTTGGGTAGCCAGGGGAGGGACCAGAGTCCCCTGGTCCCTCCCCCGGACCCCCACCCCTCTTTTCTGTTCCGTGGGAGGGGAAACGGAGTCGCGATTTACGCATTGTCTCGAGGCACAAGTTTGTTAGAGGTCGTGAGGGCGAGTCATGGGCTTTTCAGGGCTGCAGAAGCGACCGAGCAACTGTCCTTGGCTACCACCCTGCGTGGGGCCGTCCCAAAGATGGGTTGCTTCTTCAGCTCTGGCTTCAAGGCGTCGCGAGACGCATAAAGAATCGGGTGAACACTCTGCATTGCGGAGTGACTCACGGAAAGAAGGCCGCTGCGACCCGGATGGGGCGCACACCTAAGAAGCCACCAGCCCTGGATTGTTCATGACGCCCCAAGCGCCGGAAGGTGATCAAGCCATTCACAACTATTTCGATGTGATCGTCACTGGCAATCCGTTCTGTTCATAGACCTACCGAAGGGAGGGTCGATGGTCACTGCAGGAGCTCAGGGCGCTCACAGTTCGTCTCGAGATCGGGAGGTTCGTCTATCGTAGAAAAAAATGAGATCGGGGCTTGACCCGCGGCGCCACATAGAAGGCGCAAGGCCGAACCAGTCCCGGGGTTCACACCCCGGGCTTTACGATTCCGCCCTCTCGCAGGGCTCGGAGAATGCCCAAAACGAACGACGGTGATTCGACGGGTTCGCGTCTTGAAGGCCGCGGAGCACGGCAGCGTGGCCGTTCGACACGCTCACTACATGGCCGTTCGACACGCTCACGACATGGCGGGATCGGCTGGGTCCACCGGTCGGAAGGAAACGATCTGGCTTTGCCTGATCGAAGATCGACGCAAGTTGGATTCATCACGCGAAGGAATGATGGAAGGACTCTCGCTAGGAAGCTATCTGCTTCTGGTTGAATACACTGGCCGGCTATTCCGTGACGGCAAGGCCCCGATTTCGGCCGAAGTGTCGGGAACCCTCGACCGGCGGTTTTCATCCAAAACCGAACTCCGACGCCGCCGCAGCGCGAGCGTGTGACTTCCGCTTTGCGGTAGGAGATCTCGGTGCGCCGTCGCTGGGTCATGTATTGGGGTGAAACGCGAGCCGCGTCCCCTCTTCCGCCCGCGTCCCCGTTACCCCACGATTGGCAACGTGAAAAACAAAAAACAAAGTCTGTCACCGCTAAGCCCTTCGAGGACTCTGGGAGGGTGAGTCGTTCGATCCGTTCGTGGCGGAGTTCATCCGCGAGATGGCGCGGCGCGACGGCCTGACCGATCAGCAGATCGAAGAGATCCTCGATGCCGACAACCTGACCGTCGCCGAGCGGGGTCCGCTGGAATGGGGCTGGGTGCATTCCCTGGCGGGCTATCTGGAACGCAAACACCCCTGGCTGAGAGATGAAGTACTGGAACGCGTGGTCGCCGACGTGAAGGCCTACACTGACCGTCCCAACGTGCGCAACGCCGTGCACGCGATTGTCGAGCCTCAGATCGGAGCCGGCCCCTCGATCGTGATCTCGCATTCGCTCGGCACCGTCGTGGCTTACTGGATCCTGGCCAAGATCCTCAAGAAGAACGCCATGGTGCCGCTTCTGGTCACGGCGGGATCGCCGCTGGGGTTGAATTCGATCAAGACCAAGATCGTGCCGCCGCCACGGAACTTTCCCGACGGCGTCGCCCGATGGATGAACTTCACCGACAAGCGAGACATCGTCGCCCTGACCGAGACGCTCGACAAGTCCACCTTCCTGGCCAACATCGAGAATTACACGGATCTCAGTAACGGAGATGATCCGCATTCAATCGCCAAGTATCTTTCGGACTCGCGCGTGGCTCGGGCGATCCAGCACGCCATGGCCTGAGTGCTGCCTAAATCGTGATTTTACATCATCCTGAGACGCGGGATTTTTGAAATAGATGCGCGAACTCCTTATTCCTCCCGTGAGGGAATGGTGGAAGGTTTGTCGCTGGGCAGCGATCTGCTGCTGGTCGATTACACTGGCCGGCTGTTCCGCGAGAGCAAGACGGCGATTTCGGCCGAACTGGCGGGAATTCTCGCTCGGCTGGGAACCAGCGCGGAAGGCTGGCAGGCCCGGCTGAAGAAGCTGAGGGGCGGCCGGCTGCTGGGCCGATTCTTCGCCGCCAGTCGAGAGCGGCCGCGAGCGGTCCCGGCGCATCTGGGCGTGCACGACCTGGCCAATCTGGGCGGATGCCCCGCCCGATAGAGCGAAGTAATCCCGAATCCCTTCCCGCCGTGGACTTGACGTCGCGTCGAAAAGGGGATCGACACACCAAGACAGGCAAGACGATCGCCAAGATGACGCTTGAAGGAGACAAGAGCGACTCGAGCCAGTCCTTGCAATCGCATCTGCTCACGCATACAATACATGCCTGAGACGCGCTGCTCACGGCGGGTGGTGCGCGGAAGTCATGACGGCCCTGTCGTTCGGGATACCCGGGCGATGGGGTTTTTTCTTTTCCTCGCATCGACCTGCTTGAGATCGGAAAAGCCCATGTCGCCTTTCAAACCGATCATCCGACAATGCTCCCCCTTCTTGGCACTGCTGCCGCGGCTCGCCCCGGCCCGGCCAGATCATGCCAGCCGACGTTTCCGGGCAGCCCCAAGACTGGAAAATCTCGAAAACCGCATCGCCCTTTCCAGCATCAACCTGGCGGTGACATCGCTGGCCGATTCGGGGCCGGGCACGCTTCGCTCCGCGATCATCCATGCCGACTCAGGCTCCGCGGGAAACACTTACGACATTCGGTTCAAGGTGCGCGGCACGATCGTGCTGGAGAGCGCCCTGCCGGATCTGAGCCAGAGTATGAGCTTGATCGGCCCGGCGGCGCGGCGACTGACCGTCGAGCGCGATCCCAATTCCACGTCCGACTTCGGCATCTTCGTGGTCGACGCAGGTGTGAACGTGGGGATCTCCGGCATGACGATCGCAAATGGGCGGACATCGGCCTCCGGCTCAGGCGGTGGCATCGACAACCACGGCACGCTCGTCTTGAGTGGCGCCACCATCACCGGCAACCACGCCTCGGACGGCTGCGGCATCTACAACGACGGGACGGCCACCGTGAGGCATTCGATCATCGTTCGAAACCAGCCAAATCTCGTCGTAAGCGACGGCGCCATGTACAACCGCGGCGGCGGCATCTACAACAGCGGGACGCTCACGGTCAGGGACACCAGGATCTCCAGCAACCAGGTCGAGTTTCAGGGCGGCGGCATCTACAACAGCGGGACGCTCTCCGTCTGCGACAGCAGCATCTCCTCCGACAATGCAGTCT
This sequence comes from uncultured Isosphaeraceae bacterium, assembly GCA_963781785.1. Classification (GTDB taxonomy): domain Bacteria; phylum Planctomycetota; class Planctomycetia; order Isosphaerales; family Isosphaeraceae; genus CAWAHD01. Next base: position 1,116,776 of record CAWAHD010000001.1, on the reverse strand, counting down.
CAAACGGCGGCGGCATCTACAATAGTGCCAAGCTCACGGTCAGGCACACCAACCTCTCCGGCTGCGGGACGCTTTCAAACGGCGGCGGCATCTTTAACGACACGGGTGGGCTGGTCAAACTGAGCGACTGCACGGTCTCCGGCGACCAGGCCTTTAATCTCTTTTCATACCCCGCTGGGTACCCGAGCGGTGGCGGCATTTACAACAACGGCACGCTCACGGATAGCCATGACACAATCCGGCGCAACGCGGCTTATGTCGGTGGCGGCGTCTACAACAACGGCACGCTCACCGAAAGCCGCGACACGATCTCCCGCAACCTGGCTGCCACTCCCGGACTCGACGGCTTTCCGCCGCTGGTGTCGGTCGCCACGCCACTCTCCGGACTTTCGCAAATCGACTCCGGCGGTGGCATCTTTAACACCGGAATGCTCACCCAGAGCCAGGTCACAATCACAACGAACAAGGCAACCTCCACGGGCGGCGGCGTTGACAACACGGGAATGCTCACCGCCAGCCACGCCACGATCTCCGGCAATACAGCGATCACCGGCGGCGGCCTCCAGAACGGCGGTTCGGGCCAGGCGGAGCTGGACAACTCGACGCTCAACGACCCCAGGGGAGGCGGAATCGCGAATAACGGTGTGAGCGTCCACGTCAAGAACACCATTGTGGATGGTGTCTTCTACGTCAATAAGACTATTTCCTGACCACTCTCAGGGTCGGTCGATCAGACCGTCGCGCGCGAAGTCCCTGCACTCAGGCCGAGGCGCGTTACGTGACCGAATTGGCCCTCGGGGCGCCCGCGGTGATCGACTCGCCAATCCCCGGCTCGATTCGGAATGTGATAGACTGCCGGATAGTGGATTGCGTCCTCGCCTCGCCTGAAGGAGGCGATCTCATGGCCGCTCAAACCGGGGCCGGCCCGCGGCTGACGGGCGCCTGGCAGCGACCTGACGCGCAGACTCGTCGCGGCCGCCGCCGCCGGCGGATCGGGCCGGTTATTGAAACCCTCGAAGGTCGGGTATTGCTGGCCGGCACATCGCCGACCAACACGGTTCCCATGGGACCCAAGCCCGACGGGATCCCGAGCCAAGCCGGCGCCGCTTATCAACAAGTCGTGGCCGTCCAGACCAAGACGCTGCAATCACTGGGCCAATCGCATCGCGAGGTCCAGGCAGCCGGTGCGCGGTTCGCCAGCCGTGTGATCGTCGCGATCGATCAACTGAACACCGCGTGGCGCGCGAGCCAGCACGAGGCTGGGGCGATTGCCACGGCAATCGGCCGTGATCGCGATTTGCTCGACCGGGGCGGAGCGGATGCCGCCCGTGAAGAGCAAGGACTCGACGTGGCCCGTGGTCTCGCAGACCAGCAGGCGAATACCGACGAGGTCGACATCATTGACGGTCTGTACACGAAACTCGCGGACCTGGTCCAACAGAATCAGTCCACGGATGCGGCGATCTCCCGTAGCGGCCGGAGATCGGAGAATGCCTTCGTCCGCGAGCTCGACAAACTCCGCAACCAATTGACCTCAACCATCCCCTGACGCATTGACCTCGACCATCCCCTGACGCACGTCGGCAAGGAACCTGGCATCGATCCAGGCAAAGGCGTATGATGATGGATTGTCGCTCCATCGAGACCTGATGAGGAGGAATATCGGATGACGACTCGCGTCGCACGGGCTCCCCTATGCGCCCTACTCGTCTTCCTGGCGATACCGACATCGGCCACCGCGGGCGGGCCCGACCCTACTTCCGCCTATGCGCAACGCTCGGTGAAGGGCTTCAGCGTCCTGGTCAACCGCCGGATGCTCGAACACAAGAACGAGGCGGCCGAGGCGCTCAAGGAGGTGGACGCGCAGCTCGGGCGGATCGCCCGCGTCGTCCCGCCCAAGCCCCTGGCCAAGCTGCGCAAGGTCCGCATCTGGTTGGAGTGGGCGAGCGACCCCGAGGCGTTGACCGTGTTCCACCCGTCGGCGCAGTGGCTCCGCGAGAACGGCTACAACCCGGAGAAGGCCGGCGGCATCGCGGTCGGCAACGCGACCAAGTTCACCGAGTGCTCGCGCGACGACCAGCCCTGGGCGCTCATGCACGAGTTGGCCCACGCCTACCAGTTCCGCGTCCTCGGCGAGGACCACCCCGCCGCCCAGAAGGCGTACCGGAAGGCGATGGCGGGCGGGCTGTACGAGTCGGTCGCCCACGTACACGGAGGCAAGAGGAAGGCCTACGCGGCGACGAATTACAAGGAGTATTTCGCCGATCTCACCGAGGCGTACTTCGGCAAAAACGACTTCTTCCCCTTCACACGCGCGGACCTGAAGAAGTACGACCCGACCGGGTATCGGCTGATGCAGGACGTCTGGGGGCAGCCGCGCGACGGTGTGGCCCCGTCCCGGAAGTCATCAGCCGGCCGAGCACACTGGGACGACGCGCGGATGCTCGAGACCACCGCTGATCTCTGCCTTGCCTGGAAACAGAAGGACACGCAATGTTTTTCTTGAATCGGGGCGTCTGCTCTGGTAGGTTCGGTAGTCCAGCGAAGACAAAACGCGGAGGTCGCATCATGACGGTCGCATGATCACAACTGGTCGATACGGCCGTAACGCGATGACATTCGCGGGGTTCACGCGTCGGCCTTTCCGATTCCGCCGCGCGTGATCCGGACAGATGCATTGCCCCTGGACAACATATGGTCCGGATCAGGCGAGTCGGCATCGAAGGCGATGAACCCCACCGGTCAACCGCCGAGCGGGTTGGCGGCGATGAAGTCGCAGAAATTCGGCCGGCAGTAGCCGGGTCGCGTCCGTTCCAGCACGTCGGAGTTCATCGTCCCGAATGTCGTCAGCGGCTTGTGGGCGAAGCCATCGGAGAACGCCTGGACGATTCCTCGCTTGAAGTCGGTTCGGGGGTAGGCGGCAAGTACAGCGTCCCGGTCGCCAGCCGGGATCTCTCCGAGCCCATCGCCGAGGACATCCGCCTCGACCCCGCCGGTGACGAGCGCGATCTCCGGCCGCTTATGCCAGGGGATCTCCGGTGTCGTGTGCAGGGCGATCGCGTCCCACACGACCCCCACCGACGATTCGTCGATGCCGTTGGCCCGCAGGAATTCTCGGGCCGCGTTCGCACTATCGATCTCGAACCGATGGTCCTGACTGCGATACTTCGCGGTGAGTCCGAGATCGTGAAAGACCGCCCCGAAGTACAGCAGCTCCTGATCGAACGACAGCCCACGGTGACGGCCCCGGATCGCTCCGAACAAGTAGACCCTCAGAGAATGGGCGAGCAGCAACTCCGTGCCGTGCTCCCGAAGCAGATCCGTCGCCTCCCGGGCCAGCTTGTTGTCGGGAATTCGGATTCCCGCGATGACTAAAGACATGATCCAACTCCAGTAACGAAGTACTCTACGTCAACCGCAGTGGGCGATCCGGCGGGACCAACTCGTTGACGGCCGCGCTCACGGTGGAGGCGAGCCGACAACAATCCGTTTTGTGTCAATCTGGGCTCGGGAAACCAAGTTGCGATGAACCGGACATTTGTTGGCGATCTCGAACAGTTTGCATTGCAGTTCTTCGCTCTGGCGCTCGCCGCGCCCTGCTCGGCGTGGAGCGCCGCACAACTCTTTGCCGAGCTTACGTAGCGCCAGTGGCGATTACAAGCGGGCAAAGGAACAGCTCCTGGACGGGAATCGTCGGTGCGCCGGTCCGACGACACCCAAGTCGATTGATCCGGGTGTACCCAGTGAAGCCGATTGTGGCCGTCGCGACACGATGCCTTCGCAACGGGGTAGCGTCACTCTCGATGTCGCCAGCTCGACCTCGTGCTGGCACCGCCCGATTCGCTACGGGCGGGATCGCTGAGCGTACAATCTAAAAGACCCCACGGGGTTCCATGTTGGTAGCACGTTAAGCGAACCAGAACTCAAGCCGGCCTCGCCTCAACCCCATCCGGCCGGGCCAACCCGAAATACCGCCGCTGGAAGTAAAAGGCGACGCTGACCAGCCCGATCATCACCGGCACTTCCACCAGCGGACCGACGACCGCTGCGAATGCGGCCCCCGAATCGATGCCGAAAACCGCGACCGCAACGGCGATCGCCAGCTCGAAATTGTTGCTCGCTGCCGTGAAAGCGAGCGTGGCCGTCTTGGCGTAATCGGCCCCCAGCCGCCAGCCCATGAAGAACGACACGATGAACATCGCCACGAAGTAGATCAAAAGCGGCACGGCGATTCGCACGAGATCAAGCGGATTGCGGAGAATGAAGCCGCCCTTGAGCGAGAACATGACGACGATGGTGAACAAGAGCGCAACCAGGGTGATCGGACTGATTTGCGGAATAAACCGCGATTCGTACCAGTTCCGGCCCTTGGCCCACAGCAGCACGGATCGCGTCACCATACCGGCGATAAACGGAATGCCGAGGTAGATTAGCACGCTTTCGGCAATCGTTGCCACCGTGATCCGCGACAGGTCCACATCGCCGAATTGGACCCCGAGCAAACGCGGCAGCAGCTTGATGAAGATGTAGGCATAGAATGAATAAAACAGCACCTGAAACACCGAGTTGAACGCGACCAACCCTGCCGCATATTCCGTATCGCCCTTGGCCAGCTCGTTCCAGACGATCACCATGGCGATGCAGTGCGCCAGGCCGATCAGGATGAGGCCGACGGCATATTCCGGCCGATCTGCGAGGAACGCGACGGCCAGGCCGAACATCAGCACCGGACCGATCACCCAATTCTGGACAAGCGAGAGCATCAGCAATCGCGTATTGCGGAAGACCTCCCCGAGCTCTTCGTACCTCACTTTGGCCAGTGGCGGATACATCATCAGGATCAGCCCGGCAGCAATCGGTATCGACGTCGTGCCGACCGACAGCCGGGTGATCCCGCGAGCGACGGAAGGGAAGAAATAGCCCGAGCCGATACCCACCACCATGGCAAGAGCGATCCAGACCGTCAGATAACGGTCCACGCACGCCAGACTTGTGGTTGCACGATCGCTCATCGCGTCAGGTCGCTCAACACCCTCAAGCGTTCGATCACGTCGTCCAGACCGCGCGTGGACACCGACTTCATCTGCATAGCCGAATATAGTAATGTCGTTGAGGAATGTCAATTGGCGACACCATAATGGCCATCAGCAAGCCCGCATCGCTAAAAGATTGATTCCGTCGCGCCGGATATATGGAATCAAGCGGCGGTTCATCGGTCGATTCATCGCCTTCTCGAAACACCGCCGCGCCCAATTGGCGTGATTATTTCAAGCGCTCGTAACTAGACATGGACGCTGAGTGAGTGAAGCCGAGCTGGATTGACTTCAACGTATTTTCGCGCAATATTAACAGTTTCGTCACGATCTTGGCTTACATTCGTCTCTGGACTCGAGCCCGTGCAGCGATGCACATCGGAGCCAGGCATCTGGCTCAAATCGACCCCGACGTCCGGATCGAATGCGTCTGGACCGTTGTTGATTTCACTGGTACGCAATGCCTGACGGACCGAGTACCGCCGCGTTGTCTCCGCCTGCGCGATCACCGGTCGTCTTTCGTTCGGCTCGCTGTGCCGGCGTCTCCTGTCAGTCGCCATTTTCGGCCGGTCGCAGGTTGGCCGTTCGGAGCCGCCGCCATGGAACACGGCTCTCCTACTCGCGATGTCCACGTGCTTGCACAGGTTGCTCGCATCTTCAAATGCGCCGCGCATGCGTCGCGCCTTCGCGTTCTCCTGGGCTTGAACCGGGAGAATGTGAGTCGCCACAGTTGCATGCCACCCTGCGTGATCTCGAGGCAAAGGTCGTCGTCGCTCAACTTAATGTGCTTTCGGATGAGAGGCTCATCAAGCGACGCATTGTCGGTCGGCACACTGCGTACAAGCTGTCCAAGGATGGCGAATGCGTCGCGCGGTCTTGTCACATGATCCTGGCACAACTTGGTTTTCGCTCGACCGCTCTTTCCGAGATCCCGACCGATCCTGCCCAGGTGAAGCAGCTTCCCCGACAGCCGGCTCCTGCGGTTGCAGCTCCCGATCTCGTCGAAGCCGCGACCCTACTCAATCACGCCGCCAATCCGGTCCGCTTGCGGCTCTTACTATCCCTGATGGAGAAAGGGCGTGACTGCGACCAACTCGCGCGAGAGCTGGGGGACATCACCGCGGCGAGGGCCAGCAACCACCTCGGAGTCCTGCGTAGTGGCAAGCTGGTCACATGCCATCGCAATGGCAAGCGAATCAGGTACTTGTTGAGCATGAACGGGCTCAGCCTTGTCCAGGTGGTTCGCGCCACGTGCAGCGCGCTTACGATCAGGCGAGGGACGCTCAGCCTTCGTCCCGAGCCAATGCGATCGGGTGAGGCGGATGGCGTCGATCCAGCTTCGCCGGAGGGACTTGCTCGCCTGCTCAAGGCGTTTGCGTCACCCTTGCGTCTACGCGTCCTCAATCTCCTGGTCAATACTGGGGAGGTCTGTGCGTGCCATTTCCCGGACGCGCTCGAGTTGCCGAAGAGTCTCATCTTTTTTTCGCTGAGTCACCCTCTCAGACTGGGACTTATTCTCCAGAGGCAGGAGGGAGAGTGGACCATCTTCCGCCCGGCGCGGGCAGCGAGTAACTTGTTCCGGAGTTTGGTCGGCTGCTTCGGGTTGCGCCTTTCCGAGACGCAGACCTTTGAAAACGACCGCCAAAAACTCGCTCAGCTCCCCAGGTGCGCTGGCCGGTCCCCTGCCAGACGACAAGACACTTCTCCTGCGCGATCCGATCGCGGCCCACGCTCAAGTCGGGGGAAGACCGCCTCTCGCACGGCGTAATGTGAACGCGCCTGGAAATCCGCGCGTTGATGCCGCGTTGCCCAGCTTCGTCGACGTGTCTGCGGAGTTGCGCCTCAGACCCCGGTGACAGCTCACGTCGCGGCTTATGGGAAAACAGCGACGACGCGCAATATGCGTTTTGCGTGAACAATGTGTGACGATTTTATGAGTTTCCGTGAGAATTCACGATCTCCGCTTGCTCTCGCGCAGTTTTGAACGCCAACATCGTTGAGAGCACCGGGACCCCCTGGCTCCTGGCTCACTACGAACATTCCGCCGTTTGGAATTCATGCTCGAGTCATCTCAGTCGCCCAAGATGCCCTACTCCGACCGATTTCCGGAGGAGGCTGCGCAGCTTTTCAATATCGTCTCGAACTCGAATCGGCTGCGCATCCTCATTTCGCTCGTGGACGAGGAGGCCAGCATAGGGCAGCTTTCTGAGAAACTGGATCGCGACCGGAGACTCGTCACCCATTACCTGCAAACGCTTGCACGCGCGAATCTTGTACGGTCTGTACGCCGTGGTCGATTGCGGGTGTTTACCTCGACCTTATCGGGGCGGAGTCTCGTCCGAGCCGCGACAACACTGTCCGGCTCCTCTGGCTCAGGACCGCTCGAATCCCCCAACCGTCAAGCACGGCAGCGAGACGGCAGTCAGCCAGCCGCGCCGGGTCGGATCGACAAGCTGCCCGAGTTCGTGGACCTGCTCAAGGTGTTTGCCGACCCAATTCGTTTGAGGTTGTTGAGTCTCCTCACGGCCAGCCCCGAGGTGTGCGTGTGCCATCTCCATGAGGCGCTCGAGCTACCACCTTCGACAGTCTCACGACACCTCACGACCTTGCGTCAGGTGGGACTCATCGTCGGCAGGCGCCACGGCACATGGGTCTACTATCGGCTTGCTCTCCCGGCTCACGACCTCAATCAAGTCATTTCACGGTATCTGGACCGCGATTTCTTCGAGAGCCAGGTGATCGAGAATGATCGCCGCAGACTCAAGGATCTCGGTTCCTGTGCTGGTCCGTGACTCGCACTGGCCGCTCGATGATCTGTCGAATGGCTTCCTCGGCCACTCATGGTTGTGGTGCGGCCGGGGCCGGGGCGTCTGCCATCATCATCTTCAGGATGGAATCCGCGGTCTTCTCAACTTCCTCGAAGTTCTTGGCTTTCAGATGCTGCTCCAGTTTTTGCATGAGCCGAAGGGCGTCCTTGTTGCCGGTCTTCTGGAGCCATCCAGGGAGTTCCTTCTGGATTTTATGGATCTTGGGTGGCAAGCGTTCCAGGAGGGTCAATGCCTCGGTCTTCGCTTCGAATAGCGGGTCGCCGTTCAAAAACTTGCGATACGCCCGCAGGGCTTCTTCGCCTTCGGTGACGAGGCGGAAATCCATGTGCTTGTTGGCTTCGCCGCCGATCCCCCACGAGTAGATGTTGACCAGCGTGCCACCGTGGTTGAAGATTTTCGCCAGGTAGGTTTCCATGGTCATGCCCGACTGCCCGGGCCCGCTTCCGAGCTGGAGGTTCGTCCCCTCAGAGGATGCCCAGCCCACCTGCTTGTGACTGGCCAGTTGTTGGTAAACGTCGTCGAAAAGGCCCGGCTGCGGATAGGTCGAAAAACCCGGCCGATGGTGCTTCCCGAACGCGACCGCAGGAGGAGCAAAATGATTATGCTGTGAGTACGTGCTTTCGTGATTGCCGCCGATCTGGAAAGCGCGGCGCGACAGGAACGCGGTGTGCGAGTAGATCTTTCGAGAGGGTATACCGGCCTCGGCGAGTCCCTGCGTCCAATGTTCAATGAACTCCTGAACGACTTTTTCTCGTTCGAGGTCCAGATCGCGCGGCGGGTGTTCGCGACGGAAACCTCGGTTCAAGAGCGCGCGATATCCGAGATACTTGCCCGTCTTGAAGTCCTGCCCGATCATCGTCTCCCAGCCGGCAATCACGCCCGCGAACAGCTCCGGCTTGTTGCGCTCTATTAACCGCTTCACACCCGCCTGGATTGCCTTACCCACCAGGGTGGATCGCCCTTCTACCTCCCGTAGGATCGCCTTGCTGTTGAAACACATCTGTGGTGGTGCAGCGTCGGGCTGTGCTCCAGGTCCTGTTTGCCAGTCCAGGCGCCGGTTGGTGGATGGTGTCCCGTCCCAGTCCAGGGCCTCAACGTTATTCGGATCGCTCCACAGGTCCTTGCGCCTGGCCCAGAACATGGAGTCGTCGATATGGAATCCCACAGCCACGCCGGTCTCGAGTGCCAAACTGAACGCAAGCTCGACAAACGTGTTGATCTCGGCGTCGCGATGATCGAAACTCAGCGGCCCAAGGATGACGGCCAGCCGGGTCTGCTGGTTGCCCACGGTGCCGATCCGCCGTTTGATGTCCTCGATGTAGTCGCGCAGCGTCTTCTTGTCAGGGAACCTGGCGATTGGGTTCTTCCCCTCGCCCATACTGGCGACCATCGGATTGGGACTGTAGGTGAAGATCTGAAAGGCCAGGTACCGGGTCTCCTTCCCCGGCTTGGATGAATCGGGTGTCGCCGGCTGCTCTGAATCTTGCGCGACGCGGTGCTGGCGAACAGCCCCGCCGCGATTCCGAGGACCGCGAGCCGATTCATGACTAGTCCCAAAACAAGCGTAATATATTAATCGACTATAGTACATATTATAATGATCATATGAATTATCATTAGACGTACCTTCTACTACCCGGGGTCTCGGACCCCCGTTCTTCGATTTCGATTTGTTTCCCCTCATGCATCACTCCCCTTTCTTTGCTCGGCGGCCTCTAGGGATCGGGGCATCCGGACCCCGACTTCAGTGACTGGTCCTTCAGCACAGCCAGCACTCGTGCAGCCGCTCGACCAATCGCAGGAAAACGCCTTGCCACGGGTTCCAGGACAGCATCCGGTAAATCAACCGTCCGTCCACCCCGCACGATCTGACACGGCATCTCGATGAAAGCCGCGCAATACGTCGCGAACTCCATCCGCAACAGGGTTCGTTTCTCAGCCTCGTGCTTCGCTTCGTGCCGCGGTGATACGGGCACCAGCATGGCGCTCCAGGCCTTCAGGCTCCAGGCCAAGCTGGCCATCACCATATACGCCCAGTTGCTCACCAAGTTGTTGACCGGCGTCGTCAGTGCATGCACGCCGCTCTTGAGCTGGGCGATCAAGTTCTCTTGATTACAGCGGTCATTGGCCGAGAACACAACTTCCTCGGCCGACATGTCGCGGTCGTTGGTGATATAGAAGAAGTAGCGATACTCCTCGAACAGCCGCATCTGCCCCTGGTCGGTCGCCAGTCGCTTGCGGAGGACGATCATCCGATAGCTCTTCTTGCAGGCGACCGGCTGATAGTCGAACTCGGCGATCATCTCTTCGAGCAGATGGATCGTCTTGTAGCCTCGCTCTCGGACAATCTCCGGCTTGAACCGTTCGGGTTGCTGGCGGGGCGTTGTCTTGATCGCGTATCGCGGCGGTCGTTCCAGGAAACTATACGCTTCGGCCGGCAGCTCGTCGGCCCTGGCCTTGAGGACGTCGATAGGCCGCATATCCGAAGATGAAGCGGATGTTCTCCGCATCGTCCCAGGAATCCAGATTCGCGGTCTCGGCGATTGTGGTGCCTATCCCGCGGCAGGATCTGCTCGTCCCAAGGATCCAGATCCTTGTTCTCGGCGATCCTCGTGTCTCCGCGCAGCAGGATCTTGCGGAAGCCGGCCCGAACGCAAAGCGCGACGGCCTTGTTCAGGTACTCGCCGGCCCGCTCCTGCGACGGGCGATTGCCGCTGCGATTGAGCAAGTACAGGGGTTCACCCGTATTGGCCAGCGAGACCAAGTGCACATGGTAGCCCCACTGGCCGTTCGTGGTCGATGTCCACTCCTTCCTTGCACTCGGCGTCGGTCTCCGTGATGGTGCCATCGGCGTCCACGATCGCCTCATCGAGAAATTCGTCCGGCTGCTGAGCCCAGACCCGCAGCCGCGATTCATTGATGGCGTTCATCAAGTGAGGACTTCGGCCTCGGAAGAGAAGCGGCGGCAGAAGTCCCCGGCGGTCGTCGGGTCTGGGATTCGTTCGGCTCCCAGAGCATCGAGGTAGACCTCATCGTTGCGTCGCAGTTCGAGGTGTTCGATTCGCTTGCCGCCAGCGAGGATATTGAATGCGATGTTCAGCACGTGGTCGGATTCGTGGTACGGCAGATGCCGCTTGAGCAGATGCAGAGTGCGGTCGATTTCTTTGTCGAGCTCGATTTTCTGAACCATCAGAAAGATAGCGCCGATGCCACCGGCACTGAGTCCCCGCACGCGCTTGGCCTGTTCATAGTGGATATTAGTCGCGGTCATCATGGGTACGGGCCGCTCGGGCCCGGGAGTATTGGCCAGACGTTTCTTGATTCGCCGTCGACCTTCCTGGAAGAATCTCTTCTGGCGTGCGGCGCGTTTTTTTCGGATAGTAGCACTCACTCGAAAGCCCCCTTGTTTTGGAATAGTGAAAATGTGTTCTCACCTACATTATTCCAAAAACCTGCGGGGTTTTCGAGCTTTTTCTTTGAAATCGTACCATCCGGACTATAAATTACGTTTCCTTTCTTTGATGGATCGCGCAGTGAAATGCGTCAGGGGTAATTCTGGTCGCAAACGAACAAACCACCCGGTCTGTGTGGTTATACCCGAAAAACACCGCCAGGTTTCAGGGTGCCCGGCATTTCTTCAAAGGCCATGAGCTCGTCACGGGCGGCGTCTATCGCGTGATCCGCCATCCCAGCTACCTCGGCCTGTTGCTGGGCCTGTTCGGTTGGGACCTGGTCTTCCGCAGCGCGATCGGCATCCTGGTCTCGCTCCTGTTGCTCCCGCCGCTGGTCGCGCCATGAACTCGGAGGAGGCCCTGCTCGAGTCGGAGTTCGGCGAGCAATACTCCGCGTATCGTCGCCGCACGTGGCGGCTACTGCCGTTCCTGTACTGAGCCGATGATAAGAATCGACGCGGGAATTTCCGCCCAATGTGCGCGGGCACTTTATGCTGGCCGAACATGCCTCACTTCGCCCTGGAACGGAGCGACCTGTCGCGAGCTTCGATGGCTGCCGCTTCAGCCGATCGGCCGGTGCTGCGCAGAAGCAGCGTGTAGTTCTCCAGAATCCCGGCCACGTCGGCCGGAACACCCGGTAACATCTTCTCGCGAATTGCCAGGGCTCGCCGATAATGCGCCTCAGCTTTCACAAGATCTCCCTGGCCCTGACAGGCGTACGCCAGGAGGGCCAGCGTGCATGCCACCCTCGGGTGCTCGGAGCCCAATGCTTTCTCTTCGATCGCCAGGGCTCGTCGGAACATCGGTTCCGATTCGGCATAGCGGCGTCGGGCGTACGAAAGATTACCCAGGTCGGTCAGACTGGTGGCCACGAAAGGATGGTCGGGCCCCAGCGCCTTCTGGCGGATCGCCAGTACCCGGCGATACAGAGGCTCGGCGAGGTCATATTCACGTCGGCGATAGTACAGGTCGCCGAGGCCCTTGAGACTCATCGCCACATCAGGATGGTCGGGGCCGAGGATTTTTTCCCGAATGCCGAGCGCTCGCCGGTCCAGCGGTTCGGACTCGGCGAAACGTCCGAGGCTTTGGAGGACCTGGGACAGCGTCGTGAGGCCGATGGTGAAGTCCAGACTTTCCGGGCCGGGAGCTTTCTCCCAGATCGACAGGGCCTGGCGGAGGAGCGGCTCGGCTTCGGAGTAACGGCCGAGAGAGACATAGAGGGCCGCCAAGCTATTGAGGCTGGTCGCCACGTCCGGATGGTCCTTTCCCAGCGTCCTCTCAAAGATCGCCATGGACCGCTTCCGAAACGCCTCCGCCTCGGCGTAACGTCCCTGTGCGTGATGGATCACGGCGACAGCATCGAGAGCATAGGCGACCTCCAGGTGCTGCTCGCCGAGTGCCGCCTCTCGGATCGTCAGGTTTTGCATCGCCACCGGCTCGGCTTGAGAATACCGGCCTTGGTGGTACAGAGCCCAGGCTAAATCTGTTGCGATATGGCCGAGCCTGGGATCGCGCTCTCCGAACGACTTGGCCGCCTGCATCGCCGCGCGGAAATGCCCCTCGGCAGCGGCATAATCGCCTCGAGTCAGCGACTGCCAACCCCGTTCGTGATGATCCCGGTAAGTGGCGTCATCCGGACCTGCACCGACCAGGAAAAACGCCAGCCCCACAACCAACGGAAGGTCGAAACCGCTTGAGTTGACCATCATCGTGCATCTCCTCGTCAAGGTCATCTCCGGCCCCTCGATAATCGGGATGGACCCACAGCTTGTGCAACACCAACTTTTTCACCAGGCCAGCGTCGCCCTCTGCAAACCGCGCAGGCGGCCTGAGGTGCAAACTGCGTTTGAAGCATGCCGATTGGAGACGGTTGTCAGCTCATCGCCGGCATGAGACATTATTGCGTCGACTCTTCGACGGACAGGTGGGCGAGGCCGCACGTGTGCGTGAACCGAGGCAAGCGGCCGCGCGTCAAGGTGTTCCGATCACAGCGGGGACCAAGGGATGGCTCGGGCCAAGCGGCCGGTCGGAGATGTGAAGAGCCAGGCCCGGCGCGTCTGCTCCGGGCTCAAGCGCGCCTATCCGGATGCGACCTGCGCGCTGGCTCACGCCAATCCCTATCAATTGCTGGTCGCGACGATCCTGTCGGCTCAGTGCACGGACGCTCGGGTCAACATGGTGACGCCCGAGTTCTTTCGCCGGTTTCCCGATCCGGTGCATCTGGCGGCAGCCGAGCCGGCGGAAGTCGAGGCCATCGTTCGGTCGACCGGTTTTTTTCGAGCCAAGTCGCGCAGCTTGCTGGGCATGGCCCGGCAGGTCGTTGAGCGGCACGACGGCAAGATTCCTCGTGATCTCGAGGCGCTGACGGCGCTAGCGGGGGTGGGTCGCAAGACGGCGAACGTGGTGCTGGGAACGGCATTCGGGATCGCGTCGGGGATCGTGGTCGATACGCACGTCAAGCGGCTCAGCCGGCGACTGGGTCTGACGTCCCAGGTCGCGCCCGAGCGGATCGAACGCGAGCTGATCGAGGTGATCCCCCGCAGCCAATGGGTCGATCTGAGCCACCGCCTGATCCAGCACGGCCGGCGCGTTTGCCTGGCTCGCCGGCCGCGCTGTGAGGCATGCTCGCTCAAGTCGATCTGCCCCAAAGTCGGGGTAGCTCTTCCGAAGTCGTGAGACCTCACCGCCGGATCTACTGCCCCGCCTGGCCGCCGACCCGGCCGTTATTGCCGGGCCGCTGAGGCTCCTCCGAGTCGGGCTTCTTCTCGCGAGGCTGGCGGAACTCCGGGGTGTCGAACATCCCGCGCTGGGGTGGCTTGGGATTCCTGGGAAGGAGCTCCGGCAGCATCGCCACGTTGTACGCCCATGCCGCCAGCACCTTCGCCCCCTGGTTGATCTCGTCGGGATAGACCTTGTCGAAAGTGTCGCTCTCGGTGTGGTGCGTCTTGCGATACTCGGCCGGGTCCTGCACCACGGCGAAGGCCGGCACCCCGTGCGGCAGGAACGAAAGGTGGTCGGTTCCCATCATGTTCCGCATGCTCAGCTCTTCCAGGTCCACCGCCTCCTTGAACGGCTCGACGACCTTGTCCATCTCTTCCCGCAGGTCATACCGGCCCTGGAGCCCGATGCTCTTCACCCGGCCGGTTCCCATGTCGTGGATCAGCACACCCGAGATCCGGGACATCTCCTTCTCATGGGCCTTCACATAAGCACGCGACCCATGCAAGCCTTCCTCCTCGCCGGAGAAGAGGACGAAGCGAATGGTGCGCCGGGGCTTGACGTCGACGGCTTTGAGGGCGCGGGCGGCCTCGAGCACCGCCATGATGCCGGTGCCATTATCGGTGGCGCCTGTGCCCAGGTCCCAGCTATCGATATGGCCGCCGATCAACACGACCTCGTCGGGCTTGTCGGCGCCCTTGATCTCGGCAACGGTGTTAAAGACCTCGACCTCGCCGGTGCTGAACGTGTTCTTCAGGTCGATTTCGAGCTCGACCGGACCGCGCTTCAAGAGCCGCCAGATCAGCCCATACGACTCGGTGGTCAGGAAGGCTTCGGGAAGCGGGGCCATGGTGAAGTTGCTGGCGGCGGTGGTCATATTGACCAGGCCGTGCTCCTTGTTGGAGTCGCGGAGGATTCCGGCGACCCCCTCGTCCACGAGGAACTTGCTTAACTGCGGGCGGAACTCTCTGATCCGCATGTAGTCGCGGATCCGTCGTCGCATCTCGCGGTCCATATTCGGCGCAGGCGCTTTCGGCGACGGCTGAACCGACACTTCCGAGAACAGAACCCAGGCGCCTGCGAGCTTCCCCTTGTAGGGGGCGAGATCATCGGCCGACTGGGCTTTGACGTGGACCACGGGCCCGCGCACGGGGCCCTTGGTTGAGGGACCCCAACCCGCCGATTCGAGCAGGATGCGCTGCTCGACCGGCACGACGACGTGACCTCGGGCTTCGCCACGAGTCCATGCCCTCTCGATCATCCACGACTCGAGATGGGGGTCGGTCAGCCCATACTGCCGGAACTTGTCGCGGGTCCAGTGGTTGGCCTTGTTCAGGCCCGGCGAGCCGGTCAGCCGCGGGCCGATCATGTCGCAGAGATATTCGAGGTTGGCCATCAGCTCCGAGCGCTTGTCGATCTCCTCGAGGATCGCCTGGGTGACGGCCTTGGCCTCACCGCCCGGCTCTGGCACCGCTGCGGCCGCGCTGGAGCGGGAGCCGTCCCGACCGACCGCCGGTGCCCGTCCTCCGGGCTGGGGCCGCCCCTGGGCCAGGGCAAGAGCCGGCATGGCCACGACGGAGCTGACGACGAATGCCACACGAATGAGTCTCATGACCGATTGATCTCCCTTGATGCTCGAGCTCTGTGCGCTCGTGCCGCTTCTCGTCGCTCCCCCCCGCGCACGGCGCGCGGGTCGCCGCACATATCCAGGAAAGGAATGAGTATGACCCAAGCGCGGCTGCGAGTCCATCACCTGGAGCCAGCGTGCGGCTCGAGAGATCTCCCACTGGCTGGCTGTCTCAGGTATTGTAGAGCAAATCATCGAGCACAGCGGTAGCGAACCGCCCCGAGGAGATTGGCTGACGACCATGCACATTCAGGACATCTTCAAAACTCGGGCAACCACATTCAGCTTTGAGTTTTTTCCTCCCAAGACCGATCAGGCTTCGACGGAGCTGTTCGCGACAATCGCTCAACTTCAAGCTTTGCAGCCTTCGTTCGTCTCGGTCACCTACGGCGCGGGCGGCTCGACGCGCGAGCGGACTCACGACTTGGTGGTGCGGATTCAGCGTGAGACCATGCTCACGGCGGTGTCGCATTTGACGTGCGTGTGCCACAGCCAGGACGAGCTCGCCGCGATCCTGGAACGATACGCCGATTCGGCCATCGAGAATATCCTGGCGCTCGGGGGTGATCCGCCGCGGACGCTGGCCAGCCATGACCGCTCTCGTGATGCCTTTCAGTACGCCGAGCAACTCGTGCGGTTCATCCGGTCTCGCCAGCACGTGCCCGACCCGCGCGGGTTCGGAGTCGGCGTGGCTGGGTTTCCCGAGGGACATCCCGCGACTCCCAACCGGCTCAAGGAACTCGATTACTTGAAACGGAAGGTGGACGCCGGCGCTGACTACATCTGTACTCAGCTCTTCTTCAGCAACCACGACTTCTACGACTTTCGCGAACGATGCGACCGGATCGGCGTGCACGTGCCGATCATCGCGGGGATCATGCCGATCACGTCCAGGGAAAACCTGGTGCGAATGGCTGAGCTGGCGCTGTGCACGCGGTATCCGGCGAGGCTCTTGCGCCATCGACCGTGGCGGCAACGACCCGGAGGCCGTCGCCAAAGTCGGCATCCACTGGGCGACCGAGCAGTGCCGCGACTTGCTCGACAACCAGGTCCGCGGGATTCATTTCTACACGCTCAACCGGTCGGATGCGACGAGACAGATTTACGAGAACCTCGGCGTCAAGGATTCCGGAGGGCTTCAGCGAGCGCCGTCGAAATAAATCAATCACTGCAAGATTGAATTTCTGGGGGCACGAAGCCCCGTGTCCGGTTGGTTCCGCGTTGCCAGAGTCCGATCGCGGGGCTACTAATGTAAGCACATGAGGGGTCGGCCAATGAAGACGCGCATCGTAAAGATCGGCAACTCCCGGGGAATTCGCATCCCCAAGCCGCTACTGGAGCAAACCGGCCTGTGCGGCGAAGTCGAGTTGATTGCCCAGGAAAACTCTCTGATCGTCCGGCCCGCCAGGCAGCCCCGGCAAGGATGGACCACGGCCTTTCAGGCGATGGCCCGCCGCGGTGACGACGCCTTACTCGATAACCCGTCGCCGAGCCTCTCGAAGTGGGATGAGGACGACTGGGAATGGCGATAAATCGCTTTTAGGTGGCCGAGATCGTGGTAACACTGTTCGACGCCGCCTCGAAAAGACCGTCGACACTCGACATCAGTCACGTGTGAGCATCTCCCATCAATGGGGACCCGAGGAACGCCCAGATGATGTCTTGCCGGGAGCTGACCGACGGACTCAAAGCCGAGGGAGAGCGCCTGGGATTTGATCGGATCGGCATTGCTCCTGCGGTGGCTCCGCCAGGATACCCCGATTTCCTCCGGTGGCTGGATGCAGGCCGCGCTGCCGGAATGGACTATATGAAACGGAACAGCGAGGCTCGCGCGCACCCCGATCGCGTGCTCGACGACGTTCGCTCGGTGATCGTCGCCAGCGTGGTCTACGGCCGGAGAGATGCCGAATCTGGCGCCGTCGGTCCCCGCCAGGGGAAGGTGGCCCGCTACGCGCGAGGCGCCGACTACCACCGGGTACTGTGGGACCGGCTTGGATTGCTCCTGGACTGGCTGCGCGGCCAGCGGCCCGGGATCAAAGGCCGCGTCGTCGCCGACACGGCCCCGCTCCTGGAGCGCGACTTTGCACGGCTGGCCGGTCTGGGCTGGATCGGCAAAAACACGATGCTGATCGACCGGCGGCTGGGCAGCTTTACCTTTCTGGGAGCGGTCCTGGTCGATTTCGAGCTGGCCTACGACCCTCCGCACCAGGCCAATCATTGCGGGACTTGCACGCGCTGCCTCGACGCCTGCCCGACGCAGGCCTTCACCGGTCCGTACCAGCTCGATGCCCGGCGCTGCATCAGTTACTGGACGATCGAGCACCGCGGGGCGATCGGCGATCCGGAGGCGGCTGAGCTCCATGACTGGGTCTTCGGTTGTGACGTCTGCCAGGACGTGTGCCCGTGGAATCGCAAGTCACCGCCCGGCCGCATGCCCGAGCTCGATGCGCGGCCCGAGTGGACCAATCCCGATGTGCTCGAGTGGCTCGAGCACGAGCCGCAAGACTGGCAGAACAAGCTGACGGGCACAGCCCTGGCGCGGACGAAGCGCAGCGGGCTGCTGCGCAACGCGGCGCTTTTGCTCGGCACGCGCCGGTTGCCCGAGGCGATCGCGCCCTTGTTGAGCCGGCTCGACGATCGGGACGAAGACGCCGTCGTCCGCGCGGCGGCTGCGTGGGCACTGGGCCGGATCGGCACGGACGACGCCCGCGCCGCCCTCCGGCGCCACCGCGACGATCCGGAGCCAGTCGTCTGCGACGCCGTCCGGTCCGCCTGCAAGATTTGCGAGGACGCTTCAAACAAAATGGGCGGGCCGGCGGGATCATCGATCCCGCCAGCCTGCCCTTGATTCGTCACGAAAAACAAAGAGGGCACGACGGCCTTGTGGCTGGCGGTGCCGGGACCACCACCCTTAACCCCCCCTTCGCAAGCGGGGGAAAAGGGCGCAACAAAATCGCGGGGAACGCGCGGCTTGCCAGAGACCGACTTTTCGTCAGCCCAGGCCGGGCCGTGCTCGCGAATCAGCTCGTGGTGCTGGGCGAGTAAACCACCGGCGAGATCGCGCCGGTGATCGACTGCCCGAAGCCATCCATGGTCGTCACGGTGAAGGTATTTGACCCGCTGATCAGGGGAACCATGATGCTGTAAGCACCGGTCGAGTTAGCGGTGGTGTTGGTTGTGGTTCCACTGGCCTGGTCGTAGAACGAGACCGTGGCGTCCGGGGTGGCGTCACCGGCGAAATGGACCGTGCTGAAGGGCGTGGTACGGTTGGCGGCGGGATCGGACGCGGGGTCGAGGTTGACCGACACGACCGGGTCGACCTTGGTCGAAACTCCCAGGTTTTCCTGGGCGACCATCAGGTCCTGCTGGTTGATGACGCCGTTCCGGTTGACGTCGGCATCGAAGTTGTAGTTGGCGTTCTCCGCCGTCATGTTGTGATCCTTGCGGATGGTCTGGAGATCGCTCTTGGCGACGGTTCCGGTACCAGCCACGTCGCCGGGGAGATAGAAGCCGACCAGGTACGTGCCGGTTGTGTTGTTCAATCCCTTGATCTGCACGGCGTAGTCGTTGGCGGGCTGGCCGGTCTTGGGTACGTTGAGGGTCACCAGGACGGCCGAAGTCGGGCTATTGCCCAGTTTATTGGCCTTGGCCACCTTCGGGTCGTACTTGGTGTGCTCGGCTTGGATGACGTGGCCCGAACCATCGGTCACGGAGACGATTTGGGGAGTAAGGCTGGATGTCGTGGTGCTCCCGGTCGAGGTCTGCTGAGTGGCCGGGGCGATGTCGATGCCGATGACGATCTTGCCGCTCTTCGCGGGGGAGCTGAACAAGGTCGGGTCGATCTTGAAGCTGGTCGATGCGACCTGTCCCGCCGTGGCGATCGTGCCGGGCATGATCGCGAACGTGCTGCCTTCGCCGTTGCTCAACACGACGCGATCCTCCAGGAGCTCGGGCGCAGGGCTAAGTTGACGGCGCACTCGGCGCAATTCCTTTGACTGGTACATGGGCCCTCCTTGGCCGGCAACCCGAGTGAGACATGAGGAATCGGCCGATCCCTGATCGACCGGAATGGAACCATAGTCGTGGCAGCCGACCGGCCGCCGACATCAATCGATTTGTGTATTCTCGGTGCTGGTCCTGGCCGCCTCGATCGCTTATTCCTCTATTATCGTTACGATCGGTCACGTCGCATCAGGAAATCCTGGAGATCCGGCGATTTCAAGACGAGGCAATCGGGTGCGGCCCCGGGGCCGACGTGAGAGGAGACCGGGGAATCGAGCCGCCCAGGTTCACGGCGGAAGCGAGAGGACCTGTTTCCAGAGCGCGGGAGGACACCCGCCAGGCGACCATGGCATAGAGGATGACGCCCGCCCAGAGGAAGGATCCGTACCCTTGCGCGATCTCGTGCCCCTGGTCGGCGATCCGGCCCCCCAGGTCAGGCGACGCCGCCGCCATCAGGGCAAATGAGACGGCCCACGATCCGATCAGAAGCGCCCGTCCGCGGGGACCGACCCGCGTCGAGAAGAATTCGTAGACGAGATAGGTATAGGGCAGCAGAACCGTCACGTAATGGTGTTTCCAGCTCCGCTCGGAGAGGAACAGCATCGTCAGCACAACCAGCGCGACTTCGCCGAGCAGCCGCGGGTCGCGACGATCGTTCGTCTTGGTCCTGCACAGAATCGCCAGGACGCCCACCAGCGCCACCGCCACCGCCTTGAACAGATAGGCGACCATCCACGCAGGCAAGGACGCCACGTTGACGTCGACATGAGTGTCGTAACGGCCCTGGCCCGGGATCAAGTCGGTCAAGAGCCGGGTCAAGACCGCACCCAGCGACTGATTCACTTCCTGCGAACTGGTGGCGCCTTTCATGACAAAGGGAGTCACCATGCGACTGAACCACATTTGCAGGCATTCGTAGTTGAACTGCGGCCCGATCACCGCGCTGGGAACGATCACCAGGAAAATCCCCAGGCCCAGCACGCCCCAGACCAAGGTCCGCCAGGATCGCTTGTAAGCGAAATAGAGAAAGAACAAGGCCGGCGTGACCTTGTAGGCGGTCGCGAGCGCAAGGAGCAGCCCTGCCCCGAGGTCATAGCCGCGCCGCCAGGCCGAGAACATGGCCACAACCAGGAACAAGATGAGCAGGTTGTTGTTGCCGTGATGGAGATCTCCCAGGATCGGCCGCAAGCTCAAGAGCAACACGAGTGAGCGAAACATCGGCGGGAACATGCGCCCCGGCGGTTTCACGATCTGAAAACACATGATCAGCACTGCGGTCGTCAGGATCACCTTGATTGCGAACCAGCACATCGCGCCGGGAACCGTAGGGAGCACCATGAGCGGATAGAGCGTGATCGGCATGATGGGGGGGTTGGGGAAGATCATCTTGTCGTAGATATTGACGCCCTTCCAGAACTGAAGGACCTGGGGGCGCCAGCGCACGAAGGCGCTGCGATGGTCGGCGGCTTTTTCGTAGTAGAATGCCGCCGCGATCAGAATGATCGCCGCCCAGAGCGTCCAGAAAAACCGATTCGAGAGGCGCTCGAGTCGGCCTTGCTCGTCCGGTTCGCTGTCGATCGATGGCACGGAATGCCCCTTCCCTGGAGAAAACCACGCTCACGCAACCCGCTTGAGTGCGGTGTGTGCTCTCACGCTAGAGGAGAGCGGCGAATCGAAAGGTCAGCGCCCGACGGGGAGTTGAAGCGTGAGCTCGACGTCGCTCGTCCCGGGGGGTGGCCTCAGACGGATAAACGGAACCGGATCATCCTCCCGATACTCCGGTTCACACACCACCTTCGGTCTGGTCGCCAGACACGGGACGAAGTGATACCGAAGCACGACGGATCCGTCAAGTCCTGGGGACATCTCGTGGACCCGAATTCGACCCGCAGCCGATTCCAGCCGTCCGTGCCCCTCGATGAAGTCTGCTTCCGACCCGAGGATTCGCCCGATCAGGACGGTTTGATCATCGGCAAGCACCTCGATCAAGTCGCGGTTCGCCTCGCAAAACCGACGTGAATGCGAGGTCCAGCATAAGATAGCCGATGGACGGTAAAGTTTGGCGTATCGTTCAAAGTCGGCGCGATTCCAGTTCGCCTTACCGCAGAGTTTGCCTTCGCCGAACTGGGTAAAGTTGGTGGTCAGCGAAGCGTGGAGATAAGGGCCGCCGATGACTTCAAGCCCGGTGCGTTCCGGCAACAGTCCGCTGAATCGGCCGTCGTCGAACGGATCGGCGCCAAGTCCGCCCTCTTCATAGAGGAGCCGCTCGCCCGGGTGAAGGTGTTTCTTGAGTTCTTCGACGATCCAGAGCAAGCGAGCCGGCGGCTCGCTGGGCAGTGCCGGCTTGTGCGATCCGAGCCGCGCCTGGAGCAGGACAACCACAGGATATCCCGGATAACCCACCATCCGGATCCCGATCAGGACGACACCAGCCAGGACCCAGCAGTCGAGATGATCGGCGCCACGGGGTCCGGTGTGAATCCGTCTCAACAATTCATCGAGTGCCATCCCGCCGGCGACCGAGAGAGCGGTGTAGAAGGCGAAGGTGTGCCTGCCCGGCTGGAGAAAATCGAGTGCGCGTGACACGCCTGCCAGGTAACCCCAGAGCATGCCGGCGGCGCAGAAACCAAAGAGAGCCCAGCCGGCGACGGGAGAGCGGCGGAAGACGAGGGCGAACCCCGGAATTCCGGCCCCGAGCAGGATGCTTTCGATGGGGGCTTCGCTGCCGATGATCTGCACGAACCGCCTGATGGCTCCTTCGGGATGGGTGTAGGGAAAGGCACTCTCGCCGCGGGTCGCCCACAGAAAGACACCGGGGAGCCACCAGAAGGAGTTGACCGCCAGAACGACGGCAGGAATCATCCACACTGCGGCGTGACTCCACGCCGTGAGCCGACGCTCGGGCAGTGATCTCGCTGGTCGCGAAGCCGGCGCCCGGGCCGTGGAAGACGGACGCTTCCGCCGATTTCGGATCACGATGGCGAGGTAGCATAGCGCCGCCGCAGGCACGATCACCATGGCCGTTGTGAGATGAACCAGGAAAGCCAGGCTCACGAGCGCGGTCGATACCAGCCAGTTGAGCGCGCCACCGTGAGTGAGGAACCGAGCGAACGCACCGGTGGCGAAGAGCGCGAGCGGGATGGCCAGAAAATAGGGCACCATCCCCACCTCGAGGAGCCGCATCGGGTAATCGGTCCAGATGTAGATCAGCTCGAGCAGGATGGCCAGGACCGCTCCGCGCGGGGGAATACTCCAGCAGGCGCAGGCGAGTGCGATCAGCCAGGGCACGGCGGCGGCTGAAATGAGCACGTAGAGCTTGTAGACAAACGCCGGGTGATCGCCGCCGAAGGCTGCGATCACAAGCTCGGGCAGGGTTGAGGACGCCGGGAAGACGACGCTCTTGGCGTATCCAGCCATGAAGCTGGGATCATACCCGGCGGTCGTCCAGGAATCCTTGAGGAACGAACGAGTGACCAGAGCGCTGTGGTAGTAGAGCGGGTGATCGTTGCGCCAGAGAGGCCAGTCATTGGTCACGCCCGCGCGGCCGCCCAGGGCCGACCAGATGCCCGCCCCGTGCAGCGAGCAGAGCCCCGCGATCAAGGCAATCTGGACCCATTTCCGGAACCGCGACGGAGCGCGCTGGGAGCGATCGCCCGGTTCGGCGGCGGGCTCGGACACGCGAAGAGCGCCAGGCGCGGCCTCGGTCTCGGAATCGGCCAGGGGAATCGGGTCGAGGTCCGCGGGCATTCACGCAACCGCCAGGGAATGGGCCGGTGATCGTTTCCCGGTATCCTCCAGCCCAAGGACCAAGCTGGCCGCCGGCCCGTTCCTCGGCTCTCTGGCCGGCGTGAAGGTCAGCTTGTCGAACCGCTCGCGGCCATGCTGGGAGCCGCCGATCGCATCTTGGGCAGCCGGATGTTGTAGGCAATCCGGCAGAATTGCATGACCTGGATTGCGATATACGTCATATCGATTTCCCACCATCGCATCCCGTGGCGGGCCGAGGTCTGGAGGGCATGGTGGTTGTTGTGCCAGCCCTCGCCGTAGGTCAAGAGCGCCACCCACCACAGGTTGGTCGATCGGTCACGCGTCGGATGCGAGCGATAACCCCAGATGTGGCTTGCCGAATTGACGAGCCAGGTCGAGTGGAGCACGAAGACCGAACGCACAAAACCGCCCCAGACCAGCCAGCTCATTCCACCTAGGGCGTAGAGGGCAGCGAACAGCAACAGCGGAAATACAAAGTGATACCGCTCGAGCCAGCGATGGACCGGGTCTTTGCAGAGGTCGGGACACCACTTCTGGTAGAACTCGGGCGTGTGCTCGGAGTCTTCTCCGACCATCATCCACCAGCACATGTGAGCCCACAAGAATCCGCGGAGGGGGGTGTGCGTGTCGTCTTCTTCGTCAGAAAAGGCATGGTGCTTGCGATGATCGGCAATCCAGCCGATCGGACCGCCTTCGGAAGCACACGCCCCCAGGATCGTCAAGCCGTACTCGAGCCAGCGCGGACGTAATGCAAAACTCCGGTGAGTGAGCAGACGGTGATAGGTCAAACAGATCCCGATTCCGCCAGTCAGCCAGTGCAGGAAAAGACACACTGCAACGCCGGACCAGGAAAAGAATGCCGGGACAAACACGAGAAGCGCGCCCAGGTGCAGGGCTCCGATCCAGATCAAAGAAGGCCAGGCCAGCCGTTCCGGCGCGGGTTGCGCGGTCGTCGTTGTCGTCATGATCAACCTTTGGTCGTAAACATCACTGCGGATGGATTCGTTGTGGAGGGTATGCGAAGGCCAGCACGGCGTCACGCCAATGGCACTTCGGATCACTAGGCGGGAAGAATTCGATTCCCTGGAACGCTATAATTCGATTCGTGCCCGATATCAAGCTCGTCGCGTCGAAACGAGACTGTCCTAGGTAAGGGGGACATCGCCATACCCGAAAATCGCTCAATTTTTCCATTTTTCTGAATTTGAACACAAAAGATGAATCGCGAACCAACCTCACGCTCCCCCCGAGCACCTCGATGCGAGTTTTGGTCTATCCAAAATACCTATATTTCCTAAACCATATTCTCAGAGTATTTCTCTCGGATCTCGGATGAAGGTCAAATGCCGGCCGCAAGACTTCTGCGTCGAGGAGATACCGGTGGTGCAGGCCGATGGGCCGGGGCGCTACACGTTTTACCGCCTGATCAAGCGTAGTATCGGAACGATGGAAGTGGTGGAAACAATTCGCCGGCGGTGGAACCTTGCCGGTCGGCGGGTGAGTTACGCAGGCCTGAAAGACCGGCATGCGATGACGACCCAGTACCTGACGATCGCCGACGGTCCGTCCCGCAGCATGAGCAACCCAGAGTTCGACCTCGAGCCCGTGGGGAAGCTGCCGGAGCCGTACAGTCCCCAGCACTTTCGCGGGAATCGGTTCGGCCTGGTGATTCGCGACCTCGCGGACGACGAGATGCCGTGCGTGGGGGCGGAGCTTGCCGCAGTCAAGGACGAAGGGCTTCCTAACTATTTTGATGACCAGCGGTTCGGATCGGTCGGCTTCTCGGGCGAATTCATCGGGCATGCGTGGCTCCGGGGGGCGTACGAGCGAGCGCTTCGGCTGGCCCTGGCGGAAGCCAATCCGTTCGATCGTTCGAAAGCCAAGGCCCAGAAGGCGATTCTTCGCTCGAACTGGGGACGCTGGAAGGACGCAAAGGACCGGCTGGACCGCTCCTCGGCCCGGAGCATCGTGACATACCTGGTGGATCATCCGTCCGATTTCCGAGGAGCGTTCGCACGCTTGCCCCGAGAGCACCGGACGCTCTATTTCTCGGCCTTCCAGAGCCACCTGTGGAACCTGATCCTGGCGCGCTGGATCGAACGCTCCACGCGCAGCGATCAACGAGTGGCCATCGAGCTCAGGACCGGGGTGTTCCCCTTTCCGCGGCGGCTCGAGCCCGAGCAAGCGCAGGCACTCGCTGAGCACCCGCTCCTGCTGCCATCGTCCCGGAACCCGCTGCCCTCGGGGCCCCTGGGAGAGGTCATTCAGGACGTTCTTGAGCCATTCGAGCTCACCTGGCCGTCGTTGCGAGTCAAGCACTTGAACGATGTCTTTTTTTCCAAGGGGGCTCGCGCGGCGGTCGTCTTTCCCGAGAAACTGGAGTCCAGGGTTTTCGATGATGAGCTTCATCCAGGCCGGCGAGCGCTCGGCTTGTCGTTCGAGCTGGGCAAGGGCTCGTATGCGACGATCCTGGTCAAACGGATCACGGAGGGCGCGGGCTGATTTCCGGGGGGCTAGAGGTGTGACAAAGGTCGAGGTGCTGTTTGAAGACAATCACTGCCTGGCGGTGAACAAGGCCGCCGGCACGTTGTCGCAGGGGGATATTTCCGGGGAGCCGAGCCTCGTCCTTCAGGTTGAAGATTACCTCAGGACTGCGCTACGCCAAGCCGGGGAACGTGTACGTCGGGCTCTTGCACCGGCTCGATCGGCCGGTCTCGGGCGTGATGCTGCTGGCGAAGACCAGCAAGGCGGCGAGCCGGCTCTCCGCCCAGTTCCGGTCAGGGACAATCGGGAAGCTTTACTGGGCGATCGTGGAGGGTGCGCCGCCCGACGAGGGCGAATGGGCCGACGTGATCGCAAAGGACAGCCGGCTGAAACGGTCCGAGCTGGTTTCGCCCGAGAGTGCGTCAGGGAAAGAAGCCAAGGTCCGCTTCCGTGTCGTCAAGCGCTGGCAGCGATTCGCCAGGATGGAGCTGCGACCGGCGACCGGGCGAAGCCACCAGCTTCGCGTGCAGCTTGCGGCGCGGGGCTTGCCGATTGCGGGCGACAGGAAATACGGGGCCAGAACGCGACTGAGCGCACTGGATGGCCGGCCTCGGATTGCCCTGCACGCCCGGGAGCTGACCTTCACGCACCCTACTCGCCAGGTAGCGATTTCGGTCGAGGCGCCCCTGCCGGGAGACTGGCCCGAGCCTTTGCCAGCATCGTGGGAACGACCGTCCGGCTCCAGTAGGCCAGGGGCAGGCTCAGGCCCGTGATCACCAGTGCGGCAAAGGGACGCAGAGCGAGGTCATTGCCGGGAATCGCCGGGTCGGTTGCATGCGGACCGGAACTGGCCTGGGGTGTGGACGTGGTCTGTTCGAGCAAGCCGGACGCTGGAGCGGCAGACGATTGAGCGGATGCGGCCGCCGCGGGAGTTGTTTCAGCCCTGAGCGGTTCCTGGGTCGGCGAGCTCGTGGTCGTGGAGGGATCTTTGGGACCCGACACCGGCTGGTCTGGGGACGCTTGGCCGGAGGCCCCACCCGCGGGGAGGGTCGGGCTGACCCGAAGCAGGTCGGCGGCCGAGGTTGTCTGGGCCGGGCCGAGGCTGGCGACGAACTTCGTGATGGTGGACCAGTAGTTTTGATCGCTCAGGCCGAGCTCTTCGGCTTCGCGACGCGCGACCGAATGATCGACGTGATCCGACGTGATCCGGCGGATGTACCACAGGGCACCGGCGCGAGTGCCGTCGGAGTCAAAAAAAAACAGAGGCCGGGCGTCACCCGAGGCGATCTCGAAGTTGAATCGGTTGAGGTGGTCGCGATCGATCGACGACGGACCGATGGGGAGCGCGACGTAGCGGAGACCGCGATTGGTGACCTCGCCGATGAATGACGACGGCAGCTCGGACGACTGTCTGAGATCGAGGACGGTACGGTAGCCCTTTTCGACGAGCCAGTCGAGCCCGGCGGCGGCAGGGGCACTGCCGCCGGCGAGCTTGAGGTCGACAGCGACGAACCGGGCGAGACCCGGTCCGATGCTTGCCGCTGGCGAGGAATCGGGTGGGGCGATTGTGGCGGACGCCAGGTCAAGATCGTCGACTTCCGGCGCCGGGCTGCCGCGCCGGGCGTCGGCCTGGGTGGCAGACGCCGCGGCGGGTGAACGAACGGGAGCCGCGGGGGGAGTGGCGGCAGACGGCACGGGCCTGGTGACTTCACCAGGCAGGTCGAGTGGAGGAAGGTGATCGAGCGGATCCTGGTCGTCAGACCCGGCTCCGGCGGCCGGGCTGGGACGTGTCTGGACCCCGGCAGACCGCGAGGTCGGCGCGGGCGCGGAGATCGTTGTCCTGGGCTCTTGATCGCTGCGGCGCCGGGCGATCCGGGCGCCCGGATCAGGGCCCCGGGTTTGATAACCGGATTTGGGCCCGCCAGTCCCTGCCTGGCCGCCGGACCCGCCCGAGCCACCAGGAGGAGGCTGGATCCTCGATTTCGTGGTCGTCCCGGGCACTTCGTCCAGAACACTGGGCGAATCGGACGAACTGCCGGACGGGTAGGACTTAAAAGTCGATCCGGTCGGCGCCGGACTGGAGGGAATCACACCGGGAGTAACGATCGCCGGGGTCGCCGACTCGACCGGGACCCCGGAAACGACTTCGGAGCCGCAGCAGCCACCGCTCGAACGGTTGAAGACACGGCTGGAGACACGACCGAAGAAACCACAAGGGCTGAACAGGCCTGTGCCATCGGAGCAATGGCTGAACGGGCCTGACTGGCAGCCGCTCTGGAGCAAGACGAAGCCGGCCACGATCAAGAGTGCGGGCCAGCGCCAGCGGCGGGCTCGGTCCCGCCCTGGCGTGCCGCGGGTCGATCCGCCGGCCTGCAACCAATTCATCCGAAACATGTTACGCTTCTCCTGGACGATGCACATCGGAACGCTCTGGGGTGCCAACTCACAGGATCGATGAAGTTCCCAGGAGTGGCGCCGGGCAAGCCGGGCGAGCCGAACATGCCGACCGTTCCTTTTTTCCTGGTTGTCCAGGAAATTCGCGGTCAGCGCGTCCGTTCGACCATCAAGCCCATGACGACGCCGGGCTCGGAAAACTCGACGACACCCCTTTGGCAAAGGGTCGTCGATGAAACTTAGCCGATGATCGGACCGTTGCCAAAGAATCCAGGTGATTTCTAGAATGAGTCTTTGGGTGTATCTCTTCCAGCCGCTAAATCGCGCAACCTCTCACACGGACACGGGGATGGTGCCTCCCGACCAGGTCTCTCGCCCGGCAGACTCCCCGCAACCGGCAGCCTCGCAAACGTGGACGGCCGTGGTGATCGGCTGCGCCGCCTTGTGCGTGTTCGGGGCGAGCATTTTCTCGAAGTCGTTCGTCGACGAATATGCATATATCACGCAAAGTTTCTATGCGGACCTTTTTTTCACGGGGCAAGTCAACGACAAGCTCTGGCTAGAGACGTTTGCCTGCGACCTGCAACCCTTACCGAAGTATATGATCGGGCTGGTGTTGCGATTGGCCAATCTGCCGATGCCGAGCCCGGCCGACGCCTCGGAATGGTATCGGAATTACCAGCAGTTCGGCACTCAGGCCACTCTGGTAGCTGCGCGGGTGCCGACGATTGTGCTGGCGGCCCTGGGCTGCGTATCGCTGTTCGCATGCGGCGTGCTGGTCAAGGACTGGCGGGTCGGTGCCGTGGCGGCGCTCTTCCTTCTGGTCAATCCGGTTTATTCGCTGCACGCGCATCGAGCCATGTCGGACGTTCCGTGCGAATCGCTCTTGGTGACGGGTCTGTGGGCGAGCTTGTGGGCCTGGAGGCGCACGTGGACGACGGGCTGGGGGGCGGCGGTCTTCCTGGCGTCATGGGTCGCTGGGTTAAGCGTAGGCCTTGCGCTGTTGTGCAAGTTCAACGGCTTTCTCGGCCTCGCGATCATCGTGGGCTGGCTCGGCGTCAGCTTGATTGCGCCCGGCGTGCGCTCTATTCGCAAGGCCGCCATGTCGGCCATGACGCTCGTGACGATCTCGACGGCCGTGACGGTGCTGGTGGCCATGAACCCGTACCTGACTGCTCACCCACGTTTGACCGCTCACCAGGATCGAACGATCAAGCCGGAGGGACGTGCTCTCCTGGCAGAGAACCCCTGGCAGCGGTTCTGTTCGCAGGTGAAGCTGCGGGGCGAAATCTCGGACCACCAGCGCACCCATTTCCCGAACGACGCGCTGTTCCGCATGCCGGAGCGAGCCAAGGTCTTGTTCGTGCAGGGCCTGGGCCGGTTCGGGCCGCTGGGGCCGGCCGAGTCGGATTCGACGGTCCGGTTTCAAATCCGCCAGGACTGGGGGTTGATCCTGTGGCTGCCTCTGGTCGTGTTCGGCTTGGTGCAGTCGATTCGATTGGCCCGAGCCCAGTTCCAGAGCCGGCAGGCGCCGACCGGTGCGCTCGTTCTCGTCTGGGTGGCCGTTCCCTGGATCGTGCTGGCGGTGTATCTCCCGATGGCCTGGGACCGTTACCTGCTGCCAATTCAAAGCGGGCACGCCCTCTTGGGGGGCATGGCGGCCGCGGCGATCTGGGACCGATTGGCGCCGCGCCTGCCCTTTGGCGCCAAGAGGGGTTGATCGGTGCGTGTGTGGTTGCGCAAGCCTGCATTCTGGGTCTTTGCCATCCTGTTCGGTAGTAACGCTTATTTCTGGCATTCCCGCGACTGGAACACCGCCAGTCGCCTGATGCTCACGTATGCGCTGGTTGATCGAGGAACGGTCCAGATCACCGGGCTGGAGCAGCAGACCGAGGACAAGGCGCGGTTTCAAGGGCAGTATTATTCGGACAAGCCGCCGGGCTTTTCGCTGCTGGCGACGGTGCCTTATTCGATCGTGCGATGGGTTTTTCGGTTCCCGCCGCACCCGCTCTACCGGCGCCCATTTCCGTACTGGGCGCCGGACTACTGGGTCACGCTCTGGACATCGGGTTTGTTCACGGCAGCGACCGGAGCGCTTTTGGTTTACTGGAGCCGGTGTCTGGGCTGTACCGCGGGCCGGGCGGCGCTCGTGGGACTGACGTATGGCCTGGCGACACCGGCTTTCGTCTATGCCACGCTCGCCTACGGGCACCAGGCGACCGCGCTGGCCTTGTTCGGCTCATTTTTCCTGCTCTGGAAGCGGCGGAGCGGTCGCAGGTCATTCACGGTTTTCATGGCGGGATTTCTGGCGGGGTGCGCCGGCGTGATCGACCTGATGCCGGCCCCGTGTCGGCGATCCTGGGCTTTTATCTTTTGGGGCAGTGCCTGCGCGGGGAGCGACGGCCCGACGCCCTGGCGGTTTTTGGTGTGGGAGCGGTGATTCCGGGCTTGATCCTGCTGGGGTACAACCAGCTTGCCTTCGGGTCGCCGTGGGATATGGGCTATCCCCACCATGCGACCTACCAGTTCGCCAAGGTGCACAATCCTGACAATCCGCTGGGCCTTCGTGCTCCGGCGATGTTCTGGAACAAGCTGGCGAGCCTGTTGTGGGGGCCGCACCGGGGGCTGACCTTCTACGCTCCGATCTTGCTGCTGACATTACCCGGGTGGGTGGTCCTGTTCGCCCGGCGAATCGGGAGTGTGGCGGTCGTGACGCTGCTCGTGGTGCTGGCGGTGGTGGTCGTGAACCTGTTCTACCCGGAGTGGACCGGAGGCTGGTCAACCGGTCCCCGGCTGCTGGTGCCGCTCTTGCCCTTTGCCATGCTGCCGGTGGCCGCGCTCCTGGCGGGCCAATCGAAGCCGGCCGGGGCCGCGACGGTGCTTGCGGTGGTGCTGGCCCTGGCGGGCGGGCTCGAGATGCTGCTGTTCCAAGGCGCTGGCGGGCGAGTGCCGCAGGATATCAGCGACCCTCTGGCCGGAGCGGTCTGGCCGTTGTGGAGGGGCGATCCTGTGCCCGGCTGGCGGTACGAAGAGCGGTTTTGCCCGAACGTGGCGACCCTCGCGGCCCCAGCCGTCTTTGGTCGCCTGGGCCCCAGATGGCAATGGGTCCAGTTTCTGCCGCTGGTCCTGGCGCAGGGACTGGCGATCGGGTGCTCTGGCACCTGGGGCGGGCGCGGTCAAACCTGGGTGTTGATCAGAAGTAGCACGCCGGTCGCGACCACGAGCAGGGCCACGATCCAGCAGGAGAGCCGCACCGCCTGGGCCCAGATGCGCGGCCAGGACTCATGGCGCGACGCGGAATAGACCACGCTGATCGCGCCGACGAGCGGTAAGACGAGCCAGTAGACCTGGACGGACTCGCGGATCATGTGGAGCCCCCCGTCTTGAGATTGACGCCCGCCGCAACGTAGGGAGCAGCCGCTGCGGTCGGGGCCTCGTCCTCCTGGTCCTGGTAAGCGGGTCCTTCGTAGGCGTCGTAGATCGCCAGGATATTGAGCAGTCCCGCCACGGTCGTATAGATTGTGCCGATTTCCACGAGCTTGCCAAGTCGGGGATGAAGCCCGTTCAAGGCGGCCGGCGAGGGCTCGGCCAGAATGCCCCACAAGATCGGGTCGTGGCCATAGTGCTGAAGCGTTCCCTGGATGAGCGCCGGCAGGGCGGGCAGACCCACGAAAAACTGCCCCAGGTAGTAGATGCAGAATTTTTCGGGGTTGTACCAGGGGTTGACCCAGCGCCAGTAAACGACCTTGCCTTCGCCCATCAACATCCCCAGCACGTAGAGGCCGAGGATGCAGAACGCGTACAGAAACGCCTTGCCCTTGCGGCCCTGGTAATAATGGCCCAGGCCGGGTAACAACCAGGCCAGGAATGCGGCCGTGGCGGGGTTGCGGATCGAGATCGGCGGCTGGCTCATGGCGTCGGATTGGTCTCCAGGCGGAATCGTCCCGAGGCAAGACTTCCATGGTCGTGGGCCTGAGGGCGTCAACTCGATGCTAGCATGAAACCGCGGGGCGAATCTACGTCGTTCGCCGTTTGTCGGGCGAGCGGGCGGAGAAGAGGGCGCCGAGCACGGCTCCCAGGAGGCCGAACGCGATCGCCGCGAGCGTGTGGCCGATCCGCCGATAGTGAAGGAGATTGACCACTCGACCGGTGAAGGCGGTCGACACGACACGGGTCGTGGTGCCAGGACCCGGAGCGAACGTTGCAACCATCGGAGGGGACTCGGTGCTTTGTTCGCCCACCGGGCCGGGGTCGAACGTCATGATAGCGCCCTTTTGCGACTGAGGCTCGAGAGAGTCCAGGATCGCCTTGGTCAAGAAGGGCGGTGCGGTGACGCCGTTGGGCCCGGGCCACAGCCAGAACGTCGCCAGGAGGTAGGTCCAGCCGAAGACGCTGAAGCCCAGCCAGGCAACCCGGGGCCGCCCGCGGCACGCGGCCGCCCCGAGAATCGCGGTTGTCAACAACGTCACGGTGATAGTGAACACCGCACTCGCCCAGAGTGGCGAAGCCGCTCGCAGACCGGCGAGTCCGACAGCGAAGACGACCACGGCGATCATGAGGCCGGCGATCGTGAAGCGAACTCGCATGAGCGTTGTCCCCGGCACGAATCCATCATCACCGAAACGATACGGAGTATCAGAAGCAGCGCTTCCCAACGACGCAGGCCACCGTTCGAGGGTGTCACGGACGGGTATTCGAGGCCACGCCATGCTTGGCCGTGGCCCGTCGTTCGGGAAATTCCGCCGTGAGGAATGCTCCCCACGCCTTTACGGTGGGTGAGGTCGCTCGCTTCAATTCCATCCCCATCCGTCCATAGGTCTGTTCGCTTCCCTCCGGAACGAAGATCGGGTCCCAGTTGAATTCGTACTCCCCATCCGCCTTCTCTGTGAGCATGCCCCGGGTTTCCCCGCGGTGCATGCGCACCCGCCTCCCATCGCAGTAACCAATCACGGAGACGGCGATCGCCCCTCTCGTTTCTCCCGGACGCAAGAAACCGCACATGCGATCACCCACCGAATTCCAGACGACGTGTCCGATACCCCCCAAGAGGCCCGGGCCGCCTTGTGCGCTCGGGTGCCAGGCGTCCAGCAGAAGGCCCCCGTGCTCGACCACGCACGGTCGCCCCAGGTACGCGTAAGCCTGGAGCGCCTTGTGCCTCACGATCACATCGATGTCGGGAAGCAAGAGATCCTGAAGCGACTTCTCGACGGGGCAGATCTCGACCCCAAACCGGGACTGGACGTCGTTCCGCTCGAGATAATCGGCCAGTTCCTTGATCTTGAATGGATTGGCCGTGACGTAATAGATCTTCACAAGAGTGACTCCAGAAACTCATCCACGCTTTGAACCTTGTCCACAGGGTCCAGTTCCACGATCGAGACGTCCCACCGCGCAAGCAGCATCCTCTGGATTTCCCCGGAGCCGAATGTCGTCAAGTAGGGCTCGGGTAGCGATTCCCGTCGCGCCGCACCTGAACTCGTAACCTATGTAATTTATACAACATATATCTTATATCGATATCACTCAAGCTATATCCGACGAAGAGAAGCGTCTTGCCGAGGATGTCCGCCCGCAGCTTGATGTCGATCGCCGATTCGAATTCGAGCCGCTCGAAGTAACTCGATTCGGTGAGCACCAGGCTGGCGTCATCGTCGAAGCTGCCGTGGAACTTGACGATATGGGTCGCGTTGGAATCCGCGGCGACGATGTCGTCGATGCTGGCGATCGTGTGGCAGGCGGCGCCTTTCAACGCGAAAGCCCGCTCGATGATCCGGTCATAATTCGTCGTGTAAATGAGCGGTAGGTTCATGTCGACCAAGGCGCTGTGCGCTCGGGAGTTCTTGATGATGGCATCCGTTGGATTGAACAACCGGTCCATCTCGCTGCGGAGTGGGCCGATGTTGCCCTTGATCGCGACGTAATACTCGGCGAGCTGGAGGTTATTCCCGTTCAGTATGAACACGTCGGGATCATAGCCGAGTTGATTGGCGATGATGCTCATGAGATCAGACCAGGACGGAAGCCCCAAGGGCATCGACAAGCCCGCACCGATGAACGGGATGATCCGTCCTTCTTCTCGGAGCTCGCGAAGCGTGGCTGACTCATCTCCAATTGGCATCGCATTCTCGGAATCAATTGTCCGGGTGGTCCTGCTGGCCCAAAACCATCCGTCGCGATCATGTCTCCCACGCCGGCGACCCACACCGAATCAGGGAAGCGGCGCGACGTGGAGGGGCCGTTCATCATGCCGTGGTCCAGACCGGCATGCAATGGCCCGAGACCAGACACACTAACCCTGCGCGCAGCGACGCGACCGGCGGAGCAATCCGCGCCGGCAAGATTCAGATCCGGTCGCTTGCGTCTTGGTCGGGATGGTCACGACCGTGGCCGTCGCAGCTCATTTGTTGCCAACCGCCCCAAGGCGCTCAGAGAGGGGCCGGAGGATCCGGCTCGACCGCAAGCCACGGCAAGCGGGCGGCGCGTTCATACTTCTTGCTCAAAGAGCCCCAATGAGCCGAATTGCGGGTGTATGTTGCAGCCATGCTTTCCCACCGCGATGCCAAGCTCTCCCACTCACTGGACATCCGAAGGTTTGATCGCTCCAGCGTCTCCCGAACCGCCGGTGCAAGCCCGGCCACACTCGGGACAGGTCGCGATCTCAGGGAGTCCCGTTCCTGCCGTGCCGCCTGCGCCGATTGAGAGTATTGGAGAGCAAACTTGCGCCAGCGCCTCGGAGGCAGCACAGGACGCCGCGTGCCGGCGGCGGGCTGCCGAGATTCGGGCCAGCCGCGCCGCCTCGAGGCCCGCTGCCAACACAACTGCCACGACCGCCACAGCGATCATCAGCCGCCGCACGGTGAACCGGAACTGTCCCATCGCCGGCGCCTCCGAAACAGGGCAACAGCCGTACCCGGTCCCGTGGATCTTAATCTCTACCCGATTCATGTCAAACGTGACCAGAGCATATGCAGCTTATTCTGCACTTCGCGGTTGACTCGGCAGATCGATGTGCAGTACAATCTGCATATTGACGATCATCAGGAGGGGAGAACCACGTCATGCCGCGATTTACGCCCGGAGAGCTGAGGGTCATGCGGCTCCTGTGGGAGCACGGCGAGCTCAAACCGAGTGAACTCCAGGACCATTTCCCGGAGCCAATCAAGAACCCTGCGCTGCGGTCGTATCTCACGACCTTGCTGGAGAAGGGACACGTCACCCGTCGACGCGTCGGAAAAGCCTATTATTACAAAGCGGTGACCCGATCTCGGTCGGCGTTCCGGACGATGCTCGGCGAGCTGGTCGACACCTATTGCGGCGGCTCGATCCAGGCCCTGGTGATGAACATTATCAAGTCGGAACCGCTCAGCGAGGATGAGCTGCTCGAGCTCAAGCAGCTCTCCGACCTCAGCGATCCCACGCCACCCCCTGCCAGAAGGAGCCGGAAATGAACGCGTTCTTGGCTTGGTCCCAATCCATCGCGGGCTTGGCAGGCGACTCGATCGTGCTCGTCTTGGTCCTGAAGTGGACGGTGGTGCTCGCCATGGCTTGGCTGGCACACGGGATGCTGGCGAAGCGGAATCCCCGCTGGCGGGTTGCGCTCTGGCGCGCGACCGTCGTTGGCATCGCGCTGGTGGCGTTCCTCTCATCGGCTCCGCCAATCGTCGAGTATCGGTTCGCTTCCAGGGCGCCTGCCGCGGTTGAACTCGTGCGATCGGTCTCGATCGGACCTGCGGGAACGGATCGAGCGGCGCCGGAGACCGTCTCGATGCGGGAGCCACTCGAGGCGATCGACTCCGCGCTGGCGTCTTCTTCTCCCGCCCGGATTGGGACCGGCGCTCATCCGGTTTCGATATCGCAAGGGGCGGAGCTGGTTGGGTCGCCGCGGGCCGAGGAATCAGGCCCCCGGTGGACGGCCGGAGCGGGCTTGTGGATCGGGTCGATCTGGCTGGCCGGAGTCGCTGTGCTTTCCGTCCGCCTGATCCTGAGAAGCGCAGGCTTGGCGCGGCTGGTCCGCCGGTCGTCGGAGGTTCCCGATGCGATCACCCGCGAATGCCTGGCGATCGCCCAGCGGCTGGAATGTCGTCGGGTCGTCCGGCTGCGGCTGACGTCGGAGGTCTCGACTCCTTGCCTGGCCGGGCTTGTGCGCCCCGTTTTGCTTTTGCCGGAACGAGAGTGCGCAGACGCGCAGTTGGGCGACCTGCGGGCGATCCTCGCTCACGAGCTGGCGCACGCGCGGAATCACGACCTGGCCTGGAACCTCGCGACTCACTTCGCCTCGCTCCTGCTCTGGTTCCATCCTCTCGCATGGCGGATGCGCGCGGCGCACAGCGCGGCGTGCGACGACGTCTGCGATGCCGTCGCCGCCGACCTGCTCGGCGACGTGGCGTCGTACGGCCGGACCCTCGCGCGGCTGGCCATACGGACGGCGTGGCCGGCGCCCGCCCACGGGCTGGCCATGGCCCGCGCCTCGGACGTCCGCCGCCGGCTCAACGCCTTGAACCGCAAGGTGTTCCGAGCTCCACTATCCCGAAGGCAAGTCATGCCTGCGGTCTTTGCCGTGAGCTTGTTCTTGGTGGTCATCGGCGGCTTCGGCGTTACGTATTCCCAGCGATCCGATGATGGTAATCGGACCGATGCTCGGAACGAGACCGAACCGGCAACTGATGAGCCGGGGGCACAGTCCGGCAATCAGCCGAAGTCCGCGGCGCCGGCCAGATCCGGTCGGCTGGTTCTGCGAGCGGTCGCGGTGGGAACCGGCAAACCAATCCAGGGCGTGTCGATCTCTTATCAGGGCCGCTTCGACGACAAGTCCCGGAATGCGAGCGTCGTCACGGGTGCAGACGGGACGGCGGCAATCGAATGGGCACCGGGCGCGACGGTCCATGAACTGTGGATCACGGCCAGTGCGCCCAAGCTCGTGCCGATCAGTGTCGTCTGGAATGACGAGCGGCACCCACTAGAACTGCCGGTACAGAAGGAGCTGCGTTTCGAGCCGGGGACCCCGATCAGCGGCATCGTGCAGGACGAAGCCGGACATCCGATTGCAGGGGTCAAAGTCGAGCTGCAGGGGCCTCCGACCGAGTCCGAAGCCTCATACCATAGCTTCACGCTGGGCGCAACCAGAACGGACGCCCAGGGGCGGTGGCGCCTCGACGTCGCCCCCACAGACACTTCCCACGTCTGGGTGTCGGCGCACGACCCTCGGTATCGACAGGAACCCGGCACGATGGTCGCGATGCTCGGTCGCGATGGCGTGATCGTGCTGACGAAGGGGCCGAGCCTGACCGGGCGGGTCGTTGATGCCGCGGGACGGCCGGTAAAAGGAGCCCGGGCCAGCGTTGGCGATAGATTTGGCGCCACCTCTCCGACCGGGACGACAAATGAGCGGGGCGAGTTCACGCTGGAACACTGCACCGCCGGCCCATCGATTCTCACGGTCCAGGCCGATGGGTTCACACCCCAGATCTGCGACGTCCGGGTCGGGGAGGGGAACGCACCGGTCGAGATCCGGCTCACAGAGCCGGGATCGGTGCTACGCGGCAAGGTCGTTGACGTAAAAGGCAAGCCGGTCGCCAATGCCGTGGTCGCTTCCGACACCTGGCGCGGGCACCGGTCGATAGAGTACCGCGCTAATACCGATCAAGACGGCCGGTTTGAATGGAAAAGCGCACCCAGGGACGTCGTGCTTTACGACATCTTCAAGGACGACTACATGCGGAGCCGCCTCGTCCCATTGACGGCATCCCCGCGCGAGCAAGTCATCACGCTCTATCCGGAGCTGGTGATCACCGGCCGGGTGACCGACGCCGAATCCGGCCGACCGCTGCCAAGGTTCCGGCTGATCCGGGGCTGGAAGAACGAGGGGCAGAATGCGACCCACTGGGCTCTGAACGAGGCGGTGGAAATCACGAGCGGTCGATACGCGACCCGGTTCGACATGCCAAGCGAAGCCAAGTTCATCCGGGTCGAGGCTTTCGGTTACCAGCCGGCCGACTCGCGTGCATTTCGAGCGACCGAGGGCAAGCAGACGTTTGACTTCGCCCTCAAGCGCAGCAATGAGCAACTGTCCGGAGTCGTGCTGCTTCCCGACGGCAAGCCCGCCCCCGGAGCCGAGGTTCTGGTCGGCACAGAGGAGATGGGCTGGCTGATGCAAGCCGGACACTTCGATCCGCGGGCGAACGTCCCGCGCCTCACGGCCGGGCAAGACGGCCG
Source organism: uncultured Isosphaeraceae bacterium (assembly GCA_963781785.1). Taxonomy (GTDB): domain Bacteria; phylum Planctomycetota; class Planctomycetia; order Isosphaerales; family Isosphaeraceae; genus CAWAHD01. The sequence continues at coordinate 1,078,258 of CAWAHD010000001.1, read as the reverse complement.
GTTCGCATTCCGGCCGCCCGTTGATCCGTTCTACCTGATCGCCGTCAGTGATGCCGGGTATGCGCACGCATGGCAGGACGAGTTCGCCGACTCGGGAAAGCTGGTGTTGCAACCGTGGGGGAGGATCGAAGGCGAGGTTCGGATCGGCCGTCAGCCGGCGCCCAATCAGCAGGTCGATTTTAACCCCGATCTGATCCAGCGCGGAGGACGGGCTTACAATCTCACCTACGGTTACACCACACTCACCGACAAGCTCGGCCGATTCGCATTCGACCGGGTGGTGCCCGTCGCCGGGACTGTGTGGCGAGTCGTCCCGAGCGCCTCAGGCGGGTTTCCCGCGTGGGGGTGGCAGGAGCCCGCCCTGGTCAAAGCGGGCCAGACGGCTCGGGTGCGACTCGGCGGCAAGGGCCGGCCTGTGCTCGGTCGTGTCGTGGTCCAGGGCACGCCGGAAGCGCCGCTGGACTGGGCGAAGAATCAGCCGGTGGTGATCCAAATTCCGTTCGAGGACGTGAAAGTTTCCGCCGACTGGCGCTGTTTCGGCTCGTACATCGACAAGGACGGCCGGTTCCGTGTCGAGGATGTCCCGCCGGGAAAGTATGTGATGGAAGTCACCGTGAACTCAGATTCGTACCCCCAGGTTCGGGGCAACGAGGCCATGATCGGCTGGTTGAGGATCCCAGTCATCGTGCCCGAGACCCCAGCCGGCCAGCCCGACGCCCCGCTCGAATTGGGAACGATCACAGTCGAGCTTTTCGAGACGCTCAAAGTTGGTGAGCGGGCGCCCGATTTCACGGTCCCGCGGATCGCCGGCAAAGGCAAAGGTGATCAGCTCAGGCTCAACGATTATCCGGGCAAGCTCATCCTCCTCGATTACTGGGCCACGTGGTGTGGGCCTTGCCTTGCCGAGATGCCCACGATCAAGGACATCCAGAAGACCTTCGGCGGCGATACGCGGTTTCAGCTCATCGGAATGTCTTGCGACGACACGGCCGAGGTGGCCGAGCGGTACATCAAACAGAATGGCCTGATCTGGACTCACGGATTCGCTGGCAACCTACTGGCCGGAGCGAGTGCGGGCAAGGTCTACAAGGTCCGGGCGATCCCGGCGACGTTTCTGATCGGGCCGGATGGTCGAATCCTGGCGAAAAACCTGCGCGGGGCGGAGCTGAAGGAGGCCGTGCGCAAGGCTCTGGACGACCCGAAGATCTTCGCCGCGGCGGCCGGAACGCTACCGCCGCCCTCCACTCGGTGACGCGGGCTCGTGAAGCTGATCCACGGCGACCGCGTCGACCAGGTCGGGCGGAAGGGCATCGAGTCCTCGCGTGGCGCCGGCGGCCAGGCAATCGGTCGCCATGCGTTCGACCGTGCGGGGAATACCGGCCGAAAGGGCGTGCAGCCGAGTGATCGCACGGGGCGTGAAGATTGGCCCGGCGGCCCCTGCCCCGGTAAGCTTCGCCGTCAGAAAATGCTCTGTCTGCGATCGCGTCAGAGGCGCAGGCCGATCGCGACGGACCAGCGATCGCCGGCCTCGGATTGGTGCTTATCCAGGCTCCGCGCGAGCTGGATCAGCGTGGGCCGCGGTTGGAGCGTGGTCCCAAGGTGTTCGAGGGAGTCGAGGCCGAATTCGTCGGCCGCCGCAGTCGTCCCAGCCCAGTCCTCGATGGCGAGAACGACCTGGAGTCCCTCGAGCGAAGACACCCGGAGGGCACGGTCGAGTGCCCTCCACGCGGTGAGGCGGCTGGGCACGCTGCCCAGCCGTTTTCCCAAGCGTTCGGCGAGTACCGCGAGCAAGAGAGCTCCATGGTTCGGGCAGTTCACCGAGACTAACCGCCGCCGAGGAGAGCGCACCTGGCGGAATGCCTGGCGCAGCACGGCTGACTTGCCCAAGCCGGCCGGCGCGACCACGATCGCGCCCGGCTGCGACGATTCGATCACCGAAACCAGCCGCGCGACGGCTTCGTCGTGAGACGGCAGCGAGACGTAAGGTGAATCCAGCCCGGTAAATGGGTTCTTTTTCAGACCCCAGTATCCGATCACGCGGTTGTTCTCCGGTTCGGCGGGAAAGACGGAGCGGCCGTGCGTCGCCTTGTACCCTTACATTCGGATAGGATGAGACACGATCTGAAACGAAGGATGAAGGATGACGGATGACGGATGAAAGGGACCCGCCGACGCCCGGAGACGATACGTGCCCGCTCGGTTCTACTGTCCTGATCCTCCGTCTGGCGGCCGGATCAGACTGGAAGGCGACGAGGCCAGGCACTTGAGCCGAGTCTGCCGGCTGGGCGTCGGCGACGTGGTCGAGGTGTTCGATGGCCGAGGCGCCTCGTTCAAGTCGCAAGTGCTTGGCTTGGGAGGAGATTGGGTGGATCTTGTCACCGTCGGTGACCCCCTCGCGGAGCGGCTCCCGCCGTTTTCCCTGGTTCTGGCGTCGGCGGTGTCCAAGGGGGATCGTTTTGACTGGCTTGTCGAGAAGGCGACCGAGCTGGGCGTCGAGCGGCTGATCCCGCTCGTGACCGAGCGTTCGGTCGTCGAGCCGGGAGCATCGAAGCTGGCGCGACTGCGGCGAACGATCATCGAGGCTTCGAAACAGTGCCGGCGCAACCGGCTGATGGTCCTGGACTCGCCGATGCGCTGGGCTAATTTGACGGGGAGTTTTCCAGATTCTCTCAAGTTTGTGGCTGATCCGGCAGGAATTTCAGGGCAGCGGCTCGAACCGATCCCGGCCTCGCAGGCGGTGATCCTCGCGGTGGGGCCGGAAGGGGGCTTTACGCCCGCTGAGCAGACGCTTGCCGCAGAAGCGGGATGGCGTCAGATCAGCTTGAGCGTGAATATCTTGCGGATCGAGACTGCCGGGTTGGCGGGTTGTGCTCTGTTGTTGGCCCGAGCGCAGGAGTCAAACGAATGACGGCAATTCCCGAATTTATGCGCCTGGTCGTGCTCGGATTGGCAGCCGGCGTGCTCAGTGGCATGTTTGGTATCGGGGGTGGGCTGGTGATCGTGCCGGCTCTGGTCCTGATGTTCGGCTTCGACACCAAGATGGCGGTCGGCACCTCGTTGTTTGTGATCCTTTTGCCCACGGGCCTGCTGGGCGTTCTGGAATACTGGAAGAATGGCGAATTGAAAATTGCCGCCGGCCTCTGGATCGCCCTCGGCATCTTCTGCGGAGCCTATTTCGGGGCCCGGATGGCTGGAACCGTGTCTGGGGTCACGATGAAGCGGATGTACGCGGTTTTTCTGCTGGTCGTCGCCATCTACTTCTTGGTGGCACCTCAGGCAGCCAAGGACAAGAGCGGCGCCGCGCCGGTACCAGTCGGACTTCCTGGCGCGACGGCCGCAGGACCAGTCGCTGGTCAAGAGCCGGACAGCAGCCGGGACGGATGAAAACGGCAAGTGGGTGTCGCCTTTCGCTTCCGCGGAAAGGCTTTTTTGCAGCCGGCAGACCGGCGCCGGCCTTTCAAATTGTCCATTGGCCGCCGGATTTATCTTGATAGATCGACCAGACAAATCCGTCCGGGTCGCGGAGGGCAAACTCGCGCCAGCCCCAGCTCTGGTCGGCGGGCTCGCCGGAGATGCTCAAAATGGCCCCCTGGTCCATGCAGTGCACGTAGAACGCGTCGACATCGGGAACCTGGAGCTGGAGATGGATCCCCACCCCAACGCGAGTGTCTGTAAACTCTTCGGCGTGGGGCTCTTGGGGATGAAGCATCACGGTAAACTGACCGATGCGCAGGATCGCCAGGCTGTAGGGTGCGCCTTCGTGCTCGGCGTGGATCTGGACGACGTCGGCGCCGACGACCTCGTTGTAAAACTCCAGCGACCTGCGAACGTCCTTGACGTACAGAAAGACGCTCGTGACACGGGCCGCCATTCCGACCTCCCCTCCGCGATTCATCGACACGACCAAAGTCGAGTGCACTTCCCGAAGATTAACGCCAATGGCGATTTCTGACAATCGAAACCAGGGCAATCCGGGTCGGTCACTCTACCGTTTGAATCGTTTTTGCCGGCGTCCACGACGTGTCGTAAGCACTCCTGACCAGAAGCGGCGGCGAGCGTCAGCGCGTGGAGAAAAAATCGACGGTCTGGCGGATGCCGGGCAGGAGATAACCGACGGCCGAGTAATGGCCGCAGTCGTACCAGCGGATTGGCGGCCGACCGGCTGCGTCCCACAACAGCAAGGTCGAGGAGGGCGGCACGACCTCGTCAACCTTGCCCGCGATGAAGAGCAGTTTTTTTCCCTTCAAACGGGTGGCGTACGTCAAGGGATCGTAGGGATCGGTCAAGGCTTTGAGATCGGCACGAGTACGGCCGGATTCGACCCAGAGAGCGCGATACGGGGCGGCTTCGGGCATTGACCAGAGGATCGACGAGAGATCGCCGCCGGCGAGCAGGAACGCCCCTTGCTGGATCGTCGGGTCAATCGCAGCCACGAGCGAGGAAACGATGCCGCCCAGGCTGATTCCTGAGACGCCCAGGCGGGCGCGATCGACGTCCGGGCGAGCGGCCAGCCAGCAGACAGCCCGCCGGACGTCATGCACGGCCTGGCGCATCGAGGTCATCGTCCGCTCGATATCGGTGGAGAGGAATTTTTTCGATGATCCCTCCCGCCCCGGCGGCCGGCGCTCGCCGTAATAAGGGAGCTTCACGAATAGCGCCGCCACCCCGCGATCGGCCAGCCGCGCCGCCATGTACCGCGAGAGGGGGAAATCCGCGCCCAGGATGTGCAGAACAATCACAGCAGGACGGTTTGGCCCGAACCCGACGGGTGCGAAGTATTCGGCATGGACCACGTTGTTGGCGGGGTCTGGCGTCTCGATCGGTGATGGAAAGCGAAGTTTCGAGACCGTGTATCGAGGCGTTTTCAGAACCGGCTCGAGCTCGAATGAGAACACGGCCGCTGCCATGCGGAACCGCTCGGGAACAGACGACTCCCGCGGGCCGGGCTGAAACGAAATCTCGCCACGCGTCACCGAAACCGGCGACGCGGAAGGATGAAGGACTTGAACGGAAGGATGAAGGATGAAGGATGAAGGATGAATCAGCAGCAAAAGCGGGATGATCGCGTTCACTGGTAGGGGCTCCGCGGGCCGGGTGTTCCCAAATGCTGGTCATGCACAAGCTGCATGGGATCGCGAACGGTTTTCCTTCATCCTTCATCCTTCATCCTTTCAGAAGAGTCCCCTATTCTTCTTGGGAATCTGCGGTAAGCTGTCGCTCGGATTTCCCGAGGTGGTGATCGTGTACGTCGCAAACGGCTCCGCCGTCGCGGTCGTGCCATCGGACCGATTATGTCAGGTTTTCCGTTTTGGAAAAGGGAGTTTCCGGCTGATGCCCATCTCGCCAAGCCGGATAGCGCAGCTTGAACCGGCCCGGGTCTGCATCATCAAGCCCAGCTCGCTGGGAGACGTGGTTCATTGCCTGCCGATCCTGGCGGCACTTCGCGGGCGGTGGCCTTCGTGCCACCTGGCGTGGGTGGTGAACCAGCCTTTTCAGGACGTTCTTCGCGGTCATCCCAACCTCGATGAGTTGATCGTTTATGATCGGACCAGTCGCCGAGTGGATCGCCTGGGGTTGGGCGGCACCGCCGCGCTCTTCCGGCGGTTGACACACGGTGGCTTCGACTTGACCATCGACTTGCAGGGGTTGTTCCGATCGGCGCTGATGACCGTGGCCACCAAGGCCCGGGTGCGGGTGGGAATGGCCGATGCGCGTGAGGGCTCGCGGTGGTTCTACACCGACCTGGTTGACGCGCCCCGGCTGACCCTGCATGCGGTCGAGCGAGTCGGACGAGTTGCGCTGGCGCTCGGGGCCGGCTGTGCGGAGCCGCGGTTCAACTTGCCGATCGGTGAGGAAGATCATCGCTGGGCGCGCGATGCGCTGGCGGAGGTTCCACGTCCGCGAATCGTGCTCAACCTGGGCGCGCGATGGCCCACCAAGCGCTGGCGCCCTGAGCACTACGCCGAGATCGGGCGCCGCGCAGTCAGCGAGCTTGGCGCCGGCCTGATCGCCGTGGGCTCGGCAGCCGATCGCCCGCTCGTCGATGCCCTGCTGGCCGGCCTGGGAAGGGCGCGACTGCTTGATCTTTGCGGCCAGACGCGACTCCGTCAGCTTGCGGCCGTCTGCTTGGAAGCCGATTTGATGATCTCCAACGATACGGGACCGCTTCATTTAGCTGCCGCAGCCGGCGCTCGCGTCCTGGGTATTTACACGTGCACCAACCCGGCGCTCACGGGCCCGTTCGGTGCGCGGGCCACGACGACGCGGACCGGCGTCTGGTGCGCAGCCAGCCTGCTCAAGAAATGCCATCGCATGGACTGTATGGCCGAGCTCACCCCGGATCGAGTCTGGCTGATGGTGAAGCGCGAGCTTGCGCTGGCGAACGAGGAACTGCCGATCGGTGATCGTTGATTTGATCGACTCGACGAAGAATATTGTCGATTATTAAAGAGTTAATCCACCTCAGTAATCCCTCGGCTCGTTGGTTTAGTCGACTTTCGCACACCTCTGTTCGTTCTTTGGTCGTTGCCTATAATTTTATTTCGAAATGCTTGGTTCGTCTTGCGTCGTCGACGCAAGTCTCGTGCGCGAATCGACTTGTTCATCTGTCCTGGAGGCGATCCGAATGCCCCCCTCGTTCGGGCTGCGGCGCAGCCGTAATCGACCGCGGTCTCGATCCTGCCGTCCTCTGATCGAACGAATGGAGTCGAGATTACAGTTGTCGGCCGTATTCTGGACGGGCGCCGGCGGTGACAACAACTGGGATAACCCCGATAACTGGAATACAATGAACCTGCCGGGATCGATGGACGATGTGACGATCGATACGTCCACGAATGTGGTGCATTCGGCGTCGGGCACCGACTCGATCAACAGCCTGACGTCGACCGCGCCCCTCACGCTAACCGGCGGGGCGCTTTCGATCGCGTCGGCCTCATCGACGAGCGGTCCACTTTCGATAAGTGGCGGGACGCTGACGGGAACCGGCAACCTTTCGGTGAGCGGCCTGTTGACGTTGACGGCCGGGACGATCTCGGACACTGGTGGCGTGAACGCCAATGACGGGATCGTGATCAACCCGACCGGAAGCGCCTTTGTGCTGGACGGAACCACGCTGACCAACGCGGCGGGGCACACAGCGACCTGGAGCGGCACCGCAAGTGATATCCAGGCATCCGACGGCGCCGAGTTCGACAACCTGGGTACGTTCGACGCCGAGAATTCAGCGCGTTCAGCCAGGGTACCGGTGCGACGTCTTCATTCGTCGACGCGGGAACGTTCACGAAGTCGACCAACAGCGGCGAGCTCGACTTCACGGGCGTGGCGTTCAACGCCAGCGGAGGGTCGGTCGACGTGCAGACCGGGACGCTCGGCTTGCAGGGCGGTGGCACGGAAACGGGCGCGTCGTTCGCGATCGCATCGGGAGCCACGCTGGACTTCGCCGGGTCGACGGCGTTCAGTGTCGATAGCGGCACGACCTTCAGCGGCGCCGGTGCGCTCACCAAGGACGGTCCCACCACGCTCACGCTGCCCGGAAACAGCCCCTCGTTCACCGGCCCAACACGCGTCAATTCGGGCACGTTACTGGTCGACGGCTCGCAGCCCGCGAGTGCCGTCTCTGTTGCCAGCGGTGGGACCCTGGGTGGAACCGGGACGGTCGGAGCCGTCACCACAACCGGCGGCACGATCAGTCCAGGTGACAACGGCCCCGGTATCTTGAACGTGAGCGGCAACGTGACTCTTGATCCAACGGCGACCTTCGCGGTTGCGCTCAACGGTCCGGCACAGGGCACCGGCTACGGTCAGCTCAATGCCACCGGGACAGTCGACCTGGCCGGCAGCACGCTCGATGCATCTCTCGGCTTCAGTCCGAGCACGCAGGGTTTCACGATCATCCGGAGCACCGCGCCGTTCAGCACGACGTTTCATGGACTGAGCGAGGGCGGGACGCTCTTGGTGAACGGCATGCTGTTCAAGATCAGCTATGAGGGCGGCAATGGTGACGATGTCATTCTGACTCACGTCGGCCCCGTCCTGCCCCCACAGATCTTGAGCCAGTCCAGCGCGACTTTCACTGCGGGCACAACGGGCACCTTCACGGTCGACTCGATTGGAGGGCCGACCCCAACCGTGAGCCAGACCGGGGCGCTGCCGTCGGGCGTGAGCTTCACGGACAACCACGACGGTATCGCAACGCTCGCCGGTAATCCGGCGGCCGGCACCGGCGGCACGTACGACCTGGTCATTACCGCGTCCAACGGACAACTCCCCAACGCCGTTCAGGACTTCACGCTCACAGTCGACGAGGCACCGTCGATCACGAGCAACGCGGTGGCGGACTTTGTCACCGGCGTCATGAGCACGTTCACGGTGCAGACGACCGGATTTCCGACTGCGACGCTCAGTGAAACGGGAGCACTGCCTTCCGGCGTGAATTTCGTGGATAACGGCAACGGCACGGCCTCACTGACCGGCATGCCTGCCTCCGGCACCCAGGGCATGTACGATTTGAAAATCACCGCCGCCAACGGCGTGGGAACGAACTTCAGCCAGAACTTCACCCTCACCGTGAGCCTCCCCCACCAGGCACCGGTGATCACGAGCGCCTCGAGCGCAACGTTTGCGGCGGGCAGGGCGACCACCTTCCTGGTGACAGCGACCGGGTCGCCGACGCCCAGTTTGATGACGGCCGGGACGCTGCCTCCCGGAGCCACGTTTGTCGACAACGGCAACGGTACAGCAACGCTCACCATCGCTCCAGCCGCCAATTCCACCGGCACCTATCAATTCGAGATTGCGGCAAGCAATGGGGTACTGAGCACGACGACGCAGGAATTCACGGCCAACGTGGTGATCGCGACGCCTCCCACGGTGGTTCGCCTGCAACGGCTCAAAGGCGGGGCTCGGACGCGATTCGTCCTGTCGTTTGACGAACCGATGGACCCGGCGCTTGTGCAACTGACGAGTAACTATGTGTTCCGGCGCGTCTTCCGGGGCCACGTGCTCACTGGTCCGCGCAGCACGTTCCGAGTGAAGTCGGCCGTCTACAATTCCGCCACCCAGACCGTCAGGCTCACGACCGCGAGGAGCCTCTGCCTCCACATGGTGTATCAACTCACGGTCAATGGCAGTGCTCCGAGCGGGCTCACCAACGTGTCCGGAGTCCTGCTCGATGGCTTGGGCGACGGCCAGCCCGGCACCAGCTACGTCGTGTCGTTCACCGGGAAAGCAAGTCTGAAAGGAATCGCAGGACCGGTATAGCGCTCTAACCGCGCTTCGGTAGAGCAGAGTCGCTTTTGCCAAGGCACTTGCTGCAACCGAATCGTTTGAATAGGATCAACTCTCGACGGATCCTGGACCGACGCGCTGGCTGCGCGGATCGGCCGGCGCGGTCCTTCCCAATCCTTTGTCGGCCGCAAAAGTATGCTTATGTCGACGCCTCGTCAGCGGCACGTGCAGCGTGGTTTCACACTGATCGAGCTGCTTGTCGTCATCGCCATCATCGGCGTGCTCGCGGCCCTTTTGCTACCGGCCGTGCAGGCGGCTCGCGAGTCGGCCAGGCGGGGGCAGTGTCTCAATAACCTGAAGCAGATTGGACTGGCGACCCACAATTACGTGCAGGCCCACAATGTTCTTCCCCCAGGGTATGTTTCCACGTGGGACCCGGTGTTCCTGCGAGAAATTGGGCCGGGATGGGGCTGGGCCAGCATGATCCTTCCTTATCTCGATCAGAATCCGATCCACGATCAGATCGATTTTCGCCTGAAGATTCAGGATCCGACCCAGGCCACGGTCCGCGCCCCACTGATCGCAACGTATCTTTGCCCGTCCGACAACATGCCTTCAAGCTGGACCGCGTCGGTCGGCCTCGTCAAGGTTAATGGCGGTTCCATCATGGAGCTGGTGATTCCGCTCTGCAACGTGCCCGGCGCGAACTACGTGGGGGTCTACGGCGTGGGTGAGCCCGGCGTCGCGGGCGACGGGGTGTACTTTCGCAATTCGTCGGTGCGTCTGGCGGGGATAACCGACGGGCTCAGCCATACGATGCTGGTCGGGGAGCGGTCGTTTCAACTGGTCAAGGGACCCGGGCTGGCGACGTGGCTCGGCGGGGTACCCGGCGCGCAACTCTGGACGTGTGATTCGCTCGCCAGCACCGACCCGGACGCGAGCGGCCCGTGCGTCAAGGAAGACGGTTCGGGCATGACGCTCGGACATACCGGCGAAGGACATGGGCCAGGCGATCCCTTTAGCGATGTGAACCAGTTCACCAGCCGCCACGGCCGCTGCGCGAATTTCCTGTTCTGCGACGGACACGTCGGACTGCTCAATAATTCGATGGACTACAACACCTACAAGGCGCTCAGTACGCGAGCATCGTCCGAGATCGTTTCCGACAACTATTGACGTTGCGCACGTCCCGTTGTCCCCGACCATCGCGGTTTTGCCTCCGTTTCTCTGGAGGCCGATTCCGCGGTTCGCGTCGACACGTTGCCGGTGGTCGTGATATTCCTCGGTGCGAGAGCGCGCAATTTCGCGCACTTTTCGACGGGCGTTAGCTCCTCGCTGGCAACCACTTCGGTCCACCGAAACAGGCGATGTTGATCTAATGCAACAAGGAACGTTAACTTTCGGTGCCCTCTTGACCGGCGCTTTTGGATGACATCCAATACTAGCCGCGCGAGGTTTCGTTCGAAAGGGTTGCCTTGGTCGGATATCGTCAAGGAAATGTTGCTTGCGCGCTCTTTGGGGTCACCGGGGCCGCCGCCGTGAAGGATTGAGCCGCCAACAGGTTTCCACGATTGGCCTTCGAGCGCAGTAGCCGGGTCGGCGAGCATCTTGAGTCCGCGCCATCGCAAACAGAGATCGATGATCGTGGCATCCCAGCCGGCTGTGCCTGGCTGCGAGGCGAAGTGAGGCGCTCAAGGGCGGTGGGCGGTTCGGACGAAGCAGTTCGCGCATGACCAGGGCCGGTAGCCTACAGCAGGGGAGCAACTGAAGATGCGACGCAGCTCGTACCCGGTCAGGTTGGCCTTGGGATCTCGAAGCCGCAGGCGAACGAGTGTGGCCCGACGGACGCGGTGGCGGCTCGTTCCGGCTCTTGAGCCGTGCGAGGAGCGCGCGCGCTGCTCTCGACGCTCCTCGAGGGCACGAACGTTCCGGGCGCGAATCTGAGCCAGAGCGAGGGCTTCATTCCTCCCGATACCGAGGGCGCCGCCGGGCCTACCCAACTGGTGCAGGTCATTAACAATTCGATGTCGATCTTCTCGAAGACCGGCGCGCTGATCAGCCAGACGTCGCTCGATTCGTTCTTCAACACGGCGCTCAGCAAGGGTGGCGGGGGCACCGTGACGAACTTCTCGTACGATCCACGCATTCTCTACGACCCGCAGAGCCAGCGTTTCTTCGTCTCGGGCGACGATAACCCAGATAAGGCCAACAGCTTCATCATCGCGGTTTCCAACTCCTCCGACGCGACGGCCGGCTGGAAGGCGTGGAAGGTGGCCTCCGACCCCAGCGACGTAAACTGGATGGACTTTCCGACCATTGGGATTAACGCCGTCGGCGTCTACCTCGCAGGCAACATGTTTCCCATTAGCGGGGCGGGGAACGTTGACTCCGACATTCTCGTGATCCCGAAAGCCGACTTGGTCTCCGGCGTCGGGGTGACGCACGCCACGTTATTCTCCGATCAGAATGCCAACAACACCGGGTATTCGCTCGAGCCCGTGGTGAACTTGAATAGTGGTGCAGGACAGCCGGAGGTTTTCCTCTCCGACTACAACACACCTTCCGGCTACGGCAAGATCACGCAGATCGAAGGAACCGTCACAGCGCCCACGCTCGATACCAGTCCCAGCTTAGGGGACTTAGGGGGCGGTTTTCTCACTCTGCCGGCTCTCGGCGAGCCCGACCCCGCCCCGCAGCTCAACAACGCGAACACGATCACGACCAACGACACCCGGTTCAGCAGCAACGTGATCGAACAGGGTACGAATATCTGGGCCGTGCAGGCGGTCGACACCAACGGGCGTTCCGCAATTGCCTGGCATCGGATCGACGCCACCACAGGCGCGGTCGTCGAGACCGGCGTCATTTCAAGCAGCACGCTGAGCTACTATTTCCCCTCAATCGCCGTCAACCCGAACGGGGACGTCGTGATGGGGTTTAGCGGCAGTAGCAGCTCGACCTATGCGAGCGCGTACGCGGTCATCGGTTCGTTCAACGGGACCACGACCACATTCGGCACGCCCCAGGTTGTTCAAGCCGGCACTGGACCGTACTTCCTCACCAACGGGGGGCCGACCAACCGCTGGGGCGACTACAGCGAGGTTACGCTCGACCCCAACGATCCGGACACCTTCTGGTCGGTCCAGGAGTGGGCCAGCACGCCCGGCAATAACGTCAGCGCGAGCGCATGGTCGACCCAGTTCACCGCGTTTGGCGTGCAGCAGACGGTGACAGGCGTGAGCTCGACGAAGGCGAACGGCACCTACGGCGTCGGTGTGAGCATCCCAGTCACGGTCACTTTTACCAACCCTGTCGTGGTCACGGGCACCCCGGAACTGGCGCTTAACTCCGGCGGCACGGCCAGCTACGCAAGCGGCAGCGGCACCAACACGCTCACCTTCGATTACACGGTCGCCGCCGGACAGTCCGCCAACCCCCTCGACGAAGAATCAACCTCGGCTCTGACCTTGAACGGCGGCACGATCAACGACGCCAATAGCGGCGTGCCCGCTGCGCTCACGCTGGCGGCACCGGGCACGACCGGCGCACTTGGCGTCAACAAGACAATTATTATCTCAACGTCGTCGACAAGCACGACCGTGACGGGTGTTAGTTCGTCGACCGCCGCTGGCAGCTACGGTGTCGGCTCGACCATTTCGATCCAAGTCGCATTCAGCAACACGGTGGTGGTCACCGGCACGCCTGAACTGGCGCTCAACTCGGGCGGCACCGCCAGTTACTCCAGTGGCAGCGGCAGCAGCACGCTCACGTTCACCTACATCGTCGCGGCCGGGCAATCGGCCAACCCGCTCGATGACGCGTCGACCACGGCGCTGACACTCAACGGCGGCACGATCGACGACCAGAGCAGCAACCCCGCGAACCTCACCTTGCCGGCTCCGGGCTCGGGCAATTCGCTTTCTCAGAGCAAGGTTGTTATCGACACCACCGCTCCCACGGTCACAGGCGTCACATCGACAACCGCCAACGGGACGTATGGAGTTGGTTCAGTCATCACGATCACCGTCGGCTGGAGCAAGCCAGTGGTGGTGACCGGTACCCCGAAACTGGCACTCAACTCCGGCGGCACGGCCGACTACTCCAGCGGCAACGGCACGAGCACGCTGACTTTCACGTACACCGTCGCCGCCGGCCAGAACAGCTCCAAGCTCGATTACACGAGCACCGCGGCCCTGACCCTCAACGGCGGCACGATCTTTGACACCGTCACCAACCCCAACGCCGCCGTCCTGACCCTTGCCTCACCGGGTGCGACGGGATCGATCTCCAACACCAAGTCGATCGTGATCGACACGACGGCGCCCACGGTCACGGGCGTTACCTCGACAACCGCCAACGGCAGTTATGGTGTGGGCTCGGTGATCACGATCACGATGGCTTGGAGCAAGCCTGTCGTGGTGACCGGCACTCCGGCGCTGGCACTCAACTCCGGCGGCACGGCCGACTACGCGAGCGGCAACGGCACGAGCACGCTCACGTTCACGTACACCGTGGCCGCCGGCCAGAACAGCGCAAAGCTCGATTACACCAGCACCGCGGCGCTGACGCTCAACGGCGGCACGATCTTCGACACGGTCACCAACCCCAATGCCGCCGTCCTGACCCTTGCCGCACCTGGTGCGGCGGGATCGATCTCGAACACCAAGTCGATCGTGATCGACACGACGGCTCCGACGGTGACGGGTGTGACCTCGACAACAGCCAACGGCAGTTATGGTGTGGGCTCGGTGATCACGATCACGATGGCTTGGAGCAAGCCAGTGGTCGTGACCGGCACTCCGGCGCTGGCACTCAACTCGGGCGGGACGGCGGACTACGCAAGCGGCAACGGCACGAGCACGCTGACGTTCACGTATACCGTTGCCGCCGGTCAGAACAGCTCGAAGCTCGATTACACGAGCACCACGGCGCTGACCTTGAACGGCGGCACGATCTTTGACACCGTCACCAACCCGAATGCCGCCGTGCTGACCCTTGCCGCACCTGGTGCGGCGGGATCGATCTCGAACACCAAGTCGATCGTGATCGACACGACGGCACCGACGGTCACGGGTGTCACTTCAACCACGGCCAACGGCAGTTATGGCGTGGGCTCGGTCATCACGATCACCGTCGGCTGGAGCGTCCCGGTGGTCGTCACCGGCACTCCCGAGCTGGCACTCAACTCGGGCGGGACCGCGGACTATTCCAGCGGCAACGGCACGAGCACGCTCACGTTCACGTACACCGTGGCCGGCGGCCAGAACAGCGCAAAGCTCGATTACACGAGCACCGCGGCGCTGACCCTGAACGGCGGCACGATCTTTGACACGGTGACCAATCCCAATGCCGCGGTCTTGACCCTTGCCTCACCTGGTGCGGCGGGATCGATCTCCAACACCAAGTCGATCGTGATCGACACCACGGCTCCGACGGTCACGGGCGTTACCTCGACCACCGCCAACGGCAGTTATGGCGTGGGCTCGGTGATCACCATCACGATGGCTTGGAGCAAGCCCGTCGTCGTGACCGGCACTCCGGAGCTGGCACTCAACTCAGGCGGCACGGCCGACTACTCCAGCGGCAACGGCACGAGCACGCTGACGTTCACCTACACCGTCGCCGCCGGACAGAACAGCGCAAAGCTCGATTACACCAGCACCGCGGCGCTGACCTTGAACGGCGGCACCATCTTTGACACCGTCACCAACCCCAATGCCGCCGTCCTGACCCTTGCCGCACCGGGTGCGACCGGATCGATCTCCAACACCAAGTCGATCGTGATCGACACCACCGCTCCCACCGTCACGGGCGTTACCTCGACAACGGCCAACGGCAGTTATGGCGTGGGCTCGGTGATCACCATCACGATGGCTTGGAGCAAGCCCGTCGTCGTGACCGGCACTCCGGAGCTGGCACTCAACTCAGGCGGCACGGCCGACTACTCCAGCGGCAACGGCACGAGCACGCTGACCTTCACGTACACCGTGGCCGCCGGCCAGAACAGCGCAAAGCTCGATTACACGAGCACCACGGCGCTGACGCTCAACGGCGGCACGATCTTTGACACGGTGACCAACCCCAATGCCGCCGTCCTGACCCTTGCCTCACCGGGTGCGGCCGGATCGATCTCCAACACCAAGTCGATCGTGATCGACACCACGGCTCCCACGGTCACGGGCGTTACCTCGACAACGGCCAACGGCAGTTATGGCGTGGGCTCGGTCATCACGATCACCGTCGGCTGGAGCGTCCCGGTCGTCGTCACCGGCACTCCGGAGCTGGCGCTCAACTCGGGCGGCACGGCGGATTACGCCAGCGGCAACGGCACCAGCACGCTCACGTTCACGTACACCGTGGCCGCCGGCCAGAACAGCGCAAAGCTCGATTACACGAGCACCACGGCGCTGACCTTGAACGGCGGCACGATCTTTGACACGGTGACCAACCCCAATGCCGCCGTCCTGACCCTTGCCTCACCGGGTGCGGCCGGATCGATCTCCAACACCAAGTCGATCGTGATCGACACCACGGCTCCCACGGTCACGGGCGTTACCTCGACAACGGCCAACGGCAGTTATGGCGTGGGCTCGGTCATCACGATCACCGTCGGCTGGAGCGTCCCGGTCGTCGTCACCGGCACTCCGGAGCTGGCGCTCAACTCGGGCGGCACGGCGGATTACGCCAGCGGCAACGGCACCAGCACGCTCACGTTCACGTACACCGTGGCCGCCGGCCAGAACAGCGCAAAGCTCGATTACACGAGCACCACGGCGCTGACCTTGAACGGCGGCACGATCTTTGACACGGTGACCAACCCGAATGCCGCGGTCCTTACCTTGGCATCGCCCGGCTCATCCGGGTCGATCAGTGGCACGACGTCAATTGCCATCGACACGACCGCTCCTACGGTCACCGCTGTCACGTCAACCACGGCCAACGGCACCTATGGGATCGGCTCGATGATCATGATCACCGTCGGCTGGAGCAAGCCGGTGGCGGTCACTGGTACGCCCGAACTGGCGCTCAACTCGGGCGGCACGGCCAGCTATTCCAGCGGCAGCGGTACCAACACGTTGACCTTTACTTACACCGTCGCCGCCGGACAGAACAGTTCCTTGCTCGATTACACCAGCACCACCGCCCTCACGCTCAACGGCGGCACGATCTTCGACACCGTCACCAATCCCAACGCGGCTGATTTGACCCTTCCAGCGCCTGGCTCGTCCGGCTCAATCTCCGGCACCAAGTCGATTGTCATCGACACCACAACGACGTCAGTGACCGGTGTCAGCTCGACGACCGCCAGCGGCGCCTACGGCGTCGGCTCGTCCGTTTCGGTCCAGGTCGTCTTCGACAACACCGTGGTCGTCACCGGCACCCCTCAACTCGCGCTCAACTCCGGCGGCACCGCCAGTTTCGCGAGCGGCAGCGGCACCGCCACCCTGACCTTTACCTACACCGTCGCCGCAGGACAATCCGCCAACCCGCTCGATGAAGCATCGACCACAGCGCTGACCTTGAGCGGCGGCACGATTGACGATACCCATGGCGTAGCGGCCCTCCTCACCTTGCCGGCGCCGGGATCGGCGAATTCGCTCTCGCAGAGCAAGATCGTCATCGATACTACGGCTCCCACGGTCACTGCCGTCACGTCAACCACCGCCAACGGAACCTACGGCGTAAGCTCGGTGATCACAATCACCGTCGGCTGGAGCGTGCCAGTCGTGGTCACCGGCACGCCGGAACTGGCGCTCAACTCGGGCGGCACGGCCAGCTACTCCAGCGGCAGCGGCACCAACACGCTGACCTTCACCTACACCGTCGCCGCAGGACAGAACAGCTCGTTACTGGATTACACCAGCACCACCGCCCTCACGCTCAACGGCGGCACGATCTTCGACACGGTGACCAACCCCAATGCCGCGGACTTGACACTCCCAGCGCCCGGCTCGTCTGGGTCGATCAGCGGCACCAAGTCGATCGGCATCGACACCACCGCTCCCACGGTCACGGCCGTCACGTCAACCACCGCCAACGGAACCTACGGCGTGAGCTCGGTGATCACGATCACCGTTGGCTGGAGCGTGCCAGTGGTGGTCACAGGCACGCCCGAACTGGCGCTCAACTCGGGCGGCACGGCCAGCTACTCCAGCGGCAGCGGCACCAACACGCTGACCTTCACCTACACCGTCGCCGCAGGACAGAACAGCTCGTTACTGGATTACACCAGCACCACCGCCCTCACGCTCAACGGCGGCACGATCTTCGACACGGTGACCAACCCCAATGCCGCGGTCTTGACGCTTCCCGCCCCGGGCTCGTCCGGGTCGATCAGCGGCACCAAGTCGATCGGCATCGACACCACCGCTCCCACGGTCACGGCCGTCACGTCAACCACCGCCAACGGAACCTACGGCGTGAGCTCGGTGATCACGATCACCGTTGGCTGGAGCGTGCCAGTCGTGGTCACCGGCACGCCGGAGCTGGCGCTGAACTCGGGCGGCACGGCCAGCTACTCCAGCGGCAGCGGCACCACCACCTTGACCTTCACCTACACCGTCGCCGCCGGACAGAACAGTTCCTTGCTCGACTACACCAGCACGACCGCCCTCACGCTCAACGGCGGCACAATCTTTGACACGGTGACCAATCCCAATGCCGCGGACTTGACGCTTCCAGCGCCCGGCTCGTCCGGCTCGATCTCCGGCACCAAGTCGATTGTCATCGACACGACAACGACATTAGTGACCGCCGTCAGCTCGACGACCGCCAGCGGCGCCTACGGCGTCGGCTCGTCCATTTCGATCCAGGTCGTCTTCGACAACACTGTGGTCGTCACCGGCACTCCTCAACTCGCGCTCAACTCCGGCGGCACCGCCAGCTACACGAGCGGCAGCGGCACCGCCACCCTGACCTTTACCTACACCGTCGCCGCCGGACAATCCGCCAACCCGCTCGATGAAACATCGACCACAGCGCTCACTTTGAGCGGCGGCACGATTGACGATACTCACGGCGTAGCGGCCCTCCTCACCTTGCCGGCGCCGGGCTCGGCGAATTCGCTCTCGCAGAGCAAGATCGTCATCGATACCACCGCTCCCACAGTCACCGCAGTTAGCTCAACCACCGCCAACGGCACCTACGGCGTCGGCTCGGTGATCACGATCACCGTTGGCTGGAGCGTGCCAGTGGTGGTCACAGGCACGCCCGAACTGGCGCTCAACTCCGGCGGCACGGCCAGCTATTCCAGCGGCAGCGGCACCAGTACGCTCAGCTTCACGTACACTGTCGCCGCCGGTGAGAACAGCTCCTTGCTCGACTACACCAGCACGACCGCCCTGACGCTCAATGGCGGCACGATCTTTGACACCGTGACCAACCCCAACGCCGCGGTCTTGACACTTCCGGCACCAGGCTCGTCGGGCTCGATCTCTGGCACCAAGTCGATCGTGATCGATACGACCGCTCCGACGGTGACCGGAGTGAGCTCGACAGACGCCAACGGCATCTACGGATTGGGGGCGGTCATCACGATCACCGTGAGCTGGAGCAAGCCGGTCGTTGTTACCGGCACCCCGGAGCTCGCTCTGAACTCCGGTGGAACGGCCACTTATTCGAGCGGCAGCGGCACCAGCACCTTGACGTTTACCTACACGGTCGCTGCCGGCGAGAACAGCTCGAAGCTCGATTACACCAGCGCAACCGCCCTCACACTCAACGGCGGCACGATCTTTGACATGGTGACCAACCCCAACGCCGCGAACTTGACGCTGCCGGCCCCCGGTGCGGCGGGTTCGCTCAGCGCGAACAAGAATATCCAGATCGACACGATCGCGCCGACGATTACGGAATACGACGTCGTCTTCGGTGTCAAGAATCTGACCTATAATCTGATCGGCTCCACACGTTATGATTTACCCTGGCAGATTACCGCGATCAAGATCGTCTTCAGTGAGCCGATCACAACCGCCACGGTAGGCAGCCTGACCGGCCTCTCGACGACCGGACTGAGTGGTCTCGGCACGAACACTTTGACCTGGAAGATCAACACCATCACGCAAGGGACATTCGCGACGAGCGTGATCAACGCGGGCGCGAATGCCATCAAGGACGCGGCGGGCAACACGCTCGCCAGTCCGTTTGATCAGAACTTCCGAGTGCTTTACGGGGATGTCAACGACGATGGGTACGTGAGCATTGCGGACGTGCTCGCCATCTACGATGACATCGGCCAAACCTACAACATCTTCGCCGATCTGGATGGCGACGGGAGCGTTGACATGACCGACGTCCAGATCGCGCGGCATCGAATTGGCAACCACCTGTGACGAATTTCTGCTCGAGGGAGCCGGGCAAGCGAAGTGTTTCGAGCTTCCAGGCCGGGTTTTCCCGTCCTTGACGACAAAAAGAGGAGACCCTTGATGCACGGTTCCCTGGCGTCTCGGTTCTGGCGCGGTTTCCTGGGCTTTGCCCTTGCCGGGCTCCTGCTATCTAGCGCTCGACCAGCCGGCGCAGGTATCATCGTCTCGGTCCAGAGCGTATCCGCCGGCACAGGCAGTACCGGCGATTCGCTGGAAGTCGACGTGACTAACACCGGATCGCCCGCTAATATCGCTGGCTTTTCGTTCGAGATTTCCGTGGCCGCCGGCAGCGGCGTCAGCTTTACCGGCGCAGACACAAGTACGTCCATCAATACGTATATATTTGCCGGAAACTCGCTGTTCGGGCCCCAGATCGCTACGGCCACCGGCACAACCCTGGATGCCTCGGACATCGCGGTTTCTGGCTCCACGATGCTGGGTACCGGTGCAAGTCTTGGCCTGGGGAGAGTGATGTTCGATGTCGCGTCGTCGGCATCTCTTGGTCCGGTCACTGTGTCGCTCACAGCCTTCCCTGCGACCGGCTTGGTAGCGCCCGATCAGAGCACCATCCCGATCGACACGCTGAGTAGCGGCACCATCACGATCACCCTTGGAGCAATCGTTCCGGAGCCCTCGTCGCTGGTTTCGGCAACCCTCGGATTGCTGGGTGCCGCCTGGCTTTTCCGGAGCATGCGCAGAAAGCCCGGTCAATAATCATCTTCTACGCGGTACAGGTACCCCGGCGCCTGGTCGTCATCGCCCGGATCGGTCAGGAACGCGTCGGTCTGGGTGGACTCGACGGACAGCTCGCTGACTTCGCCCTGAATCACGTGCGTGGTGATGAAGTGACCCGGCAAAGCCGGTAGCTGGGCCACGGCGTCTTCGGTGCCCGCGCTCAGGGAATCGGCCGGTGATTGGGATTGCGCGATTCCGGGCGGCCGGCGCCGGTCGGCCAAGTGGCCGACGTCGAACCTCTCGCCGATGTAGTAGCGCCGGACGTCGGGGTTGGCGAGGATCTGCTCCCGATTTCCATAGGCAAAGACCCGCCCCTCGCGGATGACGTAGCAGCGGTCGGTCACTTCGAGGGTTTCCCGGAACTGGTGGTCGGTCAACAGGATGCCGATGTTGTAGCGCACCACCAGGTCGCGGATCTGGTCCTGGATCTCGGCGACCGTTTTGGGATCGATGCCCGCGAACGGCTCGTCGAGCATGATCATCTTGGGCTCCGTGATCAGCGAGCGAGCGATCTCGATGCGCCGGCGCTCACCGCCGGAGACACGATTGGCCTTGGTCTTGCGGATCTTGGTCAGCCCGAACTGGTCGAGCAGCTCATTCTGGCGGTCCTTTCGCTGCTTTCGGGTCATGTGGGAGCGTGTTTCGAGGATGGCCATGAGGTTGTCTTCGACGGACAACTGCCGGAAGACGCTGGAGTCCTGGGCCAGGTATCCCATGCCCGCTCGAGCGCGAAGGTACATCGGCAGGCGACTGACGTCGCGGTCATCAAAGAGGACGGTACCACCATCGGAATCGATCAGGCCAATGGTCATCCGAAAGCTGGTTGTCTTGCCTGCGCCGTTGGGCCCGAGCAGTCCGACAACCTCGCCGCGCTCGACGTCGTAGTCGACCCCGCTGACGACCATACGGCGGCCATAGCGCTTTTCCAGTCCGCGCACCTGCAAGAGGGGCATTGCTCGATCCTCCTTGATCGCGACTTTTCCGTCGTTAAATCGTCCTAGCGAATCCACCTCATGCGTTCGAAGTACGGGCGAATCAAAAAGTTGTACCGGAAGTCGGGGCCGATCGGGACCCCATGCGGCCAGTAGATGAAAAATGCTTTGCCGGTCAGGAGCGGCCGCGGAACTTCCCAGGGTTTCCGGTCGAGAGTGTCCCAGGCGGCATCGTCTGATCCCCAGCCTCGGCTGTCCTTGCTGCAGGGACTGTTGTCTCCCAGCATGAAATATCGACCGGGACCGATATCGTACTCATGCGATCTCACATTAGCCAGATTGGGGAACCGGGAGGGATCTGAGAGAAAATCGAAGAGCGCGGCCGAGGTGTGAGGGTACTGATCCTCCCAGACCATTCCGTAATCGAACCGACTGGGGTACTGGGTATAGTAGATATCGCGCTTGAGGACAAGGTCGCTCACGGAGATTGACGCATTTCGGGCGGCGATCGCTGCCGGTCTGAGGTCGGCTTCGGTTGGAATCGGGACGGACCCCTCTGACTCGTATTCGAAGCCCTCATTGCCGGGGCTCCGGCCGTCGACAATCAGGCTGACACGGTCATCGACATTGGCGTACTCGACGTGGTGACGGCCCTTGCCCTTGATCGTTGTATTCCAGCGGCCAAGCTCTCGATCGCCCCGAAAAACGACCGCCACGCCGGTTGCCAGGTCGATCGTGCACCGATGCGGAACTCCCGCCTTCACGAGTTCCAGACGTATCGAGCTATCGGGCCCCGCTTCCTGGATATCAAGGTTGGCATCAAGCGTCAGATCACCGACCCAATGGGGCTGCATCCATGCGTCCCGATCGCGCTCGTTGTCGTCGAGCAAGCTCGGGGATTCCCGATCGGGGTCATCTTCGTCGAGGAGGCGCGAGGACGGGGCGACCATGATATTGGTGTTGTAGGAATAAAAGTCGGTGATCAGGCTGGCGCGGGCCGCGCGTGGCAAAGGGCGGTCGCGCCGCAGCGCATCCCACTGATCGGGCTCGGGGACGAGGTTGTGATAGCGCAACTCGGACCACTCGCCCGGCTGGTTGCGGCATTGATAAACACTGGCCGATGGTTCGACAATCCGCCAGCCGCCGTCTTCGCTTCGCCACCTGAGCCACTGGGGATCTCTTGCCAGGGTGCGCGACCGATGGCGATCGTCATAGACGTTGATTTGCATGGCGGATTGATGCTTGAGCGGCTTGCGGGTCAACGCATAGGTCTCACCGGCTGGCGGCTTGATGTAGACGTCGCCGTGGAAGATCCGCACCACCTCGCCGGGTAACCCGACCAGGCGCTTGATGTAGCTGACTTCAGGATCCTCGGGATAGCGGAAGACCACGACGTCCCATCGCTCTGGAGACCCGCTGCCGGGTAGCGCGGGCAGGTCGTACGGGAACATCATGACCAGGATGCGGTCGCCCTTGAAGCTCGGCTCGCTGTCGACCCGGGCCTTGTACCGGCAGTTCACGCAGACGCCTGAATAGACGGTCCGATTGGACGGATGCGAATCGATTTCCTGTGATGCGTTGACCGCGTAAACGAATCCGCATTCCGGACAAGCGATCTCCTTGTGGCGTCCCATCAAGGTCGGAGCCATTGATCCGGTGGGGATCACAAAGGCCTGGGCCTCGAAGCCCCGCACCACCAGGGCGAGGATGAACGCGACGACGATAGCTTCGACCGTGTCGCGATGGCCCTCCTTGGTCTGGGGGCGAGCGGCGACCGTGGAGGCCTTGGTGGCCGGCTGCAAGGTGGCGGAAGACCGTCCCATCGTCTTGTTCTTTTCCTCTCCCCCATCGCGCCCGAGGGCCTTGGGCCGGCTTCCACTCTTCCGCGCTCCGTCCGCCCCACCCCACTCTGGACAAATGGGCAGCGCGACAGCTACGCGTCCTGCTAACGAATGTAACGGATTCGACGAGGATCGGGAACCCAGCACACAGACCGGCCGAAGACCTCCAGCGGTACGAGCTGCCCCGGCAGATGGACGAGGAACGGCTTGCCCACGAACATCGAGCCGCGCACCACCGGCCCTTCCGTCCAGAAACGGGAATCGTTGGATACGGGACTGTTGTCGCCGAGAACGAAGTAGTCGTCGGGCCCCAGAATCACCGCGGCACGCGTGCCGTGTGAGTACCGCGGGGTGTTGGCCAGGCTCCCGGTGTAGTAGATATCGCGATAAATCCGCAGCTCGCTGACCTCGAGCGAACCGCCACGCACTCCGACGGCGATCGGGCTTTCGTTGGCCCTGATTCCTGAGGCCAGTGGTTCGTAATCGTACGGGTCAAAGAGCAGCCGGCCATCGATGGCCACCTGCACGCGGCGATCGATCACGGCAGCCTCGACGAGAACCGACTTTGGCCATAATCCTTTTTCCTTAAATGGATTATAGCAATTCTCCAGGGTCACTCTCCGGCGATTTCGCGTCAAGTCGATCGGGCCGTCACTGGTCACAGGGACTCGCAGGAGGAATTGATCGGAGCCGGAACGAAGTGCCAGAGACATGGTCTCGACCGATCCGCTCACGCGCATGCGTGCTTCGACGCCGAGGTCCTTGATCTCGTTTCCGTCCCGGGGTTCGGAGCCATTGTAGGCGTAGAAGTCGCAGATGGGCCCATAACGGCCCTTTGCCGGATCCCAGTGCTTGTACACGAGCCAATCGTCGAGCGGACGGGCAGAAACTCCGCTCGGAACATCGTGGACGAATTTGCCTTCATCGCTTTTCCAGCCGCTTTCCAGCGGCCCGGCGCGGTCGCCGCGCCGGAACAGCCATCGAGGATACCGGCTGGCATTGCGGGCGGGGAAACGGCTGTCGTGCACCAGGATCTTCGTGGCCCGGATCTCGGGGAATGATTTCCGCAGGATTTGACCATCGGCGAACACGTCGCCGTCGACGATGCGGATCGATTCGCCCGGCAGACCGACGACGCGCTTGACATAGGCCTGAGTCGGGTCGCCCGGGAAGTGAAAGACGGCGACTTCCCAGCGGTGGGGGCCGCGGAATTCGTAAAGGAATTTCTCGACGAGGACACGGTCGCCGCCGCATTCGATTGACGGCGCGTGCTCCAGATCGCGCTCGCCGCAATTCGGACAGACTGCCTGCCCGGAGGGACCTTCTTCATCGACGCCCAGGACGAACGTCGACCCGCAGCTCGGGCAGGTGAGCTCGCGATGCCAGCCCAGAAGCGTCGGCGCCATCGAGCCAGTCGGAACGACGTACGCCTCGGCCGAGAACGTACGCACCACGACGACGCACACGCACAGGAGCACGATCAGTTCAACCGTCTGGCGAACGACGCCGGCGGGCGAGATCTGGGAGCGCTCTCGAACATCCCTCCGCCGGGGCCGGAACAGGCTCATCATCGTGCGAACGGGCGAATTACGCCACATCGATGTCTCGGAATGGAACTGGTCGTGTTGTCGATCAATCTTCGCTGTCGTCGAGCACCGAGAGAAACGCGTCCTGGGAGATCTCGACGCTCCCTACCTGTTTCATACGCTTCTTTCCCTCTTTTTGCTTTTCGAGAAGTTTCCGCTTCCGCGTAATATCGCCGCCGTAGCACTTCGCGGTGACGTTCTTGCGGAGCGCAGAGATGGTTTCGCGAGCGATCACCCGGCTGCCGATGGCCGCCTGAATGGCCACCTCGAACTGGTGTCGCTCGATTTCGCCACGCAGTTTTCGCACCAGTTTACGGCCGCGGCGATCGGCATGGGCGCGATGAACCACCGACGAGAGTGCGTCGACGCGCTGGCCTGCAACCAGGATGTCCAGGCGGCAGAGGTCGCCGGCCCGGTATCCGATCACTTCGTAATCCATGGTGCCGTAACCGCGGGTCGCGCTCTTGAGCTTGTCATACAGGTCGTAAATCATCTCGGCCAGCGGCAGCTCGTAGGTCAGGATTGCGCGGGCGGGCGAGAGGTATTCGGTCTTGATGAACACCCCTCGACGATCTTCGCAGAGCTGCATGATCGCGCCTATGGTGTCGCTGGGAATGATGAAATTCACCCGCGAAAACGGCTCGCGGAATTCTTCGATGCGACCCGCCTCGGGGATCCGGGTGGGGTTGGAGATATGCAATGTTTCTCCGGCGAGGGTAAGAATCTCGTAAGTCACGGTGGGGGCGGTCTGCACGAGCGACAGGTTGCTCTCGCGCTCCAGCCTTTGCTGGACGATCTCCATGTGGAGCATTCCCAGAAAGCCGCATCGGAAGCCAAAGCCCAGGGCGTCCGACGTCTCGGGCTCGAAAGTGAAGCTGGAATCGTTGAGCGCGAGCTTCTGAAGCGCCGTGCGGAGATCGTCAAACTGAGTGTGGGTGGCTGGGAAAAGTCCGCAGAAGACGACTGGCACCGGCTCCTGATATCCGGGAAGAGCGACCTGGGCTGGCCGGGGTCGCTGGGTGATCGTATCGCCGATCCGGATATCCGAAAGCCGCTTGATATTGGCGATCACGTAGCCGACCTGCCCGACGCCAAGCTCGTCGCAGGCAACCTCGCGCGGCCGGAACCGGCCCAGACCGGTAACCTCGTGATCGGTTCCCCCGGCCATCAGGCGGATGGCCTGGCCCACGCTCAGCGTGCCGTCCACGACGCGCACATAGGTGATGACTCCCTGGTAGTCGTCGAACTTGGAATCGAAGATCAGTGCCCGGAGCGGGGCGTTCGGATCTCCGGAGGGGGGAGGAACGCGGTCGATGATGGCCCGAAAGACGTCCGGCACGCCCTGCCCGGTCTTGGCGCTGATCGCCAGAACCTCCGCGGGGTCGATCCCCAGGCTGGTCATGATCTCTTCCTTGACCTCCTCGGGACGGGCAGCCTGCATATCGATCTTGTTGAGGACGGGCACGATCGCCAGGTTGTTGTTCACGGCCAGGTAGGCATTGGCGACGGTCTGCGCCTGGACCCCCTGCGTGGCATCGACCAGCAGGATCGCTCCCTCGCAGGCCGCCAGGCTGCGCGAGACCTCGTAATGAAAGTCGACGTGCCCCGGTGTGTCGATCAAGTTCAGCTCGTAGACCGTGCCGTCGAGCGTGTAGTTGATGGCAACCGCCCGGGCCTTGATGGTGATCCCGCGCTCCCGCTCGAGGTCCATGTCGTCGAGCAACTGCTCGCGAAACTCGCGGGGCGTGATGGCGCCGGACTGCAGCAGCAGTTGGTCGGCCAGCGTACTTTTGCCGTGATCGATGTGGGCGACGATCGAGAAATTACGGATCAGCTTGGGGTCAAAAGCCATAGAACGAGTCCAACAGCCTTTCAGAGCAGGGAACGGTCGCAGGGATTCCTTGACTGCATGATTATATTGCGTGGGACTGAAGGCGAGAAGGCAGCTTGACAATGGATGGATGGGCCACAGTGCACCGGACAAAGTCTCGGGAGCTGGTCCGGCAGGGATCGATCCGTCCGCTGAAATGATGATTAAGGATCGTCTCGCCCGCGCGGCGTGTGCGCCTGAAACGGCAAGTTGCTCGCTCGAACACGTTGAATTGCTGCGGATGACGGGCGCAAAAATCGGCTGCGGCGCCCGTTCAAATCAGTCCGGGGAAGCCGGGCGCTCAGCGCCTGGGAGCGGGCTCGTCGAATCCCCGCTGCTTGAGGTAATCGACTAACGCCGCATCCACGAGTTTCGCCGCATCGGTCCGACAGAAGGCCGCCGCACGCTCGACCCACGCCCGCCACTCCGGGCGGCCTTTTATAGTCAACGCGGTCGGACGAGGATTCTCCGGTGCCGGTTTCGCTTTCGGCATCAACCCACTCCCCTTTTTACTCTTCGTTAGTCCGGATTATGGCCGCAGGTTGGCTGATTCATGTTAAATATACGGATTTACGGTGAACTGGGCAAGTCCGAAGGACAGTCCGCTGCCACAATCTAGAGAACTTACATTAGATTTACCGTCTGAGGCATGATAAAGCATGCGTTAAGTATGTACTGGAGCGCCTCAATAGCAAGTACAGAACGGGAAAATTACGTACTTTCAGCCAGTTCGAATTCTATCGTAATAAGTAGTGAGGTTAGTCTTAGTACTGACTTTATATCTGGCCAATGTAGTCTCGGCCCCGTTAAATAACGCAGGGCCGACCTTTCACAGTCGTGGTGCCGGCCCAGAGCGGGACTGTTTTTAGGCGACATTTGGGCGCGACCCACACGAGGAGTGAGATGATGCCGATCGAGATCAACCCCATCGAATTCGAGCCCGAGAAAACGATGGACAGCGCAACCACCCGGAACCGGATCGATTCCGTGACGCCTCCGGCGAGTGATCGTGCTGACTCCAAATCCCGTGGTCTCCGTCAGGATCGTCGCAGGGTAGACGAGCCAAGGGGTGCATGCGCGATCGTGCATTTCCTACCGGGGGAACGGCGCATCCGTATTGCAGTGACCCGCGAGATAGTGGACCGACCAAGGTCAGTGGTCCTCACCGACGGAGACGGTGCGGTGATCCGCGTGGAGTATGACGATGACAATGAGATCAGCGAACCAGAGCCCGCCGACATTCAAGACCCGGATACACCAGGGTCATCGCCGAGTTCTTCGGTGGGATCCGTGTCGATTCAGCCTGAAGACGCACGAGTACCGTTGCCCCTCTTCGACCGTCGGGTTCCGCAGCGGGGTTGGGAGCGAGAGTACGGAGTGCCTGCGTATCTGATCGGGGCCGCCGACGTCCTTTACCACCATCGCAAATCGGTCGCGAATACCGACGCCGCCGTGATTGACGCGGCGATTCTCCGGCTCTTCGGGCCTTGGATCAGGCGGTGCGCTCTATCGAGTCCAATCCCGCAAGAGGTCTATCCTTCCTAAAAATGATTAATATCTGCATGCTTCATTTTTCCCACACGGTTGCGAAAGCGCCCGGAATGTTTACAATGGCGCCCCATCACGCGGGCTTGCGTGCAAGAGCCCGTGATGATCGACCCGTAGCTGGGTAGCCATGTTGTTCCGGCTCCCTGGCACCCGATGGTGGGCGCGCTCGACGATTGACGATCTTTGCCGCCGGCAATCGGGCTCGGCTTCGAGGACTCAACGATCTCTGGAGGAAACGGCGATGTTCAAGAGTACTTGCCAGATTGTGATGGCGACGATTGCCCTCATTGGCCTCGCGTCCGGGGCCAGGGCTCAGGATGTCACCTCGGTCACTCAGCCGGCCGGGCCGGGCGGGACCGGGGCGACGGCCATCGACACACAATACGTGAATTTTGGAATCAATAGCCTGGTGGATGTGGACCTGGTCTTCACCAAGGTGGCCCCGATCTCGTTCAGCTTCGACGTCGACGCCGCGGGCGGGTATACCCTGCACCCGGACTCGGGCTTCAATCCGGCCTTCACGACCGGGATCGTCAACGACACCGGCCAGACCTGGACCGGTTTCGTCTTCTCGGTCGACACAAGTCTGGCGCGGGGCCCAATGGCCTGGAGATCCTCAATGATTTCACCACCAGCAGCGGCTTTGGAAACGGCCAGATCGACCTTTCCGGCGGGACTGTGGCGCCCGGCAGCACGTTCAACGTCATCTACGGGGTCGGCACGCCCGCGGCGATGGAAGTGAACGTCACGTTCACGCCGCAGTCAGTCCCGGAGCCCTCCAGCCTCGTGCTGCTTGGCTTGGGAGTCGTGGGTGGGGCGATCGTCTATCGCCGCCATCGCCGATCGCGGCGCGCGGCCGGACTTGCCGGCTAGCGGCCCGCAGTTTCCCGACGTCAGGGCATCTGCCGGCACGCTTGGGTTCCGGGGACTCTTTCGCGATCGCATTGGGCGTTTCGAGGCCTCACGAACGTTCACTCGCGCTCGAGCCGATCGAGCTCCTCGAGCTTGCGATACAACGATGAGAGACCGAGACCGAGCCGCCGCGCTGCCTCGCGCTTGTCGTCGCCGCAGTCGCGCAAGACCCTCTGAATATGATGGCGCTCGTAGTCCCGGACCGCCGCGCGCAGGTCGTCGCCCTTATTGCCGGCGCTCGTGTCGACGATCAGGCCCGGTGGGAAGTCGTCGGCAGTCAAGATCGGTCCCTCGCCGAGCAGGACCGCGCGTTCCAAGGCATTGTCCAGCTCGCGCACGTTGCCGCGCCAGGGAGCCGCCATCAGTCCGCGAATCGTCTGGTTGTCGACGCCGTCGAACCGCTTGCCCTGCTTTCGGGCATGCTTTGCGAGCAAGGCAGCGATCAGTGCGGGAATGTCGTCGCGGCGCTCGCGCAAGGGCGGCAGATGGATGGTCACCACATTGAGCCGGTAGTAGAGATCGGTGCGGAAGCGATCGGCGGCAACCTCGGCCGCCAGGTCCTTGTTGGTCGCCGTCAAGAGACGCGCCCGGAACGACAAGGGGCGAGTGGCTCCCACGGGGAAGACCTCCTTGTTCTCGATGGCCCGCAAGAGCTTGGCCTGGGTCGAGCGCGACAGTTCGCCAATCTCGTCGAGAAAGACCGTCCCCCCGCCGGCCGCAATGAACAGCCCGGCCTGATCGCGGTCGGCGCCGGTGTACGCGCCCCGGACGTGGCCGAAGAGCTGATTTTCCAGTAAATCCGGCGGAATCGCCGCGCAGTTGACCGCGAGAAAGACCTCGCTGGGGGCCGGCCCGAGGGTATGGAGCGCCCGGGCCACCAGCTCCTTGCCGGTTCCCGACTCGCCGGTGATCAGAACAGTCGTGCGCGCCGGCGCCGCCTTGCGGATCAAGGTCTTGACGGCCTCGACGCTCGGATTCGTTCCCACCAGCTCGTCCAGGTCGCCTTTTGCGTGCAACTGCCTGCGTAAAGCCTGGTTTTCCTGGAGCAGCCGGCGGAAGCGAATCAGCCGGTCGAGCTTCACGATCAAGTCTTCAAACAGGACCGGCTTCATCAGGTAGTCGTGCGCCCGCGCTGGAATGCAGCGACGGCGTTCTCCACGGTGGCATAGGCCGTGATCATGATGAACAGGGTTTCCGGGCGGATCTGGAGCGTGCGGTGCAAGACGGCGATGCCGTCAGCGCCCGGGAGCTGGACGTCGCAAAGGACAATCTCCGGCTCGAAGGCTTCGACCTGGACGAGTGCCGACGGAAGATCGCCGGCCGTGGCGACCTCGAAGTTCTCGCCCTGGAGAAACTCCCTGAGCGTCGCGGCGATCACTTCTTCGTCGTCCACGATCAGGATGCGGCCTCGACGAGGCGGAGAGGCGTCCGCGCTCGTGATGTTGCCGCTGCCGCCTTTTTCCGAGGGAGTCGACCTCATCGATTCGCATCTCCCAGGCGACCCCCTGCGAGCGGAAGGGCGCCTGCCGGCTCGAGCTCCGGCTCGCGGCTGGAACCGCCAATCGATTCGGCGTGGTGGGCGGGAAGACGGACGTAGAACGTGGAGCCGTGGCCGGGCTCGGACTCGAAGCTCAGCGTCCCGGCCAGCTCCTCAAGGATCTGCCGGCTGACGAACAGGCCCAACCCGGTGCCGTGGCTCTTGGTGGTGAAGAACGGCTGGAAGAGCCGGCAGCGATCCGCCACCGAGACACCGCGTCCATCGTCGGCGACGCTCAAGACCACGAAACCGTCGTCGGCCGCGCCGGCCACGTGGATTCGCCCTTGTTCGTCCGTCGCGTCGATGGCATTCAGCACCAGGTTGAGAATAACCTGGGTCAAGTAGTCGCGAACTCCGACGACGGTCGGAAGATCGGCGGGCAACGTGGTCGTGATCGATCGCTGCTTGGTGCGTTGATAGTACTTGGCAATTCCCAGGGCTTCGTCGACGATTTCAGCGATCCGGACGCGGGATGCGACGGTCGACGCCGGCCGCGAAAAATCGATCAGCTCCCGGATCGTCCGTTCAATCCTGTGCAACTGGCGAGCGGCCAGGTCGAGCTTTTCGGATGTATAAGAATCGGGGCCGCGGCGCTTGAGGATCTGCACCAGCGAGCTGAGCGCGGCCAGCGGATTACCGACCTCGTGGGCAATCCCCGCTGCCAGCAGCCCGAAGGCGGCCATCTTTTCTTGCTGGATGACCCTCGCCTGCGAGGCTCGGAGGGCGTCGGTCCGTTGGGCGACTCGTCGCTCCAGGTCTTTGCGAGCGGATGCCAGTTCCGTGTTGAGGCGCTCGAGGTCCAGGCCCGCGGCGTGCAGCGAGCCAGCCAGCGACGAACTGGCCCATGTCACCCAGACCATGATCGTCAAGGTCAAAGGCAAGGTCGATTGCCCGAGCGACGGGCTGTTCAAGATCCGCGCCAGACAAAGAAAGCTCACGCTGTGAAAAGCGACGGTCCACCAGGCCACGGCCGAACGATAGCGGATCGAGCAGCAGATCAGCGACAGCAGATAATACCAGCGGAACGGGCTGGTGAGACCCGTGTCGTGGTAGCAGAGGAGGGTGATGAAGACGGACTCCATCAGGGAAACGCACAGCGGCCAGCGCTCGAGAAACACCTCGCCCATTCGCCAGAAAGCCAGGTCGAGAGCCGCGTATCCCGCCCCCAACGCGAGGAATGCCCGCACCGCCCAGGGGTCATGCAGCCCGGTTCGGGTCTGGACCAGGATGTAGCCCATCACGACGCCGAACCACCGGAGCTTGACGACGACCGACTCGGCCGCCAGCTCCCACCGTGCCCGTTCGGTGGTCCCCGCTTTCATCGATGGGATACTCCGGCAAGTACAAATCGATCGACCGCCTGACTGACCTCGAACACACGGGCGCCAGATTTCCGGCGCCGTCCGGAATTGATTCATTATAGGCGCAGAACGCAACTCCGCCGAAGAGACTCGGAATCTCCGGCTCCTCCCACGAAGGGTCGTAGTCCCCACGAAGGGTCGTGGCGCGTCTCCCTCGGCGATCGTCCTTGGACGTCTGCCCCGCGAAAATCTAAATCGACGCCAGGCCGGTGGTTGCATCGATCTGAAGAATGCGTCTCGCGAAACGGCATTACGATCGCATTACGTTCGGCAGGATCCTTCAGGCACCAGTCATCCTCATGATCGCTTGAATCGAGGAAAAACATCCGCATCGGAGTCTGTCTGGAGTTAGTAGTGAGCTTGGTTGGCCTATGGCGCGGTAACATGAACGGACCATTGGACAAGGTCACGACAGACTGATGGCCTAGGCGGCGATTCGGCTTTTGAGTCGTTAAGGGGGTACGGACGTGAGAGATACAAGTCCGATCGACTCCAGAGAGATCACGCCGCTGTCGGTGTACTTGAACCGCCGGTCGTTCATGAACGCAGGGATCGCGGCGGCCAGTCTGGCGGCGACGGGCTGGATTTACCGCCGGCTCAATCGCAGCGGTAGGGCGGAGCTCGACACGCCTGCGTTACCTGGTCTCAAGTCCTCGCCGGAAGGGAACGCCGGCATCACGAGCGGGTTTCGGGTCGACGAGGCGCTGACCCCGTTCAGGAGCGTCAGCAACTACAACAACTTTTACGAATTCTCGACCGACAAGGAAGGCGTCGCGGCGGCCGCCGCCGGATTCGTGTCCAAGCCCTGGCAGGTCGCAGTCGAGGGGATGGTGCACAAGCCGAAAGTGTTCGATCTCGACGAGCTGAAGCGAGCCATCCCGCTGGAAGAGCGTGTGTACCGGATGCGCTGCGTCGAAGGATGGTCGATGGTGATCCCCTGGTCGGGCTTCCCGCTGGCCAGGTTGCTCGAACGGGTCGAGCCGATGGGAGGTGCCCAATACGTCGCCTTCGAGACCCTGCTCGACCCCGTGCGGATGCCGGGACAACAGCGGCGCGTACTTCCCTGGCCGTACGTCGAGGGCCTGCGGATCGACGAGGCGATGCACCCGCTGACGCTCCTGGCGGTCGGCCTTTACGGGCACGAGCTGCCCGCGCAGAACGGTGCGCCGCTCCGGCTGGTCGTGCCCTGGAAGTATGGCTTCAAGGGAATCAAGTCGATCGTGAAGATCAAGCTCG
Organism: uncultured Isosphaeraceae bacterium; assembly: GCA_963781785.1. Lineage (GTDB taxonomy): Bacteria > Planctomycetota > Planctomycetia > Isosphaerales > Isosphaeraceae > CAWAHD01. The sequence continues at coordinate 1,045,108 of CAWAHD010000001.1, read as the reverse complement.
TGTCGACCCAGCCGGTGACGACGTGGAACGTTAGCGCACCCGACGAGTACGGGTTCTTCTCGAACGTCAACCCGGAGGTCGACCACCCGCGCTGGAGTCAGGCGACCGAGCAACGGATCGGCGAGTCGGGTCGCCGGCCGACGCTCTTGTTCAACGGTTATGGCCCGCAGGTGGCTCATCTGTACTCGGGCATGGACCTGCGGGAAAACTTCTGAGGCGCGCGACCGGGATGAAGGTCACTCGATTTGCCAGGTTCACCGTGCTCCTCAATTGCGCCGTGCCGGTGACCCTGCTCGCCTGGGACGCCTGGAATGGCCAGCTTGGCGCCAACCCGGTCAACTCCGCGATACGGACGACCGGGCTGCTTGCGCTCATATTCCTGCTCCTCACGCTGCTCATCACGCCCGTGAGCCGGATCGCCCGGTGGAGCTGGCTGGGCCAGTTCCGCCGGATGCTTGGACTGTGTGCCTTCTTTCATGCCGTCCTGCATTTCTTGATCTTCTTCGGGTTCGATCGCGCGGCCAGTGCCAGCAGCACTCTTTCGGAGATCATCAAGCGCCCGTACCTGATGGTGGGAACGCTCGGACTGGTGCTCTTGGTGCCGCTGGCGGCGACATCGACCGATGCCATGATCAGGCGCCTGGGCGGCAAGCGCTGGAAGGCGCTGCACCGGCTGGCCTATGTCGTGGCCGTGGCGGGCGTGGTGCACTATTACATGCTCGTGAAAGCGGACGTCGCCCAGCCGATCGCGTTTGCCGTCGCGCTGGCAATTCTCCTCGGCTACCGGCTGGCCGCCCACTACTGGCAGCTCCGATCGGCCTACAACACACTCCGATCGGCCCCCGCCATCTCGCGCGCCACGACCGACACCGCCCCGGCCGTAAGGCGGAAGCAATGGTCGGGTCAACTGACGGTCGCGCGGGTGTTTGACGAGACGCCCGAGGTGCGCACGTTCCGCCTCGTGCCACAGGATGGCGCCCCCCTGCCCTTTGACTTCTTGCCCGGCCAGTATCTGAACCTGTCGCTCATGGTCGACGGCAAGAGGGTGAACCGCTCCTATACCATCGCCTCGCCGCCCAGCCGCGTCGGGTATTGCGAGTTGACTGTCAAGCGAGAGGAGCGTGGCGTGGCGTCACGACACTTGCACGACACAGTCCGCGCGGGGAGCTTGCTCGACGTCTCCGCACCGGCGGGCCGGTTCACGTTCAAGGGCACCGAGTCCGAAAGCATCGTGATGATCGGCGGCGGAGTCGGCATCACGCCGCTGATGGCCAAGATCCGGTATCTGACCGACCGCGGTTGGCCCGGGGAGATTCACCTGGTGTATGCGGTGAAAACAGAGGGCGACATCATCTTTCGCGACGAGCTTGATTACCTGAGGCGGCGGTTTGGCAACCTGAAGGTCACCGTGACCTTGACCCGCGATATCGTCACGAGCTGGCCAGGGGAGCGCGGCAGGATCTCCCCCGAATTATTGAACCGGGTCGTCCCACGGATCTCGGGTCGCCGTGTGCACATCTGCGGACCGGGTCCAATGATCGATTGGGTGGTCCAGACGCTGCACGACCTGGGCGTGCCCGACGAGCAGATCCGGATCGAGTCATTCGCACCGGCCGGCCGGCCCGGGGGAATTCCACCTGAGCCAGTCCCGGACGAGGGCCCGAGCACCGACCTCAAGGCGCTCGAAAGGCAAACAGAGCCAGCCTCGACCGCCGCGGCGGGCGCGGCCTCGGTCACGTTCGCCCGAGCCGGAAAGTCGAAGCAGGTGTCCGCCCGCGAGACCGTGCTCGAAGCTTCAGAAGACCTGAGCGTGGGCATCGCGTACGACTGCCGGGCCGGCATCTGCGGCCAGTGCAAGACCAAGCTCCTCGCCGGTCACGTTGTCATGGAAGTAGAAGACGCCCTCGATCCCGTCGATCGGCTGAACAACGTGATTCTCAGTTGCCAGGCGCATTGTGTCGACCACGTCGTGGTGGAAGCTTGAGCGTCATTGGGCGTGCTCGGTCGGCTGGCAACAGCAGACGCCGGATCACGACCCTCTTGCCCGGGGACCATCTCAATCGTTAAGTTTTGGGAACTGAACGTGCTTGAAAAAGTCCAGACGACTGTGAAAGTTTGGCGAAGTGGAAAGTCTGCTTGGGGTTGCCGGCGGGCCGATTTGGACCAGCGTCCGTGATTCACCCTGGCCGGAATTCGCCCCAGCGAGGAGGAAGCCTTCGTGCCCAACAACCTCGACGCCCTGCTGGCCCGCGCCAAGTCGATCCGGCAAGACATCCTGAAGATGACCACCGAGGCCGGCTCAGGCCATCCCAGCAGCTCATTGTCGGCGACCGAGATTTTGACTGCCCTCTATTTCGGCGGGTTCCTGCGGCATGACCCCAAGAACCCCCACTGGCCTGATCGCGACCGGTTCATCCTCTCGAAGGGGCATGCGGCGCCGGTCTTGTATGCAGCCCTGGCGCAGGCCGATTACTTCCCGCACGACGAGATCATGACGCTGCGGAAACTGGGCAGCCCCCTGGAGGGGCATCCGAACATGAAGCGGCTGCCCGGCGTCGAGGCCTCGACGGGCTCGCTTGGCCAGGGGCTGTCAATCGGGATCGGCCATGCGCTGGCCGCCCGGATCGACAAGAAGAGCTATCACACCTACGTGCTGACGGGTGACGGAGAGCTGGGGGAAGGGCAGAACTGGGAGGCCGCCGGTGCGGCCGTCAAATACCAGCTCGATAACTTGACGCTCTTCGTCGACCGCAACCATTTTCAGCAGACCGGGCCGGCCGAAGAGGTGCTCAACCTCGACCCCATCGACGGCAAGTTCACGGCCTTCGGCTGGAAGACGCAGGTGATCAACGGCAACGATCTGCGCGAGGTGCTGCAGGCGCTCGAGCGGGCGCGCTCGGTCGAGGGGCAGCCCACGTGCATCGTCGCGCTCACGCACAAAGGCCAGGGAATCCTCAATCTGCTTCGCAAACTGGGCGACACGAACTTCCATGGCAAGCCGGTGCCCGCCAAGTACCTCGACGAGGCCCTGGCAGAGGTCGCCGCTGGCCCCGGTTGATTGCGACCGTCGTTTTACTGGCATCGATCTCTAAAAAGGTGATCACACATGGCGGGAGCATCGTCGGCGATCGAGTCCAAACGAGAGCTGGGGAAGGCGACGCGCGATGCGTTTGGCCGGGCGCTCGAAGCGCTGGGTGGAGACCATCCCAATGTTGTGGTGGTGGATGCCGACGTGAGCAATTCGACGCGGACCGAGTGGTTCGGCAAGAAATTCCCCGAACGGTTCTTCAACATCGGGATCGCTGAGAGCAACCTGGTGGGAGTCGCCGCCGGGCTGGCATCTTCCGGCAAGACCAGCGTGATCGCCAGCTTCGCGGCGTTCATCACGTGCAATGCCTACGACCAGCTTCGGATGTCGGTGGCCTATCCCGGGCTGGATGTCAAGGTCGTGGGGAGCCACGCGGGCATATCGATCGGGGAGGACGGGGCCTCTCAGATGGGAATCGAAGACGTGGCGCTGGCCTGTTCGCTGCCCGGATTCGTGGTGATCGTTCCGGCGGACGATGAGTCGACCAAGGCGGCGACCGGCGCGATGCTCGGGCATCGCGGGCCGGTTTATCTGCGGGTGGGGCGTCCCGAGGTGCCGCGGATCTACACCGGCGGCCCGGCACCTTTTGAGATCGGCAAAGCGAATCGGCTCCGCGATGGATCCGACGTGACCATTGTGGCCAACGGCTTGATGGTCGCGCCGGCCCTGGACGCCGCCGAGACGTTGGCCGGTGAGAAGATCAATGCGCGCGTTCTCGACATGCACACCGTCAAGCCGATCGATCAGGCGGCCCTTGAGGCGGCCGCGCGGCAAACCGGTGCACTGGTTGTTGCCGAAGAACACCTGGCCCACGGCGGCCTGGGAAGCGTGGTTGCGATGACGATTGCCGAGATCAAGGCCGTCCCGATCCGGTTCGTCAACCTGGGCGACCAGTTCGGCGAGAGCGGCGCACCCGACCTGCTGATCGAGAAATACGGCCTGACGGCCGCGAGGGTCGCGGAAGCCGCCCGCGCGGCCGTGCTGGCCAAGAGGTCCTGAGAAGCGAGCCGAGGCCGCGCGGCCGCTCCCGCCAGCCAAGGAGCCTCATCAGGGACTCGCTGACTCGCCGAAACGGCCTTTACGGTCCGGAGCCGGCAATCCCATCTCCTTCATGAGCATTTGAAGGTCTTCCCACGCCTCGCGCTTGAATTCCGGCTTCCGCAGCAGGTAGGCGGGGTGATATGTGACGATCGTCGGAATACCCCGGTAGCGATGCCACCTGCCGCGGGCCTTCGCCATGGAGAGTGACGTTCGAAGCAGCCCCTGGAGCGCGACCCTGCCCAGCAGGCAGAGATACTCGGGCCGGATGATTTCGAATCTGCTCTTCGAGATAACCGATGCAGTTCTCCGACTCTTCCGCCGTGGGCGTGCGGTTTTCGGGAGGACGGCATTTGAGGATGTTGGCGATGTAGACCTGGTCGCGCGCGAGGCCCATTCCCTTGGTGATCATGTCGGTGAGCAATTGGCCTGCGCGGCCGACGAACGGCTGGCCGATGCGGTCTTCGTCGGCGCCGGGTGCTTCGCCGATGAACATCAGCCGGGTCGCGCTTGAGCCGGTGCCGAAGACTGTCTGAGTGCGGGTGTCGGCCAGGTGGGGACACTTCCGGCAGACGGAGACCTGGGTGGCCAGGGCATCGAGCAATGGCGCCCGATCGCAAGCTGGCACGGGGGGCGTCTCAAATTCGGACGAACTGAAGAGCGACGCGGCCACCGGCAAAGGCGGCAAGCTCGTGGCTCGGTCCGTAGGGGAGGAGTGCCGTCCTGGACCAGGCGGATGAGCGCGGTGCTCGGCGGCGGCTCGGCCGTCGAGAGGCCCGCTCGCAGAGCCGGCCGCCGCCGATCCGGTTGGCGGCGCAGCGAGGTGCTTGCCGGCCGGCGGATCGAGGCGACGGCCGCCGGGCTCGGCATCATCGCGGGAATGAACCAGCTCGCGTTCGCGAGCAGACGGCTTCTCCTGCCCCGCCGGCGATCGACCCGCGGGCTCGCGATGGTCCGGTGCGGGAATGCGATCAAGGCCGGCTCGCGACAGCGACTCCAGACGCTGGCGGACCGCGCGAACCAAATACCGGCGTTCCAGATCCGCGCTCCAATCATCGGCCACGGCGGTGATCTCGACTCAAGAAAGGATCTCGAGCGCGGGGAGCGCCCGGCTCTCGGGCCCGCGCGATTTGTGGCAAATGAGCCCGTGTCACGGCTGAGGGACACGGCGCAACGGCTTGGGGTTGGGATTGAACTTGTGGCTGATCCAGTTTCGCCAGGATGCCATGTCGTACCCGAAGTCTTCGCCGGTCAGCTTCTGAAGGGCAGCGCGTACCTCGACGTTTCGATAAGTGAAAGGGACGACGCGAGGCTCCGGCACGGGGATCTGGGTCCCGGCCACCAGGTTCAAGTTCCCGGAAATCTGGTACGCGGGAACCACGGTTGCGCCGAAGGCAATGGCTCCCTGGCTGACGGCCGGCGGCGTCATGAAGGCGACCGCACTGTTATTCGCCGCGATCGGGGCGCCCGGCAGGGCAGGACCGCTGGCCGATCCCTGACTTCCAGGGCGCCCTGTACGACCGTGACGAGGTGCAACTCGGTCGTCAAGAGCGCCGGAATCAGCCGGGGCACGACCTGGGTGTCACCGAGGTTGCCCATTGTCCAGGCGGCCCGGTTGATCACGGTGATGTCGGACGAGTTCAGGGCACGGAGGAGCGGCTTGAGCACGATGGGCCGATCGCGATCCTTGAGTTTCTCGAAAATGATCGACCGGACGTCATTGGTGGGCTCGGCCAGGATCATCTTGACCAGCGCCGCAGTCGCCGCAGGTTCGGGAATGACTGACAGGACCTCGGCAAGCAGAATGCGCATGGGGCGCTCATCGTTGCCGAGCACGCGCAGCAGCGGCACCACCGCGTCGGGGTCACGAATGCCCATTAACTGAATCTCGGCCTCGCGCCGCCGGTCGGTCGGACCTTGCACGATCGCCTGCCGCATCATCTTGATCCGGGTCAGCCAGGAGGCGCGCGCGGCTTCGAGCTTTTCTTGCGCGACCTTGCTGGCCATTTCTTCGGGCGTAATCCATCGGCCCTTGTACTTCACCAGTCCCTGGGCCGTGCGCAATTCGTCGCGAGTCACCCAGGAGCCATTATGGTAAACGTGGCCCAGTTTTTTGTGCGCCGGCTCGAAGGCTTTGTCATTCGCCAGAGCGGCTTCATAATGCAGCCGGGAGAGGTCGTTCAGCTTGTTCTGCTCGCACCAGGCTCCCAGATCGTACTGGGCCTGAGCGGCGCTTCCGGCCTTCGCGCGCTTGACGATGTAGTCGTCGAGCGGGCTGCTCTTGGGGGTGACCTCGAGAATCTGCGCCCTTTTCAGGGACAGTGGCCTTCGTCCCGACATCATCCAGACGTGGACGCGATCCTTGTCGTTGGGATCAGGCACCATCTTGCCCTGAACTTGCCCGCCGCCGCGGAGCGCAATCACATCGGCCCGTGCTCCGATTGGAGCCAGTTCAAGAGCAAACGCCGCCAGAACTGCCACGACAGCCCAACCACCACTCGCTCTCGCCGCCGAATAGCGCCGTCTCGCACTGGGTCTCACCATCACTCTGCCCCCCGGGCCTGCCCGTCGCTTACGCCACGCGGCCGTTCAAGTGTAGCCGACGGAATCCAGCGCTCGTTTTGAATCTACGTCGTCCCCATCCATCCACCCCGCTGAACTCGACCGGATTCGCCAGACCGAGTTACCAGCCCATACTCAGGGATCGAATACCAACCGCCTGGGTGGCTGCTCCCGGATTCCGACGCGTGTATTCTAAGGGATCGGTCCCTTTCTCGACAATCGCCATCCCTCTTCGACGCGCATTTGTCACTTTGGGAAACATGCAAGAGTCGTAGGATTCAGGGAGGTAAAACGATGAGTCAAGCTGTCCACGAACATCGCGCGGCCGCGCTGGAGACCTTGAATCTGGCCGTTCTGACGATCTCGGACTCGCGGACGCTGGAGACGGACACGTCCGGCGCATTGATTGTCGCCCTGGCCACGGAGGCGGGCCACCGTGTTGTGGGACGAGAGATTGTGCGGGACGAGCCATCACGAATCAAGGCTTCGCTGGAAACGATCGCCGCCAATGACGAGATCCACGCTGCACTCGTGACCGGTGGAACTGGCATCAGCCCCCGCGACCAGACTTACGAGACCGTCACGGCGATTCTGACCAAGCCTCTCCCGGGATACGGCGAGCTGTTCCGGATGCTCAGCTTCGCGGAGATCGGTCCGGCCTGCATCCTGAGCCGGGCGGTCGGGGGCCTGATGGGCCGGCTGGTCATCCTCGTGATGCCAGGGTCTCGCGCGGCGGTTGAGCTGGCGATGCGCCGGATCATTCTTCCCGAGCTTCCGCACATCGTCCGCGAGACGCACAAGACGTGACGCAGCGGGGGTGAGGCCGGTTTGCGCCGCGCGCCGCGGTTGGCCATTGCCTGCCAACCGCGAGGAGTTCACCGGCTTTTTGCCCAGACGTAAAGCGCAATCGCGGCGGCCGTGGCGGCATTGAGCGAGTCAACGCCGGGCTCGATGGCGATCCTCCGGCGTTCTCCCTGTCGCAATCGGGGCGGGAGCCCGGGGCCTTCGGCACCGACGACCAGGCCGAACCGGTCGGGGAAGCGCGCCTCGCTCAGGTCGGGGCCCGACGTGTCGAGAGCAATCAAAGGCGCCGCCCGGACCTCGAGATTCTTCGAGCGCCGGCCCCAGCTCGAGCGGAATCTGGAACAACGTCGGGCCGGCGGCGCGCAGGCTGCGGGGGTGAAACGGATGGGCGGCTTCCCGCAAGAGAACGACACGGGTCGCGCCGAAGGCCGCCGCCGAGCGGATGACCGCCCCCACGTTTTCGGGGTCTTGAAACGGGACGAACAGCGTGCAGCCCAGTGGCCAGGGAGCCTCGTCGGACCAGGATGGGATTTCCGGCACCTTGACCAGAAGGAGCGGACCGTGGGTCCCCACGACGTCAAGCTCCTTGAAAAGGGGATCGCTCAACTGGTACCAAAGGACCCGATTGTCGGGTGGGTGGGGACCCGATGATCCGGTCAGCCAGCCCAGGACGTGCTGGGGGAACCGCGTCAGAATCTCGGTGCGGATGCGAGCGCCGGCGACGAGGGCTTCGCCATGCTTGCGGATCCCGTGGCCAGTGAGCAGGTCGCGGCACCGCTGGAAAGTGGGGTTGGCCGCGCTTTTGATCTCACGGATCATGCCACTCCGCGGTGCGGCCGGCTCGGGGCCAGATGAATCGTGGCTCCCTTGCGAGGGTTTCGGAGGGGTTCGTTCCGTTCGCTCGTAGACAACGAGGCGGCGGTGGTGCGAAGTCCCGGGGATGGTATATGCCCGGTCGAGAGCCCGGCGAAAGAATTCGCCGTGCGAGTGAGCGGCCTCGGCCAGCTCGTCATCGCAGCCAGGCCCTTTCATGAAGATCATCCGGCCTCCCGGGGCCAGGCACCCGGCCACACGGTCGAGGGTCTCCGGGATCGACCCGACCGCACGGCTGATCACGCCGCCGGCCTGACCTGGATAGTCGGGACCAAGCTTGTGCGCGTACACATCAATCTCCTTGAGTGCCAGGCTTTCGCAGACGCCGCGCAGGAACCCGACCCGCGCTGCTCGGGGCTCTGCGAGGATCATCGGGACCTCAGGCCGGGCGATCTTGAGTGGAATCCCCGGCAAACCCGCACCCGAGCCCATGTCGATCAGTGGCGAGGGCAGCTCGAGGGTACTCGAGCACGAGCAAACTGTCGACATAGTGCTTGATCACCATGTTTTCGAAGTTATGGATTCGCGTCAGGTTCAGCGTGACGTTCGCCCGGCGGAGCATCTGGTGGTAGCGCCAGAGTTTTTCGAGCTGATCGGCTTCGAGCGCGATGCCGCAGCGCTCGAGGATGATCTGGAGAGAATGGGGTCCGGGAGTCACCGCACGCATCCGCGCAAAAACCGGAAACTGAATCGATGTTCGGAGAAGAGACGACTAGTTCGCGTGGGCCAGTTGCTGCGGAGCAGGCCAACCGTCCTGTCGGTCGAAGCGTTGTTCTCGGCGTTCTTTGATACGACGAATTAGTTCGAGCGTTTCCTCGATCTCCGACCGCATCTGAAGGCGCTTCCTCGGGCCGATTGGTGCCGTCTGCGGATTCTTGCCAGGGCTAGCGGATCGTTGAACCTGGCTTTGATGCCGAGTGAATATGTCGACCGACAAAACGCCCGCATTGACAACGAGGGCCGCAATCAACACGATGACCAGCCAATGCATGAGCGTCAGCCTGTACGGAGCTGAGCCGGTGCTGGACCCCGGATTTCCGTGTGAGTCGTGCATGGATTGGATCCTCGCGGTTTCCCCATACCGCTAGGGCTGCGGAGCGATCAGATCAGCCACGGCAACCTGGCCGTACGCGGTGCCGTCAAGCTCGATCGGAGCCGACTCGCCGGCCTTTGCTCGGTAGCGGACGACATCTGTGTAGCGGGAAGCGCGGCCTTTCCCCGTCGGTCCCGTCCAGACCTCGATGAGCGTGTCGGGGCCCTTGAGACGAACAATCATGAAGATGGGAATGCCCGCCGCCGCATACCGGCGCCACTTTCGCCCGCGATCGCGGTGGTAGCTCGTGTCCGAGACCTCAACCAGCAAGGCAACGTCGCGCGGTCGTGGGTGCTGGGTGGCATAGATCATGTTGTTCCCACGAAGGATCGAAAGGTCCGGCTTGGGAGCCCAGAAGCGCCCGATCAGAATCGGCTTCTCCTCGCGGATGGTCCAGTGATCAGGAGGTAGCATCGTACGAAGTCTTTCGCGGAAGGTTTCCAGAGCAAACGTGTGCGGTGGCAGGTCCGTCATCGGATAGATTCTCCCCGCGACCAGCTCGACCTTCTGGTCTTCAAAGATGCCGGCGGCCATCATGCGACGGAACTGGCGGACGTCGAAGCGATAGCTCCGCTCGGCGCTTGTCAAAACGCTGATCATGGGGCGTACCCTCCTTGCTCAAGATAGCTGAATTCCACGTTCCGAGCAAACAGGCCAGAACGGGCGGATCCGGCCCCGCCTGTCCCGGATGAAACGCACCTCACGCTGTCGCCCGCCGTTGATGGTCCGCGAAGCTGGCGCGATTTTCACGACTTTTTTGACGTGAAATCCATTTTGTTGTAGCAATCGGTGAACCCAGTTGTGCTATGATAGTGGGGCAAAATCCCCTATCGATTAACTAAGCACGCGAGCGATCCTGATTGAGTGATCCAGTGAGTTGGCAGGTGCTTGCCAGCCTCCACTCCCGTGGAACAACGGCTTTTGCCATCAAGGAAATCTCTGCCGGTTGCAATTGCCGGTTCAGTGAATCGTTCCCGCCACGTTTGCAATCAAGATTTCATCAGGGATCCGACTGCCGCACGGTCCGTGTCGAACCAGGTCTATTCGCGTCATCTCATGAGAGATCCGAACATGGAACTACGCCGTCATCCCGGGGCGAAGACGGAGTTGACTTCGCGGGTCTCGCGGTGCTCGGTTGGTGCGGGAGCGCGGCGGCGCACGAGCCCTGATCTCGAAGCCCTCGAATCGCGCCGGCTGCTCACGACCGTTTCTCAGATCCTCGTGCCGAGCGGCATTCATGCCGGACCCAACGGGTTCGCGGCCGGGCCGGGCAACTCGCTCTGGTTCACCGAGTTCAATGCCGACAAGATCGGCGTGGTCAACCCAGCCACTCATGCGATCACGGAATTTCCACTGCCGACCAACAATGCCGAGCCTCTGGGGATCACCGAGGGCCCGGACGGAAACATGTGGTTCGCCGAGAGCGGCGTCGGCCAGATCGGCATGATCAACGTCAAGACGGACGCGATCACCGAATACTCGCTGGGAGACTCCTACGCCATTCCATACGGAATCACGGCCGGCCCCAATGACACGGTCTGGTTCACCGAGCAGGATTCCAACGCCATCGGAGTGATCAACGCCGCCACCGGCAAGGTCGGTCTGCCGATTCCCATTCCGACAGGTGACTCGGTGCCCGAAGGAATGACCTACGTGCCTGGCGGCGGAATCTGGTTTACCGAGAGTATCGGCAACAAGATCGGGATGATCGACCCGACGACCGGCGCAATCTCGGAATATACGACCGGGCTGACTGCGGCTTCGCAGCCCGACGACATCACTCTGGGGACCGATGGCAAGCTCTGGTTCACCGAGTATTCAGGCAACCAGATCGGGATGATCGACCCGACGACCGGCGCGATCTCGGAATACGGTGTGCCCACCGCGGGCTCCAAACCCGACGGAATCATCCAGGGGCCCGGTGGCAAGCTCTGGTTCACCGAATATGCGGGCAACCAGATCGGAACGATCGACGCATCGACGCACGCGTTCTCTGAGATCACTGTCCCGACCGCCCTATCCGAACCGGTTGGCATCGCCGCCGGTCCCGGCAAGACAGTCTGGTTCGCGGAAAAGAATTCCGGGAACCTGGGCGCGGTCGCACCGAATCTGCACGTGGTCGTGACCGGTGCTCCCGTCAGCTCATTCGGCGTGGCGAGCAAGTTCGGCCTGAGCGCGACCATCGAAGACGACTCGGATACGGTCGACACGGATTTTAGCGGCTCGGTGACCGTGTCCCTGGCGGCGGGCCCGAAGGGCGGCGCACTCGGCGGCACCCTCACCGCAACTGTCGTCGACGGCGTTGCCTCGTTCGCCGGCTTGACCGTGAACGAAGGGGGCAATTACACCATCCAGGTGAGCGCCAGCGGCACGACCGCCGCCGTGGTGGCCCTTCCCCTCGTTACCGCGCCGGTGACTTCGCCGCCGGTCACGATTCTCAGCGCTGCGGTGCCGCAAATCGTTTCCGAGCAGTTCTTGACCACGGGCAAAGGGAAACACAAGACGATCGTCGGATTCAAGCTCTCCTTCAGCGCCCCGCTCGACGCGGCGACAGCCCAGAACGCCACCAATTACACTTTGACGCAGACCATGAAGCGTGGCAGGGAGAAGGTCGCCCAGACGATCCGCGTGCGAGCCGCCTACGACCCGTCGACCGACACCGTGAGCCTGCTCTTCTCGGGCAAGCCCCGCTTTACCCGGGGGGGTCAGCTTGTGGTGAGCGCCGCCAGCCCGGTCGGGATCAAGAGTGCCGCAGGCGTCTATCTCGATGGCAACGACTCGGGCACGCCGGGCACTGATGCCACATTGACGATCCTTCCCAACATGCGGTCGATCACCGGCTGATCGGCTTAACTGCTGGCGCTGCGGTACGACCGTAGCGCGTGTTGAAAGAAGCGCCGGCTCAACCAGAGCAAGACGACCGCGCCAACGACGCTCACAACGACTGGCAATGGCTCTAGTGCGCGGACCATGGAGTTGGCGGGAACGTTCACCACCACGAGGATCGGCAGGCAATAGGTGAAGAACGCGCCCAGCGGCTCGGCCCAGCGCCACGGACCCGCGAAGATTTCGCGAGGATAACGGGCCACGCTCGAGAACAGCCACCACATCTCCATCAGGCTCTGGTTCCTCACCATCCACACCGATATCGACGTCAAGAGCAGCATGAAGCTGTAGGCGATCGCGGTGCCACAGCCAAAGGTGACCAGAAACGCCACCACCCTGGTCAGCTCGAAGTGCCAGTGCATCTGCCATAGCGCGATCACCATCACGACCGTACCCATCAAAATGTTGGGAGCCGTTCCCCAGTCGATCCGGCGGCAAGTGATCAAGAATTGCTCATCGATGGGCTTGAGCAGAAGGCCATCCAGGTCGCCGGTGCGCACCAGCTCGGCAAATTCGTTGCAATTGTCGAGGAAGAGCATCTCGATCAGGCCGTTCATCGCAAAGAAACAGCCGACGAAGAAGAAATAGCGCGGCTCGTCCCAGCCGGCGATCGTGCTGGTCTTTCCAAAGACCGTGCGAAAAAACGCCACCAGGATCGCCAGCCAGAGGACCTCGACCGAGACCTTGACGAGGAAGTTCCCTCGAAACGCGAGCTCGCGCTTGAACGTGTAACCAGCCAGGCTGCCGAGCAGCCGGAAATACCTCGCGAGGTGCTCAAGCGGGGCCACGGCTCTAGCCTCCGAACGCACTGTAGCGCCGCAGCCCGATCCGGTACAGGCCGCGCGCCAGCACGATGAAGAAGACCGCCCAGAACAACTCGCCCGCCAGGTACAGCCAAAGCTCGGTTCCCTTGACCTTCCCCAGAAACACCACCGCCGGGAAATAGGCCATGTATTGAAACGGCAGCGCTTTGAGCACGGTTGCCCAGGGCCAGGGCAAGAGATCAAGCGGCAGCATGTGCCCCGAAATGAAAAAGTTCAAGGTCATCACGATATAGAGGAGCGACGTGACCTCGAGAAACCAGAAACCCACCATCCCCACGCTCGCCTCGAAAAAGAAGCCGATCAAGAACGACAGGATTAGCGAGACAAGAAAGGCCCCGAGTGTCGTCCAGTCCGGGAAGCCGCTGAAGAAGTCCCGGCAGAGGAAAAAGAGCAGAAAGTAAGGAATAAACGACATGATAATATAGGTGATCTTGTGAGCGACGCGATAGACGAGCAGATAGCCGATCATGTCGATGGGCTGGATCATGTAGCGTTTCATGGTCCCTTCACGGATCTCGCGGGCGATGCCTCCGGCCAGGCCGGGCATGCTGGAGAACATGCGGCTGATATTGGTGAGCAGCAGGTAGGCGATCATCTCCTTGAACGTGAACCGCTCGAGGTCCGGTTTCTGTGAGCCGGTGTAGATGGCCTGCCAGAGGAGGATGGTGGTGACCATCGGCAGAAAGCGGAGGATGGTCCCGATCAGGAAGTCGCCGCGGTAGGTCATGCGCTCCGCCAGCGAGGCGCGGAAAATCGCCAGGTACTTCCTGAGGCCGACGCCAAAGAGGCGTGGAGGGCCCGCCGCGCCAGGGCGGCCCGCGAAGGCGGGGTCCAGGGCCGCCCGATCAGCCAGGTCTGGGTGAGCCACCGGGGCTTCAGGCGGCGTCATGGGCGGTCCTGGCCTCCTCGAAGACTCGCGAAATGACCTCTTCCAGAGGCGGCTCTTCCACGCTCACGTCGGCCACCGTATCGCGGTCGAGGATCGCCGCCAGCACCGCCGCTACCTGGGAACGCTCGACCTTCACGTCGGCAAACGGGCCCTCGCGGCGCACGACTTCGCCGAACCGGCCCAAGTCCTCAGGCGCGTCCCCCTCGAATTGAAGCTTCACCAGCTTGGTCTCGCTGAACCGTTCGACGATTCCCGCCAGAGGACCGTCGTAAACCAAGGTCCCGTGAGTGATCACCAGCACGCGGTCGCACAGAGCCTCGACATCGCGCATGTAGTGGCTTGTGAGCAGCGTGGTCACGCCGCGACGCGTGTGATAATCGCGCAGGCAGCGCTGGATCGCCCCCTGGGCAACCACGTCCAGGCCGATGGTGGGCTCGTCCAGTAAGAGCAGCTTGGGCCGGTGCAATAGCGCCGCGATCAACTCCATCTTCATGCGCTCGCCCAGGGAGAGCTCGCGCACGGCCTGCCGCGTCAGTTTTTCGACACCCAATAGCTCGGTCAGCTCGCTCAAGGTCTCGCGGAATTCGGCGGGAGGTATCGAATAAATCTCGCGATGGAGCTCGAAACTGTCGGCGGCCGGCAGATCCCACCAGAGCTGGTTCTTTTGACCCATCACGAGCGCGAACTGACGGCGGAACTGGTCGGCCCGCATCCAGGGGACGAACCCGAGCACGCGCGCCTCGCCGCCGCTGGGATACACCAGCCCGGAGAGCATCTTGAGCGTCGTCGTCTTACCGGCACCGTTGGGCCCCAGAAAGGCCACCATCTCGCCCGGCTCGATGGTGAAGCTGATCCCGTCGACCGCGCGGACCTCGCGATACTCGCGGTGGTAGAGGCCCTTGAGCGCGCCCCACATGCCCTCTTTCCTCTGGACGACACGGTAGGTCTTGGTCAAACCCACGACCTCGATCATGCCCATCGATTCACCTGGCAAAGTTATTTCCTATCCTCTTTGTCGTTTCGGACTCGAATGTAATGATCGGTCAGCGAGGTGTGCAGCGTGGCCACGGGAAGCTTGGGCATGTGGCATCCCAGGCAGTCCTTGACCGGGTTCACGGGGCAGACCTTGGGCTGGACGGATTCCGCCTTGAGAAGGGCGGTCTGGCCAGCCGGCGGCCGTGAGTGGCAGGCCAGGCATTTTGCCTCAAAGAAGGATGCCGGGCCCTGGTCATCGCGATGAGGGTCATGACAGGTCAGGCAGCTCAGACCGCCATTGCTTTCGGAGTAGCATCGACTGAGGGTCATGGTGAAGCCGACCGAACGGACGAAGCGCGGATCCTCGGGCGCCTTGCTGATCTCGTCGGGAGGCCCGACGATGTGGCAGTCGGCGCAGAGGTGATTGACGGTTTCCGCAGAGTCGGCGGCGACATTGACGATCGCGAGGTCGGCAAAGCCGGCCCTGGCGGCGGCGATGTGATTGGCGGCGGGCCCATGGCAGCGCTCGCAGCCGATCCCCAGGTCGGTCGCAGCGGGGCTGGGGCCCTGCTCCGGCGGCGGGTCTCGAAAGGCCCGGAAATCGGTGACGTGGCAATAGAGACAGCGAACGACGCCGTCACGGACGCTGATCGGTTCTCCACGGATGTTTTCGGCGGAATCGGAATCCGGCACGTCGCCGGCCGTGCGGCCCCAGGCAACACCGTTTTGCGTGTGGTAGCTCGACAGCCGCAGAGCCCGGAAGGTCGTTTGGTCATCCCGGCCGATCATCGTGACATAGTTTTCACGGAGCCCGAATGCATACTCGACGACGGTCTTGTAAATCTGTCCGGTCGCCTCGGTGCTCACCACAATGCGGTCCTTCTCGTGTGAAAAGGTATGGCTCACCTTGGAGTCGTCGGGATCCGCCAGGGGATGGTCCGGGAACGGCAGATCGAGGAGCCTGGCACCATGGTGAAACGTCCGGGCGTGCCGGCTCTGTTCTTGGGCGCGGCACAGCTTCTGATGGCACGAGGTACACGTGGCCGCGCCAACGTAGGGCGCAGGCTCGGGAACGAGGGGATTCTGGCTGCGATACGAGCCGGCCAGCTTGGCGGCTTCGGCGGCCAGTTCGATCTTGCCTAGCTGGAGATACGCGCGACTGGCGAGCCAGCTTGCTTCCTGGTCAACCCCCGGGATGCCCGCCTGATCAAACTCGGCTTGCAGCGGCTCGAGTGCTTCCTCTGGCCGCCCGAGCTTGAGCAAGCTCTTGGCCAGCAGCTTGCGGTAATGGCCCAGCGAGAAGACAGCGCCTTTCGCGGCAGGGTCTATCTTGAGCGCATGGCGGATGGCCTTCGAGGCAGCCAGATGGTCTTCCAGGAGAGCCTCGATCTCGCCGAGCAACAAAGACCCGCGCGCTTCCCACCCCGGCTGCCGGCTGAGCCGGCGGGCACAGTCGGCCGCCTGGTCGAGCCGCTGAAACCGGGCCGATAGCCGGGCGAGGTTGTCGAGTGTCTCCGCGCGATCGGGACCATGCTTGGCGGCTGCCTCCCAGACGTCGCGGGCCGATTCGAGCTTGCCCGCCCGCACCAGGATAAGACCGAGGAGGAACGAGTCTTCCTGCTCCATCCGCTCCTTGCCCAGCCTGTCCTGGAATATTGCCGCGGCGATCCGATCGCGCTCGAGGCGTGCCGACGCCCGCGCGTAGACTCGCAAGACCTCCGGATCGTCGCCCCGCGACTTGAGCAGCGGTCGCGCCAGGTTGGCGGCCCGCTCCCAGTCTCCCTTCTCATACGCCCGCGCTGCTTCCTGAACGCGACTGGCGTCTGATCGCAACAGCTCCTTCACCCGATATTTGAGCGGGGCTGTCCATCGGAGTGAAATCGCAGCCAGCCCGGCGACAAGGGCCAGTGCCACGAGCACCCAGGCGATGCGCCGCCGGGGCTTTTTGACTGCGGTCTTTTCGGGCGTGGCTTGTTGCATTACTTAGATATCGATGTCCTTAGCAGTATAAGCTTCCTCCATGATGAACTTGAAGCGAGCTTCCGGGTCCTTGCCCATCAAGTCGCTGACGGTGCGGTCGGTATAGGGGCGGTCGTCGTCGGGGATGACGACGCGGAGCAACCGGCGGCGCGCCGGGTCGAGGGTTGTTTCGAACAGGAGCTTCGCAGGCATTTCGCCCAGTCCCTTGAACCGGGTGATGTTGGGCTTGGCGTTCTGGGGCAGGCGACCCAGGATGCGGTCTCGCGCCTGGTCGTCGGAGGCCCAGAAGGTCTCCTTTCCCCAGGCGATCTTGTAGAGCGGCGGGCAGGCCAGGAAGATCCGCCCATCGGCGAACAGGCCGGGAACGTGCCGGTAGAAGAACGTGAGCAACAAGGTCGCGATGTGGTGGCCGTCGCTGTCGGCGTCGGTCAGGAGCACGATCTTGCCGTACCGCAGACGGCCCGGGTCGTACTGGTCGTCCATCCCGCAGCCCAGCGCGCTCACGATGTCCGTGAGCTCTTTGTTATCGAGCACCTTGGCCTTGCCGGCCTGCTCGGCGTTCAAGACCTTGCCCTTCAGGGGCAAGATTGCCTGGATGTCACGGTCGCGGCCCTGCTTGGCGGAGCCGCCGGCCGAGTCGCCTTCGACGATGAAGAGCTCCGATTCGGCGGGATTCGTGCTGTCGCAGTCGTGCAGCTTTCCGGGCAGGTTCAAGCGGCCGCTGATCGCCGTCTTGCGGCGCACCTGGGACGCCGCCGCGCGGCTGGCCTCCCGGGCCCGTGCCGCCTGGATCACCCGCGCGGCGATCGCGTCGCCCACGCTCTTGTTCTTGAGCAGGAACATTTCGAGCACCGGCCGCGTCATCGACTCGACCTGGGCCTTGACCTCCGGGTTGTTGAGGCGTCCCTTGGTCTGGCCCTGAAACTGGGGCTCGCGCACGCACACGGCCAAGACGGCCGTCAACCCCTCGCGGATATCTTCCCGCTTGATCTCCATCCCCTTTTTCACGAGATCGTGCGTCTCCATGAACCGCTGCACGGCCGTGCCCACGGCCGCCAGCATGCCCAGCTCGTGCGTGCCGCCGTCGCGAGTCGGAATCGTGTTGACGAACGAACGGACGTCCTCGTCGGTCGCCTCGGTCCAGGCCAGAGCGAGATGGCACCGCAGCCCGCTATCCTCGTCGTCGCGCTCGAGCACGAACGGGACGGGCGAGACTCGTTGATCGTTGCGCTGGAGATTGACCGCGTCGAGAAAATCGACCACGCCGCCGTCGTGCCGGAATTCGACGTTTGTCTTGTTCCTCAGATCGGCAAAGTGGATGACCAGGCCCTTGTTGAGGTAGCTCTTGACCTCGAGCCGCTCGGCGATCAGGGCGGGGTCGTAGCTCAGCTCCTCAAAGACATCCGGATCGGGCAGGAAGGTGACCGTCGTGCCCGACCCCCGTGCGGGCTCGCCGCGCTCGACTGGGCCCAAGGGCTTGCCGCGGCGATAGCGCTGGATGAAGGTATGGCCGTCGCGGCGGACCTCGGCAACCAGGCTTTTGGAAAGGGCGTTGACGACACTGGCGCCGACGCCATGGAGGCCGCCGGCCACCTTGTAAGCGTCGTTATCGAACTTGCCGCCGGCGTGCAGGGTCGTAAAGATCACCTCGAGCGCGCTTTTACCGGTCTTGGAGTGGGCGTCAACCGGGATTCCCCGGCCGTTATCGGCGACGGACATCGTCTTGCCGTCGGCGTGGAGCGTCACGACGATTCGCGTCGCGTGCCCGTTCATCACCTCGTCGACCGCGTTATCGACGATCTCCCAGAGCAGGTGATGGAAGCCGGTCTTGTCGACGCCGCCGATGTACATCCCCGGCCGGCGCCGCACGGCCTCGAGGCCCTCGAGAACAGTGATCGATTTGGCGGTGTAAGTCGTTCCCGTCGACATCGCGTTATTGCTCCCTCATGAGACTGACTCAGTGGCAATTGTACCGCAGGCGGCAGGCAGGCCGCCGCGTTAATGCATCAGGGAACTGAAAATACGCCTCGGGATAGGTGATCGCGGCAGCCACAAGCCAGATCGTGCGCACGAACCAGCAGAACCCGAGAGCCAGGCCCGCGAATCCGAGCCAGTTCCCAGACTGCTTCGGCAGTTTTCTGCGGTGCCATTTGAGCGAAATCACCAGGATTGCGATCGGTGGAATCGCCAGGAGCAGCAACCCGGGGATCACATGACCCACCTCAAAGAGCCATGCGACGCAGGCGTTGAGGTAGGGATGGCTCTTGTGCCACGGGTAATCGTAAGTCACAATATTCCACTTGAAATAGCAAGGTAGATAGAGGCACATGATCTCGAGCGAAAGGAGGAGCCCGAGCCCGGCCAGGATGGTCTGACCGGAACTCCAGCTCGGACCTTTGAACGACCGGCGGCGCCAGACGATGAACGAACCGGCGACCGTCGGGCCGGCCAGCAGGTACCACATCGTGAGCGGCAAGCCGCTGCCCCAGCGCGTTTCCGGATGGATCATCAGACGGTAATACCCAGCCCTCCGGCAGCAACGTTCGGGCGGTGTAAACGGGATCGGTATCGGCATTTCGCTGTCGTTCGCATCGTAGATGATGTAGCCGTCGAGCGTATAATCCTCGGGAGCTGAGTCCATCCGGAACAGCGCCAGGGAAAGAGCGACCCCGGCGATGATCACCATCCAATCGAGGATGCCGAGACCGGAACTTCGCTGCCTGATTTCCGGCGCTGGACCATCGCCCGATCTCCCGCCCCGGCAACCACTGTGACTGTCACTCCTTGCCGTTCCGGCCGGCCGAAGGTTTCTCGTCGGACGGGTTGTCGGCGTCATTCTTCGCGCCGGCTCCGTCGCCGAACTCCTCGAGAGCCGGCACGGGCTCGGCCTCTTCGGGCAGAACGGCTTCGAGCGAGCCGCGCTGGAGGATGGCATAGCCCTTGCCGCCGCGGGACGTGACGGGGTACTTGGTGGCGCGGACGATCTGGGTGGCTCCGCGGTTGGTGCGGACGGTGAGGCCTTCGCGCTTCTTGCCGGCCAGCACAAAGCCGATGACGCGATCCTTCGAGTCAAGCCGGATCGCATTCACGCCCCGGGCCGCGCCGGCGACGATGTTGGCCTCGGTGACCGGGAAGATGAGCACCCGTGCCGACCGCGTAGCCAGGCAGACGTTTTCGGATCCGTCGGTCGCCTCGACGCCGACCACCACGTCTTTCGTGAATCCCGGGTCAAGCCGCACCACCAGCCGCCCCTTGCGAGTCGATACCGCGGCCAGCGGAGCCAGGGCAAATCGCAAGACCTTGCCCCCCGCCGTGAGCGCGAGCGCATAGGGAGGAGGCGGCAACGCCTGGGGCGCGCCGTTGCCGTTGACACCGGCTGGGCCGTGGCCGCTCTCGCCGCCGTCGTGGTCGGACGGGCCTTCGTCGAGATCGGCACCCAGTAACCGCTGAACCAGCCGCGGGGCGGTCTGGGAATGCTTGGTCGGGTCAGGCAGACAGCGCGGATCGTGACACACGACGCCGACGATGTGCTCCTGGTCTTCGAAAGCAAACTGTTTCTGGATCGGCTCGCCGTGACCGGTGGTCATCGGCAGGTCGTTGACGCGCAGCGTGTAGGCAATCCCGCGGTCGGTGAAAAAGGTCAAGGTCTGCCGGGCCCTTGCTCGGTAGATCCAGCCGACGCGGTCATCGTCGCGCACCCGAATGCTGGCGACGTCGGTGAACGATTTCTGACGCTTGGTCCAGCCGTCCCGGGTGACGATCACCCAGGAATCCTCGTCGATGATGTAATCTTCCTCGCGGAACTCCTGGGGCGCTGACGGGACCTCGATGCGGGTGCCGCCTGGGCTCGCCGAAAGTCTGGGAGATCTGCTTGAGCTCGCCCCGGATGATCTGCCACCGAGCGGGTTCGTCTTCGAGCAACAACTTGATTTCCTTGGCTCGTTTTCGCTTCTCTGCCAGTTCTTCCAGGATCTCGCGGATTTCCAGCTTGCCCAGCCGGTAGAGCTTGGTCTCGAGGATCGCGTCGGCCTGAAGCGGGAGATCTCGAATCGCGCCATCAGCTTGGGAGCCGCGTCGGGCTTGCCGTCGCTGGCGCGGATGATCCGGATGGCTTCGTCCAGGTTTTTGAAGACGATGGCGAAGCCTTCGAGAATGTGGATCCGCTCGAGCAGGTTCTTGAGCTCGAATCGCAGCCGGCGGGTGACAATCTCCAGGCGGAAGTCCAGGAACTGCTGAAGGATCGTTTTCAAGTCCAGGCGGCTGGGAACGGCCACCTCGGCCTGTTCGGCCGGAAGCAGGCACGTGAGATTGATGCTGAAGTTGATCTGAAGGGGCGAGTTCTTGAACAGGTACGCCAGGGCCGCCTCGGCGTTGGCGCCGGCTTTCAACTCCAGCAGGATCCGCACATCATCGGTGCTCAGGTCTTTGATGTTCGTGAGCTGAGGGACCTGGCCCTTGGCGATCAGCTCGCCGATTCGCTCGACCAGAGCGTCTTTCTCGATGCCGTAAGGAATCGCGGTGATCAGGAGGGCGCCGGGGCGGTCCGGGTGGGGCTCGTAGACACCTCGGAGCTTGATGGTCCCCTGACCGGTAGCGTAGATCTGCCGGATCTCGTCGGCCGAGTTGAGAATCACGCCCCCGGTCGGAAAGTCCGGGCCGTGAATCGACTTCAAAAGCCTTTCGAGCGGCAGCTCGCGGTTGTCCAGAAGCGCCAGAAGGGCGTTGCAAACCTCTTTCAAGTTGTGCGGCGGAATGTTGGTCGCCATGCCGACGGCGATCCCGGCGACGCCGTTGACAAGCAAGTTGGGGAACTGGGCGGGCAGAACGACGGGCTCTTCGGCCGTGGAAGCATAATTCGGGCGGAAGTCGACGGTCTGCTCCCGGAGCTCCGAGAGCAGGGTCTGGGCGATGCGGGTGAGCCGGCATTCGGTGTAGCGCATCGCGGCGGGTGGGTCGCCATCAATCGAGCCGAAGTTGCCGTAACCCTCCACGAGGGTCTGTCTCAAGCTGAACGGCTGCGCCATCCGCACGAGGGCGTCATAGATCGACTGGTCGCCGTGCGGGTGGTACGTCTTCATGACCTCCCCGACCACGGCCGCACACTTGATGTATCGGCTGTCGGCCGTCACATGAAGATCGTTCCACATCGCGTACAAGATGCGCCGCTGTACGGGTTTGAGACCATCGCGCAGGTCCGGCAAAGCCCGCGAAGTGATGACCGAGAGGGCGTAGTTGAGGTAGCGCGACCGCGCGGCTTCCGCGAACGAGACGTCTTCGATGTGGGCGCTCGATCGCCCCGCCCCCTTGCGATTCTCATCGTCCGAACGCCGGCTTCGCTTTGCCATCGCTCACCTTACAACGTGCGCAAGGCCTATAACCGCTCAACTCGTTCCCAACAAAAAGACCCGGAAATCCTCGATGCGACAATGCCAATTTCAGATATACTATAATTCGGTATACTATAGTCGTTCGGCAGAGCCAGTGCAACCGAGGTTTCCCATTCCACAGATCAGACGTCTGCCGCTTCGACCGAGACGACGGACTCAGCTTAGCTTAGAATGAACGTTCATCGAGCCGGCTTCCATCGAGAGCCAGCGGACTTTCCGATTGACACCCGGGGACATCTGACCATGTTCTGGCCTTTCCGCCGCAAGCCGGTGGCGTCGGGCCCGGCACCGCTGGACGCGGCTGCGATTGTGAGGCGGGCGCGGCGGCTGCGGTTCCGGGTACGACCGGGAGCCGTCTCACAGCTTGCCGGCGCGTATCATGGTGCCGCGGCCGGGAATTGGGCTGACATTTGCCGAGCTGCGCGCGTACGAGCCCGGGGATGATGTCCGGCACCTCGACTGGAACGTGACGGCGCGCCAAGGCAAGCCGTTTGTGCGGCGGTTCGTCGAGGAGCGCGCACTGACACTGTGGCTGGTGGTCGACGTCTCGGCGAGCTTGAGATTCGGTCCGGAGCGGATGACCAAGGCCGATCGAGCCGCCCAGGCCGCCGCCTTGCTGGCGACGGCGGCGGTGCAAAACGGAGATCGGGTCGGGCTGATGCTCGTGAGCGATCGGATCGAGCTCGAGCTGGCTCCGAAGGGCGGCGTGCGTCATCTGTCGCAACTGGTACGGGCCCTGGTGGCAACTCCGACCACTTCGCCCAAAACGAAATTGAGCATCGGGCTGGCCCGGGTGCGCCGCAGTACCCGACGGGCCATGCTGGTGGTGATCAGTGATTTTGTCACCGAGGAGCCGGTTGCGACCTGGCGGCGGGTCGCCCGACGACACGACACGATCGCCATCCGCGTCGTCGATCCGCGCGAAATGCGGCTTCCTAACACGGGCATCCTGGCACTGGAGGATGCCGAGCGCGGGACCAAGCTGCTGGTCGACTCCAGCTCGCGCCGGGTTCGCCGCCGCTACGCCGAGGCCGCACTCGGTCGGTCCCAGTCATTTCAGCGCTGGTGTGCCAACTCGGGCATTCACGCCTATACGATGATGACGGACCTCGACCCGATCGTCTGCTTGATCGAGCTGTTTTCCAGGCGAGCGACGCGCCGAGGTGGCTTGTGAACGTGCCGGAATCACGGGGCCTCGTGCTGCCGCGCCCAATCTGGGACCCGAGCCCGCCCTCGACACGCCTCCCTTCGCAGACGTCTGGATGGTCGTGGGGATCCTGGCCTCATTCGTCCTGGTGATTGCTGTGGCATCCTGGAGCTTGATCCGGCGCGCGCGTGGCCGGCCGGGAAGCGCTATGGCCGTATCCGAGGGAGAGGCTGACGCCACGCCACGCGGGCAGTTTGTCGCCCTGTCGCAATCGATCCGCCAGGCGCTCACGACCCAGTTCGGAACCTCGTGGCGCGCCAAGACCACGGAGGAATTATCAACCGACAGCCAGCTCGTGCAAGTTCTCGGCAAAGAGCCGCTCAAGGAGCTGATCCGGTTTCTCGATCAGGTCGATCGCCTCAAATTTGCGGCCGAGCCCCCGTCGCATCACCTGGAATCACTCGACGACAGGCTGGCGGCCTGGAAGCCCAGGGTCGCCAATCTGGTCGAGAAGCTCCAAGCAAAACCCAACGGGCGAACCCAGAGCAAGATCACCAATCACGGTGGTGCCGGATTCCGGAAGGGCCGCTTTCAGGCAAAGACGCTTGCGCCCGGCTGAAGCAATCCGAAGATCGGTCCGCGAACCGGCAAGGCGCCGGCCTCGAGCGGTGTCGTGCCCGCGGGGCTCGAACTCAAGCCGGCATTCGTGCGACGGCAAGTTGCTTCTGGTGAATCGAACTCCCAGGACGTCCGTTCGATAGGGACCGACCCGGAGCCGGATGCGCCAGGTCAACTCGCCTTGGAGGCGATCTTCGGTCACGGGCTCGCTGGCGACCAGGGTCTCGACGCTTTCACCGCTCTTGAGTACCGGGAAGCTTTGACCGAGGATTGCCCATTCGCTGTCGAGGGCCAGCGGGAAGAGCCGGATCTTGCCGGGGCCGGAGCTCGCGATGTACGAGCGATCGAGCGGGGAATTCTGACCGCGGATCAGAAGCCGATCGAGGGGAGCGAACTGGTGGTCGCCAGAGACGTTGGTAAGCCTGAGCTTCAGCATCAGCGAGCCCGACTCCTCCCGCCGGTAGTCTTCAGGGTCGATCGAGCGGACGAGCTCAACGGGCGTCAGGTCGATTTCCAGGGGCGTGACATCGATTTCGCCGATTCGAATCGTCTTTCCCAGCGTGGTGATGTTGGCAGACGGGATCGGCGGCAGCGGTTCGCTAGCCGTCGGTTCAGGCGGCTTCGAGCCCTGCTCTTCGGTTCCCTGGGAAATGTTGGCCGCGGGCGAGTCTGGGCTCTTGAGCGAACGGCCCGACCAGAGCACCCAGACCAGTGCCAGCGTGATGGCGCTCGAGTAGGACATGAGCAGCACAAAAAACCACGTACTGCGCGATTCGGCGAGTTGATCGTCGTCGTCGCTGCGCGAGTCCGGGTCGCCGGAACGATCCCTCGAGAGCCCTTGCTCCAGGCGGCCGAAAACCTCTTCCGGAACCGGCGTGCTGCTCACCAGTGGATCGAGAAGCGAACGGCCGGAATCGCCCGGAAGGACTGCGGCCTGACCGGGCGGTACGATCGCCTTGAAGATCTCGGCGGTCTTGGGCTGCTTGCCCTTCTCTCTCAAAAAGGAGGGGATCGGGGTGTCTTCTCGAGGCGGCAGCGATGCCGGTTCGCCTGGAGAACCCGACCCAAGAGCCGGGTCCGGCTCCGACACCGGCTGGGAGAGTACTTGATTCAAATCGTCGTGAACCGAATCATAATCCGATTCATCCGGGTCGAGGTCGGGCCGCGGGGTCGAGTGCGGAGTCCGCGCAGGGACCGGCCCTCCGGGCCGGATCAATTCGGGCCCGCGGGGATGGTCCGGGTTCGGCGTGGGGTGCGGCGTCGGGTGGGGCTTGCCGCGGGTTTCCGGCATGATAAAGACTACCGTGTCGCGACGGGCAGGGGCAGGACTGATGGCGCCCGCATGTGCAGATTGATCGTGCGCATCATTGTCATGCCAGCACTCAAAAATCAACCCCCATCACGTGATGCATGAATAAACCGGTGAAAAGACTGCGAGTGAACCGCCGTGCTTCACGACATTCGGCGGCACCAGACGGTTGTCCCGGCGCCGGCGGTAAGCTGACGGGCGGCGTCGCCGTTGACCACGGCGATCTCGACCCAGCCCGAGCTGCCGACCAGTGCCGTCAGCGACCCGGTGGGCCGCTCGCCGTAGGTGCGCAGGATCCCTTCGATGCGCTCGCCGGCGATCTCGAGCGACCAGAGGCCGCGGGGTGTGCCTGCAAGTCGGTCGGCGTTGATATTGGTGATCAAGTTGCCGAAGGCGTCGCGGAAGATGACTTCACCGACGAACCCTTGCTCGTCGGCGCTGGGCTCGAAGTTGCGCAGGGTGATGAACCGTGTGCGCAGAGCGCCCAGCTCGGCGGGGTCGCCGCCCTTGAGCAGGTGGGCCGCCGCGGGCGCGAGGATATCGCGGCCGTGAAACGTGGCCGAAACCACCGAGCGCTGCAACGCGGGGTTGGTGATCTCCCAGATTGCTGTGGGCGTGCGGCCGCGCGCCACGCCGGTGATCAACCCATTGTCGGGCAGCACAAACCACTGGTCTGCAAAATTCACCGCGATTAGCCGGCGCTCGGTCCCCACTCCGGGGTCAACGACCACCAGGTGCACGGTACCCCTGGGAAAGGCATCGACGATGCCCGCCAGCACGAACCCGCCCTCGAGTATGTTCTGAGGCGAGATCGTGTGGCACACGTCGACCAGTTGGGCCCCCGGAGCCAGGTCGAGCAAGACGCCCTTGAGAGCGGCCACATACGAACCGCTCAGGCCGAAATCGGTCGTCAGCGTGACGATTCCCGGGTTCATTTTGAAGCCTGATAAACGGCGGTCACCCGAGACGTGATTCCGCCCCTCGCGTTAAAATGGCCCACGACTTTCATGCTCCTGGGCTGACAGCTCCGCGTGAGATCGTCGAGGATGGTATTGACGACATGCTCGTAGAAAATGCCCCGGTCGCGGAAGCCGACAAGATAGAGCTTGAGGCTCTTGAGCTCGAGGCAGACCGCGCCGGGAACGTACTGGATGACGATCGTTCCGAAATCGGGCTGGCCCGTCTTGGGACAGACCGCCGTGAACTCCGGACAGGCGATCTCGATCTCATACTCCCGGCCCGGAAACTGGTTAGGGAAGGTTTCCACCAAGGACGGCATCATGTAACCTCCAGATGTTATTGTAGTCAAATTCGGTCTCGACCCGAAAGTTGGGATGAACGGATTCCGGGTGGCCCCGCTACCCGGGACGTGCCAATTGACCCGCGACTTTTCTCGATTCTATAAGGAGAGCCGGAATGGAAACGCGACCGTTTGGCAAGACCGATATGAAGGTGAGCGTCCTCGGATTCGGAGGCGCCGAGATCGGCTTCGAGAAGGCAACCGTGGACACGGTCGCCCGCCTGCTCGGTGCCGCTCTCGACGCCGGATTGAACGTGATCGACACCGCCGAGTGCTACCTTCAAAGCGAAGAGCTGATCGGCCAGGCCGTGGGAGCGCGTCGCAACGACTTTTACCTCTTCACCAAGTGCGGACATCCCGAAGGTCCCTACAAGGAAGATTGGCGGCCCGAATCGCTGCTCAAGAGCATCCAGCGCAGCCTGGAGCGGCTCCGGACCGACCGGCTCGACCTGGTGCAGCTTCATAGCTGCTCCGAGGATGAGCTGCGCAAAGGAGACGCGATCGCCGGGCTCATTCGTGCGCGGGAACTGGGGTACACGCGTTTCATCGGCTATAGCGGCGACGGGACGGCCGCGCGCCATGCCATCGGCTGTGGCGCCTTCGATGCGCTGCAGACGTCACTCAGCATCGCCGATCAACAGGCGATCGATATGACCCTCCCCCTGGCCCGCCAGCGGGGAATGGGCGTGATCATCAAGCGGCCGATCGCCAACGCGGTCTGGCGTTTTGCTCAGAAGCCCGACAACTCGTACGTTCAGCCCTACTGGGAGCGGCTTCAGAAACTCAACTACGACTTCTTGAAAGGCGATCCGGCGCAGACGACGGCCATCGCGCTCAAGTTCACCCTGAGCATTCCCGGAGTCCACACCGCGATCGTCGGCACCGCCAAGCCGACGCGGTGGAGCGAGAACGCGGCGCTCCTCGACAGCGAGCCGATCACTCCCGAGCAGATCCAGGCCATCCGCACCCGGTGGCGCGAGACGGCCGATGCGACCTGGGTCGGTCAGATTTGACGATCAGGCAAGTAACCCCTTCACGACCTGACCTTCCACATCGGTCAGACGAAAGTCACGGCCCTGGAAACGATAGGTCAGCCTCGTGTGGTCGAAGCCCAGTAGGTGCAAAAGTGTCGCGTGCAGGTCATGCACGTGAACCTTGTCTTTGACGACCTGAAATCCCAGCTCGTCGCTCGCGCCGTACGAAATGCCCGGCTTGATGCCGCCCCCGGCCATCCACATCGTGAATGCGTTGGGATGATGGTCGCGGCCGTCGTTGCCGCCGCCTTGAACCATCGGCGTGCGGCCGAACTCGCCTCCCCAGACAACCAGCGTGTCCTCGAGGAGACCGCGCTGTTTGAGGTCCTTGATCAGAGCGGCACAGGCCTGGTCGGTTTCCTTGCAGTTCGCCTTGATGTCGTGAACCAGGTTGCCGTGCTGGTCCCACGACTCGTGGAAGATCTGCACGAACCGCACTCCTCGCTCCAGCAGCCGTCGCGCAAGCAGGCACGTGTTGGCGAATGAGGGTTTGCCGGGCTGAGCGCCGTACATCTCGAGGATGTGCCGGGGCTCCCGGCTGATGTCGTTGACGTCGGGGGCGCTTTGCTGCATCCGGAACGCCATCTCGAACGAACTGATCCGGGTCGCGATCTCGGGGTCGCCCACTTTTTCGAGTCGCACGCGGTTGAGTTTCTGGACCGCGCCCAACGAGTCGCGCTCCAATTCCGGGTCGATGCCGCGGGGGTTCGAAAGATACAGGACCGGGTCGCCGCTGGTGCGGAACTCGACCCCCTGGTACACCGTGGGCAGAAAGCCGCTGCCCCAGTTCGAATTGCCACCGCTGGGTCCCTTCTTGCCGGTGCTGAAGACGATGAAGCCGGGCAGGTCTTGCGATTCGCTGCCCATCCCATAGCAGACCCAGGCCCCCATGCTGGGCCGGCCGAAGATCTGGCTGCCGGTGCTCATCATGATTTGCCCCGGCGCATGGTTGAAGGCGTCCGTCGACATTCCCTTGACGATCGCGATGTCGTCGACGACGGTTGCCAGATGCGGCAGCAGCTCGGAAAGCTCGGTGCCGCTCTGCCCATGCCTGGAAAACTTGAATCGGGGGCCCAGCAGCTTGGAGCTGGGCTTGATGAAGGCTGCGCGGTAGCCCTTTAGCAGCTCGGGCGGCGGAAGCGTGCCGTCAAATTTCGCCAGTTGCGGCTTGTTGTCGAAGAGCTCGAGATGACTCGGCGCGCCGGCCATGAACAGGAACAGCACCCGCTTGGCCCTGGGCGGATGATGCGGTTTCCTGGGAGCCAGAGAATTGCCGCTCGGAGATGAGACGGGTGCCTGGGCGTGACCTTCTGACTGGAGCAACTGGCCTAGCGCGATCGTGCCCAGCCCGACGCCGCATTGCTCGAAAAACCAGCGCCGGCTGACCAGTCGCGGGTCGAGCCCTCGATACAGACGGTCCTGGCAATTCATGGTCCATTTTCCTTTCCGGCAGAAAGATCGCCGGTATGAGCCTGCGTCCGGGCCAGCAGCTCTTTGACCCACGCATCATCTCCCGGACGTAAGGGCGGCTCGGGAGGCCGGCTGTAATCAATCACGAGGTCGTATCGGGCCCGGTCCATTAACGAGTGCGCCACATGGTTCAGGTCGAGCACAGGCTCGGCATCTCCGGGCATGAGCGGGATCGGAATCGCCGGGATCGGGCTCCTCCATGAAAATGGGTAGAGGACCGCGTGTCGACTGCGACCGGCCCGACAGACCATGATCCGGTAATCGCTCGGCTCCGGCGGGTTCAAGAGCGGCATCGCCTCGCCCCCCCGCAGCAGGTCGATCTCGACGAAGTTGACCTTCGACCGGATCAAAGAGCGGCGCTCGTCCAGATATTCCGAACGCGCGTTCCGGGTTCCCTTGTTGGTTGGAGACAGGACCTCGATCACGGTGACCAGCTTGCGACCGGGAAGCTCATTGATCGTCAGGAATGTCTCCTCGATCTCTTCCTCGTCGATGGGAACGACCACTTCGACCGGCGCGACGTCGGTCCGCTCGAGCACGGCGGTGGCCGATCCGCGCGGCGGTCCGGCTCGCTCGGCGGCCAGGACGCTGATGTCGGGGCGATAGAGCAGATCGATGTCCAGGCCGCTCAGCACCGTCGTGCGCAGCTCCACGCCCACGAAGTAGCGCGGCAGCACCAAGGGCGCCAAGGCGTCGCGGATCGCCGCGATCAGGCTGGCGTGCACGTCGGACCAGAGCTCAAGCTGCTCCAGCCACGGATCCATGCCCGGGAACGGAAGACGCATGAGCGTGGATTACTCCTTGGTGATGGTTTCGTCAAGGTTGAGCAACACGCGCGCTGCCGCGGTCCAGGCCGCGAGCTGCGCCGGGGTGACGCCCGCCGGCAGCTTGGGCGGCCGGGCCGGATCGGCGGCGGCCAGGAGCCACGGATTGGCTCCCGGAGCCTCGAACCTCTGCATTTGCCGCTTGAGCAGGCCGAGCAGGGTCGCGCGTTCCGGCTCGGTCGGCACGCGCGACAGGCAGCGACGAAACGCATATTTCACGCGATCCGGGTCGGTCGACCCTCCCTCGAAGAGCGTGCGGATCGCCAGAGCGCGAGCGCATTCCAGGTAGATCGGCTCGTTGAGGGTCGTGAGGGCCTGGAGGGGCGTGTTCGAGCGGCTGCGGCGCACGCAGGCAAAGTCGCCGTTGGGGGCATCGAAAGCTTGAAGCATCGGGTAAGGAACCGAGCGATACCGGAACGTATAAAACGCGCGGCGGTAGCGCTCGCGGCCCAGTGCTTCGTTCCAGACCTTGGGGCCGTAGCTGGTCGGCGGCTGAAACAAGAACGCCGGGGCCGGGGGACAGACGCTGGGCCCGCCGATCCGGTCGTCGAGCAGCCCGCTCACCGAAAGAGCGATGTCGCGGACGATCTCGGCGTCGACGCGGAACCTGGGTCCGCGGGCCAGCAGCCGATTGTAGGGATCGCGGGCCAGAAGCTCGGGCGTAAACGCTGAGTTTTGCCGGTAGGTCGACGACGATGAGATCAGCCGGTGCAGGTGCTTGAGGCTCCAGCCGCTGTCCATGAATTCGACGGCCAGCCAGTCCAGGAGCTCCGGATGCGACGGCGGCTCGCACTGAACCCCCAGGTCTTCGCTGGTGGCGACCAAGCCCGTGCCGAAATAAGCCTGCCACACCCGGTTCACGACCGCGCGGGCGGTCGTCGGTGAGTCTCGGCCCGCGAGCCAGCGGGCAAAGGTCAGCCGGGTGAGGGGAACGCCCGCGGGCAGCGGGCTCAAGAAGGCCGGGACGCCCGGCTCGACCACCTTCCCCGGCTTGAGGAAATTGCCCCGTTCCAGGATCGCGGTCGGGCGCGGCCACTTGCGCTCTTCGAGGGCGAGCTGGGTCGATCCTTCGGGATACTGCCGCCAGAGCGAGTCGATCCAGGCGTTCGCGTCTTTCCATTCCGGGACGGTCGTGCGCCAGTACGCGAAAACGGCTGCCGACTGCGCGGCCGTGCGCCTTGCCGGGGGAATCGCCAGGATCGCCCGGACCTCGGCCGGGAGCGGGTCAGCGGCTGCCTTGGCCGCCGTCGTGATGGCCAGTCGAAACCGGCCGAGGTTATGGTTCTGGTTATCGTCGCTGTTCCAGCCGCCGTGGTTCTGGGTCAGGCGGAAGGTCAGCACAGCGCCCCCGGGAAATCCGATCGGTTCCTTCGCGGTGAAGACCGCCTTGCGCGGCTGGTTGCGGCGCCCGGGGCCGAGGTCGATGCCCCACGCGGTCTCATCCTTGCCGTCGATCGCAAACCCGACCGGTCCCGTGACCCGTTTGCGATTGCTGCGATCGTTGTAAATGGCCGCGAGCGGTGCCTCGATCGGATTGACGTCGGCGGTTGCCTGCGAAAATGTGACATTCACCGGCTTGCCCTTGCCGTCGGCCGGCGCTGCCTCGACGTGGAATTCGGTGAGCGCGGCCGTCCCCTGGATCGAACGCCCGGGACCGCCGAGCGGCAGATTGGGATCGGTCAAGAGCTCCAGCCGGAATGCCGCGATCGGCGCCACCGGGGTTTTCACCGACATCTTCACGGTGTGCTTGGTGGGAGCGTACCCCTGCTGGAGAAACGAGCCGTCTTCCATCAACAGGTACTTGGCGCCCCCGGTCGACTCTTCGTCGACCTCGGGCCGCACCACGACCCAATCGGATTGGTTGTGGGCGACGCTCTGTTCCCAGGCGGCCAGCCGCTCGACCCAGCCGGGGTTCTGGTGGCGAATCAACTCTTCGATCTCGCCGGCGTTCTTGACAATTTCGGCACGCTTTCGCTGTTCTTCGGGCGTGTAGACCGCGACGTTGGCTTCGTGGGCGTTGTTGAGAAACGCGAACATCCGGTAATACTCTTCCTGCGTCAGTGGGTCGTACTTGTGGCTGTGGCACTGCGCACACTGGATGGTCAGTCCCAGGATGCTCTTGCCGATGCAGTCGATCCGGTCAAACATCGCCTCCATGCGAAACTGCTCGGGATCGACGCCTCCTTCCTCGTTGATCATCGAATTGCGCAGGAAGCCCGTCGCGGTGATCTGGTCCTGCGTGGCACCCGGAAGCTCATCGCCGGCGATCTGCTCGATGACGAACTGGTTATAGGGCAGGTCCCGGTTCAAGGCGTTTGTGACCCAGTCCCGGTAGAAGAAGACCTGGCGCGACTTGTCTTTCTCGTAGCCGTCGGAATCGGCATACCGCGCGGCGTCGAGCCAGATGCGTCCCCATCGCTCGCCATAGTGAGGTGAGTCCAGGAGCCGCTCGATCAGCCGGGAATCGGCATCCGCACGGGTATCGACCAGGTAAGCATCGATCTGCTCGATTGTGGGCGGAAGCCCGATCAGGTCGATCGAAGCTCGGCGGATGAACGCGACGTCGCCGGCCGGAGCCGAAGGAGAAAGGCCTTCGGCTTCCAGCTTCGCGAGAATGAAGAAGTCGATGGGGCCCTTGCACCACCCGCGATTCTTGACCGGCGGGATGGGCGGGCGCACGGGCGGGATGAAAGCCCAGTGGGCCTGATATTGAGCGCCTTGTTCGATCCAGGTCTTGATCCGGGCGATCTCGGCGGCCGAAAGCGACTTGCCGCTTTGGGGCGGCGGCATGCGCTCTTCGGGATCGTCCGAGGTGATGCGGCTGTAAAGCTCGCCGTCGTCGATCTTGCCCGGAACGATCGCCGGGCTGCCGGACGAAGCAGGAGCCGTCGCGTCGCGACGGTTATCCAGCCGCAGCTTTCCCTTTCGCTGTTTCGCGTCAGGGCCGTGGCACTTGAAGCACTTTTCCGCCAGGATGGGGCGGATATCGCGATTGAACGCCAGCTTCTCCGCGGGAAGAGAGCGGGCGTCATCGGCGCGGAGGCTTACCGGTAGCCCCAGCCAGAACATGGTCGCCAGCCAGACCACCATCGTGCTTCCGGCACGCTTTCCTGCCATCAGGTTGGAAAGCCGGGAGTGGTTTTGCAGGCGGCTCACGCTTCGATGTCGTCGCGGCATGGAGTGAGTGGCCAATCTGGGGTCTTCGGGAGGACGAATCGGCCGATTGAGGCGGGGCACCCTGGGGTCCGGGTCAGCGCTCGATGGACCTCGATGCTTGCGGCCAGAGGCACATACCCGCGTTCGTGCGCCAGGGCACGTGTATTCTATCCGGATTGTCGGGCGATCTCCAGCCGTGATAGGGCGCGTGGTCTCAGTCGCCGGGCTGCGCGCGATAGGGCTGTTTGTTGTCGAAAGGTGTTCGCATCAGCCTGATCAAGAACGATCGACTCCGTCAATTCGCCAATCGCCTGAAGAACCAAGCTGCCAGATTGGTTGTTTCATCCATTTCATGGGACTTGGCCGCCTTCCCTTGGCGGTCTAGCCCCACAATCTCACGGGTTGATCGTCAAGTCGTCGAAATACGATTGGGCGTCGGCCTTGGACCAGAGGCCAATCATCCCTGCGTCCGGGAAAGTCTCGTCTTCCGCTTCCAGAAGTTTCTCGCCGTCGAAGTAGCAAGTGATCGACTTGCCGGCCATCGTCACGCGCACGGTATGCCACTTTTCGTCGCCGGGAGTCTTCGCACCCTTGAACATGGTCCGCTTGCCCGCCTCGACCTTGTACAGCCGGAAGTTGTCTTCAAGCGGATTGTAACGGCAGATGTAGTAATTGTCCTTGTCCTTCGCCCTCCAGATCACTCCACCGCCGCGATCGACTTCACCGGCGACCGCCTTGAGTTTGACGGTCAGGTCGACGTCCCTGTAACTCGTCGTATCGACCAGCGCAACGTTAAACGTCGCATCGTCGTTCTTGGCCTTCTGGTACAGGACGTGGTTGTCTCCGTCTTTGGCAACCTCCCACTGGCCGACGGCCGCGGTGAAACCCTTGGCGATGGCGCCGGCCGGGTCGGACTCGAAGTTCCACGATTGCTGCGCCTTTTGATCGCCGCCAGCCCCCGGCAGGCACAGGGCGCACGCCAGAAGCAGGGAAACTTGCCGGATCGAGATACCCGATGTTTCCATGGAGTTGATCCTCTTGTCGATTCTGGGTTGAACACGGGCCGGATCGTTCAATCAACGGCAAACTCGGAGACGAGGAAGGCAGCCGTCTTGTCCCACACCTTGGCGGCGGCCTCGAAGTCGACTTCCATGGCGTGGACCGTCTTGGGGGTCTCGACCCGAGCCTTCACATCGGTGCTCTTGAGCAAGGGGATCTGGGCGCTGGGCCCGACCGCGAGCGCCGCCTCGACCTCGGGGCTGAGCAGGTGATCGGCAAGAGCCACGGCGGCTTGCTTGTGCGGCGAGCCCTTGATGATGGCCAGCGTGTTGGGAATGAACAGGGTGCCAAGCTCGGTTGGCCGGCGGTCGGGGTAGATGATCGCCACCGGACTGCCGGCGTCGATCTCGCCCATCGCGTCGTCGGTGTCGGTCAGGCCGACGAGAATCTCGCCCGAGCCCGCCGCCATGGCAACCTGCTTGTTGCCAACGAGCACGTGCACGCCGTTGGCCTTGAGGCCGCGAAAGAATTTACGGGCTCTCTCGTCGCCCCAAGCGGCGAAAAGGCAGGCGGCGTGCGTGGCCGTCGTACCGAACAGAGGCTTGGCAATGCCGATCTTGCCCTTCCATTTCGGGTCGAGCAGATCTTCGATTCCCTTGGGCCGGTCGGCCTCGCTTACCAGCTTCGTGTTGACGACGAGCACGCGTGCCCGCGCCGCGAATCCGTACCAGGTGCCGTCCTTCGCCTTGAAGGTCTCGGGTAGGTCGCCGACGCGCGACGGCTCAAACGGCACCAGGAGCCCCTTATCCTTGAGCCGAAGGGTGTTCAGAATCTCATTGTTCCAGAATAAATCGCACCGCGGCCGCCGCGACTCGGCCATGATCAGGTTCGTCAGGCCGACCGTTTTTGTGCTCTCCACGTCAAACTTGGACAGCACGCTCACACCATGCTTCTTGCCGTAGGCCTTGAGCACCGGATCGGAGAATTCCCGGTCGAGTGCCGAGTACACGACGACCGTGTCGGCCCCGAACTGGCCGGAAACCACTTCCGAGCCCAAAGTCCATACCGCAATGACTGCCAGTCCCACGCCAATGGGTCGTCGACTCATGGGAATGCTCCTCGGGTTTCCACGTGACCCGGTCATCGTATGACAAAAGTCGCTTCCCTCGCAATCCGGTGCTCTGAAATCATTCGGAGACGAGGCGCAGCCACCTGCAAAGACCCAAAATCTCCAGCACGAGATTCGCACCGAACCCGAGATCTGCGTCTCGACGCCGAGGGAGCGTCAAGTCCGGTTTTCGGATTTAGGATTTGGGATTTGGGATTTTCGGAATTCGGTATCGCTCCCAGACGAAGAATTCGCCGAGCCTGCCCACTTGCGCGAAGCCGAGAGCGCGAAGTTGCTGCGGACCGATTCCCTCGATCTCTGGGCTGTACGACTTACTGAAGATGAATCTGATCTGGCGTGAGTTCAGGGCGAGCGGGAGCCAGGTCGAGCGCGGCTGGGCCAGGTGCATGGACTCGAAGACGGGGTAGAGCCAGCCGTCGTAGACGAGTTCTGGCCGGCCGTAGACTCGGTTCAAGCCGGGGCCGTCGGCGAAGAAAAACTGCCACGTAGGAAACCGGTTTGTGGCCGCGAGGTCATCGATCGCTTCGCGCTGGCGCTGGCGCTGGTTCGTAATCTGGTACGCGTCCTGGACCAGCGCGATGGGCACCAGAAGCGAGGCCAGAGCGATCGGCCAGAGTGACCTCGTGGAAGTGGCGCCCTCGCAGGCGCGGGCCAGCGCCCGGGCCGCGAGAATGCATCCCCAGACGACGGCCTGCATTCCATAGTTGATCCATGCCCCGGTGCTGGCCCGGGACAAGAATACCACAAGGAAAAACTCGCCGGCCAAAAACAGCCAGAGAAGCGAGTCGAGCCAGCC
This sequence comes from uncultured Isosphaeraceae bacterium, assembly GCA_963781785.1. Lineage (GTDB taxonomy): Bacteria > Planctomycetota > Planctomycetia > Isosphaerales > Isosphaeraceae > CAWAHD01. The sequence continues at coordinate 1,008,927 of CAWAHD010000001.1, read as the reverse complement.
GCCCAGAAACGAGCGGCGCTCGAGTACGGCGCAAACCGGAATGACGACCCCGACACAGACCCAAAGAGCAAAGAAGGAGACGATCGCCCCGGACGCGGCAATCCCTGCGGCCTCGAGCGCCGCCAGCGCGACGATCAGGAGGATGGGCGTGCCACCGGCCAGGACGAGCAAGCGACCGAGGAGCCCCCGATGCGCTGCCACCTGTGCCAGGCCGGCCGCGGCCAGGAGGACGATCAGGCCGCCCGAGCGGCCGGCGATCGCCGAGACCACGATCCAGGCACGCATCCAGTCGGCGGGATGGACGCGCGACGTTCGCGCCGCGGCCAGGAAGACGGCCCGAGACATCAGGCCGCCTGTCGCCAGCTCTTCGGCGCCGTAGATAACGATCACGACGGCAACGGCAACCAGCACGGCGCGCACGATCGGACCCAGCATCAGGCGCCGCGCAGCCAGGCCACGAACAAGAGACCGGTGCTGATCAAGGGCGCGATGATGAAGTGCTGTTTGACGCATATTGCCAGACCGAACGCCGCGAAGCCTGCGGAAAGTCCGCCGATTTTCGAACCGCCGGATTCCAATCGCCGCAGCACCAGGAATACCCCGGCGGTTTGGAGCGCGACGCCCAGCATGTCAGGGCGTACGGAGTAAGGCATGACCCCGATGACCGGAGCGGTGGCGATCAGGCAGACGGCCCACCATCTGGCCCGCGCCCGAACTCCGCCCAGGCGTGCGAGGTGGTAGGCCGCAAGAGCCGTCAGGGCAAGGCCGGCAAACGCGAGCGACCGCCCCGCCAACCGAGCCGCCGAGATGGGATCAAGCCCCAGGCGAGTCAACGGCCACGCGGCCAGGGCGGCCGCATGGTAGTAAAGTGGGGCGTGGATCAGCACCAGCGGGTTCTGGGCGCCGAAGGGCCCATAGAGCTCCCAGGGGCCGGCCATAAGCTGGTGGGCGACCGACATCATGAGCGGCGACTCGACGGCCTCGTTGTCTTCCTGGCCAACGATCAGCGCCACGCCGAAGCCGACCGCAAAGATCGCGGAAACGGCAAGAACGGACGTGATCCAGTCGGACGTCCAGACGCCCCGGCTGGGTTCCACTGCTCCAGGCTCTCTCGTCATGGTGTTGCCGAGCGTCCCCATCCCGCCATGATGGACCGGGCTGACCGGAACAGCAATGTTCCAGAACAATAGGCCGAGCGAGCGCTGCGCCGAAACGACGGGTTGCCAGGCCACCCACGGAACATCTCGGCACGTGCCGTCGAGCGCAACCACCAGACAGGCGAGACCCGCAAGACGACCGACCCCGGCCGCGCTTTGCTCACGGGCCGGTGGGTCGACATCGGCAAGTTCAAGGGCCCGGTCCTGCGCGGCCTGGCCGCGCGACCGCCATACTTCCACAACGGCTTCGCCGCCGACCTGAGCGAGGTGGTGGACTTCTATGAAGACCGCTTCTCCATCGAATTCACTGACAAGGAAAGGGCCAACCTGATCGCGTTCCTGCACGCCCTGTGACGAGATCGACTTCACCCGATGCTGTTGTTCCGACGATGCCGGCCGCGTAAAGTGGTGGTTTGGCCGCATCTCGAAGATCGCATCGCGGCCTGCTGACTCTCGATCAGGTTGGGCTGATTTCAGGGGCCGGATCGCGATGACCACCGGAATGGATCCTCCGCTCAAGGGGCGGCATCACGAGGCCGAGTCTTATCCGCCTCTGCGCCAGCTCTCGCCGTTTCCCGGGCACTGGCATTCGCTACCCAGAGCGTTCATCCACCAGGCACGCGCAATCGGGGCGCGGACGGCCCTCGTCGATAGCACGGGCACGACCCTCACCTACGGGCAGACGCTGCTCCGCGCCTGGTGCTGGGCCGCGTGCTGGCCCGGGAGTGGGGGCCAGCCGAGCACGTCGGGCTGTTCGTCCCGCCGACCGTGCCCGCCGCCGTCGCCAACCTGTCCATCAGCCTCTGGGGAAAGATTCCGGTCAACCTCAACTACTCGGCGAGCCAGGCGGTCGTCGACGCATCGATCGACCAGTGCGGGATCACGCACGTGCTCACCTCGGCCAAGGTGCTGGACAAGTTCAAGATCACTCCCAAAGGCCAGTTGATCCTGCTCGAGGAAATCCCCGGGAAAGTCCGCCTGGCCGATAAGATCTGGGCCGCGGCCGTCGCGAAGCTGGTGCCCATCGGGGCGCTCGGGCCGTTCGTGCCCGGTTTGCGGAACGAGAGCCTGGATAAAACGGCGACCGTGATCTTCACTTCGGGATCCACCGGAGACCCCAAGGGAGTCGTGCTCTCGCACAAGAACATCCTGAGCAACGTACACCAGATTGATGAGCACGTGCATTTGAAGCCGGAGGAAGTGCTGCTGGGGATCCTGCCATTTTTCCATGCGTTTGGGTTCACCGTCACCATCTGGACGGCCCTGTGCCTGGGCAAGAAGGTGGTTTATCATTTCAATCCCCTTGAATCGAAGATGATCGGCAAGCTCTGCGAGCGGCACAAGGTCACCCTCCTGGTGGGCACTCCCACGTTCATGCGGCTCTACCTGAAGAACTGCGAGGCCCGGCAGTTCCAGTGGATTACACACCTGATCCTGGGTGCCGAGAAGCTCAAGCCCGCGCTGGCGCGCGACATCCAGCAGGCTCTCTCGATCGAGCCGATCGAGGGTTACGGCTGCACCGAGCTGTCGCCGGTCGTCGCGGTGAACGTACCCGACGAGGTCGAGATGGAGGGCGGCCGCACGATTCATGGCAACCGCCTGGGGACCGTCGGCCAGCCCGTGCCCGGCACCGCCATCAAGACCGTCGACCCCGAGACAAAAGCCGACCTCCCGGCGGGCACCGAGGGAATGATCGCGGTCAAGGGACCTCAAGTCATGGTTGGCTACTTGAACCAGCCCGAGGCCACGGCCAAGGTCCTCTCCAACGGCTGGTATTTGACCGGCGATCTGGGATACGTCGATCCCGACGGTTTTCTCAAGATCACCGACCGCGTCAGCCGGTTTTCCAAGGTCGCCGGAGAAATGGTCCCACACCAGGGCGTCGAGTCAGCCATCATGGAGGCCGCCGGAGTCGACGAGAATCAGCTTGCGGTCACGGGAATCCCTGACCCGAAGCACGGCGAGCGGTTGTGCGTCCTTTTCACAGACCTGGGTATCTCGCCGGCCGAGGTTCAAAAACGGCTGGCCGACGGTCCGTGCCCCAAGGTCTGGATTCCGTCGCCGCGCGACTTCATCCACGTCGAGGAGATCCCCATCACCTCCACCGGTAAGGTCAACCTGCGCCGCGTGAAGGAGATCGCGCTCGACCAGTGCGCGGCCGACCGAGCTACCACCGGAAGGATGAAGGTGGACGGATGAAGAAAGCGCGAATCAAAATCATGGCGAGCGTGTTAAGTGTAATAGATTCTGAATCCGGAGCATCTCGGCGCCGTGCGTGCATCTTTTCGGATTTGAGATTTAGGATTTCGTGCTTGATTGCGGCGCCGCCGCGTTAGGAGATGCTTGCCATGACGAGTGCGATGCTTAAAATAAAGGCGGGAGTCGAGTGCATGGCCGTTCTCTTGAAGGTCACCACGGGGCCTCATTCAGGACAGGAGTATCGCATCGACCGCGAAGATACGTTCACGGTCGGCCGGTCGTCGCGCGCCCACTTTCCGATGACACAGGACCTGGTCCTTTCTCGCGAACATTTCCAGGTCGACAACCAGCCCCCCCTGTGCCACCTGGTCGACCTGGGCAGCACAAACGGAACAAAGGTGAACGGGCTGCGGGTCGGGCGCGTCACTCTCCGCGAGGGAGACGTGATTGAGGCGGGCGACAGCGAGTTCATCGTGCACTTCCTCGAAGACGAGCAGGACTCACAGGACTTTGCCTTCTGCGCCGGCTGTGGCGGCCGGATCCCGATCGGATCGAAATCCGTCGACAAGGCCGGGGAGATGTTTGTCAACTCGGGCCAGGGAGGGGCCTGGCTTTGCGACGGCTGCCAGGCCCGCCGGCTCAAGTTTCCCCAGACCGATCCCGACTACCTGATCGAGGAATGGATCGGCGGTGGGGGCATGGGCGAGGTATTCCGTGCCCGGCAGCTCTCGAAGAACCGTCCGGTCGCCATCAAGATGATGAGCGCCAACAGCGCAATGGGCGAGAAGGCCAACGGTTATTTCCGGCGCGAGATCGAAGTGCTGAGAGACCTGCTGATGCCCAGCGGCCGGTGTCATTTCAGCATTGTCGCCTTCTACGAGCTGTACGAGATCGATTCCCAGTTTCAACTCGTCATGGAGTACGTCGACGGCCAGAATGCGCTCGACTGGATCAAGGGCGTTGATCGCCCGCTGCCGATCGCCAGTGCTGCCCAGATCGGCTCGCAGTTATTGTCGGCGCTCGACTATGCCCATTCCCGGGGCTACGTGCACCGCGACGTGAAGCCCTCGAATCTCCTGATCATGGGGCCGGTCCATCGGCCGCGCGTCAAGCTCACCGATTTCGGCCTGGCCAAGAGCTTCGCCGAGACCGAAGGAATCACCAGCCTGACCCGGCAGGGGGACATCGGGGGATCGATCGGATTCATTTCACCCGACCACATCCGCGACTTCAGCGAGATCCGCGAGCCCGCCGACATTTACAGCGCGGCCGCCACGCTGTTCTACCTCTTGACGGGCAAATATCCCTACCTCGGCTTCGACCCGCGCCAGCCTGATTTCTTTGAAATCATCCTCCAGCATCCCCCCCTGCCCTTGCGCGCGTTCCGGCCCGACGCTCCGATCGGGTTCGAGCGAGCCTTGCTCAAGGCCCTCCAGAAACAGCCCAAGGATCGCTGGAAAACGGCCGGGGCGATGGCCGACGCCCTCCGCCCGTTTGCGACGCCGTCGTCCAGTTGAATCGGGACACTCTCGCTGATTCGAAGGCGTTTCCATTCATCCTTCGTCTTCGCAGCGTTCTACTCGAAGAACTGTCCCACGCGGACGCGGAAGTCTGCCAGGACGCCGGGAAGGATCAGTTCTTCCTCGGTCATCAGTGTCCTTGGCGGGTCGTCGGCGCTGAAGACGTGGGCGATCTGGGGCTCGGGATCAAGGACCACCACAACCAGGACGCCCGCTTTCAGATATTCCGAGACTTTCTCGATGACCTGGCGCCAACGATCATTCGCCGAGCGAACCTCGACGACGAGCTCGGGCACCTCGGGCCCAAATCCCGTCGGCAGCGTGCCCCTGGGAAGTCGGGCATAACTGTAATAGGCAACGTCGGCTCCTCGCACCGTATCGGGACCGCGGTCGGTGATCACACCCGAATCATTGCACATCACACGGCCGAGATCGTGCGCGTCGACGAAGTTTCCGAGGATTTGAACCGCCCTACCACAAACATAACCATGCCTTCGATCGGGCACCGTCATCGCGACGATCCTTCCCCGGACCAGTTCCTCGGGATAACCGGGATCCGGCCGCTTGCCAAATTGCTCGGCCGTCATCAGTTCGAGCATCTCGGCGGTTGCCATCGTGCACCTCCCTCAAGGTTCAGCGCCTATTATCCCGGATCACGCGCTCCGACTCCATCCCAACCGTGAGCGGCCTGTCCCGAGGGCGGCAATCGGCCCCGCCAGAACACACCGGCGGCCGATGGATTCTTACTCCCTCTCGTCCTTGGCGAGACGGCTGGGGTGAGGGGCAACGTCGTTGAGCATTTTTGCACGAAAATAGGGCATTTCTGGGTGCCACTGGTCGTACCCGACCAGTGTCCTCATTCCTGCGACGAACAGAGAAGGCATTTCTGGGTGCCACTGGTCGTACCCGACCAGTGTCCTCATTCCTGCGACGAACAGAGAGGGCATTTCTGGGTGCCAGTGGTCGTACCCGACCAGTGTCCTCATTCCTGCGACGAACAGAGAAGGGCCGGGCATCGCCGTCGGCCAAGGACCGAAGGTCGTCGGTCCTCCCGCCAAAAGCACTGGTCGAGTACGACCAGTGGCACCCAAGAATGATCACCAGTGCCAACCACCTGAGCGAGGGAACGTGACATAAATCCTTTTCTGCATTCGGGTTACCATCCGACAGCCCACCCCAGCCCTCCCCAGGGCGTGGCAGCTACCTGTGACGAGAACCCCTCCTTCTGACCCGTCGCGCCCTCGATGCTGCCTTTGGACATTTTTGCGAGAATGTTGAGATGAATCCGCGACGACCTCCCTCTTAAGGATTAGACGGGACGAGCGGGACGCCTCGCTTCCGACGGAGCCACTTGCATGGCCAGCGCAGCATTGGGGACGGCCCTCCGGCACCTTCGCGACCTCTTCGGCGCGGGGACCGCGACCGGCCTCGCGGACGGGCATCTCCTGTCCCGTTATTCCGACTCCAACGATGAGGTGGCTTTCGAGGCTCTGGTGGCCCGGCACGGGCCGATGGTCCTGGCCACCTGCCGGGCGGTGCTCAAGAGCGAGCACGATGTGGAGGACGCGTTTCAAACCACCTTCCTGGTCCTGGCCCGGAAGGCCCGCTCGATAAAGGGCGGCGACGCCCTGGGCGGCTGGCTGCATCGCGTCGCCTACCGCGCGGCCGTCCAGGCCAGCGTGGAGGCAAAAAAGCGGCGCCGGAAAGAGGCGGAGGCATCGGCAATGGCCCTTTCGGACGCGTCAGGTCCCGGTCTTGAAGGCTACCACGACTTTCGACCTATCCTGCACGAGGAGATCGACCGCCTGCCCGAAAGCCAGCGCGTGCCGGTCGTGCTCTGCGACCTTCAGGGGCTGACTTACAGCCAGGCAGCCGAACAACTCCGCTCGACCGTGCCGACTGCTCCGCTGCCGCCTGGCCAGGGCCCGGCAGCGGCTCAAAGGCCGGCTGATGCGCCGGGGCTTCGCTGCCCCGGCCCTGGTCGCCGCCATGGTCCCCGAAGGAACAAGGGCGGCGGTCCCGGCGTCACTCATCCGTTCGACGGTGCTCGCGGCGACCGGCGGCCCGGCCTCGGCCGGGGCAGCGATTTTGACCCACGCCCTTCTGAGGAGGATGCTTTTGACCAAGATCCGAATCGCCACGACGGCCGCCCTGGCGGCCCTCGCCCTTGCCTCCGCCGGCGTTCTTGCCGCCGGCGGCAGGCGACCCGATGACCCCAAGCCCGCCGTGAAGCCGAAGGCCGAGGCCGCGAGCAATCGCGCAACCGCAACCGGCGGCCGAGAAACCGGTCGAGACGGTCGAAGTCAAAGGGCGAGTCGTCGCCCCCGACGGCAAGCCGGTCGCCGGGGCCGCCGTCACGGCGGCTTACCTCGACAAGGACACCAATCCCTGGCCCAAGGCGACCAGCGGTCCGGACGGCCGGTTCTCGATCCGCTTGCCCAAACCCGAAATCGACCGCCGCGATCGAAGGTTACTTGGTCTTCTACCCCTGGCTCGTCGCGTCCGCCCCCGGGTATGGGGTGGGCTGGTGCAAGCGGGCCTTGCCGGCCGACTGGCCCGCCGAGCAGGTGGTGACGCTCGTCGCGGAAGGGCCGCCGATCGAAGGGCGGATCGTCGACCTCGAGGGCCGGCCCGTCGTCGGCGCCAGCATCCAGGCCGCTGGGATCTGGTACGACGAAAAGGGGGACATCGCCAGCTGGATCGCCAAGGCCAAGAACGGCGCCGCCGGCAACCTCTGGCAGGGCTTGCATTCCCTGCCGCTCGAGTGCGTCGGCCCCCAGGTCGCGGCCAGTCCCGGGCAGCCAGTGGCTGGTGACGATCGCCACCACGACCGGCGCCGACGGGCGGTTCAAACTGACCGGGATCGGCCGCGACCGGATCGCCGAACTGATCGTCTCGGGCCCTGGGATCGCCACGACCCAGGTCCACGCCTTCAGCCGGCCCGAGCCCGAGATCCGCACGGTCGACCGGGCCATGATGCGGCGCGAGCCGTTCATCGTCCATGCCCCGAAATTTCAGCTCGCCCTGGCACCGACCAGGCGGGTCGAGGGCGTGTTCCGCGACAAGGATTCCGGCAAGCCGATCGCCGGCCTGGAGATCCAGGCGGCCGTGTTCGACGAGGGCAGCATGATCCCGGACCCGGGGATCGAGGCCATGACCGATAAGCGAGGGCCGGTATCGCCTCGACGGGCTCGCCAAGGCCGCCGCCTATCGCCTGTTCATCAAGACCGCCAAGGGTCTCCCCTACACCAACGCAACCCTCAAGGTTCCGGCCCAGTCGCCAGGGATGGAGCCGATCGCCTTCGATGTCGCGCTGAAGCGCGGAGTCTTCGTCCGCGGAAGGGTCATCGACAAGGTGACGGGCCGGCCGATCAGGGGCTATGCCGACTATTTCGCCTTCGCCGACAACCCGAATCTCGGTGAATACGCCGGGTTCTCGGGAGAGCTACCCTCAGTACGCCGGCTTTGACGAGCAGGGCCGGTATGAAGTCGTCGCCCTGCCGGGCCGGGGGATGATCGCCGTCCGCGAGGAGTCCGACCGCTATCGGCCCGCCTCCGGATACGAGAAAATAGCGGGCTACAACGCCAAGTTCCAGTACTTCAACACGGTGCCCGAGTTGGTCAATCCCGGCAGCCAGGCTATCGTCGCCGAGGTCGTGATCGACCCCAAGGCCGATTCGATCACGCTGGACCTCCAGGCCGACCCCGGCAAGTCGGTCGCGATCGAGGTCGTCGGGCCCGACGGCTCCCCGTTCGGCGATACCAAGGTCAAGGGTCGGGCCGAGGTGTACCAGTCGGGCCCCGTCCCCCAGCCGTCATCAAGCTTTGAGGTCTACGCCCTCGACCCGGCCGAGCCCGCGCCGGGTGATCGTGATGCACGAAGGCCGCAAGCTGATCGGCTCTGCCCTCCTGAAGGGTGACGAGGCCGGGCCGGTCACGATCAAGCTCCAGCCCTGGGGGTCGATCGCCGGCCGGATCGTCGACGACGAGGGCCGACCGCGCAAGGCGATGTTCATCGGCAGCCCCACCGGTTCAACAAACAAGCACCCCGAGACCCACGACATCGTCCCCGGCTCCGACTGGAACAATGGCGTCCGGGTTGGCGACGACGGCCGGTTCTTGGTCGAGGGGCTGGTCCCCGGGCTGAAGTATAGCGCGAACGCCCGGACCGGCTTCGAGGCCTTCGGCGACCTGTTCGTGGACATTACCGTCGCCCCCGGCGAGGCCAAGAACCTGGGCGACCTCAAGGTCCAGCCCCCCAAGAAAACGCAGGAGGACTGAGCCTTGACGCCTCGCCCGACCATCGCAGGCCCCGGAGCACCCTGGGCCTGTTATGAACCGACCAGCCGCAGCCCCCTGGGATCTCCGCCGGGTTGTCCATCTCCACCGGCGGGCCGGGTTCGCCGCCACCTGGGCCGAGATCCAGCGCGACCTGAAGGACGGACCCGAGGCCAGCATCAACCGGGTCCTGGCCGGCACCTCCCGGATGGCCGCGCTGGAGGAGTTCGAGTCGACCTCGAATCTCCTGGCCGACGCGGCGGTGGCCTCGAACGACGTGAACAGGCTGAGGGCCTGGTGGATCTTCCGCATGCTCGCCTCGCCCGATCCCCTGGGCGAGCGGCTGACTTTGACGTGGCACGATCACTTTGCCACGGCCGTGTCGAAGGTCGAAGATCTGGCGTTGATGCGTCGCCAGAACGATACGTTCCGCCGGCTCGCCCGAGCCCCTTTCGGGGAATTGCTCAATGCTTCGGTCCGCGAGCCGGCCCTGCTCTTCTACCTTGACGCCCCGAGCAATCGCAAGGACCACCCCAACGAGAACCTCGCACGCGAGCTGATGGAGCTCTTCACGCTCGGTATCGGCAACTTCACCGAGGCCGACGTCAAGGAGGCCGCCCGCGCACTCACCGGCTGGACGGTCGATGACGGCGCGTTCCGCGAGGTCCCCTCCAAGCACGACGCAGGCGAGAAGACTTTGCTCAACCGCAAAGGGCGCTGGGCGACCTCCGATGTGCTCGAGATCCTGCTCGACCGCCCCTCGACCGCGCGGCGGATCGCTCGGAGGATCTGCGACCTTTTCATGGGCGAACGGGCCCTCGAAGAGTCGGCGACAATTGCCCTGGCCGAAGAGCTGAGCCGGAACCGCCTCGATATCGGCCACACGGTCGAAACGGTGCTTCGCTCGAGCGCGTTCTTTGCGTCCAGGAACATCGGCTCGAGGGTGGTCGGGCCGGTCGAGTTCGTGATCGGGGCCTGCCGGGCACTGGTCCCCGGCCAGGAGATGCCGAGCACGCTGCTCCTGGCCGACTGGTCGGCCCGGCTCGGGCAGGAGTTGTTCGAACCGCCCAACGTGGGCGGTTGGCCCGGAGGACGAGCGTGGCTGACCCCTCGATCGCTGATGGGGCGAGCCAACTTCGCCGCGGCGCTGGTTGAAGGCCGCCCGATCGGCCTGCCGGCGCCGCTCGACGCCGGGTCAATCGCCGCCGAGCAAGGGCTCGGAAGATCGGCGCGAGACGTCCATCAGGCCGCCTCAGCCCTTTGGAATGGGATCGCTTCGCGCGATCGCCAGAGAGGAGGGACCGACCAAGGCGCCGAGGCTGCCCGCAAGGCCCTGGCGGCGGTGCTCGCCTCGCCCGAGGCCCAGCTCGGCTGAGCCGGTTTTTTATTACCCCATTCGAGGATACTCCGACCATGAACAATACCTCGCGCCGCGACTTCTTGCGGATGCTTCCCGTGATCTCGCTCGCCCCGACCGTACCCAGCTTCATCGCCGGGCTTGCCCGGGCTTCGGCTCCGGAGCGGGACGGCCGGATCCTGGTCGTGATCCAGCTCGACGGCGGCAATGACGGCCTCAACACGGTCGTCCCGTATGGGGATGAGGCCTACGCCAAGAACCGCAAAACTTTGAGCCTTGCAACCGACAGGTTGATCAAGGTATCAAACGGCGTCGGCCTGCACCCGGCGATGGGCCAGGCGGGCAAGCTCCTGGAATCGGGCCGGCTCGGGATCGTCCCGGGCGTCGGCTATCCCAACCCGAACCGGTCGCACTTCGCCAGCATGGCGATCTGGCAAACGGCCCGCCTTGACGAGGAAGAACACGGTGGACCCGGCTGGCTAGGCCGGGGGCTCGACACGACACCAGCGGCAAGGTCGACGTTCGTCGGCGCCGGCTCGATCCCCGCCGCGATCCGGGGTCGGCGCGCCATGGCCTCGAGCCTGGAGCGGATCGAAGACCTGACGCTCGACCCGGCGGTCGTCCGACCAGCCGTTTCCGGTGAAGGCGACGACCTGGCCGCCTTCGTGCGCCGGAGCACGCTGGATGCGTACGCGTCGAGCGACCGGCTGGCGGAGCTGGCCAAAGACCGCTCGGCGGCGGCCCGCTACCCGAGCACCGGGCTGGCGAACCGGCTCAAGCTGGTGGCCCGGTTAATAAAGGGGGGGTACGATTCGCGGGTCTTCTACACGTTGCAGCGGGGCTACGACACCCACTCGCAGCAGTCGGGCACGCATTATGCTGTGCTGGGCGAGCTTTCGGGCGCACTGAACGCGTTCCTCGACGACATGGCCAACGCGAAATTGGCAGACCGTATTCTGGTGCTTTGCTTCAGCGAGTTTGGCCGCCGGGTACTGGAAAACGGCTCGGGCGGGACCGATCATGGCGCCGCGGGGCCGGTGTTGCTGGCCGGACCGGCGGTCAAGCCCGGTCTGCTCGGCGCGTATCCCAGCCTGACCGACCTGGATGACGGCGATTTGAAACCGCTCGTAGATTTCCGCCGGGTCTACGCGACGATCCTCGAATTCTGGCTCGGCCTCCCGTCGACGCCGGCCCTGGGCGGGACATTCGAGCCGCTTGGACTGTTGAAGGCGTGAGTACCACGCGGGCGGGCGCGTGCCTGCCCGAAGTGCCATTTCGGATGTCGCGGTGTTTTTTCCCGACGCTTCGAACCGGCGGGCGGTCCACAGCCCGGGGCACTCTGGGCTGATGAAAACATGGTTTCTCGCACGCAGCGCGTTCCCTCGGATCTTGCTGCGCCTTTTTCCCCCCCTTGCGAAGGGGGATAAGGAGCTCACAGGGAGGGGTTTTTCGGACACCTGCGACGGAGGCCATCGGCCCCGCCACAACACACTGGCGGGCGATGGATTGTTTCTGGCTCCCTCTCCTCGGGGAGAGGGCTGGGGTGAGGGGCCAGCACAACCGAGAGCCTTCTCTCAAGTTGAATCGCCCCATGCGCATCCTCGCTCAACTTGATCAACCGGACCCTCACCCGTGTCCCTGGGCTCGCGCGACGCGACGATCCCGATTACAGTCCATCGCCAGGGACATATTGTCCCTGCAGTGAATTTCGTCCCGAAGTGGCCGCAACAAATCAGCCCAGGGCAACGCCCTGGGATATCGAACACGTGTCGACGCGTGCCCTGAAAGGGCGGAACATACGGTTCAATCCTCCGCGGCACTTTCATCTGACCGGCAACGGTACGAGTGGGCAAGCCGTTGCAATGGAATGTCGCGCGGTCACTCGCGAGACTCTGACTGACGTGACAACGTTTTCGGTGGGATCGCCAGCGACCTTTCGCCAAGGGGGTTTTCAGGACGTGACACCCAAGGGGCAAGAGAGGAAGGTCGTGGGGTATGATCTTCGATCTTGACCGGCAATTGATCGGAAGATCGCGACCTGACAATTGGCGACCCCGTCGTGCTTCGCGGAGGATGATGAACATGAACTCTCGGAGTCAGCACAAGATTTAGGCCACCCACGACTGCCGCGACAACGCTGGCCTCCGCTGTCGTCAGGGTGTAGGTATACCTGGCGATGCCCGCAGTGAGAATGGCCCCGGAGGCCCAGACGACCAGGGCGAGTTCAAAGATCGGCATCACTCCGCTTGAGCCCTCGTGCCGGGCACCCGCCCAGATCGGCCAGGTGGTGCACCCCCAAACGTGCGGCGGCCTCAATCGTCGCCTTTCGCTCCGCGAAAGTATGCCCTCCCAATATGCGATAAATTAGTCTATCCGGATATGTACTATCATCTATTATGCGTTCGCCCCGCGGATCGAAGGATTCACCGAGCCTCGGCGTTGTCCTTCATGGAGCGAATGCACATCTTTCGCGGAGCGAAAGGCGACATTTATTACGCGCGGGCCCGTGGCGGCGCGGATCATGGATTCGGGCAGCCGTTTCGCGAGTTGGCTGCCCGTCGTGGCCCTGGTTCCAGGGGCCTGCCTGGGGTTTCTTCTCATCTCACCCAGATAATCGAGCAGGATCGGCTCCAGCCAGACGCGGAACTTATCTTCACCGACGATGGTTGGGCCGGGCGGCAGTAACTGCTCAGCGAGGCGGAGGAACTTTTCGAGCGGGAGCGGTTCGAGCCGCCCGACGCGGCGGGTCGGCCGCGGCTAGCGAGCTGCTGCGCCATCGGCTGGCTGGTGATCGGGACGTGACGGACGCCATTCGGCCACCGTGTCGCGAGCTGGTGGCGGCGCGGATCATGGATCCGGTCTCGACGTGGGTGGGCGGCCCGGAGTCGGCGTTCCGTTTCACCCGCGCCGGCTGGGAGCGTCCGGAGGAATGGATCAATGCCTGTGCCGACGCTCTCCATCGGGCTTACGAGTTGAGGATAGGGGACTTGAACCCCTGAGCTCTTGCATGCCATGGACACTTGTGAGCCGACACTCAGCGACGAAACCCACGTCTAACTGTCATCTCACGAATTCTGGCCGGAATTGCAAGTTCGCATATTTCACAGCAAAACTCAGCAAGGATGTCGTGAATTCTGGCGACGAAGTGTGTAGTAAGTGTGTAGTGGCGTTGCAGCGGTTCTTTGCACGCGTCTCCCAACCCGTCCAGGCCGTGGCCGTTGGCGGAGACCGATCCCGACCCAACCCGAATGCGAGCCGTCGGACAGTGGCTCAACGCCAACGTCGAGTGTCACAGGGCGGTCGCGAGCTGGCAGAGCTGGGCGCATCAGGCAAACCGCCACGCCAGAATAGTCCAGCGACGTGGCTGCGAATCCTCAGTTCACGCTCGTTCAGGGCATTCGCAACCGGCGTCGGGGCCCTTGGAGCGGTCCTGCGCCTCGCGCTAATGGCGGTGGAGCACCTCTGGCGGCACTGACAGCAAGCGATCAGCGGCTTACAGCGGTTCTCGCCAAACTTCGGCGAACGGCGTCCGATTTGTTGCGAACCGCCGATCAATAACCGACCCACGGCGCAGGTCGACGCGATCGTCTCACCGGCCCACCGTCATCGGCGGATTTTGAGTCCGGCGCGTCTGCCATCAGTCTGGTGTTGGGCTGATGTTGGATTGACGTAGATGTCAGGGATTTTGCAGGAGTTTGCGATGAGCCCTGCTGTAGATCACATTGTAGCCGCATTGGGCTGGCACGGGCAATGTATGCAGAAGAATTGCAGAAAACCGGACCATCTTGACGCGGATGACGAACTTCCCCCGAATTGCGTCGACCAGGTCACCTCCATTAGCGGCGCCAGGATTTGCCCTGGCACCCGAGGCCAATTCGCTTACAGGCAGACACGACCAGGGCTCCGGTCTGGCCGCACAGATTGCCGTGACTACTTGGTCGGCTTCAAGTTGATCTCGGCGTTGAAGGGCAGTGGAGCCGGCGCACCCGGATGGGACAAGATGATGGTGTTGACGAGATTGATCGTGCCCTTGACTCGGATGTCCGCGTAACTGCTGGTCGCGGATCGTACCTGCACGGTCGCGCGCAGCTCTTCCGAGTTCGTTTGCTTGAGCGATGGAGAAGTGAAAAACCCGCGCGTGATCATCGACAAGCTCACGCTGCCTTGACTTGTCCAGAATGACAACGTTCCGCGGCCGTTCACGGCAGCGGTCTTTTGATTCGGTTGAAACGAACCCGACACGGTTACACTGCCCATGGGTTGCACGGTGCCCGTCCCCTGGAATTGCTCGTGCGTGAAATTGGCTTGAAACACCTCCTCGCCCTGGATCGAGCCGACAAGAGCCGGGCCGCGACCCTTCGCTTGCTGGCGGATTCCCATGACCCCGGCCACGCCTACGTGGGAGAGCAGCGCACGCCGCTCCAAGGGCTCGACATCGACGTTAGATCGTCGCCGGAACATGATGGTGCTCCTGTCACGAATCGGCCAAGAGCCGGAAGAAGTCGTTACGAAAGTGGCGTCGGATCGATCAACCGTTTGGAACGAAACCGGTCGAATCACTCAGTTCAAGGTGCGGACACTCGGAACTGCGCCTACGATGAACTCCCAGACGGTGCCGAAACCGAAGGCCCCACCCGCTCCGGTATTGCCGTAAAGGTTGCCAGACCCGTCGAAGGCCACGCCGCTGACGGGCGCGAGACCATTCGTTCCGCTGAAGGTAGCGAGCGTGGTGATGGTGTTGCTGCCCGTCGCGATCTCCCAGAGCGTCCCACCTTGACCTAAAAGGCTGAATTGTTCGGTCGCTCCATAGAGGTTCCCCTGCGCGTCCAGGGTCAACCCGTCTACGAGTTCGGCCGCGTTCATCCCAGTAAAGGTGAAGACCTTGCTGATACCGTAGGTGCCATCGGCGAGCTTGTTGAGCTCCTCCACAATGGGCTCGCCAATTCGAGCATGGCCCGTTAAGTAGAAGTTCCCCTGCGCGTCAAGGACCAGATCATTGGAACCCTGAGAAAACAGCGTCGTGATCGTGTGGCTTCCCTTGACGACCTCAAAGACTGTGCCCTCCCTATTCGGCCCTCCCCCTGTGGTCGACCCGTAGAGGTTCCCCTGCGCGTCCAGCGTTACGCCACCAAGAGGCCCCGCCCCATTTACTCCGTCGAAGCTAGCGAGCGTGGTGACGGTGTTGGTGCCCTTGGCGACCTCCCACACGGTGCCCACGCCGCCGGTCCCGCCCAAAGACGTCGTGCCGTAGAGGTTTCCCTGCGCGTCCAGGGTCACTCCGCTCGGATTGGATCCATTCGTGAGGTTGAACGAGCCGACGGTCGTGATCGTGTGCGTCCCCGCGACAATCTCCCAGACTGTCCCTGCTCCGCCGAGCCCACCGCTCGCGGTCGTACCGTAGAGGTTTCCCTGCACGTCCAGGGTCACGCTAGCGTGGGGACCTCCTCCGCCACTGGTGGCGTCGAATGACGCGATGGTCACGATCGTACGACTCCCCCTGGCGATCTCGTATACCGTACCAATGTCATTCGTCCCGCCACCGTTGGTGGTCCCGTACAGGTTTCCCTGTGAATCCAGAGTTACCCCAGGGTTGGGAAACCCGCCATTGGGCCCGCTCGAGGTCCGATTGTACGAGGCAAGAATCGTCAGTTGCCCGCCCGGCGGCGGATTGGATGACTGGCCGCCCGGTATGATCGTCTTGAAAGTCAAGCGGAAGGTTCTGCTCGACGAGCGTGCCAAAACGGCCGTGCCGGCGGTCCCGTCCGCGCGCACGAACCGCTTCGTCCCTCCCGAGATCGTGAAGCCGTAAGCATTCGTCGTCGATGACGAAAAGGTCACGAGCAGACTCCCAGTCGCGTTCGAGAGCTGGAACGTCGAATCGGCGAGGTTTGGAAGCCCGTCGGAAGAAGCGACTCCGGGATGCGCGAGCGTTCCCGACACCTTGACCTTCTCACCCATCGGTGGAAATGGCTGTTTCTCGCGGAAGCCGGGGGCCAGCCCGGTGGAAGTCGCAGTGAGCTTCAGTGGAAGTTTGCCGTTGAACTTGAAAGGCTTGGGAGCCTTGCTCGCGATGATGGCCACGGCCGCCGCCGGCTTGCCGATTCCGGTCGAGAGAAGCACTTTTTCCTCGAAGATCTCGAGATTAGGTGCGACTGAGCGACGCAATTTCATGTCAATTCCTTCTGGCGAGCTGAATGTGCGGAGGTGTTCGAACACGGGTGGCCCAGGAATCCGCACAGCCCTTATGTTTCGGCAGGCTGCACGGTCGCGGTGACATTGGCCATGAGTTCAAATGGAAAGGTTGAATTGCCGTTCAGGTCGGCGCCGTTGCTGTGCTGATCCGACAGAACGATTGTCAGGGAGAGGAGCTTATGCACGTCGCGTTTGAAAACGCCGGTGGCAGACTTGACGCGCGTGAGCAGATTGAACGAACTCGGAACATCGTCGGTCGCTGAGAACGGGGCGTCGAGTGGCTTCAGAGTCAGCAGATCGGTTCTTAGATCCAAGGGGGGGCGGCCGTTGAACGGACCCTGGAATTTGCCCAAGCTGAAGATGTTGGCGATCCCATCGAGACCGCTCGTGTTAACGGAGATGCCGCCCGTTCCTCCCATCGGGATCGCATTGAGCTGCCCACTGAAAAACCGGAACTGCATGTAGTCGCTGGAGGGGCTACTACCGGGAGGCGCGACGCACTCGAACGTACCGTTGAGCGTTCCCGTGATTGAACCGGCACCCGGCTTTGGCTTGGTCTCGATCCTCGCGCCTCCTGAGAGGTGATGGTTCATCAATGACAGCATTTGTCGGCCTTCCAGCACGGTAAGGACCGGGCGAAATCGTCGTAACATGAAAGCGTCTCCAATCGAATGACGTCGTGCGTCAAGGTTAGCGTGCCATGATTAAGTCGCCTCGGCGGTCTCATGCCACGATTGCCGGCCGGGTAATCGAAAGCTAGTCGCGACTCGGCTCGCTAATCGGCCCGAGCCTCGACCGCGGGTCTGCGACAGAACCTGATTCGATTTCGAGCGCCGCCAAGGACAACCGCGCACGTAACCGCCAAACCCGCAAGAGCGAGAGACGAAGGTTCCGGGACCGCCGTGGTCGCGGCGATGACCCAGGGGTCTGTACCTCCCATGCTGGGGCTATAGGTCGACCAGCCGCCAATTGCAGATGTTGCGCCGTCGTAGTCGTTCACTGGTGGGAGTCCTGCGCTCAGAAGACGATTGTAGACTATCGCGTTTTCGATGCTTCCCGGTACGCCTTGATACAGCTCGAGAAAATTCGCGCCTGGTTGAGACGGTAGGCCGACGATGATGGCCGACTGCGACGCGACGACGGCTCCATCCAGGAATACTCCCGATTGGGGGTCGGAAGAAGAAAACGTGACTGGTGGTTCGCCGGGATACGAGATCGTCCAGCTCCAGGACACGATGTCGGAGGCAGCGAGGCCGCCAATGACGCCGTCGGTTGTGATGGTGCCGGAGAGAGTGTAGCCCTCTTGATCTGCTGGATAGTTTTCGATTGCGTAGGTGATTGCCCCCGCCTCGGCGATGTTCGCAGAAACCATTAGAACGATCGTTGTTACTACCGAAAATGCAATGCGCCTCATGGTCGCTCCTGGCGGATTTAGCGGTCTGACCGACACGTAATGCCCAGACGACGTCGATTCGCGGTCCTTGCAGCTCTCTGCGTGCGACTCGCTCCCCACCGCGCGGCACGAGCCCCATCGGAGGGAACCCCGACTTAGCCGTGGCCATCGCGACGCGCTTTGACCGGGGGGTCGCGTGATAACTGAAAGTGGGACTCAGTCCCTTGAAAGAGGCTTATCGCGATCCAGTGCCACACCGGCGATCTCGACTCGCTCGAGTGGCTGAATCTGCACGCGAAACTCCTTGATCTTCTCGAGAGGCAATGGGAACTCGACTTTGATCTGGTGGATCTCGCCTATCCCAAGTGAGGACTGCGAGCCGCCAAGCCATTCCTTGCCATCGCGGTCGACGGCAACCAGTCGCATAAAGAGATCACGTTGGGTGTGAGTCAGGGTTAGGGTTGTTCCGTGCTCGGACGCAGCCGGCTCGCTGAAGATGTAGCCCCCGCGCTCCGACGCAGTCGCGCCCTCCGAAGGTCCATGTGAAACGTCTGTGATCCACGTCCCTGCCCCAACTTCGAAGCGGACCGTGCAGGTTTTCTGCGAGCGTTGCAGAACACCGACCCACTCGAACAAGTCTGCGACAGGCGCGCCGTCAATTACTGGCTTCGCCGAGCCGCCGACGATGGACTCGAGAACCTGATACTGGTGCTCCGCATTCGGTGGCAGGTGGGTGAAGCGCACGACGATGGCGCGTACGACGCTGTTATCGGCTGCCTGGACATCATTTCGGGACGCGTCACACAGTGCCTCAGTCAGCGGCGTCCCATCGGGACGGTACCAGGTGTGAGGGCCGGAGGGATGGGGCGAGACTCCGATCACCTCGACCCTTGCACCACTCGGCAGCACCCTGGTCCATCGGGGGTCGGGTGCGATCTGGCGGCGACCTCGCTGGGCGCCTGCGTCTGGGGTCGCCTGGAGTGGACTCGCGGGCAGAGCCGGCGATGCTTGCCGGGCCAGCGCGACGGCGACGAGTCCCGCGGCAAGAACGGCGGCAGTCGCTGCCGCCTTGATCTTCTGCCAGATCATCATCTGAAGTGTTTCCTTCACAAGAATTGTGACCGCCGGGGGCGATGCGGCGCCTCGCGCGGGATGGAAGAGCGGACGATCGATTTCACAAGCGCCGCTGGAACGGTCGCACCGGCTTCGGCGCAAAGCACTGTCGTTACACCCGCTCCCAGGGGCGCGATCCCTCGGCGAGTCAGCCGGCCCCTGAGCCGGAGCCGGCCTCTGGTGAGCCGGCTCTTCACGGTAGCCAACGGCCACGCAAGCTCACGGGCTGCCTGCTCGTGTGTCATACCCTGCAAATCGCACAGGTCGACAGCGCACCGGTACTTGAGCGGAAGCCGGTCAAGCTCCGTGCTAATGATCTCGCGGATTTCAGACTTTTCCACTTCGGCGTGTGGATCATCGCTTGCAGTCACTGGAGCTTCCGGGCGACCCGAGGATCGACGGCTCGCATGGAAACGAGCACGGACCGCGACGCGGTGGGCCACACCGTAGAGCCACCGACCGAGCGAGTCATCGACGTGTAGTGACTTGGCCTTACGCACAAGGAGCAAAAACGTCGCCTGAAATGCATCCTCGGCCTCGTGGACATCACCAAGCACCCGGCGGCAGACGCCCCAGACCATTGCGCTGTGACGATTCACTAGCGCTTCGAACGCGATCTCCGCCGCTCGGGCAGCCTCGACTGACTGGGCGCGCTCGTGTACCAATCGCTCGAGGAGCTGGCAGTCCGATAGCGCGGCCACGTTTCCCTCGGTGAGGAGAGTCCCAAGGTGCGGTAGCACGCAGGAGTTTTTCGAGTTGCGCATGTCCATCGAGCCCGTCACCGAATCGACATCATCAGCAGTACTATGCAGCAATTCTCAGTGGCACACCCAACTTTTTCCAAACAGTTCGATTTTTTGCCGATCGTCCAGAGCACGTGGATGCCTCCTCTGGACGAACAGATGACGCTGGCCCAAGCTTTCACGCCCGACATTATGGTCGTGCTTACACCTTCGTTGGTCCGGTACCGGATACGAGAACCGTTTCGGGATCAATCGCCTCGAAGGAAACGCAACTGGCCCGATTGGGGCGGTCGTGGGCCAGCTCGAGATGTGACCGCGTAAGGGCTCGACAGGCTGAGGATACGCCGTTACTATGTGGACAGGCATATCCTATCCGCTGGCGACCACGAATCGCGGTGCACCAACCTTGCGGAACGAGTCATCCGCCGCGTGATCGCTCGGTACGAAACACAGCTCGTGATCGTCCACGGTTACAGCAGCGGCGTCGACGCGGCGTTTGAGGACGCCGCGCAGGCCGCCAGGATCGCGACTGAGCCGCACCCCATTACGGGCGTCGAGCGGAACTACTTCAAGCACCGAGCCGGTCCGTTACGCAACGCCAGGATGGTCAAGCCGGGTGCTGACCTGTGCATCGTCGTTCATTGCAACCTTGGCACCAGCCCGGAGGCGAAAGATTGCGCGGCGCAATCTCTGGCGTTAACGCTGGCGCTGAGGTTGCGGTGCACCACGATGCACAGTACTAGCTCACGCTCCCTCAGCTCGCACCCGCCTCGCGACCACCCAGTGGTTCTTACCAAGGCGGCGGATTCGTTTGAATCCATGCTTTTCGAACAGTGCGATGGTGCCGTTGTGGAGAAAGGAATTGGAGACGGATCGCCCGGCGACATCCTCAGGATAGCTCTCCACTGTGCCGCCGCCTAAATGCGCTATCTCTTTAATCGCACTCCGCAGCGCGGCGGCCGCGACGCCCTTTCCCCGATGTGCTCAGTCCACGAACAGGCAGGTGATCCTCCAGTCCGGAAGCTTGGTGAGACCCTGCAGGTACGCGCGCTGATTCTTGATTCGCGGAAGCTCCTCCGGCGATCCGAACTGGCACCAACCGATGCAGGTGGTTCCGTCAAACACCAAGGCAGCGTGAGCGGTGCCCGCGCAGACACGGCGCTCTTTCTCGGCGCAGTTCTGAGCTGCCGTCTTGCCCTGTCCAGCACCCTCAGGATGAAACGACATGCACCAGCAACCGCCCCAAACGCCGTTGTGGCTGGTGACGAGTGCGGCGAAGTCTTGCCACGTGGAAGCGTCTAGCCGTTTTGCGATGAAGTTAGGCATGAAAACATCGTACCAGAAGTGTGTTGGACGGTCGCGCCCAAACTCATTCACGACGATCGTTGTCTGAGCGCGGGACTGCCGGTCGTTCGGGGCGACCTCGCTTTGTGCTGCCGCTATGCCGGTTTGCGTCGGTGCCGAGTCGGCCGTTGCCACGTTCTGCGATGCGGGTCCCACGCATCCACGACCTGTCGCCTGGTGCCGAAGTAGATACCGCGATCGGCAAGAGCCCGCAGCTTGGGGGCTAGTCGTGATGCCTGGCTCGATTCGTCGGCGCCGGTCCGTTCCATTCCAACATTGTTGCAGACGCGCCGGGGCGCCGCTAACGGTGACCACTTGGTCGATGGTCGATCCGATTGCCTGGCTCGAACGTGCTGGGCATAATCAATCCTCCTCGGCCGGACCGCCACACGAACGCTGAAGTAAGACATGCGCCGTCTGCCGCATCGCTTAGGCTCTTCCGTCGTGCTTGCCCTGCTAATGGCCCTCCAGACCACGATGCCCGCCTATGCATGGAGGCGCCTCGGCCATCGCGTCATCTCCCGGCTCGCCGAGAAGAACCTGGACCCGAGAGCCAAGGCCGCAATCGCGGCTCTGCTCGATGGCGGCGAGAGCCTCGCCGACGCCTCGACCTGGGCCGATGAGAACCGGCGGAGGTTGCCCAAGACCGCTCCCTGGCACTACGTCGACGTTCCGCTCGACGAACCACGGTACGACTCCAAGTGGTCGGCAGACGATCCCAAGAAGGGCTGCGTGGTCGACAAAATCACAGCACGGCGCTTGGCCGCCACCAAGAACGAAACCTCACACGGTAAATCCTAAATCCGAAACTCTAAATCCGAACGGTGGAATTGCGGATCCCGGATCCGAAGAACCGGATTGGGAATATCGCCGGAGAAGCAAGATATCGCGGGAACTTGGCACGAAGCGCCGAGCGGCGTTGAGGGAAAAGAGCAATCCCCTCGAAGAGAGAGGCCCCGCGCTGCGTTTCCTCATTCACTGCGTCGAGGATATCATGCCGATGCACGTCGGCGACAACCATGATCGCGGCGGCAACGACACCCAGGTCCGGTTCTTCGAGCGAGGGACCAACATGCACGGGCTGTGGGACGGCGGCATCATCGCACGGATCAGCACGAGCGAGGATTACTGGCTCAAGGAGCTTACGGTGCTCGCCACGCCGCAGAGTCGGGACGCGGCTGCCGAAGGGACCGTCGAGGACTGGGCGACAGAATCCTTGCTGGCGGCTCGGGAAGCGTACCAGGACCCGACAACCAAGCAGCGCATCAAGCCAGGAGCCAAGCTTGGCCAGGCGTATCTCGACAAGAGCTGGGCCTGTAAATCTTTTTGTGTCAACGCAGGTGGGAACGACTTTTGCGTGCGTCAGTTTCGGGCGAGGGGCGGGAGCCGATCCTCGAAGATGATCGCGAAGTGATTCAGCGCTTCTCTCCATTTGGGGATTGGCAGCGTCCACTTCTTGGACGCCTCGTGAATCGCCATGTAGACCAGCTTCAGCGCTGACTCCTCATTCGGGTACTGCTTGCGGTTCCGCGTGAACTTGCGGATCACGCTGTTCACCGACTCGATGGCATTGGTCGTATAGATCGCCCTGCGAATCGCCGGCGGGAACTCGAACATAGCCGCGATGTCCGGCCACTTCAAACGCCACTGTTTGACGATGGTCGGATATTTCTCACCCCAACCTTGAGCAAAAGCGTCCAGCGCTTCTTCGGCTTCAGTGACCGTCGGGGCCTGGTAGATCTTTTTCAGGTCCACTATGACCTGGTCGCTGTCTTTGTCCACCACGTACTTCAGCGCAGCCCGCACCAGATGCACGATGCACAGTTGCACCTTGGCTTCCGGGTATGCTGCGCAGAGCGCCTCGGGGAAACCTGAGAGGCCGTCCATGCAGGCGATGAAGATGTCCTTCAGGCCGCGATTCTTCAGATCGGTCAAGCATGACAACCAAAACTTGGCCCCTTCGGTTTCGCCGAGCCAGAGGCCCAAAAGTTCCTTGCGGCCCCGTATATTCACCCCCAGGGCCACGTACATTGTCTGAGGCGAAACTCGACCATTGGCACCACGCACATGCACCACGATGCCGTCGAGATAGACGATCGGCCAGACCGGGTCGAGCTGCCGGGTGCGCCACGCGGTCACTTGCGCGTCGAGGTCGGCGGTGATCTCCGAGACCAGCGTCGGCGACACATCGACGCTATAAAGTTCTTTCACGACTTCCTGAATATCCCGAGTGGTCATCCCTTTGGCATAGAGTGCGAGAATCTTCTCGTCGAACCCGGTCAATCGACGTTGATGTTTGAGGATCAACTGGGGCTCGAAAGTGCCATCGCGATCGCGCGGAGTCGCGATCATGATCTTGCCGAGATCGCCTTGCACGGTCTTTTCGGAACGACCATTGCGACGATTCTTCGCACGGGGTTTACACGGCGGGTCAGCAAAAGGATCCGCGACGCCCGGCACCAACGGGTCCTCAGCGGCCCCAGGCAACTGTTTGCGGCCGAGGTGAACGTCCATTTCGGTATCGAGCATGCGCTCGAGAGCCGAGCCCATCATGAGCTTGAGGAGGCCGTTCAGCTCCGCGAGTGTCGTGGCCTGCGAGGCGATCTCGCGTGCCAACTGTTCGGCCTTGCCTGTCAAAATCGCGTCCATGCGACAGTCTCCGTAAGGTAAGTAGGTTAGGGTGAGATAACCGATTCCTTACGTTGACACAATATTTCTTACAGGCTCTTGCTCGACAGTTGAAAGTCTCGCGCAAGGCTGTCCGCCGTTATCTCGCTGGAGCCACAGTCGGTTTTCAAGAACGCCCCGCTGCACGTCGCCTCGACGCCAAGACGTTGATTGAAGTCCAACGTCTCTTCGGTACCGTTGCGGAGAGCAACGCCGTCGTTATCCAACAGGAACTCGCCAGTCGAGGAATCCACCTCGAGCTGCGAACCCTGCAACGAGCAGTCGCAACCCTTCGCCAGGAAGAACGAGCCAAGACCTTGGCCACAGTCCGATTCGAGACCTCACCTGGCCAACAGACCCAAATTGACTTCGGCGAGAGGGTCGTGCGAATCGCCGGCGAACCCGTGAAGGTCTATTTGATGACCGTGGTCCTGGGATACTCACGTCGGCTCTATTGCCGAGCCTTCCTCGCGCAACGGCAAGATGATTGGCTCGAAGGCCTCGACGGAGCATTCCGGCATTTCGGTGGCGTTACCGAGCAAGTTCTCTGCGACAACGCTTCGCCCCTTGTCACCTCCCACGACCGCCAGTCCGGCCGGGTAGTGTGGAATCCGGGCTTTGAGATCTTCTGCCGCGACCGGGACTTGACAGCCAGAGCGTGTCGTCCGCGTCGCGCTCGAACCAAAGGGAAGATCGAGCGGGGCGTAGGCTATGTCAAGCACAATGCCCTCGCCGGGCGATCGTTCGCCTCCTTTGAGGAATTGCAGCGCCATCTGTCGCGTTGGATGGTCGAGGTCGCTGATCGCCGGATTCACGGCACGACCAAGGAGCAGCCCGCTGTGCGGTTCGATCGCGATGAGCGAGAGGCTCTGCGATCCCTGCCGCCGCGCTTGCTGGCGGTCCGCACCCGCCGTCTGAAACGCCGGGTCAACGCTGATTGTTTTGTGGATATCGACACCATCCGATATAGCGTGCCGTATCGGCATGTTCGAAAGATCGTCGAAGTTGTGGTCAAGGAGCAGGAGGTCGAAATCTGGCTGCGCGGCACCTGCATTGCGCGGCATCCGCGAGGCCACGAACCCCACGCGCTGATCCGTAACCCGGCCCACTTCGATGGGCTATTCCCGCCCAAGGCCAATGCGTCGACCCCGATTCCATCCAATCCGGCAGTTGATCCGATGTGCCGGCCGCTCTCGGTGTACACCGAGCTGGTGGAAGGGGGCCGACAATGAACATGCTCGTTGATCTCCCTGATCCGTCGGAGGAGCGAGTAGCCGCGGCGCTGAAGCGGCTTCAGTTAACTCACCTACGTGACACACTCGCTGCAGTGTTGTCCGAGGCTGCGAAGGAGAAATGGACCTATCTCGAGTTCCTTGATCGGATCTTGGGGCGTGAAGTGGACTCCAAGCAAGGTAAGCGGATTCAAATGGGAATGCAGATCGCCCACTTCCCTTGCGTTCGGACGATCGAGACTTTTGATTTCTCGTTCCAACCTTCGGTGGACGAGCGATTAATTCGAGAGTTGTCGACAGGAAACTTTATCGCTCATGGTGAAAACGTGTTGATATTCGGACCTCCCGGTGTAGGAAAAACTCATCTTGCAATCGGGCTTGGTCGAAAGATCGTAGAGCAGGGTCACACGGCCCGGTTCACAACGGCCACGGCTCTGTTGGCAGTTCTGGGGAAAGCCGAATCGGAAGGGGTTCTCTCGGACAAGTTGACCGAGTACGCCAAGCCTCGCTTGTTGATCATCGATGAACTGGGATATCTACCCTTCGAGCGACGGGCGGCACACCTGTTCTTCCAGTTGGTGAATCGCCGCTACGAGAAGGGAAGTCTGCTGGTGACGACGAACCAGCGGGTCTCCGAGTGGGGAACGGTCTTCGGGGACGAGGTGTTGGCCACTGCGATCTTGGACCGCTTACTGCATCACAGCCACACCCTCTTGATCACGGGAGAGAGTTTTCGGCTACGCGAGAAACGCAAGAGTGGATTGATTCGCTCGAGGTTGCCGAATACCGACCTGGAGCGACCGGAACGAGAGGCCGGACCCGAGAGTCGACGAAAGACGGAAAGAGGCGGAGAGAACCGATAATACGAAGGCATGCATGGAGTGGGGATCGGTACAGCTCTGAAGGGGGATCCTTTTAGTGTCGCCTGACACGGTGAAAACTGACCACGGCGTACCAATTTGTACTGTCTCTCAAGAACCCGCAGAGGAGCAACTCCGTGAGAGCGCGGCAGACGTCTCGCCCCCGGGATACCCGCCGCTGCCGGGCTACTGATCATTTGCTCGAAAACTCGCTAAGAGTGCGACATTTTGGGACATTTTGCGACACACAAAAGCACCTCGCCAGGACACGAAAGCCGCAGCCGCCACTGCACTTGCGGAAAATCGCCCCTTCGGCGGGTCGGGGTGCGCCATCGATCCGGGATGCGACACACGTTTTGGCGGTCAAATTTCAGCGACGAGGAATGCGGGACAGGTCCGATATTGCTAAATCAGGGGAGCTCCCAACCAGCCCATATTGCCAATTAGCGGACCTATCCCGCTTTCCCAGCGCTAATGTCGCCCAACAATATTCCGGAGAAAACCACAACCGCCAATTAGCCAAACGCTTGGGAGCGCATCTCGTACCTTATACCGTGCGGTAGGTACGTCCCAATTTTCGACACCCGCGCATAATGATAGTGCGCGCACGAAGAGAGCGTGCGCGCACGATGAGATGGGGTCAATTTCGTGTTGCGCTGTCGGACAGAAGCCTCGCTCAAACGAAATGAGGAGGGCAGGAAGGCAGGAATTGCCCCAGCACGAAATGGCCGAGTGGAATCCTCACCGAATCTTCGTTTCCTCCGTTAGCTTCTGTTCCAAGAAAAGACCTGCACCATGCTCCCGCCATTCGGGCCGCTGCCAAAAACACCTTGAACAGAAGCAAACGAAGGCAACGAAGAAGAGAAAGACAGCAGCCTGATGCAGCAGCGAGACAAGGCATGCAAGATCAGAATGTCGGCGGGAATAGCCCGCGAGCCTCGACCCAGAGGGCAATCACTGAAAACGGCCGGAGTGTGACCCAGTTTCCGGATTCTCTGGCCTCCTGCTTTCCTGGGTTCCTTATCTAATCCCCAAGAGGCGTCAATTCGAGCACCAAAACTGGTAGGAAGCGCGAAATGCTGCAGGGCCAGGTTCTCATCAGCCCAGGCCGAGGCTCATCGAGGCGATTCGTCCAATTCCTTGCCCATCGAGGGCGAATCGGCCAGCCGGAGCTCCGACCCCGAAAACCCGCGCATGAACTGGCACGAGAACTCGCTGAAAACAGGCATGGTTCCAATCGCTTGGAGCCAGGGTAACACTTTTTTCGATTTACGCCCGTGCCTCTCCAGCCTAAAACCTTGCCAGGGCGTCGGTTTACGGCGGCATGGCCAAACTTTTTGCGCCGCCGAGTGTTACCCCACTTTGAACCATGCCTGAAAACATGCCACCGTGTGCCACTTTCCTGCCACTCCTGGAGCACATCGCGACACGACGAAAGCCGAAATCCGCCTTGAGGTTGCGCAGGGTACTGGCGTCGTCACACCGGGCTGCGCACACCGCGCTCGCCAACCAGGGCTCTGCCACGATACGAAGACCCAGGCGACTGCCGAGATCGTGTAGCGTCCAGATCTGATTCATCATTCCGAGAAGTCGGCGGCCAGGTTTCGGTGATGCGACCAGAATCCGCCGTCGAGCCGACCTGACCACACAGGACATAAAAACCTCAAAGGTCGAACATGAGCAATCCTTCATCTCAATCGTTACGATCGCGCCGTCCCAAACCGACACAACGAACCAGTCTGCCAAAATGGCATCACTGCGCGGGCGAATACGCCCTTGCAAGGCGCTGAAAATTACCGACCGAAGCCAACTGCCAATATGGCGTCCACGCGCAATTGATTTTTTCATCTCAATCGTCACCAACCGCACGGCCAAGCTCAAGGTGGCGAACCGAGGCTTCCGCGATTAAAATCCTTGAGGCGGGCCAGGAAGCGACGGTGGTGTGCCCTCACCACGATCGACGATCGAACCGGGAGGGATCAGACTTGGAGCGTTTGGGGACCGTGGCGATCATCGGCGTCGGGCTGATCGGGGGGTCGATTGGCCTGGCGCTCCGCTCTCGTCAACTCGCCGCAGAAGTCGTCGGCGTCGGCCGCAATCCGGAGGCGCTCGAGCTGGCCGTCCGGCTGGGCGCCATTCACAGCGGCACGACGGACCTCGACGCGGGCGTAAATGGCGCCGAGGTCGTGGTGGTTTGCACACCGGTCGACCGGGTGGCCGATTACGTGAGCCGCGCGGCTGAATCGGCTCCGGCGGACGTCCTCATCACCGATGCGGGTAGCTCGAAGCGAATGCTGATCGAGGCGGTTGAACGAGACCCGAGCGCCGCGGCTGTCTTCGTGGGGGCACACCCGCTGGCCGGCTCCGAGCGGACGGGCGTGGCCAATGCCCGGGCTGACCTGTTTGACGGCCGGATGTGTGTCCTGACCCCGACACCGCGCACCCGGCTGGACTGCACCCGGCGCGCGCTTCGATTCTGGACGTCGCTGGGGTGCCGGGTCCTCGAGATGACTCCCGCTCAGCACGATGAGATCCTGGCCTACACCAGCCACTTGCCCCACGCCATGGCCGCCGCGATCGCCGCCTCGGTGCCCGCCCAATGGCTGCCACTGGCCGCCGGCGCCTATCGGGATGTCACGCGGGTCGCCGCCGCCGACACCGCGCTCTGGACGGCAATCTTCCGCGATAACCGCGGTCCATTACTCAAAGCGCTCGGCGCGCTCCAGGAAAACCTCGACGCCTTCAAGTACGCCCTCATGAACGATGACGAGGAAGCCATTCGGGCGTGGTGGGACCAGGCCCGCACCCGGCGTGAGGTTTTTGCCGCCGAATTCGATGCTCCCGAGCCAGCGCATCAGCCAGCACCCTAGTGTTGCGTGAATCGCAACGTGGAGACCTTCGGTCGGCCGAAGGGCGGGGTCGGGAGACCCACGCCCAACAACACAGTTCTGTCGTCAATGATTCTGAGGTATTCGAGTCGTCAATGGTCAAACTCTGGCACATCCGGATTCATCCCGCACCCAGCCAGGTCGATCGCCATGGCCAGCGGCTGGCGGCCCAGGCCATCGAGTCGGGCCTGCCCGGTCCGTGGTCGCTCGAGACCTCACGCGGGTTCTTGATCGAGGGTGAGCTCTCCCAGACTGATCTCGATCGGGCCGCCCAGCTCGTGCTCGTGGATCCGGTCGTCGAGACGTACACGATCCGGCCAAGCCAGGCGCGATTTGACGAAACCGGCACGGTCGTAAGCGTGATGGCCAAGCCCGGCGTGACCGACCCCGAGGCCGCCAGCGCACTCGAGCTTTTGCGCGACCTGGGCTACGCCGTATCAAGCGTGCCGCACGATCCGGACCTGCCGGATCGAGGGACCTGCCGCGGCAATTCCCCGGCTGATCCAGCGGGTTCTCTGTAACGAGGCCGTGGAGGACGCGGTGATCGGCTCGCTGCCGTTTGACCGGCTCGACCTGGGTCAGCCCTATTCGTTCCGCCTCGCCGTGGTTCCGATCAGGGCCCTGGCGGATGACGAGCTTCTCGAGGTGAGCCGCACGGGGCAGCTCGCGCTCAGTCTTTCGGAGATGAAGGCCATCCAGCACCATTTTCGAGAGCTCGGCCGCGAGCCGACCGATTGCGAGCTCGAGACCCTGGCCCAGACCTGGAGCGAGCACTGCTCGCACAAGACCTTTCGCGGGCGCATTTCCTTCCAGGGCGAGACGATCGACAACCTGCTCAAGCAGACGATCTTCGGCGCGACCCGAGAGCTGGGCTGCGACTGGCTGGTCAGCGTGTTCACCGACAACGCGGGCGTGGTTCGGTTCGACGATGATCACGACGTCTGCTTCAAGGTGGAGACCCACAACCATCCCTCGGCGATCGATCCTTATGGTGGTGCCAATACGGGCCTGGGCGGAGTCATTCGCGACGCCCTCGGGACGGGGCTCGGAGCCAAGCCGATCTGCAATACCGACGTATTCTGCGTGGCACCCCCGGACCTGAGCCCGGATGAGCTTCCCACCGGGGTGTTGCACCCCAGGCGCGTGCTCAAGGGAGTCGTCGCCGGAGTGCGCGACTACGGCAACCGCATGGGAATTCCCACCGTGAACGGAGCTCTCGCGGTCGACGCGGGATACCTGGCCAATCCTCTGGTCTTCTGCGGGACCGTCGGTCTCTTGCCGCGGGGTAAATCCCACAAGACCGCTCTACCCGGAGATCGGATCGTCGCCATCGGCGGCCGCACTGGCCGCGACGGAATCCATGGTGCGACGTTCAGCTCGATCGAGCTATCCGGCCACAGCGAAACGATCTCGGGGGGCGCCGTCCAGATCGGCAACGCAATCACCGAAAAAATGGTCCTCGACGTGATCGTGCAGGCGCGCGACCTGGGCTTGTTCCGCTCGATCACCGACTGCGGCGCGGGCGGATTCAGCTCGGCGATCGGTGAGATGGGGGCCGAGCTCGGGGCGGAGGTCGACCTCGAGCGGGCACCGCTCAAGTACGAGGGCCTGTCCTACACCGAGATCTGGATCTCCGAGGCCCAAGAGCGGATGGTGCTGGCCGTCCCTCCCGAAAAATGGCCGGCACTTTTCGACCTTTGCCGGAGCGAGAATGTCGAGGCGACGGACCTCGGCCGGTTCGTTGACTCGGGGCGCCTGACGCTGCGGTACGGCGGCCGGGTGGTCGCCGACCTGGCGATGACGTTCCTCCACGACGGCCGCCCTGCGTTGGTTCGCGAGGCAACGTGGACCACGGCGGAATACACGCCGATTCTGGAGCCAGACCGTGGCGATTTGACCGCCGACCTCGTCTCGCTGTTATCGCACTGGGACGTTTGCAGCAAGGAATGGATCATCCGGCAGTACGATCACGAAGTGCAAGCGAGGACGGTCCTCAAACCGCTCCTGGGCGTGCACGACGACGGGCCCGGAGACGCGGCCGTCGTTCTTCCGGTGCGCGGGTCGACTCGCGGCCTGGCTGTCGGCTGCGGCATCAACCCGAGGTATGGCAAAATCGACCCTTCTGCGATGGCGGAATGCGTGATCGACGAAGCGATTCGCAACTGCGTGGCCGTTGGAGCCGACCCCGACCGGATCGCGCTACTCGACAATTTCTGCTGGGGCAACACCGAGCGTCCGGAGACCCTGGGAGCACTTGTTCTGGCCGCCCGGGCCTGCCGCGACCTGTCACTGGCCTACCGGATGCCGTTCATCTCAGGCAAGGACAGCCTGAACAACGAATACGTGCACGAAGGCCGGAGCCTGGCGATCCCGCCGACCCTGCTCGTGAGCGCCATTGGACAGGTTGCCGACGTGCGGTCATGTGTGACGATGGATCTGAAGGAGGCGGGTAACCTGCTTCTGGTCCTGGGCATGACGCGGGCGGAACTGGGGGGTTCGCTCTGGGCCCAGATCCACTCTCAGGCTGGAGGACGCGTGCCCCGGGTCGAGCCGGAGGTCGGGCGGGCGTGTTTTGATCGCTTGCACGCGGCGATTTGCCGTGGCCTGGTACGAAGCTGTCATGACCTGAGCGAAGGAGGCCTGGCCGTGGCCCTGGCCGAGATGGCCATCGCCGGCGGACTGGGCATCGCGGTGAGCCTCTCGGACGTGCCCCACGCTCCGGACGCGGGTCGCAATTTCGCGCTGCTGTTCTCAGAATCGCCGAGCCGGTTTATCATCGAGGTACGTCCGGAGCACCATGCGGAGCTGGCTGACGTCCTGGACGGCTTGCCGGTGGGCCGGCTGGGAGAGGTGACTGCGGGCGCTGGCTCGGGCACGGCAGGGACGCCGCGCCTGACGGTGCGCGGGCGCGACGGCTCGGTCGTGGTCGACGCAGAGACGGCCGCACTCAAGGCGGCCTGGCAGCGCTCGCTCGACTGGTCGTGACTCGGCGCGAGCGAAAATCTCGGTTATTGTAGCGCCGGAAAGTAAAGGTCATTTGGACTGATGGACAATACACATCATGACGACGTAAATCAGAGGAATCCATGATGCTTCGATTCGTGACGTTCGTCGACGGCTCAAACCTCGACGGGGTGCTCAAACATTTGAATCTTCGCGTTGATGATTATGGGGCGTTTTATCGCCATGTCTTCGAGCAGAGCGTGCATTACTGGGGCCGAACGTTCGCCGATGGTGCGGAGTGGCCGACCGCCCAGCACTCGCGGATCTACTGGTATGTCGTGGGCAAGATGGACGAGTGGGACCTGAACGACCCCAAGGCCGAAGCTCGGCTGCGGACTCGGTTCGAGATGAACCCGCGGCTTCGCGACGCCTACCTCGAGGACACCGGCCGGCGGCTTCCCGACCTGCCCATGGACCGCCGGATCGAGGAGGCCTGGAACCTTTGCTTCAGCGAGACCCGCGAATGGTACGAGAGCAAGCGGCGCGCGCTGGAGCGGAAGAAGCGGTTCTATCACGGGGTCCAGGCTGCCACCGACTTCGTGGAAATTCGCCAGGAGGGGCACTGGAAGGTTGACCTCTTGCATCACACGGTCAACGAGAAGGGCCTCGACACGAGCCTGGCCGTGGACATGGTCGCCTTGCAGGATACCTATGACATCGCCCTGTTAATCTCGGGCGATGCGGATGGGATTCCCGGGATCAACTACGTCAAGAGCCGTTCCAAGCACGTGGGCGTCGCCGAGTTCCGTCGCGGATCTCCAGCCGATTTTCCCACCAAGGGAACGTCGTCCCGGCTCAAGATCGCCGCCGACTTTGTTGTGCAGGTTTACGAGTCTGAGCTCTTGCGCCGCAACCTGGCGTATCGCTCCGAGTCGGATTATGCATCTCAGCTCGGGCCGGGCGACCCGCCCTATTGACAAGGTCTGAGCCGCGGCCCGCACGACCAAGCTTCAGGCAGAGATTGGCTTCCGTTCAGTTTGCGGCCCACCTGCACGGTTCTGGAATCAATCATGGCTCACCCTCGCGCGATCGTTCTCCGGGCGCCCGGCACCAACTGCGACGAAGAGACAGCCCATGCATTCGAGCGGGCGGGGGCACGCGCAGAGATCCGGCATATCAACCAGGTGCTCGCGGCACCAGCCGATCTGGATCGGTTTCAGATCCTGACGATTCCCGGCGGCTTTTCCTACGGGGACGACCTGGGCGCGGGCCGGATCCTGGCCGCACGGATCGGCAGCATGCTGGGCGAGGCCCTGCGGCGGTTCCACGACCGAGGTGGGCTTGTGCTAGGGATCTGCAACGGATTCCAGGTTCTGGTGCGGAGCGGCCTGCTGCCGGGCGGAACGGCCCATTGCCCCACGACCCTGGCTCCCAACGATTCCGGCCGATTCGAAGCTCGCTGGGTGCGGCTCTTGCCTCGGCGTGGGCTGTCGCCGTTTGTCACGTTTTCCGAACCGATCGAGTTGCCTGTGGCCCACGGAGAGGGCCGATTCGCCACGGCCATTCCCTCGTTTCCGGAGACCCTGTGGGCGGCAGGTCAGATCGTTTTGCAATATGCCGGCTGTGATGGGCGGCCGACGCAGGAATATCCCGCCAATCCGAACGGCTCGGCATACGCGGTCGCCGGGGTCTGCGACCCGAGCGGCCGTATCTTCGGCCTGATGCCGCACCCCGAGCGGTTCATCGACCCTTTTTTCCATCCGCAGTGGACCCGGCGCCGCGGTGGATTCGCCGGCGAGGGAGACGGCCTGCGTATTTTCACGAGCGCCGTGCGAGCGCTGGCGAGCTGAAGACGATTTCAGTGTTCGGTGCTCAGGATGAAGTCCTTTGTCAGGGCAATCAACCGCTCTCGATCGCGATCGAGCGCAACAAGATGGTCAGAGCCGGACAGGCTCACAAACGTCTTTTTCGCCGAGCCGAGGTTGCGGTAGAGCCAGGCGGCCAGAGCGGGCTCGACCACCGTGTCGAGCTGGCCCTGAATGATCAGAGTCGGCACGGTAATCGTGGGCACGAGCGGTTTGACCCGGTCGATCAGTTCGAGTGCACTGAGCGTGGCATGCAGATTGAACGTCCGGAACGGGTCTGATTTCGCCGCCCAGTTGCGCATTTCGCGGTCGCGGACCGCCGGGGGCCTGCGCGTGAGGTTCGGGAGTACCCTGGCGAGAAGCCGGACGATGTGCGCCGGCCGCACGGGGACCAGCCTGGTGTACCGGATCGCCAGAAAAGGAGCCAGCAGGACCAGGCGCGAAACGGGCTGGCGGCTCGCGAGGTCGAGGGCCAGCGTGGCCCCGGTTGAGAAACCAATGACGACGACGGGGTCGCCGGCCGCCGCCAGGCGTGTGAACGCCGATTCAGCGGTAGCAGCCCATTCACGCCAGGACGACGCCGGCATCACGGGGTCGAGCCCTTCGTGGCCGGGCAGGATCGGCGCCGAGACCTTGAGGCCCTCGCCCTCGAGCGCCGAGATGAGCGGACCCAACTCGTACGGCCCGCCCCCCAGGCCATGTAGCACCAGGCATGACGGCTTCCCATGGTCGTCGCTGTCTCTTGCGCCAACCGGGCGATCCGGGGAGCTCGCGGTCTCCGATTCTTTTGGCAAGCCCGTCATCGCTTTAGATTACCCATCATCGGTTCTAATAAAAATGGAACCGACAAAGAGGGCGTTCCTGGATCCCCGAATCTTCGATATAATATTTGTTCTGCTCCTGTTAAACCTGCCTGCAGCGCCTCACTCAGAGATTCACGCCGGGTTCATCCCAGAGGATCGCGACGAATGGTCGGCGAATTCGCCATGCTCTCAAGGATTGGCCAAAATCGTCTCCAGTCAGGGCTTGCCGGCTGGTGCGTCGGCGCCTTGCTCCTCTTCGAGCTGCCCGTCTGCGGACTGGCTGACGAGCGGGTGTCGTTTGAGAAGATCGGAGCCGAGTTCGTCGGCGAGATCCGTCCGATCTTGCGCGAAAGCTGCCTGAAATGCCACTCGACCGACGAGCAAAAAGGGACGCTTGACCTGGAGCAGTTCGAGAAAATCGACGACGTCCGGCGGTCCACCCGAACCTGGTTGAAGGTCGCCGAGATGCTCGACAACGGGGAGATGCCGCCGAAGGATGCACCGCAGCCCAGGGCCGAGCGCCGCAAGCGGCTCGAGACCTGGGTCGCCGACTACCTGAAAGCCGAATCGCTCGCGCAGGCCGGCGATCCCGGACCCGTGGTGTTGCGGCGACTGAGCAATGCAGAGTACTCGTACACGTTGTTGGATCTGACCGGCGTCGATCTGCAGCCCGCCCGCGAGTTTCCCGCCGATGGCGCGGCGGGGGAGGGTTTCACCAACACGGGCAATGCCCTGGTGATGTCGCCGGCGCTCCTCTCAAAGTACCTTGACGCCGGCAAAAAGATTGCTGGTCACGCCGTTCTCCTGCCCGACGGCATTCGGTTCTCCGCCGGAGCGACACGTCGAGACTGGACCGATGAGTTGCTCGCGCGGATCCGGAGCTTCTACAGCCGCTTCACGACGTCGGGCGGAGGCACGCACGTCAACCTTCAGGGGATCGTTTTCGGAACCAACGACGGGGGGCTCTTGCCAGTCGAGAGATACCTGCGCGCCACGATTCGAAACCGCGATGCCCTGGCCGCGGGGTCCAGGAGCCTGGCCGACGTCGCGCGGGACGAGGGCCTGAACGCGAAATATCTACAGACACTCTGGTCGACGTTGAACGGCGGCCCAGCGTTGCCGATCCTCGACGGGATACGGGACCGTTGGCGGACTGCCCGCGTCGACGAAGCGTCAGCACTCGCCGCCGAGATCGCGCGCTGGCAGAAGGCTCTCTGGCGATTCACCAGCGTCGGCCAGATCGGCAAGCTCGGCGGTCCGAAGGCCTGGATGGAGCCGGTCAGCCCCGTGGTGGATCAAGAAGAGCTGCGGCTCAAGATACCCGAGCTCGGCTCGGGCGAGATCACGCTCTACCTCGCGGCGGGCGACGCCGGCGACGGTCACGAGCACGACCTTGTCGTCTGGGATAAGCCGCGCCTCACCGCGCCGGGGAGGCCAGATTTGCTCTTGCGCGACGTGCGAGGAGTCGCAAGTGAGCTGGCGGAGCTGCGCGGGCGGGCCTTCGCCGCATCGGCGAATTGCCTGGACGCGGCCGCCGAAGCGAGCGCTGCAAATGGCCACTCTGACCGGCACGAGCTCGCCAAGCGGTATGGAGTTGAACCGAAGATCCTGGCGGCCTGGCTTGACTACCTCGGCATCGGCTCGGAGCGACCAAACGTAAAGATCGACGCGCTGCTCAAGACCAGGATCGAGAAGTCCGCGGGCTACGAGTTCGTCAAGGGATGGGGTTCGCCGGACCTGCCGATCGTCGTCGCCAACTCGTCCGGCCAGCACGTGCGGATCCCGGGCAACATGAAGCCGCACAGCGTGGCCGTGCACCCGACGCCGACGCTTCGAAGTGGCGGTCGGCTGGCGGAGCCCGGCCGGCGCGGTGCTGCAAATCGCCGGCCGGGTTCAGCATGCTCACCCGGAATGCGGCAACGGCGTCACCTGGTCGCTCGAGCTGCGGCGCGGCGCGGTCCGACAGAAGCTTGCCGCCGGCGTTGCCCAGGGAGCGGCGGAGGTGACGGTCGGCCCCGTCAAGGACGTGGCCGTCCAGCCGGGCGACCTCATCTCGCTGGTGATCGGCCCGCGCGATGACAATCACTCGTGCGACCTGACCGCCGTTGACTTGACGTTGAGTGGCGGCGGACGGACGTGGAGCCTGGCACGTGAGGTTTCGCCGGACATTCTCGCGGGCAATCCCCACGCTGACACGTACGGCAATGCCGGGGTCTGGCACTTCTACAGCGAGGCCGATAACGGCGACTCGAGCGACGCCGTCATTCCGGCGGGTTCGCTCCTGGCCCATGGCAATCGGCCGGCACCGATCGGGAGAAACACCAGCTTGCTCTGGCAATCCAAGACTTGCTGACCACCGGCCGCCCCGCGGCGAGCCAGCAACCGGACCGCCTGCTCTATCGCCAGCTCACCTCGCTGCGGGGACCGCTCCTGAGCCTGTTTCGCTCAAGCGGAACGACGGCCGCGGCGGCGACCGCGACGGTCACGGCGATCGGGCTCGATCCGCGCCGGTTTGGAACCCAGCCGGGTGGCCCGGCGATCGACCCGGCCAGTATCGGCGTGCACGCTCCCAGCGTCCTCGAAATACGGCTGCCTGCCGACCTGGTCTGCAGGCTGCGAGCTCGTCACCGGCGGCGCGCTCGAAAAGGGAGCGGCTGCTGAAGGAAGTGTCCAGCTTGCAGTTGCTGCTCGAGCCGGCCCGCTGCGAACAAGGGCGTGTCGCCCGACTTGCCGGTCGTCGCCTTGGGGGGATCGAACGCCCGACGGCGGTTCGAGGCGGCGTTCGATACCATCCGCCAGGTTTTCCCGCCGGCCTTGTGCTACACCAAGAT
The DNA here is from genome assembly GCA_963781785.1 of uncultured Isosphaeraceae bacterium. Classification (GTDB taxonomy): domain Bacteria; phylum Planctomycetota; class Planctomycetia; order Isosphaerales; family Isosphaeraceae; genus CAWAHD01. The sequence continues at coordinate 971,542 of CAWAHD010000001.1, read as the reverse complement.
CGTGCCGGTGGACGAGGTCATCACGCTCACCCTCTTTTATCGTGAGGACGACCACCTGCGCCGGCTGATGCTCGATCAGAGCCCAGACCGCCGAGCTCGACCGGCTGTGGGCCGAGCTGCACTTCGTCAGCCAGGACGCACTCACGCTGGTCGATGCGTTTCAGCAGCTCCTGGAATATGCCAGCCAGGACGCCGATCCCAAGGTGTTCGAGCCGTTGCGCAAGCCGATCAACGACCGGGCCGCGGCGTTCCGCCGGCAGCTCGTCGACAGCCGAGCCTCGCCATCTCGACGCGGTCGATCGCGCTTGCAGGCCGGGCGTTTCGCCGGCCGCTCTCACGCCGGCGAGGCAGGCGAGCTTCGCGACCTCTACGGCGTACTGCGCAAGCGAGGAGATCCCCCATGACGAGGCGATCCGGCTGGTGCTGGCCCGGGTGCTGGTGTCGCCCGCGTTCCTTTACCGGCTCGAGAACGCCGCCGCCGGGCGCCAAGGCGGCGCCGGTCTCCGACTGGGAGCTGGCGAGCCGTCTCAGCTATTTCCTCTGGTCGTCGATGCCCGATGACGAGCTGCGAGCGGCTGCCGCGTCCGGACAGTCTGCATGCGACCGCGACGTGCTCGCGGCCCAGGCCCGGCGGATGTTCAAAGATCCGCGGATTCGCCGGCTGGCGACCGAGTTCGCCTGCCAGTGGCTGCACATTTACGACTTCGACTCGCTCGACGAAAAAAGCCAGCGGCACTTCCCGACATTCGCGCGAGCTGCAAAGGCGCGATGCATGAAGAGGCGATTCTTTTTTCACGGACCTGTTTCAAAACGACGGTTCGGTGCTCTCGGTTTTCGACGGCGATCATACGTTCTTGAACGAAGATCTGGCGAAGCACTACGGCATTCCGGGCGTCGCGGGCCCAGAGTGGCGGCGAGTGGACGGAGTCAGCAAGTACGGCCGCGGGGGAATCCTGGGCCTGGCGGCGACGCTGGCAAAGCAGTCGGGCGCCTCGCGCACCAGCCCGATTCTGCGGGGCAACTGGGTGTCGGAAGTCCTGCTGGGCGAGCGGCTGCCCCGACCGCCCAAGAACGTCCCGCGTGCTGCCCGGACGACGAGGCGGCGACCCAGGGGCTCACGGTGCGCCAGCTCGTCGAACGGCACACGAGCGACCCGCGGTGCGCGAGTTGCCACGTCGCGCATCGACGCGTTCGGTTATGCGCTCGAGGCCTACGACGCGATCGGCCGCCGCCGCGATCGCGACCTGGGCGACCGGCCGATCGACACTCGCTCGCACTTCGCGACGGCACGGAATTCGACGGTCTCGACGGCCTGCGGCACTACCTGGTCACGACGCGGCGCGATGCGTTCATCCGCCAGTTTTGCCGCAAGCTGCTGGGCTATGCCCTGGGCCGCGGAATCCAGCTCTCCGATCGACCTTTGCTCGAAGAGATGGAGCGAGCGCTCAAGAAGAACGACTATCGGTTATCGGCCGCGCTTCGAGTCCGTCGTCGCCAGCCGTCAGTTCCGCGAGATTCGCGGCAAGGATGCAAGCGGCTCATGAATCAAGCGTGCCCGCCCGTAGAAGACCGATAGAACAGAGTACGAGTTTCAAGGCGTTTTCGCTCCGCGAGGTAACCGATGAACGAACAGAGCTTTTCGCGCCGCACGTTCCTCCGCGGCGCCGGCGTGAGCATGGCGCTGCCCTGGATGGAATCGCTCCGGGTCTGGGGCGACGAGTCAAAGCGGCCCGAGCTGCGAGCGAGGCACCGGTGCGCCTGGCGGTGCTGTTCGCGGGCAACGGCTTCCACAGCCGCGAGTGGTGGGCGCAAGGGTAGCGGGGCAAATATGGAGCTGGGCCAGGTGCTCGCGCCGCTCGCCGATTTTCGCGAGAAGATGCTGTTCATCCGCGGTCTCTATAACGCCGAGGCCCAGAAGGGCAACATCCACAGCTCGCAGACGGGCAACTTGCTCTCGGGCGCTCCGCTGGCCTCCGGCGGCGAGATCCGCTCGGGCACGAGCTTCGACCAGTTGCTGGCGCGCGCACACGGCCAGTCGACCAAGGTTCCCAGCCTGGTGCTCGCGCTGCGAGAAGTCGAATCCGTCGGTGCACAAGAATTATTCGATGCTCTACAGCTCGCACATCTCCTGGACGTCGCCGACGACGCCGACTCCGCTGGAGCTCTACCCCGCGCTGGCGTTCGACCGCCTGTTCCGCGATGAGGCCGAAGCGCGGCGACAAGAGCGTGCTCGATGCCGTGCTCTCCGACGCTCGCGACTTCCGCCGTGCCGGTCAGCTCTAGCCGACCAGCGCAAGCTCGACGAGTATCTCGATTCGGTCCGCGAGGTCGAACAACGGATCGAGCGGGCAGGCCAGCGCGGCGAGCTGCAAGGCTGGCGGCCGACTCTCGACCAGCCGAACATGCCGCGCCCCGCCGATGGCATTCCTCAGGATATCGGCGAGCACATGCGCCTGATGTGCGACATCCTCGTGCTTGGCTTCCAGACCGACACCACGCGGATCTGCACCCTCAAGCTCAACAACGACCACAGCTCGCTGCGGTTCCCGAACCTGGGCGTCGACTACATGATCCACCACCTGCTCTCGCACTCCGACACCGCCGACTGGCTGAAGGTCAATCAGTTCTTCCTGAAGCAGGTCGCCTATATCGCGCGGAAGCTCGACGCTATCCGCGAAGGCGACCGGACGGCCTGGACAACTCGATGATCCTGTTCTGCTCGAGCATGCTCAACGGCAACCACGACGCGACCCAGCTCCCGGTGGTCGTCCTGGGCGGGGCCGGCGGCCGGCTCAAGGGCGGCCGGGTGCTCGACTACCGCGGCAAGCCCAACCGCAAGATGTGCAGCCTGTATCTCTCGCTTCTCGACAAGGCCGGGCTGCACCTCGACGAGTTCGGCGATTCACGGGAGCCTCTGGCAGAAGTGTGAAGCCGCAGCCAGAAGACCACGAGTTGGGCTTGGAAAAGTAGGACAATCGGGTTTTAATCTGCTCCTCACTCAGTTCCAGAGAGGAGGAGCGGAGATGCCCGTGTTCCAGGTGGAACAGGTCGAGGACGCCACGGCCGTTGGGCCGCGCACGCCGGAAGTCGATCATGAACTGGCGGCCAGTCATCGCGACGCGGCGATCAAACTGCTCCTGCAACAGCGTTATGTGGATGCGGAGGCTCTCTTGCGAGAGGCGGCCCGCCGTCGGCCCGACGATGCCGATATCTTGAACGATCTCGGAATGGCGGTCTGGCGGCAGAAGCGGCTGGATGAAGCCGAGGCAATCTACCGCCGGGCGCATCAGATCAACCCGCATAACTACAAGACCCTCGCCAACCTGGGGTTGGCCGTCCATGAGCAGCGCCGGTTCGATGAGGCCGCCGAGTATTACCGGATGGCGCTCCTGATCCAGCCCGACGGCTTCGAAGCGATCATGAACCTGGGGGTTGTGTTTTCGGAGCAGGGAAAGCTTGACGAGGCGATGGGTTGGCTGGTCGCCGCGCATCAGCTCAGGCCCGACTCGGCGGACGCGCTCCAGAACATCGGCATGAATCTCAGCCGCCTGGGGAGGTGGGAACAGGCAGTCGTCGTCTACGACGAGGCGCTCGGCAGCAATCCCGAGTCTCCCCAGTTGCACAGGAATCTTGCGTATGCACTGCTCGCGAGCGGCCAGTACGAGCGCGGCTGGGCCGAGCACGAATGGCGGTTCAAGTGTCCGGACTACGTCGGCAGTCGCGTTAACCGGACGTTCTGGAACGGCGATCACTTTCGCGGCCGGTCGATCCTGTTGCACGCCGAGCAAGGATACGGTGACACGCTGCAATTCATCCGGTTCGCACCGATGGTCAAGCGACGAGGCGGCCGGGTCGTGGTGCAGTGCCCAGCGTCACTCTTGCGACTGGTGGCACGCTGTGACGGAGTCGACATGGCTTTCGATGCGTCCAGTTTCGTGCCAGACTGTCAGATCCACGCGCCGATGCTCAGTCTGCCCGCGATCTTCGGGACGACGATGGCCACCGTACCGGCGCAAGTGCCCTATCTGGCGACCGACCCGATGCTCATCGAGCACTGGCGCTCCGAACTGGCTCGGACTCTGTCGATCGACCGCGACCGAGGTGCAGCGCCGGCCGAGACACCCAGTCCCAGCCGATCGGCGAAACCGTTCCTGATCGGGATAGCCTGGCAGGGAAACCCCGAGCATCTTGCGGATCGCTGGAGATCGTTCCCCCTCTCTCAATTTGCCCCGCTGGCAGAGTTGCCGGGCGTCCGACTGGTCTCCCTGCAGACCGAACACGGCGTGGATCAGCTCCGTGCGTGGGCCGGGCGGCTCCCGGTCACCGAGCTGACCGGCCCGCGCCGTAGCGACTTCACCACAACCGCCGCCATCATGACCCATCTCGACCTCGTCATTACTCCCGATACGGCGGTGGCGCATCTGGCGGGGGGTCTCGGCTTGCAAGTCTGGGTCGGCATCGCCTTGGCGAGCGATTGGCGCTGGCCCTGCGGCCGCGACGACACGCCGTGGTATCCGACCATGAGACTTTTCCGCCAGACCAAGCTCGGCGACTGGGATGGCGTGTTCCGGCGAATGAAGAGTGCACTCGAGCGGGAACTGGAGTCGAATATGGAAGAACCGATCAGGGGCCACTGGCAGTCGCGGGCAAATTTCGCCATCGCCTGCTCAACTCGTTTCCCGCCCACTCTGAAGAAGTCATTGTGCTCGGCCTGATCGATCCACAGGGTGGTCACGGGACCTTTGGCCCGGGCTGCGAGCTCCTCGCCCATGTCGAAAGGAATGACGCGATCGAGCCGGCCGTGACCGATCAGGATCGGGCAGGTGATGTGCTGGATCTTTTTCAGGCTCTCGAACCGGTGCCGCAACAGAAGTCTGGCCGGCACCAGCGGTAGAATTCGGTGCGACATGTCGACCATGCTCGTGAACGAAGAGAACGCAATCAGTCCGCCGACCCGGCGGCGCGAGGCCAGATCGACGGCGACGGCCCCTCCCAGCGACCAACCTGCGGAGATGATCCGCGCGGGATCGGCCCGGCCGGTGGTGATCAGGTAATCGTAGACGGCGTCGGCAGTCCCCTGACACCCCTTCTCGGAAGGGCTGCCGCCGCTCATTCCATAACCCACATATTCGGGGATGACGACGTTCAACCCCAGCCGACGAAATGTTTCAAGATGCCCGGTGCATTCGCTCAAACAATCTCCGTTGCCATAGAAGTAGATCATCGTGGGGCGATGCGCGGCATCCTGATCAGGGCGTCCGTCCGGCGCAAGGGCCGGCCCGTACAAGGCGACGACACGTTCGCCCCGCGTGGTCGTGAGGTTCAAGAGCTCGGTGCCCGGCCGCGGATGGACCTCGGCAACCGACTCTCCCTGGGTGCTGGCTCCCGGGAAGATCAGCCGAGTCTGAATCGAGAAGAGCACGGTCACTACACCAAGGTAAGACGCCAGAACGACACGAACGACTCGCATCAGCCAGGCCCTGGTACGGGTACGAACACGAGGCGGAAGTCCGGCGGTCCCTGACTGGGGTTCTCCAGGAGGTGGCAGGCTCACGTCGCTCAAGATTCGGCCTGATCCGGGCGGTGCGGTCTAAGCTTAGAATGGAAGTCTTCAAGAAAATCGGCTGTGCCTCATGCCAAGCCAGACACAGAATACCGACCCGGCGCAGCGGGGGAAACCGCGATGCGCCGGGTCGGATGGGCGAAAAGTCGGGCGATGGCTGAGGATGGAGATGACGCCGGGTGTGGTGCTGCTGCGCTCGAGCTGGGAAGAGAGAGCAAGAAGTGGGAACAGACGTGCGCGGGAACTGGAATTCAGAGACCGCTGCCGAAAGAAGACGACTCGCCGCGATGATGTGATGGTGGTCGGAGCCGATCCCTTCGGTGGTGCTCTCCTTGCGAGCGGAGACGTGCGGGCCGCGGAGGACGGACTGATTGCCGCGGGCATGCTGGGTGTGGCCGCGGAGCGGTCCCCGGCGCAGCGGGGGCTCATTGCCGGCCGACATCGGCGGACCGGCGGCCTGTCCCTCGTATTGAAGGTCGAATTCGTCGGCTTCGTATTCATCGTACCGCGAGACGTAGCCGGGCATCTTGGAGCGTTCGAGCTCCTCGGCGTAGGAGGCCAGGACGGCCGCCTGGATCTTCTCGCGGCACATCGAGTTGATCGGATGGGCGATGTCGGCGTGCAGCTTGGCTCGCCCGTCGGCGTCGCGCAAGCGCGCGGTTTTCGTCGAGCCGGCATCCGCACTGGTTGCAGAAGCGGCTCCGCAGGTGGTTCTTCGTGCCACAGTTGTGGCAGCGATCGGTCAGCTTGCGCGACGGCATCGCCACGAAGAAACCCTTGGCGCCTTCGATGATCTTCAGGTCGCGGATGACGAACATGTCGTCGAAAGTGATACTACAAAAGGCTTGCAACCGTTCGTTGCTGCCCGAGTTGTCTTCCATGAGCTTGATGCGGACTTCAGTGATCTCCACAGCCGGTACTCCTTTACGGGGCGTTTTCTGCTCAGGGGCCGCAGGTCACGACCCGGACCCATCCTAGTCCGAGCGGTTCGAGGATGTCCGCGGCGTGGCGCGCCGCGGCCGAAGTGCGGCACAGCCCGAAATAGGCCGAGCCGCTGCCACTCATCATGAGACCCGTCGAGCAACGGGCCCAGGCTCGCCAGGGCGTCTCGAACCCGAGTCAATTCGGGCCGCAGCGCCTCGGCGACCGGTTGAAGCCGATTGAACAGGCTTCGACCCAGATCAGTCGGTCCACCGTGTGCCAGGGCCTCCAGAACCGGCCCGATCGGCCGCGGCCGTTCGGGTGGAACCACATGGCGGTAAACGTCGGCCGTGCTCATTCCGACCGGCGGACAAACCAAGACAAAGTGATAGCTCATCCTTGAGAGGAACCGGCTCCACCCGCTCACCCCGCCCGCGACAGACCGCGGCCGGTGCGTGCGTGAAGAAGGCCACGTCGCTGCCGATCTCCGCCGCCAAGGCATCGAAGCCGTTCGGGCGGCGTCTGGAGATCCCAGAGCCGGTCCAGCGCCGCGAGCGTCGCCGCCGCGTCGCTCGAGCCGCCAGCCAGCCCCGCTTGTGCCGGGATCGCCTTGTTCGAGCACGATCCGCGCTCCTCGAAGGACTGCCCGCCGACTGCCTGCAGACGCTCGGCCGCCATCACGACCAGATTGTCGCTGCCGACCGGCAAGGTCGGCTCGTTACACCGCAGGCTGATCTCGCCCGACGGGTCGTCGGTGAAGGTCAAGGTATCGTACAGGCTCACGGCGACCATCAGCGATTCGATCTCGTGATAGCCGTCGGGCCTGCGACCCAGAACCTCCAAGAACAGGTTTAACTTCGCCGGCGCGAGGACTTCCACGCCTCCGGCGATCGAACGGACGATCATGAGACCACTGCCCAGGACGGCGTCAACGGCGGATCCGCAGACCCGCCTGGCCCGATCGCTGCCTCCGGCATGACCCTGACACGATCGCCTCGCCAACAGTGCTCATCGACGTTCGGTTTCCTTTCCGTCGGCACGGTTGCAACGGACGTGAGTGCCAGGCCATTCCTTCGGCTTGTGAGCCCCGTTCTGCGGTCGTTCTATACCGATCCGGCGAATCCCTGCAAGTCCGAAAAATCCCTAAAGTCGAAAAAACCGACTGCCGACGACGCGCCCGCTCCAGGGGCCCACGAATCCAATCCCGCAGCCCCATCATGGACGGCCCCTCAGAAGGCGATCGCGCAGCGCGCGCAGGCCGGCGCAATCGCCATGCCTGCCCAGCGCCTCCAGGCACTCGACCAATCCGTCACGGCCTCATAAAACGGGCGATTGCTGGGTCGCTCGTGCGGCAGCCGGCCGGCGAATCCGCGCGGCAGGGCACGCTCGACCAGAGAGATTGCATAACCGAAGTGCCCGCGCGCCAGCGCCAGGATCGCGAAACTCCGCAAGCGCGATCTGCCCCAGCGCCACGTGGACCCACAAGTTTTCATGGCAGGCCGAAAGGGCGTACCGCAGGGCGTCGCGGGCCGACTCGGGATCGCCCTCCTTCCAGAGCTCGATTCCCTCCTCGTAGTCGAGCCGAGTCTCGTCCACGGCTCTCGGGTGGACCAGCTCGAAGTCATCACCCTCGGCCCCCAGTCTCACCAGGCGGATCGGCCCGGGGCCATGCCCGCTCCGGGCAGGCTGCGAGCCTGCTCCGGGCAGGCGACCACCGCCCGGTTGGCCCTTCGAGTGTGCCCCCCATTCCCCGCGGCGACGCGGCCGGCCGCGATCGCGCTTCCCCTTGTCCGGCTGGTTGGACATCCCCGGTCTCCCGTCTCACTCGGAAAGTGCTTCGACGATCGCGGCAACGCGCTGGACGATGCTTGCAAATTCCGGACGACCGCGGAGCGGGTCGTAGATGTGCGAGGTCTTGAGCTCGTTCAGGTCGTGGAAACCGCTGTGGGACGCGGTCTCAAGCGCAGCGATCGCCCGATCCGCGTAAGACTGAGCCAGGTTCTCGCGCTCTTCCGCGGGTATCCTCCGATCCTGGCGGCAGAGCGGAATCGCACGGCAGAGGAATCGCGCGGACTCGTACGCCTCCTCGTATCCGCTCGGCTCGATTTTCTGATACGCGTCAACTATGGCCGCGGCAGCTCGATGATCGCCGCGGCTCAGCTCGAGCGTGCAGAGGGCCCAGTAGGCGTAGCCGAGCGCCCTGCGATGGTCGGGATCGAGCACATTCTCCTTGTACACGGAGACGAGCCGTGCGACGGCCTGGCGCGCAATGGGAAGCGCTTCGTCCGAGCGGCCGCGCTCTCTCAACAAGTCAGCAAGATTGTGCAGCGACCGCCCGTGCTCGAAACGGAGCTCCAGGTCGTTCGGGTGCTCTTGCTCGAGCCGGGCGGCGTGGACGAGCGCCTTTCGCTCATACGCCTCGGCTTCGGTGACCAACTTTTCCGCGAGGAACAGCTCGGCCAGGCTGCCATACGTCTCCGTCAGACGAAGGAGATTCTCCTTTTGTGCACCAGGTTCCGCGGCGTACTTCTCCCGGATCGAGAGGGATTTCTCCAGCAATCCACGCACTTCTCTTATTCGCTTGGGGTCTTTCGAGATCAGCTCGGCGAGGCTGTCGAGGATCGTGGCGGCAACATCGTGATACCGGGTTGTGGCCGGGTAATCGCGCCGGAGCTGTTCGCCAAGATCGCGAGCATCTATGAGCACCCGCTCGGCGTCGGCCAGTCGATTTCCGGCCATCTGAGCCTTCGCCTTGTTGATCATAACCTTGATCAGGCGCTCGACGATCCTCGCCCATCCCGAGATCCGGTTCCTGCAATTGCGCGTGCTGTGCGCACAAGTCCTTCTGCGTGCGCTCGGCAGTCGTGAACCGCTCGATCGCGTCGGTCCATTCGCACTTATGCAACAACAACATTCCGCTCTGGTTCAGGATATCCACCCATTCGTGATCGATCCGCGGATCGGGGGTCGAGCCCATCAACCGCATCTCGCAAACGGAGTCGCCGCGGTCGAGAGTTTTCTCAGCTTCGTCCCAGCGGCCGAGCTTGACAAGGATCGCTGCCATCCGGGCAGCGCAGCGAGCCACCCGCTGGCGCAGCTCGATATTGCTCTGGTCCCGGACGATCAGCTTTGTCCAGATCTCGAGCGCTAGCCGATAATCGTCGGCAGCAAGATCGGGCCGATCGCTGGCGATCTGGATCAACCCGCGGGTCTCGAATGCCGCGCCGCGCTCGAACTGATAGCGTTCGTTGTCCTGGACGTGAGCCGGCACACGATCCAGGATCTCGATGACTTGCTGGCAGCGGTCCAGAGCGCCGGCTGGCTCGTTCGATTCGAGCAGTTTTTTCGCCGCGGCGTGCACCTCGGTCGCGGAAGCCAGGACCGCATCCATTTCAGGTCCGTGCGGGTAGAACCAGGCAATCCCGTTCGCCGCAGCCATGGCAAGCAAGGCTGTGGCTAAGAGCGCAGTCCCGATCTTGTGGCGGCCAATCCAGCCGAGTCGTGGAAGATGATTCATCTCAGGGAGTCAGTTCGGCTCAGGCCACACCATACTTCTTGAACCAGTCCAGCATCCGTTTCCAACCATCTTCCGCATTGGCTTTGTGGAAGAAGGGGCGGTAGTCGGCGAAGAAGCCGTGCTGGGTATCCGGATAGACAATGATCTCGGTAGTTCGACCAGCATCCTTCAAGGCCGCGCGCATCTTTTCGACCGATTCCACCGGGATGCTGCGGTCGGCTGCGCCATAGAGGCCGAGGATGGGCGCTTTGATCGAGGCAGCGATGTCGAGGGGATGCTTGGGGTGCAGCTCGTCGGCATCGCCGGTCAGCCTGCCGTACCAGGCCGCACCGGCCTTGAGGTCGGGATTGTGGGCTGCGTACATCCAGACGATCCGGCCTCCCCAGCAGAAACCGGTCATGCCCAGCTTCGCCACGTCTGCCTTGCCGGTCTCCTTGGCCCAGGCGACCGTCGCATCAAGGTCTGACATGACCTGCGCGTCGGGGACCTTCGAGACGACCTTGTTGATGATCTCGCGGAAGTCCTCGATCTTCGACACATCGCCCTGCCTGGCGTAGAGCTCGGGCGCGATGGCCAGATAGCCGAGCTTCGCAAGACGCCGGCAGATGTCCTTGATGTGCTCGTGCACGCCGAAGATCTCCTGCACGACCAGGATGACGGGGAACGGGCCGGCCCCCTCCGGAAGTGCGCGGTAGGCAGGGATTTCGCCATCGGCGACCTTGATCTTCACCTCGCCGGCTTTCAGTCCCTTGGTATCGGTCGTGATGGTCTGGGCGGAAACCGGCTGCACCGCCAGTGCATAGCCGGCAGCCAGCGACGTGACCACAAACCCCCGCCGTGTCAGATCGACATTGGCCGGCGCGAGTGCCATCTTGTCGTGCATGAGTTGTGTCCCAAGTCGGTTGAAAATGTGACGGGAACCGCGTGATCCCCGCATATCAGCACGAGAAAAGCCTCTCTTCCGTCACGGGCACCGCACATGGGCTCGCCGGCGCCGAGAGCTATCATATCCCCTGCTCGGCGCGCCTGCGAGAGACGTCCTTCTTCCGGACGCGGGTGCCGCCGAGATGCCGGCGACCCGGCCGCTCAACTCTCACGGGTTCTGCCGGTTGCGCATCGCCTCACCGTAGCGCTCGAGCAGGTTGTAATTTCCCTGCCAGGTCGTGTACATGAAGCCGGTTACTCCGGCAATGCCGCGCGCGGCAGTGTCCCATTCCCGGAAGTTTGTCACATCGTCGCCGTCGTAGTAACCAGCGATGACCTGCTCGTGGCCGCGGCCGGCGAAGAACGAGAGGCTGTTCCTGGCCTTGCCGCTGTTCCAGTTGACGACGATCACGTTCTTGGAGAGGCCTTCCCATGATCCTTTGAGCGAGCCATTCACGAGGTAGTAGTCGTCGACGGCGTTGTGAAACGGATCGAACATGTCGGACCAGACGACGACCCGCGCCCGGGGGTTGAGCGACTTGAGAAGCGCGGTGCACTGGCGTGCATTCTCGGCCAGGAGCTGGCCGGGGCTCAGCTTGCGGTTCTGGCAGGCCCGGCACCAGTTGGCGACCCGGATCTCGTCATGCGACATGAAGAACGTCTTGGGGTGGAACACGCTGTTGACGCGTCTGGCTTGGTCACGCAGGATCTGCTCGAGCTTGGGCTCGCTCAAGCAGCACATGACCTGAGAACCGTGAGTGATGACCGGGTGATACCAGCTCACGCGGAGCCGGTCACCGCTCTTGATGCGGGAGCGCGGCCGGATCTGGATCGTGGGCCCCGGATGGTCAAACTCGAACTCACCCTCCCAGGGGACCTGCCCGAGCTTGGGGTCGGCGAGTTTGTCGTAGTCGCGGCCTTCCTCGAAGGTTGTCTTGCCGTCGGCCGACTTGACCGAGAATGGGCACCCCGCGGCGCAACACGTTGACCAGTGCGAGCTCTTCGAGCGCGAGGTCGTCGAGCCACAGGGTCCCTTTGCTCGGCCCCCAGATGCCCGCGTAGACGTTGACCTCGCGGTGATCGAGGCTGTTGAAGACAACGTCAATCCGCTTCCAGTCCTGGGTTCTTTCGAGGCCCCCTTCGTGAAAAGTGAGCTGGCGCCCGCCCTGGCCTGCCCCCAGGGCCAGCAGATGAAAGGAGCCGGCGGCCGTAAGGTCGCGCGTCTTGACCCAGCAGGAAAATCGATAGGCCGTATGGGGACGGACGGCGACGGACTGGATCAGCCGCAGGTTGACCGCGGTGTGTTCCTTGGCGGTCGAGCTGGGCTCGAGCCGGCAAGAGATACTGCCGGAATGAAATACCGAGCGATCCGCGAATGTGCCAGCCCCCGGGTCGTCCTGGAAGGAGAAGCCGGCAAATTGGTCACCGACTTTGATCTCTTCGAGTCCGCCGTTGCGCAACTTGACCGCCGGCCTGGAATCGAGGACGGCCTCGAGGCGTCCCGCTCGGGACAGGGCGGTGTTCCCTTTCCCTGCGCTTTGGTCAACTCGACTCGTGACGACGTATGGCTGATCGACGACCTCCAGTCCCTCGGCCAAATTGGGATCCTGGGCGAGGATGCCGTTGCTGTAGCCGATCGAGAAAACCGCTGGAATCAGCTCGATGCCGGCGCGTGCGGCCGCAACCTTGACTTTCTCGACGTTCCGAAAATAAAAGTCGAGCACCCGATAAAGGACCTGAAACTTGTAATCGGCAAGCACGACGCCGGTGTACCCGCTGCGCCTGGCACGGTCGAAGAGGCTGGTCAGGTCGTCGACCGAGTGGTCGACCTGGAGGTTGAAGCTGCAATAGATCCAGCGATCGGCGTAAGACGAAGACGCTGAACTGGGCTCGGCCGCGGCGCCTGACCGGTCATGGAGGTGTAGGCCGGCCAGGGCCGAAACCAATGCGAACAGGCCGCGGGTGATCGAGCCGCCCTTCAAACGTATTCTCCTGGTGAAAGTCAGCCGATGCGTCCGGTGATGTAGGCTTCGGTGCGTTTGTCTTTAGGATTCGTGAAGAGCACATCGGTCGGGCTGAATTCCGCGAGGATGCCGGTTCGATGTCCCTCGATCGACGCGTCGTCGAGCATCAGGCACGCCGTCAAGTCGCTGACGCGCCGAGCTTGCTGCATGTTATGGGTGACGATGACGATCGTGTAATCTTTCTTGAGGTCGTCCATCAGGTTTTCGACGCGGGCGGTGGCGATCGGGTCCAGCGCGGAGCATGGCTCGTCCATCAAGATCACTTCGGGCTCGACGGCGAGCGTTCTGGCGATGCAGAGCCGCTGCTGCTGACCGCCAGACAGTTCGAGTCCGGAGCGGTTGAGCTTGTTCTTGACTTCGTCCCACAGGGCGGCGCGCCGGAGCGACCGCTCGACCAGCTCGTCCATGTCGCCGCGGTAGCCGTTGATCCGCGCTCCCCACGCGACGTTGTTGTACACGCTCTTGGGAAACGGGTTTGGCTTCTGGAAAACCATGCCGACGCGGCGCCGCAAGATCACTGGGTCGATCTCCGGGCCGGAGATCAGTTCGCCGTCGAACCGGACTTCCCCCTCCATCCGCGAGCCGGTGATCAGGTCGTTCATCCGGTTGAAAGTGCGCAGCAACGTGCTCTTGCCGCAGCCCGACGGACCGATCATGGCGGTGATCTTGTTCCGCGGAATGTCGATCGTGATATCCTTGATCGCGGCCGTCTTACCATACCAGACAGAGAGCCCGCGGGTGGAGAAGACATTCCCTTCGAGCCGGCGAGTCTCTTCAGACGCGCGCGGCCCGGCCGGCGAGTTTGTGGGCATCGATCCGGTGCGGGATTCGGAAACGCTCATGAATGGTCTCATCAATCGGGCTGCGGCCAAAGTGCAGTCCGGCCGTCAATGATAACGCCGGAACCGGCTCCGGATCACAATGGCGGTCGCATTCATCAAAAGCAAGATCGTCACCAGGATCAGAATACCACCGGCGGCGACGGTCTGAAATCGGATCTCGGGCTGCTTCGCGTAGTTGTAAATCTCAACCGGGAGTGCCGAGTAGCGATCCAGCGGTCCCTTGGGGAGCTGCAAGATCGAGCCGGCGGCCCCGACCATGAGCAGCGGTGCGGTTTCGCCGACCGCGCACGACAAACCGAGGATCGTGCCGGTCAGGATGCCGGGCAGCGCCGACGGAAGCACGTGATCACGCACGACCTGCCAGCGCGTTGCGCCCAGGGCAAGCGCAGCCTGGCGAAGCGACCCAGGCACGGCGCGGAGGGCTTCCTGCGTCGTGATCACGATGATCGGCAGGATCAAGAGACTGAGGGTCAAGACCCCCGCCAGGAGGGTTGGACCGAGAGCGAGAGCCTTGACGCCGAAAGCCCGGACGAAGACCGCCAGCCCGAGGATCCCGTAAACGATCGACGGGACTCCGGCCAGGTTGGCGATATTGGTCTGAATGGTCCGGCGCAGCCGGCCCGGCGGGGCGTACTCTTCGAGGTAGACTCCCGCACCCACGCCGACCGGAATTCCCAGCACGGCGACCAGACCCAGCAGCCAGAGGCTGCCGGCGATCCCGACCCGGAACCCGGCTTCCGCCGGGTCGAGCGACTGTGACGCCGAAGCCAGCCTGCGCAACAGAGCAGCCAGCTCGGCGACCGCCGGGCCGATTGCATACCAGGGGTGAGACGGCGGACCCCCGAGCGCCGCCGCCACGATCGAGCCCAGGAGCACGACAAGGACCACGACCCCCGTGCACGTCGCCACCAGGCATGCCGCGCCGAATATCGGACCAAGCACCCGCCTGAACAGCCGGTCGGGACGGAAGCGTGGCTCGAGCGACCGGCTCATTGATAAACCTCGCGAAAGTGCCGCAGGACCCATCCTGAGACGATGTTGAGCACGAGTGTGACGGCAAAGAGCGTGAGCCCGACGGCGAACAGAGAGAGATACTTGGGCTCACCGTAGGACGCGTCGCCGCTGATGATCTGGACGATGTACGTGGTCATCGTTTCGATCGAGGTGAGCGGGTTCAGGGTGATCTGGGGGCGCATCCCGGCGGCGAGCACGACGGCCATCGTCTCGCCGACGGCCCGGCTGACTGCCAGGATGAATGAGGCAAAGACCCCCGAGAGTGCGGCAGGGAGCACGATCCGGGTCGAAACCTCGAACTTGGTCGCACCCAGGCCAAAGGCTGCCTCGCGCAGTCCGCGCGGAACGGCCGAGAGCACGTCTTCACTGAGCGAAGAGACGAGCGGAATGATCATCACGCCGACCACGATGCAGGCACTGAGCGCGTTGAAGGTCTCGACAGCAAAGCCCAGCGGCTCGACCAGGCGCTTGAGCATTGGCGTGACCAGCAGGATCGCCAGATAGCCATAGACAATCGTGGGTACGCCGGCCAGCAGCTCAAGCGTGGGTTTGAGCAGGCTCCGCACCGGCCGCGGGGCGTACTCACTGAGATAGATCGCGCTCAGGAGCCCGATCGGCAGCGCAATCATCGAGGAGCCGGCGGCAACCAGAAACGTGCCCCAAAGGAGCGGGACGATCCCGAACTTGGGAGTCCGTGCGTCGGGCCGCAACGTCGTCCCGAAGAAGAACTCCCCCAGACCCACGTTCGCATGCCGGAAAAACTCGATGCTCTGGGTGCCCAGGACCAGGATGATGCCCGCCGTCGTGAGCACCGTGATCACGGCGCACAAGCCCAGGGCTCCGTGGACGGCCCCCTCCCAGAACGCCAGCGCGCGGGAATGCCCAGGCCAGTGGTCGGGCTCCGCGGCAGCCGGCAGAAGGCCGGTGGTCGAGCGAGATGCGGGCAAGACGGAAATCCTTACTTCGCCGCCGGGGCGGGTTTTTCGGGCTTGGCCCCGGCATCCGACAGAATCCGGGAGAGCGACTCCAGGTTGGCCGCCTTGTCTTCCGTGCTCGGAGGGGCGTAACCGCCCTTCTCGGAGAACTTCTCGACGTTCTCGAGATAATACTTGATAAACTTGCCAACCTCGGGGCGACGGGCGGCCGAATTCTTCACGTAGATGAAGAGCGGCCGCGACAGGGGAGCATATGTCTTGTCGATGATCGTCTCCGGGCTCGGCAGCACGGCCTTGGCGGTGGCGCCGTTCTGGACCGCCACCGCGTGCAGCTTGTCTTGATTGGCCGCATAATAGGCGTAGCCAAAGTAGCCCAGCCCGTCGGTGTCGTTCTTGACCCCGATCACCAGGATATTGTCGTCGGAGCTCTGCTGCACATCGTCGCGCTGGCTCTTGGCCTCGCCGACCACGGCCTCGGTGAAGAAATCGAAGGTACCCGAGTCGTTGTCGGGCGAGTACAGCACGATCTTGCGAGCTGGCCATGAGGGATCGAGGTCTTTCCAGGTGCTGATCTTGCTTGCCGGCGCCCAGAGCGCCTTCAACTGCTCGACCGTCAGCGATTTGACAAAGTCGTTCTTGCGGTTGACGACCAGCGTGATTCCATCGTAGCCCACCAGGAATCGCGTCCACTCGATGCCCTGGGCCTTGGCGCGGGACTCCTCGCTCGCCTTGGCGGCGCGCGAGGCGTCGATGATGTCGACCTCGCCTTCGAGATAGCGGTCGAAGCCGGCGCCCGTCCCGTGATAATCGACGACCACGACCACCGCCGGATCGACGCTCCGGAACGCGTCGCGGGCGGCCATGCTGATCCGATAAACCGTGCTCGATCCGTCGACGATGATCGTGGAAGCGGGCGACAGCGCACCGGCGGGTCCGCCTCCTCCGCAGCCGGCAACGGCCGCGGCCACCACGATCAGGCCGATCGGCTGGTAGAGCCTTTGCGTGATTCTCATCCTGGTGAGTTCCCTGTGAAGTTGCTGGTCATTCAGGTCTGGGCAACCATTGTAGCGATCCACCATGAAGGTTTGGTGAATACAAGAAAAGGATCGCCGGGCCGGGTCCCGGCCGACGCGCGTGAATTCTGACGGGGCGGGCGGGGTTGGGCGGATGACAATCCGGGATTCAACGAGACGGATCGACCCCTACGTGGACTTGCTCTTCACACGGCTTTGACGGCGCGTCCGGAGGCTGAGATGCGAGAGCCGGCGATGGGACCGCGGGGCAGATGAACCGTGAACCTCGATCCCGAGCCGACGCGGCTGGCGACGTCGATCTGACCCCCGATCGACTGCACCAGATGCTTGACGATGGACAGCCCCAGGCCGGTGCCGCCGAGCTCGCGGCTCCGGGCCTTGTCAACGCGGTAAAATCGCTCGAAAATCCGCGGCAGATCGTCACGCGGGATACCGATCCCAGTGTCGGCGACCTCGACCGAGACCTCGTTGTGATCGGCATAACAACACACCGACACCGACCCGGACTCCGGGGTGTACTTGATCGCGTTGTCGATCAAGTTGTCGAAGATCTGGCGGAGGGCCTCCTCGTCCGCGAGGACCAACGTGTCCAGATCCAGCCCCGCGGGTTCGTAAGTGAGGTCGAGGGATTTCGCCTCGGCACGGCCGCGGTGCGCCTCGACACACGCTCCGAGCACGGGAACCAGAGCAAGCGGCTGATGCTCGAAGATTTCCTGGCCCGACTCGATCCGAGCCAGGCTGAGCAGGTCGAGGATCAGTTGGTTGAGTCGTTCCACCTGTTCGTCAATGCGCTCGAGGAACCGCTGGTTGACGGTGTCGTCGTGAAGGGCCCAATCGAGCAGGGTCTCGGTGTAAGCTTTGATCGAGGCGAGGGGAGTCTTGAGCTCATGGGACGCGTTGGCGACGAAGTCCTGGCGCATTCGCTCGAGCCGGCGCAGCTCGGTGACATCATGGAAGACGAAGACGGCCCCGGGCGACGGATCGCCGGGCAACGGATTGCCGCGAACGGACAGAAAGCGGTTCGCCCGCGTGCTGGAATCGCGAACCGGAAAGCTGAGCTCTCCCTGGTAGGCCTCGGGGCTGCCGAGCTCGAGCGTCGCCTCCACGGCCTCCTGGACCTGCGGGCTGCGGATCAGCTCGGGAACCAGCCGGCCGACCGAGGCGGCATCGAGGCCAAAGAGGCCGTTGGCGCTGGCATTGGCAAACAACAGACGCCCGCGCTGGTCAACGGCAATCACCGCCTCGGCCATCGCCCCCAGAACCACCAAGAGCTGCTGGTGGTCTCGATTGAGTCGGGCCGTATCGGCCTGGATCTGGGCCGCCGCTTCGTTGAACGATTTCACGAGCCGATCTAGCGGTCCGTGTGCAGTTCTCAAGGCCGGGCGGATTCTGGCCCCGGCTCGGAGCGCTCTCAGCCCGCGCACGACCTCGGCCAAGGCCAGCGACCCGCGCCACGCAAGATACACGCCCCCAACGGCGCCGGACACGGCCAGGAGAATGATGAGTGTCTCCATCACTTACCCCAAGCCCCGTGGATCCGAACCTCGTCTCTCGATTCCCTCCGGTTCACGACGGACCGACGTTAGTATCGGGTTGTCGATCGTCACGGTCAAGCCGTGCGATCGGTTTACGCGCGTTCATCTGGGGCGACGACCAGAACGGACGGGGTGATCACTTCTGCTTGCCGGATCGGGCCTGGGCGGCAGCCGGGCCACCGGGCTGGCATGTCTCGCAAACCTCGTAACCTTCTAGTCTGGCCTGCTCGATTGTCGCGAGGTGAATTGAATTCCGCTTGTCCATTCCCCGGGTGTGCCGGCAGCCAACACGGTGGTAGACGTGGGTCTTTTGATTTCCAATGAAGCCGTCCTGGCTGGCGGGGGGGCCGACCGAAGCGCTATTGGCCGGCGCGACGGGCGAAGCACCGGCCTTGCGGGAAGCGGCACCGGCTTGGTCGAGTAACCCCGCTCGATCCGCTGGGCGGTTCCTGCCGATCCAGAACGCCGAGCCGACTGCGACACCAAGCAATAGCAGAAGAGCGACAGCCACGCCGCCAACCACGCTGGACTGTGCCAGCGAGATGCGCGGTCGCCGCTGGCCTTCCAGCCACAGGTCCAGCTCGTCGGCCAGCGCGGGCTGTCGGATGGCGCGCGGCGGGCTCCGTGGCCATCGCCCTGGCACAGATGCGATCGAGCGTCGGCGGTATCGCCACGTTCTCCTTTTTCTTGACCTGCGACCTGGTGCTCGGCTCATCGGGCCGGCGCCCGTACAACAGCTCGTAGAAAATCACGCCCAGGCTGTAAACGTCGCTTCGCTCGTCGACATTCCGGCTCAAGCCCAGGGCTTGTTCGGGGCTCATGTAGGCCGGAGTTCCCACGACCGCGCCTTCGCGGGTCAGGTCCGACTCGAAGTCGGACCGCCGGGCCAGCCCGAAGTCGATCAGCCGGGGCCGCCCCTGGTCGTCGATCAGGACGTTGGCCGGCTTGATGTCTCGATGCACGACGCCCATGCGATGGGAATGGTCAAGGGCGTCAGCCAGCGCACGGATCATCCGGGCCACGGTGAGCGCGTCCATCCGGTGGTGGTCTCGATACCACCAGAGCGGCCGCCCGCCGACAAGCTGATAGGCAACCCAGCAACGGCCATCGTCGAACCCCGAGTCGTGCACGGCCACGATGTTGGGGTGGTCGAGCCGTGCCACCGCGCGAGCCTCCCGGAAAAACCGCTCCATCACCCGCTCGGTCGGGTTTGGCTGCTTGAGCACCTTGATCGCCACGTCGCGATCGAGCCGCGGATCATACGCCCGCAATACCTCTCCGAACCCCCCGTCTCCCAGACGTTCGCGAAGCTGAAACCGCCCCAGCGAGCCCAGCGACCCCCGTGTCCACGTCTTGACCCAGTCGCGCGTTTCCGCCTGCCCCAAGGGCGGTGCGCCGGGCGATCCGCTCGGTGTTGCCGGAGCGAGATCGCTCGAATCGGTCTGGCTGGAGCTATCGACCCGGTTGGAGTCGGTGTCGATCAGAGCACCGCAGTAAGGACACCGGCCGGTTTCCGCTTGGTCGGCCGCCGCGTCCAGCTCGACACTCCGCAGACACGACTTGCAAACCACCCGCACCGAGTGATTCATCGCTCTCGCTCCCGATCGGCCCACGTCGAACGGTCGATCTTCGGTCCCATGGCTTAATATAGCCTACTCCCATCGATCCTTGACACACAACGCCAGCCTAGAACGGCGGACGTTCATTAACAAACGGTGCCTCCACAAAAAGTTGATCTCGTCGAATCGAGCGTGTCGGCGGCGGGAATTCGAAGGATCCCGGCGGCCAAGGATTGGCCGCGTGGTCGAGGCGTGCGGTCCTGGTCGGTTGCGGCTGACCGCGATCCCCATTAAAGTTGTCTCGTCACCGGGCGACCTGATGTGAGGACTGAGATCCGGAGGTTGAAAACGTCAATGAGACGCATGGTTTCGTTCGCCTTCTTACCGCTTTTGATCCATGCGGCGGGCGTCGCGCCGGCAGCCGGTGGCGGCGCAGAGCGACCCGGCCTCACTCAGGGAACCGGCTCGGAACGTCTGGAAGGGAGCTCTCGTTGCCAGCGAGCTGGATGGATCTGCGTCCACCTCGAGGGCCCGCCCGAGACGGTCGGTTATCAACACGGCTGGCTCTTGGCCGGCGAGATCGGCGATTTTCTCAAGGTCATCAAGCCTTTCCTCGAAAAGTCGACCGGGCGCGATTGGAACTTTTATCGCGAGGCGTCCGAAAAGATGCTCTGGGCCGGGATCGACCCGGAGTATCAGGCTGAGATCGACGGGATCGTGGCGGGGCTACGCGCCAAGGGCGTCAAGGCCGATCGCTGGGACCTGGTCGCCCTGAACGCCAACCAGGAGCTGCCCTACTACTATGTTCCCTGGCTCGACAAGAAAGAGGGGAAAACGCCGGCTACTCACGCTCCGGGGAATTGCAGTGCGTTCATCGCCTCCGGAAGCCACACCCGCGACGGCCGGATCGTCATGGGACACAACGCCTGGACCAACTACGTCGTCGGCACGCGCTGGAACATCATCTTCGACATCAAGCCGGACCGCGGCTCCCGAATGCTGATGGACGGACTGCCCGGCGTGATCGCCAGCGACGACGATTTCGGGGTCAGCTCCGCCGGCATGCTGGTCACGGAGACGACGATCGCGCAGTTCGAGGGCTGGGATCCCAGCGGCAAGCCCGAGTTTGCCCGTGCCCGGAAGGCCCTTCAATACAGCCGATCGATCGACGACTTCGTACGCATCATGCTCGACGGCAACAACGGCGGTTACGCCAACGACTGGCTGATCGGCGACAACAAGACAGGCGAGATCGCCCTCCTCGAGCTGGGGCTCAAAAATCATTCGGTGCAGCGAACCCGCGACGGTTGTTTCTACGGCGCGAATTTCCCGGTAACGGATAAGCTGACGCGCGAGGAAACGCGGTTCGACCCCGCCAAGAAAGATTCCTCACCCAACGCCCGCAAGGCGCGGTGGGCCGATCTTGTGGGCCGACATAAGGGCAAGATTGACCTCGATCTGGGAAAGAGTTTCGAGACCGATCTCTTCGACGTCATGACCCAGAAGCACGCAGCCAGCGAGCGAACGCTTTGCGGCGCGGTGGAGGTTTCTCCGCGCGGCGTCCCGGAATGGGACTGGACACCCTATTACCCGGGAGGAACCGTCCAGGCCAAGGTGATCGACGGCACGCTTGCCGACAAGCTGGCCTTCTGGGGCCAGGTGGGGCATGCGGGGTCGGACTTCCTCGTCGAACCCTTTCTCAAGGAGCACAAGGAGTATGAATGGATGCGCGGGCTGCTCAAGGACATGAAAAGCCAGCCGTGGTGCTTGTTCGAGGCGGGGAAGAAGTAACGAACGGGTTGCGTGGGCAGAACAGAGCACACAGGCGACACGCAAACTGACCCGCGCACGGCTCCGATCGAGAGTCGCTCGGCGAGCCTGAACGGTGGCATTCTGGCGCCTGCCGTGAGCACTCGCCGTTTTGAGCCCCGCGTACTTGCTAGGCTAGCCCGATCCACCCGCATTCAAATGACATACGGCGAACGAGAATCGACGCGTGGGTCGTCCCGGAATTGGCAGAATTGTGGCACAGAGTGGCATGTTTTCGGGCATGGTTCAACAGCGGGTAACACTGCCGGCATACCAACCCGAAGCGTAAGCGAGGGCAACCCGAACCCTCGCTTACGCTTCGGGTTATTATGATCTTCGGGGCGACCCCCGCGCGTGTTACCCGAACCGCAGCCACGTTGAACCATGCCTGTTTTCGCGCGAGGTTTTTCTGCCAGTTTACTCGCAGTGCAGTCGGCGGCCGGTGTGCCCCGCACGCCGACCGGGGTGCCGATCTCTCCCGGCCTGTCCTGTCATGCTTCCACCATGGTGTTGCAATGACCTCCATCGACACTGGCCAGGTGGGAAACGGTTCCTTCCGAACGCCAGGCGCCAGGCACCGCCCCGCCGCCGCTGAACTCCTGCCCGGCCATTTACCCCACTTGGCTTTGATCCGCGACGCATCTTCTTATGCCAACTGGGCTAAACCCATGCCGGTTGAATATTCGGAATTCACGGTTTTTGCGACGCATTTCTTTTGTAGGAACGGACTTATGGCGTGTCGGTTGAATATTCGGAACCCCCATGGATTATGTCCGATCCCTTGATAGGATAACGACTTAACCCATGTCGGTTGAATAATCGGAAATCGGGCCGAAGGATTGACCGATTCCATTATCCAGCAAGGGGTTGACCCATGTCGGTTGAATAATCGGAACTTCGAAGCGGCTCGCTCCTGGAGCCCGAAGGTACGTCCACTTACAACGTAATTCCGGCCTGGTTCAAAGCTGACGTTTTTGCGTGATCTGGTTGGGCGGTCCAGGTGCGACGGCACGTGCCGATCGCGCCGCGACTGGATAGTGTCAGGACCGCGATCAGGCTTCAATAATTGGGCTGGTCCGTCCCCGACGTTGGGAGCTACGGCTCGCGCCTTTGCACTCACAATCCATTTGCGGTACGCTGTTCTTGGACGTGACGCAGTCGCCTTGAACGAGGATGCCTGCTGTCTGCAAGGAAGTGGTTGCCCACGCCGTACCCGAAGCTGACGGTCCAGATGGCCGCTGAGCACCGCCAGCGGGTGGAGCGAGCCGCGCTCTGGATTCGCATGACCGTGTCTGCATTTCTTCGATCTCGCCGCCGTCTCCGATGCCAAACGGCATCGGCTCGATGAGCTGGGCCCCAACCGCCGAGGAGACCTCTGATGACGTCCACCCTGAGCGTCTCTGTACAGATTCTTGCCGAGGTTCACGAAATCGACGGAGGTGGCTACTGGGCGGAGGTGCCGCGCTTTCCCGGCTGCGTCGCCCAGGCCGAAACGATCGAGGCACTCAAGGAGAACATCGTTCAAGCGGTGGAGGACTGGTTGAATGGACTGCCCGTAAAAACCGAGAATGAGGCCAGACAGCTCGCGCAGATTCAAGGAAGCAGCGAGCTAGTCGACGATTCGTTCCCGCAGCCCTATCCGTATCTACCGCCTCGGTCATGGATCGACGAGGATGAGCAGCGGGGGAACGGCTACGGCCCAATTCCCGATCCGCTTCGCCGACATCATCTTCGCGGAAGTTCTTGACCCGAACGGGAAGAACCCGAAGACGCGTCGAGTTGTGGTTCTCACGCCAGACACCAAACTGGCGGCTGGATTCCCGATTGTGGTCGCAGGCGTGACGGGCACATTACCGAACCCGCTCACGGCGGATTACGTGAAGTTGCCTTACTAGAATCCGCCGGGCAGACACCCGAAGACGGGGTTGACCAAAGAGGCGGCCGTTGTCTGCACTTGGGTTGTCTCGATTACCCCGAACGAAGTCAGGGGGCGTTCGGGTTTCGTGCCGCCTGCCCACATGGCGATTGTGAGCGCCAAGACGGCAGCGAGAGCCAAGGTGATCGGCGGATGGCCGTGACCGCCGGGCCGGCGTGCTGCTGCATTTTCTACCCAGAAAGACGAGACCTGGGCGGAGGATGGAACGCCTGTCGTTGATTCAATCTCGATCGGCTTGACAGTCAACACCCGGCGGACAACCGGAGAACAACCGCCGCGTACTCCGGCCGAACAAGTGGTCGAAGCTCTTCGATACTCAAAGGCGGTGTTCGAGTGTGCAAGACGGCATGGCAGTTGGGGCAGACCGGCCGAAGATCCTTCAGCGGATCGACGACATCCTTGCGGCGGATTTCGGACGGAGGTCGCAAGTGGTGAACGTGAATGAATCCATCGGCAACGCCGCTGTATACGGCCTTGAAGCTGAGCCCACAGACACTGCAGCTATCGCCGTAATGCTCGATGCACCGATCACGCGCTATCGGATTACGTTCGTAAGCGTTCACGCAAACTTGGTAGACGGCCCCCTCGATCAGCGGCCGACTTTCGACAATCTCGCCCGGAAGCGCTCGCTCGCGCCGATACAGTTCGGCGAACAGACTGTAGGTGTTATCAATCTCCTCGTCCGTGCGTTCCCGTAGTTCGTCGCCCAGCCTGTAGCCAAGGTTCTGCCAACACAGCCGCCTGATAAGCCCTTTATCGGCGTACACCTCATGACGAACGGTCGCGTCCCGCCAGCCCTGGCGGAAATTCCTACGTTTTGGGTCGGTGGGCGGTTCCCGATCGTTGCGCTTGTACTGAAACTGCTCAAGTAGGCGGCGAGCTTCCATGATCGTGGTGGGTAGCGCCCGCGCGGAGTCCGGCATGGATTCCGCTTGAGCAGTCCGGTCTGCCGCAAGGAAACGAATCGGGCTGTGTACAGCGGTTCGCAGAGCGGCCATCTCTTACTCCTCTGCCGAACTCGGCTTGGCAGAAATCGGAGGGATTTAGACGGCAGTTTTAGCACACATGGATCGAGCCTGTCACGGTTCTGCCGGGGAATCATCGGCTCACGGTTCCTGGCAATCAGCCTCGAGTACGCGGATCACGACTCGCTTGCTCTCGCGGACATAGCTAGCGCGATTGCCCAGGCAAGATTCCCGGACGCCCTGGCTCCGAGGCAACTCTCTCGACAGCCCGCCAATCGGGTCGCGTTGTGGCACGTGCCCTCAGCTTCATTTCCCTTTGCCTTCAGCGGGAAGTATTCGCCTAGCCAAGACGGCGGAGAGCGACTTTACGATGTCTTCCGTCGAGAGACCGCTCCCACTCAACTTCTCAAGGAGTTCCCTCCTCTTCGCATCGACCGCCAATCGCTCCGGGGTATAAACCAGATCCCGTGCTGCTTTGGCGTCCGCCTCCGAACGCAGAACAATACGGGTCACGACGCGGTGGTCCGATCAAAGTCGCCTTTCGCTCCGCGAAAGATGTGCATTTGCTCCACGAAGGAGTATTCCCATGCTCGGAGAATCCGTCCCGCCGAGTGACGAATCGCTCATCGACAAGCGTTGATGTCAGAATAAAGTCGCGGATCGCTCATGGAGAGGGCGAACTTTCGCGGAGCGAAAGGCGACGAAAAGACCTGTGCGATGCTCGGTAAATCCTTGCTCATGGAGAGAACGTACTTTCGCGGAGCGAAAGGGGACAATGACCGATGGGACTCTGAAGTGGATTCCGATCGTGATACGGAATCCTCAGGGCGACAATCCCGCAGCAGGGGAAAGCAACGGCCAGAATGGGCGGAAGCCCGTCGGCCGGGCGGTACCTTTGAGGCCGACCGGGCTTCCTTCGCCAAAAAAGCCGCCAGCGGCTTCAAACTGTCCCAACGCGACTCCGGGAAGTGGTGCGTACACGCCTTACGGCGGCTACAATCCAGGGTACGCGGGGGACAGCAATACTGAAATCGCTTCCACCTGACGGATCGAGGTAAAGGGCACAGTTCCGAACAGGTGTAGCTTAAAGTAGAAAGTGGGATTCTCGCGGATCACCGAACAGAACTGGCGCACAAGTCGCCTGTATGCGTGTCTTCCCCAATTGACTGCTAACTCTATAGTTTGGTTTTCACCATATCGCACGCTCAGGCCGTAAGCACGACAGCATCTGCGTCGCGCAACAGTGAGGCAATGATGCTCGGAACGCGCGGGGTTTACTGGCGGCTCGTTCACAAGGTAGCGGCCCCGGCGATCGCGACGCTTGCAGCGTGGGCAACTGTCCAGATTTCACTTCTCAGGGAGACCGAGTTCAGAGTCCTCGACCACGGTCACGCTCCGGAGGACTCCGCACGGTTAATTGGTATCGCCGCTGTTATTGCTCTGAATCTCATGGCCGCAGCGATCATAAGCGATCTCACGAGCCGAGCCGAGGCAGGACTGCGATTTCCGCGATACTTGAGGCGCCGCCTGGACGCGCTGTCGCTGGTGGCGCTCGCCGCACTGGGAGCGGCATTCGCGGTGCTCGATATGACGTTTTGCGTCGGAGAATCCACGAACGCTGTATTGGCCGCGCTGGCGATTGGCTTGTTTGCGGTAGGCCCCCTCCTCCTTGATCGAGCGATCGGAGTGAGGCGTCTGTTAGCAGTGATCGCGGTTTACGGTGTGTTCGCATGCTGGATCGGGGTTCAGCGGAACATTGATTGGAACATGCGCAGGCACTTCCTTCGTGCATATGCTCAGATCCATCCTGGCATGACGGAGAAACAGGTCGACGGCGTCATGCGTAAGCAGTTTCACGGCAAGCGCCCGCTCGCGCGGTTCGACGATTCGGGTGTCCAGTACACTCTCGATCCGGACGATGGTCGTTTCAACTCGGAGTTTATCGTTGTCAGGATGATCGACGGAAAAGTCGTCGAGGCCGATTATCTACGCGACTAAGCCTCCACCACAAGCAGAAAAGACTCGAGAACCTCCGGCAATTTGGAATAGCGTACGCGGTATCAGAACTTTACAACGCAACGAAGGACAGGCATCGCGAGCCAGGTGAGGAACAACGACGACATCGTCACTGGAGCGGAGGACGGGACGCGCGTCGGTGAACCGCCGCGACGAAACGCCGCGACGGCGACGGTCAATCGTAGAGGTCAGGGAGGAATGGAACGACGCGAACGACCGGCCCGGCGCAAAAGGGCGATGGAAGGGCTCTTTTTCGAGGGATTCGAGCGTTTCTTCTGTTTCGACCAGATGGTATACTTCCCGTGTCACGAGACAGGAGGAAAAACCCAGGCCACGCTGCTCCCTGAGAATTTTGAGACCGTCGCCCCCAGCCCAGCCGACGCCCAGTTGGCGCGGGAGTCGGGCCGCCTCTTGGCCACCCACAAGCTCGGCCGGCGTACGAGCGTCCGGATCCGCCTCCTCGACGACGGCGACGAAACCGAGACAGTATCCGTGCCGGCATCCGCGCTGCGGCTGTTCGTCCACCTGCTGACCGAGATGTCCCAGGGAAACGCCGTCACTCTCATCCCCACACACTCGGAACTGACGACCCAGCAGGCGGCCGATCTGCTCAACGTTTCCCGGCCTTACGTCGTCAAGCTGCTCGACGAGGGGAAGATCCCGTCCCGCTCGGTCGGCAAGTACCGCCGCGTTCGGTTCGACGCCCTGATGGCTTTCAAGCAGAAAGACGACGAGGCCCGAGCCAAGATCCTCGACCAGCTCACGGCCGAAGCCCAGGAGTCAGGAATGGGCTACTGATCGGGACTTGATCGATTCCCTGTCACTGCCGGATCCCAACGACCGGCATGTCTTGGCCGCCGCGATACGCTCCGGCGCCGCGTGAGAAGAAGGAACCCTCCCGGGTAAGCGACCTTGCACCATTTGGGGACGCGAGTAAAGGGGCGTGTGGCGCTTGCTGGAGACCTCCGGTCGGGGCTTTCGGCAGGGTCGTGAGACCCGCGCCGAACATCCCGTCGATCGCGCGCCTCAGAAGCACGCAACGCCGTTTAGCTAGCACGACCGTGAGAAGCCGTTAGAATGTGAGCTGGAGGAACCTGTTGTGCCGCTCCGCGATCACTTTTTACCGCCACTGGACTTGATCACCTCGTGGGAGGGCTTCCACGGTCAATGGCCGGCAGTCATCGTCCAGCACTTGCGCAAGCAACTTCCAGCCGGCTATATTGCCGAGCCACGCGTCCATTCCGGGTCGCAGGTCGAGATTGATATCGCGGCGTTCGAGAAAGACGAGGCTCCGCCGTTGTCCACGAAGACCGAGGGGAATGGAGGGATGCCGACCGCCGTATGGGTTCCAGCGCAGCCCAGCGTGGCCGTGGAAACGACTTTACCGGACTACGACGCGTACGAGGTCCGAATCTTCGACGCGAGGCGCGGGCGGCGCCTGGTCGCGGCCATCGAGATCGTCAGTCCGGCGAACAAGGATCGACCGGAACATCGCGGTGTCTTTGTCGCCAAGTGCGCAGCGCTGGTCCAGAAAGGCGTGGCGGTCAGCATCGTCGATCTGGTGACTGTCAAGCAATTCAACCTTTACTTCGAGCTGTTGGCCGTGATCGGCCAGTCCGACCCGACGTTGGGTGATCCGCCTCCGCACCTCTACGCTGCCTCGTGTCGTTGGACCAGGCAAGGGAAACGAACGCTCCTGGAAGCGTGGTCCCACCGTTTGACTCTGCAAGAACCGCTCCCGACGTTGCCACTCTGGTTAAGCCCAGACCTCGTGGTCCCGCTCGATCTGGAACAGAGCTACGAGCAAGCCTGCCGCGACGTGTGGATTGCGTAAACAACGGATCGGCGAGTGGATCCGCGGGGTTCACTGCGCCTTGATGGTCACGAGCCGCCCCGTATTGTGTCGCGAGAACGTGATGGAAATCCCGTGCGTGCGAAGCTGAGGTGCGACCTTGTGCAGCTCGCGTGCGAACAGAGCCGTGCTCTTGGGCCAGCCGGCTGAGCTGGCGACTTTCTTGCCGGCGGCTTCGGTGAGGAGCATTTGCAACTGGACGACGGGCCCGGACCAGGAAGAACTCGTGGATAGCAACATGCTGCCGACCAGCGAATCTTCAATTGAAGCGATGGTGGCGGCGCGACGGTTTCGCAGGTAGCTCTTGAGGAATTCTTCCTCGGGCCAGCCCAGCGCGCGGCCGACGGCTTCACCCCAGTGGGCAAAGTCGGCCATGCGAGGCACCCTGGTCAAGACAACCGACGGAAGCAGGCGCCGGGCCAGCACGATCGCATCGAGAAAACCGCCCAGGATCGCCGGATAGTCCGCGCGGAACGAGCGCCAGTACTCAGCCTCGGTGCGGCGGTGGGCGAGGCGAATGGCTTGCATATAAAGAATCAGAGCCCGGTCGATCAGGTCGCCGCGGGTCAGGAAATCACTGATCCCATTGAGAAGAATCGGACGCTGGGCGGCGAGATACGTCAACTGATCGTTGGTGTAGTTCGAGCGGTTGGCGTGCCCGGCGCCGACGGCCAGCCGGCACAGGGCATCGGAAAGCCAGGGCGCCAGGGTGCGAAGGTTGTCGAACGTGAGCAGCCACACGTTCGCGGCCGTGATCATCAGGTCGCGTGTGCTCGCCGGCTCGCCGAGCAGAGGTACCGAGTGGGGGTCGATCAAGAGCCGAGCGACCCGCGCCAGCGTGCTCTTGGCCGAGCCCTGTTCGCCCTGAAGGACCAGAGGCGGATAGGGACCCATCGGGATCATTGAGGCAGTCACCCAGACGGTGAACAGGCGAAAGTCGCGTTCGTCCAGATTCACGTACGGCCTGAGCAGATCGATCGACCCATCGGTCCGAGGCATTGGCAGCGGCAGCATACCCGCTGGCCGCTGGAATTCGATGCCCGGGCTCTCGACGATCGTCCATCCGGAATCGCGGATCTCGATCGCGCGTCCGGAAGGGTCGCCCATGTCGATATAGTGGGCCGGCGAAAGGTCGGTGTCCTCGAGACCAACTCGCACGAAGACCGGGCGGGCTGTCCCCCGAAACCTTGCGCGAGATTCCAGAACGGCGATCACCCGGCCCAGCACGCTGGGTGACGGCGCTGCCCCATGATTCTGATAATAGGCGTCGACGAGCCAATCTCGTAAAGGCGCCCCCCTTAACTCGTAAAAATCATGGCGCCCGCCGACCGGGACTCTCACGTACAGCCGGTCGTCGGCCCCGCGATGGAGGGCCGCGCCGTTTAACAGCCGCAGCAACACTTCGACCGGACCGGAGTCGCCTGCTGGCTTTTCCTCGATCACCGATTCTTGCGCGACGGGCATCATGACAATTCCCCTGTGAATTGTGAGTCGCCCTCACCGGCAGCACGACGGCGCTGCCGGATCATGAGGAGATTCTGTTCTCCCAAAACGATCTACAAATCTGGCCGTTTTGGTGCGTGAAAATGGCCGTCGCCGGATTCTCCTGGTCGGGTCGCAGCGGTCCAAGCAGAAATAACGGAAGAGCGGCCTCGGTACGTCCGTCAAACTCACCGCAATCCGCAGGGGCGCTCGGTCGACCGTGGAGGCACACCTCCCGCGTGCACGAGTGGGGCATGTTCCATAACGGCATCCCTATCTCACCCCGAGACGCGCGAGCTGCTGCCGCGGCGCAGGGTCGTGCGGCGCCAGGCGGGCGGCTTGCTCCCAGGCCGCCGCGGCCTCCTCAATTCGACCACTGTCCTTGAGGGCGTAACCCAAGTTCAAGCACGTCGCGGCGTGGTTCGTCCGGTATCGCAATGACTGCCGGTAAGCGACGACCGCATCTTCGTGACGTTTCGACCGCATGAACAGCGTTCCCAGGTTGTGGTGCGCCTCGGCGTCGCTCGGGTCGCGGTCGATCAGCGACCTCAGCGCCTGCTCGGCCCCGTGGCAGATGCTCGCTGCGGGACGCAGACGAAATGGAGCTTCAACGGATCACCCGCTGGCGGTGGAATTTGACGAGCGGTGCTCCGGGCTAGTCAAGGAATTCAAGGGTGACGGTGGAGTATCGGTGTTTCCACAACTCGGAGGACGATCCCTCGGCACGCGACGATGCCCCAGACGCCACGGCGCTCTTGATGCTGAAGGTGAGCGACGCGGAGACTGAGGGAACTTCTGGGGCGGAAGGGATCGAGAACGCCTTTCGTGGGCCACAACTTGGTAGAATTGGGCAAGGCACTCGCGGGGGTACGAACTTGAGCAAAGACGACATTGGCGAGCGCGGACAGGCGATGTTTGTCGTCATCATGACAGAACTGAGCGGAAGGAATGAGCCATACTTCCGTCCGCGATTTCTCGGAGACAAGTTTCCGACATTCGACTATCTCCTCGAATTGGTCGACCATCCAGGTTATTACTTCTTCGTGCAAGTGAAGACGACCACGAAGGGATTTACCATGAATCCGCCCAAGCTCAAGGTTCAGGTATCCCAGACGGATGTCGATCGAATGGTTGGGTGGCAAGCTCCGAGTTATGTCGTCGGGATTGATGAGCCGAATCAAAAGGGGGTATCTGCTTTCAGTGAACGAACCGCGGGACCATGTGGCGAGCTTGACCTCGACTTTCAAGATAGATGGCCGAGTGCTCGCCCAACTGGCAACTGAGGTTCAGCAGTATTGGGCTAGCCGGAGCATGGTTCTGACAGGTTCGCAGTTCAAGGAATAGGAGGTAGGCAATGCCAGAAGACCGCAATTGGTTCATCACCGAGAGGAGCGAAGCACTGGCTACTCTCATGCTCACGTCTCGGAGCGACCTGAGTGTGCGAAGCGAGAACCCGCAAGACGATGGCGTAGACTTCGTCGTGGCATTGAACGGGTCCGACAATGTTCCCACGACGAAGTTTTTCGTCGTTCAGGTAAAGGGAACTCTGTCATCGGATCAAGGCGATTGGACAGAGAATGTAAAGCAACTGTACAAGAAGGGTGACGCTTTCTACCTCCCCGCATGCGTCTTCGTCGTCAATGTTCGCAAGAACGATGCTGCTTATGCGTGGGTTGCCGAACCGAGTGTGAAATCTGGTAACGTCGGCCTCAATTTCTTTGAGCATCCGGATTTTCACGCGCTCGATAACGCGGCGGTCGATCAGATCGTGAATCGTGTACGAGAGTGGTACGACGCGATGCCGCGTTCAATCGCTGCGCATGCCTCTTGAGTGAGCAGAAGGGCACGCATTGCATCGTCGGGCGACACTGGCCGATGCAACCTCCCTCTTCCCCGCACAACACGCGAAAGACGCATTGAATTGCCGTGCCAGGCTAGATGCTGGAAGCAATTCCGAACGCAACGGCCTTGGTCTAAATGTATCGCGTCATGCATCCAGACGAAGGAAAAAAAGGCAGACGTCGCATCGTCAGGTTTCAATTGTGACAGCATTCATTCATTCTCGTCCCCTCAATTGCGTTTGGTGTCCTTCTTTATTCTCTCGTCCGCACTGAGGTCGCAGGGGCCATTGCTTCGGTTCACCGCGAGCGATATGTTATCGTCATGAGCACCGTCCACGAGATCGAAGACGCCATCCGCAAGCTCCCCGACGACGACTTGGCCGCGCTCCGCGCCTGGTTCGCCGAGTTCGATGCCGCGGCTTGGGACCGGCAGTTCGAGCGGGACGTCGCCGACGGCCGGCTGGACGCGCTGGCCGACGAGGCCCTGCGTGACGCCCATGAGGGACGTTGCACCGAACTGTGAACCACCGCGCTACCCCGCGATTCTGGGACTGCTACCACCGTCTGCCCGCCACGGTCCAGCGGTTGGCAGACGCCTGTTATGCGTTGCTTCGACAGGACTCGCGGCACCCTTCGCTGCATCTGAAGCAGGTCGGTCGCTTCCGGTCGGCTCGGGTCGGCTTGCATTATCGGGCGCTGGCTGTCGAGGATGGGCCCGATCTGGTCTGGTTCTGGATCGGGACGCACGCGGAGTACGACCGGATCCTCGGGTACGCATGACTGCCTGATCATAGTTAGGCGGTAGTCGTTAGGCGTTTGTCGATGGAGTGGGGCTTCCGAACCACATGCCCTGGTTGCCCGAAGGGGTCTAATCATGAAGCCTTTCCCATGGAAATGCGGAATGCCGTCAGCGAGCCGTGTTTCCTTCCACCCTTGACATTTATGAAACCGAGTTAGAGCACGACGGTCGGAAGTACCAGGTTTCATTGGTCGATTTCCAGGTCGCGAAGTGCGAAAACTGCGGCGCGATGATCTTTGACGACGCCGCGAACCGCAGGTTGAGCGACGCCCTGCGAAAAGAAGCCGGACTCCTCCATCCGACGGAGAGCTGAAACCGGCTGGTGCCAGTCCATCCCGTTGCAAGATGATTAGCGAAAGGGCATCGTGTCATCCACCGACCGAAAGAAAACAATGACCCGACAGATGGCTAGAACTGTTGCCGCACAGGGTTCGGGCCCGCATTACCGTAGGTCAGGCTTTCCAGCCTGACATCCCAAGGAGTCAGGCTGGAAAGCCTGACCTACAAAAGACCCGGCTGTCTAGCCGTGTGTCGCGTCGTTGCAAGAAAAAAGGCAGCCGTCTTGTCGTCGGCGCCGGTTGTGATGCCGTCCAGTCACCCCTGCTATCTTGCGATGCCTGGCCTGTCCGCTCGCAGTGCCTGTGCTTGCTTTTCTGCTCTCGGCTTCTCGGCCATCGGCACTGGCGGCTTGGGATCGGATCGGGGCGCCGCCATCTTGATGAGCAGGTGATTGGAGGCGCCGTTCGGGGTGGCCACGTTGATGTCCAGGAGCGGATCCCCGTTTGCGCTGGGCGTCGGCGCGGCATCCTTGGCGATCGTGACCGAGAGCAGGTTGCGGCTCACGAGCACAGATTTGGCCGGTTTTCCGCCCGCGATCACGTGGGTGTCGTGCACGCTGAAGTTCTTGCCTTCCACAAAGACCGTCGACTCTTCTCCCCGTTCCGGCGGCCGGCCGTGCCAGCCCATGAGCGAAGGACGAAGCTGCAAGCCCTGCGAGCAGAAGATTCGTGAATCGTTGTGGTCGCCGTTAAAGGGAACCCGGACCGAGAGGCGCTGGGTTGGCATGAGGTCCTTGAGCTGCTTGATGCGATCCATTGCGATGTCGTATTCCTCCGGGCGGTACTGTCCCTCGACCTTGGCTCGATTGAGGGCGTTCTCGGCCGCAACCAGCTTGCGGCCGAGAATCGTGGCTTTCTCAAGCTCCGACTTCTGCCCGTCGCCTGCCTCGCTCGTGCGGAACCAGTTGGCGACGGTGATGAATTCGATCTTGGGGATGAAGTTGGGCATCTCGACGAGCGCTGTGCACTCGCGCTGGCCCGGCTCGATGCTCTGATCGTTCCCGGTCGGGTCGACGACGCGGCCGTTCAGGAGCAAGGCGATATCCGTGATCAGCCGGCCCTTGGTGCCCCCGCTCGTCTGCAACCTGGGGTAGAAAACCCAGCCGAAGGTGCTCTGCCCGGCCCCGAAGCCGACCATCGTCGGGTTCAAGCGAATGGCCGTCTCATCTTCGGCCGCACGACGATCGGCAGCGAGACCGGCCAGCGCCCTCCAGGGGCCAACGGGCACCGCGGCCACGAGATCGAGTGCCGACCGCTTGCTCCGCCCGAAGGCGTCGGCGACGTTTTGCTGGGCAATCACCGGCTCGATCGCGTAGACCCGCAAAGGCCATTTGGAATTCACATACTTCTCGAAGGCGTGAAAGGCTTCGTCCGAAACCTCGGGCTCGAAGAAGCTGAGTTCCCTGAGGATCTCCGGTTTCAGGGTGGCGTCCTGATCGGCCATGTCTTGTTTCAAGCGGCGATTGATGCTCGCCGCCTGGATTTGCATCGCAAAACTGAGCACATTGACCACTCGGTTGCGCCGGCCCTCGAGTTTGTCCGCCGCCCCTGGCGTCTGTCCCGAGACCTGCTTGAGCTCAGGATCGACCCGGCCGCGCGACTGGACCTGAGCGAGCCGGGAAAACTCTCGGCGGGCGACCTGGTCGCCAAGCTCCTCGAGTGGATCGGCGAACGAGACCACTCCGATCGATCGATCGGGCGTCGCGGCCTTCTCGAGCAGGTGATAAAACGATTCCAGCTCCTCTCTCAGCCATCCCTCGATCCGTGCGCTCCGGTGGTGCGGTTCATTGCCAAGCTCCCTGGCGAGCTCGAGCTCGGCTTCCTCTCTGAGCACCTCGATATTGGGCCGGCCGTAGAAGAGCTCGGCGTCGGCATACGAAACCAGGGAAAAGGTGCCGTGCGCCGATCCAGAGCTGCGATCGCCCTGGTCAGGCGATTGGCGGCGAATGGCCTGCGCGAGATTGTCGACGGTCTCGTTGATCACGGTGTTCCGGAGTGCGTTACTCAGCGTGTGCTTGGTCATCACCGGCTTTGCCGAGACCGTGATGATCGCTCCTTTTCCCCGTCTGCTGCGCGGGCCGGGCGAGAGCGTCACCGGGATCCGAATCAGGTACAGACCATATCCGGGCCTGTCGGCCAGCTCATCTCCCGCATTGATGCGCCGCAACTGGTTCAGGTGATTCAGGTAGTTCGAGTGCTCGTCGAGCACCACTGTGGGCTCGAGAGCCAGCGACACCTTCTCGGCGGGCATGTTCGTTCCCGGGAGGGCCGAGCTCATGCTTGCGAGCGATCGGGACATCGTCGTGAGGCTGGTATTCTCGTCTTGCACGGCGGCGTTCCGCGACGGCGGTAGGCTGACGTTCGTCCCCACCTGCACCTGCGTTGCCTCGATCTCACTGCGCCTCACGGCCGCGTTGATGTCGGTCTTGAAGCCGTGCTTCAGCCATTCCGCCATGTGCTCCTCGTACTCTGAGCGGAATTTCGCGAGCCGGTCCTGCCCCCAGACGTCGGGAGTCTTGACGCTGATTGTCCCGTAAACAGTCATGTGGCGATCGAGTTCATCGATCAACTGCTCCGCGTCGGTGAGTTTGATCTGGTCGTCCGGCTTCTGATTCCAACTCAGCACCCGCGTCGCGTCGTCGACCCCGACACAGGCCACCCCTGGGCAGACCAGCGCCACAAGCAAGGTCGCACGAGAGAGTGAACTCAGTCCGGCCAACCGTCGAGCCGCCATGGAATCCTCGGGTCAGGTTCATCGAACCCGACGACGACAGAGTTTTGGACCGACACGAAGGTGCGAGACCAAGAAAGAGATGTGGTCCACGACTGACTCTCTCACGATGACCGCCCGGAAAGACATGACGGTGTTCGGCACGGTCGAGACAACGACCTTTCCGACCAAACGGACGGGCATCACTCTTCTGGCACGCAGCGTATTATGCGGTAATCGGACCAATTGTCAATCCAGGCGAACCTGGTCAACCCTTTCGGTGTCTGTATGATTCCAGACAGCCGGGCTTGCTGACGATCATTTGCAGGCAGTGGGAGACCCTTCCATGAACTCTTTCCTCATCCAGGGCGCACGGGCGGCGAGCTCGCTCGAATTCTTCGAACGCACTCCCGTCGATCCTGGCCTTCCGATCGAACGATTCAAAGCCAGGCTCGCCGACCAGGACTTCTCGGCGGTCGGCCGGATCTACATCGGCTCGACGGAAACACATCCAGCGGATCTGTTCGCCCGCATGGCGGCGAACTGGAAGGGCTGGCCAGATTCGTTCATGTGGGAGTCAGAGGACGGCGGGCTGGCCCTGCGCCTGCGCACGGGATCGCAATGGCCACGTCTCGATCCGAGCCGAGCTGCGCTCCGGTCCCACGAACGCGGACTGGACGGCCATCGCAACCGTCCAAGCGGAGGCGGGCCAACTGGAGGAACTCGCCCGAGGCGCGGTGCTCTTCTTCGGGCCATCGGGCAACCCGGCGCCAGTCCTGGTGCCGGCGTGATGAATGCGCAGCCCCGCCGCGGCAGGCGCGTGTTCACACACGCTCCGGTCTTTTTCCAATTCCAGAGGCGCATTGCTCTGTGAATCCGGGTAGAATCACCGGCCGGATTGCCTTCGTCGTGATCTGCGCAGCGATTTTTTGCACTTGGCACCAGAATAAAGTGCATCCGCCGAGCGAAGTACGATGAAGGGCGATTGGGGTGTGCGCGTCCATTCTCAGGTTATTGCCGGTGTCATCAGGATCGACGTCAATGAACAAGACGGTCAAAACGTTGGCGATGCTGGTGAGCGGCCTCTTGGTGCTCAGCTTCACGGTGGTTGTGATCAAC
This sequence comes from uncultured Isosphaeraceae bacterium, assembly GCA_963781785.1. Taxonomy (GTDB): domain Bacteria; phylum Planctomycetota; class Planctomycetia; order Isosphaerales; family Isosphaeraceae; genus CAWAHD01. The sequence goes on along the minus strand of CAWAHD010000001.1, from coordinate 934,807 downwards.
CAGACAGCCGGGGTCGTTCAGCTTGCCCGGGAGGTCCATCCGGTCGCCGGCACCGTGACGCTCTGGGGCCTGCTCTTCGCCTACACGGGGATGATCGCGGTTCCCGTCGTGATCATCATTCGCATGCCCAAGCCGCTCGAGCCTCCCGAGAGCGAGATCGGCCCCGAGTTCGACGACCACTTGAAACGGCTCGGCGAACGTCTGGCGGCCAACCCGCGAATCAAGCTCGCCGGGATTCAGCCGGTCGACCGCCTCTCGATCGAGCAAGCGATCCAGGTCCTGGACGACGACGCCAATGCCATCGTCAAGCAGATGGCGACGACGGTCTTTTTGACCACGGCCGTCTCCCAGAGCGGCCGGCTCGACGCCCTCCTGGTCCTGGCTGCCCAGTCGCGGATGGTCTGGCGAATCGCGCGCCTGTACTATCAACGGCCGTCGCTGAGAGAGCTCACTCACTTGTATGCCAACGTCGCGATGACGTCGCTGGCTGCCGGCGAGCTCGACGACCTGGAGCTGCACCAGATGATCCAGCCCGTGGTGGCCGGGACGCTGGGTGCTGCGGGCGGGGTCATTCCCGGTTTCCAGGTTCTCACCACCATCCTGGTCAACTCGCTTCTGAGCGGCAGTGCCAATTCCTTCTTGACGCTACGGGTCGGCATCATCGCCAAGGATTATTGTGGGTCGCTGGTTGCCGAGCCCAGGACGCAGGTTCGCCGGGCCGCGTCTGGCGAGGCGGCACGTCTTCTCTCGGGTATCGTCAAGGAAAGCGGCGCCCGGGTTCGCGAGGCAATCTGGCGCGAGATCAAGCTCAAGATCCCTCGCCCGTGGCCTCTCAAGAAAGGCCAGCCCGAGACGGCCTAGTGATTCGTCAATCTTCAATGGGGGGGTCGGAGGATTGGAGACCTTCGGTCGCGCCGCGGGCGGGGTCGGCGGGCCCACGGCCGGAGGCCGGGGAGTCGCGCCCAACAGCCCGTCAATCGAAGACTGACGGCTCACTAGCTGGTGGTGATCCAGCCCATGCACACGCTCGACTCGCCGCGGCTTTTGCTCAGGCAGTTCCGAGAGTCGGACCTGGACGCTTACGCAGAGATGTGCGGCGATCCCGAGGTGATGCGCTTTCTCGGCGACGGTCACACGTTGACCCGCCCCGAAGCCTGGCGGAACATGGCGCTCTTACTGGGCCACTGGCAGCTCCGCGGCTACGGTCTGTGGGCGGTCGAAGAGCGTGCCACCGGGCAACTCGCCGGCCGGGTTGGCTGCTGGCGGCCCGAGGGTTGGCCGGGTCTGGAAATCGGCTGGGCTCTGCGCCGCGCGTACTGGGGCCGGGGGTATGCCACCGAGGCGGCCGTGGCCGCTCTGAACGATGCCTTCGGGCGGCTCAAGCAAACTCACGTCATTAGCCTCATCCATCCGGATAACGGTCCGTCCATCGCAGTCGCTCTTCGCCTCGGCATGCGCCTGGAGGGACACACCCAGCTCTTGGACCAACCTGTCGTCGTTTATGGCATCGACAGCCGGTCGGAAGTTCGGCGCTGAGCCGGGTTTTCAGCCGCTCTTCCTCCCGCACGTAAGCGTCATGTCGTACGCTTCGAAAAAGACGATGATTTCGCAGAATTCGGTCTACCCGGCGCAATAATCTCTATATTATACTGGTGCGCGGTTGGAAACCGACCGAGCGCGTGTCGTAGATCCCTCCGGAATCTTGCCGCTTGCCTCTCTCGCTTTTCGACCCGCCAGGCCGCACGGCCGGCTCTTCGGTACGACCCAGAACGTGATCGGTGGGTCGAAAAACCTGGTCTCAGGAGATTGATGGTGGGTAAGAAATTGTATGTCGGAAACCTCACCTACCGGGTGACCAGCTCCGACCTGGAACAGCTTTTTTCACAGTACGGCAACGTGGAAAGCGCGGAGGTCATCTCCGATCGCGACACAGGCAGGAGCAAGGGCTTCGGGTTCGTCGAGATGAGCAGTGACGCCGAAGCACGGGCGGCCATTGACGCCCTGAATGACCAGGAAAACGACGGCCGTCGCCTTACGGTCAACGAAGCCCGGCCGCGAGAGCCGCGAGCCGGTGGCGGCGGCGGGGGCGGCGGAGGCTGGCGCGGAGGAGGAGGCGGAGCCGGAGGTGGTGGCGGAGGCGGGGGTGGCGGCGGCCGCGGGGGTCGAGGAGGAGGCGGATACGATACCCGGCGCTACTAAACTCAAGCCTCTCGCTTCGCGACGCGTCGACAACACATCAAGGCAACACGAGACGAACCGCCGCAGCACCGCGGAGTGGTCGATCGTTCGTTGTGCACCCGCCGGGTGATCACGCGGAATTCGCACCGCTTTCCCCCCCCTTGCCAAGGGGGGGTTAGGGGGGGTGGTCCCGGCGCGACCAAACACATCGCCGCCAAGGGGAGCCACCGCGAGCTGGCGCGTTCAGCTAGCCGGTGGCTGAGGCCCCCTCGCTGTTGCGGCACGGGCAGTCACCAGGCCGCTCGTCCTCTTCGCTTCTCGATTTCCAAGGCTCCAGGCCAACACTTCGCGCACGGGCCTTGCTGGCTGGTAGCACCGACACCCCCCCCTACCCCCCCTTCACAAGGGGGGGAAAGGGATCGGACGCTCGCGCGGTCAATCGATCGTGCGTATCCCAAATCAACGCGTCTTTAAGCTTGGCCCTCGCGCCCTGGGCAACTCAGCTCTCCGTCTTGCGGTTCGCGGCGGCGAGTGGCCGGAGCACGGCCAGCATTGTGTTCAAGTGAGCCAGCTTGGGGCCGAAGCGGTCGACGAAATCGCTGAGCGAGAAGTCGCCCTCGAGAAGGTTGTCGTGGTTGTCTTCCACGTAATTCGCCAGCTCGCTCATCAGCGCTGCGTGGACTTGCTCGAGCCGGCCCAGCGTTTCCTTGCAAGCGTCGAGCACAGGCTCGTGACCGGCCTGCCATCGCTCGAGCTCCGACACCTGGCGCACTCGCTGCTCGCGGCTGACTTGAATTAACTCACGCGAGATCTCGAGTTGCTGGCGCTGCATCTCGAGCATCTGGCGCTGGGCTTCGAGGGTCTGACTTTGAAGATTGGCCAGAAGATGGAGCAGTAGGATGGGATCGTTGGGATTGGCGATCGCGGCGGTGGGGTTTTGCCCGGTCGGTGAGACCTCCATGCGGTAGGTCCAGGCGGGTGCGGGGGACGACTGGTTCTCTCGAGTTGACACTCGTGCCTCCTTCGCTCGTTCTCCAGGGGAGCGCGATCATTCTCTCGAACAGAGATGACCCGGGCCTGGCTCTCCGGTCCCCTGTCGAGAATATTCTACGTCGGGATGACTTCCCCGGAAAGGCCATTGATCGCCAGTTTGATCGCCACGGCTCGAGGAGAGCGAGACAAGAGGTTGCTAGCGATGGGTTTGAGCGCGAACTTGTCGAGGACGGTGAGATCGTGGCAGACCCATCCGCGTGTCCAGTGATCACACGTCCCTACGACTGATACCGCGGCGATCTCCAGGAGCGTAACCGTCGTCTCCAAAACCCGATTCAAGCCGTCGTCGTCATCGAATCGTGGTCGGGCGTGGCATGAACAAATGCGTCCGGGAGAGCGTCGACAATGTCGCCGGCGATCAGGCCGACCTCGCCGTTGTGGTCCCGCGCGACGTCGCCCGCCAGTCCGTGGATGAACACCCCGAGCTGGGCCGCTTCGAAGGCCGGCAACTTCTGACCGAGCAGCGCGGCGATCACGCCGGTGAGCACGTCGCCCGAGCCGGCCGTCGCCGTCGCGACGAGCGGCATCGCGGATTTCGCGAGTGCGACGATCGTCGCGCGTGCATGAATTCGCTGGGTGGGTTTGCGCCTCATCGACTCCGAACGGCGCTGGGCTTGAAAGCGGAGCTGTGAGCCCGCTCCCAGCAGAACTATCAATTCGGGACGTGTTGACGAAAAAAGTCAACAGAAGCACGGTGATGCGTTGACTTAGTCGCTGGCGCTGGGTATGAGGAGCGCGATTGGACGTCGCGCCAGCGTTTGCGTGAGCACAGAACGCGGCGCGGCCCCGATAGCCCCCGGAAATGAGAATCGCCCAGAGTACCAGTCTCGTGTGTGCTGTTGGGTGCGCGCGGCTGTGGTGGGTTGCCCCGTGTCCGCCGAGCGCGCGTCGCCATCGAGAGGGGTTGCCGATGGGACGGGCAAGAATCGCAATCGTCACGTCACTCGTTGTCGTCGGTCCGCTGCTCTGGGCGCTCCGTGGCTATTTCTCTCAAGCCAGTGCCTGGCCGCCAACGGCATCGTCGCTCGCGGTCGGTCCGGTTGTGAGGACAGCCGAAGCGCTGGGTCGAGTCAAGGCTCGGCCTCTGCAAGCGTCCATTGTGGTCGAGCCCGCGCAAGGAAAAATCAGAGTCTACCAGAAGATCCGCTGTCACGTGACGTTCAGCAATCCGCAAACGGACCCACTCCCGACATTTTTATACGCTGTACTTCGCGCTCGCGGGGCAGAATACCGCCGAGGTCAGCTCACGCTCAGCGGGCAACACGCGGATGATTGCACCGTCGACGGGACCGTCAGGGCGCCATCGAAGGCCGGTAAGTACCGACTCGTGATCGAGGCGGTCTACATCCTACAACCTGACAAAACGGAAAACGGTTCACCACGTACGGCGGTCGACAGCCTGTTCCGTATCGAGCTCCCGGGACCCGAAATTCAGGTTGTTCCATGAGAGCCAACGACCGCCGCCGTCGCACCCTTGTGCCCGGATTCACCTTGGTTGAGGTATTGGTTGTGATCGCCGTCCTCGGGCTTCTTGTTGCGCTCTTGATCCCAGCGGTTCAGAGCGCTCGCGAGGCGTCTCGCCGTGTTCAATGCGCCAATAACATGCGGCAATTGGGAGTAGCTCTGAATTCATACGAGTCCGTATTCTCGGTCTTTCCTCAAGGTCAAAATGGACGGGGGACCTCGCCGCACACCATGTTGCTCGCTTACCTTGACCACCGGACACTCTACGATTCAATCAATTTCGCGATCCCCAAGTGGGTGGGTGGGAGCCGTCTTCCAGCGGACAACACCGCATTTAACACGTCGGTCTCCGTTTTTCTGTGTCCAGACGACATGGTCCCGCCCGGCGGGCGCACCGACTACGCGGGAAACGGAGGCGTCGGGAGTTACTGGAATGGTTTCAACGGCGTTTTTGTCGACAATCTCATTCGTAATCCGCCCAGCATCGGATTCGCCGCCGTCCGCGACGGCGCAAGCCTGACGGCGGGTTTTTCCGAGTGGGTGATCGGGCAGTACCTCGAGCGAAATCCGCGCGCGATGGTTTTCAAAACGGAGCATTTCGAGGCTCCGGGCGAATTTGATGAATTCACGTCAGCGTGTCACAACCTGGTTCTCAGCACTGCCGAGATCAGCACATGGGCGAAGTCCGCTTGGTGGCTCGAAGGGGCATACGGTTCGAGCCTCCTGGACCATAACCTCGTTGTCAACGATTATAGCTGCGGCAACGGCGGCGGCTCCTCGGGAGCCTGGACGGCTGGCAGCCGTCACCCTGGTAACGGAGCGAACACGGTCTTCCTCGATGGCCATGTTCAATTCATCAAAGATTCGATCGACCTGATGACCTGGCGTGCGCTGGGCACGCGGAGCGGGGAAAGGTGATCGGCGCCACGTACTAGGAGGCCCGCCAGTTCTCGCTACGACTTCGTCCGCTCAGCGTCGTTGCGCGGGAGGCAACTGTTCGATCTCGGCTGTGTTGGCTACGACATCGGTTTTGCTCTTTGCGGAGGTGCGCGTTGCATTCTCCGCGCTGATTTGCACCATTGACCTTTCGACTGGAGTATCAATCATGAAGTTTCGACATTTGCCGTGGCGTTTCACTCTTGCCCTTTTCGCCGCCTTCGGGTTGTGGGCGTTGCTTTCCGCACCGGCTCACGCGCAGATGTATACAGTTGCGATCAACTCACCGAACAATCAGGCAAACTTTGCACAGGCCACTCAATCAATCACTGTCACGGGAACAGTCACTCCAACGGGACCGCCCACGGCGCCGAATTCGATCGAGGCCGTGATCAGTGCGCCCGCCGGCCAGTACAACAATGCGCAGTGGAGCATAAAGGGCCAGGCGGGCGGACCGGTGCCGGGGTCAAACCCTCCCCAGTGGCAATACAGCCTCATCGTCCAGATCGGTATGGCGGGCTTCCCGGGGCCGGGTGCATACACATAGTTGGTCCAGTGCCTGGACGGGAACGGCAACCCATTCAATCCAGCCTGCCAACTCTCAATAACCATCAATATACAGTGAGACCAAGGGCCTAGCCCCACAGGTCTCTTTCGCTCTGTCCGAGCCTGGCCATGCCAACTCACCCCGGCGCGGTGATCGCATCGGGCTCCGGCGTGCCATGAACGAATGCGTCCGGGAGAGCGTCGACGATGTCGCCGGCGATCAGGCCGACCTCGCCGTTGTGGTCCCGCGCGACGTCGCCCGCCAGTCCGTGGATGAACACCCCGAGCTGGGCCGCTTCGAAGGCCGGCAACTTTTGACCGAGCAGCGCGGCGATCACACCGGTGAGCACGTCGCCTGAGCCGGCCGTCGCCATACCAGGATTACCGGTCGTGTTAATGTAGTAACGCCGCCCGTCGGAAACGACCGTTCCCGCACCCTTGAGAACGACGATGAGCGGTTCGGATTGGGCCGCCAGTGCCGCAGCCCGGGCAACCCGCTCGGTCTGAATATCGCCGACCTTCGCTCCGGTGAGCCGGGCGAACTCGCCCGGGTGAGGCGTCAAAACCACGGGGCGGGTGAGGCCCGACAGGAGGTCGGTTTGACCGGCCAGCGCGTTCAGCCCGTCGGCGTCGATGACCAGTGGTTTGTCGGTCGCCGTAATCAGGAAATGCACGAGCCGCCGGATCTGATCCGACTGGCCGAGACCAGGTCCGACCGCGATCACGTCGGCGGGTGCGATCAGCCGCTGGAGGATCGGCCGGGCCGGTTCGAGCTTGATCAATCCATCGTCGTCGCAAGGCAGCGGATAGGTCATGTAGGAAGGCTCGAAGCTGGCGACCGTCGGCTGGACTTCGTGCGGGCACGCGATCCGGACCAGGCCGGCACCGGTGCGCAGGGTTGAGGCTCCGCACAGGGCCGCGGCACCGGCCATCCCGCGCGAGCCGGCCACAACCAGAACCGATCCGAATCGTCCCTTGTGGCTGTCGCGCGGACGCGGGCCGAGGACTGGAACCGATTCGACGGCTTCTAGGCTCTGGGACATCTCGCTGTTTCCTCTCGGGGATGGATACGTGATCCCAGGCGCGTTTGTTGAAAAGTTGCCTCGGTCAAGCGGTCGCGCCCGCCTGCCGCGCCTGCCCCATCCGTCGTGCAATCAGGCTGGCGACGTGGCCGCCGCTGAACCCGGCATCGATGTTCACCACGACGACGTTGGAGGCGCAGCTATTGAGCATTCCCAGGAGGGCCGCCACTCCCTGGAAATGGGCTCCATACCCGATGCTGGTGGGGACGGCGATGACCGGGCAGTCGACCAGGCCGCCGACCACGCTCGGCAAGGCTCCCTCCATCCCCGCCACGACCACCAAGGCGTCGGCGGTCTTCAACTGGGGGAGTTGATGGAGCAGGCGGTGCAATCCGGCCACGCCCACGTCAGCCACCAGCGACACCTCGCAGTTCCAGGCGTCGGCGGTAACCCGGGCCTCTTCGGCCACGGGCAGGTCGCTGGTCCCTGCCGTCACGATCACAACCCGGCCCAGCCGAGGGCCCGGGTCCCCCGGGCCGGGCACCCGGAAAGTCCGCGCGACCGGGTTATGCTCGCCTTCCTTGAACACCGCCGCGAGGTGAACGGCCGCCTGCGGATCGAGCCGGGTGACCAGGCCCCCCTGATCATGCTGGTGCAGGGTCCGGAGGATCGTCTCGATCTGAGCGGCCGTCTTTCCCTGCCCGAAGATCACCTCGGGAAATCCACACCGCATCGGGCGATGGAGGTCGACCTTGGCGAAGCCTCCCGCCTCCTGGAACGGGTGAATGATGATCTGCCCGGCCGCCTGATCGGGCGTGAGCCGGCCGTCGCGTACGGCGTCGAGCATCTGTTTGAGGGCGTGCAGATCCATGTGCGGTCTCCGGTCGCCCGCGGGAGTATGCGGCGACCGTGGTCGGGAAGCCATGACGCTGTTCGCAGCACGGCGGCTCGACGAGGTCTTGAGTCGCCGTGAGATCCCTTGTAACCGCCGTGGTCGTTCTCCGCAACCGATTTGAGCTTTCGAGCAGCCTCTGGGGCGTGGTAAACTGATGATCTGTTCGGGTAGCGCCGGCTCGTCTCGAGTGATTGAAGCGAAGCACTCGAGCGGGTCGGGATCAATCTCGGCGTTCAGGACCAGGGAATCAGGCGCAACAGATCGAGTGAGGCGATGGCGGTCAGTTCGTCACGAGCGCAATCGAAGCCTTCCACCGGCGTCCGAGTGCCGATTGCCAGGCCCCCGGAACAACCCCCTCCGGTGGTCGGGGCAGAGCCGCCCAGCTCGCCCATGGAGTGGGACTGGTGGACTCCCGAGGCCGCAAAGGGCTGGGCCGGCTCGATGACGTTGCACGCAATCCTGCTCTTGATCCTGGCCCTATGGTACTTCGCGCCACGAGTGAGCGGACCCGCCACCTTCGATTCCCGCCTGGCCGGCTCGCAAAACGGCGTACCCGAGGGCGAGATGCTCCAGGGCGGCTTGAACACCCCGCTTTCCATGCCCGCGCCACCGCTGGTCGACACTCAGCTCGCCAGCGATTCACCCACCCTGGCGCAGCTTGACGAGACTCCCCTTGAGCCCGAGCTCCGGTTTCGCCCTGCCCGGAAGGCCACGGGCGGCGGGGGCGTCCCCAACGACAATCCCGGTGCCGGCGATGGCGATGGCTTCGGCCTCGCCCGGTTCGGCGAGGGAGGAGAAATCATCCGCGGTGTCTCGGTCAAGGTCGGCGATCCCCAGTTCACCTTGATCTGGAACACCGACCAGGTCGATCTCGATCTTCACGTGCTCGAGCCCGGAGGTAAGGAGATCTACTGGGAAGACCCCAAGGGCCGGCGCGGCGGCGAGCTCGATGTCGACAACACCAAGGGCTACGGGCCCGAGAACGTGTACTGGCTGGTCGAGTCGGCGGGGCCGGGGTCCGAAAAGGTCAAAGGGCCGGGGCCGCCCGGGATCTACAAGTGGTTCGTCGTCTACTGGGGCGGATTCGGCGGCATCCCCAGGCCCACCCACTGGCAGGTCCGCGTGAAGCACGGCGGCAAGGTCGAAGTCTTCCACGGCAAGTTTCATGCTCTCAATGAGCGGAGCAAGATCTACACGCTGAAAGTCGAGCCGTCTGGTGGTAAGCTGCCCTCGTCGAACGATGCCGATGCCGGCGATTCTCCATGAATCGGGCTAGACTGGCGGGGCCTCGCTGAATACAACCAGCCCGTTGCCGAATCACTGTTTGTCAGTTTAGTCTGACCGGATTTCCCTGATGCGCGATCCCATTCGCACCGATCTGAGCCGAATCATGCCGTCGCGAGGTTGCCGATCGTGAGCACGTTGCGCGAAGAACTTGCCTCGCTGAAGATCGATCGCCCCGATCCCCTGGAATGGCGGACGATCGGAACCGGCAGTGCGCCCTACCGGCGCCGACGGGGATGGGGCTTGCGTCTCCTGTCATCGGCATTATGGATCATCCCTCTCTTCCTCCTGGCGGGCGCCGGATACGTGGGTTACAGCCAGTACGAACAACTGCGCGCTCGGCCGATTGTCAAGGTGGCGCTCGTGCAACGGATGACGACGGGGGAGTCGGAGAAGCTCTTCACGGCCAGCGGCTATCTCAAGTCGCGGTACCAGGCGATGATCGGGACCAAGCTCCCCGGCCGGGTCGAGAAGATGTGCGTCGAGGAAGGGATGAAGGTCAAGAAGGGTGACACGCTGGCGATCATCGAGCATAACGATTTGAAGGCGATGCTGGCCGGTCGGGAAGCGCAGGTCCAGCGGACCGCCGCCGAGCTCGAGGAAGCGCGGGTCGATGTGTGGCAGAAGGAGCGCCGAAGCCCGGCGCGTGAGCCGCCTGTACGCGTCGCGAAGTGCAACTCCCGAGGAAAATGAGAAGGCTCTGGCCGAGCACAAGAAGGCGATCGCCAAGGTCGACGCCCTCGAAGCCGCCACCAAGCTGATGAAGGCCAACGTCGAGGAAATCAAGGCCACGATCGTCACGATGCATCTGTACGCGCCGTTCGACGGCACGGTCGTCGAGAAACAGGGCGAGGAAGGCGAGATCATCACCCCGCAGGCGATGAGCTCCTCGCTGGGGCGGACCGCCGTGGTGACGATTGCCGACCTGGAGAAGATGGATGTCGAGACTAACGTCCCCGAGAAACTGATGGCGCAGATCGACATCGGCCAGCCGGCGGAAGTGTCGCTCCTGGCGTTCCCCATGAAACGATACCGCGGCCGGCTTCGCCAGGTAATCCCCATGAGCGACCGGACGCGGAACACGGTCAAGATGAAAGTCGAGATTCTCGACCCGGACGACAAGATCTTCCCGGAGCTGGCCGCCACCGTCGATTTTCTCCCGGTCCGCGACGCCCAGGCATCGGACGCAAGCCGCACGTTCGTTTTCGTCACCAGGTCGGCCGTTTTCCAGGACCACGGTCATGACCATGTCTGGGTCGTGGACTCCAAGAACACGATCGAGAAGCGCCGGGTGGAGCTCGCGCCGGCCACGGGTGCCGTGGCCAGGGTCGAGTCGGGCCTGGAGTCCGGCGAATCCGTCGTTTTGAATCCCGTCAAGACTCTTCGCGAAAACGAGGTCGTTCGCATCGCTGATTGACGGCGAGATTTGCTGTATTGAAAGGTTGATCCATGATGGCCGGAAAGCCCTCGATCGTTTTGCGCGGCGTCGACAAGGAATACCGCCGCGACGAATTTGTCATTCCGGTCCTGGTTGGCCTGGACCTCTCGGTGAGCGAGGGCGAGTTCCTGGCCCTGATGGGGCCGTCGGGGTCGGGGAAGACGACGCTCCTCAACCTGATCGCCGGCCTTGATCGGGCCACGCGCGGTGACGTGATGGTCCATGGCCAGAACTTAGGCGCGCTCACCGAGTCACAGATCACGCGCTGGCGGGCCAACAATGTCGGGTTCATCTTCCAGACTTACAATCTGATCCCGGTGCTGACGGCCTTTGAAAATGTCGAGCTGCCCCTGCTCCTGACCAAGCTGTCGCGCAGGCGGCGGCGTGAGAACGTCGCGACGGCGCTGCGGATTGTCGGGCTCGCCGGTCGCGAGCATCACTATCCCCGCCAGCTTTCCGGCGGCCAGGAACAACGAGTCTGCATCGCTCGTGCCATCGTCACCGACCCGTACCTTCTGGTGGCCGACGAGCCGACCGGCGACCTTGACCGGACGACCGGCGGCGAGATCCTCGACCTCCTGGACCAGCTCAATCGCGAGTTTCAGAAGACGATCGTCATGGTCACCCACGACCCGATCGCCGCCCAGCGCGCCAGCATCATCCTCCATCTCGACAAGGGCCGGCTCGTGGACGACCTTCTTGAGGAGAGCCGGGTCACGGCCGCATCATGAAGTACCTCACTTATATCATCCGAAATGCCCGCCGGAATCCCGTGCGGTCGATCCTCACGATCGCCTCGACAGCCATCTGCCTGTTCCTGATGATGATCCTGCTGTCGTTCTTCGCGATGTCCGAAGAGGTGAATACGTCGACCAGGATCTCCAACCGGATCGCCTCGCTCAACTCCAACGGGTTCGCCGGCATGATTCCGATCTCGAGGCTTCCCGACATCGCCGAGCTGCCGGGCGTTGTCGCCGCCAGCCCGTTTAGCTGGATCGGCGGCAAATATCAGGACGAGATCATGCCGTTTGCGCAGTTCGCCGTCGACCCCAACACGGTCTTTACCATCATGGACGAGCTGACGATCCCCAGGGACCAGCTCGAAGCGTTCCAGAACACCAAGGAAGGGTGTGTGATCGGCAAGAAGCTCGCTCTGGACAAGAAGCTCAAAGTGGGCGACAAGCTGCCGCTCAAGGGCGACGCCTATCCGATCGACCTCGACCTGACCATCTGCGGCATCTACGACGGCCCGTTCAACCGCGACCTTCGGATGTGCCTGGTCCGGTTTGACTCGTTCGACGAAAAGCTGAAACGAACCGTGCGCGTATCCAGCTCGAGCCACTCCACGCCCGGCTCGGGAAACGCGGGAATGGTTTTCATCAAATGCAAGTCCGCCGATCTGATGGCCCCGTTGTGCAAGAAGATCGACGACATGTACCGAAACACCGAGTATCCGATGCGGACCCAGACCGAGGAGGCGTTCGGCAAGATGTTCGAGGAGATGCTCGGCGATTTGAAGGGGATGATCCGCTTGATCGGCGTGGCCGTCGTGTTTTCGTTGTTGTGCGTGGCGGGTAATTCGATGGCGATGTCGATGCGCGAGCGAACCAGCGAAGTCGCCGTGCTCAAGGCGATCGGTTTCAATCGCGCGCGCATCCTTTTCATCGTCTTGACCGAGGCCGTCCTGGTCGCCGGTCTGGGAGGGGTCTTCGGCGCGCTCGGATGCAAGGCCTTCTGCGATCTGGTCGATCTCTCCAAATTCACGGCCGGTTTTCTGCCGTTCTACTACGTACCCTGGAATATCGCGCTGGAGGGCCTCGGGGTCTCGCTCGTGATCGGGCTTGCCAGCGGCTTTTTTCCTGCGATCAGGGCGGCCAATCTGTCGGTCGTCGACGGCTTGCGGAGGGTGATCTGAGCCGCCATGATACCTCTCAAGTACAATCTCCGGAACCTGCGCGTGCGCTGGAAGACGACGCTCATGACCATTCTGAGCACCGGCCTGGTCGTCGGCGCCTCGTGCAGTCTCTTCAGCCTGGTGGAGGGCCTCAACCACAGCTTGGCCATTTCGGGCGACCCGCTCGACCTGATCGTGATGCGCAAAGGCTCGTCGACCGAAACCACGGGAGCCTTCGAGACGGCCAAGGCCGACGAGATCCTCAACCTGCCGGGAATTCTTCGCGATCAAGAGGGGCATCCCGTGGCCGCCAAGGAGCTGCTCAACATTCCGATTGCGGAGCGCAGGAACGGGACGAAGACCAACGTCATCATTCGCGGCGTCCAGCCCGCCTCGCGGCAGCTCCGGCCTGACTTCAAGATCGTCGCCGGCGTCGACTTCGTCGAAGGACGCGGAGAATGCATCGTCAGCCAGAAGATGTCCCGGCGGTTCAAAGGAGCTCAGTTGGGCGGCCTTCTGGTCTTCGGTGAGAAGGAGAAATACCGGGTCGTCGGCACGTTCACGGCCGGCGGCAGCGCGGCAGAGAGTGAGATCTGGGCCGATCTCAAGGATCTCGAGCGAAACACCGGCCGCGAGGGCCTCATCTCGTGCGTTCAGCTCCGCGCGGCCGGCAAGGACGACTTTGAAAAGCTCCAGAAGGCGATCAACGATGAAGACCGATTTCGCTTGGCGGCGACTCCGGAACGCCTTTATTTCGACACCCAGAACCGCTCGGGCATTTTCCTCAAAACCGCCGGCACCTTGATCGCGGTGCTCTTGACCTTCGGTGCGATGTTCGCCTCGGCCAACACGATGTTTGCCGCCGTCAGCACCCGCACCCGCGAGATCGGCACGATGCGGGCGCTTGGGTTCTCTCAGCTCGACGTGCTGATCTGCTTCCTGGGCGAGTCGGTGATCCTGTGCGCTCTGGGCGGTGCCGTCGGTCTCCTCGCCACTCTTCCTCTCAACGCCTTTACCTACGAGACCAGCGATTTCAACAGCTTCGCCTCGATGACCGTCGCGTTCCGATTTGGACCGCTCGTCGTGGCCGTCGCCCTCGGAATGACGCTGGCCATGGGGCTCTTCGGCGGCATGCTCCCCGCCCTGCGGGCGGTGCGGCTCGATGTGATCTCGGCGTTGCGCGAGCTATAATGAAGAGCCATGTCGAGCTCGCCCTCAAGCGGGCCGCAGAGATCGCGGCGAGACACGGTGTCGCTTCCGCACCATTGCGTGAATCAGAGCATCTGATCTGGCAAAAGTTCGATGGGAATGTCTTCCCGATTCAGCAGACGATTGCCTATTACGATGAGCACGACGACGAAATCGTGTTCAACCATGGCCACCGGGCCTGGAAGGATATGAGGGCGTTCGTTCAGTCAAGAGACAGGCGGGGCGTTTTCTCTACGACGTCGGCGGACCACTTCATCCGCCACGAAATCGGACACGCTTTGCACTATCGTTGCATGACGAATGCCGAGCGAGTCGAAATCTGGTACAAGGAATTGACCGCGGAGGAAGAAGCCGTCGCCGTAAAGGTCAGCGAATACGCGATTGCAGGGCGAGCCGAGTTCGTCGCTGAAGTCTACGCTGGACTCTGGGCCCGAAGGAGGTTTGCCCCTCAAGTCTTGTCTTCGTACGAAAAGCTAAGGTAGCCGTTCATAGGGTGGGGTAGGTCGAATCAAGCAACTTTGGATCGCGTCCGGGTGAGTCGCAAAAGAGAGGGAAGGGCGTGGCCACGACGGTCTGCTTCAAAGCACGAAGTCAGGTAATCCAAGACGTTGTGGCCCTGTTGCCTACAGGTCGCCACCACTGTCAGCATTCGCTCGACGAATCGGCTCCCATGCACACTGTCGGTCCCGCCGCTGATCCGCCTCCAGATCACCGCATGCCGCAACGCTCGTTCCACAACGTTGTTCGTCGGTGCGATTCCCTGGACCCGCGCGAAGGTCCACAGACCTTCTTCCACCTTGAGAAGCTCGAAGCACGTGGCCGCCGTTTTCGCGCACGGGCACCTCGACCCTTCCAGAAGGGTTTGCTTGACCTCCCGACGCAAGCGGTGCATCCGCTCTTGAAACGCATTCCAAGGCAAAGTTCCGTCGCGCACTCGGTGCCAGTGGCGGAACAGCCGGTTCGACAACGAAAGCAACCGCTGTCCGATGCTCTCGCCTTCACCACCCCGGTCGATCATCGCTTGGAAGTCTCGGCGCAGATGCGCCGAGCAGACTTGACGCCCGAATGCCTTGATCCACTCATACGCGCTGAACCGGTCACTGCCGACGACCTGATCGTCTTTGCTCCCCAAGAGAGCCGCCGCGACTTCGCCACTACGACTTTTGGCGATGGTAAAGACCGTGCAAAAGCTGGTCACCGTGGCCCACAGCCAAGCCTTGTGACGATTCTCACGCCACGACGTCTCGTCGATATTAACCACCGAGGACTTATGGACCGAAGTCGCGAGTTCGTTGTAAGGGGCTTCAAGGGCGATGGCCGACTGCCGTTCCAGCTTGGAGACCATCCCGGTGGAGATCGAAAGAGTAAACAGGTCACTTACCAACTGCTGGATCTGACGCTTGCTGAGGCGATAGGCCCCCGCGAGCACGGCCAGCACCGCCTGAAGGTACGGGCCGAAGCATCCAGTGGGGACGCCCGGTGGCAAGGCAGCGCAGGTCGTCTCGCCGCAGCCAGGGCAGGTCAGACGATGGAGCCGATACTCATCGACGATCGGCTCGATCTTGGGCAGTTCGGCGACTTGATGGATCAAGGGTTCGGGGTCGTCGCCGCAGAGTTCATGACCGCATCGGCGGCAAGCAGTCGGCTTACAGTGGGTCGTCCCGCGAATCTTTTCGGGTGGGACCAAGGCGCGGTGGGCCTTACGATGTCCGGGCTGCCCGCCGCGTTTCTTTCCGCTGGGAGAAGCCGGGGGCTTGCGCTTCATTCCGATCGGATCAGAGGATGGGGGCTTCGACGAGTTGGTGGAGTTGAGCTTCAGCCGATTCTCGAGATCGTTGACGCGCGCTTCAAGTTTGGCAAGGCGCAGTTCGTAGAACTCGACGAGCGCAAGAATCGCCGCTTGGACCTCGGGCGAAGCCGTCTGCCACAGGGGTTCTGGAATCGGGGGCGTCCATGCCATGCAGGTAGAATAATTGCGTCATTCGCAAACGACAACCCCAGACTGTGAACGCTTACAAGCTAAGAGGGCCAGAGCGATGATCATGATACCTCAATGCCTTGATTGTAGGCACCGCTTTGCTCATGAAGTTGGAAAGCCGATGCGCTGCGCTGCCTTTCCTGAACAGATACCGGTGATCATACTCAAGAACCGGCATGACCACCGCCAACCCTATCCCGGCGATAACGGCATTCGCTTCGAGCCCGCCCCCGTGGCCAAGCGTCGCAAGAAGACGAAAGCCAAGTGATACCCACACCCCAATTCCTTACCGCGCGTGCTCGAGCACGACGACCGTCCGCCGCGCGGGCAGCCTGGCCCGCGAGACTTCGATCGAGCTTTTCCCCGTCCGGTCGATCGCATCGCCGGGCAACGCTTCCAAAAATCGCTCCAGCGGCTGGATATCGAGGTTGATCTTGGCGGTCTTGAAGTGCATCGGGATGACGATCTTGGGTCCGATGGCGTCGAGCAGACTGGGAATCTCGGGATAGTCGATCGTCGGCGGACCGCCGACGGCCGCCAGCACGATGTCGGCTCCGCGAATCGGTGCCAGCTCGGCCTCAGTCAGCCGATGACCCAGATCGCCGAGGAACACCAGGCGCAGGTCCTCGGCCTTGAAATGCACGATCGTCACCTCGTCTTCGGGCAATCGCTCCGGAGTTTCGAAGACGTGAACGGCCTTGATTCGGATCCCGCGGATCACCTTGCCCTCCGGTGGCAACTCGAGTGCCCGGACTGTCTCAAACGGCGGCACAATCTGGCCCAAGTGACTGTGATAACGGTCGTTCTCGTGGCTGACGACGACCAGGTCAGCCGGCTCGTCGATCGGCTCGTAGCCCCCTGAATCGGGAGAACGATACGGGTCGAGTATGATCCGCAGGCCCTGCGTCTCGATCAGGAATGCCGCGTGACCGTACCACGTGATCCGCATGGAGCACCACCTGTGAAAGGATGAAGGATGAAGGATGAATCAGAGGGCGTGTGAGCTCCAGTCCGAGGTGACCAAGGACGCGGGAGAAATCTTGCTCTGAAACAGATCGATGATATTACGTGCGGCCCCTTCGGCCATGTCCCGTATCGCCTGAAGGTCGTTGGCCGCCACATGGGGGCTGATCAGAACGGTGTCGAGAGCCAGGAGTGGGTTGTCCGGGCGAGGAGGCTCGTCGATCAGCACGTCAAGCCCCGCGCCAGCCAGGTGGCCGGACCGCAAGGCATCGAGCAGCGCGGACTCGACGATCAGGCCGCCCCGCGACGTGTTGATCAGGAACGCTCCCGGCTTGATCCGCGAAAGGGCGGCTCGATCAAACATCCCCCGGGTCTCGGCCGTCAAGGGGAGGTGGAGCGAGACAAAATCTGAGCGCGCGAGGAGCGCATTCAAATCCGTGAGCTGGACGCCAAATTCGTGAGCGAGTGCGGGGCTAGCTTTCGGGTCGCAGCCCAGGACTGTCATGCCGAACGCCGCCGCGCGGCGGGCCACGCTCCGGCCGATTCGCCCTAGCCCGACGAGCCCGATCATCCTGCCGCGCAGGGGCACGAGGGGCGTCTTCAACCAGACGCCCCGCCGAGCGTCTTGGTCGTTGCGCAGGATCGACCGCGCAAGCGCCAGCAACAATGCGAATGCATGCTCGGCGACCGCCTCGCAGTTGCCGGTCGGGGTGATCGCGACGACCACCCGCAACCGCTCCGCGGCCGCCAGGTTGATGCAATCGCAACCGACTCCGCACCGCGAGATGATCCGCAGCTCGGGGAGCGCTGCGAGAACGCGTTCGGTATACGGCTCGCTCCCCGCGATGACCGCGGCGAACCCCCGCAAGGCTGCGATCGTCTCGTCCTCGGTGGTGGGCAACCGCGCGGGGAAGACGACCTCGAAACCCGCCGCGCGCAAGAGGGGAATATGGAACCCGTCCGAACCGTACAACGACTCAGCGGTAACGAGCACAGCCGGCATGGATGGGTTGTGACTCATGAATGACTCGCGGCGGAATAAGGAATCAGCCTGTCCCGCATCCGTTGAAGGTTGAATGCCGTGAACGGCTCGCCGTCGAAGACGACTTGCTTGACGGACTTCTTGCCGCCCTCTGTCGCCTTTTTCAGATAGGAACCGACATCCATCCAACGGATAGAGCCGTCTGACGTGCGGATCACGAGCATCACGGGATAGGCTTGCTGCTGCCAGTACTCGGCGTGGCGGGGGCTCTTGATCGCGAAGATATCGGCCCCATCCTTCTTGCGTTCGGATAAGTACGAATCGCCCGACTTGAGTTGCAGGTAGACCCGCTTGCCGCTGGCCTGTCCAGCATAGTCCTTGAACTCGATCTCGCCATCGATGCCCCAGTCGGAGTTGGAAGTGGGGCGGAAGATCTGGCCGGCCTCACCAGCGATAGAGAACGCATGGCCGACCAAGATCAACTCGCGGCTCTCGTTGTCGATGAGTGTCTGGGCCCGATCGTCCAGTTCACGCACGCGCTTCGCGGACTCGGGCGAGGCGAACTTCTGTTCGATCAGGTCCACAAGGGGAATCTTCTTGCCGCAGAATTGGCAGGGAACGCTCCGACTGCCACGGCTGAATGCCGCCTTGATCGCGCGGACGCCCTCGACGAGCTGCCCGCATTTCGGATTAATGCAGACGTAGTGGCGCTGGCGGACCACGTCGAGAGCCTTGGCCTTCAAGTGCTCGTGCACGTACTTGATGAACGTGACCTTGGTGTCGTCGGGGATACCGGCTTCAAAGTAGATGCTGATCTCAGCCGAGCCCTCTCCGTTCGGGGTCATCAAGAGGCCGACACGCCGGCCCTCGTGCGTCTTGAAGTCGGCGGCGAACTTCCAGAGCCGATCTTTGTTGACGGCAGCGGCGTGGAGCAGCCGGACGACCAGCGTGGCGTAGATCTCCTCGAGCGGCCCGCGAAACTGGTAGCTGACGAAGACAGCCGGGTGATCCCCCAGATCGGGCCGCTCGCGCTTGAAGTAGGACGGGAAGACCAGCAGCGGGCCGGCGGCAGCCGGCTCGCGCAGGCAGAGGCTGTGATCGACGAAGGTCTGGTGCATCGCGCGAAGGACGATCGACTCCTCGTCGGGCGGCAGCCGGTGCATGTCCTGATAATCGAGCTTTCCCGTCAGGACATCCTCTTCGGGGATCACGCCGATCTCGTCGGTGTGGGCGCGGACCTTGCGAACCACGGCTGCGGCATAGGCGTTGACCCGCTCGGGCTGAAGCAGGATGAAGTCGCCGAATTCCAGCCGCCAGACGACGCCCGGGCCAGCCAGCAGGCCGACCACCGCACGCAGCTCGTCGATGGTGAACGTCTCAGCGGGCAGGCGCATCTCAAGTTGCTGCCGCAGCTCGGCCAGCCGCAGCAGCACTTTACCCTCGTCCTTGAGCTTGAGGATGGCTTCCTTGAGCCGCCTGAAGATCCGCGGAGAGGCGGTCCAGGGGATCTGGTCCCAGGGGATGGTGTCGATGATGGCGGCGCGGAGCTCGGGGCAGCCGCTTGCAGTCAGGGCGCTGGTCTCCAGATAGGCGTCGAAGCCACGTTCCTTGCGGAATTGTTCGACGCTGGCGCGGCTGACACGAAGGCCGCCTCGGTCGCACCGGCCTGCAACGAGCAACTTGCGGAACGGGCGGCGGGCCGCCCGCCCGAGGCTATGGTCCCACTGGCCGAGCCCCTCGAACGGGTTGTCGCTCTGGGGGTTGAAGACGAGCACGGCCAAAGCGGTTTCGTCCAGGAAGAGCTGGTGGATCAGGCGATAGTCGGCCTGGCCGGCAAAATCCCAGAGCCAGATCTCCCGCTCGTGGTCGCCGGGGCTAGCCTCGTGCGGCAGCTTCAACTGGGTGGCCCAGACGCCATCCGTCGAGATGGTCGGCTCGAAGCGGTCGTCCGTCAGCCGGATCGCCAGGCCTGATTTGCCCACCCCGCTTTCGCCGACGAGCAGGACTTTGGCGTTGGTATAGACAGCTTCCGCGCGGGCTCGGGCTGTCACGGCAGTACCCTTGGGAAGCGTCCAGACCCGCAATGTGTTATCACCCGACCCGGAAACAGCCCTGCTGCCGTCCGACGTCACCGCCACGGCGAACACGGCGTTGGTGTGCCCTTTGAGCGCGGTGAGGCAGTGGCCCGAGGCCAGGTCCCACACCCGCAACGTGCGATCATAAGAGCCGGAGACGGCCCGACTGCCGTCGGGCGTCATCGCCACACCGACGACGGCGCCGGTATGCCCTTCGAGCGTGGCGAGGCAGTGGCCTGAGGCCGCGTGCCAGACTGTTAATGTGTTGTCGCTGGAACCGGAGAGAACCCATCTGCCGTCCGCCGTCACCGCCAGGCCGGACATGGCGCCGATATGCCATTCGCGTCTGGCGGATTGCCAGCCCTCGGCCAGGTCCCACACCCGAACCGTGTCGTCGGAAGCCCCGGAGACGGCCCACCTGCCATCCGGCGTCACCGCCACGCCCCGCACGGCGCCGGGATGCCAGTGTGCGTCGAGGCAGCGGCCCGAGGCCAAGTCCCAAACCCGCATTGTGTTATCAGAGGAGCCGGAAACAGCGCAACTGCCATCCGCCGTTAGCGCCGCGCCGTAAACGGCGCCGGTATGCCCTTTGAGTGTGGCGAGGCAGCGGCCTGAGGTCAGGTCCCACACCCGCACCGTGCCGTCCGCCGAGCCGGAGACGGCCCGACTACCGTCCGGCGTTACCGCAACACCGATCACGTAGGCGGTATGCCCTTTGAGTGTGGCGAGGCAGCGGCCCGACGCCAAGTCCCAAACCCGCACCGTGTTATCGTAAGACCCGGAGACAGCTCGACTGCCGTCCGGAGTCATTGCCAATGCCCTGACGTCACTCGTGTGTCCGCTGAGAACGCGAACTTCTTCTGGCGACGCTCGACCCGTCGTCTCGCCCACGGCCGGAGACGCGATTGTCGCCGCCCGGCAGGCATCCAGCAGCTTGATGTACTCCTCAGGGGACCGCTCCCGCCAATCGACGTAGAGGAATTGCCGGAGTGCGTCCTCAACCGGCGCGTCGTCCAGTCGCAGGGGGATGAATCGGCGCTCGGCGTTAAGCGGGTCCCGAAATCGGAATGTGTGGCTCTCGAGCGTCATCCAACCGGGCGCCGCCATCGCCTGGGCCGACATGACCAGGACGAGGATCCGCGAACTCTCCAGTCCCTGCTCGACTCTGTGGAGGATCGCGTCTCCTGGCTTGAGCTCCCACTCGTCGAGCCAGACGCGCACTCCGTCGCCCTTAAGCCGCTTCGCCAGCTCGCGCACGGCCGGCGTGTCCTCGGAGCTGTGACTCAAGAAGACGTCATATTCAAATGGTGTGGTCATGGCGTACCTATGCCAATTGACGTGACGGCCGCCCCGCCGCCATCTTCGAATTCTCCTGCGGTTTCATTCTACGATTCGAGAGTTCTCACAGGCAGCCATCAGCCGGATTCGCGTTTCATCCTTCCAAGAATGGCCGGTCTCCGCTCGATCATAACCTGGACCGGTACCGTTGTGTTACCATGACGGCCGATCGCTTCGTGTCGAGCGTGATCAACGACGCGTTCGTCCTGCGGACAATCCGCTTTCAGGATCAATCGCCATGAACTGGCTGTCGACTGTCGGTTCGTGGCTCGTCAGGCGGCCGATCGAGAAAGACGCGGCGTGGCTGTGGCGCCTGCTATGCCGGCACGCCGAGATCCTGCTTCTGGCTGTGGGTGTTCTCGTTCGCTTGCAGGTGTATTCGAGGGACCGCCGGTTTGGTTTCGACGAGGCTTTGTTGTGGGGCAATATCGAGGGGATGCCGGTGCTCGATTTCTCCCACCCGATTCGCGGCGATCAGTTGGCGCCGCTGGGGTTCTTGATGGCACTGCGAGCCATCGTCCGGGCCCTGGGGGCGACCGAGAGAATCGGCCGCTTGATTCCGCTGTTGAGCGGGATCGCCGCTTTGTTCCTGTTTGAGCGGCTGGCCCGGCAGGTCTTACCGCGGCGCGCGGCCGTGATCGCCTTGCTCTTGTTTGTGTGCTCCGAGGATCTGATCTATTATTCGAGCGAAATGAAGCCGTACTCGCTCGATGTGGCGGTGGGGCTCGGCCTTAGCCTGGCGGCGATCGAGGCGCTGGGAAAACCGCTGTCGCGGCGGCGCGCTGCCTGGACGGCCCTCGGGGCTGTCGCCGCTCCCTGGTTTTCGTTTCCGTCGGTTTTCATCACGGCCGGCTGTGGCACCGTCTTGATCCTCACCCGGATCCTCGCCCGGGACCGACGCGGGGCCGCCCTGTGGGCCGCGATCGCCAGCCTCTGGCTGGCGAGCTTTCTGGCAGCTTACCGGGTATCGCTCACGCTTCTCGGCCCCGCCACCACGATGTATCGCTTCTGGGACTTTGCATTCCTGCCGGTGTTGCCCTGGCCAATGAGCGTCACCCGTGGGTTCAAGGCCGCCGGTATCCTGCTGGAGATTCTCGTCAATCCGCTCAACATGGTCGCCCTCCCCTGGATCGGGGTCGCTCTGCCGATTTTGCTCCTGACGGTGGGCGCGCTCTCGCTCTGGCGCCGAGCCTGGCCGGTCTGGGCGATGCTGGTCTTGCCGATCGCCCTGGCCATGGCCGCCTCGGCGCTCAAGCGATACCCCCTTCACGGCCGGCTGATCCTCGAGCTCGTCCCGGCCTTCCATCTCTTGATCGCCGAGGGCGCTTTCGTACTCGTGAGCGAGACCGCCGGGTGGACCAGGCTGGCCTGCCACGCCGTTCTCGCCGTGGTTCTCGCCCAACCCTGCCTGGCGGGGGTGTATCTGCTCGCAGATGAACCCGCCCGCAATCACAATCAACACGGCGATCTCCACAAGAACCTGTTTCTTGTTGAAGATGAGCCCGCCGTGGCGAACAATCCGACGGCGCCCTCGGCCGGACAGCGAGTTGGGCGCCGTGCGGGTCCTCGATAAGGGTGGCGGCTCCGTGGATTCTTCTACAGAACCGGGATGTCGACGCGCGTGCCGCCGTTCATCGCGGATTCATGGGCGCAGAGGCCGACCATGGTCCAGTTGGCGGAGGTCGCTGCGTCGGGCAGCGCGGGGCGGTCTCCCTTGACGGCGCTCAAGAAGGCATGGACCAGGTGGGGATGCGACCCGCCGTGGCCTCCCCCCTGGAGAAACGACAGGTGCTCTGCGTCCTGGATCGCGGATGGCTGGGTAAATCGGCGGATCGGCTCGGGCAAGAGATGCGCATAGTCCGGCACCTTGACCCGCCGCGGGATCTCGGGCTCCGCGAGCGGATGCTCGGGCGTGCTCTTGGTGTGGATCACCGGATCTTCGTTCTCGATCTGCTGCCATTCGAAGCTCTTCTTGCTGCCGGTGGCATCAAAGCTTTCGCGGTACTGCCGGGCCGTGTCGAACAGGCTTCTCGTCACTTCGGCGACCACGTCCGAGTCTTTGATCGTGAATGTCGCCGTCTCGAGGGCGAATGGGCTGCCGTACCGGCTCACCAGCTCCTCACGGATCCGGCCCGAGCCGTGGCAAACGACGCTCCTGGCCTGTTTGCCCAGGATGGCCAGGCATGGGCTGACGCAGTGGGTGGCATACCACATCGGAGGCAAACCCGGCCAGTAATCGGGCCAGCCGTCCATGTCTTGCTGGTGGCTCCCCCGCAGGAACTGGAGCCGTCCCAGCTCGCCCTTGTCGTAGAGCTCCTTGACGAAAAGGTATTCCCGGCTGTAGACCACCGTCTCCATCATCATGTAGATCTTGCCGCTTTTGCGCTGGGCAGCCACGATCCGCCGGCATTCGTCGATCGACGTCCCCATCGGGACCGTGCAGGCCACGTGCTTGCCGGCTTCGAGACCTTCGATCGACATCCAGGCGTGATCGGGAATCGGCGAGTTGATGTGGACCGCGTCGATATCGGGGTTCTTCAAGAGCTCGCGGTAATCGGTATAGCAGGTCTTGATTCCATACCGGCTGGCGCATTCGTCCAGCTCCTTGCGATTGCGGCGGCAGATCGCCGCGATCTCCGCGCCGGGGTATTTTTGATAGATCGGGATGAATTCGGATCCGAAACCCAGACCGATCAAGGCCACGCGGATCGGCTTTTCGCTCGCCATTTCGAGTTCTCCTTCCAGAGAGGGTGACTTCCCTTCTAGGGGTTTGTGCAGGATAGTAGGACGTGCGAGCGAAGGCAATAACCCGGAAAAGGACATCTGAGATGCCCGCGACGTCCCCGAACTCCAAAGTGCGCGTGGCCTTCATCGGCACGGGCGCGGTGACCGCCTACCATCACCTGCCGGGCCTGCGGCTGGACCCCCGTGCCGAGCTGGTTGCCATCAGCGACGCCGATCCCGAGATCCTCAAGAAGCGCCAGGCCGAGTGGAACGTGGCCGAGGCCACGACTGACCCGATTGCGCTCTGCTCGCTCGACTCGGTCGACGCCGTCGTGATCGCGACGCCCAACGACACGCACCGGCCGATCGCTCTGGCCGCGGCGCAGGCCGGCAAGCACGTCATGTGCGAGAAGCCCCTGGGTTTGAGCGCGGCTGAGGTCGGCGAGATGTACCGAGCCGCCCGTGATTCGGGCGTCGTCCACATGACAGCCTTCACGTACCGGTTCGCACCGGCGATGCGGTACCTCAGGCACCTGCTCCACTCGGGTGCTCTGGGCACGCCGCGCCACTTTCGCTCGCAGCGCTTTCTCGACTGGCCCGAGACCAGTTGGGGCTGGCGCCAGTACCGGGTGCGAGCCGGAGCGGGCGACCTTTTTGATATGACGATTCATCGCATCGACTTTGCGATCGACCTCATGGGACCGATCGAGCGGGTCTGCGGCGCCGTCGCGCGGTTCGCTCCCCGGGACCACACCGCGGACGGCCAGTCCTGCCCCCCTTCCGATGTCGACGACTGGTCGTCCTTGATCGGTGAGTTCCAGACCGGCGCGACCGGAGTCTGGGAGGGAACCACCCTGGCCAAGGGCTACCACCGCGACGGCTTCGGCCATGAATGGGCCGAGGTCAACGGCTCGGAAGGCTCGGCCGTCTACCGGCTTCACGAGCCCAACACGATTCTCCTGGGCAAGACCGGTCAGGACCTGGCGCCCGTGCCCGTGCCCGGTGAGTTCCTCAAGCCCCTCGGTAGTCCTCGCGATCTGGGCCAGGGAGCGCCGGCGACCGTTTTCCGCTATGACCTGATGTGGGAGTTCATCTCGGCAATCGTCGCCGGCCGCAAGGCCGTCCCCAGCTTTTACGATGGGTGGAATGCCCAGATCGTCGCCGATGCCGTGCTCGAGTCACACAAGAGGAGGGTCTGGATCGACACACCGCTCGGCCAGCCGTAATTTGAGCGGAATCCCGGATCGCCTGATCCCGCCCAGGCACGGCAGCGGCCGGGTTGCACGCTTGTGCACCCGGCCGCTCCTGTGCTCAAACTCAGATCCACTTCCGCTTACTTTGGAATCTCGCGATTCGACTTCGTCTCCGGATTCGCCGAGGTCATTTGCCTGGCAGCCAGGATCGTGACGGCTGTGGCGTGGCCAACGTAGGTGCGATGCCTCCCGTGTTTTCTGGTCATCTGCTCGGTGCGGTGGATGGCATTGGCGGTCGAATCGTCATTGCGGACGAACTGGATCTCGACGTGATCGCCGACTTCCAGGTTGTCGATGGCAACCTCTTTCTTCTGTGCCGAGCTTTCCGTGCCACCGGCAGCGGGCGCTTTGCCGTGCTCGGTCCAGTCTTCACAGATCTTGGTCTTGGGCGACAGCCACACGTAATAGACGTTGTGCCGCCTGCGGTGCGAGGATTCGCGATCGGAAGCTCCCGCCTCGCGGCGATTGGCTGCGCCACTGTCGCGCCGGTTCGCTTCGCTCGCGTGCTCCTTCATCGGTGATCCCACGACCGTCAAGAATGTGGCCTCCGCTGCCACGGCACGGTTCGTGCGATAGTCGAACATCGCCTCCCCCTCGGCCGTGATCCCGGCGATAACTCCGTGGATCGTCTCGGTTTCGGCTGAAGCCTGGTTCGTGTTCTGGCCGGCTGCCGGATTCCTGGCCGCTGCTGGATTGCTCTGCTGTGCCCATGAAGCGGGGCTGAGCGAGAGCACCAGAACCATCGTGGACCCCGTTGCGAGCTGAGCAAGCCGATTTCTCATCGCTGTCCTCCCTCTTTGGTTGCGACAGATTCCTGATTTGCGGGCTGCGCCCGCACGCGGGGACTTTCCCCGCGGTGAGCAATAAAAGGCGGCAACTACGATGCCATTTGGATGGGCCCGGGATGATTCAATTCTGATTTGACAAGATTTGATCCGCGCGACGCCGGCGGTTGGTGCGGGCATGAACTCACCGTGAGGCCCCGCCGTCACGGATACACGCACGCACGCCCGTTCACGTCAGCATGCATTCCGCCGCACTGCCGCGCACGGGGGTGGCTCCGCCGCAGGCGATGAAAGAGAAGTGCCGCGCTGCCAGCCGAAATCACGATCGGAATCAACGGCGACAGACTGAGCGACCAGAGCCAAGTACCACCAGCCAGACAGCAGATGTGAAGCTCGAACCCGGGAAGGTTCACGCTTTCACTCTGGATGACCTTGGGCGCGATGATCAACCGCGGATTGATCACAGCCGGTCGGGGATAACCGGAATCCGTATTCAGGTCGCTGCTCAGCTCGATTCGACCGTCGCGCAGGATCGCGAAGAAGCGATGTCCGATGGCAAGGCAGCTCTCGGAACGATCGATGAAATACGACGTGACCCACAGTGCCGGCAGCGCGAAGCAGAGCAAGACCGAGAGCCATAACGCCCAGACGCAGATGGCCCGTTTGATGGAGTACTTCGTTCCTCCCATAGCCGCGCCTCCTGCACCTTTCAGCCGTCACGCGACCCCCGGCATTTTTCTCAGGTGACCGTGGTTTGAGCGGTGGCAAACTCGCGCCATGCGCCTCTGGCCCGGATCTCGCGGATCGCGGCGATCGCGGCGTCAAGCTCGTCGTCCCGATTGTAAAAATGAGGCGAGAAGCGAATGCCCGCCCCCGGACGATAGTCGCAGAGGATGTCCATGGCCTTCAGGCTCTGGGAAATCTCGTAGCCGCTCTCGACGTCGACGGCGACCGTGCCCGCCCGTCGAGGCGGGTCTCTGGGGGTCGTGCATCGATACCCGGCTTGATCGGCAAGCTCCAGCAGCCGGGACGTCTGCACGAGCGACTTGGCGCGTATCGCGTCGATTCCGATCTTTTTCACGATCTCGAGCCCGGGACGCGCCGCGTACAGAGCCGGGATGCTCGGCGTGCCGTTCAGGAGCCTCCAGGCGTCGTCGCGCCGCACGAGCTTGGCCGGAAACGAGAACGGTTCCTGATGCGACATCCACCCGGTCAGCCTGGGCTCCAACCGCCGGCGGCAGGTTCGGCTCCACCCACAGAAACGCGGCGCCGGGACCTCCGCACAGCCATTTCAGGCAACCGCCGATATAGACGTCGACGGAGAGCGCACGCACGTCCACCGGGATTGTTCCGACCGCCTGGTATCCGTCGATGATCGTGACGGCACCCACCCGGCGCGCCTTCTCGGCGATGGCTGCGACGTCATGGATATAGGCCGATTTGAACAGGACGTGCGAGACACAAACCATCGCCGTAGCTTCATCGATCGCATCCAGCAACCGGCCTGTATCGATTCCGATGCCGTCCTCCGATGGGATGACCTCGACCCGGGCCGAAAGCCTGCGCTGTTGGTCGATCAGGTAGAGAATCGAAGGGAAGTGCATAGCGTCGGTGATAATCTTGGACCGGCGCTGCGAAAAGTCGAAGGCGCTGAAAACGACGGCGTGGGACAGTGTGACGTTAGGCTGGAACACGATTTCCCCCGCGTTTGCGCCGATCAAGGGCGCGACCAGGTCGCCCATATCAGCGGCCAGGGTCCACCACGCTTCCTCCCAGATTCGCACGCCTCGTGTCGCCCAGCACTCGTAATAGTCCTGGAGGCTCGTCCCGACCGCTGCCGGCACCGCCCCCAGAGAATTGCTGATCAGATAGTTGGTCTGGGCGAGGATCGGAAATTCGCTTCGGTAGGCCAAGAGCGGATCCGCATGTTCTCTGATCGGTTGACGCCCGGAGACCGCGTTCATGGATGCTTCATTCATGGCATGCTCCCCAGGACGCGTTCCAGGAAATTGGCCGATTGGATTGAGATTCCACGGTCCATCGTGTCACGGATCGCTTAAGATGCTGTGTGGACAGCCCCGCACGGGGCGACATCGTAGAGCCCCGGGGCGTCAGCCCTGGGTTTTGAGGGGCCGCCGAATTTTTTCTCACACGCGGCTCGGCAACGCGACCAAACCCGAGACCAAGTCTCGGGTTTGGTCGCGTTGCCGAGGCTCCGACCGGTACACGTCTCGATCGGCGCCAGTCCCCAGGGCTGACGCCCTGGGCTTTACGATGCCGCCGCATTCGCGGCTCACGTGTCTGTCCAAACATGCTCTAAGATTAGCAGGGGAACTGACCGGATGGAAAGCGCTGCCGCTCCGTGGCATGTTGATTGCAGCAAGATTGTTGTTTTCCGACTTCGATCCAGCAATAGGTGTAGAACCATGAGAAATCCAAGAACGAGCATCGGGCGACTGGCGCTTGTGCTGGCGTGGGGATGGCTCAGCGTTTCGGCGAGTGCCGTTGCGCAGGTCGTCAACGAGAATCGCGGCGCAGCCGCGGCCGCAAAGGGTGAGGGCGCTGGGGCCGCACCGGTACAGGCAACTTTGACTGACCGGCCCGAGGACGAGAAGGCGGTTCGAGCGATGGCCGAGGTCTTCACGCGCGCCTACGACGCCGGCGACGCGAAGGCCGTGGCTGCCCTTTACACCGATGACGCCGAGTTCATCGACGAGTTTGGCGATAGTCTGGAGGGTCGTGCGGCGATCCAGGGCTTTTACGAAGCGATGTTCCAGGAACGGCGCGGGGCCAAGATCACGATTTTGATCGACTCACTGCGCTTCCTCGGCCCGGACGCCGCCAAGGAAGCCGGGCACACGAAAGTCGCGCCCGCGGAGGGAGAGCCGACAAGTCTCCGCCGCTACACGGTCTTGTACGTCAAGCAAGGCGGCCACTGGCTGTACTCCAGCGTCCGCGAGGAACATGCGACTGGCATCGCGCACCACGAGCGGCTCAAGGCGCTGGAATGGCTGGTCGGTGAATGGCTCGACCAGAGCTCCGACTCGACGGTGCACGTCAGTTGCCGCTGGTCTCCCGACAAGAATTTCCTGCTCCGCGACTTCACCATTCACGTCCAGGGCCAGCCCGTCATGACCGTCACTCAGCGCATCGGCTGGGATCCCTTGACCAAGCAGGTCCGATCATGGGTCTTCGACTCCGAGGGAGGATACGGCGAGGGCCTCTGGACCCGTAAGGGCAAGGAGTGGGTCATCAAGGCAACCGGCGTCCTGCCCGATGGCCGGGTCGCCACGGCGACCCACGTGCTCACTCCGATCGGGCCCAATTCCGCACGGTGGTCCTCAACCGAGCGAACCCTGGGAAACCAGGTTGTTGCCGAACCGTCGGAGTACGTCATGGTCCGCAGACCCCCCAGCCCAGGTGAATCAGTCAAGACGCGATGAGACATCCCCAAGGTAGAACCAGGCGGAGGATTTCAATGATGAACCGATCGATTCGCACCATTGCCGTTGCACTCATCACGTTAAGCCCGGCCGCACCGGTTTTTGCCCACGGTGGTGGACACGGTGGCGGCGGTGGTTTTCATGGTGGCGGCGGTTTCGGTGGATTCCGCGGCGGCGGCGGCGGTTTTGGCGGCTATCGCGGCGGCGGCGGTTTCGGCGGCTATCGCGGCGGGGGCTATGGCGGCGGGGGCTATGGCGGCGGGGTCGGCGGCTATCGCGGCGGTTACGCGGCCCCCGCCTTCAATCGCACGCCGTCTTTCAGCATGCCCCATACGATGACGCAGATGCCCAGGAATAACATGAGTTACGGTAACCGAGTCAACTCGGCCGGAAATCTGAATCGGGGCAATTCGTTCAACAACGTGAACCGGGGCAATTCGTTCAACAACGTGAACCGGGCCAATTCGTTCAACAACGTGAACCGGGCCAACTCGTTCAATAACGTGAACCGAGTTAATTCCGTTAGCAACGTGAATCGCATGGGCTCCGGCTGGAATAATCCGTACATGGGCTATCACCAGGGCTGGGTCCACGGCTACTGGAATGGTCACTATCCCGGCGGATTTGGCTGGCGCCCCTATGGCTATGGAGGGTACGGCTACGGGGGCTATGGCGGCTACGGAGGGTTCGGTTACGGCCTGGGAGGAGGTCTGGGGTTGGGCCTGGGCATGGGCCTCGGCTGGGGACTTTCCTCATGGATGTATGGCCCGATGCTCTACAACTCGGGTTACTCGAATTACTCCAACCCCTATTACGGAGGTTATGGAGGCAACGGCGGCAATACCGTCGTCTACAACTATGCGCAGCCGATCGACGCCCAGGCGGCCCCACCGGACCAGACCGTCTCGACTCAGGCTGTGTCGACTTTTGACAGTGCCCGCGAAGCGTTCAAGGCGGGCGATTACGCGCGGGCCCTGGAACTGGCCGACCAGGCGATCAAATCGATGCCTAACGACGCCACTCTGCACGAATTCCGAGCGCTTTCTCTCTTCGCCCTCAAGCGGTACGACGAAGCGGCTGCGGCTCTTTACGCCGTCCTCTCGGCCGGGCCGGGATGGGACTGGACGACGCTCATCAGCCTGTACAGCGACCCCGAGGTCTACACTCAGCAGCTTCGGGCGCTCGAATCCTCCTGCTCACAGAACCCCAAGTCGGCCCCGGCGCACTTCGTGCTCGCGTACCACTACTTGACCGACGAGCACGCGGACGCGGCCCTGCGCCAGTTGAAGGTCGTCTCGGCGCTTCAGCCCAAGGACACCCTCTCGGCGCAATTGATCGCTCAGCTCGATCAGTCTCAGAAACCAGCGGCGACGACCGGCCTTGCTCAGGGCCCGGGTACGCTCGCCCCAGCTCCGTCGGTCGCGGCGGCAGCCACGCCGACTTTGGGCAAGGAAGGGAAGCTGGAGGGAAGCTCGACGGCGGAGCCAGCGGCTGGCACCAAGATCACGGTCGTTTTCCAGAGCGACGGCCGTTTTGCCTGGAAAGTTGATCATGAGGGGAAAACGCAGCAGTTCGAGGGCAAGTACAGCTTCGAGAACGGCATTCTGACCCTGGTCCAGGACCAGAAC
This sequence comes from uncultured Isosphaeraceae bacterium, assembly GCA_963781785.1. Taxonomy (GTDB): domain Bacteria; phylum Planctomycetota; class Planctomycetia; order Isosphaerales; family Isosphaeraceae; genus CAWAHD01. Next base: position 903,719 of record CAWAHD010000001.1, on the reverse strand, counting down.
AACAACACGATGGTCGGCAACGTTACCTGGCAGGATGAAAGCCATTTCAACTTCAAGGTGATGGGCAATTCGCCCGCCGACCCGGGTCTTTCGTTCACCAAGACGTCGTGAGCCTCCTGGCCAGGAGAATGACTGACCGCTAAGATCGATGCATTGACAATCAACCGGCCGGACCAGTCGCCTTGCCATCGCCCAACAGCCAGCCCGTGTGGTCGATCAGAAGAAGGTAGTTCCCGATCGAGAATTCTTCGATCGTCCCTTCACGCGACGAATCCAGCCGCCGGCAATCTTCGATCGGGCGGATCCGGTGCGAGTCTTCCAGGCCCTTGGCCGCATTTGATCTCGCCACACCGCCAGGGACATCGCATGAGCGGGCTTTACGGTGACGAGGCGACAACTGGCGGCTCGGAACCGTATACGAATGAAGCCGTGGCCGTTGGCACGCGTTCGCTGAAAACTGAACATCGAGATTCAGGCTTTCCAACGGATTCCCCCCATCCACGTTGCGGTGCGAAGAGCTTCGTTGTTGGCTAATTGTCGCCCACTTGCTCGGCGGCCTGCAGGATTTGTCGTGCCCGTGCGACATCGCCGTCGGTCAAGTGATAGATGCGGATCGATTCCCCGGCTTTTGCAATAGGTCGAAACAGACGGAAATACTCGAAGTCACCCCGGTGTGTGAGCCAATGTCGTCCCTCACGGTCCGGCACCTCGAACTCCGCGCCCCGAAGGTGGTTCACGCTGACCGCGAAGTAGCCGGCGTGAGGTCCCCTCAAGGATTGGTACGAGCGGTCGCCGGAAAAGAGGCCAGTCGGCGCGCGAGGCGGCAATTCGAAATCGATTCCGACGAGCTTGGGACTGAGAATGTTATAGTACGCCAGCCCGATCGGCCGCGCACCCGGATGAGCAACCAGCCAGGACTTCAGAAACAGCAGATCTTGGCCCCAGTCGATGTTGCTATCGACAAGGTGCTCGTCACCGTGCGCGCTGCCGCCCACGACCTCATTGAAGTTGGACATCGAGTGGGGATGAGAATAGCTTCCGGCGGCGACGCACCACATCGAGCAAGCTGCGATCAGCAACTTTCGAATTGGATTCAAATCCTCGAAGCGTTTTGCCAAGCTGCACGCGATGAGAATGAGGAAAGGGAATGCGGGAAGCACGTAACGGAAGTGATGGCTGAATCCCGTCTGGCTACTTACAAACACGAAGATCGCAAAAGCGTGGAGAGCCAGGAGCGCCTCGGCCGAGCCTCGGCCATCCCTGCGCCGAAACAAGCCGAGGCAACCCCAGACCACTAGCACTAGCATGCCGAGCGGGACCTTTATTGCCGCGGCGTACAAGTAGTAATACCACCACCCGCGGCGGTGCCATTCACCTCCGAGATAGGATGGCAAGCCCGACTCGAAGTCCCGACGCTGGAGGTCGATTCCCTGGACAAAGTCCTCGGGAAGCGGCACCGGCAGAGAACCGATCGGACTGCCGCGGAACCGGTTGCCAGCGGTGCCGGCGCCCAACGGGCTCTCGCCCGACAGCATCTCGCTGTAAAACGTGAACTCAGATAGCGTGCGCGCGGTCCCGTGGAACCCATACATGAGGTTGATCACCACGAGGCTCACCACAAGAATCACCATCGCGTGACCGAAAGCGCGAAGACCGACGCGGCTCCCGCGACCGGCAACCGGCTCCCTATCGCGAAAGGCGGCCCCAGCAAGCGCCCAAATGAGATACAACGATAACAGAGTGAACTTCGTCGATTCGGCGAGGCCCAGCAGCAGCCCGCTGCCGAGCGCCCTGCTGATCGTGGGCCTGTTCCGATATTTCCAAAAGGCGTACGCGGCCGCCAGCCCGGCGACGGATGCCGGCACGTCCGGCGTGACCACTTGCCCGAATGCCATCACGGTTGGAAAGAAGCACCACAGCGCCGTCCCGAGCACGGCCGCTTCGTCGCCATAGAGTTCGCGGGCCCAGCGGCCGATCAGGATCGCGCCGATGACCGACCATGCAATTCCGGACAGTCTCGCCACGCGGAAGATTGTTAGAAAGTGACGCGCGTTGGACGCTGGGAACCTCCGCGCAATGTTCCACTCCGGCCGATCGCTCGCTGAGAACGGCTGCTCTCCAAGATCGACGACGGGATTTACCGCCAGCGTGGGTAGGGTCGCCAACAACCGGGTCAGCGGTGGATTGACGCAGTAGATGTCAAACCGGGCTTGCTTCCAGCACAGGATCCCCGCAGGCACGTGTGCGGCTTCGTCGACGACGATAAAGTTCCGGAGCGCGCCGTCGACGAGAAGCGCAACGTGCGCTATCAAGATTCCCCCGACAATCGCGTTGAAGGCTCGCCTTGAGAGCGAGCTCATGGTCCATCGCCTGCCCACGAAGGCTCGCCCCCGGCGAGCGTGGCCATCCCGCGCCAGGGAGCTGTCGCAATCGTCGGCGTGACAATGCGCACCGAGCCGTCAAAGGAGAGTAGCTGCACACCCGCGACGTGCCGGCTGGTCGCCGTTACGATCACGGGCCCGCGATAGTCATCGTCGCCGAAATTGCAACTTGGAGAATTGGGGGGAAGAATGTGTTGATAGCGGGTATACAGCATGTTTCCGTCGCCCCACCGCTGCCCGGACCATTCGATCTGGCCGTAGGCATAGCGCGGCGTTGTGGCTGGGTCAGCACCGGCGCAGGCAACCACCGATACGTCGTCAAAGTAGTAATAATCGCTGAGCCGATCCGCCCTCCAGGAGCTTCCAAGGCAGCGCTCGCTGAAGGCTGCGGTGTTGCTCATTCCGTCGCGGATCGCGGAGGGGCGGGTCGCGCTCTGCAGCCAGAACGCGCCATCGTTCCAGGACTTGTTTGGATTGGCGCCGCCGACAAGATTAATGAGCATCGTGCCGGCGCACGCGCGGTAATTATTGTGGGCGAGTCCCCACATCTCGGCGATGTCGTCATGGTCCGACGGGCAGAGGAACGTCTCGATTTTCACGCCAAGCGCCGTGAGATTCGGCTCGCTGTATCCAGAGCGATGGCCCCAGGGCACGAAAGCGAAGTTGAGCGAGTCAAACAGCGGTTGCTGCTCCAGGAACGGAAGGAGCTGCGAGTGCGCCGACCACCGCGGGATGAAGCCGTAGGGTCCACCGCCGCCGACACCGAACGGGTATGTTCGGTGCACCGACTCGTAGTTTGCGAGGGCCAGGCCGATTTCTTTGAGATGGTTGGCGCAGGCGGCGCATCGGGACGTCTCGCGCGCAGGCCTGTACGGCCGGCAGCAAGAGCGCAACCACCAGGCTGAATAGCGCGATCACCACCAGCAGTTCCACAATCGTAAAGGCGCGTCGCGGGCTCATAAACCGCTGCCTCGAGTCGCCGCCGAAGTCGAACGCTCTCGTCCGCGGGCCTACCGTAGCTGGGGGGAAGCAACGAGTCGCCGCTCGGCCCGTCGGGCCCGGACTGCCCAGAAAGCACCTGCCGCCAACACGAGCATCACGATACCCAGCACGGTGTAAATGACACCGCTTCCACTCTTTTTTGGCGGGATGGTATTTCGGCCGCCTTTGACATAGCTTCTTACGAGCTTGTCGTTTTCGATTATATAAACAAATGTGCCATTCGGGAACGGAATATCCCGGAACAAACTGACGTCATACGCCGGGTCGAGCTCAGCCTTTTGAAACGCAAAAACCGTGTGATTGCCCAGTTGCCGCTTGCCGTTGTTCGAGTCCTTCGAAACGTCATAGACGTCATAGATGACGCGGAATGGGAACCAGATGCCTGGCCCGATTTCGCGCCAGTCTTCAACCCAGCCGATGTCTCCCGGCTTTGCCCCCGGCTTCCAACACTGTCGATAGAAAAACTCCGTTCGAACGGGAAGATAATTGCGGTCAGGCGCGATCCAGAGGAACCGCACCGTCGGCCCCCTGCCGTCATTCTTCCACGAATCGAGCGCGTACAGGATTTTGAGCCGATGGCATCGCAGCCCGTCAACGACATCGTCCCCCTCGTAGGTCACCGTGATTTCGGCATCCTTGAATCCAGGGGAGCGACGAGCGGCCCGGCCGCCATGCAAGAAGTCCGACAGTGGGAAGTTTTGGATCAGGGTCCGAATGACCATGTTATGTGGAACGAGCATTCCACCGTAGTTCGCGCGAGCGTTGATGATGTGGCCAACCATACCACTAATCGTCCTGGTCGTTTGCCCGTCGTAACCGCGCAGCAGATCATCACGCTCTGGTTTTCCATCGGTGGACACCGCCTCCTTGTCCCAGCGGAAGTAAACCATTCCGTCTTGATAGACGCATCGGTCCGTGCATGTTTCGCTCCGAAGGAGGCCCAGGTCGCTGCGGCCGCCCAGGACGTTAAGAAGGGTGTAGTCCTTGGTCGCGCACAATTCGATGTCCTCATAGAGCGCTGCGTTCGAGCGGACACCCTCGATGATATCTTGCATTTTCACCTTTTCGGCCTGGGCCGCGCTTGCGGAGGCCGTCGGAACGACGAGGAAGAGCAAACATGCGTAATGATGGACACCGATTCGCAACAAGGTTTGTGGCCGAGCGTACATCGAACCTCCCCGTGTGCCGAAAGGCAGCCCTCTACTCGCCAGCGCACGACCAACCCATTTTCAGTCAGGCCGGCGAACGCAGCCGACGAATCCAGTCGTCGTATTGTGGTGTCGACAACAGAGCTACCCGGCGACGCATGGAGCGCACTTGTCGCCGTCTGTCGGCTCCATTCCAGTTCCCGAGCAGCCAGGCGACCCACATGATTCCGAGACGATGCACTCCGGTGGAATACTCACATACATCATACAACCCTTGCACGTGGTTGCGGTCATCGACTGGTTCATCAGGCAACCGCCGCTTTCATTTCCTCCTCCGGTGCAGGCCGTGTACTTCACGGTTTGGTCCTCAGTACACTGGAAGCCGATGCACTCGTATCCCAAAGCGCACTCCGAGTTCGCACGGTACGTGGTGTTGCAGTTGCCGCAATAAGCCTTTTGGTTGTTAATTTGGCACGTCTGGCTGTTGACTGTGTAGGTTTTTGGGGGGTAGGTGCTATCCTGGGCATGAGCAAGGCATGCGCCGACCACCGTGCCTAACACAGCAGCGACTGGGGCAATTCGACTCACAGTTCTCATCGTAAGGGCCCTCGTAAGCCTTCAGGTCAGTGGTAAACGGGTTGGGAAGGATTGTTGGTGGAATTGGTGCTGGCGGTTGGCAACAGCCGGACGACAGCGGGATCTTTTGCTCCGGCGAACCAAAGCTTGATTGGACCGATGGGGGTTCCATCGTGCGCCGCGACGCGATACCGGCGTCGCTTGCTCCCGTTCGCGGTGGCCTCAACTCTTGCGCCGGTTGGCGCCTCCACGCGATCGAGGGGAGGAATCGGTTTTCCGTCGGAGCGCCAGACGTGAAAGTAAACTTCACGCGCTCTTGCGCCGGCGGGCCACTCAAGCACGGATGGCGCGACGCTGTACTCACCGCGGATGTTCGAGGATACGGGTATGCTTACGCGAAGGCCGGCGGGCTCGAGCGTGATTGCGACGTTGCACCGTAATGCGCCGATCGGTGCCGTGGGGGACAAATCAATGCGGACAACGGCCTCGCCCGATCCGTTGGGTACCGTCGCGCTCGCTGCCACGTGCGGAGAATCGCTTACGGCTTGAACTCTTGCGTCGACCGGAAGTGGACCACCGTCGCCGTTAGTGACCTTGATCTCCGAGCTGGCGGCTCGGCCATTGAGGATGTGTCCAAACTCCACTGCGACCGGGTGAACCTCCAAGGGTGGCCGGCATTTCGCCCTCACCTGGAAAGACGACTGCGGATGCATTGGGTCGTTCGACGAGACGGCGATCGTGACGATCTTCTCGGCGGGCTCCTCGGAGAGACGAATGCCGACGCGCACGTCGAGTACTTCATTCGGCGCGATGGACGCGACCCGCGGTCTCAGCTCGCTACATCCGCATGACGGGCTGAAGCTCACGGCGAGCGGCGCAGCGCCGCGGTTCTCGACGTGGAACACCCCGTCTCGTATTTCGCCCGCCTTTCCGCTGCCCAGGTCAAGCGCCGAGCGAGGCAGCACCAGGACTGGTACGGCGATTCCTCGTCGGGCGAACGTATATCTGGCCACAACCGCCGCGAGGCCCGCGACGATCAGAAATAGCGCCCCGGTAAATAGCCGGCCTCGTTGGCTCAGGGGGGGGGCGAGCGTCGTGTCACCGGATACTTTTCCCATCATGGAGAGCACCCTGATGTTGGCGACGAACCACGCGAACGCGGATCAGACCGAGCGACTGTTCGGACACTCGAGACCCATGCACAGCTTGGACAATACTGCTGCGACTTTGGAACGTCAAGTGCCGTGTGTCCGCTGCGCGGCAGAAGGGTGCACGACGGTCTTTGCGCAGCAAAGTGGTTTTCGTTATGATGCGGTCGGGAATGCCGTTTCGTCTGGAGTCGCAACTACTGGAAGGAGCCAGGGATGGCACGCGTCAAGGAACCGGCGGTCGTCAAGGATGAACTGGAAAACCTGTTGGGTGGCCTCGCCAAAGAGTTGAATCGGCGCGTCTACGGCGACGGTGGCGTCCCGTGGGGTACTAAATTCGCCGACATCGAGGAACTCGCCGTCCAGATCGGTCAGGAGATTTCCCGGGAGATGATCGAACAGGCAGTCGGTCGGCAAGCAGAGGACGTTCCTCCCGAGGCCGAAAGTTGCAGTGGGTGCGGCGGCTCGGTTGAACCGGCCGATGCTTACGAACCCAGGGGCGTGCAGACCCGAGTCGGCACGGCCCAATGGAACGAGCCCAAACGTTACTGCCGCAAATGCCGGGCAGCTTTTTTTCCCTCAGTCCCGCGCGCTCGGGATTGATCAGGGGAATTACAGTCCCGAGGTGTTGAAGGCGATCGTTTACGCGGGTACGCAGTTCACGTCGTTCGCCCAGGGCAGTGGCGCGCTCAATGCGTTGGGCGGGTTGAGCGTCGCCACCAAGCAAGTGGAACGGATCACGGAAAAAATTGGGTGGGAACGTGTTGAACAGCGTGATCAGGCCGTTGATGAGTTTTTAGCGTTACCGCTGATGGACCGCTGCAAATCACCGGTCGCAAATCCCCCGCCCCCATCGACTGTGGCGACCGTGATGATGGACGGTGGTCGCCTACAAATCCTCGATCGCAGCAAGTGTGATACTGATCAGACCGCGACCGCCGATGACGATCCATGCGATCGGAATGGGCACTGGCGTGAGGATAAGATCGGTTTGCTGATGACGATGACCAGCAAGGTCTCAGTCAGCGATCCGTGCCCGGAAATCCCGGAGAATTTCGTCGATCCGACGCGGATACTCAAGCTCACGCGCGAGATCAAGGGGCACGTCGGAGGAGCCAAGGATGAATCAGCCGAGTCGCTCGCGCCCGAAACCAACTCGGCGGCCGAGGAGGAACAGCACCAGGACGCGGAGACCGCAAGACCCAAGCCACGGGTGCGCACGATGGTCGCGACGCGGGAGCGAGCCCAGCGATTTGGAGAAATCTTGGCCTGGGCCGCGTGGGCGCGAGGCTTCGCGGTCGCGGCTCGGAAGGCATTCGTCGCCGACGGTGCGACGGCCAATTGGACGATCCAGAAGCAATGGTTCAGCGACTATATTCCGATTCTGGATTTCATCCATGCGCTGTCGTATGTGTTCGCGGCAGCCATCGCGGGCCGGGGATTTCGAGCAGGCTGGGAAGTGTATACGGCCTTGATTCAGCAGGTTTGGAGCGGTCGTGTTGAAGAGGTAATCTCGGCGCTCGAGATTCGACAATCGGAGTTGGGAACCCCCGAAGAAGCAGACGGTGAAACCACCCCTCGCCGCGTCGTCGCCGACGCTTTGAGCTATCTGCGTAACAACAAGGATAGGATGCGTTACGATCAGTATCGAACGGCCGGATTACCGATCACGTCAAGTCACATGGAATCGACGGTGAAGATGTTCAACCGACGCGTCAAGGGAACGGAGAAATTCTGGTCGGAGAAGGGTGCCGAAGCGATCTTGCAATTACGCGCCGATCATCTGAGTGAGACAGAGCCCCTCAAGACATTCTGGGAAGACAGGCAAGAAGCAGCATCGGGGCGCCGGTATTATCGACGTACAGGCTGAACGCCGTGGGCTACAATCCCGGTCGTGCACCCGCGGCAGAATAATCCTCGTGGCCAGTCGATCGGCCTCCGGCTAAGATCAAAGGGCTGACAATCAACCCACTGGACCAACAGAAGGCGCAACGTCGCCCCCGGGACCGGTCCATTTTCGTTTTGACGGAGTTGAGCCCCCATGCCTCCGCTCCCCGAGCAAACCAGCGTCGACCTGCGCGAATGCGTGGAAGGAGGCGCGGGAATTCACGTGATCCGCTCAGCCGGCAATTGCCGGAGCTGGAACAATATTTCCTACAAGGCCGGCATGAGCGCCAAGAACGTCGGCTCATCCAAGCTGTCGATGAACGTGGCGACGATTCCACCCGGCGGAGTGGCCTATGCGCACATTCACGTCGGCTTCGAGCTGATGCTTTACATCCTGGAAGGCCGCGTCCGCCACGAATACGGGCCTGGCTTGAAGGAGTCGATCGACAATCAAGCCGGCGACTTCATCTTTATCGAGCCCGGCGTTCCCCACGAGGTGTTCAACCTGAGCGACACCGAGCCGGTCGTCGCCGTCGTGGCCCGGTCCGATGCCAGCGAGTGGGAAAACATAATCCCCTACGATCGGACCAGCGGGACGGAGCCCCATCGGGCCGATATCGTCTAGCTCGGGGCGTGAGCCCCCGATGTTTTCACATCATGGTCCCACCGGGCCGCTCACCGCACGACAGCTCCGTCTCCCCCGGGGTGGCCTTCTGGCCCGCGCTCCCGTCCGCCCACCGACGCCAGCCGATCGCGGGTAACAGCAAGGGCCAAAGACCGATCAAGAGGCCAGGTACCCACTCCGAGGGGCCAAGACCGTGCCCCGCCCAGAATACCAGCACGCTGGCGGCCAGGATCATGACCGCGACAGGCGGAAGGTAGAGCTTCCAGAATCGCGTCGTCGGATGCTTCCACGGGGCCAGGTGAATCACCAGGCCGACGGCGCATAAGCCCGCAGCCAGCGCGAAGGCCCCGACACGCCATTCCCCCGCGAAGAACGCGACTGCCGCCAAGATGAACATCCAGACCGTGCCACCCAGCAACCCGAATGTCCAACCCAGCTTCTCTTTACCCCGATCGTTCACTGTCAACTCCTCGGAGTCGGACTTCGATCATGAACGCTGGGCATCTCCGCCGGCTCCTGCTGATGCCGTTTTGAAGACGAGTGCGGCAAACAACACGATCGTTCCACCTTTCTGAAAATTCTACCAGCCGAGCCCCCAACTTGTACTTGTACAATCCATCGTCATCGTGTAATCCATACACTCCTAGATGACCACTTTAACAATGCTTTACAATGTTCGAGCACATTTCGGCCGGGAGCGGGACCTGGAATGACGATCCGACATGATCCCCAGCCCGTCCGCCCGCAGCCGATCTGCTCCGGGGCGAGTGAGGCACGCACAGGAGGCTTGCATGGATGAAATCTCGCGTGTGGTTCGTGATTTTATTTTGCGGGAGTTTCTCCCCGGTGAAGATCCCGATGAGCTGACTGGCCAGACGCCCTTGATCACGGGAGGAATCCTCGATTCGATCACGTCCCTCAAGCTGGTGACCCACCTCGAGGATCGGTTCGGAATCACGATTGAAGCGCATGAAGCCGGTGTCGATCACCTGGATACGATCGAGAGAATCGCGGCTCTCGTGATCGAAAAAAGTTGCGCTGCCTGAAGGGGACGCGATCTGACGCGCGGCTCGCCGGTCGTGCCCCGGCTACGCTCCCGCGCCACCTCGGCGGCTGGGCGCTGATCGGGAACGTGTCGCTCGCCGGACGGTCAGGATGCACGCATGAACCATTCGCGTGAGATCCCTTGCCAGATTGCGTCATTTTTCCCAAGATGCGACGCCCCTCTGGCCGGTCGCCCTCGATTGGGCGCGGGGCGTAGAGCCTGAAGGCCTCGCTGGGTGCGGTGTTGCCAATTTGGTCGTGCGCAATCCTCGGGTTCACGCCGATCTCGTTGCGCCATTTTCCCCCCAAAGGGGGGCTCAGGGGGGCTGATGAAACACCGGTTTTGCACAAGCTGTGCATCCCCCCGGATCTGGTTGCGGGTTTTTTTCCCCCCCTTGCGAAGGGGGGGTTAGGGGGGGTGGTCGCGGCACCGCCAGCCACAAGGCCGTCGTGCGCTCTTTGTTCCTCGATGTCCAATGCCCCAGCCCCACCCCTAATCCCCCCTTCGCAAGGGGGGGAAACGGATCGCTGGCTCGCACCGTCGTTCGACAGCACGCCACGAAAACACGCGTCTCGAAACCGTCCTTCCAACCCGGCTAACCCCAACTTTCCAACCGCGATCCCCTGGGGCGCGCTTGGCACGATCGGGCTCATCGTGGCGATCGAGTGCGCCGTCGCGCGCAACTGGCTCGACTTCTCCGACCCGGTCAGCCTGAGCTGGACGTACAGCGTCCGGGCCGCCGAGACGCAGGCGCCCGGCTCGGACGTGCTCTGCCTGGGCGACAGCCTGGTCAAGCATGGGCTGATCCCGTCGGTGATCGAGCACGTCAGCGGCCGCCGGACCGTGAATCTTTCGGCGGCCCGTGCTCCGGCTCTCATGACGTATTCCGTGTTCCAGCGAGCTCTCGAGGCGGGTGCCCGGCCATCAGCGATCGTCATCGATGCCAAGCCCGCCGTTCAGCTCGGCGGGCCCGAATTCAACGCCCGAGGATGGCAGGGCGTGGTCACAGTCCGCGACGCTCTGGAACTGCTCGAGATGACACGGAACACGTCCTTTGTGGCCTCCACGCTCATGGGCCGACTCTTGCCTTCCTTGCGCTCCCGGCTGGAAGTCCAATCGTGCTTGCTCGCGGCCCTCAGGGGAGAAACCGACCGCTTGCATTCCATCAACCGGGTTCTCTGGAGGAACTGGACGGTCAACCGAGGCGCCAACATCGTGTCCGCCGATCGCTTGTACCGAGGCGAGGTGACACCTGAGGTCGAGCGTGAGCTGTACCCCGGCCTGTTTTACGTCGATCCGGCGAATGCTCGAGCGATCGAACGGCTGGTCCAGCTTGCGGGCGATCACGGCATCCCGGTCTTCTGGGTGTTGTTCCCGGTGTGTGAGAACCTTCAGTCGCTGCGCGACCGGAGCGGCGCGGAAGCTCAGTACGAGCAGTTTGTCCGGGACATCCAGGCGCGCCATCCCGGCGTCTTGACCGTGCTCGACGCCCGCCGGGCAGCCTATCCCGCCGCCCTGTTTGCCGATGCGACCCACCTGAATTGCCGGGGAGCCATCGCTCTCAGCCGCACCGTCGCCGCCGCCATCGATCCCCGGCCGTCCCCCCGACCCGCCCTCGTGGATTCCGGATGGATCAACCTCGACCTCCCCACCGATCGCCCTGCCCGATTCGCGGTTCCGCTTGAAGATCTCGAGCAATCCCGGAGCATCCTCAACATCAGCCCAGCAGGACTTGCCTCGTCACGCTGATCGTGACGCCGGAGGCCACGAATCGATCAATAAGCACCAGCTTGTCGCCGATCTCTGGTGTCGATGCCGTTCGGCGCCCGGACGCTGGTGTCGTACACCTGTGTCTCTGGAGAATCGACATATTTCGAAATCAAGAAAAAATCGTCGGGACTTGACGCGCCGGTTCGTCGCCTAATACTCAGGCTTGGTGTGCGGCAGGCCGGTTGAAATCACATTCAGTGCCATCGTACGGATGTGAGGCACGAAGAGAATCGCCATGCAATGCTTGATGTTGGGGCTGATCGTGTTCTCATTCCCGTTCGATTCTGGTGCACAGACCGGTGGTCCGACCCCCGAGCGCAATACGAAGCTCTTTTGAGGGAATATAATGAAACCTCAACGCGCGTACTTGCGGCGGTCGGGACCGCAAAGACTGACGCGCAGAAAAAGGAAGCGCTGTCGTCGTATCCGACGGTCGAAGTGATCGGACCGCGGTTCGTGGCCCTGGCGCAGAAGTATCCGCACACGAGCGCCGCTTGCGACGCCCTGGTCTGGATTGTCGGCCGAAGCCGGCAGGAGTTCGACGTATTCCCGACGCGTGTCAAGATCATGACTGAGGCGATGGAGATACTGGCCCGCGACCACATCGATGACGTGCGAGTCGGTCGGGTCTGTTTCAACCTCACGAGATACGCATCCCCTCTGCGCGACAAGTTTCTCCGGACAGTGTACGACAAGACGACCAACCGCGATGTCCGCGGATATGCGTGCCTTTACCTGGCGAGGTATCTCGTGGCCAAAGCCCGCGCGGTTGAAAGTGCAAGGCGAACGGAGGCGGGCAGCCGCGGGAACACGCTACGATTTTTGAGCGACGCGTACTTCGAGCAACTGCGGTCGACGGACCCCACTCTCCTGACTTGGGAAGCCGACGCACTCTTTGAAAAGACGATCAGAGAGTACGGCGATCTCAGGAACCCACCCGGGAGCAAGCTCACCCTTGCCCAGTCCGCGGAGGCCGACCTGAAGGCATTGCGCAAATCGGCACTGGCAAAACCGCGCCCGATATCGAAGGAGCGGATATCGATGGCGATGTTTTCAAGCTGAGCGACTATCGGGGGAAGGTGGTCGTCCTTTCATTCTCGGGAAGTTGGTGTGGACCATGCAGGGCTCAGTACCCCCACGAGCGCGAGCTTGTTACTCGGCTCAAAGACAGACCATTTGCGCTCTTGAGCGTGAATACCGACGAGAAAGAGACCCTGCGCAAAGCGATCATTGCCGGCGAAATCACCTGGAAATGCTGGTGGGACGGTGGCCTGTTGGGACCGATTTGCAAGGCGTGGAACGTCTACGGGTATCCGACCGTCTTCGTGATCGATGCGAAAGGAGTCATTCGCCGCCGAGGCGTGAAGGGTGAAGCGCTCGACCGCGTGGTTGACGAGCTGCTGAAGGAAATCAAGAGCGTGCCCAAGGGTTAACTGGACCAACGGTCCACACTCACGGGACGTTCTCGGCTCCGTACTCGCGATGCACGAGCCGATTGCTCGGTCGATAGCCCGAGTTTCCCACCGTAGCATTCGTGTCGGATGCTCCGCGCCAGTTATATCCATAAATCAATGTGTGTAAGGACCAGTCGATTCGACATTTCAAAAAAAAAGAAAAAAAGAAACAGTTGGGCCTTGACGTCCTGGTCCGTCGCCTATTAGTTCTAGCGCATTCAGGTCAGGCCCTCCCGATTCCAGCGAGGGTTTCGCAAATGTTGCGACCAGCCGAGGGTTCTCGCAGCCGACATCTGCTCTCGTTCGCCGCTTTTCCGGCGGGAGTTGCGATCATTGTCGCTGCCCTGTCTTCCCTCGGCTCCTCGACATCGGATCAAGCCCCCCCCCCCGCTGTAGGTCCTGTCGGCGGCGGGCAGCAACATTTCCCGCTCGCGATCGGCCCTGACCCGATCGCTTTCGGAGTCCTCTCACCGGGTGCATCGGCCCAGACATCGCTCTCGGTCCGAAGCACACAAGCCGCGCCTCTCACCCTCAGTCGGGTTGAGACAAGTTGTTCCTGCGTCGGGTTGGCGCCTGTTCCGACCCAGATCGGGCCGGGCGAGTCAAAAACCCTGGACGTGACCTTCGATTCCTCGTCGGAGCCGGAGTTCGAAGGTGTGTTGTCCGTTGAGATCACCGGCTACCTGTCCGATGGCAGGATTGGTTTCCGCACCCTAGCAAAACTCAACATTCGCCCAGACGGTGCAGACCGCGACGATTAAATCTCGCCTCCTTCTCACTCAGTCCAGCGTCCGCCGCGGCCGTGCTTCGGTTTTCGGAAAGGCGCCGATCTATGGAAACGGAGCAAGCGATCCAGCGAGAGGTTCTGCCGCGAATCCGAAGCTGGATAACAAGCCGTACGGGAGCGTCGTTGGTCAGCGCGGCCCTGGCGTTTGTCGTGCTTGCATTCTGGACCTTGGGCGGATTTGGGGCGGCTCGGGCCTGTTACGCGCTTATGACAGGGGAAACGATCTTTGTGGACTCGTCGACAAAGACCTTTGGCGTTGTTGCGCCAGGCGATCCGATCGCCGTGTCATACAGATTGACGAACCGGGGCGATGAAGATGTACGTATTGTCGGATTCCGGGCGAAATGCAAGTGCATGGCACCTGAGATTTTGCCGTTCACCCTTCGTCCGAGGGAAAGTCGGCAGCTACCGATTTCAATCGTCAATCCTCGCAGAGAAAATGAAAGCCCGTCGCGATCCATCAACTGGGAGATCACTATTTTCACCACCAACCCAGCACAGTTGCAGATTCCGCTGACAGTCAAAGGCGAAATCCGCGCGGAATCTAAACCATCGGCTCCCGGGTCCTGACGTTCCGGCGTTTCGTGTTCCGATTCTTCGTGTTTAAGGGCCTTCGATTTCAAGGGGGAATTCACATGTTGCCCTCCGAAGTGAGGTTGCGCGCTTCCGTCTTTTATCTCGGCTCTGCCTTGTTCTTGGGGACCGGGGTTGTCTCCATCGCCGACCAGCCGTTCGGCCACCCGCCCGGCAACGGACCCCACGTGTATGCCGGCTGTGATGGTCCCGGCGATGAAGACCTCACGTGCTTCAGTAACGATGTCGTCTGCACAGATTCGAACAATAGAACCTGTTTGCATTGCTATTGCTACGTCACCCCTAATCAGGAGGACGGCGGCTGCGCGCCACCCTGATTGGTTCCGGTTCGTCGGCAACGAGGCGCGCACCCGCCGGCTGGGGCGCGAAGGTGGTGCGTTGTTTTTGGTCGCGCGAATCCCTGCGTCCGGCCTCCAGGGAGCACAGACTTAGGATAGGAGAACATCGGAGCAGCAGACCGCGTGATTGGTCTTCTAGATCCTTGTTATTCATCAAAGGGGCGGGTGAGCCAATAGACACGCGCATCGCAAGCCACTGCGACGCGGCGCCGTGGTGAGGCTAACTGCAGAGAGGCGATGGTCGTGATGAAGAAGAGAAATGCAAGCAACGGCTGTTTCCGCCGGATGGTTTCCGCGGTCTTGTTGGCGCTCTCAGCCTGTTTTGCGCTCCCCGGCCCCTCGCAAGTGTCTGGCGGAACTCAGCCCGAGAAGATCGACCCCGACGAATTTCTACTCAAGTACCGGCTAGTCTTGCGCGATCTCGAGTTATTATACGGCAACGTTCAGGTCGAAGGGTTACACGTCAGCACCAGACCACCCCCTGACCCCACAAGAACGCGGGCGAGTTCGGCAGTCAAAAAAGCCGTTACAACGGAAGATCCCAGCGAGCCGGGTAGAGGCTTCTTCTATGCCCGTAGCGATGGACGTGAAAAAATGCTACTGAGCGAACCTGGTAAACCGGCATCCACTGGCGTTGTCAACTCCGGCACTCGTAAACTTCGTCTGCATCGTAGGCCGCCGGAAAATGGATCTTGGTATGTCGAACTCGATTTCAACTCGCCGAACGACGAGCTTTTCGTCATGAAACTTTTGAGGATGCGGCTAACCACGGCCCCCTACAGCCCAGGCTGTGGTCCCGATTTTCCGGAGCACGTCAGTTCCGCGGAATTCAAGATCTTGGAGGTGTCGCGCGCAACCGACGCGGGATCCGATCTTGCGAAGGTTAAATTCCAGTACATTCCGAAGGACGAGAAAAAGGCCTCTCTTGACGGCTGGTTTCGCGTCGACTTGGCCATGAACTGGGTGATTCGTGACTATGAATTCGAGTCTCACCGGGCTTGGGTCTCCGCTCGGGACGGTGTGACGCGGAACTCGACGTTTCGGACAAACGGCTTCGTAAATTATCGGCGGGAAAATGGAAATCCCCTGCCCACGGAAATCGAAATTAGGCTCTACAATAATAATCGTAAGGTTCCCTCCGTAGACAACTACAAGATCTCCAAATATGTAATTGGACCGACTCCGCCGACGGAATTCACGCTCGCTGCTTTCGGTCTTGGCGACTACGACCGGACGGTGACCCAGGTCCAGACCCGGTCGACCTACCGGACAGCAGTTCTCTCGGTGGGTGCGTTCTTCGCGGCTTTTCTCTTGTTCTGCATCGGACGATCCATTCAGAAGGCCCGCAAGAGGCCGAGGGCAAGCACTCCGGATCAACCCGGGCGGAGCCACACCCTTGAAACGACGAACTAGGGGCGGGGCGGTTCCCGGTTTCACTCTGATCGAGCTGTTGGTGGTCATCTCGATCTTCGGGGTGTTGGTGGCGCTGGTTCTCCCCGCCGTGCAGTCGGCGCGCGAGGCCGCTCGCCGCCTCCAGTGCGCCAACAACCTCAAGCAGCTTGGCCTTGCCATTCACGGCTATCATGATGCATTTAGCTCTCTTCCTCCGGGCCGGATCAAGACCTACGATCGGCGGTACGCTGGCACCAACCCCCCGTGCACCTCCTCCGTCGTCGACAAGAGCTTGGAGGTCTTCGTCCTGCCCTTCATGGAACAACTCTCGCTTTTCAACTCGATCAACCAGAATCTTGCAATCATCGGCGCCGAAAACAGCACGGCGCATTCCGTTGCTATTTCCGGCTTTGCGTGCCCGAGCGACCCCATGTCGGGGATCATCCGCGACCTCGATCCTGGCCAACTGACCGAATACGGGGTTCCAGATCCCGCCCACATGGTTTTCACCAGTTATGCTGGGTGTATCGGCTCGCTGCCGGTTACGGCCGTTCCTTTGCCCAGGAATGGCTGCGTTGTGCCAGCGATCCTCTTTGCCCAGTGCAACGGCGCGTTCAACGACCTCGCGCCGATACGCCTGGCCTCTGTGGCCGATGGACTGAGCAACACCATCTTCTTGGTGGAGAAGTCCGTGACCATCCTTCAGGTGCTGGATATTGTCAATCCCGGGCTTGTTTCCAAGCGCGGCTGGTACATCACGGGCAACTGGGGCGACACACTGATCACCGCGATGTATCCCCCCGATGCGTACAAGAAGGTCGTCCTTGGGGCCGCCAGCGCCTGGACCGATTCGGCCTCGAGCCTTCATCCTGGCGGCGTGAACGTCTTGATGGGCGACGGTTCGGTCCGGTTTGTCAAGGAATCGATCCAGTCGTGGCCATCGGACCCTGTAACCGGCAATCCCGCCGGCGCGTCTCTGAGCTCCGGAGGCTGGTGGATCCATCTTCCGCAGGCCGGCGTGTGGCAGGCGCTCTCGACCCGATCGGGGGGCGAGGTGGTCGACGCCGACGCGTTCTGAGTCGCCGTGATTGCATAGGCTTGGAATTCATCCCAGGGCCCTGACATGCAGGCAGGCTCGGTGACATCCGAGAACGGGCGACCCTCACAGGACATTCTCGGCTCCGCGATCGCGATGCACCGGGCCGGGCACCTTGGTGAGGCCGCCGTGTTGTATGCGAGCGTCTTGGCTCAGGATGAGACCAACGTCTCGGCCCTGCACTTGTTCGGTACCCTGCACCACCAGCGCGGCGACGACGTCCGCGCTGTCGAATTGATCCGTCAGGCGCTCGCCTTGCGGCCGAACATGCCGGTGGTTCACGCCAACCTTGCCGAGGCGTATCGCGGTCTGGGACAACTGGACCGCGCCGTCGGCTGCTGCCGGTTGTCTCTCAAGCTTTTCCCCGAGTGTCCCGAGGCCATGTGCAACCTGGGGCTCGCGCTCCACGTGCTGGGGCGGCGGGAAGAAGCCGTCCAAGAATTTCGCCGCGCGCTACAATTGAAGCCCAACCTCGCGCCTGTACACAACAACCTCGGCATTGTTCTGGGTGAGCTGGGACACCTCGACGAGGCCCTGGAACGCTTCCGATGCGCTGTTCGCGCTGGATCCATCATTCGCGCCGGCACTGGCCAACTTGGGCCAGATGCTCCTCGACCGCGGCCTGGCGGCCGAAGCCCTGCCACACTGTCAGGAAGCGGTCCGGCTCCAACCGGATATGCCGATCGTGCACCATAACCTTGGCAAGGTTCTGGCAGCGCTCGAACGATGGGTCGAGGCTCGTGCCGCTTACCTGGAGGCTCTCCGGCTGGATCCCGACCTGGCTCCGGCCCACGCTCACCTTGGGCTGACTCTGCACGCGCAAGCGCCAGCTCGGTGACGCCCTCCCCTGGCTCAAGCAGGCTGCAGAGCTTGAACCGAAGAACGCCAGCTTCCAGAAGTTTGCGGGAGACCTGTACCTGGATTGGGGGGAGCCGGCCGAGGCAATTTCCTTTCTGAAACGCGCACTTGACCTGGAGCCGGAAGATCGGCCGGGGAACCATCTGTCCCTGGGCGCGGCACTGCTAGAAGAAGGCTTTTCTGCCGAGGCCGGAGAACATTTCCGGACCGCGCTTCGGCTACAGCCGGACTCGGCGGCCGCTCACCACCACATGGGTTGGCTCAATGAGGTGCAGGGCGAGCTGGCCGAGGCCGAGAGCGCCTTCGCGCGGCATTGCGCCTCAAGCCAGAGTTTCCAACGCCGCGCACCCGGCTGGCGAGACTCCTAGGCGATCGGCTGCCTGACTGCGACCTCGCCGCGCTGGAGGATCGGTTGACCGATCCTCAGTTGGGCACGGAGCCACGTGCGAGGCTCCTGTTTGCGTTGGCCCACGTCCGCGACGCGCGCGGCGACTACACCCGCGCCGCCCAATGCCTGCGCGAAGCGAACGCGCTGGCTGGTGGAAAAACCCGAGCCCGCTGGGAATGCCGCGCACGCGATCACGAGCCCTTCGTCGAGCGCCTCGTGGCGACTTTTTGCGCCGACTTCTTCACGAAGACGGCCGGATTGGGGCTGGATACGCGCCGGCCCGTCTTCGTCTTCGGCCTGCCGCGCTCGGGAACGACGCTGATCGAGCAGGTGCTCGCCAGTCACTCGCGCGTCCATGGGGCCGGGGAGCTGCGTTTCGCCCAGCGGTCGTTGCTCGCTTTACCCCACATGATGGGTCGTGCCGAACCGCCTTTGGAATGCGTGCCGTGCCTCGACGGGCCGTCGATCCGACGCCTTGCCGAGCAACATTTCGATTGGTTGTCAGCGCTAGACGACGGCCGAGCAGAGCGGGTCTTGGACAAGATGCCGGACAATTACATGCACCTGGGCCTCCTGGCAACCCTCTTCCCACGAGCGACCTTCATCCATTGCCGTCGCGATCTGCGCGACGTTGCCCTCTCATGCTGGGCGACCGACTTCGGCATGATCGGCTGGGCCAACGATCACGAGCATATCGCGATGCGCTTCCGGCAATACCGCCGGCTGATGGACCATTGGCGTGCTGTCTTGCCAGCGCCGATCCACGGCGCGGACTACGAGGAGACCGTCGCTGACCTGGAAGGGGTGGCTCGCCGGTTGGTGGCGGCCTGCGGCCTGGAATGGGAGCCTGCCTGCCTGGAGTTCCACCGTACCCGGAGACCGATCCGAACTGCCAGCGTGGTCCAGGTCCGACAACCCATCTATAACCGGTCCGTCGGGCGTTGGAAGAACTATGAACATACCCTTGCAGATTTGTTCGCAAAACTGCCAGCAGAGGAACCGGAGCAACTGCAAGAGCCGTCGTCTCCGTCGCGAGTTGACGGCCTGGCCACAGTGACGACTTGATCGTTTGAACTCGCCGCGCGGTGAACCGAGGCGCGGCAGGGCAAATGGCCTGATCGGCTCCGGTACGCACACCCGATCAGCGCCGACGGTGGCCGTGGCCGCCGGCAGGTTCCTGGGCGGGTTCCCAATCGAACCGGGAAGTCCGCCGACCTGAGCTAGCGGCAGCCTTGAGGTACCTGGTCAAATCCCTGCGAGTCATGCGTCAGGTCGCGCGTCGCGATGGTGCGACCAATGGATCGAGACGGAAATGCGGGAAAGTGGTTCCGTCTTGATTTTCAACCAAAAATAAAGCATTGTTAAACGTTAGTTGAGCGCTGCACCGCCTGTGAGTGATCTCAACGCGAGGCAGGTTCGGGCACCATTGTCGCCTTTCGCTCCGCGAAAGATGGCACTTCGTGTCTCTCCCCTGCCTGCGTAGCGACGTTCACCCTCCGCTCTCGTTCCCCCCCGCCCCGGTGGTCTCGCTGAAGACCGAAAACGGAACACTGAGCACTCCTCATGCTCTCTCGCGAACCATCCCTGCTTTGCGGCCGAGTCGCCCGCCGGCTTTGGACCAGATTGCCGGCCATGGCGGGTTGCGTCCTGGTTGCGGGCGTCTGGGCCAGTGCGTGGGGCGCCGAAGGCGATAAGATCCCTCCCGAGGCGGTGCGGCTTGAAGTCTTTCCGTCTCGCGTGCGCTTGTTCGGGCCGGAGGCGGTCGAGCGCGTCGTGGTGCTCGGTGTCGAGGCCGGTGGTACCCGGCGCGACCTGACGTCGGTCGCTCGACTCGAATCAAAGACTCCCGACCGGGTGAAGGTCGATCCCGACGGCGCGATCCGGCCGGTGGCCGATGGTCGCGGCGAGGTGATTGTGCGGTTCGGGTCCTGTGAAACACACGTCCCGGTGGAAGTCGCGCGTGCGGGGGAGCCGCGCGTGGCGAGCTTCCGCAACGAGGTCGTTCCCGCGCTCACCAAGCTGGGATGTAACCAAGGTGCCTGCCACGGCTCGCAGCACGGCAAGGGGGGATTCAAGCTGTCGCTCTTGGGCTTCGAGCCGGAGGCCGACTTCACCGCGATCGTCAAGAGCGCCCGGGAGCGCCGGGTCACGCCGTTCGCCCCCGAGGAGAGCCTGCTCTTGCTCAAGCCCACACTGAGTGTGGCGCACGGCGGCGGCAGGCGGCTGGAGAAGGATTCACCGGCGTATCGCTTGCTGGTCCAGTGGCTCGAGCAAGGCGTTCCCGGCCCCCGTGACGACGACCCGCGGGTCGTCGGCCTCAAGGTCTATCCCGAAAGCCGGCTGATGGAGCCCGGCCAGGACCAGCATCTGGCCGTTCTGGCGTCCCTGAGCGACGGCTCCGAGCGCGACGTGACGGCTGAGGCGCGGTTCGACACCTTGAACGAAGCGGTGGCGACGATCAGGCCCGGTGGCCTGGCCAAGACCGTCGGTCGCGGCGTGGCCAATATCATGGTGCGCTATCAGGGATATTCCGCGATCGCGCGGGTCTCCGTGCCGTTTTCGCGACCGCGGTCGTTTGACTTTCCCTCGACCAACATCCTTGACGCGAAGGCCGCCGCCAAGTGGCGCGAGCTGGGGCTTGCGCCCTCGCTCTTGTGCTCCGATTCCGAGTTCCTCCGCCGCGCCATGCTCGACGCGATCGGAACCCTTCCCCGGCCTGACGAAATCGAAGACTTCATCGCCGACCCCGAGCCAACCAAGCGTGCCAGGCTGGTCGACCGCTTGCTCGATCGCGCCGAGTACGTAGATTACTGGACGCTCAAGTGGGGAGATATTTTGCGGGTCAATTCGGAAAAGCTCGGCGCCCAGGGGATGCTGGCCTTCAATCTCTGGCTCCGCGAGGCATTCCGGACCAACCTGCACGTCGACCACATGGTGGAAGACCTGGTGACCGCCCAGGGTTCGATCTTCACGAGTGGGCCGGCGAACTTCTTCCGGGTCGCCAGCTCGCCGGACGACCTGGCCGAGACGACCGCCCAGGTCTTCATGGGAGTCCGGCTTCAGTGTGCGAAGTGTCATCATCATCCGTTTGAATCTTATGGCCAGGACGACTATTACGCTTTGGCGGCTTATTTCGCGCGGGTGCGGACCAAGCGGAGCGACGAATTCGGCCTGTTCGGCGGCGATCAGGTGATCTACGTGTCCAAGGCCGGCGAGGTATTCCAGCCGCGGACCGGCAAGAAGATGGCCCCGCGCCCGCTGGGGGCCGCACCGCTGGACGATCCCGTCGACCGCCGCCGCGCCCTGGCGGCCTGGCTCACCAGGCAGAACCCGAGGTGGATGGCGCGGAACGTGGTCAATCGGTACTGGGGCTACTTGATGGGCAAGGGCCTCGTGAACCCGATCGACGATCTCCGCGAGACCAACCCCCCTTCGAACCCGGAGCTGCTCGACGCTTTGGCCGGTGCGTTTCAGTCATCGGGTTACGACCTGAAGGCCCTCTTGCGCTTGATCCTCACGAGCCGGGTGTACCAGTTGAGCTCTCAGCCCACGACAGAGAACCAGCTCGACACGACCTTCTTCACTCACTACACGATCAAGCGATTGACCGCCGAGCAGTTGCTCGACGGCATCGACGCGGCGACGGGAACCGTCGAAAAGTTTCCCCGGCTGCCCGCGGGGACGCGGGCGATCGCACTGCCCGACACCAACTACGCGTCGTTCTTCCTGGATACGTTCGGCCGTCCCCTGCGAGCCACCGCCTGCGAGTGTGAACGATCCGGCGACCCCAATCTCAGCCAGGCCCTCCACTTGATGAACGGCGATCTTGTGAACCGCAAGCTGATGCAGGCCGGCGGACGCCTCGCCCGGCTGCTCAAGGACCCGAAGCTCACCGATAAAGCCCTGGCGGAGCGGCTGTACTTGCTGACATTCAACCGCCCGCCGACTCCCGCCGAGACCGACGTGGCCGGGGCGATCTTCGCCGAGGCGCCCAGCCGGGCGGCCGCCGCCCAGGACCTGTTCTGGGCGCTGCTCAATTCCAAGGAATTCTTGTTCAATCATTGACCTGGGGTGTTGAAAAGTTGGGGTTAGCCGTGCTGGGCGGACGGTTTCGAGACAGGCGTTTTTGGTGCGCACCAACCAGCGACCGCGCGAGCGCCGGCGCGAGGCACCGATCCCTTTATCCCCCTTGTGAAGGGGGGAGTGGGGGCTCACAGGGCGGGGGTTTTCTGGCACGTGCCCGGGGGACTATCGGTTCCGCTACAATACTCCGGCGGCTGATGGATTGTTTCTGGCTCCCTCTCCTTGGGGAGAGGGCTGGGGTGAGGGGCCGGCGCCGCCCAGAGCCTTCGCAAGTTGAATCGCCTGATACGCAGCCTCGCTCCACCTGGTCATCCCGACCCTCACCCCAGCCCTGGGCTGATGAAAACCTGGGGCTAGTCGTCCCGACGGGACGTGCTTGTGGTCGGCGTTTGTGTTGCGCTCGATCGAACGACGGCGCGAGCCACCGATTCCTTTCCCCCCCTTGCGTAGGAGGGGCCGGGGGGGGTGGCGTGGGGCCTTGGACATCGAACAAGGAAGACCGCTCGACGGACTTGTGACTGGCGGCGCCGCGACCACCCCCCCTAACCCCCCCTTCGCAAGAGGGGGAAAAGCGCGCTGCGTGATCGGGGTGAGCGCCGATTCGCGCACGTTCAAGGATTCAGTACACCTCACCTGCTCCGGATCCTCGCCGCCCTGTTCGCCGTCATGCTGGCATCGCTTCCCAGCAGGGTCGACGCAGATGATGCCTCGTCTCCTACCTACGAGCGCGACATCAAGCCGCTCTTCGGCAGGCGGTGCACCGTTTGCCACAAGGCGTCCAAGCGCCATGATCCGGAGATCTCGGGCGGGCTGGCGCTTGACTCTTACGAGGCGATCCTGGCCGGGACGGCACGAGAGAAGGTGGTCGTGCCCGGGCAGTCCGGCCGGAGTGAGTTGGCACGCCGGCTCGCCGACCGGGATTCTGATCGTAGAATGCCGCTCGATGACGAGCCGCTTCCGAACAATCAACAAGCTTTGGTCCGCCGCTGGATCGACTCGGGCGCCCCGCGAGGCACAGCCGCCACTGCTTCGCCGCCCAGGGACGGTGCACCTTCACTGACAGCCGGCAGCCGGCAACCGGCAACTCGACCGGTTCGGTTCGTTCGCTCGCTCGATGTCGGGCTGGCTTGCGACGTCAAGATCGCACCGGGAAACCGGGATGCGCCGAGGGGGGCGCGCTGGCCGTCGCACTGCGCATCGGGCCGTTGCCGGCGGTGACGGCGCTGGCATTCCGCGGCGACGACCGCCTTCTGGCGGTCGGGACCTATGGCCAGGTGGTTCTCTGGGACCTCCATGACGGCCGGCCAGGGGGTTGGCTGCTCGACATTCCCGGGCCAGTCCACGCCCTGGCGTTCAGCCGAGATGGGCGGCGGCTGGCCGTCGGCGGCGGATTGCCGGCACGTTCGGGAATCGTGCGGGTTTACACCGTTCCCGACGGTACGATGGTCCACGATTTTCCGGGTCATGACGACGTGGTGTTCGGCCTGGCCCTGCGGCCCGACGGCGCCCAGCTCGCCACGGCGTCATTCGATGAGACGGTTCGCCTCTGGAACCTTGCACTCGATCGGCCCGCCGGCGTATTTCGTGGGCATTCCGATTTTGTCTACGCGGTCGCTTACACGCCCGACGGCCAGGCCCTGCTGACCGGTTCCAAGGACCGGACGATCAAGCGGTTGAGCACCCGGACGCTCAAGGAAGAGCGAACCTACAGCGGGCACAATGAAGACGTGCTCGCCCTGGCCATCCACCCCGATGGCAAGCGGTTCGTTTCGGCGGGAAACGAGCCCCTGATTCGCTGGTGGACCCTGGAAGGCGACAAGCCTCAGGCCCGCCGGGGCGGCCATTCCGGTCCGGTGCACCAGCTCGCCTTCAGCGGCGACGGCCAGAAGCTGCTTTCTGTCAGCGGCGACCGGACGGTGCGGCTCTGGAACGGCAAGACGGGTGAGCCGATCCGGCAGCTTGCCGGCGCCGGCGATTGGTTATACACCGTCGCCGTCTCGCAAGACGGCGGGCTCGCCGCGGCTGGCGGCTGGGACGGACTCGTCCGGATCTGGGACGTTGGCTCCGGCCGCTTGCGGGCCACGCTCGCTCAGCCTCCGGGCAATCCCAGCACCAGCCCCGGCGACCGATCCTGCCCGATTGCATGGTTTGCGATCACGCCCGCCGGCTACGTCGCCGGTTCCCCGGATTTGATCCGCATTGCCGGCTGGCGCGCCGGTGGAGTCAAACTCCCCGAAGAGACTGCGCGAGCCGTCTGTTACCAGCCCGAGCTGGTCGCACAGTCTCTCCGTGGCGGCCTCGTCAAGGCCGTCGTGTTCCCGTCGAAGAGGTAGGGCGCATCAATGAGACTTCTCGCTCAACAACACCACCATGACCATGTGCTGATGCAAGGCCGGTCTGTCGCAAAGCGCGCTTTCCCCCGGATTTCGTTGCGCCCTTTTCCCCCCCTTGCGAAGGGGGGGTTAGGCGGGGTGGTCACCGCACTGCCAGTCACACGGCCGTCGCGTGCCCTTTGTTTTTCGGTTCACACCGCTTGCCTGGCAATCGTGTCGGCGGCATGCGTCCTGGTGGGTACGGCACGGGCGCAGACCTCTTATCCCATGACATTGCTGGTCGATCCGGTCGCAGTCACGCGGGGCCGCACGGTCGAGATCACGGTTTCGGGGCGTGAGAACTTTGGCGGAGCCTGGGCCTTGCTCTGCCAGGAGCCCGGCCTGCGCGGCCAGGTGGTCAAGGTCGAGGCCGCCCAGCCGAAAACCCGGCCGCGCGGCGGACGGGGGCGAGCTACGGGTCAGGTTCGAGCCCGGCTCGAAGTCGACCCCGGGGCGCCGCTCGGCCCGCGTGAGATCCGCGTCGCCACTCCCCAGGGAGCCTCGAGCGTCGGGCTCGTTCTCGTGGTTGATGGACCGGTCGTGGGCGAAATCGATGACCTGGCCAATGACCGGCCGGCGGCCGCTCAGAAGCTCACCCTGCCGACGGTCGTCGCCGGCCGGATCGGCAAGGTCGAAGACGTCGACTGGTACCGGCTCGACCTCGCCAAAAACGAGCGCGTCACCTTCGAGGTCTGGGGTAATCGCCTCCAGAACAAGATCCACGACCTGCAAACCCATCTCGACCCCATTCTCAGCCTCCACGACGAGACCGGACGCGAGCTCGCCGCCGCCGACAACTCGCGGTTTGCCGACCCGCTTCTCTCGTACCAGGCGCCCTCCGCCGGCACCTATTACCTTCAGGTGCGCGATACGACGTATTCGGGAAACCCCTCGTGGTCATATGCTCTGGAAGCGGTCTCCGGCCCGGTGGCGACCTCGACCTATCCCCTCGCTGTCAATCCCGGAACAACCCCGACACTCGACCTAGAAGGGCCGGGCCTCGACCCGGCGGCGCGCGACCTTGACCATCGCCAGGGATCAACAGCCGGGCGTTCATCTCTTTGCAATCCCCCGCGACGCGGGCGGGGCGCTGCCGGTACCGCTCATGGTCACTTCGCTGCCGGTCAAGCGCGAAACGAAGGATGCTCTTCCGGCCGGGGATCCCGACCGGCCCGTTACGCTTCCGGCTGCACTTTGCGGCCGCCTGGCAGAGCGCGGCGACTTGGACGGCTATCGGTTCGAAGCGAAGAAGGGGGCGATCTATGCGTTCGAGGTCGTCGCGCGCTGCGCTGGATCCGATTGCGATCCCGTCTTGCGCGTACTGGATGCCACGGGCTCGACCCTGGCCGAGCAGGACGACACTCGTGGCCTGGGCAAGGACGCTCGGCTGGAGTGGAAGGCGCCCGCGGATGGCCGCTATGCCGTCCAGGTCGCGGACCTTCACGATCGCGGCGGCGCGGCACTGTCCTACGTCCTCCTGGCCGAAGCAGCCCGGCCGGACTTCACGCTGGTGTGCGATCCCGACCTGATCAACGTCGGTCCGGGCGGGCGTGTGCCGCTGTTCGTCCGGCTAATCCGGCGCCAGGGGTTCCAGGGCGCGGTGACCTTGAGCTGGGATCATCTTCCCGCGGGAATCACGGCGAGCCCACTCTCGATTGCTCCCGCCATGACCGAAGGAGTGATCGTGGTCTCGGCCGCCCCCGGAGCCAAGCAGACGGCATCGCTCGTCTCGCTCAAGGGCACCGCTCTGGGCTCGATCGAGAACGCGGTGCGGCCCCTGGAAGAGATCTACCTGCCCGGCGGCGGCCGGGGGCATTATCCCGTCGACACGCTGGCGCTGGCCGTGACTGACCCTTCCGACATCTCGGTCGAGGCAAGCCCCCGCGAGATCGTCCTGACCCCGGGCGGGTCGTCCGTCGTGGACGTCACGATCACACGGAACCCCCGCTACGATAAACCGGTCAGCCTGGCCGTCATCTTGCAACATCTGGGGAGCGTGCACGGCAATCCGTTGCCGCCGGGAGTGACCGTCAAAGAGGCCGGCAGTAAGACCCTGCTCGGCCCCAAGGAGACAAAGGGAAGAATCATCCTCCAGGCCAGCCCAACCGCGGCCGTCTGCGACAAGGTCCCGATCGCCGTGATGGGGCATGTGTCGATCAACTTCGTCGTCAAGACCGCATATGCCAGCGCACCGATTCTGGTGTCCGTTCATCCCAGGGCGGCGGGCGCGTCGCATTGACCCAGACCGCCTCACTCTGACCCACTCCCCAAAATAGGAGGAGAGGGGACAATCGCGAACAAACGACGCTCTGATGGTATTTCCCTCGCCCCTCCGGGGAGACGGTGGCCGGAGGCCGGGTGAGGGGACCCGCATTGGCCGCACGGGGGGAAAACGGACCCCACGTGTCGCGGGTGGACCCTCACGTCGCCGGCCCCAGCTTCTTGAGCGCCGCATCGAAGTTCTCGACGATATCGAGGATCTTGACCAGGTTCATCGTCTGGAAAATGTCGAGAATGTAGGAACTGACGCCGAAGAGCACGACTCTGCCGTGGCGGCGGTCGATCCGTGCCTTGAGGCTCACCAGGAAGCCGATCTCGGTGCTTGCCAGGTAGTTGACCTCGCTCAGGTCGATGGCGAACCGCGAATCCTTGTGCGACTCGACCAGCTTGTACAGCCAGTCGCGCTCCGTGGCCTGCCAGTCGGTGACAACGCTGTCGCTCGCCTCGAATGCGAGCACCAGCACACCGCTCACCTCCTTCGTTGTGAATTTGAGCATCTGAGCGATCCCTCCGGCCCGGACATTTCGCCAGCAAGCGCGTTTCCGTCGCGAGACATCACCCTGGCATCCTCCGGTCATTCGTTCCGCGCGGTCCTGGAGGCCGCGCGATCCCCCAAGGATTCTAGCCATCCTGCCGGCCGGCTCAAAGATGGTGTTCGATATTCTCGTCGCGCACCATCATGGCGATCATGCCGATGCGAGGCTTTCCGCGGTCAGTCGACCGGCCGTCGATACGAGCAGCAGGAGAACCTTCCGCGTAGCCGAAACGGGCCGACAGCTTTATTGCTCCCGTCGCGCAGTGCACTTACGATGGATCCTGGTTCGGACGAGCACAAGAATCTGCGGCGACGCAAGCTGAACCCCGATCCACCGAGTGAATCCGAGAGGGCGGCACGGCGCCATGACGCCCGGCCTCTCCTGTGCGATCCTGGTACAACCACGACATGACTCCAAGTCTCGATGAAGATTTCTGGGAGGACCTGCTGACCCTCATTGAAGAGGGGAAAGTGATCCCGGTGATCGGCGCAGGGGTTGTGACGCGTGCCGACGATGACGGTCTCTTCTACCCGTGGCTCGCACGGCGCCTGGCAGAGAGGCTGGGGATCTCGCTCGACACGCGATCGGCCGCCGTCGATCTCAACGACGTCGCCACGGCGCATCTTCTCAAGGGTGGCGACAACAACGTGCTCTACACCCGGCTCGCCCGGATCCTCCGCGATGAGTGTCCCGCTCCGGGGCAATCGCTGCTCGACCTCGCCAGCATTTCCGCATTCAATCTCTATCTGACGACCACATTCGATCAACTTCTCCAGAAGGCACTCGACTCGGTCCGTAAGGGCGGCACCAGCGCCACGTCCGTGTACGCTTTTTCTCCTGGAGCGAAAACCAAGGACTTGCCCGCGCGGCGGCGGGACCTGCCGGGAACAACGGTTTTCCATCTTCTGGGCCGCGTATCGTCGATGCCCGAGTATGTCGTCTGGGAGGAAGACATGCTGGAATTCATTTTCGCCCTCAACAAGCACATGCCGGTGATGGAGCGGCTGGGCCGGGATCTGAAAGAGCATGGCCTCCTCTTTCTGGGTCTGCATTTCTCCGATTGGCTGGTGCGCTTTTTCCTCCGCGTGAGCAAACAGGAGCCGCTGTCGACGCCAAGAGTGCATCGGGCGTACCTCGCTGACGGCCCCGAAGATTTCTCGCCCCAGAGCCTGGTGCTCTTTTTCGGAGCCGTGAGCCGCGATATCCACGTCATGCGCCAGGACCCGGTGCTGTTCTGCTCCGAGCTCGCTCGCCGCTGGAAAGCGCGACATCCCGACCGAGAAGACGGCACAAAACTCAGTCTTCCCGCGACGAGTCCCGAGATGCCCAGAGGCGCCATCTTCATCAGCTATGCCCGCGAGGATGAGACGGCCGCGGCAGCAATCGTGCGCGACCTGCAAAACGCAGGCTGCACCGTCTGGTATGACCGCGACCGCTTGCAGGCCGGGCAGGACTGGCACAATTCGTTGGAAGACGAAGTCAAGAGACGGTGCGGCTTGTTTCTCTCCGTGATCTCGCGCACCACCGAGGCCACCAGGGAGAGTTACTATCACCTGGAACGAAACTGGGCGGCGTCACGAGCCGAACGCATCGCCCATGACGAGGAGTTCTACATTCCCGTGGTCATTGACGACTCGCCGCTTGCCGCTTCCCGCGAGCCGCGGCATTTTCAGCACATCCAGGCGACCCGGCTGACCGGAGGCGCCGTCACTCCGGATTTCGCCGAATGGGTGCTCGGCCTGCAAGCAGAGAGCGATGAGTGCACCCCAATGATTGTCGCACCAACCATTTCTGGTTCCTCGGTCACGCCGGAATCCCCATGGCTGGGCTTGCGTTCCTTCACCGAGGAGGCTCAGTCGTTCTTCTTCGGCCGCAGCGACGAGCTGGACGACCTCTACGAACGTATCCTCGATAAACCACTCGCCGTCCTTTTTGGGCAGTCCGGCCTGGGCAAAAGTTCCTTGCTCCAGGCCGCACTCGTCCCGCGGTTGCGCACCACCGGCTTCCTCCCGGTCTTCATCCGCTTCGATCACGACACGAATGCACCGGCTCTGGAGTCTCAGCTCCTCGACAGTCTGCGGACTGCCCTCGAATCCTCGGGATACACGCAACAGGCCGCCGCCATCGACGCCGCCCTCACGAACGAGAAGGCATCGCTCGACTACGCCGCATTCCTCTGGCTCTTGTTTCACGACCCGGAGTACGGCTTTATCCCCCGGCGCGGCACGCCATCCGATGATTTCCCCCGCACCGTCTTCTTGATCGATCAATTCGAGGAAATCTTCACCCTGGGCCAGCGGCCGGCGCGGCGGAGCACCTCCGCGGCTTTTCGCGAAACTCTGGCCGCACTCGTCGAGAATCGGCCGCCCTCCTCTCTCCGCGAAATGCTCGAGGAAGACGACGACCTGGCCGAGCGTCTCGACTACAAGGCGCGGCATTCGCGGGTCCTGCTCTCGCTGCGCGAGGACTTCCTGCACTTGCTGGAGCGCTGGCGGCGCTCCATGCCCTCGCTCATGGAGAATCGGCTCGAGCTCCGCATGCTCAGCGGCCCGCAGGCATTCCTGGCCGTTGTCCGGCCCGGCCAGCTTCGACAGGAGCTGCCGGCCATCATCCCGGATCAAGTGGGCCAGGCGATCGTCCGGTTCGTGGCGGGTGCAGACGACGACGTGCCGCTTGAGCAGATCGACGCCGTGCCCCCCCTGCTCTCTCTGGTCTGTGCCGAGCTCAACGCGCAGCGTCTCGACTCGGGCGAGCCTCAGATCACGCAAGCCCAGTTCGAAGGGCACGGCACCGACATCCTCTCAAGCTTCTATCTTCGCAGCTTCGATTTGGCCACATACGGTGCCGCGCTCGACGGCGTTCCGGATGCCGGATCCGCGCTCAAGAATCTCCGCGCGCTCATCGAGGACCGTCTCCTGTCGCCCGATGGCTTCCGCGAAAGCATCGCATTCGACACGATCGCTCGCGACCTCTCGCATGCCGCCCAACCGGACGCGTCCCGGGCCGTGCTCGATCGGCTCGTCGAACGGAGGCTGCTCACGGTCGAAGAGCGCGGCGGTGTCCGCCGGATCGAGCTGGCCCATGACGTGCTCACCCGGATCGTCAAGACCAGCCGCGACGAACGCCACGAAGTGGAGGCCGTATCCCAGAGCCAGGTCCGAACAGGAGCGAGCCGAGGCCGAGACCGCCCGGATTCTCAAGGAGCGCAACCGGCTGCAGCGCCTGGCGATTCTTGCGACCTGCCTGGCTCTGATCGCCGCCGGCGGCGCAATTGTGGGATGGGTCGGTCTCAAACGATCTCGGGACGCGACCGATCAAGCGTTGCGAGCCAAAAATCAGGCTGTGGAGGCCAGGAACCAGGCCATTGATGCACAGAAGAAGGCGGTGGAGGCCAGGACCCGGGCCGAGGACGCTGAACAGAAGGCCGTGGATGCCAGGAATCAGGCCGTTGGAGCCCGCAATGAGGCTCAGCTCGGATTTGAATCCGCGTGGAAGGGACTGACCACTCTGTACGATAGTTACGCCGCCGGCACGCTGGAGAACACCCCGGGGATCAGCGCCAGGCAGGCAAATGCACTCAAATCAAGGTTGCGCGGGCACCTGCTCGAACAGTTGCGCAAGCTCAACCAGGAGCAACCCGATCATCGGGGCACCATTCAGTATATTGCTCGATTGTTGCTCGATGAGGGGAGCGAAGCCGTCATCGATGAGGACTATACCCGAGCTCACGAGCGATTGGTCGAGGCTCTCGACTGGTCTCAGAAACATCCGCTCGACAAGGCGCCGGATGCGGAAACGTACGCGGATATCCTGGTCCAGCAAGCGCTGGCGCGTTACTACCTGAGCGGCACCAAGAAGGGAAACGAGGTCGCGAAGGCTCACCTCGAGAAGACCCGGGAGCTGGTTTCGAGATGGCCTGAGTCGTGGCGGCTCAAGGCTGCGGTGATTCGCCTGGAACACTTCCTCGTCTTTGATGATCCCAAGAACCGGCCGGTGGTGCTGGCGCTCGCGGAACGACTTGTCCCCCTCATGGAAAAGTCGGGCGGGCATTACGATCCCGTCATGTTGCATTTCAAATTAAGACAGGACGCCTGTTGGGGCGAGGGAAATTTTGACAGGACGACGGCCGACTACGTGCTCGAGAAGAAACTGATCGTGTGGTTTCGAGAGCACCTCGTTCAGCGCAACGTGTACACACTCGCCCAACTCGAGCGGGCCGTGAAGCTGTTCACGACGGTCCTCTCATTCGTCGAGAAGCAGTTCGCAATGTCCAACGGCAAGACGACTGCAGATGAACGTCGCGCGATTCTGAACGAGCTCGAGACGACCATGAAGGCCATCGAGGGTCGCTTGCCCAAGAGCACGGTCGTTTATGGAGCCCGAGGCGACCTGTTGAGGCTCCAGGAAAAGTGTATCGCAGATGGAACCAACACACGTTCACCTGACGATCTGCGAGCCGCCAGCCAGAGGCACCGCATGGTCGCCTCTGCTCTGGGAGTGGGGTCGAGCGTGGCGGATCTGCTCGCGCCGGCCTTCGTGTCCTACACCGCCGACAAGGCAGATCAAGCGGCGAAGGCTTTGGCTCTGGCAACTGCGCAGAGCTCCGTGCGGGATTTCATGTCGCTGGATCTCGCTGGCGCAGATACCGTTCTCCAAAACAGCGACATCATATGGGCGGCGGAAAAACTGCGGCAGACCAGCCAGGCTGATCCGCTGCTTGCCTTGCACGGCCAGATGGTCGAGCAGTTGATTCGTCTGTACCAGCAAGCCACCCCGGACGCGAAAGCAGCGTTCGTCAGCACTTTCTCCGCAACCACATCTGCCGCCGTCAAGAATTGGTTTGAGAGCGGCCAGTACGAGAGGGTCTCTGCTTTCTGGCGAGCATGCTATCAAAGAGTTATACTATCTACATTCACGTCCGGACAACAGGATTCCTTCGTCAAACAGTTGAACCTGTGCATCAGGTCACTGCTCAAAACGGGAAAACCCGCAGATGCAAAAAAGCTGCTGGATTACACTTTGTCGCTCTGCGACACCATCCTGGCCGAGAGACCGTGGGACTGGTATGTGAACGCAGCATACAACTCGCTCTGTTTCGAGGTCGCCGCAGAATTGGCCGAGATCGGCGACAGGGCCTCGGCTCAACCATTGCTGCGGCGCGGTTGGCGCAGGCAACTCAAGTTGTTTGGCCAGGAGATGGACCTCGAAAAGTACCCGGAGCTCCCTCTGAGAGGTACAGTTCCGGAAAAGATATCAGGAGACGATGCCAAGTTCTTCGCGCGTTTCACCAAGGATGCCGGTGCCGAGTTCTTCGCGCCTTTCGCCAACAATGCGGCCCCAAAACACAGTGGAATCGAGAGATTCACCATTCCCACTGATTTCAGTGGAACCATCTATCAATTCCACGTGTATGTGTACACCGGAACGAACGGTTACGCGGAGCTTCTGGACCAGTTTCGCTGGGTGAAAGAGATTCGTGCCGGAACGGTGCCCGCCGAAGTTCAAGACAGCTTCAAGCGTCTGAACGACATCGCGGTTGCGAACAAGGTCGATTTCATGGAGCTGTGCGTTTACGCGCTCGGTACGGCCGCCTCGGAAGCACAAGACCGGCAGAAGCGGCTCGACGCCGCAATCGACGAGATGAAGACGGCCGAAGCCGAATACGCCAAAGACAAGAGCGATTCCAATCGTCTCAAGCTTGCCACGGCTTACTCGTCGGCTGCCGATCGAGCATTGTACCGCGAGCGCTGGACCGATGCCGAGAACTGGGCGCGGAAATCCATCGAACTGAACGATGCGTCCAACCCGACAGGTCACGGCAATCTGGCGACGGCTTACTTGTTCCAGGGCAAGTACGAGCAGGCGTTGAAGATCTACCGCGCCCACTGGCAGGATACGCTCAACGGCAAAACGCTCGGAGATGCGGCACTTGCTGATTTTGAGGCTCTCGAGAAGGCGGGTATCAAGCATCCCGACGTCGCGCGCATCAAAAGTGCGCTGGGAACCAAGAAAGACCCCCCTCCAGCCGGAGCTGGCAAGAAGGCCGCGGAGACCAAGTCGTAGCAGTCGCGCAGAAATGCGGCCGGCAACAATGGTTGTCAGGACGAAAAAGCATTGTGTCAGGAGTGGATCAAGTGAACTGACACCAATTCATCTCAGGCCGTCCTTCCGTGTCGCCTTTCGCTCCGCGAAAGTGAATTTGGGCGGGACATCTCGGCTGCCCGCCCGGCGACGACAAGCTTCTGCGTTCTTTCGCGGAAGCGAAAGCCGGCATCACTGTCTCGGAGTACTCCCGCCCGGCGAGCCCGGTCCGGACCGCCGGAGGTCTCCCTCACGCAGGGCTGCATCGAGCTTCCGGATCAGCAGATCGAGTTTCTGCTCGACAACCGCGAGCCGGTGTTCGAGTGCCTCGGGTGACGTCACAACCATCGGTGCAATCCCGCCGGTGGGCGGTGCGGGGGTGGGCATGGGAGCCAATCGGCCGGCGGTTGGCAGTTGGTCCTTCGTCGGCCGATAAACCCTTACCGTCGTTGGGTCGGCGTACCTGCCTGGCCACTGGACAACTTCGCCGCCGGCGCGAGTGATCAAAGCCGCCAGAAGCCTGACCCTTTCCTTCGGGACTCGCTGCAGCGAGCCGTCGCCCATGCCGACCCAGCATCCCTGGCCATCGCTGTCGTCCAGAGCAGACAGGGCCTGCCCCGCGACGAAGGGAAGCTCGCCCGGCCGCGTCCAGGGTGTGGGCTCGGCGGCAACCGCAATCATCAGCGTGTTGGACATCCCGTCAGTGACATCGGAAAAGGCAATCCCTTGGGTCCCCTCGAACATCGCACCCTTGCCGGCGAATCCGCGGATTCGCGTCTGCCCCGCCGCCACCGGCGGCGCACCAGGCGTTTCGAACACCGCCGGCATGCGCGCGATCAGGGTCGAGTTGTGCGGGCTGTCCCAGGGCTCGTCCTGGTGGAACTCGTTGTACAGCTCGTTCTGGTCAAGATACGGCAACAGGGCGACCCGCCAGCTTAGCTTCGGCTGGCCATCGGCCCCATAGGTTGCCGAGGCGGGGAGTCGCCCGTTGGCGGCCGCAAAGTTGTGAAACGCCAGCAGGATATTCTTCATGTTGTCCGGCACGATTTGCTTCTGGCTGCGCCCTTGCTGGGCGCCGTGTCCGGGCTCCTGAGCTTGGGACGCCTGCATCCAGGCCGCCGTTCCTCCCCCGGCGAGCGCAATTCCTCCGACGATCACGGCGGCTGTCACGGTCAATTTCGATAGCATGGTCGGCACGGCTCCTTTGACGAGGGCGGCGACGTCCGGCGCGACCGCCCTTTGAGCGATCGATTCCAGCGTCGCGCGGATGAGTGTTGTCGTAACCGGAGACGTGACGGCTTCGCTCAGAAGCGGTGCGACCAGGGATGGGGCGATCCCGCGGCCGGCAAGCCGGGCGCGGAGCGCGTCCCGCCCGCGGGCGAGCCGGCTCTTGACGGTACCGACCGGGCAGCCGAGCCGGCGCGACGCCTCCTCGGCCGTCGCCCCTTGCAGCAGGCACAGCACCAGGACGTCGCGATGCTTGGCCGGCAGCCGGCCCAGCTCGGCGTCCAGGATCGGCAACACGTCGGACCATTCGGTACTCGGTTCGTCCGGGGAACAGGCCTCGCCCAACGGCTCGTGCCGATGGCGAAGAGCACGGGATCTCGCCTTGGTCGCCACTCGCGTCGCGACCCCGTAGAGCCACGGCCCCACGCGATCGGGATCGCGCAGCCGCGCTGCGTTTTGCGCAGAACGAGGAACGTTGCCTGGAAGGCGTCGTCCGCGTCATGTGCGCTTTTGAGCAACCGCCGGCACACGCCCAGGACCATTGGCCCATGGCGGGTGACCAGCGCCTCAAATGCCGGCTCACTGCGCTCCGAGACGAAGCGGCCGACCAGGGCACCGTCCCCCAAGGGAGCGGTGCCAAACCGGAACAGTCGATCCAGCTCCTGAAACGCCAGGGTCTTGTAGCTCGCCCGCATCCTCCGCTCCCGTCGATTTCGTCACGTCTATGGGATTACTGCCCTCTTACAGGCGTTCGGATCCATGCCCCGAAGATTATTTTCGAACCCGCCAGATTTGGCTGGGCCGGAGCAACTCGACCCGATCGACGGCTGCGGGGACGACCCGGTGCGATAGCCGATTCTGCCGGTACGGCGGGATGACGCTGCGACAATCAGTGGGCCGACGTCGGCAGCGGAACAGGATCTTACCGCCGAAGGCACGACTCACGTCCACGTTACGGGCAGAACATCATTCCCCAGGCGGTATGCTAGACCCAAAACAAGCGTAAGAAAAAAAAGCGAAATTAGCTTACTGTTATGTGATCACTTCATTGGTCCAGGACGTACCTTCTACGGCTCAGGGGACGTCTGCCCCTGATACCGCCCCGACTGAGTCTCCGACATCCCTCACCCGCTTTCTCTGTTAGTGGCCCACACGGATCGGGGCATCCGGACCCCGACTTCATCCGCTCGCCGTTCAGCATAGCCAGCATTCGTGCAGCCGCTCGACCAATCGCAGGAAAACCCCCTGCCATGGATTCCATGATAGCAGTCGGTAAAGCAAGCGTCGTCCGCCCCGCACGATCTGGCAGGGCATCTGGATAAATGCCGCACGGTATGTGGCGAACTCCATCCTCATCAGCGTCCGTTTCTCGGCCTCGTGCTTGACCTGATGCCGAGGCGACACGGGAACCAGTAGGGCGCTCCAGGCCTTGAGGCTCCACGCTAACGACCCCATCACCATGTACGCCCAGTTACTGACCAGGTTATCGACGGGCGTCGTCAGCGCTCGCACGCCGTTTTTGAGCTGGGCGATCAGGTTTTCCTGGTCGCAGCGATCGTTCGCCGAGAAGACGATCTCCTCCGCGGTCATCTCGCGATCATTGGTGATGTAAAAGAAGTAGCGATATTCTTCGAACAGTCGCATCTGCCCCTTGTCGACCTGCACCCGCTTGCGAAGAACGATCATTCGGTAATTCTTTCTGCACGCAGTCGGCCGATATTCGAACTCCGCGACCATCTCCTCGAGCAGGTGGATATTCTCGTACCCTCGCTCGCGGACAAGCTCGGGTTTGAACCGCTCGGGCTTCTCGCGCGGCGTGGTCTTGATCCGGTACTGTGGCGGTCGTCTGAGAAGCCGGTACGAATTGGCCGGCAGCCCATCGGCTTCCGTCTTGAGGCCATCGGACGCGGCGTATCCGAAAATAAAGCGGATGTCGCCCGCATCATCCCACCGATCGAGATACCTGGTCTGGGCGAATTTGGTGTCCCCCCGCATCAGAATCTTGCGGAAGCCGGCTCGACGGCAAAGTGCGACGGCCTTGTCCAGGAAGATGTCCGCCCGCTCCTGCGAGGGGCGATTGCCGCTCCGGTTGAACAGGAACAACGGTTCAGCCGTGTTGGCCAGCGAGACCAAGAGCGGATGGTAGCCATATTGGCCGTCGTAGGTGAAATCCATCCCTTCCTTGCACTCGGCATCACTGGGCACGATGCTGCCATCGGCCTCGATGACCGCCTCCTCGAAGAACTCGGGCGGCTGAGAAGACCAGACTCGCAGTCGTGACTCATTGAAAATGTCCATAAGGTTCAGGACATCAGTCTCGAAAAAGCGGCGGCAAAAATCCCCGGCCGTCGTTGGGTCGGGAATCCGCGTGGCCCCGAGTGCGTCGAGATAGACCTCATCATTGCGCCGCAACTCCAGGTGCTCGATCCGTTCTCCGCCGGCGAGGCTGTTGAAGGCAATGTTCAGGACATGGTCGGATTCGTGGTACGGCCGATGCTGCTTGAGGAGGTGAAGGTTGCGGTCGATGTCCCTGACCAGTCCAATCTTCTGGGCCAGCAGCAGAATGGCTCCAATTCCGCCGGCACTGAGGCCCCGGACGCGATCGGCATACTCGTACTGGATATTCGTCGCGGTCATCATAGGCACAGACCGCTCGGGGCCGGGCGAGTTGTCCAGCCGTTTCTTGATTCGCCGTCGACCCTCTTGGAAGATTCTCTTCTTGCGTGCCACACGCTTTTTTCGGACAGTAGCACTCACTCGAAAGCCTCCTTGTTCTGGAATAGTGATCATGTGATTTCAGCTACATTATTCCAAAAACCTGCGAGGTTTTCGAGCTTTTTTCCAAAAATCGCTCCAGGCGAACTTTAAATCACGCTTGGTTGGGGGCTAGATCGGGTCACAACCCGTCCGGGAGCTCTTCACGAGGCAGTTCGATATCGCGGAGAATCTTGCGCAACAGCCCCGGGCCGATGTCTCGACCCTTGTGGACAGGAACCGTGGTCCTGCGCCCGTCCGGGTGTTCAAATTGGCGATGGCTTCCGCTCGAGCTGCGCACGAGCCGGAATCCCATCCGCTCCAGGGCTCGAATCAGCTCACGCGGCTTCAGGGTCGGAAGTTCGGATGGGCTCACACCGAGATCTCAACGCGCTGAACGCCGATGATCTCCGTCGGCTTAGGTATGCTCCTCTTTCTCGCCTTCAGGTCCTCGAGACACAAGGCAATCACATCCTTGATGTTCTCGATCACCTCCTCATAAGTCTCGCCTTGCGTGTAACACGCCCGCAGCGCAGGACATTCCGCGACGTAATACCCGGCCTCATCCTGCTCGATGATCACTTGAAAGACATGTTTCCGTTTCGCCATGCGGGAAACCCTCACGGTGTTCGCAAAACGAGCGGCTGCTAACCAGGGCTCTGCAAAGGAACAAAGTCGGTGGAAAGCCAGCGACTCCTGCCGTGGTCATAAGCGTCGATTCACTGCTTGACGGTCCGCCGGCCGAATGCCCAAACGTCTCACTCTTCGATCTCGGACATTTGCGATGACGCTTCATCCTACCGGAGAGCAACCATGCGGAACAACCAACACGAATGCCCCGAATTCGACTGCTCGGGGATTCAAGAGCAAGTCTCGGACCCTCCGACGCCAGCGATCGCCGCGTTCAGCATCGAGCCTTCTGCCGTGGGATTTGGACCGACCTCGCGGAGTCCGCACGGTGAACCGCACCAGCTTGGCTCTCGGTCATCAATGAACACGGCCGGGCCGAGCAGTCAACTCACCCGGCGCCGGATCAGCTCGATCCGGTTCAATCCGCTTTGTCGACACGCGCTGACCGACCTTGAACACCGTATCACGGTCGGGAGTTTCAATCACGCTGTTCGTCGCATGAACTGCCACAGCGTGCGCCCATGGCCATCCCTCGCATGTCACCCAAAGTGGCATACCCTTCCAGACCCCGCTGGTGTATGCGAGGAGTAGAAGTATTCGCCCGCCAGGGTCGCGAGCGAGATCGCAGGCGTATCGGCCCGTGCTCCGGCTCTGCCGGCGACGCAAGAACCGCCGTCACCGCGAGCATGACCGCGAAAATCGGACCAGCCACCGGGAACCTCCCTTCACAAATCCGCTGGGCGGAGGTGCCTTGTAAGCCGGCCCCGAAAGCACGTCAAGCCGAGTTTCTTGCGGGCGATTCACGAGGTGCTGGGTCCACCGGAGACAGGAATCGCGCAGACGTAGGTCAGGCTTTCCAGCCTGACGCCAGGCGGCAATGCCTGCAACACAGGGCGTCGGGCGTCAAAGCCTGTCACACAAGACGTCAGGCTGGAAAGCCTGACCTACGGCGTACTCGGCTGCGGTTGCGCTTGGATTTCCGGATCGCTCGTCGTTGACCATTCGAAGAGAATGAATACCCGGCCGCGTCCGAACGTCGCGGACTTCAGGGATTCGGCCTCACCTGGGCCTCTCTCGCCGCGACGACTTTCCACCCTGGCTTGAGTGGCTCCTTGGCGTCGCCGGCGTAGACCTTCTCGATCAGGCACGAGCGTTCATTCACGGCGACCAGCTTCAATTGCCAGGTCGGATCGCTGCGTCCCTGGACCCTCAGGTCGCTCTCGGGATGGACGCCATCGGCCGATCCGACATCAAGCTTGGCTCGACCGTCGTCCATCACGTCGACGATCGTGCCGATCACCAGGTTCTCCCGAAGGTAGGCCGCCCATGGCTCCGGCAGCTCGGGGACGCCGGCAACCGGCTCGTCGAGGCCAAGGAGGTAGAATTCCCCGTGGTAATCACTCCTT
Source organism: uncultured Isosphaeraceae bacterium (assembly GCA_963781785.1). Classification (GTDB taxonomy): domain Bacteria; phylum Planctomycetota; class Planctomycetia; order Isosphaerales; family Isosphaeraceae; genus CAWAHD01. The sequence continues at coordinate 863,861 of CAWAHD010000001.1, read as the reverse complement.
GGCTCATCGCCCCGGATGATCGCGTCGCAGAATTCCTCGAGCCTCGCGGGCACGATCAGGTAAGTTCGGTGTCCCCACTTGAGCGGCAGGAAGACGCGCTCCATCCGTGGCTCAATCGGCTTGACCGGCGCGAGCATCAGGTTCCCGTCGACGCGCTTCACCGCACCCGATTCTCGGTGATAGATCCCCAAACAACCTGACCAGCGGAACGAATACCGTCCGTCGGGGAGGATGCTCAGGGCCCAATTCAGGCCCAGACCATCCCCTAGAAAGTATTCGCCGGCGACAGCGGCGAATTCGTTTAGGGGATTTGCACCGGGCGGGGGGAACCGATGGCTATAATCGCGATCCCCGACGAGAGGGAGAGTCAACCCGACCAAAGCCCCGGCGATCATCACGAGCACCGCGATTTCGACCAGGATCAGCTTCAGCCAAAACCGCCGCCGTCGTCGAGGTGGTTTCGCCGGTGGGACATCCAGGTCGTCCCACACCGCGGCAGCGTCGTCATCGAGCACGCCTCGCTGGAAAAGCACGTGGTGTTGCCCTCGGCAGAATGGCTCGCGCGAACTGATCGCGTGTCTCTCCCTCCTGACTTTAGTCGAGTCCACTTCAGCTTTCGAGAGGAAACGGTGCACGCTTTGTGACTCCGGCTCGACGGAACGACCGGAGCAGAGGCGCAACACCCCCCGTCACCCGGCCTTCGGCCGACCTCTCCCCAAAGGGGCGAGGTCAAGAAATCCGCACATCCCCACGCAACGGCCGCGCGAACCACCCATCGCCGTCGCCCCTGCGGTGAGAATGTTCGTGTGCTGATGTGTTCTTACGTTGGCGACAAACGAGCCCCATCGCCTTTTGCCGTTGCCAGGGTCTGGTCAGGGTCCGTTGCTGCCCGGCTTGGGATCGGCCAGGGGCGCTGGCTCCATCACTTCCACGAGAAGCATCTCGACCAGGTGCATCCCCGCGTCGAAGATCGCCAGATTCCGGCCTCGGTCATCGCAAGCCGCATTTTCGGGGTGGCGGATCGTGAACCGTTGGCCGCTCGCCATTTTGATCGTGAACGGTTGAAAGGGCCGAGCGGTGATGACGGCCCGAAGCTGCTCGGTCGTTGCCAAGGAATCGCCCTCCCTCGACTGGCATGCGGAAAAGAGCTTTTGCATTGTCGCCATCGGTCTCAGTTGTTTCAACAGGCTCACGGCACCGTGGCCGGGAGAGGAGTAACGGACACGCGACGCGCAGGCAACTGTCCGGAGTTCCCTGGGCCGGGCGCCGGCGTTGAAAGCCCCCAGAGGGGGCGGTATCAATGATCGGGTTGGCTTCGTCCTTTTCTGGGTTTCAAGATCGACGATCAGTACGTCGCAGACATGGGCTTCGATTGATCGCAAACTCTCGGAATTGTGATCGAGGGCCACGCCACGGCTCGCTGATCGGGAGAAGGGCGGCCCTTTTCGGGGGAATCCGATGGAAACCACCGCTTCCGGCAGTGCGGGGTATCGCAGCGATTGACCCGATGTCATATTGATCAATCACACCAAACGAACGGTCCGCGCTGCCGCGCGGTGCCCTGCGCTGCCCGCGCCTTCCCGGCGGTATACCCGATCGCTGGCTTGCGGCACCAACCTGATCGAGGGAGGAGACGGCCGATGCCCGTGATGAACCGAATCGCCGCGCGCGGGATGACGTTCACGATTCTGGCTGCCACGGTGGGTTTCTGGTGTCAGTCCGCCACGGCGCAGATCGATCTGAGCCGGGCGAATGTGATCGTGCCCGACGGGCTCTCGGGTCCCGAGCACAAGGCTGTACGGCTTTTGGTCGAGGAGGTCCGGAAGCGGTCACAGATCGCCTGGGACGTTTTGATTCGCTGGCCGCAAGAGGTCGCGCCGGTGATCGTGGTGAGCCCCGCGCGGCTGGCCGAGACGGTCCCCGGCCCGTTCCGCCAGCAAGTCCTGGCACTTGCCACCGGCAAGGAGCCGGAGGGCTTCCGGATCGAGACCCTCGAAAGCGACACGGGCGCCGCCCTTGGTCGCGGTCGTGGGTAACGACGCGCGCGGAGTCCTCTTCGGCGTCGGCCGGCTGCTCCGCGAGCTGCACATGAAGGCCGCCGAAGTGTCGCTCCCCGGACGCTTGAGCCTGCGAGCGGCACCCAAATATCCCCTGCGCGGCCATCAGCTCGGCTATCGGCCCAAGACCAACTCGTACGATGCATGGGACCTCGCCCAGTGGGACCGGTATGTCCGTGAGCTGGCGGTGTTCGGCACCAATGCCATCGAGCTGATCCCGCCCCGTTCCGACGACGACGCCAGCAGCCCTCACTTTCCGTTGCCGCCCTTGGAGATGATGGCGGGGATGTCCCAGATCGCCGCCGACTACGGGCTGGACGTCTGGATCTGGTATCCGGCAATGGACGCCGATTATGCCAATCCCAAGACCGTCGAGCACGCACTCACCGAGTGGGGTGAGGTGTTTCAGAAGCTGCCGAGGATCGACGCGGTGTTCGTTCCCGGTGGCGACCCCGGCCACACTCGCCCCAAGGTTTTGATGGCACTCCTGGAAAAGCAGGCCGAAAACCTGCACCGGTTTCATCCCGGCGCGAAGCTGTGGGTCTCTCCGCAAAGCTTTTCCCAGGATTGGCTCGATGAGTTTCTGGCCATCCTGCACGGTGAGCCCGCATGGCTGAGCGGTGTCGTCTATGGTCCACAGGTGCGAGTCAGCCTGCCGGAGCTGAGGAAGGCGGTGCCCGCCAGATACCCGATCCGCGACTACCCGGATATCACGCACAGCCTGCGGTGCCAGTATCCGGTTCCCGACTGGGACGTCGCCTATTCGCTGACCGAGGGCCGCGAGGTGATCAACCCCCGCCCCCGTGACCAGGCGGCGATCTTTCATGCGTTTGCCCCCCAGACAGTCGGGTTCATCACGTATTCCGAAGGCTGCAACGACGACGTCAACAAGATCGTCTGGAGTGCCCTCGGCTGGGACCCGGACGCCGACATTCTGGAGATCCTCAGGCAGTACAGCCGCTATCTCATCGGCCTGGGGCCAGGCGGGGCCGATGGTTTTGCCCATGGCCTCTTCGCCCTCGAGGAAAACTGGCGAGGGCCGCTCCTCACAAACGGATCAGTCGAGACCACACTCGCACAGTGTCGCACTCTGGAAACCGGTGCACAGCCCGAGGTCCTCGCAAACTGGCGGTTCCAGCAAGCACTGTACCGCGCCTATTACGACGCCTACATCCGCAGCCGGTTGATCCGTGAGACCGATCTGGAAGATCAGGCAATCGCCCGGCTGCGGTCCGCCGGCGAAGCCGGCTCGCTGGCGGCGATCGATCAGGCCGAGCGGATCCTCGCCCGGTCGGTCGATACACCGGTGGCGGCCGACCTGCGGCAGCGAGTTTTTGTGCTGGCCGAGGCACTCTTTCAGAGCATCCGGATGCAGCTCAGCGTCCCCCTGTACAAAGCGATCTCCGTCGGCCGCGGTGCGACGCTCGATACGCTCGACGCCCCGGTCAACGATCGGCTCTGGCTCCAGAATCGGTTCGACCAGATCAAGAAGATCGAAAGCGAGAAAGAGCGGCGGCGCGAGATCGGCGCGATCGTCAACTGGACCAACCCGGGCCCGGGCGGTTTCTATGACGACCTGGGAGACCCGCGCCGGCGGCAGCACCTGGTCACGGGCTACCCCTACGACCAGGACCCGTCGTTCCTGCGCAGTCCCATCACCGGCTTCGACCAGGAGCCTGGCTGGCGGCGCTCGTGGTGCCGCCACGGTGGTGCTCTCTACGACCAGCCCCTGCGGCTGCGCTACACCGGCCTCGACCAGCGAGCGGCATACAAGGTGCGCGTGGTGTACACTGGAGACATGTTTCAGGCCAAACTCAAACTCATGGCCGGCGGCACGCTCGAAATACACCCGTTCCTGGTCAAGCCGCGGAACATGACTCCGCTCGAGTTCGACGTGCCAGTGCAAGCGACGCGTCAGGGCGTCCTGGACCTGAGCTGGCACGCCGAGCTGGGACGTGGGGGCAACGGCCGTGGCTGCCAGGTGTCCGAGGTCTGGCTGTTAAAGAATGACAAATGACAGACCCCCCGCTTGCCTCCGACGAATTCATTCGGCAAGATAGAGATCGTGCCGGTCAGGTAAAATAAACGTTCACTTCACTCGAAGATCACCGAGATTTGACTTGCTGAGAAGTCCTTCCCAGATCCATCATGGCGGGCGGCCGATGCTGTGGCCGATTGCCAAGGAGAGCTTCATGAGTCGCTTCATTGCACCCGGATGGGCCGCGGCGCTCGTCGTGGTCCTGATCGCGTCAGACCTGCCGGCCCAGGAACCCAGGCCGACCGAAGGCGTCGACTTCGAAGCCGTGATCGCCAGTGCCCGGGCGGCCGGGCAACAGCGCGGCAGGCCCAACCAGTTCCGCGACTTCAACGAAGTCACGCGGGGGGCCGAGAAGATCGAGGGATTGTTCACACTTCATAAAATCAGCGATCACCTTTACGCCGAGATCCGGCCCGACCAGTTCAACCAGCCCTTGCTTTTACCGATCACGATCGCCCGGGGCATGCCCGCGGCGGGCATTCCGATCGGCGACGACGAGACCGTGCTGATCTTCCGCCGCGTGGGCGACCGCGTTCAGCTCGTGCGCAGGAACATCCATTTCACGGCCCCGGGCGGCTCGCCGCTCGACAAGTCGGTGAAGCAGAACTACACCGATTCGATCTTGATGGCGCTGCCGATCATCGCGATGAACCCGATGAAGGGCGCTGTGGTGATTGATTTTTCCGACATCTTCATGACCGATTTTGCCCAGCTCAATCTGGGCATGCTTGATCGCACCCGGAGCACCTGGCACAAGGTCAAGGGCTTCCCGCACAACATGGAGCTCGAGGTCGAAGCCACGTTCGCCGGCGGCGGCCGGTTTGGATTCTTCGGCAGCGACGGCGTACCCGACCATCGCGGCATCACGATGGTGATCCATTACAGCCTGATGAAGACGCCGGATTTCGGCTACAGGACCCGGATCGCCGACGACCGCGTGGGCCACTTCTTGAGCGCCACCAAGGACTTCGGCGTCGCCGATGCCGATTCGAACTTCGTTCGCATGATCAACCGCTGGCGGCTCGAGAAGGCAAATCCACGGGCCAAGCTCTCGCCGCCCAGGAAGCAGATCGTGTGGTACGTGGAGGACACGGTCCCGATCGAGTACCGCCCGTATGTCGAGGAAGGGATCCGCGAGTGGAACAAGGCGTTCGAGAAGATCGGCTACAAGGATGCGATCGCCGTTCGCTGGGAAGAGGCCGGGCGCGATGAGTTCGACCCTGAAGACACGAACTACTGCACGTTCCGCTGGATCACGGCCGACTTCGGGGGTGCGATGTCGTGTCTGCGGGCCAATCCGATCAGCGGCGAGATGATCGACGGCGACGTCGTCTTTGACGCCGGGTTCATCCGCTACTGGAAGCAGCAATATGCGCTTCTGGTCGGCCACACGGCCGCGGCCGCCGGCGAGCCGCAGACGGCGCCCCTGGCCATCGGCGAGGTGATCAGCCCGATCCTGGCCTCCAGGATGGGCTATGGCTTGCCGCAGTCGCGCGCATTCCTCGGGATTGGTTCCCTCGACAAGCCCGCGGGCCAGATGGTCCCCGAAGCCGTACCGGCCGGCCAGAGCCCGCTCACGCGGGAGGTCGCCAAGAACTTCGCGCGGGGATCTCGCAACTTCTGCCAGTTCCAGACTGGCTTCCAGCATGACTTCGGCCTGGCCGCAATCGCTTTTACCGAGCTCAGGGGCCCCGGAAAGCCGGGCGACAAGACCGCCAAGAAGAAGCCCGAGCCCAAAGACGAACTGCCCGAGGAGTTCATCGGCCAGGCCATCAAGCACATCGTGATGCACGAAGTCGGGCACTCGCTCGGCCTGCGGCACAACTTCAAGGCCAGCACGATGCTCACCGCAGACCAGCTCAACGACATCGCGATCACCAGGGTCAAGGGCCTGGTCGGCAGCGTCATGGATTATAGCCCGATCAACATCGCCCCCAAGGGCAAGAAGCAGGGCGACTACTACTCGACCACGCTCGGCCCATATGACTACTGGGCGATCGAGTACGCCTACAAGACGATCGACGGCGACGAGGCCTCCGAGCTCAAGAAGATCGCCGCGCGGGCGCCCGAGCACGACCTGGTCTATGCGACCGACGAAGACTCGTTCTTGAACGACGACCCGTATGTGAACCGCTGGGACCTGGGGTCCGACCCCTGCCAGTTCGGCAAGGAACGGATCGCGCTGGCCTCCGAGCTACTCAAGGACCTGGATGCGCGAGTCGTCAAGGATGGCGAATCGTGGGCCCGCACCCGCCGCGCCTTCAGCATCTTGCTCAATCAATGGGGCGACGGTGCCACACTGGCCTCGCAATACATCGGCGGCCAGTCGGTGTCTCGCGATCACAAGGCCGACAAGGACGCCCACGACCCGATCATCCCCGTGGCCGGCACCAAGCAGCGCGACTGCCTCAAGTTCCTCACCGATTCGATCCTGAGCGACTCGGCGTTTCAGTTCTCACCGGCTTTGCTCAGGCGGCTGGGGACCGAGCGCTGGATGCACTGGGGCACCGAGGGATACTTCGGCTCGGGCGTCGATATCTCGGTGCTCGAGCGGATCCTCGGCATTCAAAAGATCGTGCTCGGGCACTGCCTGAGCGCCTCGACGCTCGCCCGGCTGGAGAACCAGCAGCTCCAGACCGACAAGGGTGCAAACCCCTTGAAGATGGAGGAGGTTTTCCGGTCGCTCACTGACGGGATCTGGTCCGACCTCGACCGCTTGCCCAAGCCGGGCGGCGACAAGTCCGGGTTTGCCCTCTCGACCATTCGTCGTAACCTCCAGCGCGAGTACCTTGGCCGTCTGGGCAAGATGGTACTCGGCAACAACGCCAATTCTTACGACGATCTCTACGGCTACATCGTCTTCACGCGAGGCGGCAACTCCTCGGCCCCGGCCGACGCCCGGGCTCTTGCCCGGCTGCACCTCAAGGAGATTTCCGGCCGGATTTCCAAGGTCCTGGACACCGGAAACCTCATAATCGACGATACCAGCCGGGCTCACCTCGACGAGTGCCGCCACCGGATCGCCAAGATTCTCGAAGCGAATCTCGACGCCCGTGAGCCGTGATCCTCGACGTAGGTCAGGCTTTCCAGCCTGACATCTTCCGTAGGTCAGGCTTTCCAGCCTGACATCTTCCGTAGGTCAGGCTTTCCAGCCTGACATCTTCCGTAGGTCAGGCTTTCCAGCCTGACATCTTCCGTAGGTCAGGCTTTCCAGCCTGACATCTTCCGTAGGTCAGGCTTTCCAGCCTGACATCTTCCGTAGGTCAGGCTTTCCAGCCTGACGGCTTCCCGTAGGTCAGGCTTTCCACAGCCGGAAATCCGGCAGGGAAAGCCTGACCGATCGCAAGCTTTCTTCTGCCGTCCCGCTTGGAGCTCATTCGGGATCGGGGGCTCGATGCAAAACACGTTGCGATTCTCCTGGTTGGTCGCGGCGGCGGTGGTCACAATCGGGCTGATGGCCGCTTCGGACGACGGTGCCAAGGCGCCGTCGTCACGACTGCGGCCGGGGCTGACCGCCCAGCAAACGAAGCAGGCGGTCACTCTCAGCAAGGACGCGATGCGCGAGCTCAGGAAAAAGACCGAGGGGGCGACCGACCCTGCCGCAGACCACCGCGAATACGTCGTCGGCGTCGAGCTGCTCGCGACTCCCGATCGCGCCGGTTCGCCCGGCAAGGAGTCCGGCTCGCCCAAGGAAGGCGATGCCGACCGGCCGAAGACCGATGCCAACGAAAAGGAAAAGGAGAACGAGAACGCCGACGACAACGAGAAAGACAAAGACGGCGCTCGGCCCAAGGCGAAAGGCCCTGGGCCCCTCGCAGTCGTCACGTGGTATCGCTACTTCGACGACATCACGGTTTTCTCGACGGTCGACCTGGGAACCGGCAAGGTCGTGAGTGTCGAGGCATCTCAGCACCTGCGCACTCCGCTTTCGGAAGACGAGTTCGACGAGGCCAAGGAGCTCGCGCTCAAGAAGAGCGACGAGGTCAAGAAGCTGTACGACCGATTCGGCAAGGAGCTGAGTGTGTACCCTCAGTTCAGCCAGTTCACACGCGACGACGACCCGACGATCAACCGGGTGGTGCATTTGACCTACCGCGTCGGCAAGCGAGACCTCAGCTACCCGAGGCCGCAGGTCAACCTCACCACGCGCGAGGTCGAGACGCCGGCACCGGAAGCCGAAGCCGAGGCCGAAGACGTGCCCAAAGAAAAGCGGCCCCGATGAACGACAACCCGCCGCGAGAAGACCCATCTGCCCAGATCAACAGCGATCCGATGGTCATTCGAGGACGCCGCATGCACTTGCCTCCCTGTTCGCGCCCTGGCCTTTGCCGCCTTTCTGGCTCTCCAGGCGGTGTCGCCGGCCTTCGCCCAGCGATTCTTCCGGCAGCGGCTTCCCGACCCGCCTTCGCAGGAAGTGACCGCCGAGTTCCTGGAAAGCGAGTCGGGTGGCCAGGATCCTCGCAAGGGCACAGCCTGGAAGGTTCATTACGCACGAGGCTTGCACCGGGGTCTGTACATCACCGGTGCCTGGTTCAAGCGAAACCTGGGCGAAGACTGGGTCAAGATCTTGAACGACGCCCGCATCGCCGAGCTGTTCGTTCCGTATCACAAGTCCAGCTTCATCCGGTATTACGACCTGACGAGCTTTTCCTTCCCACTGGCCGAGGTCAAGGCTGAAGACGCCGGCCCGTTCGGGACGCTCTTGCCTCCGTTTCAGGGTGATCCGTTTGCGACCGTCGTCAAGGAGGTGCGCGACCGCGGCCTGGCGTGGAAAGATGATATCCACGGCGTCCGGCGGGGCCGCGAGCTGGTGCTCTGGGGCGCGCTTGAGGCCGGCAATTACATGTATATCATGTCGTATACGTTCCAGGACGACGGCACGATTGCCTTCCGCGTCGGTGCGACCGGCCAGAACCTGCCCGGCCACCGCACCGAAGCGCATGTGCACAGCGCCCACTGGCGGATCGACATCGACCTGATCGACGGCGCCAGGAATTCGGCGATGCTCATGCGGCACGTCGAGCCGGTCACCGGTCTGTCGGCCCAGGACGTCAAAGACCCGTTCAACGGCGGGCTGGAAGGGGGTGTCGACTGGGACCCCAAGGAGTTCACAATGGTCAGGGTCGAGAGCGAGAAACTCAATCCGCGCGGCGAGCCGATCGCCTATGACCTGATGCCCCTGCGCTACGGCACGCCCCGTCACAACGAAGCGTTCACCCGCCACGACATCTGGGTGAGCCGGTCTCATCCGGAAAAGCCCACGGAGTTCCTCTTTGCCAACCTGCCGAATATCGTGAGGGACGAGGAAGCGGTCGAGCTGACCGACATCGTGCTCTGGTGCAACTCGGCCGTGCATCACGAGCCGCGGCACGAGGACGGCAAGCCCAACTCCGGCCGGCGGCTCTGGCCGGGCGACGACGCCTGGGAAGGGTCGGCCCTGGTGATGTGGAGCGGCTTCGACCTCCGGCCCCGGAACTTCTTCGACCGGACGCCGTTTTACCCGTACACGCCCGAGCCCCCGCGTCCGCTGGCGAATCAGCGAACCGGCCCCGGCGGCTCCCGGCCCAGCCCGGGGGGAGCCACGGCCGTCGAGACGCCGAGAACCGAGCCGCCGCCCGAGCGGCGCAAGTAAGTGACGCGGGATCTCTTCACCTCGCCAACCTCGCCCCCTCGGGGAGAGGTCGGCCGAAGGCCGGGTGAGGTGGCTGCTGACTCGGCCGAAGGCCGGGTGAGGGGGCTACTTGCTCGGCCGAAGGCCGGGTGAAGGGGCTACTTGCTCACCCGAAGGCCGGGTGAGGGGGCTGCCAGGAACCTTTGAGCGCGGTCGCGTTCCGTGACAGCACTCGTTGCTTGTGCCGCGTTCCCGGCGTGCTGGAACCAGAGCCAGATCCCGAGGCCCGCTGGCAAGAGGAAAGCGCTGATCAATTGGGCCGAGGTCATTCCGGCAATCAGAGCGGGCTCATCGCCGCGCAGCGCCTCGATCGGCCACCGAGTGAGCGAGTAAAGGATCATGAGCTGAGCAATGACCTGCCCGGGCCGGCGGCGCCTGGGGAAATAAACGAGCAAGCAGCCGAGCACGACCAGGCCGGCCAGTGCCGCATAGAGTTGCGTGGGGTGCACCGCCAGGGATAAGGGCGCTTCCGGCGAGATCAACCCCGCGTTCGCCTGCCTCATCCAGGCATGAGAGCCGGCCGGGAACCGGATGCCCCAGGGCCACTTGCAAAGGGCTCCGTCGCAGCAGCCATTCAAGAAGCAGCCAATGCGTCCCACCGCCGCCCCGATCGCCACAGCCGGCGCGGCCACGTCGGCCATCCGCCAGAACGGAAAGGGATGCCTGTACCAGAAAAGCAGCGATCCGGTCAGCCCCCCGAGGATGCATCCATAAAAGACGTTTCCCCCTTGCCAGCTCCGGAGAACATCGCCGATCCCATGGATCATCTCGGGGTGCAAGACAACGTAGAGGCCCCGCGCGCCGATGACTCCTCCCAGAAAGAGCCACGTCGCGATGCCATAGACAATGTTGGGGTCGATCTTCTCGCGCCGGGCGCGCCAGACCGAGATCCAGAGCGCCGCGGAACAGGCCAGGAAGATCATCACGCCGTAGCTATGGATCTTGAGGTCAAAGCCTGGAACCACGAACAAGATTGGCCGCATCGAAAGCGTCTCCTGCCGTTTTCGACTCCCGACTCATGACCTGAGACGGTACCGAGGGACGGCAAGATGACAGGGAAGCTTGATTCGTTCAAGATCAGAAGCAAGAATCAGCATTGGTTTCACGCGTACGGCTCTTGTTTTTCGGGGGCACGACCATGAGTCTCATCGTTCGCAGCTCGGCCTTTGGCGACGGAAAACCGATCCCGCGGCGGTATACGGGCGACGGCGAGGATCTGTCGCCACCCCTTTCATGGTCGGGTCTGCCGGCATCGGCTCGCGAGCTGGTTTTGATCGTCGACGATCCCGACGCACCAACCAGCGAGCCCTGGGTCCACTGGGTCATCTACAAAGTGCCGGTTAACGCAGATGGACTGGACGAGGGCGTTCCGCCCACGGGAAAGCCCAGTATTCCGGTCGCGGCTGTTCAGGGTAAGAATTCATGGGGCTCCGTCGGCTATCGAGGCCCCGCCCCGCCCAAGGGGCACGGCTTGCATCACTACTTTTTCAAGCTCTACGCCCTCGACACGGCGATCGATCTCCCCGACGGCCTCGACAGGATGGGCCTGCTCAAGGCGATGAAACGCCACATCGTGACCCAGGGCGAATTGGTGGGGACTTACCAGCGCTAGATTGCGTGGAGTGGAGCGCGAGTATGACGAACCGGCGGATAGCGGCGGCATTCCTGGCTCTCTTGCTGGGAACGATGCCCGAGTTGTTGGCGGGCCAGGAAGCCCGGTCGACTGACGATCGACGGGCGGAAGGTGCGCCTGCTACCTTGGGTTCACGGCTGGCCCCGGTCGACTCGCCACCCGCCGCTCAACTCGCGAAATCCTCGTTCCAGGCCGCCGACACACTCCTCCTCATGGCCAGTGCCGGGCTCGTGATGCTGATGATACCAGCCCTGGGTTTGTTTTACGGTGGGATGGTGCGGCGCAAGAATGTCCTGGCGTCGTTTCAGCAAAGCTTCATCCTCCTGGGCGTCGTCTCGGCTCAGTGGGTGCTCGCTGGCTACAGCCTCGCCTTCGGCGAGAACGCGCTGGCTGGCTGGAGCGGCGGGGGGCCGTGGTGGGGACTCGCCGGCGTGGGGATTGAGCCAAACACGGTGGTTGCGCCTTTGGTCCCGCACCAGGTTTTCATGATCTTCGAGATGCTGGTGGCGGTTTTCTCCTGTGCTCTCATCTCGGGAGCCATCGCCGAACGGATGAAGTTCTCGTCGTACCTGGTGTTCGTTTTACTCTGGTCGACGCTGGTCTACGCCCCGGTGGCACACTGGGTCTGGGGTCCTGGTGGTTGGATCAAGAAGCTGGGGGCCCTCGATTTCGCCGGCGGGCTCGTGGTGCACTTGACGTCGGGGCTGGCGGCCCTGTGCTGCGTCGTGATCCTGGGCAAGCGAAAAGGGCTCGACACCGAAGACCTGCATCCGCACAACCTGACGTTGACCGCACTGGGCACGGGACTCTTGTGGTACGGCTGGCTGGGGCTGAATACGGGGCAAGCTCGGGGGGCCAATGCGGCCGCGGCCGCGGCCTTCGTGGCGACCAACCTCGCTGGCGCGGCAGCGGTCCTCAGTTGGGCCGTTCTCGAATACCTCCAAAAGCGCAAGGTCACCGCCCTGGGAACCTGTACCGGCGCGATCGCCGGCCTGGTGGCGGTCAGCCCAGCGGCCGGATACGTGAATCCACTGGGTGCGCTCTGCCTCGGGCTTCTCGCCGGTCCGCTCTGTTATGCGGCGATCTCGATCAAGGGGAAGCTGGGCTACGATGACTCGCTCGACGTGTTCGGCGTGCACGGAATCGGCGGATTAGCCGGCACGCTGTGCCTCGGCTTTCTGGCCGCCCCCAGCTTGACCGATGGCTCAGGGGGCGTGTTCGCCGGTAATGCCGACCTGCTCCTGGCCCAGGCGATCGCGGCCGGCTCGGTCGCGCTCTACACGGTCGTCGTCACCCTCGCCGTGCTGGTGCTGATCGATCGTACCATGGGACTGCGTGTCAGTGCCGACGAGGAAGAGATCGGCCTGGACCTCACGCAGCATGGCCAGCGCGGCTACATCATGGGCGAGGGAGAGCTGATCGGCATCGAAGTCCGCTGAAGGTCTTCGGATCGATTCGCCGGGCGGATGCAATCAGACGCCGGGCTCACTCTGCCCAAGTCGGAGCAGCATCGTGATCGCGTCGCGCGTGGTTTCACTGTTCGCGAGCTCAGCCAGTGCCTCGGGAATAGCCTGCCGTGCGGGTTCGGGGCCGTGAGCGATTTCGATGGAGACGATTGCCAGGATCTGAAGCTGGGCTTCGGGGTGGTCGCCGGGTTGCTCCTCGACCTGAGCATGCGCGCGGTTCCACGCTGCTTCCCAGGCCTCCTTCGGCCATGATCGCTCCGGAGCCGGGGACAGCGCCAGGAGGTCTGCCGGGGTTTGCAGATCGGCGTCGGCCGCCAGCCGATCCACGATGTGATGCGAACGTGCCAGCAGGTAGCCGATCGACCGGCCGGAAATCAAGAGGTCGAGGCCTCCGTCGGGTCCCATCAGGCGAGGAAGCCGGCTGATCGACCCCCATGCGGGGATCAGGCCGTACTGAACCTCGGGGGTTCCGATCTGGAGCGGCGCATTTGACGCCAGCGCCACCCGGCGCCCACACGCCAGCGCCAGGTCGAGCCCCGCCCCCAGGCAGGCTCCGTGGATGACGGCGGCGGTGGGAATACGCAGCGAGGAAAGGTGGTCGAACACTTCCAGGCCACGGCGCACAAATGCTTCGAGCTGCACTTTTTCTGACGACAAAACGGTCTTCAGATCGAGCCCTGCACAAAATCCGTCGGGCTTGGCGCTGCGGATCAAAAAGCCACGAATCGCGCCGTGTCCCTCGGCCTCAGCCAAACGCAGCTCCAGCTCGTCGAGCGCGTCAAGGTCGATGAGGTTCTGGGTTCTGCCCTGCTGATCGAACCACAAGATCGAGATCGCGTCATCGCCGTGCTCCCACCGCCAGCTTGGTTCGGAAGTTGTGCAGCTCATGGCCAGGACCTCGCGTCGAAGTTATGATCGGGCAGAGCAGACACATCGATCCGGATATCTAGCGGGAGTCGGGCAAATGTTACGGCTGGTGATCAGCAACTTGCTGGGCTTGGCCGGCGCGGCAGTAGGTGGCGTCCTGGGATTTTACATCTTCGGTTGGATGTTCGAGCGAGGTTGGTATGGCCTGATGATCCCCGGTGCTTTCCTGGGTCTTGGTTGCAGCATGCTGGCGCGCCATCCTTCGCTCGCGCGGTATCGTCTGCGGAATCGCCGCTCTGGGGTTGGGCCTCTTCGCGGAGGCGTGGTTCCGACCGTTCATTGCCGATGACAGTTTCTCGTATTTCTTCACGCATGTGAAGGACTTGAACGTCGTTCCCACGCTTCTCATGCTCGCGATCGGCGCGCTGATCGCGTTCTGGATGGGTAAAGACGCCGGATTTCGTGGTTACGTGAGACCCGGCCAGCCGCCGAGGCAAACGACCCCCCGGCAAGACCGTCCCGAGGCTGTCCTTCTCGATCATGCGGCCCCCAGCGGGCCGCCCGAGCAGAAGGGCCCTTCGCAAGAGCCACCCAAAACCGCCTGACCCCGGAGGTCGACTCCCGCTTCTTTTCGCCGAGCCTGCCGGTACAATTCCCAGGGATCAAGCCACGGCTTACTCACGGACTCGGTTCCCCTGACGACGAAGAAGGAGACACTCTCGATGCCGGTAACGACCTCGGCGCCCGATCGGGCGGAGACCTTGCGGGCCCAGCAGGTTGAGCAGGCCGAGGAGCTGCTCTTTTCCGAGCCCGCCCGCGCCGGTTTTGCCAAGGCGCTGTTTCGAGGCGAATTTCGCGGCGAGGCGCTCTTTCCCTACCCCGAGCTCCCCGAGAGCCAGCGACCGGCAGTCGACGAGGCGGTGGCCGCGGTGCGCGCCTTCGCCGATACCCACATCGATGCCGCCGCGATCGATCGTGATGCGGATATCCCCCAGTCCGTGATCGACGGGCTGGCCCGTCTGGGCGTCTTGGGGATGGCCGCGCCCCAGGAATGGGGCGGTCGTGACTTCTCGCAAATGGGCTACTGCCGGATCTTGGAGGTGATCGGCGGGCATTGCGCCGCGACGGCTGTATTCGTCAACGCCCATCATTCGATCGGCATCCGCGCTCTGGTTTTGTTCGGCAGCCCCGAGCAAAAGGCGCTGGCTGCCGCCTCTGACCAGCGGCGAGAAGCTCGCGGCTTTCGCACTGACCGAAGAAGAGGCTGGCTCCGACGCGAGCAATGTCCAGACAACGGCAACCCTCTCCGAAGACGGCCAGACCTACATACTCAACGGCAGCAAGCGCTATATCACCAACGGTGCGATCGCCGGCGTCTTGACCGTCATGGCCCGCACGCTCGACGCCAAAGGCGCCTCGAAAGTCACTGCGTTTCTGGTGACTCCCGACATGCCGGGCTTTGAAGTCGTCGAGCCGCGAATGCCCAAATGCGGCATCCGGGGAACGGCCACCGCTCGGCTGGCATTTCACGACATGCGCGTGCCGGCATCGCACATCCTGGGGCAGCCCGGCAAGGGCCTGAAGGTCGCCCTGACCGTCCTTGACTTTGGCCGAACGACCTTCGGGGCAAGCTGCACGGGCCTGGCCAAGGTCTGCCTGGCGGCTGCCACGCGCCACGCCGCCAACCGCCGCCAGTTCGGCCGGCCGCTCGCCGAACTCGAGCTGATCAAGAAGAAGCTGGCTTACCTGGCGGCGACCGCCTATGCCATGGAAGCCACCACCTATCAGACGGCTGCCTTGATCGACCGAGGCGCCGAGGATTATATGCTCGAGACCGCCATCTTGAAGGTCTTCTCCACCGAAGCCCTCTGGCAGGGCGTGTACGAGACGCTCCAGGTCTTCGGCGGCCAGGGCTACTTCAGCAATGAGCCCTATGAGCGGATGATGCGCGACGCCCGGATCAACACGATCGGCGAAGGCGCCAATGAAGTTTTGAAGGCGTTCATTGCCTTGGTGGGAATGCGCAGATTGCCGAGGGGCTCAAAAGCACCCTGGGCGGCATGAAAAGCGTGAGTACGTTTCTGCCCACGCTCTGGAATTTTTCGCGATCCCATCTGAGCCGACTGGTGCGCACTCCGGTGGTTCCGGTGGCCACCCCCATGCTGCGGCCGGCGGCCGCCTCTCTGGCCCGCCGGGTCGCCCGGTTCGGGCGGACGGTCGAACGCGTGTTGATTTCCCATCGCGAGGCCGTCCTCGATCGCCAGTATATCCAGGAACGGATCGCCGATGCCGCCATCTCCCTCGTCACGTCAGCCTGCACGTTGTCGCGATGGGATCAGTCGCTCGTCCAGAACTCGGCAGCCACCGGCTCGACCGCTGCCGAGCTGTACCTGCGAATAGCCAACCGCCGTTTTGACGACGCCCTCTGGCAACTCAATCACAACGACGACCGCCTGACGAGCGCAGCCGCCGGCGACGCCCTGCGCCTCTATGCGAATTACGAATCCTTGCGCTAGGCCACTCTCACGCAGGCCGAGCATTCTCTAGAATGGCGGTCGAGGTCATGCGGCCGGCGCATCAACTTCCATCGGGTCATGATTGAGTGATTCAAAAATGAAAGCCATCCACGCGATCTGGAAGAACGGTCGGATAGTACCCACTCAGCAAGTTGACTGGCCGGACGGTACGGCGCTGACGGTTGAGCCGGTCGAAGAACCGGAGGCGGTCGAGACCGAGGGTGATCTCCTCGGCGACGACCCTACGTCGATCGCTCGCTGGCTGGCCTGGTATGACACCCTCGAGCCTTTGGATTTCACCTCCGAGGAAGAGACCGCGTGGCAAGCCGTGCGCCGAGACGCCCGTGAATGGGATAAGTCCCATTTCGACGAGCGGGCCGACCGGCTCAAGAGAATCTTTGAATGAGACGCTACCTGCTCGACACGAATGCGATGGGCGATTTCATTAGTCGCCCGCGGGGCGTCGACGAGCGGGCCAGGGAGAGGCGGATGGGCGGCGCGAGGCTCGCCACCTGCATCCCCGTGCTGGGAGAGCTGTTCTTCGGCATCGAGTCCAGCCAGAGCCGCGACAAAAATCTCGCCCGACTAAACCGGGCTCTGGTCGGCTTGGCGTGCTGGCCCTACACGCTCGAGGCAGCCGCCGAGTACGGGCGCCTGGCAGCCCAAATGAAGGGCGCCGGACGTACCATTCAACAAGTCGATCTACAGCTCGCGGCCATCGCGCTGACTCTGGGTCAGTGTACCGTGGTCAGCGAGGATAGCGACCTGGAAGCCGTGCCGGGACTGAGTGTGGAAAGCTGGAGGCTTCCCAAGACCGATTGAGATCGCCGGCGACGCTATGCGGCGATCCGAAGAGCGATGTACGGGACCAGATTGAAGAGAATGATCCCGATCTTGTACAGAGCCATGCCGGCGTAATTGATGGCGTCGACTTGCTCGTCGGTCAGATGAAACCCCCAGCGTGACAGGCGATACAGCCACTGGTGAGGAAGCACGAAGAACGCAAACCACAGCATGAGAAGTCCGTAGTTGATGATTGTGCACCACAGGAGTGCGCTTCGCACGATTTCAGTGCTCATGAGCATTTGACTCCTCGCGACCTTGCGGTACGGTTCAGCGGCCCGGGCAGCGAGCCCGCCGAATCCTGCGGCCTGGCCGTAAACGGAACAGACAATGGCCGTCCCCACGGATCCGGCACCGTTCCTCCGAGACGGATTCTATCGCTCGGGGACAGGTTTGGAACAGTGGGGGATGACTCCGAACGGGTCAAGCAGGAGGCCCCGCAAGAGCGCAGTTCGCTCGAACGAACCCGGAAGCGACGCCGGAGATCGGAATGGATCTCTCTTGCTTCAGCTCAGGTTGTGTAATCGGCGTTGAGCCGGATGTACTCAGCGGTCAGATCGCACGTCCAGAACCGGACTGAGGATGAGCCCGAGGCCAATTCCAGCCGAAGCTGGACGTTGCGCTGTCCTCGAATGGACTGAGACAGCCGCGTGGCGTCGAAGGGAACGGGCATCCCGTGCTCGTAAACCGGCGTGTCGTTGATCCGCAGCGAGAGTTCTTCCTCCTGAAACGAGACGCCGGCGTAGCCAGCCGCCGAGACGATGCGCCCCCAGTTGGGGTCGGCACCATGGATGGCCGTCTTCACGAGCGGGCTGTCGGCGACAGCCCGCGCGATCGCTCGGGCATCCTCAGAACTCGAGCAGCCTACGACGTCGATCGTGATGAAATGCGTCGCGCCCTCGCCGTCATCGGCAATCGCACGTGCCAGCGTTTCGCACGCCGAGCCGATCATTTTCGCGAAGACCGACAACTCCTCGCCGCTCAAGGTCGGGTCGGTCGTGGCGGTGCTCGACAGCAAGAGCACCGTATCGTTGGTGCTGGCGTGGCCGTCGACCGACACACAATTGAACGAGCAATCGACGGCCGACGTGAGGATGTCCTGAAGCTCGTTGGCCCAGACGGGGGCGTCGGTCAGCAGAAAGGCCAGCATGGTCGCCATCCGCGGTCCAATCATTGCGGCTCCCTTCGCCAGACCGAGGACCGTCACCGGCCGGCCGCCGATCGTCTGTTGCAGTGAGACGAGCTTGGGCCGGGTGTCGGTCGTCATGATTGCCTGAGCCGCATTCTGGAACCCAGCGGGCCCGGGTGAAAGCTGGGCAACCGCCTGCTCGATTCCCGCATCCAGCTTGTCCATGTCGAGTTGATGCCCGATCACGCCGGTCGACGCGACCAGAACTTGTTCGGGACGGCAGCTCAGAAGCGCCGCCCCCCGCGCGGCCATTCGTCGGGCGTTGGCAAGACCAAGGGCACCTGTGGCGGCGTTGGCGTTGCCGGAATTGATCACAACGGCCCGGATATCCTCCGACGGCAGCGTCTCCCGGCAAAGTCGTACCGGGGCCGCACAGACCCGGCTGGTCGTGAACACACCAGCCGCCGCACACGGTTGTACGGCTGCCAGCACAGCGACGTCCAGCGAACCCGACGCCTTCAATCCCGCCGTGACGCCACTGGCGCGAAAGCCCTGCGGAACGATCAGTGAAGCGCCCTCGGTCATCAGAATCGACTCCTCGTTCAAGAACGGGCCGTGCGACGGTCGCTTTGGGCCTGACACCTCGAGGGCGGGAATGGTTCAGCGGGATTGTCCGGGCCTACCTGGCCGTATAGCCGCCGTCGATGAAGAGCGTTGCACCGGTCATGAAGCTCGAGGCGTCCGACGCGAGGAACACGGCCGCTGGCCCGAGCTCGACTGGGTCGCCCCACCGGGCCAACGGCACGTTCGCCTCCATCTGGGCGCGAGCCACCGGGTCGTTCAAGAGCGGCGTGTTGATCTCGGTGGCAAACGGGCCCGGGCAAAGAGCATTCACGTTGATGCCGTCCTTGGCCCATTCGAGCGCAAGGGTCTTGGTCAACAGCGTCAGCCCACCCTTGCTTGCGGCGTACGGCGAGCGGCCGGGTAACGAAATCTCGCCCAGCATACTGGATACGTTGATCACCCGGCCCCGCTTCTGCTGCTTCATGACCCCGCCGACGGCACGGCAGCACAGCCATGGACCTTTCAGATTGGTGTCGATCACCGTGTCCCAGTCGTCGACTGTGAGTTCCTCAATGGGACCACGGATATTGACACCCGCGTTATTGACCAGAATATCGATCCGGCCCATCGTTTCGAGCACCGTCGCGACCATCTGGTCGACCTCGCTCGAGGCAGTCACGTCGGCAGCCACTCCCAGCGTTTTTCGCCCCGAAATCCGCCCGATGATCTCGGCGGCGCGCGTGGCACTCTCGAGCTGACGCGACGTCAGAACCACGTCTGCACCAGCCCCTGCCAGCGCTTCGGTGATCGCGCGGCCCAGCCCCCGCGCGCCTCCGGTCACGAGCGCAACCTTGCCGTCGAGCCGAAACCGGTCCAGCACATTCCCACTCATGGTGGATTCTCACGCTTGTTCCCGGTCTGGATCCGTCTTCCCCAGGCTCCAGACTATCCGAACCCTCGGACTGCCGGAAGAACCCGGCAGTCACCGATCGGGAATGGAGCGTCGGGACTGCCGAATGGGCCGGAAATAACTTCTGGATTGGGGGACGAATCCGCGGCGCGGCATAACGCTCTTGAGCTGCGCCGAACCGGACATGTGTCGCCCCTGCTGGGGGCTTTCAGACATGGATTGTCGGCGAATCCCCGGGGATTGTGCCCCAAGCTTTACGATTCCGCCCCACTTCGGAGGCTTCAAAAAGAAACTCGGCGCCTCGATCGATGAACGTTACCTGGGGCTTGCGCCCAGGCTTTACGATTCCGCCCCGCTTCGGGGGCTCCCAAACAAACTCAACGCCCAGATCCACGAAGCAGCGTATCCCCAGCCGCAAAGCGGCGACATCGTACAGCCTGGTGGCGTAAGCCCCAGGTTCGCCCACCACGACCAATTGCGGTCCCAGCCGCAAAGCGGCGACGTCGTACAGCCTGGCGGCGTCAGCTTCAGGTTGGTTGAGATCGGGGAATCGCGGCTGGCCTGTTCCCAAGAAATGACGACCAGTGAAACCCTGCTGAACGCTCTCACGACGCCGGATTCGGAATCTCCTTCGATTTTTCTGATAATTCAGGAGCTTTGCATGACTGACGTAACATCTAGGAAAAGACTACGTTTTGGGAGGATTCGACCATTAGGAAATTTGGAGAAAGTTCTTGAAGCAATCTCTCGTAAGCGGACGAAGTTTAAGAGTGAGTTGGCGGTCCCCAGCGCGAGGCGGAGCCTTTCCGTTGGGGTACCGATGTGCACCGAAGTAGGTCGGGATGTTATGTGGAGCGTCCGATGTTGAGAAAACTGCCGTCGGTCGCGCTTCTCGCCCTGGGACTGGGGCTGAGCGTGACCGAGCACCCGGCGCAGGGAGCGAGTTACGCGGGTGGTGCTTCGTATCGAATCTGCCCCGTGCCCCAGGAATGTTGTGGGCACACCCAGTATCAACTTCAGCGTCAAACGGTCCTCCAGAACGTCCAGGAGACCGTCTATGAGCCTCAGCAGGTCCCGGTTGTGCAGACCGTCTACGAGACGGTCATGCAGCCGAGGACGGTGACATCGATCAGAAACGTCGTCGAGCCCCAGGTCCGGGACGAGCCGTACACGATCCAGCGGCCGGTCTATCGCACCGTTCAGCAGGAAGTTCATTACACGGTCCAGCGGCCCGTGACGCGAACGGTCTGGAAGGACGTGACGTACTCCGTCACCCGGCCCGTGCGCGAGACGCACTTCGAGAGCAGGCCTTACACCGTCTGCCGGCCCGTGCGCGAAACCTCGTTCAAGACGTGCGCCTACAACGTCAGCCAGCGCGGTCCGCGAAGTGAGCTACAAGGACGTTTGCTACACGGTCTGCCGGCCCGTTCAGGAAACCGTGTTCAAGACCGTCAGCTACACAGTCTGCAAGCCAATTCAGGAGACCCACTACAAGACGTGCGTCTACACCGTCTGCCGGCCCGTCCAGCGCGTGCGCACGCGCTGCGTTCCCTATACGGTGCAGGTCCCGGTGCAGAAGACCGTCATCCAGTGCCAGGCTGACACCGAGATGGTGCCTGTGCGCCAGTGTGCCTACAAGCAGGTCGCCTACACGGTCTGCCGGCCCATCCGCGAGACGACCCTGCAGGAATGCCGGTACACGGTTCAGGTGCCGGTGCGGCGCACCGAGCTGCGTCAGCTGCACCTACACGGTGTGCAGGCCCGTGCGGGAAACGACCCTGCGCGAGTGCCGATACACGGTCTGCAAGCCCGTGCAAACGACCACCTACAAGACAGTCAGTCGCACGTGCTATCAAACCGTGACCGAGACGGCGTACCGAGAGACTTGCGAGACGATCTGCGTGCCCAAGACCGTGATGAAACCGGTCACCCGCACCTACAAGGAGGCCGTCGTCGAGCGCTACTACGTGCCCGGCAAGACGGTCTGCGTGAACGGCTGCCTCTACCAGTGCCCGGGCTCATGGTGCGAGAAGACGGTCTGCTGCCCGCGAACGGTCGTCGAGAATGTCTGCTGCACGGTGTACGAATCCCAGGTGGTCCGCAAGCAGGTGCCCGTCACCGTGTGCAAGAAGGTGCCCGTCACCACGTGCGAGCAAGTGCCGGTCACGACCTGCCAGCTCGTCGCCGAGGAGTGCGTCAAGCAAATCCCGGTCACCACGTGCCGGATGGTGAGCGAGACATGCGTCAAGCAGGTACCGGTGACGGTCTGCGAGTATGTGACGGAAGAACGCGTGAAGCAGGTGCCGGTCACCGTGTGCAAGACCGTCCAGGAGACCTGCTACAAGACGGTCCCCTACACGGTTTGCACGCTCCAGCCCCGGACGGTCATGAAGCGCGTGCCGGTCACGGTCACCACGATGTGCTCGAAGACCGCGTACCGGCAGGACCCCTATACCGTCACCGAGTACGTACCTGAGAAATGCACGAAGCAGGTGCCGTACACGGTCACGCGGACCATTCGCGAGTGCCAGTACAAGCAGGTCCCCTGCACGGTTTCGCGGATGGTGCCCCAGACGTGCGTCAAGCGCGTGCCGGTGACGACCTGCCGCACGGTCACCCAGACCTGCTACAAGCAGGTGCCCGTCACCACCTGCCGCACGGTGGCCGAGACCTGCTACAAGCAGGTGCCCGTCACCACCTGCCGCATGGTCGTCGAGCCATGCGTGAAGCGGGTCTGCCAGACGATCTGCGAGACCGTCACCGATCCATGCGTCAAGCTCGTACCGGTGACCATCTGCGAAACGCAGACGATCCAGTGCGTGCGCAAGGTCGCGTACAACACCTGCCGCCAGGTCTCCGAGACCAAGACGATCTGCTGCCCGGTGACCGTGGCTCGCCAGGTAACCAGTTGCAAGACGGTCTGCGTGCCGCGGACGGTGTGCAAGCAGGTGCCGGTCGAGGTTTGCGTGAAGGTTCCCGTGGTCACGTACTGCCCGCCGGCGGTGCTCCCCTCGGCGCAGAGCGTGATGGCGTCGAGCCAATCGGTCCCGTTCACCACGGTGCCGCCGTGCGACCCTTGCGACAGCCGTTACCCGCTGCTTCGGAAGTTGCACATCGTGCACTAGCCCGAAGCGCCAGCGCGGGATTCGGCTGGGTTGATCGCTCCACGACAGTCCCTGACCGACGAACGCCCCGGGGAGAAAAACCCGGGGCGTTCTCGTTCGCTTGGCTGGTGAATCTCTTCGCCAGCGTCATCCCTCCGCGGGATCGAGCTCGCCTCGAGCGATCATGCGCTCCAGGCCGCGCCGGAGCTGAGCGAACGCTCGGGCGCGGTGGCTGAGCTGGTGCTTGACCAGCGGGCTCAGCTCGCCGAAACTGAGGTGGTATTCGGCGATCAAGAACAAGGGATCGTAGCCGAAGCCGCCGGGGCCGCGGGGCTCGCGAGTCACTCGTCCGCGGCAGGCACCCTCGGCCTCGAGCCGGATGGCACCCGTGGGATCGGCGAGTGCGAGTGCGCAGCGGAACGCCGCGCCGCGGTGGTCGTCGGGCACGCTGGCCAGGGCCCTCAGCAGCTTCTGATTGTTGGCGGCATCGTCGGCCGGCTCGCCGGCGTACCGCGCCGAGAACACGCCCGGGCCGCCGCCCAGCGCGTCGACGGCCAGGCCCGAATCGTCGGCGATCACCCAGGAGTGAAGAGCCCGGGCCAGCTCCGAGGCCTTCTTGCGGGCATTTCCCGCAAAGGTATCGGCGTCCTCGATGACTTCGGGCGCCCCCTCGAAATCGTCGACCGAGCGGATCTCCAGCCGATTGAGGGTCGTGCTCGGCTCCCATGGCGGGCTGATCAGCTCGGCGATCTCGAGGCACTTCTTGCGATTGCGCGAGCCGATCACGAGCACGATCTTCTGCGTGCTCATTCCCTGATCTTCCCCTTGAGATCGTTCAAATCGGTCAAGGCAAGGGCCGGAACGATCATGGTGTCGACCGCGTTCCTGCCTCTCTCGTTCTTGCTCGCCAGTGAGACCGCGTTCTTGATGAGCTCGGCGCGCGTCGCTCCGGCGGCCGGGTCTTGCGGTGAGCTGAACGAGCCGATGAAAACCTTGCTGGACGTCCGATCGTGAAAAACGTAGATCGGCTGGCCGAGTCTCCGGACTTCCGGAGCCCTCGCCAGTGTTTCGGCCATCTTCTCGGCGTCCTTGGCGGTGCGCCGCAATGGGCTGTCGCTCAGGTTGGACAGAAGGTGCAACGCCGTGACCTGGGAATTGAAGTCATAGGCCGACCGTCCGGCGAACTCAGCGATTTGCAGACTGTATCGGCCAGGGCAATTGACGATGCTCCGGTCTCCCGCGTTCATGAGGACAATCAGCCGGTCTTTGGGGTGTGGGAACAGATTCTGAGACGGGACATAGGGATTGGTGGTGCGAATGGCGGCGCTCAATCCCTTGCGCCACCAGAAGGGCGAGGACATCTCGTCAATGCACTTCGGCTTGAGCTTCTTGACCTCACGCCACAGTTTCTCGGAGCCGGCGAGGGTCTTTTCGTTCCCGATCAGGACAGCGGCTTCATCGAACGTCCGGATCTTCTCGGGCATCTTGATGTTGGGAGCCATTGTCTGGCTGGGCACGGTGGGAGGAGTGCCGCGGATCAAGCTCCGGCCGGGATAATCCTTGGTCCTGAGGATATATGCGGGCAGGTGATAGTCGTTGCGGAGCTCCTTGACCAGGACAAGGGCCATCTTTTCGGCCTGGGGACCGCGGAATACGCGGGCCAGAACCATGAAAGGACCGGCCTCCTTGGTCAAGAGGTAGGGCTCGACCGGCTCGTCGGGCAAGTCGATCTGGGGTGGCTTCAGTTCATCGGGAGGGGTCAAGTCCACAACGCCCTTGGACGCGGGAATCACGCGGTCTTCCGTGGGTGCAGCGGCACTCCCCGTGTAACCCGTCGAAGACTGTGTCGAGCCCGTTCGGACGCGCCCGAACAAGGACGGTTGTTCTTGAGTCTGCGCCCCGGCAGGGCTGGCCGCGAGCGCGCTGACAAGGGCCAGTGCGGCAATGGGCGATTTCATGGGGAGATCCTTCTCCAGTCGGTTCGATCGGTGGTCTCGTCCGGACCGTCTCGAACCTAGAGCGCGGAACCCTGGTCCTGTCCGGGGTTCTGCCGTGAATCCATTCGTCGATGCGCCTGCCGGACAAGATAGGTCGAGGAGCGCACGAAGGCTCACTCCGGCAACGCGCGCGGGGAACTCTACCAGAACCACATCGGTCTGGCCAGAGCGAATTGCGAGTGTGGCGGCGATTCGGCGTTGCTTTCTGCCCGGATATCGGGTTTCGGATTCAGGCTCTGAGCCATCGTCGAAGAATAGCACGATCCGGTAACCGTCGCTCCTCAGCGTGGTGAGCAGGCGGGCATAGGTGCGGCCAGAGAGTGTGGTCTCGAACCCGAAATCGTCGCGGGCGGCGGCGAGCTCACCGATTCGCTCCAGCAAGAGTTGCGCTGCTCTCACGTTTTGGGGCTCGGGGGCGAACGGCGAGAGCCCGGCGGCGATCAGGTCGGCGTTCAGGAACTGGCGATGTCAATTGTTTTGGCCGGCTTGAGGATCTCCGGCGTCACCATCCCCAACCGTGCTGCTTGGCGAAGACCTATCCCAAGTTCTGGCATCACCTGGCAAAGCTCTGAACCGAACCTCACGGTTCGAGACCGTGAAGTCTTACGGTCGATGGTGTTCCGGCGATCGAAGTGGACGTTGGTAATATCTTTTATCCAAAGCCGGAGTTCTCTGACCTCGGGATTTAGTTGAGCCCAATCCTTGAATTCAACATCGTCGGATCAAGCAACATTCGCCGATGCAACGGCGAGGAGTTTCTGCTCCTCCGACTGCGGCACTTGGACCACGACGAAGCGGCTCGCTGGATAGAGATAGTCCTCCCCCGAGTCGTCGACGACCCGTAGTAGGCCCTCACCGGACGCCGTCTCATCGGGCAACACCCGATAGAGCATCCCAACCGAGAGGTCGTCACAGTCGTCGTTGGCGACGCAGACGGCGAATACCGGTCTGACAGGAAGGTCCGCCATTGGTTCAGTCCAAAAGCCGTTTGATCTTAATCTTCCGCCTGCCAACGCCATGCGCCTCGTACCAGCGGACCTCGGCCCGGTGGACGTTGCCGTTGGTCAGCCGGATCGATCAGAGCGGACGCTCCCCGACGGTCGGGAATTTCGCTCCGGGCGACCGGACGTCCCCAGGGCGGCCATGCCTTGGATTAAACCGAGCGGCCCCCGCGGGGGGAGAAGCCTGACGATGGCACCGCAGAGATGTGCCCGGCGGGGCGTTCGAGTCTGAAGACCTACCAGACCCGCCGGGCTTCATTCGTCCGAGCAACCGAAATCACCCGGCACGGGACGGCGACCTGGACTTGGCTGCACGCTCCGAGACGAAAGGCTCGCTTTCTTCGGGCGCAGCACGGCAGCGCCCAGCCGTGCGGGATCTCACTCGGCATCCAGTTCCGGCATCACGCCGGTCTCCACGGCCACGCGGAACTCCTCGGGGCTGGTGTTCCAGGTTGCGAGATAAGTCGATTCCAGCGGCACGGGCACCTGCCATCCATTTCTCAGGAAAAGCGGCATATTCGGCAGAACGTCGCCAACGCCAATTCGATCACGGCGATCGTGCGCCCGAGGCGGTGCTTGACTACGATGCGGTTCGCGCGGGAAGCGTAGATTTGCTTCGAGGTTCGGCCCACGAATCGAGTGACGGGAGGCACCGACGTCGCCACGCCGGCGTCAGTACCGAATTCCGAGCGCGACCTGCCAAGGCTCTCGATGGCCAGAACGTCCGATTCCCGTGGGCCACTTCGTCGTTCGACCAGGGCGGAGAGACCCTTCGGCAGGATTCCGGCATTGAGCGCCAACTTGATCTGGATCGACCAGGTTTGGTGGAAATCGTGGAACAGGCCCGCCGGGACTCGTGACCAATCGTGCATCGGCATGGGGTCACCTCCTGCCGCGCATTGTGCCCGAACCAGGTCATGGCTTAACCCGGTACTGCGCCGTTTGTTTCCGCCACTTCGCGGCTTCGTCGGGCTTGTCGATGTCGTCGTTTGATGAAAATGGTGCAAGAGGAGGAACCCGTAGGCCCCGTGTTAACGACCTGTACAATCACTTGAGTTCGCCGAGGATCCTTTTCTTTACTCGCTAACTCGAACCGGCGGGTCTTCCAGTTCATGCTGAACCAACACACACTCAAACGGAGGACTAGGCCCCATGACAAGCGTTGATTTCGAATCGCTTTCGGTCGCACAGTCCCCCTGCGGGAGGAGCCTTCTGGTGTTTTTCGTGTTGGCAAGAGCCGCGTTCTCTTGGAACTCGTGATCGACGCTTTCAAGGCTGGCGCTACGCCGGAGGCCATTGTTCAATCCTACGACACGCTCAACTTGGCCGACGTTTACGCGGTGGTGAGCCGTTACCTGCTAGACCCAGCCCCGTTCGAGGACTACCTGAGTAAGGGCGACGAAGCGGCCAAGGAGAATCGGCGAAGAATCGAGGCGATCCAGGGGCCCCAGACCAATCTACGCGAGGTCCTGATGGCGCGAGCCAAGGCGAAGGGGTTGCTCGGTGATCAAGGTCGCCAGTGAGTTTCCGCTGCGATGCTCGTGTGCCCGCCAGCGCGGAGATGTGGCATGGGTTTTCCCATCGCCATTTCCCGACTCCCGACTCCTGGCCCGCAATATGGGGCTAATCGGAACGTCAGCCCACCCTCACTCCCCGATCCGTCGGAAGGTCTCGTCTGCGAGCTCATCATCCAGATAGAGCCCGACCTGCCGGAGCCGATCAACCATGGGGCGCGCCTCCGAAATCACGCCCAGGCGTTTCGCCGTAAGCACAAGACCAAGCGTGCCGAGACAGGGGATTTGCAGTCTCGCTGCTCAGATTGCTCGGCCTTGGCCAGCAGGATCAGCGGCGATGCGTTGACGATTCGCCTGGACGGCACGGTCGACTTCCTCCATCAGTTCATCGGCGGTCACCTGACACGCTGGCACCTTCGCCCTGAACAGCTCATCGAGGAATTCCGTTCGGCTCATTTTCGCGATGAGGGCACCCTGGCCCTGCGAGATCCGACCCTCACGATACCACTCAATTGCCGCCGCGATCAGCACTTCCTTGGCGAGCGATTCGGCTGTTGGCGCGAGTTCCGACAGGATGCCTTCAGGAAGATCGATCGTCAGTGTGTTCATTCCGTGCACGGCGCTCATGACTTCTTGGTCTCCGCGAACCCGGTCTTGGCGAGTGGCCATCGCCTCTGAATCTGCTCCCGATTATACCGCAAGTCTCTGCGTTTCGCTCGCATGCCCACGCAAAACCCGGGATTGCGCTCCACCGCAGCGCGGCTTGGGATCACCGAAGAACACAAAACATGGCGCCCGGTGACCCGGTCCTCCATGGGAGCTTCGATGCTCACTCTGACAACTGCCAACGGCGGCGAGGCGCCGATAGAGTGGAGAGTAGAGCGGATATGATCCCACAATTGTGCACCGAACACTGATTCCCGATTCCCCGGTTCGGATTTCGAGTTTCGAATTTGGTGCTTGGCCGCGGCTGAAGGTCGCGGCTTGGGTTTTGAGTTCCCATTTCGGATTTCGAGTTTCGGATTTGGTGCTTGGCTGCGGCCGAACGCCGCAGCGTGGATTTCGTGCTTGGCTGCGGCCGAAGGCCGCGCTGGGATGTCTCCTGGAGCAAGCCCCGGGATGAGGCACGAACGGAATGGACCTCAACAATGCACAATGCGACAGAAGCTGTCCGGCGTGTCCAAACCCTGATTCGCCCCTTGCACGAAAAGGGGGTGTCTCTAATCAGAGCGCTTGGTCCCGGGACGCCGCCACCGACCGTAGGCAGCCGCCCAGAGCAGCCCAGTCAACGTGTCAAGTTGATCGTTCGCTAGAGATCGCGGATTGAATTCCCCTCTACACAGTGGTACGCTTTCGTTCGAGGTGGTGCTCGATGGCGGACCAGGGAGGGCGGCGGATGGCGGCCCGGAACGGACACTCGTCCGGCGGTTCTTCGCCATTCACGTGGCGAGCGTCGGAATGGCCGAGTTTCCTCCATCTTGAGATCTTTGTCGATGAAGCGGGGGTCGAAGCTCACGCCGAAGGGTAAGAAGATCATAGCGGCCTTGGAGCGCTTTCGCGACGCGATCGAGGCAGGCGCGCCGATCGAGCAGCTTTACACTGTCCGTCGGGTGAAGCTCGATCTGACACCGCGGACGTTTGGTCCCGATGAGGTCAAGGGAATCCGCGCGATGTTCGGCGTCAGCCAGCCGATCTTCGGCCAATTCCTGGGAGTCGACGTCAAGACCGTCCGATCCTGGGAGCAGGGGCGCCGGGTGCCCTCGGGG
Organism: uncultured Isosphaeraceae bacterium; assembly: GCA_963781785.1. Classification (GTDB taxonomy): domain Bacteria; phylum Planctomycetota; class Planctomycetia; order Isosphaerales; family Isosphaeraceae; genus CAWAHD01. The sequence goes on along the minus strand of CAWAHD010000001.1, from coordinate 834,785 downwards.
ATGGCCTGCCGGTTCCTTGAGGAAATTCAGGCCTCCCCAGAGCACTGGAAAAGCCGCCTGGACGCAATTCTGGGCCCGTCCGACAGGTAGAGCCAAAGAGCCGGATTTGCGATGCCGCGGCGCCATGAACTGAGCGCTCGATGAGATGTGCCCGGCGGGGCGTTTGAGTCCGAAGACCTACCAGACCCGCCGGGCTTGGGCTTCATTCGTGCGAGCAACCGAAATCACCCGGCACGGGGCGGCGACCTGGACTTGGCTGCACGCTCCGAGACGAAAAGCTCGCTCTCGGATTCTGGCGGTGCGGGACATTCATCCCGCGCCAAGTACTGGCCGGGCAGAACCCGTTGTTGTTGTTGCGGTTCGTCGGCGCGTTCCTGTTACGGTTGGCCGAGCGGACGTTCGCGGGTTGATTGCTCTACGCCCCGCCCCGGAGCAGACGAGGGTCTGGCCGCCGCCCGCTGGAAGGTTATCGCGTATCAGGGCCCGTTGCTCCCGGCCGCCGGCCCGGTCCGTGGCAGGATCTCGGCGACGGCGATCTGCCCGACCTCTACACCGTCGATCACCACGGGTACGGACTGCCCGGGTTTGAAGGTGATGCACGAAGAATATCTGTCCGCGCTCGGGCCGCTGTAGACCTCGACCTGGCGGTCGATCAGGTTGACGATCCAATAAACGGATATGCCGCCACGCGCATAATTGACCTGCTTTTCACCACGGTCCCTCGTCAGCGTCGAATCCGAAATCTCGATCGCAATCGCGACATCGGCGGGCGCCGGGTGACGATTCTCATAGGTATCGGGATCGCCCTCCACGACCGCGAGATCAGGCAGTGGTTCATAAGTGCGATGCACCTGAACCGGCTTATCTTCTCGGACGAACCAGCCATCGGGCAGCATTCGGTCGAGCTTGCGTCGTAATTTCTCCGATGAAAGCACATGGGGCGGGTCCATAGCACCTCTCTCGACGATGAACCCGTCGATCAATTCGACCCGTTCGGCTTTGAGCAGATCGGCGATGCGGTCGAACTCGTCGACATCCATGCGATACACATCTGCGAACGCCGGCGCCGCCGGACCCTGTGGCGGAGTAACCGGTTGCGTAGGCGTGATCGTGGACATCGTCATGGCTCCGTCGATGTTGGTCTGAGCGATCGAGCGGAATTTGACCAAAGGCCCTGCGATCCTCGGTCAATGTACGAGTTTGCCCATCGCAAGTGTCCCCAATGGCTGCCGTGGCTGACTCGCTGTTTTCATGGTACACGGTTTCCACAGAGGAGTCACCACACACTTCGCCCTCGATGAGATGCGCCCGGCGGGGCGTTCGAGTCCGCAGACCTACCAGACCCGCGTGGCCTGGGCTTCATTCGTCCGAGCAACCGAAATCACCCGGCGCGGGACGGCGACCTGGACTTGGCTGCACGCTCCGAGAACGGAAAAGCAGGAGACCACGGAAAGAACTCCAGCACCGTAAACGATTTGCCTGACCGCCTTGGTGACGACTCGCTCCTTGGGGTCGCGAATGGTGAATTGATGCGATTCCCCAAGAACCACGGTGCCGTCTTGTAATCCACGCAGAACGTCCAGAACGAACGCTCGCCGTCTAGAGCGAACCGTCGATCGACCGACAACACCCGGTGGCTCGCCAGAAACCCGTTCAACTTCGTCTCCGCCACTCTAAGGTCGCGCACCGGTAGGGTGAACACGCGATAAGCCATCATGATATCCATCTTCATTTAGCAAATCACGCATCCATGCGAAAGTCCGCGCTCCGCCCATCTCTCCGGCTCCTCGGGGACGGGGGCTCCGCCCCTCGCTCCGCTCCGCCCCGATCGCCGGAGCGATGGGCTCCGCTTCTTCTATCTCCCATACTGGCCTCGGGCCACGCGAAAACCCAGGAGGATGTGCCGGTTCTCCGGTGAGTTCCCGTTCCGGATCGACGCCCGCGTGAAGTCGGCGGTGTAGCTCCAACCCCCGCCCCGAATCACACGGTCGGGGACGACCCCCGCCGCGCCCGTCGGATCGACGGCTGGCGACTTCAAATCGTAATTCTTGTAGCCGTCCCAGCACCACTCCCAGGCATTCCCGTGCATGTCGAAGAGCCCCCAGCCGTTTGGCAGCTTGCTGCCGCAGGAAGCCGCGCGACGGGCGTTGAACACTGCATATTTCCGCAGCATCTCTTCATCGCTCCCGCTGGCAAATTCGGTCGTCGTGCCGGCGCGGCAGGAATACTCCCACTCGGCCTCCGTCGGCAGGCGGTAGCCGGTCGCATCGGCCACCAGCCGCCAGACGTCACGTTCATATTCGGAATTACCGAACTTTACTATCTCCTTCCTCCCGGTCCGTTCATAGCATGCCGTGCGTCCCTCCGTACGGCTCAGCCAGTTGCAGAACAGCAGGGCGTCGTACCAGTTGACCTGCTGAACCGGATGGTCGGGCGTTGAACTGACCTTCGCGTCGGCGCCTGGCCATTTCTCCGGTTTCTCTCCTTTCGGATAATTTGCATCGTTGATGAACTGCTGGAACTGCCCAACGCTGATCTCCCGATCACTCAAAAAGACGGCCCGTGTCAGTTGCACCGTCTGCTCTTTTGCCTCAGGGGTTTGATCGTTGCGCACGAACACGCCGGGGTTGATCTTGAGCAATGTCATGCCGAGCGAATTGACGAGCCACTGGCGTCCCTCGCTCTCCTGGCTTGTTGCCGGAGGCGCGGGTGCCTCGATACTCCACTGGCGCAAGGCCCAGCCGGCCGCGCTATGCGTGGCACAGTCCGATGCGGTCTCGTACCACTCTGTGAGCACCGGCTTCCAGGCTTTGCGTTCCGCGTCGGCCAACTGCGCGGAGGCAATACCACCGACCGCCAGGCAAAGGCCCGACCGCAGCGCGGAGTCGGATCGCGCCTGACAATACGTCGCCAGTTTCGTCACGTCTCCATGCCATGCGGGAAACTCGTCGATAAAGATCGTGCGTTGGACCGGATCGGGCCGATCGTCGATGCGGCACATGTCGGCGGCGATGTGGTCATCTTCGAGGCGGAGCGCAACGACAGGCCGGCGAGCCTTGAGACGCCAGTTCCTTCCCGCGGCAGCTTTGTCTTGAATGGCGTCCGTTGCGGCCGCTCGCGAACGCGCTAACGCTGCGGCAAGGTTGTCGACTTCCTCGGGCGCTGAACCGTGGATCCGCGAGACGAGAAACGGTACATCGACCTGGCCGTAACGGGCCATTGCATACGCCAACCCCAGCTTTTGTTGCGGGTCAGCATTCGCGTACCGCACCTCGAGCTCCGCAACGACCAATGCGCGCGGCAATCGCTCCAGATCCCGCACGGTGAACGGAACCACGAGTCCGCGGCCGTTCTGCACCGCGTCCAATGCGGTGGTCAGCTGTTGCCGCAGGCTGCGCTGGCGCTCGGCCGCAATCACACTCCCGATCACGAATCCGATCAGCAACAGCACCGCCACGGCGCTCCCCCAGCGGACCGCATGGATGCGCCCGGCCTTGCGAAGCATCGTCTGCTGAACGGCCGTACGGTTCTTCGCCGGTACGAGCCACTGCGTCGTGAGATACTCCCACCACGATGGCAGATGCCGGTTCTCGGGCTTCGACTGCCACAGGGCGGCTCGTTCCGCCAACCTCAGCTCGGCCCGTCCGCGGCGCGTTTCCTTCTGCTTGCGGGTTAACCAGTCCCGCAGTGAGTGGACGAGATAATCGTGCGCGAGCTGATAGTATTGCCCGCCCGGTTTGGTCTGCCGACCCTCGCGTGAGGAACTTTCTGGGTCGGTTGGCGTCACCAGGCGAAGCTCGCCGTCCAGGATATGCATCAAGTCGGCAAAGTCTCGGGGGCGGTCGGAATAGACTGCTGCCTCCTGGAGCTCCGACTCCGCCCGCATCTGACCCTTGATGTCGGTGCCGGTCTCGGGCAGAAGTCTTTTGAGAACCGCCTGGGCTGCTTTCTGGTGAAGGCGATGCTCGGGGGGCGCTGTTGACGCGCTGAAGGTCTCTTCGAGAAACGTCAATCCGACTCCCTCCGTGCCGCCCACCTCCTGCAAGGTGGCGCAGCCCCAGGTCTTCCCTTTGACCATGTCGGCGAACAGAGCCAAACGCACCGAGACGATCTTCCCGTCCTGGGCTAGACCTGAAATGGATTGATTCAGAAATGATTCTTGGTCGGTGCTGAGATCGCCGATCTTTTCGGGCAACGCCCCGTAAGCCCTCCCGAATGCCATCAGCACTTTCTTCGCATGACGCGGATCGAACAGATCCACCAAGGCGCTGTTCTCACTCTCAACCAAGCGGATTTCCAGATCACGCATGAACCGGCTGGCGGCGAGCCAGAAATCATCGCGCACCAATACGACAGCTTGAATATGCTCGCCATCGCAGTGACGAAGAGCGGCGACCAGCTCCGTGTTCTCCTCGCCGCGCCTGGCATGGAGCCATTGCTCGAACTGGTCCAGGACCAGCAGCACCTTCCGTTCAGGAGCCAGGATGCGACCCCTTCGCAAGCTTGCCAGCGAATCGACCAGCCCCAATCCTTGGGGCAGATCAGGACACGCCTTTCGTAAGCCCTTGTTCAACCGGGCTTCGGTTTCCTCCGGGGTCGCCTCGATGTAAACCGGATAAATATGCTTTCCCAGCCGGGGCAGAAGCCCTGCCTTCACCAGCGACGACTTTCCGCACCCCGAGGGGCCGTAGATCAGCCCCACCTTGAAGGTCGTGTCAGGGTCGATTTGCTCGATCTTTCTCTTCCAGAATCGGACACTTTCCGGCAGTCCATCGCGATCCCGAGGTCCGGGAAGCAATTCCAGGAAGAAGTCAGCGTCCTGTTCGTCGAACGACCGCAGCCCCTTCGGCACGATCTTGATCGGTCCGTGATCCGAGTCAGACGGTTTCGACGTGGCTGGGATCGCTGCCGCCTCCTGCGTGGAACCCGTCGGTTGACCGACTGCAACGGGAGCAACGACAGGTACGACCATCGCGGCGGCGGTCTGGAGAAAGTGCCTCAGATCCTCGGCCATATCCCTGGCAGTCGTGTACCGCTCGCACGCCCGCTTCGAAAGCGCTTTGAAACAGATCCGCTCCAGCTCCTTGGGTATCGCGTCGTCGATCTGCCGTGGCGGACGGGCGTCCGCCGTGGCGACCAGGTCCATCAGTTCGCCGCGGGATTCGGCGGTGAACGGCCGCCGCCCGGTCAGCAGCTCGTAGAAAACCACGCCCAGGCTGAAGATGTCCGATCGCCCATCAACCCGGTGCGCCTCGCCACGAGCCTGCTCGGGACTCATGTAGGCGGGTGTTCCCGCAAGTCCTGCTTCTTTGCCGAAGTCCTCGTCTCTGAGCGCAAGCCCAAAGTCGGCGACGCAGGGCTTGCCCGAAGCATCGATCAGGATGTTGGCGGGCTTGATGTCCCGGTGCACCAGACCACGGGTGTGGGCGTAGTGCAGAGCCTCGGCGACCAGGGCGATGAGTTCTGCTGATTCACGGAATCCGGGGCGATCCTGGCGAATTTTCACAGCCAGGTCGCTGCCTTCGAGGAACTTGGAGACGACGTAGCACAGACCATCCTCAGTACGCCCTGCGTCATACGCAGGCACGATGTTCGGGTGTTCGAGCCTGGCAAGGATCTTCGCTTCCTTGAAATAGGCTTCCATGTCACTGGCGGAGGAGATGCGCTCCGGGTTCGGCACCTTGATCGCCACACGGCGGTCGAGCTCGTCGTCATGAGCCAGGTAGACTCGACCGAAGCCGCCCGTTCCCAGCAACCGGATCACCCGATAGCGCCCGATCTGAGACGGATCACCAGCAGGGGACGGGGCGGCGGGACCGCTCCGATTGATCGTCGGACTCAACAGTTTGTCAGGCTCTTGATTCTCATCCATAACTGAACCGTAATCGTCGTCGATGCGGCTACGTCGGACCGCAGAAGAAAGTACGCCGTAGGTCAGGCTGGAAAGCCTGACTTACGATTGAGACGTCAGGCTGGAAAGCCTGACCTACGTTTGCGCAATCCGTTCCTTTGGTGCACTTAGCCGCAGCTATTGTCGCATCGTGACCATCGAATTCAAAGCTCACGTCCGTCCGAACCAGAGGAGCGTGATGTCATCGCTCTGAGTGCAACCGGCGTCCTGGCGACCGCTCGCAGCCGCTCTCGACTGGCTGAGAAGAATCAGCCCAGCAGGCGGCTGCTGGTCAGCTTCTCGAGGCGGGTTCGTGGGTTCTCTACACGACAATTCCCCGAATTCTTGTTCTGACATTGGGTTGCGTCCCTTGATTTCAAATCATCAATCGCTTATTGGACTTAGAGCATGTCCGATGGTAGAGTTGATGATCACGTCCGGATGATCCACCAAAGGCCAGTGAGCGATGCATGATCCTGCGGAACACGCGCTGGTCGTGAAGGCGTTAGTGGACGGATTGAGTAATTGCGTCTTGTGGGATGCGCGAAGCGCCCGGATCGTTCGTGGCGACGACGAGCTCAAGGGACTAACAATCGCAGGTATCAAGCGTGAACTCATTTTGTTCGTGAGAGCGGAGGGCGGCACCGTCGTCAAACAGATCATTGAGAAACGGCCGGAGTGGAGCGTGCACTTCAGATATTATTACAAAGTTATCCTTCCTATGAATGGCTTCAAGCATGGCTTATTTGTGGAGATGAGATTGACGAACGGTGATGACCCGGATCTGCCGGAAGTGACGCTCGTCGGCGCTCATCCTCAGAGACGATAGGAGCATGGGAATGACCCGTCTACCCAAGCCAAGAAAATGCATGTATTGCCGCGAGAACCAGGTCGTCCCGGTGGTGCTTCCGTCGCACGTTGAGGAAATGGAGCACGACGGGCGAAAATATTCCGTGTCCCTGACCAACTTCCGCGTTCTCCAATGCCGGAATTGCCACGAGCTCGTTTTCGACGATTCTGCGGACGAGACCGTCAGCCAAGCGCTTCGCAAGGAGGTGGGCCTGCTCGCTCCTGCTGAGATACGGCAGGGGCGCGAGTCTTTGGGCTACACACAGCGGCAACTCGCGGATTATCTCCGAATCTCAATGCACACCCTTTCCCGATGGGAGACGGGAGCGCAAATTCAACAACGAGGCATGGACGCACTTCTTCGGGTATTTTTTCAATCGGCCGAGGCCAGGAGCATCCTGGGCGTTCCCGGGCAGGAATGCACGGGCGTTGGCTATACCGTGCCCGCCCCGATCACCGTAGGAAACGCTTAGACGGTCGCGTCCTTCGATTTTGAAATCGAGATGCCCGACTCCGGATGCGCGATTTCGTGCCACCGTTCCCACGACGGTCTAGTAGAAATGACGAACCCCGTGAGCCTGACTCCGAAGACTACTAATGATGCCTCCATTTCCAGACATTACTTCTGCAAGTCCTTTCGGCCCAATGGAATAGGATGCTGATCTGACGCATGGTCCCGCTGACGCACGGCTTCTCGAGCGCAAACTGACACTTTCTAGGCTCGCGGGTCTCTGTTTGCTGGCGTACAGTAGAATACAATGTAAGTACAGTGATTCGGTTGGCCAGATCGGAGTATGGCGGGTCGATGAGGCGACAGATGGCGGATAGTAAGACCACCAGCATCTCACAGATTCCCCAGGGAAGCGGCCCACTCGGTCAATCAGGGGTTAGTCCGAGCGGGACGGTGCACCGGAGTTATCAGACCGAGTTTGTTGCGCCGCACCTATCTCAGGCTGTCCCACCCCGTCAGGCACCTTCGTCCCCAGCAGAGAAGGGGCCGGCGGGCCCGTGGTGATGAGCATCGCGACCAAGAGAGTGATCCCCACGAGGAGCGAAATCGTCGCTCTCCAGAGTTGACCCGCCTTCCATTCATTGGTTGCATAGGTTCCGACTACGGCAACATGGTATGACGACGCGAGCAGAGCGCCTGTCTTGGCCTTCGTCAACTCCGGGTGGTCATCCATCACTTTCAGCAGGTTGCGGATCTCCAACGGCGTGGCGTACATGGTCGGCCCCCTCGACCAAATTGCAACCAGGACGGATACGGCGAAGCTGATCACCGCCCATATGAGCAGAGGTGAGCGGCCTAGCGGTGTTTCGGCGCCAAGTACCCGGGCAACTGTCGCGATCAGAACTCCGATCGCCAGGGACGTCCGCGCCAGACCGTCCAGCTTCTTATCCAACACCTCAGACAGGTTCAGCATCTCTTCGTAACGCTTCTCAGCATATTCCGGGCCGATCGAGCATCACCGTTCATCGCTCCAGGGACCGTCGCGCCATTGTACGTGATTTGTCCGGCCACGATCATGTACACCAGAGCGATCGCATAAAGGAGCGTCGAATCGCTTCATAATCCGGTCGGCCAAGTCAATCGACCCGACTTGCACTCTGGCAGGCGCACCGGCGCGATCGCTTCGGAGATGAGGGTTTGCGCATCGTCGAATTCCGTCGCTCACTATCGAGCTGACGACTTTTGAAGGGCCATCCGCGCGGCACATTGGCCGCGGAACCAACGCCGATCGGAGCGCGTCGCCGGGGCCGCCCACGGTCCTTGCCCGCCACCCACCGTGTCGTGAGCTTGTCGAACGGCCACGCTCTCCTGTCCCCGTTTTCCTTCATCCTTCATCCTTGGATTCTCATCATTCGATTCTCATCATTCATCCGTTCGTGACGGCGCGGACTTCAGGATGAGGCACGAACAGCAGGAACCCCGCATCAGAAATGGACAAGGGGAATCGAACGGCCAAGCCCGCCTGGCCTATTGAGACCCGCAGTTCGCTCGTCCAACGCGAAGTAGGTGACTTGCCGCATAACCTTCGCGAACGGCTGCGGCTCCTTCCCGCTCCAGCCCTTCGTCGCGGCGAACTGGGCCGGCCGGGATGTAGCCGTCAGATGACCAAGGACGACCATAATATCCTCGGAAGCCAGCAGCGAGTCTTCACGTCCGATGAGCCCCGGGGGATGACACGTCTTGCACGATGGTTTCGTAACCCAGCTCGGCGATCGTGGCCTCGAGCCGGTCGAGCGGTCTGCCGACGGTGCCCGAGATTAGCGAGTCCCGTCCAGGAGGGCCAGTTGGTTCATGCACGGTGATTGATACCTATGGACTCGAATGCGGGCGCACCGGCCGAGACATTGGAATCGCCGAAGGTCAGTTTAGGGATTATGAAGCATGGCTCAGGCAGGAGTTCCAACATGCCGGCTATCTGGACCAGCTGGCAAGCTTATGAGACCAGCTTAAGACCTGGCTCTCCTGCGCGGGGCGGAGGGAAGGCGAGCCCTCGGTTGCCAAGCTGCCCGAGAGAATTACAACTCTGAGGGAACTGAATACGGTCGAGGCCGCGCCCGAGCTGACATGGACGCGGCGGATCGTAGCCGGGGAACTGGCCACGGTGAGGATAAGTAGCACGGCGGGACAGCCGGCAGTGGCGGAGTGGGTCGAGACCCCATTGCCGTTCATGGATGTGTTATCGGTCGCCGCCGAAAAAAGCGCCTACGGCGTGGTCGGGTAGCGGGCCGCGGTCGCGAGCCTGGTAAGATAGCCAGCCGGCCTTACTGGCGGCGATATACGAAGTAGCGCGTCCCCATCCACGGAGACACGCAATGGCGAGTGAGCGCACGGCGAAAGAGGTACGAACGCGCTTCGCGGACGAGCAAAGTTACATCCAACGCTACACGGCGTTCGTGGCTAGGAATCTGCAGCTTGACGACAAACGGATCATGCAGGTAGCTGCAATCTTGAAGAAGTTACACGTGTCCTGTCCAAGAATTGCCCCGAGCCGAAAGCCATGGTGCGCTGACACAACCGAACAGGATCATATGGCCGCCCTGGCTGACGGCGTTCGAGCGCTCGACCAAGCCATCCGCGACGAGCGGTCCGTGCTGCAACAGGAATGTCCGGATCAAGTTGTCGAGGAATACCTCAAGGCAAAGGCTAAACACCAGGATTATCTCGAGAGCCGGTACGGCGAAAAGCTTCTGACGAATGATCCGGATCAGATGGCTAAGGAGTGCTTGATCCAGTTGAAGAAGAAGAATCGAAGCGGTGCGGACTCCGTAGACATTACCACCATCGAACGGGGCATCAGGCACGCGGTCGGATACAGGCGGGCCAGGCGACTCCAGTCTCTGTTATCTGCAAAGGCTGAGTGCGACGAGATTCAGTTGCTAGCCCGAACATTGCAGCCGGACGCGGAAATCAATGTTCTTCGCCAAGGCTTCATCCTTCTCATGACCGCTTTCGACGCCGCAATCTTTGACTTGGTCCGCGTCAAGCTACGAAACGATTTCTTCAAGCTCATCGGTATGTTTGGCAAGCAAGAGAAGGTCTCGCTATCGGAGATCGGCGAAGCCGGCAGCTTCGATGCACTCCGCGAGGGAATCGTCGAGGATCAGATGAAGAAGCGATATATTAAGGACCTCCTGATCGTCCTCGACTCCCATGGCGTCAAGTGTAGCGACGAGCCGGCCGGTGACTCATTGGGCAATCTGATAGAGCTTGTGCTTCGCCGCAACGTTCATGTCCACAACCGTGGCGTAGTGGACGAGCGCTACCTGGAGCGTGACCAGCAGACCGGCAAATTCCGATTCAATCTCTACAGCTTGAATCTTGGTCAGACCGCCATCATCGATGAACTCTATTGGGAATCCGCTAACCGGCTCAGCAAGAGTTGCGTCGAGCGCGTTGCTGATTGGGCGGCCGAGTGATGCCACACGTGGCGCCGCGATTTCCTGACAACAGTCTTCTCGCCGCACTTCGGTTCGTTCGCTTGGCAAAACCTGGGAGCGCCTGCGTTTCGACTCCGTTCGGGCGCAGATGCGTACCGATGGATCAACTTTGGGTTTGCTGTACCGCTTACTCCCGACCCGTGAGAGCGGTCACGATCTTTGACACGTTGTGAGTCAAGATAATCGCTGGGAGATGCGCCGGTCCCGTGGAACTACCGGTGGCCTCTTCTCTGGGCCGTTTCCGTAGCCGCGGCACTTTAGTCCGCCCGACATCGACCTCGGAGAAGTTGCTCAGCAGTTGAGATTCAGCCATCGATTATCTTGGCCAGGAACAACCCCTCGATCTTCTTCAGGGAACTCTGGGGATATACCACGTTCCAATTCCACCTTTGTGATCAGCCGCCAAATTCCCCCGACCCTGGCGTGATCAGGCAGGCTTGAGTGGGCCGAGGTCCTAAACCCCATTCGTCGCTCTCCTTCCCTTTTTGGGCGAGAAGCTCCCGTTTCGCCTGGATTTGGAGGGCGAAGGATCAATCGACCAGAGACGGTGGTGCCCCGGAAACCCTTTCAATTCAAGATTCGTATGTCTAGCCCAACCTAATCCGCTGTGGATCTGTGCCCTCTCCTCGTCAATATCCGATTTGGCACGCTCGCTCACCCAGATTTCCGCCCCCTCTGCTTTGCCGACGATCCGGGCGGTGTAATTTACCATCGATCCGAAGGCGTCCTCTTCCTCGATTTTTACCACTCCCACGTGGATACCGGCGCGGATTTGAACGCGTTCGTGGCCCGGCTCAGAGTGGAGCGCGAGAGCAAAACTTAGTGCCTTGGTGACGGTACGAAATGCAACCATGAACGAATCTCCGATCGTCTTTATCTCATATCCATCATTCTGCTCGCAGCATCGCCGAGCTTGCTGGAAGTGATCGCGACGGACCATGCCCATGGCCTCGTTCCCCAACTTCAGACCCAGCGCCGTCGATCCCACGATGTCGGTGAAAACAATGGCTAGGTTGACCTGCGACGACCCGGCCCATTTCTCAAACCCCTGAGTTCGCATTTCACCTGAAGCGGATACTAACCCAGCGTCGCGGTCGCGCCGTGTGTTAGCTGCCTCGTCGATCTTGGGAACAGCCGAAGGCTTCGAGAAGGCAACTCGGCCGCCGTCGTCACGGAGTGACAGTTTCTTGCCACAACCAGGACACTTCAGCCAATCAAGATTCTGTTTTTTCCGTATCGCACGAAGCTGGTCGGTCACTACAAACCCGCACATCGCACACGTAACTATGCGTCGGCATGTGATCGTCTCAGGTAGGGCCCAACGACGCAGGTGAGTATGGATGTAGTCCTCGAATTGGAATCTCGTGCCCGGACTCGCCGCTCGGTCGAAGAATAGCGTGAGCTCCCCCAGACCCTCTTGGATCTCGCGCAGAAACATCCCGCAGACCCCGCCAGGCTTCGCGCCATACGTAACCGCATTCTTCCACATATCCTTCCTCTCAAAGAGTCCACTGTGAGACAGCCGCACGGCCAAAGTCGCATAGATATTCATAAGGGGCCCGTCGAAGGTGAACACTACTGCCTTCCCGTCCGGATCGGGCAAATCCGGATGCTCCCGAGTGAGCTGAGAAGGGAACACCAGATGAGTTCCGTCGTCAGCGTACTCGCGTAGAGCGATCTCGTGTCGGAGCAAATCCTCGACTGTTGCGATCAGCAGCAGCTTCTCATTCACCCTGTCTTTGAGACGCTCATCCGCCGGCACGGCGAAGCGACCTACCCGGGCATCCTCTTCAGCGATGGAGCCGAGCCCATCTGGCTCCTCCTTGGCTGCGTTGACTAATGACGAAGCGTAGGTGTCCAGCATCTCGGGCTGCAGCAATACGAAGTCGCCGAAACTCAGTCGTTTGATCAGATCGCGCGCCTCGACGCGCCCGATGCAGGTCTCAAACTGAGCGCGCAAGTTCGAGAGAGCGCCACTATCTTCGCCACTTCTAACAAACGCGCGGAACAGGTCATCAACCGTGGAGAGCAGCCGCCCCGACACCTTCTCTGACAAAAGAAATGCCTTAATCCGTTGGAACAAGTCGTTGGAGGCGACCTTTGGAAGCAAGTCCCAGTTGATCGCGCCTCGGATTGACTGGGCCAGATCCTCCATACATTTTCCCTCCTTGGCACTTGTCTCAAAATAGCCGTCTGAGGAAATCTCGGATTTCAACGCTTCTATCCTCTTAGCGCTGACGCCGATACCGCCTCTGTCGGTGCGTGCAGCGACCAGGAACTTGCGCAAAGGGAGAGCCGTGTCGCCCTGTACGCGCTGGGATTGACGCAGGGCGCGGTCCCAATGCCGAACTCCGGCGAACGGGTCCGTCTCGCTCCTCGCGTCGAACACAATGAGCGCAACTGCTACTTCGTTCAGGTGCAGCTGATGAACGAGACGGTAACCCGGCTGGCCCGCCATATCCCAAAGTAAAGTCTCGCGCGTTTCCCGTCGTCCATCTTCGAATTCGCAGTCCGAAAAGTCGAATGTCCACACTCGCCGGCCGTGGCTTGACTCCGTGGGTGCGAATGGCTGACCGCTCAGAACAAGCCCTAATCCGGACTTGCCTACGCCCGTATCGCCGACGAGCACTACCTTGGCGTTCGCGTAACAGACCGTTGAAGCTAACGGGGCTGCCCCGAGGAGAGTCTTAAGGTTGTAATCCCAAACACGGACTGAAGTCCCGAAGTCACCGATCGTAGCAAGCGCATGGGTTCTTGGGTGAAAGGCCAACCCGCGACTAATCGAAGGATCCGCCGGATCGTCCAGGACGCCTACCGTCTGCCAAAGCCCGCACCGCCAAAGCCGGACATTGTCAGCTCTCGAGGCGAGGATCTTGCTGTCGTAGGAGAAGGAGAGCCCGTGGATAGGCCGCGCATGGCCCTCAAGAATTCGGATCGGCGTCCAGGAGTTAGCATCCCAAATCCATATGGTTTGATCCGCTGACGCCGAGGCGAGCACACTGCCGTCTGGGGACCAAGCCACGATGTTCACTCCCTCAGTATGCCCCCTGAGAAGCCTCTTGACGTTTTTCTCCTCAGTGCCCCAGATCCACACAGTGCGGTCCGCCGAGCATGAGGCAAGCGTTTTGCCGTCCGGCGACCAACCCACAGAATTGACCTGTTGGGAGTGTCCGTTGAGGGCGGCGTCCAACCTCTCGTGCAACACGTCCCAGAGCAGCACCACTCCGTCTCTGCAACCTAACGCAATCCTTCGGCCATCGGGCGACCACGCCATCGCGTTCGCAGCGGCGCGGCGCAACCTGGCGGGCGAGACCCCCATCCCGCTCTTCGCGTCCCAAAGCAGCACGTCGCCGTTCCGGTCGCACGCAAGCATCTTTCCATCGGGGGACCATACAGCGTTTCCACCCGCACAGAGGGTACCTGATAGAGACTGGTCTTTCTGGCCCCTAGACGCATTCCAAATCCAGATCGTTCCGGCCTTCGAAGCCGACGCGAGTGCTCTCCCATTGGGCGACCAAGCGATGCCCGCGATTCCGTGCTGGTGGCCACGGAGCGCTGTCGCGCGCGGAAGCCCTCGGGGATCTTGCTCGGACCTGGTCGCCCTGGCATAGCGTCGCTCAGTGTCGGTGCAACCGAACGTTATGAATTCTCACGGACGGAAAAAGTGATGCGTAGCGGGTGACGGGCACCGTCGGAGCCCGATTTTCAGTCGAGGGATCAGGACTTCTGCGCCTCGCCTGGGACTCTCTTGCGACAGCGCACTAAGGATGGGGCTCGGGAGCGCGGAGTTCGTCGCAGTGGCGCGAATTACCGAGAGCGAGGCCATCAGGGAAGGGCTCCGTCACCGTCGTCGCTTTGACGAAGTTCCGACGACTGAACAAGTAGTCCAGTATAAGTAATAATGTCGTTCGCCCAACGAATTGGCAAATGAGTTTCAAGTCAGGATACCGACGACCGGTTGGCGGAGCCGGTGCACTCTTGGCACCAGGTCTCGCGACCATATTTTCCGTGTCGCCGTCGTCGTCGTCCATAGACGACGGAATAATCGGGGAGCGCCTCGGGGTCGGACCCGGTTTCAAATTCGAGTAACCCGCTGGCGCCGCAGGGCCCACAGGCAAGGGCGTTCCTTGTCGCGCGTTGCGGACTGAGACCCGCCGTGGACCTACTTTTCTCAGGGGATTTTCGACCACCATCTCAGCGCCGTTGACTGTCGCCGGAGGAAATACAGGTATTGGATTATCGGCTCGAACCGACCACCGCAAGTCCAACCGATCGCGATTGAAGAATACGACAGGCGTTGGCTCGGCTGGTGATGTCGCCCTTCCTCTTCTTCTGTCTCGCGATGCCTGTCCCACCTTCTCTCCACGCCGGGGTGGATCTGTACTCGGACGGTCGAGGCCCGCGAGCGTTCGTGGAGGGTTCAGCCAGGTCGCGCGTTGTCGCACGGGGAATTGCAACGCGATCCGGACGCGTTAGACTGGAGTTGGTGCTCGAGTCAAGACCTCGCGAAGTAATGCCTCGAGGGAGAGGATACACCATGCGCTGGACCACCTTACTGCTGGCATCCTGCATCGCGTTGCTTACCGCACCGGCTTGGTCACAGGAAAAAGCGAAAGTCGCGGAGTGGATTGACCAGCTTGTTTCGGCCGACCACGTCAAGCGAATTGCAGCCGCCAAGTCGCTCGCGCACGTTGAAGTACTGCCAGAATCAGCCCTTAACCGAGTGATTTCGTATCTTGGCTTTGAAGCCATTGAGGCGAGTCAGTCGGCCGAGAGGCCAGTCGGAAGTCCGGAGACTATTCCCCCCGTAGGTGACGAAGTGCCATTGGAAAGTATCAACGCGAATCCGACAAGATACCTCGATCGCCCGTTCGTCATGGCCGGCTGGCTTGCCATGGGCAGTGACTTCCGCGTCCCGTTTGAAGGTGCCCAGAAGACCTATCATTCATTCACGCTTCGTTTGGTAGGACTAGATGGACGTCGAGGTAGTGAAGCCGCAAGCATCCATGTCCCAAGATACGTCGGATCTCTGCTGGCCCCACAACAAAACAATCCGGCGAGGCGGCAACAAGGCATCGCGGTTAGGGTTCGATGTGTCATCCAGTCTGCGGCCGTGAATCCTCACATAGAGGAGTACATTCGCCGACTAGCTGCAAACGGCGTCTCCCCAAAGAGCGAAACGGTGCAGAGGTAGATGCTCTACTACATGCTCGCCGCGATCGAGGCTACGGATTGGCAACTGCTCGCTGAGGACGGAAAATCCTGGGGGCCCTGGACTCTTGAGGCGATGTCGCTCGGCTACTGGCTGCTCGGAAGGATCGACACGGCATCTCACGCGCGGGTTCTCGACGTCATCACAGAGGAAGTGATACTCAAAGACCAGAAGGCTGATGCGTTTCTCAGGGAGATGGGTTTGCTTTACCTGCTGCATTTGCCAGGCAAGGACCGCGCCCTGGCGGCGCGTTGGGTGCAACGCAGGGCGCGGCGAACTAAATCATCCATTCCGCAGGCGTGGGCGCGTCGAGCGTACGAGAGCCTGACGATTGGTCGACTTGCGGGGTAAAAGGCTCGCTGAGGGGCGACAATCGCCCTCTGCACCTCTTCCACAGATCGCAGCCGGCGGCTTCTCCTGGGAGATTGTAGGCGGTCTTGAACGGCGCCGCGGAACTACCTGAGCACGTCTCAAGCGCCGACCTGATGCCGTCTAGAGGATCAGACGATTCTCCTCTCCCGAGCTTCTTGGCGCAAGGTCATACCCGGTTTTCGGAGGATGCTGAACCGGAGTACGGCGGTGATATTGACCCGGAACGCCTAACCGACGAAGACTTCGACATCGACGAGCATGGCCACCAGGATGTGACGCTGCCCAAGCAGAACTTCAGGAAGGCGTACCCCCAACGCTCTCAACCTTCTTGATTTCCGTCAGCACCCAGTCGAACGCCTCCAAGAACTTGGCGAGAACAGCGGGTTCTTTTAACAAACCCAGTCCGAAGGCCGGTCGCCTGTTCAGAGCATCGCGAGGTATCGGGAGTCCGATCGCCGAAAGCCGATCGACAAGTTCCGTCCGTTTGGCTTCGTCGGCGAAGGGACGCGTGTTCATGCGCTGAAACTGGATTTCGACCCTGCCATAGGTCCAGACGCAGAAGAGAAAGTGCTGGCCGAACCTGTTGACGTACGTCGGAAAGCACGATCCGTCTTGCTTGCCCTGGCCCCACCAGATACGGAGACTGTGTTTCTTCGCCCATTCGAGAAGTTGTCGAGCAACTGCCGCCTCTTGTTCACCGCTTCTTTGACTCAGATCCGAAAAGAACGACGCCTCGTCCCACTGCCGTGTTTCGCCACGACCCACGCCCTTTTTCTGACGAGACGTTTCCGTCTGTCCCAGCACACGCGGGACGAGCGTCTTGAGGTTCTCGCCGACAAACTGCTTGATTTCAATGGCGAGTACCTCGGCCGGGTCCATCTGGCCGTTGAGGAACTCGACGACCCGACGCAGCTCGGGCGGGATCTCGTCGGCGATAAAGATCAAGCGCACCCGCCCGGCCTGGAGGTTTGTTTTCACTTGCTGCCAGAACGTCGAGGCGTCCTGACCCTCGCCGAGGAGCCCGCTGAGCTCCGCCTCGGTATCGCTGCCGTCATCGTTACACCGGCTCTCGAACTTGGCTTTGATCTCCTCGACCGGCCAGTAGGCGACGGAATTGGCTGCGTAGTCGAGCATCTGGCCGACGACCTCCCGGCGGATGCGGGTGTCCGTGCTTCGCTTGACTTCGACGAGCGTGGGGATGGCATCCTGATCAAGAAATAGGTGGTCGAGCGACCAGCGAGCGGCCCCATCTTGTTCGCCGGGCACGGCCATCTCACGGCTCACGAGCAGCCAGCGCCTCGGCTCCTCGGCGTTGATCTGGTCCCCGGCGAGCAGATCCGGGTGATCGGCCAGGAGCTTCTGCAGGAGACCCTCCGAGTCGTACGCAGCTTCCTCCATGGCGACCAGCTTGGAATCGTTGCTCAGAAGGTAGATGCGGCCAGTCACAGGCTCACCTGAGGTACAAAAGAATTGACGCCCATAACGCTGAGACCCGCTGCGTCCATGAGTGCTTCTCCTGCGGAACTGTGATGGCTCCGATTCCCGCTGAGGTTCGCTCCATCGTCTCCGAGCCGGACTGGTCGAGCAATGGACGCACGAGCGGGGCGGCGTCTCCGGCCCAAAGATCGGCATCAACTGCTCGGTCAATCGTCACCGCTGAGTCGATTCGTGGTATCCGACGATGCGGATCAGTTGCAAGGTCGATCAGATCGTCGGGGCGGGATTGTCGGTGGCGGCGAGTCCACTCTTGAGCTGAAACGAGTAGAATGGATTCATGGCTATTCGGGCTCCAGATCCTCTGAGCCCCGGCGAACGCCGTGCCCGCGGCCGAAGGGTTGCTCGCATCGCGCGGGGATTGGGTTTTGCTGGACGCGCTGAGTACCGTCACGTTTATAGCCAGACAGGCGGAGCGCAGTACGGGCGAGGGAGCACAACCGAAGAGGACTTACTAATCGTCTATGCGGAGGCGTTCGCGCGAGATCGCGACCCCGACGACTTTTCACTCGAGGCGATCCTTGCTCATGAGCGAGGTCATCAGCTTTTGGTGCGCCACCCACGAATCTCTAAGCGTGTCGCCGGGCGGCTTTCGATCGACAGCGAGGAAATCTTGGCCTCGCTCTTGGGGGCCATGCTGTGCACCAACGAACGGGATCGCGACGCATTGGTGGCAAAGGCTACAGTGGAATTACTGAGCCATGGCGAATCCCTTGCGATTGCCACACGGCGTCTTCAAGAGCTGTGGAATCTGCTGGAGGTACTCCTGTGATCGGTCCCAAAAAGCTTGAAGCGATTCGAGAGGAACTCAAGAGTGCGCTCAACGCTACCGGGGACGACCCGATCGTCTGGCTGGAGAAACGAATGAGCGAACCCATTGGGAGTCTCGGCGCTGCAACCGGGAAGAGCGACGTTTTGGGCTCACTGATTCGATTCCTCGACGACAAGGGACGAGAAAAGCGCACGAAAAAACCGACCGTCACGAGGAAATGACGCCTGGATCTTGCGAAGAAAACGAGAGGCGCTACTTCGCCGAAGCAGCGCGAGGGTAAGAGGCGCAGAGGCGGATGACCCCGCCTTCAATCGGACCTGTCCGCTTTCCGACTCACAGCGCCGGGGCATGCGTCGGGCTGACGCGGGCAAGGCCGGCGCGGGCTGGCCTTCGACTTCTCGACCAACGCCCGAAACGATGGATTCGACTTCAGCAAGCGATTGACCAGGTCGTCGTCGTCGGCCGGTTCCAAGCCCTGGTTCGAGACGAGGCGATGGTCGGGCAACTCGACGACCAGCGCCTGGCCAGAGTCGAGGCATTCACTCAGGGTGCCCTGCGGGTCCTCCTCCAGCCGGCTCAGTGGGATCAGCTTGGTGTTCATGGAATTCCTCACCCGCGACGACCAGCTTGTCGCCGACCTTCCGCCCGACGATCAAACGGTAAGTTGGCGACATTGTCGCTGACAACACCTCAAATGCCGGTTGGATGCCCTGTATCGATCGCGCCACCGACATGGCCTAAGTCCAATTTCTGAAAGATGATGCGATAGAAACCACAGTTTTTCGAGCCCCGCGTTCCGATTATGCAAGCGACATACGCTAACCAGTTGTTCTATAAGAACTTGTAACAAGAGATTCCGAAGATTCCGATTATGCAAGTGACATGCTTTAACTGGTGTTTTCATATGGAGTTATGATACATGCTACTGCATATTCCGATTATTCATGTGACATGCACAACATCAATCTGCATCAAGGCTTAGGACAAGGAACCCGTTCCGATTATTCAAGCGACATGCGCAACTCTGCTCCCTATAAAGAGTTGGAGAATCGAGATGGTTTTCGGCCCCCGCGCTTTTGTGTGTGAGGGCCATCCGGTCCTCGGCAGACCACATCGACCGCACAGGCAACCGGCTCAATGGCAGCCATCTGTTTAGCCGGGAAACAGGTTGATTTCCGGCTCCGTCGGCCGAGGTCTCGGTCGGGGAATGACGGAAATCGGGCGCTGCGCCGGGCAGGGTCCGGCCCTGCATTGCCGTAGGTCAGGCTTTCCAGCCTGACGTGTGAAAGAGTCAGGCTGGAAAGCCTGACCTACGTGCGTCCCCAACAGTCAGGCTGGAAAGCCTGACCTACGCGTGTCCCGAAGAGTCAGGCTGGAAAGCCTGACCTACGAGCGACCGGTCGTTGAGATTAATCGTTATGACACCAACCGAGACGAAATTGCCGACCGAACCCAACTGCCAGAATGGCACGAATTCTGGTCTCCAATCTGCCCTGAAATTTCGAAACGAAATCAACTGCCAGATTGGCGGGGAACAGCCGCGAATCAACGCCGCCAGTCCGCAAAACCGGACCGGTCGACGACGCAATGATGCCATGACGATGGGGTGCGAATTCGGATTTGCGCCGCCCACGAAGCCGAGCGGGGAAACACGGCCGCAGTGTGCGACCGGGCCGAACAGGGAAGACTCTTCACACCGCGCTCAGCTCGCGAGCGGCCAGTCGGGCCCGAGGCACGCGCGCTGGAGCCGGGTCAGCTCGTCGAGTCCGGCTTCGGCCAGATCCAGGATCGCGGCCAGCTCGGCCCGCGAGAACGTCGCCCCTTCTCCGGTCCCTTGCACTTCAACCAGGCCGCCTTGGCCCACGCGGACCACGTTGAGATCGACCTGGGCGGTGGAGTCCTCGCGGTAGTCCAGATCGAGAGCCGGCTCGCCGGCCACAATTCCCGCGCTCACGGCCGCGACGCTGTCGCGGAGAATCCCACGCCCGGCGTCGGCGCCGAACCGGTGCCTGATCGCATCGGCGACCGCGACGAACGCCGCGGTGATCGCGGCGGTGCGGGTGCCGCCGTCGGCGTTGAGCACGTCGGCGTCGACGTGGATTGTGCAGGCACCAAGAACTCGGCGGTCGACGATTGCCCTCAGGCTCCGGCCGATCAGACGCTGGATCTCCGTCGCCCGGCCATCGGCCCCGCGCCCTTTGCGCGACGGGGTGCTTCCCGGCAGCATCGAATACTCGGCCGTCAGCCAGCCCAGTGATTTGCCCTCAAGGAAGGGTGGCACCGTCTCGGAAATGTGGGCCGTCACCAGCACCATGGTGCCGCCGGCTCGGTACAGGACGCTCCCGGGGCTGTTCTGCACGAAACCCCGTTCCATGGTGACGGGGCGAAGTTGATTGCGGCTCCGGGAGTCGGTTCGGGTCATTGCATTTCCTCACCCAGCAGCCAGACCAGGAGGGCCATCTGGAAATGGAGCCGGTTGGCCGCCTGAAGGATCACCTGGCTTTGCGGGCCGTCGAGTACGTCGGACGTGACTTCGTCGCCTCGGTGGGCGGGCAAGCAATGAAGAAAGATCGCGTCGTTGGCGGCAAGCGCCAGCAGGTCCTGGTTGACCTGGAACGGCACGAAGAACTTTCGCCTCTGGGCGGCTTCGTGTTCCTGCCCCATGCTCGCCCAGACGTCGGTGTAGACGACCTGGGCGCCTTTGACTGCCGCTTGCGGATCGTTGTTGACAACCAGCGGTGTCTTGGGAAATCGGGCCGCGAACCGCGCCGAAACTCGGCCGAGAATTCGTAGCCGGGGGGCGCAGCCAGCACAAATTCCACGCCGAGGAGGGCCGAGGCCGCCGCCAGCGAACGTGCGACGTTGTTGCCGTCGCCCACGAAAACGAGGCGCTGGCCCGCGAGCGTCCCCCGCAGCTCTTGAATGGTCATAAGATCAGCCATGGCCTGGCAGGGATGAGAGGCGTCGGAAAGAGCGTTGATAACCGGAATCACGGCATGCCGCGCCAGCTCTTCGACTGTGGCGTGCGAGAACGTCCGCACGGCCAGGGCGTCGATGTACTGGCTGAGCACCCGCGAAAATCGCTGACGCTTTCCCGGTTGCCCAGCCCGACGTCCTCGCTGCGCAGAAAGATCGCGTTGCCGCCGAGCCGCGCGATGGCCGCTTCGAAGCTGACGCGGGTACGCAGCGATGGTTTTTCAAACATCAGCCCGAGGGTCCGCCCGGACAGGAGCGGCGGCCGGTCCCGTCCGCGCTTCTCGTCGCGCTTCAACTGGAGTGACTGGCCGATCAGCCGCTCGGCCTCGGCAGTCGTCAGTTCCAGTAGATCGACGAAATGACGTGGCATGGCCAAAACCTACACGTTCCGTGATTTCGTCACTTGATATTGCCGCAGCACCGAGGCCAGGATCGCACACCCCTGGTCGATCTGGTCGTCGCTGATGGTCAAGGCCGGCAGCAGGCGGACAACGTGGTCATGCGTGGCGTTGATCAGCAGTTTCTGTTTCATGCATTCGGCGACGACGCCGGTAGCCTCGATCGAGAGCTCCAGGCCGATCATGACCCCGCGGATGCGGATTGCCTGGACCAGGCCGGGCAGCTCGGCTCGCAGGGATTCAAAGTGCTCGTGAAACCGGAGGCCGATCGCCTTGGCGCGCTCGAGTAGCCCCTCGGCCTCGATGGTCTCGATGGTGGCAAGCGACGCGCGGCAGGCGATCGGGTTGCCGCCGAAGGTAGAAGCGTGCATCCCCGGCTGGAGTGCGGACGCCACATTTCGCCGGGCGATCATCACCCCGGCGGCAAATCCGCCGGCTAGTGCCTTGGCACAGGTGAGGATGTCGGGCTCGATCCCCTGATCCTGATAAGCAAACCAATCCCCAGTGCGGCCCATCCCGGTCTGGACCTCGTCGAGCATGAGGAGCACGCCGCGGTCGTCGCATAACCGCCGCAGCCCTTCGAGGTAACCCGGGCGTGGGACGTTGATCCCTCCCTCTCCCTGGATCGGCTCGACCAGGACGCCGGCGGTCTGATCGCAAATCGCGCTCGCAACAGCCTGCACGTTGTCGTAGGGAACGTAGACGAAACCGGGCACCATGGGCTCGAACCCGGCGTGATACTTGGGTTGTGCTGTCGCGGAGAGAGCGGCGAAGGTTCGGCCGTGAAAGCCTCCCTCCATGGTGATGATCTGATACCGGCCTTGGGGCTTGCCGTACGCGCGTGCCAGTTTGATGGCCGCCTCGTTGGCCTCGGCTCCGCTATTGCAGAAGAAGCACTGACCGCCGAAGGATCGCCGGGACAGGGCCTCCGCCAGCGCTCCCTGGGCCTCCATGTACCAGGTGTTGGGCACGTGGATCAACTGGCCGGCCTGCTCGCGAACGGCCGCTACCACTCGCGGCGGGCAGTGACCCAGCAAATTGCAGCCCCAACCTGGAAAAAAGTCGAGGTAACGGTTCCCCTCGGCATCCCAGATCCACGACCCCTCGCCCCTCACCAGGGAGACCGGGAACCTCTTGTAGTTCGGGATCACGTACTGATCGAACTGGGCAATCGTGGCCTGGGAGGTCTGATGGGGAATTGGGTTTGGCTCCAACGCTTCGTCTCCGTCTGGATTGGTCGGTCGTGAGCAAGGTTTCAGGAGCACCGCGATCAAGAATCGCTGGTCTCGCAGCGTGCGTAGATGAGGATCGGTCAAGGTTTCTCGAGGACTGGCCGGAGGCTCGGGTTCGGGGCGATCGTCTCGTCGCGAACGATCTCGGTGCCGATCCCGCTGTGGGTGAAGATCTCCAGGAGCAAGGAATGACGGAGGCGGCCGTCGATGACGTGAGTCTTCTTCACGCCGGCTTCCAGGCTGCTCAAACAGGCTTCGACCTTGGGAATCATGCCCCGATCGATCACACCCTTGGCGATCAGCTCGTGGCATTCGGCGGGAGTCAGACCCCGGATCAAGCTCTCCGGTTCATCCTTGGTCAAGAGGATGCCCGGCGTATCGGTCAGGAAGAGCAGCTTGTCTGCCTGAAGCGCCGACGCAACGGCTGCGGCAGCGGTGTCGGCATTGACGTTCAAGAGACGGCCTTCATCGTCTTCGTCCTCGGCCAGGGACGGCAGCACCGGCACGACGCCGGCCAGGCAAAGGTTCTCGATCGGCGGCACGTCGACCGCTTTCACCTCGCCCACTCGTCCGAGGTCGATCCGGCCCTCCGGTCCGTTCTCCAGCCACAGTTTCCGGCCATACAGGCATTGATGCGTCTTGTGGTGCAGCCCCGAGGCCCGGCCGCCAAATTTGTTGATGTGCCGCTCGATGTCCGCGTTGATCTCCTCCGCCAGGACCCGCGCCACGATCGCCAGCGTTGCGTCGTCGGTGTACCGCCTCCCCTGCACGAAGTGCGGGGTCAGCCCGGCTTTCTCCATTGCTACGGTGATGGCCTTTCCGCCGCCGTGAACGATCACGGGACGCATGCCCACCGTCTGCATGAACACAACATCGACCAGCAAGGCGCGCAGTGACTCGGGGTCTTCCATCACCGAGCCCCCGAGCTTGATCACCGTGAACTTGCCGTGGAACTTGCGGATGTAGCCCAGCGCCTCGATCAACACGTCGGCTTTGCGGATGGCTTCGTCAAGCACAGGCACGGCGTTGGTTCCTTGAATCCGTCGCTCCATCTTCTCAGGAGAAACCGTCTATCTTTCCCTGCACCCGCGGCGTTGTAAAGACGCATCTCGGGAGCTTTCTGAGTCATTATTCCAAGCCCCGGAATGTCTTCGGTGCTCTAGCGGCCAGATAGCCGACAAGGAACAGCAGCGAAACAGCCATCAAAGCATAAAACCAGAGGATCAACTGGGTCTTGACCCGGAGGACGCGTCGTCGCCGCGCCCCGGGATTTTCCCGACGCGCGACTACGGCCGGACAGGCATGGTGTCGCGACCGGAATAGCCAACCCGTCGCGCCGCAGTCGAGGCAGTGAAACTGAACCAGGAAGATCGGCACGAAAAGGAGGCCCAGCCCAGCCAGAAAGAGCGGCAAACTGTGGATCCGCAAAGCTTGGCGGATCACGGAGAAGATGGCCACCCAGCACAAGACCGCGAGAAACGGGTTGGCAAGAAGGCGCTGGAATTCCGCGATGGACTCGGATTCGCCACGGACGGGTCGTGGTCGTGCCGCATCAAGATCCGGATCGAAAACACTGTCGCCCGGCTGTGCGTTCACGATTCGATACCAGCGATGGATCGGCAGGTCGAGCTTGCCCTGGAATGTGACGGATTTGACGCCGCGATTGGTAAAACGATATTCGTGTTTCATACCAGCAACGCCGCCTCGACGGCCAGTCCAGGTCCGAAAGCCAGAGCCACGCACGGCCGGGGGGCTCCGGAAAGGCGCAGTCGTTCGAGGATGAAAAGAACCGTCGGCGAGGACATGTTGCCGTATTCGGCCAGTACCTGGTAAGACGGTTCGAGCAACGCCCGATCAAGGCCGGTGGCTTCGCCGAATGCCGCCAGGATCCGAGGGCCCCCGGGATGGACCGCCCAGGAGCCCACGGCGGCGAGATCGGTCCCCTGCCCCGCCAGCCAGCTCTCAAGGAACGGACGGATGGTGCGGCTGATCAGTTCGGGCACGCGTGGCGAAAGCGTCATCTCGAATCCGTGATCGGCGATCCGCCAGGTCATCGCATCTTCGCAGTCATCGAGAAGCCGCGAGCCCGATGCAACGACATGGTAGAGGGAATTCGAGGAGGATTGCCCCGAAATGGCGACCAGGGCAGCCGCACCATCGGCGAAGAGAGCGTTGGCGACGATCCGATCGGCGTTCCAGCCGTACTGGTGATGCAGGCTGCACATCTCGACCGCGCACACCAAGACGCAGGCTCGGGGATCGGCAGCCAGGAACGCCCGTGCAACCCGCAATCCGTTCAAGAGCCCGTGGCAGCCCATGAATCCAACGTGAGTGCGGGCGACCTCGGGGGCCAGGCCCAGTTGTTTGAAGAGCGCGATGTCGAAGCCGGGCGCGTTGAAGCCGCTGCACGACACAGTGATCAGATGAGTGACCCGCTCTGGAAGGACGTCTGCATCGCGGAGCGATTCCCTCGCCGCGGAAACAGCCAGCGCGCCGGCGTGTTCTTCGTATTTCCGCATGCGATCACGGGTCGTGGGATTCGCCAAC
This sequence comes from uncultured Isosphaeraceae bacterium, assembly GCA_963781785.1. GTDB lineage: Bacteria > Planctomycetota > Planctomycetia > Isosphaerales > Isosphaeraceae > CAWAHD01. Next base: position 809,095 of record CAWAHD010000001.1, on the reverse strand, counting down.
GAATAAAACGATTGCCGCGCGCCCAGCTCGCCTTCGGACCTTTCCAGCACAACGCTATGCCGGGTCAGCACGCCCGCGCGGCGGTACATTCCTTTGAAAAGCCGCTCCTGGGCGGGCGTCTCACATGAGTACTGCTGGGCGATCTCGGCGGCATCGGCCTGAGCGATCCGGTGAAGCGGGACGGCCGTGCCGAGCCCGGCGATCAACATGGGCATCGTCAGCTCCGATCGGTTGAGAATGATGGTGCGTTCCAGTGTTTCAGGATTGACCCGACGGCGCCGGGAGCCCGAGAGCAGCATTCAAAGCCCAGGTGGGTCAGATAGGGCTGTCTGAGTGCGATCGCGCACGCACGGCAGACCAACTGCCGGCGCCCGACCATCCGCCGGTGAAGTCGGGACCACGCCTGAACCAGGCGTGGGTCCCACCCATTGATCGCAGCGCGCGCCAGAGGAGCAACGGCCCGTGCCGACGCGAGTGCCCAGCCAATGCCCTCGCCGGTGAACGGCTCGACATAACCGGCCGCGTCACCGAGCAGGAACATCCGATCCTGGGCGAGCGAGTCGGTCTGCCGTGTCAAGGCGGACGTTCCCTGCCAGCGAGCCTGTTCGAGCGCCGCGATCGGTGCCATCCCCGCGTCCGCGAGGATCTGCTTCGCGGCACGGCCGGGCGTTCCCAGCCGCCGGATGAGCGCCGGCTCCAGCGCGGCGGCAACATTCAAGCCACCGTCTTCGACGCGAACCACGCCGACATATCCTGCCTTACTCACCCCCATGTAGATTGTGCCTTTTTCATAGGCATCGGCGGTGCACGAGACCTGGCACCCCGCGCCGACCTTCGACCCTCGCATGATGGCCGTCCGCGGTGCGCTGCCGCGTGCCGCACCGTACCTGCCAAAGCCGGACGCCACCAGGACGACTCGCGCGGTAGTCTCGACGATCTGGCCGCCTCTCGCGAGCCGAACGGGACGCAATCCGGCGCGGACTTCGGCCACGCCGGCCTCGGTTTCGTCGAGGAATTGCGCTCCGCGGTCTACCGCCGCCCCGACGAGTGCGGCGTCCAGTCGCGGCCGGGAGAGCACGGCACCGCCGGCAATCCCCAGCCGGGTTGTCCGCCCTCGATACCCGAGCCGCAGTTCTTCCAGCTCGATTCCTCCCAGCCGCGCGACCAGGAGCCCCAACCCGGCCGACCGCAGTACTTCGAGTGCCTGACCGCTCAAACACGCGCCACAGACTTTCGAGCGGGGAAACCGCTTCTTGTCGACGAGCAAGACGCGTGTACCGACGGCTGCGAGCTCGTGTGCGGCGAACGCCCCGGCTGGCCCGGCTCCCACGACAATCGCGTCCCAGGTTACGCCGGTCACGGCATCAAGCTGTGCATCAACCGCTCGTGTGATGGAGATGATCGGCACTCCAGGAAAGGAGGTAGCGACAGGGCCAGTGACGCGTCAGGCGAAGGCCGGTGAGCCCCGCTCGCCTTGCCAGCTCACGGACTTCGGCGGGAGTGAACGCTGCGGCAACTGAGACTGGCCCATCGTGCCAAACGATCCGCGAGCGGCTGAGCAGGCGGCAACCTGCCCACGCCAGCGCATAACCCGGACGGCTGCGGACCAGATCGTTCACAAGCACGAGCCTCCCGGTCGAATGGGCCATTCGCGCGAGCAGCCCGACTGCCTCGGCGTCGTCCAGGTGATGCAGGAACAACGAACAGCACACGACGTCGTAACCCCCGGGGATCGTGTCCGTCAGGGCATCGAGCGTGAAGAAGCGAAATCCGACGCCTTCTTCCTTCGCCTTTTGCTGGGCATACCGCACAGCCTCTGCGCTCTTGTCGCAGCCGTCGATCTGCACGCCGAGCCGCGCCCGGATCGCCCGGCGCTTGAGCGCGATCGCCACATCGCCTCCTCCACACGCGAGGTCAAGGACGCGAATGCATGCACCGGGTGCAGGAGCGGCCAAGCGGGCAATGGCAGGCCAGAGGATGGCAGCGCTTCGACTGACGCGATTGATCCGGCCGAGGCCACGGAGTGCACGTGCGTGCTCACCCGCGTCCAGACCTGGCTGGTCCATCAGCTCAGGCCGGCGATTTCGTTGCATCAGACCGACAAGAGCCCGCGAGCGCTTCTCGGTGTCCCGCCTGGTCGTGGCCGCGTCGATCGAACCGTTTGGTGGCAAGGTCGCGGTCCTTCCGTCATTCTTGGCCTGTCAAATCGGCAAGTCGATCGAAGCAGTCTGGCAACAATGTCTGTCTCACAATTTGAGTGTACCGAGGTCCCGGATCGGTTGCGTGAATAAAAATGCCCGCCGCACGAATTGTGCCATTCACACATTAAGGCCACGAATGGGCGGGCTCGCGACAGTCGCGCGATTCGCTGCGCGGCCTTTCTGCGTCGCTCCGTTCCTAGCAACCCAATTGTTCAACCGCGCTTGACACTCTCGAGCAAAACGCACGATAATTGCAATGACTTTGGCACTGGAGCGCGCGTTCCATGCCGACCCCCCTCTACTGGCTGTTCAGGCTCGTCGCCCTGACGGCGTTCACTGATTTCGCGATTCCGTTCCCAACTGGTAATCGATAGCCGATGGCGACGACTGGAAACTCTGAGATCGCCGGCCGGCTCGAGGAAATCCTGTCGCGACGGATCATGGTCCTCGACGGGTCGATGGGTGCGCTGCTCTATACCCATGAGTTGACCGAGGAGCAATTCCGGGGAAAGCGGTTCGCCCGGCATCCGCTCAACCTGAAGAACTGCACCGAAGTGCTGGTGGCGACGCAGCCCAAGCTGATCGAGGAGATCCATCGCGCATATCTCGAAGCCGGTGCTGACATCATCGAGACCGACACGTTCAACGGCTCGGCCGTGTCGCTCACGGAATTTGGTCTAGAACACCATGTCTTCGAGCTCAACGAAGCCGCGGCTCATCTGGCGAGGCGCGCGGCAGATGAATTCACGCGCAAGAACCCGGACAAGCCGCGGTTCGTGGCCGGCAGTATCGGCCCTACCAACAAACAGCTCTCGATGGGCATTCACGTCGAGGACCCGGGCCGGCGCGACGTGACCTTTGACCAGATGGTCGCCAATTACACGGAGCAGATCCGCGGGCTTATGGCCGGCGGAGTCGACATTCTCTTGCCGGAGACGGCCTTCGATACACTGGTGATGAAGGCCTGCCTCTTCGCCATCGATGCTTACTTCGAGGAGACTCAGACGCGGCTGCCCGTGATGGTCTCGGGCACGATCTTCGACAACGGCCGCACGCTCTCGGCCCAGCCGGTCGAGGCGTTCTATTACTCGGTCTCGCATTTTGGCGCCCTGAGCGTTGGGCTCAACTGCGCCGTCGGCGTCGATCTGATGAGAGGGCCGATCGAGAGCCTGTCATCGATCTGCCGCACCCGGGTGAGCTGTTATCCCAATGCCGGCATGCCCGACGGCTTCGGAGGATTCCTGGGCGACAAGAATCACACGGTCGCTGTCCTGGCCGAGTTTGCCAGGAACGGCTGGTTGAACCTGGTCGGCGGCTGCTGCGGCACGACCCCGGAATGGATCGCCGCGATTGCCCAGGCGGTCCACCAAGTGCCCCCTCGCCAGGTTCCCGATGTGCCCCACCTGTCGACCTACAGCGGCATGGAGCCGCTGGTGATCCGTCCCGAGTCCAATTTCATCATGATCGGCGAGCGGACCAACATCACCGGCTCGAAGCGATTCGCCCGCTTGATCAAGAGCGGAGACTTCGAGGCCGCCCTGGCCGTGGCGCGCGACCAGGTCGAGGCAGGTGCCAATATTCTCGACGTCAACATGGACGAAGGCTTGATCGATGGCGAGCAGGCGATGACCCGGTTCCTCAACCTCGTCTCGGCCGACCCCTCGATCGCCAGGGTCCCGATCATGGTCGACAGCTCGAAGTGGAGCGTGATCGAGGCAGGGCTCAAGTGCGTGCAGGGCAAGTCGATCGTCAACTCGATCAGCTTGAAGGGAGGCGAAGACGAATTCCTCCGTCAGGCCCGGCTGGTGCATCGCTACGGCGCCGCCGTGGTTGTCATGGCCTTCGACGAAACGGGCCAGGCTGTCACCCGCGACGACAAGCTCGCCATTTGCCGCCGCGCCTTCCGCCTGCTCACCGAGAAGGCAGGATTTCGTCCTGAAGACATCATCTTCGATGCCAACATCCTGACCGTGGGCACCGGGATCGAGGAGCATAACAACTATGCCGTCGAGTTCATCGAGGCCGTGCGCGAGCTCAAGCGAATCCTGCCGGAATGCAAGACCTCCGGCGGCGTGAGCAACGTGTCGTTCTCGTACCGCGGCAACGACACCGTTCGCGAGGGCATGAACGCCGCGTTTCTGTACCATGCCATCCGCGCCGGCCTCGACATGGGCATCGTCAACGCCGGCCAGCTCGAAGTCTACGAAGAGATCCCCAAGGCCCTGCTCGAACGGGTCGAGGACGTGCTCCTCAACCGCCGACCGGACGCCGCTGACCGGCTGACCGATTTTACCGAGTCGGTCAAGTCGTCGCAGAAGAAGGACCGCGGCAAAGACCTCGCGTGGCGCGACGCCCCGGTCGGCGAGCGGCTCAAGCACGCCTTGATCACCGGCACGGTCGATTTCATCGAGGCAGACACCGAGGAGGCGCGACAGGAATTCGAGCGCCCGCTCTTGATCATCGAAGGCCCCTTGATGGACGGCATGAACGTCGTCGGCGACCTGTTCGGGGCCGGGAAAATGTTCCTGCCCCAGGTCGTCAAGAGCGCGCGCGTCATGAAGAAGGCGGTCGCTTACCTCACGCCGTTCATGGAGGCCGAAAAGGCCAAGGCGGCGGCCGCAGGAGCGGGCAACGGCGAACCAACTGTAGAGCGCCAGACGCGCGGCCGGATCTTGATGGCTACCGTCAAGGGAGACGTTCACGACATCGGCAAGAATATCGTGGGAGTCGTGCTCGCGTGCAACGATTATGAAATCATCGATCTGGGCGTGATGATTCCGTGTGAACAGATCCTGAAACAGGCGCGTGATCGTAACGTCGACATGATCGGCCTCTCCGGCTTGATCACTCCTTCGCTCGACGAGATGGTGCACGTTGCTCGCTCGATGGAGCGTGAAGGTTTCGGTATCCCGCTCTTGATTGGCGGGGCCACCACCAGCGCCCGGCACACGGCCGTCAAGATCGCGCCCAGTACCACGGCATCGTCATTCACGTCAAGGACGCCTCCAAGAGCGTGGGCATCGTCGACCGGTTGCGCCGTCCTGAAGCCACCGCCGAGCTGGACATCCAGAACCGCTCGATCCAGGAGCGGGAGCGCTCGACCTTTACCCAGCGCGTCCAGCGCAAGCTTGTGCCATATGCCGAAGCGATCGAGCGTCGGTTCCGGATCCCGTGGGAAAGCACCGTGATCGCTGTACCGTCGTTTTTGGGCACTCGCACGCTGCACTCGATTCCACTCGAAGAGATCGTCCCGTTCATCGACTGGTCTCCGTTCTTTCTCACGTGGGAGCTCAAGGGCAAGTATCCCCGAATCTTCGAAGACCCAGAGCGCGGGCCGCGGGCCCGCGAGCTGTTCGACGACGCCCAGGGTCTGCTGCGGAGAATCGTCAGAGAAAAGCACCTGAAGGCAAATGCGGTCTACGGCTTCTTCCCGGCCAACGCCGAGGGCGACGACATCGTGGTTTATACCGACGAGTCGAGGCGCACCGAGCGGATGCGGTTCCCCGCGCTGCGACAGCAATGGGAGCGTGACGGGCAGACATCGTTCCGGTCGCTGGCCGACTATCTGGCCCCGCGGGCGACGGGAATCGCCGATTACCTGGGCGCGTTCGCCGTGACGGCGGGCATCGGCGTGGAAATGCTGGTCGAGCAGTTTGACCGGGATCACGACGACTACAACGCGATCATGAGCAAGGCGCTCGCTGACCGGCTCGCCGAGGCCCTGGCCGAGATGCTCCACAAACGAGCACGCGACGAATGGGGTTTTGGCGGCGACGAGCGGCTGACGCACGCCGACCTGATTGAAGAGAAGTACCGCGGCATCCGGCCGGCGTCGGGCTATCCGAGTTGCCCCGATCACACGGATAAGCGCGGCGTGTGGCAGCTTCTGGACGTTGAAAAGGCGACCGGGATCATCTTGACCGAGTCTTTTGCCATGCATCCCGGGGCGTCGGTCAGCGGGTTTTATTTTGCTCATCCGGAAGCCCGCTATTTCGCCGTTGACTTCATCGCCCGGGACCAGGTCGAGAGCTACGCGGCGCGCAAGCGAATGCCCCGGAGCGAGGTCGAGCGCTGGCTGGCGCCCAACCTGGCATATGATCCGGAGTGAGCGCCATGCGCTCGTGGCTCGGTCCGGTCTTCACCTACGAATGCTTGATCCTGTCGCGCCGCTGGCAGACCTACGCGGTGCGGGCGTTCGCGGTATGCGTTCTCCTGGCCACGATGGCGGCGATCGCGTGGTCGAATGACAGCCTGTCAGCAAGCCGATCGATGAGTGAATTTGCGGTACTCGGACAGTCTTACTCCCGCGGGTTGCTCGGCGTCGAGCTGGCGCTCGTGCTGCTGGCAGCGCCGGCGGCGACTGCCGGCGCGATCTGTCTGGATCGTTCAAGGGGAACGCTGGCGCACCTTCTGGCCACCGATCTGTCGGACGTGGAGATTGTGCTGGGCAAGCTGACCGCGCGACTCCTGCCTGTTCTCGGCCTGGTCGGTTGCACCTGGCCGGTCCTGGCGATCACCACGCTGCTCGGGGGCGTCGACCCGTGGAGGTTGATGGCGGGCTTTGCGGTGATCCTCGCGTCGGCCCTGCTGGGCTGCGGTCTGGCCCTGTTGCTCTCGGTCTGGGCACGGAGGCCGCACGAGGTTGTGCTGACGATCTACGCCGTGTGGATCTGCCTCATATTACTTTCGACGATCTGGACGGGCCTGGCAGCAACCGGCCTGGTGAGCGGGCCGCCCCGATGGGCCGACCGTGCCAATCCGTTTTACGTGGCACTGGCCCCGTTGACTGACCCCAGCCTGGTTCGTTTCTGGGACTATCTTGGTTTCTTCGCGGCGACCCTGGGCGCCTCGGTCATCTTCGTTGTTCTGGCGATCTGGCGGATGCGGCCGGTCGCGCGTCGCAGTGGAGGCGCGCGTGGCGTGGTGGGGCTCGGCTGGCTGGGCCGGATGGGTCGTTGGCTGCCTGGTCCTTCACTCGATGGCAACCCGGTTCTCTGGCGCGAGTGGCATCGCTCGCGGCCGTCATTCTGGATGGTCTGCCTGTTCCTGCTCGTCGGTGGGTCGACGAGCGTCTGCTGCGGCGTGCCGGCATATGCTGCCTGGAAACACGGCGTCGCGCGATTGACGATTCCATCCGCTGCCTTGATCGCCGGGATTTTTGGTGCCATCGTCCAGGTGTTCGTCGGTCTGCTGATGATCTCGGCCGTAGCGCCGATGTCGATGTCCGAGGAACAAGAGCGCGGTAGCTTCGATTTGCTGGCCGTCACTCCGCTTTCCGCGCGGACGATCGTGCTCGGGAAATGGTGGGGCACGTTCCGGATGGTCCTCTGGTTGGCGATCGGACCGGGTATCATGGCCTTCGTGTTCGCGACGGCGAAGGAACCCGCGCCACTGGCCGCACCGCCCGGTGCCCCTGCCGTGTTTTTTCCTCCGCCGATCAGTCTTCCCTATCGGCTCATTGCGGCCACCTTGCTGGTCGCGACAATCCTGGCGCATGGCGCCGCGATGACGAGCATCGGGCTCGCGCTGGCGATCTGGATCAAACGCCAGAGCCGGGCGATCGCCGTCAGTGTCGCTCTCTTTGTTTTCCTGGCCATTGGCTGGCCCTTCGTGGTTGTCGTCCTCACCGGTGGCAGCACCGAGAGTGACAGGGTGGGGATGGCGGCGCTCAGTCCGGTGTTCTACACCGTACGGTCGACCGCCCTGCTTTTCGAACGCCAGGATCGCGATCGGTTCTTATTAACGTGGGCCGCGACCTGGGTTTTCCAGATGGTGCTCGTTGCCGTCGGTGTGAGGTGGCTGGCGGTGCAGACATTCGACCGCTCAGTCGGGCGCGTGGCCGAGCAGATGCAGCTCTCGGCGGTCTGGCACTGGGTTGCCGCGATCGCCGTTACGTGTATTGCGGTGGCCCACGCACGATGGGGCTTCGATCGCATTTTGGCGCTCATGCACGACTACGAAGAAACCACGAGAGTTTATGGATTCAGCATGCTGGCAATGATTGAACTCATCGGACTGTTCCTCGTGGGTGCACTTGCTGCGTCCTTCCGCTCAAGAGAACGCGCTCCAGGCTCGTTTGAACGGATCGACGCGTAGCAAACTTCAGGGGCGCGCGAATCGTCTTGGTACAAGAAGTGCCCTGATGAAGTCACGCGGTCCGAGGTTGCGTTCCCGATCGGTGCCTCTAGCCTGGCTCGATTCGACGCTCCTAAGGTCAACGTGCCTCTCCACTTGGACCACGGGGCTCGGGCCATTCACCCCTGCGCACCGCATCGCACGCCGGTGTGGCTTCCGGTGCGCCGACTGCTCACGGATTGCTTCATTCCCCTACAGGCATGCCCATGAAACGTGCAACGGCTCTTCCCTTCCTGGCGTTGGTCCTGTTGTGTTTCGTCGCCCTCTTTGTGAACGGGCGCGGCGCGGCGGGGCCTAAAGGTGGCGAGATCAACTCGGGCGACGTCGCCTGGATGCTGACGGCATCGGGGTTGGTTCTCCTCATGACGCCGGGGCTCTCGTTCTTTTACGGCGGAATGGTCAGTTTCAAGAACGTCGTGTCGACGATGCTTCAGAGCCTGGTCGCGCTGGGGATCATCAGCCTCGTCTGGGTCGTGGTCGGCTTCAGCCTGGCGTTCGGCGACGACATCGGCGGCGTGATCGGCAATCCGATGACCTTTCTGATGTTTGACGGCGTGGGGGAGGCAACTCATGCCAGGCTGTCGCTCACGATTCCTCTCATCGTGTTCGCGATGTTCCAGCTCAAGTTCGCAATCATCACACCGGCCTTGATCACGGGGTCATTCGCCGAGCGCGTCCGGTTCTCGTCGTATCTCCTGTTCATGGTCCTCTTCAGTCTCTTCATTTATGCGCCATTGGCGCACTGGACGTGGCACCCGGATGGGATCTTCTACAAGTGGGGAGTGAAAGACTTTGCCGGGGGGACCGTGGTGCACATGTCGGCCGGGTTCGCCGCGCTGGCCGGCGCGATGATCCTGGGACGTCGGCATAGCCACGTGGCGAACCAAGCGCATGAGCCGGCGAACGTGCCGTTCGTGATCCTCGGGACGGGGATGCTCTGGTTTGGTTGGTTCGGGTTCAACGCCGGCTCGGCGATGGGAGCGTCAGGGACAGCGGCCCTCGCTTTCGCAACAACAAATACAGCGTCGGCCGCGGCGATGCTTTCCTGGATGTTCTTCGACTGGATGAAGGGCAACAAACCCTCTGCTCTCGGCGCTTGCATCGGCGCGGTCGTGGGCCTGGTCGCCATCACGCCTGCCGCCGGCTACGTCACCATTCGCGAGTCGATCGTCATCGGCGTGGTCGCCAGCGTCATCAGCAACCTGGCCGTTCACTGGAAGACGCGCTCGTCGCTCGACGATACGCTCGACGTCTTTCCCTGCCACGGAGTCGGCGGCATGACGGGGATGGTGATGACGGGAATCTTCGCCAAAGACGTTGGCTTGACCTCCGGAAAGTACCAGACGTTTCTTTTTCATCTCCTGGCCATGGGAATCGTGGCGGTCTTTGCGTTCGGTGGATCGTGGCTGCTTTACAAGTTCACCGACTGGATCATCCCGTTGCGCGTGACCCACGATCAAGAGACTCTCGGCCTTGACCTTAGTCAGCACGGAGAGACGGCGTTGGGCGCGGAGCTGCTGGGGGGAGCCTACGCCAACGGTAACGGGGTCGCGAAGCACGCCGATCTGATGTCCAAGATGTCTTGATCGGCGGCTTCTTGATCCGAATCGACATCGCGGTTCGCCGTTCTTAGGCGGGGGGCTCCCGACCCCGCCCATAGGCTGACCGAAGGTGTCTCCATCGTCGCTGTCTCGGGTGCCGATTCTGCCTCACTCTTCCTCGATCCCCGCGCGGGACTTCTTGTATTTCTCGACGATCTGTGCCTGCACGTTCGGTGGTACCGGGTCGTGGGACTTGAATTCCATCGTGAATGACCCCTGGCCGCCGGTCATGCTTTTGAGCTGAGAGGCATAAGTCAGGACCTCGGCCAGGGGAATGTGGGCCTTGATGATTTGCAGGCCCCCCGAGATGGCGTCCATGCCAGTGATGTGGCTGCGGCGCGTCGAGAGATCGGCCGAGATGTCGCCGAACTTTTCGCCTGGGATCGTCACCTCGATCGAGACCATCGGTTCCAGGAGCACTGGCCGCGCCTGCTCGAAGGCCTTGCGAAAGGCGGTGGCTCCGGCCGTCTTGAATGCCTGTTCCGAGCTATCGACCGGATGGTCCTTGCCGAAAAAGACCTCGACCTCGGTGTCGACGACCTGGTTGCCGGAGATGACCCCCTTGTCCATCTGCTCGCGCACGCCTTTCTCCACGGCCGGAATGAACTGATTAGGGATGGTGGCGCCTTTGACGGCGTTCACGAAGTTGAATCCCTGGCCGCGTTCGCGGGGTCGGACCCGCAAGTGGACCTCGGCGAACTGGCCGCGGCCTCCGGTCTGTTTCTTGTGCCGATGGTTTGCCTCGGCGTCGCCCGTGATCGTCTCGAGGTACGGGACCTGGGGGATGTGGGTGTTCATCTCCAGCTTGTGGCGGTGCTTGAGCCGTTGCTGGATGACGTCGAGATGCAGGTCGCTCATGCCGGAGATGACCAGCTCGTGGGTCTGGGTGTCACGGCGGATCGAGAAGGTCGGGTCTTCGTCGGCGATCTTGGCCAATCCGGCCGAGATCTTGGCCTCGTCGTCCCGCGCCTTGGGCTGGACGGCACGCGGAACCATGGGCACGGGGAACTTGATCGGTCGCGCGCGAAGAAGCTGGGAGACGACCGTGTTGCCGCCCACGTTGCTGATCGTGTCGGACACGTGCAGATCATCAAACTTGGCGATGGCCACGATGTCGCCGGCGATCGCCTCGTGAACTTCCTCCTGCTGCTTACCCTGGAGCACATAGATATGCCCTGCCTTGGTCGTCTTTCCGCTGCGCAGATTGACGATCGTGGTGTCGGAGGCCAGCCGTCCCGCCAGGATGCGAAGATAGCTGAGCTTGCCCATGAACTGGTCATTGACGGTCTTGAATACCTGGGCGACGAGCGTGCCATCTTCCACGGGCAGGATCTCTTCCTCGGGAGCATCGGACGCCGACCCGCGGGTGCCAAAGCGATGGATGTCAGCGGGGCTCAGGCCGCAAACTGCGATCAGGTCCAAGAGCTCGCGGAGCCCAAGGTCTTTGCGAGTGCAGATGCAAAGCACCGGCACCAGCTTTCCTTGAGCGATCGCGTCGTGGGCGGCCCGGCGCAGCTCGTCAGGAGCGACTGTCTCCCCTTCGAGGTAACGCATCATCAGATCTTCGTCGAGCTCGACGATCTGTTCGACCACCATGCGATACGCCTCGGTGGGCGGCAGCGGGCATGCTGCCGGGTCCTCGTCGTGCGACTGGATCACGTCGACGACCCCGGCAAACGTCGACCCCTGGCCCAGTGGCACGTTGAACGGCACGCACAGCGTGCCGAACGTCTCGCGGATGGCTGCCAGGTCGGAACGATAATCGACGTTCTCGGCATCCATCTTGGTGACCACGACGAACCGGCCGAGGCCCTGGCGGCCCGCCTCCTGAAACACCCGCCGCGTGTTGACTTCGATCCCGGACGGCCCCGACACGGCCACCACCACGTTCTCGACCGCGGCGAGCGCAGACAGTGCATTGCCAATGAAGTCCGGATACCCGGGCGTGTCGATCAAATGAATCTGCTTGTCGGCCCATACCAGGTGACCCAGATGGCAGTCGATGGTGAAATGGCGGCGTTTCTCTTCCTCTTCCACGTCGAGAGCGCTGGTGCCGTCGTCGACCGAACCCTTGCGGGTGGTCGCGCCGCCGGAAAATAGCAGGGCGTCGGCAAGCGTGGTCTTGCCCGACGCCCCATGACCAGCGAGGGCGACGTTCCGGATATCGGCGATGTGGTATGTCGTGCTCATAGCGTCATATCTCCCCATCGGAGCGATGGATCTCTGGTCCTTCCGCTCCCGGTACTGAACAATCAAGGTGTCATGAAATGAACGGCAAGTCAAACCGCAAAGCCGCGATCAGCCGGCGCGATCCGAGGGTGGCTGACCCCGCCGGATCGCGTCTCTAAGCGTGAACCGGCCCTCATAGAGCGCTCGGCCGACAATGCAACCCGCGATCGGCAACGCAGCCAAGTGCTCCAGGTCTTCAAGCCCTCCCACGCCTCCCGAGGCAATCACGGGCGTCTGCACAGCCTGGGCCAGTGCGGCGATCCCGTCAAGGTTTGGCCCCAGGAGGGTCCCATCACGCTCGATATCGGTGTAGATCATGGCAGCCAGCGGCAGCGGGTCAAACTGGCGAGCAAGGGCGAGCGCCTGGATGCTCGAGACGTCTGACCACCCCGCAGTGGCAACCCGTCCATTTCGTGCATCGAGGCCCAGGATCAGGCGAGCGGGGTAGGCTGCTGCCATTCGGCCGAACCAGACCGGGTCGCGGAGCGCCTGGGTTCCGACGACGACCCGGTCCAGGCCCGCGTCGAGCCACGCCGCGATCGTCGCCTGATCGCGCAATCCTCCGCCGAGTTGGCAGGGTATTTGCACTCGGCCAATGATCTGGCGCACCGCCTCGACGTTCATCGGCCGCCCGGCCTTCGCGCCGTCCAGGTCAACCAGGTGGATCCGCTCTGCCCCTTCCGACTCCCATCGCGCAGCCATCGCCGCGGGATCGTCACCAAAAACCGTCTCCTTTTCGAAATCCCCTTGCCGTAACCGGACGCAGTACCCACCCCGCAGGTCGATCGCCGGGATCACTTGCATGATCTTCACCAAAACCACCAATTTCGTTTAACGAGTCTCAATCTATCCCCGCCACGCGAATGCCGCAAGAACCGAGCCCATGGGGGAAGGGCGGAAGGCCGAACAAGGTGCGGGGTCAAGCGACGCGCAAACTGACCGCGCCGGCGATCCCCGATTTGGGCCTCCTCGGCGAGCCTGACGGGTGGCGTACCGCAAGGAGTCCCGACCAGCGCGAGCAAGGTCGCGACCATCGATGCGGCAACCACAGCACGGACGAGCGCGCAGTCAGCAACCGAGGCCAGATTCTCGAGCGCGGGGAACGACACGGGATTCGTAGCGATCCGACCTATTGTTCTCCGGTTCTAATCTCTCGGCGGCCCACCGCTGGATCACCGCCTGTTGCGCCGTGCCAAGTCGCGATGATATTTCCGCCAGTTCTTCTGAGTTTCGGTCAGGCCGTAGGGTTTCAGGTCCTCGACCTCGAGGTCGAGCCACTGGTCGTAAAAGGTCTGGCCGCGGGTCACGACTCCTTGCAGTGCCCAGATCATCCCGAAGAAGAAACCGGTCGACACCATCTTGACAATCTCGCGGAGGATGCCCTGGGCAATTCCTGGAGGATCGCCGCCGCTGTCCTTGACGTTTAGGAACATGATGAACTTTCCTGGCGTCCGTCCGGTCAGACCGGTCAAGATCCCATTGAAGAGCACTGGCCAGAGGAGCGAGAAGCCCCAACTCCCGAGCGTCGCGACCATGAAAAAATGGGGCGAAACCCGGTGCTCTACGAGGCCCTCTCCGAATTCGGTCAAGATGAAGATCGGCGTGAATGCGATCAGCATGTCGATGGCGTACGCGGCAATGCGTTTCAGGGCATACATGGCCGGGTTTTCCTGGAGAATTTCAGTGCTTGACGACAGGCGAGGCTCGATTAACTTGCGGTCGACGAGGCCGACGCTATCGCCGTCGAATGTCTCCGCAAACACACTCTGACGCACCCTGCTGCCTTGTACTATACCGCATCCAGAAAACGAGCGACATCGTCGTCGCCCGCCGAGTCGTCATGGCGGAAGCGCACGCGCGGCTGTGTACAGGCATCGGTGATCTCTTTTCGAGAGCCGGGTTGAGAGCGGGGAGACCTCAGCTCAACCCAGAGGGCGCGGTCCGGAGACCCGCGCCCAGCAGGCGCCCACCCGCGCCCGAGAGACATCAACAGGGCCCAGCGGGCGGAAGCGATGGCGCAGCCGTGTCCAACTCCGTGCTGGACATCTCGAGCGACGGGGGCGTCACGTCGCGGGAGCAGGACTCGACTCTTTCTTGAGGAGGTCCCGGATCTCGGTCAGCAGCTCTTGGTCCTTGGTCAGACGCGGGGCCGCGGCCGCCTCCTCCTTCTTGAAGGCCATAATCCAGCCGACGAGTTTCACGATGAACAGGTACAGGGCCAGAGCCACGATCAGGAAGTTGACGATGTCTCCGATGAATCGACCGTAGGGGATTGCCTTGCCGCGGACCACGACGGCCCAGTTTTCGTATCCGTGCTCGCCCGGCATCACCACGCCAATTAACGGCATGATGATATTGTGCACAAGTGAATTGACGATCGTGCCGAATGCACCGCCGATGATTACACCGACGGCCAGGTCGATCACGTTTCCCTTGAAGGCAAACGCCTTGAATTCGTCCAGTAGCGACAATGCTTGCTTCGCCGGATTAATCGACTTGAAATCCATGATAGCATTCCTCTGGCTGAAGATCGCGGTAGAATACATCCAACCGGAATATGCATACGCTGGGCATCGCAGATCCACGCTCCACGCCGCCGGGCATCTTCTTCAGGACAATGTGCCATGAGCCGACGACTCTTGCGACTGGTTTTCCTCATGTTCGTGGGATGGGTTGCGACATGGTCCGCGCCGGCGGCGGCGGCCGAGGAGTCCACCACGATCTACCGCGACGAGTTCGGCGTCCCGCACATCTTCGCGCCGACGCTCAACGACGCGGCTTACGCTGTTGGCTACGCCCAGGCTGAAGACCGCCTGGTGGAACTGCTCAAGAACTATCGCCGCGCGACCGGCACGATGGCTGAGGTCTTCGGCCCCCAATTCTTCGCAGACGACGTCCGACAGCACGCCATGCGGCACACCGAGATTAGCCAGGCCAGATACCACCAGATCAGTCCGCGAATGCGCGCGTGCTCGAGTCGTACCAGGACGGCATAAAGCAGTTCATGAAGGAACATCCCGAGCAGGTGCCCTCGTGGGCC
Organism: uncultured Isosphaeraceae bacterium; assembly: GCA_963781785.1. Lineage (GTDB taxonomy): Bacteria > Planctomycetota > Planctomycetia > Isosphaerales > Isosphaeraceae > CAWAHD01. The sequence goes on along the minus strand of CAWAHD010000001.1, from coordinate 793,889 downwards.
CAGGAGATCCGCCCGTGGGACGCGGTCGCCCTGGGGCGTTACATTATCTGGAACTGGCCGATGGGCGAAGCCGCCGCCGACCTCAAGCGCGCCGGCCTCGAGTTCGCACCGCTGGGCTACCGCGGCTCGAACGAAATGCTCATCGCGCCCCGACGCACCACGATGAACGCGGCCATCGCAATCATCGATCCGCATGTGCCGTGGTACGATGCGATGCGATTTTACGAAGTACGCATCTACACCCCCGACTTCAACGTCTCGGGCGTGTCAATACTCGGCGCGCCGTTTCCGACCCTGGGGCACAGCCGCTATTGCTCGGTTGCCATGACCACCGGCGGGCCTGACACGTCGGACGTTTTCGAGGAAGAGATCAACCCGGCAAACCCTGGTCGGTATCGTTACGACGGCCGGTGGCGCGACCTCGACATTCAAAAGCTGACGATCGCAGTCAAGACCGGCGGCCGGGTCGAGCCGCGCGAGGTGACGCTCGCCTTCTCGCACCACGGGCCGATCGTGGCAAGAAAGGACGGCAAGGCGTACGCAATGGCGATCCCCTATGCCAACGAGGTTGGCTTGTTGGATCAGTCGTTCGCGATGATGTCGGCTCGTAATCTCTCCGAGATGAAACAGGCCCTCTCGCAGCTTCAACTGATGGCACAGAACATCATGGTCGGAACCGTGCAGGGTGACATCTACTACCTCCGGAACGGGCGGGTGCCGATCCGTCCCCAGGGAGTCGATCCCAGCAAGCCGATTGCGGGCAACACCACGGCGACCGAATGGAAAGGGATCCATCCGCTTTCCGACCTGGTGGCGATCGAGAACCCGCCATGCGGATGGATGCAGAACTGCAACTGTTCGCCCGCTGCGATGATGAACCGCGACCAGCCGCGGCGCGAGAGTTACTCGGAACACGTCCACATCTACAATGAATCTTCCTCCAGTGATGCTCACCAGCGCGCCGAGATGGTCACCGACCTGCTGGACGCAGCCGAGAAAGTTTCGGTCGAGCAGGCGATCGATATCGCCTTCAGCACCCAGGTCTGGCGTGCCGAGCGCTGGCAGGCGCGACTCACGGAAGCCTGGCACCAGGCCTCTGCCGCCGACAAGGCGGGCGATGCCCAAGCCGTTTATAGACTGATCCAGGAATGGGATCGCAGAAGTGCCCCCGATTCGAAGGGCGCGCTGGCCTACTATGCATTCAAGAAGGCGCTCGGCGGAGAAGCGGCCGCGCAAACCGAGCCTCCGTCCACGGTCACAGACGCCCAGCTTGTCGAGGCCGTGCGCAAGGGAGCAGCCTGGACCAGGTCGCAGTTCGGTGACTTGGCGATCCCATTCGGCAACTATTTCCGGGTCGGCCGCCGAGGTGGAGACCGCACCTGGCCGGTCGGGGGCGGCTCGCTCCGGGACGTCGCGATGGCGACACCCCGGGCGATCAGTTTCGCTTCATCGCGCGATGGCAAGCAAATGATCGGGCATACGGGTCAATCGTCGACTCAGATCGTCATTCTCACCGATCCTCCCGAGTCGTACGCGATCATCCCGCTCGGCGAGAGCGACCAGAAGGAGAGCGGCCACTGGGACGATCAAGCCGAGAAGCTCTTCAGCCAGGGCAAGGCCCTACGCACGTACTTCCTGCGGCCCGACGAGCTGATGAAGCACGTGACGTCCAAGAAGACGCTGAAGCCGGGGAGAGCATCGGCCGCAAGCACGAAATCCGAATTCTCCAATCCCAAATAAGCGGAACCGAGACGGAACTCAGATCGACGGGGGCCTGATCGATGGCTGAGTCGTCGGGAGGAAAACACCACGGAAAGCCTGGGCACTTCCTCGACGAGCTGCGCACGACCTTCGACACGCGAGCCAACGAGGTGGCGATTGTCTCCAAGAATTGTTCCGTGACGTATGGAGAGATTGACCGATCGGCGCGATGCTGGGCCTGTTCGTTGCACGATCGTGGCGTCAGGCCGGGAGATCGGGTGGCCGTCATCACGCCGGACAAGCTGCGGTTCCTCAGCGCCCACATCGGAGCGCTCTACGCGGGTGCGGTCTCGCTGCCCTTGAACCCTCGGTTCACTCGAGAGGAGCTGCGTTACTTCCTCGCGGATAGCGCGGCGCGGGCGGTCGTTGCTGGTGACCTGGAGCGACCGGTTGTCGAGTCGCTCCGGCACGAGCTGCCGGAGCTTCACGCGGTACTGCCCGATGCACATCCCGTGCAAACCCCCGAGCGTTCTTATCCAGAACAGTCGATTGGCAGCGACGTCGCGTGCCTGCTACTTTACAGCTCGGGGACGACGGGACAGCCCAAGGGGGTCGTGCACACGCACGCCAACCTCGCGTCGTCGTTGCGTGCCTTGCAACAGTGCTGGCGGTTCAGCTCCGAGGACGTCTTGGTCAATGTCTTGCCCTTGTTTCATATCCATGGGCTTTCGTTTGCAACGCACCTGAGCTTGCTGTGCGGGGGCCGCATGGTCATGGAACAGTCCTTTCATCCCCGCAATACCCTGGATCTCGTGGGACGCGGAACGGTTTTCATGGCGATCCCGACGTTTTACTACAGCTTTCTCGATCGGCCCGAGTTCAAGGCAGTCGCGCGCGATGGCGGAGCGTGCGCTTATTCACTTGCGGCTCGGCACCGATCCGCGCGGAGGTGCTACCCGAATTGGAGACGGTGCTGGGCCGACCGATTATCAACCGCTACGGGATGACTGAGGCGCACGTCATCACCAGCTTGCCGCTCGACGGCCCCTGGCCCGGCGGCTCGGTCGGCTTGCCGCTCGACGGCATCGACGTACGAGTGGTCCAGGAGGACGGCAGGCCAGCGGCTGCCGGCGAGGTCGGCTCGGTCGAGCTTCGCGGACCGAACTTGTTCCGCGAATACTGGCAGAGGCCGGACGCAACGCGAGAGGCCTTTGCCTCCGGCTGGTTCGACACCGGCGACCTGGGCGAGAGAGACGAAGCCGGATTCCTGACCCTGGTCGGGCGCAAGCATGATCTGATCATTACGAGCGGATTTAACGTCTATCCTCAAGTGGTGGAGCGCGCGATCAACGAATGCCCCGGCGTGCGTGAATCCGCCGTGGTCGGCACACCTGACCGAAAGCGTGGTGAACGCGTGGTCGCGGCCGTGGTGCGCAATGACAAGACCCTGTCCGAACGCACGCTCCGCGCCCATCTGAGCGAGCGGCTGGTTGATTACCAGCGGCCGAGCGAGATCGTTTTCGTCGAGGCTCTGCCGCGGAATGCGATGGGAAAGGTGTTGCGGCGTGAATTGGTTGCCAGTTGGCAGTCGCCAGTTGTCAGCAAAGAGTAATGGTCAGTCCTCAGTGTACAGCTCGGAACGATCACTCCGAAGTCGCTTCCCACTGACAACCGGATCCACCGTCACTGACAACCGACAACTGACAACTGTATTCATCATGCTCAACCTAGCCTGGATCTCCGTGGCGGCCCTGGTGCTGGTGATCGTGTTGAGCTGCACGACGGCTGTCAATCCGGGGTTCATCTCCCTGGCCTTGGCCTGGGTGATCGGGATTTACGTTGCGCCCCACTGGGGACGAGTTTTCACAATCGGCGAGATACTTGCCGGCTTCCCGACGGATCTGTTCCTGACCTTGCTGGGAGTCACGCTGCTGTTTGGGCTCGCCCGAAGCAACGGCACGCTCGACCATGTGGTACGGAAGGCGCTGGGCGGAAGTCGCGGGAACGTCGGGCTGATCCCGATCGTGTTCTTCGGCATTTCGGCCTGCCTGGCGACGATTGGAGCGGGGAACATCGCGGCGGCCGCGCTCGTTGCTCCGCTGGCCATGGCCGTTGCGCAGCGAGCGGGGATTCCGCCGTTCCTGATGACGCTGATGGTCGGGCATGGGTGCATCGCAGGGGCACTTTCACCGATCGCCCCAACGGGGATCATCGCCAACGGTTTGATGGCCCACATGGGAATGTCCGGATACGAAGGGAGGACCTATTTCAATAATCTCGCGGCGAACACGCTCGCGGCAGTCACAGGTTATTTCCTCTTCGGTGGTTGGCGGCTGTTTCGCCTCAAGCATGATGAACGATCAGCAGTAGAGGGCAGAGGTGGGCCGGACGTGACTGTAACCCTCGGCCAATGGGCCACGCTGGGCATGATCGCCGTCTTCTTTGTCGGGGTCATCGGTTTCCACGTGCACGTGGGAATGGCGGCGTTCGCCGCCGCGGTGGTGCTGGTCCTCGCGAAGATCGCCGACGAAAAGCGGGTGATCCTGGAGATTCCCTGGGGCGTGATCGTGATGGTCTGCGGCGTGACGGTCCTGACGTCGCTCATGAAGGAGACAGGCGGGATTGACCTGTTCACGAGGATTCTGGCGCGGTTCGCCTCGCCTCGCTCGGTCACGGGCGTGATCGCGCTGGTCACGGGCCTGGTCTCGGTTTACAGTAGCACGTCAGGGGTCGTGCTGCCGGTTTTCCTGCCGAGCGTGCCAAACCTGGTTGCCAATCTCGGAGGCGGCGATCCGCTGGCAATCGCCTCATCGATCCTGATCGGCGGCCACTTGGTCGACGTCTCGCCCCTCTCGACCATTGGCGCGCTCTGCATCGCGTCGGCTCCCTTGACCGGCGACCGCCGGCTGCTCTTCAACCAGGTGCTCGCGTGGGGTCTGTCGATGTCGGTCGTGGGAGCGCTGGGGTGCTACCTCGCCTTCGGAAGCTGGTAAAGTGCCATGGAGCGTACAAACATTCCTTTCCTTTCGTGAGCCTTGGCGATGCTTGTTGCGCCGATTGCCGACCGGGTCTCCCGATTGCGGCCAACCGCCGTGAATCGAGTCTTGCAGGAAGCCCGGCAGATTGAGGCTCAGGGGTGCCCGCTGGTCAGCTTGATGCGAGGCCAACCCGATACGCCGACGCCGGCCCATATTGTCCGGGCGGCGCGGAAGGCCCTACGCGACGGCCGCACAGGCTATCCCGACAACCAGGGGGAACCGGGTCTACGCAGGGCGGTCGCCGAAAAACTCAAGCGCGAGCAGGGGCTCACCTACGATCCGGACCGCGAAATCCTGATCACGGATGGCGCGACGCTGGGCGTGTGTGCAGCTCTCGGGGCACTATTGGACCGCGACCGGCCCGTCTTGCTGCCCGATCCGATTTACGACGCCTACGAAGCGCCGATCGCTCTTTGGGGCGGTATTCCGACGCCCGTCCCCGCTACACTGCGCGATGGCCGATTCATGCTTGAGAACCGCCGGCTCGAGGGTTCACGAGTTTCCAGCACCGACGTCATCCTGCTCAACACGCCCTGGAATCCCGTGGGAACGGTCCTCACGCGTGTGGAGATCGAGGACGTCATGGCGTTTGCCAAGAAACACGACTTCGTCGTCATCAGCGACGAGATCTACGAGTCATTGGTTTACGACGGCCGCCGGCACGTCTCGCCCGCAGCAGTTTCCGCCGACGCAAGCGAGCGAACAATCGTGATCAACAGCCTCTCGAAAACTTATGCGATGACCGGCTGGCGGGTCGGTTATTGCGCTGGTCCCGAAGAGATCATCCGCGCGATGTTCCTGATCCTGCAGCAGTCGAGCCGAGGACCGGCGACGTTCGTGCAAGATGCCGCCCGATGCGCACTGACTTCGAGCCAGAATTGCACCCAACAGATGGCCGCGGAATACCAAGGTCGACGCGATTTGGTGATTGAACGGCTGCGCGGGATACCGTCAGTCGAGCCGCTCGTGCCCGAGGGTGGTTTGTTCGTCATGCTCGATGTCCGCCGATTGGGGAGGCCGTCGGATGCAGTCCGCCGGTTCTTGCTGCGCGAAGCCGGCGTCGTCGTGATTCATGGCTCGGCGTACGGGCTGGGTGGCGAGGGCTTCCTGCGAATCTCGTTCGCTGCGGGAGGCGAGACCCTGGATCGGGGACTGGTACGGCTGCGCGACGGTTTGATACGACTGTCTACCGAGAAACCCGCGGAGGGCGAGGCCGCCGGCATGGGCTCGATTGAAACGTGAGAGAATTGCCGGTAATGGACCAATCTGGCGTGCCGGCGGTCGATGCCCGGGAATTGCGGAAGGCGCTCGCCGCGGTCATCAGCACACACGATGTGCGGTGCGATCGTGTCAGCCGGGCACTGTACGCGAGCGACGCGAGTGTGTACCAGATCGTACCGCTCGCGGTTGCATTTCCCGCGACAGTAGAGGATGTGGCGGCCGCTGTCCAGGTATGTAGTCGGTTTGCGGTGCCGATCACGGCACGGGGAGGCGGTACATCCCAGGCGGGCCAGCCGATCGGGCCGGGTGTGATCCTCGACTGCTCGAAACAGTTTAACCGAGTGCTCGAGATCAATGCCGGGCAGCGCTGGGCTCGCGTTGAGCCAGGATGCGTCCTCGACGAGTTGAACGGGGCGCTCAAGCCCTACGGGCTGTTGTTCGCCCCGGACGTCTCGACCTCGAACCGCGCGACGATCGGAGGGATGATCGCCAACAACTCCTGCGGCGCGAGATCGCTTCTCTACGGCAAAACGATCGACCACGTGCTCGAGCTCAAAACCGTGTTATCCGACGGCAGCTTGGTCCACCTCGAGCCCCTCGCCGAATCGGAGGTCGAGGCGAGGTGCGCCCAGTCAGATCGGGAAGGCGCCTGCTACCGCGCGACCCGGCGGCTGGCTGCCGAGTACGCCGACGAGATCGACCGCCGCTTCCCGAAGATCCTCCGGCGAGTGGGCGGTTACAACCTCGATGAGTTTGTCCCCGAGCGCTTGAGAGGCCGGGGCAGGTCCGGTTTCAATCTCTCCCGGCTGTTTGTTGGATCGGAGGGGACGCTCGGCGTGACCGTCGAGGCCAAGCTGGGGCTGGTCGAACGGCCGCGCGCCAGAGCCACGCTCGTCGTCGAGTTTGGGGGATTACTCGAGGCCCTGGCGGCAGCACCGTTCATCTTGCAACACGGCCCGACCGCGGTGGAGATTGTGGACAAGTACGTCCTCGACAGCACCCGGCTGAATGCCGAGGCGAGCCGGCTGCGCGACTTTCTCAGGGGCGATCCCGCGGCGATCCTGTTGATCGAATTCTATGACGAGCGGGCCGACCTGCTGCCGCCGCGGTTGGCCGCGCTGGCAGACGACTTGAAGCTTCGCGGACTGGGCGATCACCAGCTTGCTGTCACGGATCCCGCGGTTCAGGCGCGTGTCTGGAAGCTGCGCACGATGGCACTGGGGCTTTCGATGGCCGAGAAGGGAGACGCCAAGGCAATCTCGTTCGTGGAAGACACCGCGGTTGCACCCGAGCACCTGCGCGACTATATCGCCGAGTTCCTGGCAATCATCGCCCGGCACAGGACGACGGCTGGGGTCTATGCACACGCGTCGGTCGGCTGCCTGCACGTGCGGCCGGTAATCAACCTCAAGACTGAGGACGGTGTGCGCAAGTTCCTGGCGATTTCAGAGGAGGTCTCCGACCTAGTGCTCAAGTACGGCGGTGCCTTGTCCGGCGAGCACGGCGACGGCCTGGTGCGCAGTCCATTCCAGGAGAAGATGTATGGACCCGTGCTTTACCAGGCGTTCCGGGAACTGAAGCAAGCATTTGACCCGGAAAACGTGATGAACCCTGGAAAGATCGTCGATGCGCCGCCCTTGACAGCGAACTTGCGGTACGGGCCAGGGTACGTGACGCCCCCTGTGTCGACTACCTTCGACTTCACGGCCGACGGGGGTCTGCTGCCGGCCGCCGAGCTTTGCGTGGGAGTGGGCGCCTGCCGAAAACGAAGCGAGGGGACGATGTGCCCTTCGTTCCAGGCAACACGCGACGAAAAAGACAGCACTCGAGGCCGCGCCAATCTGCTTCGGTTGGCGATCACCGGGCAGCTCGGTTTTGAAGGATTCACCGATCCCCATGTCCACCAGGTGCTCGACCTGTGCCTCGAATGCAAGGCCTGCAAGAGCGAATGCCCCACCAATGTGGACATGGCCCGGCTCAAGGCGGAGTTCCTCCATCAGTTCTATCGTCGCCACGGCGTCCCGCGGCGCAATCGGGTCTTTGGCCACGTGGCGAGGGTGGGACGAATCGGGTGTGCGGTGGCGCCCGTATCGAACTGGCTGACGCGCGGCGGTCCGGCGCGGTGGTTCAATGAAAAGCTCTTCGGGATCGACCGGCGCCGCGTGCCACCGGCATTCGCACGCCGGACGCTCTTGCAACGATTTCCCGATCTTCAGAAGTACGAAGAGTCCGATCTTCGGGAACGCCAGGTGCTGCTTTTCCCTGATACGTTCACGAACTATTTCGAGCCGGAGATCGGCGCGGCGGCGATCGCCTTGTTCAATCGAGCCGGTTATCTCCTTACGTTTGGGCCGCCTGGCCTGCGTTGTTGCGGCCGTCCGCTCATTTCGGGCGGATTGCTCGACGACGCGGTGGCCAACGCCCGGCATAACGTCGAGCGTCTCCATGAATGGTCGCGCGCAGGTGGAAGGATCGTCGCCTGTGAGCCGAGCTGCATCCTGACAATCCGGGATGATTATCCCGCGCTCTTGAAGGGCGAGCTCCGGTCCCGGGCAGAGACAGTCGCCGAAACGTGCTTGACGTTCGAGGAATTCCTTGCCTCGATTCTGGAGCCCGAGACAGGCTCCCCGCTCGGCTGGAAACCGGGCCCTCGGCAGATCCTCGTGCAAGCACACTGTCACCAGCGCTCCCTGGTTGGCACAGGACCGATGATCAAGTTGTTGCGCTATTTACCCGGAGCCGAGGTGATCGAGCTCGACGCGGGTTGCTGTGGCATGGCAGGGGCGTTCGGCTACGAGGTGGAGCACTACGAGATCTCGCGGCTGGTCGGCGAGCAGCGTCTCGTGCCGGCGGTACGCCAGGCCGCACCGGAGGCCGTCGTCGTCGCGCCGGGGTTTTCGTGCCGGCTGCAGATCCACCACTTCACCGGCCGCGCGGCGGTCCATCCCGCCGAGCTGTTGCGGACGTATCTGACTTGAAGTCCCTGACTTTGCAGCACCGATCGGTTTATGGTTGAATCGAATAGTTTGATCGATCGGGGCGCCTGACACGGCGAGTCGGTCGACGATTTCAACACGGGACGTAGCGTCAGCCTGGAGGAGACAGCCCATGGAGGCCGGCGACCGACGTGACTGCGCTGACTCCGATCCGATCAAGCACGTCCATGACTCGGAGACGGTCTTCGCTCAAGTCGACGCCGTTCTGGGCAAGGCGCCGAATGCAGCCGGCGGCAGCCCGGGGACAGGAGGGGTCGCGGATCTCAAAGAGTTCGCGCGCGCCGTCATCGAGATTGGCCTGATCAGCGAAGAGGAGCTCGCGTCTCACGCCGCCGATTCCGCGGAGGGCGTTCTGGGTTTATCGCGCGCCTTGGTCAAGGCCGGAAAGCTGACGCCCTACCAAGCGGCGGCCGTTTACCAGAAGAAGAGCCGCGGGCTCCTGGTCGGCAACTATATCATCCTCGGCAAGCTGGGACAGGGTGGAATGGGTGTCGTCTTCAAGGCCCGCCACCGCCGGCTCGGCCGGGTTGGCGCCCTCAAGATCCTGCCTCCCTCGTTCGCACGGGACCACGTGGCTGTAATGCGGTTTCGTCGCGAGATCGAGGCGGCGGGGCGGGTCAAACATCCCAACGTGGTGGCCGCTGTCGACGCTGACGAAGACCGTGGCGTTCACTTCCTGGTGATGGATTATGTCGAGGGACGCGACCTCGACGGTGTTGTGCGCGCGGAGGGGCCGCTTCAGGCTAGCCTGGCGCTCGACTACCTGATCCAGGCTGCCCGCGGGCTCGAAGCCGCGCATGCCCAGGGGATTGTCCACCGCGACATCAAGCCGGCAAACCTCATGCTCGACACGGCCGGGACGGTGCGGGTGCTCGACCTGGGCCTGGCGCGCCTGGTCGATGCCGCGAATCCGTTCGGCCAGGCTGCCGGCGGCCGCCTCACTGAGAGCGGTATGTACATGGGAACCGTCGACTATATGGCTCCCGAGCAGGCCGAGGATTCGCGGCGAGCCGACCACCGCGCTGACATTTATAGCCTGGGGTGCACGCTTTACTACCTCTTGACCGGCAGGGAGCCGTTCGAGGGGGAGACGGTCTTGAAGCGATTGATGGCCCATATGGAGCGTCCAGCCCCGTCGCTGCGCACCAGCCGTCCCGAGGTCTCCGCACGGCTCGATACGGCCTTTCAGAAGATGATGGCGAAGCGGGCGGACGAGCGCCCCGCGTCGATGACCGATGTCATCACGCTTTTGGAGTCGTGCAGAGCTGAGGCCGCCCAGGCACCCGAAGGCGCTGGCAAGACCCGAACCCTACAAGTCTTCGACGACATCCCTCTGAAGCACGCAGCTCCCCCGAAGTCAGACCGAGAGCCGGCGATCCTGGTGCGGCGCGAAGAACTCGAGGGTTTGCATTTCGACCGGGACCTGAACCTGGAAGACCTGGTCATGGACGTGCGGCCGGAAGTGAGGCTAGTAACGCCGCCACGCCCGACCAAGCCACCCTCGACGAAGGCACGACCGCTCACGAGTTCTGCACGCGCATCACGTTACCGGGTGAAAAAGATCGTCGTCGTGGTCTCGCTGGGGGCAGTGGCCTTGGTCGGTGCCGTTCTCGCGCGACTTGCTTTCATCTCGGCCGGCCCGGACACGAGCGGCCGTGGTCTTTCGGCCGGACTGGCTTCGAGCGATTCAGCCACGACCAAGACGACGGGCGGCCCGGATGTCAGGGAAATCAAGACGGTACCGGAAGAACCCGTCGACGAGGGATTTCACACGATCTTCGACGGGGCCAGCGGCAAGGGATGGATGCTCTGTGACAACCACAAAAGGCCGATTCCCTCTGGCAACATTCAGCGCGATGGACTGAACCCGCGTGGTTCTGGAACCTACCTGATTGTCTACGATGAAAAGCTCGGCGATTTCGAGCTCGACTTTGACTACAAGCTCTCCCATGGCTGCAATTCGGGCGTGTTTCTCCGCGTGAGCGACCTGAACGATCCGATTCATACCGGCATCGAGGTTGCGATCGATGACACGACTGGAAGCGGGATGCACGATCCCGGTGCCTTCTACGACCTGGTCGCCCCGACGGTAAATGCTCAGAAGCCGGCGGGCCAGTGGAACCACATGACGATCACGGCGAGAGGGTCGAAGATCTCGGTGGTTCTCAACGAGAAGGAAGTGTCGACGATCGACCTGGATCAGTGGAATGAGCCGGGCAAGCGTCCCGACGGCTCGAGCCACAAATTCGAGAAGGTGGCGATCGGCAAGTTGTCGCGGACCGGCTACCTGGGCTTTCAAGATCACGGCGAGGACTGCTGGTTCAATCGTATTCAGATGAGGAAACTCGCCCCGACTGGCCCACCACCGAGAATGCTCGCAGGGGACGGCGCGACGCGGCCGGCGGCAGCCGCAACGCCCGAGCACGCAATTTCCCAGGCACGCAGCCTGGCCGGGTCGGGAAAGAGAACGGATGCCGTCGTCGAATACGGCAAGGCGCTGGCCAAGCGCCCCCAGGATGCGGGGCTCCTGATCGAACGGGGCCGGTTGCTCGCAGAGCTGGGCCGAGCTTCGGAGGCCGACGCCGACTTCGCGGCGCCGCCCAGATCGCACCGGACAATCTGCAACTGTTCCTCGATGCCGGCTGGTGGGTCGCCGGACCTTATCCGAAGGACGTGACGACGCCGATAGAGTCGGGCACCATACCCGATCCGTCGAAGCCCCCTCCCGCCTCCGGTGGCGAGCCCCGTTACTGGCGGAGTGTGCCCAGTGAACCGCTGGGATTCGTGGATTTGGGAAGACTATTCAACGCCGACAACATCGGCGCATACGCCATGTCGATCGTCTACTCGGCGACCAAGCGCGATGTGGTCTTCCTGATTGGGACCGATGATGCGGCTTGGGTGTGGCTCAACGGACGGCTGTTGTTCGATACTCCAGTCTTCACGCATGTCGACAGTTCCGCCGTGATCGCAACACTCGAAGCCGGCCGAAACTCGATCCTCGCCAAGGTGGCCAATGGTGCCGGACCACACAGCTTGAACCTGCGAATCAGCGACGCACCAGCCGATTTCGCCCGCGCCTACGTTCGTTCAGGCAAATGGGCGCAGGCAGCCGAGGCCTACAACAAGGCTGTTGCCCTCGAACCCGGCAACGGCGACCCGAGGCTCCTTGACGCTGGCGCCCAGGCCCTCTTCGAGCTGGGACGCTGGAAGGAAGCCGCCGCAGTACAGGCGCGGGTGGTCGCGCTCGACCCCGGGAGCTGGGCAAAGCAAATGCTCCTCTCGTACTGTTACCTCGCAGACAACAATCTCCCAGCTTGCCGGCGCCTTTGCGAGGCAGCGCTCAAACGGTTTGGCACGGACCGCGAACTGGTAAAGAAAGACCGCTTTCTCGCCAACAACGTCGTTTCGCAGGCGACCCTGATCCCCGATGCGGTTCGTGATTACAGCGAGCTCCTGGAAATCGGCAGGAAGTTGGTGGATAAAGTAGAGCGAGGTGGGAACAACTACAACACGTATGGGTCGATTCTTTACCGGGCACGACATTACAAGCCCGCCCTGACATTCTTGCAAAAATCGGTTGACGCTCAGCAAGGTAAGGGAAACGCGCTTGACTGGGTATTCACCGCAATGGCCCGGCACAAGTCCAGGCAGCCGGGCGCCAGCGAAGCACTGGAGCGAGCCAGGTCTCTGGGTAAAGGGTGGACAGGGACGCGAGGGATCGAGATCCGCGCTTTGCTTGCGGAGGCCGAAGCAGAGCTCAGGCTGCCGCCACCACCCTGACCGACGCCGCCAATCCGCGCTGGCAGGCCGAAATCGGCGACACATCCGTTCTCAATTCAGAATTGCATTCCCTGATACTTGGCGACCTGTTCCAGGGCGCGGGCGGCTTGCGCCGGGGTCTGGTAGCGGAGTTCGGGGCGCTTGGCCAGCATGACCATGACGGCGTCCTGGAACTTGTCGGGTATCGAGAGCTGGAACTTCTTGGGAGGGACCGGGTCGGACTGGCGGATCTGGGCGATCGTCTCGACGAGCGTCTTTCCCTGAAAGGGGGGTTTGCCGGTCAAGAGGGCGTAAAGGGTCGCCCCCAGGCCATAGATGTCAGCGCGGGTGTCGACCTCGACGTCGCTTTTGGTGCGCTCGGGAGCCATGTAGGCCAGGTCGCCCACCAGCTCACCCGGTCGGGTGATCTGCTTGGCTTTGACGCCCTCGAGCGCTTTGGCCAGCATCATGTCGCCGAGCTTCGCCACCTTGTCTTTGTGGCGAATCAGAATGCTCTCCGGGGCGACGTTTCGGTGAATAATGTGCTTTTCATGGGCGACTTCGAGCGCCTGAGCAATGTGCACTCCGACCAGCAGGGCGAATCGCCATTCGAGCATCTTGAGGGTACCGATTCGCTCGATAGTCTTGGTGAGAGGTTCGCCGTCGACGTATTCCATGGCGAGCCAGCACTGGTCGCCTTGCTTGCCGGCACCGTAAAGTTGGATCAGGTTGGGATGGCGCAGCTCGACAGCCGTGGTCATGGCGCGGATGAACCGTTGAACGTCCTCTTCGTCGCTGGTGAAGCCGGAGTGCATCACCTTGACGGCGACGTCCTTGCCGTCGCGCGAATCGCGGGCCTTGTAAACGGTGCCTATGCGGCCCTTTGCCAGTAAGGCGCCGATCTCGTAGTGCGATATCTTGGTTCCAGTCAGGACTCCCTCGTCGGGCGTTAGCTCACGCGCCGGCCGCTGGGCCGCAATGAGCGTCTGGGCGTCAGGGATGCCGCTGGTGTGAAGCTTCAACCGTGTGCCGCCGATCTGAAACTCCTGGCCGTGTTTCAGGTCGCAATCCTGGATCGGTTTGCCCTCGACCTGCGTTCCAGCCGCGCTCCCCAGGTCCACCAGGTGAAACTTGCTGCCCTGCCACAGGATTTCACAGTGCAGCCTCGAGACCCCCAGATCAGTCAACCGCGTGTCCGACTTCTCTCCCCGCCCGATCGTGATTTTGACACCCTCTGTGAGGTCGATCGTTCGCCCGGCATCGGGTCCGCTGACGATTCGCAGATAGGCTTGCATGGAGGAATCCTCTTCTGGCTGGCCAGGCTTCGCATCATGGCTCGTGGCGATCGTCTCCCGCGGACGTTGTCGCTTCGAGCAAGACGGTACCACAACATGCGGCGAGATGACGCTTTCCGGCGATGCGATCGTTCTGCGTCCGCCCTCGACAGGGCTACGATGAGATCATAATCAAGTTAACCGCCAGGGGCTACAGATACCAGACGATGGAACAGGGTTCATCAGACACAGAACATTTCACAGCCGAGCGCGGCTATTGCACGGCTCGCGGCTGGATCGTTCCGAATAATCACGGCGGAGGGACGAAAATACTGCTAATCTATCGAGACGAAGACTGTTCGGCGGTCTGGGCTAATTCAGGAGCCAACTCATGAATGCGTTTGAGGACGAGCATCAAGCACGTGCCGGGCCCCCGCCGGTCCAGCGGTTCGCTCTGGGAGGGATTGCCATTGGCGGTCTGCTCCTGGTCGGCCTTGGTTTCGTCATGGCCGTTTACAACGCCTGCAAGATCGAGGTGGATACCGGCCAGCAGGCCGTTCTGATCCGCCGGGAAGGGCTCGAGCTCGAACCCGATATGGAACTCGCGCCGCCCGCGAAGGACGGCCGGCACTACTATAAGGGAGTCCAGACAGGCGGACCTAACGACGGCGTCTTGACCGAGGGGCGCTACTTCTACAACCCCTACTTCTGGTCGTGGGAGATCAGCCCTCAGTTCGTTGTGCCCGGTGACAAGATTGGCATCCGGATCGCCCTGAGCGGAGACGACATGCCGCCCGAGCAGATTCTGGCCGAGCCAGGCCAGAAGGGAATCCTGCGCGAGGTACTGAAGCCGGGACGCTATCCATACAACCGGTACGCGGAGTCGATCGAGTTGCATGAACCCGTGACGATCCCGGCGGGCTTTCGCGGTGTGGTAACCCGGCTCGCCGGCAGGATGCCCAAGAATCCGAATGTGTTCCTGGTCGAAGAGGGCGAGCGCGGGGTTCAGCAAGCAACGCTTGAACCGGGGACTTACTACCTTAACCCCTATGAAATCCGGGTCAGCCAGGTTGATTGCCGGTCGCGCCGATTCAACCTGGGGCAGGAAGGCGAGATGAATTTCCTGTCGGCCGACGGATTCCCGATCACGCTCGACGGCGTGGTCGAGTTTCGCATCCTGCCCGAAAAGGTCGCGGAGATGTTCGTCAAGTACAACGAAACGCCCAACGGCGACGCGATCGACGAGGAGATCATCGCCAAGATCATTACACCGGAGAGTCGATCGCTGTGCCGGATCGGCGGCTCCAAGCTTTCGGGCGGCCAGTTCATCAGCGGAGAGGACCGCGAAAAGTTTCAAACCGACCTCGTGAAGAGCCTGACCCAGAACTGTCAGAAACAGGGGATCGAGATCCTGGCCGTGGCGATCACGTCGATCCAGCCTCCTGAAGACATCACGCAACCCGTGCAGCAACGAGAGGTTGCCAAGCAAAAGCTGGCGCAATTCCGCCGTGAGAGGTTGCAGCAGCTTTCCGAGGCGAAATTGAAGGTCGAGGTGGTGCTGGCCGACCAGAAGAAGCGAGTGGTCGAGGCCGAGCAGGAAGTCATCGAGAAGACCACGAAGGCGGAGGAGCGGCAGAGAGTGGCGGTGACGCTCGCCGAGCAGAAGCTCAAGGTCGCCCAGACGCAGCTCGAGGCCACCAAAGACAAGGCGTCGGCCATCCTGGCGAAGGCCGAGGCGGCCGCGGAGGTGATCAAGTTTGACAATGCAGCCGAGGCAGCCGGCCTCGCTGCACAGGTCGCGGCGTTTGATGGGGACGGCGGGGCGATGGCCCGTAACATGCTTCTGGGCAAGATCGCACCCTCGTTCCGCACGATCCTCGGCAACTCGGAAGGACCGCTCATGGACCTGTTCAGCCAGTTCACCCAGCGGGCCGGCACGCGGCGCTCGCCGCCAGTGGCCGGGCAGTCGCCACGCCTCGGTGCGACGCAGACGACATCCTCCGGGCGGCCCGCGGTGCCCGCAGCGAATCGGCTGAGCCAGTCGTCGGAGCCGACTCGAACGCCGGTCGACGCCCCGGAGGAGAACCAGCCATGAATCGATATCGAGCCCAATCCCTGGGCAAAGCGGTACGGGCCTTGCTGGCAGTTGTCTTCCTCTACCTGGTCGGTTACATCGGCGTCTGGCAATGGATGATCTGCCGCGTCGAGGTTCCTCCGGGCTCCAGCCTTCTGGTCCGTTACAAGGGCCCGTGGCCGTTCGGCACGAGGCCTCAGGCGCCCGAAGGTGCCCTGGTGCAGACCGACGGCGGCGGCCGCCCGCTCCAGGTGGGCATTCTCGAGGCCATGCCCGGGCCGGGACGCCATTTTTACTCTCCCCTGGAGTACGAGCTCCAGTTTGTCAAGGACCAGGTCATTCCGCCCGGCAAGCTCGGTGTCGTGGTCTCGAAGATGGGCAAGCCGCTTCCGGAGGGGACGTACCTTGTCGACGGCAAGGGATTTCGTGGCATCTTGCGCAAGGTCCTGACGCCGGGGCGTTACCGGATGAATACATACGCCTATGACGTCAAGATCGTGGATGTGGACGCGTGCGCCGAGCCTGGTACGCGGGTCGATCGCAAGCCCGAAGACCCCACCCTGATTCCGCCGGGCTATGTGGGCGTCGTGACCAACAAGGCGAGCAATCCGTTCACCGCGGAAGGCCGCGGCATCCAGAAGCAGGTCCTGCAACCCGGAATCTACTTCCTCAACCCGGAGGAGAAGCGGATCGACATCGTCAGCATCGGCTATTCCGAGACCAGCCTGTCGGTGGAAGCTCGCAAGAGCGACGGTGCGAAGTTTGAGACGGCCGCCACGCCCGCCGCTGCCGCGCGCGACCTGGGCGACCGCCTGGGGACGTCGACGCCGGACGATCCGGTTTACACACCTGGCAAGGGAATCGAGTTTCCCTCCAGCGACGGGTTTCCGATTCATCTTGATTACACGGCGATCTGGGGAATCCTCCCGGAGCAAGCACCGGAGGTGCTGCGCCAGCTCGGCACGCTCAAGGAGGTCGAGCAGAAGGTCATCCTGCCGCAGATCGAGTCGATTTGCCGGCTCCATGGATCGCGTCGTGGTGCGGTGGACCTGCTCGTGGGCGACACCCGTGAGCAATTTCAGAATGAGACTTCCGCCGAGCTGGAGCGCGTGTTGACATCGAAGAACCTCTCGCTGCTCTTCGGCCTGACCCGGCACATCTACGTGCCCAAGCTCGTCCGCGAGCCCATCCAGAAGGCCAAAGTGGCCGACGAATTGACCAAGACCCGCGAACAGGAACAACTGACGGCCAAGGCGCAGGCCGAGTTGACCGAGGCCAAGGCCAAGGTGATTTTCGGCGAGAAGCGAACTCAGGCGGAAACCGAGAAGATGGTTGCGGAGGTCGGCGCCGAGGGAGAGAAGAAGGCCAAGGAGATCGAGGCCATGACCGAGAAGTTCGCGGCCGAGATCGACGCCAAGAGTGCGGCCGTTGAAGCCCAGACGACAAGGGTACTCGGCGAGGCCAAGGCCCGGTCGGTCAAGCTGGCCAAGGAGGCGAAGGCCGAGCGCCTGCAGCTCTTGGTCAAGGCGATGGGCGGTCCGGATCCTTACGAGCGCTATATCTTTGCCGATGGCCTGCCGGCCGACCTTCGGGTGGGCATCTTCTACGCCGGCCCGGGCACGCTCTGGACCGACCTGAAAGGATTTGAGCAAACCATGCTCGGCAAACTGGTTTCCGAAACTCAAGCCGGAGACACCGCGATCCCTAAACAATCGACGGAAACGAACGCAACCAGCAAGAAAGACTGAGGTGGTGGCGTCCGCGGCAAATCTCGCTGTGCGGTGCCGACACCAAAGGCAACTCTGCGGGACACCGCGCGTGCAACCGGGTCAGCGCATGGCCACGAAATTCGCGTACATGGCCAGACCCGTTGATTGACTCTTCTCGGGATGGAACTGACACGCCATCAGGTTGTCGCGCCGGACGACGGCCGGGAACGGATCGGGATAATCGGCCTCGGCTGCCACGTGATCGGGATTCGAGGCCACTGCGTGGTAGGAATGGACGAAATACACCGAAGGCGCCGGCCCGAGCCCCGCCAGAAAAGGGATTGGCCGGAGGATCCGAAGTGTGTTCCAGCCCATGTGGGGTACCTTCAAACCCGGGCGTGCTGTGAAACGCTCGACACGTCCTGGCAGCAGTCCCAGCCCGGCGTGCTGACCGTCTTCGGTGCCGCTATCGAACAGGAGCTGGAGACCGAGACAGACCCCAAGGCACGGCTTTCCGTCTTGGACGGCCTCGCAAAACGACTCGGCCAGCCCGGTTCTGCGCAATTCGGCCATCGCGTCGGCAAATGCTCCCACCCCGGGCAGGATCACCTTCCCGGCCGCGCGCACCTGCTCGGGGTCCGAAGTGATCACGGCCGTCTCGCCAACTGCCTCGATGGCTTTCTGAACGCTACGGAGATTGCCCATTCCAAAATCGATGATGACGATCATACCCCCCCCTGCCCTGCCCCGGTTGCGCGTTCCGGTGAAGGCGAAGACGAGGGCGAGAATGGCCCGATCGAGAGCCGGATCGTCGTTCCCTGACCGGGAATGCTCTCGATCGCCATCGACCCTTGATGCCGGCGCCAGATTCCCTGCGCCACGGTGAGCCCGATGCCGCCGTGGTCGGGCTTCGTGCTGAAGAACGGCTCGGTGGCGCGCCTCAGTGTCTCCGGGCTCATCCCGCACCCGGAATCCCGGATCGTGACAACCACCCAGCCCCGGGCGTCAGTCTGGGTTGTGAAGCCGATCGTACCGCCCATAGCAGGCATGGCTTCTCGAGCGTTTTGAACGAGGTTTGACAGCATTGCACGAAGTTGAAGGGGATCACCGGAAATCGCCGCGATCGGAGCCAATTCTTCGACCAGTTCAACATGAGGGTTTGACCGACTCCGTTCCCATTCGATCACCCCCCGGATCAGATTATTCAAGTCGACGGTCTGGGGCGACCGGCCGGTGAATTCGCTGTCGACGGTGGTGAAACGCCGGGCCCAATTGATCAACCGGCGCGTGACGTTCGACGCGTCGATCGCCGTCTCCACAATGGCAGTCCCCAGGGTCGCGAGCTCGTCCGGATCGTTGTGCGTGCTTCCCGGGGCCCGAATCAGCTCGGCACTGCTGACGGCAGCGCTGAACGCGTTGATGACATGGTGGCCGACGGCTGCCGAGAGATGAGCGAGATCCCTGAGCCGATCGCCGTCATCCGCAGGCTCATTGTTTCCTGGAGTCATCTTGGACGTCGCCGCGATGTCTTCGAATGGCGTCAATCGGGACAGTTGCCATAGCGGAGCATTGTGCCGCCCCTGCTGCGGGGCTCTCCGGGTTTTAGCGGATCAATCGGGCTTCCACCCAGTCGGCAAGATCACGGACGTCGCCCCGATCGCCGAAATCGGTGACGAGGATCAAGAACTTGCCGCCCGAGACATCCAGATCGATCGATCTGGGCGGGTCGCGATCGGTCAAGGGGGGCGTTTTGAAGCGTTCCTGGCCATCGACCAGAACTCGAAATACGACGCTGCCCAGCGGCCCGGCCCGTTCGTCGACACCGACCAAGGCCTGGAACCGCCGATCTCCCGGGTCGAGGGAGTAGACGACGAAGCTGCGACTCTGAGCACCGATGCCGCGATCGTAAGTTTGGCCGGCAAGCTGGAACGGATGGCCATCGACAGTCCGGTCCGCGCGAATCTCGCGCGTGGGCCCCACATAAGAATAATAGCGGGTACGGTACGGCTCCCGCTCCGAGAGGTAGGTGATGGAGGAGCTTCTCGCGTGCACGCCCACCAGCTCGCTCAAGGAAAACCGGATCGATTGCCCGAACCGGGTCTTGGCCTCAACGTTTCCGTCGTTGAGCCTGGCGTGGCCGACACCGAGCCGGGTGCCATCCTTCAAGGTTAGCTGGAGGAAACTCTCCGTGGGGCGAGGATAGCTCACGGCCCCCGTGGCGAAGCCGAGAGCGAGAGCGCCGGTCCGGTCGACGTCGACGGGCTTGGAATTGACCTGGATCTTGATCGCCTTGTCATCCAGGCCGAGGAATCCGCCGCTGATCCGGTCGCCATTGATCAACCAGACGACCTCAGACGAACGCGGCTCGAACCTCACCCGGTCCCACAGTGCATCCAGCTCGTCGCCGTCGGCGGGAGGCTTCAAGATCAATCCCACGAGAGAATCGAGCGGGACCTCCAGCTTTCCCAGTGCATCAGACTGAATCTCCAGGGCCGTCTCCGTCGAGAACCCGACCACCACTCGCGTGAGACAGTCGCCGTCGGGAAGAATCAGATGGGAACGATCGAGGGGCGCGAGCGACAGGGTCGAATCGCGCGTCAGCTTGACCAGACGGTCGAACGCCAGCTCGTGTCTGGCACCCTCGGCGGAGACGAGCGTGACCGCCGTACGACCCAGCTCCACGATTCGGCCCGAGAGCGTGCGGCCATCGAGCAGGAGCGCCCTGAACACGGGATCGGCGGAGGCGGCCCGGGCCGCATGGAGAGCGGAAGGGCGCAAGGATACCCCGGCGAAGAGGGCCAGCCCCAGAGCGGTTGCGACCACGCGGCGGTTAGAAGATTGCACCACCGTTTTCCGGGAGTACGACACGAGACCCGTCCTTCCACTAGCGCTGAAAGATGGGTAGGAAATCGTTGGGTATTTGCAGGATGATCAGAGCCATGGCCGTGCCATACTCGTTGCACACATCACTATCGCTCCAGTAACCCGGCGCCGACTGCCGTGCGAGCAGTTCGTTGCGGATTGCCTGGTACCACTCGATCCAGGTGTCTCCTCCCTGAAGCCACATCGCCTGGGCCGCATAGTACTGTCCATAGAAGAAATAGCGGTTTCTCCGGCCGG
The DNA here is from genome assembly GCA_963781785.1 of uncultured Isosphaeraceae bacterium. Lineage (GTDB taxonomy): Bacteria > Planctomycetota > Planctomycetia > Isosphaerales > Isosphaeraceae > CAWAHD01. The sequence continues at coordinate 772,994 of CAWAHD010000001.1, read as the reverse complement.
GTCGGAAGACCTGGGCGGATTGACGGAGATAGGCGATGCCGTCGCGGACTTCCTTGGAATCGTACTCGCCGGCGCTCTGGAGCGCGACGACACCGGCCGCCGACCGGGGAAACTCGCTGGTCGCCCCTCCCTGAAGCTGGTAGCGGAAGCCTCCATCGTGATTCTGGGACTTCTTCACGTAGCGGATGCAGGCGTCGACTGTATCCTTCGGTACGTAGAGGCCCGCATTGCGTGCGGCACGCAGCGCATTGATCTGGCAGATCGTCACCGAGAGATCGGCATCACGACGCACGGGCTGATAGCGCCAGCCTCCCTCGATGTTCTGGCAGTCGACGATCAGGCGGACGGCCTTTTGAAGCTTCTCGCGGATCTCGGGCCGATGGGTCATTCCGTACGCTTCGGCCAGAAACAGTGTGCCAAACCCATGCGAGTACATTGGTCCGTGAGTGGCTGATCTGGCGACCACGATGAAGCCCGACGGTGAGGTATTTGCCATCACATAGGCGAGGGCCTTGTCGATGTGCGCCCCGTGGGGGCCACGGCCCGGGCTCGACCCCGATGCCATGAATGCCAACCCGGCGAGGCTGGTCACCGCGATATTGCCCCGGTAAGCTCCTGCGCCGAACGAGCCGTCAGGATTCTGGACGCGACTCAGCCACGCCAGGCCGCTCTCGATGGCCTGGTCGGTCTCGGCGGTCATGAGGGCGAGAGTGCCGTCGGGCACGTCACCTCTCCTGGACTCGCCGAACCCTTCGACCGTCTTCCCCGGCTGCTGCGCCCACGAACCACTGGCGAGGACCAGGAAGAGCGCAAGTGCGCCGGCCGGGAGCGCAGTCAGCCCTCGTGCCGTGGCGGCGCCTCGATCGCGTAAAGCGATTCCGATGCGATCCGGAAGCCCCTGAACCACGGCAGCGATCACGCGAAACCTCTGGTTGCTCTAGCGCTGAAAGATGGGCAGATAGTTGTTGGGGATCTGGAGGATGATGAGCGCCATGGCCGAGCCGTATTCATTGCAGATGCTGTCGTGCCAGAAGCCCGTGGCGGTCTGGCGCCTCAAGAGCTCGTCGCGGATGGCCGGGTACCACTGCGCCCAATCGTCGCCGCCCCGCAGCCACATTGCCTGGGCGGCGTAGTAATGACCGTAGTAATAGTGACTGTAACGGTTCCCCAGCTTGATCTCGCGGGTGTACTCCCGCAGATAAGCAACCCCGTCGCGGACCTCTTTGGTGTCGTATTCGCCGGCGCTTTGGAGCGCAACCACGCCGGCAGCCGACCGGGGGAAAGCGCTCGCACCTCCCTGGAGCATATAGCGGAACCCGCCGTCGTGATTCTGGGATTTCTTGACGTAGCGGATGCAGGCGTCGACGGTCTCCTTGGGAACATACAGTCCGGCGTTTCGTGCCGCCCGCAACGCATTGATCTGGCAGATGGTCACCGAGAGATCGGCGTCGCGGCGCACGGGCTGATAGCGCCAGCCCCCCTCGATGTTCTGGCTGTCCACGATCAGCCGGACGGCTTTTTGCAGCTTCTCACGAATCTCCGGCCGATGCGTCATTCCGTAGGCTTCGGCGAGAAACAGAGTGCCGAAGCCATGTGAATACATCGGACCGTGGGTCGACGATGCGGCGACCGCGATGAAGCCCGACGGCGATGTGTTGATCATCACATAGGCGAGCGCCTTGTCGATCTGGGGCCCGTAAGGGCCGCGGCCCGGGCTCGACCCTGACGCCATGAACGCCAGTCCGGCGAGGCTGGTCACGGCGATGTTGCCACGGTATGTGCCTGTCCCGAACGAGCCGTCGCTGTTCTGGGTGCGAGCCAGGTAAGCCAGGCCGAGCTTGATGGCATCGTCGGTTTCCTTGGTCATCATTTCGAGCGTCCCTTCGGGGATATCTCCCCGGCGGGCTTCGCCGAAACCCTCGACCGATTTGGTCGGCTCCTTGTCCGGTTGCTGGGCCTCTACCATGCAAGGCGACAGGAGGAGCATGAGCGCGACTGCTGCGGCTCCCTGAGCCCAAAACGCGGCGGCGGGCTTCTCGGGCATGACGTCACTCCTCCCGGCGGAGTTTACCCTTGCTGATCGATAGAAAGTACCGGCTGATCATTTCCGACTTGGCCGAAAGCTCGGTTTCTTTGAAGGTGTTCTCCATGATCGTGCGCAGCTCGGCCGGTAGATGACCCCACACGTCCTTGCCGCTGGCGGTGGAATGCTGGCTGGTCGGCTTCGCCGGCTTGGTGAGCGGCGCCCCCCGGGCCATGGCGCCCTCCCGATCGCCCTCCTGCCCCGGCTGCTGGCCCGGCTGCCGAGTGCGCCGCATGACCAGCCGTCCGGCGGACGAGCCCGACTGGCTGACTTGTTCAATCAGCGTTTCGATTCGCTTGACGATCTGCTTCTGCTTGTTTTGAGTGTCCTCGCTGGGGTCGGGCTTGCCCAGTCGCTTCTCGACGTCGCGCATCTCCTTGATGATCTCGCCGACCGGGCCTTGTCTCTGTTCGTCGTCAGGACGCCGCTTCCGCTTTCTGCCGGCGTATTCCTCGAGCCGATCGTCGATTTCCTTGTCTTTGCCGCCGAGCTTCGCCGGGCCCGGCTTGCCTGAGGGCGGCGGCTGCGTGGGCTCCTGGCCCGGGCCCCGGCTCCTCGGGTGCTCTTCCGGGGTGGGTGTGTCTTTGGACTCGCCGAGCTTCTGGAGAAGGTCGTCGAGCGCCTGGTCCTTGGGGGCGACGGCCCCCGAGCCGGATGATCCGGGTGTGGAGGGCTTGGCGGGAGCGGTCTTGGTACCTTTGCCGGACTGGCCGGTCGACGATTTCGCCGAACCGGCACGATCCTTCGATGCGTCGGGGAAACGGCCGGGCGCCGATTTCGGCGTCTTGGTTTTTTCCGCCGGCTTGGCGGCCTTGGCCGGATTCGAGGAGCCACCCTTGGAGCCCGCCAGTTTCTCGAGCAAGGAATCGAGCGCGTCGTCCTTGGATTTGCCTTCCTGCGCCCAGGCGCCGCCTCCCGCTGCGGTGACGCCCAGAAGCAGGGTCACGATCAATCGATAGCGGCTCGCGATCATGAGTCATTCCTCTCCGTCTGCTCGTTTCGGACGGGTCAGGTCGCGCACCAGATCAGCCAGGACCCCCTGCTCCTGGGCCAACCTCTGTACGTCGGCCACCTGTTCGGGAGTCAGCGTCTTGTTGCGCCTTATCAGCTCGTCGTAGGCTTCGGTTCTCTCGTTGATTTCCTGCTGGAGCGACTTGAGCATCTTGAGCTGAGCGGTCGCCGGGATGCCGTCGCCATTGCCGGCTCCGCCGCCGCCACCACCACCTCCGCCGCCACCCCCGCCTTGCTGGCCGCCGCCGCCCGCATTGGCCTTCAGCGATTCGAGAAGCTGCTTGAATCGTTCCGAGGCGGACTTGGCGGCTTCCACCGTGGGCTTGTCGGTCTTGAGCTCCTGGAGCCGCTGTGCGGTGGTTTCCATGCTCTTCGAGGCACGGCGCAGAGTCAGCGCGAAGACGGGTGCGCCTTCAAGACTCTCGGTGAGCTCGGCCGTCTCTTCCTTGAGGCCCTTCTGGACCTCGCCGAGCCCGCGGACCCCGGCGCCTGCGCGATGGTCAGCCTGCCCTGGGCTTTCTGCCGCAAGGCTTCGTAGGAGGACGTTTCGGAGACAACCTTGCCTTGCCGGTCGGCGATGGACTTGAGCCGATCGCCCATCCGGGCGAGCTGCTCGACGGCCAGTTGCTCCTCGGCGTCGCGCCGCGCTTCTTCAAGCTCGTCCTGGGCGTCCTCGAGGTCGGCCAAGGCCTCCTCCTGCTGCTTGCCGGCCTCGTCGCCCTGATCTTCATCGAGGTTTCCCTCCGCGCGGCTCATCCGGCCGGTCGCGCTCTGTCCGGCCCGGGCGGCTCGGTCGGCGCTCAGCTTGGCCAGCCTCTGAAGCTGGCGGTCCAGATCCTTCTTGATCTCAGCCTGTTCCTTGGCCAGGCGCTTCAACTGGTCGCGCCGCTTCTGGGCATCGGGGTTCTTCTGGGCTTCGCGCGTCTTCTTGAGGTTCTGGGCTTGCCGGGCGCGGGTTTTTGCGAGCTCGTTCTCGGCGTTCTTGAGCTCCTTGACCAGCCTGGCGAGCTCGTGCTCGCGGCGGTTCTGGATGGCGTCGACGAGATCTCGCAACTCGTCGCGGGCCTGATCCTGCCGCGCCCTGGCCTGCCCCATCTGGTTGCGTTCCAACTGGTCGGCGGCCTCTCCCATCTTGCCGACGGTACCTTGCCTCTGGCTCTCTTGCGCGGCTTCGCGCATCGCCGAAGACGCCAGCGGATCCGACTCGTCGAGCCGGCGGGCCATCTCTCCCATCCGCTCGAGCAAGTTCTGTAACCCCTTGCCAACCTGAGACTGGCGAGACGACAGGGAGCCCAGCTCGGCCTTTTGTTCCGGAGTCAGGGCGTCGAGGGGTTTGCCGAACAGTTCGGGTTTCTCAGCCGCCTCCGTCGTCTGCTTCATCGCCTGCTCCTGTTGCTTGAGCAGGTCCTGAGCATCCTTGACGACGCCGCGGTACGTCTCGAATTCACTCAGCCCATCGAGCATTTTCTGGAGCTCGTCGGCAATGGCCTTCTGGTTGGTCTTGGCCTCGGCGAGTGCGGTTTTCGCGGGGTCGGCGCCCTTCTCGGGCTGACCGCTGCGCTGGTCAGAAGGCTGGGCGTGCTTGTTCGAATCGCCGGCTGCATCCTTGGGGGTCGCACCCTTCGCGCTGGCACCCTGGGCCGCGTCGCCACGCTGGGCATTCTTGGTGCTGGAGGCGCCCTTTTCAGTGCCTGCCTTCGATGCGTCGCCACGCTGGGCAGCCTTCGCGCTGGAGGCACCCTTCTCACTGCTTCCCTTCGATGCCTCGGCAGACGGGGCATTCTTGGCGCTTGAGCGCGCTTCTCGTTGCTTCCCTTCGATGCCTCGGCAGACGGGTTGCTTGATCTCGATTCCGCGGCAGGAGACCCGGGCGCCGCATTCTCATCGAGGTTCTTGACGGCGCGGGCGAGCTCTTGTTCAGCGGGCCCGAGATGCCGGTCGCGGATGACTCCCAAACGCGCGAGCATGTCTTCCATCTGCTTCTGGGCATCGGGATTGGAGATCTTGAAATTCTTGAGGTTGTCGAGGATGCGGCGGATGCGGGCCGGGGCACTGTCGTCTCGATTGTTGATGCGGCTATTGATCTGGCGCTGAATCATCCCCGCATTGTTCAGGTTGTCGCGCTCCCCGGGCTGGAGCCGATCGGTATCCTTCAAGCTGCGGATGGCGTTGTCGACCGGCGTGATCGCTTGCTTCTGCATCGTGAGGACGCGGGCGATTTCCTCGCGCAGCTCGCGCCGCTCGTCGTCGATCTGGCGGGTGGCGTCGTCCTTGGAGACGATTCGCAGGCGGATCTCGCGGCTCTTGCCGAACTTCGGTCCCTTGACGAGGTCGAAATCACGTGCTTCAGCATAGAACGTGATGAGGGTTCCGACCGGCAGCTTGAGGGGCTCTAGCTGCCAGTCGTGTGCGACTTCCTGGTGCTTGACGAAGCGATTGGCGCCAGGGTCGCGGCCAGGCTCGCTGGCTGCCCAGAGGGGGATCACGACCTGTTCGTGGGGTTCGGAGTCGCCGGTGGCCAGCCGGTAGATCAGCCGGCCGGAGTGGAGACCGAAATCGTCATCGAACGCGACCTTGACGGGAACGGTCGCATCCGCCGGGACGTCGCGGTCGGACTTGGGCTCGTCGATCAGGACGCGGGGCGACTCGTCGGGGAACGACCGCACGTCGTACCGGACAGCATCGCGGTTCCGAAAGCCCTCGGTATCCTTCAGGTCAAACCAAAACGTGAAGTTGTTCTTCACTGTGAGCGAGGTTTGGAACCGGGTGCGCGCCGCGTCAAACGTCAGCTCGCTGCCGGCTGGAGTCTCGCCGACCCTGAGCTCGGCGTGCGCGAGGGGCTTGTTGCCGAGCGCGTCCATCTCGAGCCGGGTGCCCTCCAGGGCGCGAAGCTGCGTCAGACCCGGCGCCAGCACCTGGGCCGGCAACCCGGTATACGAGGGGGCGACGAGCCGGAGCGTGAGTGATTTCAAGGTCGGAGGGGGAACGACCGCCACCGGCACGTCGCGGATCGAGGTCGTGTCATCACCCGCGGTGACCGAGAAGTGGAACGGCTGATTGACCGACTCGATTCGCCCGCGGAATTCGCCGCCTTCGGCCGAGCGGAGGGGCTCGCCGGAGTCCTCGCCGTCGGCGAAGTGATACGCCACAACGGCCGATTCCGGAATCTTGTCGCCCTTCTTGACGCGCACCGAGAGGTTGAACGAGTCGCCCCGCGCGACCTTGAGCATCGTTGCACTCTGGTCGAGGACGAGGTGCGTCTCTTGCGGCCAGCCGACTGATCCGAACGGCACGAACAGCCGGTGCATCGCAATCCGCGCCGACACGGGCGCGACGACAGCGACGCCCGTTGCGACCAGCGCCGCAGCGGCCGCCATCCCCAGGGCGCGCCAGACCGGCTTCCTATCGATGACCTGGCGAAAGTCGATCGAGCTCGATTCCTCGACCGCCTGGCGGACGGTCGCTGCGCAAGGCCGCCGAGCCGTGGCGAGGGTCGCCTTGATCGAGATGCAGGAACTGTATGGTGCTGGCCAGGCGGTCGTTCAATCCGGGCCATCGTTGCTCGATCCGCATGGCGATGTCCAGGTCGGCAAACCGGATGAACAAGGGGCGAAGCACATACCGAATTGCCAGCCAGAGCGCAAAGCCGGCAATGGCCGCCAGCAGGACCGCTCGAATGACGGCGTCCAAGTGGAATGCCCAGTCGGCCAGACCCGCCAGGATCAGGAGCGGGACGATCAGACCGACCATCCAGCTCAGGCCGTGCATCGCCAAGAGACGCCTGACCGAAGCCCGCAGCCCCTTGATCCGCGATTCCAGTTGACGAGGAGTCAATCTGACCTCCCGGGCCGGACGCGCCGGACCGTCTTCATTTCGTGAATACAGGCTGTCGTCACCCGTGCCCTCGACACCGCGCTCTCAACCACGCGTACGCCATCGACCAAGCAAGAATTATACCATTTGTTTGCGTTTTCTGAAAACCCACTCCGCCGTAATCAAGGCCAGAAACACGCTGAGCACCGGCCAGGTGTTCCAGAGAGGAATCGGCGGATCGGTGTCGAGCGGAACCTTGGCGGGCTTGGGCAAATCTTTGAACAGACCTTCCGCGGTCAGTGCCGTGTAAAACTTGCCGCCGGTGGACTCTGCGGCACGGAGCAGCTCCGGACCATTCATTTCAATGCGCTCAAACTCGTTTACGGGAGCTTCGACGCGAAAACTTGTCATGGGGATCGGTCCATCGAGGACAGGAGGCGGCAAGAGCCGGACGTCGTATTCGCCCTCGGCGGCCTGGGGAAGCGCCCCTCGAAGACATTGGTCGTGCCGGGCGCCAGCTTGAGCGTGAGCTTGCGCGGGCCCTGGCCGGCTCGTTCGACCTGGACCACGATATCGCCGTTTTTCGGGGCCAACGCCGGGTTGGGGAAACGGACTCGCAACTGGATGGGCTGCCCGCGCTGGTACCGGCGGCGGTCGGTCTGGATCTCCGCCTGGCGCTGGCCGACCAGCCGCGACCGAGCCAGGAATCGGACCGTTTGCACCCAGAAGCGGCCGAAATACTGGTCGCCGGCACGGAACCGCCACCGCCAGGTGTCGTCGAAGGCATGGAACATCGCCTTGCCGTGGCCCACAAACTGGTAGAGGATCAGCGGGAGCTTGCCGTCGGCGCCCGCGACGGTCGGATGCTCGGCCAGGACCAGTGCCGCGGGCTTCTTGCGGGGCGCCTCGAAGTACCAGAACAGCGGGGGAAGCTTCTGCCAGATCTGCATGCTCGCGGCATCGTCATCGCCGAACCGAAAGATCGGGCTGCTGCGGCCTTCCAGGGTCAGCCCGGGGCGGAACGAGCTGACCGAAGTGCCCACGGCCGTCGGGTTGCGGGCATCGGAGAGCTCGATCGGCAGCAAAACGTTCAGAGGCGTGGCGCCGTACGAGAGAGGGTTGAACAACTCTCCCGCAATGAACAGAACGCCTCCACCCTTGTCGGTGACGAACTCGACCAGGTTCTGCATCTGCGACTGGCTCAAGAAGCTGGTGTCGGCATCGCCCATGATCACGACGTCGTAGGCGAACAGGTCGTCCTTGGCGGCGGGGAAAGTCGGCAGGGCCGACCGGTCTTGCTCGCTGTATTCCGGATCGGACGACAACAGGACCACGTGGAGGTCGATCGTGTCGTCGCGCTCGAGGTAGTTCTTGAGATAGCGGAACTCGTAGCGCGGCTCGCTGTCGACGTAGAGGACTTTCAGCTTCTCGCGGCGGACTGTGATCACGCGCTCGATGCGATTGTTATCGGTCTGAAGCTCACGGGGGCGCTGGTCTACCTCCATGATGAAGGTGCGCTCTCCGGTGATCTTGGGGTGGTACACCAGCTCGACGCGCCGGCTGGTGCTATCCGGAGGTGCTTCGACCTCCTTGGACGCGACCTCGCGAGCCGCACCGGGACTGCCGCCGGCGGAGTCGAGCTCTTTGAGCCGGACCACGACCTTCTCGCCCGAGAACCCACGGGCCAGCAGCTTTGCCTGGAACCGCACGGCGTCGTCCACGAACACGACGTCGTCGACCAGGAGCTCCGTGAGCTCGATGTCGCGCGCGGGCTCGTCGCTGCCCAGGCCGACGGTAAAGAGAGGAACACCCTTCTTGTCAGCCAGCTCCGCCACCTTCGACAGCGGCTCGCCCTCGGTCGTCTGGCCGTCGGAAAAAAGGACGATCGCCGACGGTGGCGCGCCGCGGAGCTCGGTCAGGACGTGGCGGAGCCCGTCGCCCAAGCGTGACTGGCTGCCGGTGGCCTCGATCGCACGCAGCTTCTCCACCGCCTTGGCGACGTCCTCGGGCCGATCGACTTCCGTGAGCAGCCGCGCCGCGTTCGAGACCAGATAGAACCGCACCTTGTGCTGCTTCTCCAGGTCGCGGATCAGCCTGGCCCGGTCTTTGAGGATCAACCCCTTGGCGACGGCCAGGCGCGTCGCCTGGCCGTTACCCTCGGGCGCCGCGAGCGCGTCGAGCGCGGCTTTTACCTCGGGCTTTTCATACTGGTCGGCGATGCGCTGGCTGGCCGAATCGTCGACCAGGATCGTCAGGTACGGCAGCCCGGTGCGCTCGACGGAGAGGACGGCCTCCGACAGCATGAAGATCGCGAGCAAAACGAGCGTGATCCGCACCGCGGCCAGAAGCACCTTCGAGAGGAACGGCGCCTTGCCTTCATGGCGATAGAGCCAGATGATCAAGACCACGCTGCCGAGCACCGTGAAGACCAGAAGCCACTGCGGCCACGGCTGGTCGAGCCGGATGCGCGGGTTGATTGCCTCTCCGGCCTGGGGAGGAGCCACGCCCAGGCGGTCGGCCAAGCTGTGGAGGATCGAGTTCCAGTAAGTCACGTGCACGCCACCTCAGGATGAAGAATCATGATGGCCGAATCTCCACGCCAGGATCGACTCCAAGAGGAGCAGGATGAGCAGGCCATACAGGAGCGGACGGTGCAGCTCGCCGCGGCGGCCGACCGAGCTGGCGTCTTCGATGAGCTCGCGTGAATTGGTCAGATAGAGAAAATTCCAGCCCGGTACGACTTCGGCCAGGCCGGCCTTGTCGAGCTTGGTGAGATCGCTCTCGGCGGGGTCGGTGTTGGCGGCAAACGAAGACTCAAGCGCCAGGGGCGGGCCGATTGTCAGTTGATAACGACCAGACAGCTCGGTCTGCTCGAAGTGGAACTGGCTGACTCCGCCGGAGGGCTGGAGCTTGCCGTTCATGGGTTGTCCCTTGGGTGTCACCACGGTGACCGCCGCGCCGGCGCCCTCCCGCGGAAACGACTGGTCAAAGGGCTGGCCGACCCGAATGTTCTGCTCGGACAGCCGGCTTGCGGAGGCTTCCAGCACCATCTGCTGCATGACCGGCAGGTAGCTTTTGTGGACCGGCCAGGTCGTCCAGCCCATATCCGCCGAGGTCGCGACCAGGATCACCATCCCGCGGTGGCGCTTGGCTTCGATGATGGCCGGATCGCCGTTCTCGAAGGCCAGGGCAACGTCCGCCTTTGACCCCTTCTGACGCAGGAGCTTGTGATATTGCCAGGAAAATGCCTGGGTCAGCCCCGCGGTGACCGAGTCGGCCTGGTCCTGATACTCGGAAACGATCGGGTGGCGGTATCCGAGCGGATTGAAGAAAAATGCGGCTTCCTTCTTGGCGGCGTCACCCACGCTGGGGCCGATCGCGGCCGGCAGTAATCCCTTGCCGTCATCGTAGAGCAGGCGGTTGTAGTTCTCGGCGACTACCTGGTCTCCGCCGAAGACGATCACACCGCCGCCCTGCTTCAAGTAATCTTCCAGTGCCGACACTTCGGGGCGGCTGAACTGGGCGACGTTGCAGAGCACGAGCACGTCGTACTTCGGCAGCTCGCGATGGGAGAGCTGCGACCAGGAGACGACTTCCACGCGGATCGGCGGGGGCTGCCCGGGCGATTCTTCGTGCGGCGCCAGGGCCTCGGCCAGATAGTCGGTCTCGGCCTGGTAGGGCTCGGACTTGTAGTGGCCGTCGACCAGGAGCACGTTCAGCGACTCGCGGACCCGCACGACCAGCCAGCGGCGATTGTCGAGAATCAAAGGGTCGTCATTGATCGAGACCTCGATGACATGGTCGCCCGCTGTGGTGAATTGCTGGCGGAAGACGGTCGGTACGTCTTCGGCGGCCGGCAGATCGAGGGTCTCCTCGGGTCCCAAGCGGCCGTCGGCGGTGAGCCGTACCGCGATGTTGTCGGCACGGTTTGAGCCGAAGTTGTGCACGACCGCGCGAAGACGACGCTGGCGCCGACGGTCACCACCGGGGAGGTGAGCGCAAGCCCGGTCACGGCGCGATTCTCGCCGCCCGATTTTCCCAGGTCGACGACCACGCTGCGCGGCCGCCGCTGTTCCAGCCGGGCGACCAGCAGCTTGAGCGCAGCGGCGCTCCCTTCCGGCGGCTTCCAGCTCGTGGCCTGGAGGTCGGTCAAGAACACGACCTCTTTCTGGGGAATCGGTGAAACCTCGAGCACACGGTCGACGGCCTCGAAGGTGGCCGCGAGGTTGGTGCCGCCGTGGGTGATGGCCAACTCGTCGATCTCCTTCCTGACCTCACCGAGGTTCTGGGTGGGGTCACCAATGACCACCCGCGGCGGGTCTCCCATCAGGATGATGCTCGCGGCATCGCCCGGGCGCGAGTCCTTGACGAGCTGCGCCGCCAGCGCCTTGGCCTGGTCGAACCGGCTCGACTCGCCCGAGTTGTATCCCATCGAGAGCGACGCATCGATCACGAGCACGCGGTGAGTGCGCCGGCCGGTGATCACGGCGCCGAACGTCTCGAGAAACGGCTTGGCCATCGCGGCCACCACCAAGAGGATGATCAGCGTCCGGATCGCCAGGAGCAGCCACTGCTCGATCCTGATGCGGCGACGATTCTTGCGGACGGCCGCCAGCAGGAACTGCATGGCGGCCCAGGTCACCTGGCGAAACTTGCGGCGGTTCAAGAGATGGATCACGATGGGGATCGCCGCCGCCGCCAGCCCGTACAAGAGCGGAACGTTGGCAAACCCCAGGGCCCATAACAGCGGAAACGACACGGGCGGCTCCTGTACTCAGCGTGACCTGACCCTAACGGACTCGAGCCGAACGCGAAGCAAGGTAACTTGAAAGAGGGATTTCGAGGCTCTGATCGGTGCGGAGCGGAACAAAGTCGATGTCGGCCATGCGGCAGGCCTTCTCGAGCTCCTTGAGGAACGAGCCGATCTCCGCTTGATAGGCGCGCTTGAGCGCGTGCGGGTCGGTCATGATTCCGGGCATGTCTTCCAGCCCTTTGAACAACGTCGGGTCCCGGAACGGAAACTCGATCTCGGCGGGATCGAGGATCTGAAACACGATCACCTCGTGACGGCGATGCCGGAAATGCTTGAGGCCGGTGACGATCCGGTTGACGTCGTCGAACAGATCGGAAAAAACGGCCACGATTCCCCGCTTCTTGAACCGCTCGGCCAGGTCGTTGAAGACCAGGCCAAGGTCCGATTTCTCGCGGGCGGGGGTCACGTCCAGGAGATGGATCACTTCCTTGAGCTGGGACAGATGGCCCGCCGGCTTGAGATAGCGCCGCACCGCGGCGTCGAAGACGACCAGGCCGACCGAGTCTTGCTGCTGGAGCACCAGATAGGCCAGGGCCGCCGCGATATACTGCGCGTACTGGAGCTTGGTGACATTGTCGCCCGAGGCATAGCCCATGGACTCGCTGGTATCCAGGAGCAGATAGAGAAGGAGGTTGGTTTCCTCTTCGTACTGCTTGAGATAAAGCTTGTCGGTCTTGGACCAGACCTTCCAGTCGATGTGCCGGATGTCATCGCCCGGCACGTATTCGCGATGCTCGGCGAACTCGACGGAGAAGCCGTGGTACGGGCTGGGATGCATCCCGGCGACGTAGCCTTCGACGACCATTCGGGCCTGGAGATCCAGGCCCTCGAGGCTAGCCAACGTGTGCGGATCTAAATATTTTTGGTAGTTTTCCACTTTGATCGGCCTCGTGCTCGTCGACAGGGATCGACTTGATCAGGCGGTCGACGAGGTCGTCGGGCTTGAGGCCCTCGGCTTCGGCGTTGAAGTTGGTGATGATCCGATGCCTTAGCACCGGGCCGGCGACCGAGCGAATGTCGTCGGTCGACACATGATACCGGCCGTGCAAGACCGCGCGGGCCTTTGCCGCCAGCACCAGGTACTGGCTGGCCCGCGGGCCCGCTCCCCAGCTCACATAGTCGCGCACAAAGCTGAGGTTGTCCTTGTCGCGGCGCGTGTTGCGCGTCAATCGGACCGCGTAGCGGGCAACGTGGTCGGCGATCGGCACCTTGCGGACGAGCTCCTGGAGCGCCAAAATGTCGGCGCCGGAGAGGACCTTGGACACCGCAGGCCGGTAGACCGAGGTGGTGAGCCGCACGATGTCGAGCTCTTCCTCCTCGGAGGGGTAATTGACCATGATGTTGAGCATGAACCGGTCGAGCTGGGCCTCGGGCAAGGGATAGGTTCCTTCCTGCTCGATCGGATTCTGGGTCGCCAGCACGAAGAACGGATCAGGCAGCCGATGCCGCTCGCCCCCGACTGTGACCTGGCGCTCCTGCATCGACTCCAGAAGGGCGGCCTGGGTCTTGGGGGGCGTGCGGTTGATCTCGTCGGCAAGCACGATATTGGCAAAAACCGGTCCCCTCAGGAACTTGAACTGGCGCACGCCGGTGGCCTTGTCTTCCTGGATGACTTCCGTACCCGTGATATCCGAGGGCATGAGGTCGGGAGTAAACTGGATCCGGTTGTAGCTCAGGTTGAGGGCGTCGGCCATGGTGTGGATCATCAGCGTTTTGGCCAGGCCGGGCACTCCGATCAAAAGACAGTGGCCGCGCGCAAAGATGGCGATCAGCAGCTCTTCGAGGACGGCATTTTGACCGACGATGACCTTGGCCATCTCGGCCTTGAGCTTCGTGAATGCGTCCTTCAATCGCTCGACGGCCGCGAGGTCGTCGTCGCTGGGTGGTGCTTCGGCGGGGGTCGGGTCACTCACGGGCATACCTCGGGTGTTCTTTCTAGCGGTGAATTGATCGGTAAAGGTTTATCTGAGTCGCTCCGAGACGGGGGACTGGCCGGCCTCCCGGGAACCCAGGGTCCACACGCCCCGTGACGTGGCCAAGAGGGCCCCGCGTGGATCGATCTTGAATGTGACGCCGGTGATCGAGGTTGGAATCACGAACCGCTGCACAAGCGCGCCTGAGTCGCGCCGCCTGAGGATCACGGGCAGGTTGACGATCTCGCCCCCATCGGTCAGGCGAGTCGAGCCGGGATAGGCAATCACGCAGCGCTGGGAAAGCGCGACCGACCAGATGGCATCCTGCGGCCCCGCCAGATGGCGCGACCACAACCGGCTGCCATCGGCGAGCGATACCGCGCGGAGTGCCTGGCGCATGCTGCCGTAAATATTTTCAATATTAACGCAGTAGAATGCGTTGTCATCGCAGACCGAAGCGTCTGGCCGCTCGCTCAGGTCTTCGATGCCGAGCAGGCACGACCAGCGCTTGGAGCCTGTGGCCGGGTCGAGTCGAATCAGCAGCCGGCCGTCGTGCAAGACGAGCAGGTGTTCCGGATTGCCGAGCAGGCGAGGCGGGCCGTTGACCGGCAGGTCTTTGCTTTCCTGATAGACCCACTGGGTTTGCCCGTGCTTGAGGTCGAACCGCTTGACGGTGCGGCGGTCGGGCACGAGCAAGACCGAATCCTCATCGAGCGGCATGGGCGGGCGCTCCAGGAGCTCATTGTCGGCGAGGGCGACCCGTGTGACCCGCTGGCCGTCGTCGGTCCGGAGCACCAGGAGCTGGTTGGGTTTGTCGACCTGAAGGACGATGCGATCGGCGCCGATCCAGAGATTGGGGTTGATTTCACCGGGCGGCGACGAGAACGACCAGTCGAGGGCGCCGGTATCGCCGTCGAGGGCGATCAGCTCGCGGCGGCCTCGGAGGCAGAAGACGCGTCCCTTGACGATCTGAAACTCTGCCAGCGGGTCGGCGCCGGGGCGGTCATTCCGCTGGGCGGCGTCGATCGGGTTGGCGTTGGCAAACGGGTCCGGCCTGGGATCGCCGTCCGATCGGGGCAGCTCGTACCGCCATTGAATGACCCCCTGTGCCAGCTCGAGACCGAAGATCTGACGCGGCGTCGCCACGATCAGCTTGTCGGAGAGGTAGCCTGCCCAGACCGCCGGCGCTGCCAGCTCCGACGACCACCGGGGCACTCCGGTCGTCGGGTCGAGGAATCGCAGGGTCCCTTTCTCGACCAGGAAGAGCCGGCCGGACTCGGACGACGGGGCAAACCCCTGGGCCCAGACCAGGCGGATTGACTGACCCTCGGGGGCCTGCAAATGCCAGCGGCGGATGAGCGGGAGCGTGACGGCCGGTACCGCAAGATCGGCGACGAGCTCTTTGAACCTGGGCCGCGCCAGCTCGGCGGCGACCAGCTCGGCGACCGTCGCGTCGCGGCTCTCCAGCTTGAGATGAATCGCCGGGAACCGCGCTTGCAGCTCCAGGAGGCTGTCGCGCGCTGCCAGGAAAAGCTTGCGCTCCTGGTAGACGCGCGTCAGACGCCAGCTCGCCATGGCGCGATGCTGTTCGTCGGAATTCGCCATCAGCAATCGCTTGTAAGCATGGGTCGCTTCGGTGAGCCGATTCGCCCGTTCGTGAAGCGCGCCCAGCTCGAGAAGGGCATCGGGCACGATCAGTGCTTCAGGATAGGCGCGGCAGACCAGGTCGAGCAGGCGAGGGTCTTTGTCAGCCGTTCCTTTCTTGAAGAGTCGAGCGGCTTCGCGGTCGTAGGGCTCATAGACACTGCGCCCGTGCTCGTGGACGAGCGAGTTCAAGCGGTCGGCGATCAGGAGGTCGGCGCGGACGGTGCGGCGGCCGTCGGGCGCGGCGACGGCGAGCGGTCGCAACCGTTCGTCGGCGAGGAGCCGCTGGCAGATCGCCACGGCCTCTCCCGGCCTGGCTGCGTCGAGCAGCACGTCGGCGAGCATCAGCTCGGCCTGGAGCCGCTCGGGATCGAACCTGGCGACCTGGCCGGCGGACCCGAGAGCGGCGGCAGCTTCATCCCAGTGGCGGGCTCGCCGCGCCTGGCCGGCCACCCGCATGAGCAGGTGAAACTGATGATCCCGGGCGGCGCTCGACAGCGAGAATCCGTCGATTGTCTCGTTGGGCCTGGCCTTCTTGGTGGCCTCGCCGTACATCTCGAGCGCGAGCGAATCCTGGCCGATCGCCTCGGCCGCCCGAGCCACGCGGAAGTAATTGGCGGCGCGGTCGGGTGCTTTGACGATTTCCTGGCGATACCGTTCGATCAAGCGGCTGTTCTGGCAGAACACGACCAGTCCGTCGGATTGCGCGACGATCAGGTAGCCGTCGCCGGCGACCAGGTTTCCCCCCTTGCAGTGAAAGTTCTCGAGCAGCTTGATGGGCGGCAGTGGGCGCAGGGCGGTCCGCTGGTCGAGGACCTGGATCTCGTTCTGGGTCGGCCAGTAGATGAGGTCGCCGGCCAGGAGTCCGCGGCCGTAGCCTTCCAGGGCTTTGCCGGCGTCGGGCCAGGCATGGACGAGTGCGCCGGTCTTGACGTCGAAGAGGAGGACGCGATTGCCGGTGGCAATCAAGCGGTCTTTGGCCACGCCGAGGAGGTGAGTGAGCTTGACGTCGTCGCTGATCCGCTCGGTTTTCCAGCTCAGGCGGCCGCTGGCGGCGTCGAAGGCGAACACGGCATCGGCGTCGCTGGGGGCGATGAAGACGCGGCCGTCGTGGACGACCGCCGGGTTGAGATCGCGCTCGCTGCCATGATGATTGGGCTCCTGCCGCGGGTAGGTCGCCACCCAGAGAGTGGCCCCGGTCTCGGCGTCCACCGCGACCAAAGCGCCCAGGTTGGTCTGGTAGTAGAGCGTTGGGCCGTCGAGCGAGAGGAGCCGATGATTGAAGTCGCCGGATGCGCTCATCCCCATTTGCATCGGGATTCCCATGCCGAAGAAGTTGTCGGCTTCGAGCGCGGCCGAGCCCACGTAGCGGATCCAGCGGCTGGCGCCGGTGGCGGCGTCATAGCATGCGATGTACGCGGCCGGCTGGTCGCGGCGATCGGTCACCGCGACGTACACGCTGCGGGCATCGGCGACGGGCGTCCCTTCGAAGCTGATTCGATTGTTGGTGCGATCGGGCTGCCGGTTGGGCAGCGTGATCGAAGTGGACTTCTGCTCCCAGATCAGCTTGCCCTGGTCGTTCCAGTCGAGGGCCACGATCGAGCTGACGGCCCCTCGCCCGCCCATTGGGCCCATTCCGCCCGTGAAAAACGCGTTGCTCGTCGCACCCATCCGCGCGTAGATCCGGCGGCCATAGGCCGTCAACGTGTAGCGGGGAATCCCCGAATGCACCTGGTGCACCTGCGGGCCCTGGGCGTCGTCGTCGCCGGGATGCTTCCAGGCCGGCTCGACCAGCCTCTCGGCCGTTGCCTCGCCGTCGAGCGGGCGATCATTCAAGTTGTACGCCAGGACCCGCGCCCCATCGCAAACAATCACCTGGTCTCCGAGCACAATCGGGTGAAACGCGAGCAGTCGGTCTGCCGGAGTGGTAATCGGCCCGGTGATCATGCCGCGCGAGTTGATGCTGGCATTTCGGGCCGAGACCTTTTCGAGCTCGACCCGCCACTGCATCGAGCCCACGTCGATCGGGCCCGGGACGACCTTGGTGCGCCGGAACGAGCCCGCGAAGGTCGGCCAGCGGCTGTCAGGCTGAGCCACCGGGCCCAGGTTGTCGGACTCGAGGGCCTCTTTGACGGTCTGGGCGTATTCCCCGCTACGGCCGGCCAGCGATCCGGTTGCGCCCGGATACAGCCGTACCAGTTCGGCCAGATCGGTCGGACCAGGGGGATATTCGCCGGCAGCCGCCCGGCATAGCAGTTTCTTGGCGGCCACCCGGGCCAGATCGACCGAGGGATCAGGATGGATCAAGACGGCAGGGTCACCCGCGCGGTCGGGGACTAGCCGGCGGTAATCGGAAAGCGCTTCACCGAACCGCCCGTCTTGAAAGGCCAGATCTCCCAGAAGCTCCAAGGCGTCGTCGCCCCAGTCGCTGCAAAAAGCCTGGTCGACCACCCGGCGGAGCGTGGCGATGTCCCGCTGGCTCGCACCTTGACGAAACCAACGCTCGGCAACGCCGTTGTACCGGTTGCGGTAAATCGCCCTGGCATCGGGCGGAAGCTGGGCCAGCGCGGTGGCAGAACCGGCGAGCTTCCACATAGAGCGTAAAATCGCTGGACGTGTCGGGGCCGGGCTCGTCCCGGGGAACCTTCGCGACCTTGTCGCCGAACTGGTCGATGACTCGCTGGTAGATCTCGATCGCCTCGGACCATTGCCGCTCGTGCGCATGGTTGGCTGCGCTGCGCAGAAACTTCTCGGCGGTGTCGCTCGAGTCCGGATAGAACTTCGACGACAGCCGGCTGGGAGCCTGCCCCCACGCTGCGTGAGCAACCAGCCCGATCACCCAGAGGATGGCGAATGGTCGCACCAGGCGGACCGGCCTACTCATGCTCGATCGGTACCAGCTCATGATCTGACCCTCCCTACCCCATCGTTGTCGGTCAGGGTCAGTCCTGCCGGTCAGGGATGCCTGTGAGGAGGAGGACCGGGGTGATCTCGCCAACCTGCGGAGCTCCCTTCCTGGAGTGACGGCTGACCGTCTGCCGGATCACATATCAAGTTACGGCGCGGTATCGAGGGGATCTCCACTCACCAAGTCGAGTCTAGGTGCGCCATGATTAACGAGACGAGACCAGGTGCGGCGACCGATTTTTCTCATTTTCCTCATTTCATTGGAAACGAAACCTGTGAGTCTCTGCAACGGCAAATTGAATACCGCAAAGACGAAAGGATGAAGGATGAAGGATGAAGGATGAGGGCGGACCAAGGCAAAACAGCGGAAGGACCGACGATCGGCCGGACCAGCATCGCCATACATCGATTCCTCGACCGTCGACGCGCGACCTTCTCGTCTCGCCCAACGGGTGAGCGTGTGTGCATGGTATTTGGGCAATTGCGACTCGGAACGGGGGCTCGGGCTCGATGGTTGAGGTCCGACGACCTCCGGTCCTTGCCCGAGGGCGATGCCTAGCCTTGCGTGTTCGTCCAAGGAATCAGGACACTGGTCGGGTACGCAATAGTGTCCGGGATTCCGCATGCAAAGACGTTCTTATGAGCAAATTCACTGCATCTTTGCCTCTCAGCTTTGCTCTCGTTGGCTCGGTGACAAATCGAGGGCGATCACCGCGCATGCGGCGGCGCGACCTCGGCCGCGGCGCGCGGACTGGCCCGAATCACTTATTTGGTTTTTTCGGCACGCTGCCGCGCGACTCGGTCGCGCTGCATCTGGCATTGTCGTTCCCGCTCCCGAAGGATTGGCATGATCTCGTCCAAGCTCGCCGATCCGTTGGCCACCATTCCCATCATCGTGAACAGGTACTTGCTGGGACGATGGCCCGTATGGAGGTAAAGCAACGTAACACCGATCACGGCTACGTAGAAGTTCAGCAACACCCCCTCGCGGCTGTGGCTGATCAGGTGGTCGAACCTGGCGTACGATTTCACCCAGCGGAAAAACAGCTCGATTTGCCACCGATTCCGGTACAAGATTCCAATGACCGACGCGTCGAGGTCGAGCAAGGTTGTCAGCAGATAGACCGGATTCCCGGGGTCGTCCGGGGAGACGATCACCACCTCGCGGAGAACCATGTTCGGCGCCTTGCGATGAGCCGAACCAACCAAACGTACGAGGCGGTCACTGATGACGTTGGCGTCGCGGGCGTCTTGAGTCAGTTCACGGATCTCAACGGTTTCGAGCTTGGGACAGCGCGGTCCCGGCTCCCGAATCCGCATCACGAAATCAGCGGCCTTGGGGGGGTGGGCCTCGATCAACTCGAAGCTGAAAATCCCTCGATCGTAGATGTGAATCGCATTGCAAGTGATCGTATCCAGGGCGGTTTTCGCCTCGCCTTCGCCGTGCTCGGGGATGACGATCAACTCCGGGAGCCAGGTCTCGACATCAACGTGGAAATCGAGTCGGGCCCCGGTTTTACTGCCCCGTCGGCGGATCGCCCATGTGACGGCGGCGGCGGCTTTGAGGAAGGTGCCGTCCACGGCCAAGATCTGACGGTGCAGCGCGCAGAGCGGCTCGGCGGCTTTGGCCTGCCCCGGTTTGAGGACTTCTCGCCGGAGGTGATCGAGGATCGGCTGCAATCGGGTCGGGTCGGCCAACTTGTTGAAGTCGGAGAGGGTGCTTTTGCAGAGTTTCCTGATGGTAAGGTGTTTCTGAGCTTGTCGCGTCTGGCTGAAATCCTCCATGGTTCTGAGGGTTCGCAGCGCGGGGTTGAAAAAGGCAAGGAGGTAGGCGACAAAGACATCGTCGAGGAAAAGGTCGCGATTGCCGTGGGGATCTTGTTCCCGCAGTTGGTCGATGAGCCGTTCGAGGGAGTGGACGTGCTTGGCCCCGACGACCTGCTCGGGCCAGATCGGCAGACGCGACAACTCCGACTCGAGTCGCTTGCGATTTCGGGAAGGTGTAGCCGGTTGTGGGGATCGCTTCTTGGCCGCCATTAAGGGACAGCTTGGCCAACCCCCCCCAAATAGCGCAAGAGAAGATTTGGTGAAGACGAATCCCGGACACTATTGCGGGTACGACCAGTGGCACCCAGAGATGCTCACCAGGCCAGAGGCCGACTGCTCATCAACGCACGGGGATGCCCTGGGCTGAACTGTTCAAACCGTCTCCGGGCTTTCCGCACAGCCGAATTCCGCTCTTGGGTCCTGACTCGGGCCGGGTGATTCCGTGCGTTCCCTGATTGAACGACGCATCTCTGATAGAGATGACGGTAGGTTGATGTACGCCTCGATCCCGGCGACGAATTTCGCATAGTCCTTGTCACACTTCGCGCGGTCACACTCGCCGCCATCGTTCATTTCCCGGCGATTTTGGCGGTCCTCGCGTCTCTTGCGGGCTGCCAGGGCCGTGATCCTCTCCCAGGCTGCTCGAGAGAGAACCCCAGTCAAGTCTGGCACCGCCCTTTGGCTGTCGTTTGCCCCTGGTCCCATTGCCTTCGTCTCCGATGCCGTTGGTTCTTCGTTTCGTGTTGCGACTTCGACTTGTGGACAGGTGCTCTCGACCGTGGGTTCGTGGTCGGGAGCCGGGACGATGGTGTCCTCCGCGGGCCAATTGGGAAGTTCGTGCTCGTCGTCGACGGCTGCGGCGTGGATCTGTTCGTCTTGCTCAAGTTCGACTGCGGCCGGTTTGTCTTCGACAGCGAGATTCTCGCTGTTGGCGGCGTTCATTTCGGGCTCCTGAACGTCGACCGCTGCTTGGACTTGTGTCGCATCGCCAGCGTCGGTGGCTTTGCTTTGTCGATTCACAGTCTCCGCTGTTTGGCTTTCCGTTCTCAGCTCGAATACCGCGAGTTGATCTGGGGTTTCACGGTTCTCGTCGTTCACCGTCGCGGCGAGCGGCTCCCCATTTTCGATCGCCGAGTATCGATCTTCGATTGCCGGCTCGCCAGTCCCGGCCTCCCGCGGGAGGCGCCTGTCTTCGATCAGGTCGAGTTCCGGAGGTGGGAGGTCTTTGCGCATCTTGATGATTGTGGCGATCGCGCGGTGCATTGCTCGCTGGCAGGTCGCGGCGTGGCGGCGGAGCCGCTCGCCTTCGTCGCTATCGTCGAAGCCCATGATGTCGGTTTTGAGTGCGTTCATGGCGTCGTCGAACGCCAGCCGCTGGTCGGCCAGCGTGTTCAGCCGGTCGATTTTCCAATCGACCAGGTCGAGCAAATGTGCCCGAGCTGCGACTGAGTCGGCGGGACGCATCGACTCGACATTCCGCCGGGCCAGCCGCTCCCGGAACCGCTTGTAGTCGGTTTTCTCCATGTCGGAGGCGATCTCGAAGAAGGGGTCGTCCCGCTCTCGGGGGTCGATCACGTGGCAACAGAGGTAAATCTGTGTGACCTCGCGTTCGTCGGCGGCGTCATAGGGAAGCTTCCCCAGCAGCCTGACGGCTTTGAGCTTCTCGGGAGCGTGCCAGCATTCGCCGGATTCGAGCCGGTCGCGGAGCTCGGTCCAGCGGTCCAGGAGCCATCGACAGCCCGCCCGGGTTGCCTCCAGGGACATCACCAGCCGGCTGGGATGATCGGGATCGTCGGCAGTCTTTGACCAGACTGTCCGCGGCTCACGAGCCTCGAATTCCGATCTCGGATGCAGCGGCAACGGCCCGTGCTGGTCAAAGAACAGCCGTTGGCCGAGCGCGGCGGCTTCGTGCTGCGCCAGACGCAACTCCTCGGCCCTCGCCGTATGGATGTTGAAAGTCACCCTGGCGACATTCGAGAGTGTCGCCCTTTCCAGTTGCCAGGAGGCCAGGGTCAGCTCTTCCACGATGGAGTTCTCAAGGTCTCCCTCGGGCTGAACCCATGTCTTGTAGCCGAGAATCCGCTTGTCGAAGAGCGCCTGCTCCTCCCACGGCAGCACCGGGGTTTTCGCCGTGGCCCCGTGGGTTAC
Source organism: uncultured Isosphaeraceae bacterium (assembly GCA_963781785.1). Lineage (GTDB taxonomy): Bacteria > Planctomycetota > Planctomycetia > Isosphaerales > Isosphaeraceae > CAWAHD01. The sequence continues at coordinate 750,835 of CAWAHD010000001.1, read as the reverse complement.
CGAGTTGAACCGCACGGCGTTCTTACCAGCGGCTGTACGTGGCCCAGTGCTTTTTTGGGCGTTTTTCTTGTTCGATTTTCTTTTGGTGGCGGAGATTGGCATGATCCGGAGTCCTCGGTCGTTACTCTTTGGTAATTAGTGAGTTCCAGACTGATGTGACGGGCCGGACAGCCATGACTGGATGGCGCCCTGCCGGACCATCTTGTTTACTTAAGAAACATAAATCGATCTGGCGTCTCCGGCTACAGATTTCCCAGATTTCTTTGGGGCCGCAAACGGCATATCCGGCACAGCCGGCGTGATGTGAGGAAATCGGGCGGAGCGACTCAAGGCAGACCAGCCCGACGCGCCGGCGAGGGTTCGGCGGCATTCGCCTCGCTGGCGCGTCGGGCTGGTATGTTCGGTCTCCTCGGTACGGAATCGATGTGATCGCTTGGAACCGGTTGAACCTTGCGTGAGGCATCTCATCGACGCGCGGGGCATTACTCAGGCCAAGCTTTCGGCCGACGTACGGATCCCGATGTCGACGATTTCTGAAGTCCTCCACGGCAAGAAGAAACTGACCCGCCGGCACATCGGGATTCTCGCGCGATACTTCGGGGTCGGCCCCGAGGACTTTCTGGCCTGATTGCCCGGGTCGAGCCCGCGCAGGAGGGGGCTCAAAAATCGGAGTCTCCTCGCTGAACACCACCGGGTCGAAGCGGAAGGGCAACACTAACCCGAAGCGTCAGCGAGGGATGCCGCGAGTTCCTTGCGGCGCCACGCCAGCTCCCTCGCTCACGCTTCGGGTTGGTATGTGGCACGAGTCAGCTGTGGACAGAGATCGGCGCCTGCCGAATTTCTGGGAGGTGTTCAGCGAGAAGTGTCAAAAATCGCGTGTCTCAACTTCCCAGAGGATATCGCTGACGAGCACGGCCGCCACGAGCAACAGGAGCGGCAGTGCGATCGGCCACCATAGCGACACGGCTCCCAGGATGGAGCCGGCCACCGCCACGGAGAAGAGGGGCAAGAGCCGCGAGCCGAACCAGCGTGCCGGGCGAATGCCGCTCGCAAACGCCCCAAGATACACGAGCGGCATGGAGAGCCAGACCAGGAACGCAGGCCACGTCATCGACCATTCGAATGGGCCGGCATGCGTCGCCGGCATGGCGGCCCAGGTCCCGTAGATCAGGATGGGAAGCAGCGTGCACCCGAGCAAGAGGCCGATCCCCGTCGTCAGCTTCGTCAAGAAGATGGCTCGGCGCTTGAGCGGAAGATGCAGGAGGTACTGGGCCGTCCCCTGGCTGGGCTCCCAGGCCGATTGCCGGAACCCCAGGGTGATCGCCAGAGCGGCTCCAATGAAGAGCAAAATCCTCAGGAATGGACCTTCAACAAACGGGACATCGGGCAGTTCCACGCTCATTCCGGGGACCCAGGCGAAAATCGAATCGAGCAGGCGTCCCCAAAGGCCCGTCAGCTTGCTCAGATAGATGAAATACAGTCCAAGCGCCAGAGCGGTGAATACCCGTGTTTCACGCAGCTCCTTCTTCACGATGGCCAGGACCATTTTTGCTCTCTCCCGCAAGGACGTATCGATCCGATCAACGACCGAGCATCGATTCAGCCGCGTCACCCTCCACGGGTGCTCCGCCGTCGCTTCAGGCGAAGATCTCGGTTCCTTTCAGCGAAGGATCCGGAAATCGTGTTCCGCACTCCGCGCACGTCACACGGTCGCGGGGAGCCTGAGCGTGGCAACTCGGACAGGGCTGCCGGATCGGCCAACGACGATACAGTCGAAAGCCCACGTAAGCCGGCAGGCCGAAAAGGAGCACAAACACCGACCAACTGATTTGCTCGCGCCGGAAAGGCCGAACGCACGACTTCTCCGATGGGCCAGGATGGCCAGGACGATTGACAGAGCGAGGACCGCGATTATGCTGAGCCCTGAATCTTTCAGGAGGACCGCCACGGCCGCGGCATAGCCCTGTGGGTGATCGGTCGCGATCACAACGACGAGGCCGATCGCCGATACGATCGCCGGTACCGGCAGCCCGAGAGCCAGCCACAAGGCCTGCACTTGTTTGTTCGGGGCGGTCGATCCCGTTTGCAAGTCAACCGGGAACTGGTCCTCGATCGCTCCATCGCCCTTGATCCGATACACCATCTGTCTCATGACGTTGTCTCGCCCGCCGGTCGACCACAGCGGGCCGACGATTGCGATGACCTGGCCGGTCTTGATCTCATGCCACTCGACGTAGTTCCGCCGGTCGACGTCGGCCGGGAGGGTGAACACCTTGACGACGTGATGCTGCTGATCGAGTTCATGGATCTGCTGCGTCGTCCGCACCAGAATGGGTTGTTCCGTCGAGGAGTGTCCATTGGACCAGTATGCGAGCATGGGAATTCCGACCGACTCGATCGGCTCGGGCGCTTCAAAGACGGTCGTTACCGTGTGTGCGGCGAGGTCGGCCTGTCGCAGTTGGCTTCCGGATGGCAGATAAACCAAGCGCGGCGGCACGTCCCCGCCCTCGGGCCTGAGCACCCACTGGTGGCCCGAATAGATCGAGCTCGGCGCCGAGCTTATCGGGTTGCCTCGCACGGGAATCCATTCGGCTGGCGGCACCGGGTCTTTTCGAAAGCCGGACATCCCAATGAAACCGACCCGCCGCTTGCTCGTGCGATCGTAACCGGCAAAGTACCCCGCTCCGTCCGGCTCGCCGTCGTGCACGAAGAACCAGTTGACGGTCGGCTCTCGTTCATTCACAAAGGCCGTGAGCCTCTCCGACCAGCCTGGCCGTGGGGAAAAGAAGCCCGGTGGGTTCTGGGCGTGGAAAAGAGACACGGCGGAGAGCAGGTCGTCTCTGTCCGGAGCGCGTTGCTCAACGCCTTTCAAGTCGCGATAGGTCACCTCGGATACCCCGTCTTGCGGGAAGCCCTGGATCAAGAGCGTGCCATCGGACCTGACCTGGAGCCGTTCGAAAACCGCCGGATTCCCGGCCGGCAAGGCGTTTTGAATCGACGTGCCCAGCCAGGCCACCAGCATGCCCCAGAGTGCGGCGAATCCGGTCGCGAGGGTCGTCGCCCACGCGAGCTGACGCAGAAGAGAGAATTTGCGTGCAATCATGATCATGCCGCTCCACGATCGCTCTTGCTCGGTTGAGCTTCCGTCGTTTCCTCACCGAAAACGGGCAACGACCGCCGCGGGCCGCGTGTGTAGTCGACGAAGGCGTCTTCGAGGTTCAGCCCGACCTCGTCCCAGGCCAAGGGCGACAGCGATTCGATCACCTGGCGCTGCGGGGCCCCGAAGTTGACGATCACGAGCTCGAGACGGTGGCCCACCTCCCACGCCTGAACCAGGCCCGCGCACCCGGGAAACGCCGGAGGCCGGCCCGCGAACTCGAGCACCAGCTTGCTCACGCTTTGCTTGAAGTGCTCGGTCGGGCAGTCGACCCGCAGCACGCCGTCGACCAGGATGCCGATGCGGTCGGCGACGCGCTCGACGTCGGCCAGGATATGCGAGCTGAACAGGATCGTCCGCCCCTGGCGCTGCACGAGATGGATCATCGACATCAGGAAATCGCGGCGGGCGACCGTGTCCAGGCCGAGCGTGGGGTCATCGAGGATGAGCAGGTCGGGATCGGGGGCGATGGCCAGTGCTAATGCGACGTTGGCCCGCTGGCCGTTGGACAGCCGGCGGAGCTTGGCGCGGGCCGGGATCTCGAAGTGGTCGAGAATCTGATCGACCAGCCGCTGATTCCAGCGTGCGGCATGGAACGAGCTGCCGAACCGAGCCGCTTCGGCGACGGTCATCCAGCCGTAGAGCGGATGGCCTTCCGCCAGATAGGCAATGCGGGCCCGCACCTCGGGAGGCAGGTCGGCGAGCTCGTGGCCCAGGAGCTCAACCCGGCCAAAATTGGGCTGAGCCATCCCCAGCAGCATCCTGATCGTCGTCGACTTGCCGGCTCCGTTGCGCCCCAGGAAGCCATAGACGGTCCCGGCCGGGACGCGCAGGTTCAGGCAGTTGACCACGCAGCGCACGCCGTAATATTTCGTGAGCCGCTCTGTGAGGATGGCATGCGTCATCGAGGCGCCTTTCTGCTCATTTCAAGCCCGCCTTCGCCGCGTTCCATTGAAACTGCCTCGCTCGAGTGGATACGAGCCGTAGGACTTCCTCCTCCGAGAACGCCAGGTGCACGGCTTCGGTGAGGAACCGGTCGAGAACCTCCAGCAACCGCCGCCGCCGCGTTTCTCTGGTCAACTCGTCTTTCGGCTCGGCGACGAACACGCCCCGGCCCGGGCGATTATTGAGCAACCCCTCGCGCTCGAGCTCGGTATAGGCTCGGGCAACCGTATTGGGATTGATCACCAGATCGCGCGAAAGCTGGCGCACCGAGGGCAACTGCACTTCCGGCTTCAGGTCGCCGCGAGCGATCGCTTCGCGAACCTGTTGCACCAGTTGCTGGTAAATCGGCAGGCGGCTCGCACTGGAGATTTCATACTGCATGACGGCACCTTGATTGACTGTACTAATCATCTTAATACAGTTGTGGCGGGTGGTCAAGGGCTTTCCGGGAAAAGTTGACGACACCCCTTAACGACCCTGGCCGAGACCGGTTCAAGAGCGGCCGCGCGAACGGGTCTTTCGGAAAGGCCATGTCGAGCATCAGCATCTGGAAGTCGGGCCGGGAGCGGATCGGGTCCAGGTCGGCGTCGGCCTTCGTTTGGGAAAGCTGTTTCCAACCAGCGGCGAAGGAGCGGCGCAGGGTCTTGATCGCCTGGTCCGCCGCGGCCTGACCGTCGGCGGCCATGAGACCCGAGCCGGCATCGGTGGCGACGCCGAAGAGCCGCGATTGCGAACAGGCGAGGTCGTAGATGTGGACGGATGTCGGATGCTCGAACCCTTCGAGAATGGCGATGGCCTCGCGGAAGGCCGAGACCGCCAGGGCGGCGCGGCCGCACTTCTGGAGCGTGATCCCGCGGCGCTTCAAGCCGCCGGCAAGGTAATACCGCGAGCCAGACAGCTCAGCCTCGACCATCTTGCGCTCGATCGCCACCGCCTTGTCGTGCCAGGGCAGCGCTTCCGAAGGTGTGCCGGTCGCGCTGAGGAGGTCGCCGATCTCCAGGTAGGCCCAGGCCAGTTCGGACTGGATGCCGAGGTCGTTGTGGTGGGCATTGGCGAGCCTCGTCGCGACCGCCAGCGCCGGTTCGCGCGATGCCAGCGCCTGGGACGTCCGCCCGGCCCGGGTGTGGATCCCCGCGATCCGCCTGTGGATACGGATGAGCTGCGTCTGGTCTCGGATGGTGGCGTTGCCCGACTTCACCAGGGTCTCCCGGGCCTTCCGGGCCTGGTCGAGCAACGGGAGGGCTTCGGCATCCCGTGCATTCCGGATCAGGATTCCGGCGGTCATCGCGTCGACCCAGGCGCGATCGCGGGTGACGGACAGGAGGGTCGGATTGGCGTCCCCGATCATGCCGAGCACCTCACGCGCCCGGTCGTGGGCCGCGAGCGCCTCGTTGTCACGACCTGCGACCTCCAGCACAATCGCCAGGTTGCCGAGAGTGCGCGGCACCTCATGGGCGATCTGGGCATTGGTCGGGTTGCCCCGGAACAGCCCCTCGACCAGGTCGCGCGCTCGGCCGCAGACCGCCAGAGCCTCATCCGTCCGGCCCAACAGAATCAGGCCCATGGCCAGGTCGTCGCACGTCCGCGCGAGGTCGAGCTGGAACGGCTCGTTCGAGGGGTTGCTTCTCACCAGGTCCTCCTGGATGACCCGCGCCCGAGCGAGCGCCTCCAGCCCCTCGCCGGCTCGAGGGGTATTCCGGAGGAAGTCTCCATAAAGATATTCGGCCCGCCCCAGCTCGCTGCGGCGCCCGATATCGGCGGGGTCAGCCTCGGCCAGTTTCCGGGCGATGGCGCGGGCGCGGCCGGCGGCTGCCAGGGCCTGGGCCTGTTGCCCGAGCGACGCGAGTGGCAGTGCGATGGCGGCATAGCTCCTTGCGATTTCGCCTTGCAGCACCGCGTCCGCCGGGCCTTCGCGCCAGCTCTTCGAACAGAGTCCAGGGCACGCTGGTGCACCGCCAGTGCATCCTTGTTCGAATCGAGTTGCCTGGTGAGCTCGCCCACCTCAAAGTAGGCGCGCCAGCGCCAACCGCGAGTCCCGGTCCGCCTGACCCCCCAGCATCCCTTCCAGCTTGCGGTAGAACTCCTGTGCACCGCGCAGCAGCTTGGTGCGCAGCGCGCCGAACTCCTTCTGCTTGAGCAGCAGATCCGCGCTGACTCCCGTGTGGAACATCTTGATCGCCTCCTGGGCCAGCTCGAAGCGTGCCCGCTCCCGCTGGTTGGAGGCTGCCAGCTCGGTGTTGGCGCGGGTCGTCTGCGCGTTGGCGATGGCCAGCTCGGCGTTGGCCGCCTTGAGGTCAGCATTGGCCCGCGTCTGGACCGCCAGCACGACCGCCGTTCCGACCAGTGCCACCAGCACCGCCGCGCCCGCGGCCGTCACGGCCGTTCGATTGCGGCGCGCCCACCGCCGGGCACGCCGCGAGAACGGCTCGCGCCAGGCGGTCACGGGCTCGTCAGCCATCCATCGGTCCAGATCGTCGGCCAGGGCCCTGGGAGTGGGGTATCGATTCTCGGGCCCCGTGGCCATGGCCCTCAGGCAGACGGCCTCCAACGCCCTGTCGAGCGAGAGATCGAGCTGGGAGGGCCGCGAAAATTGCCCCTCCTGCACGGCGTGCAGGACGGCCCCGATGTCCTCGTTCTCGAACGGCGGCTTGCCGGTCAGCAGGCAGTAAAGGGTGGCGCCCAGGCTGTAAACGTCGGACCGCGGGCCCAGCCGGTTCAGCTCGCCCCGCGCCTGCTCGGGGCTCATGTAGGCGGGCGTGCCCAGCGCGCTGCCCGGCAACGTCTCCGACGAACCGCTCGACGAAGGCGCGATCGTCTGCTCACCGGTCGATGGATCGGCGCGACCGACCGCCTTGGCCAACCCCCAGTCCACCACCAGGGTCTCGCCGTGCTTGCCCACGATGATGTTGGCTGGTTTCAAGTCGCGGTGGATCACCCCGCGGGAGTGCGCGTAGTCGATGGCGTTGCAAACGTCTGTGAAGCGGCGCAGGAGCTTGCGCAGCTCCAGGGACCGGCGGCCGGGATCTTTGTTCAGCGCCTCGTCCTTGTGGAAGCGGTCGATGGCTTCCTTGAGCGAATCCCCCTTGATGAACCGCATCGCGTAGTAAGGCCGGCCGGCGGCATCCGTGCCCAGGCCGTAGACGGGGACGACGCCGGGGTGCTCCAGCCCGCCGGTAATCTCGGCCTCGGCGACAAATCGCTGGCGACTGTCCGGGTCGTCGGCGTGCTTCTCGAGGATCTGCTTCAGCGCCACCTCGCGGTGCAGTTCGCAATCCAGGGCCACGAAGACCGCACCGAGCCCTCCCCGCGCATGGGGCCGCAGGATGCGAAATCGCTGGCCGTCGCTGGTGGGGGCGCCGACGGATAAGGTGGCTGTGCCCTCCGAGTCATCATCGTCGGCCTCCGTGGCTGGGCCGTTTTTGGCGCGGGCCATGCGCTCGAGCGTGGCTTCGATGTCGGGCTCGCCCAGCCCGGCCAGGCTGGCGCAGGTGGACCGGCTCGACGGGACGGCGGCCAGGCTCTCGTCGACATTGCCGCCGTGCGTCTTGACGTGCAGGGCCACCATCGCCTCGATGACGGCCCGGCCGTCGGAGTCTGGACCTCCCCGGTCGGCCAGGTGATCGGCCAGGGGCCGGCGCTTGTCGCGGGCCCAGGCCTGGAATGCGGCGACGAGCTGCGCCTGGTCGATGAGTCCAACCTGAAGCGCGATCAACCCGAAGAGGAGATGCGTCTCGGCGGCGGCCATTGAAGTGGGTCTCCGGAAGGCCCGGCAGGGCCCGCGGGCGCCTGGAGTCCGTCGTCGGTTTGCTCCCCCGGGCCAGGAACCGGATCGGTAGAATTATCGCATGGCCGCTCGTCTCTTGCAGCCATGCCCCGTGCGAGCCGGCCTCCCTCGCGTCCGTCTTGGCTCGCTGGCACTCACTTCATGGAGTTGATCATGACGCGAAGCAATCGTTGACCGCTGCGATTTCGGGATCGGGCCGGAACGCTCTTGACCGGCCGCGGCGTTTAGCTCACGGGCGGTGCTGGATCACGTAGCCGACGTAGAAAACCGCGGCTCCGCCCGCGGAGATCAACAGCGATTGCCCGAGACCGACTGCGTCTTCGAGCTGAGACACGATGGCGAACGGCAGGATCAAGAGACCGGCCACCTGCAGCAATCGGCCGATCCGGTAGCGCCACATGGAAGAGATCTCGGGGACCAGGTCATTTCACCTTGGCGGGGTCCATCTTGATCTCACCCAGGTCTGTCACCTCGCCGGTCCGAACCGTCACCGCCATGCCGCGGACCAGTCCAGGGGTCACGAAGCCGATCTTGTTTTGCCAGACGATGATGTTCTGCTGGCCGGCGGGAATTCCCGTGATCTCGAACGAGCCATCCAAACCCGTCGTGGTGAAGAACGGATGGTCGAAGACCATCAAGTATCCTTTCATCCAGGGATGGATATCGCAGTGTAGCTCCATCGGCAGGCGGTCGGCGAGCAGTTTGACCTCGAGCTCGCCATTGCCCAGGATCGTCTGGTTGATTCCTTGATTGTTGAAACCAGCATAGCGCACGTTATGGCTCGTGGCATCGCTCGATTTGATCAAGAGCGTCTGATCTTTGTGGAACGGAAGCGCGTAGGGCTGGAACTCGCATCCCTTCTGGTCGAGGACCACTTTCGGCTTCTTGGCCAGCAGATCCTTGACCTGAGCCGAGCTGTCACCTTTGGGACGGACGAGGTACGCGAATGCGTACGCGACGCCCTTGGACTTGGGGTCGATCAGGAGATCCCGAGAAAGGATTGCCTCATCCTTGGCGCAAATGTCGGGGTTCTTGTCGGACTTGCCCTTCTCCACCAGGACCTTGGGCGGTGGCACTTTATCGTCGCCCCAGATCAGGCGTCCCTTGATGGTTCCGGTTTTGGGCTGGGCCACGACCAGAGCGGCAACCAAGCCGCTGGATGCGGGAGCTGCCACGGCTCTAGCCGGCCCATGCAGGGCTGGCCAGGCCAGCGCCAGGATCCCGATCATGATCGGCGTGCGCCGCAGTAGGCGGCGGCCTTCTCGTCGAGTCGGTCTCATCGTTTTCCTCTTCGGATCAGCCGCTCGGGAGCAGCTTGCTGGCATCGATCTTGAAGTTCTGGACCGTCGGATCGTTGGCCTTGATCGTGATCGCTTCACCCGAAGACGGCGTCACGAATCCGCCACCTTTCACAAATTCCTGCCAGACGACGACCTTCTGGGAACCTGCCGGCACGTTCTTGATCTCAAAGTTGCCCTGGGCATCGGTCACCGCGATGTAGGGATTATCCAGGACCATCCACCAGGCCGACATCCACGGATGAATATCGCAGACGACGGCGCCCGGGGTTCGCTCGGGAGACGGGGGGGTGAAGTCCATCGACTTGCCTCCGCCCAGCGCCTGGTTGAACGTCGAGTTCTTGAGCTTGACGTTGACGTTGTGGTTCTTGGGATCGCTCGACCGGAGTGTCACCGGGACGCCCGCCATCAGCCCCAGAACATGGGGCTGGAAGATACACTGCTTCTGGTCGAACTCGACGGGTTTGGCGGTGAACGCCTTTCTGGCATCTTCGTTGACCCGCGAGGGATGGGGCAGGTAGACCAGCACGTTCTTGACGCCCTTGGTGGCGTCGTCGATGACGAGGCGTTCGGATACGATCGACTTGTCGACGGCACACATGTCCGGATCTTTTTCAGCCTTGCCCTTCTCTTCGAGGACCTTTTGCGGTGGGGGCGTCCCCTCGAAGACGATCTGACCCTTGAGCGTGCCCCAACCCTCCACCGCGGACGCAGCCGGCGCAGCCCCGCCCGCCTCTTTGGCGGCCGCTGCGGGTGCCCCGGTGGTCGGAGCCGCAGCCGGCGCACCGGCTGCCGATCCCTTGGCCGCCACGTGCACGTCGGGAGACGGGACAACCACATTGATATCACTCTGATCGGTCGGCTGACCGCCACAACCGGCCACGAGAGCGGCCAGGGTCGCGCCCAGGCTCAGTCCGACCACGGCAGGTCTGCGGATCCAGGAAGCGAACATGAGATGAGTCCTTGGTTCTCGGTGATTCGTCATCAGGGGGAATTGTTCGAAGTCTTGGGGGGCGTTCCGGCGCGGCCGCAGGAGCGGGCGCGGCAGCCGGAGTGGCCGGGTTGCTGGCGAGCTGAAGCTCGACGGCCGTGACATAATTGAGCAAGGTGTCGCGAACTGCCCGGACCATCTCGAGCGGTTGATCCTCGAAGGTCTTGGGCACCATGATCTGGGGTCCGTGAGGGAGGATGTTCTGGGGCATCGCGGTGTAGGGAACCAGGCGTCGCGGGTTGGCGATCCATTTCTCGAGATACGGCGAACGGAACCGGCCCGCCACCTCACGGAGGTCGGGCCCGTTGACGACCGCCGCGCCCCCGGTCGGCTTGGACCGGCCGATGGCGTGGCAATTGAGACAGGGCGACGCTGGGTTCGTCATGATCTGCCAACCGGCGTTCAGGTAGTCCGGATGAGCCTTGTTGCGCTCGGCGAGATAACTGGGGTTCTGCTCGGAAATCGACTGATAGGGGAATTCCGCCTTATCGTGTGCGGCGAAGTAGTCGGCAAGGTGCTCGGTTTCACGCGACGGGACCTTGTCGGTCTTGCCGAAGTGGAACCGGGGCATTCGAAGCTGGGCGGCTTGGCGGATCATATGCGGATCTTTCACGAACGCCGCCAGCCACGGCGTCTGGACCTTCTGCCCCTCGCGCAACAAGGGCGGCGGCAGCCGGTCCCAGAACGTGTCCATCGTCTTGTTCGTCTGGACGGCCTGGTGGGCCGAGTACAGCCAGGCGAAGTTGCCACCCACCGCCGGCGTCTTCTTGATCTTGGTCCTGGTCTGGTCGAGCGTCGCATTGTCGGCGATCTTGCCTTGGTCGACCACCGCGTTGTCGGCGATCTTGTTCTGGTCGAGGGTGATCTTGTCGGCGATGTTGAACTGGTAGCCGCGGATCGATACCGGGCTCCAGATCTGCACCGTCAGATTGTTTTCGTCGAGGCTGATCGGCATCCCCTCGATGGTGATTGGCTGCGCTGCGTCGTCCGGGTCGGGGACGAGCGCCTTCTCGATCTCGTTCGGAGCCAGATTCTTCTTGGGATCGTACGACAGGTCCGGGTAGAGGGCGGGGATATAATCGTTGGCCCGCTGGGAGTAAGACGTCCGGACGTCGACTTTGAAGTCAGGCATTGCCTCGGCCACCGTGACGCCCTTGGGGATGACGAACCTGGGCATTTCGAGCACGTGGCAGCCGTCGCAGTTGAACCGGTTGAGCACCTTGGCACCCTCGGCCAGGGCGGTCCGGGCGGGGGTCGTGTGGGTCGTGGCAAGATACTTGGCAGGGACCCGTTCGTTGGTGAGTCCCAGCACGAACGTCATGATCTCCTCGATCGCGGCCGGATCGTCGGCCCACGCAAACTGGGGCATCCGGAGCCGGTCGTCCCACGTCTTGTAGCGCTCGTTGTTCTTCAGCCAGTCGAAGCTCCGCGGCCGATGGAGCTTCTGGTAGAGAAACCCCATCCGGGTCTCGTGCTGGATCTTCTCTTGATAGAAGGTGTCGGTGCCGTCACGAGCCCCCTTCTCATCGGGAGGATGCTCGGGGTCGGTGAGATACTCGGCGATGTGGCCGTAATCGAGCCGGGCGGGGCTCTTGAGGCCCCAATCGTTGAGCGCCGTCCCGATCGGCTTGGCGTTCTCGAAACCGGGGATCGTGTGGCAGCCAAAGCAGCCCAGCCGGGAGATGGTCTTCTCGCCCAGATACATCAGCTTGTCGTTGGTTGCCAGGCCCTCGACGAATTCGTTGACCTCGCTGAGCGACTTGCTGATCGATTTGCCGCTTGCGTCCTTGAAGGTCCCGCTCTTGGAGATATAGAGCTTCACGAGCTCATCGACCGCCTCGCTCACTTCCTTCGATTCCAGCTTGGGGACCTCGACCGAGACCGGCCACTGGCCGGGCACCGACAGGATCCAGCTTGCGATGTCGGCGGCGTCCTGCTGAACAAGCTGAAGGTTGGGCATCAAGCTCTTGGGGTGGTAGCGCTCGGGAGCCTGGATCCAGTTGGCCAGCCACTTGAGGCCATTGGGCGTGCCCGAAAACTTGGCCGCCATGTTCGAGAGGTTGGGGCCGAAATCTGCCTTCGCATACTCTTGTACCGCAGACGGAAATCCCGTGGGGTCGTAGGTCAGCGCCGGGTCGGTCTTGTACTCGGGGTTGGACGACTTCTCGTAGGGCCGATGCTGGTGGCAGGCCAGGCAGCCCTTCTCGAGGAACAATCGCTTGCCCCGGTCCTTGTCGGTCTTGGCCGGCGGATCGACGAAGTCGGCCGGCGGGGTGCTCTTGGTGAACAGGTAATGAGCGATCGCATGGATCTCGGCGTGGTTCTTGGGCCAGTCCTTGTCGTCGCCGTTGTTCGACAGTCCGTAGAACCGAGGCATCCGCGAATCGGGCCGGAATGCGTGCGGGTTCTTGATCCATTTGAGCACCCATTCCCTGGAGTCCTTGGCGGCGATGTGCGACAGGTTGGGGCCGACCTGGCGTTCCTCGGTCAAGTCGGGGCCGAGCGAGCCTTCGCCGCCGATATTGTGGCAGCCGGTGCAGCCAAACTTGACGATCCGCTGATAGCCGGCCTGGAGCTTGGTCGCCTGGGGAATGTCGGTCACCTGGGTGTGGCACTTCAGGCAGGTCGCCTCGAGGAACCGCTTGGGATACATCGGGAAATCCCAGAAGTGGAAATCCTTCCACTGATGCTCTTCCTCCCAATCCTTGGCCTCTTTGAGCGAGTTGGGGGTATGCGAGGCAAACGTGAAATCGGTGCCCGAGCCCTGGCCGCCATGACAGATCGTGCAGCCGAAGCTGTTGATCGGGTGCGGGCCGTTGGCGTCGAGATAGAGCCCCGCGTCGACCTCTTTGCCCTGCGGATTGAGCGTCTTTGCGCCCGTTGTGAAGAACGGATGGGTCCGGAACACCCGCGGCATTTCCTTGCCATCCACACCTTTTTCGTAACCCAGCTTGTCGATTCCCTGGTGGCAGGTTTGACAGCGGTCGTACCGGGGAACCTCCTTGAAATTGTAGTTGATCAAGAGCTCGGGGAGACTGATCTGCTGGATCTTGGTCGGAGGCATCAGGTCGATGCCGGGAAGGCTTCTCATAAAGGCCATCGGCGCACTGTACCAGTGGAGTGGGCCGCCGTGGAGGGCGTCTTTCTGCTCGATCACGCGCTGCGCGCGATCGACGTCGCGGGTGAGCGCGTCTTTCTTGGCCTTGAGATCGCTGACATGGCCTAAGAGCGTCTCCTTCTCGTCTTTCTTCTCGCTTGATTTCTTCTGGGCTTTTTCCAGTTCTTTGGTCAGGGTCTCTAACTCGCCCTCGGTATTCTTGACGACCGTCCGCAGATATTCGCGCGCCTCGCGCTCCTCGCCGCGATCGATCATGCCGTCGTAGAAACTGCGCTTGCTGTCGAGCTCGGCCTTCTTGAAGCGGCGCTCGATATCGAGCCCCTCGGTGCTGGCGACTGCTCGATCCAGCTCCTTCTGGAGAACGCTGAGCTTGCCGGCCTCTCCCTCGCTCGTGGATTCCGCCGCCTTGATCTCGTCGTCGATCTTCTTGATCTCATCCTTGGATTTTTGCTGCTGCTCCTTGAGCTTCTCCTGCTCGGTCTGTTCGAGCTTCTGGCGCTCGACTTGCTGAAAATCGCGCTGCACTTGCTTCCAGGGGCGCAAGTGATCGGCCATCACCATCCAGATGGTCGAGAGCAGCATCGCGATCGACGAGAGCGCGAAGACCAGGTGCAGGGTCGGCTGGCGTCGGTACGTTTCCTCGGTTGCCGGCATGGTCAAGAATCCTGGGGACTCTGCTCAAATATTGAAGAACAACTCGGGAATGGCCACGATGTATTTCAGATTGAGCGTCCAGCGCAGGACCATCTTGATCGGCAGGGCCGCCATGAACAAGAGCAGCACCGCCAGCGTCATGTACCGCAGCATCCCTGCCTGGGCCGCATATTTCTTGAAGAACAGGCGGTAGAGCACGTAGGGGGTGATCGCGAAATAGCCCAGGCAGAGCACGATGCCCGGCAGCTCGCGCATCAAATAATTCTCAGGCTTGGTCGTGCCCAGAAGCTGGATCCAGATCATGTCGGAGAGCTGGATATTATTGAGCGGGATCACCTTGTGCAGATCCCAGTATTCGTAAGGGCCGAAGAAGTTCCAGTTGGGGCCTCTGAGGAACGTCCCCAGGATGATCAGGAGCACCCAGAGGACGACGAATCCGTACTGGAACGTGATGAAGGCAAACTTGCGATCGTTGTAGGTGAAGTAGCCATTGCCGCTCTTGTTGGTATCGATGTAGGGGATGGCGATCAGGCCGACGATGATCATGCTAGGGAGCACCACGCCGGCCATCCAGGGGTCGAAGTAGACGAGCATTTCCTGAAGGCCCAGGAAGTACCAGGGTGCCTTGGAGGGGTTGGGGGCGACGGTCGAGCTGGCCGGCTGTTCGAGCGGGGCCTGGAGCGCGATCCCCCAGACGACCAGCACGATCGTCAGGACCACCATGCAGATGAGCTCGGTGTAGACCAGGTCGGGCCAGCACAGGGTCTTCTCGGGCTCGAGCTCTTCGAGGCTGGGCTGGCCCTGGGCGATCCGGGCGTCGTTGATCACGGCGCGCCTGAGCGAGAACCAGAGGAAATAACCGACGAGTATCAAGAGGCCGACGATCGGCACATTGTCGGGCTTGGTGACGATCTCGCGGAAGTCGAAATCGGTCATGCTGAGACCGAAGAAGAGCAGGAACAGGTTGACGATCGACCAGCCGACCAAGCCGTTGGCGAAGAACCGCCGGTAGCGGAGGAGCGCGATGAAGCCGAGGGTTGCTCCGACGAAGAACGTGGTCGGGCCGGCGACCAGGTCGACGACGTTGCGGAAGAAGAGGGGCAGGTAGATCTCTCCGCCCAGGAGATAGGTGAGGCCCATCGCCTGGAAAATCACCGCGGCCACGCTCCAGATCAAGGTCCAGAGTGTGCGGTTGATTGGACCGCCCAGGCCGACGGCCGGCTGATGGTCGTCAAGGCTTGGGGGGCTTGAAGGGTCTCCTTCGCCATGGCCGTGGGCCTTGAGCTCGGCGAAATGCGCCGCGTCGGCTGCGGCCATCACGGCGAGGATCACGTTCGCCGCGCCACAGATGGCGTACGCCACCGAAACGGCGCCGGGGAGGGCGTGCCGCCCGAGGATCATGAGGACGGCCACGCTGTACAGGACGAGATAACCGCCGATCAGCCAGGCCGGCAGTTTCCGGGTCCTGGGAGCCAGGCCCAGCCGACTGGCCCCCGCCGAGACCATCTCGCCGTAGGACACGTACGCGGCGGCGGCCGCGTTCATCGCCGCGGCGAGCAGGTAGTACCACGCGAGCCCGGCCAGAACAGCCGGTGTCAGGTCTGGATGATGCATAGTTAGTGATCACATCGGCGCCTGATGCCGCCGTCCTTGCGCACTCGCCAAAAGTGAATCATGATCAAGAGTGCCGCGGCCAGGGGGATGGCGACGCAGTGCAGCACGTAGAACCGATTCAGGGTCATCTCGCCGACGCTCCGGCCCCCGAGGAGCGCAAACTTGGCATCCGAGCCCGAGGTGATCAGGCTGACGCCGTTCAATTTCAACATCGACGCCCCGGGCCCCTCGACACCGAGCCCTGGCGTGGCTCGCGCCATGTTCGAGCCGACCGTGATCGCCCAGATTGCGAGCTGGTCCCATGGGAGGAGGTAGCCGGTGAACGAGAGCAAGAGCGTCAAGACCAGCAGAATGACGCCGACGCCCCAGTTGAACTCCCGTGGCGGCTTGTAGCTTCCGGTCAGAAAGACGCGGTACATGTGCAGCCAGACGGCGATCACCATGGCGTGAGCCCCCCAGCGATGCAGCTCGCGGAGGATGCCGAGCGTGGTGACATCGCGGAGCGCCAGGATGTCGTTGTAGGCGTGCTCCAGGGTCGGCCGATAGTAGAACATCAAGAGGACGCCCGTCACCGTTTCGACGATGAACAGGAAAAACGTCGTCCCGCCCATGCACCAGGTGTAGGACAGCGCGATGCCCTGTTTCCGCACGCTGACGGGGTGGAGATGGAGGAAGAAGTTGGTGAGCATCACGACGACCCGGTTGCGCCGGTCGGTGGGCATTGGGTGCCGGAAGACGCTCTTCCAAAGCTGGGTATCGGCGATTTTATCCAGGATCGACAAGTCTCGGTCCTCACGCTGGAATGAAGCTATCGGGGTCTTTCCACTGTCCCAGCTCTTCCTGGTATTTCTGGCTCTTGTCGACCATGATCGACTGGCCATCGTCGGCGTATGCGACCTTGAATCGTTCCAGGGGACGCGGTGCAGGGCCTTCGAAGTTGATGCCGGTGATGTAGAAACCGCTGCCGTGGCACGGGCACTTGAATTTCTGCTCGGCGGCCAGCCAGTTCGGTGGGCAGCCCAGATGGGTGCAAACGGACTGGAGGGCGTAGAGGATCTCGGATCCCTGGTACTTGGCCGACCGGACGACCCAGAAGCCCCACTCGGCCTTGAAACGGTCGCTGACGTCTTCGGCAGCGAAATCCGACAGGAGGCCGATCTTGATGGTGGTGGGAGGCTCGGCCAGGACGTTGGGGAACATGAAGCGCACAGACATCAACGTCATGGCGGAAATGGCGCTGGTGAAGGAAAACCAGGCGGCCACGATCCAGGCGACGGTCGAGGAGACGAAGAGCGAGCCGATCATGAAGCCCCGGCGGCTGGCGCCCTCGGGCGCGGCGCCGGCAGCGGCTCCGGCGAGCTCGCGGCTGGGGCGTGGCGGGACAGTTTGAGGCTTGGCGGGCGCGGCTTTGGGCGCCGGGCGGGCCGGTGCCGGCTCGGCCGTTTTTGCGGCCAGGTCTTTGGCTTTTTTGGCTGCCTGCCGTGCGGCCTCGGCCAGGTCTTTAGGGTCGGTCATCTTGTCGAGCGGAGGCAGAACCCGGGACGCTTTCGCCGGCGCGGCGGCCGCGGCGGCGGGTGCCTTGGCAGCGGCCGGCTTGGCGGCCGCGGGAGCCGAGGCTGCAGCCCCGCCACCTCGCGCGGCGGCCAGTTTTTCTTGAAGGGTCATCGGCCGCCCCAACGGCTTGGCCGGAGGCGGGACTGCTCTGGTCTCGGCGGCGGCCGGTGCGGCCTCTTCAACCGGCTCGACTGCGGCCGCGGCGACCGGTGCTGGCGCCTGGGCGCCGCCGCTGCAGCCGGTGCCGCCGCGCCCGGCTGGGCTGCCCCACCCGCGCGTGCTGCCGCCAGCTTCTCCTTGAGCGTCAACGGACGTCCCAGAGTCGACGGCGTCGGAACGTTTGCTGCGGGAACTGGCGGCGCCGGTGCCGCCGGGACGGCTTCCTCGACGCTGGCAACTGCCGCGGACTCCTCGGCAGGCGTGGACTCCTCGGCAGGCGGAGCATCTGCCTCGGGCGCATCGGCGGATGGCTCAGCCGGCTGCGCAGGCCCTCCCTTGCGCGCCGCCTCGAGTATTTCTTTCACACTCAGACGTTTTGCCATCGCAGATTCCAAAAATCCATGGACGTTTTCGGAGCACCTATGCAAAGCTCGTGCCGCCACCGGTTCCAAGTGACTCGCGGCTCTAAATGCATACGATATTATTACTTACAAAGAGCCGCAAGCACGTCAGCCGCTTGCTGGCTTCTCACTCCTGCGAAATCGACCGGGGATCATTCCCAGATCCTGGAAACTGGAGGAAACGATGATCGGGAAACGGTTGTCGTACAATTCCGCCGGTCGCGGCACGGTAAGCGTCCGACACAGTTCGGGATGATGCGACCGCGCCGGAGACGATAGATTATCAGCCGAACTGTCGCGCCGCAACATGCTGCCGGATTGGGCTGACCGAGCGTCGTACACTATAAAGGAAGACTCTTGCTCAGGACTAATGACTGAGGACTGATGGAATGCCTCTTTTCACGATACTCTCGATCGACGGGGGCGGGATTCGCGGGATCATCCCGGCGATGATCCTGGCTGAGATCGAGCGGCGCACGGGACGGCGGACCGCGGAGCTGTTTGACCTGATCGCGGGCACGTCGACCGGCGGCGTGCTGGCTCTGGGGCTGACGGTACCGCAGGACGACAAGGCGACCCGGCCCAGATTCCGCGCCCGGCAAATGGTGTCATTCTATGAAGAAGACGGCAGGGAGGTCTTCCACTCGTTCTGGCAGAATGTTGTCTCGCTGCACGGCCTGATCGACGAACGGTATCCGTCGGAACGATTTGAGAAAGTGCTTCGGAAGTACCTGGGCGAGAAGACCAAGCTGAGCCAGGCGATCACGGAGGTGTTGATCACCAGCTACGAGATCGAGACGTGCCGCCCGTTCAGTTTCTCGAGTGCAAGGCCCGGTCCAAGCAATCCGGGCGGTTCAACCCCCGCATGTGGGAGGTCGCGCGGTGCACCTCGGCCGCCCCCACCTACTTTTCTCCCTATCAGATCGCCCGGCCGCGCGGCTCGCATTTGCCGCCCTTGACCTTCATCGACGCTGGTGTTTTCGTCAACAATCCGACCCTCTGCGCCTACGCTGAAGCCGTCAGCATCAACAGCCAGAGGCAGCAGGACCTGGACAACCTGGGCCAGCCCGGGGGGTCCAAGCAGAGCGAGCGCCCCGTCGAGGTGGTCTCGGACAACGAGCCGCATCCCGAAGGGATCGAATACCTGGTCCTGTCGCTGGGCACCGGCGAGCTGAACACCCAGATCCACTACGAGGATGCCAGACGGTGGGGAACGCTCCACTGGGCCCGGCCCTTGATCGACATCGCCTACGACGGCAGCAGCGACACGGTGGACGGCCTGATGAGACAGCTCATGCCCATCGTCAAGCGGCCCTATTTCTACTATCGCTTCCAGGCCAGCTTGAGCGAAGCCAACAACGCCCTGGACGACATCAGCGAGACCAACATCCAGGATCTCAAGCGACGCGCCGAATCGATCTTTGACGACCCCGAGAAACTGGAAAAGATCGACAACCTCTGCCGCCTTTTGAAGCGCCGGCTGGAAGAGGCGAAGCCGACCGGATGAGGGCCGCGTGTGCTCCGCGCCGTCGTCAGTTTTCAGGTCGTGTCGAAGACTTCGAGCGTGCTCGACACCTCGTGCAGCCGGGCGGTCAGGTAAGATCGGATTTCTTCACTGCTGCTCAATTGAAGCACGTGATGGGCGAACCGCTCGGCCTGGGCGGTGGTCACCGAGCCGAGCAGCTCCTTGATGGTCGGAATGAACGCCGGGCTCATGCTGAAGCGGCGCAGTCCCATGCCGAAGAGAACGAGTACCGACCGCGGCTGGCCGGCCATCTCGCCGCAGAGGGTGACGGGGGTGCCGGTGCGGTGGCAGGCATCGAGGACCATGCGCAGGACGCGAAAGATGGCCGGTGCGAGGGCCTCGCACAGGTGGGCGACCTTGGGGTTGTCTCGATCCGCGGCGACAAGATACTGGATCAAGTCGTTGGAGCCGATGGAGATGAAATCGGTCTCGCGGAGGATGGCATCGATGCAGACGGCGGCTGCGGGCACTTCGACCATCACGCCGGTCTTGACGTTTTCGCCGAAAAGGACCCCCTCGCGCGTGAGATTGTCGCGCGTTTCCTTGACCAGGTTGTTGACGTAGATCAGCTCTTCGATCGTCGTGATCATGGGAAAGAGCATCGACACCTTGCCGTGACGACCGGCGCGGAGGATTGCCCGGATCTGAGTGATGAAGAGCTTGGGGTTCTCGAAGAAGATACGCGTCGACCGCCAGCCCATGAAGGGATTGGGCTCGCCGCGCCGTCCGAGGTAGGGGACTGTCTTGTCGCCTCCCAGGTCGAGAGTGCGGATCGTGATTGTCTGGTTGGGCGAGCTGGTGACGATCTGGCGGTAATACTCGTACTGTTCCTCTTCCCCCGGCACGTCGTGATGCGTCAGGAAGAGGTATTCGGTCCGGAAGAGCCCGACGCCGGTCGCGCCGACGTTGTGAGCTGCCTGGGCATCGGGCAGGTTGTTGATGTTGGCGTAAAGCTCCACCGGGGTGCCGTCGGAGCTTTTGGCGGGCTGGTCGCGATTGGAGATCAGGCGATCCTTGAGGTTGAAGAATTCGCGCTGGACCTTGCGATAAGCGGACGTCGCCTCCTGGTCGGGCCGCAAGATCACGATCCCGTCGCGGCCGTCGACGACCATGAGGTCGCCGCTTTCGACCTCGTTCATGATCCCGTCCAAGCCCGAGACGGCCGGGATGCCGCGGCTGCGTGCCAGGATCGCGACGTGGCTGGTCCCGCCTCCCAGCTCGGTCACGATGCCCGCGATCGGCAGATCGCCCAGGCTCACCGCCTGGCTGGGGAGAATCTCGTGCGCGACCAGGATCACCGACCCGTCACCGTTGCCATTTCCATTGCCATTGCGCGACTCGGTGGCCGGATCGGAGTGGCCGATCGATTTGCGGCTCAAATGCGACTCGATCCTCAAGATCACGTCCCGGATGTCGATCATCCGGTCGCGAAAGGAATCTTGCTGGAACTGCGCGAACTGGGCCGCGAAGCTGTTCATCACGAACTGGAGAGCCGACAGCGCGGTCAAGTGCTGCTTTCCGATCAGGTTGCAGACCCTGGATCGCAACGACGGGTCGTTGAGAATCTGCAAGTGGCTCTCGAAAATCTCGGCCTCTTTGGTACCCAGTTCCTGGGCCACCTTCTGGACGACCGTCTCGAGTTCCGCGGCGGCCTCAGCCAGCGCCACTCAAACCGCTCGACCTCGGCCGGTATCTGGCTCGGGTTTTCGAGGGTCTGCTGGTCGATCGCGCCCAGCACCGACTCCACCCGGTGGGCCACCCCGACAACCACACCCGGACTGACCCCGATTCCTTTGAGCATGACGAGCCGGTCTCGCTCTTTCTTCGTCACTTCGACGAAAGTGTGGCCCCGGACCAAGGGAACCAAGAAACTCCATCTCGCTTAAATAATCAAGGCCTTCATTGCGCACCCCCTGCTGCACGAGAACGCGCTCGGGTGATCCGGATCGAGCCGATCGATCCCGAGGCTGCGGCTACGCCAAGGTTGAAATGCGAGAGATCGGGGGCCCTAGCTGCTGGATTGGCTCGTCGCCTAACGTGCTAGCAGCAACTTTCATACCAGCCAAGCGGCGACGTGCCGAACTTGCAGCATCGACGCAAAAACGCATCGTGTGAATAGCGTAATATCGGGACGGGCTGCGCGTCCATCGGTTTTCGCTTTTCGATTCTCGATTTCGCGAAAATCAAATATCTGTTGGCGGCGGAGCGGGCGGAGTTCCGAACCGGTAGAGTGCGAGCAGTGCGCACGCCGTCAACAAATAGGCGGCCGACCAGTGATAGGGCGTTTGCTGGGCCGAGGCCTGGGCGCGGCCCTCGGTCTGGAGTTGACGGATCACGGCTCCAGGGGACAGGATCGGGCTGGAGGGTAATGGCGAATGGATGATGCCAAACCAGGAAAAAACGGCCGCCAAGAGCAGCGTGGCGACGACGGGACGGATCTTGCCGTCGATCAAGTGAGCCAGTGCGGCTCCCCACAGCAGGCTGGTGACGATGAACCCACCCCCGCCGGCAAGCACGGTGACAGTCTGGATCCAGTGCTGAGTCTGCGGCTGGAGCTCTGCGAACGGCTTGAGGTCGCGTGCGATCTGGTTGAAGGCCAGCACCGTCAAGTAAGCCAGAGCCGGAACGCATGCCAGAGCGACGGCCGGGTAATGCCGCACCGGAGTCGCGTGAAATGATTGGGCCGTGATCTCCAGACCCACGAAGATCAAGATCGGGAAGATCACGGCCTTGGGAATCAAGAAGAAGATCCAGTCAAAGAACCCGAAAATCCCTGCCGCTCCCACGAACAGGGCCGTCGCCAGAGTATAAGCGGCCCGCGCTCCCATCGCCTTGTAAGCAGGATGGCCGATATAGGGGGTCGACTGGATCACTCCGCCGAAGAGTCCCGCCACCATCGACGCCAGTCCCTCAACGGCTATGATCTGCCCGGTCGGATAATCATCGCCGGCGGCCGAGGCACTCTCGGAACAGTCGATCCCACCGACAACCGTCGCCAAAGCAAGCGGGATCGCGACCGGTAGATAACTCACCGCTTCTCGCCAGGAACCCCCGAACCATCTCAGCCAGTCCGCCACCGGGACCGGCAGGACCGCCCTGACGGCAAGCGCCTGGATTCTCGCCCTCGGCGCCCAAGCCCGGTCCCCATCCCAGGAAATGCAAGCCGTAGTACACCAAACAACCGACGCCGACAGCCCCCAATGCACCGGGAAACCGCCCCGGAAACTGCCAGCGCGCCGTCAACGCGGCCAGCATCAGTCCCAACGCGACCATCCCGGCGACGGGGTGAGCGGTGATGTCCAGCGCAGGCAGAAAGCTGATCAAGACCAAGGCGATCGCTGTCAACGAGCCCAGCAACCCCGCCGCGGAACCGTGCGGCGGATCCATGCCGACACGGGAGCACACGCGATTTTGAAAACCCCTGACACCAGCAACATGGAAATGCCTAAAAACCAGGCGTGACGTGCTGCTCGATCGGGATCCAGACCCCTGTCGAGGGCGGTCTGGTAGGCGGGACCGATGATCAGAAAAACAGTCCCGAATGTGCTGGGGGTGTCGAGGCCCAGCGGCATGGCGGTGACAGCGGCGTGGCCGGTGCGCCGGGCGAGGCGAAAGGCGATGGCGGTGTAGATCAGGTCGCCGACGAGGACGCCGACGGCGGTGCCGGGGATCATCTGGGTCAAGACGAAGGACCTGGGCAATTTGAAGCCGCCGACCAGGAGGCCGGCCATCAGGATCATCACGCCAATGTTGTCGAGCATGAGACCGCAGAAGGCATTGATGTCGCCGCGCTGCCCATTGATATTCGCGCTTGGTCATTGCTGATCTTTCGTTAATCCGTGTTCAGTGTTCTGGGTTCAGGCGGCGTGATTCTGCCAACCGGGCCGCCAGGAGAGCGAGCAATCCGACCAGCAGATAGATGGCTGCTGTCGAGCCGACGACCCGGCCCATGCCAAAGTATTCCGAGGCGAACCCGGCCAAGGTCGGGGCGGCGAACCCCCCGGCCCACCCCACGCAGTTCATCAGCCCGGCCGCGATGCCCCGGTCCTCGGGAGGGATGACGTCGTAGAGGGATGCAAAGATGTTCGCATCATAAATTCCTTTGCATAGACCGGACCCGATCAAGCCGGCGATCAGGATCGGCACCGACCTTCCCCACCCGGTCAGGAAGACAAAGGGCGCGGCCAGGATCAGCCCCAGGGATTGCACCAAAATCCGGCCGCCGGGCCGTCGCCGAGCGGCCCAGTCGGCCGCGACTCCGCCCGCCAGGGCGCCGGGAAGGCTGGCCAGCGGCCAGAACGTCGACGTGAATGACGACACGCTCAGGCCAAGATCGAACCGGTCGAAGATGAATTTGGGAAGCCAGGTCAGAAACGTGGCCGCCACGAAGTTCGCCCCCAGGAACACACAGAGCAGCAAGGCGGCCGCCGGAGTGCGCACGATCCGCATGATCTTCTCGAAGAGCGTACGCGAATCGGTGGTTGCTGACGGTTCTTCCGCTCTTGCGGCCCGCTCCGGTCCCTCTTTCCGTTCGGCCAGGTTCCGGGACGGTTCGACCAGGGAGATTCCGAGAAACACCGCGTAGGCCATCCCCGCCAGGCCGAGTACCCAGAACGGGGACCGCCATCCCGCGCGGTCGCCCAGGTACCCTCCCAGAGCTGCCCCTCCGGCCATTCCCAGGTAGACGCTCGTCTGGTGGATGCTCATCGCGCGCGACCGGGTGCGCGGTCCATGATAATCGGCCAGTACCGACATTGAGGCCGGGAAATAGAACGACTCACCCAGGCCCTCGGCGGCCCGAAAAAAGAAGAGCTGGCCGAAGTTTCTCGACAGGGCCGTGGCCGCGCAGACCACGCTCCAGAACGTGAGCCCCGCCGCGACGAGCAGCCGCCGCGACAGTCGGTCGACCGTGTAGCCCGCCAGTGGCGAGGCCAGGGCATAGACCAGCGCGAACGCCGAGCCGATGAAACCGAGCTGCGTCGGGGTCAGATGAAACTCGGTCTCGAGGAGCGGAAATACCGAATAGACCGCCTGCCGGTCTGCATAGTTGAAGAATCCGCAGAACCAGAGCAGGCCCACGACGAACCACGGGTAATGCGGGTGCGAGCCCCAGTCTCGGCGATCGTGCTTGCCGGTCACGTTCCCTCGGCGCTAGCGGTCGGATCGATTGTTCAATCTTGCTCGCTGGTGAGCAGCCAGGCCTCGTTCAACCGGGCGTGAGCGATCGTGCTGCCCGCGCCGGGTCGACTCGACGTATACGTCACGTGGATCGATCCGTCGGCCGCCTGGAGCAAGGACGGATAGTGAAACTGTCCCTTGCCGGGCTCTGATCGCTCGAGATGCCGCGTCCACTTCCAGCTTTTTCCTTCGTCGTCGGAAACCGAGATGGCCAGGGAATTCCTGCCGCGCGGAAGGTCGTTATAGACGAGCGCCCAGCGGCCGCTCGACAGCCGGATTGCCTCGATCCCGGCTCCGGGGTTGGGAAAGCTGGAATCCTCGACTGGCGACCAGGTCATGCCGCTGTCCTTCGACGTGCTGAGCTTGATTTTGTGGTGCGAACCGTTGTCGCGCATGAAGGCGACGATCTCGCCGTCGTTCTTCCGAACGAGGCTCGGCTGGATATTGCCAAAGCCGATCAGCGCGTGGCTGGCCGTCCAGGTCTGGCCCCGATCATCGGAAATGGCCATGATCGACGCCGAAAACGTGTCGGAATAGAGCGGCAAGATCCACCGGCCGGAGGGAAGCAAGAGCGGATGAACCCGTGGCATCCAGCCCAGGCGCTGGTAAAGCGTGTCGTGCGATCGATCGACCAGTTCCTTCACCAAGGAGCTGTGCCGGGTCTGTTCCGCAGCGCTCAGCCCGGCGATGGCGTGGTCCATCTCGCTGGCAAAGTTGTTTGGTGTGATGTGCAGGACACCGGTCTGCGACCATTTCCAGGGAGACGACGGGTCCGAGGGTTGAGCGCAAACGGCGAATTTCAGCAGCGCGCCTTCCCATCGGTGGTCGAGAATCGTCGGCCAGAAGAGCCAGATCGCGCCGTCGGGCGCGGCGAAGAGCGCCGGGTTGCAATCCGGGTAACCCGGCGTGTCGGCCATCAGGAACCTGGGTCCCCATGCGGATTTGCCGGCCGGGAGCCACGCGGCTTCGATGACGACGTCGTCGGCCTGGCGCTCCCCGGTGCCGGAATACCAGGCCGCCAGCAGATCACCCCGTTTGGTCTGGATCACGCACGAGGCATGATTGTGCTTGGCATTGGGCGGAAAGATCGGCGCTTGATCGCAGACCGGAGATTCCCCCCGCGCGATCGCGGCCCAGCCGGCGACGACGAGCCCGCAGCGCACACCCCATTTAACAGACTGATTGATCCTCTTCATCGCCACCCTGCCAGTGAAATGGATCGTTCCCGGCGGTTTTCGAGAGGATCGAGTTTACGCGCGCATGCGGAGACGAGCAAGCGGCGAGTTGCGCTGTCGCCCTCAGTGCGCATGAGTGGCGGGCGGCTTGCTGGCCTCGCGCCCGGCTTTGGGATCGGCCGCCGCGGTCGTGGACAGCGAGAGCCTGCGATTGATCACGCGCTTGGAATTGTACTGGGCCGCATGAATCCATAGCGCCGGCCCGACCGTGTGCCCGGGCGGGGCCTCGAGCCGGTTGTCGGCCGCGGTCACAACCAGCTCGTTCGGGTCGTGCGAGGGCGGATAGCCGAGCGTGAGCGCGACCGGAGGCTTGGCGGTACTGGCCCCGTCGAACCGGCTCAGAAAGCCATCGGACCACCGGAAGATATTCCGGCGGGCTTGAACCACCATATAGGTGCGCCCTGGTTCGACTTGATGTAGCGCGGGTCGTGCTCCAGACCGAAGATGCTGCCGTGCTCGGCGTCTTCAAGCGTATTACCCTCGATCACGCCTCCCAGAAACGGCGCGTGCGACCAGCCCCAGATCAAGGGCGTCTCGGTGGGACAGGCAGTCATCCGAAATGCGTATGACCCGCCCAGGAAGTGGTTGTTGACGACGCGGGTCCCGAAGTGATTGCCGACCAGGACCAGGCAGTCAGACCGGCGTCCGCCGCGGATGTCGATCCGGTTGTCCTGGAAGACCTCATCGACGAACCCCGAGGAAATCGACACGACGTCGGTTCCCGCGGGCACGGGGGGATCGACGAGATAGGTGGTGGAATCGATGGCCTGAACGATTCGCCGCCACTGGCCGGCGGCAGGGCCGGCGAGGAGCGAAACCACGTCGCCGGTGCGGATCGGTCCGCCCCGCGATTCGCCGGTCCTCAGCACGCGGCCGTCGAGAGAGGCGGCCAACACCTTGCCTTCAAATTTCAAGTGATAGGCTTCCGTCAAGATGATCTCGGGCTCGTTGCTCCAGGGAATCGCGTCGTCGTCGCGCGATCCGAGCTGTTCGATCGTATTGTGCTCGATCACGTCGCCGGCCCCGTGCCAGGTCATGACCAGGAACCGCCACGTCTTGCCGCTGGGTCCGTCGGCACGGGTCTTGTTGCCGCGGACCAGCATGTCATGGGTGCCATGCCCCTCGAAGACGCCGTGGGAGAACGTGCCTTTGGGCGTGCCTCGAAAGTCGTTATCGACGATTCGCCACGGGCCTTCGAAGAACTCGATCGGACCGCCCCGCAGCGTATTTCCTTCGATCACACCGGACTTGGCCCGGAACAGCCGGATGAGGCGCAAGGCTTCAACCCAACCTTCCCGGTTAAGGGCGGGGGGAATCTCCAGATCGAGGTGCCGGAACGTGATGTTCACTTTTTGATCGTCGTGCCCCTGGTCGAGATTGTCGGTAACGCCGATCACGGCCGGGCCCCAGGACACGTCGTTATTCCAGCGAACCGGTCCATCGAAGCGGACGGCGAATCCGTCGAGCGTGGTATTGCCGCTGTGGACCTTGATGGCCGTCGTCCAGGCGGAGTCGCCGCCAGCCTGCGCAAAGAGGAGCTTCGCCCCTCCCGTGGACGTCAAGCGCACGGGCCGGTTCAAGACGAGCGGATGGCTCAGGCGGTAAGTACCCGGCGAGAGGACAACCGTTCCATAGCGGTCGACGAAGGATTGCAGGTCATCACCGGGCTTGGCCACTATGCGCGTGGGTTCCGGCACGGGCGCCTTTCGGCCCACATCACAGCTTCCGCCCGCAAACCGCACAACCGCGGTCTTTCCGTCCGCCGCGACCAGCCTCAACGTGAACGAGCTGCTGGATTCGTCGCGATAAGGAGGAAAGAAAAGATCGACCGATTTCCGACCGTCGCGCGCTTTGATCACGAGGGGCTGGGCCTCGGGATCAGCGGTCAACGCGACGCGGTCATTCTGCCGGTAGATCCAGCAGCCTCGCATGGAATCGCTCAGGACGGCGCCGGCGATGGAGGAACCCGGTAGGCTCGTGATCACGACATGGACGTCACCGGGCGATCCGGGTTTTTCGCCATCCTGGCCCAGCCACTTCGCCGTGGCGGCGAGTTCTCTTAGCCTGGGCAGGGGCGACTGCGGCATCCGGAGCTTGGGATCGCACCGGCCGGCCGCCAGCGTGATGGCGTCGGTTCGCTCATTCTCGTAGCAGACCGTCAGCTTGATCCGCTGGCCGGCCATGTCGGAGAGCGGCTGGAAGAATACGTCGCCTCGAGTTGGGTCCCTGGCGTCCCGGACCAGCTCGGCGTTGGAGAGCAGCTTGGGATTAGTGCCAGACTCCCAAGCGGTGCCCTTGGGGCCCTCGATGCGAATCGACTTCAGAGTCAATTTTGTCGAGAGCCGGCTCAGGCTAATCCGCACGTCCTGGAACCCGTCGGCGCCGACCGATGGCCCTGGGCTGGTGTAGTCCTGGCGATCCTGGCCGATCCAGCGCGCGGCGACCGACACACTCGCCATCATCAATTTCGGGTCCGCATTGCGTCCCTGCAAGTCGGCCTCGGCGCTCGATCCGCCGGCATACCGGAGCATGACGTGAAAGACGCGGCCGGTCTCGATCCCGCTGGGCTCGAAGAAGACGTCGGCCGTGCGCGAGCCTTTGGCTCGCTTGAGCTCAGCCCTCCAGCCGTCCGGGCGGGCGTCGTACCGCCAATGGTCGCCGCCGGGGGCTGAAACCTCGACAAACACGACTTCCCGATTCGGGTCCAGACCCTCGAGCTGGAGATGAATGTCCTGGATGTCGCTGGGCTTCTTCTGGTCGCCCGGGCCGACGTAATCGTGACCGTCCTGACCGATCCAGCGCGCTCTTAGCCGGGCCGAAAAGCGGGCGGATTGATAGGCGACACGCCGGACGGGGATGCCGTTCATGGGCTGAACGACCAGGGCGGAGGGCAAGAGTCGACGCGGGGCCGGTTCCTGGTTGCCGGATCGTTCGAACGGTTGTGCGAAGAGCGCAGCCAGCAACATCCATGAAGTGAAACGCATGATGACCTCCTTGCCTTATTGGTCGGTCCACCCGCCCCCGGACGGACCCGGTCGGGCGCCAGAGCCTGATTCCCCGGACTCGGAACCACGAAACGCGGATAAGTATACCACAATCCCGCCTGAGTGTGGCGAGAGCACGGACAGCGCACTGGAGCCAGAGCGAAGGATTTCACATCTCATGCAGTCCGACCTCGACGGAGGGTCTGGCGAGCTTGCTGGCGGGTTGCGATTCGCCGGGTCGCCCGATATCCTTTACCGCATGAAATGGGTTCCACGTGAGCTTTCAAATGCGTTGTTCCTCTTCTTCGGGGTTCTTTCGGCGGGCTTTGGGCTGCATGGGTTCCTGTTTCGAAGCCATTTCATCGACGGCGGCGTTACGGGCATTTCGATGTTGCTGGCCCAGGTGCTGCGGCTACCGCTGCCGCTCTTGATTCTCGTCATCAATCTCCCGTTCGTGGCTCTGGGCTACCGCCAGATCGGCCGGGCATTCGCGATCCGGAGCGCTTCGGCCATCTTCGGGCTGGCGGCAGCCCTCGCGATCATCCACTTTCCCGAAGTCACGCACGACAAGCTGCTGACCGCCGTGTTCGGCGGTTTCTTCATCGGGGCCGGGATGGGCCTGGCGATTCGGGGTGAAGCCGTTCTCGACGGCACCGACATCGCCGCACTTTTGATCAGCAAGCGGAGCCACCTGTTCCGCGTCGGGGACGTCATCCTGGGCCTGAATATCGTCATCTTTCTGTGCGCCGCGTTCTTCCTGGGCGTGGAATCCGCGCTCTACTCGATGCTTACCTACGTGTCCGCCTCGAAGACGCTCGACTTCCTGCTGTACGGACTGGAACAGTACACGGCCATCACGATTGTCTCCGAACGAAGCGAGTCGATCCGATACGCGATCAGTTGCGATCTGGAACGAGGGGTCACGGTCTTCAAAGGCCGTGGTGGAAGGAGCGGAGCTGACCTCGACATCCTGTACTGTGTCGTCACGCGACTGGAGATCGGCAAGGTCCTCGACATCGCCCAGGGAATCGACGCCTCGGCGTTTGTCACCACGCACCCCCTCGCCGACGCCAAGGGAGGAATCCTCAAGAAAACCGCGCATCATTAGCCCGCCCCAGTCATTGGTGTCATTTCATCCAGTAAAATGAACGGACACCGATATCGTGTACCACGGGGTCGATCCGCATGACTCGCGAATCCACCGGGAGCCTGTTCGAAGAACCGGAGGAGGCGCGCTCGACGCCGGTCGACGCGCCCCTGGCCGAACGGATGCGTCCCCGGAGTCTTGTCGAGTTTGTGGGCCAGCCCGACGTTATCGGGGAGTCGTCGCTTTTGGGGTCGGTCTTGCTCCGCACGGGCAAGCTTTCCTCGCTCATTCTCTGGGGACCTCCCGGCACCGGCAAGACCACGCTGGCGCGGTTGATCGCCGAGCGAACCGGGGCAAGTTTCATCGCGCTCTCCGCGGTCCTCGCGGGAGTGCGGGAGGTTCGCGCGGCCATCGACGAGGCCAGGAAAAGCCGGCGCCGCGATCGGCGAACGATTCTCTTCATTGATGAGATCCATCGCTTCAACAAGGGCCAGCAGGATGCCCTGCTCGCGGCGGTCGAGGACGGGACGGTGACCTTGATCGGCGCGACTACCGAGAACCCGTCGTTCGAGGTCAACGCGGCGTTGCTTTCGCGGTGCCGCGTGGTGGTATTGCAGCCGCTCGCTCCGGATGAAATCGCCACCATCGTTCGCCGCGCCCTGGGCGATGCGGAGCGCGGCCTTGCTGACTGGAAGCCGGCGCTGGCGCCCGAGTTGATCGACAGGCTCGCGCGGTGGTCGGCGGGCGATGCGCGCGTGGCCCTGTCGGCGCTGGAAGAGGCCGTCCGCGCCACGGCCGCCGGCGACGACGCGACGAGAGTCGTCTCCGAGGCGACGCTGGTCGAGGCGCTGGGACGAGCCCGGTATGCCTACGACCGGCAGGGCGAGGACCACTACAACCTCGCGTCCGCCTTGATCAAGTCGTTGCGAAACTCCGACGTCAATGCGGCTTTATACTGGCTGGCCCGGATGATCGAGGGGGGTGCCGACCCGCTCTTCATCGGCGCCGGCTGTGCATCCTGGCTTCCGAGGACGTGGGCCTGGCCGACCCGCAAGCGATGATGCAGGCCGCGGCGGCAGCCCAGATCACTCATCTGATCGGCCTGCCCGAAGCCCTCTTCCCCCTGGCCCAGGCCACCATCTATCTGGCACAAGCGCCGAAATCGAATCGGATCAAGGCCGCGTACCAGGCGGCCGCCTCCGATGCCGCGGAAACTGCCCGCGAGCCGGTGCCGCTTCACCTCCGCAACGCCGTCACATCCCTGATGAAGAGCGCCGGCTACGGGCAAGGGTACCGCTACGTCCACGACGACCCCGGCGCCGAGCGCGAAATGCCCTGCCTGCCCGAGGCACTCCAGGGCCGAGATTATCTGCGCCCGGACACGGGCTGAATGGGGTTCGAGTGGGGAGGCCGTGCCGCTGGAACCTCAGGCACCAGCGATCAGCTCGACCGCGAGCGCTTGCCGCGGTCGAGCAGGTCTTTGAGGACAAGAACGAAGCCGGGCAAGACGTCACCGCCGTCAAGCGCTTGATTGGCGTGGACGAGGACCGACCGATCGGGAGCCGAATAGACCCGCGCGGTGCGTTTCTTGGGATCGATCAGCCAGACCATGCTGACCCCGGCCTCGAAGTATTCTCGCACCTTGCGGGCCATCTCCGCCGGGGTATTTCCCTCGCTGAGTACTTCGACGGCAAGGTCGGGCGCGAGATCAGGGATCGGCTCCCGAGGGCTCTCGCGGCCTGGGAGCCTGTCCCAGGCGATGAATGCCACGTCGGGAATCCGAACCAGTCCAGGAGCGATCCGCATCGTGCCGTCGGCACCGACGCAGATTCCCAGGTCGTTCTGGTCGACATACGGGCCGACCAAGGCTAGAAGCCGGGCGGCCACTCGAGATTCCTCGAATCCCATGGCTTTCTCCACCAGGGTTCCGTCGACCAGCTCGCAGATGCGGTTCTTGTGCACGTCGACTTCGACGACGTCTTTCTCGGTCGCGGTGCCCGGGCGGGGTGAAACCAGATCCGTTCCAGCGGAATACGCCCCAGCCGCTTCCAGAGGTCGGCCAACGTCTTGATGTCGGGAGGAGCGATCGTTGCCTGAGCCATGAGGGCTCCCTTGCGGTTTACGGTACCTTGGTGCGTCCGATCGCCATTCTGACAGTTCGCGGCTTGGCCGGCAAGGCACGGCGAGCAGTCCGTGGCGAACTCGGCTGGGGATTGTTTCGGCTTCGCCGGCCGTGTCAGAATGAACTCCGTGTCCGATGACATTCCGCACAAGGACATCGCGATGCGACGACGTGATTTTCTCACTCAGATGGTGGCCGGCGCGGCTTTGATCCGGCCTCGATCTGCGCGAGCGCAGGAAGCGCCGGCCAAGGTGTACCTCGAGCGCGCCATGCCGGGCACTCCTCACAAAGGTAAGGTGTTGCTGGCCGTCCAGGCTCACTCCGACGACATCCCGCTCACGTCCGCGGGCACCGTCGCCAAGCTGGTGCGCGAAGGCTACACCGGCTACCTGGTCCGCGCCACCAACGACGACATGGGCGACGCTCGAGGCCTGGGGACGCGGGGCACGATCGGCGAGAACGTGGCTCGCAACGAGCGCGACAACGACGAGGTCGCGCGCGTGCTCGGTCTCAAGCGAGTCTTCAACCTCAACTACGGCAACCACCGCATGGGCGACGTCTCTCAGAACGAGCTGCAATGCCGCCTGATCTTTCTGATTCGCTTGCTGAAAGTCGACACGGTCATTTGCTGGGACCCATGGGCACACGATGAAGAGAACCCGGACCATGCTGCGATCGCGCGCGGCGTCGAGGCAGCGTGCTGGATGGCAGGCCGGGATCACGATTATCCGGAGCAGTTCGCCGCCGGGCTTGAGCCCCATGCCGTGCATGAGAAGTACTATTACGCGCGGCGTCCGGAAATCACCCGCGTTGTCGACATCACGGCAGTCGTCGACAAAAAGGTCGAGGCCAACCGCGCCAATCAGGCCAAAGGACCGGCCGGCCATCATGGATCCCGGCTGCGGGCCGAGCTGGCCCAGAAGAATCAGCGCCTTCCCCTGCTCGGCGACGACGACCTCACCGCCGACAACAATTACATCAAGGAGTTCGTCCTGAAGCGCAACCGCACGTTAGGACGCAAGTACGGCGTGGCATACGCCGAGGCGTTTCACTACATCGGGCCCAGCACAGCGCGGCTGGCAGCAGACTATATCCGGGAGAACGCAGTGCCTCTTGACAAGCCGAAATAAGCCCCGCTCCGATCGCGCCCTGAAGTCGCTCCTGTCGCCCGCGCAACAAAAGTCAGCCTCATTTTCGCAAACCGGGATCCCGGCGAGCGTCCACTTCGACGGCTGAGATCACGCGCATGCGCGGCGCCGCGCGAGTGTTCCGGGAAGGACGAGAAGCGTGGTGAGGCCGGCCAACAGTATCAGGAAGAACGTCGACCAGCCGCCGGCCGGAACGACCATTCCGGGAATGAACACGGCGGTCTCGCCGGCCGTCTTGCTGCCGCGATAGAAGATCCGCACCGGCCGCAATGTGCCGTCCGGGAGCTTGCGATCGCTCAGGTAGACCAGCGAATAACTCGACCGGATTCGCTCGGCGATCTGTTCATAGATCGCGCGGAGGTCGTCTGCTGAGCGCGCCGGGTAGTACTGGCCCCGTGTTGCGGAGGCGAGGCGGCGAAGGTCAGCGCTCTCGATCTCTTCCTCGCTGCCCAGCCCCAGCGTGTAGACCGGCAGACCGAGTGCTTGGCCGGATCCGATGACCGATTCCAGAGTGGCCGACTGGCTGAATGTGTCTTCACCGTCGGTGAGAGCAAGGACCGCGCGGCGGCGGCCTGTCTCATGGTTCAGCATCTCGAGAGCCATGGCGACGGCATCGTAGAATCGGGTTGCTCCAGCGGGCTCCAGTCCATCGACGGCTGCCTGGATCTCACCGCGGTTGGACGTGAAACCGGTGAGCCGGTTGACATCGGATCCGAAGGCGATCAGGGCGACCTTCGAACCCTCCGGCAGCTTGTTGAGAAACGACTTGACCGCGCGCTTCAGACCGCCGATGCGATCCTCCTCCTCCATGCTTAAACTGCGATCGACCACCAGGACGACCGTGGTCGCGATCGCCTCGGTCGTGCGGGGAGCCGTGAACTCGACGACCTCCACGTCGCGAGCCTCCTCGGTGACCCGGAAGTCGTCGCGGGCGGCGTCGAGCAGGAATGTGCCATCGGGCCGCTTGACCTCAAACTGAACCGAGATCCGGGGAAACATTTTCTCGCCGGCGCCGGTCACGATCACTTTCACATCGTCCTGGCCCGTTTCACTCTCAGCCGGAGCGCGCGTGGAGTTCGGTCCGGCGGCATCGGGCTCGATCGGCGCCGACGAGCCGTCGGATCCGGGCGCGCCGGTTGAAACCAGCGCGGTCTCGGCTTTCGGTGCGGGAAGTCGGAGCACGCGATCGATCTCGAAGGCGAGGTTTGCCTTGCGCAGGAAGAGCAAGGCGAGGCACGTGCTGGGCAGCCTTCCCCAGCGATCGTGAGGCCAGCCGCCGTCATCCTGCTGGCGATCCAGCAAGATCGACGCACCGTGACCGTACCAATCAAAGCCATCCAGCGCGCGCAAGCCCAGTGCGACGCAGACGCGCTCGAGCGACCAGAGGTAATAGATGTCGGAGCTCGGCCCAGCCTGGCGCGCGTCTTCCCCGACTGCGCGGAGGGCTGCTTGAAACTTGGGATCGGCGGCCAGGGCGGTTCCCCGTGCTCGTGCTGTCTGGCGCTCGGCCAGGCTCGGCCGCGCCGCCGCGATCGCCAGCCCCATCAGTCCCGCGCACGACATGGCTTCCGAGCCCGGCATCTGGGGGCGATACCCCCAGCGGCCATCGTGGATCTGCGACGACCGGAAGTGGCCGTCGATCGATTCAAGGGCCGCATCCGAGTCGAAGCCATGCCGGCCCGCCGCCCACAGGCCCAGGAGCGCGAACTGCGTGTTGGAGTTGTCGCCATTCGTCCCGAAGAAACGGGCGATCCGGCCCGTCTTGCGCCGCGCCCCACGCCGCGAATCTGCGGTGGAGACAGGCGATTCCTCGTCGTTTCGAGGCACGTTGTAATTCCAGATCCCGTCGTGGTCGCCACCCGCCAGCCGGCGCCCCAGGGTCTGGATCAAGAGGTCCGACTCGCCACGCCGCCCTTCCTGACATCGCGCCAGAAAGAGAATCGCCAGAGCGATGTCGTACGTTTGGTCGGATTGGCGTGCCAGCGTGGCGACGAGCTCACGCGCCTTGCCGATCTCGCGAGATTCCCGGGGGACACCATTCTCCAGGAGTGCCAGGCCGGCTAGCGCGGTCATCCCGAGCCGATGCTGGGCCTGCGCCGGCTCATGCCAGTAACCCTCGCGGGATTGGGCCTCTTTGAGGAACGCGACCCCCCGCGCGATCGCGGCGGCGACCTCC
The DNA here is from genome assembly GCA_963781785.1 of uncultured Isosphaeraceae bacterium. Taxonomy (GTDB): domain Bacteria; phylum Planctomycetota; class Planctomycetia; order Isosphaerales; family Isosphaeraceae; genus CAWAHD01. Next base: position 715,705 of record CAWAHD010000001.1, on the reverse strand, counting down.
TGGTCGGCCGGCGGTTTGTCCTGAGCGAACGCCGCGACCGTCGTGCCGAGCACCACGATCGCGATCGAGCCAAGCAGCTTGTACCCGGCGTTCATGGCAAGGCCTCCCGAGCGTCGTCGCGGTGAGGAATGAAAATCATCGACGCCAGTGCGCAGAGGGCACCGACAGCTCCCCAGAAAACGACGAGGGCCCCGATCGAATGCGACCATGACCCCAAGATTTTTTCGAGGCTCTGCACGGCAGCGAACCAGAAGGCTGCGGTCAATAACCCGAGGGCGGCGCCCGCGAACGCGGCTGCGGGGAGGTCGCGCACCTCGCCGCGGCCGCGCACGAGAGCCAATCCGAGCAGCACTCCGGCCGCGGACAGAACGACCGATACCGAGACAAGCCGCGGCTCCAGAAGGCCGGCCGTTCCCCGGCCGATCGGGATGACGTTCATGATCACCACGAGGAGTCGCAAGGCGACCGCTACCAGGCAGCCGCCGGCAAGCCGGGCAACGAGCCCGAGCCGGGCCGCCTTGCCGAGCAGCCGCCCGCCCCAGGCTGGACTGGCCACGATGCCCGCGGAAGCACCCGCGGGAATGACGAGCTGCTCTGCGGGTCGCTCGACCCGCACCTCGACCCGCCGGGTGCCGCCGTTGCTCTCGATCACGATCAGGCCCCGAAGCGGCCGATCGATCGTCTCCGGCAGCTCAAGTTCGACCGGCAGCTCGGTCTGCTCGATCGTCTGGATCGGCCGGTGGTCGTGCCCGGGACGGAGCCGGAGCCACGGTGCGTCCGGCGGCTCGATCCGCGCAGTCCACCGAAGCAGGCGGTATCCCACGTTCGCCACCCGGAGCGACTGGCCGGCGATCGCTCCCCCCGTCTTCGCACGGATGATCAGGCTTTCCGGATGGACGTCCAGCTCCGGAGCACTCTTTGCGGATGCCGGTAGCCGAGCCAGCCACTCGTCGAGTTGATCGTCGGCCGACCGGTCGGGGGTAATGTGCGGCACCAGCTCGGGACGCTGAATCCTCCGGAGATACTCGGCCAGTCTGCCCGACATCAGCTCGTCGCGTAGTGAGGACCACCGCTGGGCCGCGAGCACCAGAAAATCGTCCCAGGTTCGACACTGGGCGCCGCCGGCCATCGTGAAGGCAACCGGCAGCCGGCTGGGCGACGCCGGAGACGCCGCGGCGGCGGCCACGGCTGCGACCCCCGGCGCCTTGAAAGCCGGCAGCGGCGAGGGCCCACCAGCCGCCGCTCTTTGAGCAGGCTTCCCGGGTGTTTGGCCGGCGGGCGGCCCGGTTGATACCCCGCCGGGATTCACCTTTTCGGGTGTTTGACTGGCCGGTGCTGTGGCCGAAGACTTGATCGGCGCGACGGGGGGTGCAGTCGCGGCGTTCTCCTGTTTGACGCGGAGCTGCAGGCCGCCGAGCTGAATCACGTCGCCCGGTTCGAGCCGGCGCGCTTGGCCCGAGAGCAGCCGCTGGCTATTCACAAAGGTGCCACCCGGACTTTCCAGGTCACGAATCGTGAGCTCCTGGGCCGAGGATGAGAGCACCGCATGACGTGACGCCAGCCGCTTGAGCGCACTTCCTTCTTGGCTTGCCAGGTTGAGCACGTGCGCCCTGTCGGGCGCATTGCCGAGAATCGTCTCGCCGGTCTCAAGCAAGTAGGCGCGGCCGGGCTCTTTCCCACGAGCCACCTCGAGCGCCCATCGCGTGGCGGGTGCGGCGGCCGGCTTAGCGGGGATAGGATTCATGATCGATGCCCGACTCCCGTTCAAGGCAACAGCCTTGCCACCGCGATCCGTCCGACTTCCTGGCCGTCGAGAATCACGGGGACTTGATCAGCTTCCTGATAGACGTCGCATCGTCCGTAGCCAGCTTGCTTCCCCTCGCCAAAAGGAAGGGTGTGGACTTCGACCAGCCTGCGGCTCAGGTTGACGATCCAGTAAACCGGGACTCGAAAGCTGGCGTACCGCCGTAATTTCACACCACTGTCTCTGGGGTAGGACGTGTCGGCGATCTCGACCAGCAGAGCGACGTCGTCCGCGAGAGCCAAACGCGTGCCGTAGACCGTGTCGGGACCGCGAAGAACGACAGCGTCAGGAAGCGGCAGCCATTGGCCGAGCTCCAGGCGGTGCTCCTTGTTGACAATCCATCGCGGCGCTGCCGCACACGCACTGAGCTCGTTAAACAACCGAATCGATGCCAGGATGTGCGGCGGGTTCTCGGACATGACAAACGGAATGCCTCCCAGGAGCTCGACATGGCGCTCGCCGAAGACCCCGGCGTCGATGGCCTTGCGGAACTGGCCCGGGGTCATGTGATAGATGCCGCGGATCATGGTCTCGCTCGAAAAAGCCCGTCCCGAACGATCGAGCCCCAGCTCGCAATACTCGAATGGTTCCTTTGACGCACACTCGACAAGCTATCAGCGCTGCCGGAATACCAGCAAGGTATGTCCCAGCTCGATTCGGTCTCCGTCCTGAAGGACCCGCTCCTGGGCGACCGGGCGCCGTTCAACCGCGTGGTCCCCTGCCCTGCCAGGTTGTGCAGGACATACCCGCGAGCGGTTGCTTCGATCTCGGCGTGCTGGCGAGCGACGGCCGGATCGCCGAAGATGCCGATCTCGGCGCGCTCGTCCAGGCCCAGCCGGCACCGTGGATGATCGAGCAAATAGATGCGGCCCTCCTGGCGGCCGCTCTGCACCTGGACCCACGCGCGCCGCAGAACTTGTTCAACCAGTGCCAGGCACAGGCCCAAACCGGCTCCGAGGAGCACGATTCCGACGGCCTGGCTCAAATCGGTACGATCGGACCAGGCCGAGCGGAGCAGCTCGAACAGGAACCCGCCGGCAAATCCGCCCAGCCCGCCCCCGATCAATCCGTAGACCAATCGCTGGCGGGACCGGTCGGCCAGTCCCTGGCCGAGCCCGATTCCCAGGCCCAGCACTGCCCAGGAGAACGCCCGGCCCAAGAGGCCCCCGCGCAAGAGACCGATCACCACCTCGCCGGCAACCAGACCGAGGGCTCCGCCCAGGGCCGCCGCGGCGGCTCCCCACAAGACGGCGCGTGCCATCTTGAGCCAGGCGCCATCGCGAAAAGGCCCGTATGCATTCAAGAAGACCCCCAGCGACCCTCCGATCAAAAGTCCGGCCAGTGCGTCTCGAACGGTCACCGACTCGGCTTGCACCATCTCGACATACAAGTAAATGCCGAACAGCGCCCCCAGGCCTCCGACGAGTGCCATATCGTAGGCCTGGCGAAGGTTGGCACGCGCGACCCGGGCGGCGCGGGTGCAGCCGAGGGTGATGGGGGCTGCGGTGGAGTGGCGGGTGCGATCGGGCCGGGAAGAGTCGCTCGGCTCATGACTTGACGCGGAGGCCGCGTCCTCCCTCGGCGATCACCCGGGCGATGTGCCCGAACGTTTGAACCAACTCACCGGTTTGCGCGAAGATCGACGCCTGCTCGCTGGACGCCAGCCGCCGGAGGTAGTCGCGGTCGGCATCGCCGGTGCCGATCGCCACGATCTCGATCCCCTGCTGCCGCGCAGCCAGCGCCTGTTCGATCGCACTCTCGGCGGCATCAGGATACCCGTCGGTCAAGAGCACAACGTACCGCCTGCGGTCGCCGGCAACCAGTTGCCCGCGCGCCATTTCCAGCGCGTCGGTCAGGTTCGTGCTTCCCTCGGCCTCCATTCGCTGCACGGCGGCGTAAAGCCGGCGGACGTTGCTCGTCGCCGCCGACTGGAGCGCCACCAGCGTCGAAAACGAGATCAAGCCGACCTCCATGGTGGTGAAGTCGCACCGCGCCAGAAACTCGTTGGCCGCGGTCTGGGCTTCGATCAAGGGGAGGCCGGTCATGCTTGCCGACACGTCGATCAAAAGAAAGACCCGGATCAGCTCAGGCTCGCGGGCGGCCGCCGCGCTGGCCGGCGGCAGGCCCAGCCACGCCAGATCATCGGGCACGGGCTCGACCGTCATGGGCAGCCGGTGCCCCGTGTCGCGCTGCACGGCCTGGACCTGCACCACGCCGTTGGAATCGTAGGAGAGGCCGACGTCGACGGTCACCTCGGCGTCGGTCGCATGGATGTCGTGAAACACATACTTTCCCAGGATGGTGCAATCGAGCGGTGCGGTGCTTTCACCCTGCGTGAGATAAACCTCGAGCTGGTCGTTGGCCCCGCCGTGGGTTTCATGAAGGTAAGACTTGGTATTCTTTGCCGGGATCGGCAGGTTGCGGCGGATCAAGATGTCGTTCACGTATGCGGAGCCGTCCGGGCTGACGGCGATCGTTCCCAGGCTATGCGACATGACGTCGGTCACGCGGCGGATGGCAGTGGGAGCCACGGGTGGTCCAGCGGCCGTCAGCGTCAGCCGCGGCTTGGCATCCTCGATCGTCTGGCCCACTTCGATCGCCGCCTGAATCGCTGCGCCGAGCGCAACCACCTCGTCGACATTCACACCGGCCCGGGGCGGCTTGCCGGCCATCTGCGACACGTAGGACCGCACCATCGGCATCCGGGTCGAGCCGCCGACCAGGAGCACCCCGTCCAGCCGCGGCCAGCTCAGGGAGGCTTCCCCCAGCGCTTCCTCGGTCAATCTGCGGGTCCGGTCCATGAGGGGGAAAGTCATCGCCTCGAACTCGGAGCGGGCTAGCTCGAAGCTCCGCCGGTCCTTGCCGAGCTGAAGCGTGATCCGCGCCGTGGATCGCTCCGACAGCGCCCACTTCGCCTGCTCGCTCCGGACCAGAACCTCGTTCAGGGCAACGGGGTCGTCCAGGGGATCAAAGCCGGTCTCGGCCGCGAATCGCTCGGACAGAAAGGTCGCGATCCGGTCGTCCCAGTTCTTGCCCCCCAGGTCATGGTCGCCTGCCGTGGCCAGGATCACGATCTCGCCGGGAGTGATTCGCGCCACCGTGACGTCGAACGTCCCCCCTCCGAGATCGTAGATCAGGACCGTCTCTTCCAGACCCGATTTCTGCAACCCATAGGCCAGCGCGGCCGATGTCGGCTCGTTGATGATCCGCAGCACGTCGAACCCGGCCGCGCGGCCTGCCTCGAGTGTGGCCTTGCGCTGGGGGTCGGCGAAATAAGCCGGCACCGTGATGACCGCGCGATCCACTTCTGTATCAAGGCGGGCCTGGGCATCTTCCTTGATTCGCTCCAAGACCAGGGTTGACAGGTCGGCGGCCGTGTACGACTTGCCGTGAAACTGAAGCTGAAACAGCGGATTGCCCATATGGGGCTTGAAGAAGCTGGCGATCTCTGCATTGCCGAGCCGTGCCCACTCCTTGGCTTCCTGGCCAACGACGGGTGCATCCCCGCCGAAATAGATGACCGACGGCGTGATGTTCTGGCCTTCGCGGTTGGCTATGACCTCGGGCCGCCCGTACGCGTTGCGATAAGCAACCGCCGAGTTGGTCGTTCCCAGGTCAATGCCGACGAAGGTGGCCATCAGCGACTCACGAACTCGCGGACCCAGTTCCGGAACACGCGCGCCCACTCGTTCTCGTCCCTGATTCCCTCCATGGCCACGAATCGCGCGACCTCGTCCATCGGAACATCGGGAAACGCCGTACCGCGCGCGCTTTCGCGATACGAACCGTCCGGCTGGCGAAGAAGCACCTTCATGAGCCGTCCGTCAAACCTCCAGAGCTCTGGGACACCGAGCGCACCATAGACGCCCACGCGATCGAGCGCGCTCTTGGTGATCTCGATCTCGATCGCCAGGTCCGGAGGCGGGTCGACGTCGAGATCGATCCGGTCGGGGTCCCGGATTCGCTCCAGCTCCCCCAGATAAAAACCCTCATCCGGCTCGAGACCGCGATCGGCTTCTTCACGCCTCAGAGTGGTGGATCCCACGGGCATTACCGGGATGCTCAACTCCTCGGCGAGGATCCGAACGGCTTGACCGAAGCGACACCGCTTGCGTTCGTGTTTGGATAAAGGCGACATGAGCTCGATGTCCCCACGATCGTAAGTCAAACGGATCGCTCGGTCGCCGACCATCTTGAGCAAGGCTTGATAACCGTCCCAGCCAACGCCTGGGAGCAGGAATCGGCGCTCGCCGTCGTGCGCCGGCGCGAATTTCTGAGTAATGGTCGCTTCCATCGGCTCACGCCACCTTTCAGATCAGGTTGAGCTTCCTGATATCCCGCCGGTCAGGACACGCTGATCAACCGCAATGCCGTCGACCGCTCGGCGACTTCTTCGGCGTTCATGACGGCCTCGGTCTGGAACTCGACATCGATCGATGCGCCGCCGGTCAGGTCGGTGGCCGAGACCCCGAGCCGCCCGTCTTTATTGATCGCGAACTTGACGCGGATCGGGCTCCGCGCCGGCAGCCGCTCGGGGAGGTTGAGCGACGCGATGCCGACCTCCTGGCAGTCGAGCGGATCGGGGCTGTCGCGCTCGCCGCTCATCACGCGAATGTCGACGGCAGCCTGGTTATCGGCGTCGGTTCCGAAATCGCTGATCCGCTCCATCGGCACTTCGGAATTGCGTGGCAGCAGGTAGTATACGACGTCCAGGCTCTGGTCGTTGCGGGCAATCACGCCCAGGCTCTTGGAGAGCACGTTGACGATCCGGGTGTTGACCAGCTCGCGGACCGGACCGGTCAAGGTGAATCCCAGCTCTTTCTCGAGGTGATCGAGCGCCTGGGTGACTTCTTCCTCGGAGACGGCGCTCATGTCGACGGCCTTGGCGGGCTTGCCTTCGGCTGCCAGCCGCGTCGTCAGGAAATCTTCGACCTGGTCCAGGAGCGACTCCTTGAGAGCATAGAGCGCGGCGCCCTTGGCCACGGCTTCGTCCGGGTCGTAGATTTCCGGCTCCATGTTGAGCTCGGCCACCAACCGGTTGCGAACCTGGGGCATCCGGGTCGCTCCGCCCACCAGGATGACCTTGTCAAACCGGGTGTGCCCTTTCACGCGAGCGTCGGCGAGCATCTCCTGCGTGAGCTCGATCGTCCGATCCATCAGGTGCTTGGTGATCTCTTCAAACTTCTCCCGGTCCAGCTCGACCCGCGCCTGCTGTCCGGCGTGCGTGACCCGGAACGGTGCCTTGTCGCGCTGCGTGAGCGTTTTCTTGCCCCGCTCGGACTGGAGGAACAGGTCGTTCAAGACCTCGGGATCATCGAGCGGGTCGGCTTGCTCACCCGTCTGACTCCGGAACTGCTCCGCCAGGTACATCACGATGGCTTCGTCCCACAACACTCCGCCCAGCCGGTGGTCGCCGCCGGTGCAGATCACCCGGATCAAGCGGTCCTTGATCTCGATCATCGTGATATCGAAGGTTCCCCCTCCCAGGTCGTAAACCAGCACGGTCTGGTCTTCCCCATGCTCCAGACCATAGGCGATCGCCGCAGCCGTCGGCTCGTTCAAGATCGCCCGCACGGTCAAACCCGCCAGACGGCCGGCATTGGCCGTCGCCTCGCGCTCCGGAGTCCCGAAATAGGCCGGGCACGTGATCACGACATCCGTGATCTTCTCGCTCAATGCGGCTTCGGCATCCCCCACGACTTTGCGGAGGATGAACGACGAGATATCCTCGGGGCTGAACGACTGCCCCTCATACTGAAAGACAAAGTTGGGGTCTCCCATGCTTTGCTTGATCCGCGACACGACCCGGTGCGGCTCGACCTTCGCCGATTCCTTGGCCGTGTTGCCCACGATGATGCTCGCACCGTCAAACAAGACTACCGAAGGTGTGATCCGCTCACTCTCCTGATTGGGGACGATGACGGGCTTTCCGTGCTCGTCGACATACGCGATCGCCGAGTAAGTGGTTCCCAGGTCGATCCCGTAGACGCGCTTGAGGCCATCAGACACGGCAGGGACTCCCGTTTTTTTGTCGGTCGCGAGGCTCAGTACACCATGCATACGATACAAATCGCCACCAAGCAAGATCGCTCAGATGTCGGCCAGGCTTTCGAGCCGGACATCACACCGTTCGGTTCGTGTCCGGCCGGAAGGCCCGATATCGAACATGAACAATGTGACGATTCGCTGGGATCTTCGCTCGGGCTCACGACTTATTATAAAGACCGAAGCCGCCGGATGAAGGATGAACCTGACTTTCCGCCTTCACTCTTCCGCCCTCGGACTCTCGACCCACGGCCTGGAGTCGAGCTAGAATGGCTGGATCGTTGACGATGGTGTCGCTGCGTCCGGGTTATTCTCGCGGAGTGGGAGGTCGAAATGCGGCTCGCGCGGGATCTGGATCGGGTGCCTGCTGATCCTGGGTATTGTCGTCGCGGCGGGCTACGGCGGCGTGCGGGTGCTCGAGAGCCGCAGGATCCGGTCCGGGCTCGACCAGGCGAAGCAGGAAATGGCGGCGGGGCTTTACAACGCGGCACGAAAGCGGCTGGTGGAGCTCCAAGGCAGCCCGTCCAGCCGGGGTGAAGTCGAATATCTGCTCGGCCTGTGCGAACTGCGCAAGGGCCGCCGCAACGAGGCTCTGGCAGCGTGGGAACACGTCTCTCCGGCGAGCCCGTTCGCGGCACGGGCGGCCATTCAGCGAGCCAGTCTCGCGATCGAGGCCGGGCAGTTCACGACCGCGGAAGCGATCCTCGAAGCCGCGCGCCCGCTGGCGACGGGAGCGGACTCTCTGGAACTGCTCAAGAACCTGGGAATGCTGTACCAGATCGAAGGGCGGACCGACGATTTGCGAAGGTCGCTCATCGACTCGTGGCGCTACTCCGACTCGCCGGCGGCCCTGCTCAGGAAGCTTGCCCGGCAGGATTCGGCGCCCTTCCCCCTGGGAACGATCCGCAACCTGCTGGAGATGAGCGACGGCGACGACCGGGTCTGGCTCGGTCGCGCGAGCCTTGCCACCAGAACCGGCCACCTCGACGCGGCAGTCAAGTTGCTCGATGACTGTCTGGGGCGGCGGCCGGATGATCCCCTCGTCTGGCGGGCGCGGCTGGAGCTGGCGCAGGCCTCCGGCGACATCGCCGGGGCGTGGCGGGCCCTCGAGCACCTGCCGGCGGACGGGGCTTCCCCCGTCGACGTCGCCCGGATTCGCGCCTGGCTCGCTGCCGGGCAGGGCGACGTCCAGTCCGAGCGCGCCGCGCTCTCGGCCCTGATCGAGCAAGACCCGGGAAACACGGCCGCTCTCGACCGGCTCGCAGCCCTTGCCGCTCAAGCCGGTGACAACAAGGAAGCGGTTCGGGTCCGCTCGAAGAGGGCCGAAGTCACGGCCGCGAGAGAGAGGTACCAGCTCTTGCTCAGGGACGACGCGGTGGGCAGCGACCCGGCTGAACTGGCACGCCTCGCCGGGCTCCTGGGCCGCCCTATCGAGGCCAAGGGCTGGGCGCTCGTCCGCGACGGCAAGGTCGAGCGTCCGGGGCTGTCGCGGCCACCTCTTTCCCCAGGGAGCCGGACGGAGAGCGCCACTCGGGGGAAACACCGCCGGGCCGCACGCTCGCCGAGCTGTGCGCTGGCCTTCGCCCTGGAACCGCGCGCCAGCCGGTCGCCAGCTCATCGGGGGCCGTCCCGCGATTCGTTGACGAGGCCGTCTCTGCCGGGCTGCGGTTTGTCCAGGATAACAGTGCGTCGTCTCTGAAGCGTCCACCTGAGACCATGAGCGGGGGCGTTGCGCTGTTCGACTATGACGGCGACGGCTGGTTTGATGTCTATGCCGTTCAAGGTGGGCCCTTACCCCCTTCTCCCCATTCGGCATGCGAGGACCGTTTGTTCCGGAACCGCGGTGACGGAACCTTCGAGGACGTCAGCGAGCGGGCCGGCCTGCACCGGCTTCCAGGGGGTTACGGGCACGGTGTTACCGTCGGCGACTTCGACAACGATGGGCATCCCGACCTGTTTGTCACACGGTGGCGATCTTACGCCCTCTTCCGCAACCGCGGTGACGGAACATTCGAGGACGCGACAGCCAGGTCCGGGCTGGGCGGTGAGCGCGACTGGCCCACTTCGGCCGCGTGGGCGGACCTCGACGGTGACGGCGATCTTGATCTGTACGTCTGTCATTACCTCGCCTACGACCTCAAGAGCCCGCGCATCTGCGCCAGCGCCAAGGCTCATGTGAACCACTACTGCAGCCCGCGCGATTTCGAGGCGCTTCCCGATCATGTCTTCCGCAACGACGGCGGGCGGTTCGTCGATGTGACCAGGGAATCGGGGTTCATTGACCCGGACGGTCGCGGATTGGGCGTGGTGGCGGCCGACCTCGACGACGATAACCGCATCGACCTGTATGTGGCCAACGACATGTCGGCGAACTACCTGTTTCGCAACCTGGGCGGCTTTCATTTCGAGGAGACGGCTCTCTCCGCTGGCGCCGCTGCCAATTCCAGCGGGGGCTTCCAGTCCGGCATGGGGATCGCGTGCGGGGACCTTGACGGCGACGGCCGGCCCGATCTGGCCGTCACCAATTTCTACGGCGAGTCGACGACGTTCTTCAGGAATCTCGGTCGCGAGATGTTCTCCGACGACACCGCGCTCATCGGGCTCGCGGGCCCCACCCGCTGCTTGCTTGGCTTCGGCATCGCCTTCCTGGACGCCAATAACGACGGCTGGCTCGACCTGATCTCCGCCAACGGCCATGTCAACAACCACGAGCCGGTCTTCCCGTGGAAGATGCCCACCCAGTTGCTCCTGGGCGAGCCGGGCGGGAGATTGAGGCTTCCGGCTGCCGTCGCCCTTGACCCGTTCGAGCCGCGCCACCTGGGCCGCGGCCTGGCTGTGGGAGACCTGGACAACGACGGCCGGATCGACGCAGTCGTCCAGTCCCAGAACGAGCCACTGGCCTATCTTCGAAATCGAACCGCCCAGGGCGGCCATTGGGTCACGTTGCAGCTCGAAGGAGTGCGCTCGAACCGTGACGCCGTCGGGGCGCGAGTGACGCTCCTGGCGGGAGGCCGGCAGCGGATGGGAGAACGCGTCGGTGGCGGAAGTTACCAGTCGGCCAACGACCCCAGACTTCATTTTGGGCTGGCGGACAGGGACGTGATCGAGCGGATGGAAGTCCGATGGCCGTCGGGGCTCGTTGAGTCGTACACCGACCTTCCGGCAGACCGAGCCTACCTGCTGCGCGAGGGGGCTAACGAGGTGCGGCCGTTGCGAGGATGGGATCGGCGACCTGGTTGAGCCCGGCCAGGTGCGCGGGTCATTGTTCCTCCGACTGAGCGAGGAGCTTCGTGAAGAATTCATCGGTCATCGTCGTCGTCTTCGTTTGTTTCGGCTGGTTGTTCTTGTTCTCTTATGCCCCGGCGCTGTTCCAGGGGCGTCAGTTCGGGTTTCGAGACGCGGGTCATTACTATTACCCGCTGCACGAGCGCGTGCAGCAGGAGTGGGATGCTGGCCGGTGGCCGCTCTGGGAACCGGAAGAGAACGCCGGAATGCCGCTCCTGGGGAACCCCACGGCCGCGGTTTTCTATCCCGGCAAGCTGGTCTTCGCGGTGCTGCCGTATGCCTGGGGTGCGCGGATCTACATTGTGATGCATACCGCCCTGGCCTTCGCGACGATGCTCGTCCTCTTGCGATCGTGGGGGATAAGCTGGTCAGGATCGGGGCTGGGTGCGCTCAGCTATTCGTTCGGTGCGCCGATTCTGTTTCAGTACTGCAACGTGATCTATCTGGTGGGTGCGGCGTGGCTGCCGCTGGGAATGCACGCGGTCGATCGGTGGGTGCGGCTCGGCCGCACCTGGGGACTATGGGAGCTGGCGGGCGTGCTGGCCCTGCAAGTACTGGGGGGTGATCCGCAGGCTGCCTATCTTTTGGGACTGGCGGGGGCCGGCTATGCACTGGGGCTGGCCGGGAGCGGGGCACGCACACGTTCGGCCCGGCAGATCACACAACGTAACGGGCCGCCAGGCGGAAAGGGTCGACCTGTCATATCGGCACTCGGTCTGATTGCGGCCGTTCTGCTCTGGTCGGCTGCAACGATCGCGATGGGCGTCTTGCTGCCGAAACTGCGACAGCCGCACTTGGGGCGGCCGGCGCCGCCCTTGCGATGGATGGCGTGGATGCCCCTGGTGGTTGCCATGGCCTGGGGGCTGGCCAGCCTCGGTTTCCTCTATTTCTATTGCTGGCGGCGGCGGGGCTGGCGACGCCCTCTGGGGGCCATGTGGCTGGGTTTGGTGATGGCAGCCGCGCTGGCGGCGAGCCTGGCGGCGGCGCAGCTCCTTCCGGTCATCGAGTTCACCCAACTCACGACGAGGTCCGCGGCGGGTGGTCTTCACGGCATCTATCCCTTCAGCATCGAGCCCTACCGGCTGGCCGAGCTGCTCTGGCCCAATGTCGGGGGCCTCCAGTACGGCGAGAACAGCTACTGGCCCGACGTGATCCGGATCCCGGGCGTCTATCCCAAGATCTGGGTGCCGTCTCTGTACCTGGGAGGGCTGACGGTCATTCTGGCAGTCGGCGCCTTCGCTCTGCGGCAAGGACCACCGTGGCGTGTGTGGCTGTCGGCGATTGCGATGGTTAGCTTGGTCGGCGGACTGGGACAGTACACAAGCCCGATCTGGGCGGCGCGCACGGCCATCGCGATGGTGCATTCACCCCGGCTCGAGCGCCTGGCTTCCCAGCTCGGTCCCGTCGACCCTCCCGGCGATTCGCCGATCCGGCGAGACGGCTTTCTCAAGAGCGGCGACGGCAGCATCTACTGGTGGCTCGCAACGCTTCTACCGGGCTTCCGGCAGTTCCGGTACCCCGGCAAGCTGTTCACCCTCACGTCGCTGGCACTGGCCGCCTTGGCCGGGGTGGGCTGGGACCGGGTTTGCGCCGGCCGGCCGAAGCGAGCGCTCGTCGCGACGGGTTTGCTCATCGTCGTCAGCCTGTGCGTCCTTGTTGGGGTCGTGATCGAGCGACATCCCATCCTGACGGCTTTCGGATCGTACGTGCGCACGTCGGAGTCCGGGCCGCTCGACGCGATCAAGGGATACGCGGCGATTGTCCACAGCCTGGTTCATTGCTTGCTCGTCCTGGGTCTGGGTCTGGTCCTCTTCGTCGTGGCTCGCACACGACCGCGACGAGCCGGTACCGTTGTTTTGATCGTGATGGCGCTGGACCTGGCGGCCGCGAATTCGCGGCATGTGATGACCGTCGAGCAATCGCTGTTTGAAGGCGAGCCGGCGGTCGCGAAGATCATCGAAAAAGCGGAAGCGGACCGCCAACCGCCGGTGTCCGGCCCGTTCCGCGTGCATCGCATGCCCTCGTGGAACCCGCTCGTTGCCACCGCGACGACGGCCGCCGATCGCGTCCGCGACGCCGTCGCCTGGGAGCGGGATACGATCCGGGCCAAGTACGGGATCAACTTCGGAATCGAATACACGCACACGATGGGCGTCGTCGAGCTTTCTGACTACGAGTGGTACTTCTCGGGCTTCTATCGCACCGTGATCGGCCCGGTGATCGCGAAGCGGCTCGGCACCGAGGCCGGCAAGAGAGTGATCTATTTTCCCCGCCGCGCCTACGACCTGTGGAACACACGATATTTCGTGGTCCCGGCGAACGCCAACGGCTGGCTCGACGAGATGCGCGCCTCAGCCGCATTCCGCTTTGAGAGCGATTTGATTTATCCCGAGAAGGGCCGCTGGGTAGGACCGCACGGGCAGGAACAGTCGAAGAAGTGGATGGACACCCAGGATTTCGAAGTCCTGCGCAACGAGCAAGAGTTTCCTCGCTCGTGGGTCGTGCACAAGGTGAGAGCCATCAAGCCAGCGGACGATATATCACGCGAGCCGCGCAGAGGCCCGGCAAGAGATCCTCTACCCCCGCGATCTGTTCTGGAATGACCGAACGCTCACTTTATTCGACCCCCATGCCGTGGCATGGGTGAACCGCTCCGACCTGGCTCAGATCATGCCAAAGCTCTCCGGCGAGCGCCCGACCCGGAGCGAATCGGTTTCGGTCCGCTATCCCAATCCGCAACGTGCGGTCCTGGAGGTCACGCTCGAGTCATCGGGACTGGTCATCCTGAGTGATGTGCATTACCCTGGCTGGCAGCTCACGATCGACGACCAGCCGGCACCAGTTTATCGGGTGAACGGCGTGATGCGCGAGGCGCTCGTTTCCGCCGGCACGCATCGGCTCGTCTATTCGTTCGCACCGCGATCGTTTGAGGTCGGGCTGATCGGGTCGATTGTCGGCCTGAGCGCCTGGCTATTGCTGGGGCTCATCTGCGCCGTTCGACCCGTTCATCCGCTGCTCGCGGCTTGACCGCCAGCTCGGTTGGACTTTAGTTCAGGCAAAACGAGTTCAAGAGCGCCCGCTTTTGCAAAACTCCATTCGTCTGCGGGCCTCGTCGTTCCGCATCGGAGCGAAACGAGAGGCCCTGGCAGACGGTAGTAGGGGCTTTCAATGCCCAGTTTGTCGACGTCGGTCATCGACCAAGTCGTGAGCGCGGCTCAATACTGGTCGGAGCTGATAACCTCATTGCCAGCCCGGGTGGATAGGGCCTGGTATACGCCGATCTGCGTACCTGGGACCAGCGTGAATCCCGGCTTGTTATCGGTGACGCCGATCGGGTACCCGGTGGCCGGGTTGTACGCCCAGGATTGGATCGACTCCTTGATGAAGTGGACCGACCCGTCCGCGAACGCGAAGTTGGCCCCGCCGGGATGGAAGCTGGACGCGCATTCCACCCACGTGTAATCATATTCGTCTTTGACGTTGGGGACCTTCTTGTACGCATTGAGCGGATAGAGCGTCGTGAAGATCGTATCACCCGAGACCGAATCGCCCCACCAGTTAAAACAGAACGATTCCGACGCGGGGAACAGCCCGTTGGCCTTCTCGCTGTAGAGGAACGTGTTGCTGGTGCCGTCGGTGATTGCAGAGATGTTCAAGGCTTTGCAGTACTTGAACGGGCCGTCCAAGATATTATCGATCGTGGTGAACGCCCCGCAGGATGTCATCGGCATCGGATACTGCACGCCGCAGTAGTAGAGGATCTCGGGATAGAACTTGCCGAAGTTGCAGGAATAGCTGGTGTACGCGAAAATGAGATTCGGGTTGGTGAGATATGGGCCGATCGAGTTTCTCTTGCCGATGATCTGGCCGTCGCTCGGGCACCAGAGGCTTGACAGCCCGGTCGCATAGACCGTGCTATTGGGGCCGGAGTAGATGCTGTGGCTGAAGTTCATGGCGTTGTAAAGCGCGCCCTGGTCGAATTGCCCGAGCATCGACACAAACGTGCTCTGGTCTTCGACCATGACGGGGCTGCCGTACAAGCTGGCGTCCGGCTTCAAGGGACTGCCGATCGGAAACGCGCCGTTCTGGTCATGATAGTTCATGGCAGCCAGGGCGATTTGCTTGAGGTTGTTGACGCATTGAGCTCGACGAGCGGCTTCGCGGGCCGCCTGCACGGCCGGCAGTAGCAAGGCGATCAAGACGGCGATGATCGCGATGACCACCAACAGCTCGATCAACGTAAAACCGCGACGAGTTTTCAGACGCATGAAGTCACGCTCCTTTTCTTTATGATTGCGAACTCGAAAGACTCCCCGACTGACTCGAGCGAGCAAGCGACCCACAAGGCCGCTGCGACGGAAAATGGGCCGATTTGACCCGTGAAGAGGACGAACAAAATCAGACTGAAGCAGCCGCGCTCATTTTTTCTTGGCCGGGACCTCCGCGGCCTTCTCCTTGATCTTCTCCAGGCGATTGCGATTTCCTCCCCCTCCCTCCATGGGAGGACCAAGGGGCTTGCCCACGGTCTCTCCCGAGTCGCATCCTGCTGCACCCAGCACACCCAGGATTGCACCCGTCCGGAACAAGAAGCCGCGACGATCAATGGACACGATCGATTTGTTCTGCATGACGACTCTCATAACTTGGAAAAATCGGGAAAACACCGGACGATAACCGTGAATCAAGCGTCGTGCCCTGTCATGACTGTTGTGAAACGCACGGAAGGTCCACTCAGGCACTCAGCAACACCGCCCCCCCGGGCACGGCGATTCGCAGAATCGAACGAAACCCTCAAAAGTCCAAATAACCCGCAAGGATTGCATCGGATCACGACGAAATCAAGTCATTCGCATCACAATCAAAGCTGGATCGTGGACCTGTGCTCAACGAGCGCGCAAAAGCACGGCTCGGTTCTCTGCTCGTGGCGTCACGTCAAATTGGCCGTCGAGGAACTCTCGATCCCCTGCGACATCGCGGCATCCTCAGTCACGAAAAACCACACCCCGAAATGGCTTCAATCCCGAACCAACCACCATGAGCCCGCCACCAAATCGTATCCAAACGATCAGCGCGGGACCAACGGGTAGCACCCGGGATCACGGAACAGGTTGTGTGAGTCTTCTGAAACCGAGGAGAGGAGGGAGAGCAGCTTCTCAAAGACACCCAGTCAACAATCCAGACGCCCAAACTCTACCACGAAGAATGCCTCAAAACCAACTGCCCCGTCCATGGCGCGAATCGCTTTTGAACGCATCCCGGGCCGCTCGGGCGCGACACCTTTTTCATGTCGGATACGAGCGTACCGACTACCAATGAAGAGTTCAAGTAGGTAGAACCAGAAAAGCGTGAGAACTAATACTTTAGTACTCGATCCCAGGCAATCGCCAGAGCGGAGGCTGTTGCGGGACGATCGCAGCGGTGACGTGAGCCGCCGTTGGGCGAAACGCCGTCGAGGGACTGGCATTCATCCGCCAGCCTATGTATGATCGCCTCCGATACCAATTTCGTGGGCAACGGCAGCGTCTGTCATCATATCGGAATCCGGACGAGCCGGCCGCCGCTTTATCCTCTCGCGCGACGGCGGGTATGAGCTGATGCCGCGGTAATGCGCGCGGCACCGGAAGAACCTCACCGCCGCCGGCCAGAGCCCGGATGAGGATATTGCAATGGAACCCCCGATCTCGCGCGAATCTCGACCGGGAATCCCTCGAACGGGCAGCCTGCTCGTTGCCACCGCGCTGATCGTCGCAGGGGCGCTCTGGCTATTCCTGACATGGCGAGGCTCCTCCAAGGACCACATTCACGGGGTCGAGCTCGGTTCGCCGTATGAGAACACCCGCCCGGGCGTGAAATATGTCGGAGATGCCGCGTGTGCACGCTGTCATGCGGGAATCGCCGACACGTACCGCCGGCATCCGATGGGTCAGTCGCTGGCTCTCATCACGGACGCGGCCGCGCCAAGAGCCATGCCAGGAAAAGGGCGATCCCGGTTCGAGGCGAAGGGATTGGAGTATTCGGTCGAGTACCAAGACAACCATGTGATCCACAAGGAGACGCGCCGGGATCGTTCGGGGCGTTTGGTCGCCCAGGCAGAGGCCGAGGTTCAGTACGCGATCGGGTCCGGCAGGCAAGGGATTTCTTACCTGATCGAGCGCGACGGATATCTCTTCCAGTCGCCGATCACGTGGTATTCCAAGGATCAGCGCCTGGGTTTGTCGCCGAATTACGAGAAAACGAACTACCACTTCGATCGACCCATTCTCTCGGAATGTCTGTTTTGCCACGCCAACGCAGCCGAACGGGTCTCGAGTGCGATCAATCGGTACAAGACGCCGATCTTTCGAGGTCATGCGATCGGCTGCGAGCGCTGTCACGGGCCGGGAGACTTCCACGTTCGGCGGCCGACGGTGGTCGACGGGCGAGACACCACGATCGTCAATCCAGCAAATCTCGAGCCGTCCCGCCGCGACGCGGTTTGCGAGCAATGCCACCTGATCGGCCCGAGACGTATCGTCCGGGTCGACTCCCGAAGTGAGGACTTTCGGCCGGGTCTCGAGTTTTATCAATTCTGGTCGGTGTTCGTGCCCTCAGCCGGCTCACCGCCCAACAAGTTTGCCGGCCAGGTCGAGCAGATGCACGACAGCCGTTGCTTTCGCTCAAGCGAGGGCCGGCTCGGCTGCATTTCCTGCCACGATCCGCACGTCCTGCCCTTACCCGAAGAGAAGGCAGCCTATTTCCGGGCCCGCTGCTTCGGATGTCACTCCGAACAGGATTGCCACTTCCCGGCAATCGCCAAGGTCGAGCGGAAAGACGCCAGCAATTGCATTGGCTGCCACATGCCCCGCTCGGACAGCTCCAACAACCCGCATGTCGCCACCACCAACCACCGGATTCCCCGCCATGCCGATGACCTGCCTGAGTCGCCCGTGATCAGCCAAAGAGCGGTGCGCGGGCCGCCGTCACTGGTCAATTTTCACCATGAGCTGATGGGCAGCGAGAATCTCGCGTCATCCGAGCGCGACCGGGCAATCGCGTTATGCCGCACTGGCGGTGACCCCGCGGCGCGGGAGGCGCTGCCTCTCTTCGAGGCGGCCATCGCGGCGCGACCGGATGACGTGGCCGCCCTGGAAAGCTACGGCGAGATCCTGGGCCGGCTCGGCCGGCTCGAAGAGGGGCTGGCAGCTTACAAAAAGTGCCTTGCCCGGGACCCGACCCGCCAGACCGCGCTCGAAGGGGCTGCTCAGCTCGCCTCTCGGGCCGGCTGGTACAAGGAGGCCGTCGAGCTCTGGAAGCGAGCCGTCGCCATCAATCCCTGGCGCTCCGATTACCACGCGGGGCTTGCCAGGGCGGCGCTCCAGGTTCGTGACTGGACCGTCGCGGCGGAGGCCAGCCGGAGCGCGTTGCGCCTGAGCCCTTCGCTTCTCGATGTCAGAAAATGGCTGGTCCAGTGCAATCTCCACCTCGGTAACCGCGATGCCGCGCGGAATGAGCTCGAAATTCTCCTGGGATTTGACCCGCCGGACCGCGACGCTCTCTTGCGGCGGTTCCGTTCCCTGGCGACGCCACGGTGATTCTCGTTGAACGAACCAAACGGCCGGTTATTCGGCCTTCCCGAAGTGTGCGATCGCCTTTTTCGCGTGATCGCGAGCCAGGGTGTCAGGTTCGCTGTCGCTCATCACTCTGAGCTGGCCCAAGATGGTCTCGCCTGGCTTCGTCAGTTTCGCGACCGCGAGCACGGCGTCGCGACGGACCAGCGCATCGGAATCGCGCAGCGCCAGGGCCAACCCCTCGGCCGCGGAGGGGTGGGCGTCGCCGACGTTTCCCAGCTTGAGCACGGCCAGGCGGCGTACTTGCGGCTTGGGGTCGCGCAGGTCTGCAAGCCACGATTTCACCTCCCGGCCGCCGGCCAGCATCGGCCCTTGTGGGCCGTGGCTGCATCCGCACAGCGCCAAGACCATCACGGCGACGACACGCCCACTCGTCTTCGCCCAATTCATGGGTTCATCAATCTCCGGCCGGAAACGAAGCAAGTCATCGCATTGCCTACGAGCAGGGTCTTGGGGTGCACGCGAAGGTGGCGGTCACCCGTCAGAACGAATCCGAGCTAATGACCTCGCCACCGGTGCGCGTGCCGAGCGACTGGAAGATGATACTGGACGGCGTGTATCGAGTTGACCCATCGGG
The DNA here is from genome assembly GCA_963781785.1 of uncultured Isosphaeraceae bacterium. GTDB lineage: Bacteria > Planctomycetota > Planctomycetia > Isosphaerales > Isosphaeraceae > CAWAHD01. Next base: position 696,387 of record CAWAHD010000001.1, on the reverse strand, counting down.
ATTGACTCCCAGGTCATTGGTGATGCTCCTGATATAGTGGACCGAGCCATCGCCGAAGAGGATATTGGCGCCTCCGGGGTGGAAGCTCGAGGGATCGTCCAGCCCGCTATCGCTATCCGAGTTCGAATTGATCATGTGGCAATGCACCTGGACCAGGCACGGTGCGAGATACGTGGCGACGGCGGAGCCCGGGCATGGATTCAAGGGTCCGCGCAGGATGTAACCCCCGGCGATTGCGCCCGTCCACGTCCCCTCTGAGTCCGCCCAGGCGCGCTCCATGAGCATGACGGTCTGGCTGGTCCCATCAACGATCGCCGCGATCCGGATGGCGCTGTTGCGGTAAAACAGGCCGTTCCCCGAACCATCGTTATTCAGGCCGAGAGCAACATCCGCGGCATCATTACCGGTGCAGTCTGCGTACGAGCTCGGTGCGACGGTCGCGACGGTATTGCCAAACCCGTCGGTGACGGCAAACGTGCGCCCCGGGATCTGGTCGGAAGGGCAGAGAAAGACAGCGAGGCTGGTCTGGACCGACGTCACGTTCGCGGCAGCTTGGATTGGCAAATACACGTTGATCGACGAATAGAGCGGCGATTGATCGAGCTGCGGCAGGATCATTGACGCCCAGCTCCAGCCCGGGGACGTGTCGGTCTCGCCGTCGATGAACTTGCTCGCAGCGAGATACCCCGGCGGAAACCCCAGGACGGCGTCATGATAATTGTGGAGCGCGAAACCCATCTGCTTGAGGTTGTTCACGCATTGAGACCGTCGGGCGGCCTCGCGAGCAGACTGGACAGCGGGGAGCAGCAAGGCGATGAGCACCGCGATGATCGCGATGACCACGAGCAACTCGATGAGCGTGAAACCCCGGCGTGATTGAGGCATGGTCGGTCGTCCGTGCGACGGTTCTTCCGTCGTTGCGCGAGTGCGATTTCTTACTTGCACGCGTGTCATCTCCTAAGCATTCGTCATGCCACGGTGGAAGCATTCCATAAGCCATTATTCTGTCGTGAATACCGGTATTCGCCAGCCGCCAGCTCGCGACCAGCAAGGCGAACTTTTCATCGTCGTCGGTCAAGAATTCGCCGGGAGCCCGTGAGTCGACCGCCGCTTGAATTCGAGCCGGCAGAGGGGAGCGGCCGATAACGGCCGCTCCGACTCGACCTGTCAAGCACTCCTGGTCGTCCTCAACCCGCTTGATGTCCTCGAGCTGGTACGGCCGATCGTGCTGTCGACGAATTCCAACCGGCTGGCGACTGGCTGAAGTTCCGATAGAATGGCTGCTCTCGGCGATTCAGAATCAGAGATGCGGGCGATCTGGCTCGCCGACAGGCCCGGTTGAGTTCGGAGGACCGCCGATGGAATTCGGCTCGCTGCCCGAGTCGATCGTGCGGCTTGTCGACCGGGTGTGCGACGAGTTCGAGATCGCGTGGCGCGAAGGACACAGGCCACGGCTTGAAGACCATCTCAAGGACGTTCCTGAGCCGGGGCGGTCGGTGCTGTTGCGGGCACTCCTGGCCACGGAGCTGGAATCGCGGCGCCAGCGCGGCGAGCAACCGGACCGCGGGAATACCTGGGCCGGTTTCCGGCGGACGATGAATTGATCCGCGCCGGCTTCGGCGAAGCGTTGCCCACGGCCACGATTGGCTCGCCCGCGGCGCCTGAGGCAGGCACCGCGCGGGTCGGGTCGATTGCGCGCGAGTTATCTCCCACGTTCCCGGAGACGGGCCCAGCGCTGGGCAAGCGAATCTGGGCCTGGCCACTCGTCGCCGCCCTGATCCTTGCCATTGCGGGGTTGTGGGCAGGCGCCACAGTCGAACGGGTCATGCGGGCCCAGGTGGCCTCCGAGATCCTGGCTCTGCGCGACGCCGACCTGGAGGCGCTGCACCTCCTGTTCGGGGCCCACCGGGCCATCGCCTCGATCGCCGCCAGTGACCCGCGGGTCCGGGCCTCGGTTCGCGACCTCCTCGCACAGGGTGATCGGGATACGGCCGTCCTGCTGCGGTCTCCAAGACAGAGCGAGCTGCGAGCGGTGCTCGGTCCCTGGCTGAGCCAGTACGAATATGACGGCTTTCGCGTGCTCGATCGCCAGGGGCACGGCATCGCCTCGTGGCGGGACCTGACCGTCGGCGGCCAGGCCCGCCCGGAAGAGGTTGAATGCCTCGAGGCCGTCTTTGCCGGCCGGGCCGCGGTCTCGCGACCGCGCCCCTCCGAAGTGCTGCTGCTCGATGGCGACGGCAAGGAGCGCATCGGCCTGCCGACGATGTTTGTGCTCGCTCCGATCGCGAGGGATGACGGCCAGGTCATTGCCGCGCTCGGCTTTCGGATGCGGCCCGAGCGGACCTTCACGCGGGTCCTGAACGTCGCCCGGTTCGGCCACTCGGGCGAGACCTATGCATTCGATCGAACGGGACTGCTGCTGTCGGAGAGCCGGTTCGACGATGACCTGAAGCGGATCGGCTTGATCACCGATGCGCCCCAGGTGCGCTCAACCTTGAGCCTGGAGCTCCGCGATCCCGGGGTCGATATGACGACGGGGGCCCGGCCCAAGCGGCGCAGGGCCGAGCAGCCGCTGACGCGTCTGGTGGCCGAGGCCATGCAGGGCCAATCGGGAGTGGACGTCGAGGGCGACCGTGACTACCGCGGAGTCCCCGTGATCGGCGCCTGGACCTGGCTGCCGGAGTACGGCTTCGGCGTGATCACGAAGGTCGATCGCGCCGAGGCGTACCGGCCGCTGGCGATTCTGCACACGGCCTTCTGGAGCCTGTTCGCTCTCCTGGCCGCCGCCGCGATCGCCCTGTTTGTCTTTACCGCACTCCTGGCCCGCTTGCGGCGCCGGGTGCGGGCGGCAGACCTGACGGCGAACCGGCTCGGGCGGTACACGCTCGACCAGAAAATCGGCGAGGGAGGGATGGGCGTGGTTTACCGGGCCCACCATGTGATGCTCCGCCGCCCGACGGCCGTGAAGCTGCTCCGCCCCGAGAAGACCAACGAGAAATCCATCGCCCGGTTCGAGCGCGAAGTCCAGCTAACCAGCCAACTGACCCACCCGAACACGATCACCGTTTATGACTATGGCCGAACCTCGGAGGGGACCTTCTACTATGCGATGGAGTACCTCGACGGAATCGACCTCCAGGCCCTCGTCGCCCGATATGGTGCGCAGCCCGAGGGTCGAGTGATCCACATCCTCGTGCAGGTGTGCGGGTCGCTGGTCGAGGCGCACGGAATCGGGCTGATCCATCGCGACATCAAGCCGTCGAACATCATCCTGACGCGGCGGGGTAGTCTGTTTGATTTTGTGAAGCTCGTCGACTTCGGCCTGGTCAAGGCCGTCGGTCCCGGACAGGATGCCGCCTTGACGTCCGGTGACGCGATCGTCGGCACGCCGCACTACATGGCGCCCGAGGCGATCCGGTTTCCCGAGCAGGCGGATGCGCAGCGACCTTTACGCCGTCGGGGCCGTCGGCTACTTCCTGCTGACGGGCCGGCCGATCTTCGAGGGCCGCAGCGTCGCCGAGATCCTGTTCCAGCAGATGAGCGCCCTGCCGAAACCGCCGTCGGCCGGACGTGAGAACGCAGTTTCTTCCGAGCTGGAGTCGCTCCTGCTTGGCTGCCTGGCGAAGCAGCCCGCCGATCGGCCGGAGAGCGCACTGGCGCTCACCGAGGCCCTGGGGCGCATCTCGGCCGGCACATGGTCGAAGGCGGAGTCCGAAGCGTGGTGGCAGGCCCATTCATCGGGTGGTTCGACCGCGGCGCCAGCAAGCCCTCTCACCGCGCCGGCTTCGCTTGGTGCTTTGTTTGGCCCGGATTCGTCCCAGGGCGGTTCCTGACCCGGCCTGTTTTGAACACCTTTACGAACCCGATGCTGGGCTGATGAAAAGTTGGTCTATCGCAAGCCGCGCGTTCCCCCCGATTTTGTTGCGGTCTTTTTCCCCCCCTTGCGAAGGGGGGGTTAGGGGGAGTGGTCGCGGCGCCGCCGGTCACAAGGCCGTCTAGCGGTCTTCGTCCTTCGATGTCCAAGGCCCCAGCGCCCCCCCCTGGCCCCCCCTTCGCAAGGGGGGGAAAGGGTTTGGTGGCTCGCGCCGTCGTTGGGTCGAGCGCAACAAAAACGCCGCCCTCAATCCCATCCCGCCGGCTCGGGTAACGCCAACATCTCATCAGCCCAGCCCGGTTCTCGCGCACTGGTGTGAACGGTCGATTTCAAGGGACACGCGCTGTCCCCAGGACACCCTGGGCCCAGTGCGCATCGTCCGGCGAGAGGGGCGGGGCGGGCGCCCCCAGGTACACGAAATCTTCGTACGCATAGACGTCATAGACGCGGTTCAGGATCTCTTGGAGGTCGACACGCGCGTCACCGTCGTGCTGCTTGAGCGGAACCGGTATCTCGGGCAGTCGCTCTTTGAGCCCGATCGGCCAGAACCCACAACGAGGCCGCTCCTCCACTCGGCTGACCAGGACGGAATAGGCGCAATCGGGACGATTTGCGTCCGGCATCGGCCGGCCTCCCTGTAGAAGGTCGATCTCGATCAGATGTACGGAGCTTTCCAGAAGCTGGTTTCGCTTCGCCAGGTACTGGCGCCGGTCCTCGCCACGGTTGTTCGACGGGCTCAACATCTCAAGGACGGTGACGAGCTCGCGGCTGAAGCGGTCCCTGATTTCCAGGTAGGGCACCCGCTCGACATCTTGAGCGGTCAGTTGGATTTCCGTCGGTACCTGGAGAACGGCCGTCTGAGCCCCGCCGTTCTCTCCCTCGGTCCGAGCCAGGGACAGATCAGCTCGCCCCACGAGTCGAGATTCAGCCACCTCGTGAACGTAGACCTGCTATTCGACGAGAACGATGTATTTGGGCCTCACTTGACTGATCAACCGCTCGTTGATCGCGATCAGGAACTTTGTGTGAAAATCAGGCCACAATGCCTCCTGTTCGAGCCATGGATTCATGCCGGGAAAGGGTGATGGCATGGGCCTGTTCCTGAAGTCATGTCCTTGTCGACTCCCACAAACCGATGATACCATCCCGGCTGTTTCGCCAGAACCCACCCACCGCTCAATGATCGAGCCGATTCCGCCCGTTCATCTGCCGGAGTTTCCAGGCGCCGGATCGGCCAAGGCTTTGAGCTCGGACGCAATTGCCTGCCCCAGGGTGCGTCCCGCCGGAGTGCCGGTTCCCGGTGGCCGGCGGAGCCGGCGGAGCTCGGCACGAAGGTCGTTACGACGGGGGTTCGCGGCGACCGCGATCGTCAAGAACGCTCTCACCTCGAAACCAAGGCCAAGCTTTGTTGCCAGCCGAGCGATCTCCTCGGCGTCCCGGATCGGTTGGTTCCGGTCGTGCAGCTTCTGATAGCGAGCCTCGAGCCGCTCGATCTCGTTTTTCTGCCGGCCTAGCTCGGCACCACGTTCGGGTTGGCCGGCTTTTTCGGCCAGCTCGGCCAGCCTGGTCAGGGCAGAAAGATCGGCAGGATTCGCCCCGATCAAGCGTTCCAGTGCGCGCCGCTCGGCGTCGACATCACCGTGTTGTCTGGCAATCCAAGCGGCCAGTTTTGCGATCTCGGCGGGAGCGGCTCGGTCGGCCGGCAGGTGGTCACTGGCTTCCAGGACTGCCGCGAGCTGATTGGTCGCGAGCGCCCAGTTGAGCCGGGCGCGCCAGACCGCGACATCGTCGGGGCGTCGCCGCAGGCAGGTGCCCAGCAATTGCGCTGCCAGATCGAACCACCCGTCGCGAATCGCGAGATTGGCTCTGCCCAGCGAGACTCGATCGTCCTCGGCGCAACCTGCGCCGCCCGGTCGAAATAGGCGCGCGTTTTCTCCAGATCGGCTCGCGGCCGCGCGAATTCCATGTGCATCCGAACCAGATGGACTGCGTTCTCCGACGCCCCTCTGCCTTTCTCGTCGAGCTCGTCCCACTCAGCCTCGACGAGTCGAGCGGCTTCGACCAAGCGGCCCTCTTGGCGGTAGATGGGAGCCAGGAGCGCGTTCAAGATGGAACCGTGGCTGGGCGCGCTCTTCTGGGCGAGCTTGATGAGCTCTTCCGCGTCGCTCAAGAGTCCGCTATCGATTTTCAGGTTCGTGCGGGCCTCCATCGCCTGGGCCCAGAACGGAGAATCCGGCGGCACGCGCGCCCAGGCTTCGGAGGCTTCCCGGGGCCGCCCGCGCGCCCGTTCGCAGACTCCCAGGAGGTACATGGCCTCATCCGAGCCCGGCTTCCAGGCCAGGAGCGACGCCAGATTCCGCGCGGCCAGCCCGTTGCGGCCGGCGGCCATCTGCTGGGCGACCTCCGCGAGCGCGCTCTGGTATCGCCGGACTTGCCACGACCGCCAACCGCCGAACGAGAGTATCACAACGATCACAATCACCGGCAAAACAAGCCGCCACCACCGGCTGCTCGCGGCCACCCTTGATCTTCGGTCCAGCTCGATCCCCTGGATCTCCATCAACACCCGTCCCCGGCGATCACGCCGAATTCACCGACAGACAGCGCCCGGCCGTCCTTCATCCGGCCTGTTCCCTTCGACCCGTGGTCAGCCATCGATCCGTAGGGGCGCGTTGCTGGCGGCTGCGCGGTTCTCTTGCTGAACTTGCTTTACAGTGCTAAGTTGAAATCCGACCAGGGACGAGGATTGATCCGAACTTACTGCGGTGGCGACACTTCGTCGCCCGGCCCGGCTTCGAGTTTCTAGCGACTACCCCATCGATGATGTTTCGCCGAACTGCCGTCGTCAAGCCGGAGAGCGCGGCCGGCTCGATGTCGCAGGACTTGGTTGCGCGCCCTCTGGGACCACTTTCGATTCTGGGGGTTTCCGCCTGGTGCGGAGTTGTTTCCGGTCTACTCGAGGTGGGAACGATCGTGGCGCGCAAGTACACGTTCGATTCGAACCACCTCTATGGAATGAGCCGGCACTTCCTGTGGGTGATCCCGCTCACGAACCTTTGCCTGTTCCTGGTGCTGGGTATCGTCCTGTGCCTGATGACCCTCTTATGGCCGCGGCGGGGGAGCTGGCTGGCCGCGCGGTTGTTCTGCGCGCTTCTCTTCTTACCCAGCCTGCTGGTTGCTTTTCCCCAGATCTACGGTCTCGCCTGGCTCGTGATCATGCTCGGGGTCGCGGCCAACGTGGCCCCGGTAATGGAGCGCCGCGCCGCCCTGCTCGGAAAGCTGGCTCTGTTCAGCTTCCCGGTTGTCGCCCTGCTCGTGACGATCCTGGCGGGATCTCTCTGGGGAGGAGACCGGCTCAAGGAGTCGCGCGAGCGTGCGCGGCCGCTGCCGAGCGATCGCCCGCTGAACGTGATCCTGATCGTCCTCGATGCCGTCGCGGCCGGCCACGTGAACCTGTATGGCTACGAGCGCCCCACCAGCCCGACCCTCGTTGACCTCGCCGACCGTGGCATTCGCTTTGATTCCGTGCAGTCGACGTCGTCGTGGACGCTCCCATCTCATGCAAGCATGTTTACTGGGCGATGGCCTCACGAGCTTTCCGCTGGTTGGCGAACTCCGCTCGACCGGACGCATACGACGCTGGCGGAGTTTTTGTCGCTAGAGGGCTACGCCACGGCGGGGTTCGTCGCCAACACGCAGTATTGTGCGAGCGACTCCGGGCTGGGCCGCGGGTTTACCGAGTACCACGATTTCATATTCCCTTATCTCGCAGGCCTCAGGATGGCGGTCCTGGTCAACCGGCCGTTGCAAGGGCTTCGGTGGCTGGACGCTTTCCTGGAGAATCAACTGGATCTGCCGACCTCGCAGCTCTACGCAGAATGCATCTCGTGGCTCTTGATCAGCGATCGAAAAGGGGCACAATCGATCAATGACCAGTTCCTCGATTGGTTAGCACGGCGGCCGCAGGATCGTCCGTTCTTTGCCTTTTTGAATTACTTCGATGCCCATTGGCCGTATGAGCTTCCGCCGGAGAGAATCCACCGTTTCGGAATCGGGCCCAGGAATGGCCGTCAAAAAGCTTTGATCGATAATTGGTGGTCGCTCGACAAGCACGGAGTATCGCCCCAGGAGCTTGCGTTCGTTTTCGACGCCTACGACGACTGCGTTGCGGATCTCGATGAGCAGCTCGGCCGGTTGTTCGACGAGCTCGATCGCAAGGGCGATCTTGAACGAACCTGGGTGATCGTCGTGTCGGACCACGGCGAGAGCTTTGGAGAGCACCCGGGCGTGTTCTGTCACGGCACAAGTCTGTACCAGACGGAGCTGCACGTTCCGCTTTTGATCATCCCGCCGGCCAGGACCGCCTCGAAACAGATTGTCACCGAGACGGTGAGCCTTCGGGACATGGCGACGACGATCGTCGATCTCACCGGGCTCAAGGTCCATTCTCCGTTCCCCGGTGATTCTCTGGCGCGATTCTGGAACGGTAGGCCAAGGGAGGTGCCGACCGATCACTCCGGCTCCGCACAGGCGCTCTCGGAAGTGGTGCCCAGCGATGCGGTCAATCCCGATCCATCGCCGAACGCCGAGCGGAACTGGCCGCTGGCGGCTCTGGTTGAGCAGGGTTGGAGCTACATCCGCCGCGACACCGACGCCCGCGAGGAGCTATTTCGCTTGCTCGAGGACGGCGACGAGCAGCACAACCTTGCCGCCAGCCCGGACGCCCGTTCGACGCTTGAGCGGATGCGCGCGGCCCTGAGCCGGCTCACGGCCGGGCCGCTCACACCGCAGAGGTTCAGGCCGTGAAGCTTGCCGGCTCAAAACAAGGCTGTCTCCTCGGGGCAACCGATCATCAGATTGAAGTTTTGCACCGCCACCCCGGCGGCGCCTTTGATGAGGTTGTCGAGACAGGCGAGGACCACGATCCGCCCCCGGACGACGCGAACGGTGATGTCGCAATAATTGGTGAATGCCGAGTCCTTGGTTGCGGGCAGATGGTTGACGACTCGCACGAACGGACTCCGGGCGTAAAACGATCGGTAGAGACTCAAAAGATCGTGCTCGACGGCTGCGTGCTTCGGCTGAGCGTAGACTGTGGCGAAGATTCCCCGGTCCATCGGCACCAGGTGCGGGGTGAAGACCACCTCGACGGGGTTTCCCCGCCCGCCGGCCACGGCGGTCAGCACCTGGTCGATCTCAGGAGTATGCCGGTGCTGGCCCACATTGTAGGCCGACAGGCTCTCGTTGCATTCCGGGAAATGCCACATCAGCTTGGGGGAGCGGCCCGCGCCGAGACTCCGCTCTTGGCGTCGACGATGATCCCGGTCCGCTCGATCAAATCCTCGGCTACCAGCGGGGCCAGGGCCAGGATGCTCGCGGATGAATAGCAGCCTGGATTTGCAATCAGCTCGGCGGGAGGAATCCGCTCACGAAACAGCTCGGGTAGGCCATAAACCGCCACGTGCAGTCCCTCGGGATCGGCGTGCACGTGGCCATACCAGTCCGTGTAGACCTGGGGGTTGGCAAGGCGATAATCCGCACTCAGGTCGATCACCCGCACTCCCCGCTCCCGCAGGGCGGGTACGACGGCCATGCTGGCCGTGTGCGGTAGTGCCAGAAAAGCGCAGGTCGCCTTGTCGGCGACGCGGTCGGGGTTGAAAACCTCGCACTTCAGCTCGATGCGCCGGGCGAGGCTCGGGTGCAGCTCGTCGAGGCGCGGGGCGTCGTCCTGCCGCGATGTGGCGACGGTGATTCGCGCCTCCGGATGAACCAGCAGTATCCGGCAGAGCTCGCGCGCCGCGTAACCCGATGCCCCCACGATCGCCACGCCAATCATGCTCGTCACCTTATGTTGCCGGCGGTTCACGCCGCGACGGGGCTCGCGTACCCCGATTTGAGCGAAATCTTGTCTGGAGTGCCGCCAAGATCCACGAGACCCACGCAATCGCCGAGATCGCGATCCCGGCTGTGACATCTTGGGCGTCGTACTCCAATCGTAACATCCAGCTCCCTGTGCCGGGGACCGCCACCCGCTGCCAGCCCCCGGCCTCGCCGTTCTTCTGAAAGGTCGCGAGGACCGGTTCGTCGCGCTCGATGGGTTGCTCCAGGCTGATCCAGTGGGCCTTCCACTGCGGATCCGCGAGCTGCGAGACAATCACCCAGGATTCCTCGTCGGCGTCCACATAGATCGTCCAGTCCTCGGGCCGGGAAGAGCCGGACTCCAGTGGCGCGGCGGTTTCCAGCAACTGGAGGATCTCCTCGGGCTTGCCGGACCATTCGTCCAGCACCTCGGGCGAGGTCACCGCGCTCGATCGCAAGAGCCACGCTCTCACCGGCGGTTCATTGGATCTCCAGAGCGTGAATGTACGGGCCCACGGGCCCTGCTCGTCAACCCACGACGCGCCCTTGTTGCCGAACAGCCGGAACAACTTGAAGCAGCTCCAGGTTTCCTCCTCGCCAGCCCACGAGGCGCCCATGAGCCAGCCCGCCAGTGCGGGGTCTTCGATGGTTTCCCGCGGCTCAATCTTTCGTGCCAGAACGTGCTCCTGGCGATTTTCCTCCGGGTCGAAGAGCCGCAGTCCCGTGCCCGTGGCGATCAAGGCCTTGCGGACTTCCGACTGGTATCGAGGGTCGCTGAGTGGTCCTTGCGCCATCGCGTTCAACTGGGGAACCGCCGGAAGATCAAGGGTACGATAGGCCGAGATCGGGGCCAACCCCGCGAGCATGGGCAGATTTCGCAGCCGCCGATCCGCGATCCGCGTGCCCCGCGGCTCTCGGGCGAGGGTCGCCAGCACCGGGCTCTGCTCGGCGAGCGGCCGCAGGGGGGCGAGCTCGATCAACCGGTGGCGCCCCAGAAGGAGCAGGTCGATGACCGTCAAGAGGAGGAACACCCCCTGGGCCGTGCCCGGTCCCACGCGGCCTCGCCCATGGAGCCAGACGACCAGCCAGAGTGCGATGAGGAGCACCGCCGTCTCGCCAAGCTCGTTCACGTAAATCCAGCCTCGCTGATTGACAAAAACCCGGTCGTCGCCGGATTTCCGGAGGACCACCGATTGAGGCAGATCCGCGCTGATCCGCGAGTCTGGCATGGACTTTCGCGCCTGGGCCAGCACCGCTTTGAAACTGGGATCGCCGGTCCAGGGCAGTGCCCTGAAGATCCCGTCAAACCCGCGAGCCACGGTCGGTAACCCGGGCGTACTTGTGCTCCAGACGGCCAGTTCCAGGAGCCCGACGGTCGCAAGAATCCACAGGACTGCCACGGCAACCAGTCGCACTACCGCGCGGCTCGGGGCCGTCCACTCCGGCCAGCGATCGAATCCCTTTCCGGCCAGCAATGCCAGCGCCAACCCGGTCGCCACGCTCCACCGCGCAAGCGCCCGGAAGAAGTTGAAGCCTGGCAGCAGGATGAGCACCCGAAATCCGGGTACGTACGGACCGAGGCTCAAGATGAGTGTGACGACCGCCAGAATGGTCAAGAGTCGAACCGAAGGATCGCGACGCCACTCCCGGACGGCCGCGATCAAGGCGAGGAACAAAGGGCAGAGCCCGATGTACGCCAGATGTTCCTCAGGCATCGCATGGAACGGGTCCCAGACCAGCGGCCGCCAGAGCGGCGAGCGATGGAATAACCCGGGGGCAACGTAGTTGACCAGGTGCAAGGGCGTCGATGCAAACCCCGATAAGTATTCAAAATCGCGCTGGCCGGCAGCCAGCGCGGCCAGCCGGTACGTCGGCAGGAGCTGCATCGCCGCGAGGGGAAAAGCCGCAGCAACCGCCAGAATGACCGCCCGAGCCCCGCGTACACTCAAGCCTGAATTCCGGGGGGCCGTACCGGTCCCGCCCCTCCTCTGTGCGCGCCAGGATTCCACCATCGCCCACAAGACCATCAGAACGATGCCGAGTTGTGTCTCGAATGCGAGTTGAAAGTGTCCCGGCAAGAGTTGCAGCACGAGCACGAGCGAAAGAAGAAAAGGCGCCACGAGTCGAGGTCTCTGTCCCTCGGCCAGGATGCACCAGGTCAAGCCCCAGGCCCAAGGCATCCAGCAGCCGGTCGTATAGCCCCACGGATGGGCCAGGTGGACGACGAAGAAACCGCAGGTCGTCCAGGAAAATGCCGCGAGGGCCGAGCCGGTGCCGGAGATCCCTAGCCGCCGTGCAGCCCAGTACGCGCCGAGCCCGCCCCAGAGCGTGTGCGCCACCAGGCTCGCGACGTAAGCCGTCTCCGTGCTTTGCCAGCGATAGAGAATGAGGTGCACCGGGTAGAACACACCCATCTGACTCTCGGCCAGTCCGGGAAAGCCGTAACCCCAGAGGTCGTTCCACACCGCAAGCCGGCCCTGGCGCAAGGCGACTCCCAGCACTTCCATCAGTCCCAGGAAAAAACTCGTAACGTCGCCTCCAACCGGCATCTTGCCGCCCAGGCCAATCGGCCAGAGCCACGCCAGGATCGCCACCACCAACCCCAGAACGCAGACGAGCTGGCTCTTAAACCAAGGCGACCGCAAAGTTACGGAAATCGATCTCACCGATTTTTCCTCTCGCGACCGATGATCCGGTCACTCAATCCGTGCACGCAGACTTGGCTTCACCGTGGCACGGAGGCCGGTGCGGCAGAGGTGACTCGAGGAAATTCTTTCAAAACCGAGTTCGATTTTACACACCAACGCGCATTCGCGGCAGGCTCAGATCAAGCGGTGGGATCGTCCACGTCCCGGCAGGAAGGGGAGAATCTCGAGATTGCCTCCCGAGTGAGCCTGGCTTCGCCCGGCGATTGGCACGGAAGGTGCTCTAGCGATCGCTGTTCGAAAACGGCGATATGTCCCTGTCCCGTGCTCGATCGCAGGCCCGTCCTGCCGGATCTGGCAAGGCTCACGGAGGAGCGTGTGATGTTGGTTTTGAGCAGGAAGCTCGGTCAGAGTTTTCACGTGGGGCCGGAAATCCGCGTCACGATCGTCAAGATTGACCGCAGCTCGGTGCGGATCGGAATCGAGGCTCCCGATCAGGTGGCGGTTCAGCGCGAAGAGATCCTCTTCGAGTTGCCGCAGGCACTCAAGCTGGAAACCGGGGCCGCCTGAGGACCGGAGGCGTGGGGTCCCGGTGCGGTTTGCAACCGAGAACACGTGTTGGACCGGCACCTTCCCAGTGATTATGCGAAAGGCAAGGACACGCAACGTGCTACGCGGGAGGCGCCGCGCGAGTGAGCGACGCCGGGCTGGGGCGAGCGCATCGTGCCGGTACAGTCAAGCGTGACCCGCACCTTGGGCAGACTCCGTCACTTCGTGGCGGGGCGCTCCCGAGCGGCCAGTGATGCGCGCGACTCGGCCGTCGATCACCGACCGCGACGCGACGTCGAGTTCTTCAGGGCAAGGGCCGTGATGCGGTATCAATTCGCCGGAGCTATCGCGCCGGGCACCCACCCAGGTTGGCCAGGTGGTGCACACCCAAGCGTGTAGCGACCTCGCGTAGCCGCTCTCGACTGGCTGCGAAGAAGCGGCCCAGCAGCCGCCCGCCTTTGAGCTTCCCCAGCCGGGCCTGCCAGCCTTCCGCGCTCGTGCCCAACCGAGCGAGAATTCCCGCCAGTTCGGCCGAAATCGCGCTCTTCCCCTCGCGGAACAAGCGCCCCGTGTACTCGACTAGAAGCAGATAGCTGCCCAGCGAGAGACCTTCCACCATTCCCTCGCGCGACGAATCCAGCTTCCGCCGGTCTTCGATCGGGCAGAGCCAGATGGCTTCCTCCAGCCCGGCCGATGCGGTCGATCCGGCCACACTGCCTTGCTCGGCCGCTTTCAAATCGCTGGTTCGGCCCTGCGCCTTCACGTGCTCGACTCGCGTCGTGACCGACGTATGCGGGCTAGCCTCCGGAACCTCCACGATTCCCGCCGCCACCGGATTCAGATCAATGTATGCACAGGTCGCCAGCAGCGATTCCTCATCGAGGACAGCAACGCTCTTGTAGCGTTGTTCGAAAAACGCACCCCGGACTTTGTCCTGCCTGTTCGCAAGTCGCGACAGCGGCTCCTTCAAGGATTTCATGAACCAGCTCAGGCTCTGCAACCGCCCGCGGGTCTTCGTCACCCACTCGGGGTCCTTGAGCCGCGACTGAACCCAGTCGTTAGATACCGGCAATGTTTGCCGGGACTTGTCGCGCGGCGGAAAAAGCCGTCCCCACCGCCGGACGACTTCCTCATCCGACCATCCGTTCGTGGCTTCCGGGTCGAGGCGTACCAGAAGATGCAAGTGATTGTCCATGACCGAAAATCCGCCCACGGAGACGGCGAAGATTTCGGCAAGTTCCTTCACACGATTTTCGATCCATTCTTTGCGGTTCAAGGGTCCTTCGCCGAGCAAGAACGCCCGTCGTACACAGCGCGTGATGCAGTGATACCAACGGGTTACGGCTGTGTCGACCAGTTGCGAACGCGCGACCGTCATGATCCAACCTCCGCGGGTGTTGTCTTCGCTGGACTACCGAACCTACCAAAACGGACGGCCCAACGCAAGAGAAACATTGCGTGTCCTTCTTTTCATTCCATTCCGCGTCCTTGAGCCGCGACTGAACCCAGTCGTTAGATACCGGCAATGTCTGCCGGGACTTGTCGCGGGGCGGAAAAAGCCGTCCCCAACGCCGAACGACTTCCTCATCCGACCATCCGTTCGTGGCTTCCGGGTCGAGGCGTACCAGCAGATGCAAGTGATTGTCCATGACCGAAAATCCGCCCACGGAGACGGCGAAGATTTCGGCAAGTTCCTTCACGCGATTTTCGATCCATTCTTTGCGGTTCAAGGGTCCTTCGCCGAGCAAGAACGCCCGTCGTACACAGCGCGTGATGCAGTGATACCAACGGGTTACGGCTGTATCGACCAGTTGCGAACGCGCGACCGTCATGATCCAACCTCCGCGGATGTTGTCTTCGCTGGACTACCGAACCTACCAAAACGGACGGCCCAATGCAAGACAGCGTTGCGTGTCCTTTTCTTACATTTGTCCTTTCCATTCCAGCATTCCAGCATTCCAGAATCTGCGAAACTCGAAGTCAGCTCAGGGCCGTTAAATACGCCTCACAAGCGATGATGTCGACAGCAGCTTCATGGTCGTCAAACCGCCCGCTGACGCGCATGAGAATATCGCCTTGAGGACAGGCGGCGATGGCGAGCGCCATCCAATCGATGGTCGTTTGCTCAACTCCGTGCAGTTTTGGAAACGCCGACGAAAAAAGGTGGCGCACGCTGCTCTCCGAGGTGATGTCGGCTCTATTACTGAAAAGCATCGCGCAGGCGAGGTCGGTCCTCACCATCTCTATTGCATTCGCAGCCATGTCGTGACTTACTTCTAATAGCCCGGCAAAACGTACGCGATCTCCCTTCCTTATCGCCACCTCGCCACTCATGCGGGCATGTTCGCGCTCGAGAACAAGACGTGGATGACTCCTCCAGAGCTTGCGATACAGCACGATCCTGGACGCTTCTTTCCAAGGCCCGTCCGAGACGAAAAGCCAGGGCACCAAACCATCGCAGCGCTGTCTCGAAATCAACAACATCGCCTCTTTGCCGCATGCTAACGCCAGGTCGCTTAGGCTCTGGGATGGCGTACGCCGCACGGCAACGAACGTAACGGCGCCGATTCGCGGCAGCGTGCCGGAAAACTCACTTGCGCGATGACGATCGAATAGCAGAGAATCATTATCCTCGAATAAATCCTTGCTCGTCCGCTGCGAGACGCTAATAGTCATAATGGCTTCCCGCTTCGTCATTGAAGTGCGGCCCACGATTCTGCGGGTTGCCCGGTCCGAAGTCGTGTCCGCCAGCGTCGTCACGAATGCTCACTCGGATCTTGCCTCCGCCAGGTGCGGGGACTTCGTACTCGTAGATCTTTCCAGGCTGACGGACGCCTCGACGGTCGACGTTGGGAAGCACCCTTTTTGGCTGCATGCCTCTCGGAATCCCAGAGTTCCGCTTCGCTGCGTTAAATGCTCCACTTCGCCCCGCATTCGGAGGACTCAGGTTGGGTGGCCTGCTCGGCACTGCAACCCCACGTCCACGCGCACTCCCAGGGTACGCCACGGACATGTTGTGCGACCAGACCGAGAATCCCCAGGTCTGGTGGCCAACAAAGTACGTATGATACTCCGCCACGCGCATGTTGTACACGCGTCCTGATGGCTTCGGTCCCTCAAGACCATCAACCTTCAACCACCGGCCGTCGTGCGTGCGAAGCTGATCGCCAGCCAGAAGCTGATGGGCAGCGACCCACCCGCGATCCTTTGCCCAGAACGGATGCTCCGCCGTTGTGCGGATCGTTTGCCCATTTACGTAAAGATCAAGCAGCGGCGCGGTAGCTTTCGAACGTGGTCTCAACTCGGCGTGGGACCGGCTCTGCGGCGGGGTCATCCTCCAGGGCTGCTATGACCAAATCACCCTCTCGGATCTCCTCGATCAGCTTGCTCCCGTCCGGCGTCAGGATCGGCGTTCCCGCGGCAAAACGAGCTGGGCCCGAATTCAGCCCAGGCAGCGAGGGCGACCGCCAAGAGAATTGAGCCAGCGCGCACACACCCGTCGACGAGGTCCTGCGCGTTCTCGGTGGGAGTCTGGATATGCCCATCGACCCCATCAGTTCCCGCGGACCAATCCCAGATCTGCCGCATACCGACCATGGTTTGGAGCTGCATGCCGACAACGGCTCCAGCCCGGTCAGTCGTGCTCATTCCCGCCGTGTTTCCCCAAACGGTGATGGCCTCATTCACCCCCTGTATGATCGCCCCGACGGCCCCGACAGCCTGTCGGCCCGCCTGACCACCCGGAACACTGTTCACAAAGGCAAGGACACGCAACGTGCTACGCGGGAGGCGCCGCGCGAGTGAGCGACGCCGGGCTGGGGCGAGCGCATCGTGCCGGTACAGTCAAGCGTGACCCGCACCTTGGGCAGACTCCGTCACTTCGTGGCGGGGCGCTCCCGAGCGGCCAGTGATGCGCGCGACTCGGCCGTCGATCACCGACCGCGACGCGACGTCGAGTTCTTCAGGGCAAGGGCCGTGATGCGGTATCAATTCGCCGGAGCTATCGCGCCGGGCACCCACCCAGGTTGGCCAGGTGGTGCACACCCAAGCGTGTAGCGACCTCGCGTAGCCGCTCTCGACTGGCTGCGAAGAAGCGGCCCAGCAGCCGCCCGCCTTTGAGCTTCCCCAGCCGGGCCTGCCAGCCTTCCGCGCTCGTGCCCAACCGAGCGAGAATTCCCGCCAGTTCGGCCGAAATCGCGCTCTTCCCCTCGCGGAACAAGCGCCCCGTGTACTCGACTAGAAGCAGATAGCTGCCCAGCGAGAGACCTTCCACCATTCCCTCGCGCGACGAATCCAGCTTCCGCCGGTCTTCGATCGGGCAGAGCCAGATGGCTTCCTCCAGCCCGGCCGATGCGGTCGATCCGGCCACACTGCCTTGCTCGGCCGCTTTCAAATCGCTGGTTCGGCCCTGCGCCTTCACGTGCTCGACTCGCGTCGTGACCGACGTATGCGGGCTAGCCTCCGGAACCTCCACGATTCCCGCCGCCACCGGATTCAGATCAATGTATGCACAGGTCGCCAGCAGCGATTCCTCATCGAGGACAGCAACGCTCTTGTAGCGTTGTTCGAAAAACGCACCCCGGACTTTGTCCTGCCTGTTCGCAAGTCGCGACAGCGGCTCCTTCAAGGATTTCATGAACCAGCTCAGGCTCTGCAACCGCCCGCGGGTCTTCGTCACCCACTCGGGGTCCTTGAGCCGCGACTGAACCCAGTCGTTAGATACCGGCAATGTTTGCCGGGACTTGTCGCGCGGCGGAAAAAGCCGTCCCCACCGCCGGACGACTTCCTCATCCGACCATCCGTTCGTGGCTTCCGGGTCGAGGCGTACCAGAAGATGCAAGTGATTGTCCATGACCGAAAATCCGCCCACGGAGACGGCGAAGATTTCGGCAAGTTCCTTCACACGATTTTCGATCCATTCTTTGCGGTTCAAGGGTCCTTCGCCGAGCAAGAACGCCCGTCGTACACAGCGCGTGATGCAGTGATACCAACGGGTTACGGCTGTGTCGACCAGTTGCGAACGCGCGACCGTCATGATCCAACCTCCGCGGGTGTTGTCTTCGCTGGACTACCGAACCTACCAAAACGGACGGCCCAACGCAAGAGAAACATTGCGTGTCCTTCTTTTCATTCCATTCCGCGTCCTTGAGCCGCGACTGAACCCAGTCGTTAGATACCGGCAATGTCTGCCGGGACTTGTCGCGGGGCGGAAAAAGCCGTCCCCAACGCCGAACGACTTCCTCATCCGACCATCCGTTCGTGGCTTCCGGGTCGAGGCGTACCAGCAGATGCAAGTGATTGTCCATGACCGAAAATCCGCCCACGGAGACGGCGAAGATTTCGGCAAGTTCCTTCACGCGATTTTCGATCCATTCTTTGCGGTTCAAGGGTCCTTCGCCGAGCAAGAACGCCCGTCGTACACAGCGCGTGATGCAGTGATACCAACGGGTTACGGCTGTATCGACCAGTTGCGAACGCGCGACCGTCATGATCCAACCTCCGCGGATGTTGTCTTCGCTGAACTACCGAACCTACCAAAACGGACGGCCCAATGCAAGATAGCGTTGCGTGTCCTTTCCATTCAGTCATCCGACCATCCGTTCGTGGCTTCCGGGTCGAGGCGTACCAGAAGATGCAAGTGATTGTCCATGACCGAAAATCCGCCCACGGAGACGGCGAAGATTTCGGCAAGTTCCTTCACGCGATTTTCGATCCATTCTTTGCGGTTCAAGGGTCCTTCGCCGAGCAAGAACGCACGGCGAACGCAGCGAGTGATGCAGTGATACCAACGGGTTACGGCTGTATCGACCAGTTGCGAACGCGCGACCGTCATGATCCAACCTCCGCGGGTGTTGTCTTCGCTGGACTACCGAACCTACCAAAACGGACGGCCCAATTCAAGACAGCATTGCGTGTCCTTTCCATTTCTGTCGGCCACCACGTCCGTGCTGGTGTTCACGGTCAACGTATGCGAATCGGAGTTGCTTTGAATGAACGTGAACGAGTTGCCCCCGCCGGTGACGATGCCCCCCGGCGCCGAAGTTCTGGCCGCCCCGGTTCACGCTGTAGGCGTAATTCGAGCGACTCACATCACCTACCACTCACTGCCCGCCGGCATAGTATCTTTCCATTCGTGGGGGGCCTGGGTGGGCAACCACCCAGGTCTACCCGGCCGGTTTCCGTCCCGCGTGCTCGTGTCGGTCCGTGCCCATGGTCAGCGCCGCTTCTCCACTGCCGCTCCCACTTAGACGCGCGCAACGTCCAGAAAGCTTCCCCTTGATACTTCAAGGAGCAAACCGTTGCGCGAGATCTGCAATCGACTTGATGCTTCGACGCGACTGCCGGCTGGGAGCGCCAAGAATCCGGCGATACGCGGCCAACTCAATATTCCCTGGTAGACCGATATACGACGCAGATTCGCCGCGTCATTATAATCCAGTTCGCCATCTAGGCTGCCGACAAACCAGCCGGAATCGGAATTCGCGGGCTCGGTCCTTTCCAGAACCAGCGTATCAAGCCCTTCAGCGAGGTCGCCACCGACGAGAAGGCTGTGTCGTATCGACGGAAAGTCCAGATCGTCCCCCAATCCGACGCTCTCGGCAATATCCTTTTGCAGCCGTAGCAGTCGAAGGGATTGTGTAACCCCGACCGTCCAAGATATCGGAATTCCCAGCAAGTCAGGCTCCTCTAACTCGAACAGGTCGCCCGCAGCAGCAACTCGAAGGATCATCGAACCGAAGTCGATTGTTTCTCCTTCTTTGTACCGTGTGCCAGCTTGCACGGATTCCTCGAGGAAAGATACAAGCATGCGGACGTCAACCTGGGGAATGTGGGAGTCAAACTCAAGGCGGAACTCGCGATGGTTCCACGCCGAGCACCGTGTAGTTCGCATCTCCATCTGATTCACTTTCTTCCTTTTAGAAACGTGTCGATCTGCGCTTGCAGTTCCTGCTCAATGAGTTGCTGCAATTCGGCCAGCTGCTGAGCGTACTGTGGATCAAGCGGCTCCCCCTTGTACTTCGTCCAATCGATCTTGCTACCTTTCGATGCATTCAGGGACTGGGGCATCCCGCGGAAGTTTTCCAGATTGTTAAGCACCTCTGACTGCTGTGCGGGTGTGAGATCGCGGTATCCCCGGAGCTTCTTGATCCGCGCCTTGGGATAGATATGATCCGCTGCCAAGTTCTCTGTCGTCTGCACCAGTTTATTTGTAAGGGGGTCGATGTACCGACCCTGCGACTTCGCTTTCGCGGCAGCATTAGGAGTCGTAACCTTGTTCCGATTAACTGGCCCGCCCCCACCCCCGGGGTACGCCACGGACATGTTGTGCGACCAGACCGCGAAGCCCCAGGTCTGGTGGCCAACAAAGTACGTATGATACTCCGCCACGCGCATGTTGTACACGCGTTCTGATGGCTTCGGTCCCTCAAGACCATCAACCTTCAACCATCGGCCGTCGTGCGTGCGAAGCTGATCGCCAGCCAGAAGCTGATGGGCAGCGACCCTGTGCCCCCACCATTATTCGTGCAGCGATTGGGCGTCAAAATGCCGGAGTAATTCGTCTCCTCGTGACATGAAGGAGACCGAGCTGCTCGATGACGGGTTGCGCCGCGATCCGCTCGATCTCGGCTTGGGGGTAATGCGAGAGCGCGGCTGCTGGGTCGATCATGCGCTGTTCCAGGACAGTCGCGATCTCGCTCCTTAAATGTTGCCACATGTTTTTGCGTCTGTCCAGTGACAAAACGGCGCGCACCGCCCAGGTTTCTTCCGGAGTCAGTCCCGTCGGTCCCCATGGCCGACTCAGTCGGTTGGCGCGAAGACGCGCGGTCAGGAGATCGTCGCTCGTCCAGAAGTCGCGGCGACCCGCTTGATCGGCAACGTGCGCGGTCAACTCCTTGAGCGTGCGGTTGGCACGCTCACAGCCGCCATTGTACTGGGCACAGTACGGCGGCGAGTACAAAGTGAAAACCTCCCGGCCGTGCAAGAAGCGCTTCGTCAGGTGGGCGCGGAACGCCGGACCGTTGTCACATTTCATGACCAGCGGCGCACCGTGCTCCTCAAACAAATCGGCCAGCGCTTCCACCACGGTCGCCGCGTCCTCACGCGCCACCGCCAGCCAGAGCAACTGCTGTCGACTCGCCAGGTCGCGCACGTTCAGGATCGCAGGCAAGACGCCGTCGATCAGGTAGGGGGGATGAGTGAAATCCATCGCCCACACGCTGCCTCCACAGAGCCACTCCAGCCGACACCGTTCCTCGACATGCTCTTGAAGCCACTCGGCACGATATCCCGCTTTGAGCTCAGCCAGTTCGGCGCCGCGACATCGGGATACTCGGCCTGGAGACTCGATAGGCTGATGCTCGGGCCGTGCAGTTCCAGAAAGCCGGTGACCTCGGCTTGGCGCTCGACCGGGGCAATTTGCGGCGGCCGCCCCCGTGGGCGCGGCGCCAGCCGATCTGCGCCCCAACCTCGATCCCAATTCCACATGGTGCGCGGTGAGAGACCAAGAGCTTGGGCCGTCTCCTCCGTCGACCAGCCGTGGCCACGCGCGTAACGGCGAAACGCAACCGACCGTTTTCGCAGATCGCGCTCGCTCCATCGGCGCTTGGATTGGCGATCCCAACCGCGGCGCGGTACCTCACGGTTGTCGGGCGTTGGCACACGTTCGGCCTGACCGGCGCGATCGTCCAGTGGCAGCGAGTCTCGGCGACATCCCTCGACCGCCGCCTGACCGGCCCGCGCCTCACCACGCGCACACGGCGGCGTGCCGGCTGAATGGCCAAGGGGGTCTCCCGCGGTGGTCATCGTCCAGCCCGGCATGGCGGTCGCGATCGACAAGAGCGCGGCACCATCGTTGCCGACCCACGTGCTCGCGATGCTGCGGTCGTGACGACGTGCCGGATCGCTGGTCTCGTCGACCACGACCGCCGCAGTTTGGCTCTCAAGTTCGAACTCGAAGTCGGTGTCGTCCCGAGCGTCTCCGGCTACGGCGTCCCGGAACAGATCGGAATTCGTGGAGGCTTTCCTGGCCTCATGGTCTCGGTGAGGGGCGCTGCTTGCATCTTCAACTGGATCCCTCACCGACTCGCTTTTTTTGCGGCTTGCTTGAGCTGCGGCTTGGGCCGAGACAGACCTTGGCGCGCCAGCTCCGCCCGTAACTGGGCCCCTTTCAGCTCCAGCTCCAACCGCTCAACTTTTTGTTCCAGATTCGCGATCTGCTGTTGCTCGGGCGTTTTCTCCGCCGAGGGACGCCGGCCAGGTGATCCCGGTTCCAGGGTTTTCACCCAGCGCTCCAGGCTCTCGTGCTTGAGATCGAAGAACCAAGACTCCTCGATTCCCAGATCGGCGCACGCGTCGGCGACGTTGATCTCCCCTGCGAGATTGGCCAGGATCACCCGCAGCCGGGTCTTGGCTACGGGTGATCCTGCCAGACGGTCGACTTGGTCAGCGATGCTCAATGGCTTTCGGCCGGCCGGCATGGATAGACCCTCCGTGATCGCCCTGCGCTTCGGAGCGGATCGTCTCCAACGCCGCTGGTCGATTCCCATCGCCAGCGGGCCCCGCCGCAGGGGGTTTCCCAACGGGTCCTTGTACCGCAGCCGGCCCTTCCTTGCCAGGTGAATCCGCGGTTTGCAGCAACCGCGCGGCGCGGAGTGCTCGCACGCACGGTTTCCGCCGCCGCCGTTTGGTTCCGCTGGACGCTTCCTGCGTTTTGCTGGCCGCCGGCGCCAGCCCCAACGCGCGTTGAGTGGTTCGGGCTAGCGCCTGATGGCGAGCTAGCTCACGCCGACTGACAGACAGCTCGCGCTCCAGGCGAGCCAGCCGCCGGTCGGTCGAGACGGTGCGCCCAACCGGACGGGGCTCACACGCCCAGATCAGCCCTCGAATGGCTCGCTGCTCCAGGAGATAGTAGCGCGGCAACCGGATTCCCAGCGCCGTCGCGGCACCAGCGGGAGTCCGCACTCCGGCCAGCACTTCGAGGACCAGAGCCGCGGCGCGTCTGGCTTCAGGGCCGATGTGCGGGGCTTCGGGACAATCCGCCGTCAATTGCCGCCGGTAGGTTCCGCGCGATCGCTGCGCCGCGGCTTCCTTTTGTCGAGGCGCCCGGCCGTGCGGCCGGGCCGAGGCAGGGTTCGCCGTCATGGCTTGCCTCCTTCCTCGTTCGCTGTCTCGTCCGGCGTCGCCGGCGGGGACCCTTGCGGCGGCAGCTCATCGTGCGTCTGTGCCGGCACATCGCCAAGCGGTCCGGCGGCCGGAGAGCCATCTGGGCAGATGGCCTTGGGCATCGCGGCTGAGTCCGCGAAAGCGGCTGGCGGCACCAGATCCACTTCTTGCCGAACGCCCCCTTCGCGCGTCAGGAACACGCGCTCGCCTTCGGCATGCAGGCTGAAATTCTTGCCGCCCAGTTGGCCTGTCACGTAGAACGGGGGCTTGGGCAAGCCGTTGCGAGCCAGCTCCAGTGCGTTGGCGGCGACCCGATCTTTGAGGGCCAGCAGGACCTCGGGAGCCGCCCCGAAAAACCGGTCCGCCGGCACCAGGCCGTCGATCCCGCTGTGGGTGCGCTGGAAGTTATACCAGTCGATGAAGTGGCCGATCCGCGCGCGGGCGTCGGCCAGATCGAGGAACACAGCCGTCTCCACGCACTCGCGCCAGAGCGTTCCCCAGAACCGCTCGATCTTGCCCAAGGTCTGAGGATGGCGCGGCGCGGCCACGATCTGGCGGATGCCGCGCCCTTTGAGCTCCTTCTGGAAAGCGCTCTCGCCCCGCCAGGTCACGTACTGAGCGCCATTGTCGGTGAGGATTTCCTCGGGGACTCCGTAGGCCGCGATGCCCGCACGGAGAACCTCCAGCACCAGGGCCGTCGACTGGCTGGCGTGCAGACCGAAGCTGACGATGAACCGACTGTGGTCGTCGAGGAAGGCAACCAGGTAGACCCGCCGGTTCTGCCGCTTGAGCACGAAGGTGAACAGGTCGGTTTGCCAGAGCTGGCTGGGCCTGGCCCGCTCGAAGAAGCGGACCTTGTCGGGATGAGGTCGTGTGGGGGTTTCCTGCAACTGGTAGCCCGCCTCATGAAGCACACGGGCGACCGCTGGCGGGCTGGCCGGCAGTGCCGGGCCGCGCACCAGCATCTGGCTGATTCGCTCGCATCCCCAGTCGGGATGCGCCTGCTTGAGCAAGAGGATGGTGCGTTTGGTCAGGTCGGGCAAGCGGCTTCCTTCGCGGGCGCCTCGAGGCTGTTCGAGCAAGCCGGCCGGTCCCTGTTGGGTGAACCGCTGTTTCCAGGCATAGAGCGTATGCTTGGAGACGCCCACCAATGTTGCGAAATCCTTGGCGGGCAAGCCGCTGCGCTGCCAGCAGTCGAGGATCATGAGTCGCTGCTGGGGATTGTACGCCGCCGGCTTCACCTCCTCGGGTCGAGCCAGCCGCCGGCCGCGTTGCGTGCGTCTTTTGCCGGTCGGCAGCCCGAGCCCTTGCCGCCTGAGCTCAGCGACCGGGTCGAACTGGGCCGGCGGGCTGTCGAATTCGTTGGTCGGAACCCCGGAGGGCTCGTCCGCCTCCACACCGAGGTCGTCCCGGGCAGGCGACTGCGGGGCGTCTCCAAACTCCGGAGCGGTCTCATCCCCACGATCGGGCAGGCCCGGCGGCTCGGGTGTACGTTCATCGGGATGGACCGTCTCGGCAATCGAGGCGTCCGCATTCTCCGATTTCGTGTCGATTGCTTCCGGAAATGTGATGAGGTCAATCTGGGAATCGACCGCGTCCGGTTCACCTTCCGCCGCCGGATCATTCTTTAAATCGGATGTCGGCCGGACCAATTCTTCAGGCGGCCGTTCGCCAGGCGCGCCTCGACCACTCCACCACCGATTCCACTCGTTCCACATTTGCTCCTCGCCTCTGCGGCATTGCCGCGGCTGGGAGGAGACGTCGATTGCTCCGGTCAATTCTCCCAATTACGCAGCAAGCATTTTGGTTGGGAGGACAATCGTCGTTTGCGGCGAGTCGGTGAGGGTGGACCGGTCGGTCTCGGTGACGCCCCCCAGGTTCGACGACTCGGTGAGCGTGGTGCTCGACCCCTGGGTGTCGGTGTCCGAAAGCGTGGAGCTGATCGTGCCCGCCTCGTTCCAGGTCTCGGTGTTGTTCCCGCTCGAGATGGTCTCGGAGGCAATCGTCTCGCTGCCGCTCTCGGCCATCGTCTGGGTGATCGTGCCTGCTTCGATCAGGGTCGAGTGGTCCGAACCGGTCAGCGTCGACGTCGAGCTCGAGGTGACCCCGGCCAGGGTTGCCGTCGCCTGGCCGGTGCCCGTCGTCGTCGTGCTGTCCGATTCCGACGAGCTGAGCGAGTCCGTCCCCGTTTCGTTCCAGGTGTCGCCGCCCGTGGCCGTGTAGGTTTCAGTTCCTGTCTGGACCTCGCTGGAGCTCTCCGTGTCCGACACCGTCATCGTATCGGAATCGTAGTTCGTGCTGCCGCCCAGCAGCGTATCCGAATCCGTGTCGAACGAGTAAAGCGTGGGCGTATCGCTCGACGAGGAGCCGAACGAGAAGCTGCGGTGTCCCGAGGTGATCGCCCCCGAGGCGCCCAGCGTCTCGGTTTCGGTCATGGTCAGGCTGTAACTCTGTCCCCCGCCGTCGCTCAGCGACGACGAGTCGGTCAGCGACTCGGTCGCCCCGCCGCCCGACGTGTTTCCGGCGTCTCCGCCCACGACGACGTCGTCCAGGAATCGTTCTCGGTCTCGTTGAAGCTGGAGAGGTTCAGCCCCGAGAGAATCTGGTTGCTGCCGTTGACGGTGACCGTGCGATGCTCGCTCAGGGTATAGGTGTCGGAGCCAGCGTCCTGCAATGACACCGTGTCGGACCCCGAGGCCGGCGACAGCGAGCCGGTTTGCGACAGGCTTTCGATCAGTGTGTAGGTGCTCGATCCCGTCAGCACGTTGGTGAGCGTGTGCGTGCCCCCGGTGGACCCGGTCGGGCTCAACTTCGAGGTCGAGTTGGCCGAGCCGTTGTCGTTGAGCGTGAACGAGACGCCGTCGGCGGAGACGCCCGTCTCGTGGAAGCTGTAGCTCATGCTGTCCGTGTCGTTGACGCTGAACGTGCCCAGCGGGTTGCCTGTCTCCTGATAATTATATGAGATTGTCACTGCGAATGTGTACGAACCTACATCATCATTTCCGGTGATGGAGACTGATGTGTTTCCCGACGTATCGCGGTTCGACAGTCCTTGCAGGTAGTTGTCGACGTAGCTGATGATCAGGGAATCAACGGACTGGAACGAGGCGGCGGAGACGTCGCGGGCGCTCTGGCTGCTGCCGACCGGCGGGTCGAAGGGGACGCCGGGTTGCAGGTTCAGAGCGCGCTCGTAGATTCCGCCGGTTCCACCCCCCAGGGGCCGGCCGTAGAAGATCGCGAGACCCGAGGACGCT
The DNA here is from genome assembly GCA_963781785.1 of uncultured Isosphaeraceae bacterium. Taxonomy (GTDB): domain Bacteria; phylum Planctomycetota; class Planctomycetia; order Isosphaerales; family Isosphaeraceae; genus CAWAHD01. The sequence goes on along the minus strand of CAWAHD010000001.1, from coordinate 670,042 downwards.
CCGAGACCACCGGGGTCCGAGCTTTCCATCTCGTCCTGGGAACCCAAGCCGCCGGAAGACGCGGCGCTACTGCCCCCCGACGCAGAGCCGCTGCCGCTCGACGCTGAGGCGCCGCTGCCACTCGAGGACGACGCTTCGGGAGTTGCGTTCAGGGTCGTCTTGCCGAGGCCGAGGCCGTTCGATGAGGAAGAGCCGGTGCCCGTGCCGCTGGACGACGCACTGGCGGCGCCGGAGATCGTCGGCGTCGTCGACGCGCTGCCGCTCGAGGCCGATTGGGAGACCTGGCTCGACGCCGGTTGCGACTGGCCCGTTCCGCTGCTGCTGGCACTGGCCCCGTTCTGGCCGGGGGCGTTCGAGCTCCGGCCAGGGAGCGAGCTGGCGCCGGATGCGCTCGACGCACCGCCCGCACCACTGACCGGCGTTCCGGGCTGGGACGGTGCCGGCGAAGCGCTGACGTCGCCGGACGTATTCGACGTGGGCGATATGCCCAGCGATGATTGCGACTGGACCGCTGCGGACTCTTGGGATGGGGAACTCGAGTTGTTTGCGGTTGCCGGCTGAGCGCTCGCTGGGTTGAGAGCGCTCTCGGGGTTGGCGGCGGCCGGGGGCGGGGCGGCCGGACCGCCAGTAGCGGCGGACCATGCCGGCGGCAGCAGGGCGATCGGCATGGTCGAGCCGAGCAGTCCTCCCCCCGCAGTCGGGGACGCCGCTGGACGGGAAGCCGCCCTAGCCGGGGTACCTGCGGATCGCCCGCTGGTTCCACCGCCTCCGCGCCGAGCCGCGGCTGCCGGCGGGCGAGTTGTTTCTGGCTCCGCCGCCCTGCTTGGCCGCGGCCCGCCCGCTGAGCGGCGCCTGCGACACGGTCGACTCGCCGGCGACCGTCCCGCTCGCCGCCGAGCCGGAGACGCTGCCGGCGGTCTGACCGGCGAGCGTCAACGAATCCGACACTCCCCCCGGGACGGTGCTCACGGGCTCCGCCGCGCCCGCCGATCCCTGCGCCGGTCGCCAGCGCGGTCAGAAGCGCCGGCGGGATCATCGACAGCATCTGCGAGCTGCCCGACCACCGATTCTCCAGGGGCAGGTCCCCCGGGATCGGATTGTAGACGCGATTCGGGCGCATGCGGCGGCGCTTGCGAGGCATCGGGAACACCGCTCTCCGCAACGCGGGATCGATCGGCCGTGCCAACGCGCGACCACAGACAGACGGCCGCGCAGGGCGCGCGGACCGCCAGCCGGTCACACGAACGTGGACTGCATGGACACGAGCAAATGTTGCTCGTGGCTTGAAGTAGGTCAGGCTTTCCAGCCTGACGGCTTCCCCGTAGGTCAGGCTTTCCAGCCTGACGGCTTCCCCGTGGGTCAGGCTTTCGAGCCTGACGGTTTCCTCGTAGGTCAGGCTTTCCAGCCTGATGTCAGGCTGGAAAGCCTGACCTACGCCTGCGCAGCCCCGTCCTCGGGCGCACGCGGCGTTGCTGGTTTTGCCAATCCAGGGCGATTACCCGCTCCCCAACTCCGTTGAGCGGGTTGCCAGAGGATCCCTGGTGCGGCGTCCGGGAACCAACATCACAGTCACCTCCCTGTCGAGGTCGTGCAGCTCAATGATGTCGATCGCAAAGTAAAGCCAACGCGGGTCACGGCCCGAGTGGGCCGTGCTTTTTCAACACGGAATTACGCGGCCCGGTCAAAATGCGGAACAACTCAAAACGTAGTGAGCAGTAAACGATGGACCAATTCACGATCGGCTTGGAGCGCATTAGCCAGATCCTGACGTGTCAAGTACCCCGAGGGACAAAATAATTGGTGCCCAATGAAGTCAGGTTTCGATTGATCTGAGTTTGAGATATTATATGAGCGATCGACCATATGATGGGCTCACGCGAGCGCGGCGGCGAGTTCTTGCTGACGTCGCGCGGGCGCCGTAGAATCCGTGGCTACCCGGAGACGAGCACGTCCGCCGCTCCGGGCTCGTCAGCCGGGGCAGTTAATTCGGGCTCCGACCATTTTCCAAGAGTGTCGGGGGAGACATCATGCCCGGTCTCTCCGTGATCATCCCGTCGCATGACGACGAGGCGACGATCCGATCGGCCATCGAAAGCGCCGAGGAGGCCGTGGCCTGCTACGCGCGCAGTCGCGGCAACGCCCGAGAATCCGCCGAGCTCATCGTCATCGACGACGGCTCGCGCGACGCGACGCTGTCAATCATCCTGGACGCGGCGCACGGCAAGGATCTGTTCCGCGTCTTCCACCGGCGCACCTCCAGCAGCCCCAGCGCGGTCCGCAACAGCGGCGTCGCACTGGCGACGGGCGACGTGCTGTTTTTCCTGGACGCCGACGACCTCTTCCTCGAGCGCCACCTGGTCGAGTGCTGCCAGGCCCTGCGTGATCCAGCGGTCGATTTCGTCAAGACCGGCGTCGCCCTGTCGGACCCGGTCCACCCGGACTGGCGAAGCCGCATCGGAAACAGCCTGGCGATCAACCTCGCGGTCCGGCGCCGCTGCCACGAATTCATCGGCGGGTTTCCCGACATTCACCTGTTCCGCCGGTCGGCCGATGCGTTCGAGCCGTGGATCGACGTCTTCCGCCTGATCGAGGACGTGCACTACAACACGCTGCTGAGCCGTTTCTTCCGTCGTCGGGAAGTTGCCGCAGAGACCGTTCGCTACATGCGCCGACCCGGCAACTCGTACGACCGCCAGTACGCCAAGTTCCAGTTGCCGTTCGGCAGCCTGAAGGAAGCGGAGGACCGGGAGTTTGATTTCCGGGTCGGGATCAGCAAGCAGATCGTGGAGTACCAGTGCCGGCTGCTCGAGGACAAGCGGTCGCAGGCGGCGTCGGCGGCCGGCATCGACTGAGGCGCTCTGACAATCCATCATTGGGCGAGGCTCCGATGGACGCGATCAAGATTCTGGCCGCGACCTGCCCGTGGCCCGCAGATCGGCCGCAGGTCCAGGAACCTCCGCCGGTTCCCGGCTGGCTGGGAGACGGGGCGCGCGAGCTGCTTTCCCGCGCGCTCTCAAACGACACTCGGCTCGTTGTCGAGATCGGCTCATGGGTGGGTCTCTCGAGGCGCTTCATCGCCGACCGGGCGCCCCATGCCATGGTGATCGCCATCGACCATTGGTGCGGCAGCCCGGAACATCAGCGCAACCCGACATGGAAGTCCATGCTGCCCCGGCTGTACGAGACGTTCCTGGCGCTCTGCTGGGATTACCGCGATCGCCTGATCCCTCTTCGCATGACCGCGCTCCAGGGTCTGCGGTCCGTCGCCAGCCAGGGCGTCGAGCCCGACCTCGTGTACATCGACGGGGAGCACAGCTACGAAGCAGTGAACGGGGAGATCGAGCTGATCCGGCATTCGTTTCCGCGGGCGGTGATCGTCGGCGATGATTACGATTGGCCCGGCGTCGCGCCGGCGATCACCGATGTATCGCGCCGGCACAACCTGGCTCTCGAAACCGCCGGCACGCTGGAACGAAGCCGGGCGTGGAAGCTCACCGCAGCCGAGATGAAACCGGCGACGGCCCCGCAATCGATCCCGGCGCCGCACGTCACAGCGCTTGCCGGTAGACCGGGCCCAGCGCCGATCGCGGCGCCCGTTGCCGCGGGCGCAGCCAGGGCTGTCGCGTCCATCGACTGTTCGGCGATCCGCGTCCAGGCCCATGAGCCGCGATATCTCACCTTCCTGGACGCGACCCCCGAAACGGGGCTCTACCCCTTCGCCCGAATTGCCGATGAGCTGGGCAGGCGCCGGCCCGATATCCCGATCCTCGTGGTCGAGCGCAACGGAGCCGCCGGCGCGCTGTTCGCGTGCGGGCTCGACCCCACCGCGCATGGCAACCTGCACCTCATGGACGTCGACGGCGATTCCAGGAGACACTGGAGCGTGACCCGCGTCGCCCTACTGCCGTGGCTAGGGCCCGACGTCGCGCCCGCGGCCGCGCTCGAAGCGATGGTCAACGGCATTCCCGTGGTGGCGAGCGACCGCGGTTCGGCGGTCGATGCCCTGGGCCGGGCCGGCGTGGTCTTGCCGCTGCCCCGCCGGCTCTCGCCGTCCTCACGAACGCTGCCGGCGGCCGCCGAGATGGCCCCGTGGATCGACGCGATCGTTCAGCTCTGGGACGACCCCGTCCTGTACGACGAGCACCGCCGGCTCGCCCTCGCCGAAGCGGACCGCCGCACCAGGGAGGTCGACAGGCTGCCGCGGATCGATTGCCCGGCCTCTCCGCCCCTGGCCCGGGACAAGGCAGTGGTCCTCGTTCCCTACGTGGATCGGATCGAAACCGATTGCGAGCGCGGGCTCAACCAGCTCGAAGTGGCGGGTGTCCGTGTGATGCGCAAACCCGGCTGCTCGGCGATCGACCTGGCGCGGAGCGAGCTGGCCTCCGACGCCTTGCACGACGGCGCCGAGGAGATCCTGTTCATCGATTCCGACATCGGTTTCGATTCCGCCGACGCGCTTCGAATCCTGGGGCGGCCCGAGCCGGTCCTGGCGGGGGTGTACGCCAAGAAGAGCCAGCGCGACCTGGCCTGCATCTTCGCGGAAGGGATCACGAACGTCGTCTTCGGGGCCGGCGCCCGGCGTCTTACTTGCTCAAGTATGCGTCGGCGGGTTTTCTGCGCATCCGCGCCGCGGTCCTGCGGCGAATGATTACCGACCTGCGGCTGCCGCTTTGCAACACGCACTGGGGACGCGGACTCTGGCCCTTCTTCATGCCCTTGATCGTGGAGGTGCGCGAGGGGGGCCTGCACTACCTGGCCGAGGACTGGGCGTTCTGCCACCGGCTGCGGCAGATCGGAGTCAATCCGCTGGCTGACACGTCGATCCGGTTGTTCCATCGCGGCACGTACAGCTTCGGTTGGGAGGATGCCGGGTCGGAGATCTATCGCTATCGCACCTACAACTACTTTTTGTGATGCTTCCAGCTCGCAGGAGTGATCGTCATGGCGAGTGCCGAGAGTCCCGCCGCACCGGGGTCGGAAATCCCTCAACTCGGCGACATCCGCCAGATCGAGCGCGATTTTCACCAGATCGTCCAGGTCGATCCCAACAATCCCAACGTGTATTTCATCCTGGGAGCCATTGCACACCGGGAGGGACGGCACGAGGCGGCCGTCGATTCGCTGGGCAAGGCCATCGCGCTCGACGCCAGCAACCCCGACTACCATTGCGTCCTGGGCTTGGCGTGCCTGGCCCTGGGCCGTCTCGAGACGGCGTCGGGCGCCTTCCGCGAGACGTTGCGGCTGCGGCCGGATGAGCTCCGCGCCCATGGCGGACTCGGACGTATCCTCAGCTTACAGGGGCGGCACGATGAGGCCGCCGATTGCTTCCGGCGCAGCTCGCACTGCGGCCCGGCGATACGGCCGTCTTGGCGAGCCTTGCCAGCGAGCTGGCGGCCGTTGGCCGCCTGGAAGATGTGGCGCCGGCTTGCCACCAGGCCCTCCAGCGCGGCGAGGAGAACGCCGAGGCGCAAGAACCTGGGCATGATCGCGATGCAGCGCGGCCGGCTCGACGAGGCGGCGGCTTGCTTTCAGAAGGTCGTCGAGCTCAAGCCCGAAGACACGGAAACGCGGAACGATCTGGGGGTGGTTCTGGGCCGGCTGGGCAGGAAGGACGAAGCGGAGGCCAGCTACCGCGAGGCGCTGCGGTTGCGGCCCAATTTCCCGGACGCGCACAACAACCTGGGGAACGTCCTTCGGAACCGGGGCCGGCACGACGAGGCAGTGGCCTGCTTCCGCGAGGCCCTCCGGCTGCGGCCCGATTACCCGGAAGCGCACAACAACCTGGGGATCACCCTCCGGGCTCAAGGCAAGCTCGACGAGGCCATCGGCAATTACCAGCGCCCCTGGCGCTGCGCCCGACCTATGCCGAGGCCCACAACAACATGGGGTTCGCCCTGGCCCACCGGGGCAAACCCGATGCGGCCATCATGTGCTACCAGCAGGCCGCGCGGCTCAAGGCGAGCTACTTCGAGGCCAATCACAACCTGGGGAACGTCCTGTCGGAACAGGGCCGGCACGACGAGGCGGTCGCCGCATACCACGAGGCGCTGCGAATCCGTCCCGACGAGCCGCGGGTGCTCAAGTGCCTGGCCATCACGTTGTCCCGCCAGGAGAAATTCGATCAGGCCATCGCGACCTTTCGCAAGGCCGTGCAGGTGCGCCCCGACTTCCCGGAGGCTTGGAACGACATGGGGATTACCCTGGCCCGCCAGAGCAAGCACAACGAGGCGATCGATGCTTATCGCCAGTCGATCAAGTTCCGGCCCGAGTATCCCGAAGCGTATAACAACCTCGGCAATGCTCTTCGCAACGTGGGGCGGTTTGATGAGTCGCTCGACTGCTATCGAAAGGCGATCGCCCTGAGATCCAGTTATCCGGACGCCCACAACAACTACGGGATCGCCCTGGCCGAAATGGGGCGGTTCGATGAGGCGGTTGCCAGCTACACGCGCTGCCTGGAGCTGCGACCGAATCATGTCGACGCCCACATTGAACCGCGCCTTGACCTGGCTGCGCAAGGGAGATTATGCGCAAGGATGGGCCGAGTACGAGTGGCGTTGGAAGAAGCGGAACCTCAGCAACCGCCCGCTGATCCAGCCGCAGTGGAACGGGTTTCCGCTGGAAGGCCGGACGATCCTGCTGATCACCGAACAAGGATTCGGTGACGTCATGCAGTTCATTCGCTATGCGCCGGTCCTCAAGAGCCAGGGAGCGCGTGTGATCTTCGAGTGCCCGGAGAAGCTGATCAAGCTGGTGACCGGTTGTCCGGGCGTCGACGTGCTGATCCCGCAGGGGGCGCCGCTGCCGGCCTATGACGTGTATGCCCCATTGCTGACGGTGCCCGGCCTGGTGGGCACATCGCTGGGCAGGATACCCAACCAGGTCCCTTATATCCCCACCGATTCCAATCTCGTCGACAAGTGGCGGCGTGAGCTTTCGAACTATCCCGAGTTCAAGGTGGGGATCAACTGGCAGGGCAACCCGAAGTATGCGGGCGATTACCACCGTTCGGTGCCGCTCAAATTCTTCGAGCCGATCGCGAGGGTCCCCGGCGTGCGGCTCTTCAGCCTTCAGAAAAACGACGGGGTTGAGCAACTGGCCCAGATCGCCGGCAAGTTTGAAGTGGCGGAGCTGGGTGGCCGTCTGGACGTCGAGACCGGGCCATTCATGGACACGGCAGCGGTGCTGACGTGCCTGGACCTGTTCATCACATCGGATACGGCGGTGGCGCACCTGGCTGGGGCTCTGGGTGTGCCGGTTTGGATGCCGCTTTCGACTACGCCGGATTGGCGCTGGCTGTTCGGGCGCGAGGACAACCCGTGGTATCCCACGATGCGGATCTTCCGGCAGCAGACGTTCCTGGATTGGGCGCCGGTATTTGACCGGATTGCGATCGAGCTGCGCAAGCTGATTCCGAACACGGTGCCGACGCCGTCGGTCGTGATCGAGACCGCCCCCGGCGAGTTGCTCGACAAGATCACGATCCTGGAGATCAAGGCCGAGCGGATCACCGATCCTGACAAGCTGCGCAACGTGCGAGCCGAGCTGGCAACGCTCGTGGCGGCGAGGGACCGGACGATCCTGATGTCGGAGCCGCTTGAGGCGCTGGCGGCCGAGCTGCGCTCGGTCAACCAGGTGCTCTGGGACATCGAGGACGAGATCCGGTGCTGCGAGCGCGACGGCGAGTTCGGCCCGAAGTTCGTCGAGCTAGCCCGGTCGGTGTACAAGAACAACGACCAGCGCGCGGCCATCAAGCGCCAGATCAATGAACGGCTTGGCTCACACATCGTGGAGGAGAAGTCGTACGCCGAGCGTGAAGTGAGGTGATCGCGCGAAGCAAAGGTTCCGGACGAAAATGCCGGCCCCATCCTTGCGCTACGGACATGTTACACGTCAGCGTACTTTTTCCATTCGGCCTTATTCATCGTTCCGCCCTGAGCTTTTTGCGTTAGGACAGTGCGCGAAGTAAACAGTTGCGATCGGCCGCGCGCCGGTGGCACGTCGGCAGGCCCCACGACTCGAAGAACGCCCCCGGCGCTCGGGCTCCGCCGCCCGCCCCGACAAAAAAAACGAAACGAAGCCAAAAAAAACACGATGGTTCGCCCTCTGGTGGCCGATAACGTGGAAGCGTCGGCAACCTCGAAGTTAACAAAACCCCACGATTGCGAGCGCATTCACCATGAATTCCCCAATTCTCAGCGGAGACGCCAGCGTCCCCGATCGTGCCAAGAATAGCATTCGCCAGAGCGACGCGCTTCAGGCCGCTGCGGCGGCGGCTCGCGCGTTCCGTTCGCCGGAGGGCCGGTATTACGTCCAGGTACCCGCCCGCCAGCGGCATGATGTCATGCAACTGCCGTCCAGGGCGTTTCGGAACTGGTTGGTCGACTGCCACCGCGCGGCATATCACCAGATCCCCGCCGCATCGGTCGTCGCCCAGGTGGCCGGGTCGATCGAAGCCCAAGCCCAATCGGATGAACAGACCCAGCCGGTGTTCGTGCGCGTCGGCCGCGACCGCAAAGCCGACGGCGGCGCTGACGACTGGGATTACTACCTTGACCTCGGCAATCCCAGCGGCCAGGCCGTCAAGATGACTCCGGAGGGATGGTCGATTGTCGACCGCCCGCCCGTCCATTTTTACCGTCCCGATGGAATGCTGCCGCTTCCTACACCCCTGGCCAGCGGGTCAATCCGTCTCTTGCGGCAGTACGTCAACCTGGGCGACGTCGACTTCTGTCTGTTCATCGGCTGGCTGGCCGCGGCGTACCGGCCGGCCGGCCATTACCCCATCCTGGTCATCCACGGTGAACAGGGAAGCGCCAAAAGCACCCTGACGCGAATCGCCAGGAAGCTCATCGACCCCCACCAAACGCCGCTGATCACCGCACCTCAAAGCTTTCGCGACCTGATGGTCACCGCACATAACGGGTGGCTCTTAGCGCTCGATAACCTCTCTCGAGTCTCCCCTAGCCTGGCCGATGGGCTCTGCGGTATTGCAACCGGCGGCGGACACTCCGGCCGCCGCCTGTTCTCAAGCGACCTGCGCGCGGACGTGAACGCGGAGAGGCCCACGATCTTGAATGGAATCCCCGACTTCATCGACCGGCCCGACCTCGATGACCGCTGCCTCTCCCTGACCCTTCAGCCGATCCTGCCCAGCAGCCGGCGCGGTGAGGAGGAATTCTGGCGGTCGTTCAACGCCGACTATCCCGCGCTCTTCGGCGGAATGCTCAACGCCTTCAGTGGCGGACTTTACCTGCTCCCGTCGGTGCAGCTCGCTCAACCGCCCCGCATGAAGGATTTCGCGAGTTTGGGCGAAGCCGTCAATCAGGCCGCCGACTCGCCAGCCGGCATGTTCCTGGGCGGCTATGCCGAGGATCGCCAGGCCACCATCGTGAATCACCTCGAGGAATCCACTCTCGCTCGAACTCTCCTCGATTCCGCCAGCCTCGGCGGGCTGCGCAACTGGACAAGGTCCGCCACCGAGATGATCGAGGAACTTTCCCACGAGGTGTCGCCCAAAGAAAGAGCCGCGTCGCGCTGGACGCAATCGCCGCGGATCTTTTCCGACGAGCTGAAGCGCATCGCTCCGCTGCTTCGAGCGCACGGCATCTCGGTCAAATTCCAGCGCACTAAACTTGCCCGGTTGATCACGATCGATGCCGATCCGAGCTTCGACCGCTCCGTCGGCCCGCATTTCACGGAAGCACTCAGGCTGGCCCAGTAATTCCCCCTCCTGTTCTTATCGCCCAAACCCGCGAAAGCGGCAGGCCCGCTCGATCCCGCAGATTAAGCCGATTCGTCGCCGTCGAGCGGAAACGTCAGCGCCCGGGCCAGGCTGCTGATTGAGAGTAGGATTGTCGCGATTCTGCCGGGTGAGCGGATTGCACGCAGGCACCAGGCCCGTCAACTCCGTTCGTGCCGTCTCGGGGTGACGACTTCCTTCGCGGTGACGAACCCGCTTCGTCACCTGCGGCTGGTCGCACGTGCCGGTCGCGCGGATTTTGCGGCCCACTGGAGCGCCGCTTCTGAGCATTCTGCGGATTCTGCCTCCTCGGGTGACGATGTGACGAAGGTGACGAAGCAAATTGCCAAAGGGAGGTAGACACACGGCAGCAGCGCCAGCGGCGCTGCTGGAAGGATGAAGGATGAAGGATGAAGGATGAAGGAAAACCGAAAACCGAAAGAGGAAGGCCGAAGGCGGAAGGCGCGAGGATGAATCGATACCAGCCCGACGCGCCAGCGAGCGAATCTGAATGAAAGGATCAAGGCGGAAGGCGGAAGGACGAACCGGAGCCCTGATTCATCCTTCATCCTTCCAACGTTGGACCGGCGCCGTCCCACTGATTATGCTCGCTAGGAGTAGACCGATCCACTGACCTGGCAACCTGCCGCCCGGCGGGGCACGAGTGGTCGGCATTCAGGAGCGAGGCCGCCGGTCATGCGGGTGGTGATTGCCCCGGACAAATTCAAGGGAAGCCTGACGGCGCTCGAGGCAGCCGCGGCGATGGCGCGCGGCGTGGCGGCGGCCCGGCCGGGAGCCACCATCGACCAGGTACCGATGGCCGACGGAGGAGAAGGGACCACCCTCGCGCTGGTGGCCGCGACGCGCGGACAGTTTCTGGAGAGCTGGGTGACCGGGCCGCTGGGCGAGCCGATCCGCGCCCGCTTCGGCCTCCTGGGCGACAGCTCGACGGCCGTGATCGAGATGGCGGCGGCGTCCGGCCTGGTGCTCGTACCGCCGGAGCGGCGCGACCCGCTTAACGCCACGACCCGGGGCACGGGCGAGCTGTTGCTGGCGGCGATCGCCGCAGGTGCGCGGCGTGTGGTCGTGGGCATCGGCGGCAGCGCCACCAACGACGGCGGTGCGGGACTGGGGCAGGCCCTCGGTTACCGATTGCTCGACGGCGAGGGACGCGATCTGAATGCCGGAGGTGGCGACTTATGCCGCCTGGCGCGGATCGATCCCTCGGGCCGCCTTTCGGCGCTCGACGGCGTTGAGATTGCCGTCGCCTGCGACGTGACCAACCCGCTCTGCGGCCCGGACGGAGCCTCGGCCGTGTATGGCCCGCAAAAAGGGGCCTCACCCCAGATGGTCGAGACACTCGACCGGAATCTGGCACATTATGCCGCGATCGTGGCGCGCGACCTGGGAGTTGCCATCAAGGATTTACCGGGCTCGGGCGCCGCGGGAGGACTGGGAGGAGGTCTGGTCGCCTTTGCCGGCGGAAAACTCGGCCGTGGCGTCGACCTCGTCATCGACGCGGTTGGGTTGGCAGAGCGACTCAAGGACGCCGACCTGTGTTTGACCGGTGAGGGGGCCATCGACGCCCAGAGTGCCTTCGGCAAGACGGCCGTCGGCGTCGCCCGGTTAGCTCGCTCGCTCGACTGCCCGGCGCTCGCCCTCGCCGGCAGGATCGACGCGGGCGCCCTTGCCGTTCTGGCCGAAGGCATGAGCGCGTACTTTTCCATCTGCCCGGGTCCCATGCCGCAAGATGAAGCAATCGCCCATGCCGGCTCGCTGGTCGAGCGGGCGACCGAACAGGTGGTCAGGGCATTCCTGGCGGGGCGAAAACAATGAAAGCCGACGAGGATGAGTGAAAGAGCCCCCACCGGTGAATTCGCCCTGATCGACTGGATCCGCCGGCGCGAGCAGTCGCGATACAGCCGTTTTACGAAGAGAGGCATCGGCGACGACTGCGCCGTACTACAGGCTGGCCAGGGCTGTGATCTGCTGGTCACTACCGACATGCTCATGGACGGCCGCCATTTTCACCTGGAACGGGACGGGCCGGAGGCCGTGGGCTACAAGGCGATGGGAGCCAATCTCTCGGACATCGCCGCGATGGCCGGCGTTCCCCGCGCGGCCGTGATTGCGGTCGCACTCCCGCAGACGGCCGCCCTGGCTGTGGCACGGGGTCTCCACGACGGTATCCGCATCCTGGCCGAACGGTTCTCCGTCGACCTGGTCGGCGGCGACACGAACGCCTGGGACGGTCCCCTGGTGATCAGCATCACGCTCTTGGGCGAGACAACCTCGCGGGGAGCGGTTGGCCGCGCAGGCGCCCGTCCGGGCGATGTGATCCTGGTCACCGGCCCCCTGGGAGGCAGCCTTGCAAACGGCCGGCACCTGCGGCCCGAGCCCCGGATTTCGGAAGCGCTCGCCTTGCACGAAGCGGCCGCATTGCACGCCCTGATCGACATCTCCGACGGGCTCTCGTCCGACCTCAGCCACATCCTCGCCGAAAGCGGCGGCCTCGGTGCCGTCCTCGACGCGACCGCCATTCCCATCCATCCCGATGCCCACGAAATGAGCCGGCGCGACCTGATTCCCGCACTCGACCACGCATTGAACGACGGCGAAGACTTCGAGCTCTGCGCCGTCGTCTCGGCCGCCGACCTCGCGCGGCTCATGGCCGCTCCGCCCGCTCCGGCTCATCTCTACCCGATCGGCCGGGTGACCGGCACGCCCGGTCTCTGGCTGTCCATGCCCGATGAAACGCTCCAGCCGCTCAAGCCCCACGGCTTCGACCACCTGGGCACGACTCAGTGACGTTCACAAACCGCGCGTCGAAAAATTCCGGATTTTTGGGTTGACATGAGAAGGCAAGGTGTCTTTAATCCACAAAAGACGCGATGTCTATCATGGTGGGAGAGCTCATGGCACGGAGTGTTCGGGACGTGACGGAAACAGAGCTGGCGGTGCTCCAGGTGTTGTGGGATCTGGGTTCTTCGACGGTCCGCCAGGTTGTGGATCGGATCTATCCCGGTGGGGGTCCGTCGGCTCCGCCGACGGTACAGAAACTCATGGAGCGGCTGGAGGCCAAGGGGTTCGTGACCCGGGACCGGAGTGGCGGCGTGCAGAAGTTCGCGGCGACGGTCGACCGGGCCGCGATCGTGAGCGCGCGGCTGCGGAGTGTCGCGGAAGAGCTCTGCGACGGCTCGCTGACCTCGCTGCTCACGCACCTGGTCCAGACCGAGAGCCTGAGCAAGAGCGACCGGAAGGCCCTGCGCGCGCTCGTGGATGAGTGGGACAAGCCCGATCGGCCTGGAGACAAACGGGGCCGCTAGAGACGCCCGGAGCGTCCCGTGGAAACCATCTTCCAGATTTGCCTCAGTAACTCGCTCGTCGCTCTGGTTCTGGCGGCTCTGGCGGCCGGGGCAGCGGCCCGCAAATGCCGGCCGGCTTTCGTGCATGCGCTCTGCGTCCTGGTACTGATCAAGCTGGTGACGCCCCCGCTCTTCTTTGTCCCCCTCTCGGCGGAGTCGAGGGCCCTCCTCACCGAGGCCCGAAAATGGGTCGCTCCGGAGCCGCCAACCCGCTCGGCGCCAGCACGGTATCCGGGGATGCTTGACGATCATTATCTCTGGAGATACTGGGGGCGTTCCGGTCTCGGTCTTGAGCCTCGAATTCGTCGCAGCCCGAATTTGGCTGCCATCGTGGGGGCGGCGGCATCAACAACGGCGGCGGGCAGAGCTGCCGTCCCGCCACTTCCCGCTCCTGCCGGGCCTCCTCGTGCAGCCCGTCCGGCGCGGCCTGGCGACCTCCTGAAAACGATCGCGACGAGCACACCTGCACCGACGCATGCCTTGGTGCTGGCTGTTTGGCTCGGCATCGCCTTCTTCTGGTGGGCTTTAGCGGTGGCGCGGCTCAGGAAGTTCCACCGTCTCTTGCAGTCGGCCTCGCTCGCATCCGCGGAGCTTCAAGATCAAGCACGCTGCCTGGCTGACCGGCTGGGCCTCGCGTGCGCTCCTGAGGTCTGGCTCGTTCCGGCAGCGATTCCGCCCATGCTCTGGGCCTTGGGAAGCCGGCCCATGCTGCTTGTCCCATCCGCCCTGGTGGGGCGCCTGGGGCCTGACCGACGTGCCGCGATCTTGGTCCATGAGCTGGCCCACATGAAGCGGCGCGATCACTGGATTCCGCCTGCTCGAGTTCGTCGTGTCCGGCCTGTACTGGTGGAACCCGTTGGTCTGGTGGTCACGGAGGGCGCTCCGTGAGGCCGAAGAGCAATGCTGCGACGGCTGGGTTGTCTGGGCACTGCCCCGGTGTGCCAGGTCGTATGCGTCCACGATCCTCGACACAGTCGACTACCTGGCCGAGGCACCGAGCGTCGATCCTCTGGCCGGCACAGCACTCACCTCCGCTCACCAACTGCGGCAACGGCTGATCCAGATCCTGAGTGGCACGACGTCGAAGCAACTCTCCTGGCCAGGGGCCATGACCCTGCTCGGCCTGATGTGCGTGGTGTTCTGCCTCGGCCCGGCGTGTTCTCCGCGCCCTTTCTTCAAGGCCATGGATCTGGGAAGTCTGGGGGGAAGACAGACCCAACCGATCCGGTTGAATGATCGCGGGCAAGTCGTCGGCTACTCAACGGTGCGTGAAGAGTTCAGGGCGGGTGGCGCTCCGGTTGCGAACCATGTGTTTCGAACCGCACCCGACCAACCCATCGACCCGCAGAGTGACGACCTGAACGCTCTGATCGGTGCGGGAGACGATCTTTCAGGTCGAAGGGTTTCCGCCTTGGGAGTCAACGACTCCGGCCAGGTGCTCGTTCACGTGAAACGGCCGCGTAACCCCAGTGTATCGTTCAACTCAGCGGACATGAATCGCACGTACCGGATCGATGACCGCCGGGTCGTTGAGCTCGATCCCGATTCGGATCCAAAACCGATCGCAATCAACAACGACGCCGGGTTGGTTCCCGGTCTCAGGGTGGGACATCGACTGTCCCCCGAGGAATCACGCCCGGGCGGTTGGGCGCGAGGCATGACATTCCTCGACGTGGTGGGTTTCCGTACGCTTCCCGATCAGCCGCTCGATCTGGCCAGGGACGAAATCGGTGATTGCGGCTGGTTTGGTTCGACGGCACAGCGGAGCGATTCGCTGCCACTCGCTCGGGTCACCGCCATCAACGCTCTCGGTCAGGTCGTGGGTGAAGCGAGAACCATTTACGGTGCTGACCGTCCGTTTCGCACGTCCCCAACACCGCCGGACGACCCGTCGAAAGACGATCATCGAGTCCTGGCTTCCCACCGCGGCCCGCTGCCAAACGTCGGATACCAAGGCTGGTTCAGCGCGCGTGCAATCCATGACCTCGACCAGGCCGTCGGCGAATCCGGGATCCCTCAGGAGTACTCGTGGACCAGGTTCCCTGCCCAAGACCATGGTCACGTCGCGCGAGCAGAGGCTCAAAAGCGTTGGTCCTTTCACGCATTTCGCACGGCCCCGGAACGGCCGATCGACCCGGCCACCGACGACCTTGGAACGCTGGGAGGTCCGAGCAGTTACGCCTTTGGAATCAACAACAAGGGCGACGTCGTCGGCACGTCGGATACTGCCGGCAGAGAGCGCCATGCTTTTCTATTCAAGAGCGGCGTCATGCTCGACCTGAACCATTGCGTGGATATCGAGCCCGGCTGGATCCTGCAGTTTGCCAGCGACATCAACGATCGCGGTCAGATTGTTGCCGGAGCAATCGACTCGCGGGAAACAACGCGTGGTTTGCAGCGGGGTTACTTGCTGACGCCCGCACCAGCGCCGAAGCGCTCTTGTTTCTCATCCTCGGTACTGCGGTCACGGGCACGGGAGTCGCCCTCAAGGTCGGGCGAATCGTCGCGGCGCGGGCCCGTCGCGCTACGCCCTATCGCTGCGTCCATCGATGAGGACCTGAGGGAGGGGGGCCCCGGACAAAAGAGCCGCACCAGTCAGGGGAAAAGTCTCACTCGCGCCGAAATCACGTTCTCGGGATTCCGTCGCCAGAGCGGCCCCGGTCGGGGTGCGCGCTGGGCTGGTCGTGTCAGTCGTTCGATCGTTCGATTTCCGTTTTCCGCTTGACAACAAGGAGTTCTCATCATGTTTGTACATCGCTTCCGCAGGTTGATGAATCGCACGTCCGGCGCTTCAGGCCGGCAGGTACGGCACCGGTCGCGCAGGGCGTCCATGCGGTGTTTGCCCCTGGTCGCCCGTCTGGAAGTGCGGGCGCTGCTCAGCACGATCACGGTCACGAGCGATGGTGACAGCGGATCGGGCTCGTTGCGAGCCGCGCTGGCTGCGGCGGTCGCCGGCGATACGATCAAGTTCGCTCGTTCGGCCTATGGCACCATCACGCTCTCCAGCGGGCCCCTCGAAGTCGCGACCAGCGTGACGATCGACGGACCTGGGGCAAACCACGTCACGATTAACGGGAACAACACATTTCAGGATCTTCTGGTCGACGCCAGCGTCTCGGCCACGGTCTCGGGCCTGACGATCACTGGGGGCGAGGCGCCTGCCTCATTCTACGGAGGCGGCGGGATTCTGAACGATGGCAACCTGACGGTCGCCAATTGCGTCGTCACCAACAACAACGCGAGCGGCGGGGTCGGAGCCGGGATCTCGAACGCTGGCACCATGACGGTTACCAGCAGCGTCGTGAGCAATAATACCGCAACCTACGCTGCCGGCATCGAGAACCTTCCCACCGCCAGCCTGGAAATCAGCGGCAGCACGATCACGAAAAACTCGGCTGGTGAACTGGGGGGTGGCATCGGCAACTTCGGTGGTACGGTGAAGATCACGAACAGTGTCGTGAGCGGCAACACGGCCCCCTCCGGCGGTGGTGGCATCGGTGACACCAAGTTCAGCTTCGGCAGCGGTGGCGGTGGCGGCGGCACGATGACGATCAAGAACAGTATCGTCAGCGACAACTCGGCGCCAAACGGCGAAAACGGCGGCGGCATTCTGGTCAACGGTGGCGCACTGACAATCAGCGGCAGCACGGTCGCGAACAATACGGTTGGCAGTAGCGCCGCGGGTTTCGGCGCCGGTGGCGGGATCGCGGCGATCGGCGCGACCACGCTGAACATTTCCGAGACCGTGTTCGCGAACAACTCGGCTGTGGCGACTGGCGACGGCGAGGTCGATGGCGGAGCCATTTTTGCCTTGAACTACAGTTTATACCCCGCCGCCAATGTGAACATCTCGAATAGTACCTTCCTGGGAAACACGGCCGATGCAGGATTCCAAGCGTACGGCGGCGCGGTCCACATCGACTACGGTGTCAACGTCGCCGTGACCGGAACCTCCTTCATCGGTAACACGGCCACGGCCGGCAATTATGCGGAGGGAGGAGCCATGGATGTGCAACAGTTTCTGTACAGTTCGACCCAGGCAACGATCGTGGGTAGCACGTTCCAGGGCAACGCGGCCAGCGTGCCAGCCACGTCGCCGTACCTCGCTGGATCTGGCAATGGGGGCGCGTTGTTCGCCAGTGGTCCATTGACCGTGAGCGGCAGTACCTTCACCGCGAACCAGGCGGTCGGTGGGACGGGCGGGGGGTTCGCCTTCGGCGGAGCGATCGTGTACGAGGGATTCTCCACGTTCGACCTTTCGAGCAGCCTGCTCATGAACAACAGAGCGATCGGCGGGCCCGGCGGCGGCGGTGGCAGCGGGGCGTTCGGCGGCGGCCTTAATGTTTTCCTCGGGAGTACCGTGACGATCGGCAGCACCGGGTTTGTCGGCAACCAGGCGTTGGGCGGCGCCGCATCCCAGGCCGGCAACCAGGGTGGCGCCGGCTCGGGCGGAGGCATTCAGGCCTCGTCTGCAACAGTGACGTTGACCGGCTGCACTCTCTTGTCCAACCAGGCGATCGGCGGCGCCGGCACCGACGGCGCCACGGGCGGCAACGGCGAGGGAGGCGCTATCCAGAGTCAGGGGGCCCTCACTGTCACCAGCTCCGGAATCATCGGCAACGCAGCCGTCGGTGGTGCCGGCGGTGGCGATGGCTATGGCGGCGGCGTCTATACTGAGTTTGGCTCGGCGACATTCACCGACACGCTGATCACTCTCAACGTGGCCGACGGTGGCTCGGGCGGCGGCGAGGGGGTCGGCGGCGGCCTCTATATCGACAGCGGCACCACGACCTTGACCGGCAAAACCAAGGTCGTTCTCAACGCTGCCAGCACTTCCGACAACGATATCTACGGAACCTATTCCACGTAAAACCGCACCCGACTTTCCTCGCGCGGTCGACGCCGGTGTTTCGCCGTCGTCGACCCGGCGAGGTCCGCCAGCCAGCTAACGGCAATCGAATCTCACAATCCCACCCGCTCACAGCAATCCACCGATGCATCGATAGTGGCTTGGTATAACCTTTTCGTTAATAATTAGAATCGCGCTGTCTCCAAATCCATTCACTCTCCTCGATGATTGAGGCGAACTCGTCCGGGCATTCTATGCTTCTCAGAGGCACTCGCGGATCGGGCTTCGCGTGACGGCCTCGGTGAGGTTTTCGGAGCATGGGTGCGGAAAACCCCGTCGCGTCACGCATGCTTCGCAGAGAGTTGCAATGCTCTCAAGCCTTCACGGTTCGCATGAGGCATGGTCGGCCTTCTCATGAACGCCAAGGAGTCAACACCATGTTCAAGTTTCACTTCAACAGATTGGCGAATCGTCGGTCCGGCTCCTTCAGCCGGCAAGGGACACACAGGCCGTCCACGCGGTGCACTCCGCGGGTCGACGGCCTGGAAGTGCGGGCGCTTCTCAGCACCATCACGGTTACCAATGACGGCGACAGCGGCAACGGCTCACTCCGCCAGGCGCTCGCGTCTGCCGTCGCGGGCGAGACGATCAAGTTCGCTCGCTCTGCCTATGGGACGATCACGCTCACGAGCGGGTTACTCGAGGTCGCGACCAGAGTCACGATCAACGGACCCGGGGCGGACAATGTCACGATCAACGGCAACAACGCGTTCCAGGATTTCCAGGTCGACAGCGGCGCAACCGCGACGATCTCGGGACTGACGATCACGGGAGGCGTGGACTCGCAGAGCGGTGCCGGAGGAGGAGGGATCGTGAATAATGGCACGCTCACTGTCGCCAACTGCACCATCACCGATAACTCGTCAAACGACGCGATTGGCGGTGGCGGAATTGTGAACGACGGCACGCTGACCGTCACGAACTCCCTGGTCACCGGCAACTCGGCCGCTGCCGGCTCCGGCGGCGGTATCAACAACAACGGCACCGGCACGCTGACGGTCACCGGCAGCACCATCACCAACAATTCGGCTCCCACCGGAGATGGCGGTGGCTTCGCGAATGGGGCGGGTGCACTGATCGTCAGAGACAGCGTCGTCACCAACAATACGGCCAGCGAGGGGGGCGGCATCTCGGATAACCTGGGCACACTGACCGTGACCAGAGGCACCGTCAGCGAGAACACGGCCCTGGCAGGCGGAGATGGCGGCGGTATTCTCGCGTACGAGGGCACCTTGACGATGACCAACAGCACGATCGCCAGCAACACGTCCGGTGACACCACCAGCGAGCAATCGATCGGCGGCGGCATTTTTGCCTATGACTCTTCGGTCAACATCTCCGGCAGCCTGTTCCAGGACAACGCGGCCGCGGGCGACCCTGAGGGGGCACTCGCCGTCGGCGGGGCCATCGCCATGGAGACGGATGCCACCTCACCGACCGGTAGCAGTCTGAACATCGCGAACAGCCGTTTCCTGGGGAACACCGCCGCGGGCTTTTTCGCGTACGGCGGCGCGATCCATACCGACGCCTTCACGACGGTCAACATCGCGGGGACAACGTTCTCCGCCAACATGTCCATCGGCGACGGGTACGCTGAAGGCGGAGCGATCGATCTTAATCAGCCGAACCAGGCGACGATCAGTGGCACTTTGTTCGAAGGCAATGGAGCCGTCGTGCCATCGACGACATCGACCCTTGGTTCCGGCGCCGAAGGCGGGGCTTTATTCGTCGCGGCTGGGCCTGTGACGATCGACAAGTCGACGTTTTCCGACAACCAGGCCCTCGGCGGGCCAGGCGGGGGATTGGCCTACGGCGGCGCGATCGATTATCAAGGGCCCTCGACGTTCGATCTGTCGAACAGCGTCTTAACGAACAACCAGGCGATCGGCGGTTCGGACGGCGGCTGGGGATTTGGCGGTGCGCTCTCAACGAGCGTGGGCGGCACCGTGACGGTCGCCCACACACGCTTTGTCGGCAACCAGGCGGTCGGTGGCGCCGCATCCCAGGCCGGCAATCAGGGCGGCGAAGGATGGGGGGAGCCATTCAGAACGGGTCTTCGACACTCACACTGACCGACTGCACGCTCCGATCCAACCAGGCGACCGGCGGCGCAGGGACCGACGGCGCCACGGGCGGCGATGGCCAAGGGGGCGCCATCCAGAATCAGGGAGCCCTTACCGTCACCGGCTCGAAAATCATCGGCAATGATGCCATCGGTGGCGACGGCGGTGGCAATGGCGACGGCGGCGGGATCTATACCGCCTATGGCACGACAACCCTCAGCGACTCCCGGGTCAGAGACAATCAGGCCGAAGGGGGCAGCGATGGCGGCCAAGGGATCGGCGGCGGCCTCTTTACCGACGGAGGCACCACAACCCTGACCGGCAGCACCAAGGTGGCCGGGAATGACGCGACCACCTCGGGCGACAACACTTCCACCGTGGTTTTTGTCGCCGCCTAGCCGTGTCCGTGGCGACTCGCGAGGCCAGTTGCGACTTCTGATGCCGCACCGGCCTCGCGAGGCGTTTGGCGCTCTGGAGCGATAGCCCCCGCATCCGCATCATGGGCAGCCCGACGATTCGGTGATTGGAATTCCTGATCGTGGGATGCGATCATGGCCGCGGGTAGAATGTCATTTTCGACGATCGGACACGGCCGGAACCGCACCGCACCATGGATGTGATCAGATCCTCGCAGTGCCTGACGATCGAGCTTGGGTCGGAAGACGACACGACGCGGCTGGGCCGGGCCATCGGCGGCCTGGTCGAGCCGGGGGTCGTGATCGGGCTTGCCGGGCCGCTCGGGGCCGGCAAGACCCGGCTGGCGCGGGCCATCGCCGAGGCTCTTGGCGTCGATCCCGCCGCGATCGCCAGCCCCACGTTCGTCTTGATCCACGAATACACCGGCCGGCTTCCGATCTATCACTTCGATGCATACCGGCTGGAAAGCCCGGCGGTGTTCCAAGACCTGGGCGTCGCCGATTACTGGGGCGGAGCCGGCCTTTGCCTGGTCGAATGGGCGGATCGGGTCCGGGGACTCTTGCCCGAAGACTGCTGGATGATCACGCTCGACCCGACTGGAGCGGTGACCCGCTCGGTCCGCTTCGAGCCGCCGGCTTCCGACCCGGATCTCATCAACCGCCTTGCCGAGCGGCTCGCGTGAGCCGGCGCGGCCCTCGGCTGCTTTGACTTCCCGGCGGCCGTGACCTAGAGTTACGCGGGGATTCCCTCGCCCGGTCGCCCGCCGGCTGCGCGCTGGTGGGATAGAGGAGCCGTCCAAAAGTGACCCTTCTTGCGTCCGCGCCAGTCGAACAGCCGCCGAGTTTGAATGGCACGACCGCGTTCTGCCCGCCTGCCCCCGTCACGTTCGAGGAAGCCGGGCTGAACGCCGCCATCGTCGAGAGCCTGGTGCTCAAGTACCTGGTCAACTGCGGAGCGGCCTCCGGCCGGCAGATTGCCGGCGAGCTGGGCTTGCCGTTTCGGCCCTTTCCCGATTTCCTGCGCGCGCTCAAGAACCAGCAGATCCTCGCCTACACCAATGCGATGGCTACGAATGATTACATGTACTCTCTTACCGATTCCGGGCGGGCGCGGGCCAAGATGTATCTCGAGGAATGTGCCTACGCGGGAACGGCGCCGGTGCCGTTTGCCGAATATCTCCGGTCGGTGGAGGCACAGACCATCACGGCCGAGCACCCCCGGGAACAAGACCTGAAACGAGCTTTTTCCGACCTGGTGATCCCGGAAGGAACGCTCCGGCAACTGGGGCCGGCGATCAACTCGGGCCGAGGCCTCTTCCTGTACGGCCCCCCCGGCAACGGCAAGTCGAGCTTTGCGGAACGAATCGTCCGCTGCTTCCGGACGACAGTCTGGATCCCCAAGGTCATCAATGTCGAGGGGCAACTCATCAAGCTGTTCGACATGGCCAACCACGAGCCGCTCGAAACCGAGCGATCCAGCGGCCTGCTCGACGAGTCGGCGTACGATCGCCGCTGGGTCCAGATCCGCCGCCCCACGATCATCGCCGGCGGCGAGCTGCGAATGGAGGACCTGGAGATTCATTTCGACCACACGACCAAGGTGAGCGAGGCCCCTCTCCAGCTCAAGAGCAACCTGGGCACGTTCCTGATCGACGACTTCGGCCGCCAGCGGATGCCGCCGGTCGAGCTCTTGAACCGCTGGATCGTTCCGCTCGAGAAGCGGTACGATTTCCTCAGCCTGGCCCATGGCAAGAAAATCAAGGTTCCGTTTGATCAACTGATCATTTTTTCAACGAATCTCGAGCCGCACCAGCTTGTCGACGAAGCCTTCCTTCGGCGCATTCCGTACAAGATCGAGGCAGCCGACCCCACCGAAGAGATGTTCCGGATGATGCTCGCCGTCTTCGCTCCCAAGCTCGGCTTCATGGAGATCGATCAGGCGGCCATCGATTATCTGATCAAGGAGCATTATCGACGGGCGAGCCGCCCCTTTCGCTGCTGCCATCCCCGCGACCTCTTGCTTCAAATTCGCAGTCACTGCGCTTACAACGACTTGCCGCTGGAGCTCAAGCCCCAATACTTCGACGTCGCCGTGCTGAATTACTTCACGTGATTGCCGGTTCCGCGCCGCGAGGCGCCCCGTGTTTTTGACTCTCGCGGGCGGCCTCGTGGTAAGATGTTCTCCGTGATCGACTCGAGCTCAGCTTTCGACTACGACCTCGTCGTCCTGGGCGCCGGGGCCGCGGGGCTGCTGGCGGCGACCCGCGCCGCGGAGTGCGGCGCTATTGTGCTCCTGGTCGAGAAGAACCGCCGGCCCGGGGTCAAGATCCTGATGTCGGGCGGCACGCGCTGCAATATCACGAATGCCCGCGGTCTGCGCCGGCTCGACGTCGTGTCCGGTCCGATCGATCCGGCTTTTGACCCCGCGGAATCCCGCGGAATCCGGGCGATTCAGCTCGCGTTCGGTGAGAATGGAGCGTTCCTCGTCCCCGCCCTGAGACGGTTCGATGTTGACGCGACCGTTCGTCTGTTCGAAGCGGCCGGTGTTCCGACCAAGATTGAAGCCAGCGGCAAGGTTTTCCCGGTCTCGGACCGCGCGGCTGATGTTCTGGGCGCGCTTGTGGAGCGGCTCGAGCGATCCGGAGCGGCTCTGCGCTCTATGAACCCCGTCCTGGGAATTGATCCGTCGGAAGAGGATGCGGGAACAGGGTCCGGATTTGCGGTTCGGCTGTCGGAAGAGACGATCAAGACGCGCAGGGTGTTGATCGCGGTGGGCGGCTCGTCCTACCCGGGATGTGGCACGACCGGCGACGGTTATGCGCTGGCGCGCCGATTTGGCCATCATATCGTCGATCCGCAGCCAGCTCTGGTCCCGATTCGTGTGGGGCTTCCGTGGATCGCGAGCCTGAAGGGCCTGAGCGTGCCGGATGCGGTGGCGTCGGTCGTTTCGGGCGCCGAACTGCTCCAGGCGCGTCGCGAGGCTGTGTTGTTCACGCACAAGGGTCTGAGCGGCCCGGCGATTCTCGACGTCAGCCGCGCGGTCGCGCGGCATCCACACTCCGAAAGCTTGGCGCTGCGGCTGGATCTGCTCCCAGACGTTTCACGCGAAGAGCTGGACAGCCGGTTCCAGCTCGAGTCTCGGCGCGGCCGCCGGAGCGTCGTTTCTCTCCTGCCAGATGAGCTGCCGCGCCGGTTAAATGAATGCCTGATCGCGGCCGCAAGTGTACCCGCCGATCGCATGGGGCCGGACCTGTCTCGCGACGAGCGCCGCCGGCTCGTGGGAGTTCTCAAAGACCTTGCTCTGCCGATTCTGGGAACGCTCGGATTTGAAAAAGCCGAAGTGACCAGCGGCGGGGTTGCGCTTGCGGAAGTCGATCCCAAGACTCTGGAAAGCCGGCTGGTGCCCGGCCTCTATTTCGCCGGCGAGATCCTCGATCTGGACGGCTTGATCGGCGGGTATAACTTCCAGGCTGCCTGGAGCACGGGCTGGCTGGCGGGTGAGTCTGCTGGGACCATGACAACCGCCGGGGGCGACCAATGAATCCGAGTGGATGAAGGGATTGCTGGCTCGCGTTCCACCGTGTACCGCAACCCGTCCGAGGGAGAAAGCGAACTTGTCGTCGCGGAGCAGGATACCTATCAAACCGCTCTGCTCCCCGGTTTCGAGCTACGCCTCACGCGATTACTCGCCGTAGCCGACCGCTGGGCCTAACCTCGCTCACAAGCACCCGCTACTTCCGCGCCTCCCTTCACTCCGAGATCTTTGAGGAGCTGGTCAACGGCCATATCCAGGCCCGTGCCGAGGGCCTGTTTCTGTCGGATGATCCCCTGGGCGTCGAGGACGAGCACCGTCGGATAGTTGCGGATGTGATAGCGGGAGGCGATCGGGCCTGTCCCCGGTGCGCCGTCGTGCCAGTTTGGCCAGGTGATCCGCTCGTCCTTGATCGCCTTGATCGCGGCCTGTTTATCGTCGTCGCAATCGACACCCAGCAAGGCGAACGGCTTACCCTTGAGGCGCTCGACCAGCTCGCGCTCGTGCGAGAATTCCCGCATGCACGGGCCGCACCATGAGCCCCAGAATACCAGAACGACGACCTTGCCCCGGAAGCTGGAAAGCTTGAGAGGCTTGCCATCAAAGTCCACGCCGTCAATCTCCGGGGCCGGCTTGCCGATCGTCAGGTTGTGCATCTCGTCGAGCCGGGCTTCGGCCTCCTGGCCGAGCGTTCCTTCACGGGCGAGAAGCTCCTCGAGCTTGCGGCGGTCGGCGTCCGTGAGTGACTTGCCATTTACTTTCGCCGAGGGCTCGCGCAGAAGGGCCTCGATCTTGCGGCGCATGAGCGTCATGCGCGGAATATCTGCGTACTCAGCGACGACCTCCTCATAGAGCCGCTCGGCCTCGGCACGCATGAATACGGCGTCGCACATCTTCAATTGGAGTTGATAAGCATATTCTTCGTCGGACTGGTCCACCTCCTTCTCGAACAGCTTGCCGTCGGCGGCGACCACGCCGATGAAATGGTTTTTTTGCCGGCCCTGGAGCTTGCGGAAGCCGGCGGCGGCCTGGGCCTTTCGCTCGAGGTACTCGGCCAGGGCAAGCCGTGCCAATCCCTTCGCCTGGCGGCCCTTGGCCGCCGCGTAGAAACCCATCAAGAGCACATCGCGACGATGGGTCAGGACGTTGGAAAGGCCCAGGCCGACGCAGACGGCCTTGGGATCGTCACCGTGGTGGCGGACCAAGAGCGCTACGGCCCGGGCGAATTCGTCGCCATACGTGCCTCGGTTGTCGCCAAACTCGACCGCGTCGGACATGAACGGCTTGTCGATGACCCAGATCAAAGCATCGCGGGCGACCGGGTCTTTGGGAGACGATCCGGCCAGGTCCACCATCCGGCGGGAGAATGCAAGCTGGTCGGGGGCCATCTTGGTGTAGATTTCGCTCGATTCGCGCTGGTCCTTGGCGTTTTCCTGGGCGCGTGTGAGGGCATTCAACTGGGCGTCGTACTCCGCTTGAATCCGTGCGAATTGTTCGGCGAGCGTCGGCTCGGGTCGGGCCGCAACGGCTCGCGTCGTCCGCGTGCTCGCAGCACGCGCCGGAGCTTTGGCCTGGTCGTCGCGACCGCCCGTCAACACGACCGCCCCGATCGCGGAAAATCCGAGAGCCGCCAGCACCAATCCGACCTTCGATCCTTCGGTCATCAGCATTCCCTTCACGGTCTGGCTCACGAGCGCCGAAACGGCCGCCGGGACCACCCCGGCGATTTTGCCGCCCGCCACAAGACGGGCGGCGGCGGAGACGGCTGCTGCGCTGACTATCTGCGGTACCTCCGGTGGAAACATCACTCTTGAAAACGCGAGCGAGCTCCAGGTGTCGGCGGCGAACCCGCGCCGGGAGAGACCGGTACGCATCCGATCGCGGGCGCGGTGCAGGCGGCTCTGGATCGTCCCCAAGGGGCAGCGCAGCCGACCCGCCACCTGCTCCTGCGTCAAGCCCTCCAGGTAGCAGAGCACCACCGCGCTCCGATAGCGCTGCGGGAGGCGAGCAATCTCCTCGTCGATCGCCGCTTTCAGGTCGTCTCGCTGCCCTGGATCGGACAATCCGGACTCGTCGGGTGGATCCCATCCGTGGAGTTCGTGTACATGCGCGCGCTCGGTCAGGGCAACGGCCCTGGCCCGCTTCGCGACACGCACGCTGACCCCGTAGAGCCAACGCCCGAGCGAATCGTCAACCCGGACCGATGGGGCCCTGCGAGCCAGGATGAGGAACGTCGCCTGGAAGGCATCTTCGGCTGCATGGTGATCACAGAGCGCTCGGCGACACACTCCCAAAACCATCGGGCCGTGCCGCGCCACGATGACCGCGAAAGCCGCCTCGGATTCCGCACTACCTCGTCCCTCGGCAAACCGTCTTACCAACTCTGCATCCGAGAGCCGGCCGACCGACCCGACATCGAATAGTATCGCGAGATCCCGCCTGGCTGTCGCGAATGATTTCATGGCCACAGCGCTAAACCCTCCTGTCGCCAAAAGTGCTGTCCTTGCTATGCGTGATCTGCGGCGCGACCTTCCATATTTCTTTCAAATGCCATCAGAATAGCGACTTACACGGGGTGAGCCATGGCAATCGAAAACGCGTACGCTTGAGTTGACGCATCGACTGATCGAAGTGCGCCCTGGTTTCCCGTCCCGACGGCGGTCGTGCGACTAGCTGGCGAGCCCAGTCCGCGTCTTACAAGATGAACCGGCTGAGGTCTTCGTCCTGGCAGAGGGCGTCGAGCCGGCTGCGGACCAAGGCCTCGTCGATCACGACCTTCTTGTCGTCGCGGTCGGGGGCCTCGAAGCTGAGGTCTTCGAGCACGCGCTCGAGGATCGTGTGCAGGCGGCGGGCACCGATATTCTGCGTCGACTGGTTGACCTGAAACGCCAGATCGGCCATGGTCTCGATGGCGGGGTCGGCGAACTCCAGCTCGATCCCCTCGGTACCGAGCAGAGCCTGGTATTGTCGCAACAGCGAGGCGCGGGGCTCGCGCAGAATACGGGCGAAATCGTCGCGGGTCAGGTCGTGCATCTCGACGCGAATCGGGAACCGTCCCTGGAGCTCGGGCATCAGGTCGGCGGGCTTGGATCGATGGAACGCGCCGGCGGCGATGAACAGGACATGATCGGACTTGACCGGCCCGTGCTTGGTGTTGACGGTCGTCCCCTCGACGATCGGCAGCAGGTCGCGCTGAACGCCCTGGCGAGAGACATCCGGCCCTCGCCCCGACCCCTCGTCGCTTGTGATCTTGTCGATCTCGTCGATGAAGATGATCCCCGATTCCTCGGCGAGCTGGATGGCTGCCTGAGTGATCTTCTCGGGATCGATGAGCCCGTCGATTTCCTGCTGGAGCAAGATTGGCCGGGCCTGGCTGATCGTCATGCGGCGGGCCTTGGTCTGCTTGGGGATAATCTTTTCGAACATGTTCTGGAGATCCATCTCCATCTGCTCGAAATTGCCCGCCCCCAGGATCGAGACTGGCGCCATCGACCGGCCGGGGAAGGTGATCTCGACTTCGCGGTCTTCGAGCTCGCCGGCAAGCAGGCGAGCTTTCATCTTGTCACGGGACCGGGTGCGGCGGGCCGAGGCCTCGCTCGCTTGTGGGTTCTCGGCCTCCTGCCAGTTACCCGCCGGAGGCGGCGGAAGGAGAAGATCGAGCAGCCGTTCTTCGACCTGCTCCTGGGCTTGCTCAACCACTTTCACGCGCTCGGCATTCCGCACCAAAATGATCGCGGCTTCGACCAGGTCGCGAATCAAGCCCTCGACGTCGCGGCCGACATAGCCGACCTCGGTGTACTTGGTTGCCTCGGCCTTCACGAACGGTGCGCCGACCAGGATTGCCAGCCGCCGGGCGATCTCGGTCTTACCCACACCGGTCGGCCCGATCAGCATGATGTTCTTGGGAGTCACGTGTTTGCGCAGGTCTTCGGGAAGCTGTCTGCGCCGCCAGCGGTTTCTGAGCGCAATCGCCACGGCCCGCTTGGCATCGGCCTGGCCGACGATATCGCGGTCGAGCTCCGCCACGATCTGGCGGGGTGTCAGCTCACGTTCGGGCTGGTGCTCGGGCACGGTAGCTCCTCAACCGTCAGGTTGGAATTGGTGTAGATGTCGATGCCGGAGGCGATCGCCAGCGACTCGCGCACCACCTCGCTCGCGGACAGTCCGGAATGTCGAATCAAGGCTCGAGCGGCCGCGAGTGCATAGCCGCCCCCGGAACCGGTTGCCAGGATGCCATCACTCGGCTGGATGACGTCGCCGGATCCCGTCAAAAGCAGGCTGTGGCGGGCGTCGACCACGACCAAGACCGCCTCGAGACGCCTGAGGATCCGGTCGGTACGCCAAAGCTTGGCCAGCTCGGTCGCCGCCCGTGGCACATTGTTCGGGTAATCCTTGAGCTTTCCCTCGAACCGCTCCATGAGTGCAAAACCATCTGCCGCCGACCCGGCAAATCCCACCAGCACCTGCCCATCGAGCAGCTTGCGGATCTTGACCGCGTCGGCTTTCATCACCTGGGTGCCCAGGGTGACCTGGCCGTCCCCGCCGATGGCGACCCGATCGCCTTTGCGGACCGAGAGGATCGTCGTTGCATGCCAGTCCAAAGGACACTCCCTTCTCGGATCGACTTCGGTCGGGCCTGACCGCCTTTTGCCCCCTGTTTCATACCGACGGCGTGAGGGCAGCTTATCGCTGGTTCCGTGTGGATTCTCCCCAGCGAGCATAATTCCAATCGGCCCTCGTTGCCAAGCGATTCGAGAACGGGAAGACTTTTGCCGGCACGGCTCGAGTCATGGTAAGATTGGGCTCATGGCCGAGGAAACGTCGAGCTTCTGGCCGCCCGTGGAGGGCACGATCCGATGACAATCCAGGAACTTCGCACGGCTTATGATGCCCAGCCCTTTCGTCCGTTCGTCATGCATCTGGCGGACGGGCGATCGATTACGGTCCACCATCGCGAATTCATCGCGACGGCCCCGAGCGGCCGAACGATCGTTGTCTACCAGCCCGACGACTCGTCCAATGTCGTCGACCTGCTCTTGATCACCGATCTGGAATTCATGCGAGCACGGAACGGTTCGGGCAAGAAGCGGCGAAATTGAGCTCGACTCCCAATTCACGCCAACAGCTTGGTCACGACCTCGCCGGCCACGTCGGTCAACCGGAAGTCGCGACCTTGAAAGCGGAAGGTCAGCTTGGTGTGTTCCAGACCGAGCAGGTGCAGGATGGTTGCCTGCACGTCGTGGACGTGAACGCGGTCGGCAACCGGTGCGAACCCGAACTCATCGGTGGCGCCCAGGGTGATGCCCGCCTTCACGCCTCCGCCGGCCATCCACATCGTCATGGCATCGATGTGGTGGTTGCGGCCGACGTTTTCGCGAATCTCGCCCATGGGCGTGCGCCCGAATTCGCCACCCCAGACCACCAAGGTGTTCTCAAGCAGCCCGCGCGTTTTCAAGTCCTTGATCAAGGCGGCGCACGGCTGGTCGACCTCCCGGCAGACCTGGTTGAGGTCTCGGGCCAAGGTCTGGCCGGGTCCTCCGTGGTGGTCCCAGTCGGTGTGATAGAGCTGGACGAATCGCACGCCCCGCTCGATCAGGCGGCGGGCGAGCAGGCAGTTATTGGCAAACGACGGTTTGCCGGGCTGGGCGCCGTACATTTCCAATGTTTGGGCAGTCTCGGAACCGAGATCGATCAGCTCGGGGGCGCTTGACTGCATCCGGTAAGCCACTTCGTAGGCCGTAATCCTCGCGGCGATCTCGGGGTCGGCCGTGACATCGAAATGGGCCTGGTTCAGGGCCGACACGGCGTCGATGGTCCGGTGCTGCCGGCGCGGCGAGATTCCTGCCGGCGTGGTCAGGTTCAAGATCGGCTCACCAGTGCTCCGCAAGGGAACTCCCTGATAGGCCGAGGGCAAGAACCCGTTGCCCCAGTTGACCGCCCCTCCCCTCGGCCCGCGCGGGCCCGATTGCAGCACCACGAAGCCGGGCAAGTCAGCCGACTCGCTGCCGATGCCGTAGGTCACCCAGGAGCCCATGCTGGGCCGGCCGAACTGAACCGTGCCGGTGTTCGCAAACAGCTTGGCCGGGGCGTGGTTGAAGACATCGGTCGCCACCGAGTTGACGATCGCCAGGTCGTCGACGACTTTTGCCAGGTGCGGCAGGAGCGCCGAGACCCACGCCCCGGACTCTCCGTGCCTGGCAAACTGGCGCACTGTCCCCAAGAGCTTGGGATGCTCTCTGGTGAACATGTCCATGAACGCAAACCGCCGGCCTTTGATGAACGAGTCGGGGATGGGCTGCCCGCTGTACTTCTGAAGCTGCGGCTTAAAATCGAGCAGCTCGAGCTGGCTGGGACCGCCGGCCATGAACAGATAGATGACGCTTTTCGCCCGCGCGGGGTGGTGCCCGGGACGGACCGCCAGCGGATTGCGGGCACGATCGGAGGTGAATCCCCCCTTCTTCGAGCCGGCCGCGGCGGCATCTCCATCCGTCACTTCCATTGCATGGCAATTGCCGCCGAGGAGCGACAAGAGCGCCATTGAGCCCAGCCCGACGCCGCAGTCGGTAAAGAACTGGCGCCGGGTCCCGTCGCGCAAGGCTTCATTGAGCGCTCGTCGTGGGTCGAAGCCGCCGGCCATGACCGCGTTACCTCCTATTCACGGGTGATGAATTCGTCGAGGTTCAAGAGCACGCGGGCAACCGTGACCCAAGGTGCCGTGGACGTCTGGCCGTCCGCGCGACGGGATGGGTCCGCCTCGGCATTGGCCGCCGGGGACTGTGACTTCCCGAGGTCGGATCGCTCTTGTGCGAGCACAGTTTCCAGCGTGGCGAGTTCACCGCCGGAGGCACGCCGTCCCAGGCAGAGCAAGAATCCATGCTGGAGCCGCTCTCGATCGGTGGCAGGCTCGGGCTGTTCGCGCAGAATTCGCGCTGCCAGTTCCTTGGCGATCTCGACGAGCGCCGGGTCGTTGAGCAGCGTGAGGGCCTGGAGCGGCGTGTTCGATCGAAGTCGCCGGGTGCAGGTTTGCGGGCCGCTGGGAGCGTCGAAGGTCGTCAGAAATGGGTACGGTGTCGCCCGCCAGAAAAACGTGTACATCCCGCGGCGATAGCGGTTCGCTCCCCTGTCGGCCAACCAGGGACGTTTCATCTGGCCCAGGGTCATGACGCCATCGGGCTGGGGTGGGAAGACACTCGGGCCTCCGACCACCTGCGACAGGAGGCCACCGCTCCTGAGTGCGCTATCGCGAATGAGCTCGGCGTCCAGCCGGAGCCGGGCCTGCCGCCACAACAAGCGGTTGTCGGGATCGATCGCTTGCCCCTCCGGACGCACCCGCGACGCTTGCCGATACGTCGCCGAGCACGCGATCAGCCGGTGGATCGCTTTCTGGCTCCAGTCCTGGTCGATCAGCTCGCAGGCCAGCCAGTCCAAGAGCTCGGGATGCGAAGGCGGCGAGCCCTGGGTCCCGAAGTCGTTGTCGGTCTCGACCAGGCCACGGCCGAAGTAGGTCTGCCAGATTCGGTTGACCACCACGCGGGCGGTGAGCGGGTTGCGCCCGTCGACGAGCCAGCGAGCCAGGTCCATCCGATCCGGCGGATTTCCCGGGCTCGCGTCGTTGAGCGGCGGTAGAACCCGCGGGACGCCCGGCATGACGCGGTCCCCGGTCCGCGTGAAGTCGCCTCCGATATGAATGTGCGTCTGCCGCGGGCTGCCCGAGTGCTCGCGCACCACCATTGTCGTGACGATCTTCGGCTCGGAAGACCGGAGCTTGACCAGCTCGGCACGTTCGGCCCGGAATACCGGGTCCCGGGCCATCATCAGCTCGATCAAAGCCCGGCGCTGGCTGGCTGACCGTTTGTCCCGCGGCGAGTCGAACGCGAGCCGGACGTCGGGATCTTGTGCCTGAGTGAACTCGAGCGTAAGCGTGCTTTCCCATTTCCGCTCTCGCTCGTCCAGGTCGGGATGGTTCCTCGCGAGCGTTTTGTGCAGCTCATCGACCCGCTCGCGGATCGCCCGCCGTCGCGCGTGGTCACTCGCCGTCGCGAACTCGAGCACGGGCTCATCCACGTTGTTGAAAAAGGCGAAGAGCTGGTAATACTCGCGCTGGGAGATCGGGTCGAACTTGTGGTCGTGGCACTGTGCGCAGCCGATGGTCAGACCGAGGAACACCGTCCCCGTGGTGTTGACCCGATCGACGATCGACTCGATTCGAAACTGCTCGACGTCGATTCCCCCTTCCTGGTTGATCGGGGTATTGCGGTGGAACCCGGTAGCGATCCGCGGTGCCAGGGCCTCGCCGGAACGGAGGTCGCCGGCGAGCTGGTCAATCGCGAACCGGTCGAACGGCATGTCGGCATTGAGTGCAGCGATGACCCAGTCGCGGTACTTCCAGATCGAGCGCGGGGCGTCGATGCTGTAGCCGTTGGAGTCGGCGAAGCGAGCCTCGTCGAGCCAGAGCCGCCCCCACCGCTCGCCAAAATGGGGCGAGGCCAGGAGACGATCGACCGCGTGCTCGACCGCGCCAGCCGATCGGTCCGCGAGAAATTCGGCGATCTCCGCGGGTGAGGGAGGAAGGCCAATCAGGTCGAGACTGAGCCGCGCAGAGCGCCGATCCGCTCGCTTCCGGCGACGGAGACAGCCTGGCCGTTTCGAGCCGGGCCTGGATGAAACGATCGATCGGGTTTCGTGCCCAACCCGGCCTCGAGACGGCGGGCAGCGGGTGCCTGCGCGGAGGAATGAAGGCCCAGTGCGACCGGGCCGGGGCCACGCCCGGCTGCTCGCCGGCTTTCGCCTTGGCCCCCTGGTCGATCCAGGTTTCCAGCAGCTTGATCTGGGCATCGGAGAGCGGAGGGCGCTTGAGGGGCATTCGCTCGGTCGGCCCATCGCCCTTCACCGCGGCGATCAAGGGGCTCTCCGCAGCCTTGCCGGGCACCACGGCCGGCCCGTTCTTGCCGCCGGCAATCGCAGCACCTGCCGTATCGAGCCGGAGCCCGCCCCGCGGCTTGATCGCCCCATGGCACGAGACACATTGCTGGGTCAAAATCGGCTTGACCTGGCTGGTGTAGTCGACCGTTGCACCCGCCGCTCCTGAGGGCGGCTCATCCCCTGGGACCGCGGCCGCCGGGATTTCGGCGAAGCACAACAGCGCCAGTAGAGACCCGATCGATACCGCCTTCGTGCGAAGGTGCGGAGTGGCCATTCGAGGAATCGCCAGCGGAGAAGGAGAGCGGCGCGACAACTAGCCGGCGGCAAGCCGCCGACCCGCGCGTGAACACGGGTCGGGCCGTTTTTCAAGATACCGCAAGATGCCCGCCGCACGCCAGCAAAATTCGGAGTAATCAGAGCATCACTCACCCGAGTACGGGCAGAATGTGTTTCCGGCGAACCGGAGGTGCGGGCCTCTCTGGCTGCGAGCCGTATCCCCGCTTCGACATCGGCGAATCCCCCGCGAATCGATTCGAGGAGTTCTGCTGTGATGCGTCAGCTAGACGTGGCTCGTGAACCGTCTTATGATCTCAGATCGACCATGATGGCACCAAATGTTGGTCTGATCCGGCCCGTTAGACCGGGTTTCGCCGGTGTGCTTCCAGGCCGCTCGAAATTCGTAACACGGACTCGCGAGGAACTTCCCAAGACAAGCCGTTTCGGTTTCTCAGGTCGTTCAACAGGTGTTCTTCAACCTCTCGATTCCCTGGAGGAGTCCTCAGCATGCTGTCCTTGAGTCTCTGGTCCGTGATGACAAGCACACGCACGCGAGTGACCGCCGTGATCGCAATCGCCCTGACGTTCGGGACGGTTTCTGCAACAAAAGGTGCCGACGACCGTGCGAAAGACGTCACGAAAAAGATCGAGACGAAAGCCGACTCTGGGAAGAAGGGCGAGGCCCCCAAGCCCGAAAAATTCGGCGTGTTGATCAATGAGTCGCGCGCATTTCCCGGCTACAACCTGATCAATCCGGGTCGCAAAGAGACGTACCTCTATGACAACGAAGGTCGCGTCGTTCACACTTGGAAAAGTGAACATTCAAGCGGAGCCGCGGCTTATTTGCTCGAAAATGGCCATTTGTTTCGTCCCTCGGAGGTGCTCAATCGCAAGACCGTTTTCAAAGGCCCCGCCGCGAGCGGTCGGTTTCAAGAATTCGATTGGGATGGCAACCTCGTCTGGGATTTTGAGTATCACAGCGACAAGCGCTTGCCTCACCATGACGCGATCAAACTTCCCAATGGAAATGTTCTGGCGATCTGCTGGGAGAGGATCGACGAAAAAGAAGCCATCGCGGCTGGTCGACGACCCGAGACCGTGAAGGATTCTCACTTCCAGCCCGATTGCCTGGTCGAGATCAAGCCCACGGGCCAGAAGTCGGGCGAGATTGTCTGGGAATGGCGAAGCTGGGATCACCTGATCCAGGACCGCGACAAAACCAAGAACAATTTTGGCAACGTGAGCGAGCATCCCGAGCTTTTTGACGTGAACTACGTTCACGGCGAGGAAGACCAGGTCTCGAAACTGATGGCGACCAAGGACGGCCTCGCCAAGCTTCGCAGCCTGGGTTATCTCGGCAGCGGTCCCGCGGCTTCCGCTGACCTCAAGCCGCATTCGCCGAAGAAAGACGCGGATCAGAAAGACGCCAATTCCGATGGCGCCTCGAAGGCTCAATCAAAGGACGCCCCGAAGAAAGACCGTAAACCCACTGTTCGCAAGGAAGCCGACTGGATGCACGTCAACGCGGTGGCTTACAACGCCGAGCTCGACCAGATCGCGCTCAGTAGCCCGCACTTCAGCGAGATCTGGATCATCGACCACAGCACCACCAAGGAAGAAGCCAGGGGCCACAAGGGCGGTCGCTGGGGCAAAGGGGGCGATCTCCTCTACCGATGGGGCAACCCACGAGCCTACCGCAACGGCACCAAGCTCGATCAGCGCCTCTTCTACCAGCACAACGTCCAATGGATCCCCAAGGGGCTGAGTGGCGAAGGCCACCTGCTCGTCTTCAACAACGGGAGCGGTCGCAAGCCCGTCGAATATTCCTCGGTCGATGAGATTGTTCCGCCAACCGACAAGGATGGCCATTACATCCGCCCGAAACGAGGACCGTTTGGCCCGGCCAAGCCGCTCTGGAGCTACATCGCGCCCAACAAGGTCGACTTCTATTCGTGGTTCATTTCAGGAGCCCAGCGTTTGCCCAACGGAAACACTCTGATCAATGCGGGCGCGGTCGGCATCGTCTTTGAGGTGACCCCCGAAAGCGAAACCGTGTGGAAGTTTGCCAACCCATTCAAGCCCATGCCGAACACACAGCCTCACGCGGGCGGACAACCAAAGCGCTTCGAGGCGCTCGATCACGGCACGCGCGAATGGCTGGGTATGAAGGACGACCAGCGGAAGAAACTCGACGAGATCGACAAAGAGTTGATCGCGAAGCTCGACAAGATATTCACCGCCGAACAGATCAAGAGCCTTGCTGAGCCGGACCCGAGCGATTCCGATGGTTTCGGCAAGCGACCTCCAGGTGAGTACCTCGCGGTGTTCAACAGGAGCACGCTGAAGGTCACGGATGCTCAGAGGAAGGAGTTGCAGGCGCTCCAGAAGGAATTCAATCCCAAGATTACCAAGATCCTCACCGACGCACAAAAAACCCAGGTTGCGGACGCCAAGGTGGACGTCAAGAAACATCAACTTGCCGCGGCTGCTGGACGCGGCGCACCGCCCAAGGGGGGCAATACGCTCTTCCGAGCGACTCGATATGCACTGAACCACCCTGCATTCGCCGGCAGGACGCTCAAGCCCGGCAAGACACTGGTCGAGATCGAGCAGGAATTTCAGAAGGAGAAATCAAAAGCAGGTGCTTCGGACAAAGCGAAAACGGTTGCTGCTTCAAAGTAAGCGAAAGGGCCTGGGCTTCGGATCACCGAGCGTCCACCGACCGGGGGCAGAGCGGCGCAAAAGTTTCGCGCGGGACCGAATGACGCTTGGTCCACGCAAACTTTTGCCGCTTACTGAGTTAGGTCCAACGACGGCATAACCGGAATGGTGAGCGCCGGGTTAAGTGTTTGCCCTTACGGACGTTGCGTCCAACGTCGGCATAATCGGACCTTTGCGCGAAAAGCGGCTTTTCTTGCCAGATCTCCTTAGGGATAAGAGATTTGTGCCGTTACGACGGAATAATCGGAACCGGATGCGCAAATCGGTCGATTCCCGATATAAGTTATGGTCCATGAATAGGTTGGGGCGTTACGACGGAATGATTGAAACAGGCGATTCAGACGGCGTAATCGGCGATACGCGAAGTTATCATGATATACAAGTTTACGGAAATCAATCGTAGATTGTCAGGCCCGGCAGAGCCTGCCTTAGGTCTTTTATTCCGGAGTCGGTTACCTGAGTGCCGTCGAGGTAGAGGCTGGAGAGGTTCGTCAGCGCCTTGAGATGGAACAGGCCGGCGTCGGAAACCCGTGTATGTTCAAGTTTGAGGAACTGGAGGCTGTTGAGCCCCCCTAGATGGACCAGTCCGGCGTCGGTAACCTGAGTGGAGCTGAGGCGAAGGACGGAGAGACTGGTCAGCGCCTTGAGATGCACCAGCCCAGCATCGGAGATCCGCGTGCCACCGAGCGCGAGTGACGAGAGTTTGCTCAGCCCCTTCAAGTGCGCCAGTCCGGCGTCGGAGACCGGACTGCCGTAGAGGTCGAGTTCCGACAGGTTCGTCAGTCCCTTGAGGTGGACCAGTTCGGCGTCGCTCAGGGACGATGGAAGGACTGAGAGCCGCTGAAGTCGGGTGAGATGCCCGACTTGTACCATCACCGCGTCGATTTCAATCGGCATGAGCCCAACAACGGTGACGTGACCGAAGTAGTCGACTCCGATGAGATCCGTGAGCCACTGCGGTGCCCACGGTTTTCCGCGCAGTATGGCTTTCCCGTTGCTGTACTCCCAATCATAGGTGACGCATCCTTGAGCGCTCTCGATGGCCGCCACTGCCTCGCGTTGGATCCGCGCGCTCCGGACGAGCCAACCCATCCCGGCCCCGACCACAAGCGCCGAGACCATCAGCCCGCACACGCTGAACCGCAAGAATCTCCACCAGGGATGTGAGATGGAGATGGCAGTCATGGTGCCCTGTCTCCCCGCTCCGGGGCCCTCTTGCGGTAATTCGCTCGACTCCGATCATATCTTAACGCGAAGTCCTCCCACTCCGCGGCGGCCGAGCAGGCAGCCCGCACCCGTACCCAGGGGTCATTCTCGAACCGGAACCACCGAAGGGCCTTCTTCGACCGGCAGGGCGGCGAACAGCTCGGCAAGCGCCGGCTCGTAGTTCTTCCAGCGGGCAACCGATCGCTGATAGACCGGCTGGCGGACTTGCATGACACTGGCCGTGCGCACGGGGCGCTCCGTGCGATGGAACTCCAGGCAGGCGGCTTCCCAGGGCAGCCCGCACGCTGCGATCAGCTTCTTGGCCGTCGTTTCCAGCTCGGTCACCGTGTCTTCGTATCGCACCTCGTGAACCGTCACCGGTAGAACGTCCTTCCAGTGATTCATCACCCGGTGATACTGCACAAACCGCGCCGCGATCGAATTCTGGTCGTTGGCCCAGCGGATCGACCGGAAGTCGGTCATCCAGCACGAGACGGCCACGTCGCGCAGGTCGCGCCGGCAGTGAATGAAGGTGGCGCGGGGGAACATGATCGAAAGTAACCCGATATACATGTAATTATCGGGCATCTTGTCGGCGACCATGGCGTGGCGGCCGCCGTCGATTTCTGCCAGGCGCTCGAGATGCTGCTCGGCCAGGCGCCCCACTGCCGGCCGATCAAGATAGACGACAGAGTCGCGAGGTGCTCCGGTGCGGCCCAGCACGCCGGGAATCGCCTCGAACGACCGCCGGGCAAGCCGCAATTCGCCCGCTCCATAAATCTGCGAGTGGCTGGCCAGGATTTGCTCGACCAGCGTCGTCCCCGACCGCGGCAGGCCGAAGACAAACAAGGGCCGGCGCGATTCGGAGCCGGCCCCGGCCAGCCGCGCGAACAGGTCGCGATCGAACACGCGCACCACACTATCGATGAACCGCTCGTGGTCGTCCGGCGAATATTCGCGGCGCGTCTGATTGTTCTCGACCGTGAGAGCGTTGGCCTCGCGCAGGCATTCCGCGGCGCGGGCGTGCTCGCCGCAGCCGTCCAGGGCATGGGCCAGCGCAAACAAGAGCCGGCCGCGGGGATTGGCCGGCAGCTTGTCATCCTTGAGCCGCTCGTCGAGCGCCGCCAGATCAGACTCGGGTAGCTTCGACCGCAACAGGGTCGCCAGCCGGGCGTGGGGCAAAGCGTAGGTCGGCTGCTTCAGGAGCGACGTGCGAAACGCCTCCTCGGCAGCCTTCAGGTCTCCCAGCTCTTCGTGCAGCCCGCCCAGGTTCAGGTAAGCCGCCGCAAAGTCGGGCTGAAGCTGAATCGCCACGTCGTAGTGCTCGCGAGCCTCTGCGAACCGCGATTCGTCTTGCAATGCCCAGCCCAGCGAAAGATGCGCCTGCGCCCGGTCGGGATCGAGCGTGATCACACGCTCCCAGCACGGTATCGCCTCGCCTGGCTCCTCCATCTCGTCGTAGAGCTCGGCCAGCCACTGCCAGAAATCGACGTTCGCGGGCTCGAGCTCCACCGCCTTCTTCAGCCACACCAGAGCGTCGGTCAACTGATTCTCGCGCTGGAGAACCAGCCCGAGATGGGCATTGGAGAGGGCCAGCTTGGGATCAAGCCGCAGCGCTTCCAGGTACGAGACCTTGGCGTCGACGAACCGCTCGAGCACCCGAAATACGTTACCCAGGTTGTGATGCAGCACGGCCGAGTTCGGATCGAGCCGGACCGCTTCCTGGGAGGGCGGCAAAGCCTCGTCGGCCAGGCCTTTGTCGAGCAGGGTCTGGCCCAGATTGGTCTGCGCGGGCGCGAATGACGGATCCAGCTCGACCGCCCGCCGGAAATGGTCGAGGGCTTCATCCTTCTGGCCGACGTCGCGCAGCGCGATCCCCAGATTGCTGTGCGCCACCACGAAGTTCGGCCGCAATTCCAGGGCGCGGCGAAGGTGGTCCACTGCCTCCGCGCTCCGGCCCAAGGCTTGCAAGGCCGCACCCAGGTTGCAAAGAGCCTC
Source organism: uncultured Isosphaeraceae bacterium (assembly GCA_963781785.1). Lineage (GTDB taxonomy): Bacteria > Planctomycetota > Planctomycetia > Isosphaerales > Isosphaeraceae > CAWAHD01. The sequence goes on along the minus strand of CAWAHD010000001.1, from coordinate 630,892 downwards.
GGGATAATCGGGCCACATCGACAAAGCTGCGCGGCAACAGCCAACTGCGCGCTCAAAATCACCCAAAGCCCGATAGGCTTCCGCGAGGTTCGCATGATAAATGTGAGAATTCGGCCGCAAGGCCACCGCCCGGCCGATCAACTCGATCGCACGGGCGTGCTGACCTTGCTGATGGTGCAGTACGCCCAAGAGATGCAGGGCCTCGGCGTTTTCCTGCTCGCGCGCCAGCACCTTCTGGTACAACTGTGAGGCCGGCCCCAACTGCCCCGATCGATGCATTTCGATCGCGGCCGTCAAAACGTCTTGCATGGCTGTCTGACCGTTCGGACAAACGCAGCACGGAGACCGATCGGCCGTGCCCCGATTTGCCGGCCGATCTGCCGCGCCCTAGCGGCAGGAATCTCCGACTGGACTCTTATTGTACCGTCAGACAGAAGCGGAATGTATTCGGTTCCATGTGACGGGGTGCACGACGGTCTTTGCGCAGCAAAGTGGTTTTCGTTATGATGCGGTCGGGAATGCCGTTTCGTCTGGAGTCGCAACTACTGGAAGGAGCCAGGGATGGCACGCGTCAAGGAACCGGCGGTCGTCAAGGATGAACTGGAAAACCTGTTGGGTGGCCTCGCCAAAGAGTTGAATCGGCGCGTCTACGGCGACGGTGGCGTCCCGTGGGGTACTAAATTCGCCGACATCGAGGAACTCGCCGTCCAGATCGGTCAGGAGATTTCCCGGGAGATGATCGAACAGGCAGTCGGTCGGCAAGCAGAGGACGTTCCTCCCGAGGCCGAAAGTTGCAGTGGGTGCGGCGGCTCGGTTGAACCGGCCGATGCTTACGAACCCAGGGGCGTGCAGACCCGAGTCGGCACGGCCCAATGGAACGAGCCCAAACGTTACTGCCGCAAATGCCGGGCAGCTTTTTTTCCCTCAGTCCCGCGCGCTCGGGATTGATCAGGGGAATTACAGTCCCGAGGTGTTGAAGGCGATCGTTTACGCGGGTACGCAGTTCACGTCGTTCGCCCAGGGCAGTGGCGCGCTCAATGCGTTGGGCGGGTTGAGCGTCGCCACCAAGCAAGTGGAACGGATCACGGAAAAAATTGGGTGGGAACGTGTTGAACAGCGTGATCAGGCCGTTGATGAGTTTTTAGCGTTACCGCTGATGGACCGCTGCAAATCACCGGTCGCAAATCCCCCGCCCCCATCGACTGTGGCGACCGTGATGATGGACGGTGGTCGCCTACAAATCCTCGATCGCAGCAAGTGTGATACTGATCAGACCGCGACCGCCGATGACGATCCATGCGATCGGAATGGGCACTGGCGTGAGGATAAGATCGGTTTGCTGATGACGATGACCAGCAAGGTCTCAGTCAGCGATCCGTGCCCGGAAATCCCGGAGAATTTCGTCGATCCGACGCGGATACTCAAGCTCACGCGCGAGATCAAGGGGCACGTCGGAGGAGCCAAGGATGAATCAGCCGAGTCGCTCGCGCCCGAAACCAACTCGGCGGCCGAGGAGGAACAGCACCAGGACGCGGAGACCGCAAGACCCAAGCCACGGGTGCGCACGATGGTCGCGACGCGGGAGCGAGCCCAGCGATTTGGAGAAATCTTGGCCTGGGCCGCGTGGGCGCGAGGCTTCGCGGTCGCGGCTCGGAAGGCATTCGTCGCCGACGGTGCGACGGCCAATTGGACGATCCAGAAGCAATGGTTCAGCGACTATATTCCGATTCTGGATTTCATCCATGCGCTGTCGTATGTGTTCGCGGCAGCCATCGCGGGCCGGGGATTTCGAGCAGGCTGGGAAGTGTATACGGCCTTGATTCAGCAGGTTTGGAGCGGTCGTGTTGAAGAGGTAATCTCGGCGCTCGAGATTCGACAATCGGAGTTGGGAACCCCCGAAGAAGCAGACGGTGAAACCACCCCTCGCCGCGTCGTCGCCGACGCTTTGAGCTATCTGCGTAACAACAAGGATAGGATGCGTTACGATCAGTATCGAACGGCCGGATTACCGATCACGTCAAGTCACATGGAATCGACGGTGAAGATGTTCAACCGACGCGTCAAGGGAACGGAGAAATTCTGGTCGGAGAAGGGTGCCGAAGCGATCTTGCAATTACGCGCCGATCATCTGAGTGAGACAGAGCCCCTCAAGACATTCTGGGAAGACAGGCAAGAAGCAGCATCGGGGCGCCGGTATTATCGACGTACAGGCTGAACGCCGTGGGCTACAATCCCGGTCGTGCACCCCATGTGACGCTCGAACGGTCCGATGTCATCCGAACCTTTCAACAGCCCACGTGCCCCCACTTTGGCAAGCGGCAAAGCGACGGGCCGCGAAGACCGACTGATGACGGCCGTCAGTTCTGATCGATCCAGTTGATCGCGCTCGATCCCCATGGGGGCGTCCGATTGACCCTGGGACCATAATAGTAGTTGGCCTCGGTGGGATAGTGAAATGGCGAGAGAATCGGCAGATTCGGATTGGAGAACGTGAGGGCTTCGCTCCGGTAAAGCCGCCCGTCATAACCGCGCACGTACCCGGCCACGGGCGCCGTTGACGTTCGAAACGCCGACAGCGGTCCGTAGAGCGCCATCGTCTGGTCGCCGTAGATCCCCAGCGGCGAGTACCCGCCGCCGATCGGATTGTTCCCGATAATCGTGACCACCGGGGTCGGGTTAAAGTTTCCGAGCGTGGATGTGGGCGCAACGCACGGCCTTACGCGGGTCGCGACCGTCGCCCGGACCCGGCGCGGATGGTCGCCGGCCCGGGTTGGAACGCATGCTCCCAGCGTGCCGAGAACAACAGCAGTCAGAATCACCACGCGCGCCCAGCGCAAGATCCGCTTTTCATCGGTGTACCTCAAGGAGCCGGGGGTGAGTGCAGACGAGAACAAACTGGCCTGACCAAGCGTCCGGCCAGCGTCGGCAATCCAGCGAAGTTCCTTGAGGAAATCTACCCGATAAATCGGGTTCGTGCTCTCAATCCGCCGGTCAAATTGACCCGCGGCCCCGAGGGAGCATGGTATGCAGCTCCTCGATGACGCCCGCGACACCGTCGCCGATCGGCGAATGAAGCAGGTCGTGCAGCTTCGACATCAACTCCCCCTCACGGAGAAAAATCGAGTCATGGCCGTTGGTCCGGGCCGGCAGCTCCGGTTCCACCCCGAATCGTGATTCCTCTGGGGAGGTGACCGAAAGCGGCTTGTAGCCGCCGTTCGTGGGTAGAGTCAGCGGTCCACCCTCCGACGGAACCCAGTCGTACAGACCACGCGGCCGGCGAGACACGGCGGCGCGATCCGACGCCTCTGCCCCGTCGGAACCGTCTTCGAATCCCAGCAAGTCTTCCATCGGAACTTCGAGTGCGACGGCAATCCTCCTCAACGTGCCTGCACGCGGGAGGCCGGTCTTGCCACTCTCGATCTGATAGAGCGCCGTCCGCGAAATCTCGGCACGATTGGCCAGTTCATCGGGACCCCAGCCCTTCGCATAGCGGATATCGCGCACCCTCTGAGCTAACGACATCGGTGTAACTCCTCAACATTGAGGTGACGGGGAAATACGTCCTGCTCCCGACCCGCCCTGAAGCGCCTCCAAACCGTCTAGCCTCGACACCTTGGTGACAAAAAGCGCGATCGGATCAATCGAAAATTTACAAATCCCCCGTTTCCGCGTCAAGTCATTCGCGGCACGAATTAAAAAGCGATCCCGCAGAAAAAAGCAAAAATCGCTGTAACCGCACCCGCTTGACTGGTTAGCATCGCTTAACATGGAGCGAAGACCACGAGCCGACCACGTCATTAAGCGAGAGAGAACACGACCTTGGCATCGTTAAACTCCCCCCAACCGGAAACGAATTGTCAGCCTGGGTCGTGTTCGGTTCAAATCAGGAGTGCTTGGCGCCCTTCTCAAGCTCCTTGACGATGCCGACCAGAAGCGCGGGGTCTCGCTTCTCGAGCAAGTGTGCGATCCGGGGCTCCGGCAGCTCGAGCTTCCGCAGACTTTCCTCAACCTGGCTCCAGAGGCGGTCGCGCCGCTTTCCTTCGGCGAGGTAGAGGTCGGTTGCCAGCTCCGAGAGACGCTGAAGCTTGATGGCGTCAAAATTCTGGTAATAGCGCTTGATGATTTTCTGCTGGTACGGCGTGTGGTCGGCCAACGTGGTGTTCTCCCGCCACCCTACCGGCGCGGCCACCGGCAGGTGGCGCCGCCGGGGTCCTCGATCTCGACCTCATCCCTTGGATGAGAACCCGAGACAGGTGGGCCGGTCAAGACAGCCGTCGGAGGTTGACCCTCCAACGCTAGCTCAGGTAGTGCTCCAGGCTATGGCGCAGGCGGGTGGGCACGTTGGTTCGCTCGGCCGCCGTATCGGTACCCTTCATGATGGAGACGACCGGACGAACCTTGGCGGTCTTGGCTTCCGTGGCGGCCTTCGCCGCGGACGAGACTTTGGGTGTGTAGTCGACCTTGATCCTGGCGGCGCCCGTGGCCCCCGGATTCCGCGAGACGGCGGTCACCGGCGTGCTGTTGACCGAGATGACGGTGCCGGGATTTCGCGCTTCCACCTTGGCCAAAGCCTTGTAGTAGGAAGCGTCGCCCATGTATTTCCGGAGCCGTCCGAACACACGCGCCGAGTCGGGGATGTTGAGCACGTCCTTCTGCGACTCGAAGCTGGCGCCGCTCTTGGTCTGGCCGGTCAAGGTCGCTGTGGTCAGGCCGGCAGGAAGATTCAACTGGTCGGCCACGAAGAAATAAGTGGCAAACGGGAACTCGTCTCTCTTGACCTTTCGCGTCAGGTGCGCGATGGCGTGCGCCCGTCGAGCTCGACGGTGGAGGGATTGATGTCGCTCACCGGGAAACCGGACGTGCCGAAAATCGACACGCGGACCAGGTCGCGGTGTGCGGTGTCGATGATCCGATGTTCATGGGGATTGATCAGGATGGGCGGAGACGGCTCTGGATTAGAAGGTGGCAAGGTCGCCTGGCTGAGTGTGAAGGTGGTCTCGGGGAAGAAGGCGTCGCTGATCCCGATGTCGTCGAGCGAGCCGGCGAAGGCCCCGATTCCGATCACCGAGCTCGAGGTCAGCGGCTTGCCGGTTTCTTCCTGGTAAAGTTGCGAAAAGTCCTTGATCGAGAATTCCAGGTTGGGATGAGCGGAGGAATTGAAGAGGTAGACGTTCCCCGCAAACTGGGGCAGGACGGTGCCGAAAGCGGGGACTCCGTGCGGGTTGCTGATGTTCGGGATGGCCTGTGCGACCTGATAGGGTTTTGCCGGCGCGGGATCCGTCGGGGTGGCTGGCGGCGCGTTCGGCGAGAAGCCGGCCACGACATCGGGAATACCCGTCCCGCTCAGGTCGAGAAAGGCCGCCATCGTGTCGCTGCCGCCCAGGGCGTAAAATTCTGTAAACCCGGGATCCGCCGCCTCGACGGCGGGGTTGACAGTTCCGGCGGTGCCGTTATCATCCGCATCACCTGCAATCACCGGCGGCGATGATGGGTCGGCGGGATTGGAGGGTGGCTGATTCAGTCCAACGCTCAAGGTGTCGTCCGCGGCGTCGTACGACACCCGGATTTCCGACAAGTCGAATCCCGACACCGGAATCAGGGGCTGGAGGTAGGGAGGAATGATGGGATGTTGGATGCCGGGCGTCGTCGAGGAATTGAAAATCACGACTCCTGGACTGGTTGTAGCGGCAAAATCAGTTGCAACGTTTCCAGTGAAGTTAACGCTGAGCAATTGCCGATGATCTAGCTGTTCCACGTTGACCGCGTGACGTTTGGCGGAATGGGAACCGCTTCGGCGGGGCCGCCATTTCCGAGCGGCTTGGAGCAGCTTGGTGATCAGGAACATCGCCTCTCATCCTTTCTTTCGGGTGCGGTCCCGCGTGGGACCAGGCCCCAACAGGGAAGGGTCATCCGACCGCTTGAGCAAACCAGTCAGCCAGGATCAGGACGACCCGGCGGTGTGAACCAACGACCCAGCCAGACCCTACAGGCAACGGCCGACACGTGCCGTTTCGTGTCTCGGAGACTCTGGTCGCGTCGAAATTCTCCATCCCCCTCACCGCCCCCGCGCGGCGACAGGATGGGGAAAATGGACTCTTCGAGGAAGGAGCCTCGTCATGGGTGGTCGAAAGGTGCTCCGTTTGAGCGTGATTGTCGCCGCGGTCTTGTGTGTGCAGTCGGCCGTAGCGGCTCCCATCACGTTCACGGGCAACGTGGCAGCCGATTTCAACCCGGCGACCAATTCGAATGTGATTGTCATCCCGCACAGCAATGTGCCCGACCATATCGCGCAGCCGGCCTGGATGACATCCGCCGGGCTGGTGTCGGGCTGGAATATTCAAGACATCCGGCTGGATTACAATGCCCAGACCGACACGTTGTACGTTGGAGTGAACACCTTCGGCATTGCGGGCAACGTGGACGGCAACGGCACGCCGGGCAGCCCCAGCTCGCAACTCACGGCGGCCGGCGGCTCCGACCCGGCGAACTGGAATGCTCCGGGCAGCGACAAGTCGATGGCCCTCGGCTTTGCCCCGGCCGCCCTCACCTCGACCCCCAATAATCCCCCCACACCCGTGATCGTCGCAGGCATCCCGGGCAACAAGGCCCAGGCCGGTACGGGACTGGATGGATTCACGGTCGCCAAGTATGCCCCGATGGGTGGCTCCGGCAGTCCGAACTACGATCTCGTTGCCAGCTTTGGCTCGACACTGACCGCTGGGATGGGCAACCTGGCATTCCAGCCCAGCGCACAGACCCCGGGCTTCGAGTTCACCATCAGCAACTTCAGCAAGCTGCTGGGCGCCAATCCCGCGAATGGGTTTTACGTCAGCGCGCAGGACGGCTCGATCAACAGCGTCATCACCGGCAAGGACTACGTCCCGTCGACTCTGATCGAAGCCCAGCAAATTCCCGAGCCGACCACCTGGATGGTCTGGGCCGGCCTGGCCGGCGGCCTGGCCTGGGCACACCGCCGCTCCCGGCGGAATGCCACCTGACCTCGTCTGGCTCGTTCGTGATAATAACATAAACGCATCCCTGCGCAAGATGGCGGCTGCTCCGTTAGACCGCCGTCTTGTTCATCGGTCACGAAAGTCGGCGGAGTCCCGCAGTTTTCTTCCTGGCTTCTGCCGCTTCCCCTCCCTTCCCGAACCGCCCGACCAGTCTCCGCCAATCCTTTCTTCCTCATTTCTGATCCTTGACGACACAGTCGACTGCGCGCGAAAACAAAGTATCGCGGTCGCGGCGAGTCTCACGGATAACGTGACTCGTGAGGAGAGCGTGACCCTCCCGGTCGACCCCGTGCCGCCGGCTTGTAAACTCCGTGCTGGTCAGCGAACCTGTGATTGCTCGACCCCAAGCGAATCACCGCCTGCAAAGCGGCAGAAGGATCTCCCATGCGCGAACGTATGCTGATCCTGGGAGCGCTAGGGCTCGCGTTGAGTTTTCCTGCGGTCCCGGTCTTGAACGGATCTTCCGCCTGGTCCGCAAACCAGGACCAGGACCAGGCCAAGTCCGATGATAAAGCTCCCTCTAAACCGGCTCCCAAGAGCGATTCCCACACCGATCGCGACGCCGATCCCAGGATCGTTCCCAGGTCCAGGTCCAAGCCGAGCTCGCAGCCCGATTCCAAGACAACGTCTCGATCGAAGGACAAATCGCCGGCGAAGCCGGCTGCCAAGAAGGGTACGCTGAGCATGTCGCCGGCCGTCGTCTGCCGGTCGATCGATGGTTACGAGCAGTACGAGCCGCTCCCGGATGCAGCGCAGACCAGCGAGGAGAAGCTACTTGTGTATCTCCGGCCGCTCGGGTTCAAGACCCGGCGGGCCGGCGACTTGTTTGAAGCCCATCTGTTCCCGGATTTTGAAATCCGCAAGCGAGGGGAAAAGCGGATCCTGCTTCAGAAAAAGAAATACATGGAGTACCACCCGACGACGGAAGAGCCACCTCGGTACATCTATCTGAAGAGCGTGATCTCGCTCAAGGGATTGGCGCCGGGCAACTACGACCTGAGCATCATCCTCCACGACGAGATCGCCAAGGAGGATCCGGCGACGCAGGTCGTGAAGTTTCGCGTCATCCCCGCCGCGGATCCTCGCGAGAAAACTGACGCGCCCGATCGAGAGCCGTGAGAGAAATGCCACCGGCAAGGCGCGAACAACAGCGATCAGCAGGTCGAGCGGAATCGGCCTGCTGAATGGGCCCGCCGACGAAGCTGTGCCGGCCGGCCGCCGCATCAGATCGGACGCGGCGGCCGGACTGCGCAGATCTATTGGGGGCCCCATTGGTATTCGTTGCTATGGCGCGGGTGTCCTTCACAGGCCGTCGCTGAGCAGCGTCGCGGCTTCCTCCGGTCGGGCGCTTGCCGGCGTCGGCGCGGCCTTCAGATAGACGTCCATCTGCTGCCCGATATGCACCTCGAGCGCGCGGTCGTCGGCAAGCTCGTAAATCACCTGGAGGACCCGCGTGTCGACCCGCTCGGCGCTGGCGCCGGTCAGGCTCTGCTTGGGGATGACATAAGGCTCGACATAGACGAACTTCAGGGGAAATCGGATCTCCGGGCGGCCCTTCAGGGTCGCCCATCCCGGTGCACCCTTCGAGAATGACGGCAGGTAGTGCTCGTCGATGTCGACGCGCAGGTGCAGCCGCCGGCTGTCTCCCAGGACGATCATTGGCTCTTTCCAGGTCAAGGCGGCGTACTGGCCTAGCCGCACGTTGAGCTGGAGGATCTCGCCCTCCATCGGGGCGCGGACGGTCAACCGTTCGAGCTCGGTCTTGACCGTATTGACCTGGCTCTCTGCCAGGAGCACGGCCGCCCGGGCGATCTCGATGTCCTCTCTCCAGCTCCCCGCCAGCACCCGCTCCAGATCGGCCTTGGCCTTGGCGTGGGTCGCCTTGGCCGCAAGATAGGCAAACCGGTCCTTGTCATAATCGCTCGCCGCCACCATCTGCCGTTGAAACAGCTTTTCTGTCCGCCCCAGCGCCGCTTCGGCGTCGTCCATCTTGGCCTTGGTCTCCTCGACCGCCGCTCTCACCGGAGGGATGTCCTCGGGGCGCGGCGCAACCACCAGCTTGTGAAGCTGTGCCCTGGCCGAGACCAGCTCGGCCTCACGCACGCCGAGCTGAGCCTGCAAGTCGCGGTCGTCGATCCGGAAGAGCGCGGCCCCCGCGGTAACACGCTCCCCCTTCTTCACGAAAACCTCGGTCACCACGCCGGCACGGTTGACGCCGATTGGAATATTCTCGCGCTGGGCCTCGACCAGCCCCGAGCCGGAAATCAGCGCGCCTGGCCCGGGCCTTGCCACGGGCTCGATGTCCGGCCGGGCCGTCGGCTGCGGCTGCCGCGCTTCCACCACCCGGTAAATCGCGAACGATAGTCCGGCCAGCGCCACAATCGGCAACACATATTTCGCGATCATGATCGAAACGCCTCCCTCCCGAGCGCGCGGCCCGATCGATCCTCCAGCTTGACCAGAGCGCCGTCATCCATGTGAGCAATCCGGTCGCCGAAGTCGAAGACCCGATTATCGTGCGTCACGACGACGACCGCCCGATCGGTCTGAACGGCCGCCGTCCGCACCAGCTCCATCACCGTCAGCCCGGTTTCGTGGTCGAGGGCGGCGGTCGGCTCGTCGCAGACCAAGAGCCGGGGCTGGTGAACCAAGGCCCGCGCTATCGCCACCCTCTGCATCTGGCCGCCTGAGAGCTCGCTCGGCAGCCGGTCCTGCTTTTTCGCCATCCCGAGCGACTCGAGCACTTCGGCTGCACGTTTGACGGCTCGTGCCTTGGACCACCCCGCGATCACCAAAGGGATCGCGGCGTTCTCGGCGGCCGAGAGCGCCGGCAGCAGGTTGTACTGCTGGAAGACAAAGCCAATGTTCCGTGCGCGAAACCTTGTTTTCTGGCTGTCGCGCATCGCCGTCAGCTCGTGGCCGAAGATTGCCACCTCGCCGGCGTCGCCGTCGAGGATGCCCGCGATCACCGACAGCAACGTCGTCTTGCCGCAGCCCGACGGCCCGACGATCAATGTCATCTCGCCCGCGTAAATCTCCCAGTCGATGCCGCGCAAGGCCTCGACCCGCTGCTCGCCGCTGCCGAAGTGCTTCTTCAAGCCGCGGATTCGCACTGCCGGCTCGAGCGCCCGATCGGCCCGCAAGCCGGAATCAGAGACTCGCAAGACTGCCTGTTCCATCCCCGCGACCATCGACGGATTCCCGGAAAGAGATCAAATACCGTCCAGCGACAAAGGGCGGGGCGGCCGGCCCGCCCGCGCGCTCCCTTTCAGCGGAAGACGATCGCCGGCTCGAGGCGGACCACCCTCTGAACGCTCACCAGGCTCGCCAGCAGGCAGATGAGCAGGATCGCACAGCCTGTGATCGGGAGCAGCACCCACCATGTGTAATAGGCCAGCTCGGTCCCGCCGACAAGCCGGCCGAACAGCGCCGCCAGCCCGACCCCGATCCCGTATCCGAGCGTTCCCACGATCATCGCCTGGAGCTGGATCATCCAGATGATTCGCAGGTTGGTCATCCCCATCGCCTTCAAGGCGCCAAATTGTTTGAGATTCTCGATGGTGAAGTTGTAGAACGTCTGGCCGGCGATCGCGGTGCCCACCAGGAAGCCGAGGAGCGCTGTGATCGCAAAATTGAACGGAATGCCCGTGTATCGCATGTAGTAATCGATCGTCATCCAGGCGAAGTCGTCGCTGGTCTTGGCGTTCAGTCCCGTGGTCGATCGGATCCGATCGGCGACCGCTTGTTTGGTCCAGCCTGGCTCGGTTTGGGCCAGGATATATGACAGAATCTTTCGCTCCTGGGGGGCAAAGTTCTTGGCGCGGTTGTACGTGGTGTAAACCACCGGGTTGGTCTGGAACGTTGGGGTGGCCTGGCACACGGCCACGATCACCGCCCGATGGTCGTTCATCTCGAACTGACGGTGCAGGAACCGGCGATAGAACGCAATTCCTTCCGCAAGGTGGTCCTTTTTCTTCTCGTCGGGGAAAAGCTTTTCGAGCCGGACGTCGTCGACCATCACGGCATCGGGCAGGCGCAGGTCTTGGAGTTTGCCCGCCAGGATCTTCGAGTGGTGCGGGGCACCGACCAGGCTCACGTCCTCCAGCCCGAGCAAGATCACTTGCTCGATCACCGTCTTCTCATCGCCGCCCCCGGCAGGGCTCACCTTCGCCCGCGCCTGCCCTTTGTAGAGAGGAACCGCCCAGCGAACGCCTTCGACCCCTCGGACACGGTACAGGTTGTTTTCGAGCATCGGCTTGACGTCGTCGATGTACCGCACCGCGGGGTCCATCACCCACAGGTCGGCACCCGTGATGTCCGTGATCTGGCCGCAAGTTCGGAGCATCAAGCCGCAGAAGATCGAGCCTTGCTGCGTGATCAGCAGGGCCGAAAATGTCAGCCCCAGCACGATCCCGAAGAACTTGGTCTTATCGCCCACCAGCATCTTGGTCGCGATCCAGTTCAACGGCTACATCCCCTCAAGGACTCATGGCCCATCGCCGCCAAGCAGAACGACGTGATGTGGTCCGTCAAGAAGCCCAGGTCGAGCTGTTCGAATGCCTCCGGTCCGATCAACCGTTCGGTGAAGGTCCGGGCCATCCGGTAATGCAGGCACTGGCCAATCACGCTGAACGTCACGGCGTTCAGTTCGCGATCGTCCGCGCCCGGAAGCAGCCGCCTCAGGATCCCCTGCAATCGTTCGAACTTGGGCCGGATCGACTCGCGAATCAAAACGTCTGAGGCTGACGTCGGATCCATCAATTCCCTGAGCAAGAGTCGATGCCGCCAGTCGTCGAACTGATTGATCGCCAGGACGTGATCAAGGAAGTGATGGATGAAAGAGCGCAGTTGCTCGGCCGGCTCCAAGGTTGACTCTTGCCCTTCACCCTCCGCGGCGATCCCGCACTGGTGCGCCGCCAGAACCGCTTCCACATAGAGCTGATTCTTGTCTCCAAAGTGATAGTTGACTGCGGCCAGGTTGGCCCCTGCCCGCTCGCAAATCCTGCGAACCCGCGCCGACTCAAACCCGCTCTCCGCGAATTCCGCTCCGGCAGCCTCCAGCAACCTCACCTTGGTTGGATCTTGTGGTTCCACCCACCGAGTCTCCCAAACACCTGTTTCAAACAATCGTTTCAATCAATCGTATGGATTTTCGGAAAAACAGCAAGGCAACTTGAGGGGAAAGGATGAAGGATGAAGGATGAAGGATGAAGAAAGGCATTCCGGTCCAACAGGATCAAGGCGTACAATCTGGCTCATCCATCATCCGTCATCCTTCATCCTTGTCTTATGACCGCTCTCGAGTGGCTGCGCAACGACTCGGAACGCCCGATCCGGCCGGTCTACACGATCTTCGGCACGGACTCGTACCTGGTTCGCGAAGCCATTGGCCACGTGGTGGCGGCGGTGTTTCCCGGGGAGGCATCGGACGCGGCCGTTAGCCGCTTCCCGGGCGCCACCACGCAGCTCGCGACGGTGCTCGATGAAGTCTGCACGCTCCCTTTCTTCGGCGCAGGCGGCTGGTCATCGTCGATGATGCCGACCCGTTCATCACGAAGTACAGGAAAGAGCTCGAAGCCTACGTCGAGAAACCGAGCGAGTCGGGAATCCTTCTGTTCCAGACCAAGCTATGGGTCGCGACGACCATTCTGGCGAAGCTCGTCGAAAAGGTCGGCGTTGCCGTCGAATGCTCCAGCCCGCGCGAGAGCGAACTGGCCCCGTGGCTCACACGGCTGGCACAAACCCGCCACCAAGCCCAACTCGATGCGGACGCAGCGCGCCTGCTGGTCGAGCTGGTCGGCCCGGAGGCCGGCATCCTGGCGTCGGAAGTCGAAAAGTTGGCGGTCTATGCGGGTGAGTCGCACCGGATCGAGCGGGACGACATTGCCAGGCTAGTCGGAGCGGGCCGGGTCGAGACGATCTGGAAGACCCTGGACGCCGCGCTGGCCGGTAAGGGCCGCCTGGCGCTCGAATACCTCGACCAGCTCCTGGTCGCCGGCGAAGATCCGATCGTCTCCCTCGCGGCCATGAGCGCCAATCTGCTCAAGCTCCACCACGCCGGCCAGCTCCGGGCCGCACGGGTCGATCTGGCTGAAGCTTGCCAGCGAGCCAATATCCCTCCGTTCGCAATCCAGAAAACCGGAAAACAACACGCCCATCTTGGCCCAGGCCGGGTCAGCCAGCTTCCGGCCATGCTCCTCAGAGCTGACCTCGATATCAAGGGTGGAAGCACTCTCGATCCTCGCGTCGTCCTCGAGATGCTGTTGGTGCGTCTCGCCTTGCCGCGAACCGATTGATCACTGCACATTTTGCTTTATTTGTCTCGAATCGTGCTTCATCGTTCGTCGGCCCAGTGGGACGCTGCGCTCTCGTTCTTTTTGAGAAACGGCGCGGCGTTGCCGCCGTTCGCCGCTTCAATTCCGGCGTTTTTCGATCGGGTATCTTGCAAATCGGTGTCGACTCGATAGCATATTTCTCATCGTGGCCGCAGCGTGTTCTATGTTAAGTTCGCAGCCACCCGTATCGTTTTTATAGCTTGATCGTCTGGAAAGGCACCATCGTGTTTAATTTGCCCGAGGCAACGCCGAGTCTGGCTGAGCGGGTGGAGACCAAGGTTCGCCAGTCGGCCCACGGCCGGATCCGGAACTTGACGGTCGCGGAGGTTCAGGGACAGGTCATCGTCAGCGGAATTGCCCCATCTCGACATGCGAAGCAGCTCGCTCTGCACGGCGTACTCGAGTTGCTCTCTTGCGATCGATTCGCCGAACACATCACGATTGGCTGAGCGGTGGTCCGCAGCGAAGCTGTTCAGACAGCCGCGTTGTCCGATCAATCACAATTGGCTCACACGCGGCGCGCCGGCTCATCGCCGCAGTGGCGAACGCGTCATCCAATCCATTCGGGAACGTTGTCGCGCGACGACCGCAACCGTATGATGACCGGAACGAGATTGGTTGAGGCGGGGAACGCCGCTGGGTAGCTGCGAAGACGTGAATCGACCTCAAACCGACCGGTCCCTCAGGTCGCGCGGGCGCGACCTGAACCCTGCGCAGAGTCAATCCAGGGCGTTGACCATGTCCACCGAATCGCAGGCGCAACCAGGGCCACCGTTGCCGGGACCTTCCTGGGTACCGTCGCCGCTTCATCGCTTTACCCTGGATCAGTACGAGGCGATGGTTGCCTCAGGCGCGTTTTCTGCACGCGACCGGTTCCATCTGATCAACGGGTTCTTGGTGGACAAAATGACCCAGAACGATCCCCATTGCACAGCCGACGAGCTGTGCGGTGCGGCACTCGCAAAAATAATTCCGCTGGGCTGGTGCGTCCGGTCGGGCAAGCCCATCAGGCTTCCTCCCGATAGCAAGCCCGAGCCCGACCGGTCTGTCGTACGCGGCACGATCCGCGATTATGCACGCCGGTCTCCAGGACCGGAAGACGTTGGCTTGGTCGTCGAAATCTCGGACAGCAGTCTCCGTGAGGATCGCAAGCTGGCGCAGGTCTACGCCGCCAGCGGCATCCCGGTCTACTGGATCGTCAACCTGGTCGAACGAAAGGTTGAGGTCTACACAGAGCCCGGGCCGGCTGGCTACGCGTCGCGCGTTGATCATGGCGCTGGTCAAGACGTTCCGGTTATTCTGGACGGCGCCCTGATCGGCCGGATTGCCGTGGGCGATATCTTGCCCTGAGCCCGATCTTGGTCGACCCCCAAGTTGAACTTGAGAGCCCGGCGACTTTCGACGATAGTGAGTAGGCGAGCCGGCCTGAAGTTTGAGTGGAAGCGAACTGGGCCGAACTCACGAGCCGACTGTCCGAGGCTCGACGGCGCCGCCGTCACGTGCCCTGGCCGGATGACCTGGCCGCCCGGGTTCAGGCAGTTGAAGGGGAGAGGATCCGCGGCATGATTCACAGAGCGTTCGCGCCGGATCGCCGGCTGGTGGCGTTGTTTTCCGCTGCTCTCGGGCTCCTGTTCTGTTCGAGCGCCTGGGCCCAGGAATCCTGGGACGCGATCTACTTGGCCGGCTCGAAGATCGGATATGTCCACACTTACGTCGAGACGGTCAAGGAGAAGGGCCGCGAATTTCAGCGGGTGCGCATCGACATCAGCGAAGAGCTCAAGCGCGATCGCGACACCACGGTGATCAAGCTGCAGTACGGCACGATCGAGACTCGTGAAGGCCAGGTTCTGCGGCTGCACACCCGCACGCAGACGGGCGACGCCCGGCCCATCGAGGCCCACGGAGACGTCGTGCGCGGCAAGATGAAGCTCGTCCTGGACGGGACCGACGAGCGCCAGGAGTTGACGATCCGCTGGGGCGCCGACGTGCGCGGGCCTTACGCGGCCGAGCAGAGCATGGCGCGTAAACCGATGAAGGAACACGAGGACCGGCCGCTCAAGATGTTCATGCCCGAGCTGAACAAGATTTGCGACATCGTGCTTCATGCCCGCACGTTCCAGCCCACCGTCCTGGGAGATGGCTCGTCCCGGCGGCTGTTGCGCGTCGATCAAACGACGGAGGTGGGCGGCAAGCCGGTGCCCGAGTACAACACCACGATGTGGGTCGACGAGGAAGGCCAGGTCCTCAAGGCCGAGCAAGACATCTTCGGCGGCATGGTCATGTACCGGACCACCAAGGAAGCCGCCCTTTCGCCCGCCGGGCCGGTCCAGTTCGACCTGATCAAGAACACCGTGATCAAGGTGGAACGAAAGATCCCCGACCCGGAGAAGACTCGCCAGGTCAAGTACCGCATGTCCTTGAAAAGCGGCGACCTCGGCCAGACCGTTCCCAAGGACACGCGCCAGAGCGTTTCGCCGGAAGGCGAGCTGTTCATTGTGGAAGTCAAGAGTGCCGGACCGCTCGACGGCGAGCCGGGCTCAACGGATGTCGACCCCGAGTATATGAAGCCCAACGTGCTGATCACGAGCCAGGATCGTACCGTTTTGAGTCTGTCCCGGCAGGTGACCAGGGGAGTAACCGATGCCTGGGAAAAGGCCGGTCGCATCAACCACTGGGTCTTCGAGAATGTCCGAGACAAGAACTTCGCGGTCGCGTTTCGCCGGCCAATGAGGTCGCCCGCAATCTGAGCGGAGACTGCACCGAGCACGCCGTCCTGACCGCTGCCATGTGCCGGGCCGCCGGCATCCCGGCACGCGTGGTCATCGGCATGGTCTATGTCGGCCAGTTGAGCGGTTTCGGGTATCACATGTGGGACGAGGTTCATGTCAATCAGCGCTGGATCGCCATCGACCCCACATTCGATCAAACGCTGGTCGATGCCACTCACATCAAGCTCGCGGACTCGAGCCTGCAAGGCGTCGCCCCGTTCGAGACATTTCTGCCTCTCTTGCGCGTCTCCGGCAAGTTGACCATCGAGCCGCTCGAGCTGCGCTAGAATCATAAACCCCTCGTTCCATGTCGCGGACGACCAGCCGTTTCCGACGAATTCTCTCGGAGACCCTTGTCGGCGCGACCTGCGAATCGTAGACTGCGCTAGAGGGGGATACACCCGGAGTTACACGCGTCTTCGGGTGCCGAGGGAGGACGAAGATGGAGACGCAACGATCGTTGCTGGCGCCGTCAATTGCCGCGCTGGCGCTCTTTGCCGGAGGGCCTTTCACCCTCTCCGGGCAGGAACCTTCTCGGCCCGCGGCGCCGGCTCAGGTGGCTCCGCGCTTCGCGGCTCCGGACGCCGGGCGGCCCGAGATTCTGGTCCTGAACGCGATCCGGTCTCATCCGCTGACGGCTCCCTACCCGATCACGGCGGTCTGGAAGGACGGGAAGGTCGTCCTCTCGGGTGCCGTGGGCACCAAGCAGGTTCACGATGCGGCCGTCCGCATCGCGATCGACGTGGGCGCGCCGGTGCGGGACAACCTGGTCATCGACACCGCCCTGTCGCACCTCGCGGCAATGAGCGCGACCATGGCCATCGGCGGCAACTCCTCGCTGTTTTCGCGGTCCGGTTCGTATTCGCCCTACGTCTACCCGCCGCCCTTGTTCGGGTGGGTCGACGATCCGTTTTTCGGCTATGTCCCTCCGCTTGTCAGTTTTCCGCCCTGGTGGCGCCGCTCCCCGGACAACGTTCCCCAGCCCAGGCCCGGTTCCGTCCCTCCGAACGGCCAGCCTCCGGTGGCGGCCCGATCTGTCGCCCAGGCGCAGGCCGGCGCTCCGGGTGACGGCCGGCCGGCAATCGATGAGACTCCGATCAAAGGGCAGGTGGAATTGACCGTCGATGCGTCCGGCCAGATCTTCCTGCGCGGGGTCGTCGCCAGCGAGGAAGCCGCAAGAGAGATCCTGGAAGCCGCACGCAGCGTTCCCGGCGTGAGCCGTGTCGAGAGCCAATTGCAGGTCGTCCCGCGGCGTGCCGAACCCGAGGAAGCACCGCCACCGCCACCCGAGCCGGCGATCAAGCCTCCCGCTCCGGAGCCGGTGCCGAAGCCCTCGGCCCCCGACCGGGCGTTGCCGCGCGAGCAGGCTCCCGTGCGTCCCAAGCCCGTGCCGGGGCCAACCGCGCTCGATTCCCAGAACCTGACCCGCCGCGTCATCGCGGGACTGGCGCGGCGGCCCGCGGTCGCTGAGCTTCCCGTCAAGGTGCGCTCCACTGACGGCAACGTGACGCTCTCCGGTCAAGTCCCCTCTGCGTACGAGGCCATGATGGTCTATCGAACGGCCCAGCAGACTCCGGGTGTCCGGGACATCGTCGACCGCCTCGAATTTGTCATGCCCGATGAAGATCATGTGAACCCGTTGGTCCAGAAGGCACGTCCTGAAGACCTCGAGCCGTACCTCGCCGCCCAGATCCGCCGCCACGTTGGCGACCTGGCCCACGTCGACCGGGTCCAGGCACGGGGCGATGCCATCGAGCTCCACGGCACCTTGCTCGAGGCGCCGACCGGGATCGGATCCTGGCAATCCTGCGGTCAATCCCCCTGCTCCAGGGCTTCCGCCTGGAAGCCGACTTCCAGTCCGAAGAATAACCCACGTCAAATAGGCAAAGTGTGACGGCGACGCGGCCTTCATGGTGGTCGGATCCGGCCGGATTCCAGCCCAACTTTGATCTTGATTGAATTTGCATTTCGCACGTAGGATGAGCGGCGCCTGTAGTTAAAGCGAAGGCACGCCATTGCTTGCCGTCCGCTTCTCATGGCCTTGCTATCTTCCAGACGCCTCGCTCCGAGGGAGAGGGTTGCAATCGCATGATCGCCAACAGGGACGGGGGCGTCTCTCCCAACCCATCGGAATGGTCGAGCTCTCGTCACTCGACGCGGCATGCGTCTTTTCCTCGTGATGCCCTGCAATCGGCCCTGGAGCGAACGAGCGACTGGCTCGTGTCGCGGCAGCACGATCAGGGTTACTGGGTGGGTGAGCTTGAGGGGGACACGATCCTCGAGTCCGAGTACATCCTCCTGATGGCGTTTCTGGGCCGGGAGGGAGAGCCGGTCTGCCAGCAGGTGGCCCGGTTCATGCTGGACCAACAGCTCGAGGATGGGGGCTGGGCGATCTATCCCGGCGGGCCCACCGACGTGAGCGCCTCGGTGAAGGCCTATTTCGCGCTCAAGCTGGTTGGAATCGCGGCGGATGACCCCGCGATGGAGCGGACACGGCAGGCGATTCTCGCGGCTGGCGGCGCTCACCAGTGCAACAGCTTCACGCGGTTCTACCTGGCGCTCCTGGGCCAGATCGGCTACGACGAATGCCCCTGTGTGCCGCCTGAGCTCGTCTTGATCCCGTCCCATTTCAGCTTCAGCTTGAGCGCGATGTCGGCCTGGACTCGGACGATTGTCGTGCCGCTTTCGATCATGTCGTACTTCAAGCCCGTGCGCGTGGTGCCTGAGGACCGCGGCATCGCCGAGCTGTTCCGGAGCGACCTGGGGTGGCCGTCGCGGCGGACGGCCCGCTGGTTTTCCTGGACGAACTTCTTCCTCGCGGTCGATGGCGTCTTGAAGTGGCTGGACCGCCGGATCCCGGCTGCCTGGCGGAAAAGGGCAGTAAAAGAGGCACACCGCTGGATGCTCGAGCATTGTGAAAACACCGACGGCCTCGGTGCGATCTTTCCGCCCATGATCTATTCGATCATCGCTCTCAGATGCCTGGACTACGACCTGGAATCGCCGGAGGTCCGATGGGCCGTCAAGCAGCTTGACGACCTGCACATCGCCGAGAACGACCGAGTCCGGGTGCAGCCCTGTCTCTCGCCCGTGTGGGACACGGCGATCGCGATGATCTCGCTGGCGGATGCCAAGCTGCCGTCCGACCACCCCGCCTGGACCCGTGCCGTCGGGTGGCTGCTGGAAAAGGAAGTCCGCAATCCGGGCGACTGGCGGATTCGCCGCCCCGGTGTCGAGCCCACGGGCTGGCACTTCCAGTTCCACAACGCGTTCTATCCCGATCTCGACGATAGCGCGATGGTGCTCCTGGCGCTGAAGCGGTCTCCCCTGGCCGACAGGCCCGCGGTGCGGGCAGCCAGCCAGCGCGGCGTGGACTGGCTGCTTTCCATGCAGAACCGGGACGGCGGTTGGGCTGCTTACGATGTCGACATCGACAATCAGGTCCTGACCCGCCTGCCCTTCGCCGACCACAATGCCATGCTCGACCCGAGCTGCGCCGACATCACCGCCCGTGTGATCGAGCTCCTGGGCACCCTGGGCTATCGCGCAGACCATCCCTCGATTGCCCGCGCTCTCGACTACCTGCTGCGCACGCAGGAGCCCGAGGGCTGCTGGTACGGCCGCTGGGGTGTCAACTATATCTACGGGACCTGGCAGGTCCTTCAAGGACTGCGTGCTCTCGAATTCCCGATGGATCACCCGGCCATAGAGCGCGCCCTGGGCTGGCTCGAGTCGACCCAGCAGCTCTCCGGCGCCTGGGGAGAAACCTGCAAGAGCTACGACGAGCCCGCCCTCAAGGGGACCGGCGAGCCCACCCCATCCCAGACCGCCTGGGGCACCCTCGGCTTGATCGCCGCCGGCCGAGCCCTTTCTCCGGCAGTTCGCCGCGGCATTGACTATCTGGTCAGAGCCCAACTGCCCGATGGCTCGTGGAATGAATCCTTCTTCACCGGTACGGGTTTCCCCCGCGTTTTCTATTTGCGCTACCACCTTTATCGGGTCTATTTTCCTCTCATGGCGATGGCGCGGTACCGGTCTGCTCTCGAAATAGAGCTCGGCAGGACCAGCCCGGCCTTGGCCTGCCGCATCCCCGCCCAGCCCCTCTCGCTCGAATTCTGAGCCAGAACCGCTCTCCGCCGCCAAAATCATGGAAATCCCATGAACGAATAAGTCAACGTACGATTCAAAAGGAGACAAACGCCGATGCGATTCCCACTGCCGATGACGACCCGGATCGCCGGCTACGTTGCCAAGAAGCGACTGGCGCGAGCCCAGAAGTTCCCGATGGTGCTGATGCTCGAGCCCTTGCACGCGTGCAACTTGACTTGCACGGGCTGCGGCCGCATTCGCGAATACGAGTCGACGATCAAGCAGAAGCTCTCGGTCGAGGAATGCCTGGCCGCGGTTGACGAGTGCAGCGCTCCGGTCGTCTCGATCTGCGGCGGAGAGCCGATGATTTATCCGGGGCTCGCCGAGCTGGTTGCCAAGATCCTCGAGCGGAAGAAAGTGATCATTCTTTGCACGAATGGCATGTTCATCCGCAAGAAGCTGCACGAATTCAAGCCGAGCCAGACGTTTTTCTTCAATGTCCACCTGGACGGCCTGCGGGCCACGCACGACGTCGCTGTCGAGCGCGAAGGGGTTTTCGACGCCGCGATTGACGGTATCAAGGCTGCCAAGGACGCCGGTTTCCTCGTCTGCACCAACACGACGGTGTTCAAGGAAACGGACATGGCCGAGCTCGACCTGCTGTTCGCATATCTCACGACCCTGAAAGTCGACGGCTTCATCATCTCGCCGGCCTACAGCTACGCCGCCGTCGACTCCAAGGAAATCTTCATGACGCGCGACGACATCAAGGCCAAGTTCCGCTCGGTCGAGGGGATGTTTCGCAAGTACCAGTTCCACTCCTCGCCCCTCTACCAGGAGTTTCTCCAGGGCAAGCGCGAAATGCAGTGCACCGCCTGGGCCAGCCCCACCCGGAACTTGAAGGGCTGGAAAGGCCCGTGCTACTTGATCACCGACATCCACCATGCGACCCTGGACGACCTCTTGAACAAGACGCCCTGGGAGAATTATGGTTACGGGAAGGATCCGCGTTGCGAGAACTGCATGGTCCACGTCGGCTACGAGACAACCGCCGCCGTGGGAGTGAACAGCCGCCTGGGCGACATGTTGAAGCTGATCAAGTGGCAGCTCACGTGACTTCGCCCCGCCGGCATTGGGCGCGGGCCTCCCGTCTCGGCGGTTTTTAACCACACCGTCGAGATCGGCTCGGAGGCCGTTTGGAAAGCCCCGCAAGGGGCGGCATCGTAAAGCCCAGTGCGCAAGCCCTGGGTCTCGAGCAACCGGTGAATTCCTCTTTTCCGAGACCTCGGCGACGCGACCAGAGCCGAGACTCTGTCTCGGCTCTGGTCGCGTCGCCGAGGCTTCCACCGAATCGGGTCGCGCGCTGTTTGTCTCCCAGGGCTTGCGCCCTGGGCTTTACGATGCCGCCGCGTTCGCGGCTAAGGCCCGTTTCCAAACATGATCTTACGAGAAGCACGATGAACCCTGAGCGTGGCGTCGCGCCTCCGCCGGTTCCCGCAGATTTCGGCGTGGTGGCGGCGCTGCCGGTCGAGGTCTCGGACCTGATCGACGGCCTCAAGAAGGTCTGGAAATATCAGGCGGTCGCCGTTCCGGTAATCGAAGGAGAGTGCGGCGGCAAGATCGTGGCCGTGGCGATCGGTGGGCCTGGCCGATCCGCTGCCCGCCGCGCAACCGAGGTACTCCTCACCGGTCACCGGCCGCGCTGGATCATCTCGGCGGGCTTTGCCGGAGCGCTCAACCCGGCTTTCGCCCGCAACGACGTGATCGTCGCGGATGAAATCGTCGATACCGAGGGCGGCTGTCACAAGGTCACCCCACCGGCGGCATTGGCCGCGCGGGCCAGACAGGCCGGAGGCCGTCTGCTCACGGTCGACCGGGTTGTGGCCAGCTCCAGTGAAAAAGAAGCGCTGCGGCAGGCACACCAGGCTGACCTGATCGACATGGAATCCTCGGCCGTCGCGGCGCTTTGCGACGAGCGGCGGGTGCCGTTCCTATCGATCCGGGTGATCAGCGACGATGCGCATGCCGACCTGCCGCGCGAGGTGGCCGGTCTCCTCAGCCGCCAGGGAAGCTACCGGGTCGGAGCTGCGCTGCGAGCTGTCTGGCAACGGCCGTCGAGCCTCAAGGATTTCTGGACGCTCTACGAGCACGCGCTCGAGGCCGCTGACCGGCTCGCGCGGTTTCTCGTGCGATCTCTTGACGACCTCGCGACATGAATTCGAGGCTCAGTCCCGCCCTTCCCGGAACGTTTTTTGCCGTTCGACGTCGGTCGATTCCTGGCTCACTTCACGGTCGGGATCCTGGGGCCGCCAGCCGATCACAAACGATTCCGAGTGAGCCGGGTTCGCAGCCGGCGCTTCCGGGTGCGGTTGCTCGGGATAAACGTGCTGCTGGCGGGCGTGGTCCCAGAAGCTTGGGCTTCCCTCCAGATCGCTGCCTGCCGCAGCATCGAGCACCCGCTCGACCTCCACGGCCTCTCCGCTGTGGACTTCGACAGTGATCCGAGGCACGCCCCGCGTGTGGACCTCGATCCGGCTGGGATGAATCCCGGCTTGAATCAGCCAGCGCTTCGCTCGCTCCAGCGTTTCAAGATGGGCAAACTCACGAGTCACGTGCTGCACGATCTCAACCCTCCTGCCTTGATCCGGATTCGCACTCACCGCCGAGCTCCAGGAAACCCGCAAATCCAGGTGAGTCAAGCTCCCGCCCGGCGAAGGCGCTTTCCCATCCTATACGAATTCCGCCAGCAATTCATCGTGATTTGGGGTTCGAACGGTCCGCTCAGCCCGCTGGCCACGTCGTTCACTCGGGCCGCGAATCGATCATAATCACTTCCAGGGCGCGGAAAAACGATTGAATCGCGCTCTTCGGGCAGTATAGAGGATGATCAGTCCACTTCTGCCATCGGGAATCGAGTGGAGGGTGCACGGCCATGGCACTGGCAGAAAGACCCGCGTTTGTGCTGGGTCAGATCCAGCGGCTGTTCGCCCGGGGAACGGTGTCGGGGCTGACGGAGGCCCAGCTCCTGGCGCGGTTCGTGGGCGATCGAGACGAAGTCGCATTCGAGGCGATCGTGTCGCGGCATGGCCCCATGGTGCTCGGCGTCTGCCGGCGGCTTCTGGTCGACCCCCACGACGCGGAGGATGCCTTCCAGGCGACATTCCTGGTGCTTGTCAGGAAGGCGGGATCGCTCGGCGATCGCGAGCGACTCGCCAACTGGCTGTACGGAGTTGCCCGCCGGGTTGCCACTCGTGTGCGACGCGATCGCTTGCGGCGGCGAGCGCGCGAGCGGACCGACGTTCGGGCCGGTGCCGTCGCCCCGGCGAACGATGTCGATCACGACGAGCTGCCGCTGGTGCTCGATCAGGAAGTCGCCCGGCTGCCGGTGCGGTTCCGGACGCCGATTTTGCTCTGTTACTTCGAGGGCCTGACGCACGACCAGGCCGCCGAGCAGCTTCGGTGCCCGGTCGGTACGGTTCGCAGTCGGATGGCCAAGGGCCGCGAGCTGTTGCGGACGAGACTGAGCCGGCGCGGGTACGCGCAAGATTCGAGCGCCCCGACTTGTCGCCGCCTGAGGGGATCGCTCCGGCCGTCCCCCCTGCCCTGCTGATCAAGACAATCGCCGCCGCCGTGAGCGTCACGTCCGGACGCGCCATCGCCGCGGGCGCAGCGTCAACCACCGTGCTCACACTTGCACAAGGAGTTCTCAAAGCCATGTCGCAAACCAAGTGGATGTCATTCGCGGCGGTGTTCGTCGTCCTCGGGGCCGTCGGTGGCGGCGTGCGGGTGGCGGCGCGGCAAGATGGCACCAAACCCGCCACGAGCGCGGCACCACGGGCTGGGGAGCCAGACCAGGTGCGTGTCGCGCGCACCGCTCTCGATGAGCTCCAGCGCGTGATCGAGAAGTACGAGCTGCGACTCAAGACCAACGAATTCGAGTTTTTGGAATACAAGGAGGAGATCAAGGCGCTCAAGGAAGAGAACAAGGCGCTCAAGGCGAGGATCCAGCAGATGGAGGTGAATGCCAAGCCCCATGGGCCCGCGGCTACGGCTTCTCAAAAAATGGTCGACATGGTGACCGAGAAAGCGAGGGCTGCCTTCGCCGATTCGAAGAAGAAAGGCCCTGGCGACGATGTTTCGGCTCTCGATCGGATCACCACCAGCCGGCGATACATTGTCACGCAATCCGCCACGAACGATCGCGTGGTCATTTTTGCCATGGATTCCGGCCGCTCGCGGACCTACCGGCCGCCGCAGGGCACCGTGAATGTGACCACGGATGCCGATGGGATACAGGTCACGATCGTAGCGGTCGGGCCGCGAACCGCACAATTCACCGTCTACGACGCAGACCGCGATCGGTGGGCGATTCAGGACATGCCCGGGTCGACGGGTGCCGACGATCAACTCTGGCTCGGCCCGCAAACCCAGTACTTGTATCCCTGTAGCTTCAACAGGCCGCGGCTGACCCAGATCGCCCTCTTCGACATCGGGCGGTTCCAATGGTCGGTCAAAGACCTGGTTGAGCCGTGGGAGGAAAGGATCGCGCTCGAACCAGTCATCGGGGAGAAAGTGGCCGTTTATGTCATTGGCCCGTACCTTTATGCTTATAGCTCAGCAGTCGGTCGCTGGGACGTTTTGAAGCTGGAAAAGCGGGTCCCTCCCCGTGGGAGCGCCACGTTAGAGCAGCGGCCGGGCTTCGGTGACAGGCGCCTGGCCATAATGCGGTTCGAGGGGGTAACCATCCAGAACGATGTCGCGGCGATCTCGCAGGGAGGCCACCTCCACGTCTTCCCGGCCAAGACGGGCCGCTGGCAAGTGGTTGAACCGAAAGAATGAGTGAAAGCTCATCTCAAGTCCGGGCTTCAAGTATCGCCCCGCAATGGCGGATCTGGGGGATCTGGTGCGGGTCAAGCCGGGCGCCGCGGAGATCGACCAGGTAGAAATCCACCTCATCGATTCGCGCGCCCCGCAGGTCGGCTCCGCAGAGGTTTGCCTTGCGGATCTCCTCGGGGCTCTTATAGGTTTGCTCGTCATAGTCGTCGGTGTAGAAGCCGGTGCGACTTCCCTCACAGGCGATCGGGCTGCCGACCAGTCCGCTCCGGGAAGATCCCAGGTGGAACGCAGCCTGGCGCAAGTCGGCCTCCCGCAGGTCGGCCCCGACCCAATCGACGTCCGCCAGGCCGGCTCTCTGGAGGCACGCACCGCGCAGCTCCGCGCTCCGCATGCATGAGCCGGTCAAGAGCGCTTCCTGAAGGTTGGCGTCCTGGAAAGCGGCCCCTGGCAGCACCATGCCCTCCAGGTCGCACCTCGAGAGATCGGCACGCTTGAAGCACGTACCGGCGAATTGCACGCCGGCCAGTCTGAGCCCGTGCAGGATCGCTCCCGTGAGATTGGCTCGGGAGAAGTCGGCCCCCAAGATCATGGCGGAGCGCAAATTGGCCCTGACGAGACTCGCATCCGCGAGTCGGGCTCTGGTCAGGTCCGCGCCGACGAGGACGGCCTGATCGAGGTTCGCTCGCACCAGGTTGGCGCCCGCGAGCTGAGCGGAGCGAAAGCTGGCACCGACTGCGCGGGCCTGCGTGAGGTGGGCTCGACTCAGATCGGCACTGTCCAGTGTGGCTCCGTCCATCGAGGCGGCGCACAGATCGGCGCCGACGAGTCTGGCACCCTCGAGATTGGCCCGATCGAGCTGGCTGCCCGACAGGTTTGCCGCGCTGAGATCGACGCCTTGCGTGTCGGCAATGGTCAGGTTGAGATCCGGCCAGGAGGCCTCCGCCAGGTACGCTCCGGCCAGCCGGGGTAAGGGCGTGCCGGGCTCCCAGCCGATTCGAAGTGCGTGCAAAATACTGGCGGCCATCGGATGGAGGGTCCGGTCGTGACCCGTGACGAGGGAGTTGAGCCGCTCCACCGCTTGGGAATCAACTGCAATCCGCGCGGCGGTTTCGATCACGAGGTCGCGAGGCAACTGTTCCGAGAGTGTCTCGCTCTCCGCCCGGCGTTTGATGCTGGCCGCGATCCAGTCGGCAGCGAGCAGAAGCTGGACCTGGCGATGCCGGATCAGACGGAACAGCGCCCTATCGGGATCACCACGGCGCAGGATCTCCACGTAGTGCCTTGGGTCGCCGGGCGCGGGGATGATCCTGACACCAGCCTCTCTTTGGGCGGCTTGATCGCAAGCCTGGGCGAAGCAGTATGCTTCGACGAGCCCGCGATATTCGGGGTCGCTGAGCAAGGTGGCGAGCTCACTCCTGAGTGCCATGAAAGGCCCGGAAATCGACTGATCAGCCATCATGCGGTCAAGGACAACTCGCCAGAGCTCGGGGATCCCGTCGAGCCTTTCTGCCTCAGCCTCGGCATCCGCCAGGCGAGCCATGACCGAGGCGCACGCCTGCCGGTCACTCGCGAGCAGGTACTCGATCCACTCGTCCTTACCCCAGGGCGCCAGCCGTAGAATGGTCGGTATGTCGGGGAAGGTGTTAAGGACAGATGCGCTCGACGAGGTCGACACCACCCAGCCGCGAGCCGTCGCGCCCACGATGGCGGATGGATCGGGGTCGTCAAGGAACGTCACACTCAGGTATGGCGGCAATGTTCCGGCCAGGTAGTCAAGGGCGGTCGTCTTGCCGGAACCGGGCGGTCCCACAAGGCGTATGATCCCGCCCGAGCGATTGGCGAAGATAGGCCCGATCACGTCTAGGAGCAGCAGAGCTTCGCTGGTCTCGGGGGCGAAAACGCGAGGCCGCACGCGCCCACGTAGCAGGGCGAATTCACCAGCAGCCGTGGTCGCAGCAGCTTCGACGGAGACAGCCGGCTCTCGATCAGCGTCGCCGGGTACGGTGCCTGCGTCCAGCCATGGGTCCCACAAGTCGCGCGGAGCGGTGGGCCGCTCGGGAGCTTCCGTCGCCCACGTCAGCGCCAAGCACATCCCGATCAGACCGCCGGCTATTCCGCTCAACGAACCGGCCAGGACAAGACCCAGGAAGCTCAGATGCCAGCCGTGTACCAGCGGAATCGCCGCACACGTCCCGACTACAGCACCGACGGAAATCGCGTGTTCCATCCAGGGAAACACCTCGGACGCTTGCTCGGATGTGCGTGGTCGTCGCGTCATGAGCGTGCGCAATCGTCGCCACAGGGTGGCAGGCGATCGAGGGCGGTTGGTGCGCCTCAGCATCATGCGCCACGCGGTCGGACCGGCCCGGTGGATCCCGAGCAGCCCGAGGAGGCATTCGATGAACGGTGCACGGAACACTTACTTGGCCTTTTCCGCTGGCGCAGTCGCTGGCGTGCCCGCGTTGGGACCGAGCGATTGCCGGACTGGCTGACTGGGCTTGAACGGTTGGGTTGCAGCCGCGGTCTCCCTTGGCTTGGCGAGGACGCTCTCGACGCCCATCGTCGCCAACCCCGAGCAAACAAGCATCGTCGTCACACCCAGGCCAAAGGCGTGCCAGGGGTGAAACCGGAGAACGAGCATGAAGACCAGAAACCAGGCGACTCCCTGGAGCAAAGTCCAGCCGATGTTCGTCGTGAACATCGACTCGAACGTCGCCGGAAAACCGCGAACACGCAATACCGTGAGAAGCACCGCGAGCAAGAGCGACCCGCCGGCAACCTTCAAGCCCGCCCGCGGCGTGACCTCGTCGTAGAGCTGGTCCTGCCCGATCTCGACGACCACAAAGCACGCGACGAACAGGACCAGCCAGTAGATGAGCAAAGGAAAGAGAATCGTCGTCATCAAAGATCACCAGCGCTTTCGATGCGCAATTCAACCCCGCGCGCAACTCAAGTGAGCAAGCCGAGGAAACCGCGCGGTCTGGCCGCTGCATCCGATCCGTCCGATCCGGCGGCCGGCCCGGTTCTTCAGGCTAGGAACCCTGACCCTCAGCCCAACGCGTTCTGCGTTCCCACCTAACCATCTGATCTTACCCGACAGAGCCGGCTTGATCCACCATAGCCTGGCGATCGGCCCATGATCTGATATCATCGCGTACTGGCCGCCACCGATTCGATCTGGCTTGTGGGAATTAATCGATGATCCGCCTCAGCGCCTTCGCCGACGAGATCTCCCAGAGCCCGATCGAGCAGGTCAACGTCCTCTCCGAGCATGGCATCAAGTTCATCGAGTTCCGCGCCATTCACGGAACCAACGTGCTCGACTTGACCGAGAGCCAGCATGGCGAATATCGCGACCTGCTCGGCTCGCGGGGATTTGGCCTGAGCGCCATCGGGTCGCCGATCGGCAAGATCCGTATCCACGAGCCGTTCGACGAGCACCTGAACCGGTTCGCTAAAGCCATGGAACTCGCTGACTTTTACCAGGCGCCGCGGATCCGCGTTTTCAGCTTTTACATGCCCCCGGGCGATGATCCCGCCGGCCACCGCCCGGCCGTCTTGAGCCGCATGACCGAGCTCACCCGCCGCGCGGCCGATCGCGGCATCACGCTGCTTCTCGAAAACGAGAAAGGCATCTACGGAGATACGGCCGCGCGCGTCGCCGACATCATCGAGACCGTGAATTCGCCATTTCTCATTCATGCGTTCGACCCGGCGAACTACCTCGAGGTCGGCCAGCCGATCAACGAGGCCTGGTCGCGGCTTCGCTCTCATGTGAAGCACTTTCACGTCAAGGACTTCGATACGAAGACCCACCGCAATGTGCCGGCCGGGGCCGGCGACGGTCAGATTCCCCGGCTGCTGGGCGAGGCCGTCGCCTCGGGCTACGACGGCTTCTGCGTCCTCGAGCCGCACCTGGTCGTTGCCGAGAAATCGTTCGGCTTCACGGGCCCCGAGCGGTTCGCCGACGCTGCCAATGCCCTCAAGCAGATCTTGCGGGAGCAGTCGATCCCATTCGGCTGAACACGGAGATCGCGCGCTTCCGCCCTCAGAGCTGCGAATGTCGCCTTTCGGTTCGCGAAACTACCCATCTTTCGCGGAGCGAAAGGCGACTTTCTTTTGCGGTCCCGCTCAGTTCGGCTGATCCTCATCTTGCGCGGATGAAAAAAACTCATTCAAATTTTCCCGGGCCGGC
The DNA here is from genome assembly GCA_963781785.1 of uncultured Isosphaeraceae bacterium. GTDB lineage: Bacteria > Planctomycetota > Planctomycetia > Isosphaerales > Isosphaeraceae > CAWAHD01. Next base: position 601,656 of record CAWAHD010000001.1, on the reverse strand, counting down.
TGTGAATAGAGAAGGAGGAATCACCGGATGGCCGAGGCACCGACGACACATCCCAGTCTTCTGATTCGCCTCCGCGATCCGCGCGACGAGCAGGCTTGGTGCGAGTTCACCGAAATCTATGGCCCACTGGCGTACCAACTTGCGCGGTACCGGGGGCTTCAAGACGCCGATGCCCAGGACCTGGCTCAAGACGTCTTCCGGGCCGTGGCCCGGAACATCGATCGCTACGATCTCGACCCGGCCCGCGGCTCGTTCCGGGCGTGGCTCGCGCGGATCACCGCCAACCTGATCATCAACTGGCTCGCCGCCGAGCGCCGGCATCCGCGCGGCACGGGATTGACCAACATCGAGCGCCTGCTCCAGGAGCAGCCCGACACCGCCGGAGAAGAATCGGCCCTCTTCGAGAAAGAGTACCGCCGCCGGCTGCTCACATGGGCGGCCGAGCGAGTCCGACCTTCTTTTTCCGGATTGGCCTGGCAGGCATTCTGGCAAACCGGCGTGGAAGGCAAGCCACCTCAGGAGGTGGCCAGGTCACTGGGAATATCCCTCGGCACCGTTTATCAGTACAAGAGCCGGGTCGTCGCCCGGATCCGTCGCGAGATCGAGCACGTGGATGCCGCGACAACCCCTTTTGAATCGAGGAGCTGAAGCCATGGTCGCGCGATCGTTCCACTGTGATCAATCCCGTCTCCGGTCATTCCTGGACGAAGCATTGCCAGAGGATGACGAGGCTCAATTGAGCGACCATCTCGATACTTGCCCGGACTGTCGGCGCACCCTCGAGCGGCTCGCCGCCGGCAGCCGGCTCTGGGGTGAGCTGCACGCGCTGGGCGGCAAGGAAAGCCGCCTCCGTTCCGCCGGCCTGGGCATCCCTGATCCCGAGACAACCGGCACTGTCCCCCGTGATGAAGCCGAGGGGGATCCCGATCGATCGATCGACTTTCTGGCACCTTCGACAGCGCCGGGCTCACTGGGACGGCTGGGATGCTACGAGGTCACGGAGCTGCTCGGCCGCGGCGGGTTCGGCATTGTTCTGAAGGCATTCGACCCCGCCCTCGGGCGCGCGGTCGCGATCAAGGTCCTGGCACCTCAGCTCGCCACCAGTGCCGCGGCACGCAGCCGGTTTGCACGGGAAGCTCGCGCCGCCGCCGCGGTCGTCCATGAGCACGTCGTCGCCATCCACGCAGTCGATTCGTGGAATGGCTTCTCCTACCTGGTCATGCCGTATCTCTCCGGGTGCTCGCTCCAGGAGCGGATCGACGGCAACGGGCCGATGGATGTCAAATCGGTGCTGCGCATCGGCATGCAAACGGCCCAGGGCCTGGCGGCCGCTCATGCACAGGGGCTGGTTCACCGCGACGTCAAACCGTCGAATATCCTGCTCGAGAACGGCATCGAGCGGGTCAAGCTGACCGACTTCGGGCTGGCTCGGGCGGTCGACGACGCCAGCCTGACTCAGAGCGGTGTCGTCGCCGGGACCCCGCAGTACATGTCGCCCGAGCAGGCGCGCGGCGAGCCGGTCGACCACCGCTCCGACCTCTTCAGCCTGGGAAGCGTCCTTTACACCATGTGCGCGGGCCATCCACCGTTTCGCGCCGGCTCGACGCCCGCGGTGCTCCGCCGGGTCTGCGACGAACAGCCCCGGCCGCTGCGGGAGTTGAATTCCGACGTCCCCGGCTGGCTCGCGGATGTGATCGAACGCCTTCATGCCAAGGACCCGGCTGGGCGGTTCCAATCCGCGACCGAGCTCGCCGATCTTCTGGAACGCGCTCTGGCGGCCTTGCAGCGCGGCCTGCCGATTGCGCCCATTCCGCATCAGCAAGTCGCTCCGAAGCGAGGAAAGCTTGGGCACGCCTCGACGATCGTAGCGGTGCTCTCGGTCTCGGCCCTCGTGCTGGCCTTGCTGCCGTGGTCCGGAACGCACCTCGACCTGAACGATTCGTTCCGTGCGATTCGCCTCGCATTCGCGAGCGCCGCTCCGGCAGGGATGGGCTCGGGCGGTCAAGACGTCCGAGTTACCGCGAGTGAGTCCCCGCAGCCCAATCGCATCGTCGGCTCCGGGACCAGGGCTGTCCAAGCCTGGGACGTCTCCGGCTTCACCAGTGTGGAAATTCATTCGGCCTTCCACGCTCGGATTTCCAAGGGAAGTCGCTTCAAGGTTGCCACGACTGCCGACGATAACGTGCTGTCGTTCGTGCGCGTCGTCAAGGAAGGAAATACCCTGAAAATTGGGCTCGAAAACGACAAGTTCTACGATCTCAAGAAACGCCCCGAGGCGGAGATCACGCTCCCGGTGCTGACGGGTCTCGACACGAGCGGCGCCGCCAAGGCCACGCTGACGGGCTTTGACGCCGAGAAGGAGCTCGCTCTCAAAACCAGCGGCGCGAGCAAAGTCGACGGCTCGATTGCGGTCGCGAAGGCAGACTTCGAAATCAGCGGAGCGAGCTCCGTCTCCCTGAGCGGCTCCGCGCAATCGGCTCGCATCACGGCTGACGGTGCAAGCCATCTCACCTTGCCGGAGTTCTTGTTGAAAGAATGCAAGCTCGACCTGTCGGGAGCTGCAACGGCTCAACTTTCGGTCCGGTCGCCTGGAACCTTTTCGGCGGAGCTCACGGGCGCCAGTCATTTGAACGGAACCGTCGTGGCGAAAGACGTCGAGCTCGCGCTCTCGGGCGCAAGCCACGCGAAGCTCACCGGCGCCCCTACCGATGCGAACGCCGGCAAAGACGCAGCCGGTCGGGCGAAGTCATCCGCGTCCGCGAATTCGCGCAATTTCCCCGGACCTTGCAAGACCGCTAAGATCGAAGTCAATCGTGCAAGTCACCTGAACCTGGAACACCTGGCGATCCAGACCGCCGAGATCAAGCTCTCCGGCGCCTCTCACGCCATCCTCAACGTCACCGAAAAGTTAACCTATGACGTTTCATCCGTCTCTCATCTCCGCTGCCTGGGAAAACCAAAGGCGACGAGCGGCAAGAAATCGGGCGGTTCGCATGTCTCGATTAATTAGGAGCTTCGCCGGGCAAGGTCGATCGAGGTCTGGCGCCGGCGACCGACTGGCGAGGGACGCATCAATCGGCGAAGATTGCAAACAGGTCACGGATCTCGTGGTCGACGGCATCGGAATCGGCGAGGGTGCTGGCTACCTCCTGGTGAAGTAATGTCCGGTACCGCGCGCGGAGGCGATGGACCGACAGCCGCGCCGCAGATTCCGTGCAACCGATCTTGGCTGCAATGCGTGCATAGGGGACCTTCTCGACCGAGCCGAGCAGGGCGGGTCTCAATGCTTCGAAGAGGCAGCCCTTGCCCGTCGCCGACATCTCGGCCGCCAGCCGCTCGAGGACATGGTCGAGCAGCGTCGTGGCCCAGCGACGCTCGAACAGTCGTTCGGCGGTCAACTCGTGCGCTGGCTCGCGCTGATAGCGGTCTTCGGCTTCCAGGGTGTCGATCGGCACAAACACCCGGCCGCGGCCGCGCTTGAGCGCTCGGTCGTGGTCGCGGCGGTTGGAGAGAAAGTGACAACAGGCGGCCATGAGGAACGATCGGAAGCGGCCTTTGGCCTGGTCGACCGTGGCAAGGCTCTCCTTCTCAAGTAGTGTGGCGAAGAAGCCCTGGACAAGGTCTTCGGCCGACGCGGGGTCGTGGCCTCGACGGCGGATGAACGCATAGAGCGGATACCAATACCTGCCGCACAGCGCGGCGAGCGCGGCGCGAGCCTCCGGCTTGGCCGGCCCGCCCACCGCAACCACTTGGCTCCAATGCGTCGTCGGAAACTGGGCGTTGGATGGCCTCGCTGCTTTCACATTCATCATCAGGCTAACCGCCAGGACGAGAGAGCAGGCGTTTGCAAGCGACGAACTGGGTCTACTGTACGGCCGGGCGGGCGAATCGCCAAGATTCCGCGACTTTGGGTGCACGGATTAACGAGTCGCGATGCGGCCAAACCGTTCGCCGCACCCGGCGTTGCTTCGCCCGAGGCGGTTCAACTGAACGTGCCGTAAACGTCGTTGTTGCTGGTCGACGCCGAGTTGCCCGCGATCGTCGTGTTCTTCCGCGTCGAGCCGGTGCCGGACAGATAGACACCACCGCCCAATCCGCTGCCGCCCATGGCGCCTGAGCCGCCGTCGGCCAGATTACCGATGATCACATCGCCGTTGAGCGCAACGGTCGAGTCGGGGTCCACGAAGAGCCCGCCCCCCTCAGCATCACCGCCAATCCCGCCGAAGCTGCCCGCCCCACCATCCCCGCCGATTGCGGCGTTACCGGAAAGAGCGCTCGCGGAGACCGTGACCAGGAACGTGCTCGGAAATGTGTCGAAGGTGACCGAGATCCCGCCCCCCTGGGCGAGACCGCCTGCGCCGCCGGTGCCGGATGAACCCCCCGAGCCGCCGGAACCTCCCAGTGCGAGCACCCCATCACGGTCGAGCCGGTCATCGTACAGGTCGCTTCATACGTCGGGGGCACGCCGCCGAACAAGCCGTCGACCAGTTCCAAGCTGCCTCCTTGCGCCTCGCCGCCAGCGCCGCCGGTGAGACCCGCCCCGCCTGCTCCTCCGATTGCCGTGCCGAAGAGGAGCGTGCTCGACGTGATCGAGAGTTGACCATAAGAGACGACATCGCCGCCGATGCTCGTCCCGCCGGCGCCGCCATCGCCACCCTGGCCTCCATTTCCTCCCGCGCCGCCCTTGGACTCGTTGACCAGGAACAGGCTCGAGGCGATCGTACTGGTTGGGAACGGCGGTGCGTACGGGAACGTGAGCGGATCACTCTGCACGTCGATCGCGGCGCCTTCGGCCAGTCCGCCGGCGCCACCCGCCCCGCCGCTGCCGCCATCACCACCCACGCCACCAATCGACTGGTTGCCAAGAAAGGTGCTGCCGGACTCCGACAACTGACCGATTACCAGGATCGCCCCGCCGCTGCTATATCCCCCGGGGCCTCCATCACCGCCGGCGCTCCCCGCGCCGCCGGCCCCACCGATCGCCAGATTCCCGGTGAACGTCGAATTGTTCAGTGTCATGTTGGCAAAGCTCTCAACGACGGCACCGGAGCCACCGCCAAAACCTCCCGGATCAAGAGCGCCGCCGCTGCCGCCAGCGCCGCCGATCGCCTGGTTGCCAGTAAACGTCGAGCCGCTGATCGTCAAGTTGCCGGTGGTATAGACCACGGAAGCCCCGCCGTTGCCACCATAACCTCCGCCCCAGCCTGCACCCCTTCGCCCCCCGCGCCTGCCTGGCTCACGTCGAGGGTGAAGGTGCAATTGCGGATGGTCATATCCGGTATACCGTCATTGTTGTTGATCACGCCGCCGGTACTACCGCCGAAGCCGCCGTAATCTGCCTCACCCGGCCCTACGTTGTTGGCTCCCGCACCACCGATGAGCTGCTCACCGGAGAAAATGTCGTTACTGAACGTGAAGGGCGCTGGGGCCGTGAATGATCCGATATTGATCGTGCCACTGGCGTTGCCTCCGAAGCCGTTTGCGGTGTACTCCTGGGTGTTCAGTCCCGGGCTGCCGGCAGCTCCGAGACTCAGGTCGCCCGTGAAGGTGCTGCTGGTAACGGAAAAGGCGGCGCCCAGTGTGTCGATGGCCGAGCCGTTGCTGTTGCCGCCGAAGCCGTTTTCGAACCCCGCGCCGCCGGAACCGCCGGTGCCGCCAATCGCCTGGTTGCCAGTGAATGTACTGCCCGTGACCGTCAGGCTCGTTCCGACGTCGGCGTAGATCGCACCGCCGTCGCCGTCGCCGCCGGTGCCGTTCGTGAAGTCACTCCCACCGTCCGCGCCCGCGGCGCCCAGTGCCAGATCATGCACGAAGCCGCTGGACGTCACGGTCAGCGCCCCGCTGCTGGTGACCAGGACGGCGCCCCCCTGCGCGGTGTCTCCAGGGTTGACGCCGACCGCCTGGTCTTTGGCGAGTGTTAGGCCGGCGAGTGTCAGCGCTCCTCCCTGGTCAAGAATGCCACCGCCGTCCTCGGCATTGCCGCCGCTCAAGGTCAAGCCGGAAATCGTGACGGTCGCCGAAGCCGAGGTGACGTCAAAGACCCGGCTTGTCCCGCCTGCGTCCACGTCAAGCAGCAGGGCGCCCGGCCCTTTGATGGTCAGGCTCTGGCTGATTGCCAGCTCGCCGCTCGTCAGGCGGATGGTCTGGCCGTCCAGACGGGGCGAATAACTGATCGTGTCGCCCGCGTTCGCCAGGGCGATGGCGGCACGGAGCGTTCCCGGACCGCTGTCGGCGGAACTGGTCACGGTCAGAGCGCTCAAGACCAGCCGGTCTTCCAGAGACTCCAGCCGCGGTGACCGCCGTCGCCTGGGCCGAAAGAGCGGCGCATTGGTCCGGGGAACAAAGCTCAATCGAGACAGAAACCGGTTCGAGCGCATCGGTGGATACTCCTCAATGGGTGAAGCAGGACCGAAGTTGTGACACAACACGACACGAGACAAACGCACGATCACGATCTGCGCACACGGGGAGCCTGACGCAGCCTCTTCTTGCGCCTCAGACAGCGAGATAGATCGATCTGTATTAGTAAATTTATTTACTAGTCGATCAATCAGGAGCGGCTGCCAACCGGGCAAGGACTCGGTCGACCTCGGCCCAGAAGGCTCGCCAGTCGGCTTGCTCGGCCTCGCTCAATTCCTTCAGGCCCCCCTGTTCGCGGACACCGGCCAGATCGGGGTCTTGCTTCCAGTGCTCGAGTTTTTGGACGTGGGAGCGCCCTGGCACTTGGCTCGCAGCGCCAGAGCCGCTGGCCACGATCCGCGACCGTGCTGCCAGTTCTGCTCCGAGCCAGTTGAGGGCTTGGCGGCGCAGGTTGATTCGGGCCGCGGGGTCGGGGGGTGGCTGGTCTTTCCCTTTGCCGCAACCGGCCAGCGCCGCGGAGCAAGCGGCGTTGTAGCGGTGCGGGGCCTCAACATCCTCGACCAGGCTCGGATCGGCCGCGATCGCCTCGGCAAAGAGCCGTGCGGCCAGCGCATGCAAGCCCTTGCCGTAGGCGACCAGGGCGAGGTCGACGCGTTCGGCGGCATCGGCCGGTTGGGCTTCGCCCCGGAGCATGGCGGGGATCTTGGGGGCGAGTCGCGCCAGTCGCCGCGCCTGCGCCACCCACTGCGTGGAAGGATAACGCCAGTCGGGCCGCCTGGAGCCCAGCTCGTGACCGCGCTGGTAGTCCACGAGCGACTCGGCGTACTGTCCCTGGTCTCGCAGCAGATTCGCAAGGTCGCAGTACGGTTCGGCGAAATCGGGCTTGAGCCGGATTGTCTCGCGGTATTCGTCCATCGCCTCGCCGGACTTGCCTTGGAGCTGCAAGATGTTGCCCAGGCCGTAGTGGGCCGCTGCCATCGGAGGTTCCAACCGGATGGTCTCTCGGTACTCGGCTATCGCCTCATCGAGCCGGCCGGAAATTCTCAGCGAGCTGGCGAGATTGCAATGCGAGAAGGCATCGTCGGGCTTGAGCCGGACTGCTTCCATAAGGGCGGCGCGAGCCTCGTCCTGGTTGGATTTCATGCCAGACAGAATCACCCCGAGGTTACAGAAGGCTTCAGCGAAGTCGGGATTGAGCCGGATCGCAGTGCGGTATTCGCCGATCGCATCGCCCAAACTGCCCTGACTTCGGAGAACGCATGCGAAGTTGAAGTGGGCCAGAGGGTCGTCAGCCCTGAACCGGATCAGATCACGGAAGGCTCTTACGGCTCCGACGTGATCGTGCTTGAGATCCGAGAGGACCACGCCCAGCCTGGTGTAGGCTTCGGCACAATCGGGCTTGAGCCGGATCGCTTCGCGGTACTCGCCGATCGCATCATCCAGCCGGCCGGTTCGCGCAAGGATGCTCCCCAGGTAATGGTGGGCCGCACCATCATCGGGTCTGTGGCGGATTGCGCTGCGATAGGCGGCGATGACATCATCGAGCCGGCTGGGCCGGTGAACGATGAGATTCCTGAGCGTATGGTGCAGAGACTCGGGGGCGCCGTGCTGTCGCGCCTCGCATCCGGCGGCGATGGCCGCGTCAAGCGTAAGGTCGGCCTCATGAGCATGACCTTGTGACTTGAGCGCCTTGGCGAGGCAGCCCAGGTGCCGCGCGCTCGCCGGATTGAGCCGGATCGCCTCGCGGAACACGGCGATGGCTTCCGTCCATTCGCCCTGGCGCTCGAGGGCATGAGCCAGGGCGTGGATCGATTCAGGCCGCGCGGCGCGGGCGATATAGTAGTAGCGAATGGCCTCCGCCGACCGGGATAGTTTTTCGAGCGTCTTGGCCAGGATCTGGGCGAGCCATGAGTCGGCGGGATGCCGCCGCTCGGCAGTCCGCAGTATCGACTCGGCGGTGGTCGGGTCGCCGGCGTGGAGCAGACCCGCGCCCAGCAATGCCGAGCTAACAGGGGGCAGATCGGCGGGCGGGGCCGATCGGGCCAGGTCGCCGAGGGCTGCCCGGCGCGCCGGGGCGCGCGGCTCCATCAATGCCGTGCGGAGCCGGCCCCGGTAAGGGTCCGGGGCGGCCGCCCGCGCGGCGGCCGTGATGCGGCCGGCGCTCGACCGGTCGCCTTGATCGAGCCGCAGGGCTGCCCAGTGGTCCAGTGCAACCGCAAGTGCCACGGCCGTTCGAGCCGGCCGGCGCGCGATGAGTCGTCCGGTCTTCTCCGGGTGCCGAGTGTCCGGGACGAGTCCGGCGGCCTGGAACTCTGCCGCGTACTCAGCCTCGGTCTGCCCCGCGGGGACTTCGTCGATCGCCTCGCGGACCTCGGCCAGCCGCTCGATCAGCCTGGCGTCGGATTCGGCCTGATCGGCCAGCTTCCCGACCTGCTCCGCCAGGCTCACGACCCGGCTCTTGGCCGTCGCGTCGCGGGCATCGTCGACGACCGACAAGGCGCGGCGCACGGACTCGCGGGCGGCCGCCCACCTGGCCAGGTCATCCCCAGCATCTTCGGCCTGCTCCTTGAGTACTTCGGCCTCGCGTGCCAGAAGATCGACTCGTAAGGCGCGCACGTGGTGCTGGTGAAGCGCCCAGATGCCGCTGCCGCCGGCCGTCACGAGGAGCCCCACCACCGCGAGCGCCAGACCCACTGCCAGCCGCCGGCGAACCTTCTCCTCAGACGCCTTGGCCTGGGCCTCCACTCGCTCCAGCTCGGCCTGCCTCAACCGTTCCTGCATTCCGCGGAGGTAGCCGGTCATCCCGGAGGCCACGATTCCAGCGTCGCGTGGCCGATCATGGGGCAGCGCAGCCAGGCATCGTCGTGACAGGGCCACCAGCTCGGGTTCTGCGCCACAGGTGCTCAGGCAGTCGAAGACGTCGTCCAGCTCGGCCCGTGCGGCCAGGCCCCTGACCTCCCCGGCGTCGTTGCCGACATAAGGCGGGCGGCCGGTCAGGATCTCGCAGAGAATGGCGCCCAGGCCGAAGACGTCCGCCCGTTCATCCACGTGCTCGAGGTCTCCCCGCGCCTGCTCGGGCGCCATGTAAGCCGGAGTTCCGAGCACGGACCCTGCCCTTGAGATCCTGGCATCCGAGCCATTGCGGGTGGTAGAGACGAGCGCGAGCTCCTGAACAGGATGTGCCGGCGGCTCGTCGGCCCGGCCGCCTCGAGACAAGACCTTGGCCAGGCCCCGGTCCATCACCTGGATCTCGCCGAAGTTGCCCACCATGATATTGGAAGGCTTGAGATCGCGATGGATCACACCGCGGTCGTGTGCGTAAGCCATCGTCTGGCAGACCTTCTCGAAGATGTCCAGGAGCCGCGGCAAGTCGTGTCCGGTGTTGGCGCGCGCAGCCAGTAATGCGGCGAGCGTACGGCCCTCGACCAGCTTCATTGCGAAATAAGGGCGCTGGTCTCCGAACTGCCCGAGCTCGTAGACAGCAACGATCCCCGGGTGCTGGAGCTGGCCGCTAATCTGGGCCTCTTCGACAAACCGGCGGACGAGTTCAGGGTGATCGCGGTGCTCCTCGAGCAAGATCTTGATCGCCAGGTCGCGGCCCAGGTCGGGGTCCCGGCCCTTGAGGACGGCTCCCATGCCGCCGCGGGCGATCTCGCCCAGGAGCTGATAGCGGTCGCCGCGATGGGCGGGCGCTGGCATTTCCGTGAATGATGGTCTGACGACCAGACGGGGAGCCTCGCGCGATTGGGCCTCTCCCAGAAGGTGGCGCGGAATCGCACCATTCCTTGGAGTCGCGCCGGCAAAAGCGCTCAATTCATCCGGCTCGAACGCGCCGGCGATGTTGGCTTCAGAGGGAATGGACCCATCCCCCATGAGCCCTTGCCGGAGGAGGCACGCGGGACATAGACCGCCAGGTGCATCCGACGGCAGCACCGACCCGCACACGGGGCATCTGGCTGGATCGAGCATCGGCGGACCTCCCCAGAGCGGAACCTCCTCTATGAGATCAGAGAAGCGTCCGTCCGGTTTCGTTTCATGTCGCCGCGAGAAAATGGGCCGCCCGCTTGTCAATTCCGCCGCTCTCGGTCGCCCAACCCCCCTTTCAGAGGGATCTTGCGCACGGGCGCGGGAGCAGGCGGTAGAACGGCTGCTTCATCCGGACCCTTCTCCTCTTCCTCTACCGGCATCGTCCCTTTGGGCGACGGCAGGAGCGACAGAGCAATCCGCCGGTCCTCCAGCTCGACCTTGAGGATCCGAACCTCGACGTCCTGGCCCTGCTTGACGATATCGGCGACCCGGCGAACCCGTGTCGGCGACAGCTCCGAGATGTGGATCAATCCCTCGATGCCCGGCTCGAGCTCGACGAACGCGCCGAACTCCATGATCTTGGTGACCTTTCCCGGAACCAACGTGCCGCGGGAATACTTCTGCGGGGCGGTTTCCCAGGGGCTGGGCGTGAGCTGCTTGAGGCCAAGTGTGAGCTTGCGGGTCGTCTGATCGATCTTGAGCACCTTGACCTTCACCTTGTCGCCGGTCTTGAGCAGATCGTCGACCTTGGCGATCCGCGCCCAGCTCATTTCGCCGATGGGCAGAAGGCCGTCGACTCCCCCGATGTCGACGAAGGCGCCGAAGCCCTTGATCGACCGGACGACACCTTCGTGCTCCTGGCCTTCCGCGAGCGCCGCCCAGGTGCGCTCGCGGAGCTCAGCACGCTCTTTTTCGAGCAGCTCGCGGCGCGAGATCACCAGGTTTTTCTCGCGTGAATTGACCTCGGTTACGATCGCCTTGAATTTCTGGTTCACGTACGACGCAGCATCGTCGACCCGTGACAGGTCGATCTGGCTGATCGGCAGAAACCCGCGGATCCCGTCCACGTCGACTTCCAGGCCCCCCTTCACGGTCTTGGTCACACGGGCTTCCACAATCACACCTTTCCGAAGAGTGTCCCAATCCGCGTCGATCGCCGCGCCCTTGAGCCGGAGCAATTGAACGCCTTCCTCCAGGTCGAACCGATCGACGACGACCTCGATCGTCGCGCCCGGTTCGGGCAATGGTCCCTGGAGCTGATCGACCGGAAGAATGCCCTCGCTCTTGCCACCCAGGTCGATGAACACGCTCTTGCCGCGCACCCGGATGACCCGCCCCGTTCTTGGACCGGGGCGGCTCTCCTGGCCGCGCTCGTGCTCCGGAACGACGGGCCGGTCAGACCGGCCCGAGCGGGGCGACGCCACCGCCATCGTTGCCGGGTCGAATCCGCTCAAAGCGGCCTCGAGCTCTGCTTCCAGGCCGCTATCCCATTGACGCTTGAGCGGCACCTGCTCTGACCCGTGATCTTGTTCGCGCTTGGGCCGTGGCCTGTTCCATCGCGGCCTCGATCGCGTCATCCGGGAGCGGGTGCGGCTTCGGCGAATTGGCCTTCTTGTCCGCCGGGGTAGGATTCACAGCCGGATTGACTTCGGTATCAGACATCGGATCAAATCCACAAGACGAGCGGCTAGTTTCGCACGATACGCCGGCAGGTGGCGACCGTTTGGCGCGGAGCAAACGTTCCAACCATTGGCCCGGCGCGGTTACCGACGTCCAGCCTAGCGTGTTGGGCTCTACCGGCCAAGCGGTTTGCGAAGGAACCACGGCATGTCCTCACCCCGATTGAGCACTTCCGAGCTGGAGATATTGCGGCGATACAACACCCCGACGATCTCGAACGCGATCGAGCTGTTCGACATCCGGCCCCGGCACTGCGGCTTTCTGCCGCATCCGATTCGATGCCTGCTGCCCGAGCTCGGTCCAGTCATCGGCTATGCGGTGACCAGCCGAACCCGGGCCGCCATGCCCGATCGACCCGCTTCCCAGCCCGATCTTCTGGGCGACTATCTCCGCTATGTCGCGCAGATGCCCGGTCCCAAGATCGCCGTTGGCTGGGACCTCGATGAACCCCCCGGCCTGGGAGCGCAGTTCGGCGAGGTCACGGCCACCATCCATCAGAAGCTTGGCTGCGTGGGGCACATCACCAGCGGCTGCCCCCGCGACTTGGACGAGGTCCGTGCCCTCGGTTTCCAGCTCTTCGGCCTGAACCCCTGCGTGAGCCATGCCTACGTCCGGCTGGTCGATTTCGGCTCGCCGGTCACGATCGGCGGCGTCGAAATTCAGTCAGGCGACCTGATTCACGCCGACAAGCACGGCGTCTGCCTGATCCCCGAGCAGGTCGCCCTGCGGCTGGGCGAGGCGTGTGCTGAAGTGGAGCGTCGCGAGCGGCCGCTCCTGGAAATCTGCCGGTCGGACAGCTTCTCGCTCGAAGAATACATCAAGCTCCGAGCCGTCTCGCACGCCAAGATCCGGGAATGACGCGCGGCGAAACGTTCCGCCGGCTGCGAATGGACTTTCGAGAATCCGACGATAGACTATTCGGTTCGGGAGGCGACTTCTCGGTTTGCCCTCGTTGGGCGCGGGTCTCCCGACCCCGCCCGCCGGCGGACCGAAGGTCTCCGCGTCTGCGCACCGCAATCGAAGACTGACGAAACACGATTCGGTGCGTGATGCGGCTCGACGGCGATTCGTTTTCGCCGGAAGAGCGCTGGTCTTCCCGATCGGAGCCGGTTTCATGATCGTCGGAATCCCTCGAGAGACTTATCCGGGCGAGCGGCGCGTGGCGATGGTACCGCCGGTCATTCCGCTGCTCACCAAAGCCGGCATGGAGGTCGTGATGGAAGCCGGGGCCGGGGCCGCGGCTGGCTTCCTTGACTGGACATACACCGCCAAGGGCGCGAAGATTCTGCCAGATCGCGCCGAGGTTTTCGGCACGGCCGATATCATTGTCCAGGTCCTGTGTCATGGCTCGAACGACAAGACCGGCAAAGACGACCTTCCGCTCTTGCGCCGCGACCAGGTCTTGATCGGGTTTCTACGGCCGCTGGGCTCGATGGAGACGATCCGCGAGATTGCCGACCGGGGTGTCACCTCGTTTGCCGTCGAGCTGATGCCGCGGACGACCCGCGCGCAGAGCATGGACGCCCTTTCGTCGATGGCAACGCTTTCGGGCTACAAGGCCGTCGTCGTGGCCGCAGACCTGTTGCCGCGGATCTTTCCCATGATGACAACGGCTGCCGGCACGATCACCCCCGCGCGCGTGCTCATTATCGGTGCCGGCGTCGCCGGGCTTCAGGCGATCGCGACGGCGCGGCGGCTGGGTGCCGTCGCCTCGGCCTACGACATGCGGGCGGCCTCCAAGGAACAGGTGCAAAGCCTGGGCGGCCGGTTCGTCGAGCTCGAGGTCGAGGCCAAGGACGCTCAGGACGCCCGCGGGTACGGCCGCGCCCAGGATGAGGGATTCTACCAGCGCCAGCGCGAGCTCCTGGGAAAGGTCGTCGCCGAGAGCGACGTCATCATCACGGCCGCCGTGATCCCCGGCAAGAAGTCGCCGGTCCTGGTCACGCGGGAAATGGTATCCCACATGGCCCCGGGCTCGGTCATCATCGACCTGGCCGCCGAGCGCGGCGGCAACTGCGAGCTGACGGTTTCGGGAACCACCATCGTGGAGTACGGCGTCACCGTGATCGGCTCGGTCAACTTCGCCAGCACCGTCCCCTACCATGCCAGCCAGATGTATGCCAAGAACTTGAGCGCGTTTCTCGTTCATCTTGTCAAGGATGGAAAATTCGTGCTGGATCGAAACGATGAGATCACGCGCGAGACGCTGTTGACTCTGGGCGGCGAGGTCGTGAACGCCCGCGTGAAGGAATTCTTCTCGGCGCCGGCAACGGCCACCTGAATTTCCCTCGAAAGGCAGCGATATGCACCTCGACCTCCTGACCAGCCTGAGCCGCGTGGCCATTGCGGCTGCGGACAATCCACCCGGCGGCGACGAGGCGAAGCTCGACGTGCTCACGGCCCTCTACGTGTTCATGCTCGCGGCATTCATCGGGTTCGAGGTGATTCGCCGGATCTCTCCCTTGTTGCACACACCGCTCATGTCGCTGACCAACGCGCTCGACGCCATCGCCGTCATCGGCGCGATCATCCTGGCGGGATCAGGTTTGGCCCGCGGCTCCTTGGCAACCATTCTGGGCACCATCGCGATCATCGCCGCCACCAGCAATATCGTCGGCGGATTCGTCATCACCGACCGCATGCTCAAGATGTTCAAATCGAGCGGCCCGAGGAAGCCAAATTCGCCATGATCCGCAGCGAACACATCATCGAGGCCCTCTACCTGGTCGCCACCGGGTTGTTCATTCTGTCGCTCAAGTGGATGAACACGCCCGCGACTGCCCGCCGCGGCGTCTGGGCCGGCGAGCTCGGGATGCTGCTGGCCATCATTGGCACTCTGTTTCACCACGAGATCGTCGACTACCGCTGGATCTTCGCCGGCCTTGTCATCGGCTCGATCATCGGCGCCAGGCTCGGGATGGTTCCGATGACGGCCGTCCCCCAGCGGACTGCCTTGAGCCACGCCTTCGGTGCGCTCTGCGTCACCCTGGTCGGCACGGCCGAGTACTATCTGAGCGCCCCCGACTTGCCCCCATTCACCATGACCGTGATCGCGATCGAGGTGATCCTCGGCTCGCTGACCTTCACCGGAAGCCTGATGGCCGCCGGAAAGCTCCAGGAAATCCTGCCCCAGCGCCCAATCACCTTCCCCAACCAGAATTACGTCAATCTTTCCCTGCTCGTCCTTTCCATCTGGGTGGCGGAAAACCTGATCTTCTCTCCCGAGAAGACGTGGCTATTCCCGGTGATCCTGGTGGTCCCGCTGGTCCTCGGCGTGCTGATGATCATCCCCATCGGCGGCGCCGACATGCCCACGGTGATCTCGCTCTTGAACTCCTACGCCGGCCTTTCCGCAGCCGCCATGGGATTCGTGATCCACAACAAGCTCTTGATCGTGGCCGGAGCACTTGACGGAGCCTCGGGCTTCATCCTGTCGGTTAACATGTCCAAGGCGATGAATCGGTCGTTCTCGAACGTCCTTTTCGGCGGTTTCGGCCAGGTGCAGACGGCTTCGGCCGCGGCGGTCGAGGCGCCACCGGTGCGGAGTGCCTCGGCCGAAGAGGCGGCCGGCATCCTCGCCGCCGCCAGCAAGGTCATCATCGTGCCCGGCTACGGCATGGCCGTCGCCCAGGCGCAATACAAGGTCAGAGAACTCTTCGACGCCCTCATCAAGCGCGGGATTGACGTCAAGTTCGGCATCCACCCCGTCGCTGGGCGAATGCCCGGCCACATGAACGTCCTCCTGGCCGAGGCCGATATCCCTTACGACAAGCTTCTGGACATGGACGAAATCAACGGAGACTTCCCCCAGGCCGACGTTGCCCTGGTCATCGGTGCCAACGACGTCACCAATCCCGCCGCCCGCAACGATCCATCGAGCCCGATCCACGGCATGCCGATTCTCGACGTCGACAAAGCACGCACCGTGATGGTGATCAAGCGCGGCATGAGCCCGGGCTTCGCGGGAATCGACAACCCCCTCTACTATCTCGACAAGACCTTGATGCTTTTCGGCGATGCTCGCTCGTTCGTCGGCTCGATCGTCCGCGAGATCACCGGGGGCCAGGGCTAGCCCGGCGTCGGTCAGGCTTTCCAGCCTGACGAGTTTCGAGTACGTCAGGCTTTCCAGCCTGACGAGTTTCGAGTACGTCAGGCTTTCCAGCCTGACGAATGTCGACGTTAGCCGACCCGGCGCGGGTGGGGCTGGGGGACGACGATCGCTTCGAATCGTTCGATTGCGCCCGACGGCTTCGTACGGACGCACCTCGTCGATCCGCTTGCCGTCGGCGCACCAGCTCCCCCTGCGAAACTCGAAGACCGCTGTCGCATGCCGTGGGCCGGGACACAGATCGAAGGGCTCGGGCTCGAATTCGACGCAGACCAAGGCCAGCAAGTGATGGGTCTGACGGTCACGAGCCCACAGGACCTCGTCCTGCCACTGAGCTTCTTCCCACCGTTCCCCTTCGAGGGGCTCGGCCACGCTCAGCGCCGAAATAAAACGGGCTTCGAGCCATTCGCGCCGCTGATGGAACAGAGTGCGAGCGGTCTCGACGCGCACATCTTCGACGATCTGCCGGACCGGTCTCCGCAGGATCAGCCAGGTGACCAGAAGGCAGACGGACAGGATGCCGGCCCCGATCAAGAGCGCCATGGTCAATTCCCCGCCCGCATCCCTGAAGTGGCAAGCGATGGGCTCATTGTAGAATCAGAGCGGTTCCCTCCGCAAGAGACCGATCTCAAGAACGGCGATTGTGCCGCCAGCGAACGTGACTCGGGAGTTAGCGAAAAACAACGACGACTCGATTCAGTCCGCCGATGTCATCGGAACCGCGGTTCGAATCCCCGGTGCCCGGCCCTCACTGTGGTGGTTCTCGGCTCGCTGCCTGGTGCGCCGGGTTCTCAAGTACAATGATCCAATTCCAGCACAACCGCATGCCACTCCCCCGGCTTCAACTGCTGCACCGAATGCTGGACGCGCTTCATATCGCGGGTCGCGACATACGGCCGAGACGCGGGAGAACCCCCCTTTGCGGGTTCGACCAGACTGTGCAACTGATCGAGGCGGAGCGAGAGCGGCTGGCGCGTCCACACGGCGAATACCCGCTCGCGGCCGGCGGGCGGCGTCATCTCGACGTCCGGAATGTTGACTGGCCGATGGGCGTCGGCGGGGGCCGGCAGGTCGGCCGACAGGGTCTCGGGGTAGAGCAGGTTCAGGTGTCCGGCGGGGCCGACGTTGAACACCGTCAGGTAGCCCGCGCGGTCGGCGACCGCCTCGACGCGGACCCGTTCGCCGGTCCGCAGGCGGACCTGGTCGGGAGGCTTGGGCACGCGCTTCATGTCGCGGGTCAGCCGATCGGGCTGCGGGTGGGTGGTCGCCACGGGTTCGTAGCGGCCGCCACTCACGATGCGGCTCACATTGAGGCGCAGACTAACCGCGCTTTGCGGCCGCGCCACTCCGATCGGGAGGGACAGTGCGTCGGCCATGAGCTGGTTCAGCGATCCCCGCAAGGTGTCGACGAACTCCTGCAGGCCAGGCCGTCGATCCGGGCTCGACGTCAGGCCGGCGCGGATCACCTTTTCCAGCGGCTCGGGAAGTCCCGCGCACCTCGAATCGGGGTCGGGCAGGCCCCGCGCGATCTGCTCTTTCAGCTCGGCGATCCGCGTGCCGGGGAACGGGGGCGATCCGGTCACCAGGTGGAATAGGGTCGCGGCGAGGCTATAGACGTCGCGTGCCGGCGACACTTGCCCGTCGTACGCCTCGGGGGACATGTAGGGGAGCGAGCCACTGACGGTTGCCGGATCGCCCAGCCGCGCCGCAACACCGAAGTCGGTCAAGACCGCCTCGTCCCGCTTCGGCTCCCAGAGGATGTTCGACGGTTTGACGTCGCGGTGGACGATCCCCTGCTTGTGCACCTCGAGCAACCCCTCGCCGACGTCGGCGACATAGCGGGCGGCGCGCTGCCAGTCGAGCGGGTCCTTCGCCTTCAAAAGATCGGCCAGCGACCCGCCCTCGACGTACTGCATCACCAGGAAGTGCTGCTCGCCCACCGTCACCCAGGCGTAAACCCGCACCACGTTGGGGTGCCCGACCTGGGTCAGAAGGTGGGCGTCTTTCCGCAGTGCCTGCAGGGCCCGTTCGCGCTCGGCGGGTCCGGTTCGCAGCTTCAGGGTCTTCACCGCGACGACGCGTGGCAGGTTCAGGTCCTGTGCCAGCCAGACCTCGCCGAACGCTCCGGACCCGAGAAACTTGTACACCCGGTATCCGTGCAGTCCCAGGTCGGGCAACGTCGTGCCGACGGGAACGTCCTCGGACATCAGGTCCTCCAGCACGCCCTGGCACGAGTCGCAGTCCTCGACGTGCGCCTCGATCCGCTCGTGCTCTTCCGGCTCGAGCGCGCCGTCACGAGTCAAGTACTTTCGCAGTTCGACGCGGTCCGGGCAACCGATCATGATGACACCTCGCACCAACTCGAATGTTCAAGGAATGCGACTTCCTGCTTCAGCAAAGTCAGGACGTGAGACTTCGCCTGGTAAACCGCCCCGACCTTCATTCCGAGTTCTTTGGCCACTTCGGCGGGACTGCGGAATTGCTCCGCTGTTTCGACGTACGCCGACCAGGTGCGGGATTCGACACGACCACGGACGTTGTTTTTGGCTTTTTCCAGGAGTTCCAGGTCGTATTCGGACGCCAGCCTGGCCTCCAGGTCGTCGTATGCCTGCAGCTCTTCTAGAAGATCGCCGCCCGTTTTCGCCCAATGTCCCCGCTCTTTCTCCTTCAGGTCCGCCATCAGGTTATGCGTCACGGTCTTGAGGAAGCCCCGGAAGCGTCCCTTGGCGGGCTCATACTCGAACGTCTGCAGCGCTTGGCCAAGAGGACCAAGACTTCCTGCACCATGTCGTCCGGCTCACGCGGAAACCACTGGAGACACCAGCCCCGGATCATCGGGGAATAGCGCGCGTGGAATTCCTCCCACGCCTGTTGATCTTGGGAATCGCGGATACCGATCAGCAGGGTCTTGCTTGTCCGCGCTGGGTCGAAGCTGCTCGTACTCATCGCTGCTGCCTCGATTCAATTGGGATTCACCAGCATCCGTCTTTGTTATAGGGGGCATCGGCGCCATTTCTCAGAGACGATCCGAGAGATTGCGAGACAACCGGGTCTTTTTGTAGGTCAGGCTTTCTTGCCTGACTCTGGGAGACGTCAGGCTTTCCAGCCTGACCTACGGCAGTTCAAGGGACGTCAGGCTGGAAAGCCTGACCTACGGCAATTCGGAAACGAAAAACCGCGCTCCCCCGCTGTAAGCTTTTGGCGGCCGAAGCGTAACACCAGAGTAGGAAGCAAGAAAACGGAGAACTCGAGTGGGGTGATCGCATTCACGCACCGGTTGGCCCCTGCGTCTTATGACGAGGGGATCTGGTCTCTATTGCCCTTGGGCTGTCGCGTTCTGGTCCGGTGAAATGAGCCAGGCCGTGGTTCGTCTCTGAGAACCCTCCCGTTCGACCCCTATCAGCCTACTGAGGGTTGGTCGCCCAGATCCAATGATTTCAATCCCAGCCCTCCGATTTGGGGAGACCGATCGGGTTGCGCTTGAGCGCGGACCAGGTCTTCCGAAGCTCAGCGTCAGCTTCAGAAGGAAGAACGACCATGTCAATCGCTCGACTGAACACGGCTCATGCCAACATTGCAACTCGGCTCATGGCCCGGCCGCAGGTTCGACACCGGGGCCGTCGACTCCCGATCGGATTGATCGTGGTCCATCAGGTCGGATGGGTTGCTCTGACGCTGTTCTTGACGGCGGGATTCGCCATCGCTCTGGGCTTGTTCACCGGGCACTCTGCACCTGAGCCCGGCCCGCTCCGTGCTTGCGTCTTGTTCTTCGCCTGGTCGGCAACCCTTCTCGGGTCCATGTGGAATGCATGAGTCCGTCGCTCCGTGTTGCGCATCGATTCGCCGCGGATATCAGGTCATCGCCGATCAACTGTCTGATCGCCTTGCGGCCAGACGAACGTCCCATCTCGGGGTCGGGAAAACCGTCTCTCCCAGCTTTTTGAGCTCCGGTGAGACGTACAATGAAAGAACCGAGATTCTTCGCCGATCGTCACCTGGTTGGGCGGATCCAACCGGCGATCGCGTGCCGGTCCGACCGTGAGACCCCGACGGGCCGACCAGGCCAAACAGTGCAGCTCCTGGCAGCGAGATCGACCGATGAGTCCTTTACTTGGGGAGTCGATCGCGAAAGCGATCGTGCACAATGTCGCGAGATATGAATCTCACCGGCCCGTGGGCCGGGAGCTACTGCCAGCACGGGCGTTCGCAGCCAATCGCGGCGGACCTGGTCCAAGCGGGCGAGCGCTTGAGCGGATCGATGACAGACGCCGTGACGGACAGTGATCGCTCGGTCACCGAAGTGGCGCTCGAGGCGAATCTACCACCGGGCGGAGACGAGCAGATCGTGGATTGGCTGCGCCGGATGTTCCCCGATGCTCCTGCGACGGAGGTCCGCTATGTGACGCACCTTCCACCTGATTCAGCCCTGGAGGGCTGGGTCAAGGGCCTCGAGGTTTATTTCCTCAAGGTCTATGAGGGGACTCACTACGGCGGTTACTTGATCGGCGACAAACTCGTCGGACACCAGAACCCGACCCATGTCGTCCATTACGGTGGCCGCGTCAGCTCCGATGGCCAGTCGATTGAGGGAAAGTGGTGGATTGAGGACGCACCCGGAAGTGGACGGCGCCAAACTGAAGGCGAGTTTACACTAGAACGCCAGGAAATGGCTGAACCCTCTTAGCTCGATGGATGGGTCATTGCGGCGGAGCCACCGCGGCGCTACGATGACCTGTGACCGGGGCGGTGGCCAAAACGCCCACAGGGTTCGCGGCGGCACACAAGCGGCGAATTCTCGCCTCGAACTGGGATTCTGATCCAGCCCCGACGCCGGCCTTTCATTTCGCGCCGTGTCTGAGGTTGGGATGGACAAGATCAAGGTCCTGCTCTTCGCCGCCAACCCGCGTGGGACAGCCCCGCTTGATCTGTCCCGCGAGTTCCGCGAGATCGACGAGGAAGTCCGACTGAGCACATTCCGCAGCGCGGTGGAACTGATCCTGGTCCCCGGCACGCGGCCGGTCGACCTGCTGCGCAAGCTCAACGAAAACCAGCCCCAGGTCGTCCATTTCAGTAGTCACGGCAATCCGGATGAGATCATCCTCGAATCCGGGGCGGCAGAGGCCGAGGCTTCGGGCCCGGATGGTCCCAGCATACGGTCGGCCGACGAACGCGACATGAAAAGGGTCCGGCCGGATAAAATCGAGAGCGAGGGCTTGGGCCAGGGCCGGACCCAGGCGGTCAGCAAGTCGGCTATCGTGAACGTGCTGCGCTCCTGCAACGAGGGAAACCTTCGGCTGGTCGTCTTGAACGCCTGCAACACTCGGCCGCAGGCCGAGGCGCTGACCCAGGTCGTCGACTGCGTCGTCAGCATGAACCGGACCATCACCGACCAGGCGGCGATCAAATTTGCGGCCTCGTTCTACGGGGCACTGGCTTTTGGTCGGTCGGTGCAGAGAGCGTTTGACCAGGGAGTGGCACGATTGAGCGCGGAGGGGATCGCCGAGTGTGACACGCCGGAGCTGATCCTGCGTGCGGGTGTCGACGCCGCGCAACTCGTGCTGGTCAGTGCGGCGCTGAGCAAACCTGCGACGCCATCTCAGCAAGCTCCGTTCATCGTGCCGTTTCCGCGCAACCCGGACTTCGTGGGACGGGACGGCGACCTCGTGAAACTGCACGCCAGGTTGTCGGGTCCGGGTTCCGGTCCGGTCGGGATCCGCCCGGCGGGTCTGACCGGCATGGGCGGCATTGGCAAGACCCAGCTCGCTGTGGAATACGTCTACCGGTACCAGCAGAAGTATCCCGACGGCATATTCTGGGTGAACGGCGCCGACCCTCTCGCTCAAGGATTGGCCCAGATCGGCGGCAGGCTCCGTCCCGAGGTTCGGGCAGAGTCGTGCGAGTGTCAACTTCAAGTCGCGTTCGAGGAACTCAACCGCCGGCGAGACGCCTTGCTTGTCTTCGACAACCTTGAGGACCCCGCTCAGCTCGCTCGGCCGCTCGGGTCCGAAGGAATCCCTGTCAATCTCGCCCCGCGCGTTCTCTTCACGACGCGTCATCGCGAGCTGGGCCGGTTCAACGCCATCGAGGTCTCTGTGCTCCCCGAGGAGCCCGCTCTTCAGTTGCTCCTTCGTCATGAATCCCGTCACGCCGCCCGTAACGACCCCAACCACTCGGAGCGCCATGCCGCCAAGGCGATTTGCCGCTTGCTCGGCTGGCTTCCGCTCGCCCTGGAGCTCGCCGGTGCTTTTTTGGCGGAGTGGCCCGACATCTCCCTCGCCGACTACCGCAATCGGCTTCAAGACGAGGGCTGTCTTCCCACCCTGGATACCGAGGTCCACCACCTGGCCCTGGTCCATTTCCAGCCGATTCATGACGCCGCTGTCGCGGCCACCTTGAACACCCAGTGGGACGCTTTGAAGCCGGCTGATGAAACGGCCCGGCTGCTCCTCCGCATCGCGGGACAGTTCGCGGAATCCGCGTCCATCGCGACCCACACGCTCGGTTTGTTCGCAGGAGTGCCGCACACTGACAAGCCCGCACTTCCTTCCCCGCTGCGACGAGCCCTGAAACAATTGCACGACGTCCGCCTTGTTGAGGAACTCCTGGAACACCATGTGCGCCTGCACCCGCTGGTTCACGAATTCGCCCAGGCCCTGACGCCCACGGACGAGACGCGGGAATTTCGGCACTCCTGTGCCCGCCGAATTGCCAGGGCCTTCGACGACCTCACAATTCTCGAGGAAATCGTCCGGTCGGAGGGTCCCGACGGGCTCCATTATGCACTGGCGACGGCCCTGGACTTTGCCGCGGAGTCGGACGACGGAGTTCGACAGTACCTCCGCTCCATGCTCCGTGTCTTCCAGCGCGAATGCCATCATCTTCGGGAGGGGCACTCAGGACTTGAGCCCAACCGCTTCGCGCAGCAATTCCTCTTCCGGGCTATGACTTTGCGGGACCGGCGCCTGGCCGAAAATGCCGAACGCCGGCTGACCGACCTTGCTCAACCCGCGCTGATTCTGCGCTGGCGGACTCTGAGCGAATCCCCTGCGCTCGTGCAAATACTGAGTGGGCATCAACATGCGGTGAATTCCGTGGCGGTGAGCCCCGACGGGCGACGCATCGTTTCGGGGTCCCTCGACCAAACCGCGGCGGTCTGGGACCTTGAAACGGGCACACCAATCCGGTGGCTCACCGGAATTCAGGCTGCCGTGAACTCCGTGGCGGTGAGCCCCGACGGGCGACGCATTATCTTGGGTTCCCAGGACAACACCGTGGCGATCTGGGAGCTGGAATCCGGCACCCAGATCCACCGACTCGCCGGGCATGAAGACTGGGTGTGGTCCTTAGCCGTGAGCCCGGACGGGCAACGCATCGTTTCGGGATCTCAGGACCACACCGTGGCGGTCTGGGACATCGAAACCGGCGAGCTGATCCGTTGGCTGGCCGGACATCGAGCTGCTGTCAATTCCGTGGCCGTGAGCCCCGACGGGCGACGCATCGTCTCCGGATCCCATGACGGCACCGTGGTGGTTTGGGATCTCGAAACCGGCGAGCCAATCCACCGGATCGCCGGACATCAAGCTGCTGTGAATTCCGTGGCGGTTAGCCCCGACGGGCGATCCATCGTCTCGGGGTCCCATGACGACACCGTGATGGTCTGGGATCTTGAGACTGGCACGCCAATCCACTGGCTCACCGGGCATGAAGGTTGGGTGAATTCCGTGGCGGTGAGTCCCGACGGGCGATCCATCGTCTCGGGATCCTCTGACCGGACGGTGATCGTTTGGCACCTGGAAACCGGCATGCCGATCGACCGGCTCTGCGGTCATCAAGCTGCTGTGAATTCCGTGGCGGTGAACCCCGATGGGCGACGCATCGTCTCGGGGTCCAGGGACAACACCGTCGCGGTCTGGGACATCGAATCCGGCACGTTGATCCACCAAGGCAGGGTGAGAAAATGACTTTTACAAGTTCTTGCGTCGCGGTTTGATCGAGTCGTTCCAGCCGCCATGGAATTCTGCAAGAGTGAGGCGGAGGATTGGAAACGTTATTTTTTCGCCCTGCCCAACTTGCCGGGCAACAAGTTCCCGTGTGGTCTGTAGCGGTGAGCCCCGACGGTGGACGCATCGTCTCCGGGTCCAAGGACAACACTGTGGCGGTCTGGAACCTGAACACCGGCGAGCTCATTCACCGGCTGACCGGCTATGAAGGATGGGTGCGGTCCGTGGCCGTGAGCCCTGACGGACAACGCATCGTGTCGGCGTACGACGACAGTACCGTGAGGGTCTGGGACCTCGAATCCGGCACGCTAATCCGCCGGGTCGCCGGACATCGAGCTGCTGTGAATTCCGTGGCGGTGAGCCCGGACGGGCGACACATCGTCTCGGGGTCCTCTGACCGGAGAGTGATCGTCTGGGACCTGGAAACCGGCACATTGATCCACAGGCTCAGAGGGCATTCCGCTGGGGTGTGGTCCGTGGCAGTGAGTCCCGACGGGCGATGCATCGTCTCGGGGTCCCATGAGAATACCGTGATGGTCTGGGACCTTGAGACCGGAATGCCAATCCACTGGCTCACCGGGCATCAAGGTTGGGTGAATTCCGTGGCGGTGAGCAGCGACGGGCGACGCATTGTCTCGGGGTCCTCTGACCGGACCGTCATGGTCTGGGACCTGGAAACCGGCACGCCAATCCACTGGCTCAGGGGGCATCAAAGTTCGGTGTGGTCCGTGGCGGTGAGCCCGAACGGACGACGCATTGTCTCGGGGTCACACGACCAGACCGTGGTCGTCTGGGACCTCGATTCTGGACAGCGCCTGACGACCTTGGCCCTCGATGGTTCGATTCAGAGCACTGCATGGCATCCCGACGGCCGATTCGTTCTGGCAGGCGATGCCGTCGGAGATCTTTATCGACTCGAGTATCGCGAGTACTGAGCTGAAGCTCGAGCCTTGAGCCCTATCGGTCAGCTTCGTGGCAAGGTCACGTGACCTTGCCAGAACTGCGCGCTGGCCTGGAAGATTCCGGGATTTATTCCCGGCCCATTCCTTGGCGCGATGGATGGGTCATTGCGATGCAGGCACCGCGGCGCTACGATGACCCTGTGGCCGGGGCGGTGGCCAAAACGCCCAAAGGGTTCGCGGTGGCAACCAGGTGGCGCATTCTCGCCTCGAACTGGGATTCTGATCCAGCCCCGACGCCGGCCTTTCATTTCGCGCCGTGTCTGAGGTCGGGATGGACAAGATCAAGGTCCTGCTCTTCGCAGCCAACCCACGTGGGACAGCCCCGCTCGATCTGTCCCGCGAGTTCCGCGAGATCGACGAGGAAGTTGGGCGCGGTGCGTTCCGCCATGCGTTAGAGCTGATCTTGGTCCCCGGCACGCGGCCGGTCGACCTGCTGCGCAAGCTCAACGAAAATCAGCCCCAGGTCGTCCATTTCAGCAGTCACGGCAGCCCCGACGAGATCGTTCTCGAGTCGGGTGAGGATGAGGCCGAGGCTCTGGACCCGTACGGTCCCAGCGTGCGGTCGGCCGACGAACGGGACATGAAGACGGTCCGGCCGGGCGAAATCGAGAGCGAGGGCTGGGGCCAGGGCCAGCCCCAACTGGTCAGCAAGTCGGCTCTCGTGAATGTGCTGCGCTCCTGCAACGAGGGAAATCTCCGGCTTGTTGTGCTCAATGCCTGCGACACACGGCCGCAAGCCGAGGCGCTGACTGACGTTGTCGACTGCGTCGTCAGCATGAACCGGACGATCACGGACCGGGCGGCGATCAAATTTGCGGCCTCGTTCTACGGAGGCGCTGGCCTTCGGTCGATCGGTACAGAAGGCTTTCGAGCAGGGCGTGGCGCGGTTAAATGCGGAGGGGATCGCCGAGTCCGACACGCCGGAGCTGTTGGTGCGGGCGGGTGTCGATGCCGCGAAGGTCGTGTTGGTCGGTTCGGCACCGCGAAAGCCTTCGACGCCAACTCCCGAAGCTCCATTCATCGTGCCGTTTCCGCGGAATGGTGACTTCGTCGGGCGGGATGGCGACCTGATGCGGCTCCGTTCGAAGTTGTCCAGTCCCGGTTCGGGCCCGGTCGGGATCCGACCGGCGGGCTTGACTGGTATGGGCGGCATCGGCAAGACCCAGCTCGTCGTCGAGTACGTCTACCGTCACAGGGACGATTACCCGGAGGGAATCTTCTGGATCGACGCAGCCGGGCCGCTGGTTGAAGGGTTCGCCCGGCTGGCAACGGATCATCGCCTAGTGAAGTGAACCTTCAACCGGGAAAGGAATGAGGGAGGCTCTCTCATCGGCAGGAGAGTATAACTCTCCTTGCGGGACTCGGTCCCATCACGTGTATCGAGGAGAGCCTCCCATGACCAGTTTAGCCGAGCGGTTTGCCGAGGACATCACCCTGGAGTATTCCCTCATCGACCGCATGCGCGTCCGCGGCCACATCATGAAACTGCAAAATGTGGGAATGCTCGGTGCCTTCTTTCAGCGCTTCCGCGGTGTCGACTGGATCGAGCCCCGCGACCTCCAAGAGCTCACCACTGAGTTCGTGCAGTCCGTCGAGGCGTTGGCCCAAACGAACGGCATCCCGCTGCTCGTGGCCAAGCCCGGTGAGGGGCACGTTGATCAAGCTGCTCGGTTCCTGGACCGCGTGGCTGACCGCGATGAAGCCATTTACTGCATCATCAAAGTTCAGGAGGAAGTTTCATCGTTCGTTTCCTACGTCCCCAAGCACGGAGAGGACAGAACACGCAAGATCGCCCGTGGCCGCCGCCGCGTCAATCACTACTACTTCTTCATCAAGGATCGCCAGTTCGGCGTCGGCAATTCCATCCGCATCAGCAGCTACGCGCCCTTTGGTGTCACCGTCTGCCTCAATGGCCACCATTTCGTGGCCCAGCAACTGCGCAATCGCCAGGTCGGTTTCGAGATGCGCGATAACCTGTTCGTGGCCGTGGACAAACCGAACGTCTTCCATCGCGCCTGTGAGGCGCTCACACCTCAAACCATCGCTGCTTTTTGCAATCGCTGGGTCTATCGTTGTATTCCCTTGCTGACCCCGGCGGCGCACCGTGAAGGGTTCACCTACCAGTGGTATCTGGACCAAGTTGAACGCTGTCATAACTTGATCTTCGCCACGGCCACCCGGCTCAACGCCTTGTTCGGTCGGTTGCTGGACCGGGGCCGAGTCGTTGGCCAACCGCATGTCATCAGCCGTCTCTTCCAACGCCAAGTGCAGGCCCGCCGCACTGGTGGTCGCGTCTATCGCACCACCCAGGAAGATTATTGTCTGAAGGCATGGCACAAGAAGACCTACATCAAACAGTACAACAAACAAGGAGCGGGCCTCCGCACGGAGACATGCACGCACGACGTGCGCGAGTTCGGCACCGGCAAGGCGCTCGTCAACCTGCCTTATCTGCTGCGCTGTATGGACCACTGCAATCAACGCCTGTTGCGCTGGCAAGACACCATCGACCACACCACGGTCGCGGCTGATTTTGTGGAGAAGCTCGGACAGCCCACTGTCCCTGCACAGGGACAACGCGTGCCCGGCATTCACCTGCATAATCTCCGTCTGACTTGGGTGCTGGCGGCAGTGCTTCAGTTTGCCCACATCATCACCGGGTTCCGCAACCGCGAGCTACGCAGCTACGTGCACCGCCGTTTCGGGCTGAGCCCTGACGACTATACGGCGGCTCAACTTCGCTACGATTTGCTCAAGTTGCAGGCCAAGGGATTGCTTCGCAAACTGGAGGGAACGACGCGCTACGTGCTGACGCCCCAGGGGATGGCCCAAGGCACAGCGATCATCAAACTCAAAGAGTGCCTCAACGGCACAATAGGGGAACCTCTGGATGAGCCTCCGGAAGTCGGCTCCCCCCAGCCCCCTCTGCAAAAAGAATTCCGCCAAGTCCGCCGAGCACTCAAAGAGCTACTCCAAACCGCCGGACTCGAGGCCACCTAAAAACCAAAATCTTTTCTTACTTTTTCAGCGGTGAAACTTTTAGGGTGGGCCGAGATTGACCGTCCCCGCGACGAGCAGATACGGGCCGCGTTCGAGGCATTGAACTGCCGGCCGCATGCGCTCTTGGTGCTCGACAATCTGCCTGACCCCGCCACGATCGCTCTCCACCTGTTGCCAGACTGCGTCCCGGAGGATCTCCGCTGCACGGTCCTCTTCACGACGCGACGGCACGACCTGGGCCGATTTACAGGCATCGAAATCACGGTTCTGCCCGAGGAGCCGGCTCTGCGGCTTCTACTGCGTCACCCCTCACGTTGCGAGGCCCTGGCCCTTTCCCATGTCGATCATGAGCACGCCCGCGCGATCGCCCGGATGCTGGGCCGGCTGCCCCTGGCGCTCGAGCTGGCTGGAGCGTACCTGGGCAAGTACAGCGGCGACATCTCGCTGGAAGGTTATCGCGACTGCTTGAGGTCTGACGGGGCTCTGGCGACGCTCGATGCGGACGCCGCAGAGTTGACCGAGGCCGACTTGCGGCGGGTGCATGACCCGGCCGTGGCGGCCACAATCGGCGAACAGTGGGCATCGTTGCGGGATGAACCGTCCCGGCTGCTGCTCCGGGTCGCGAGCCTGTTCTCGGAATCGACCGCGGTGCCGATCGCGCGGCTCGGCCTGCTGGCAGGCCTTGATGATGAGGCACGGCCGGGACGACGGTCGCCGCTACGCCGCGCGGTTCAGCACCTGGACGATGCCTGCCTGGTCGAGCGACTGGACGTGGACCAGATTCGGCTGCACCCCTTGATCCGCGAGTTCGCGTTCCGTTTAACGCCGTCCAACCAACTGGAAGACTTCCGTGGAGAGTGCCTGGCAACCGCGGCGACCGCACTGCAGCAATTCCCAACGCTCGAAGGAATCGCAACCCAGCGCGGCGTGGAGGCCTTGCAGGCAGACCTGATCGCGCTGCTCGACCTTTGTCCCGTATCCGCCTCGCAAACCCAAGCTCAGCTCCAACGCGTGCTCCGACTGATCTACAGAGAAGCCCACAATCTTCGTGGTGGCGAGTCAAGAACGACATCTTCGTTTCTTGCGCAACAGCTCCGAAACCGCGCGGTCTTGTTGAGCATCGACGCCCTTCGCGCCAGTGCCGAGCAACGACTTGCTGCTCTCTCCGCACCGCACTTCGCGCTTGACTGGACGGCGAGCCGTGAATCACCGGAGCTGATCCGAACTCTTACCAGCCACGGCGCTTGGATTAGCGCCGTGGCGATGACTCCTGCGGCGCGCCATGCACTTTCTGGCTCGGAAGACTGCACACTCACGTTCTGGGACCTACAGACTGGCCAGCTCCTGCGTACCTTCACGGGCCATGAGGCCGCCGTAAGGGACGTGTCGATGAGCCCCGACGGCCGCCTTGCTCTCTCTACCTCGGGTGATCGAACACTCAAGCTCTGGGACCTGGAGACGGGGCAACTCCGCCGCACACTTGTAGGCCATGAGGACGGCGTGACCACAGCGGCGGTGCGCCCCGACTGGAGCTATGCCATCTCGGGCTCGTTCGACCGAACGCTTCGACTCTGGGACCTTCGAAGCGGCAAGGCTGTTCGCGTATTCGACCGCCATAGCGACGGAGTCAGTGCGGTATCGGTGACCGGAGACTGGCGTTATGCCCTTTCCGGCTCGCGTGACCACACGCTCCGACTTTGGGACCTGCAAACCGGCCGGATCGTCCACACCCTCACCGACCCAGACGCAATGGTGTGTACGGTGGCAGTCAGCCCGGATGGGTGCTATGCCCTCTCCGGCTCGGAGGATCACCGCGTCAAGCTCTGGGACTTGCAGAGTGGAGAGCTGCGGCGAACGTTTGCCGGACACGAGGATGGTGTGAGTGCTCTGTCGGCGACTCCCGACTGGCGCCTTGCCGTCTCGGGCTCACACGACCGAACGCTCAAGCTCTGGGACCTGCAGACTGGCAGACTCCTCCGGAGTCTTGCTGGCCATGATCTCGGTGTCGGCGCTGTGGTGATATCGCCAGACGGTCGCCACGCGTTGTCCGGCGCCGATGACCGGACCGTCAAGTTCTGGGATCTCGAAAACAGTCAGTCCCCACCGTTGTCGAGCGCACACGAGGGCGCTGTGGAAGCGGTTGCGTTGAACGTAAAGGCCTGCGTCGCCCTGTCAGGGTCGCGTGACCGTACGCTCAAACTGTGGGACCTGCCGACCGGTCGACTCCTTCGCACCCTCACGGGCCACGAACAGCGTGTGAGTTCGGTGGCGATATCGGTCGACGGCCGCCTTGGCCTATCGGGGTCGTATGACCGCACTGTCAAGCGTTGGGACTTGCAAACCGGCGGGCTCGTCAGAAGTTTCGTCGGTCACGAAGACGCAGTGAGTGCAGTTGCGCTCAGCCCAGACGGACTCAATGCTCTATCGGGATCTCTCGATCGAACTCTTCGCCTCTGGGATCTCGAGGGTGGTCAGGAAATATGTAAGCTGCACCGAACCTTCAGGCGCTCTGAGCTTCGAGGTCTTGAAGAAACGCTCATCCTGCAAAGCCATTCACATTGGATCAATGCTGTGGCCATCACGTCGAATGGCCGATGTGCCGTCTCGGGTTCGCATGACCGCACCCTCAAAATCTGGGACCTCAGCACCGGTAGTCTAATGCATTCCCTAGTGGGACATACGGATACGATCCATGCGGTGGCGATCAGTCCCGATGACCGCTACGCTCTCTCCGGATCGGCGGACCGCACGTTTCGGCTCTGGGATCTCGCCACGGGCGAGTTTCTCCATTCCTTCGGCGGGCATGCGGGTGTGGTATGCGCTCTGGCCGTATTCCCCGATGGCCGCAATGCCCTCTCGGGCTCCTATGACCGCAGTCTCCGGCTCTGGGACCTCGGAAAGCGCGCCTGTCTGGCCACACTTCCGCTTGAGAGTTCACCCTTGTCGATCGCCGTGAGTTCCGACGGCCATAGCGTCCTGCTCGGAGATCGAGTCGGAAACGTCCATTATTTCCACATTCATTTCTAATGGCTCCGGCACTCGCGCCTTGACTACGCTGACGCCGGTGAAAGAGGCCGGAACATGCGGTGTTCTGGGTCAGCCGAACGCGTGGGAAACGCCCTATCGATAGCTCCACTTCCCATATCCGCATTCCGATCCGGCGTCGAGCTGTAAGGTTCGGCAGCCGTTCGCCGTACTGCTAGTGTTGGGAGCGAGAAATCAAGGACAAACGAACTTGAGACCGCTCGATGAGATAGGTGAACCCTCCCACCGCGTTCCAGAGTTTCCAACGCATGGGTCACGCTGTCTGAAGTACTGATGAGATCTGGGAAAGCACCCGCTTGAACCACGGGTCGAGGCCATCGTTTCGTCCCGCCCGCCCTATGCTCACCAGCGATCGCCCGGAACTCTCAAAGAATTCCGGAAAATCGCGTCTGAGAATCCCCACGCCGGCTCCCTATTCCCTAACAGAGCGGCAAAAACCCAACGCCGCAGCCGCCGTGTCAAGGCGGAATTCCTCACAGCCCACCGGGGTCCGGCAACACCCCGGTGGCTGAAATCCAAGGCCGGGCTCGTATCCATCCATCCGCCGTTTTGGAGGTCGAGGATGGTGCGCGCCCCATCCGGGCAAACAAACGCCCAGAGAGAGATCCATCATGCCGCGCAATACGAACACCCGAAAATTCCGTCCCAGCCTCGACCAGTTCGAGTCCAAGCAGCTTCTGTCGGGCGGACTTCTGACCCAAGGGGCCCAGACACTGATGCAGGCCCCAGTGAATGGGTCAGCCCAAGTCCAGCACCCGGTCGCCAGCCCGGATGGCACCGGCGGGGGAAAGGTGATCATCACGTCCTGATCGTCTACCCTTTGAACTGAGCCGGCCGGGCATTGATCTTTTCGAGCTTGACCTTGTCCGCGGCGCGTGCCGGGTCGAGCTCGATGGCCCGGCTCAATTTTTCGATTGCTTGGGTGTGCGTGCTAAGGCCCTCGGGCGACCGTCCCCGGACGAAATGGATCCGGCTCTGCTGATCCAGAACCTGGCCAAGAAGGCTGAGATACTCGGGGTTTTCCGGCGCCCGCTTCCGCGTTTGTTCTCCGATCAACCCGGCAAGATACTCCTGGGCGGCCTCGCAGTCACGCTCGGCGTCCGCGATGTGGTTCATGGCAAGCCGAACCGCCGCCCGGCCACAGAGCGTCGCCGCCATCTTCTGGCGATAATGCGGCATCAGTTTATTTTCGGCGATCAGCCTTGTGAGGATCTGAGCAGCTTCCTCGTAGTTCTTCTCGGACTGCGCAAGCTTCGAAACGTCCGTGCTCAAGAGCTCCCCTCGCTCATTCGCGGTGCAGGAGAGCTGGAATTGAGCGTCGTCATAAACCTCGTCGTCCTGCGGAACGGACCCTGCAACGCGCGCCGCCTCGTCGAAATCATGGCCCGCGTGGATCCGATCACCGGCTTCCCTGAACGCGACGCCGCGGTCAGTGAGTGCGATCGACAAGAGCCATCGATCTCTGGCCGTGCCGTCGGCGCCGGCGTCGGGAGCGCCAATAGGCCTGAGCAGCTCCACCGCGGGATCGGCGGCCGCGTGGGCCGCGGTGTGCTGGCACTTGAGGACGAGAACCTCGGAAAGATTGATCAGGGCCGACCCCATCCCGCGGCGATACGTTGGGGAGATCGGCGCAAACGGGAGCTTGTCGGCGTGGCCGATTGCTGCGCGAAAATCATTCTCGGCGTCGATCGTCCGCCCATTCATGTGATTGAGCTCACCCCGATCGATAAAGGTCTCGACCAGCCACCGTCGGTAGTCTGCCTGGCCGGGGTCGCGCTCGCACAGAGTCGTCAATCCCTGGATTGCCTTCTCGTACGAGGCCTGCGATTTCGCGAATTGACCGGTGAGGCACCCGATCCCCCCGATCACGCGAAGCACCTGGGACGTCTCGAGCTGGATTCCCCGGTCGGCCGGGAATGTGCTGCCCAGTTGCTGATACCGATCGAGAACGAGCTGGGCCAGGTATTCGCGCAGCTTCTCCGTGTTGGGAATGAAGGCCAGGTTTTCCCCCGAAACCTTCAGGAGCTCCCGGAGCGCGTCGCGGGTCATCGCAAGCTGGTCGGACGTCTTCGCTTGTTCCGTGTTGATTCGCCAATTGGAGATCGCCAGCCCGAGCGCAGTCAGGATGAGCAGGATAGCCGCAGCGGCAACCCACTCCTTGCGCCGGCGAACCCAGCGCACGGCCCTGGCCGGCAAGGGCTCGGGGTACGCCAGGACAGGTTGATCGGCCAGCCAGCGCTCGATCTCATCACCGAGATCCCGGGGACCGGTGTATCGACCTTCCGGCGCGAGTGCCATGGCTTTCATGCAGATCGCCTCGAGCGCGGCTGGCACTGTCGACTTGACCTGCCGGGGCCGGGGGAAGTCCCCCGCGCACACCTTGGTCACCAAGAGCGACTGGTCCGGCTCCTCGAACGGGGGCTTCCCCGTCAGCAGGCAGTAGAGGGTGGCCCCAAGGCTGTACACATCACTTGCTGGGCCTAGCTCGGAGAGCCGGCCTGTCGCCTGTTCCGGGCTCATGAAGCCAGGCGTGCCCATGGCAATGCCTGCCTGGGTGTAAGGCGTGTTCGTGGTCGAAACTGGCGGAAGTGTGCTCCGATCGGGTGGGGTTTCCGCATCGACGGCTCCCGTCTTGGCCAGTCCCCAGTCGACCACCAGCGTCTCGCCATACTCGTCCAGGATGACGTTGCCCGGTTTCAGGTCGCGGTGCAGGACTCCGCGACTGTGAGCGTACGCGACCGTGTTACACACATCCACGAACCGGCCCAGGAGCCGGCGCAAGGCCAGCGCCCGGTCACCGTGGTCAGGGTCTCTTTGATCGGCCTCATGGAATTCGCCAATGGCATCCTTGAGGCTAGTCCCGCTCACGAAACGCATCGCATAGAACGGACGCCCATTCTCGAAGTGACCCAGGCTGTAAACAGGAACGATGCCCCGATGTTCGAGGCGCCCGGTCACCTCGGCTTCGTGGAGGAACCGCGTTCGGCTCTGGAGATTGTCGGCGTGATAGTCTTGAAGCCGCTTGAGTGCCACCTCCCGATTGAGCTCGACATCCTGGGCACGCCAGACTTCCCCAAGGCCGCCTCGGGCGTGGAACTGGCGGAGCCGGAACCGAGCTCCGCCGAAACCCGCAGCTCCGGCGGCGTGAGGGATCGTGGTGTCCGGACCCGGTTCGGTCTGTTCCGCCGATTTCGCGATGTAGTCCAGCGTGCGATCCAGGTCGTGATCGCCGATCTTCTCGAGGTCGTCGCGGATCGCGTTCACCGTGGTCACGGCCGCCAGGCTCCGGCGGGCATTGTTATCGTGCAGTTCCATGAACCTGCCCACCAGAGAATTCAAGAGGCCATCGTCGTCCTCGGCCAGATCTTCTTGCGAACGGAGGACCTGACCAAGGGCTTTGTCTTTATCTCTTGCGCAGGTGTTCATCGCGGTGATGAGCGCGTTGCGCGTGATAAAGTCCAACTGGAGCGCCAGGACTCCGAAAAGCAGGTTACGGTCCGTATTGGACTCTTCCATGGGTGAATCTCCCCTTTCGGGTCGAGACCAGAGTTCGAGCTGACGGCGCTCTGCGAGTCCCGTCGCGAATGACTATCAGACCCGATGTCACTGCGGACATGACTCCGCATCAGTATAATGTCAATCAGATCAAAGTGCAGGTCATGACAATGATGGTCTCGGCCCCTCTCTGAAGTGCGTCGCTGCGAAGGCAATTCGTCGTGTTGAGTCTTGGTGAGGGCTGATCAATGGAGGCTGCGACGCTCGAGCGCGCCGGGGCAGCGGTCTTGATCGGCGTCGGCGACTACTTGCATCGAGAGCAGGTCTGGCCGCTCCGTTACGCTGCGCGCGACGCCGAGGCGATGGCCGGCGTCCTGAGCGACCCCGATGTCTGCGGTTTTCCTGGTCCAAAGGTCAAGCTCCTGACCGACCGGTCGGCCTCTCGCGACACGGTCGCTCACCACCTCTCCCGGTGGCTGCCCGAGCAGGCTCGCGGGGCTGAGATCGCGCTCATCTACTTCGCTGGGCACGGGATGATCCACCGCATCGGGCACCGGGACGAAGGTTACTTGCTGCCGTACGACGCCGATCCCGACGATATTGTGACCCGCGGACTGCTCATGACAGATCTGGCCCGCTGGATCGAGGCGATCGACGCCGGCACGGTCATCGTCTGCCTGGACTGCTGCCATGCAGCCAAGGTGATCCCACGCGGGCTGATTTCGGCAGAGTCATCGGCGCGCGACATGCGGATCAGGCCGGCATTGCTTCAAGAGCTGACCGGCCGAGGACGATACCTGATCGCCTCGTGCGACGATGGGCAGGTCTCGCTGGAAGCCGAGACACGGGGGCACGGTCTTTTTACGTATCACCTCCTGGAAGGCATTCGAGGCGCGGGTGACCGTGACCGAGACGGCCAGGTTGGCGTCGCCGAATTGTTCGAGCATGTGGCCGAGGCTGTGGAGCGCGACGCCCGCGCGTTGAGGACGATCCAAAAGCCGTGGAGCTGCTCCATTGGCGCGGGCGGCGTCTATCTTTCCGCTCCACGGTGCAAGGCTGCCGAAGGGCGACCAAAATCCGATCGGCCCATGTCTGTTATCGCCGCCGAGCGGCTCTGGCGCGAGCAAGGCGCAGCGGCCGCAATCAGCGAGATTGA
This sequence comes from uncultured Isosphaeraceae bacterium, assembly GCA_963781785.1. GTDB lineage: Bacteria > Planctomycetota > Planctomycetia > Isosphaerales > Isosphaeraceae > CAWAHD01. Next base: position 566,043 of record CAWAHD010000001.1, on the reverse strand, counting down.
GCGAACAATTGACTGGGCCGATGGCGGCCAGCTCACCTCGATCCTGGACCTGCTCAGGGTGATGGAACATCCTGCGGCAATCCCCCTTCTGTTCCGATGCCTTGCCCACGCGCAGCAGGAGATACGCAACCGGGCCAAGAAGATCGTGCATACGATTGGCTGGGAGAAGGTGGCGGCCTTCATCGAAGTTCTCGCTCTGCACAGCGACGCCGAACGGTTCGGCGCCGTGCTTGATGGATTGGCTGCGTTCGAGGCCCATCGCGAGATCGTCACCTTGCTGGACCGGCTGGTGACCCTGCTCAAGGGCGACCAGCGTAACCGGACGATCTTTCTGCTGGAACGGAAGCAGCAGTCCCTGGATCTTGAGCGGATCGCTGAGCTGTTTCGCGAGTCGCACAGTCCTTACCAGATCCAGAAAGCCCTGGGCCAGGGGCTGTGCACCGCGGCCTACCTGGCGCGTGACGAACCCAACGAACTTGACGTCGTGGTCCGGGTGCTTCGCCCTGAGCTGGCTAACTCGCCGCAGATCCGGGCGCAGTTCCTGGACCTGTCTCGGCGATCGGTCAGGATGATTCATCAGAGCCTGGTTCTGACCCGAGAGGTCCGCGCTTTCCCGGACCGGCACATCTATTTTGCGGTACGGGACTATGTGGATGGAGTCACGCTCCAGAAGTTGCTGGAGTCAGACCGCGCCTTCTCCCCGGACCAGATCATGAAGATCCTCCGCCAGATCCTCGAGGCGCTGACGCCGCTGCACACGAGCGGGATCATGCACGGGTCGATCAAGCCGTCGAATATCTTCCTGTGCGGTGAGGATCGGGTCATCCTGGGGGACCTTGCGTTGTCGTTGCGCGGGTTCAGCGTGCAGCTCGACCGCCTCTCGTATGATTACAGGTATGCGCCGCCAGAGATGTTCCGTGAGGACGGGACTGTCGGCACCTGGTCTGACTTCTACGCCCTGGGATGTGTCGCTTACGAGCTGGCCTGCGGAGCACCTCCGTTCGTCTCTGACAACCATTTCGAGCTGGCCGGCCGGCATGTTCGCGAGGCCGTCGAGCCGCCCAGCCAGCACGGCAGCAGCCTGGGCCCGGCCGGCGATGCGCTGCTCCTTCGTTTCCTGGCCAAGTCAACCCCGGACCGACTCCAGAACCTGGATGAGGCCCTTCAGTTCATCGACGACCTGCACGCCGCTTTGTTCCCAAGGGTGAAGCCCAGAGCTCCCTCGGCACCGATTCTCGGGGAGGCATCGCTGATCCGATATTCGAGTGACGCCGCGCTGTCCATCGTTTCCTTTCGGGATGATCCGAGGTCGGTTGAGGACATCACTCCGAGCAGTGTAACCCGAACGGGGGTGGTGTCCACGGAGGATACCCTCGCAGACACGATCCATCCCGATCGGATGAGCTCCTTCGGCGGACTCGAGCAAGCCCCGCGCCAGATCGGGCGATACCGCATCATCAGGACACTCGGACAGGGGGGCCTGGGCACAGTTTATCTCGCCCGGGACGAGACGCTGGGCCGGGAAGTCGCTATCAAGGTTATGCGCGGGGCGTCTTTTGGCAGACCCGAAGCGCTGGCTCGCTTCGACCGCGAGGCAATGTTGATGGCCCGACTGGATCACGCAAACATAGTTCGGATTCTCGACATGGGCGAGCAGGAAGGTTCGTTTTACACCGTGCTCGAGTACATCGATGGTGGGAGCCTGAACCAACGACCGGGAGATCGAGCCTGGCCGTTCGATGACGCGGCGCGGCTCGTGGCGACGCTGGCCCGGGCGATGGACTACGCCCATTCACTCGGCGTCGTCCATCGCGACCTCAAGCCTTCCAACATCGTGTTCACAAAGGATGGCACGCCCAAGATTACCGACTTTGGCCTGGCCAAGCTGATTGGTGAACAACACGCAGATGCTGCCGAGACTCAAATGGGAACGATCATGGGCACGCCTTCCTACATGTCTCCCGAGCAGGCCGGAGGAGAGATCGACCGAATCGGTCCAGCAACCGATGTGCACGCGCTGGGCACGATCCTTTACGAACTGCTCGCCGGCCGACGGCCTTATGGGGGCGGGACGGCTATGGAGATGCTGATGCAGGTGCAGAGATACCAGCCCGAGCCACCGAGCCGATGGCGTCTTGGACTACCACGCGACCTGGACGCGATCTGCCTCAAGTGCCTCGAAAAAGTACCTGAGCGACGATATTCGAGCGCCGCGGCCTTGGCTGATGACCTGGAGCGATTCCTCGCGCAGGAACCAATCAAAGCGCGGCCGCCTGGTGCGTGGGCTCGCCTGCGCCGCCTTTTCTCACCGAAGAAGTCGCTGGCCGCCCAGGATCCCCCTGGCGGATGAAGTCAGCAAGCTCCTGCACGGGCTTTGACCTGCTCCCTCAGGGCATTCAGTACGACGCACTTCGCCTTGTAAACCGCCCCGACCGGCATGCCAAACTCTCTGGCCACTTCCGCGGGACGACGCGACTGCTCAGCCGTTTGCACGTACACCGACCAGGTGCGCGGCTCGACTCGGTCGCGGACTTTCTGCTTGGCTTCTTCCAGCAGTTCCAGGTCGAACTCGTCAGCCAGCCGGGCATTCAAATCGTTGCGGGCAAGTGCTCGATCCAGCGCATCCAGGTCAACCACGACTCGCCTCGATCGTCTTCTCAAATCCACCATCATGTTGTACGTGACGGCCTTGAGCCAGCCGCGAAATCGCCCTAATTCGGGCTGATACGTATAAGACCTCATGCTGAACACGAGCTTGACCATCACCTCGTGTGCCATGTCGTCCGCAGCATTCGGGAACCACCGCCGGCACCACTCGCGGATGAGCGGGCTGTACCGGTCCATAAATTCCTCCCACGCCCGATGATTTCTCGGATCACTCACTTCGTTCAACAGGTCGGCGTCCGTATTCGGTTGGCCAAGACTTGCGCGGTTCATCGTCATTCCCCGGGGGTTCATGCTCGGTCGGCTGTCTGCACCTCTACTTGGTAATAGGGAGACCCCGATCGATTTCTCAGACGAATTCATCGGGATTTCATGATCCAGGTCGGAACTGCTCGCCGGTCTCGCGCGGCGACAGCCGTTTTTTGAGCTTCCGCCTGAGAGTTTCCGAGTTCGGCCCTATCAGACAACAGGAGTCGGAAAGGTGAGGCCCAGAAGTCTGGCTCGTTCCCCTCCCAATCGTCGGCCGGCCCGAGCCGTGCCGGCGATGGCCAGGTCCCCCGGTCCGGGAATTGCCGACACGGAGACACGCTCATGCGGATCGCACATCTGACAACCGATGAGGTCAACCACGCCCTGGCCGTTCGTTCAGGCGGGTCGCTCGGAGCCGCTTTGGTTTCCCTCGATCCTGAGGAATTGCCGGCACACGCTCGGTACGACGCGGTTCTCTGTGATCTTGACCGCGTGCCGCCAGATCGTCGACAGGCACTGCTGGATGAGATCCACTCGGAAATGACCGACCGACCGATGGCCGTCTACGGGTACTGCTTATCGGAGGATCAGGCCAGCAGGCTCCGCTTTCATGGCGTCGCCGTCGCGCAGCGCCTCCACGCCGCGCTCATTCGCACGCTGGTGAAGGCGGTGCGACACCGCCTCACCGCCGTCCCGCCGGACGACGCGATGACCGAATTGACCTGGATCAACGTCAACTCGTAGCCCGCGTTTGATCTATAATTGTGCGGATCGCCCGCCGAGGATGCCGCCCATCCTCGGCGGTTTTCGTCCACGGCTGCTCACGGATCACCCGCCCTCGGAGGCTCGTCCCCTGAAGGCTACCGCATCGCGGAAATCGAGCGCCCGAATACGAACGTTCGCAAATTCGGCGCACACATGTCGATCGCCGGAGGGTGCGACCGCGCGGTCTGGGCCGCGAGTGATCTGAATATGCAGGCGGTCCAGATTTTCACGAAAAATAACAATCAGTGGAAAGCCCCTCCGCTCACCGAGGACCAGACCGCGGCATTTCGTGCGTCCCTGGATCAGACCGGCGTCGTCGACCCCGTCGCCCACACATCCTATCTCATCAACCTGGGGAGCCCGGACAACGCCCTGTGGCGAAAATCCATCGATGCCTTGGCCGTGGAGGTCGAGCGCTGCGCATCACTGGGGATCCCGGATCTGGTCGTTCATCCCGGCGCTCACATGGGACGAGGCGAAGAAGCCGGCATGGTGCGGATCGCCAAGGGGCTTGATCGCGTGCACCGCCTGACCAAAGGCCTCAGCGTCTTGATCGACCTGGAGACGACCGCCGGCCAGGGGACCAGCCTGGGCTATCGTTTCGAGCACCTGGGCGATATCCTCAAGCTGGTGGCGCATCCCGAGCGGTTCGGCGTTTGCGTCGACACCTGTCATATTTTCGCGGCAGGCTATTCCCTGGCGACTAAAGAACAGTACGATGAAACAATCGACCGGCTCGACCGGGCAGTCGGGCTGAGCCGCCTGCGCGTCTGGCACGTGAATGATAGCTGCCGTGACTGCGGCAGCCGCGTCGATCGCCACGCGGCGATCGGGGCTGGACGCATGGGACTGGAGCCGTTCCGGCATCTCGTCAATGATCCACGGTTCCGCGATCTGCCCCTGATCCTGGAAACACCCAAGGGAATCGAGGATGGCGAAGACCTCGATGTCCGTAATTTGAGGATTCTGCGGCGGCTCGTTCGAAGGCCGCGTGCTCAAGGAAGCTCCGGTTGATCCGGCGGAATCATCACTCGATTCGAATTCCCCCAGCCGTCCTGCTCCGCTGCCGGGCCGAAAGAGGCCCGGCGGCCGGCGCGTGACCACGGCGGAGCGTTTGGTCATGCCTACGACGACCGCTGCAGCGCAACTCAATGGTCCGGCCGGAGCGACGTCTGTGAGCCCGGCGCAGGCACCTGTGCCCGACACCCTGGACCCAGCCTGGTTCATCAATCGCGAGCTGAGCTGGCTCGATTTCAACGAGCGCGTGCTGGAAGAAGCACGCGACATCACCAACCCGCTCCTCGAACGGCTCCGGTTCTTGGCCATCTGCGCCTCCAACCTCGACGAGTTCTTCGAGGTCCGCGTCGCCGGACTCCAGGCCCAGCTCTACGAGAACCTTGAGCCGCAGGACCCGCCCCCGGACGGAATGGGGCCTCTGGCCCAGCTTGTGGAGATTACGCGCCGCGCCCATGACTTCGTCGCGCGACTTTACGAGGTGTGGCACACCGAAATTCGCCCGCTTCTCCTCAAGCACGGGATTTATGTGTGCGCACCGCAGGAGCTCTCCGACTCCCAGAACCTGTTCCTGGACGATTATTTTGACACCCAGGTGTATCCCGTCTTGACGCCGCTGGCGATCGACCCTGCGCATCCCTTTCCCCACGTGCACAACAAGAGCCTGAACCTCCTGTTGCGCATCGAGTCCAACAAGGCCCATGCCCGACCGCTCTACGCCGTCCTCCAGGTTCCCTCGGTGCTCAATCGCCTGGTGCCGCTCCCGGATGAAGCCGACGGGCAACGGCGGTTCGTTCTACTCGAAGACGTGATCGGGCCCAGACTCGACGCACTCTTTGGCGGCTACCGCACGACCGACCGCGTGGCGTTTCGCGTGACCCGGAACAGCGACCTGACCATCCTGGAAAACGAGGTAAAGAGCAGTCTGCTCTCCACGATCGAGGAGACCCTGCGCCAGCGCAAATGGGGTGCGGCCGTTCGCCTGGAGATCTCCGAGCGCGCCGATGAAGGCTTGCTGGCTCAATTGCTGTCGGCCTCAGCCCTGGAGCTGGAAGATCGCGACGTCTACAAGGTGCCCGGCCCGGTCGACCTGACGGCCCTCCTGGCCCTCTGCAAGATCGAAGGGTACCGCGAGCTCAAAGAGCCCCCTTACGAGCCTCAGATGCCTGCCGCGCTCTCCAAGCGCAAGAGCATCTTCTCCGCAATCCGCGACCAGGACATCCTGGTCCACCATCCCTACGAATCGTTCGGCTCGGTGGTCCAGTTCCTCGAGCATGCATCGGAAGACCCCCACGTCCTCGCCATCAAGATGACGCTGTACCGCACGGCCGAGGCCAACCCGATCATCACCGCCCTGGCGCGCGCCGCGGAAAATGGCAAGCAGGTGACTGCTCTGGTCGAGCTTCAAGCACGGCTCGACGAGGAAAACAACATCGACAAGGCCCGCATGCTTCAAAAAGCCGGCGTTCACGTCGTCTACGGCATCGTCGGCCTCAAGACGCACTGCAAGGCCTCGCTGGTGGTCCGCCGCGAGCACGACGGCATCCGGCGCTACGTGCACCTCGCCACCGGGAATTACAACCCCACGACGGCCCGACTGTACACGGATCTCAGCTTCTTTACCTGCCGCCGCGAGTTCGGCGAAGACGCCAGTGCCCTGTTTAACCTTCTGACGGGCTATTCCCAGGCCAACCACTGGAACAAGCTCATCGTCGCCCCCGCCCACCTGGCCAACCGATTGGCCGCATTGATCGAACGCGAATGTGCTCATGCCACTGCGGGATACCCCGCCCGGATCATCGCCAAGCTCAATTCGCTCGTCGATCCCGATACGATTGCCATGCTCTACCGGGCCTCTCAAGCCGGCGTGCGCGTTGACCTGATCATCCGCGGCACGTGCTGCCTCCGGCCGCGGATGCCAGGCGTCTCGGACAACATCCGCGTCATCAGCATTGTCGACAAATACCTGGAACACTCGCGGATCACCTACTTTCAAAACGGCGACGAGCCGGAAGTCTTCCTCGCCTCGGCCGACTGGATGCCCCGAAACTTCCGCCGCCGCGTCGAGATCATGTTTCCGATCGAAGATCCCAATCTCAAGCGGCGGCTGGTCGACGGCATCCTCGGTGTCGTTCTCGCCGATAACGTCAAGGCACGCGAGCTCCAGCCCGACGGAACCTACCGGCGAGTCAGCCCCGCCGCCCCCGGTGAGCCGAGCGTCCGTTCCCAGCTCGAATTCCAGAACATGGCGATGGAGCTTTGCGAGACCAGCCCCATCGGCCGCGCCGCCGCCCCGGTCGGCACGGCCCCCGGCACGTGAGAGCGCCCGGGTGGAGCGATCCGCGGATTGGCTCCTCATTCTGACACGCCGCCGGCGATGCTGCGCAACAAGCGCGGCGGCGCAATCCACGCGATCTCGTAAAGGTGCCCTGAGCCCGGTGTCCTGGCGAGCGCGGCAATGCCCCCCTTTTTCAGATCGCAGATGAGTGGCGCGGTCATGCCGAGCACGAGAAGCGTGATCAGATCGCTGAGAGTTGGATTGTGGCCGACGACCATCAGCCGGCGCTCGGTCCGCTCGCGCAGCCACCTTTGTACGGCTGACGCGTCCGAGCCCGTTTGCAACACGTTGGAAATCTCGAGCCGTTCTTTGACACCCAGTGCGTCAGCCACGATCTCAGCCGTTTTGCGCGCCCGCGGCAGGGGACTGGTGACGACCCGATCGAGCCCCACCTCCAGCAGAGAGAGTCCTCGGGCAATCTGCCGCATCCGCCGCTCACCCTTGGGCGTGAGCGGCCGGTCGTCATCTCGATAGCCCGCAGTTCCGGGGTCCACTGCAATTCCATGCCGCAGAATGTAAAGCTCGTTCATGAACAAAGTTCCCTTGATCAGACTGATCCGCCCCGGGCCTCTCGCTTCCAGCTTGCTGCCTCTTCACCGTCGATGCGAAATGTCAGGCACTTGGCGCTGCCTCCGGACTTGATGAACTCGGAAAAGCCCAAGGGCCGCACGGCAAATCCCAGCTCTTCCAGGGTGGCGGCCAGCTTGGGCGCTCCCTCGTTCAAGATCACCGTTCCGCCGACGACCACGGCATTGCAGCTAAAGGAGATCGCTTCCTCGGGGGCGACCTCGACCAACCGCCCGATCCGCGCGGTCAGCACCGAGCGGCCGTACTCGTCGAAAGCCCCGGGGTAGTACAGCGCCAGGTCGGGAGCAAGCGGGCAAAAGCACGTGTCGAGGTGGTAAAAACGAGGGTCGATCAGCTCCAGTGGCAGAACCTCCAAGCCAAGGCGCTCGCCGATCCACTGATGGCTGCGCACGTCGCTGCGGAACCGGTAGCCGGCCAAGAGCGTGTCGCCGCAGAACAGAGCGTCGCCTGCCCCCTCGAAATGGTAGCCCTCGGGCAGGCGCACAACCTCGAAGCCCCCCTGCCGCGCCCAGGCTTCAAAGTGGGGCGCTTCCCCCTGCCGCACTCTGTACCTAAACCGTGAACTGATAAATATGTTATGATATACCAGTCCAGAGTTGGCCGTGAAAACAAGGTCCGGCAGCCCCGCAATCGGCTCGATCAGCTCGATCGCGACGCCCAGCTCCTCGAGTGTCTGCTTGAGTGCGTTCCACTGCCGCCGGGACCGCTCCGCGTCGCTGCCGAACTGGACGTTCATCCACGGATTGATCTCGTATTCGATCCCGAAGTAATCCGGCGGACACATGAGCATTCGAGGCGCCCTTGGTGTCTCCATCGAGTTGATCCAAGCCTCCGCTGTTTCAAGAAACCCGGGCCGGCTCGCTCCGCGGTCAGACCGGGGCCGGTCGTCATGAGGACGGCACTGCGCAGAGAGCTGCTCCGCTTGCGGTGCCAGCTCGGCTGCGAGCGAGCGCAGGAATGGCTCGACGTCGGTCACAAGGCCGATCGTTTGAAACGTTCCCCGGTCGTTGAGCTTGGTCACAGTCGCCGGATTGATGTCGACGCAGACGACCTTGACCCACGCCGGCAGCAAGTTACCCGTGGCGATCGAGTGTAGCGCCGTCGCAATCAGGAGTGCAAAGCCGACCTCGTGGATCGCCTGGCGCATCAGGTCCTGGGCCGCGAGTGAATCGGTGATCACCTCGGGCAGCGGGCCGTCGTCCCGGATCGACCCGGCCAGAACCATGTCGATCCCGGACTTGACGCACTCGTACATGATCCCCGACGTGATGACGCCTTTCTCGACCGCCCTGGCGATCCCTCCCAGCCGCCGGATGGTATTGATCGCCCGCAGGTGGTGTTCGTGCCCGTGCTCGATCGGCTCACCGTGCAAGAGCGACACTCCCAGGCTGGTGCCATACAGGGCTTGCTCGATGTCGTGGGTCGCCAGCGCGTTCCCTGCGAACAGAACCTGGATAAAACCTTCGCGGATCAACCGCGCCACGTGGCCCGCTGAGCCGGTATGCACGATCGCCGGCCCTCCCACCAGCAACACCTTCTTCCCCGCGGCGCGGGTCGATCGGATCGCATCCACCACGCCCCGCACGCTGATCGATTTCGGTTTCTCGCTCGACACCGTCGAACTCATGAACCCGAACATGCTCACTTCCCGCGACCGTTCCACGGGTAATACCCGCACGCCAGCGTGGCCAACCACGATCGGCATCCCCACGGTCACTCGATACATCGGAATACAGCGCGGCTGGCTGTTCGGCGGCTCGACGACGATGCCGCAGTCCATCTCCTGGTCCAGGACGTCGATCCACCGCCCCTTGAGCCGGAGCTGCGTCGGTTGATTGGTCGTACTGTAAAACCCTTCAGGGAATGCACCCGCGATGTCGGCCGGCTGGGTCATGATGTCTTCGGGATGCACCGGCGAAGCGCCATGTTCGACCAGGTCTCCCAGGATGGCGCTCAGGACCTCATGGTTGTCGGCGCGGACAGCGATCCGCGCATAGCTCGCGTCGGCGCGGCGCACGCCGATCTTGCACTCCCGGATTTCGAACGTCCCTCCCATCAGCAAGATGCGATCCAGAATCTTGGGAAGCAACAGCGAATCCACGATGTGGCCCCGCACCTCGATCTCTTCGGTAACGCCGGGGCGCTCGCCTGGTCGATCCGTCCTCGGTCCGGCGGCTGTCGGCTCGGTTCTGGAGTCATCCCTGCTGTCCCTTCAAGTCCGTACTTGCGGTCGAGTTGAGTCAATCACCGGCTCTGCTCACCGGGACGAGTGCCCGGATTCACCGGCCGGATGGTCCTTGCCAGCGGGCTCGTATTTGAGCTCTCCGGCCTCGATCGCCAGGCTCAGCCGGTTCCGAGGAGGTGCCAGCGGGCAAGTGGCGTAGGGGATGTACGCGCACGGAAAATTCGTCGCCTTGTTGAAGTCAAGCGTGACGGTGCCACCCCGTGGGGGCTCAGCGTAAAGCTGACGCGCACCTCCATGCGTCGTCCGGCCGCTCGTGCCGTCGCGGAACACAAACCAGAGCCTGCCGTCCTTCTGGCTCGCCGCCTGGAGGCGATAGGTCTTGTCGCCCCGCTCGAACGTCACATCACCGGGGCTCTCCACTTCCTCGGTCTCGCCCACGATCGTATCCATCTTCAGCTTCGTCACCCGCGGGGATGCCACGAAGTGGGCCTGGACCCGCCATTCCTCACGCACCGGATACCAGCGCAGCCGCGCGAAACGTGGCGCGAAGGGGACTCTGGTTGTCCTTGGTTCGCACGGCCAATCGTTGGCCGCGCTTGAGCAAGATCAGTTTCACGTCGCCGATAGCCAGTGTATCGGGATGTTCCTCGGCATCCGAGTGGATGCGCCCACGATCAAACGGCGTTCCGTTCTTGGTGACGGTCACGCCCGGTGCCGCGCGAAACTCAACCTTGCCGTCGGTGACGCTGAGGGTACCGACGGAGCCGGGAAGTCGAACCGGCACCAGCAAATCTTGGCTCGGGTCGCTGCCGATCGATGTCTCGCCGGGCCGCAGCCAGTAGAGTCCGCTGACGGTGAGCCAGCCGTCGTCTGCCTTCAGATCAGCCTCGCGCTTCTGCCGCCAACGCTCGACCTCATTCCGATAGTCCTCGTCACCGCCGGAGGCGATCGAGCCTTGCCCTGCCATCCCTATGATCAGAATTGCGGAAGCCGTCGCGATCGGGCACATCAGTGATCTCCTGAAGCGAAACACCGTTGCTATGTGGCCAGATTGTATCAATAATCCGGTGGTTTGTCCTGGTCTGGGCGACCGCCCAGGCAGCGACGAAAACCCATCAAGCAAGGCCAAGTCGCTGAGCGACGTCATCAGCCTTCCTGCGGAAGATCACCGCACGGCCGTTGTCCCGGAAGACCCTGCCGCGGCGGGTCGTCACGGCGCGACGTGGAGAGTGGCTGTCAAGTCAAGCGGAGGCTCGCCCGGAAGGTCGGTGTGCACGCGGAAGACGCGGCGGATGTCGCCTCGCGTCGTTCCGTCATCGGGCTTGTAGGCGACGGTCACCACGTGCATCGGCTGTCGTGCACCGTCCGGCGGCGAGGTGGCAAACCCGTCGCCCGCTCCTTCGATCGATCGAATTCCAAACGGTCGCGACGAGCGAATGATGAACCGCCCCGAAGCTCCCGCCGACGAGTGAACCTGGCCCAGTGACAAGACCGACGGGGCAGCCGTCAAATCTCCCTTGATCGAGCCGGTCACCATGATCGGAATGCTCGGAGCTTCCGGGTCGTTGCTGATCAGTCGAATCTCCTCACGCAACAGCCCAGGGGGCGCATCGGCCTTGAGGCTGACCGAGAGCGAGTAGCTCACCGAGCCTTCTTTTCGCCCCGTTTCGACGAGCTGCGCGTTCAGGGCACGGCTGGCCGAGACCATCCGTGTGAACCGCCATCCCACGCCGTTGATCCGATCGACGGTCAAGACCTGGGCGGGCGACTGGCCGCGCAAGACGGTTCCGAAATCGATCGATCCGGGATTCAGGACGATGTCGCTCAGAATGTGGCACGAGACTCCCAGTTGCGCTTCGCCTTCCTGGCCGCTCGCGGTCACCACGTTCACAAAGAGGACCGTGGACTTGGGGCCGAGGAAGTTCCGCGTGTCCATCTGGGCCTCGACCACCGCGGTCTGACCCGGTGCCACGGTCGAAACGTCGGCCCGGCCGCTGGTGCAGCCGCATGAGGGCCGAAGACTGAGAATCGTGACCGGCTCGGCCAGCCGATTGACCAGCAGAAAGTCGTGCTTGACCTTCACCCCTCGGGGAACCATCCCGAAGTCGTGGCGGCTCTCCGGGAACAGCCTGTCAGGCCAACCCCCTGCTTCGACGCTGTTCGCCGTAGTTACCAGAAATACCCAACATCCCAAGACGGTCCCAAACACCCGCCGAGCCATCTTCGCCTCCTGCATCAATTCTCGTCCTGAGTGATCGGCGTGGATGCCATCGCATCAGCCTTGCTCTCTTCACTATCGTCACGCCAGCCCACGGCGCTCAATTTTGCACGACGACGCGGATGCACTATTCTTTGTAATCGGCTTTATTTACGTAGAACTCGCTGATCGTGAAGTGGGTGTGATCCTTGCACTGGGATTCAGGCGGTACGTATCCGCTCCAGCATGGCGACGAAGTCGGCGTGCTCCGCGGACTTCAAGCCCTGCTCGAGGACCGCACGCACCAAGGCTTTGTTACCTCCGATCAAGGCGGCCGGATCGAGCCAGAGGCCGGGGAAGACCGTACTGCGCAGGATGCCGTCGGCTGAAGGCGCCATCAGCTCGAATAGCCCGTCGCGGTTCACGAACCAGTCGACCTGTCGGTCACGCACGCGCCAAACGACATATTCGCGAACGCCGGTGCGGCGATAGACGTTCAGCTTCTTCCCGAGATCGTAGCTGGCACTGCTCGAAGCCACCTCGGCGACCAGCTCGGGAGCTCCCTCGATATAGTCGTCGTCGCTGATCTTGGCGTGGAGGAACTTCGTTGCGGGTCAATTATACTTGAGGACGCCCGTTTCACGGTTGATGGGATTCCTCGATTCATAGGTTGCGTATGCCCGGCACTCCGTCACCCACGGTTTCCGCACAACATCTGCTCGTGATGCGCGACGGCCGGAAGCTCGAAGTCACCGAGTACGGCGATCGCGCAGGACATCCGGCCTTCTTCTTTCACGGTTTGATCGGGTCCCATTTTCAGGCATCGTACATCTCGGAGGAAGCCGCACGGACCGGCCTCCGGTTGATCGCCCCGAATCGCCCCGGCGTGGGCCGTTCCGAGTTCATCGTACGCAAGACGGCTCTCGATTCGGTGCCCGACGTCGAAGACACGGCCAAGGCCCTGCGGCTCGACGATTTCAGCCTGATCGGGATTTCGGGAGGAACGCCGTATGCCCTGGCAGCCCTCGCTCGGCTGGGACAGCGGGTGAAGACGGTCACGGTGATCAGCGGAATGGGGCCGATCCGATTGCCGCATGCCCTCCGCGGCATGGACCGGCGGCGGCGGATCGTGCTGGAGGTCGGCTCACGGTGGCCGCAACTGGCGCGGCGCGGATTCAGGAAAGGCATGAATCAGTTCCGCGCCGACCCGGAGAAGCTGCTCGATCGTTTGATCTCAACCTGGTCGGTGCCCGATCAGGTCGTCTTTGAGCGAAAGATCGTTTACGACCTGTTCATGCAAGACCTGCATCAGGTCTTCACCGTGGGAGCCGGCCCGACCACTCTCGCGCATGAGCTGGCGCTCTACCGAAACTACGGCGTCTCAGTGCCAGACTTGCCGAAAGACAAGCGGATCACTCTCTGGCATGGACTTTCCGACAACGTCGTGCCGCCGGCGATGGCGTGCGAGATGGCGCTCTCGCTGCCGAACTGCGAGGCTCACCTCGTCCCGGGGGGGCACTTCGTGGCCGTGGATATCGCCGGGCTGATCATCGCCCGGCTCCGGCAACTGCTGGACGAACCGGCGGAAACCACGACCCAGACGAGGGCCTCATTCGGATGAGCTCCAGGAAAAAGACCACTTCTCCGGCCACGCCGCGTGTTATCAGCAGTTCCGGCCGAAGTACCCGGATGCCCTCTTCGCGTATCTGGCGTCATTCTGCCCCAGGCATGACCTCGCCTGGGATTGTGCGACCGGCAACGGCCAGGCCGCCGTCCCGCTGGCTCAGTATTTCTCTGGCGTCATCGGCACGGATTTCAGCGCTCAGCAGATCGATCAAGCTCAAAGCGATCCGAAGGTCCGCTATCTGGTGGCTGCCGCGGACAAGGCCCCGATTGATGACGAAACGGTCGACCTGGTGACGGTTGCCCAGGCACTGCACTGGTTCGACCTTGCGAGCTTCTACCCGGAGGTGCGCCGAGTTTCGAGGCCAGGCGGAATCCTGGCGGTCTGGTGTTATGAGCTCCACCGGATCACGCCGGAGATCGACGCGATTGTTCACACCCTTTACAGCGGTATCGTGGGGGCCTACTGGCCGCCCGAGCGCCGGATCGTCGAGGATAGGTATCGCACGCTGCCTTTTCCGTTCGAGGAGCTGCGCGCGCCGGCGTTCGAGATGGTCCACTCGTGGAATCTCGAGCATCTCATGGGCTATTTCGGGTCGTGGTCGTCGACTCAGCGCTATCGCAAGGAGACCGGCGACGATCCGCTTCTGCTGATCGCCGACGACCTGAAAGCGGCCTGGGGCGATCCCGAGGAGCCGCGCGACGTCATCTGGCCCGTCAATCTCCGCGTGGGCCGGGTTGTCGCGAGTGGTTAGATAGCGACGACTGCCGGCCGTATCCCAGGGGAGCTCGATGGCGTACGATCGAGGCATCCGAAGGCAATGGCTGGTCTCGGGCGCGCTCCGCGTGTTTGGCCTGATCGCGGCCCTGGCCGGGTGGGCGTGGGGCGTCTTTGCCCTCCAGCCTTTTGGCGATCGCGGATGGATTTTTGGCGCGATCCTGGCGGCCCTGGTCTGGCTCGCCTGGGGCCTTCGACGCCGCGCCCCGCTGGCAGCGGCCGGCCCCGGAGCGGGCCCGTCCCTCCAACGTGGTAGTCGCACGATGAGGGCTCTCCTGGTTGCTGGGCTCGCAGTCTGGCTGGCGCTCATCGTCTGGTCTGCCTTGAGCCCGGGAGGGCTCACGCCGACTCCGAAATCTGACCCGGCCTCCATCCGAGTTTTGACCTGGAACATCCTGGTGGGTGCCGACGGCGGCCCGCCCTGGAGCCGGCATGGCTGGCCGGTACGCAAGCCCGCCCTGCGCAAGGTCCTCCGGGCCGCCGGGCCCGACATCCTCTGCGTGCAGGAGGCCCTGGACGGCCAAGTGAAGCTCCTGGAGGCAGAACTGCCGCGCCACAGCCGCGAGGGAGTGGGCCGTGACGACGGAGCGACCGGCGGCGAGCACTGTGCGATCTTCTTCGACGCCGGCCGCTTCGAACGGCTGGGCGGCGGCACGTTCTGGCTGGAGGAGCCGGCCGATGCGCCACCGGCGCGCCCCGGTCTCGGCCCGAAGCGGATCTGCACCTGGGTGCGGCTGCGGGACCGGCTCAGCGGCCTCACGCTACGGATTTACAATGCCCATTCCTACCTCACCGAGGCGGCCCGCTTGCGGGCCTCCCGGATCATTCTGGCAAGGGTCAACTCGGGAGACGCCGCAGACAAGCTGTTGCTAGCCGGGGACTTCAACGCCCCGCCGGATGCGGCCAGCCGTGTGCTATTCTCCGAGGCGGGCTTGATCCCGACGGCCGAATCGGCCGGCGGTCCTGCCGATGTGCCGACCTACCAGTTCTACGGCATCCACTGGCGGAGTCTCGACGAGATCTACGCCAGCCGAGGATGGCGGTGCCTGCGGCGCTCGGTCGTGGATGCCAAGCCAGGCAACACCTTCCCCTCCGACCATTTCGGCGTGCTCGTCGACCTGGTGCTCCAGCGGTGAACGGCACGAGAGGAGAGAAACAGAACGAAAACACATCCATAACGCAACCCGGCTTCCCAGCCGCGGACTCCGGCCAGAAAGAAATCCCGTGGAGTCTTGTCGCCCTAATTCTGACCGTGTGTGTTGAGTCCGGTCGGCGTTGATCGGTCACGTCAGGCGACTACGTCAGGTCGCGAACACACAGCGCACTGACGTACCATTTGCCGCGGGGATGATCATCACGCGATGCTGGGTGCTCCAAGGAGCCGTCATAGATCACTCGATCGCAAGCGACGATCGCATGGCTGTCTCTGGCGAGCCATGGGTCCATGAGGAAGGCCACGACCAGTTCCTGAGGGAACACCATCGCGCGGAGCGGGACCCTCGCCCGGAACAACCACTCGGTCCGCCACGGCACATCCGTGAGCCGTTCCAGCAGCTTGAGCATCTGCTCCGGCCGGATCCCCCCGCGCCTTTCTCTCGCAACGAGAAAGCGACCGATTCCGCCTCGTCATAGCGAACCCCGGTGATGGTCGCCGCGGCCGCTATGGCGCAGTCGGCCCCGTGTCTCTGAAGGACGTGGTGCCTCGGACTGGATGCCCTCGGCGCTCCCGGCCAGATTGGAAGCTTTCTCGGCAGATCGCTCATCGTCGTAGCTCCTCAGGCCGATCGACCAGACGATCATACCAGAATCGCTTGATCAAGACCAAACCCCGTGGATGCAACTTGCTCGCGCTCTTGGTAGGATTTGGGAGGACACTCTCTCAAACCGGGGGAGTCTGAGACACAGGGGCGTAACCATGTCCACTGTCATGTCGACGCAAAGAGCGGTATCAACGCCCACCATGCCGGGACCGTCAATGCTCTACCGCATGACCGTCGATGAGTACGAGCGTATTGCGGAAATGCTGAACGATCCTCGAGTGGAACTCATCTCCCCGTGGTGATCGACGGTCGGCAAGGCGGCCAGATCGCTGTCGACGACATCCTGCCGTGACAACCGGGTGTCAACAAAACAGGAAGAAAATGGGCGCAGTGACCCGCCCCGTGGGCCCGCGGAGAACGACGATTCGATCCGCACGCCGCCGGGTTTACTCATGCGAGAGTCGCTTGGAGATCGCTGGGAAGGGCCATATCCGCCGCCGGCGACCAACCCAGACGGTCCCTGACCACGTCGTAGAACCCGCTGCGCATTACGTCCTGGCCCTGAATCCGGCATGCCAGAAGATCGGCCCCCACCAGCCCTTCACTCATCGTGAACAGCCCGTCGGTGAGGATCACGTCGTAATTCCCCCACCGGCTTCGGTACAGACCCTTGCGATCCCAGCGGACGGCCGAGTCGAAGGCCTCCACGAGACCGAACAAGGGAAAGAGCGCCCCGTACAGCCGGGCGACGTCGCAGCACACCGACGCAAAGTGGGTGATGTCCGGCCCGTGCCACGCGGTCCGCAACGGCTCGGGGATCAAGCCGAAGAGATTCGAGATGCCGAGTCGCGTTGGCCCCTTGAAGCGAGCAAAGCTGATCAGCGGAATCCCGCGAAGTTCCATCAAGACCGACGGCACGAACCCAGCCAGATCCGCGTTCTCGAGCACGACGTCCCCTAGCGACGCTCGGACGTCCTCGGCCGGCGCACATGCGCCGTCCCACCACGCCTCGGTCACGTTCAGGTAATGGGCTTTGTGCCGGGCGATCACCTCCGCCAGCCCGGTCCGCCGCAGGAATTCGACGTCCTGCTGGCGGACCCAGTTGCGGTGCCGCTGGGCCTCGGTTTCCCAGTCGAATTCCACGCCGCCCAGATTCCGGCTGCTCGTATGTCCCTCCAGCAGGACCGCGCGTCCGGGCAACGCACCGAGCAGGAGATCGAGTGCCAGCGGTCCCGTGTAGGTCCCCGG
This sequence comes from uncultured Isosphaeraceae bacterium, assembly GCA_963781785.1. Taxonomy (GTDB): domain Bacteria; phylum Planctomycetota; class Planctomycetia; order Isosphaerales; family Isosphaeraceae; genus CAWAHD01. Next base: position 548,634 of record CAWAHD010000001.1, on the reverse strand, counting down.
CGCGTAGCCGTGCCAGGTCACCTTCACCAGATAGCGCTCGGCCTGCGGGAGCACCCGCGCCAGGATCTCGGCGAGCACGGCCGAGTCCCGGGCCCGCGCGACGCATCCGACCCGAGGCTGGATCTGCACTTCGCCCATTGGCACCCAATCCACGCCGGACCACACGCCCGCCCGGGCCGGCGGGGACTGGTGTTTGGCGGAGGGGACCCGCGCCGCCTGGCGGGCCCGTTTGTCTTGCCACAAGCAGAGCAACCGCTGTTCGAGCCAGGCCCGGATCGCCGGATGGTCCCCTGGCGGGTCGAGCAGCCGCCAGCCCGCCGCCTCGGCGTGAGCCCGCTGGTGATCTTCGAGCATGACCCGAGCGAAATCGCATAGCTCGCCGTCCCACTGGCAAGATGGCAGGAGGAGCCAGTCGAGCGGCTCGGCCAGGCAGCGTGCCAGGGTTTCCGGGAGGAACGGCTGCGGGTGGCGGACGAAGCCGACCTCGCCCCGGCCCAGACCGGCCTGCTCCCAGAGCAGCCGCATCAGGCGGTAGGAGTCGGCGCGGGTGGCGGGCTCACCCTGCCCGTCAGCGACGAGGATGAGTCCGGCATTCCGCGGTGCGATGCCCCGCTCATCGAGCGCCCGCAGGACCTGGTCTGCGAAACACTCGACGAGCAGCGCGTGCGTGGGATCGACGGAATCGTGATGGATCGAGACGCCGGCGTGCCGGCGGCGCGCCGAGCCTAGCTCCTCGCCCAGCATTGTCCGCTGCCAGATATTCAGGTCGAATGCGGCCGGCAGCGCAAAGAGGATTGAGGCCCCGTCGCCGACACGCCGATCGATCACCCGCCCGATGTGGTACTCGCCCGGTTCTGCCGTCGATCGGGCCGGGAGGCAGGCGAGATCGACCCAGGTTGACACCCCCAGGGCGCGCTCGGCGAACGCCTGAAGGCTCGCTGCCTGGGCTTCCAAAGGCGCCCAGGCAGCCTCCTCCGGTCGAAGATCGGTCGCGAGGATGAAGACCGGTCTCGCCACGGTCTACCCGGTCACATTTTCAGCCGGCCGCCGATCCGGCCGTTCTTGGTCATCGTGCCCAGCACGTCCATCATGAGCCGGACGCCCATCAGCGACGTGATATCCGAGATGTCGTACGGCGGCGACACCTCGCAAACTTCCATGGCGGCGATCCCTTCCTTGGCGATGCCGTCAACCAGCTTCAAGGCCTCCCTGGGGAGGAGTCCGCCCGGCTCCGGCCAGCCTGTCCCAGGAACGAATCCCGCGTCGATCGAGTCGATGTCGAACGACAGGTAGACGGCGCTCGCCCCCTTCCACGCGACTTCCAGCGCAATCTCGAGTGTCTTGTCGATCCCGATCTTCTCGATGTCGTTAACGGTCAGGATCGTCGTGCCGCGGTCCCGCCCTACCTTGACGCCGGCGCGGGGCACCTGCCAGCCTCCGATCCCGAGCTGCACCAGGTTCGACGGCGGGCAATTCGGAATATTGGTGGCGTGGAACCACGGACATGTATGCATGATCTCGTCCATGTCCTTTTCTTGAGTGTCCACGTGGCGGTCGACGTGGATGATCCCCACCTTCCCCTCCACGCACTGCGCAACCGCGCGGGCGATCGGGTAGCCGATCGAGTGATCGCCGCCCATGATCATCGGCAGCGTGCCCTGCGACAGAATGTGCGCGACGCCCTTGGTGATCTGGTCATGGCTCTTGGTGATGTTGGCCGGGCAGAAGATGTCGCCGACGTCGCACATGGCCAGCGCCTCGCCCAAGTCGATCCCGTGCTCGAAGCTGTACTTCTGGTAGAGCGCCGAGATCCGCCGCATCCCTTGCGGCCCGAACCGCGTGCCCGTGCGGAACGTGCAGCCAACGTCAAAGGGCGCCCCCACGAACGCGACGTCGTATTCGCCCACCTTGCTGACGTCCTCGACGTAAGGCACCTTCAAGAAGGTGTTGATGCCCGACCAGTGCGGCGTGCTCCCTCGCTGGAAGCAACTGATGTCGGACTTGTCCTGAATCGAAGCGGCCGGCTCCAGGCCCAGTTCCTTGATCCGGCGGTTCTCCTTCTCGTGGTAGGCTGACGGCAGCGTACCCTCAACCTTCTGAGCCTGCATGCCGGCATACTGGCTCAGATCAGGGAGGGGGCGATCATGCTGCCGGCGATTTGGTGCGTGCCGTTTGTAGAGCTGGGCCGCGTTCCCCTTGGTGTCCGCGGCCGCCTTCGTTTCCTGCCCCGGCGCCGGCGTCCCTTCCAGGCTGCCCAGTGTAGCCGCGGCAGCGGCTGCCCCCAAGAATTCGCGTCGCTTCATCTCTCCAGACGGATCTGGGCCAGTCATCGTCGTGCCCCCTTGTTCGAGCCAAGTGGATGCTTGCACAAGCGGAACGCATGCTTAGAATCAGCACATAAGTATCGAGAAGTGGCCGGCAAGCTTGGTGCCCGCGCTGGTGGGGACGCCAAAGCGCCCCCGCTGGCAGGCATAGCGCGAAACTATAGGCGGTGCCGGGGGCCAACGCAAGGGCCGACCTCCTGCCGGCGCATTGTTGCCTCTCGCAGAGGTCAAGTTCGCGTTCCGCTGTTCTTCGAAGCGCCCTGGCGCCTTCAGAACCTCGGACGGTCCGAAACGCGGAGAAATCCCCCGTTTCCGGCGCAGTTCGCTCATGATATGACGGTTATTCTGCCGATACTTCCGATACAACCGTTCGCTTGCACGGATGCGACAAGGCTGACCAGATGGCGAACTCGTAGTCGTTGCGCGTCACAGACCTCGTGGGAGCGCCCGTTCCGGATCAATCGCCTGGCGGGATCGGTGAGGTTCCCATGACCATCGTCGGTCGCAACAGGTGGGGACAGGTTGCGATCGCGTCCAAAGTCTTGGGCATGCTCATCCTCTTGGCGGCCCGCGCAGACGCGCAGTCCCCCGTCATCATTCCCGGACTGCCTGGCGCCAATCTCCAGTCCGGAGCGAGGCCGCCCTTGACCGCCTGGCCTTACTCGGACCTGCCCGGCGGGACCCTTGCGACGTCGGCTGACTCGCTCGATATCCCAGAACCGGACATCCCGCCGTACGGTATCACGGGAGACTGGCTTGGCGCGCGTGACGCCCTGTTCGACATGGGGATCGATCTGCGCACGAACCTGTCGCAGTTCTACCAGGGAGTGACCAGCGGCGGCCTCCGGCAGGCCTTTCCGTACGGTCTCAAGTTCGACTACTTCGGAACCATCGAAGGCGAGAAGCTCATCGGCTGGGACGGCCTGTTCGTGAATCTCCACGGAGAGAGCCGTTTCGGACAGAGCGTCAACCGCGATGTCGGCTCCCTGGTGCCTGCCAATTTCGCTCTCGAGTTTCCGAAATCGGTCGGGAGCGCCTCGGCCTTGACGAACGTCCAGGTCGAGCAGTTCCTGGGACCGGATTTCGTGATGACCTTCGGCAAGCTCAATGCGGCCGATGGTGTCAACATCCACCCTTTTCTGGGCGGCAACGGCATCAATCGCTTTATGAATGAAGCGTTTGTGCTCAGCCCGCTGTACGGCCGCCTGATCCCTTACTCGACACCCGGTGCCGGCTTCAGCTACCTGCGGGATTTCGACCCCGTCTTCACTTTTCTCGTGCTGGACACAAACGGCCGACCCGATACCAGCGGGGTCGGCCATATGTTCAGTAACGGGGCGACGCTGTTCGCATCTCTTCGCGCGCCGGTGACGCCCTTCGGCTTGCCCGGTCACCAAACGCTGGACGCGGGCTATGCCACCGGCAGGTTCAGTCCGCTCTCGGAAGACGACTACATCATTCTCCCAGGGGTATCTGCGCCGCGACGGACGGGCTCGTGGTTGGTCAGCTACGGCTTCGATCAATTTCTCTTGATCGACCCCGACGACCCGACCAGAGGCTGGGGGATCTTTGCGAACATCAGCCTCGCTGACCAGACCACGAACCCGGTCCACTGGTTCCTGAACCTCGGGGCCGGCGGCAGTAGCCCGTTGCCCGGGCGGTCCGCGGACTCGTGGGGCGTGGCCTATTACTACCTGGCGACCAGCAGCGTCCTCCGGCAGGCTCTCGGGCCCATCGCGCCGAGCGCGGGCGAGCAGGGCTTCGAGCTCTACTACAACGCCGCGATCACCGGTTGGTTCACCCTGTCTGCCGACATCCAGGCCATCGACCCTGCTCAGCACGATTCCCGATCATCGTTCCTTTTTGGTCTGAGGGCGAAGATCGACTTCTAGCTTGCATCGCACTTACCGCTGACGAGTCTCTCCCTGCTTTTGCCCGCTCGTCGGCGGTCAGGTCGAGGCCCTCGGCCGCCCGGTGGATCGCTGCGAACCGAGCGCCCCGCGAGACGCACCGCAACGGACTGGCACGAGGCGAACATCGGATATACCATCGCTCTCGCCCGTTCGTCGTTTGGGCAGGCCTGCCATACGAGCCGTCTCGGTAGCTGGGCGACCGAGTGTCTCGAGTTCTCTGATCGAGGCCCCTTCCATGGTTATGCCGCTGGGCGATGAGCATCCGACGCAGATCGTGCCGGTCGTCAACTACGCGATCATCGCCCTCAACGTCCTGGTCTTCTTCCTGCAGCAATCTCAGCCCGAGTCGTTCACAATCGCGTACTCGGCGACGCCCTACGAGATCACCCGCAACCGCGATATCGACCGCCCGGTGGTCCTCAACCATGAGGTCGCAGAGCAGGACGCGCTCGGGCGGATCCAGTTGCGGCCCGAGGAGCAGGTTATCCCGCAGGCTTCGATCCCGTTCCCCGTATGGCTCACGCTGCTGACGTCGATCTTCATGCACGGCGGGCTCGCCCACCTGGGCGGAAACATGCTCTACCTCTGGATTTTCGGCGACAATGTCGAGGAAGTGCTGGGTCACGTGCGCTATGTGCTCGTGTATCTCGCGTGTGGGCTGTCGGCCAGCCTCGCGCACATCGCGCTGGCTCCCGACTCGCTGATCCCTTCGTTGGGTGCTTCGGGGGCGATCGCCGGCGTGATGGGGATGTACGTCGTTTGGTTCCCCAAAAACCAGGTGCGCGTGTTAGCGCTGCGCACACTCACGTGGATGCCGGCACTCCTGGTCATCGGCCTGTGGATCGTGATGCAACTCGTGCTGGGAATGGGCGAGCTCTCCAATGCTGGCAAGCAGGGTGGAGTGGCCTATGCGGCGCACGTTGGCGGTGCGGTGGCCGGCATCCTCTTTGCCATGGTCTACCGGGACCGTGCCCGTGCTCTCGGCGAGCGCCCGTCCAACCTCGGCTGGGCCTCGCGCCGCAACCGTACTCCGTACAGCGCTTCCCCGTACCGCTGAGCCAACCGCACCCACTCCTGGCCCTGGGGAGATTCCCGGTGCACGGCACCTTGCTCCGCTCGCCCGGAATGTCAAGAAAAAGCCCGGTGAACGCGGCGCTCAACTCCGGTCGTGCACGAGCGTCGCCGTCTGGAACCGGCTGGGAATCCTGGTCGCGTGCGAGTCGTTGTCGTAAGTGATCAGCAGCTTGATCGTGGTCAGGTGGCTCGTCGCTTTGACCCCGAGCACGGCCAGGCCCCCGGCCTTCATCGCCACCTCAAACGTCGCATACGGGCGAGCCCGGCGCGTTTCGCCGTCGGCGACGAGCCAGAGGGTGTTGCCGTGGAACGCGTTGTCGGCATCCTCCGTCGCGGTGAGGACGAGAAACCCGCTCATCGCAGGGACGTACTCCAGCGAGGTGATCTGGGCGCCGACGCCCTCGCAGCGGCCGGCGTCGAACGTGAACATGGGGCGGAGTTCCAGCGAGGCGTCGGGCGAAGGCGCGGCAGTGATGTCGGCGGCGAAAGCGCGGACCTTGTCGTCCGGCGCACCGAGGCCGATGACGAGCTGGCGGCGGCCCCCGACTTCGCGGATCGCCAGCCCCCCGATCTTCTGTTCCGCGACCCGCGCCTCGTCGAGCCTCTGCGCACGCAGCAAGGCCTCGAGCGGGCGGGCGATGTCCCAGCGGACGACCGAAGCGTCGTCGATGGCGGGAGTCTCGCCCCCCCGGAGTCGGAACCGGACCACCGCGCTCGAGGCAGCCCGCTCCTCGTCGCTCTTGCCACTGTGCGAGCCCACCAAGTAGTAGTTCCCCTCGGAGTCGAGGGCCATGCCCGCCCATTTCGGCCCGATCCTGCTTGTCGGAGGAAACTTCGGCGAGCTGAGCGGCGCGCCGACGAGCGCGCCCGTGGCGACGTCGACGACGTGGAGCGCCGCGGCCTTGTCATCCGCCACCAGCACCCGTCGGCCGTCACCGAGCAGCGCAACGCCGGAAGGCTCGATCATGACGTCCACCCGGCCGTCCCGCAGGAACGGGGCCGGGAGAGCGGCTGATTCCAGCCGCCAGTGGTGCGCTCGGGCGGTCCCGGTGATCAGCCCGGCAATCACCAGGGCGACAGCAGTCGCCCGCAGGGGGAGGGTCCGAAGACCTCGCATCGGCGTCAACTCCTCGGTAGGACGCCCGGCGGCGCCGCGCATCAATGGGTCCTTTGCTCGCTCACCGCGGCTCGGCCAGAAGATCTATCCACCGGTGGTTTTCCCCGGCCCGCGCCGGACGTGCGGTCTTCGAATGACGTAGGATTCGGGGCTACGGCTAAAACCTGATTTATAACGACCGCCCATGAATGTTCGGTGTCGAGACGAAGACGGTTTCGCGAATCCTGGAGTTTGGTATGGTGTCCTCGGGACCTCGACGGGCCGAAAGCGAAATAGTCCGCGAGGCTGCCCGGTTCTGCGGCCTTCAAGACGTGAACCCCCCGTGGAATAAGAGGCGTCCCTTCTTGGGATGGCGTCACGCGTCTCGATTCTGGGACTCCCGAATCAGCCGTCGGAGGCGATGCTCCAGTTCATCGACCCGCGCGACGGCGTAAAAGCCCACGTTGATCGGGAAGCCTTCGCCGTGGCCGGGCATGTACTGACCGGTCACTTGCGCGAAGACCAGATTGCCCGAGCCATCGCGATAGCGGGTGCACCGAAAGTTCGTGATCAGAGCGGGTTCGAACGACCAGATCTTGGCCCAGCGCCCAGGCGGGCCCTCGACCACGAGGACCCGCCGGTCGGTGATCACGTAGGCGATGCGCTTCGCTCTCAAGGTCAATGCGAACGGAGTCACCAGAAAAAAAACGGCCCCGGCGGCAAAGATCAAGGCATCGAAGAGCCAATCAATAAGATCTCGTGAGATGACCGGCCAACTCAAGCCGCTCGGTCCGCCCGCCCGCCAGACGCCCAGCCCATCATCGCGATACCGGGCAGTCCAATCGGGAGCCTTTGCCACGTAAACCGCCAGGTGATCGGCCGGCCGCGCCAGACGACGCGCTCGCCTGGGGCCAACTGGATATCGACCAGGGCGGCGATTTCAGGACGGAGCTCGCTTTCGGTACCCATGGTCGCTCATCCAAACGGTGCGCACACCGAGGTCAAACGATCAATTCGGCCGGCGCCGGCGCTCAGGAAGCGAGCTCGCAATTTACCAGGAATCAGGGCAGGCGGCACCCCACTGCTCATACTCGCTTGAAGACCAAGATGATCGATGCGAACTCGACCCTTCTCGTGTGCCGCTGCCGATGCTTCCCTGCGCGAATCACTTTCGAGTCTTTCGCGAAGAAGCGCCGCCGCCTGTTGGGGCGCGATCAGTAGGCATCGGCGTCGATCACCTCTCCCCCCGCGACCGTTCCGAGGGCCGTCCACAGGGTTGCGCTCACGGACGACTTCACGAATCGGACCGCGCCGTCGCCGGTCATCAGATTCACGCCGCCAGGGTGGCGGCTCGTCACCGACACAACCGTCTGACTGTCGTAGTCCTGAGAACCCCCGAGCAGACAGCTCGGATATCCGGGAGGGAGGGCATGGTTGTACCGAGTGTAAAGCGAGTTCCCGTCGGCCCAGCGACCGCCCGACCACTCGTACGGGTCGGTCAGCCGCGGCGAATTGAGCGGCCCCGCCGCTCGGCAGTCGGCCACCGTGTCGTCGGTCAGATAATAGTCCGTAAGCGGATCGGGTACCGCGGTGCTTCCGAGGCAGCGCTCGCTGAAGAACGCGGTCATGCTCAGACCGTCGGTGACCTGGCCCGGCGACACCGCACTCTGGTACCAGAAACCCCCGTTGTTGCGACCGGTGAGGTCCGGTGCGTCATTTTTCAAATTGTATGGGAGCGAACCGGCGCAGGCTCGATAGTTGTTGTGCGCCGTGTTGAGCGGGTCGTCAATGCGGTCGACATCCGCCGGACACAGAAAGCCCGCGATCTTGGTCGTGACGGCGGTCTGATTCATCGGCCCGAATACGGGGTTGAGATTCAACCACGGGGTTCCCGCGAAATTGAGGGCATTGAAAAGGGCGGCCTGTTCGAGATAGGGGAGAAGCTGCGACTGGGCCGACCAGCGGTTGAATCCGGTGGAGGGTGGACCGCCGCCGCCCACTCCGAAGGGGTAGACGCGCAAGGCCGACTCGTAATTTGCAAGCGCCAGGCCGATCTGCCTGAGGTTGTTCGCGCACTGGGCTCGTCGCGCCGCCTCGCGCGCGGCCTGGACGGCCGGCAGGAGAAGGGCGACGACGATGCCGATCACCGCGATCACGGCCAAAAGCTCGATGAGCGTGAATCCTCGACGCGGTTTCACGGCGGCCGGCTTCGGCTGCACTCTTGGCGCGGAGGCGACGCCGGGCTTGAGCACGCGCTTCGAGTTCACTGGCTCCGCGCGACCGGCCCGGAGCCTCCAGGCAACCAGAGCGCCCGCCGATAGGGCGACGACCGCGGCCAGCGTCAGCCAGGCCCCCGCGCCCCATCCGTTCGGCGGCGGCTCATGGAGCCTGACGATCTTGTCCGCCTTGATCGACAGCCGCGTGAAATTGACATCAATCGCGTCGGGGCTCCGCAGCGCCAGCGCCTGCAGCCCGAGATCGATGATCGGCTCGGTGCTGAACGTGACGGTTCCCATCTCGACGAGTGTGCCGTCGGGCTCGGAGCGCAGGAACGCGAGCTGGTTCCCCGAGCGGCTGACTCCGAGGCGGCCGGAATTTCCCGTGCCCGGAAAGTGGCGGAGGGTCGAACCCCCTTCGGGCGACCTCGCGTAAAAGCCCCACCCCTCGCGCGACGGCTGGTGGTCCCGGAAGACCGTCACCATGCACTCCGGGGCGTTCAGGAAGATCTCGACGTTGTTGCTCGGGTCTTTGATCGGGCTGGCCGCGGAGGGCTCGGCGGGCCGGGGAAGCCGGAGAAGCGTGAAGTCGGCGACGATCTCGAAGTCCCCTTCCAGACGCATCAGCCCCCGGAACCGGAGCGGGCCTCGGGACGGCTTCCCCTTCGACACCAAGGCATGCAGGCCTTTGCCCTTGCTCTCCCAGCGCCCACCCTCCGGCCACGCCTCCGGGCGGAACAGCCAGCGGTCGTAGCTCCCACCCATGAAGTCAACGTCGATCTCTTCACCCCACGCGTGGGCCCCAGGGAGGAGGGCACCCAGACCGGAGACGAACCCTGAAATGCCGGTGAGTCCGCCGGCCCGTGTCACGCCGAGCCCGGCGACGAGCGCAAGAAGCACAATCGCCGCGAGCCGGCTTCGTCTCCCAAAGCGAGCGAACACCCTATGACCTGCCAGGGCTGGGTAGGGGGGCGTACCGGTCGGTCGCTCGAGATAAACCAGGCACCGGCCAAGCAGCTCGGAGACTTCCGCGGCGGTCTGGAACCGCGCGGCCGGGTCTTTGGCGAGGAGCTTGGCGATGATCGCCTCGAGCCATGCGGGAACCTCGGGGTGGTCAGCCCGGATCAGCCTCGGGATATCGTCACACACGCGACGCAGGACCGCCATCGCCGTTTCAGCCCGGAACGGCGGGTGTCCCGTGCACATGGCGTACATCACACCCCCCAGGCCGAAGAGGTCGGCGCGGTGGTCGATGGGCTCGCATCGGGCCTGCTCGGGCGCCATGTAGTGCGGCGTCCCGGCGGCCACGCCGCTCTGGCTGAGGCTCGCGTCGTCAGCCGCGCGCGCCAGACCGAAGTCGGTGATCTTGACCCGCTCGATGCCGCTTTCGAGCAGGATATTCGCCGGCTTGATGTCGCGGTGCACGAGCCCCTGTGCGTGCGCCGCCGCCAGCCCCGAGGCGACCTGCATCCCGATGCGCAGCACTTCCCGGACACCGAGCGGGCCATCGCTCTCGAGCCGTTCCTGCAGCGACTTGCCGGCCACGTATTGCATCACGAGGTAGGGAAGCCCGTTCCACGAGTCGACCGCGTGGATCGCGACCACATGGTCGTGGGCGACCGATGCGGCCGCCCGGGCCTCACGCGCGAACCGCAGGCGGGCCGAGCCGAGGTAAGCCAGCTCGGGGGCGAGCACCTTGATCGCCACGACCCGGGCGAGCGCCCGATCCGAGGCTTTCAACACCAGGCCCATTCCTCCTCGACCGATGACCTCGATGATCGGATACGGACCGAACGACCCGATGTGGCCAGGGTCCGCGGGAGGATCCAGGAAGGACAGGGCAGCACGCGATCCGTCCCCGTCATCGCGCGCGGGCTGTCGCCGCTTCTCTGGATTCTGGCCGGCCGGCCCTGACTGAGGGGGGTTCGACAGGTCCGGCTCGCCGGCCAGGAAGCGACGCAAGTCACGCCACAGGTCGTCGTCGCCGGCCATGGCATCCAGCGATCCCCGGCACTTTTCACAGCGCTCGAGATGGGCGGCAAGCCAATGCTGCTCGTCCTCTGGGAGCCGGCCCTCGAGGTGCCGCCGCAGCCGGTCCGTTTCACACTGACGCGCTGGTGCCACCATCCCAATTTCTCCGTTTGCCGTCGTGGTCACTCGCCCTCGACCTCGACCCCTTCGATCGCCTCCCTGATCCGGGCCACCACACGGCTCCTGGCCATGTAGACAGCGCCAACGCTCATCCCGAGCGCATCGGCGACGGCTTGAGCTTTCTTACCCTCGACGCCGGTCTCCCAGAAGGCGGCCCAGGTGGTCAAGCGAAACTCACCACGAACTCGTTCAGCGGCCCACCGGAAGAGCTGGCGCTTGTATTCCATCTCGAACAGCGCGGAGTCCTCGGGGGACGGGCAAGGCCGCGCTTCGAGGAGCCACTGGATTTCCTCCGAGCCGGTGCCGCGCGGATGCCGGCGCTGGCTTGTGATCAAGTTCAGCATCATGTTCCGCGCGACCCGGAACAGCCAGTTCCGGAACGGACCCCTGGAGGGGTCGGGGTCCCAGCGGTCCATGACGGAAGCGACCGCGCGAAGGACGTCTTGAACAAGATCCTGGGCGTCGGCGTCCTGAAACCCTTTCCGACACGCCAATCGGTAAATCAGGGGAGAATAAATCGCGGTGAACTCGGTCCAGGCGCGCTCGTCCTTGGGGTCGCGCAGGCGGACCAGCAGGCTCGGTCGAGTGTCCGGCACATCGTCCATTCCGTCACCGTTTCATGGCAATCTCTTCCATCAACACAACGCCGGCCTAGTAACCTCACAGAAGTTTTCCTTATGAGCGAAGCGACCCGCTGGAGCGAAGGAGCTGATCGAGTTCGACGCGACCCTGGCCGCCGCGCGGCGGGACAACGCCTCGCCACCGCGGGAGAAGAAGTGAAGGTCGCGCACGTCACCTGATCCTGAGGGTGCGGCAAGTCGCTTCGTAGCTCGATTCCAAATCGAGCGAGATGGCCCAGGTTTCCTTGAGCCAGATAGGCAAGGTCGGCAGAGGTTGGCCGATGGCGAGCGGATGATACCAATTGTCCATCATGCGGCGGCGATCTTCGTAGCGCATGCGAAGCGTCGCGGCGTACAAGGGCGGCGGTTCGCTGCCGAGGGCCGGATCGACGCCATGGAGGAAGTTCATCAACTCTGCATACAGATTGAAATCGTACGTACTCACGACATCGACGATCGATACGCAGATGTTGTTCTTGAGCAGCGTGGCCGCTTTGGCAACGAACGTCGCGCGGTTTTCGGGACGGTCCTTGTTCGAGGGACTGACGATTTCGATAGCCGCCACCAGGTGCCGGTTGCGCCGGCTATCGTAGATGCGGACTTCGTAAACATCCTGATTCGGCAACTGAGGTTCCAGTGTCAGCGTCGGCTTCGGCGGCGCATAAGTCGCGACAGCCGCTCCGCCTTTGGCAACATCGAAGTCATCCGCTTCCGCCACGGGCCTACGGTAAGTGCCGATATCAACTTCGTAGAGCGTCCCAAGATGCACGCCTGGCGCGGCGAAATAAGGCTCCGGGAGAACCTCGATCAGCTTCTGGACGATCATCATCGGCCATCCGCCGTGAAGTTCGTCCCAGGAATGAACATCATCCAAAGGTGGGCGAAAGTGATCGCGCAGCGGCATGGGATCCTCCATTACCTCTGATTGTACCACGATCTACGCCACATTGTGTCGTTGGGTCAAAAAGGAGAAACGAACGACCTTGAACGGCGGGAATTGTTCCTGCTCGTTTGCCAGGCGATTCAGCAGGCCCACCAGAAGGGGATTATCCACCCCGACATCAAGCCGTCCAACGTTGTCGTCTGCATGCAGGACGCGAACTCTCGGGCCAACACTGCCCACAGGCTCTGTGCAAGGTTTCTCCGGTTCATTCGGTATCCCGGTTCTCAAGGCGCAGCACGTCCGGGTCCGCTCCGGCCGCGGCTGCCACCCGATCGATGGAGAACCCAGGAACATCTTTCAGCCTGTCAACCGTCATGGCTCTTGCTTCGCGATATGCCCAAGTGCCCGAACGACCCGTAAAAGAACACCCACGCTTTCTTCCTGGTCATAGGTTCCCCCTGGAGCTGACCGAACCATGGCGGTGAAATCAATAGCGGAGGCAAGTATGATGATCGGCTGCCTTTCGAGCGTCGGTCGTCCGCGCGAGCACAAGTCTTGAGTCGAGACCGGCCGAGGTAACTGGCCGGAGAGCCAATTGGTCATGCCGAAGGAACTATCAGGTTTCGGGCGAGGTGATCTCTCGCGATCTCGTGATGAGGAGCCGCGTCGATGAACAAGACTGCTGCCGTGACGGTCGCGGCCGCCCTGGCAATCGTGACCGCAATCATCGTTCTGTGGCTCGTGAGCCGGCCGATCGAGATCGCCTCCAACGCCATGCCCGGCCTCGACGACCTGCCCACCACGGTTGAGTTCCGCTTCCTGGCCGATACGAAGCACGACCAGAAGGCCGCTGACAAGGCCGAGGAACCCGAGAGCATCGAGCATCCTCCTGCCGGTTATCGCTGGATCTGGCTGGGGCGGGCGGTCACGGGGTCCGACGCACAGATCGCGTCGACACGACTCACCGCGCCGGGCGTGCACTGGGAAGCCGGCGAGTTTGCCGGCGGAACTCTCCACTTGAGCGGCACGAACCTCGCCGGATCCGACCTATCGAAAGACTTCGACATCCTTCACAACACCGCTCTATCACTTCAGCTCGGGGGAGATCCCACGCTGTTCTTCAAGTCGGTGTCGTCCTACCGGATCGATCTGACGCCGAGCCGCGTCGGCCTCTCCCCGAGCGATGACGCCATTATCCGCGAGGTCCCCGACGGGCCCGGACGAGTCAAGCGGCTGATCCTGGTCAAGCTCGACCGTCACAACGTGACCAACAAGGATTTCACGCGCGTTGCTGCGGATGTGGACGAGCGTCTCAAGCCTGCCATCCGGTTCGAGTTTTCCCGCGCCGCAGCCAGGAGATTTGGCGCCTTGACGCGGGAACACCTCCCCGAGGACAACGGCACGTTCAAGTATCGACTTGGGATCATTCTCGACGGACACCTCATTTCGGCGCCTGTGGTCCTCAGCGAGATCCGCGACTCGGGGATCATCGAAGGGGGGGCGCAAGGATTCAAACCCAAAGAGGTGGAGCATCTCATCGCGGTCCTCCGCAGCTCGATCGGGAAGTAGTCCGCGCGGCATCTGCGATGAATGTCTTCTTGTCCGCTCGCTATGGGAAGGCCATTTCGGCCCTGCTGGTTTGACGCTAGCATGAAGTCCACTGTGAACGGTTCACGTCATCTGGAGGAGCATTGCACGATGAAGCTGAATGCCCATCTCAATTTCAATGGGACGTGCGCCAAGGCGTTTCGCTTTTACGAAAAGGTCCTGGGCGGCAAGATCGCCATGACGATGACCTACGGTGAGTCGCCGATGTGCGACAAAGTGCCGCGCGAGATGCACGACGCAGTGATGCACACGACGCTCGAGGTTGACGACTCGGTCCTGATGGGCGCCGACTCGCCCCCGGGCTATTACAAGCCGGCCCAAGGTTTTTCTGTGGCCATCAACCTGTCCGATACCGCCCAAGCCGAGCGCGTTTTCAATGCACTCGCCGAAGGCGGAACGATTCAGATGCCGCTTCAGGAGACATTCTGGGCCACGCGGTTTGGCATGGTCGTCGATCAATTCGGCATCTCGTGGATGGTCAACTGCCGAGAGCCCAGTTGACCGACGAGGACGATACCGTCCTGATGCCGCAGCCGGACAAGGCACGCAAATCAGAATGTCGGTGAGAGTAGCCCGCGGGCCTCGACCCTGATTGCGATCGCTGGAATACGGCCGGGGCGTGACACAACTTCCGGATTCTCTGGCCGGCGAGGTTCCCGGACTAGGCCGTTGCTTCCCTCCGTGACGCCATCAAAGGGCCGGTCGGAACTGGACCAACGATCTCAAGGAGCCAGACGTCGACCGACTGCGTGGCCGGGCCGGTTTCAAGAAGCTGCCGGCGGAGTTGGACACGCGGAACAAGGCCAAGGCGGCGACGAAGGAAGCCGAGTCGAAGTGACGGGTGGGCGCAGCAGGACTGCCGTAACCGTTTCACGGGCCGAACGCTGTCCTTGACAGAGACCCCGTTCCAGGGACAATTTGGATATGAGCATCGCCGAAACCGAAGCCGCCGGCATCGACCCGCAAGTCCTGGCAGACCTGGAAGCCGTGATGAAGCGAATTATCGACGGCACCCCGGTCGATCTCGAAACGTCCCGTCGGATCGAGGAGGGCGCCGACCGCGTCACCGAGGAGGTCGGCCGCACCCGGGGGTCATGGACGACGACCGGTTCCATGGGTTGCTTCACGACGACGATGTATGAAGTACGTGCTCGACGCCTCCGTCGCGCTCTGCTGGGTCAACCCCCGCCCGCTCACGCCGAAAGCCGTCCGGCTGCGTGACGGTCATCGTGCCGCTGGCGTCCCTGCCCTGAATCAGCGGAATGCTGTGGGATGTGTCCGGGCGATGTCTGCGAGCGTCCCGAACTTTTTCGCAAGAAGCGGAGAGAGTGGGATTCGAACCCACGGTCGAGTTTCATCCGGACACGGCATTTCCAGTGCCGCACCTCGGGCGTCTCGCTCGCCTCTCGCGATATACTTGAGTCACTTCCAAGTCATGTACATGCGTCGCGTATCCGGTTATTACGTTCTGTTTGTGACTTCCGGACGGAGCTCTGCGGCTAGCCATTCCGGGTCGAGAACTTCCGTTCGAGTAATGGCAGAACCAGCACAGCCTCCCATTCGTGACAGAATACCCGCCAATCGGTAAGATAGGTCAGCGTGGTCACGGGAGGCTCTGGTCAGGTCAATCGCCGAACGCGCGATCCAACCGTTGCGGGCGGGACAACGACTGACGGTACAGGAGTTCCTTCGCCGATGGGAGGCGATGCCGGACGTCAAGTTTGCGGAGTTGATCGACGGGGTCGTTTACATGCCCCCACCGCAAACCAGCGACCGTGGCCGAGCCGAAATCAGGATCGACACATGGCTTGGATCGTACGTCGCTCACACTCCGGGCTGTGATGGGGGCAGCCAGTCGACGTGGCTGATGCTCCAGAGTGCACCGCAGCCGGTGTCAGGCGACACTAAAAGGATCCCCCTTCAGAGCTGTACCGATCCCCACTCCATGCATGCCTTCGTATTATCGGTTCTCTCCGCCTCTTTCCGTCTTTCGTCGACTCTCGGGTCCGGCCTCTCGTTCCGGTCGCTCCAGGTCGGTATTCGGCAACCTCGAGCGAATCAATCCACTCTTGCGTTTCTCGCGTAGCCGAAAACTCTCTCCCGTGATCAAGAGGGTGTGGCTGTGATGCAGTAAGCGGTCCAAGATCGCAGTGGCCAACACCTCGTCCCCGAAGACCGTTCCCCACTCGGAGACCCGCTGGTTCGTCGTCACCAGCAGACTTCCCTTCTCGTAGCGGCGATTCACCAACTGGAAGAACAGGTGTGCCGCCCGTCGCTCGAAGGGTAGATATCCCAGTTCATCGATGATCAACAAGCGAGGCTTGGCGTACTCGGTCAACTTGTCCGAGAGAACCCCTTCCGATTCGGCTTTCCCCAGAACTGCCAACAGAGCCGTGGCCGTTGTGAACCGGGCCGTGTGACCCTGCTCTACGATCTTTCGACCAAGCCCGATTGCAAGATGAGTTTTTCCTACACCGGGAGGTCCGAATATCAACACGTTTTCACCATGAGCGATAAAGTTTCCTGTCGACAACTCTCGAATTAATCGCTCGTCCACCGAAGGTTGGAACGAGAAATCAAAAGTCTCGATCGTCCGAACGCAAGGGAAGTGGGCGATCTGCATTCCCATTTGAATCCACTTACCTTGCTTGGAGTCCACTTCACGCCCCAAGATCCGATCAAGGAACTCGAGATAGGTCCATTTCTCCTTCGCAGCCTCGGACAACACTGCAGCGAGTGTGTCACGTAGGTGAGTTAACTGAAGCCGCTTCAGCGCCGCGGCTACTCGCTCCTCCGACGGATCAGGGAGATCAACGAGCATGTTCATTGTCGGCCCCCTTCCACCAGCTCGGTGTACACCGAGAGCGGCCGGCACATCGGATCAACTGCCGGATTGGATGGAATCGGGGTCGACGCATTGGCCTTGGGCCGGAATAGCCCATCGAAGTGGGCCGGGTTACGGATCAGCGCGTGGGGTTCGTGGCCTCGCGGATGCCGCGCAATGCAGGTGCCGCGCAGCCAGATTTCGACCTCCTGCTCCTTGACCACAACTTCGACGATCTTTCGAACATGCCGATACGGCACGCTATATCGGATGGTGTCGATATCCACAAAACAATCAGCGTTGACCCGGCGTTTCAGACGGCGGGTGCGGACCGCCAGCAAGCGCGGCGGCAGGGATCGCAGAGCCTCTCGCTCATCGCGATCGAACCGCACAGCGGGCTGCTCCTTGGTCGTGCCGTGAATCCGGCGATCAGCGACCTCGACCATCCAACGCGACAGATGGCGCTGCAATTCCTCAAAGGAGGCGAACGATCGCCCGGCGAGGGCATTGTGCTTGACATAGCCTACGCCCCGCTCGATCTTCCCTTTGGTTCGAGCGCGACGCGGACGACACGCTCTGGCTGTCAAGTCCCGGTCGCGGCAGAAGATCTCAAAGCCCGGATTCCACACTACCCGGCCGGACTGGCGGTCGTGGGAGGTGACAAGGGGCGAAGCGTTGTCGCAGAGAACTTGCTCGGTAACGCCACCGAAATGCCGGAATGCTCCGTCGAGGCCTTCGAGCCAATCATCTTGCCGTTGCGCGAGGAAGGCTCGGCAATAGAGCCGACGTGAGTATCCCAGGACCACGGTCTCAAATGGGCCTGTAAATCTTTTTGTGTCAACGCAGGTGGGAACGACTTTTGCGTGCGTCAGTTTCGGGCGAGGGGCGGGAGCCGATCCTCGAAGATGATCGCGAAGTGATTCAGCGCTTCTCTCCATTTGGGGATTGGCAGCGTCCACTTCTTGGACGCCTCGTGAATCGCCATGTAGACCAGCTTCAGCGCTGACTCCTCATTCGGGTACTGCTTGCGGTTCCGCGTGAACTTGCGGATCACGCTGTTCACCGACTCGATGGCATTGGTCGTATAGATCGCCCTGCGAATCGCCGGCGGGAACTCGAACATAGCCGCGATGTCCGGCCACTTCAAACGCCACTGTTTGACGATGGTCGGATATTTCTCACCCCAACCTTGAGCAAAAGCGTCCAGCGCTTCTTCGGCTTCAGTGACCGTCGGGGCCTGGTAGATCTTTTTCAGGTCCACTATGACCTGGTCGCTGTCTTTGTCCACCACGTACTTCAGCGCAGCCCGCACCAGATGCACGATGCACAGTTGCACCTTGGCTTCCGGGTATGCTGCGCAGAGCGCCTCGGGGAAACCTGAGAGGCCGTCCATGCAGGCGATGAAGATGTCCTTCAGGCCGCGATTCTTCAGATCGGTCAAGCATGACAACCAAAACTTGGCCCCTTCGGTTTCGCCGAGCCAGAGGCCCAAAAGTTCCTTGCGGCCCCGTATATTCACCCCCAGGGCCACGTACATTGTCTGAGGCGAAACTCGACCATTGGCACCACGCACATGCACCACGATGCCGTCGAGATAGACGATCGGCCAGACCGGGTCGAGCTGCCGGGTGCGCCACGCGGTCACTTGCGCGTCGAGGTCGGCGGTGATCTCCGAGACCAGCGTCGGCGACACATCGACGCTATAAAGTTCTTTCACGACTTCCTGAATATCCCGAGTGGTCATCCCTTTGGCATAGAGTGCGAGAATCTTCTCGTCGAACCCGGTCAATCGACGTTGATGTTTGAGGATCAACTGGGGCTCGAAAGTGCCATCGCGATCGCGCGGAGTCGCGATCATGATCTTGCCGAGATCGCCTTGCACGGTCTTTTCGGAACGACCATTGCGACGATTCTTCGCACGGGGTTTACACGGCGGGTCAGCAAAAGGATCCGCGACGCCCGGCACCAACGGGTCCTCAGCGGCCCCAGGCAACTGTTTGCGGCCGAGGTGAACGTCCATTTCGGTATCGAGCATGCGCTCGAGAGCCGAGCCCATCATGAGCTTGAGGAGGCCGTTCAGCTCCGCGAGTGTCGTGGCCTGCGAGGCGATCTCGCGTGCCAACTGTTCGGCCTTGCCTGTCAAAATCGCGTCCATGCGACAGTCTCCGTAAGGTAAGTAGGTTAGGGTGAGATAACCGATTCCTTACGTTGACACAATATTTCTTACAGGCTCAGGCCTTCGTCGGAGAGCTCGTGGATCCGATCCACGACTTCCGGCTTCAGCATCCCGGTGTCCTCCTGCGTAGATCGCAGGCGGACATTCGTTACATCCATTTGGCCCACCTGCGTGTCATGCAGATTGACCACATCGGACCCGAACTCGTCCATAGCCCCTCCAATCAAATGTACAGGGAGAAGGGGGTACTTTTAGTGTCGTCCGGGGGGTTCCTTTTAGTGTCGCCTGACACACCCCTAGTGACAGTAAAACTGACCCCTCCGTGCTCGCCTTTTGAGGAGGGGATATGGACAAAACTGCTGATTTGGTCAATCTGCACGAGACGCAGGCGGACCAGTCGTTGGACCTGACACACGTCCACCTGCGCGATGCGCAGGAGGACGCAGGGATGGTGAAACCGGCGATCGTGGATCGGATCCACGAACTTGTCAGCCAAGGTCCGGGGCGCAAACGGATTGCTCGTGAGTTGGGAATCTCGCGCAACACCGCTGCGCCGTTATCTCGCGGGAGCCGCGGTCGGCTTTCAGGAGCGGCCCGCAGCCCGTCGTCTCGACGCCGCTACGCTCAGTGAAGTGCATCGACTCTACCGTACCCTCGCCGAGGGAAATACCGTCGTCATTCAGCAGGAGTTAGCCCGCAATGGCATCGAGGTCGATTTGCGGACCCTGCAGCGGGCAGTGGCTCCGCTACGGCGAGAAGAAAAAGCCCAAAAGCTGGCGACAGTCCGATTCGAGACCCCGCCGGGCCAGCAGATGCAAATCGACTTCGGTGAAAAGATCGTCCGGATCGGCGGACAACCGGTGAAGGTCTTCCTCATGACCGCCGTGCTGGGATACTCGCGCCGGCTCTACTGCCGAGCTTTCCTCGCCCAGCGGCAGGACGACTGGCTCGAAGGCCTGGAGGGGGCCTTTCGACATTTCGGGGGACTGCCCCAGCAAATCCTCTGCGACAACGCCTCCCCGCTGGTGATCTCCCACGATCGCCAGTCCGGCCAGGTGGTCTGGAATCCTGGATTTGAGACTTTTTGCCGTGACCGTGGGCTGACACCCAAAGCCTGTCGTCCTCGCCGCGCTCGGACCAAGGGAAAGATCGAACGAGGCGTCGGCTACGTCAAGCGAAATGCCCTGGCTGGACGCTCGTTTGCCTCCTTCGGGGATCTGCAGCGTCACCTGGCGTGGTGGATCGTCGAGGTTGCCGACGAGCGGGTGCACGGCACGACCAGGGAAAAGCCCAACGTCCGCTTCGAGCGTGATGAGCGTCGGACCCTTCAACCCCTGCCGGTGCGCCCTCTGGCTGTACGCACTCGCCGGCTGAAGCGTCGCGTCAGCGCCGACTGCTTTGTTGATGTCGATACAGTGCGATATAGTGCTCCGCATTGGCATGTCCGCGAAACCGTCGAGGTCTTGATCAAGGAAGATCGGGTGGACATCTGGCTCCGCGGCCGTTGCATCGCCGAGCATGTCCGGTGCTACGAACCCTTCGCGTGGGTCCGCAACCCGGCCCACTTCGAAGGCTTGTTCCGGTCCGAGCTGACCACGCAGACTCCGGCGACTTCGGAGCAGCTCCCTTGTCCCCTGGCCCGGCCGCTTTCCGTGTACGCCGAGCTCGTCGAAGGAGGTCAGCCATGAGCACGGTGATCGATCCCCACGAGGAGCGCATCTTCTCGGCGCTGAAGCGGCTCCAATTGCCCCACCTGCGTGAGACGCTACCGGCAGTACTCTCGGAGGCGACCAAGGAGCAGTGGACCTACCTGGAGTTCCTCGAGCGGATTCTGGGTCGGGAGGTGGACGCCAAAGAGAGCAAGCGGGTCCAGATGGCAATGAGGATCGCCCACTTCCCGTGCGTTCGGACAATCGAGGAGTTCGACTTCTCGTTCCAGCCTTCGGTCGATGAGCGGCTGATTCGGGAGCTCAGCACCGGACATTTCCTATCGCACGGAGAGAACGTGTTGATATTTGGACCTCCTGGTGTTGGCAAGACCCACCTCGCCGTGGGACTGGGCCGCAAGGTCGTGGAGCAAGGCCACACGGCCCGCTTCACGACCGCCACGGCCCTGCTGGCGACGCTGGGAAAGGCCGAATCGGAGGGCAACCTCGCTGAAAAATTGACCGAGTACTCAAAGCCGCGTCTGCTGATCATCGACGAGCTGGGCTACTTGCCCTTTGAGCGTCGGGCAGCGCATCTGTTTTTCCAGTTGGTCAATCGTCGCTATGAGAAAGGGAGTCTACTGGTGACGACCAACCAGCGGGTTTCGGACTGGGGGATCGTCTTCGGCGATGAGGTGCTGGCAACGGCAATCCTGGACCGGTTGCTTCATCATAGCCACACGCTGATAATCACCGGCGAGAGTTACCGGCTCCGGGAAAAACGCAAGAGTGGATTGATTCGATCAAGGTTGGCGAACACCCACGCCGACGGGTGCCGTGACGAAACGGAGGTGAAGATCGAAAAAAGGTCAGCGACAAGCGGGAAGAACCGATAAATTCATAACTTACGCCAGGTGGGGTTCAGTACGCGCCTGGGGGTCACAATTAGTGTCGCCTGACAACAAGAACAAGATTCCGTTTAAGTTGTGGCAAGTTTCGGCGCTCGATCGGGACTTGACAAGGGGGGTTGGGTCAGCCGGCGAAGTCGGAAAAAAAACCGTGATTTGAACCGCGCTTTCCATTGACCACCAAGAAATCCCAAGGCGATCTGAGCGCTGAGAACCGACATCCGTCAGCCGACAATTCCTCAAACGCCGGTTGAATGGCCTGTTCGGATTACTCCAACGACATGCTGTATCTCAATATTTGATGCAGTGTTGTGACAGAAAACTCCGGATTTCGATCTCCAGTTCCGATTGGACGAAGCGGCTTCGCCTCGGAATGGGGGAGCGGCCTCCGTGGTGTGCGCGGGCATGGAGCAGGTCGAGGCTGGATGAATTCTGGTGGGATATCCTGGGATTGGCAGGCCATTGTGGCTGGATTCTCTGCCTACGCACCAAAGGGTATCGCGATTTCTCGGTCATTTTCGCGGGCCGAGGGCGATTCTCATGATCCGGCCGTCCCAAACGATCGCCATGGGCACGCCCGCGCTCCCTCATCACGGGGTGAATCGCCTCGTCCAATAGGCTTTTCTCATCGGCTTCGCGATCAGAAAAGCCTTATCGATTCTCGGTTTGTTCTCGATCGATTGACCGACATGATCATCCCAATTGAATGCGATTCGTCGGATTCGCGGGTTCGATGGCCCGTTCCGATCATTCCAAACCCTTCCGCAACCCGAAGTCCTCTAACGAGATAGTACACCAGTGCGCTCTCACCGTCGAGTTCCGATTATTCCAAACCCATTCACAAGGCCAATCCCGGTAAGGACATGTGCCGACACCCCCATTTTCGCCCTTGAGGTCCGATTATTCGACGGAAATTCACAACCTCAATTCCTATATTGAGATGCGGCAAGGCGTCCAATTTTCGTCCGGATATTCCGATTACTCCAAACCCTTGCGGAACTCCAACTCGAGTCAAAGGTTAGGAAACGAGCCTACTTTTTTCCGATTATTCCAAACCCTTGCGGAACTCCAACTTGCGTAAGGGGTTGGGCAACGAGGTGGTTTTTTGCTGAGGCTTGTTGTGTGCGCGACGGAGTCATTGATCGAGTTCCAATTGGACGAAGCGGCATCGCCGCGGCATGGGGGAGCGGCCTCCGTGGTGAGCGCGGGCGCGGAGCAGGTCGAGGCGGGATGAACTGCCAGGACACGTTCTGGCGTTACCACTGCTGCCGCAACCGGGCCTGCCCCAAATGCCACGCAAGCCAGACTCTAGAGTGGCTCCAGGAGCGTCAAGCCGAGCTGTTGCCCTGCGACTCTTTTCACGCCGTGTTTGCAAGCCCGAAGGGACGCGGTCACGATACCGCTCTGCGCACCGGGAGTGATTTCTCGGTCATTTTCGCGGGCCGAGGCCGATCCCATGATCCGGCCGTCCCGAACGACCGCTATGGGCACGCCCGCGCTCCCCCATCCCGCGGCGAATCGCCTCGTCCAATCGGCTTTTCTCATCGGCTTCGCGATGAGAACAGCCCTATCGGATTGGCACCGCGCGCGACTTTGCGCGCTCCGCTCGTCGCCTCTCCGCATCGACCGCGGAGCCGATCGGGCAAACGGCATCGAGATGAATCCGACGGATTCAACAACCAGACGCATGGTCGCGCCCATAGTAGCCCGACGCGCCAGCGAGCGAATGGCTCCGAACTCCCTCGCAGGCGGGTCGGGCTGGTGTGTCCGGTCTCCGCCGCTGTCTATCGCTGGGATCGATCGGAACCGATCGATCCTCGAGCGAGTTTCGACCCGCCGGTCAGGTTATCGATCCGATCGGCTTGGCCCCTATTAACCGAATCGAGAGATTAAACAGCACAGCCCGAACCGAGGCGAAATTGCCGACCGAACGCGCGTGCCAGAATCGCACGAATTCTGTGTTCGGCTCGCGACCGAAAAAATGCAAAGCAAAGCCACCTGCCAGAATGGCACGCGTTCTGGTGTCGTTCGGGGGCCCAAATCCGCACAACGAAGCCAACTGCCAGAATGGCATGGTTTCGTGTCTCAGCCGTTACCGACCGCAGGGTAAGTCGATGCCGTGATTTTTTCGCCGCTCGGTTGTCTGCGTGCGCCCGACTCAGTCCTCGGTTGCTTCGAAGTCTTCGTCGGTACCTGCGTCGCCGTCCGTGCCGATATCGGTATCAGCGTCCTCGCGTTGTTCCCCGGCGGGCGAATCCGATTGTGTGTTGCGGTCGCGGGTGTACCAGCTCCAGAGCAAACGGTGGGTCGCATAGTCCACGAGCGCCTGCGAGCTGGAGAACTCGTATTCGCGGGCGACGCCTCGTTCGAGCAGTGAGCGCGTCGATGGGGTGACGTACGCAGCGGCCGCTCGGGCGCACAGGTCAGCGAGAAACATCGGAAAGTTCTCGGCTGAAGAGGTCTTGAGCCGCTCGCCCAGGTAAGCGTAGTTCATCTGGTTCTCGACGACGCGGAAGGCGATTCGCGGGTCGCGGCGCACGATCACGACTTCGCTGACCGGATCGCGCGCGATCCGCGTGGCGCGGGCGCGGCGGCTGATGGGCCTCGGCTTCAACAAGGCTAGAGCGCGAATCCCCGATACGACCGTTGACGGCCAGCGCGTGTGCTGGACGTTGCGAAACTCGTCCTCGGACACAATCCGGCCGGCGCAGATCAGCTCGATGGAAGCCCAGGGGACCCAGTGCGTCGGCTCGCCACGCAGACCTTCGACCCGCAGACCGTCGTCCAGGCAGGCACCTCGGTGAACCGTCCGCGGCGGGCTCAAGTCTGGAAACTGGTCCATCCGCCATGCCTCGGCGGCGATCTGTGCGTCATAGAGGCCATCCAGGAGCTGCCGGACCGCTGATTCGTCCAGTGGCTGGGGCCATGTCCCCGGAGCGCGCGCGAGCCACTGCACGACATCGGTCGGGTGCATGTCCGCGACCCGGCAGAAAAGCTCGCGCAGCTCCTGGGGCTCGTCGATTGCCTCGAAGATTACCAGGCGGTACTGAGCCGGCTTCGTAGGCATGGTCAAGTGTCTCACCAGAACGGGGAAAGTGAGCATCGCTCATCGTATCACGCCGGTCCCGGCAAGCCAATTGGCGGGAGGGAGAACGCCGGCGAGCACGAAAGTCTGGAAGCCTGGCCCGCCCGGGCGCAGATCTGCGGGCACCCGGAGGGTGGCTGCCCTTGGGAAAAGCGGTCTCCGTGGTTCGATCAGCGGTCAATCGGAGGCGGACGGATCGCCACGCGGGTGGGTGTGCTCTCCGGCTGTCTTGTGGTAGTCTGTCACCAACCTCGCGCGTGGCAGTGTCAAGGACAATCGAATAAGGGACAAAGGACAGAGGACAGTGCGTCAGCTCGGAATCTTGCCCAAGGGCGTCGACCCCAAGGTCTTTGCCGACTACCTGCTGACACTGGGAATGAAAACGCGCGTCGACGAACAGCCCGAGGGTTGGAACGTCTGGATATATAATGAAGACCATCTCGAGCGGGCCCGCGAGGAGCTGCAAGGGTACTTGAGCCGCCCCGAGGATCCACGCTATGGCGCAGCCGTCGAAGCGGCGAGGACCGTCCGTCGCCAGGAACAGGCGCTCGATCAAAAGTACCGCAAGAACTATCGCGAGGTGACCGACCTGTGGGCCTCCCCTGGTTTCAGGCGCCGCCCGCTGACCGTCGCCCTGGTGGTCATCTGCCTGATCGTGTTCCTCCTGCGGGAGTCTCCAGGGAATGCCTCGCTGGTCACCGAGAAGCTCAGCTTCACAACCGCATACCTTGACGAACACGGCCTGCGCGCAACAACGGCCTGAACGACATCCTGCACGGAGAGATCTGGCGGCTGGTGACGCCGATCTTCTTGCACGCCGGAATCCTCCACATTTTTTTCAACGTGTGGGCGCTGACCTTGTTCGGTACGTTGATTGAAGTGCGCCGTGGGACGCTCCGCCTGGCCGTTCTCGTGCTCGTGGCGGCCGTGGGCTCGAACTTCGGCCAGTATCTCTACATGGAACAGTCCGATCCCGGCGAGCCCCAGCTCTTCGGGGGTATCTCGGGAGTGATCTGCGGCCTGTTCGGGTACATCTGGATGAAAGGGCTCTATGAGCCCGAGCAGGGGATGATCCTCCACCCGAACACCATCACGTTCGTCTTGCTCTATCTGGCCCTGTGCATGACGGGCGCCCTCGGCTCGATTGCCAACGCTGCCCACGTTGTGGGATTGGTCATCGGGGTCGCCTTGGGCGTGCTCCGGTTTTAGCGCGATTTGATTTTCGAACCTGGATCGTATCATGAAGCTCGGTTTCGTTTCCGCGATCCTGCCTGACCACACCCTCGAGGAGGTGCTGGGCTTTGCTCGCCAGGCCGGCTTTTCCAGCGTCGAGCTGATGTGCTGGCCGCCGGGAAAGGTCGAGCGCCGCTATGCGGGGGTCAGCCATCTGGACGTCACCAGTCTGTCGGCCGGAGCGATCGAGAGATTCCAGGACCTGCTGGCGGCCAGCCAGGTGGCGATCTCGGGGCTTGGCTACTATCCCAACCTGCTATCGCCCGAAAAGGCCGAGGCCGAAATTGCGGCGGCTCACCTTCGCAAGGTGATCGATGCGGCGGCAGCGCTCGGGATCGCCGTCGTCAACACGTTCGTCGGCCGGGACCCCGGCCTGTCGGTCGAGAGCAACTGGCCTCGATTTCTCGAGGTCTGGCGGCCGATCATCGCACTTGCCGACGAAAAGGGAATCAAGATCGGCATCGAAAACTGCCCGATGCTCTTTTCCGCCGACGAGTGGCCGGGCGGCAAGAACCTGGCCACGACTCCTGCCATCTGGCGCAAGATGTTTCACGACATTCCCAGCCCGAATTTCGGCCTGAACCTCGACCCCTCGCACCTGATCTGGCAGCAAATCGACTACGTCGCCCCGCTGGCCGAATTCAAAGACCGCATTTTTCACGTACACGCCAAGGACGCCCGCATCGACAAGGCCGCGCTTGATCGGCACGGCGTCCTGTCGTACCCCAAGCTGTGGCACACGCCCAAGATCCCTGGACTCGGCGACATTCACTGGGGTTCGTTCTTCGGCGCCTTGAGCGACGCCGGCTATCACGGGCACGTTGCCATCGAGGTCGAGGACCGCGCCTTCGAGGGCTCGATCGAATCTCGACTCGCGTCCCTGGAGATCAGCCGCCGCTTCCTGCTCCAATATTGTCGCGGCTAATTGATCGACCAGGAATCGGTTTTCCGAGTTTTTTTCGCATTTCGGATTTAAGGTTTCGGACTTAGAGTTTCGGATTTAGGATTTCGGATTTCGGGTTTGGGACTTAGGGTTTCGGATTCCTGATGACGACACCGATCGACCTCTCGGTCTTGATTCCCGTGTTCAACGAGGTCGACAACGTCGAGCCCTTGCATGCCGAGCTTGACGCCGTCTTGCGGCCGCTTTCCTTGCGTTATGAGCTGATCTTTGTTGATGACGGCTCGACCGACGGAACGACGGCGCGGCTGGACCTGATCCTGCGCCGTGATCCGGAGCATGTGCGTGTCGTGGTATTGCGGCGGAACTGCGGACAGACGGCGGCCCTGACTGCCGCGCTCGACCAGGCGCGCGGTCAGGTCCTGATTCCCATCGACGGCGACCGCCAGAACGACCCGGCGGACATTCCACGGCTCCTGGCCCAGCTCGATGCCGGTCATGACGTCGTCTCGGGCTGGCGCAAGGACCGCCAGGACTGCGCTCTTGACGCGCAAGGTTCCATCGTGGATTGCCAACTGGCTGGTCGCCCGTCTCTCCAGAGTTCCGCTGCACGATTTCGGCTGCACAATCAAGGCATACCGCCGCGGGGTGCTGCAGGGCGTGCGGCTTTACGGCGAGATGCACCGGTTCATTCCGATCTTCGCGGCCTGGCAAGGGGCGCGGGTGACCGAGCTCGTCGTCAACCACCGCCCCCGGACCGCGGGCCGCACCAAGTACGGGCTGAGCCGGACATTTAACGTCGTGCTTGACCTGATCCTGATCCGTTTTCTCCAGCGGTATGCTCAGCGGCCCCTTCATTTCTTTGGCCGGTTCGGATTGTGGTCGTTCGGCCTTTGTCTGGTGTCGTTCCTGGCGATGCTGTATTTCAAATACATCTTCCCATGGCCCTACCTCTGGTGGAGCGCTGATTATCCGCCCAAGACGTTCGTCGAAACTCCCCTGCCCTCGTTGACCGTCATGTTTTTTCTGGCCGGCGGAATGAGCATCCTGATGGGCATCCAGGCCGAGATGATCATGCGAAATTATTATGAATCACAGTCCAGAACCACTTACGTGCTCGGCGAAATCCGCCAGGCCGAGCCGGCTGATGGGGGCGAGCCGGCCACGAAGGGCGCTCCCCCAGCGTGAGCAAAAACCGCGGCACCCGTGCACATTTTGGATCTTGGTCTCGTCCCGGAATTCAGATTTCGCATGTGGTTGGAGACGGGGCCTTCGTTCAGTTGCCGCCAGGCGTGAACAGTGGCCCCATCGGGGGCACCTGGAAATTGCGGCGCACCACCGCGGCCGGGCTGGGCTTCTGTCGGAATGATTCCTGCGGTGGTCCCGGTGTCGTTGCCCCGTCTTCACGAGTGGCGATGTCCATGATCGCCAGCGACAGATCTGATAGGCCGGCCATTCCCTCCGGCATGACCCACACGAAGGTCCGTCCATGCCTCCCGACAAAGCAGGCCTGCTTCGGAACGTCTCGCCGGCAGCCGATCTTGAGCCATCTGTACGCGGGATCGCGCCTCGTCGAGCCGAGAACAGTCCGATGATAAAGCGCGTGCATGCCTCGAATCTTTTCCGGGCTGGTGATCGTGCCCAGGCTCCACGTGCCGGTCACATTGCGAGAGGCTCCCAAGCTCAAGACGTCAGCCGCCGGCGGCGTTCGACTCACGCCAAGGGCCAAGAGCGCATTACCGTTGTCTGTGACCTGGATCGAACCCTGTCCCACGACTGCCAGATAAGGCAGGAAGGCGGGGTTCGCTGCAATGGTGGCGAGGTTGTCGATCACCTGCTGGTACTGCAGGTCGGGCAAGCTGCCAAGCGTGCGCCGGGTAGTGAGCTGCAACTGTTGATTCATACACCCGCATGTCACAACTGCAATCGCCAACCACCACGTCCAAAGGCCCCGGCGGGCCTGTTTTCCCGCCCCAGGGGCCATCACGCAACCCTCCTCCTCCCGCCGTCTCGTGCACAATGCAGCCGACCCGTCATAACAGTCGAACTCACCCATTTGATCGGCGTGATGGAATCGCTTTCTTAAGCATAATTGTCGAGACAGAGTCATGGCGAGACCGAACAAGTTCCTGGGACCGAATTCCCCGCTTCCCGTTCCCGAGTCTCTGCCAAGGGTGCCATTTCGGCTGCTTCTGTGTTAACGTGGAACGAAAGGGGCGAAGGAGGGCTGAGGTATGGTTCATGGCATCGTGATGGTTCTGGTGGTGGCGGTTTCCCAGGCAGAGAAGCCGGAGGCCAAGCCAGCGGCCGATGCGCCGGAGGCGAGTCGTGTCAAGCTGGACGACGCGCGGCGGCTGCTCCGGAACGGGCGGTACGCCGAAGCGGAAGAGGCTCTGACAGCGGTCGAGAATGAGGCGAAGAAACGTTCGGGCTGGCTGACTCCCGCGCAGCAAGCCTGGATGGCTCTTGACAAAGCCGAGAGCCAGGCCAGCCAGGGCGAATATGCCAAGGCGATCAAGGGGCTGGAGGCGGCCGCGGCCGGCGACCCCAAGAATCCAGACATCCGTGCACAGCTCGGCGACGTGTATCTCACCCGCGGCGACTGGCAGGCCGCCGAGACGGCTGCGCTTGCGGCCCTGAAGCTCGATCCCGACCACCTTCGCGGCGCGGTGGATCTCGGCCCGGCTTCTGGAGCTGCGGGGGGAGCTCGACAGGTCCGTCGTGGCTTGGAAATGGTTTGTCGACCGCTACAACGAAAAGAAGGCCGAGATCGTCAAGTCGGCCGAGGCGCTGGTCCTGGTGGGACAGGCTGCCGAGCGATATTACCGAGCAAGTGCGCGCGGCGAAGAGCTGAGCGATGCGTTGAACGACGTCCTGAACGACATCGATGAGGCCGCTCTGCGTACCGATCCGAATTGCTGGCGAGCCCCGCTCGAGGAGGGCCGGCTGTTTCTCTCCGGATACAACGAGCGCTCAGCGGTGCGCGAGCTGTCTCGAGCGCAGCAGATCAATCCGCTCGCGCCCGAGACGCTGGTGACGCTGGGCCAGGCTGATCTGCAGGGCTACCGCCTGGCTGCCGGCCGTAGCAAGGCCGAGCGAGCGCTCGCCACCAATCCCCACTACGGGCCGGCTTACGTGCTCTTGGCCGATCTCAACATCTCGGACGAGCGGTTTGACGACGCCAAGACTGCCGCGCTCAAGGCTGTCGCCGAGAACCCGCGTGACGAGGAGGCGCTGGCCCGGCTGGCAGCCGCGTGTCGGCTTCTGGTCGATCCCGTTGGGGCCGCCGCCGCCGAGCTCGCGGCGCTTCAGAATAACCCCCGGCCCGCCGTTTTCTACGCCGCCTTGGGCGAGCGGCTCGCCGACCGTCGGAAGTACCACTCGGCGGAACGTGCCTTCCTTCTGGCTGCAGCCGCCGACCCAGGCCGTCCTGACGCACCGATTGGCCTGGGTATGCTCTACATGCAAGTCGGCCGCGAGACCGAGGCCAGAAGTCTGTTCGAGGCCGCCTTCAACGCCGACCCGTTCAACGTGCGGGCCGATAACATGATGAAGGTCCTCAACCACATGGCCTCCTATACCCGCATCGATTCCCGGCATTTCAGCGTGTCGCTCGACCCGACGCAGGATGAGCTCTTGGGTCGATACATGTCTCGATACCTCGAGTCGATCTACCCGGTCCTCGCCGCGCGATTCGGCTACGCACCCTCCGGTCAGAGCAAGATCGAGATCCTCAAGAACCACAAGTGGTTCAGCGGGCGGACCGTGGGTCTGCCGTTCGTACCGACGGTCGGCGCCTGCACCGGCCGGGTCGTCGCCCTGGCCAGCCCGCGCGCCACTCGCGTCCCCTTCAACTGGGCGCGGGTGCTCACGCACGAATTCGTCCACGTCATCACCTTGCAACAGACCGAGTTCAACATCCCGCACTGGTACACCGAGGCGCTGGCCGTCGACAGCGAGGGCTATCCCCGCCCGCAGGATTGGAACCGCCTCTTGCTGGAGCGCGTGCCCAAGCGCACCAAGCTGTTGAATCTCGACACGATCAACCTCGGCTTCATCCGGCCCAATGAGCCCGACGACCGCCAGATGGCCTATTGCCAGGCCCAGCTCTACGCCCGGTACATGCTCAAACGATTCGGCCCTGATGCTCAGATCAAGATGCTCATGGGTTATCGCCGCGGTCTCACCACCGATCGTGCGGTCGCGCAGAGCTTCCACGTCGAAAAGCAAGACTTCGAGAAAGGCTATCTCGCCTATCTCGACGAGTTGGTCAAGACGATCCGCACGCGGGTGAGCGATGAGCCGGTGCCGTTATCGGAGCTCGAGCGCCGGCTCAAGGAAAAGCCCGATGATCCCGATCTAAACGCCAAGATCGCCTACGAGCACTTCACCGTCCGCGACCTCAAGCAGGCACGCCCGTTCGCCGACAAGGCCCTCAAGCTAGAGCCGCATCATCCGCTGGCCAGCTTCGTCAAAGCCAAGCTCCTGGTGACGATCGGTGACAACGACGCTGCTCTGGAAGTCCTCGAGCCGGCGTTCGACCCCCAGAAACCCAACGAACGGGTCATCGACCTCCTGGGCGAGCTCAAAATGAACGCCGGCCAGTTGGATGAGGCCGAGAAGCTCTTCGAGATCACCCACCATGATGATCCGTTTCGAATTCAGTGGGTCTCGTGGCTGGCGCGGGTTCACCTGCGGCAGAACAAGACCCGCGAATTCCTGAGCGACATGGCCACAATCGCGTCGCTGGACGCCGACAACATCGACGTCCGCAAGGCGCTGGCCGAGCGCCACCTGGCGCGAGGCGATGCCGCCGCTGCCGAGAAATGGGCCGGCGAATGTCTCCAGATCAACGTTTATGACCCCGCCATCCACGTCCTGCTTGCCGATGCCCAGGCCAGGCTGAAAGAGTACGCCAAGGCCATCGAGGAATACCAGACGGCGCTCGAGCTGAAGATCAAGAAGCCCGACGACGTCAGGGTCAAGCTTGCCAGAGCGCAACTCGGCCTGGACCGCCGTGATGCTGCGCGGGCCATCCTCGACAGCATCCTGAAGGCCGACCCCGACCATCCCGAGGCCAAGGCACTTTTGCAGCAGCTTCAAAACCCAGACGCGTAGTCCGTAACTCTGAATCCGAAATCCGAAGCACGAGATCCGAAATAGCGAGACGAAAACCCAGGGCGGCTCTTCGCATCCGGAAGCCGCATTTGTGGCTTCTTTCGGGTTTCGGAATTCGAACCTGGCGATTTTGAGAATGCTCTTCTTGACCTGAGCGAACTTCCAAAAGCCCGCAACGGACAACTCGGCTCGCACCGAAGCGGGCGCGGCCTGTAAGATGGTGCCATGCAACCGACGACCCAGACCGCGGGAGGCTTGACACTCTCGGCGCTCCAGCGGATGATCTTACAAATGTACGGCGAGAAGGACGCGGCGCGGGGCGATGCCGCGACGTTCCTCTGGCTGACCGAGGAGTTCGGTGAGTTGGCGACGGCCCTCCGCTCCGGCACACGCGATGAGCTGGCTGCGGAGATGGCCGATGTTCTCGCCTGGCTGGCCACCCTGGCGAATATCCGCGGCATCGAGCTCGAGGACGCCGTGATCCGCAAGTACGGCCGGGCGTGTCCGGGCTGCCAGTGTGTCCCGTGTGTCTGCGACCCTGCGGAGAAGCCATGAAGAGCCTCGCGCCCGGCCGTTGAGGCGATCCGGTTCCTGGGGCAATCATCGGGGCTACGTTTGTCTGCAACGTTCTGTTCCCTGGATCGGGACACTCCTCCGAGTTGACGTTTGCTTCCTTCTTCATCCAACAACGATCGCTGCCCATGATGATTCATTCTGAGCCCACGACGACACGATTCCGATTCCAGAAGAGCGGAGGCCCGCAACACCACGGTCGTCGGGCCGCTCATGCGATCCTCTGCGCCGTCGCGTTTTCCCTCTTGGCGCCCACGTCCGCCGTAGCCCAGCGCGGTTCGCGGGGGGTCGAGGTCGAGAACATGAGAGTCGGCTTCGATGCCTCGATTTCGGAGATGAGGGCGTCGAATTCGTTCAAGGTTGGCGCATGGACGCCGGTCTGGGTGCAGCTCAGAGGAGGCACCGAGGGCTTCAGCGGTTTCATGGAAGTCGTCGTTGGCGACGACGACGGCACGCCGGCGTCGTTCCGGTTGCCGGTCGCGGTAGGTGCCAACAAGAGCGAGCGATTTACGGCTTACGCTCGTCCCGGCTCGCGCGAGCCGGAATTCACGGTCCGGCTGTTCGACTCTCACGGGCGCCGGGCGGGGGGAGCATCCCAGTCGATGGCGATGCCCCAGCCCCCCGATGCGATCATGCCCAACGAGAACATGATCCTCACCATGGGCCGACCGCAAGGAGTCGAGATGATTGCCCAACTGCCCGGTTTCAAGGCAGGGGCTTCGTCGCGGTCCAACAGCGGCCTCGAGGAGATTGTCACGGCTCGTATCGATACCCTGGGCGGCTCCATTCCCGGTCGCTGGTACGGCTATGACGCGGCTCGTGCGATTGTCGTGGATACCGGTGATCGAAGTGTTCTGGCGGCTCTCGAGGGCCTGCGCGGCCAGGCCCTCGTGGACTGGGTCGCGCGGGGCGGCCACGTGGTGGTTGCCGTGAGCGCCAACTGGCAGGCCGTGCGCGACAGCATCCTTGCCCCGATTCTGCCCGGCCTGCCCAGCGGGCAGGAGCGGGTTACTTCGCTTGCGGCGCTCGACATTTTCGCCAACTCGGCCAAGCCGATCACGCCCGCCGGCTCGAAAGCCGTGATGGTCGCCAAGCTCGAGGGAATCAAGGAGCGGGGAGGAAAGGTCTTGAGCGTGATGTCGAGCCTTCCCCTGGTCCTCCGGGGCTGCTACGGGTTTGGACGCGTGACATTGATCACGTTCGACGTGGACCAGAGTCCATTTGCCCAGTGGCCCGATCGTCCGCAGTTCTGGGTTCGGGCCCTCGACCTGCGGCAGCCTTCAACCGACCAGAGCGGCGCGGCCATCTTCGGCGGTGGGGGGCGCCCGGTTTATCAGAACGGCGTTACTGACTTGTCAACGCAGCTTCGCGCCGCACTTGAGCAGTTTCCCGGCGTGAAGCTGATCCCCTTCGGTTGGGTAGCCTTCTTCATCTTCCTGTATATCCTGCTGATCGGGCCGGGCGACTACTTCTTCCTCAAAAAAGTGCTCAAACGCATGGAACTGACCTGGATCACGTTCCCCACGATCGTGCTCACGGTCAGCCTCGTCGCCTATTACGCGGCATATCTGCTCAAAGGAAATGATCTGCTGGTCAACAAAGTTGACATTGTGGATGTTGATCAACAAACCGAGCTCGCGCGCGGCCATAGCCTGGTTAGCCTGTTCAGTCCCCAGAATCGCGATTACAGCATCCGGGCAATCCCGCTTCCGCTCGATCGTGACGCGCCCCCTGAGCAGGACTCGTCGGCCGAATCGGGCAGTACCGCCGGGACCGAGGTTGTCTTGAGCTGGTTCAGCGCACCCGAGAATCAGTTCGGCGGCATGGGGAGCTCCGGCCGCCGGTTCAACTTCGGCGGCAGTGGCTACAACTATCAGCCCATGGGAGACGTCAAGCGGCTCGAAGGCGTCCGCATCCCCATCTGGAGCACCAAGTGCTTCATGGCACGATGGATCG
Organism: uncultured Isosphaeraceae bacterium; assembly: GCA_963781785.1. Taxonomy (GTDB): domain Bacteria; phylum Planctomycetota; class Planctomycetia; order Isosphaerales; family Isosphaeraceae; genus CAWAHD01. Next base: position 514,329 of record CAWAHD010000001.1, on the reverse strand, counting down.
GTCCAGCCAGTCCGCTCGTCGAGTCGGAATTAGTGCCCGCCGGAACCGACGTTCTCTCCGGCACAATCAAGAATCTCCAGGCCATTCCCCTCGAAGACGCGATTCTGGCCATTGGCAAGAAGGTGTATCTTGTCGGCGACATCGCGCCGGGCGCCACCATCCGCGTCGGGCCTGGGTTCACGAATGACCGCTCTCTTTCGGGACTCCTGCAATCCAAAGCCAACAATTACCTCTCGGCCCAACCGTATAATCCAGACAACTTCAAGATCAACCGGGCCGATCTTCTACTGGCCGTCATGTTCCATGACAGCGAATCGGTTTTGGGCAAACCCAATGCTCTCAGCAACTCGCCGCTTCAGGATGTCGATTTGACCGGCCAACTGCTCTTGCAACGCCCCATGCTCGTGGCACGGATCAAGCGCCCGCGCGCGGCTCGCGCTGGACAACGTGCCGTCCCCTCCCAAAGTTGATCAGTTGACGATCGTCCGCATCATCCTGCCTCTCAAGAATCCGTAGAGCAAAGAATGCCGGGTGATCTCACTCGTCTTTCAGATTGAACAGCAGAATAACCAGCGAGGTTGCATTCCGATGATCGAAACCCATGATTTGACCAAGATGTACGGCGAGCTCTACGCTCTCAACCGGCTCAATCTGACGCTTCAGCAAGGCGACGTTTATGGATTCATCGGCCCCAACGGAGCGGGCAAGACGACCACAATGCGCATCCTGGCAACGCTCCTCAACCCCTCGTGGGGCGAGGCCACCGTCTGCGGCCACTCAATTTACACCGGATCAAAGGAAATCCGCCGCGTGATCGGCTACATGCCCGACTTCTTCGGCGTGTACGACGACATGAAGGTGATCGAGTATCTCGAGTTTTTCGCCTCGGCATATCGAATCAAGGGAGCGGCGCGGCGAAAGATTTGTGAAGAAGTGCTGGAACTGGTTGACCTGACCTACAAACGCGACGCACTCGTCACCAGCCTGTCGCGCGGTATGACCCAGCGCCTTGGGCTGGCCCGCACCTTGCTGCACGACCCTCAAGTGCTGCTCTTGGACGAACCTGCGTCGGGCCTTGACCCCCGCGCGGATCGAGATGCGTGCCTTGCTCAAAGAGCTGCGAAACATGGGCAAGACCATCCTAGTCTCTAGCCACATCCTCCCCGAGCTCGCCGACATTTGCAACAAGATCGGGATCATCGAGCAAGGGTGCCTGCTCGTCAACGGCGAGGTTACCGACGTGATGAAGCAAGTCCGGACCGACATCGTGCTCAATATCAGCGTCGCCGACAGGATTACCGACGCTGCTGGCTTGCTCGAAAACCAGCCCGAGGTCGAGAGCGTCCAAGACAAGAACGGCGTGCTGATTGTCAAGCTCAACGAAGGTGTTAACCAGTACGGATTCCTGGCGAACCGTCTCGTCGAGCAGGGATATGAGCTGACGCTTTTCAAGGAGGACGAGATCAACCTCGAAACTGCCTTCATGCATTTGACAAAGGGCATTACAAGCTGACAACGGCTGATCCCTCGCCGTGGTGGTCCCACTTGTCGTTGCAAAAACGGTAGACGGTCAGTCACGGAATCAATTCCCAGTACCATTCCCGAATCGTAGAGAGGTGCAACGTGGGGATAGCACGTTCTTCTGTTCTCGTGCGAAATCCGGCCGCCAGCCGTTCGAACGCTGGCCGCCGCCCTCACAGGTCCGCGCCGGTTCTCGAGCCGCTTGAGTGCCGTGAGCTTCTGGCGGCTTCAGTGGTGTCCGCCGTCGAGCAATACGGGGTTCCGTCTGTGTTCGCCATCGACAAGTCGGGAACTGTCTCCTACGACTTCCTCACGCTCACGACCAGCGGTCAGCCCGTCTGGAACGGATGGGTCCCGATTAGTGGTGGTGTCGGCGCAACATCAATTTCCACGGGAACCGTCCTCGTCACCCCGAATCTCCAGCCTTACGTTTTCCTGCTAAACTCACAAAATGATGTTTATTATAATTATGTGAACGGTAGTGAAAACTGGAATGGCTGGTCGCCCGTCGGGGTCGGGGTGGGCGCCGAAGCGATATCCTCTGGGGTGATCCCGATCGCGAACGAGCCCTACGTTGTCATGATCAATGGCAATAACGATGTGTTCTACAACTATCAGCTCGCGGGCGGATCATGGGCGGGATGGTCGGTTGTGGGCGTCCATGTCGGCGCGCTTTCGGTGTCGACGGGCGTTGTGCAAGTGTCGAAGGCGCCGGCTATTTATGAGCCGTATGTCTTCATGATCAACGGGCTCAATGATGTTTTTTACAAGATCAGGAATACGAACGGCTCTTGGTCTGGCTGGTCGCCAGTCGGCATCGGGGTCGGCGCCGCGGCGATCTCCGCCATCACGCTGCGCAACCAGCCCTTTGTATCGATGCAGAACGGCGCGGGCGGCATCTTCCTGAATGGTGAGAACCCGAACGGATCGTGGCTGGGATGGTCGCTTGTGGGGATGGGTGTGGCGCCCGGTCCGGTAGTCGAGATGTCGGCGGTCGTGTCCGACTCTGGCATCAACGAATTCGCGCTCAGCGGTAGCGGCCAGGTTTATTCGAGCTATGGAATCTTTGGGCACTGGAACGCGTGGATCGGCCTGGGCAGTCTGGCAACCGGTGTCAACGCTGAGTCATTATCCGTGGCCTCAGAGTCCAGCACCGCTCCGTTCGCCTTCGCGGTCGGTTCCGACGGGAATGTTTACTGGAATGACCAGCCAAGCTGGGCCACTTGGAGCACGTGGGCCAGTCTGGGGGCTCCCGCTTGATCACGAGAACAGACACGGCACGCTCCCCTTGCCACAAGAGGGAGTGTGCCGTGTCCTTCTTCGTTCGACGAGTCGATCGCGGTCGCTCGATCCAGCGCTGCCGGCAATCGGGGCGTCTCAGCCGCTTGCCCCTTGGAGAGCGGTCACGAACCCCTGCGGGTCGGTCGAGATCTTGGTCTCGAACGGTGGACTCATCGGGGTTCCTGACGTATTGATCAACATGCCGGAGAACCCGATGATCCCGCCTTCGATGTACATCGTGTTGTAAATGTTATTTCCGATCAAGAATGCGCTGCCATTGGCGGTGTCGATCACCACGTTGCCCTGGATGTAGGCACCAACCGGTGGAGGAACGGCCACCGTGATCGTCGTGTTGGCGATCGAGTTGAAGTTCAGCGTCAGGAAGTTCGTGCCGGTTCCTGTTCCCTTGGGAGGCTGGCTCACGAGCCCGAGGTTACGACCAATCGAGAAAACGGCGCCGTCGGAAAGTGTGATGTTCGTGCCGACGTTAAGCAGGTTCAAGTCGCGTCCAATAAAGATGCCGGTGCCGGCGCCGCTCAGATCGATGCCGTCGAGCACGTCGAGGGTGTTCACATCGCCTCCGGTCGTGATCGAAGCGCCCGGCAGAATAGACGCGAACGCGATCCGGTCGATTGCCGCCGTTCCATTGACGACCACAGGTCCCGACAGCTCGGTGTCCTGGAAGCCAAGGATTGAGCCGATCTCGCCACTGTTGACCGTGATCTGACCCACGTTCAAAACGTGGCTTCGGGTCGATTCACCGTAGGCAAAACTGTGAGCGTAACCCTTTTTCTGGGGTTCTCCCAGGGGATTGATCGTCAGCTCGGTGTTCTGGGTCGATCCATCGACGATGAGACCCACCCGCCCGTCTGACATGGCATAAGCGCGGACCGTTCCGATCGGCTGAGGATAGTTTGCCGACTGCGTCGCCACGAGCTGAGCGACCGTTGTGGGAGACGACGCTCCTCCTTGACCGTTTGATCCCTCTGCGGTGTTCGTCGCCAAGGTATTTGACGTGTATGACAGGCTGATCATGTAGTGTGAGCCGTCTGGGGCCGTCACCTCGACGTCCTGGCCACCATGGGCGGTTTGAGTCCCGATCGAGGTGATCCGCACAAACCCTCGTTTGTACGGCGGCGCATGCTGTGCCAGAAACGGCGGCTGCCTGAGATTGTAAGCAGGCCGCGGGCTCGTGTGGGTCAGCAGGAAGTGAGAAGTCGTGTGTGCTTTGCTGATATGCGAGAGCATCACACGTTCCTCGAGCCGCCCCTCCAGGGCAGGCCGGAATGCATGGGCGAATGACCGGCCGCCGTTCGCGCGGGGATTCCTCATCTGACGATCCTCCTGATCGTAGCCAACCGGTGAAGAGCGAGCTCCGCTCGATCCCCACGGCCGGTCGCACGAGTCGATCGGCCAAAGCAGCACGCGTTCCCTCGTCTGCGTCGGATCCAACCGCCGCGCAAGCGCGCTCTCTAGGGATGCTCCCGGTGGTCCTTTATCCTCACCGGACTTATCGGCGTCCGGACCGAATGCTCCGTTCCTTATCGCGGCTCTCTCGTTTCCTCGAATTCGTTGAACGCGGCTTGTGTCGAATCGCCCCAAACTGGCGATTCTGCTAGTTATGCCGGTCGTGAGGAATTCACGCCGGGCAATCGGGGAAGCGATCGCGATCGTTCGGGACTTAACCGAATAGTCCGCTGACGATCTTGCCACCGTCGACAATCTTGATCGGGCGGCCGATCGGCGACATCATCTCTTTCGCCGGGTTGACCTTGAGAGAATGGCACAGAGAAGTCAGGAGGTCGGGTACGCTCACAGGATGATCCTTGACGTCGGTGCCGTCAGAGTTCGACGAACCGATAACCTGTCCTCCGCGGACCCCGCCCCCAGCCAGCGCTACATTGAAAACTTTAGGGAAGTGGTCGCGGCCTGCGTTGGGGTTGATTTTGGGAGTGCGGCCAAATTCACCCATCCAGACGACCAACGTCTGTTCCAGCATTCCTCGCTGTTTCAGGTCGGTGATCAGGGCGGCGAAACCCGGGTCGACGTCGTGGGCCAGCTTGGCGACATTCTCGTGATTCTGCTTGTGAGTGTCCCAGCCGTTGGAGCGGACTTCGACAAACGTGACGCCGGCTTGCACCAACCGTCGGGCCAGCAGGCATCCCTGTCCGAACGGTGTCCGGCCGTAGGCGTCGCGGAGCGGCTCGGGCTCCTCATCGAGGTTAAAGGACCGCATGTGAGGCGACAGAATCATCCTGGCGGTCTGATTGTACAGAGCCTTGTGGTCTTTGACGCGGTCGGCGCCTCCGGTGCGCTCGAAAGCGGCTCCCTCGAGGTGTTCGAGCAGGACCAATCGGCGGCGGAAACGGCCGGTGGTGACCTTGGGCTGGGTGTTCTCGGGTGGCTTCTGCGGATTCTGGACCACGAACGGCTCGAGCGCCGCGCCCAGGAAGCCCGCGCCGATTGTCGGGCCGCCAATGCTCACGATATGCGGCAAATCAAACTTGCTCTCACCCAGTTCGTTCACCATCGAGCAGCCGAGATGAGGGTGCTTGATCGTCGCCGACGGCACATAGCCCGTGTGCAGCTGATATGTTGCTCGTTGATGGTTCCCCTCTTTGTTGGTCATGGAGCGTACGAGCGCGATGTCCTTCATCGTCTTGGCAGTCTGATTCCAGCCCTCGGCGATCGAGACGCCCGAAATTGCAGTCTCAATGGCACGGGTTTCGCCGCCGTGTTCCGTCCCCGGCTTGGGATCAAAGGTCTCGAGCTGGCTGGGGCCGCCGGCCATCCAGAGCAAAATGCAAGCCATCTGGCGCTTTCTCATATCGGCGGCGTGCACGGCCATCCAGTCGGTGAAGCTCAGAGATATCGCGCCGGAGGCTGCCAGGCCTGCCGTCCCGAGGCCGATGGTCTGGAGGAAATGTCGGCGGCCGATCACCCCCGCGCCGTCCATCGACACGTGGGCTGTCTCTTTTTCGAGCGTCATGGTCATTCACCTTTCCGCGAGGATGCTTCTAGCGCCGGGTCAGAAACTCGGTCGTGTTGATCAGGCTCCAGTAAATGTCCTCAAACGCCTCGGCCTGGTTGCCCACGCCCGCCATGTACCGCCCGCAGATTTCCACTTCCTGCTTCGTGGGCTGGCGCGACAGGACCCGGAGATAAAGAGCGCCCAAGGCCGCGCGGTCGCTGGGCGCGACGTTGAGGATCTGACCCAGAAACGTCCCCGGTCGCGCCTGGGTCCGATTGCTGACGAGCGGGCTGTTCATCAGGAACAAAGCCTGGGGAATAGTCCCCACGACATCTTCGTTGGCGACCGAGGGATCGATTCCGAACAGCCGGTCGAAGAGCATTCTCTGCCCCCCGGGGCGCGCGGCAGCGGCGGCCTTCTTGCCAACTTGGGACGCCAGCCCGACGGCCTGGGCAGCCTTCTGGCCCGCGCCCTTGCCTTGTGCCTTCTTCAACAGTCGCTGTGGGTCACCAAGGCTCAGACTTTGGAGCCGCTTGGGGTCGTTTTGACTGAGCCGAGCCAGCGCCCGCTGGGCATTCTTCGGCGTGTTACCCTGACCCGGGCCGCGGCCGTTGCCGTTGGGACGTACCATGTTGCCGTCCGAGTCCACGGGGACTGCTAATGCCTGCATCAAAGCGTCATACACCTGATCGGCCCTGAGGCGGCTGGGGCAGTTGGACGCGAACGGGGTCTTGCCCGCGGCGTTCGCCGTCGATCGTACTCGTCTTTGGTACGCCTCGGTGTTGAGGATCGTCCGGAACAGCCAGCGAATGTCGTAACCCCCTTTCTGCCATTGAGAGGCGAGTGGATCGAGAACCTCGGGAGCCTTGGGTGTCCGTTCCGGACCAATGTCGTCGATTGGCTCGTAAAACGTCTCGCCCATCAGCACGTACCAGATCCGGTTGATGTATGCCTTGGCAAACCATGGGTTGTCCTGGCCGGTCACGTACGACGCGGCCAGGGCACGCCGCTGCGCAATATCCAAAGTGTCGGGAAGAGCGAGCGCGGACGTCGAGTGCGAGCCGGACAGGAAAAACCGCGGCGCGATCGGAATCTGCTTGGTGGGGTTATGCATATCAGGCATCGAATAACGCCGTGGGCCCTGTATGACTACCGAGATCACTGGACGCTCGCCCTTGCTGGCCGGGACCACTTGCTTTTGCCTCACACCGGCGAAGAACGCGGCAAATTCGTGAAACTGCACCCGTTTCCAGGAGTCGGTCTTGTGGTCGTGACACTGGGCGCATTGGATCTGGACACCCATGAAGATCCGCGAGACTTCTCCAGCCATCTCCACTGGTCGGGTTTCGTGAGCCAAGGCGAACGCCACTGCGCCGTTGTCGTCATTGCGACCAGTGGCCGTGATCAGCTCCGAAACGATCTCATCCCAGGGCACGTTTGCCTGGAATTGCTTGGCCAGCCAACCCTCCATCGCGTCGAAGCGCACCCGGTTCAGATTCTCGTTCGTGGCGTGAAACATCACCACGTCACGCCAGTATTTCGCCCAGTTTCGACCGTACTCGGGGCCGTTCAAGAGCAGGTCGACGAGCCGCAAGCGCTTCTCCTTGGAGTGGTCGCGCAGGAACGACTCAACTTGATCGGGCGTGGGAGGCCGGCCGATCACATCGAAGAAAATCCGCCGCACGAATTCGACGTCTGTCGTGAGCGCCGCCGGCTGGACCTTGGGGTCATTCTTGGACAGGTGCCGGGCGATCAGACGATCGAGATCCGCAGAAGTCATGCTCGGCAAGGTCACCGCCTTCACAGGTCGTTCCGGAATCACCGTCTTCTGCTTTTGGGTCTCGGCAACAGAATTCTTCTGGCCCTGCTTGGTGGCATGCTTGGCCACGCTGTTCTTTGGGCCCGGACTTTTGCGGGCCTCGTCTCGCGTCGTCTTTCGCGCAGGTTCTTCCTGTTGCTGGGGGGAAGGCTCGAAAGAAAGGGCCACTGACCCCGATGCGAGAATTAACCCCATGCCCACGGCCGCGATGAAGCGACACGTCAGCTCCCGCCGCTGATGCAGCCGAATCGCCAGATGAGTTATCCCCGCGCAAATCATGTCAGTGTCCCCCTTTGCCTTTAACTTAGCACGAGTCTCCTAGCCGAAGCAAGCTGACCGATCAGGACTCGTTGATTCCACTGGAGCCATGGAATGTCTCCACCGTGCGAGTCCGTCCCTCGACGATGGCACGCACACCCATCCGCACACCGTTCCCTTGATTAAACCAGAAACCACGCTGCAGGTTCCGCGGAAAATTCGCCGACGAAGCCGCGCGGTGTTGTTCACAATACGACGGTGCGCGCCGTTTTGAAGATCGCGCCGCCGACACGGGTGAGCCGCCGGATCCGGGCGCTCCACCGCCAACTCTTCTCGATGAGCCTTGCGCACGCGTCTGCCGTTTTTGATAGAATGAAAGTAGGCAGGACTGTCGGGCCGATTTCGAGCTTCGGCGAAGTCCAACCAAAAAAGCTGCGATCACGAAGATACGGCCCGACAGCCCATTTGATGAGGAATACAGCCATGTTGATTCCATTGCGGCGCGGCCCTGTGAAATGGTCGCTTATCGTTGTAGCGTCGGCCCTCGCAATCTGGACGGTCTCGGAGACGTCGGCCTTTGCCCATGGCGGTGGTGGTGGCGGTGGGCACGGCGGTGGTGGCTTCGGTGGCGGTGGATTTGGCGGCGGCCACATGGGCGGCTTCGGTGGCGGCTTCGGCGGCGGTTTCGGTGGCTTCCGTGGTGGCTTCGGCGGATTAGGCGGTTTCGGGCGATTTGGTTACGGCGGCTTCGGTTATGGCTATCCGTTCTACGGATACGGACTAGGGTATGGCCTTGGCTACGGCGGATTGTACGGACTCGGCTATGGTTACGGCCTTGGGTACGGTTATCCATACTACGGCCTCGGTTACGGCGGCCTTGGTTACGGTGGCTATGGTCTGGGAGGCTACGGCCTCGGTTACGGCGGCTATGGCTACGGCTTGGGAGGCTACGGCTACGGGTCTCCTTACGGGTACGGCTATGGTTACCCCGGCTACGGATATGGAGGCGGTTACGGTATGCCCGGCATGGGCTACGGCAACATGTCTCCGGCCGCCGGATTCGGGTACTCTCCGGCTTATGTTGCGCCGGCAGCGGGGACGACGACCTCCGTGGCACAAGGGAGACGTGTTCTGGGGATTGACGAGGAGCCAGTCAATCTCGCCGATGGGCGCAAGGGCATGAAAATCACCAACGTCTACGCCGGTACTGCCGCGGAACAAGCGGGTTTGAGAATCGGAGATGTGCTCCGCTCGGTAAATGGATATTTGACCGAGCAGCGGGGCAATCTGGCGTGGATCATCGCGAACGCGAGTCCCAACAACGTGCTGAAAATGAGCGTTCGTACCGTGAAAGACGGCGACCGCACGATCACGGCCACACTCCCGTAAGATCGTCTCAAGGTGGACCGGACGGCGGCGCGGACAACGTAAGCTGGGGAATGGCGCAAACCCACCCCATCTCGCGTGGCCCGTCTATGACCCAGTCCCGTTGATAATGAACAACATCACGGCCAAGACGACCAAGCTTGCGACTGCGAGCAGACCGCTGGGCATGAATTTGCGGGTCTTAGCTGCGTAGCGATAGCCAAACAGCAGGAAGAGACCGATCGAGAGGATCAACCCCAGTGGAAGTCCCCAACGAGGACTCGCCGCCGAGAGGCCCACGGCTGCGAAGGCTGTCAGACCACTGATCGAGCCGGCGATCAGTGAAGCACGGCTACCGGCTTTGAGATAACCGATCAGTCCACCCACTGAGAGTAAGACGGCGTAGATGCCCAGCGTGATCTGACCAACCTGTACGCCATTCGTGATCATAGGTCGTCGCTCTCGGATCGCTGAGGATTCTGCCAACTGTAGAGGTTACGTAAGAGCGGGTCAACGCCCCGGCCGCGAAGACGGTGATCTTCTCGGGGATCGAATGTGCCGGGCCAATAAGAGAGCACGACGAGACGGGCAGATCCCCTTGGCGTCGTCGAGGAATCATGGGCCGGCTCTGGGAACCGGCCATTTGATCTCGACAGGGCAAACTGGGGCAGGCCATCTTGCCGTGCTGGATTTTGGCCAGGGCGTCTTACTGGGTGAAAAGCTTTCCGGAATTCGTTTCGTCAGGGGTTACCTGGGGGCGGCACGTTACCGGGTGGTGGTGGCTGCGGCACGCCAGGGGCCGGCACACCAGGAGCAGGGACGCCGGGTACCGGCACGTTGGGATTCAGAGCGCCGCCGCCCGGTACGGGCTGGGGCGGAATCGCTGCGGGTGGCAACACGCCAGGCTGGGTGTTAGGATTGGTCATCCGGCCTCCCGCCCCCAATGGATTCTGGGTCGCGTCGAGTGCGCCGGCGCCGACCGGAGCCGTTCCGACCGGTGGCGGCGGCTCGATACCCATGGCACGCATCCGAGCCCGTTGTGACGCCGCCTGGGTGTTGGCCCAGGGGAAGTCCGGCCCGGTTGGGAAATACTGAACGTCATCGTGCATATAGCGGCCCGACGGCAGCGTCATGCCTGCGTATTCCACCTGGCAGCCGACCGAAGGCAAGATCGTGCCCGTCACCAGAGCCGACCAAAGCGCCACGCGTCGCCTCGTGGACCCTCGCGGCGATCTCATCCGGGGCAAACCCATCGCTTCCACCCTCCTTGGCGTCTTCGGCGGTCCCTCCGACCCATCCCTTGAGGGAAGCAAAACCGCCTTCGGGGAGTCTTGTCCTGCTCCCGCCCGCTCGAGCCCGCCCAAACGGTCCTGCTGACTGGCCTATCTGCATCCGGACCGAAGCAATCGTGGCGCTTCCGGCTCGGTTCGGCACCGTCAACACTGCGGCGCGATCGTCGGGTTATTTACTCGCTTAAGGAATCGGCCGGATTGACCGGTTCGGACCAATGATTCCGCGCGTTTCCACGAAAAGCTTCCTCCCTCGGTACAGAAAAGCGGCTCGGCACACCTGGTCGTCCAACCAAACATGGGTGTGTGCGTGGCATGTGACGACGGTTTTGCATCGATGGTGCCGTTTGCGTTATCCTGGTTCCCGGGTCTCTTTGGTTGATCGTCGTGACCGTGGCGGTCCGTATCGATGCGGTTGGATAAGCGAGTCGCTCATCAATTTGGGTTATCGCGCCGTTCCGCGCTCGAAGCGGTCAGGCGCGGGCAGATCGACGTCTGCGGGCAGACCTGCCTCGAGCCGGGACGCGATATCGAAGTCGACGTGTGCCTTTCCTATAACCCGGGCCGGCCTCGGCCGGAAACCTCGGCCCGCCGGTTGACAGTTCTGTATGAAGACCCCTACGTGCTTATCGTCGACAAGCCCGCCGGAATACTGACCCAGCCCACTCCCGAGCGCGAGCGCGACACCTTGCTGGAACGCGCCGGCCGGTACCTCCGGCGCACTCTAAAGGAGGCCAACCCGTTCGTTGGGATTGTTCACCGGATCGACAAGAATACCTCGGGCGTCATCTTGCTGATCCATTCGGCCAAGGCCCTCCGGCCATTCCAGCGGTTGTTTCGAGCGCACGCGATCGAGCGGTCGTATCGGGCTGTTGTCGAGGGCGCGATCCGGCCACTGCAGGGAACTTTCGATTGGCCGCTCGTGGCGGATCGAGGTGACGGCCGCCGCGGGGTGGCCCGCCGTCACGAACACGGACTGACTGCGATCACGCATTACGAAGCGATCGAAAGGTTCGGCAGTCTCGCGACCTTGCTGGACTGTCGGCTTGAGACAGGGCGCACGCATCAGATCCGGATTCATCTGTCGGAGGCCGGTCACCCGATCGTCGGCGACCCCATCTATCGCTCGACGAAGAGTGCCCCGTTCCCCGTGGCTTTTCCGCGGCAGGCGCTTCATGCTTACGCCTTGGGGTTCGTCCATCCGATGACCGGACAGGTGCTTCGAATTGAAGTTCCCCTCCCGCCAGACCTGCACGAACTGATTCGGACCCTCCGAGATCGATCAAGCACGCGCTCTTGACGGTCCTTCTCGGACGCTCGTCTCGGTCAAGCTAGCTCTCCCCACTAAAGCAGGCGAACCAACGATTCGGTGGTGCCGGTTCCGCCACGTGGACGAGATGGGTTAGATCACAGACTCACAGACCGGCATTCGGCTCCTCGGGTTGAAGAGGGGCGGGAATTCCGTATCTGGCAACGATGATTGTGACGTTATCGAGCCCTCCGTGGTTGAGTGCCTGGACAAGCAGCGCCTGGGCTGCATCGACGGGCTGTTCGTGCTTCTGAAGGATGCCAGCGATCGAGTCGTCGTCGACCATATCGGTCAAGCCGTCGCTACAGAGAATGAGGCGATCACCGTCGCGCAGGCGAAGCCAGCGGACATCACCTTTCACCTTGCCGTGATGGCCGCCCAAGAAATTGGTGAGCACATGTCGTTTGCGGTGGTGGCGCACCTCCTCGGGAGCAATGTAGCCCGCGTCGGCCATCGCCTGGGCGACGGTGTGGTCCTTGGTCAGTCTCTGCAGTAGTCCCTCGCGAAGCAGATAAACACGCGAGTCGCCAAGGTGAACGATGAAGAGGTCCACCCCCACGCTGTAGGTCACAGTCAGCGTGGTACCCATGCCGAAGAGCCGGTGATCGGCTTCACTACGCTCCGTCAGCGTCTGATCAATTTTCCGCAAGTGATCGCTGATCCGCTCAAACAGTTCGCGCGCCTCTTTTTTGTTGATCTTGAATCCCCATTTGGGTGATCTGTGAAAGATTTCGATTCCGGCGCTGATGGCGAGCCGGCTGGCGACGTCGCCGGCAGCCATCCCTCCCATGCCGTCGGCGACGACCATGATGTACCCATCTTCGCCTGCCTGCCACGGTAACTGCTCTGCGGGCACATTCGTTGAAAGCGTCTGCTGCCTGCGACTGATTTGCGAGACCAGGAAGTGATCCTCGTTCTTGGTGCGGACTTTGCCTCGATCCGTGACTGCGGCGAACTCGAAGGAGACCCCCGTCGACGGGGGCTTGGGCTGATTGATCTCGAGTGCCGACGGAGAAATCGAAAGCTCGTATTCCGTCGTTTCCAGTTCGCCTGCAAAAGCCATCTTGTTCGTCCTCCGCCCACGACGTGTCGACCGCTGGCTACCGGCTCTTCGGCGTGGCCTCCCGGGCGCCCGGCTCGGTCGCCGGAGCGGGAGCTGTTTTGGCCTTCGCTTTCGCTTCCGCCGGCTTCTCGAAGATGATGACGTGCTGCCAGGGAAGGAACTCGAGCGATTCCCTGAAGACGAAACCTTGCGGCTCGACTTCGCGGCGGACCTGCTTGAGCGTCATCTTGTGCTCGGGCAGAATCGGTATTTCGGGAACTTCACCGCGAAATTCGACAAGGACGAGCCGGCCACTGGGCTTGAGGGCCTTGAAAAAACCGGCAAGGGCGGTCTCGGGGTCGGTGCATTCGTGGTAGACGTCGACCATCAAGATGAGGTCGACCGCCGCCTCGGGAAGCTTGGTATCGGTCTGCGTAGCGCGGATTGGCTTGATATTCGTGGCGCCGGCAGTGCGGGCGTTGGCTCGAAGCATCTCGAGCATCTCCGGTTGCAAATCGCTCGCCAGAACCGTTCCCTTGGGGCCAACCCGCTTCGCCAGTCGAATGCTGTGATAACCGGCCCCGGCGCCGACGTCCGCCACGGTCGTGCCGGGCGCGATCTTGAGTGCGTCGAGCATCGCTTCGGGCTGCTCCTCGTCGATCCGAGTCTCCCGGAATAGCCAGTCAACGCCTTGCCACGACATGACGGGCGCGATCCGCCGGCCCATGTAAAAGCCGGGGCGATCGCGGCGCACCTTGGCTTTCGACGAGCGGCTGGTCTTGTCCTTTGGTTTCGATTTACTCTGCGAGGGACCCTGGCCCGGCTGCGCCGGAGTCTCGGCCTGTCCATTCGGCTGGGGCTGCGCAGGTGCAGGCTCCTGACGGGCAATTGCGGAATCCGGAATCAGCAGCAACGCGGCCATGCAAACGACCGCCAGGCTCCATCTCACGTAGAGAGCAATCCGGGGCATGGTATGTTCCTTCAGTCGGCAAACGCGTAACGGAGGATGCAATACAGTGCCTGGAACCCGTCCTTCAGGCCGATCTTTTTGCCCTCGCGATAGGTTCGACCGTGGTACGACACCGGAATCTCGTAGATACGGCAGAGGCGCGGAGCTTGACCGTTTTCACCGGGGAAGCTGAACCGCGCCACCTTGGCCGTCACCTCGGGCTCGAAGCCAAACCGGTCGCTCTTGAGCGTGATCCCTTGAATCACCTCCCGGCGGAATACCTTGTAACAGACCTCCATATCGGTCAAGTTCAGGTTGGTGAACATGTTCGAAAGCAGCGTCAGGAACTTGTTTGCCAGGGAATGCCAGAAATACAGGATGCGGTGGGTCTCACCGATAAACCGCGAGCCATAGACGACGTCGGCCAGGTCGTCGACGATGGGCTCGATCAACTGCGGGAACTGGGCCGGATCATATTCGAGATCGGCGTCCTGGACGACCACGATATCGCCGGTCGCGGCCCGGAAACCGGCACGCAGCGCGGCCCCTTTGCCCTGGTTGATCTCTTGATAGATGACTTTCAGGTCGCCGTCCTGCTGTTCCAGCTCTCGGAGGATTTCGCGGGTCCCATCGCGCGAACAATCGTCGACCACGATGATCTCTTTCTTGATCGGGACCGCGCCACCCGCCGGAGAATTTCGTGAATAGTGGCTCGTTCATTGTAAGCCGGGATCACGACCGAAAGGGTGAGTCTCTCCGGGAACCGGTAAAGCCCCAGCTTACGGCAAATCGGCTCGCCAAGCGCCTGGAATAGCCAATCCCGCCGCTCGGCGTCGGTCTTGAACGTTGGAATCGCGTGATGAGGCGTTTCGTTGTTCGAGCCCACCGGCGACTCGGAACCGACTGCAGGGAAACGAACGTCCATTGCTCGGAGATCCTCCAGGGCTTGCTTGGTTCGCCGGCCGGCCTCGGCGACTTGGCCAGAGCGAACCCACTGCTCAAGCGCGTCGGCCAAGGATGGCCGGCCCACATTCCTTCACCTACAGAATAAGCGACGATTTCCATCAAGGGAAGCCGGGTCGGACGGTCGGGCGGCCGCGACAGTCGCCTCGGAAGGACCTTCCGCGACGAGAATCATCGTCCCCCGGAGATACACTTGGCGCTTGCGGCGGAGCTTTCATCAGGGCGATCGGCCTGGACCGATTGCCCAGGGGTATGATCAGGCACAGAGCGCTGACTGCAATGCCCACGACGACCGCGACGACCAGCTTCCAGGGGGTGTCAAGCAGTGAATCGTCCCGCCGCATCGTCCCCCCGGGAACAGCCGATTTGAGCATTCTGATTGATCGGGCTGGCCCGAGAACCTTGCAAAAAGATGAACGTGCTTCATGACAATCTCCCGGCCTCGCCAGCGAATCCTGGTCATAAAGAAGTATACTCTTCGCGGGTTCGTCCGGATCATTCCTGTTTCTGGAACTGAAGCCATGCGCTTGCACGGTAGGTTGAACCCAGCTTTCTTGAGTTTCTCTGGCAGCAGTGCGGGGTCAATCATTCGGGAGCGGTCTGCATGAGTGACTCTCAAAGTACCATCAACTACACCGAGCGCATGGTGCCCGAGGACGCCCATGCCCGGATATTCTGGGAGCACCTGGGTCGTTATCGCTTCGCGAAAGACTTCGTTCGCGGCCAAAGGGTGCTTGATATTGCATGCGGCGACGGCTACGGAGCGGCGGCTCTTGCCAGGGCCGGCGCAAGCTCGGTGATCGGGATCGACGTCGCACCCGAGGTTTGCGAACATGCACGGCGAAAGTACGGCCTGGACGCCCGAGTCGGTGATGCCCAGGCGATCCCCCTGCCCGATCGATCGATCGATTGCGTCGTGTCGTTCGAGACGATCGAACACGTTGACAACCCGCTGCTGTTCGTCCGCGAATGCGCCCGTGTTCTCGTGCCCGCGGGAATCCTCATCGTCTCGAGCCCGAACCGACCTGTGTACAGCAGCGAAGGGAGGCAGAACCCGTTTCATCGGCGCGAATTCGATGAACACGAGTTTGTCGACCTGCTCCGCACGGAATTCAACACGGTTCGGCTCTACACGCAGTTCCCCCGATCGGCGGCCTGGTGGAGCCCCAGGTCGCTCTCGGCCGAACGATCGCCGTGGCTGCGCATCAAAGGATTCTGGAGGCTGTCGGCCTGGTTCTGCCCCGCAATTCGAACGCACATCAGTCCCGAGGTCCGTGCCCGCGCCGATGAGATCATCCTGGCTCGCGACGCGTTCCCCTCGTCGCTCTTCAATCCCTACGTCGTCCGGCCGCTTTCGACGAGCAGCCGCGAGCGGCCTTACATCCTTGTTGCGATTGCTGAGGGCGTCAAGAATCCTGAAAACTCCCATTCCGGAGCCCCGTCCTGACCTTTCCCATGCCGAGTGATCAATCATGATTCCGCCCGGACCTTCCACTCCGCCTCCGGAACGGACGATGCAGCCCGTACTGGCTCCCATGTGGCGGGGAACGATGTGGATTGCGCTCAAATTCCCTCTCCAGGTGATCATCGCCTTCTGGACCGTCCCCCTGGTTCAGCACGCCATCGGAGCCGAGGCGAACGGGGCATACGTCTTTGCCTGGGGGTTCGGGTTCATCCAGCTCCTGCTTGAATTCGGGATGGGGTCGGCGCTCTCGCGCCAGGTGAGCTCTGCCTGGACGCGAGACGATCGCCCTGCGGTCAACCGGCTGATTGCCTGCGGCACGGCGTTCTACCTGGCGATGGCCGTCATCCAGATGATCATCCTCCTGGCGATTGCTTACCTGGGCCTGCCGCCGAAATTCCAGGGAGATTCCCGCCGGCTCATCGTCGGTCTCCTCTGGATCCAGGCGCTGTCGGCTCCCTTCTTCGGTGTGTTGACCGTCGCGTCGAGCATCTTGCAGGCAGCGCGACGGTATGAATTCCTCCCGCGGCTGGACCTGGTGATCTTGCTTCTGCGGTTCGCGGTCCTCGTCCTGGGCCTCCGGGCCGGCATCGATTTCCTGGCCATCGTCGCGGCCCAGACCATACTGGTGCTCGGCGGTACCTTGCTGCCGGCTTTCTGGGTGATCGGCCGCGAGCTGCACGCGATGCCGCGAATGGCTCTGCCGCGCCGCGCCGACATGGTCTCGCTGCTCCAGATCGGTTTCTACATTTTCCTGATGCAATTGAGTGTCGTCCTCGCTGACAAGCTCGACACCACGATCCTCGGCTATGCCCTGCCCGACGCCAAGCCGGGCCCGTCGATCACCGTATATCAGAACGTGAGCAAGGCCTTCTTTCAGATCCGCCAGACAAGCTGGACGCTGGCATACCTCGTGGTGCCAGCGGTGGCGAGCCTGGCGGCATCCCGTGACTTCGAGGGCCTCGACCGACTCAAGTACGATGGAACACGTTTCCTGGTCGGTTTGCTGCTGCCAGTGACTCTCCTTGCCGGAATCTATGCCGCGCCGTTCTTGAACCTGTGGGTTGGGCCACGCTATGCCCCGCATGCGCCATTGCTCCAGTTATTCCTGGTAGCCGCACTGCCCATGGTGCTCGCGATCCCGGTGCAGATGGCCATTGGCCTGGGAAGGGTCGAGGTGGTGGCTATATCGCCACTTCTCGGGTCGCTGGTCAACCTGCCGCTCAGCTATTACCTGACGACCCGACTGGGCGTGGCCGGGGTGATCTGGGGCACGGTGCTCACGACGCTGTTCTCGAACCTGCTCGTTCCCGGAGTGTATCTCGTCCATTTGCTGGAAGTACGGCTCTTCACCTTCGCGACGCGTACCTTGGGCCCGCCGCTCTGCGGCGCTCTTCTCCTGGTGCCGGTTTCCTGGATTTGCCGCACGATTGTTCCGCCCGAGCCCGGCGGCACCAACATCCTGTCCCGGTCGTCTCCCCTTCTGGTCAATCTCTTCGTGAGCAGTGTGGCCTACTTGCTCGGCTACTTCGCGGCGCCCACCGGCCGGTCTGATCTGGGTCGACTCTACCGCCAGATTCGACATCGGTCGCCCTGATCGTCGAAGAAAAGGCTGGATACTTCGCGGAACACTGGGACGACCTTGGGTTGCCCCCAAGATCTCCCAGATCTGGACCGATGCCAGGCCGCGGCGCCGGCTCCATACAAGAGCGACCCGGTCCGGATGCCGTTCCACATATTGCTTTAGTGGGTTGAGCGACGCGTTCTTAAACCGGTCTTCGTCGATCAACAGGTACGCGATTCCGAGACGATCGATGCGATCAGCGATCGCGTCGGGAGCAGACGAGTCAGGTGCGACCGCCTGCCGCCTCGTCTGCCAGAACACCTCGCCGGGGCGCAGCGTCATGACCAGTCCAGGACGCTCTGCCTCCCTGGCGATCCACTGGCAGGCAGCATCCAGATCCGCATGAGTCCCGCGCTGGGCCGCGGCGCGGCCGGTCACGATTGCGTACGCCGCGTACGGAACCGAGACCATCAGGACGATCCCGACCGCCCAGTTGCGGGGGCTCTTGATTCGCGTCAAGTCGATCACCCGCGCCAGCCCTTCGGTCGCACCCACGAGCAGAAAGGGAACAAGCGGGACCAGGAACCGGCCCGCTTCCGTGAACGGCCAGACCAACAGCAACGCCAGCGTCGCGAAGGCAACGAGGCTGGCCAATCGCCGGCGATGGGTCTTGAGCGCTATCGCCCATCCCAGGATCATGACGCCTGTCGCCGCAACCGCCCACAGATTGACCAGAACGGCCATAGTCGTGGAACTGTGGAACACCGTCCCGATTTCAACGACAGGGCCCGTTATCTGATCCGGAAGCCTCTGAAGGTAGAACATCGCCTGCCCGGAAATCGTGGTGACTAGACTCCCTTCTAGCAGAAGCTCGGCCTGCGTGTTGTGGCGGACGGAGACCAGCCAGCCGAACCAAGGGAGTAAGAGCACGATCACGGTCAACAGCATCGACCAGAGCGCTCTCCACCGCCTGTGCAGGCCGAGGTCAACGAGTGCCGCCGCGACCAAGCAGATTCCGATTTGTCGCACCAGCACGCACGCGGCGAGAGCCAGTCCGAGACCGATTCCCGATCGGGCGGTGCCGCGCCGGCCGGCGTCGATCGCGACGAGCACAGCCAGGAGCTCCCAGAAAAGGTAAACCGGTTCCGATTGAATTGCCCCCCCGACCCGTCCCCAGGTCCAGTTGAGCGCAACGGCGGACGCGAGGACCAAGGCCGTCGTGGGTCGATACATCGTGCGAAACCATCGCCACGCCAGGAGCACCGCAGCCACGGTGCAGCACGCAGAAAAGACATGGGCGGCCTCGACCGAACGACCCGTGATCGACCACAGGAACGCAAGCGCAACAGGATACCCCGGAGGGAAATGAGCGTGCCGGGGAGATGCCGGCTCACTGATTTCTCGATATCCCCGGCCCGATGAGAGCGCCTCACCGAGGACCGCATAGCCCGCACCGTCGAATCGCGGCGGAGCATGGAAGTCCGTGTTCAGCCACACCGACGCCGCCGAGACGACCGACAAGAGCAAACAGGTTTTGACAGCAGACGCAGACCAGCGTCGAATCAGTCTCATCGGTCTGGCCCGCCGGAACTCTGGGACCTGTCATCCTGCCGACGAACGCTGGCAATGGGATCGACCCTCATCAGCCGAAGTCCCCGAAAGTCGATGACCTGCCGGACGTCTACGCTCCTGGTCAGCTCGTCCGGGAGCACTCCCGCCGCGCGACCATCTCGCAGGCCGACCGAAACCCAGACGCGGTTGTCGGAGCGCATCAAGATTCCCGACTGGTCGGACCACGGCATTACGACTCGGTGCTTGCCGAGGTAATAGCGGGCCGACTCGACCTCGACGTTCCTGGAGGAATCCGCCGAGACGACGACAACGAGCGCACCCGGCTCGTACCGGTCAAGGTAGACGGCAGCCTCCTTCCAGTCGGCTTTCAGGTCGGGCCGATACACATCGGAGACCAGCATCGCACCGGAAAGGACCGCACCCGCGCCCGCGGTCGTGATGCCGAGCGGCAACGGGAGTTTTCCCAGCCCTCGCGCCACCAGAATCAAATAAGCCGGCCCGACGAAGAGTGTGTACCGCGCCGGTCCGAAGATCGGATGCGCAACCAGAGAATACAGGCACAGAACGAGCGGCGGCATCACCAGCCAGATCAACAGGGAAACAGCCGAAGCCGGCTGCTCCAGTACGACACGAAGGCCGCCGCCCTCTCGCCTGCCAACCGAGCACAGACCGTATCCGATCAATAACGCGCAGACGCACAAAACAGCAAAGTTTCCCCCGATGAAACCGATCGGCATCCCCAGCAGGAATCGAAGCGGAAGTGGCCCTGTGATCAATTCCGGCGCGTGGCCGATGTAGTGGCTCACCCAGGGCAACACGGCCAGTCCAGCCGCCAGATGCGTCAGCCACCATGCCTTCCATGAAATCCGAAACACACGGTGGCACACGAGCGTCGCCAGCCCGATCGCGCCCGCCATCAACAGCCCGAGTGGGTGCGAGTAAGCCATGGCGATCACACAAACCCCGTAAAGCACAAGCCAGCGATGACCGGGCGCACGGCCATGCGAAAAGACGGCACCCCAGCTCAGGCAGGTGACTGTGACCAGCCATGCGTACATCCGCACTTCCCGCGAATAATAGACCAGGAGGGGACTGAGTGCGCTCAACCAGGCCGCCCACAGACCTGTCGTCCTGTCAAAAGCCCGAAGACCAACCCAGTAGACAAGTGCAATTGTGATGATACCGCAAATGCAACTGAAGAGGCGAGCCGAGTACTCGCCGGGACCAAAGAGGGCGATCCAGCGTTGAAGGATGAGCGGGTGCAGAGGGGCGCGGGTCGCATCGATCTGGCCGAGCAGCCGGAAAAGTGCGCTGGGACTCTCGGTCCGAGCAAGCCGCATCGTCACCACCTCATCGTACCAGAAACTGTTCTGGCCCAGGTGAACGAGTCGCAGCGCCGAGGCCACCAGCAGGATGGCGCCAAGGAGAACGGATCGTCGATGGTCCGACCACACAGTCGCAGGATTCTCCGGAAGAAGAGCCACAGATCGCCAAATGGTCTTCTCTGCCGGCTGTACCATCTTCTCTATGGCTATTCCTCGCCTTCGATCCAATCGATCGTGGTGTTGACGGGCACGTTTGATCGCGATTCGACCTTTCCCGACGGCCAGTGAACATCGAGACGATCGACGTGTGTGGCGTCACCGAGACCGAAGTGGACCCGAAGGTCATTCGTGGAGAGATAGCTCCCGCCGCCGTCGATCGTTCGGAGCAGGCTGCACTGTCCGACGTGCGCGACCAGCCGGGAGCCGATCGCATCACGATTGCCCCCGCGTCCCTGGAATCTGACAATCAGATAGCTCCCCTGGCGGGCTGTTTCGTTCCAGAGCACGACGCTCGGCGCATGATGGTGAACTACTACCAGGTCGAGGTCGCCGTCGCCGTCGAGATCGCCGCAAGCCAGCCCGCGACCCATGTGCAGCTCCTGGAAGTAGGCGCCCGCACTCCGCGTGACATTCGCGAACCGGCCATCGCCCAGGTTCCGCCAGATGATGGGAGGATTCTCATAAATATATCGTTGTGTGGGTTCACGGCGGATGTGTCCATTCGTCGCCATGAGGTCGAGATGCCCGTCGAGGTCGAGATCCGCCAGGACCGTGCCCCAGCCGGTCAGGGGACGGCTGTCGATGGCCAGGCCCGCTTCATTCGTCCGATCCTGGTAGAGAATACCGCCGTCCGGACCCGTCAAGCCGCACCAGAGCGTCATGTGTTCGCCAAAGAAATGGCTGATCGCGACGTCAGGCAGTCCATTGCCGTCGGTGTCGCCGAATGCGATTCCCATGTTGGCCTCGGCCTGTCCCTGGCCGTTGACCGCCAGGCCGAGACGGTCAGCCAGATCCTCGAACGTGCCGTCGCCCCGGTTGCGCCAAAGGGCATTGCTCTGGGCGTCGTTGGCGACAAGCCAGTCGAGTCGTCCGTCCCCATCGAGATCGGTCGCCAGCACGCCCATGCCTCGACCCGACCCTGCCACGCCCGCCGTGGAAGTGACATCCCGAAAACGGCCGTCTCCTTCGTTTCGGAACAACACGTCCGGCAGACCTTTGAAGTCCTGGGGTAACCCGTAATCGGCGGCCCCGGTCTTCGGATCGCGGCGAAACGGCGCTTTTGCCGGGTCAAATGCGAAGTAATTGGCAACAAAAAGGTCGAGATCGCCATCGCCGTCATAGTCCCCGAACGCTGCCCCGAGGCTCCAGCTTCCACATCCGACTCCGGCCTCCGCGGTCACGTCGGTGAAGCGACCGCGCTGGCGGTCGTTCCTCCAGAGTGTGTTGCGGCCATACCGCGTAACGTACACATCCGGATCGCCGTCGGCATCGTAGTCGGCCACCGCGACTCCCTGGCCGTATCCCTTGGGCGCGAGATTGACCGAATTGGACACGTCCTCAAACCGGCCGTCGCCCAAATTCTTCAGCAAGACATCGGACGGTAGCTGGGAGTCGGCGTCCGGCCGCAATGGTCCCCCTTGCGCGAGGAAGATGTCCAACCGGCCGTCGCCATCATAATCGAGAAGCGCGAGCCCTCCGCCGGTCGTTTCGACAGGCCATGCCGAGCCGGTCTCGCCCCGTTCGTACTGGAAAGGCAACTCCTGGGCACGAAAGACAAGTAACCCCGAAGGCGCCTTTGCCGGGAGAGTTGATCGACCCTTCCCAGTGCCACAGCCTGCACCGGTCAGCAGCAGCACATGAAGTCCTGCGGCCAACGCTGCTTGTACAGGACGATTCCACCAGCGTTCATGCACCTGAACGATCCATTGGGCCTCGGTGATCGGTGCCTCCACGACGACACCAATCCACTCTATCTTCGCGGGCTTCCACTGAGAACAAGCCGAACTGGGAGTGGCACAAAATGGCACTGGATGGCACTTTTTCAGCAAGTCTCCGTCTCGCCCGACTGTGGCTGCGGATCGCTCGAGCGGTCCCGGCGCCGGGTTCACGGTGCATCTTCGCGGGCCACAAACAGGTGGCAGAATCGCTTCGATGGCGCACCCCCCCTTTGGCGATAGGTGCACTCTGCGCAAACGCAAAGGCGACCGATGTTTTCGTGCGTTCGATAGGTGCTTTTCGAGTGTCCCAAAATGTCCCAAAATGTCGCACTTTTCGCGAGTTTTTCGCCCTCGCCCCGCTCGTGGGAAGCAGGTGGCTGAAAGCCGGGTGAGGGGGGGGTCGCCCCGGTCGCGGGGAGAGGGTGCCTGAAGGCACTGTGAGCGCAAGGTGGAACAATTTGGTGTACGCACAAGTTGAATGCCACGCATAGAGGTCGGTCCAAGATGAGCGAGCATCGGCCGCTCGGCTATGAGCCATTCCCGCCAGTTCCGGCCGACATCAACAGCGATGCACGGAGCCGAGTTGAGCGGTTTCGGCCGGGGCGACAGCAAGCCAATACCGCCGAAGTCCTGTCGCAGATCTTGCCTGCTCACTCGGCAAGTTCCTTGACTTGGAGAGCGCACCTCCGCCGGTACTGTAGTTGCAGTTCCGGACCAAAAGCGGCTCGAATTTGGGCCGATTTGCGCGAAACTCCGGGAGGTTCTGCGGATTCTGCCGAATGAAAGGCGTTTGCGGCGCTCCTTGCCCCATGCCGAGCAGCGTTCGTTGTCAACTCGGCTCGACCTGCGAGCCGGCCCGCGGGTTTAAAAGACGTCGCACTTGACGCCGGCGGTGTTGCGGCAATTCGGCGTTCGAATCAAGGCTCCTCCGGAGCACAGACGCCCCGTCGTGTCCTGCCTCAGCCGAATCTGGAAGAAGCCGCTGTTTAGGTTAGCATAACCTGAACGGAGGTTTCCCCATGAACAAGCCGCGTCGACATTTTCCTGGCCCCGAGAGGGTCGCCATACTCAGGCGCCACCTTGTCGAAAAGACGCCTGTCTCCGATCTCTGCGATGAACTGGGCATTGGTCCCAGTCTGTTCTATCGCTGGCAGAAGGAGTTCTTCGAGAACGGCCATGCTGCCTTCGAGAGCAACCGTAAATCCAAGGCCGTCGAGAACGCCAAGCAGCGCAGGATTGAGCAGCTTGAGGCCAAGCTGCAACGCAAGAACGAAGTCCTGTCGGAAGTCATGGAGGAGTACACCCAACTAAAAAAAGAGCTTGGGGAACCCTGACGGGATGCTGGGTACCCCACGACACGCGCGACGAGGTCGTGGACTTCGTGCGCACCTGGGCCGATAAGGCCGAGATTGCCGTCGGCCGCTTTCTGTCCTGGATCGGTATCGGCGCCAGCAAGTTCCACGACTGGAAGGCGCGGTTCGGCAAGGTGAACGAGCACAATGCCTGGGTGCCGCGCGACCATTGGCTGACCGACGCCGAAAAGGAGGGGATCCGCGGCTTCGCTCGTCAGCACCCGCTGGAAGGTTATCGTCGGCTCACGTTCATGATGCTCGATGCTGATGTCGTTGCATGCAGCCCGGCCAGTGTCTATCGCGTCCTCAGCGCCGCGGGACTCCTGGCCGGGCAAACTCCCACGCCCACCAAGAAGGGGACCGGCTTTGTGCAACCCCTGCGACCGCACGAGCACTGGCACGTCGATGTCAGCTACCTCAACATCGCCGGAACCTTTTACTTCCTCTGCAGCATTCTTGATGGCTGCAGCCGCTTCATTGTCCACTGGGAGATCCGAGAAAAGATGGAGGAAAACGATGTGGAAACCATCATCCAACGCGCCCGCGAAGCCTGTCCCGACGTCCGGCCGCGCATTATCTCTGACAACGGCCCGCAGTTCATCGCCAAGGACTTCAAGGAATTCATCCGCGTCTGCGGTATGACCCATGTCAAAACATCGCCTTACTACCCCCAAAGCAATGGCAAAATCGAACGCTGGCACAAGACTCTCAAAGGCGACTGCATCCGCGTGCTCACGCCGCTGTCGGTGGACAACGCCCGCCGGATCGTGGCGGATTACGTCGTGCACTACAACACCATCCGCCTTCATAGTGCCATCGGCTACATCACGCCCCAGGACAAGCTCGCGGGCCGCGAGGCTGAGATCTTCGCCGCTCGTGACCGCAAACTGGCCGAGGCACGCCAGCGCCGCCAACAACAACGCGAAGCCGCCAGTGACCGAGCGCCGGCCGCGCCGGCCTCACACCCTGCCATCGACTTCGCCGTCCTGCGTGCCGTGGTCACGATTGCAGCCGTCCTGCGACTGCTCGGCTTCCAGCCTCGCAGCAGCCGCGGCGCTCAACAACGTGGCCCGTGCCCCTTGCACGGCTCAAGTTCTGGTACCAGCCGCTGTTTCTCCGTCAACTTGGAGCAGCACACCTTCCACTGCTTCAAATGCGGCCGATCTGGTAATGCCCTCGACCTCTGGGCCCACACCACCGGCCAAAGCACTTATGACGCCGCCCTCGATCTGTGCCAGCGCTTACACCTACCAGTGCCCGAGCTGTCAGCCCCCGGGCTCAAACCAACGCTCGAGAACAGAGAGGAGGAACCCGTAGACCTCGTGTCAACGACCTGTACAATCACTTGAGTTCGCCGAGGATCCTTTTCTTTACTCGCTAACTCGAACCGGCGGGTCTTCCAGTTCAGGCTGAACCAACACACTTTGCCGGTTCTGCCGGATGAAATGTCGACAGGGGTGTGTTTTTGTGTCGCCTGACACCGCTCGCCGCCCATGAATCGCCGCCCCGGATTTTGACGGGCAAGAAGCCCGTCCCCCCTGCCGGCCATGTGGTAGAGTTAGCCGAGTCTGCGCCTTGGCGATGGCTTCTTCATCGCAACATATCTCCGACTTCGGACATGAGCTGAGCTCCGATCCTGGACTGCGAGCAACTCGCACATTGCCAGGACGATTAACAGCGTCCGCGGTTGGAGAGTACTGTTAAGAAATGTGTCCCAAACCTGACCACTACGCAGGGGGGAGGGGGGGAGTATGGAAAGAGACGGACAAAGTATCAAGGGTGAAGCATGAAGGACAAAGGATAACGGATGAATGATGAAAAAAGACTGTTCGCCATGGTATTCCCTT
The DNA here is from genome assembly GCA_963781785.1 of uncultured Isosphaeraceae bacterium. Lineage (GTDB taxonomy): Bacteria > Planctomycetota > Planctomycetia > Isosphaerales > Isosphaeraceae > CAWAHD01. The sequence continues at coordinate 488,503 of CAWAHD010000001.1, read as the reverse complement.
TCCACACATCCCTCCCGTGAAGTCTTGCTGTTCTGGCAAGAATCTCGAGACGGTTCGTTGATCCCGGACACCGCATTTTGGGTTTGAGGACTCAGGATCGAGGATTTGAGTTTCAGGATTTCTGCTCACTCGGCAAGTCCCTTGACTCGGGGCGCGCAACTTCGCCTGTACTCTAGTTGCTCTTCCGGACAAAAAGCGGCTCGAATTTGGTCTGGTTTGCGCGAAACACCTGGAGGTTCTGCAGGTTGTGCCGAAAGCAGCGCACCGAACTCTCTAGCGACAGTTCCCGATCATCGACGTTGATGATGACCTGCCCGTCCGCATCGCTCTCGACGACGCATCTCAACACACCGCCCCGCGGCGTTCACTGGCTGGGGGGCTGGTTCGTAGCGGATTTGAGGCCGGCCTGGTGGTACCTCAATGGCCACGTACGGGTGTTCGGCAGCCAGTTGAGCCTGGGCAGCGATCGTCGCGTTGAAACAGGCGATGATCTCTTCGTCACTCATCCGCGCGAGCTGCGGCCCGAGCTGGAAGTGGGTCACGGCCACGCGTGGATCGCGTGGCGTGAGGATCGCCTCGTCTCCCTGGCGTTCGATGCGCACGGCGCCGAGCTCCATGCGGCCCCGGCTGTTTCTTCCGCTTGGGTGAAGGCCGGAGTGTCGAATCCGTGGCTCGATGGTCTCGCTCGAGCACGCGTCGTGGCAGCCAGCGGAGACGCCGTTTGCGCTTCCATCAAGCGGCGAGCAGCGTCGATAGGCGAACTCTACAGAGAGTTCACCGTGATTATGCAAGACCAACCAACCATCTGAAGCCGTCTGCACCAATCCCGGAGTCGGCCGGCACGTCCGTACCCTGTCTGCACTCCAGCTCCGTGGTTGCCATTAAAAACCTCGCAGCGTAGCAGCGCCATGCATTCCGCGAGACCGCGTCACCGAATCAATTTCCTTCGTTTCGCGGGAAACGCTCCATTTGCCGTCTTCGCGTTAATCGAGCTCGTGTCAGCAGAATCTCCGCCGTGGTTTTTCGCCAGGTGTCCCCGTACGTCGAAATCGTTGTCACCGCACTCCAAGCACCGGCGATACTTGAGCCAAAGCAGTTTGACGATCTGGTTCTTGTTGAGCGCGTATTCAAACTCGTCCCCGCACCAGAGAAGGATATTCTGCGGGGACAAGGTTCCGAGTTCAAGCCTGGCAGGCCAGGTAAACCCGCGCCGGCTGAATACAACTCCGAACATCGAAGGATGGCGGCGACTGAGGTGGGCTCGAAGCTTCGCGATCGGCCCGAACGCCACGTCGCGTGCGCCGTAATCTTTCGACTCGACCAAAAACGATGCCCACTTGATGTGGACGGCACCGTCGATCTGCTCGATCTCCCTTCCCTCGAAGCGAACGCTGAACGGCCAAGTTACCTCGGCTCCGTCGAGCTCAAACGTCCGCAGCACGAGGTACTCGTACGCCTTGCCTACCGGCCATTCGCCGGTTGAGCCCGATCGAATTCGGCGCCACAAGCGTTGCGCGCCTTCCCAATCGAGCATTCGAATTGCTTCCTTGCAGTCGTCGTTCGTCATCGGCGGGTTCTCCGTTACCCGGCTGGATCGGAATCGGCTTTACGTCATGCCGCGTTGGCTCTTGCGGCGAATTGCATGGGTGTCACCCTGGTCCTTGGCGGGCGCTGGTAGAACCTTAGCTTCCCATTGCGCCGGGGATTTTGCACGAAACGCTGCATCCGGTCTAGAGCAACATTTTTCGAACCCATCTGGTGCTGCTCTCAGAAGCTGGATTTGATCCGGTATCGTCCTCATGCTACGAACAAAAAGACCGATACCAGTTTGTGCACACCAGTCACCGGCACTCCGGTGGTGTACAAGCTGCGTCTCTACACTTCGCCGGCGCCACCGACTGATTGCGTTCCGAGCGCATCTCGGGTCTAATAGGCAATCCCGAAAGATTGGTCCCAGGGCCCGCTCCGCCTGACGCAAAGCCAGGGACGGAGACCGAAAGCGAGTTTGGTATGGACACCAAATCTCTCACAGACGTCATTATCGAAGAAATAGCAGATAAAAATATTTCATCGTATGCACTTGGAAAACTAGCGGGCGTCGCACCCGTTATCATACAGCGGTTTCTTGCCAGGGAACGTGGCGTCACATTGGCGACGGCTGATAAGATTGCGAAGGCCCTGAAGTTGAAGTTGTGCCGCGCCGAGCTCCCAGAGCCCGACACCGAACAGTCTGATTCTCCGACGAGCCGCGACGGCGATGAGAGCCGCGAACCGGCGCCGCCACCGCTTGTATACAGAGCGCACGATCTTGAGGACGGCACGATAGTCAGGATCGGTGAAGCGATAACGATCAAATTGATCGGCGTCCGCAACAAGTCCGTCCGCCTGGCGATTGAAAACCCGACCAATGTTGCGGTCCTCCGGGCTGAGGCGCTTCACGCGGCCAACGGAAATACCCTGCCCGGCCGCCTTCAAGAACCAGTGTCTGCAGCGACATTAGAATAGGCGCGGAAGCGCGTCCGGATACGCTCGCTCGAGGCTATTCTACACATTCGGGCGGTGCGACGGCTGTGGTTCCGCCGGAGCGCGGGTCGTCGCTGGGTGGTGAGTGGCTGGTGCAGTTCTCGGTGACGGTTGGCTGCGGGTGACTGCGTCCGTGACGATGCCGCGCGGATTCGGTCGCGCGATCAGATTCGCAGCCTCGCACGGGCACACACCTGGACCCAGCGATCGCGGAGGTTTTCTTGCGGCTTGCGGCGCCAGGCACTGAAGAATTGGGCGCGCGGACCCTCGTGAAGCCTTATCTTCGAGCTTAGCCGACAGTCGTGGAATCGAGGGAAACAGGCTCGAATCCTAGATCCGCAGCTCTTCTTGTGACAAGCCACTCTTCCTATGCTGGTCCGCCAAGTCGCCGTTTCGTTCGCTTGGGTTTTCCGGAGACTCCGAAGCGTGCCCTCCGCGGTCAAATCGCACTGCCCATCGACGGCCGGCAAGGTGGGCGCTGCCGTTTTCTGTACCGCAAGTCCCCTTCGCTCCCACCCAGCAAAGTGATATGATTTCCGCATGAAGACGGCGAATACTGCTCCGGCTCTCGACCGACTTGTTGGCCCCCTTAGGGAATGCCTGACCCTGGAGTCGGCTCGGCGGCTCTTGGCCTTGAAAGCAGATCCCAAACTCCAAGCCCGCGTGGATTACCTGGCCGGGCGTTGCGAGCTTGGTTTGCTCACCCCCGAAGAGCGGGCTGAATATGGCAACTACGTGAGCTTCGGCACGTTGGTCGCCATCCTCAAGTCCAAAGCCCGCCAACTTCTCGCCAATTCCCAAGGTGAATGATGAACGCCGCTCTCCGGTCCCTCGTCCGGGAGCGGGCCGGCCGTCGCTGTGAATACTGTCGTCTGCACGAGGAAGATGCCTTGCGGCAAAACCTCCGTTTTGAAGGCCGTTTCCCGTTCGACGAATAGGGACAAGTTCTGTCGGAGGCGATCCCCTGTCGTCGGCCCACATGGCGCTGACGGGGGCGAACCGCTCGAGCAACGGAAGCAACATGTCGTGGCGGAGAGGATCGGGTTTCTCCAGGGGGTGAGCGTCACCAACGCCGCCTCAGATTGAGGCCGAGCGTTCGTGCATTTCCCGGGAGGAGTTGCTGGCACGCCGGAGTGCCACGGAGAATACCAGTGCTCCGACTAGCCAGTGACGCAGATGTGCGCCGAGGGATCATCCGTGGCCTTCGCCGCCGCCTAACGGAGATTGATGAAGATCAATGTCGCTGTTCGGCCCCCGTTCGCCGCGCGCGGCCGAACCGAAGACGATGATCCTGTCTGGTCGTGCGGCCTCGACGACGCGTTCGATAATCGTGGCCAGGATCTTCTTGTCGGGGCGTCCATTCTTTCGCCGGCGCTTTGTGTTCTTCATGCGGCGTTCTCGACAAATCACGGCTGAAACACGCTCGTGGCGTGGTCCATCACGTCTCCACCGGTTTCCGCATACTCGCTTGGGACGCTCGCTCGAGGCTATTCTACAGACTCGGGCGGTGCGACGGCTGTGGCTCCGCCGAAGCGCGGGTCGTCGTTGGCTGCTGAGTGGCTGACGCGGTGCACGGTGACGGTTGGCTGCGGGCGACCAGGTAAGCGACGAAGCGGGGTGGATTCCATTGCGCGATCTCGTCCGGAGCCTGGCGGGCACAGATCTGGAACCAGCGACAGCGGAGGTTTTCGTGCAGCTTGCTGCTGCATTTCGTGCAGAATGGGCGGGCGGACCCCCTCTCGTGAAAACTTCCTTACGAACTGAGCCAAGATTCGTGGAATCGACGGAACTAGGTTCGAATCCTAGATCCCTGGTTTGCATCTCATTATCGCACAATGAGTCACGTAAATTGGTATTGTTGCGTTGGCAACACCTTCGCTCTGCCATTTGGGTGGCATCGCTGCTATCCGAAAGATCCACTCTCCAAACGAGTTCCGCGACGTTAACCCCGCGGCGACTCTCAGGACGCTTACCAAACCTGACCACCCGGAGCTCAAAACCGTTCACCGGATTTGACCCCGAGGATGGAGGCTGCATTTCACGAGCGCCCCAGTCTTATTCTCGGACTGATTTTCGGGCCGCCAGAGCAGCGACAAAACGCTGGTGCTCCGGCGACTGCAGCCCTTGCCCGAGCCGGGCCAGAACCTGTGCCAAGTCTCCTGAAAGAAGCGCCTTGCCGTCGAGCCAGAGCCCGGGGAAAATGCGCGACCGCCATAGACCGTCGGCATCGGCAGGCATGAGCTGGTACCGGCCGTCCACGAGGATATGCCAGCGGATGTCGCGTTCGTAGAGCAGAACGACGAGGTATTCCGGAATCTTGTCGGCCTCGTGGAGATCGAGCTTGAGATGCAGATCATACGACTCACTGGTCACGCTGACTTCGGTGAGAAGTTCCGGTACCCCGTGCAGGTACTTGTCCTCGACCCAGGACTTGCCGCCGAACTCGGGCAAGATTCGCAGGTACAGATCAGGCTGGGGCGCGTCATCGAGGAGGAAGGAAGTCGTGTTGTGGCCGAAGGCGGTACCTGGCGTGGCCGCTTTGTAGACGCCCAGCCACGCCCCCACATCGCCATCCGACTCGCCGTGCTCGACGGTAACCGGAGATGACATGAAGACCATTCCTCCGATCAACTCGGCATTCTTGATTTCCGGATTGGCTTCCCAACGGCGCAGAAACTCCTGCCTGGTCAGCTTGTCGCCCGCGACCAAGGGTGGTACGCGTAATTCGGCGGCTGTGGCCATGATTGCACCTCCGCGATCGATCTTACCACAAACGCGAAGGCTCTATCTTGAGGAATCCGGTCCCGTGTAAGGGCTTCGAGCCAGGCGATTCTTGTGCCTCAAATTGATCGCGGCGTGGCCGCACCGGTCGACCGCGAGCAGGATGACCGCCATGCGGGCCGAAAAGGCGTGATTCGGGACAAAGAGTGATCGGACCGGAAGATGTCCAGGCCCATCGCGCATGTGTCGGAGGCGATCAATCTCGTCCAGACTCATCGATCGGTAACGCCTTGCTCAAGACCTCGGCTCGGAAATAGCGGCTCAGGAAACTCGGCGTGTTCAGGTCGACCGGCCGGCCGACGATCTCGCTCAACTCGTCTTGCATGCTGAAGAAATTCCAGCCGGGAGTACACCCGGGCTGAAATTCGACCAGCACATCCACGTCACTATCCGGCCGGAAGTCATCGCGCAGGATCGAACCGAAGAGGCGAAGACGCTCGATGTGGTGCCGCCGGCAAAACTTCGCGACACGCTCCTCATCGATCGCGGGTCTGACGGGACGATGGGCGACGTGAGGATGAACGATGTGGATTTCGAGTTGGTCGGCGCGATTCTCGCCTTCCGTGGTATCATCGCTGAGCGCGGCCGGCCGGTCCGCTGAGTTGATTTGATCGGCGCGATGCGATCGCCGAGTGCGGGTCACACGCCGCGCCAGTTTGCTGCGAGGAGGTACCATGCGTGGCAGAAATTGCGCTCTGGCGATCATCGTGGCAGCGTTCCTGGCTCATCCCCTCGCCGGGCAGACCCAGTGGCCCACGAAGAGCTGGCCCTCCGCGGATCCGCGTTGTCCTCCCAACCAAAATGCTTGCTGCGTAATTTGGAGAATTGACCGGAGCAATCGACGTCTCCTCCCAGCCGCGGCAATGCCGCAGAGGCGAGGAGCAAATGTGGAACGAGTGGAATCGGTGGTGGAGTGGTCGAGGCGCGCCTGGCGAACGGCCGCCTGAAGAATTGGTCCGGCCGACATCCGATTTAAAGAATGATCCGGCGGCGGAAGGTGAACCGGACGCGGTCGATTCCCAGATTGACCTCATCACATTTCCGGAAGCAATCGACACGAAATCGGAGAATGCGGACGCCTCGATTGCCGAGACGGTCCATCCCGATGAACGTACACCCGAGCCGCCGGGCCTGCCCGATCGTGGGGATGAGACCGCTCCGGAGTTTGGAGACGCCCCGCAGTCGCCTGCCCGGGACGACCTCGGTGTGGAGGCGGACGAGCCCTCCGGGGTTCCGACCAACGAATTCGACAGCCCGCCGGCCCAGTTCGACCCGGTCGCTGAGCTCAGGCGGCAAGGGCTCGGGCTGCCGACCGGCAAAAGACGCACGCAACGCGGCCGGCGGCTGGCTCGACCCGAGGAGGTGAAGCCGGCGGCGTACAATCCCCAGCAGCGACTCATGATCCTCGACTGCTGGCAGCGCAGCGGCTTGCCCGCCAAGGATTTCGCAACATTGGTGGGCGTCTCCAAGCATACGCTCTATGCCTGGAAACAGCGGTTCACCCAACAGGGACCGGCCGGCTTGCTCGAACAGCCTCGAGGCGCCCGCGAAGGAAGCCGCTTGCCCGACCTGACCAAACGCACCATCCTCTTGCTCAAGCAGGCGCATCCCGACTGGGGATGCGAGCGAATCAGCCAGATGCTGGTGCGCGGCCCGGCACTGCCGGCCAGCCCGCCAGCGGTCGCCCGTGTGCTTCATGAGGCGGGCTACCAGTTGCAGGAAACCCCCACACGACCTCATCCCGACAAGGTCCGCTTCTTCGAGCGGGCCAGGCCCAGCCAGCTCTGGCAAACCGACCTGTTCACCTTCGTGCTCAAGCGGCAGAACCGGCGGGTCTACCTGGTTGCCTTCCTCGACGACCACAGTCGGTTCATCGTCAGCTTCGGTCTGCACGCCAGCCAGTCGACGGCCCTGGTGCTGGAGGTTCTCCGTGCGGGCATCGCGGCCTACGGAGTCCCCGAGGAAATCCTCACCGACAATGGCGCTCAGTACGTGACCTGGCGGGGCGAGAGCGCTTTCCAGAAGGAGCTCAAAGGGCGCGGCATCCGCCAGATCGTGGCCGCGCCGCGCCATCCTCAGACCTTGGGCAAGATCGAGCGGTTCTGGGGAACGCTCTGGCGCGAGTGCGTGGAGACGGCTGTGTTCCTCGATCTGGCCGACGCCCGCGCGCGGATCGGCCACTTCATCGACTGGTATAACTTCCAGCGCACCCACAGCGGGATCGACGGCCTGGTGCCGGCGGACCGGTTTTTCGGGGCGGCTCCCGAGGTCCTGCTGGCCCTCAAAGATCGGGTCGCCGCCAACGCACTGGAGCTGGCTCGCAACGGCTTGCCCAAGCCCCCGTTCTACGTGACAGGCCAACTGGGCGGCAAGAATTTCAGCCTGCATGCCGAAGGCGAGCGCGTGTTCCTGACGCGCGAAGGGGGCGTTCGGCAAGAAGTGGATCTGGTGCCGCCAGCCGCTTTCGCGGACTCAGCCGCGATGCCCAAGGCCATCTGCCCAGATGGCTCTCCGGCCGCCGGACCGCTTGGCGATGTGCCGGCACAGACGCACGATGAGCTGCCGCCGCAAGGGTCCCCGCCGGCGACGCCGGACGAGACAGCGAACGAGGAAGGAGGCAAGCCATGACGGCGAACCCTGCCTCGGCCCGGCCGCACGGCCGGGCGCCTCGACAAAAGGAAGCCGCGGCGCAGCGATCGCGCGGAACCTACCGGCGGCAACTGACGGCGGATTGTCCCGAAGCCCCGCACATCGGCCCTGAAGCCAGACGCGCCGCGGCTCTGGTCCTCGAAGTGCTGGCCGGAGTGCGGACTCCCGCTGGTGCCGCGACGGCGCTGGGAATCCGGTTGCCGCGCTACTATCTCCTGGAGCAGCGAGCCATTCGAGGGCTGATCTGGGCGTGTGAGCCCCGTCCGGTTGGGCGCACCGTCTCGACCGACCGGCGGCTGGCTCGCCTGGAGCGCGAGCTGTCTGTCAGTCGGCGTGAGCTCGCTCGCCATCAGGCGCTAGCCCGAACCACTCAACGCGCGTTGGGGCTGGCGCCGGCGGCCAGCAAAACGCAGGAAGCGTCCAGCGGAACCAAACGGCGGCGGCGGAAACCGTGCGTGCGAGCACTCCGCGCCGCGCGGTTGCTGCAAACCGCGGATTCACCTGGCAAGGAAGGGCCGGCTGCGGTACAAGGACCCGTTGGGAAACCCCCTGCGGCGGGGCCCGCTGGCGATGGGAATCGACCAGCGGCGTTGGAGACGATCCGCTCCGAAGCGCAGGGCGATCACGGAGGGTCTATCCATGCCGGCCGGCCGAAAGCCATTGAGCATCGCTGACCAAGTCGACCGTCTGGCAGGATCACCCGTAGCCAAGGCCCGGCTGCGGGTGATCCTGGCCAATCTCGCGGGGGAGATCAACGTCGCCGACGCGTGCGCCGATCTGGGAATCGAGGAGTCTTGGTTCTTCGATCTCAAGCACGAGAGCCTGGAGCGCTGGGTGAAAACCCTGGAACCGGGATCACCCGGCCGGCGTCCCTCGGCGGAGAAAACGCCCGAGCAACAACAGATCGCGAATCTGGAACAAAAAGTTGAGCGGTTGGAGCTGGAGCTGAGAGGGGCCCAGTTACGGGCGGAGCTGGCGCGCCAAGGTCTGTCTCGGCCCAAGCCGCAGCTCAAGCAAGCCGCAAAAAAAGCGAGTCGGTGAGGGATCCAGTTGAAGATGCAAGCAGCGCCCCTCACCGAGACCATGAGGCCAGGAAAGCCTCCACGAATTCCGATCTGTTCCGGGACGCCGTAGCCGGAGACGCTCGGGACGACACCGACTTCGAGTTCGAACTTGAGAGCCAAACTGCGGCGGTCGTGGTCGACGAGACCAGCGATCCGGCACGTCGTCACGACCGCAGCATTGCGAGCGCGTGGGTCGGCAACGATGGTGCCGCGCTCTTGTCGATCGCGACCGCCATGCCGGGCTGGACGATGACCACCGCGGGAGACCCCCTTGGCCATTCAGCCGGCACGCCGCCGTGTGCGCGTGGTGAGGCGCGGGCCGGTCAGGCGGCGGTCGAGGGATGTCGCCGAGACTCGCTGCCACTGGATGATCGCGCCAGTCAGGCCGAACGTGTGCCAACGCCCGACAATCGCGAGCGACGGCGCCGCGGTTGGGATCGCCAATCATGGCGCCGATGGAGCGAGCGCGATCTCCGAAAACGGTCGGTTGCGTTTCGCCGTTACGCGCGTGGCCACGGCTGGTCGACGGAGGAGACGGCCCAAGCTCTTGGTCTCTCACCACGCACCATGTGGCATTGGGATCGGGGTTGGGGCGCAGATCGGCTGGCGCCGCGCCCACGGGGGCGGCCGCCGCAGATCGCCCCGGTCGAGCGCCAAGCCGAGGTCACCGGCTTTTTGGAACTGCACGGCCCGAGCATCAGCCTATCGAGTCTCCAGGCCGAGTATCCCGATGTCGCGCGCGCCGAACTGGCTGAGCTCAAAGCGGAATATCGTGCCGAGTGGCTCCAAGAGCATGTCGAGGAACGGTGTCGGCTGGAGTGGCTCTGCGGAGGCAGCGCGTGGGCGATGGATTTCACTCATCCCCTCTACCTGATCGACGGCGTCTTGCCTGCGATCCTGAACGTGCGCGACCTGGCGAGTCGACAGCAGTTGCTCTGGCTGGCGGTGGCGCGTGAGGACGCGGCGACCGTGGTGGAAGCGCTGGCCGATTTGTTTGAGGAGCACGGTGCGCCGCTGGTCATGAAATGTGACAACGGTCCGGCGTTCCGCGCCCACCTGACGAAGCGCTTCTTGCACGGCCGGGAGGTTTTCACTTTGTACTCGCCGCCGTACTGTGCCCCGTACAACGGCGGCTGCGAGCGTGCCAACCGCACGCTCAAGGAGTTGACCGCGCACGTTGCCGATCAAGCGGATCGCCGCGACTTCTGGACGAGCGACGATCTCCTGACCGCGCGTCTTCGCGCCAACCGACTGAGTCGGCCATGGGGACCGACGGGACTGACTCCGGAAGAAACCTGGGCGGTGCGCGCCGTTTTGTCACTGGACAGACGCAAAAACATGTGGCAACATTTAAGGAGCGAGATCGCGACTGTCCTGGAACAGCGCATGATCGACCCAGCAGCCGCGCTCTCGCATTACCCCCAAGCCGAGATCGAGCGGATCGCGGCGCAACCCGTCCTCGAACAGCTCGGTCTCCTTCATGTCACGAGGAGACGAATTACTCCGGCATTTTGACGCCCAATCGCTGCACGATTAATGGTGGGGGCACACCAGCCCTGGCCAGCGATCTGGCGCAAGAAGTTCAGGGCTGGCAGGAATTCGAGCGTCGCAAAGTCGAGGAGGCACTACGAAAGCAAACGGAGATCTTGCAATCGGTCCTGAACAGCATGAGTGATGGGGTTGTTGTCGCGGACGAAAGTGGCAAGTTCCTTCTCTTCAATCCGGCGGCGGAGCGGTTCATTGGGGTCGGCTCCACGGATGCAACACCGAACGAATGGACCGACAGATACGGGCTATTTCTTCCCGACAAGGTGACACCCTGTCGAACCGACGATCTGCCGCTGGTTCGCGCCATGAGAGGAGAGGAGGTCGACGACGCCAGGCTATTCATCCGCAATGCACGGGTTCCGCACGGCGTTTTGATCAGCGTGAATAGTCGGCCATTCGAATCCTCGGCGGGTGGTGCGCGAGGAGGCGTGGCGGCTTTCCGCGACATCACAGAGCACACGATCGCAATCGAAGCGTTGCGCGAGAGTGAGGAGCGTTATCGCTCAGTGATCGCGGCCATGCAGGAGGGCATCGCGATCCTGGACGCCGAGGGCGCCATTCGCGCCTGCAATTCCAGCGCCGAGAGTATCCTCGGGCTCTCGGCAGACCAGATGACGGGGCGGACACCACGGGACCCGCGCTGGCAAGCCATTCAAGAAGACGGCTCGCCCTTTCCGGAAGAGACGCGTCCTCCGATCATCACGCTGCGCACAGGCCGGCCCTGCCGGGATGTAGTCGTCGGAATCCGGAAGCCGGATGGCGCGCTCACCTGGATCTGCGTCAATTCGCAGCCCCTGTTCGAGGCAGATGGCACGACTCCCGCCGGCGTGGTGGTTTCGCTCCAGGACATCACGGAGCGCCGAAAGTTGGAGCAAGCGCTCCAGCACGCTCGAGTCGAGCTGGCGCGGCTTCAGGGTTCAGAGAAGTCAGCTTGAGGAGGATTGCACGATGAAGTTGAATGTCCCTATTCGCGAGAGAGACGTTCGATGGGTGTGTCGGTCTCTCACGCGCATGGCGGCCGTACGACGGTGCACTGACTCAGCGTAAGCGGCGTGGGCGCTCGGGCTCCGGCTGACCCTCGATGACAACCCACTCGAAGATGCCGATGCACATCTCATCGCTCGTCCCCTCGCCCCACCTGACGACCTTGGGCGGCTTGTTCTGGTTGGCTGGATTCGCGTCGGAGTTATCGAAATGCGCCTCCACCTCAAACCACGAACCCTTCGGGATGCGGATCGGCTCCTTGAATGCGTAGGACCCCTGCCAGTTGAAGTTCCAGTGGTCGATCTTGATCAGCGGGACGCGAGTCTTGCCGTCGGGCAGGAAAGCGGTGAAGGTAAAATCCTTGCCGAGCCAGTGCATGTGAGGCATTACCGAAGTGACAAGAATGTCACGGTCGAGCGGACGGCCCATCATACTGGCGCCGGGCTTGGTCGACGCCTTGACCTCATAGTCAGTCGCCCCGGCCGGAATAACGATGGCGTCCACCGCGCGGAATAGCTCGAGAATTCCAATTCTCTTTCCCGCCTTCTGGGCTTCCTGAATCTTGGACTGGGCGGCCAGCGCCTGCTTCATCGAGAGGTTGGGAAAAACGAAGCCGGTATGAACCTGGCGTGGCAACGGCTTCTGGGAAAGATAGAGGCCCACGGCGGTCGCGTCGGTCTCGGGTTTACCGGTCTTGTGGTAGTGGACCTGGATCAAGATGTCGGCCCCCTTGGGCAGCGTGTACCCGGTGCCGTCGGGACAATACCGGGGCTTGGCGCCTGGGGTCCAGATCGGCAAGAAGGCGGTGATGGGCACTCCATCGCCGAATCCACCGAGGTTGTAATAACCAGGCCCAGGGTCAGCCGCATCGAGCTCGCGACCGCGGCCCGACGGATCGACCCCCGCGATAATGTGATGCACGACCGAGCGATTGCCTGGATGAAAATCGACGGCCCGGATCCAGCGATCCTCGGGAAAACTCGTCTTGAGCACGAAAACGCGGAAGTCGTCGCTGCCCGTTGCTGCAATGTGGTAAGGCTCGGGCATCGTCAAGATCACGTCGGGCTCGCCGAGGACCCAGTCCGAAGAAAACGTTCGTGGCTCGGGCGCGTCTTTGGGATCGCCCTCGGGGCAATCGGAATCAACCCACGACTGAAGCGTGGCGATCTCGTCTCCGGTCAAAACCCGCGCATCGCGAAACGGGCCGCCGAAGCTTGAAGAGGCAGGCCATGGGGGCATGATCCGGTCGCTGGTCACACGCGCCAGGTCCGAAGCCCGCTTGCGGGCCTGCTCATACGTGAGCAGAGAAAACGGCGCCACCTGATTGGGACGGTGGCAATCCTGGCAGTTCTTTTGAAGGATCCGTACGACGTCTTTATGGTAAGTCGGAGCGAGCTTCTCGGCCGCCGCTACGGTCGTGCTTGACGCTGCGGCCGCGGCGCCCAAGACCACCCACATTCTCCACATCGAATGGCAAGCCAAGACTCTGCTCCTTTATATGTGTCTGTTCCCGTGAAAATTCGTGCGCGAGCCCAATCCAATAGGACTACCCTTGAGCCAGGTGTCAAGTTTCAATTGAGTGGGTTTGTGCTTGCGCAGAAGCACTGACTCGGAGAGCCTGATGATACCACCCTTGCGCAACCGCGTTGTGCGCCACTCTTCGGGCGGTCTCATGACCACAGAGTAAAGGAATCTCTTCCCATGGCATCGGAAAAAGACGTTGTATGCCAGTCAGTCAGTCTCGTCTCTGTTGTGGTGCGCGATTATGACGAGGCTCTCGCCTTCTATGTTGGCGTGCTCGGATTCAGCCTCATCGAGGACACGTTCCTTCCCGAGCAAAACAAGCGCTGGGTTGTGGTAGCTCCGCCCAGCGCCACAGAATCCCGCGTCCTTCTCGCGCGGGCAGCGACTCCCGAGCAAGCGTCGCGAATCGGGAACCAAACGGGTGGACGCGTCTTCCTCTTCCTGCACACCAACGACTTCTGGCGAGACTACAAGACCTACCAGTCCAGGGGCGTCGTCTTTGTTCGGCCACCGAGGGAAGAAAGCTATGGCACCGTCGCGGTGTTTCAGGATCTCTACGGCAACCTCTGGGACCTGGTTCAGCCGACCCGGTAGACGACGCGCTGCCCTGCGTGTTACCGTGGTTTGTCTCGATGACCGAGTGAAACTTTTCCTGTCGATCGCTTTGTCGCTTACGCTGGCAACTCGGCGGCTTCCGAACAGCCAACCATGGACGTCGACCAACTGTCATTTGACGCCCCGCGACGGCAAAGTACGCTCGAGAGATACCAGGATGCCTGCTTCCGAAGACACGCATGGTCCGCACGCACCCGATCTCGAGAAGACGGTCTGCGAGTCCGACGCCGACCGCCAGGGGATTCATGAGCCCGCCGCGACACATGCTGGCGCCCAACCGAGCTCGAGAGGGGTCGCCACCTACCATGAATTCGCGGCCGCTCTCATCGATATCGGGCTGATCGACGTCGCCGCGCTCGAGCGATATGCCGCCGGCTCGGCGGATGGTGTGCTGGGACTGTCACGCGCGCTGGTGAAGGCCGGCTATCTAACGCCTTATCAGGCCGCCGCGCTCTACCAGAACAAGAGTCGCGGACTCTTGATCGGCAACTATCTCATCCTCGACAAAGTGGGCCAGGGTGGGATGGGGATGGTTTTCAAGGCCCGGCACCGCAAACTTGGCCGGCTGGGTGCGCTCAAGATCCTTCCTCCCTCATTCACCCGCGACCGGGGCGCCGTCATGCGGTTCCGGCGCGAGTTCGAGGCGGCCGCCGGGCTCAAGCACGTCAATGTGGTCGCCGCGTTCGAGGCTGATGAAGACCGCGGTGTCCATTACCTGGTCATGGACTACGTCGTCGGGGTGAACCTCGATCGCATCGTCGCCGAACAGGGACCTTTGCCCGTTCACCAGGCGCTCGACTACCTGATCCAATCGGCCCGGGGACTCGAGGCTGCCCACGAGAAGGGGATCATTCATCGCGACATCAAGCCCGGCAACCTCATGCTCGACCGCGCAGGGACAGTGCGCGTGCTCGACCTGGGCCTGGCCCGGATCATCGACGCCAGTAATCCTTTCAGCAAGACCGTGGAAGGCCGCATCACCCAGAGCGGCACCTACATGGGAAGCATCGATTACATGGCTCCCGAACAGGCCGAGGACGCGCACGCCGCCGACCACCGCGCTGATATTTACAGCCTCGGCTGCACGTTCTTCTTTTTGCTAGCCGGCCGCGCACCGTTTGCGGGCGCAAGCATGTTGAAGCGGATGGTCGCTCACCAGGAGCACCCGGCTCCATCGCTGCGGGCCGTCCGGAGCGATGTTTCGCCGGCACTCGAGGCGGCATACCAGAAGATGATGGCCAAGAAGCCAGAGGACCGCCCGGCCTCGATGGCCGAAGTCATCGCGCTCTTGCAGGCGTCGAAGCACTCCACCGCCACCGGCGCCGAGAACGTGGCTCCGCCCTCTGAGCCCAGGCACGTTGCGGAGGTCTGTAACGAAACGCCGCTGAAGCGCGATCGCACGTCGCAGACCATCACCGATTCGGTGATGTTCATCCGCCGCATGGAGAGCGAAGGAACGCTCGTCGACGGCGAGTTGAACCTGCGAGACCTGGTGATGGACGTACGGTCGGAAGTGTCTATGACCGGCGAGCCAAGCGCGGCCCTTGGTGAACGCGAAAGCGCGTGCGACGATCGCGAATTGAACTTGCACGAACTTGCGATGGAGCTGCGGGAGGAGGCCGCTTCACCTCCCACGCCGAAACCACGTGCTACGGCCGCCCAGCCGCTGAAACGGTCATCAGCAACGCACCAGGCAGAAGCCCTGGGTGCCGCGCCGCAACCGCCCCCCTCCACTCGGCCGCTGAAGCCGGCCGCATTACCGCGACAAGAACAATTGCCGCAGGCCCAACCGATGCCGCTTGCCTCTCCCCAGCCGCTGAAACCGGCGGCAGCAACCCGGTACGAAGAACGACCACGCGCCGCGCCGAGACCGCCTGCCGCCCCTCAGCCCTTGAAACTGGCCGCGTCGCTCCGGCAGGATGACGCTCCGCACGCCGCGCCGCAACAGATTGCTACCGAGTCACACCCGCCGCACCCGGCCGCGCTGACCGAGCCCGGCGACTCAGCCCCGAACAAGGTGCTGGCGATCCTTGCAACTTTGACGGCCATTCTTGTGGTCGTGGGTGTCGTGATGTTCCTATCGCGACGTCCACCTGCTGTCGTGAACGACGAGAGCCCGCCGCCGGTCATGCATTCAGACGAGACCGAGCATTCGTCGGACGCGGCGCCACCACCGCCGTTGTAGTACAACGGGAACGGCCGCTGCAGCCGGAGCTTATGATCGTCTGGCCCAGCTTCTGATTTTCGGATAATAGTGACGCTTCACGTTACGCATTAGCACCTCTGTGGTTACGGAGTACAGCGTCACCTCTGTCTCCCCGATTATCACTCCCGCCACCCAGGCCGGCGACGAAAATTCTCCGAAATCTCGTCGAACACCTGGCCTCAATCCCCGGTCATACTCTACGTCCTGCGGGCGTGCTCATTCGCTCGGAGATTCGATCGCCAAGGGGACGACGGAACTGGCGCCCTAATCATGGCCACCGACCGAGAAATCTTCCTGGGGCTGGTCGACGAGCATGGGGCGGCGGTCCTGGCCCTCTTGCGGCGGCTGTGCGGCCGGGGGCATGACGCCGAGGATCTCTTCCAGGACGTGGCGGTCCGAGTCTGGCGCAACCTGGGCTCCCGGCCAACGCTCCGAAATCCGCGAGGGTGGCTCATGACGATCGCGTATCGGGTCTACCTCGATCATCAGACGCAAACACCAAAGCTCGCCCTGCTCTCAAACGATGATGCGCCCCCCGCACGGGGAGGACTTGACCAGGACCCGGCGGTGCTGACCGAACGCCGGGAGCAGTGCGGAATCGTTGAAGACGCTGTCGCCGAGCTGTCACCGGCGACGCATTCAGTCGTCACCTTGCACTACACGGGCGGACTCTCCCTGAGAGAGATCGCCAAGACGCTGGGGATATCCGTCGGGACAGTCAAGAGCCGGCTCAACTCGGGATTGGAGCAGTTGCGGAGGCGATTGTCATGAAGTGCGACCGGGTTCTTTCGTCGTTGGCAACGGGTGGTGTGATCGCTCGCTTCAGGGCGCGGCGGCACATCGCCCGATGCGTCCGGTGCGCCGAGGCGCAGATCCAACTCCGGGAGATCGCGCGAGAGCTTGCGGAGGCACCGCCGCTCACCGCCGCTCAACGCGCCGTCTGGTCAGCGGCGAGTACCGAGCCCACCGCCTCGCAGCCCTGGCGGGTGTGGGTCTATCGCACGGGATTGGCGGCCGCGGCGGTGCTCGTGGGTGCAATCGGACTGAAGGTCTGGGGACTCCAGCCCGGTGGCGGGGGAGCCGGGCTACCGATCGTGAACGTCGCACCGCGGCCGCCGGCGCCCGACACCATTCAGTTGTCCGAGCGTGGCACGCTCGCCGACCTTATGCTCGCCAAGGTCGATCGGCTCGACCACGAGCTGGCCGAATTGCGGCGCGAGGGAGACCTCCTGGATGTCCGCAAGGACGCCGATGCTCTTTGGGAGCGATACGCCCCCCACAAGCCATCGACACTTTAATAAACTAACATGTCTCGATGCTACTCGGACTGTCGAGGGGCGCTCGAAGGGCCTGCCGGAAAGGCGGGCATTCACGCTCCCCCCTGCCCATTCGCGCCCGCAAGATCCTGATCGATCGTACCCCCTGTCCTGTTACCGAAGGAGAACGACCATGCGACACGTGATCGAGTGGTTCCTGAACGTCTTTGTGAGCATCCTCGTGATCATCGACGTCCTGTTCCTGGGCTCGCTCGTCCGGGCCGACGACCAGGTGAAGGGGAGACCCCGGGCGCCGGCCGACTATCAGATTGTGAGCTCCGACCGGGCCGGCGCGTACTTCATCGCCCGGCCGCTGAAGGACCATTACGACCAGCTCGTCAGCCAGCTCGCGACGCTCCGGCGCGACATCGCCGAGGCCCGGATCACCTCCGACGAGGCGCGCGGCCGGGTCGATCAGCTCTCCAAGGAGTTACAGGCACTCAAGCTGCAAATCGAACAGGCCAAGGTCTACATCCCCGGAGCCAACGTCCAGATTTCCAAGACCACCGAGTCGTTTCCGATCGCCGCGGATGACTTCTTGCTGGTCGACGCCAGTAACGTCGAACTGCGCGGCTGGGACAAGCCGGAGGTCCGCTACGTGGTCGAGAAGACGATCCTCAGCCTGGACGACAAGGGCGTCGACGAGGAAGCCGCGGGAATCGGCGTGACCCATCGCAAGGCGTCCGGCAAAGAGCTCTTCGGCTTCTACAAAGACATCGCCGGCAAGCCGGAATGGAAAAACGACTGGGAGCAGTTCCGGTTCAAGGAGTACCTCGACCGTGAGTTTACTTATATCAAGATTGTCGGGCTGACCCACGAGGAGGGGAACCGGCAGATCACCATGGAGGTCAAGAACGAGCAAGGTGCCGGGGAGATGTCGAGCCAGTGGCGACGACAGGCCAAGCTCGTGCTCTACGTGCCGAAATGCGGGCGAATCGGGGTGCGGGGTGGACTCGCCGGGTTCAAGATCCAGGGAGTGAACGCTCCGGTGACCGTCGTCGGCGAGGGCGACCGCGACTACGAAGCCTCGTACGAAGTCTCGAAGCTCACGGGGTCACTGTCGGCCGCCAACATCTCAATCCACCGGGTCGACGGAGTGAAGGGTGATGTTTCGGTGGTCGCCACCGCGTACGCCGGGAACACGAGCACGGTGCACGACAACCGCGGTATCACGATGGAGCCGGGCCCGATTGGCTCGGCCGAGTATCAGAACATTGATGGCAACTTGCGCGTCCGGTTCGTCCGTACGGATCTCACCGTGGGCCGGGTTTCGGGCCAGATCGACGTCGAGAACGACTTTGGCCACACCACCTGGCTGTCCGATACGGCCCTGGGCAAGCACGATCATCGGATCGTCTCCCAGGACGGCCCGATCGAGGTGCGTCTTGGCAAGTCGGCGCTGGGCGAGCTTCCACTGGCTCTCTACACAGAGTGCGGTGTCGTCCATCTCGCTCCTGGCATGAAGCAGGGCCTGGAAGACTCCAGCTTCTCCTCTTCTTCCGGCGACGACGTGCGCCGTTCCTGGCACGGTTTCGTCACCCCGCGGGCCCGGAATGCCGACCCGTTCGAACTTTTCAATCGCGTCGCAGCAGCCCTCCACGGCCGAGCCCGCAAGCCAGGCGTAGACATTATCAGCCGCGGCGGGGCGATCCGGTTACTGCCGGCTCGGCCATGAGTATGATAAACGAGGCGTTGCCAGAGCGAGCGTATCTCGTATCGCCGGCGATTCACACAATTTGGCAGCCAAATGAATGGCAACGTCACAGCGCTCCACCACCCACCTGACTGATACGAGTTCGTCATCGCTCCTGTCGCGCCGGCCGTACGTGCTGTTCCTGGCCGGGCGGTTCCTCGGCACGCTGGCCACCGGTTCCCAGTCGGTTGTCATTGCGTGGGAGGTGTACGAGCGGGCTCGACAGACGATGTCCCTGAAGGAGGCTGCATTTGCTGTCGGGATGATTGGCCTGGCCCAGTTCCTCCCGTTGTTCGCGCTGTCTTTGCTCGCCGGAGAAACGGCCGACCGTCACGACCGGCGCCGCATCCTCGTCCTCTGTTATCTCGCGCAGCTACTGATATCTGCGGGGCTTGCCGTCCGGTCGGCATTCGGGGGCGGGCTATGGCCGATCTTCGCTCTGGCCAGTCTATTCGGCTGTGCCCGGGCATTCTTCCAACCGACAGCAAGCGCTCTCGGCCCGATGCTGGTGCCGCTGCAATTACTTCCACGGGCAATCGCGACTAACTCGCTGGCCGCCCAGCTTGCCAGCATTCTCGGCCCGGCACTCGGCGGATTGCTCTGCGTGGTGTCACCCGTCCATGGCTACGCGGTTAGTGCCGGGCTCTACGCAGCCGCCGCGTTCTGTGCGCTCATGATCCGCTACGACACCCGGCCGCCAGCCGAGACAGCCCGCTCACGGGTTGCCCAGATCCGTGAAGGGCTCGTCTACCTGTCGCAAAACAAGCTGGTGCTGGGGGCCATTTCGCTTGACCTGTTCGCCGTGCTGCTCGGCGGCGCGACCGGTTTGCTCCCGGTGTTCGCCCGGGACGTGCTCGATGTGGGCCCGCACGGGTTCGGTATTCTCCGCGCGTCACCAGCAGTCGGGGCCCTTATCGTGGCCGCGTATCTGGCATACCGGCCGATCCGCACCCGCGCGGGGGTGAAGATGCTTCTTGCCGTAGGCCTTTTCGGCCTGATGACGGTGGTGTTCGCCTTTTCCCGATGGGTTCCCCTGTCCGTGTTCGCCTTGGCGGTGCTCGGCGGCGCGGACATGGTCTCTGTGTTTACCCGGCAGAGCCTGGTACAGATCGCCACTCCGGACCCGATGCGGGGGCGCGTGTCGGCGGTTGCGACGTTGTTTATCGGGGCGTCCAACGAGCTGGGGGAATTCGAGAGCGGGGTCGCGGCCCGGCTGCTCGGGCCTGTCGGGGCGGTGGCGTTTGGTGGCGTCGGGGCGGCCGCTGTCACAGCGGCCTGGGCTTGGATGTTCCCGCGGCTACGCACAGCCGATCGATTGGTGTGAGAATGGAGGAGAGGAGAGGGACATTGCCGGCGGGAATCGCAGCTTGACGTGACGCGCTCGCGTAGCGGGCGACCGCTACGGTTTACCCTGCCAGGCCATGAGCCATGTACAGTCGCACGCCCTGAAGGAACGCGTAGGCCGCTCCGGCGCAGCCGACCAGCAGGACGAATCGCCCCCACCCCGGACGGTGGCGTTCGATGATCTCGCTGGCGACGATCACCCCGGCGATGATTGAAAACTTGAAGAACACCATCCCCACCATGTCCCAGCGCAAAGAACCACAGGGCGATCGGGTTCGCTTCGACAAAGCGGGGACTGGTGCGCAGCAAGGTGAAAGTCATGAACAGGTCGGCCGCGCTCAGCGCGACCAGGCAGCTTCCGATGCCGGACACACGGCTCGTCTCCAGAGCCCAGGGACGGAACCACCTTTCCCAGCCAGTCTCTCGCGGGCGTTGCCGGCCCGCTGGCTCGACCGTTGCCGGCCGATTCCTGGGAGACTCAACGGGCGGACCCGCCAGTTGATAGACGCCCGGATCGACACTCGTCGCGTGTGACCCGGGCACGCGCGAAACATGTCCACACGCTCGGCAGGCGGCAACCTCGCCGGCACGGTCGAGTGCGCTTGTTTGAACCTCCCCACACTGCGGACACATGAACCGCACTGCCATGGCCGACCCCTGTCGCAGGTGGCTCGAGCCGACACGACGACCCAGGCAATTATGACTCGCCTCCCCACGACGACGCAAGCATGCGCGCGGCCAAAGGTCACGCCGTGTTGATCCTTGGACCCAGAATTCGTCCCGGACTTCATCCTCGCCCGTGAGCCGGTGAACAGCGGCCGGCGGCCGGCCCTTGACGAACGCGGGCCGCGCCTTTTGGGGCGCGGCCCGGATTCGGATCGTGTTGTGCGTCGCGCCAGCGCGATCAACCAACCCTCGCGCTCTCACGCTTTGGGCTTGGCCGGAATCGTATCCGGTACGGCCGGCGCGGCCGGTGCGGCCGGCACCGGCGGAGCGACCGTGGGCTCTTGAGGAACGGGCGGTGCAACAGTCGTCGGAGGCGTGGTGGTCCCCGCCGGCGCTGGCGTCGCCGGAGGCGGAGGCGCCGCAGGCGCAGTCACCGGCGGAGGTGGAGGCGTCGTCTCAGAAGGAACCGGCGTTGCCGGAACCGGCGGAACTGCCGCCTCGGAAGGAGTCATATCGACGGCCGCGGGCACCTGCCCTGGTGTCTGTCCGCCATAGTTATACTGGCAGCGCGTACCCGAAAATTGGCGGCGAGTAGGACGAGTCCATTCCGTACGCACCGGCATAGTAGCTCGAGTTATAGTACCCGAAGTGCTTCCTGCCGCAGCACCCAAAGAGCCTGGACAGCAGCCCGCATCCGTGATGGCCGCCGCCGGAGTAACCGCCGCCGTAGCAGCCGGAATAGCACGAATAGCCGCCGCCGTAGCAGCCGCCGCCGAAGCAGCCCCCGCCGCCGTAGTACGACGCGTAACAACCGCTGTAGCCCCCGGTGTAGCATCCTGTAAAGGACTGGGGGCTGACATAATTCGGATACACGTTCGCGTAGCAGCCGCCGCCGAAACACCCGTAGGTCGGCGGCGCATAGATCACGTTACAGCTTTTGTTGTGACAGCCCAGACCACTCAGGGCCATCAACATCAGCACGGTCCCCTGCATTTGCTTCCCTCCCAGGTGCGAAATCGAGGAGAATCTATCAAACCGCGACCGGCACGGCTCCCACCCTTTGTGCTACGCCCGAGAAATCAGCCGGGCATCCCAAGAGCCGGGAGCCACATCGTTAAAGCAAATCACGCGCCTCACAGCCCATCAAGTCGCCTGAGCTCCTACTTTCTGCTCAAAGCTCCTAGATTCTAGTAACCATCATACTCTACATTCAACCTCGAAATGTGAAAATAGTGGGAAAACAGCGACTAGATAATTTAGGTAGCGATTATGCCTGATTGCGCGGCAGAGTGAATTTCCGGGAGTCGCTGGTCCGTTATTCGCCAAAAGTCATCGGTGATCAGTCCGTCGATTCCCCTGGTCCGTGACCCGGACGGTGGGTATGGTTCAGGAGAAAAGGAAGAATCCGGGGGGATGCGCGTACCGGCCAGGAGGTCAGCATGGCGAGCAAGTCACGCAGTCGACGGAGCGCCGCGGTCTCGGCTGTGACCGGTTCGGCTCGTCCAGCGGGCGAAGTTCCGGCTATTGATCGCAGTCCGGGGGGAACGGAGAGGGAAACCGCTCCGGGCGGAGGTGCGCGATCTGAATGGCCGCCCTGGGCAAGAATTGTGGTGAGCGTCCTGATCTTGTACCACGGTTTGGCCGTGGTGGCAGGCGCGCTGGGTGTGCCTCCGTCGTCGATGCTGGAGCGGAGGATCGCCGATGCGTTCATCTCGTATTATGACTTGCTGGACCTGGGTCATGCCTATCGCTTCTACGACGAGCCGCCTCCGACGCCCGTGGTGACAGCGACGGTTCGTTACACGGGGCGGCCTGATGAAACGGTGCGGCTGCCCGCGCGGAGTGTGTCCGGCCCTCGGATGCGGCATCAGCGGCAGCTCGCGCTGGCCAATTCTTTGTTCAGGGACGTTCGGGATACCAAAGAGCGGACCGGCGACTCGAGCCGTAGCCTGCTGGCGCGAGCCTATGCACGCCACCTGTGCGCGACGCGGCCTGGGTGCCGGAGCGTGATCGTTCACGTCCAGCAGCATTTGATTCCCGAGCCGGACCAGGTTCGTGACGCCCTGCGGGTACCGGTGCACGCGCCGTATGACCTGTTCGCCGAGTCACTATTCACGACGCCCGAGTGGGTTGGAGAGTACTCGTGCGACAGTTTCTGACCGACGCGGCTGGCTACCTGGCCGATCTGGCAACGGCCACGCGCCGTGGCTGGAATGCGTTTTTCTTCTCGGCGGCCGACCCGACTCCGCTGGGGCTGATTCGCATCGCTGCCGGCCTGTTGGCGTTCTGGAGTCTGTTCGTGTTCGGGCTGGATCTGCACGATTATTTCGGCTCGACGGGGTGGGCCGACCCGGAAGCGATTCGAGCGCTCGGCGCGGCCCTTGGCCTGGTCGTTCTGGTTCCTGGTGCCCGACGGCTTGCTGGTGCCGGTCTGGATCGCCTGCCTCGTCGTCCTCGGGATGTTCACCCTGGGATTATTCAGCCGCTTGACGGCTGTATTGAGCTGGGTGATCGTGGTCTCGACCGCGCGGCGGATTCCGATCGCGCTTTACGGCTTCGACCAGGTGTTCTCGGCGCTCTTGTTGTACCTGGCCGTGCCCGGAGCGAGCGGCCAAGCGGTGTCCCTCGATCGGTTCTGGCGGCGGTGGCGCAACGCCAGGTCAACCACAGCCATCCGGGCACAGAGACGCACCGATAGCCCGGGCCGCGTTCACGGCCCCGTTGAACCAGCAGTCCCTCTTCCCACGATCTCCGCCAACCTGGCTCTGCGGCTCATCCAGCTCCACCTGGTCTTGATCTATGGCATGGCCGGGCTAGCCAAGCTGCAGGGTCCCTCGTGGTGGAACGGCAATGCCATCTGGAAGACGATGACCACGGGCGAGTTCGTCGTGCTGGATTTCACGGCACTGGCGGCATGGCCGCTCGTGGTCAACTCTCTCACCCACCTCAGCCTGGCCATGGAACTTTTGTATCCCGTGGTCATCTGGATTCGAATTTTGCGCCCTTTGTTCCTGGCCGGCATGATGGCACTTCACCTGGGGATTGCCGTGATGAGCCCGGGATTGACCGAATTTGCCCTGGTGATGATGGCGGGGAATCTCGCGTTCGTTTCGGGCGCGTGGCTGCGGCGATTGGTGACTGGGCCAGCACAGCCGGACCTCCGGGTGCTCTTTGACGGGGGCTGCCCGCGATGTCGCGCGTCGATGGCGCTGATCACGGCGGCCGATCCCGACCACGTCGTTGAGCCCGTCGATTTGACGTCGGTTGACGTCGAGTCGATTCATCCCAGCCTCACCCTGGCAAGTTGCATGCGGTCGATGCACGCGGTCTCACGTGCGGGCCGGGTCACGGCCGGGTTTGATGCGGTGCGGGCGGTTGGCTCCCGGCTGCCGCTCTTCTGGGTCGCCGCGGCGATTGCTCACCTGCCGGGGGTCGCGTGGGCCGGCCGTCGTGTGTACAATGGGTTGGCGGCCACTCGGCCGCGAGACGTTCCCTGCACCGACGAAGTCTGCGGGATCCATTCTCGAACGCAGCGCACTACCTCTCGCACGCCAGGCCACGCTCAAGATCATCACGACGCGATCGCGACCACGAAAGACACCAGATAAGGAGGCTCGAACATGGTCCAAGCCTCAGGTTCCTCGCCCCAGGATCCACCTCCCGCGCAGGATGACGACGGGATCGCGCGGCCACACCGGATGTTTCTCTTCGAACCCGGCTGGAAAATCGGTGTGAAAACCGGCAGCCATCGCGAGTTCTGTTACATGGTGGCACCCGGGCAGGATTACTACCACCGACTCATCGACGGCGAGGTGTTCCTGTTTCATCAAGACGAGAAGCTGTGCCTCGCCTGTGCCATCCGCCGCGGCCTCGTGATGTTTCAGCCCAAGCGGCTCCGCGATTCGATCGGCGCGGTTCCCGCCGATCTCGAGGCCATCCCGCTGGAGCTCGGCTGGACGACCGCCAGTGGTCGCAGCGAATCCTCATCGTCTGATCGTTAGCCCTCGGGCCAACACCTTCGCCGGCCAGCGCCGCGCGGCGGCCACAGGACGCTCGTCCACGAAACCGTTCCTTGGCGTCTTGATTTCTCCGGTCGAAATAGTAACGATTCCCTTAGACGTTCATGACGGGGGAATCGGGCCGATGAGTGTATCGTCGAAGTGTTATTATGCGCTGCGGGCTGTGTATGCGCTGGCGGATCATGCGGGGCCTCATCCACTCAAGATTGCTGACATAGCGGAACGGGAGCAGATTCCGATTCGCTTCCTGGAAGTGATTTTGAACCAGCTCAAGGGCGGAGGATTTGTGCAAAGCCGGCGCGGTGCGGAGGGCGGATACCGGCTGGCGCGGCCGGCCGACCAGTTGACCGTGGGGGAGATCATGCGGTACATCGACGGCCCGATCGCGCCGGTCGATTGCGTGAGCCAGACTCGGCCCAAGGTCTGCGAGTTCCCTGGCGGCTGTCATTTCTATTCATTCTGGGCGCGAGTGCGCCAGGCGATCTCGGACGTGGTCGACAAGACCACGTTTGCCGACCTGATTCGAGAAAGCCACGAGCGCGGCACGTCTCATATTGGCGATTGG
This sequence comes from uncultured Isosphaeraceae bacterium, assembly GCA_963781785.1. Lineage (GTDB taxonomy): Bacteria > Planctomycetota > Planctomycetia > Isosphaerales > Isosphaeraceae > CAWAHD01. The sequence goes on along the minus strand of CAWAHD010000001.1, from coordinate 463,006 downwards.
GTAATTTGATTTTGTGAGCAAGTCATTCCGACTTGGCGCCGGGGACTTTTTTAGGATTTTCGTCCGGCTCGCCGGCAGGCGCCTTCGCAGGATCCTTTTTCCCATCGCCGAATGCTTCCTCCATTTCGAGCACCACCCGTGCCTGCGACAGCTCGTCAAGAATCCCCTGATACGAGCTAATCATAAGCACGCCGTCGCGGACACAATAGGCGAGCCCAAGTTGCCTGAGTAACAAGCGGAGGGTCGTCTTGAGCGGGATGCCATCCAGGTCCATGTTGCGAACGGTCGAAGTCATGGTCACGTTGGCATCGCTGAGAGCGATGGGATCGACATAAATCGGAATGCCTGAATACGTCTTCGTGGTGGTTGCTGCTCGGATATACTTCAAGAGGTCCTCAAGCGGAGTCTCTTCATTGAATGACATCGAAATCGGCTCGTCCAGCTTTCGAATGATGGGCTTGTTGCGGGGATTGGGATCACGGATTGCCATTTCCGCGGTGATCTCTGCGACCTCCCTGTGAAGCGCGAGCTTGCCCGCTGCTGCGGGCGAACCCATCATCCTGCCGCCCATCATCTCGCCCGCGGCGCCTGCGGAATTGCCCCCCATCCGACCGCCCATCATCTGGCTCATCATCCCGGAACCTGAGTCTGCTGGTGCGGTGTCGTTCGGGCCGGATTCTTCGGCTGCACCGGCAGTCTTGGTGGCGGGCTGTCGATTCCCGCCGGCTACCTTTCGTTGCGCCGCGGCCCGTAACGTCGATTCACCGCCGCGACCGCCTCGATTCATCATCCCCATGCCACCCATGGGACCCATGCCCATGCCCACGTTCATGCCCCGCATCTGTGACTGCATCTGTTGCATCATCCCGCCCATACTGCCGCCGCCGGCCTCTCGCGTCTCGAGGAGCGATTCAGCCTGCGTGAGCATGTCATGAGCTTGGTTAGCCTTGATGGGCTGATTCTGGGGCGAGACCGGAAGTGCCGCGACCCGGTCGTAAAGCTTCTTGATGCGATCGCGGTGGGCCTGGTAAACGGCTGTCTGATCGGCCTCGGTGGTCGTGAGCACGAGGTCGGCTGGAGCGTGAAAAGCGACCAGCGGTTGAGACGCATGATATCGTCGAGCGCGGGATCTCGAAGGTGTGACAGCAGCTTGTCAAATGCGCCGCGTTCGGCGCGAAGCTGCTCGACGACCTCATCCGACGCGGATGACGAATTCCCGCTCACGAGTGGGTTGCCATTCGCGTCGATGGTGGTCGTCCTCGTTTTCGAGCCGGTCTTGGTCGGCGTTTGCGCCTGCTCCTCCGGGTCCGAGCCTGTGGCGACGAGAGACTCTGCAATGCCCTCGGACGGCGGAACGACGCTGGCCGCGACTGACCCGCCAGGGCGATCCGGCAATTGCGATGCCGCCAGCACGACCCCGGTTGTCACGATGCCGCCAGCGCAGAAGATCGAGAACGCGAAAGATCTCATTTGATTGATCATGATGGTCTGTAACACTCCTTCAACCAAGGCAGTGACCGGTATCGAGACACTCGAACCGAGGGCAAAAGCGGTGCCGGCATGGCAGATCACCGACTGGGCCGCCCGGGACGCCGCCGTCGCCAGGTAAGAGGGAACGGCCAGGCGGATGTCGGGAGCGTGCAGGTAGGAGACGATCGCGGCCGGCGCAGAGATCACGCCGCGGCGGCTCAATCGTCTGCGCAGCAGGTCGCGGGCACGGGCCAGCCGGCCCTTGACGCTTCCGAGCGGCCAGCCCAGGCGAGAGGCCGCCTCGTCGTGCGTCAAGCCCTCGAAATAGCAAAGCACGATCGGAACGCGGTACTTCTCCGGCAAATGGTTGATTTCCTGATGAAGCCACGGCCACGGATCCGGATCCCAGCTTGAGCCCTCGCCTACGCCCGACTCGCCCTCTGCACGGGCCAGCACCTCGATCACTCTGGGATCGCGCGCGACGCGTGCCGTCCGCCTCGCCGAACTGGTCCGAGCGCGGGCAGCCACACGGTAGGCAACGCCGTACAGCCAGTTCCCCAGAAGGTCGCTGCGGCGCAGCGTGCCTGCCTTGCGAACCAAGATCAGAAACGTGGCCTGAAAGGCGTCGTCGACGTCGTTGGGATCTTGCAAGAGCTGCCGGCAAACACCCAGGACCATCGGTCCATGCCGGGCGACCAGGGTCTCGAAGGCCGACTCGTCATGTCCACCCACAAAGCGTTGCAAAAGCTCACTTTCCGTCAATCCGACGGAGGTCCCCTGCCCGAACAACCGGCCGAGTTGGTGAAGCAGAACCCCGCTATCGCGGCCTCGATGAGTCATCGGTCAGTCGTCCTTGGGCATTCGTCATCAGTCGTCGAGACCGAATGACTACTTATTACTGCCGTAGCCCCCCACGTTCGGATACGTCGATTTCTGGGAAAATCGCGAGAGAGGGATCTCGTCGATCTTCTCGTCTTTGACGCCGCTCGCTACGTGGCGCGCTGGAGATTCCGTGAGAAATGTCGCTTGGTCGCCGCTACCGGATATGCAAGAGTTTCAATGCCCGATCCCGTAGCAGCGACCATGGAGGCGCAAGTGCAATCGTTTCGTCCTGCGGCTCGTCATCGAGTGGCTCGGGCCGACCCTCGCAATCGACCTGGACGAATTGCATGGCTCCATCCATCCATGATGACTTATGGTTGATCTGGAGCGAGCCGGAAAGCGCGATGATGATCTGGCGCGTGCCCGATGAATTTCGCGGCCTCTGATCTGGATGACCTGGCCGATGGGCACCGGTTCGTGGCAGCGGAGATCCAGAACTCGTTTCAGAACGAGGTTGGCATTCAGGCCGGCGGCTCGGAATGCGGTCGCGTAGCCGGCTTCGAGGGCCAACGACAGAAGGACGCCAGCGTAGAGCGTGCCGTGGTGGTTGGCATCACGCGGCAAAATGAGGCGATGGGTCAATGTTTCGGCATCGTCCGCGTGCGATTCAGTCATTTGCGCCGGTAGGAATCGAACCTACGACCTCCAGGTTATGAGCCTGGCGAGCTAGCCGCTGCTCCACGGCGCAAATGAATTCTAACCTGCCACTCACCAAAGAGAAAGGCCACTCGACGGCAATGCCGATATTTCGCTCCCGATGTGTCACTCGCCGTCTCCGAACCGTATTCAAGATAGGGCAAGATTGGATGCACGCCAGCGTGATGGCATTTAAGCCGATTTCAAGATACCGAGAGGAAAACCTGGAAGGATCGCCGACAAGAGAGAAATCTGACCGAGCATGATCGAAGGGTCCGACGTCGTTGGGATGAGGGGTAAGTCATGGACCAATCCGTCCGGGGATTTCTTGATTACTTGAGGATTGAGCGTCGGGCTTCCGCACACACGATTCGATCGTACGAGTTTGATCTGGGGCTATATTGCCAGTATCTGGACGAGGCCCAGGGAGAGGGGACAGACCCGACGGCGGTCACGGCGGTGCGGCTGCGCCGCTATTCGGCGTGGCTGACGGGGCAAGCCTATGCCGCCAGCACCGTGGCTCGCCGGTTGGCCAGCTTGCGGTCGTATTTCAAGTATCTCCGGCGGAAGGGACTGCTCGCGTCGGATCCGTCGGCGAGTCTTCGCAATCCCCGACAGTCGCGAAAGCTGCCGCGTCTCCTGCGAGTCGACGAGGTGATCCGGATTCTGGATGCGGTGCCGGCGGATGGCCCGCCGGGCGTCCGCGATCGCGCGATGCTGGAAACCCTTTACGGCGGCGGCCTGCGGGTTAGCGAGCTCGTCGGATTGAATCTTGACGACCTCGATCTTGACCAGGAATTGGTGCGGGTGCGCGGCAAGGGGCGGCGCGAGCGGCTCTCGCCGGTCGGCCGGATGGCGATTCACTGGCTGCGGGCCTGGATTTCGGTCCGTCAACCCAGAATCTTCACGGAAAAGGGGGTGTTTCTCAATCAGCGGGGTGCTCGGTTGACGACCCGGAGCGTCGGGCGCATCCTGGAGTCACATTTGCTGCGTGTGGGACTGGTCAGTGCAGCAAGCCCACACACGCTGCGGCACAGCTTCGCCACTCATCTGCTGGACCGCGGCGCCGATCTCCGAAGCGTGCAGGAACTGCTCGGACATCGAAAATTGACGACAACTCAGATCTACACCCACGTCACGCAGGAGCGGTTACTGGATATCTATCATGAGGCACATCCTCGGGCCTAGAACGGACCGGGAAGATGACGAGAGTGCACTCAAGCTGAAATGGGGCCCCTATCCTCAGGACTGTGAGTCTCCTGAGAGCTCGGGCCTGGAGTCGCAATGGGCGGAGCCCCTGCCCACCCTGCCTGGCTCACGACGAAATCGAGAATCGCCGTGAAATCCGGATTTTGAAACCAATCTGCACCGCACCGCCTTGAGGCTTTCCCCGGCTGTCACTCCGCCCGATCGAAGAAACGTTTCGTCCGCCTGACCGTCCTTAAATACTGACCGGATCCGAAGAATCTCGAATCCCGACCGCGGATCGTGGTTGGCGATTCGGAGCGTTGACCGCTGTGACGACGATTCGTCGGCAAGCAACGGCGTGCCCGGCTTTCGATTAGCTTTTTGACGATGTTGCCTCCGTGACATACATGTTTCAACAGAACGACGACATTTGCCCTCGCCATCAACCTGCCACCAGGCACGACGGTTGCATACCGCCGCATGGCTGGCCGATCAAGGTTGCCAGTCTACGCCACGCGAGAATGTTGCCGATTTCTCAAGGATGACGGACGACTTCGCGTTTCTGGGACTTGAAGCGCATCGCGAGAGATATTCCCATGCATAAGCTCCGAATCCTCATCCTCTATCCTGATCCCGCGGGACTGGCCCTCTTGACCTCGATGCTGAAGTCGCTGGGTCACGTCATCGAAGAAGCCACGACCGATCGCGCGGCTGTTCGCCTGATGGAGCGGAACAATATCGACCTGGTCCTGGCCGGTGTCGATCCTCTCGACGGCGAGGCGCTGGAACTTCTGACGTATGTGCGGCGGAAGCATCGAGAAGTTCCGGTGATCCTGTTGTTTCCGCGTCTGCACCCGGAGCGTGCCAAGGAAGCGCTGCGGTTGGGAGCGATGGCGGTTCTCAAGTATCCGGTTCCGGCGGCGGAGCTGCGCGCTGCCGTTCTGCAAGCACTGGAACGGAGCGAGGCGCGGCCCACGGAATCGGCTACCGCGGCGGCATCGCCATCATTGCCAGGGACCAGACCGCTGGCCGCTGTCGCGCCGGCCGGCGAGCTAACTGTCACCGCACCGCGTCCGATGGCGCTTCTGGCCGCCCATCTCGAACCATTCTACCCCGACGACAAATTCGGCCCTGCTGGTAGCTCCGCCGGTCAACCCGCCCCAGCGTATCGATCAGCTCGCGCGTGAGCTCGGCTTGATCGGCAACGATCCAAGCTGGCGCCAGGTCATCGATCTGGCGGTGACGATCGCGGGCACTCGCACTTCGGTTCTGATCGTCGGCGAACCAGGCACCGGCAAGTCGCTGCTGGCCCGGTTGATCCACTCGCTCGGGCCCGAGCCGGAACGTCCGTTCGTCACCGTCGAAGGATCGGCCGTGGCTGACGATGGCTTGCCACAGGAGCGCAGTGGAGACTCTCCCCCGATTGCGGTGCAATCGAGTCCCTCGATTGGGCCAGCAAGCTGGTTCAGGCCCAGGGGGGCACGCTCTATCTTGATGAAGTGGCCGCGCTGCCGCTCGAATTGCAGCTCAACCTGCTGCGCGAGCTGCAATTCCGCGACTACGAAGCCAGCGCCGGGCATCCCTCGCAGCCTGGCGAGGCGCGGTTCTTGATGTCGACCAGCGAAAACCTGACCGCCCTGATCGAGCAGGGCCGGTTTCGCCAGGAGCTCTATCATCGCATCAGCGTGATCAGCCTGATGCTGCCCCCCTTGCGGCATCGGGGAACCGACGTCGAGCTTCTGGCCGAATGGTTCCGCAACCACTACGCCCGGGAATTTCATAAAAACGTGGCCGGATTCACCCGCGACGCCCTTGACGTCCTGCAGAAACACGACTGGCCCGGCAACGTCCGCGAGCTCGAGGCGGCCGTCCAGCGCGCCGTCGCGCTGTGCAACGGCCCGCGGATCACTTCGAACCATCTGGCACCGATCCTGAACCATCAGCCGCCAGGCGCGCTCAGGCGGCGCAGGCACCCCCGGCCTCACCTGAAGATGGGCGTCCGGCCCCTCAAGGAAGCCCTCGAAGAACCCGAGAAGCGGATCATCGTCCAGGCGCTTCAAGCCTTCAACTGGAACCGCCAGGAGACGGCCCGAGTGCTCGACATCAATCGCACCACTCTTTACAAGAAAATGAAGAAGTATAATCTCCTGATCGATGAGCCGGTCTGGGTGAACTGACCGGGGGCCTCAATCTCTTGATGATGTCGCGCACGGTCATGCCGGCGGGAATCATCGGCAGGACGTGCTCCTGGTAGGGAACCAGGACGTCGAGCACGTACGGGCCCGGGATGGGCGATCATCTCGGCGAGGGCGTCGACGACCTCGTCCTTCTTGCGGATCTGCCGCGCCTTGACGCCGAAGCCGCGGGCGATCTCCACGAAGTTGGGATAGATCGACTCCGGCAGGTCTGCCGTCGCCCTGGCCGACCGCCTCGGGGTGGTGAATCGGGCCCGAGGTAGGTGTGGGCCCGGTTGCTGTCGTAGAACCGGTCTTCCCACTGCACGACCATGCCCAGATGCTGGTTGTTGAGGACGATGCACCTTGACCGGCAAGTTCTCGCAATAAACCGTGGCCAGTTCCTGAATATTCATGAGGAAGCTGCCGTCGCCGTCGATATCGACAACCAGGGCGTCGGGAAACGCGGCCTGAGCTCCCATCGCGGCGGGGAGGCCGTAGCCCATCGAGCCCAGGCCGCCGGACGTGATCCAGGTGCGGGGATGCTTGAGCCTGGTCCACTGTGCAGCCCACATCTGATGCTGGCCGACCCCGGTCGTCATGATGAATTCGCCCTTGGCCAATTTCGAGAACTGCTCGAGCACGTACTGGGGCAGAATCACATCGTCGCGCTGGTCATAGGTCATCGGGTCGCTGGCGCGCCATTCGTCGATCTGCTGGTGCCAATCCCGCCAGTCACCCCGCGAGACCAGCGGATTGATCGCTTTCAGAAAACTCTTGACGTCGGCGTGAAGGGGTATGATGAGCAAACTTGTTCTTGTTGATCTCGGAGGCATCGATGTCGACGTGCACGATCCGCCCGTGCTTGGCAAACTCGCTGAGTTTGCCGGTAACCCGGTCGTCGAACCGGACGCCGAGGGCCAGGAGCAGATCGGCCTCGTTCACGGCGTAATTGGCGTAGACGGTGCCGTGCATTCCCAGCATGTTGAGCGAGAGGTAGTGATCGCTGGGGATCGCTCCCAGGCCGTGCACGGTCATTGCCACAGGAATGCCGGTCTTGGCGGCGAACTCGCGCAGTTCTTCGGCCGCATTGGACGCGATCACGCCGCCGCCGCAGTAGATGATCGGCTTGGAGCTCGTTCGAATCGCCGCCACGACTTCGTCGATTCTCTGGCGCGACGGGGGCGGCGGCAGCCGATAACCAGGCAAGTCCATCGCGACATCGAAAGCCGGGCTCGAAACCACGGTGTTCTGAACGTCCTTGGGAATGTCGATCAGGACCGGCCCGGGCCGTCCGGTGCTGCGCCAGGTGAAACGCTTCCTTGACGATCCGCGCGAGGTCGCTGGCATCCTGAACCAGGTAATGGTGCTTGGTGATCGCCCGGGAGACCTCGACCATCGGCGTTTCCTGAAACGCATCGGTGCCGATGACGTGCCGCGGCACCTGGCCGGTGATCGCCACCAGCGGGACCGAATCCATCTTGGCGTCGGCCAGACCGGTGACGAGATTGAGCGCACCGGGGCCCGAAGTCGCCATCACGACTCCGGGCTTGCCGGTGGCCCGGGCGTAGCCCTCGGCCGCGAAGATGCCCCCTTGTTCGTGACGAGGTAAGATGGTCCGGATCTGCTCGCGAAACCGCGTCAGCGCCTGGTGCATGGGCATGCTGGCACCGCCGGGATATGCAAACACGACGTCGACCCGGTGCTGCGACCAGCGACTCGACCAGAACGTCTGCTCCGGTCATCGGCCTCGAGGCGGTCTTGGTCACTGTCTCGCGTTCGTCGGTAGCAGCCACGGCGGGTCCTCACTCCCAGGTGATGAGTCGAGCGCGATCTCGGTTTACCAGCAAGCCCGACCTAAAGATTCTACAACGCCCGCGTGCACTCCGCCAATCCAGCCAGTGACATCCAGACAGGAGGGGTCCGCTCGCCATGATTCAAAACGCGAATGCCGTGGTCACGGGTGCGTCGTCAGGCCTTGGTCGCGAATTGGTGCGCCAGCTCGTGACTGACCGTGGGATGACCGTCATCGCAACCGCCCGGCGCCTCGAGCGGCTGGAAGCCTTGGCCGCCGAGCTGAGCCCCGGCCGAGTCCAGGTCATCGCAGGCGATATCACAGACCCCAACTTCCGGCAGCAACTCTGGGACCTCGCCCTCGCCATGCCCGGGGGCGTCGATCTACTGGTCAACAACGCAGGCATGGGAAACTATTCAGAGTTCGCCTCGCAGGATCCGCAGGCCATCCGCCAGATCCTCGACCTCAATCTCATCGCCCTGCTCGACTTCTCCCAGAAGGCGATCCAACACATGAAAGCCAGGGGAAACGGTCAAATCCTTCAAATCTCTTCGGTCCTCGGCTTCATCGGGCTTCGTGACTCGGCCGTCTATGTTGCAAGCAAGCATGCAGTCAATGGATTAGTGAAGAGCTTGAGCTACGAGCTACGGGGCACCGGGGTGCGGGTGTGGGCTGCGTGTCCCGGCAGGACGAATAGCGAATTCCGGCAGGTCGCGTTGGGCCGGCCTGGGGAGGAAACGATGGCGGCCACCCATGGTGAACCCACGGCGAGGATCGCTAAAGCGATTGTTCGGGGAATAGACAGCCGTTCGACCTTCGTGCTGCCGAGCTGGCGCGCCTGGATGATCGTGAGCGTGGCGCACTGGCTTCCGCCCCTGTTCGACTGGATCATGACGCGTTTTGAACCGAGCTCGCTCCGCGATGCAATGGCCCGCTAGTCCTCAGAGTTCCGGCTGCATCGGCTCTTTGAGCGAGCGCAGGAAATGCGCTCCTTTGCCCCGCGATTTCAACTGGGTGATGAGTTCTTCCGCCTCGGATTTCCGCGAATAGTCGAAGGTCGCTACCGTCCGTCCGCCGAGATCGCAGACGGCCCAGACAACCCGCATTCTCGGTCCGGCGACGGGTTTGGCTCGCTTCGCGGCCTCGGCCTGGGCGCGAGGCGCTCGCTTGCGCTCCGGCTCAGAGGAGATCCCCATCGCCTCCGCGGCTTCAGCCGCGGCCCGTAGCTCTCGTCGATTCAAAGTTCGTCTTGCCATGTCACCATTGCTCAGAAGAAACAGCCCGCCGTGTCCGTCACCAGCGCGAGACCCCGTTCGTCGTCACAAGGCCTCGGCGCTGCGCGGCACCAGGGCGGTCGAGGGGTTGTCAGAACGCGATGATAGCCAGTGGATACCAAGATCCCGAAACTCATCAAGAGCAACTTCGATTACCCGGCGCGGCCGTCGACAAGAGCCAAGCACAAAACCCGAAATTCCGATCGCTCATTCGCCGGGAAGGCGGTAGAGCGTGGCCCGATCGACCGGCTGGAAGCCGAGCGAGGCGTAGAGCGCGAGCGCGGGCTGGTTGGCCTCCGAAGCGCCCACGGCGACCAGGCTGACCAGGTTGTCTCGGGCGCGCCGGAAGATCTCGCTGATGAGGAAGCGGCCATAGCCCTTGCGACGATGTTCTTCCGGAACCTCGACGTCGATCAGGCCGATCCGGGGATGGCTGTCGCCGCGGCCGAACCACCCCATATCCCAAGCCCTGGCGCGGGCGATCTCGGCGCCCGACGCTTTGGAATACAGGCTTGCCTTCATGATCTGAAAATCGCCGATCGCCTGGTTTTGCCACCAGTCGACCGGCAGTGCGTCATCGATGAATTCAAGGTCCGTCTGACGGCGGATCAAGACGGCGCGGGGGTCACGGCGCTCGGGAACACCGAGATCCGCCTCCAGAAGAACCGTCTTCCCGGCTGGCTGGTATCCCCGCTCGTTCAAGGCACGGTGAAACGCCTGATTCCCGCTCAGAACACCTGCCCCCTCGCTGCCACCGGCAACACCCCAGTAAAACGGGTTGAGCGGAAACAGCGTTCCGGCATAAACGACCTTGGCTCCGTGCGACCGGAGATAACCTTCGGCCGCCTCGATCAGGCCAGCGACCAGATCGCCGTCCTCCAGGCCCGGCTCAACCACCAGCATGGCGACCGTCCCCAGCTCGTGGCAGAGCTGGAACGGCTGGGAAGATTCGACGGGCAGGTCAGGCCCGAACCCGGCGTGGACAAACCCTGCAATCCGGCCATCGATCTCGGCGACGATCAGACCCGACGCGTCGAAAATGACTGTTCCGAACGCGTGGGAATCCAGCTCATGCACCCGCACGGGGCGGACGATGCCTGGCCCAGAAAATGACTGGTTCCAGAGCCGGGCCAGAGCCGGCGAATCAGAGTTTCGAAACCGGCGGTATCGCGTCACGGGTCTGGTTCGTAAACGCCTTGCAGAGGTGAGACCGATCAAGCAAGAGGGATGGACCGGGACATGCCGAGCTGACGTGAACGGTTGGTGGCAGCTTCAGGGCACCTCCACCAGCACATCCTGATTCTCGACCTTGACTTCGTAAACAGGTTGTTTGATCTTCGGCCCGAGCGGTGTCTTGCCGGATCGGATATCGAATTGCCACCCATGCCAGGGACATGTCACGGTCGTTCCCTCCACGACCCCCTCTGCCAGCGGGCCTCCTTGATGTGGGCAGATCCCGTCGATCACCGAGATCACGCCGTCGATGTGGTAGAGCGCGTAGACGCGCCCCTCGAATTCCACCTCCTTGGCAGCCCCAGGCGGAAGTTCATCCAGCGTGGCCAGCTTGACGTAACGCGGCATTGACGTGTCTCCGATCCCCACTGTCGACTTTGGGCCGTTTCGCTCGCCCTCGCGGGCGCGGGAATACGTCTCCACCTCGCATCGTCTCGTGGTTCCTTCATCGAGTGACGCGGCGCCCCCGGAAATTGGCTCGGCCCGAGCCGGTGTCTCCGGCCACCGCCGGCTCAATCTCACCGCCGAACCACGGAATCTAGTCTAGCACAGTCGAGCCGGATTCCTCAAATCGACGTACCTGGCCAAACAGGGCAACGGTAAGAGGTTGCCGATGGCGACATCGCCCGCTGACGTTGGATTCAAGCGGCGCCTTGTCGTTCGGTCTTCCCGCGCGCCGAGTCGACCGCCTCACGTCGCCGCCAGGGCCGCAGGCGATGGCGAAACGCCGCGACGAGTAGGAACGCCCCGGCAACAGCCATGAGCAGAGGAACGACGTTCCGCACGATCCACGGCTTTCGGGCCACAAGAATACGACCCGTCCACGGTTTTGCCGCTAAGACACGGTCGTAGTCCGCGATCCAGGGCGGCGAGGGCGGATCGATCACTTGAACCATCGTCCCCGTCGTTCCAACCGGGCGGAGAATCGCGAAATGCCCGCCCTTCCCCTGCTTCAGAAACGCAATTGCCGGCCGGGTGAGCGCCTTGTCTCCTCTGGCGAAGTGTACGCCCTCGAGATCCACGCCGAGCGATCGCGCCGCCGTCACCAGCTCGGCCATCGAATAACCGTCCGGACGCCGAGGTGGCAACCCGGACAAGAGGCGATCGAGCGTGACGGGACGCCCCTCGAGGTGAAGCAGTATGAAGAGTGCGTTGACGCCGCAGTCCAGCTTGGTGGTCTCGTCCGCCCTCGCGGCCCGGACGCTCCCGGCCAGCGCGAACGCGACGAACCCAACCAACGCCGCGCCTTGCCACGGTTCAGCCGATCGGGCATGACGCGCCGGGCGACCCATAGTGCATCTCGACCGTCGTTCCATCGTTGCCTTTTCGCGTTGGGTCTGACTCAGTGCCGCCGTCGCTGGATCATGAGGGCAATTAGCGAGATGATGATGAGTGCCCCGAACCCCCACGCCAGCCACGCGGACCAGGCAAAGCCCTCCGACGCGGAGGCCACGACGAGCTCCGACTTCTGCTCGTCGGCCTTGGCAAGCTGCTCCTTGAGCATGGTTTCCGCTTGGGCTTTGGTCGGATTCGTCCCGATCTTCTGCTGGCCGAACTCGTACTGGAGCTTGCGCAGATTGTCCGAAACCGGCGTTCCGGGCTTGTACTTGATGGTAAACACGTCGTCCCGGGGATGCTTGTTAAACTCCAACGTCCCGTTCACGACATAGATCTTTTCGACGGAAGTGGGGTTCTTCATCATGACCGGCCTCCCGTCCACAAGGATCCCGTATCCCACGACCTCCGCGGAGACTGGCATCCAGACGTCCACGTTACCAACCTTGAACGGTGCGAGCTTGATGTCGGCGGTCCCGGCCACCGCCAGCCTCTCCGAGTAGGACTCCTGTCGCACCACCTGCCCGCTCCGCCCGAGGTCGATCCAGTAGCGGAGCATCAACGAGTTCGCGACGCCCGTAACAGCGACGTTGAGGATCTTGATCGGGTGGCCGTCGAGCTGATCCTCGGAGACCGATGGGTCAAGGAGCGGGTCAGCTACCTCCTTCTTCATCTTGCCGGTCAAGAACATAGTTCCCATACTAGAATCCCATGTCATGACATCCTTCGGCTTCTGGATGACAGCGTGGCCGAGGGGGGCATCATTCGGCCGATAATAGCGTTCCGCCTGTTGCTGGCGCATGCGCACGACGGTGCTTTCGCGGGTGATCTGGTTGTCGGGCTGCCGACGATGCAGGCTCTCGATGTGAGTGTCTCCGCCCTTTTTCCAGATGAACAAACCGCTGTAAGACTCAGCTACGTCGCCTTCAGTGACCTTCATCTGCTCCGCGAGTTTCCCCTTGACTCGACGCGTCCCCTCGTACTCGCACTGGAAATCTTCCAGGGGTTGCTGGCAGCGCCTCGATCGTGTCGAGGAGCAATTGAGCGTCGTGTCTCGCAACATCGCCAGCTTGGGGCAGCACGGTCAGGAGCATTGACGCAATTACGCAAAGCATGCGACTTTTCCCTCGACTGGCCCTCGTCGTATGGCATGAACCCGGGTTCCGGGTTCGACGCTTCCCCCGGAAGCCCGGACATTTGGTTACTGCTCACGGCTCATGACGGCTCGTCACTTCCACAGGGTTTCCACTATTGGACGATCACGTTCGGTGTGGAGTCACACCAACCAATCCCAACGGTCTTTACGCACTGCAAGGCGGCATTACAGGTGCCGGACCAGTTGGCTCCGCAGCCAAACGCGATATTCCCTTTGATGGTGTAGCCGCCGTTTGAGCCGGGGGTCGTGTTAGTATATGTGTTGGTACCGCACGTCGTACACGCCGCGCCGGGTGCAGCACATGGAGGGTTAAAGGATAATGTGTTGCACGAAGACTGAGTCAACACGAAGGCCGGGTTGCTCCCTCGCGAGTGGGCGAGTATGTCGGCAGGGAGCCGATCGCGTCCCCTGCCGCTGCACGTGAGGAACGTGGACGCGGCAAAAAGCAAGGCGGCGCCGCTCGCCAACAACCAAACCGGGCGGGTGGACAGAATTCCGGTAACCATCGGGTCGTCTCCTTTTCAACGCTGCACTGCCGAGTGCCCGATCCGAACCTCGGATCTGACAGCTCGACCGGTTTATCTAGCGCGATCGCTCAACGAACTCATCGCCGTTCAGCGTGCCGAGGCCGCTCCAGACGCCGCGCACGGTGGACTCCCTGACGAACCGCACCGACCCGTCGGCCATCAAGCTGTTTACGCCGCCTGCGTGGAGGCTGCGGGCCGTGGCGATGCCGACCCATCGGCTGCGCGTAATGGCGTCGGGGATGCGACCGTTCGGGGGCTGGGCGTGATTGTAGGTGATACACTCGAAATCGCCGTAGAACCAGGTGAACCCAAACCGGCGGTAAGCCGGAAAACCTTGTGTCGAGGCCAGTTGACAACAGGCCAGCGCATAGTCCGCGTCCCGGTTGGTGCAATTGGCGCCGAAGGCAATATTGCCAAAGTCTCGCACTGGCGACAGGCCACGACCCTCGTCCGCGCCGTGAAGGCGCTCGCCGTACGCGGCCGCGCGTGAGAGGCCGTCGGCGAGCGATTGCGGCCGTAGCGCGTCCACGAACGAAGAGAAAACGTTGCCCCTGTCGTGCGTCTCTTGGGTCGTGCTCACGAAGGGACCGGCGCCGTAATTGCCCCGGTAATTGCCACCGTGTGGGATCACCGCCCCGTCCGAGGGGCAGAGGAATTCCGCGAGGATCGTCCCGCAAGTCGTCAGGTTCCGTGGGAACGGGAAACCGGACTGAGTGTCGTTTGGGAAGGTTTCGACTTCGAAGTTGATCGAGGCGAATAACGGTTGCTGGTCCAGGAACGGCAGGAGCCGCGTCAGCGCGGAATAAGGCCGTCCGTCGACGTACCATGGGTGCCCAAGGCTCGGGTCAAGTCTGGGGCTCCTGCAGCTGAGCGGGAATGACCGGTTCACTCCTCCATAGTTGTGCAGGGCCAGACCTACCCGTTTTGGATTAGTTGCGCACCGGGACTTTCGCGCGGCCTCTCGCGACCCCTGCATGGCGCGCACCAGCAATGCGATCAACGAGCCGATGGTCGATGCTGTGACGAGCAGCTCGATCAGGGTGAAACCGAACAAACCGGCGGCGCCTGATTTTCGGGGCTCACCGCGTCGAATCGTGTTCACGGTTGCCTCCCATGCCTCGCAGCATTGTTAATCGAGCACAACCAACGGCAAATCGACCTTTCGCTGAGCCGGATGATCGGTGAAAACCCTGATTACCCCCCTCACGCTCCCAACCCGGCGAACACTCTCGGCCTCGACTTGGATCGACTGCGTGGGAGGGGGTACGCTATCGCCGAACCCGCCTGTGAGGCAAGACGCGTTATATTCAACGCGAGTGCTTCCTTCCGAACACGCTCTGGTCGCGCGATTGATTAGTGATGCGATACCACACGTTGCCGGACCTCATTACAACCATCCTGGGGAAAGCCGTGATCGGCGAGGAGAGACCACCGTGGCTGATCTCACGATTCTGCAAATCATCGCTTGAGGCCTACGGAGCCAGATGGGAATAATAAGAAAGCCCGAACGGAAGAGCCGAGTTAGTGCCGAACGCGAAACAGATTGCTCGTCGCCAGGCCGCACAGGCGCCGCTGGATTCGGGTGGCGCCCTTTCGCTCGGTGTTCGCGCGCGCCCAGTCGACCGCCTCATGTGGCCGTGAGGGCCGCAGGCGATGGCGAAACGCCGCGACGAGCAGGAACGCCCCGGCCGCAGCCATCAGCAAAGGAACGACGTTTCGCACGATCCACGGCGTCCGGGCCACGAGAATGCGGCCCGTCCACGGTTTTGTCGCTAGCACGCGGTCGTAGTCGGCGATCCAGGGCAGCGAGGGCGGATCGATCACTTGAACCATCGTCCCCGTCGTTCCAACCGGGCGGAGAACCGCGAAATGCCCGCCCTTCCCCTGCTTCAGGAACGCAATTGCGGGCCGCGTGAGCGCCTTCTCCCCTTTGGCGAAGTGCACGCCTTCGAGGTCCACCCCGATGGATCTTGCCGCCGCCGCCAGCTCGGCCATCGAATAACCCTCCGGATGCCGAGGCGGTAAAGCGGACAAGAGGCGATCGAACGTGACGGGACGCCCCTCGAGGTGGAGCAGTACGAAGAGTGCGTTGACGCCGCAGTCCAGTTTCGTGGTCTCGCCCGGCCTCGCGGCTGGCGCGCTCGCGGCCAGCGCGAACGCGACGAACACAACCGACGCCGCGCGTTGGCACGGTACAGCCGATCGGGTATGACGCGCAGCGCAACCCATGGTGTATCCTCGCCGTCGTTCCATCGTTGCCTTTTCGCGAACTCGTCCGACTCAGTGCCGCTGTCGCTGGATCGTGAGGGCGATTAACGAGATGACGACGAGTGCCCCGAACCCCCACGCCAGCCACGTGGACCAGGCGAAGCCCTCCGACGCCGAGGCCACGACCAGTTCCGACTTCTGCTCGTCGGCCTTGGCAAGCTGCTCCTTGAGCATGCTTTCCGCTTCGGCTTTGGTCGGATTCGCCCCGATCTTCTGCTGGCCGAATTCGTACTGGAGCTTGCGCAGACTGTCCGAAACCGGCGTTCCGGGCTTGTACTTGATTGTGAACACTTCGTCCCGGGGATGCTTGTTAAACTCCAACGTCCCGTCCACGACGTAAAGTTTCTCAACGGCCTGTGGCACCTTCATCACAACAGGTTTCCCGTCCACAAGGGCGGCGTATCCCACGTCTTCAGCGGATACCGGCATCCAGACTTCGGCGTTGCCGACCTTGAAGGCCGCAAGCTTGACGACGAGTTTCCTAGACAACTTCCCACCACCCCCGTAGGACTCTAGTTGCACCACCTGTCCGTTCCGGCTGAGATCGACCCAGTAGCGCGCCAATAGTGAGTTTGGGACACCCGTCAGAGCAAAATTCAGGACCTTGAGCGGCTGGCCGTCGAGTTCGTCCGCGGTGACCGATGGGTCCAGATCCGTGTCGGCCACCTGCTGTCTCAGTTGGCCGATCATGAACATTGTACCCACGCTGGAAATCCACGTCGGGACATCCTTCGGCTTTCGAATGAGCGTAAGGCCGAGCGGCGCGTCATTCAGCCGGACGTAGCGCTCGGCCTGTTGCTGACCCATCCGCACGACGATCGTTTCGCGGACGATCGTGTCATCGGGCTGCAGACGGTGCAGACTCTCAATGTGGGTGTCGCCGCTCCTTCGCCAGATAAACAACCCGCTGTATGAGTCGGCGACAGCGTCTTCGGCGACCTTCAGTTGGTCCGCCTGTTTCGCCTTTACCCGGCGCGTTCCCTCGTACTCGCACTGGAAGTCTTCGATTGGCTGTTGCAGTGCCTCGATCGTGTGGACGAGCAGTTGAGCGTCGTGCCTTGCGACGTCATCAGCTCCGGGCAACACGGCTACGAGTACTGAAACGATTACGTGAAGCATGTACCCTTTCCTCTGGCTGGCTGTCAGCGGATCGCATTGACCGGTGGACGACAACGCCGGCGGACGCTCGCACACTGGACTGCTGCTCACGAGTCGTCGCAACTCGCCGGGGTCCTGCGGTCTCGGTCATGGTGCTTGAACGATGATGTGAGGCGGGGAGTTACATACAGCGATGTTACTGCCACCCGCCGTGTTGCAAACTAAGCCGACGGTACACTTGCCGGTAAAGTTGTATCCGCAGGCGTAGGCGATGTTTCCCATGTCTCTATATCCCCCGTTCGATCCAGCAGTCGTATTCGTGTAGGTGCTGGTGCTACAGGCCGCACACACCGCGCCAGCTCCAAGGACTGTGCACGAAAAGTCCCCGTCTAGGTCGCTGCAAGAACTCTGGGTCAAGACATTGGTCATGATGCCGCCCCGCGAATGAGCGAGTACGTCCGCAGGGAGCAGTTCGGGCCGGCTGGTGGTGAGACCCGGGAAGATCGAGGCGGCGAACCACAGCGCGGCGACGCCCGCCACCAACAAGACCACGCGGGTCAACAGAACTTTGCTAAGCATTGGGAAGCCTCCTTTTAATCGTTGGAGGGCCGGGAGCCCGGCCCGACCGCTGGAACCGGTGACTTGTCAGGTCGATGTAAGGGAGTCATTCAACGAGCTCACCGCCATTCCGCGTGCCGAGGCCGCGCCAGACGCTGCGCCGATGGACTCCTTGACGAATCGCACCGACCCGCCGGCCATCAGGCTGTTTACGCCGCCTGGGTGCAGGCTACGGGCCGTGGCGATGCCAACCCATCCGCTGCTCGTAATGGCGTCGGGGGTGCGACCGTTCGGCTGTTGGGCGTGATTGTAGGCGGCGCACTCGAAATCGCCGTAGAACCACGTGAAACCGGCCCCGCGATATGCCGGAAAACCCTGTGCGGAAGCCAGTTGACAGCACATCAGAGCGTAGTCCGCGTTCCGGGTGGTGCAACCCGGGGCGACCAGAATGTTTCCAAAGTCTCGTGCCGGCGAGACGGCGCTATACTCGCCGGTGCCGCGAAGGCGCTCGCCGTAAGCAACCGTGTGAGAGAGGCCGTCGGGGAACGATTGCGGCCCCAGCACGCCCGGGAACGAATAGAAGCCGTTGCCGCTGTCGTACGTCTCCTGGGTCATGCTCACGAAGGGACCGACGCCGTAATTGCCCCGGTAATTGCAACTGTGAGAACTCGGAGTTGATGCAGCATCACTGGGGCACCCGAAGGCGGCGAGGTTTGTCGCGAAGGACGTCAGGTTTTGTGGGAAGGGGAAACTGGACCCGTCATTGTCCGGGAAGGTTTCGACTTCGAAATTGATCGAGGCGAACAACGGTTGCTGGTCCAGGAACGGCAGGAGCCGCGTCAGCGCGGAATAAGGCCGTCCGTCGACGTACCATGGGTGCCCACGGCTCGGGTCAACTCTGGGGCTCCTCCAGTTGAGCGGGAACGACCGATTCGACGCCTCATAGTTGTGCAAGGCCAGCCCGATCTGTTTCAGATTGTTTGCGCACTGGGACCTTCGGGCCGCCTCGCGGCAGACTGCACGGCGGGCAGCAGCAACGCGGTCAGCAAGCCGACGATCGAGACAACGACGAGCAACTCGATCAGGGTGAAACCCGGCGAACCGGCAGGGCCTGGTGTTCGGGGCGCCCCGTGTCGAACCGTGATCACGGCCGTCTCCCTTGCATTGAAACTTCACTAGTCGAGCACGACCAACGGAAGATCGACTTTTCCCTGAGCTGGATGATCGGTGAAAACGGTGATGACCCCGCCCGCTCCCGACCTTCCGAACACCGTCGCCGTCGACCTGCACTACGCTGCGTGAGTGAAGGTGCGTTAGCGTCGGCGCGGCCTCTGAGGCCAGGCACGCTACATTCCACTCGCGTGATCCGGAACACGCTCTGGTCGCGCGACTGCATGATGACGCGATACTGCCCCTTGCCGGGTTTTATCACGACCATTCTGGGCGAAGCCGTGATCGGGGAAACGACCTCCCAGGTCAACGTGTGACGATACACGACCTGCTTGCCGTCTTTGAGCATGATCTCGTCCTTGCGCTCGCCCGGCGCTCCAGCCGGATCGAGCACGACAACACACGAGCGCGACTCCATCCTTAAGCCTTCATCGCATTGACCCTCCGTCTTCGGGCCCTCCCAATTGACCTTCAGCCGCGAAAGCAGCTCCACGCGATCGAGGTCACAGGGTGGCTCCATGATCGAACCATAGGTGAACACACGAAATACAGCGCATTTCGGCTTGTCCGTGCTCAGAAGAGCCGATCCGGTGCCCGAAGACGCCTCTTCGATCCGAACATTTGGGTACGCCCGGACCGTCGTTCGCAGGATCAGCTCGTCCGTTTGGGGAGGATCCGTCAGCACGACGGTTTCGTGGACGACGTCCCCGAATTCCTGCCTGACGGAGAGCGTGAGCTCAACGTCTGTTTCGTCGCCGGGATGTAAGATCGTCTTGCCGACGCGAAGCGCGCCGCAACAGGGCTTTTGATTGACGAGATCGACGATCCTAATATCGTGCTTCGTGGTGTTAGCGAGGTGATACGCGTGCTTCAGCTTCTGGCTGGACCTGCTGACGACTGCTCCGAAGTAATGAGTGGTCGATTCCTCATCGATCAGCGGTGGGTCGGCGGTCGCGTTTCCGGGGGGGGGGGGTAGATTCCATCATCGCGCCCGCAACCCACCAGGGCGGATAGGACAACTGCCAGAACGCGCCATCGGCAAAACCAGTTCGCCATGACGGATCTCACAATTCTGCGAATCATCGTTCGAGGCCGGGCGAGTCAAATGGAAATAATAAGGAAGTCCGGACAGAAAAGTCAAGATCCTGCCAAGTCCAGCGCGAAGGCCCCGTGCAGCAGAGCGCCTGCAATCTACGCCCGGTTGTGACTCCTGGTCTGCCCGGTGGTTTCCATGAGCAAGTCGAAAACCTATTCCATTGCGACGTCGGTTTCGAGAAAATCAAAGACCAAACTTCTCACGGTCTTCCGGTCGAATAATGCGACGACTGGTCCGCTCCCGTTGAGGCGTGGAACTCGCCTCGGCTCTACTCTTGACGTGATCCTAGCTTCGGAATTCTGTTCCGAGAACGAATGGACGAACACGTCGAAAAACGGGATGGAAATCACTCTGCCATCGCTCAATAAGATACGATGCCAGAGAAGAAACGGCGAGTCCGGCTCAAACTCGACCTTGTCAGATGGCGAGTCCACGTAAAACCCGGAGAACGCTCAGTTCTGTAGCGCGGTGGACACTCCGAGGTCGTCCCCCATTCAAACCCCCATTACTGCAGCGAAACTCACCATGCTTGACGCGCTCGTTGTTGCGCCGCACCCCGATGACGCCGAGCTGGGCATGGGGGGGACAATCATCCGGTTGATCCAGCACGGCTGGAAGGTGGGGATTCTCGACCTGACCAGCGGCGAGCCGACGCCGCTCGGCACTGCCGAGCGGCGTGTTGCTGAAACGGCCGCCTCGAATGCCGTTCTCGGCAACCCCTGGCGCAAGAACCTGGGTTTGCCTAATAGGTCCCTCGAGCCGACCTTGCTCAATCGGAGGGCCGTAGCGGCCATCTTCCGTCAGGTGCGCGCTCCGCTTCTGTTCGCCCCGTACTGGGAGGATGCCCACCCTGACCACACCGCCGCAACCAAGCTCATCGAGGACGCTCGATTCTGGAGCAAGCTCACCCGGTCGGACATTGCCGGCGAACCGTTTCATCCCACCCGCATCCTCTACTATTTCAGCGTCCATCTGCGAATCATCGAGCGGCCGAGCGTGGTCATCGACATCTCCGACCATCTCGACGCCAAGCGTGCGGCACTCAAATGTTTCCGCTCGCAGCTTGTGGACAACCAGCCCGAGGGCCGGCCCGGCGTGATCGACCAGGTGTGCGATCGAACCCGATACTGGGGGCAGTTGGCGGGCGTTCTCCACGCCGAGCCGTTCGCCAGCCGTGAGCCAATTGGTCTCTCCGGGCTCGATCAACTACTCCTCTGACCAAGTCGACCGATCAGCCCGGCGGCCTCACGTGGACCCGGCGCCCGTCGATCTGAAGTCGGCCTTCGGCATACATCGAGATCGCCTCGGGGAGTGCCCTGCACTCTTCCTTGAAGACGCGGGCCCTGAGTGTATCGGCCGTGTCACCGTCGTACACGGGCACTGGCGCTGGAGGATGATCGGGCCGTTGTCGTAGGCATTGTCGACGAAATGGACGGTGCATCCCGTGAGCTTCACACCCGACTCCACTACCGCCTCGTGGACCTTGGCGCCATAGAAGCCCTTGCCGCAGAACGCTGGAATCAAGGAAGGGTGAATGTTGATGACGCGTCCTTTGTAATCAGCGGGAATTTGCAGGAGCGACAGGAAACCACCCAGGATCACCAGTTCCGAGTTGCTGTGGCGGATCGGATCGAACACCGAGGCGCTGAACTCGGCCCGCGACCGCGCGTTATAGCTGGCAAGTGCCAGCGGAATCGCTGCCGCCTCGGCGCGAGCAATCGCACCAATCCTGGGCCGGCTGGCAACGACCTGGACAACGTCCGCCAGTAACCGCCGCGTCCGGATCCGGTCGATCAGGTTCTGCAGAGTCGTTCCCTCTCCGGAAACGCAGACGGCCAGCCGGATCGGAGGCTTCACGATCGGCGGATTTCGCATCACTTCAGCCATGGTTGGGGATCGTCGGGATGGAGCTCATCCTGAATTATGAATTCCGTCCCGCAGATTTCAACTTCAGGGAGGAGAAGCGGCTGCGCCGCGATCTCGGAATCAGGCTAACCGGCAAAATCGGAATAAATGGATTATCAACTCGCAGTCGACAGCCAATCCAAACCCAGCACAGCCATGCTTATCAGCCGGTTGTGTTTCTCGTCAATTCCCCGGGGCTTTCGAGGCACCATCAGGAGCGGGAAGTGCCGCAACGACCTGTGCGCAGCGGTCACACAATGTCGGGTAAAGCACGTTCTGCCCAACGCACGGGCGATAGTACCAGCAGCGTTCACACTTGGTGCCCGAAGCGCGGAAGGCAGCGAGCGCTGGCGATGTGGCCGTAACGTCGAGGACAACCTGTACCTCCGAGACGATGCAGATCCTCGCCAGCTCCTCTCGAATCGGCATGAAGTGGTCCGGCCGATTCGTGGTCAGAACGACGATGGCCTCCTGAGAGCTGCCGATTTGCTTGTTCTTTCTCAGTCCCTCGAGCGCGACCAGGGCCTGCTGGCGCAGCCCAATCAGCTCAGCCCAGCGGGCATCGCGGCCGTCGTCGTCCCAGCGAGGGTCCGCGTCGGGAAATTCCGCCAGATGCACGCTCGACGGTTTGTCGGCGGATGCGCGCATGTAACCCCACGACTCTTCGGCCGTGTGCGGAATGATCGGTGCCAGGAGTCTCGTCAGGTGATCATGCAGGCGCGCCAAGACGAGCTGGGCCGCCCGGCGGCTTGGGCTCGTGGGTGCATCAGCGTAGAGCCGGTCCTTGATCACGTCGAGGTAGAAGCTCGACAACTCGACGGCGCAAAACTGGTAGATCCGTTGATAAATGCGGTAGAACTCGAACCGTTCGTACGCGCTTTGCGCGTCACGGATTACCTTGTTGAGCTGGCCGAGCAACCAGCGGTCGATCTCGCACACCAGGGCGGGGTCGACCTGGGCCGGGTCAAACTGCCGGTAGTCCTCGAGGTTTCCGAGCAGGTAACGAAAGGTATTGCGGATCTTGCGATAGGCCTCCGACATTTCCTTGATCCCGCGCTCGCTCACGCTCACGTCATCGGCGTAATCCATGCTGGCAACGTACAGCCGAAGCACGTCGGCGCCGTATTTGACCGTCATCAGGTCGGCGGGGATGTAGTTGCCGAGCGACTTGGAGATCTTCCGCCCCTGCTCGTCGACAACGAATCCGTGCGTCAAAACCGTCTGGAACGGAGCGCTCCCGACGGTCCCGATCGCCGTCAAGATTGACGATTGAAACCAGCCGCGGTGCTGGTCCGAACCTTCCAGGTACAGGAAGGCTGGATAGCCTAGCGCGAAATCCCCCGCAAGCACGGCGCGATGGCTCGAGCCCGACTCGAACCAAACATCCAGGATGTCTCCCTCCTTGCGGAAGGAAGTCCCTCCGCATTGGGGGCAAGCCGCTCCGGGGGGGAGTAGCTCCTCGACTGGCCTGGTAAACCAGACATCGGCCCCTTCCTTGCGGAACAGGTCGCGGAAATGTCGCACTGTCTGGGCCGTCAGCAACTGGGCCTGGCACGCCGTGCAGCCCAGGGCCGGGATCGGAACGCCCCACGAGCGCTGGCGGCTGATACACCAGTCGGGCCGCAATGAGACCATTGCCTCGATCCGCGTCCGGCCCCATTCCGGAAGCCAGCGTACCTGGCCGATCGCACCGAGCGTCCGGGCACGCAGCTCATTGTGGTCCACGGCGATGAACCATTGCTCGGTCGCCCGGAAAATCACCGGCTTCTTGCACCGCCAGCAATGAGGATAACTGTGCGAAAGCGGCTGGTCGTGATAGAGGTAACCCGATTCCTTCAGGCGTTCGATGATCGCTCGATTGGCGGCCAGCACCGGCTTTCCGGTCAACCATTCAGGAGCCTCGGCTGTGAACCGGCCCGATTCGTCCACCGGGCTCAAGACCGGCAGCTCATACACTCGGCCAGTCTGGTAGTCCTCGGCGCCGTGGCCGGGAGCCGTGTGCACCAATCCGGTGCCGTCGGCGACGCTCACGTAGCCGGCCAGCACGAGCGGGCTCTTGCGGTCGATGAACGGATGACGGTACCGGGCGTGTTCGAGATCCTTGCCCCGGCACCGGCCAAGCTCGGTGAACGCAATCCCCCGTAGGCCCATCACTCTGGAAGCTAATTCCGAAGCGACGATCGTGTGAACGACGAGATTGGTGGTCGGGTCGACATAGCGGACGCCGGAGTACTCCAGGTCTGGGTGGACGGCGATGGCCACGTTGGCTGGTAAGGTCCAGGGAGTCGTCGTCCAGATCATGGCGCACCACGGTTGGCCGGCCGGTCCCGCCGGCCAGCTCTCGGGAACAGCCGAGTCCATCGGGAAGTTGACGTAAATGCTGTCCGTCGTCTCGTCACGGTACTCGAGCTCGGCCTCGGCCAACGCGGTGCGATCGGCCATGCACCAGTGAATCGGCTTGAGCTGGCGACCCACGTAGCCGCCCTCGATCAGCTCAGCCAATATGTCGAGGATTCCGGCCTCGTACCGCGGGTCGAGGGTCAGGTAGGGGTGGTCCCAGTCACCCATGACTCCCAGCCGTTTGAATTGAGTGCGCTGCTTGTCGACCCAATTGAGGGCCTCGGTCTGACAGAGCGATCGGATCTGCGCGTGGCTCATCGATGCGGCCCGGGGGCCCAGGTCCTTGACCACCTTGTGCTCGATCGGCAGTCCGTGGCAGTCCCAGCCCGGCACATACGGGCTGTCGAACCCGCTCATGCTCAGCGATCGCACGACGATGTCCTTGAGCACCTTGTTGAGCAAGGTCCCCATGTGAATTCCGCCGTTGGCGTAAGGGGGGCCGTCGTGAAGAACGCGGCGCGGGCGGCCAGCGCGCGCTTCTCGGACGCGGGAGTAGAGATCTTCCTCGTGCCAACGAGCCTGGAGCTCCGGCTCGCGCTCTGCGAGGTTTGCCTTCATCTCGAAGCGGGTGGCCGGTAGATTAAGCGTGTCTTTATAGGGCTTCGTATTGGCTGTCGTCATGAATCAGTAACCCAGCGACTCCCGACCGGATCGCGATCCGGGAGCCGAGCGACAAGGGCCCGGGTAAGGCTCGACTGGCGTGTTCGAGCGGAATCATCTCCGGGCCATCCAGGCCCTGCTAGCTTCGGTCCGCCGGGGGGTCGTCCTTCCAGCGCGAGAGCACCCCGCGGACGATGGTCCGCAGCTTGGCCTCCGATTCGTTGGCCACCGCGATGATCTCTTCGATGCAGACCGGTTTCAAAGAGTCGGCCAGGCACATATCGGTCACGATTGAGAACCCAAGTACCTTCAAACCCGCGTGCACGGCCACCAGGACTTCAGGAACGGTCGACATTCCGACGACGTCGGCACCGATGGCCCGTAGAAAGCGATATTCGGCGCGGGTCTCGAGGTTGGGCCCAACCACTGCAACATAGACACCGCGGTGGGCAACGATGTTCTCTTTGAGGGCAACATCGAGCGCCAGATTCTGGAGCCCGCGGTCGTAAGGCTCGATCAAATCGGGAAATCGAGGGCCGAGCCGCTCGTCGTTGGGACCGATCAACGGGTTGAGCGCCATCAGGTTGATGTGGTCCTCGATGACGATCAAGTCTCCCTTGCTGTGAAGCGGATTCAACCCCCCAGCCGCGTTGGAGACGATCAAAAGCCGGCAGCCGAGTTCCTTCATCACGCGGATCGGAAACGTGACCTGCCAGGGTGAATACCCCTCGTAAAGATGGAACCGGCCTTCCATTGCAATCAACGTTTGACCGGCCAGCTTGCCGCAAACGAACTGTCCCTTGTGGCTCTCCACGGTCGACCGCGGAAAGAAGGGAATCTCGCCATACGGGATCGACGCCTCGGCTTCGATTTCACGCGCAAGTGCGCCCAGTCCGGTACCCAGCACGATCCCCACCTGCGGGCTTCCCGACCAAAAGGTACGAACCGCCCGGCAGGCTTCCTGAACGTGCTCCCATTCGTGACTTGTCATGACGTTGGGTGAGGCAACGCTTCGTGGCTGGTTAAACCAAAAATGCGAACCGGTGAAGCAAACGAGCAAATCGAGGGTCGCGACGCAGCGCCTTCAAGTCCGGGTCGTGCCGCAGGCGCTTGAGGCAGGAGTAGCCCAATTCCAGCGATCTTTGCAGCGCCGAGAAACCCGGCTCGATCATGCCGAGGAGCGTGAAGCTGCACGCCAGGTTATACCATGCAATCGCGTCGTCGGGGATCAGTCGGACCAAGCGGCGATCCACCTGCAGGGCACGCGAATACTGACCGACGGCCGACAGGTTATTGCCGTGTACTCTCAGGGCATCGACGAAGCACGGATCTCGCTCCAGTACTCGGCCGAGAAACTCGATTTCAAAGTCGATCTGGCTTTGCTCGCGCAACCGCCGTGTCGACGTTTCGGGAGATGGACGATCCGCGGACGAATCGCCCGGACGATCAAGGGGTGCGGCCATCGCAGCGTGCTCCCTCCCGACCAGAATCAACACCACCTGACTTCACCCGCCCGAACGGCGAGTGAAAATCCGGTGTCGCCACCAGGAATCAAAAGCTCGTGTCTCAGAGCAAGAAGAGCCGGTTAAGGATAGCCGGAATCTGTCCGTCCCGGCAACACCCCAGAGCATCTGCCGGAACGCTTTTGCCACTCGTCAGCCGGTGTTATCTGTTTACACGGACAACCCGGGACTTCCAGGGGAAATTCGAGAGTTGAAAAACGAGCGGACCATCGCACGAATCATTCGATGCAATCACCCATTGAGTAACCGGCCGAAGCCGGAGCGTACGACACGGCGAGAGTCGCGGCTCCGGCTCGCTGGCTGTTGCCGGCATCCCATCAAAGATCTTCCACGTCGTCCTCGTCGTCCTCCTCGAGATCGTCGAGGTCTTCATCGTCGTCGAAGTCATCCTCTTCTTCATCCTCGACGTCGATGTCATCGATTTCGTCGTCGAGTTCTTCGTCAATGTCGTCTTCGTCCTCGTCGTCGAATTCCTCCTCCTCGAACTCTTCCTCTTCGTCTTCGTCGTCGAGGTCTTCCTCGTCTAGGTCATCCTCGTCGTCGACTACTTCATCTTCCAACTCTTCTTCTCCTTCGCCGGGATGTCGGCCGAACATTGGTGCAAGGGAATCCGACCAGCCTTCGTGGAAAACGCCGGCGATAGTCGGGTTGGCGACCGTAGCGAGCAATTCGTGACAGTCCCACATGGATTCAGTCCTCGGGCCAAGGGAGTAGATCGGGGATTCCCCCTCTCCAACGCGCTCGTGATGGCCGATTCGCTTCTTGGGTCAACTCTGTTCTGTTCGATCCGAGAGCGGAGCCATAGTCGTAGTCAAGGAGGCACTTCATTGTCAAGTATCGAAATCAGCAAGATTCCAACGCGTCGGGACACAAGTTCCACGGCGGCGTCCGGGCGATCGAACTCGTGGTCCGTTGAGGTCTTGAGTTCGATGACTACTCGGAATGGTCGGCATGACGCCTGGGGCAGCTTGAAAGACTCTTGTGCAAGCTCGCGCGTCCCAAGAATCGAGTCACCGGCTCGGGGGCACGCACCAGGCCCAAACAGCTCTCAACACCACCGCGAATGAGCCTGATCGTGATTGCCCAGCGCCTCCTTTCCTGATCTTTTGATCGTGTCATCTGAGTCGCACAACTTGTCCGGTCGCCGCAGATCGCGCGATCGCTTCCAAGAGACGCACAGCGTCCAGGGCCTCCTCTGCGGGACAACATAGAGGTGCGCCCTTTGCCACAGCGGCTACGAAATTGCCGTCGATCGAGGGGCCTGCCTCGGGCAAGGAAACTTCGCACCGTGCCGTGTCAATTCGTTCTTCTTCGAGAGTCTGGTCGGTCGCTCGCAGCCGTCCCAGCTCGCCGAAGTATTCCAGGACGAACAGTGATCCAGGTGAAATACCCGAGATCGTCAGAGTGGCCGGTGTTCCATCCGCCAGCCTGATCGCCGCTGCTGTGATCAGGTCAATCCCAGGGTCCCGCCCGGCCTGGACCGCGCCGACCTCGTCGGCCACCTGCCGGGTCGTCCATAATAGTGCGTCGATCAGATGATCCCCGGCGTCGGCCAGGATCCCGTTTCCGGCCGCCTTCGAGTTGAACCGCCAGGTGCTCTCCTCCTGCTCCAAGGTGGACAGCCATGGCCGACAAAGAAGTGCCGTGACCAGCCGCACCGGGCCGATCGACCCGGCCGCGAGCCGCCGCCGTGCCTCGACCAGACTCGGACATAGGCGAAACTGATGCCCGACCGCGACCTTCAGGTCCCGCCCTTTGGCGAGGCTCACGATATCCGACGCTTCCTGCACATTCGTCGACAGCGGCTTCTCGATGAACACATGGCAACCTGCCTGAAGTGCGTCCATCGCCAGCCGGTAGTGCGTCAGATGCGGTGTGAAGATCGCCAGTGCATCCGGAGATTGCTCGCGGAAAGCGCCCGGTGATCGGTATAGATCGGGAGAGTGGCCGCACTGGATCGACTCCGGGCGTTCGTGAGCACCCGGTCGGCCAGCGCTCGGGCCGCGGCTGGCTCCGGATCGGCAAGGCCGGCGATGGCAACGTTGTCCTCGGCGAGCAGCCGGTCCAGGTGGATGCGCGCGGCCAGCCCGCACCCAGCGATCCCAATCCGCAGCGCCGACGTTACCATGATGCCCGTATCCGCCTCGCGAGCCCCGCGCCGTCCTGACCCTTGAGCTGGGAATTCCCAGACCATTCTGACGCAAAGAGTAGCACCGTCAACTTGCGGTTTTATCCCAGCAACATGCCGGCCGCACGTCAAGAGTTTATCTGGGCGTGTCAAGACCTTATTTTCATTTTTTTACCAGACATCTTCCGCGGTCTCAAACCACCTTGATTTCTGGCCCGCCCTGGGCCGTGATCGCCAGCCGATTTGCCGGCCTGATCGGCATGGCTGCATGCCATCGTGAGGCGTCCATTCGTACGCTTGACGGGAGCCCGATCCAAGGTTTATCGTGGCGCATCGGATCGATCGCCATGACGGTGGGTGTGGCCTAGCGGTTAAGGCACCAGATTGTGGATCTGGGGATCGCGGGTTCAAATCCCGTCACCCACCCTGACAGCCGCAAGAGACCGAGTCGTTCCATCCCCCGTCAAATTCAACCCCTGACGGGTGAGATTGCGGTAGGAGTCCGCCCGGAGAAGGATCGAGCCCATGAGAAGCACATCGCACCGGTTGGCCGGTTCCGGCCTGGTATGGTTGGCTTTGGGAGCCTCCGCGGCATTGCCTGCGGCGGACGAGCCCAATCGCGCTTCGGCAAGGCATCACCAGGTCCCCGTCCTCGAAGTCGAGAAATACAGTCTGCCCAACGGCCTGACGGTTCTGCTCCACCGGGACCACAAGACCCCGGTGGTCGCTGTGAACATCCTGTACAAGGCCGGCTCGAAAGACGAAAAGCCGGGGCGGACCGGGTTTGCCCACCTGTTTGAGCACATGATGTTTCAGGGCTCCCAGAACCACGACCGCGACTACTTCCTGCCGCTGGAAAAGCTGGGTGCTGATTTGAATGGGACCACGGCCGAAGATCAGACGGTGTATTACGAAACGGTTCCCAGCAATGCACTCGAGCTGGCGCTCTGGCTCGAGGCCGACCGCATGGGCTTCCTTCTGCCAGCGATGACTCAGGCGAAGCTCGACAACCAGCGCGACGTGGTCAAAAACGAGCGCCGCCAATCGGTCGACAACGTGCCCTATGGCCAGGCCGAAGAACGGCTGCTGGAAGCGCTCTATCCCGTCGACCACCCCTATCATCACAGCGTGATCGGTTCGATGGCCGACCTGTCGGCTGGCCGGTTGGCCGACGTGGCGGCGTTCTTCCGAACTTACTACGCGCCAAACAATGCGATCCTCTGTATCGCGGGCGACTTTCAGCCGGACCAGGCCCGCAATTGGGTCAAGAAATACTTCGGTCCCCTGCTCCGCGGCCCCGAATTTGTGCGTCCCAAGCCGAGCGTCCCGGTCCTGGCCGCCGCCAAGCACATCTCGATGACGGATGCCGTCAGCTTGCCCCGGGCCGAGCTGTTTTGGCCCACCGTACCGGCCAACCATCCCGACGAGCCGGCCCTCGACGTGCTGGCTGCCGTTCTGGGGGGCCTTCCCAAGGAGAACCGCCTGTTCCGCGCGCTCGTACTACGAGCGCCAACTCGCAGCCCAGGTCGGTGCGTCGCATCCCACCCAGCTCCTTTCCGGGACTTTCGAGGTCGAACTTTACGCCCGGCCGGGCCAGAAGCTCGACGACCTGGTCCAGATCGCCGACGCCGAGATCGATCGCCTCAAGACACAAGGGCCAACTGCGGCCGAGGTCCGCAAGGCCCAGAACGAACGGGAAAGCGCCCTCATAATGGGTCTTCAGTCGGTGACTCGCAAGGCCGCCGTGCTCAACCAGTACATGGCCACTCTCGGCGACCCCTTGGCCTACCGAACCGAGCTCGACAAGGTCTTCGCAGTGACCCCGGAGGATGTCGTCAGGGTGGCGAAGAAGTACCTGGGCCCGATGCGGATCGAGCTTGACGTTGTCCCTGGCCCGCCGGCATCCCGGCCCCCTGAAATCGCCGTGGACCCCGCGAAGCAAGCTGCCCTGGTCGATCTTCCGCCCACCTCGGTTCACGATGAATTTGACCGCTCGAAAATGCCGGCGCTGGGCCCGCCGCCCCCCTACGTGCCGCCGGCCTTTGAGCGGCGGACCTTGTCGAACGCGCTCGAGCTCTTGATCGTCGAGCGCCACGACCTGCCGATCGTGACCGTCGATCTGATCGTCAAGTCGGGCGAGACCCTGACTCCCAAGGGCAAGGAAGGCCTGGGATCGATCGCTGCGGGCATGCTCGACGAGGGAACGAAAAGCCGTACCGCGCTTCAGGTGGCGGGTGAGCTGGCCGAGATCGGCGCGGCGCTCGGGGCTGACGGCGGGCTCGAATCGACCTCCGTCAGCCTGACCACGTTGACACGGCATCTCGATCAGGCACTCGACCTCTACGCCGACGTCATCTTGAACCCCTCGTTCCCCGAGAAGGAGCTGACGCGGCTCAAGCTGGAGCGGCTGGCGCAGCTCCAGGCTCGGGCCGATGATCCGGAGCAGATCGCCGCGGACATCTTCCCGCGTTTGATTTATGGCCTCGATCACCCCTACGGCCGCCCTGAGCTGGGGACGCCTAGCTCGATTCAATCGATCACTCGCGACGACGCCGTCGCATTTTGCCGCCGGATCATGGTGCCGGCCAATGCTGCGCTCGTGGTCGTCGGAGACGTCCGCCCTGAGGCAATCACGGCCGCACTCGAAGGCAGGCTCCGCACCTGGGCGCCCGGCCCGATTCCCGCACAGCCGTCAGTCTCCATGGCGCCCTCGGTCGCCCCGACGAACCGGACGATTCACCTCATCGACAAACCGGCCGCGGCGCAGTCGGTTTTGACCGTCGGCCGGATCGGCGCCCCCCGCAAATCGCCGGATTACTTCGCTCTGACGCTTTTGAACGCCGTCCTGGGCGGCCAATTCTCCAGCCGCATCAACATGAATCTTCGCGAAGAGAAGGGTTACAGTTACGGTGCCCAGTCGAGCTTCTCGTTCCTGCGGGGACCTGGCCCATTCGAAGCCGGCGGAACCGTCCACACCACGGTGACCAAGGAGTCGCTCGTCGAGATCTTCAAAGAACTGGCCGACATCACCGGCAAGCGCCCGGTCACCGACGCCGAGCTGGCGTTCGCCAAGGAGCGGATCATTCAGGGCTTCCCCCACCGCTTCGAGACGACTTTCGGCGTCGCCGGCCAGCTCAGCCTGCTCGTCCACTACGGGCTCCCCGACGATGAATTCGCTCACTACCAGGGCCGCATCGAGGCCGTCACCAGGGCCGACATCGACCGCGTCGCCCGGCAATACATCACGCCCGAGAAAGTCGCGATCCTGGTCGTGGGCGACCGGTCCGTGGTCGAGAAACCCCTCAAGAGCCTGCCGTTCGTTGACAAGATCCAGCGGCTCAACACCGAGGGAGAGCCCGTCCCGGAGAATGCCCCCGCGAAAGCGGCGGCGACGCGCGAGACACCTGGCCCAAGCGCTTCCAGGAAGGCGGGCTAAGCTGGCGGCCCGGCCCTCGCTCGATGTCAAACTTACCGCTCCGGGCTATCATGAAGTCTGGATCGTCTCGAGAAATGTCACAACAGGAATTACTGACGCGCCTTCACTCATCCTCTCCGTAGATCTGCTTGAGCTTGAGCGCGCGGTGCTCGCCGTGGATGACGCGGATGGTGCCCGATCGTGCGCGCATCACGATCGACTCGGTGGTTGCACAGCCGGGCGAGAACCGGACGCCCTGTACCAAAGATCCATCGGTGATTCCGGTGGCGGCGAAGAAGACGTCTTCTCCCCGGATCAGATCTTCGGTGTGGAGGACGCGATCGAGGTCATAGCCGTGCTCTGGGCAGCGGCCCGCTCCTCGTCGTTTCGCGGATGGAGGCGACCCTGGATGGCACCCCCCTGGCACTTGAGAGCCGCGGCGGCGACGACCCCTTCCGGGGTCCCGCCGATGCCGTAGAGCAGGTCGACTCCCGTCCCCTGGCGGGCGGCCGTGATGGCCCCGGCGACGTCGCCGTCGGTGAGCAGGTGAACCCGCGCGCCCAGCTTCCGGACGCGCTCGATGAATTCCTCGTGGCGAGGACGGTCGAGGATCATCATGGTCACCTCGCTGACCAGCATCCGCTTGGCGCGGGCGATGTTTTTGATATTGGTCTCGATGGATGCCGTGATGTCAATGGCTGAAGCGGCCTCGCGGCCGGTGGCGATCTTTTCCATGTACACGCACGGGCCAGGGTTGAACATCGACCCGCGCTCGGCGACCGCCACGACCGACAACGCGTTGGCCTCACCGCGCGCCACCAGGCGGGTGCCGTCGATGGGGTCGACGGCGACGTCGACCTCCGGCGGGTCGCCCGTGCCGATGCGCTCGCCGTTGAAGAGCATGGGCGCCTCGTCTTTTTCCCCTTCGCCGATCACGACGAGGCCATCCATGTGCACCGTGTTGAAAAACAGCCGCATCGCGTCGACAGCCGCCTGATCGGCGGCGTTTTTCTCGCCTCTTCCAACCCAGCGAGCCGCCGCCAGGGCGGCAGCCTCGGTGGTCCGCACCAGGTCCAGCGACAGGTTGTAGTCGGGCATGGGAAGTAGTCGCCGCGATGTGGTTCTCGGCGCTCCAGCCGGAGCCACGGCAGCGAGTGTATCCCCGGAACGGTGCGGGTCGCTTGATTCGTTGGACATGACAAACCTCAAGGAAAGGATGAAGGATGAAGGATGAATAAAACCACCTTCGACCCAGCCATGCTCTGATTCATCCTTCATCCTTCATCCTTCATCCTTCATTTCGATGGCAGCTCGCGAATCCGCAATCCCCGGAATTCCACGGGTGCCCCTTCGGACTCGAGACAGAGATAACCGTCGTGGGGTGTGCAGCCGGTCCCTCCGGAGACTTCCTCACCGTTGACCCAGAGCCGGATCTCGCCGTCGATGCACCGGACGTAGTAATGGTTCCATTGACTGACACCCTTGCTGAGGTTCTTCGTCGGGAAGCTGCGGCTGCCATCGGGCGAGACTGGGGGGAACGGAGTCATCTTCGAGGTTCCGACAGGGAAGACGTCGCCGTTGGTCGTGAACCAGTCAGCCTTTTTTCCGGATTGTTTTTCATACTGATCCTTGTAGCCGTGATCGAGGATCTGCACTTCGATGCCGCCGCGGGGCAGCGAACCAGGCTTGAGGCCTTCGAGCGACTTCTCGCCGGCCCAGACGAAGATTCCCGAGTTCCCGCCGGAGCGGAGATGCCGCCACTGCGCGACCAGCTCAAAATTCACCAGCAGCTTGCGCGTCCGCGTGACGCCGACCGGCAGCCCGGTGCAGTGCACGCCTCCATCTTTCCAGGTCCAGGTATCCGGATTGCCGTTGACGGTGAGAAAATCGTCTGCGCCCAAGGCTCTCCAACCGGGCCCGGTCCCATCAATGAATGCTCTGGGAACAACGGCCGGCTCATCGGCCATGCCGATGACCACCAGGGCAAGAATCGCCGGGAGCCCGGCGAGACCGATCGCGCAGCGATGAAGGAATCTAGCATTCATGGGGGTCTACTCGCCTTGCTGTTGCGTGTTCAGCTCTTGGTCGTCGGCCGTCATTGAGGGAGACGAATGGACCCAGGCATTTCGACGAACGACTGGGTCTTCGGAAGAACGGTCCGTCAACTGACGGCCGCCGCCTACGAATCTCTCCGAACAGTCTCGCGACTTCAAGGAAGTATCGAAAATGTTGACGACCTTCGTCCGGTCGCTCAACTCGCGGCTGAGCACGGAAAACCTACCACCGAAAAAGTGGCAAACTGTCGCTTCGATAGCGCACTCCCCTGTGCCGATGGGTGCAATGTGCGCAACTGCAAGGAGGATCGGCGCTTTCGTGCGTTCGCGAGATGCTTTTTGAGTGGCAAGAAAGTGGCACACGGTGGCCGGTTTTCGGCGGGTCTCCAAGTTCCTCTCGTAGAACGGAATTCATTCCGTTTCTCCATTCCAATCGAGCGAGAAATACGATCGTCGTTGGGGCGAAACACCAAGGAATTTCGTTCGACGCGCGGAGTCGATGCGTTCGGTGGGGCAGAAACGGAATGAATTCCGTTCTACACGCGGCTCGAACTGGCCGGTGCAATTCCAACTTTTCATCTGGACAGGGATTCCCCCGTGGGGGACACGATGTCGCCCAAGCCCGCGCGAGCGGCTTCCGCCGACCAAACCGGACAACGTCTCATCTCGGGCACCGTGCCGGGGGAGAGGACTCAAAGATCCGAAGTGACCGAAAACCGATGCTTCTCCTGTTCGTCTCCATACATGAATTATGCAACAGGTCGAAAAATTGCGGCCACTAAATCGCAGTCCCGCGCGGACAAGACCCGCCACTAACGATTCGCGGATGGGCATTTAACGAATTATCCAAAATATTGTTTTGTGACAGTAAATCGATCGCAGATTGGCTGGTAACGGCCAGGTGGTGCTGATCAACTCGCGTCTGGAGCCCGCGGCATCCGGGGCCTTCCACCTGTTTGACGCGGTCAGCCGATTCAGTTCCCGGTGGCACGACGTGTTCGCGGGGTTCGGGCTCCTCGACGAACTCGGTCACGTCGGGCCGCGAATGCGACGCGCGTCCTGTCCGCTTCGGCCGCCGCGACCGATCTGACTGATCCATTCGACTGCGCTCACGGCAGGCCGACCGATCGGTCCAATGAGACGCGGCGGCCGGCGCGGCTCTTCGGGCTAGAAACCCCGACGCTTGACCCAACCAATTCTGCGGTACCATTTAATATTCATTTCTCGCCGCTCGCGTCGCGTATAGAATCGGATGTTGCGGATGTTTCGCAGGAAGGAATCGAGGGGTGGAACCATGCTCGAAGCCAAGATCATCGACCGCGGGCGCGGGCCCGAACTCGAGGGGACACGGATCACCGTTTACGACGTTCTGGATTACCACAAGCTCGGGTGGCACCGCGACCTGATCGCCGATACCCTTGAGCTCAGCTCGCCCCAGGTCGAAGTCGCGATCCGTTACATTAAGGAACACCGGGATGAGGTGATGGCGGATTACGAGGAGATGCTCGCGCGCGATGCCCGAGGAAACCCGCCGGAGCTCCAGGCCAAACTCGACGGCGCCCGTGAGCGGCTACAAGCCAAGCTCCGAGAGATCCGGGAGGCTAAGAGTCGGCAGGCGCAGGTAGCGCGGCATTCTGGCGGACATTAATGTGGGGAAGCAACTCTCGGATAGGAGCCCCCACTCGAGCGCCATGAGGAAGGCAGGAAAGCAGGAACCGCCCAAGGACAAAATGGCCCAGTTGAAGCCTCAACGAAATCTTCGTTTCCTTGGTTCGCTTCTGTTCCAAGATCCAACCTGTACCACGCACCCGCGATTCGCCCCGCTGCCAATACGCCTTGAACAGAAGCAAACGAAGGGAACGAAGAGGACGATACCAGCCTGATGCAGCAGCCAGACAAGGCACGCAAAATCAGAATGTCGGCGAGAATGGCCTGCGGGCCTCGACCCGAAGAGCGACCACTGTAAACGGCCAGAGCGTTACCCAACTTCCGGATCTTCTGGCCTCCTGCCTTCGTGGGTTCCTTATCTAACTCTAACTCTAAAGCTGTACTTTCCGCGATTTTGTTCGCTGACCTCGCGAGACCACTCGGGTAGACGAATGCCGGTCCGTCCGGGACGATGGCGGTTACGAGACCTAACCATCAAACCGGACGGAGCCGACTATGACATCTTCGCACCAGGATGTGCCCGCATGCCAGTGGTTCTCGCGCCTCGCCGCATTCCTCGACCGGAGATCCGTCCCCAGGCTGGCCTGGCTGTTCCTTGGGGCGGTCTTGGCCCGCGGGCGGAGGACTGTCACAAGTTGGATCCGTGCCGCTGGCCTGAGCACCCAATTCCGACCCTGCTACACGACGGTCGCAGCCGCCGGCAAGAAGGCCAAGGACATCGCCGCCCGCCTGGTCTGCGAGGTAGTCGAGCCTTTGGTCGCCGACCTAGCGAGGCTCACCCTGGCAATCGACGACACGCCAACTCCGCGCTACGGGCCGCTCGTCCAGGGAGCCGGCACCCATCACAACCCGACTCCTGGTCCGGCGGGTTCGCCACATGTTTACGGCCACATCTGGGTGGTGCTCGGGCTCCTGGCGGTTCATCCCCTGTGGGGAGTCATCGCGCTGCCGCTTTTGGCTCGGATGTACGTCCGAGTGAAGGACGTATCCACAATCGACCCGCAGCATCGGCCCGAGTTCCAAACCAAGCTGGAGATGGCTGTCGAGCTGCTACGATGGGCACATTGCTGGCTTAAATACCTGGGCAAGCCGCTGTGGGTCGTGGTCGACGGGGCGTACGCCAAGGCCCCGTTCCTGAAGCCGGCGATGTCGCTGGGGATGACGGTTGTGAGCCGCCTGCGCAAGGACGCGGCGCTGTGGACGGTGCCGGGGCCCCGCGTGGCCAAGCGGCGGGGCAGGCCGCGGATCTATGGGGAGAACCGCATCGCGCTGGCCAAGCGAGCCGGGCAGCGTCGCGGCTGGACGACCGAGGTCTTCGAGCTCTACGGCAAGCCGGCGAAGAAGCGGTACAAGACGTTCGTGGCCACCTGGCGGCCGGTGGGCGGCCTCATCCGTGTCGTGCTGGTTGACGAGCCCGATGGGTGGGTGGCCTTCTTCTGCACCGACCCGAATGCGACTGTGGCTGAGATCCTGGCGACGGTCGCCGATCGGTTCGCCCTGGAGACCACGTTCCGCGATTGCAAGGAGATCGTCGGAGCCGGCCAGCAGCAGGTGCGGTTCGTGTGGGCAAGCATCGGTGCATTCCACATCTGCCTCTGGACGTTCACGATGACCGAGGCTTGGGCTTGGGCCCGGGACGAAGGCGAGTTAGTGGACCGCCAGGCGTCACCCTGGGATGATCCGAACCGCCGCCCGAGCCACGCCGACAAGCGTCGGGCCTGGCGTCGCGAATTGCTGGCTGACGAAATTCACGGGGTTCTCCGACCGGGGGTCACCGAGGAAGAAATTCGAGCCGTCGCCGAGCGGCTACTTGCCCTCGCGGCTTGAGAGTACACTCAATCGCGGAAAGTACAGTCTAAAGGACAGATCGTCTTTATGCCGAGATGGTTGCGGAGCAGTTGCTGGAAAAGCTGATAGCGATCGACGACTTCCGCGGGGCGAGCCGAATCGACGTTCCCTGATCGCGCCGTCGAGATGAACGTCAGCCGACTCAGTGAAAGCGGCCATATCAGCGCCACTCGCCGATGATGGTCTCCGAGAGGGGTTACCCCTCGATGGTCATCGGCTGGAAAACTGGTCGGGACGCGCGATCGGAAGGTGTGGGCAAGCTGGACATAAGCCCGGATTTCACCAACTGCCGCTTGAGCTCCTCTTCGGTCATCGGTGTGACGCCAGATGCCGGCGATTGAGGGCCCGCGCGGTGGTGTTCCGCGCGGAGTCTCCAAAAATCTGATTTTCTTGTCAGTTTTCGCGCGATGCATGCGGGATAATCCCTGGACGGTGCTCGGTGACCACCCTTGGCCGAGGGGCGCTCGATGCCTGGGGATTCGAAGACGACACTTTCTTCGTTGACGGGGGACGCAATCCTCGCCGCAGCGTTCGATCGGTTGCGGCCACGATTGGTGGCGATGATCCTGCGGCGGGTCAGCTCCAAGATGGCCGCCCGGATCGACCCAGAGGGGGTCGTTCAGGATGCGTTCGTTCGCGCTCGGCCGCGCTGGCAATCGCTTTCTCCCCAGCCGAAGGACATTGATGCCTGGATCTACGCCCAGGTGCTCGACCGGCTCAGGGAACTGATCCGCGGAGCGATGGGACCGCAGCGCGACGTGGATCGGGAAGTTGGCTGGGCGGAGGGATCCGCGGCACCGCTGGCCGAATACCTGGTCGATTCCCAAACCGGTCCCACCACGGCCGCTTCCCGGGCGGAGCGCTGCGAGGTCGTTCGCGCAGCCCTCGAGAAACTGGACCCCACCGACCGCGAGATCCTCACCTTCCGCTATTTCGACGGTCTGAGCTTCGCCGAGATCGGTGCGATCCTTGGTCTCACGGAAAACACCGCCAACAAGCGATCCATCCGGGCTGCCGTGAAATTCCGAAAACTGATCCCGACCGCCTTTCGTCTCCCCGGGGCAAGCCAGTCATGACCACCACATCGAGCACCTCAGACAGCTCCATTCCGGAACTGGTCCAGCGCTTCGAGCAGGAATTCCTCGAGGCCCCTGACCCCCAGGTTGTGCTCGAGCGCTACCAGTCGCTCCACCCGGAGCATTTCGAGGTGTTCCGTGAGCTGGCCGAAGCGGTCCAGATGCTTCAGGAGACCCCGTTCCGGCCCGCGGCAGAAGCCGCCTCTGCTGGCGGCGAGTCGAACAAGCCGAAGCGATTCGGTCCTTACCGGGTCGTCCGGGCGATCGGCCGGGGCGGCATGGGCGAGGTGTACGAGGCGGTCGAGGAGCCGCTTGCTCGTCGCGTCGCGGTCAAGACGATCCGGCGAAGCCAGTCGACGAGCGCGATTTCGCTGCTCCGCTTCGATCGCGAGCGGCGGACTCTGGCGCGGCTGCACCACACGAACATCGTGCCGATCTTCGCTACGGGATGCGAAGGCGAGCTGCTCTACTTCGCCATGCCCTATCTCTCCGGAGCATCGCTCGGCCAGGTGATCAAGACGGCCCTCTCATACGGATCGTCGGGCTCGCCCCTGTCGAATTCGTCGTTCGAGAAGCTGTTGCAAGAGGCACACTCGCGCAGCCAGTCGGCCTCGGAAAATCCCCCTCCACGAGTCGACACGGAACCAAAACCAGCCGGATCGGGCGCGGACCAGGCCACGGATGTGGGATCGCCGGTTCGCCCGACACCCCCGGTTCCCGTTGAGGACCCCGGCATACCGCTGCTCTCGAAGACGTACCTTCGCACGGCCGTGGCGGTGATGGCCGCCGTCGCCGAGGGGGTCCATCACGCCCACGAAGCTGGCGTGATTCACCGTGATCTGAAGCCGTCGAACATCATGGTCGAGACGAGTGGACACGCCTGGGTTCTCGACTTTGGCCTTGCCTCGCTCAAAACGGCGACACGTGAAGGCGGGGTGACCCCGGTGGCTTTCGCCATCCCGGCGGAATCCGATGCCACCCTGACCGCCGGGCCGATCGGCACTCCACCGTACATGGCTCCCGAGCAACACCAGGATCGCCAGCAAGCCGACGCGCGCACCGACGTGTGGGGCCTCGGGGCGACCCTGTACGAACTGTTGACGCTGCAGCGAGCCTTCACGACCGCGCAGTCCGTCCTCGAAGTTCAGCCGATTTCGCCGCGCCAGCTCAATCCACACGTCGACCGCGACCTGGAGGCGGTCGTCCTCAAGGCCCTGCGCAAGGATCCCGCACACCGCTATCCGACCGCGGGTGCCCTGGCCGATGATCTGAACCGCTGGCTACGGCACGAGCCGACCAGCGCGCGCCGCGCGCCCGGCCAGGCGGCTGGCGCTCTGGTCCCGGCGAAACCCTGGCTGGGCGGCGGCGACTCTGACCACGATTCTGGCGATCCTGATCGCTGGCGCGACAGGCACCTGGTACTTCAGCGCTCAGGCTCGGGCCAAGGATCGTGAGCTCCAGCTCATGACAATCCAGCGAATCCGTATGGGGGAACACCGGGACGGCTGGTGGGACGAGGTGCGGACGAATGTCCGTCGTGTCGCGCAGGGCCAGTTCGACGCAACACTTCAGGCCCAGGCAGCCGCGGCGCTGGCGGGGATCGACGTCCGGATCCTGAAGAAGTTTGACTTCGATACCACTGAGTTGGCCTTCGATCGCTCGGGACAGCGCCTACTGCTTGGCGGGAAGGACAGCCGGGTTAGGATCTGGGACGGCGCCGACACGACGAGAACCCTTGAACCAAAAGGCGAGGGACCATTTGCGTTCCGACCAGACGAAACTGCGGTGCAGATTGTGATCGCAACCGACCGGCGGTCACTGGAGCTGCACGACGTGGAGAAAGGTCGGCTCCTGCGTTCCTTCAAACCGCCGATCGACGGAGCCTGCGCCATCCGCAAAATTGCGGTCACGCCAGACGCCCGGCTATTGGCGGCCATGGCACGGCGGCTGGACGCCTCGGGGCGGTACGATGGAGACGCAGCGATACTGGCTGTTTGGGAGTCGGAATCGGGCCGGTTGGTACGGAAGATCGAAGCGTCGCGCGTGTGCGCCGTTGCGCTCTCGCCTGACGGAGCCTTGTTCGCCGCTGGCGACGAGGACGGACGCATACTGGCTTGGCGCGTGTCCGACGGCGAGCCGATCGCGACCCTGGAGGGCCGCCGCAACCAGGTCAACTGCCTGCTGTTCGGCCCCGATCCGCTTCGGCGGAGCGATGCACCGCGACCGGGGTCCGGCTGGTTGCTAGCTGTGGGCGACTCGGGTGGAACCGTTACCATCTGGGATGTGCATGCCCGAGCCCCGCGCAGCATCTGTCGCGGTTCCAGTTACGATGTCTACGCCTTGGCCTTTCGTCCCGATGGGCAGACCTTGGCGTCGGCGGGCCGCGAGGTGGTCAAGCTCTGGGACATCACGACCGGGCGACCTCTGCTGGACTTGCGATCCGGCAACTTTCTCTTCGCACTGGCGTTCTCTCCGGATGGGAGGAGGCTGGCCGTCGGGAAGGGCGCGGGCTTCGGTTCTCCGGGAGGAGCCGATGTCTGGGAGTTGGAGGACGATCGCGGAATACAGACTTTCCGTGGTCTGCTCGGGCCGGTCGAGAAGGCAATTATTTCTCTGGACGGGCGGCTGGTCGCGGCTTTGTCGGTGGACTGGCAGATCGGCGTCTGGGACCGAACCACGGGCCGGTTGCTGCATCTGTTCGACGGCCCGCGCGGATCGTTCGCGGACAATGCGGCCCTGGCCTTTGATCCTGACGGCACGCGTCTCGCCTGCGCCGCCGCGCGTGACGCGATCCTCTGGGATCTCGAGTCAGGGAAGCCCGTGCACGAATGGCGACTCCCCGAGGGCTTCTCGGATAACCTGGCGTTTCGCGGCAACCAGCTCCTGTCAATCCGCGTGGAGACCCCAGACGAACGGGTGCGGCCGTTCGGCACGGATCCAACGAAGTTCCCTCGGATCGTGCGAATCCGTGACCTTCTCGGCGCGGCCCCCGCGAAGCCGATCTGCGAGTTGCGTGAATTCAACCGACACGTGTTCGGCTCGCAGTTGTCGTCCGACGGTCAGTATCTGGTTGTCGAGGGGGTGGCCGGGTCGAAAGAAACGCGTAAACGCATCTCCAAGCTCTTCGAGGCGCCTACCGGAAAGGAGATCGCCACGATCCCCTCGCAACTCCCGGTCGATTACGATGGCGCCTGGTTCTCTTTCGACCCGACCGGCCGCGTGCTCGCACACACTCCTGTTTTCAAAGTTCCGGTGCATCATCTCCTCGCTGTTCCCAACATGACATTCCTGGGTGAGTTGCGCGATCCGTACATGTGCGCCGTAGGCGTCGGGGGAAAGCGGTGGCTGGGCAACGATGCGGGCGATGGCAAGGCGAATCAGCCGAATCGGTTCGTGCACGAGCAGGGTCGGAGCGCTCCTCTGGTGACGATCGCAGCGGATGACCGGCGGTTTCCCACTCACTCGGAATTCAGCCGTGACGGCCGTCTTGTGGCTTCGGGCAACGCGAACGGGACGGTGACCGTTTGCAACCTGATAGAGATGCAGCGTCGCTTGGCTGAGATCGGCCTTGGCTGGTGAGCGACGGCACGAAGCGAGCGCGTGTTTTCTCGCAATCACCAAGAAAACGACTTCTTCCGGAGATACTTGTCAGAGTCCGCGACGTTTTCGCGGGAACTCTCCGGGAGGGATTTGGGGTCTCTACGGAAAGCGGTCCCGAGGCGCTCTTCGGGAAGAAAGCCTGCTCCCCAAATTCCGGCCGCTGTGCGGGCGGTTCTGCCAGGGAGATTCCCCGCAGACAGTCAAGTTCGCGGGAGTGGGTCTCCCATTTTCAAAGGAGAATTCGTTGCGTCCGAGACAGGCCGAATTTCGCCGATCGAACTTCGGGAGCTGATCGCCATCATCGCAGTCCCGATTGCCTTGATGCTTACTGCCGTCCAAGCGCCACGCTGGGCGGCGCGGCGACGACATGAGCCCGCAAGAGAAATAGCAGGGATGGCGGTCGGTTCGATCAGAGCCTCGTCTTTTCGCGAGAGACATCTGCTGATCAGTGCTTTGAGTCCCTCGCCTCCGTCAACGACCCGCCCTCCGCGACCCGGCGTGCGAGAATGACGGCCCCGAGTGTCGACGAACGCTTCGCATAGACCGAGGGTCTTTTCCCGGACCGAGCCCGCGAGAGTCTCGAACATCGAATCGGTTG
Source organism: uncultured Isosphaeraceae bacterium (assembly GCA_963781785.1). GTDB lineage: Bacteria > Planctomycetota > Planctomycetia > Isosphaerales > Isosphaeraceae > CAWAHD01. The sequence continues at coordinate 420,331 of CAWAHD010000001.1, read as the reverse complement.
CCTTTCCCAGACGGAGATCACCATGACTTCACACCGAGCCCGCCGCGAACAACGATCGCGCGGCAACGGTCGCATGACACGCCTGTCTCGCCCCTGGCTGGAGTCGCTGGAGCATCGAACGTTGCTCTCCTCCGTTTCGTGGATCAACCCCAACGGCGGCGATTGGGATATCGCGAGCAACTGGTCGACCGATGCGATCCCGACGGCGTTGGACAACGTGACGATCAGCATCGCCGTTTCCAATCCCATCACACATGGCGCGGTGAACGCGGATGAGGTCAACAGCGTGACGAGCGATGATCCCATCGTACTTTCTGCCGGGAGCGTTTCGATCGCGGCCGCATCGACGTTCAGCGACACGGTGACGCTATCCGGCGGCACATTGAGCGGTGGCCCGATCTCACTGACGGATGGTGCCACGCTGGTGGGCACGGGTAGTGGCGGCACGCTGGCGGGCGTCACCCTCGATGGCACGCTCGACCTGGCCACCAATAACGGGGCCAATGTCACCATCACCGGCGGACTGACCCTCAACGGCACCATTGACCTGGGCAATACGAGCGTCTCGACCTACGGCCGACTCAACTTCGTCGGCGCTCAGACCTTGGGCGGCACGGGCTCGGTCGTCTTCGGCGGGCCAACAGGCTACATCCACAACAACCAGATCACGACCGCCAGCAATAACGGCGACTCGGGCACGCTCACGATCGGCGCGGGCATCACGATCGAGGGCCAGTACGGCTCGATCGGTAACTCCGCGCTCCCACTGATCAACCAGGGCACGATCGACGCCAATGTCAGCGGTGGCGGGATCAGCATCAACGGAACCAACTGGAGCAACTCCGGGACTTTCCAGGCGGCGAACGATGGCAGCCTCACACTCAATGGCACGTGGTCGAGTAGCGGATCTATTACCGTCAGCGGCGGCACCATCGACGTCTCCGGCGACTGGACCGACACGGGGCCCATCAGCGTCGACACCGGGGCCGTGTACCTCGAGGGTACGTCGAACCTGGCCACCGACGCCGGCTTCAGCCTCGGCGGCAGCGGCGGGACGGTCTACTTCGAGGGGATGCTCAACGACGCCGGCGCCACGCTGGCAGCGAACGATTCTCACTTGTGTCCTCGACGCCGGCACCATCGACGGCGGCACGTTGTCTCTGACCAACGGTGCCATCTTGGTGGGTATTTACAATAACGCTAACGGCGGCACGCTGGCGGGCGTCACCCTCGATGGCACGCTCGACCTGGCCACCAATAACGGGGCCAATGTCACCATCACCGGCGGACTGACCCTCAACGGCACCATTGACCTGGGCAATACGAGCGTCTCGACCTACGGCCGACTCAACTTCGTCGGCGCTCAGACCTTGGGCGGCACGGGCTCGGTCGTCTTCGGCGGGCCAACAGGCTACATCCACAACAACCAGATCACGACCGCCAGCAATAACGGCGACTCGGGCACGCTCACGATCGGCGCGGGCATCACGATCGAGGGCCAGTACGGCTCGATCGGTAACTCCGCGCTCCCACTGATCAACCAGGGCACGATCGACGCCAATGTCAGCGGTGGCGGGATCAGCATCAACGGAACCAACTGGAGCAACTCCGGGACTTTCCAGGCGGCGAACGATGGCAGCCTCACACTCAATGGCACGTGGTCGAGTAGCGGATCTATTACCGTCAGCGGCGGCACCATCGACGTCTCCGGCGACTGGACCGACACGGGGCCCATCAGCGTCGACACCGGGGCCGTGTACCTCGAGGGTACGTCGAACCTGGCCACCGACGCCGGCTTCAGCCTCGGCGGCAGCGGCGGGACGGTCTACTTCGAGGGGATGCTCAACGACGCCGGCGCCACGCTGGCAGCGAACGATCTCACTTGTGTCCTCGACGCCGGCACCATCGACGGCGGCACGTTGTCTCTGACCAACGGTGCCATCTTGGTGGGTATTTACAATAACGCTAACGGCGGCACGCTGGCGGGCGTCACCCTCGATGGCACGCTCGACCTGGCCACCAATAACGGGGCCAATGTCACCATCACCGGCGGACTGACCCTCAACGGCACCATTGACCTGGGCAATACGAGCGTCTCGACCTACGGCCGACTCAACTTCGTCGGCGCTCAGACCTTGGGCGGCACGGGCTCGGTCGTCTTCGGCGGGCCAACAGGCTACATCCACAACAACCAGATCACGACCGCCAGCAATAACGGCGACTCGGGCACGCTCACGATCGGCGCGGGCATCACGATCGAGGGCCAGTACGGCTCGATCGGTAACTCCGCGCTCCCACTGATCAACCAGGGCACGATCGACGCCAATGTCAGCGGTGGCGGGATCAGCATCAACGGAACCAACTGGAGCAACTCCGGGACTTTCCAGGCGGCGAACGATGGCAGCCTCACACTCAATGGCACGTGGTCGAGTAGCGGATCTATTACCGTCAGCGGCGGCACCATCGACGTCTCCGGCGACTGGACCGACACGGGGCCCATCAGCGTCGACACCGGGGCCGTGTACCTCGAGGGTACGTCGAACCTGGCCACCGACGCCGGCTTCAGCCTCGGCGGCAGCGGCGGGACGGTCTACTTCGAGGGGATGCTCAACGACGCCGGCGCCACGCTGGCAGCGAACGATCTCACTTGTGTCCTCGACGCCGGCACCATCGACGGCGGCACGTTGTCTCTGACCAACGGTGCCATCTTGGTGGGTATTTACAATAACGCTAACGGCGGCACGCTGGCGGACGTCACCCTCGATGGCACGCTCGACCTGGCCACCAATAACGGGGCCAATGTCACCATCACCGGCGGACTGACCCTCAACGGCACCATTGACCTGGGCAATACGAGCGTCTCGACCTACGGCCGACTCAACTTCGTCGGCGCTCAGACCTTGGGCGGCACGGGCTCGGTCGTCTTCGGCGGGCCAACAGGCTACATCTACAACAACCAGATCACGACCGCCAGCAATAACGGCGACTCGGGCACGCTCACGATCGGCGCGGGCATCACGATCGAGGGCCAGTACGGCTCGATCGGTAACTCCGCGCTCCCACTGATCAACCAGGGCACGATCGACGCCAATGTCAGCGGCGGCGAGATCGGCATCAACGGCACCAACTGGACCAACTCCGGCACGCTCCAGGCGAGCAACGGGGGCGAACTCGCCCTCAACGTTTCGGAACTGGATAACCGCGGCACAGTTGCGGTTCAATCCGGTTCATTGCATATTGACTCGCCAGTAGCTCAGTTCTTCGGAAATACCCTCACGGGCGGGTCCTGGGAGGTGTACGGGGGCGCGACCCTCGACTTCGGCGGGAACGAGACGCTCACGACCAACGAAGCGACGGTGGTCCTTAGTGGAGCTGGTTCTACCTTTGCCGAGCTGAAGGACCTGTCGAGCAACTCCGGCACTCTCAGCATCTCCGACGGGGCCACGCTTACGACCGCCGGCGACCTCGCGAACACGGGCAGTGTCACTGTCGGAGCGGGGAGCACGCTGACAATCCCGGGAAACTACAGCCAATCGGCCGCCGCTTCTCTTGACGTCGAAGTTGGCGGACCGCCGGCAAGCCAGGCATTCAGCCACATCGATATCTCCGGTGCCGCCACACTCGCCGGAACGCTCCATGTTGGCATTACCAACGGCTACATCCCCAGTGCCGGCGATCGGTTCGAGGTTTCGACCTTTAACGGCGAGTCGCACGGCTTCGACTCGACGACCGGTTTATCGGCGGGCAGAACCCAATTGTTGGCGGCCGTTCTCAACCCGACGGATCTGGTCATCAGCTCGAGCATAAATGCCGCTGATTTGGCGATGGGAAGTATCTCCGCGCCCTCGAGCGGTACGTCGGGCGATGATATAATGATTAGCTATACGGTCACAAACGACGCGACCGAACCGACGTTCTCGACGTCCTGGGTGGACTCCATTTACCTGACTCAGCGCAGCTCAATCGACCCCACCGCAAAGTTGATCGGGCGCGTTGAGCACTCCGGCGCCCTCGCCGGTCTGGGAAGCTATACGGCCACGCTGACGGCGCCATTGCCCGGTGTAGCACCCGGGATGTACAACGTGATCGTCCTTGCCGACAGCGAGGGATTCGTCCCCGACGTCAATCGGGCCAATAACGTCGGCATTTCAAGCACGCAGATTACGGTGAGCGTCCAGACGCTCACGCCTGGCGTCGCTTTCTCCGGCACGATTGCCAACGGCCAGGACGAGTTCTTCGGTGTCGACCTTCCGGCTGGATCCGTCCCTATGTTTACGGCCGGTTTCAGCGCGGCAGGGGCCGGCTCTGTACGAGCGATTCCAGAGCGTGCCTGACGAGAGTGCCTACGACGAGCTCGCCTACGATGCGACGGCACAAACGCAGCAGATGGTCCTCTCCGGGACTCACGGCGGATCCTACTACGTTCTGGTGCAGGGCCGCGCAGGGTCGGGGAATCCGGAACCGTTCTCGATCACTGTCGACGAAGTCGGCCTGGAAGTCTCGCGCGTTTCTCCCAACGAATCCAGCAATTACGGGGTCGCGACCCTGACAGTCTACGGTGCCGACTTCGCGCCGGGCGCGGTCGTGAGTCTCGTGGGCTCGGCGGGTACGGTTCGAACGGCGCTTTCTGTCGCGCTGGTAAACAACGCCTCGGCCGCGACCGCCGGCGCCACGCCGCCGGCGCTTGTGGCAACGTTTGAACTGACCGGCGTCCCAGCGGGAACGTACGGTATTCGGGTGACGCAAGGATTGAACACCAGCGATCTACCACGTGCGTTCACGGTGACCGCGCTGCCGCCAGGCTATATCGACTATTCCCTCTATGGTGCATCGGTGATTCGACCGCATCAGACCGGCACCTATATGATTTTCGAATACAAGAATACAGGCGGTACTTTCTTGGCCGCGCCGACGGTCACGATTCAGGCGCAGAATGCGCTCCTTTGGCCGCCCGTTCCGGGTATTAGTTTGCCGTCACAACCTCCTGTCCTCGCGTCGGGCGGAGGAGGCGGAGGAGGAGGAGGCGGCGGTGGTGGCGGCGGTAACGGCATCCTGGTTCCGCCTCCGAATGGAGGCTCGCCGTCGATCACGTTCGTCGCCGCCGGCCCGCCCGGTGATGAGGGCTATTTGCCTCCTGGGTACGACGGATTCTTCACCATTCACTATATCCCGACAAGCTTCGGTGCTCATGTTGGAAGCAGCTTCAGCCTGCAAGTCCCGCCGCAGGCGGACACACCGATTGATTGGAGCTCTCAGAAAGACAGCCTCCGGCCAAGCACGATTCCTACTGATGCGTGGGATGCGATCTTTGCCAACTTCGTCGCGCGCGTGGGCGATACGTACGGTCAGCTACAGGAAGTACTGTCTGAGGACGAGAGCTATCTCGGCGTGATCGGTGACGTCGGACAACTGACAAACGCCGGCGTCATTGGTGCCACGGATCCGCTCGCTGATCCCTCCCGCCTCTTGGCGTTCGAGTTACAGCAGGATAGCGACCCTGTCCTCCCAACCAAAATGCTTGCTGCGTAATTGGGAGAATTGACCGGAGCAATCGACGTCTCCTCCCAGCCGCGGCAATGCCGCAGAGGCGAGGAGCAAATGTGGAACGAGTGGAATCGGTGGTGGAGTGGTCGAGGCGCGCCTGGCGAACGGCCGCCTGAAGAATTGGTCCGGCCGACATCCGATTTAAAGAATGATCCGGCGGCGGAAGGTGAACCGGACGCGGTCGATTCCCAGATTGACCTCATCACATTTCCGGAAGCAATCGACACGAAATCGGAGAATGCGGACGCCTCGATTGCCGAGACGGTCCATCCCGATGAACGTACACCCGAGCCGCCGGGCCTGCCCGATCGTGGGGATGAGACCGCTCCGGAGTTTGGAGACGCCCCGCAGTCGCCTGCCCGGGACGACCTCGGTGTGGAGGCGGACGAGCCCTCCGGGGTTCCGACCAACGAATTCGACAGCCCGCCGGCCCAGTTCGACCCGGTCGCTGAGCTCAGGCGGCAAGGGCTCGGGCTGCCGACCGGCAAAAGACGCACGCAACGCGGCCGGCGGCTGGCTCGACCCGAGGAGGTGAAGCCGGCGGCGTACAATCCCCAGCAGCGACTCATGATCCTCGACTGCTGGCAGCGCAGCGGCTTGCCCGCCAAGGATTTCGCAACATTGGTGGGCGTCTCCAAGCATACGCTCTATGCCTGGAAACAGCGGTTCACCCAACAGGGACCGGCCGGCTTGCTCGAACAGCCTCGAGGCGCCCGCGAAGGAAGCCGCTTGCCCGACCTGACCAAACGCACCATCCTCTTGCTCAAGCAGGCGCATCCCGACTGGGGATGCGAGCGAATCAGCCAGATGCTGGTGCGCGGCCCGGCACTGCCGGCCAGCCCGCCAGCGGTCGCCCGTGTGCTTCATGAGGCGGGCTACCAGTTGCAGGAAACCCCCACACGACCTCATCCCGACAAGGTCCGCTTCTTCGAGCGGGCCAGGCCCAGCCAGCTCTGGCAAACCGACCTGTTCACCTTCGTGCTCAAGCGGCAGAACCGGCGGGTCTACCTGGTTGCCTTCCTCGACGACCACAGTCGGTTCATCGTCAGCTTCGGTCTGCACGCCAGCCAGTCGACGGCCCTGGTGCTGGAGGTTCTCCGTGCGGGCATCGCGGCCTACGGAGTCCCCGAGGAAATCCTCACCGACAATGGCGCTCAGTACGTGACCTGGCGGGGCGAGAGCGCTTTCCAGAAGGAGCTCAAAGGGCGCGGCATCCGCCAGATCGTGGCCGCGCCGCGCCATCCTCAGACCTTGGGCAAGATCGAGCGGTTCTGGGGAACGCTCTGGCGCGAGTGCGTGGAGACGGCTGTGTTCCTCGATCTGGCCGACGCCCGCGCGCGGATCGGCCACTTCATCGACTGGTATAACTTCCAGCGCACCCACAGCGGGATCGACGGCCTGGTGCCGGCGGACCGGTTTTTCGGGGCGGCTCCCGAGGTCCTGCTGGCCCTCAAAGATCGGGTCGCCGCCAACGCACTGGAGCTGGCTCGCAACGGCTTGCCCAAGCCCCCGTTCTACGTGACAGGCCAACTGGGCGGCAAGAATTTCAGCCTGCATGCCGAAGGCGAGCGCGTGTTCCTGACGCGCGAAGGGGGCGTTCGGCAAGAAGTGGATCTGGTGCCGCCAGCCGCTTTCGCGGACTCAGCCGCGATGCCCAAGGCCATCTGCCCAGATGGCTCTCCGGCCGCCGGACCGCTTGGCGATGTGCCGGCACAGACGCACGATGAGCTGCCGCCGCAAGGGTCCCCGCCGGCGACGCCGGACGAGACAGCGAACGAGGAAGGAGGCAAGCCATGACGGCGAACCCTGCCTCGGCCCGGCCGCACGGCCGGGCGCCTCGACAAAAGGAAGCCGCGGCGCAGCGATCGCGCGGAACCTACCGGCGGCAACTGACGGCGGATTGTCCCGAAGCCCCGCACATCGGCCCTGAAGCCAGACGCGCCGCGGCTCTGGTCCTCGAAGTGCTGGCCGGAGTGCGGACTCCCGCTGGTGCCGCGACGGCGCTGGGAATCCGGTTGCCGCGCTGACTATCTCCTGGAGCAGCGAGCCATTCGAGGGCTGATCTGGGCGTGTGAGCCCCGTCCGGTTGGGCGCACCGTCTCGACCGACCGGCGGCTGGCTCGCCTGGAGCGCGAGCTGTCTGTCAGTCGGCGTGAGCTCGCTCGCCATCAGGCGCTAGCCCGAACCACTCAACGCGCGTTGGGGCTGGCGCCGGCGGCCAGCAAAACGCAGGAAGCGTCCAGCGGAACCAAACGGCGGCGGCGGAAACCGTGCGTGCGAGCACTCCGCGCCGCGCGGTTGCTGCAAACCGCGGATTCACCTGGCAAGGAAGGGCCGGCTGCGGTACAAGGACCCGTTGGGAAACCCCCTGCGGCGGGGCCCGCTGGCGATGGGAATCGACCAGCGGCGTTGGAGACGATCCGCTCCGAAGCGCAGGGCGATCACGGAGGGTCTATCCATGCCGGCCGGCCGAAAGCCATTGAGCATCGCTGACCAAGTCGACCGTCTGGCAGGATCACCCGTAGCCAAGGCCCGGCTGCGGGTGATCCTGGCCAATCTCGCAGGGGAGATCAACGTCGCCGACGCGTGCGCCGATCTGGGAATCGAGGAGTCTTGGTTCTTCGATCTCAAGCACGAGAGCCTGGAGCGCTGGGTGAAAACCCTGGAACCGGGATCACCTGGCCGGCGTCCCTCGGCGGAGAAAACGCCCGAGCAACAGCAGATCGCGAATCTGGAACAAAAAGTTGAGCGGTTGGAGCTGGAGCTGAAAGGGGCCCAGTTACGGGCGGAGCTGGCGCGCCAAGGTCTGTCTCGGCCCAAGCCGCAGCTCAAGCAAGCCGCAAAAAAAGCGAGTCGGTGAGGGATCCAGTTGAAGATGCAAGCAGCGTCCCTCACCGAGACCATGAGGCCAGGAAAGCCTCCACGAATTCCGATCTGTTCCGGGACGCCGTAGCCGGAGACGCTCGGGACGACACCGACTTCGAGTTCGAACTTGAGAGCCAAACTGCGGCGGTCGTGGTCGACGAGACCAGCGATCCGGCACGTCGTCACGACCGCAGCATCGCGAGCACGTGGGTCGGCAACGATGGTGCCGCGCTCTTGTCGATCGCGACCGCCATGCCGGGCTGGACGATGACCACCGCGGGAGACCCCCTTGGCCATTCAGCCGGCACGCCGCCGTGTGCGCGTGGTGAGGCGCGGGCCGGTCAGGCGGCGGTCGAGGGATGTCGCCGAGACTCGCTGCCACTGGACGATCGCGCCGGTCAGGCCGAACGTGTGCCAACGCCCGACAACCGTGAGGTACCGCGCCGCGGTTGGGATCGCCAATCCAAGCGCCGATGGAGCGAGCGCGATCTCCGAAAACGGTCGGTTGCGTTTCGCCGTTACGCGCGTGGCCACGGCTGGTCGACGGAGGAGACGGCCCAGGCTCTTGGTCTCTCACCACGCACCATGTGGCATTGGGATCGGGGTTGGGGCGCAGATCGGCTGGCGCCGCGCCCACGGGGGCGGCCGCCGCAAATTGCCCCGGTCGAGCGCCAAGCCGAGGTCACCGGCTTTTTGGAACTGCACGGCCCGAGCATCAGCCTATCGAGTCTCCAGGCCGAGTATCCCGATGTCGCGCGCGCCGAACTGGCTGAGCTCAAAGCGGGATATCGTGCCGAGTGGCTCCAAGAGCATGTCGAGGAACGGTGTCGGCTGGAGTGGCTCTGCGGAGGCAGCGCGTGGGCGATGGATTTCACTCATCCCCTCTACCTGATCGACGGCGTCTTGCCTGCGATCCTGAACGTGCGCGACCTGGCGAGTCGACAGCAGTTGCTCTGGCTGGCGGTGGCGCGTGAGGACGCGGCGACCGTGGTGGAAGCACTGGCCGATTTGTTTGAGGAGCACGGTGCGCCGCTGGTCATGAAATGTGACAACGGTCCGGCGTTCCGCGCCCACCTGACGAAGCGCTTCTTGCTCGGCCGGGAGGTTTTCACTTTGTACTCGCCGCCGTACTGTGCCCAGTACAATGGCGGCTGTGAGCGTGCCAACCGCACGCTCAAGGAGTTGACCGCGCACGTTGCCGATCAAGCGGATCGCCGCGACTTCTGGACGAGCGACGATCTCCTGACCGCGCGTCTTCGCGCCAACCGACTGAGTCGGCCATGGGGACCGACGGGACTGACTCCGGAAGAAACCTGGGCGGTGCGCGCCGTTTTGTCACTGGACAGACGCAAAAACATGTGGCAACATTTAAGGAGCGAGATCGCGACTGTCCTGGAACAGCGCATGATCGACCCAGCAGCCGCGCTCTCGCATTACCCCCAAGCCGAGATCGAGCGGATCGCGGCGCAACCCGTCCTCGAACAGCTCGGTCTCCTTCATGTCACGAGGAGACGAATTACTCCGGCATTTTGACGCCCAATCGCTGCACGAATAATGGTGGGGGCACAGGCGCAGCCAGTTACTCTTACGATGCCAATGGCAACCTAATCTCCGAGGTCAATGGCGGGCAGGTATCTACTTACACATACAACGATCTAAACAAGATGACGGAGGCAGTGGCCGCTAGCGGAACGTCGACGTACACGTACAACCCTCTCGGCAGTCTGGTCGGCACGACCAATAGCGGCCAGACAACGGAGTATCTGGTCGATCCTGCAGAGCTGGGCAACGTCGTCGGTGAGTATGACGGCGCGGGCGTTCTGATTGCTCGTTACACGTTTGGTATAGGCTTGACGAGCCGTGTCGATGCAGCCGGGGAGGCTACCTACTATGATTTCAGCGCAACTGGATCAACTGTTGGAATTACCGGCCCAGGAGGCGGCTACGTTACCCGTTACAACTACCTGCCTTTCGGGCAAAGCTTGATCACCCCGACGGGTGCTACGGGAAACCCATACACGTACGCTGGCCAATGGGGTGTAGCGGAGCAGAACGACGGACTCCAATATATGCGCGCCAGGTTTTACGACGCTTCAGTCGGAAGATTTAACTCGCGCGATCCCCTCGCGCCCGCGGGTGGCCGTGCGGTATCGTATACTTACGTTAACAATCAGCCTACTGTTCTCGTCGACCCGACCGGAGCCGTTCAGGTCCAACCTATCATCTATGGGCTAATGGAGATCGTTGGCGGGATGGGAGCAATTGACCTTGGAATCGGTCTCTCCGGTCTCTCCGGTGCGGCGGCGCTTGAAACAGGCGGCCTAACAATACCCGGCGTAATCTCAGGTGCGTTTATATGTGGATATAGAATAACTGCGATCGAACAAGGCCTCAACGAAGTGAGCGACGGCCTGGCTGACCTACAGCCAGACGGCCCGCTCGTTCAATCACCGCTTCAGGACTTAGGTCCGGCGGGCGACATCATTGATCAGACCCTGGGACTGTGTGCGAACCCGCTCGAAGACCCCCTGGATCCGTTGTTCCAGTACCAGGCGGGCACTGGCGCGATGCTAAAAGTTTCACCGCTGAAAAAGTAAGAAAAGATTTTGGTTTTTAGGTGGCCTCGAGTCCGGCGGTTTGGAGTAGCTCTTTGAGTGCTCGGCGGACTTGGCGGAATTCTTTTTGCAGAGGGGGCTGGGGGGAGCCGACTTCCGGAGGCTCATCCAGAGGTTCCCCTATTGTGCCGTTGAGGCACTCTTTGAGTTTGATGATCGCTGTGCCTTGGGCCATCCCCTGGGGCGTCAGCACGTAGCGCGTCGTTCCCTCCAGTTTGCGAAGCAATCCCTTGGCCTGCAACTTGAGCAAATCGTAGCGAAGTTGAGCCGCCGTATAGTCGTCAGGGCTCAGCCCGAAACGGCGGTGCACGTAGCTGCGTAGCTCGCGGTTGCGGAACCCGGTGATGATGTGGGCAAACTGAAGCACTGCCGCCAGCACCCAAGTCAGACGGAGATTATGCAGGTGAATGCCGGGCACGCGTTGTCCCTGTGCAGGGACAGTGGGCTGTCCGAGCTTCTCCACAAAATCAGCCGCGACCGTGGTGTGGTCGATGGTGTCTTGCCAGCGCAACAGGCGTTGATTGCAGTGGTCCATACAGCGCAGCAGATAAGGCAGGTTGACGAGCGCCTTGCCGGTGCCGAACTCGCGCACGTCGTGCGTGCATGTCTCCGTGCGGAGGCCCGCTCCTTGTTTGTTGTACTGTTTGATGTAGGTCTTCTTGTGCCATGCCTTCAGACAATAATCTTCCTGGGTGGTGCGATAGACGCGACCACCAGTGCGGCGGGCCTGCACTTGGCGTTGGAAGAGACGGCTGATGACATGCGGTTGGCCAACGACTCGGCCCCGGTCCAGCAACCGACCGAACAAGGCGTTGAGCCGGGTGGCCGTGGCGAAGATCAAGTTATGACAGCGTTCAACTTGGTCCAGATACCACTGGTAGGTGAACCCTTCACGGTGCGCCGCCGGGGTCAGCAAGGGAATACAACGATAGACCCAGCGATTGCAAAAAGCAGCGATGGTTTGAGGTGTGAGCGCCTCACAGGCGCGATGGAAGACGTTCGGTTTGTCCACGGCCACGAACAGGTTATCGCGCATCTCGAAACCGACCTGGCGATTGCGCAGTTGCTGGGCCACGAAATGGTGGCCATTGAGGCAGACGGTGACACCAAAGGGCGCGTAGCTGCTGATGCGGATGGAATTGCCGACGCCGAACTGGCGATCCTTGATGAAGAAGTAGTAGTGATTGACGCGGCGGCGGCCACGGGCGATCTTGCGTGTTCTGTCCTCTCCGTGCTTGGGGACGTAGGAAACGAACGATGAAACTTCCTCCTGAACTTTGATGATGCAGTAAATGGCTTCATCGCGGTCAGCCACGCGGTCCAGGAACCGAGCAGCTTGATCAACGTGCCCCTCACCGGGCTTGGCCGCGAGCAGCGGGATGCCGTTCGTTTGGGCCAACGCCTCGACGGACTGCACGAACTCAGTGGTGAGCTCTTGGAGGTCGCGGGGCTCGATCCAGTCGACACCGCGGAAGCGCTGAAAGAAGGCACCGAGCATTCCCACATTTTGCAGTTTCATGATGTGGCCGCGGACGCGCATGCGGTCGATGAGGGAATACTCCAGGGTGATGTCCTCGGCAAACCGCTCGGCTAAACTGGTCATGGGAGGCTCTCCTCGATACACGTGATGGGACCGAGTCCCGCAAGGAGAGTTATACTCTCCTGCCGATGAGAGAGCCTCCCTCATTCCTTTCCCGGTTGAAGGTTCACTTCACTAGGTATCAGAGAGAGTCTAGGGAAGATCGAGGAAGAGCTGGGTTTGTCTTCGCTGTGGGTCTCTATGTTGGTGCCGATTATCTCATTCTTCATCACCCAGCGAACCCCCGGCGACCCCAACGATATCACCGGCCCCGCCGGCTTCGGTCCCAACGGATTCGTCCCCGCCGGCCAAGCCTTCCCTTACACGATCCAGTTCCAGAACGAGCCCACCGCCACCGCGCAGGTCGTGACCGTCACGGAATCCCTCGATCCCAGCCTCGACTGGAGCACCTTTCAGCTAGGCGATTTCGGCTTTGGCGGCATCGAGGTCGCGGTGCCCCCTGGCCTGAGCTCGTACAGCACGCGGATTGACCTCCGTTCGACGCTCGGCCTCTTCGTCGATGTCACCGCCGGGCTCGACCTGAGCTCTGGGATCGTTACCTGGACCTTCACGTCCATCGATCCCAGCACCCTCGACCTCCCGTCCAATGTCCTCTCCGGCTTCCTCCCACCGGATGAAAACCCTCCGGAGGGCGAGGCGTTTATTAACTACATGGTTCGGCCGAAGGCCACCGATGTGACCGGCACGGTGATCAACGCGAAGGCCACGGTGATATTCGACGCGGGACTACCAGACCAGAGCTCGCTCGACACCGCGCCGATCTTTAACACGATCGACGCGGGGCCACCGAGCACCTCCGTTGCCCCCTTGCCGGCGGAGGAGACTTCGACCAGCTTCAACGTGACCTGGTCGGGCCAGGACGATCCGGGCGGATCGGGCGTCGCGTTCTACAACATCTACGAATCCGAAGACGGCGGGCCGTACTCGCTCTGGCAGTCCGACACCACGGCCACATCGGCCACTTTCGACGGTGTCAACGGAGATACCTATAGCTTCTACAGCGTGGCCACCGACAACGTCGGCAATGTCGAGGCGACGCCGCCCGCCGCGCAGGCGACAACAGAAGTTGTCGCACCCCTGTCGCCGGTATCAATCGCGCCTGTGTCGCCGAACCCGCGGAACACGCCGGTCTCGAGTGTCGAGATCACCTTCAATCAGCCGGTCAAACAGGGCTCCTTCACCGCCGCGGCCCTGAGATTGACCGACAACGGCGGCCCCAACCTGATCACAAGCGCCGTCACGATCGGCCTGGTCTCGGGATCGACGTACGACGTCAGCGGCTTGGCCAGCCTAACGAGTGCTAGCGGGACTTATACCTTCACCGTCGACGCCAGCCAGATCGACGACCCGAACGGCAGCCCCGGCACCGGCACTTTGTCGACTTCGTGGGTGACCGACACGACGACGCCGACCAGCTCCGTCAGCCCCCTGCCAGCCGCCGAAACGTCGACCAGCTTTATGGTGTCGTGGTCCGGCACCGACGGCGCCGGCCCCGGAATCGCGAGTTACAACCTTTATGTCTCGGACAACGGTGGACCGTTCGCGCCATTCCTCATGGGCACAGCGCTTACCTCGGCGACGTTCACCGGCCAGGCGGGCCATACGTACGGATTCTTCAGCGTGGCGACCGACACGCTTGGGTTTTCGCAACCGACGCCGATTGCCGCCCAGGCGACCACCCGGGTCGTTCTAAGCCCGCCGCCCCCGCCGCTCGTCACCGTCCAGTCGCTGAAGGTCGAAACGATCAAGGTGGGCAAGGGAAAGAAGGCGAAGAAAGAGACCGTCCTGGTCCTCGATTTCAGTGGAGCACTCAACGCCGTGTCCGCTGACAATGCCGGCGCCTACGAGCTCGCGCCGGTGATCAAGGTCAAGGCAACGGGCAAGGGCAAGAACAGAAAACCGGCGACAACCCGGCTGGGCGCGCCGGTGGCGCCGGCCTCGGCTGTCTACTCCGCATCGAACAACAGCGTGACGCTGACGCCTCGGGGCAAACTCACCGCAACAAAGCCCGAGGAGTTGATCGTCAACGGTGCGCTCATCAGCGATGCGCTCGGCCGCGAGATCGACGGCAACGACGACGGCCAGCCCGGCGGCGACTACATTGCAACCGTCAGCGGAACACGAGTGACGCCCGGCGGTCTGCCCCTGGCCCGGACGCGAGAACAGCCCGCGCCTGTCACTGCCGCGATCGATGCTCTGCTCGCTCGCGGGGAGCTCGCAGTCTTGAAACATGCTTTCCTTGTGCGACACGGCGGGGATCACGACGTGAGCGATTCACGTCGAAGGGAATGAGCGATGCGGTGCGTTCAGGCCTCCGGTGCAATCGCTCTTTTCATGAACTGCAGGACTTCTCCGTAGACCCCGCCCGCCACGTCGTCCGGCGTGTCATGTTCAATGTCTTCCGACCGACCGAGCTTGCTTGTCCACTGACCGCTTGACAATTGCCGAGCGGCGTGGGTGTAGAACACGGTGCCACCGTAAAGAGCGACTTTTTCGTAGCCTGGCTCCAGGCTGCCATCATGGCAATCTTCGAAGCCCAGCGAGAGGAACGATTGCTCCAAAATTCCAATCCCGTAGTCGTATTCCGCTGTGGCGATCGGCCAGTGGACGCCTGGTTGCCACCAATGCTCGATATCTCCCGCCGCCCAGGCGATGCAATTGTAGTCCGGACTCGAGGGACTGGTGACGCGATGGTTCTGCTCCGTCAGGCGAGGGAAGTCGTTTGTCGAGATCATTTCGGAACGTAGCCTTGCTGCTTGCCCCAGTCGATCCACGCCTGGGCCATCAAGCAAACCTTTCCTTTGGCCTCGGGTGGAACTGGGTTCTGCTCGGTGATCGATTCCAGTGCCCAGAACCACTGATCGGGCTCGCGCTGCAATTCTTCAATTATCAACGGCACGACGGCCGGTCCAAGCCCGATGATTCGCTGGTACGGTTTCAACATCGCCATCTGGGCGGTGTTGGAAAGGTATCGGGATTGTTCCTTCCACTCGTCCGCGAGCCGGCGGAATCGCTCTTGAATACTTGCCTCGGAACGCCCCAAGGGGAGGTCAGGTGGACGACTAAGAGAAGACATGACTTGCGCTCCTTGCGCTCACCGGTATTCGACCGTCTCGGTCATCCGTGGACCGGTCGACAAGATCCGGCCATCTGGCACGGGATCTGGTCAGATGAGTTTAGCATGAACGATTCATGGCGGAAAGTTCAGCTCGGTCGGTCCAAGCTCTGCCTAGCCCGGGCCGCAGCAGCGACCGCTCGGCGGAAAGGCGGTCGCGGCCCAGGACTCCATACCCACGGATGACCACGGATATGCTTCATACGGTAATGAGTGACACAGCACCGTAAAAGCGCCACCGCTCCGACCGCAGTTGATTCAAAACGATTCACCTGCGTCATCGATAAAGTGCCGTGCCGGTGGGCTGTGATTCATGATTTTCCCCAAAATGGACCGACGCCACTCGCTTTGAAGGAAAAATGTCTCGCTGGACGAGAGTGATGGTTGCGGCGCTCGAAAGTCAGCATCATAATCCAACAAATGAGCACGCTCCGCGAACGTGCGCTCAGTGTCGAAGAGCGCATCGAGTTTGAGATCTTCGGACAGAAAGGTTTGAACTTGCTGCGCCAGGACGCAGACGCAAATCCTGCGGTGCTCGTTGACGCCGTCGATTCCTACACACACCTCGATCAGAAAAACAATCGTTCGTTCGTAGCCAGGATGTTCTTGCGCAAATCCAAGAATATTGAGAGGGCATTGGGACTGGGGATTGTTTGGGGGAATCAGCTCGTCCGGCGGTTTGGTTGGGAATGGGTCTGCGTGGTCGATCAGGGCGACGACCGGTACGGTGTGGTATCACAGGATCGCTCGCTCGTGGTTTATCCCACATATTTCATCAAGACGTGTCTGGATCATCCTCACGTCGACTGCACCGCCATGCTCGTCTTCAACATGATTGCGGCGAACAACATCCCTGAACAGCCATCTGGAAGCTATCGGAACGTGATGGAGGGTGTTTGCAGGATCGTTCCTCGATGACGAAAGGCGTCAGCACTCCTCGTTCTGACACCCCGCGCCGACCGGGACAAGGCGAGGCGGCTCGATCGTCACGACGCCCTGGCTGGTCTCGCGCATCCGGCCCAGCCGGCCGTCGAACGACCGCAGCGCCACCCAGTACAATGCCCCGGCAAAGGCCCAGGCCAGCAAGCACCAGCCGGACATGATGACCCAGAACTGCCAGCGGCGGAGGTAGGCGCTGTCTAGCGCCTGCATGGTCGTGATGGGCGCGGCCATGGGGCTGAAGCCCATCAGGCCGTCGTCGATCCAGATCAGGTCGATGCCGCCGCTGTTGTAGCTCCCGTAGCGCCAGGTGTGCAGCGCCGGCAGGATGACGATCCAGGCCAGAAAGATCCAGCCGAAGGAGAGCAGCAGGAAGACGGCGAGGTTGATGCCGATGGCGCGGTCGATTCGGGGGGTCCAGGTCGCCAGGAGCAGCCCCAGGCTGGTGAACGCAGCGCCCAGGAGAGCAGCTCGGCGACGATCAGCACGGGGGCGAGCACGCGATCGGCCGCGCTGAGCGGCTCGATCGGCATCGCGGCCAAGGGCGCCCTGAAACTCGGCGAGACGTCGGGGCATGTGGCGGCGATCACCGCCGCGGCGAGGCCAGGCAGGATCGCCATCCCGAGGGCGACCCGATACGTTCCCATCCACTCGCCCCAGACGATCGCCCGCGTCGAGATCGGCGCGGACAAAAGCACGTCCAAGCTGCCACGGACCCGCTCCTCGCCCAGCGCCGTCGGCGCCTGGACGGAGAGCAGCATCAGGCCGAGCACCGATTGCAGGAACAGCGCGGTGTGGATCATGAAGCCGCCGGTCATGTTGCCGATCCCGTAGGCGAACACGTCGTGGATGCCGATCGCGGTCGCGAGGACCGCGCCGAGCCAGTAGAGCACCCAGAGAATCCGCGCCATCCGCGACGGCCGCGACCGGTGCCATTCGCGCCAGAGCACCGGGTTGCCGTCGAGCGATGGCCCGGGCAGCCGCTCCCGCCATCTTCGGATCGCCACCATCCCCCCGCGCAGCGACGGCAGCCCCGGGATCGGGACCCGGAGCTTCCGCTTGCGGCGGCCGACCTCCGCCGGCAGCACGAACCGGCGCAGCCGGGCGATCGTCATGGCGAGCAATCCGGCCGAGATCGCCAGGGCCGCGGCCACGAAGATCGCGACATCGAGCAGGCCGAAGCGGCCCGGCCACGTATACGGGGCATACACCAGCACGAACGGATTGGTCGCGTAGAACCACTGCGGCGGCGCAGGCAGGCCATAGACCCGCGCCACGCCGACCCAGAGCGGCAGGCTCAGCAGCCAGCACGTCGTGAATGCCAGCACGGCCATGACGACCTCGTCCGTCTTGACGACTTCGACCGAGATCGATATCGCGAGCGCGCAACCGAGCACCGCGACCGCCGCCGAGACGGCGAAGAGCCCCACGAGCGCCCCGCCGTCGATGCCGCCCAGGAGCGCCGCCAGCGAGACCACCGGCAGGGCGCAGACCAGGAGCGCCAGGATCGGCGCCAGCCGCGAGAACAGCTTGCCCAGCACGATCTCAGAATCCGAGAGGTTCGTGGTCGCGATCTGCGCCAGGATGCCCCGCGCGGTCCTGGCAGAGCGCCCCGGCGGTCGCCGCCGGGGCCACCAGGAGCACCATCGAGAGCTGGATGCCCGCCAGCGCCAGGAAGAACGACACCCCGGCCGTCGCCAGCGCCTGCAACGTACTCGACCGGGACCCCGGCGGCTGCCCAGGCCCCGCGGTTTGGACGTTGTTCCACCACGAGATCCACAGCCCGGCCAGCATGGCCAGGACGAAGAGCACCCGGCCTGCATAGACCTGGCGCCGCCGCGCGAAGATCACCGACTCATAAATGAACACCGGCCCCGGCCCGACCCGCCACGCCATCGCCCCGCCTCCCGCCCCACGTCGGCCAGTGCGACGAGGCGCCCCCCTCGTCCGGACCAACCGGGCCATTCTATCGCATTCTCCGATCACCGCCCCACAATCAGATACTCATGCACTTCGGCCCGCTCCACTTTGTCGTGAGTGCCGAAGTGGTAGCGGTGCGGCTTCTCGTAGACGGTCACGGCCGGCTTGTAGCGGTGCAGCAAGCCTTCAAGCTCGAAGCGATCGGGGTAACCGTTGGAGCTGTAAGAGAGAACGATGATGCTGTCGCGGTACACACGAAACAGACGGTCAAATGCGTCGATCGCTGTTTTGCGGTAACTGAACGGCGTATAGGGCTTCTCAATCTTTTTGACGCGCGTGTCCTCCATGATGCGAACGCCTTCCCAGTAGCAGGAAAGACCTTCGAGGAAGTGATACCGCTTCATGTAGCAGTTATCATCCGATCGTGGCACATAGGGCGGGTCCAGATAGACCAGTTCGACACCGCCGGGCTTCAAGCTGAACACGTCGGCACGCTTCACCGTGTGGCGGCGGCCGTTGTCGAAGACAACATGATTGAAGGCCTCCACCTGTTCGAGGAAGTGTTCTTCGATGGATAGCCGCAGATCGCGGCGCCCGTCATCGTAATGCGAGAGATCACCGGAGACGGTGAATACGCCGCGTGGCTGTTTTTTCAGGCACGACCGGATCAACGCGGCACGGGCCAGGGCTTGCTGGTGCGGATGGGACAGATTCTCGATGTTCGCCGAGACCCGGTCGAGAAACTGGAGGTCTTCCGGTGTGTAGAAGATGCCAGTGAACGTGTCCTCGATGAAACGAGGGCCGTTACGGTTTGGTGCCGAGAGCTTCTTGACCGCGAGGCCGTCCAGCCGATGCTCGCTGTTGGCGATCGTCGCGGCAGCCAGCACAGACGGAAAGTTCAGAAAATCGGAGGCGATGACGCGCTTGCCCATGGCCTTGAGCAGATAGGCAACGCAGCCGCTCCCGACAAAGGGGTCCGCGGCCGTGTCGAAGGGGAGGGTGCACAGTACACCGTGGATCCACGGCAACAGCCGGTGCTTCGATCCCATGTACCGAAGCTCGGGATAATCCGTCGCACGCTCAGGGAGAGGAATGCCGATGAAATCGCCGAACGAGGGCGGGATGACAGTCGAATCGGCCATTGGCACTCGTTCCGTAGATGCATTACCTGTACGGAACGTAGCCTATCGACGAGGTGTCTCAAGTGCAAGGATCGGCGCGAATCTGTCTCGATCCGACTCCCAGCCACAAAAGGCTCGGACAACCCGAATCCATCTTGACGAAGATGTCAATCCCGCGACGTTTGGTATGATGGAATCGAGTCGTCTCCCAGCCAGCGAGTGAGACTCACTGCGGCACAGGTTCTGAATTGGCAAGCGATGGTGAGTTCCAGCCAAGACCGGTACGAGGAAGGGTGATGTCATGAAGGAAAGGGCGATTTCGTCGTACGCGAAGCCGGTGCTGACCCATGCTGTCACAGCGGTGTTGACGCTGGTTCTGTGTTGGGTGCTGCTGTTCAATGGCCTGGGCTGGCGGCCGCTGACCGCGCAGGTCGCCGGACAAAAGTCGCGCCGGCCGGGCCCGCCTGTGCCGGAGCCGGACGCCACGGCGAGCCCCCGATTCGACCCCCAGAATCAGAGCCCGCCTCCCCCGCAGGATATTCTCAAGGACCTCGATCCCGACGAACGAAACAACGTCCGGGTCTACGCCGCGGCCAACAAGGGCGTCGTGAACATCACCACCGAGGCCGAGGTCTCCGGGTTCTTTGGCGACGAGACATCCACCGGCACGGGCTCGGGCTTCGTGATCGACAAGCTCGGCCATATTCTCACGAATCTCCACGTGATCCGGCCGGCCAATTCCGTTCGAGTCACGCTCTTCGACGGCTCGACCCACGACGCCAAGATCATCGGCGCCGACGCCTCCAACGACGTGGCCGTCCTCAAAATCGACGCCCCGGTTGAAAAACTCTTTCCGCTGGTCCTGGGCGATTCCTCCAAGGTCATGGTCGGACAAAAGATCCTGGCTCTGGGCAATCCATTCGGTCTCGAACGAACGCTGACCGCCGGAATCATCAGCAGCCTGGAACGTTCGCTCAAAGCCAAGAACGGCCGGATGATCCGGGGGATCATTCAGACCGACGCGGCGATCAACCCCGGCAACTCCGGCGGTCCTTTGCTCAATTCCAGAGGCCAAGTCATCGGGCTCAATACGGCAATCGTCAGCTCCGTGGGCCAGTCGGCCGGGATCAGCTTCGCAGTGCCGATCAACGCCATCGCGCGAATCCTCGACCAATTGATTGCAAACGGACGGGTCATCCGGGCGGATCTGGGGATCACCCGCGTCTATGCCACCGGCGAGGGGCTGCTGGTGGTCGCCCTCGCGGAAGACGGACCGGCCGAGCGAGCGGGGATTCTCCCCATCAGCATCAAAGTCGAGCGCATCGCCCCCGGCTTCATCCGCCGGTCGCTCGACCCCGACACGGCTGACCTTATTGTCGCCGTCGAGCACAAACGCGTCCGGACCGTTGATGAGCTCTTGACCGAAGTCGAGAAACACCGGCCCGGTGAGTCGATCCGCGTGACCGTGGTGCGCGACGGCAAGCCGACCGATGTTTCGGTCCGGCTCGGACAGTCGTCTTAGTGTTATCGAGCGGATCGGGGCGCTCGCGGGCGGGCTGCGGCTCGAGTGCGGGCTGTCATCGGGTGGGGACCTCGCCAGAACGGCTTGTTCGAAGTTGAGCCACCGATGGCCCGGCGGCCGCCCTGCTGCCACCACCGCTCCAGCGGCCGTCGGAACCGGTATACGACAACCCCAACGGTCATCAAGCTCAGAGCAGTTCCCACGTCGGCCTGGGCGGTCGCGGCGGATCGCTTGCTCCGATCGGGGCCGCTCTGGGCCAGACCGGCTGCACCCTCGTTCTGGACCAGCGCACGCGGCCCGAGAGATGTCGCTCTAACGCCGTCCGTCTCGGCAGTCGACGGCACAGGAGCGAGCCAGCTCTTCAGCCTGGACCCGAAGTCGATCAGCAAGTTGGCCTGGGCGAGCGCGCGTTCGTCCGCCCGGGCGCTGGTGGCCTTGGCGTTCAGACGAGGCGAAGCGGCCGCAGTAGCCAGACCAGTCGCCCGATTCGCAAGCGGAGCGGCACCGGATGGCTCTGCTCGTGCGAGGCGGCCGTCGTCTTGGTGCCACTGGCTGATGTCGAGAATCGAATCGTAGCCGCTTCCTGGCCGGAGACCGTTCGCGCTGTCTGCCACTGCGATCGATCCGGCATCGACGGTAGGGCCAACCGCGGCAACGTCCTGACTCCAGGCCGTCGGCTGGCCGATCAGGCCGGTGTTCATCGTAACGAACAAGCTGGCCGTGATCGGCGCGCTTGCGCCGAGCCAGCAAAACCACTCAAGGCTTGCGGGCCGGCCGCTTGAGAATCGGTGAGCGACGATCCGGAATCAGACGGCGCTTGACTGAAGAGCATCAAGCTCAAGACCGAGCTCTGCGCGACGCCGTTGTCGAGAATCTTCTCCCAGTCGAGACTGGCGATCTTGAGCAGCCAGCTCACTTGCATCGGTTCCGAGCCAACATTATGAAGCCGGAGCGAATACACTCCAGCATTTAACTGAATCAAGTGCGTGCTTAACCGTTCGGTATCGTCCGACGCAAGGACGGCCGTCTGCCCGTTGCCGGAGTTGGTGATCGAAAGCTGGCCGTTTGCGATTTGAGTTTGCAGCGTGTACAAGCCGGGCACAGTGACCACCCAGCGGAAGGATTCCACCTGGCCGGGGGCGAGCTCGGTCGTTCGTCGAAAGGCGCCGCCGTTGCTGGGCCAGGTGACGTTGACGGTCGAGGGCCAGAGGACGCCGAGGTCGTTGGCATTCCGAGTTGCAACCGGTGGACCGACGGTCCAGCTTCCCAGCACTCCCGCGGGCTCGCCCGGAGCGACCACCGGCGTACCAGCCAGATCGCTCAAGCCCCCTTGAGCGGATGTCATCAGGGTGTAGACCCCGGCGGGCAATGGCTGATCGAAAATAAGGGTGAGACCGGCGTCGGTGACTTGATAGCTTTCGGCGGTGATCGGCCAGACCTGGCCGGATGAATCAACGACCTGGAGCGCGGTTTCCTGGGCGTCGGGCTCGAACAGGTTGGACAGATTGATCGGCCCCGAGAACGTCAGAGTCACCCCGGTCGGGCTTGATTCCTCACTATCGGCTCGATTCACCGTGAGGCTCGTCAACCGGGTAGGCTGAACGTGGGGCGTGGCCGCCAGGCCAAGCTGGAATGGGAACGGACCGCCGGACTGCTTGAGACCGCCTGATCCCGGAATTCCATAGATCGGGTCGAAACCGGAGGATGGGTTCGGCAAGGCGGGAGACCCGTATGGCAGATTGCCGGAGTCGGATACCGCGACGTAATACGTGCCGCCCTCTAAACCCTCGAACAGATAAGGATCGTTGACATCGCTGGGCAGCCCCTGGCCCGAGTTTTGGGTCGCGATCACGTTCCCCTGGGCGTCGAGGAGTGAGAGTGCAGGCAAGAGGGGGCTGCCGATACTGTGCGCCGAGACCGCCAGCCCGACCTGCCAGAGGTTTCCTTGAGGCAGGGTGAACTGGTAGATGTCGACTGCCGACTGAGTACTATCCGGATTGAGCGTGCCCATGACCGTCTGCACGTTCGGGCCGATCGTGCCCAGATGAGTGGCGCCGCCCAGAGTCGCCCCCTGGCCCAGGACCGTGAACCCGCCGATCGCGTAATTCTGGCTCGGATCCCAGAGCTGCGGCCCGGGCCCGAACATCCCGCTCGCGACATACGAGATGCCCGTGCCCCCGACCAGCTCGATCTCGTATTGACCGGCCAGAAGAGTCAGATTGTCATAACCATAAGTCGTTGGATCGTATGTTTGCATCGGGACGATGAGTTCCGTGCCGGTGTTGTCCGTCTCCTCGAGTGGCGCGTTCTCGGAATTCCACATGGGCGTCGTTGTGCCGTCGCGATTGATCTCGACGAGAAGGACGTCGTAGGTGCCCATGAGCAGAGGGACCGGCACCCCGTTGAAGGTGATGACCAGTTGCTGGGGCGCCTGGCTCAGTTGCTGGCCGTTATAAGGCGCGACAGCCGCAATGGACGACGGGCCGGCCGCGAGTAGATGGCGGGGCTCCAGCCATTCCAGCCCGTGGTGGCAGCGATCAGGCGGTCGATTCCGAGCTCGGCAGCTCATGGGATTTTTCCGCGAATGCGATCGCCGAGACGGGGCGAGCGAAGGGACATGACAACGAAGACCAGCTTGATTGAACATGAGGCGGCAGCCCCGTGAAGTTTCACCCGAATTGCGTCCAACCCTCCGTGATTTCGCGCGTTCCTAATACAACTCTAGGCCGACGGGAGCATGGAAGCGGCCATGATGAAGAAACGAAACAAGGGCCACCGTGGAACCGGCCGGGGCCTTCGCCCGCTCGTCCGATCCCGCCCGGGAAAGATCGACCAGATGCTCTCTCCGCCGTATTTCACGCCTTCCGGATTCAACGGTGGCGATGGCGAATGGCCGAGTGAATCCGGTGGTTCTCTTGGGCCGGCGTGCCGCGGAACTTGTGGAACGCACTACGTCGATGCGCATCTTTATTAGTAAATGTTGACTGCACATGTGCGTCGTCAAGAGCCTGGACCGGCCGGGCGCCGGGGCAGCGGCGACCTGGACGGCCAGTGGCGTGGGAGGTGTGGTGGTGGGGCTCTGGCTCGCGGGAACAACACCTTGAGCGTTCGCGACGCCGATCAACACCGCGCTATAAGGCGCCGCTGGAACCGGTGGGACCGGTGGGACCGGCGTCGAGGCGCCGGGTTCTTCCGTTGCCGCCAGATCGAGTAGCTGCAGAAGTGAGCCGTCGATCGTGTAGGTGATGGCCCACCCCGTGAGGTCTCCGATTGTCGTGAGGATGCCCTGCAACAACCCCCCCAGCAACCCGCCGTCGCTCAAGTCGAGCGGAACACCGTTACTGATGCTCCCTCCCTGGTCGGGCTCTTGAGCCACAACCGTGTTTGGCGGTGAAATCGGCGACTGAGTCTGCGAGCCGAAATTGACGAGCAGTCCATAGTGCCCGATCGGCCCCGGACCGCCGGCCGCCTGAACCTTGATGTAATACCCCTGGCCGGATTGCACGCCGGTCGTGAGGCTGATCGTCGCTCCCAACGAGCTTTTCGCGGTTGCTTGGCCAACGAGGCCGAGCGCGGAGTTGTAAACCTGAAGCTCAGGGGAGAGCGAGCTCAGATTGCTCGATTGCACGGTAACGGTCATTTTTCCGGTGGTCGAGGCGGGAACGCTCAGGTAGAACCACTCAGAATCGCCGGCCGTGGTGATATCCAGACCAGGTATGGCGATCTGAGCATTGGTGATCCAGGAGTTGATGTTCGTCGCCGTCGCATAGGTGTTGTCACGCTGGCTGCCGGCGTTGAACTGGTCGAACTGACGGGTGCCGTAAATCGACTGGATCCCGCTGATGTCGTCGGTAGCGAGCGCCTGCTTGATGCCGTTATAGGTGCCATACATCACGGCGCTCGACGTGGTCGATTCACCCAGGCCGAGTGCATGACCGAACTCGTGGGCCACGACGGTCATGAGGTCGTAATTGGAGTTGATCTGCCAGTTGATGTTGGAGTTGAGGATGATGTCGCCCGCATCGGTGCCGCCGTTGGCCGCCGGCGGCACGAAGGTTTCGGCGAGAGTGCCCGACGCCAGCGGGACAGCGCCGATCCGGATGTCGCCGAACCGCGGGTCGTCTTGCTGGTCGCCCGATGTCCCGACCGGCTCTCCGCCGTCGGAAACCAGCACCAGGTTCACGTTGTCGACGTTCTCCCACAGCGCCGCCGCCTGCTCGATCTGCTGTTCCCAGGACACCGTCGGGTTGTTTGCATTCAGAGTTTTGAAAAGTGCGCTGGGAATCCCGCCGATACTGGTTCCATCGGGCATGAAACTGTAGGTGATCCGGCTGTCGTACGTCCACTGATCGCCCAGTGCCGAATAGAGCAACAGCCGTTGTTCCAGCCCTTCCAGCTCAGGACGCTTGCCTCGATCACGTTTGGTTTGAAGGTTTGATCGATAGAATCGCGGTCGCCAGCGCTGTCGCTGCATAACCCCATCCCGGTGAAGCTCTAGGAAGATAAGATCGAAGGCCGCACGTCTGGATGGTCATGGCATCGCCGTGGCGTTTGCGTCAATCCACGGATCGTCAATCAGACGGAGCCCAAGACTCGCCAGACGGTCCTATTGCAACCGTAGCTTGCTGCGGGCGTGCGCTGCGGAACATGTGGTTTTTTATGTACAGTCGCGCTCTATTTCAGGCTGATACGTTCGTCGGGTTGGACGTGAATTGGTCGAGCGCTTCGTCGAGTGCCTGGAGGAATGAGGCCGCCGGACCGAGGGGGACCACGAGATTGACCTGGCCTGCGGAAGTGGTTGCGCTCAAGCTCCAGAGATCCGGCCCCTGCGAGTTTGGCGAACTGTCAGGCACCACGGTAATCGATACGTTGCCAAACCAGAACACATCCTGCGGATCGGGTTGAGACGTCCCAACTGGTGTCTGCCCGGCAACGTTGGTGTTCGACAAGTCGATGAAGGATTCGGCCCATCCGCTCAGGGTCCCCATGAAGGAGAGTCCGGGGAGAGACTGCAAGCCACCGGTCGGGGCCAGGTCGTCGCTCGTGCCACCACCTTGATCAGGCTGTTGAGCAACGATTGTGTAGGGCGGCGGGATCGGCGACTGGGTCTGCGAGCCGAAGTTCGCGAGCAGTCCGTAGCTGCCGATCGACGCGTACCCGCCGGCCGCGAGAACCTTGATGTAATACCCCTGCCCGGCCTGAACGCTCGCCCCGACGCTGATGCTCGCTCCCATGGAGTTCACCGCAGCAGCTTGGCCGATCAAGGACAGAGAGGAGTTATAAACCTGGAGCTTGGGGGAAAGCAGGCTGAGGTTGCTCGATTGCACCGTGATGGTCATGGACCCAGTGGTATTGGCGGGGACGTTGACGTAGAACCACTCGGAATCACCCGCAGTGGTCATGTCGAGGCCGGGAATGGCGAGCTGAGCATTGCTGCCGACAAACGAGTTGATGTTCGTCGCCGTGATGTAGGTGTTGTCTCGTTTCCCGCCGGTGTTGAACTGGTCGAACTGAGGAGCGCTGTAAATCGATTGGATGCCGGCGATGTCGTCGCTGGCGAGCGCTTGCTTGATGCCGTTATAGGTGCCGTACATCACAGCGTTCGATACCGTTGACTCGCCCAGGCCCAGGGCATGGCCAAATTCGTGGGCTGCCACAGTCATGAGGTCGTAATTGGAGTTGATCTGCCAGTTGACGGTGGAGTTGAAGATGATGTCGCCTGCATCGGTGCCGCCATTGGCCGGAGGCGGCAGGAAGGTCTCGGCGAGGATGCCTGATGGGAGCGGGATGGCGCCGATACGAATATCGCCGAATCGTGAGTCGCCTTGCTGGTCGCCCGAAGTGCCGACCGGCAATCCATCATCGGAAACGAGCGAAAGGTTCAGATTGGCGGCGTCTTCCCAGAGCGCCGCTGCTTGGTTGATCTGCTGTTCCCACGTCGCCGTCGGGTAGTTCGCATTCAAGGTATGGAACAGTGCGCTCGGGCTTCCACCGATGTTAGTCCCGTCGGGCATGAAACTGTAGGTAATCCGGCTGGAGTACGTCCACTGATCGCCTGTTGGCGCGTAGAGCAAGAGCCGATCCTCCAGCCCTTCCAGCTCGGGACGCTTGGCCCGGTCTTTTCTTGTGCAAACTGCGGTTTGATTGAAGCGCGGTCGGTGTCGTCGCATGGTGCTATCCCATTGCAGCTCGATCAAGGACGGATCGAGGATGGCTGGTGCAAGGAGTCGCGGTTCCACCGCGGCGTCATCAATCGAGGATTTTCAGGCGGAGGGAAAAGTTGGCGTGTCACGAATTCCTACTAGAAACGTAGGTCGCCGTACGCCGATCGTGGG
The DNA here is from genome assembly GCA_963781785.1 of uncultured Isosphaeraceae bacterium. Taxonomy (GTDB): domain Bacteria; phylum Planctomycetota; class Planctomycetia; order Isosphaerales; family Isosphaeraceae; genus CAWAHD01. The sequence continues at coordinate 392,755 of CAWAHD010000001.1, read as the reverse complement.
AACGAAGTGCAGATTTTGTGTTGGCGCGATTCGAAACGACGACGGCGGTACGTCTCCAGAGGAGAGGCACCGCCGCTTGGTCGGTCGGTATGTGGCGTGCGCGGGATGTTGATTCAACAATCGATTGTCATGTGTTCCGAGGTCGCCGGTGGCGAGGATCCATCAATACTGGCCGGAGACCTTGGCCGGGGCCTGCGGCGAGCCACCCGAGATCGGACCAACTTTGCCGGGGGCCTGTGGCGCGGGAGAAACCTTGCCCGGGGCCTGAGCCGCCGGCAGGACCTTGCCCGGGGCCTGGGCCGCGGGGTGAACCTTGCTCGGGGCCTGCGCGGCAGGCAGGATCTTACCCGGAGCTTGCGCCGCGGGGTGAACCTTGCTCGGGGCCTGTGCGGCAGGCAGGATCTTGCCCGGAGCTTGCGCCGCGGGGTGAACCTTGCTCGGGGCCTGCGCGGCAGGCAGGATCTTGCCCGGAGCTTGCGCCGCGGGGTAGACCTTGCTGGGGGCCTGAGCCGCCGGCATGATCTTGCTCGGGGCCTGAGCCGCCGGATAAGCCTTGCTCGGCGCCTGTGCCGCCGGCATGATCTTGCTCGGGGCCTGAGCCGCCGGATAAGCCTTGCTCGGCGCCTGGGCCGCCGGCATGATCTTGCCGGGCGCCTGTGCCGCCGGATAAGCCTTGCTCGGCGCCTGTGCCGCCGGCATGATCTTGCTCGGAGCCTGAGCGGCGGGCATGATCTTGCCGGGCGCCTGGGCCGCCGGCATGATCTTGCTCGGGGCCTGGGCCGCCGGGTGGACCTTGCTGGGGGCCTGAGCCGCCGGCATGATCTTGCTCGGGGCCTGAGCCGCCGGGTGGACCTTGCTGGGGGCCTGAGCCGCCGGCATGATCTTGCTCGGGGCCTGAGCCGCCGGAGAGACCTTGCTGGGGGCCTGAGCCGCCGGCATGATCTTGCTCGGAGCCTGGGCCGCGGGTGCTACCTTGCTGGTGCCTGAGGCGCCGGCGAAACTTTGCCGGGCGCCTGGGCTTGGGGCAAGACCTTGCCTGGGCCTTGAGCTGCCGGATAGACCCCTTGCGGGCTTTGGCCAGACAGACCCAAGGCAAGAACTAATACCGCACTGGTCATCGCGATGTCCTCTTGTGAAGAGTGAGGTTGTCGGTCGACGTCTCGATCGAGTCGGTGAGCTGAAATTCCCCTGATGGTTCGGCACGGCCGATGCTGGACAACGTCCGATCGCCAACACCACCGTTTCCGATTGCGGTTCACTTGCCGAACGCTCGAAAGCGTCTCCGAGTGAACCTCGTCCCCAAGCCGGGCTGGGGAACTGATCACGAAGGCCTCGGCACGGTGGCGGAAGCCTCAAGCCGGTCTTCTTGGCCGACTCTCGCTCTCCACCCCAGGGGTGGCCATTGTGGTTATCGGCAGACCCCTTTCGCTCATTTACTGAACTTGAGAAAATCGAGAAATTGCCACCTTGACGAACTCTACGGGCTTTGACGAGTTTCAAGAGTATAGGTAGGAGTACTTGGCGAATTGATATCCACCAACGCCTGCTTCGAAGCCGAACCATCATAGGGTATCACGGGAGGCGGCGCGTTCGGTGAGCGTGAGTCGCAGGTTATCGAGAGACAAGACGTTTCCCGTGACCTTGCTGGCTCGGAGCGCCGGTGCGATCTGGTGAGTAAAACTCTACACCGGTATTGGGAGGCAGCATGCGTATTGGCAACTGGCTCGGTGGTTCGGTGATCTGGGCATTGGCCGCCATCGCTGAGTATGGCGGCCAGTGCACGGCACCGCCGAGCACGTCACGACCGTCCCGCTGGGAGGTTCATTGGACGGGCAGTCCGGCGATCATCATTACGGCGTCTATGTTCCGACGCGGTTCGGCGGCGAGCTGCAGGTGAAGACGACCGTACGGACAGATCGTCGATCTCAAGGGACCCAACGGCGTCGGCGCGAGTCAACGGCCAGGACGTCGGCGTTCGACCAGCAGGGCTGGTATACCTTCAAGATTGCAGGGCGCCACGAAGCCCTACGCGGTGGAGACCACATTCGTTCAAGTCGGCGAGAGCACGAAGAAGCCCTGGAACTTCTATTACTGGCCGACCAAGGCCGACTCGATCCACGAGCCATGGGCCGGAGGCAATGCCCGGGTCGACACGATGACCACCAACGGCGACGACCAGTGCTGATCGCCGCGCCAGGGGGTTACATCCCTCCCGGGAACGACATCATCCTGGCCGGCCCGAACGGTCTGCTCGAGACGCTGCCGGCCGCCGGGCGACGACGCGACCTGGTTCCCGAACCTTTACGATGACCTGACCTGGGTCGGCCCCGACAAGGAACATGGCGGTCAGATCACCCGGTTTCAAGACCCCATCGCCGCTACTGAAATACGACCAGCTCTTCGGCACCTCGGCGCGGCAGTGGGAGGCGGCGTTCAGTCAGAACAAAGACATCTCGCGGTGGCCCGGCCATTGCCTGGGCGGTGCTGTCGCGTCGATTCTTCTGAACGAGCCCGCGCCCGCCCCCTGGACAGGGATGACGCGGGATGAGCTCAAGGCCCTCTGGGCCGAGCTGGGTGAAAACCACTACAACCACCGCATCGGCGACTATGCCAACGAGATCCCGCCCGGGCCGCCGCGGCCCGGCTCTGATCCGTGCGACTAGCAAGGCGCCCCGCGTGCACGCCATGCTGGAAACGCACATCCGCGGCGAGAAGAAGGCGCTCCTGGCCAACCTGCGCGCTTTCCCGCCGCGGGGAACGATCAACGAGGTGTGGAACCACGGAGTCTACAAGTACATCGCCACCTACCATGCGATCCCCGGCCGGGGCCCGCGGGCCGTGAAGCTCTCGGTCGAGCTGCACGCCAACTCGGGCTCGATGCTCAACGGCCAGGACGACAAAGACCGCGTGGTCAACTACGAATACAACCTGGTCTACGGGCTGGATGGCCGGGTCGACGAGACCAATCCCGCGGCGGCCGACTGGATCTCGGTGGGTGGTGAAGCCCTGTTCGCGCCGCTTAACGTCCTGGAACTGGTCGAATCCCGCTGGGGTGGGCACAACCAGCTCGTGACCGAGGCCAACGTCCGCTCGCTCGATATGGCCAACGGCGGCGGCAATCGCAGCCGATTTGCGATGCGCCCGCCCCAATTCCGGCCGGTCGCTGAGTACGAAGCCGGCCGTGCTCGGATGATCGCCGAAAACGAGGCACCCGAGTCGCGTCCCCGGATCGGCGGCTTCTTCCGCGCCTTGTTCGGTCGCTGAATTGACTCGCCTGCCCGGCCGAATTGATTGCGCTCACCCTTTCAAAAACGTCCGGGGCCTCTCCTGCGAACTGGCCCGGCTCGGAACCACTGCCCCAGAAGCCAGCCGGCTCCGAGCCGGGCCTCATGCTTTTCTCCGTGCGACGCAAAACACCGGTACCGCGGGCCGAAATCGTCGCGCCGGTCCGCGCCTCTGGTCAGGTTGCTCATTGGTACCGGCCCCAGGATAGGGCACCATGTCGATTCGCGCGGTTGTAGCGGCTCTTCGACCCACTCGATCAGCCAGGCTTTCGATTTCGTCATTTTCGTCATGGCTGTTCAAGTTTGACCAGCCAAGCAGACGATGAATCAGATCGACTCGGTCGAGCCGCCCCGCGCGGGTGATCCATGGAAGGGCGCAACGGGTGAGCGACAGTCGAAAACCGAGACCAGGAGACACAACCAGTCGTGCGAGGGGCGCAAGGGGTGCTGCCATGAGTCGAGCCGATGGTCTACAAACGGTGAGAGAGACTCGATCCAGCCGAACACTCGAGCCTTCACTGGCGGTCTTGATCGAAGTGCCCGCGGTCCGGGTTGAAAGGACCAGGCATTCCCGACAGATCGTCACGCGTGGCCGGATCGGCACACCGCAGCCGAATCCTCAGACGAGGCGGCGGCTGCGCCGCGAGGTGCGCCTGGTGGGCTGTGCCCTGCTCGTCTTGACGCCGGTTGTGTCGGCCTGCACGATCGGATGGTCGAGCCGGCCGGGCCGCATCGTCGCCTGTGCGATTTCTGATTCTGTCGACTCGCCCTTGAGCCGCGGCGACTTCGCCAATATCCACGATCCAGACCGCCCGAGGGAATCGCCGAGAGGCCCCGCGATAAGCACCCTTGGAGGTGTGGTTCTGTCGAGCGAGCCGGCAGCGTCGGCACCTGTCACCGGCACGGAGATTCCTGTGATCTTCCCCGGCTATGTCTTGCCGGCAGACAGTATCGAGGACAAGGCAGATGCGGGAAATTGACGAGGTACTGGCCGAGGTCTACTCCAAGGGCACGCGAGACGGCTTATCCGGAGGCGTGCCGCCGCGCCCTCATTGGCCTGGCCGCGAGCTCACGGCCGTCAATCCTAGGGCGGCGGCCCGCGACTCACTTCCGGCCGCCGAATTGCAGTGGCCTCCCCTGGTGCTCACCCTCGAACGACAGTGGGGACCAAGATTTCGAACGACTGGCTCAAATCTTGCTCGCGGCGCGGCAGCGGCAGAATTACAAGGTCATTCTGTTCACGAGCTGCCATCGCGCCGAAGGCCGGACGACCCTGGTGCTCACCCTTGCGCGAGCGCTGTCGCGCCATCCGGCGCGAACCTTGGTTGTCGATGCCGACTTGACCGGCCCCATGGTGGCGAGACTTCTGGGCCTGCGGCCGGCCTTGGGTCTGGACGACGTGGTAGAAGATGGCCGGGCCGTCGCCGACGCGTTGATCGACGCCTCCGCGGATCATCTGGCACTATTACCGATGCGTTCGGCCGTCGCCCGGCCCCGCGATTTCCTGGCAAGTGCCGCCTGGACCTGCACGCTGGCCCGGCTGCGCCGCGAGTTTGACTTGATCCTGGTCGATGGCGGCCCGCTTTTTACCGGCTTGAGCGCCGCCATGCTCCACCGTTCGGTCGATGCGGCCGTGTTGGTGCACCACACGGGCATGACCGGCGAACGTGCGGTTCTCCGTGCCAGAGAGGTGCTTGAAGCGGGAGGCGTGCCTCTCCTGGGATTGGCCGAGACGTTCGTCTGAGCCCGCTGGAGACGCCTGTGTACGAGACGCACTTCGGACTGGTGCGGCGCCCGTTTGTGGAAACGGTCAGCCCGTCGCTCTATGTCCCGCTTCCCAGCCGGGATGCCGTGCTCCGCAGGCTGCACTACGCGATCGTGCACAACCAGGGGCCGGCGGTTCTGTTTGGTCCGCCGGGCACGGGCAAGACTCTGCTGGCGCGCGCGGCTGGCAGCCGAGTTGCGGGCGACCATGATTCACCTCACGTTTCCTGCCCTCACTCCAAACGAGCTTGTGGCCTACCTCGCCGACGAGTTCGGCGGCCTGGGCGAGGCGCCTCGTGCACTCCCGGCCGCGATCAGGCAGTTGGGCCGCCAACTGGCCAGTCTTGCGGCCAGCGGAGACGCTCCCCTCCTGGTCGTCGATGACGCCCACCTGATCGACACACCCGCGACATTCGATACCCTGAGCCTTTTGCTCAACTTCGCTTCCAACGGAACCCCCGATCTCTCCATCCTCTTCGTCGGCGGCGCCGAGCTTTTGCTCGATATTCCCGCCCGGCTGGCCGACCGTCTCACGGCCCACTGTTTCGTCGGCGCCATGACCGAAGACGAGTCGGCCATGTATGTTCTGGGCCGCCTCGGAAACGCGGGTGCCAGCTCGCCGCTCTTCTCCGACGGTGCCCTCGCATCTCTTCATCACGTGGCCGAGGGAAGCCCGCGCCGCCTTAACCATCTCGCTGACTTGGCCTTACTCATTGCGTACGCGCGAGATCTTGCCGTCGCCGACGAGACCGCCGTCACCCTCGCTGCGCGAGAACTCACCCGAGATCACGCCGCCTGATCTCCCCTCATTCACCAGTGCTGTTAATCCAACCAAACTACTCATCTTAGTCACCGATAAGCGGATCGCAGATCTCCCTAATACCGTATCCGCTATAAAATAAGCGCCTGTCGCTAATTTTGGGTGGTTTGCGTGAACTGCGTCATTCCTTCGACGATTTTGCGTCGAGTCCGGCAGACGCGTTTTCGGGCATCCGCTAAAATCCCTCATCGCTTCAAGCTCAGCCGGATTCCATGGAGGGTAAAGGTGATGACTTCTCAATCGTCGCTTCGGTTGTGGCGTGGCAGCTTGATCCTGACGGCAATGATTCTCGTCGTGATGGGCGGTGCTCAGGTCAGGGCAGCGTGTCGGCAGGATCCTCCTGCTGCTCCGACTCCGGTGCCAGACGGCGCCGGTCCCCAGGATGCACCCGGTTCGAGTCCAGATCAAACGGATTCCCAGGGCGGGCAAGTCCTGACGCGTGGTGCTGTCCATGAAGCGTATGCTGCTCCGGTCGTTCACGACCCCGCGCCGTCCCCGGTCGTTCCCAAAGAGCCTCCTTCGCCCATTCAGGAAATGCCCCCAGACCAGAAGCCGGCGGGACAGAACGTGCAGTGGATTCCCGGGTACTGGAGCTGGGACGTCTCGCGCGACGACTTCATCTGGATCAGTGGAATCTGGCGCGAGCCGCCACCGAACAGCCAGTGGGTTCCCGGCTACTGGCACCAGGTCGAGGGCGGTTCTCAATGGGTGCCCGGAACGTGGATTCCGATCAGCTCAGGTCCGGCACAGAGCCAGCCATCGTATCTGCCCGCTCCGCCCAAGAGCCTCGAGGCCGGCCCGAATACGCCTGCGCCTGCTCCGAACCTGAGCTGGACCCCGGGCTACTGGTCGTGGCAAGGGTCCGGATACGCCTGGCGGCCCGGGTTCTGGGCTGCCGTCCAGTCAAACTGGATCTGGATGCCGGCCCACTACGTGTGGACCCCCAGCGGCCACCTCTTCGTCGCCGGTTACTGGGATTTGCCTCTCGCCAACCGTGGCTTGATGTTTGCCCCGGTCTATTACCCCCAGCCGGTGTACGCCCAGCCGAACTTCGTCTTCACACCGTCGATCAGCATCGTCGGCTCGGCCGTCACGGCCAACCTCTTTGTTCAGGCAAGCACCAACCAGTATCTGTTTGGCAACTACTATCGCCCAGAACTTCGTGAGCGTCGGCATCACTCCCTGGTTTTCCTTCACGATTGCCAGTGGCCGGCCGGCCTATTACGACCCTCTCTTCTCGTATTACGCGGTGATCAACGTGCAGCGGAACCCCGCCTGGGTGACCCAGATTCGCGAGCAGTACATTCAAAGGCGAGAGAACGTGGCCCTCAGGCCGCCGGTCACCTTCATCGAGCAGACACGCTTGATCGAGAGGAACGTCACGATCGATCGCAACGTCACGGTGGTGGACCATCGCACGCTGGCGATGCCGCTCAGCAAGCTGGCGGCCGATCCGGTGGCAGGGAGGGGCATGCGTCTGGTGCAGGTCCACGAAGCGGAGCGCGAGCAGATCCGTCGGCAAGTGGGGCAAATGCACCAGTTTCGAGAACAGCGGCTGCAGCAGGAGCGAGAGGGTGCCCGCGCGCGGGCGGCAGGAGGTGCCGCCGCGGCCCGCCCACGGCCGATGAGCCTGCCTCATTCCCCGGTCGCATCGCACCCCGCCGGCCACCCGGCCGGATCGAGTGCGTCAGTCGCTCAGCGCGGGCTGGAGCAACACGGAGCCGCCGGCCGCGGTGAGATGCGTAGGCAGACAGCTCGCGAGGCGGAGGCCGGACGAGGTGCGCACGCCCAGCAGGGAGCGTCCGCGGGCGCCAGGCCGCCGGGGAACGCCCGGCTGCCAGCGGCCTTCGCCGGCCCGCCCAGGGAAACGCAACATCTCGATCGGCCACGCGGCAACCCGCGCGGTCGTCTTCAACGGAGCGTGGGCGCACCCGCTCGAGCGAGGAGGAAGAGCGTCGTCGTACGCCGTGACGCCGGAGGCCACGCGAACTGGCCAGCAGAGACAGCGGGGGCTTGATTCGGTATCATGCGTCTCTCCCGGCACAGAGGCCGGGAATGGATCCGGGTGGGACGCATGGACCGAACAGGATCGGCAGATGGAGCGGTCTCAGCACGGGAGGTGCTCTCCGGCTCGGTTCGCGCGTGGTTCGATGAGGCATTTCCCGAGGGCCCGACCCCCGCGCAACAACTTGCATGGCCGGTCATCGCCGCGGGCCAGCATGTCCTCCTGACCTCGCCCACGGGAACCGGCAAGACGCTTGCCGGGTTTCTCGCGATCCTTGATCGGCTGTTCCGTAGCCATGAGGCCGGAACACTCGCGCCCGGCCTGAAGTGCGTCTACGTCTCTCCCCTGCGGAGCCTGAACTACGACGTCGAACGCAATCTGGCGACTCCGCTCGAGGGAATCCGGCGGCGAGCCGGTTGTGATCGGAGCCCGGTGCGGGTCGGCGTTCGGACGGGCGATACGTCGGCGTCCGAGCGCCGTAAGCTTCGCGACCATCCGCCCCACCTGCTCATCACCACACCCGAGAGTCTGTCGCTTCTCCTCAGCCAGAAGAGCTGGCAAGTCCACTGGAGAACCGTCGAACACCTGGTCGTCGATGAGTTGCACGCCCTGGTGCCGACGAAGCGCGGCGCCGACTTGGCTGTTTCACTTGAGCGCGTGGCGTCGCAATGCCAGCGAGATCCGGTTCGCGTCGGTCTGTCGGCGACCTGCCGTCCGGGCGAGACGGCGGCCCGGTTCCTGGTGGGACCTGGGCGAAGCTGCCGTGTCGTCAGAGCAGCTTCGCCGTCCGGGACCCCACCGCCACGGATCGAGGTCGAGAGCCTGATCAAACCCGACGAGTCGCCGCACCGCGGCCTGAGCTACCGCCGGCTGCTGAAACGGCTCTGGCGGGCTGTCAGCGGAAATCGCACCACCATCGTCTTCGCCAATACCCGCGCTTTCGCCGAGAGACTCACGCACGATCTCCGTCAGGACCCCTCGGCGGGAGACGAGCCAGAGCGGCGGATCGTGGCCCATCACTCGGCTCTCGATCACGAGAGGCGGCGAACGATCGAGGCGGCGCTTCGAGCGGGGGAAATCCGCGTGGTTGTGACCAGCACAAGCCTCGAGCTGGGGATCGACATCGGTACGGCCGACCTGGCGGTTCAGGTCGGGTTGCCCGGCGGTGTGGCGCGGTGCTTGCAGAGAGTCGGGCGAGCGGGCCATCGCCGGGGCATGCGCTCGCATGGGCTGCTCCTGGCGGCTACGGCCGGAGAGCTGGCCGGGGCGGTCGTCACTGCCCAGGCGGCGCGCGCCGGCCGTATCGAACCCCTCGATGTGATCCGCGCGCCCCTCGATGTCGTTTGTCAGCAATTGATTGGCATGGCCTGCGCGGGAAACCAGGAAGTGGATGCGGCCTTCGAGCTCATTCGCATGGCAGGGCCGATGGCCGAGCTGGCGCGGGCAGATTTTGACGACTGCCTGTTGTTCTTGGCAGGCCGCCTGGCAGCGCCCGCCGGGGCATTCGAGTCGGAGCCGGGAGTCCCACCCCGATGGACCTCGCCGCGCATCTGGGAGAACGCGGGCCTGTTTGGGCTTCGCAATCGCCGCGTTGCCCGCTGGTTCCGGACCAACGTGGGAACGATCCACTCGGAAGCCACAGTCCGGGTCATCGCGAACGGCGTCGCCGTGGGCACGCTTGAGGCGGCTTACGCCGAGCGGCTGGTACCCGGTGATCGATTCGTGCTCGATGGTCGGTCGCTGGAATTCCGGAGGCTCGACAACGCGATCGTACTGGCCCGCCCTGCCGGCGGTGAGCCGAGCTTGCCTCGCTGGACCAGCGATCGACAGTCGCTCTCGCCGGAGCTCGCCGGCGACCTGGCCGGCTTCCGCGCCAAGCTTCGCGCTTCCTCGCCGAGGAGAGCACGACGGCGCTCCGCCGCTGGCTGATCGAGACCTTCATTCTCGACGACGATGCCGCACAGGTCTTGGTCGAGCTCTTCGAGGCCCAGGCCCAGTGGAGCGAGATCCCGGATGAATCCGGACTGCTCGTTGAGGAGTCACCCTCGATGCGGGATGACGGGCTCATCTATACGTTTCATGCGCCGCTTCACCGCGCTGCTTGCGAGGCACTTGCGCGTGTCTGTGTGGCGCGGCTGGGCCGCCGATTCGGCCGCGACCTGACGCTGACGGTTGCCGACCTGGGCTGGTCGATTCACATCCCCGACGCGGCGCTCGCGCGCTGACGTCCGAATCGATCCCGCCGCTTTTCGATCTCGATGGGTTCGCCGATCTCGTGATGGAGGGTCTGGACCACGGCGACCTGCCGGCGCGGCGGTTCCGGCACGTTGCCGCGACAGCCTTGATGGTTTTGAGCCACCCCGAGCCGGGTCGGCGTGTCCGAGTCGGCGGCATGAATTGGGTCAGCACCCGGCTCTATCCGCTCGTGAAGGCTGCCTGCCCCGAACATCCTTTGTTGCGCGAGACGCGCCGGGAAGTGCTCAACGACATCCTGGATATGCCGGGAGCGGTTCACTGGATCAGCCAGAAGCCCTCGGTTCGGTTCCGCGTGCTTCCGGGTCTATCGCCTTTTGCGGCCGCGTGGATCGAGCCCGGCCAGGCTGAGGCCCTCCAGTTCGAGCCGCCGGGGGATGCCTTACGGCGGTTGCACTCGCGTCTGGTCCAACCCGCGCAGAGAGCCCGGCGATGACACGGAAGGCGGTTTCGCGTGAGGCCGGCGTCCAGTCGCTCCAGGGCTGGTGGCTTACCCCCGAAGGAGCGGCGATTCACCCCCACGCGCAAATCGCCGTCATCGCCGATCTTCATCTCGGCTACGAATGGGCACGCGGTGCGGCCGGCGACTGTGTGATCGCGCACTCGCTCAATGAAACCCTGGAACGACTCGCTGCTGTCCTTGATCGAGCCACGATCACCCGGTTGGTTGTTGCCGGCGACCTGGTCGAGTCGCCGCGCCTGTGTTGTCATACCGCGGACGACGTGCGGCGACTCGGCGAGTGGCTGGCGGAACGAAGGGTCAGCCTGCTCGTCGTCGAGGGCAACCACGACCGCTCGCCGAGAAACTCAGCAAGAGAAATGATGCCCGTGGGAGTTTCCTGGTCCGTCAACGATGAGGTTGCGGGCTGGACAATCGGCCATGGGCATGAGCCAGTCCCCGGCCTGCGCACGATCTCGGGCCACCATCATCCCGTGTTTCGCCACGCCGGGAAATCAGCCCCCTGCTTTCTGGTCGGGCCGGGGAGGATTGTGTTGCCGGCTTTCTCGGCCAACGCCGCGGGCTACGATGTCGCCACGGCTGCGATACCCGCCGACTGGCGGACCAGCTCCCTGCGCTGCCTTGTGAGCACGGGGGGCGAGCTGCTGGATTTCGGTCCGCTCACCAGCCTGCGACGGCGGCTCCGGCTCCTCGTGCCCTGAGCGGGCTGTCGCTTGCACCGGTGGGGCCCGTTGTGCGGGTCACGGGCTGGCCGGGTGGTTGGCCGGGGCCGGCCGGGTGTCGGCATCCTCTCCGGACGTGGCCGATAAGCGGTGAAAGTTGGCCAGGCCGGCTTCACCGTGCTTCGCATAGTAGTCGGCCAGGATGCGGTGCGTGGGCGCATGTCGTGGGTCGGCGCGGAGGATCTCCTTGGTCCACTTGAGTCCTTCGTCTTCATGCCCGTGCTCGATCATCCACTTGGCGACTTGGAACCGAGCGCCCAGGTCGCGCGGGTTTTTCAGCACTCCATACCGAAGCTGGACGATGTGGTCATGCTCCTTACGAAGACGTGAAGCCACAGCGAGCTCAGCCCGCGACAGTTCCTGTTCGCCGGTAAGCTTGAGTGCCTGAGCGTAAGAATAACGAACCTCGTGATCAAACGGCTGGATCTGGGCCAGGAGGTGGAGACGTTCACGGGCCTTCTGAAGCCGGCCCAGCCGCAGGTCGATCTGGCCGAGCTCCTTGAGGGCGTCGGGATCGCGGATTCACCTCGAGTGCGGATTCGAAGAACCGACTGGCCTTGTCGATGTCGCCCTGCTGGAACGCGTTGCGACCCAGCCCCAGAAACGCCGACCCGTCCTTGGGGTTGCGCTTGAAGTAAGCCAGGAATTCCTGCTCGGCCTCGTCGAAGCGGCGATCCTTGCTGAGCTGTTGCGCCAGGCCCAGGCGTGCTTTGTCGAGCTCGGGATCGCGCTCGAGCGCAGCCCGATAATTCTGGATCAGAATGGCCGGCTCGACGTCGGATCGCGACGCGATCTCGTTGGTCCAGAGGTAAGGTTGCGGATCTTCCGGTGCCAATGCCCGCCAGCGTTCAATCGCCTTGGCGGCACGATCGAACCGGTAGCTCGACAGGTAAATTCGGGCCAGCGACTTGGCGACCATCTCTCGAGGCGCGGTCTCGTCCAGGAAAGCCCGTTCGAGGATCGGCTCGGCTTCGTTAAAGCGATCGGCACGCGCGTGATAGATGGCAGACAGAACGTCCAGCAGCTCCGGGTCGAAGCTGAGACGCCGGGCCTCGTCCACCGCCAGAACCGCCTCACGCGGCTGTTCGTCGGCCAGAGCCTGCCATGCCCGGTAGTAGTAGGCTTCGGCAGCGCGGGGACGCTTCTTCAGCCACCGCGCCAGCGGCGCGGGCCGCCTCGTAGTTCTGGCTGGAGAACGACTTCCGGACCACGCGGGCAATGCTTGCGACCTGGTACTGCTCCAACGCGAGGTACGCCCCGGTCACGAGTACGACCAAGGCCAAGACGACCACAGCCGGCACGACGAGCGCCCTGGCGCGCCGCTGTTGCGGCCGCGCAGCGGCTGCGGCCGCGGGCACGGGGGCAACTCCCAGCGATTCTTGCCGTGTCTTGGCTTCGCGTTTTCGAGCCGCTCGCGACTTCGCACCCATCAAGAATACTCGTGATAAGCCACTCAATCGCGTCCCAGCCCGACTTCTCGATCATGGCGGTTCTTTCGGGCACCGGCAAGATCAGCGGATTTCCGGCCGGAACCCGGACGCCGGTATTCAGTGTGCAGACTTGATCGCGTGAGCTGTGCCCTCGCCGCGATGCACGCGGATGTGGTGGTCGGTAAACTGAGACCGCCGCGAGGGATCTTCAACCTTTGGCATGTGACAGGAGATGCAATTGCCAGCCGGATTCATGGGGCAGCTCCGGGCGCTGGTCACCGCTTTGCCCTCGGCATGGCCGGAGGGCTGCGCAGCGGGAGGCCCCGGCGTTCCGGGGTTGTGGCAGCTCATGCACACTGCTTCATAATGAGAAGCACGCGTGACGACGGCGCGATGCGGGTCATGGCAGGTGGTGCAGTTGAACCGATCCTTGGCGGCCGTGAAACAGCGGCTGAACAGAAAGGTCGTTCCCTGTGCCCGAGTAAATTCGGGATCGCTCGGCGCGATCGTACCGTCGGCGGCATGACACTCGACGCAGGAGCTCAATCGCTCGAGGGACGGAGTACGCGGTGTGAGCGCGATAGCCAGCTCGTCAAAGCCGGACTCGACTGCTTTCACATGGTTGAGGCCCGGGCCATGACAACGCTCGCAGCCAATCCCCTGATCGAGTCGCTCCGGCCCTTGCGAGGCTGTCGTGCCCGGAACAAGCGACCGGAACCAGGTCGTGTGGCAGTGCAGACAATGATGCACGGCCTTGCGCCCAGTCCCACACCGAGATGGTCCCCCGCGTCGCGGGGGGCGAAGTCCACTCCCTTGGTTTCTCCCCAGGCGCCGGTCTGACCGAAGTATGAGATCCGCAGCTCGCGCTCGATGCCCTGCTCGTCCGTGGCAAGCATCGTGATGCCATGCCGGCCCGACCCGACAGCATAATCGACGACCGCCCGGACCACCTGGTCTTCGACCCGCGACTCAACTTCGATCTTGTCGTCTCCCTTGCGATCGAAGCGGTGTGTGATGCCGGGGATCATGGGGTCGGTGATCGGGTGGGTGGGCAGAGGGAGATCCTTGAGTCCGGCTCCGAATCGCAGGGTCTGGGCATGGCGGCTGGCTCCCTGCTGGGCCCTGAAGAGGCTGCGATGGCACTCGCCGCACCGCTTGGAGCCAACATAAGGAGAGGGCTCGGGAAGAGCAGCCGAGGTTGTTCCAAAATCGCCGGCCAAGGCGCGCATCGCGTCGGCGGTTTCGTCATCGTCGCGTTGAAGCGCAGCCCGGCCCAAAAGCCAGGCGATTTCACGGTCGGCAGGCGACGGGGTGTTCTCCGGCAACGACCCGGCCGCGGCACGCGGCGTGGCCACGAGCGGGTCGAGCAAGTCACGAGCCTCGTTCGCCCGCCCCGTCTCCAGGAGCAGCCTGGTGACCAGCTTGATTGCCCCGGTTGTGCCATTCACGCCGCGGAGCACAGCGCGATCGCGCACGCCGAGCCGATCGAGGAACTCGTCCTCCTGGTCGCCGGCACTGGCATAGCGAGCCAGGCCCAGGGACAAGATCGCGAGCGCTGGACCACCCGGGATCGAGCGCAAGACTTCAACCCGGCTGGCCGTCTCGTGCTGTGCGGACCGATCACGGCCCGTGGCCAGGGCCAGCTTACCCCGGAGCTCATCGAGCGCCTGAATGGCCGCTCGATGCTTGGGGTCGATGCGCCGCGCGGCCTCAAGCGCCGCCTGGCCGAGCGCCGGCCGGCCCTGATTGAGCAATGCCGCGCCAATCAAAAAGCAATCCTCGGCTTCCCACCGGCTTTCGGGAAGAGCGCGATAATACTCCAAGGCCGCGTCGAACCGGCCGCCTCGCAGTGCATCCTGCGCCGTCTTCCGGTGCGCGGCTTGCCCGTCTTCCGGGTGCGCGCCTCGGCCCGTGAGGCTGCCGTTGCGCTCGGGCATAAACGGGAGGCGGTCTGCGATCCACAGAGCCAGGACACCGCCGCTCAAAAACAGGATGAGAGCCCCGCCCTTCAACCAGAGCCCCGATCGAGCCTGTCTCGCGGCCGTCTTCATAAAAGCGATTGTATTCCAAGCCGGCGCGGCTCAACAGGTCTCGCCGTGCTTGCTACCGTGCAGCAAACAAGAATGGCGGGATCACCCGAGTGTGGGTAACCCCGCCATATTTTATTTGACATGATCCCAAACTGAACAGTCGCCCGCGATCCGCGTCGTACGTCAATCGCACGACAAGCACGTTGGAACAACGACCGGAACCAGCGTCGTCTGCTGCACGGCCACTTGCCGGGCCACGACGCGGGCCACACAGCGATTGACTGTGACCGGGACCTCCTCGGGAACCGAAACCGCCACCTGCCGCGAGGCTGTCTCGGCGACCATCCGGCAGGTCGTCACCGGGACCCGCTCGACGTGCTCCTCGCTGACGTACTGGCAGGTCGTCACGGGAACCGTTTCGACTCGCTCCTCGCTAACGTACTTACAGGTGCGCACCTCGTAAGGCTCGACGCGCTCCTCGCTGACGTACTGGCAGGTCGTCACCGGGATCGTCTCACTGCGCTCCTCGGCGACCAGCTCGCAGGTGCGCACATCGTAGGGCTCGACGCGCTCCTCGGCGACGTACTGGCACGTTGTCACGGGGATCGTCTCGACCCGTTCCTGCGGGATATACTGGCAGGTGCGCACCTCGTAAGGCTCGACGCGCTCCTCGGCGACGTACTGGCAGGTCGTCACGGGAATCGATTCGACGCGCTCTTCGGCGACATACCGGCAACTCGTCACGGGCACCTTGCGCACCATCGTCTCGCGCACGTACCGGGTCTCGGAGACATCTCGCACTACCGGCCGCGACACGAAGACGCGCTGGCTTACCATGCGCGGCGGGCACTGGACCGCCACGGTGGCTGTGACCTTCTGGGGGCGGTGGAAGCAACTCAACAGCCCGCAGGAATCACACGAGGTTTCCTGGACCCGAACCCGCATTCTGCGCTCGACGATCGGCCCGGGGACCATGGTGTACTGCCGCTCAAAATAACCGCACTCCTTGACCTCCTGCCGCACCGTCGTCACCGGCCGGCAGACGGAATACGACTGGTCGACCATCGCCGTTTCATAGACCGGCTTCATGACCGAGTACCGCCGCTCCTGGTTCACGGTCTGGTAGACCGGCTTCATGACCGAATATCGCCGCTCGCGGTGCTCGGTTTGATACACCGCCTTCATGACGGTGTAGCGGCGTTCCTGGTTGGTCGTCTGGTAAACCGGCCGCCGGACAGTATAGCGTCGCTCGTGGTGCTCGGTCTTGTACACCGGCCGTTGAACCGTGTAGCGCCGCTCCTGGTTCACGGTCTGGTAGACTGGCTTCATGACCGAATATCTGCGCTCGCGGCGCTCGGTCTGGTACACCGGCTTGGTCACCGTGTAGCGCCGCTCCTGGTTCACGGTCTGGTAGATCGGCTTGGTCACCGTGTAAGGCCGCTCGACGAACGACGTCTCGGTGACCGGCCTCATGACGGTGTAATTCTCCGTCTTGTAGGCCATGCGGTATTGCGTCGTCATCACGGTGACCGGCTCGTTGACGTAGACGGTCTCGTAGACGGTCGCGTAGACAGTCTCGACCCGGGGCGCCAGTGACACAAAATCGCACTGCGTCGCCATCACGGGCGCGGGGGTGCAGCTATGGCAAGCACCCCCTCCGTAAGTAGCCCAGGCGGGTGCGCTACAGCCTGCCCAGACCAGAAGCGCCACGATCGCTCGTGCGATCGCACGCTCAACGTTCCTCAACTGGATCATGCAAAACTCCTCGGCGGATTCTCGGGCATCCCTGTCGTGATTCGCCATTCGTTGATCAACTCGGCCCGGAGGAGTGCGCTGGCCCGTCCCTGAGATCGCCCTCGGCCCTGTTCCGGTTCAGAAAACTTTGACGCGAGTTAAAGAAACACGCGCCCACCCGTCGAAAACAACAAGTTGCAGCGTCGACCAATGATTCGTCATCGTGAGTATATCACGGTGAAAATGGCAAATTCGGCGAACAAACGAAATTAATTGAAGGGCGAAGTCGCCCTGTGCCGATAACGACGAGTTGAGCGCCTGTCCCAGCCAGTCGAACCCGTTACCAAGCAACCCGCGCGCCGCGAGATCGCACGGATTGCATCCCACGGTGCTCTGCTCGCTGGCTTGGCAGTTTTCGGCCGCCTGACGGGTACTTGTGGCCACATTTTCCTGTGCCCTGGCATTCGGTCCTGTCGTTCAAGATGACCCGAGAAGCCGTGAGGTGTGTAAGTCAGGGCTGGTTTTGTAAACTTTGCAAGACGTCGAGGGCCTGGCTGCGCACGCTGACCAGCCCCGACTTCGTGAGCTCGGCAATCGACGATTGAAGGGAGCGGGCCAGGGCCGGCGAGTTCCTGGAGATCGAGGTGCGAAGTGCCTCGATGGCCTCGAGCTCGATCGACTCAATCTTGTTTTGCTTCTCGGTGGTACTCGTCAAATCAAGGACCTTGGTGAGGTCGGAAGTGGACAGCATCTCCCGGAGCGTCCCCACGGCGGCAGGGTCTCCCCGGCGGGCCAAGGCCACACCGGCGTTGTACCGGACGTAGCGATCCTCGTCGGTCTTGACCCGATCGCGCAGGATCTCGGTGGCGGACGCCCCGCCGAAAAAGCCCAGAGCGTAGACAGCCATCTGACGAACCTCCGGCTCGCCGGATGACGCCGCCTCGCCCAGCGCCTTGATGGCGCCGGGATCGTCAAGCTGGCCATCCATGCGGGCGGCCTGCTTCGCCAGACTGGCTGCGGCCGCGAGCCGGACGCGCGGTTTGTACTTCGGCGCAGCGCCCGTGCCAGGGGAACGAGCGGGGAAACCGAGCGACCACTCTCCGTCCGCGCTTCGAGCGTCCGGAAGGCTCCCAGAGTCAAGGCGAGATACTGGGTGAGCTCGGGGTCGACATCCGCTTGGTCGAGATGCTCGGAAAGCGATTCAGTCAGTTCCCCCAGGAGTACCGGGTCACTCCCGATCTTCGGGTCGTGCTGAATCAGGCTGGCGAGCTCGAACGCCAGACGCCAGTTCGCTGTCGGAGACCGGAGCTTGTGAACATACTCGATTGCATCACGCTCGCCTCCAGCCAGCTTGCCGAAGAGCAACCACACCACAATCACCACCAAGACCACCGCTGCGGGAATCACGAATAGCTGGACCACAAATCCAGCAGACGGTGGTTCTACCGGCGGGAGGTCGGGCAGTGAGGACGGCTCGTTGTGGCCGTCACCAGGGCTTTTGAACGGGTCGTTCGGCTGGTCGTGCACGGTCGGCAAGCTCGTCGCCAGGAATGGTCTCTGGTCGCAACTTAAAACCGGATAAGAGGATCGAATCTGATTGCGGGGACTAACCTCGCTCGAAACTCTCCAGACAAGTTTCGGGGATTCAACGTGGCGCGTCAAGCAACCGGCTTTACGATCGCGATATCGGCCAAGTTAAGCCAACTTATGGACACACTGGTGTACGCGAATGCCACGAGTCCAAAAGGTTTCACGCGCCCGATCCACCCGCAGGGTCGTCAATACCTGACCGTCGTTCATCCATGCCTGTAATCACCATCGTGGTTGCCGTGAGCAACCCAAACCAGCCGGAACGGGTCGAAACAGTCGGACGACTCGATTTTTTCCTGCATTTCGTTGATTTCAGGCATCATGACAGTTGTCGCAAGATGGAAAAAGAACGTATAATAGGCAATAGGCTAGAGAATTTGGTGAAGTTTAAGTGAACATCTGGAAACCGACACCTGGTTCGCTCAGAATAAAATCGCAAGAGGATGCTAGTCATTTACCGGATGGATTTTCCGAATGAGGTGACCACAAGGTAACTGGGGTTTTCCCGTGAGTGAGCTTCGGACCCTGAGAAGAGACCGTGGCCGGTCTCGTGTTCGGTGTGTCCAAGGAAGGCTCTCCATGTTGTTTGGGGATGAGAACGAGGCGGACCCATCGGGACTCGCCGCGTCCGTCCCTGCGGTGGATACGTCAACAGGCTCGCGTACCGATCCCACGAGTCCTCCTCTCTTTCACCCGCTGGCCTATCGAGGCGTGGTGGCGGAGTGGCCTCTCGAATTCCGAGAGCAATGGGGGCGACGGGCCAACGCGCTCGAGGAGAGCGGCCTCTCGTGGCGTGATGCGGAAACACAGGCGTTCGTCGAGGTGTGGAAACTCGTTCGCTATCAGAATGCCGCCCATTCACCAGAGACCACACTGGTCAACGCCGAGCGAAACTAAAGAGTGCTTCTGCGCGAAGCCCGCGGTGTTCGCAAGCACAAGCGTTCTGAACCAAAGTTGACCTAGAAAACCCCTTCGATCTGGCGATCCTCTTCCGGCGAAGACGCGCATCGGGCCGTTAGCGTCGCCGAATCTCGACGTGGCCGCTTCTGATCACGTGAATTGGCCGTACGTGATCGTCAGCCGTTCGCCCCGCGGCTGTTCTCGCCATTCTCTTTCGTCGTACTCGCCACCTACCCTGAGCTCGGCGACTCGCGTTAGCACGTCTCGAGGTTGGAGTCATCCCGGCTGCCGTCAGTCCTTCGCCGCAGCGCCGGTTCGGGCTCCGGTCTTCCGGAATCGCAGGAAAAAGTTCTCCTTCAAAACCGGCGGTCTGGCCGGAGCGAATTCCTGGAATCCGGCCGTCTCGATTTCCTTGCGGAAGACGTTCTTGGTGGCGCGCACGTGCTTGAGGACGAAGGGTGTGCTCTTTCCCTCGACCTTGTCGAACTCGATGACCACGAGGGTGCCGCCCGGTCTGAGCGCCCGGTGAATCGAGGACAGCGCCTTCTCAGGCTTTTCCAGGTGGTGATAGACGTCGCTCAGAAACACCAGGTCCACCGATTGCGGAGGCAGCTTGATCCCATCCTGGTCGCCTCGAACGGTCACGACATTGGTCTGCCCCCGTTTTTTTGATTCGGCGGCGATGTGCGCCAGAAACTGAGGCGCGATATCGATCGCATAAACCCTTCCCGTCGCACCGACCTTTTCCGCGAAGAGCCGCGTGAAGAACCCGGTGCCCGCGCCGACGTCGGCGACCGACATCCCCGGCCTCAAACCGAGCGCCTCAACAATCTCATTCCGCTTCGCATATGGTTCACGGTCGTTGGACTCGAATCGCGTGATGAAAGCCTTCAGGTCGGGGTTCATGAACGGTTCGTTGATCTTGGGGTCGGTCTTGATCTGAGCCGCGGTCGATGAGGCGCCCTGGTTCCAGTAAATCTTCACGTTATGGGTCGCTCGACCGCCTGCGACAATGTCGAGCCGGCCGTCGCCGTTCAAGTCGACCGCGAGGGCGTCTTCGCAGGCCACTCCGCCATCGTCGATGGTGTGGCGGTCGAAGACGAGCGCGCCAGCGCCGCGATCCAGGTCAAATACGAAGACGCCTGGCCCGCGAGGGGGGGCTGTGTCCTTTGGGTTGGGGTCGCGCTGGCCGACGATCAGCTCGTCGTCGCCGTCGCCGTCGAGGTCAGCGCACCAGACGGTGTGGCCCCACTGAACGGGCTCGGCGATCACATGCCGCGCCAGGAGATCGTGCGCGGGCGTTGTCACGCCGGACAAGGCCTGTGCTGGTGCTCCTGTGCCGGTTGGGGTGTACACGACCACCTGGAAACCGTGCCAGGGTTCGATCGTGGCGATGTACGGAGAGCTGTTCTTGAACCGGCCGACCTTGACCTCGCTCGCGCCTTCGAGACGGTTTGGACATCTGGTTGCCAGTGCCGATCTGGAGCTTGGTCCAGCGGCCCGATGGATCTCGGTCGAGGATATACACGCCTTCCCAGGCTGCGACCACGATCTCGTCGCGGCCGTCGCTGTCCGTGTCGACGAGCTGAAGGCCGTGGATTGTGTGCAGCGTCGAGCACGCGATCTCGGCGGGCCAGGCTTCGCTCTCGGGTTTCCCGGGAACGTCATACACGACGACGTGAACCCCCTCCCCGTCTCCCCAGCCGGGTCCCTTGGTACCGCGGCCCTGCAAGGGTACCAGGACAAGCTGGTTGCGGCCGGTCCCCTTCACGTTGCCCCAGCGCAGCCGATGCAAGGTGGGTAGATCGAAGCCGATGGGATGGAGCTGCCAGCGACCTCCCTGGTTGCGACCCAACCACTGGAGTGTGCTGGGCGTCTTGGTGTCGGTTGCGCGCCAGCCAGCGCCTAGGGCGAAATCAACCCGGCCGTCGCCGTCGATGTCGTACGGCTGGATGCAAACGTTGTCTCGAGCGGTCGACTTGCGAGTGATGTCTTGTTTGCGCCAGCTCGGATTCTCATACCAGACCACGGCGTCTTCGGTGAGCACAACGACGTCGAGCTTGTGGTCACCGTTCACGTCGGCGGCCGTCACCGCATAGCAGACAAGGCCGGCATGCGGGTCGATCTCCTGGGCCTGAAATCCCGGGAAGTCGCGGGCGGCGGCCACGACCGGCGAGCAAGCCAGGTAGAGAAAACAGAATCTGAGAATTGGTCGCATGGCAGTCTCCGGTAGGCTTGAATTCGGGGAGGATCAGGTCTGGGCGGGCATGCCGGACTTGCTTCGGTCAAGGAATGCAGTTGCGGCATGCATGATGGCTTCCTCGGTGGCCTGTGCGCGGGGGATCAGGGCGGTGATCCTCCCCTCGCAGAGCACGATGATCCGGTCCGAGACCGCGAGCAACTCGGGGAGCTCGCTCGAGGTCATGACGATGGCCCTGCCCGCCGCTGCGAGCCGGCGAATCAACTGGTAAATCTCGGCCTTGGCGCCGACGTCGATTCCCCGCGTGGGCTCGTCGAGCAGTAAAACCTTGGGTTCGATCAGAAGCCAGCGCGCCAGGATACACTTTTGCTGGTTGCCGCCCGAGAGGCTGGTCACTGGCACGTCGCCGCCGGCCGTCTTGATCGCCAGCTCCTTGATCGACCAGAGCACGGCGCGTTTTTCCGCGATCGGGTTGACGACCGGCCCGAAGGTCAGCTCGGGCAGGCGGCGCAGAGTCATGTTCTCAGCCACGGTCATTCGGTCAAACAGGCCCAACGTCTTGCGGTCCTCCGTTGTCATGGCGATCCCCGCCTTGATCGCCTCGTCCGGATGCCTGAACCGGACCGGCCGGCCGCCCAATCGAATCACCCCGCCCGGGGGAGATCGGCTGGCGCCAAAAATCGCTTCGAGCAGTTCGGTTCGGCCGGCACCCAGCAAGCCGGCAACTCCGAGGACCTCGCCCTTCCGAACCGAAAACGTGATACCCTGCAACCGGGGCCGGCCGCTCCCCGGCGGGCTGGCAAGCGACAGGTTGTCGACCTCGAGCACAGCCCCCCCGGTGATTGGGTGTGCCACGTAGTTGAGGGCCTGGAGGTCTCGGCCCACCATCCAGCGCACGACCTGGCCGGGCGACGTCTCTCTGCGTGCCGCGGTCGCGACGAACTGGCCGTCGCGAAGCACGGTCACCTGGTCGGCCAGAGTGAAGACCTCATTCATCTTGTGGCTGATGTACAAGACGGTCGTTCCCGCTTTGCGCAGGTCGGCGATCACGCGGAAGAGCCGCGCGACCTCGGAATCCGACAGGGCCGAGGTCGGCTCATCCATGATCACGATCGCCGCGTCAAACGCCAGTGCCTTGGCAATCTCGACCATCTGCTGGTCGCCGATCCTCAGGTCGCCGACCTTGGCGCGCGGCGAAACTCCCGCTCCCAAGCGGTTGAACAGCTCCCGGGTCTGAGTCTCCATTGTTCGGTTATCCAGCCAGCCCAGCCAGCCGCTCCGCGTGTGCTCGCGACCCAGGAAAATATTGTCAGCGACCGTGAGCTGAGGCACGAGATTCAGCTCCTGGTAGATGATTCGAATTCCCGCATCCTCAGCCTGGCGCGGGCCCGTAAACCGAACCGGTAGGCCGGCCAAACGAATTTCGCCTTCGTATCCGGTGATCGCGCCTGCCAGAATCTTCATAAGCGTGCTTTTGCCCGCGCCATTTTCTCCGCAGAGCGCAACGACCTTTCCCGCCTCTGCGGTGAACGAGACGTCGCGCAAGGCGCACGCCCCCGAAGCTCTTGGAGATATGTCGCATCTCCAGACGCGCTGCTCCGGCCGTCCCGGCCGGCTCAGAAGGTAGTGGGCCCAGGTTCATGCTCGGATCGGTCGGTCAATGCCATGGCGTAATGAATCTGGCGGGCGACTTCGATGAACCCGGCCGCCGGATACAGGTGTCGGCCGATGGGGTTCTGCTCCAGCGTCTCGATCTTGGCCAGAGCCATGCCGGCAGAACGGAACTTTCCCAGGGCGTGTTCGATCAACCGGCGGCCTAGCCCCTGGCCCCGCGCCCCGGCGCCGACGACCAGGTTGTGAATCCAGCCGATTCCCGTCTCAAGGTCGCACTGCATCGTGACGTAGCCAACGACAAGTCCGGTCTGGTCGTCGTGAGCGACGGCCAGCTCGGCCCCGAGCATGTCGATGTCGCGGTCGACGTCGCGGGCCTTGCGCCATCGCCAGTCGCGACCGGCGATCAGGCCCAGCCGCTGGTCGATGTTGTGGTCAATCGAGACACCTTCAAACGCCGCGATGGTCAGCTCGCGCACCGCAACTCGATCGGATTCCCGGAACGGTCGGAGTTCGATGGCCATATTTCAGCATCGTACGTGCCGGGCCAGAACGTCGAAAGAGGGTTGTCGACCTCAAGCGCAAACCCACCGCCGTCATGGCCGAATTCTCGCCGCAACCCCACTCGCCGCGTTCCGCCCGCCGTCAGTTTGTTGTCAAAAGCAGCCTGGATGATACGATGACAATCGTCGGCTGCGCGAACGAGCCGGTGGAAATCCCTTGCAACCGGAGCTGTGCCGTGAGCTTGGAGAATCTCGCGCTTGCCATCTATTCGTGCCCGAATTGCCGGGCCGAGCTCGAGGCCGATGTCAACGCCTGGGACGGCTGGCTCCGGTGCCCTGCCTGTGGGCGAGCGTCGCTGCCGCCGGAGCCGATCGGCCTCCCACGTGACGACCAATCTCCGGCAGCCGCCAGCACAACCAATGGTGTACCGGAAATTACCTTTGCACCGGTCGCGGATGGGGCCGTCGAATTCCCCAAGGTCGCCGCCGGCAGGATGGCTCACACGAGCCTCCCACGTCTCATTTTCACCACCGGCCTGGTGCTCTGCCTGCTTCTCACCCTGGTCTCGTTCATCGACGTCAAACCCATGCGATTGGGAATATTCGGGTTCCTGTCGATGGTCTTTTTCATGCTTCTCCTTCGCACCCCGCGCAAGCGCGCTTACCCGGGCAAATCATGGGGCAGCGCCGGAAACACGGAGGCAGACACGGCCGGCCGGAACGAAGGATGAGGCAGCAATTTAATGCACGATCGACGCGCCCGGCTTCCGGCTGCCGAACCGAGCCGCGGTGGCGCGCGACCGCGATGAGACTCCTGCGGCCGGGGCGCGCCCCGTTGTCTGGCCGGCCCTTCGAGCCCGGGCGCCTCCGATCGCGCAATCGCCGCGGTCATCTGGTGATCGTCGAGCAAAAGGCGAATGCTCTCGAGCGACCCGAACACCCCCATGCGCTTGCCTTTGAGCAGCTCGGCATGGCCGACGCACACCCCAACCAGTTCGCCGCCGGAGCCAAAGAGCCCGCCGCCGGAGCGCCCGTGCTCGGGGACCTGCTCCGTGATCAAGAATTGTCGCTCTTCGCGGCTGTCATTGAGCTTGAACGACAGGATCTCCACCACGAGGCTGGTCCATGCGGCCAGCTCCGTGCCGAGGTCGATGCCAATCGAAGTGACCTGGGAACCTGCCGTGGGATCAGTCGCCCTGTGCGCGAGGCGCGCCACATAAGGCAGCGCACGCATCTTCTCGATTTTCAGCACGGCCAGGTCAGCCGCGGCATCACTGGCTGCCACCACGGCCTGGACCCGCCGCGGCCACGACCCTGGTTGTGGTGCGAAGCGCTCGACACCGAGATTGAACCGGTGCAGCTCCACGACGATCGGGCCCTGATCCCGCACGACGTGGGCGGCCGTGAGCACGAGGGTCTCGCCATCGATCGAGGCGATGATTGTGCCCGTCCCCTGGGACGTGCCACGGCGGACGACCACCGTGGGCCGATACGTCCAGTCGTCGGATGGCACGACCGGTCTGCGCCGGCCTGTCATCCTGGCCGATCCGATTTGCCGGCCGGACGGTTTCGAGCGGTCGTTCTCCGATTCAGCCGCGTGGGTGCTGATGCCGTCCTGGGCATACGCAGCCATCCGCCGTTCCGTGGTTGACACCGCACCGCACAGGAACACTGCCAGCACGCCGTATCGCGCAGTCGCGGCCCTGAATCCCATCCGAGGTCGTCGCCCTGGGCGGTCGGTCATGATCGATCGCGGCTCCGGTTACCCGCTCGTTTCTTTGCCTTGCGCCCAATAACCGCGGCCAATTCCACGAGGTCTCTCCTGGCATGTCGTTCGTCAGCACGGGGACGAACCCGTAGTGCTCATCTTGACGATCATCGGCCGGCTGTGCAACCTGGCGTTGTGCCAGCCTGCTCCGTCGTGTGGGGTGAGGCCGCTGGCCGCGCCGCGCCCTGTCAACTCGCACGCGCTAAACACCGGCTGAATCGCTGATGATTCCGCGTACAGATCTTGCACACCGCACGCCAAGATGATTCAATTCGGACTCGTGCTCATTGTTCGGCTTCGCCAGAGCCTCATGAAACGCGGCGCGCGAAGCCATTTCGTCAGCTTCAGAGGGATCACCATGATCGCTGTGACAAAACGGCCGGGTGCGCGTTTCACCACGCTTTGCCTGACCATCCTCGCGCTTGCTGTCTGGACCGCGGTAGGGCTGGCTGGCGGCGCATCGTTTGCCCTCGCCGACGACAAGCCCCAATCCGAGCTGCTCAAGCCCTTTCAGGGGACCTGGAACTCCACGGGCGATGGAATCGACGCCAAGTACACATTCGAAGGCGAGAAGCTCAAGGCAACCGTGAATGGCAATGATTACTCATGCAAGGTCACGGTCGACACCGAGGCCAAGCCATTCGCGACGATCGACTTCGTCATCGAAGACGGCCCGGATGATGCCAAGGGCAAGACCTCGAAATGCATCTACAAGCTCGATGGCGAGAAGCTCACGCTCTGCGTCTCCGTCCCCGGCAAGGACCGCCCTAAAGACTTCGCGCAGGTCGAAGACGAAGCCTACCTGTTCGAGCTCAAGAAGGAAAAGAAGTAAATCCGCAGGCGGAAGCGCATCGGGTCGATCCGGATTCGCGCCAGGGATGATCAAATCCGGATCGGCCGCTCATCGCGACCCTCGCGAGCGGCTCCGCCGGAAAATCTGCACGTCGCCCCGGCGGTCCGCCAGCACAAACCAGCACTTTGTGATCGCCTCGAGGCGTTCGTCACTCTTCCAGAGAACGATCACATCAATCGAGTTTGCATGCCTCGACAAGATGTGCTCCCAATCGCGCAGCCGGGTCATTTCGTCTGCCGGGTCCTCATGCAGTGAGACCAGCTCGAGGTCGCCCGGATGCGGCCGTTCGACCCCGGCTCGGAACTGAACCGGAAAGTAATAGTGCAGGGTCTCGTAGTTGTTCCAGATGATGTTGCCGGTGTTCACGCCCAGCCAGTTTTCAGCGTGGAGCAACGGGTTGGTGCGAAACCTGCCTCGCGACTTCACGAGCAGTGTGACGATGCGCTGGCTCTTCCCCAGATGGTCACCCGCGCGAATCAACTGGCCTGCCGTGCGATCGGACCAGAGAGCATAATCCCACACGATAGCCGATTGAATCACCAGAGCGATGAGCAGGGAAGCCACGACGGCCCGGCCCGGCCATCGTGCCCAGTTGACCTCGAAGATCGGAACGAGCGCTGCCAGGCCGAACAGGACAATGCGCTGGGGCAGGAACTCGCCATGACCAGGCCCCAACGAGTCAGGGCTTGTGATGCCTGCCGCAAGGAGCACGGCCGCCAGCACGAGCCACGCCGGGCTGCCGGCGGGGGCGCCCACCACTAGGTTCCGTCCAGTCTCCGCTTCATCGACGAGTACCTTGGCAGGTGAAACCGCGCCCTCTTGCGGGCGGGCCGACATCCGCCCGTACCACCAAAGGGCAAGCGCCACACTCAGCCAGACCACCGGGGCAAACACGATAAACTCCGAGCCGATTTGCTCGGTGAAAGGGAGGCCATCCTTGATGGCCAGCGTGATCGGATCGACCCAGCCGAATCGGCCCTCCCAGGCTTTCAGCGACCACGGGCTGGACAGATCTCTCCAGGCCGGCTGCATCGGCCCTCCCCGCCGTGACACCCTCAGGTAGAAAGCGCCGAGAACGAACAGCGGCAGAAAGCTGGCCGAAGTGCGCGCCAGCCGTGCCAGACGGCGTTTCCAGGTGCTTCCCGAAGTGCTCCCGAGCGGACTCCCGACAGACAAGATCACCAGGCTAAGGGCCGTCAGCCCCACGCTGACCAGATGGCAGAAGTAGCCCAGAAAGAGCAGAGCCGAAATTGCGGCGATGCGCCCGGCGTTGAGGCGGTCGCGGCCAGACCACCAGACACCCAGGGTTATCGGAAACAGGCACGCTCCCAGCATGAAGCCCGTGAACCCGAACAGCCATGTGACGTTCATCGCCAGAAGCGCCGCCAGCAGTGCAGCCGCGGTCAGGCCTCTGCCTCCAGCCACACGCCATCTCAGCCAGAAGAGGGCTGCTGCAAATCCAACCAGGGTGAGTGTGATCATGATCCGGTCTGCTACCCAGGCCGGAACGACTGCCACCAGCCCCGCGAGCGCGAGATGCCCCACCCAGTTGGGAATCGGCTCCCACTGGATCGTGTAGACCGATCGGAATGGTGAATGAGGGTCAAAGGACAGCGCCAGAATCTGGGCATTGTATACGTGAGCCGGCCCGTCCTGGGTCATGAACCAGGGGACCGTCCAGACTGCGGCCACAGCCGGCGCCAGGGCCGCTGCCAGCACGGCCGTTCCGCGGATTCCCGCGGGAATCGTGCGCAGACTGCGGGCCACTTTGGCCTCGGGTGCATTCGGCTCGGGATGTTCCAATCGCGACGACAGCGACACCTGGTTCTCGTTTTCGGATGCGGCCAGACCTGCCATCGACGAGAGGACAACAGGGCCCCGGCCTCGCACTGCCAAGACTATAGTTCATCCTCTAACCCGGCGCCAAAACCGGAATCCCGGATTACCATTGACCAATTGCCGGGCGAGCGGTTTTGACTTGCTTCCGCTCGACCCTCCGCGCATCCTATCATGCATAGGCGGCACGGCGGTTCCATTACATTGAAGTATCGTGATGAATAATCTCACAATCGAGGTTTGGGACGCGACCGGGAACAAGAAGCAGTTGGTCGAGCTGCCCGGGGATGCTCCGGTCAATCGGGTCATCGCGGTGCTGGTCGATCGGATGAACCTGCCGAGGTACAGTCCGGACGGCCAGTTGATGAGTTACAAGTTTCATCACAAGGCGAGCGGGCGGCAATTGCTCGACGACCAAACATTGGCCTCGGCGGACATTCACACCGGGGACGTGTTGCGGCTTCAACCCGAGATCACGGCAGGAAGCGAGGACACAGCCGGTGATAGGTCGGCCGGCACGGCCGAGGAGGTCAAGCAATGCCCTTTCTGCGGCGAGTGGATCCTGGCCGTGGCCCGAAAGTGCCGTTATTGCGACGAATTCCTCGACCCTGAGCTGCGGTCCGCCGCCAGGAGGCCCGGTGACGTCGATCGGTTTGTGATGCCCACCGGCCGGCCGGCGTCGGCCATCGCGGCGGGTTATCTCGGGCTCTTCTCCCTGCTCCCCTGCTTCGGTCTCCTTGCCATCGTCGTCGGCGTGCAGGCCCTTCGAACGTTGAAACGCGACCCGAATCTGCTCGGCCGGGGCCGGGCGTGGTTCGGTCTGGTCATGGGGATCGTGACCACGCTTCTCTACGGCAGCGTGATCGGTTTCGCCTTTCTGGACGAAATGATGCGGAAGCACTGATAGTCAGGGCGAGTTGAGCGCGGTGAGTCAATGCACTCGCTCGTCATCTCGTCTGAAACCTCCAAAGGTGGTCAGGTTGAGCGGCGTGATCCGGATCGACGGCGCGGCGTCGCAAGCGGAGGACCGGTTTGCCCGGTTTCGCTTGATTAGTTGGTGGGACCAGGAACGCCTGGCACGTGCGCGGATCCTCGTGATCGGGGCGGGCGCCTTGGGCAACGAGATCGTCAAGGACCTGGCGCTCCTGGGCGTGGGCCGGGTTTTCGTGGCCGATCGCGATCTCGTCGAGAACACGAATCTCTCGCGATCGATCCTGTTTCGTGAACGCGATTGCTCTCGTCCCAAGGCCGTGGTCGCTGCCGAGCGAGCCAGGGAGATTTACCCGTCGATTCAGGTTCAGGCATTCTCGGGTAATGTCGTTTACGACCTGGGCGCCGGAGTCTATCGTTGGGCCGATGTGATCCTGGGTGGACTCGACAACCGCGAGGCGCGCGTCGCGATCAACCAGGCGGCGGCTCGCGCCGGCAAGGTGTGGATCGATGGGGCCATCGAGCGCCTCGATGGGGTGGCCCGGGTCTTCGACCCGGCCACGGGCCCTTGCTATGAATGCACAATGGGTGAAAACGACTGGAAGATGCTGGAGGCGCGTCGAAGCTGTGCTCTCCTGTCGCGCGACGAGATGGAGCTGGGCAAAGTCCCGACCACGCCCACCACCGCGTCGATTATCGCCGGCATTCAGGTCCAGGAGGCGATCAAGTACCTGCACGGCCTGGATGGCATTGCCGGTCAGGGATTCGTCTTCGACGGCACGTTTCATCAGAGTTATCTGGTCACTTACACACGCAAACCGGATTGCCCGTCGCACGAAATCGATCAGCCGGTCGAAGTTCTTTCGTGGCAGGTAGGTCGGACTCGAGCCGGCGATCTGCTCGAGCGTGCCCGTTCGGACCTCGGGCCCGAGGCTGTCATCGAGACCGGCCGCGATCTGCTGGCTTCGCTGCATTGTTCCGCATGCCGCGAAGACACCCCTGTTTTGGCCTCGCTGGGAAAGGTCACCGAAGCGCAAGGGCTCTGCCCACGGTGCGGCCTGCCGCGCACCCCTGCCTTCTTCCACCAGATTGATGGCCGCGACGCCGGGCTTCTCGACCTGACCCTGGGTGAAATCGGCATTCCCCCCTGGGACGTTCTCGCGGGGCGAGCCGGCATGGACCAGCGGTTTTACGAACTCGGCGGCGACCGTCCGCTCGTACTGGGCCCGGTCTCAGCCGATCACGACCCATGATCTTCACCGCGGGGCTACCGGCTCCGCAATCAAAAGCCAGGTGCGACCTCATGGCCGAAGTCCTTTCCAAGCCTGAAGAGTCGATTGACATTCGCTTATTGGCGCGGCAGGACCTGCCGAACGAAGCCTTTCCGGGCGGCCGGAACCAGGGCTTCCGGGTATTCTTCACTCCCGAGGTCCACGCCGCGCTCTGGAAGCATGCCTCTCTCGACACGTCGGTGGAGATCTGCGGGGTGCTGGTGGGAAGCTGGCATCGCGACGAGGCCGGCCCGTTCGTCAAAATCGTGGAGTCGATCCGGGGCGAAGGAGCCCAGACCAAGTTTGCCGAGGTGACCTTCACCCACCAGACCTGGGCCAAGATCAACAGCGAGATGGATACGAAGTTTGCGAAGTGGTCGATCGTCGGCTGGTATCACACGCATCCCGATTTCGGCATTTTTCTCTCCGACCGCGATCGGTTCATCCACGAGCATTTCTTCTCCGGTCCAGGCCAGGTCGCCCACGTCATCGACCCCATCCGCCGGATCGAGGGGGTCTTCGCGTGGCGGGACGGGAAACCGAGCCTGTGCGAGCACTTCTGGGTCGGTGATCGCATTCAACTGGGCTCGCCCGCCGACTCCGAGCCGCCGGGCGAGCACGGAAAAGACCTGGCCGCGCGCGACGCGCGCGGAGGCTCGCCGGGCGGCAGCAATACGCCGGCGAAAGCTGCCCAGCCCCGCCCGCCCTTGACCGACTTGCTTCCGCACCCCGGACGACTCATTATCTATGGCTGCGTCTTCCTGGTGGGCTGGCTGCTCGCTAACATCCTGTCGGCGTGGGAACAAACGCGGTTTGTCGAGAGCGTACTGGCCAACAACGGACTGATGTCGACTCTCCGTCTCGGCCTGTCCGAGGAGCTCGACCGGCTCCGTAGCGACCTGGCGGCGATGGTGCGACCGATCAAGGCCATCCACGCCGGGACGGGGAAGCCCGAGGAGTCATTCGCCGAAATCCAGGCTCGGCTTGAGAGGGCAGCCGAGCGCACCGCGGCTATCAAGGCACGGTATGGCTACACGGCCGCCGAGGAGAGACTGCTCAGTCAGATGTTGTTCGATCAACTGCGGAAGGCGTCGCGGTCCCAGCCGGCGGATTCTGCGACCCAGCCGGAGCTACCCAAACTGCCCGGGAGCGACTCGCCGTCGCCCTCCGCGGCAACCCCCGCCACGTCCTCCGACACCGTGCCAAGAGCCCCAACCGACGACGGAAAGGGCAAGCCCGGTACCAAGGAAAGTGAGACCACGAAACACTGAAGAGAAATCGGGATGACCCGACGAGCAAATGGCCGCGTTGGAATGATGGAATCACGCCGGAGTGATAGAAATGGCCTAGCCTTCCGGCTTGTCGCTGGCGAAATCTCGTTCGGCGGGGGGCACGGCCTCCCGGAATTGTGCAAGGCCGTTTAGACTGTGCTGGACTAACTTTTCACCAGCTCGGAGCATGGCTCATGTCCACGTCGAGCTCGCGGGAACCAATCCGGCTCACCACTGAGGATCTGTGCACGCCGCAGGTCGAGGCATTCCTCAATGAGCAGGCCATGCTCCATCGCGTGCTTCCGGAGGCGGAGGCACAGCCTTTCCTCGTCCGTGTCTTGTACTCGAGCTACCTCTACCTGAGCTTGGCGAGCGGGTTGGGGGCATTCATCGCCTGGATGATCATCGAGCCGTTCATCGACGATAGAAAGTTGGCTGAAGATTCGGGTCTGATGGGCCTGCTCCTGTTCCCGACGGTCGCCGGGTTCGTCGGCTTGTTCCTGGGCGCTGCGGAAGGGATCATGTGCCGGAACCTCCAGCGAGCCGCGATCTGCGCGGCCGTGGGCCTGGGGGTCGGCTTCGCCGGTGGTCTGGTGGCGATTGTCATCGCGACCGTCATCTTCACGATCATGGGGGTGATCGCAGTCTCGCTGTCCAGGAAGCCGCTCGATGAGAACGATACTCCGACTGGCCTGAGCTTTCTGGTCCTGATGATGGGCCGGGCTGCCGCATGGGCCGTGGCGGCCATTCCCGCCGGCATCGGCCAGGGAATCGCACTCCGCGAGGGGAAAGTGGTGCTCAACGGCTTGTTGGGCGGCGTGCTCGGAGGGCTCTTGGGCGGGATGGCGTTCGACCCGATCAGCAAGGTCTTCATATCGGCCGACGGACAGGCGTGGCCCAGCCGGGCCGTCGGTTTCACGTTGATCGGCCTGATGGTCGGGTTGTTCGTCGGCATCGTCGAGCAATGGACCAAATCAGCGTGGCTCTTGATGAAGGCCGGACCCCTGGCGGGAAAACAGTTCGTGATCTTTCGCAACCCGACCGTGCTGGGGAGCGCGCCGAAGGCCGATATTTATCTCTTCAAGGACGAGGCCATCGAGCCACGCCACGCCATGATCCACGACCGTGGGGGCCGGTTCGAGATCGAAGACATGGATACGGCCGACGGCACCTACGTCAACGGCATCCCCATCAAGAAGCAGATCCTCAAGTCGGGCGATCAGATCGTGCTCGGCAAAACCGTGCTGGAGTTTGCCCTCAAGGAATCGCGCTGAATTTCACGAGAGGAATTTATGCCGATCTCGTTCAAGTGTCCGCAATGCGGCAAGAAGCTCAAGGCGCCGAAAGTGCTGCCGGCAAATCTTCGACTTGCCCGGGCTGCGGCGGCGTGGTGACGTGTCCCGAGCCGGTTTATGACGCCGAAGTCGTCGACATGACGCTCGAGTCCCCGGCAAAGCCCGCGGGATTGAACCCGTACGCCGATCTCGATGATGACAAGCCCTACGGCGTGGTTGATCCAGGTCCTGCCGCCGCCGCGCCCGACAGCCGGCGGCCTTGCCCGATGTGCGGCGAGATGATCGTGGCGGGCGCCGCGAAATGCCGTTATTGCGGCGAGGTCTTCGACCCGACTCTCAAGAAGGTCAAGTCCAAGTCCAAGTCGAAGAAGTCCAAGAAATATAGCGCCGAGGACTCGGAGCTCTCCGGCGGTGAGATCGCCGTGGCAATACTCTGCTCCACAATCGGCTGCATCGCCGGCCTGGTGTGGATGATCCAGGGCAAGCCCAAGGGCATCAAGATGTTTGGCCTCTCGATCCTGATGAATGTCGTCTGGAGCGGCGTCCGATACTTCCTGCTGTCTATGCATAACGGCGGTGGAGTGGGAGGCCCGTAAGGTGCGTCTCGGGAGACGTGCATGCCGATCTCGTTCACATGCCCTCGCTGCGGCAAGAAGCTCAAGGCGCCCGAAAACGCCGCCGGCAAATCTTCGACTTGCCCGGGCTGCGGCACGATGGTGAGGTGTCCTGAGCCGATCTATGACGCCGAAGTCGTCGATACGACCTTGGAACCACCGAGAAAGCCTCCGGGGTTGGACCCCTACGACGATATCGACGACGGCAAGCCCTACGCCATGGTTAGTCCAGGGCCCGCGGCCGTCGCGCCGGATAGTCGGCGGCCCTGCCCGATGTGCGGCGAGATGATCGTGGCCAGCGCTGCGAAATGCCGTTTCTGCGGAGAAGTCTTCGACCCGGCTCTCAAGAGGGCCAGGTCCCAGTCGACGAAATCCAGGAAATATGGCGCCCAGGACTCTGAGCTCTCCGGAGGTGAAATCGCCGTGGCAATACTCTGCTCCGGAATCGGCTGCATTGCCGGGCTGGTGTGGATGATCCAGGGCAAGCCCAAGGGGATGAAGATGTTTGGCCTCTCGATCCTGATGAATGTCGTCGGCTATGTCCTCCTCGTCATCCTCGGCGTCATAGGGGCCGTTTTGAATGACGGTGGTGGAATGGGTGGCCCGTAACGGGTCACAGGTTCGGAGGATCGCCTGGCTATGTCCGCCGTCGTTTCATGCACCTGCGGGGCCAAGGTCAAGCTCCCCGAGTCCAATGCGAATCAGGCATTTCGTTGCCCGCGGTGCAAGGCTGAGCTGATTCCGGCCGGCGGGGGCCGGATCGTCACGTCAGCCCTGGCTGATCCGCACGCCCAGGCGACCTGCCCAGTTTGCCAGTCGACGATCCGGCCGGGGGAAGCCGTCCTGGCGTGTCCGGCCTGTGAGCAGGTGCACCATCGCGAATGCTGGACGGAAGTCGGCGGCTGTGCCACATACGGCTGCGAAAACGCTCCCCAGACCGATAAGTCGGCGCCCGCCCAGACTCCCCACACGGCCTGGGGAGACACCAAGAAGTGCCCGGCCTGTGGCGAGACCATCAAGTCGATCGCGCTCCGCTGCCGTTACTGCAATACGGAGTTCGACACCGTCGACCCCTTGAGCATGAAGGATCTACGCAGGCTGGTCGCCAAGGAAGAACGGCTTCGCCTCACGCGTACGGTGGTGATCGTCTTGTTCGTCGCGAGCATCTTCGGCTGCCTGGCTCCGATTTTGATGTTCGCGGCTCCGTGCTATGTGCTGCTCAAACGCAAGGCAATCGCCAGAGCCGGGCCGGTTTACCTCGTCATGGGCTATTCCTCAATCGCGGTCTCCCTCTTATATTCAGTATTGCTCTTGTTGTTCTTCCTGTTCGCGGAGTGAATCGCGGCACCCGCCTCGCGGGCCGGCGAGCAAGGCGACGCTCGAGAGCCGCATCGATGAAAAAAGGAGCTGGAATCTGGCGGATGAATCGGGCGCGAGGTCGTTGATTGCCTGTCCGCGCGAAGTCGGCGCGGAATGTCCGTTCTGCGCGCACGAGATCGCGCTGGGCGATCCGATCATGGTGTGCCGGGCCTGCGGATCGGTGCATCACCGCGCGTGCTGGCGCGACCACGACCGCTGTGGTTCCTACACCTGCACGCCATCGCGCCGCCAAGTTCTGGAACCGCTGGCCGCTGTTCCGGTCTTGACAATCACCCAGGCCGAAATCGACCGCGCGGTCCCTTTGCCGCCGGGTGTACAGCCGCTGTTTGTTGCGCCCAAGGGCGTCGCGATTCGCTCCGACAGGCCGCCCGAGAAGGCTGGGTTCAGTCGACTGGCAATCGCGTCTCTTGTCTGCGCCTTGGCCGGAATTCCCCTGTTCGGCGCCATCACCGGATTGGTCGCGATCCTGCTGGCCGTCATTGCCCTGGGTGCGATCCGCACGACGCAACAGCGCGGGCTGGCACTGGCTCTATCGGGCCTCCTGCTCGGGATTGTCGACGTCGCCGGCTGGATGGTCTTCCTGTCGGTGATGCTGTCGCAGGCCAGCCCCGAGCTCAAGCTCACCGAGATGCCTCCTGATCCCTCGGTCATCCAGGCGCTCGACCCCCCGTTGCAGCGCGCGATGCGGGCCAACGTCTTGCTCGAGCGAGGTCTCGGGCTCACGAGCCTGGGTGGCAAGGTCCTCGGCTCGGGGGTGATCCTCCAGGTCGACGAGGGGGAGGCCCTGATCGTCACCAACCGGCATGTCGTCGACGACAACTTTCCCGCCTCGCGCGCAGCGCCAGCGACGCGGGCGAGCTCTCACGCCTGAGCCGCCTGTCCGTCAGGATGATCGGCCAGCCCGAAAGCGAAGGACGCGTCGTCTGGCTGGCCCCCGGACAGATCGATCTCGCTCTTTTGCGCGCGCGATGCCCGATCTCGACCCAGGCGATGGATGCCCCATGGCAGAAAGGCCGGCCCATGAAGGTTGGCGAGTCCGTTTTTGCCATCGGCAACCCTCATGGGCTGGGCTGGAGCCATACCCAGGGCGTGATCTCGCAACTGCGCACCCAGGAGTTCGACACGGCCCGCGTCCGCGTTATCCAGACCCAGGCCGCCATCAATGCCGGCAACAGCGGCGGCGGCCTCTACGACCACGAAGGCTATTTGCTCGGCATCAACACCTGGACCACCGACAAGCGAGTCAGCGAAGGCATCGGATTTGCCATCACCCTCGATACACTCATCGACTTGGCACCCCAGGAGCTCAAGTCTCCACGCGACCAAACGCAGCCAGGTAAAGACGCAAGGCCAGCACGCAAAACGCGATAGTCGAGGAGCCCACGGGATCATGAGCACAGTTCGGCTGCGCCGGCTCGAGGCCGATTACGACAAGCTGCGGGAATACGTCAATCATCATCCCAGGCTCCAATTGATTCAGGTTGACGGCTCTCCGCCCGAGCGGTATCAGGTCGAATATCGGATCCGCGGGCTTCGGCAAACCGACGAAGACCTGTCGGTCGTGAAGAGCCACATGGTCGAGATCGCGCTGCCCCTCTCCTATCCGCGATTGCCGCCCCAGTGCCGGATGCTCACACCGATTTTCCATCCGAACATCGCCCCGCACGCCATCTGCATCGGAGACCACTGGAGCCCCGGCGAGCCGCTGTGGTCGATCGTCGCGCGGATTGGCGAGATGATCGCCTACCAGAGCTACAACACCAAGAGCCCGCTCAACGGCGAGGCCGCACGCTGGGTTGATGAAAACCTCCAGGAGCTGCCGTTGGACCCGGTCAGCATGATGCCCGACGATGTCGAGCCGTCCTCGTCGACCGCAGCTCGCCCAGCGGTGAGGCCAGCGGCCCCTCGATCTGTGCAGCAGGTCCCGCCGCCCGTCACCGAGGCGCCTGGGGCGATCACCCGGAGGTCCCGGCCTGTGTCGCCAACGGACGGGACGGTGCCACCGGCCCCTCGTCAGGCCCCGGCCGACCCGCAAGTCCGCGTGCCCGCCCAGGCGCCCTCGGTGGACGAAAGCATGATCGCCTGCCCGAATTGCGGCGCGACCTTGCGGCTCAAGCCCGAGCTCGTTGGCAAGCAGGTGCGCTGTCTCCGCTGCCGTACGGTCTTCAAGATCCCCGCGCCATGAACCAGATCGACGCAACCGAGTATGTGAGCCCCAGGATCGCTCCCGGGCTGGCCGGCTATCATCGCCAGGTGCTGGCAATCGCCTGCGCGGCCTGGGTGCTGGCATTTGCGCTTCACGAGCTTCCCAGTGGACGAGTTGCCGTTCGAGGTTTTTCCCGGTTCCCGCTCCCGCAGACGTGCGCCTCACGAATCTGGTTCGGGATGAGGTGCCCCGGCTGCGGCCTGACGCGCTCGATCATTCACCTCGCAGAAGGCGACTTGCGGGCGTCGTGGCACAACCACCGGCTCGGCAGTGTGATGGCGCTCTTGATCGCCTTCCAGATCCCTTATCGCTGGCTGGCGCTTCGCCACCCGGGCCGCAGTCTGATCCCGACTCGCTGGCACGCCGTTTTCGCTTATACTCTGATCGTCCTGCTCGTGGCCAACTGGCTGGGCGATCTGGCGTCTGGCCGGGTAAGCTCACCGTGAAAGTTACACGGGCGTTCCGCCCGGTCCCTGGTACACCGCGGAGTGCGCGCAATGCCTGAATCCCCAGACCCTGGTGCCACGGAAAACCCCTTGCGCCAGGCGCTGCCCCGTTCACGCGTTCCGGATCCCTGTGCCGTCGTGCTCTTCGGCGCCACCGGCGACCTGGCGCATCGCAAGCTGGTTCCCGCCCTCTTTCAACTCGCCCGGGAGGGACACCTGCCGGCCGAGTCGGCGATCGTCGGTTTCGCGCGCCGCACGTGGACCGATGCCGAACTTCGCGCCGAATACGAAAAGACCCTCGCGAAAACCGGCGGGGGTGACTTCTCTGAAGCCTGGCCACAGTTCGCCAATCGGCTGGTTTTTTCGCCCGGAACGTTCGATGATCCCGGCTCATATCAGAAGTTGAAGGAGACGCTGTCGCGCGTGGACCAGACGCATGGAACCAGGGGAAACCGGATCTATTACATGGCGGTTTCCCCCGAGTTCTTCGCTCCGATCATCCGCGGCCTGGGCGAGGCGCAGTTGATTTATCCCCGGCAGCAGGAGGCGCCTTGGAGCCGGGTGGTCATCGAGAAACCCTTCGGCCGCGACCTCCAGAGTGCCCGCGCACTCAACCGCGAAGTTTCGACCTTCCTCGATGAGAGCCAGGTCTACCGCATCGACCATTACCTGGGCAAGGAGACGGTGCAGAACATCCTGGCCCTGCGGTTCGGCAATGGCATCTTCGAGCCGGTCTGGAACCGCCGGCACGTGAGCTCGGTGCAGGTCACCGTGGCCGAGGAGGTCGGCATGGCGGGCGGCCGCGGTGCCTATTACGACACCGCCGGTGCTTTGCGCGACATGGTCCAGAATCACATGATGCAGCTTCTCAGCCTGGTGGCGATGGAGCCGCCGGTCGACCTGTCGGCCGACGCGGTCCGCAACGAAAAGGTCAAGGTGCTCATGGCACTCCCGCGGTGGCGCCCCGCCGATGTGTACCGCAACGTGATTCGCGCCCAGTACGAGAGTGGTTCGATTCAGGGCGCCGAAGTTCCCCGCTACCAAGAAGAGAAAGGAGTCGCCCCCAGCTCAACGACGGAGACCTACGTCGCAATCCGGCTCGAGCTCTCCAACTGGCGGTGGGCGGGTGTACCCTTTTTCCTGCGGACCGGCAAGCGGCTTCCCAAGCGGGCCACCGAGATCGCCGTTCAATTTCGCCGGCCGCCCACCGAGTTGTTCGAGTCCGACGACGAGGGCTCAGGCGGAGCCAACCAGCTCGTCCTCCGGATCCAGCCCAACGAGGGGGCGAGCCTGGCCTTCCAGGCCAAGGCGCCGGGCTCGCGGAGCCGGCTTCAGGAAGTGCGCATGGACTTCCGCTACGGCACGGCCTTTGCCGTTCCGCCCCCGGAGGCGTATGAGCGGCTGCTCCTGGACGCGATGCTCGGCGACCCGACGCTCTACACGCGCACCGACGAGGTCGAGTGTGCCTGGCGTTTTATCACGTCGATCCTCAATGCCTGGCAAGAGCCCGGCGCTCCCCCTCCCGCCTCGTATGCCGCCGGCAGTTGGGGGCCCGAGGCTGCCGACCTTTTGATCGCCGCCGACAAAGCCCGCTTCAGGAGGCTCTAACAGCCATGACGATGACCGCTCTTTTTCTCGAGGGTCAGGGAATTCCCGTCGAGCTTGCCGACATCGAGAACGTTCTCACCAGCCTGTGGGGGCCGGCGGCCGAGCAGGCCGGCGGCCCCGAGGTCGAAAATCCCAACGTCACCCGCATCGTGCTGGCCAACCTGGTCGTCGAGGCCCTCGATCGCGGCCACGAGCCGCCCATCGCCGTGCTGGAGACGGTGATCACGCGGTTTCCTTGCCGGGCGATCCTGGTGCGCGGCTCCGAGAGCCAGGAACGCCGGGTCACGGCCGAGGTGTCGGCATTTTGCCGCCTGGCCTCCCCGGGGCTGCCCCAGGTGTGCTCCGAACGGATCGTCCTTCACGCCGGTCCGAACGCCATTGACCTGCTGCCCGGCGCGATCCGGCCCCTGCTCGAAGCCGATTTGCCGCTCGTGCTCTGGTGGACGAGCGACCCCGGCAGCCGGGAGCCTCTCTTCCGAGACCTTGCCGACGAGTGCTCGCGCGTGGTTCTCGATCTGCCCGACCCCGGTCTAGCGGCCGGCGCGCTCCGGCTGGGTCTTGACCCTGCCCTCTGCGCGTGCAGCCGCGACAGCGCCTGGTTCGGGCTGGCCCGGTGGCGCGAGCTGGTCGCGCAGTTCTTCGACCCTTCTTGCCAGTTCGAGAGCATGTCGCGAATCGACTCGGTGGTGCTGAAGACCATCTCGTCCAATCCGACCCGGCCACCCCGGATGGCAATCTGGCTCGTGGCGTGGCTGGCCGGCCAGCTCGGATGGCAGCCCAACGGCCAACCCGTCAACCATTCCGTCGTCGATTCCACCGGCAGGCTCCAGGCAAACTTCCTCGCTCCCGAGGGCGAGGTGGCCGTCACCGTCGAAACCGATCGTGCGCCCGCCGAGGTCGCGGTGCTTCCACAGATCTCAGAGCTCACGATCACGACCCGAGAAAGCCGCGGGGGTGTCGAGCACTTCCACCTCAGCCGGCTCGCCGGTTCTGCGGCGATTTTCGTCGAGGTCGATGCGCCCGGCACGTGCCACCTGCCGCGCCTGATCGACGCCCCCGAGCTCGATCCCGCCCGCCGCATCGCCCTTGCGCTCGAATCCGCTCGCGCCGATCCGCCATTCCAGACTGCCACTCCCATCGCACTCTGGCTTCTCGAAGCGGCGGAATCGTCGCTTGGCAAAAAATGAACGGCCACCAATCCTAACGGTTGCGCTCCCTTGCTTCCTTGTGAGCACGAGGATGAGGATGCGAGTGCGAGTGGCCGTGCGGGTGGGAATGGGGCACTGAGGCTTCGCTGTCTCGTTCGGGAACAGCCTTGGCGGAAGCCAGGACGAGCCGGCCGGTCTCGACACCCTTGGTGCCGATCAGGTCGTTGGCCAGGTCCCGGATTTGCCGCGCGGGCCCGCGGAGCATGATCACCTCGAGGCAGCGACTGGCGTCAAGGTGGAGATGAGTCGTGGTCACGACCCGGTCGAGGTGGTGGTGTTGCAAGTCAGTCAGCCGGCGAGCGATCCGGGAGACATGATGGTCGTAGATCAAGGTGACGACCCCCATCGCCTCACTCTCGTCGTCCTTGATCGTCTCTTCGATCAGGGCCGCACGCATGAGACCGCGGACGGCCTCGCTGCGGTTGGGATGGTGATTCAGCTCCCGATAACGGTCAAACTTCTGGAGAAGCTCTCCTCCGATCGCCACGCTGAATCGGACCAGAGGGGTTTTCACGGGGGGTACTCCAGAGGAGCCGGAGAGAGCGGCTCGGCCCTTCGATCGTTATCCGACCTTGGGGACATCGACCCACTCGCCGTCCTCTTTGGAACTGGCCACGGCGGCCTCGACGAAGGCCATGCCCGCAACGCCGTCGGCAATGCCGGGATGCGGAAACGGCTTGGGAACAGTCTCCCCCCGTGAGCCCCGGATCGTCCATTCCAGCGTTCGGTGCAGGTTTGCAAGCGCCTCATGCAATCCTTCAGGGTGTCCGGAAGGGAGCCGGAGATACGGCTTGACCGACGCCGGAAAGTATCCGTACTCGGCCCCCTGGCGATAGACCTTCAGCGGCTGACCGCCCGCATAGTGCTTGAGCACCGTGTGGTCCGTGATCGACCATTCGAGCGTTCCCGTTGTGCCGATCACGCGGAAGCCGTTGTCGTTCTGAGCACCGATCGTCACCTGAGAGGCGGTGATCGTCGCGATCACGCCGTTATTGAGCTCGGCCAGCACCGTGAAATCATCGTCGAGCGCCCGGCCGGGCACAAACGTCTTGAGCCGGGCCCGCAGCCGCACTGCCGAGATCCCGGCGACGAATCGAATGAATTCGTAAGCATGTGTTCCGATATCACCGCCGCATCCCGAGCTGCCGGCTTTGGATGGATCGACCCGCCAGGCCGCTTGCTTCTGATCGTCGGCCTCGAGCTTGGTGGCCAGCCATCCCTGGGGATACCAGGCTTCGACCTTGCGCACTTCGCCGATGTCGCCCCCCTCGACCAGCTCGCGGGCCAGCATCACCATCGGAAAGCCGGTATAGGTGTAGGCCACGATGAACGGCGTATTCCTGGTACGGATCCGGGCGTGCAGGCGGCGTGCTTCATCGAGGGTTGTGGTCAACGGTTTTTCGCAGAGCACGCCAATTCCTGCCGCCGCCGCGGCATCCGCGGGGCCAAAATGAGCGTCGTTGGGGGTGACGATCGTCACGTAATCGATTCGCTCGGACTCGGGCAGGCCGGCCTCGGTTTGGATCATCGACTGCCAGTCGGGATAGCCGCGCGGCATGAACAGCTCGTGGGCCGCTGCGATCGACTCGTCCGGCTTGCTCCGCAGGGCGCCGGCGGTCAGCTCGGCCGAGTTATCCATCAGGATCGCCCGCCGGTGAGGCGGCCCGAAGAAATTGGCCGGCCCTCCACCTCCCACCATCCCCACTCGCAACTTGCGCTTGGTCATTGATGTCGTCTCCCCGGTCTCTGCGATTCGCTCACGCTACGATTCAGTCGCGCTGGTTATTGGCCATCTTCATCAGCAAGCGGAGGATTTCCAGGTACAGCCAGATCAGGGTGACCATTAACCCGAATGCGCCATACCATTCCATGTATTTGGTGCTCCGGAGGCCGACGCCTTTTCGATGAAGTCGAAGTCCAGGAGCAGGTTGAATGCCGCCAGCCCCACCACAAACAAGCTGAAGCCGATCCCGTAGATCGAGCTGCTGAAAAGCAGAGGGACCTGCACACCGAAAAAGCTCAGCAGAATCGACACGAAATAAAAGAGACAGAGCGCGCCGGTCGCCATGATGATGCCGAGCTTCAGCTTCTCGGTGACGCGGATCAGACGCGAGATATAGCAGAACAACATGATCATCAGTACGCCGGCGGTCAGGCTGACTGCTTGCACGACGATGCCCTGCACGCCATACTTCGCGCCGTAATGTGCTTCCACAACTTGCGAGATCGCCCCCAGGAAAACGCCCTCGAGGGCCGCGTAAATGGGGGCAGTCCACGGTGCGACCGTCGGTTTGAAGACCGTGATCATCGCGACCACAAACCCGCCGATGGCGGCGAGGGTGACCATTCCAAACGCCAGCGTCTGCCCGGCGACGGCGTACCAGGACCATCCTGCCGTGGCCAGCAGAATGGCCAGCAGCACAAACGTCTTGACGACTGCCCCCTGCACGGTCATCGTTGTGCTGCGGGGAACGCCATAAACTTGTTCGTATCCAGGGAATAGATCCTGGGAAAACGCGGGATTGCTCGTGGCCAAGGTCAAATCTCCAGAAATCAGAATCGGCTCGGCAGCCACCTTGCTCGGTGGCCGGCTTGAAGCCGAGGAGTTCTCAATTGAAGCTTCATCGCTATTCTGGACCGGATCCCGGTGTTTGACAAGAAGAACCCGTGGCGGGTCGCGGTCGGGCGCGGCCGATCTGGCTCGGCGAGACTCACCGAGTGTTGACTTTCAGGATTTGCGATTGAGGATTGAAGTCAATGAATATTCCACTCGACGGCATCAAGCTGGCACCCTCGATCCTTTCAGCCGATATGGCGCACCTCGCCGATCAGGTTGCCGAGGCTGTCACGGCCGGGGCGGATCGGATCCACGTTGACGTCATGGACGGCCACTTTGTTCCGAACATCACGTTCGGACCGGTGATCGTGCGATGGCTCAGGCCAGTGTGTCCGGTGCCCTTGGAAGTTCACTTGATGATCGAGGAGCCCGACCGCTATCTCGACGCATTTGCCGAGGCCGGGGCCGATACGTTGATTGTGCACCAGGAAGGCGCGATTCATTTGAACCGGACGGTGCAAGCGATCCATGCACTCGGCAAGCGAGCCGGCGTGGCGATCAACCCGGCGACACCCGCGCCGATGCTCGAGGAAATCTTGCGAGACCTGGAATTGGTGCTGGTGATGACCGTCAACCCCGGCTTCGGGGGTCAGAAGTTTCTGCACGACATGCTGCCCAAGATCCGGCGAGTCCGCGAGATGATCGACGCCGCCGGCAAAACTTGTGAGCTGGAGGTTGATGGCGGGATCGAGCCGCATACGGCCCCTCTGGTGGTCGCCGCCGGGGCCAGGGTTCTGGTTGCTGGGTCGGCCGTCTATGGTGTTGCCGGGGGTGCTTCCGCGGGCATCAGCCGCTTGAGGGCTGCGCTCGCCGCGCCCGATCGGTCGACGCTCTGATCGTGGCAGAACGACGTCAACCCCGGGGCGATCGACGACGCGAAACTGATCCAGGGACCGGGCTCGCGCGTCAAATCTCTGGTTGCGGACTCAAATTGCACTTTTCATTTTCAGGGACCGAACGGACCATCTACGTTGATTATGCTGGCAAGCTCGCCTCCACAAGGCCTCGTGGCGGAATGGCAGACGCGTCGGTCTTAGGAGCCGATGTCCGTAAGGGCGTGGGAGTTCGACTCTCCCCGAGGCCACTTTTCCGGCAATGGAGAGCGCACACGCGAGGATCGCCCGCCGCGTCGGATCGGCGAGGGCCGCGAACGTTGTGCTGGGATAGTCCGCTGTCATACGTGCTGTACCAATCGGTTAAATAACTGCCGGCAAAGGAACTTGCGGGCCGTTGCCGGTCAAGTGCGTTGTCTGACGGGCCGGAATTCATTTGACACGGTAGGTTATCGCGATAGGATAGGTTGAGAAGAACCTGGCCCGCGTCGTCCCTGTCGAGACGCCTTGGCCTCGGTTGGTGCCGATCTGTCGGCCCTCCTACCAGCGCAACGAATGCCCATCGTGTTGACTGTCGCCCTTTTATCGTCTCCCGGACGGCGTGTTTCCTCGTCGCGTGGCCGACTCGCTTGGCTTTGCGCGAGTCGCGACGGTACCGTGCTTCTGTGCGGGCAATCTCCATCGTGCTCTTCTGGCGGGCACCTCGCAAGGTCGCAACCGTCCGGAAGCTTGGGTGGCGGCCGAGGGCCGGACGAACGCGATAACATCGACCAGAAGAA
This sequence comes from uncultured Isosphaeraceae bacterium, assembly GCA_963781785.1. Lineage (GTDB taxonomy): Bacteria > Planctomycetota > Planctomycetia > Isosphaerales > Isosphaeraceae > CAWAHD01. The sequence continues at coordinate 348,534 of CAWAHD010000001.1, read as the reverse complement.
GCGGGGACATCATGATTGGCTTCAAGGAGCTGGCCCTGCTGACGGTGGTCGTGCTGGTGCTGTATGGCCGATCGGGCGTCCTCAAGAATCGCCGCGTTCGGGCGGTCTTGCCCTGGATCTCACCCCAGCGGCGCGGGGCCCGGCCCCAGAGGTCCGCGACCGCTTCGGCCTCGTCACGGCCGCAGTTCGCAGGAGGCCCCACACCCCCGGAACGGCCGAGAAGAGCGCGGCCCTTCGTTCTCAAGGGCAACCGGCTATTCTGGTTTTTGACGGTTCTGGCCGCCACTGCGGTGGCCGCCGTGATCTTGGGTCGTATGATGATTGCCAGCGGCACCGCTCCCCTGCTCTCTCGCTGAGACAAAACGGCCACCTGCCATCCTGGCCAGGCCAGGCCCATCGTTCTCCACGTTCCAGGGAAATGACTCTGATCCGAGGAATCCGACCATGATGCCTTTTGCGTTCCTGCTCCCCAGTGTCGGTGGCTGGGAGACGATCCTGATCGCGCTTGTCTGTCTGTTGATCTTTGGAAACCGTTTGCCCAGCGTCATGCGATCGCTGGGCAAGAGCGTCACCGAGTTCAAGAAAGGTGTCTCCGGGATCGAGGAAGAGATCGATCAGGCGGTGACTGCCGACAAAAAGACGAACTCCAATCCGTGACCGCGTATAGCCCTCGTGCCGTCCGGCGTACCGACCCCGGCCCAGTCTGCTGATCCAGAGCAGGATTGATCGGCGTTCGGGCGGATTTCGATTCTCGCGCTTCCCTCGATGTCATCGCGGAGTTTATGGCATGCTTCCCAATGTTGGTTGGTTCGAGATGTTGCTGCTCATGGGGCTGGCGGTTCTCATTTTTGGGAAGCGCCTCCCCGAGGTAGGCCGTTCGCTGGGCAAAGGAATCGTCGAGTTCAAGAAAGGGTTGAGCGGTGCCGTGGACGAATTCGACATTTCCGGGACCGGCCGATCTTCATCAAGTTCCAGCCCGTCCTGGCGATCCACCGAACCGGCATCTTCCGAGTCTGCCTATACCGAAGCCTCGGTCCCGAAATTCGAGTTGCCCGGCGCGGCCTCGACTCCTGTCGCGGCACCCGAAATGGAATCTCCACTCTCCCAGCCGCGGGATTGACCCGAATGGTCCGTCTCGCCCGCGACGAGAGCGAACGACGCCTGGTCCGATCGAGAGCACTGACGCTCTGACGAATCAACGAGCCGCCTCGTGCCCTTGTGCCTTGGCCCGGCGGGCCAGCCGAACCACCTGGCGGGCGTGCGCTTCGTCTTGGGCCATGCGCTCGGCATCGGTGGTGATCAAGAGCGGTGGAACGGGCCGCGGCCGCAGGCTCGATTCGTCGAGTGCCACATACAGTCCATAGCCGACGCCGACTTTTCGCCGCATCGCGGTTTCGATGGGCTCTGCAAAGACCTCGACGCGCGTCTCGATCGACGTTCGCCCCACATAAGTGACCTCTGCCGTGATCTCGACGCGCTCCCCGACGTAGACCGGCCCCAGAAAGGTCATCTGATCGATTGCCGCCGTGGTAATCTGGCCTTTCCCCGCATGCCGCAGTGCGGCGATCGCGCCGCACTCGTCAACCAGCTTGAGTATGACGCCACCATGCAACGTACCGTTCGAATTTGCCTGAAACGGCTCGGTAATGATCGCCAGACTCACCCGAGAGGCCGACGCTGGCTTGGGTGACATGTCCTCCATCATCATACTTGGGTCCCAATCTTTCTCGTGCTCGTGCACGGATCTTCTTCCTGGATTTCATCTTAATCTTAATCCTAATCTTAATCTTAGTCTTGGTCTTAGTCTTAGTCTTAGTCTTAGTCTTAGTCTTAATCTTGGTCTTCACCTTGATCTTTGTTTCATGTGTGCCTTCTCCACTCTGATTCGGGTCGTCTCCCCACGGAGCCGCCGCGCGCCATGATTGAGGACCACCTCATGGAACTGATCGACCCTCTCTTGCGAGAAGCCGGTTCGACCTTGGAAGAGGGAGAAGAATTCCGGGATCCGCCGCTGGATGTGCTGCGTTTTTACCGTCGAGTCGTTCGTTTGAGCCGGCTCCCCTTGATCGGGAAATCTCAAAGCGTGGTGGTTGTCGCCCGGCAGCCGGTCGACGTGGATGGAACCCGCGCAGCTTACGAGCGTTTGCTCATGCGGCTGGCCATGGCGGCCAACGGCCGCTTCCCTCCCTGGCGGGGGCTGGTCATTGGCTTGACCGCTCTGGTTCTGACGCCCGAGCCGATCGTGGCCGGAGACGATGCCATGCTGCGTGAGGTCCTCGGAATCAAGCTGCGGAAGATGCGAGTGGTTCCGTTCGGGCTCTTGCGCATCAACCTCGGACAGGAGGCGATGGCGCTGGCCCTCCAGGCTGACCCGGACGGCCGCTTCACCGAACCAGTCCAGTTGGCGGATGCCTTGTGCGAACGGTTTCGGCGATTCGTGCCGCTCATCGAAGTCTAGCCGGACGAGCGGCCCAAGCTCATTCCTGCGGTCTGGGAGGGCCGGGATAATCCCAGTCAAACGTGACCTCGAACGGTTTCCACCAGGGATCGACGCCGGTCGCTTTATCGGCGTGGCGCCCCAGTCCTCCCGCTGAGGGAGGATCGATGGCATACGTCAGCTTGTAGCGGCCGGGCTGCGGCATTTCGATGGTGGCGCCATAATGGAGGCCGTCGCGTGCGACCATGGGCATCATCGTGCCCTGGATCGACTCGCGCGTTTTTCCGGGATCTGACACGCCCGCCGAAGCGATCGTGTAGCGCACTCGCAGGTAGGGGACAAACTCATCCTTGGCGAAACCGTTCCGGTTGCCCTCCGTGGCGTGGATATCGGCCTCGAGGTGAATGAGCGCCGAGGACGAGGGATCGGTGATCCCCTCCATCTGCACCGGCGGGAGATAGACCGCAGCAATCCGAATCTGATTTCGCTCGACGTCGTCGCCAATCGGGTACTCGCGAAATCCGGCAGGCGGCCGGACGCCGCTCAAGGGCGCCCGGGCAGGCGAGGGAGATCGGGTCTCGTTCGCCCCTTGCCCGCGCCACCCTTTCCAGTTCACGTTGAGTGCCAGGACAACGACCACGCTCGTGAGGATCAGGCCGACCACCATCAGACCCTTCCAGCGCTCGAGCACGGCAACGTTCTCCCTTGTGCCTCATCCGCGCTTGGCGGCGATCGTAACGCCGGACGAGCCCGTGGCATTCCGTCCCAGCGAGGCACGTGGGATCACGGCCCACGCCAGGATCGCCCCGGCCACGAGAAGCACCTGCACCGAGACGACCTGAAGATTGGGATACAAGCCCGCCCAGGGAAGTCCCCGGCCCATCCAGGCGAGATTGGTGATGAGCAGAACATCCGCGTTCTGAAGCTCGAAGACGCCGTTACCGGCGAACACGATAGCCAGCGCAAACAGGAAGAAACCGGAGAGCCGGAAGAACGCCTGCATCGGCAGCCGGACGGTGGAAACGCGCAAGAGCACGGCGATTCCCGCCAGGAGCAAGAGACCTACGGCCAGTCCGGCAGCGAGGCCGAGGAATCCCGCCTGCGTCCGGCCTTCGCTTCCCAGCAGGGCCTGATACATGAGGGCCGTCTCGGCTCCTTCCCGGTAGACAGCCAGAAAGGCAGTCAGCCCCAGGGTCCCCTGCCCGCCCAGTTCCAGTCCTCGGCGGGCCTGTCGCTTGAGGAAGTCCATCCACCGCTTGGCCTCGGTGTGCGAGATCAGCCAGAAGCTGACGTAGTAGAGCACTCCGGCGGCAGCCAGCATGACAGCGCCTTCGAGGACCTCGCGGGCAGCACCCTGAGCCGAGATGACCAGAACGTTCAAGGCCACCGCAGTCGCGAGGCTGGCTGCCACGGCCAGAGCCACTCCCAACCAGATCGCCCGTGCGGCTCGTTGTTTCGTGCGGCCGGCCGACGCTCCCACCGATTCGCCTGACCCGTGGGCCCGGTCGTCAGCCGGAGAGTCTACAGCCGGGACGCTTGTGGCCTTGCCGACAAGCACGAGCAGCATGGTGAGGATCAGGATCACTTCGATCCCCTCGCGGAGGATCGTCACGAGTGAAGCGACAAACGCCGGCCCGAACCGGCCGGCCGGCTGGGCCTCGAGCCGGGCGATCAAGGTTTCGACGTGGGAGGAGATCGCGTCGAGCCGAGCTCCCAGTTCTTCTCCTTTGAGACCGCCCGCCAGGTCGCCGCGCAGGTTGTTGAACTGAATCTCCAACGGCCGCACTTCCTGCGGGCTGCGCCCGAGCAAGTACCTCTCCAGGGGCTCGAACTGCGTCATGTAAACCGTCGTCAGCTCGGAAGCGGCCTCGTCCGGCCCGTCCTGTTCGGCCGCAAGGTCGACGCCTCGGAGGCCGCGCTTGAATGCCTGGAGCAGCGCCTGTGGGTCGCCGCCGGTTTCCGGCACGATCAAATCCACGCCGCCGGCCGCCGCATCGATCCGTGATCGATCGGTGACACCCTTGGCATCAAGCTCCCGGGTGACGGCCACCAGGTCCGAGATCAGCCGGTAGCACAGATCGGCAAGATCCGATGGATCGCGCCGCTTCTGAGCCACGTCGCGCACCGCCGCGCGGATCGCGCGGAATTGCTGCTCAAGCTCGCCGGCACGTGAATAGCCGAGGTATTTTCGGACTGCCGTCTCGAGGTCGGAAGCTTCAAACTCGGCCCAGTACGCGTCTTCGGCAAAGCGTCGTGCCCTGGCCAGCTCACCGGGCCGGGCGGCCGCATCGCGGCTGGCCGCCAGGGACATGCCGATCCGGTCCAGCACTTGGGGCCACGGCCGCACCGGAGCCGATCGCTCGTTCGTTGGCCCCGCAGCAGTCGCCTTCCTCGACTCGGCCAGTTCGGTCAAGACCAGGTCGGGCAGCTCAAGCGCCTTGCCACTCGCAACTTCGATGGGCCTCTTGAGCGGCTCGCTCATCTCCTGCCACACGCGCAAGACGTAGTGGCCGGCGGGAACTCCGTCGAGCCGGAATCGTCCCTCCCGGTTGCAAACCTGCACCCAGCGAGTCGGGCTGACGATGACAAATCCCCGCATGTGATGGTGAATGTCGCACGCCAACCGCATCACACCCGCCTCGGCGGGCAGGAAGTCCCGAAATTGTCCCGGCGCCATCGATTGATTGAATGCCATCCCCGGTCCGAACACATGCACGTTGTGCGTCTCGCCATCTTGATTGGTGAATCGCACGCTCTGGCCTTGTGCGATGGCTTGCACCCGCGGGATGAATTGCAGTCCGCGCTGGTTCACCAGAACAACGTCTGTATGCCGAGGTTGACCGGGCGATTCTCCCACCTGCGCCGGCACCGGCGAAATCGGTCCTGCGTCGGCGTGGGCCGGTGTCAGGTAAACCACTGCCGGGCTTACCGCTGGCGAGCAAAGCTCGGGCATGCGAACGATGCCCGAAACTTCCGCACCGTCGCTTCGTGCAACTCCCAAACCGCAAAGCGACACGCCCATACGGCCACGGCCGCCACACAGCCCCTGATCTCGACACGACTCATCGTGGCGATCACCCCGAACGGAATGTATCCGCACCAAGGCACCGGCAGTGCCTCTGCCCCACTCTTCAATTGAGATTGAGTCTCAATAACAATTCAATTGTAGTCACGCTGGATGTTTGCTGTCAATTGGGAATGGGCGTGGGGGGCCGGCATGCGCCACGCATGCCTCGGTCATGAGATGCTTGGCGGAACGTCGGAAAATAACGCACACACAATGCAGAGTCCCGCGAAAGGTCGACCGAACGAACGATGCTAGCCCGATGAAATGAAATGATGCGCAGGCAACGCGTTGCCAGAGTCACAATCGGCTAATCTGGGCACGCGCGATCGTGCAAAGGACGTTGGGCGGAGTCGATCGGCCAGTCACCAGCGCACAACGACGGCCGTCGATCGGGGCCGGCGGCGCGGCGTCGAGTCGAATCGGCATCACTCCGCTTGAGCTATCGTGCCAGCCATCCGCCCAGATTGGCCAGGCCGTGCACCACCAAGCATGCGGCGACCTCAATCGTCGCCTTTCGCTCCCGCGAAAGTACGTGCCTGGAAATGATCGTCGTCGCCGAACACTTTGAAGACCCACCCCTACCCCTCAGCATATTCGCTTGGGGTGGGCCAGGCCAGTACTGTCTCAGCACTCTCCGAAGTCGAACGCTATGAGGCGGCCTGGCCGTGTGCAGTTCTCGCAATGCAGGCGGCAGCTCAGCTTTGGTCCGGAGTCGGAGATATGTCGCGATAAGGAAGCATCGCCAAGGCGTTGACTCGCCCAACTCTACCACATGGCCGGTGGGGGACGGGCATCTTGCCCGTCAGCATCCGGGGCGGCGCGTGGCGGGCGAAGGCCGACGAACCCCCTTCGTTGGGCACAACCGGTAAAACCCTGAACGGCGTCGCGGAATGCAGACGGAATTCCCGCCGGTTTCGCTTCCGATTCGCAACTCAGGAACTGGCCGAGCCGCGACCCCTGAATCTAACCACTTCGGGAACAACTGGCAAAGATGGATGACTGATCTTGAACAACACGAAAACGCGACGAACGAACCCAATTTCGATGCAACTACGCTGATTACACAAGAACAAGATCTCATGGAAGTTGCGGCGAATTCTGGCTCTCATTCGCGACTTGACAAGCGGGCGGATCAGCCAGGAGGAAGCCACCAACCAGCAAAAAGGAAGATCCGAACGTCGGAAATTGGCCCAGACTCCGGCCGCGTGCCGGCGATGGCAAGCCGCCCGGGCAAACGCGTGAGAGTGGACAAGTCGCTAGGTCATAAGTCTTTTGTAGGCTTTGGCATCCGCCGAGTTCGCGCGCAAGAAGCGCACAATACCCTCGGTTTCGTGTTATATAGAGGGATGTCTGTGCGCATCATGACCAGAGTACAGCTCCCAAACGGAGGTTTGGCAATCACGACTGAGCGCGGTCGCAAACGCTGGAAGATCGGCGGGACGTTCCGGACGTTTCGCACCCGTAAGGCGTTCGGTTCGCCGCGGTCCGGCACGCGGACGCCGGCGGCCAGGGGGCCCTTCGCGTCGGCGCCTGACTCGGTTGTCGATCGGCGGCCGCCCGTCCCGCAGAAACCACTCACGCCCGCGGCCCTCAAGCTCCTCGAGCTTTATTTCCGGCTCAATGCCTTTGTGATGGCGACCGAGGAGAATGCACCCGTCGAGTGGGCCGCCGCGAGGCTTCTGGGAGTGCGCAAGGCACGGGCCTACGCGATCCAGCGCGAGATCGACGCGCATGCCGACCTCGAGGCCTGGTTTCGCCAAAAGGCACTCGACGGGATGAGCCGGGGTCGGATCGGCCGGGGCCGTGAAACTCAGCCGTCCCGGCTGGCCGACGCCTTCTTCATCGCGCTGGCCGGTGGCGTGTCTGATGCCAGGGACTGCGGTCGATGCCTCATCGCCAACAGGCAAGCCGACCTCCGGGTCACGGTAAGCCGGGATGGTGACGCCGCCGCTTCCGAGGTGCGCGACTACCTGGTTTACTCCGGGCTCCTGTGGCGGCTCAGCGCGAGCGGGGACCAGCAACATCGTGGCTAGCCACTCTCGTCATTTCCTCGCCCCTCGGAGCCACGCCGGCCAGTGCGGGCTCGGGCTCGAGAATCGCGCTTGGACTGGCGCGAAGACCTGCCGAAAAAGTGCCACCGAGTGCCATTTTGTGCCAATGCCTGTCAGGGAGTGACGCACATGACGCACGGTGCCGCGACCGTCGGTCCTGGCGCAACGGAATATCAGGGTCCCGTGGCGGTGACAGCGCTCGAATTCGAGGGTCGCACGATTCGCCTGGTGCGGCCGACGGATCCCGACCGCCTGCTTGATGACCCGGTCGTTCTCGACTGGAATCGGCGGGACGATTACATGCCGTATTGGGCCTACCTGTGGCCAGGTGCGTACTTGCTGGCCCAGGCCGTGGCGCGCGAACCGTTACCCGAGCCGGTCGACGGAAAAACCGCTGGCGAAACCTTGGAAATCGGCTGCGGACTGGGCCTGGCCGGCCTGGTTGCCCTGGCGCGGGGCCTGAGCGTCCAATTTTCCGATTATGACCAGGCCCCGCTCAATTTCGTCGCTCGCTCCGCCGCTCTCAACCAGTTCGACCCGGCTCGTTTCGCCACCCGCCGGCTTGACTGGCGCAACTTGCCTGATGACCGGTTTCCCTTGATCCTTGGTGCCGACGTCATCTATGAGTCTTCGCTCGTGCCTCTGGTGGCCAACCTGCTGGCAAAGATGCTGGCGCCCGGCGGCACGGCCTTGATTTCTAGCCCCTATCGCGTTGCCGCCGAGGCCTTTCCTGCTGCCATCAGGTCGCTCGGCCTCCCGTGCCAGGCAGAGCGAGCAACCGCCCAGACTGAATCCGGACGCTCGATCGAGGGAACGATCTATCGAATCAAAGGATGAAGGATGAAGGATGAAGGATGAATAAAACCACCTTCGATTCAGAAGTGAGCCAGCGCACGTCCAACACGCACTGGCTGGATTTTTTACTCTCGATTGGACCGGAGCGTACCCACGATTTCGCGCAGCTCGGACGCGCCGGTTTCCTCAAGCCGGGCGATCAGGTCATCGAGCAGGCGCTCGGCCGCGGTGGGGTCGTAAAACGTCGCGGTGCCGACCTGGACGGCCGCTGCGCCCGCAACCATGAACTCGAGTGCGTCGTCGGCTGTGGCGATCCCGCCGATGCCAATGATCGGCAGCCCGGGCAAGGATTGAGCGACCTCCCAGACCATCCGCAGGGCGATTGGCTTGATCGCAGGGCCGGACAGTCCTCCGACATCGTAGGAGAGCACCGGGCGCCGGCGACGCCAGTCGACGGCCATGCCGCGCAGCGTGTTGATCAGACTGACGGCGTCAGCGCCCGCCTCGGCCGCCGCGGCAGCGATCGGCACGATGTCTGTCACGTTGGGTGTCAGCTTGGCGATGATCGGCAATGGGCTGGCGGCGCGGACCCGACCGACCAGCCGCCCCACGACCCTCGGATCGATCCCGAGGTCGAGCCCGCGGCTGATGTTTGGGCACGAAATGTTGAGCTCGAGAGCCGCCAGGCCCGGCTCCGCGCTGAGCATCTCAGCCATACACACGAACTGGTCTTCATCTTCCCCGGCGATGTTGGCGATCACCGCCGTGCCGACTGTCCGCAGATAAGGCAGGTGGTGGTCGATGAAGTGGCGAACGCCGTCGTTATCCAGGCCGATTGCATTGAGCAGCCCCGATGCTGTCTCGACGGTGCGCGGCGTCGCATTGCCTGCCCGGGGTGAAAAAGTCACGGTCTTCGGGATGACGCCCCCGAGCCGCTCGATCCGGACGAAGGGCGCCATCTCACCGATGTACCCGAACGTGCCGGACGCCACCAGCACCGGGTTGTCGAGCGCCAGCCGCCCTAGCGTCACTCGAAGGTCGATCACGAAATCGCTCCCGTTGATCGGGGCCCGGGATTTTTCCAATCTACACTGCGTGTCGTCGACAAACACTCTTGCTGCCCGCCGTCCTGTTCGTCTACGCTGAACTTTCGTGAAAGCGCCCCGAGACCGATCGCGAGCACGAGCCGCGCCTTTGCCGGGAAGCGATCTGCCGACCTGGGATCTATTTCGCTCATGGCCGAATTGCCTGATCTTGCCGCCGAGCTGGAGTTTGCTAAAGCTCTTGCAGTCGAAACCGCCGAAGTTGCCAGAGGGCGATGCCGTCATGTGACGCCTCAGGAAAAGGCAAACCGGAGTTATGTCACAGACCTGGACAACGACCTGGAGCGGCTGATCCGCGGCCGGCTGGGGGCGCGGTTCCCCGACGATGCGCTCACTGGTGAAGAATATGAAGCAAGCGGGGGCACCGGCCCTCGCCGGTGGTCGATCGACCCGATCGACGGCACCGGAAACATGGTTCACGGCCTGCCCCTCTGGGCCATCAGCATCGGTTTGATCGTCGCCGGCGAACCGCTCCTGGGAGTGATCGCCGTCCCACCGCTCAAGGAGCTGTTCTGGGCCGTGAAAGGACAGGGCGCGTGGCTCGACGGACACAAGCTTTCGGCTCACGACGCTTCGGAATTCCACAATCAAGACAACGTCTGCGTCGGCACCAATGCGCTGCGTGTCGTTGATCCCCGATCGTTGCCGGGCCGGCTTCGCGACCTGGGGAGTGCCTGCTGCGAACAGGCGTTCGTTGCCGCCAATCGGCTCACGGCGACCACGCTCCTGGGCGAACACACTCACGACATCGCGGCCGGCGTGGTCATCGCGAGCGAGGCCGGCTGCCACTTCGGCACCATCGCGGGTGAACTGTTGAGTCCTGCTGAAATGGTCCGCCGCACGCCGATCACTTGCCCGACCTTCGTCGCGCCGCCGCATCGACTCGCGGCGCTCTTGAGGATGGCGCGGCCACTCGCCGCAAGTCCCAAATCCGAAACCTGACAACTCAATTCGTAAGCCGATGGGCAACTGGGGAGTGAAGAGCTACGAGAACGACGAAGCGGCCGACGCCCTGGATGCGGCGTTTGAAAGGGTCCACGGCCGGCTCTATGAAGAGCTGATGGACGACCGCAACCCGCTGACCTTTGAGCAGGTGCAACAGCGGCTTGCCGACAGCCGTACGCTCGACGCCTCGATCGAGATCCTGCAAAACAGTCTGGACCCGCCGGGTCCGCCCGAGACTTGGGACGAGCTGGCGCGGCTGGCACTCGCTGGCATTGTCGTCCGCCACGCCGAGTTGGGGGTCCCGATTCCCGAACCCTGGAGGAGCCTCGCCCGCGCCTGGCTCGAACACGAAGAGATCGAGTGGGAAGAAGCGACGGCGCGGCGGCTCCGTCGCCAGAAGGAGATCGCATTGCTCGCGTGACCGCTCACCAAAACCAATTCCTCGGGGAAACATCGCTCGATGAACAAAACGTGTGAGCGCTTTCCAGTGGCTTGATCAGCCGGACGGCGGCGTGTGGGGATCGGGCTGGTTCCCCTCGATCGTTTGCCGCAACGCGGCCGCCATCCGCTCGAAGACTTCGTGCCAGTCTCCCCAAGTCTTCTGCCGGAACAAGCGCATCGTGGGGTACCACGGGCTATCGACTCGATCCACCAGCCAGCGCCAATCTGCGGCGAAGGAAAGAGCAACCCAAACCGGCACGCCGACCGCCCCGGCCAGGTGAGCCAGCGCGGTATCCGGAGCAATCACCAGGTCGAGCGATTTCATCACGGCCGCCGCTTCGGTTAAATCACACCGGCTTCCCAGGTCAGTGACGGCGAAGCGGTCCTGGACCTCTGCAAGCTGCTCGATCCCGAAGCCCTTATGGAGGCTGATGAGCCGGACTCCCGCAATTTGGGCCAATGGTTCGAAACAGGCGAGCGGAACGGAGCGCTGCCGGTCCCGGCGATGCCGAGGATTTCCCTGCCAGGCGATGCCGACTTTGAAACCGGCAAGCGGCTCCAGCTCGCCTCTCCAATCCGTGACCAGGCTGATGTCAGGCGTGAGATAAGGGACCGATGCCGGCACCGAAGAAAGGGTCGTCCCGCAGATTCTCGGCAAGCTCATGAGCGGAGCGTATACGTCGAATTCCGGCAGCAGCTCTCCTTCGGCGAATACCGCGTCGACGCCGAGACAGCTCGCCACCAGTCGGGCGATTTGCTTCTGGCAGGCCGCAATGACCCGGCCGCCACGCTCTTTGACAAGCGGTGCATACCGAATGAACTGAAGCGAGTCGCCCAGGCCGTGATCGGCGTAGAGCAAGATCGTGCGGCCGGCGAGCGAGTCGCCATTCCAGAGCGGGCGCCGCAAGTCAGGCATTGCATAATCGGTGCACTGGAGCCGCCATTCGTATTCGGCCCAGCCACGCTCGAAGTCGCCCATTTGAAGCCATGCCATTGCCCGGCTCAAGTGAGCCTGGGCATGGTCTGGCGCGATTGCCAGCGCTCGATCGTAGCTCGCCGCGGACTCGGCCAGGCGGCCTTGAGCACGGAGAACATTACCCAGATTGTGGTTTGCATCGAGCGAGTTGGGTTTGAGCTCAATCGCCCGCCGATAAGAGGTCTCTGCTAGATCGAGCTTCCCCTGGTCTTGAAGCGCATTGCCGAGGTTGTTGTGGGCATCGGCGTAACCGGGGCTCGAGCGCACGGCGCGTCGCAGGCACGCGAGGGCTTCCTCCGGCATTCCCCGGGCCTGGAGTGCGACACCCAGGTTGTTGAGTGCTTCGACGTGGTCGGGCACGAGCTGGAGCACCCGCGCATAACTGGTCACGGCCTCGTCGAGCTTTCCCTGGAGCTGGTTGACCGTCCCGAGCTGAAACCACGCCTGAGCGAGTGATGGGTCGGAACCGACGACTTGCCGGTAGATTGCTTCGGCGCCGGGCAGGTCACCTGCTTGAATCCGTTTCCAGCCCGACGCCAGGAGCTCACGGTTCATATCCATGGTCTACGGCAGAAACAGTTTTAGTGGATTCCGCGCATGCCCAGGGCGACGGCCTCGGTGTTGGTCGCCAGCCGCATCGCCTCGGTGCCCGAGATGATTTTCTTGTGATAGAGGTCGAGTAGATGCTGATCGAAGCGCTGCATGCCTCCTTCTCGCGTGCCGATGAAGTCGCTCAGTTCACTCAGGCGGTTTTCCATGATGTATTTGGAGGTGACGGGCCCGCCGCGGAGGATCTCCATGGCCGGCCAGCGGTTGCCGTCGCGGGTGACTGCCAGGCGCTGGGAGATAATTGCTTCCAGCGAGCCAGCCAACTGCGAGGTGGCGATCGCTCGTTCCTCGGGCTGGACCATCGCGAGGATCCGCTCGATCGTCTGGGCCGCATTCGAGCTGTGCACGGTCGCGAAGACCTGGTGGCCGGTATCGGCGGCCCGCAGCGCCATTCGCATGGTTTCACTGTCACGCAGCTCGCCGACCAGAATCACGTCGGGATCTTCGCCGCAACGATTGCCTCAGCCCTTGCTCGAACGACGGCGTATCCTGACCGACCTCGAGCTGCGAGATCATCGCCTTCTGATTGGTGTGCATGTACTCGACCGGGTCTTCGATGGTGATGATCTTGCAGCGGTAGGAATTGTTGATCAGGTCGATCATCGCCGCCAGTGTGGTGCTTTTGCCGCTGCCGGTCGTGCCGGTAAGCAATGTCAAACCACGGAGTGAAAGTGTGATGGTGCGAAGCACTTCGGGCAAGTGTAACTCTTCGAGCGTTCGAATCTTGAGCCCTACAACCCGCAGCACCATCGCCGGAGTTCCCAGATGGCTGTAGATGTTGCAGCGAAACCGGCAGACCCCCGGGATCGCGTAGGAAAAGTCGAGACCTTGAAAAAGCGCCCGATCGAGCTCTTCAGCGGTTAGCCCTTGCTTGATCGAGATTATGAACTGCCGCAGCTCCTGGCCGACGACCGGCGGCGACTCGACAGTGCGAATCTGGCCGCTGATCCTCAAGAGGGGCGAGGCCCCGGTCTGAAGGTGCACATCCGAGGCCCCCTGCCCGGCTGCAAACCGGATGAGCTGGTCGAAGTCCATGGGAAATCTCCCTCAATGAAAAGCCCACACAAGAGCGTCACTTTAGCAGAGCTGATCGCCCGGCCCAAGCCCCGGTCGGTCGGTTTCAAGGACTCTCGTGTTGACGCCGTGATTCGATCGGCTCACTCTGAGAACAGAGGACAAGACACGATGGCCGAGCCACGACAGATCGATCGCACCGGGCTCTTACCGCGGCTGGAGCAGGCGTTTGAATTCGCCGCTGGGCAGGTGCGCGCCACCGTCGAGCGTGCCCCGGACTTTTTCCCGATCTACACCGAAGACGGCCGATGGAACCATACGGGAGAGAGCTGGACCGACTGGTGCGGGGGATTTCACGCCGGCATGATGTGGCTCATCGCAGGGCGAACCGGCGACGGCTGGTGGCGACGGACCGCCGAGCACTACTCCCGACGCCTGGAGCCCCGCCAGAACGACCGCAATGTCCACGACCTCGGGTTCATCTTCCTGAATACCTATCTCCCGTGGTATCGCTCAACCGGCGAGGACGCACTCCGCCAGGTTTTGATCACAGCGGGCCGCACCTTGGCCTTGAGGTTTTCTGAACGAGGAGCCTACCTGCGATCGTTCGTGGCACCCGATAGCTTGTTCATCGACATCATGATGAACGTGCCGCTGATCTTCTACACCGCGACAGAGACGGACGACGCGGAGCTTTACCGGCTGGCCGTGGCTCACTGCCGCACAACCGAGCGGACCCTGGTGCGCGGCGACGGATCCACGGCGCACGAGGGCATTTTCGACCTCCAGACTGGCGTGTTCCTGCGGCAATCGACTCACCAGGGACTCACTGCCGATTCCACGTGGGCGCGCGGGCTGGCCTGGTCGCTTTACGGCTTCGGCACGGTTTTCTCGTACACGGGCGAGGCGGCCTTTCTGGATGTCGCTCGCCGCAATGCCGATTGTTATATCGCCCGCTGCAAGGGCGGCTTGATTCCCCCTTGGGACTTCGACGTTCCTCTAGGTCGCGACCGGATTGACGACAGCTCGGCCGCGGCGATCGCGGCCTCGGGCCTCTGGAACCTTGCCGATCTGGTCGGTCCCAGCGATCCGGCGCGCGCCACACGCTATCGCGACGCCACACTCACGATACTCGACGCACTATGCGCAGACCGCTACCTGGCCTGGTCCACTCCCGGCTGGCAGGGCGTCGTGAAGCATGCAGTGTATCATTTCCACAAAAAACTCGGCGTTGATGAATCGGTGATGTGGGGCGATTTTTTCTTTCTGGAGGCCGTCGACAAACTCCTGCGGAGCCTAACGGCGCAAAGAATGGCGGCTCCTGCTCGAAGTTGATCCGTGCCTCCGGAGCGGGCGTTCAAGCACGGCCGGGGGGTTTGGGAGCGGTGGATGGACAGTTTTTCGCACGTCGGACTTTCTAAGAGCAACTGACCTGCTACACTATGACACCAGTTCGGGCGAACGAGACCGTGCGTGCTTGCGCTGGCCCAAACGGAGGACTTCGACCATGCGTTTCGATCAAACCTCGGAATACGACGAGCCTGGTGAGGAAGGAGGGCGGGCCGTACGGCCAGCAGGATCCCACCTTCCCATCTTTGAGTCCGAAGGCATCGGCGTACTCGACGCCGGCGCCGACCTTGCTGAAGACGAAACGGAGATCGAGGATGAATCGTTTCCCGAGTCGATTGAAGGCGAGCCCAGAACCGTCTTGATCACCGGAGCCTGTGGCAATATCGGGTCCAAGCTCCGCTCAGCCTGGTCCGACGTTTACGATCTGGTTCTGATTGATCGATCGGCCTCCGAGGATGATCCCGACGTGATCGCCGCAGACCTGACTGTTCTCGATGACGATTGGATCACGCACTTCCACGGTGTCGACACGGTCGTCCACCTGGCAGCCAACACCGACGAGTTCGCCTCGTGGGATGACCTGGTCGAGCCCAACCTGGACGCCCTTGCGAATGTCTTCCATGCAGCAGCTCTCGCCGGAGTCGAGCGATTGATATTTGCCAGCTCCAACCACGTCGTGGGAGGCTGCCGGGTTCACGGCGACGAACCGATCTCCGTCGACATGAAGCCGATGCCGGACGGGCCCTACGCCGTGACGAAACTGGTCGGCGAACGGCTGGGCCGCAGCCTGGCCCGGGCGTTTGACATGACCTTCATCGCGCTGCGGCTCGGCCACATCCAGGAGGGGAAAAATCGACCTGAGACCCTCCCCGACGACTGGGCGCGCCAGATGTGGCTCTCCAACGCGGACCTGGTCCACCTCTTTGACTGCGCCGTCGAGGCCGAGATCGAAGACCGCTCGTTCGTGCTGGTCAACGGGATGTCGCGCAACCACGGTATGCGCTGGGACCTCTCGGACGCCGCCGAGCTCCTCGGGTTCCTTCCCAAGGACGACGCCTTCGCCGCAGCACATGCTTAGCGACAAGCCCAAGAAGAGCCCGATCGTAGAGCCCGGGCGTACGCACTGAGAGATGATCTCGCGTTCAAGACGTGCAAGGAGCGCAGGCCGAGCGACTTCAGGCGTCAAGCCAGTCGTCCCACATCGGGTTCGAGGCCGGATCGCGGGATCTGACGTGCGTTCGGGTCGGCTTGATTTCTCGATCAGTCGAGGCCGAAGGCCTCGTCTCGGCGGTTATCGCTTCGTGCTTCCGCTGGTATCCCAATTCCCTCAAGACCAAGCGGCGGTAGTCTTTTTGCCTGGCCTCAACCCAGACCTGGAATTGCCGGGCATCGGCGATGATCTGCTTGATTGTCCGTTTGCTGGAATCGGGATCCCGCAACTCCGCCAGGAGATGACGGGCGTAGGACTCGGTACTAACGGCTTTCTCATGTCCCTCGGGGTGATATTCCGGGGGGAGTTTGTCGAGCAAGCCCGATGTGATTGCCAATTTGATCCATACCCGCAGCCGATGGCGGTTCCCGGCAGATTCTTGCTCTGACATGGGATCTCGTCCCGTCGAGGTTCGAGTTGGACGGAAAATCGCCTGTTCTCAACACAATCTTAGTAGGCGGCGCACCCTCTGTCGACTGGCCTTGGCCGCGGAGCAAGCTGTGGCATACGATGAACCACCTACCGGCTGATCAAATTGTGCCGGGTCGGCGGTTGTTTCCCGGCACAATCGTCGAGCTCGAGTCAATCCCGCGCCGGCCTGGACAGTCGATGTCGGCCACTCGTTACCGAATCTTGGCCCTGGACGTTGATGGAACGCTATTGGACCCGGGCGGGGTGCTGCGGCCGCGGACCGTTGCAGCCGTCGCGCGTGCAGCCCAAGCGGGAATCCGTCCAGTTCTGTGCACCGGTCGGCGCTATCGCCGCGCCCGGCCTATCGCCCTGCAGCTCGAGCTAGACGCCCCGCTGGTCTGCAACTCGGGGGCCATCATCAAAGACCCGATAGGACACGGGACCCTCTGGCGGGCTGACTTCGACGATTCACTTGCTCGCGATGTGCTCACTCTTTTCCACACCCATGATCACCCTGCGGTCATTTTCACCGACCGTGCCCCGGACGAAGCCGACTTCGTCATCGCTCGCTACCCCACTGGTCGCGATGGCTTCGACGACTATGTTTCGCAAAACCGCGAGCATGCCGAGATCGTTTCGGACTGGAAGAGCGCGATGGTCCGACAGCATGCTTTCAATCCGGCTGACGAGAGCCGCGTACCTCTCTTCCACGTATGCGCCATTGGCACGCGCGACCAGATGCTTGACCTGGAAAAAGCTGCCCACGGCAGGCTATCCGGGCGGATTCAATCATTTGTGCAGCGGAGCCCGCGTTACCGAGGAACCATGTGCGAGGTCTTGCGTCACGACGCCGGCAAGTGGGCCGCGATCCAGCACCTTGCAGCGCTCTGGGGTGTTGATCTTGCGCGCGATCTGCGCCATTGGCGACGACGTGAATGACATCCCCATGATCCGCAACGCTGGTTTGGGCGTCGCCATGGGCCACGCCCGGCCCGAAGTGCTCGCGGCCGCCGACCTGATCACCGGCCGTCACGACCAGGACGGAGTTGCCATGCTGGTCGATCGTGTCTTGCTGGCATGAGTTCTAGCGCGGTGGCTGGACGGTCAGCGGTGCCGTGTACATGCCAAGTCTCATACCGCTCCGGGAACAACAACAAGGTACTGCCGAACTACAGCATGAATCACCTGTCCCTCCGGGTAGATGAGCCCGTGGAGAAAGGCGAGCTCGGGCACATCATCCAGCCCGCCGCCGGAAGAGCCGCGTCGACCCGGTGAGAGTCGCTGCCGCGATCAAGACCAAGGGCCAGAGGCTGTTCAGCACGTCGCGGGCCGGCATTGCCTTCAAAAAAACGCCTTTGACGATCACCATGAAATGTCGCACCGGGTTGGCGAGCGTCACATATTGCAGCCAGTCCGGCATGTTCTCGACCGGGCTGGCAAATCCCGAGAGGAGCATCATGGGCACCATGAACGAGAACGTGCCGAGGATCGCCTGTTGCTGCGTGTTGGCTAGCGACGAGATGAAGAGTCCGATGCCGAGAAGTGCAAGCAGATACACGGCCATACTCACGTACAACAGCACGATCGAGCCAGCCAGCGGAATGCGAAAGAACGACACCGCGACCGTCGTCATGAGGGTTCCCTCGGCCATACCGACAACAAAGCCGGCTGCTGTCTTGCCGACAACAATCTCACCGGGACCCAGCGGTGATACAAGCAACTGATCAAAGGTGCCGAGCTCGCGCTCGCGAGCCACCGACAGCCCCGTCACCATCAGCCCCTCGAGGGCCACCAGGATGCCCACCAGGCTGGGGACCGTGCTCCAGAGCGCATCAAGATTGGGATTGAACCACGCGCGTGATACCACGACGCTCGCCGGCGGCGGCGTTCGCGCGGCCTGGGTTTCGGATAGCTCGGTGCTGTAACCACCAATGATTTGCTGCGCATAGCCGCCAAGTATCTGAGACGCGTTGGAGCTGCGGCCATCGAGGATGAGCTGCACCGGTGCCGGCCTGCCGGCAGACACCAGGCGCGAGAAGTCCTGCCGGATGTGCACAATCATCAGCACGCTGCGCGAATTGATCGCCGGAATGATTTCGGCATCGGCATGCAAGTGGACGACTTCGCGGAAATTCGGCGAGCCCTCAAACCGGGCCACCAAGTCCCGCCCGTAGATTCCCATGTCCTGGTTGAGTATGGCGATGCGTACGTTTTTCACTTCCTGCGTCGCCGCGTACGAGAAAATGAGCATCTGGATCACCGGTGGCACCAAGAGCACGAACCGGCCTTTGGGGTCGCGCCAGACCGCGAGCAATTCCTTGATGATCAGGGAACGAATCCGCAACCACATGGGTTTACTCCAGGCGTACCGGGGTGGCCCGCACCAGCGCAACGAACAACCCCGTCGCCATCGCCAAGAGCACCAAGCCGTTGGGAACGAGCACGCTCGGCACATCTCCGGCCAGGAAAAGCGTTTGCAGGCTGGAGACGAAGTAACGTGGAGGGAGTACGGACGCGAGCAGGCGGATCGGCGCAGGCATGCTGTCGATCTCGAAGATGAAGCCGGAAAGCTCAAAGGCTGGGAGGAACCCTGCGATCAACGCCCCTTGACTGGCGGCGAACTGATTCTTCGCCAGAGTCGAGATCAAGAGGCCCAGCGCCAGCATTACGGCGAGGTACGCAGACGAGATCGCCAGGAGTGCGAGGACCGAGCCTCGAAATGGAACGCCGAAACCAAAAACGGTAACGGCCACCGAGAGCACCATCGCACTCATTCCAAGCACGAAGTAGGGAACGATCTTACCCGCCAACAATTCGCCCGGCGTGATCGGGGTGGCCAGCAGTGCCTCCATGGTGCCGCGCTCCCACTCCCGAGCCACGACAAGTGACGTCAAGAGAGTGCCGATCAATGTCAAAACGATCGCCACCGCGCCGGGAAGCAGAGCATACTGGCTGTCGAGCTCGGGGTTAAACCAGTTGCGCGAATCGGTTACGACACGCGGCGCCGCCTTGGGCCGGTCCACCAGGGTGTTTCGCGCAGTCGCTTCCTGGTCAAGCCAGTTCGACCACACGCCCTGGACGTAGGTCGCTACCAGGCCGGCCGTGTTGGGGTCGCTGCCGTCCACGAGCACCTGGATCGGGGCTGTCTCGCCTCGACCGAGACGGTCGCTGAAGTCGGCCGCCAGCACGACAATCCCTTTGAGCCGTCCCGACACCAGGTCGTGCTCGACATTTTTCCGGTGCCGTGCGAAACGTACCTCGAAATAGCGCGAGTTTCGGAACGAGGCGAGGAAGCTATCGGCCTCGGGAGACGGCGACTCGACCACGACCGCGACGGGCACCCGACGCAGGTCGAGCGTGACACCAAAGCCAAAGATGAAGAGCAACAATAACGGCAAGACGCCGGCGATCATGAAACTGCTAGGGTCGCGCAGCATCTGGAGGGATTCCTTACGGATCAACCCGGCCAGCCGTCGCAGCCGGCCACCGCCATGCGGCTCTGCCCTGGAGGAAACACCACCCTGTTGAGAGGGCCCCCGGAGCTCGCCCGCGCAACGGGTCATGGTTGCTCTCCGCGATCGGATTGTTCGACCAGCGCGATGAAGGCATCCTCGAGCGTGGGCTCGGGCTCTTGAGCACTGCGGATGCGGTCCTTCAGGTCGTCGGGCGAGCCGAGGGCAATGACCCGGCCCTGGTAGACCAGAGCGACGCGGTCGCAATACTCAGCCTCGTCCAGAAAATGTGTCGTTACCATCACCGTGACGCCCCGTTCCACCATGGCATTGATATGCGACCAGAACTCGCGCCGCGTGAGCGGATCCACACCGGAAGTCGGCTCGTCCAGGAACAGCACTGCGGGCTCGTGCATGACAGCACAGGCCAGAGCGAGGCGCTGCTTGAGACCCAGCGGCAAGAGCCCCGCGCTCGAGTCGAGATACGGTCTCAATCGAAATGCTGTGATCATCCGATCGCACTGCTCGCGCCGGCGCCCCGCGCGAGCCCGTACGCGCCGGCGAAGAAGTTCAGGTTCTGGCGCACGCTCAAATCGCCGTAGAGCGAGAACTTCTGGGCCATGTAACCGACGCGAGCGCGGGCCGCGCCCGCGGCCTGGTAAAGATCGAGGCCGGCGACGCGGGCGCGGCCGGCGGTCGGCCGCAACAGGCCGCACATCATCTTGAATGTCGTCGACTTGCCGGCCCCATTAGGGCCCAGAAGGCCGAAGATCTCACCGCGCCCGATGCGAAAGGTGATTTGGTCGGCGGCCGTGAAATCTCCGAACTTCTTGGTCAACCCTTCCGCGTGCACGACCGGTGCGCCGTCGTCTTCCGGTTGATGGGAGGTACCGGACAGGGGCGATGCATCTTTGACGCTGCCGCCAAGCAAGTCCACGAAGGCATCCTCGAAGCGTGGTGGTGCCGGCTTGATCAGGGCGCAAGGGCGCCCAGATCGCCCGCCGTTGGCGGTGGGACTCCCTGCTTTGTCACCAGTCGAATGTTGCGTCCCTGGATCACACCGTCGACGATCTCCGGTCGCTTCAGTGCTCGAGCCAGAAGCTGCCGCCCGGCTTGGCCCGTTCCTGCCACCAGAAAACTGCGGCCCGCGACGCGCGCCGTCAGCTCCCTAGGCGGTCCCTCGTAGCGGACCTTTCCCTCGTGGAGCAACAACACCTGGGCGCAGCGCTCGGCTTCGTCGAGGTAAGACGTACTCCAGACAACGCCGATACCCCGATCGACGAGGTCATAGACCATCTTCCACAGCTCGCGGCGCGAGATCGGGTCGACGCCGACCGAGGGCTCGTCAAGCAGCAGGAGACGGGGAGCCCGAATCAAGGCACAGGCAAGTCCGAGCTTCTGTTTCATCCCGCCGGAAAGGGCGCCGGCGAGCCGGCTGGTGAATCGCTCGAGATCGGTGAAGGCCAGTAGCCGCTCGAAGGCGACTCGACGTTCGTCGCCCGTCACATTTCGCAGGTCGGCGTACAGGTTGAGGTTTTGCTGCACCGACAGGTCTTCGTACAGGCCGAAACGCTGCGGCATATAGCTCACTTGCTGCCGGATCTTGTCGAGTTCCGTGCGTGTGTCAGCGCCGCAGACGAGGAGCCGGCCGGCGGTGGGCAGCAGCAGGCCTGCGAACAGACGCAGCAAAGTCGTCTTGCCGGCGCCATCGGGGCCGACAATGCCCGTGACTTGCCCGGGAGCGACGCGAGCATCAAGCCGATCGATGGCCGGCGACGCGGCGGTGCCGAACCGCTTGGTGAGGCTCTCGGCGAGGATCAGCGTTTCATCGAACATGGCCTTAGTCACCGCCGCGCAGCTTTTGCCAGAGCGTCAAGCGTCGCGGTTGGGGCAGACGCGTTCTGACTGTTACAGGCATGCCCTGCCGCAGGCCGCCGTCGGGGTTGTCCACGACCACGCGCAGCCGGTAGACCAGGTTGGTGCGGATCTCCCGCGTTTCGACCGTCTTGGGCGTGAATTCAGCGGTTGGGGAGATGAAGCCAATGTGCGCAGAGTAAGGCCGACGCGGGTCTGTATCGGTCGTGATGAGCGCGGGCATCCCGGGACGGACAAGGCCGAGGTCTCGTTCGTTGACGTAGGTGCGCGCCCAGACCGGGGTGGTCAGGGTGAGTGTGAAGACCGTATCGCCAGCCTGAACGATCGCGCCAATCTCACGGGAGCGAGTGAGGATGACGCCGTCGTTCGGCGCCAGCAAGTTGCTGTCGGCGAGTTTACGTTTGATTTGAATAATATTCGCGGCTTCCTGGTTGAGCAGTGCGCGGGCGGCGTCGATGTCCTCTTGGCGTGGGCCGATCTCCGACAATCGCTGCGACTGGTGTGCGTACCTCACGTCGGCCTCGGCCACGGCCAGTTGCGCGGCGTACTTCGCGAGGTCCTGCTTGCTGACCGCCCCCGGGGTCTTTTCCAGTTCCTTGTACCGATCGTAATCGGACCTGGCCTGGGCCAGCGTTGCCTCCTTGGCGGCCGTCTGGGCCCGCGCCTCGGCGATCTCCTCGGGCCGCGAGCCATGCTCGAGCTTCGCCAGGTTCGCCGCGAGGTTATCTCGCAGGGCCTGCGCCACACGCAGCTCGTCCTCGAAATAGCGCTTGTCCAGAGTTGCGATGACCTGACCGGCCTTGACCGCGTCTCCTTCGTCCACAGCGAGTGTCTCGACGCGGCCATCGACCTTGAAAGACAGGTTGACCTGGCGTAGGTCAGTATTTCCTTGGAGCACGAGATCTGTCTCTTCTTCTCCCTGCCGGAAGAACATGTACCATGCTCCGCCGGCCAGCCCACCCGTGATCAGTACGCCGAGCAGCAGCCAGCGCCACCCTCGGTGATGCCTTGGCCGCTCTTCGCTTTGCCCGGCCAAGCTCTCAGACGATATCAGAGTGCTCCGGTCGTGAGCGGAGAGGCTGGGCTCGACCGCGTCGGATGGAGCCAGCGGTTTCGTAGTAGTCACCATCGGACCCTTTCGCGTGATGGGGTATTATCCCCGAATTTCGTCCGGTGCCAAGCTGGGGCGGGCCGCGGTACCGCGGGCGCGTTACAATCCGCGATAGTCATTCGTCATGTGAGGGTTGAATCCGTGGCCGATCAAAACTCCGAATCGACCGCAGAACCGTCCTGGGTCAGCGCGGCGCGGGTACTCACGATGAAACCCTCGCAGAGAACTGGTTACTTCGCCTTCGCCGCGAGCGGTTCCGGTCTCGCCAAAGCGGTAAGATCCACGAGTATTACGTCACTTACCTGGCCGACGGGGTGCATGTGGTGGCCATCACCCCGGAACAGAGCGTAGTACTGGTCCGTCAGTTTCGCGCGGCTCGAGGCGCGACAGCCTGGAGACGCCGGGGGGGCTCCTCGAGCCCGGCGAGGACCCCTGCTCCGCCGGAGCCCGCGAGTTGCTCGAGGAGACCGGCTATGCCGGCCTTCCCCCCGAGCGGCTCGGCACCATCTGGCCAAACCCGGCGCTCCTGTCGATGCGGATCACGACCATCGTGATCCGCGACGTGCGGCGGATTGCCGATCCCAACCCCGATCAGAGCGAAGAGCTGACAGTCGAGCTGTTCCCCGTCCACACGATCCGGTCACTGATCGAGCAGGGCCGGATCGATCACGGCGTGTGCGTTGCGGGCCTGTTATGGTGGCTGACTATCGGCAACGAAGCGTGAACAGTCGATCCAGTATGCTCTGGCGGCTTGATCGGCTGTCGCTCGCCAGTCTGATCGATCGCAGCGTCACAGGCTTGGAGGGCGAGAACGGCAAAAGCTGTGCCGGCGTGAGTGATGTAATGCTGGCCGTCGTTGTTCAGCGACCGGGTGAACCAGCGGCCGGACGCGCGCTGATGCGACAAAAGCCAGGCACTCCCACGCTTGAGAGCTGGGTCGTACACAGGAACACCGGCTTGTCGGAGGGTGAAGATCACCAATCCGGTCGCGTAGCCATCGCTATCAGACGCGGTATCATTGGATGTGCCATCGCGTCGTTTCCAGTCACCTAGTGAGGGAAGGTTCCAGCCACCGTCGTTGCGCTGCACCGCGCGAAGCCGGTTGATCGTTTCGCGTCGATCTTTGGCGGTCATCAAGCCATCCAGATGGGTGGATGCCCAGAGCAGCATGGTCTGATGGTGGAGATTCGGCGGGGGATTCTTCGCAAAATAGCCTCGCAGCCGATTCAGGCCCGCTTGCGCGACGGCAGTTCGAGCATAATCGGCAGGCGCATGGCCGACCGCGAGGGCGGCAACGACCGCACCATAGTAGTCGTCGTTTTCAAGCGGAGGCCAGCCGCACTTGAGCCAGGTAAAACCGCCATCGGGTTTTTGAACCGACCAGATCCGGTCGAGTGCCTTGCGCGTCAGGGGCTGGAGCTGGCCGGACACGGCGGAATCGTTGAGCGCCAGCGCTTCGGCTGTCGCGACGACTTCGGCATCCCACCGCGGCTTGGCTGGCTTGTCGGCGTCGTCCCAATGAGCGACCCTTTCCTCGAAGAAACGCCGGACCTCCGCCATCGCGGGCGCCGCGGGCTGTTTCAATAGCGGCCGAGCAGCAAGATAGGGATAGTTCGTGTGACAGGTCCCACATTTGTGCTGCCGGGTCCAGGAGAGCGCCACTTGATCGAGAAAGATCGCGGCCCGGCTCATTGAGGCGACGGGCACCAGCGGCTCCTCCGACGAGTTCGGAGGCAGTCTCGCAGGTTGGGCTACCACCTTGGCCTCCTGAGCGGGCGCCAAAGCCCCCAGCAGCAGGATTACAAGCATGCCGCTGCCCCACACTTGCGCCCGAATTGGGTGTGCTCGGTCTCGCGTCTGCATCTCGAAGCTCCGTTTTTGGGAACGGACCGCCGGGTCGTGGCCACTCCATGGAGACAGCTTAACCTCCGAACAGCACCCAGGGAACCGGCATGGGGCCGAAGGACGGCGTTGGGACGTTGCTCCGGTCCCCGATCATTGGCCTGAGGCCTCTCTGACATAAATCAACATGTTGCCCGTCTTGCCCACGACGCGACTCGCGCCGGTTTTGCGAAGGCAGTAGGCCACCCGCTGAGCAAACCAGACAGGGCGATCGAGCCGCTCGGCCAGGTCGAAGGTTGTGAAAGGCTTGCCACCGTCACAGCCCTGTGGCAAGAGCGTCCAGAGGTCACCGGCCCGAGCGAGAGTGGTCGCCTCATGAATCTCTCCCAGACAGCGGTCGGCGACCGTATAGCCCGGCCTGCGTCTGCGGGCAACGCGCACCTCGTCGATCGTGACTCCGAGGACTTCGATTTCGAGGTTTGGGTGGGGAAAAACCCGCACAACGCCGATGAGGTCGTCGAATACGTCTGCGAGCGTGCCGCGCTTCGGGCTCCGACGCGTCGAGACGACTGGCCCACCCCTGTGCGACCTGCGAATCAACCGGCGCCCAAAGACGACCGGTTTGACGATTCGAAGGCGATACGCGGGCAGCAGTTGCTGCAGTTTCGTGCAGAGCGGCCCGAGGGCCCCGGACTGAACTTCGATCAGCCGGCCGGAGTCATCGATGGCGTCGATCCGAAAGCCCGCGATCGAGACCTCGCAACGATGGTTTTCCCCCGACGCGTACCAATCCTTGAGCGCGCGGTGCAGGCTCGTCTCCATGGCTCCATCCCACCAGGTCTCCCCGCCTCGTGCGGGGCCAGAGAACCAGCGATCTCACTCATCGCCGCTGCCGACTCCGCACTCAATCTCCAGGCTGGGAGGGTTCGATGCCGAGGTCGCGGATCGTCAGAAGGGCGTGAAACGGCAACCCTCGGGCAGCGAAGGCGAGGTCAGCGCCTTCGAGACGGTCCAGGACGGCGATGACCACAGCAACCTTGCACCCGATCGCCTCGACAGCGTCAACGGCCTGGAGCGACGATCCGCCCGTGGTTGCCACGTCATCGACGATCGCCACGGTGCAGCCTGCCTCGATCGGTCCCTCGATTCGCTTCCCCGTGCCGTGGGCCTTGGCCTCTTTCCGAACCAAGAAGCCGCGGAGGTAGCCCAGCCCGGCACCGGCGGCCAGCGCGAGCACAGAACCTACAATCGGGTCAGCTCCCAGCGTCAGACCCCCGATTGCCTGAACCTCAGGATGGCGGGCAATTTGCTCGAGCACGCCGGCGCCGACGAGTGCAGCTCCCTCGGCCGAAAGGGTCAGCTTCCTCCCGTCGATGTAATAGTGCGAGGTCCGGCCGCTGGCCAGTGTAAACGTTCCCCGCCTGAGCGCATCGCGCTCCATGAGATCGATCAATCGACTTCGCACGTAATGAACGCGCAACGGTTCCACAACCGCTTGACCTCCGAGAACGGGACATGCATCGAATTCCGCCGGGTTCGACGTCGACCGCTTTTCTGGATCGACAAAGCGTCAACAACCTACCAGACTCCTTGATCCAGTAGAAGGGTAGGCGTCGCGATACGCGGCTGGCACGACGGCTCTTCGCCCGCGACATCATCTTTGCTGCACTTGTCTAGAGTCAAGCTCGACGGCGATCGAGCCGATGCTTCCCAGGTAGACCAAGAAACGGAAAATTACGGTGATCGTCGATGAATGGCACACCAAACCGACCCGTCGAGAAGCGTGATCCCGTCGGGCCGTTCTTGCATTACCTGATGGCGGAGTGCGGGGTCTCACCCCACACGCTCGCCGCGTACCGGTCTGACCTGATGCGATTCATTCGCTGGCGCAAGTCCGAGGCACCAGGAGAGCTGGCGAGTCTCGACGCGATGGCTCTGGGAGGTTATGTCGACTGGTTGTATCGAGACGGACTGGCACCCAGCAGCGTCTGCCGGCACCTGGCAAGCCTCTCGACCTTCTTTCGGTTCCTGATCTTTGACGGCCGGCTTCAAGAGAACGTGGCCAAGCTGCTGGTGTCTCCTTCCGTCTGGGACCGCTTGCCGACCGTATTGAGTCCGGCCGCAACGGTGCGACTGGTGGAGTCGCCGAGCGCTCTCTCGCGTCTGGGACGTCGCGACCGGGCTGCGCTCGAGACGTTATACGCAACCGGCTGTCGCGCCTCGGAGGTCGTCGGGCTGCGGCTCGGTGATCTTGATTTGAAAGCCGGAACGGCCCGGTGCCTCGGCAAAGGAAGCAAGGAGCGGCAAGTCCCGCTCGGATCGAGTGCCGTCGCCGCGCTGGTGTCCTACCTTGAGCACGACCGTCCGATCCTGGGTAAAGGTCGAGCCATAACCCGCCATGTCTTCATCACGAAGTCAGGAAAGCCGCTCTCACGGGTCGATCTCTGGCAGATTGTCAAGCGCCACTGTCGATCAGCCGGCTTGCGCGGCGACGTCAGCCCACACACGCTCCGGCACAGCTTTGCCACCCATCTGCTGGCCGGCGGTGCCGACCTTCGTGCCGTACAAGAGATGCTGGGCCACGCCTCGATCGCCACCACGCAGATCTATACCCGGGTTGAGCTGAGCCGGCTGCGCGAGGTCCATACGCGGTTTCATCCCCGCAGTCAGCCTCCAACCCCGCCCGAACGTGCCGTTTTGGCCGGTCAGGACGCCGGTGAAGAACCCGCTGGCTCCGGATGAAATCGCTCGTTCAGCTTACCATGAACAACGGTACGGTAACCGGCCGGGTCTGTGCCCTTGGGACTGGCAATACCGATCCCCTGGCAATCATGGATCGGCATGATTCGCACGATTTTTCGTTCCTGGTCGGCCAGCAGGGCGACGCGTACTGTCCCGATCAGCGCCGTGTCGTTCCAATGGCACCGGCAGGCCGAACCGTCGGAAAGATAGAGCATTACGTCGGGCATCCCAGCGTCTTTCAGGCCTGCCCAGATTTCAGCGATCAGGTCCGTCATGTCATTGTGCCCTGCTGTCATTTGACCCTGTCCGGAAACATCATCCGTTCGAAAGTTAGGTCATCAACCGGAAAAAGGTCGATGCGGACCGGGAGAACGGCCGATTGCTTAATTTGGCGTTAACCTTCATAAATAACGATTGAACGCCACCCGGACTGGCTGTCGCCTGGGCGCGTAATCCTTCTCGTCCTGTGCTTCCGATACCACCTGAGGAGTGGGGGTATCAGCCCGCTTCTCCAGGGTTTTGTAGTCTTCCGAATGGCTGAACGGTCGAGCGTGGCTTGGATACGACGACTCATGCCCGAAACAGACGAGGACAGGCGCCAGGCGACAGCATTATTGACGGTGGGGGAGGGAGGGTGCCAGTGTGCCATGGGTCGTCTGGCGGCGGGAAGCGGTCAGCCCGAGTGAGAGCCGGGTTACGCCGACCGGGTGGGAGCGTTTCCTTGTGGGCGGCTGCTGGCGAGGCTGGTTTCGAGCGATCCTGCGAAATCACCGGTTGGGAAAAGGCCGGAAATAAGTTGCCTTTCTGGCCAGCGACAACGACAGACATCGCGAGCCCTGAGTTGTGGAGCGGGAGAAGGATGGGTTGCGCGCGACTTCCCGGTACTCGCAATTGGACGGCATTTATGGGCCACCCACTTTATTTCGGCGCTCATCGCGTCTCGCGCCCATAGATGTCACTCGCGCGGGCCGTGAGATCGATGGCATCTATGGCATCTATGGCATCTATGGAGCCCATGTGACATCGATGGAGCCGATGTGACATCGATGGCTGAGCGTCTTTTCGAGCCACGGTTCGCACTCGCCTGGCTCGGGCTTGTGAATCATGACAGGACAGGGACAAGAAGATCGGCACTCCCGCCGGCGTGCGGGATGCACAAGCCATCGCAGAAACGGCGAGTGAAGTGGCACAAAAACCTCCCGGAAAAACAGGCCTGGTTCAAATTCAGGTAACACGAGATCAAGTAAAGCGAGGTTTACCAAAACGCCTGTCTCCTCCATGTTAGTGCTGGAGCTTACAATCCCGGCACCACCATCAAGGAGACAGGCATGGACGCCCAAGCTACTTTCTCGTACTCGTCGACGCAATCCGATGTCGGTGCCGGTCGCAGAATTGCCCGGCCCCCCTGACTGGGCGGCCAAGAGGCTGCTGCCCCAGGAACGGCGAAATCTGGCTATCCAAGTACTCGCTGGTGCTCAACCTGTCTCAGGCCTGGCCTGGGAGTATGAAGTCAGTCGCAAGTTTCTCTATCAGCAGGCTCACACCGCCGAGGAGGCGCTCAGCGAAGCCTTCGCACCCTCGAGTCGATCCGATGGCGTCCTTTTCTACCTGCCGGTCACCAAGACTTGGCTGCGGCAACTTGTCTTGGCCTTGGTGCTGATCTGCCATAGTTCAGTCCGCGGCGTGATCGAACTGCTTCAAGACGTCTTTGATTACCGGCTCTCGGTGGGGACCGTGCACAACATCGTGCACAGCGCTGTTATTCTTGCCCAGGCAATCAACCAACAATACGACCTCTCCCGCATTCACGTCGGTCTTCTCGATGAGATCTTCCAGGGAAGCGATCCGGTCTTCGTGGGGGTCGATGCCCAATCCACCGTCTGCTTCTTGCTGAGTCCGGAACAGCATTGCGATGCCGATACCTGGGGCATCCGGCTGCTGGAACTGGTCGACCAAGGCTTCGCTCCCGAGGCCAACGTCGCCGATTTCGGCGCGGGACTCCGCGCCGGACACAAGGAAGCTCTACCTGAAGTTCCCTGCCGCGGTGATATTTTCCATGCGTTGTACGCCATCGGGCCGCTGGTCGGCTACCTTGAGAAACGGGCTTACGAAGCCATCGACGCCCGGACCAAGCTTGAGCGAAAGCGACCTATCCCCGGACGTCGTTATCGCGGCAAGAAGATCCAGGGTTTGCCCCGGAAACTAGGGTACGCCCGGTCGGCTGAAGCCAAGGCGATCGCGTTGGCTGAAGAGACGGCGTTGTTAGCCCATTGGCTACAGTACGACATCTTGTCGGTGGCCGGTCCGAACTACGCGATCCGCCGCGACCTGCTTGACTTCGTGGTGGCGGAGTTGCGCACCCGCGAGTCAGCCTGCCCGCACCAGATCAAGCTGGTCAGAACCATGCTGGAGAATCAGGGAGACAACCTTTTAGCGTTTACTGTGCAACTGGACCGTGATCTGGAGAACCTGGCCCAAGACTGGCAGATCAGTGTGGCGACCGCCCGGGAGGTCTTGGAGGTGTAATTTCTGCCGACGTGGAACCCAAAGCGGTGGTCTCGTGTCGCGACTTTGCGGGAGACGCTACGAGGGCGTTATCACGGAGTGTGGGCCGACGTGCGGGAACTATCCGATCGCGTTGTGCGTGCCAGCAGTCTGGTCGAGAACCTCAACAGCCGGCTGCGAACTTACTTCTTCCTGCGGCGGCAGTTAGGGAAGGACTACTTGACGTTGCTTCAGTTCTTCCTGAACCACCGCCGGTACCTACGCAGTGAGGACCCGAGTCGAGTCGACAAGAGTCCCGCCGAGTTACTGACGGGGCAGCAGCATGCACACTGGCTGGAAGATCTGGGGTACACCCGGTTTTCGCGAAACTAAAGCCGCAGCATTCCACGCCAACCAGATGGCGGCATAGACCCGCTCCAGACGCGGAACGATCGGGGTCCGCGCGGAGAGGCCTGATGTCACCCGAAAACGGGCGTTTTGAACCATGCCGAAAAACATGCCACTTTGTGCCACAATTCTGCCATGTCCAGAACGCCTCTCGCGTCGATTTTCGCTCGCCGTATGTCGTTTGATTGCAGGGGATCGGGCTAGCACAGCTTTTGTGTGGGGCGTCAAAATCGCGAGTGCGCAATGTGGGCGCCGAAATGGCATCGTTCGAGAGCACCGAGGGGCCCTCGCTCCCGATTCGGCGAGTTGTTTCCGTCCGGGTGCGCCAACAGATTCTGGCAGTTTGGTCGGGAGATGGGTATAAAGCGGTAGTTGGCGTTACCTAAGGATGGAACACCGCTCAAGGATGATGCACTCATGCTCCCCTCTGATCTTGATCGCCTCACTCCGCTACAAAGACTCATCGTCGAACAGGCTGTTGTCATGGCCCAAGAACTCGAGGCAGCCGCCGACGCTGCCCCTTACGGACAGGTACTCGACCATTGCGAATCGTTCTTGCTGGGCAACGGCCGTGCCTTCTTGAAGAAAGCATTGGAGTCAACCCTGCAAAACCGAGCAGAAACCCTGGAAAAAAAGGGGGCGCCGCTCGAATCTGCCCGTGTGGAGCTACGGGACGTCACAAAGGCGGTGCGCCTAAAACGGTGATGACCGCACTCGGGGCGATTGTGCTTCGACGTACCTATTTCTCCTGCGCATCCTGTGATTTAGGGGGCTACGCGGCTGATCGTTTCTTGGGCCTGGAAGGGTTCCTCACGCGACAGGCGAGCCGGCTGATCTGTCTGCTTGGAGGCCAGAATTCCTTCGAGGCATCTGGGCGGCTACTGTCCGAGTGCTGTGGCTGGACGATCAGCGATGAACGGATTCGGCAAGCTTGCCAGGCAGAGTCCACTCGGATTGCCGACTTCCGGGCCAATTCGCCGGTCGTGGCCAAGGCATTCGCTGATGCCCCCGGGGATATCGAATTCCAGACCGACGCTGCCAAGGTCAACACGCCCGAAGGTTGGCGGGACATGAAGATTGGCATCTTCGCCCGCCGGGAGCGTGGCGAACCATCTACGCCTTCGGATTGGGACAAGCGGCATCTACCCGCCCCAACGACGCGGTTCGCGTTCGCTGCGATCGAGACGATCGACGATTTCGCGCCCCGTTGGGGTGAATGGGCGATCCGGTTGGGGATCGAGGATCGGAGCACGATCACCGTCTTGGGAGACGGTGCCGAATGGATCTGGAACGCCTCGTCGCGACAGTTCCCTGGCTGTACTCAAGTTCTCGATATCTACCACGCCGCCGAGCACATCGCCGACGCGGCGCGAAAAAAGTACGGCGAGGGAACGGCGGCCGCGACAGAATGGCTGAACCGGGGCCGCGGGTTACTGTTGTCCGATGGCTGGGCTGGCCTCTGCGACCAATTAGGCCAGACGCTGACACCGGGTGATGGACCAGACGACCGCGCCCCACTGGACGAATTGATGAGCTATTTCGCCGTGCATACCGAGCGCCTCAACTACTGCCACCGCTTGTATACGGGGCAGTCAATCGGCAGTGGAATGGTCGAAGGCGCGGCCAAGAATTTGGTCGGCCGCCGACTCAAACAAACGGGAGCTCGGTGGCAGCTCGACAACGTCAACCGAATGGCCGAGTTATGTTGTTTGACCTACAGCGACCATTGGGATCCTTATTGCGCGTCTCGAAACTGACCGCCAGAATCAATTGGCGCAGCCTTTCCGTCCCGTTCCTTGGTGCCTACTCTGGCACTAACGCGACGCTTCGCCCATAATCTCTGCTTTGCTCACTGCCGATGACGCCATATCATTTTGAGAATTAAGGACGGTGATCTGTCCATGGAAAATCCCGCTTCTGACTCCGACTGGCAGACCCTCAAGAGCGATCTTGCAGTGCGAGTTCGTGAGATCCGGGTCGCGCTCTACGGCGAGAACGGAGGTCCGCTCTTGGCTGAAGCCCTGGGAATTCCCTTCCGAACATTGCATCATTACGAGTCGGGCTTTACCATCCCCGCGCACTCGATTCTTCGCTTCATCGAAGTGACCGGGGTCCATCCTCACTGGCTGTTGACAGGCAGTGGCGAGCGATTCCTCGATCGGCAGAACGCCCTATGAGTGCAAGCCGCGGTGTTGTCTCCAATCTCGATGTGGGTTTCGACGAGACGTGAAGGCCGCTTGGGAGAGGGGCCATTTCCGGGGCGGCGGCACACTCCTCTCACGGCCCAGCGGGTACCGCGATCGGGGCGTTCGGGTCGACCCCCAGGTTGTCGGGCAGTGGATCGCGCGTAGTGAACTCAAGCGTGAGGTCCAGGGGCAACTCGCCGGTGCTGGCACCATAGAGCGAGAGGCCCCCTTGTTTGGGTGCGTCATCGGGGACGGCCAGCCGCAGTATCATGGGCAGACCTTCCGCGAGCCCGGCGCGGTCGCGATCGGTGAGTGTCACCATCCCATCGACGAGTTCGCCGTGACTTCCCTGCTCGACTCCCGCCAGGTGAGAGAGAACGCCTCGCGCGTCGGCCGCGTCGTCGGCCAGCGTGACCCGGTCGACTGACCGTCCATTTACGGAAAGGACGAGCGTTGATGGCCAGTTGCGGGCCAGGTCGGTCTGGGGGTAATCCTGGCGGTTCACTCGTGCGGGCCAGTCGACGCGCTCGCGCCTGGCCTTCGAGCCCGCCTGAAGCAGGTAATAGAAGGATTGGGGGCGGGCATTGGCGACCGAGGCCGGGATTTGGAGCCGGTACTCAAAATAACCCTTGCCCTTCCCGTAGACCTTACCGGCAGGCTCGGTTGTTTGATCGGTCCATTGCCGCATCGCGAAGTCTCCCGGCGCGAACCGGACGATTGCTGCGTTGGGTCCGCGGCGCTCGATGCGCGGTAAAGGACGAAGCGGGTGCACGACCAGGTTGACGAAGTTGGCCGCGATCCGTCGATTCTGCTCATCGCGCAAGGTCAGCAGGAGCGCGCCAACAAATGGATAGGCGGGCAGCTTGACCTCGAGGGGTTTTAGATCGACGACGTCGTAGGGTTTCCACGTGATCGGGATGTTTCTCGGCTCCACAATGGCTCGAATATCGGCGCGCGAATCGTAGCCACTGACCCACCAGCGCACCTTGGCCGGCCCCTTGCGATCGGAATAGTGGCTGACGAAGATCGGGACGGTGATCGT
Organism: uncultured Isosphaeraceae bacterium; assembly: GCA_963781785.1. Taxonomy (GTDB): domain Bacteria; phylum Planctomycetota; class Planctomycetia; order Isosphaerales; family Isosphaeraceae; genus CAWAHD01. The sequence continues at coordinate 314,983 of CAWAHD010000001.1, read as the reverse complement.
CTCACCGGGTTTACCCACGATCGCTGGCGGTGCGTCGTACCCGATGAAATCGGCGCCCAACAGCTCGTTGGGCCGCATATCAGGCAGCCAGGTGTCGTAGCCGAAGACCTTGGGCGTCCGATCGTAATTGACCAGCCCATTGTGCTCCCATTCGATGTCGGAAAGCTCGGTATAAACGAACCCTTGAATCTTGCGATGCCGGCGAAGCTGGGTCGTCAAGTCGCGTAGACCCCAGGAAATGTCACGGTCGCCACCGCCCGCCGAGACAGCGCCATACTCCGAATTGATCAAGGGAAGGCTCGTCTGCACAACCCCCGGGCAATAGTTGAATGGACTGCCTGGATGGGTTTTTGCAACCACTTCCTCGATGTGTCGCCGTGCCGCCTTGTGATCGTCGATATAGAAGTGCCAGCTATTCAAGTCGGTGTCAGCGATATGATCGTCGTTGCAGGGCGAGTTGTCCTCGACCAGTCGCTGGTGAAAGTCGAGAGTGCGGATTTTCTCGACCATGCTGCCGACCCAGGCCTGGGTGTCGTGGTCTTTCTTGTAATCTTGGGGCCGGCCCAGTCCCCAGGTTTCGTTGAATGCGACCCAGGCTATGATCGCGGGGTGATTGCGGTCGCGCACGATGGTCTCCCGCATTGTTTGCTCCCACGCCCGTCGAGCAGCCGTTGTCTGCCGCCAGGTATTGGGCATGTCCTCGAGAATCAAAACGCCGATGTGGTCCGCCCAGTAGAGCCGGCGGGGTTCGTCGGGCTTGATATGAATCCGCAAACCATTAAGTCCCATCATCTTGGCGATGATCATATCTTGCTTGAGAAAATCGTCGTCCGGCGCCGTGTAAATCCCGTTGGGGTTGAACGATTGGTCGAGGGCTGCCCGAAGGTATAGCGGCTTTCCGTTCAAGAGGATCCGCTCGAACGGTTCTTCACCGTACTTGCCGTGGCCGATCGTCCGGAGCCCGAAGTAGGTCTCGACCGTGTCGATCACCTTGCCTTCGGGATCCTTGAGCTGGATTTTCGCTTCGTAAAGGTTTGGGGTCTCCGGGGTCCATAACATGGGTTCTTCGACGGCAGCTTCCAGCTCGACGGACACGAGCGACTTCTCGACCCCGACGTTGTCGGATCGAGGGGGTGGACCGGTCAGTCGCGAAACTGCCTTGACCGACGAGTCTTTGGGCTTGAGAGAGACTTCGTACTTCGCTCGGTCGAGGCCCGCGACGTCAACGGCTATTCGAACTTTGGCGGGCTGGATCTCCGTCGTGATCTGGAAGCCGGCAAGATATGTCTTCGGCCGAGCCTCGAGCCATACAGTCTGCCAGATCCCGGAGCTGGGCGTGTACCAGCCAACCTGCTTACCCGTTGGGAGGGCTGGGTCGGTGGGGTCGAACGCGCGGACCACCAAGACGTTCTCGGCGTCTTGGTCAATCGTGTCGGAGATATCAACTTCAAATGGTGTGTAACCCCCCTCATGCTCGACGGCTTTTCGCCCGTTTACCCAAACGTCGGCGCGCCAGTCAACCGCGCCAAACCGGAGCCAGACCCGGAGACCGGAAGGAAACTCCTTTGGGACACGGAAGCGGCGGCGATACCAGGCGATCTTCGGCGCGTCCTTGGTCTGGTGGATGCCGGAAAGTTTGCTCTCCCAGGGGAAGGGAACGACGATCGTGCGGTCGTAGCCGCCCGCGCCCAGCCGCTCCCAGCCCTCGATAAGCCCTTGATCCTTGGCGTCGAACCGGAATTCCCATTGCCCGTTGAGATTGGCCCACGGGACGCGCATGGCATCAGGCCGAGGATGCTCCGGCTTGGGGATGGCAGTCTCGTCGCCAGACCCTGTTCCTGGTGCAAGCAGGACCATTCCCGACACAAGCCAGATCACGCGGATCATCGGTTGCGGCTCCCAGAAGTCGTACAGTCGACTCGAACGGACGAACCGGTGAAACCGCGTCGCGGTCTCGGTTCGTCGCTTGAGACTAATCGATGGGGGATCAAGAGGGAAGGATCGCCTCGGTCCGGCAAGCGTTCAGGGCGTTCGAGGCGGCTATTGTTGGACTCGGGGATCAAACCGCCTTGAGGCCGAAAACCTTGGCGTAGACGTCGAGTTTCTGGGAGAGCGACAGCCGTGGTGAAGCTGAGGCATTATGGCGGATCACGATCAGGGTGACATCATCATCGGGATCGCGGTGCTGACTATATTGCGCGACGGCGTGCAGGAGTGCCGAACCGATTGTGCTGGGACGGGGATCGGACAAATCCAGTCCGCGGGCCGCTTCGAGCAATCCGGTTTCGCCGAGCAACTTCCCCACGGGGTCGATGGCTTCGGTGAGCGCATCGGTGTAGAAGCACATGAGATCGCCGCGGCCCAGATCGACGTCATAGGTCTGGTAGCTCGTCGCTTCGTCCAGGCCCAGTGGCAGGTTGCTCCCCACATCTTGGTCGCTCGAATGTTGCGCGAGCAGCGACCAGGTGCCGTGTTTTGCGTGATAGTAAAGCGGGCGCGGGTGTCCCGCATTGCAAACCGAGAGCCGGTCCCGGGAGGCGAGATACGTGATCACAAGGGCGGTTGCAAACCGCCGCATGGCCGACATCTCGGTGAACTGGCGATTGAGCCGCTCGACCAGACGCTTCTGGCTCTTCTGATTGATGTTCTTGCGCAGTAAACTCCGGAGGAAAATCGAGAATTCGGCGGCTGATGCTCCGTGCCCCGAGACGTCGGCCAGCACAATCCGAGTGATTACGCCGCCGCCGCAGAGCGAAACATAATAGACATCGCCCCCTTGTTCATCTCCCTGGTATGGCCGGCTGAATACCCAGAGATCGAGGCCCGGTGTGGAGACCATACGTTTCACCGGCTCGATTCCACCCCAGATCTCCATGCACTGGAACGTATGCTGGTTCTCATGATCCGGGCTCGACATCGCGATTTTTTCCCGACATAGGTAGGGAGATCAGGGCTAGCGTGGTCACGACTCCGGCCGCCCGCTTCCCTGCTTGAGCAAAAGCAGGCCGCGCCCGCGTACACTCGGCTCGGCCCAGGATTCGGTCTGCCCCCACGGCCACAATACTTCGATTCGTTCGGCGAATTCTGCCGACCCGAGGCCGATAAACAACAGTGGCTGCGAGGAAGCCAGGTAGCTGCCGCCTGCCGCCAGAACGCCGGTCTGCTTGAGGCCACTGGCCGTGACGCGGACGCGGGCACCAAAGGCCGGCCGGCCGTGGCGGTCTAGGAGTTCCAGGTTAAGGTAAGGCCCCGACTTGGTATTATTGGACAACAACGCCGCCGGGGCATCCAGGGCACAGGCCACCACATCCGGACGGCCGTCGCGATCAAGATCTCCAACAGCGAGGCCACGGCCCAGAATCGGGCGGGCGAACCACGAACCGGACGCGCAGGTAACATCTCGCAATCGTCCGCCTGTGTTGTGAAGCAGGGTCGGCCGCATCGCGAAAGGAGTGCCGAGCCGGGCTCGATCCAGAACATGGCCATTCGCCTGGATCAGGTCGGCGCGGCCGTCGCCGTTGAGATCGACGGTCGCGACCCCGAAGCCAAGGACGGTTCGCGTTGTCGCTGTCAACCCAAGCTCGTTCGACGAATCGACGAAAATTCCATGGGGAAGCGCTTGGGCCTGATAGGCAATCGTCGAGCGGTCGTAGAAATTGGTGACGACCAGATCAGCGAGGCCGTCGCCGGTCAGGTCGCCCGCGGCAACGCCCATACCCGCCAGCGCCAGGCCCTGGCTGTCACAGGCAATGCCCACCTTCTCGCCGATCTCGTCGAAATGGAGCTGACCCCGATTGGCAAAGAGCCAACCCGATGTCCCATCGTTGGCGACGTAAATATCCGGGCGGTTGTCACCAGTCAGCTCGGCGATCAAGATCCCCAGTCCGCGTCCCTCGGGCAGGTCGATGCCGGCGAGCTGCGAGCAATTTGTGAAGGTGCCGTCACCGTTGTTGCGGTAGAGGCGGTCGCGCTGCGCCGGGAAGTCCTCCGGCCCACAATAATCCCTTCGGCCATCGGGGGCAGCGCAGTACGGAGCGAATTTCGGGTCATAATCGATGTAGTTCGCCACGTAGAGATCTTGGTCGCCATCGCCGTCGAGATCGGCAAATGCCGCGGAAGTGCTCCACAGGTGCGAGATCAAGCCGGTGTGGGCGGTGACATCCTCGAATCGGCCGCCGCCCTTGCCGTGATAAAGCCGCTGGTCGCGCCACCCGGTCACGAACAGGTCGGCTCGGCCATCCCCGTCGTAATCGCCGACGGTAGCCCCCATTGCGTAGCTTGGCCCGGGCGCGCCGGCTGATTCGGTGATGTCCTCGAATTGCCATCCTCCCCGGTTGCGATAGAGCCGGCACGGTGGATCGGGTTTTCCCGGCGACGGTTCGATCGGCCCCCCGTTGCACAGATAGATATCGAGAAGGCCGTCGCCATCGGCATCGAACAGAGCCACGCCACCGCCCATGATTTCGGGGAGGTCGTGCTTGTTTCGGGTCCCGGTCTCGAATCGGAATGAGACGCCGGCTTGAGCCGCCACGTCGCGGAGTACAATTGGACCGCGAGCTTGATCCTCCTGCCGGACAGGATTGTCGGCGGCCTGGATCAAGGCACTGACGATCACCATCCCAAAGAGGAGCGCACTCCCGACGACCCCACGCAAAGCATGACGCTGCCGCCCCCAGCTCGTGGTCAGCCACCCGTAATCAAAGACCGGTGCTGGTTCCAGCGGCATTCGCATGCTCCGGTCAGAAGAATAAAACCGGCCCGTGTCGAGAGATCTGCGAAAGCAGTTTACATGGTCCGGTCGACGGCCTCGGCGATGCGCCGGCATTGATCCATCAACTGCTTGAAGGCCGCGGGGGTGATCGTCTGGGCGCCGTCGCTGACAGCTTGCTCAGGGTCGTCGTGGACCTCGACCATGATCGCATCGGTTCCGGCGGCAATGGCCGACCGGGCCATCGGTACCACCAGGCGCGCCTTGCCCGTACCGTGCGAAGGGTCGACGACGACAGGCAAATGGCTCTTTTCGTGCAGATAGGGAACGGTGGCCAGCGGCAGCGTAAACCGTGTGTGATCCTCGAAAGTGCGGATACCGCGTTCACAGAGCATCACGTTGGGATTCCCGCGATCCAGAATGTACTCGGCGGCCAGCAGGAACTCTTCGACCGTAGCGCTCATTCCGCGCTTTAACAGTGCCGGCTTCCCGGAATCACCGACTGCCTGAAGGAGTTGATAATTCTGCATGTTGCGGGCGCCGATCTGAAGCACGTCGGCGAATTCGGCGACGATGGGAACGTGCTCGGGCGCCATGACCTCGGTCACAATTGCCAGCCCGGTCTCAGCACGGGCAGCGGCGAGCATCCTGAGTCCCAGCTCTTTGTGCCCCTGAAAGCTATAAGGGCTGGTGCGAGGCTTGTAGGCCCCCCCGCGCAGCCCGGTCGCTCCCATCGCCTTGAGCTGTCGCGCGAGATGGACGATCTGTTCCTCGTTCTCGACCGAGCATGGACCGGCGATGACGGCCACTTTCACTCCGCCGACCTCGAGCCCGCATGCCTGGACTACAGTTCGGTCCCGCTTCAACTCAGACGAGGCCCGCTTGTAGGGCGCCATGATCGGCAGGACCTTCTCAACTCCCTCCCCAGGCTCAAGCACTTCCGTCAGCCCCGGCCGCTCGTCTCCGAGCGCCGCGATCACCGTCTGGTGAGTGCCGCGGATGACCTGCGGCGTCATACCGAGAGCGGTGATGTGGTTTGCCATGTGCTCGATCTGGGCACTTGTCGCGTCGGCTTTCATCACCACGATCACGGTGGATCGTCCTCCATTAGGGATAGAATGCCTCGTTGGCGGGGTTCGGAAACGCGACGGTTCGCTAGTTACCGTCCGTATGATCTGGGCTGGCTCACGGGAGAGACCAGTTCAGCGCGGCTCAAAAAAAAGCCCCGGGACCTTGCGTCAGGTCCCGGGGCTTGGAGTGTATTCTTCGAGAAATCGAGTTGGAAGCTATACGGATCTTCCGTCCTCGGCCCGGCGACCTGTCGCGGATTTGGTAAAGCACCAAGACCAGCGCCAACCGCCATCGGCGGAGAAACCGAAACCGGATGCTGCGAGGAATCGCGCCAACGCAAATCGCTCCGATACACAAAGCCCAAATCACAAAGCTTACGGTTGAAGGATACGACCGGATCTGACGACCGAACCGGGTCAGACCCGGTCGATCCCAACCGTAAAGTTATGGTCAAGAAGCGCGGCTGCCCGACGGGTAACCCGTCGGCTGCCGTTAGGCGAGCCGCCCCTGGTTCTCACTACACACGCGATCACCTCCTTTCGCTCTAGCCTCCCCGATCTCGCCGGAGACCAGCCTCGAGCCAGATCAGGCTCTAGTCCGTCGTGCCACGGTAGCACGACACGAAAGCCGGCCGATTGGTGTGTCGGGTCTCGACCGACAGAGATAATCTATCCTTCCTCGCCGAGGCGATCAACATCCAAGCCGAAAAAAGTGGGAGGTGGGCGGCGCCGGTCGGCGTGATGTGGCCTGGATGATCGTTTCTGCTGCGCACGGCGTGCCGGGGGACGGCACTCCGCCGCTGGTGATCGATGTGATAGATTAGAGGTTCCGCTTTCGCTCGAGATGAATGGCCGGCCGAAGTGAGACCTTGGTCGGTTGACGCGCTCCGCGCTGGCTCCAGGAGGCATGGACACGTGCGCTGGTCACAAGCATTGATTCCGACGCTCAAGGAAACACCGGCGGACGCCGTTGCACCCAGTCACGTTCTCCTCTTGCGAGCGGGCATGATTCGCCAGCTTGGCGCTGGGGCCTATACCTACATGCCCCTCGGACTGCGCGTGCTCCACAATGTGGTCCAGATCGTCCGCGAAGAGATGGATGCCGCGGGCGCGATCGAGCTGTTGATGCCGGCCCTTCAGCCCGTCGAGCTATGGAAAGAGTCGGGGCGGTACGAGGCTTACGGCGACTTGCTCATGAAGCTGACTATCAGCGGCAACCACCAGATGGCGCTCGGGCCGACTCACGAGGAAGTGATCACCGATCTGGTCAGGGATCTCGTCCGATCGTACAAGCAATTGCCGATGACCCTCTACCAGATTCAGACGAAGTTTCGCGACGAGCCACGTCCCCGGTTCGGAATTGTCCGTACCCGCGAGTTCTTGATGAAGGACGCGTACAGCCTGGGGGCCGATCTGGCGCAGCTCAACCAGAGCTATGACGCGATGTACGAAGCGTATTGCCGGATCTACGACCGGTGTGGGCTTCCGTATGTCATCGTCGAGGCCGAGAGCGGGCCGATCGGGGGCGACTCGTCCCACGAGTTCATGGTGCCGTGCTCCACCGGCGAGGACAAGGTCATTTACTGCTCTCAGTGCGGTTACGCCGCCAACCAGGAGCGTGCCGAGGTCGGCGGGCACGCTCAACGGTCAACCCCGCCCGCGGATGCGCCTCCCTACCAGCGGGTATCCACACCCCGGAAGCGAACGATCCGCGAGGTCTGCGAATTCCTCCAGACCAACGAATCGGCGTCGGCCAAGCTGCTGGTCTACCTGGCCGACGGTCAGCCGACTGCGGTGCTCCTGCGAGGCGACCACGAGCTTAACGAGGCCAAGTTACGGCGGGCAATCGGGGCGTCGGCCGTGGTCCCGGCCGACGCGGCCGCAATCGAAAAGGCCACCGGTGCACCGATGGGCTTCCTCGGTCCGGTCGGCATCAAGATCGCGCTTTTGATCGATCGCGCCCTGACGGCGATGCCGACGGTTGTCGTCGGGGCCAATGCTGTCGACCTCCACTTGACGGGTGTTGTTCCGGGTCGTGACTTTCCGCTGGAGCGGGTCCACGACCTGCGGAACGCCGAAGCCGGCGACCCCTGTCCTCGGTGCGGGGCTCAGCTTGAGATCAAGGCCGGCCTGGAAGTCGGCCACGTCTTCAAGCTCGGCACCAAGTATTCCAAGTCAATGGGTGCGACTTATCTGGACGAGAAGGGGAATGAAGCGGACGTGATCATGGGCTGCTACGGCATCGGCATCAATCGGATCCTCGCCGGCGCTGTCGAGGCCGGATCGGATTCCAATGGGATCATCTGGCCCATGGCCCTGGCTCCCTATCAGGTGTTGATCGTTCCGCTCCAGGTCCAGAACACGATCGTCCTCGAGCACGCGCTGGCGCTCGAAGATTCGTTGTCGAAGGCCGGGATCGATGTCTTGACGGACGACCGCGACCAGCGGCCGGGCGTGAAATTCAAGGACGCCGACTTGATTGGCATCCCACTCCGGATTGTGGTGGGCGAGCGAGGTCTCAAGGACGGCACGGTGGAGATCAAGTGGCGGAGCGAGGGCCGACCCAAGCTGATTCCCGCAGCAACGGCGTCGGAGGCGATCATGGCCGAGACCGGCGCCGCGCGCCAGCGCCACGAAGCACACTGCCTGGAGCGGCGGCAAGCCCGAGCGGCCGCGAGGCAATCATGAGCGTTTCGCGGCACCTCTTCAATCTGCCCTATGCACTGCTAGGGGCGCTCTCGCTTGTCTGCTTCGGCGGCCCGTTTCTCGTCCTTGTGGTCGTGCGGGGAGGGGCGAGCCCTGGCTGGCCGCCGGATCGGCCGCTCGAGTGGATCACGATCGCCCTGGTCTTTGGCCTGTTCTTCATCCTTTTTCTAGCGTGTTTGACACTCAGTTGGTGGCATCCCCCATCCCGGGGCCGGGGTCGTCGCGGATCATGATTGTCCTCATGGTCACGCGCCTGTTCGCCGATTCATGGACCATTTCACCTGGATTCGACGAAGTGATGAATCCGCACGAAGTGGAGGTGTTGTGTGGGGTGGGTCTGGGCCTGACGGCCCTCGCCTTCTTTCTCAGTGCCGCGATCTGTCTCTTTGCGCGGCGTGTGGCACCCCGGTGGGGGTTCGTGGATCGGCCCGGGGGTCACAAGGGGCATCGAACGCCGACTCCACTGGGAGGCGGCGTTGCGATCTGGCTGACCATCGTGTGTATTCTGGGAATCGGCTTGCTGGCAGTTCTCGCCCTGGGCCCAGCCAGCTTTCCCGAGCCGCTGGCCCGGCACGCCAGCGGTATGATCATACGCGCGGGAGTGCTGACCCGCATTCTCGTCTTCGCCAGCGTGATCATGGTGATGGGACTGCTTGATGACCTCAGAAGCCTTGACTGGCGGCTGCGGCTGGGCATCCAGTTCTTTTGCGCGGCGGCGCTGGCTGTCAGCGGCGTTCGCGTCACACTCTTCGGCCCGTTTACCCATCCTCTGCTGGGAGGCACGGTCACCGTCTTCTGGATCGTGGGGCTGACCAACTCCTTCAATATGCTCGACAACATGGACGGCCTGGCGGCCAGCGTCGGACTGATTGCGTCGGCACTGTTTTGTGGGGCCGAGATCGCGGTCGGCAGCTTGTTCGCGCCAGCGGTCTTGCTGGTGGTGGTAGGGGCTCTGGGGGGCTTCCTGGTACACAACTGGTCTCCCGCCCGACTGTTCATGGGCGACGCTGGCAGCAATTTCCTGGGGTTCCTGCTCGGCGCTTTGACGGTTGTGGGAACGTTCACACGCGACGATCCGCACACCGTCTTTTCTCCATACGGAGTACTGGCGCCCCTGCTCGTGATGGCCGTGCCGCTTTATGACATGGTGTCGGTCGTGCTGATCCGATTACGCGAGGGCCGCAGCCCATTTGTCGGCGATCGCCGGCATTTCTCCCACCGACTGGTAGCACGCGGCTTGACGCCGCCGCAAGCGGTCTGGACGATTGATCTGGTGACCTTGGCGGGCGGACTGGGTGCCCTGCTCCTCCATCGGCTCGACGCGCTGGGAGCGTGCGTCGTGCTGGCGCAGACCTGCTGCTTGCTGGGAGTCGTGGCCATTCTGGAACTCGCCGCAACTCGTAGGGAACACGCAGATGGCCAGGCGAGGTTCGAGGCCCCCGGTGCAACTCAACCCCAGACCGTTGCCAAGACCGAATAGCCTGCCACCGGCAGGCGGACCCGGTGACGACGGTGCACCAGACGAGGAGACCGCGGCGCACTCAGCCGGCGAGCGTATCCGCCACGTCGCCCTCGGCCTTCTGGCCGCCCTCATGGTGGCCCGGGCCTTCTGGCCCAGCGAGCCTGACCTGAGAGAAGGCGCCGGCGAGGGCTTGCCATGGGTGCTAGCCCTGCTGGTCGTCACCGGCATGGCCCTCGCGGCTTCACTGGTCGCTGGCCGATTTCGGTTCCGCTGGTCGTGGACCGACGTATTGGTCGTCACACTCACGATCCTGGTTGCAGCCAGCGCATCCCACGCGCTCGACCGGCGCCCTGCAATCAACCTGGCTTGGGAATGGGTGGCACTGGGGTTCATTTACCTGCTCCTGCGTAGTTTGCCCCGCACGCGGAGTGAAACGTCGGTCCTCGCCGGTGTGCTGGTGGCCACTGCGGTCGCCGTCTCGGTTTATGGCCTCTATCAAGCCAAGGTTGAGCTGCCTCTCCTCCAGGCAGAGTTCCGGCGTGATCCTCGCCAGATTCTCCATAAGCTGAACATCGAGCCCGGCACACGCGGCGAAACCGTGCTGAGGAACCGGCTGGTTTACTCGAACGAGGTCTGGTCGACCTTCGCGCTGGCCAATTCACTGGCCGGCTTCCTCGTCGGGACGTTCACCGTGGCGCTCGGTGTTGCGCTCTCGAATCTGTTGCGCCGCGATGCACCGGGAGCGCGATCTACTGCGCTGGCCTTGGCGGCTCCGGTCCTCCTGGTCTTGCTCATTTGCCTGCTCGCGACCAAGAGCCGCAGTGCCTGGGTCGGAGCGCTGGCCGGCCTGGGTCTTCTGGCCTGGCAAGCACGCCGGCAAGCATCCCCGCGCGTGTTGTTACTCACCGCGCTGTCGGCCGCCGGCGTGGTCTCGATCCTTGTGGTGATTGGCCTGGCCACGCGCCGGCTCGATCGTGAGGTCGCAACGCAGTCGCCGATGTCGCTAGGCTACCGCTGGGAATACTGGCAAGGCGCATGGGGCGTGATCTCCGGGGGAGCCCGGTCCTTCAACGGCATTCTGAGTGCGCCCAGTTTCTGGTGGGGGGTTGGCCCCGGCAATTTCGGAGGGCCCTATCTGAAGTACAAGCTGCCGCAGTCCAGCGAGGAGATCCTCGATCCCCATAACCTTTTTCTCGAAGTGTGGTCGACGGGCGGTTTCTGGGCGCTCGTCGCTCTCTTGGCCGCTCTGGTTGCCGGCTTCTGGAACCTGCTCGGCCCGCCGTCGCCACCGCGAACAAGCACCGAGTCGGACCGCACGCGTCGGCGACGACGACGCAGTCACGTTGACATGCCGCCCTTGGTCGGGCATGAGCCGGCGAGTGACGATCGGGAGATCGATCGATCGTCGCGGCGGTTGACCTGGTTGATCGCTTGGGCGGCAGCCGGCTGGGTCCTCGTGGTCCTTCCGTGCCCCCCGCTGGGTGTCGGCCGGTTGAACCCATTCCAGGGAGATCTCTTTTACCGCTGGCTTGTTCTGGGCGCTGGCTGGATTGCCGCGGTCTTCTTGGGTGCGCCCTTATGGAACCGGCTGCCAATTCCCGCGCTGGCACTGGGTTCAGGCGTGCTGGCCGTGGTCGTCAACATGCTGGCCGCGGGAGGAGTCGGCGTCCCCACCGTTGCCCTCGGGCTCTGGTCGCTCCTGGCTTTGGGGTTGAATTTGCGCGACGACCGTTCGTGCAGCCAGCTTCACGAATACGACAGCCGGGTTCCTGCATTTGTCCTGGCCGTGGTCTGGGCCGCGGTTTTGGGGACGTTCGCGGGTGATATCCGTCCGTTCTGGCAGTCCGAGGTGTACCTCGCACAGGCCGACGAGGCTATCGGACATCGGCCCCCCAACTACGATCGCGCCGAGGCTGCCTGCTTGAGCGCGTGCTACGCTGACCGATACAGTGCCCGTCCCTTATTGAAACTGGCCTTTCTCTCCCGGCTCGTGTGGCTCGAGCGCGGTGCCAAGGTCGAAGACCAGCGCTGGAAGCTGATCCCGCGTCTCTACAGCGAGGCCGTGAAGGAACCGCGTAACCCCACGGCATGGGCCCTCCACGCCCAGCGCCGACGGAGATCCTCAAGCTTCTGAGCATCGTGGGCCCCAAACTCGACCCCTTGGACGCGGTGCGCTATCGCGGCCAAGTCGTCGAGGCGACTCGCAACGCCACGCGCTTGTACCCGACCAACTCTGAATTGCATGCGCGGCTGGCCGAAGCCAGCGCCGAGATTTCCATGTATCAGGACGCTGCCGACGAAGCCGAGCTGGCACTGCGGCTCGACCGGATTACCCCTCATCGCGACAAGAAGCTCCCCGAAGCCATTCGCAACCGCCTCCAGGCCCGGATCCCCAAATGGAAAGAGAGCGCCGCCAAGATGCCGGTCAGCAAGGCACCCTGAAGCCACGACGAGGTGAAACTCGGGAGCCCGGGGAAGAAAGAAGACCTGATAATGCGACGGAGCGGAGGGCGGTTCGGAGCGGGGTTGAGGGTAGGAGCGGGGTTGGTCGCGGACGCAACGCAGCAAAAGAGCTGAGCATTGTTGATGGCGTAGACGGCCCCATCGGGGCCGATCAAGGTCGAAGTGTAGGCTTCTCCGGTCGGCGGCGCCAAGTGGAGCCCTGCCGACAGTGAATTGGTGGTGAAATACCAGCGGTAGACGTGACCGTCTTCGCTGTTGATGACCGCGCATTTGTTGGCCGCATCGATCGCGGCCGAATTGATGCACCACTCATCCACTCCGGCGAGATTGGCATTCTCGGTAGGCCCCAGGACGGTCAGTACCTCGTTCATCACCATAGCCCCGCTGATCGGATCCTGCATCTGAGTATTGGGGTCGAGCACGGCGACCTTGTTCAGACCATTGCCACCGATTCCCCCGTCGGCATAGTTGTTGTATTTCGTCAAGATCAGGTAGGTCGACGAGCCCGTGTAGGAAGGCACGAGTGCCCTGGGCACGATCGACGCAGAATCGTCCCAGCCGAAGGCCCCCGGAATCTTGGTGGTGGTCAGGCGGCCGTTGAAATGAAGCATCCATCCTCGCGCGTGGTTCGAGGGAAAATTCGCCTCGAGCACTCCATAGTAGACGTCACCGTCAGGGCCGACCGTGGGCGAGGCTGTGCCGTCATCGGGCAGAGAAGCCATCCATTGCGCGTTGCGCGGGTCCTGAAGCGCGACGCTCGCCAGCGGCTTCAAGCTATCCGTCTCGACCATGCAGAGATAGCCGGCCGAGAAGCTGCTCTGGTTCACGGCGACATACAGCTTGGTGCCGTCGACACTCAAGGCCGGGCGCAGTTGTAGACCACCTTCTGGATGTTGGCATCATTGGCAAGGACCGACGCCGCGACGAACGAGCCCTTGCCTCCGAGTGTAACCCGCGCCAGCCCGCTGGGGATCCCGTTGGGATAGCCGTACAGAGCCGCTCCGCTCGACAGATAGCCGAAGTACAGGTTTCCGTCTTCATCCGAAGTAATCGGTGTGCAAATCTGAATCGCGTTGTTAAATCCTTGGGGATCCTGATTGTAGTTCGTGCTCCCATAGAACGCCAGCCGCCTGACGTTCCCCTGCTGGGAATCGGGGTTGTTCCTGATCCAGACCGTGCCTCCTGACCCCGGGATCGCGACCTCGGTGCCGCCGGGGATCAGGGTGATGCCCATAGGCGGCGTCCAGTTATGGGGGGGAAGAACGTAGTCCGTCTTGAACGACCAGATCAGCTTGCCGGTCGAAGCCTTGAGGGCGGTGACCTGAAAGCCCCCCGCGGCGCCCGTTTTCACCGGGACCAGGATGTTGTTGAATTCCGTGATCACCGGCGACCCGTAGTGTATCAAGAGCTCGGAGCCGCTGTACTGCGGATCTTGATCGATGGCAATGGACCACCGAATCGAAGCGGGAACCTGCGACGGTCCCGCAGCCAAGGCGGTATGCTGAGAGTTGCGCCCATAACTGTTCCACTGCCCCAGGGCCGCCGCAGGGTACGATCCGTACGCCAGGCCAAGACCGAAGAGCCACACGATCGCGCACCGGCAAAGCCGGGGTGCACCACGCCATGAACCGCTCTTCATGATCGTCTCGTCTCCCGGTGTTCTCTCAGCGACTTTCCCGCACCGCACCGCGGCAGACGTGCTCTCCCGGAACCGTGAAAAACCACGGAAACCCTGCATCGTAAGCACCCTCCTGTTGAGCAAGATTATGATTCTTGGAAAGAATAGCCACGGTTGTCATTCTTTGCAACGATGTCGACGAATTGATTCGGATAATCAACGCGTCAAGCCGCAGCTCTGGTGTCACATGGTCCGAGCGTGATGAGCGGAACAGCGCCGACTCACGGGACGACGACCGACGTGCGATGCGGGTTTTGCTCGGTATTGCCAGCCTCGTCTTCGGCGGTGGCGACGACCAGGAGCGGGCCGGAAGCGAGCCCCTTGAGTGCGACTTCCCACTGCGAATAATTCGGCGCGAGGGCTCGAGCGGCCTGGCCATTGACCCGGACGGTTCGAACGGTCCCGTCGTCGGCCGTCATCCCGTGGACGACCAGTTGCCGATCGCGGATCGGATCGACCCGGGTGATCACCGAAACCGGAGGCCGGTCGTCGATCGGATCGAGAGGAGCAGGGAACCCTGATGAGCTCGGCCGCGTCCCGGTCTCGGCATAATAAGCCCATGTCGTCTGGTACACGGTCACCTTCCGGTACGCGTGCCTCTCGTAACGTGGACGCCACAGTCCGAAGTCAGAGTGGGCGATATCCAAGCCGTCGACCAGAACGCTCGGTGCCGCCAGGGACACAGCCCAGTGACTGTCCCATACCCGCAGACCCCGAACCGCGAACGGGTGGTGCTTGTCAGGACCGGCACTGCCCACACCCCCTTCCGCACCCGCGCCTGGCCCTCCCCCAAGATTGAATCCGTAACGCCGTTGTGCGTGTGCCTCGTTGTCTTCAAAACGAAGGAACGGTAAGGTGCGGATATCCACGGGCCGCCGGACATCACCTGCGCCTCGGACCAGAAGCACCCCATCAAATCCGGCCGTCGTCGGCGCGTCGTAACGAAAACCATACTGGTCGCACTCGACGGCCACGTTGCGCACGAAGGCATTGCGGCTGTTCGCCCACCAGAATCCGGCTCCTTCGTTGCGGTCGAACGGCAGGATCTGACATGGAAGTGGCGACCCCTGGCAAGCCTGCACTGCCAGGTTCCCGTCCAGGATGTTGTCAACCTCCGTTCCGTCTTCGAGGAAGAACCCGTGTCCGACCGATCGATAGCCGACGCAGTCGCGGACACAGAGGGAGTTCGTGCCGTGGATCGTGATCCAGCGGTTGCCGCTGTCCCAGATCGAGGCTCCCACGACCGACGATCCGCGCATCGTGTCCCCAACCCGGTGGAAATGGATGCTGTACTTGCCCAGCTTCCCGGTTTTTCCAAGGTGCCGAAACTCGGCAAAGGAAATCGAGCCGGACGAGTACCGATGGTACATCGTGTGCCCGCGAGTACCGGCCGGGTCGGCCGACTCGACGATGACGTTGCGGCTCAGGTTGGCGACCTCTCCGCGGTATTTGCCGCTGCCCACGTGTGCGTATGCAAGGGGAGCATCGAGCGTCACGCGTGTTCCGTCGATCGCGCGGATGGTCCGTTCCTCGGTCTCCGGATTCGCGCAGACGCTGGGCACGTTCCCTGCGTCGGGTACGTTCTTCCGGTGCGTCGCCGTGACGATGATCCGGTCGCCGGCCCGCCAGCCGCTTACTGGCTCGGTGAGTACCACGTCGGTCGCGGCTTTGGCCGCAATCGCGCTGAGCTTGACCCAGGATCTGGAGAGCTCGGCGCCGTGGAAATCCATCCGCCCGCCACAACAAACAATCGCAGGGCAGTTGTCAGGGTCGAGCCCGGGAACCAGCGTCAGCCGGATCAGCGCCTTGTGATCGCGGGCAATCGGCCGATCGGCCGTGCCCACCTCCAGCACCGCCCGCGCCGCTTCCGCCACCGGCCCGACAAGATGAGACTCGCAGTCAAACCCCGACTCACCAGGATCATCTCCCGCCTGGATCTTGATCAGCCCGACGTCGAGCCGGGTCTCGCGATCAGGGTCAAACCGAAGTGTCCCCGCGACGTGGATTGAGCGGATCGGATTCTTGGTCTCGACGTCGAAGATAACGACGTGGCCGCTCTGCACCTGGACACGGGCGCCGGGGCCCGGGATGCGGCCACTTTCCCAGGTCGCTGGATTTGACCACCGCCCTCCCCGCGTCGAGCGGATCAGAGGCACCGGCTCGTCAGCCCGAACCGACCAAGAATCGACCAGCAGAAGGAGGATGAGGACGACAACCAGCTTCATCGATGAATCCCTCCTCCGGCCCGCCGGGTTTGATAGCCACGGAGATACGACTCGTAAGCAGGATCTTTGGGCCGAGTGACCCCGCGAGCGAACGGGAACGGCGGCATGCCGCACCACGGGACCGGACCGACCGTGTCGCTCAGAGCAGTAAACGGATCAGCATCCTTACAGTAGCCGTAGCCACGGAGCACATAACAGCGAGTCCAGCCGGCCGGCAATTCCGGCAGACCCGAAGCAGAGAATTCGAGACGCACTTCATCGCCGGGCCCGACCACGCAAAGCTGATCGTCGTCGGACTGCAGCAAGGGCGCGACGTCGCCATACCGCGTGAGCTTGCCCGAAAACCGAGCCAGAGGCGCAGGATCGACGTAATCGTAGTCATAAAGCAGAGGCTGGCGTCCGTCGGGAGAAACCTCGCGGGTATAGCCGCGATAGGCGAGATCAGCATGCGACACCTGGAGCGTAGTTACTCGTAGTGACCCTTCCGCCGCGCGGTCACGCACGGCGATGAATGCCTGATCATAGTAACATTCCATATTGGTTTTGATTCGCAGCACGCAATTCGGGCCGGTCAGTTTTCCGGTCAGGTCGAGAGTCATGAGCCGGGGCATTCCGGCTGGGTAGCCAGCGTGAGGCTCGATCGTTTGCCAGCTTCCGTCGGCGCGAAGCCGTTCGATCACCGGCGGCTGGAGGACGACGCCGGCCGTTGCGGCGGCGTAGTTGGTCTGCGAATAGGGATACTCGACCCATCCGGCCAGGCAGAGGACAAGCGGGTCTGCGGCTGAGTACTGGCTCAGCCGGCCGCCGAAATCGAGAATGATCCCGTGTTCTTCGGCATAACCGATCCAGCCGCTTCGCGTCCGGAAGGTGTCAACCGTGCATCGATCCCACTTCTGCAGGATCTCACCGACGTCGTGGCCTATCAGGTCGGTGGCGCGCTTGGGCTCGATAGCGGTTCGCCAGGCGATCACTTTCCCTGTGGGCCGAGGCCCTTCCGGGGCAAACCGCTCGTCGGGAGTGGACGAGACGCCGGGCGGCCGGTCGACCACGTCGAGCCTCAAGTGATCGAGATACGCGATTTCGTCCATCGGCTCGGTCACCGAAAGCCGGAAGAAGCCATCGCTTTCTTGAAGCTGCTCAGACGTGATGGCGACCGCTTCGTCTCGGTCGGGTTGGCTATAGACGCCGGGAGCTACCAGGTAACCCAGGCCGCCTCCGCCCAGGAAGTCGCCGATGCAGACGAATCTCTGGCCGTTCCAGGTGAAAAGTACGGGGCAGCTTCCCGTCTTGCGATTGTTTTCGGCAAGCTTGATCCGCTCGTCGGCGACCACGTTGAGCTCGCACTGAATCACGCCATCTGGCCAGCGAAGATGGACAAGATGAGCCTGTGGTTGATGCCCCAACCCGAGCACGACTGCGGTGATGGACTGGCCCAGTCCGGATTCGGGGGTGGTGTGATCGTAGGAAACGTAAACCCCCGGTCCTTCAAGCGTCACGCGGACACCGATCGCGTGAGAATTGGTTCGCATGCGCTCGGGCTTGACCCGCCAGTGTCCGCCCAGCCCCAGGGCGAGCCAGTGATTCCCGTTGCCAAGGTTTCGGGCCAAGGCCGGCGGCTCTCCGGGCCGGACAACCAAGATATCGGGCAGCGGATCGCCGATCAGGTCGACTGCCATCACCGCTTCCAGGCCCGGACCTTCGAGCCCGGTGGGAAGAGCTTTCGCAGCAAATCGCTTGCCTTCGTTGAGCACCAGAACGGCAGTTCAGGGTCACCTGGATGAGCGGTCCAAGCGGGTAGTCCCAGTAAATCAGCCCATCCATCGAGATCGAGATCGATCGCCTGAGCCGAGCGCCATCTCGCCGCATTGATTGGCCAGGTCTCGAATTTGATCCGCGTCAATTCATCTGGGGTGGCAGCGGTGATGTTGCGCCAGGCCACGGCCGGCCCACTCGAGGAAACTGCGACGACGTCGGTGCGGTCGTCGGAGTCGAAGGCCGTCGTCAGCAGCCCGGAGACCTCGCCGACGGCAGCAGCGCCCTTGATTTCGGCCTCGTGAAACCGGCCCAGGCGGTCATTGAGCAAAGCGACCGGCGGCGCACCCTCGGCGGAGAGAACGAGGTCCATATCACGGTCGTTATCCAGATCGAGCACCGCCATCCCCGTATGGGCTTTGGACCCCCCGAGAAGCGCAGGAGCAGCAGGCCACGGAACGAGTGCAATCGACAAACCGGTCTTGGTTGGGATCTCACCATAGGCGGTCGCGATTGGTGTCCTGGCTTGAGCCACGTCGGCTGAATGAAGGTCGGGCTGGCCGTCATTGCGATACGCCGCATTTTCCAGCCCAGCGACCTGCGATTCGGTTGCCGTGAAGACCGTATCGGCCTGCGCAGCCGCACAATAGTTGACGACATAAAGGTCAAGGTCGCCATCCTGATCCAGGTCGAGCCACCGCGCCATGAGCGACAGAGCCGGCAGCCCGATCGGTTTGATCGTCGTCGAGATGTCCTCGAATCGCTTGCCGTCTCGGTTGCGCAGCAGACGATTGCCGCCGATTCCTGTGAGGAAAAGATCGACATGACGGTCGGCGTCGAAGTCGGCAGCGGCAGCGCCAGGCTTGCACAGTCCAGCGCCAGGCCGAAGCTTGCCGTCCCATCCTCGAATCGTCCGTCTTCCTTGTTCAGGAGCAAGACGTCACGAATTCCCTTGGATCCCACCACGGCCGAGGTGAGGAAAACGTCGGGCCGGCCGTCGCCATCGGCGTCGAACACAGCGACAGCGGCTCCGAACCGGGCACGGACTCTGCCGACGACGGCCAGAGGGCCACTGAAATCCGCCGGTCGGACCCATCGGTCCCCTGTGGGAAGCGTGATTTGCAGCGGCCGAGCCGGCTCAAAACGAGAGCGCCGCCTTGGCTCCCTCAGGCGATGGCTGAGGCCGCGGAAACGGGTCGACGACGGTCGCGTACTTCCCCATGTCTCCGTACTTGGTTTCGGCGGATTCGCCAGGTCCTGGCGTGGGACCCGGGCGGTCGGGATTCATCTCGCTCCAGACGGCGAGCAATTCCTTCTGCTTCTCCGGCTGACCGGCAAGAACGTATGCAAACGCGAGCTGGTACAACGCCGGGGTGAGATAGGGATCGCAGGCGAGCGCCTTTTCGAGCAAACCGATCTTTTCCTTGGCCAGCTCGCGGCGCACCTTCGGATCGGGATTGATGGCGGCGGACAGGGTGCTCGCGGTCTGGAACCACGCTGGACCATCAGTGGGGTCGATCTCGGTCACACGCTTGAAATGGCGGTGGGCCTCGGCGAGATGTCCCTGCGTCTGAAGGATCACCCCTCGGCAAAACTGCGCGTACGGATTGGCGGGGTCGCGCTCCAGGACGCCTGCCAGCAAATCCAAGGCTTCGTCATAGTTGTCCGGTCCGGGCCCGGCCCCGGCCTTCTTCGCCTCCTCGGCCTGCACTCCACTGTCGTTCAACAGGGCGATCGCCAGGTTGACCGCGCCCGGAATCCAGCCTGGCGCTCGCTTCTGTACCTCGCGAAATTCGCCGACCGCAGCCTTGTACTCGTATTGCTCCATGTACCCGAAGCCCCGATAGTGAGCCGCCATGACCTTTTCGAGCTCGCCGGACGGGATCTCGTTCTTGAGCGGCTCCGCCGGCGCCCGTGTCGCGCCAGGCTGGGAGGCCGCACGATTTGCCGGGATAGCGGCAGGCTCGGAGCCCCCGCCCCCGCATGCCGACACAGACAGGAGCCCGGCCGCCGTGATGACGACCATCCCCCAGCGTGCAAAGGTTTGCAATCGCATCGTCGTGCTCCCTGAATAATGAATCGAATGGGGATGAAATCCTCGAGACCAGGGCGGCGCAAGAATGACGACCATGATGAGACGGAAATGCGCCGATCAATCGACGGGACGTGGGTCTTTTCTTTTCACGCCGGTCGCCCGCCGGGCCGAAAGATGGGCCGAGTGTAGAGATCAGTATAGGCTTCGGCCCGCAGGTGCGAAAGCAAATCATGCCCTCGGCGGCGCTGGCGCTCAGCCCGAAGCGCCGCCAGGTCGATCGGCCCCACAACGATCTTCTCGCCCGGACCCGGGTCGGCCTGGGCCAGGATGCGGCCGTCGAAATCGACGATCATGCTGCCTCCAGGCCACGAGAAGGGTGGGTAGTTCTCGGCGCTCGCGCCTTGATTGGCGGCCACCACGAACGCAAAATTCTCCGCGGCGCGAGCGCGGTTGAACAGGGTCCACCAATCCAGAGGCGGCGTCGCACCCCAGGGGTCCATGTAGGCAGACACCCGGATCAAGACCTCAGCGCCGCCCAGTGCCAGGGCCCGGATTGCCTCGGGAAACAGCCAGTCGTAACAGATCGCCGCTCCCAGCCGGCCGATCTCGGTATCGACCACCGGAAAGAGTGGCTCGTCATAACCCGGCAGATCGTGGGGGCTGGTGTGGACCTCCCACGGGATCCAGGGATTCACCTTGCGATAGCGGCTCAATATGCCGTCCGGTCCGATCAGGCAGGTCGTGTTGAACACAGCCCCGGGCCACCGGGCGTCGACCTCCAGAAAGCTGCCCGTCTGGATGAAAATGCCGCGGTCGCGTGCCTTCTCGACGTACCGGTCAGTGTGCTCGTTGGGAATCGGAACACCGAGGCGGTCGCTCAGTTCGGCAATCGTTTCGTAGATCGGAGCCGTATGAGCAAACTCGGGAAAGACGACGAGCTTGACGTCGAAGAACGGCTCATAACCGATGACCGCGCGATCCACCATTTTCAGGAGCCGGCCGACGCGTTCGGGAAGCTCACTGCGATCGCGAAGACAGGGCAGATCGGTTTGGCAGGCGGCGGCGTAATAGCGGGCGGGGTCAGCCATGATGGTCCAGTTGGCGATTGTCGATCTTCCGTTGTCTCTGGAGCCTTGCTTAGTTGTTATACCTCAACCGGTCGGCGACGAGGCGAGTGAATTCAGGAGAAGATCCCCGTCAAGACGGGCAACATCGTTCTGTGTGAGAGACGTGGCTCGCTCGTGTTGTTGGCTTTCTTGGCTGCGATTTGGACTTCGACTCCTGGAGGCGCTCGTGCCCGCTCGCTGGCTGCCTGTGGCTACGCCGCCACCTTGTCAAGTGCCCGGAGAGCGCCGAAATCTGACGTAACATGAATAAGATCTAGCGTTTGCATGATGAGCACTGTTTGAGCGAAATTGGCTTCGCTCGTCGCATTTTTCGCTGATTTCGCCCTCGCGATGTCGTCGGCCGCCGGATTCGATCGGACAGATCGGACGGATAAGACCCGGCGGCCACACAGCGCGAAATAAGTAGAAAGGACAGGCAGTTCTAGAGGGAAGAGACAGAGCGGAATCACACGCGGAAAACGGGAAACCGAGCACGGAAAACCGGCCGCCAAAAAGTGAGACAATCGAGGATCGATGGCGCGCCCCCCTGCGCCGAGAGTTGCAGTCTGCGCAACTGCAAATATCACAAGCATTTGTGTACATTGACGAGATGTTTTCGTGTGTCCCAGAATGTCCACCAGTGTCTCAATTTCGGCAAGTTTTCGAGCAAATGATCACTAGCTCGGCAGCGGCGAGTATCCCGGGGGCCTGACGTCTTGCTGGGGCGTCTGGCAAGTCGTTGGACGCGAGGCGCAACTCTGCCAGTCTTCCAGTTGCTTTGCGGGAGCAAAAGCGGCGTGAATTCGGGTTGAGCTGTACGACAGTGTGTGGACCTTGGCGGTTGTGCGGGATGAACTGTCGTCATGGGGTCAGTCATCATTTCGCATGACACCGAAGTACCAGAGCGCAGCAATTGTTCGGCAATCACTGGGGCCTTCATCTCCCGCCGGCACGCTCGTTGGCGAGCGCGGTTTGCGCATCCCCACGTGGCGACGGCAGTCCCCTGCGCAACCTCAAGCAAGATTTGGGCTTTGGTCGTGCGGCGATGGACTCCGGGAGTGGCAGGAAAGTGGCACGCGGTGGCATAGATCACTGGCCACAACCGCCGCGCCGGGATGCCGGACACTCGGCGGAGCACGTTAGTCCGGAGACCTCGCTCACAACCGACGGCGGACTGCTCGCACCAAAAACGTGGCCTCTTTGCAGCATCCTGCCTCACGACAGATACTCGCGTGCATGAGCAAACCAGCGGCCCCTGCGGGTATCCTTTCCGCCCGCTGGTCCGCCGTTTTCTATGGCTCTTCGGTCACCAGGCCTCAGATACAGGACACACCAATGAAGAGATACGCGTTAATGTTTATGGCGCTCTGCCTCGCGCTCGCGACCCCCTCTCAATTCGTAGCGGTCATGGCCGGTCGCGGTCTCCCTGCCGGGGTGTCGATCTCCGACGTGGCCTTCACGGTTGACAGCAGCAACAACCTCGATTTCTCGTACGACTACACCTACGGGAATTATGGATATCAGGTCATCTTCTATCAATACGATCCGACCACGGAGACATGGTTCCAGATCGGATACGGCTGCGACGCGATCACCGACGACTACGAGGCTTTCTCGAACTCGTCGTCCGGCTTCGGCGGCGGCTCGCTGGATCTGGCAGCCAGCTCGTTTTCGTGGGACACCACAGGCGCTACGACTTACTGCGTGCAAGTGAACTTCTACAACGGAACCGCGTCGGATCTCGGCTCGCTGATCCTGTCGGAAAATTGTGCGTTCGATACGCA
This sequence comes from uncultured Isosphaeraceae bacterium, assembly GCA_963781785.1. Lineage (GTDB taxonomy): Bacteria > Planctomycetota > Planctomycetia > Isosphaerales > Isosphaeraceae > CAWAHD01. The sequence continues at coordinate 291,994 of CAWAHD010000001.1, read as the reverse complement.
AATGCCGCAGACCGGTAGCCTTGGTACGGGAATTCTGGATCTGATCCCGAACACACCGCCGACCGTGATTGTCTGCGGCGCTGATCCATCGGGCGAAGGCGACCTCGTCCCGATGAACTGATCGATGAGACCGCGTCACTACTCGCGTAGACGCAAGAGGCGACACGACTGTGTGGCCTCTTGCTACCTATTGGCTGACGCGACCTTCGAAGGCGAGCCAAGGTCAGACAATTCCGCAACACCAATTGCCGCTAGCATGAAATTAGAGAGCGCAACTTCGTCTTCGACGAATTGCTCTCCCATGAGTTCCGACAGACTGGCACCCTGGCTGGCTGTCGACTGGGCACGCGATCCCTCTCGTCCTGTTCCTCCGATACCGCCAGAGGAGTGGCGTATCAGCCCGCTTCTCCAGCGTTTTGTGCTCTTCCGATGGATAAACGGTCGAGCGTGGCTTGGATACGACGACTCATGCCCGAAACAGACGAGGACGGGCGCGCTAGGCGATAGCACTCTTCCCCGTGCGGGACGCGCGCCAAGAGCCGTGTGTGATGGTGCTGGCTGCTGAAAGAAGTCAGCCGGATTCTGACCCGGAAATCGGTGCCCGACGGGGAGCGTTTCCTTGGGGGGGGTGGCTGCTGGCAAATCCTTGGCCGGAGCCGAACCGCCTCGAATCGTCCTCGAACCTGTTGATCAGGAGCAGGGGCTGTTGAAGCTTCAGCTCGCCGGAAAGCTCCTTTAACTGACCGATAAGCTTGTAGGAGTCTCGCAGACGGAGCTTGGCTTCACGGGGATGCTGGAGGTCGCTCTCGACTTCGGCCAAGGTCAGAGTCGCTCGTGCCCAGTCGTGCAAGACGTGGTATTCCTTTCGTCGTGAATCCTCGCTGTACCGGTTATCGAGCAGGAATTCTCGACAGCGCTTAAGATCTTCGATGGCCTGCGTTAGCAGGTCCACGGCATTCGTTCCGAGTTTAGCCTTGTCGCGGCGATCTCGCTCGACCCAGAGGAACGTGACCCGGCCACGCAGTTTGCGATAGAAAAAAATGTCCCTTATCGTGCCGCTGACGCGGTTCGCCTCGATCAACCGGGATAGCCTACTGTGTGCCTCTGGGAATTCGCCGGAGACTTGCTCGGTCCTGGCGAGGAGACGTTGGACGCGTTGCGAAGTTGGATCGAGTTTCTCCGCGAGTCGAAGCGCCTTTTTCGCGAGGTCGTAAGTCGGCTTGCGCAGATGGGCGTCTCTCTCCACGTCGTTGGCGAGGTCTTCGGCATCGTACTGTTCCGCGAACTTGTCCGCACGGATCATCGTGGCCTCGACGAGGTCGACCAGGTGCTGTGTGACTTCAGGATGAACTCTGGCCCAATCGGCCAATGCCTCGCCAGCTTGAGGAACTGCCAGGGCCTCACGGAGCGCATCTTCGGACTCGGATTCGGACTTGCGTTTCGGATTCTCTTCGAGTGAAAAGGCATAGTAAAGCTTGGCGAGACAGGAATCGGGATACAAGTTGGCGAGGCCTGACAAGACATCTGCGGCGCGATCTGCATCGCCCCTTTCCAGCAGGTTGACCGCGGACGCGAATGTTGGCAGGGACGCGATCGAGACCGAGGGACGACCTTTGACCGGGCCGAAGAGAGCGACCCCGTAAAGGATGCACCCAATACCGACAGTACAGGCGGAGGCGGTTAAGACCTTGCGCTGCCGTATCAGCCAGTTGCCGACCCGCTCGCGTTTGGAGGGATTACCAGCTTGGTCAAGAGGTTGACGCTTCAGGAACCTGTCGAGATCACAAGCGAGTGCGCCAGCGTCGGGATAACGGTCATCAGTTGAGAGCGCGAGGCACTTCGCGACGATCGCTTCAAGCGAATGAGGGATCGCCGGGTTGAAGCGCCGAACTGCGGTGTTAATGAGCGATCTGCGGTCGAGCAGATCACGCATTGCCCGGACTGGCGGCAAGTTCTCGTCTGGCACCTCAGGCATCTGACCGGTCAAGAGTTCGCGGAGGACGAGCCCCAGCGAATAGATGTCGGCGCGGGCTCCGACCTTACCCCAGAGATCGGGGTTGAGGAACGCCTCGATCTGCTCGGGAGCCATGTAAGGCAGTGTCCCGCCATGCAGTGCGGCCTGAGCGTGGTCGGAGGAGTGTGGTGACTCGGCCAGGTTGAAATCGAGAAGCTGAGGCCCGTCCGTGATCGTCAAAAGCACATTTGCGGGCTTGACGTCCCGGTGATAGGTCTCTTTGCCGTGCGCGTAATCAAGCGCCTGCGCCAGCATCATCACGATCCAGGCGGCTCCTTGATGGTAGGTCCCCTTGGTGGGGAATTCTTCCCAGCCGTCCCCCCGGGGCGCGAGCTGGTGGCGGGCCGTTCCTTGCTTGTTTTCCGGATTCGCCAGGTTCGCTCCGTCAACAAGCACCCGCCAGAATGCCATTGCATCCCGTGGCCGCGCGGCTGGTTTCACGCGTTTGATGATCTCGTCCAGCGGCAGACCAGGCTGAAACGGCATGGACAAGCCGCACAGTTGGCGTTCCTTCTGATAGCAGACTGAATTGACCGGGACGATGTGCGGGTGATCGAGCGGGCCCTGAACGTTCGGTTCCTGGCCCCGGTCTAGGGTAACCTTCAACGCGACCTGCTTGCCCCCAAGGGAAAGGTCTCGAGCGAGGAAAACCCGCGATGTCCCCCCTCTGCCCAGGAGGGACAGCAGGTGGAACTCCTCGAAATGCTCGCCGGGTTGCGGGAACCGCGGCAGCGGTGGGTTCCCTCCGGCCGCCTGGCTGATGAGCCTGTGGTAGCGAAGCTGGGAAGCCAGTGAGCTCTTCCACTCCGGATACCGGCCGCAGAACGATTCCACGTCCGGAGCACTGCCACGCTCCTCGTTCAGGCAGAACTCTTCATAGACCAAGCTCAACACCCGGCTATCGGCAGTGCGCAGCTCGGGAAACCGTTCGAGATAGTCGGCAACGGCCGGTGTTTCTCCCAGGTCAAACCGGCGGCGGAGGTCAACCTTGACGAGCGCCGCTAGCATTCCCAGGGAATCGGCTGACTCCGCATCCTCGATGCATTGCTGCTCGGTCCAGAAGCTTTCCAACCGGACTTCGCCGTGTCGCCGCCACTCATCCTCGAGCAATTCCACGGCGCGGTCCACGCGATCGAGTCCGCCGGCGGCGCGGACCGAAGCGAGACGCGACTTCATTTCACTCTCCAGGCTCTGCCAGCGAATCGAGGAGTTCTTTGAGGAACCGCTGAATTTTGCGGACATTCCAACCGGTCTGGCCGGCGATGTCCGCGGTCGAATAGCCCTGCTGCCTGAGCTCGATGATCGCCCTTTCGGTCTCGCTGTGCCGGGACATCAGGCGCTCGTGAAACTCGTTGGCCTGGGCAAGCTGACTTGCTGTGGGATCGTCGGAGGAAAGCTGGATGGGCCCATCGTGAGCCGCGATCGGCCGCTCTCGCTCAATGTCATTCTTGAGCGTGTGCTGCCGGCGATACTCGTCGATGACCTTCTGCTCGGCCACCTGCGCGAGAAACGCGATCAACGAATTGATCGAAGGGAATTCGAGCAGGTCAAGGTTGGCTGCCAGGCGTTCCATCGCGTCGTTGGCGAAGTCGGTCGAATCGTACAGCGATCTCATCGAACGGTTCAATCGGCGGCGGACAACGCGCCGCACCTTGGGATAACATTCCCGAAACAGGGTTTCCCAAGCGGTCGGATTTCCTTTTTGGGCTTCGTGCCAGGTCGAGGCGAGATCATATCCGGTCTGCGGAAGTGACGTCTGCGTCATGGTGAACTACCCCCAGTGACGACGGAGTGTCGACAAACGGCTGCAAGACACATCTCGAGTGGAATTGCAGACCGCCCGACAATCCCATCGCAGCCAACATTGTAACGTCAGCAGCCACGGGGGGAAACGAATTCTACACGAAAAAATGGCAATCTTAAGGAGCCATTTTTCGTGGTGAATGGATGAAATGGATGAAATGGGTAAAGATTCGTAGGGAAACGGCCACATTATCCATCGTTAGGTGTGTGAAAAGTCCTCCCGACATCCTTAAAATGACCGAGGGTCAATATCAAGACCCGTCGTGGTTTTTGGCTCAGCGCCGAAATGGACTTGTTCCACATCGCGCCCGACCCACTTGGCTTATGTCAACCAGCCTTCCGTGGTGCGACTTAGATCCCCCGGAGTACAACCACGCCGTGGTTGCTGGAAGCCTCCCTCGCTTGCCGAGGATCAGTTGAGGGCGCGCCTCGCGCCAGCCTTCTGGCGGGAAGGGCTGACACGAGGCCCGGTCTCTCCGGAACCCCAAGCGGTCTTAACACAGGAGGGTGGGCGGCGGTGTCGAAGGAACCGGTCCCAGAATCAACTGATTCAAATCGCCGGTTTCCGGCATGTCAGAATCGTCCGGCTGGCAAGTTGGCAGCACCAAGTGGCCGACGGATGCACCAGCAGCCGCGAGCGCCGGCTGCGGAATAACGCCGATCGCGGATGGTGCAATTCGACTGGTCAGAACGTCCAGCATTGGTTGAAAACGACGACGCGTACGCATTGATTGGCTCCTGCGCTTGAACGAATGAAAACGTAAGATTCGGTACGTGATACAATCTAGGACGCGGACGCGCGCACGGCCACCCGCCATAGGGCGTGCGGCACTGCTGCGCAAGAGGGCACGGATGGTCCCATCCCTGAGCGGATCAACTCCGCCACGGTCTCATTGGGGCGGCGACATGGATGACGTGCGAGAGACCGATTGCCAGTAGAGTATCGGCGTTTCGCAAGATCATCTTGGACTGGTGACACGGGCCGGTCAAAGCGAACTCGCCAGCCGAAGACACCAAAGCGGGAGGGAATCGATCAGACAATCACATAACGGAAAGTCACGTATCTGTGCGGCATGCCAATTCAGTTTAATGAGAGAAGCAGCTTTTCGCCTCGGGGCGCCGGCTCGTTATCCTGGGAAAAGCCGATCCTCTGAGCAGGATAAGAATCGGCAGGGAGCACCGACAGGCTGGCCAGTTGATAGAGCGTGCACGAGCGGTGCTGGGCCGTGGCAGCGACGGCGAACTGGCTGGCCACATCGGCGCGGCCGGCGCGGCAAGCCACAATGAAACAACCCAACGGGGAAAGCCGGCCGTCGTTGGCACACAGTACGGTGTTGATTTCACGCCCGCGTTTGATCATTCGCTCAGCCCAACGCACTTCGCGTCTCAGCTCCGCGCCAAGTTTCCGAACGATCCGGCGCACCAGGGAACGGTATCGCCGGGCCGCCCCGGGTTCCACCAGCTCCGACCACGGATCGGAAAACGGTGCCGAGATCGGTTGTGCTGCTACGAACAACTCGGGATCCAGCGGAAAAGCGAGTGCATCCTCGGCGTGCACTTCCCAGAGCCGCACAGCCGCTGCGATCCACACCCGCGTCGATGAACCGCCGCGCCACCACCCGGGCTGACGCAGCCCATAGGCGCGTTCGATTCGGCCTGCCAAATGATCGAGCTGTTCTTGAGTTGGTACCACGTTACCCGACCTCGGATAGAGCCTCGGCTGCCCGTCCATGTCATCGATCAATCGATGGCGTCCTTGGCCGCTTCGAGTCTACGTACCGAAATCGAGCGTCGAGCACGTCAAAAGTTTTTCTGTTTTTTATCGCACCTCCCCTCCCGAGGGTTGCCTTTCAGCCAAAGCTCTTGTCCGCCCGCGGACCTGATCAACGCGAAAATAATTGCCAGATCCTTTGCGGAATAAACCAGTTACAGAGATTGCTCGCATCTGTGACAGCGCATTTCTCCGTTCTGTCGATGGCTCCCAGATGGGCATTGGAAATCCTTACATGCCAGCAACTGGCGCATCATTACGCACCCCATCCCAGAGAAATCTCGATGTGGACGGATCACGCAAACTTCCGCTCAATCCACTTACTGATCCGGCTCGTCCGGTTTCGTTTGCTTGGACTGAATTGGCTCGGTTCGCCGAATCAATTTGCTCGATTTTCTGTATCCCCTCGGCCGGGGTTCATAGCCAGGGCCAAAATTTGGCCAACGGTAACGACGGGCATTGCCCGCGCTGAGTCGCGGTGCTCGAGAAGGTTGGGCTGCGCGCGTTCTCCCGGCCTTGGCGATATGGCGGCATGCATGGATCTCGCGCGGTATTCCGGCGCTCATCGACTGTGGTACCCATAGATGCCATCGATCTCACTCGCGCGGACCGTGGCATCTATGGCATCTATGGCATCCATGGCATCTATGGAGCCGACATGAGATCGATGGCTGAGATAGGTCGATGCTTGGTCCGATGACGTAAGTGCCCAGAACTCTTCGAGCCGTGCCCGAATCCCTCCCGCCGAGTGACACCGCCGACGCGCTACCCGGCGCGATGAACAGTGGGCCAAGCGAAGCCCGCCTCCCGACGCTCGGCAGGGTATGGCACAAAAACCTCGCAAAACTTGGCTGACAACGCGACTGGTTGAGTCATGACTGTCGCTCGCTTGCAACTCGTGGATATGGCCGTAACGCGTTGGTATTCCCGGCGTTGACGCACCGGGCTTGACGATGGCGCCCCGCACGCGACTCCGAGAATCCCCAAGAACAAAGGCCCAGCTCAGGGCCGAACCAGTAGCCGGATCGACCGCATCGGCCGGGCTAGAGGAAACGATCTGGCTGTACTCGGTCGAAGATCGACGCAAGTTGGATTCGTCACGCGAGGCGATGGTGGAAGGTCTGTCGCTGGGCAGCTATCTGCTTCTGGTCAATTACACAGGGCGGCTGTTCCGCGAGAGGAAGAGCGCGATTTCGGCCGAACTGGCGGGAATTCTCGCCCGGTTGGGCACGAGCGCGGAAGGCTGGCAGGCCCGGCTGGAGAAGCTGAGGGGCGGCTGGCTGGTGGGCCGATTCTTACCGGGCAGCCGCAAGCGCGTACTTTCGCGGGAGCGAAAGGCGACGATTGAGGTCGCCGCACGCTTGGGCGTGCATCACCTGGCCAATCTGGGCGGGTGCCCGGCACGATAGCTGAAACAGAGTGATGCCAATTCGCTTCCCCGCCCCTCGACCCGATGCCGCGTCGCGGCCGCTGATCGACGGCCGTCGTCGCGCGCTTGCGGTCGGCCCATCGACTCCGCCCAACGTTCTTTGCACGATCGCGCGTGCCCAGGTCAGCCGATTGTGACTGTGGCGACGCGTTGCCGCCGCGCCGCACTGGGCTGGCGTCGTTCATCCGGTCGACGTTTCCCAGGGCTCTACGTTGCGTGTCCTTCAATTTCGCGTTCGGCCAGGAACCCGGCGACAGAAGTTTCCGAAGGATCCGCCATCGCTCGCCGGTCAGGTCCGTGGGGGAAGAGAGAACCGAAGATCTCGAGCGTTGCCTGGCGTGAAGGTCGCACGCTACGATGAGAGTCATGGAACCCACAGCGAGCCAGACTCCTGATGTTGCGGGCCAATCAGTGCACGCCCAGGCGGCTGAGCACGCGGCCGACCGTGTTCGCATTGTGAGCACACCGGGCATCTGCGGCGGAGGGCCGCGCATCGACGGTCACCGCATCGAGGTGGAGGACATCGCAATTTGGCATGAGCGAATGGGCATGAGTCCCGATGAAATCGGCCCGTGTCATGTCAGCGGGGCACCGTAAGCGGTTTTCCAGTCGGCGGTACCGGCGAGATCAAGGCCGATCCGGGCGAGATCGAGGCTTTCTTCTGGTGAAAGGGGATTTGCCCGGGCGACGACCGATGCGGCCTTCTCGAGCTCGGCGATGTTCTCCAACCCGATGACGGCGACGGCGATGCCGGGGATCGACAGAGCGTAACGGATCGCTTTCTCGTAGTGCTTCTCGTCTATCTTGAACCCGCCCTGATCTCGGGCCGCGCCCCCGAGCACCTTCATGGCAACCAGGCCCAGTTTCATGTGCCGGGCTCGGCTCCAGACTTTGTGCTCGAAGTCGTAGGTGTGCTGCACGACGAAGTTGACGGCGTTCATCAGAACGTCGATCTCGCCGCTATCGAGTGCCCGATGAAAGCGGGTCGGATGGAGATGGCCGCTGGCGCCGATGAACCGGACGACGCCCTGCCGCTTCGCTTCCCGCAGCGCCTCCATCGCTCCGTGATCGCCGAATACGAGCTTGTGGTCGCCCCAGATCTTCTCATCACCGAAGTTGTGCAAGTGGACCAGGTCAATCCGGTCGGTCCGCATCCGTTTGAGGCTTTGCTTCAGGAGCTTCCACGTTCCCTCGTAGCTTGGTTCCTCGGTCTTGGTGACGAGGAAGACCTTGTCGCGGATCTCCGCGATCGCCGGCCCCATCTTTTCCTCGGCGAAACCGGTTTCCGAGTTGCCGTAAGTGGGCGCCGTGTCCAGATAGTTGATCCCCAGCTCGAGCGCGCGATGCAGCGTGGCGCGGACGTCGTCCGGTGTGACGGGCTTCCGCTGGAAGTAGGCGCATCCGATCCCCAGGCGGGACACCCGCGCGCCGGTGCGGCCGAGCACGGAATCAGGCACTTTCAAATCGGCCGGCGGATCGGCTAGAGCGCCCGGTGCAGCCGGTCCCGAAGCTGAGGACGCGGCCAGGCCTCCGAGCAGGAAGCTCCCCCCCTTGACGAAGTCGCGTCGGGAAAACGCATGACTTTGATGAGACATGTCCTTCTCTCCACGCTGGCTGGAAGTCTGTGGTACCTCCGCCCACTGTACCAAACGGTGGCTGCGGGACCAGGCCCGAGAGGGAAGGCATGCGAAGGCTGGGTCGAAGCATAGGCAAGCGGTCCATGCGAGTGCAGAATACGCGTGAAAAGGAGCCCCTTTTCGAAGACAAGCCAATGGTGAAGGCCGCCGCGAGCCGTGGTGAAATCCGTCCGCTCGAGCCGTTGCCGGCTGACTGGCAAGAAGGGCAGCCGCTGCTCGTCAATGGTGCGTGATTGCATTCACCGGGGACGCAGTTCGGGCAATCGTTTGATTTCGGGATTTTGAGGCTCTTTCGGATCTGGCCGTCGAGAATTGGGTCGGCTGGTCCGATGGGTGACCCGTCCGACCGGCTACTTCGCCAGGATCTTCAGATTGCTGAACGAGCCCTCCCGGCTATCCACCCACAATCCGACCTTTCCCTTTTCACGGCTGGTCAGGCGATCGACAACCAAGCAGGGTTTCTTCGCGCCGTCGACCCACACGCTTACCTTTTGCTTCGTCACGTCGACGCGGGCGTGGAACCAAGCGCTCGGATCGGGGACGGGCTTGACCGCTGACTCATACATGCCAGGCTTCCCCGCTCGGAGCTTCTCCCAGGTGTGGTCCGGCCAGGCGACGTACTGGACAGCGCGGAGACGATACGATTTGTCGTCGGTCATAAAGTTGAACGGGCGGAAGTAAACCGCCTCGAAGGTCTTCCCGTCCACGACGCTAAAGGCCACGCCCAGGAAAGTCCGCTGCAACTTGCCCTTACACTTCAGGTCGATCTCAAGGGTACCTTCGGCGAATTCGACCCCCTCCACGAGCGCGAGTCCAATGTCGCTTGGCGTATTCGCCGTGCCCTTCGGCTTCAAACGGACCACCTGTTTGCCATCCTCCATGGCCGTCTCGCAGTTCGCGTTGATCACACTCCAGGTCTTCTCGTCGTTGATCCGGGAAACGTCGGGAGCAATCACCCTCTCCTGCGCAAAGCAGAGGGGACCGTACACCAACAGGGTGCTTAGCACCCATCCCGAAGAAAACCAATTGTGCACTGTGGTCACTCCGCGCTTTATTGCCCGATGCATGTTGTACCCAGCTTTAGTCACGCCCTTTGTGCTGCGGGCGCCGGTATCCTGCCGAGTTTCCTGCGAGGGTGTCTCTAGCCGCCCATTTCAACCCGCTGATCAAGGAGACGACGGTCCCGTCCGCCGAGGCGCCACGGCGAATCCTGCCCCCCCTGCCCTCGCGACAACCCATGCCGCATGCGTTTCCTGGCTCATTTCGTCGCGACCCTGACCCGATACATCCAGTCGATGAGAAACATGGCCGCTACCAGGAACAGCGGACCGGAGATGACGACGTAGGCAGACCAGTGCATCCGCCCCCAGGTGCTGATCAGGTACCAAATGCCAATGCCGGCAAAGAGCAGTGCGCCTGCCCACTCCCAGCGCCACGAGATGGCGAGGATCGCCAGAACGAGCCAAGTGGGGATCAGGTGAACGAAAAGGGCGAGGATTGTCTTCCCGAACCCGTAACCCTCGGAAAATACGTCCAGCGCAAACAAACTGAGGAACACGGCGAAGAGAAGACACAACGCTCTTGGCGTCCAGAACAAGAGCGGTCTCCAGGGGATTTTCATGGTGTCGAACCCATTGAGGTGTGGAGGCATGGAATGGAGCGGCGGGTTGTCACGTTCGTGCGCCTGCTCATGGAGACGCGATCGCTCAATCTTCTCATGGCGAAATGCCAAAACGGTGTGCCACGGAGATCGAGAGTGCTCGCAAGTTGCAGCCGAGCCAAGAATTCCACGACGATCTTCCGTCACAGAGGCTGCAGCCGCTTCCAGTAGATGACGCAGTCATCACCGGCTCTGTAGAAGTCGGGAATTCGTCCTACAGCGACATAACCATGTTTCTCGTAAAAACGACGCTGCCCGGCATAGTCGGGTCGCCCGCCGGTATCGATAACCAAGTTCGCACCACCCCGGATGCGGACGAATTCCTCCGCGTGCGCGAGCAACGCCCGCCCGCATCCCTGGCGTTGCACCTGGGGATGGACGCAAATCCAATAGAGATGCCAGGTCGCCTGTGTCAGCGGTGTGCTGCCGACGCAAACATAGCCGCACAGCTCGTCATCCTGGATCAAAGCGAAGTGCGGATACGGCCCCTTCAATCCGCCGGCTACGCCATCGTCAAACACTTCAAGCCCGACTCGCAGCTCGTCTTCGCTGAAAGCGCCGCAGGCCGCCAGCATGGAACGCACGGCTTCGCGGTCTTGGACCGTCAGTTCGCGGATCATTGTGCCCACTCAATCTGCTGGCGAACGAAGCGTTCCCAGGTCCACCCTGCTTCGATTACAGCCTGGTGAATGCCCTCTCCCTGCCCCAGGTCCGGGTTTGGATTCACATCCAGGACGCGCGGCATCCCCTCGGAATCGAGCCTCAAGTCCACGCCCATGTAGCCACGCGCTCCGACTGCCCGCGCCGTTTCGCCCAGGCGCAGTGCTTCCGGCAGGTCGATGTGAGGCGTCAAACAGGTGTTCGCATAGTCAGAGCTCTCCTTCAGCCACTTGGACGCATACGTGTTGATCCGAAGATCGTTGGTGAACTCCATTCGTGCCAGTGATAGATGTTCCGGCTCGGTCCGGCCCCACAGCGAAACCACAAACTCCTCGCCGCTCAGAAACTCCTCGACGACTACCGGGCCATTGATGCGCGACTTCGCGTAGTTCACCTGATCGACATCGTCGCAGATTGAATGCTCGTCGATGCCCGCCGACCCGTCTTCATCGGCGGGCTTCACGATGCACGGAAACACTCCGCCGCGCGGAACCGCGACGCCGGCCGCTGTCAGTACGGCGTTGATCCGATCCTTCCGCCGGCACAGGGCGAGCGTGGCGCTGCCCGAACCAGTGAACGGAATGCCTAGCCATTCCAAGAGCGCCGCGACGTGCGCTTCCAGGTCGGGTCGTCCCAGCGGCGCTTCGCAGGCGTTGAACTCCACGTCCGGCCGGTACGTCTCAAGAGCATCCAGGACCTCGCGGACCTCTCCGCGAACAGCGGCAACGCCGGCTTCGGGTAGGACGCTGCGAAGCCCGTGCACGGCGCCGCTCAAGTCAAACTCAGCGACGTTTCGGCCGGGGCCGGCCGTCGTGGGTGCCAGTGAGTGAAGGATCAGCACTTTCACGCGATGCGCACTCCCTGTCTCCTGGCCGCGTCCAGGAGTATCCCCTGCACCAAGCTGGCATACGACGCAACATCGCGCGCGAGGATCACGAAGTCGCTCGACTGCGGGTTAAGACCCGGCAGCGCGTTGCACTCCAGGAAATGAGGCCGACCGGCTTTATCCAGGCGAAAATCCATTCGCGCGAAATCCCGGCAACTCAGCAGCCGATACGCTGTCAACGCCAGCCGCTCAACTTCCGCCAGCGCTCCGGCGGCAATCCGCGGCGGATTATGATACCGCACTGTCTGCCGCCAGTTCCGCTTGGTCTCCAGTGAGTAAACAAACCACGCATCCTCATTGGCTGGCGCGATCTCCATCGCGCCTAGCAATCTGGCATCGGGCGCATTGCCGGTGATTCCCACGGTGACTTCCGGCCCGCCGAGAAACTCCTCCGCCAGTGCCGGACAACCGTATTGATCCCTCAGCCAGTGGCACCGCTCGGTCGCTTCGCCGGCGCTCGCCGCAATGGGGTTGTCGCGAATGCCTTTGCTGCTCCCCTCGTCATTCGGCTTGACCAGCACCGGGTAACGCAACGACTCCAGCTCTTTCTCGTCACACTCATGCTCAACCAGCACACCCTTCGCGACCGGCACGTCCGGCGATACCACGCGCCGCGCCATGGCTTTGTCCAGTGTAACGGCAAGGGTCAATGCATCCGAGCCCGTGAACGGGATTCCCAGCAGCTCGCACACCGCCGCCGGCACGGCCTCACGGCAGCGCCGCCCGCTGCCTTCGGCGATATTGAACACGAACTCGAATCGGCCCTGGTCCAGCCGCCGGGCCATCGAGCGGTCCGCCACGATGGCCTCCGTGTCGACGCCCAGTTCGTGCAGCGCGTCCGCGATGGTGGCCACAGTCTCTGCCGCGTCGTATTCCTCAAACGCGTCGTCGGGCGCACCAGCAGGAATCTCCTGCGGTCGCAGGTCGTGAAGGATGGCGACTCTCATGGTGTGCCGAACGTCCCGCCCCGGTCCTGGCGTCGCTCATAATGCGCGTTCCCCGCCGGGATGATCTGCCGACTGGCGCCCGAGAGAAGGTCCGCCACGGACTGCGCCGGCACGTCCGAATTTGCTACGTCGGCCGTCTCCGGGTAACTGAAAATCGCCCCTTCGAAATTCCGCAACACGATCCGCCCGGGCGCGGCGCTGACGACGTAGTTCGGCATGACCGGTATCTTTCCGCCGCCGCCCGGGGCATCGATCACGAAACGCGGAATCGCCAGGCCGGTGATGTGGCCGATCAACGACTCCATGATCTCCATGCCCTTCCAGATGCTGGTGCGGAGGTGCTCGGCGCCGGCGACCGGATCGGTGTGGTACAGGTAATACGGCCGAACGCGGATCGCCAGCAGTGCTTTGAATAGCGTCCGCATTGTGTGCACATCGTCATTGACGCCTGCCAGCAGCACGGTCTGGTTGTTCAGCGGCACGCCCGTGCGCACGAGCTTTTCGCAGGCCGCCGCCGATTCCTCGGTGATCTCGCGAGGATGGTTGAAATGCGTGTTCAGCCAGACTGGTCCGTTTCGCTCCAGAATGCGCAACAGATCGTCGCCGATCCGCATCGGCAGCATGACCGGCTCACGCGATCCGATGCGCACCAATTGCACGTGCCGGATTCCGCGCAGTGCTTGCAGAATGTACTCCAGCCGCTGGAGCGAGATCGTCAGCGGGTCTCCGCCGCTGATCAGCACATCGTTCACCTGCTCATGCTCGCGGATGTAGCGGATCGCCTCATCCACCTCCTCCCGGCTGGCAGCGGCGTCGCTTTCCTTCCAGTTGCGCTTGCGAATGCAGAAGCGACAGTAGCTGGAGCAAAAGGACGTTACGACCAGCAGAACGCGGTCCGGGTAGCGGTGGGTCAGGCCCGGCGCCACCTGGTCTTCTTTCTCGGCCAGCGGATCGAGCATGCTAGTGAACATATGTTCCAGAGAACTGGGCACGATCATCCGCCGGATCGGGTCGGCCGGGTCATGCGGGTCAATGAGGGAGAAATAATATGGCGAGATCGCAAACCGGAACTTCCCCTGCAGGTCGCCCAGCGACCGCGTCTCGGCCTCGGGCAGACCCAGATGCGCCGACAACTGCTCGGGCGTGCGCACGAGGTTGCTCAGTTGCCATTTGCAGTCGTGCCATTGTTCCGGCGGCACACCGCGCCACGGTCCGGCTGGCTTCCCCCAACGCAGCGCACGCAGGCAATGTTTGTCCATACGTCCCCGGGTATCCTTCCCGCTCAACTCAAAGCGGGTCATCGCGTCCTCCGCCTGGCCCGCCGTAAACCTGCTTGGGGTTACGCTCGAATCGCCGTCGAGCTCAAGAAACGGCAAGTCACCCTGCAGGTCGCGCGGAAGCCTCTTCCCGGTCTTGGTTTATCGGCTGTCGGCTGTCTTGGAGATCAAGGAATGACAGCCGATCATGGACTACGTCCATTGCGTTTGCAGCTGTCAGCGCACGGATGCTGGCGATATCCTTGAGTCGATCCTGGCGCTTTCAAGGATCGCATGCGGGCATTGTTCGGCCCGCACCGATGTGGACGAGCGTTCCCTACAGCCGATCCGTGGAATATTGAAGCCGAATCATTGTGCGATGCACCCGACGGTTTACCATCGTCCATTCATCTGGGCACCGGAGCAAAGATGGCGTTGATGCAATCGGAAATGGTCTTGGTCCGAAACATCAGGGGCAAGGAACGGGGGGTGTTTGCCAGGCGTCCGATCGAGAAGGGCGAGGTCATCGAGCGGGTGCCGGTGATCGTGTTGCAAGCCGAAGAGGTTGGGGAATATCCCAAAGAGCGCGGCCTCGGCGCGTACGTATTCGAGTGGGGCCGGGGAACCGTGGCGCTGGCCTTGGGCTACGGCTCGCTGTACAACCACTCCTATGAGCCCAATGCTCGCTACAACTTCCCGGGCCGTCGAACCATGCATTTCGTGGCGCTGCGGAAAATTGCATCAGGCGAGGAGATCACGGTCAACTACAACGGCGAGCCGAGCGACCGACGCCTTGTTTGGTTCAAGATCGTCGAGTCGAGGGGCTCAGGTCGAACAAAGAAGGATTGATCAGCACCCATTGGTCGTGTGCTCGATGACCAAGTTTTTCGTCATCGGTCGGTGGGATGCTCGTGAAGACTGAAGGCCACGAACGCATCGCCAGCCTTCGTTCGCAGTTTGCCGGCGCCGCCGGCAGCGATGACCACATACTGACGGCCGTTCACCTCATAGGTCGAAGGGGTCGCGTATCCGCCGGCCGGGAGAGGATGCTCCCAGAGAAGCCGTCCGGTGTGCTTGTCAAAGGCGTGGATCCGCTCGTCTTTTGTGCCGGCGATGAACACCAAACCGCCGGCCGTCACGATCGAGCCGCCGAATGTTTCCGTGCCGGTTCGCGGGATTCCACGGGCGGTCAGTTGAACGTATTCGCCGAGTGCAACTCGCCAGTCGAATTCGCCCGTGTTTAGGTTGATCGCGCTCAGTACTCCCCACGGCGGCTTGATCGCCGGGTAGCCCTCGTGGTCGAGAAACTGTTCGTACCCTGTGGCTCGAAAAGGTCCGATTCTCGGTGTGTCGGCGGCCTGAGATTCGACGAGCGTGATGATATTCGGGACATTGTTCGAATTGACGTACAGCAAACCGGTCGTCGGATCGAACGATGCCCCGGACCAGGTCGCTCCGCCGTGGAAACCGGGGATGACGACGGTTCCTTGCCGGCTGGGCGGATTGAAGGCCGGACCACCGCGGATCTTCCGCAGTCGGTCGAGGACCAAGGCGCGGTTGGCTTCGCCGATGTCGGTAATATTCGTCTCATCGAGAAACTGGCTCGAAAACGGCGGCGGCTTGACCGGAATCGGCTGCGCGGGCGATGCTTGCTCTCCGGGGATGTCGGAGGCGGGCACGCGCTCTTCCCTGATTTCGAAGAGCGGCTTGCCGGTCGCGCGATCGAACAGGAAGACATAGCCCGTCTTGGTCACTTGCGCGACCGCGTCGATCGGCTTGCCGTCTCGAGAGACCGTGACCAGGTTCGGATAGACCGGCAGGTCGTGGTCCCACAGGTCATGACGCAAGGTTTGAAAATGCCAGACGCGTTTGCCCGTTGCCGCGTCGAGCGCAATCGTGCAGTTGGCGAACAAGTTCTCACCGTGCCGGTCGCCACCGTAGAAGTCGAACGCAGCCGATCCGAGTCCGGCGAAGACGAGGCCGCGATTGACGTCGATGCTGAGTCCGCCCCAGGCGTTGGCCCCGCCCCGTTCCTTCCAAGAATCCCCATGCCACGTCTCGTGTCCAAATTCTCCGGGCGCGGGTACGGTCCGGAACCGCCAGACCTGCTCGCCGGTGCGGACGTCAAAGGCTCGGATGTCCCCCGGCGCTGCAATGCCCGGCCCTTCTCCACAAGAGACCCCGACGACGATTGTGTTTTTCCAGACGGCTGGCGCTGATGTCGGCCCATAATCCAGCGCAGCAACTTTCGGATCGAGTTCCTTGCGGAGGTTGCGGATTCCTCCGTCGCCAAACTTGGGGTCAAGCTTGCCGTTCCTGGCGTCGAGCGCGAACAATCGTCCGTCCGACGTGCCGTGAATGATGCGTCGCTCGCCATCGGGCTTGCCGTCAGACCAGTACGCGCAGCCTCGATTGACGCCGCTGGACGCCGGCCTGTGCCCAAACGGATGATCCTTGAAGGGATCGAACTGCCAGAGCTCCTTGCCGGTCGCTGCGTCGAGCGCCACGACGCGCAGATAGCCGGTGGTGAGGTACATCACGCCATCGATCACGATCGGCGTGCATTCGATCGTCTTGCCGGTGCGGCCTTCGAGCTCCCGCGTGTGGTATGTCCAGACAGGCTTGAGCCTCGTTACATTTTCGCGGTTGATCTGCTCCAGTTTCGAATAACGCGTGCAACCGGGGTCATTGCCCACGCCCGGCCAGTCCACGGTCTGCGGGGACTGTCCAGCAGCGAGGCTGGCAAATGTCAACAAGCAGGTCATTGCGATCAGATCGGGACGCATTGCGGATATCCGGACGGTTGCTGGGGCAAAACCTGCTTGACGGTTTTCACATGCCGTCAAGCGAGCGAAGATCAGCGCGGCTCTCTGCCGGGCGGTTTCACGGGCCGGAGGGTCATCTGGACCTCCTCGATCAGGTTGCTATAGAGCGCACTCTGTTCGAGCAAGGCCCTGGTATCGACCGGGAGCTGGGGATGGAGGCGAAACCAGAACTCGCTCGGCTTCAGTTTCGTCTCGATCAGCTCGAAGTCAATCCCCAGGTAGATTCCCAGCGGCGAATGAGAGAAGCCCTGCGCGATCCAGTGGCGGTTGAGCCGCTGCGAGAAGAGAGTCATCCCCTCCGCGGTCACGGCGCGGACATGGGTGGGGTCGTTGAAGAAGTATTCATGTCGATGGTGAGGCACGACGACGCGGATTGTCGCACCATCGTGACAGGCGCGGTAGAGTTCCCTCATAATCTCGAGGTAGACGATAGGGTCACGGCCGAGATGCTCCAACACATGCTTTAGCAGGATCTCGCTGACCGAGTCGTCTGGCCAAGGCCCGGGGACAACCTCCAAGTCGTGCCGCAGGTCGGGCTCACCGTGGCGATCGACGTTAATGTAGCCGTCGAGACGGTTCATGCCACATCCGAGATTCAAGCGTAGTCCACTCATAAGCTGGTTCCGTCCACGGGGCCAGGCAACGAGTTGTGGCAAGATCTCGTGACTTCTCCATTCTGGCCGGCCGATCGGTCTCCAGCCTCGAGCCACGGCGGCTGATCTGCGGTCAATGCGACGGCGGCGACCCTTCAGGTGCCTGCGGGTCCAACGTCGGAGGCTGGGGAGTCACGCCGAACCAACCAGGGCGAGTATTGTGATCAGAGAGGGTACGCTGGCTCACGTCGCTTCTCGACTGGTGGCTCGGTCACTTGTTGAGGCCGTCGACATCCGGCTCGTTCGGTCTGGCCGGCTTTTCTGCTGCCTGGTTGGAGGCGTCGAGAAAGGCGGCCAGGGCAATGTCAGGCTTGCGAGCAGGGTCATTGAGCCGCTTGAAGACGTTGGCGGCTTTGGCCGTCCGGCCACTCAGGAACCATTCAGCACCCAAGAGCAGCCAGGCGTCGCGGTCGTCGGGATTGGTTTGCAGATGGGTTTCGATCCGCCCGACGGCGCGGGCAAACTCGCTCGGCTCGCCGTAGAGCGCCTGGAGGTCGGGAGCCGTGATGATCCAGCCGGGCTCTGCGGTTTCCGCTTCACGAAGCCGATTGGCCGCTTCTGTGTAATTTCCACGCGCCAATGCGATCTGCGCCAGGCGAACCCGCGGCGCGGCCAGGTCAGGGGCCGCACGGATTGCCTGTTCATAGCGATCCTCGGCCTTTTTCAAATTGGCCGCTCGGAACAGGCGGTCTCCCAGGGTTATGAGCTGCGCGGCACGCGTCGGATCGCCGCGCTTGAAATTGGTCGGACCCACCTTGCGCAGGCTCCATCGGGATCACCATACCGGGAGGTGGCGGCGGTAAGAGCGGGCCTTGTCGCGCCATGACCGGAGGCATCATCGCGGGGAGAGGCGGGAAAAAACCGCCCGGGCCGATGAATAGCCAGGGCGAATACCCGTAATAAAAGCCTCCGACGCCGAAGCCGTATCCGAATCCAAATCCGCCTCCCCAGCCGCCGTAGCCGTGGTGCCCTGGTCCGAAATGTCCTCCACCGCCTGCGTGTCCTCCGCCTCCTCCATGCCAGACGAAGCTGCGCAAATGCCCGGGCCGCGCCTGAGCGGGAATCGTCATTGTGACGAGAATTGCCACACAAAGGCAAAAGAGCTTCCGGCCGCCCATGATTCGTCCATGCCTCCGTGAAAGGACCCAGGAACGCCTCACTGAATTATTGCGTTCCAGGTGGGTTGGAAGCAATGGATGCGGATTTCCACAGCCGAGAAAATCCTGATCAGTTGTGGATTTCCACAGGCGAGAAAATCCTGATCAGTTGCGGGCACGGATGTTTCGTGCACCCGGCGGCGTGATTCCCTGCCGCGAGAGATCAGCCCCCAAGGTCAAGTCGGCACGATCCGGCTGGAATCGGGGGTCGAGGATCAAATCAACGGGCTCGATTTTTCCGGGCCGAAGCGTATCGCGGAAGCGGACCAGCAGGCTGCCGGCTCCCTTCGGAACAATCAGCCGTCGTTTGTGCGCGTTCCCCCAGAAGTGCGCCCGACTGGAGCGGCACTTCGCGCGATCGCACCGATGGAGGTGGCCGGTCCGAAGCCGCAATCAGGAATTCGAGGTCTGTCGCATCATCGCCGACTTGCCAGAACACAGTGCCGCTGGCCAGAGCATCCGCGTCACCGCGCAACAGCACGGTTGCGTGGCGATTGGCCGTCGCGAGGAAGGCGCAGTGCTGGGAATTGATCAACCAGGGACGGTCCGGCCCGGGCGCCTGGCCTGGCCAGGGTCCAAAGAGGACGATTGATCGCTGGGATGTGATCGTACAATGATCGAGCGATAGGTCGGATTCGAAGCGTCGCCTGGCGACCTTGGAAGGGAGCAGATCAAACGCCGGCCCGCCGGCCGCGATCGCGCACTGCGAAACGGCAATCTGACCCCGGCCAAGCTCGGCCTTGAGCGCCGTTCCGCCGGTGATCAGGACCGAGTCGACGAGACGGCAGACCGGGCGATCGACGACAATCGAAAGAAAGGGAAGGTTCGAGCCGATCGGCCGAGGCTGCGTCGTGACGGAACGAAAACGAATCAGGTCACCTGCGAAATCACCCGTACTCGAGGGCGCCGTGATCCGGCAGTGAGAGAGCACCAGGTGTCCATCTTCGACGTGGATCAAGTGGTCCAGCCGCGAGGTCTGGTCGTGCCGCAGGACCAGGTTCGATAGGATGAGCGCGCCTTCACGGAGCTCGATCAAGGCAAGGCCGGTGGCTTGCGGCAACGGCGACCACGACGGCGGCTCGGCGGCGGAGTATGGCTCGACTCTGATCTCCAGCCGGAGCCCGCGCGGCAAGATCACAGGCGAAAACAGATGGTGGCCAGAGCCGACCACGCGAACGCGGGCGTTTTTGGCGGCCCCCAGCCGGTCGCGGAGAAATCCGCCGAGATCACCCTGCCAGGGCAGTGCCTCCGTATTGAAGGTGAACTCCTGAATATCGGCGGGGCTGTCGGCCGGCCCGCGCCGGACGATCCCATATCGGTCATGTGAGCTGGGAGCAGCCTCGATGTGGGGGCATTGAACCCTGTCGCGACGGGCGTCTCGAACGCCCAGCCCACCGGCTCTGGAATCGCCGCGGGCACGTAGGCGCCGATTGTTTTCTCGAACCAGCCGGCGCGCGGCTGCGCGACCCGCCTGGCGATCGCTTCATAATTGAGAATGAACGGCGATAAGGCCGTCGGGGCCGTGTCCACCAGGTTTGCGGGATGGGGCCACGGCAAGAAGCTTTCCTGACTATCGAGGTCCGAGCCGTTCCACGTGGAACGGACCGCGGCCAGGTCGGGCACCGTGACGATGTGGTCGGTCCCGCTAGCCAGGAAGCCCTTCCAGCCCGCAAACAGGTTGTGCCGGCCTGCCCAATTGATCCGCCTTGGGACCAGAACGCCCGGATCAACCGAGGAGATGATGCTGGCGATGCCGCTGCCGTGGAGTCGTCCAAATACCGAGTCTTCGGCCCGGATCAACAAACTCCGCGGGGCTGATTCGGCTGGCGTCCCTGTTCGCTCGACGATGGGCCCTGGCCCGGCCAGGAGACTGTGCACGAAATACAATCGCCGCTCGCAAGCCGCGTCGCCCTCAACGACCCGCACAAGCGGGCCCGGGCCCGCCAGGATCATCGACTGAT
Organism: uncultured Isosphaeraceae bacterium; assembly: GCA_963781785.1. Taxonomy (GTDB): domain Bacteria; phylum Planctomycetota; class Planctomycetia; order Isosphaerales; family Isosphaeraceae; genus CAWAHD01. The sequence goes on along the minus strand of CAWAHD010000001.1, from coordinate 271,335 downwards.
GGAGCACCAGATCCACGGGACCTGCAACCAGGTCAAAACCCCGGGCGAGGTGGCCGCGAACCAGTGTTCGCTCGAGCCGGATGCGAGTGGCACGCGAGGCCCCCGCCTCGGTGCGCACCAGAGTGAACGATCGGCCGACCGGTTGATTGAGGATCGTGATCGAACAATTCCGGATCGTCAGATTCACACTCGCGCACGCGAACAGGGCCGTTTGATTGGGGGGCAAATCGGCGACGTTCACGACCAGGTCGAAGCCGTCGAGCGTCAGGCTTTTGCGGTCGAGCACGAAAACGGCCTGCTGCCGGCGCACGTTTTCCAGGATCGATCCTTCGATCCTGACGATCGGGCGAAAACCCGGTCGCGCCCGGATCAGCCGGTTGTCGCCAGCGACCCGGAAATCATCGATCAGGAGCGGGCCCTCGTCGGCGAGCTCGATGGTCCCTCCGATATGCTCGTCGAGGGCCGCATGCAGACTCGTCTCGAGGAAGTTCTGGCTCTTGGATGCAGCCACATCCTTTGACCCGGGAGCCCGGCGCACCACCACGAATGGAGCGGTGATCCGCTCCGGGACCGGTGAACGTGCCCATTCGGGAAGGACTTTCGGCGAGGGATCGAGCTGGTGCGACGCTCGACGCTCTTCGGTGGTGCTCGATTCCGGGTCCTCGGGTTCAACCCAGTGCACCGGGATCTGGATCTGTGCGACGACACCGACCGGGGGCGGTCTGCGCCGTGACTGGCTGGTCAGCCGTTTTGCCTCCTCGGTGTGGGTGAGACCCGGATGGGGCAAGGACGCCGCGGCCTGATCCAGGGCCATGTCGCTACCGGAATCGGCCCAGTGCGTTCGCTCGATCGGCTCCGCCGTCGCCCCCATGTACTGAACCAGGCCGATCCCAAGCAAGAAGAAGGCCGCGCCGACGCACAATCCCGGGATGACCAAGGCGGACGTGAAAGTCGGCTTCCGCGACGGCGGCGCGTGCTCGAGCTCGGCATGATCGCGCTCGGCATAATCGAGCTCGGCCGAGTCGGGATCCGGATCTTCAGCGGCTTGGGCGCCCCGGCGAAGCAAAGGGAGAGGAGTGAACCCGCCGGTGCGGGCAGCCGGCCCGAGGCGCCGTTCTGACGGAAGCTCATCTGCAACCAGCTCGGCCAGGGACACCTCGTGAATTCCTGCGTCGGGAGCGCCATTGGTCGCGAATTCGCTGCTCCCGCGTTTGGTCCGGCCTTCAAAACCCGTGGCGGGCGGATTGGAATCGCCATCGCTCTCGAGAGGAACGAGCGCAATCCTTGGGTCATTTCGGGGTTGGTCGATCGGGACGCCATCCAGGGCCTTGAGAAGGTCGTCATACGACGCGAAGCGTTCCTCGGGCCACTTGGCCATCATCCGCTGGATGATCGCACTGACCGCAGGGGAGAGGTCGGGGCGCAGGTCGCGGATGTCCGGCGCCGGAGACTTGGCGTGCCGTGTGAGCTTGTCGGTGATGTCGCCTCCGGGATACGGAGGAACGCCGGCCAGCAAGTAATAAAAAGTGCAGCCGAGTGAATAAAGATCACTCTGGATGCTGGTTGCCCGGCTGTCCCGCGCCTGTTCGGGTGCCATGTAGTCGACCGTGCCGACGGTGGTCCCTTCCCGCGTGACTCGCTCGTCCTCGAACTCGTGCTGAAGAGCCAGCCCCAGGTCAATGATCTTGACCTCTCCGGCCGGCGTCCGCAGGATGTTCGATGGCTTGATGTCGCGATGGATCACACCCTGATCGGCAGCGTATTGCAGCCCGCAAGCGACACTCCGGATCACCGAGACCGCTTCCGCGGTCCCGAGTGGTCCGTGCCGCTGAATATAGTCGTGAAAATCGCCGCCGGCGGCGTATTCCAGCACGAGGTAGTGCCGGCCCTGGTCGATCCCTCGGTCGTAGATGGAGACGATGTTCGGATGCTCGAGCGTCTCTGCGCTGCGGGCCTCTCGGAGAAATCGCTGGAGCAAGGTTGGGTTCCGCGCCAGCGAGCGCGTCAGAACCTTGAGGGCGACCTCATGCTGCGTCTCGACGTGAACCGCCCGAAATACCGAGCTCATTCCTCCGGTGCCGAGCGGATTGAGAACGCGATAACTCCCGATCCGATGCTCGGGTGTTCCGTCGTTCAAGCGCGCGGTCGGGGAATTCGACTCATCCATCGCGAACTGGCCTAAGGAGTATCCTGAACATACCCAGGCGTGCGCCGGAGGAAGTCCGGCACCCTCACCAATTTCACGATCGCCGCAATGCGCGGGCCGTTGAACGCGCGAAAGCTCCGCTCGAATCCGCAATCAAAAATTGTTCGATCAGCAGTCCGCTCGATCTCAATCGCCGGCCACGTGACGCGCCGCAATGATCGGGCGGCCGGCATCGCGGCGTAATATCGGCCCCGAAGTGCTCGAGCGAGAAAATCGCTACGAGACCAGAGCCTGCTTTTATTCTACTCATTCTCAACAAGTTTGGGACAGTCCGCGGAAGGATAATGGATCAAGCACCAAGGCGGTTAAAGGTCACAGAATCCGGAGATTGAGCCCGCCATCGACGTCGAGGACCATACCCGTGGAATAAGGAAACGCCCCGGAGGCAACGGAGGCAACGGCCTGGCCAACATCAGCCGGGGTTCCCCATCGCGTGATCGGGACCATCCCGTTTGCGATCCTCGGTTCATACAGGTCGCGTACAGGTCTCGTCATATCGGTCTCGATCAGGCCAGGCCTGATCTCGTAAACCCGGATTCCCGCTCCGGCGAGCCGCGCCGCAAACAGCGAAGCTGCCATGCTCAAGCCGGCCTTCGCCACGCAATACTCTCCCCGATAAATGCTAGCAAATCGGCTCGATATCGACGTGATAAACACAATCTGGGGATCAGAAATCGTTCCGGCCGATGAAAGCCCGATCATTGCCCGTGCCACGGCCTGAGTGAGGAAGAACGGGCCGCGAAGATCGACGGCCAGCACCCGGTCCCAGCTCTCGGGCGTTGCATCCAGCAAGTCAAGCCGCTCAGCGGGGGCAATACCTGCATTATTCACCCACAAGTCGACCCGCCCGAAGCATTCCAGGGTTTGTTCGAGGAGCTGGCGCCCCTGCTCCAGGTCGCCGACATCGGCGCGAATTGCCACGGCGCGCGGCGCTCCACGCCGCTCCGCGTCCGCACCGGTCGCTTCCGCTGACACTTGGTCGGCGCGGTAGTTGACGACCAGGTTGAATCCCATCTCGGCCAGTGCCCAACTGATGCCACGGCCGATCCCGCGGCCACCTCCGGTCACTACCGCAACTCGCTCGTGGACCTTCATCAACTCAACTCCTCAACTAATGCCGTTCAATCGACGGCACCTTGGATGAAACCATTGATGAACTCCTCCAATGCATCACGTTGATTTGCACTCTGATTGTCGGCGATTGATCGGGGTTGGCAAGGAGGGGTAATGATTCGCAAGCCCGTTGACAGCAAGCCGTTCGATACGGGAGAATAGTCGCGCGGAAGGCCTTGCGCTCGTAGCTCAGGAGGATAGAGCGGCGGTTTCCTAAACCGCAGGTCGCAGGTTCGAATCCTGCCGGGCGCAGCTCGTTGAGAAAGAAGAACCACGGCCCGCGATGGGGTCGTGAGACCGAACTGCTCTCATCGTGATGCGCCCGTAGCTCAGTTGGATAGAGCAACGGTCTTCTAAACCGTGGGTCGCAGGTTCGAATCCTGCCGGGCGTACTATGCTGGATGCGGCTCCCGGGGCCAGGCGCGATCTCGGATACGCGACCGAAGGGGGCTTCGTTACAGGCCATAGCGTGACAATCGATGCGGAATCTGGTAGAAATAGTGCGTTCATCGACGAGACGACCTAGTTGAGATCGTAGTTCGTTCCACGTGGAACAGTCTGACTTCTCGAATCGATCGAGATACTCGTCCTGACTGGCTCACAATGTCGGGCTGGTTCCTCTCGGCTTTCCTGCTGGGATCGCTTCAATGGCAGAAGAGCGCCTGACTGAAATACCGACGAGCTGGACGACGATCTCCAGCGCCCACTCCCATGGCCCCAAGAGCCAAGCAGCGATGGAGGAGCTCGTCAACCGTTATCACGACGCCTTGACACGTTATATCTATTTGAAGGTGCGTGACAAACATCTCGCCGACGAGGTTCTGCAGGAATTTTGGAGCAAGCTTTTGGCCGGGAAGCTTGCGGGTGCGGACAAGACCAAGGGTCGATTCCGGGATTACTTACGCACCGTGCTCCACCGGCTGATCATCGACCACTTCCGGATGCGGAAGCTGCAACCCTTGCCCCCGGGGGACCTTCTGGACAGCAACCGTCCCGATGCGGATTTTGACCGCGTCTGGCGAGAAGCCGTGATCAATCGAGTGTGGTCGCGGCTGGAGACCTATCAGGCTTCCACTCCCAAGAATCGGTACGCGACCGTTCTGCAGCTCCGTCGTGACTTTCCCAAAGCATCCATCGATGAAATCGCCGTGAAGCTCGGGGAAGTCACACGGACACAAGTCAGCCCAGAGGCATTCCGGAAGAATCTACAGCGTGCGCGTGCGAAATTTATCGATTTACTAGTCTTGGAGTTGCGCGAGACAATTCATCCCGCGAGCACCGAAGCCATCGAAGCCGAGATCTTCGATTTGGGCCTCGGGCACCTCTATCGCCGCTATAACGCGATCACACCCAAGTGACCGAACCGTCCCCCGCCTCGTCCGCATGGATCCCCTGCCTCAACTCCGCGAATTCCTTCGTTTTCGAATCTTTTGCGTTTGATGAAAATTCGCGCGAGCCCTTGACCCACTCGTTTCAGCATGTACAGTTCAATAAAGGTGGTGCGCACAGCGCCAGTACGGAGGCAAGCCGCACTTCGGCCTTTCCCACGACCACGTTCCGTTGATTGTTTGAGAAGATCCGCCCCGAGCTCGATGAACATCAGAGAGGAGCGGCAATGCTGGTTCTCTCCCGGAAGAAGAACGAAAGCATCATCATCAACGACAACATCACGGTCACCGTGATTGAGATTCGCGGGGATAAGGTACGTCTCGGCATCGAGGCGCCCAAGCACGTTACCGTCCATCGGCGTGAAGTTTACGAGGCCATTCAGAACCAGGCCCGGGCTCTCGATGCGGATGCGAAAGCAGTCCGACCGGAAGCCTGACACGAGCTTCACCTGCAGGACAGCCGGTGCTCCCTTCGCGAATTGCTCCCGTCTCGCCGTCAGATTACGGTCACTTGGCGTCTTCCCGCCAACCTCTCCCCGCTATCGCTCATCGAGCGGTTTTCATCAACTTGACGAACTCTCGCATCCAGGGCCCGTTGTCGGGCCACCCTCTGACCGTCACGAGGGAGCCGTCAACAGCGACATCACGATTGACGTACACGGCACCCGCGGCTCGAAGGTCCGGCTCAAGCTCGGGATAACAGGTCATTGTCCTTCCCTTCACGCTTCCCGCGACCAGGAGCAAGAGCGGTCCGTGGCAATTCGCTGCGATTGGTTTGCGGGAGTCGAGAAAATGCCGCACGATTGAGACGGCCGGAGCCCGGTTGCGAAGGAACTCAGGTGCCCGGCCCCCGGGCAGCACCAGTCCCTGGAAGTCTTCAGCCACGACTTCATCGAGCCCGAGGTCAGCTTGCACTCGGTAGCCCGGTTTCTCGGTGTAAGTATCGAAGCCAGGCTCGAAGTCATGGACAACGGAGTGAAACACACGTCGATCAGGAGCAGCGATCCGGACTTGCCAACCCTCCTCCTCGAGCCGGAATTTGGCGTAATAGATTTCCTGGGCTTCTCCTGCATCTCCCGTCAGTATCAAGACCTTGAGCATCACGATGGTCCTCGAGTCGCCGTGAATCAGCCCTTCCTCGAGCGTTACCCTAACGGCTCGCGAATCGCGTTGCAATCCTTCACCAGCAGGCAGCCGTCCGTCGTGAGCATTCAGTCATCCGCAGTTCTTGCCCCAATTTGGTTCCCTTGACCATCTCGGCGCGTGCGGTTTACATTCATAGCGGCCTTGGACGCCACGGCCCCGTCGTCTAGCCCGGTCCAGGACACATGCCTTTCACGCATGCAACACGGGTTCAAATCCCGTCGGGGTCATTTCACGGTGGGTGGCTGCGGTGGTCCGTTGGATCACCGGATGGCCTGGACGGCGAACCCGCGCGGGGTTCGGCACCGAGCGCGTGCAGATGAGCAACAACCGACGCAGCCAGGATGGGAACGTTGTACCCCCCTTCAAGGAGGCTGACGATCCTTCCCTGCGCGTGAGTTTCGGCCACGGAGACCAGTTCTTTGGTCAAGATCTCGAAGTCCTCGACTTCGAGCCCCAGGTCGCCCACGGGGTCTTCGGCGTGAGCGTCGAAACCCGCGGAGATCAAAACCAGCTCAGGGCGAATCCGGCTCGCCAGCTTGTCGAGCCCTGCTCTGAATGCCGCCTGGTATGCCTTCCGCGCAGTGCCATAGGGTAGGGGAATATTGAGCGTGTTGCCGAGGCCGGCTCTCGATCCGGTCTCGTCGCGCGCGCCGGTGCCCGGATAGAAGGGATAACGGTGAATGGAAAGAAATCCGACGTGGCCAGACTCGTAGAAGATTTCCTGGGTTCCGTTGCCATGGTGGACGTCGAAATCGGCGATCAGCACCCGGTCGATCTCGAACCGACACAGGGCGTGGGCTGCGGCCAAGGCAACGTTGGCGTAGACGCAGAAACCCATCCCGCTGCTTGGTCGTGCGTGATGTCCGGGTGGGCGCACCAAGCAGAGGGCCCGCTGCCCTGGCTCGTGGAGCACGAACGAGACGGCTTCGATCCCCGCTCCGACACCCAGGCGAGCCGCTGTGTTCGACCCCGGAGAGACCCAGGTATCCGGGTCGAGCATCCCACCACCGCCAGCCTCGATATCGGCAACGCGATGCCGATACTGGACCGGATGAACTCGGTCTAGCTCGTCATCGGTGGCTTCGCGGACAGTTCCAATCGGGCAGGCGGCGAGATAACCGGTGCGTTCCAGGTGGCGCAGAATCACCTGCAGCCGTTCAGGCCGCTCGGGGTGGTGTTGAGGCACCCGGTGATCGAGCATCCGGCGATCCGTGAACAGACCAACGGCCAAACTCGTGTCTCCGCCGTGTTGAGTCAACCGCGCGTTCCATGCCCAATTCGATGGACTCGAATTATACCAGAATCACGTGGAGGGGGACGGGGGAAGAATGAACGATGAACGATGCACGATGAGTCGAAGTGGATTCGAGTTGATCCCCCCTTCATTCTTCATCCCTCATCCTTCATAGTTGGATTCGGTGTTTCACGTGAAACACGACGGTCGCGGATTCCGTTCCGATTGTCGTGAGCGGTTTCCTGGACCAAGGCCGCCCATTAGAATCGGTGGTCATGATCCCCAATCCACGTCGGCCGGATTCGGAACGAACGCGGGAGATCCCGGCTGTCGTCGCGTTTACCTTGATCGGGGGAGTGCTGCGACTCTGGTTGCCGGGCCGGCTCGGCCTGGTCCACTTTGATGAAGGGATCTATGCCCTGGCGGGGCTCTGGATCGGTTCTCCACATGGCCTCATGGGCCTTGATCCCTCTGTTGTTCCGTACGCGCCTCCCGGCTTCCCGGTCCTCGTTGGGCTATCGTATCTGGGGCTGGGCGTCGTCGACCTTTCGGCGATTCTGGTGTCGGTCGTACTCGGTACGCTCACGATACCAGTGGTCGCCTGGCTGGCACACCGCAGCTTCGGGAGTGGAGCCGGGGCGGCGGCAGCGGCTTTCGCGGCACTCTCGGGTCCGCACATCGCCTTCTCGCGCATGGCGCTTGCCGATGCCTCGTTTCTCTTGTTCTGGCTTCTGGCCATCGGTCAGGGCCAGAGGTTTCTCGAGCGACCCAATCCCCCTAGAGCCGTTGCCCTTGGGCTCGCCGTAGGAGTCGCACAATTATTTAAATATAATGGCTGGCTTTCGGGCATGATCATCGCGGCGAGTGCGGTTCTGTGGCTCGTGATCGAGCCCGGCCCAGTGCGGTGGAGAAGAGCGACCGCCACATGGGGATGGGGATGTGGAGCTGTGGTGATCGCGGCCGTCGTCTACTGGCCGTGGTTCCGTTTCGTGGAAATGCACGGAGGTTACTCCGCGCTACTGTTGCATCAACGGAGCTACCTGGGCGGTTGGTCGACATGGCCGGGCTATTTGTCCGTGCAGCTCGGCCAGGCGAAGGCCCTTTCAGGAGGGCCCGCCTGGCTGGGGTTCGGCGGACTTGCCGCTGCGGTGGGGATGTCGATTGTTACGGGAGACTTCCGCAACCAGCGCCGATTCCAGCCCCGAGTTCTGATTGAGCTGTTTTGCCTTGCGACTCTGTGCGTGCTGCCTCACCTGGCGTTCTGGCTTCCTCTGGTCGCAATTGCGACCGCGACCGCCGTCGGAGGCCGCATAGGGGCAAAGCCCGCCGGGGTGCTGGGCGTCTGCTGGGTGATCCTTTCGGCGTTGACGCCGTTCTACCACCCGTATGCACGGCTGTGGCTGCCTCTGGAGGCGATGGGGTGGTTGTTCCTGGCTGGAGGGTTCGTCATCGTTCGATCCCGGGTCGAGGTCGGCACGCGGAGGCACGATCGAAGCATGGTTTTGTTGCCATGGTTTGCAATCCTCTGGCTCGTCGGGGGGGGAATCCTGGCGATGACGCGGGCCTGGCCCTTTAGCGAAAGATCCCAGGGCGTGCTTGAGCCCAGCGACTCGGTGCGACAGGCGTGCCGATCCCTTGTGGTCGATCTACCCGACGACGTGCGCGAACTCCGCGCGTTTGTCCGCCCGCCGGTTATCTTTTACCTGGGAGCTACAGGTCGGGTCGCCGTTGTTCGGCAGCCCAACCTTGGCACGTTCCTGGAGCAGGGATCTCCGTCAACGTGGGCCGTCGTCGACATGGCAATGAGCCGGCAGAGTGGTGTTGCCAGGAAGGATCTAGCCAAGCATCTCTCGCGCTGGGTGGTGGTCCATGAGTTCCCGACAAGCCTCAATCTGCCGACGCTGCTGGATGTGGACCCATCGGCGGCGGGCCGTGGGGCAGGCGGACGGGAGGCCGAACTGATCTTGATGCGCCCGAGAGGCGCCGGGGACAATCGATGAAAACCGCACCGCCTGTTTCACTCTGGCTTGATTCCGATGCGCTGGGCCCGGCCACCGATCTGTATGAGCTGACGATGATGGCCGGTTACCATGCCTTGGGCATGGCCGACCGGCGCACGACGTTCGAGCTGTTCGTGCGGAGGATGCCGGATCACCGCGCCTACCTTGTATTCGCCGGGCTGGAGCAAGCCATCGGCGATTTGCTGCGCCTGGCGTTCTCTGCGGAGCAGATCGAGGCCATCCGCCGCTGGCCGATGTTCAGCCGGCTGGATCGCTCCGTCATCGAGGCGCTCGCCTCCAGTCGGTTCGAGGGTGACGTGTGGTCGGTTCCCGAAGGAACGGTGGTCTTTCCCGGAGAGACGCTGGTCCGTGTGACGGCGCCCCTGGCGCAGGCGCAGTGGGTCGAAACCCATCTGCTCACGTCGCTGTCGTATCCGACCCTGGTTGCTTCGAAGGCGGCCCGGATCGTCACGGTAGCCGGCGGCCGGTTGCTTTTTGACTTTGGCGCGCGCCGTGGACATGGGCCATTTTCTGCTCTCCTGGCTGCCCGCGCTGCCTACATCGCCGGCTTCGCGGGAACCAGTCATGCCGAGGCAGCGCGCCGACTGGGCATTCCGGCCGTCGGCACCATGGCCCATTCGTGGGTTCAGTCGTTCCAGACCGAGTCGCAGGCATTCGAAGCGTTTTCCCAGGTCTTCCCCGAAAACACCACGCTGCTCGTCGACACGTTTGAAACCCTCGAGGGCACCCGTCTGGCTGCCGCCATCGACCCGCCGGTCCACGCGATTCGCATCGACAGCGGCGACGTGGATAGCCTGTCTCGTCAAGCGCGGGCTATCCTCGATGGCCATGACCGCAGAATGGTGCACATCGTCGCATCCGGAGATCTTGAAGAACACCAGATTGCGCGGCTGGTCGCCGCCGGTGCGCCGCTGGACGGCTTCGGGATTGGAACGGAGCTGATCACATCGCGCGACGCGCCCGCACTCGCGATGGTTTACAAGCTCGTCGAGCTCGACGGGGTTGGTAAGTTCAAGCTCAGCACCGGCAAGAGAACCTACCCGATGGCCAAGCAAGTCTTCCGCCGACGTGACGCAACAGGACGATTCTGCGGTGACCACGTCACTCGAGCGGACGAGACCGCTCACGGAGAGCCGCTCCTGGTGCCGATCCTTCGATCAGGCCGGCTGGATAGCGAGCTACCTGGCCTTGAGGCCATTCGGAGTCATTGCCGAGACCAGCTCGCGGCTATACCTGAAGGCCTTCGAAGGCTGGACGCCAAACCTATATATCCGATCACTTACAGCGAGGCCCTGGAAAAGGACGCCCGGCGGCTGATGAAGGCCTGAAATCGTGCCCCAACTGAACTCGACATCGCCTGTCTTGACGGATACGATCCCAATCCGAAGTCCTAAGTCCTTTGTCCTTTGTCGTTAGAAGTGGATTTGCGGGTTTGGCAAGATTCGGACTGCGTTCGCACGGAGGCGTTGCGAGTGGCAAAGATCATCAGCGTGGCCAACCAGAAGGGGGGCGTTGGCAAGACGACGACCGCGATCAATCTGGCGGCCGGGCTGGCCAAATCGGGCCGGACGGCACTGGTGGTCGATATCGATCCTCAGTGCAACGCGACCAGCGGCTTGGGTGTCACGCCGGCAGCGCGGCATCCGCTGGTCGCCGGCCAGCCGCTAGCGGGTGCTGTGGTCGAGACCGCACAGACACGGCTTTCGCTGTTGCCCGGCTCGCAGAGCTTAGCGGATGCCGACGCGCTGTCGGCCTCGAATAGGCAGCGAGCCTCGACACTCCGCCAGCAGCTTACTGGTGAGCTGAGCCGATTCGACTACGTGTTCCTGGACTGTCCGCCATCGCTGGGTCAGTTGACTCGAGCGGCACTCGGGACCTCGGCCGAGATTTACATCCCGATCCAGTGCGAGTATTTCGCCATGGAGGGGCTGTCTCAGATCATCGAACTGGCGCGCCAGTCCAAGGCGCGCGACAACCACCGGCTCGAGATTGGGGGCATCGTGCTCACGATGTTCGACCCGACCTTGGAGCTGGCCAATGAGGTGGCCGACGAAGTCCGCGGATTCTTCGCAGAGACGGTTTTCGAATCGCTCATCCCTCGAGACGTCTCGATCAGTGAAGCGCCCAGTCACGGCTTGAGCGTGCTGGACTATGCTCCCCGAGCACGAGGCACCCGTGCCTACACGGAACTTGTCATGGAGGTTCTGGACCGTGAATAAACGACGACTCGGACGTGGCCTGGAAGCTTTGCTCGGCCGGGAAGAGGGCGGCTTCGAGGCCAGCTCGGTCGACGCCTGCGAGCTGATCCAGATCGCCGTCGATCAAATCGATGCCAATCCGTTTCAACCACGCCGGGTATTCAACTCCGAGGAAATCGCCTCGCTGGCGGACTCGCTTCGCCAACATGGTATGCTGCAACCGGTTCTTGTCCGCGCTGCCGGTGAACGCTACCAGTTGATCGCTGGCGAGCGTCGGCTGCGTGCCAGCATCGAAGCGCAGTTGCACGAGGTGCCCGCTCGGGTTCTTGCACTCGACGATCAACGCGTGTTCGAGTTGGCCATGGTGGAAAACCTCCAGCGCGAAGACCTGAACGCGATTGACAAAGCCACCGCGTTCCGCGAGTACCTTTCGCGATACGGCGGCACGCAGGAGGAACTCGCCGGCCGGCTGGGAGTCGACCGCTCGACCATATCGAACCTCATCCGCCTGCTCGAACTACCCGGGGAAGTCCTCGACGCCGTCCGCACGAGCGAAATTACCCAGGGCCACGCTCGGGCACTGCTGGCGCTCTCCGATCATGAGTTTCAGCGAGTTTCCTGTCGCCGGATCATCACGGAGCATCTGTCCGTCCGTCAGACCGAAGCCCTCGTCGCCACCGGTGCGCCAACACCGTCACGCCCCAGGCTTCGCAAGGATCCTGCGCATACGCTCGATGCCAAGGCCCCCCATATTCTCGCTTTGGAGCAACGGCTTCAGCAGGTGCTGGGCACGACCGTTCTGGTCAGGTCGAAGAATCTCGACCGGGGCCAGATTATCATTGACTACCAGTCGCGTGAGGAGTTCGATCGCGTGGCGGCTTTGCTTCAGGGCAGCGAGCCATCGCCGGCGATATAAACTGCCACGACGAGCTTTGTACACGCACCAAAAGTCGTCGTGCACTGGGCTTTTCCATCGCTGGCAAGATTCCGACCAGGTTCCACCGCGATCGTATGGACGGTGGGGGTGGCTTCCCATTTCCTGGGTTCGGAAATGTGTTGGAGAATCGGGATTCACTCTTAGCTGGCTGTGCCTTGCCGCAATACGACATCAGTTTGAATCTCCTAGTTTCCTTTGCGCAACACTTGCATCATTTCGCCGGATTAATTGGGGCGCGCACGGCACCTCGTTTGCTTCCGGCCTTCCCGAGCGACCTCTCACGAGCCATACTCAACCGCAGAATCTTCACCAAAGTCAGTCAACCAGGGATTGCCTCATGAGTCCGCAACCGGGCGAGGGACCGGCGGTGCCGGTATCAATTTGTCCTCAGGCTGCGGCGCAGAGCAATCCGGACGCGCTCGAGCTGTTCCAGCAGCTCTTGCGACGTTACAACCACCGCTGTCGCAACTCTCTGAACGGAATCAAGATGGGACTCTATCTCTTCGAGAGGGAATGCGCCCTGCCGACGGGTCTGCGGTGGAACGAGCTTTCGCTCCTGTACGAAGACATCGAACGGTTGTTTGATCGACTTCAATTGATGTACCGGACGTGCAATTTGACGTGGGTGCGTTCACCGCTGGGGCAGCTCATCGCCGAACGGCTCCCATCCTGGCGGTCTTGGTTTAGCGCCAGAGGACGGAGTATCGAGGTTAATCTCCCCTTGCAGGACGATGCGGGGGACTTTGATCCTATGTACCTGGGCATCGGTCTTGATGCGCTCGCGGCGTGGCGAGCCGCGGCCGGTGATTGGGACCTGAAGTCTCGGCTGAGCTGGCGTATTCACGCCGGATGCTTTGAGGTCTCATGGGACGAAGTGGCCAACTCGAGCGCGAATTGCGCGTCGGGATCGGGAGCGCGATCCCACGCCGCGACCAGAATGCTCGGAGAGCACCGATTCCCTGGCGCTCGTATTCTTGCGCAGAGTCGCGTTCGCTCACGGCGGGCAACTTGAGACGGCCAGTGAGCCCGCCTTTGGTGCGAAGCTACGATGGCCGCATATCAGCAGTCTCAGTCATTAGTCACCAGTTCGCGCCGCCCCGTGGATTGACGGTGTTCGTGATGCGGCGATGAGTTCGCCGTCCCTTGACTGGCGCTGCGTGCCCCGCATACCATGCGACCAGCCGAGAATTGCGGGGCGTAGCGCAGCCTGGTTAGCGCGCCTGCCTTGGGAGCAGGAGGTCACCAGTTCGAATCTGGTCGCCCCGACTTTCAGATGGACGACAGATTCTTCATGAAGCGAAAGGGCGCTCGAAGGGCATCAGTTACTTCTGGTCGGCGGTGATGAGCTCGCACCCGTCTCGCTCTGCGGAAGTGAAATCAGTCTTCGTCGCAGGGTTTGTGGACCAGACCGACGGCGATGTTTCTGAGTCCATGACGTTCAACGACTAGCCGTCCTGCGATATTGCCGCGTTCCGGGGCGCGCTTATTTCAGGACGGCTCTGTAATCCCCTTTGAGGAATGCCGCTTGCGACGCCTTGCGCCTCGAAGACTCCTTTGCCAGACCAGACCACTTTGAATGCGCCTCGAGAATGTCCTTGACCGCCTGTGCATCGAACCCCGGGACCAGCGGCCGCAGAATTTCGGAGATGTCTTCGGGCGCGCCGATCTGAAGATACGCGACAACATAGGCCGTACGCAGCGCGGACGGATTCGCACCGAACGCGTCCCATTGAATTCCGTCGTCTTTGGCCGTACGAAACGCCTTGCGGAACATTGCCCAGCCGAACTGATCCTTGAGATGGAGGAACATCCCTACTAGCGGGTCTTCACGTCCTTGCCGTTCGTGGAACACCGCCATTTGCGGTACAAGCGCGTACTCGATCTCGACGGCGGTCATCAAGGGGAACGGACTTCGGTGGTTAGCCCACCAGTCCACCGGCCACCCGCCGCCGACCACCTGGCCGGTAAACAGGTTGACCATCTCGTGCGTGATCACGATGTGTGCCCAGTACGCTTTGATGCCGTGGGCTGAGCCCGAGAAAGCGTCGTAGGCGCAGCCGATGCCGGGGCTCTCCTTGCCCGTGATCGCCCGCACTTCACTGATGTTGCCGGCCGCGAATCCACCGCCGGTTCGCGCCATCACGAGCAGCGTATACCTGTCCTTTGAGGGCCGGAGGCCCCACGATTCGCAGAGCTTTTCAAAGGCCTTGTCGGCGTAGTCGTACAACGCGGCGATGTCGGCTTTGTGCCTTCTGAATTGATCCTGTGGAGCATACCAGGTCCAATGCTTCCCCTCGTGAATCTTCTGGTAACGCGGGTTCTGGGCCCAAGCCACGCTTGGTGTCGAGAGCAGCAAAAGCGCGATCGCGCAATGGCAAATCGAACATCGCTTGTCGCGGCCACCTATGTCCTTCAGCATGTGCAGGCTCCAATCCGCCTCAATTCCCCGGAGATCGAGAGAATTGTATCGGCACGTGTTGCCCCCTTCCATTCTGGTCCGGGAATCCGATCAAATTGGGGGGTGATGATGAGCACAAGGTCCCTCTCGTGCGCCTTTGAACAGAGGTGATGGGAAATGCGAACGATTGCGTCGCCGATTGATTTTGTGAATAATCAGGGCGCGTACAGGTTCAAGCCGCAAGGTTGAGCACGCACGGGGTGTGCTGGGAGCCGGAAGCCAGCCGTTCGAATCGACTTGCTCCGATTCGGAGCAGTTCTCTCCGAGGACGTGCGGCAATCGATCGTGAGAACGACTGCGTTCGCCACGGATTGTGGTCGATACTGGGCCAGGGTAGGGGTTTCGCCGTGACAAATGCCCCGGAATCCCCCAAGCTCCGTGCGGCTCTGGCAGGAGCGGCTCTGGTCGAAAGCGGGATGGTCGTGGGGCTCGGTTCAGGCACCACGTCAGCCTTGATGGTCGGCCGGATAGGTGAACGACTGGAACAGGAAAGTCTGAAAATCATCGCAGTCGCCACCAGTGTGGCAACCGCGGAGCTTGCGCAGCTTGAAGATACCACTTCGCGAGCTGGATGACGTTGCTTCCCTGGATATCAATCTCGACGGGGCCGATGAGATTGACCCTCTCTTCCGGATGATCAAGGGCCGCGGAGGGGCCCTTTTGCATGAGAAAATCGTCGCGTGCGCCTCGAGTCACCGGATTATTATGATCACGTCCGACAAACGCGTCGAACGACTGGGAATCTCGGTCCCGATCCCCGTAGAGGTCAGCGAGTTCGGCCTGAAACACACCGAGCGACGACTCCAGCACCTGGGAGCCGCAACCACGCTGCGCCGCGGCGGTGACGGCTTGGCATATCTCACTGACGGCGGCAACCCCATCCTCGACTGCCGCTTCGGGGCGATCGTTGATCCCGCCGCTCTCGATTGCGAGCTCCGAACGATCGCGGGCGTGCTTGAGACCGGCCTGTTCATCGATCTTTGCGACACCTTGATCGTGGGCTTGAATGATCGCACCGAAGAAATCAAGACCGGGGTTCGAACGCTCATGAGATCGCAATCGCCGGGCTCGAGCAACCAGGCGATTACCGTGGGATGAGGACCGGTTCCCGGAGAGCCTGCTCAGCGTGCCAGCCGGGATTTCAGCTCATCGAGGATTTCGGCGGTCCGGGATGCGCCGATGCGGTCACAGCCGAGCTGTGCAACCTCGATCATGGAATCCAGCGTACGGATTCCGCCGGCGGCCTTGAGCTTGACATGAGGGGGCGCAGCCTGTCGCATCAGCCGCAAGTCGTCATGCGTTGCGCCCCCTGTGCCATAACCCGTTGAGGTCTTCACATAATCGGCGCCCACATCACCACAAATCCGGCAAAGCCTGGTTTTCTCGTGGTCGTTCAGGAAGCAGTTCTCGAAGATCACCTTGATGATTGCACCCCCGTCGTGAGCGGATTTGGTGATCGCGGCGATGTCGGAGGCGACGGCCTGCCACTCGCCGCCCTTGGCTTGGCCGATGTTGATCACCATGTCGAGCTCGGATGCGCCGTCAGCCATGGCCTGCTCAGCCTCGAAGACCTTCACCGCCGTGGCGTGGCCGCCATGCGGAAATCCGATGGTGGTTCCCACGGCCACCCCCGAGCCCTGAAGAATCCGTTGGGCCAGTGCGACGGCATAAGGCTTGATGCACACACTGGCAACCTGGTAACGGACTGCAACACGACAGCCGTCTTCGAGTTCTGCGGCAGAGAGCGCCGGCCCCAACAGCGAGTGATCGATGCGTCCGGCGATCGCGTCGTACGTCAATGAGAAACTCATGGAAGAAAAGCTCCGTCGCGCCCGAGGTCACGTTGGGTCATGTCGTTTCATCCCGAAGAAGGGTGGAGCGATGGGCGGCTCACGCGCCGCTGGTGTGCCGGGGCTGTCAGTCGGCGGATTGCGAGCGTGGGCCGGAACATCATGGCAATTGCCAGGGGGAGATAGAGCATCACCAGCGTGCCCCCCTTGTCGAGATACCAGAACTGGCTGGCGACGAGCAAGGCGGCCGAGAGCGCGATTAACTCGGCCAGGTTCTTGTCGGCCGGCCAGAACATGGCCCAGAGCACGAGTGCCAGATAGGCGATCACGACCGGTAGACGATAGCTCGGGTCGATGCTGTTCCAGAATCCGACTACGGGCCCAGGGTCAAACTGCGGGATCAGTCCGACCTCGTGGATGCCCCTCGCGCCCAAGGCGCGTGCCCAGACGGTCAATTCAGGCACAAAATAGCCGAGGAGTCCGCAGGCGGTGACTACCACCACGCTCACCACGGTAAAACGGACGGCTCCTCGTCCCCGGAAGAACCCGCACCAGAGGGCGATCAATCCCAGGCAGGCTGGAATCCAGCCGGCCGCAAGGCCGATCAAGGCGCCCGCCACCGCGGGGCGTTGATGCCAGAATACGGCGGCGGCGATCAGCGCTGCCGAGATGAGCTGGCCGCTATCGACCAGGGCCATCCGCGTGTACGGAAGCAGCAGATAGCACGCGGCCATCGCCATGCCGGTAAGTGGCCGCTCGAAGTGCCGCCAGCCGATCCCCAGTAGGCTAGCGACCAGCGCCACGTGCGCCAGGCTGGCCAGCACTCGTCCGACGATGACGTGGGGTTTCTCTCGCTTGAGCGAGGAAGGCAGAGGGATGGCATTGAGTATCACGGCCGTCGGATTGCGATCGACCGTGGCGCTGCCATCATCCGGCGCGGCAGCCGTGCGGTCTTTGCGCCCCGATGGCTCGGCCGGATTGCGAGCTGCGCCGTCCTCCACCGGAAGGCTCACGGTCTCGGCCAGGAGCAGCCCCAGTACACCCACCGAGAGACACAGTAATCCCGATGCATTCAGATTCGGCTCCAGAAGCGGCCGGCGGGCCAGTCCCAGATCAAGTAAACACCGGACCAACCATAACCCAGACCCCAGGAACAGCCAGATGTACGCGCTCCAGGGGTGGGGGGCCGGGTTGCCAACGATGAGCATCATTCCGGGCGCGAGCACGAACAGCAGCAGCAGATCCAGGTTCCGCACGCTCCAGAATCGGCTGAACTTGAAGAAGAGTGTGACGCAGATCCACAGCGACAAGAAGATCCAGACCCCAGGGCCAAGACCAAGATCGGTCACGAGCGAACCGTTCACGGCAGCCTCGTCACGTCAGTCCGACTCGTACGGGAGCGGGTCGCCGGCGAGCTGGCAAAGTGCATTGAGAGCAGCCCGTTGCTCGGCTTCCTTCTTGTTGCGGCCCCACGCCGGGGCGTAACGCCGCTCGCCGATCCGCGCCGAAATCTTGAAACACTTCGAATGGTCAGGGCCTTTTTCATCGAGCAAAGTGTAGGTGGGCGTTGAGCCGTAGTCCCGCTGGGCCACTTGCTGGAGATTGCTCTTGTGGTTCACTCCGCCCTGGCCTTCGACGGCAGCCTCGATCTCGGGCTCGATGTACCGCACGATGAATTTCTGGGCTGCGTCGATCCCGCCGTCCAGATAAATTGCTCCGATCAGGCTCTCGAACACGTCGGCCAGAACCGAGGAAGGCGTCTCAGAATGCGAGCCCATCCCCTTGCCGAGCACCAGGAATTCGTTGATCCCCAACTCTTCGGAAATCTTGGCGCAGGTCATCCGCGATACCACGATCGACTTGATCTTGGTCAGATCCCCCTCGAGATACTCCGGGTATTTCCGAAACAAGAGATCGCAGACGATCGCACCCAGGATGGCATCGCCCAGAAACTCGAGCCGCTCATTCGAAACCAGACGGTGGTTCGCCCCCGATGCATGCGTCAGCGCCTCCTGGAGCAAAGTCAAGTCGTTGAAGCGGTATCCGATGACCTCCTGGCAATCGGTGGATGGCCGGACATCGTTCCGGTGTGACGTTGGGGGCATGATCGCACCAACAAGGCGCTCAAGGAGTTGCGATAGAGACCAGATAGGCTAAAGGCGGCGCCGTGGCTTGTCAACGGTCTCACGTTCAACGGGCCCAGCCAGCGGTGCGGATTTCATGATTCTACCGCGGGCGGGGAATTCGACCCAGCATACGGGACGTTGCGAGCCGCCGTGATGAACGATGCGACCAGACCAATGTCTTTGCGACCCGGCACTCTTTCGACGCCACTGGCGACGTCGACCATCCAGGGTCGCACACGAGCGACTCGGGCGGCGACGTTCCACGGGTTCAGCCCACCTGCCAGGATCAGCCGCGGAAGGGGCGGAATTCCATCGAGAAGCTCATCGGCGATGGTTATCCCAGTGCCTCCCGCCTGGCCGGACCGGTAGCTGTCGATCAAGACCGCATCGGGTGACCGTCCGCGTGCCCGTGCTTGGTCGAGATAGCGGTTGACGCTGGACCAGGAGTCAGCGTGTTCCAGACGAAATGCTCGGATAA
Organism: uncultured Isosphaeraceae bacterium; assembly: GCA_963781785.1. Lineage (GTDB taxonomy): Bacteria > Planctomycetota > Planctomycetia > Isosphaerales > Isosphaeraceae > CAWAHD01. Next base: position 252,240 of record CAWAHD010000001.1, on the reverse strand, counting down.
CCTGAAGATGATCGAGCTCGCGCAAATCTTCGGTTGGCTCGTGACCATGCAGTTGAACGATCTTAAGGCCGAGCCGTGCCGCCAGGTCCGCCACCAGGGCAGGGGGCTGGTCGACAAAGATCCCCACAGCCGAGACACAGGGGGGCAGGGCGATGACGATCCGTGCGGCCTCGGCCTCCGGAATGAACCGCACTGAGCCGGGGTAAAGATTGAGCCCGATCCAGTCGGCGCCGGCACGGGCGCATGCCAGCGCTTCATCGACGCGTGTCAGACCGCAGATTTTCACTCGGACCACGGCAGGGAAACTCGGGGGCCTTGGCGGCCGTGCAAGGCGAGAAGGGAATCGAATCCCCCGGGCCAGCCGCGCCGCCCTTGGCGGTGCGCCGAAACTGCTCCGGTCAGGAGGAGGCGACGAACCGATCAAGAGACGCCTTGAACTTGGTCTCCGGATTGACCCCGACCAAGCGGTCAACCTCCTTACCGTTCCGGAAAATCAAGACAGTGGGAATCGCGGTGATCCGCTGGCTTCCGGGAGTGTCCTGGTTCTCATCACAGTTCATCTTGCCGACCTTGACCTTGCCGTCGTACTCGGCCGCGATCTTCTCGATCGTGGGGGCGAGCATCAGGCAAGGCTTACACCAGGGAGCCCAGAAATCGACGACCACGGGAATCGGTGAATCGAGAACTTCCGACTGCCAGTTTCCGTCGGTGAATATTGTCATACTGCCGGCCATGGAGAGTGCCTCATCGGGCTACGAAAGTCGAGAAACAACCATCACTTAACGCGGATCGACATCGCCCCGTTGCGACATCATGCCCCTGCATTATAAGGTGGCGAGAGGCAGAGTCAACCGGTGGGGAATCTCCCGCTACTTCGACGCGTTGCGCCGTGTATTGGCGATCTCGGGCTCGGTCCGGTAGAGGAGCCGGCCGCAGCTCAGGCAGAACGAGAGTCCCGTTCCGTTGATGAGGTCGTTGATCATCTGGGCCGTGACCGACGTGAAGCAACCCCGGCAGGAGTCGTCTTCACATTCGGCCAAGGCGTCGGCTCCGTACCGCGCGACGATGCGCCGATAGCGGTCGCGATACTCTTCCGGGATGGTGTCCTCGGCCAGGGCGATCGCACGATCCAGCTCTTCGAGCTGAGCTTGATGGCCAACCGCCTGCGCATCGATCTGCTGTTCCAGGGCGGCGAGCTCTGCGCTCGACCGTTTCCACTCAGCTTCCAGTTGGGCGAGCTCGGCGGATTTTGCCTCGATGGCCTCGAGCGAGACCAGGACTTCCTCCTCAACCTTGGCCTTGCTGAAGTTCTCGTGGGCGATCTGGTTCTGGAGCGCCTTGTATTCTTCGTTTTTCTTGACGAGGTTGAGCTTGGTCCTGAGATCGTCGATCTTGGTGTCGACACCCTGGAGCGAGTGCTCGTTTTTCTTGAGTTGAACCTTGATGTCCTGAAGCTCCTTGCGAGTCCGTTCGAGTTGTGCGAGCCGGTTGGCCAGGGCCACCTTGCGGACGTCCACTGTTTTTGGGCCCGAAGCCAGGCGATCGCGGAGGGCACGTGCACGCTGGTGCAACTGGTGAAGGACTTGGAGATTTTCGGCCGTTGCAGACATCACTGGCGTTCCTCTCCAAAAAAAAACCCGGACGCGGCTCGCGTCCGGGTGGTGGCTTCTGGATCAGGTCGTACTTTCGAGGAAGCCCTCGAGTTGTCGGCTCCGCACAGGATGCTGGAGCTTCCTGACAGCTTTGGCCTCGATTTGCCGCACACGCTCGCGTGTGACCTTGAAGATCCGGCCCACTTCTTCGAGGGTATAGGTATACCCGTCGCCCAGACCGTAGCGAAGCTTGATGATTTCGCGCTCGCGGTAGGTGAGAGTCTTCAGGACCTGGTCGATCTTCTCCTTGAGCATTTCCTGGGTTGCTGCGTTGATCGGGCTTTCCGCGGCTTCGTCTTCGATGAAGTCGCCGAAGTAGCTGTCTTCGCTCTCGCCGACGGGCCGATCGAGTGAAATCGGGTGGCGGGAGATCTTCATGACTCGCCGGGTTTCTTCGATCGAGATATTGGCGGCGCGGGCGGTTTCTTCAATGGTCGGCTCCCGGCCCTTCTCCTGGAGCAGTTTCTTGGAGACGTTACGCAGCTTCGACATGGTCTCGATCATGTGGACCGGAATGCGGATGGTGCGGGCCTGATCGGCGATGGCTCGCGTGATCGCCTGGCGAATCCACCAGGTGGCGTAAGTGCTGAACTTGTAACCCCGGCGATACTCGTATTTGTCGACGGCTCGCATCAGGCCCGTGTTGCCTTCCTGGATCAAGTCCAGGAACGAGAGGCCGCGGTTGCGGTACTTCTTGGCAATCGACACAACCAGCCGCAGGTTGCCGCCGGATAGCTCGCGTTTGGCCTGCTCGTACCGCCGGAACCGGATATTCATCGACTCGACGCGCCGGGTCAGCGACCTGGGCGTTTCGAGCGTGATCCGCATCAGGTCTTTGAGCTCCTTGATCAGGTTGGCGCGGTCTTCCTTGCCCGTGCGGCCGGCACGGCATTCCTTGAGCAGGAAAACAAGCTCGCCCATTCGCGCGGCGGTCTGTTCGAGCCGCTTCATGAGCGGCTGGACTTTCTGTGTTCGAATTGAGAGCTCCTCGACCAGGTTGACAGCCTTCTTGCGCCGTCGCTTGAGGTTGGCCAGAAGCTGGAGGCGCACCGTGGAGTCGCGTTCCCGGACGAACGATTTGAAGTCGCGGATATTGCATTCCATCAGGTGGACCAGGGTCACCAGGTTGTGGGGCATCCGACCCAGGATCTGGTCTTTTTCAAGATTCTCGGTGACCGACACTTTCACGGTGCGGTCGAACGGGAGCTCGCCCTCATTGACTTTCTTGAGGACATCGACCACCAGCGAAAGAGCGAACTGGCATTCAAGCACTTTGCGGCGGAACCGCTTGCGGGTGATTTCGATTCGTTTGGCGAGGCTGATCTCCTGCTCGCGAGTCAAGAGAGGGATCTCGCCCATCTGCGTGAGGTACATGCGGACCGGGTCGTCGATCCGCCGCGAGATCTCGTCGAGGTCTTCGGGAGTGAGCTCTGCCTCCTCGTCCTCCAGAGTCTCTTCGGCGAGGTCGTCGTCGTGCTCGTCGTCGAGATCGCCCGAGGCGAGCAGCCGGCTCTCGGCCTCGTCCTCGTTGATCAGCTCGATGCCCATTTCATCGAGCGTTTCGAGCAGTCCATGGATGCGCTCGGGGCTCGCTGCCTCGTCCGGCAGATAGTCATTGACCTGATCAAACGTTAGAAAGCCACGACGTTTGCCCAGGTCGAGCAGCGTCTTGAGACCTTCGTCCAACTTGTCCATCCCAAATCCTCCCCCGGCACAAAACGACGGATAATGGCGAATCAAGACCGGCGTGTCCGACCGCTGGTTAGAAGGCGTTGATATTCCAATTGTACGGCCCGGTACGTCTCGGGCTCGGCGTGTTGATCGATATCGTCGAGCGATCGCTTCAGCTCGCTCAAGCGAGTCTGCCGTTGGCGTCGATCAAGTACCGCCAACATGCGTTCCAGCCGCTCCTGCCAGGGAGCAGGTCGCAAGCTTTCGGGAAAGCGGCCCGGATCGGGCGTTCTCAGGCGCCGACTGGTCGATCAGGCTGGCCGCCAAGGCGCGGACCGCTGGATCGTCGAGCCGGACCATCAGGTTTTCATAACTGGGAGACTGGCCCTCGTTTTGAAGGTCGTAGCACCCCTGAAGAATTGCCCGCAGAGGGACGTCCCGCAAGGATGACACGGCCAGTCGAGGGATCAGCCAGTTGACGGTGGACGGCTCGCTCAAGACGATCTCGATCAGCTCGAGATCGGTTCGATCGAGCTCGCTCTGGCGGATCGGGGCGGGCTGAGCTGAGGCGGCCCGGACGCCCTCGGCGGGCACCGGGAGGGAAGCAACTTTTCCGCCGGCACCCGCACTGCCGGCCCGCGGTCGAGCGGTCGAGCGCCGTAGTTGTTGACGCAGGCGAGTGAGGGTCTCCAGCGGGACGCGCAGCCGGTGCGACAACGTATCGAGGACCTTGGCCTGTTTCACGTCCAGGCCCAAGTGCTGGACACGGGTCTCGGGAATATGGCTCATTGCGCTCAAGACCCATTCGGCGGCCCGCCGCGAGCCTTCCGCCGAATCGAGATCGAAGCGAACCGCGGCCCGGGTGAGCAAATGGGCCAGGGGATCGGCGGCCTCCTGGGCCAGGTGGCCGAACGCGTCGGCTCCCTCCTCCAGAAGGAAGTCACAAGGATCGAGGCCCGCCGGAAGTGTCAGAACCCTCAGATCCAGGTCGCTGCCCAGAAAAAGCTCGAGAGCCCGGTCGGCCGCAGTCTCGCCGGCTTGGTCGGCGTCGAAGACCAAGACCACGCGCTCGGCCAGCCATCGCAGTGCCCGCAGATGATCTTCGCCCAGAGCGGTTCCCAGTGTGCCCACAACATTCTTGAGCCCCACCTGATGGGCGGCGATCACGTCGGTGTAACCTTCGACGACGGCTACCCAGCCGGCCTCTCGGCTCGCTGGGCGCGCCAGATCGGACCCGTACAGGATCGTCCGTTTGTGAAACAGCGGAGTCTCGGGGCTGTTCAGGTACTTAGCGACATGCTTTCCCTGAGCGGCCAGCTTTTGTTCGACTTCCGGCAAAACCCGCCCGCCGAACCCGATGGCTCGGCCGCGATCGTCATGAATTGGAAAGATCAGCCGTCCCCGGAATCGCTCGCGCCAGAGGTCCGTCGCCTCGGGCGCGGGCGCGGCCAGACCCGCTTGCTCCAGGATCGACGTACTGAGTCGCCGCGTGCGGGCCTGTGCCAAGAGCCATCCACGCTCGATCGGAGCATAGCCCAGTCGAAACTGGTCGATGCTCTCCCGCGTCAAGCCGCGGCTGGCGACGTAATCGAGCACCGCCGGCGATTGCTGGAGGGCCTTGGCGAAGACTTCCTCCGCCCACGCATTGACCGCGAACAGCTCGCTCTTTGATGGGCCGGCATGAGCGACGGTCGCCGTCGGGCTATCCAGGGCGATCCCGGCTCGATCAGCCAGCATGCGTAGTGCCTCGGGAAAATCAACGCGTTCACGATTCATCACGAAATCAAACACATCCCCCCCAACGCCGCAGCTCCAACACTTGAACGACTGGCGTTCGGGGTTCACTTCGAGCGACGGATTATGGTCGTCATGCCACGGACAAAGCGCCTTGTATCTCGAACCCGCACGGCGCAAGCGTTAGATACTCGCCCACCAAGGCGACAATGTCGATCGCGTTTTTGATGGCGGATTTAGTTGATTCGGAATGACGGGGCACCGAGAGCTCCTGACATCAGGGCCCAAGCCTGGGTTCCTGGTCCCCAGTTCCCAGAGCCAACAAAATGTCTGAACTCAACACAGCCCTCGCACCGTGCCCCACTACTTCTTCGGCGGCGTCAGACGAATTATAACTCTCCCCGATTTAGGGTCAAGTTTTCCCGCGGGTCTGCCGACAACTTGGCAATCTTTCTAAAACGGCACGATTTTAGCGTTTAAGTATTGTCTCCCATCGGAGCGACACGACCCCTACCCCCGCTCTCCTCACGACCGACCATCCACTTGACGAGTGATCTTTCGTGCGTCAGTCGCCCCCCATTCCTTATCCATTTCCACATAATCTTCAACCTCTTCACCAAGAAATGTCTCGCAAACCAGATGTCTAAGTCAAGTCCTTTGAGAATCGCGGAACTCCCTTTTTCAACATGCCATGGCTGGCAGCATAATTGCATGACTGCACATCATGGTTGGGTCTTTTCCCGGGTCGTACCAAGATGGACGCGAAGCACCTGGCCGTTGGTCGTCTGAACAACCAAGGGGAGACCACGGAGCGGATCGAGCCTGTGCACGGCGACTTCAAATTCGGCGAGGGTGTTGACTCGCTCGGGCCTTTCGCCAACAGCGATGATGCGCATGCCCGGACGAAGGCCCTCCTCGAATGCCGGTCCCGCGGGTGCAACGCGGTCGATCTCGATCAACCGATCGTGACCTTCCGGCGCGGTGGCGCTTTCCCGAACCGTGAAGCCGAACGTCAGGACTTCCGCGGCTGCGGGAAGCTCGGCGATCGAAACCTTGGTGGTGGTTGGCGCTCCTCCCCGATAGAAAATGAGAGGGACCTCGGAACCGACGTCCAGCCCGGCTGTCAGATGTTTGAGCGCGGCGGGGTCGGCGACGTCGCGGTCAGCCAGCTTGACGATCACGTCGTTCACTTTCAGGCCGGCACGATCTGCCGGGCTGCCTGGCTGGACTGCGGCGATCAGGGCGCCGCGGTTGCTCTTGAGACTCAGCTTTTTGGCCACCGACGTATCCAGGGGCTGGATGATGACGCCCAGGTAGCCCCGCACGACCTTGCCCGTCTTGATGAGGGTCTCGACGACTGCGCCGCGCCACGGCCGAGGGAATGGCCAGGCCGATCCCCTCATAACCGCCCGATTTGGTGATAATGGCGGTGTTGATGCCCACGACCTGCCCGGCCAGGTTGACCAGGGGCCCTCCGGAGTTCCCGGGGTTGATCGCCGCGTCGGTCTGGATGAATGACTCGAATTCTGACACTCGCACGTCATTACGCTCCGTCGCCGACACGATGCCGGCGGTCACGGAATGGTCGAAGCCGAGCGGACTGCCGATGGCGAGCACCCAGTCGCCGATCTCGAGCTTCTCGGAATCTCCCCACTCGGCCTGTACTTGGAGATTTGATTTGACCTGAAGGACTGCCAGGTCGGCCTTGGGGTCGACGCCCACGACGTGAGCGGGCACGTCGTCACCGGGGCCAAGCCGAACGAGGATCTGGTCGGCGTTCTTGATGACATGATTGTTGGTGACGATGTAGCCGCGTTCCTTGTCGATGATGACACCCGAACCCAGGTCGGCTCCCTGGAACGCGGGGGCCAGGCGGTTGCCACCCAGGGGAAGGCCGGGAAAGCCTTCGCCGCCACGGCGGAGACGGAGGGCCTGGACGTTGACCACCGCGGGCGAAACGGCATTGGTGGCCATGCGAAACAGAACCGAGGCGCGATTGACGATCCCTTCCTTATCCAGTTTTGCCAGCGCCTCGGAATCGGCGCGGGCTCGGCCGGCTTCCCAGCCGTAGCTCACTCGTTCCACGACGTAAGGGATGCCATAAACCAGGAGTGCCAGCAGACAGAGCACGGAGAGGACCACCAGAAACCCTCGGCGGACCGGTGGTGTTGTGGGGCGGGGGGGGGGTTCGTCAAAGCCGAAATCTTGGGGGTTGAACGACGCCATCGGCGAACTGCTCCAGCGGGCGGAAGTGGGAATGGTCCAGGCCGGACGCCGTCCGAGGCTGCGGAGCTCGCATTTCCGCCTGCGCTCTCAACGTGTGCGTGTGCCCTATTCTGGACCGGCCCGGATTGGAAATCAACCCGCACTCAAGGAGCAGAGGGCCACGGTGAGAGGGTTATACCCCGCGCAGGCGAGAATGATCCATGATCGCTTGGAACCGGTTCCATTGACCACGACCGCAATTGACCTGGCCTAGGGACCGCGGCCGCCTTGAGGTGCCAGTTGCATCGCATAGTCGAGTATCTGGCGGAGCGTGATGGTACCCTTCCTCAGCTTGTTCCCGAGGATGATCTCCGCCTTCCGCGCGCTTTCTTCGCGCCGCATGCGCCGGTCTTCGCGCTTCGAGAACGGCGCGAGCAAGGGTCCGCTCGAAGGCCGATCTCCCAGATTGGGCCCCTCTGAACCGGGATTCCCACGATCCGATCGTGATTCGTCGGCGTCCGCCTGTTCCTGCACGCTGACTTCCTCGGGGTGAGCCACCCCCTTGTCAAGTCCCGAGACAGCCTCATAATATGACGTAACTTCAACAGGATATTCAACTTGTGTAATGGACATGGCCGCATCGGAATTGGCTTCGTTCGTCGCATCTCCGCAGATTCCGGCTGGCTCGCACGTGTCATCCTGGTGGTTCTCGACATCGACTGCATCGCCCGAGCGGTGGCAGGTTCCCTCGATCGCGTTCGCACCATGACCGAGGTCCGAGCCCTTGGCCACGGGGCGGTCGTCCGCCAGGTTGGCGCCGACCGAGGTAACGGTGGCATCCAAGTCGACGACACCGTCGGAAACGGTGGCGTCTGCCATCAGGCCGATGGCGCTCGGATCCGTATCACCAGGGACGGCAGTGCTCGAAGGCGGCTGTGCCGCCCGATCACGCAGATCGTCTGCCCACTCGAGACGGCTCTCCTGGCCATCAGTTGGCCTGGCCGAGCCATCAGCTCCGGGCTCCGAACGATCGTCTTCTTGCGCCCGCCATCCGCGATTGTTTGCGCCATCCGGCCCGGTCGGGCGCCGCCCGAGATCACCAGCGCTGCGCCAGGCTTCCGTGGTTTTGGCCTGGCACTTGCGATAACTGGCCATTCCTCGGTGCAACCCATTGGTGCACTTGAGCAGGTAGTTACGTAAGGCCTCCCCCTCGGGGCTGGGATCGAAACTGAGGCGGGCGAAGGTCCGCTCGGCAACGACGTCTGCGTTTTCCTGGTGCACCTCCCGTTTCGCATCCAGGCGCTCGATGTTCCGATCGGCCAGGTCGAACAGCATCTGTCGCCATTCCCCTTCCTGCCTGGCGCGGAAGAGATCGGGCCACCGCATCATCAACCCTTTGCGGTACTTGTCGCGCCGGTCCGACTCCATGTCGCTCAACAGGTCGTCGAACGCGGTTTCGGCCACTGGTTTCAGGGCGTGGCAGGCGAGGAAGATCTGGGCGACCCGGATATCCTCATTGGCCTGAACGGGCTGACAGCCCAGGAGGCGAATGATTTTCAGGCGATCGTGGGACTGCCAGAATCCGATCGATTCCAGTTGCGCGGCAGTGCCTGCCACTCTTCGCGAAGCCAAGAGCACCCCGCCTCGGTTCTTTCGAGGATTTTCACCAGCGCCGCGGGGTCATTTTCATCGACGGCCTGACCGTTCCAGGATGTCTTCTTCCCGAAAAAATACGGCCGGTTTCCGTAGAGCTGCGTCGGCCCGACGGGATCGAAGAACAACCGCTTGCCCTGTGCCTCGATCTCGGCCAGCTCGTCTTCGTCGGCGTTTTCGATCAGGCTTGCGCACCGCTCGAGCCGGGCCCGCTCGGCTCGATCGAGCTCAAAGGACAAGCAAACGTTGCGGTACATGAGGTACTCTTCAGCGTCGCTCCGGGCACTGCTGCTGGCCATCCACTTGCGCAGTCGTTCTTCAAAGGCATACGATTCCTCGCGCAAGAGCGCCTGCTTTTTCGATCGTAAGCCATGCTTGATTGCATTCATGGATGACCTCTCGCGCCCTTCGGGTGTCCGAGGGCCAGTGGACATTTGACTATTAGCCAGGTTCGCCGCGACCTGTGCGGGAGACGCCATGGGATCCGCTCCGTTTTTGTTTTAGTAATCCATATGCCCCATCTGAAAGTTTAATATGGCCCATGTTTCCCATTTGGCCAGGATGCGGCGCGGTTTATTTTTGACGTGCTCCTGCACAATCCGTGCAGGCGGCAAAGCCGCGATAACCGGGGCGGAGCGAGGTTGACCACTGAGGTCAGGCCGTCGTGGTGCTGGGTTGGGTGGCTTCAGTGCCGGCGCGGAGCAGGACGGGGGACGGGAACCAGCGGCCCCGGTTTCCGGCCCCCCATCCTCATTGCGTCTTCCCGGTTTCGCCTTTGACACAGGAACTGCGATCCGCGGCGCAAAACGCCGGTGCGAGGCGGTAACGCGCGGCGTTCGGCCCGGCAGCAGTTGGCGATGAGGCAACACGCGGGAAATCAAATGTCGCTGATCGGTGGCTAGAATATGCGGGTGTGACGTGCGGCGTGGCGACTGGGAGATCCCTTTTGTGATCGCCTGGATCGCCCATCCGTGCGGAATCGTGCGCATGACCTCGCTATTTTCTGTCGTCAAGAATACTGGAACCCTTCATTTCTGCGGGTTTGACCGTGCGCATGCTCCAGCAAGCAATTGTAATTCAACGAGGCGGTCAGTATTTCAGCACGTATGCCGGGCGCGATCTGCGTCTCGATCAGTGCTCCGGCACGTCGGCCAGTGCTTCCTCAAGAATCCGTGCGGCGATCTGCATGGGACTTACCTTGCGTCCACCGGTGCTACTCTGTTCGGCCAGACGCGCGAGCCGTTGCCTGGTGGCGTCGCTCATCGGCACCTTGGGATGCCGCACCCAGCTCGCATCGGTGGGCCGGCCAGGACGGAGACCCTGGCCGGGCTCAAGGCGCGCCTGTATGGTTGCGACGATTTGCGCCAGCCGTGCAGCGCCGAACGCACCCCCGCCGGTGTGAGGCACCTTGCCCACAAACTTGGCGCCGAGACCCGCGGCAATCTTGTCGACGTTTTTTGCCATGTTCATTTACCTCCGTTCCTTCATTTGCGAGTATCTAACTTTCTGCCCGGAAAGTCAAGCGAGCGCTCCATCCGCTCCGGTGGGAAGTAACAATGATCAGCAAGAAGTAGCAGCCCATCTGGGTCCTATTCCACGGTCGTTGGTAACATTCGTGTGACGGACGAACGGTCTGCTCCGGGCCGAGTTCTCTTACCGTTTCGCACACCCACTTCTCTGCGCCGTATCGTCGTCCTCTTTCGATGCTCACCTGCACCCGGTCTCATTCCTTCGTGGTTGAGATCAAACGCCATGCGATCGAGCCCCGGAATGACCATCTTCGTGAGCCCGCCTCACTCCGGATCACCAATGAGGATGAAAGCAGCCCAGTAGCGCGGATGGGCAAAGGGCTTCGTCGCTTTTGGTTTGGCATCTTCAGCGGGCTGGGACTTCACTTGGAGGGCCGTTTCACCCGTGCCGCGCGCGACACTTTGCGTGATGGTTCCCAGCCGGTCGGTCGCCTCTTCCACCGTGACGTTCCGCAGCCAGGTCTTGGCCTCGGCCAGTGCCTCGGCCTTGAGTAGAGGGGCATTCAAGCCTTCCCTTTTCCCCAGTAGATTGCGATAGAACCGGTCCATGAGCAGGGCCGTCGCCGTGTCATCCACTTTCCAGAGGCTCAGGCATACCGCCCGGCTGCCCGCTTTCAGAAAGGCCTGGGCGAAGCCAAGTAAGCCGTCGCCGCTGCCCTCACTCCCAAGTGCCGATTCACAGGCCGACAAGGTCACCAACTCGGCATCGAGCTTCCAGTATTCCAGCACCTCAGCCGCCGTCAGGTAGCCATCCAGCATGGGTTGACCCGCTCTTGGCGAGGCCGCCCGTGCGGTGGCATCCTGGGTTAGCACCAACCGCGACTGGAACGCTTGAGAATCATTCGCCTCGCCGTGGGTAGCGAAGTGGAGAAAGCGATACTGGCGAAGCTGGTCGCCGCTCCGCAGGGCGTCCACAGCCGCCTCCCTGGCCCCTTCGCCTGCCAATAGCCTCACGCGGTCCTTACCGAACAGCTCGCTTAACGTCGCTAGTTCAACACGAGTTCCGGGAAGTGGAGTCCACGCTGCGCCCCGCAGCGAAGCCAGCAACCGGTCCCCCTGCTGTTTGGCCAGCATCGCCTGGGGCGCTGGTTCCTTGGCGAGCATCACGCCCAGCTTGCCCGGAGCCACGTCGTAAGTGACGGTATGGCCGCCGCGCCAGATCGTGACCGGAATGGTCTTATCGCCGGCATGGTCGGCGATGAGTTGGCCCAACTGTGCCTCTTCGTTCAGCTCGGTGCCCGCATACGTGAGCAGCACATCGTCAGCAGCGATATGGCGCTTGGCGGCATTGCCCCGCGGCACCACCTGGTTGACGAGAAGACCTCCCGGGGGCAGAGAAGCACCGGCAGGCTTGGTCGGCAGGTTATCGAACCGTGGATCCCCGAGCGCCAATACACCCTCACTCTTGGGCCGAGCCCGCTCGCGGCTGCGCGCAGCATCGTTCCCGAGGGGACGTAGCTGATCGTGAATTGATCGGTTAGTAACTCAACCGGGACTGTGGACATCATGTCGACGGGAATAACGTAAAGCCGCCGCACTCCGGCCAGGTTTTTCTCCAGGGGCGCCAGGCGTTGGGCGTACAACTGCCGCGCCAGCTTGGCCACGTCCGCGGGGGCTCTAGCTCCGGGTGTATTCTCGCCCAGCACGACCTGACGCAGACGGTCGGGTAGGCTCAAATCCTCGTCGGTCCACTTCCCATGAGCGCCGCTGCCTGGCAGACGTTCCCAAACCGGCAAACCCTGCTGGCGACACAGGCAAACCCAGTGTTCCTCCCAGCCTCTCAACGGCACATCGACCCAGGCGACGAGAGCGGCATCCGCCGGGAGGGCCTGGCGGATGTGATCGAGCGTCTCCACCTCCCGCTGGCTGACGGCAATCGCCAGATCGGCCAATTGCTGTTCGACCTTTCGCCGCTCTCCCAGCAGTGCCTGTAACTCCTTTTCGTCGCCCTCGGTATGGTTCGGCTGGATGAGCAGAGCCAGAATCTTGCGCTGCAGTTTCGCGAGTGCTTGCTGCAGGACTCCTTGCCCTTCGGCCTCCCGGGGTAGCAACGTCGCACGCAGCGCTTGTTCATCCAGGAGTCCGCGAGCCAGGTTCATTTCCAGGGCCCGGGTGGCTGCGACGGCATCCCCTGAGCGAGCATGGAACGCGGCCAACAGCGGATACGGCGATTGGTCTCCACTTGCAGCAGCGCGTTCCAGTCCGCGTGCGGCGGTCAGCCGGCTGGCCTCGTAGCTGCGTGCTGCCTGGGCCAGCGCAGTGCCTGCCTCGGCATACCTCCCCTGGCTGTTCAGATTCATGCCCAGGTCGACATAGCTTTGAGCCGTTTCGGGATGCTCCTCGCCGAGCACCTTGCGGTTAATGGCCAGCGCCTTCTCGAGGAGCGGCTGCGCCTCGGCGTGCTTCCCCTGGCAGTCTAGATTCCAGGCAAGGTTGCTGTAGCTGGGAGCCGTGTCGGGATGGTCCTCGCCCAGTATCTTGCGGTCATTGGCCAGCCGCTTCTGGAAGAGCGGCTGCGCCTCGGCATACTTCCCCAGGCTGTTCAGGTGCCAGGCCAGAGTAAGGTAGAAATGAGCCGTCTCGCCATCCTCGTCGCCGAACCGCTTGCGGTGGATGGCCTGCGCCTTCTCGATGAGCGGCTGAGCCTCGGCGAGCTTCCCCTGGCAGCCCAGGTTCAAGGCCAGGTTGGAGTAGCCCCGAGCCGTGTCGAGATGCTGCTCGCCAAGCGCCTTGCGGCGGATGGCCAGCGCCTTCTCGAGGAGCGGCTGCGCTTTGGCGTACTGCTTTTGGCGTTCCAGGTTGTCGGCCAGGCTGTCGTAGCCCTTAGCCGTGTCGGGATGCTCCTCGCCGAGCCGCTTGCGGTGGTTGGCCAGCGCCTTCTCGAGGAGCGGCTGAGCCTCGGCGTACTTCCCGTGGCGGTTCAGGTTATCGGCCAGGTCCTTGTCGCTGGAAGCCGTGTCGGGATCTTCCTCACCATCGCCAGATAACTTGCGGCCGAAGATGGCCTCCGCATCCGCATCCTTCCCCTGGCTGAGTAAATTCAACGAAAGTCCGACGTAGCTTTGATCCGTGTCGTCATGCTCCTCGCCAAGCGCCTTGCGGCGGATGGCCAGCGCCTTCTCGTAGAGCGGCTGCGCCTCAGCGTATTTCGCCTGGCTGTTCAGGTTATCGGCCAGGTTGTTGTAGCTGGAAGCCGTGTCGGGATCCTCCTCGCCGAGCCGCTTGCGGTGGATGGCCAGCGCCTTCTCGAGGAGCGGCTGAGCCTGGGCGTACTTCCCCTGGCGGTTCAGGTTCTCGGCCAGCTTGTTGTACCACTGAGCCGTGCTGGGATCTTCCTCACCATCGCCAGATAACTTGTGGAAGATGGCCTGCGCCTTCTGGTAGAGCGGCTGCGCCTCCGCGTACTTCCGCTGCTTGGCCAGGTTATCGGCTAGCTTCTCGTAGAGCTGAGCGGTGTCGAGATGCTCCTCGCCGAGCACCTCGCGGCGGATGGCCAGCGCCTTCTCGTAGAGCGGCTGCGCCTCGGCGTACTTCCGCTGGCGGCCCAGGTTCAACGCCAGGTTGTTGTAGCTGTCGGCCGTGTCGGGATGCTCCTCGCCGAGCTCGTTGCGGCAGATGACCAGCGCCTCCTGGTAGAGCGGCTGCGCCTCGGCATACTTCCGCTGCCTGACCAGGTTCAAGGCCAGGTTGTTGTAGCTGTCGGCCGTGTCACGATGTCCCTCGACGAGCACCTTACGGCGGATGGCCAGCGCCTTCTCGTAGAGCGGCTGCGCCTCCGCGTACTTCCGCTGCCTGGCCAGGTTATCGGCCAGGTTTGTGTAGCCCCAAGCCGTGTCGGAATCCTCTTCGCCGAGCACCTTGAGGTAGATGGCCAGCGCCTCCTGGTAGAGCGGCTGCGCCTCGGCATACTTCCCCTGGCTGCCCAGGTTATCGGCCAGGTTGTTGTAGCTGTCGGCTGTGTCGAGGTGCTCTTCGCCGAGCACCTTGCGGCGGATGGCAAGCACCTTCTCGTAGAGCGGCCGCGCCTCGGCATACTTCCGCTGGCTGCCCAGGTTCAAGGCCAGGTTATTGTCGCTGTCGACCGTGTCACGATGTTCGTCGCCCAGCACCTTGCGGCGGATGGCCAGCGCCTGCTCGTAGAGCGGCCGCGCCTCGGCATACTTCCCCTGGCTGCCCAGGTTGAAGGCCAGGTTGTTGTAGCTGTCGACCGTGTCACGATGTTCCTCGCCCAGCACCTTGCGGCGGATGCCAAGCGCCTGCTCGTAGAGCGGCCGCGCCTCGGCATGCTTCCGCTGCCTGGTCAGGTTTGAGGCCAGGTTGTTGTAGCTGTCGGCCGTGTCACGATGTTCCTCGCCCAGCACCTTGCGGCGGATGGCAAGCGCCTTCACGTAGAGCGGCCGCGCCTCGGCATACTTCCGCTGCCTGGTCAGGTTTGAGGCCAGGTTGTTGTAGCGGTCGGCCGTGTCGCGATGCTCCTCGCCGAGCACTTTGCGGACGATGGCCAGCGCCTTCTGGTAATGCGGCTGTGCAGCCGCGAATTTGCGTTGCCGCTCAAGAAGTATCGCTTGATCGTAGTACTGTTTCGCCTCACGGTAAGTGCGGTGATCCTGGGGCGGCAAAGAAGCAACTTTCCGCAAGGTGCGAACTTGATGCTCGGCGTCCAGGAACTCGTAATGATCCGTACCTTGCTTACTCTTCCGCAATGCCGCCAATTCCTCGGCTACGGCGATGGCCTCGGCGTATTGGTCAGCCGCCTCGCTGTCGGCGATTCCCTTCTGTAGTGCCGCCGCCTTCCTGGCATCTTCACCCTGCAGCAGTCGTTCATACGGCGGTTTTATCTTGGCTGGATGCGGCTCATCTGCAAATGCGTTTGCCGCGAACACGACGGCCAGCAGGGTGAATATCGGCCTCATGGCAGACGGTCTCCCATTCCAGGATCAAGGTTTCTGCACAGTGAATCCCAGCAGGCCAATGGCATTCTTGGAGGAATCGACTTGCAGCGATTTGGCAAGTTTCTCGAAGGCGGGTGCCAGAGGCAGTGCCGCCTCCTCTCTGCCACGCAGATTCGACAGCTTGTCGGTCGGCAGCAAGACATCCACAACCTGTCCACTGCTCCAAAGGACCTCCTCCCTCGGCTGGCCGGCTTCGCTTTGCCAGGCTAGCGATCGGCCCTGTAACCACTCCCGGTAGGAAGGTAACGGCTTGTCGGAGGCCACCACACCGAAGACCATCAGACCCGCGCCGTCGCTCAAGCCATAGCGAGCGCCGCTGCCCTCGGGCGGATAATGCGGCCGATCCGTCAACGGCGGGGGAATGTCCTCCCGGTCGGGGTAACAAAGCTCGGTTTTGCCATCGGGCCGGAAAGCGATGAGATAGGCGTAGGCAGAGTGGGAGAGGTGGGCCTGCACCGTGACCTGGTCACGCAGCCGTGCGGCAAAAGCGTCGTGACCAATCAGGCCGCGCGGCTCTGCTGCATCCCCCTGGCGAGCAAACAGGTGAACGTCGATCTTCTGCACGCGGAGCGGCTCGGTGATTGGCGGCGAAGTCGACGTGGGGCTCAACTTCGATGAGGGTAGCTCACGTTGATCATGACTGTGTGGCCACCACGTCGCGAGCGCAAGCAGCAGCAGGATCGCGAGCGTGAGACCCACGCCGGCAATAACGTAACCGGAAGCAAACTTGCTACGTTGGTTGGGCAAATCGGCGGCAGGGAACGCAGGCGTGGGGCTTGCTGGCTTCCCTGCCGTGTCGGCCGCGCCGGGTTGCCCTGCCAGAACGGCGCCAGTCTGCTGTCGTGTCAGAAGCATCCGAACCGTTCCCACCAAGGATTGCAAATGATTTTCCAGCGGCGGCGTGATGGCGTCGAGCCAATGGATGGATTTCACGAAGTAGTCCAAGGATGCCGACGGCGTTACGTCCTCGACCCGAAACGGCAGAATGGGGATGCCTTTATCGACGGCACTTGCCACCTCGCGCATCACGTGGCCAGAGTGGTTGGATTTCGACGAGAATATGAGCAGCAGGATTTGGCTTTCGCGCAGCGCCTCGCCGAGCGCTTCCCCATAAGGCACGCCGGGCAGCATGTCTCGGGGCGCGATCCAGCATCGAATTTTGGCGGCCTCCAGGCCGGCGCAAACGGCGTCGGCAATCGGCTTATCGTGCGATGAGTAGCTGATAAAAACGTCGTGCGCCACGCCGATAATCTCGGTTGATGCTGCTGCTCGTTCTTTGGCCTACCAACGATTGGCAGATCAACAGGTCATGTCACTCCGCAGCCTAGCTTCAACATCCGCCGGCGCTGGGTGTGCGTCGCTGCAATCGACTTTTGTCATTTGAAGCTTTCGGGCGAAGCTACGCCGCTCGAGCCGAAGTCCTGGACATCCGCCCTATCGTTGCCGGAGTCGGTGAACGCCTCGGACTGGACAGTTTCCGATAACGGGATCACCTGACGCTCTTCGTTCCGGATCGGCACTGATATCCTACGCTCATCTCTTTGGAAGTGATAGAGAGCCCACGCTCTGCGCAGGATCTTGCGTGTTGTGCGCCCGAATTCCACATATCACAGGCGAGCGAGTGGATCGGATCAGCATCTGGGAGGGAAACAAGGACGCGATTAGTTTGTCCAGGAGGGTATGGAAACGGCGCCGCCGATGAACACACGTAACAACGCCGTGGTCAGAACAACGTCGCCTTTCGCTCCGCGAAAGTTGTGCATTTGTTCCGTCGGACGCCACGGACGCGGATGAATACGGGTAACAACGTCAACATACTTTCGCGGAGCGAAAGGCGACAAACGACCTCCCCGACGCTCGATGAATCCTTCGAGCCGAGGGGCCAAATCAGCGATTGAGACAACGTACTTTCGCGGAGCGAAAGGCGACAAAAGGATTCATCTGCGGCGACGGCGCCATTTGGATTCCGGCGGACTTATTCCGTGAAGATCAGTGCCTTCCGTGGTTGAGATCTCCTCGATTTTCTCGTCTCATTTCCCGGTCATCTTGCCGACTTTCCTCGGGGTTCACACCCCGCGCTCTATGATGCCGCTGCCCGCGGGGCTCGGGCAATGCCCAAAAATGAACGACGGTGTTTTCGACGGATTTGCATCCTGAAGGCCGCCAAGCGCGGCGGCGTGGTGGACTCGAATGCGGGCGATTCCGGTGCGCGCTCTTTTCCTTCGGACTCGGCGCCTCAACGGGGCGGGCAACTCATAGTCTCCCAACGCTCGGAGAACGGTCCATCCCTTTTTCGGTCGTTCCGCGCGCCCAGTTCAACCGATTGAGCTTCATGTGCCAAATCGCCCTGGCGCTGGGCCAGGCTCGTTGGCTTGGTCGGTCCCGGACTGTGTTCTGAATCGCAATGACAGTGTGCGTTGCTTGTTCCGCGTTGTCAGAGTCCGGCCCCGGGGCTTCAATGTAAGCACATGAGGGATTCCGCCAATGAAGGCACGGATCGTGAAGATCGGCAATTCCGAGGGTATTCGCATTCCCAAGCCGCTCCTGGAGCAAACCGGCCTGTGCGGCGAAGTCGAGTTGATTGCCCAGGAAAACTCTCTGATCGTCCGGCCAGCCAGGCAGCCCCGGGAAGGATGGACCGCGGCCTTTCAGGAGATGGCCCGCCGCGGTGACGATTCCTTAGTCGATAACCCATTGCCGAGCCTATCGAAGTGGGATGAGGACGACTGGGAATGGCGATAAATCGCTTCGAGGTCTACCTGGTGAATCTCGTCCCGACCCTCGGCAGTGAGATCCGGAAGACCCGTCCCTGCCTCATCGTGTCGCCGGACGAGATCAACCACACGATCCGCACTGTGGTCATCGCGCCCTTGACGACCAAAGGGCAAACGTACCCCACCCGGATCCCGTGCCGGTTCAAAGGCTCCGAGATCGCCAT
The DNA here is from genome assembly GCA_963781785.1 of uncultured Isosphaeraceae bacterium. GTDB lineage: Bacteria > Planctomycetota > Planctomycetia > Isosphaerales > Isosphaeraceae > CAWAHD01. The sequence goes on along the minus strand of CAWAHD010000001.1, from coordinate 233,906 downwards.
GCAGAGCACGTCGAGAGCGGGCGCTATACCAACCGTGTTGCACTGTGCATGAGGTCCAACAGTTCGCCGTCGGATCGGGTTTCACTTCGCGCCGCTCACTCGCGCGGCCAGCCTTTCTGAATTTCCGCGGAACGGGTAAGCTGGAACGTGTCGTTCCCATCGGGGAGGTTCGTGCTCGTCGGCCTTGATTTCCTCAATCTGGTCCGCGGCGTCGCGGCAATCTTGATATGTGCGGGATCGCTGGGTTCGTGAATCGAGCCGGTCAGACCGCCGACCGGTCGATCATTGAGCGGATGACGGCCAAGCTGGCGCACCGCGGGCCCGATGGCGACGGGTTCTACTGCGCGGGGCCAGTGGCGCTGGGGCATCGCCGGCTGTCCATCATCGACGTGGCCGGTGGTGCCCAGCCGATGTCGAACGAGGACGGCTCCATCTGGGTCACGTACAACGGCGAGCTGTACAACGAGCTTGAGCTCAGGAAGGAGCTTCTCGCCAAGGGCCATCGCTACCGCACAAATTGCGACACGGAAAGCTTGGTCCACCTTTACGAGGAAGACGGACTCGACTTCGTTTGCCGGCTGAATGGGATGTTTGCCCTGGCGATCTGGGACGAAAAACGGGGCCGGCTGGTGCTCGCGCGTGACCGCATGGGCCAGAAGCCGCTCTATTATGGCAAGCTTCCCGGCGGCGGATTGGCGTTTGGCTCCGAGCCGAAGGCACTCCTGGTCCATCCCGAGATTGGTCGAGAACTCGACCGCGCCAGCCTGATCCGCTACCTTTTCTACGAATATGTGCCCGCTCCTTTCTCGATCTGGGGCTCACTCTCCAAGCTGCCTCGCGGAAATGCTTTGATCTGGGAGAGCGGGGCATTCCACGTCTGGCGGTACTGGAAACCGGCGGCTGTGCGCCGCTCGACGGTTGGCTTCGGCGCGGCGGCCGAGCAATTCTGGGGAGATCTCCGTGACTCCGTCGCCCGGCACCGGCGCTCGGATGTGCCCATTGGCGTTTTTCTGTCCGGAGGCATTGACTCCTCGAGCGTGGCAGCCGCGCTCTGCGAAATCGAGCCGGCGCAGCAGGTCCACACATTCTCGATTGGATTTCAAGATCCGAGCTTTGACGAGAGCAGCCACGCCCGCGCGGTCGCGCGGCATCTGGGAACCGACCATCATGATCGAACTTTCTCGATCGAGACGGTGTATGAGCTCTTGCCCGAAGTGGCTGGCTGGCTAGATGAGCCGTTCGGCGACGCGTCCATTCTGCCGACTCATCTCCTGAGCCGCTTTGCGCGGGAAGAGGTCAAAGTGGTGCTGGGCGGAGACGGCGCCGACGAGCTTCTGGCTGGCTATCCGACATTCGCGGCCGAGCGTGCGGCCGGAGTCTTTCGCCGGTTGCCCCGCTCGGCCCAAGCACTCGCCGGCGCAGCAGTAGGCAGGCTGCCGGTGGACCATCGTAATTTCAGCTTCGACTTCAAGCTCAAGCAGTTTCTCCGGGGGGCGGCCGAACCGCTTCCGCTGGCCCACCAACGGTGGCTTGGCTCATTCTCGGGAGTCGAGATCGCCCGGCTACTGGTTGGCGGCGACTCGATCGACATCGAGAACGAGCACCTTTGCCGCGCGGGATCGCTTGACGGAGGTGCCAACCCGCTTTCTCGGTCATTGGCTCTGTACCAGGATACGTATCTGCCCGAGGACATCCTCACCAAGGTGGATCGCGCGAGCATGGCCTGTGGGCTCGAGGTACGGGCGCCATTCCTGGATGTGCAACTGGTCGATTCCATCCAGGCACTTCCTCCGGAGTTCAAATTTGGGCGAAACCAGACCAAGCGACTGCTCAAACGGGCGGCCCGGGGCCGGCTGCCGGCATCGATTCTGGCTCGGCCCAAGAAGGGCTTCGGCATCCCCGTCGCAACCTGGCTGCGGGGGCCGTTGGCCCCGCTTTTGAACCAGCTCCTGAGCCGTGAGCGATTGAAGCGACAGGGGATCTTTCATCCGGAGATGGTTGCCCGCCGTATCGCCGAACATCAATCCGGCCTGCACGACCACCGCAAGCCGTTGTGGACGCTCTTGATCTTTCAGCTCTGGTGCGACCACTGGCTCACGTGACCGGCGGCCGCACGAAATGTCGCTGTCCATCTCATTGTGACCAATTCGTTAAACTCGGGAGACGACTGTTGCGTTCCCACATCGGTTGCGTGAAACTCTCTACGCCTCCCCCGTCTCGCAGGCGATATTCAAAAAATGAGGATCCTGGTCGTCTCTGACATCCATGCTAACTGGGCAGCCCTCGCGGCCATCGTCGAGCCATTTGACGTTTGCCTGTGCCTGGGCGACCTGGTCGATTATGGTCCCGACCCGCTGCCCTGCGTGCGCTGGGCGATGAAGCACGCGACGTACGCGATCCGGGGTAATCACGACCATGGCGTCGCACAGAGTATTCCGGTCAACGGTTTATCCGGCTTTCGTTATCTGACCCAGGTCACTCGACCTTCGATGTGGGAGGCACTTGGCCCGGCGGAGCGGCGTTATCTGCTACAGTTGCCGGTGACCCGGCGGTTTACCCTCGCCGGACGGCGGTTCTTACTGGTCCACGCCACCCCGCGAGATCCTCTCGACGAGTATTTGCTCAAAGACCCCGCCGTCTGGTCCAAGCGGCTGCGGGATGTCCAGGCCGATATCGTGTGCGTGGGCCATACCCACATTCAGTACAACATCCTGGTTAATGGCGTGGTGGTGCTCAACCCCGGAAGCGTGGGTCTGCCTCGGGACGGCGATCCCCGTGCCGCCTTTGCAGTGATCGACGACAACCGGATCGAGCTGAAACGCGCGGTCTATCCCGTCGAGGAAACGATCGCGCGGGTCGAGGCGATGCCGTGGCCGCGCCGGGCCAAGGACATCACATCCACGGTGCTGCGCCTCGGGCGCATGCCGGCGTCGATGGATGTGGACGAGCCTCGCTCCGAGCTCGACGACGACCCGGACGCCGACGAAACCGAAGGATGAAGGGTGAAGGATGAAGGATGAATCAAGCCGTTGCGGCGTTTTGGCGGATATGACGGGGACCATCCCCCGTGGCCAGACCGTCGTAAGGCGAAGATCGTGACGAATTCGAGGGTGCAGCTTGTGTGAGACCAAGGCTCCAGCACGGCACAGCAGACTTCAGAGCCCTCCGCAGAGTAGCTCGCGGATCGTGGGGAGGTATTTCTCGGCCGAGGCTGTGTTGACCAGGATGACCCGATCGCCCGGGCGAATCATGGCTCGATCGGCCAGCTCGGGCAGGGCGGCCAGGGTGGTTGCTCCCTCGGGGGACCAGGCGAACTGGCGCTTGCGCCATTCGTCGCGAATCGTCGCCCGGATGGCTTCCTCGGTGACCGAGAGAGCGCAGCCGCCGGTGGCGCGGATGATTCGGAGAACGTTGATATGTCCAATATTTTGGGCCACGTTCAGTCCCGTGGCGATCGTCCGACCCGGGGGTTTGGGATCGATGTCGGCGGCGCCTGATTCAAAGGCCCGAACGATCGGCGTACTGGCGGTGCTTTGCACGCAGACCATCCGGGGACGGCCGGGCCCGACCAGGCCCAGTGCTTCGAGCTCATCAAATGCCTTGGCCATGCCGACCACGCCCGTTCCGCCCCCCGTCGGGTAGACGATCACATCGGGTAGCTGCCAGCGTCGTTCTGCGATTGTGTCGTCGCTCGGCTCGGCCATCTCGAGCCCCAGCGTCTTTTTTCCTTCGGTGCGCCACCCGGGCTCCTGGAAGGTGGACACGTTGAAATATCCCTGCGGGACGTAGTGCTCGCGCACCCGTTTGCCGCAATCGATGATCGTTCCCGGCACGATGTCGAGCTTCACACGGTCGGGGAAGAGCCGGGCGTAGGCGGCCACCTTTCCGAGCACGGGTAGATCGGTATCCGGTGACATGACGATGACCGCCTCGATCCCCGCGGCGACGGCATATTCTGCCAGCGAGTCACCAGCGTTTCCCTGGGTGGGGACAGCCAGCCGGTTCAGGCCGAGCGACCGGGCCATCGAGACCGTCATCGCCATCCCGCGGTCCTTGAAGGAAAGCGTGGGATTGAATCCGTAGCCGAGATGGTGTTTTCCCTCGTCCTTGACCTCGAGACGGCAACCCAGGCGCTGGGCCAGCGGAGTGGAATAAGGCAAGCAGGGAGTATGACCTTCGCCGCGCGTGACGACATGGCGACGATCGATCGGATGGTCGACATCGAGCGGCAACAGCCCGCCGAACCGCCAAAGGTCGCGACGCGCCGGATTCCACCAGCCGTCAGGGCCGTGCGCGGCCTTGACGCGGTCGAGATCCATCACGATCTGGAGGGGCCGGCCGTCGCGCTCGCACAGGTTCATCACCCGGCTGGCGGGATACTCGGCGCCGCACACCGTACACGACAGGTGAGAGACATGGCTCATCTCGAAATGCCCCCCTGCTCACATCGCTAGCTGGTCTTGCTGGGACCACCCCCCCTGACCCCCCCTTCGCAAGGGGGGGAAAGGTTCGGTCATTCGCGCCGTGAGGGTTCGGGCATTTGCGCCGCGAAGGTTCAGTCACGCGCGCCCTTCGGTTAGCCAGGCGGATCGATGTCGGTCGTGGGGCCGACCGACACGGTGGTCAAGGGCCAGAGCGGCCAATCGGAGAGCAGCCGGCGCAGGTCATCAAGCGTGACGCGATTGAACGCGTCGAGCTCATCTTCGATGCTGATATAGGCATGACGGTACATCCAGTGGAACCCCAGCGAGGCGAGCCGCCCCATGGGCGCTCGCTCCGGAGCACGGAGCGGGCCAGTGCCTTGTTCTTGGCCTGGGTCAATTCTTCGTCGGTGAAGCCGCCTTTGATTGTGTGTTTGTAGAGTTCGGCGATCCGCGCGAGATTGGCCTCGGTTGAGCCGGGCTCGCAGCTCAGGAAGGTGAAGAACGCGCCGGCCTGGTTGTAATCCTGGTAGGAGAGCTCGGCACCGTCGGCAAGCCCCGGATCTATGAGCGACCAGTAAAGCCGCGATCCGGTGTGATCGCCGAGGATGGTTGCCAGCAGGTGCGCTGCGTAGCGATCAGGGCTTTCCAGCGGCGGCCCGTCGCAGACTCCCACAACCGTCTGCTGCTGGTCATCGGCGCGAAGATCGCGCGAAACGAGCCGGTTCCCCGATGGGGCGCTGCCTGACGCTGGGCTGCTCCCCCCAGCCACTTCCCGCAGTGGGTCTGGGCCAGGTCGACCAGTGAATCCCAATCGGCCTTGCCGGCGAATGCCAAAACGATGTTCCTGGGGCTGTACCGCCGCGCGAAATAGTCACGCATCTGGTCAGACTTGAGCGCCGTGATCGACTCGACCGTGCCCAGGATGCTGTTGCCCAGGGGATGCGCACCGAAGTGGGCGATCTTGGCCGCCTCGTAGGCAACCGACATCGGGTTGTCGAGGTACATCCGGATCTCTTCGATGATGACCTTTTTCTCGGTCTCGAAGTCGTCGGTGCGCAGCGTCGGACGAAGAATATCAGCCAGAACATCGAATGCCTGGGGAAGATACTCGGGCAGGCAGGTTACGTGGTAGAACGTGTCTTCTTCGGAGGTCTGGGCGTTGTGCTTGGCGCCGACGCGGTCAAAATCGAGGTTGACGGCGATCGCATTGCGGCGGGCTGTGCCCTTGAACGTCATGTGCTCAAGGAAGTGCGAGACGCCCGCGACTTCGGTCGATTCATCACGGCTGCCGGTCTTGACGACGAACCCCGCGGCCACCGAGTAGGCCTGGTCGTTGAGCTCGGCGATGACCGCCAGCCCGTTGTCGAGGGTGGTATGGTGAAATTGCATGGAATTCCACTAAAGAGGAGACCGGGGTCAAAGGAAGAGGGCGGCACGACGGGGCCCAGGATTGGCTACTTCAAGGCTCTTGCGGCAGCGTGAGCGCACTGGGCCCGAGAGTCAGGATCGTGAGCTCACGAGGGTTCTGGAACGCGGCCGCGTAGTCCGAGACGGCTTCGGGCACGAGTGCATCGAGCTCCGCGGCGATCTCCTCGATCGGGCGGACCCTCCCTAGGAAGAACCAGTCCGAAGCGAGTGCCCCCGACCGACTCATGCTGGACTCCTGGGCCATGATCAGCGAGCTCTTGAGGCCCGCGCGCATGGTCTCGAGCTCATCCAGGTCGACTCCGCTCCGGCCGAGGCGCTCGATCTCGGCCAGCATGACGTCCAGAGTTTCCTGGGCTCGGTCGGTCGAGGTTCCAGCATAGCAGATCATGGCGGCTCGATCCAACTGGCCCTCGTAGGCTGCGTAGACCGAATAGCACAAGCCTCGTTTCTCGCGGACCTCGGTGAAAAGCCTGGCCGAGGAATACCCGCCCAGGATCGCGACTGCGGCCCGGGCTCGATAGTAATCAGGGCTGGCGACCGTGGCTGCCGGGTAAGCCAAGGCGATCTGGATCTGCTGAGTCTCTCGCAGGATATGGTCGCGGCGCGGGCCAACGGGCCGCTCTGGCACCCGCGGTTCGGGTACAGCGGTCCACTCACCGAATAAGCGCCCGACCGCATCGCGCAGCCGAGGCCAATCGATCGCTCCGGCAACGCCCAAGATTGCCCCGTTCGGGCGATAGGTGGTCTTGAAAAAGTGCCGCAGCTCCGCCGCGGAGAGTGCTGAGACCCCCTCGGTCGTTCCGGGCGACGGCCGGCCCCAGGGATCGGGAAAGTGACGGCGCCGCAACTCGTAAATGACCTTGCTGCCGGGGTCGTCCTCGAGGCTGCGCAAGTTTTGCAGGCAAAGGCCTCGTATCGGCTCGACCTCGCCGTCGTCGAGGTGAGGGCGGCGCACGACATCGGCGAAGATTTCCAGGGCTGGCTCGAGGTTCCGGCCCAGGGTTGCACCTGCCAGCGAGGTATGAACGGTCTGTGCGCTCTCTGCGTGGCTGACTCCCAGGTTGTCAAGCGCCGTCAAGAGCTGGCGGCTGTCGCGCGGGCCAGCGCCGCGGGTGATCCATTCCGCGACCATCGTCGCCGCGCCGCCTTTGAGATCAAGGCCATCGGCTCCCTCGTAGGCCGCACCGGCCGGCAGGAGCAGCGTGAACGCCGCCGACTGCACGCCCGGCATCGTCTCGGCGAGCAATACCAGCCCATTGGAATACTCGTGTTGTTCGATCGCCCAACTCCTTGCGACGGTCACAACGAGCCTGAAACGGGAAGTCAACTCCAGGGCACGACCGCACGCATCAGTCGAAAGCGGCCGATGCGTCGTGCGTTCGTGCCGGCTCACCGGCCGAATCCGATTCCCGTTTCCTTGAGAGAGACTACCAGAATCCGCCGGTTCTGTTGAAGCCCGAACGGGTAGCTCAACCTGCGTTCACGTTTCTCTAGCCGTTTACTGCTTTGTAAAGCGTTTTAGCTCGGCGGAAGCCGACCGTGCGATAGAGCTGCACGGCAGCGCCGTTCTCGGCGGTCACTTCCAGGTAAGCCCGTTGCAAGCCGGCCTGGCAGAAACCAGCCAGGGCCCGGTGAACCAGAGCGCGGCCCAAGCCGAGGCCCCGGTACGGGGGGAGAACGCCCACATTCTGGATCGCGCCGATCGGGCCGTGATCCATGACCCCTTGCACCGTGCCGACGTAGCCTCGTGAGCAGGCGACCAACCAGGTTGCACCGGGAAGGAAACCCGGCTTCCGCCGGATTTCGCACATCAACCGCCGGCAGCCAAAGCGATCGCCGAGGCAGGGGAAGACATACGCGTCAACCTCGCCGACGAAGCTGAGGTACTTCACTTCGGCGTGCTGTTCCAGGAGTGAATCTTGCCAGGGCACCCACATGAAGCTGTCAGGCAAGGCGGCAGCACTGATCGCACCGTCGAGGTCGATCTCCATGCGAAACCGCTTGTAATACGTCATCGCCATGGCGTGCCCAGGACTTTGCACGCGTCCCTCCTTACGGCCTGATTTGGAAACCTGGCTTTCCTCCCTTCAGCAAGCCATTATAGGAATCGTCTGGTTCGAGAATCAATTGCGCCGGTCTGAGTCAAAAGCCCCTCTGGGCGCACCGTCCTCGGCTCTCGGACAGTCGATTGCGGTGCGCGTGCGCGGTCCTCTTCGATGAGATCGAAGTCACTCCTATCTGGGGGCAATGAACCCGCAGTGCCGGACGCGTGGCTTGGCCCGTTCTCTGCCGTCATCAGTAGTGCGTTGAGCGCAGAATCGAGATGGTGATATGATTTGCCGGGACTGACTACAGGGACATTTCTCCATGAGGGCGCAATCGTGGCCATCGTCGTTCGGTGCGAGTGCGGGCACGAATTTCAGACCAAAGACGAAAACGCGGGACGCCGTGCGCTGTCCGGTTTGCCAGCGCGAGCTGATCATACCCGAGCCGAAGGTTCCTCCCGAGGGGGACCTGGCGGAACTGCATGACTACGCTCCGTCCCAGACGAGCGGGAAAGCGATTGCGAGCCTGGTGCTGGGATTATTCACTTTTGTTTTCTGCTGTCTGACAGGCATACCGGCTCTGATCTTCGGGATATTGGGGTTGAATGACATCAACAACCCGAAGAAGCGAGTCACGGGCAAGGGGATGGCCATTACCGGGATCGTGCTCGGGGGGCTCTCGATGCTGGCCGTGCCGATCCAGATCGCGCTCTTGCTGCCGGCCGTCCAGGCCGCCCGCGAGGCCGCCCGGCGGGCACAGTGCGTGAACAACCAGAAGCAGATCGCGCTGGCCATCTCCAATTATGAATCAGCGAACAGCAAATTCCCACCGGCGGCCAAATGCGACGCCAACGGCAAGCCGCTTTTGAGCTGGCGGGTCCTGATCCTTCCGTACCTGGACCAGCAGGGCCTTTACAGTCAGTTCCACCTCGATGAGCCGTGGGACAGCCCGAATAACAAGCCGCTCGCCGATCGGATGCCGGAGGTTTTCAAATGCCCGTCTGAAACGGCGTTGTCTCAAGGCTTGACGACTTACCAGGTGATCGTGGATCCCCGTGGGATCTTCACACGAGAGCCAACGGGGGTTCCGCAGTCGGGCGTGAGCGACGGGATATCAGGCACGCTCACGGTCGTGGAAGCGAAGAACCCGGTTCCCTGGACCAAGCCCGAGGATCTCTCGCTGGCGTCGCCGGATCCGCTGCTCGGAGCCGGAAGCAAGCATCCTGGGGGGTTCAACGCAACGATGGCCGATGGCTCGGTCCACTTCGTGAGGACGTCGATCAATCCCGCAATTCTCCGGGCGCTGGTCACGCGCGACGGCGGGGAGATCATCAGCGCTGACTCGTACTGAAGTTGGTGCTTCTTGACGACGTCCCCCAACCCGATATCAACCTCTGGATCTTGCCGGAGTTTGGCGGCATGTCCTGGGTCGAGGACAAATACGTGCATGGCATTCCCGAGCTGCTGACGGAAGTCAGCCGCAGCAGTGCGTCTTATGATTTGCATCTGAAGCTCGGTCTCTACGAGGCTGCCAAAGTACCAGAGTACCTGGCAATCCTGCTCTTCGAGCGCGAGATCCGCTGGCACGTCGTCGTGGACGGCCGGTACCAGCAGATGCCGCCGGGCGCCGACGGCGTGTGGCGATCACAGGTCTTTCCCGGGCTGTGGCTGGACGGCGGTTCCCTCTTATCGGGTGACCTTCAGCATGTCCTGGCCCGACTCCAGGAAGGGCTGGCGTCCCCAGAGCACCAGCGGTTCGTTGGTGAGCTTGCGGCCCGCAAGGCAGCCCGGACGCGCGGATGATCTCTACCCCGGCGAATGGGCTTCCGGCCGCGAGGATGCCAGATCAGTCGTGGCTGAGATACGTCCTCGATCGGGCCGGGCAATGAGCATCGGAACCTCCAGGCCGTGCCGGACGCGGTCGACGGTCTGGCCGAACAGCAGGTCCCGAACGAGTCCATGCCCGTGCGACCCGACGACCAAGAGGTCGACCGGGTCATGGCGCAGGTGGTTGACCAGGGCACCGGCGGGATCTGGACCGTGGAGCAAGACGGGCCTGGCCCGGTAGCCCCGGTCGCGGAGGGCGTCAACCAGGTCGGCCAGGTAGTGCTGGTCGGCCGTGGATTCGCGGTCGGCCGTCTCGGAGCCCAGGACCTGCGTCATCGCCGTGTCGACCACGTGCAGAAGGACCAGCTCGCTCTGCTCTGACTGGCTCTGGGCCAGGCCCAGGGCCCGGTTGAGAATCTCGGCGTCGCCCGGATTGTGCTCCAGCGCGACTCCGATCTTCGACAAAGGCCGCGCGCGCAGGGTCTCTCCCCAGTTCAGCTTCACACTTTGCGGCGGCAGCCAGGCTGGGGACGAGCGCAAAAGCGGCTTGATCGTCACCCAGAAGAGCAGGGTGGCCGAGGCTCCGGCTGTGCCATAAAGACCGGCGGTCACGAGCCCGCTTACGGGGACCGGACCAAGGTGCGCCGTCCACGGGATCATCAGCTCGACCCATTCGCGGATCTGGTCCAGAACCAGTTTGCCATTCAAGGCGACGATGATCGCGGCCGTGCCCCACGCCAGGATCTGGCCCCACCAGGGAGTCGCAAACTCCCCCATGTTCCGCCGATTTGAGGTGAAATGGATCAGCGGAATCACCGCGAACGATAATTGCAAGCTCAGGATCACCTGGCTCAGGATCAACATCTTTTGAGTTGAATTCTCGCCCGCCACCGCAATCACAACGACCGCAGGGACAAGAGCGATCAGCCGGGTGATCAACCGGCGGAGCCATGGGGTGATCCTCAGGCGGAGATGACCTTCCATCACGATCTGGCCCGCCAGCGTGCCCGTCAACGTCGAGCTTTGTCCGGCGCACAGGAGAGCGATGCCGAACAAGATGGGTGCGGCTCTGCCGAGGAACTGGGGAAGCAGCCTGTACGCTGCTTCGATACTCCCGACGTCGAGTCCGTGAAGGTGGAATACCGTCGCACTCAAGACCAGGATCGCCCCATTGACAAAGAAGGCAGCGTTGAGCGCGATCGCCACGTCGATGAGGTAGTAGCGGCATGCACTGGCCTTGCTGCGCCAATCGTTTCCAATGCGCCGCGTCTGCACCAAAGCCGAGTGCAAGTAAAGGTTGTGGGGCATCACAGTCGCGCCCAGGATGCCGATTGCCACGTACAAGGAGCCAGGCGGCAGACTCGGCCGAAGCCCCGAGACGACACCCGCCACGTCGGGCTGGGCCAGGAAAATCTGGATCACAAAGCAGCAGCCGATTGTCGCGACCAGTGCCAGGATCACGGCCTCGAGTTGCCGCATTCCCCAGCGCTGGAGATACAGGAGCACGAAGGTGTCGAACGCGGTTGGCAGGCAACCCCACAAGAGCGGCCAACCGAAAAGCAGCTTGAGGGCAATGACCGTCCCCAAAATCTCGGCCAGGTCGCATGCCGCGATGGCAACCTCGGCCAGCAGCCAGAGCACCATGTTAATCCACCGGGAGTATTCAGCCCGGCAGGCTTGCGCCAGGTCGTGGCCCGTCACGACCCCGAGCCGCGCCGCCAGGGTCTGCAGCAAGATCGCCATGATGTTCGACATCAGCAGAACCCAGAGCAGCGCGTATCCGAACCGGGCGCCTCCCTGAAGGTCGGTCGCCCAGTTGCCCGGGTCCATGTAGCCCACGCTGACCAGGTACGCCGGGCCCAGAAAGGCGAACAACCGGCGGAGGCGTGGGCCCGTCCCGCGATCCGTTGGGATCGCGACCGACCCGTGCACGTCCTCGAGAGAGAGCCCCTCGCCAATCTGCCCGCCCAAACCCATCGCGAACCTCTTACGGGTAAATCTCGCACCACCGCCGGGTGCGCTGCCGGCATCGTCGCCGTCATTCACTGACCAGACTTTCCTGATCGTTTATATCGGTTATTTCGGAATTCTCCAAGACCAGATTCATAAATAGGAAAAACATTTTTTGGACACCCGAAAAAGCACCTTTTTCGTCCTCTGTTCGTCCCTTTGGCTACCCAAGTTACGTATAGGTATTACAATTGCTACAAGGACCTCGAGAGCCAGCAGTCAGAAGAGATGCACATTTGGAGGACGCACCTCATGATCCGCTTAACCGCTTGCGTGATGGCAGGGATCTTGTTTTTCAGTCTGGCGGGATCGACTCACGCCCAAGCCGTCGCTGGTGATCCGTTGTCCGGATCTTCTTACAACGGATACTTTTATGGATACCAGCCATACGGCGGATTTGGGTTGGAGTACGGTCAGCCTGTCGCGAACGGTGGCCTCATCATGGACCGGTTCGGGCTGCTACACGTTGCTTCACGCGTTGCCAGCCCCCAGGTCACGACAGCATCCGTGAGTGCTACCACGCGGGCGCGCGTCCGGGAATCTCGGCCGCTCCGGAGACAAGTGCAGGCGCGACCTCTTTACCAGATGCCGACCGGTTCGTTGTATTGGCCCGGCGCAAACAGTGGTATTCTTTATTCACCGGCGATGCGTTACCAAAACTATGGCGGCGGGTACGGGCGAAGTCCTTACGGCAGTGTCGATCACAGTATGAATTGGAAGGGCTGGGACTTCGGCTATTGAACGAGGGGGGGAATTCCATGCGGTGCTCTCGAGCGACGCTTTTGCGCGGCGCGTTGATCGCGGCGCTCTGTGCCGTGTTGTCCGGAACCCGGGAGGCGAAAGCCCAGCCCACATTAGGTGGCGCCTTTGCTGGCTCGTACCGCGTGAGCGACTACCTGGCGGCGCCGGGGCTTTATGGAATGAGCTACGGGTTCGCCAGCTACGGGATGCCGCAGACGTACACGGTCTTCTCGGCGTATCCCGGGCCTTCGTACGGCAGTAACTATCCGCCCTACGGGGTGTTGCCCGGTCGATTTGGAGTCGGCCTGTGGCGGCCGGGATTTGTCGCTCCGGGGTACGTGTACGGCGCCTCTTACTATTACCCAGCCAGTTCGTACCAGTATCGCACCTTCGCGGTTGGGTATGGGCCAGCGGCTGCTGGCCGTCCGATGTCGCCGCCTCCGCCGGTCGGCTTCTATGCGCCGGCGTTCGGTCCAGGCGCTGTCTTCGGCTGGTGACAGGGGAACTTCGGGCAGAGCGAGAGCGATTCTTGGCTCGTGCGGCCGTCTGGCATGGAACCACGGGTTTTCGCACATGATCTTCCCGCCGCTGGCCCGGATCCGTCAGTCACTGCCGCAGCCCCGGCTCGATGACGTGCCGGGCACCGTTCGCCGGCTGATCATGGGCAGCAGGCTGAGTGAACGAGTTGCCAGGGGTGGTACGATCGCCGTGGGGGTCGGCAGCCGAGGGATCGGCGGCATTGACCTGGTGGCCAGGACGGCCGTCGACACGTTGCGCGAGATCGGCTACAAGCCGTTCATCGTTGCCGCGATGGGGAGCCACGGTGGTGCAACCGCCGACGGGCAGCGTGCTCTCCTGGCCGGATACGGCGTCACGCCCGAGACGATGGGCGTTCCCGTCAAGACCGAGATGGACACCGTGGTCCTGGGAACGAATCCTGTCGGCCTGCCGATCTATTTCGACAAGAACGCTTATCAAGCCGATGGCATCGTCTTGTTGAATCGGGTCAAGCCCCACACCGATTTCCACTCGACGCACGAGTCGGGGGTGCTCAAGATGCTGGTGATCGGCCTGGGAAAGCGCAACGGCGCCAGCCAGGTTCACAAGCTGGGGATACGGGGCTTGCGCGAGGTCTTGCCTGCGGTTGGCCGGTTCCTGGTGCAGAACACCCGGTTTGCGCTCGGCCTGGCCATCGTCGAAAATGCAGAAGACGTGCCGGCCGAGATCGTTCCGCTGGAACCCGAGACCATTTTTGATGTCGAGCCTGTGGTGCTCGAACGCGCCCGCGGGCTGATGGGCCGGCTTCCGTTTGACCAGATCGACGTCCTGGTTGTCGGCGAGCTGGGCAAGAACTACTCGGGCGCGGGAATGGACCCGAACGTCATCGGCCGGCTGCTGATCGAGACTCAGCCTGACTTCGATCGTCCGGTGATCACGCGATTGGTCGTCCTCGACGTCTCCGACGAGAGCCACGGCAACATCGTGGGGGTCGGGTTTGCCGACCTGACAACAGAGCGCCTGGTCTCGAAAATGGACGAAGAGGCGTTACGGATCAACACGATCACATCTTGTTGCCTGGAGCGCGCCCGCATCCCGATCACGCTGCCCACCGATCGCGACGTTGTCACGAGCGCACTCGACACGTGCTGGCGCATCGAGCCGTCGCAGGCGCGGGTGGTTGTGATTCCCAATACCCTGGAGCTTAAAACGCTCTGGGTCTCGCCGCCGCTGGAGGATGAGGTCCGCTCGCACCCAGAGCTGAATCGCGAGACCGAATACCTTCCCATGCCGTTTCTGGCTGACGACTCGCTGGATCAGGCCAAGCTGTTCCCCGACAGCATTCGCGGCCGGCGCGGGTATGTGGGCTCACGCGTGCGAGTGTTGCGCTAGAGGGCGTCGAGGGGCTGTTCTCCCATTGCAAGGAAGCGTTGCTAACTGGTCGCGCCGGGACCACCCCCCCTGGCCCTCCCTTCGCAAGGGGGGGAAAGGGATCGGTGGCCGGTCAGTTCGCCTTGGGGTTGAGACTTGACGAGCCGGGCAGGGGAGGGAGCGACGCTGTTGTCTCCTCGTCGGTGGGGATGACCTTGCGGGCCGCCTGGCGCACGGCTTCCGAGCCGTCGGAGCGGGCCATCTCGGCAAGTCGTTTCTGCACCGTTGGCGACTTGTACCGGGCGAGTGCCTCGATCGCACTGATCCGGACCGATTCCACCGAGTCGCGCGAGAGCTGGATCAACCAGGTAACCGGGTCAATGTCAGTCCGGTCTTTCAAAAGAGGAATCACCGATACGCGCTGCTCGGGCCTGGGGCTGTACATCAAGCCGCCCAGGCCGACCAGTTCCTGGGAGAGCCCGCGAGTCGTAAGGATCAAACCGGCCATTTCGCGGACCGCGGCATCCTGGTCGTGCAACCGTTTGAGCAGCATTTCGTCGGTCAGGAGCATGTTTCGTCGCGAAAAAGAGCTGAGCGTTTGCTTCCGAACGTCGCTGTTGGGATCGTCGACATAGGCGACCCCGGCGATGGCCGCGTTGTCGATGGGAAGAGCGCCCAGACAGCCGACCGCTGCCATTCGCGTCCGAACGTCCCGGCTGGCCAGACACCGCAGCACCGGCCCGTAAAGCCCGCCCTTCCATTCTGCCAGGGTCTGCTCCTCGGCCGGCGTGATCGATCGGCCCGGAATCCAGACCCAGAACCGGCTGATCTCGATCAGGGCGGCATAGCGCGGCGCGGGGTCGATGTCTCCCAGGCTGGCCGAAAGCAGGTCGTGAAGCGGCTTGAGCGCGTCGGCCCATCGCCCGGTTGCCGGCTCGACGGCAAATCTGTCGAAGATCCGGCATGCAGCCGTCACAGCCATCACACGTCCCGGTGCACCGAGCCCGGGAAAGCTCGCACGCAACGCTGCGAGGGTGTCGATGCACTCCGCGCTCTCGGTGGCGCCCACAGCCTGGAGGGGTGTATTGGGCCTGGGCATCATACGCTGATGAATCCACGCCAGCGCGCGAGGATCATTGTTTCGGAGCGCCGTGCTCAAGGCAGCCAGCGGGCTGTTCTCATTGATGGCAACCGTACCAGGGTCGCTCGAGCGCGCAGCGGGCACAGGCGCGCCGAAATAGGCTAGCTTGACACCTGCCACCGTGACCGTGACGATCACGGCACACACCAAAATGCCCGCGACTCTCCGACCCGCTCGACGCTGCTCCGGCATGGCTGCCTCCGTGCAAAACTGGAGCCGCATTTCCTGGCGAAGCGGCAAATCCACTCCGTGCGTGCGATATCTTAGTGGGAATCCGAAACCAGGCAAGAGCACTTGCCTTCCCGGCGGTCGCGCGGTTGCGCCCTGTGCCATCACCGACATACCGTCGCAGCCGCGGTCAGGATCCGTTCTGGGAGCGATGGCGCCGTCTTTTCACAGCGCGGTGGCACATATGCGGACAAATTCGCCATCGATACACTGACGGTCTTGGCGACGGATCAATGGTATCGGCTGTTCGTCGCAATCACACCCGTGGAAGCCCGCTCATGAACCAGTCTCACCTGATACCTCTGGCCGTGAAATTGGTCTACACGCTTTTCGTCGCCGTCCTCGTGCCCTATTACTGGGTCACCTACTCCGCCTGGAACTTCCTGTTCTTCTGCGACGTTGCGCTCCTGATCGGCCTGATCGCGCTGTGGACGGAGAGCTCTCTATTGATGAGCATGATCGCGGTGGGGATCACCCTCCCGCAGCTCTTGTGGGTGTTTGACTTCTTGACGGGCTCGCGGATCACGACGATGACCAGCTACATGTTCGATTCGAAGCTGTCGCTCTTTGTGCGTGGACTCTCGACCTTCCACGGCTGGCTGCCGTTCCTGGTGGTTTGGGGCGTCTGGAGACTGGGATACGACCGCCGGGCGTTCATCGCCTGGACCGTTGTCAGCACGATGATCTTGCTTGCCTCGTACTTTCTGGCGCCCGCTCCGCCGGCTCCGGCAAGTCACCCCGACCTCGCCGTCAATATTAACTATGTTCATGGCCTTGATTACGTGAAGCCTCAAACCATCATGCGTCCCTGGCTCTGGCTGACGATAATGATCGTGGGGTTTCCCATTGTCTTCTATTTGCCCGCGCATCTGACATTCCGTGCTGTCTTTCCCGAGCCGGCTGCTCGGTTGCCGGCCAAGGCCGAGCCGGCCTTACCTGAGCGCTGATCGGGAGAACACATGGTGTCCGTTCTCTTTGACTCGGTCAAAGAGAACGGACACCATGTGTTTTTAGCGGGTTCACGACCTCCAGCGAGGGCTGTATTGATCGTGTGGCGCAGCCCCGCATATGATGGTGCGGCTGCGGCGAGGCAGGTGAAATATGCCGGGAATCGAGTCGGCGATACGAGGGTACCCATGACCACGGCGAGTGAAAAATCAACGGGTCTGGTGGATACGGGAAAGGTCGCGGGCAGGAGGATCCTGCGGTTCGAATCGATCGACGCGATGATGGCCGAGGTGGACCGATTGGTCGAGGCCGAGCGAGCTGGCCGGCTCGAGCGAATCGGAAACTGGACGCTGGGCCAGACCCTCGGGCATTTGTCAGCTTGGGCGGAGTACTCCTACACCGGAATCCCGCTCAAGACCCCATTCTTCATCAAGTGGATCCTGCGGCTCGGCAAGCAGAAGTTTATTCATGAGCCGATGCGGGCTGGCGTGAAGATCCCAGGTGTGGACGGTGGAACGCTGGCGACTGAACCCGTGCCCTTGGAAGCGGCTCTGGAACGGATGCAGCGAGTGATGGCGAAGCTCAAGTCCCAGGCCCCAACGATCACGCACTCGATCTTCGGCCAACTCAGTCACGATGAGTGGATCGCGATCAACTTACGACATGGTGAACTGCACCTGGGATACCAGATCCCGAAATGAGCCGGTCAGTCCGCATACTGTTCCAGCCTTTCCCAGCGCTCGTAAGCGGTTGCCAGGTCGCGTTCGAGCTCGGCCAGCCGTGACTTTGTCGCGACGATCGCGGCTCCGTCACGTTTGTAAAACGCAGGGTCAGCCATGGCCGCATGAAGATCGCGCAGCTCTGACTCGAAACGCTCGATCTGCTCCGGCAGAGACGCCAGCTCGCGTTGCTCCTTGTAGCTCAATTTCTTGCGCTTTTCCACCGTGGGTGCGGTCGAACCTGCGCTGACCAGGCCCGAAGACTTCGGGGAATCCTCGGCCCCTTGAGCTGGCCGCTGACGCAAGTAGTCGTCATAGCCGCCGTCGTACTCGCGGACCGCTCCGTCTTCTTCAATCGCCAGCGTGCTGGTCACCACGTCATTCAAGAACGCCCGGTCATGGCTCACCAGGAGGACCGTTCCCGCATAATCGACCAGCAATGACTCCAAGAGCTCGAGGGTCTCCACGTCCAGGTCATTGGTCGGCTCGTCCAGGACGAGCAGGTTCGATGGCTTGGTGAAGAGCCGGGCGAGCAAAAGCCGGCTGCGCTCGCCGCCCGACAGAAACTTGACCAGGCTGCGCGATCGCTCCGGCGCGAACAGGAAGTCCTGAAGATAGCCCAGCACGTGACGCGGCTGGCCGTTGATCGGGATCATGTCGTAATCACTGATATTCTGCTGGACGGTCTTGTTCTCATCCAGGGTTGCCTTCAACTGGTCGAAGTAGGCGATCTCCAGCCGAGTCCCATGCCGGATGGTTCCCTCCCGGGGCGGCAGCTCGCCCAGCAACAGCCGGATCAGCGTTGTCTTTCCCGAGGCATTGGGGCCGATGATTCCCACCTTGTCGCCCCGGAGGATCGTCGTCGTGAGGTCACGGATCACCGGGCGGTCGCCATAGCGGAAGCTTGCACCCTTCGCTTCGATGACAAGAGTGCCCGATCGCTCGGATTCTTGGGCCTGGATCCGCGCTGTCCCCTGCCGCTCGCGACGCTGCCGGCGTAACTCACGCATCGCCTTGAGCGCACGGACCCGGCCTTCGTTGCGGGTGCGCCGGGCTTCGATTCCCTTCCTGATCCACGTTTCTTCCTGGGCCAGCTTCTTGTCGAAGAGCTCTTGCTCTCTGGCCTCGGCCATCAGAATCTTGTCCCGGCGCTTCAGAAAGGTCGGGTAGTCGCATGCCCAATCATGGAGATTTCCGCGATCGAGCTCGACGATGCGGGTCGCGAGCCGCTCGAGGAAGACGCGATCGTGAGTGACGAACACAATCGTGCCGGCGAACCGCAGCAGGAACGACTCGAGCCAGCGGATCGAATCGATGTCGAGGTGATTGGTTGGCTCGTCCAGCAGGAGGATGTCGGGCTCAGTAACGAGCGCCTGGGCCAGCAGGACTCGACGCTTCATTCCCGAAGAAAGGTCTTCAAACTGCGCGTCGGGGTCCAGATCCATCCGCGAGACGATGGCCTGCGCGATGGTGCGAGATGCGCCGCCGATGCGCCTCGTCGTCGATGCCCGCTGCCACCTGGTCAATGACCGTGCCGGATCGCCCGGAGGGGACATCCTGCGGAAGAAGTGAGATGCGCAGCCCTTGCTGGCGAATAACCTGGCCGTCGTCGGGCTCGATTTCGCCTCGGATCAGCCGCAGCAGACTGCTCTTCCCCTCACCGTTGCGGCCCATCAGGCAGACCTGCTCGCCCGATTCGATTTGCAGCTCAACCTGATCGAGCAGTTGGGGGCCTCCAAAGGCCAGGCTGACGTTCCGCAGGCTGAGCAATGCCATGCATGCGCTCGAAATCGTTCGTGAGACTAAAAAGGGATGACGGAAAAGCCAAGGTCCGCCACGGCCGTTTTGCCACCGTAACAGATCGGGAGCCCCAGCATCGAGATGATTTGGTCACGACAAGGGGATTGGCCGCCTGTCGAGCACGCGCGAGTTTGGACTCAGGTCAAATCCTCGGTTTCGCGGTTTCGTCGCAAGACCCGACGGGTTTGTGCCGATGTTAAGGGATATATCAGAAAACCACGGCCCCTGACGGTCCGTCAGCACGCGTGGGCTCGGTCGAGCGTGAGTGCGGAGGTCATCGCACAAGCGTTGGTTCATGGAGGGCCGCCCCTTCGGTCCGGTCAGTCCGTCTCTGGAGCGAGGCGTTGACCGGGTCACTCTTCAATGCTTCGGTATGGCAGCTCCAGGCTTGCGCAAGCTCGAATGCGCGGCGCCGGGCGCGAAGCTGGGAAAGGAGTTCCCTGATGCGTCTGTGTGCTCGATTGGTCCTGGGTCTCTGCGGCCTGGCGCTGGCCATTCCGGCCGCGGCGATGGCCGCGCCGCTTGGTGATGACGAGGCATCCGCGGCTCCGGCCGGCGCAGGCGCCGCAGCCCAAGCCCCATCATCATAAGGGCTTGTTCGGGCGTCGCCACTGCGTCGAGTGCCAGCGTGCTTACGTGAAGGCTCACGACGGCATCGACATTCCACCGCCCCCTGAGCTCAACCCGATGGCCGGGACACCTGGCCATGTGCATAACGGGCAGACGGGCAATTGCTTGACTTGCCAGCGAGGCGTCGTTGTGTCGGGCCCCGTGGTGAGCGGCGATGCTCACGCACCGGGGTACGCAGTGACAACCGGTCCGGCGACCGTCGCAGGTGCCGACGCGCCCGGATACGCCGTCGTCGGGGAAACCGTTGCGGGCATGGAGCCGTCGCCGATTGGTATGTCCACCTCAGGCCAGCCGTCCTGGGCCGACCCGCGGATAAGTGCGATGGGGCATCGCCCCGGCGTTGACCCGTCGGTTGTCCCCGCGAGCGTCCCTCCCGCCCAGGTTGCTTTGACCAGCCCTGGCCACGATCGCCCGCACATTATCAGCCATCTTCTGGGCCTGCCGAAATTCGGACAAGTCCGCCGTGCTTATGAGGACCAGGAGCGTCAGAAGCACGCAGCGATCGCGTACGATCAGCCGGGCCGGCCCGTCACCGAGCTGCCGGCCTCGGTGGTCTATGGCAAAGATAGCCACTGAGCTCGCGAAATATGAAAGCTGGACCGGTCTCTCGGACTTTGACGAGAGACCGGTCCTTTTTTTGTGCGCGGACCAGATGATTGGTTCGAGATCGGAGCCGGTTCGGGCCGATGGACACTCACAAGGCCAAGCCACGGACTGGAGCCGCCATCGCGCCTCGAGCCCATCGGTCAACGGAGCACTGCTCCGGAACACGCCGCGGCCACGCGGCGGACCTGAATGGGGAGGAGGGCTGGTCGCGATCATGCCGCTGGCCCGGTGTGGTTTGTGATGGCCCGAAGCTGATCGTGTCGTCCGCGCGCAGGAAGGCTCGGGCACGTCCGTGCGCATGATTCCAGACATTCCAGGAGGGTCTCATGGAAGCCGATTGAGGGATTCACTATGCGTTTCGGAACCTGGCGAGCCTTGCCGCTCGCGCTCACACTGGTTGCAGCCTTCGGGCTGGGGATGGCGAAGCCCGCCCTTGCCGATGGGATGCTGTTGCAGCACACGATTCCCCGGGTTGTTCCGGCCTATGACTTCACGAACGGCGGAGCTTACAAGGCACCGCCCATTCCCTACGGCCACTACGCCAAGGATTACATCGCCGATGCCGATAAAGCCCTGGGCTGCGTGAGCTGTAAGCTGCACGGGCTGGGCGGCGGCGGTGGTCTGGGCCACGGATTGTTCCATCACGGCGATGGCGATGGTTGCGCAAACGGCGCGTGTGCGAATTCCGGGGCTGGCTGCGGGTCAGGGCTGTTCGGACACAACGGCGGCTCGTCGTGCGGCACTCCAGGGTGCTTCGGCGGGATCAGTTGCGGACTCCAGGGGCACAAAAAGAGTGCCGTCTGCGGCACGGGCGCGGCCGGATATGCAAGCACTTACCCAGGCGCTTCAAGCCAGGCCGTCGTGCAACCGACGGCGCAATTCGCCTGCGGGCAGACCGGCTGCTCGATCGGTGGACGTCATACTCACCTTGGTCACGGCGGGAGCCGGATGGGCTGCGGGCTGTGTGGCGGCAGAGGCTGTCAGTCGTGCGCTACCGATGGTGGGTCGGGGATGTCCGGTGATCCCGGGTGTCGATTCTGCGGCGGGCAAGGCTGCAAGCACTGCCTGGGGGGATCGGGGCTCAGCTCGCTTCTGCACAGCAAGCTCGCGTCGTTGGCGGGTGCGTTCCACCGTCCGAAGGTGCAGTGGTTCGTCGGTGCCGGCGGGCCGGTTCCCTTGACTCCGGGCTACGTGCCCTATATCGTCACCACGCGATCTCCCCGCGAGTTCTTCGCTTTCGCGCCCATGAACCCCAACGATCGCTGAGAGAGACGCAGGAAGCAAAGAGAGGGGTGGCCGGCCGGGGTATGGAGGACCGGCCGCTCACCGGCCAATAGGGCCGTGAATCGTGTCGGGCCTTGGCGAGAAATTGGAGGCGTCCCATGGCGCCCCCTGGGGCCAAGGCCGGGTAAGGCCCAGCCGGAGTGCTGGGCCTGACTTGATCTGCACGCGAGGCAAGGTTTGATCGCAGAGCGGAGGAGAAGCTCATGAACCGTCCAAGGAATCGGACTCGACACGGTTGGAAGCCGGGCAGGGGCGTGATCGCCGCCCTGCGGTTGCGGGGGCTCGCCGGCTTTGGCATCGCGGGGCTGTGGCTGGCAACGGCGAGTGCGCCGGCCTGGGGCCAGCCTCCCCGGCCTTTCGTGCCGGAAATCACCGAGCGCAGCGGGCTGATCATGCGGTTTGCGTCAGCACCGCAAGTACTCCCCGAGGATCCCTATCGCGACAACTTCTACCAGACGCGGTACGCCAACAACGGCAGGATCAAGCATCCCAACTGGGTTTGCACCCAGGGCTTGTACGGGCTGGGAACGAAAACGAAAGACACCCAGAGCGTCTATCCCTTTTTCTACGGGATGGCTGGCCAGAACACGATTGACTCGTCGAGCCGGCCCTGGTGGCGGCCGTTACGCTTCTTCCAGGGTCTTGCCCACCCATTCCGGCCAGTCGGGTCGTACTACGCGTTCGGCACTTATGTGCC
Source organism: uncultured Isosphaeraceae bacterium (assembly GCA_963781785.1). Classification (GTDB taxonomy): domain Bacteria; phylum Planctomycetota; class Planctomycetia; order Isosphaerales; family Isosphaeraceae; genus CAWAHD01. The sequence continues at coordinate 211,509 of CAWAHD010000001.1, read as the reverse complement.
GATCTACGACCTCGACCCGATCGCGCCCGGACCCGGTCCTTATCCATATCCGTTCTACTTCAACTGGCTGCACGGAGGCTGACGCCTGACGCCGGCTTCGGCTCGGGCAAAATCTTAAGCCCTGCCTGATCCCGTCCGCTCGGTTTCCGAGCGACGGGAGTGGCCGGGTGTAGAACGGAATCTATTCCGTATGCGTGTGTTTTTCGCACCCGCCCAGGAATTGGCAATATAACGGAATGAATTCCGTTCTACGAAGCGTTTCAGCGGCCAGCCGCTTTGTCCGACAATCGCGCGACTCGATTCAGAGAATGAGCGGCGAGCGCTTGTCGGCGGCGTCGGTCATGAGCAACTGCACCCGCGCGACCATGTCTTCGGGCTCGGGCGTCACTCCGTCAAGGATCATGGCGTTGCTCCAGAGCTGCAGACCGCACTGTTTGATGAATTCGTCGTGCTGATGGTTCGCGCTCAACTGGCAGAGACGGCGGACCAGTGGCGCCCCCGGATTGACTTCCAGGATCCTTGCTCCTTCGGTGAATTCTTTATTGGCCAGCTTTAAGATCCGCTGCATCTGGGTGCTCAACCCCTTTTCGGCATTGACCAGGCAGCATGGGCTGTCGGTCAGCCGCTTCGACTCACGAACCTCGCTGACCCGGCTTCCCAGTGCGGTGCGGAACAGCTCCAGCACTCGGCCGAAACCGCTCTCCTTGGGCGGCTCGGCAGTTGCTGTTTCCGGTCCACCGGCTGCGCCGGTTTCGGGGATCTCGACGTCGGCCGAATCAATCGAGGTCAGAGCCTTCCCCTTATATTTCCCCAGTGCCTGGAAGGCGAATTCGTCAATCGGATCGGTGAGGTAAAGGACTTCCAGACCGCGACGGCGGAAAATCTCGAGTTTGGGGCTCTTGGCAATCGATGCGAAGTCGGGGCCTCCCAGGAAATAGATCCGTTCCTGGGCCGGCGGCATCTTCTCGACGTATTCGTCGAACGATACGAGGCTCTGGGGGTCGTCGCTGCGCGACGACGCAAATCGCAGCAGCTTGGCGATTCGTTCACCGCTTGAGGGATCGGCCATCAAGCCTTCCTTGAGCATCCTGCCGAACTGGTCGTGGAACTTCCCGAACACCTCAGGCTCATCCTGCGCCAGGTGGTCGACACGATCGAGTACTCCCTTCACGAGCGCGGTCCGGATTCTCCGGATCACGCTGTTATCCTGCAGCGTTTCACGGGAGACGTTGAGGGGAAGGTCCTCGGAATCGACCAGCCCGCAGAGAAAGCGAAGGTATTCCGGCACCAGCTCGCGGCACTCGTTTTGAACCAGCACCCGCTTGGCGCAGAGGTTCAGCCCGTGGTCGTGGCGGGCGAACCCCAGGTTCTCGATGTTGGTCGGCGGGCAGTAAACGACCGCGCGAAACTGAATCGGCGAGTCGGCTGCCAGGTGCAGATGCCAGAGGGGCTTTTCGTCGGTGTGGTGGCTCAGGTGCTGGTAAAACCGCGTGTATTGCTCGTCGGTGACCTGGCTCTTGGGCTCGACCCAGATCGGCTTCTGGTCGTTGATGACCTCTCCCCCTGTGCCCAGGCGGATCGGATGCGGGATGAAGCTGGAGAACCGCCGCACGATCTCCTTGATGCGCCAGTCGGAGGCAAATTCCTGGGCGTCCTCCTTGAGATGAAGGATCACTTCGGTGCCGCGCTCGAGCGGCTCCGCCGCCGGCTTGACCGAGAACGTTCCTGTCCCCTCCGACTCCCATTGCCAGCCCGTTTCCTCGGCGAAACTGCGGGTGCGAACTCGCACCTTATCAGCGATCATGAACGCGGAATAGAAGCCGACGCCGAACTGCCCGATCAGCGACACGTCGGCCTTTTCCTGGCGCTTGAGAGCCATCGCCTTCAAGAACTCGATCGAGCCGCTATGGGCAATTGTGCCCAGGTTCGTCACGAGCTCGTCGTGGGTCATGCCGATTCCGGTGTCCCGGATGATCAGCTCGCGATCGCTCTCTCGCCCCTGAACGACGATTTCCAGCGGCCCTTCTTCACGCCGCGTCTCGTCGGTCAGCGCCACGTACCTCATCTTGTCGAGCGCATCGGACGCATTGGAAATCAGCTCGCGGATCGCGATTTCCCGGCTCTGATAGAGCGAATGGGAAAGGAGGTGAAGAAGCTGCTTGATCTCGGCTTGAAACGTAAATTCCTGGGGATCACTCACGGTTGTCATCGATCGGACCCTACGTAAGTCGCCATGAATCTGTCTGGGCACCGTCCGCTACCTCGAGCGCGCGGAAACACACGGCCCGGAACAGGAACCGACAAGGCCTTTGAGCAACCCGCGTACCATTGGATGCACTATCCTTAACACTCTTGAATTTCAATGGTTATGATCGATGTGGAAGGAAATCGCCTGTTCGGATGGCTGCCAAGACCAGCAAATGACTGACATTCTGGCCCGGCCGTTGTGGTTGTGCAAGCGGAAACAGGGCAGCCGTGCCGGCGGAACGCGGCGTGATGAGTCCGAACCAGTCGATTGCCCTCCTGGTGCCACCACCGGATCTCGCACAACGAGATCGCTTCCTGACCTATGGGGTTGCGTCTTTCGCCTGGTTGAACGGCACGGTGCGCTGTTATTCTCCTCGTGTGGAAGAGGAGCGACGGTTTTCTTGCAGCCGGGCATCAGGAAAGAGAAGCCATGTCATCCAGGGAGACACTTCGCACGACGCTCTTGAACCTGCTCGAGGAGGAGATGGGTGAATCGTACACGCTGCCGCAGGATGACCAGGACCTCCGCGAGACGCTCGGGCTCGACTCGGTGGACGTGGTGGGACTGGTCATGCGGATCGAGCGGGAGTTTCGGATCCGGCTGACGCCTGAGGAGCTCGCACAGGTCAAGTGTGTCGGCGACTTGCTCGATCTCCTGGAGGCGAAATTGGCGATGCGGACCGGGGTACTTGCAGACAGCTCCGGGGGGCAGTCCGCCGCCGGTCAATGACGGATGCCGACCTTTCTCTTTAGCGGTCGCCTGCTTCGCTGAACACGAAGATGGCGACACCCAGGGCAATCACGAGCGTCCCGATCCACCGCGCCGGTCCCATGTTCTCCCCAAGGTAGAAGCGCGCCAAGAGAGCGGCGAGTGGATATGAGACCGCGGTCAGGGGCATGGCAACACTCAAGTCGGCGCGCCTCAGGGCGAGCAAATAGAGACCGAGGTGGGCCGCCACGAGGACCAGGCCCGCCACGAACCAACTGTTAGTGACCACGGTCAGTACCTGGCTCGTCCATTTTCCGCCCTGGCTGGCTGTTTGTTTCATCGCCTTCGACAGAGCCGTCTCTCCGGCCGCCAGGGCGACCACGGCAGCCAGCATGATCAGGAAGAATCGGCCGCTGGCCGCAGTCATCGCGGACTGCCCTCGCGAGTGGAGTTCTGGGCCGCCCCGGCAGATGTTCCCCGCCTCGGGGCAGCCCCTGCGATGGTATCGCGCCGGGGTAAGGCAATCGATCTGGTCAATGCGTCGAAGGCCTCGATCAAGCCGTCGATCGACGCATCGTCATGATTGGCGTTGCACTGCACGCGCAGGACCCCGGCATGATACGGCACCGCCGGGAACAGCACCGACTGGACATAGTATCCACGCTCGAACAGGAATTTGCCGGCTTTGAGCGTGTCGGCCTCGTCGCCGACCAGGATTGAGACAATCGGAGTGGCCCCTCCCATCACGACCAGTCCGAGGTTCGTCAGCCCGCGCGTCAGTCGAGCAATCGCCTGATCAAGCCGCGCGCGAAGCGTCTCGTACTCGCCCGACCGCAGGATGTCGATCACCGTGCTGATGGCTTCCAGATAGCAGGGAACGACCGGCCCGCCGAAAACGTGCGGACTGGAGCGGATCTTGAGCAGCCGATGAAACGACTCGGAACACCCGATGAATCCGCCGGCGCAGGAGAAAGCCTTGGAAAGCGAGCCGATCACAAAGGCGTTGTCATAGCTGCCCAGGGCATCGAGCACGGTCCCTCGCCCGTGTTTGCCGAGGACGCCCGTTCCATGGGCATCGTCAATGTAGAGAACGGCATCAAAAGCACGAGCGACCTGATCGAGCTCTGCCATGGGTGGAATCTTGCCGCTCATGCTGTAGACCCCGTCGATACAGACCAGCGCACACCGGTAGGGTCGCATCCCCTCGAGTGTTGCCGCCAGTGATTCGGGGTCGCTGTGAGCGAATGTGGCGACCTTCGCACCGCTCGCGCGCGATCTTGGCCGCTTCTTGCATCGAGCTGTGAGCCTGCTCGTCGAGCGCGATCGCATCGTGGCGGCCGGTGAGCCCGGGGATTGCTCCCAGATTCGTGAGCATCACCGAGGGGTGAATCAATACCGACTCGACGCCGAGCCATTCGGCAAGCTTGCTCTCGGCCTCGACATTGGCCCGGACACTCGCAAATGCCCTGGAACAGCCGTTATGAGTCCCCCACCGCGCCAGCCCACGGCGGATGGCCTCCTGAACCCTCGGATCCTGGTCCAGCCCCAGGAAACTGTCGGAGCCGAAGTTCACAACTCGCCGGCCCAGAACGACCATCTCCCGGCCTGGCCCGGCTTCGTCGATCACCAGGTCTTTCAAGTGGGAATCGCTGTGCTCCTCTCGGAACCGCTCGATGATCCGTACGAGCGTGTTCTGGCGCACGGCATCGCCCAGTTTGTCCATCGGCGAGGGCACGGACTGATACCTCCCTGATCGCAACGACGGAGGAAAGGCACCGGGTTCCCCCTGCCATGACTCCCTCCCCCCAATCTCTCCTGTTTCTCACATTGCGGAATCGTTAAATTCTAATTAATACTCCCAGACATCCACCATTGGCATGGGTCGACGAACTCGCGACGCACGATTGTGAAGAGCCGTGGTCAGAATGCGATTGAAACCGGCATGATTGTAGAGATAGACTGTGCGCCGGGCTAGCTCAATTCAATTAGATCGACAGGGCATTGCGCTCAGGGAAGAGTTGAAAACGTGACGGATCGTACGACGGAGCGTGTCACGGCGAGAGCCGGGCTCAGCGCCGGGCCTTCACTCGTCGGCGAGCTGAGGGGTCATGGGCTGTTTCGCATGTCTCCTCAAGACGTGCCGGCATTGCGTCGGAGACCGGGGCCGATTCCGGTCGGATGGGGGAACGTTCCACCATCGCTGTTGCGCTATTCCGATGAGCAGACGATCGCGGGGACTGCCGCGGTGTTCGCGGCGATCGAGGAGATGGGCTTGCCGCCGGAGGCGTTCGAGGGTTGGGGGGTGGTCGCTGCGTCCCGCTATCTGGGGCGCGCGAATCTGTCGCGGGCGCTGCGCGATTTTCTAGCGGAAGGGGTCTGGAGCACATCGCCGCACTTGATCCCGCACTTTGCCCTGCATTCCCCTTCGGGAACGATCAGCCTGGCGCTGGGACTGCACGGACCAAATCTGGGGGTCGGCGGCGGGCTGTACGCGGCCGCCGAGGGGTTTCTGGCGGCTCTGACCTGGCTCTCCAGCGGGACCGTGCCGGGAGTGTGGCTGGTGTTCAGCGGTTGGACCCCGGAGTTGATCCCCGACCGGTTCGGGCGTGATCATTCCGCCGTTGAGTGCCAGGCGATGGCCCTTGCACTTGCGCGAGCAGATGGCTCGCAGGGAAGGCCGGTGTTTGTGGCGGTCGTGGGGGAGGCGAGCCGCCCGGCGGCCAGTCCGCTTGACCTGGTCATGCTGGACGAGCGGCTGGCGCGAGGTGGAGAGTCGTTGCCCCGGGCTATCGCGACGGACGCGATGGGCCGGCTGCGCATCGAGCTGGTCAAGGGGTCGGATGGCCCAGGATGAGGCACATGGAGATGAATCGAGCGGAACCCGTTTGGATCACGGGGCTGGGCGCGGCGACTCCACTCGGGAGTGTGCTCGCGGACATCGAGGGGAATTTGCTGGCGGGCCGGTCGGGCGTGTCGCTGGTGACACGGTTCCCCACGACGGATTACCCCAGTCGGATTGCAGCGCAGGTTGGAAAAATCCTCCAGCCGCCGGACTGTGATCCACTGATCTTTTCGGCACGGCCCAGGCTGGAGCAGCTTGCCCACTGGTGCGTCGAGTCGGCCCTGAGGGACGCTGGGCTGTGGGGCCAGCATCGCGATGTGCGGGTCGGGTTGGTGCTGGGCGTCGGAGCCGAATGGATGTTGCTCTGGGAAGACGATCACCAGGGCGGAGGCACGCGGCTCTATGACCCGGACCAGGACCGAGACTCGACCATCGAGCGAGTGCGGCGCGGGCTGGATCTCTCCGGTCCGGCCCTGGCGCTCTCGGCCGCATGCGCCAGCGGCAACCACGCCCTGGAGATCGGACGCCACTGGCTGCGGCTGGAGCTGGTCGACATCTGTGTGGCAGGGGCCTGCGACCTGGCCGTCACGCCAATCGGCCTGGCGACATTTGGCAACCTTCGTGCCCTGTCGCGACGGAACTCCGACCCGGCTGCGGCGTCGCGCCCGTTCGATCGCGGCCGCGACGGGTTCGTGCTGGGAGAGGGCGGGGTTGCATTCGTGCTGGAACGAGCGACAACCGCACGCCGCCGGATAGCCCATGCCTATGCCGAGGTCGCCGGCTGCGGCGCCACCAGCGACGCCCACCATCATGTGATCCCCAGCCCCGACCCGGCCCCGGCCGCCCTGGCGATGCGCCAGGCTCTGGCCGACGCCCAGGTCGTGCCCGGCACGATCGACCATATCAACGCTCATGCGACGAGCACTCCCGTAGGCGATGCTGCCGAGGCCGCCGTGCTTCGCCTCGTTCTGGGCGACGACGCCGCACACATCCCGGTCTCGTCCACCAAGAGTCTCACCGGCCACATGCTGACCGCCGCCGGCGCATTTGAGGCCCTCGCCTGCCTGACGGCACTGCGACACCAGGCGATTCCCCCCACAATCAACCTCGAAGACCCCGACGTCGACCTTTGTCTCGTCGCCAACGAGGCCCGGCCACATCCCGTGCGCATCGCCGTGTCCAACTCGTTCGGCTTCGGCGGCAGCAATACCAGCCTGGTTCTCAAGGCGGTGTAGGAGGTCGTGTCATTGATGACGGCCAAGGCAGCCGCTGAGCCGGTCGCAATCGTCACCGGGGCAACCAGCGGCATTGGCTGCGCATTGGTCTTGCGTCTGGGGAAGAGCGGCTACCGCGTGGGCTTGATCGCCCGCCGCGCCACCGAGTTGTCAGCCGTCGCGCTGGCAACGGCCAGAAAAGGGGGCGTGGCCTTTGCTGCTGTTGCCGACGTATCTGATCGAGCCGCATTGCATGCGGCGGTTGCTGACATCGAGCGTCATCTCGGGCCGACGGATATCATGGTCGCCAATGCCGGCTTCGGCGCGCCGACGCGGCTCGACCCGCTCAACATCGCCGACGTCGAACAAACAATCCGGGTGAACGTGATGGGAGTCATCTACTCGATCGAGGCCGTTTTGCCCGGTATGCTGAAGCGCGGCCGGGGACATTTGCTGGCGATCTCGAGCTTGGGGGCTTTCAAGGGCTTGCCCGGCGAATCGGCCTACTGTGCCAGCAAGGCGGCCGTGAACGCTTACATGGAGGGGCTTCGGATCGCGGTGCGGTCCCGAGGAGTTGTGGTGACCACGGTGTGCCCGGGCTTCGTCGATACACCGATGACGCCAATGGAGTCGGCGACACCGTTCATGATGTCGGCGGATGCGGCCGCTGAGCGTATCGCAAGGTTGATCAACCGCCGCCGCGGAGGAGTCGCTCGTTTTCCCCTGGCCATGTCGCTGCTCATGCGCGTGATCGCCCGCTTGCCGGACTCGATTGTTGCCCGGCTGATGCGCAGTGAAGCCGACCGGGGCAAAACGCCCGGCCCGGAGCCGGCCGCCACGGAGCGACCAGAATGATCGACCTGGCCGTCAAGATGCTGCTTGACGAGAAGGCTCGGTTCGCGGCTACTGTCCTTGGTGTCGGGTTCGCCGCCGGGCTGGTACTTGTCCAGGTCGGGCTCTTTTTCGGGCTGATGGAAAACGCCAGCATCACCATCGAGCGGCTGGATGCCGACCTGTGGATCACTGCGCGAAACACGCCCAATGTCGATTTCGGCAATCCGTTCCCCGAGAGCTATGTGCAGAGAGTGCGGTCAGTGCCGGGTGTGGCGCGGGCAGACAACCTGATCGTCTGGTATGCGATCGTCGCGTTGCCGACCGGCGCGAGGGAACCCGTCGTTTACTACTGCCTGGAGAATTTCGGGGCCTGGCACTTTCCCTGGAACATCGAGTCGGGCGATCCCCGCGACCTGCGCCGAGGCCGGTATGTGATGCTCGATCTCTCGGCACAGCGAAGGTTCGGTTCATTCCACATCGGCGATTTCCGCGAGTTCCAGGGCCGGCGCTTGAAGATCATCGGACGCACGCGCGAGGCGCTCTCGTTCACGACCAACCCGGTCGCCTTTCTCGACTATCGCCTGGCTCAGTCGCTCTCTCCCGCGGAGATCTCCGATCGGACCACGTTCATCGTGGTGCGGCTGGAGCCAGCAGCCGACGCGGCGGCGGTCCGGGACGAGATCAGCCGCCGCTTGCCCTACAACGATGTCTACACGAAAGACGAGTGGGCGAGCCGGTCGCGCGCCTACTGGATCGAATCGACCGGGCTGGGGCTGACCCTGTTCTTGACGGTCGCCCTGGGGGCTCTAGTCGGCGTGGTCATCGTTGCTCAAACGCTGTATGCCTCGACCGCGGAGCATTTGACGGAATTCGGCACGGTCAAGGCCCTGGGAGGCAGCAATTTGACCGTCTACGGGATCATTGCCGAGCAAGCTTCGTACGCGGCCGTCCTGGGATTCGGGGTGGCCCTGGTCCTGGCATACGGCCTGGTACCGATCATGGCGCAACTCGACATGAAAATGATCATTTCACCGACACTTTGTGTTCTTGTGTTCGTGGGGACACAGGTGCTCTGCATGGGGGCGGCGGTGTTATCATTCCGCAAGGTGGCGGCGCTTGACCCGGCGATGGTCTTCCGCGGTTGAGCCAGTGAACGGGACAGGAGAATTCTGCGTTGGCCGTACTCGAAGGACGCAACCTCACGAAGACATACAGCGAAGGCCGGCATCAGGTGCCGGTGCTGCGCGGGGTCTCGCTCTCGGTCGCGCGGGGAGAGGTCGTGGCACTGGTGGGTCCATCGGGCTCGGGAAAGACGACGCTCCTGTCCATCCTGGGCTGCCTGCTCACGCCCACAAGCGGCCACCTCATGATCGATGGACGCAAGATCGATGCGCAGCGAACTGAACGGCTCAGGGAGGTCCGGCGCCGGTCGATCGGTTTTGTGTTTCAGCAGTTCAACCTGTTTCCATCGCTCAATGCCCGCGAGAATGTGGAATACTCCCTCAACCTGAAAGGGGTGCGCGGCGCAAGGCGCGGCGTGAAGCCGACCGGGTGCTCGAGGCAGTTGGCCTCGGCGACCGCAAGGACTTTCCACCTCGCGAGCTGTCCGGAGGCCAGCGCCAGCGAGTCGCCGTGGCACGGGCGATCGCCGGCCCGGCAACGGTGATCCTTGCTGACGAGCCGACGGGAAACCTCGACTCAGAAAGCGGTGCGCTCGTGCTCCGCATGTTCCGCGACCTGGCACGATCCGAAGGCCGGGCCCTGTTGATCGTCACTCATGACCCCTTGGTCCACTCGATCGCCGACCGCATCGAAAGGATCCGGGACGGCAAGCTGATTCCGGAGACTTGAACTGATGTCATTCTCGATGCTCGTGGGCCGGGTGATCCTACCCGCGGCCGGCTTGGTGCTCGCGGCCGGGATTGCCTGGAACGCCCTCCAGACCATCGCGCCGCGGTCGCAAGCCGCTGCCGAGCACAGTTCCTCTGCCCTACCGCAGCCAATCGGCCGGATCACCGCCGAGGGGCGCGTTGTTGCCTATCCCGGGGCTGACATCACGGTCGGGACGGAAGTCCTGGGGACGATCGTCAGCATGCCGGTACGGGAGAAGGCCGTCGTCACGAAGGGCGAGCTGCTCGTCGAGCTGCGAGACGACGATGTGCGCGCGTCGCTCCGGGAAGCGCATCATCGCCTGACCGAGGCCGAAGTGACGCTCCGTCTCGAGCAAACCCGCGCTCGTCTCGACCGAATTATCCCGGCGCTCACGGGGAGAGATCGCCAGCCGCCTGACGCCCGCACCGAGCTTTTGTCGGCTGCGCTTGCGCGTCGTGACGCCGCCAAGGCGGCCGTCGATCGCCTCGATGCCGAATCGGCCAAGTATCGCATCGTCGCTCCCATCGACGGCACCGTCGTCGCGCGATTTGCCGACCCTGGCGAGACAGTGAGCGCTGCCGCACCCTTGATCAGGATCGTGGACCTCAACCGTCTGCGGGCCGAGGCCGAAGTCGACGAGTTCGACATCGCTGCACTCAGCATGGGGGCCAAGGCAACACTCACGGCCGAGGGCTATTCCGGCCGTCACTGGCGTGGTGAGGTCGAGGAAATCGCCGATGTCGTTGTCGCACGTCAATCTCGCCCCGAAGACCCAGGGCGGCCGGCTGATACTCGGGTATTGCCCGTGAAGGTCGCGTTTCGAGAGGTTGCACCGCTCAAACTAGGACAGCGCGTCGAGATCGAGATCTTCAAGAAGGTCGATTAGCTCGCCGGTGATCAGCAATACGGCCGCCGGCTCTCATCAGCGAGCCGTATGCCGTAGAATGGGAATGGGGCGGGCCGCCCGATGCAGCCCGCCCCCGTGCGTCTGACCGTCGGGTTGTGACCACAGCCGGTCCCTGGTACCCGCCGGGGACCGGCCCTCTTTTTGGATCAGCGAGCGACCGTTGCCTTCGGCTTGACGGCCTCGGCGGTGGTCGGTGAGCAGCACAAAGGCTCGGCCGCCTTCGCGGGCTTGACGGTCTTGTCGGCAGCCGCCTTGTCCGTGGCGGTGTCGCAGCAACAGGTATCACCGCAGCAAACAGAGCCGCAGCAGCAGACATCAGGGCAAGCAGAACCGCAGCAGCAGAGATCACCGCAGCAGCATGCCTTGGCTGTCTTCACAACCTTCGACTTTTCGGCAGCGCCGGCACCGATGCCGACCACGGCGGCCAGAGCCAAGGCCCCAACGACGCCCAGCACTTGACGACGATCCATGATCCATCTCCAAACTCATGACCTTGAAATTGTCCGCACGCACCTTGCGCACGGCACGTTCCCGCTCCCTCGACAGGGAGGGGGAGGACGATCCGTCAAAACGGACCGTCTTCCTCGTCCCCGCCGTCAGGACTGCTCGAAACCCGGCACGACGCAGAACGCAGGCCCAAAAGGGACCAAGATACGAACGCCGAGCGCACGAGGATCGGAGACCCTGATAGAGGGGCCGTTTTTCAGATCAGAAGTCGGGAATTGCAGAGAAAGAGCGGGGATTTCTGCGGCGGGCTGATGGTGCACGGGACCGGACCGCTAAACGACTGGAAAACGCAGCCGATATCGAGACACCTCGCGTTCCCACTCCGGCCCGGATCGGGACGGCTCTCCGCGGCACGCCGTTCCTTGGGTTGCGGGGCGGTCGGAGCTTGCGGACCGCAATGACATCCGGGGACATCCGGGCAGATATTTCTGTCCTGAGTGCGGATGTGCTGGCCAACTGTCGGCTCCACAGGAGCCCGAATCGGCGTGGCCGATTCCGGTGCTTTGCAGCAGCACTCAAGCTGGCAAGCTGTGGCGTCCGGCATTGACGCGCAGGAGGCCGATGCATCGGCCGTCACCAGTGACGCACCCAGGAACACCGCGAAGGCGATCCAAGAGAAACGAAGATTGGTGAAGGTGATCGCCATGGTTCATTCCGGGAGCGGTACACTTTCCCCTGTCGGTGGGGCCGGACAATTTATCCTAGGCGCTCAGAGCGTCGGCGACAAGCGGAACGTGTCGATGGAACGATCATTGTTTGCTTGACTGGGCAACAACTCTTGTGGAATTTGCTCGATGCACCTAACCGGCGGGAATCGGGTCTCGCTCATGTCCCCGGCTCGTCAGGACCAGAATGGAAGATCCTCCAGACGAGGCAATTGCCAGCAGCACGATCGCAGAATTGGTGAGCCTCTGGCCTGTCATGATCATCGGATCGGCCTCTGATATTGCCCGTTGGACTTCTCCGTCCGCTCTGCCTGGACAATGGTCTGATTGTTGACCCCTCATTCTATCCGCGGAAAGCCCGGCTATGGAGTGCCGGATGGTGCCAGCAATCGTCCGAGGCGATGCTTCTGATCTTCCGAGGAATCCGCGCGGATTTCCAGCTTCCATTTCTTGACGGGTTTATCGTCCTTGGCGGGCTCCGCGACAGGAGCAAAGCGCAAGCCATACCAGTCGAGTGCCTCGGCATAATCCAGCTCTTCAGTCGACGCGAGCACCTTCCGGAACCAGTCCTTGAGATCGGTTCCCGCGACTTCTTCGGCGGTCGTGCGGAACTGATCGGGGGTGAACCCATGGTCGCCCCCAAACCGCTTGTAGGCGAGCCTCATCACGTCGTCCAGGCTTTTCTTGTCACTGGTCGTGCGGCGGATCTTCGCATCGAGCAAGAAGCCTGCGATCGGCCCCTTGACGTAGTAGCTGACCGTCTTGGTGTTGTTCCGCCCGACTCCAGACATGCCGGACGTCCAGACGTCCAGTGACGATTGCTCGAGGGTTTGCACCAGCCGGCCCGGTGAGTTTTGAAGCTGCTCGATGTGCGTCGACATCGCCGCAAGGAAGTGTTCCGGCTTTGCAAGCCCCGCGCGGGTGACCAGCAGCTCGCCGTAATACGACGTCAGGCCCTCGGAAATCCAGAGGCTGCCCGTGTGGGGCGCGTGCTCGAAATCGAACGGACCAAGCTCGACGGGACGAAGTCGCTTGACGTTGAACGCGTGAAAGTACTCGTGACTGACGAACGACAGCCAGCGGAAGTCGCCCGCCGCAATCGCTGCCCGGGACGGGTTTGATGTCAGCAACGTGGAATCCTTGTGCTCGAGCCCGCCGCGCCCCTGGCGGAAAACGTTCAAGAAAAGATATCTCCGGAACGGCAGGCTGCCCCAAAGACGGTCGTTCTCCTGCACGATCTTCTCAAGCTCCCGCGCTGCTCGCTCGCCATCCCACGAGCCGAGATCGCCAACGTCGACCAGCATGTGCTTGCTGCCGTTCACCTCGAATTCATGGACCGACGGATTACCGGCGACAATTGGCGAATCGACCAGGGTTTCGAAGTCATCGGCTCGATAATGGTTGGGCAGACCATCCGGCGCCGGCTTGAGCGCCGTCATCGACCGCTTCCACTGCGGTGGAAGCACGAGCCGCACATCATGGGGACGTCGCACCTTTTCGACCAGCGTGGGAAACGTGGCCGCACCATTGAACACACCCAGGTCATCACCAACGTAGTTGGTCGTGACCGAGACCTGCTTGCAGATGAGCCGATACGACACGACGACCTTCCGCGCACCGGTCGTCTGGATTTGCCAGCGGTTCTTCTCGGGATGGTCGACTTTGAGTGCCGCCCCGTCGGTCGTTCGCGCCGTCAGATCCTCGACCTGCTTCGCATAATCCTGGACACGATAAAAGCCGGGCGACCAGACCGCCATCATGAGGTCGATCGATGGGTGCCCGGCCGTGGGGAATACAGCCTCGATCTCGACTGCGTGCGAGTCGGGCTTCGAAATCTTGACCGTGTAGACGACCGGTTCGAGCGTCTGGGCGCTGGCGACCGTGCAGGAAACAATCCCGACGAGAACCACACTGAGCCCTGGCCGGGATGTTGGTTGCCTGTGCATGAGAAGTCTCCAAGCCCCCAGTCAGCGATTTCAACAGTTGGGCTGGTCTCTTCGCCTAAGGAGTAGGCCGAGAATAAGTTCCCGGCTTTATACGGTCTTGGGTTCGGGGACTGCTCGGTAGTTCCACTTGGGCAGGATCTTGTCGAAGATGATCTTCATGGTCTTCTTGAATCCCGCGGCACACTTGCGTCCTGTCTGATACATCTTGTCGAGGATACGCACGCTGATTGTCAGGCCCGTCGTGGTTTCGGTCTTGGAGATGTAGTGCTGCACCGTTTCCAACGTCCGAAAGATCACCCCCCGACACGCTCGCGTCACATGCGGGAAAAGGCGATGCTCGATTGGGTTGTACTTCGAGCAGTAAGGCGGGTAGTGGGCCACCCGGATTTCGACGCCCAGCCGGTTCGCCAGCTCTTGGAGCTGCTCCTTGAAGACATACCTCGACGCACTGTTACTCCCGCCGCCGTCGCACAGCACCAGAACCTTCTTGGCCCGGGGATAACTCACCCGTCCATGATCCTCCCACCACGCCGCGATGCTGTCACAAGCCAGCTCGCTGGTGTCGTGGCTGGTGTTCAGGTGGATGAACCCTCGATTTCGCCCTACATCGTAGACGCCGTGAGGAATTACCACGCCCGAGCCCGCACTGCTGAAATCATGGTCGTTGGTTTCAATCGTCTCCTGCGTGTCGATTACGCCGTCACGGTGGAAGTCACCCATCAACTCCTTCTTCTTCGTGTCGATGCTGATGACCGGCAAACCAGCCTTCAGGTACTTCTTCTTGAGGCGGGCGATGTTCTCGAACTGGGCGTTGCGGTCCGGGTGACGGGGCCCCATCGTCTTCTTCTTCAACGCTTTTCGCCTTCGGTATCCGTGTTTGCGGAGCAACTGGGACACCACGTGTCGACTGGTCGGAGTACCCAAAGCCATGACCCGACGCGCTATCTGCCTACGTGACAAGTTCGTCCATTTCACGTCGGTCCGCATCGGATCTCCAGCAGTGTGGTCCTCGAGAACCTTTAAGAAGTTCGCTTCGAGGGCAGCGTTGATCTCGATCGCCTTTTTGCACCTCCCCCTTTTTTTCGGACACGAGTCGTGTCCAGTTCATCTGTCGCTTCCAGCTCCGCCCTTCCACGGCGGATCGTCTTTGGATCGCATTCAAGGATTTGGGCAATGTACTCAGTTCCACCATGACCCAGTTTGGCAACCTCGATGGCCGCGTACCGCCGTCGATCATCCTCCGAAAGTGAGTCATACAGCCGCTTCATCATCCGCTCGATTTCCGGTGTGTACGCGTCCATCCTGCCCTCCTTGGCGTTTCCCTACGGACAGAGGGCTTGATACCATACTTACCGGAAAACGGGAAGTTACTTTCGGCCTGTTCCCAACGCGGCATAGCCGCAACCAAAAAGGTGGGCTCTTCCGACTGTCGTGTGGGCAGCAATCCACTGGTGGCTCAGATTGGAATATAGTGACGTCCGCTGTACTCCGAAAGGCGCAGCTTTTCCCTGAGGTTCCCCGGCTGATGGCCGCGGGGGGCGGGACCAGAGGCCCCAGTTCCCGCCCCCCGAACCCCCCACCCCCTTCCCTCTTCACTGTTCCGGCTCAAAATTACCGCGTTCTCCCCTTGCATACGAGTCCGGTGCTGAGTTTTATCCGCACCAGAGCCGGAAATGCCAATTCCGTTAATGCAAAAATGGCATTCATCCCACAAACTGGTTGGTACCTACTTCAACCACCCGGGGGAGAATGCCATGAACACAGTATGGCCCTTTCTGGTCAAGTTTGCCAGCCTCATCGTCTGCACCCTCCATTGCTTCGACCGGGTCATCTTCAAAGGCCATCTGGCCTTGGCTTCTCCCCACGAACTCGAACGTTTTGTCGATTTCGTTCTCAAGGTTCGCCGCACCGACTTCATCAAATGCATGGCGCACCCAGTACTCTGAGCGTTTGGTTCAACATGCCCAGGCCTGGGCGCGGAAGGCTGGTCGCACCTACGTGTATCGCACCGGCGACTTCCGCAAAGACCAATGGGCTCTCAACCTCGTCCGCGACCAAGGCATCCTCGAGGGACTCGTCGGCATCCTTTGCACCCAAGAAACCTGCCCTTCCTTCGCCCTCGTGCCCGGCCGCGACCGGCCTCAGTTCGTCAGCCGGCCCCGGCAGCAGCGACTCCTCTATTACTACTTCCTCGATCCGCAGTTCGGCCTGATCCACGTCCGCCTGCAGACCTGGTTGCCGTTCACTGTCCAGGTCTATGTCAACGGCCACGAATGGCTGGCCCAGCAAATGGTGCAGAAAAGACTGGGCTTCGTTCAGCAGCACAACGCGTTTACACAACTCGACGATCCGGTCCAGGTCCAGCGCCTGGCCGACCGCTTTGCTCAGCTCAACTGGGCCAAAACCCTCAATCGTTGGGCACGGCAGGTCAATCCGTTGCTTCACGAACTGCTTCGGGGCTACTCCATACATTGGGTCGTTGATCAAGCCGAGTTCGCCACCGACTTGCTGTTTACAAGTCGCGCGGCCTTGGCCGGTTTGTACCGTGCGCTCCTGGATTATGCGGTGTGCACATTTTCCCCCAAAGACATTCTCGGCTTCCTCGGCCGCAAGTGGGATCGCCGCTTCGATGGTGAAGTGCACACCCACTACGAAGAGGACCGCTGGTTCGGAGCCCGCATCAAGCACCGCATGAAGACCAACTGGCTGAAGATGTACGACAAGTTCGGCCTGATCCTGCGAGTGGAAACGGTTATCAACGCCCCCAAGGAATTCTGGGTCTATCGCACGCGACAGCACCACGACGGCAAGTCATCGGCTGGCTATTTTCCCATGAACAAGAGCGTGGCCTCCTTGGTCCACTATCGAGAACAGGCGTTGGCCTGTAACCGCCGCTACCTGGATGCCTTGGCGGTGGTTAACGACCCGGCACCGGCCTACCAAGAGCTACGGCAACTCACCGAACCCAAAGTAGTCGACACCCGTAGCTATGCCGGTTTCAATCCGGCTCGGTCCGAAGACCTGCGGCTGTTTCTCGCGGTGCTGGAGGGCAACCACATTGCGCGTGGCTTTCGCAACGGCGACATTCGGGAACCGCTGTTCGGCAGCCCGCGGCAACTGCGCCAGCAACGCCGTGCCAGCGCCGCGGTGGGGCGATTGCTCAAAAGGCTCCACGTACGCCACCTGATCGCGAAGATACCGCGCACTCGGCGTTGGCGCGTTACCGAACGCGGCCGCCGGTTGCTGGGTCTCGCGGTCCAGCTCTACCAAAGCGCTTGGCCAAAAATCGCTGCGTAGCCGAGAGTTACTGATCAAAAACTTCTCCGCATCTTGCGTAGAAGTTCAGGGGAAAGAATCTAAGGTGTGTCTGCGATGTGGCCTGACGCGACGTTGCCGCACGAGTTTACCGTGCTTCTCCGAACCAGGACAGCCTCTGCCCGCAGAGCACCCCGATCCTGCGAGCTGTCACAATCGATGTCATCGAGGTTGTACGGTGATCGAGAGAGCCGTAGGACGGAATCATGGCGAGAATACGAACATGACAATTGACGCCATGCGCACGGATGTTCCCGCAGCCTGCCTTGTTCAGGTCGGTCCCGGGCCAGTGGGGTTCTTCACTGCTCGGCTTGTGGGCCTTTCTGATCTGCACGCGACGGCTCCCACACGCGAAGAGGCCGTCGAGCAACTACGCGCACTTCTTCGCCAACACGTGGACTCCGGCTCGCTTCTCGCGATCACGGTCCCCCAGGAGAACCCCTTGATGCGATGGTTTGGCCACGCCAAGGATGATCCGGACTTTGTGGGTTACCTGGACGAAATCCGCAAGTTCCGCGAGGACGCGGACCACCCTTCCGCTGACCAGTCAGGCCAGGGTGAATGCTCCAATACCTCTTCGACACCGATCATCTGACGCTTTTCGGTGACACGGAACCGTCGTGACTTCGCCGGGATCCCAGGGCTTGCACTCGCAGATTGGTCGGTATGATAGCTACCGCTTTTCGATCCCCAACTCCTGGAACGTCGTCGTCAGGTGAAACGGAATCCCATTGAATTGGTATTCCACTTCGCCCATGAACACATCATGCCCGCTTTTGACTGGCTGGGTGTGATAAGTCATGGTCTCGCCGGGCTTGAGCGGTGCAGACTCCCACGGTGACTCGCGGTAATCGCGAGTTGCCGAGTGTGCTGTCCAGATCCGGGCAGCGTGTGGGGCCGGCGCCGCGCGGATTGTAAAAGTACATTCACCGCCGGCGCCGCGGAGAAGGTCCCAGGTGACGCGGGGAAGAGGGCGGTTCGAAACGACGGACTGGAAAAACACTCCCAGGCCGGCCATGGCCCAGTCGCGGTTTTCCTTGAGGCCGTGACCGGCGTTGGGCAGCTCGATCAAGTACTTCGGTCCCTCAAGCTCGTTCCAGTAGAGATCCAGAGCATCGAGCGTCCAGTATCGGTCGTTGGTGCCGTTGATCAGCAGCTTCGGCTTGGTGAGCCGGTCACGGTAGGTGAACGGGTCGACCATTTTCCAGAGCTGGGTGCCGGTGGGCGTCGCCACTTTTTCCATCAACCCACGCTCGACATAGTCGTGGATCTGCTCGCTGTACTGGCCCCAGACCTTGAGCTGGTTCGGCCCCTGCATGCCGAGGTTGAGCATGACGATGACCATGGGCGCGATCGCAACGACGCGATCATCGACCGCGCCGGTCAACCAGGTCGTCCAGCCGCGCTTCGAGCCGCCGGTGACGACAAACCCCTTCACGGCCGGCTTGCCGTTCTCCTTGGCCCACGATTGAAGTGCGTCCATCGCCCGGACTGCGCTTTTGACCATGGGGAACAGCAGAGGCCAGTTCTCATCCTTGGTGGCGAGGTAGCGGACGAACGTCTCGGCGATCAGCTCGTCCTCGGTCTTGCCGTCCAGGAGCGGCTGGTTCGGCACTTGAGGCAGCACCGCCACGCGGGCACCGCAGAGCTGGGCCAGGCCAAAGGCCTGCTTGTGGTCGTCGTCGCTGGCCTTGCGGTTAGTGTCGCCCCCTGTAATGAACAGGAGCATGGCGTCGGAATGAACAATCTCGCGCGGCTCGTAGACCCTGAGGTCATGGCTCCAGGTGATTCCCTGCCAGATCTGCGAGGTCAGCTTGATGCTCGTGATCGTGCCGGCCGGCGTGGTGACTCTGCCGGCCACATTCCAGGCGAACGCTTGATCGGGCTTCTTGACGTATTCGTCAAGCCCCGCCCGCGCGACGCCCGGAGCACTTGCAAATCCGCAAAGACCCGAGAATATCACGATGCCTGTACGAACGATGGCCATCCGCCCGATCGGTGCGTTCACAGTTTTGCAGCTCCTGCTTGTGATCAGAATCGTCCAGGGCGCCCTAGCGTGGAACCACTCCGCCGTGTCAGCACAATGGGCCGGCGCACGCGACGAGTCTCGAGGTTAGCACGCCGTGGCGCTCTTCCGCAACAAGCGTTATTCCGGCCCGACGGGGCTGCGGGGTGCTTCCTGCTGGCGTACCTGGATCAAATTGCTCAAGCGCAGGTATTCGATCTCCTGCTGCTGGAACGACTGGAGAGCGCGCCGGGTGGCCGTCTTCATTTTGAGGAGTCCGGCCGGTCCGGTCAGATCGCTCAAGTCACCGGTGTCGAGATAACGACGCGCAGCATCGAGAGCGGCGATCTGGCTGGTTTGTGCCTGGATCACGGCTCTGACCATGTTCTCGATTCGCGGATCGGGCGTTAAGGCGCGGCCCAGTCGCTCCAGGTTTCTGGCGGCTCGCTGGGCCAGCTCTTCAATCGCCTCCACTTGGAGATCGTGAGCTTCCGGGGCGTCGCGATCTCGCCTGAGCTCCAGAGAGCTCGGAACGGAGTTGCCGATTGCATTCAGCTCCGCAAGCTGGACCGCGATTCGCCCGATCACGCGGGCGGGTGCAAAGTCCGCCATGGCCCGGCGCGTCACGCCGTACGCTGCTCCCGCAAGAGCGGCTGCGATTACCAACGCTCCGATGCCGCGGCGAACCGCGAAAAGGCGGCTACGGACGACCGGCCAAGGGCCGCACAACGCAAGGCCACTCACAAAACCGGTAACCAGCCCGCCGAAATGAGCTTCCTGATCGATGTTCGGCACGACCCAGCCCAGGATGACCATCAAGACAATGACTCCCAAGACATTGTTGCCTAATGACTTGAGCAATGAGGCGGGGATCGAGCGGCGGTGCATGACCAGGAAGGCGACAAGTGCTCCCAGCACGCCGCAGATTGCTCCGGAGGCTCCGACCCCAACTCGAAGGGGAGACGCCGCGATACTCGCAATCGCACCCCCCACACCCGCGGCCAGATAGATAACGGCAAACGCCACGTTCCCGTAGATGCGCTCGACCAGAGGCCCAATCGCGAACAGGCTCCACATGTTCAGGCCGAGGTGGAGCAAGCCGCCGTGGATGAATACGCTGGAAAAGAGCCTCCAGAATTCGCCGCGCACCACGACCCGGGAGCCATCGTTGGCGCCCCAGGTTATCAACTCCGTGGCCATCGGGCTTCGCGCCGGCACTCCGGAAGCGACCATTGCGGCAAACACTGCCATGCAGGCAAGTATGAAGAGCCAGGTTGCAAGAGGGCGCTCGGGCGCTGATTGCAGGGCAGAACGGAATTGAACCAAGTCCTGCCTGAAGGCCCGACTTTGTGCCGTGAGCCGGGCTACGGAGGGCAATACCTGCGGGATCCGGGCGGCCAGATGCGGGGCAACCTCGCCGACCGAGGGGACGGTCCCACGGCGGTCTGCCGTGCTCATTCTCTCGAGGAATCGCGCCAGCGGCTCCCCGAGGTGTTTGTCAACCCCCTTCAGCAAGATGGCCCGACCGCCCCCGAGATCGAGCCGGACCGATCCGTCTGGTCCAATCGAATTCGCGATCGTTTCCGGCAGATCACGGTAACGGGCAATCAAGACGACCGGCCTGCGGTCGTTTGCTTGGCCAGTGGTTTGCTCAGATCTGCGACGCATCGCGTCGCGGGTTTCCTCCCAGTAGATTCGGCGCGTGGTCAGCGCGCAACAGCCGCCTGGCTCACTCCCGCCACGGTCGACTAATGCAAGGATCAGCTCATCTCCCTGAAGCGGGAGATAAGTGAACAGGGCGTGGTTGAGAAGCGCCGGCGGGATTTTGGGGGCAACGTGGACGTGAGTGAAGGGCCCCAGAGGTGCAATGACAGCCAGTGCGAAGGCTTCCCACGGCCCGGTAACCGGCTCAATACCCTCCTCTCCTTGCATTTTTCCTGTGCTCCAGCCCGATCCGAGACAATACGCTCCACGTAATGAGAGTATCCCGCTCGGGCGGAATTACCAGTCCCAATTCTATTCACGGTTCAAGCTTCTCCATGACCGGCAGATCGTGTTGCTCAACTCTCGGCGATCGAACTACTATTGATGAGAGAGGTGGCGAGGCGATTCTCGGACCCTTTCACTTCCTTGCCCTTCAAGCTGCGGCGAATGCGAGGCAACCGGGAATGGATGAGGAAAGAGCGTTCTGGCTCCAGTCGTTCATGGGTTTCCTCGCCTTTTCGCTCCGGGCATGCGGTTCGGTTCCCGCTGCGCTCTACCTGCGGTTGGGCGAAGTGATCCGCCAGTTCGAACGGGTGGCGGTCCAGAGCCTGCCGATGGTCGTGGGAGCGGGCTTGAGTGTGGGCGTTGTCTTCTGGCTCCAGACCCATCGGCTGCTTGCTGCCTTCGAAGCCGAGTCGATGCTTCCCAGCTTTCTGGCAGTGGCTGTGCTGGTGGAGATCGGCCCGCTCCTGGCTGGGCTCCTGGTGGCCGGACGGATGGGAGCAGGTCTGGCCGCGGAGCTTGGTTCGATGGTCCTCAACGAGGAGATCGACGCCCGTGTCGTCCTGGGAGCTGATCCCATCTCGACTTTGGTTGCTCCGCGAGCGATCGCCTGCGCGGTGGCCGTCCCGTTATTGACAGTGCTCTTGGGCGCCTCGGCCCTGGTGGGGAGCCTGGCTGCTGAGCTCACCGCCGGCAGGTCGACGATCGGCCTTTTCTGGAGCAAGTCGCTCGAGTTCATCAGGATGTCGGACGTCATTCCTGCAACCGTGAAAACGGCGGTCTTCGGCCTGGTGGCGGCCCTGGTTGCCTGCTGGACCGGCTTGAATGCCGAGAGTACGACCGAGGCCGTCGGCCGCGCGGCCACTCATGGCGTTGTCCGGACGACCCTGGCCGTATTCGCGACCAACCTCGTCATGGTTCCGTTGATTCAGGCCGGGACAGCGATGGTCGGATGGACCAATTGAGATCGAGAAACTCCCGATTGAGGTAACCCGAGATGATGCGCGACATCGGGCGATGGCGGCTGCTGGCCAACGCGGGGTTTGCCGCAGCCTTGCTGGCGTTGGGGGGATTGGGGCTGCACCAGGTTGCCGGCCGGCAGTGGCGAGTCCAGCCGACCTTTCGCGTGCGGGTGCAGTTCGAGACGATCGGCGGGCTCGAGGCCGGCCACCGGGTCCGGCTGCAAGGGATCGATGCCGGAGTCGTGCAGGCGGTGGTCCCGCCGCCGGAGCCGGGTCAGCCCGTCGAGCTGGTCCTGCGGATCGACCAGCGGTTACGCAACCTGGTGCGCACCGACGCCGTCGCTCGCATCGTCTCCGAGGGACTGGTCGGTGCCAAGGCGATCGAGCTAACCCCCGGCCGGCCCGATGCTCCGATGCTCAAGGACCTGGGAACGATCGCGTCCGAGCGCCCGGTTGAAGCCAGCGACCTGCTCAAGAAGGCAGCCTCGTCGCTGGCTCGGCTCGACGCCGCCACCTTGGCAGCCGAGAAGGAACTAGGCGAGCTCACGGCACTCACCGGCTCGATCCGCCGCGGCGAAGGGAGCCTCGGCAAGCTGGTGCAGGACGAGACGCTCTATCACAACCTCGTCGACGTATCGCATCGAGGGGAGCGCACTTTGACGGCCCTCGAAGAGGATTTGACGGCCGTCAAGGAAACCTGGCCGTTCTCGCGTTATTTCGAGCGCCGCGCTTACCTCGACCGCGAAAGCGTGTTGTTTCAGCCAGGCGCAGCGCGGAATAGCCGTTCCCTGCGCACGGAGGATCTCTTCGAGCCCGGCCGCTCCGTCCTGACCAGGGAGGGCCAGGCCAGGCTCGATGAGATTGGCCGCTGGTGCAAATGGGCGGGCCGCCCGACCTCGCGAGTCGTGATCGCGGCATTCACCGACCTGACCCGCGACAAAGACCTGGCTGTGGTCCTCACCCAGGAGCAAGCTGACACCGTGCGACAATACCTCGTCGACAAACACGCGATCCAGTCGGCCGGCTGGTTCAAAACGCGGAAAGTCGCTGCCGTGGGTTTCGGCGCAAGCCCCCCGGACCCTTGATCCCGCACCAACCGGGCTACCAGCCAGCCGCGTCGAGATCATCCTGTTCACTCCTCAAACTTGAATGGACTTCGCTCTCGCCTGATTTGACCCGAAGAGGGTCTTGGACTCTGTGCGCCCTCTCGGTAGAATCGGCGCCTTGGCCGGGAGAAAGGTCTGCCAACCTGTTCCGAGATTGCCTCGCAGCATGGCCACAAAGCGTTCGCGCAGGATGCCTTCCCCATCCGCCGGGGCAAATACCCCGCTGTGTGACGAAGTCGAGCGCCTGTTCCAGAAAGAGCGGTTCAAGGACGCCGTCAAGCAGGCCAAGCTTTGTTACAAGGAAGAGAATACGCCGGCGAACCACCGGCTGCTCGAGCGCGCGTACTTCCTGAGGGCGCGGCAGCTCATCCAGCTCGGGATGACGGCTTCGGCAGTGGAAGTCGCCCGGCACCTGCTCGAGTTCGGCGTCACTGCAAATGAGTGGGTGGATGAGCTCGTGCGGCTTTTGATGAACCTGGGGCTGACACGAGACGCCTACCAGATCCAGGAACGGCTGGGGACACAGGAACTCAAGGACGGCCTGGCTGCGATCGCCGCAGATCAAGCGGTGGTCCATCCCGAGCGGGCGCTGGATGTGTCTCCGGAGATTGGTCGCGACGCGAGCCTGATTCGAGCGTCGCTGGAGCGGCTCCAGGCCAGCGACGAAGCGGGGGCTTTGTCGCTGTTGCGCGACCTCGTCCGCAGCTCTCCGCTCAGCGAGTGGAAATTCTTCGTCCGAGGACTGGCCGCGCACTATCGGCACGACACCGAAGAAGCCCGAGCCAACTGGGACCGTCTCGATTCCACGCGCAAGGCCTCCGCAATTGCCCAGCGGCTGCGCCGTCTTGCCGAGGCACAGGCGGCGAATGCCGACGAAAGATTTCTGGAGCGCATCGAGAAAGTGGTTTTCGGCGAGCCGCTGCTCGCACGGCTGCGTCAGGTGAGCAGCCTTGCCGCCGCTCAGGACTGGCACACGCTGTTTATCGAGATTGCCTTTTTGCGCCATGGCCTGCGCCGGGTTGATCCCAAACATCCCGGGCGACTGACTTCCATCCTGGTCGGCCCGGTGATCAAGCAAGCACGCGACCTGAATCCGGACGACGTCGCAGACCTGCTTGACCGATTCACCAGTGCCGCTGAGCCCATGTCGATCGACCCGCACTGGAATCGGTGCCGGGCCATAGCCTGGGAAGAAGCAGACGCCGATCCGGACATATCACGAGGCCGGTGGGCTGCGTTTATCGACGACCTGAAGACAATGCCCGCATTGAGCTTGGCCGAGCGTGCACTGGCCCAGGCGATGATCTGGAACCACCTGGCCAAGACCTGGCACGACGAAGCAGATGCGATCGACGAGGAGTCTTCACAGCCATTTGCGCCTTCGATCGGACCTGGGCGCCGTCGCCGGGACTCGGAAGACGCCAGGAGGCTCGCGGGCGCCAAAGAGAAGGTGATCGAATGCCTTGAAAAAAGCATCGAGCTCGCTCCTCTCCACCTGCCGACATACCGATTGTTGGTCGATGTCAACCAAAAACGGGATGATCCGGCCGGTATCGAATCGGCTGCACGCCGGCTGCTGGCGAAGTTTCCCGATGACGTTGAGACCATAATGCTCTTGGCCCGGCATTCCTACGAGCGAGATGACCACGTCGAGGCCCTGGCCTTGGCGCAAAAGGCCCGGCAGCTCAAGCCCCTCGACGATTCCTTGCGCAACCTGGAATTCGCCTGCCGGATCGGCCTGGCTCGCAAGCTGGCACTGGAAGCGCGCTGGGACGACGGGCGCGATCAATTCCGGGTTGCCGACGAGCTTTGTCCAGATGAATCCCACCACTACTTCTATCTGGCTCGCAGGGCGATGTTCGAGGCGAAAGCCGGGCAGTCCGGTCCGAGCGATCAGATGATCCGGGAAGCCGAGGCGAGCCTGGTCGAGCCGACGCCATTGTGGCTGGCGCTCTCGATCGAATCGATCCGATACCGCATGCCCAAGGCCACCCAGGATCACTACGCCGAGCTCTGGAATGCGGGACTCCAGAAGAAATGCCGCAGCAATACTGCTGGAGAGCTGGCTGCCCTGCTCGATGCGTTTCTGGACGACCGCAAGGAGTACCCTGGGCGGGCCGGACATATCGCGCAGGTCGTTGACTATCTCGAGCGCGGCAGCCGGTTGAAGTACCGGCTCGAAGACATCGAGCGGATCTGTGAGTTCCTGCGCCATTTTCCACAGCAGGCGAAGCTCCTCGAGAAGCGAGTCAACCAGGGTTTGAAGCAACACCCCGGATCTGCCCGGCTGAACTTCCGGGCCGGTCTCCTGGAGCTTGAAAAGGGGCGTCTCCCCTTCGCGAGCCCCAAGGCACGCCAGTACCTCGAGACGGCGCTCAAGCTGGCTCAAGCCTCGACGATGCCCAGAGAAGCTGCACTCTTACCGCCGATCCAGAGCGCGCTCACGCTGGTCAACGAGATGACCGCGGGCCCCATGGGTATGCCCGCATTCGGCGATGCCGGGTTCCCATTCCCATTCTCGTTTCCGGGAGGCGGATTCGGCCCGTTTGGATTCCCCGATGACTTTGACGACGATGCCTGGGATGAAGATGACGATGACGATGACGACGATGACGGTTTCTTCCCCGACTGGTCTCCATCCCCAAGGCCGAGTGCACCACGAAAGACCGGCAAACGAAAGCCTCGCAAGAAACGGTGAGTCGAGATGAACGACCCATATGATGTCCTGGGCTTGACTCCCGACGCTGGTGAGAGCGTGATCCGCGAGCGTTATCTGGAGCTGGTGCGCGCGTTTCCGCCCGAACGGGCACCGGAGCGGTTTGCGGCAGTCCATGAGGCCTACGCGGCGCTGCGCGACCCGGCCGAGCGCCTGCACGCGCGGCTCT
Source organism: uncultured Isosphaeraceae bacterium (assembly GCA_963781785.1). GTDB lineage: Bacteria > Planctomycetota > Planctomycetia > Isosphaerales > Isosphaeraceae > CAWAHD01. The sequence continues at coordinate 185,507 of CAWAHD010000001.1, read as the reverse complement.
TCATGGTCGAGGCCAAGAACGACTCGTTCGAGGCGATCGCGACCGATCTGAGGCGCCGGCTGCGCGACGCCCGGCTTCCGGTGGAAACCCTGCTGGCCCTGGCAGACTCGCCATGAACGACCGAGATGACGTGGAAGCCATCCTCGATCGATTCCGCCAATGGCTCGACGCCGGACACGCCGAGGTCAACCACGATGGGAGCTGCGAGCCCGGTGGTGGCCTCCAGCAGCAACCACCGCTGCGAGATTTCGGGATCATCGACCTGGTGGAGGAGTTCACAGCGCTGCGGCACGAAGTGAAGCTCCAGACCAAAAGTGGGCGAGGTCTCTCCGAGCAGACCGAGACCATGCTCCTGGCACTCCGCCAGGCAATCGAGCAGTTCCGGTCCGTCGAGCCAAAAGAGGCCCAAGCGGTCTGGACGGCCGGCAAGGCACTGGCTGAAGCACTCGCTGATCTCGATGAGGCCATCGACCGTGGTTACCGCGAAATTGAACGGGCCCGGCACCAGATCGCCGGCGAATCGGTCCGCGCGCTGGAACAGGCGCTCAATGACCTCCATCGCAGCCGATCCTGGATTCGGCGCCGGCTGCTTCGAGCCTATCACAACCAGGTCATCGAAGTCGTCAGCCGCGACGGTCCGTCGCGGCATGAGTTTTTTGACTCATTTGCCGAGGGCTACGGACTGATTCAAAGACGGCTGCGCCGGGTGATGGCGTCCGAGCGCATCGAACGGATTCCCTGCCAGGGCAATCCGGTCGATCCGGAGTTGATGACCGTGCTCGAAGTCGTTGAGCAACCGGACCAACCGCCGGGAACGGTGGTCAAGGAGCTCAGGCCGGGTTATACGTGGAGGGGCCGTGTGATTCGCTATGCGGAGGTTGTGGCGGTGCGTGGATCTGCCGGTACATCACCTGGTTCAAGTGAGACGACCCCGCCCGAACGGGAGCAGGAGCACTTCGGGGACGACTTCGAGGATGACTCCGAGGACGAGACGGGTACCGATCGCAGAGCGGACCAGTCTGACTCGGACTGAACAAGGAATCTCGCCATGGCGACGGATACGATCATCGGGATCGACCTGGGAACGACGAACAGCGAAGTGGCCGTCATCCAGGATGGCCGGGCCATCGTCCTCGATGAAGACGGTGACCCAATCTTGCCCTCCGTGGTCGGTCTGGACCCCCAGGGCCATTTGCTCGTGGGCAAGGCGGCGCGTAACCAGTACGTGCTCGCCCCAGAACGGACTGTTCGATCGATCAAGCGGAAAATGGGCCAGGAGATCAACGTCAAGCTGGGCGACCAGGATTACTCACCCCAGGAAATCTCGGCGATCATCCTCCGGACGCTCAAAGAGCGGGCCGAGAAACGACTGGGCATCCCGGTCTCCAAGGCCGTCATCACAGTTCCCGCGTTTTTCAACGACGGCCAGCGGCAGGCGACTCGCCAGGCCGGCGAGCTTGCCGGTCTTGACGTCGTCCGGATCATCAATGAGCCCACCGCGGCTGTCCTGACGTATGACCCCCATCCTTCCGAGATGGAACGACTTCTGGTCTACGACCTGGGCGGCGGCACATTTGATGTGTCGGTGGCGCAGGTCGAGAACGGTGTGGTCGAGATCCTGGCCAGTCACGGTGACACTCAGCTCGGCGGTGACGATTTCGACCAGTTGCTTCTCGACCACGTTTGCGACGCGTTCAGCCGGAAGCAGGGCACGGACCTCAGGCAATCGCCGGCGGCGAAAGCTCGTGTGCTCCGTGCCGCCGAGGACGCCAAGAAGCGGTTATCCACCGAGGCCGTGACCACGATCGAGGAAGAATTCGTGGCCGAGAAGAACGGCAAGCCACTGAATCTCGTGATGGAAATCAACCGGCACGAGTACGAGCACCTCATCGAACCCCTGCTGGACAAGACGCTGACCTGCCTGGACGAGGCACTCTCCGACGCGCGGGTGCAGGCCAACCAGATCGACAAGGTTGTCCTGGTGGGGGGCGCAGACCCGCACTCCCTTGGTTCACCGGATCCTCGAGCGACGGTTGGGGCGCCCGGTCCATTGCGAGATCGAGCCCGACCTGGCGGTGGCCCTGGGGGCGGCCGTTCAGGGGGGCTTGATCGCCGGCATTGACGTCGGGCCGATTCTGATCGATATCACGCCGCACACACTGGGCATCAGCGCGCTGGGCGAGCTGCACGGATTCGTCTCCTCTCACGCCTTTTCGCCGATCATCGAGCGGAACACGCCGTTGCCCGTGAGCCGCAATGAGATCTACTCCACGGTTTACGACGACCAGGATGCGGCGCGAATTCAGGTGTTCCAGGGGGAAAACGAAGACACGCGCTACAACACGCTGGTCGGCGAGTTCTTGATCGAGGGGCTGGCCGAGGTTCCCGCTGGCAACGAGATCCTGGTCCGACTCGACCTGGACATGAACGGGATCCTCAAAGTGACCGCCACCGAGCGGGCCACGGGTCTCGCCAAGCACGTGGTCATCGACAACGCCATGGAGCGGTTTCTCAAGCGCCATCGCAGTGACGCAGTCGACCGCCTGGAATCCGTCTTCGGCGCCTCGATCGAGTCGACAAAACCGCTTCTTGCCCTGGTGGGCTCGAACCAGGATGACAACGGTTCTGCTTCGTACCTCGCCGAGGAGCAGGAGCCCGGTCTCGTGCAGGCGATCGAGTACGCCCAAGCTCTCACCACCAAGGCAAACCGCATTCTGCCGGGTGCGAACGCCGAGGACGCCAAGGAACTGAGAGCCATGCTCGACGACCTCCGGTCAGCTATCGAGAACAAGTCGGAGGAACAGATCCGATCGATCATTCCAGAAATCGAGGACCTCGTCTTCTACCTCGAAGACGCATGATCTGGAGACGAATCCCCAACACATTTCCGGTCACGAGTTGTAAATCTCCTGAGCGAGCGAACCATTCTCCGGCGGCATTGCGCGATGCTGATCGAATCTCGCGGTGAAATGCGCTGTCCGACTTGCGGAGCGCGGCAACATTGGGCCGACACATGCCGCCGTTGTAAATGCGACTTGCGTGTCTTGCGCGCGGCCGAGCAAACATACGAGCGCTACCGGCGCACTTGCTTGCGGTGTCTGCACGCCGGCTCTCCCGAGAAAGCCTTGCAAGCCGCGGTTTTCTGCCGCCAACTGCGGCCCGGGCCCGAAATCGATCGGCTGATGGCTCTGTGCCACCTCCTCCAGGAAAACTGGCCCGAAGCGCTCGAGGGAGCCAGGCGCGCAGAAAGAGATGTTTCGCCCTTTAGCGAAGTGGGGGGCAGGGGGGATGGCGGGGGCGCCGCCGGTTAGTAGCCCTCGTTGCGGAGGGAGGCGGTGCAGGCGCGACGATTTTGCAACGTTGCCGGTGTTCTTGTTCATCCTTCATCCTTCATCCTTTCGACGTGTTGACGCTCGGTGGGGGGGTGCGTTAGCCTGAAGAACGCCCGAGCTTGATTTCCATGCGACGCCCGCTCCGAGCCGAGGAGACAAAACCTCGTGGCCTCCTTGTTTGTGATTCAAGGGGCCGACCAGGGCAAACGGTTCGAGTTCGCGTTCACTCCCGTGGCCCTGGGCAGGGACAACTCGAACGCCGTACGGCTCCACGACACCGAAATATCCCGCCGTCATGCCGAGCTCAGGCTCGACCGCGATGGCTATCGGCTCGTCGATCTCGGCTCGGCGAACGGGACATTTGTCAACGGCCAGCCGATTGACCAGGTTGCTCTGAGCTCCGGCGACCGGGTTCAGCTCGGCCAGACGGTCATGCTGTTTCATGGAGGCAACGGCGGCCCTGCTCGCGACTTGACGGCCCGGGTCGACTTGAAGACCAACCACGGCCTCGACGACCGATCGGCCATCTTGAGGAGCATCCCCTCGGGCGAGGGTTCGCGGGTGTTGCAAGCCCCTGACGCAGCGGCCGGCTGGCTGCGCGAACGGCTGATGAACCTGTCCGTCATGTATCGCGCGACCCAGGCCATCAGCAATACCCTGGATATCGACTCACTGTCGGCTCAAATTCTGGAGCTGGTTTTCGAGTCAATCGGTGCTGATCGTGGCGCGATCCTGCTCAAGGACGATTCCGGCCAGCTCGTCCCCAAGGCCGTGCGCTGGCGCCAGGGAGCCGAGCCCGACGAGCGGATGACCATCTCGCAAACGATCGTTGATTATGTTCTCGAGCGCGGTGAAGGGGTCATCACCGGCGATGCTCCCACCGACAAGCGGTTCAGCCCGGCCCAGTCGATCGTCGACTACCAGATCCGCGAGGCCATCTGCGTGCCGATCCAGGGGCGGCATACTTCCCTGGGTGTTCTCTACTCGGATATCCAGGCCGGCGTGGTCGCCAGCGACAAGGGAGGCCAGCGCGGCCGGTTCAGCCCGGACCAGCTCACCCTGATGGTCGCGATCGGCCACCAAGCCGGTCTGGCAATCGAGAACACCATCTTCTACAACGACAAGATCCAGGCCGAGCGTCTGGCCGCCGTGGGCCAGACGATCGCCACCCTGTCTCATCACATCAAGAACATCCTCCAAGGCATCCGCGGCGGCAGCTACCTGATTGACCTGGGGCTCAATGACAAGGACGAGTCGATCGTCCGCCGCGGCTGGACGATTGTCGAGAAGAACCAGACCAAGATCTACAATCTGGTCATGGACATGCTTTCGTTCTCGAAAGACCGAGAGCCGGCGCTCGAGGCCGCCAACCTCAATGAGACGATCGGCGACGTGTTTGAGCTCATGCAGTCCCGCGCGGCCGAGCTGGGGGTACGGCTTCTCTGGGAGCCTTGCGCCGATTTGCCTCTGGTGCCGATTGACGCCGAGGGCATTCACCGCGCGGTCCTGAACATCGTGACCAACGCGATTGATGCCAGTGAGGGCGTGCAGGACGCGCAGGTCACGATCAAGATCGAATGGAATCCCGAAACGCCGATTGTCCGGATCGCCGTCTGTGATAACGGTCGCGGGATCGACGAGGCCGACATTCCCGCGCTCTTTCAGATCTTCGCCTCGACCAAGGGCTCGCGGGGAACCGGATTGGGATTGCCGGTCTCGCAGAAGATCATCCGCGAACACGGGGGCAAGATCTCCGTGACGTCTCAGCCAGGGGCGGGCGCAACATTCTTGATCGAGCTACCAATGTCCAGGCGAGTCGATACCAAGGGCACCGCCGAAGGGATGACCATCACCGGAGGACCGATTTGAGCGCGCCCTTACAGCTATCCGCTCAATAAGCATCGGCGCTCACGACTTCACCGCCGTTGCGACTTCCCAGCGACTGCCAGACCAGAACGTTGACCGAGTTTTTGACGAACACCACGTGGCCGTCGCAAGCAAGCGTGTTGACACCGCCGGGGTGCATGCCGCGAGCCGCGATGTTGAGGGAAAGCCAGCCCCAGAGCGGATCTGACCCATCGCTTTGAGGGATGCCTCCGCGGCAGTCGGGCCTGACGTCGTTCGGCGGCCGCCGGTGGTTGTAGAGCGTGTGCCCGGGCGAACCGAAATGCCAGCGCACGCCACGGGTGTCTTGATACTGCGTGCTCGATGTCGGGATGGTCAGGCAGATATTCACATAGTCGGCGTCGGACGTGATCGGCACGCCGGTCGTGCTGTTATTTCCCGTGACCACGAACACGTCGCGCGGGTTTCTGGCGTAGGTCGCACCAGGGACTGACCGGAAGTTCTCAGAGACTGCGATGGTTGACGACATTCCGTCGATGATCGCGGCCGGAGAGATCGCCGAGTTCTCGAACAGCACGCCGTTGGGGCGATCGGTGAGCGGTGGCGTCGGGTATTGCACCACCGAGTAGCCCGAGCCAGTGTTCATCGGGTAGTTATGCGTCGCATACAGGCCGTTGTCGGCCGGGACGAGCACCATGGGTGAGTCGGACGGGCAGATCAAGATGCTCAAGAACGTGGTGAACCCGGTCACGTTGGCCGCCGCCAACGTCGTGTTGGGGTCGGTGTCAGGGGGAAGGCTGAAATTGAACGAGCTGAAAAGGCTCTGTTGATCGAGCTGGCACAGGATTTCGGCGTAGGCGCCCGAGCAGTTTCCCCGGCCCGCGATGTGGCTGTTCACCCGCCCGGGGGGGAGGACGGTGTACACCGACATGTAGGTGTGGAGAGCGAGGCCGATCTGCTTGAGGTTATTGATGCACTGAGATCGGCGGGCGGCCTCCCGAGCTGCCTGCACCGCCGGTAACAAGAGCGCGATCAGTACAGCGATGATCGCGATCACGACGAGCAATTCGATCAACGTGAATCCTCGGTGTCGGCGCATCCACTTCTCCCTGTTGTGTTCGCTTCGCGAGAGCGGTCTTGATTTGTTTGAAGCGTGCGCCTGCCATCGAGCAGCTCATGAGGTTTCTCCGGGAGTTGGCATCGAAGGTGTTGGACGTGACAGGTCTCGACGGGAGAAGAGTCATGACGGCCGGACATGTCCTTTGGCCAGCAATCGCGTGCGCAACCTCATCGAAGGGCGGATTGATTATAACTCGTCGATGAGTTTGATACAATCCCGTCGAATTGATCTTGCGCACGTTTGCACGGTCACGACGGTTTGGTCGCGCCGCTTTCCTCGCCTTGCGAAGGGGTTTTTCGAGGGGATGGTCGCGGCATTTTCAAGCACGTGGATCAATCAGTAGGCATCCCCGCTGATGACTTCCCCGCCGTTGCGGCTTCCCAGTGACTGCCAGACCAGAACGTTCACCGAATTCTTGATGAACGTCACGTGGCCGTCGCAAACAAGTGAGTTAACGCCGCTGGGGTGCATACTTCTGGTCGTGATGTTCTGCGAGAGCCAGTTCCAGATCGGGTCGGTGCGGTTGCTGTGAGGAAGACCGCCACGACAATCGGGCCTGAGGTCGTTCGGCGCCCGCCGATGGTTGTAGAGGCTGTGCCCGGGTGCACCGTAATGCCAGCGAACGCCACGGGTATCTTGAAACTGAGTGGTTGTGGGCGGCAGGCTCAGGCACAGGTTCACGTAATCGGCGTCCGACGTGATCGGCGGGCCGGTCGTGCTGTTGTTTCCCGTGATCAGGAACACGTCGCGCGGGTTGTTGGCGTAGGTCGCGCCGGGGATCGAGCGGATGGTCTCGGAGATCGCGATCGTCGATGACATCCCGTCGACGATCGCAGCCGGCGAGATTGCCGAGTTCTCGAACAGAACGCCGTTGGGGCGATCCGTGAGCGGTGGCGCCGGGTTCTGGACAACCGAGTAGCCCGAGCCTGTGTTCATGGGGTAGTTGTGGGTTGCATAATTGCCGTTGCCGACCGGGACGAGCACCTCCGGCGAGTCAGACGGGCAGATCAACACACTCAGGAAGGTGGTGAACCCGGTCACATTGGCGGCAGCCGGGGTGGTGGTCGGATCGGTATCCGGGGGGAGATTGAAATTGAACGAGTTGAAAAGGTTCTGCTGATCGAGCTGGCCCAGGATCTCCGCGTAGGCGCCCCAGCAGTTGCCCTGGCCGGTGATGTGGCTGTTCACCCGCCCCGGAGGGAGCACGCTGTACACCGATATGTAGTTGTGGAGGGCCAGTCCGATCTGCTTGAGGTTATTGACACACTGAGAGCGACGGGCGGCCTCGCGGGCAGCCTGAACTGCGGGTAACAAGAGCGCGATCAGGACGGCAATGATCGCGATGACCACGAGCAGCTCGATCAACGTGAAGCCTCGATGTCTGCGCATTCAATTCTCCCGGTCGGGTTACTTTGACTCAACGATCTTGATCTGCTTGGGATCTTCCACGCGGATCCGAACCTGGTCGTTCTCGCGGATCACCTTGCCTGTCACGCGCAGCTTTTTTCCACTGATGACACGATCCTGTCAGAGCGCAACACGATCCTATCAGACACGATCGCGTCTTGCAATCAGGCCCGCCGATTGACTGCTGAGCGAGCCGGGCATTGGTCGCAAAGCCCAGCGTGGTTCCTCTCTTTGAGATATCGATCAAGCGACCGGCTTGTTACAATCCTGTCGAGACGGAACACGATCGTAGCGGGTGAGGCCATGCTCGATAACGAAGTGCGCGCCTATCGAATGCGACTCGAGTGGTCGCAGGAGGAGTTGGCGAGTCGTTCGGGAGTTTCACGCGCCGGCGTGAGCGCGATCGAGACGGGGCGGTTGGTTCCGTCCACGGCTGCCGCCCTGGCACTGGCTGCGGCTCTGGGCTGCACGGTCGAGGCGCTTTTCCGGCTACGGCAGGCCGACGGGGGTTCCAACCAGGAGGGTAGCTGGGCGTGGCCGGCCGGTTCCGACGTGTGCCGGTTCTGGCGCGCGCAGGTCGGCGGCTGCCGGCGGCTTTATCCGGTGGAGGTCTCCGCGCTGGGCCTTTTGCCGCACGATGGGATGGCTCGTGACGGTGCGCTGTTCGACCACTCGCAGGCTGATCCGGAACGGACCTTGGTTCTGGCATGCTGCGACCCTGCGGTGGGGATCTTGGCGGCCGCGCTTATGCGGCGGTGGGATTTTCGACTGATCGTCCTCTCGCGTTCCAGCCGGTCGGCGCTCGATTTGCTGGCGAAGGGCCTGCTGCACGCGGCGGGCGTGCACCTGGCTCGTTCCGACCAGGTGGAAGGGAATGCCGCGGCAATCCGGCGCACTTGGGCGCAGGGCCTGCCTCAGACATCCAGTTGCTGCGGGTTGCAGATTGGGAGGAAGGGATTGCTCTGGCTCCAGGCTCCCGGCTAGGGACCATACGGGCAGCCGTGCGAGCTCGGCTTCGCTGGGTAGGCCGCGAGCCAGGCTCGGGGCGCAAGAGTGTCTCGACGAGCTGCTGGGACCATCAAGCAAGCTGACGCCCTTGCGCTGGCGGCACCAAGCTCACGACCACCGCGGTGTTGCCCAGGCTATCCGGGCACAGTGGGCTGACGCCGGTATTTGTTTGCGTCTGACCAGCGAGGAAGCTGGCCTTGGGTTTCTCAGCGTGCGACACGAGGCTTACGAGATCGCCTTCCCCGGCTCGATCAAGCACGATCCCCGGCTGGTGGCGCTTTGCGAGGTCGTGCGATCTCCCGAATATCGCCGCATTCTCGGCGAGCTACCGGGCTATGACACGAGCCGGACGGGGGAGTTGCGGTCGATCGGCGCCAAGTAATTCGCTCCACCGAGATGCCTTCCAGCATTCCTTCATGTGATGAATCCAGCCTGCGCCGATTTTCGTTCAGGTCGGCAGAACGAGTCCCGTGCAGATGCTGAAGTATGCCGATCCAGTCGATAATTCAACAGATGATTTAGCGATCCCAACGCCGCCTCAGCTCCCTGAAGTCCGCCTGCTGCATCTTCCGCTGAGAGACGAAACGCGCACGCTCGTTGTCTGTAGAATTCAACTTGCGGACGGGATAACGGGCGGTGGCGTCTGGCTTGCCATTGGTAACCGAAAAAGTGAAGACATTTCGGACACCCTCACCGTGACACGCCTCGCAACGCTTCCGCAACGGGGCGAGAACTGCCTCACGTGCCGGCAGACTCGTCTGGGCTGACGCAAAGAAGTAATCGTTTCCGGCTGTGGGCAAATAGGCGGGAGAGTGTTCCTCCACGGGACGTAGTCCCCCGGCTTGGCCCTCGAGCAGCACCTTGCGGCTCAGTTCTGCGACCGCCAGCTTCGTTCCCGACCACTTTCCGGTATCCCCTTTGAGGAACCTGCGCACCTGAACTTCGTAGGTCAGCCTCGTGGGGACGACGACACCGTTCGTATCGACCAGCAGGAATTGCACCGCCAAGGCCACCGCGTCCAGCTTCCCAATCCGATCGGCGCCCCGTTCGCGCAGGCTGTCGAGCCATTCGTGTTGATTCGCGGGGGCCGAGGCGGGTTTGAGGAAGATCCTCGTGGCGCGGCGATAGTCAGCGGCGTGGTCGTGGGCCCGGTTGGGGAGATACTCGATCTCGATCCATCCTCCGTCCTCAGAGAAGAGGTCGAAGGGGAGACGAGCACTGGCGTAATTATCGGGCAGGCCTTCGACCTCGCGCGTCGAGAGGGCCAGATTCTTGACCGAGCGGGCGAGCAGTTCGAGGAGTTCTTCCTTGTATCCACCCTGGATTTCACCCGAGGTCCGAGTTGCGAAGAGCACATCGTGGGCCGCCCACAGGTCGCTCTGCAAGAGTGCCCGTGCGAGCGGGGACCGACGCGGCCCGTCATGAAGTGCGTCGGTGAGCGCTCGCTTGAGCCCGGTGAAAGACGGTTCGAAGAGCACTCGCTGGCGGGCTCTGCGCGAGCCCGCATGGACCAGGAACGGATCGAGCGGCTCGATAGCGCGGTCGCCGCTCTCGCTCCGCTCGAAAGTGCTCGTGCTTACGGGAAGGTCGGGGAACCCCGAGACCTCGACCCGTTCCAAGGGTGCTGCCCCGGCGAACTCCTTCGAGAGCCGCACGCGGACGGTACGGGCAAACAGAGCGTGGAAGACCCGGTTCCAGGAGTCCGCCGGGTCGGGCGAGTACACGGGCAACACTTCCTCAGGGGGAGCGAACCGGCGTGGTTGTCTGATGCGGACTGCCCTGCGGAGGATGTCGCGGCCAAACCCATCAGGAAAGCCCCGATCACTCCAGGCCGAGTTGTGTGCGTCCTTCTCATCGCTGGCCACCTCTCTTTTCTCAGCGGAGGGTTTGGCTTTGTCGCTGGCACCGTGTTCGGCAAGGGAATTGTAGATTTCCGCCGCCTCCTCGTCCTCGAGGGGTTGATCACTCTCCCAGAATGCAAAGTCGTAGCTCATGTGATGGCCCTGGGTGTTTCGAGGAACAGTACCGCAGCCTGAGCAGTTGATGCAAGCGTGGCGTTGAGATCGCGTCAAGCACGAGCAAGCAGCGACATGATTCACCGAACGGGACTCGGGGGCGCGACATCGTTTGAGACTGACTTCCGCTCCCGGACCGGTTCCCCCCGCGTCTTGTTCGCAACGCGAACACGGCTGGAGGCGATCCGTCTTTGGTTTCCCGAGCGTTTCGCATGCGAGGATGCCCCGATTGACTAGTCCCAAAACAAGCGTGATATATTAACCGAGCACACCTACAATCCATGCATGTGGATGCGTGGGTAACAGGCGCAGCTTCCACATGCCGGGGGGCGCGGCCCCCGTTCGTCATCCTCAACCTGCCTTTTCATGCACATCTCTCCTCTCTTCTCTTGGCGGCCCAGGTGCATCGGAGCATCCAGACTCCGACTTCAAGGTTGTGTTCGCTCAACACAACAGGGAGCCGTGCAGCCGGTCCACCAACCGTAGGAATACAGATTGCCAGGGGTTCCAGGATAGAAAGCGATAGATCAATCGGCGTCCGCTCCGCACAATCTGGCATGGCATCTGAATAAAAGCCGCGCAGTACGTCGCGAACTCCATTCGCAGCAAGGTCCGTTTCTCGGTGTTATGCTTATCCGCGTGCCGAGGCGTTACCGGCACCAGCAGGGCGTCCAGGCCTTAAGGCTCCAAGCCAACGATGCCATCACCATGTAGGCCCAATTGCTGACCAGGTTATCCACTGGAGTCGTCAGTGCCTTGACCCCTCCCTTGAGCTGCGCGATCAAGTTCTCCTGATTGCAGCGGCCGTTGGCCAAGAACACGATCTCGTCGGCCGGAGTGGTGCGGTCGTTGGTGATGTAAAAGAAATAGCGATACCGTTCCCACAACACCAACTGCCCTTTCTCAACCTCGAGCCGCTTGCGGACCACGATGAGCCGATAGCCCTTTTTGCAGACCACCGGTCGATAATCGAACTCGGCCACCCATTCTTCCATCGTGTGGACCGTCTCATACCCGCGAGCTTGGACGATCCCGGCCTTGACCCGCTCGGGCGTTTGGCGGGGAACCGTCTTGATTTGATACTTCGGTCGACGTTCCAGGTAGGAATAGGCATCCTCCGGGAGGTCTTCAGCCAAGGCCACCAGTTTGGGATGTGCGCCGAAGCCGAAAATAAAGCGGATGTCCTTCATGTCGTCCCAGCGGTCCAGGTGCTTGGTCTGTGTGAAGTCGGTGTCGCCCCGCATGGTGATCTTGCGAAACCCGGCTTGACGGCAGAGGTTGGCCGCTTTGTCGAGATAGACGTCGGCCTGCTCGTGTGAGGGACGGTTACCGCTACGATTGACCAGATAGAGCGGCTCGGCGGTGTTGGCCAGCGAGATCACCAGGGGCTGATAACCCCAGTCGCCGTTGTGGTCGATGTCGACGCCTTGCTTGCACTCGGCATCGGTTGGGACCATGGTGCCGTCCGCATCGACGAAAGCTTCCTCGAAAAACTCGGCGGATTGCTGTGCCCAGGCGCGAAGGCGGGCGTCATTGATGATGTCGATCAAGGTCAGGACGTCGGCAGGTGTAAATCGCCGGCAGAAATCACCCGCGGTGGTGGGGTCGGGAATCCGCTTGGCGCCCAGGGCATCGAGATAGACCTCGTCGTTGCGCCGAAGTTCAAGGTGCTCCATCCGCTGGCCGCCGGCAACGGTGTTGAAGGCGATGTTCAGGACATGGTCGGATTCGTGATAGGGCAAATGTCGCTTGAGAAGATGGAGGTCCCGATTGATACCGTCGACTAAGCCGATCGCTCGAGCCATCATGAAAATGGCGCCGATACCACCGGCACAGAGCCCTTTGACGCGATGAGCGTGTTCGTAGTGGATATTGGTGGCGGTCATCATGGGTTCGGGCCGCTCGGCCTCGCACACATTCTCGAGGCGGAGACGAATTCGCCGCCGTCCTTCCTGAAACATTCTCTTCTTGCGAGCCAGACGTTTTTTTCGGAGAGTAGCAGTCACTCGAAAGCCTCTTTGGTCTTGGAACAGTGAGGATGTGATTGAACCTACATTATTCCATAAACCCCGGAGGTTTTCGAGCTTTTTCTTAAAATTTAACGTCGGCGAAGTATATATCACGCTTGGTTGAGGACTAGTTCGATGATGTCGCGGTGGGCCGTATCCTGCGAACACCCGGCCAGTTTCGCCCATTTTGACGACGTGAGTTTTCCCTCGAACCCGTCCAATAGGCGGTTGACGACCTTCTGCTGACGATCGTTGAACGACTCTCCGGAGTGAGATTCCCAGAACCGGGTTTCCGGAGCACGGCCGAGAGCGTGACCTCCGCGCGTGGGTATATCGGCGTCGGTAGGGACGATCTTGACGAATACGACACTCTGGTATTGCTCTGCAAGGTCCACCACAAGCTCGTGGACGACCAGCCGGAGACCTACCCAGTCGAGAAGCTGTGCCAGTGGTGGAGAACACGTTGGTGATCGTGTTCTCGGTCGACGGTACGGTGCGGGCCTCGTTCGCCCAGCCGCCCCACAGGTCGACGATCATCTCGCCATCGATGTTGAAGGCGAGTGAGGCGCCGAGGTCTTCGCCCGACTCGAGTTTGGCGGCGCACAGCTCGCGCAGGGGGTCGAAGCGCGCGCTGCACGTGCCGCCCAGCGCCGTCGGGTGATCACTCATGAGGCCTCTTTAGCTACCGCCGCGCTCCGCTCGGCGACTAGGCGGTTCATCTCTTCATTAGCCGGACGGATCTCGAATTGCGTTCCCCACTTCATCCTCACCGCCGGGTGTTTCGACAAGAGCGCGATGGCGTGGTTCAGGTCGCGCGCTTCCAAGAGCAGAATGCCGCCGAGCGTTTCCTTGGTCTCCACATACGGACCATCGGTGACTTGGACCTCGCCATCCTTCATCCGAAGCGTGACTGCGTTACGGGCGGAATCGAGCGCTTCTCCGCCCAGGAAATGCCCGCCACGCCGAAGTACATCGTCGTAGGCAAAACACTCCTCCATCATTCTCTGCGCGTCTGCCTGCGGAATCTGAGCAAACGCCGCCTCGTCGAAGAACCCTAAACAGACGTATTTCATGCGACTCTCCGTTCAAGGACTGTCCTGCTGGATTTGCTCGGCCTTCACGCTGCCAAGCTCTCACCGATTAGTCAAACGGAACAGACCGCAATCGACAGCACGGGCGGAGTTTTTTCAAAAATGGCCTGACTGGTCAGTTGGTTGATTCGTGCCGCCAAAAACCGCCTTTCGGGTCCCAGTCGGGCAAGCTCAATCGTTTGGAGCGAGACGTGAGGAAAGTCGTGGTTTCCTCGCGCGGCATGGCGTTCTCTGTGGCGAGTGGGACTTGGGGTTGGGACTCAGGGAGACCAATTAATCATTTGAGCCCGGACCTTGAGACGGGTTTCCTGTTCTGGCACTGCGGGGTCGATCGCCGCGGCAAGGTCCTCCGATTCCATGAACGGACGAATTTCGACGTCGGCTCCGGTTCGGGTGTTTGATGCGAAGTGAGCTGCACCCGGCGTGAGCGCCAGGGATGTCCAACCCACCCTTCAACGAGCCAGCCTCTATGCTAGGCTGTTGAAGCGGCCGGTTCCTTGATCAGCGGGCTCGCGTTGGCCCCAGGCCCTGATCCAGAATCCGCAAGCAGCTCCCCGAGGGGGGCTTCGTCTTGACGATCTGGTCACCCTGTCGTGGCCCGCGGTGGTCTGCGGCCAGTGAATTGGCGGTGGTCCTGTCCACCACGCCCGGCTCGCCAAGCTCGAACGTCTGGCCGGCCCGGCCCCGCCAAGCTCGGCCACGTCACATCTTGTGTCGGGCGCCACTCCGCGCATTTCACCGCGTGCCGAGCGAGTGGTTTGTGCGCGCCGATCACATCGTGCCCCGTCCAGCCACCGGACGCGCTGTCGTCTTCGCGATCGAACATGACTCATTGGTTCTCCCGCACTTTCGATGATTGGCGCTCGTATTGTAAGCATCACATGGCTATGTTCAGCCAACTTGCGCCGCATGCACGGAGGCTTATTTTTGTTCCCGTTAGAGTATTTCGGGGGTCCCGCCCAGAGTCGACTCGATCACTACGTCGAGGCTGGCACACTCACGCTCTCGCTGGAGACCACCGCTTCGACTGCCCCTTGCCCGATCTGCGGTGCGGAGTCAAACCGCGTTCACAGCCGTTATCACCGCGCCCTTGCTGACTTACCTTGCTTCGGCAGGGCCGTTCGGCTCGCAATCATGGTCCGACGGTTCTTTTGCACGGATGCCCAATGTCCACGACGGATCTTTGCCGAGCGCCTGTTGGGATTTGCTCGTCCGTATAGCCGTACCACCGATCGACTCCGCCAAACCCATGAAGCAGTCGGGTCTGCCCTTGGCGGCGAGCCCGGCTCCCGTCTGACCGTTTGCTTGGCCATCTCTACAAGTCCTGACACGCTTCTCCGGCGCGTGAAGCAATTCGAAGGCGGGTCTCCTTCGCCACCCCGATTCGTTGGTATCGACGACTGGGCGTGGCGCAAGGGTCAACGCTACGGCACGATCGTTGTGGACTTGGAGCGGAGTGATATCATCGACCTTTTGCCCGATCGCGATGCGACGACCGTCAAGAAGTGGTTGGACGACCATCCCGGAGTCGAACTCATCAGTCGTGATCGCTCATCGACTTATGCTCAAGCGGCCGCCGATTCGGCGCCCAATGCCCTGCAAGTCGCTGATCGCTGGCACCTGTTGAAGAACTTGCGAGAGGCCATCGAGCGGCTGTTTGAGCGACAGTCCGACGAGGTCAACGAAGCCGTAAAAGCGCCCGCAGCGGCTACGGAATCGCCGTGCAGTCCCGCGTTGCCTGACGCCGCGCGCGCCGTCACCGCGGGTGAGCCATCGTCTCCTCCGCAGCCGATAGCCGATCCGACTGCGGAATCACCTCAACTCCAAGCCCAACGGGCGCGACGAAGGAAAAAGATCGAGCGGTTCGAGCAGGTCCACGAGCGCCATCGACGACGCCACTCGGCACGGCGGATCGCTCGGGAACTTGGCATGTCGTTCAACACGGTACGGCGCTACCTACGGTGCAAAGAGTGTCCGGACTGGAAACCGGGACGGGCATGGCGCTCCCGATGGGACGCGCACCGCGAATGGATCGACGCCCGTATTGCCGAGGGTTGTACAAACGCGGCCGAGTTGCACCGGCAATTGGTGACGAGAGATTTCCGCGGCTCGTACAACAGCGTGCAGCGGTACGTCAGGAAACGGCTCGGCGTGGCGGGGAAAAGACGTGAGCGCGCCGGGGCGGCGAGGCCATCTGCTCCGTCCCCTCCATCACCGAGGCAGTTGTCGTTCGAATGGGTCCGTCGGCCCGAGAATCGCAAGCCCAATGAGCAGAGGCGAATCGATGCGATTCGCGCCAGCAGTGACGAGTTGGCAACTGCGTTGGACCTAGTGAAGTGAACCTTCAACCGGGAAAGGAATGAGGGAGGCTCTCTCATCGGCAGGAGAGTATAACTCTCCTTGCGGGACTCGGTCCCATCACGTGTATCGAGGAGAGCCTCCCATGACCAGTTTAGCCGAGCGGTTTGCCGAGGACATCACCCTGGAGTATTCCCTCATCGACCGCATGCGCGTCCGCGGCCACATCATGAAACTGCAAAATGTGGGAATGCTCGGTGCCTTCTTTCAGCGCTTCCGCGGTGTCGACTGGATCGAGCCCCGCGACCTCCAAGAGCTCACCACTGAGTTCGTGCAGTCCGTCGAGGCGTTGGCCCAAACGAACGGCATCCCGCTGCTCGCGGCCAAGCCCGGTGAGGGGCACGTTGATCAAGCTGCTCGGTTCCTGGACCGCGTGGCTGACCGCGATGAAGCCATTTACTGCATCATCAAAGTTCAGGAGGAAGTTTCATCGTTCGTTTCCTACGTCCCCAAGCACGGAGAGGACAGAACACGCAAGATCGCCCGTGGCCGCCGCCGCGTCAATCACTACTACTTCTTCATCAAGGATCGCCAGTTCGGCGTCGGCAATTCCATCCGCATCAGCAGCTACGCGCCCTTTGGTGTCACCGTCTGCCTCAATGGCCACCATTTCGTGGCCCAGCAACTGCGCAATCGCCAGGTCGGTTTCGAGATGCGCGATAACCTGTTCGTGGCCGTGGACAAACCGAACGTCTTCCATCGCGCCTGTGAGGCGCTCACACCTCAAACCATCGCTGCTTTTTGCAATCGCTGGGTCTATCGTTGTATTCCCTTGCTGACCCCGGCGGCGCGCCGTGAAGGGTTCACCTACCAGTGGTATCTGGACCAAGTTGAACGCTGTCATAACTTGATCTTCGCCACGGCCACCCGGCTCAACGCCTTGTTCGGTCGGTTGCTGGACCGGGGCCGAGTCGTTGGCCAACCGCATGTCATCAGCCGTCTCTTCCAACGCCAAGTGCAGGCCCGCCGCACTGGTGGTCGCGTCTATCGCACCACCCAGGAAGATTATTGTCTGAAGGCATGGCACAAGAAGACCTACATCAAACAGTACAACAAACAAGGAGCGGGCCTCCGCACGGAGACATGCACGCACGACGTGCGCGAGTTCGGCACCGGCAAGGCGCTCGTCAACCTGCCTTATCTGCTGCGCTGTATGGACCACTGCAATCAACGCCTGTTGCGCTGGCAAGACACCATCGACCACACCACGGTCGCGGCTGATTTTGTGGAGAAGCTCGGACAGCCCACTGTCCCTGCACAGGGACAACGCGTGCCCGGCATTCACCTGCATAATCTCCGTCTGACTTGGGTGCTGGCGGCAGTGCTTCAGTTTGCCCACATCATCACCGGGTTCCGCAACCGCGAGCTACGCAGCTACGTGCACCGCCGTTTCGGGCTGAGCCCTGACGACTATACGGCGGCTCAACTTCGCTACGATTTGCTCAAGTTGCAGGCCAAGGGATTGCTTCGCAAACTGGAGGGAACGACGCGCTACGTGCTGACGCCCCAGGGGATGGCCCAAGGCACAGCGATCATCAAACTCAAAGAGTGCCTCAACGGCACAATAGGGGAACCTCTGGATGAGCCTCCGGAAGTCGGCTCCCCCCAGCCCCCTCTGCAAAAAGAATTCCGCCAAGTCCGCCGAGCACTCAAAGAGCTACTCCAAACCGCCGGACTCGAGGCCACCTAAAAACCAAAATCTTTTCTTACTTTTTCAGCGGTGAAACTTTTCAGCTGATGAGTTCGCGGACCTAATCCGAAAGCGCTCGTCCAAGACATTGAGCGATTGGCTGGTAAAAGCCGAAGTGTCCTCATCTCCAGATATACGGCGATTCGCCGATGGCATCCGGCGAGACGAATCAGCAGTACTCGCGGCTGTGACCCAGCGGTGGAGCAATGGCCCGGTAGAAGGACACATCAACCGCCTGAAGACCGTCAAGCGGCAGATGTACGGCAGAGCGGGGTTCGTTTTGCTGAGGGCACGAATCCTCTGCGCTGCTTGACCGTCATCGCCTCCCAGGGCTTGAGCCACGTGCGCAACAAACAAACGTCGCGCAGCCGACGGAATCGCGTAAGGTATTCGCTGTCCCAAACATCTCAGGACCCGGCGCCGGGCGATTGGGGAGCGAAACAGATCGATGACCAGCGCGGCTCAGTACTCCCGGCAATACTGCGTCGCCATCCGTACGCGATCGACACTCGATATGGAACGACATTCATCGCCGAGTCGTGGCCAGCGAGGGTGGGATCACCGAAAGTGCGGGAGAACCCATTTCGGTGATCGGTCCCACCAATCGACAACTATCTGCAAAATCGGGCCAGGAATCTGTCGCACACACAGTTCGCAGAAGAGATTTTGGGCGAGAATTAGATTTCGGACAGTCGCCGAGTTAAAAATCGACGCTCGGGTTCCTGTCGAGCCAACGAGAGTGCTCGCTCATACGAGTTCTTCGCGTCGGACATTTTTCCGGAGCGACGGCACAACTCCGCGCGCACCGCGTGGGCAAGGTGATAGTCCACCAAGTCCCCGCGTTTTAGAATCGCATCGATCAGGACCAGCCCCGCCTCGGGTCCGTCCCGCATCGCTACCGCGACCGCCCGATTGAGTTCGACGACGGGCGATAAATCGACTCGCTGTAGTACGGAGTAAAGCACGACAATCTGATTCCAGTCCGTCTGGGCGGCGGTGTCGGCCTCGGCATGAATTGCCGAAATGGCAGCTTGGAGCGTGTACGCACCAATCCGTCCCGACCGAAGGGCTTCTTCCACCAGTGCCGTGCCCTCGGAAATCATTGGATAGTCCCAACGGGAGCGGTCCTGCTCTTCAAGCAGAATGATTTCACCGTCTTGGGAAACACGTGCTTCCCTGCGCGATTCGTGGAGCAGCATCAAGGCCAAGAGCCCTTTGACCTCCGGATCGGGAAGCAACTCGAGAAGTAACCGGCCCAGTCGAATGGCCTCGGCTGTGAGATCAACCCGTAAGAGCAAAGCGCCCTGCGAGGCCGCATATCCTTCGTTGAACACCAAATAGATGGCGGAAAGGACCGCGTCCAGCCGTTCGGGCAGGTCCCTCAGAGACGGAACGACATAGGGAATGTGTGCATCACGAATCTTCGCCTTGCCGCGTACGATTCGCTGGGCCATCGTTGCCTTGGAAGTCAAGAACGCGTGGGCGATCTCCTCGGTCGTGAGTCCGCAGACCTCGCGAAGCGTGAGCGGCACCTGCAGCTTTGGGTCAATGGCGGGATGGCAACAGGTGAAGATCAGACGCAATCGATCGTCTTCGATCTCCGTGGCGGCCCGGGTCGCATTTTCATCGGCGACTTCGTCTACTCGCGAAGCGATTTCGGGCTGAAGTGCCTTCAGGCGGCCTTGCCGACGAAGCGCATTGATCGCCTTGAATTTTCCAGTGGAGATCAACCACGCTCTCGGATTTGCCGGCACCCCATCTCGTTGCCAAATCTCCACGGCGGCTGCGTACGCCTCGTGCATGGCATCGTCCGCTAGATCAAAATCCTTCAGCAATCGGACGAGTGAAGCAAACACGCGACGTGAGTCAGAGCGGTAGAGATCGTCGATCCGGTCGCGGATCGTTACGGAGGCATCGAGTTTCATGTCGATCGTTTCATACCAGTTTGACCGCGTTCACGGTCCGTATCGACATCGGTTAGAGACGGCAAGATTTTACCTGATTCGATTCAGAATTTGAAATCCGCCGTTAGAACAACCACCCCCAACAAAAGTTCAAATCCCGGCAACTTCACAATTCTGCGGCACGCTATCGACTCCGCGAATTCGGCAGAAAAAGCCTTGATCAATCCTTGACAACAATAGTTGTCAGTGCTACCTTCTCCTGATGCTCGACATCCAAGTCATCGATGATCCGGCGGCGGCGGCGGTGGCTTTGGCGCCCATGCGGAGTCGCCTGCTCTCCGAGCTAGTCGCACCCGCCTCGGCGGCGACGTTGGCCACGCGGGTCGGCCTGGCTCGGCAGAAGGTCAACTACCATATGCACGCGCTGGAGGCGCACGGGCTGGTGCGGCTGGCCCAGGAACGCAAGTGGGGTGGGCTGACGGAACGGCTGTTCGTGGCGACGGCTGCTTCCTACGTCGTTTCGCCGAGCGCCTTGGGCCCGGTCGCCGTTGATCCGAATCGGGAAGCCGATCGGCTGTCCGCGAGCTATTTGATCGCCTTCGGCGCACGGGTCGTCCGCGAGGTGGGTGACCTCGTTCGTCGTGCGAAAGAGGCGGGCAAACGCTTGGCGACCTTGGCCGTGGATACCGAGGTTCGCTTCCGGTCGGCGGCGGACCGGGCGGCTTTCAGCAACGAACTCACCGAGGCCATCACGAAACTCGTTTCGAAGTATCACGACGAATCCGCCCCCGGCGGCCGCGCGCATCGCCTGGTGGTCGTAGCGCACCCTCTGCCGCAGAAATCCGATCCCAAGGAGTCATCATGAGCGTGAAGAAAGAAGCCTCCGGACGCCGTTCAGTTCAGGTCGAAGTCGAGGTCCCCGGCACGCCGGAGGAAGTCTGGCAGGCCATCGCCACCGGGCCGGGTATTTCGTCCTGGTTCGTGCCGACTGAGTTCGAGGAGCGCGACGGGAAGCCCGTCGCGGTGAAGTTAAACTTTGGCCCGGGCATGGAGTCCCGTTCCGTCGTGACGGCCTGGGATCCGCCGCGGATGTTTGCCGCCGAGGCCCCTGGCTGGGCCCCTGGCTCGCCGCCCATCGCGGACCAGTGGAGCGTCGAAGCGCGCGGGGGAGGCATCTGCGTCGTCCGCGTGGTGCATAGCCTCTTCGCCAGCACGGACGACTGGGACAACCAGTTGGAAGGCACCGAATCCGGCTGGCCTGGCTTCTTCCGCATCCTGCGGATTTATCTCACGCACTTCCGCGGCCAACGCTCCGCGATGATGCAATGGATTGCCCCCGCCGAGGGAACCGAAGCGGAGGCCTGGGAAACGCTGACCGCGGCGCTGGGGCTGAAAGGCGTGACAGCCGGGCAGCGTTCGGCTGCCCCGGCCGGCGTCCCGGCGCTGGGCGGCGTGGTGGAGCACGTCAGCCAGAGTCCGTGCAACGCCTTGTTGCGGCTCGACAAGCCGGGGCCAGGTGCCGCCGCCCTGGGCGCCGTCAACTTCGGCGGCTCAGTCATGGTTACGCTCAGCTTCTACCTCTACGGCGATCAGGCGGCCGGAACCGTCGCCCACGAGACACCGCTGTGGCAAGCGTGGATCCAGGAGCGCTTCCCGATGCCCCCGGAGCCGAGCAAGAGCGAATGACCGCGTAGTCATGGGATTGGCTGGTACGTCGATGCGAACTGTTCAATTTCTTTCGTCAGTGTGACTACTCGCGTACACCATGCGGTTTGGCATCGTGCGCGGCGGGTGGCGGTCTACGTTGGACTGCTTCCGTTGCGCCACAATCGTCGGAGGCGATCATGAAGGCGATTCTCTCAATGGCGTTGGTTCTCGGGGTATGCGGCCTGGCGGACGCGGCGGACGACAAGGTGGTCGATCCGGTCGGGACATGGAAGTGCGAGTATGAGATCGGCGGACAGCAGCGGACATCCACCTTGAAGATCAAGAAGGACGGGGACAACCTCGCCGGGACGATGAGTTGGCCGGACCAGCACGAGACGAAGCTCAAGGATCTGAAGCTGAAGGACGGTACGCTGACATTCTCCGCCGAGCGGAAGTTGGCGGGGATGGATGACGGCTTCACCGTCGAGTACAAGCTGAAGATTGACGGGGACAAGCTCAAGGGGACGGGTGCGTCGG
This sequence comes from uncultured Isosphaeraceae bacterium, assembly GCA_963781785.1. Classification (GTDB taxonomy): domain Bacteria; phylum Planctomycetota; class Planctomycetia; order Isosphaerales; family Isosphaeraceae; genus CAWAHD01. The sequence goes on along the minus strand of CAWAHD010000001.1, from coordinate 163,544 downwards.
AATTCGGAGGCGAGAAGCGGGAATGGGATGTCGAGGGCAAGAGACAGAAGAACGATAAGTAGTCGTCGCGCAGTCTTGAGGGTTCCGACGGTGGATGGACGAGGTAGGCCAAGGTATCGTCCTTTCTTCACCCCGGAAATGCGGGGGCCCCGTTGCGCACGTCTGTCTAATCGACCGAAGCCGGCTTTCCGAAAGGTGAGCTTGCACGGCGATCGTCGGTATGATGGGAGCTACATCGAAATCAGTAGCGCTTTTGGTCGCAGCCAGTGGACGCGGTGTGGCGCTCGCTGCCGCTCGTTGACGCAGATCGCCTTCGTCATGTCGCAAACTCGTTGATACTAGCAGCTTCGGACGTGATGTATCGCGAGGAGTTGTAACTAGACGCGTGTTCAGAAAAAGTGGAGGCGGCGGGAATTGCACCGCGTCCCGAGGTAAAGTTTCGCTGAAGACGTTCTGGCTGACCTTCTTGTTTTGGATGAAAAGGAACCGACCCCTCCTCGTTTGGGCCATCGCGGGTAAACGAGATTCGTTATCATGATGGCCAACTGGTGCCGTTCAATTGCCCTACTGATTCCCCCGCAGGATCGATTTTCTTGGCGCAGACGTTGCGCCTGGAAGTTGCTGAAAAGGCAACGGAGAATCCCCGCCGGTCGGAACTGAAGTGATACACGTGGCCGGTACTCGGCCAAGCGTGTGCGCCCGCTTGGTCTCTGAATGGCACAAGGTTTACGCAACCGAGAGCGTAAAGCTTCGCTTAACCCGTTTCTGCGGGGAGTTGATCTTTTCATCAGGGCCGGGTTTGGGTTACAAGCGTCGGTGTCATGGAAGACACGCTTGTCCGTCCACTTCCGGTCACCGAGCCGGCTGATCTGTCCGACTTGATACGGCAACTCCGGTCTGAAGTCGCCGAGTTGCGGCAAGAAGTCACCCACCTGCGGCGCGAGAATCTCGAACTGCGGCAACAGGTCGGATATTGGAAGGCTCAGCATGCTCGGGCCGTTCATCGGGCCGAGCACCTGGAAGCCGAGGTCGAACAACTTCGCGGTGAGAATCGCAAGCTCCAAGATCAACTCTTCGGTAGAAAGAGCGAAAAATCTTCGACCCGCGATCGCTCGAATTACCTCGAAGGCGAGAACGACGATCAGAAGCTTTCGGCATCGCCCAAGCGAGGCCAGCGGAAGGATCGGCCCGGTCCGCCACGGCGGGATTACAGCCATCTGCCGGTCGTCGAGGATCCGCGCGAGTTACCCGAGGACCAGCGTGTTTGCCCCCAGTGCGGTGCAGCCCTGTCCCCCAGTGACTCTGAGGATTCCGAACAGATCGAGATCGAGGTGCGGCCGTATCGCCGCTTGATCCGGCGACGACGGTACCGCCGGACATGCGCCTGCTCGAACTGTCCCCGAACGTTCAGTGCTCCGCCAGCTCCCAAGCTCATTCCCAAGGGATTATTGGGCGTCTCTGTGTGGGTGGAGATCCTGATCGACAAGTTTTCCAGCCATCGGCCCACCGAGAGGTTGCTGAACCAATGGCGGTTGCTGGGTCTGGACTTGGCGGCTGGCACCGTGGCCGGTGGCTTGGAACGCCTAGAACCGTTGTTTCAGCCGCTGTACGAGGCTCTGCTGGCGCGCAATGCCAAATCTGCCTTCGCCCAAGCTGACGAGACGCGCTGGATGGTCTTCATCGACTTGGAAGGCAAGACAGGCTATCGCTGGTGGCTGTGGGTTTTCTTGGGCGAGGACACGGTGGTCTTTCGCTTGGATCCCAGCCGCAGCCATGACGTGCCCGAGGGGCATTTCCCCGGCGAAGCCCACGTGGTGCTGATGGTCGACCGCTACTCGGCTTACAAGGCCATGGCTCAGGTGAAGCTGGGAAACGTGGTGCTGGTCTTTTGTTGGGCGCACGTCCGGCGGGATTTCGTCAAACTCGGCAAGGCATGGCCGGAGCACAAACGACTGGGCGCTGGCCTGGCTCCGGCGAATTCGTGACTTGTACCGCTACCATCGTCAGCGTCGGGGCTCCCCGGCTGGCAGCGTGGTATTCACCGCTGCCGACAGTGCTTTGCGACAAACCGTGGCGGCCATACGGGTCCAAGCCGAGGCGCAGTTGGCGGACCCGAAATTGCCGACTCCCTGCCGCAATGTGCTCGTAAGTCTTCAGGAGCATTGGGACGGCCTGACCCGCTTCGTGGACGACCTCCGCATCCCGCTGGACAACAACGCCTCCGAGCGTGAGGCCCGGGGTCCTGCGTTGGGCCGCAAGAACTACTACGGGTCGGGCGCCCTGTGGAGCGGACGGCTGGCGGCAATGCTCTTTTCCCTGTTTGCGACCCTTAGCTTGTCCAAGATCAACATTCGTAAGTGGCTGACCTGGTTCCTGCAAAGTTGTGCCGAACGTGGCGGGCAAGTTCCGGTGGACATCGATCCGTTCTTGCCTTGGAAGATGTCGGACGAAAAGCGTCGTGAAATGGCACTCGACCCCAACGACGCTTCCTGATCCTGGCAATCGCCAAACCATGACACCTGAACGCTCGGCGGCCACAAATCCGGCAAAGGTTCGACTGCGCCCATTCCGTCGCAGCACGGGTTAGGCGAAGCTTTACCCGAGAGCGGCATCCTTCGGTGAAGTGATCGCTCGGTTCCAGCCTCATGAAATCGTTGCGGCCGCCCGACTTTTTTGCTGTAACCAGATGATCGCATCCCTCGTGCGGCACGACACCTCGTGGTGGTCAGACTGCGCAAATCACTCCCGCACAGCCGACCCTTTGCTAATGTCGCCGAACAATATTCGGGAAAACACCACAACCGCCAATTAGCCAAACGCTTGGGAGCGCATTGCGCGCGGTATACCGTGCGGTAGGTACGTCCCAATTTTCGACGATGATTCATAATTAGTGTATCCGGGGGTGGAGAGTGCGCGCACGCGATGAGCTCCGGCCAATTCATGTTCTGTCATTGGCCGAGGTTCTCAAGCGGCCCCTGCTGCGGCCGTTGCATCCTCACGCGCACTTTGGCACCCTCATCGTGGTTCAGATTTCATGAGAGACCTCGGTTGCATTGTCTGCGTTCTGGAGAGGTCGAGACTTATTGAGGCTGTTCCTCCCCTTCCTTGCCCCTCGAGGCCGTGCCGGCCAGCCCAGGCCCTTGCACGGCGCGGGGCAACACGGAGACTTGCTGAAAAGTGCCATCGCGTGCCATTTTGTGCCACTCCTGGAGCACATCGCGGCACGACGAAAGCCGAAATCTTCCTTGAGTTTGTGCAGAGGACTGCCGTCGCCATGTGGGGGTGCGCCAGCCGAGCTCGCCAACGACCGTGCCGCCCCGAGGTGAGAACACGGGGGATTGCCGAGTAATTGCCGCGCACTGATACTTCGGCGGGAGTGCACGATCGGGAGGTGCACCAGAGCTGGTCGGACGCAGAGTCGACCGCGAAGGTCGAGGGAAAGTTGCAGTGCAGAAGTGCGGAAAAGGGAGAGCGAAAGAATGACGAAAAACCGCGAGAGAAATGAACTTCGAGATCGAACCAAGCAGTTCGCGGGACCTCGGGGAATTACCGACCAAAGCGGACTGAAAGGGGCGAGATGCCTGATGCACCCTTCATCCTTGGTCAATACCCACCCCTAGCCCTCAGCGAATTCGCTTGGGGTGGACCAGGCCAGTACAGTCTCAGCACTCTCCGACCCACAAATACTGTTTGGGAGATATGTCGCGATGCAGAGAGCCATCGCCGAGGCGCAAACTTTCTCAATTCTACCACACGGCGGGTCGTGCGGCGTGTGGGAACGGCTGCGAATGGCCGCCGGACCCCTTTCGTTTGGCACAATCGGTAAGATCTCCCCGACGGCGCGGAACGCACGCGGAATTCGGGCCGGTTTTGCAACGGGATCGCAACTAAGAATCTGGCGGAGACAAACGTTCCATCAATCGGCCAGGCGTGTGAATCCGCTCGGTCTCTTCCCGCCTGAAGCGCCCGTCGCTTCTTTTTATCTCGCGCTGCGTGGCCGCCGGGTCTTATCCGTCCGATCCGTCTGATCCGTCCAATCCGTCCGATCCAATCCGGTGACCGGCCGCATCCTGAGGGCGCAATCAGCAAGAATGCGACGAGCGAAGCCAATTTCGATGAAAGCATTAGGATTACACAAGAACAAGAGCCTGTTGACGATGCGGCGAATTCTGGCGCTCAATCGGGACTTGACACGCGGGGTGGATCAGCCGCCCGAGGCCGGCGGCCAAGAACACGGCGAAGGCACCAACGGTGGCCGTGAATTGCCGAGGAGAAAAGTGCGCGCGGGCCGGACCAGCCGCGGAGGCAAAGCAGCAGCACATGACCAGCCAGGGGACCGGCTGTGTCTTTTGCCGTTGGCGAAGGGTGTGATGCGCCGGCTGTCGCCGCTCCGATTATTCCAGCACGCCACATTGTGCCGCCTGCAAATCCGCGGTGTGACGCAGCGTGACGCAGGCTTTTCTGACTGCGTCACACGTAACTCCAATGCCCGCAAGGGCTGTGACGCAATTGACGTAGGGTCGCACCACAGAATTCACAGTCCTGGGCCTGTCTGAATCACGGGTTACATATCAGGTGTGGCTGCGGTCCACGCCCGCAGGATGACGCCCCAGATCCGAGGCATTCACATGGGCGGCTCACTTGCTGCCGTGAGCACGTTCCACGGAAGGTTGCTTTGTCGCACCGCCAGACCATTGACTTGCCACCGATTTAAACTCCAGGATGGTTGGCTTGGATCGCTTGGCGTCGGAGGTCTCTGGAAGAAGGAGCCTTGGTATGAAGTGGTTGATCTGCACGGCGAGCGTGGTCTCGGTGTTGGCGATGGCGGGCTTGGTTGTCGGTTCGGCGGGGGCCTCGAACGATGATGAGACGCCGTCGATCAAGAAGATCATGGACACCCTGCATAAGGGGGCGAAGTCGCCGCTCAGCACGGTGAAAGCCGCGCTGAAAAGTCAGTCGCCCGACTGGGAAGAGATTCAGAAACAAGCGAAAGAGTTTGCAACCTACGGTGAGTCGCTGCCCAAGAACGATCCGCCCAAGGGTAAGAAGGCTTCATTCGAGAAGCTCGCCAAGGCGTATGCATCCAACACCAAGGCATTCAAGGAGGCGGCCGAGAAGGAAGATTTGAAGGCAGCGAAGGCGGCCTTCGGGAAGATCTCCAGCTCTTGTACGGCGTGCCACAAGAGCCATCGGCCGAATTGACTCACCCCTGTGGGCTCCCGCGCCCTTTTGTCGTTCTCCCGAGGCGCCCTTCTTATGCACGCTCCGTTGATCTCGCAGAAGGCAGCGCGGTTCACCGAGAGCGTCATCCGGGGCATGACGGTCGAGGCCCGAAAGTACGGCGCGATCAACCTGGCACAGGGGATGCCCGATTTTCCGGCACCGCCTGAGATCAAAGCGGCGGCTTGCCGGGCCATCGAAGACGACATCAACCAGTATGCGATCACGTGGGGTGCCAGGAACCTGCGCGAAGCAGTTGCCGAGCACGCGCTCTGGCACCTTGGGCTGAAAGTCGATCCCGAGACCGAGATCACGGTGACCTGCGGTTGCACCGAGGCGATGCTGGTTGCCGCTCTTGTCGCTGATCAACCCCGGCGACGAGGTGATCCTCACGCAGCCGTTTTACGAGAACTACTGGCCGGATTGCGCACTGGCCGGTGCGACACCGCGGTTTGTACCGCTTCGCCCGCCTCGCTGGCGGTTTGACCCGGACGAGTTGGCCGCGGCGTTTAGCGATCACACCAAGGCGATCATCCTGTGCAACCCGAACAATCCGACCGGTACGGTTTTCACCCGCGAGGATCTGGAGGCGATCGCGGCTTTGTGCCGCAAATGGGATGTGATTGCGATCACCGATGAAATTTACGAACATATCATTTATGATGGGCGGCAGCATGTTGCTCTGGCCGGTCTGGACGGGATGCGCGAGCGTTCGGTCACGATCAGCGGGATGTCGAAGACCTACGCGGTGACTGGATGGCGGGTTGGTACGATCATCGCGCCGCAGGAGCTCACGCACGCGTTTCGCCAGGTGCACGACTTTGTGTCAATCGGCGCGGCTGCGCCGCTTCAGGAGGCCGGCGCAACGGCCTACCGCCTTCCCCGGGAGTATTACGCGCGGTTGGCGGCCGACTACCAGGCGCGGCGGGACCGGTTTTGCAAGGTCCTCTGGGACGTCGGCTTCGGTTTCGAGCCGCCGGAAGGGGCCTATTACATCATGGCGGAGACTTCGGCCTTCGCCGCCCCCGACGACGTGGAATTCACCGGTTATCTGGTTCGCTCGATCGGAGTGGCCACGGTCCCTGGATCGAGCTTTTTCCAGGACAAGGCGCTCGGAAGACCTTACGTCCGCTTTTGTTTTTGCAAGCGCGATTCGACCCTCGACGCGGCTGGCGAGCGGCTGCGCAGGCTGCGGGTCATCGTGTGATTGGAATCGACAGTCGTTTCCTGATGAGGAGCAATTGCCATGAAGTACCGATTTGCTGCTCTTGATGCCGCGTCGGCGAGCCTCGGTCTGCCGCGGGCCGGGGCAAGATGCCTGGCCGTCATGACGATCGTGCTCGCTACGGCCCCTCTCGGCCCAGTGGCCGCTCAAACCACGGCCGGACCTTACTCGAATTACAACTGGAACAGTTATCCCGGACCGATTTATTACAACCCGGGATACGCCCAGTACGGCCTGCCGGGAGTCGGTGTCTCACCGTTCGACCCGATCATCCAGGCGCAATTGAATCTCGGAATGAGGACAGCGCGATACAACATGTTAAGCGCGTGGGCGGACCAATCGAACGCAGCGGCCAACCTGTATTACCAGCAGGCCGAGGCACAGGCGATCGCAAACCAGCGTCAGGCCGAAGCGATCAACCCGCGTTACGATGTGCGCACGCGAGCACCCAAGCCGGTTGCGACAGCGGACTCGAATGCAGCCAAGCTTCTGGCCAAGAGCGACGTGCTCAAGAGCGACGGGCAAGTGATCTGGCCGGCGATGGCACCGTCGAGCCACTCGCTCGATGTTTCCCGAGCTGCCGCCGAGGTTGCCATCCGCGTCGCCGTCAAGGAGTTCACGGCCGAAGGCCGGGCGTCGATCCAGAGCGTCGGCGAGGCGAAGAGCCAGCTTTTCGCCTACGGCAAGCCTGCCCTCGAGCAACTGGTACGCGCCAACCGGGAAGATGCCAAGAAGCTGCTCAAGTTCCTGGCGAGCCTGGAACGGGTTCTCGATAGTCTGGCCGGCGAGTGACCGTTCTCTGATCGGGCCGGCCAGCTCGAAGCGGGATCACTGATGGCTGGCGGTCGGGTCTTTCAAAGCTTGCTCGACGGCGCGGGTAAGCGCTCGACCGCGAAGATCGACTTGCTGGATCACGCCATCACGGCCGATCAGGAAGCCGGCCGGCACTTCGTTAACGCCGTAGGTTTTGGCAGTGGCTTCAGCGCCCTCGCCGACCATGTTCGGCCAGGCCGCCCGATGCTGAAGCAAGAACCAACGCACAGTGGACAAAACGTCTTTGGGGTCGGCCTTTTTGCCGCTCGGGTCCTGGGCCAGAGTATCCAGATTGATTCCGATTACTGTGAAACCGCGGCCTCGATGGGTCATGAATAGGTCATGAATATGAGGGAACGACGCAACGTTCGGGGGGCACCAGCTCGCCCAGAAGTCGACAAAAACGACCTTTCCCTTCACGTCAGCGAGGCGTATGGTCTTGCCATCGACGTCGGTTCCCTCAATCGCCGGAGCGGGCTTGCCGATCATCTCGAAGCGAGCCAGGCGCTCGGTGAAATAGCTGCGCACCACGGGATTGGGATGGTCACCGTCGATGACGAGTCGACAGACCTCGCGGGCGATGTCGTAGCGGCCGCCGCGGATCAAGCGGTGAAGGTACGCCTCGCCGACGGCACAGACGAGAGGAGCGCTCAGCCGGTGCTCGTCGGCAGCCTTGGAGGCGGCGCGGCGCACGAGGAACGCTTTCAAGTCGGCCAGCGATTCCTCGTATTCGCCACGCTGGGCGCGGCCGATCAAGATGATCGAAGCGGCCAGTGCATGGCTCTCGGGCTCACCGTGCTCCCGGGACTGGTAGGCCCGGGCGGCTGGCTCGGCTTCGGTATAGAACCCGCGGGCTACCGCAAGATCGAAGGCCGCCCGGTTAGCTGCCTCGGCTTCGATGCCGGATTGCCGCTGTGCCAGCGCGACCAGATCGGCAAGCTTCTTGCGGTCGAGATCGGCAAGCTTCCGCGCGTAGGATGTTTGCAACTCGGCGAGTGAGCCGAAACTCTCGCCGTCCGCTGCTTGAACGGCACCTGGGACGGGATTTTCTCCGAGAGCCCAGCGGTGGGGCACACCCAGCAGAACAGCCGGAATGACCAGCCAGGCGACACCGATCACGATGCGGGTCGCGGTCCGTGATGATTTCATGACCTGTATCTCAAAATGGCGGATGCGAATCGAGCGGCACGACCAACGCGAGCCCTGGTCTGCTCAAGGCGGCCAGCGTCTCCAGGTTGCGTTACTCTAACGATCAGTAAGGGGCCGCACAAGGAATCTGGTACTTGATCGGTGGGTTTGATGAAATGTCCCCGTCTGGACGGTCGCGCACTCGCGCGACACAATGGGACTGCCTCGAGGCTCATCGCCGCCGCTGATGGTCAGGCGCAGTTTGACAGAGCGTCGCCGACCTTGCCGGTGCCTTGGTGCCACTGCAATACTTGACCTGGACTTTCCGGAGCTCTCGCTATGATGCACCGCATCCGATCGCACCGGCTGATCGCTGCCTGGGTGGCGCTGGAACTGACCGGACTGGCCGGTATTTCTACCCGAGCCGCGCTGGCCCAGATGAGCGCCGAGCAGTCGGCGCGGCGACTCAAGCCGGCTCCTGGGCTACAGGCAACGTTATGGGCGTCGGAACCGATGCTGGTCAACCCGACCAACATCGACATCGACTCGCGCGGCCGCGTCTGGGTGGCCGAGGGGTTGAATTACCGGCTCAGCCGCGGGGGAAATCGGCGGTTTCATCGCATCGAGGAGGCCGACCGGATCAAGATCCTCGAAGATACCAACGGCGACGGCAAGGCCGACAAGGTCACCGTCTTCGCCGACAAGATCTTTCCCGTTCCAATGGGGATTGCGGTCGAAGAGCATCGCGATCAGGATGGAAAATACAAAGGATGTCGCGTTTTCGTCGGCAACAGCCCCGACCTGCTCGTCCTGGAAGACACCGACGGCGATGACAAGGCCGACAAGCGTTATCCGCTCCTGACCGGGTTTGGCGGCATTGATTCGGACCACGGGGTGCACGGGATGGTCCTCGGCCTCGATGGCAAGCTCTATTTCACCCACGGTGACGGCTGCTGTTCCGTGCAGCACGACCACTCGGAACGGCAACAAAACTTCGACGTGATCGACAAGAGCGGGCGCCACGTCTGGACCGACCAGCTCGCCAACACCTTGCGGGTCAACCGCGATGGTACTCAGTTCGAGATCATCTGCGACCGTCAGCGGAACAACTATGAGACCTGCTTGAGCTCGTTTGGCAACATCTTCACCAGCGACAACGATGACGATGGCAACCGCGGCTGCCGCGTGATCTGGGCAATGGACGGTGGCCATTACGGCTACCATACACCGGGAAGCCCACGGCACTGGGGTGAGGAAGTGCCCGGCAACGTACCCAAGCTGGTCGGCACCGGCAACGGCAGCCCCTGCGGCATCATGCTCTACGAGGGCGAAGCTCTGCCCGGTGAGTATCGGGGTGGTGTCTTCGAGATCGATGCCGGCACCCGCCAGATCAACTTTTTTCCAATCACTCGAAAGGGTGCCGCGTTCCGGACCGAATACAAGGTATTCCTGGCTGGCGACGATCCGTGGTTTCGTCCCGTCGACGCCTGCACCGCGCCAGACGGCTCGGTATTCGTGGCGGATTGGTACGACGCCGGCGTCGGCGGGCATGCCTTTAGCGACCAGACGACCGGGCGCATCTATCGCGTCGCACCAACCGGCCACACGAGCCGGAAAATCAACGTCGACTTTGCGACTGTTGACGGATTGACAGTCGCACTTCTGTCTCCCAATATCGCCACCCAGGACGTGGCCCGACGGCTCTTGATCGAGCGAGTCAAGCTCGAACCCGGCGACGCTCCCGGTAGTCCGAACACGGTTGACGCCAGAGGCCGCGAAGTTCTCGACGCGCTCGGCAAGCTGGTGAGCTCCGATCACCAGGGTTACGTCCGGGCTCGCGCTGTGTGGACGTTCCATGGGATCACGGCCGTGGCTGGGCTCGACGATTCCTTGGCCGAGGCCATGCTGAAAGACGAGGATCCGCGCCTCCGAGAAATGGCCGTACGGATCCTCGGCCGCGACTGCCGCGAAAATGGCAAGGTCGAATACACCAAGCCGGCTGCCAAACAGCTCCCGACAGCTCTGGCTCATCGGGACATCCTGGTGCCGCTTGCGCACGATCCTGATGCAGGCGTCCGGCGCGAGCTGATTCTGGCGTTGCGCAACCTGCCCACCGACAAGGCTGGCGATGCTTTGAGAACGCTGGCCGCTCTATGGGATGGTCAGGACCGCTGGTATCTCGAGGCGCTAGGGCTGGCTCTGGAGCGGCGCGAAACCGCATTCTTGTCGACGCTCTTCGACGGCACCCTTTACGGCGATCTCGGCCTCGAGCAGGCAAGCACAGACGGGAACGTTGCGCTTCCGCCCTATTTCCCGGTCGATCGCAACGAAGCCTTCATCGCGGCCGGCACGCCCGACCGGCGGGTCTCACCGGTCAGCAAGTCACTCGGGCTGGCCTGGCGGTTGCACCGGCCGGAAGTTCTGCCAGTGCTCGAGCGGATCTTGCCCCGGCTCCGCGCAATTGAGCTGCAACAGGCCGCTGATGACATCCTGGAGCGAATCGACGACCCGGAAACGGCCAGCCTGGTTGCCGGCATGGCCATGCGGACGACCGACCCGGTGCACCAGCGAGGGCTCCTGGAGACCCTGTCGCGCCGCCTGGGGGGTTCGTGGAATGCTGCCAGCGCGCGTCCGCAGGTGCTCGCAGCGATTGAACGGACGCTCGCTGATCTGGACCTGGCGCGGCACGGGATCGCACTGGCGGCAGCCACGCGTGACATCCGGCACCGCCCCACCCTCGAGCGCATGGCCGAGGACGAGAAGGCGCTTGAGGCCACGCGCGTCGCGGCAGTTGAAGGGCTTGGCTCGTTCCCGGGAGCACCTGACCGCGTGCTCGAGCGATTGATCGGCTCGGTCAAGGGCAAGCGAAGCTCGAGCGCTGTTGCCGAAGCCGCGTTGAGGACCATCGCCCGGCTTCAGGACACTCGCAGCCGCTTGACGGATCTCCTCACGTCGAGCGACTACCCGCTGGGGTTGCGTCGAGAGGCATTGCGAACCTTGATGCAACTTCAGGATGGTGGATCCCGGGTCCTGGCCATTGCCAAGGCAGGCAAGTTGCCCGCTGACTTGAAAACCGACGCGACCACGTGGCTTCACACCGATTCTGATCGCCGGGTCCGCGCTCAGGCCGCCGACGTTCTGCCGTTGCCCCGCACGGCCGCCGGCCAGTCTCTTCCCCCTATCCGCGAGCTGATTCGCCGGCACGGTGACGCCGAAAAGGGCCGCACGGTATTCTTTCGCGCGGGGACAAATTCCTGCGCGGGTTGTCACCGCGTGCAGGGACGCGGCCAGTGGGTTGGACCCGACCTGTCGACAATTGGAGTCAAGTATGGCCGCGATGAGTTGATCCGTTCGATCTTGAGCCCCAGCGCTGCCATCGGTTACAGCTTCCGGTCGCTCGTACTCGGCCTGACCGACGGCCGTGTGATTACCGGCCTACCCGTAGAGGACACTCCAGACCGGCTGGTGATCAAGACCGCCGAAGGCCAGCGGATCTCGCTTGCGCCCCGCTCGATCGAAGACCGCCGCAACAGCGACGTTTCGCTCATGCCCGAAGGGCTCGCTCAGACTCTGACTGTCGAGGAGCTCGTCAACCTGCTCGAATATCTGACCACATTGCGCCGGCCAGTCAGCATCGCGGGTGAGTATCGCGCGATCGGCCCGGTTTATGAACCAAATGGAACGCGCATCGTCGACCCGGCATCCAGGTTGGACCTTGGCTCACCGGTCGACGACGGCCGCGGCCACCGGCTCTCCTGGCGAAGACTTGCGGCAACCGCCGAAGGCCAGGCTGATCTCAGCTCTCTGAGTGGCGGTGACCCCAACCAGGCTGTTTATGCGTTCGTTCCACTCATTTCGCCTGACCGTCAGCAGGCGCGGCTGGTCATCGATACGTCAGCGGAGATCACTGCCTGGCTCGACGGCAAAGCCCTGTCGCTCTCTTCCAAAAATCAGGATAAAAACGAGCCCCTTGCCGCAATCGTTGATCTGCCCGCGGGCTCGAGCCGGCTGTTGATCCGGATCGCGCCTGGCACTAAGCCGGAAGCATGGGCATCGGTCGTGACGACTCTGGTGGCAGACCAGCCTGTCGGTTTCGACGCCGGGACAGCCAGTCGTGCTGCGCCGGCGCAGGGCCGGTAATGAGACAAGGCTCTCCCTCAGCGACCCGCGCCCCAGGCAAATCATATCAAAATACTCCGGGAAAGCCCCCGGCGGTCCAGTAATCCGATACCCCATTCCCGAAGACTAAGCCCGTGACGAATCTCGCCGAGGCAGAGCCAGCCCCAGTTCGGATCGCCGTTGCCATTCCGTGTTTCAACGAGGCGCCAGCGATCGCTTTTGTGATCACCCGGTTCCAGGCGGCACTTCCCGAAGCTGAGCTCTTCGTCTTTGACAACAACTCAACCGATGGCACGGGCGAGATTGCTCGCGGGCTTGGTATTCGGGTGATCCCGGTTCCCGAGCAAGGTAAGGGAAATGCAGTCCGGGCTGCCCTGGTTGCCCTGACTGACTTCGACGTGGTGGTCTTGACCGACGGCGATGGGACATATCCGGCCGAGGCCGCGCCGCTCCTGGTTGGGCCGTTGATCGTGGATGCCGCGGATATGGCGGTTGGCGCGGCGCCCAGCCCCTGGTGCTGGGGCCATGACGCTGATCCGTGGGCTTGGTAATGTACTGATTCGTGCGGCCTTCCGGCTATTCATTGGCCCGGGCAATACTGACCTGCTCTCGGGTTACCGTGCCTTCAACCGTCGCTTTTGCTCAACCGTCCGGCTTCGCTCGAGCGGGTTTGAGATCGAGACCGAGCTTGCAAGCGAAGCGGTCGCACGCCGACTTCGCGTTGTTGAGATCGCGATACCATATCATCCGCGAATCGCTGGCACAGTCAGCAAGTTGCGGGCTGTTCGCGATGGCGCGAATTCTGGCCATGATCTTGATCCAGAGCCTTCGTCTTCGCCCCCATCGCTTGTTCGTGTTATGGCTGGTACCCTGCACGGTGCTTGCCGTCACGGTTCACTGGGGCTTCGCGGCTGTGGGCGGCCTGGGTATCATGGTTTTCTGGAGTCTGTTGCTCATGGAGTTGCGGGCCCGGCGGTGACCCGCGTTCTCAGCCTTTCCGGCGGAGATACCACATCATGTCCACCCGTGTGCGATGGCTGGGCCATGCTGCCCTGCAGCTCGAATGCGATGGCCGTACCGTCCTGATCGACCCGTTCTTGACGGGAAACCCGAAGGCTGCTGCCGGTGCAGACGAAGTGCCCGCCGACTTGATCTTGATCTCTCACGGTCACGGAGACCATGTGGGCGATGCGGTTGTGATTGCGGGCCGCACGGGCGCGACCGTAGCGACGAACTACGAGATCGGCGAATGGCTCCAGCGCCCACCCCAAGGGTTGGCAAGCACCAAGGTACACGGGCTGCAGCACGGCGGTAGCTTTCTATTCGATGGGGCAGTGCGGGTCAAGCTAACGCTCGCGTTTCACGGCTCAGTCCTCCCGGACGGAAGCAATGGTGGAAACCCGTGCGGCTTCGTAGTGACTTGCCCCAACGGCACCAAGATTTACGACGCTGCTGACACGGCTCTCTTCGGCGACATGGCGCTCATCGGCGAAGAAGGGCTTGATCTTGCCATCCTGCCGATCGGCGACTATTACACCATGGGACCCGATGATGCCGCCCGCGCCGTCAAGCTGTTGCGACCGCGCTATGTCCTGCCGATCCACTACAACACGTTCCCCGCGATCGCGCAAGACGCCAATGCCTGGGCCGTTCGGGTCAAGAGCGAGACATCCACCCAGCCGGTTGTCCTTCAGCCGGGTGATTGGTTTGAGATTCCCAGGGAGTGAAGGCGGGAACTATCATCGGCGACTTGATCCCGTTCGTCATCGACGGATATGACCTCGGGCCGATCCCGGCGCAGGATCTACTCCTTTGACCCGGACCAGACATGCGACGATCAGCCCAGGAAGAAGCTGGCCGCCATGAAGAGAACAACGACGAAACCGCATGCAGACTTAGCCCAGCGGGCGGATGCGCGTTTGAACACCGCGCCACGGGCGATTCAAGTGCCATGGGGTGTGAAGGGATCACTGGAACTGAACTTCCCTGTAGCCGGAATCTTCGGCGGGGCAGGACTCGACGTCGTCTGGCCTGAAACCAGCAACCCACTTGGCGATTATGCGGCCGCTCTGGAACAAGCCCTTGACTCTCCCGTAGACGCGCCTCCCGCTTGAGCGGCAGGTTGCTCCAGGCTCGACGGTCGCCATCGTGGTCGATGATCCGTCACGGTGGACTCCGGTTCGTGAGGCGCTGCCAATCGTGCTGCGCCGGCTGCATACCGCGGGTGTCGCGCACGAGGACGTAACGATCAGTGTCGGCGTGGGCCGCCATACCGCCGTCGACGCCAAGGCAATGTGCCGGCGGCTCGGTGAGTCGATCGCGGCTGGTTACCGCTGTTTCAGCCCACCGCTCGACGACATCTCAGCCTATGCCGACTTGGGCCGTACGCCCGAAGGGGTTCCCGTGCGAATCTTCCGCCCGGTTGCCCTTGCGAGTCTGCGGGTCCTCGTCGGCTCGGTCCTGCCGCACCTTCAAGCCGGCTTTGGCGGCGGGTACAAACTGATCCTGCCCGGTACCAGTCATCGCTCGACGCTGGGTGCGCTCCATCGCCAGGGACTTGACCACCGATCGGGAACAACCCGTCTGCTGGGTGACCAAGCGGCTGGCAACCCGATGCGGCAGGCGATCCGCACCGCTGCGCAGCAGCTCGGGCCCTGCTGGTCGATCAGCCATCTGGCCGGCGGCAGGGAACAGGTCTTCCGGATCATTGCCGGCCATCCTGAACGTGTACAGGACCTCTTGGCCGCCGAAGCGAAACGGCGGTTGCAGGCTCCCTCTGCCTCACCGGCTGACCTGGTCGTGGCGGGCAATGACCCTTGGCCTGGCGACCCGATGCAAAGCTTCAAGGTGCTATTGCACCACCGTGCTGCGTGCCGGCCGGGCGGTATTCTGACCGGCTTCTTCTGGACCGACCCTGACGAGATCGATCGTTCGTTTCCCATCGCCGCGCTGCGGCGAATTGCCGCGACAGGCCGTGGGGGTGGGTGGATGATCCGCCAGCTACTGCCGCTCGTGCACCGCATCGCCGAAACCGCCAACTCGCCGGCTGCATTCATGCTCCACTGGGCGCGCGAGCTAGTCGTCGACCGGACTGTGCTCGTGTACGCTCCTCCTCTGCACAATCGCATCGGGCCGCGACTGGGACCCGTTCATCTCTTCGCCGACCAAGCCGCGCTCTGGCAGGCGGCCGCCAAGGCGGTCACGCGGGACCGCCGGCGTGCGGGCAGCGGGAATGGCGCAGTCGGGCCGATGCAGGTTCGCATTTTCCCTCAGGGGGGCCTGACCTACGTTCCCCAGTGAGGTGATCAGCGGGCCAATTCAGCTCAATACACTTCCCCGGGTGCTCCCTTCGACGGGCCTGCGCTGCCGGAGGAAGTCAGACCGCTACCGTAACGCGCATGCCAACCTTCGGTTGCACGCACAGTCGCCAGGGTTTCCCTGGAGAGACCGTACCGAGCCAGCCAGGGTGTGCCCCGCTCGCGAACCAAGGTGTTGACATCGGCGACGCGCTTCAGGGCCGTGGTCCCGGCAAACTGACTGCGAGCCGCGGCGCTGTCCTGCAGAAAGTACTCCTTCCAGAAGGCTCGACCCCCCAGCACTCCGGAAGCGCCGATGTCCATCGCCATCTGCACCTGCTTGTAATAGTCTGGGTAGTCCACTCCCGCTGATAAGAGCACCCAGGGCCGCTCGCTCGCGGCGTTGAGGGCACGAAGGTTTTCGCGAAGCTGATTGTCGGAATCGTGACCCATCGTACCCGGAAACTCGGCCTTGTAGACGTCGCAGAACCGGCTGAGCTGGCGGGCCGATTCGATGACGGTCGTCGCCTTTCGGTTCAGGAAGCTGGCGTCCGTTTTCTTTTCGCCGCCGAATGGAAATGCCACCGTTTCGAGCAGCATCAGAATGTCGTGCTTCTTGCACTCGCTATAGATATGTTCGATCAACTGAAACTGGTGCTCACCGGAGTGCGGCTCGGTCGGCTCGTACTGGGCCAGGAGCTTGACGGCGTCGGCCCCCATCAGCTTGATCTTTTCGACGCTCCACCCGGGCTCGATCAGGCCCAAGGGTGCTCCCACCTTGTTCTTGGGGCTGCCCGACATCTCGACCCGCACCAAGAGACCGGTCTGTGGGCCGATGGCCCCTGTCGCGACGCACGACCACGCCCCGTAGTAAGCATCGATCAACACGCCCGACGCGGCCGGCGCAAGCTGCCGCGCCAGATCAACCTTGGCTTCGACGATCTCTTCATAGGTCGGCTCACGATCTTGGCCCTTTCCTTTCAAGGCCTTGGCCGCCATCTCGATCATCGAGCTGTTCTGGTCGAGAGCCACCATCGTCAGCGTTCCGTTGGGGTTGCTGATCCGTTGCAAGCCGCGGAGCTTCCCCGGTGTCAGGCCTTTACCCAACAAGACGACCGTGCTCAAACGACTCGTGCCCTCTGCCATAGCCATCGAAAGTCCTTTCCTGTGTTCACGACACGGCCGGGCTGTCGATCCATCGGCGAGACGTTCATCCTCACTCGCATGAAGGCAGGACCGGCGGACTCCGGCACTGCGGTCGGGGTCTCAATCTGATCCCGATTGTACCGTTCCCACCCGCGTTTTCAAGCAGCTGAATTGACCGCGATCGGTTCGCCTGAGCGACCAAAGAAAAGCAACAACGACATGTGGCCGCGTTTTCAGAGCGACTCACGCGACTGAACTTAACCGCTTGAAAGCCTTTGAGAACGTTCATCCCGCCAAGTCGGATGGCGGATACGCCAAAAACGTTGCAGCCGGAAGCTCCGCAGGGCCGATACAACCCACGTCGGTTGGAAAACCGAACCGGTCAGGGACGACCGCGAAAAGGCCCCAAACGGCGGTCGCGTCCAGGGACGGACTGGCGGCTTCGGGGCCAAGGGCCACGGACGGCCTGTTTGCCTCTCAGATCAGACTGCGACGCGGTGCACCCGGCGGGATCGTCGCTTCGGCCAGATGACGGCTCGATTTCGATCGAACCGCCAAGCCGAGGGCAACCGCCGGAATCACCGCCTTCGACCGCTTTTCAACGCGGCGTTCGGCCCTGAAGGGCGGGCGTTCGACGGAAAGCGGTCGCTTTTTTGGGAATCGACGGCTGGACGAATAAAACGAGCCGCATTCGCGGGGTTTCTAGCGCGCGCCAATTCCGATCAACAATTGCGTGCCGTCCGGCAGCGCTTCCTGGCAGAAGAAGAGCTGACTCAGCGGCGACTTCACCAGAGTCGAGAACTGACTCGATTGATCGTGGAATAATTCACAACGAATCTCGACCTTACCATTTTCATTCAGGGATTTGACGAGGGATGCCGCGACCGTATAGCCGTTCCCTAACGTGCAAGTCACGGATTCTCCGTTGACGATCCGCTTGCTTTGTGCATCGAGCAGCTTGAACCCGTGATAGGGAATCAACTCGGAAAGCTCGTTACTGTACCTCGCCAGCCTTGCATCGGTCGTGCGGCCCCCAGGTGTGGCAATCACGCCGAAAACGGTCACCTGCCGCGCGATGACAGCGTCAGGTTCAACCTCAGCGCGAGTGACGTGCAAGCTGGACAGCCCGACCGCCAGTGTGCCCAAGCCAGCGACGAGAAGGCCGAGCCTGATTTTCCGCCAGGGGAAGCGTCGTCTCGATTCGGTCATGACGTCACTCCTTCATCGCAACCTTGGGCCCGGCCAGTGATTCCATCGCACTATACATCAGGAAATAATCGTCGACCTTGAGGAAGGTCACTTCCGGTGTCCGATCGATGACCGTGGAGTCCCTGCCCTGGTTGCGAATCAGCACGACAACCAATCGCCCTTCCTCGATTTCGACCGTACTAGGCACTGCCAATGATGGATTGACCGGAAGATCCGCCGAGTTTGAAATCGAAGATGAGGTAGCCGGATCGATGCGGTTGGCAAATTGAGAGGGCTGAGATCGATCGGAACTATTCCAGGTCAGCTCGACGGCAAGAAGCACGGCGGCAGCTTGAGCCAGACTGATCAGACCGATGACCGCCAGGGTCCGAAAGCGCGAGCTGGACAAACGCCCGGAAGCGGCTTTGGGTCGGGATTTGGTGGGCAAACCGTTGTTGGAGCCGACCAGAGCAAGGGACCCAACCTCTTCTGGAACCGAGGTATCGAGCGAACTGGCCACGCCAGCCCAGACGGCGTCCCAGGCGTGAGGTGTGGGCTCAGGTGGCCGGGTTGCTTGCCAGAGCCGATCCAACCCCTTGGCGCGCTCGGCCCAAGCCGAACAAGCCGAACAGCTAGCCAGATGCTCATCGATAGCGGCCGGGTCTCGAGCGTCGGTCGGAACGGCTAATTCGCGAAGGACTTGATTGCAACGCATCTTCAAACATCCTCTTCCATTCATTTACAAGTCGTTCAGCTTGTCCCAATCGAGTTCCGCCTGGAGCTTTTCGCGGGCCGCGTGGATCCGGCTCATCACCGTGCCGATCGGAACGTTCTGGGTCTCGGCAATTTCTTTGTAACTAAGGCCCAGCTCAGCAAATAGGACAAATGTGCTTCGAATCGTCTCGCTCAAGTGACTGAGGGCGTGATCCAGGGCAACCCGGAGATCCTGCTGGTGCAGCCGCCCGGCGGGGTCGTCGTTGGTTGCTGGCTCGCGGCTGTCTGGCTCGCCGTTATGACCCCAGCCGGCTGTTCGCCGCTTCCGTCGCCTTCCCCAATCGTACGCCGTGTTGGTGACAATCCGGAGCAGCCAGGTTCGAAATCCGCTCCGGCCGTCAAATTCTCCCAGCGCCGAAAAGGCTTTGAGCATCGAGTCTTGGACAACGTCGAGGGCATCTTGCTCGTGCCCAAGGAGCCGGTAAGCGTAGCGATACGCATCGCTTCGATAGCGCCGGAACAACTCCTCGCGGGCAGGGGCGTCTCCCTCACGAGCGTTCCGCACCAGCACTTCGTCCGGCGTTTGCACGTCCGCAAGGGCCTCGAGCATACCGTCACCCTTATACTTAGACGCGGAACGCCTTGCTATTATTCGCTCTGTAAAGGACCGGTCTCTCCGTTCCAGCTTAGTCGATTTGCGGCCGTCTTCCCACTGGCGAGAATTCCTGGCGAAAAATTGCGGCCATTCCGACTTGACCGGTTTTCCGAACCCTTGCACAATGCGGCCCTCAAGTTTCCGGAGGTTGCCCTTCCAAGGCCATGCACCTCTGATTGCCACTCTCCTCCCGCGGCTTGAGCCCGTTTTCATCGAGTCGAACCGTGAAGCGGGATGTGCTAGCGAGAGAACGCAAGGAATTGGATTCCAAGCAGAGAGTTCATGGAGGAGACTTGCCGTGTTACGTCGTTGTCCAGCTCCCTCGACTGCGCTGGTGGCCGTCCTGACCTTCGTCTTGGGCTTGCACCCGATTTCCACTCAGGCTGATGGGATCTCGGGAACAGCCGACTATACTTTGACGGCAACCACAGCCCTTGCCTCGCCCTCTGGGCCTCCACCGGGGACACCGAGTGTCACGCTGAGCACCACTCTCGTTGACGGCTCATCAACAGTGACCCTTCCCAGCACAAGTGGGCTGGCCGTCGGTTACGATGTCAGCGGAACAGGAATCCCCGCCGGAACAACGATCAGCCAGATCAGTACCAGTAACCCCCAGGTCACTTTGAGTCAGAGCGCGACCACAAGCGGGTCAGCAAGCTTGGTTTTCACGCCAACGATTGCACCACCCCAGGTGGTGGCGCTCATTCAGCCCGCCGGTGGCGTCGTCACACCTGCTTCCTCGTCTACACAAGGCCCCTTGACGATCCTGTCGGGCTCGCAAGGATTCAACTCCAGCGGTGTGTATGACTACCTCGCAAGCACCAAGGACGCAAACGGCAATCCCGTGCAAGCGCTGGGCTTGAGCTTCTATGGTCAAGGGCTAGCGGCGGGTGGCATCCTCAACTTCTCGCTTAACGTCGCCAATCAGAGTACGCCACCCCAGCTTGTGTCGCAGACGCCGGGCGTTTCAATCGCCCTCGATCCAGCGAAATCGAACAGCTCGAGTGGGACCTCAGGCTCCAATTCCTCCTCGAGCGGCACCACTATCACGGATGCCGAACTTCCTGAACCTCTCTCCGTTCTGATCTGGTCAGCGCTGGCTGGCGCCGGGTTCTTACGGGTCCGCGCCCTGCGGCAGTCGCGCCAGGTTGCAGCCGGCTAAGTTTGACTGGTCGGCACCGTCGGCTATCATGTTCTGAGCACCCGCTCTGGGCTCTTGAGAGCGCCCCCAAGCATATCCCGAGGCGTTAGTCGGTTTTGCCGCCGACCGCTTCGCGACCTTCGACCTCGACGCCACAACCCTTGTTCGTTACCACCGGGCTTGCCCAGAGTGAGAGCGCTGGACCAGAGGCAAGCCGCCGCGTATGAACCAACCGTCCGTGCAAGGCCCCATGGATTGTTTTTTGCCGACGCTCGCCGACGTGTTCAAAGCACGACGGGCCATCGCGCCGTATCTGCCTGTGACCCCAACACTCGAGCCGGTCGAACTCGGAAGGGCGCTGGGCTGCCGCGCTTTACTGAAGTGCGAGAACCTCAATCCAACGGGCGCCTTCAAGGTGCGGGGCGGCGTCAATCTTTTGGCGTCTTTGACGCCCGATGTGCGAAAGCGGGGTGTTGTAGCGGCATCCACGGGAAACCACGGCCAGTCTGTTGCTTTTGCTGCGCGTTTGTTTGGTTGCCGGGCAACCATTTTCATGCCCGAGGCCGCGAACCCGCTCAAGGTAGCCTCAACGGTGGCACTCGGAGCAGAGGTCGTAGAGACCGGCCGCGATTTTGATGAGGCGCGGGTCGCAGCCGAGGAGTATGCGGCAGGGCACGGTTTGCGTTACATCCACTCAGCTGAACGAGCCGTACTTGGTCGCCGGCGTGGCAACCGCCGCACTCGAGCTGCTCGAGGCGGCGCCCGAGCTCGATGTGATCTTCGTCCCTGTCGGCGGCGGAAGTGGGTTGCTTGGTGCCGGCTCGGTGGCTCGTGCAGTCAATCCCGCGATCCGGGTTGTGGGTGTGCAGGCCGAAGGAGCGCCGGCGATCTACCGTTCGTGGAGCGAAGGACGGCGCATTGTCACGGAATCGGCCGCGACCTTCGCCGAGGGCCTTGCGACCCGCGAACCTTTTCCCACTACCCTGGCCTTACTTCCACGCGTGATCGATGAATTCGTGCTCGTCAGCGATGACGAGATCGCCGCTGCGATCCGCCTGCTGTTCGAGACGGCGCGTCAGGTTGCCGAAGGTGCAGGCGCCGCGGCCGTCGCGGCCGCGATGGCTGGGCGCAGCAATGTCGCCGGCAAAACCATCGGGTTGATCTTGAGCGGCGGCAATATCACACGTGAGCAGTTGACCCGAATCTTGAACGGCGAGCCCCCGTGCTGATGGCAGAATCATGTCATTGCCCGGAAAAGCCCCTGCGTTCAAGGTTGTTGCTGGGAATCCTGTAGCCCTTCTTGGGTGGTTTCTTCGTCTTGGCGTCGGTGTCAATGGCTTCTGCCCGCGGGGGTCGGGCGCCGCTGTTCTTGTCGATCAACTGAATGGATGTGTTATCGATGAAATCCATGGAACCGCTCTTTGGGTGGAACCGCAGGGCCCTCGCCGTGCCGCTTGAGGCCGGTTGGCCGGGGGCATGCTGCTGCCCGTAAGTAATGCCGCGCCCTCCTTCACCGTAAGCGTAGATCAGGTCTTTCTCCGAGTCATAGGTGATCACGTCGGCAGTGATTGAGTCGGCTAGAAACGCCTTGTCAATGTTCCGGAAAAAGGCATTTTCCCAGACCTTGCCGTAGTCTCGACCCGGGGCCGACGCGGGTGAACCGACTGGCGGCGGCTCGGTGATGAACCGCAAGGTCTGGCCCGTCAAGAATATTGAGTCGCTGGGAAGCTTGTCGAAGTCCAGCGTCGATTGCCCGTCGCGCACTTTTGCTCGGCCAAGCTGGACATCGCCGAAAAACTCATACCAGTGTGTGGCGAGCTTATCTTCTTCCCCGCCCGTTCCGGGCTGGCTTCTCATGCCCTTGATGAAGGTGATCCGGGTCAAGACCAGGGAGGGAATCTCTTCGGCTTCCGGCTTGGCTGATTTCTTGGAGCGTGGCGATGAGGTTTTCGCCTTGGTGTTGGCCGAGCCAGTTCCCGTGGTCTGGCTTGACCGATCCGGCTCCTCCGTGGACGTGGGTGTGACGATTCGTCGGCTCGGATCAGCCGCTGGTTTGGTATTCGGATCGCCTTTGGGTTTCGTGTCCTTCGCTTCCGAGTTATCGCTGCGGTCGTACAGGTAGACCTCTCCTTTGCCGGGGATTGTGAAATCGCCGGTGCGCTTGTCGTAAAACAGAACCTCTTCGGCCTCGACCCGCTTCTTTTGAAGCAAGATCGGGAAGTCAGGATCGACTTCGCGGTTGATGAGCACCGCATTGCGATAACATTCGATGAGTGCGAGCTGGGGCTTGGGTTCTTCATTGGCGGCGTCGGCAGTTGTTCCCGTAGCGGGGTCAACGTCGTCGCCTGCGCGGGACTTTGGTTTGGATTGCGCCTTCGACATCGCACCGAGCTGAGCCAGGGGAACGACCTGGTCAGTGTACGTGATCATCCTCTCTTCGCAGTGAAGAAGAGCGTCTTCCATCAAGGCAGTGACAACCCCGTGGAAGTCGGCGCACGCGGCGGGGTTACCCTTCGGGTCGGTCGTTCGACCCGTGAATTCCATTCCATCGCTGAACTGGATTGTCGTGGTGACGACCTTGCTCAGCGGACGACCGGCGCGGGTCTTGGGCTTGGAACCAGATGCCCGGCTGGTTGAGCTAGTCGATGCTTGGCCGCCCGAGCCGTCAGTCTTGACGGGACTATCGTTGCGAGAGAGTAATGACGTGGGGCGCGGGCCAGCCTGGGAGCCAGTCTCGCTGCGCGAGGGAGCCGTGGCGACCGCTGGCTGGTTGTCGGCAGTCGGCGCAGGCAGTGTGTCGGAAGCTCTTTCGGTCAGTTGCGTGAATGTTCCCGCCCCTTCGACCCATGCCTGGTCGGTCGCTTGATTCATCATGATCACGCCCGCGGCCTTGATCGTTTTGTCATCGTTTTCTACTCGAGCGGGTGGGAGCGGGCCAGGCAGATAGGTCTTTTCGTTCGGCTCGCGCTGGTAGACATAGCTGATCACCTTGCCCTCGCCGCGGTTGTCGATGTACAGGGCTTCGCCGGAAGCGTCTTGTCCCTTTGTCTTCCCTTCGGAGGGGTCCTGGTGCAAGGAGACCGATCCCCAGAACCACGCGTTGCGGATTTCGGCGTTCGTGTCGGTCGAAGCCGGCTTGGTCGAACTGGCCTTGGCCGATGTCGTCGAAGCCGTCTCGGTCTCGTTGGCCGGCTTACTTGCCGCTGGTTTCTTCACTGGTTTCATTTCCATCCTGACCCACATCCGTTCGGCCGAGCCGACCATGGCCGGCTCGGCAGGCGGCGTGTCGGACTGAGTCTCAGCGGCAGCCTGATCCTTGCTTTGGGTCGATGCTCCATCCGGCTTCCTTGCTTGCTCCGGATTGGTTGCGGTCGAGCTTGACGCGACGCTGGTTGCAGTTGAGCTAGCAGCAGCATTCGCGCTGGCCAGATCAGCCCGGGCTGGGACGGCAGGCTTCGGCTCGACAAATTCGGCGTCGAGCCGCTCTCGTGCGGTCATTGTCTTGCCCGGTGCAAGCAGGTGAACGTCACGGAGAGCAAGCAAGCGCTCGATGTCAAAGTTACCTCCACCCAACCCCGAGCTGGGTCGATCACCTGTCGGAACCTTGCGCTTGGGATCCGCGGTATCGAGCGCGGTTTCCGGCGGATTTGCCATGAGAGAAGAAGCCCGTCCTGCGGTCGGGCTGTCGCCGCTAGCATGCGAGTTGAGCGACGAGAGCTGGTTGGCTGGGGCTTCCACAGGTTTGGGTTTCGGCTTGAGCCAGACCTTGATCAATTGAGCCGAGTCGAGCGATGACTTCTTGGCTTGGTCGATGAAGCAGGGGCGTTTACCTGTAAGAACAATCAGCTTGCGCAGAATTTGACCCTCGGGCCCTAACTCGTTTTGGAGGTAGAATTTATCTTGCCAGATGGCGATGCGCTCGACCGGTTGATCGCGACCGGGACGAGTCTCGAGGCGGCCGGGACCGTTGGCAACCACATCGGCGGCATCCATACCGTTGCCGCGGTCATACATGGTCGCGTCCACGGTCCGGATGTGCGTGACCGACGTGACCAGGCCTTGATCAGGATCCTCTTCATTTTCAACGACGTCGACTTTCTCGAGCTCAAGCGGCCGGGTGAGGTCCCCGCGGAAGTAGGTTCTGTCCGGTTTAGACGGACCCAGCTTCAGATGGATCAACTCGTTGCACCTGAGCTTGATTCCATTCGCCGGCAGAGAAAGCCACACCGCGTGCCCGGTCGCATGGGCTCGTTGCAGGGTCAGGTTGCCGAAAAGCCCCGTTTTCTCCGTTGCGCCGGGCGCGGTGCGACCTGTCGAAGATCCGTTGGTTGTGCCATCCGGCCCGGTGTTGGACGAGGCATTCGGGTGGACGACGGTCAGGGCGCCGTCCTTCGTCCGGGTACCGGTTGTCGTCAGGGCAGGGCCAGAAGCCGGGTTCTGGGCCAATCCCGGCTGCGGCGAGTCTGCATCTGCACTTTGAGTGCCGGGAGGGGTTGCACCAGGCTGGGGGGGGGTATCGCTCGGCATCAGGGTCAGCTTCAAGGTATCGCACGTGAGCTGGTCGGGCCGGTCGTCGAGGTCGCCACGGAGCACTACGACATTGCGGTCAAACTGTACCAGCGTGGGGGCCGGCGGCTCGGGTGGACCGAGCGCAACGTCTGGCTTGGGCTTGGGCAGAAATACCTGCATTTTCCAGTCGCACCTCAGGTCCAGGGGCGTTGGCTCTGCCGGCGGCGCTGACGAGTTGGGTGCTTGTGGGTTGGTCGCGGTGGATTGAACCGTCACATCGACAGTTCGGTGGGCGGTAGGGCGCGGTGCCGCCAGACCGGGCATGAGCCCTGACCTTCCCACATCACGCATCAAAACATGAACATTTTTATTTAAATCCATTCGTTCCGCTCCGTCGAAGCCCGAAGACGAGCCGGCCGGCCGGGGCATCTCTTCCTTCCGGAGCTGGATCAGCATGCCGTCGCCGGACGTCACCATGTCCGGGTCTTCAATGACGACATGGGAATCGGTTGTGATCTGCTGTGTGGGCTCATCGTAGTCGAGGGTCCTCGTGGCGATCTTCATGTCGTCTTTGCGATCGCCCGGGGTGTTCTTGTCGTCACGAACCTGGACGTTCGGCTCGAGGTGCGCGTGCTTGATCTTGAGCGGCTCGCCGTCGGAAGCCGTGCTGAAGCTCAGGGGCGCGTTCAGGTCGATCACCGCCACGTCGCTGGTGATCGTCTTGGTATTTCTGCCGTCGTGCGATTTCATGATGAGAAGAAACGGCGTGAGACGGATCCTCTTGCCGTCGTAGCGGATTCCGTCTTCCTCGACGATTTTCACGGCTTCTCGAGCATAGATCCAGTAACCCCGCTCTGCGTTGTAGTAGCGATACCCCAGGTCTTCGGCCGCACTCCAGTGATCGGGGCCCATTGCAGTTTTGGCAATGGCGATCGAAGTTCGCTTCGAGTTCGAGTCTTTGGCCACGAAAAAGATATCATCGGTATGATGGGTCGCCGCAAACTGTTTGACCACGATGGCGAATCCGCGGATGTAGCCGAAGTAACATCCCAGGAGCAGGGAGAACATGGCCACAGATTTGAGAAGCTTCTTGAGCACCAGAGAGATCTCGCTGCGCCCCGGACAAGAGACATGACAAGAGACGAGAATGGATCGATAGCGGAAATCGTCGAGTTCTCAATTTCTCCCTCGCCGGCCGGCCTGGCCCTGGCCGGCCCGACTGGCCACTTGTCGGCGACCAATTGCTCCGAGACCAGGGTGTTAAGGGCTGTGCCCGATTTGGTTCTGGATCACGGGTTGCGGAACGGCGGCCACGGCTGAGATCAGATCGATCCAGCTACCCTGAGACTTCAGGATCACCTCGACAAGCTCGCGGACAGCGCCCCTCCGCCAGGCGCCTGAGTGACGAGATGCGCCACGTTCTTCACCTCCGCGACCGCGTCGGCCGGGCAAACGGCCAGGCCAACAGCCAGGAGTGCCGGCAGGTCCGCCAGGTCGTCGCCCATGAAGCACACCTGGTGCGGTGCCAGGCCGAGCTCGTGAATCAAGGCACGCAGCGGCGCTTCCTTGTACTCGTACCCCTGCAGGACATGCGTGATCTTTAGCTCGGCCGCCCGGCGGTCGACAGCAACCGAGCGGCGGCCGGAAAGAAGTGCCGCCCGCTTTCCTGCTCGATGCCACAAACTGAATGCCATACCGTCGCGGACGTGGAAATTCTTGGTCTCGATCCCTGCATCGTCGAGTGCGATCACGCCATCGGTCAAAACGCCGTCGACGTCGGCCACGAGCAAGGCAATCGGCTGACACCGCGCATCCAGCTCGGTCGGAGCCTCCAAAGACATATGCGATCACTCCCCGAAGTCGGCGGGCACCAGCCCGATCAAGTCGGTGACATCAACGAGGCCAACCAGGTGATGACCGCGGTCGACCACTGGCAGCTCGCTGATTCGGTGAGCCTTCATCAGCTCGAGGGCCTCTGCCAGGGTGGCACCGACCCGGATCGTGTAGGGGTCGGCCGTCATCACCGTGGCGATCGGACGGTCCAGATCAGCCTCGCGCCGCTTTTCAAACAACCGTGCCAGGTCGCTATCCGTGAAAATTCCGAGCAGCAGCGAGGCGTCGTCTTCGATCAGGACGGCGCCGGAACGGCGGCGGGGCCCAGCCAGCCGAACGAATACCGCACGGACCGTTTCGGCAATGTGTGCCCGGCGAAGCTGGCCGCCGGTGCGCATCACCTCTTCAACCCGCGCCAGCTTGCGCCCCAAGCTGCCCGCCGGGTGATAGAGCGCGAACTGGTCGGCGGTGAAGTCGCGCATCCGGCTGACCAGGAGGGCCAAGGCATCGCCGACAGCCATCAAGACCGTGGTACTGGCCGACGGCGCCAGACCCAAGGGACACGCCTCTTCCACCGGGCCAAGGGCGACGCACAGGTCAGACGCCTGCCCGAGCGAACTGCCACATCGCTCGGTGATCGCGATCAAGCACGCTCCTAATCGCCGCAGTGCTGGAATCAGCCGGAGCACCTCCTCCGTTTCACCGCTTTGCGAGAGTGCAATCACCACGTCGTCCGCGCGAATTCGGCCCAGGTCTCCATGCACTGCCTCGGCTGGATGGAGAGGAAATGCCCGCGTGCCAGTCGAGGCCAGTGTCGCCGCCAACTTCTGGCCAACAAGCCCAGCCTTGCCCATTCCCGTGACGATCACGCTCCCCGATGAGCGATGGATCAGGTCGGCCGCGCGCGCGATCGAATCGCCGATGCGCTCTCGCACCCGCTCGATTGCTTCGGCCTCGATCCGAAGCACCTCGCGCGCGAAGGCCACCCCCTCGACCTCGATCTCCGAGGCCAGCGACGCATCCGTGATCATGGCCATCGTGGGCCTCCCTGCCCGCCCGGCGCGATTCCCCCACCCAGCAATGCCGGCTGGCGACCGCAACATAGTCCATCCCCGCCAATACGTCAACGCAGGCCGCCTTCATTCGCACGTGCTGCAACCCTCGCTACCTCTTCCTCCTTGATCGGCTCGAAGACTTCAGAAGTTTGGAGAGTCTGCGTTGAATCGATCGACACAGTAAGATAATTCATGGGATCAAGCATTAACGGCCATGCGCTCGGCGTGGCGCGAACGCGAAGAGCCAACCTCGTTCGTGTCAAAGTCTGGAACGGCCACGACAGGGGGGTACCACCGATGTTCGCTAGGCTACGATTTGGGGTGTCTCGTATCGGCTTATCTTTTTTGGAGTGGCGGGAGGGGTTGTGATTGCTCGTTGCGCCCGGCCGGCGACATATTCGAATCGGCGCAGTGAATGCCAGTTGAGAAAGGCGGCTAGTGCTGCGTAGCTCAAAACGCTGATCACGCTGAAGATCGCATCCCACAGGGCGCTGTTGTCCATCGAGGAGACCGACAAGTATTGGCGCCAAGGCTTGGTCGTCAACTCGAGGAGGTACCGTTCGTCGATGAGGAGCTTGCCGATCTCGGCGGGGGTGAACCCTGGCCAGATCTGAGGGGCAAAGCGAAACACGGAGAGTGCATTGAGCAGCCCCTGGCCGGTGACGTTGATCAACAACAGGCTGGCCATGGTCAAGAACTGGGATCGCCAGGTGGAGCGCAGGTGAAGCGAGATCCAGACTCCCAGTGCAGCGGCAAACCATCCATAGATCCCCAGTGCGATGATCAGGCAGGGAACAGAAAGGATGTCGATCGAATTCGCGATGACCCCGACAAGAGACAGCACAACGATCAGCTCGGCAAACCTGCGCCCGCGTTTCATGGCACCCAGCAGCTTGGCAAGAACGATCTCGCGGCCGGTCAGATCAGTAGCCGTCAAGCTGACCCAGGTGTCCTCCTCGTGCTCGGAGGTGAACGAGGCCGCGGCAAATCCAGCCACACCCAGGATGCCAAACAAATAAAGAAGGGGCACCACGAAACGCAAAAACGTCCCGAACACTGTTCGATGCATATGCGACAGGGAGTTGTACGTTGAATACCACCTGCCGAGATCCCAGAACTCCGCGACCGCCAGCATGCCCCACCATACGGTGTAGTAAGCCAGAAATCCGCCGATGATGATTGTCAGCAGCAAGGAGATGAATTGTGCAAGCCCTCGGGTGCCGCCGGTATGAAGCTCTTTCCAGAGCATGGGACGATCACCGAGGGCGGGACGACGCCAGAACTGCCACCGTCGGCGAGAAGCGAGAAGCGAGCGAATTCCACGGACGTTGGTGGCGCTTCCTCCCGCGTCCTGACGCCGAAAAATGGCACGGAGCTGCCACGATGCCAGAAGTGCCAGGACCAGCCCGGATGCGAGTTGTAATCCCATCATCCAGGCCACCAGTTCCAAGTCTGACGATCGTGAACCCCCGCCCCCTACGACGCCGTAAACCAATACAAACACGACTTCCGCCGGATTGTTGGCGCCGATCCATTCGGCGAGCCAGTCGGCTGCTCGATCAAAGCCTGGCCAGGCTCCGTGCGAAAGCGTCCTCAAGACAAGTGGCGCAATCAGCCACAGGCCCTCCAGGCCAAACGCGATGAAGAATGCCTCGCGGACTTTCCTCGCGATCGTCGATACCCAGATCGAAAGCGATGCCAGGAACCATGCGGTCGAGAGCGTCGCCCCGCAAGATAGCAGCACCAACCACGGATCAACTCCTCCCAGCAGCACCAGCAAGCTCAATACGGGCAGGCTGACGCACAGGAGAACCCCTACGTAAAGCATCCGCACCAGCAGTTTGCCCAGCACGATCTCGGGGCTGGTCAATCGGCTGGCCAGCAAATAGTGCAACGTCTTGCGCTGCTTCTCGTCGGCGATCACCCCGGCCACCAGGGCCGGAGTCAACATCAGTACGAGGATCAACTGGCCGATTGTGATCCCGCAAAACGTCGAGAATGCAAACCACGACACCATCCGGGAAGGAAGCTCGGTACCGGTCTCTGATGTCCAGACCGAGAACACGCCCCAGAGGATCACAAAGAGAACCGCCGCGTAAAACGCACGGACCATGTAGAACCGGCTCCGCCGCGCGGTTGCCATCAGCTCGAAATGGAAGACTGGACCAGGAAGCACCAGAGAACCTCATTCCCCGTCAGAATACAGCCGCCAGCCTTGAACAATTGGGGGGTCTGACGAACGTCCAAGATACCCAGCAGGCCCTGTGATGCAAAGACGAAGGGTTTCGGGTTCTCGACAGTGAAGAAATGTCCGTTGCTGGCTGGGCCCAGTTCGCGAGCGGGATGATCCTGTCGATCGCCCAGATAGAGTGTCTGACCAGCCAGTCTGTGCACCGATTTTTGGAGTGGCACAATTGGCATTCGCTGGCGCACCCTGGTCTGGCGACGGCAGTCCCTCAAGGCAGATTTTCAGCTTTGGTCGTGCGGCGATGTGCTCCGGAAGTGGCAAGAAAGCGGCACGCGGTGGCATGTTTTCAGCGGGTTTTCGTGCCAGTTCATGCGTGGGTTTCGGGCTCGGGGCTCCGGATGGCCGGCACGGCCCGCACACACTCTTTTCTCGGCAACTCGCGGCCACTGTTGGTGCCTTCGCCGTGTTCTTGGCCGCCGGCCTCCGCCGGCTGATCCACCTCCCTTGTCAAGTCCTGATTGAGCGCCAGAATTTGCCGCATCTTGAACAGAATCTTGTTCTTGTGTAATCCTAATTCTTTCATCGAGATTGGCTTCGCTCGTCGCAGTCTTGTTGATTGCGCCCTCAGGATGCCGCTGGTAGCCGGATTGGATCGGACGGATTGGACGAATCAGACGGATCGGACGGATAAGACCCGGCGGCCACGCAGCGCCAGATCAAAAGAAAGAACCGGCGCTGTGAGGGGGAAGAGGCAGAGCGGCATCACATGCCTGCCGGATTGATGGAACGATTGTCTCCGCCAGATTCTTAGTTGCGATCTCGTTGCAAAACCGGCTCGAATTCCGCCTGCGTTTTGCGCCGTTGGGGAGATCTTGCCGATTGTGCCAAACGAAAGGAGTCCGGCCGCCATTCGCATCCTTTCCCACCACGCCGTACGACCCACCATGTGGTACAGTTGAGAGAGTGAGCGCCTCGGCGATGGCTCTCTACATCGCGACATATCTCCGACTTCGGACATGAGCTGAGCTGCCGCCTGCATTGCGAGGCACTGCACACGGCTAGGGCGCGTAACAGCGTTCGACGTCGGAGAGTGAGACAGTACTGGCCTGGCCCCCCCTCAGCTAATTCGAAGAGGGGTAGGGGTGGGTATTGACCAACGATGAAGGATGAATCAGACATCTCGCCTCTTTGAGTCCGCTTCTGGACTGCAATCCGCCGTAGTGAGCTGATGAAAACTTGGCCCTCCACCGTTTCGCGCATCCCACCAGTCTTGTCGCGCGAATGGACTCTCCTCAGCGATTACACACCGAACCCAGGAAGGCACGAGGCCAGAAAATCCGGAAACGAAGATTTCGGTGCGGCTTCCAGTCGGCTGTTGCGTCCTGGGGCTATTCCTGCTTTCCTGCCCTCCTCATTCTGTTTGAGCGGGACTTCTGTCCGACAGCGCAACAAAGTCGGCTTTTAGCCGGTTGTGCCGGACGGACTGCTTGACGTGATCCCGCTGGTCGTTCCTCTCGCCGTTTTTCTTCATTCTTCCGCCCTCCCTCCTCAGCACTTCTGCACTGCAACCCTTCCTCGACCTTGGCGATGTACTCCGCGTCCGACCGACTTCGGTACGCCTCCCGATCGTGCGCTCCTGCCGAAGTACCAGAGCACAGCAATTGCTCGGCTATCACCCGTGCTTTCACCTCGTGGTGGCACCCCCCTTTGGCGAGCTCGGTTTGCACACCCCGGGGTGGCGACGCCCGTGCCCTGCGCAACCTCGTGCAAGATTTCAGCTTTGGTCGTGCGGCGAGTAAAGCTTCGCTTAACCCGTTTCTGCGGGGAGTTGATCTTTTCATCAGGGCCGGGTTTGGGTTACAAGCGTCGGTGTCATGGAAGACACGCTTGTCCGTCCACTTCCGGTCACCGAGCCGGCTGATCTGTCCGACTTGATACGGCAACTCCGGTCTGAAGTCGCCGAGTTGCGGCAAGAAGTCACCCACCTGCGGCGCGAGAATCTCGAACTGCGGCAACAGGTCGGATATTGGAAGGCTCAGCATGCTCGGGCCGTTCATCGGGCCGAGCACCTGGAAGCCGAGGTCGAACAACTTCGCGGTGAGAATCGCAAGCTCCAAGATCAACTCTTCGGTAGAAAGAGCGAAAAATCTTCGACCCGCGATCGCTCGAATTACCTCGAAGGCGAGAACGACGATCAGAAGCTTTCGGCATCGCCCAAGCGAGGCCAGCGGAAGGATCGGCCCGGTCCGCCACGGCGGGATTACAGCCATCTGCCGGTCGTCGAGGATCCGCGCGAGTTACCCGAGGACCAGCGTGTTTGCCCCCAGTGCGGTGCAGCCCTGTCCCCCAGTGACTCTGAGGATTCCGAACAGATCGAGATCGAGGTGCGGCCGTATCGCCGCTTGATCCGGCGACGACGGTACCGCCGGACATGCGCCTGCTCGAACTGTCCCCGAACGTTCAGTGCTCCGCCAGCTCCCAAGCTCATTCCCAAGGGATTATTGGGCGTCTCTGTGTGGGTGGAGATCCTGATCGACAAGTTTTCCAGCCATCGGCCCACCGAGAGGTTGCTGAACCAATGGCGGTTGCTGGGTCTGGACTTGGCGGCTGGCACCGTGGCCGGTGGCTTGGAACGCCTAGAACCGTTGTTTCAGCCGCTGTACGAGGCTCTGCTGGCGCGCAATGCCAAATCTGCCTTCGCCCAAGCTGACGAGACGCGCTGGATGGTCTTCATCGACTTGGAAGGCAAGACAGGCTATCGCTGGTGGCTGTGGGTTTTCTTGGGCGAGGACACGGTGGTCTTTCGCTTGGATCCCAGCCGCAGCCATGACGTGCCCGAGGGGCATTTCCCCGGCGAAGCCCACGTGGTGCTGATGGTCGACCGCTACTCGGCTTACAAGGCCATGGCTCAGGTGAAGCTGGGAAACGTGGTGCTGGTCTTTTGTTGGGCGCACGTCCGGCGGGATTTCGTCAAACTCGGCAAGGCATGGCCGGAGCACAAACGACTGGGCGCTGGCCTGGCTCCGGCGAATTCGTGACTTGTACCGCTACCATCGTCAGCGTCGGGGCTCCCCGGCTGGCAGCGTGGTATTCACCGCTGCCGACAGTGCTTTGCGACAAACCGTGGCGGCCATACGGGTCCAAGCCGAGGCGCAGTTGGCGGACCCGAAATTGCCGACTCCCTGCCGCAATGTGCTCGTAAGTCTTCAGGAGCATTGGGACGGCCTGACCCGCTTCGTGGACGACCTCCGCATCCCGCTGGACAACAACGCCTCCGAGCGTGAGGCCCGGGGTCCTGCGTTGGGCCGCAAGAACTACTACGGGTCGGGCGCCCTGTGGAGCGGACGGCTGGCGGCAATGCTCTTTTCCCTGTTTGCGACCCTTAGCTTGTCCAAGATCAACATTCGTAAGTGGCTGACCTGGTTCCTGCAAAGTTGTGCCGAACGTGGCGGGCAAGTTCCGGTGGACATCGATCCGTTCTTGCCTTGGAAGATGTCGGACGAAAAGCGTCGTGAAATGGCACTCGACCCCAACGACGCTTCCTGATCCTGGCAATCGCCAAACCATGACACCTGAACGCTCGGCGGCCACAAATCCGGCAAAGGTTCGACTGCGCCCATTCCGTCGCAGCACGGGTTAGGCGAAGCTTTACTGCGGCGATGGACTCCGGGAGTGGCAGGAAAGTGGCACACGGTGGCATGTTTTCAGCGGGTCTTCGTGCCAGTTCATGCGCGGGTTTTGGGCTCGGGGTTCCGGCGCGCCGGGACGGCCTTGAGGGGCAGGGAAGGGGAAGAACAGCCTCAATGAGTCTCGGCCTGGGCTGATGAAAACCTGGCCCTGCAGCATTTCGCGCTTCCGACCAGTTTTGTTGTACGAATTGACGCTTCTTGAGGATTGGATAAGGAACCCAGGAAAGCAGGAGGCCAGAGAATCCGGAAACTGGGTCACACTCCGGCCGTTTTCCGTGATTGCCCTCTGGGTCGAGGCCCGCAGACCATTTTTGCCGACATTCGGGCCTGTAAATCTTTTTGTGTCAACGCAGGTGGGAACGACTTTTGCGTGGGTCAGTTTCGAGCGAGGGGCGGGAGCCGATCCTCGAAGATGATCGCGAAGTGATTCAGCGCTTCTCTCCATTTGGGAATTGGCAGCGTCCACTTCTTGGACGCCTCGTGGATCGCCATGTAGACCAGCTTCAGCGCTGACTCCTCATTCGGGTACTGCTTGCGGTTCCGCGTGAACTTGCGGATCACGCTGTTCACCGACTCGATGGCATTGGTCGTATAGATCGCCCTGCGAATCGCCGGCGGGAACTCAAACATAGCCGCGATGTCCGGCCACTTCAAACGCCACTGCTTGACGATGGTCGGATATTTCTCACCCCAAGCTTGAGCAAAAGCGTCCAGCGATTCTTCGGCTTCAGTGACCGTCGGGGCCTGGTAGATCTTTTTCAGGTCCACTATGACCTGGTCGCTGTCTTTGTCCACCACGTACTTCAGCGCAGCTCGCACCAGATGCACGATGCACAGTTGCACCTTGGCTTCCGGGTATGCTGCGCAGAGCGCTCGGGGAAACCTGAGAGGCCGTCCATGCAGGCGATGAAGATGTCCTTCAGGCCACGATTCTTCAGATCGGTCAAGCATGATAACCAAAATCTGGCCCCTTCGGTTTCGCCGAGCCAGAGGCCCAAAAGTTCCTTGCGGCCCTGTATATTCACCCCCAGGGCCACGTACATTGTCTGAGGCGAAACTCGACCATTGGCACCACGCACATGCACCACGATGCCGTCGAGATAGACGATCGGCCAGACCGGGTCGAGCTGCCGGGTGCGCCACGCGGTCACTTGCGCGTCGAGGTCGGCGGTGATCTCCGAGACCAGCGTCGGCGACACATCGACGCTATAAAGTTCTTTCACGACTTCCTGAATATCCCGAGTGGTCATCCCTTTGGCATAGAGTGCGAGAATCTTCTCGTCGAACCCGGTCAATCGACGTTGATGTTTGAGGATCAACTGGGGCTCGAAAGTGCCATCGCGATCGCGCGGAGTCGCGATCATGATCTTGCCGAGATCGCCTTGCACGGTCTTTTCGGAACGACCATTGCGACGATTCTTCGCACGGGGTTTACACGGCGGGTCAGCAAAAGGATCCGCGACGCCCGGCACCAACGGGTCCTCAGCGGCCCCAGGCAACTGTTTGCGGCCGAGGTGAACGTCCATTTCGGTATCGAGCATGCGCTCGAGAGCCGAGCCCATCATGAGCTTGAGGAGGCCGTTCAGCTCCGCGAGTGTCGTGGCCTGCGAGGCGATCTCGCGTGCCAACTGTTCGGCCTTGCCTGTCAAAATCGCGTCCATGCGACAGTCTCCGTAAGGTAAGTAGGTTAGGGTGAGATAACCGATTCCTTACGTTGACACAATATTTCTTACAGGCTCCGACATTCTGATTTTGCGTGCCTTGTCTCGCTGTTGCATCAGGCTGCTGTCGCTTTCTTCTTCGCCGGGTAGGCCTGGGTGGTCGATCACCCAGGCCCCCCACAGATCCGGACGTGCAG
Source organism: uncultured Isosphaeraceae bacterium (assembly GCA_963781785.1). Taxonomy (GTDB): domain Bacteria; phylum Planctomycetota; class Planctomycetia; order Isosphaerales; family Isosphaeraceae; genus CAWAHD01. Next base: position 127,767 of record CAWAHD010000001.1, on the reverse strand, counting down.
ATTTCCCGCATCCGGTTCGTCACTTCACGACGTCGCTACGCATCCCAGATCAGCACTTCGAGGTAATTCGCGCAGTCGGAAGCGGATAACGGCGGGCCAAGCGTTGGTAGGCAGCCCAGGTCATTGATTCGCCGTTGTCACGGCGATCGAGCCAGTGCTTCCAGATCCGATGCACCCCCCTTAGGTAAGCAGAGAGGCGGCCGCTGTTCCCCGTGATCCCGTAATACGTGTAGTGGCCTTGAAGCTTGAGCTTGAGTTTCCGGTGTTGATTCTGGACGGGGTCGTGCAGGTGGTTCCGGCACCACTCCCAGACCGCGCGTAACGCACGTCGAAATCGGCTTTTCGCCGTCTTGCGCTTGATCACCCATCCGCCTTGTCGGGTTCGTCCCCAGTAATGGGTAAAACCCAGAAAGTCGAACGTCCGCGGTTCAGAGGGTCTCCGAGCCGTGGGCTGGGAGTCGTCATCGTCGGGCGGTGTAAACCGCACCAGGCGTGTCTTCTCCGGGTGAACCGTCAAGCCGTACTTGCTCATCCGTTTGGGTAAGACCTCCAGAATCCGCTTTGCATCGTCTTCCCGGGCCGCCCCGATAACGAAGTCGTCTGCATAGCGAATCAGGAACGCTTGGCCCTTCAGGCGAGGGCGCACCTCCTGCTCAAACCACTGGTCCAACACATAGTGCAGGAACAGATTCGAGAGCAGTGGGCTAAGAACGCCCCCCTGTGGCGCGCCAATTTCAGAGGTCGTGAGGACCCCTTTATCCAGTACGCCAGCATTGAGCCACTTGCCGATGAGACGCAGGATCACACCGTCGCGCACCCGACGCTTGAGGAACTCCCGTAAATGGCCATGATCGATCGTATCAAAGAATTTTCGTAGATCGACGTCCACGATCCAGCCGCATCCCAGCTTCATCGCCTGATGCCACAGGGAGCCGATGGCCTTGTGAGCGCTGCGGTTGGGCCGGAAGCCGTGAGAGACGTCCAGAAAGTCCGTCTCGTACATCGGCTCCAGGACCATTAGCACCGCGCGTTGGAGGATCTTATCCTCGAACGTGGGGACGCCCACAGCGCACTACCCACTCATCCCAACCAGCTTCGGGATTTGTGACCGTCACTCATCCGCATCATCCCCTTCGTGGTCAACGCGTCGAGATTGTCCGAATTCGCCGCGGGAACGATCCTGACCTCATTGTCGTGGCCCCTGGCGGGCGTCACACCGCCATCGCCCTCAGCAGCACTGACTACGAATCATCTCCTGAGATTCCGCCCACGGAAGCAGCAGAGCATCTGCTCGACCTCGATGGCTTGCGTCGGGTCATCCAACTGCTCGATCGTCTGGCCCAGGTGGACCACGCCGCCTCGACCTGCAGCGATCGCGTCCAGACGAAACAGTCCGAACCGCGGTAGCATCACCGCACCAGCCCCGCACGACGGGTATCTGGATTAAGGAGATGCTTCTATGAGCGAACGGATTCCTCACAACGGGACTTCCGTCCCACCCAGTCAGGTCTGGTCCGGTCTCACGGCCGAATGCCAGGCCAATGTCATTCAGTTCCTGGCGCGTCTCGCGTCCGTTCTTGTGACCGAAGAGTCAATCCCAACCCTGCCGAGGTGTATCAATGATGACGCAGTCTTTTGCCCCGAAGATCCGGCCGGATCATCTCGACCGGCTGGCCCAAGTCTACGTCCGCCAGTCCACCATGATTCAGGTGCGCGAGAACACCGCCAGCGGCGCCCGGCAATATGACCTTGCCCGTCGCGCGAACGAACTGGGATGGCCCCTGGAGCGAATCCAGGTTATCGATCAGGATCAGGGGCACTCAGGAGCGTCGTCCGCCGGTCGCGACGGTTTTCAGCACCTGGTCGCCCAGGTTGGCCTGGGCCTGACCGGGGCTGTCTTGAGCCTCGAAGCCTCCCGCCTGGCACGATCCTGCAGTGATTGGTATCGTCTCATCGAGATCTGTGCCCTCACCAACACCTTGGTCATCGATGAAGACGGAGTCTACGACCCCACTCTATACTCTGACCGTCTACTCCTGGGATTCCTGGGAACCATGAGCGAGGCCGAACTGCACTTGATTCGTTCCCGCCTTCTGGGCGGCAAACTGAAGAAGGCATCCGACGGTCAGCTCCGGTTCCGGCCACCTACGGGACTGGTCTACGACCTCGAGGGCCGGATCGTCTTCGATCCCGACGAACAGGTCCAGCAGGCGGTCCGACTGGTCTTCGACCTGTTCGACCAGTCGCCTTCGGCCTTGGCCGTCGTCAAACGCTTCGCCGACCATCACCTCCAATTCCCCACGCGGCTCTGGGGTGCTAGCCGGCACGGTCAAGTCATTTGGAGACCGCTGAGCCATGGCCGCGTCCTGAACATCCTGCATAACCCCGAGTACGCGGGAGCCTATGTCTACGGCCGCACGAAGACTCGCCTTCTTTGCTTGCCTGGTGAAGAACCGAGGGTCAAGGGCCGAACCCGCCGCGTCCGCCCCGAGGACTGGCCGTCCCTCACCCCCGGGCATCATCCCGGTTACATCACCTGGGAGCAGTTCCAGCGGAACCAACGGCGGCTTGATGACAACCGCACGTTGCCCGATCAAGATCGCCGTGGAGCGCTGCGAGAAGGGCTCGCCTTGCTCCAGGGGATCGTTTGGTGTGGACGATGCGGGCGGCGGATGTCCGTCCGTTACCTCAATAATGCTTCGATACCGTCATATGAGTGTAACTCGTACCACACGCATTTCGCGGGCAAAACCTGCCAGTCGATCCGTGGTGACGGGGTCGACGCAGCGGTTGCGCGTACCCTCCTGGAAGCCATGCGGCCGGCGCAGCTCGAGGTCTCGATGGCCGCCTTCGACCAGATCGCAGCCCAGGCACGTCAGCTCGATCGCCAATGGCAACTGACCTTGGAACGAGCCCGATATGAGGCCGAATTGGCGGTTCTCCCGCACTTTCGATGATTGGCGCTCGTATTGTAAGCATCACATGGCTATGTTCAGCCAACTTGCGCCGCATGCACGGAGGCTTATTTTTGTTCCCGTTAGAGTATTTCGGGGGTCCCGCCCAGAGTCGACTCGATCACTACGTCGAGGCTGGCACACTCACGCTCTCGCTGGAGACCACCGCTTCGACTGCCCCTTGCCCGATCTGCGGTGCGGAGTCAAACCGCGTTCACAGCCGTTATCACCGCGCCCTTGCTGACTTACCTTGCTTCGGCAGGGCCGTTCGGCTCGCAATCATGGTCCGACGGTTCTTTTGCACGGATGCCCAATGTCCACGACGGATCTTTGCCGAGCGCCTGTTGGGATTTGCTCGTCCGTATAGCCGTACCACCGATCGACTCCGCCAAACCCATGAAGCAGTCGGGTCTGCCCTTGGCGGCGAGCCCGGCTCCCGTCTGACCGTTTGCTTGGCCATCTCTACAAGTCCTGACACGCTTCTCCGGCGCGTGAAGCAATTCGAAGGCGGGTCTCCTTCGCCACCCCGATTCGTTGGTATCGACGACTGGGCGTGGCGCAAGGGTCAACGCTACGGCACGATCGTTGTGGACTTGGAGCGGAGTGATATCATCGACCTTTTGCCCGATCGCGATGCGACGACCGTCAAGAAGTGGTTGGACGACCATCCCGGAGTCGAACTCATCAGTCGTGATCGCTCATCGACTTATGCTCAAGCGGCCGCCGATTCGGCGCCCAATGCCCTGCAAGTCGCTGATCGCTGGCACCTGTTGAAGAACTTGCGAGAGGCCATCGAGCGGCTGTTTGAGCGACAGTCCGACGAGGTCAACGAAGCCGTAAAAGCGCCCGCAGCGGCTACGGAATCGCCGTGCAGTCCCGCGTTGCCTGACGCCGCGCGCCGTCACCGCGGGTGAGCCATCGTCTCCTCCGCAGCCGATAGCCGATCCGACTGCGGAATCACCTCAACTCCAAGCCCAACGGGCGCGACGAAGGAAAAAGATCGAGCGGTTCGAGCAGGTCCACGAGCGCCATCGACGACGCCACTCGGCACGGCGGATCGCTCGGGAACTTGGCATGTCGTTCAACACGGTACGGCGCTACCTACGGTGCAAAGAGTGTCCGGACTGGAAACCGGGACGGGCATGGCGCTCCCGATGGGACGCGCACCGCGAATGGATCGACGCCCGTATTGCCGAGGGTTGTACAAACGCGGCCGAGTTGCACCGGCAATTGGTGACGAGAGATTTCCGCGGCTCGTACAACAGCGTGCAGCGGTACGTCAGGAAACGGCTCGGCGTGGCGGGGAAAAGACGTGAGCGCGCCGGGGCGGCGAGGCCATCTGCTCCGTCCCCTCCATCACCGAGGCAGTTGTCGTTCGAATGGGTCCGTCGGCCCGAGAATCGCAAGCCCAATGAGCAGAGGCGAATCGATGCGATTCGCGCCAGCAGTGACGAGTTGGCAACTGCGTTGGACTTAGCTGATGAGTTCGCGGACCTAATCCGAAAGCGCTCGTCCAAGACATTGAGCGATTGGCTGGTAAAAGCCGAAGTGTCCTCATCTCCAGATATACGGCGATTCGCCGATGGCATCCGGCGAGACGAATCAGCAGTACTCGCGGCTGTGACCCAGCGGTGGAGCAATGGCCCGGTAGAAGGACACATCAACCGCCTGAAGACCGTCAAGCGGCAGATGTACGGCAGAGCGGGGTTCGTTTTGCTGAGGGCACGAATCCTCTGCGCTGCTTGACCGTCATCGCCTCCCAGGGCTTGAGCCACGTGCGCGACAAACAAACGTCGCGCAGCCGACGGAATCGCGTAAGGTATTCGCTGTCCCAAACATCTCAGGACCCGGCGCCGGGCGATTGGGGAGCGAAACAGATCGATGACCAGCGCGGCTCAGTACTCCCGGCAATACTGCGTCGCCATCCGTACGCGATCGACACTCGATATGGAACGACATTCATCGCCGAGTCGTGGCCAGCGAGGGTGGGATCACCGAAAGTGCGGGAGAACCGAATTGGCACGCCGCCGGTTCGTGGCCGTGGAACCAGAGAACCGGTTGGTAGCTCGCAACCTCGAGCGCGAGTGGAACGAAAGGTTGGCCGAGATCGAACGTATGGAACGGGACGAAATGCTCCGCCCTCAACTAGCCAGCCGGTTGGTCGACCCACAGGAGCGATGCCGGGTCTTGGCATTGGCTCAAGATCTCTCGAGAGTCTGGCATGCCCCGACGACAACACAGATATCCCGCAAACAATTACTGGGATATTTGATCAAAGATGTGACTCTCTCTCGGGGAGAGACGTTAATCCAAGTAGCCATCCGGTGGCAGACTGAGGCTTGCACTGTGCTCGAGGTTCCTCGCCCCAAGCGGTCTTACGAGATGCGTCGGACTGACCCGGTGGTCGTTGATCGGATTAAGGCCCTAGCGACGGAACACACCGACCGCCAGATCGCCGCGCTGCTCGATCAGGAAGGTTTCCGGTCCGGTACGGGAGGTCGATTTACTCGACAAATCGTTGCACAACTTCGATACAGTTATTCAATTACAACTTGCTGTCCCGAGGCGCCGGCGGCCTGCGCCGAGGATTACCGGGCAGATGGACGATGTTCGGCGAAGACCGCCGCGGAATTGCTCAACGTGAATGTGTCCACAATTGTGGAGTGGTGCAAGTCAGGCACCCTGGATGGGATCCAGTCGGCCCCTTACGCTCCATGGTGGGTCAAGCTCACGCCGGAGATCATCGCTGGCTTGCGTAAGCCAACGCGACGCACTTGGTCTCGGCGATCGGTTTCGTCAGAGAAATAGAGCCCAGTGTTGGGCGAGACCTCCTTCAATCAATCCCCAATGCCGTTGCAAAGAGGTGCAGTATGAACGAACCATCGGTATCCCCAGCGGTCGTGTCTCGCCAGGCGAGCCGGCCTTGGGGATTTGCACTCGACGCACAGGCGGGGCCACGTACGTGCCGGACTTGGGGGCCTGTAAATCTTTTTGTGTCAACGCAGGTGGGAACGACTTTTGCGTGCGTCAGTTTCGGGCGAGGGGCGGGAGCCGATCCTCGAAGATGATCGGTAAGCGTTCACAGTCTGGGGTTGTCGTTTGCGAATGACGCAATTATTCTACCTGCATGGCATGGACGCCCCCGATTCCAGAACCCCTGTGGCAGACGGCTTCGCCCGAGGTCCAAGCGGCGATTCTTGCGCTCGTCGAGTTCTACGAACTGCGCCTTGCCAAACTTGAAGCGCGCGTCAACGATCTCGAGAATCGGCTGAAGCTCAACTCCACCAACTCGTCGAAGCCCCCATCCTCTGATCCGATCGGAATGAAGCGCAAGCCCCCAGCTTCTCCCAGCGGAAAGAAACGCGGCGGGCAGCCCGGACATCGTAAGGCCCACCGCGCCTTGGTCCCACCCGAAAAGATTCGCGGGACGACCCACTGTAAGCCGACTGCTTGCCGCCGATGCGGTCATGAACTCTGCGGCGACGACCCCGAACCCTTGATCCATCAAGTCGCCGAACTGCCCAAGATCGAGCCGATTGTCGATGAGTATCGGCTCCATCGTCTGACCTGCCCTGGCTGCGGCGAGACGACCTGCGCTGCCTTGCCACCGGGCGTCCCCACTGGATGCTTCGGCCCGTACCTTCAGGCGGTGCTGGCCGTGCTCGCGGGGGCCTATCGCCTCAGCAAGCGTCAGATCCAGCAGTTGGTAAGCGACCTGTTTACTCTTTCGATCTCCACCGGGATGGTCTCCAAGCTGGAACGGCAGTCGGCCATCGCCCTTGAAGCCCCTTACAACGAACTCGCGACTTCGGTCCATAAGTCCTCGGTGGTTAATATCGACGAGACGTCGTGGCGTGAGAATCGTCACAAGGCTTGGCTGTGGGCCACGGTGACCAGCTTTTGCACGGTCTTTACCATCGCCAAAAGTCGTAGTGGCGAAGTCGCGGCGGCTCTCTTGGGGAGCAAAGACGATCAGGTCGTCGGCAGTGACCGGTTCAGCGCGTATGAGTGGATCAAGGCATTCGGGCGTCAAGTCTGCTGGGCGCATCTGCGCCGAGACTTCCAAGCGATGATCGACCGGGGTGGTGAAGGCGAGAGCATCGGACAGCGGTTGCTTTCGTTGTCGAACCGGCTGTTCCGCCACTGGCACCGAGTGCGCGACGGAACTTTGCCTTGGAATGCGTTTCAAGAGCGGATGCACCGCTTGCGTCGGGAGGTCAAGCAAACCCTTCTGGAAGGGTCGAGGTGCCCGTGCGCGAAAACGGCGGCCACGTGCTTCGAGCTTCTCAAGGTGGAAGAAGGTCTGTGGACCTTCGCGCGGGTCCAGGGAATCGCACCGACGAACAACGTTGTGGAACGAGCGTTGCGGCATGCGGTGATCTGGAGGCGGATCAGCGGCGGGACCGACAGTGTGCATGGGAGCCGATTCGTCGAGCGAATGCTGACAGTGGTGGCGACCTGTAGGCAACAGGGCCACAACGTCTTGGATTACCTGACTTCGTGCTTTGAAGCAGACCGTCGTGGCCACGCCCTTCCCTCTCTTTTGCGACTCACCCGGACGCGATCCAAAGTTGCTTGATTCGACCTACCCCACCCTATGAACGGCTACGATGATCGCGAAGTGATTCAGCGCTTCTCTCCATTTGGGGATTGGCAGCGTCCACTTCTTGGACGCCTCGTGAATCGCCATGTAGACCAGCTTCAGCGCTGACTCCTCATTCGGGTACTGCTTGCGGTTCCGCGTGAACTTGCGGATCACGCTGTTCACCGACTCGATGGCATTGGTCGTATAGATCGCCCTGCGAATCGCCGGCGGGAACTCGAACATAGCCGCGATGTCCGGCCACTTCAAACGCCACTGTTTGACGATGGTCGGATATTTCTCACCCCAACCTTGAGCAAAAGCGTCCAGCGCTTCTTCGGCTTCAGTGACCGTCGGGGCCTGGTAGATCTTTTTCAGGTCCACTATGACCTGGTCGCTGTCTTTGTCCACCACGTACTTCAGCGCAGCCCGCACCAGATGCACGATGCACAGTTGCACCTTGGCTTCCGGGTATGCTGCGCAGAGCGCCTCGGGGAAACCTGAGAGGCCGTCCATGCAGGCGATGAAGATGTCCTTCAGGCCGCGATTCTTCAGATCGGTCAAGCATGACAACCAAAACTTGGCCCCTTCGGTTTCGCCGAGCCAGAGGCCCAAAAGTTCCTTGCGGCCCCGTATATTCACCCCCAGGGCCACGTACATTGTCTGAGGCGAAACTCGACCATTGGCACCACGCACATGCACCACGATGCCGTCGAGATAGACGATCGGCCAGACCGGGTCGAGCTGCCGGGTGCGCCACGCGGTCACTTGCGCGTCGAGGTCGGCGGTGATCTCCGAGACCAGCGTCGGCGACACATCGACGCTATAAAGTTCTTTCACGACTTGATCGACGACAATTACATTTCCCCACCGCGACAATTACAATTCCCCACTCGTCTGTTCCATTGTTCAGGCTCCTTTCTCGACCGTTTTCCCAGTGAGATTTAGTCCTGACGACAACTACCATCCGTTATTCGTTATCCGCCCGCTTGCCATTTTTGACACGTCGGGGCCTTGGTTTCTTAGGTCGCTGCTGACGAATCGGGTTCCTGAACCTGTTTGGCCTGCTCCAAGCGGTAGCTGGGAACGTTGAGCTCCAAGATCACGCTATGGTGGACCAGCCGGTCGATCGCCGCCGCGGTGGTCATCGGGTCCTTGAAAATGTTCTCCCATTTCGAGAACGGCAGATTGCTCGTGATCATCACGCTGCCTCGCTCGTACCGCTCCGCCAGCAGTGTGAATAACACTTCCATCTCCTCCCGACTCTGTTGGACGTAGCCCAGATCGTCGATGATGAGCACCTCGAACTTGGAGAGCCGTTTCAGGTATCGGCTCAACTTCAGGTTGCGCTTAGCAATCAACAGGTCTTGAACCAGCAAGCTGCAGGGACCAAACAGTACCTTGCGCCCCGAACGCACTAGCTCTTGTGCAATCCCGCACAGCAAGTGCGTTTTCCCACTCCCAGAACGTCCAAAAGCCAACACGTTCTCTCGGGCATCGACGAAGGCGCCGTCCAGCAACATACGCACCTGCCGGGCGATCTTTGCCGGCAACCGCTTCATGTCGAACCGGGCCAAGCTCTTCTCGACCGGTAAATCCGAATCCCGCAGCCAACGTTCGATCCGGTTCGTCCGCCGGACCTGACACTCCTGTTCGGCGAGTTCCCCAAGGTACTGCTCGTAGCTGAGTGATTCTTGGACCGTGCGCCGGGCTACGTCCTCGAAGCTCTCACGAAACGTGGGCAGGTGAAGTTCCCGCAGGCACTCCACGAGCCGCTGCTTCACTTCCGTCTGCGAAGCCATCCCACACCTCCTTGTGATTGAACAACATATCAAAACTCGACAGATCAGTTGCCTCTACCCGGACCTCCGTGATCGGACAGGGGGGCTCGGAGCATCCGATCCGTTCCCTCACCCCCTGCGCAGTGATCGCCTGCCCCTCCTCCAGCAGGGCTCGTATGGCGCTGTCCACCATTGACTCATTCTCCCGGGCCGCCAGCTCCAAGATTTGCAGATACTCACGCGAGGCCCGGCCGGGTGCGGTCTCGCGCAGCACGTCATAAGCCATTCGAAACCGGCTCGTAGGAAAAAGGTCTTCCCGATACCGATAATTCTCAAACGCGCCGGGCTTGCGCACCAACCAATCGATCACGTGCCTGTAGTTGATGCGATGCTTCCGCTGCCCGCGAAGGCGTGGAAGCCGTTCGACGACCTTGCCGGCAAACCACACTTCCAACTCGTCGGCGTAGAGCCGGACGTCTACCCGCTCGTCGATCAAACGGCTGTCTACCGAATAGACGTTGCGGTCCACATGAATGATGCTCCCGGGATAGACTCGAACCCGCGCCCGCTTGTAGCTCTCTAATCGCGTTGGGGGAAGCGCACGCAGTACGGCCTGTTCCTCGGCGAAGCGCGACCGGCGGCCGGCATTGCGCTGGTCTAGGATCTCCCGTAGGAATCGAGCGTAAGCCGCGCGGTCCATGAAGTCACGGTTGCCACGTAGAAGCAGGGCCTGGTCCACAGCCTCCTTGAAGCGGTAATGGCTCTGCTCGGCGTCCCCGTTCTCGTGAGCCTGGCGTGCGTTGATCTTCTCCATCTCCAGGCCGTAGTGGTCCATCAGCGCCTGGTACCGCCCGGTGAACTCCTTAGCGCTAGAAGCGTTGTTTACGGCCAAGCTCATTCGGTCGGTTCGGTGCCGCTGGGGCGAGCCGCCCACCTCCCACAGGGCATGCTGCAACCCGTCGCTTAGGCTCTCGAAGCTCTCGGAGAAACAGATCGAGGCCGTCTCCCAGTTCGAGTAGGTCAGAACGAAATGATAAACCATGTGATCGAACGGCTGGCCGCCGAGAGTCACGGCCAAGCTTGTCATATGGGTGAAATCGGACGCACCCAACCGGCCAGGATGATGAGTCTGTGCGAAGAAGACCTCCTTGGGTGGACCAGAGATTGCTTCCCACTGACGCACTCGACGTTGAAGCGTGCGCAGTTGACCGTCTGCGAATCGACCCGGGTAGCGGCGTTGAAGCCACTCGAACAAGATTTTCGCCTGCAAGCCGGGGCTGAGTTCCAGTTGCTCACGCACCTCCTCCCAGACGTCTGCGAAGGGGTCTTCTCGAGTGCGCCATGTTCGCGGCCAGGTCTCCAGCTCGCTGGGGAGCTTCGCCTCGTCCCGGTACTTCCGTGCGGTCTTACGGTCCATGTCCACCCTCATTGCCGCAACCGATAGCGGCTTCCGTGAATGCAACAATGCGTGCAAACGCCTAACTTGTCGATCCGTGACAGCCATGGTGATCCTCCCTCCTGGTTGGAGAATCACCAATTTGATATCAACTGGCGTCGGTGGGGAATTCTAATACGACAGCGCTACTTGGCAAAATCGGGCATCTCGGCTATTCTCCGTAACTCATTGATGGAACTTCAGATCCAGGGAGTTACGGATGACTCCACGACAGATCCTGTCATTGGGGTCGCAGCTCGCCGACTTCCTCGACGAGTTTGACGACTGTTTTGCACGTTCGGAACCCCGTGGCCACTTGGCCAGCTACGTGCGTGGCCAGCTCGCCGATTTGCCGCGTAAGAGCGTGCAGCCGATCGCAGATTTCAGCGGTACGCCGCGGCGGACTTTGCAAGAGTTCCTCAGTTGGTCCGACTGGGACCATGCTCTGATGCGCGACCGCGTCCAGATGATCGTAGCACGGGACCATGCCGACCCTCATGCCATTGGTATCCTGGATGACTCGGGACATCCCAAGTCAGGCAACAAAACGGCGTGTGTCCAGAGGCAATGGTGTGGCAACACCGGCAAAATCGACAACTGCGTGGTCACTGTTCATCTTGCCTACACGACCTACGATACTCGGTTCCGGACGATGCTCGATAGCGCGCTATTCCTTCCCGAAAACGGCTGGGACGATCCCGCGCGTCGTAAGGAGGCTGATATCCCGGCCGAGCTGACCTACCGGCCCAAGTGGCAAATCGCTTTGGAACTACTCGACCGCGCGCTTGGCAACAACGTGGTTTTCGGCTGGCTCACGTTCGATGAATGGTATTCGATCCCGGGCGAGTTCCTCGCTGGCTTGGAGGCACGGCACCAGCGTTACGTCGCTGAAGTTCGCAAGAGTTTCCGAGGTTGGTTGTACGATCCCCAACAAAAGCCCCGTGCCCAATTGAGCACGGTCGAGAACTTGTGCTCGTTTTCCATTCCCATGATGCGGCAGCCCTGGCAGCGGGTCTACGTGAAAGACACCGACAAAGGGCCGATGGTGTGGGAGGTCAAGCACGCTCCGATCTGGCTCTCGCGAGACGGCCGCATTCTGGGGCCCTACTGGCTCATATACGCCCGCAATGTGCTGGACCCCGGCGAGGTCAAGTACTTCCTGTCCAATGCAAGCCCAGGGACTCCGCTGGAGTCGATCGTCCACGTGGCATTTGCGCGGTGGCCCGTTGAGCGTACCTTGGAGGACGAGAAGGACGAACTCGGACTGAGTCACTTCGAGGTCCGAAAATATCATTCAATCATGAGACATTTGAGTGTGACTCAAGTAAGCCACCTCTTCCTCGCCCGCCAAACCGAGCGGCTCCGGGGGGAAAAACCTAGAGATCACATTGTGCCAGGTCCGAACCGCTGCGAACGTGCTAGTCGATGTGCTGCCTTTGCCGAAGCGCGCCCGCACCGAACGACTCGAAAAGGCGTCGAACAATCTTCACCAAACTCAGGATCAGAACCGGCGCGCCCGAAAGTCGCACACGAAGACGAGGCTATCGCGGCTCAGGCGAATGGGGATTCTCCTGGCGGATTTGGCCTGCTGCGTTCCCCCGTAATTCAGCAAGTAGCGCTGTCGTACTAATTGTCGTTCGAAGGGATGCGGTGGGGAATTCTAGTTGTCGTCATGGGGAATTCTAATTGTCGCTGATCACCGGTCAATCGACGTTGATGTTTGAGGATCAACTGGGGCTCGAAAGTGCCATCGCGATCGCGCGGAGTCGCGATCATGATCTTGCCGAGATCGCCTTGCACGGTCTTTTCGGAACGACCATTGCGACGATTCTTCGCACGGGGTTTACACGGCGGGTCAGCAAAAGGATCCGCGACGCCCGGCACCAACGGGTCCTCAGCGGCCCCAGGCAACTGTTTGCGGCCGAGGTGAACGTCCATTTCGGTATCGAGCATGCGCTCGAGAGCCGAGCCCATCATGAGCTTGAGGAGGCCGTTCAGCTCCGCGAGTGTCGTGGCCTGCGAGGCGATCTCGCGTGCCAACTGTTCGGCCTTGCCTGTCAAAATCGCGTCCATGCGACAGTCTCCGTAAGGTAAGTAGGTTAGGGTGAGATAACCGATTCCTTACGTTGACACAATATTTCTTACAGGCTCTCGGTACAGCTCTGAAGGGGGATCCTTTTAGTGTCGCCTGACAGCCACCGCGCAAGACTCGCTTCCGGCCGCTGGTCCAGGCTCTACCGGACGGGATTCGAACCCGTAGAGTTCCGACGAAAGGTTTCAGAGCATGAGCTTCTTCCTCCTTTCCTGGGTTACGTGGCGCGACTTCGTTGTCTTCGTTTGCTTCTGTTCAAGGTGTTTTTGGCTGCGGTGCGAATAGCGGGCGCACGGTGCAGGTCTGTTCCTGGAACAGAAGGCAACGAAGGAAACGCAGATTCCGGGGCGGCTTCCACTGGGCCATAGCGTCCTGGGGCTATTCCTGCCTTCCTCATTTCGTTTGAGCGGGGCTTCTGTCCGACAGCGCAACACGAAATTGACCCGAGCTCGTCGTGCGCGCGCTCTGATGCGCGCGTACTATCATTATGCGCGGTTGTCGAAAATTGGGCCGTACCTACCGCACGGTATACGGTACGAGACGCGCTCCCAAGCGTTTGGCTAATTGGCGGTTGTGCTGTTTTCCCGAATATTGTTCGGCGACATTAGCAAAGGGTCGACTGTGTGGGAGTGATTTGCGCAGTCTGACCACCACGAGGTGTCGTGCCGCACGAGGGATGCGATCACCTGGTTACAGCAAAAAAGTCGGGCGGCCGCAACGATTTCGTCAGGCTGAAACCGAGCGTTCACTGAACGTGCCGATGCCGTTCTCGGTTGCGTTTACCTTGTGCAATTTAGCCCAGGTTGCGCAGTTAGTGGCGAATTCTGCCCCAAAACGCGGGCGCAACCGCGGAATTTCCCGGTTTTTTCGTAGTGAAACCGGCGTCACGTCGATGTAGTGAAGACCTAATTGAACCCTAGTATCTTGATTTCATGCTGCCCCCCCGTCATCCTGGATGGCGAGGAGGCCACCATGTTCCTGCGCCGCTACACCCGCACCAAGGATGGCAAAACCCACATCTACTACGCCCTGGTTGAGAGCGTGCGCACCGATGCAGGGCCGCGTCAGCATGTCGTCGCTTATCTCGGTGAGCTCAACCATGACGAGCAAAAGCGATGGCAACGCACAGTGAGTGTCTACAACCGCCAGGGAGACCCTCAGCAGCTCCGCCTCTTCCCTGACGATGACCAGGTGCCGGCGCCGGATGATCCCGACGTTGTGCGGATTCGCCTGAGCTCCGTGGGCTGGACCAATTGTCGCCGATTCGGCGACGTGTGGTTGGGACTGTGGCTCTGGAAGTTTCTGCACCTCGATGAGATCGTTGACCGTCATTTGCCGCAGGGAAAAGAAACGATCCAACCGGCCGATATTGTGGCGATCGAGGTCATCAATCGCCTATGTGGTCCCTGTAGCGAGTTCGCCTTGGCCGAGCATTGGTACGCCTCCACGGCTTTGGAAGACCTGCTTGGCGTGCCCGACAGCGCCGTGACCAAGGACCGGTTGTACCGAACGCTGGACCGTTTGCTGCGGGCTCAGGTGTCGATCGAGGACGACCTCAAGGACCGGCTCGGGACTTTGTTCCAGCTCGATTACGACCTGCTGCTTTACGACCTGACCAGCACGTATTTCGAGGGCTTGGCCGAGGAGAACGACCTGGCCCGTCGTGGCTATTCCCGCGATCACCGCAGCGACTGCAAGCAGATTGTGCTTGCCTTGATCGTGACGCGGGAGGGTTTTCCCTTGGCCCATCTCACGTTCGCTGGCAATACCCAGGATGTTCAGACGGTTGAGATGATCGTCAAGATGGTCGAGACGCGATTCGGTCGATCACAGCGGATCTGGGTGATGGACCGGGGCATGATCAGCAAGCAGACCCTCAAGCTCCTCAACCAATCCGGCCGGCGCTATCTGCTGGCCACTAACCCAACCTTCGCAGGAGAGAATTAAGAGATAGCCGATTTTCGGCTGTGCACCTACTTATTCTTAAGCGTTCTTTCACTCATTCGGCCGTTATAGTGACTAAAAGTGGCGAAGCTTCCCTTGATTTTTTGGGGAGACCAGGTACTCATAGTGGCTATGTACGTCCGCAAGACTACCCGCCGGTACAAGGACAAGACCTATACCAACTATCTGTTGGTCGAGTCCGTCCACACGCCCAAAGGACCGCGGCAAAAGGTCATCTGTTCGCTGGGCGACCTCTCTCCTCGGCCTGCCGAGGACTGGCTTCGGCTGGCCCACAAGGTCGAGGAAGCGCTGGTCGGTCAGCGCGATCTCTTCTCAAACTCCGATCCAGAAGTAGAGCAGATCGTCCGCCGGGTTCGTGTTCGCGGGGCTCGTTCGTCTCCTGAGCCCATCGAGCCTACCCGTGATTCGGATCGGTCCGGCGATCTCGTCACCGTGCGTGTAGACGGGGTCACTGCCACGCAGCACCGCACGGCTGGCCCAGTCCATGTTGGCTTCCAGTTCTGGAAGCGGTTGGGATTCGACGCGATCCTCAAGCGAAGGGGTTTCTCCATCAAGGCCATCCAACTCACTTGCGCCATGACCTTGAACCGGCTGATTCATCCCGACAGCGAGCACGCCATGCCGGATTGGATCCGTTCCACAGCGCTGGGAGACATTCTCGGTGTGGATTTCACAACCTTGGTTGACGATTCCCTTTATCGCAACCTCGATCGGCTCCATCCCAACCGCGCCACCATCGAGTCGGACTTAGTCGAGCAAGAGCGGCGTTTGTTCCAGCTCGACACCACGATCTACCTCTATGACCTGACCAGCACCTATTTCGAGGGCCAAGCCAAGCGAAATCCCAAGGCCAAACGCGGCTATTCGCGTGACAAACGCCCCGACTGCAAGCAGGTCGTGGTGGGCTTGGTGATCGGTCGGGAAGGATTTCCCATCGCACATGAAATCTTCGAAGGCAATGCCCAGGATCGCAACACGTTGGGGCGCATTCTCGATCTCCTCAAAGAGCGCGTCGGCATGCCCGAGGGGTCCACGGTCGTTGTCGACCGCGGCATGGCCTTTGCCGAGAATCTCACCGAGATCCAACAACGCAAGCACCACTATGTGGTGGCAGCTCGGCAGCCCGAGAGAGACAAGTGGCTGGACCAGTTCGAGGAGCCGGAAGGCTTTGAACTGGTTCCCCGTGAACCATCGCCCTTGAATCCGTGCCAGAAGAAGTCCGTAGTCCGAGTTAAATCGGTCCGCCAGGGAGCGGAGTTAGTCGTGCTGTGTCACAGTGAAGAACGAGTGGCCAAAGACCGCGCGATTCGCGAGAAGCAAGAACAACGCTTCCTCGCTGATCTTGACCGGTTACAGCAGCGGATCGAGAAGGGTCGGCTCAAACGCGAGATCGCCATTGGAGAGGCAATCGGGCGACTTAAAGAACGTTATCCCCGCGTTGGCCGTTATCACACGATCACCTGGGATGCGACCAGCGGGAAGCTGACTCACGAGCCCAACGCCGACAAGAAAGCCAACGCCGAATTGCTCGATGGCGGTTACTTGCTACGCACCGATCGCATCGACCTTTCCGCCCGCGAGGCGTGGTTGATGTATATGACGCTGACTCGGGCCGAGAATGCCTTCCGGATGATCAAAACGCCGTTGGCGGAACGGCCGATCTTCCATCACCTGGAACATCGAGTGGAGACTCATATTTTCTTGTGCGTGCTCGCCTATCACTTGCTGGTCGCGATCGAGACCACGTTGTTGAATCAGGGAGTTCACGCCTCCTGGGCAACGGTACGCCAGACTCTGGCGACACACCAAGTGGCGACGATCGTCCTGCCATCGGACGGCGGAAAGCTCCTTCGCATCCGCAAAGGGATGACACCCGAACCGGAGCATCTGGAACTCTACCGGCTGCTGGGTGTCCCACTGGAAATAATGCAACCAATCAAGACCTGGAGCTGATTGATCCTGTTCGATTATAGTGACTGAAAACGACGTTCGCCCCTACAAAATAAGGGGTGATCTCATCTCGGGTGCGAAAGTTGGGCTAAACGCGGCGAGTTGAACTCGTTCGCGGGGGAATTGCGCAGCGGCGGCTGGCAGCGACTGAAAGGCAATCCGGATGTGGAAGTGAAGCAGCTGAAGCGGAAGAAGGTGCATTACCTGCTGGCAAGGAGCCGGCCCCGGCGTCAAAAGGAGCGGGCGATTCGTCGCCGTCAACGGCGGGGGTTGGCCAAGGCGTTGCAAAAGCTCCGACAGCGAATCGAGGCTGGTCGGCTCAAGAAGCGCGACAAGATCCTCGAGTGCATCGGTACGATCAAGGGTCGCTTTCCCAAGGCGCGGATCTTCGTGGCCATCACGATCACCAAGGGGAATCGGTCACACTTGAGTTGGAGCTGGGACCTTGTGAAATACCGCACAGCTTTGAGGGCGGATGGCGCCTACCTGTTACGGAGCAATCAAGGGGGCTGGACGGCCGAAGAGTTCTGGGAGACCTACATTCAGTTGACCGTAGTGGAGCGTGCCTTTCGGGTGCTCAAGAGCGAGCTGCTGCTACGACCGGTCTGGCATCATTACAGCGGTCGAACCCAGGCGCACGTGATGGTCTGCGTGCTCGCTTACGCTCTCTGGAAGACCCTCGACCATCTGGCCAAGCAGGCTGGCTTGGAGACGCAAATACGCAAGCCCGACCTGCAGCGGCCGAGGTCCTCTCCCAAACCTCGGCCGATGACGCCCGAGGTCATTCTCCGCGAGCTCGGCCATGTCGCCGTCGGCGACATCCTATTGGAAACGACCGACGGGAGGCAGTTGGCCCTCCGTCGGGCCGCCCGGCCCACGGCCGAGCCGGCGCGGATTCTGGCGTCCTTAGGCCTGAAGCTACCGGAACGGTTGAGTGACGATCGCCTTTTGTAGTGAAGACCCGGACCTGCACCTATAGCGATTGCTCGAGAAAATCGACGTTTACATGCATGCAACTGCGCAACGTCGGTTAGAGACCAAGCGGGGTCACACGCGTGGCCGAGTATCGCCGCGCCCGGATCATCCCGGCCTGCTGATCGCGGTCACGGTGAAAGTAACGGCTCCGTTCGCGTGTGATCTCATTCCGGCACGCTCACGCGCAGGAACAGCGCGTCCACGTCGGACCAGAGCCGCTTCCACCGCTCACGTTCCTCATCCGGCAGCCGGGTGAGTGCGTCCTTGGCGCGGATGCCGGCCACGTCAGGATCGCCGCGCCAAAATCGCAGCCCCTGCCGGATCCGGGCGTTGATCTGGACATTGCCGTCGTCGAGCCACTGGCCACACCAGGTCAGGTCCTGGAGGAGCCAGTCGACAGCTTGCCTGCGCAGGATGGCACGTTGCTTGTCTTACGGTCCGTACTCTCCGCGACGAAAGGCCGGCAGCTTCGGGAGAATCAGGCCCTCGGCCTCTCGACGGAGCACGTGGCAGATCCAGGCGTCGTGGTCGCGCGCCTGAATCGCCCTCCAGTCGTACGACAAGATCGCTGCGGCAAACGTTTTCCGGGCTTCCGCCAACTGTCCATTTTGGTGCAGGGCCATGGCGAGGACGAGACCGGTGATTGGTCCGTCCACGCGGGACGCATCGCCACGCATCGTGGCAATGGCCTGGTCAAACTTCCCTTCACGATATTCCGCCAGGCCCCGGGCGAACACGAACCAGGGGTACGCCCCTGGGTCGATCGATGGGTCGCACGCCGCGGCGCGCCGGGCGAGGGCGACGGCCTGCCGCAACTCATCCCCCGTCGCGGACATGAGCAGGCAGGCCTGGCTGGTGCGTTCGGCGAAGTACGGACTGTCGGTGATGAAGAACCTCGCGAGCAAGTCTCGCGCGCGCGGCGGTACTCGTCCTGCCGGCCGAGGAACAGGCACAGCTCGGCATAACCGAACCAGGCATTGTGATCCAGCGGATTGCCCTCGAGAGCGGTCCGCCAGGCGACCCGCGCCTCTTCCAGCCGTCCCTGCCGCAGCAGCTCGGTTGGCACGGCCCGTCGCGGGTCCGCGCGTTTCGGGTTAAGCGCGATGGACCGCTCCTGGACCGCGACTCGTCGGAGCACGGCACCGACTTGATCCCACAGCGCGAAGCAGTCGTCGCGCTCTACCGCGGACGCCTCATCCAGTGCCTTCACGTCACGGATCCCGGCCAGGTCGGGTTCGACCTGCCAGTGAGTCAACATCCTCCTGGCGAGGCCGAGGTCCTGCTCGAAACCGCTGTCCAGCGTCTTCGCCCACAGGGCCAGGTCGGCCCGCAGCCACACGCGCGCCTCTTGCGCCAGCGCGCCCGCTCGGCCCGGCCGAGCCCGGCACCATCCCTCCCCTGCCCACTGCCGGCCAGAACGGCGCAGTGGGCCGCGAGGTAGCGGGCTTCCGTATCGACCGACTCGACCCGCTCGTAGTGGGGTTCCTCTCGCGTCGACCGGTAACGGCACTCGGTGGTCAAGTCGTCGGCCAGGCTCGGATCGGCCGCGAAGGCACCGGCGTATAATCGCGCTGCGGTATCGTAGCGGCCCTGGGCCTGACAGGTCCCCGCCAGCGCGAGGCGCTCGTCGTTGTCCCGTGGCTCATACTCCCCCCGGAGGAAGGCCGGCAGGTCCGGCAGGATCAGCGCCTCGGCCTCACGGCGAAGCACGTGGCTGACCCAGGCCGTGGGGTGGTCCGCGTGGGACTCCATCCAGTTGTAGGCCCGGACGGCGGCCGCCAATGTCTTGCGTGCTTCCGCCGGGCGGCCGGATCGGAGCTGGGTGATGGCCAGCGCCAACCGCGGACCGGCGCGGTTGGGGAGGAGTGCCGCTGACTCTTCCAGCAAAGGAATGGCTTGCTGAGGTCGGCCCTGACGGTACTCCGCCAGCCCGCTGATGAACAGGAGGTAAGGATTGTCAGGAAAGAACCTCGGTCCGGTGGTCACGGCCCGGTCCACCAGCGCGACCGCGCGTCGGAGCTGCTCCCCGGAACCGGGCAGGAGCAGGCAGGCCAGGCTGTCGCGCTCGGCCATGGCCCAGTGGTCGGTGCTGTTTCTGGGGCGTTCGAGGAGGGCCGTGCGGGCCCAGCGGTACGCTTCGTCGTTGTCGAGGAATGCGCAAAGCGGCGCGTATCCGTCCCACGGGTCGTAAGCAGAAGGAGACGCTTCCAATTGTTTTGCCCACAGCGCACGGGCCTCTTCCAGCCCGCCCTTTCGGGCCAGGGCCCTGGCCAGGTCCCTGGCGCCAGCGCGCTTGGAAGTGAGTGGAATGGCCTTCCGGAACGCAGCAATGGCCCCGTCCGTGTCGCCGGCGTCGTGCAGTGCTCGGCCCAGCATGAGGTGTGCCTGACTGCTCTCGGGACGGCTGGCCACTGCCGCCCTGAAGTAGCCAACCGCCTCCCGCGGGCGTTCCGCCAGCAAGATGTGACCCAGGTGGAGATTGATCCAGAAATCCTCGGGGTGGCGCCGCTGGGCCTCGCGCACGAGGGCCCGGGCTTTCTCCCCTTCGGCGCTGCGGTTCAGGATCGCGTAGGCCAGCCCGCCGAGGATCAGCGGCGGCTGGTCAGGAGCTTCCCGGGCCTGTAAGAGGTACTGCCGCTCGCCGGGATCGTAGGGCCCCCGCAGCGTCTCCCGGAGGCGTCGCCGCCAGTCATCATCATCCGCCCGGTCCAGCATGGCCCGCAACTGGTCCTTGTCCGCACCCGAAGCCCAAAAGAACAGCCAGTCATGGAGGAACGCCAGCAGCGTCTCGCGGATGGCCGAGTTGCGGATTTGCGCCGCCGCCCTCGCCGGCTCCGGCGCCGGCAGGGTAATCCCGTACTCCCGGAAGGCCTCGGCATACAGTCGATGCCGCGAGGGCGCTGTGCCTTCCAGCAGGCGGAGCGGGATCTCCTCCAACGTGGTCACCATGCGAGCGTCGGCGAGTGCCTGGCTCACGCGCTGGTGGAGATCCGCCAGGGACGGGGTGTCCACCAGGCTCGGTGCCCCCTCCAGCACCGCCCGCGCCTCCGGCCAGCGGCCCTTCTTCTGCAGGGCCGCGGCCTGCTCGAGCGCGCCTTCCGCGGCTTTCGACTGCCGTCCCTCCCGTCGTGCCGTCTCCGTGCGCCGCTTTGCCTGCTGTCGTTCCAGCCAGAATCCACCCCCCGCGGCCAGCCCGACCAGGGCTAGCGCTGTCACCAAAAGCGCCGCCCCCGTCGGGTTGCGCCGGCACCACCGCCAGGACCGCGCCGCCCAGCCCACAGGCCGGGCCTGGATGGGCCTTCCCTCGCCGAACCGTCTCAGGTCGTCGGCCAGCTCGGTGGCGCTGGCATACCGACGTTGCGGCTCCTTGGACAGGCACTTCAGGCAAATGGTGTCGAGGTCGCGCGGCACGTTCGTGTTCAATCGCGAGGGCGAGACCGGCTCTTCATGGATCACCTGCCGCTCGGTTTCGGCCGCCGTCTCTCCTCGAAACGGCGGCCGGCCGGTAAGCATCTCATAGATGAGGACACCGAGGGCATAGATGTCCGTGGCCGGCCCGGTCGTTCCCGCCTTCCCGACGACCTGCTCGGGAGCCATGTAGCTCGGAGTTCCCATCCGAGTACCGCTCAGTGTCAGAGCCGCCTCTCCCTCAAAGTGCCGGGCCAGACCGAAATCGGCGACCTTCGGCGTGCCCTCCGCCGTGAGCAGGATGTTGCCTGGCTTCAGGTCGCGATGCACGATCCCCGCCTGATGCGCCACTTGCACGGCCTCGGCCAGCATGACCACGAGCGCGGCCACCTGTTGCGCTGGCTGCGGCGTGCCCGCGAGCGCCTGTAACAGGCTGCCCCCTTCCAGCAGCTCCATCGTGAAAAATGGGCAGCCATCATGGTCGCCCACGTCGTAAACCTGCACGATGTTCGCGTGGCGCAGCCCCGCCACCACCTGCGCTTCGCGCTGAAACCGCGCCCGTTCGTGCGATTCTGCGTACGCCCCGGCTTGCAGCATTTTGAGAGCCACGACACGGCTCAATCGCAAATGCCGCGCCCTGTAGACAATCCCCATCCCGCCTCGCCCGAGGATCGCCTGGATTTCGTAGCCGGAAATCTGGGGGAGCCTGCCGTCGGGCGGCTCAACAGGCCCCGCTTTCGATCCCGGGGTCGGGAACCACGAGTCGACCTGGGCCTCGATCTCGCGAAGGCGACTCAAGCGATCGCGGACCTCGGGCAGCAATTCCGGGCAGGTCCGACACACCTCCTCCGGTGTGCGATGCGATTCGAGGATCTCCTCGAGCAGGCTTCGCACTCGTGGATCGGCCGACATGACGGAATTCTCCCACGGCCGTGGCGTACTTGCCTCTGTCTCGGAATACGCAGCGAGGCCGGGACGAATCGCTATGGCTCGGGCGGCAACTCACGACCGGGCCGGAGGTCATCGAGCGCTTCTGATAGCATCAGAAGCGCGCGATTGAGCCGTCGCTGGACCGTTTTGTTCGACACGCCCAACACCTCCCCGGCCTCGGCGTGTGTCACCCCCTGGATGCGCACCAGGTCGAAGACTTCCCGCTCCTCGTCGGGAAGGTCATCGACCGCCTGGAGCATCCGCAGGCTGTTCGGGGAAAGCTCTGAGACGCTGCTAGGCGTTGATAGCACGATCCCCTCGTACAGGTCCCCGGCCGCCGGCTGACTATCTAAGCGCCGGGCCAGGTCATTCAGTTCCCAGCGCATGTGCTGGTTGGCCAGGGCGAAGAATTGTCGCACCGTCTGGGGACGGGCGGCCTGCAGCGCCTTCAGCAGCCGTTCAACCACGGCGCTCAAGAGCTCGTCGGGCTGCAGGTTCACCGGGGGTTGCATGAGACGTGGGTAACCACGGTACAGAAGATTGGCGCAGAGCACTTGGAGCCGGCGGACGGACCGATCCAGGAGCGCCCGGACGATCGGCTCGGCGGGGTCGTCCCCAGACAGCGCGTTGAGGTAGCGCTGCACGGCCACTGTGGTCTGTTCTTCACCCATCATCAGCTCACTTTGCCTGGTGTCGCAAGCTCTCGATCGACAAGCCCTGCACCCGCATGAACAGTTCCCCGGCGATTGTTTCGAGTTTTCGAACGATTGGCTGAGCTGTGTCAAGCTGTGCGCTGGCCGCGGCGTCTTCAAGATCGGCCGCGTGATTGCCCGCGACCGTCGAGAACGCCGAAAGCAGGCCACAGAATTTGTGGGCCGCTTCCCGTAGCCGTAGCGCGTCATGGCTATGCAATGCCTCGCGGAGGGCCGCCAGGTGCTCCGGGACTCGCGCCTCCAGGGACCGGCACATTTTCTGAAGCATGGCGGCGTCGGCCCCACACGAAGCCAAGAGGACTTGCGGATCAATCGGGTCCAGCCGATCTGTTTTCTGAGGGGGACGATGCCCCACGACCCGGTCGATGGCTGCCCACAGTTGAGCGGCCGTGAACGGCTTGGTGAGGTAATCGTCCATGCCTGCCAGCAGGCACTTCTCGCGGTCCTCTTTCCGCGAGCACGCTGTCAAAGCGATGACGGGGAGGTGCCCTCCCGCCGTTCGCTCGCGCTCCCGGATCGCTCGCACGACCTGGAAGCCGTCCAGTTCAGGCATGTGGATGTCCAGGAGCAACACATCGAAGAGTTCTCGCTCCAGGAGAGCAAGCGCGTCCCGGCCGTCAACCACCATTCTCGGCGAGAGCCCCTGGCCGGCCAGCATGTACTCAAGAAGATCCCGGTTGAACTCGTTGTCCTCGGCCGCAAGGATGCGCAGCGGCACGCCTGTCACGCGTTCCGGGGCTGGGGCCCGCGTCACGGCAGCGCTGTCGAATAAGCGTTCCGGGTCACCTTCGAGCCCCATGACCCACACGATGGTCTCCATGAGCTCGCTTTGCTGGATCGGCTTGAGCAGGTTGGCAGCGATTTGCAGTTGACGCGCCCGGGCCAGGTCGCCCGGGCGGTTGCCCGAGGTCATCAGGATGATGCGCGTCGCGGAAAGCTCCTTCCGCTGGCGAATCTTGGCGGCCAGGGCCAAGCCGTCGATGTCGGGCATTCGGCCGTCAAGAAGCACCAGCGGGTAGGGACGGCCGTGCGCGACACCGTGCCAGATGGCGTCCATGGCCGTCACGCCGTCACCGGCGGAGGTAGGCTCCATCTCGTGGCCGCGCAGCCACTCCTCGAGGATGTGGCGGTTAGTCGCGTTGTCATCGACGATGAGCACCGGCAGCCCGCGAAGCGGAAATGCCGACACGGAGGCGAGTCCACTCCCAGAACCCGTCCGACGGCGCAAGCGGGCTGTAAAGCCGAAGATGCTGCCGCGGCCCGGTTCGCTCTCGACCCGGATCGTGCCACCCAAGAGGCCGACAAGCCGGGCCGCGATGGTCAGGCCCAGTCCTGTGCCGCCGTACTTGCGCGTGGTTGAGGTGTCTTCCTGCTCGAACGCACGGAAGATCTTCGCTTGCTTGTCGCGCGGGATGCCGATGCCGGTGTCCGTTACCGTGAAGCGCAGGCTGACCTCTCCTTCCTGTACGGGCTCGTCGGCGTTTTCCACGAGGACCACAACCTCGCCGCATTCTGTGAACTTGATGGCGTTGCCGACGAGATTGATGAGCACCTGGTGGAGCCGGCCGGCGTCGCCGACCAACGCATCGGGCACGCCAGGCCGCTCCTGGCATACCAGCTCTAGCCCCTTCTTGTGCGCGCGAACCGCCAGAGCTCTGAGGGTCGAGCCCAGAACCGAACCAAGCGAAAAATCGGCAGGGTCCAGTTCCAGGCGGCCGGCCTCGATCTTGGCGAAATCCAGGATGTCGTTGATGACCCCGAGGAGGGCGTCCGCCGCCGACCGGACCGTTGTCAGGTACTGTCGCTGGTCCTCGGTGAGGGGGGTCTCCAGGGTCAGCTCCGTCATGCCAAGGATGGCGTTCATGGGAGTTCGGATCTCATGGCTGACGTTGGCGAGGAACTCGTCCTTGGCTCGATTCGCTGATTCAGCGGCCTCCTTGGCGAGGCGCAACTCCTCTTTAGCCCGCTTCTGGCGGGTCATGTCCAGGTTCAAGCCCTCGATAAAGCGTAGGGAGCCATCCGGGGCGAACACCCCATGCCCGCGCGCCCAGATCCACCGGACCGTGCCGTCCTTGTGCCGGATGCGGTGCTCGGCCTCGTACATCCTCCGCTCCCGCACGGCGTTCAAGACGCCCTCATGGGTCGCCGGCCGGTCCTCGGGCAACATAATGTCGGCGTAGTTGAGCCGGCGGGAAGTGAACTCGTCGGCCGGGTAGCCGGTCAGGTCTTCCATGCCCCTGCTGGCGAATAGAGCGGTCCAGTGATCGTCGGCCAGGGCCCGATAGGCCAGTCCCGGCAGGTGCCCCATGAGCGAATCGAGCTCCCGTTCGCGTTCCCGCAATTGCTGCTCGGCCTGCCGGAGGTCGTCGATATTTCGGACTGCCAGAGCCAACCGCAGCGGCCGACCCCCCTCGTCCCGTTCGACCACTTTCCCGACGACCTTGATCCAGACCCAGCGCCCGTCCTGGCGGCGTACCTGGTACTCGGCCTGGTAGAGCGGCGCTCGCCCGTCGAGGCAGTCGTCCCAGGACGCGTCGCGGGCTGGCCGGTCGCCTGGATTGATCACAGCCTCCCAGGCCGACAATCGGGGCGGGGTGGTGCCCGGCGGATTGCCGAGGACTTCATCCCACAGGCTGGGGCCGACAATCTCGCCCGTCTCCAGGTCAACCACGGCAGGGAATACATTCGCCAGCCGGAGGGCCAAGCCCAAATGGTCGGAGTTTGCCCGATTCGCCGTTCGGTCGGAGTCAAGCATGGAACTGCTTCTAGATAGCCTTGTACAATGAACAACGCCTTCCAGGACTCTTTGCCGTGCATGGGATCAGTCAGTGGCCCACTTGCTGTTGATCGATGACGACCCGGACCTGCTCCCCGAGCAAGTAGCCCATGTGTTCCCCGCCCCCAAACACCGGGTTGAGATCGCCGAGACGGGCGCAGAGGGCCTGAAACGGGTCGCCGCCGCTTGCCCAGACGCTATTCTCCTTGACCTGCGCCTACCCGACCAGTCTGGCCTGGAAGTCTTGACACAGCTCCGACGGATCGACGCCCGCATCCCGGTCGTCTTTGTCACCGTGGTCCGGTCGGCGGACTCGGCCATCGAGGCGATGAGGCACGGGGCCTACGACTACCTGCTCAAGCCGATCGATTTGCAAAAACTGGACCGTGTGGTTAGCGAGGCGCTCAAGGTCGCCCGGTTGATGCGCGCGCCGGCTGTTGTCACGGAGACACCACCTGACGAAGACGTCGCGGGCGAAGCGATCATCGGAAGCTGCCCGGGGATGCAAGAAGCTTACAAGGCGATCGGCCGTGTCGCCGACCAGAGTTTTCCCGTGTTGATCACCGGAGAGACGGGCACCGGCAAGGAGCTGGTAGCCCGGGCGATCTACCAGCACGGCCCCCGCGCAAGGCGCCATTCCTGGCCCTCAACTGCGCCGCGATCCCAGAGAACCTGCTGGAGAGCGAGTTGTTCGGCCATGAGAAGGGCTCCTTCACCGGCGCCGACCGCCGCTGCATCGGTAAGTTCGAACAGTGCTCAGGGGGCACGCTGTTCCTGGACGAGATCGGCGACATGCCGCCGGCTACCCAGGCCAAGATGCTGCGTGTGATCCAGGAGCAGACGTTCGAGCGCGTCGGGGGCAACCAGACAATCCGCACTGATGTGCGGCTGATCGCGGCAACCCACCGCGACTTGAAGGCGTGGTCAGAGGAGGGGAAGTTTCGGCCGGACCTTTATTACCGGCTGGGCGTCTTCACCATCCATTTGCCCCCGTTGCGGGAGCGCGGCGATGACCTGCCGCTCTTGGTCCGACACTTTCTGCGCCGTTTCGGTCGCGAACTGGGGCGCGACGTGCGGGAAGCCGCCCCAGACGCGATCCAGCGGATGCGCTCCTATTCCTGGCCAGGCAACATCCGTGAACTTCAGAGCGTGCTCAAGCAGGCCCTGGTGCGCGCTGGCGGCAACGTCCTCCTGCCCGCCTTCCTCCCGCAATCCATCGGGGCGCTGGCTCCATCCCCCGCGGCCCCGCCCGGCAAGGAGCCGGGGGTTGAAGAGTTCGTCATCCGCGTGCGCCTAGGCACGGACGTCCGCGACCTCTACGCCGGGGCGCACCGCGACCTTGACCGACTCCTGTTGCCTCGCGTCCTCGAGCACACCGGTGGGAGCCAGCACCAGGCCGCCCTGCTACTGGGAATCGCCCGGCAGACCCTGCGCCTGAAACTCCGCGATCTGGGGCCATCCGCGCCGCGCTCCGCGGCAGCAAAAAATGGCCCAGCTAGAATCTCCCCCACGCGTGCCCGGCGGCAACCACACATTCCGGCAACAACCGCGCCATGGGTAAATGTTCCCATCAACCGGGCAAATAACTTGCCACGTGACATCGGTATTCGCGCCGGCCGTCGCATTCTGTGATCGCTCGCGAGTGCCTGGCGCGGCCTCATGAAATGGCGGAGAGCCTCACCACCGCATTTTCGATCAGTCACCCGCCGCGAAAGAGCACGTCCCGCCTCCGGCACGGTCGTTGCTGTGTGCTTCGCCTGCCCGTGAATCATCGAATCGATGGCCGAGTCAGCCGACCGGGCCATGTTCGGTGACTCCTTGTCACGCTTAGTCAGAGTGACAGCGGTCATAGCCTCGAACCGAGGAACAACGACACCCCGAAGGACATCTTGATGATCGCCGTGACTCGTTGCTCCTGGACGACCGGAGTGGTGCTCTTCTTGACCTCACTCAGTGCTGCCGGTGATTCGCCCGTGGTCGCGATCAACTCTGATCGGACCACCGCCCCGCTGCGGCGCGATGAGCTGCCGGAGCATGGACCCAGGCCGGCTCGAGATGCGCCAGCCCTTGAGCGGCGCAAGGTCCCTGTCGTCTTTATCCAGGGGGTCGGGGGCTTCGTGGCTTCGTGGGGGCAGCCTTCGGGGCTTCGCAGGGTCAGCCTTTGTTTTTTGTTTTTTCGGGGGGTCAGCCTGGGGCTTCGCGGGGTCTGGGGCTCGGGGTCAGCCTTTGTTTTTTGTTTTTTCGGGGGGTCAGCCTTTTTCGGTCGTGCAAGTATCCACCGGACGGAAACGAACGCACGATCAAAGTCATGCTCCAGGACCAGTGGGGGACGCACGCACGGTCGTGATTTTTGGCCACTGAACGCGGATGACAGTCTGATCGCGCTCGCCCCAAGAAGATGGGGAACGGAGAGTCCCGTGGTGCTCCACGGTCAATCATCGAGCCAACTCTCACCCGGACCGCAACAGATCGACGATCTTGGCCCTGAGGGAAGATGTCAGAAAGCGCTACTGATCTCACAGAATCCGATCGTGATCTCGCGACCGTGGTTGCCGGCTGGCGCAACCTCCCGCACTCCGTGCGAGCAGCCGTGATGTGAATCATCGAAGCCGGGTGAAGCATCGCCGGTAACACGGGATTGTCGTGCAATCTTGATCTGGGTTTCGCTAATCGTCGCGATACCGCCGCCGTCCGCCGCGACCGATCTGTCGGATTCGACTGATCGGTCCGATCATGCGGCGGCCAGCTTGGGTCTTCGAGCCCAAATATCTGCCGCTTAGCCGAAAGATCATTGCGGTCCCACCTAGTGAAGTGAACCTTCAACCGGGAAAGGAATGAGGGAGGCTCTCTCATCGGCAGGAGAGTATAACTCTCCTTGCGGGACTCGGTCCCATCACGTGTATCGAGGAGAGCCTCCCATGACCAGTTTAGCCGAGCGGTTTGCCGAGGACATCACCCTGGAGTATTCCCTCATCGACCGCATGCGCGTCCGCGGCCACATCATGAAACTGCAAAATGTGGGAATGCTCGGTGCCTTCTTTCAGCGCTTCCGCGGTGTCGACTGGATCGAGCCCCGCGACCTCCAAGAGCTCACCACTGAGTTCGTGCAGTCCGTCGAGGCGTTGGCCCAAACGAACGGCATCCCGCTGCTCGCGGCCAAGCCCGGTGAGGGGCACGTTGATCAAGCTGCTCGGTTCCTGGACCGCGTGGCTGACCGCGATGAAGCCATTTACTGCATCATCAAAGTTCAGGAGGAAGTTTCATCGTTCGTTTCCTACGTCCCCAAGCACGGAGAGGACAGAACACGCAAGATCGCCCGTGGCCGCCGCCGCGTCAATCACTACTACTTCTTCATCAAGGATCGCCAGTTCGGCGTCGGCAATTCCATCCGCATCAGCAGCTACGCGCCCTTTGGTGTCACCGTCTGCCTCAATGGCCACCATTTCGTGGCCCAGCAACTGCGCAATCGCCAGGTCGGTTTCGAGATGCGCGATAACCTGTTCGTGGCCGTGGACAAACCGAACGTCTTCCATCGCGCCTGTGAGGCGCTCACACCTCAAACCATCGCTGCTTTTTGCAATCGCTGGGTCTATCGTTGTATTCCCTTGCTGACCCCGGCGGCGCGCCGTGAAGGGTTCACCTACCAGTGGTATCTGGACCAAGTTGAACGCTGTCATAACTTGATCTTCGCCACGGCCACCCGGCTCAACGCCTTGTTCGGTCGGTTGCTGGACCGGGGCCGAGTCGTTGGCCAACCGCATGTCATCAGCCGTCTCTTCCAACGCCAAGTGCAGGCCCGCCGCACTGGTGGTCGCGTCTATCGCACCACCCAGGAAGATTATTGTCTGAAGGCATGGCACAAGAAGACCTACATCAAACAGTACAACAAACAAGGAGCGGGCCTCCGCACGGAGACATGCACGCACGACGTGCGCGAGTTCGGCACCGGCAAGGCGCTCGTCAACCTGCCTTATCTGCTGCGCTGTATGGACCACTGCAATCAACGCCTGTTGCGCTGGCAAGACACCATCGACCACACCACGGTCGCGGCTGATTTTGTGGAGAAGCTCGGACAGCCCACTGTCCCTGCACAGGGACAACGCGTGCCCGGCATTCACCTGCATAATCTCCGTCTGACTTGGGTGCTGGCGGCAGTGCTTCAGTTTGCCCACATCATCACCGGGTTCCGCAACCGCGAGCTACGCAGCTACGTGCACCGCCGTTTCGGGCTGAGCCCTGACGACTATACGGCGGCTCAACTTCGCTACGATTTGCTCAAGTTGCAGGCCAAGGGATTGCTTCGCAAACTGGAGGGAACGACGCGCTACGTGCTGACGCCCCAGGGGATGGCCCAAGGCACAGCGATCATCAAACTCAAAGAGTGCCTCAACGGCACAATAGGGGAACCTCTGGATGAGCCTCCGGAAGTCGGCTCCCCCCAGCCCCCTCTGCAAAAAGAATTCCGCCAAGTCCGCCGAGCACTCAAAGAGCTACTCCAAACCGCCGGACTCGAGGCCACCTAAAAACCAAAATCTTTTCTTACTTTTTCAGCGGTGAAACTTTTAGCCGCCGCTGACGGCGAGACGCGGGAAGCGGATCGAAACCGGCTGGGACGGTCATTTCTTCTCGGTTGCCGCTTTCGGCGGCGGGGATATATCAAACCGGATCATGGCTCTCGCTTCCTTGTAGGCCAGCCATTGGATTAGCTGGTCGGAAATGGCCTCGGTGCCGGCCATGGTGTCACGCTCGTCCTCAGGAAGCGGTTTCATCCCGGTGACAGCCTTCGCGGCCACGTCTCTGGCTTCGTCTTTCCGGCCCTGCCGGAACAGACTCATGGCGCGGTAGAACGCCGAAATCCTCGCCGCGTTGACATCCTGACCACCCTGCGCGCCGGAGAGCAGGGCCTCGTCGGCCGCGCTAAAGTGGCCGTCGCGAAATTCGGCCATGCCCAAGGCCAGCAGCTCCCGCTGTCCCTTGTTGAGTTCCACGGCTTGCCGCCCGAGGGCCAGCACCGCTTCGCGAATTGCCTCGTCGGTCGAGGGGCGCAAGGCTCCGGCTTGTGCGGCTCGGGATACCGTTTCCGCGTCGTGGTTTCCCTTGGCGAACCCGAGGATCTCCTGTCGGGCCGCGGCGTATCCCTCGTCTTTTCCGAGCCACACGAGAAGAGCGGCGAGCGACAAGAAAGCCTCCGTGTCTTTCCGGCTAAAGGCCTCTTGCAGAAACGGCGTCAAGAAAGCGTCCGCGTCTTTCCGAATGGTGGCCTGTTCCAGAAGCGGGATCCCCTCTCGCATGCGACCGGCAGCCAGGTAGATGCGGGCAAGGTTGTACATGCTCTGGAGCGTGTCGGGGTGGTCGGGGCCGAGCCTGTTCTTCCTCAGGGCCAGCGTCTCTTCGTGGAGCTTGAGGGCCTCGGCCGGCTGGTCGACGGCAGAGTAGCTGAGGGCCAGCTTGTTCATGCTCCAGAGCGTGTCGGGGTGGTCGGGGCCGAGCTTGATCTTCCGCAGGGCGAGTGTCTTTTCGTGGAGCTTGAGGGCCTCGGCGTGCCGGCCGACGGCGGAGTAGCTGTTGGCCACGTTGTTCATGCTCAGGAGCGTCTCGAGGTGGTCGGGGCCGAGCTTGGCCTTCTTCAGGGCTAGTGTCTCTTCGTGGAGCTTGAGGGCCTCGGTGTGCCGGCCGAGGCTGCGGTAGACGTTGGCCAGGTTCATCATGTTCTGGAGGGTGTTGGGGTGGTCGGGGCCAAACCTGGTCTTATCGAGCGCCAGCGCCTCTTCGCGGAGCTTGAGGACGTCGGCATGCCGGCCGAAAGTGGAGTAGCTGTTGGCCAGGGCGTTCATGCTCCAGAGCGTGTCGGGGTGGTCGGGGCCGAGCGCGGCCTTTTGAAGCGCCAGCGTCTGCTCGCGGAGCTTGAGGGCCTCGGCGTGCCGGCCGAGGTCTTCGTAGCTGGTGGCGAGGTGGCTCATGGTATTGAGCGTATCGCGGTGTTCGGGGCCGAGGTGCCGGCTATAGAGCGAACGGGCCGCCTCGAATTGTCCGACTGCGATCTCCGGCTTGCCCAGGTAAGAAAAGGAAACTCCGATCGTCCTGCGCAGGCGGGCTTCGGTCAGCGGCTTGTCGGCAAAGCCTTTCTCGATGGAGGGCAAGGCGGCCGTGACGGCGTCGGCCAGTTTCACGTCATAGCCCAAGCCGCCCACCTGATTCTTGGGGCGGGCGGCGGCGAATACCTTATTCTCGACGAAGCCGAGCACGGCCTCGGCCGTCTCCTTTGCCGTCTTCTCCTCCTCGGCGGCCTCCTGGGCTTTCTGGGTGGCGAGGCGTTCCCCCTCGGCCCGCTCGTCAGCCCGCGCTTTCTGCCGCCGAGCCTCGAATAATCCCAGCGTCGTTCCCGCCATGCCCGACAAGAGTGCCAGCACCACCAGGCTCGCGGCGATGACCTGCCCACGATGGCGCTTCACAAACTTCCGCAGCCGGTAGCTTGTGCTCGGCGGACCAGCGGCGACCACCTCGTTGTTCAGGAAGCGCTCGATTTCGCGCGAATCCGCTCGCCGTCTCGTAGCGGCGGTCCCGCTCCTTGGAGAGCGCCTTCATCACGATCCAGTCGAGCTCTCCCTTCACGAACCGGTTCAGCTTGTGCGGTTCCATCTGCCGGTTGGCGGCGATGCCGGGAGTCGATTGACTGCTAGTCAGCCGGCTTGAGGGCGTCGGGGCATCCTGCTCGCGGATCAGCCGGAGCGTCTCGTCGAGCGCAGCCTTCTTCATCGACTCGCGCGTGATCGGCGTCGTGCCGGTCAGCAGCTCGTAGAGGATCACGCCCAGGGCGTAGACGTCGGCTCGGGTGTCGACGTCCACCGCGTTGAAATTGGCCTGCTCGGGGGCCATGTACAGCGGCGTGCCCATGACGCTGCCGAAGGCCGTGAAGAGCGTGTTCTCGCTGAGCTGCACTCCCGAGGCGGCTTTGGCCAGGCCGAAGTCGATCACCTTGGGCAGCGGCTTGCCGTCGTGGCTTTCCACGAGGACGTTCGTCGGCTTCAGGTCGCGGTGGATGATCCCCTTCTGGTGCGCGTGTTGTACGGCGGAGCAGATCTGCATGAAGAGTTGCAGCCGGTCGCGGATGCTCAGCTTGTGGGCGTCGCAATACTCGTTGAGGGGAACGCCCTTGACCAGCTCCATGACGAAGAAGGGCGACCCGTCGGCTGTCGTGCCGGCGTCGAGCAGCTTGGCGATATGTGGGTGGTCCATCAGCGCGATCGCCTGCCGCTCGGCCTCGAACCGGGAGAGAATCGTTTTCGAGCTGCCCTGTTCGACGCGAATCAGCTTGACCGCGACCCTGCGCTTGACGGGCTCGATCTGGTCGGCCATCCAGACGGAGCCCATGCCCCCTTCGCCGATCGGGGCGAGCAGCTTGTACCGCCCGGCGATGACCGTCCCAGCAGCCTTGGCGATGCCGCCGAGATCGGTCGTGGAGCGATCGCCGTCGGGCCCACGCTCGCCGGTGGCAAGTTCGGAGCGAGGATGGCGTTCGGCCACGGCTCCCTCGATCGTGGGGAGAATCGTGGCCACGCTGGGTCTAGCCGCTCCGGGAGTCATCGCTCTCACAGCAGCGCCGAGTTCGAGGAACCGGCCGGCCCCGGCGTGGGTGGCGAGTAGTTCTTCGACGTGCCGACGGAATTCCGCGTCTTCCCGACAGGCGTTGTCGAGATAAGCGGCGCGCGCGGCCGGGCCGCTCTGCTCCAGGGCCTCAAGGAACACCGTCATCAACCGGGGTTTGGTTCCAGGCATTGAGTCGCCTCTTCAAGGCGCACTGCCAAGGCTACAAAAGCAAGTTCGGTGAACTCAGGCATGACAACTGAGTTTAGCGGGTATCTCGCGACGCGAAAAGAATCGCACATTGATCAGGCCGGCCGCCGCATGTCATCGGACCGTTCGGTTGGATCAGTCGGATCCGCTCCGGACTGGACTCCGGTGCGCAGCTTCCTGAGTTCACATCACTTCTACTCAGCGCCGCGTCTTCACAGACAGTATGCAGCCGGGGCGGCGGAAGCTTCTGTCGGCAGCGAATGCTGACCGTCGTGGCGACTTGCAGGGAACAGGGCAACAACATTTGGGATTACCTGACTTTGTGCTTTGGAGCGGACCGTCGTGGCCAGGCTCTTCTGTCTTTCTTGTCAGTCAACCGGGCGCGATCCGAAGTTGCTTGATACCACCGATCCCACCCTATGGACGGCTACCTCAAAAGAGTGGCCGTGCAGCGGTTTTATCAACCTCATTCGGCCAGTTCTACCAACACGCGGAACGGCTTCGACCCGCCGGGCCTTGTCTCAGGGATGGATTTCCCATGGTAGGCTGGGTAGGGTCGTTCCGGGGCCAAAGCCTGAAGCAAGGGCGGATTGATGAGCGTTCCTGCTTATTACGACCGCGTCAATCCCGACCTGCTGCGGCTCATTCCGGCGGATGCACGCGTCGTCGTGGAAGTTGGCTGTGGCGCGGGCGCCCTGGCCGAGGCTTACCGCAGGATCAACACCCAGGTCATCTATCACGGAATCGAGAAGAACACGGAGGCAGCCCAGGCGGCCCTTTCCGCCGGCCGCATTGATCGCATGTTCGTCGGTGATGTCGAATCGGTCGATCCGGCCGCGCTTGGCCTGTCCGGTCGTGAGCCAAGCGTCGACTGCTTGATCTTCGGCGATGTCCTAGAGCACCTGATTGATCCCTGGACCGTCCTGGCGCGGCTGGCCCATTGGGTGCGAGACGAGGGACAGATCCTGGCATGCATTCCAAATGTCCAGCACTACTCCGTACTCGTGAGCTTGCTGCGCGGGGCATGGAACTACCAGGACGAGGGGCTTCTCGACCGTACCCACCTGCGTTTCTTCACCCTGTCGGGCATCCACGACTTGTTCACGAAGGCCGGGCTCCCTGTTTTCGA
The DNA here is from genome assembly GCA_963781785.1 of uncultured Isosphaeraceae bacterium. Lineage (GTDB taxonomy): Bacteria > Planctomycetota > Planctomycetia > Isosphaerales > Isosphaeraceae > CAWAHD01. The sequence continues at coordinate 93,283 of CAWAHD010000001.1, read as the reverse complement.
CATTCAGCCAAGGTGGTGGCCCTCCGGCGACTTTGACCGATTTCAAAAGGTCATGGCACCCGTCTTGAGTGCGCTCGCGATCGACGCGACGTCATTTGCCGTGCAGACCCGGGCCGTGCAATATCTCGTTCGGGCCGTTCGAGCAAGCAGCCCACCCCCGCGGATGTTGATCTGCTCGCTGCTCGGCTCGGCAATCGGCAGCACCGTGCGGATCGCCGAGCCGGATCGCTTTCTGGCCACGATCCCTGGTGTTCGCACCCGGAGCGGCACGGGAATCCAGTTCGATGATCTGGGGCAGGCCTGGCCGGGCGAGCGAAAGGTCTTCATCGAGCAACGCGTGATCATCCCGCTTGTCGACCACGTGCGGCTTCAACGTGCTTTGCTGGCTCGCGGTTTTCTCATCGTTGCCGAATTTGACGACGACCCCGAGCATTTCGCTGAACTCAAGCGCACGGATTACTTTGCCTTGAGGAGCTGCCATTGCGTGCAGACGACGACGGAAGTCATGGCCGATACGCTCCGGGCGTTCCATCCTCACGTGGTGGTCTTTCCCAACCAGCTCGCGATGCTGCCGCGATCTCGGTGGCGAAGCAACACGGAAATTGCATCCGGCACGACCACACTCTTCTTCGGAGCACTCAATCGGGAGGCCGACTGGACACCGATCTTGCCCGTACTGAACCAGGTGCTGGCCAGGCATGGCGATCGAGTACGGGTTCAGGTCGTGTACGACCGGTCCTTCTTCGATGCCCTGGATACTCCGCACAAGACGTTCGAGCCCCTTTGCTCGTACGAGCGCTACCACGAGGTTCTGGATTCCGCCGATGTTGCCCTGCTGCCGCTTCAGCCGACGCGGTTCAACCAGCATAAATCGGACCTCAAGTTTATCGAGTGTGCCGCCCACGGCGTGGCGGTTCTCGCCAGCCCGATGGTCTACGAGCGCACGATCATTAGCAGCGAGACCGGTCTGATCTATCATTCGAGCGCCGAGTTTGATGCACTTCTGGATCGGCTGATCTGCGATACTTCATACCGCCGCCGGCTGGGAGAGAATGCGCGTTCCTACGTCACTGCGAACCGTCTTTTGGCCCAACATTTTCGTGCCCGGTATGAATGGTATTGCCGGATGTTTGATCGCTGGGGCGAGCTTGATGCTGAGCTTCGCGCCCGTGTTCCGGAACTGGCTCAACGTGGTTGACGATGCCGTAACAGTACGGCAGACTCTCATCGTGCACCTGAGCGACCAGCGTCGATGACGAACAAGAATTGGTCGTTCGCTGCCACACGTAGTCATCGTCTGGGATGATGCGGGCGCCGTTCTGCCCCCGGACAGGACCAAAACCCTTCAACCGTTCTGGCAGTTGCATCGTGTGTTCACACCGGAGTCCTTCGTTGAGCCTGTTTCGCGTTGCACAGATCTGTCGGCGCCTCTTTTGTCGTGACAGCGACGCTCCCAGAACGGATCGGCGGCTCACTCGGGATCTCCAAGTGGAGCAGATCGAAGAACGCCATCTGCTTTCGGGCGGCACCTGGACGCATCTTGCCAACCCTGCTCCGGCCAGTGCCACCATGCTTTTACTGTCCAACGGGGATGTCATGGCCGAGGGAGGTGGGGGATACTCCTCGACAAAATGGGGCCTGTTGACGCCGAGTTTGACCGGCAGCTACATCGACGGGGCGTGGGCGAGTCTGGCGTCGATGCACACAGCCCGTCTCTTTTTCGCTTCCGACGTGCTACCCAGCGGTGATGTCTTCGTCGCCGGCGGTGAGTACAGCCATGGAGTGATGATCGAGTCAAACAAGACCGAGATTTACGATCCTAACGATGATACGTGGATGTCAACGGCTCCTTTTCCGCAGCCTACGCTCGGCGATGCCCCTTCGGAAGTACTTCCCAAGGGACTGGTGCTCGTTGGCTCTACCAGTAGCGACCGGACCTTTATCTACAACCCCGCCACGAATGAATGGTCCCCGGGAGGGACCAAGCTGAACTGCGATAGCAGCTCGGAGGAAACGTGGGTCAAGCTGCCGGACGGGAGCATCTTGTCCTACAGCATCAACGCGAGCATTGCGTCCGGCATGAGCCAGGCGCAGCGGTATATTCCTTCGATCAATCGCTGGGTGGCCACCGGCCAGGTACCCGTCTCGCTCAGCTCGGTTGCTGTTGATTATGAAGTTGGGCCGGCTTTTTTGCTGCCGGACGGGCGCGTCTTTTTCCTGGGGGGCAACTCCAGCACGGCCCTGTACACTCCGTCGACGAACAGTTGGCTCCCGGGTCCCGTGATCCCACATGATCTTGCTGCCGCGGACGCTCCAGGCGCCGTGTTGCCGAACGGCCAGGTCCTGTTTGCCGCTTGCCGATTGGATTTGACGCAGCCATCGCAACTTTTCGTTTTCAATCCGGACAGCGGCCGGATCACAAGCGTGCGCACGCCTGAGCTCCTCACCCAAGCTCTCAAATGGACCGACACGTCCCCACTGCGGATGCTCGTCTTGCCGACCGGTCAGGTGCTGCTGGACGATGGGACGCACAACCTCTGGGTCTACACATCCACTGGTTCTCCGCGGCGGTCGTCGAGGCCGGCGATTCAAAGGATTGTTCACGACCACGGTGAGACGTTTACTCTCACCGGGACCCAGATCAATGGCATCTCGGAAGGCGCCGCCTACGGCGACGACGCGCAGATGGCCACCAACTACCCGATTGTCCGGCTCACAAACCCGCAAAACGGAACAATCATCTACGCGCGGACTTCCCTGTGGAGCAACACTGGGGTCGCGACGGGGACGACGCCCGAAACGACTGATTTCACTCTGCCTTCCTGGATCTCGCCCGGTAACTACTGTCTCTCGGTCATCGCGAATGGAATCCGTTCCAAACCGGTTATGTTCTGCGTGCACCGATAACGTGCGAGCCTCGGTCGAGCGGCCGGTCGCCGGTCTGACCGGCGAACCGAGATGACTCTGACCAGCAGGAAAGCGCGATCGCTTTTCGTGTGATATGCTCTCTCCTGCGTAGGGCGCGATGTGATCGAGATCACCTGCCTTACGACCGCTACCAGCTTCACACCTTCGCCAGTTGCCACATTCCGGTCGTCGTGAGAGTCGTCAGGCGGTTCATCCCGCACGGTCGGCCTGAGGGCTTGATCTGCTCATGGGTGATCGAGACGTTCCGAACAGCATTGTCATGGAGGTGACCACCGATGTATTCCCGCTGGGTTCGTCGGCGGCGTGGCGAGCAGAAACAGATTGCCGGAAAGGGATTTCGACACGGGGGACCTCACCGGCTGGGTTTTGAGGGCCTCGAGTCGCGCGAGCTTCTGGCCGTGGTTGTCACAACCCCTTTGAACGGGAGCGAAGGCTTCCCGATCAGCGGTCAGATCGCCACGTTTGCAAGCACCGATGTGCAAGGCAGCAGCCCTCAGGCGACGATCGCCTGGGGTGATGGTCATACGACAACCGGTACCGTCGTTGCAAATGGCAGTAATTTCAATGTCAATGGGGCGAATACCTACGCAGTCCTCGGGACCTATCCCATCACCGTCACGGTGACCGGTACTGATAGCAGCAGCGCATCGGGCACAGGGCAGGCGACCGTTGCTGCCGTTCCATTCCTCGCAACCGCGACCACAATCACACCGACCGCGGGCCAGCCGTTCACCGATGTTGTCGCATCCTTCAGCGATCCCTATCCCTCAGTGAACGCAGCGAGCTACCGTGCGACGATCGCCTGGGGTGATGGCCACACCTCGATCGGCACGATCACGCCCGATGGAAGTGCGTTTGATGTCACCGGCACGAATACCTACGCCGCGCCCGGATCTGATACGATCACCGTCACCGTCATTCGGATCATCGACAACCAGATGGCGGCGGCGACCAGCAGCGCCGTCGTCGTCGCGCCGTCTCTGACTGCCAGTGGCACAACGATCGTCGCGACTGCCGGCCAGCCGTTTACAGGCACGACGGCTGTTTTCACTGATGCTGTCCCACAGCCCGTACCCACGGGTTACTCGGCATCGATCGCCTGGGGCGATGGTCAAACCTCCGTCGGAACAGTCATGGCCAACGCTCAGGGAAGCTTCGATGTGGTTGGCACGCATGTCTACGGAGCACCCAGCAGCAGTCAATCGGTCACGGTCACGATCGTCCGTGTCGCAAATGGCCAAACGGTCATGGCCACGAGCGCGGCCGTCGTGGTCAATGCACCCAGCGCATTGAGCGGTCAGCTTGATCCCCAGAGCGATACGGGTGTTTCCGGCACCGATGGAATCACCTCGATCAACCAGCCCGCATTCACCGGCACCGCTTTGCCCTACGCGATCGTCCAGTTGTTTGGCAGGCGCTCCGATCAAGCACAGCCTGTTTTCCTGGGCCAGGCGGTTGCTAATGCCAACGGTGCATGGAGCCTCTCCGTCGGCGCTCTGCCGGACGGAGTCTATGCGTTCTCCGCGTCTCAGATCCCGCCTACTGGTTTACCATCGCCGATGGTTGCGTTGACCCCAGGGAGCGTAACGATTGACACGGTCCCACCGACCGTTCTTGGGGTCACCTTCGTGCCGGGCACACGGCTGATCGACGTTGTGCTCAAGGACGCGCTCAGCGGTCTTGACCTTGCGAGCGTGGCGAATCCAGCCAATTATGCACTTTTGGGCCCCCACGGGACTCGGATTCATCCTTCCAGCGTGACGATCGTGCCGAATGCAACGGTCCGACCCGGTGACCCGATTACCGCGGCGCTCCAGTTCAGCACTGCGGTACGGCCTCATGCAGGTCAGATCGTTGCGCTGGCCGGAATATCCGATCTCGCCGGTAATCGGCTGCGCAGGGAATACGTGAGAAGTTCCCCGGGAAATGGTCAGCCGTCTGCCGCGCAAGCTTCTGGCCACTTGGCCGCGCGTCTCCACCGTCAAGAGCGCCGGAGGTAAGAAATCTGCGGAGTAGACCGGCGGTTTCTCGCGTGCCGAAATTCTTCCACTCAAGATGCAACTCTCTGATCACGTACTGACGATGGATCATTGTGGATCGGCTATTGTCACTGCCCCAGCCCACGGAAGCCTGAATGCACGAGCGGTCGGAGAGTACAAGGAGGTGAGGTGCGATGAAGGAGCGACGCCGATTTCGACCTGCCCATTGGGATTGCCTCGAGGCCCGCGTGCCGCTGACTCACGGTGGTCCGATCAGTCCCGCTCTGATCGGGACGCTGTCGCCCAACCCGTGCGCCGGCGGCGCTCGGCGCGCGAGGTCGCCCAGATCAACGCGGCATTCAATGAGTTCACCGCGAACTACCTGCAGGCCCAGGGGGCTTACCTATCCTCGGGAACCGCGCTCGATAGTACAGCCTTCAAGTCGTTCACAACGCAGTCGATCGGACTGCTCTCCCAGGAGCTGACGCGGACCATGTCGCGTCTCCCGGGAAGCCTCGTGTACATCAAGGATGCTCAACAGAGGAGTAAGCACGGTGGCAGCAGCATCGTTTTGCAGGCGATCCTCTATAGCCGGATCAACGGCGGCACGGGATCGGGCAGCCTGCTCGAGACTCTGACCAGCACGTCGGTATTGCCCACGACCCCCCCAGTCGGGGCATCGGCGACTTTGTACACCCTGACGGCGACCAACGCGATCCAATCCGCTCGGATTGCAATGATCAACTCCGTCAAATTCCTGGTCATGAACACGTTCAACAACGGCCACTAATTTGCGGCTCAAGCTTTCGGTGCCGGAGTCTTCCGGGCCTTTCGAGCGCGGTTTGGCGGTTTCCGCGAGGCATGCACGGAACCGGAGGGCGTTGTCGGGGTTGGTTCAGGCGCTGTGCTGCCCATCGACCCGGGAGCACCGCTCTGGTAGGCCGTCTGTGGCACCAGATCGGTTACCTTGCGGTCGAGCATTTGTTTGCACTCTGCCGAGAGATTATCAAACATCACCTTCGCCCCAGCCATGAAAGCTCGCTCGACGGGTGACAGCGTGCCCGGGCTGATGATCCGGTCAACGAGCCGAAGCACGGCGAGCAGAGTGCGCTCTTCGTCCGTCAGCGATCCGAGCGTTACCGGGGCGTGCATGGGCGGTGCCAAGTATGGAGCGATGGGCATGCTTGGCATGGCACCGGGTGCCATTGGGGCTGGGCTGGGCGCAACGACTACTGGGCTGGTCACGGGCTGACCAGCGCCTCCTGGCACCGCGGCGGATTCCCGTTCAACCGTCGCTGATGCAGCCACGACAGAAGGCCCTTGAGCAGCGTGCCCGGTTCCTTCGACCAGTCCTGCGGGGGTTCCTGTCCCTGCGACCAGCCCTGGTCCGCGGGCGGGTGTAAGAGGCGCATTGGCTGGCGATGCCGGGGCATTGGCAACCACCACCGGCGCCGGTTGCAAGCTTGGTGCCTGTGCGACGGCGGCCACAGGCCGGGGAGCAACCGGGCACTGCGCCGGCATCGTGCGTCTGGTCGGGTTTTGCTGGTCGAAGTCCATGGTGTACTCCTCGGGACAGCGTCCCCGGGGGCGTTTGGGGGCCCGTCGCAGTCTGGATGGCTCAAACCACTTGCCCGAGCCACTGCCCGATCTGTGCGGCAAGTGCCGGGTAGATGATCAGGCCGTTCCCCATTCCATTGTAAACAGAGGTATTGACGGCCCGAATGAAAATCTTTTGGCCCGATACTTCATCTGTTCTGTACACAGGTCCGCCGCTCATTCCCGGCAACGACTCGATCACATACGCAACCCGGTACTCGTTGAGCGGCGTTCCCATGTCGAGCGGTTGACATTGTCCACCTGCAAGGCCCCCATTGTAATCTGCCCGGACCGGGTAACCGACAAAGTTAACGAAGTGGCCGTTCAAATCGGTGAACGACGATGAGCACACGCCGGCAGTTGGCACTCCGTCGACGGCTTGAGCCGCGTCCAGGACAATGACGCCGGTGTCATACGGCGATAGCGGACTTAAACTCGCCGGGTCGGGATTGGTCGTCGCTTTCCAGGCGTCAGGTACAAAGCCGTTGCCTCCCGGAGCCGTCGTCTGGACGCCGCCGCCGAAAAACACTTCGAACCGCGTTGCTGTGCCGCCTTGAGACGGGTCATAGATGACATGCGCTGCCGTCAGGATCGCCCGGCGGTTGATCAGTGTGGCGGAACCGAGGCCGTACCACCCATTGAGCGAGGGGAAATACGACCGAACCAGTCCGACTTGAGGCCATTGCGCGTTGGCCAGGGGCGGTGGATCCATGCGAGCCCTTGCAATCGCGACCCACGAGTTGCATTCATACAATTTCCGTGTCGGAAAAATACACGGTTTGGGTATTATGGCATGTTTGTAGGGCTTGATCAAACATAATGTGTATCAGGTGCCGGTTCCGGGGATAACACCGGCGGGCGAAGTTGTGGAAGGCGTCGTGTTTAGCCCACTGGGGGTTGTCGTGGGCGCGATCGTGGTAGGGGCTACAGCCGGCAGGACTGTGCCGAGACCGCCTGCGGTTGCGGCCGGCGGCATCAGGCCAGGCGGTGGTGTGCCAGCCAGGGCAGTGCTGAGACCAGCCACGTTGATTGTCTTGACTGACGGCTGTTGCTTATCCTTGTGGTGAAAGAGCGAGAACCGCCGCGGGGCCGCGTCGGTTGAACTACCCGCGGCGACCTTTGCCTTGCCAAAGTATTGATTGAGAACCACCTGGCTGCTGGTGGACGGCAGTACTGTCGGCGAGGTGCTGGTGGGGGCTGGTGCCGGAGCCGGCGTGGTTGAGAGGACACCAGCTTGGGAAAAGAGACTGCGGAGCAACTCACCCTGGAGTGCCAGGGCAGGTGCAGTTGGTGCGGTGGGCTGGGTTGTCGGTTCCGGCGCAACGACCTCGACGGGAAGCTGACCCAAGGAGATTGGTGCACTGCCAGCGCGAGCAACAATGACCTCGTACTTGTGGTTCCCGACCGGGACCGAGCCTTTCGTGTTGTCGGTGATCGCCACCGGACCGGCATTGGGGCCGGTTGAGAGAGTGTTGACGACGACATTGTCGCGCAACAGTTGGAGCGTAGCGTTGGCCGGAGCGATTGGCACGTTGATCGCGGGGTTGGGGTTTGATGTGGCCTGGTCGCTGATCGTCCCATTGATCGGGACCAGGGAGAGCGGATGTGTCTGCCGCACACCGCCGACTTGCGCCAGTGTGTTTGTGATGATATTCGTGTTCAGGGGGGCCGGCGCAACTGGCCCTTGCGCCGGACGACGTCGTCATCCCCGGTCGCGTCATCCGGCACGAGCGTCTGGATCGACGTTCTCCGTAGCGTGGTATCACCCGTTAATGAGGCGCGCGGTCCTTCCAGAGGCATCATGCGAGTGGCACCCTCTGCATCAGCAGGATTTGGCGCGGCGAGTGTGGACGTGGCGGATTTGCTCCTGGCGTCCTTGGCCGGGGCTGTTTTCGGCCTTATCGTCGTCTTGGTCGTGTCCGTTGCGAGTGAGGCAGGCGTTGCGGTTTGAGTACGCGTGACGGGCGTTCCCGGTAGGGTGCGTCTGGCTGGTGCGATCGGAGTGATGGGTGTAAAGACGGTGGCTGGGGCGGTCGGCGACGGCCTGCTAGCCACGCGCCCGGCCGGCATTGCCGTAGTCGACGCCGGTAACGCACCCTTCGCCGGTGTACCTCCGCCTCCCGGTGTACCTCCACCTCCGGGTGTGCCGCCGCCTCCCGGTGTACCTCCGCCTCCCGGCGTGCCTCCTCCCGGTGTGCCGCCGCCTCCCGGTGTACCTCCTCCCGGCGTGCCGCCGCCTCCCGGTGTACCTCCTCCCGGCGTGCCTCCTCCCGCTGTACCCGCCGCCGATTGCAGTAGCCTGAGAACATCCTGCGGCTGGACGCTCGTTGCCAGGACGTTTCGATCATAGGAGTGCTCGGCAACCAGCCTCCACTCCATCGTTCCTTCAGGCGACAGGTACGGCTCGTAGATGCTGATTTGTGCATAGGCCGGGATCGAGAGGAATTTCGGCTGCAAGTGCCGCAGTGCATCGGCCACTGCTTTGACCCTTTCGGCGTCCACGGCAACTGTGGTTCCCTGGGGTGCGGTACCCGAGGTCGTTTTACCTGAACCCGGAGTCCCTCCACCAGGCGCCAGACCGGCGACAGCCTTGACGACATCGGCGACGCCACTCGCCGCCAGGTTTGCCGTGATCCCGCCGGCGAGGGTGTTCTGCGCTGTCGAGCTATCCTTCATGTAGTAAGGACCCAGGCCGGTGAATTGCCAGCCGTTGATCAGGTTCATGGCAGCGCGGATCTCGCCGGCACCGCCCTTGATTTTCAATCCGTATTTCTGTGTCAGGTCTGGCACGAACACGATGTGGTAGGTGTAGAACGCTTCGGGATGAAGCCCATCCGGCGCGACGACCCCAGGCGAAATGGGTGCCCCGGTCCCGGAGTAGACCCGTGCCGTCGCGGCGGTCGCGAGGTTCTTGGCGTCAGCCGACGGGAATGTTTGGCTCCCGGAAGTTGCTGCCGGAGTACCCGACGCTGGCGTGCTGTCCAGCCCGGCGAAATTCGTGCGGGCGTTCAAATCGGCGTATTTGGCTTGATCGTCGAAGAAGTTCGGGATGGGCGCCGAGTCCGTCAGGCCGACCTTGGTCTCCTCAACGTTCCGGAAATTCTTCGCAACGATCAAGAGCGGCTTGGGAAGATAGAATGGGATCCCCTCGGGCTCCTTGCACGGATCGTAGAGGAAGGCGAACTTGTGCTCGCAATAGTGAGGATTCAATGATACCGCCGTCACCTCGGGGTGCGCGCATCCGCTGAGCCCGATGAGAAGCCCCATCCATGGGGCAAGGATAATACCGAACCGCCTCATGACTCACCTCCAGGCGAACTGAATGGTCGCTCGTCTGACGGATCTTTCGATCTGGCCCTGTCCGTCGATCGGCAAGAGGCGCTCACATGTCGGGCATCCGTCCCTGTCCCAGCAGATCGGACAATCGATCGGGAACACTTGATCGCCTGCAAGTGTTATATCGATTTTCAGGAATATCGCGGTTCGACGCGATTCAACGACACCCCAGCATGCTTTATTGGGATGGGTTTTCTGCCTTACTAGGCAGATTCTAGGATCTTCGCGATGTGGTCCATTTCCGCACAAGTTGGCTCAAGGCGACGCGGATTCCGGTCGCACTGGCTTCAAGACTAGTCCGACACGCCGGTCCTGTTTGGAGCCGGGATGATTGCACCGTCTCGGTGGAGTACGGGAGCGTCGGGGAAGTACCGGAGCAGCCAGCGAGTGAAGCCCCAGTCGACAAAGTCGGGGGCGACGGTACTGACCAGCACGAGTAGCCGGCCTTGCCAGCTCAGCGTGATCTCGCGTTTTCGCCGCTCGACTCCCTTGAGGGTCGCCCGGGCAACTGCTTCCGGGGACATGCGCCGATGCCGTGCTACGGAATAGCGCGCCGTGCTGGCCAAGACGTGCTGATCGAAGGGTGTATCTGTAAAACCTGGGTTGACCTGAAGTACGTGAATGCCAAACCTGCGCCATTCCACGCGCAGTGCCTCGGTGAATCCCGACACGGCAAACTTGCTCGCCGAATACTCCGCCCTGCCTGGCAAGCCGCGTCGCGCGACAATCGAGCCAATGTTCACCAGCGCTGGCTCGACACCCTGTGAAAGGAGAGGCAAAGCTCTCCGGCAAACCTCGGCTAACGCGAAGACATTGATCTCGAAGATCTGGCGGAGCACCGCCGGGGCGTGAGTCTCGAATTGACCGTCTGCCCCGACCCCGGCGCTGTTGATCACCAGTTCCAATGCTCCAAAACGGCTGGTGATTAGCTCAAAGAGCCGTTGACAGTCTTCCGCGACGGTCAGATCGGCGGCGAAGGCCACGATCCGCGACGGGTCGCACCCCTCGTCAGTCAGACGATCCACAATGTCCTGGAGCCGTTGGGCCGAGCGGCCGGTCAAGACAACCAGCACGCCGGCCTTGACCAACTGTTCCGCGAGAGCCTGACCCAGGCCGGATGATGCTCCCGTGACCAAGCAGCGCGCCATTTGCCAGGATCGGCGTCCAAACTTGGCGGCAGGCGGGTTGTTTTTCACCCTGAGCTGAGATGGTCCGCGACCAGGGTTAACCGCGTCTGTCCGGGCAGAGCTGCGAGCCGTCTTGCAGTTTTCGTCGCAGCCTGTGCTCGTGGTAGGTGCCATGATCTCACACTTGTTGCAAGAGAGTGCCGGCTGAGGAACGTGCTGGAAGTCTGACCTTATCCCGATCGAGAACAGAACGGTAAAACCAGAACGGTCAAAGAGAATCCGCCGAAATGACCTCGCCGCTAGCGCGAGTGGCAATGGCCCGCCAGACACCCAGGTTCACCGTATTCTTGGCGAAGGCGACGTGGCCGTCGCAATAGAGCGCGTTGACGCCGCCAGGGTGAAAGCTCCGTGCCGCTTTCCAGCCCGGATTGTGGTAGACGATACAGTCGGCCCGGTTGATGTTGGGCGTCAAGTAGTGGTTATACAGAGCATTCTGATAGTTGCCGTCCCACCATGACGATCCTTTGTTGAGCAGCCACCCATCTCCGGCTGAGGCGCAGGCAGGGTCGGTGAGAGGACCGGCCACGACACGGGCCATGGCTCGGATCCAGGGCACCGGCACGGGATTCGGAGTGGTCTGCGAGTAGGGGCCTGCGATGCCCAGGATTTGCTCGGAGGCTGCCGCTGTCTGGCTGGTGCCATCTCTCAGGCTGGCGACCGACTGCGCTGGTCCGAGGATGAAGGCCCCGTTGGCATTGGTCGCATCGCCGCCATTGGAGCCGTCCCCGGCACAAAAGGCATAATTGGTCGGGCCCGTTCCGACTGCGGGTGGCGGCGCCCCATCACTTGGGCAGAGGAACAGAGACACCTGGGTCGCCATGACCGTCGTGTTGGCTGGGAAGTACGGCCAGAAGAGAGCGCCGCTGCTGGTCGGCTGATGGGCGATCGGGAAGTCGAAGTTCAATGCGTTGTACAAATTAACCTGCTCAAGGAAGGGTGTCATTTGCGCCAGGGCCGACCAGCGGTATTGCGACGGAGAAGAGTTGGGCAGAACTCCTTGATAGGCATAGAGAAACCCTACCGGGAAACTGTTCCAGGGCACGTGATAGTTGTGAAGCGCCACGCCGATCTGCTTGAGGTTATTCGTGCACTGAATCCGCCGCGCCGCCTCGCGCGCCGACTGCACTGCTGGTAAAAGCAGAGCAATCAACACTGCAATGATGGCGATGACAACCAGCAATTCGATCAGCGTGAAGCCAAGACGTCGCCGATCACCGAAGAAGGCGTTCATCGATACACTCCCTGAAAGCCGTGCACGCCCCTGATTCCTGGGAATGCCCGCTCTCCTGCAGTTCTCATTATGAGCTGATCGGGCGTCAACAGCGAGAGCTCACCGGCGGCTCTCCGGCAGGCTCGAATGCCATGATACGGACATTTGACGGGGTATGCTCGAACCCCCGTTCGTGGCTGCGGATCTCGTTGGAGCAGATCAGCCGGCACGGTGACCAGTGCTGCAGAGCAGCACGGCTGGCTCTACGAACTTGGCACGGGCGAGAATTCGCGGATAATCTACGGTCGAAAGTGCGAAGAGAATGTTCCCCATTCTCGAACCATCGGTTTTTGAATTCGCTCTTACCGGTTTCCGAACCAAAGGACTCGACTGATGCGCATGCCTCTTTGCAAGGTTGCCCTTGGAGTTTTTACCTTTCTCGGGATTGGCACGGCCGCAACCGCCGACGATTACGTCATCGACACGGCCCATTCCGGAGTCACGTTCAAGATTTCGCACCTTGGTTTGAGCCATATCTTTGGCCGGTTCAACGAGTTTACCGGTGGTTTCGCCCTTGATGCCGGCGACGCCGCCAAGTCGTCGTTCAAGCTGGACATCAAATCCCAGAGCGTCGACACCAACAACTCCGCGCGCGACAACCATCTGCGCAGCCCTGACTTTTTCAACGTCAAGCAGTTTCCTGCCATTAACTTTGCCAGCACGTCCGTCAAGCCGATTGAAGGGGGTTATGAAGTCACTGGCGACCTGAAGCTTCATGGTGAAACAAAGCCTGTGACGTTCTTGCTCAAGGGGGGTCACACCGCCGAATTTCCTCGAGGAATCCAACGAACCGGTTATTCCACTGAATTGGTGCTCAAGCGATCTGACTTCGGAGTAGGCCGGCCAATGGCCGCCCTGGGCGACGATGTTTTCATCTCGATCAGTTTCGAAGCGACGAAGAAGAAGTAGGCTCTCGTCTGATCTGGCAGACGCGAGAATCGCTTCGATCGCGCCCCGATCGGTGTGTTAAGCGATTGCAATCGAACAAAGAGCAGGGGACCTGACCCATGCCTGAACCCGTTGTGATGTTGACGGCAGTGGGCATGACAATCGTCGCATCGGCCATATTGCTGTGGGTTTGCGGACAGCCGTGGCGCGCGGCGCAGAAGTCGTGGGTGGATACAGGGTGGGTCCTCGCAATAGGCATCGGGTTTCTCCTGGGATGCTGGGTTCTCGGCAATCGCCCACGCTGGCCTCCCCGCGAGGACCAGGACCGCCTGTTGGGATTGGTATTCCCCGCAATTATGCTGGTCGAGCTGTTGGCAGTCTGGCCGATCGTGCCACGGTGGCTTGTTGGTGCTTTACGGCTGGCCGTGGTGGCCGGAGCAGCCCCTGTCCTGTTGTTTGGGACCAGCTATCTCACAGACGTCGCCGGGCCCGGTACGCGCGAGTGGTCCGTGCGCCAGGCATGGCTGATCCTGGGGGGGCTCGCTGTGGCGGTGGGGGTGGTCTGGGCGCTTTTGTCTCTGTTGGCTCGTCAAGCTCCAGGACTCTCGCATGTGGTCTGCCTGGCGGTCGCGAGCGCCGGGGCGGGGCTTACCGTGATGCTCTCCGGATATGCCACAGGAGGACAGGATGGGCTGCCGCTCGCTGCTGCTCTCCTGGGTGCCTCCACAGCCGCGCTCGTGCTACCGCGCTCGGTGCGAGCCGCCGATCATCTTGGTGTCGCCGTCGTGGGGCTCTTCAGCTTGCTCGCGATCGGTCGATTCTTTGGCGAGCTCACTTCCACGCACGCCATTCTGCTTTTTGTCGCGCCCCTGCTCGGCTGGCTGCCTGAACTGCCCCCCTTGCGCCGAATCACGCCCTGGGCGCGTGGGCTTGCTCGTGTGATCTTGGTGGCGGTTCTCGTATCGGCGGTGGTCGGGGATGCCGTGCGGAGGTTCGTCGCGGATTCTCAGTCTTCGGCCGGCTCGCCATCGACCGAGCCTTCCATCGAGGACTACACGAATTTTGGGCGGTAAACTCCGCGTCCAGGAGCAGCTTGGTACTGCTCACCTGGAGTTCCTTGACTGACCGGGGCTTGCCAGTATGATGGCCGTTGGCTGGGTCGGCCTGACAGTCATGTGCTGAAGATTGGGATTCCACACCACCACGCTCTGGACGCTGCATCGGGCACCGCGAGGCTTTTTGGGCTCTCTGCTCTCGGCCTTTCGCAGCGCATCCGGGGAGAAGCGAGGGAGCCGCCGTGAGCGCATTGCACCTCTCGATCCGTGCGCTCGCACGCTCGCGAGTGCGCCGAGCTTGTCTGATTGCGTCATTGTGCCTGGCCGCGTGGCTAGGTCTGCAAACGTGGCGGCTCCGTGCCTTCGAGGCGGGTGTTACGGCTCAGCAGCCAGCAACCGAGCCAGTGGGAGCCGTCGATGAAAATGACCTTCTGAAGGCAGGTGCGAGCGACGCCAACTGGCTGATGTACGGCCGGACTTACAGCGCCCACCGGTACAGTTCTCTCGATCAGATCAACACCAAGAACGTCGCTCGGCTGATCCCGGTCTGGACCTTCCAGACCGGCGTGCTCGATGGTTTCGAGTGCACGCCGCTGGTCATCGACGGCATCATGTACCTGACGACTCCCTGGAACCACGCGTACGCCGTTGACTGCAAGACTGGCTCGCAGCTCTGGCACTACCAGAAGTCGCTTCCGGAGAACCTGGCACTGTGCTGTGACGCCGTCAACCGCGGGTTTGCGGCCTGGGGCGACCGGCTCTACATGGCGACGCTCGATGCTCACCTGGTCTGCCTGGACCGCAATACCGGCGAAGAAGTGTGGGACATTCCGATCACCGTCCCCGGTGAGAACGGCAAGGAGGCTGGAGACATCTACAAGATGGCTTACAGCGCAACCGTGGCCCCACTTGCGATCAAGGGAAAAATCATCATCGGCATCAGCGGTGCCGAGTACGGCATCCGTGGCTTTATCGATGCTTATGACGCCAGGAGCGGCAAGCGTCTGTGGCGATTTTACACCGTTCCGAGCGGTGATGATAAGGCCGAACATGCCCGTAAAGCACTGGCAAGCTGGGAAGGAAATTCCTGGCTGACGGGAGGTGGATCAGCCTGGGTCACGGGCACTTACGATCCGGATCTCAATACCCTGTACTGGGGCATAGGCAACCCCTCGCCCGACTTTAACGGCGACGTGCGCAAGGGAGACAACCTTTATACGTGCTCCATCGTCGCGCTCAACCCGGACGATGGCTCCTACAAGTGGCATTTCCAGAACAGCCCGCATGATGTGTGGGATTACGACGGGGTCAACGAGCCGGTACTGGTTGATGTCACCCATGGCGGTAAGGCGAGGAAGGCACTGATCCAGGCGCATCGCAACGGCTACTTCTACTGCCTGGACCGCGAAACCGGTGAATTCCTGTATGGCAAGCCATTCTGCGAGGTCAACTGGACTGACCGGACCAAGGGGGCCGACGGACTAGATGCCAAGACGGGGCATCCGTTCGTGAACCCGTCTGCTTTGCCCACGGAGGCCGGTGTCCGTGTCTGCCCCGGGGCAGCCGGCGGCAAGGAATGGAACCCGATGGCTTTTGACCCGCAAAGTGGGCTTGCCTTCGTGCCGGTCATTAACAATTGCGCCAAGTTCACCTCGGGCAAGGCGTTCTTCATCAAGGGCCAGCCCTACTGGGGAAGCTCGTTGACCCTGATCGAAAACCAGGCCTCCGGTGCCTTCAAGGCGATCGATGTGACAACTGGCCAGATCAAGTGGGAAGTCGCCACGCGATCACCGATGGTCGCCGGCGCACTCGTCACCGGAGGCGGGCTCGTCTTCACTGGAGACGCCGAAGGGTTTTTCACCGCCTATGAGTCCCAGACGGGCAAGGTCCTCTGGACCTTCCAGTGCGGCTCGGGGCACCATTCTGGCCCGATTACCTATAGCCTGGACGGCAGGCAGTACATTGCCGTTTGCGTGGGATGGGGCGGCTGGACGGCCGGTTTCATGGGAGACGGTGCTCCCTGGATGCGGAACGCTCGGCGAGGTAATACGCTGTTCGTTTTCGCTTTGCCCGATGACCGCAAATGACCGAAATCGGCTGATCGCCCTGTCAACCTAGAGATCGGCAACATGTCACTTCGACACAGCCGCGCCGCGGACGGTATCCTACCCAGGGCGCCAGTGGTCCGTTTCAGACGGATCCCCGCTCTCGCCACCTCGATGCTCGTTGTTTCCGGCACCTTGATCGCCGGACACGCGCGAGGTGGAGATGGTGGCGCAACCTCCTCGTCCAAGGTCCTGACTGTCTGCGCCCTTCCCGCGTCAATGCCTCGGACTGGCAGGGCACCGGACGGAACGCCACAAGGGCTTGACGTGGCTGTAGTCAAGCGAGTGGGACGCATCCTCGATCGGAAAATTGAATTCCACTGGTGCGCGAGCGCCCAGTGTTCATGGAGCTGCTTGCCGGAAGGGCGCTGCGACCTTGTGATCGGCCTCCCTATCGACTCGGGGCCGGCGCGAGATGTAGCCTGGAGCGTTCCCTATGCCGGCGCCCAGTTTGGACTCGTGGTGCCGCGCAAAGCGCGTGGCGTGACGTCCCTCGCTGACCTTCGCGGCAAGCGCGTGGGTATCGTGGCGGGCACTGTGCTCGTCGCCGAGAAAGACCACACCGTTGCTCGCTTCTCATCGCGCGAGCAACTCCTCGACAAGTTCCGGGCCGCCCGGCTCGACGCTGCATTTCTGGACGCCGACTTCGCCGCATGGCACCTGCACCAGCATTCCGAACTTGGCCTGCGGCCGCTGGCTGATCACGTGCCACGCGAGCATTGGAACATGGGTTTTGCCGCGCGGGTCAAAGACACACCACTTCTGGTGGAGATCAATCGGGCGATCGCCCAGCTTGCCGCGTCGGGTGATCTAGGCCGTATTTACGAAGATGCCGGGGTGCCGTACCGTCGCCCTTTTTCGGGGACGAGCCGCCAGCAGCTATTTCCGGATACGTGGCGCAGGATCCGCGATCGAGGCGAGCTAAAGGCCTGCATGGACCCCGCCAACCTGCCGTATTCCAGTGCCAGGAATGAGCGCCCGGGGTTTGACGTCGAGCTGGCACGAGCCCTTGCCGAGCGGCTACACCTCAAGTTGCGAATCGAATGGCTCGACATCCAGCACGAGACTGTGATTGGGAAGCTGCTGGAACGTGAATGCGACCTGGTATTCGGAGAGGCCGTGGCCGCAAATCTTGTCGCTGACGACCAAGAGCTCGCGGGGAAGGTCCTCTATTCGCGGCCTTACTATGGGACGGGCTACGTACTCGTAGAGCGCAGGAACGGTCCTCATATTCGTGATTTGGCGGAATTGAAAGGAGCAAAATCAGAACGCCTCGGTGCCGAGGCTGGTTCCGTCGCCGATTACAGTCTTCGCCAGCGAGGATACCTGCGCCGGCTATATCGTAATCAGTTGGCCACGCTGAAGGCATTGAACGACGGCCAGATCGACTACGCCTACCTCTGGGCCAATGTGGGCTGGACTCTTCATGTGACGCCGGAGTGGAATCTCGAGGTCGCCCACACCGATATCCCGGAGGACCACTGGAATATCGCAATTGCCATGAACCGCGGAGACGACGAGCTCAAGCGCCATGTTGACTTGGCAGTCTCTGCCCTGATCGCGGATGGAACGGTCGCCCGCGCTCTGGCTCGGTACCACGTGCCTCATTTTGCTCCATTTTCGGGGGTAGGTCCTCGCGTACAGCATAGCGTGGGAGAGCCCATCCGGCACGGGGTTGCCAACCGAGGTCTTGAGCCTCAGATGCAAAAAGTGCAAAAGTCCAGGCAAGCGTATTCCGGCCTGGTGAGAGTGCGCTCGGCCGGCGAGCTCGTCGTTGGTCTGGACCAGAATAATCTTCCCTACTCAACGGCCCATCCTGAACCGTCTGGCTTCGACTATGAGATTGCCGGTTTGCTCGCCAAGGAGCTGGGCTTGCGGCTCCGGGTCTACTGGGCCTACTCGTCGCATGATTCTTATCCCTCAAAGCTGACGTCTCGAGGGCTTTGCAATGTGATTCTCGGCGTCACGCCCGATGATCGGTTTGAAAACCGAGTGCTTTATTCCCGGCCGTATTGTCTGGCAAGGTATCAACTCGTCGTGCGGACCAGCGAAGGCCGTCCTGCGCTGGATGAGCCCGTGGCTTTGGAGCGGGGGGTTGCGGTACACGGACTGGAGGGGCGCGCCGTAAGGCAGCTTGCCAGCACCGAGGCTGTACTGGAAGCCGTCGCGAAGAAGCGTGTCGCCGCCGGCTACGTGATCTCGACGCGCGCGTCCCTGGCTAGCGTCGCGACATTGGCCGGGGCAGCTCACGTTCCTCTCCGGCGCCGACGCCGTTGGTTGCTTTCCCATCACCGCGGCTGTGCGCAAGACCGAGCCTGACCTGAAAGACGCAATTGACCGAGCGTGGAATGCATTGGATCGATCAGGGCGGCTGGCGGAAGTTTTCGCCCGCTGGAATACCCCGTACGAGACCGTCGCGGGCACCGACCAGAAAGAAGAGTCAGCACGGTGAGTCTCTCTGACCACACAAGGATTCGGCACCTGAGAGCCCTGCTGGTCGCGAGCTTACTGGGCTGGTCCGGCGTCATCGTCACGGCGACGACCAATGTGATCTCTGCGGAGTCAGCCGGGATGCCAATAGCCGAAGGCGAACTCGCGCAGCAGGTGGCTCGTGCTCAGACATCAGCGGGTGAACCGGTCCCGGTGAAGTCAAAGAAGCCAGAAGACCCGGCGGTGCTGGCCGAAGGACAAGCCCTGTTTCGCGGTTTGTGTAGCGGCTGCCACGGCGGAGCCGGCCGTGGTGGCAAGGGCCCTGACCTCACGGACAATCGCTGGATCCACGGCAGCGCTGACGCGGACATCGCGCGCGTTATTCAGAACGGTGTGCCCAAGACCACGATGAAGAAACTGGGTGATGCTCTCAAGGAAAACCAGATTCGCACGCTGATCGTTTTTATCCGAAGTCTCGCTCGATCTTCGGGCGAGAGCGCCTGGAAGCCCTACATGGCCGGCGATCCCCGGTCAGGCCGAAAGATCTTCTTCGATCCGAAGGGGAAGGTCCAGTGCGCCAAGTGTCACAGTATCGGAGGTGAGGGAGGCCGGGTTGGGCCGGCTCTGGATCGCATTGCCAGCCGGCGTGCCCCTGAGTTTCTGATGGAGTCTATCCTCGAGCCTTCGAGGGAGATCGCACCGGAGTATGAGGCTGTTGCCGTCGGTACCAAGGATGGCCGTGTGATCACAGGGCTGCGCGTGAATGAAACGAACTTCAGTATCCAGCTCTACGAGGACAACGGTCGTTTTCATTCATTCCTGAAACGCGACCTGGAAGAGTTCAAAGTCCTGAAGAAGTCGCTCATGCCGGAAAACTTCGCCGAGCTGCTAAGCGTCAAGGAACTCCATGACGTCTTCGCCTATTTGATGACATTGGAATAACCGCTTCCATCAAAAAAGCCCGGCCCCCAACGAGGGGGCCGGGCACAGCCAGGGAGAACGACGCTTGCTCATGGTTCGTGAACGGCTTGAAGTGGTCAGCGGCGAGGCAAAGACGTAAGCCCCCGCCATTTGACCGCAGTCTGATTCCCAGATCGTGCCATTCTATTGCTAAAGAATTGCACGCGGTGTGCCGACGCGGGGCTGAGATCAAAAGATTGGGTTTGGGACTCTCCTAAGAATCTACTGCTCTCAGACTTACATAAATCAACCACAGCGAGAACTCTGTTCCTCCCCGGACGGCACCCGATCCGCTCAGCCAAGTCTCTGGGCGATCGTGCGTTCTTTTTAGGCGATCGAACGACCATCTCGGGAACAATAATTGCTAACGTCAATTGAGCGCTGGAACTGATGGCTGACGGACAGATCGAGCGTAGGTGCACTGAATCGTCTCGCTTCGCTTCTCCTCCAAGCTCGCGCTGCGGGAAACTGCCTTTCTCCATACAATTCGGCTCGCCTTCTGAAGTGGCTACCTTCTACGAAGCAGCTCATTGGGGTCAACGTGAAGGCGAGCATCCGTGATTTCTCGGAGCTCATGCCTTGATCGATACTTCCAGCTAACCGAATTGTGCTCGATTTCGAAGAGCGTCCTTTCGAGGTTCGAGAAAACAACGGCCACTCGCAAAAGGTGCGCATTCTAGATAAATTGGATGCTTCAGTTTCCCGAGTTGAAGTTGCCGGCTTTGTGAATCTCGGCAGACGAGCAGAGCTAGAGAAGCGCGTATTAGGAAAGGAGTTCGCCACGATGAAGGTCTTCGTACTCGGCCTGGATGGCGCAACATGGGATGTTCTCGGTCCGTTGATTCAAGAGGGCAGATTGCCAAATCTAGCCCGATTACGCGAACAAGGGGTTTCAGGTTCTCTGCGCTCGATCTTTCCGCCGCTGAGTCCAGTCGCGTGGACAGGGGCAATGACCGGGAAGAACTCTGGAAAGCATGGGATCTTCGAGTTCCTGGAGCACGGGCACGATCCGCTCCGCGGGCGGGTTAATTCATCACGGGCGATCCAGTCGGACTTGTTATGGGAGATCGCCCAACGGCATGGCAAGTTGACGGTCGCTGGCGGTGTGCCGATGAGCTATCCAGCACGTCCGCCGCAGTTTCCTGGGTTTTTCCTGGGTGATTTTCTCAGTCCGGCCGATGCACCCGATTTCGCGAGTGATCCGGAAATCTTTGCCGAAATGGAGAAGATCGTCGGCCAATATCGGCCGTGGTCGACGGCTATTCACGATGGTGGAAATGAAGCGAGCGTACTCGCCGATCTACACACCTTTTTGGATCAACACCTCAATGCCATCCAGTTTTTGATGAATCGATGCGACTGGGACCTGTTCGTCTTCGATTTGATGGCCACTGACCGGTTGCAGCATGAACTTTGGCACGTCTGGGACCTGACCCACCGCGCGGCCCGGGGCCGTGAGCGCGAACTGGAAGCCCTTCGGCCCAGGCTGATTGCTTTCTGGGAGAGACTCGACCGTGGGATCGGTGAGATCGAGGCCTGCCTGCCGCAGGATGCTGCGTTCCTCATGATCAGCGACCACGGCTTCGGGCCGATCGAGCACTATGTCAACTTCAACGTCTGGCTACTGGAGCAAGGATTCATCGCCCTGCAGGATTCTTTTTATGTGAGGCAGAAGCACTGGTGCTACCGTCGGGGAGTGACCCCCGAGTGGATTTACGGGGTGATGAGCCATCTGGGCATGGGCAATCATCGGGTCAGTCGATTCCGGGGTAATCAGAATTGCCTGGCAGATCGACTCGGCGAGTCACTTTTCCTGTCGCGGCGACACATTGATTGGGCACGGACTCGGGCCTATGCCCAGGGAAACTTCGGCCAGATCTTCCTGAACCTCAAGGGGCGTCAACCGAATGGGTGTGTCGTTCCTGAGGACGCACGTCCTTTGCTCGAGGACCTGAAAGCTGCCTTGATGACGATTCCTCATCCCGAGACGGGACAGCCGCTGGTCGAACACGTCTATGAACCCGATGAACTCTACGATGGACCGCATGCGGCGTTGGCCCCGGATTTGACCGTGGTTCTGAGCGACTGGCGGTATCGTACGATCGGGCTGCACGATTTTACTACCAACCAGGTGATTGCTCCGGCATTCGGGCCGACCGGCGATCATCGGATGGACGGGATTCTGATTGCCGCCGGGTCCGCGTTTCACCCTGGAGCGAAACCTTGCGGCGCCGGTTTGATCGACATCGCCCCAACAGTTCTTCATCTACTGGGCATCCCCGTTCCTGACGATATGGACGGCCGGGTCCTGGTGGAATTGCTCGAGCCGGCTCCTGCGTTCACACCCTCGTTGCCGGTCCTCTCTCCGGCTTTTTCCGCAGCCAACGGGATGCGCTCGCTACCTGTTAACTCACCCTATACTTCTGAGGAAGACGCAGCCATTCAACAGCGGCTGGCGGACCTGGGATACCTCTGAGCACAAACGATGATGGCCAAGGACTGTTCTCATGAGCCCGCCCACGGATAACGACGCCACACGGTCGGAGCCAATTGAAAAAGCGCAGAATGTTGGAGTCCAGCACGATGTACAAAGGACCGAGGGTTGCGCGGTGCCGGGAACTTGAAGCGCGGATCGCTGAGCTTGAAGCGGCAGTCGCACCGAGGAACGACGCCAGGCCGGCTGTAGCGACCTCGGTGCCGGAGAGCTTCTCATCAAGGTCGGAGAGCTCACCCTCAGCGTCGGAAGGCTCGGACGTGCTGACTCTGCCCTTGGTCGAGTTCAAAGCCCTCCGGCTTCTTCCCTTCGGCTGGGGTGAGGGATGGCAATTGCGCCCTTCACCGCCACGGCGGCACTGGATGGACGAGTTGCCTCACGCCTACAAGTGCCTGCCCCTGTTGCTGGCCAATCAGTGGGGATGGCAAATCCTTTGTCCAACGGACGTTGTCGTCACGTGGGATGGATCGTCGAGCCCGTCGGGCCTGTTCGTAGAGGTTGCACCGCAGTTTGAACCCGCGGTAAAGAGCCAGTTCGGCGCCGGGATCGTCACCTTCTCTCCGCCATGGCTATTCCGAACCCCGCCGGGCTGGGACCTCTATCTCAAGGGGCCCAGCAATCGCTGGAAACCCAATTGTGTCCCTCTAGAGGGCATTATCGAAACCTGGTGGCTCAACTACACGTTCACCCTGAACTGGAAGCTGGTCGAGCCGGGAACGATCTTTTTTGCCCGAGGCGAGAGCTTGGGCCAGCTTCTTCCGGTCCCCCACGCGACCTTCGAGAATGCCACAGCCCTCGAAGGGCCGATCGGCCTGCTTGAACCCGACGCAGCTCACGAGCTCCTGAAATGGCAGGAGACGAGACGAGCCATCGCCGGCCAGAAGGACAACGTTCACCACCTTTACCGCAAGGCCGAGGGGATTGAAGAGCACTTCCAGCGAGTCACCGTCCCTCACATTCGGTCGATCGCACCCTGAAAAGCAAGCCAATCTGCCTGGAGAATCAAGCTGTCAGGATGGATCATCCTACCCGAACCGCTCCAGATCTTCCCCCTTCGCGACGACGCAGATACCGTCGTCGGTGACGGTGAAGCCACGAGCAAGATCAGCATCGCGATTCCAGCCGATTTCGAAGCCGGTGGGTACGCGGACATCTTTGTCGATGATTGTGCGGCGGATTCGCGCCCGGCGGCCAACGTCGACACCATCGAACAAGATCGCATCCTCGACCAAGGCGTAGCTGTTGATGCGCACACCAGGGGAGACGATACTTCGGTAAACCTGGCCTCCCGAGATGATTGCTCCCTGGCAAACAATTGAGTTGAATGCCGCACCGCGGCGATCACCCTCAGTGTGGACAAACTTTGGGGGTGGATATGCCGGCTGATGCGTGTGGATCGGCCAGTCTTGATCGTACAGGTTCAAGATCGGATCGATCTGGATCAGGTCCATACTTGTCTGGAAATAGGCATCCAGGGTGCCGACGTCGCGCCAGTAGGCAGCTTCCTTCCGATTCTCATCGCGAAATGGGTAGGCAAAGACCCGCGAGCCGCCTGTGAGCATAGACGGGATGATGTCACGGCCGAAATCGTGGTTGCTCGCCTCTTTCTTGGCGGCGTCTTGAAAGAGTAGTTCGTACATCACGTCAGTATTGAATACGTAAATGCCCATTGAAACCAACACTTTGTCAAGTTGACCCGGTATGCCCGGCGGATCTTTGGGCTTTTCGAGGAAGCTGGTGACTCGATGGTCGCCGTCGACTCCCATCACGCCAAAATCCCTCGCCTGGAGGCGCGGTGCGGGGAGGCAGGCAATCGTCAGGTCTGCCCGGTTGTCTCTGTGGTAGTCGATCATGCGGGCGTAATTCATTTTGTAAATATGGTCGCCGGCCAGGATCAGGGTATCGCGGGGAGCTGCTTTTTCGATGGTGTAAACGTTCTGGTAGATCGCGTCGGCTGTTCCCTGGTACCACATCTCGGCGATTCGTTGCTGAGGAGGAGTCACCTCGATATATTCGCCGAGCTCGCGGCAGAGAAACCGCCACCCTTCATCGAGGTGCCGGTTCAAGCTAGTTGCTTTGTACTGCGTCAGTACGAGCATCTTGCGTAGCTCGGAGTTGATGCAGTTTGACAACGTGAAGTCGATGATCCGGTAAATGCCGCCGAAAGGAACCGCCGGCTTGGCGCGGTCCCGGGTCAAGGGCTCTAGACGTGATCCTCTCCCCCCGGCCAAGACAATGGCCAACACATCACGATACACCGTACGACCTCCGCTCGACCCTGCGCCGGGGAATCCAAGAAAGACTAGGACATCGATGCCTGAACCAATTGTGCACGGGATTGGAAGCTAAGCCAACGGGTCTACCCGGCAACCGCCTGCAGAACGCAACGTTGTGATCCCAAGCCGCGCCGATCTACGCGACCGCTCAGGTCACATCGAACCTCTGTAAATTCTGAGCGTCCTGGGCGTGACAACCACTGAGCTGTTCCCCTTTTTCTTGATCCCCTGGTAAAGTCTTTGGAAAACCCGGCGACAATCAATCTGTCCTGACGGCGCTCCGTTGCCTGTTGACGGGGACAGTGTGCGGAGATGCCAACCGGATTGGAGAGGATGGCGGGCGATGGATCTTCGAGTTTGGGGACGGGCGTCGAAAAAATGGCTTGCTCGCTGGGTCTGTGTCCAACGCGGTCGAGCGTCCGTGCCGACGTTGACGCGCAGCATGGAAATGTTTGCCTTGCTTCTGGGACTGGCGCTTGCGGAGTTTCCGGGCTCCGTGACCGCCAACGATGGCCTTGACCGGCTCAAGAAACTTCAGACCAGTTACGTCATGACCGCCGGCCAGAAAATGCCGCGTGTTTACCATTTCGGGTCGCAAGGACCAGGCGATGTCTTTTCCAACCACACCAGCCACACAAATCGCCTCGTGCCTGTCTATGTCTTCGGTAGAAAGGCTAACCTGACCGCTGTCACGGGCGAAAACAGCCTGTATCGTGACCCGAAGAAAATCAAGGAGTTGTATGGGGTCCTGCCCGAAAACACTGTCAATCCCCGGGCTGTCTACGCCGATCAGAGCGATTTGTACCGGGTGCAGAAGGAAGCGGTTGCCCGGGGTGCCAGACACTTGTTTATCGTCTGGTTCGATGGCGTCGACTGGCAAACAACCCAGGCCGCAGCCATCGTCAAAACGGGCAAGGCTTATTCCGAAGGCAAAGGCTCTGGGCTGATTTTTCAGGATTACGACGCTGGAGGCACGGCCCAGTTCGGCTTTGTCGTCACCAGCCCGACTCATGACCAAAATCGGGTTGACGTCGACACCGAAAGCGTCACGATCCCACCAACGAGCTTGGGCGGTGGATACGATGCGCGAATCGCCGGAGCTAATCCATGGACCTTGGGTCCACTCGGGCTGCAGGCCCCGGGGTATTTGAAGGGGCAATCAGCCAGTTCGGCTGATCTGGCGGGTGTACGAAGGGTAGGTCGTGTGCTCCACGCCTACACAGATTCGTCCCAAAGTGCCGCGGAATTTATCAGCGGGGTCAAAGCATACAACAACGGGGTTAACGTCACCGATGACGGTCGGCTCGTGACCACGTTGTTTCATGAGCTTCAAGATCGGGACTGGAAAGTGGGCACCGTGACCAGTGTGCCTTTCAACCACGTCTCCCCGGCCGCCATGTACGCACAAAACGTTTACCGCGACGACTATCAGGACATCGCCCGGTCAATGCTCGGCCTGCGTGGAATTCTTCAAGAAGCACGTCACGTTCCGCTTCGAACCGGCCTCGACGTGGTCATCGGCACGGGCTCTGGCATTATCACCGATTCCAGATCACTGGCAGCCCAGGGCCGGAATGGCGTGCTTGGAAGCCTGTTCATCACGGGCGCCGATCTCGCCGCAATCGATGCTCGCAATGGAGGTAAGTACATTGTGGCTCACACCATATCAGGTGGCAATGGCGGTGAGTTGCTCAAGCAAGCTGCTGCTCTGGCGGCTCGGCGCTCGGCGCGGCTGTTTGGCTTCTTCGGCCGTGCCGGGCTCGATCATCTTCCGTACCAAACTGCCGATGGCCGCTACGATCCCGCCCCCAGTCTGACCAGCAAGGGAGAACCCCGCCTGGCTGAGTGGTACAGTTCGGCCGATCGCAGCGAGCAGCCAACTCTAGCACAGATGACCGAGGCCGCACTGACTGTTCTGAGCGCTCAGCCAGATCAGCCATTTGCTTTGTTCATCGAGGCTGGCGATGTTGACTTTGCTTTACATGCCAACAATCTCGACAACGCCATCGGTGCGATTTACAGCGGCGAGGACGCCGTTCGCACTGTCATCCACTGGGTTGAATCCCACAGTAACTGGGATGACTCGATCCTGATCGTCTCGTCTGATCACGGGCACTACCTAGTCGTCGACGATCCTCAATCCCTGGCCAAGGCGAGGTGAGCACCAACCGACTCGTGAGCAGCGAGCGACGTTCGGGGCCGATGAGCTGATTGAAGTGATCTACTGTTTGGAGAATATCGTCGTCCCCAATCGTCGGAAATCCTCGCTCTATTTTGCTCTTGATGTGACGACCAGCAGCGTCGGATGGCGGCTGGCCCATTTGTCAGCTCCTTGATCGATAGCCTCGCGGCTTACGAAATCGTAGCCTGACCAGTCTCCTTGTTGCATCGAGAAGTCTTCGGACAGGAAACGAAGGATGATGCCGTGACCCTTCCGACCGGCTTTTGCCTGGGCATGGATCAGTGAAGTGACGTCAAATAACTTCCATCCGTCTCCGCGCTCAAACTTGAATGTCATCGCCGGCTCCAGGTCATATTGGGGCCGCTTCTTCCACGAAGTCAACTCGCGCCAATCTTTGAGGATCTCGAAAGCGTGGATCACTCCAGCGGGCGGGTTCGAGGTTGTCTTCCGAGAATAGAGTGCAACGAGGAACCGCCGGTCATCCGCGGTGGCTTCGTCCGCGGGAATTGCTGGCCAATCGATGAGAACTCGAACACCACCGTCGTTATTTGCCAGCCCAAGGTTGTCGACGTTGCCATGATTCCAGTCGGGTAAGTAAGCCAGGATCATGCAGTCCTTGGACACGGGGGCGGTCCGGATGATTGGAACACCAGCACATTTTGCCAGCTCCGGGTCGATTTCAGTCGGCTGGCCGCTTTTCGACAGCTTTGCCCGAGGTTTTCTGTCCGCCGGCTTTGCAGTTTGGCGACTGGTGCGTTGAACCTGTTGCAATAGTACCTTTCCGGAAGAGTCCTTGGCCTGTGTGGATTCAGCCTGGAGCTGCGCTTTGGCCAATGATCCCGGGAGCAGGGCGGCCCCCGTTGCAACGAAGCCAGCAGTCAGCACAATCGCCGTGATGGTTCTGAGACGATAGAGCCACATGGTTGAGAGGACTCCGTTGGCGATAGCGTGCGCGGTCGCCAAGACAGCACCGCTTGTCGCCTGACCTCGGTTCGAGAAAAGAAGAGCCAAACACGCTGTCGCTTGTGCGGTCGTGGCGGACAAACGATCAGGGGATGTTTTAGCCACCGTGTCGAGCGTCATCAGTCCGGCGGCCGGCACAATACCTCGGTGCGCTAACCGACGTCCAAGCAGCTTTCGCGCCCTGGTAAGCCGGCCTCGGATCGTACTCTCAGCAAGCCGAAGCTGGACTGCAGCCTGTGACTGGGACACTCCCTCGAGGTAACAGACCACCACGGCAGATCGGTAAGTCCGAGGCAGACGATCGATTTCCTCGTACAAGACCCGTTGCAGCTCGTCCTTGTCACGCTCGGTCTCGGACGCTAAGGTGACTCGATGCCGCGCGGCCTCTTGTTCGTGGACGCGCTGCGCGCAGCGATAGCTCGCGCCTTTCGCGCCGTTCGAACGGCAACTCCGTAGAGCCAGTTACACAGCAGCTCGCGTGATCCAACTGTCCTTGCCTTGCGCCAGCACCAGGAAGGTCGCCTGAAATGCATCCTCAGCCGCATGGACGTCGTGCAGCACCGTCCGGCAAACGCGGAGGACCATTGGTCCATGACGTTTGACGAGCACCTCGAACGCAGCCCCGGCGGATTCGTCATCCCCAGTTACAACCTGTTCCAGCAATTGGGGATCGGTCATTCCGCCAACTGTGCCCAGGTGGAAAAGCCGTTCGAGTTGCTCGCCAGCACTAATGGATCCGTTGGTCATGATACGTCCTTGGAATCTCCGGGCACGATTCCGTATTTCAATGAGTACTGCCCGGTCGAACAGGTCACCTCACGCCAATTCCGTCGTTCTGTGAGAAAAACGACTGCCCGCAATCACGAGAACTCGCGCGTTGTATTCGAACGAAAGTTACCCTGGGGTTGATCACCAGTGCTGACGGCACTATACCAGACTCCTGGCCCTACTGATGGCGAACCCTGACCGAACTCGGAATCAAAGACACTCATGAGAATCCTTGCGCGGTTTATCGGCGGCTGGTCGTTTGTCGTATTCGCGGTTCTGGCCTCTGCAGAGAGCGGTGTGCAAGGAGCCGGTAATTCGTGCCGGGTTGTTGAACCTTCTTCCGTGAAGGTCGATACCAAGTCCTCCCAGTCCCTGCGCTCCGGCGATCCCCACGCCCACGGTATCAAAGATACCGACCTCGAGGCGTTGCGCGTGATTCTTCGCAAGACAGTTGAGGACAAGACGGCGCCGGGCGTTTCGCTTCTTCTAAGTCACCAGGGTGAAATCATCTTCAAAGAAGCCTTCGGCAATCTCACGGTCGATCAGAAGGTGCACATGGCTTCGAGCGCCAAGCCCGTCACAGCGACGATGCTGATGATCCTGGCCGATCGGAAGAAACTTGGGTTGGACGACCCGATCGAGAAATTTTTGCCGGAATTTAAGGGAATCAAGCTCAAGGGCAAACCGCCTGCAAGGTTGCCCACAGTCCGGCATCTACTCTGCAATATGTCGGGGCTTCCTGGAGATTTTCTGGCGGAATCGCTTCTGAAGCGTTTGGGCAAGGGACCAGACAAAGGTCAAGAAGACGTCAAAGAAAACGACAAGCCAAATTCGGAAGCCAGCTTCTTCTCGCGCCGGAATCGGTCGCTTGCTGAATCGGTGCGGGTTCTGGCAGAGGGAGGCCTCGCGACCCAGCCAGGGGGCGAGTTTCACTACAGCACCATGGGATTCAATGTGGCGGCTCGAGTGGCGGAGGCAGCAGCCAAGCGACCTTTCGAGGACTTGGTTCGCACCGAGCTGCTTGATCCCATCGGCATGAACGAAACCCGTTATATCCCTCTTGGCTTGCAAGCGCTTAACCCGAACACAAGATTGCCAACTGGCGAGAGCCGATTCATCATGGCTGGCGGGGGCATGACTTCCACGCTCGACGACTTCACCGCGTTCTACCAGATGCACTTGAACGGTGGGACTTACCGGAATCGGCGCATTCTTTCCGAGCACTCTACCGCGATGATGCACACCCGCCAAGCCAAGCTCGAACTCCTCATGTCTGGCCCCTATGGCAATGATTACGGGCTAGCTTTTTTCCTCAGCAAGCTCGATGAGAAAGGTCGAGCTCGTGTCGTCACCCATCCAGGGCTCTTCGGGACTACCCCGTGGCTCGACGAAGATCGTGAACTGGTCGGCGTGTTTTTCGTACAGTCTAACTTCTTACGGGTCATCTCCGTGGTTCGCGATATTCAGGCACAGGTACAGCGGATGATACCGGCAAAAAACAAGCCGTGATTATCATCCGGTCGAGACGACTTCGACTCCTTGATTGTCGCTGAATCGATCGCAAGGTTGAGTTGTCGGCGTATCGAGATACTGCCTGAACCAGAGCTCGAGCATGAGCAACGCCCAGAGGCGGTGAGAGTGTTCACGTTTTCCGTCGACGTGTTCGGCAACCAACCCCTCAATCGCGCCCTGGCGGAACAACCCACGGCCGAGACAGGTCGGATCAAGCAACACTGCCTGGACCTCCTGGCTCAATTCTTCTCGGAGCCATCGGCTGATCGGGACGCCAAAGCCCATTTTGGAACGGGTCTTGATCGAGGGAGGCAACAGTTCGGAAAATGCCTGTTTGAGCACAACCTTGGAGCGACCCGAACGAAGCCGGAGTTTTCGCTCAACCGGCATGCCCACGGCCAGCTCGACGACTCGATGGTCCAGGAATGGTCCTCGACACTCGAGACTATGCGCCATGCTGGCGATGTCGACCTTGACCAACAGATCACCCGCCAGATAGGTCACGATGTCGGCGATCATAGCCCGAGTGATCGGATCGCGTCGCGTGGCTGTAGCAAAGGCCTCCCTCATGAACGCAGATGGGTCGGCCTCGGACTGGTCGGACAGCTCAGCGGTCGCTCTGGCCAACAAATCAAGTTGATTGTCGCTGTAAAGCGCCAGCCGGGCGGTTTCTCCGAAGGTTGTCATCCAGCCCAGATAGCGATCCTCGACTGGCTCGTTGACGTACTCGAAGAGACGCCGGAGCCGGCGGACCCAGCTCTTGGACTTGCTCGAGCTGGGCAAGACCCCTTCGATCGCTCCACCAAGCAACCGTCGAGAATAACCAGGCAGTCGCTGAAGCAGCTCAGTCAGGCTCAAAGCACGGTAACGGTCATAGCCCCCGAAAAGCTCGTCGCCCGCGTCGCCTGTCAAAGCAACCGTAACCTCGCGCCGGGTCTCGCGAGCAACGTACCAGGTGGGAAGCGCAGAGCTATCGGCGAAGGGCTCGTCGAAATGCCAGGCCAGATGCGGCAGGGTCTCCCATGCCGTCGGCTCGACCATGAATGTCCGGTGCTCGGTTCCCAAGTGTTTGGCAGCAAGCTCCGCGTAACGCGTCTCATCGTAGCGCGGGTCAGGAAAGCCGATTGCGAAGGTTTTCACCGGCCGGCTGGATGCTCGCTGCATCAATCCAGCAATGATCGTCGAGTCAATGCCCCCGGAAAGGAAGGCTCCCAGCGGCACGTCGGACATCATCTGCTCGCGAACGGCCTCTGCAAGCACCGCTTGCAGTTCCTCGACATCGTCGCCGATGGGCCGAACACGCTCGAGATTCCAGTCAGGCTGCCAGTATCGCTTGATCGAGAGAATACCGTCATGCCAGACGGCATAATGTGCCGGAGGAAGCTTGTAGGTTCCCTCAAGGATCGTCCGCGGGTGAGGCACATAGCCATAGCTAAGGTAATGGTCCAGCGCGATTGGATCCAGACTTCGAGGCATGGTGTGGCTGGGCAAGGCAAGCAGGGCTTTCAGCTCGCTCGCAAAGAAGAGCCGTCTGCTATCGAGACGATAGACGAGCGGCTTTTGACCGAGCCGATCACGTGCCAGCAAGAGTGTGCGGCGAGGTGCGTCCCAGATAGCCAGCGCGAACATTCCGCGCAGCAGCGAAAACATCCGTGTCCCCTCATCCTCGTAGAGATGGACCAGGGTCTCGGTGTCGCCGCCAGAGCGCAGCACATGTCCCTTGGCTTCCAACCGATGCCGCAGTGCAGGATAGTTGTAGATCTCGCCGTTAAAGACTGTCCAGATGGTGCCATTTTCGTTCGAGAGTGGCTGCCGGCCTCCGGCCAGATCAATGATCGCCAGTCGCCGAAACCCCAGCGCGGCGTGGTTGTCATGGTAATCACCCGAGTCGTCAGGTCCACGGTGGACGAGCCGATCCATCATTTTCCGGAGAGATTCCGCTGCCAGTGGGCGCTCGGAATCGGACCAGACCGCCCCGCAGATGCCACACATGCTGCGAGCCCCTTTGCTCTTACTTCCAGGCGAGTGAGAGCGGTGCTATTCAATCAAGGCCGGCTAGCGGTACCGGCCAGGCCGACTCTGGTTCAGCCGTTGTTATTGTCGCATGCAGATCGACAGTGTGGCCATCAAAGGCGCCAGAATATCGCAATCGCTACCGTGCTCTGCTGGTTCAAGATCGCCGTTCGAAGCGAATGAGAGGGTTCTAGACGTCTGTTGACCGCTCGGCTGGAATGGGTCGTGATCTTTCGGATCAGACATCGAAGAATTTCGCTGGCACCAAATCGGAAAGCCTGTCAGAAAGCTTATCCCAAGAAAAGGACCGACCATCTATGCCGCAGTCAACGGAGCAACGCTCGATAGATCCTGGCAAGGGTGGGTCGTGGATCCGAGGACAGTTCTACCGATTGGCCGCGCTATGGTCGACGCCACGTCTGGGACGAGTCGCATTGTGTAGTCCACTAGTTGGAGTAATCTCGGGCCTCGGAGCGGTGGGGTTCCTGTTGGCTTTGAAACTGATGTACACCTTCGTTCTCGGCGGGATCATTCATCTCGGAATGCCGCCGGCAGGCGAGGACGAACCCCAGGCGATTAGCTATCCGTCACCATGGTGGCTGGTCGTGCTGGTTCCTGCCGTTGGAGGTTTGATCTCGGGCGTTCTCGTTTTTAACTGGGCACCCGAAGCTGAAGGGCATGGCACTGACGCGATGATTCGAGCATTTCATCGAGGCGGTGGCACTATCAGAACACGGGTTCCGATCATCAAGGCGTTCGCGTCGATCATCACGATCGGCACGGGAGGTTCGGCAGGGCAGGAGGGTCCTATAGCTCAGATCGGTGCCGGGTTTGGGTCGTGGCTCGCGCGGCTGTTGAAACTGCCGCCCTCCGACCGGCGGCTGCTGATGTTGGCCGGGGCGGCCGGGGGTATCGGGGCCATTTTCCGGGCCCCGCTCGGTGGAGCTCTGTTCGCCGGCGAAGTTCTTTATTCATCTACGGCCTTTGAGTCAGCCGCCTTGTTGCCTTGCCTGGCAAGCTCGATCGTGGCTTATTCCACGTTTGCCCTATTCATCAGTCCTCAGCCGGTCTTTAGCTTGCCCCCTATGACTTTCCGTGGCCTTCGTGAATTGCCGTTGTTCATGGTGTTGACGCTTGCGTGCGCAGGCGTGGGCTGGCTGTATGTGCGGTTTTTTTATGGACTCCGCGATCGTTTTTTCAAGCCTTTGCCCATTCCTCGTCAACTGAAGCCAGCCGTGGGTGGTCTCATGCTAGGTATTCTCGCCCTGGCATTTCCGCAGGTCATGACCGGTGGTTACGGCTGGGTGCAATGGGGAGCGATCGGCATGCCGCCATCATCGGCCGTCCCGGCTGCAGAGAGCTTCAAACCCCAGATGCTGATGGGGACGTTGCTGGTCTTGGCCCTGCTCAAGATTGCCGCCACGGGCTTTACGATCAGCTCCGGTGGTAGCGGTGGTGTATTCGGACCATCGATGCTCATTGGCGGAATGCTGGGCGGAGCGTGTGGACAACTTCTAGGCCATTGGCTACCAGGAGCGGGCATTGAGCCGGCTGCCTTCGTACTGGTTGGCATGGGAGGTTTCTTTGCCGGGGTCTCCAAAACGCCGCTAACTTCGATCGTGATGGTCAGCGAGATGACCGGATCGTACAGCCTGCTCGTTCCCTTGATGCTGGCCTGCGGACTTAACATGGCGATCTCACGCCGGTGGACCATCTACGAAGAGCAGGTCGCCACGCCGATTGATAGCCCAGCGCATCAAGGAGACTTCGTAGTTGACGTACTGGAGCAGCTCCACGTCAGCGATGTCCCCGTTCGGACGTTAGGCATCGAGATGATACCTGCCTCCATGCCGTTTAACGAGTTGATTCATCTCGTAGCTCGATCGACCGAGACGCTTTTTCCGGTCGTTGATTCCCAAGGTCGACTGACCGGGATTTTCAGCCTTCATGATCTGCGGCTGGCGCTTGTCGGCTCCGAATGGGGCCCGCTTGTGCTCGCTGATGACCTTGCTTATCGCCCTGTAATCTCAGTCACACCCGCTGACAATTTACATACGGCATTGCGCCGCTTGACTGAGCGAAATCGGGATGAGATCCCCGTCGTCGCTCAAGAAGACCCCACTCACTTGATCGGATTATTGCACCGGCGCGAGCTGGCTCACGCTTACACTTCGCTTATCGAATCGCTCCGTTCACCGGGAACGGTCACAGCAAAGGATGGTTCTTCGGAGCAGGCGGTCAGATTGGATTGAGCGGACGGGGAGCGTTCTGTCGTGATCTCGACAGAGTAATTCCTTTTGATTGCGCCAATTCTTCATACAAGGTGGCGAACCGGGCAACCATCATACTGGCACGAAAGTGCGTCTCGACGCGAGCGCGCCCCGCCTCGCCAAGCCTGCTGGCAAGTGTACGGTCCCGTACGAGATCACGGATCGCTCGGGCCATAAGTGAGCATTCACCAACCGGGACGAGTAGTCCAGTCTCGCCGTTGATGACGACTTCGGTTGTCCCCGGCGCGGCGGTTGCTACAACTGGTTTGCGAAATTGCATTGCCTCCAGGACTACATTGGGGAGTCCCTCATATGCGCTGGGCAGGACGACCACGTCGGCAGCTGCCAGTAACCTTGGTACATCACTGCGATGGCCCAGGAATCGGACTCGTCCATCGAGATGATAGGCATGTGCCGTCTCTTCGAGCCGGTCACGGAGCGGACCGTCGCCCGCAATCACAGTCCGCACGTCGGGCTGCACGTGCTGAAGCAGGTCTAGTGCCTTCAAGAGGTCATGGACTCGCTTTTGTTCTGCAAGCCTGCCAGCGAACAGAATCAACGGTGCCTCAACTTCAAACCCGAGACTAGCCCGGATTGCTTGGGGATCGATCGGTGGAGGCTCTTCGTCACTCGTCCCTGAGTAAATCATGGCCAACCGGTCATCTGGCACTCCCAGCTCGCGATAAAAGTCAACCACTGCATGGGAGTTGCCAACCAGTCGATCACACCAGGTAGCTAGCCGGTGGTCGACCGACCGATCAAGGTGACCCTTCCACAAGTCCACAGCCATCTCTGCCACGACAACCACAGGTACTCCCATCATTCGCGCAGCGACTCGTCCATACGTGTTAGCCGCGAAGATCCAAGTTTGGACGACATCAAACGCGCGTGACTTCAAGAACCGCACGAGCTTCACAAGCGCGATTGGATCCAGCTTGAAGCGCTTGCCAATCGCCGTAACCGAAATCCCGGCCGTGCGAAGCTCGGATTCGAGCGGGCCAAGCCGAGTTAGCGCCGCAACTTCAACTTGAAACCGGTCGCGCGGTAGCCCCTTAGCCAGAAGCAGCATCTGCTTTTCCGCTCCAGACTGGTCGAGGGTCGGAATCAGTTGTAAGACCTTTAACACCGTGACCGCCCGCAAAAGTATGTGGCAAAGTGAAGAATGGCTCTGAGCAAATTGTCGTGCGAATGAGGTAGCAACCGGTGGTTCTCGATTCGACCAAGCATGCCTGCCTTCATGCACCAGCAGTGTTAAGTCAACGATTTTCCACGACGTCTCGGAATAGCGTCAAGTGTCGTTGGGCAACGGCTCGGATCGAGAACTCCCGATCAACGCGGTTCCGCGCTGCGTGACCCATCGCGATGGCACGATCAGGATTCTCCCATTGTTCGATGATCACCCTCGCGAGATGATCGGTATCATCCGACGCAAACAAGCGACCATGTTCAAAATCGCTGATAAGTCTTCGGTTTCCGGGTATCGACGAAGCGACCAGCGGGATACCGAGCGCCATTGCTTCCAGAAGAGCAATGCTCATTCCTTCCTCGCGCGACGGTAGGACGAACAAGTCGGCTTTCCGAAGGGCCAGACTGGGGCTAACCATGGCACCCGGCAGATCAACCGCTTGTCCCGGTCCCAATGTCAAGCCGAGTGCTTTGGCTTGATCCTCCAGCAGCTTTCTTTGTGGCCCTTCACCGATCAGAGACAGTGTGGCACCAGGATACGTCGCTCGCACAATTGGCCAGCTTCTGATCAGCGTATCGAGCCCTTTCTCGGGCGCCAGACGGCCGATGAACACTGCCTGTGGGGTCTGTCGCCATTCAGCTCGCTGCTGCCAGGGCCTCTCTGGAACGGGGACCCCATTTGGAATGGTCACGATTCGGGGCTCTTTCGGCATGTGATGCAGAAACTGTGCAAACCGGGACGGCCGCAGAGTTCCCGAACGCCACGCTTCACGCAGCTCCAGCTCGATCGAGCTGGAGATCGCTACAAAGGCATCGCTCTCTCGGCAGCGCACGCCGATCGAGCGGCCAAAGTTGCCCCACGACTGCCAGGCGAGGTCGCCCGTTTCTCCAGCGCCTTCAGGCCGCAGTATCACGCGGAAGCCTTTGCGCTTTGCAGCACCGATTGCCACAAAGGCGTCGTGTTTGAGCATCGAGACGTATGCCAGGTCAATCGGGTTTTCGTGAAACCAACGCTTGAGGTTTTGCATGTACAGCCACGTTCCCCAGAACCGAAGCGGAGACGTGTCAAGCCTCACCACTGGGAAGCATCCAAGTGCAGCCTGTTGTTCGCTCTCTTGCCGGCCGGTTATCGCCTCGTTTGCCAGTCTCCCGGGCCCCGCTGGCTCCGAGTCTTTTATTCGGGAGGTTAGCACAGTCACCAAGGCCCCCTCGGCTGCAAGGGCACTTGCCAGATAGCTGAAGACCCGCTCAGCGCCTCCGACCAAGGGGAGATAGCGTCGTGTGACCAAGGCTACTTTGAGAGGCCGCGACGAGATGTCCACAGTGGGCGATCGGAACCTCGTTGGGATCGTCTGGCAAACGACGACGGTATTGATTGACGAGTTACTCGCAATCTGCCACTCGCGGCTCTTGCTGAAGCACACCGACATAAGGCAAATGACGATACTCGTCATTGTAGTCCAAGCCATAGCCGACGACGAAGGCATCGGGGATAACAAACCCGCAATAATCGGGCTCGATCGGTACGATTTGACGGCCAATCTTGCGGAGCAGCACAGCGGTGCGAACCGTTCTGGCACCCCGGTCCTTCAGGTGCTCAGCGAGCGCGTTCAAAGTCTGGCCGGTATCGAGGATATCATCGAGCAGCAGGACATCCCGGCCTGCGACGTCAGGTGCAAACGCCTCGTTGACGACAAGGGTCGTCGCCATTGTCGTCGGCCCCCGGTAGCTACTCGCTTGTACCAGCGAAATCCGCAGGGGTATCTGAATCTGGCGGATTAGGTCAGCCAAGGCGATCAGACTTCCGGTCAGCACAGCAACGATCGTAAGCGGCTTGTCCCTGTAGTCATTCTCGATCTGGTGGCCCATTGCCACAAGGCGTTCTCGGATCTTGGATTCATTGATCAGCAGTTCGACAGACACGGGAGCTCGATCACCTTGGGTTAATTCTCAAAACGCTCAACTCTGGCACCAGATCAATCCGCGCTCGAAACGCCCATTACAGGCTTCGCTCGGTTTTACCCCGGTCGTGATAGTCTACCGCATCAGGTACTTGACCGGGATAGCAGGACTTGTGAACACCGGACCACCAAGCTGAACTGAGTCGAGAACTGGCACTATTGGAGGGAATGCGGCACCAGATGGTGCGCACCCTCCGCAGTCTAACTACGGCAGCTTGGTTGGGGACCGGAATACACAACGAGCGGGGGTTGATTACTCTGGAACAGATGCTGCAAGCCGAGGTTGAGCACGTATCGCATCACATCGCACACAGCATCCAAAAAGAAACTGCAATGGGTCTGCCAAACTCCACAATTCAATCGGTCTAGCTGCATCTTGGGCAAGCTAGTCCATGAGCACGACTTTTACGAGCCCCATTCATAAGGATTCCACGAATTGATCAACCCTGGGGTGCTTCAGCTCACACGTGGCATAAACGTCTCTTCCATTCATTAATCCCCATGCATGGCACGAAGCCGTGGTGAGAGCTGGAGGATGAGCTGGGCACGTTCGAACTCGGCTAGCCAGTCAGCCGTGATGGCAGCAAGTGCATCGGCGGCCGTAGGGACAATCCCCGTAGGACAGGCTGGTCCAAGATGCTCGGCTGCCATCCGGCGGTAGATCGACAGCGTCCGATCGCCATAACGCGCTACTTCAAACCAATCTTCGCTCAGGAAGACGACCATCGGGACGCGTTGCCCGCCATTGATCGAAAGCGCATCACGGATCACAGGGTTGATGTCCCTGTCCAGAAATCGCAGGTCTATCTGCGTCGAAGCCCGCGCGAATTGAGCAAGTGTCGGACACTGGTTGATGCAATCTCCACACCAAGCACCGGCCAAGCACAGCACTGACATTTGTCGGGCAAAGCTTGCAAGTAGCTTAAGTTGTTTAGCCGAGAGCGCGAATTGCGCATTCATTGCATCCCAGCGTGTTCGCTGAGACGCGTTAGCATAACGATCCAGGAACACCTCATAAGGAAGTGCGTCCGCGAAGATCGTCGACCAATCAATCGTCGATGTCGTCATGAGGAATTGCTACAAAATCGCGAAATACCAGTGTAGGCTAGGATTATCGCACAGGTAACTCAATCTGGTCAAATCCAGACTAAGGCAGTGTATGCGGACAGGTATTTGCAATCAATGTCGCTACCATTGTCCGTTTTCGGTGAGCCGGTAGGTCGATTCGGCACAGTTACGTTCAGTCAAGCCGTCGGCGAGCCGACAGACGTAATATAGTCCGCTACCGCTTGGTAGATGAAGACGAGTTAACTACCACTGGATCAGCGCCAGCTCAGTACGGGTAATCTGCTGCACCCGGTAGGTGCGGCTGCCGATTAGAACTAGCACGACGCGCTGCGCGTCACTCGCCGGTTTTCCCAAGGTCAGCGCGACCAACTGAGGCTGAATCATCGTACCATCAAAGATCTTGATCCCTAGCTCGGCGCAAAGGCGCTCCCATGATTGTTGGGCTTCATTGAACGAATTTCGGAAGTGCCACATCGTGGAATGGAACGGCCCGAAGG
Source organism: uncultured Isosphaeraceae bacterium (assembly GCA_963781785.1). Taxonomy (GTDB): domain Bacteria; phylum Planctomycetota; class Planctomycetia; order Isosphaerales; family Isosphaeraceae; genus CAWAHD01. The sequence goes on along the minus strand of CAWAHD010000001.1, from coordinate 54,360 downwards.
TCGCTTCGGCCGCGTCGAGGTCAGTTCACGAGACATCCAAGATCAACCGGCCACACTGTGCCAGTTCAACGGCACAACGCTAAGGATCAGAGTCGTCGTGATCGCGCAACGTTCCGTGGAACGGCAGTGACAAATGCAGGGCCGGGACAGCCGTGCCGGTGATAGATCCAACGGCGTTCCCGCCAATGGGCGCTGAATTCGCTAACCCAGACTCTGTTGTGATCCCCCGCGACGATGATTCGAGCTTCTGGTCAACGCGGTCATACGTCACGGCCTACGTTCCTGAAAACACGCCTCATCGGCATCGAGCGACGCATGGTCAATGGGGATGACCAATCTCCGCGCTCATTTGTTCGTCCCTTGCCCAGGCGGTGCTCGTCGAAGTCTATATCAGACATGGCCGCGACCTTTGGTTTCGGCACCTCTGCCTTGGGTTAGCAAGATCCGTGCAAATTGCACGATCGCAAACATTGCGCTTACGGCTGTACCTACAATCCGGAATTGTGACAGGTCCGTCCAGGCAATGGTGCGCTTCTGTTCGGTAGAAATCTGGGCTCACCGGCGTGGGAATCGGCTGCGAGCTGTTGCGTAGGCATCAAGGATTCCCGAGCGGCCAGGATGAATAGCTTCCAGCCCGAGCTTGAACTGATCGGCTGACAGCAAGCGCTGTTCAGTACCAGCGAGCACGATCAATCGCTGACCGTCAGGAAGGCTGAATAGTTCATCAATGGTATTCAAGTCACGTTGCGGGATTCTGCGCAGGGCTGTTCTGAGGATGAATCGGAGGCGTCCGCCCGGCAATGGTTGATCGACCGATGGATCAATGCCGCCACGGGCCGGGGCTTGCCAGGGAGAGCCGACGACGGCCACTATCTCGAAGGGAATGTCACGATTACGGCGGAGGATCATGGTACGAAGTGATAGTAGATCATGGGTCTCACTATGCCGGAACAGGACCTCGCGAAGCCCCACCACAATTGTGACAACCAGCACTGTCACGAGGAAGGTGGCCAGAATTCCGCGTTGACGCTCGTCGCGGCGACGTGCCCAGCGATTGAGCACACGGATGATCCAGACAGAACCGATTACTAGGTCAAGCGCGAGATGCAGACCCAGTGCAGTTGCTACATCGGCACGGCCATGAATCACGTCATCGATGGCGTCGTTCAAATCAGCGCTTGCCCACCAGGCGATTGACATCGCAGTTGCCGGCGCCAGCCAAATCAATGCACGAACCGACACACGCCGACTAACCAGCTCAGCAATCGTCTGCGCAGCGAGTAGATTCAGAGGCACCAATAATATCAGGTCAAAGACACTCTGTGGGCCGGTAGACCACACTGCCGAAACCAAGCCAGCAACCGACAGCCAGACGACCCAGAACGAGCTGCCAACTGTCTCACGAGCACTGGAGTCATCCAGGAGCGCCGAACGAATGGCCCGAACGACTCCACATAAACCGAGGGGCAGCGTTACCGGAGCTAGATTGATGAGACGTGGCAGAAGGCTCAACTGGTGATCGACGAGTAATCCATCGGGAGGCGCACTCAGGGCTTTGACCACCGCCCAACCGTGTGCTTCAATCATCAGCACAAACCATGGCAATGACACGGCCATTGCAACCGCCATCGCCACCAAGCTGTCCAAGAAGCCCTGACTCTTGGAGCAGCCAAACCACGAACGCTTTCCGGCTCGGCGGGATGGAAACGTCAAAGCATTGCGTTGATAACACTGGTGCAATAGTACAATCGGAACAGTGATCAGCGCCAGACCGCCCAGGGCCAGCAAGGCCAGGCCTAATGCCAAGCCGCCGATCATTGCCCAGAAGACTGGGCCGGTCCAGCACCAGGGCCGCGCTGATTCAGCCATCACGCGCTCGTGCCAACCGTAACCCAGCAAGCTGGTCAGTATCCCGCAAAGCACCAGGGTGGCTGGAGTTGCTGTTTGCATTCGCAGAAGCAAACTCTGATTGAAGCCCACCAGGATCGCTGCTGTAAGACCAAACCCCGGTCCGCGCCAAAGCCGCCCATGCAGATACACGAGAACGACTGCCAAGGTGCCGGCCAAATAACTGGGTAAAACACTTCCCAGAGGATTGACGTCGGCGCTGAACGAGAATGCAATCGCCTCCATCCACGCGTAAAGCGGTGGTTGGTAGGCGACGGCACGAAACGCTGCCGATTCCTGGACCGGGCTGATGCTGGCGATGGCGGGAGTCTGATCAAGTAGCAAACCGTCGAGCACAGCCAAGCCGCGCAGTCCCCACATCGGACCGGGCGGTGTCAAGTCCCAGGCGTTCAGTGCTGCCAGTCCTGGCAGGACAGCTGACGAGCACGACGAGTGGACGGACCATCGCCGATCGAGGCGCCGGTCGAATCAACGGCTGTAAGTGCACAACCGCTTCGCCTGACCTGACCAAGGCCCGCGCGCGCTGCTTGTCACTGACAAACTGTGTCTCATTCTGCAGCCGAAGTGAGAGATCCGGATCCATGTGCCCAGATCCTCCCGCAAATCTGGCTAGACGCCACGCGTTCCATAACGGCTTATCCTAAGCCACCGACGCGGACCATATCAAATTTGGGAGGATTGAGGGAGAGACGTTCGCTTCTCCGACACCTTGGCCTGTCGTGGGTAGGTCTGACACGGAACAGTCAGATCGGAAACCGACCCCGGTATGTGGCAGCTCGACCTAGATGATTTAAACTAGATTTAACGATTTAATTAAGTTTCGTCAAGTGGTTTGACCTCATCGTGGCGCGATTGGATTCGCTCGAGATTCCGCTTCAAAGCCCCTAGACCATCATCGCCGGTGATGTATTCACGGAAAGGCCATGCCAGCCGGAGCAACTCGGTATGAGTGGTCCCCACGTCGTCCACTGCCTGCCGCAGAATTGCTAGGAACTGGTCAAGACCTTCATCTGGCAGGCGCCCTCGGGCAATCAGGGCCTTCAGCCCCGCCAGTGACGAGGACGACGCGTAATGCGCAGCGGCTGGTGATGCCGGTACAGACGACGTCGTCGTAGACAACGGGCCTGTGGCCCGCACCGCTGTAATTGACGAGAAGGCGGCTCGTTCCTCCGATGGAGCGCGATCACGAGGTGGCGATAACTCGGTGCCTCGAGCGCGGCGGCATGCTTCAATTGCCTGAACCAACTGGTCCTGAGCCTCGGCCACATAGAGAGCCCAGTCGGTTGAGAAATCCTGGCGGAACGCTTCGATATAACCCGGCTCATATTGCCGGGAAAGCCACTTGAGCTGGTGAAAAACTCGGTGCGACAGTGCCTGGAGATCCTCGGATTGCTCAGCTTCTCGTTCCTGAGAAGCTTGGTAAAAGCGAAAGCGGCCAATCCACACCTTGAGCCGTGCATATTGCTCAAGCTTGCTCAGTGTGCCAAATACGCTCAAGCCGGCGTCGACCTCATGTCCCAGTAGCTGAAGCTGTCCGCCCGGAAAGTGTGACTCAGCATCCCAGAGCAGGCGATCCTCCGCAGCAAACTGGGCAGTTAGCTCAGGCTGGAGCCGATCAAGCTCACGGCGGAGCTGACGGTATGTATCCGTGGCGGCGCGAAGTTCGCGTCGCGCCTCCTCCACCTCATGACTGATCTCCTCAAGCTCGGCGCGAGTTTGCCGTCGAGTTCGCTCGATCTCTGCCTGTGACGCCGCGATCAGGCGTTCCGCGTCAGCCTCCGATCCGAGCGATGATTTGTACAAAGCCAGCTTGCGCACCAAGTCTTTAAGCAACTGGTCGTCGCCATCACACTGCTCTAAGGCCCGCAAGTTCGCTGGCCGTCCAACTCGATACTTCTCGACCGCACGTCGTGCACGTTCCTCGGCGGCTCGAAATTGCTCTGCAGCATGCTGAGTCTCTCCTTCAATCTTACGTGCGCGTGTCTTTGCTTCGGCTTGGCGGACTAACTCCGCGAGCCGCTCTAAAGCCGTCGTCATGGTCGTCTCTCACGCTTTAGCCTGGGTCCCGTCCACTTGAATATACCCCAACGCTCGGTCTTACTTCACCTTCAACATGGATCGTTTTCGCTCACTCAAACTCATACTACTGCATCTACTGCTGCAATGGCAGCCGATGGATAAATACGCGCTGTAAGATACCTTCCTCGCGGTGGGCAACCGCCTGGCAATCTGCATCATACACTGCCTGTGGTTAAAGGTGAACTGGGCGGAGCGGGTGTGTCAGTGGGCCGGGTCTTCGCCAATTAACTCAGTCGTCGCACTGAAAGATTCACACTCTGCTCTTGATTTTTGCTCATTGGCAGCACTCTATCAGGATTGTTGCAATCCCCCATTCAGCATGCTGCACGTTGCGTGTAAGATGACGGTGCTCCGCGCGAGTATGATTTAGATCACGTTGGAGTTTCGAACAATGATCGGATCTCGGCCCTTGTGGTCAGTCGTCGTTAGCCTGCTCATCAAGGCTCTCGTCGTCGGCTCGTTGCAGAATGAGCCCTCAGACAATGCGTTAAGCCCGAAAGAGAAGGAAGCCGGTTGGATCTTGCTGTTCGACGGCAAGAGCCTAAGCGGCTGGCAGACCAGCAGTCGCCAGCTGAGCAAAGTTCCTATCGAAGAGCAGAGCATTAACCCCCACGGATGCGGCGGCTACATGATGATCCACAAGAAAACTTGGTCGGACTTTGTGCTTGCGCTCGACTTCAAGATTAGCAAGGGCTGCAACAGTGGAATCTTCATCCGGACACATCCCCTTGCACCGCGCCCTGGCAAGGACGTCGGCTTTAACGGTCTCGAGGTCGCCATCGACGATACCAGGACAGCCGGTTATCACGACACGGGGGCAATCTATGACCTGGTCAAACCCTCAAAGAACGCCATGAAACCAGTAGGAGAGTGGAATCACATCCGGATTACCTGTGACGGCCCAAAACTCTCAGTCAAGCTCAATGACGAGTTGATTACCTGTATGGACCTTGACGACTGGACGATGCCGAATCGGCGTCCCGACGGTTCGGAACACAAGTTCGACATTGCCTACAAGAACCATCCTCGCTTCGGTTATATCGGTCTTCAAGACCACGGTTCGCGCTGTTGGTTTAAGAACATCAAGATCAAACCGATCCGGCCCGAACAACGGTAAACGATCAGCTGAGCTCTTCCGAATGCCTATGCACTTCACTTTCGAGATGGGCGTGACGCTGGCGGTCTTGGCCGTTTTGCTCTATGGCCTGGTGAAGGACAAACCTCCTGATGTGCTTTTCGTCGGGGCGGTTGTCATTCTGGCAGCGCTCGGTGTGATCCGTCCTGACGAGGCGTTCTCGGGATTCAGTAATTCCGGAATGTTGATCGTCGCTGCGCTCTTCGTCGTGGCTGCCGGCCTGCGCGAAACAGGCGTGATGGACTACATTGGTGAACGATTCTTGGGTCGTGTCGAAACCGAGGGAATGGCCCTGCTCCTGATGGCGATCGTACTCATTCCCTCAGCGATGGTGCTGAACAATACACCCAAGGTGGCCCTGCTGGTGCCCGTACTGATCGCTTGGTGTCGCAAGCGCCGCATCTCGCCTTCGCGGCTCCTTATGCCTCTGTCGTTTCTTTCGATCCTGGGGGGTACTTGTTCACTCATCGGCACCAGTACCAACTTGGTTGTTCAGGGTTTGCTATTGAAGAGTCATCTACGGCCGATGAGTTTCTTCGAGATCGGTTGGGTAGGCTTTCCGTGCGCTCTCCTGGGTGCGATTTACTTGCTGACGGCCGGGCGCAAGCTATTACCCGACCGTAAGGAATTGATCGAACAACTCGAGGAAACACGGCGCGAATACCTCGTCGAAATGTTGGTGCAACCAGGTTGCCGCCTTGTCAGCAAAAGGGTTGGAGAGGCAGGGCTACGGCAACTGCCAGGCTTATTTCTTATTGAGATCGACCGCGACGGAGCAGTCATCGGACCGGTTGGCCCCGATGAAGTGATCCAGGCCAATGACCGGCTGGTTTTTACAGGAATTGTCAACACAATCGTCGACCTAGAGAAGATTCCTGGATTGGTACCGGCAGCCGATGCTCATTACGAAGTTTCGTCTGCCAAGCAATGGGGCCGACAGCTTTGCGAAGCAGTCATCAGCCCGAGTTCTCCCCTGGTTGGCCAGGCTGTACGCAACGCCGATTTCCGCTCACTGTACGATGCGGCCATCGTCGCTGTGCACCGTAATGGTGCACGCTTGACCAACAAAGTTGGTGACAACCGGCTACACGCGGGCGATACCTTACTCTTGCAGGTCGGGTCCAATTTCAGTCGGGCGTTCCGCAACAATCCTGATTTTTACCTGGTGAGCGACGTTGAGGATTCGCGTCCCGTTCGATTCAACCGCGCTCGAACTGCTGCTGTGATTTTTATCGTGATGATCACAATGTTTGTGAGCGGTAAATTTGACATCATGCTTGCGGCATTCCTGGCTGCTGGTGCGATGATTGCTGCTCGTTGCATCTCAGCCACCGACGCAAGAAAATCGGTGGATCTTCCCGTTTTGATCGCGATCGCCGCCTCTTTCGGAGTCGGCCGGGCACTCGAGCAGTCCGGCGTGGCCAAGCTATTCGCGGGGCTACTCGTAGAGGCAACCCGCGCGTGGGGGCCTAGAGCCACGATGGCGGCTATCTACCTTGGCACAATGGTCCTGAACGAACTGATCAGTAACAACGCCGCGGCGGTGCTTTCGTTTCCATTCTGCCTCGAATCAGCGCGACTCCTCGACGTCAGCGAGCGTCCCTTTATCATGGCTGTCACCCTGGCTGCGTCTTACGCTTTTGCCTCTCCTGTCGGCTACCAGACGCACATGATGGTCTTCGGCCCAGGCGGTTATCGCTTCACTGACTTCATGCGGGTCGGTATCCCCTTGAACCTTTTGACATGGGCCACCGCTATCCTACTCATCCCTTTGATATGGCCGTTTTCTTAGTGATAGGCCCAACTAAGGAAATCAGGGTGCTTTTCGTTCGATCGAGAACAGAGTTGTGAACCAGTCGAACACGATTCGCACCGCGCCCTCTTCAATTGCCGACCTGCGTGAGGTTTTTGCCGGAGCCAACCAGCAGAAACTAGGCGACCAACTCGCCAGGTTGGCTCCTGATCGCGTAAACGGCCGAGAAGGGAGTCTGAACAATGAAACACTCGAGTGGGGAAATGTATTTGTCGCCGGTGGGGAAATGTAATTGTCGTCGATCAGACCTCCAAAAGCTCACCACCGACTTCGTGCAGTCAGTGGAGACGTTGGCCCAAACCAACGACATCCCACTGCTCGCAGCCAAGCCCGGTGAGGGGCACGCGGCTCGGAGATCCTCAACCTGCTGGATGAGCCGGTTTAGCAAGTCATGACATTCGTGAGGTCCAGTGGGCCACGAGCCTGCATTATTCATGTGAATAATTATATTATGATCATATTTGTAGAACAACAGGAAAGCGATCGATTTTCGGCCTCCGGTGTGGGATGCTGGTACGGCTTACGTTGCCGAACGGAGCCGAAGTCGATGCGGGAGAGAATCAGCGTCCATTGGGTAGGACTCATCTCGATCGACACGGCATCGTGGGCGACGACGGCAAGCTGGAGCGAGCCGGTCTCGAGTCGTTTGTACCAGATTGCCAGACCGTCCCGATCCCAGTAGAGAATCTTGAGGCGGTCGCGGTGTCATTTGACGAAGAAGAACAGGTGACCGGACGTGGAATCCTGAGCGAAGGCACTGGTCACCAAGCCGGAGAGCGCATCGAAGCCTTGCGGAGATCGGTAGGCGGGATGTGCAGGAACACTCGGACAGCATGAGGGAGGCTGATCATTTCCAGAAGCCGGCGTTTCCAGGATTGGAACGTGGCTAAAGAAATATGAATGGGCCGAGACTGCTAATATTTTCATTTTCACGGAACCACTGGCGGGTTGGCGAGAGGTAGCTGTGCGGGTGACTAAAACGAAGGCGGACTCGGCCGTAGAAATCGGCCGCACTGTCGAAGGGCGGTATCCCGACTGTAACAATGGGACCGATCAGCGATTCGCCAGCGTTTTCGATCGCTTGAAGGGCACCGCTCTGATGTCTGATTCTGAGCGCTTTGACTAGAGCGTGTGTTTCTTTGTCTTGTTCGCTGGATGGTGACCCGCCCGCGTCGCTGGTACTCGCAACCACGATGATCGCTTTGTCTGCCCGAGACGGCAGGCTTTACCTAAATAGCCTTGCGAGATCTTGGGACGCGATCATTCATGCTGCACTGTCCCGGGCGTACGTGTGCCGCCCGCGTTGATTACGAGCGTTCAGGTAGAGGCGTACTTCGGCCATAAGCTCCTCCATTCCCGCGCAGCGGTGGTTCCGTGTTACGTTGTCGTGCAGGTCTTTCCAGGTCCGCTCGATGCGATTGTGGTCGGGGCAGTATGGTGGCAGGAAGTGGAGCTTTATCCTGCTGGCTGTGGCTGACTTCAAGGCCAGTTGGACCTGCTGGCTGTCATGGATGCCGTAGTTGTCGAGAATGAGATGGACCCGACGAGCATTGCGGTACGTCGCTGTCACGAGTTTGTAAAGAAGGTCCAGGAACAAGAGGCTGTTCTTCCGATCGCCTTCGACCCATGTGAGTTTGCCGGTTTTGGGATTGAGAGCGCCGGCTAGGTAACGCTTCTCATTGCATCCCGGAGTGCGGACGTACTTCTGCTTCCCGGCCAGCGTCCACTCTGGCCCAATCTTGGGGTTGAGGTGAATATCGACTTCGTCCAGGTACAGAACGACCTCACCCGTTGCGAGGTTGTCAATCAGCCGTTGGATCTCTCGCAATCGCCGTAGCCGACGCGACCTTGGCCAGGGGCAGTCAACGGTCGGTTTGGGCCGATTCAGACGAATCCCCAACTGTCTCAGAAGCCGACAAACTGTGGTGACGCTGACGCGAATGCCGCTTCGTTCAGCGAGCACAAGAACGAGTAGTTCTTGTGTCCACGTAGGACGCCGGTAGCCGTGCTCTTGCGGGGAGCCTTCAATGAGTCGAAGTAACTCCATGCCGTAAGCATCGGTGACTTTATTATCCCCATTGTCTTCTCGCTTGTCAGCGAGTCCCACCGTGTGTTGGTTCAGCCTGAACTGGAAGACCCGCCGGTTCGAGTTAGCGAGTAAAGAAAAGGATCCTCGGCGAACTCAAGTGATTGTACAGGTCGTTGACACGAGGTCTACGGGTTCCTCCTCTCTGTTCTCGAGCGTTGGTTTGAGCCCGGGGGCTGACAGCTCGGGCACTGGTAGGTGTAAGCGCTGGCACAGATCGAGGGCGGCGTCATAAGTGCTTTGGCCGGTGGTGTGGGCCCAGAGGTCGAGGGCATTACCAGATCGGCCGCATTTGAAGCAGTGGAAGGTGTGCTGCTCCAAGTTGACGGAGAAACAGCGGCTGGTACCAGAACTTGAGCCGTGCAAGGGGCACGGGCCACGTTGTTGAGCGCCGCGGCTGCTGCGAGGCTGGAAGCCGAGCAGTCGCAGGACGGCTGCAATCGTGACCACGGCACGCAGGACGGCGAAGTCGATGGCAGGGTGTGAGGCCGGCGCGGCCGGCGCTCGGTCACTGGCGGCTTCGCGTTGTTGTTGGCGGCGCTGGCGTGCCTCGGCCAGTTTGCGGTCACGAGCGGCGAAGATCTCAGCCTCGCGGCCCGCGAGCTTGTCCTGGGGCGTGATGTAGCCGATGGCACTATGAAGGCGGATGGTGTTGTAGTGCACGACGTAATCCGCCACGATCCGGCGGGCGTTGTCCACCGACAGCGGCGTGAGCACGCGGATGCAGTCGCCTTTGAGAGTCTTGTGCCAGCGTTCGATTTTGCCATTGCTTTGGGGGTAGTAAGGCGATGTTTTGACATGGGTCATACCGCAGACGCGGATGAATTCCTTGAAGTCCTTGGCGATGAACTGCGGGCCGTTGTCAGAGATAATGCGCGGCCGGACGTCGGGACAGGCTTCGCGGGCGCGTTGGATGATGGTTTCCACATCGTTTTCCTCCATCTTTTCTCGGATCTCCCAGTGGACAATGAAGCGGCTGCAGCCATCAAGAATGCTGCAGAGGAAGTAAAAGGTTCCGGCGATGTTGAGGTAGCTGACATCGACGTGCCAGTGCTCGTGCGGTCGCAGGGGTTGCACAAAGCCGGTCCCCTTCTTGGTGGGCGTGGGAGTTTGCCCGGCCAGGAGTCCCGCGGCGCTGAGGACGCGATAGACACTGGCCGGGCTGCATGCAACGACATCAGCATCGAGCATCATGAACGTGAGCCGACGATAACCTTCCAGCGGGTGCTGACGAGCGAAGCCGCGGATCCCCTCCTTTTCGGCGTCGGTCAGCCAATGGTCGCGCGGCACCCAGGCATTGTGCTCGTTCACCTTGCCGAACCGCGCCTTCCAGTCGTGGAACTTGCTGGCGCCGATACCGATCCAGGACAGAAAGCGGCCGACGGCAATCTCGGCCTTATCGGCCCAGGTGCGCACGAAGTCCACGACCTCGTCGCGCGTGTCGTGGGGTACCCAGCATCCCGTCAGGGTTCCCCAAGCTCTTTTTTTAGTTGGGTGTACTCCTCCATGACTTCCGACAGGACTTCGTTCTTGCGTTGCAGCTTGGCCTCAAGCTGCTCAATCCTGCGCTGCTTGGCGTTCTCGACGGCCTTGGATTTACGGTTGCTCTCGAAGGCAGCATGGCCGTTCTCGAAGAACTCCTTCTGCCAGCGATAGAACAGACTGGGACCAATGCCCAGTTCATCGCAGAGATCGGAGACAGGCGTCTTTTCGACAAGGTGGCGCCTGAGTATGGCGACCCTCTCGGGGCCAGGAAAATGTCGACGCGGCTTGTTCATGGGGAAACCTCCGTTCAGGTTATGCTAACCTAAACAGCGGCTTCTTCCAGATTCGGCTGAGGCAGGACAACCGGGCCATGTTCGATGAACCGATCGGCGACTCGGTACACTTGAGACTTCGCGCACAAGCCGCCTTTAGCGATCATGGTGGGGGTCTTGCCTTGAACGAGACTGAGGATGATCTTGCAACGACAACGCATGACCGCGTCAGAGGCTCGCATACTACGCCTTCGAATCTCTTTCCGTTCGCGAGGCGAAAGATTCTGCCATGTATGAATGACCTTTGCTTGAATCAAGGAGGGGCTCCTTTCACCGGTGTGCTTGGAACACGACCTAAGTGCTTGGAGCCTCTCCTTTACCCAACGCGGCATAGCCGCAACCAAAAAGGTGGGCTCTTCCGACTGTCGTGTGGGCAGCAATCCACTGGTGGCTCAGATTGGAATATAGTGACGTCCGCTGTACTCCGAAAGGCGCAGCTTTTCCCTGAGGTTCCCCGGCTGATGGCCGCGGGGGGCGGGACCAGAGGCCCCAGTTCCCGCCCCCCGAACCCCCCACCCCCTTCCCTCTTCACTGTTCCGGCTCAAAATTACCGCGTTCTCCCCTTGCATACGAGTCCGGTGCTGAGTTTTATCCGCACCAGAGCCGGAAATGCCAATTCCGTTAATGCAAAAATGGCATTCATCCCACAAACTGGTTGGTACCTACTTCAACCACCCGGGGGAGAATGCCATGAACACAGTATGGCCCTTTCTGGTCAAGTTTGCCAGCCTCATCGTCTGCACCCTCCATTGCTTCGACCGGGTCATCTTCAAAGGCCATCTGGCCTTGGCTTCTCCCCACGAACTCGAACGTTTTGTCGATTTCGTTCTCAAGGTTCGCCGCACCGACTTCATCAAATGCATGGCGCCCCAGTACTCTGAGCGTTTGGTTCAACATGCCCAGGCCTCGGCGCGGAAGGCTGGTCGCACCTACGTGTATCGCACCGGCGACTTCCGCAAAGACCAATGGGCTCTCAACCTCGTCCGCGACCAAGGCATCCTCGAGGGACTCGTCGGCATCCTTTGCACCCAAGAAACCTGCCCTTCCTTCGCCCTCGTGCCCGGCCGCGACCGGCCTCAGTTCGTCAGCCGGCCCCGGCAGCAGCGAGTCCTCTATTACTACTTCCTCGATCCGCAGTTCGGCCTGATCCACGTCCGCCTGCAGACCTGGTTGCCGTTCACTGTCCAGGTCTATGTCAACGGCCACGAATGGCTGGCCCAGCAAATGGTGCAGAAAAGACTGGGCTTCGTTCAGCAGCACAACGCGTTTACACAACTCGACGATCCGGTCCAGGTCCAGCGCCTGGCCGACCGCTTTGCTCAGCTCAACTGGGCCAAAACCCTCAATCGTTGGGCACGGCAGGTCAATCCGTTGCTTCACGAACTGCTTCGGGGCTACTCCATACATTGGGTCGTTGATCAAGCCGAGTTCGCCACCGACTTGCTGTTTACAAGTCGCGCGGCCTTGGCCGGTTTGTACCGTGCGCTCCTGGATTATGCGGTGTGCACATTTTCCCCCAAAGACATTCTCGGCTTCCTCGGCCGCAAGTGGGATCGCCGCTTCGATGGTGAAGTGCACACCCACTACGAAGAGGACCGCTGGTTCGGAGCCCGCATCAAGCACCGCATGAAGACCAACTGGCTGAAGATGTACGACAAGTTCGGCCTGATCCTGCGAGTGGAAACGGTTATCAACGCCCCCAAGGAATTCTGGGTCTATCGCACGCGACAGCACCACGACGGCAAGTCATCGGCTGGCTATTTTCCCATGAACAAGAGCGTGGCCTCCTTGGTCCACTATCGAGAACAGGCGTTGGCCTGTAACCGCCGCTACCTGGATGCCTTGGCGGTGGTTAACGACCCGGCACCGGCCTACCAAGAGCTACGGCAACTCACCGAACCCAAAGTAGTCGACACCCGTAGCTATGCCGGTTTCAATCCGGCTCGGTCCGAAGACCTGCGGCTGTTTCTCGCGGTGCTGGAGGGCAACCACATTGCGCGTGGCTTTCGCAACGGCGACATTCGGGAACCGCTGTTCGGCAGCCCGCGGCAACTGCGCCAGCAACGCCGTGCCAGCGCCGCGGTGGGGCGATTGCTCAAAAGGCTCCACGTACGCCACCTGATCGCGAAGATACCGCGCACTCGGCGTTGGCGCGTTACCGAACGCGGCCGCCGGTTGCTGGGTCTCGCGGTCCAGCTCTACCAAAGCGCTTGGCCAAAAATCGCTGCGTAGCCGAGAGTTACTGATCAAAAACTTCTCCGCATCTTGCGTAGAAGTTCAGGGGAAAGAATCTAAGCGACGGGTTGCAGCATGCCCTGTGGGAGGTGGGCGGCTCGCCCCAGCGGCACCGAACCGACCGAATGAGCTTGGCCGTAAACAACGCTTCTAGCGCTAAGGAGTTCACCGGGCGGTACCAGGCGCTGATGGACCACTACGGCCTGGAGATGGAGAAGATCAACGCACGCCAGGCTCACGAGAACGGGGACGCCGAGCAGAGCCATTACCGCTTCAAGGAGGCTGTGGACCAGGCCCTGCTTCTACGTGGCAACCGTGACTTCATGGACCGCGCGGCTTACGCTCGATTCCTACGGGAGATCCTAGACCAGCGCAATGCCGGCCGCCGGTTGCGCTTCGCCGAGGAACAGGCCGTACTGCGTGCGCTTCCCCCAACGCGATTAGAGAGCTACAAGCGGGCGCGGGTTCGAGTCTATCCCGGGAGCATCATTCATGTGGACCGCAACGTCTATTCGGTAGACAGCCGTTTGATCGACGAGCGGGTAGACGTCCGGCTCTACGCCGACGAGTTGGAAGTGTGGTTTGCCGGCAAGGTCGTCGAACGGCTTCCACGCCTTCGCGGGCAGCGGAAGCATCGCATCAACTACAGGCACGTGATCGATTGGTTGGTGCGCAAGCCCGGCGCGTTTGAGAATTATCGGTATCGGGAAGACCTTTTTCCTACGAGCCGGTTTCGAATGGCTTATGACGTGCTGCGCGAGACCGCACCCGGCCGGGCCTCGCGTGAGTATCTGCAAATCTTGGAGCTGGCGGCCCGGGAGAATGAGTCAATGGTGGACAGCGCCATACGAGCCCTGCTGGAGGAGGGGCAGGCGATCACTGCGCAGGGGGTGAGGGAACGGATCGGATGCTCCGAGCCCCCCTGTCCGATCACGGAGGTCCGGGTAGAGGCAACTGATCTGTCGAGTTTTGATATGTTGTTCAATCACAAGGAGGTGTGGGATGGCTTCGCAGACGGAAGTGAAGCAGCGGCTCGTGGAGTGCCTGCGGGAACTTCACCTGCCCACGTTTCGTGAGAGCTTCGAGGACGTAGCCCGGGCGCGGTCCAAGAATCACTCAGCTACGAGCAGTACCTTGGGGAACTCGCCGAACAGGAGTGTCAGGTCCGGCGGACGAACCGGATCGAACGTTGGCTGCGGGATTCGGATTTACCGGTCGAGAAGAGCTTGGCCCGGTTCGACATGAAGCGGTTGCCGGCAAAGATCGCCCGGCAGGTGCGTATGTTGCTGGACGGCGCCTTCGTCGATGCCCGAGAGAACGTGTTGGCTTTTGGACGTTCTGGGAGTGGGAAAACGCACTTGCTGTGCGGGATTGCACAAGAGCTAGTGCGTTCGGGGCGCAAGGTACTGTTTGGTCCCTGCAGCTTGCTGGTTCAAGACCTGTTGATTGCTAAGCGCGACCTGAAGTTGAGCCGATACCTGAAACGGCTCTCCAAGTTCGAGGTGCTCATCATCGACGATCTGGGCTACGTCCAACAGAGTCGGGAGGAGATGGAAGTGTTATTCACACTGCTGGCGGAGCGGTACGAGCGAGGCAGCGTGATGATCACGAGCAATCTGCCGTTCTCGAAATGGGAGAACATTTTCAAGGACCCGATGACCACCGCGGCGGCGATCGACCGGCTGGTCCACCATAGCGTGATCTTGGAGCTCAACGTTCCCAGCTACCGCTTGGAGCAGGCCAAACAGGTTCAGGAACCCGATTCGTCAGCAGCGACCTAAGAAACCAAGGCCCCGACGTGTCAAAAATGGCAAGCGGGCGGATAACGAATAACGGATGGTAGTTGTCGTCAGGACTAAATCTCACTGGGAAAACGGTCGAGAAAGGAGCCTGAACAATGGAACAGACGAGTGGGGAATTGTAATTGTCGCGGTGGGGAAATGTAATTGTCGTCGATCACCCGGCCGTTCAGTCGCGAACGACATTCGCACGTCCGATGCCCTGATAGGTAAACCCCGCGGCAGCTATTCGCGCAGGGTCATAGACATTCCGACCATCGAAAATGACGGGCTGGCGCATCAAGCGGCGCATTACCTCGAAGTCGGGGTTTCGGAACTCGTTCCATTCGGTGACTACAGCTAAGGCATCAGCCTGCTCCAGCGCGCCATAGGGACGATCGCAGTAGACAATTCGCTCACCGTAGAGAGGCCGGACGTTGTTCAGTGCCTCAGGGTCGTGCACCCGCAAGTGCGCACCGGCCTTTAGAAGTGAATCGATCAAGACTAGTGCCGGTGCCTCGCGAATGTCATCTGTCCGCGGCTTGAACGCCAAACCCCAGAGAGCGATGGTCTTGTTGCTGATCTCGCCGTGGAAATACTGTTGGATTTTCTGAAACATCACGGCTTTCTGTGCCTCATTGACCGCGTCCACAGCCTCCATCATTCGCGCGGAGATCCCTTGCATCTGGGCCATGTGAATGACTGCACGAATGTCTTTGGGGAAGCAACTCCCACCATACCCGACACCCGGGAAGAGAAAATGGAACCCGATCCGCTGGTCGTGGCCGATACCCCGCCTCACGTCGTTGATATCAGCTCCATACGTTTCGCAAAGATTGGCCATTTCGTTGACGAAGCTGATCTTGGTGGCCAGGAGGCAATTGGCGACGTACTTGGTCATTTCGGCGCTTTCAGGGGTCATGACCAAGAACGGTCGGTCCGTACGCAAAAAGGGTGCATAGAGTGCGTGCAGCCGTTCGGCGACTTCGGGACGCCGCACACCAACCACGACTCGGTCGGGCTTGTTGAAATCGTCGATGGCTGCCCCTTCCTTGAGGAACTCGGGGTTACTCCCAACGTCAAGTGGTACTTTTGTTGCGTCGGCCATGCGTCGGGCCAACTCGGCGTTCGTCCCGACCGGAACAGTGCTCTTGATCACAATTGTTTTTGGGGAACGCATGTTGGAGGCGACCGCACGGCCGACCTCCCAAACTCCACTTAGGTCCGCGCCACCGCGGTTGCCTTGAGGTGTCCCCACGGCAATGAAGATGATCTCGGCTTCAGAGATCCCACCGGTCAAATCCGTTGTGAATGTTAACCGACCATCACGCAGATTTCGATGAACCAACTCGCTCAAGCCCGGTTCGTAGATCGGCACCCGGCCCTGCGCGAGTCCTTCGACCTTGGCTGCAATCTTATCGACACATACCACGTCGTTGCCGCTTTCAGCTAGGCAAGTTCCCTGAACCAAACCGACGTAACCCGTTCCGATCACTGCAATTTTCATGAGACTTGTATCACAAGTTGATAGTTCACTACGATCCTAGCAGATCCTGCAACGCGTAAACTTCGAGCTTGCCGGTGCGGAGCCGCTCCATAGCCGCCAAGGCTGCACGAGCGCCGGCGAGGGTCGTGATGCAGGAAACTCCGTGCGAGACGGCACTGGCACGAATCCGTCCTTCATCAGTCCGAGCTCCCTTACCACTCGGTGTGTTCACAATCAGGTTAATCCTACCGTTCGCCAAGTAGTCGAGCACGTTGGGACGTCCTTCGTGAATCTTGCGCACAACTTCGACCTTGATGCCGTGCTTGCTCATTGTCTGGGCCGTTCCTCCGGTACAGAACAGATGGAAGCCCATCACAGCCAGGCGCCGGGCGATCGGAACGACTGCCTGGCGGTCTCGAGCTGCAACGCTGATAAATACTGTGCCTCCCACCGGCAGCCGGCTTGCGGCTGCTAATTGGCTCTTGACGAAAGCAGTCGGGAAATCCATCGCGATACCCATCACTTCACCGGTTGACCGCATTTCGGGGCCTAGAACGATATCGACCCCCGGGAACTTGGTAAAGGGAAACACCGCCTCCTTGACCGAGACATAGCTTGGGACCGGCTCGGTCCTGATTCCTTGCTGCTCGAGGGTCATGCCCATCATGACTCGTGCGGCTGCCTGCGCCATGTTCAGTCCCGTGGCTTTTGACACAAAAGGAACAGTCCGTGATGCTCGGGGGTTAACCTCCAGAACGTAGACCTCCCCATCCTTGACGGCAAATTGAATGTTCATGAGGCCGCGAACGTTGAGTGCCTCCGCCAAGGCATAAGTTTGCTCCTTTAGCTGCTCAATAGTTTCAGCTGACAGTGAGAATGGCGGAATGGCGCAAGCACTATCGCCGGAGTGGATGCCAGCCTCCTCAATGTGCTCCATCACGCCGACAACAATCGTGCGCTCATGGTCGCTGACTGCATCGACGTCGACCTCGATGGCATCTTCGAGAAACTTGTCGATCAAAATGGGATGCCCGGGACTGGCTTCCACCGCTTCGGCCATGTAGCGATCAAGGCCTTGGTCGTCGTAAACAATCTCCATTGCCCGTCCCCCAAGCACGAAGCTGGGGCGAACTACCACCGGATAACCAATTCGTTCAGCGATTCGCTGGGCTTCTTCATAAAGCGTTGCCGAGGCATTGGGAGGCTGCTTCAGTCCTAATCGCTCGATGACCAGCCGGAACCGCTCGCGGTCTTCTGCAAGGTCGATTGACTCAGGGCTAGTGCCGATGATGGGTACACCGACAGCTTCCAATGCCCGGGCGAGATTCAACGGCGTTTGGCCACCGAACTGTACGATCACTCCCACTGGTTTAACCCGCTCGTAGACATTCAACACGTCTTCTACGGTTAGCGGCTCGAAGAAAAGCCGGTCGGAAGTGTCGTAATCGGTGCTGACCGTTTCCGGATTGGAATTGATCATCACCACTTCATAGCCGTTTTCACGAAGCGCAAAAGCGGCCTGGCAGCAGCAATAATCAAACTCGATCCCTTGGCCGATTCGATTGGGGCCGCCTCCTAGGATGACGATCCGGGGCCGTTCACTGGTTCGCGTCTCGTCCTCTTGCTCGTAGGTTGAATAGTAATAGGGAGTAACCGCCTCAAACTCGGCCGCGCACGTGTCAACCAGCTTAAACGAGGCACGCATGCCACGCTGCTGGCAGTCATGCCGGATCTCAGCTTCTGTCGTGTTCCACAACGTGGCAAGCTGCTGGTCGCAAAAACCATTCCTCTTAGCCTCGTGCAACAGCGCATCCCCAGCTTGGTCTAGGCTTTTGACGCCGCGAAGTCGACCTTCAAGCTCGACCAACTCTTGGATATTGGCCAGAAACCAGGGATCGATCCCGGTCAGGTCATGGATCTGTTCGACCGATAGACCAAGGAGCAACCCAAACCGAATTGACCAGATCCGTTCCGCGTTGGGAGTCGCCAGCTTACTCTTGACCTCATCCAGGCTCGGCTGGCGTGCCGTTCCCCAAACGTCCTTCTTGTCACAGCCCAAGCCGAAACGGCCGACTTCCAGCCCGCGAAGCGCTTTCTGGAGCGACTCTTTGAAGGTTCGGCCGATCGCCATGACTTCGCCCACTGACTTCATCTGAGTCGTCAATGCCGGATCAGCCTCCGGGAATTTCTCAAAAGCCCAGCGCGGAATCTTCGTTACGACATAGTCGATCGTTGGCTCAAAACAGGCGGGAGTTTCGCGGGTGATATCATTGCGGAGCTCATCGAGCTGGTAGCCGACCGCGAGTTTGGCGGCAATCTTAGCAATTGGAAACCCAGTCGCCTTGCTCGCCAAAGCACTGCTGCGGCTCACCCTCGGGTTCATCTCGATCACGATCATTCGACCGGTCTGAGGATGCACCGCAAATTGAACATTTGAGCCGCCGGTTTCCACCCCGATCTTGCGCAGAATCGCCAGCGAGGCGTCGCGCATCCGCTGATATTCCTTGTCGGTCAAGGTCTGTGCCGGAGCCACCGTGATACTATCGCCTGTGTGAACTCCCATCGGGTCAAAGTTCTCGATTGAGCAAACGATCACGCTATTATCGGCTCCATCACGCATAACCTCCATCTCATATTCTTTCCAGCCGATGACACTTTCTTCGATCAACACCGAATGCACCGGGCTTAGGTCAAGCGCAGGCGCAACCATACGGTCGAATTCCTCGCGGTTATAGGCAATCCCTCCGCCAGAGCCCCCGAGTGTGAAGCTGGGTCGCAAAACGCATGGCAGCCCAATGTCGTCGCGAATCTGCCGTGCCTCGTCCAGATTACGCGCCAGGGCACTTCGAGCACTCTCCAGTCCGATCTCTTCCATGCAGTGCTTGAACAGCTCCCGGTCCTCAGCCTTGCGGATTGCTTCGACGCTCGCGCCGATCAACTGACATCCGTGCTTCTTCAGTGCCCCGGATTCATGAAGAGCGATGCCCATATTCAGCCCGGTCTGCCCTCCCAAGGTCGGCAGTACCGCGTCCGGCTTCTCGACACTAAGAATCTGCTCGATGATCTCGACGGTTATCGGCTCGATGTAGGTCCGGTCAGCCATTTGTGGGTCGGTCATGATCGTCGCTGGATTGGAGTTGACCAACACGATCTTGTAGCCGTCTTCGCGAAGCGCCTTGCAGGCCTGGGTTCCCGAGTAGTCAAACTCACAGGCTTGCCCGATCACAATTGGGCCTGCACCAATGATCAAGATCTTGTGAATGTCGGTACGCCTGGGCACGGTCGGTCAGCCTCGCGGCTGGTTCCTTTCGGCTCGAACCGATGAGTACGGACTGATACCAAACCGTACCGAGCGGAAGCAAAGGCAAATCGGGCCGTGCTCACCCCAACTCTAGGTAGTGGTGGCGCGGTCCGGAGAATTTTCCCGATGTTAGCACCCCACGATGAGTTTCAGCAAGGGGCAGCCTGTCTGGGCAGCCTTGAGGAATACGCAGAATGGGCGTTTTGTGGGCGGCTGAGGGCTGACCCCGACCAGCAAGCATGCGCGCACGGGCTTTGCGCTCGCGAGCAGCGGCGAGCGATGGTCTGATCAAGTTCGCTAAAGGGCGGCTGGCACCTGGGGACCCGAGAAACGCACCGCTGCTTGGACTAGGAAGTATCAGATCGAATTTGAATGCGGCCGGCATGGAGAGAGTCAAAGGCTCGGTCACTCAAGGGTATATAGCGGAACGCTTCTAGTCCCAAAACGAGCGTAATATATTAATCGACGTAGCCGTTCATAGGGTGGGGTAGGTCGAATCAAGCAACTTTGGATCGCGTCCGGGTGAGTCGCAAAAGAGAGGGAAGGGCGTGGCCACGACGGTCTGCTTCAAAGCACGAAGTCAGGTAATCCAAGACGTTGTGGCCCTGTTGCCTACAGGTCGCCACCACTGTCAGCATTCGCTCGACGAATCGGCTCCCATGCACACTGTCGGTCCCGCCGCTGATCCGCCTCCAGATCACCGCATGCCGCAACGCTCGTTCCACAACGTTGTTCGTCGGTGCGATTCCCTGGACCCGCGCGAAGGTCCACAGACCTTCTTCCACCTTGAGAAGCTCGAAGCACGTGGCCGCCGTTTTCGCGCACGGGCACCTCGACCCTTCCAGAAGGGTTTGCTTGACCTCCCGACGCAAGCGGTGCATCCGCTCTTGAAACGCATTCCAAGGCAAAGTTCCGTCGCGCACTCGGTGCCAGTGGCGGAACAGCCGGTTCGACAACGAAAGCAACCGCTGTCCGATGCTCTCGCCTTCACCACCCCGGTCGATCATCGCTTGGAAGTCTCGGCGCAGATGCGCCCAGCAGACTTGACGCCCGAATGCCTTGATCCACTCATACGCGCTGAACCGGTCACTGCCGACGACCTGATCGTCTTTGCTCCCCAAGAGAGCCGCCGCGACTTCGCCACTACGACTTTTGGCGATGGTAAAGACCGTGCAAAAGCTGGTCACCGTGGCCCACAGCCAAGCCTTGTGACGATTCTCACGCCACGACGTCTCGTCGATATTAACCACCGAGGACTTATGGACCGAAGTCGCGAGTTCGTTGTAAGGGGCTTCAAGGGCGATGGCCGACTGCCGTTCCAGCTTGGAGACCATCCCGGTGGAGATCGAAAGAGTAAACAGGTCGCTTACCAACTGCTGGATCTGACGCTTGCTGAGGCGATAGGCCCCCGCGAGCACGGCCAGCACCGCCTGAAGGTACGGGCCGAAGCATCCAGTGGGGACGCCCGGTGGCAAGGCAGCGCAGGTCGTCTCGCCGCAGCCAGGGCAGGTCAGACGATGGAGCCGATACTCATCGACGATCGGCTCGATCTTGGGCAGTTCGGCGACTTGATGGATCAAGGGTTCGGGGTCGTCGCCGCAGAGTTCATGACCGCATCGGCGGCAAGCAGTCGGCTTACAGTGGGTCGTCCCGCGAATCTTTTCGGGTGGGACCAAGGCGCGGTGGGCCTTACGATGTCCGGGCTGCCCGCCGCGTTTCTTTCCGCTGGGAGAAGCCGGGGGCTTGCGCTTCATTCCGATCGGATCAGAGGATGGGGGCTTCGACGAGTTGGTGGAGTTGAGCTTCAGCCGATTCTCGAGATCGTTGACGCGCGCTTCAAGTTTGGCAAGGCGCAGTTCGTAGAACTCGACGAGCGCAAGAATCGCCGCTTGGACCTCGGGCGAAGCCGTCTGCCACAGGGGTTCTGGAATCGGGGGCGTCCATGCCATGCAGGTAGAATAATTGCGTCATTCGCAAACGACAACCCCAGACTGTGAACGCTTACTAATCGACTATAGTACACATTAGAGAATTATATGACTGAGCGTCAGACATACCTTCTACTACCCGGAGGCTTTGGACCCCGTTCGTCGATTCCGTTTTGTTTCGCCTCGGTCATCAATCCCCTTTCTTTGCTCGGCGGCCTCTAGGGATCGGGGCATCCGGACCCCGACTTCGGTGACCGGTCCTTCAGCACAACCAGCACTCGTGCAGCCGCTCGCCCAATCGTAGGAATGCGTCTTGCCACGGGTTCCAGGACAGCATCCGGTAGATCAACCGTCGTCCGCCCCGCACGATCTGACACGGCATGTCGATGAAAGCCGCGCGAAACGTCGCGAACTCCATCCGCAACAGGGTTCGTTTCTCAGCCTCGTGCTTCGCTTCGTGCCGGGGTGATACGGGTACCAGCAAGGCGCACCAAGCCTTCAGGCTCCAGCCCAAGCTGGCCATTACCATATACGCCCAGTTGCTCACCAAGTTGTCGACCGGAGTCGTCAGTGCATGCACGCCGTTCTTGAGCTGGGCGATCAAGTTCTCTTGATCGCAGCGATCATTGGCCGAAAACACAACTTCCTCGGCCGACATGTTGCGGTCGTTGGTGATATAGAAGAAGTTGGGACCGAGCACGGAATCGAGGCCAGTTTTGAGCAAATAGACGCTGCCAGTGGAAGCGACGGTTGTGGTTACTTCTGTGCAGGCGCATACCTCAACGCCACTCGGCACGCTGCGAAAAACGCGGAGTCAGATTGAGCCAGGAATGTTGCGTGGCCGAGCTTGGAACGGACGGGCCGGCCAGGCGTTCGAGCTTGTTGAGTCCGGCGTGGTGACAGGGCCACCGCCAATTCCTCGCCGCAGACCGCCGCGGGCCACAAACAGGATGACCAAGCCGCCAAGACGAAGCCCCCCGCAGGAAGCTGCTCGCGGATTCTGGATCAGAGCCTGGGGTCAACGCGAGCCCGCTCTTCAAGGAACCGGCCGCTCGAACGACCCAGCACGGTCGCCGGGCTTACTCGAGGGTGGGCTGGACGCTCCTCGCCCCTCACGCCAGAACAAACTCACTTCGCATCGAACACCCGATCCGGACGTTGACGTACCGTGCTTTGGTCACTCATCGGTCGAGTCGGGATCTTTGTCTCTCATGCGAAAACTGGTTCCTTCAATGACGATCCCCTCCCCGTGATGCATCAGCCGGTCGATCAAGGCCGTTGCCAGAGTGTTGTCCACGTCAAAGAGTTTGCCCCATTCCCGGAAGGGACGATTCGTGGTGATCACGATCGATCCAGCTTCATAACGGGCGGCGACAACCTGGAACAACAAATCGGCCCCGCCCTTGTCGATGGGCAGATAGCCCAACTCATCGAGAAGGAGAAGACCTAAACCGCTGTATTCACCAGGTACCATCAAACCACGAAAGAAACGGTGACGCCAGTCTATCGCAGCCCCTGGAACAAGACGAAAAACAAGACAATCTTTGCGCAACTCCTGGACAACTAGACAGGCAATCCGACCCCGGCGCTGGCCCTCCGCTGATGATCGAAAACGGCTCTGTTTCGGTTCTCCCGCACTTTCGGTGATCCCACCCTCGCTGGCCACGACTCGGCGATGAATGTCGTTCCATATCGAGTGTCGATCGCGTACGGATGGCGACGCAGTATTGCCGGGAGTACTGAGCCGCGCTGGTCATCGATCTGTTTCGCTCCCCAATCGCCCGGCGCCGGGTCCTGAGATGTTTGGGACAGCGAATACCTTACGCGATTCCGTCGGCTGCGCGACGTTTGTTTGTCGCGCACGTGGCTCAAGCCCTGGGGGGCGATGACGGTCAAGCAGCGCAGAGGATTCGTGCCCTCAGCAAAACGAACCCCGCTCTGCCGTACATCTGCCGCTTGACGGTCTTCAGGCGGTTGATGTGTCCTTCTACCGGGCCATTGCTCCACCGCTGGGTCACAGCCGCGAGTACTGCTGATTCGTCTCGCCGGATGCCATCGGCGAATCGCCGTATATCTGGAGATGAGGACACTTCGGCTTTTACCAGCCAATCGCTCAATGTCTTGGACGAGCGCTTTCGGATTAGGTCCGCGAACTCATCAGCTAAGTCCAACGCAGTTGCCAACTCGTCACTGCTGGCGCGAATCGCATCGATTCGCCTCTGCTCATTGGGCTTGCGATTCTCGGGCCGACGGACCCATTCGAACGACAACTGCCTCGGTGATGGAGGGGACGGAGCAGATGGCCTCGCCGCCCCGGTGCGCTCACGTCTTTTCCCCGCCACGCCGAGCCGTTTCCTGACGTACCGCTGCACGCTGTTGTACGAGCCGCGGAAATCTCTCGTCACCAATTGCCGGTGCAACTCGGCCGCGTTTGTACAACCCTCGGCAATACGGGCGTCGATCCATTCGCGGTGCGCGTCCCATCGGGAGCGCCATGCCCGTCCCGGTTTCCAGTCCGGACACTCTTTGCACCGTAGGTAGCGCCGTACCGTGTTGAACGACATGCCAAGTTCCCGAGCGATCCGCCGTGCCGAGTGGCGTCGTCGATGGCGCTCGTGGACCTGCTCGAACCGCTCGATCTTTTTCCTTCGTCGCGCCCGTTGGGCTTGGAGTTGAGGTGATTCCGCAGTCGGATCGGCTATCGGCTGCGGAGGAGACGATGGCTCACCCGCGGTGACGGCGCGCGCGGCGTCAGGCAACGCGGGACTGCACGGCGATTCCGTAGCCGCTGCGGGCGCTTTTACGGCTTCGTTGACCTCGTCGGACTGTCGCTCAAACAGCCGCTCGATGGCCTCTCGCAAGTTCTTCAACAGGTGCCAGCGATCAGCGACTTGCAGGGCATTGGGCGCCGAATCGGCGGCCGCTTGAGCATAAGTCGATGAGCGATCACGACTGATGAGTTCGACTCCGGGATGGTCGTCCAACCACTTCTTGACGGTCGTCGCATCGCGATCGGGCAAAAGGTCGATGATATCACTCCGCTCCAAGTCCACAACGATCGTGCCGTAGCGTTGACCCTTGCGCCACGCCCAGTCGTCGATACCAACGAATCGGGGTGGCGAAGGAGACCCGCCTTCGAATTGCTTCACGCGCCGGAGAAGCGTGTCAGGACTTGTAGAGATGGCCAAGCAAACGGTCAGACGGGAGCCGGGCTCGCCGCCAAGGGCAGACCCGACTGCTTCATGGGTTTGGCGGAGTCGATCGGTGGTACGGCTATACGGACGAGCAAATCCCAACAGGCGCTCGGCAAAGATCCGTCGTGGACATTGGGCATCCGTGCAAAAGAACCGTCGGACCATGATTGCGAGCCGAACGGCCCTGCCGAAGCAAGGTAAGTCAGCAAGGGCGCGGTGATAACGGCTGTGAACGCGGTTTGACTCCGCACCGCAGATCGGGCAAGGGGCAGTCGAAGCGGTGGTCTCCAGCGAGAGCGTGAGTGTGCCAGCCTCGACGTAGTGATCGAGTCGACTCTGGGCGGGACCCCCGAAATACTCTAACGGGAACAAAAATAAGCCTCCGTGCATGCGGCGCAAGTTGGCTGAACATAGCCATGTGATGCTTACAATACGAGCGCCAATCATCGAAAGTGCGGGAGAACCTTCGCTGATCGGTCCCAAGTTGGCTGATCGTCGACGTAAGTCTCGCCGAGCGTGGGTAACCCAAGAACCCAGGCGAAGACTTTTTGTCCTTCTTCGAGCAAAGAAGCCTCTTTTTTTTGGAAAAAACCGCTTGTCCAAATTATCAAGTGCGATTTGACCAACCGTTTGTTGAAATCGAGCCCTGTCCTTCTAGACCCAAAACAAGCGTAAGAAAAAAAAAGCGAAATTAGCTTACTGTTATGTGATCACTTCATTGGTCCAGGACGTACCTTCTACGGCTCAGGGGACGTCTGCCCCTGATACCGCCCCGACTGAGTCTCCGACATCCCTCACCCGCTTTCTCTGTTAGTGGCCCACACGGATCGGGGCATCCGGACCCCGACTTCATCCGCTCGCCGTTCAGCATAGCCAGCATTCGTGCAGCCGCTCGACCAATCGCAGGAAAACCCCCTGCCATGGATTCCATGATAGCAGTCGGTAAAGCAAGCGTCGTCCGCCCCGCACGATCTGGCAGGGCATCTGGATAAATGCCGCACGGTATGTGGCGAACTCCATCCTCATCAGCGTCCGTTTCTCGGCCTCGTGCTTGACCTGATGCCGAGGCGACACGGGAACCAGTAGGGCGCTCCAGGCCTTGAGGCTCCACGCTAACGACCCCATCACCATGTACGCCCAGTTACTGACCAGGTTATCGACGGGCGTCGTCAGCGCTCGCACGCCGTTTTTGAGCTGGGCGATCAGGTTTTCCTGGTCGCAGCGATCGTTCGCCGAGAAGACGATCTCCTCCGCGGTCATCTCGCGATCATTGGTGATGTAAAAGAAGTAGCGATATTCTTCGAACAGTCGCATCTGCCCCTTGTCGACCTGCACCCGCTTGCGAAGAACGATCATTCGGTAATTCTTTCTGCACGCAGTCGGCCGATATTCGAACTCCGCGACCATCTCCTCGAGCAGGTGGATATTCTCGTACCCTCGCTCGCGGACAAGCTCGGGTTTGAACCGCTCGGGCTTCTCGCGCGGCGTGGTCTTGATCCGGTACTGTGGCGGTCGTCTGAGAAGCCGGTACGAATTGGCCGGCAGCCCATCGGCTTCCGTCTTGAGGCCATCGGACGCGGCGTATCCGAAAATAAAGCGGATGTCGCCCGCATCATCCCACCGATCGAGATACCTGGTCTGGGCGAATTTGGTGTCCCCCCGCATCAGAATCTTGCGGAAGCCGGCTCGACGGCAAAGTGCGACGGCCTTGTCCAGGAAGATGTCCGCCCGCTCCTGCGAGGGGCGATTGCCGCTCCGGTTGAACAGGAACAACGGTTCAGCCGTGTTGGCCAGCGAGACCAAGAGCGGATGGTAGCCATATTGGCCGTCGTAGGTGAAATCCATCCCTTCCTTGCACTCGGCATCACTGGGCACGATGCTGCCATCGGCCTCGATGACCGCCTCCTCGAAGAACTCGGGCGGCTGAGAAGACCAGACTCGCAGTCGTGACTCATTGAAAATGTCCATAAGGTTCAGGACATCAGTCTCGAAAAAGCGGCGGCAAAAATCCCCGGCCGTCGTTGGGTCGGGAATCCGCGTGGCCCCGAGTGCCTCGAGATAGACCTCATCATTGCGCCGCAACTCCAGGTGCTCGATCCGTTCTCCGCCGGCGAGGCTGTTGAAGGCAATGTTCAGGACATGGTCGGATTCGTGGTACGGCCGATGCTGCTTGAGGAGGTGAAGGTTGCGGTCGATGTCCCTGACCAGTCCAATCTTCTGGGCCAGCAGCAGAATGGCTCCAATTCCGCCGGCACTGAGGCCCCGGACGCGATCGGCATACTCGTACTGGATATTCGTCGCGGTCATCATAGGCACAGACCGCTCGGGGCCGGGCGAGTTGTCCAGCCGTTTCTTGATTCGCCGTCGACCCTCTTGGAAGATTCTCTTCTTGCGTGCCACACGCTTTTTTCGGACAGTAGCACTCACTCGAAAGCCTCCTTGTTCTGGAATAGTGATCATGTGATTTCAGCTACATTATTCCAAAAACCTGCGAGGTTTTCGAGCTTTTTTCCAAAAATCGCTCCAGGCGAACTTTAAATCACGCTTGGTTGGGGTCTAGACATATGTCTGACCGGGTAAACTCGGTAGACACTTGTTTAGGAGGTTTACTCTATGGGGGTTCGCAATCCAGATCGCGAAGTCATTGAGAGGTTGGAGTCCAAAACTCTCGATGCTCGTTTCACCACTGAGATCCAGCAGGGACTGGACTGCTCGCCGTTCGAATCCGAGGCCGTCCTCGGTGTAGTCAAAGAAGTCTACTTTCCCTTTCTCTCCTCGGAGAGCGCCCAGCCCTCTCCAGGGAGGATCTCCCTCGTCGCGGTTGCTGCAGACGAACCGGCCGGGAAACCGGTTGCCGACTGCCGAAAGCAAACCGTTTGCCTCACCCTCCATCGCGGCAAGGTCGACGATCTCTTGTTTCAGAAGAACGGTCCAGCCGGCTTTCGCCAGGCTCGAATTCTCGACCTTTGCCAGCAGGCCCTCAGTCAAGGAGCGTTGCTCACTGCGGAGGACCTCGCCTATGTGCGTGGCCAAGATAATCGATGTGAAATTCGCGATTCCTAAGCAAGTTATCTGAGGCTGGCAAGAAAAATCCCCTCGCGGAACCTGATCACTTGATCGAGTTCGGCGAGGGGTGTACTCCGGAAGGATACCAACCAACCCGGAGTACTTCAGATGTATCACGCATCGCCTTTCAACGCTACGTTCTGGGCGTTTCTTTTCACGATCGACCAGGATCTTGCCGAGATCACCCGCCGCCAGGGGTGTCGGTGCGGTGGACGTTTGCACCGTGCTGACTACCCCCGCCAGCCGCGCGGCGGCCCCGACCCGCCGCTGGGCACCTACAAGACCAGATTCAGCTTCTGCTGCAATCGAGACCAGTGCAGAAAACGAGCCACACCGCCATCCGTGCGGTTCCTCGGCCGAAAGATCTACCTGGGCGCGTTCATCGTTTTGATTAGTGCGATGCGGCACGGTCCAACGCCGCAGCGGGTCCGTCAGCTCTCCACACTCTTCGACGTCGATCGCCGGACCATTGTCCGCTGGGAGGAGTTCTGGCGCGACCACTTTCCCCAGAGCCACTTCTGGAAGGTTGCAGGAGCTCGCGTGAAACTGCTCGCCGATGTCGCGACCCTGCCACTGTCACTGCTGAACGCCTTCCTCCTCCGCTGCGACCACTGCGATGACTGCGACGGCTGGGGGCGGCTGCTGCGCTTTCTCTCTCCGATCACGACCGCCACAGGCCCGCCGAGCTAGCTTTCCTGCTGGTCGCGTCCGGCACGCAGAGGATGCTTTCCAGGCACCTCCGCCGGCTGAGCTATAGAGGTTATCGCGGACCCTTCACCCGTTTCGTGAGGAGACGTGATGACCCAAACACCCAAAAATCCGACCAACGGCGACTGGGCGCGGTTCCGATTTTCCATCGTCGGCTCGCTCTTCAGCTCTCCCCCTGCGCGGACAGCTCAAAACGGCCATCCGCGCGCTCGCAGAGAAGACCTGGCGCCATCCCGTGACCGATTGCGATGTCCAGTTTGCCGCGTCCACCATCGAACGCTGGTATTACGCGGCGCGGCGCGATAATCCTCTCCGTGCGTTGCGCCGCGCCGTGCGCAAGGATTGCGGCAAGGTCTCCCTTCCGCCGGCACTGGCGGAGCGGCTCCATGCCCAATATCGCAACCACCCGCACTGGAGTTACCAACTTCACTACGACAATCTGGCCGCCTTGGTACAGGCCGAACTCGCACTGGGGCCGCTGCGCTGTTATTCCACCGTAAGGCGGTACATGCTGGCCCATGGCTGGGTGCGCAAGCCGAAGCTCCCGACCAACACTCGCGCAGGCGCTGTCCGTGCCGAACAGAGGCGTCAGACGCTCGAGATCCGCAGCTACGAAACCGCCTACGTCGGCTCGCTGTGGCACCTGGATTTTCACCACGGCTCGCTCAAGGTCCTCACTCCTGGCGGTCGCTGGCTTTGCCCGATCGCCCTGGGGATCCTCGACGATCATTCGCGTCTCTGCTGCCACATCCAGTGGTACCTCTCCGAGACCGCCGAAGACCTCGTCCACGGGCTGTCCCAGGCGATCCAGAAACGCGGTTTGCCGCGTGCTCTCTTGACTGACAACGGTCCGGCAATGGTCGCAGACGAGTTCACCGAGGGGCTGTTGCGCCTGGGAATCGTCCACGAGCGGACGCTTCCTTACAGCCCTTATCAGAACGGCAAGCAAGAGGCGTTCTGGGGTACACTCGAAGGACGGCTGTTGAATATGCTCGACGGCGTCCCGTCGCTGACGCTCGAATTCCTCAACGTGGCGACTCAGGCCTGGGCGGAAATCGAGTACAACAAGGCGGTGCACCGCGAGACCTCCAGCTCGCCGGTCGACCGTTTCCGCCACGCGCCGGAGGTGCTGCGCGATAGCCCAAAGAGCGAGTCGCTCCGCGATGCGTTTCGACTAGAAACCAGGAGAATTCAGCGGCAGAGCGACGGAACGATCTCGGTCGAGGGGGTGCGCTTCGAGATTCCGGGCAGGTACCGCCACCTGCGCGAGGTCGCCGTGCGGTATGCCCGCTGGAACCTCGGCCGGGTCGATCTGGTTGACCAGCGCAACGGAACCATTCTGGCTCCGATCTATCCCATCAACAAAGCCGCCAACGCCGAGGGCCGCCGCGCCTGTGTCGAGCCTGAGGCGACCGAAATGCCCCCAGCCGACAACCCACGTCAAGGCAGCCCGTTGCCACCGCTCTTGAAGCGTATCCTCCAGGAGTATTCCGCCACGGGGCTGCCGCCGGCGTACCTCCCCAAGCCATCACCTCCCGAGAACGGAGAAGACGCATCATGAATAGCAAGAAACTCCTCTCAGTCTACGGGCTGAAATGGAACCCGTTTTCACCGGAGCTCCCCAGCGACGGGCTGCTGGTGACTCCCAAGATCGACAATTTCGCCTGGCGCGTCGAACAGTTGGTGCAGGAAGGGGGCTTTGCTTTGATTTCGGGCGAGCCGGGCACCGGCAAGTCGGTGGCGCTGCGCATTGTTGCCGGGCGGCTGTCCACGGCGCGGGACGTCACAGTGGGAGTGATCGAGAGGCCCCAGTCGAAAAGCTCCGACTTCTACCGCGAGCTGGGCGATATCTTCGCGGTGAAGCTCACTCCGTCCAATCGCTGGGGGGGATTCAAAGCGCTCCGCGAGCGCTGGAAGACCCATGTGACCTCGTCCCGAATCAGGCCGGTGCTCTTGATCGACGAGGCCCAGGAGATGCCCAGCGAGGTCCTGGCCGAGCTGAGGATTCTCGCCAGTGCCGACTTCGACGCGACATCGCTGTTGACGGTGGTCCTCTCGGGAGACGGCAGGCTGTTGGAACTGTTGCGCTCCGAGCAGCTCGTTCCGCTGGGAAGTCGGATCCGGACGCGACTGGCGACCGAGCCCGCCTCGCGCGATGAATTATTGGATTTGCTCCGCCACGCGCTCCAGAAGGCCGGCAGCCCGACGCTCATGACGGCCGAGCTGATGGATACGTTGGTCGATCACAGCGCGGGCAACTACCGCGTGCTCATGATCATGGGGGCCGAGCTCTTGGCCCATGGCATGGCGCATGAGGTCGCGCAGCTTGACGAGAAGTCCTATTTCGAGGTCTTCGAGCCGCGGCATTCACGCCCTGCACTTCGGAAGAAAGTGAAGGTGTGAAGATGCCCGCGACTGCGGATCAACCCCTTCCGGTCGTGCGTGTGGGAGAGATTGAGAGCGGGGAAAGCGGCCATCGCTGGCTTGTCGAGCAGCTCTGGGGAGCAAGCTCGGTTGGCGTGATCGGCGGCGCTCCCAAGTGCGCCAAGACCTGGCTGGGGCTGGACATTGCCTTGAGCGTTGCCACCGGCACGGCATGCCTGGGAAGGTATGCCGCGCCGGACCCGGGGCCGGTCCTGGCTTACCTGGCTGAAGACGCACTGCCGGTCGTGCGCGAGCGCGTCGAGGGGATGGCCCGGCATCGCGGTTTGGAACTGAGCCAGGTGTGCATCCACGTGATCACGGCGCCTCTGCTCCGGCTTGACCGGAGTGCCGACCGCACCAGGCTCAAGGAGACCGCCAGGCGGCTCCGGCCCCGGCTCCTGCTGTTGGATCCCTTGGTGCGGCTGCACGGCATCGATGAGAACAACGCAGGCGAAGTGGCCGAGTTGTTGGCGTACTTCCGGTCGTTGCAAAGGGACCTCGATCTCTCGGTCCTCTTGGTGCATCACACGCGCAAGAATGCCGTCGGAGGAGTGGCCGCCGGCCAGGGGTTGCGCGGCTCCGGCGACATCCATGCCTTCGGCGACTCGAACCTCTACCTCCGGCGAGCCAGGGAACAACTGGTGCTCTCCAGCGAGCACCGCGCCGCGCCAGCGTCAGCGCCGGTCTGTCTGCAACTGGTTACGACTGACGCCGAGACGACCCACCTGGAAGTCATCGGGGAGCTGCGGGATGGTTCGACCAAGGTTGCCACGGACGGCAAGCAGCCCAGCCTCGAGGAGCGCGTGCTGGACCTTCTGGGTCAGGGCGCGACCGCGACGCGAGCCAGGATCCGGGATACCCTCGGGGTCAAGAATGAGCGCCTGGGCGAGGTGCTTGAGTCGCTGGAGCAAGCTGGCCGGCTGTGCCGCACGCCCGCAGGTTGGCAGCGCCGGGATTGATCGATTGGATGGGCCGTTCCCGTTCCCCATAGAGAGTTGAGAGGGAACGGAACGATTCCAATGGAGCGCGTCACTTCCACCGAGACAGGATCACCCGTGCCCGGCGTAGACTTCAACGTGCTGCGCGCCGAAATCACGATGGAGCAGGTCCTGACGCTCCTCGGGTTCCAGCCCTCGGCTCGATGCGGTGCGCAGTGCTACGGCGTCTGCCCGTTGCACGAGTCCGCGTCCCGGCGCAGTCGCTGCTTTTCAGTAAACCTGGCCACCGGTCGTTACTACTGCCATGGCTGCCACAGCCATGGCAACCAGCTCGATCTCTGGGCCGTTGCTACCAAGCTGCCCCTACATCACGCGGCCATCGACCTCTGCCAGAGGCTCGGTCGTGAAGTGCCCTGGATCCGGCGCTGGTGAGAAACCGCTACGCGGCATTGTCTCCGCACCACCCCGTCAAACGACCGATCAGAGAAGAGGCCACCGGTACTCCGGCCGATCATCCGGCGAGCGATGAACCATCGATTATCTTGATCAGAGTGTCCTCGATTATCGTGCTCACTCTCAGGAGGCTGATCATCGGGAGCCTCCGGAGTTGGTCTTGGCTCCCGCAACCGCGTGGACAAGGCGGCAGGCCAGACGTACATCTGCGGTTGGGATGCGCAGGCGGATTCCGTTGGGAAGGTCGGCTTCAATCGGCAGTGATTCGTCGGGCGAGTGCTCGACGACGCGCACTGTTACCGGGAGAAAGGCTGGTGGTGCCACCGTCGCGGGGCGAAGATCCGCGAGGTCGATGAGTCGAAGCCGACGTTTCCAGGATTGGAACGTGGCTAAAGAAATATGCTCGCGGATACAGAACTGTGCGATCGTCAGTCCGCTGTCCGCTTGACGGCGGATGCATTCGCGCCAGAGTGCATGACGCTTTGGGTCGGGAGTTCTCGGCACGGGGTAGCCTCCTGAGAAGCGACAGGTTGGTCCGCTTCGCAGGCTACCAGACCCGGCAAGAATGGTTATCCCGGACGCTTACCGCGAAAGCACGGCGTTATTCGCAAAATGGATCGCTTAGTGTCGCCCAACTTTCTTTTGGAAAACACCATATCCCGAAGGCCAGCAAGACACTGGATGTTTTCATTACATAGTATACCGTACGGTAGCCTAGGCGATAATCTGCGGTACGTTGCATAATGTATCTAGCAACTCAAGTGTAGGGGCTTAGAACCTCGGGCAAGTTGGGAGCGTGAGGTCGAGAAACAATGGGAATAGACGAGTGGGATCTTAAACCCATGGATTCGCTCAATTATCGACACTCGAAAGATATCGCTTACGAAAAACCGTGTGGGAAAGAAGAACAAGTCCCGAGCAAAAGACTACGAGTTCACAAGAAGCGGATCAGGATAACGGCATTGGAGATCGCCGGCAGAGAGCAAGTATGGCTATGGGATTTTCGCCAAGGCGTAAGTACGAACACCATCGCATCTCGCGAACGTGTAAGTGTGCGCCGCGTAAGATTTGGCGTGGCTCGTGCGAGCGCTCTTGAGAGCAGATGTTACAAGATCAAGGACCGATTACCCTGGCTTGTACCCCTCTTTCCAATCGGTCCATTCACACCTCGGTCACCGTGTGCACATCATACGCCGATTGCTCCCGGCTCGATTCTATGCTGTATGGTCTGTCACCGGTCAGGTTGGGACCTACACCCGGCGATGCTGCCCGACCACCAATCAGACCCAGCTCCCGAGCCAAGGGCTACGTCGTCGTCTCGAGATGCATCTCCCGAGACACGACGAGGACGCAGGAAACGACTCTTCGGTTCACGCAATTAGCCCGTCATCCGCGCTCAAGTGGGGATTCTGTTCACGTTCTCGTAAGTATCTCGTTTGGATGGCGTTGCGATGACATTCAGACAGCCAGATTCACACCGACGGACTCGAACAGTTGGTTCAAGGCGCATCCACGGTAGCATGCAAGCGATCCAATGAAGCCCGCCGCTTAGCTGGGAGCCGATGATCCCAGGGTACGGGGCCCAAGGTCCCAGCCGTCAACGGAGCATAGATCCGGTGGAACAACTTTAGATACAGCACCGCGATCCGGTAGCGTTTCCCCGGGAGCCGGTAGGACTGTGTGCCACCGACCCGCTTAACCAGTCCCTTGCCGCGCAGCTTGGCCAGCTCGCAGCGCCATTGCCCCAGGGTGTAGCTCTCCGTCGTTTTCCCAAGCGCCTCGGTGGCCATCGCATGCAGGTCGGTCGTTGGGAAGCGTCCTCATCCAACCAACGGTGCGAAGCACGTCAGCACCTGGAGCACCGCCAGCAGACGTGGATCGTCGAGCTTCAAGCCTGGCGTCTGTCGCCCGCTCGACGACACGGTTGGTTGCCGCAACTGCTCCAACTGACCGCGATCGACGAAGGTGTGCAGCACATCCTACTGCACGTCGAGGTAGCGGTCGTTGGCCGCGGTCATCGTCTGCCGCAACTCTGGCACATGCTCCACGCTCTTGTGCACACGAACGTCGGGCGTGTGGTAACTGGTCGTCTCGGTGCGCAGTACAAAATGATCGCGCACGTATTGCTTGATCGAGTTGCTCTTGTACTCGCTGCGTATGACCGGTTGACCAAGGTCCTGGTCGAGGACCTGCGTCGTGGGTCCTGCATCAGTGTGTGTCATAATTCGCTGGCCGAAGATCATCGCGAACTTGTCCGGGTGGCCGATCGAGCGGTTGAGGTCGAGGAGGTGCCGGTGCAGGCGGTCCAGCGCTGCACGGCGCTGGAAGACCAGGTTGGTGCAGTACTCGACTTGGCTGACGAAGATGCGATAGCCGAACCTTTAATGGCGGCGCTCGCAGTCGGTGAAAGAAGGGGACCAACTGAGCCAGCCAGCGGTGGGCGCAGACTTCCATGTCCGCAGGCAAGCATTTATCCAACAGTTGCTGTAGCAGTTCTGGGCCGTGCAGGTCTAGAAGGCGTTGGTACACTGATGGAAGGCGATACCCTCCTCACGCAGCCGGCACGCCAGCCACTCGTGACCGTTGAGACAGACGCGGGCGCTGAGGGGGAAGTAGGGGCAGACTCGCAGGAACATCCGGCCGAAATCCCAGTCTCGGAGGTAGAAGTAGCA
Source organism: uncultured Isosphaeraceae bacterium (assembly GCA_963781785.1). Lineage (GTDB taxonomy): Bacteria > Planctomycetota > Planctomycetia > Isosphaerales > Isosphaeraceae > CAWAHD01. The sequence goes on along the minus strand of CAWAHD010000001.1, from coordinate 19,339 downwards.
CTGCCACACAAAGCGGTTGCACAGCTCGATGTGGTAGCCCTCGCGCGAGAAGCTTATGGAGCCTGTAAGAAATATTGTGTCAACGTAAGGAATCGGTTATCTCACCCTAACCTACTTACCTTACGGAGACTGTCGCATGGACGCGATTTTGACAGGCAAGGCCGAACAGTTGGCACGCGAGATCGCCTCGCAGGCCACGACACTCGCGGAGCTGAACGGCCTCCTCAAGCTCATGATGGGCTCGGCTCTCGAGCGCATGCTCGATACCGAAATGGACGTTCACCTCGGCCGCAAACAGTTGCCTGGGGCCGCTGAGGACCCGTTGGTGCCGGGCGTCGCGGATCCTTTTGCTGACCCGCCGTGTAAACCCCGTGCGAAGAATCGTCGCAATGGTCGTTCCGAAAAGACCGTGCAAGGCGATCTCGGCAAGATCATGATCGCGACTCCGCGCGATCGCGATGGCACTTTCGAGCCCCAGTTGATCCTCAAACATCAACGTCGATTGACCGGGTTCGACGAGAAGATTCTCGCACTCTATGCCAAAGGGATGACCACTCGGGATATTCAGGAAGTCGTGAAAGAACTTTATAGCGTCGATGTGTCGCCGACGCTGGTCTCGGAGATCACCGCCGACCTCGACGCGCAAGTGACCGCGTGGCGCACCCGGCAGCTCGACCCGGTCTGGCCGATCGTCTATCTCGACGGCATCGTGGTGCATGTGCGTGGTGCCAATGGTCGAGTTTCGCCTCAGACAATGTACGTGGCCCTGGGGGTGAATATACGGGGCCGCAAGGAACTTTTGGGCCTCTGGCTCGGCGAAACCGAAGGGGCCAAGTTTTGGTTGTCATGCTTGACCGATCTGAAGAATCGCGGCCTGAAGGACATCTTCATCGCCTGCATGGACGGCCTCTCAGGTTTCCCCGAGGCGCTCGCGCAGCATACCCGGAAGCCAAGGTGCAACTGTGCATCGTGCATCTGGTGCGGGCTGCGCTGAAGTACGTGGTGGACAAAGACAGCGACCAGGTCATAGTGGACCTGAAAAAGATCTACCAGGCCCCGACGGTCACTGAAGCCGAAGAAGCGCTGGACGCTTTTGCTCAAGGTTGGGGTGAGAAATATCCGACCATCGTCAAACAGTGGCGTTTGAAGTGGCCGGACATCGCGGCTATGTTCGAGTTCCCGCCGGCGATTCGCAGGGCGATCTATACGACCAATGCCATCGAGTCGGTGAACAGCGTGATCCGCAAGTTCACGCGGAACCGCAAGCAGTACCCGAATGAGGAGTCAGCGCTGAAGCTGGTCTACATGGCGATTCACGAGGCGTCCAAGAAGTGGACGCTGCCAATCCCCAAATGGAGAGAAGCGCTGAATCACTTCGCGATCATCTTCGAGGATCGGCTCCCGCCCCTCGCCCGAAACTGACGCACGCAAAAGTCGTTCCCACCTGCGTTGACACAAAAAGATTTACAGGCCCGCTTATGGCCACTTAGCGTCTCTTAGGGATTCACTGTTGCTGCTTTCGTCAGCCGTCATTGGATTGACTAAAGCCTGATTTCTGAGGAGAGCTTTCATCTTGAATACCATTTCAACATTGTTTAGTACGATTAATGGTTACAAAACTTATACTTCGCTCATACTGACAGTCTCCACAGGTGTGGGTCTCCTCCTATCCAAAGATTACGGCTCGGGAATTACGAATGTTCTCCACGTACTCCTTGTCATCTTCAGCGCCGCAAGTGTCGCGTCGTTGCGTCATGCCGTAGCCAAGGCAATAGATCATTCGTAATTCCACAATCCTACTATCATGCTCCTTCCTGCGAAACATCACGATGCCGCTGCATATCTGCTAGCGATGGCGTCGACGGCCACGCCAGTCGTGGGGCTCCAGCTTGACGACCTGAAGTGGGGAATCTCCGTCCTGACATCGCTTGTCGGAGCAGTCATTGCTCTGTACATCTTCGAACGGAACCAGGTTGAGTCGGCCCGGCTAAAGCGCGAGGCAGCGGCAGCCGAAGAGCGCCGGCGGCAAGAGTTATTCGACTGGGAGCAACGTCTCGCAATGCGCGAGGTTGAGATAAGAGAGGCGGGGACGGCGCCGGCGGCTCAGGGTAAGTAAGAGGGCAAGTAAAGCTCTTCTCTGGAACTGTTTGGCGCCGGCTAACTGCCGCGAATTGATCCTCGCGAGTATAGTGGACCCCAAAAGTTGGACCACTCGGGCCACGTGCATTTGTTAAGGCTTTCCCGCATTCAGCCGCCGGGAACCTCGCCCCGATACACTTCTCCAGGGATCTGATAATCGAGAGACTGATGGGGACGCTCCTCGTCGTAGAACTGGAAGTAGGCCGTCAGGCCTGACTCCAGGTCCGATACACGATCATACTCTTTGATGTAGATATCTTAGTATTTTACGCTCCTCCACAACCGCTCCACGAACACGTTGTCCAACGCCCGCCCCCGACCATCCCGACTCACCGCGATCCCAGCCTCCTCCAGGCGGCCGGTGTACTCTCGCGATGTGAACTGCGAGCCTTGGTCGGTGTTGAAGATCTCCGGCCGAGCCCTCGACAACGCCTCGTCCAACGCCTCCAGGCAGAATCGCCCCTCCAAGGTGTTGGAAAGCCTCCACGAGAGCACGTACCGACTGTACCAGTCGATCACCGCGGTCAGATACGTGAACCCGCGCCTCATCGGAACGTAGGTGATGTCCGAACTCCAGACCTCGTCGGCGTGGGTCAGTTCCCGATCGCGAAGCAAGTAGGGATAGACCCGCGCGTCGGGCGTTGCGGTCGTAGTCCGCGGTCTGGGAAACAACGCTTCCAGGCCCATTTTCGCCATGAGCCGCTGGACCCGCTTGCGATTGACCGTCTCCCCGGATCGCTCCAAACACGCTGTCATCCGTCGGCTGCCGTAGAATGGCGTCAAAAGAAACTGCTGGTCGATCAGACGCATCAAGCGCAGGTTCTCCTCCGATTCGATGGCCGGTTGCAGATAGTAGCTCGAACGGTTGAGATCCAGGAGTTCGCATTGTCGACGGATGCTCAAATGAGTGTTTTCTGCATCAATCAGGGGTCGCTTGAGGTCAGCCGAAGCGGGCAGCTTTTTTTTCAACCACTCGACCTCCATCTTGAGCCGGCCGATCTGCTCGTAGAGTTCGGCCTGGATCGCCTGGCTCTCGTCGTGGTCGCGGCGGCGTCCGTCGCGGAACAAGGATTCGATGCCGTCCAGGAGTTGCTTCTTCCAGTGACTGATCTGGACGGAGTGGACCTGATACCTTCCTGACAGCTCGGCGATGGTCCTGGTCTGCTTAGCGGCCTCCAGAGCGACCCGAGCCTTGAAGGCCGCCGGATATCGCTTGTTCGTGCCTCTCATGACGCTCCTCGGAATGCAAAAGTGATCTTCGATCAGTTTAACATCTCGAGTGGTCCAGTTTTAGGGGTCCACCTCACGATTCAGGCCGAGCTTTATGGACGGATCAGCTGGCTCAAGCCCCGGGGTCAAGTGGTTCAAAAAGAGCCCGCTTTGGCTGACGTCAAGCGGCCCTTGGTCGATACAGACGCCACTCAATCGAACATACGTCGACGATGCGAACTTCTGGATCGCAACCGATCACGCTACTATCTGCAACCGGCCATCGAATCGGAGGAGAGCCTGCGCTTCATGCGGCTGATCGACAAGCAGTTCCTTTGGACCTCACTCCACGGCGGCCAACGGATGACGATATGTCGGGAGTGATCCAGAGAGGCGGTTAATCGCAAGCGAGTCCAGCGGTTTATAGCGAAAACGGGCCGGAAAGCGTTGTTTCCAATACCACGGACGACCACTGCAGCGCCGGACGCGAGCGTCTACCCATACTTGCTTCGTGACCGGGAACTGACCCACGCCGACAAGGTCTGGAGTTCGGACATCACCTACGCTCCGATGAACCGTGGTTCATGTATCTGACCGCAGTGCTTGATTGGTAGAGTTGGTACGTGCTTCCGTGGTGGTTTTCCAACACCTTGGAGCCACAATTCTGCCTGAAGGCATTGGACGAGGCGTCGTTGAGGGCCCGGCCGGAGATCTTCAACACCGACCAAGAAGCACCGTTCACAGCGAGAGAGTATACCAGACGCCTGAAGAACGGTGGGATCACAGCGAGTTCGGGATGCTCGGGAACGGGCATTCCACAACGTGTTCGTGGAGCGATTGGTGATGAACATAAAATACGCAAAGTGATAACTGTACTAGTATGATTGTATGCCGGAGTTGGCGTTCGGCCTGACCGCCTATTTCCAGTTCTGTGACGAGGAGCACCCCCATCAGTCTGTCGATTATCAAACCTCTGGAGAGGTCTATCGGAGCGAGGTTCGTGCGGACTGAACACGGAAAAGCCCTAACAAATACACATGGCCCGGGTAGTCGAACTTTCGGGGTTCACTATAGCTCGAAACTATTGGAAGTTAGAAAGGTAATCCACGTGGTATTGGCAGGTCAGAAGCATAAAACGAGTCTTGAAGGAACTGCTGATCACTCTGAACCTCGATCAGTTCGGCAAACACAAGCTGATTCAGTTGGAGCGCGTCCTGCGGGGCGAACTTGCTTAACCGATCGTATTTCAGCCAACTCCAAAGCGGCTCGATCGAATTGAGCATCGGCGCGAATGGCGGCAGTTTCGCCAGAGTCAGCCGGTTCGATTAGGCTTCCTGCATCTGCCACGTCGAGTTTCCCTTTTGCGTGCTGCAACCGTCTCAGATGACCACGATCCGCGTAGGTACTATGATCAACCGGGGCTCCAGGAAAGCCGCTGCATTTCAGAAGTTGAAGAAATCGCTGGGTTAGGTTCGGGAATAAAGCTCCAGACGGTCTCAGTGCAGCCTGAGCCACGACGCGGTGGTGACTGACACGAATGGCACGAGGTTAGCCGTTATGCCGCCTTGCGCAAGCGTTTTGCGCATTAGGGCGTGGTTCCATCAGGTATCGCTGCGCCTTGGGACGGCGTTTGTTGGCGCGAGGTTCCACCCGACCAAATCGATCACCGACTTCCTGTTGTGCGATCGCGCGAAGCATCGCTTGCAGCAAGAATTCCCGATCCGCCGGCGCTGCTCGCCGCATTGCCTCTTGGAATGCCGTGATCGTTTGCAGCGTGCCTTTGAAGCTCAGCTGCCGCGGCCGCTTTTCGTGTGCATCGGCCGCCTGGGCCATCACACCTCGGATCAAGTTGTAAGCTAGTAAATGCATCCAGATCTCCTTCTCGACCATCTCCGGCGACTTGCACCGCAAGACATCCATTTGGAGCACGTCCTTGATCGAGCGCAGATCCAATTCGACATTCCAGCGCTGAAGGTAAAGATCCGCCAGTTCATCCTTCGTATACATTGTGGCGTCGAGCATGGTCGTGACCAGCACCACATTGTCGACGCGGAAGCCAGGCTGCTCGACCTTGAACCGCAGCTCACGTACCGTGATTTCGTCAGGAATCTGAGCATAGGTTTCCTTGTCCATCCAGTCGGGACGCTGCGGCTTGGCCCAAGTGACGAGGTGGTCTTCCACCCCCAGTCGTCGGCCGCGGCGAAAGTCGAACTTGCGGCCTTGGTACATGCGGAACAGCCCGTCGACCTCTCGATGCATCAGGGTCTCAAGCATGAAAAACGAGCCGAAATAGCGGTCTCCGAGCACGATTTCATCGGTTGCCAGACCGTCGAGCAGGGCACGCAAGAGGGCTGGCTCGCCCGTTCCCTTTCCTTTGTACGGCCCCAATGCCATGTCGCGCGCAACGCCGGTGGCAAGCGAGATGATTACCGCCATCCGGACTATGGGGAATCCCAGCCCGATGCCTTGAGTGTTCGCCTGGGGAAAGGCTCGCTGGTTCTCCGGCGTGTCTGGCATCGAGGCGGTGGTGCCGTCGACCAACGAGACGTGACGGCCCTTCCAAAGCCAGTCGTCGCTGGCGCCAGCCTCGATCCTCTCGGCGGTCTCTTGGACCAGGCGAACGATGACTTTCAGCGGAAGTCGCCGGCGCGCCTCGCAGTAGCTCGTGGTCTCCGCTGAGCACGGCTTGCGACCGTTAAGCGCCATCCAGAGGATCAACCGCATGACTGCCGCGCGACACGAGTGATCCTGGTCGAGCACCTGAGAGAGGAACAGGCAAAGGGTTACAAACGGGGTGTAGATGCGATCTTTGAACTGAACGCCCTCGGAGGTCAAAGCCGACTCGACCATATCGGCGTCGAGGATCTCGTGAAACGGAAGAGCGTCGGAGTCGAGGGTTGATTTGATCTTCTCTGAAATTCGCCGTCGTGTAGGCTGGAACATCGTCGGCCTCCTTGCCGGATAGGAATTGGATCAGTCAATCACCAATCCTTGTCCCAAGGAGGACGACTTTTGTCTATCCTGTTTTGACGATTGCGGTTACGAATAACCTCGTGCCATTCGTGACTGACACCTTCTCGTGAAGGCCGCCATTACCGCGCTGTACCAAGTTCGACCTCTCACCCCGCGGCACCCATATGCGGCGGACCAATGGAGCGATCAACAACCTACTCTCATCAATCTGGGTGATGTGGGCCTTCTATCTTCAGGTTTTTTTTGATCCGTGGCCAGTCGGATGGGAGCCACTAAAAGTTTCACCGCTGAAAAAGTAAGAAAAGATTTTGGTTTTTAGGTGGCCTCGAGTCCGGCGGTTTGGAGTAGCTCTTTGAGTGCTCGGCGGACTTGGCGGAATTCTTTTTGCAGAGGGGGCTGGGGGGAGCCGACTTCCGGAGGCTCATCCAGAGGTTCCCCTATTGTGCCGTTGAGGCACTCTTTGAGTTTGATGATCGCTGTGCCTTGGGCCATCCCCTGGGGCGTCAGCACGTAGCGCGTCGTTCCCTCCAGTTTGCGAAGCAATCCCTTGGCCTGCAACTTGAGCAAATCGTAGCGAAGTTGAGCCGCCGTATAGTCGTCAGGGCTCAGCCCGAAACGGCGGTGCACGTAGCTGCGTAGCTCGCGGTTGCGGAACCCGGTGATGATGTGGGCAAACTGAAGCACTGCCGCCAGCACCCAAGTCAGACGGAGATTATGCAGGTGAATGCCGGGCACGCGTTGTCCCTGTGCAGGGACAGTGGGCTGTCCGAGCTTCTCCACAAAATCAGCCGCGACCGTGGTGTGGTCGATGGTGTCTTGCCAGCGCAACAGGCGTTGATTGCAGTGGTCCATACAGCGCAGCAGATAAGGCAGGTTGACGAGCGCCTTGCCGGTGCCGAACTCGCGCACGTCGTGCGTGCATGTCTCCGTGCGGAGGCCCGCTCCTTGTTTGTTGTACTGTTTGATGTAGGTCTTCTTGTGCCATGCCTTCAGACAATAATCTTCCTGGGTGGTGCGATAGACGCGACCACCAGTGCGGCGGGCCTGCACTTGGCGTTGGAAGAGACGGCTGATGACATGCGGTTGGCCAACGACTCGGCCCCGGTCCAGCAACCGACCGAACAAGGCGTTGAGCCGGGTGGCCGTGGCGAAGATCAAGTTATGACAGCGTTCAACTTGGTCCAGATACCACTGGTAGGTGAACCCTTCACGGCGCGCCGCCGGGGTCAGCAAGGGAATACAACGATAGACCCAGCGATTGCAAAAAGCAGCGATGGTTTGAGGTGTGAGCGCCTCACAGGCGCGATGGAAGACGTTCGGTTTGTCCACGGCCACGAACAGGTTATCGCGCATCTCGAAACCGACCTGGCGATTGCGCAGTTGCTGGGCCACGAAATGGTGGCCATTGAGGCAGACGGTGACACCAAAGGGCGCGTAGCTGCTGATGCGGATGGAATTGCCGACGCCGAACTGGCGATCCTTGATGAAGAAGTAGTAGTGATTGACGCGGCGGCGGCCACAGGGCGATTGCACCTTAAGTCATGAGCCGATCAGCACTTTTTCAAGATAACTATCGTCCCAGCCGGCGGTGAGGCGTTTGTTCTTGATACCGACCTTCAGTGTGGTCTCGTTCTTCAGTAGGCTCAGCGCGGTGCGGCGGAGGATGCTGAAATTCGCGTCAGCGTGACCTTGGCGAATGCGGCACTGGTCTTCCTGAAAGGTGACATCGAGTTGCCAATGCAGACGGTTCTCGATGCTCCAGTGGCCGCGCACCGCGTCGGCGAAGCGACGGGCCGCGACAAACTTGCTCAGAATGTAATAGCGGTTTTCACCCACCCTCTTTCCGTCGCGCTGAGTTTCGTTGATGGCAACTCCAATCGCCTTCAGACCAGTCCAACGCGAACGGTCTGGCAAGTCCTCGGGAACGGGACAGATCATGTAGTAACGTGCCTCCTCCCGGCCGTGCCCTTTCTCGTCAGTCACGTGGTAACGCATCCGGATGCCCGCGAAATCGTCCTCCACGTGCTTCTCGAAGAAGTCGATGATCCCCTGATGCAATGTCGGTTGGTTATCCTTGACGGCCAGGCAATAATCCGCGCCTGCGCCGACGATTTGCTTCGCGATTTCGGTCTGACAACCCATCGCGTCGATAGTGACCATAGCGCCCGACAATTCGAGCATTTCCAGCAGTTTCGGAATGGCGGTGATCTCGTTGCTCTTGGCGTCGACGACGACCTGTCCCAAGCTGATATGATTGGCGGTCGCCCAAGCGCTCACCATATGAATGGCCGCCTTACTGTTGGCCGAGTCGAAGCTGCGGCGGAGCGTTTTCCCGTCAATGGCGATCACCTGGCCATCGGTGATTTCGTGCAAGGCCGTGATCCAACTCAGCAAACACTTCTCGAACTCCGCCGGCTTGATGACGGCGAAGATCGCATTGAAACGATCGTGCGACGGGATACCATTCTCCAAGTCCAGAAATCGTGCCAGCCACTCTCGCTTGGTTGTCCCAAATCTGGCAATGGCGACGAAATCATCCGCGCCAGAAATCACCGCGCAAACTGCAATGACCACCACATTGATCAGCGGATATACCACCTCCCGACGCCGCGGATCCGTGAGCTCCGCAAAATGGTCTGCAATCCGAACGGACTTGGGTTTCGACATGGCATGGATTCCGGACTCGCGCAAGCTTCTCTACCCCTGCTGCTTCGCAACAAGCGGCGACAATGCGTTCGCCCAATCATGCCAGATTACCCATCATGGCGCAATCGCCCTGGCGGCGGCCACGGGCGATCTTGCGTGTTCTGTCCTCTCCGTGCTTGGGGACGTAGGAAACGAACGATGAAACTTCCTCCTGAACTTTGATGATGCAGTAAATGGCTTCATCGCGGTCAGCCACGCGGTCCAGGAACCGAGCAGCTTGATCAACGTGCCCCTCACCGGGCTTGGCCGCGAGCAGCGGGATGCCGTTCGTTTGGGCCAACGCCTCGACGGACTGCACGAACTCAGTGGTGAGCTCTTGGAGGTCGCGGGGCTCGATCCAGTCGACACCGCGGAAGCGCTGAAAGAAGGCACCGAGCATTCCCACATTTTGCAGTTTCATGATGTGGCCGTGGACGCGCATGCGGTCGATGAGGGAATACTCCAGGGTGATGTCCTCGGCAAACCGCTCGGCTAAACTGGTCATGGGAGGCTCTCCTCGATACACGTGATGGGACCGAGTCCCGCAAGGAGAGTTATACTCTCCTGCCGATGAGAGAGCCTCCCTCATTCCTTTCCCGGTTGAAGGTTCACTTCACTAGGCAATTGCCTGTCGGTCGCGCCCTCGCGGGACGCGTTGGGGTTTTTGTGGAGTGATGCCTCGGTCCTGTAACCACGCACTGAGATACCTCGAGTTCAGCCTCACGCCGAACCCCGCTTAGATCAACTGGCCCAGGCACTACGCGATCCGCAACTTGGTCGGGTATCCGTGCTGTAGCCTGGATGCCTACGGATAAAAAAAGCCTAACAATTAGGCCATACGCCGAATCATGCTTTACGCTGGGCGTTAGTTTTTCGACTTCCGAATGGCTTCAAGGCCAAGAGCGATCGCATGGCGCAGCCGGACGGGATCATCTCCGATCCGGGGAATCCCGCAGCTTGAGAGGATGCGATCCAAGGGGATCGCAGCCAGTATCTGCAGGAAAAGGAACAAGCCGCCGAATTGCGTGTTGAACGAGCGCGGGCTCAAGTCGAGTTGCCGGATATCAACGACCTCGGCGGTTGTCGGCCACAAACCTCGTGGACGCTCGTCATCGCCCCGGCGTCGCAAGCGAGCGAATCCTTCCTTCTTGAGGATCTGGGCGACTGTGACCGGACTGAGGCGGTGGCCTTGGTGGGCCAGATCACGGCTGATATCGTAGATTGAGAGGTTCTGTGTGCGGAGGGCGATGACGAGATCGCGTAGGGGATCGGATTTGGGTGCGGACTGGAGTCCCTCGGCAGGTGTGAGGAAGAATGGGTGGTGGGGATTCTGACGGAACTGATGGAGCAGGACGCAAAAGCTGCCTGGGGTGTAACCGAAACGGCGAGCCACCTCGACGGCGGGAACACCAGCGACGAAGAATGCGCGAGGGGCCTCGTACTGACGGTGAGTGGCGTTGGCGGGTTCGACGAAGACCCGGGCGACGTCAGTTAGTTCTTTGGGCTCACTGGCAAACATGTACCCCAAATCTCACTCTGGGGGATCTCGTCAAGGCCAAAGAGGAAAGTTGGGAAAACCGAGAGGAAACTGGCGGAACTGAAATGATCAGCGAAGCTGGATCAGATAACTAGCGCGGCGGGAATCGGTATAGAGATAAACCAGACAAGCTGCGGCAATCCCACGATCTAGCCGAAAAACCGTGGAACCGCACGGCTGTTCTGCTAGGCTTTTTTTATCCGTGGGTATCCAGGCTAGCGGGCTCTCAGTCAGCGAGCGCAGGGCAATCTTCTGTTCGGTCGAAGTTAACTTTTGGGAACGCCCCGGAACCCGGCGTGCAACAAGACTCTCGGGACCGCGGCGTTGGAATGCGGCAAACCAGCGCCGGGCGGAAGAAGGATCGACATCGAGGAAGTCTGCGACTTCCTGGGTCGAGTGCCCATCGCGCATGCGCATCACGGCGAGCAGGCGCGGGCGTTCCAGTTTGTTCGATGCGCCTTCGGTTCTCATGAAGCGCAGCGTACAAGACCGAACACTTGGCGTGCATTACCTTTCTGACTTCGAATGAAAGCTTCTTACTCTGGGTCACGATAAACCCCGCTAGGGAAGGTAAAAACGGCGGTTGGCGACACATTGCGAGCGGAGTCCCAGAAAGTTGGATGCCTAGCCCGGCCAGACACCACGTTTAGGCATAATCACCCGATTGGCATACAGAGTAACTCGGGACTTAATGATTATTTATTGCATCCGATGAATATGCTTTTAATTTTACAATCCTTCGCCAGACTTGCCATATCGTCGAGGGGCTGGATTTTTACGCCTGAGCGCAGCCGTGCAGTTTATCGCTGAATGCTTCGAAGGCTGCTCGACATTCCTTCGAAAACCTAGGCAAACCATTTCGAGTCGGCCTCAAGCTAAGGTTTCCTCGAGGCTAAGCGCAGCCACAGAGTCTGAAACAAAGACACTACCGGGAGATTGTGACCATGTCGATGATTCGCCTCTACATGAACGTGTTGCCCGAGACGGGACTACAACTCAATTGGGCAACCTGGCGCGCGGTCTGCGGAGACGTATTCTTCCGTCCCGTTGCCTGAGTTTGCTCGACTCCCCAGTCTAAACGTTTGATATCCGATGCACCATCCCCGCTACTCGTGGATCGACGTCCTAGTCTACCTGGTCACGATCGGGTTGCTGATACCGCTAATATGGCGATTGTGGACGTCGATCGCGGTCATTGTGTTTGGCTGATTTCTTCCTTCGCGTTTGTCTTCTAGCTTTATTCTTTCGTTGCATGCCCTGGTCCCCCTGGAAGTCACCCCGAGACACGTCGTCCCCCGCCGGCCTCGGCGTCGGCCGCGACGGCGGCGCCGTGAATGACGGCATCAACCCGACCGTGCGCCTGATGAGCAAGGATAAGGCGCTCGACGGAAAACTCGTCGTCGAGCGCCGGCACGTCGATTGGCTCGAGCACCAGATCCGCTGGCGCTGGCTCCTCGATTCGTACGAGGGCGGCGACCGGTACCGGAACGCCGTCTACGGCCCGGACCGCAAGGGTCTGCCCTGCCGCAACCTCTTCCGCCATCGGCGCGAGTACCCCGACCCCCAGCAGTACCCGAACGTCTACCAGGGCTTCGCCGGGTACATGGGAATGGTCAACACCCAGACCCAGGACGTCGGGTATGGACCGTACCCGGGGATGCTGGGCGCCGACCCGGCGGCGACCGCGCAGGACGACGACTATGAACTGCGCCGCGCCCGGACGCCGGTGCCGGAATTCGTCGCGGAGGCGGTCGAGATCCATCTGGCCAAAGTGTATGACCAGGAAGTCCACCGCGAGGGACCGGCAGAGCTCGAGGCCTGGTGGACCGACGTCGACGGGCGCGGGACGCCGATCGACGACTGGATGCGCGAGACCGTGGCGCCGCTCCTGATGGTCCTGGGGTGCCTCGACGTCTGCATCGACCACCCCAAGGCGTCGCCGGAGATGGGGGACATCCGGACGCGCGCCGACGAGCAGGCGATGGGGCTAGATACCGCCGTCGCGTCGTACATCCTGCCCGAGAACATGGTCTGGTGGCGCGCCGACGCCGCCGGACGTTATACGGAATGCCTGGTCCGTGAGTACCAGGATCCGAGCGATCGGGTCGACCTCGACAAGAACGGGAACGCCGTCAATCCCGAGGACACCGGCCAGGTCGGCGAGGCGTGGCGCCGCAATTACGTGCGCTATCGGCTCTGGCGATCGAATGAATCGATTCTTTACTCGTACGATGGCGACCGGATCCTTGAGCGCGTCCCGCACAATTTCGGCCGTGTCCCGATAGTGCGTCTGATCGATGTGAAAAAACATCGCACCCCCACGGTGGGCAAGAGCCGTTACGAGGCGATCGCGGAACTCCAGCGCGAGTTTTACAACCGCGATTCCGAGTTGATCCTATCCGACACGCTCCAAGCGCATCCACTCCTATCGGGCGCCGAGGACTTTTGCAAGGCCGACAACACGCTGTCGATCGGTCCCGGCTACGTCCTGCCCAAAAAGAAGAACCCGGAATCCGGCGCCTACGAAGGCTGGGAATACGTCTCGCCGCCCAAAGACCCCGCCGAATCGCTGCGCCAGAACAAACAGGACATCGTCGACGCCAAGGACCGCCGCGCCTGCCTGACCAAGCCGGCCGGCGCCACGCAATCGAGCGCCGGCGGCGGCACGACGGCGCAATCCGGCGTCTCCAAGCAGCTCGACCAGCACACCGGACACAAGCTCCTGGGCTCGATCGCCAAATCACTGGCGAAGGCCGAGCGCTTCATCGCCGAATACGCGCTCCTCGTCTTGCGCAATGCGCCGCCAGCGCCCGCCGACCGCGAGGCGATCCAGGTCGCCTACCCGGCGCGGTTCGAGCTGAACGACGCCGACGCGCTGATCGCCGGGACGACCCAGCTTCAGGCCGTCCTGATGAATTGCGGGAACGCGCCGAACACCGAGCGCGAATTGATCCAGGCGGCGATCCGGCAATTGCTCGTCGGCTTGGACGACGACGAATACAAGGTCCTCGACGACGAGATCGAGCTCCTGGTCGAGACCAAGAGCCAGCTCAAGGAAGCGCTGCGCGAGATGGCCGGTCCGGACATTCACGACCGCGCCGAGCGCTCGAGGGCGCCGGCAGCGCCGAACAGGCCGGCGGCGAGGACCCGACCGGTCAGAGTGGCGGGACTATGATTTCGAACATGATTCCGAGTGTCGTGTGAGCCAACTTCTCTCTGACATCAGGCGCAGTGCCTCCCAATGGCTGGCGACCCCGACGAAGACACCGCCGAACCGACCGCCGACGACATGATCGACGCGGCGCTCGATTACGAAGCGCAGCAGCGGCTCTGGCTGCGGGCGATCGGCGACCTGGTCGCCAAGCGCGCGAAGACGACCGACCCGTCAGACCGCGTCCAGTTCGCGCTCGACATGCTGTTCGTCGCGGCGGCCGAGCGCGGGGTCCGGATCCTGGGGAACGACGTCCCGAAAGGCGCGCCATGAAAACCGTCTGGCCGATCGCCGTGTCAATCGCGCTCATCGCGCTCCGCGCCGCCGGAATCAAGCACGAGGCGTTCCAGGCGATCGCGCATCTCTGGGTCGGCGGTTTACTCGGCGCGTGGCTCGCCGCCGCCGGGCGCGAGTTCCTCTGGCTCGCCGTCGGGCTTTCGGTCGCCGAGGTCGTGTGTTTCTTCCTGGTCTGAGGGGCGCCGCGATTGAGAATCGAAGTCGTTACTGTCTGCATCGGCTACGGCGATTTCCTCGCCGAGACAATCCGCGAGAATCTTCCCCTCGTCGACGACCTGGTCGTCGTCACGTCGCCCGACGACGAGGAGACCCGCGCCGTCTGCCGGCGGCACTCCGTGCATCACGTCCTGTCGGAAGACCATCAGCGCGGCGGCCCGTTCAACAAGGCGCGGATGATCCAGCGCGGTCTCGACCAGATCGGGGCGCATGACTGGATCTTGCACCTCGACGCCGATATCGTTCTACCGCGCAAGTTCCGCCAGTTCCTCGATTGGGCGCATCTCGACGAGCGGGTGATTTACGGCGCCGACCGATGCAACCTATCCGGATTCGACGAGTGGGAGCGCCTCAAGCGCCATGCCGGATGCTGGGACAATCACGCGCATGAGTGCGGGCACTGGTTTCATCCCACGTTTCCGGTGGGTTCCCGCTGGGTCTCGAAGATCCACGGGTACGTCCCCATCGGATTCTTCCAGCTCTTCCACGGTAGCGCCTCGGTCGACCGCGGCTACCACGTGCGCAACTACCGCGCCGTGCACGGCGACGCCGCCCGGACCGACGTCCAGTTCGCGCTTCAGTGGGACCGGCGTCAGCGGCAGGTTGTCCCCGAGGTCGTCGTCCTGCACCTTGACAGCGGCAAGTCGTCGATCGGTGCCAACTGGGCCGGGCGCACGACGCCGCGGTTCGGACCGGCGGCGCCGCTGGCCGATCCCGAGATAACGGCGCATCCGCCGAGTCATCATCGACATCGGCATCATCACCCGATCCACGTCGGACCGGGGCCGTGGAAGCCGCCGATCGAAGACTAGCCGATCCGTTTCCCCGTTTTTAGAGGCACTGTATGTCCGCTGAAACCCCATCGACCCCCGCAGCACCAGCCGCCGCCCAGATCGCCGCGCCCGTCGCGCCCGTTGCGCCGCCGCCGCCGACCGCTCCCGCGGCGATCGTCGACCCGCCGAAGTTCGTCCCCGTCCCGATCGACGAGTGGGCGTCGCTCGTGAAAACGCGCGAAGACCTGGCCAAAATCCAGGCCGATCAGCGCGCGGCCGAGGCCAAGGCCCGCGAAGAGCAATTGACGGCGATGGCGCAAAAGGGCCAGTTTGAGAACGCCTTCAAAGAATTGCGCGAGCACTCCCAGCGCCAGATCGACGCCGAGCGCGGCCGTTTGAGTGAGATCGAGAACCGCGCCAAGCGCTATGCCCTGGACGGCGAACTAGCGCGGGCGCTGGCGTCCCAGCCGCTCGTTCCGGGCGCCGCCGACCAACTGACCGAGCTCTGGCGCGGCAAGTTCGTCGTCGAGCCCCACGGCGATAGTTTCAAGGTCCAGAGCGCCGCCGGCTTCCAGCCCCCGGCCGACTTCGTCGCGGCGCAACTGGCCCGACCCGAATACGCGCATTTCGTCCGGGCCCAGAACGCCGGCGGCGGCACGGCCGGCTCGACCGGGCGCACAACGCCGCGCCGACACCGCCGGCCAATCCGGCGGCGCCCGTCGTCCCCCAGACGATGGACGAGGCGATCCTGGCCATGTACGCGCAACGCAAGGCCGAGACGACCCCCGGCAACATCCAGCGCTCGTGGACGTCCGAGGGGACTAAGCAGGCGATGGCGGGATTCGGTCTCCGGCCGTTCCCGGCGGCGAAGCAGGCGTAATCGGCTCGAGCGCGGATCGATCGACGTAATGGGAGGAGCCGTCGTCCCAGCGGACTAGCACCCGATCTGAGACGTGCCTCGTGCGCCGTACCACGGTGCCCTCCAGCGCACGCGCTGGCCCTCGTGGAAAAGTCGCATGCCAACCCCCTCCGCCCAATGGCTGACCCTGGCGTTCATCGCCGCGACGACCGCGCTCATCGTCGCGTACGACGTCGCCGTTATCGCGTGGTGGGGACCCGACGCTTCGATTTCGCGCTGCGCGGGACGGTTGTTTTGGCGCTGGCCGTCGGTGGGATTGGCGCTGGTGTTCTGGTTGGGTGTTCTCGTGGGCCATGTGTGGTTGCCGGCGCGGTAACGCGCCCGGCGCCCCATCGTTCGACGATCGATCGCAGGTTAGCCGCGTACATTCGGAATTCACCGGTGCGCAACGGATTCGTCGCCTCCGCCGCCACCGACTCGAAGGTTACAATCGATCCTTGGATCGCTCCGGTAAGCAGCGCTAAGCGTTCGCGGGTGTCGTTCTCGCCCTTGATCTGGTTTGATTCCATTAGACTACCTCCCAATGTGGTGATCCTGGTGGTAATGGCGGCCTGGGGCACGTCCTGCCAGCGCGGGCCTTGTTAAGCCAGGCTACCAACTCTGCATCGAACGCCTCGATCTCGAAGCTACCGTGATGATCCTCATGCGATAGCGACATCCCATGTCGCCGGCACACGGCGATCACCTCGGCCAGAAACGCATCGACGTCGGGCCGGACGGTCAGCTTCCCGTACTTGACATCCCGTCGCAAGACGCCGTCCATACCGCCGTCTCTCCGAAATCCGCGCCTCGAGCGCACACCCGGCCGACGTTGCAGCACGTCGAGATCCTGCGCACGCTGCATGAGATGATATCCGATGAGTAACTTTCTTCAAGGGTTCCTGGGAACCCAGCAAGCCGGGATTGAAGCGCGGAACGACATCACCGTCGCGATCCGCAACTGGTTTGCCAACCGCAACCCGCTCGTTACCCGGTTGCCGTACGTACCGGTCGAGCGCACCGACTTCCTGATGTACTCGCACTTCTACCGGGCGCGGTCGACGACCATCTCGACGGCGCTCACCGCCTCGACGACCACGGGCCTCGTCCTGGCCGATGCGACGTTCCTGATGAACCACGACGTGCTCCAGCTCATCGACATGACGTCGGGGTCGAGCGAATACGTCCAGATCAGCGGCGACCCGACCGGGACCAATACCGTGACTGTCTTGCGCGGTGTCGCCGGCACCACGGCCACGACCTCCGTCGCCACGTCGTCGGTCGTCAACCTGATCGGCAACAGCCGGACCGGCGCCGAGGTCAACCAGACCGGCCTGACCTCGATCGGCAGCAGCCGGACGCAGTATTGCCAGACCTTCCAGTTCCCCGTCCAGGTCGGCGGCTCGGCGCAGACGGCGCGGCGCAGGTCATGCCGGGCGGGATTCAGTCGCCGTTCGATTTCAACATGACGATCCAGCTCCAGAACATGGTCGACGACATCGAGAATTGCTGTTACTACGGCCTGGCGCAGGCCCCGACCGCCGACACGACCGGGACCGATACCGCGACCACGGCCAAGATGAACGGCCTCAAGAACATCTTGACTACCAACAACACCGTGTCGCCGACCAATGCGAGCGCCTACGGGTCGACTGACCTGATCCGCGACACCTTGCAGGCAGCGCGCACCGGCGGCGGCGAGCCCGATCTCCTGGTCGTCTCGACGAACTTCATGAGCGGGTTCGCCACATGGGGCCAGGCTATCCAGCGCATCCCGGCCGGCGAGACCGTTTTCGGGACGCCGATCAACGTCCTCGAAGCGCCGTTCTTGCACGGCGTGACGATCGTCGAAGCGCCGCTCTTGTCGGCTTACACGGCGATTGCGCTGACCTCCAGCGAGGTCTATATCCGCAACAAGCGGAACCCGTACTGGAACCTGCGCGGCAACCGCGGCGACATGGTCGAAGGCGAGTGGATCGCCGAGCTGGCGATCGAAGTCGTCAACGAATCCCATCACGCCTGGGTAAGTGGGATCACGGCGTTCAGCGCCAATTGACCCTTCGACTACGCTCAGGACAGGCAGCGCAAATCCCGCGCCGCGCCGATAAAAGGCCGGCGGCTGACAACGCAGGGAATGAAGACCGCTCCCGCGCGGGAAAACCTTCACCTTCGAGACAATTGAACTATGTGGCGATTCCGCGGCACCCCGCACTACCTCGGACAGCAGACGGCCCGGCTGGGCATCACCCAGGTCCTGGCCGATCGGGCGCGAAACAACCCCGAGATTTACCGGGTCTCGGTTCTTCTGTCCCAGCTCTGCGAGCGCTACCACAAAGCGCGCAAGGAAGACGGTTATCCCGTCTTCGGCGGTCCCGAACTGGGCCAGATCAAGGGGACGCTCCAGCAGTGCGAGCAGGAATGCGCCAAATTGCACGCGCTGGCCGCCGCCGCCGCAAACATGATCGACGACGCCAGCGCCGCGTTCCGGCTGACGGCGCCGCGCCACTTCATCGTCTTGTCCGATTTCGATACGCCGCCGGTTGCGCTTCCCCACGGCGACGGGACTGCGCAAGCGGTCGCGGTCAACGGCGCCACTCACTCCTATACTCGATAAGGCGGACCCATGTCCTACACTGCACCGACCGTAGTCGCCTCGGGGACGACGTTCGCCGAATTCCAATCCGGCGGCGCCTCGGGGCACCTGGAACTCCTGATCACGGCGCAGGGCGCCACGGCCGCGCCGAGCTCAGCGCCGACCCTGACCGAGACCGGCTCGGGCGGCACGCTGCCGGCGGCGTCCGATTACTACGCCGTCGTCACCGAGACCAACGGGTTCGGCGAGACGACCGCCTCCCCGGCCTCGACCGGCCAGGCCATCACGTTGGGCCAGAAGCTCGTCGTCACGTTCCCGTCCTTGCAGACGGGCAACATCGCGCGGAACACCTATATCAGTACATCGTCGACCGGGCCGTTCCAGCTCGTCGCGACCGGGACCACGGCCTCGAGCGTGACGGTCTCGGCGCCGATCCCGACCAATTCGTACGCCGTCAACCCGCCGACCGTCAACACGACCGGCCTGACGTACGTCGACGCCAACCTGAACACGCTCAAGAAGCCCCTGGAGCTCCTGCGCGGCGCCAAGGACGGCAACCTCGAGGACGCCTATCGCTACCTGCGCCAGGTCATCGAGGAATTCAACAGCGGCAAGCCGATGTCGTTCCCGTCGGCAATCACCAAGCTCCGGCACGCTCACGCCGTCTTCGCCATGCTCAACACGCTGTGCTCGGAGATGGGTACGCTGATCGACGCCAACGCCGGCACGCTGGGCCTGACGACCAACTCGATCGGCAATGCCAAGAGTGTGAGGACCTGGCCCTGAGACCACCCAAACGCCTTTTCCC